>NZ_CP066226.1:12500-4690817 GCF_016350185.1 Lysinibacillus sp. C5.1
AAGAAAAATCGATTCCCTGAGTAGCGGCGAGCGAAACGGGAAGAGCCCAAACCAAGAGGCTTGCCTCTTGGGGTTGTAGGACACTCTATACGGAGTTACAAAGGAATGAGTTAGATGAAGCGACTTGGAAAGGTCCGCCAGAGCAGGTAAAAGCCCTGTAGTCGAAAGTTCGTTCCCTCCAGAGTGGATCCTGAGTACGGCGGAACACGTGAAATTCCGTCGGAATCCGGGAGGACCATCTCCCAAGGCTAAATACTACCTAGTGACCGATAGTGAACCAGTACCGTGAGGGAAAGGTGAAAAGCACCCCGGAAGGGGAGTGAAAGAGATCCTGAAACCGTGTGCCTACAAGTAGTTAGAGCCCGTTAATGGGTGATAGCGTGCCTTTTGTAGAATGAACCGGCGAGTTACGATTACGTGCGAGGTTAAGCTTTAGAAGGCGGAGCCGCAGCGAAAGCGAGTCTGAATAGGGCGAATTAGTACGTGGTCGTAGACCCGAAACCAGGTGATCTACCCATGTCCAGGGTGAAGGTGAGGTAACACTTACTGGAGGCCCGAACCCACGCACGTTGAAAAGTGCGGGGATGAGGTGTGGGTAGCGGAGAAATTCCAATCGAACTTGGAGATAGCTGGTTCTCTCCGAAATAGCTTTAGGGCTAGCCTCGTGATGAGAATACTGGAGGTAGAGCACTGTTTGGACTAGGGGGCCATCCCGGTTTACCGAATTCAGACAAACTCCGAATGCCAGATATTTATACACGGGAGTCAGACTGCGAGTGATAAGATCCGTAGTCAAAAGGGAAACAGCCCAGACCACCAGCTAAGGTCCCAAAGTAATCGTTAAGTGGAAAAGGATGTGGCGTTGCACAGACAACCAGGATGTTGGCTTAGAAGCAGCCATCATTTAAAGAGTGCGTAATAGCTCACTGGTCGAGTGACGCTGCGCCGAAAATGTATCGGGGCTAAACGATTCACCGAAGCTGTGGATTGACATCTACGATGTCAGTGGTAGGAGAGCGTTCTAAGTGCGTTGAAGTCAGACCGGAAGGACTGGTGGAGCGCTTAGAAGTGAGAATGCCGGTATGAGTAGCGAAAGACGGGTGAGAATCCCGTCCACCGTATGACTAAGGTTTCCTGAGGAAGGCTCGTCCGCTCAGGGTTAGTCGGGACCTAAGCCGAGGCCGATAGGCGTAGGCGATGGACAACAGGTTGATATTCCTGTACCACCTCCTCACCGTTTGAGAAATGGGGGGACGCAGTAGGATAGGGTAAGCGCGCCGTTGGTTGTGCGCGTCCAAGCAGTAAGGCGTGTGTGTAGGCAAATCCGCACACTGTAACGTTGAGCTGTGATGGCGAGTCCGTATGGACGAAGTTCCTGATTTCACACTGCCAAGAAAAGCCTCTATCGAGGTGAGAGGTGCCCGTACCGCAAACCGACACAGGTAGTCGAGGAGAGAATCCTAAGGTGTGCGAGAGAACTCTCGTTAAGGAACTCGGCAAAATGACCCCGTAACTTCGGGAGAAGGGGTGCTCTTGAGCGTGCAAGCGCATGAGAGCCGCAGTGAATAGGCCCAGGCGACTGTTTAGCAAAAACACAGGTCTCTGCAAAACCGTAAGGTGACGTATAGGGGCTGACGCCTGCCCGGTGCTGGAAGGTTAAGAGGAGTGGTTAGCGCAAGCGAAGCTGCGAATTGAAGCCCCAGTAAACGGCGGCCGTAACTATAACGGTCCTAAGGTAGCGAAATTCCTTGTCGGGTAAGTTCCGACCCGCACGAAAGGCGTAACGATCTGGGCACTGTCTCAACGAGAGACTCGGTGAAATTATAGTACCTGTGAAGATGCAGGTTACCCGCGACAGGACGGAAAGACCCCGTGGAGCTTTACTGTAGCCTGATATTGAATTTTGGTACAACTTGTACAGGATAGGTAGGAGCCAGAGATCTCGGAGCGCCAGCTTCGAAGGAGGCGTCGGTGGGATACTACCCTGGTTGTATTGAAATTCTAACCCATGCCCCTTAGCGGGGCAGGAGACAGTGTCAGGCGGACAGTTTGACTGGGGCGGTCGCCTCCTAAAAGGTAACGGAGGCGCCCAAAGGTTCCCTCAGAATGGTTGGAAATCATTCGTAGAGTGTAAAGGCACAAGGGAGCTTGACTGCGAGACCTACAAGTCGAGCAGGGTCGAAAGACGGGCTTAGTGATCCGGTGGTTCCGCATGGAAGGGCCATCGCTCAACGGATAAAAGCTACCCCGGGGATAACAGGCTTATCTCCCCCAAGAGTCCACATCGACGGGGAGGTTTGGCACCTCGATGTCGGCTCATCGCATCCTGGGGCTGTAGTCGGTCCCAAGGGTTGGGCTGTTCGCCCATTAAAGCGGTACGCGAGCTGGGTTCAGAACGTCGTGAGACAGTTCGGTCCCTATCCGTCGTGGGCGTAGGAAATTTGAGAGGAGCTGTCCTTAGTACGAGAGGACCGGGATGGACACACCGCTGGTGTACCAGTTGTCTTGCCAAAGGCATCGCTGGGTAGCTATGTGTGGACGGGATAAGTGCTGAAAGCATCTAAGCATGAAGCCCCCCTCAAGATGAGATTTCCCATTACGCAAGTAAGTAAGATCCCTCAAAGACGATGAGGTAGATAGGTTCGAGGTGGAAGTGTGGTGACACATGGAGCTGACGAATACTAATCGATCGAGGACTTAACCAAAAAGTTTGAAACATTCAATGAACCGTTTATCCAGTTTTGAAAGAACAATCTTTCAATTAAATACTGTCTAGTGATGATGGCAAAGAGGTCACACCCGTTCCCATACCGAACACGGAAGTTAAGCTCTTTAGCGCCGATGGTAGTTGGGGGCTTCCCCCTGTGAGAGTAGGACGTCGCTAGGCACACAAAGCAGTCAGCATATTGCTGGCTGTTTTTTTATTTTGAGCAATTACGAGAATCTATTATTTTTATAGGTTCTCGTTATTTTTTAAAAATGGAAAAACATAATTCATTATCAAGCATTTTAAATTTTAACAAAGTATCAATAGAAGAAGAATTAGAAAGTGTAGATGCTGGCAATATACTATTTTTGCAATTTTTAAGCCCGTTAAGGGCATTCTAGTGACAGTATGGCATGTTTTAATTATGAAACAAATAAGTTACTTAAGGCTTGAAAGCTGGAAGTTTGAATATTCTATATGAGAACATTAATGGAATACATGCAGATATTGAAGTATTACTTATTTATTTAGGATTGAGATTTATGCTGGCAGGCGTTCTATTTTTTATTATGTATTTTTAATGATTACGTAAACAATCTAATAAGCCCGTTAGTTCGACAAAATTCATTTTTTAAAGTTCTAATCACTTTGATAATTTTCTATAATATAACGATTACTTAAAAAAGGAGAGGGAATTTTGTGGATTGATGGGGTTTTTTCTGGTGGAGGATTGAAAGGCTTTGCTTTGGTTGGAGCGTATCAAGTATTAGAAGCTGAAAATTTTCATTTTAAACGAGTTGCAGGAACAAGTGCTGGAGCGATTTTAGCTGCTTTTATTGCTGCTGGTTATAGTGGAAAGGAAATTGAATGTATACTTGAAGAGTTAGATGTACCTTCATTATTAGATCCTCGAAAAACATTTCTACCATTCCCGTTTATGAAATGGATAAATGTTTATAACCATTTAGGTTTGTATAAAGGGAAAGCATTAGAAAAATGGTTTTTTCAAAAATTAGCGGATAAGGGGGTTTATACTTTTTCGGATTTACCTAAAGGTTCATTAAAATTAGTAGCATCCGATTTATCGAATGGAAGAATTATTGTTTTACCAGATGATTTACACAAATATCAAATTGATGCCAATAATTTTTCTGTTGCTTGTGCATTACGTATGAGTTGTGGCATTCCATTCTTTTTTGAACCAGTCACATTGAAAACAGGAAGGGGGGAATCAGTCATTGTTGATGGAGGCGTACTAAGTAATTTCCCTTTATGGATATTTGATGACAAAGAAGGGCGTAAAAAGCGACCTGTACTTGGTCTTAAACTAAGTAGAAGTAGTGAAGAACAATGCCCACAAGAGATAAAGAATGGCTTGAATTTATTTGAAGCGTTATTTGCTACTATGAAAGGGGCTCATGATGAAAGATATATTTCAAGAAGACACGAAAGGGATATTGTTTTTATTCCAGTAGATGATTATAGTGCTACCCAATTTGATTTAAATGAAGAGACAAAGGAAACGTTGTTAGAGATAGGTAGAAACCGTACTATTCAATTTTTAAAAACTTGGCCGAGGTTTAGAATATAGTTTTTTTTAAAAAAATAATAAAACCAGTTGACGTTTCAAAAACTAGATGTTATTATATAAAAGTTGCTGTTACAACATGTAACTAAAAAAATAAAAACAAAAAAATGTTTGACATTATTTTAGAAACATGTTATTATATAAAAGTTAACTCTTTTAAAAACAGTTAGCGCAAATGAACCTTGAAAACTGAACAAGCAAAACGTAATCAATATAGTTTTTACTAGCTAACTTTGTTAGTGAACGAAACAAAATTTTGGACATCAAAATTGATGCCAGCAAAACAATTTGAGCTAATCAAATTTCTTTTATGGAGAGTTTGATCCTGGCTCAGGACGAACGCTGGCGGCGTGCCTAATACATGCAAGTCGAGCGAACAGAGAAGGAGCTTGCTCCTTTGACGTTAGCGGCGGACGGGTGAGTAACACGTGGGCAACCTACCCTATAGTTTGGGATAACTCCGGGAAACCGGGGCTAATACCGAATAATCTCTTGTCCCTCATGGGACAATACTGAAAGACGGTTTCGGCTGTCGCTATAGGATGGGCCCGCGGCGCATTAGCTAGTTGGTGAGGTAACGGCTCACCAAGGCAACGATGCGTAGCCGACCTGAGAGGGTGATCGGCCACACTGGGACTGAGACACGGCCCAGACTCCTACGGGAGGCAGCAGTAGGGAATCTTCCACAATGGGCGAAAGCCTGATGGAGCAACGCCGCGTGAGTGAAGAAGGATTTCGGTTCGTAAAACTCTGTTGTAAGGGAAGAACAAGTACAGTAGTAACTGGCTGTACCTTGACGGTACCTTATTAGAAAGCCACGGCTAACTACGTGCCAGCAGCCGCGGTAATACGTAGGTGGCAAGCGTTGTCCGGAATTATTGGGCGTAAAGCGCGCGCAGGTGGTTTCTTAAGTCTGATGTGAAAGCCCACGGCTCAACCGTGGAGGGTCATTGGAAACTGGGAAACTTGAGTGCAGAAGAGGATAGTGGAATTCCAAGTGTAGCGGTGAAATGCGTAGAGATTTGGAGGAACACCAGTGGCGAAGGCGACTATCTGGTCTGTAACTGACACTGAGGCGCGAAAGCGTGGGGAGCAAACAGGATTAGATACCCTGGTAGTCCACGCCGTAAACGATGAGTGCTAAGTGTTAGGGGGTTTCCGCCCCTTAGTGCTGCAGCTAACGCATTAAGCACTCCGCCTGGGGAGTACGGTCGCAAGACTGAAACTCAAAGGAATTGACGGGGGCCCGCACAAGCGGTGGAGCATGTGGTTTAATTCGAAGCAACGCGAAGAACCTTACCAGGTCTTGACATCCCGTTGACCACTGTAGAGATATGGTTTTCCCTTCGGGGACAACGGTGACAGGTGGTGCATGGTTGTCGTCAGCTCGTGTCGTGAGATGTTGGGTTAAGTCCCGCAACGAGCGCAACCCTTGATCTTAGTTGCCATCATTTAGTTGGGCACTCTAAGGTGACTGCCGGTGACAAACCGGAGGAAGGTGGGGATGACGTCAAATCATCATGCCCCTTATGACCTGGGCTACACACGTGCTACAATGGACGATACAAACGGTTGCCAACTCGCGAGAGGGAGCTAATCCGATAAAGTCGTTCTCAGTTCGGATTGTAGGCTGCAACTCGCCTACATGAAGCCGGAATCGCTAGTAATCGCGGATCAGCATGCCGCGGTGAATACGTTCCCGGGCCTTGTACACACCGCCCGTCACACCACGAGAGTTTGTAACACCCGAAGTCGGTGAGGTAACCTTTTGGAGCCAGCCGCCGAAGGTGGGATAGATGATTGGGGTGAAGTCGTAACAAGGTAGCCGTATCGGAAGGTGCGGCTGGATCACCTCCTTTCTAAGGATATTTTCGGAATACAAACCTCGGGTTTGTAAGATTACGTTTTGCGTTCAGTTTTGAAGGTTCATCATTACGATGAAATACTTCAAAACTTGTTCTTTGAAAACTGGATAAAACGACATTGAAATTGTAACAAACACATTTATTTTTTTAAGTTTTTTATAGGCTTAATAACTAGGTTAAGTTATTAAGGGCGCACGGCGAATGCCTTGGCACTAGGAGCCGAAGAAGGACGGCACTAACACCGATATGCTTCGGGGAGCTGTAAGTGAGCTTTGATCCGGAGATTTCCGAATGGGGGAACCCACTACGTTTAATCGCGTAGTATCTTGACGTGAATACATAGCGTCTTGAAGGCAGACCCAGGGAACTGAAACATCTAAGTACCTGGAGGAAGAGAAAGAAAAATCGATTCCCTGAGTAGCGGCGAGCGAAACGGGAAGAGCCCAAACCAAGAGGCTTGCCTCTTGGGGTTGTAGGACACTCTATACGGAGTTACAAAGGAATGAGTTAGATGAAGCGACTTGGAAAGGTCCGCCAGAGCAGGTAAAAGCCCTGTAGTCGAAAGTTCGTTCCCTCCAGAGTGGATCCTGAGTACGGCGGAACACGTGAAATTCCGTCGGAATCCGGGAGGACCATCTCCCAAGGCTAAATACTACCTAGTGACCGATAGTGAACCAGTACCGTGAGGGAAAGGTGAAAAGCACCCCGGAAGGGGAGTGAAAGAGATCCTGAAACCGTGTGCCTACAAGTAGTTAGAGCCCGTTAATGGGTGATAGCGTGCCTTTTGTAGAATGAACCGGCGAGTTACGATTACGTGCGAGGTTAAGCTTTAGAAGGCGGAGCCGCAGCGAAAGCGAGTCTGAATAGGGCGAATTAGTACGTGGTCGTAGACCCGAAACCAGGTGATCTACCCATGTCCAGGGTGAAGGTGAGGTAACACTTACTGGAGGCCCGAACCCACGCACGTTGAAAAGTGCGGGGATGAGGTGTGGGTAGCGGAGAAATTCCAATCGAACTTGGAGATAGCTGGTTCTCTCCGAAATAGCTTTAGGGCTAGCCTCGTGATGAGAATACTGGAGGTAGAGCACTGTTTGGACTAGGGGGCCATCCCGGTTTACCGAATTCAGACAAACTCCGAATGCCAGATATTTATACACGGGAGTCAGACTGCGAGTGATAAGATCCGTAGTCAAAAGGGAAACAGCCCAGACCACCAGCTAAGGTCCCAAAGTAATCGTTAAGTGGAAAAGGATGTGGCGTTGCACAGACAACCAGGATGTTGGCTTAGAAGCAGCCATCATTTAAAGAGTGCGTAATAGCTCACTGGTCGAGTGACGCTGCGCCGAAAATGTATCGGGGCTAAACGATTCACCGAAGCTGTGGATTGACATCTACGATGTCAGTGGTAGGAGAGCGTTCTAAGTGCGTTGAAGTCAGACCGGAAGGACTGGTGGAGCGCTTAGAAGTGAGAATGCCGGTATGAGTAGCGAAAGACGGGTGAGAATCCCGTCCACCGTATGACTAAGGTTTCCTGAGGAAGGCTCGTCCGCTCAGGGTTAGTCGGGACCTAAGCCGAGGCCGATAGGCGTAGGCGATGGACAACAGGTTGATATTCCTGTACCACCTCCTCACCGTTTGAGAAATGGGGGGACGCAGTAGGATAGGGTAAGCGCGCCGTTGGTTGTGCGCGTCCAAGCAGTAAGGCGTGTGTGTAGGCAAATCCGCACACTGTAACGTTGAGCTGTGATGGCGAGTCCGTATGGACGAAGTTCCTGATTTCACACTGCCAAGAAAAGCCTCTATCGAGGTGAGAGGTGCCCGTACCGCAAACCGACACAGGTAGTCGAGGAGAGAATCCTAAGGTGTGCGAGAGAACTCTCGTTAAGGAACTCGGCAAAATGACCCCGTAACTTCGGGAGAAGGGGTGCTCTTGAGCGTGCAAGCGCATGAGAGCCGCAGTGAATAGGCCCAGGCGACTGTTTAGCAAAAACACAGGTCTCTGCAAAACCGTAAGGTGACGTATAGGGGCTGACGCCTGCCCGGTGCTGGAAGGTTAAGAGGAGTGGTTAGCGCAAGCGAAGCTGCGAATTGAAGCCCCAGTAAACGGCGGCCGTAACTATAACGGTCCTAAGGTAGCGAAATTCCTTGTCGGGTAAGTTCCGACCCGCACGAAAGGCGTAACGATCTGGGCACTGTCTCAACGAGAGACTCGGTGAAATTATAGTACCTGTGAAGATGCAGGTTACCCGCGACAGGACGGAAAGACCCCGTGGAGCTTTACTGTAGCCTGATATTGAATTTTGGTACAACTTGTACAGGATAGGTAGGAGCCAGAGATCTCGGAGCGCCAGCTTCGAAGGAGGCGTCGGTGGGATACTACCCTGGTTGTATTGAAATTCTAACCCATGCCCCTTAGCGGGGCAGGAGACAGTGTCAGGCGGACAGTTTGACTGGGGCGGTCGCCTCCTAAAAGGTAACGGAGGCGCCCAAAGGTTCCCTCAGAATGGTTGGAAATCATTCGTAGAGTGTAAAGGCACAAGGGAGCTTGACTGCGAGACCTACAAGTCGAGCAGGGTCGAAAGACGGGCTTAGTGATCCGGTGGTTCCGCATGGAAGGGCCATCGCTCAACGGATAAAAGCTACCCCGGGGATAACAGGCTTATCTCCCCCAAGAGTCCACATCGACGGGGAGGTTTGGCACCTCGATGTCGGCTCATCGCATCCTGGGGCTGTAGTCGGTCCCAAGGGTTGGGCTGTTCGCCCATTAAAGCGGTACGCGAGCTGGGTTCAGAACGTCGTGAGACAGTTCGGTCCCTATCCGTCGTGGGCGTAGGAAATTTGAGAGGAGCTGTCCTTAGTACGAGAGGACCGGGATGGACACACCGCTGGTGTACCAGTTGTCTTGCCAAAGGCATCGCTGGGTAGCTATGTGTGGACGGGATAAGTGCTGAAAGCATCTAAGCATGAAGCCCCCCTCAAGATGAGATTTCCCATTACGCAAGTAAGTAAGATCCCTCAAAGACGATGAGGTAGATAGGTTCGAGGTGGAAGTGTGGTGACACATGGAGCTGACGAATACTAATCGATCGAGGACTTAACCAAAAAGTTTGAAACATTCAATGAACCGTTTATCCAGTTTTGAAAGAACAATCTTTCAATTAAATACTGTCTAGTGATGATGGCAAAGAGGTCACACCCGTTCCCATACCGAACACGGAAGTTAAGCTCTTTAGCGCCGATGGTAGTTGGGGGCTTCCCCCTGTGAGAGTAGGACGTCGCTAGGCACACAAAGCAGTCAGCATATTGCTGGCTGTTTTTTGTCTATTTTTAGCTTTCGAAAACGATTTCAATAAAATTGTAAGCGTTCTTATGAGTCCATTAGTGCTATTATTTTTTCAAATTGTGTGAAAAAATAAGTGAAAATAATTATGCTAACTATTAATTCTATCAATAATGTTTGGATGTTTAATTTTTTCTTGGTAGCTGACTGTTTAACAGAAAAATATTTTAAAAAGAGATATTTCAGCATTAAATATAGAAAAATGGTTTTAAAAATGAATAATTAGGTATAATTTTGGACAAACTAAAAAATCTGAATTGTCTTTCTTTTATAAGTTTCTTGACAGTAGCATGACACGTTGTTAATCTTACAATTAATATTCTTTTAACTATAGGAGGAAGTTACGAAAATGTGGGAATCTAAATTTGCCAAAGAAGGTTTAACTTTTGATGATGTATTATTAGTACCAGCTCATTCAGAAGTACTACCGAAAGATGTTGATTTATCAGTTCAACTTACACCAAAGATTAAATTAAATATTCCAATGGTCAGTGCAGGTATGGATACAGTTACAGAATCTAAGATGGCTATTGCTATGGCACGTCAAGGTGGTATCGGTATTATCCATAAAAATATGGGCATAGATGAGCAAGCGGAACAAGTTGAAAAAGTAAAACGTTCTGAAAATGGTGTTATTACAAACCCATTCTTCTTAACTCCGACTCACCAAGTTTTTGATGCTGAACATTTAATGGGTAAATACCGAATTTCAGGTGTACCAATTGTGGATAGTATGGAAAACCAAAAGCTAGTAGGAATTATTACAAATCGTGATTTACGTTTTATTTCTGACTACTCTTTAAAAATTGAAGATGTAATGACAAAAGAAGATTTGATTACGGCTCCTGTTGGAACGACTTTAGAGGATGCGGAAAAGATTCTTCAACAATATAAAATCGAAAAACTTCCTATTGTAGATGAAGAAGGTAAGTTAACTGGTTTAATTACAATTAAGGATATCGAAAAAGTAATTGAGTTCCCGAATGCTGCAAAAGATGTACATGGTCGTTTATTAGTAGGAGCAGCTGTAGGTGTATCTAAAGATACAATGATTCGCATTGAGAAGCTTGTTGAAGCACAGGTGGATATCGTAGTAATCGATACAGCTCACGGTCACTCAGAGGGTGTACTACAAACAATTCGCTCTATCCGCGAAGCATACCCAGAATTAGAAATTATTGCTGGTAACGTGGCAACTGGAGAGGGAGCACGTGCATTATTTGAAGCTGGTGCAGATGTAGTGAAGGTTGGTATTGGACCAGGATCAATTTGTACAACACGAGTTGTTGCAGGTGTAGGTGTACCTCAAATTACAGCCATTTATGATTGTGCTACAGTAGCGCGTGAATTAGGTAAAACAATTATTGCCGATGGTGGTATTAAATACTCTGGAGACATCGTAAAAGCTCTTGCAGCAGGCGGTAATATCGTAATGCTTGGCTCACTTCTTGCAGGTACTTCTGAATCTCCAGGAGATACTGAAATTTTCCAAGGTCGTCGCTTCAAAGTTTACCGTGGTATGGGATCTATTGGCGCAATGGAAAAAGGTTCAAAAGATCGCTATTTCCAAGAAGATGCAAAAAAACTAGTACCAGAGGGAATTGAAGGTCGACTTCCTTATAAAGGTCCTCTAGCAGATACAGTTTATCAATTGATTGGTGGTATTCGAGCAGGTATGGGTTATTGTGGTGCGCCTAACCTTGAATATTTACGTGACAACGCTCAGTTTGTCCGCATGACAGGTGCAGGTCTTCGTGAATCACACCCGCATGATGTTCAAATTACAAAAGAATCACCGAACTATTCAATGTAATATATTTCAAGCAACTTTTATGCTCTCGTATCGTCTACAAAGATGATACGAGGGCATTTTTTATGAGATAGATTGCGCACCTACTAGGATATCTATGTTAAAATGTCGAGGACAAGATTATTTTTTGGAGGGCAATAAAGGTGAAAAAAACAACGAACACCGTATTACGTTTGCTCCTAATTCCTGTTCTATTATTTAGTATATTTGCAGGTGTTCCTGCAAAAGCAAATGCAGAAACAGATTTAGGGCTGACGGTTGATGCTGCGATTTTAATAGACGCAGATTCAGGAAAAATTTTATATGAACAAAATGCAGATACTTCACTAGGTATCGCTAGTATGACGAAGATGATGACGGAGTACCTACTACTGGACGCAATTGATGCAGGTACGGTGAAATGGGATCAGGAATATCATGTGACGGATTATACGTATCGTATGTCTCAAAACCGTGCATTAAGTAATGTACCGTTACGAAGAGACGGATCATATACAATTCGTGAACTATATGAAGCAATGGCTATCTACTCTGCTAATGCAGCTACAGTGGCAATTGCAGAAACAATTGCTGGTACTGAAACTGAGTTTTTAAAACTAATGAACAAAAAGGCAGAAGAGCTTGGCCTTGAAGGCTATAAGTTTGTAAATGCTTCAGGTCTTAACAATGCTGATTTATTTGGTATGCACCCAGCAGGTACTGGTCCAGAAGATGAGAATGTAATGCCTGCTAAATCTGTAGCAAAATTAGCCTATCATTTATTAAAAGATCATCCAAAGGTTTTAGAGACATCTAAAATAACAAAAAAGATATTCCGTGAAGGAACAGATGACGCGATTGAAATGTCAAACTGGAACTTTATGTTACCAGGTCTAGTATTCCAATATGAAGGCGTAGATGGCCTAAAAACAGGTACTACTAACTTTGCAGGGCATTGCTTCACTGGTACTGCAGAACGCAATGGGACACGCTTAATCGCAGTCGTAATGAAAGCTGTCGATGCAAAAGGAGAAGGCTCTTATAAAGCACGTTTTGATGCTACGGCTAAGTTATTTAATTATGGCTTCACACAATTTACAAAACATGAAATTATTCCAGCAAACTATAAGTTTAAAGACCAAAAGACTGTGAAAGTAACTAAAGGGCAAGAAGACAAAGTAGCCATTGCTGTGAAAGAACCAATTTCATTTATGGTGAAATCTTCTGAAAAGGATTTATATCAACCTAAATTAGTTTTAGATAAAAAAAGCCTTGAAGCTAAAGTTAAGAAAGATACAGTAGTAGGGAAGGTCGTTATAGAGCGCACAGAAGGCAAAGATTACGGCTTTATTGATGGTAAGGAGTTTACATCTGATGTCGTGACAACAGCGTCTGTAGAACGTGCTAGCGGTATTTCTCTATTCTTCCAAGGTATCGGTAACTTCTTCGGAAACTTATGGGGCGGCATTACTGATTTTGTTGGTGGATTATTTTAAAAACTAACTAGTAAGAACACGTTTATGTTTGAAAAAACATAGCGTGTTCTTTTTTTCACGTTTTACAGTCAATGTGCATACGCTAATAGGCGAAAGGATGTGGCTAAATGTGTGGAATTACCGGGTGGGCTAGTTTTAAAAAAGATTTACGAACAAGCGAGAGCATTGTGAAGTTAATGGCGCAAACATTAAGTAAACGGGGACCAGATGATGAAAATATTTGGTGTAATGAACATATCGCATTTGGCCACCGACGGTTAGCGGTCATTGACTTAATAGGTGGCAAGCAACCAATGGTGAAAAAACATGATGGCGTAACATATGTCATTACATATAATGGCGAACTGTATAATACCAAAGAATTGCGAAAAGAACTGCAAACAAGAGGACACGACTTTACAACCCAGTCAGATACAGAAGTATTATTAACTGCGTATATTGAGTGGAAAGAACAGTGTGTGAACTATCTAAATGGCATTTTTGCATTTGGTGTGTGGGATGAACAAACGGCATCGCTCTTTCTGTGTCGTGATCGTCTAGGTGTAAAGCCTCTGTATTACACTGAGCAACAAGAAGGATTACTATTTGCTTCGGAGGTCAAGGCATTATTTGCACATCCAGCAGTCCAACCAATTGTTAATAGGGAAGGGCTTGCGACAATCATGGCTGTAGGACCATCTAAACCGCCCGGAAAGTCGCTGTTCCATAATATTCATGAGCTACGACCAGGATACGCAATGCGGTATTCAAAAGAAGGATTACGTATATGGCAATACTGGCAACTTCAAAGTAAAAAACATGAAGAATCATTAGAAGAAACGATTGACCATGTACGGTATTTACTAACCGATGCTATTGAGCGTCAGCTAGTATCAGATGTACCAATTTGTACATTCCTTTCTGGAGGGCTTGATTCCAGTATTATTACTGGAATTGCGGCAAACAGCTTTCAACAACAAAAGAAAGGTAAACTCCACACGTACTCTATCGACTATGAGGACAATGAACGTTTCTTTAATCCGCATGCTTTTCAAAATTCAACGGATACCTATTGGATACAAAAAATGAAAGACTCGTTTGATACAACACATCATGCGGAGCAAATTAGCCAACAACAGTTAATTGACTTGTTGAAAGAAGCTGTCTTTGTAAGAGATGCACCTGGTATGGCTGATGTTGACTCATCCTTACTATGGTTTTGCCGAGAAATAAAAAAAGATTTTACGGTTGCTTTATCAGGGGAATGTGCCGATGAAATATTCGGTGGTTATCCATGGTTCAAAGAAAGAGCGACTGGTTTCCCTTGGATTCGTTCATTACCCGAAAGAACAGCTATGTTACGCGAGGAATGGCGTACAAAGTTAGCTGTTGAAAATTACGCGCAGCATGTTTATGAACAAACGATTGGTGAAGTACCTTATTTAGAAGGGGAAAGTACAGACGCAGCTCAACATCGTGAAATGTTTTATTTAAACACGGTATGGTTTATGCAAACATTGCTAGAACGAAAAGATCGGATGAGTATGGGCGCGAGTCTTGAGGTACGCGTGCCATTTGCAGATCATCGGCTTGTGGAATACGCATGGAATATTCCTTGGGAAATGAAAAATTTAGACGGTATGGAAAAAGGTTTGCTTCGCAAGGCGATGTCGCATTTATTACCAGAGGAAGTATTATATCGAAAAAAAAATCCTTATCCAAAAACCTATCATCCAGTTTATACAGCAGGTGTTCAACGATGGTTAACAGAAATTATGAACGATAAACATTCAGTTCTTCATGAATTTTTTGAACGACAAAAACTAGTGGAGCTAATTGACTCTGGAGGAAGTTCATTTAAAGAACCTTGGTATGGACAATTAATGGCAGGACCACAACTGTTAGCCTATTTGGGGCAAATTGATACATGGTTTAAGCATTATAACATTCAACTAAAAGAAAATTAAAAAAGCACAACCATCTTGTCACTTGAATCGTGACGGAGATGGTTGTTTCGTTTGTATTGCCCAACAATTCATTAACTTCTCAATGGAAGATTCAATCTCGTGTACAGGAATGCCGCCAAAGCCGAGTAAAAATTGAGCTTGTGTGGCCGTATTTTCATCAAGACGATAAGCGGATAATGGATAGATACCGATACCTGCATCATTGGCACTGTGCTGTAATTGTTGCTCGGATAGTTCATGTTGAACATTGAGCAAGATATGCATACCTGCCTGCTCCCCAGTGATTTTTATTTGATTAGAATAATTTTCTAATATCGTCGTGAGCTTCTCATGCTTTTTTCGATATACTTTTCGCATACGATTTAAATGTTTTGAAAAATGTCCATCTCGCATAAAATTGGCTACAATGTGCTGATCGAACCTTGGTACTGTAGATGAATAATAATTAAAGACATCATTATAAGTAGCAAGTAGCTTAGGTGGTAGTACAAAATAGGCGACTCGCAAGGAAGGCATTAATGATTTGGTAAAAGTACTCATATAGATGACTTTATCATTGCGATCTAAAGCTTGTAGCGCGGGAATTGGTTTTCCAGTATAACGAAATTCCGAATCATAATCATCTTCAATGATATATCGTGATGGACTTTGAGCTGCCCAATTTAAAGCTTGTGCGCGCCTTGTGGCAGACAATACAGCGCCAGTAGGGAATTGATGCGACGGCGTGATATAAACGACATTAGCAGTTGTTTTTTCTAGTTGATGAATAAGGATACCTTCATCATCTACTGCAATTGGACAAACCTGTCGTTTGTGTTGTAAAAACATCCGATGCACGGTCGGATAACCAGGGTTTTCGAGTGCAAAGCAAGTGTCTTCGCTGAAAAGACGCAAAATCATCGGGAGCAGTTGTTCTGTACCTGAACCAATGACAATTTGCTCTGGGCTGCAAATAACGCCGCGCGATTGATATAAGTAATTTGCAATCTCTGTACGTAACGCTAATTCTCCTTGAGGTTCTCCAGTCAATAATAATTCTTTGGAGGTATCATCAAAAAGTTCTTTTGCATATTTTCGCCATGTTTGAAATGGGAAGGCATCAATATCTATGGAACCAGGGTTAAAATCAATGGCATATGTTTTTTTCCGAGGTTGCTCTTTTAGCAGCATAGATGTATCTTGCTGTATATAGGGGAGCTCATCAATATCCTCTACAAAATAACCGACCCGAGATTTTGATATTATATAACCCTCTGCAAGTAATTGGGCATAGGCAATTTCGATTGTTGTTTGAGAAATATTTAAAAAATCTGCCAATTTTCGCTTCGAAGGTAATTTTTCTCCGACCGTAATTTTCTTTGTAATAATCGCTTCTTTAATACCGCTATAAAGCTGATCATATAGCGGTTTTCCACCGTTTTTTTCAAGCTGAAATAAAAGCATATCCATGTTCGATTTTTCACCTGACCTTATAATTATTTTATAAACTGAATATTTTGATATGGTCAATTTCTATTATACTAAATTTCATCACAAAGGTGGAGGTAGAAAAGAATGAAGCAAACAGGAACAGAATTAGTAAAACGTGGGATGGCGGAAATGCAAAAGGGTGGCGTGATTATGGATGTCATTAATGCGGAGCAGGCGAAAATTGCTGAAGCATCGGGTGCTGTGGCTGTGATGGCATTAGAGCGAGTGCCTTCAGATATACGAAAGGCAGGAGGAGTGGCACGTATGGCAGATCCTCGTATTGTAGAGGAGGTTATGGCGGCTGTCACAATTCCTGTTATGGCGAAAGCACGTATTGGTCATATCGTTGAAGCTCGCGTGTTAGAGGCAATGGGCGTTGATTATATTGATGAGAGTGAAGTGTTAACGCCAGCGGATGAGGAATATCATTTATTGAAAAGTGACTATACAGTGCCATTTGTATGCGGCTGTCGTGATTTAGGAGAAGCGGCTCGTCGTATCGGTGAAGGGGCATC
The DNA here is from genome assembly GCF_016350185.1 of Lysinibacillus sp. C5.1. Classification (NCBI taxonomy): domain Bacteria; kingdom Bacillati; phylum Bacillota; class Bacilli; order Caryophanales; family Bacillaceae; genus Lysinibacillus; species Lysinibacillus sp. C5.1. The sequence continues at coordinate 29,217 of NZ_CP066226.1, forward strand.
TATGCTACGGACGAAAGGTGAGCCAGGTACAGGGAATATTGTAGAGGCTGTACGCCATATTCGTAAGGTCAATGCCCAAGTACGAAAAGTTGTCGGGATGACTGAGGATGAGTTAATGACTGAGGCAAAATTGCTTGGTGCTCCATTTGAATTATTACGAGAAATTAAAAAGCTTGGTCGATTACCAGTTGTAAACTTTGCCGCAGGCGGTGTAGCGACACCAGCAGACGCAGCATTAATGATGGAGTTAGGTGCTGATGGAGTATTTGTGGGCTCTGGTATTTTTAAATCGGAAAATCCTGAGAAATTTGCACGTGCTATTGTAGAAGCAACGACGCATTATAAAGATTATAAATTGATTGCAGAAATTTCAAAAGAGCTGGGTGTGCCGATGAAAGGTATTGATATTGCACAACTTAGTCAAAGTGAACGTATGCAAGAACGAGGCTGGTAATATGAAGAGAGTCGGTGTATTAGCATTACAGGGTGCTGTTAGAGAGCATGTACGAATGTTAGAGGCACTTAGTTGTCAAACGGTTTTAGTCAAGCATAAGGAGCAATTAGAAGGGCTTGATGGCCTTATATTACCAGGTGGAGAAAGTACAACAATGCGCAAGTTACTTGATCGCTATGAACTAATAGGACCCATTCGTTCACTTGCCCAAAAAGGCGTACCAATATTCGGCACGTGTGCTGGGTTGATATTATTGGCAAAAGAAGTAGTTGATCATGATTCACATTTAGCTGTAATGGATGTTGTCGTTGCTCGAAATTCATATGGACGTCAAGTAGATAGCTTTGAAGTGAATTTAAATATCCAAGCGATTGGCGAAGCAATACCAGCTGTCTTTATACGCGCACCGCATATTGTGTCAGTTGGGGAAGGTGTTGAAGTGCTAGCGGAGCATGACGGAAAAATTGTGCTAGCGCGAGATGGTCATTTACTTGGCTGTTCATTTCATCCTGAACTAACGACAGATTTGCGCATTGTCAAATATTTTGTGACGACCATGGTGTGACTTGCAAAATGTCGTTTCATATAGTACAGTATGGATAAAATTTAAATAATTAAACACGATGATGGGAAGTAGTAGCAAGCACGTTTTTTTTAGAGAGTCAGCGGGTGGTGGAAGCTGATAAAAGCACTTGTGAATCCGTCCTGGAGTTGCGCAGTCGAAGTGAATGAAGTAGGCTGTCGCCGGCTGAAATGCCGTTATGAGATAAGTGGACTAGGCAATCTGTCTGGTCAATTAGGGTGGCAACGCGGGTAGCTCTCGTCCCTTTCATGGGATGAGGGCTTTTTTGTGTTCTATCTTATCTATAAATTCCCATCATTTATGAATCTACTACTGGAGGTATGAAGGATGTTAGATATTAAACGCGTCCGTGATAACTTCGCGGAAATTAAAGAAATGCTATTAACACGCAATGAAGATTTAGGAAACTTAGATGATTTTGAAGCTTTAGATACAAAACGTCGCGAATTAATCGCGAAAGCAGAAGAACTGAAAGCAGAACGAAATAAAGTATCTGAACAAATTTCTGTTATGAAACGTAATAAAGAAAATGCTGATGAAGTCATCGCACGTATGCGTCAAGTTGGCGATGAAATTAAAGAGCTAGATACACAACTCAATGAAGTAGAAGACCGTTTTAAAGATATGATGATGCGCTTACCAAACGTGCCACATGAATCTGTGCCAGTCGGTACTACGGAAGACGACAATGTAGTGGAATATACGTGGGGCGAAGTACCAACTTTTGATTTTGATATTAAAGCACACTGGGATATCGCAACAGATTTACAAATTGTAGATTTTGAACGTGGAGCAAAAGTAGCGGGCAGTCGTTTCTTATTCTATCGTGGCTTAGGTGCTCGTTTAGAACGTGCATTAATGAGCTTTATGATGGATTTACATGCAGAAGAGCATGGTTATGAAGAAATGCTACCACCTGTTATTGTTAATCGAGATAGCTTAACGGGTACAGGTCAGCTACCTAAATTTGAAGAAGATGTATTTAAACTAGATGATACAGATTACTTTATGATTCCAACAGCAGAAGTACCTGTTACGAATTTCTATCGTGATGAAATTCTACCTTTTGAAGTTTTACCACAAGGCTTTGCAGCGTATAGCGCTTGCTTCCGCTCAGAAGCGGGCTCTGCCGGTCGCGATACACGTGGCTTAATTCGTCAGCACCAATTTAATAAAGTGGAATTAGTCCGTTTTGTAAAACCAGAGGAATCTTATGAACAGCTAGAATTATTAACAGGTCACGCTGAAAAAGTATTACAATTATTAGGTTTACCTTATCGTAAATTAAAAATGTGTACAGCTGATTTAGGCTTCACTGCTGCCAAAAAATATGATTTAGAAGTATGGATTCCAGCACAAAATATGTACCGTGAAATTTCTTCTTGCTCAAACTTTGAGGATTTCCAAGCGCGTCGTGCCAATATCCGCTTCCGCCGTGAGCCAAATGCTAAACCAGAATACGTACACACATTAAATGGTTCAGGTCTTGCTATTGGTCGAACAGTGGCTGCCATCCTTGAAAACTATCAGCAAGCCGACGGAAGCGTAGCTATTCCAGAGGTATTAGTTCCTTATATGGGCGGCAAAAAAGTCATTGCACCGAAGTAATTAAAATCTCCAAACTATATAGAGAATTTAGCTATTCTTGCTTTTGCAACTACTAAAAAATTAGAACTGTTCACTAGTTGTTGGTAGCGGAAAGCACCGCCGTTGCAGACAACAACGGCATAGCAAAAAAGTGTTAGATTGACTACAGTCAATCTAACACTTTTTCTCTTTTGTTTTAGTTCTAAATCAGACAACAGAAGTGACTATGTTTAGGTGATTTATACCCTATTGTACTTCAAGTGTATATGGTTGAGTACTAGCTTTGCCGTTTAATTCACTTACTTCAATATAGTAAGTTCCTTTGTCTAATTCAACTGTACCTACTTCCGGATCTTCAGTTCCGTAAAGATCAAATGTTCCTACTGTTTTTCCTTTTGCATCAATAATACGGATAACACCATCCAGTGCTTTTTCTGTTTGTAGAGAGAAGAATACATCGCGTCTGCTGTCAATATTTAATTCAAAGTAGTCTTTATCGCCAAACGGAACACCGGCATTTAAATATTGAGAAGCAACCCATTTGTTATCTTTTTTCGTAAGCTTTGATGGCTTTGTTGGTATACCATTGATTAATTCGGAATCCTTATCTTCATCGACTTGATTGTGTTTATACATGCTTAAAGTATATGGATGAATCGATACTTGTCCAAGGTTCATACCGTTAATAATAATAAAATAACCATGATTCTTTTTCGCTTTAAAAGAGGTATTAACATCTGTTGTGCCAATAATACCGAGTAATTGTTCAATAATGTTATTGCCTTGTCCAAATTGAATTTCGGTTTCCAATTCTTTTGGATCAATTTCCATGTTGCCATTTGTATCTTCAATTATAGAACCTGAAAATTTAAAGGCATTTTGAAGCTCTTTAGGTAATTGATTTAGCTGTTCATTTGTCATAGGTACAGAAGAAACAAGAAGGCTCATGATTTCATCTTGACCTCGTTGTTTATAGTAGTAGTAATCAATATCATCTTGATAAATGATATGATCTTTATAGATTGTACCAGGTTGCACCGCTTGAGCATTTATTGTTGTGTTATTATCACTTTTATAATCTGATGGGATAGCTGCTAATTTACTTGTTTTAAGAGTATATGGTTCAGCCGAGCGAGCACCTTGATTCATTACCTTTACAACATAAGTTTTGTCCTTTTTCAATGCGACTGCTTTTGCATCATTGGCATTACTAGTTGAGCCAAGAAGTAAACTTAGTATCCCCATATCATTACTTAATGAAGAAACTGCTAATAATTCGTTTGTTTCCTCATCATATTCAAAAATAGTTCCAGCTGGAATTTGATTCATGCCTTTTTTAACTTGGAAACCATATACGGCATCTTCTTCGGGCTTTAATAAGAAGTAATCTTCATCAAATTCTGTTTGGAAGTAAGCTTTTTTATCTTGACCAATGTCAAAAGGAACCGCTTGCTCCATAATTAGAGCTATGTCTTCCGGATTACCCATAGCACCAGGATCCATAAACATATTGAATAAATTATTTATTTGATTGTCTTTTTTTGTTTGATATTGAGTTAAAGGTAAAAGCTCATTTTCTACATTACCTTCTGGCATTTCCTCATTTAACGGTAACCCGTCTTCATCTTCAGGAAGGGTAACGACTTCACCCTTTAATGTATAAGGGATGATGGATTCACTTATCGTTTCTTCATTTTCAATGCCGCCGCTAAAGAACATATCAAGTGAAAAAGCACTACTGCCTTGATTGGATACGTTTAATACATATTCTGTCCCAGGAATAGCGTCAACAATAAGGTTTACACCGTCGCCTTTATCTGCGCTATAGCTTGTTTGAATTGGATAGGCCTCATACATTTCCTCATCATTAACGTTTTCTGCTGGTACAGCATCTAATTCTTCCTTTAGATAAAGTTCCATAGAGGCTGTAACACCTGGAATACCAGACAAATCGAATCGCAGCGTTGTTGGTTCTTTTACTGAAAATGTGAAATAATCTTGGTCGCTTTGTTGATCTTTAGAAAGCAGGGTATAGTTTTTCCCTTTTGTACTGAATGGGAACTGTTGAATGTTCTCCTTTTTGTCCATCTCTAATGAATCAACTGGTAAATCCTTCGTTGTTTGAGCAGTGAATACATAATTCGACTCACCATTTAAGTTATAGCTGCCATTATAATCTTTAACCCCAACAAGCAGTGTTCCTTTTTGATCTGCTTTGTATAGGTATCCCTCTTGCTTTCCTACACGCACATCATTGACATGGATTGGGTCGACTTCCTCTTTGCTATCTGTAGGGTAGAAATACAATTCAAGTGCATAATCGTATTTGTTTGCACCCTTTAATGTGAGTTGAGCATATTCATTTGCATCTAAATCAACCTTGTACCATTTTTTTTCGTTTGGTTGTTTGAATTCACCTTTTTCTGAATTCAATGTATTCTTTGCAAGAACTTTGGCGTTTTTAATACGTTCTTCCGTTGTTTCTGAATACTCTTTCGGAAGATTATTGACATTAAACTGTAATGCTTTCACCGGGTTGATAAGACCATGTCCATATGTAAGATCATAGCCTTTCTCACCTAGATTATTTGCGGTCATTTCGAGAATAGCTTCTACTTCATGAGGCTTTAAATTTGGATGTTTTGATTTTAGTAGGGAGGCAACACCTGCTACAACGGGAGCTGCCATTGATGTCCCACTAAATTTGACAAAGGATGATCCCTTTTTCTCGTCGTGAACGGTACTGTATATTTCCTCACCTGGTGCTACCACGTCAACCGATGGACCATAGTTTGAATAGCTTGATAGTTTGTTGATATCATTTGTAGAACCTACGCTAATGACACCTTCGTAAGAAGCAGGGAAAGAATATTCATCTGTCGATTCGTTTCCTGCTGCTGCTACAATCGTAATTCCTTTATCTATCGCTTGCTTAACAGCGTCTTTCATTAATGGAGATTCTCCATAACCACCAAGACTCATGTTAATAACATCAGCGCCCTGTTCAATGGCGTAAAGAATACCTTGTGCAATGACGAAATCATTGGCACCTTCTTCTCCGTTGAATACATCAATTGGAAGAAGCTTAGCATTTGGATTAATCCCATGTCCTCCTACATTATTATCTTTTGCAGCGCCAATAATGCCCGCTACATGTGTTCCGTGGTCACCAGTATAAGTGGTATTGGCTGGTGCTGCGGCATTATACGGTGGAAGTACTTGAGATTTTAAATCAGGGTGTTTAAAATCCACACCAGAATCGATAACCGCTACTTTTACTTCATGATTACCTGCTAACTCTAGTGCCTTATCCATTTGAAGTAAGTTTAAATGATACATATCTTTTTTCTTTGGATCTGCTCCGTTAGCGAAGGAATGATATACGTAGCTTGGGGATACACTTTTAACGCCGTCTTGCTTTGCATAATAAGAAACTGCTTTTTCTAAAGAAATTCCCTTTTTCAGTTGGATTACATCATATCCTAGTGATGGAATAGATCGTATTACTTTGGAGCCAATGTTTTTATGTGCGTTCTTAGCAAGACCTGTATGCTTGACGATAATGGTATCTTTACTAATCCATTCCTTATCATTTTTTACATACTTTAATGCTTTTTCCTTATTGCTAGCTATAAGACTTTTCTCTACTTCTGTGTGCTGTGCTGTTTTTTCTGGTGCTGTAGCATAGGCAGAAGCAGCAGGAACCATTAGTGAAGCTGACGCTACTAAAGCAATTGATTTCTTCATCCATTTTTTCAATTGTTCTCTCTCCCATGATGTTTTATTTATTCTATATCTAATACGAATGAAACGTGGAAAAGTTTCGGATAAAAGGATAATTTCGGTCTACTTTCCTGATTTACCCCTATTATTAGAGAATAGAAAAAGGTACCCACCTAAATTTGGGGGTACCTTTTTCATGTTGACAGCAAATGCTCTCGTAAATACCACTTATTGTGGCTCACTAGATTCTGCCATTTTCCGTGCTTTTTTCTCAGCTTTTTTTCGTTCGCGTAATGCTCTAAAAAAATCGGTTAAAATTTGTCCGCATTCTTCAGCTAATATACCTTCCGTTACATCACAGTCATGGTTGAAGCGCGCATCATTTAATAAATGATAGAGTGAATCGACACAGCCAGCTTTTATGTCCCGTGCGCCGTATACAACACGTGGCACTCGCGACTGCAAAATAGCCCCTGCACACATAGGGCAAGGTTCCAGTGTGACATAAAGTGTTGTTTGTTCAAGACGCCAACTACCAAGTTTTTTACATGCTTCTTGAATCACCATTAATTCGGCATGCGTAGTTGCATTTTGAGTTGTTTCACGTAGATTATGCGCGCGCGCAATAATTTCTCCTTCATATACAAGAACGGCCCCTATTGGTACCTCACCAAGCAAAGCAGCTTTTTTTGCTTCCACTAAAGCTTGGTTCATAAATATGCGGTCTTTTTCAAAAATATCCACTAGAATCTCTCCTTACAGAGTAGTGTATCATGCGGGTGGCGTTTTGTATTTTGCTTTGAATTGACATTTCTAAAATAACCCTATATATTTATATGTGAACACATGCTCATATATAAATAAACTATAGGAGGAACGGAAAATGGATGAACAAGTTAAACAGGGCGAAATAGAAACCGGTAATGGCCAGCACTTAGATGAGGAAACGTTATTTGTTGTTTCTCAAACGTTTAAAGCATTGAGTGATCCAACAAGAATACGGATTTTAAATTTATTATGTTCAGATGAGCATTCGGTTAACGACATTGCTGAAATATTAGACTTAAGTCAGTCAACGGTATCCCATCAATTACGATTTTTAAAAAATTTACGATTAGTAAAATTCAGGAGGGAAGGAACAAGCTTATATTATTCAAAAGATGATGACCACATTATGAATTTATTGAAGCAAGCAATTGAACACGCTACGCACAACTAATTGTATGAATTAATATTTGGAGGGGAAAACGATGGGGCATAATCACGATCACGGTCATGATCATACACATGGTGCAAATAAAAAGGTGCTTTTACTATCCTTTATCATCATTACGAGTTATATGGTGATTGAAGCAATTGGTGGGTTCTTAACAAATAGTTTGGCACTTTTATCGGATGCTGGCCATATGTTAAGTGACTCAATTTCTTTAGCCATTGCACTTCTTGCTTTTATTTTTGGAGAAAAAGCAGCTAGCTTTAGTAAAACATATGGTTATAAAAGGTTTGAAATATTAGCTGCAGTGTTAAATGGTGTAACATTAATTTTAATTGCGTTATTTATTTTCTATGAAGCCATTGAGCGTTTTGCAAATCCACCAGAAGTAGCAACAACAGGTATGCTGATTATTAGTGTAATTGGTTTGTTAATTAATATAGTAGTGGCTTGGATTATGATGCGGGGTGGAGATACGGAAGACAATTTAAACATGCGTGGTGCATTTTTACATGTTCTTAGTGATATGCTTGGCTCTGTCGGTGCCATCATTGCTGCTTTAGTCATTATGTTTTTCGGCTGGGGCTGGGCCGATCCACTTGCCAGTGTTATTGTTGCATTATTAGTACTACGTAGTGGATATTTTGTGACAAAGTCTGCTATCCATGTTCTTATGGAAGGAACACCTTCAAATGTCGACGTTCAGGAAATCATTCAAATAATGGAGCAAACTGAAGGTGTGCAAAGTATTCATGATCTTCATATTTGGACGATAACTAGCGGAACAAATGCATTGTCCTGTCATGCAGTTGTCGATGACCAGCTAAACATTGGAGAAAGCGAGCATATTTTACGTGAAATTGAACATAATCTTGAACATAAGGGCATAAAGCATATAACGATTCAATTGGAAACCGCAGCGAACCGCCATGATGAATCAATTTTATGTAATCTTAAGAGTGAGCCAGTTCATCACGATCACCATTAATTATAAAAAAATAAAACGCCTATTTACATACCCTTCGTGGGTATAGTATGATATTAGCAAATAGGAGGTGAAGAATTTGGAGGACACAGTGAAAGAGGATGCTTGTCATACAGAGGAAACTGCATCGTGTCGAAAAAGTCATCACCCTGAGCGCGTGAAAAAGGATTTAACGACTCGCTTAAATCGAGTAGAAGGTCAAATCCGAGGTATTAAGGGAATGATTGAAAAAGACGTTTACTGTGATGATATCATCACGCAACTGTCTGCCACGCAATCAGCTTTGAATAGCGTAGCGAAAATTTTATTAGAAGGTCATTTAAAAGGCTGTGTCGTAGATCGCCTATCTGAAGGCGATGAAGCGGTTCTAGATGAGTTAGTCGTGACCATTCAAAAATTAATGAAAAAATAATTTTACGGGTAGTTACTCTTATATAGCATGTACATTAAATTTAAAGGAGAGATATTTATGCAAAATGTAACATTAAACGTACAAGGAATGTCATGTGGACATTGTGTCAATGCAGTGGAAAAAAGTGTCGGCGCATTAGCGGGTGTAGAACAAGTAACAGTAAATTTAGCAGATGGTTTGGTAGATGTCGCATTTGACGATGCCCAAGTATCACTTGCGCAAATTAAAGAAACGATTGACGATCAAGGCTACGAGGTAGAATAAGATCAATAGGGTGCTCACAAGGCACTCTATTATTTTCAAATTTATATACCCCTATATGGTATAGAAAGAGGTGGGAAGTTAATGCGTTCTGAATTGAAGGAAACGAACCTACAAATTACTGGCATGACTTGCGCAGCGTGTGCTACGCGTATTGAGAAAGGCTTGAAAAAAATGGAGGGTGTCGAGCAAGCAACCGTAAACTTAGCGCTTGAAAAATCCTCTATAAAATATGATCCAGCAATATTGAGTGAAGTAGACTTTGAAAAGAAAATCGAAGCGTTAGGCTATGGCGTCGTAAAACAGAAAGCGGAACTTGATATTACAGGTATGACGTGTGCTGCATGTGCCACTCGTATTGAGAAAGGTTTAAATAAGCTTTCAGGTGTTTCAACAGCAACTGTAAACTTGGCACTTGAAAAAGCATCCATCGAATTTAATCCAACAGAGGTTTCTGTATCGGATATTATCGGTAAGGTTGAGAAGCTGGGATATGGTGCTCATCAAAAAGCGGATGAGCGAGCAACTGAAGATTATCGAGAAAAGGCAATAAAACAACAGCAACAAAAATTTCTTTTTTCAGCTATTCTTTCGCTACCATTACTGTGGACGATGGTTGCTCACTTTTCATTGACATCGTTTTTATATGTCCCCGATTTTTTAATGAATCCTTGGGTGCAATTAGTGTTAGCTACACCAGTTCAATTTATTATTGGGAAACAATTTTATGTAGGTGCATATAAAGCTTTACGTAATGGCAGTGCTAATATGGATGTCCTTGTCGTTATGGGGACTTCAGCAGCTTATTTTTACAGCGTTTATCAAGCCCTTGTTACAGTTAATTCACATCATGGACCGCATCTATACTTTGAAACGAGTGCCGTTTTAATTACGTTAATTCTTTTAGGTAAATTATTCGAAGCAAAGGCAAAAGGGCGTTCATCAGAAGCGATTAAAAAGCTAATGGGTCTGCAAGCAAAATCTGCGATAGTTGTGCGAGATGGAGTAGAAAAAGAAGTCCCATTAGAAGAAGTTGTGATTGGTGATATTTTATTAGTTAAACCAGGTGAAAAAATTCCTGTAGATGGTGAAGTAGTAGAAGGTACAACAGCCGTTGATGAATCAATGCTAACAGGGGAAAGTCTTCCGGTAGATAAAAAACAAGGAGATGTATTATACGGTTCAACCATTAATAAAAATGGCTTTGTGAAAATGTCAGCAACCAAAGTTGGTCGAGACACAGCACTTGCTCAAATTATTAAAGTTGTAGAAGATGCACAAGGTTCAAAAGCTCCCATACAACGTTTAGCAGACCAAATTTCGGGTATATTCGTGCCGATTGTTGTTGGTATTGCGATTGTGACATTCCTTGTTTGGATTTTATGGGTAAAACCTGGTGAATTTACACCTGCACTAGAAGTGTTAATTGCGGTTCTTGTTATTGCTTGTCCTTGTGCGCTAGGCTTAGCGACACCGACCTCTATTATGGCAGGTTCTGGTCGCGCCGCTGAATTTGGGATTTTGTTTAAAGGTGGCGAGCATTTAGAACAAACGCAACGCATTGATACAGTTGTTGTCGATAAAACAGGAACCGTAACACACGGCAAACCGATATTAACAGACGTTGTACTAGCAACGGGGCAAGAAGAAGCATCCTTTCTTTCATTGATTGGGGCAGCAGAGAAACAATCCGAACATCCGCTAGCACAAGCCATTGTGCAAGGAATTGAAGAGCGAAGTATCACACTTGGCGATGTTCAATTTTTTGAGGCCATTCCAGGTTACGGCGTGCAAGCAACCGTTTCGGGTCAAGGTGTGGTAATCGGGACACGTAAATTAATGCAACAATATGATATAGATATTCAGCATATATTGCCGACAATGGAGACATTAGAGGAAAACGGTAAAACCGCTATGTTGGCTGCTATAAACGGTCAATATGCTGGCCTTGTTGCTGTTGCAGATACGGTAAAAGATACGTCAAAAGAAGCCATTCGTCGTTTACAGGATATGGGTATTACAGTCATTATGATGACGGGTGATAACGAACGGACTGCGCAAGCAATCGGTCAGGAAGTTGGGGTTAACCATGTTATCGCAGAAGTACTTCCAGAAGGAAAAGCGGATGAAGTGAAAAAACTGCAAGCTACAGGCAAAAACGTAGCGATGGTTGGTGATGGCATTAATGATGCACCAGCATTAGCAACTGCCAATATTGGGATGGCCATAGGAACTGGTACAGATGTGGCAATGGAGGCTGCTGATATTACGCTTATTCGTGGTGATTTAACTAGCATTGCAGATGCCATTATTATGAGTCGTAAAACAATGCGCAATATTAAGCAAAATCTATTTTGGGCATTTGCATATAATACATTAGGGATTCCAATTGCAGCTATGGGCCTTCTTGCACCGTGGGTAGCGGGTGCAGCTATGGCATTCAGCTCAGTGTCCGTCGTGTTAAATGCCTTACGTTTACAACGAGTAAAATTATAGTGCCAGTCACTCAAACAATTCTCAAACAATTCTCTAAGTAGATTTTTACTAAAACGCCTGCGTAGAATGGACGTTACTTGTGCAGAGAGGAAAGCGTCCGCCTAGCGGAAATTTACGCAGTATTTGCTGGCTAAAGTTAGGCCCACTAAGGTGGGTCTTTTTTGTTGCATGGAGCTATAAGTTTGTTTGATATCTATCAACTAGGCAGGTCAAATAATGTTAAAAATTGAGATACATGTTGATTCTGTTTTTCATTTTCTCACTATGATACAATGAAAAGCACTGATTCATTTTAGTTTCATACAATATAGCCTTAAAATAGTGGCATAATTGACTTATAGAATCCTAAATATAAAGGAGGAACTTCTAGTGACGGTTCCATTTGTTGCAGTAGAAGGTCCGATTGGTGTAGGCAAAACTTCATTGGCAAAAGAGGTAGCGGCGACATTTAATTACCATCTATTAAAAGAAATTGTAGACGAAAATCCGTTTTTAAATAAGTTTTATGAAAATATAGAGGAATGGAGTTTCCAAACGGAAATGTTCTTCCTATGTAATCGCTATAAACAATTAACAGATATAAAGAAGTTACGTTTAGCACAAAAGACATCAGTTGTATCGGACTATCATATTTTTAAAAATTTAATTTTTGCAAAGCGTACATTGCCACCTGCCGAGTACGAAAAGTATGAAGAAATCTATCAAATTTTAACAAAAGATATGCCTGTGCCTAATGTCGTTGTTTATTTACATGCTAGTGTTGATACGTTAATGAAACGCATTGCTAAACGAGGGCGTGAATTTGAGAAAATGATTTCACGTGAATATATGGAGCAGTTAGTAGCAGACTATCATACTTTTACAGAGCACTTTGAGCAGCTACATCCCGAAATACCTGTAATCCGATTTAATGGAGATCAACTTGATTTTGTGAAAAACCCACAAGATTTACAATATGTATTAAAAACAATCGAAGATACGTTACAACAAAGGAGCTTGCAACAATGAATTTGAGAGAGAAATATGATATTCCACCACAAACTGTTATTACAATTGCCGGAACAGTAGGTGTAGGAAAATCAACGATGACAAAGGCGCTAGCACAAGCGTTAAATTTCCGTACATCATTTGAAAAAGTAGATACCAATCCATACTTAGATAAGTTTTATGATGACTTTGAAAAATGGAGCTTCCATTTACAAGTCTATTTTCTAGCAGAGCGTTTTAAAGAGCAGAAGCGTATTTTCGAATATGGTGGGGGCTTTGTGCAAGATCGTTCTATTTATGAAGATACAGGGATTTTTGCCAAAATGCATTATGATAAAGGAACAATGAGTCCAACTGATTATGAAACGTATCGTAATTTATTTGATGCGATGGTGATGACACCGTATTTCCCGCACCCAGATTTATTAGTTTATTTAGAGGGGCCGATTGATGACGTCATTGGACGTATTCAAGAGCGTGGTCGTGAGATGGAGCAGCAAACACCGAATGATTATTGGATTGAAATGCATGAGCGTTACGAAAATTGGATAAATAATTTTAATTCATGCCCTGTCCTACGTTTAGATATTAATGATTATGATTTATTAAAAAATCCAGACGCAATTGAATCAATTGTCAGTCGCATAAGTCATATGCTAAAGCAAACAAGTCATTTACGTAAATAGAAGAAAAGCTATGCAACAGTAAAGACGTTGAAGAAGGGAATATCAAAGCGTTCTGGCCGAAAGCAAAGCATCAGGCCCAAACAAGTCATTTACGTAAATAGAAGAAAAGCTATGCAACAGTAAAGACGTTGAAGAAGGGAACCTCAAAGCGTTCTGGCCGAAAGCAAAAGGAACGTAGAAAGCTTCCAGATAGAAATATAAGGACTTTGTATTTTAAAATAAATAACAGAAATAAGACCAAGAGACGTGAGACAATATGATACCTATTGTTTTCACGTCTTTTGTAATAGGAGGAATAAATATGAGAATCGCAGTATATTGTGGATCAGGACTTGGCAATAACCCGATTTATGCTGAAAAGGCAAGTGAATTAGGAACGGTATTAGCACAACATGGACATGGTATTGTTTATGGAGGTTCTAAAATAGGATTGATGGGCAAAGTGGCAGATGCTGCATTAGTAGCAGGTGGAGAAGTGATTGGTGTCATGCCTACTCATTTACAAAAACAAGAAATTGTTCATGCCGCATTGACAGAAATCCATTTTGTAGAATCCATGCATATACGTAAGGCAAAAATGGTTGAATTAGCAGATGCTTTTATTGCGTTACCAGGTGGTGGCGGTACACTGGACGAATATTTTGAAGTATTTACATGGGCGCAAATTAGATTACATGAAAAACCTGTTATTTTATTTAACGTCAATGGTTTTTATGACGCACTGCTACAACATTTTTCTAAAATGCTAGAGGAGGGCTTTATACGCCCAGAACACAAGGCATTAATTCGTGTCGCAACAACGGCAGAAGAAGTTTTAACAATGATAAAATAAGAAAAAAAGCATAATTGAGCATAAGAATAGTAAAAATACAAATTTATAGTATTTTTAAGATACTATTAGATATATTATAATATATAACAATGCATTTTTTAAAAAGAAGAAAGTAGATTAGAGATAACGCTAGTACAATAGGGTGATAGAGGTGGATGTTGTGCAAAAGAATGATACACAAGTCACAGATGAATTAGTTGTTCAAGCAATTGAGCGTAATATAGCGATTATCCGATTTGATATGAACCGAAAAGTTGCTTATGTAAATGAGCTTTTTGCGAAAACAATGGGCTATACAGTAGAAAAAATGATGGGGAAAGACCATAAGGAATTTTGTTTTCCTAATTACGTGAAGAGTCCTGAATACGAGAGGTTTTGGCGTAATTTAGCAGCAGGTAAGAGCTATCAAGATAAAGTAGAACGAATGGATGCCCGTGGAAATAGTATTTGGCTAGAAGCTACCTATATGCCCGTATTTGATAATCATTCAAGAAGAGTTATTGGTGTATCCAAAATAGCAACAAATATTACGGAACGTCAAAATACCATTGTCAATGTAGCAGATCAGTTAAAACAAATGTCCACTAAGCTTTACAGTCGTTCAGAGGCAGGTATTAAAAATAGTGAAAATTTACTTGCAACAATTCAACAAGTTTCAAAGGAATCTTCGGAAAATGTTAAAAATTTAGATCAATTACAAAATCAAGCAGATTCCATTAAAGGCATTGTCAAAACAATTCAAGAAATTGCCTCCCAAACAAACTTACTAGCTTTAAATGCAGCTATTGAAGCCGCAAGAGCTGGAGAGTATGGCAGAGGTTTTGATGTTGTCGCCAAAGAGGTACGAAAACTTTCCGTAAGAGTAGAGCAATCAATTTCAGAAGTGAAAGAAAATGTGGAAGGGATTGTACGCGAGGTTGGGCAAGTAACAGAAAGCATCACGCGAATTTCTGAGGAAATTGAAAAAACGAATGGGCAAATTACTGTGACGACGAGTGATTTTGCTGAAATCGCTTCTGCAGCAGAGGCTTTAGATGAACGGTCTAAACAATTTATTGAAATAATTTAAAAGGCGCCTAAGGCAAATGGTCACGATAAGAACATTGCCTTAGGTGTTTTATTTTGTTTAAAAAACGGGATAACGGCGATTTGTTTTTAACAACATATTTTACTAAATTTTCTGAATTATATTGAAATAGTAGATGTGTTTTATTTACAATAATTGTGTAAGGTATTCATAAATCATAATAGGGGTGTTATGCATGGCAAAGGTGGAAATAAGTTTTAAACATTTACCAACGACAGCAATTTCAGATGCAACTGGGGGACATACAAATTTACGCAGTGACATTAAACCGTTAGCAGACCATTTTAAAATAGCAGGTCGAGCGGTTACTGTACGTTTACCAGATGGCGAAAATGGAGCTGTACTTGAAGCGATTCGAGCAGCTAGCGAGGATGATATTTTGGTCATTGATGCAAAGGGTAATAGAAATCGTGCGGTAGCAGGAGATTTTGTTATTTCTTTAGCAAAGGGTATGGGTGTACAGGGCTTTGTAGTAGACGGGGTTATTCGTGATATTGCCGCGATTCGGGAACTAGATTTTCCTGTATTTTCAATTGGGACAACCGTAGCAGCAGGCAACAAAAATGGCGGCGGTAAAGTGAATGTGCCAATCGCAATTGGCGGTGTAACAGTGCAACCAGGTGATTATATTATTGGAGATGTAGATGGCGTTATTGTCGTGCCTCAAGAGGATGCAGAGCGTATTGTTGCAGCCGCTGAGGCGAAAGTCGAAAAGGATGAAGTGCGTGCACAAGAAGCCCATGTCAATGGCAAAGCGTCTATTATTGCTTATTTAGATAAAGTACTGACAAAATAAAAAATGCCTCACGATGGCTTAAGCCATCGTGAGGCATTTTTTATGAATTTATGCTAAATTTTCATTTTCTTTAAAGTAGTTTTTCATTTTTTCTTTATCGAAGCGGCCTTCCCATTTCGCCATTACTAATGAAGCTAGTGAGTTACCGATTACGTTAACTACTGTTCGTCCCATATCAAGGATACGGTCGATACCAGCAATAAATGCTAAACCTTCGATTGGAATACCAACAGTACCTAAAGTGGCAAGTAATACTACGAATGATACGCCTGGTACACCGGCAATCCCTTTAGAAGTAACCATTAATACAAGCATTAATGTAATTTGTTCCCCGATGCTTAAGTGAATACCATACATTTGGGCAATGAATAATGCAGCAATTGCTTGATACAATGTTGAACCATCTAAGTTAAAAGAATAACCTGTTGGAATAACAAAAGAAACAATATCTTTTGGTGCACCTAATTTCTCCATTTTCAACATCACTCGTGGTAAGACAGCTTCCGAGCTAGCAGTGGAGAAGGCTAAAATTAACTCATCTTTTAACACTCTGATTAAGTAGAAAATGTTGACACCGGCAAATTTTGCAACGAGGCCAAGAATAACAAAGATGAAGAATAACATTGTGGCATATACAAGTATTGCAAGCTTACCTAAAGGTATGAGGGAAGCAAAACCATATTTGGAAACGGTTACACCAATTAAACCAAATACCCCAATTGGAGCGAATTTCATCACAAGGTTCGTTACCCAGAACATAGCATCTGCTACACCTTGGAAGAAGTCCAATACTGGTTTACCTCGTTCTCCAATTGCAGCTACCCCTAAACCAAAAATAACAGAGAAGAAGATGATGGCAAGCATATTGCCTTCAGCCATTGATTGAATAATATTTGTCGGTACAATACCTACAATAATATCAAATGGACCTTCATGCTGTACTTCTTCAGTTGTTGAAACGTATTTTGAAATATCCCCTTGCGAAAGTTCGTTCATATTGATGCCAGCACCTGGTTGGAACAGGTTTGCTGAAAGTAATCCAACAACAATCGCTACTGTTGTAATGATTTCAAAGTAAATAAGCGATTTTCCGCCTAATCTTCCGAGCTGTTTCATGTCTCCAGTTCCAGCAACACCAACAATTAAAGTCGAAATGATAATAGGTACTACAATCATCTTAATTAGATGTAGGAAGATATCCCCTAATGGTTGTAAATATGTTTCAACTTTGGGGTTACCATAAAAGATACCACCAATAATTATCCCTAAAATCAAACCGATTAAAATTTGAGCGGCTAAACTGATTTTAAATTTCTTTTTCAAAATCTTAATTCCTCCCCTATATTAAAATTTTTAGGACACGCCTTACTTTAATAATACGGAGGACTTATGAAATCCGACAAAATCCGAGAAAATTAATTTACTTTTGTTAAAATGTCTGAATATAACACCTGAATAAACTTTTTAATATTGACCTTTGCTTTGCGATTCCCGTGGTCTTCGATTTGCGTCATAAGCTGGCGAATCTCTTTAAAATCAAAGTATCGAGGTGCATAATATTCAAATTCAGAGTTTGTATAATCAACGACACCTAAATTGGCGAGATTAATCATGGCAGCTAAAATCGTTCGACGTACACGCTGTTCAATCGCTTTACTCTCTTTCAATATTTCATCAGGAGTTGACTTTGTGACAGCTGCTATTTCCTCATAGAGCTCTTTTAATGGAGGAAGTGGCGCAATTTTGTGCTGATGAGCTAATAATGTTTCAATAATTGCTATAATATCCTCACTTCCAATTTCACCGACAATCCCCATATCATTTAAGATCGATTGGATGTGGTCTCGCGATGTAGCTTTATTGTTTATTTGCTCACTTAGATCGATGTTCGTTAGCGATTGTCGAATAACTAATAGGGAATTTTTTAGGCGAAATTGTTCCGTTGTTTTGCGTAAAACATTTTCAACCTCAATACGGTTAATGGGTTTATGAATAAAGAAATCTATCCCTTGTTCATAGGCCTCGCCGACCATTTCCTTATTCACAACTTGTGAAATCATAATAAACTGTCCTTCAAATCGATTCTGAAGAAGATGCTCCACTGTTGCTATACCGTCTAACTTAGGCATAAGTAAGTCGATTAGTACAAATTCAGGTTGTGTCATTAATATTTGTGGAATGGCATCTACTCCATTGCGTGCTTCGCCGATTACTGTACCTAAACCACTATCTTCAATAATTTGTTTTAGCATCACGCGGCTTGCACGATCATCATCTACAATAAAATACCTCATTTAAGTCTCTCCCGTTAGAATAGTTTGCGTAGGAATTATAATTTTAAACACCGTTTTGTAGTTATTTGATTCAACTGAAATGGAGCCATTTAATTTTGAAATTAATTCAGCGACATGTGATAGTCCAATTCCTGTAGCTGCTACACCTTCAACATTGTATTTCGTCGTATAGCCAGGTTCAAAAATAATAGAAAGGTCACTTTCGGAGATGCCTTTTCCATCATCACTTACTGTTATTACAGT
Source organism: Lysinibacillus sp. C5.1 (assembly GCF_016350185.1). Lineage (NCBI taxonomy): Bacteria > Bacillati > Bacillota > Bacilli > Caryophanales > Bacillaceae > Lysinibacillus > Lysinibacillus sp. C5.1. Next base: position 47,856 of record NZ_CP066226.1, read on the forward strand.
ATCAACCTCCTGCTGTTGAATATCAATAGATATGATACCTTGCTTTTCTATTGCTTCAATGGCATTAGCAGTTAAATTATTTAATAGTGCCAGCAAGGCAATGTGCTCTTTCGTTAAAAAATCAGTATCTAAACTTATATTAAACTGGATGTCTTTACCGAGTAACTCACTGTATTTGCGATTGCCGTCTTCTATATAATGTAATAATTCTGATAATCGTAATGAGCCAAAGCTCTTGTCCCCAACAATTTTAGATATACCCGCATAAATACGCTGAGAATCTTTTTTGACTTCATGAATTTCCTGGGCAATATGAAGTGCTTGTATACTTTCTGAACGATTGCCCTGTGCTTTTAATTGTCTATACAAATCAAACCCATTAGCAGTAATCGTTTCAATATGATTCATAGATTTTTTTAAATAGAGCGTCTCTACATATAAATCTGAACCAATCGTAAGCATTTCCTGCACGCGTTTTTTTTGCTCGGCAATAACAATAGAGCTATAAATGCCAACAACAAAAAAACTACGTAATAGGGCAACGGCTAATAAGATGAGCAGGTCATGAATAAATAAAATTGTATAGGATTGTACAAGGAAACGTAGCAATTGTTCCGCTAAATTACTAATGACCTCACTGAAGGCTACTAGTAATCCTAACTTTAATGGCTTTTCACGATATTGATGAATATTTAAAAGCTGTAGGCATATTGCAAACAATAAATAAAATGTCCCAGCAGGTAAGTGAGTATAAATACCATCTATTAAAGATGTATTATGCGTATAGTAACTAATAGCGATTCGTAAAGTGGTTGTTACAATGCTAGTTACAATACCGGCTAATATAATAGGTGTCGGTCTAAGTAAGGTGCATAAAAAGAATATAATTGTCCCCAGACCAAAGCGAAAAGAAGTATTGGCGAAAGGGATGATTTTAATTTCACTACCGATAGCCGTTAATAAAGCGATGGATATAATCCATGTGAGGGAACTACGAGAAATAAAGGCTTTGGAATACATATTAAATATCCTCCCTAAAGTATTTAAGAGCAAGATAGCTAATAAAAAAATACCACAACCTAATCGGAAGTGGTATTTAATAAGTATGACATACAATTTTTTAAGCAAAAAAAAACGGCTACATCGTGTAGTCGGATTTTAAAAAACTGGAGGAGGTAGAGGGATTCGAACCCCCGCGCGGTGTTACCCGCCTGTCGGTTTTCAAGACCGATCCCTTCAGCCAGACTTGGGTATACCTCCATACTATATTGCTTCGATGTCTTATCGACAAGAACTAATTTATCATGATTTTATTTTGACGTCAACATCTTTTTGAAAAAATAGTAGGTTTTAAAAAATTAATTTTTATTAATTAAGAATGTACTTAAATAATTTGTGCAATTCGTTGCAATTTATACAAACTGAAAGTATACTAGTTATTGCCGTGCTAGGTGGGAAGGTAGCGGTGTCCTGTAACTCGCAATCCGCTCTAGCGAGACTGAATTCCTTTTTCGAGGCTGTCCGTATTGTTTGGTCTGCCTTTTGCACGTAGTGTTGACGATTGGGTCCTGCGCAATGGATACCCATGAACCATGTCAGGTCCGGAAGGAAGCAGCATTAAGTGGTCTTATTCATGTGCCGCGGGGTTGCCTAATCTGAGCTAACGACAAGAGTAACGCTTATGTGCGGCTGTCGAAGAAAGGTGCACGGCATTAAATTGCCAATTTAAACGCATTCGTCTACTGTAGGCGAGTGCGTTTTTTTATATTATAAAATAGGACACGGTTTTATAAACAAGGCTGCCGATGCTATAATAGTTTTATTAATATTGAAAAAGAAGGGGAGAGGAAATCATTGACGTATCAAGCATTTTATCGTGTGTATAGACCACAATCATTCCGAGAAATGTCAGGTCAAGCGCATGTCAAAAGAACGCTGCAAAATGCTCTCCTAGCGAATAAAACAACTCATGCTTACTTGTTTTCTGGACCTCGGGGTACAGGGAAAACAAGTACAGCTAAAATTTTTGCTAAGGCTTTAAACTGCGAGCATGCTCCAGCAAGTGAACCTTGTAATGAGTGTGCAACTTGTTTAAGCATTACAGATGGTTCTCATCCAGACGTTATTGAATTTGATGCAGCTTCTAATTCACGTGTTGAAGAAATACGGGACATTATTGAAAAGGTACGTTTTGCTCCAGCTAGTAGCAGGTTTAAAGTGTACATCATTGATGAAGTGCATATGCTGTCTACAAGTGCCTTCAATGCGCTTTTAAAAACGCTAGAAGAACCACCACCTCACGCTGTATTTATTTTAGCAACAACAGAACCTCATAAATTACCTGCAACGATTATTTCGCGTTGCCAACGTTTTGACTTCAAGCGACTTTCAACTAACGATATTATCGAGCGCATGAAGGTCGTACTAGAAGATATTGAACTCCCATTTGAAGAACAAGGTCTAAAAGTGATTGCGCAGTCAGCTGCGGGCGGTATGCGTGATGCATTGAGCTTGTTGGACCAAGTTGTATCCTTTAGCGGTGAAATGTTGAAACTAGAGGATGCACTACTAGTCACAGGCTCAATTAGTCAGGATGTTTTCTATGATTTAGCTGAAGCTTTAAAGGTCAAAGATGTGGCACAAATGCTTGCGCTATTAGAGCAGCTAATCGCAGATGGGAAGGATCCGTTGCGCTTATCGGAGGATTTAATTACATTTTTCCGCGATTTACTGCTTTTACAAACGAGTGAGAATTTAGCTGAACTATTAGAGTTAGTATCACCTGAGGAGCGCGTATTTGCATTGGCACATGACTTTGCACCAGATATGCTTTACGGCTACATCGACATTTTAGCGAAAACACAACAAGAAATGCGTTTCTCGCATCATACGAAAATCTATTTGGAAACAGCATTGCTAAAAATGACACAGTTTTCGGGTGGCGTAGTCAATCAAACTGCCCCATCAAGTGAGGCGGTAATGAGCCCAGAACTAGCGCAAAAAATCATTGCGCTTGAGCAAATGGTGCAACAACTATCTTTACAAATACAAAATGGTGCGCCGTCACAAGCTACTCAGGTTGCCAAAGAACAACGTCCGCGTGCAAAAAGTCCAAATGGTTATAAGGCGCCTACTGGTCGTATTCAAGAAGTGCTAAAGGATGCGACAAAGCAAGATGTGCAACGTGTAAAGGCTGTATGGGCGCAGGCGTTAAATCAATTGCAAAAGTCACAATCAGCTCTTTTAGCAGAAGCTGAACCTGTTGCGGCATCTTCGAGTGCTTTTGTGTTAAAATTCAAGTATGATATTCATTGTCAAATGGTTGCTGATAATCAAATGCTAAAAGCACAATTCACACAACTTATTGCAGGTCAAACAGGCACGATGTATGAAATGCTTTGTACGCCAGAAGAAACATGGTTAAAGTTGCGTGAAGAGTTCATTCGTGATCACGGATTACATCAAAAGAAAGCACCATTAGCTAACGATGATCCGAATGTTGAATTATTGGAACCACCACCGGCAGAAATGCCAGAAGAACCTTTTATCGATGATGCGCAACCGCTGGCATCACAAGATCCATTGGTGACGGAAGCGGAAAAGCTGTTCGGTAAGGATTTTATTGAAATTATTGAAGACTGATTACTTAGGAGGAATAGGTTATGCGTGGAATGGGAAATATGCAAGGCATGATGAAAAAAATGCAAAAAATGCAAAAAGAAATGATGGAAGCTCAAGAAGCTTTAAATGCTGAACAATTTGAAGGTGTTGCTGGCGGCGGTATGGTGAAAGTAACAGTTACAGGTCAACGTGAAGTAGTAGAAGTGAATCTTGATACTTCAGTAGTAGATCCTGACGATATCGAAATGTTACAAGATTTAATTGTTGTTGCAACGAATGAAGCACTTAAAAAAGTAGAAGAAAAAACAAATGCAACAATGGGTAAATTTACGCAAGGCATGAACCTTCCATTCTAGGAGGTAACAATATGTATTACCCAGAACCAATATCAAAATTAATCGATAGTTTTATGAAATTGCCAGGTATCGGGCCAAAAACCGCAGCCCGACTGGCGTTTTTTGTGTTAACAATGAAAGAAGATGACGTTCTTTCTTTTTCCAAAGCTTTAATAGATGCAAAACGTAATTTAAGTTATTGCTCTGTTTGTGGCAATATTACCGATGTAGACCCATGTCATATTTGTACCGATAAACAACGCGATGCCTCAGTAATTTGCGTTGTACAAGATACAAAGGACGTTATTGCAATGGAAAAAATGCGTGATTACCATGGTAAGTACCATGTGTTACAGGGGGCTATTTCACCTATGGATGGTATCGGCCCAGAGGATATTAATGTAGCCTCACTGTTAGTACGCTTACAAGATGAAACGGTGCAGGAGCTTATTTTAGCAACCAATTCTACTATTGAAGGTGAAGCGACGGCTATGTATATCTCTCGTCTTGTTAAACCATCTGGCATCCGCACAACACGCATTGCGCACGGATTACCAGTAGGTGGAGATTTAGAATATGCTGATGAAGTAACGTTATCGAAGGCAATGGAAGGCCGCCGAGAGTTATGAGTGAGGGATTGAAATGTTCTTCCGCAATAAAGGAAAGCTAAAAAGAGAATTTGACGAAAAGCTTGTTAATCTCATTAAACAAACAAAAGAAGATTTACAACAAGCAAAATTGATTGAAGAATTATTAAATGATTATGATTTAGAAGTTATTGCTCAGCGAAAAGCAGCAGAGAGTATTCATTTTTATTTATTTAAAGAAGCTAGAATTCGACGAGTACTAATAAAATAATGATTGTAGAGTTATAGACGTGCTATAGGAATCATAAAATTACATAATTATGATCGAAGGGGGCAAGCATATGCCGTGGACTGTAATTGTGAGTATTTGTGTTCCTGTAGCGCTTCTTTTTCTTTATATAGTAGGAAGACACATTAAATTGGGTAAAGTATTAGAAGGACTATCAGTATTTTGGTTCCGATTTGCATTTGCATTTTTATTATTATTCATTATTCATTTAGGTGTTGGTTATAGCGGTTATAATGTACCAATTAACCTGTTTTCCGTTTTCACAATTGCATTGTTGGGCATTCCAGGTGTACTAGGAATCACTTTTTTAATATTATTTTTATAAAAGGCTTGCAAACTATAAATATTGTGATATAGTAATAAGAGTCGTTAAGATAACAACTGAAACAACTTGTATAAAACAAAAAACAATTTAAAATAAATTGTTGACATCGATTTGAAAAGATGGTATTATATAAGAGTTGCTGAAACAAGAGGCGACAAAATGAACCTTGAAAACTGAACAAGCAAAACGTAATCAATATAGTTTTTACTAGCTAACTTTGTTAGTGAACGAAACAAAATTTTGGACATCAAAATTGATGCCAGCAAAACAATTTGAGCTAATCAAATTTCTTTTATGGAGAGTTTGATCCTGGCTCAGGACGAACGCTGGCGGCGTGCCTAATACATGCAAGTCGAGCGAACAGAGAAGGAGCTTGCTCCTTTGACGTTAGCGGCGGACGGGTGAGTAACACGTGGGCAACCTACCCTAAAGTTTGGGATAACTCCGGGAAACCGGGGCTAATACCGAATAATCTATCGTCCCTCATGGGATAATACTGAAAGACGGTTTCGGCTGTCGCTATAGGATGGGCCCGCGGCGCATTAGCTAGTTGGTGAGGTAACGGCTCACCAAGGCAACGATGCGTAGCCGACCTGAGAGGGTGATCGGCCACACTGGGACTGAGACACGGCCCAGACTCCTACGGGAGGCAGCAGTAGGGAATCTTCCACAATGGGCGAAAGCCTGATGGAGCAACGCCGCGTGAGTGAAGAAGGATTTCGGTTCGTAAAACTCTGTTGTAAGGGAAGAACAAGTACAGTAGTAACTGGCTGTACCTTGACGGTACCTTATTAGAAAGCCACGGCTAACTACGTGCCAGCAGCCGCGGTAATACGTAGGTGGCAAGCGTTGTCCGGAATTATTGGGCGTAAAGCGCGCGCAGGTGGTTTCTTAAGTCTGATGTGAAAGCCCACGGCTCAACCGTGGAGGGTCATTGGAAACTGGGAGACTTGAGTGCAGAAGAGGATAGTGGAATTCCAAGTGTAGCGGTGAAATGCGTAGAGATTTGGAGGAACACCAGTGGCGAAGGCGACTATCTGGTCTGCAACTGACACTGAGGCGCGAAAGCGTGGGGAGCAAACAGGATTAGATACCCTGGTAGTCCACGCCGTAAACGATGAGTGCTAAGTGTTAGGGGGTTTCCGCCCCTTAGTGCTGCAGCTAACGCATTAAGCACTCCGCCTGGGGAGTACGGTCGCAAGACTGAAACTCAAAGGAATTGACGGGGGCCCGCACAAGCGGTGGAGCATGTGGTTTAATTCGAAGCAACGCGAAGAACCTTACCAGGTCTTGACATCCCGTTGACCACTGTAGAGATATGGTTTTCCCTTCGGGGACAACGGTGACAGGTGGTGCATGGTTGTCGTCAGCTCGTGTCGTGAGATGTTGGGTTAAGTCCCGCAACGAGCGCAACCCTTGATCTTAGTTGCCATCATTTAGTTGGGCACTCTAAGGTGACTGCCGGTGACAAACCGGAGGAAGGTGGGGATGACGTCAAATCATCATGCCCCTTATGACCTGGGCTACACACGTGCTACAATGGACGATACAAACGGTTGCCAACTCGCGAGAGGGAGCTAATCCGATAAAGTCGTTCTCAGTTCGGATTGTAGGCTGCAACTCGCCTACATGAAGCCGGAATCGCTAGTAATCGCGGATCAGCATGCCGCGGTGAATACGTTCCCGGGCCTTGTACACACCGCCCGTCACACCACGAGAGTTTGTAACACCCGAAGTCGGTGAGGTAACCTTTTGGAGCCAGCCGCCGAAGGTGGGATAGATGATTGGGGTGAAGTCGTAACAAGGTAGCCGTATCGGAAGGTGCGGCTGGATCACCTCCTTTCTAAGGATATTTTCGGAATACAAACCTTGGGTTTGTAAGATTACGTTTTGCGTTCAGTTTTGAAGGTTCATTCTTCTGAATGAAACACTTCAAAACTGTGCTCCTGTCGCTACGCTTTCGTCGCAAATTTGCGAAGAAGTAGAAACAGGTAGTGAATTTGTTCTTTGAAAACTGGATAAAACGACATTGAAATTGTAACAAACACATTTATTTTTTTAAGTTTTTTATAGGCTTAATAACAAATGAAGGTTTCGAGATACGAGTAAGACAAGGAAGCGATTGAGTGAGAGAAGGAGCGTACCTCTGTACGTGACTGACCGAACGAATGAAGCTGACGCTGGATTACGATGTATATCGGAAGCTGCAGGTTAAGTTATTAAGGGCGCACGGCGAATGCCTTGGCACTAGGAGCCGAAGAAGGACGGCACTAACACCGATATGCTTCGGGGAGCTGTAAGTGAGCTTTGATCCGGAGATTTCCGAATGGGGGAACCCACTACGTTTAATCGCGTAGTATCTTGACGTGAATACATAGCGTCTTGAAGGCAGACCCAGGGAACTGAAACATCTAAGTACCTGGAGGAAGAGAAAGAAAAATCGATTCCCTGAGTAGCGGCGAGCGAAACGGGAAGAGCCCAAACCAAGAGGCTTGCCTCTTGGGGTTGTAGGACACTCTATACGGAGTTACAAAGGAATGAGTTAGATGAAGCGACTTGGAAAGGTCCGCCAGAGCAGGTAAAAGCCCTGTAGTCGAAAGTTCGTTCCCTCCAGAGTGGATCCTGAGTACGGCGGAACACGTGAAATTCCGTCGGAATCCGGGAGGACCATCTCCCAAGGCTAAATACTACCTAGTGACCGATAGTGAACCAGTACCGTGAGGGAAAGGTGAAAAGCACCCCGGAAGGGGAGTGAAAGAGATCCTGAAACCGTGTGCCTACAAGTAGTTAGAGCCCGTTAATGGGTGATAGCGTGCCTTTTGTAGAATGAACCGGCGAGTTACGATTACGTGCGAGGTTAAGCTTTAGAAGGCGGAGCCGCAGCGAAAGCGAGTCTAAATAGGGCGAATTAGTACGTGGTCGTAGACCCGAAACCAGGTGATCTACCCATGTCCAGGGTGAAGGTGAGGTAACACTTACTGGAGGCCCGAACCCACGCACGTTGAAAAGTGCGGGGATGAGGTGTGGGTAGCGGAGAAATTCCAATCGAACTTGGAGATAGCTGGTTCTCTCCGAAATAGCTTTAGGGCTAGCCTCGTGATGAGAATACTGGAGGTAGAGCACTGTTTGGACTAGGGGGCCATCCCGGTTTACCGAATTCAGACAAACTCCGAATGCCAGATATTTATACACGGGAGTCAGACTGCGAGTGATAAGATCCGTAGTCAAAAGGGAAACAGCCCAGACCACCAGCTAAGGTCCCAAAGTAATCGTTAAGTGGAAAAGGATGTGGCGTTGCACAGACAACCAGGATGTTGGCTTAGAAGCAGCCATCATTTAAAGAGTGCGTAATAGCTCACTGGTCGAGTGACGCTGCGCCGAAAATGTATCGGGGCTAAACGATTCACCGAAGCTGTGGATTGACATCTACGATGTCAGTGGTAGGAGAGCGTTCTAAGTGCGTTGAAGTCAGACCGGAAGGACTGGTGGAGCGCTTAGAAGTGAGAATGCCGGTATGAGTAGCGAAAGACGGGTGAGAATCCCGTCCACCGTATGACTAAGGTTTCCTGAGGAAGGCTCGTCCGCTCAGGGTTAGTCGGGACCTAAGCCGAGGCCGATAGGCGTAGGCGATGGACAACAGGTTGATATTCCTGTACCACCTCCTCACCGTTTGAGAAATGGGGGGACGCAGTAGGATAGGGTAAGCGCGCCGTTGGTTGTGCGCGTCCAAGCAGTAAGGCGTGTGTGTAGGCAAATCCGCACACTGTAACGTTGAGCTGTGATGGCGAGTCCGTATGGACGAAGTTCCTGATTTCACACTGCCAAGAAAAGCCTCTATCGAGGTGAGAGGTGCCCGTACCGCAAACCGACACAGGTAGTCGAGGAGAGAATCCTAAGGTGTGCGAGAGAACTCTCGTTAAGGAACTCGGCAAAATGACCCCGTAACTTCGGGAGAAGGGGTGCTCTTGAGCGTGCAAGCGCATGAGAGCCGCAGTGAATAGGCCCAGGCGACTGTTTAGCAAAAACACAGGTCTCTGCAAAACCGTAAGGTGACGTATAGGGGCTGACGCCTGCCCGGTGCTGGAAGGTTAAGAGGAGTGGTTAGCGCAAGCGAAGCTGCGAATTGAAGCCCCAGTAAACGGCGGCCGTAACTATAACGGTCCTAAGGTAGCGAAATTCCTTGTCGGGTAAGTTCCGACCCGCACGAAAGGCGTAACGATCTGGGCACTGTCTCAACGAGAGACTCGGTGAAATTATAGTACCTGTGAAGATGCAGGTTACCCGCGACAGGACGGAAAGACCCCGTGGAGCTTTACTGTAGCCTGATATTGAATTTTGGTACAACTTGTACAGGATAGGTAGGAGCCAGAGATCTCGGAGCGCCAGCTTCGAAGGAGGCGTCGGTGGGATACTACCCTGGTTGTATTGAAATTCTAACCCATGCCCCTTAGCGGGGCAGGAGACAGTGTCAGGCGGACAGTTTGACTGGGGCGGTCGCCTCCTAAAAGGTAACGGAGGCGCCCAAAGGTTCCCTCAGAATGGTTGGAAATCATTCGTAGAGTGTAAAGGCACAAGGGAGCTTGACTGCGAGACCTACAAGTCGAGCAGGGTCGAAAGACGGGCTTAGTGATCCGGTGGTTCCGCATGGAAGGGCCATCGCTCAACGGATAAAAGCTACCCCGGGGATAACAGGCTTATCTCCCCCAAGAGTCCACATCGACGGGGAGGTTTGGCACCTCGATGTCGGCTCATCGCATCCTGGGGCTGTAGTCGGTCCCAAGGGTTGGGCTGTTCGCCCATTAAAGCGGTACGCGAGCTGGGTTCAGAACGTCGTGAGACAGTTCGGTCCCTATCCGTCGTGGGCGTAGGAAATTTGAGAGGAGCTGTCCTTAGTACGAGAGGACCGGGATGGACACACCGCTGGTGTACCAGTTGTCTTGCCAAAGGCATCGCTGGGTAGCTATGTGTGGACGGGATAAGTGCTGAAAGCATCTAAGCATGAAGCCCCCCTCAAGATGAGATTTCCCATTACGCAAGTAAGTAAGATCCCTCAAAGACGATGAGGTAGATAGGTTCGAGGTGGAAGTGTGGTGACACATGGAGCTGACGAATACTAATCGATCGAGGACTTAACCAAAAGTTTGAAACATTCAATGCACCGTTTATCCAGTTTTGAAAGAACAATCTTTCAATTAAATACTGTCTAGTGATGATGGCAAAGAGGTCACACCCGTTCCCATACCGAACACGGAAGTTAAGCTCTTTAGCGCCGATGGTAGTTGGGGGCTTCCCCCTGTGAGAGTAGGACGTCGCTAGGCAACTTAAAAAGACCGAAGAGAAATCTTCAGTCTTTTTTTATTTGAAATCCTAACGTATCCAAAGCGCTAAAGAAACAATCACACATTGTAATATCATGATTAGTTGCTTAGCTCAAAAAGTATGTGACACTTATTCTAACTTATAGTTGAGATACTCTAAACAGCATGTGTATCGTTAACCTGAGAAAACTATTGGAGAATGGGTGACATCATACATCAATAGATACGGTAAGAAATAGATAGAGGTATTGTAAATGGTGAAAGTGATGAAAAAGAGATACTTAAAGAATTTGCTATATTGAGAGGGGCCATTCTTTTTTAGGAATAAGAGAGAAGTTTCTGCATTTTGCTGACCTAACTAAATTATTGGCACTTTTTGAATCGTTGTAGCAGTTGGAATGAAAACCAAATGCTGTTTTATGGTTATTCTTACATCTTAAATCTTAAGCTATCCTATTTTATAGGATAGCTTTTTTATCGTGCCATAATCCCGTATAATTAAAGAATATAATAAACGAAAAAGGGTGTCTTGTTTTGCAAAAGAAAAAGCCAATTGTAGAAGGTTTAGAGCGTTTTCGACAACAACAAAATATATCCTTTCATGTACCAGGGCATAAACATGGAGAATTTTCTCGTTTACCACAGGCTTTTAAAGATGTTATGCGCTACGATGTAACAGAGTTAACAGGAATGGATGACTTGCACTATCCTGAGGGAATGATATTAGAGGCTGAAAATTTACTAGCTGAAACATATGGTGCGACGAAAAGCTTTTTTTTAGTAGGTGGCTCAACAGTTGGGAATTTAGCGATGATATATGCTACATGTAAAAGAGGCGATACGATCATTGTACAACGCAATGCTCATAAATCTATTTTTCATGCAATTGAGCTTGTTGGAGCAAAGGCTGTTTATGTTTCTCCACTTTGGGACGACCGAACATTAACTGCAACACATGTTTCCTATCACGATCTAAAACAGGCAGTTGATGAGTATCCAGACGTTAAGGCAGTGGTTTTAACGTATCCAACATATTACGGTATGATATCTAAAGAACTATCGCAGCAAATAGCATATTGTCATGAAAAAAACATTCCCGTTTTAGTAGATGAAGCGCACGGGGCTCATTTTAATGCTTGTTCTTTATTCCAGCCATCTGCTTTAACCTTCGGCGCGGATGTTGTTGTGCAGTCAGCGCACAAAACATTGCCCGCTATGACCATGGCTTCTTTTATGCATGTGAACTCACAATTAGTGAATGTTGATAGTATCCATCACTATTTACGCATGTTACAATCCAGCAGTCCATCTTATATATTGTTAGCTTCTTTGGATGATGCACGCTATTATATACAGACATATATGGAGAGCGATGGTGCATATATAATAGAGAAAAAAAATCAATGGGTCGATGCATTACGTTCAATTGGTTCGCTTGAAGTCATCGAGGTAGATGACCCTTTAAAGTTATTGCTTCGTGTTAAAGGTTATAATGGCTATCAACTACAGGAAGCATTAGAAGCGAAGCAGGTATATGCAGAGCTTGCCGATGCTCATCAGGTATTACTTGTATTGCCACTTTTAAAACAAGGGTATAGTTTTCCATTTGCAGAGATTCGCGTACGTATAAAAGAGGCTGTGACAGCATTATTAAACACTGAAAAAACAGAAATACAAGCCGTTTCGCACAATGCCTACAGTTTCACGGCTATTACGGAACCAGCATATTCATTTGATGAAATTGCAAATATGAAGAAGGAATGGCTACCCTACATGCGGACAATGGGACGTACGGCTGCAAGTATGATTATTCCTTACCCTCCTGGCATCCCATTACTCGTTCCAGGAGAAAAAATTACGGTGGCTAAACTAAGTCAGTTAGAGGAATTACTTGCAACAGGTGCAACATTTCAAGGAAATCACAGGTTAGAGGAAAAAATGATCGAGGTCATTAAATAGTTGGAGGCAATAACAGCATGAATTGCAATTTATTTATTACATTTGAAGGTCCAGAAGGTGCCGGGAAAACAACCATAATTAAAAAAATAGCTGAACGATTAGCACAAGAAAATATAGATGTTTTAGCAACGAGAGAACCTGGAGGCATTGAAATCGCCGAAAAAATTCGAACAATCATTTTAAATCCCGCGCACACAGCAATGGATGAACGGACGGAAGCATTGTTGTACGCAGCAGCGAGAAGTCAGCATTACTTTGAAAAAGTACGTCCTGCTTTAGATGCTGGGAAAATGGTTATTTGTGATCGATTTATTGATTCATCGTTAGCTTACCAAGGATATGCACGTGGCATCGGTGTAGATGAAGTACTATCAATTAATGAATTTGCAATTGGGAAAAAATTACCCGATTTAACTATCCTATTTGATATTTCACCAGAGGTTGGTTTAGCGCGAATACACGCACATGGGGATCGTGAAGTAAACCGCCTTGATGTTGAAAGCTTGGCCTTTCATCAAAAGGTGCGTGAGGGATATTTACAATTAGTAAAACGATATCCAGAACGTATCAGAGTTATTAATGCCGACCAAAATATGGAGCATGTAGTTGAAGATGTATGGGCAATAGTGTATAAGGCAATGCAGTAAAAACATGAAGTTAACTACCATATTGTGATATAATGGTAACATCTGATGACCCATTTACTGCATCGGATAAAAGAAAACTTTACCTTATAAGTGCTAAGAAGAATGCAATGTGCCTACTTTCATCTAATACGCGTATGAACAAAGACAAATTGTCGCAAAGATTTTTTAACATGAATGTTGTTAGCGTCCTTTTCGTTCTAAGTGTGGATTGAAATTGTTAGTAGATGTTGCTGTTTTGAATAAATTCTATCAAGGCCAATTATATAAAGGGGTGAGTGCGAATGAAGTTAGTCGTAGCTGTTGTACAAGATCAGGATAGTAGCCGCTTATCGAATGCTTTAACGAAAAATCAGTTTCGCGCAACAAAATTAGCGAGTACAGGGGGTTTTTTACGCTCTGGTAATACGACGTTTCTAATTGGAACAGAAGACTCTCTCATACCCAAAGTTTTAGATATTATCCGTGATAATTGTCGAGCACGGGAACAATTGGTTGCACCCGTATCGCCATTAGGTGGTAATGCAGATTCCTATATCCCATATCCAGTGGAGGTAGAGGTAGGGGGCGCTACCGTCTTTGTTTTACCAATCGAACAATTTCACCACTTTTAACAGTATTTAATATTTAGTGAGCATTGCCAAACTGGCAGTAAAAATTCATAACTATAGATGACATTGATAATAAAGCAATTGGGGGCGAATGAAGCTTGAAGATCAATCAAGATATACGTGTCGGGATCAATACTAATCGTAAGGAGCCTCTACAAAATAATAATCAAAATAACCGATTTGGTGATATGGTCGTCAAGCAAGGCTCCAAATTGCAAACCGAACAACTAACACGATTGTTGGGGGATATTTCAACTGCTGGTGACCGTGTCGCAAGATCCCGTAATTTGCGAGAGCTTGCTCGTTTTAAAATGCTTGTGAAGCGTTTCTTACAGGAAACTGTAGAGCATGGTATGGAATTAAAACAATCGCATACATGGAATCGTTTTGGTGAAGGAAGACGATTGAAAATCATTGAGACAATTGATACGCGTCTTGTGGAGCTTGCACAAGATATTTTAGATGAAGAAAAGGAAGCGATTGACCTTCTTGACAAAATTGGCGAGATTAAAGGTCTATTAATTAATTTATATATGTAAAACCCGTGTCTTGTTCACTTGTAGGCGCGGGCTTTTTTCAAATTTGATCAGTAGGACTCCTTACTATCACAATTGGTAAAGCGTTGCTTCTACCAAAAATAAATTTACATGTACAAGTCCAAAAGGCTTTATAGATATAGGAAGGAATATAATAAAAAATGGCGAAGAATGTTGAAGAGCTTTTCACACTACAGCCAGTCGTAATGAAGCAGCTTCAAACGATTTTTGACAAAAATAGATTAGCCCATGCATACATTTTTGATGGCGAAAAAGGAACAGGGAAAGTGGATATTATGCATTTTTTTGTAAAATTAATGCTATGTGAACATCCACATGAAAATGTTCCATGTGAAACATGTCGAAATTGCAGACGTGTTGATTCGGGAAATCATCCGAATATTCACGAAATCTATCCGGAAGGTCAATTTATTAAAATTGATCAAATACGTGATCTTATTTCTGAGATGAAAATGATGGGTGTTGAGCAAGGACGTAAAATTTACGTTCTGCATCATGCGGATCGTTTAAATATAGCATCTGCTAATATGATTTTAAAATTTTTAGAAGAACCCAATGGAGAAGTTACGGCTATTTTGTTAACAGAGCAGATGCAATCAATATTACCTACTATTCGTTCGCGCTGTCAGCATATTAAGTTTCAAAAGATGCCGCGTCAATTGTTGTTAAAGCATTTGCAAGAAAATGACGTTCCCCACTCCATGGCTTCTACGGTTAGCATGATGACGAACGAGCTCGAAACCGCTATTTTTTTAGCAAAAGATGAGCAGTTTGCACAGGCTCGAAAAACAGTGTTAAAATTAGTAGAGGCAATTCGCCAAAATGTACATGAAGCTATGATAGTTGTACATGAGGAATGGTTGCCACTATTTAAGGAAAAAAGCGAAATGGAGCAAGCATTGGATTTACTACTATTTGCTTACCGTGATATAGTGTCAATAAAAGCTAATCCCGAAGCAGCTTGTACTTATCCAGACATGTTACAGACTTTTAAAGAAGCTGCGTTACATTCGACTTTTGAACGCCTATCTAGTCAAATGGAGTCCATTTTACAGGCGCGTGCATCTTTACAGCGTAACATGAATAGGACGTTATTGATGGAGCAGCTAATGCTAAATCTGCAGGAGGGATATACATTTGTATAATGTAGTAGGAATCCGCTTTAAAAAGGCGGGTAAAATATATTATTTCGATCCAGCATCATTTCTACTAGAGGACAGTCAATATGTCATTGTAGAGACAGCTCGTGGTGTAGAATACGGGAAGGTAGTTGTCCCTCAAAAAGTAGTAGGGGAAAATGATGTCGTATTGCCACTTAAACAAGTACTACGACCAGCAGATGAACGTGATCGTATTCAAGTTGAAGAAAATGCGATAGAGTCAAAACGTGCATTTGAGCTAGCAAATGCAAAAATTATAGAACATAAACTAGAGATGAAACTTGTTGATGTTGAATATACATTTGATCGCAATAAAATAATCTTTTACTTTACGGCAGAAGGTCGTGTTGACTTCAGGGATTTAGTAAAAGATTTAGCATCTGTTTTTAGAACGCGTATCGAGCTCCGCCAAATTGGTGTTCGAGATGAAGCAAAATTATTAGGTGGTATTGGTCCTTGTGGCCGAATGCTATGCTGTTCAACATTTTTAGGTGATTTTGATCCGGTGTCTATTAAAATGGCAAAAGATCAGAATTTATCTTTAAACCCATCTAAAATATCTGGGTTATGTGGTCGTTTAATGTGCTGCTTGAAGTATGAAAACGATGAATACGAAGAAGCAAAAGAGGGTATGCCGGATATTGGTGAAATGACAATGACACCAGATGGCCGTGGGAGAGTTGTTGGTTTAAATGTGCTAGAGAGACTTATTCAAGTATATTTACAGGAGCAAGAGCGCACGGTTGAGTATACGCTCGAAGAACTGCTAGCATGCGAAAAAAATCTTATATAAGATAGAGAATTTAACGAGGTGGCTTGGGTGAAGGACCGTAATTTCTTAGATACCGTTATGGAGTTCGAACAACAGCTCGAAGCAATGCAGGCGCAATTTGGTGCATTGAAGCAATTTGTAGCGTTAATGATGGAAGAACATAAGGCACTCGAAACAGAAAATCATCACCTTCGTACACGTCTAGAAGAACTACTTTCTAAAGAGAACACCGTACAGGCTACAGATGAGAAGAAAGAGAATCCATTAGATATTGGCGAGGGATATGATAACTTAGCACGTCTATACCAAGAGGGCTTCCACGTTTGTCATGTTCATTTTGGAAGTTCACGTAAAGGTGAAGATTGTCTGTTTTGTCTATCATTTTTAAATAAGCAAAATGTGTAATAGAAGACTGATTCCCGCTTCGGTGGTATCAGTCTTTTGTTTTGTATAGTAGGAGGAAGGCTCATGGAAAATTGGTTGAAGGATGATGAAAGGTTAGATTATTTGTTGGCAGAGAATTTACGTATTATTCAAAGCCCATCTGTCTTTTCTTTCTCATTGGATGCAGTGTTACTTTCGAAATTTGTCAATGTACCTTATCATAAAGGGGAAATAGTGGATTTATGCTCAGGCAATGGTGTTATTCCGTTATTTTTAAGTGCTAGAACGAAAGGGCATATTACGGGTGTAGAATTACAGCCTCGTTTATTTGATATGGCAGAGCGAAGTATTCGGTATAATAACCTAGCGCAACAAATCAATATGGTACTTGGGGATGTAAAGGAAATTCCATCTCAATTAGGAATAGAAAAATATGATGTAGTGACTTGTAATCCGCCATATTTTTTAGCGCATGAAGCAAGTGATAAAAATTTATCCGAACATTACGCGATAGCACGACATGAATTACATTTAACACTCGATGAAGCAGTGCAATCGGCAAGTAGATTATTAAAACAAGGTGGAAAAGCAGCATTTGTACATCGCCCTGGTCGCTTATTGGATATTGTCACAGCTATGCGAGCAAATCGATTAGAACCAAAACGCATGCAACTGATTTATCCGAAAGTAGGGAAGGAAGCCAATACTTTATTAATAGAAGCAATAAAGGATGGTAAACCAGATTTGAAAATATTACCCCCACTGTATGTCTATGATTCAAATAATGAATATACAGCCGAAGTGAGAGCAATGCTTTATGGACAAAACGAATAGTCATTTCTTTTATGTGTTAGAATGTGCGGACAAGACTTATTACGCAGGTTATACAAATAATGTAGAAAAACGTGTTGCCGCACATAATGCAGGAAAAGGTGCCAAATATACACGGGCTAGAGGACCAGTTGAATGTATTTATGTCGAAACTTTCGACACAAAACAAGAAGCGATGCGGGCAGAATATGCTTTTAAGCAGTTAACACGGGCGCAAAAAACGAACTATATAGGGAGGGATTAATCGTGAAATCACAAAAAAGTACGATGCACGATCATCAAGGACATTTATACCTTGTAGCAACACCCATTGGCAATTTAGAGGATATGAGTGTACGTGCACTACGTATTTTAAAGGAAGCGGATGTGATCGCTGCTGAAGATACACGGAATACAAAGAAGCTTTGCAACTATTTTGATATTGAAACTCCACTTGTAAGTTATCACGAACATAATATTGATGCCGGGGGAGAGAAGCTACTAAGTTTTTTACGTCAAGGAAAGACGGTGGCATTAGTAAGTGATGCTGGTTTACCTTGTATTTCGGACCCAGGGGCAGATATTGTGAGTAAGGCAATTGCCGAAGGAATAGCTGTAGTACCAATTCCAGGTGCAAATGCCGCAATTTCTGCTTTAATTGCTTCTGGTTTAACACCACAACCCTTTTTCTTTTACGGGTTTTTAAATCGTGGAAAAAAAGAGAGACGACAACAATTAGAGCAATTAAAAAAAAGACAAGAAACCATCTTATTTTACGAGGCTCCCCATCGTTTAAAAGAAACACTAAAGGATATGGAATTAATTCTTGGTAATCGCCGCATTGTGCTGGCGCGTGAACTGACAAAAAAATTCGAGGAGTTTCTTCGTGGTACTATATCAGAAGCGGTGGAATGGTCTCAAACCGAAGAAATCCGTGGAGAATTTTGTATTGTTTTAGAAGGAAATCAAAATGTAGAAGAAGATATGCAAGAAGATGTATATTGGATTGACATGAATGTTGTGGAACATGTCGATTATATTATTGCCGAATCAGGCGTTACTTCTAAGGAAGCAATAAAAGAGGTAGCGAAACTGCGCCAAGTAGCGAAGCGTGATATTTATAACGAATACCATAGTGAGTGAGTATGAAAAGGTTGTCTCCACGGAGGCAATCTTTTTTATTCGAAATAAACAATATTTACCAAATTATAACGATTGAGAATGATTATCCTTATTAAAATGCAAATGTTTAAATTGATAATAATTGTAAAAGCGAGTAATCTTATTAAAAGAGGTCTGACATGGACATTATATGGGAAGTATATATAATACTTTACCATTATAAAAAGAAATTTTTATTAAATAATAAAAACACCTAAACCGCTGTTGTCGATTTAGGTGCAGGAAAGGGTTTATTTTTTTAAGCTAGATTGGATTTCTTTCATCAGCATTTCTGCGCCTTCAGGGCTTAAAATTAATTTGCCTCCAACTAGACGGAAGTTATCATCAGAAACTTCACCAGTAACAGCACAAGTCATGTTTGGCATATATTTTTTTAGGATGATTTTGTCATCATCTACGTAGATTTCTAAAGCGTCCTTTTCAGCGATACCTAATGTACGACGAAGTTCGATTGGAATTACCACACGACCTAATTCATCGACTTTACGAACAATACCTGTTGATTTCATAATTATTTTTCCTCCTATAAGTAAAAGTTATATTTGTGTTTCGTCAAATTTCGACATAATTTCCTTGTCTGATAGTTATCATACCAAGTAATGCCATAAACGTCAATTAATTAATACAGTAATTATTTCTTGTTTGTAAAAATTTTTGAGGAGAAAACTGTTATTTCTACGTTTTTAAAAGGTTTTTATTATAGATTTTATTTTATAGTAAAAAAGCTTCTTATAAAAGACATTAAATGGATTAATATAATATTCGACATTTTTCGCATTCGATAAACTTTCATTGAAACGAATTTCGTACTTCGATAGAATAGATATTATACTGTGAAACATTGGAGGCAGTTCTCGTGAGCGAACAAAACAAAACATTCTATATAACAACCCCGATTTACTATCCAAGTGGAAAATTTCATATTGGTACTGCGTATACGACAGTAGCGTCTGATACGATTGCACGTTACAAACGTTTACGTGGCTATGATGTACGTTTCTTAACTGGGATGGACGAGCACGGACAAAAGATTCAAGAAAAAGCTGCAGAAGCTGGCAAGCATCCTCAAGAATATGTAAATGAGATTGCCGAGGCAGCGAAAAAACTTTGGGCATTAATGGATATTTCGTATGATGATTTCATTCAAACAACGGAAGAACGTCATAAGAAAACTGTCGAAAAGATTTTCCAAAAGTTTTTAGACAACGGCGATATTTATAAAGGTGAGTATGAAGGGTGGTACTGTACCCCTTGTGAGTCATTCTTTACTGAAACACAATTAGAAGATGGAAAGTGTCCAGACTGTGGTCGCGCTGTACACAAAGTTAAAGAAGAATCTTACTTCTTTAATATGAAGAAATACGCAGATCGCCTACTCGCTTATTATGAAGAAAATTTAGAATTCATCGAACCGGAATCTCGTAAAAACGAAATGATTAATAACTTTATTAAACCAGGGCTTGAAGATTTATCAGTTTCACGAACTTCATTTGATTGGGGCATTAAAGTACCGGGAGATCCAAAACACGTAATTTACGTTTGGGTAGATGCGTTAACAAATTATATTACCTCTTTAGGTTACTTATCAGAAGATGAAACGTTATTTAATAAATATTGGCCAGCCGATGTACATGTTGTAGGAAAAGATATCGTACGTTTCCATACAATCTATTGGCCGATATTCTTAATGGCTCTTGATTTACCATTACCTAAAAAAGTGTTCGCGCATGGATTTATTATGATGAAAGACGGAAAAATGTCGAAATCAAAAGGAAATGTTATCTATCCTGAAATGTTAATCGAACGTTATGGATTAGATGCAACACGTTACTTCCTATTAAGAGAGTTACCATTTGGCTCAGATGGCGTATTTTCACCAGAATCATTTGTGGAGCGAACAAATTTTGATTTAGCTAATGATTTAGGTAATTTATTAAACCGTACAATTTCTATGATTAATAAGTATTTTGATGGCAATATTCCTACAGAAAATCTTCAATCGACAGAATTTGATGAGGCATTAAAAGTGCATGCAGAAACTGTACGTATTAAATATGAAGAAAGTATGGAAAAAATGCAATTTAGTGTTGTATTAGCTGACCTCTGGACACTAGTATCTCGTACAAATAAATACATTGATGAAACACAGCCTTGGGTACTTGCAAAAGAAGAAGCAGATAAGCCAAAATTAGGGGCTGTTATGCGAAATTTGGCAGAGAGTTTACATCATATTGCCGTTATGTTACAACCATTTATGACATCTACACCGACACGCATATTGCAACAATTAGGATTAGACGACAAATTTTTATCATGGGAAACAATTGAAACATTCGGTAATACTATTCCAGCAAACATTAAAGTGGTAGAAAAAGGTACACCAATTTTCCCACGTTTAGATAGTGAAATTGAAATTACTTACATTCGTGAAGAAATGCGCGGCTCTGTAAAAACTTCTCAAGAAGAAGAACCAAGCACAGAATCAAAAGTTGTGGAAATTCCAGAAATTCCAGAAATATCTATTGATGATTTTATGAAAGTAGACTTACGTGTGGCAACGGTTACAGCATGTGAACCGATTCCGAAAGCGGATAAATTATTAAAGCTTCAAGTTGACCTTGGATATGAGCAACGCCAAGTAGTTTCGGGAATTGCTAAGTATTATACTGCGGAAGAGCTAGTCGGACAAAAAGTGATTGTTGTTGCAAATTTGAAACCTGTAAAATTACGTGGTGAATTATCACAAGGGATGATTTTAGCGGGTGAAAAAGATGGAATTTTAAAGCTAGCCTCTGTTGATCCAAAACTTGAAAATGGTGCAAAAGTAAAATAAAAAATGCAGTATGGCCTGTTGAGTAGAAAATATTCAGCAGGCCATTCTAAATTTGGACTATTATTCGGCTAAAAGTTATTTTACTATAACTTATGCAACGCGTAAATTGACGAATTTTAGGTACATGGTAATAGTTTTGCCGAATATTTATAAGTGTATTGTCACAATACTAATTTGTTTGTAACAAAATTGTAATGCAGATGAAAAATATGAAATAATAATCTTTAATAAAATCAAGGTTAGGGGAATGACAATGTTTATCGATACACATGTACATTTGAATGCAGAGCAGTATCAAGAAGACTTACAAGAAGTCATAGATCGAGCTCTTGAAGCAAAGGTTGAAACCATGGTAGTTGTAGGTTTTGATCGTAAAACGATTGAAAAAACAATGGAATTAGTAGAACAATACGATTTTATTTATGGTGTGATTGGTTGGCATCCAGTAGATGCTATTGATTGCACTGAAGAAGATTTACAATGGATTGAGGAATTGGCAGCACATCCTAAAGTCGTTGGAATTGGTGAAACAGGTTTAGATTATTACTGGGATAAATCACCAAAGGATGTTCAGCAAGCTCTTTTTCGCAAGCAAATTCATTTAGCGCAAAAAGTAAATTTACCAATTATCATTCATAATCGAGATGCGACAGCAGATGTTGTGGATATTTTACGTGAAGAGAATGCTGCTTCTGTTGGAGGCGTTATGCATTGCTATAGCGGAAGTGTAGAAACAGCACGTCAATGCATCGCAATGAATTTTATGATTAGTCTTGGCGGACCGGTGACTTTTAAAAATGCTCGCATGCCGAAAGAAGTAGCAACAGAGATACCTTTAGAGCACTTGATGATCGAAACAGACGCGCCATATCTAGCTCCACATCCTTATCGTGGTAAACGTAATGAACCAGCATTGGTGCCATTAGTTGCAGAAGAAATTGCACGTTTAAAAGAAATACCAATTGAGGAAGTTGCCAATGTAACGACTGCCAATGCAAAAAAAATTTTTAGGATTGACGTTTAACTAGCTAAAGTGCCTCCAATACTGTGTTTGCGGTTGGCTAAAATAGCATGGTCAAATTTTTTTGAAATACATTCGGGTTGACAGTGCTAAATCTAGTCCGTATAATCCAACTTTGTATTAAGGAGGCGTTTTTTCATGTCAAATAATTCCATGAAAAACTTGTTCTTAGGATCATTGAGGAGTAAGCAAACAGTGATAAGAATTGTTTCACTTGTCCTGTTTGTGTCAGTAATTTCATTCGTACTTTATCAAGGTACTAAAAAATCCGTAACGCTTAACGCTAACGGAGAAGCAATTGAAGTATCAACACATGCTAAAACTGTAGAAGAACTATTACAAAATCAAAATATAGACGTAGCAGCGCATGACAAAATATCACCCTCTCTGAATGCCAAAATTGTTAATGGTTTAGCAATTACTTGGGAACAGGCAAAAGAAGTAACAATTTCAGTTGATGGAAATCAGTCAAAAGTTTGGACAACTGAAAAACTAGTGAAAGACATTTTGAAGGAAGCAAATATCGAAGTATCAGAACATGATTCATTAGCGCAAGGTTTGGATACAGAAGTAGGAGCAGATAACAAAATCGATATTCAAAAAGCGTTTCAGGTAACGCTTGTCGATGGTTTAGAAAACAGACAAGTTTGGTCCACTTCGACTACGGTCGCTAACTTTTTAAAACAACAAGGAATTCAACTTAATGAATTCGATCGTGTCGAGAATAACCTGGAGGACGTTATCACTCCAGAGAGTAAAATCGCAGTAGTTCGCGTAGAAAAGGTTATCGATGTAGTGGAAGACTCTATTGATTTCGCAATTGAAAAGAAGCAAGATGCTTCTTTGCTAAAAGGAAAACAAAAAGTTGTCACGACGGGCGAGAAGGGTACAGTTTCTCGAACGTATGAAGTCGTGAAAGAAAACGGCAAAATTGTGGCAAAAAATTTACAATCTGAAAACGTCATAAAAGAGCCAAAGAAACAAGTAGTTGCTGTTGGTGCAAAAAAATTAGTAGCTAGTGCAACAACTGTGTCTCGTGGTTCAGCGGAGCCTGCTAGTGGGAAAGAATTTTATGTAACGGCAACAGCTTATACACCGTATTGTAAAGGCTGTTCAGGTACATCAGCTACTGGCATTAACTTGCGTTCAGGTTCTGGCTTAAAGGTAATCGCAGTAGATCCATCCGTTATTAAACTTGGCTCAAAGGTATGGGTTGAAGGCTATGGAACAGCTATTGCTGGGGATACTGGTGGTTCAATTAAGGGTAATAAGATCGATATACTTGTACAAACAGATGCTCAAGCCCGCAACTGGGGACGTAAGAAAGTGCGTATTAAAGTATTAAATTAAAAAAATTGTAAAATATAACAAAATGTTTTTCACTAAGCATTGGCTTTCCTGTATTGACTGGCGGGAAAGCTTTTTTCACGTATAGAACCGACTAACTTTGTATTTCTGTACAATCACACAGGGCAGTTGTAAAATGGTCTGAAGATAAGGTAGAAAAGAGGAGCCTTTTTGCAAATTCAAGAAGTCATTGTCGTTGAAGGAAAAGATGATACAACAGCCATTAAGCGAGCTGTTCAAGCAGATACTATTGAAACAAATGGATCTGCAATTTCAGAGGAGACGCTTAAACGAATTCAGCACGCACAGGATAAACGAGGAGTCATTGTGTTTACAGATCCTGATTATCCAGGACGGCGAATTCGAGCTATTATTGAGCAACATGTCTCAGGGGTAAAACATGCCTTTTTACCAAAATCAAAAACAATTGCAAAAAACGGTAAAGGTTTAGGCATTGAGCATGCGGCAGATGAGGATATTCGCGAAGCGTTAAGTCTTGTCTATACGCCAAATAACAATGAGCCCATTACCGATGATATTACGCTAGAAGATTTAATGACCGCTCGTTTAATCGGTCATCCATTGGCGAAAAGACGCCGTGATCGTCTAGGCGAAATATTGAATATTGGTGCAACAAATGGTAAACAACTTCATAAAAGATTGAAAATGTTTCAAATAACAGAACAGCAATTTGGTGCTGCTGTCGCACAGGTAGATCAGGAGGAAAATAATGCATAAGGATATTGCAACACCCATTCGAACACAGGAAATTTTAAAAAAATATGGATTTTCATTTAAAAAGAGCTTAGGTCAAAATTTTTTAATTGACCCGAACATTTTAAGAAACATTGTTAGTCATGCGAATTTGACAGAAAACAGTGGTGCAATTGAAGTAGGTCCAGGTATTGGCGCATTAACGGAGCATTTGGCACGCAGCGCAAAAAAGGTCGTATCGTTTGAAATCGATCAGCGTTTATTACCAGTACTAGCCGATACATTAAGTCCATATAATAATGTGTCTATCGTGCATTCCGATATTTTAAAAGCAGACGTTGCTAAAGTAATTGAGGAAGAAATGCCAGGTATTGAGGATATTATGGTTGTTGCTAATTTACCCTATTATGTTACGACGCCTATTTTAATGAAGTTGTTAAATGATCGTCTACCAATCCGTGGTTTTGTGGTGATGATGCAGAAAGAAGTAGCGGATCGTATTACAGCGAAACCAGGAACAAAAGAATATGGTTCATTATCGATTGCCATTCAGTATTACGTGAAAGCAGAAATTGCGATGACTGTACCGAAAACTGTTTTTATGCCACAACCAAATGTAGATTCAGCAGTTATTCGTCTTATTAAGCATGATGCGCCACCGGTTAATGTGATTGATGAGGATTTTCTTTTTGTTGTCACAAGAGCGTCATTTGTACAGCGTCGTAAAACCATCTTAAATAATTTACAATCGGGTTTACCAAATGGTAAGGCCAATAAAGATAAAATCATCGAGGCTTTAGAATCTGTAAATATTGAGCCAACTCGTCGTGGTGAAACACTTTCCATTCAAGAGTTTGGGAAGCTTGCAGATGCTCTTTATCCAACCTTTGCAAAGTAAAAAATTTTGTTACATTTTCATGTGATATGAAAAAAAAACGTATTTTTTCAAAAAAAATAAGTTGACAACATTTATGAAGGGCTGATAAAATATTATATTTTGTTGACATTTTTGGGCGTATCACTTATACTAGGTATTAGTGAGGTGTAAGCGAAAATGCCAAAAACTTTAGCGGACATTAAAAAGTCGTTGGATTGTCATTTGGGTAAACGTTTGCAGTTAAAAGCAAACGGTGGTCGCAAGAAAACGATCGAGTGTGCAGGGATATTGCGCGAAACATATCGTGCAATTTTTGTAGTTGAGCTTGATCAAGAAGACAATACGTGCAAACGCGTATCGTATAGCTACACAGATATTTTAACTGAGGCAGTAGAGATTACATTTTTAGACGAAGCAAAGGCTGCTGTCGCGAAATAGTTTCTAGTACTTATTTCTATATTTTGGAGCACTCATGTATGTCAAAAACTACATGAGTGCTTTTCGTTTTATCGGACATACTAATGTCGTCAGTTGTTACAAGGAGGAGTTTATATGCCTAGAAAAGGTATCATGTCACCTCGTTTAAAAGAAGAGATCGCCAAAGAACTTGGATTTTATGATGTTGTGCAAAAAGAAGGTTGGGGCGGCATTAAAGCTCGAGATGCTGGTAATATGGTGAAACGTGCCATTGAGATGGCGGAAAGAGCAAGCAGTGAACAAGAGCGTAAGTAGTCTACTTTGCCTAAAATAGGTTGCTTACATTTATTTACTTCATTTAGCAAGGGTTGCCTATGCTGAACACAACAAAACAACTGACGAGAGAGAACCGTTATAAAACGGTTCTTTTTTCAGTTTGCTTTCTCATTATGGTAAAATAAAATGAATTATCTTGCGCGAAAAATGAATGGCTGTTTCTGCGTGTAGTTATGAGGGAGGAAGTAAGATGCTTTATGTAAAGGCGCCTGCAAAAATTAATTTAACATTAGATGTTCTTTATAAACGACCAGATAATTATCACGAAGTGGAGATGGTCATGACGACTGTCGATTTGGCAGATCGTATTAGCTTAGAATCTCGAGAGGATGGAGTTATCGAAATTATTTCAACGGATAATTTCGTACCAAATGATCACCGCAACTTTGCTTATCAAGCAGCGCGTCTTATAAAAGATACATACGGCATTAGACAAGGTGTATCCATTACAATTGAAAAAGAAATACCGATCGCTGCAGGTCTTGCAGGAGGCAGTAGTGATGCAGCGGCGACACTAAAAGGCTTAAATGAACTTTGGAATTTAAACTTGTCCATAGATGAGTTAGCAGAGCTTGGTGCTAAAATCGGCTCTGATGTATCTTTTTGTGTATACGGAGGTACAGCGCTAGCAACTGGACGTGGAGAAAAAATTCAAGAATTACCTGCTCCGCCAAGCTGTTGGGTTGTATTAGCCAAGCCTAAAATAGGTGTATCAACAGCGGAAGTATATGGAGGATTGAAAGTTGAAGGACTTGAGCATCCAAATACAAAGCAAATGATTCAAGCGATTGAGACGGATAATTATGAACTATTATGTGCATCTTTAGGAAATGTTTTGGAAACTGTAACATTTAAGTTGCATCCAGAAGTTATTATGTTAAAAGAGCAGATGAGACGTTTTGGAGCAGATGCGACATTAATGAGCGGAAGCGGTCCCACGGTCTTTGGCCTTGTGGATAGTGAGGCTCGTGTAAGTCGAATTTACAATGGCTTACGAGGCTTTTGTGAAGAAGTATATGCTGTGCGCATTTTAGGGGAGCGAAATACGCTTGCTTAAAAACGCATATTTGTGTTAATTTTACCTATAAATATTCGTGTTTAGGAGAGGGTCGCATGAAATGGAAGCGTAGTGAACGACTAGTTGATATGACGTACTATTTACTAGAACATCCACATCAGCTGATCCCGCTAACTTATTTTTCAGAATTATATCAATCAGCAAAGTCTTCAATTAGCGAAGATTTAACGATTGTAAAAGAAACTTTCGAAGAAAAAGGAATCGGGTTATTGACAACAGTGCCAGGGGCTGCAGGTGGTGTGAAGTATATTCCTAAAATGTCCGAAGAGGAAGTTCGTTTAGTTATTCAGGATTTAAAAGCAGAACTTGAACATTCTGATCGTTTGTTACCTGGTGGCTATTTATTTATGACGGATTTACTGGGCAATCCAGATTTAATTAATCGAGTTGGTAAGGTCTTTGCATCTGCCTTTGCTGACCAACAAATTGATGTCATTATGACAGTGGCAACAAAGGGAATATCTATTGCCCATGCCATAGCAAGACACTTAAATGTACCGGTAGTAGTTGTTCGTAGAGACAGCAAAGTAACAGAAGGTTCTACAGTCAGCATAAACTACGTATCTGGTTCTTCTCGTAGAATTCAGACAATGGTATTATCAAAAAGAAGCATGAAGAGTGGACAGCGCGTACTAATTACCGATGATTTTATGAAGGTCGGAGGTACGATGAACGGTATGAAAAATCTACTAGAAGAGTTTGACTGTCAACTAGCAGGTATCGCGGTTCTTGTTGAAGCAGAGCATGCCGATGAAACTTTAGTAGATGATTACTATTCACTTGTAAAGCTTCATGAGGTAAATGAAAAAGATCGTACGATTGCATTAAGTGAAGGAAATTATTTTACAAAAAGGGAGAAATGACAAATGAATGTAGTATCTACAACAAATGCACCAGCAGCAATTGGACCATATGCACAAGGCATAATTGTAAATGGGATGTTTTATAGTTCAGGTCAAATTCCACTTACTGCAACAGGGGAATTAGTAGAGGGTGATATCGCCGCTCAAACACACCAAGTCTTTGCTAATCTAAAGGCAGTGTTAGAGGCTGCTGGTTCATCATTAGACAATGTAGTAAAAACTACTGTCTTTATGAAGGATATGAATGACTTTGTGGCAATGAACGAAGTCTATGCTAGTCACTTTGGCGAACATAAGCCAGCTCGTTCGGCAGTGGAAGTAGCTCGTTTACCAAAAGATGTGAAAGTCGAAATAGAAGTAATAGCTGTTGTAAAATAAAATAAGCGCCCTTTAAAAGAACAATAACTCTTTTAAAGGGTTTTTTACTAATACTCACAATTTCTTTCGAGTGCCATTTTAAGTAGTTATCTTAGAAATCTAAAAAATTGTTTACTTAGAAAATGTAGCTGGATTACAGAAAAACATAAAAGATTCGTTAGTTTTCCAAAAATTTGACAAACTATTGTCAAATTTACGATGAACTAGAGAAAATATTATAGTGAATTAAAAATGAAGTATTCAAATTTTTTAGAAAATTTGTTAGACTATGAAAAGGAAAATATTCGGTAATAGGAATATAAATATTTTCATTTAGGCATCTAAGATGAGAGGTGGTGAGAAAATGGAAGTTACTGATGTGAGATTACGTCATGTTCAAACGGATGGTCGCATGCGTGCGATTGCTTCCATTACACTCGACAATGAGTTTGTGGTACATGATATCCGTGTAATTGATGGCAATACAGGCTTATTCGTTGCTATGCCAAGTAAACGTACACCGGATGGAGAATTTAGAGATATTGCGCATCCGATTAATTCAACGACACGTAACAAAATTCAAGAGATTATTTTAAACGCTTATCATAACTCGAGCGACACGCCTGAGTCAGAACAAGCAGCCGAATTAGAAGGAATTGGCGTATAGGTTTTATGAAAATAAATGGTCGTTCAAAGGTTATTTACAAAATAAGGACTTTTTGGCGATGGAAAATAGAAAGAACTCCTCAATGAATGAAGGGTTCTTTTTATTTTTCAAAAAAGAGAAAACGGGCAGATTTTAGTGCATAGCTGATAACAATCGAGCATAAGCCGTGTTTGATTTAGGAATTCACTTTTTAGTCAATTCTACATGCCTTGAAAATAGATGAATTTTGCTATATAGTCATAAGAGAAAATGAGCGTATTGGAGGACTTACTGATGAGCAATATTTTTGCTGTCATTTTGGCTGCAGGTCAAGGTACACGTATGAAGTCCAAATTATATAAAGTGCTCCATCCAGTATGTGGGAAGCCCATGGTACAACATGTAGTGGATCACATTCAAACGTTAGATGTCGAGCGCATCGTAACGGTTGTAGGACATGGTGCAGAAAAAGTAAAACAACAACTTGGCGATAAAAGTGAGTATGTTTTACAAGCTGAACAACTAGGTACAGCACATGCAGTACAACAAGCAGAGTCAATTTTAGGTAGCGAGCAAGGAACAACATTAGTTGTTTGCGGTGATACGCCACTTATTCGTCCTGAAACGATGAAAGCGTTATTTGAGCATCATCTAGCAAATAATGCAAAAGCGACAATTTTAACAGCTGTTGCTGAAAATCCAACTGGCTATGGTCGTATTTTACGTGGCGAAAATGGACAGGTGGAACAAATTGTCGAACAAAAAGATGCAAGTGTAGAGCAGCAACGAGTAAAAGAAATTAATACGGGGACATACTGCTTCGATAACAAGGCGTTGTTTGAGACGTTAAAGCTTGTGAAAAATGACAATGCACAGGGCGAATATTATTTACCTGATGTAATTGAAATTTTACAAAAGCAAGGCGATATCGTTGAAGCATATGTAACCGATGATTTTGAAGAAACACTCGGTGTCAATGACCGTGTGGCATTGTCACAGGCGGAGACATTAATGCGTGCACGTATTAATGAACGTCATATGCGTAATGGTGTAACAATCATTAACCCAACTGCTACTTACATTAGTTCAGAAGCAGTCATTGGACGTGATACTGTTCTACAACCTGGCTCTATGATTGAAGGAGCAACGGTAATAGGAGAAGATTGTATTATTGGCCCAAATTCACAAATTATTGATAGTCGTATTGGTGACCGTACTTCAGTACATTCCTCTGTTGTAAGAGAAAGCACTGTAGCGGAAGATACAGCGATTGGACCATTTGCACATATTCGTCCACTATCTGATATCGGTAGCCATGTTAAAATCGGTAACTTTGTAGAAGTGAAGAAAAGTACACTAGGTCATGACACAAAAGTATCCCATTTAAGCTATATTGGAGATGCTGAAATAGGAAATAACGTCAATGTTGGCTGTGGTTCTATTACAGTGAACTATGATGGGAAAAACAAATTCCAAACAATTATTGAAGATGATGTATTTGTAGGATGTAATACTAACTTAGTAGCGCCAGTGAAAGTTGGAAAAGGTTCATTTATTGCAGCAGGATCTACAATTACAAAAGAAGTTCCTGAAGATGCGCTAGCAATTGCTCGTGCAAGACAAGAAAACAAACCGAATTATGTAAGCAAATTAAATTCAAAATAATTATCAACTAAACAGGAGGCCATCATGCCGTATCAATATGCAAACTCACAATTAAAAATATTTTCACTCAATTCTAATAATCCACTTGCCCAAGAAATTGCGCAAGAAATGGGAGTTGAATTAGGGAAATCTTCTGTTAAGCACTTTAGCGATGGAGAGATTCAAATTAGCATTGAAGAAAGTATTCGTGGTTGTGACGTGTTTATCGTGCAGTCAACTTCTGCACCTGTAAACGAACATTTAATGGAGCTTTTAATTATGGTAGATGCTGTAAAACGCGCATCTGCACGTACAGTTAACGTTGTAATGCCTTACTATGGTTATGCTCGTCAAGACCGTAAAGCAAAAGCGCGTGAGCCAATTACAGCTAAATTAGTGGCAAACTTACTTGAAACGGCTGGTGCAACACGTGTTATCGTTTTAGATTTACATGCACCACAAATCCAAGGTTTCTTCGATATTTTAATCGATCACTTAATGGCGGTACCTTTACTATCTGATTATTTCAAATCAAAAGGTATTCCTGCTGAGGAAATCGTAATTGTTTCACCTGACCATGGTGGAGTAACGCGTGCACGTAAAATGGCAGAACGTTTAAAAGCACCAATTGCAATTATTGACAAACGCCGTCCAAAACCAAATGTTGCAGAAGTGATGAACATCGTTGGTAATGTTGATGGTAAAGTGGCAATCTTGATTGATGATATTATCGATACTGCAGGTACAATTACGATTGGCGCTGATGCATTACGTGCTGCGGGTGCAAAAGAAGTGTATGCATGTTGCTCACATCCAGTACTGTCTGGTCCAGCTATCGAGCGTATTGAAAACTCTGCGATTAAAGAATTAGTAGTAACAAATACAATTCAACTTTCTGAAGAGAAAAAATCACCAAAAATTACAGAGCTTTCAGTAGCTAAATTAATGGCAGATGCAATTTCTCGCGTTTACGAAAACAAATCAGTAAGTACTTTATTCGATTAATTAAGTTCAGTTCATAATGTTTTTCTGGACAGATGCATTTTTATAAAGCTAAGGTGGCGCACTCCATCGAAGGAAAGTGACCGCCTTAGCTTAGCAAAAATATATATATTATATTTATTTTAAAGCTTTTAAAATGGTTATCTGCAAAGCTAGAAATACAAATTATGGGATTTATTTTAGTTTTACGTAAAAGAATTAGCATAATATGTGACAAAAAAAGGACAAATCTACATTTATGAGTAGATTTGTCCTTTTTGCGTAGCGGTTATGTGTGAAGATTTTCATTAAGGGGTATAATAGTAATTGTTACTGCTTAATATCTGCATTCATATGTAAAATGAATGTAAATATTATAAAAAATTTCAGCGTTGTTAAAAACTCTTAACAGAACGAATAAATATTTATATTAAAATTCTGTAAATAGGTTGCGACTACGGTGAAATAAATCATTAATTTTTCTTGGAAGGGGAAGGTATAGATATGAGTACCGTGTTAAGTGTAAATAAGCGCGAAACTGGGCATCGTTCGACATTAACCCAACTTAGAAAAGGGGGAGCCATTCCTGCTGTTATTTATGGCTACAAACTAGATTCAACCCCAATTTCTATTTCAGCGAAAGAATTTAGGCAATTCGTTCAAAAAAATGGGCGTAATGGTGTTATTCCGGTGGAGTTAGATGGTGAACGGGTAAATGTCGTTGTATCAGAAGTACAAAAATGTACACTGAAAGATGAAGTGAATCATGTTGATTTTTTAGCAATTAATATGACTGAAGAATTAGAAGTAGATGTTGCAGTAACACTTATTGGAGAATCCGTTGGTGTAAGTGAAGGTGGCATTTTAATGCAGCCAAACTTAGAAGTAAGAATTAAAGTAAAACCTGCTGATATTCCGGAAACATTAGAAATTGATATTACGAAACTAGCAATTGGAGAATCTATCATGGTAGCAGATATTCGCAATCAAGTAGATTTTGAAATTGTGAACGAAGATGACCATATCTTAGCAACAATTATGGCGCCAACCGTATCGGCAGAAGATGAAGAAGTCGAAGAAAGTGTTGAGGCATAAGGTTAAATAGACGTTAGTAGGGAAGGCTATCGAGGAAGTCGTAAAAGACGGACTTGATAGTCTTTTTTTTATTGAAAAAGCGATAATGATATTAATGGTGAATGGATTTTTAGCATATTGATAATTGTTCAGAAGTGGTATGAACGAAATGCTTTCTTAGAGCGCAGTATGGTAAAATAATGACTATTAGATTGAAAGAAGTGAGGTACTTATGAAAATTATCGTTGGTTTAGGAAATCCAGGTAAACCTTATGAGCATACAAGACATAATATTGGCTTTGATGTCATAGATGCATTAGCGAAAAAGTGGGATGCACCATTAACGAATTCGAAATTTAATGGCATGTATGCTACTGTACATCGTCCTGAAGGAAAGGTTCTACTTGTTAAGCCTTTAACATATATGAATTTATCAGGGGAATGTGTTAGACCTCTCATGGACTATTTTGATATAGATGTGAAGGATCTAATCGTTATTTATGATGATTTAGATTTAGAAACAGGCAAATTGCGTTTGCGTCAAAAAGGCAGTGCGGGCGGGCATAATGGTATTAAATCGCTAATTCAGCATTTAGGAACACAGGAATTTAACCGAATTCGTATTGGTGTGAGTCGCCCACCAGCAGGCATGAAGGTAGCGGATTATGTGCTATCTAAGTTTTCTAAAGAAGAGAATATTATTATGGCTGATGCTATTGATAATAGTGTTCATGCAATAGAAGCGTCTCTTTCAAAACCATTTCTTGATGTGATGAACCAATTTAACGGTGCATAATCTTTTTCCTAAATGTCTATACTTTAAGTAGTAAGTTGCTTAAAGGAGGATGATTTGGAGATGGCAATTCGCTACCGGTGTAGGCATTGTGAAGTAGAAATAGGAACACTACCATTTGATGCAGATGATACAATTCGAAAGTTGCATATTTTTGAGTTAGGTGAGGCAGACGATTATGTTGAAAAGAATCAACATGGTGAAACAACCGTCCACTGCATTTGTGAGCAATGTGAGGATTCGCTTAGACAATATCCAGATTATCACGCACTCAATAAATGGATTCAATAATTGGAAGGATGCTTTGGCGCACAATGTGTGCGTCCAAAGCTTTTTCCGTTTTTATTTTTTGAAGCACATGGTTACACAGCTTTTAATAATATGAAAAAAATCGATACAGATAGAGAATCATCTTTTTAAACTAAAAGTGAACTAACTAGGACAATTACACAAAGGTGAACATTATAATTAGACAATGGGAATGTGTAATAGTGTACTAGATTAATAGTATAAAACACATTGAATAATTAGAATTTTCGCACTGAAAGGAGCTTTTGACTGTGGAAGTTTTACGACAGCTTGTGTCGCAGGACAAACATATCACATCATTTTTACAGGAGATTCAGAGCGGCAATACAGCATCACAGCTTATTACAGGTTTAACAGGAAGCGCACGACCAGTTATGGTTGATGCGTTATTTGAACATGTGCAAAAACCCATCTATATTGTGTCACCCAATTTATTGCAGGCGCAAAAGATGGCGGATGAGCTTGTTGGGTTATTAGGAGAGGAACATGTTCACTATTACCCAGCCGATGAATTTATTGCTGCTGACTTAGCAGTTGCCTCGCCAGAGCTTCGAGCAGAGCGTATTGCGACGCTTGATTGCCTTGTGAGAGGTGAAAAAGCTGTTTATATTATCCCAATTGCTGGTTTAAGAAAAATGATGCCGCCAAAAGAGCAGTGGATTCATTATTTTTTACAGACAGCAGTCGGAGACGAAGTACAAATTGAGGAATGGTTACAGACGCTCGTAGCTATGGGCTATGTTCGTAATTCAATGGTAACGACACCTGGGGAGTTTGCGTTGCGTGGAGGGATTTTGGATATTTATCCGCCCTATTTAGAGGCGCCGATTCGAATTGAGCTATTTGATACAGAAGTGGACTCCATTCGTACATTTTCTGCGGATGACCAGCGTTCGATTGATAAATTGCGAGAAGTGCGTATTTTACCAGCATCAGAAGTAATTTTGACAATGGAAGAGCGAATTGCTTTAGCAGGTCGATTAGAAAGTGCGCTAGCGACAAGCTTGAAAAAAGTTAAGAAGCAGGAGACAAAAGAGCTGCTGTATCAACATATTCAGTATGATATTGAATTGTTGCAACAAGGGAACTTACCTGACTTTGTAAATAAATATGGCTCGTTGCTATATGATAAAACAGCTTATTTAGGCGACTATTTTGCACAAAATGGCATTGTATTATTTGATGAGCTAGGTCGTATTCAGGAGGTAATGGATGCCTGGGAACGTGAAGAGGAAGAATGGTTTTTATCGTTAATTGAAGAAGGGAAAATGGTACATGATGTGAAACCAGCCTTTTCTTTAAAGGAAATACTGGCGATGCTGTCGCAGCAGAAGCTTTATTTCTCGCTATTTTCTCGTACATTTGCGGGTATTACCTTTTCTAAAACGACTAATTTTTCATGTAAACCGATGCAACAGTTCCACGGACAAATGGCATTATTACAAAGTGAAGTTGAACGATGGCAGCTTGGGAAATTTACCGTTCTAATCGTTGCTAGAGATAAAAACCGTGTGAAACGTGTACAGGAAATGCTTGAGGAATATGATATTCATGCAACAATTGGAGAGCCTAATGAACCAGGTCTGTACATTGTAGAAGGCGGATTATCGAGTGGTTTTGAACTACCATTACAACGTTTGGCAATTGTGACAGAGGATGAATTATTTAAACAACAAGCAAAGAAAAAATCACGCCCTCAAAAGATGACAAATGCAGAGCGTATTAAAAGCTATACAGAAATTAAAGCTGGCGACTTTGTCGTGCATGTGCATCATGGGATTGGGAAATACATTGGTGTAGAAACGCTAGTAGTTAATGGCACACATAAGGATTACTTGCATATACGCTATCGTGCAGACGATAAATTATATGTACCTGTGGAGCAAATCGATTTAATTCAAAAATATGTGGCATCTGAAGACCGCGAACCGAAGCTACATAAATTAGGTGGAGCAGAGTGGAAAAAAGCGAAAGCAAAGGTTTCCTCTGCCGTACAAGATATTGCAGATGATTTAATAAAGCTATACGCCAAGCGAGAAGCAGAAAAAGGGCATGCTTTCGCACCGGATAATGACGATCAACGTAATTTTGAGGCATCGTTCCCTTATGAAGAAACTGAGGATCAGCTTCGTTCCATAGTGGAAGTGAAACGTGATATGGAACGTGAACGACCGATGGACCGCCTTGTATGTGGTGACGTAGGTTATGGTAAAACCGAAGTAGCCATTCGTGCAGCTTTTAAAGCCATTCAGGACGGTAAACAAGTTGCCTTTTTAGTGCCTACGACGATTTTAGCGCAACAACACTACGAGACAATCCGTGATAGATTTCAGGATTTTGCTATCAATGTCGGCTTATTATCTCGTTTCCGTACGAAAAAAGAGCAAGTAGCGACTTTAAAAGGATTAAAAGAAGGGCAAGTAGATATTGTAATAGGGACTCATAGAATCTTATCTAAAGATTTAACGTTCCAAGATCTTGGCCTATTAATTGTAGATGAAGAACAGCGTTTTGGTGTTACCCATAAGGAAAAAATAAAACAATTAAAAACGAATGTGGACGTTTTAACATTAACCGCAACGCCTATTCCGAGAACGTTGCATATGTCTATGGTAGGTGTTCGTGATTTATCGGTTATTGAGACACCTCCTGCCAATCGATTCCCAGTACAAACCTATGTTATGGAGCATAGTGGGGCACTTGTGCGCGAAGCTATTGAGCGAGAAATGGCGCGTGGTGGTCAAGTATTTTACTTATACAATCGAGTAGAGGATATGGCACGTAAAGTTGAGGAGATTCAAATGCTTGTCCCGGAAGCGCGTATCGGCTATGCTCATGGCAAAATGACGGAATCGCAATTGGAATCTGTGATTTTAGCCTTTATTGAAGGGGATTATGATGTTTTAGTAACGACTACAATTATCGAAACAGGTGTTGATATTCCGAATGTAAACACACTGATTGTCCATGATGCAGATCGCATGGGCTTAGCACAGCTTTACCAATTACGTGGCCGTGTAGGTCGCTCAAATCGAGTGGCATACGCTTACTTTATGTATCAACGTGACAAAGTACTTACGGATGTAGCTGAGCAACGATTACAAGCGATAAAAGAGTTCACAGAGCTCGGATCTGGATTTAAAATTGCTATGCGAGATTTATCCATTCGAGGGGCTGGCAATTTATTAGGTGCGCAACAACATGGCTTTATTGATTCAGTTGGTTTTGACTTGTACTCCCAAATGCTAGAAGAGGCCATTGCAGAGCGACAAACTGGCGTGAAAAAAGAAGAGAAACCAGAGATAGAAATTTTACTCAACGTGGATGCTTATATTCCTGATGCGTATATACCAGACGGCTATCAAAAAATTCAGATGTATAAGCGCATTAAAGCGATGGACCAAGTGGATGAATACGAAGAAATTATGGAAGAATTACAAGACCGTTTTGGTGATTTACCAATTGAAACAGAACGATTGCTGCGTATTGCACGCATGAAGATTTGGGGATTAGAAATGGGCGTTTCTTCTATTAAGGAAAAGCAAAAGGTCATCTCCATTTTGCTATCTGAGGAAGGTTCAGCCAAGGTGGATGGAAGTAAAATTGTAAGCGAGACGATGAAGTTTGAGCGAGCTGTTGGCTTCGGTATGGATAGTATGCAATTGATATTGACAATTGATGAGCGTAAATGCATAAAATACCATCATTTTGATATATTAGAAGAAATAATGCAGATTATTGCAAATTCCAAAAAAAATATGTGAAAAAAGGCTGAACTTGTTGACAAATTGGCAAGTTCATCCTTATTGTATGAAAAGACAAATTTTTATTAAAAAAATTAATGTTGGATTCATAATCCTTTTCGTTCATTTTTTGCATAGATTGTCTCAAGAAAAACCATACTATTGTTGAAGAAAAATTTTAATGAATACGAAAGCGAGGCAGTTTAGCATGAAAGCAACAGGAATTGTTCGTCGTATAGATGATTTAGGACGTGTGGTAATACCAAAGGAAATTCGTAGAACGCTACGTATTCGTGAAGGTGACCCGTTAGAAATTTATACGGACCGTGAAGGTGAAATCATTTTGAAAAAATATTCTCCAATTAATGATTTAGGAGAATTCGCCCGTGAATATGTGGAAACATTATATGAAACACTAGGCACGCCGGCATTTGTAACAGACCGAGACGAAGTAATCGCTGTTGCAGGGATTGGTAAGAAGGAATACATTAATCGTCGTATTACATCCTTTGCGGAAGGTTTTATGGACGAGCGTTCAACAAAAATTGAGAAGATGGAAACAACAATTGAAATTGTTCCTGGACAATATGAGCAAGTTAAATCCTATTGTGCAACACCAATCATGGTGAACGGGGATCCTATTGGTTGTATTATTGTTTTATCTAAAGTACATTTTGTTGGCGAAGTAGAAGTAAAAGTTGTGGAAACAGCTGCTAACTTCTTATCAAAACAAATGAATAATTAATGAACATCGAAAGTTATTGTCATAACTCTTTTTAGGGTGAACAATAACTTTTTTTGTATACATAAAGCATTGCTGATACCAAAGATTGTTCAGGTGAGCGTCAAACTTTTGAGGTATGCTATACTATTGGCATTGTTAAACGAAGGAAAGAGGACAATGTATGTCGGAACGATTTGGTATGAAAAGTTACATGAAGGGTGCAGCATTATTAACCATTGCGGCACTCATTGTGAAGATTTTAAGCGCAATTTATCGTGTGCCTTTTCAAAACCTTGTAGGTGACGAAGGATTTTATATTTACCAACAAGTGTATCCTGTAATATCCATATTTGTAGTATGGACATCGAGTGGTTTTGCTGTAGCAATTTCCAAAATGCTGGCCGATAATGATTGTGTGGTCGATGTGGAAGAACGTACACAGAGAAGACGAAGCATTATGCGGATTATATTTCGTTATTTAACGATACTCTCCTGGGTATTTTTTATTGCATTATTTGCTGGTGCGGACGTCATTGCGAAAATGATGGGAGATGCAAATCTTGCTCCTTTATTACGGACGGGGTCATTTATTGTATTGGTTATGCCGGCACTTGCTATTTTTAAGGGAGGCTTTCAATCCAGAGGGATCATGGAGCCAATTGCTTATGCACAAGTTTTGGAACAAACGGTAAGGGTTGCTGTTATTTTGACCGGTACGTTTATCATAATGGCGACGTCAAAATCTCTCTACGGTGCTGGTCAGATGGCGATTATCGGGACCGTTATTGGAGAAGGCGTAGGCTTATTACTAATTGCGTATCTCTTTAGAAAACGCTTTGGTTCATTTATAGGAAAACAGAAACAACGCTTAGCCAGTTTTCCAGTGTTAAAAGAAGTGACACTACTAAGTTTAAGTGTAAGTATGAGTAGTTTATTACTGCTTGGTTATCAACTAGTCGATTCTTTTACTATCTATTCGCTATTAATAGATAGCGGGATGGACCACACGATAGCGAAGGAAACGAAAGGGATTTACGATCGTGGACAACCATTAGTGCAACTTGGTGTTGTCATCGCTGCCTCATTATCTCTAGCAATCGTTCCGCTCGTTGCCCATATGTCAAATAAGCAAAATGGACGTAGTGCGTTGCCATTTATACAATTGACATATAGAGCTTCTATATTATTTGGCTGGGCTGCTTCACTAGGGTTAATATTAGTGATGCCTTATATAAATACAATGCTGTTTAAAACAGATGCATTATCGGAAGTACTGATGCTATATGTACTCCAAATTGTACCGTTGTCTATTATTTTGACATTTACAGCGATTTTGCAAGGTTTTGGGAAATTAAAAAAGCCAGCCCTGTTTTTAATGACAGGTTTTTCGTTGAAAGTGCTGCTAAATGTGTTCACAATTAGGACATTAGGTGTTTTAGGTGCTGCTATTGCAAATAATGTGGGTCTGTTGTTCACAGCGTTAGCGCTTGTTTTTTACTTAAAAAAATTAACGGGTATGCAATTAGCACCTGCTAGTTTTTACAAAAAGATTAGCATTGCATCATTATGTATGGCAATAGCAGTCATACTTTGGCTTCAAATTACCCCATCTTTATTAGATGGTTTATTATCTCAACGTTTAGTGGCAGTGGTTGCTGGTTTTAGTGCGGTTTGTATTGGTGCATTTGTTATGATTACGTGCATTGCCAAGCTACGAGTACTGGCTGAAAAAGAATGGTATCTACTGCCTTTCGGTCGAAGAATGGCAGTGTATCAACTATGGTTAAATCGAAAGAAGTAGGTGGAATGAATGAATAATACATTAACAATAATTGGTCTTGGCGCTGGTGATTTCAATCAGTTGCAAATGGGCGTATATAAAAAATTAATGGCAGCCGAAAAGTTATTTGTTCGGACGGTGGATCATCCAGTATTAGATGAGTTAGCTAACGAAGGCTTACAATTTGAAAGCTTTGATGCAATATATGAAAAGCATCATACGTTCCAGCCAGTGTATGAAGAAATTGCACAACGATTAATTGAAGCGACTAAAATTGGAGATGTGATGTATGCTGTGCCAGGCCATCCGCTAGTGGCAGAGCAAACAGTGCAATTGCTAATTCAAGCTGCGGATGAAGGTAAAGTGAAGGTAGTGATTGAAGGCGGACAAAGCTTCTTAGATCCTATTTTTGGTGCGTTAAAAATCGATCCGATTGAGGGCTTTCAATTACTTGATGGCACTAGCTTTTCCATGCATGACATTAATATGCGTCAGCACATTTTAATTGCGCAAGTATATGATACATTTAGTGCATCTGAAGTAAAGCTGACTTTAATGGAAAAATATGATGATGAATATCCGGTAACCGTTGTTACGGCAGCGGGTTCCTCACAAGAGAAGCTTGTAACAGTGCCACTGTATGAGCTAGATCAAAGCGTTGAAGTAAATAATTTAACAACGGTTTATGTACCTCCAGTCACATCACAGGAAGAGGCTTTACGTGATTGGACAACATTCCGCCAAATAATTGCTACTTTACGTGGACCAAATGGCTGCCCATGGGATCGAAAACAAACACATGAATCACTTAAAAAATATTTACTGGAAGAAGCACATGAATATTTGGCCGCTGTAGATGCAGAAGATGATTTTGCGATGATTGAAGAACTTGGAGATGTGTTACTACAAGTATTTTTACATGCACAAATTGGAGAAGATCAAGGCTACTTCACACTTGAGGACGTGTTGGCTTCCGTTAGTGAAAAAATGATTCGTCGACATCCTCATGTATTTGGAGATGTATCAGTGGAGGATGCAGATGGTGTTGTCGCTAATTGGGAAGCGATTAAGGCAGAAGAAAAGGGTATTAGTGACAAACCACTGCTAGAAGAAGAATACCGCCCGTCATCCGCGTTGCAAACGGCATACAATTATCAAAAAAAGGCTGCAAAAGTTGGCTTTGATTGGCCAGATGTAGAAGGTGCTTGGGATAAGTTTGCGGAAGAGTGGCAGGAATTTCGTCAGGAAGTGGCGAAAGGGTCTAATGGAACACGACTCGATGAATTTGGCGATGTTTTGTTTACACTTGTAAACTTAGCGCGCTTTTATAAGCTATCACCTGAAGAAGCAATGTTGCATGCAAATGAGAAATTTGCACGACGTTTTGGTTATGTTGAAGCGAAGGTAAAGGCGAGCGGTCAGCCATTTTCAAATTATACACTAGAACAATTAGATGCTTTTTGGGATGAAGCCAAGCAGCTTGAGAAGGAGTAAAAACATGCGATTAGATAAATTTTTAAAAGTTTCACGATTAATCAAACGACGTACGTTAGCAAAAGAAGTCGCTGACCAAGGTCGTATTACTATTAATGGTAAAGTAGCGAAGGCTAGTAGCAGTGTGAAGGCTGGCGATGAATTAGCGATTCGCTTCGGTCAAAAAATTGTTACAGCACGTGTGGAAGAATTACGTGATACAGTGAAAAAAGAAGATGCAGCAAAGATGTTTACAATTTTAAAAGAAGAGCGTCTTGAAAAGGTTGAGCCTGAATTTATTGATGATGAGGACTAATAAAAATTACTTTAGTAGAAACCTGGGGAAATGCTGATAAAATAAATAGTAGTATTACTTATGTAATGTTTTTAGTAGCTATGACTTATGTTTATAAAATCAATGAAAATGATAGTGATAATAATGATGAATCGGTCAATCTTACTTCAAGTATAAAAAAAGTTGAAATTTTTTATACCATATCAGTTCTAATGGAGCGAAAGGAACGAAACGTTGATTTAACAACATTGAAATGTCCCCCAAAAATTAGACACTGTTATTCATTAGGCAAATTGAGTAAAACGAGTTCGGTATGGCGCCGGACTCGTTTTTAATATGCACCCGGCATGCGTATGAACTATAGGGTGTAAGTCCCGAACCCCGAAGTAGAGGTTAGCCAAGAGCAAGGGTGTCCGTTGCGACGCGGAATCTGGCGGCAAAATACTGGTCCGAGGAACACGAATCTCATATAAGGCTAGGTATGATTGGATGAGTTTGCATTACAAAACAAAGTCCTTTCTGGCGAAGGTCATATCGAGTAAATGAAGCGGATAGAAGGTGTGAAAGTGCATACGCTTACCCGGGGAGGTCTGATGGAAACGTGAAGTACCCTTCATAACCTACTTGGTGACAAGTAGGTGAACTGTTAGAAGTCAGCAAATAGGAATGCCAACCGTGACAGACCGTTTGATTCAACAAGCCATCTCGCAGACTTTATCAAAGGAGTATGACATAACATTTTAGGGCCACAGTTATGGATTCCGACCAAATCGGAGCGCCCATGATGCAGTTCGAAAAGCAAAGAGTTATTTAAAAGAAGGTTTTCGTTGGGTCATTGATATGGATTTAGAGAAATTCTTCGATAAGGTCAATCATGACCGCGTAATGGCAACATTAGCGAAACGAATCTCAGATAAATCCTTATTAAAACTAATTCGTAAATATCTCCAAGCTGGAATCGAAAAATTAAACCAATAACTAACGGGCTGGTGTGGATATTACGCTTTAGGATATTTAAAAATGTTGGATAGTTTGATTAAGCGAAAATTACGAATGTGATTATGGAAGAAATGGGAGAAACCCCGAAGAAGACCCTCGGCAATTCCTACTGGGAAAACCAAGGGCTGAAAAGTCTGCAAGTTCGTTATGGAGCTTTGCCTTATTCATCTTAATTGAACCGCCGTATATGAATCCGTACGTACGGTGGTGTGAGAGGACGGGAGTTAATATACTTTGAACAACCCTTCTTGATTCTAAAGCTAGACGATAATTATTCATTTGATAATGCCAGCCTGAATACATGGGTAACTGGTGGTGCTCAGGTAGACGTTCGAGTGCTTTGTGCAACATGTCTGAAATGTCTGTTACCCATTTTTCATTTGGCGCATCTGCTTTAAAATTGAGGTCTAAAATATTTGGCGCAATTTTGTCAACGTTTCCTTTATAGGATTTATATTTTTTCATACGTACGACACACTTTTTTATTATTCACTTTTTGAACACGATTTACTAGCTCATCACTAATACGGCGATAAACATACTGCCCTTCATGTTCTTCATAAAACCCCTTTATTTTTGCTTTTAAATCGGCATCTGGATCTGGTCGATTCATACGTTTTACTAAATCATAGTACGTACTTTGTGAAATGCAAGCGAGTTTTACAAGTGCTTTCTACGAATATTTCTGCCTTAACTCAAAGACTACTTGTGCTTTGTCCAGTTTGGCGATTTTTCCTTGTTTTAAACTAAGGCGTTAAATTTTTTAAATACTCGATTTCTAGTTGTTTCATACGTGCTTCAATTGCTTCGGTAGAGCCTTTAACTAGTGTTTGTTTCAATTGTTTATTGTATTCTTTTTTCATGGATGGACGCCCCTTTTTCTTTGATTGAAGGGCATTTAATCCTTGAGTTTCATATTGCTTAACCCATTTAAAAATTGCTTTTTTTAGTCCCAAAAGATTAGCTATTTTATTAGCACTTTCATTTCCATTTAAGTAACGCTCAACTGCTTGTAATTTATCTTCCACAGTATATTTAGCTATAGAAAACTGCACCTCCAATTGTTAGAGTAATAAATCTAACTTTTGGGGTGTTTTGCATGGATAAATATAAATGATATTCCATCTATTCCTCCAAATAGTGGGTACTTTCTAGAGATACAGTTGATCATAGTAACCCATGCCAATTTGCCCGTTATTGCTATCGGCTTTTAGTCAATAACGTCGCACATGCGCCCAACAATTGGTGAACGTGACATCAGGTAGATTCCCTTATGCCGAATAACCATCACAAATCACGGTTCCTTTAAAGCTCTCTTAAATTCTTCTAGTACAGACCGACTTCTCGA
Organism: Lysinibacillus sp. C5.1; assembly: GCF_016350185.1. Classification (NCBI taxonomy): domain Bacteria; kingdom Bacillati; phylum Bacillota; class Bacilli; order Caryophanales; family Bacillaceae; genus Lysinibacillus; species Lysinibacillus sp. C5.1. The sequence continues at coordinate 92,062 of NZ_CP066226.1, forward strand.
TAATGCACTTTGAAATAGAACGAGTCCTTGACTTGGCACGCTTCGCCCCCCAATTATAGGCGTTCGATTGACCGGATTATCCGTCTGACCGTTTGAATATTTGCGCATAGGTTTCATCCACTCAACCAATAAAAGTAAATGATAAACAATTAAACGCTGACTTGCAAATAAGGCAAGTAGTGTAAATTCTTCGATACGGCGATATAGACAATTATTTAAGGAACAGCATTATGGCGTATTTTTGAACGACTGATGAAATTTTCTTGCGATACATTTTACATTTCCGCAAATACTGCGGGTTTAATTTGTTGAAAAGTAAAGTAACAGAACTTTTCATGGAAGAGCTACTATTAGGATTTGGAAATTGTGGGTTAAGACAATTATGGCGTCTCTCGGGTCGTCTTTTTTTATTTTAATAATTTTTTCATGTAACGTCACAAAAAGAGATATTCACGTTACATATATAGTGTAAGCAGTAAAGAAAACGCCCATTTCTCTCAGATAACTCCCTTGTAAAATTCACATTTTATGAGTGAGTTTCGACCTAAATATGTCGTTAAACTGTTAAAAACTTTGGAAAGAAGGAATTTTATTATGTCAACATTTTCTCGTAGTAAATCTATCAAAGGTGCAGCAAATGCAGGAGGGCAAGGAGTTTTCACTCTTAACGTAGTAGGCAGCAACAAAAGTGGCTCAAATTACGATGTAGCTTGTACATTGGATACTGAGTTTTTTAGTGGTGTAAATGGAACTTTACGAATTCAATCTATCGTAAATGGCTCGTGGTACACTCATCGTGAATACACTGGTAATATTCCTCTTAGAAATTCAGCAGGCAACTTCAATGGCGATGGTCGTTTGAACTATACATTCACGAAGCTTACTGATGCTAACCGCCCTAAAATGCGTGTTCAGGCAACTGTGGCTGGTATAACTTGGGCTATTGACCCTTGGGACGAAGGTAATATGTAATACTCGAACACGAGTCCATTAATTGGGCTCGTGTTTTTTTGTATTTTTTTGAAAACCCCTTGCTATGCGAGGGGTTCTATAGAGCTTCTAGCTATGGACAAGAAAAAACCCCCAGCCGTACAATGAAATCAGGTCTGATCAACCGACTCCGTACGGAAGGGGATCTAAATGGATAATAAAAGTTTATCACACGACATGGAATTGTAAGTATCACATTGTCTTTGCGCCAAAATATAGAAGACAGATTATTTATGGACAAATGAAGAGATGGTTTGTACAGCGTGCTTATCATCAATTGGAACGTGGTAGCTTACCGGATCAGGACTCCGATGCATGAATGCTATTTAGTTAATTGCAGTCGCATCGTTATAAGTATTATGAAGTGTAATGTATTCTGGTCTCATCCTGTATGGCGATTTAAGCTTATATAATGACTCCGGGATGAAATTATTGATAATGGTATAAGACATATATCTACCCTCCTGAATTGTTGCTTTTATAGAAGCTTAAATATTGGAATTTATAACAATACTTCGCTCTTTTAATCTGTAGTAACTAACTTAATTGGAGTTTTCTTAATAAAGAGAATTAGAGAATTAGAGAATTAGAGAATTAGGGTGTATTTTATCCCTCAAATAAAGAACGTATGTTCTTTTTTGTATAATATAATGCCAGAAAATTAAATCTTTAACTGACTTATGTTTTAATTTAGTATTAAAATACCCCTGTATGGAATTTAATGTGCAATCCCCTAATTATAAAGAAGGTCTTTCTTTCATAAATTTTGCAAACGATTCTTTTGATCGCTGAACCAGTTTTCTAAATTTGGGATTGTTAGAATCTGCTTCCCCAGTTGCAATTGCTAAAGCATTTCCCTCGTAACCTAACGCCATGAATCGAATTACATTAGCATACCTTTTATTTACTGCTTCGAAGTCAGATATAATTGAAGATTCTTCAACCTTGTCAAAATATTCTTCTTCTGTTGAAATTACTTTCCAGTTTAAAAGACTTGCAAGTGTTGTTTCTTCTGACTCAGAACCTCCTACTTTTCTGTCCAATGAATCCAGTCTTGCGGATTCGTATGAAACACCATCTTTATCTTCTTTGTTTCCCTTTGTTTTATATTGATTCCAGGTATGCTTTTCAGCAAAGTCAAATCTACGAATTACAATATTCTTGAAAGTAGAACCACCAACTTGAAATGATTCAACAGCTTCCCAAAGATTTTGCATAAATCGTGATTCGAAGTCTTCTTTTGGAATCTCAAGACCGTAGTTTCTTGGTTTCAAATATGCATTATTTATGCATCTACTAATATAACTCTTCATTTCTTCGAATATGTTTGATAGAATTGATTCCTTTTTGTATATTTCCGTCTCGTTCGCATATGATTCTACCATTTTTTCTAAAGAACACCATAATGACACGTTTGATTTATTCATTTTTTACCTCCTTTTGGTAAATATGTTTATAAAAGGAGATGTGTTTACTTTTTGTTCTTTTGTGACACTTGGTGTGTAAAAAAACTATTTTTTTACACTAGAAATAATATTCAATATGAAAGTAATCCTTTAGGATTAGTTCTATAAAGGAACGTATGTTCCTGTTTTTATTGTATACAATTTTATATTTAATTTCCACAATGTGATATGAGGAAAATGAGTATATTAATTTAAATGATATTTTTCTTAGTAATCATTAGGTTAAACCTCTATACTTCATTAAAAAAACGAAAACGCCTTTCTCGAAGGAAAGGCGTTTTTTAATCTTCCACGCTACAGTAAAGCGAAAAATTTTAAATTGTAGGTATTATTTCTAAGCTCTTTTACAGATTTAATAATATTATCAACACATTTACAGACGTCGTCACTTACTATAATCGCTGCAAAAAATATACTACTAACCATGTTGTCCTCTACTTATTGCAAATTCTTTCTATGTTATCAACACGACCTTCAAGTTTAGCTAGAGTTGAATTTATCGATTGCAAAGCTGATATGGTTTGCTCTTGAGATTCATTACTGCGTTCAAGGTGAGATATTAGTTGTTGTTCACGTATTTTCGATTCTTTTCGATAATCTTCGTAAAGATCAATTATTTTAGTTTCTCTTTTTACATTTTCAATTCGCATTTCCCTTATAACTGCCACTGTTAATAAAATACACAAAATTGCCCAAACCACTTGTGATGTTGCGAGTTCTGTTACAAATTCCATTTTGCACCTCCTATTCTAATCAAAATAATAAGAATATAGATATGAGCGCTAAATATTTCAATGCCTTCAAATCCTAGTTCGCCCTTATTAGATGTGAAAAGGTTTTTGTAATATGTGACTACAAAGAAAAAGGAAATTTCCTTTTTTGAGTCACCTCTTTTGTATTTAGTTGGACTTATATCGAATTCGTTTAGCTAACTTTCCAGAGAAAAAGCTTTTAGAGGAACTAGACAAAAGGCGGTGGTTCGTCTTCCTCATTTAAAAGAACTGCAATTCATTCAAGATAAGCAAAATGTGTTACTAAATGGATCACATGGCACAGGTAGACGCATATAGATTGAATTAGGGTTAAGTTTGTTTAGAAGGCTATGTAGTGTATTTCACAAATGTCGCTTCACTAGTGAACTAATTGAAGAAGAGTCGTTCTGCAAGACTGTTACGCTCATTTGAAATGAATTCGAAAGTATGATTTAGGCTTCACGCACTTGTCATTGCGTACTGGTCGAGCTGTCAAATAATTTATCATTCGATCGGTGGGAAGAAGTGTTTCATCTAACAAATTGACTCGCAGATCGTTCGTACATATCAACATGATAGGTGGCTCATATCGCATTTAAATATCATTTTTCCCTTTTTAACGACCAACTACCTTGCTCGATTCATTTTAGCACACGCATATACCACCTTAACTTGGTGTAAATAAATTCCCAAAACAAAAATATATCCATATATAAGTATATAGATATATAAATAAATCAAAGTGTGGCTAAATCAATTGCCGCACCCTTTTTCAAAAGCACCGGTAAAATACCGAAAATATCTAATTTAGCGCCATATTCGTCAATTAATAATTGCAGATATTCAGTGAACACTTCGCCCCCTTGTTAATTACGCTCTTGTGTTTGCAGTACAACTACTACAAAATAAAAGCATAAAGCGCTGCATCTGTAATGGTGGAAATTGTTTCCGGTACATCTGTAAAGATAAAATCGTAATCTTTTTTGATGGTTAGATTAATGAAGGAAAGTATTGAACACGGGTTGTTTTATCATTTGGGAACTTCTTCTCTAAGAAGCGAGGGTAAAATGCGAAATCACTGAAACTTGGCAGTAGGTATAAATTTCCTTTTACCTCTGTCACGATTTGTGCAAGATTCTCTTCTTGGATAACAGTCATTAATATTTTGTTTAATGAAACGATTTCATCTGAATTCAATGCTTTTGTTTTTAAATAAATAGATGTTGTATTTGCTTGTGGATCCTAATCAAACAAAAGAACCTTATATGCTTTCATTTATAATGCTTGCGCAATCATCGTACTATTCGTCGTTTTGCCTGTCCCATCTTTAAAATTACCAAACGTTACTATAATTGCTTTTTTGTTTTCTGCCATATTGCCGCTAATGTAGGCGGGCAAAACGCTAGCTAAAAAGACGAGAAGGTGCTAGTGATAATATATAGTTGTGCAGGATTGCCAACAATTTGAATGGCAGTTTTGCCAAAGTGTCATAGATAGCAGTGTAGGTAACGTTGTAAATTTTTCTTCTTAAAAGTAAGGCAACTTCCATAAAGTTTGTCATGCTTTGAAGGTTGTCCGCATAAAGTGAACAGAAGCTAGGACGACTAAAGGAGGAAAAAAATGACGCTACATCAAGAAAGTAATCGTTACACAATTCCATCTGGAGAGCATATTTTAACGATTCGTAATCGTAAAAGAATGGACATGACTTCTGTAAAATCAATTGAACGCTTTGATCAGGAAGAGTTTTTTATCAAGACGTCCCAAGGGCATTTATTGATTCGTGGAGAGGAACTGCATATCGTTCACTTAGATGTTGACAAAGGGTTATTGACACTTGAAGGAACTGTAAAAACCTTGCAGTATGACGAGGAGGAAAGTGGCTTCTCGAAAGGTTTCCTTCATAAATTGTTTGGATGATTGTTAGTCAGCAATTCGTTCAGCTATTAGTCATGGTTGTGAGCGGTATAGCAGTGGGATTTATAATTGATAGTGTAAGGCTCATAGTTTTTTCAACTCCAAAAAAGTCAAGCCTCCGAAAGTGGATGATGGTGTTAGAGCTACTGACATGGATTCTGCTTGGAGGGTTAACGTATTATTTATTATTTTGGCTAAAAGATGGCGCGTGGCGGGCTTACGACCCGCTAGCGCAGATTGCTGGTATATTTTTATATCAGACTTTTTTTCAAACCTTTTTACGTTTCATGGCACGCATTGTAGTGAATATAACATGGAGACCTTTTTGGTTTATTGTCCGATTAATAATCGCTATTATTCGACAAATATTACAGATATTCATTAAAATTGCTGCGTTCGTCTTAAGGCCTTTTGTCAAAATTTATTCGTATTTGTCCTACACTTTATTAAAAAAATTTCGATATATCAAGTATAATAAAAGACAACAATAACTTCGGAGGTGCGGGCATGACTAGACGTCATTCATCAAAAGATGAACAGAAAAACTACACCAAGCTTGATAATGACTATGTCCGTAACACGGATAAGGCTATAAATCGTAAAGTGCAATCGCGTAAACGAAAAATGCGTCGTATTGTCTTTTTTGCGATTGCGCCAGTCGTTATCATCGCCTTTCTCTTAAATATACTTGCCCATCAGTCTGAAACGCTAGCTACAAAGGAAAAGGAAAAAGAAGAAGCCAATCAGCATTTGATGAAGGTAAAAGAGGAACAGGATTCACTCAATCTTAAAATTAAACAATTAGAAGATGATGAGTATATTGCAAAGTTATTGCGTAAAGAGTACTTCTTATCTGAGGAAGGCGAAATTATTTTCATTATGCCAGATAAGGAAGATAAAAAAGACGACTGAAAAGCTATGTATTGTTGACACTCTTTTTTAGTTATATATAATGAAAAGAGAAACTTATTGAAGTAAAAAGTTTGATTAAATTGATTACATGGCTCAAAAGAGTCGCTTAATTTTTAAGGAGGAGCATTTTTTTTATGTCAATTGAAGTAGGCAGCAAGGTACAAGGTAAAGTAACAGGAATCACAAATTTTGGAGCATTCGTTGAGCTGCCAGACGGCAAAACAGGCTTAGTACACATCAGTGAAGTTGCTGACAATTATGTAAAAGATATCAATGAGCATCTAAAAGTTGGAGATGAAGTTGAAGTAAAAGTGATGAATGTTGAAGCGGATGGAAAGATCGGTCTTTCAATCCGTAAAGCAAAGCCTCAAGCTGAGAGACCAGAGCGTCCTCAACGTCCGCGTCGTGACAATCGTTCTAACGATCGTAACGAACGCCATCAGCCGAAGGAAAACTTTGAGCAAAAAATGGCACGTTTCTTAAAAGATAGTGATGAGCGTTTAGCAACATTAAAACGTGCTACAGAGTCAAAACGTGGTGGTCGCGGGGCTAGAAGAGGGTAGTTTGCTGACTGTTTTAATCGTAGAAAAAGTGTATTAAATAGAACGGAGATTAGCTTTTGTTTATGACAAAGGCTAATCTTTTTTGGTTTAAAGTCTATAGAATATGTATATTTGGAATGATAAGGGTCAAAAAAAAACGTAATTCCAAAAGATTGAAACTACGCAAATAAAGAAAACACCTTATAATGTTGAGGTTGGTCTTTTCTTCTTCTTAGGAGCAGGTGCAGGTTGCTCCTGTGTTGTTTTAACTGTCTTTTGCGCTGGCTGGGACACCATTTTTACGAGTAAGTACACGCCGTATACGCTTACGACTAGTCCAGTAAGGAGTAAAAATATTTGTATGGCAAACGGTAAGTTAATGAGTATGGATACGAGAATAATCATGGAGCCACTCCCGCAAATTAAAGCTGCTTTCGTTAATAAACTCAAAGAAAGGTAACCTCCTAATAACATGTGCATTTTATCATAAGTATGCCATAGTTTTGGCAAAGAGGCATACGAAAAGTGCTGATGTAAGTTAGTAAGGTATTATAACCAATTAATATGGATGTTGATTTGCACTGAGGATGGACTTGCCATGTGATGCTCAACAAGTACTATCGGTTCTTGTTTACAAAAGGTTTCACTTCAGTATTGTTAAAAACACAAAAAAATAAAAGGCATCAAGGAGTTAAACTTCACTCTTGATGCCTTTTATCGACAATTTAAACGGCTTAGAAAATACTTCTAAGTCGTTTTGCAGTATGACCCCTACGGGATTCGAACCCGTGTTACCGCCGTGAAAGGGCGGTGTCTTAACCGCTTGACCAAGGGGCCAATTATGGTGGCGGCCGAGGGGATCGAACCCCCGACCTTACGGGTATGAACCGTACGCTCTAGCCAGCTGAGCTAGGCCGCCGAAATGTTATTGGAGCGGAAGACGAGGTTCGAACTCGCGACCCCCACCTTGGCAAGGTGGTGTTCTACCACTGAACTACTTCCGCATTTCTTTTTTAAGGACAAGTTAAATAATACAATCCATTAAACCAAGTGTCAATATTCTTTATGAAAAAAGTTTAATAAAAATCTTAAAAAAATGAAAAAGCATCTATTTGCATGAGAACAAACACCATGAGCGCATGAATATTAGCGCAAAAAATGACGTTAGCACCATAAAAACACGTAATAATAGAATATTCCGAAAAATATTTACTGTAATTTTGCTCAGTATCCTATTTTTTTAGTACTTGCTGACAATTAACGTATTTATGCATATGTATTCGTCGAAATGTTTATATTTTTTTTTGCCATCGTCAGACAATCTTTCCACACATAATTTCTTATAATAACGAAAAAGTGTAGAAAGGGGATTATGTAATGACTAGTGTTGAATGGTATGAAACAGCGAATGTAGACGACCAAAAATCGGGGGCAAGAAAAAGGCAATTGCTGATAGGTTCCCTATTTTTCTTAACATCCTTTTTTTTAGCTCAATCTGTGGTGTTTGAAGCAGCTGTACCTTTCTCTGTCCCGTTTTGGGCGATTATTCGCAGTAAATATAAAGAGTATGCGAAGTTCGTCTTAATAGGCGGTTTAATAGGCTGTTATTTCCTTGGTTTTGGACAAGTCCTCATTCTAGCATTACAAATAGGCATGTATGAATGTATACAACGTTTCCGATATTGGCAGTTACCTCAAAGTATTGCCGTTTCACTTGCAGTACTTATCGTACAAGTATTATGGCAAGGAGTAATGCACCAAGGGCTTCCGCCAGTGCTTGTACAATTTTATGTAGGATGTGAAGTAGCTTTAGCGCTCATTATGACGTTATTTATGCAAGTGCTTTTTGTTAACTCCTATGAGTGGTTTACAAGCCATTGGACATATGAACGGCTAGGCTCAGCATTAGTTGTATTTGCGGCTATGCTTACGGGGATGCAGGCCGTCGTCATTAGCTATTTTTCTCTACCCATTTTTTTATTACAACTACTTATTTGTTTTGGTGCATCGGTGGGAAGTGTGCCGCTAGCTACTGTAATAGGAGCGGTATTAGGAGCACTTATAGGTGTGGCAAAGTTATCTTTTACAGGGATGTTGTCGGTTGCAACCTTAACGGGGCTTTGTGCAGGTATGGGGGCTCGTGCAGGGAGATTTGGTGTAGCAATTGGTAGCATTTTGCCGAGTGTGTTTTTTTTATTTTATGACGCAACGTTGCCATTAGATAGCGTGTACTTCACGTCAATTGCTATAGGCAGTTTGCTTTTTTTAGTTCTTCCTAAAAGCTATTCAGATAAAGTGCGTAACAAGCTTTTCCCACAACGTGAAGAAGTGTTATTAGCTAGGCAACATTGGTTGACAGAACATGTTACATTTAAGCTAGAGCACTTTCAACATTTCGTTCATTTCATGAAAGAACTTGTATTTGAACGCTTTATGACGGCCCCTGTAGCAGTGAAAGAAGAAGTGGCTCCTATGAATACATGTTTAAGTTGTTTTCGCCATGATCGGTGCTGGGGAGCGCAAAATAATGGCATGGACAAGCTTATGACAGATTGGTTTCATATGAAAGGTGTAGGGAAAGAATCGTCTATCCACCGTGTGGAAGAGCAAATTCGATATAAATGTGTTAAATCAACAAAAATTTTCGAGGAATTGGAGACGGAACTGTATAGGGAGCGTATTAATGGACAGTATTTTCATGGTAAAAAAATGATTGCCCTTCAGTTACGCGATATGAGTAATCATCTTAGTCAGTTAATTGCAGAGATGAAAGAAGAAACAATCTCTTTCGTCAGCGTAGAGAAGGATATTATTCAACGCTTGAAGGATGCTCATATCGAGTGTTTTCAGCTTGATGTGCTGAGCAATAAGGCGGGAGCGCGAAAAATCGTATGTGCACTAGCTCCTGCACGTGTTAATTGGGAAGAGGATACAACAGTAGCAGAGCGTATGATTTTGCCAATTTTATACGATATTTTTGAAGAACCGTTTGAAATCGATAAAGTTGTTGCGTGTGATGTACCATTTCGTCACATTCAAGTAAGCTTTAGATCAGCTATTAGCTTTGAAGTAGAGTATGATATATATAGCATGTCAAAAGATGCAACGCTATATTCAGGTGATTCACACGCGCTATTCCAACTGCATCCAGGGTTATTTGCCATATTGTTGTCTGATGGTATGGGACAGAGTAAAGAAGCACAGCATGAGAGTAGAAAATTGATTCATTTAATGCGGGAATGTTTGAATTTCAATATGAATCCGGAGACCGCGATGCATACCTTACATTATGTGATGTCTCTTAAGCAACAGGATGATATGTACGCTACGCTCGACTTTGCTCTAGTCGATTTACAACATGGCGATTTATGGTCGTGGAAGGCGGGGGGCATGTCCACCTATATTTTACGAGGTAAAGAGGTATTGAAAGTAGAGAGTAACGCAGCTCCTGTTGGGTTTTTGTCGATTTCGGCGGTTGAAGCTGAAAAAAGAAAGCTCAAGGCGGGCGATGTTATACTAATGCATTCCGATGGCCTGTTTTCAAGTATTGCCGATTGGGATGAGCAAGAAGAAGCCTTTTTAGCATTTGCACAGCAGGTAGCAAGCACAAATAAAACCATACAAGATAAGTTAACAACAATCATGCAGTCCTTCCAATCGTACTATGCAATAGAGGATGACTGTACGGTATTGATGTTAGAGGTTACCCACGTCGTGCCAACATGGGCTGTATTTAAACCGGCTCAATATTCCATGAGTAAATCTTCGTAAAAAGAAACGAAAAGGGGAGGAGAAGCGTTTGTCATTTGAATTAAAGGTCAAACAATATATTGATGAAGAGCAATTATTACAGCAAGACGACCATCTTCTCGTCGCCGTTTCGGGTGGTGTAGATTCAATGGCACTACTCCATTACTTTGTGAAAGCTAAAGAGCAATGGGGCATTGAGGTCGAGGCAGTGCATGTCGATCATATGTTAAGAGGTGAGGCATCCGCTGAGGATAGAGCTTTTGTCCAACGCTATTGCGATAAATATGGCATTAGGTTGCATGCAACAGCCATTCCCATTCCAGAAATTTTAGCACTGGAAAATGGCAACTCACAGTTAGTTTGTCGTAGAGAACGCTATCGTTATTTTGCAGAAGTTATACATAAAACGATGGCAACCAAGCTTGTAACTGCACATCATGCGGACGATCAACTGGAGTCAGTATTAATGGCCCTGACGAAAAATGCTACGATGAATAGTATGCAAGGTATTCGTCCAAAGCGTATTTTTGCAGGAAAATCATTAATTCGTCCGTTTTTAACGGTTACAAAGTCTGAAATAAGGGAATATTTACGGAAGCAGGGTTTGAATTATCGTGAAGATGCGAGCAATCTGAAAGACTCCTACGTAAGAAATCGTTATAGACACCACGTAGTACCCCTATTGGAGGCGGAAAACCCACGTGTAGCTGAGCAGACGAGTCGATTTACAAAGCATTTGCAAGAGGATGATGCGTACTTAATGACACTTGCACAAGACATATTTTCAAAAACAGTAAAAATATACAACGAAAATATGTATAGTATGGAGATAGAAGCATTTGAAATGGTAGCACCTGCTTTACAAAGGAGGCTCATTTTAATACTATTAAACTATCTTTACAAAGATTCAAATACGATACAAAGTTATGCTATCTTAACTTCGCTTTTAAAGCTTTGTGAAACAACATCTGGGTATGCAGAAATTCACTTACCAGAAGGTTTTATGGCAGTTCGCCGTTATGGCAAATTGACGATTCAGAAAAGCGAATCATTAGAAAGTGAAATTTACCCTGAAAAAGGAATTGTTTTAACTGCTAATGATAGGACAACATTAAAAAATGGTGTCCGTCTATCTGTCGTTAAGCTGTCTGAATTAGCATCCGAATTGCTTACGGATAGTGCACAACTTTTTTACTTTAACGCTAATAAACTTACACTTCCACTCTATATTAGGGCACGTAAGGAAGGAGACCGAATGCTGTTAAAAGGAATGGATAAGCCAAAACGTTTATCTCGCCTTTTTATAGATGAAAAGATTCCTTTAAATGAGCGAAATAGCTGGCCGTTACTGATTTCTCAATCTAACGAGGTCGTAGCGGTAATTGGTGTGCGTATGGGTGTTTATTTTTCAACTACACCGCAACCAAGCGATGATACAGTGCTCATCGTAGACTAATGGTCTTTGTAAAATATTTCACCTACATACAGGTTGAAAATTTTTGATACACACGAGGAGGAATCAATATGTTACAAAATGACATCGAAAAAATTATGATTACAGAAGAACAACTGCAAGAAAGAATCGCTGAGCTAGGTGCCCAATTGACAGAGGAATATCAAGATTCATTCCCGTTAGCTGTTGGCGTACTTAAAGGCGCGATGCCCTTCATGACAGACTTAATGAAACGTTTTGATTCTTTTATTGAGCTAGATTTTATGGATGTATCTAGCTATGGTAATGCGACTGTTTCATCTGGTGAAGTGAAAATTTTAAAGGATTTAAACACAAGTGTTGAAGGTCGTGATGTATTAATTATCGAGGACATCATCGATAGCGGATTAACACTAAGCTATTTGGTGGATTTATTTAAATACCGTAAAGCAAAATCCATTAAAATTGTAACGCTTTTAGACAAACCATCAGGGCGAAAAGTAAACCTTGCTGCTGATTATGTTGGCTTCAAAGTTCCCGATGGCTTTGTTGTTGGCTATGGTTTAGACTACGCTGAGAAATACCGTAATTTACCTTATATTGGTATTTTAAAGCCGGAAGTTTATTCATTTTAATGCCTTAGCCCACTTGGATTAAAAAGTGGGTACAAGTTAATGCCTCCAGCGGATGACTTAGTTAAAAAACAATTCTCTTTCGGACGCATCGAAAGCTGCGCCAAAAGAGAATTACCGGTTGCAAATTCGCTGGGATTGTAATTAGTGGGAGTAAATATGTTTAGATTTCGACAAAATTCGAACGAAACTTTTTTTAAGTAAGGCTTTTCGTTGTATGATGAAATCATGATATGTTAAGATTTTACTTATAATTTTTCTGTTTGTAATGAGGAGGCTGGAGATGAATCGAATATTTCGATATACCATATTCTATTTACTGATTTTCCTAGTGATCATTGGTATATTTGGTACTTTCAATGGCGGTAAATCGCCGACGAAAGAAATTACTTACCCAGAGTTTTTAGAAGCTCTTGATAAGAATGAAATTACAGAAGCAAAAATTCAACCTGATAAATCAGTATATATTGTTGAAGGTTCCATGAAAGGTTATGAAAAAGGCGAAAGTTTCACAGTGAACCTTCCCCGCGATAACCAATCATTGATGGATCGAATCGATGAAGCTGCTAAGGATAAGAATAGCAATATAGATTTCTTGAAAGCACCAGAAACGAGTGGATGGGTACAGTTCTTTACAGGTATTATTCCATTCATCATTATCATCTTCTTATTCTTCTTCCTAATGAGTCAATCTCAAGGTGGCGGCAATAAAGTAATGAGTTTTGGTAAAAGTAAAGCTAAGCTTTATGATGACCAAAAGAAAAAAGTTCGTTTTACTGATGTAGCGGGTGCAGATGAAGAGAAAGCGGAACTTGTAGAGGTCGTTGATTTCTTAAAGGATCACCGCAAATTCACTGAAATAGGTGCTCGTATTCCAAAAGGTATCTTACTTGTAGGTCCTCCAGGTACAGGTAAAACATTACTTGCTCGTGCAGTAGCAGGTGAAGCTGGCGTACCATTCTTCTCGATTTCAGGTTCTGACTTCGTGGAAATGTTTGTCGGTGTAGGTGCTTCACGTGTGCGTGATTTATTCGAAAATGCGAAGAAAAATGCTCCATGTATCATTTTCATTGATGAAATTGATGCTGTAGGTCGTCAGCGTGGTGCTGGTCTTGGCGGTGGTCACGATGAACGTGAGCAAACATTGAACCAATTATTAGTTGAAATGGATGGCTTCGGTGCAAACGAAGGAATTATTATTATCGCAGCAACAAACCGTCCAGATATTTTAGATAAAGCGTTATTACGTCCTGGTCGTTTTGACCGTCAAATTACAGTGGGACATCCTGATGTAAAAGGTCGTGAAGCCATTCTAAAAGTGCATGCTCGCAATAAGCCTCTTTCGGATTCAGTCGATTTAGCAGCTGTAGCACAACGTACACCAGGCTTCTCGGGTGCGGATTTAGAAAACTTATTAAACGAAGCTGCACTTGTAGCAGCACGTAAAAGTAAACGTACGATTAATATGGCCGATATCGATGAGGCATCTGACCGTGTTATTGCAGGTCCAGCGAAAGCGAGCCGCGTTTACTCTGCAAAAGAGAAAAAGCTTGTATCCTTCCATGAAGCGGGTCACGTTGTTGTTGGTCTAGAGCTTGATGAAGCAGATACAGTTCATAAAGTAACAATCGTACCACGTGGTCAAGCGGGTGGTTATGCGATTATGTTACCGAAGGAAGAACGTTTCTTCACAACAAAACAAGAGCTGTTAGACCGTATTGCGGGACTTCTTGGTGGTCGTGTAGCTGAAGAAATCGTGCTAGGTGAAGTATCTACTGGGGCTCATAATGACTTCCAAAAGGTAACAAGCATTGCACGTGCAATGGTTACAGAATATGGTATGAGTGAAAATCTTGGTGCGATGCAATTTGGGTCAAGTCAAGGTGGGAATGTATTCCTTGGTCGTGACTTCAACTCTGATCAAAACTACTCAGATTCAATTGCTTATGAAATCGATAAAGAAATGCAAAAAATTATCGATACGCAGTATGAACGTACTAAACGTATTCTGACAGAAAAACGCCATTTACTTGATTTAATTGCGAATACTTTAATGGAAAAAGAAACATTAAATGCGCAAGAAATCGAACATTTACGTGATCATGGTGTTTTACCAGAACCTGAAGCGGTGGAAAACGTTGTAGAACAAGCGCCTAAAGCTGAAGCACAACCAACTTTAGAAAAAGTCGGTAAACCTGTTCTTGAAAAAGAATTGCTAAGCGAAGCGCCAAATCCAACAACAGCGGATTTACCAAAAGAAGGTTTCGACCAAAAGGATGCTCCTAAAGGGATCGACGAAAAACGTGATTAATCACATAAAAGACTGCTTATGAAATTTTCATAAGCAGTCTTTTTCTTTGCTTTTTTTTTGCATGAAGCATTACGATGTAAATAGTATGTTATGCATCTGCATAATGGATAGGAGTGTTGAACATGGAAAACGTAACATTGAATAATGGACTAGAAATGCCTTTAGTAGGCTATGGTGTATTCCGTGTACCAGATGGAGATGATTTGGCTGAAGCTGTTAAAACGGCTATCGCAAAAGGTTATCGTAGCATAGATACTGCACAAGTGTACCGTAATGAGGAAAGCGTTGGGCGAGGAATTCGCGCAGCAATTGATGAAGGTCTAGTTGCGCGTGAGGAGCTTTTTGTAACTTCAAAAGTTTGGAATGACGGACTTTCTTATGAAGAGACACTTGCCGCATACGCTAGCAGTTTAGAAAAATTAGGTTTAGATTATTTAGATTTATATTTAATTCATTGGCCAGGTTTAGATACGAACTATATTGAGGCATATAAAGCGCTTGAAAAAATTTATCAGGACGGGTGTGTTCGTTCCATTGGTGTCAGCAATTTTCATGTACATCATTTAGAACATTTATTAAAAGAAACAACGGTTATTCCTGTTATCAATCAAATAGAATTTCACCCCCATCTGACACAGGAAGAAGTACGTAATTATTGTAAAGAACATCGTATTCAAGTTGAAGCATGGTCACCATTAATGAATGGTTCTTTGTTGGAGGAAGCGTTAATTCAACAGTTAGCAAGTAAATACAACAAAACACCAGCACAAATCGTTTTGCGATATGATGTTCAACATGGTGTTGTAACAATCCCAAAAACAATGACACCATCACGTATGACTGAAAACTTAGATGTTTTTGATTTTGCATTAGCTGATGAAGAAATGGCACAGTTAGATGCTATGAATGACGGCTTACGTTGCGGACCAGACCCTGAAAAATTTAATTTTAAATAATGGTTACGGAGCTACCTTCTAAAATGTAGGGTGGCTCCTTTTATCGTAAGTAGTAATGCTATTTCATTGGCTTAAAAGTGTGGTATCATTTTCTAAAGTGTTCAAACTTTATTTGGTGTTCAGCGAAGCGCCTTCTTAAACTGAAAATAAGCGCCTCTAGTTCGATGAAGTGAAGTTACACAAACAAACGTTTGTTGATAGTAATGAAACTCAGTCGGTTTCATGGGGGCGAATTTGATATGGAGGCATCGGCCATGATTTTAGTATTGGATGCAGGAAATTCAAATATTGTATTGGGAGTCTATGATACAAATGATCAGCTCGCTTTTCATTGGCGAATGGTTACGGATCTTCATAAAACGGAAGACGAATATGCGATGCAAGTACTCGCTTTTTTTAACCATGCAGGCATTTCATTTGAACAAATTACTGGCATTATTATATCCTCGGTTGTACCGCCGATTATGTTTTCGTTAGAAGCAATGTGCAAAAAATATTTCCGGAAAAAACCATTGGTCGTTGGACCCGGTGTAAAAACAGGTTTAAACATTAAATATGAAAACCCACGAGAGGTTGGTTCAGATCGAATCGTAAACGCTATAGCAGCGCTCGATGCTTATAAAGCACCGTTAATTATTGTGGATTTTGGTACGGCAACAACATATTGTTATTTGAATGAAAAAGGCGATTATATGGGCGGTGCTATTGCTCCAGGCATTTCGATTTCAACAGAGGCACTTTATACGCAGGCAGCTCGATTACCACGTATTGAAATTCTTCGATCTACACATATTGTTGGAAAAACAACCGTTTCTGCGATGCAGGCCGGCATTTTTTATGGTTTTGTTGGACAAGTGGAGGGCATTGTTAATCGCATGAAGGCACAAAGTAAAGAAGAGCCACTTGTTATTGCAACTGGAGGATTAGCCAATTTAATTGCTGGGGAGACGCAAGTGATAGATGTCGTTGATCCATTTTTAACATTAAAAGGTTTATATAAGTTATATAAACGTAACCAATAAGAAAAGAGGGACTTTTCATTTATGAAAGATTATTTAGTTCGAGGTTTAGGATTTAATGGGCAGGTGCGTGTTTTCGCTGCTTGTACAACAGCAACTGTAGGAGAAGCACAACGCCGTCATAATACATGGCCAGTTGTGTCTGCAGCTCTTGGTCGTTCCATGACTGCTGGTGTCATGATGGGAGCTATGTTAAAAGGTCAAGAAAAGATTACCATTAAAATCGAAGGTAATGGTCCAATCGGTCCTATGGTAATTGATAGTAACGCTCAAGGTGAAGTGCGTGGTTTTGTAACAAATCCACACGTGCATTTTGATTTAAACGAACAAGGCAAGTTGGATGTACGAGCTGGTGTCGGGACGGAAGGCGCGTTAACGATTGTCAAGGATCTGGGCTTACGTGATATGTTCTCTGGCCAAACACCAATTATATCTGGAGAAATTGCAGAAGATTTTACTTACTATTTTGCAACATCTGAACAGGTGCCTTCATCTGTAGGGCTTGGTGTACTAGTTAATCCGGATAATTCTATTCTAGCGGCGGGCGGCTTTATTCTTCAACTTATGCCAGGCTGTGAAGAAGAAACAATCGACGCAATCGAGCAACATTTAGCGACGCTAGAGCCTGTATCGAAAATGATTGAAAAGGGCTATACGCCAGAGCAAATTTTAGAGGCTGTATTAGGAGAAGGAAAAGTCCAAATTTTAGATTCAATGCCGGTTGAATTTAAATGTCAATGTTCAAAAGAGCGATTTGGTGCAGCAATTTTAGGTTTGGGTTCGCAGGAAATTCAAGAAATGATTGATGAAGATGGTGCGGCTGAAGCACAATGTCACTTCTGTTTAGAAACATATCATTTCTCAAAAGAAGAACTAGAAGGTTTTATCGATGAGCTCAACGCGTAATCGGAGACCACAGACATCTTCAACACCCAACCAAACGCCCTTATTGCAACGCCGTTTAAAAACAAAGCCGGCTTTAATAGTTATTGCTATCTTATTACTAGGGAATTTTTTATGGTTTATTGCTTGGTTAATTCCAAATAAAGGTCAGGAAATTGGTAGCGACGAACAAGTCGCTGCCGTTGATGGCGATGTAATAACACGCCAAGAGTGGATGATTGCTATGGAAGAACGCTATGGTAAAGAAACTCTCCAAAACTTAGTGAATGAATCTGTTATGGAAAAGGCTGCTGATAAATATAAAATAAAAGTGTCTAATCAAGAGATTGATTTAGAACTTGCGTTAATGCGTTCAGCTCAAGATAAATTCGATACAGCATTGCAAAATCTTTCGGCCGACCAGTTAAAGCAGAAAATTCGCTCTGGGCTTATTTTAGATAAAGTACTAACAAAAGATGTTGTGATTAAAGAAGACAGTATTAAAAAATACTATGAAGAAAATAAAGCGTTATATAATACTGACACAAGTTATCGTACAAATTTTATTGAGGTAGACTCAAAAAAAGCTGCTGAAGAAGCGTTAAGTGAACTAAAAAATGGGTCTGATTTTTCTGTGCTGGCACGTGAAATTTCAATTGACAGTGCATCGGCTAGCTTAGGTGGAGACATAGGGTTCTTAACAGAGAAGCAGGGCAATATTGATCCAGCTCTGTTAAAAGCGGTTAAAACGTTATCGGCAAATGAAATTAGTAAGGTATTTAAGTTAGATAATGGCCATTACGGAATTGTGCAAGTTCAAGAAGTAATAGAAGGTCAATCCTTTACATATGACGATGTGAAAGAACATATCGAACGGGAGCTTGCGTTGGAGCAATTGCAACAATCAATAACACCTGAAGCATTTTGGTCTGAATTTAAGGCGACTTGGTATTATGGTGAAGAAAAGAAATGATAAAAGGAAGCCAGAAAGTAACGTACTTTCTGGCTTCAAATAAATATTCTGAAAATATAAGCTTTATTGATTGACAATGCAACTGGAAAATTGATAAAATACAAAATAAGTAAAACCTATAAAATTAGTAGGGATTAGGAGTGGAATAATAAATGAGTAGATTAGCGAACTCAGTAGCTGAATTAGTTGGTAAAACACCAATTGTAAAATTAAATCATGCAACAAGTGAAAATGAAGGTACTGTATATGTTAAATTAGAGTATTTTAACCCAGGGAGCTCAGTAAAGGACCGTTTAGCGTTGGCGATGATTGAAGCTGCTGAAAAAGACGGAACGTTAAAACCAGGTGGTACGATTATTGAACCTACTTCTGGTAATACAGGAATTGGATTAGCAATGATTGCTGCAGCTAAGGGCTATAAAGCAATTTTAGTAATGCCAGAAACAATGAGTTTAGAGCGACGTAATTTACTGCGTGCTTATGGTGCTGATTTAGTGTTAACACCTGGACCAGCTGGCATGAAAGGTGCCATTTCAAAGGCCGAAGAGTTATCTGCAGAGCACGGATACTTTTTACCACAGCAATTCACTAACCCAGCAAACGCAGTTGTTCACCGTTTAACAACAGGGCCAGAAATCGTGGAAGCTTTTGACGGCTTGAAATTAGATGGATTTGTTGCAGGTGTTGGTACAGGTGGTACAATTACGGGTGCTGGTAGCGTATTAAAAGAGAAGTACCCAGAAATTGAAATTATTGCTGTTGAGCCAAAAGATTCTCCAGTACTTTCAGGAGGTCAACCAGGTCCACATAAAATCCAAGGTATTGGTGCTGGATTCGTGCCTTCTGTTTTAGATACAGACGTTTATTCTTCAGTATTCCCTGTAGAAAATGAAATTGCGTTTGAAGTAGCACGTAAAGTAGCGCGTGAAGAGGGTATTCTATGCGGTATTTCTTCAGGTGCAGCAATCTATGCAGCAATTGAGACAGCAAAACGCTTAGGTAAGGGCTCAAATGTCCTTGCAATCGTACCTTCAAATGGTGAGCGTTACCTATCTACACCTTTATACCAATTTGAAGACTAATTTTCAGACAAAATGACATCCTTCTAAAAGGGAGTCTTATAGACTGTAGGCAATCTCAAAAATTTGAGAGTGTGCCTACAGTTTTTTTATGGAAGAGCCGCTATTTGACGAGAAGGAGCAACTTTTAGTCTGCAACTTAATTCTTAAAAAGACTATATACAAAACGTCTGCATGGAACAAAAATGGCTGATATTCCCTCGCTATTTTGAGCAAGTAATCGTGCTATTAGACATGAACAGTATTGGCAATCGGTTGTAGCAAGAAGTGGCATATATAGTTATTTATTTTAGGAGCAAAAAAAATTCGCATCTCTGCATTTTTCACGTTAAGATGGAATCACATCATATGATCCAAAGGGGAAGAGCAACGTGAATACATTATCTACGAAATCAGTGAAAATGGACGCAGACGCGTTTTTTTATAGCTATAAAAAGCAAACGACAGATGAAAAAGCCCATGTATTTTTAGAGAGTGGACGTGGCGGGCACTATTCGATCGCCGCATGGCAGCCATTAGCAACTGCTCAATCAATTGAGGGTGGTTTGCTTATAGAGTGGAGAGATGGCACTCGCGAAATGTTATACGGGGAGCCACTTGATTTGTTAGAACAGTTAGTAGCGAACTATCAATTAACTTATGATGCTAAACTGCCTGTTTTCCAAGGAGGCGCCATCGGTTTTGTGTCATATGATTACGCACGGAAAATTGAGGAGCTGCCAGAACTAGCAACAGATGATTTAAAGGTGCCAGATATTTATTTTTATTTATTTGATTGTTGGGCAGTACATGATGTTAAGACAAATGAAGTAACGTTTATGAAGTTAGCAAACTGTGATGTGAACCTTGAAGAGCGAGCACATGCTTGGCAAGTAGCGGCACAGGAAGGTTTGCAGTTAAGGAAATTTGAAAAGACAAATGCTGTTGAAGTGGTAAATGATGAAAGTGAACTGCTTGTGTCATTTGCAGGCACTGCCTTTGAAGCTGCTGTGAGGAAAATTCAAAGCTATATAGCACAAGGTGACGTGTTTCAAGTGAATTTATCAGTTCGTCAATCGAAAAAATTAAATGCTACAGCAATGGATGTTTATGAAGCGTTACGTGCATTTAATCCTTCGCCATATATGGCGTATATTGAAGCCCCTGATTTTGCGGTTGTGTCTGGTTCACCAGAGCTATTGGTGAAACGCCAAGGTAAGGAGTTATCAACACGACCAATAGCAGGAACGCGTCCGAGAGGAAAGTCTGATGAACAAGACATTGCGTTGGCACAGGAGTTAATTGATAACGAGAAGGAGAGAGCAGAACATGTGATACTCGTTGATTTAGAACGCAATGATTTAGGGAGAGTATCAGCATACGGTACAGTGGAGGTCGATGAGTTTATGGTCATTGAACGCTATTCCCATGTCATGCATATTGTGTCAAATGTGCGTGGTGAGATAGCTGAAGGAAAGACCAATGCGGATGTCGTTCGAGCGATGTTCCCAGGTGGGACGATTACAGGAGCACCTAAAATTCGTACGATGGAAATTATTGAAGAATTAGAACCAGTCCGTCGAGGGTTATATACGGGTTCCATTGGCTGGTTAGGCTATACAGGGGATATGGAGTTGAATATTGTAATACGAACAGCGTTTGTTAAAGATGGGATGGCCTATATCCAAGCTGGTGCAGGAATAGTTATTGATTCTGTTCCGGAAAGAGAATACCAAGAATCTTTAAATAAAGCAAAAGCTATGTGGCAGGCTAAGGCAATGGCGGAGGAGCGAGCAAAATGATTTTAATGATTGATAACTATGATTCTTTTACATATAATCTTGTGCAGTATTTTGGAGAATTTGGACATGAGTTAATTGTAAAAAGAAATGATTCGCTCACAATTGCGGATATTGAAAAACTTGCGCCCGATATGATTGTGATTTCTCCTGGGCCTTGTAGTCCGAACGAAGCTGGTGAAAGTCTAAACATCATTCGATATTTCGCGGGAAATATTCCTATTTTAGGGGTGTGTCTTGGACATCAAGCAATAGCTCAAGTTTTTGGAGGACATGTTATTCGTGCAGAACGTTTAATGCATGGTAAAACGTCTCCGGTGTTGCATGCGGAAAAGGGCCTACATGCAGGTATGCCCAATCCATTTCAAGCAACACGATATCATTCGCTCATTGTGGAAAAAGAAAGCTTACCAGCCTGTTTTGATGTGACAGCGTGGACTGCAGAAGGAGAAATTATGGGGATTCGGCATAAAGAGTATCCAATCGAAGGAGTTCAATATCATCCAGAATCTATTATGACGGAACAGGGGAAAAAGCTTCTACGTCATTTTATCGAATTGTATGTAGAAGGAGCGAAGTAATATGCAGTGCTGGTTGAACGGGAACTATGTAGCAGCGGAGGAATTGCGAATTTCACCATTTGACCATGGTTTTTTATATGGCTTAGGTTTTTTCGAGACGTTGCGTACTTACAATGGGAAGGTATTATTTTGGGAAGCGCATATGGAACGTTTACAAGCGGCACTTACGCAGTTCCATATTCATCTGCCTTATACAAAACAGGATTTACTAGCTGTTATTAAACAACTAAATTTAGCTGCCGGTGGGCAAGATGGTTATTTTCGTTTAAATGTATCTGCTGGGGAGCACAGTATAGGTTTGCAACCGAGCGAGTATACACAACCCAATGTAATCGTCTTTCGGAAAGAGTTGCCTGATACTCCTCGTGGTAAGGAAAAAACAGCGCAATGGTTAGAGGTAAGACGGAATACTCCTGAAGGCGTTTTACGTGTCAAGTCGCATCATTATGGCAATAACGTTTTAGGAAGGTTTGAAATGTCCTCTTTAGCCATGCAGGAAGGTTTCTTTTTAACAGAGGAGGGCTATGTGGCTGAAGGTGTCACTTCAAATATATTTTGGGTGAAAGATGATATACTATATACGCCTTCTTTAGAAGCGGGTATATTACCTGGTATTACGAGAGCATGGGTACTAGAACATGCGCAGTCAGTAGGTATTGAAATACGAGAAGGTTTATTTACTAAAAACGATGTGGAGCAAGGGAGCGAATGTTTTATTACAAACTCTGTGCAAGAGCTTGTTCCGATTTGCATGTTAGAAGATATTCAGTTGTTAGGCAATAAAGGACCGATTTATTTACGTTTACATGAGGCGTTTATCAAAGAGGTGGAACAACAATAGAAGGAGCATTAAAATGCTAGAAAACTATACAACACCGTTAACAATTAATGGGATTACTTTAGATTATAACAGTGAAACATTTATTATGGGTATTTTAAATGTCACGCCAGACTCTTTTTCAGATGGTGGAAAATATAATAACGTGGATGCCGCTGTAGAGCAGGCTAAAAAGATGGTAGCTGAAGGTGCGAAAATTATTGATGTTGGCGGTGAATCGACACGCCCTGGTTATGAGCGTATTTCTGATGATGATGAAATTGCGCGTATTGTACCGGTTATCCGGGCACTAGTAGCGGAAGTGCCAGCTATTATTTCAGTTGATACGTATAAAGCGAGCGTAGCACGGGCGGCGATTGAAGCGGGTGCTCATATTATTAATGATATTTGGGGTGCCAAATCAGAACCTGCCATTGCAGAAGTTGCTGCGGAACTAAATGTACCAATTATTTTAATGCATAATCGCGAAAACAAAGATTATGGAAGTAATTTTTGGGCAACAGCCAAAGCGGATTTAGAACAGAGTATTGCTATTGCGAAGAAGGCGGGTGTGCCTGATTCTCATATCATATTGGATCCAGGCATCGGTTTTGCTAAAACAACGGCTCAAAATATTGCAATGATGCAGCATCTAGCGGATTTAGTGAATATGGGATACCCTGTGTTATTAGCAACCTCGCGCAAGTCAATGATAGGCAATGTATTGCAGCTTCCTGTAGAAGAACGGATTGAAGGAACATGCGCAACTGTTGTTTATGGCATTGAAAAAGGTTGTCATCTAATCCGTGTGCATGATGTGAAAGAAATGGCTCGTGCTGCACATATGGCTGATGTGTTAGTTGGTAAACGTATTTACAAGGAGGAAGCGTAATGGACTATATTCATTTAAAGGACATGCAGTTTTATGGCTATCATGGTGTTTTAGCAGCAGAAACAACACTGGGCCAACGCTTTCGCGCCAATGTTTCATTAGCGGTTGATATGACTAAAGCGGGTGACACAGATGATTTAACGTATACTGTGAATTATGCTGAAGTGTATGCGCTTTGTCGTGATATCGTTGAGGGCGAGCCTTTTAAACTAATTGAAGCTCTTGTTGCGAAAATCGCTAATAGTATACTCTCTGCATATCCTGATAAGGTCAAAGGTGTACGAGTTGAGCTCATTAAACCAGATCCACCGATACATGGTTATTACAAAGAAGTTTCAGTTGAGATAACTAGAGGTGACTTCTAATGAATGACGTATATATATCGATTGGTACAAATATTGGTGAACGTTATGCCAACCTTCAGCGTGCAATCGAACTTTTAATGGAAAAAGAAGGGCTAGAAGTTATTCGGGTTTCTTCTATCTATGAAACAGCGGCTGTAGGTTTTACTGACCAAGCAGATTTTTTAAATATCGCGGTTCATGTTAGAACAAGTAGTTCATCTTGTGAAATGCTAAAGATTTGTCAGTCGGTAGAGAACGAGTTAGGTCGTGTTCGGGAGTTTCGATGGGGGCCTCGAATCATCGACCTTGACATTCTACTCTACAATCACGAAAATATTGAAACAGAGAGCTTACTTGTGCCACATCCAAGAATGTATGAACGAGCTTTTGTGTTAGTACCATTAATAGAAATTACGCCTACTCCATCTGGAGAGCAATTACAAAGAGCACACACAACCCTGCAACAGATGAATTTGCAAGAGGAAGGCGTAACACTATGGAAGCAATCGGCGGATACGAGATTGATGCCGTCTATGAAATAATGTGCATAAGTTTGATTTGTGGAGAGCTTAATAATAAATGCCAAAAGCATTAACAATACATCTTTAGCAATGACGGGTGAAAGCCCATAGAAGGAGGAAATCGACGTTGAGTCAGACAACTGAAAAGCCGTTTCAAATTGGCGATATTGTCATGGACAACCGTGTCGTATTAGCACCAATGGCTGGTATCTGTAACTCTGCTTTTCGATTAACGGTGAAAGAATTCGGAGCAGGGCTAGTATATGCAGAAATGATTAGTGATAAAGGGATTGTTAGTAAAAATGAAAAAACGTTAGGTATGCTATATATTGACGAACGTGAAAATCCCCTTTCACTACAAATTTTTGGTGGAGATAAAACGACACTTGTAGAAGCGGCGAAGTATGTAGACGAAAATACAACTGCTGACATTATTGATATTAATATGGGCTGTCCAGTCAATAAAATAATTAAGTGTGAAGCAGGTGCACGTTTACTGCTAGATCCAAACAAAGTTTACGAAATGGTAGCTGCAGTTGTTGATGCGGTGAAAAAGCCAGTCAGTGTAAAAATGCGTATTGGGTGGGACGATGAACATGTCTTTGCTGTGGAAAATGCGCAGGCTGTTGAACGTGCCGGTGCTTCAGCAGTAGCGGTTCATGGCCGTACACGTGTGCAAATGTACGAAGGAAAAGCAAATTGGGATATTATTCGTCAAGTAAAGGAAAATGTCAATATCCCTGTACTTGGTAATGGTGATGTTGAATCGCCCCAAGATGCAAAACGTATGCTAGATACAACAGGGGTGGATGCTGTAATGATCGGACGAGCAGCATTAGGTAATCCGTGGATGATTTATCGTACAGTTCAGTATTTGGAAACAGGAGAGTTAAAAGACGAGCCTGGCGTTCGCGAAAAAATGGATGTATGTTTATTGCATTTTGAACGCCTGATGCAATTAAAAGGAGAGAGTGTGGCTGTGCGCGAAATGCGTAAGCACGCATCGTGGTATTTAAAAGGTATTCGTGGTAACGGTAAAGCCCGCAGTGCTATTAATCAAACTGAAACAGCAACAGAGCTACGTGCTATATTAAATGGAATTGTGCAAGACTATGAGCAACGTGAGTCTGAAATTTATGTACCAGAGCAAAAAGAAATTATCATATAATGTGATAAGAGACATCTCAATTTAATTTTGAGATGTCTCTTTTGTTATGATTGATGTAAAAGTAAATATAGAACAACCTAATCTGTCTACTTTAATTTTTAGAATTATTAATTATTTTAACTCTTATGGAATTTAAACCGAAACAGATGAATACAGCTTTAAAATTGTGTACAATAGAAATATTATGGACGTAAACGCGGACAATTTAATAAGGAGTGAAACAAGTGTCAAACATAGAAGAGTTAAATGATCAGCTATTGGTGAGACGTCAAAAAATGACTGCTATTCAAGAGAACGGTCAAGATCCATTCGGTAGTCGATTTGAGCGTACACATCTTTCTACAGAAGTGCGCGAACAATTTGCAGATCAAACAAAAGAACAGCTAGAAGAAAACCTACAAGAAGTGATTATCGCAGGTCGTATTATGACAAAGCGCGGTAAAGGGAAAGCTGGCTTTGCACATATTCAAGATTTAGGTGGACAAATTCAAATTTACGTTCGTCAGGATCATGTTGGTGAAGAAGCTTATGACTTATTTAAACAAGCTGACCTTGGTGATATCGTAGGTGTACGTGGTAACGTATTCCGTACGCAAGTGGGAGAACTTTCAGTGAAGGCTGAAGGATTTACGTTCCTAACAAAAGCGCTACGTCCTATGCCTGAAAAATTCCATGGCTTACAAGATGTAGAACAACGATACCGTCAACGTTATTTAGATTTAATGACAAACGAAGATAGCAAAAAAACATTTATTACGCGTTCTAAAATTATCCGTGCAATTCGTAACTATTTAGATAATGCAGGATACTTAGAAGTAGAAACACCAATGCTTCATACAATTGCCGGTGGTGCAGCAGCTCGTCCGTTCATTACTCACCATAATGCACTTGATATGGAATTATACATGCGTATTGCTATCGAATTGCACTTAAAACGTTTAATCGTGGGTGGACTAGAAAAAGTTTATGAGATTGGCCGTGTATTCCGTAACGAAGGTATCTCAACTCGTCACAATCCGGAGTTCACAATGATTGAACTGTACGAAGCATATGCAGACTACAAAGATATCATGTCATTAACAGAAAACTTAATTGCCCATGTAGCACAAGAAGTTCTTGGCACAACATCCGTACAATACGGTGAAGATGAAATCAACCTTGCTGTAGGTTGGAGACGTGTTCATATGGTAGATGCGGTTAAAGAAGCTACAGGCGTTGATTTCTGGCAGCCAATGACGAAGGAACAAGCGCAAGCACTTGCAAAAGAACACGGGGTAGAAGTCAAAGCTGCGCATGAAGTCGGTCATATTATTAATGAATTCTTCGAGCAAAAAGTAGAAGAAACACTAGTACAGCCAACTTTTGTATTCGGTCATCCTGTAGAAATCTCTCCTTTAGCGAAGAAAAATCCAGAGGACGAGCGTTTCACAGATCGTTTTGAGCTGTTTATCGTACGTCGTGAGCATGCGAATGCATTCACAGAGCTTAATGATCCAATCGATCAACGTGAACGCTTTGAAGCGCAACTAGCTGAGAAAGAAGCGGGCAATGACGAAGCACACGAAATGGATAATGACTTTATTGAAGCTTTAGAATTCGGTATGCCGCCAACAGGTGGATTAGGTATTGGTATTGACCGTCTAATCATGCTTCTTACAAACTCACCATCAATTCGTGATGTACTATTATTCCCAACAATGCGCCACATAACGAAATAATAATTAAAAAGGAGATCCTTGTTGAAAAGGGTCTCTTTTTTTATTGAGAAATGACAAAAACAGAGGTATAGTAATAACAATGTTTTCAAAGCAAGAATAATTGTAAAAACATCGTAGCTAGAAACTACTATTAATAGCTTACTAATGACGTTTTTTTAAAGAAATAATATTTTTGCAGAAAAATACTTGCAGAGATCTTAGAATCGTGATAAATTATTACTTGTCGTTAAGACGACGTAACATTAAGTATCACAAACTTCTTAAATAACGACCGCAAAAAAATGTTGACAACAACATTCGAAAGTGGTAAGATTTAAAAGTTGTCACTTCTTAAGGAAATAAAATATTTTAAAAAGTTGTTGACAGCTAAGTTTGAAAATGGTATTATATAAAAGTTGCTGAAACGAACAGCGACAAAATGAACCTTGAAAACTGAACAAGCAAAACGTAATCAATATAGTTTTTACTAGCTAACTTTGTTAGTGAACGAAACAAAATTTTGGACATCAAAATTGATGCCAGCAAAACAATTTGAGCTAATCAAATTTCTTTTATGGAGAGTTTGATCCTGGCTCAGGACGAACGCTGGCGGCGTGCCTAATACATGCAAGTCGAGCGAACATCAAAGGAGCTTGCTCCTTTGATGTTAGCGGCGGACGGGTGAGTAACACGTGGGCAACCTACCCTATAGTTTGGGATAACTCCGGGAAACCGGGGCTAATACCGAATAATCTTTTGTCCCTCATGGGACAATACTGAAAGACGGTCTCGGCTGTCGCTATAGGATGGGCCCGCGGCGCATTAGCTAGTTGGTGAGGTAACGGCTCACCAAGGCAACGATGCGTAGCCGACCTGAGAGGGTGATCGGCCACACTGGGACTGAGACACGGCCCAGACTCCTACGGGAGGCAGCAGTAGGGAATCTTCCACAATGGGCGAAAGCCTGATGGAGCAACGCCGCGTGAGTGAAGAAGGATTTCGGTTCGTAAAACTCTGTTGTAAGGGAAGAACAAGTACAGTAGTAACTGGCTGTACCTTGACGGTACCTTATTAGAAAGCCACGGCTAACTACGTGCCAGCAGCCGCGGTAATACGTAGGTGGCAAGCGTTGTCCGGAATTATTGGGCGTAAAGCGCGCGCAGGTGGTTTCTTAAGTCTGATGTGAAAGCCCACGGCTCAACCGTGGAGGGTCATTGGAAACTGGGAGACTTGAGTGCAGAAGAGGATAGTGGAATTCCAAGTGTAGCGGTGAAATGCGTAGAGATTTGGAGGAACACCAGTGGCGAAGGCGACTATCTGGTCTGTAACTGACACTGAGGCGCGAAAGCGTGGGGAGCAAACAGGATTAGATACCCTGGTAGTCCACGCCGTAAACGATGAGTGCTAAGTGTTAGGGGGTTTCCGCCCCTTAGTGCTGCAGCTAACGCATTAAGCACTCCGCCTGGGGAGTACGGTCGCAAGACTGAAACTCAAAGGAATTGACGGGGGCCCGCACAAGCGGTGGAGCATGTGGTTTAATTCGAAGCAACGCGAAGAACCTTACCAGGTCTTGACATCCCGTTGACCACTGTAGAGATATGGTTTTCCCTTCGGGGACAACGGTGACAGGTGGTGCATGGTTGTCGTCAGCTCGTGTCGTGAGATGTTGGGTTAAGTCCCGCAACGAGCGCAACCCTTGATCTTAGTTGCCATCATTTAGTTGGGCACTCTAAGGTGACTGCCGGTGACAAACCGGAGGAAGGTGGGGATGACGTCAAATCATCATGCCCCTTATGACCTGGGCTACACACGTGCTACAATGGACGATACAAACGGTTGCCAACTCGCGAGAGGGAGCTAATCCGATAAAGTCGTTCTCAGTTCGGATTGTAGGCTGCAACTCGCCTACATGAAGCCGGAATCGCTAGTAATCGCGGATCAGCATGCCGCGGTGAATACGTTCCCGGGCCTTGTACACACCGCCCGTCACACCACGAGAGTTTGTAACACCCGAAGTCGGTGAGGTAACCTTTTGGAGCCAGCCGCCGAAGGTGGGATAGATGATTGGGGTGAAGTCGTAACAAGGTAGCCGTATCGGAAGGTGCGGCTGGATCACCTCCTTTCTAAGGATATTTTCGGAATACAAACCTTGGGTTTGTAAGATTACGTTTTGCGTTCAGTTTTGAAGGTTCATCATTACGATGAAATACTTCAAAACTTGTTCTTTGAAAACTGGATAAAACGACATTGAAATTGTAACAAACACATTTATTTTTTTAAGTTTTTTATAGGCTTAATAACGAAATAGGGTTTCAAGACACAAGCAGTTCTAGGAAGCGAACGAGTGAATGAAGGAGCGTACTTACGTCCGTGACTGATTGAACGAGAGAAGCTGACAACGAAATGCGCAGTGGATTGGAAGCCGATAGGTTAAGTTATTAAGGGCGCACGGCGAATGCCTTGGCACTAGGAGCCGAAGAAGGACGGCACTAACACCGATATGCTTCGGGGAGCTGTAAGTGAGCTTTGATCCGGAGATTTCCGAATGGGGGAACCCACTACGTTTAATCGCGTAGTATCTTGACGTGAATACATAGCGTCTTGAAGGCAGACCCAGGGAACTGAAACATCTAAGTACCTGGAGGAAGAGAAAGAAAAATCGATTCCCTGAGTAGCGGCGAGCGAAACGGGAAGAGCCCAAACCAAGAGGCTTGCCTCTTGGGGTTGTAGGACACTCTATACGGAGTTACAAAGGAATGAGTTAGATGAAGCGACTTGGAAAGGTCCGCCAGAGCAGGTAAAAGCCCTGTAGTCGAAAGTTCGTTCCCTCCAGAGTGGATCCTGAGTACGGCGGAACACGTGAAATTCCGTCGGAATCCGGGAGGACCATCTCCCAAGGCTAAATACTACCTAGTGACCGATAGTGAACCAGTACCGTGAGGGAAAGGTGAAAAGCACCCCGGAAGGGGAGTGAAAGAGATCCTGAAACCGTGTGCCTACAAGTAGTTAGAGCCCGTTAATGGGTGATAGCGTGCCTTTTGTAGAATGAACCGGCGAGTTACGATTACGTGCGAGGTTAAGCTTTAGAAGGCGGAGCCGCAGCGAAAGCGAGTCTGAATAGGGCGAATTAGTACGTGGTCGTAGACCCGAAACCAGGTGATCTACCCATGTCCAGGGTGAAGGTGAGGTAACACTTACTGGAGGCCCGAACCCACGCACGTTGAAAAGTGCGGGGATGAGGTGTGGGTAGCGGAGAAATTCCAATCGAACTTGGAGATAGCTGGTTCTCTCCGAAATAGCTTTAGGGCTAGCCTCGTGATGAGAATACTGGAGGTAGAGCACTGTTTGGACTAGGGGGCCATCCCGGTTTACCGAATTCAGACAAACTCCGAATGCCAGATATTTATACACGGGAGTCAGACTGCGAGTGATAAGATCCGTAGTCAAAAGGGAAACAGCCCAGACCACCAGCTAAGGTCCCAAAGTAATCGTTAAGTGGAAAAGGATGTGGCGTTGCACAGACAACCAGGATGTTGGCTTAGAAGCAGCCATCATTTAAAGAGTGCGTAATAGCTCACTGGTCGAGTGACGCTGCGCCGAAAATGTATCGGGGCTAAACGATTCACCGAAGCTGTGGATTGACATCTACGATGTCAGTGGTAGGAGAGCGTTCTAAGTGCGTTGAAGTCAGACCGGAAGGACTGGTGGAGCGCTTAGAAGTGAGAATGCCGGTATGAGTAGCGAAAGACGGGTGAGAATCCCGTCCACCGTATGACTAAGGTTTCCTGAGGAAGGCTCGTCCGCTCAGGGTTAGTCGGGACCTAAGCCGAGGCCGATAGGCGTAGGCGATGGACAACAGGTTGATATTCCTGTACCACCTCCTCACCGTTTGAGAAATGGGGGGACGCAGTAGGATAGGGTAAGCGCGCCGTTGGTTGTGCGCGTCCAAGCAGTAAGGCGTGTGTGTAGGCAAATCCGCACACTGTAACGTTGAGCTGTGATGGCGAGTCCGTATGGACGAAGTTCCTGATTTCACACTGCCAAGAAAAGCCTCTATCGAGGTGAGAGGTGCCCGTACCGCAAACCGACACAGGTAGTCGAGGAGAGAATCCTAAGGTGTGCGAGAGAACTCTCGTTAAGGAACTCGGCAAAATGACCCCGTAACTTCGGGAGAAGGGGTGCTCTTGAGCGTGCAAGCGCATGAGAGCCGCAGTGAATAGGCCCAGGCGACTGTTTAGCAAAAACACAGGTCTCTGCAAAACCGTAAGGTGACGTATAGGGGCTGACGCCTGCCCGGTGCTGGAAGGTTAAGAGGAGTGGTTAGCGCAAGCGAAGCTGCGAATTGAAGCCCCAGTAAACGGCGGCCGTAACTATAACGGTCCTAAGGTAGCGAAATTCCTTGTCGGGTAAGTTCCGACCCGCACGAAAGGCGTAACGATCTGGGCACTGTCTCAACGAGAGACTCGGTGAAATTATAGTACCTGTGAAGATGCAGGTTACCCGCGACAGGACGGAAAGACCCCGTGGAGCTTTACTGTAGCCTGATATTGAATTTTGGTACAACTTGTACAGGATAGGTAGGAGCCAGAGATCTCGGAGCGCCAGCTTCGAAGGAGGCGTCGGTGGGATACTACCCTGGTTGTATTGAAATTCTAACCCATGCCCCTTAGCGGGGCAGGAGACAGTGTCAGGCGGACAGTTTGACTGGGGCGGTCGCCTCCTAAAAGGTAACGGAGGCGCCCAAAGGTTCCCTCAGAATGGTTGGAAATCATTCGTAGAGTGTAAAGGCACAAGGGAGCTTGACTGCGAGACCTACAAGTCGAGCAGGGTCGAAAGACGGGCTTAGTGATCCGGTGGTTCCGCATGGAAGGGCCATCGCTCAACGGATAAAAGCTACCCCGGGGATAACAGGCTTATCTCCCCCAAGAGTCCACATCGACGGGGAGGTTTGGCACCTCGATGTCGGCTCATCGCATCCTGGGGCTGTAGTCGGTCCCAAGGGTTGGGCTGTTCGCCCATTAAAGCGGTACGCGAGCTGGGTTCAGAACGTCGTGAGACAGTTCGGTCCCTATCCGTCGTGGGCGTAGGAAATTTGAGAGGAGCTGTCCTTAGTACGAGAGGACCGGGATGGACACACCGCTGGTGTACCAGTTGTCTTGCCAAAGGCATCGCTGGGTAGCTATGTGTGGACGGGATAAGTGCTGAAAGCATCTAAGCATGAAGCCCCCCTCAAGATGAGATTTCCCATTACGCAAGTAAGTAAGATCCCTCAAAGACGATGAGGTAGATAGGTTCGAGGTGGAAGTGTGGTGACACATGGAGCTGACGAATACTAATCGATCGAGGACTTAACCAAAAAAAAGTTTGAAACATTCAATGAACCGTTTATCCAGTTTTGAAAGAACAAGCAAGTTTTAAAAAAAAGCTTGTAATTATAATAATTTATGTTATAATGAATCTTGTCTTTTAAATAGTCTAGTGATGATGGCAAAGAGGTCACACCCGTTCCCATACCGAACACGGAAGTTAAGCTCTTTAGCGCCGATGGTAGTTGGGGGCTTCCCCCTGTGAGAGTAGGACGTCGCTAGGCATAATACCCAGGAGGATTAGCTCAGCTGGGAGAGCATCTGCCTTACAAGCAGAGGGTCGGCGGTTCGAGCCCGTCATCCTCCACCATATGCCGGTTTAGCTCAGCAGGTAGAGCAACTGACTTGTAATCAGTAGGTCGTGGGTTCGATTCCTATAGCCGGCACCATTTTTTGAGCCATTAGCTCAGTTGGTAGAGCATCTGACTTTTAATCAGAGGGTCGAAGGTTCGAGTCCTTCATGGCTCACCATTTTAATTGCCAACAATAATATGCGGGTGTGGCGGAATTGGCAGACGCACTAGACTTAGGATCTAGCGCCGCGAGGCGTGGGGGTTCGACTCCCTTCACCCGCATCATCTATATTTCAAATTTATAATTGCCAGGATAAATAATCTTATGCACATGCGGAAGTAGTTCAGTGGTAGAACACCACCTTGCCAAGGTGGGGGTCGCGAGTTCGAACCTCGTCTTCCGCTCCAAATGTGCCGGGGTGGCGGAACTGGCAGACGCACAGGACTTAAAATCCTGCGGTAGGTGACTACCGTGCCGGTTCGATTCCGGCCCTCGGCACCATTTTTAATATTTAGCGCCCGTAGCTCAATTGGATAGAGCGTCTGACTACGGATCAGAAGGTTGTGGGTTCGACTCCTGCCGGGCGCGCCAATAAATGAACGGGAAGTAGCTCAGCTTGGTAGAGCACTTGGTTTGGGACCAAGGGGTCGCAGGTTCGAATCCTGTCTTCCCGACCATTTCCTAAAATATACTTTATGGGGCCTTAGCTCAGCTGGGAGAGCGCCTGCCTTGCACGCAGGAGGTCAGCGGTTCGATCCCGCTAGGCTCCACCAATTTTTATATATGAACCTTGAAAACTGAACAAGCAAAACGTAATCAATATAGTTTTTATTAGCTAACTTCGTTAGTGAACGAAACAAAAATTTGGACATCAAAATTGATGCCAGCAAAACAATTTGAGCTAATCAAATTTCTTTTATGGAGAGTTTGATCCTGGCTCAGGACGAACGCTGGCGGCGTGCCTAATACATGCAAGTCGAGCGAACAGAGAAGGAGCTTGCTCCTTTGACGTTAGCGGCGGACGGGTGAGTAACACGTGGGCAACCTACCCTATAGTTTGGGATAACTCCGGGAAACCGGGGCTAATACCGAATAATCTATCGTCCCTCATGGGACAATACTGAAAGACGGTTTCGGCTGTCGCTATAGGATGGGCCCGCGGCGCATTAGCTAGTTGGTGAGGTAACGGCTCACCAAGGCAACGATGCGTAGCCGACCTGAGAGGGTGATCGGCCACACTGGGACTGAGACACGGCCCAGACTCCTACGGGAGGCAGCAGTAGGGAATCTTCCACAATGGGCGAAAGCCTGATGGAGCAACGCCGCGTGAGTGAAGAAGGATTTCGGTTCGTAAAACTCTGTTGTAAGGGAAGAACAAGTACAGTAGTAACTGGCTGTACCTTGACGGTACCTTATTAGAAAGCCACGGCTAACTACGTGCCAGCAGCCGCGGTAATACGTAGGTGGCAAGCGTTGTCCGGAATTATTGGGCGTAAAGCGCGCGCAGGTGGTTTCTTAAGTCTGATGTGAAAGCCCATGGCTCAACCGTGGAGGGTCATTGGAAACTGGGAGACTTGAGTGCAGAAGAGGATAGTGGAATTCCAAGTGTAGCGGTGAAATGCGTAGAGATTTGGAGGAACACCAGTGGCGAAGGCGACTATCTGGTCTGTAACTGACACTGAGGCGCGAAAGCGTGGGGAGCAAACAGGATTAGATACCCTGGTAGTCCACGCCGTAAACGATGAGTGCTAAGTGTTAGGGGGTTTCCGCCCCTTAGTGCTGCAGCTAACGCATTAAGCACTCCGCCTGGGGAGTACGGTCGCAAGACTGAAACTCAAAGGAATTGACGGGGGCCCGCACAAGCGGTGGAGCATGTGGTTTAATTCGAAGCAACGCGAAGAACCTTACCAGGTCTTGACATCCCGTTGACCACTGTAGAGATATGGTTTTCCCTTCGGGGACAACGGTGACAGGTGGTGCATGGTTGTCGTCAGCTCGTGTCGTGAGATGTTGGGTTAAGTCCCGCAACGAGCGCAACCCTTGATCTTAGTTGCCATCATTTAGTTGGGCACTCTAAGGTGACTGCCGGTGACAAACCGGAGGAAGGTGGGGATGACGTCAAATCATCATGCCCCTTATGACCTGGGCTACACACGTGCTACAATGGACGATACAAACGGTTGCCAACTCGCGAGAGGGAGCTAATCCGATAAAGTCGTTCTCAGTTCGGATTGTAGGCTGCAACTCGCCTACATGAAGCCGGAATCGCTAGTAATCGCGGATCAGCATGCCGCGGTGAATACGTTCCCGGGCCTTGTACACACCGCCCGTCACACCACGAGAGTTTGTAACACCCGAAGTCGGTGAGGTAACCTTTTGGAGCCAGCCGCCGAAGGTGGGATAGATGATTGGGGTGAAGTCGTAACAAGGTAGCCGTATCGGAAGGTGCGGCTGGATCATCTCCTTTCTAAGGATATTTTCGGAATACAAACCTTGGGTTTGTAAGATTACGTTTTGCGTTCAGTTTTGAAGGTTTATAACTAACTTTATAAAACTTCCAAGAGGGCCTATAGCTCAGCTGGTTAGAGCGCACGCCTGATAAGCGTGAGGTCGATGGTTCGAGTCCATTTAGGCCCACCATATATAACCTCTTGGGGCCTTAGCTCAGCTGGGAGAGCGCCTGCCTTGCACGCAGGAGGTCAGCGGTTCGATCCCGCTAGGCTCCACCAATTTTTATTTGTTCTTTGAAAACTGGATAAAACGACATTGAAATTGTAACAAACACATTTATTTTTTTAAGTTTTTTATAGGCTTAATAACGAAATAGGGTTTCAAGACACAAGCAGTTCTAGGAAGCGAACGAGTGAATGAAGGAGCGTACTTACGTACGTGACTGATTGAACGAGAGAAGCTGACAACGAAATGCGCAGTGGATTGGAAGCCGATAGGTTAAGTTATTAAGGGCGCACGGCGAATGCCTTGGCACTAGGAGCCGAAGAAGGACGGCACTAACACCGATATGCTTCGGGGAGCTGTAAGTGAGCTTTGATCCGGAGATTTCCGAATGGGGGAACCCACTACGTTTAATCGCGTAGTATCTTGACGTGAATACATAGCGTCTTGAAGGCAGACCCAGGGAACTGAAACATCTAAGTACCTGGAGGAAGAGAAAGAAAAATCGATTCCCTGAGTAGCGGCGAGCGAAACGGGAAGAGCCCAAACCAAGAGGCTTGCCTCTTGGGGTTGTAGGACACTCTATACGGAGTTACAAAGGAATGAGTTAGATGAAGCGACTTGGAAAGGTCCGCCAGAGCAGGTAAAAGCCCTGTAGTCGAAAGTTCGTTCCCTCCAGAGTGGATCCTGAGTACGGCGGAACACGTGAAATTCCGTCGGAATCCGGGAGGACCATCTCCCAAGGCTAAATACTACCTAGTGACCGATAGTGAACCAGTACCGTGAGGGAAAGGTGAAAAGCACCCCGGAAGGGGAGTGAAAGAGATCCTGAAACCGTGTGCCTACAAGTAGTTAGAGCCCGTTAATGGGTGATAGCGTGCCTTTTGTAGAATGAACCGGCGAGTTACGATTACGTGCGAGGTTAAGCTTTAGAAGGCGGAGCCGCAGCGAAAGCGAGTCTGAATAGGGCGAATTAGTACGTGGTCGTAGACCCGAAACCAGGTGATCTACCCATGTCCAGGGTGAAGGTGAGGTAACACTTACTGGAGGCCCGAACCCACGCACGTTGAAAAGTGCGGGGATGAGGTGTGGGTAGCGGAGAAATTCCAATCGAACTTGGAGATAGCTGGTTCTCTCCGAAATAGCTTTAGGGCTAGCCTCGTGATGAGAATACTGGAGGTAGAGCACTGTTTGGACTAGGGGGCCATCCCGGTTTACCGAATTCAGACAAACTCCGAATGCCAGATATTTATACACGGGAGTCAGACTGCGAGTGATAAGATCCGTAGTCAAAAGGGAAACAGCCCAGACCACCAGCTAAGGTCCCAAAGTAATCGTTAAGTGGAAAAGGATGTGGCGTTGCACAGACAACCAGGATGTTGGCTTAGAAGCAGCCATCATTTAAAGAGTGCGTAATAGCTCACTGGTCGAGTGACGCTGCGCCGAAAATGTATCGGGGCTAAACGATTCACCGAAGCTGTGGATTGACATCTACGATGTCAGTGGTAGGAGAGCGTTCTAAGTGCGTTGAAGTCAGACCGGAAGGACTGGTGGAGCGCTTAGAAGTGAGAATGCCGGTATGAGTAGCGAAAGACGGGTGAGAATCCCGTCCACCGTATGACTAAGGTTTCCTGAGGAAGGCTCGTCCGCTCAGGGTTAGTCGGGACCTAAGCCGAGGCCGATAGGCGTAGGCGATGGACAACAGGTTGATATTCCTGTACCACCTCCTCACCGTTTGAGAAATGGGGGGACGCAGTAGGATAGGGTAAGCGCGCCGTTGGTTGTGCGCGTCCAAGCAGTAAGGCGTGTGTGTAGGCAAATCCGCACACTGTAACGTTGAGCTGTGATGGCGAGTCCGTATGGACGAAGTTCCTGATTTCACACTGCCAAGAAAAGCCTCTATCGAGGTGAGAGGTGCCCGTACCGCAAACCGACACAGGTAGTCGAGGAGAGAATCCTAAGGTGTGCGAGAGAACTCTCGTTAAGGAACTCGGCAAAATGACCCCGTAACTTCGGGAGAAGGGGTGCTCTTGAGCGTGCAAGCGCATGAGAGCCGCAGTGAATAGGCCCAGGCGACTGTTTAGCAAAAACACAGGTCTCTGCAAAACCGTAAGGTGACGTATAGGGGCTGACGCCTGCCCGGTGCTGGAAGGTTAAGAGGAGTGGTTAGCGCAAGCGAAGCTGCGAATTGAAGCCCCAGTAAACGGCGGCCGTAACTATAACGGTCCTAAGGTAGCGAAATTCCTTGTCGGGTAAGTTCCGACCCGCACGAAAGGCGTAACGATCTGGGCACTGTCTCAACGAGAGACTCGGTGAAATTATAGTACCTGTGAAGATGCAGGTTACCCGCGACAGGACGGAAAGACCCCGTGGAGCTTTACTGTAGCCTGATATTGAATTTTGGTACAACTTGTACAGGATAGGTAGGAGCCAGAGATCTCGGAGCGCCAGCTTCGAAGGAGGCGTCGGTGGGATACTACCCTGGTTGTATTGAAATTCTAACCCATGCCCCTTAGCGGGGCAGGAGACAGTGTCAGGCGGACAGTTTGACTGGGGCGGTCGCCTCCTAAAAGGTAACGGAGGCGCCCAAAGGTTCCCTCAGAATGGTTGGAAATCATTCGTAGAGTGTAAAGGCACAAGGGAGCTTGACTGCGAGACCTACAAGTCGAGCAGGGTCGAAAGACGGGCTTAGTGATCCGGTGGTTCCGCATGGAAGGGCCATCGCTCAACGGATAAAAGCTACCCCGGGGATAACAGGCTTATCTCCCCCAAGAGTCCACATCGACGGGGAGGTTTGGCACCTCGATGTCGGCTCATCGCATCCTGGGGCTGTAGTCGGTCCCAAGGGTTGGGCTGTTCGCCCATTAAAGCGGTACGCGAGCTGGGTTCAGAACGTCGTGAGACAGTTCGGTCCCTATCCGTCGTGGGCGTAGGAAATTTGAGAGGAGCTGTCCTTAGTACGAGAGGACCGGGATGGACACACCGCTGGTGTACCAGTTGTCTTGCCAAAGGCATCGCTGGGTAGCTATGTGTGGACGGGATAAGTGCTGAAAGCATCTAAGCATGAAGCCCCCCTCAAGATGAGATTTCCCATTACGCAAGTAAGTAAGATCCCTCAAAGACGATGAGGTAGATAGGTTCGAGGTGGAAGTGTGGTGACACATGGAGCTGACGAATACTAATCGATCGAGGACTTAACCAAAAAGTTTGAAACATTCAATGCACCGTTTATCCAGTTTTGAAAGAACAATCTTTCAATTAAATACTGTCTAGTGATGATGGCAAAGAGGTCACACCCGTTCCCATACCGAACACGGAAGTTAAGCTCTTTAGCGCCGATGGTAGTTGGGGGCTTCCCCCTGTGAGAGTAGGACGTCGCTAGGCAAATAAAAACCTGAGAATTTATTCTCAGGTTTTTTTGTGTCAATATTTGAACAGCTGCAGAAGGCAGCTGTTTTTATTTTGTTAAAATTCTAGCGCATTACGTAGGTTATTAAGATAGGATTGGCTGACAGGTAATTCTGTACCATCTTTTAAAGTAACAATAAAATTCGAAGTAAGATCACGCGCCATTTTTTTTATGAAATGAATATTCACTATATAGGATCTATGAATGCGTATAAAAAACGGAGGTAAACGCATTTGTAATTCTTTAAGTGTAATACTTGTTTTAAATTGTTCCTTTTCTACATAAAACCAGGTTTTTTTCTGAAGGCTCTCAATATAAGAAATTTTATCGATTACTACAGGGGTCCATTCTTCTTCCTGTTTCCCTGTTAAAAATTGATAAGGCTCCAATTTCTGTGCAGTAAAAGTTGAAGGTAAAACAACTACTAATGCTGCTGGCGTATCCTGAATATGTACTGGGTAGCCAATACCATAATAGGGTGTACCAAATAGAGTATTATCTAATATTGCGTCTGTACGTTTATTTGTACGCAATACTTGCTCTGCAATACTGCCTGGTTCAACTTGCCGTCCTATTTCTAAATGAATACCATGATATCCAGAGTTAAAGTAAATATAGGAGTTCTCTACAGCAATGGCGATGGACGAGTTGGGTGGAATCCAGTCTTGTAACATCGTAATAAATTGTTGTGCAATACTTTTTTGTACAGCATTGATTTCATTTTTCATTGTGAATAGCCCCCTTGTTTGTAAACAGTTTACCAAATTTTGTCGCTTAAAAAAGCGGTTTCATCATCAAAATTTGGTCTTTTATCAAAAAATAGTGAAAATTCAGATGTACTGTTATATATTAATTTACAACAAATAAACCTGTTATGGAACAGAAATTAAAAAGTTTTTTAACAGAGTATATTTTACACAAAGGGGAAGGTGGAATTTCAATATGTCAACACGTCAAGAAAAAATTCAAGCTTTAGAAAAACAATGGGCAGAAAACCCACGTTGGGCTGGTATTGAACGCGCTTATACGGCTGAAGAGGTAGTTAAATTACAAGGTTCTGTTGTAATTGAACAGACTTTAGCAACAAAAGGCGCTAAACGACTTTGGAAATCATTACACGAAGAACCGTTTATTAATGCATTAGGTGCATTAACTGGTAATCAAGCGGTTCAACAAGTAAAAGCAGGATTAAAAGCAATCTACTTATCTGGCTGGCAAGTAGCTGCTGATGCTAACCTTTCAGGTCAAATGTACCCTGACCAATCTTTATACCCAGCTAACTCTGTACCAGCTGTAGTAAAACGTATCAACCAAGCGCTACAACGCGCTGATCAAATCGACCATGCTGAAGGTCGTGTAGACGATTTCGATTGGTTTGCACCAATCGTAGCTGATGCTGAAGCTGGCTTCGGTGGTCCTTTAAACGTATTCGAACTTGTTAAAGGAATGATTGAAGCAGGAGCTGCTGGTGTGCATTTAGAAGACCAATTAGCTTCTGAGAAAAAATGTGGACACTTAGGTGGTAAAGTATTACTTCCTACACAAAACGCAGTTCGTAACTTAATTGCTGCTCGTCTTGCAACAGATGTAATGGGCGTAGATACAATCTTAATCGCACGTACAGATGCTGATGCTGCAGATATGGTAACTTCTGATATTGACCCACGTGATGCTGAATTTATTACTGGCGAACGTACACCAGAAGGCTTCTTCCGTACAACACCAGGTATTAAACAAGCGATTGCTCGTGGTCTAGCTTACGCACCATATGCAGATTTAATCTGGTGTGAAACGTCTAAGCCGTCACTTGAAGAAGCTCGTGAGTTCGCAGCGGCGATTCATGCTGAATTCCCTGGTAAAATGCTTGCTTACAACTGTTCACCTTCATTTAACTGGAAAGCAAACCTTTCAGAAGAAGAGATTGCAGAATATCAACGTGAGTTAGGTAAATTGGGTTACAAATTCCAATTCGTAACATTAGCTGGCTTCCATGCATTAAACCACTCTATGTTTGAGTTAGCTCATGACTATAAAGATAACGGCATGGCTGCATACTCTAAACTTCAACAAGCTGAGTTTGCTTCTGAATCTAAAGGCTATACAGCTACTCGTCACCAACGCGAAGTAGGTACAGGTTACTTCGATGATGTGTCACAAGTTATTTCTGGTGGTACTTCTTCAACAACAGCGATGGCTGGTTCTACAGAAACAGAACAATTCGTTTAATTCGATTACGTTAATTCCTAAATTCATAATCATAGATAAGTTTCCCTCGCACCTCCTAAGCGGGGGAAACTTAAATCACGAGAGGTGGGGGAACTACTAATGGAACAGGCAACTACAGGTAAGCTTAAAATTGTTGGACAACAAAACGAGCAAACAAAAGAAGTTTTAACACCGGAGGCCCTTGAGTTTGTTCTTGCCCTGCATGAAAAATTCGATGCTCGTCGTAAAGAGCTTTTAGAGGCTCGTCAAGATCGTCAGAAGCGTCTAGATGCTGGTGAGAAACTCGACTTCCTACCAGAAACAAAGCATATTCGTGAGGGAGATTGGACAATTGCGCCACTGCCTGCGGATTTACAAGATCGACGAGTAGAAATTACTGGACCAGTAGACCGCAAAATGGTTATTAACGCATTAAATTCTGGTGCGAAAATGTTCATGGCTTGCTTTGAGGATGCTTCAGCTCCTACTTGGGAAAACATGATTTCTGGTCAAATTAATATGCGTGATGCCATTAATAAGACGATTGAATTTACTCAAGCGTCAAACGGTAAAACGTATAAATTAAATAAAGAAACAGCGGTATTACTAGTACGTCCACGTGGTCTTCATTTACTTGAAAAACATGTGTTGGTAGATGGTGAGCCAGTTTCAGGTAGTTTCTTCGATTTTGGTCTTTATTTATTCCACAATGCTAAAAATGCATTGGCAAAAGGCACGGGTCCATACTTCTATCTACCGAAGTTAGAAAGTCATTTAGAGGCTCGCTTGTGGAATGATGTCTTTATCTTTGCACAAGATTATATTGGTATTCCACAAGGTACAATTAGAGCGACAGTTTTAATTGAAACAATATTAGCTGCATTTGAAATGGATGAAATTTTATACGAGCTTCGCGATCATTCAGCAGGTCTAAATTGT
Organism: Lysinibacillus sp. C5.1; assembly: GCF_016350185.1. Classification (NCBI taxonomy): domain Bacteria; kingdom Bacillati; phylum Bacillota; class Bacilli; order Caryophanales; family Bacillaceae; genus Lysinibacillus; species Lysinibacillus sp. C5.1. The sequence goes on from NZ_CP066226.1 coordinate 134,359, forward strand.
GGTCGTTGGGATTATATTTTCAGCTACATTAAACGACTGCGCAATCAACCTGATGTGATTTTACCTGATCGTGGTCAAGTAACAATGACAGTTCCATTCATGAAGGCTTACACGTCTTTATGTATCCAAACATGTCATAAGCGCAACGCACCTGCTATGGGTGGTATGGCTGCACAAATACCTGTTAAAGGCGATGATGAGGCGAATGCAGTAGCATTTGCAAAGGTTGCGGAAGATAAACGTCGTGAAGCAACGGATGGTCATGATGGAACTTGGGTAGCACACCCTGGTATGGTGGCAACAGCTATGGAGCAGTTTGATGCGATTATGAAAACACCAAACCAAATCCATAAAAAACGCGAAGATGTGAATGTAAAGGCTGAAGATTTAGTAGCTGTTCCAGAAGGGACAATTACCCTTGAAGGTCTTCGTATTAACTGTAGCGTAGGAGTTCAGTACATTGCTTCTTGGTTACGAGGCAACGGAGCTGCACCAATTAACAACTTGATGGAAGATGCTGCAACTGCAGAAATCTCCCGTACACAAGTATGGCAATGGATTCGTCATCCAAAGGGTATATTAGATGATGGGCGTGGTATTACATTAGCATTTGTGCTGGAAATATTGGAAGAAGAGCTTGTGAAAATTAAAGAGGCTGTTGGGGAACAAGCCTATAACAGTGGTCGCTATGCTGAAGCTGCTGAACTGTTTAAATCTTTAATTGAGCAAGATGAATTCGTGGAATTCTTGACACTTCCAGGCTATGAAAAATTAAGTTAATTGATAGAAATCTACTAACGAACATATCTAACTTTCCTTAAACACTGTGGGCTGAACTCGAATGCAGCTCACTAATTCCAACTAATGTAATAAACGGAGTCTGTTCCTCCGTTTCTTACAAAAAATGAGCACTGTTTAATAAAAGGGGTCTACTTATATTAATCGTAAGTATTGAGATTTAAAAATGGGGTGCAAGATGTCTTACAAGCTTTGATGGGGGGCTTGTAAGGCATTTTTCTATACTTATCATTTAGAGGGGGAAAAGAGATGAGTACTAATAAAGAAATACTATTAATTCCTGGTCCTACACCCGTAGTTGAGGAAATATATGATGCTTTGGCAAGCGAAACCCGTGGGCATACAGATCCACGTTTTGTGGCAATTTATAAAAACGCATTAGCACAAACAAAAAAACTATTCCAAACGGATGGCGAAGTGTTTGTACTAGCAGGTTCTGGAACGCTAGCAATGGAAATGGCGATTGTTAATACTGTGGGTAAGGGAGAAAAAATACTCGTTATTAGTCACGGATATTTTGGTGATCGTTTTACGCCTTTAGCAACTGCTTATGGTATTCAGGTAGACGTGATACAAGCAGAATGGGGAAAACAAGTTGAACCAGCAACAGTAAAGGCAAAATTAGCTGAAGCTAATTATAAGGCAGTCACTATTACACATGCAGATACATCTACAGGCGTCGCTTCGGATCTCGATGCATTGGTACCTATTATTAAAAGTGCAGGGGCATTAATTATTTTAGATGGTGTTGTCGCAACAGCAGCGCTAGATGAAAATATGAATAAAACATATGGTCATCCTGACTATAAATTAGATGTTGTACTAACTGGCTCACAAAAAGCAATCGGGATACCACCAGGTTTAGCCATTATCGCCTTTAATCAATCGGCCTTAAAGGCTCGTGAAGCGCTAGGAACGATACCCGCATACTATAGTGAAATAGAAAATTGGATTCCGGTTATGAATGATCCAGGGAAATATTTTGCAACACCACCTGTAAATTTAATTTATGCTTATGATGTTGCTATGAAGATGGTTTTAGATGAAGGTATTGTTAAGCGTGAGGCACGTCATCTAGCGTACGGTCGCGCTATGCGTTTAGCATTATCTACGTATGGTATGAAAGCACTAGCTGACGAGACAGTAGCAGCTCCAACTTTAAGTTGTATGCTCTATCCGGAGGGAGTAGAGGATGCCAAGTTCCGTGCGAAGCTTGCTGAAAAAGGTGTAATTGTTGCTGGGGCTTTGGCTCATTTAGCAGGTAAAGCATTCCGTATTGGGCATATGGGCAATACAACACCCGCAATGCTTGAACAAGCCGTGAGACAAATTGGTGAATCACTTAATGAATTAGGACATGCAGTAGTAGTAGTAGAAGCAGTTGCACGCTTAAAAGAACAATTAGCAGTAGGAACGAATTAATATTAGAAAAGGTGTCTCAAAAGTACATGAGACATCTTTTTTGTTATTTAACCTAAGAATCGCTTGCAAATAAGGTTCAGAGTAGAAAATCGGCAAGCATGTTTGGGATGATAGTAATAAAGTTTCGATCTGTACAAAAATAATGAGAAGCAAAGTGTACTTGTAAGAAAGTTCATTGCAAAACAATTTAAGCCCTTACAGAATAGCTCCTTTTTCTATGCATAAAATTGGTTATTTGTTATACTTATTATATAACAAATATGGAGTTGATTTAGATGTTTATTCAAATAGAGCCATTATCGAATGTACCTATCTATGAACAGGTTACACGGCAAATTATAGAGGGTATTGCGAGAGGGGACATGGGACCGGGGGATACATTGCCGTCGGTACGAAGTTTAGCAGCCGATTTAGGTGTCAATATGCATACGGTTAATAAGAGTTACCATGAACTTGAGGCGAAGGGCATTATAACGATTCGTGCTAAATCAGGAGCAATTATTCGTTCAACGGAGGAGCGTGCATTAACGCCTGAACAGTTGCAGCAGATTGAAAAAAATTTAAAGCCTGTTGTGGCAGAAGGAATGGTGCTCGGTGCAACAGTGGATCAAATTGAGCACATGATGAAAAAGGTATTCGCTGACTTGCAACTGCCAGCAGAAGGGGTGTAGCATGCTACTAGGTATTTTTACAATAATGTATGTGATGACATTAGCTATGCAAGTTTTTGTCCCTTACATTGTACGTGAGACTATTGTATTTGGCGTTACTGTACCAGAGCAAAATATAAAGCATTCTGCATTAGCTCTTGCGAAAAAACGATATGCGCAAACAGTAGGGCTTTTTGGCGTGCTGATTTTAATACTTATGCTAATGCTTAACTGGTCGCTTGCACCTTCTGAAAGTGCACAAGGCATCCTTTTACTAAGCTGTTTATTTGGCATGCTGGCGATTAGTATGGTGTTATACTGGTTAAACCATCAGAAAGTGATGAAGTTGAAAATACGCGAGCAATGGGGCATGAATATAAAACAGGTGCGAGCAGTTGATTTAACTGCTCGTAGTCGTGATGAAATGCTTCCATGGCCCTTCTATGTGGTGCCTATAGGCGTTACGATTTTTCTTATTATTTTTACATTATTACATTATAGTCAAATACCAAATGCTGTAGCGGTGCATTGGGGACCAAGTGGAGCGGCGGATGCATGGCGAGAAAAAACCTATTTTATTGCGATTTCATTACCACTAGTTATGTTGATGATGCAATGTATGATGTGGGGCACTGCAGATTCACTTAAGCGTTCGGCTATTCGCATGTCTATTAATCGTCAGCAGGAGTCATTAGAAAATGAATTAAAAACACGAAAGTTTATGAGCTGGAATATAGCATTGATTAGCTATAGTTTAACCGCATTATTGACCATACTACAGCTAAGTAATATTTATCCTTCAATGGCTGAAGGCAATAAACTATTACCATTCTTTATTGCATTTCTATTTTTAATTTTAGGTTCAGTGCTAGTTTATGCATGGAAAAAGCGACAATTACGGTTGAAATATGAAGATAATGTGGTGTCAGAGGTAATGGATATTGATGAGGATCGTTACTGGAAAGGCGGTCTTATTTATATGAATCGTCAGGACCCATCTGTTTTTGTAGAAAAACGTTTTGGTGTAGGCTGGACAATGAATTTTGCAAATCCAAGAGGCTATATTGTCATTGTTTTACCACTGCTAATATTGCTGCTGATTTCTATAATTTCTTTTTGGTGCCAGTCACCTGAACAATACCCAAACAATTCTGATAATTTAGGGTGGAGGGCGCTAGTATATTGAACGGAGGCAAGAGGGAATGAAAATTTTAGTTGTCGATGATGATGTGCATATTTTACAGTTAGTGAATATTTATTTAACTCGCGAGGGCTATCAAGTCATGCAGGCAGAGAATGGGGAACAAGCTTTGCAATTGCTGGATGGAAATATGCCCGATTTGGCAGTAGTGGATGTCATGATGCCCGGAATGGATGGTTTTAAGTTAACAGAAATTTTAAGTAAGGATTATGATATCCCTGTGCTGTTATTAACGGCTAAGGGAGAGCTTGAAGATAAGGAGCGAGGCTTTTTAGCAGGTTCGGATGACTATGTCGTTAAGCCGTTCGAGCCAAAGGAATTACTGTTTCGTATTACGGCTATTTTGCGTAGGCTTGATAAAAAAAACCAAGTAACGATACAGGTGGGTAAGCTTGAAATTGATCGCCGTAGCTTTGAGGTTACAATTGGTGGTGACACGCTTCTGTTACCTTTAAAAGAGTTTGAGCTGTTAGCGCTACTTGCCTCTCGTCCAAATCAAGTATTTACACGGAGCATTATTATGGAGCAAGTATGGGGTTACGACTATGAAGGTGATGAACAAACATTAAATACACATGTGAAGCGGATTCGCGAGCGATTGCATCGTTACAATACAGATGTCGAAATTACAACGGTGCGTGGTGTCGGTTATAAGCTTGAGGTAAGTGCACCATGAAGACGTTATATAGTAAATTTGTTATCACGACAATGCTCATTATGATTGGCAGTTTATGTATTGGATTTTTAATGACGAATACATATTATCACCAAGTGACTAAAGAAAAAAATGATGCAAAAAACGTTGCGATTGCACAAGATATTGCCGACTATATTGAATCAGCGAAAGAAATGGATTTAGATAATTATTTAACAACGCTTGGCGATATTGGGTATCAAATATATGTTACAACTGGAGAGGAACATCGTTTTTTTGGTGGCGAATACCGAGATAAGAAATTGCCCACTGATATTATCCAGCAAGTATTAGATGGGGAAGTCTATCATGGGATGCGGGATTTTCCAAAAGAGACTTTTATGACAGGCTTTTTTGCGAATGAGTTAATAAATACTATTGGTGTACCCTTTACGTATCATAACGAGCAATATGCATTGTTTATTCGACCAGATATTCGATTCTTGTTCTCAGAGGCTCATACGTTATTAGGTGGTCTCATTCTTGGGATGGCGGTGATGAGCTTACTTGCCATGTTATTATTTGCAAAGGCACTTATTCGTCCGATTACAAAGTTAACCGAAGCAACTCATCAACTTGCCCATGAAAAGTTTGATACGTTGCTTGAAATTGACCGAGCAGATGAAATTGGACAACTGGCGGATAGTTTTAATGTCATGACAGAAAAACTACAGGAAAATGACAGAATGCGAAAACAGTTTATAAGTAATGTATCCCATGACTTTCAATCGCCGTTATTGAATATTCAAGGGTATGTCGATTTATTGAAAAATCCTACGCTTGCAGAACCTGAACGGCAAGAATACGCAACGATTATAGAGCTAGAAACAAAGCGACTATCGACATTGACAAAGCAACTATTATTGCTGACATCACTCGATCAATCTACCAGAATGTTAAAGCGATAACCGTATCCGTTAGATGAGCAATTGAAGGAAACAGTGCGAAAATATCGTTGGCAGTTAGAGGAAGCGAATGTGCAATTATCGTATCAGATTGAGCCAGTAATTTATAATGGCGATGCAAGTCTATTGCAAAATGTCTGGGATAATTTATTAACAAACGCCATTAAATATAATGTTAATGGTGGAGACATTCATATCCAACTTCAGGAACAAACGACTTTTGTAGAGGTATTAGTAAAGGATAGCGGCATTGGTATGACTACAGAACAATTGCAAAAGGTATATGACCGTTTTTATAGAGCTGACGAGTCTAGAACGAAACAGGGGACAGGTCTCGGTCTTGCAATTGTTAAACAAATTATTGAATTGCACGGTGGTAAAGTGCAAATGGAAAGTGCTATGAACGAAGGGACAAGTGTTTGTATACACCTAACAAAATTGTAATATGGAGTTCATGTAAAGTTCATATTCAAACGATAAACTTCTACGTAAGTTAAAACTTGGAGGAGTTATCGTATGGAGCAAAAATGGAGTATACGTCTTATTCGACTCGCTGCGATTTTCGCATTGGTGGGTACGTATTTAGGTTCGCATATGTCAGGGTCAGGAAGTTATGAGTTTCGACCAATTCACGCACACGTTTTACTTGTTGGTTGGTTAAGTATGTTTGCATGGGGGATTTTCTACCGTGCCTTTAAAGTAAAATCACAAAAGTTAGTGACATTACACGGCTGGACGGCAATTATTGGCGTCTTCGGCTTAACACTTGGAATGTGGTTCTACAATATTAATCCATTCAACTTTAATCATACATTGACTTTAGTTTTCTTTATTGTCGGTGGTACAACTTTATTAATTAGTTTTGCGCTATTTATCGTTGTAACATTTATGATTAATCAAAAAGAAGAAATGAAAAACTAATATAAAAACCGCGTCAATAACTAACGCGGTTAGCATGGAGGCAAATTCAATAAAATTTGAGTTTGCCTCCATTTTTAATTTTACGGATTTCTTCTTACTAGGTACTCTTTTTTACAAGTACGACTCGCACTAGTTCGCCTCAGGACGCACTTATGTTAAATGTTCTAGAGATTTTTTTAGCCAACGTGTTGCCTCATTATAATCTTGAGCAACGCCTTGTCCTTTTTTATAAAGCATACCAAGCTGAAATTGCGCTTTTTGATGTCCCTTATTGGCAGCAAGTCGATAAAGTTGTGCTGCTTTGGCAAAATCTTTAGGCACACCTTGTCCATGACTATGCATTTGGGCTAACTGGAATTGAGCTTTAGCATGTCCTTTACTCGCCGCTTGTTCAATCCATTTTGCAGCCTCTGTAAAATCTTGCTTTACACCTTTCCCCTTATCAAATAAATTACCAAGTTGATATTGCGCACCTGAATGCCCTTGAAGAGCGGCAAGCCTATAGCAACGTCGAGCTTCATCTAAGTCTTGGGGAACACCTAAACCTTGTTCATATAATAATCCTAGCTGATACTCCGCCTGAATATGGGATTGGTCGGTTGCAGCTCTCCACCATCTCACTGCTTCAGTATAATTCAATGTAACACCTGTCCCTTTTGCATAAAGAAGCCCTAGCTCGAATTGAGCATCAGCATAGCCTTTGTCAGCAGCCATTTTAAAATAGGGTAATGCTTTATCGGGCTGTTGAAGTTGATAGACATAAAGAAGCCCCAACTCGTAGCCAGCACTAATATGACCACTGTCAGCGGCAAGTTGTAACCAACTTTCTGCTCGTGTGTTATCCTTCTCCTTTTGGTAGAGGATACCAAGGCAATATTGCGCATTGGTATGTCCGTTATGAGCAGCAAGTTTAAACCATTTCATTGCTTCAACGTGATCCTGCTGTATACCTAATCCTGAATTGTATAGCATCGCTAATTGAAATTCGGCATTGGTATGGTCTTGAAGAGCAGCTAAATGGAACCATCTCGCAGCTTCCTCCATATTTTGTGAGATACCACGACCTTTAAGATACATATACCCAAGGTTGTATTGCGCGCTTGCATCTCCAGCAAGTGCTGCCATTTCAAAATAGGCTATCGCTTCCTCAAAGCTTTGTTGCACACCAGTCCCATTATGGTAAAGAAAGCCGAGATTATTTTGTGCACTAGTGTTACCTTGATTGGCAGCTGAAATATACCATTTTGCGGCCTCTGTAAAATTAACAGGAAGCCCCAGCCCTTGATTATAAAGTACACCTAGATTGTACTGTGCATCGGCATTTCCTAAATCTGCAGCACATTTATAATATCTTGCAGCCTCTTCATAATTTTGTACAACACCTTGCCCTAAATGGTAAAGCACGCCGAGACTATAAAGTGCGTTCGCATCTTGTTGTGCGGCTGCTTTCTCATACCATGTTTTGGCAGCTATATAATCTTTTTGGACGCCACGACCATGATTATAAAGGAAGCCTAAATTGTATTGTGCACTTGCATTGCCTTTTTTAGCAGCTAATTCAAACCAATTAGCCGCATGTTCATAGTCCTTCGCAGAGTAGTGATCCAGCGTCTTCGTATCGATTGGCGGCAAAATATCTTCAAATTTAGCGCCTTTTCGCGAGGACATGGACATTTTAAGTTTCCGATCATAACGATGAATAAACCATTCAACGATATCACTAACATAATCGAGGACAATTTTGGCGGCTTTTGCTTCAACAATGTCATTATTGCTAGTACTTGTCATTTTTAGGACAAGCTCCATTAATAAATAAATGCGACGTGGATGTATTTTTGCTATAAACGTACGATTATTTAATAGTGTTCGCATATTTTTTATTTTAGGTTTGGCGTGCATTTCCAGCTCGTAAAAGTCATAAACAATCTCCTCGACAACGAGGCGTGACTTATGTAAGGAGATGGAAGGTTGGGATATAGCATGAGTGCTAGCTTCTTCTAGACTTTCTGCTAAATGCGTAAACGATAATATGTGTAACTTTTTACATTGTTCATGTAGGATTTCATATTGTATAACGATTGTACTCACCTCTTCTTAACCAATTCACGGTAGCAGCCTTTTTTCATATATCGGGAAAATATTAAAGTTATTGATGTTTTTACAATGAAATCATCGGTTGAATTGTCGACATTCCATGTTACTATTTGATATAAGAGTTTGTTTATAGTTATTGGGGGGATTGTTTAATTGATGAAAAACATTGCAGCAATTATTCCAACATATAATCCGCAACAATCATTTGTAACATTCGTACATCAATTATTAGCTACCTCCATTTCCCAAGTTATTATTGTGAATGACGGTAGCGATCAAAAATATACAAGTATTTTTGAAGAGTTAAAGAAAATAGATAGCTGCAAGGTTCTTCAGCATGAACACAATATTGGAAAGGGAGGCGCATTAAAAACTGCATTCTCCTATGTATGGTCTAAACGTGTGAAGTTTCATGGTGTATTAACAGTAGGTGCACATGGGCAACATACGTTACAAGATATCAAACTAGTATTGAACATGACAAAAGTTTTTTCAGAAGGTATTGTGCTGGGTATACGAAATTTTCATTCTTCGGATAGTACATTTTTTTCCTATTGGGGAAATCGAGCGACTAGTTTGTTGTTTGAATTACTATTCCATAAAAAACTGATGGATACACAAACAGGTTTGCGTTACATAGCAATCAATGAGTTACCATGGCTTATTAAAGTGCAAGGTGATCGTTTTGACTACGATACAAATATGCTTGTCGTCGCTCTAAGAAGAAAATGTCCCATTTTCGAAGTAGAAATTGGTCAGCTACGCATAAAAAAAAATTCAATTATGCAATACGATGAACTAACAAATGCAGGTACTGTAATGACTAAAATGCTTATAAAATATTTAAAACCTTAGCAAGAATGATGTGGCAGGTTTATTTCTTATATTTTGTGCTAGGATAAGAATAATAATTACTCAACTGGACGTCGCGAGTATAAAAAGAAGGGGTAATGAATGTGGAATATTCAGATCAAGTAAAAAATCGTGTAAAGCGCATGGAAGGTCAGCTACGCGGTATTTTAAAAATGATGGAAGAAGAAAAGGATTGTAAGGCTGTTATTACGCAATTATCAGCAGTGCGTTCAGCAGTAGATCGTACAGTAGGTGTCATTGTAAGTACGAATCTGTTGGAATGTGTCCAAAATGCGGAAGGTGACGGCGAGAAAATGAATGAATTGATTCAAGAAGCGGTTAATTTAGTTGTTAAAAGCCGTTGATTGTTAAGGCTAATATAAAAAGCATAAAATTAAAATGAATTATTGTTAAATCGACAAGCTCTGCTTCTTCACTTTTCATTGGACAACGGTAAGCCTCTTGAAGGCTCGATGAATTCGTTTTTCAATAAAAGTCGATGTAGCGGGGCTTGTGTCGTCTTACAGGTCTTAGTAGTCTAAAAGAAGTGAATTGATGAATTTTGCAAAAAATTACTTTAATTTAGTAGATTTATAGTAAAGGTAGGTGTAAAAACCTAATTATTGGAATGAAATATTGTAGAAAAAAGTCGTATGTAGTGAACTTGTATGATAGATTTAAAGTTGCATTTTCTTTTATAATTAATATAAAGATATTATATAAGAGAAGGTGAATCTATCTTGAAAAAATGGTTATTAAGCAGTGCCACATTGTTGATGTTAAGCCCAACTGTAGCCAATGCACAAAGTGCACAGACTCAACCATTAAACACTCCTGCACCGATTGTATACAATGCGATGGCTAGTACGAAGATAGCAACTGTTGATCAATTAACAAAAGAAATAGCAAAGCAACTTAATAATTTTGCGACTGAAATTAAAGTTACATATAGTGGTTCAATGACGGATATGGACAAGTTTATGGAGGCATTTGAAAAGGCGCAGCAACAAGCTACGTATGCTAGTGGTCATCTTCAAAGCATTTCAATGTCTGCTGACTCTGTCGGGAATGTAACCTATAAAGTAAAATACTTTACAAATGCCACACAAGAAGCTGCTGTACAAAAGAAGATTGATAGCATTTTAAAGACGATTATTAAGCCTTCTATGACACCGTTTCAAAAAGTAAAGGCTATTAATGATTATATTGTGTCAAATACTACTTATGGTACAAAAACGAAAGCAAGTCCCCATAGCGCTTACGCTTTACTATTCGAAGGACAAGCTGTATGTCAGGGCTATGCGTTATCAGCTTATAAAATGCTAGAGCAGGCAGGGATTGAAACAAAATATGTAGTAGGTTATGTGAATGGCACTGAAGCACATGCCTGGAATATGGTGAAGCTTGATGGCAAGTGGTATCATCTGGATACAACTTGGAATGATCCGTTACCAAATCGAATAGGGGCATCTTCCTATGATTACTTCCTTGTAACCGATGCACAACTAAACAAAGACCATACTTGGATTACTACAGATTATCCTGCGGCCACAAGTACTACCTATAATTTCATGCAAAATGTACATTTTGCACACCAAATCCAAAATACTTTATACTTCAGCAATACAGCGGATAATGATAAGTTGTATAAACTTGACTTAGTAAGTGGTAAGAAGACGAAGGTGATTGATACTCGTGCACTGTACATTACAGGCGCTGGCGATTATCTTTATTATAGCGACTATAGTAATAGCGGCTACTTAACAAAACTAAATCTTAAAACATTAAAAACAAATGTAGTAGTGAAACAATCTGTAACGGATTTAATGATTGGTAGCGGTTATTTAGTGTATAAAGTTAACGGTAAAGAACAAAAGCAAAAAATGAACTAGTATGCAGTGGACGAAACAACAGGACGTTTCTAGATTACCTGTTGAATGCATATATTATTTATAAGCACAAAAGGACTCTTAAATGAGTTCTTTGTGCTTTTTTTGTATATAATGAAAGTAGTGAAACTGTGTGAGGTGAAGATTTTTGTGGAAGAAGCTAGCGATTATAGTAATATTTATCGTTTTTATGGAACCAATCTATACAGCGGGTAAAGCGACAGTTAAGCAAGTCGTAACTTGGGCAAATAATGATGACATCGAAACGATGCTACTAGCAACAAAAGAAAAAATTGTTGATGTTACCACCAAATTTTCAGAAGATGCCTCAATTCAAACAGCCAACCCTGAAGATGTAAAGAACCAAGAGCTAGCGGTCACTGCTCCAGTTGTAAAGCAGCCTGAAACAAAGCTTGTTGTCACTAATGCGAAGGAAATGGCGGATGCAATGTACGCCTACTATAGTAGTTTTTCGCCTAGCTTTGAAATTCAATATAAAGGAAGTACGCAACGAATCGAGAAAATTGTGGAGGAGGCTTATGATAGTGCCATTAAACGAGACGATTATGTCTATGGTCATATTAGTAAGCATTCCATACGCTTTGAATATGGTAAAAAAACAGCTAAGATTTTTGGAGAACAAAGCTATTTAATGACACCGGAGCAAGCGGCTTATGTAGAGATGAATGCGCAAGAGATCGTTGCTACGATTGCTAAAAACGCGAAAACCGATGTAGAAAAGATTAAAGCAGTAAATGATTATATAGTAGCCAATACAGCTTATACTGAGCAAACAAAGTCAAGCCCACATAGTGCCTATACGGTGCTGGCCGAGCATGGTGGTGTTTGTCAGGGCTATGCGTTATTAGCACACTCAATGTTGCAAAAACTTGGTTTCGAGACAAAATATATTGTGGGTTATGTCGGTCAAGAAGGCCATGCTTGGAATTTAGTAAAACTCGACGGTCAATGGTATCATCTTGATACAACGTGGAATGATCCGGTGCCTGATCGTAAAGGGGCTATAAGATATCAATACTTTTTAGTGGATGATCGCACGATGGCACGCGATCACACATGGATAGCAGACGATTATCCGAAAGCAACAAGTACCGCTTATAGCTATTATCAAGATATTGATTTTGCTGCACAGGTAGGAAATCAACTATTCTATAGCAGTATTTCTGATGACAATAGATTATATGTGCTTGATATGACTACAGGCAAAGCACAGCGTGTCACGAAAACGCGTGCACAATATATCGTTTATGCAGATGGATGGCTATACTTTAGTAATTATTCACATGGTGCTTATTTAACGAAAATTCGCCCCGATGGAAGTGGCGAACAACTGCTGAATAAGGAAGACACGAAGGATTTATTTATTAAGGACGGTTATTTATATTTCATGACGAATGAACTAAAGAAAATGCAACTATAATTTAAATGCAGTCATTACTGTTGCTGGCTACGCAGTTTACAGTAGGATGCCACTCTTTACTTCAATCATATTTTGTTCAAGCTATTAAAAGGCTAAAAAAATAACAAAGAGACTGGGATAAAAGAGAAAGGTGTTAGATTGATGGTAGTCAATCTAACACCTTTTTGCTGCGCCGTTGTTATGTCCCAGCCTCTTTGTCGACACTTGGGGGCGTGGGATATTACAAATTGTCATACGCCCTTTTTGAACGATTAATAATATAAGATATTGGCTGATGTTGACATAAGGAAACATTAATTTTCGGATACATTGAAGTCATTTCTTGTGAAAATATTTTTAAAATCAGAGGGTTATGTTTTATAGCACCCCCATTACAATAAAAGTTAAATGGTTGGCCTTGATAACTGATTTTTTTAAGTACCGCACAAGCAAGGAGCACTAATTCATGGGCTGCCTGAGTGGATATTTGAATAGCACATGTATCTTTTTTGGCAACGGCATCGGCCAAAAATGCCCCCATTTTGGCTAATTGTGCATTTGTATAAGAAGGGCGGAATAACCATGCTGCGAGCTCGGTGACATCCTGAATACGTAAATAGTTATAAACAGCATCTTTTAATAGCGTCGCTTCCCCTCGGCCATCTTCCATCCGAAAAATGGCACGTATGACTTCCTGCCCAAGCCAATAGCCACTTCCTTCATCGCCCGCACGATGGCCCCAACCACCAGTGCGGGCAATTTGTTGCCCATCGAATGCATAGGCAATAGCCCCTGTTCCTGCGATTAGTAGCGCACCTGCTTGTCCTTCAGTGACACCTAATAAAGTAGCTTGTGCATCATTTTCGACGATTAACGTATGGATATCTAGCTGTTCCGCTGTAATTGCCTCATGAACCATTGCGGTCACATTTTGATGATCCTTTGGAGAATCAATTCCAGCCATAGCAAACGTGGCGACGGCGATTTTAGAGATAGCTTGTTCCTGCAAAAATACACGAGCTTTGCTTAATAACGCTCGTAGTATTTCTGTTGCAGACTCTATGCCGATCGCCTGATAATTGGATCCGCCCATTGTTGTTGTATATTGAATTTCACCTGACTCGGCATGTACGATGGCACATGCCGTTTTAGTTGCACCACCGTCTATTATTAGTAGCCATTTATTCATTGATCCCATTCCTCTATAAACAAAATTAATTGCTTCTCCGCCTCTGTAATAGCTAATTCTTTCTGTTGAATCCACTCAAGTAAGGTATTGGCTTGTGCCTTCGAACGTTCGATCGAAGCCCGCATCGTATCAGGTGAGGGACCACCTAGTAATGTTCGGACATTTACGAAGAACTCGGGTTTTAAAGTATGGTAGAAATCTTCTTCAGAAATAACTAACGGTTTGCCAGTAACCAATTTGGCTTGTGTATTGGCTAATCCCCACGTAAGACTTGCCAATGATTCTTCACCGTGAGCAAGCAATACTTTAATACATTTACTTACGATACTATGGGCTTGGCGAAATGAAATACCTTCCGAACGCACTAACGTATCAGCAAGTTCTGTTACATTGGCAAAGCTATTTTCTGCACGGTTTCGAAGCTTTTTCTTGTTGACATCCATTGTGACAACAAGCGAGCCAAATAATTTATATATACCTATTAATCGATCCATCGCTCGCCATAAATACGGTTGCATATCGTCCTCTGTATCAACAATATCACCAAACGGTGTATTATGTACCATTTGTAGCACTGTACTTGCATCTCCAACAACCGCAGATAGTAATGAGCGCGTATGCTCAATGGACACAGGGTTTCGCTTTTGAGGCATAATAGAGCTAATTTGAACGTATGGACTTGCAAGTGTAAAGGCGTTGAATTCCTGCGTAGCCCATAGTAAAAAGTCTTGTGATGTACGGCCAAGATTCAGTGCCGCAAGTTGCACAATACTTGCTGTTTCAGCAATATAATCAGCTCCAGCAACCGCATCCCATGCATTTTCAATAATATCGTCAAAAGCTAATAAGTCTCGCATACGCTCACGACTAATGTTAAAGCCTGTTGTCGTTAAGGCGGCTGCCCCCATACTGCTCCGATTTATTGTTTTACAGCAATGCTGCATGCGCTCAAAATCACGATCTAGCTGATCAATAACAGCTTTTAAATAATGGGCAAAAGTGGTCGGTTGAGCTTGTTGCGTATGTGTATAGCCAATCATTATCGTATCAATATGCTCCTCGGCAGCTGCAATTAAATCACCGCGTAATTTAAGCAATTCTCCCATAAGCATTAATAATTTTTTGCGCAATGTCATTCGATAAATGGCAATCCCCATATCATTCCGACTTCTACCGATATGAAGATTTCCGGCAACATCACCAGCAAGTTCAATTAATTTATTTTCAATGCGGAAAAATAAATCTTCGTATTGCGGGCTGTAATCTTCTATTCGATAATAGTTCAAATCTAGTTTTTTCAGTGCCAAAGCAATTTGCTTCGCTTCTTCTTTTTTTACAAGTCCTTGTTCTTCTAGCATTTTTAAATGGGCAATATTAATTTGAAGCATAATCGTTAAAAAATTTTTCTTTGCTTCATCATAAGCCGGTTGCAATACAATTTTCCGGTAAATATTCGAAGGAAAAATTATTCCATCCTCTTGCTGAATTTTGTTACGGAAATCTTCAAACATAATTAATGGCCTCCTAATAGAATAACAGTTATATGGCTGAGCCAGCACTGCCCTTTGATAGCTTTTCCGAAATAATAAGTACTATTAAAATTAAGCAAATTTGTAAAACACCATAGGCACAAGCAGTTCCAAATTTAAAGGCATATAATTTTTGAAATATAGCCACAGATAGCGGAATCGTAGAAGTGCTATAAATAAGAATAGAAGCTACGAATTCACCTAAACTTTGGACAAGCGCTAGTAATGTTCCTGCTAATATGCCCGAAAAAGTTAGCGGCAGGATTATACGTCGAAACGTATACCACCAATTTGCACCTAAGCTTCGTGACGCCTCCTCAATCGACTGATCTAATTGCACAAGAGAGGCTGATGTTGAACGGAAAACAAGTGGTAAATGTCTAATAAAATAAGCAAGCGGTAAAATCCAAAACGTACCAATCAGCACCTGGTTAAAGGCAAATATATTTTCAGTGCTAAAGGCAGCAATTAAATTGACAGCAACAACAGTTCCAGGCAGTGCCCAAGGAACCATAATTAAAATATCGAGCAATGTTTTCCCTTTAAAGTTGAGACGTACCATCGCGTAGGCTGCAGCGACACCAAAAAGTACATTACCAAACGTTGCGACAATACCCATTTGGATGGAGTTCCAAATAGGTCTCCACGTTCGCTCATCAGTAAAGAGTGCCACATAATGATCGACGGTGTAGTCGGTGGGCAGTATTTGGGTTTTCCATGCACCATCGACTGAAAAGGAAATTAAAATCAGCACTAAAATGGGTAAAATTAAAATCAGTGTTCCGCCAAAAGAAGCTATTGTAGCAATTATTTTCATGAATTTTGAAGATACTTCTGAGCGATGAACACTAATGCCTTTACTCAAATTTTGGTAATTTCTACGGTTTTGGTACCAGCGCATAACAATTAAAAATGAAATGGATACAAACGATAAAATCATTGACTGTGTAGCGGCCATTTCTAAATTACCATTTGTCCGTGATAAGTAAATTTGCATGGTCATCGTTCGATCGACACCAAACATTAATGGTGCCGTATAAGATGCCATTGATACCATAAAGACGAGCAAGGCAGATGCAATAATAGAAGGTGTCAACATCGGTAAAATAACCTTTGTCCATACACGAATACGCCCTGCACCTAAACTAGTTGCTGCTTCCTCTAATGATGGATCGAGTCCTTTAATAGCAGCCGAAGCGGTTAAATAGAAGTAGGTGTACATGGTAAATGTATGGACAACGATGACACCCCATATACCTTTTAAAGAAAAGGGTACTTGCTTTAAGCCGAATAAATGCTGAATTGCGCGTGGAAAAATGCCACTCTCCCCGTATAGGAATGTAAAAGAGAGTACGCCAACAAGCGGTGGAAGAGCCATTGGCACTAATACTAAAATAGATAATATGCGTCTTCCTGGAAACTCATAGCGTTCCAATAAAAATGCCATTGTTACACCAACAAGTGCACAGCAAATCACGCTAATAATGGATATATATAAACTAGTCCATAGCGCCTCAAGATTAGCAGGGCTAGCAAGGCTAAAAAACTTTTGATAATGACTAAGTGCGTGCTCTCCTGAAAAACTTTGAAGAAAAGTTTGATAGAAAGGATAAATGACATAAGCAAACAATACTAAAAACAAAGGTGAAATTAAAATATAGACAAACCATTTAGATTGCGTTAGCCGTGTCCAAACATTACTTTGATAAGAATGTACAGGTGGTTTTTCCATGTGGTCTGCCTCCTATTCTCCTAAAAAATATAGTGATTCATGCGCTATATTTAAAGTAATGCTTTCGCCAATGTTTTTTAGCTGCACATTTTTATTGATTATCATAACTTTCAATGAGAATTCAATAAAATCGACAATGTAATTTACACTTATTCCTGTAAATTCAACAAATGTGATTGTTCCAGTTAATGTATTTTCTCCAGGGCCCAGATTGACAGACTCTGGACGAATCGAAATAAACACGTTGTCTCCAATCATATACGTTAAAGTAGGGGAGCTGTGTTGCTTTCGCCCAGTTAGAACAAGTCCATGCTTTGTTTTTACTTGCACTTCATCTTCGTTAATCGCAAAGATTGTCGCTTCGATTAAATTGGTTTCCCCGATGAAATCGGCAACGAAGCGGTTTACTGGTCGATTATAAATTTCTTGAGGTGTGCCGATTTGTTTTACATAACCATTGTCCATCACCATAATGCGGTCCGACATGGACATCGCTTCCATTTGGTCGTGTGTTACATAAATGGTTGTAACACCTAACTCGGATTGAATTCTTTTAATTTCAATTCGCGTTTCCTCACGTAACTTTGCATCTAAATTCGACAACGGTTCATCGAGTAATAAAATATCAGGCTCAATCACAAGTGCTCTTGCTAGGGCAACGCGTTGCTGCTGACCACCAGATAATTCATTAATTTTCCTGCTGCCATATTGCCCTAAATGTACAAGTCCTCGAATGCGGTCAACTTTTTGTGTTATTTCCTGTTTAGAGAGCTTTCGTACTTGTAAGCCAAAAGCAATATTTTCGTCTACTGTCATGTGTGGAAACAGCGCATAATTTTGAAACACCATACCAATATTGCGTTTATTTGGCTGAAGTAATGTCACATCGCGATCATCGAAAAAAATTTTTCCTTCAGTAGGATAATAAAACCCTGCAATCATTCGCAATGTCGTCGTTTTCCCACAGCCACTAGGCCCAAGGAAGGTAAAGAATTCGCCCGTTTTGATTTCGAGATTTAAATCTTTTACACCTTGCACTTTCCCAAATTGCTTAGAGACATTTTCGATTTTGACATTTTTCAAATGCAATGCTCCTTTCTATTTTGAAAAGACAGATATGCATTGATTTCACCAATTGACATACTTATTAGCCTGTAGTTGATACAATTCCGCAAAATAGCCTTTGCTGGTCAACAGTTCTTGCATCGAACCTTCCTCTGCTATATGTCCGTCTTGCAATACAATGATACGATCCACCATATTTAAAGCAGATAATTTATGTGTTATTAATAGTAATGTTTTCGTTGATGAGAGATCTGCTAATGATTCAATCATTTGATGCTCACTTCTCGCGTCAAGAGACGCTGAAGGTTCATCTAAAATAAGAAATGCTGCATTGCGGAAGTAAGCTCTAGCAATTGCTACCTTTTGCCATTCACCACCTGAAAGTTCGGTTCCATTATCAAAGTTTTTACTTAAAACTTGCTCGTAGCCATAATCAAAACTTGCAACCAAATCCACAAGATCGCTTTTTTCGGTAACAATTGCTAACATTCCATCATCATTAGTATTCCCTGTGTCACTAATTAAAATATTTTCTTTATAAGTTAACTGGTAACGTGAAAAGTCTTGGAACACTATACCGATAATTTTGCGGTATGCGTCGATTTCATATTCGGTAATATTAATGCCGTTTAATTCAATGATTCCTTCGGTTGGCTCGTATAATCTTGTAATCAGCTTAACGATAGTCGATTTCCCAGCACCATTTTCGCCGACTAATGCAATCTTTTGTCCCATGCTGATTGTAAAACTTACATTCTGAAGTATAGGCTTGGAGGAATTAGGGTAATGAAAAGATACATTTTTAAACCGAATAGTAAATTCATTTTGTTCTAGACATAATAGCTTTTCACCTGATGAAATATCTGATCTTAAAGAGATAAATTTAAAGTATTTTTCCATATAAAGTAGCGTGTCATATAGTAAGCTTGAATTTTCTGTGAAACTTGCCAAACTTTTACGTGCGAGTAAAACTGATGAAGCGAAAATTACTATATCTCCTGCGGTAAATGTATTATTTAGTACACCAGTGACTACCCACCAAAAACTCAACCCAATTCCAATCATGCCAATTCCGACAAATATTATTGAGAAGAAAGTTTGCTTATATCTAATTTTTTTAATATCTGCATGGATTTTATCGAACGTTAACATGTATTTATTAATGAAGAAGTCAGCAGTATTATATATTTTCACTTCTTTCATATGTTCTTTTGATAGCATGACTGAGCTGTAATATTGCATCTTTCTAGCTTCAGGACTATTTATGACAAGTGTTTCAAATGCCTCTTTTTGTAATTTATAGGTAACAATAGCCTGAGGAATAATCGCAACAAACACAATGATTGCTATCAAAATATTAAAGTTTGTTAATAACACCAACATTGAAATGCCTGTTAGTACACTACTAATCATGCCCGAAGTAAAAACAATAAGGTTTACTGGTCGCCACGCAGCCTCTTGCTCAAGTATTTGTATATCATCATAAAATTCTGGATTTTCGAAGTAGTATAATCCCTTTATTTCTGAGGATTTATCCATCAAGCTTTTATTTAATTGGGCAATTAATCTATCCGTTATTAAACCTTGAAAGGTCATTTCAACAGGACCTAAAATGGCATTAATAAATGACACGATTATCCAAGATAGTACAAAGAAAATAATGACAGAATATACGATAGCATTGGTAGTAGAAATAGCATCGATTAATCCTTTCGAAAACCATAGAGTTAGAGATGGTAATATAGCTTGAAAAGGAATAATAACAAACAAAATAATAGAATAAAACTTCGAAGCACCCCAAAAAAGAGGCAGAGTTTTTACAAGAAGTTTCAAATAAGAGTAAAATGTATTCATAATTCTTCACCTAATTATACAATATATATTGTATTTATATTCCAAATACAATTTGCGTTAGCCTGTCACGCGGAATTGTTTAATTAACTGATAAAATCGCCAATTTTAAGGATAGAAATTAAAATCCGAATGACAGAAAAG
Organism: Lysinibacillus sp. C5.1; assembly: GCF_016350185.1. Taxonomy (NCBI): domain Bacteria; kingdom Bacillati; phylum Bacillota; class Bacilli; order Caryophanales; family Bacillaceae; genus Lysinibacillus; species Lysinibacillus sp. C5.1. The sequence continues at coordinate 154,715 of NZ_CP066226.1, forward strand.
CGATTCCTCTAAAAATACTTTTAATAGTATCATAGGTAATCCTCCCTCGATTTTAAGTATAATAATTATAAATTGAATAATCTGAAAAAACAAATTAGTCTAAAATTAGACCATGCTAGTATTATAACTTTATGTTTCATTACAGGTTATTTTATGAGGTACTTAAATTTTAATAAAAGGCATCAAGAGGGGCTTCTTGATACCTTTAGTCAGCACGGGTTTTCTGAGTTGCTCTATTTCTTTCCTCTACCTTTTATATTAGTATCCCAGTGTTCCATCCATGCTGCCTCTTTTTCCGACATTAACTGCCAATCAATATCAAAAGTTTTTAAATCTAATTCCTGATACCATTCTGGCATTGTCGCTTGATCAATGTCGGAGCGTGTTGGAATTTGGTAATAGTCGTTCGCTAATTTGGTAACCATCTCTTTTTCAAATAAAAATTCAACGAATAATTTTGCGTTCTCTAAATTTTTTGCCTTGTTAACAACCGCAACACCATCTACTAAAATTGGTGCACCACTCTTTGGATAGATGTAATCAAACGGATAATCTGTTGTATACTTTTTCAATAGGATATCTTGTAGATTCCATAATGAAACACTACCTTCTTGACGTGTAAGCTTTAAATAAAGTGCATTAGGATCTTGCGTATATTCTTTTGTGTTGGCATCTAATTTTAATAGCCATTCATAACCTTTGTCAGGTGTGTCGGCACCTTGACGAACAATCATGGATGAATAAATCGTGCGCATAGTTCCTGACGCTAATACCCCACGAATTAAAATTTGGTCCTGCCATTTCGGATCTAATAAATCATCCCAATCTTGTGGACCGGTTTCTTTTGTTAGTAAGTCACTATTAATCATAATGACTTCAGGTAATAGCATTTCACCGAACCAGCGACCTTCTGTATCTTTATAGTTTGCATCGATTGTGTCGATAAAGCTCGGTTGCCATGCATGGAGTAAATCCTCGTTTGCTCCAACCATTAAGGCGGATTGAGTACCACCCCACCAAAAATCTGCTTGAGGATTTGCTTTTTCACCGCGTAGACGCTCTAATATTTGTTGAGCCCCCATTGTTAAAAACTCCACTTGAATGTCCGGGTACTTCTCATTAAACTGATCGATTACGCCTTGCACCATTTCTTCATCACGCCCTGTGTAAATGACCAGCTTACCTGACGGAGATGTGTTTCCATCTGCTTTTTCAGCATTAGATGCCGTGTCGCTTTTTGCAGCATCTTTTGTCGAACCCTGATCGTTAGTGCTACTACAAGCAGCTACAACGATCAGCATCAACACAAGCAAAAATCCAAAAATACGTGTTTTTTTCATAATCATCTTCCCCTTCCTTTAGTGAGTTGCTTACATAGTGCAGTATAATACTAAAATAAAACATTAATGTTAGAATAATTAAAAAATTCTAACGTTACTACTATCATAATTTAAAAAATTGACTGTTTTCAACGGTATATTGTAAAAATTAAAAACTCCTTAAAAATGGTTTTATCCATTTTTAAGGAGTTTTTACGGGTGATTTTCGATTGGCAAGCATACTAGGTAACATCATGCCGATAATCACTAAAGCAATGCCAATTACTTGTAAAACAGTGAGTGATTCATGCAATACGATAACAGAAACGGTCACAGCTACAGGTAGTTCAATCGCACTTAAAATAGAGGCCAGTGCGCCACCCACTTTGGGTACTGCAATTGAAAATAAATAAATGGGTAAGATTATACCGAATAGTCCAAGTGCTAATCCATATTTCCATAAGCCTTCAGCAAATAATTTGCCATTCCATGCAATTTCAGGACTGAGGAAAATACTAACTATAATTAGTGCTACAAAAGAAACAATTAAAACTCTTGATGTCGTTGTAACACCTTCAACGGGACGAGAGTTAAATTGGATAAAGCAGGCAAAGGTAAATGCAGCAGCTAACCCAAATAACCAGCCTTGAATCGCAATACCGCTTAAATCGACATTCAATACACCGGCAGCCAAAATAGTCCCCGCAAATAGAATCAGTATCGAAATAACTTCAGGTCTACTTGGCAGACGCTTATGGATAACGCAATCTAACAGCAAACCAATCCAAGTAAATTGGAAAAGCATAACGACGGCTAGAGATGCAGGTAAATATTTTAATGACTCGCCGTAAACGATGCCTGTAATACCTGTAAAAATCCCTGCGCTTACTAATATAAATAGTCCGTGTTTTGAAAGTTTCGGTAGTTTTCTTTGGGTGAAGATAAAAATTGTTAAAACAAGTATAAAGCCAATGATGTATTGACTCGATACCGCCTCTGATGATGTAAAGCCATGCAACATAGCTACTTTCACGATGGTCGATAAAATGCCATAACTACTAGAAGCGATGACTATCAACAGAGGATATAATACATTTGTTTTCATGCTTAATTAATCCACATCCTAAATCTGTTTCACCATATGATGGAAAGGTTCGTCTATGATGGACCATGGTTCAGTAATCACAAAGCCCATACGTTCATATAAGCGACGAGCATCTTCTTTTTGCGTTTCAACATTCAGTGATAATTTTGTAAAACCTCGTTGTTTTGTTTGCTCAATGGCGAATTGGATTAATAGTGTACCGATTCCTTTACCACGAGCCTCTGGTGCTACACAAACTGTATCAATATAATATTCATCTTGATGCGCCTCTTGATCGATAGCGATTGAAGGAGCATTTTTCTCTTCAAGCCATTTTACGAGATTGGCATCCATTTGAATGGCTTGTTCACCATTATAGTAAACAAGGATGCCTAATACTTGTTCACCTTCCACAGCAACAAAAGTATTTAAATAAGAGTGTCTGTTGTCTTCACGTTTGAAGAGGACTGTTAGTTCTTGTTCAACCATTGAAGCTGTCTGTTCACCTGTTAAACGGTTGGCAATCTCACCAATCGCATCAATAATTAGTGGCACAACGGCACGGGCATCCTGTGGTTGTGCTTGTCGAATCGTAATACTCATTGTTAAAATCCCTACCTTTCTATAGGCAAGTATAACAAAGATAGATGATGTCTCAAGCTTTTGAAATATTCGCTACTTTATATTTAGCAAATAGTATGGCTATGGATAGACGTTGCGGTCGGTGCTTTTCGCTCAGCACAACCCTTGCAGGCGCTGTGATTCCTCGTCTTACGAACTATCAGTAGATGTCGCCATTGCTGAAAGGAAAAAAATATAATCGTTAGAAGAATAAAACAGAAAAATGTTTCAAATTAAATATAGAAAACACTGCTGTTGGCTGCCTTTAAGGGCGGGTTTTCCTCCTTTGGATGGCCAAAGTAAGCTAAAGAAGTTGTGCTGGCGTAAATGATGTATGTCTTTCATTATTTTTCCGAAAGTTTAAAACTTTATTGGAATTCAACTTTCATGTTAATCTAGAATGAATAGACTTTCGGGGGGACTACAATGACAAAGGAAGATAAGGATTATATTTTAGTCTATGGAGATGCTTTTATTGACTATATTGCTGATGATGTAACGAATACATCTTTTACTAAATATATGGGTGGCGCAACGGTAAATGTGGCTGCAGGCATTAGCCGTATCGGGGCTCCATCTGCGCTGATTACGATTACAGGAGATGACGAAGGCTCACAATTTGTCCGAGATGGTCTTGCACAAGAAGGCGTGAACCTCGATTTTGCGGTATTTAATCCTGCAAAACGTGTAAGTGGTGTATACGTACATTTAACAGAAGCATGTGAGCGAATTTTCAAAGATTATGTCGATGAGACACCCGATTTACAGGTGGAAGCAACACAATTAAATGAGGCGGCCTTTAAACATGCTTCTGCTCTCATTGTGTGCTCAGGCACAATGTTCCATCCAACTGCACTTGCAACGACTAGTGCTGCTGTTGATATGGCAAAGGAAAAAGGTGCTATTATCGCAATGGATGCCAACATTCGACCTTTACGTTGGAGCAGTGAAGAAATTTGTCGTGAGACCATCACTTCTTTCTTTGAAAATGTAGATATTTTAAAAGTCACGGATGATGAGTTATTTTTCTTAACAGAGACCACTACTTTAGAAGAAGGTATCGAACAATTAAACAGTTATTTAGTGCCGATTATTTTAGTAACAGTAGGGGAAGAGGGCACGTATGCAGTATTAAACGGTGAGGTTATACATGTACCGACCGAGAAGGTTGTGCCAGTGGACACTACGGGTGCGGGAGATGCATTTATGGCAGGCGTTCTGCGCGATGTCCATTACAACGGTTTACCAACAACTGAGGAAGAACTAGTTCGTTGTGTGAGCTTTGGTAATCGCTTAGGTGCTATGGCAGCAACAAAGCCAGGGGCGTTAACTGCATTACCGTATTATGAAGATATCAAACATTTATTAGAGAAATAAGAGTTACAGTGGGTGTAGGTCTATATAAATAAATATTAATTAAAAGATGTGCTGATTATGGTACATCTTTTTCTTTTTTACAAAGTTATTAAGTTAACATATGCCAAAACTATTTTTGTAGTTTATTTAGGAACATGCTGTTGTCCAAGTAGCTAACAGGATGAGAACGTAAGTACTTTTATTTTTATGTAACGGATAGTTTTTTTACACAATAGTGTAGCAGCTAAAGCTGTGTATTTCCTTTCCGCATACTAACTTCCAAGATACAAAATATTATTCAAGTTCATGACCATGAAGTAGTTTTTTACTTAGCTTTTTTGACATTATAGCTTAAAAATACTATATTTTCTGTCATTTTTACTAGACTGCCCCTAAATAAATAATATATTATTTAATTATTCAAAAAACTGTGAAGGGGGATAGAGTAGCAGAAAATAGTCGATTAAAATGTATAAATAAATTTTCTCTTTTGCTGTTGCCTTTTGCTAATGATGTATTATTTAATTATTCCGAAAGATAAGGAGAAGGATAAAATGGAAAAAAAGTCATTGATTAAATCGTACAAATTGTTCACAGTTCTTTTTATTTTCGCCTGTATTCTCTTTATTACAAATAATAGTACCGCATCGGCAGCTGAGTTAAGTCAACAGGAACAAGAAAAAGAAGAATTATATCAACAATATATAGAAATTTTAGAGGAAGTAAAAGCTACAGTTACATGGGGAGACGGCCTAGAAGGCATTGAAGTTTCTCCAATTGATGAATTTGAAGAAGAAGATTGGGTTTCCCCAAAAGTATTTAGACAACGAGCAATTGAGAGGGTACAATCTAGCGTTGTTGAAATTGATGAAACCGAAGAAGATTGGTTTTCCCTAGAAGCATTGAAACAACGAGTAATGGAGGTAATGAAAAAGCTTGGTTTTTCCTAGAAGTATTTAGACAACGAGCGATTAAGGCGGAACCTGTTCAACTTAATTATCTTCATAAGATCGGACATTTATTAGAGAAATAACAGCTTGGAGCGTGAATCGGATGGAAAAAAACTATGATGTGTTAGTGAAAGATCGATTATTTTTTGGTGGTGCACAGGATGCTGAAGCTGCTTTTTCAAATGAGCAGGTAGACGTTGTCATTGATGTTCGAGTAAATGGATTAACTGAACTAGAACAGCAAGCAGCACACTATAACTACAACCATCTGCCTATCGCTGATGAAGAAGCACAAGTAGCTCAGTCTATTGACACAGTAGCGAAAAAAATAGTCGCTGCCTATGTATCTGGACAGAAGGTTTACTTCCATTGTGGAAGTGGAGGTGGACGAGCAGGTGTAGCTGCGACGGCTGTGTTAATGGAACTTGGCTTAGCCGATTCTTTGGAGGAAGCGGAGTTAGCTGTTAAACAGGCTCGTTCCCAAGTAAAGATACGCCCAAATATGGCTACTGCTTTAAAGAAATTGTATGAAAAGTAGTGCTATCAACCTTAGCATCTACATGTTATCGTCTTACGAAACAAATCTATATGTAAACGCGGCCTGCCATGTTCAAATGGTGGGCTTTTTATAATTTTTAATAAATTTAAGTAACTGCGGTATGACTAATTTGTAGGTAAGTCAGATATACAAGTTACAGTTCTGCCAGAGCCGTCTTTCTTGATTTAACGCCTAGTGCAAAATTTATAAGCAAGATAAAAAATTGTTCTATACATATTATAACAAAGTTGTTATAGTGATATTAGAACAAAAGGCGAGGTGGTTTGGATGATGGAGGAGTTAGCAAATATCCCTTGGGCGATTATAGCGCCACTAATCGGCGTACAAATTATTTTAGTTATTGTTGCATTAATTGATCTTAGTAAAATTCATGCAACGAATGGACCGAAAATTTTATGGGTATTGATAATATTATTTATTAATTTACTTGGACCAATAGCATATTTTATCGTTGGGAGAAAACAATCATGACTACATTACTACAGGTAACAGGGTTGACGAAGCGTTTTGCGGAAAAAACTGTAGTGGATGCCATTGATTTTGTTTTAGAAGAGCATACCTCTACAGCGTTAATCGGACCAAATGGAGCAGGAAAGACAACAACTTTATCCATGTTAACAGGTTTATTAAGACCCTCTTTCGGTAGTGTAAACATGGTGGGGGGAGATTTACGAGCAAATATTGGGTTTTTACCGCAATATCCACAATTTCAGCCGTGGTTAAGTGCATTAGAGTTTACGGAGATGGCTGCAAAGTTAAGCGGTGTATCTGCTAAAAAGGCAAAGCAGGAAGCTCAAAAAACATTAGAATTTGTCGGCTTAGGAAATGATCTTCATAAAAAAATTGCAACGTTTTCCGGTGGGATGAAACAACGGCTAGGTATTTCCCAGGCAATTGTCCATAAGCCTAAACTACTGTTGTTAGATGAACCAGTATCTGCTTTAGATCCTGTTGGACGTAGGGAAGTACTTGATTTATTAAAAGGCTTACAGCAACAGACGACGATTTTATATTCCACACATATTTTAAATGATGCGGAAGAGATGACGGACCAGTTATTATTTTTGCGTGATGGCAAACTTGTCGAACAAGGGACATTACGTGAGGTACGCCAACGTTATGACGAGCCAAATTATGTAGTAGAGTTTAGCACAGTGGAAGAGGCGCAGTATTTTGTCAGTCAATCTACATTTAAATGTACAGTCAATGGTTGCTATGTGTCTGTAGCCATTCAAGAAGATAAACCAAGCATGCAGCAATTGCTTGAAAGCCTTACTGCTTATCCGTATTTAGTGAGAAATGTTGCACGTCAAACAGCATCGCTCGAAGAAATTTTTATGAAGGTGGCGAAACGAGTATGAGTGGCATGAACGTACTTCTTCAGAAGGAATTCCGAGAAGCGTGGCGAAGTAGAAAGTTTTTATGGATTCCACTTGTTTTTGCACTTTTAGGTATGAGCGAACCACTAACGAACTATTATATGATGGATATACTAGAGGCGGTTGGCAATATGCCTGAAGGATTTGAAATGTTGATGCCAGAATTAGTACCAGCCGATTTGTTACTTGCTACAATTAGCCAGTTTCAATTAATTGGATTACTAGTGCTAATGGCTTCTTTTGTAGGAGCTATTAGTAAGGAACGTTCAAATGGAACAGCAACCTTATTGTATGTACGACCTATTTCATTTGCTTCTTTTTTTATAAGTAAGTTTATTGTGATCAGTGCAGTTGGCTTTGTCAGTATAATAGAGGGATTTGCAGCAAGTGTGTACTATACGGTTGTGCTGTATGGAACATTTGAAGTTGCGACCCTTTTAGCAAGTATTGGTACGTATTTTATATGGGTTTTATTTGTCTTAGCGTTAACGCTAATGATGAGTGCTGCATTTAAAACAACTGTTGCGGCAACAGCTGCATTTATTATTATTTTTATTGGTCAAATTATTGATGGACTTGTTGGTACGTTTTGGACTATATCACCTTGGAAATTACCACTATACGGTGTTCAGCTTATTCGTGGCACGATGGAGATGTCTGATTATTGGTGGAGCCTAGTTATGACAGTTGTTCTTATATGTATGTGTATGAGTATCGGTGTTTTTTCAATGAAGAAAAATGCATCATCGACTAAAATCTAATTTATAGTGCCAGGCACCCAAATAATTCGGAATATTTAAAATTATTTAGGTGCCTGACACCCCATTCCACTTTGATTCTCGCGGCTTACCTTGAGCCTGCGGAAAGCGAAGTGGATTTTTACGTGCCAGGCACCTGAGCAATTCAGATTTTTCACATTTGTGTGAGTGCCAGGCACCCAAACTTATTGCACGAACTTTTCTTGGAATATCCATTACTTAGGAATATAATGTAGCTATAACTCAATATTTGTCAAATAACTCGAAAAATATAAAATATTGCTATGGTAGGTGATAAGATTGGTTACTACTCAAAATTCTGATCGCTTTCTAACGGCATTTAATCGAATTGACCATAGGCTAAGAGATATTATTGGTGCAAAAGATTTTATGCCATTTTACCGTTTAGTGGATCAGGCAAAGAAAAAGGATGTATTGGTACGTAAATATGAGGATGATTTACGATCCTATGCAGATTTACGCAATGCGATTGTCCACCATCGTACATCTATGGAATATGTAATTGCAGAACCGCATGTAGATGTCGTAGAGCGCATTGAATATATGGACGCTACGCTGGCAAAACCAACACTTGTAGGACAAATGTTCCGAAAAAAGGTGCTGGTCTTTCAAGAAAATGATTCTTTAAAGCATGTATTAAAAGTGATTCGCAGTCGGAAATTCACTCAATTTCCGGTTTACAATAAAACGCAATTTAAAGGTCTTGTGACGACTGTTGGTATTACTAACTGGCTTGCATCTGTCATGGGAGGCAATCATGTACCGAGGCACGTTCCTACATTGCATGATATATTATTACACGAAAAAAATAGAGTGAATTACAAATTTGTGAGTAGATACATAACGATTTATGAGGCTGAGGAAATATTTAAGCAAGGTGTGGAGAGAGGAAGACGTTTTGAAGCGTTGTTGATTACCGAGCACGGCAAAACACACCAAAAACTGATTGGTATTATTACCCCATTGGATATAATGCAAGTAGAATAGGCAAGACGAAACAAGCTTAAGGGCTTGACCGTCTCGCTTTATCTTTTAGACTGACATATAAAGAGCCATTCGCTTGAACTTGTGCAAAAAAGACATCTTCGTAAGTTTGGACATTTTGTTTTTTTAATTTTTTCATGACCCAATCTTCGGTTAATTCAAGTTCGACGATATTTTCTTTAATCAGTTGTCCATCGGAAATGACTTCTGTTGGTAAGTAGGTAGGTGGGGTAACATCTGCCTTTACATCTTGTTTTGTAGCGGGTTGCTCCGTAGGCTTAGCTAATACACTTAAATTACCCGTAGTCTCCAGTATGGCATATTGCACGTCTTGCACGGAAAATACAGCTTGTTCACGTAACATCATCGTTAACTCATCCATGTGTAAACGATTTTTCTTGAGCGCAGATTCTAAAATAAGCCCATTTTGAATAACAATAGTGGGCTTATCGTCAATCAGCACACGTGCTTTTTTAGATTTTATCGTAATAATGGTCATAAGATACGTTAAAACGCTCCACCAAATTAATGCAATAAGTCCTTCTAAAAAAGGTGTTTCAGACTGTGCTGCAATTTCAGAAGCAATGGATCCGAACGTAATACCTGTTGTATAGTGGAAAAATGTAAGCTGTCCTAGCTGCTTTTTGCCAAGTATTCGTGTAACAATGAGTAGTGCAAAAAAGGATAGAGATGCTCTAAGTATCATTTCAAAAACATTGGCGTGAAAAAATTCATCTACAGTCATACAACAATCAACTCCTTAAACTGCTATCGTCGAAGAATAGCTTGTGCAAAAAGAGGAATTGTATGCGACAATCTGTTTTTAAAAAAATTCGAATAAATAAGGAAGTGTGGTGATAGCATGAACAAACAAATGGTGCATTCTAACAACAATCCAGTATTTCCGATTATGATTGCTATTGCTATTGCCCATCTAATCAATGATACAATGCAGGCTGTCATCCCTGCGATGTTTCCAATATTGAAGAGTGAGCTCGGTTTGACCTTTACACAAATCGGGCTTATTTCATTCGTATTAAACATGTTTGCTTCTGCCTTACAACCAGTTGTCGGCTATGTCAGTGATAAAAAACCGATGCCCTATGCTTTACCAATAGGGATGATTAGCTCGTTTATAGGTATCGCGATTTTAGCCTTCACAGCGCAATATTGGGTAATACTTGTAGCTGTATTATTTTTAGGTTTTGGCTCAGCTATATTTCATCCAGAAGGTTCGCGCGTATCTTTTATGGCAGCAGGCTCTAAACGAGGCCTTGCACAATCGATTTATCAAGTCGGGGGAAATTCCGGACAAGCGCTAGCACCATTAATCAGTGCATATATATTAGATATTTTTGGACAACGCGGAGCGGCATTTGTCTTAATCGCGACAACTTTTGGGATTCTTTTATTGAGTAAAATTGCTAAATGGTATAAGAAGCAATTGGAGCAAGAACGGTTAGCAAAGAAAAAACGTACATTGGTATCATCTTTGCCACCATTAACAAAGAAACAGGTAGGAATTGCTTTAACATTATTATTTACTATTATTTTTGCAAGATCATTTTATACAACGAATATAACAAGTTTTTATGTTTTTTATTTAATGGATCATTATGATGTTAGTTTGCGACTTGGACAAATATTGATTTTTACTTTTATGGCTTTTGGTGTTGTCGGTACGTTTTTCGGGGGATCATTGTCAGACCGTATTGGAAGAAAAAATGTGATTTTACTGTCAGTTGTCGTGCCGATGCCATTCTGTTTAGCTTTGCCTTATGTACCGCTATGGACTGCAACAATATTTTTAGTCATTATCGGAACATTAATTATGATTAGCTTCTCTGTAACGGTTGTCTATGCGCAAGAGCTCGTACCAACTAAGATTGGTACAATGGCAGGGCTAACAACTGGCTTTGCATTTGGTATGGGAGCAATTGGTGCCATGGTTATTGGTGTTTTAATGGATCATAAAGGTATTGATTTTACAATGTTAGTCGTTTCCTTACTTCCGTTGTTATTACTAGTGGCATTTTTCTTGCCTAAAGATACTCCGGCTTCAGCTTTATAAATACAAGACTAGGCAAAAGAGAAAAAGTGTTAGATTGATTGAGGTCAATTTAACACTTTTTTGCTATGCGTTGTGGTTCCCTACAGCAGTTAAAATTTTTTAGTTTGTCCAAATTAGTATCCTTGTTCCTGCAATTTTTAAGTAACAGGCTACTATTGACGTAACGGAGATGTAAACTCTTGTGGCAATTTTTCTTTATCCATTACTAGACCTTCAGAAATATGGATTTCATGCATTTTATCATTGTACGTGAATTTAAAAATGCCATTGTCAAAATCAGTGCCAATTTCTTTAAAGAAAATACCTTCAATTGAAACATATTTTGGACAGGTAAAGGCTACTTTGAAATGGTCCTGTTCTTTAATCAAATAGGCACGTACACCTTTTTCGTATGTATCATACGCGTCATCTTCAGTAGGACGTTGGACTGCTACAATGTGAAAATCTACAAAAGGTACTTCTTTTAACAGAACGTTCAGGAATGACCCCTTTGTTATTTCTTCCCAACGACTTTGTGCACTTTGACCTACGATAATTTGTGAAATACCGTAATTTTTAGCCACTTCAGCAATAACCTTTTGAATCGGGCGTTTTTCATTATCTACTAAAATAAATTTTTCAACATCAAGTTCTTCAGATAGGTTTTTCCACTGTTCAATATAACCAGATTTCTCTGCATCAAATGCATCAAGAGGTTGTGAATCGACTGAAAGAATATAAAGTGGGCAATCGAGCATCGTGGCCATTTTATGACCGCGACGAATTAAGCGTTCCCCGTTAAGCCCATAATAGACACATACTAAAATACTTTCGTCCAATCTCCCTTTTACATGCTTCATTAAAAAAATACACCTCTTTATCCTATTGTTATTTTGTTATTTGTACTGCGTATTATGAAAAAATTATCCTAAAACAGCTAAAATCAATGCTGTTACAGTGCATTATGCTTATTTATATTGTATACTTAAAAATGAATAAAAGTTAATGACGATATACGGAAAACCCTTAAGGGATTTGGCTAATGTCCATGTTCTAAGGCTACTTTGTTTATGCATGATATGCATTTAAATAAATAGCTTCCATATGCCACATTATTATGCAGTGAGTTAAATGGATAGTCAAGTATTGATGCATTGAAACACTTTTCGGTTACTTTAGGCATGATAAATGTCTCGTACGCTCAGCCATGCGTATAGAAAATACCTAAATGTACAAGAATTCTGATATATTCGTTCATCTTTTTTCGTATAATATCTACCTTCCTTCAAAGAATGGTAGATATAGCACGCTTTTGCTTTATGGGCAGGTTGTTCAATGCTTGCTGTGTAAATAAAAGCACACCGGCGAATATCACAAATTTTTGTAATGAGAAAGTTATGCTAATACATTATTCATGCTCTAACGGACTTGTATTATGCAATGCTTAAGAAACATACAAAATTGAAGATGCTAATTCGCTGGACGAATTTGATTGTAGGAGGTTTTCATTTGGTCACAGTTCTCTTTGCGATACTTTTACCATTTGTTTGTGCTGCGCTAATTCCCTTGCTTTATAGGCGACTAAGGCGAATGGCACATTTAGGCTGGTTTGTTTTATCCGTTCCAATCATATTGTTTATTTTACTCGCACGGTACATTCCTCAAATTGCCGAGGGTAAAACATTTATTGATACATATGAGTGGATTCCCTCTTTTAATATAAACTTCACGACATACCTCGATGGACTCAGTATCATTTTTGGCTTGCTGATTACAGGTGTAGGTAGTTTAGTTATTTTATATTCAATTTTTTATTTATCAACGAAAGAATCTCTTCATCATTTTTACTGCTACTTATTACTATTCATGGGCGCTATGCTCGGCGTCGTCTTTTCAGATAATTTAATGGTGCTATATACGTTTTGGGAATTAACAAGCGTCTCATCATTTTTGTTAATCGCCTTCTGGCATCATCGTAAAGCTTCACGTGCTGGTGCACGAAAAGCCATGACGATCACAGTCTTCGGTGGTCTTTCCATGCTCGCAGGTTTTCTAATGCTATATGTAGCATCTGGCACATTTAGTTTCCGTGACATTGTATCGAACGTTGAGATGATACGTGAGCACACATTGTTTGTTCCTGCCTTATTGTTAATTTTAGTAGGTGCTTTTACTAAATCAGCTCAATTTCCATTTCATATTTGGTTGCCTGATGCGATGGAGGCACCAACTCCAGTTAGTGCTTACCTCCACTCAGCTACGATGGTGAAGGCTGGAATTTATATAGTTGCGCGTTTCTCCCCAGTATTTGGCGGTGAGCCAGTTTGGTTTTGGTTAGTAAGTGGAATTGGCCTTGTAACATTATTTTGGGGCTCGTTCAATGCTGTTCGTCAAACAGACTTAAAGGCTTTACTAGCTTTTTCAACAGTTAGCCAGCTTGGGTTGATTATGAGTTTATTTGGCTTGGGCTCTGTGGGACATTATTTTGGCTATGCAGAAAGTTCCATTATATACACACAGGCAAGCTTTGCGGCATTGTTCCATCTTATTAATCACTCCACGTTTAAAGGAGCGTTATTTATGATGGTCGGTATTGTCGATCATGAAGTAGGTACGCGCGATATTCGACGCCTTGGTGGTTTAATGGCATTGATGCCTGTGACATTTACGATTGCAGTAATAGGTGGTTTTTCGATGGCAGGATTACCACCGTTTAATGGCTTCTTAAGTAAGGAGATGTTCTTTGCCGCTGTTTTGGCTATTCGTGAGGTTGAGGTCTTTTCCATCGATACTTGGGGCATATTGTTCTCCGTTGTAGCATGGGTTGCCAGTATTTTTACGTTTGTATACAGCATGATTTTAATTGGACATACTTTTTTTGGAAAGCTACAGCCGTACAAGTTGGACAAAAAACCACACGAGGCACCAATTGGGATGCTAATTTCGCCAATAGTACTTTGTTTATTAGTAGTGACTATTTTCTTCTTTCCAAATGTTCTAGGACATTATATCTTACAGCCTGCGATGGCTAGTATATATCCAACTTTTCCAACGGTTAGCGAGTTAACACCTCATATTTCTGCATGGCATGGTGTGAATATAGAATTATTAATGACCCTTGGTGTAATCATTATTGGCTTTGTATTATTTAAAACATTAAAAAGCTGGAAGCCACTATACCGAGTTTTTTCGCAAAATTTTACATTCAATAGCTATTATAATCACCTTATTAATTTTAGTGAAAAAGGTTCAATGAAGCTTACGAACCGCTATATGTCTGGCAATTTAACTCATTACTTTGTCTATATCTATGTATTTTTTGTTGCGCTGATTGCAGGGTACTTTATTTGGTCTGATGCCATGGTATTTGAATTTGCAAAGGATTCACCTGTTGAATCCTATGAATTAGTTTTAGTGTTTGTCATGATGTTTGCTGCAATCTGGATGATTTTTGCCAAAGGACGAATTACAGCGATGCTTTTAAATGGAGTTCTCGGTTATTCGATTGCCTTCTTTTTCGTTATATTTCGAGCACCTGATTTAGCGCTGACACAACTAGTTGTTGAGTCCGTGACTACAGCATTGTTCCTGCTATGTTTTAAATATTTACCGGATTTATTGCCTGAAAACTCACGCATGAGAGTGAAGTGGTCAAATGCTGTTATTGCTATTTTTGCAGGGGCTACAGTGACATTAGTCGGCTTGGCTGTTGTACATTATGACCGTTTTGAAACGGTAGCACTGTATTTTAATGATGCTTATGATTTAGCAGGTGGGTCAAACATCGTTAACACAATTTTAGGAGATTTTCGTGCATTTGATACGATGTTAGAGGTTGTCGTTCTTTTAATAGCTGGCTTAGGCGTATACACATTAACTAAGCTAAAGCCACGAAAAGAGGAGGCAGACCATGAAAATTAATGATGTTATTTTACGAACGATTACTAAGGCTATCGTATTTATAATTTTAACGCTTGGTGTGTATTTATTCTTTGCAGGCCACCACGCTCCTGGTGGGGGCTTTATCGGCGGTCTTGTGCTTGCTTCTGCAATAGTACTACTGTATTTAGCTTATGACATTGAAACAGTTCATAAAGGAATGCCGTTTGATTTCAAAAAGGTTGCTGCACTGGGCGTATTACTTGCGACGGGGACAGCCATCGGTTCGCTTTTCTTTGATGTGCCATTTTTAACGCAGACGTATGAATATGTCAATGTACCGGTTTTCGGGAAAATGGGCTTCTCGACCGTCACTATTTTTGAGGCTGGCGTGGCGCTAACTGTCGTTGGCGTTGTTGTAACCATAATTTTAAGTATAAGTGAGGATGAATAGCCAATGGAGTCTTTAATACTATTATTAGTTGGTGTATTAGTTGCTGTCGCGACGTACCTTATCCTCTCTAAACAATTATTGCGTGTCATTTTAGGGACAGCAGTCCTTTCACATGCTGCACATTTACTGATTTTAACGATGGGTGGCCTTAAAAAAGGGGATGTGCCACTTATTGGGGAATCAGCAGGTCCTTATACAGATGCACTTCCACAAGCATTGATTTTAACAGCTATCGTCATTAGCTTCGCAGTGACAGCATTTGTGCTCGTTCTCGGCTATCGTGCTTATAAAACAAATGGCACTGGGGAATTTGATGAATTGAGAGGTACGTCTGATGAGTAATATAATCGTTTTACCATTAATCGTGCCGGTAATAACGGCTATTTTACTTGTGTTTTTAAGACAAAATATAATGATTCAACGCATTTTGAGCTTGTGTACTTTGGGCTTTGTTATATTCATTAGCGTTGTCCTTTTGTTAGAAGTTCAGCAGCAAGGTGTAATGCGAATTGATTTTAGTGGTTGGATACCGCCATTCGGCATTCTATTTGTTGCAGACTCTTTTGCAGTATTACTTGTTTTCGTAGCGAATATTGTCGCAGCAATTTGTGTAGTTTACGCCTTTTTTACAATTGGAGAACACTATGAAAAAATGTATTTCTATCCTTTTGTTCTTTTAATGGTAGCAGGTGTAAATGGTTCATTTTTAACGGGAGATATTTTTAATTTGTTTGTGTGCTTCGAAGTGATGTTGCTTGCTTCTTATGCCCTTATTAGCTTAGGTGGAGGGAAAGTCCAACTACGCGAGGCGTTAAAATATGTACTTATTAATATTGTTGCTTCATGGATTTTTTTAGTAGCGTTAGCATTTTTATATGGAACGATCGGCACATTAAATATGGCTCATATTTCATTGCGGGTTATGGAAGCTGGAGCTGACCCACTTATTACTACAGTTGGACTGGTGTTTCTAATTGTTTTTAGCCTTAAAGCGGGATTACTTCTATTCTTTTGGTTGCCAGGTTCTTATAGTGTACCTCCAACCGCTATAGCTGCACTCTTCGCCGCACTTTTAACTAAGGTTGGTATTTATGCCCTTGTTCGTACATTTACATTATTATTTACTACGAATCCGGGGGTAACCCATACAACTCTCGGTATTATGGCTGGACTAACAATACTTGCTGGTTGCATGGGTGCCCTTGCTGGAAGAGATGTGAGGACAATTGCTTCATATAATGTCCTAATTGGTGTTGGTTTTATTGTTGCTGGACTAGCTATAGGAACAGAGTCAGCACTGCAAGGTGTAACGTATTATTTAATGCATGATATGGTAGTAAAGGCCATGTTGTTTCTGGCGGTAGGGATGATGATTTATGTAACCGGTGAAACGCTTATCGATAATATGAGTGGACTTATTCGAAATTATCCCTTTTTTGGTTGGCTGTTCTTTATTATGATGTGTTCAATCGCAGGAATTCCACCTTTAAGTGGATTTTTAGGCAAGGTTTTAATAGGACAAGGCGCGATTGAGGGAGGGAATTTTGTCCTACTAGGGCTAGGATTTTTCTCTAGCTTAATTGTCCTCTATTCATTACTGCGCATTTTTCTATCGTCCTTTTTTGGCGAAACGATCCTCAGTATTGAAGATGAAACACCACTGCCAAAGCGAATGGTGTTGCCTTTAACATTACTTTCTGTTTGCACAATTGCTTTAGGGATTGGAGCCGAGTCGATGGCGCCTTATGTGAAGGATGCAGCAGAAACGCTTCATACACCTTCTATTTATATTGACGCAGTGTTAAATGGCGAAAAATGGCAAGGTGAGGTGAATAAGTAATGGCTATGCAGTTTATTTTAAATTTATTTATCGCTACCTTGTGGTTATTGCTAAAGGACGAAATCACGCCACAGTTTTCCACCTTTTTAATGGGGTTTGTCGTCGGTATTGGGATTTTGTATGCGATGCATCGGTTTTATGGAACGCAATTTTATTTGCGCCGTGTTTTCTCTATTATTAAACTACTATGGCTATTTAATTGGGAGCTATTACTTTCAAGCTATAATGTCCTAAAACAAATCACAACACCAAAGTTAAATATTACTCCTGGCATTTTTACGTATAAAACAAAGCTGAACGGAGATTGGGAAATTACAGCTCTTGCACTCTTGCTAACGCTCACACCTGGTTCAGTAGTGATGGAGGTCTCGGAGGAGGGAGATATGTTTTATATCCATGCTATGGATATAGAACAATCTAAAGATGCCGTTATTCGCTCCATTGGAAAATTTGAAGAAGCAATTATGGAGGTGACACGCTAATGGTTGAAAAAATTTTACTTTTAGCACTAGCATTATTTAGTGTGTCAATTGCATTGTCTCTATATCGTGTCATTAAAGGTCCATCCATGCCGGATCGAGCAATAGCCCTTGATACAATTGGTATTAATCTACTTTCGGCGATTGCCATTGTTTCGATTGTTTTAAAAACCAAAGCGTATTTAGAGGCGATTTTAATTTTAGGTATATTGGCGTTTATCGGTACAATTGCTTTTACAAAATATATTGAAAGAGGTGTGATTGTTGAGCGTAAATCAAATGATTGAGTGGACGGCAGTCATCCTTATACTTGTCGGTTCTATTG
Organism: Lysinibacillus sp. C5.1; assembly: GCF_016350185.1. Lineage (NCBI taxonomy): Bacteria > Bacillati > Bacillota > Bacilli > Caryophanales > Bacillaceae > Lysinibacillus > Lysinibacillus sp. C5.1. The sequence continues at coordinate 172,773 of NZ_CP066226.1, forward strand.
TTAGTGTTATTAGTGCGTTTGGGATGATTCGTTTGCCAGATGTCTATACGCGTTCACATGCTGCTACAAAAAGCTCGACATTGTCAGTACTAACCTGTTTGTTAGGAGCTTTTATTTATTTCTGGATACATGACGGATATGTAAGTGTTCGACTAATATTAGGTATTCTCTTTGTATTTGTCACAGCACCAGTAGCAGGGCATTTAATATGCCGTGCCGCCTATCGATCTCGTGTACCATTAGCGGAAGGTTCTGGTGAAGATGAATTAAAATCGAAGCTATTTCCAGAAAAAGAATAGCGAAAGCAAAAATTTGCTATCGTTTGCAAGGCGAGGTATAAGGCGTTTAAACGTCCATACCTTGCTTTTTTATTTGGCCTGCTACATTAGTTGTTTATATTAAAGGAAATATAGGGTATTTACTTAACGACAGGAATAAAAAATTAGAAGAAGGAAAATATATAGTAGCGCCTATAAAGGAGCAATTTAAAAATATATGGACCGAAAAATAAAAAACATTGATTTATTAGAAAATTCTGTGTAAAATATTTTGCTAAAAAATTTCATGTATAGCTTGAAAAATATTTTGAAAGAGTATATCTTAATTAGCAGATAGATTTTTTATTCTGCTATATGAATAAATATCCAATCGACTATTTTCGAGACATTCCTATCTCATAGAAATAAAAAACATCAAAAGGAGATATAAAAGATGAAGAACAAATTTTTCATGCTTATGCTTGTCTTAGTAATTGGTTTACTTGCAGCATGTGGCGCTAAAGAAGATAAAGCAGCAAATTCAAGCTCAGATACAGAAAACAAACAAGTATTAAAAGTAGGTACATCAGCAGACTATGCACCATTTGAATATGTAGACGCTGCTAAAGGTGAAGAAATCATTGGTTTCGATATCGATTTAATTAAATTAGTTGGTGAAAAATTAGGTGTAGAAATGCAAGTTCAAGATATGGACTTTAACAGCCTTGTGCCAGCTTTACAAGCAGGTAAAGTAGATGTTGTTATTTCTGGTATGACACCAAATGAAGAGCGAGAAAAAGTAGTAGATTTCTCAGATAAATACAATCAAACAGAACAAGTTATCATCGTTAAAAAAGATAGTGGCATTAAAAAAGAAGCGGACTTAGCTGGTAAAAAAGTCGGCGTACAAACGGCTTCTATTCAAGAAAATTTAGGTAATGCCATTGCTAAAAAAGTAGATGTATCAGTTGAAGGACGCACACGTATTCCTGAAATCATCCAAGATATGATGTCTAAACGCTTAGACGCAGCAATTCTAGAAGGTGGCGTAGCGAAAGGTTATCTGAAAACAAACGATAAATTAGCCGCATTCCCAGTAGAAGAACAGCCAGAAGACTATAAAGCAATCGCTGTTCAAAAAGGTAGCGATTTAAAAGATAAAATTAACAAAGCATTAAAAGAATTAGCAGATGAAGGCAAAATTCAACAGCTTGAAGAAAAATGGTTAGAAAAAGCTGAATAATAGTATCGATATGCGATAGCCCTATTTAGGGCTATCGCTTGTCCATTTCACTAAAAGGAAACGAGAAAGGAGGGTACGCTGTGAATTTAGATTTCTCAGCAATCATTCCCTCTATTCCTTATATTTTAAAAGGAATAGGTGTTACACTTCAAATAGCAATCGGTGCTTCTCTCATTGGGTTTATCGTTGGTATATTACTAGCATTATGTAAAATTGGGAAAGTAAAAATGCTACGCTGGTTAGCGGACTTTTACACGTCAATTTTCCGCGGGACGCCACTTGTATTACAATTATTAATTATTTACTACGCTGTTCCACAGCTACTAGACATTCAAATTCAGCCAATTCCAACTGCAATTATTGCGTTTGGCTTAAACTCTGGAGCTTATATTTCAGAAATTATTCGTGCGGGTATTAATGCCGTTGATAAAGGTCAAATGGAAGCAGCTCAAGCACTAGGTATTCCATATTCAAAAATGATGAAGGATATTATTATTCCACAAGCAGTGAAAAATATTTTACCTTCTTTAGTAAATGAATTTATTACATTAAACAAAGAAACAGCAGTTGTAACAGTCATTAGTGCCCTTGATATTATGCGCCGTGCCTATATTGTAGGGGGTTCAACCTATCGATATCTTGAACCATTATTATTTGCAGGGATAATCTACTATATTATGACGCTTGTCTTAACGTTCCTTGGTAAACGAATCGAGAAAGGAATGAGAAAAAGTGATTAAAATTGAAGATTTACACAAATCATATGGGCAAAACGAAGTGTTGAAAGGTATTTCAACTGAAATAAAAGAAAAAGAAGTAATTGCCATTATAGGGCCTTCCGGTTCTGGTAAATCTACATTCCTACGCTGCTTAAATTTATTAGAAGAACCGACGAGTGGGAAGGTAACAATTGCTGGCGATGTCCTGACAGACAAAGGGACAAATATTATGAAAATACGTGAAGAAGTAGGTATGGTATTTCAACATTTTCACCTTTTCCCACATAAAACCGTATTAGAAAACTTAACGTATGCACCTATCAATGTAAAGGGAATGGATAAGACCGCAGCGATCAAAGTAGCTGAAGATTTACTAACAAAAGTAGGGCTTTTTGAAAAACGCAATGAGTATCCAAGTCGCCTTTCAGGTGGTCAAAAACAACGCGTGGCAATTGCCAGAGCACTAGCAATGGACCCAAAAGTGATACTATTTGATGAGCCGACTTCAGCACTGGACCCGGAGATGGTTAAAGAAGTATTGGCAGTTATGAAAAATTTAGCAGATTCAGGGATGACGATGTTAATTGTTACCCATGAAATGGGCTTTGCTCGAGAGGTAGCGGATCGTATTTTATTCCTTGATGGTGGAAAGCTAATAGAGGATGCACCTCCAGAAGAATTTTTCACATCTCCTTCTACACAACGTGCAAAAGACTTCTTAGAAAAAGTGTTATAAATAGTGAAGCGCATTTAGCTCCTTTAAAGAAGAGAACTAAATGCGTTTTTTTTGAAATTGTATTCTAGTAATAATGATGGCGCAACGAGAATCTCAATCTAACAAGTAGTGTGGATTTTGGATGCCATATGCTAAAGAATGAAGGAATATGAAGATAGTACTTGTGTGCATTTTATATTATTAAAGTGCATATACTTACAATCACTTTGGTTTTTGCTTATAATAGAGTAGTCAGAGTTTTATTCTGAAAAAAAGTAGCCGCAAAGTGAGCGATTGCGATTGAAAAAATTATTATATGGTATCTTTTTTATTCTTTTTATAGTCATTTTTTTGTACGTAAACAATCACTGGCTAGTCGTTAGTAAACATGTATTCGAATCAGAAAAGGTGCCTGCCAACTTTGATGGGCTACGCATTGTACAAGTATCGGATTTACATGATGCCCGCTTTGGTAACAATCAGCAAAAACTGATTGCTAAGGTTAAGGATACGAATCCTGACTATATTTTTATCACGGGTGATGTGATTGATAGCAATCGTTACGATTTAAAACAAAGTCTACAGGCAGTTAAAGGACTAGTTGAATTAGCGGATGTATATTATGTACTAGGAAACCATGAAGTGGCGTCGAATAAGGTTAATGAAATTTATGAGGCGCTTTCATCGTTAGGTGTACATGTGATGGCTAATGAATCGACCGTGCTAGAGCGCGACGGGGAGCGCTTGGCGATTCTTGGTATTGAAGATCCGTTAATGGGTAGATCGACAGAAGAAATGCTAGAGTTGGCGACAGCGTATGTTCCAGAAGATATGCTAAAGTTATTGCTGGCGCATCGACCAGAAGTGTTTAGTACGTATGTAAATCAAGGAATAGATTTGGTATTCTCGGGACATGCACATGGTGGGCAAGTACGGATTCCTGGCATGGGAGGACTTGTGGCGCCAGGACAGGGACTGTTTCCTAAGTTCACTGCTGGTTTATACGAGGAAGAACGCACCAAAATGGTCGTTAGCCGAGGTCTAGGAAATAGTAGTGTACCATATCGAATTTTTAATCTACCAGAAATTATTGTCATGGATTTAAAGAAAAAATAAGCACTGGTTGCCAGGCACTCAAGCCCGCAACAGAAATAAATAACTAGAAAGCACTGCGTTATAGTTACGCAGTGCTTTCTAGTTGTTTACGTTCTATACGTTTAACAAGATGAATACTAATTTCGTATAAAATAATCATCGGTATTAATACAAGTAATTGACTAATGAAATCAGGTGGTGTAATAACTGCAGAGCCAACACCCATAGCGATATAGGACCAGCCTCGTATTTTTTTCATGGATTCGGCAGTTAGTAAACCAATGGACGATAAAAAGAGTGCAACGATGGGTAACTCAAATAATAAGCCGAGTGGTACAGTCGTCATAATTAAAAAATGCATGTATTCACTAGCAGATACCATTACATCAAAATTAGCAGCACCTAAGCTTACTAAAAATGAATAGCTAAGTGGGTTTACAACAAAATAGCCAAATGCGATACCTAATAAAAAGAGCACAAACATTACAGGTGCATAGAGCCCGAGAAAACGGCTTTCCTCTTCCTTTAAGCCGGGTTTTACAAAGCTCCAAAGAAAGTGAACGAGAAAGGGCATCGATAGACCAAAGGCTAGAGTAGTTGAAATGGTCATATAAAACTTAACGACTTCTAAAGGCCCTAATATAATAAGTGAATGGCCACGAGTTACATAAGGAAACCAAATATTAATGGTAGAAAATGTGACAACAAAAAATAATAGAAAGACAACAAGCCCTTTAATGATTTGTTTACGCAGTTCTGTAATATGCTCGAGCAGAGAGTTTACAGGGAAAATTGGTTTATCTTCGACAATTGTCTGCTCATCGTCAATACTGGCTATTTCAACAAAAGCCTCCTGTAAGGATGGAGGCTCTGTTTGCTTTTTATCGAGCGGACTTAAATAATTTTTTTCTTCATAAGGATCCATAGGAAACCTCCTACGAAACATCAGATTTTTTTTCTACTTTTTTCGCAGGCTCATCGTCGTCATCCATTAATCCTTTTGTTGACTTTTTGAACTCTGCAAATGTTTTACCGACTGCACCACCGATTTCTGGTAATTTTTTTGGACCGAAAACGATAAGTACAATGACCAAAATGATAATTAACCCAGGAATGCCGATTGCACCAAGACCTCCCATCGCTTCATCCTCCTCTCCAATTTTCTATAGTAAAGATAGCTGCCCTACACTAAAGAACCACCTGATTTGCTATATTTCACAACACCTTCTGCACAACGATAAGCTAGTGCGCCGAGGGTACCAGTTGGATTATAGCCACTATTATGAGCAAAGCTTCCAGCACTTATAGCAAAAAGATTTTCTACATCCCAATGTTGTAAATAGTTGTTCACAACGCCCTTATCTGGTGTTGAGCTCATAACTGTCCCACCTGTATTGTGTGTCGTTTGATAAGGGACGATGTTATAATCTGTAATTTCTGCATTAGGTACAATCGTTTTGGCACCCATTTCTTTCATAATGTCCGCAGCGCGAGCTGAAATAAATTTATGCAGTGCACGATCTTGATCAGTAAAGTTGTAGGTTAATTGTACGAGCGGTAACCCATACGCATCTTTGTAATTGGAATCAAGAGACAAATAATTTTCTTTATGTGGCATAGAGGCCCCTTGAGCACCAATACCAAACGAACGTGTATAGTAATGAATAGACTGCTTTTTAAATTCGGGTCCCCATGTTGGCGTATCAGGAGGGGTTGGGTTAGAGCTAATAGGACGTGTGCCTGTTTGAGTAAGCGCTATATTGCCACCGTGGATAAAATCTAATTCACTATGGTCAAAGTTATCCCCATTGTAATCATCTATACTCATCCCAAGAGACCCTGCACCCATGAAAGTGTTGTATTGTTCATCAAAGAATCCACTAGCACCAGGTAATATTTGATAACAATAGTTTCGGCCTAATGTTCCTTTCCCTGTTGTTGGATCATATGGTTGACCAATATTAGAAACCATTAACAGCTTAGCGTTGTTGAAGACATAGCTTGTTAATACGACAATATTCGCAGGCTGTATAAACTCCTCACCAGATACCGTGTCGATATATCTTACGCCGGTTGCCTTGTTACCCTGTTTTAAAATTTCTACAACGTTAGAGTTAAAGCGCAAATCGAAATTTCCTGTTTTTAAAGCAGTAGGTACTACGGTAATTTCCGCGGAAGATTTTGCCCCATATTCACAACCGAAACGTTCACAGAAGCCACAATATTGACAAGCATTAATTGTTTCACCATCAGGATTTTTATAGACTTCTGAGATGTTGGCAGAAGGAACCATATAAGGTGATAATTTTAGATTTTTCGTTGCTTTCTCAAATTGTTGTAGCATAGGCGTCATTTTCATAGGAGGTGTTGGATAGGCACTTGAGCGTTTACCTGCAAACGGATTTTTATCATCCCCTGAAATGCCGAGTGTTTTTTCAAATTTATCAAAATAGGGTTCTAATTGATCGTAGTTTAGTGCCCAATCCTGCAATAGATAGTCAGGCCCTAATTTATTTGCCCCATAACGCTCGTCTGTCATTGTTTTAATCTGAAAGTCATACGGTAAAAAGCGGAATGTCATACCATTCCAGTGCGTCCCAGCCCCTCCAAGCCCCTCACCTAATAAAAAGGAACCGAGTTGACGCATCGGTAAAGCTTGCATCTTTCGATTATTACGAAAAGTAACTGTTTCCTTTGAAAGATTTTGCATTAAATCATAGCGAATTGCGTAGCGGTATTCATCATGAATACTTAAAAAATCTTCAGTGCCACGCTTCTGACCACGTTCTAAACCAACGACCTTTAATCCAGCTTTCGAGCACTCAGCAGCGACAATGCCACCTGTCCACCCAACACCTACTGTTACAACGTCTACACTTGGTAATGTTGTTGCCATTTATAAACCCCCCTTAGATTAGTGATTGCCTAATTGATTTGGTTCAATTTTTTTGAACTTAGGATCTTCAATCATTGTGATATAAGCCATTTGATGACCAGGGAAGCCTTTCATACGCCAACCCTCCATATCTCGGTTCCCACCGTATAAAGGATCTGAATATGCACCTTCTAAAGTAGCGGCACGTAATAGTGCAAAAAAGAACGCGGAAGTTACACCACTCATTTGGATGTCACCTTTTTGAAAAGCTGTTAATATTTCATCCATTTGCTTGCCCTCTAAATCATTAAAGCTTTTTTTGAAGCGACTTTGAGCTTCCGTTTCCATTTTGGCAATGCCTTGTTTAAAAATTTCAGCGCGTGTTAAGCGACTTTGATAGCCTTGTGTAGGAGAGCCTTCACCAAAAGGTCCCTGCATATATTCTTTGGAATTACTGCCATATTGTCCGGCTAACTGATGATCTATGAAGTAAGGTACATCTAAATCAATTGCACCAGGTCCTAAATCATCCTTAGGAAAAATACGTTCAGTAGCATTCGATAAAATTTTAAAATCGCGTTCGTTCATGAAAAACATTTTTGCTTTAGGTGAACCGGCAGCTTCATTTGTCGTCCCATTACCATGCTCTAATGTAGAAGTGCCTTTACCGTTGATGTTATAGCCAACAAGACCACCAATTAATCCACCACCGACTAATGTACCAGCTGCAATACCTGTTGTTTTTAAAAAATCACGACGTGAGACATTCTTATCTGCACTCATATAAAATACACCCCTCCAAAGTAAACAGATTGTGTTCTATTTTTTATAATCAACAAAAAAAGCAAATTATAATCAAATTACCATGGAAAAAGTTTTAATTTTATCCATTAAAACAATCTATTTAATAACGATTTAGGAAGTGTATGGATAAAATGTATTAGACTATAAGCACTATGAGTATGATGATAAATACAATTTTAGACAATTTTTATTCTTATTGGAAAACTTTTATTGACTTCTAGTTATAGTGACCTTACTCTTGAGGAAGAAGGGCAAAAAATTACAAAAATTAAAATGATAATGAAAAATAAATTTGGAGAAATGAGCAAAGAGAATATGTGGATTAAAGGTATTGGTGGTAAATTAGTTATAGCAATTATCGCTTTAGTATTTGTTACATGTGGTACCCTTGGTTTTTCTACATGGATGAATAGTACAAAAGCAGTTGAAGAACAGGTTGAATCGAATTTGATAGCGAGAGCAGCAGATGTATCAAAATATATAGAGGAGCACTTTCAGCTAGCTTTAGTGGAAGTGGAGGCTATTGCGGAACAAGCAGTTATCCGTGGTATGGACTTTGAGGAGCAAAAAACCTATTTAACAAAGCGTATGGATGATAGTAAAAATTATCTAGGCTTTGGCATTATCACATCTGATGGCGTAGCCCATTATTTAGATAATACAACAGCAGATTTAGGTGATCGAGATTATATAAAGGAAGGGTTTACAGGCAAGACAGTAATGTCAGAAATCACGATTAGTCGTGTCACAGGTGAACCAGTTATATTAATCGTAGCACCAATCGATACTGTGACAGGTGAAAAAGCATTATTGTTAGCGCGTATAGATGGTTATTATTTATCTAACATTGTTGAAGACATTCAAGTTGGAGAAAATGGTTATGCCCTTATGTTAGATGCAAAAGGTACCGTTATTGGACATAAGAACCATGCCCTTGTGAAAGAGCAAGTGAATGCAATTTCTGCCGCAGAAGAATCTGGCGAAATAACAGGGGAATCGTTAGCTGCAAAAGAAATGATTCGGAATACAAATGGCTATTTCTCTTTCGATACAAAGGAACAAGGTACAAGTTTAATGGGGTATCATACGTTAGATAATGGTTGGAAAATGGGGGTCGTCGCACTAGAGGATGAAATGCTAGCAGGGCTTTCACAATTGAAGACAAACTTTATTATAATGACGATTATCGTCTCTATCTTAGGAATGTTTATTTCGTTTGCGATATCGAAATCTGTAAGCAAACCGCTTCGCCACGTACTTCGTATTAGTGAAGGATTGTCAGAGGGAGATTTTACACAAGAAATCCCAGCTAAATATTTGAAGCGCATTGATGAAATGGGGACAATGGTGCGGGCTTTAGATAAAATGGCAGATAATATGCGAGATATGATATCGCAAGCTGGTAAAGAAGCGACTGCGGTAAATGAAACCTCTTGTGAGTTAATGGGAGATGTAATTGCTGTCACTAAACATTCCGAGCAAATCGCACTTGCAATAGGTGAGGTAGATCGTGGCGCACAAAGTCAAACGGCAATGGCGGAGGAAAGTGCCTCAGCGATGGAACAAATGGCACTTGGTATTCAAAACTTTGCTGAAGTTGCTTCAACGATAGCTACGAATACGGATTTTATTTCCGAGAAAATAAGTGAAAGTAACGGAGCAGTCCAGCAATCGATTAGCCGTATGGATGAAATACAACGTGGAACAGCTATAGAACTGGACATTATCCATAAGCTTGAACAGGAATCGAAAGAAATAGAGCTAATTTCTAAAATGATTACGGATATTTCAGACCAAACAAACCTATTAGCATTAAACGCTTCAATTGAAGCTGCACGTGCAGGAGATGCAGGAAAAGGCTTTGCCGTAGTCGCAGAGGAGGTAAGAAAACTTTCGGAGCAAACAGCTGGCTCTGCTGCTCAAATTAATATATTAATTGATAGAGTACAGGCACACACATTAGAGGTTGTAAAAGCAGCAGAAAATGGCGAAGAGAATGTAGCGCGAGGTCTAGTAGCAATTGAAGCAGTAGGAGAGCGCTTTGAAGAGATAGTTCAAGCTGTCGGTGAAATAGCAGGTCAAATTGAGGAAATGAATGCTTCCGCAGAACAAATGTCAGCTAATACGGAAGAGGTTTCTGCCTCTATGGAAGAAATGGCGGCAACTGCCCATGCAGCAAGTGATTATGTAGCGGAAGTGAAAAATGCTACTGCCGAGCAAATGAACACGGTAGAGGCAATGAACAAGCAAACTGTAAAAATGTCGGACATGGCAAACCGTCTACATGGAGCCATCCAAAAATTTAAATTATAAAATACATGTTAAAGCTGTCCAAAGTGATTTGGACAGCTTATTTTTTTATGAATTGAAAGGATTTACACACTGGATTGGAGAGAAATTGGAGAGTTTCGATTGATATAATCAGTCAGGACATCTATACATTTTTAGATGTTTTAACGTTTTTAAGGGTTACATAACAAGCATTATCAAAAGAAAAACAATTACATTATTAGAGGAGGCTTCGTGTTGGATATTAAAGTAAATACGAGAAAAATTTTAGTAACGCTCTGTTTAATGTTGGTCATTTCTACTATTCTTAGTTTCTCTACTTATGCGGCTTCTAACAATCAATCGCCCATTGTTGTAGCATCTGAGAGAATCCCAAAGCAAACTATTACGCTGGGACAACCGCAAAAGGTGATTGACTTAAGTAAGGTTTTCTATGATGCCGATGGAGACACATTAACTTATAAGGTGGTGCCATCTCCTTTTGGAATTGTTGCGACACAAGTTACCGGCGACCAACTTATTATTGAAGGGGTAGCACCTGGCAATACAAGAATAAAAGTAACTGCAGATGATGGGAAGGTAGGACGAGCTATGACCAGCTTCGAAGTGGAGGTTTTACTTCAAGCCAATACAGATCCCGTAGTAGCAGAGGCTCTTACAAATCAAACATTAGCTGTTAATAGCGCGGATAGTACTATTGATATTAGCAATGTATTTACAGATGCAGATAATGATGTTTTAACATTGAGTGCCGTATCGAATGATACAGACATAGCTACTGTTAGTTTGAATGGCACAATTTTGAGCATTTCACCCCAAAAAGTTGGTGCAGCTACGATTACTTTAACGGCTACTGATGGCAATGGGGGCACTATTTCAACAAACTTTACAGTAACAGTTACAGCAGCTTCTTCTAATCATGCGCCAGTCGTAGCGAAAACGATTAAAGATCAACGAGGAAATGAAAATGGAGTTATTTGGAATATAGAACTGAACGATGTATTTACCGACGAAGATCAAGATGCCTTAACATTAAGTGTGAATTCAAGTAATGAGGCAGTTGCTGCTGTTACTTTAAATGGGACTACTCTCTCACTACAACCGAAAGCAATCGGAACAAGCAGGATTATGGTAACTGCTAGTGATGGTAATGGTGGACAAGTGTCAACAATCTTTATAGTAACTATTGAAGCACCGACATTTTTTATATCTGATTTTTTACAAGGTGGGAGCGGTAGAGATGTCATCCAACTATCTAATCCTAATTTGTTTGAAGAAACTGTAGGATATGAAATTGTACTCCATCAGTATAATCCAACAGCTAGCACTCGCAATGTTGAGAGAGTAGAGATTTTTAGAGCAAATAATGCAAATTACATCATAATTAATGAAATATTTTATGATTTTTTTGATCTAACAAATGCGACATATTATAATACAGAGTTCCATGTTGAAAATGGTAGTTATATTGTAGCAATCGCTTTAGAGCGCAATGGCCAAATCGTCGATTTACTAGGAGATCCAACTTCGACAACTGCTCTTTTACCGAATAATGGTGGTCTTGCACGATATAGCAGATTCCAATCAGGGTCTTCTATCTTTGAAAGCTCTGAATGGAGACAGTTACAGCCTGGTGATTATTCTACTATTAATAAATAAAGCGAACTAATAAGTGTTTTATATTTTGATCAGAAATGGGTGAGTCGTATTCGATACAAAAAAAATAAAGGATCAAGCTTATTGCTCATTTTAATTGCATTGGCGCTATGCTTAGCGCCAATGTCTAACGCCTCAGCAGCACAAAATGACTTAGGTTCTTTTAATAATGCTAGTAATATAGAGGATATGAAATCCGCAATGCTTAGTGATTGGAATGTATTACACTATACATCTGGTGCACATCAATTGTATTTGAATTTCAAATTAGCGGATCAGAACGAATTAGCCAATTGGATGATAGAGAAGCGTCCACAAGCTGGTTATAATTCAATTACTCTATTAAGACAGACCTATTTAAATGCTCTCATAGCTCGTTCATTATTAATAAATGTCAATAGTGCTGTTGATGCTTTTGAGTTATGGACAGTATTTGAAGAAGAAACACAGTTGGACTTGAGTGACTACAATTTGTTAACTACGGAAGAACAAGATGAAGTGTGTAAACAATTGCTTCAAGTTCGACCTACTGAAGGTTTTGATAAAATTGAAATGTTACAAACTGAAATCAATACCATACTTTATCAAGTGCTGTCGAATAAAGTGCAAAACGATAAAAGTTCCTTGGCAGTGATATATAGCGCAGGGGATTCAGCAACATCAGTCACACAAAAAATTACATTACCGACTGTAGGTATGAATGGCACAACAATTAGTTGGTCATCCAATATGTCTGACATTATAGCGAATGATGGTAAGGTGACTCGACCGACTGCAATGCAGGGTAATCAATCTGTAGTGTTAACGGCGACCATTTCAAAAGGAAATGTAACAGAATCGAAAACATTCACAATTATTGTGAAAGCTTTATCAAATTCTTCAAATGCGAATTTGAAAAATTTAACGATTTCAAGCGGTACATTAAGCCCTGCTTTTAACAAAGATATAAAAACATATACAGCGAAAGTTTCTGCTGGAGTAGATAGTGTCATCATTACACCGACTGTAGAAGATAGCAAATCCACAGTGACTGTAAACGGAACACTCGCTACACAGTCTGTAAAACTAGCTACAGGTTTAAATACAATTTCTGTGATAGTAACGGCGGTTGATGGAGCGTATCAGCTCTACACAATTTTAATATCAAAGGAAGCGCCTCCTGCTACAAGTGATAGTAACAATAGCTCTGACACACCAAGCACAACGCCGACACCAGATCCGGCACCGTCAGATGCAGCAATTATTATCGTCAATGGTGAAGAGATGTCACTTGGTAAGGCTATAAAATCGACAGTTAATAATCAGAAGGTAATTACACTACTGGCGGATTCAGCCAAACTTCAAGAAAAGCTACAAACTACAGGTAATAACGCTATCATAACGATTCCTATTAGTGACACCAATGCAGACATGATGATCGGTGAGCTAAATGGTGAAATCGTGAAAACTATGGAGAATAAGCAGGCAACAATTGTCGTCCAAACACCGACAGCCTCTTATAAATTACCTGCCCAACAAATTAATATTGATGCTATCTCGCAACAATTAGGCGCAACAGTTGCACTAAAAGATATTAAAATTCGTATAGAGTTTTCTAAAGTAACGGCAGAAGCAGCACAAATAGTAGATACTGCCGCAAATGAACAGAATTTCTCTTTAGTGACAAAGCCAATTGACTTTAAAGTGACTTATTCATTTGGAAACACTACAGGTGAAATTAGTAAATTTAACACCTATATAGAACGTACAATTGCACTTCCAAACGATACGGATTTAAGCAAAATCACAACAGCTGTTGTGGTGAGACCAGATGGCACAACTTACCACGTGCCAACGAAAGTTGTTCAAAAAGAAGGAAAGCACTATGCAGTAATCAATAGTTTAACAAATAGTTTATATACGGTCGTATGGCATCCTGTTGCATTTAATGATGTAACAACCCATTGGGCAAAGGATAGCATTAATAATCTTGGCTCTCGCTTCATTATTGATGGAACGAGTCAGGGTGTATTTGAACCAAATAAAGATATTACACGTTCGCAATTTGTCGCAATAATGGTGCGCGGTTTAGGGTTGAAGCCAAGTGAAGGTACAATAAAATATAGCGACGTTGCACAAGATGCATGGTACGCACACTATTTAAATACAGCTACAGAATATAATCTTATTCAAGGTTATGGTAACGGCAAATTTGGACCAAATGATAAAATAACACGTCAGCAAGCGATGACTATTTTAGCCAGAGCGTTGTCCCTAACGAATATCAATACAAGTATCACAGAGGATGAAATTAATTCAATTTTAGCCCCATTTAGTGACAATCAACAAATAGCTGATGATGCAAAACGTTACATTGCCCTATCGGTGAAAACAGGTCTTGTTACAGGAAGAAGCAATCAAATGATAGCCCCAGCAGATAATATTACACGTGCAGAGGTTGCGGTAATAATCGAGCGCTTCCTAAAAACTTCAAAGTTAATTGATTAAAAAAATTAAGCCATTATACAACAAGCCTCGCATAGCAGTTTTGCTGTGCGAGGCTTGTTACTGTATATAGATTTATTGTAGCGCTTCTTGCATAGCAGTGAGCAGTTGTTCGCAAGCAATAATACGCTCACCACCGCCTTGCCCCATTTGATCGCTACCACCGCCTTTACCATTAATACATGGTAAAACGTTTGTAGCAAGCTCTTTCATGCTGGTGTCTACTTGTGTACCGCGAGCAGCTACAAATTGTAATTTATCTTCATTTTCTGAAACAAGTAGGGCAATCACATCAGCACGTTCAGCGACAATAAAACGGGCTAATTTTTGGAGCTCTTGTATCGTGCGATTATGAAAAGCAATAGCGATAATATGTGTATCACTAGCAGCTAATGCTTTTGCCTCATAGGTAAGCAATTCCTCTCTTGCCGCTACAAGCGCTTTTTCTGTCGCTTTTTGGCTTGCTAAAAGCTTTGTAAGGGCAGTTGCTGCTTCGGTTTCTGGCACACTTAACTGTCTAGCCACGTCCGCCAGTACGGTCTTGCGCATCGCTAGCTCTGCTAAAACTCTCCCTCCGCATACAAAGGAGACCCGTACATTGCCTTTCATTTTTTCTGTTCCTAGAATTTTAATTGCGCTAACTTGCCCTGTAGATGTCGGGTGTGTTCCACCGCAGCCATTGTAGTCGAAATCAGGGATGATGACTAAACGAATAGCTCCTGTGACAGCTACCTCTTTACGCAAGTTATAGTCAGCAAGTTGCTGTTCGGTAATCCATTTTGTTTCTATTGGACGGTTTTCTAAAATAATAGCATTTGCCCGAGCTTCAGCTGCCGCAAGCTGTTCATTTGATAATGAGTCTACAGCAATATCTATTGTAACTTGCTCACTACCGAGGTGAAAGCTTACGGTTGGTGCATCAAAAAGTTCGACAAATGCTGCTGTTAAAATATGCTGTCCAGCGTGCTGTTGCATATGATCAAATCTGCGCTTCCAGTTCAATTTGCCATGTACTTCGCCAGAAAGAGTGGAAGCTTCACCCTCGATATAGTGGCGTATTTCATCGTCAATCTTTTCGACATCGATTACGTTAGTATTGTTTAAAGTACCTGTATCATGTGGTTGACCACCGCCGGTAGGGTAAAAGGCGGTATTAGAAAGCACAACGTACTGGCGTCCATCCGGCTCACTACCGGTACGTACAACCGTTGCTGTAAACTCTTGTTGCATAGCGTCTTGATAATATAGTAGCTCTTTCATTAAAAAGCCTCCTTTATGTAATAGGTATGTAGCTTGCCAAGCGTTAACTGTTAGCTCATTTTGATTGCTGAAAAATAGCATACGGCTAAAAGTTTTATTTTATTGTGTCATAATTGCATGAAGGTGTATACAGGTTTTCTAGTTGACCCATGCTGAAATTGATTTATTATAGAAAAGAATAGGTAAAGATAAAGGAGCTAGTATAAATGGATATTACACAATTCTCGATGGAAGAAATTTTAGATCCGACGAATATTATTGAAGGTAAACGTTTTGAATTTATTTTAGATGTGGACATTGACGAAGAGGATGAGCTATACCATGAAGCAGGTATTGAAATTCGTGTTTTAATTGGTGAAAAAGAAGGAGCTCCATTTATTTTAAATTATTTCATTATGGAGAAGGCAGAGGGAGAGTATTTAGACTTTGCACTGGAAGATGATGAATTAGAAGAAATTTTAACGTTCTGCAAAGAAGAGATCACAAAAGCTTAAGTACGTAAAACGGGTAGAGAAAAACAATTGTTTTTCTTTACCTGTTTTTTGTCACGATAAATTAGAAAATGGTAGTACTGGAAACGTGCATTTGTATTTCGCTTTTTGTTAACATTGATTTAAAGTCGCTGTGTGAGGCGGAATGTGTCCTCTATATATGAACCAGTATATAGAATTAGGATATGAATAAGGGGGTTTGTAGGATGAAGTTCGTAATTATTGGGGGAGATGCGGCGGGAATGTCAGCCGCTATGGAGATTTATAGAAATGTACCAGGGGCAGAAATTACCTCTTTAGAGCGTGGATTTATTTATTCATATGGACAATGTGGATTGCCTTATGTAGTAGATGGTCGGATTTCATCGACAAAGCGCCTAATCGCGCGAGATGTGGAGACATTCCGTGATAAATATGGTATTGATGCACGCGTTGGACATGAGGTCGAACGCATCGATGTTGAAAACCAGCTTGTTATGGGTACGCAATTTTCAGGCGAACCATTCGAAATTGCTTATGATAAGCTTCTTATCGCTACTGGAGCGGATCCGATAATGCCAGTAAAGAAAGGTGCAGAATTAGCTGGTATTCATAAAATTAAAACAATACCTGGATTAGAAGAATTACTGGCCGATTTATCGTCAAATATCGAACAGGTGACCATTCTTGGTGGAGGCTATATCGGACTTGAAATGGCCGAAACGATTCATGCATGTAATAAAAAAGTTCGACTGATACAACGAGGTAGTCAAGTTGCCAATATTTTAGATGAAGAACTAGCAAAGCATGTTCATGATGAGGCGAAAAAGCAAGGAATAGAGCTTCTATTAAATACGAATGTTGAAGGCTTTGAAGGCTCTTCACGAGTTGAACGAATCATTACAAATAATGGCGTGTTAGAGACGGATTTAGTAATTGTCGCTGCTGGCATAAAACCGAACACACAATTTTTAGATGGGACAAACATTGCACTAGCTAAAAATGGAGCCATCGTTGTTAACCGCCATTTAGAGACGTCGGTTGAGAATATCTATGCGGCTGGAGATTGTGCAACCCATTTTCATATTGTAAAGGAACGCTTAGATTATGTACCTCTTGGAACGACAGCAAATAAGCAGGGGCGCTTAGCTGGACTGAATATGTCTGGAAAGTTTGCACCGTTTCGGGGCATTGTTGGCACCTCTATAATGAAATTCTTTGATTTGACAATCGCTACTACAGGCATCAATGAAAACACTGCCAAAAAGCTTGGGTTCGATTACGAGGCATATAAACTCTCAGCACGTCATATTGCAGGCTACTACCCAGGCGCACAACGGATGTATATTAAAATTGTTGTGCAAAAGAGAGATCAGCAACTATTAGGGGCACAAATCGTTGGACCTGCTGGTGTAGATAAACGTATTGATGTCTTTGCTACCGCTTTATACAATAAAATGACATTACCGGACTTACTCGATTTAGATTTAGCATATGCCCCACCTTTCAATGGGGTATGGGATCCTTTACAACAAGCTGCAAGAATGAATGGACGGATCTAGTGAATAGTTAGTTAGCAATGAAGGTGTGAATGCCCGCGAAATAGAGGGTGATACCCGCGGAAAAGGTATGAATACCCGCGAAATAGAGGGTGATACCCGCGGAAAAGGTATGAATACCCGCGAAATAGAGGGTGATACCCGCGGAAAAGGTATGAATACCCGCGAAATAGAGGGTGATACCCGCGGAAAAGGTATGAATACCCGCGAAATAGAGGGTGATACCCGCGGAAAAGGTATGAATACCCGCGAAATAGAGGGTGATACCCGCGGAAAAGGTATGAATACCCGCGAAATAGAGGGTGATACCCGCGGAAAAGGTATGAATACCCGCGAAATACAGAGTGATACCCGCGGAAAAAGTATGAATACCCGCGAAGTAGAGAGAAATATCCGCGAACAGATGAATACAACGTAAACAAAACAAAGGATTCATGCACATTTTGTGTATGAATCCTTTGTTTGTAATGGATAAAGTTAAGGTTGCTGTAAGCTTGCGACAATTTTGCTGTAAGTTTGGGGTCGTATACTGTAATCAGAAAGAGGTGAGCGTATATGACGCCATTATTAAAAGTAGAAAATGTAGGTAAAACGTATGGCAAAGGCGCGAATACATTTACAGCGCTAGCAAATATAACATTTGAAGTAGCGCAAGGTGAGTTCGTCGGTGTAATGGGACCTTCTGGTGCAGGGAAATCGACGCTTTTAAATGTTTTAGCAACCATTGATACGCCAACAACGGGCGATATTGTAATAGGTAATACAAATTTAGCGCATATGAAAGATACGCAATTAGCAGATTTTCGTCGTGATAATTTAGGGTTTATCTTCCAAGATTATAATTTGCTCGATTCATTAACCGTGCGCGAAAATATTGTACTACCACTTGCCATTGCAAAGGTGCCACAGAAGGAAATTGCTATACGGGTAGAGCGTATTGCACAGTTATTTGGCATTAGTGAGCTACTTGAAAAATATCCTTACCAAATTTCAGGTGGTCAAAAGCAAAGAACAGCATCATCTCGTGCATTAGTAACAGCACCGAAGCTTATTTTCGCTGATGAACCAACAGGAGCACTCGATTCAAAATCAGCGACAGATTTACTCGAAAGTTTAAGTGATTTAAATCAATCCCATGCGGCAACCATCATGATGGTTACACACGATGCGTTTGCAGCAAGCTTCTGTCAGCGCATTCTCTTTATCCAAGATGGGCAGCTTTCCAAGGAAATTCATCGTGGGATACAAACGAGAAAGCAGTTTTTCCAGGAGATATTACAGGTGCTTGCAGGCATCGGAGGTGGAGTAAATGACGTTATTTAGCTTGGCGCGCAAAAATATTCAGCGCAATTTGTCGAATTATTTTTTATACATCGCTTCGATGGTGTTTAGTATCGTCATTTACTTTACATTTGTCACGTTAAAATACAATGATGAGCTTGCGGCTTCAACAAATATGTCGCAACAAATTAAAGGACTAATGAGTGCATCGTCGATTGTACTGTTATTTTTCATTGTGATTTTTATCGCGTATTCCAATTCGTTTTTTATGAAGAAGCGGAAAAAAGAAGTGGCACTCTATTCACTATTAGGTGTACGTAAGCAAAAAATAGGATTAATGCTCTTTTTTGAGAATTTAGTTATTGGGCTTTTATCATTGATTTTAGGCATTGTACTAGGCTTTTTTATGTCAAAGGTGCTAGTAACAATTTTAGTGCGACTGATGGGCTATCAAGTCGTAGCAAATTTAACATTTACACCGGAAGCAGTGCTTCAAACAGCAGGGATTTTTGCGGTGCTATTCTTATTTACGTCCTTACAGGGCTACAGAGTTATCTACCAATTTAAATTAATCGACTTGTTTCATGCAGAGAAGCAAGGGGAGAAAATTCCCCGTGCATCCCTTTTGGCAGCAATACTGGGCACAGTGTTTATTGGATTTAGTTATTACACAGCCTCTACAGATATTTTCACAAGCTCTATTTGGAAATTATTCTCGATTCTTGGTACGCCACTTCTAGTAATAGGTTTGACAATTGCAGGGACATACTTATTGTTTCATAGTGTCAGCGTGTTCGTGTTGACGGCGCTAAAAAACGCTACATCTTGGTCGTGGAGAGGGTTAAATTTAATAGGTGTTTCACAGCTATTGTATCGTATACGTGCAAATGCTAAATCGTTGTCTATCATCGCCATTCTAAGTGCTACAACGATTACCGCAGGTGGTGGTGTTTTTGGAATGTACTACAATACCGAAGCAACGGTGCGTCATATGTTACCAAACACATTTATGTGGAAAGGTGAAGCAGTAGAGTTTGACCAACAAAACGTTTTATACAATGAAACGATTGATGTCAAAAATTTACGTGTCGATAATGAATTTGCTTTTTTTGAATATACATTATTGAAGGAATCCGATTACAATCGTTTAGCGACATTACAGGGGACAAATCGTGAACTGCATATAGCAGATGGTTCAGCTATTTTACTAGATGTTAATTTTGATGAACGTTTTTCACATAACTTTACGGGTGAAAACTTTAAATTGCAGAGTGGGGAATCCTTTTATATCGACAAAATGTACACAGATAGTGTGCTAAACTTTATGTCAGCTGGTACGGTGCTTGTCGTAAACGACCAAGTTTTTGCTGCGACCAATGCCGAAGCGGTAACCATGCAGCTTATTGCTATGGATGATGATTTAAAGCAGCAAAGTGTGTCTAAAGAAATTTATGAACAACTATCAACTGAGCAACAAGAATGGTTTTCAAGTGTTCCTCAAAGCTATGAGGATAGTTTAGGTACAGTCGGCTCATTATTATTTGTAGGCAGTTTTTTAGGGCTTGTATTTTTAGCCGCTACTGGCAGTATTATTTACTTTAAAGTGTTAACAGAGGCAGAAGAAGATCAGGCGAAGTATGCAGTATTAAATAAAATCGGTGTGAATAGTAAGCAAATATTGAAGACAGTCGCAGGACAGGTTGCTGTTATATTTAGCGCACCACTTGTGGTCGGTATCGTACACAGTGCTTTCGCGCTACTAGCGTTTTCACAATTATTTAATATGGATATAACGAAGCCTGTACTATTATGGATGATTGCTTATTCAATCATTTACGGCTTGTATTATCTCTTTACTGTACGGTCGTTTTATAAAATTGTGAGACAGGGGAATTAATATGAAAAAGATGTTTATTAGTATAGGAGCACTGTTTATTCTGTTTGTGGCAGGTCTAATTGTACTTATGACCGTAGACTTTAATCGTTTAAATAAAGATACTTACTATGTGCATATTACCTCAGATGGGGAATTGGAAGAATATAAGGCTGATGATGGACAAATACTCCAAACGTATTGGTATGAGCTACCGGCATTTAAAGAAAACGGAGAAGAGATGACATTGAAATTTTCTGCACAAAAAAATCTGCGTCTGGACGCCTATTTAAAGCTTTACGTGAAAAAGGAAAATGAAGTGACATCTTATGATGAAATACAATTTGATGATATGCCAGCAAAAGTGCAGGCTCAAATGAAATAATAAAGAGGAGCAGTCCATAAAGAATGGGGGTTGCTCCTTTTACATTTTGATTGTTTATAATTGAATAGTTACTGTAGTTCCTTTTTGCTCTTCAGATAGGATGGTTACGGTTCCTTCGTGAGCTTCAATAATATCTCGTGCAATTGCAGTTCCCAGTCCAGTACCTTGTATTTGCTCAGTATTGGTTCCACGGTAATAGCGCTCAAAAATATGGGCTAAATCTTCGGCACTTATGCCCCGACCATTATCGGCTATAGTAATGGTGTTCGTATCAACCGTTACATGTACGTTTACATCGGGAGGATTATGCAGCAATGCATTATATAAAAAATTCACTACAGCCCGTCGCATAAAATGTTCATCTATAGAATGTAGAATAACCTCTGCTGTAGCATCAAAGTCGATATTTGCTTGCTCATAGGGAGGTGTATTGAGTGTGTCAATGACAATTTCGCGCATAAACTGTACCATATTCACTTCCGTTAAAGTTAGCGGAAGTTGCTGATGTCTAAGTCGCATTGTTAAATTTAAATCATCTAGTAATTCTTGCATATGCAAAGACTGCTTTTCAATAATTTGGGCATATTCCGTTCGATCGCTTGGCGATAAGTTCCGATCATTTAGTAACTCTGCATAACCCCGAATGGATGCAAGTGGCGTCTTCATATCGTGCGAGACGTTACTAATCCACTCCTCACGCATCATCTCTAAACGCTTGCGTTCTTGCTCATGGGCAGCCAACTCGCTCGATACTTCACTTAAATTTTCAAATACTGGACGATACAGACCTTTTGGCACTTTTATAGGTAAATGTTTGTGATTTTTTAAATGCTGAATGCGTTCAATCATGGCGTAAAGGGGCTTAGTGAGCGTGCGACCGAATAACCAACCAACAAGCGTTGCAACTAGTAAATCCGCAATAATGATAAGCAAGCCATACTTTCCGATAAGTTGTAATGTAGATGCGCCTGAAAGATGAACCACGTATCTTGAAACGCCACTGCCTTTAATACCGATTAAATAGTTAATGTTATCTTTACTTCCTACATAAACTGTTGTATCAACATCGAATTCTTTATATTTATAAACTTGAATTAAATCAATAGGCGCATAATGAGAAAGTGCCTCTTGAGGTTCAAAATAAGCATCCGTCACTTGGCCATTTACATCAAGCAATTGAATCCAAGCATTTCGTTGGTGTAATTGTTGAAGCCCTTCTTTACTGACAGAAGGAAGCCCATTGCTCACATCAATATACTGCTGGAACTCGCGTACAAAAATTTCCTCGGTATCTGCGGTAGCATCATTAAATTTGTTAAATTGCTGATAGAGAATTAGTCCAAATAATATGGCAGTATTAACAAAAATAACGATGATGACAATCGATAAGATGGAAAGTAAAAAGCGTGCTGTTAAGCGCCATTTCATCGTTGTAACTCTTTTGGCACAACTAATTTATAGCCAAGCCCTTTAACAGTTGTAATAAAAACCGGTTTAGATGGATCCACTTCAATCTTTTCACGAAGACGACGTATGTGCACCATAACTGTATTGTCTGATCCAAAGAAATCCTCGCTCCATACACGTTCAAATAATGTTTCCTTGCTTAAAATACGGTTAGGATTATGCATAAAACAAGCCATTAAACCAATCTCCTTAGCCGTTAACTCTAATAAAGTACCGTCTTTATGTACTTCTGTTTCATCACTATTGAGCACGAATGGTCCAACTTGAATCGCCTTTGCAACAGGTAATGGCGTCTCCTGTATTTGATAGCCGGCTCGACGTAGCTGAGCCTTTACACGATAAGCAACTTCTTTAGGGCTAAAAGGTTTTGTAATATAATCGTCACCACCAATAGCGAGCCCTAATATTTTATCGATTTCTTCATTTTTGGCTGATAAGAACAGCACTGGGATATGCGAAACTTCACGAATACGACGGCACAAATCATAGCCTTCACCGTCTGGAAGCATGACATCAAGGAGCACAATGTCGGGGGTTGTTTGTTGAAAGCTTATCCAAGCTTTTTCAATGGAGTCAGCTGTATGAATTTGTTTATAGCCTTCTTTTAGGAGACTGACCTTTAGAAGATTGGCTAAATCAGCTTCATCTTCTACAATTAATATGGTTGGTTCTGCCATCGGATGCTTACACCCTTTCTATTTTTAGTTTAAATAAAGGTCTTGTTGTTAAATATTACTTCTTTATCAGCCTTATTATAAATGAAAGTGAGACAAAGACGAAGCACGATGGATGGAGCAACAAGTAACAACTACGCTGTTAACCAGCACCGCTCATACTTCGACATAATAATTGTAAATTTAGTGTAGTTTTACTCGTATTTGCAGGAACTATCGAACTCGCTGTCGAAATGAATGGTATACGCAGTGATGCGTAGCTATCAAGTAAACGCAATAAGCTTTATTTAAATGAAGTCTTCTCACATAGTAGATTTGTTCTTGAATAACTAATAATAATGGCTCTCTGCTCGTATAAGTGGAGAGCTATCTTTTACCCTTGTGTAGACTACATAAAATAATTTTTTGGATTGGGAGAGTGAATAAACATGATTTCTGATTTACAAATGCATGAAAAAGCTAATCAACCAGAAAATGACGAAAGTGTTCAGCAGCCTAAAGCTGTGGAAACATTGTTTGTGAATGATTTCATAGACGGTATTTTAGATCCACAGCAAAAAATGCTTGGTCCTGTCAAAAATGGTGGCACAATTATTGCCAATACGACACCAGGGTGTTGGGGGCCGATGTTAACGCCAACCATTCGTGGTGGACACGAAGTAACAAAGCCGGTCTTTGTAGAAGGTGCCGAAGTAGGCGATGCAATTGTTATCACAATAAAATCTATACAGGTAACATCACTTGCGACTGCATCTGGGCATGACGAGGCAATAATTGACCGTTTTATCGGTGATCCGTTCGTATCAGTAAAATGTCCCGGCTGTGGTAAACTTCATCCAGCTACTGTAGTGGATGGTATTGGACCGCATGCAATACGCTGTTCAACTTGTGATACTGAAACTGCGCCATTTAAAATGACAAATGGTTATACAATGGCACTAGACCAAAAGGGGAATATCGGTTTAACCGTAGGGCGAGAGGGTGCTCGACGTATTGCATTGGATGCAAAAAATTATATGCGCACGCCTGAAAATTCTGTGCAAAACCCTGTCGTTGCTCTTGCACCAAGTGACTTAATCGGCGTTATGGCAAGAATGCGACCATTTTTAGGTCAGCTAGGGACAACGCCTTCAAAGGCGATGCCAGATTCTCATAATGCCGGTGATTTTGGTTCATTTTTAATAGGAGCTCCACATGAATATGCATTTACGCAAGCAGAATTGGATACTCACCGAACAGATGGGCACATGGATATTAGCCGTGTTCGTGAGGGGGCTACAATTATTTGCCCTGTAAAAGTACCAGGTGGTGGCGTGTACATTGGTGATATGCATGCCATGCAAGGAGACGGTGAAATTGCTGGACATACAACAGATGTCGCAGGAATCGTACAACTACAGGTAAGTGTATTGAAAAAAGTAGCACTTGAAGGCCCGATATTATTACCAAATGAAGAAGATCTTCCATACACAGCAAAGCCTTTTTCAAAAGAAGAAAAACGTAGAGCCCGCGAACTTGCGGAGGAATTTGGGGTCAAACAGGTGGAAGAAGTGTTCCCTGTTTCGATAGTGGGTACAGGTACAACATTAAATGATGCGACAACTAATGCAATTAGCAGAGCCGCAAAGCTATTTGAAATGACTGAGCCAGAAGTAATGAATCGTGCAACCATTACGGGTTCCATAGAAATCGGCCGCCATCCAGGTGTCGTTACGGCAACATTCCAAGTTCCGAAGACGGTGCTAAAAAAAGCACGAATATACAAACCGATTAAAAAGCAATATGATTAAAAACAAGTAAACATGAAAACTCTTACCATAAAAACGATATTTTAAATACCTCGGCACGAGCCCAATGTATGCATACATTGGGCTCGTGCTTTACTATTTTAACTTTTCAGCATTGTCAAAAATATGAAGTTCTGAAATTGAAATCTTATTTTTAGCTGATATAATAGAAAAAGCTTCTACATGTATAGACGATGACAATTCATATAAAGTTGATTTCTAGGATGGTGACTATGGCCGATTTCGTACGTTTACAAGAAAAAGATGTAAAAAATCATCGTTTAAAAGCATATTTAGCTAAGATGAGTGGAGGTGGACATGCTCCTTCTAGAACTAATTTCGCTGATGCGTTAACAGGTGCTGCTGGTGGTTTACTATGTATCTTTGTATTACTTTGTTTAACAAACTATACAGGGACACCGTGGTTAATGGCATCACTTGGGGGGAGCTGTGTACTGGTATTTGTCGTATGGAATGCGCCGCTGTCACAACCTCGAAATATTATAGGTGGGCATATGATTTCAGCTTTTATCGGCGTGGCGATGTATTCATTGTTAGGATCGAGCGTTATTTCGATTAGCCTTGCAGTCGGCTTGACTATTTTCTGTATGGCACTTGCTGGGGTAATACATCCACCGGCAGGAGCAAACCCGATTATCATTATTTTAGGCGGCTACGGCTGGAGCTATTTAATAATGCCAGTATTCATAGGGGCAGTGATTATTGTCATTTTTGGCTTGCTAATTAATAATTTACGACAAACGAGAAAGTACCCACAATTTTGGTAAACAAATTTTTTTGAAAAATTTTTATTAAAGTGTGTAACTATTTTGTTTCGTTGTCCGTCTACTGTCTAGGAAGTAAAGTATGAACTGATTTTGGAAACAGTTTACACTTTAAATATTTAATAAATGGACGCTGCCATAAAATAGCGTCAGCAATGAGCCGTCTGAGACAATGCACTGGGCTACCAACTTAAGAGCAGTTGTCAGATGCGCTCATTTGCCTTAGTATGTAAAGTAATGAGCTTTGTAAGTATATATAGCTAATTAGAGCTAAAGTGTTTGTCTTGATGAACACTTTAGCTCTTTTGTCTGTGCTTATTCATAACTTATTAGCATATCTTGGATAGGATTTGTTATATTGAAGAAAGAATAAAAATAATTTAAAAACGAATTATACCATGATAGGGGAAGATCTTTGTTGCGTGAAATTGATGGGGGGCTCTGGTTGTATGCTGTTGGATTGTGATGAGCAATTATTCATAACATATAGACAAAGTGGCGAAAACGGAGCCGAAAAGTTACTTTCAAAATGGGCAGAGGCTGAGGTCACAGCACAAGCTGATCCTAAAATATTAGGTTCTGCTTTATCACCACAATTATTTTTAGTGAATGAAGAAGCGGCGATGAACATTGCATTTTCGACAGCTCGAAAATATTGGGGACGTGTTTCTTCGACGTTACAACTTTTTTTCACTAAGCAGGGCCTGGATACAAAATATGTGAATGACCGACTGAATGCCTTTTTTTACACTCAAAAAGGGAAGGAAATCTTTTTTGACCAACTTTTTGCCCAGCATACAATGGATTTGGAGCGTTTAGTCTGGCTTGTGTTTGGCAAGCGATGGCAGGTACAGTTGCCAGAAGATGACTTACAAACGATATATTTATATAAATTTGAAAATGATTATTTTGTGCATATGATTTATAAAGAAGATCATTTATTTTGGCATTGGCTGTTTATGAAAAAAGTTTATTCACTGCTTATCCACAAACCATTAGAACAATTCACATTTATTTATGAAATTATGGGACATTTTGAACAATCTTCAGCAATTACTTATACACATGTGAATAACTTTGTGCATAATTACAGAAAAAATCTGGATAAGTGTATAACTTATGTGGATAAATGCAATTCTTCCTGTTTAGCGAAAAAACAGTTACGTCTTTATCAAATTGTGACCCACTATCGTTTGTCAGAGGGGCAATATCAACATATTAAAGATTTAATTACTTCATTTGAGGCTGATTGGCGTTATTCTATGTATGCATTAACGGAGAAAGAAAAGGTCTTAATTGCCTATATTTTATTGCATATAGCACATCAAGAGCGAGATTATGACAATGTTCTTCATTATGGTGAATATTTATTAGAAGATGAACGGCTTAATAACTACGCAATCGAAATTTTGCTAGAATATAAGGATTTACTGCCAAATCGAAAGCCAACACCGCCGGCCATTATTAAAAATTATCATCTTAATTATTTAGAAAATTTGTATGCGGTATTGCTAGATACGTATGTCAGAATGGAACGTTACGAAGAGGGGCTACTGCTCTTAAAAGAACATGTACTGGCATCCAATAAAAAAATAAACGCCGTATTGGTACAGCAAGACTACAGTAAAGAGCAATTAATCGCTCTTGAGGCATCTGTGCAAAAGGATATTGCCCTTCATGTTAATAACTCATTACAACATATTGGACTATCTGTGGAAGAATGGCGCCAACATTATCGTCAACCTGATAGCTCGTATTATTTAGTCGCTCAAAGCGCTTCATTGCATATGATTAATATACTCAAAATTCTTTTTGTTACGGAACAATTTGAGCTATTTGAGAAATTAATCGAAGTATATAAAAAATATTTACTTGTTGAAGACCATTTCGAACAATTACGGATATTTATTAGTGCGTATGTGTAATAGACAAAAGAGTGTCCACTGAAGTCAAACAATGACTTACTTGGACACTCATTTTAATTTTTTAAATTGTTTGCGTGCCTGACACTACTTACTCTAAAACTCCTTTTTCTTGAAGTGCGTTGATTTGTTCAGCACTATAGCCAAGTGATGTCAGTACTTCTTCGTTATGTTCACCAAGCTTTGCGCCAACATGCTTGTAAGCTGGATTGACGCCATCAAATTTAAAAGCAGATGCAATTTGTTTTTGCGTCGTACCATCGTTTTTCGGAATCTCCACAATCATGCCACGAGCTTGTAACTGTGGATGCTCGCATGCTTCTGGAAAAGTTAACACTGGCTCGACACAACCTTCAAAATCTTCATTAAAGACTTCAAGCCATTCGTTGTAGGTTTTCGATAAAAAGGCATCATGCACAGCCTCTTTAAAGCGAATTTGTGTATAGTACGAATCATTAAACGTATTATCGATTAGTTCAGGAATATCTAGTGCTTCACAGAGCAACCTACGAAACTGTGGCTCAAGACTGCCCACGGAGAAAAATCGACCATCCTTTGTTTTATAAAAATCATAGTAGCTACCTCCATTTAAAATTTCTTGTTCGGGTTGCGGTACACGACCGCCGCCGATATAGGCAGAGCCATACATTGCATTAAGAGAAAATACCGCATCGGTCATACTAATATCCACAAACTGACCTTCTCCAGTTTTTTCACGGTGCAGTGCAGCAGCAAGTACCCCGATGGCAGCATGCATCGTACCGCCAGCAATATCTGCTAGCTGAATCCCCATAGAAACGGGCTTTTTGTCTTTATGACGAGAGTAATCGAGCACCCCTGCTAATGCCAAATAATTATTATCATGCCCAGGTCGGTTGCTATACGGACCCGTTTGACCATAGCCTGTAATCGCACAATAAATCAATTTTGGATTCACTTCTTTTAACGTTTCATAGCCGATACCAAGTCTTTGCATAACCCCTGGTCGAAAACCTTCAATGATAACGTCATATTCTTGTACGAGTGTCTTTACAATATCTATAGCCTCAGGCGCTTTCAAATTTAATGTAAGAGACTTTTTAGAACGATTCAAGTGTTGATGAATATATGCCTCATGATCTTCATCATAGGGAGGCATAATACGCGTTAAGTCAACGCGTTTGGAGGATTCTACATGAATAACCTCCGCACCTAGGTCAGCAAAAATCATTGTCGCCATTGGCCCTGGTAGTAATGCAGAAAAATCGAGAATTTTTAACCCCTTTAAAATACCCAAATCTTCCAACCCCTTTTTGTGTAGGCTACAATGCAGTCGTTTAACATGCATTGGTAGCGCTTTTCTCATTATCCCCATAGTGTGAAAAGCAAGCTTTATACCACTCTGTATTAATACAGATTTTATTTATTTTAATCAGTATTATAACAGATGAACGATTAGATTGACTATGTTAATTTTCATTATAAATTAATTTATCAGAAAATTATATGTCAGAATAACAATAAAAGTAAAAAAATTTAGAATTTAGATGGTGGAGGACGTGCGAAGGGAGTGAAAGCTGGTAGAAATGCTGATACGGGTGAGTAAATCACTGATAGAATTTTCATAAAAATGATGTTTACATTTTTTATTTTAGGGTACTTGATTAATGTGACGAATAGTTGGGTAAGCTTAAGTATAAGTCATCCTTGTGTGACACACGCTTATTATGAAATTGATATGTAAATTCGGGACACATCTCTTGATCAAACTTGACAGGACTTAAGGTTATCCCCCTTTCCCTTATGACAAAACAAGTATGATATGATGTATGCCTATATTTTGTTAAAGCCAAGAGAGCACCGATGCTTCTTGGCTTTTTAATTTGGGCAAGACTTTCTTCCATTATTTTAGAAATACTATGAAGGTTCGCTATCTACCTGTCGATATAAAGGGTATGATGAAAATGAAGTTTGTGCGTATCAATTAGATGTGAAAGGAAGAGTGAGATGGATAAAACAAAAATCCAAAAAGTGAACAAAGCACTGATCGCAACTGTTTTTGCTACTAGCGGGATTGCTGTTGTTGTACCACCACCACAAAAAGTAGCAGCAGCTACTTCACCATTTGTAGATATTAACCAATATTCAAGTCACTATGACAATATTTTAAAATTATACGCTCAAGGTGCAATTAGTGGATTTGCAGATAAAACATTCCGACCAAATCAAAATGTAACACGTGGTCAAGCAGCAAAAATGCTCGCTACAGTTTTAAAGTTAGATTTAAAGAATGTAGAAGATCCCTATTTTAGAGACGTACCAAAGAGCAATGAATATTATAAATATGTAGCAGCGTTGCAAAATGCAGGCATTATGTCTGGTTATGCAAATGGCTCATTTATGCCAAATGAAGTAATTACACGCGGGCAACTAGCCAAAATTTTAGTGCTTGGCTTTAAATTCGAGGTAGCATCGAATTTTAATCATAGCTTCCAAGATATTAATAGCCAATCAAGCAATGCTTACTATATTCAAACATTAGTAGATTTAAAGATTACAGAAGGAACAACACCTGTCACATTTTCTCCGTTCAATGCAGTAACTCGAGGTCAAATTGCTTCTTTTATTGTTCGTTCACAAGAGAAAAAGGGGAATGTATCAACTTATAAGATTACTGGTGTTGAAGATGATACTGTTTACATAAATTCTGAACCTTATTCAGTACCTGAAAACCTTTCACATATTTTCAATGAATACAATGCAGATGTATTAAAGGGTGCATTTATTGAGGGAGATATTTCAGGGAAATCTATCTATTCAGTTGCAAAGTTAACGTTGAATGCAAGCGGGACGAGCTCTCGAAAGTTACAGTTTGACGGTGACTATAAATCGTTTGGTGGCACAATCGTTGTCAATGGGAACTATATTGCGTTCGATAATGTTACGCTAACCGGCACAATGTTAGTAAATGAAACAGTTCGTCCACCTTTACATTTAGATGTATCCTACTATAAGCCATTAGCAATTGGCCGTGTAGCAAGCAATAATTTTTCATTTATTAACTGGTCAAATCCAGATAAGCCAGAAGATGAAAGCTCTAATAGCAACCCATCAGGCGATCTTCAAAACTGGACCGACTCCAATCAAAATCCAGATAAAAACAAGCCTTTTGAAAACTGGTCAAAAGACAAAGTGACAATGAAAAATGTCGAAAAGCACATTGAGTTTTACAATAGTACCGTATCAAGACTTGTTGTGTCGCAAAGTGGTACAAAAATTGAAACAAATACAAAATTACCACGTGTTGATATTATCGGAAACGTACGTGAGTTTGAAATCCAAGGTAATATCGGTACGTTAAATTTAGATACAGAAACAGCCCTTACAATATACGGAGATAGCAATATCGATTGGATAAATTACAATAGCTATACCGATTTACAACTGTATATTGATGGTCGCGTAGGCACGCTTTATGTAGATAATGCATATGGTTGGGTTGATATTGGTGATTACACATATATCGATAAAGTAATTCTGCCAAAAGACGAAGGACCAAATAATATTTTTGATGACTTCTTAAATGATAAAGATAATGTGGGAAATATTACTGACCCTGACGGTAAACCAATCGATAAAGATGATATTGATAACCAAAAGCCAGCGGATAAAACAAAACCGTTAATTGATATTACCAAGTTAACGGTCTTGAATGGTAGCGATGTTCAAGTAGAGTTTACGTCAGATAAAGTAGGCACGTATTACTATATTGTGCGAGAAAAGGGCGTAGAAGTACCAACCAAACGAGAAATGGTGAATCGCATTTCTACAGATAATGCAGCAAGTGGCACGGCATCAGCTGTAAACGGTAAAAATACGTTCAAAATTTCTAATTTAGGTGAGAAAAAAGAATACGTTGTCTATGTCATGGTAGTAGATGGAGCGAAAAATGCTTCAGATATTAAATCGCAATCGTTCCAAATGAAAGATTCATCACCACCATCAGTAAAATCGCTAACGGTGACCCCTCTACATGGTGGAACACGGGCAGAGTTTACATTTACAGCGAGTGAACCAGGGGAATACTTCTACTATGTACGTAAAAAGACAACTGCCGCAGATCCGACAACTGCAGATGTAATAGCTAACCCAACAGGTAAAGGGAAGGCACTTGCAGGTAAATTAGGAATTTCCGGATTGCTGACAGGTTTAGACCCTGAACAAGATTATCAACTTTTTGTAGTGATGAAGGATGATTCAGGGAATAATTCAATTGATCCAATTCCAAAAGAAGCAATCAAAGAATTCAAAACAGGTGCTTTAGACAATCTACCTCCATATATTGTGGGTGGAGAGCTCTTTTTACAAGATGAAATTAAAAATGAATTTTATGTAACGGTCAGTGAGGAGTTAGATCCGATTGCAGCTGAAAAAGTTGAAAACTATGAACTGACAGGAACAGGTATTGTCAATCAAGGATTACAAAAGCCAATTCGACCAGAAAAGGTTGTTTATAATAAAGCTCAAAAAAGATTAACGTTCACAATCCCTTCTTTAACAGGTTTCGTTAATGGAGATAACTTGGTTGTAACGATATCTCCAAATGTAAAAGACCTTGCTGATAATGAATTCGAAAATATTAACAATACACCAGTGAATACTGTTCCGCGCAATACTGCAGAGTATATTCATAAAGATGGTGAATGGCCATATTTAACGATTATCGGAGAACCTGCTATTAACGCTGCTAAAGACCAAACACTAGTTGAATTTAATGCGACAAAAGCCGGAACCTACCATTATTTAATTATGGAATCCGATTTAAATTTAACAAGAGATGACCGTCTACGATTAATCGAAGCTGTACAATTAAATTCAAAAGAATTTAATGTAGGGGGCAAAAATATTCCGATTATCGGTAGTGGTGGCAATAAGCCAGCACAATTAGGGAAACAAAAGGTGACAGTTCCGCTCCCTAATACAATCCCGCCGTTAGATCCTTTTAAGAGTTATTCCATCTATATGGTGTTGCGAGACCGTTCAGGAAATGTCTCGGATATTCAAACAAAACATGTAATTGATGACCGTACAGCTCCTGTTATTGACAATACGTCAATTAAAATATTGGAAGGTGATCGGAAAGCAACCTTTAAATTTATGTCAGATGAGGATGGTTCGTATTACTACGTCCTTCGAAAGGTTGGCGATCCAACGCCTGGACCAACAACGCCTGAAGAAGTAATGGCTAAGGGAATTACGAGCAGTATGCGTAAAGATACCAATGAGATTTCTTTAACGCTTGAGCCACATCAAGAGTATGAGCTGTATGTAGCAGTAAAAGACCGATATAATAATGTCACGATGGTGCAAAAAGGGACAGAATCAAAAGTTTACACATTTGATGAGAAGCAAAATAAACTTATAACGCTAACGCCTGGTTTAAATGGTACGGGTGTTATGAAATATACATTCTTTGCAGATGGAACACCACCAAAGGTAGAAGATCCAATCTATAAACGAATTGATGGCAAAACATTTGAAGTAACATTTTCAGAGGCTGTCGATACAGGATTTGATTTTAAATTAGTTCAACCAGGTACAACAACGCCTATTACACCAACTTACACACATAGCTGGAAAGATGTTACGGGTACAAATGATTGGGAATCTCGCAAGCTCATTATCAAGTTTAATACCGAAGTAAAAGAAAGCTTTGATATTAGTGTCAATGCTGCAGCGAAAGATAAAGGTGGCTGGACATTTAGTAAGGATCGAGCAGAGTATAAATATCCTACAAAAGAGAATACAATTACTTCTGCGACATTATTACCAGATACGCAATTCCCAAGTAATTTAAATATTTCTAAGAAAGTTGAAGTTGTTGCGAATCTGAATGCCGATATTACATGGGATCAGCAGTATTACTACGCTGTATTGAACTCAGGATATAATCTAACGCCTGATAATGTTATGGATGTTATTACGAAAGCAGATAGTAATAACTTTACGTATATTCCTGGGGGAGCAATTGTTTCATATGGTAAAGGTAAGATTACAGCGCCTTCTGATGCAAGTTCTGCGAAGACTTTCACAGCGATTCAAACAGGTAGTGATCCAAATTCAACAAACGTATTCCAAAAAGATCAACGAATTTATCTATTCACGAAAGATAAATATGGAAATATTGTCTATGCAAAAGCTTCAACAGATCCAGCAGCTTTAGATTATGTATTAATTCAACCTAGAACACAATAAATATAAAAAGAGAAAGCCACTAGCTAATATTCATGCTAGTGGCTTCCTGTTTAATTGTGGTTTATTTGCAATGACAAATCCCACACCACTTAAGACAGGGTATGGGATTTTTATAAGTTAATTTCTAACAATTTGGAACGTACCAGAAGTTTGAGTTTCTATAATGTATTGATTGCCATTGACTGTATAGGAAACAGGCTCTTGGTCACCGAATTCATTAAGCTGAACAATGGAAGCATTGTCAGGTAAATTTTCTAAAATAATTTCAATATTCGCATCAAATTTAACAGGTTTATTATTTAATACTGCTTGGAAAGTAATGCGATTTAAGTTTCTTGTAAGCTGAACATCCATTACACCCGAATCCTTATTAACAAGTGTATTGAGCGGTGGGATGATTAAGACCATATTTGCTTTCGTTGTTAAAACAAAACGTTCATTTTTATTTTCAGAATCAGCAACATTAATTTTTGCTTTATACGTGTTTCTTCTACTCTTAGACATTAGTGTGTTTTTACCAGGTACTGCTGCCGAGTCTGACAATGTTGGTGTATCGATTGTATGACCATTTTCAGGTAGTTTATATTTCCCTTTTACAAAGTCTACTAATTTCCAAACGTTTGGAACAAGCTGTTGTTGTACGGGTGTTAATGCTTCAAAAGCGTTTTTTGCTGCTTGGACATCCTGTGTTGTAGACGTTTTTGGCGATAAGGCAGCAATGGTATTTTCTACTTGCTTCGCTGCGGATTTATCCAATATAACGACCTGTTCGGCATCTAATAATTGTTTTTCAATCCCTGAAGGTAAAACAACATTGGAGAATTTTCGCAATGCATTATACTCAGCGCGCGCCTCTGCCACATCTTTATGGAAGCTAAGTCGAGAAGCGTTTAACAATTGAATTTTATTAACAACTTTATCAACAGAAGTATTCGGTGTAATTGTTGACGTCAGTATTTTTTGGGTTGCTTCACTTACAAAGGTTTTTTGCGCAGCATTTAACCTATTGTACCAATCTCTCGTTTCAATTACATTTTGATAATAGTTAACAGAAGTAGAGTCAACGGAAGCTAATTTTTCTTCTATTTGTGCAGCTAGTCGACGATAACTTACTCTTGTTTGTTGATGATTGGATAGTGTCCCATAATTCGTTACATATTGCTTTTCAGTTTCTGTTAACGCATTGTACGCCTTTAGTGCAGCTTCTAAGTATGGCTGAAACGAGAAGGATGTATCATTAATATTGGAAATCAACTGGATAACGTTGTTAACGTTAGCATTATAGTAATTATTATATATGTAAGCAGTCTTGGCATGTGCCGAATGATCAGCAGCTGAGGCAGACGTTATAGGTGTTGAATAGATAAGTGAAGGTACTGCTACTAGTGCAAGCAAGGCTAGGTTTCTTTTGTGTTTCATATGGGCAAACCTCCTATATTTTATACTTAATTTTATCATAGCTTAAGGATTTTATATGCATATTTTAGCTGAATAGGTAAAAAGGTCCGATGTTTTCTTTAACTCAATACGTCTTATTTACGACAAATAGGATTGTAAACAGACTTTATTAATTGAAAACTTTACGTTGCTTGGTAAATTCAGTGAAACTTTTATTGTTATACTACCAATGATACATTATGATTATTTTATAAAAATGGAGGTGTTTGTAATGAAAAAATCCAAAAGTATTGCATTAAAGCTCACTTCTTTAATTTTAGGTGTATTTTTAGTATTATTTGTTGCTTATACATTGGTAACTAGCGCTACTCTGCATACTCAAAGTGTTGATGATTCAGAGAAGGCAACGCTGCAAAATGCGGAGTTATCTGCTGCAAAAATGAGCGAACGGTTTAAAAAAGCTAATGATACATTACAAACAACAAAACGTATTGTTGAAGCAATGGAAAAAAATGATGCGCTTTCGACAGAAAGTGTAATGGATATACTGAATACGAATTTAACGAATAATGATGATTTACTTGGTGTAGGGGCCGTTATAGAAAATGGTGCGGTAAAAGTTGGACCAACTACTGATACGGCATTAATTGATGTAAAAAATCGCTTTATCCCTTACCTAACTAAAGATGGCAACCAAATCAACACAGACCCTATAGAAGGAATTGACGATCCGAAAGCGGAAGATGCTTGGTATCGGATTCCAAAAGGAGAAGGGCGTGCTGTATTAACAGAGCCATATGATTATAATGTGAACGGTAAAACTATCTCGATGACGACTATTGCTGTGCCACTGTATAACGCATCAGGTACATATTTTGGCGTATTAACAGCCGACTTATCTATCGACTTTTTAAAGGAATTAGCTGACTCTATACAGCCTGATGGTGGTTATGCAGGCATTATTACAGATCAAGGCATGTTAACGGTCAATAGTATTAACGAAAAGTTAGATGGGACAAATATGCAGGATGCGGTTGATTGGACAAGTATTAGACAATCTATGGATGAAGGAAAACCGGACAGTCTATATGTAGACTCGAAGCAGCTTGGGGAAAAATCATTTAATGCTTTTGCTCCCATGATGTTAGAAAATATCGATGAAGTATGGTCAGTGCAATTAGTTTTACCTAATTCTAAAATATTAGAAACGTATAATAAAATCCTTGTCTTCACGATTGTATCAGCAATTATTATGGTAATTTTAATGGCCGCTGCTAGTGCAATGTTTATATATAAGCAGTTGAAGCCTTTAAAGGTTTTACGTACATCGATTGAAACAGCAGCAGAAGGCGATTTAACGAAAAAGATAGATGATAAATTTATAAAATCCGATGAAATTGGTGCTGTTGCATTAGCTTATAATAATATGCTGGATAAGACGAATGATGCCATACATACGGTATTAAATTCTTCAACATTGCTCAATCAATCATCCGACCATGTTCATGAAGCCTTTAATGAAATTGTAGCATCAAGTCAGGAAGTATCTGTCGCAATTAACGAAATAGCGCAAGGTGCATCAAAACAATCAGAGGATACAGAAGAAACGAATTATCGAATGATTGACTTATCTGACCAAATTGACGCCATTACAAGGTTGTCAAAGCAAATGGACGAGCTGTCAATCAAAACACAAACTTCTACAGAGCAGGGCATGAAAGAAGTGGAAAGTTTACGTGACCGAAATGCGGAAACGAATGAAATGAATGGACGTATCCAACGTCAAATGGAATCTTTGTCTAGCAATATTAACAATATCAATCAAATTATTGCATCTATTCAAGGAATAACAGAGCAAACGAATCTATTAGCACTGAATGCAAGTATAGAAGCTGCTCGAGCGGGAGAACACGGCAAAGGCTTTGCAGTAGTAGCAGAGGAAGTGCGTAAACTGGCAGAGCAGTCTAAAAACGAAACAGAAGTCATTAAACAAACGGTCTCTAGCATTCTAGCAGATTCAAAGCAAACGGTATCCGTTATTGCTTCCAATGCAAGCTTAATGCAAGCGCAAAATGAATCGGTACAAAATACAGAGTTAGCTTTTAAGGATAATAACGAGCTATCTCAATCAATTGCAACAGCAATTAATGAACTATTGTCAGAGCTTTCACAAATGTTGGAGCAAAAGGACCAAGCCATTACGGCGATTCAAAGTATTTCTGCCGTTTCAGAGGAAACTGCTGCTTCTGCAGAACAGGTGAGTGCATCAGCCGCAGACCAACAGGCAGAAATGGAAAAGGTCGCAGAATCTATCAACAACATGAACCAAATTTCTAAAGAACTCCAAGAGGTCGTGAATCGATTTAAACTTGCTTAATAAAGCGAGATGGAAATACCCGCGGAGTAGAGTGATTTACCCGCGGAGCAGGGAGATTTCCCCGCGAAGCAGGGTGATACCCATGAAGCAAAGGGGTTTACCCGCGAAGCAAGGAGGTTTACCCGCGGAGCAGGGCGATTTATCCGCGAAATAGGGAGGTTTACCCGCGAAACAGGGTGATATCCGCGGAGCAAAGGGGTTTACCCGCGAAGCAGAGAGGTTTATCCGCGAAACAAGGTGAAATACCCGCGAAGCAGGGTGATACCCATGAAGCAAAGGGGTTTACCCGCGAAGCAAAGAGGTTTACCCGCGAAGCAGGGAGGTTTACCCGCGGAGCAGAGAGATTTACTCGCGGAACAAGGTGAAATACCCGCGGAGCAGGGTGATATCCGCGGAGCAAAGTGGTTTACCCGCGGAGCAAGATGAAATACCCGCGGAGCAGGGTGATATCCGCGGAGCAAAGTGGTTTACCCGCGAAATAGAGTGAAATATCCGCGGAACAGGGAGATTTACCCGCGAAACAGGGTGATATCCGCGGAGCAAGGTGATTTACCCGCGAAGCAAGGTGATACCCGTGGAGCAAAGAGATTTACCCGCGAAGCAAAGCAAAAACCTACTAACATAAAAAGGAGCTGTCCTAGCAAGGGGCAGTTCTTTTTTATGTAAACTTATACTAGCGGGGGAGCATTGACCCATGTCGTGAACAGTTTTACTATAGAAAGAGATGAAAGGGGGTCACCTCCATGATGTATCTCGGTATGATTTTCTTTAAAATAGTTGCCCCTATTTTAGTGTTGCTTGTACTTGGTGCATTTTTACAAAAGAAATTTTCTTTTAATTTAAAAGCATTATCTCAGCTCATTACGTATTGTTTTATGCCAGCTGCGGTATTTGTGAATTTATATGAAACAAGTGTGGAGTTATCAGTGCTGGGGGAAGTGGCATTATTTATTGTGCTCTTTATCGGCAGTCAAATGGTGCTTAGTCATTTTTTAGCGAAGGGGCTTGGTCTAGCGAAAACAGAGACGGCAGTGTTTAAAAATAGTGTTGTCCTTATTAACTCCGGCAACTATGGTATTCCAGTTGCACAAATGATTTTCGCAACGCAGCCCATTGGGGTGGCAATCCAAGTGATTCTCGTTATTTTTCAAAATATGACGACCTATACATA
Organism: Lysinibacillus sp. C5.1; assembly: GCF_016350185.1. Taxonomy (NCBI): domain Bacteria; kingdom Bacillati; phylum Bacillota; class Bacilli; order Caryophanales; family Bacillaceae; genus Lysinibacillus; species Lysinibacillus sp. C5.1. The sequence continues at coordinate 211,553 of NZ_CP066226.1, forward strand.
TGGTTTATATAATTTAATCTCTTCGACTAAATCAGGGATGGCGATCATAAAGGACTTCCTGAAAATGCCCATTATTCATGCCCTTATAATAGGGGTGGCAATGAATTTCTTTAATATTGGCATTCCACAATTTATCCGTATTCCTATTGACCATGTAGCTGATGGCTTTATTGCCGTAGCGCTTATTACACTGGGTGCACAACTATCACAGCTTGAAATCAAGTCCATGTTCAATAAAACGGTGTTTGTTAGCTGCATTACACGTCTAGTAGTAGGCCCAGCCGTTGCATTGCTTATTATTTTTGTCCTCGGTTTAGATGGTGTTGTCGCTCAGTCACTCTTCATTGCAAGTGCATTTCCGACCTCACGCAATAGCTCTAGCTTGGCATTAGAATATGATGTTGAGTCGGCAACTGCTGCGCAAACGGTTCTTTTTTCCACGATTGTTAGCTGTCTAACAGTAACAATTGTCATTTATCTAGCAGAACTGCTATTTACGTAATTACTCGAGGATAATAGCAAGATAAATCTAATTATAACTTCCATCTATTAGAAAAATCTGTTACACTATCATCAAACTTAATAGCTATAACTAGGGGAGTCCGATGAGTCGGGCTGAGAGGGAAACGCATAGAGGTTTCTTGACCCTTTGGACCTGATCTGGCTCATACCAGCGTGGGAAAGTTAATGAACATCGCACTCCTAGAATTTTTTGCGATAAATAAACCTTACATGTACAGCCGGATCCAATATTTTTGGATTCGGCTTTTTTATTTGTAATGCTACCTATTGGCGTGAGCTAGATTCGGTCCTTTTTGAAAATTTATGGAAAAGGGAGCGGAATAGTATATGACAACAGTTAGCGAAAAGAACATTACCATTATGACAAGTTTTGACGGAAGTAAAAAAGTATATGTAGAAGGAAGGAACTGACCCCAATAGGTATAGACAAATAAAAAAAGCATCTTCGATTGAAATTCGGGTATAGATACTTAAATTTCAATGTGGAGGTGTTTTTTCTATGGGAACAAGAGTGAGTTATCCCTATGAAGTAAAAATGAAAGCGATTAAGATGCGATTAGCAGGTGTACCTGTCAAACAGATTCTATTGGAATTAAATATACGCCATAAAACACAGGTCGAAACATGGGTGCGTTGGTATAGAAATGGTGAAGTCAATCGTTTGAAACAACCTGTAGGCAAACAATATATCTTTAATAAGGGTCCTGAACCGGACAATGAACAAACGAAATTAGCATTGGAAAACCGTTATTTAAAGCAACAAATTGAGGTGCTAAAAAAGTACGCAGAGTTGGAGAGGAAGTGGTTGGAGAAGTAGCTGTACAGTTAGTTGCGTCACTAAGAAGCATGATGTCTGTAAAGGACATTTGTAAACACTTTGGGATTGCACGATCTACCTACTATCGTTGGAAACAGGCATCAACCGATGCAAGGTCTCGTCAAGCAATAGAGAGACGTATCGGTGAACTCTGTCGAGCAAATAAATTTCGCTATGGCTACAGAAAAATTACAGCACTTTTACGTCAAGAAATGTGCGTCAATCATAAAGTGGTTCAACGTATCATGCAAAAATATGGTTGGCAATGTCGCGTGAAAGTGAAAAAACGGAAACGAACAGGACAACCTTATGCAATCGCAGCAAATTTATTAAATCGCGATTTTGAAGCCACCGCACCGTTACAGAAGCTCGTAACTGATATTACTTACTTGCCATTTGGTCAAAAACAGTTGTATCTTTCAAGTATTCAAGATTTATATAATGGTGAAATTATTGCCTATTCGATTGGAGACTGCCAAGATACTGATTTTGTGCTGGATACATTAGCTCAACTTCATCATTTGCCCGAAGGGTGTACGTTGCACAGTGACCAAGGGGCGGTATACACATCGTATGATTATCAACAGGCCGTAAAAGCAAAAGGCATTACCATGAGCATGTCCCGTAAAGGTACGCCCGCTGATAATGCCCCAATCGAATCGTTTCATTCTGTGTTAAAGTCTGAAACATTCTACTTAGACAATTTGAACAGTACTACGACGGCCATCGTAGAACAAACTGTCAAAGACTATATAAACTATTATAACAATAACCGAATTCAAACGAAACTAAACAACCAGTCGCCGGTTCAATACCGACAACTGGTTGAGTAATGCTTTTTTGATTATTGTCTTATATATCGGGGTCAGTCCCGAACACGCCCAGATATTTTAGTACCGATGCGTGAAATTCAGCTAAGCCCAACAACGGGTAGTTTTGGAGAAGAAGATAATGCACCAGTACGTGTTTATGATACGAGCGGTCCTTATACGGATCCAACTTACAAAGTGGATATTACAAAAGGTTTACCTGCATTGCGTAGTGCGTGGATAAAAGAGCGTGGAGATGTAGAGGAGTACGAAGGGCGGACGATTAAACCAGAGGATAATGGCTTCCGCAAAGCAGACGACCCTCGTATGAAGGAAAACGTTTTTCCGGAGCTTTCCCGAAAACCATTACGTGCAAAAAAAGGTCGCAACGTGACACAACTGCATTATGCAAGACAAGGGATTATTACCCCGGAAATGGAATTTGTAGCGATTCGTGAACATGTTGAACCAGAATTTGTACGTGCAGAAATTGCTGCAGGACGTGCCATTATGCCATCCAATATTAATCATCCAGAGGCAGAGCCGATGATTATTGGCCGAAACTTTCATGTCAAAATTAATGCCAATATTGGTAATTCGGCTGTTTCTTCCTCTATAGCAGAGGAAGTTGAAAAAATGACATGGGCTACACGATGGGGCGCAGATAATATAATGGACCTATCTACTGGCAAGCATATTCATACAACCCGCGAATGGATTATTCGTAATGCAGCTGTACCTGTAGGAACTGTGCCAATTTATCAGGCACTCGAAAAGGTCAATGGTGTAGCCGAGGATTTAACATGGGAAGTGTATCGTGATACGTTGATCGAGCAAGCTGAACAAGGGGTGGATTACTTTACGATTCATGCAGGCGTATTGCTTCGTTACGTACCACTCACAGCTAATCGCGTAACGGGCATTGTGTCGCGTGGTGGTTCGATTATGGCGCAATGGTGCCTATTCCATCACCAAGAAAACTTCTTATATACTCATTTTGAAGAAATTTGTGAAATTATGAAAACGTATGATGTTGCTTTTTCATTAGGGGATGGTTTACGCCCAGGTTCAATTGCTGATGCCAATGATGAGGCACAGTTTGCGGAGCTTGATACGTTAGGAGAGTTAACGCAAATTGCATGGAAGCACGATGTACAAGTAATGGTAGAGGGACCTGGGCACGTACCGATGCATCTCATTAAAGAAAATATGGACAAACAATTGGAAGTTTGCAAAGAAGCACCTTTTTACACATTGGGGCCTCTTACAACGGATATCGCGCCAGGTTATGACCATATTACATCTGCCATTGGCGCAGCGATGATTGGCTGGTTTGGCACAGCGATGCTATGTTATGTGACACCGAAGGAACATTTAGGCTTACCAAATCGAGAAGATGTTCGTGTAGGGGTCATTACCTATAAAATTGCGGCACACGCGGCTGACTTAGCGAAAGGGCACCCTGGGGCACAACAAAGAGATGATGCGCTATCCAAAGCGCGATTTGAGTTCCGCTGGCGCGATCAGTTTAACTTATCATTAGACCCAGAACGAGCAGTAGAATACCACGATGAAACATTACCCGCAGAGGGAGCAAAAACAGCCCATTTCTGCTCAATGTGTGGCCCTAAGTTTTGCAGTATGAGAATTTCTCAAGATATTCGTAACTATGCTAAAGAAAAAGATTTAAATACGACAGAAGCTATCCATCAAGGAATGAAGGAAAAGGCTCAAGAGTTTAAAAAAGCTGGTAGCCGATTGTATCAGTAACAAAAGAAATCACCGATAAACCGCGGACAACATCCGATTCACCATAGTAGCAAAAAGTGTTAGATTGACTGCAATCAATCTAACACTTTTTTGTCTTAGCTTTTTAGACTTTAAATTTATTTATATGTGCTTGAAGGGTGGTAGCCCCGTCGTTTAAAGATTGTGCAACAGCATTCATTTCTTGGATGGTGGATGTTTGTTCTTCAATTGCGCTTGAAATCGTTTCGGATTGTTCTGCCACGTTTTTTGCTACCGCAGACATTTCATTGACAGATGCAGCAACCTCTTCAGTACTTGCAGAAATTTGTTGAGTAGAAGCAGAAACGTCTTCTATTTCGGATGCCATATCTTCAATTGCGCCCATAATGCCATTAAATGCGTTTTGCGCATGTTGAATGTAAGAAACGCCTTCATCAATATTTTGTACTGTAACGCTCACCGCTTTTTCGACTTCCAATGTATTTTGCTGAATATCATTAATTAAGTTAATGATTTGGTTGGCTGATATTTTGGATTCCTCCGCTAATTTACGTACTTCATCTGCCACGACAGCAAATCCTTGCCCATGTTCGCCAGCCCGCACTGCTTCGATGGCAGCATTCAAAGCTAGTAGGTTGGTCTGATCGGTAATTTCAGTAATGACTTTCGTTATATTTTCAATCTCAGTCGATTGCGTACTTAACTGTTTAATAAGCGCATTTGTCTTATCTGAAGATTGTTGAATAACCATCATTTGATTTTCGGTCTTTTGCAACATCTTTTCACCATTAGTCGCAACGCTTTGTGTATCAAGCGCTTTCGAATGAAGCATCTGTGTGGCTTCAGCGATGCGCTGGACTCCACGTGCAGTTTCGTCCATGGCCATAGCGGTTTCTTGCCCTGTCATGACAGCCTGACTACCGCCTCGAGCCATTAATTCTACGCGTTTAGCAACGTCATTTGAAGAAGAAGTAACGTCGTCAGTGCTTGCGGCTAATTCTCCTGCACTTGTAGTAGTATGTTCTACATTGATCGCTATATTGTCAATGAGAGAGCGCAAATTTGCTTTCATTACATTAAATGAATCGGCTAACTTTCGAATCTCATCTTTTGTCTTTACTTTCACATCCTCTTGACGTAAATCACCGGTAGCAATGTTATTTGCTGCCTTAGCTAGGCGATTGACAGGCTTTGTAATAATCCTTGTCATAATGAAGGCGATGAGAAAGGCTAAACTTGTGGAAAAGGCAGCGAGAATTAAGATAATCGATGAGCTTATAGTTTCCACTTTTGACGACTCAGCACGTGCTAACTGTACTTGTCTTTCCTCATAAAATGCAATTTCATGTGCGGCTTGTTGGATTGCAGCAGCAGCAGGGCGTGCTTTTGTTCGAAGAATGTCAATGGCAGGTTGTAAATTATCGGGACTGTATGTATTAATAATCTCCAGTGCTGCTTTTTCAAAAATCGCCTGATTGGCTTTAATAACTTCCATTTGCTTTTGTGTCGTTTCTGAAGTGAATAAGCTATCTAGCTCTTCCACCTTGTCTTGAATCAACTTTTCTTGGTCCTCGAGGTTTTTAATGGTTGCTTCATTGGGTTCGAGAATATATGAACGAAGATAGTTGCTCTGCATTGAAGAAGCAATGACAATTTTATCGACTTGAATCAGCTTATAAACACGGTTTTCAAATAAGTCTTTATTTAAATTATTAATGTGATTCAGTTGGTAGTAAGCGATTGAGGAAATAGTTAGTAATAAAAGAATGATTGTACTAAATCCAATATATAGTTTCATTCGAATCGACATCTTTTTTCCTCCATTCCAGTTTTGTAATAGTTGTCACGTATCAATGCCTAAAAAATTTTAGCGACATTAGGAATAAGAACAGTACAAAGTTGTGGAATTTTCATATAAATGGTATACAAGAACACCTATATGACGATGACAGATATACATAGTAAAAGGAAACAATAAAAAATGAATTCCACTGCATATTACTTTTTCAGTGAGTGGGGGAGTTACCTTTAAGTCAGTTGAGGCAGCTTACGCCAATCTACTGAATAGTAAACGGTAAAGATAGTCTAAGTGACAGATGCGAAAGCTTTAGAACGAAGGAAGATTGAAATATGTACGATAGTCTTCCAATGTAGCTACTTGTTATAAAGCTTATTGGGACTAGCAAAATAACGAAGTAAAAATGACAAAAGGCATCGAGAAATGCGCATTCTCGCTACCTTTTGTCTACTTGCCAATGACTGCAAGTATTATTGGATATCAATATAGGGGAATATTAGATGTTTGCTACTTGTTTTACTTCTTTTTTTACATACGGATTTGAAAGATCCATACCTTCTAATGATAGACCCATTGCTTTCGCTACACCCTCACCATATGCAGGGTCAGCTAAATAGCAGTGTAAGATGTGGCGACGTTTGATGAATTCTTCAACTGAAGCCATATCATTTGCTGTATTTTCGAATAAGCGTTGTTGCTCTTCCGCAGATAACAGACGGAATAATTTACCTGGTTGTTCGAAGTAGTTATTGTCATCTTCTCGGAAGTCGTGGATATCAGCATGACCATCAATACGTAATGGTGGCTCTTTATAGTCTAGATTGTGCTCCCATTCACCATAGCTGTTTGGTTCATAGCTTAATGTAGAACCGAGATTGCCATCAAAACGCATAGCGCCATCGCGGTGGAATGAACGGAATGGGCATTTTGGTGCGTTTACAGGCAGACTGTGGTGGTTTACGCCTAAGCGATAGCGAGCTGCATCTGCGTATGCAAAAATACGAGCTTGTAACATTTTGTCTGGAGAGTAGCTGATACCAGGCACAATGTTAGATGGTGCAAACGATGATTGTTCTACTTCTGCAAAGTAGTTATCAGGGTTTTTATTTAACTCGAATTCGCCAACTGGAATTAGTGGGAAGTCTTTTTTGTACCAAACTTTTGTTAAGTCGAATGGGTTATAAGGTAATTCACGCGCTTGTTCTTCTGTCATGACTTGAATGTACATTTTCCATTTTGGGAAATCGCCTCGTTCGATAGCTTCGTACAAGTCACGTTGTGAAGATTCGCGGTCTTTACCGATAATTTCAGCTGCTTCAGCACCTGTTAAGTTTTTAATGCCTTGCTCTGTACGGAAGTGGAATTTCACCCATACACGCTCATTTTGTGCATTGATGAAGCTGTAAGTGTGTGAGCCGAAACCATGCATATTACGATAACCTGTTGGAATACCACGGTCAGACATAACAATTGTAATTTGGTGTAACGCTTCTGGTAATAAAGTCCAGAAATCCCAGTTAGAGTTTGCGTTTTTCATATTTGTGCGTGGATCGCGTTTTACTACGTGGTTTAAATCTGTAAAGTGTAACGGATCACGGAAGAAGAATACAGGTGTGTTATTACCAACTAAATCCCAGTTACCTTCTTCTGTATAGAATTTCAATGCAAAGCCTCGAATATCGCGCTCTGCATCTGCAGCACCGCGTTCTCCCGCTACAGTTGAGAAACGAGCGAACATTGGTGTTTTCTTCCCGATTTCAGAGAAGATTTTAGCTTTCGTATATTGAGAAATATCATGTGTCACAGTGAATGTACCGAATGCTCCTGAACCTTTAGCATGCATACGGCGCTCCGGAATAACTTCACGGTTGAAGTTTGCTAATTTTTCAACTAACCATACATCTTGAAGTAAAAGTGGACCACGAGGACCTGCAGACATAGAGTCGTGGTTGCTTACTACTGGAGCACCACCTGCTGTTGTGAAACGACGGCTACGATCATTTGCGTTTGTCATATTAGTTTACCTCCTGAAAAATATTGTGAGTCAAACTCCTCGTAAATAACTATAACAAATATAAAATAGAATTGCTAGTACATTATAATAATTATTGTTAAAGAATTTATATAGCAATGTATAAACTATAAATATATGCATAGCTTTCAACCAATATACATATTTTTTTAGAATATTTTCACTGTTTTTATAGTTTTTACGGTTATTTTAAAGGAATAAGTGATTTGCAAGTATATAAGATTAAAGACAAAGTATATTTGGGAATCCTTCTTATTTAATATTGATATTGAAAATAAGGTAGTCTAAATGAAAATTACGATTGGATAATGCCTCCTTGATTTTTCCATCCTTTTCGATAGCGGTTAGGTGTAGTCCCTATGAACTGTTTGAATAATTTGCTGAAATAATTCGGATCATCAAAGCCATTTAACAGCGCAATTTCACTAATGGCAAAATCGGTTTCAATAAGCATTTTAGTTGAATTTTGAATCCGAACTTGCTGTAAATAGCGTTTGAATGGCTGGCCTTGTTTTTGTGAAAATATTGTACTTAAATAATTGGGGCTAATCCCTAACTTATTCGCGATAAATGGTAAGGATAGTTCATGATTATGATATTGATGATCGATTATTTCCAAAGCTAATTCTATATAGTCCGCTTTTTTCTCCATTCGAGCTTCACGTGCCAATTCAATAAGTCGCTGTGTGAATAAAATAATGCCATTGAGAATTGTATAGAATATAGGGTGTTCAATAATCAAATGAAAAAGTTGGCGATAATTTTGCTCGATAGCAGCTTTTTCATGCAGTTTGTATTTCAGCATAAATCGGCGGATTTGCGCCAGTACACTGGTAAGGTGGATGCGCAAATCATCTTGCTCGTAATAGATACCTCCATTTGATAAGCGATATAAGAACGTTTTTACTGCTTCAATATTACCTTCCTCTAAACTTTTAATAAGTAGTTGTTGCTCCTCTGGTGTCAGTAAAGGGTCGAGAGGGTGTGTTTGGTATTGTTTCGTTGCATAAAAAATATGGCCGTAGCCTTCATAAAAGCTTTGCAGTAGGGCTCGCTTTGTTAATGCATACATTTCTTTTAAAGTTGTCGGCGCACCATCATAAACGCCGATATTCAGAGCGCCGTTATTCGTCATTTGCCATTCCTTTAGCAAGGTTCTTATATCTTTTTCAATAATTTTTAAATCGCTTGTTTGAAAGAGGCAAATGATTGCACCTGATAACGGATAAATGCTCATTTGATAATAAATCGGTGTTTGTTGAAGCCAAATGAACAATTTATTTAATGTTTCTGGATGCTCAGGTTCAATCATTGTGAACTGCATATCGGTTGTTAATGAGTTAGTTGTGTTCTCTAAAAATAATTGATAGTAAAAAGATTCACCTTTAGCATCAGCACTAACTTTTGGGATTTGAGGTGTATGAAGCGAAATAGCACTAAGCTTTTGCTTTAAAACTTCTAAATCAATTGGTTTTACAAAAAGATGCGCCACCTGTAAATCTATTGCTTTTAATGCGTTTTTAAATAACGGCTCTGTGGTGATGGCTAGGATTTTGCCTGAGTGTTTTTGTAAAAGCCCGTAAAGAGCCGTTAAACGATTATTCGGTAGCATGTCGATATTTAACAAAATAACTTCTGGTACAAATTGTTGAATGCTTTTTGCGGCCTCGGAAATAGTCGTGCACATCTCAATTGATAAATCTCCTGGAAAGTATGTATGCAAAAACCAACGAATGCCCGAAAGTTCCGTAAGATCTCGATCAATTAATAATAATTTCATTTAAATCAGCCTTTCTTAAAAAAATCTTGTTTCGTAAAAAAATACGATTATATTATTAAAAATAACATAAAAATCTGAAATAATTCCTGTTTTCTCTTTTAAAATTCTATATTTTCTGAAAAAAGTAGTTTGTACAATGGATATAGAGAAATTCTTTTTTTATACAAATACATTTACATAAGCTGTTAAGGATAGGGGGATATCGTATGCAAACAATCATCGAACTTGATGGCAATACGTTAACAAGGCAACAAATTGAGAAAATCGTGAGGGGGCAGGCTTCGGTCGTATTATCTGCTGACAGTACGGAACGCGTTCGAGCAAGTAGAGAAAGAATTGAAAAACGCTTAGCAGAGGGGCAAGTAATTTACGGTGTCAATACTGGGTTTGGCAAGTTAAGTAATATACGAATTGAAGAATCAGATATTGAGTTACTGCAATTAAATTTACTTCGTTCAGATGCTACAGGTGTTGGCGAACCATTTCCAACGGATGTCGTGCGTGCGATGATGATTTTACGCGCAAATGCATTAGCACGTGGGTTTTCTGGTATTCGACAAGAAACATTGCAATTATTGCTAGACTGCATCAATAAAGGGGTACATCCAATCGTGCCATCCCAAGGATCAGTTGGAGCAAGTGGAGATTTAGCACCATTATCGCATTTAGCATTAGTGCTTGTAGGTGAAGGGAAAGCTGAATTTAAGGGCGAGCTTGTGTCAGGTGACATCGCATTACAGAAAGCAGGCTTAACACCTGTGCGATTACAGGCAAAGGAAGGATTGGCGCTAGTAAATGGTACGCAAGCAATGACTGGTATTGGCGTTTTGACATTAAACGAGGCGGAGCGTATTGGGCTTGCCGCGGATATGGCTGCGAGTCTGTCATTAGAGGCGTTAAAAGGGATTACGTCTGCATTTGATCCGGCACTATTAGCTGTAAGACCACATCCAGAATTAGAGTTGGTAGGAGGGCGTATTCGCAAATGGCTTGATGGTAGTAAACGCGTGACCAAGCAGGGGGAAATAAGGATGCAGGATGCGTATTCTCTGCGATGCATTCCCCAAGTACACGGGGCATCTTGGCAATCATTTTTCTATGCGGAGCAGCGTGTGCAAATAGAGATGAACGCTACGACAGACAATCCTATCGTTTTAGAAAATGGAGAAGTTCTATCAGGAGGTCATTTTCACGGTCAGCCTATAGCATTAGCTATGGACTTTTTAAAGGTTGGGGTCAGTGAATGGGCTAATATTTCCGAAAGACGTACAGAGCGCATGGTCAATCCGCAACTTAATGATGGTTTGCCACCATTTTTAGCAACAAATCCTGGTATTGAATGTGGACTGATGATTGCACAATATACAGCTGCATCGATTGTGTCAGAAAACAAAGTGCTAGCACATCCTTCAAGTGTGGATTCGATACCTACATCAGGCAATCAAGAAGATCATGTCAGTATGGGGACAACATCCGCTCGTCAAGTGCGACAAATTGTCCACAATGCAGCTCGGGTTATTGCAATAGAAATGATTTGTGCGTCGCAAGCTATCCATCTAGATAAGGCGGAAGAGCAGTTATCGCCAACAACAAGAAAGTATTTAGAAAAAGTGCGTGAATTCTGTCCGCCTTTATTGGCAGATCAACCTATTGGTGACGAAATTGAAGCATTAGCGAAGTACTTATTAGCAAGTGATGTTCTATTAGATGAGAGCATTTAAGCTTCTTGCATAACATCCTTTATGTTCCCGCCAAGTTCTTTTACTTAAATGAATTTGGTGGGCACTATTGGGTGACTGATTTGCTATAAATAAGCAAGGAGGACGGGGATGGATTATAAGCAACAGGCGTTGAGGCACGACTCGTCATTTAGAGTTTCCTCAATTATAAAAATGGTTATCTGTAGCTTAGTCGGAATATTCAGCTTTTTCATTTCGTTTGAATGGCATGGAAAAAACACAATTCTAATCGATCATATTGTGAATTATATTCGTACAGAAGCACCCTCGCTTGTCACTGTTTATGTGGTTATGATGCTTGTTGGAGGAGCAATCTATCCATTTATTTCTTATAGGTGGAAAAAGTCGTCACTCGATATGCTGTTGTCAATTTTTAAAGTGGGTGGAATGGTAGCTGGGGTTTTGCTAATTTTTAATGTTGCTCCTGCATGGCTTGCCAATGAAAATATCGGCCCTTACTTAATGGAGAAACTAATTAAGCCAGTAGGGGTACTTATTCCGATAGGCTCTTTATTTTTAGCTATTCTTGTTAGCTTTGGGTTACTTGAATTTATTGGTGTTTTAACACAGCGTTTTATGCAACCTATTTTTAAGACGCCGGGCCGTTCGGCAGTAGATGCAGTAGCCTCATTTGTTGGGAGTTATTCAGTCGGGTTACTTTTAACGAACCGTGTCTATATGGAAGGTCGTTATACAGCGAAGGATGCCGCAATTATTGCAACAGGCTTTTCAACTGTATCTGCCACATTTATGGTTGTCATTGCGAGCACGCTCGATATTATGCCACATTGGAATACATTTTTTTGGGTATCGCTCGTTGTGACATTTCTAGTTACGGCAATAACAGCACGTATGTATCCACTGCGTTCAATGAAGGATGAATACTTTGCAGGCTCGACACCGATGCCAGAAAAAATAGTAATGCAAAAACGTTTTAAAGAAGCGTGGCGTCAAGCGATGGTGGCGGTTGAGCAAAATCCGCCGTTAGCAAAAATTTTATGGATGAATTTAAAGGATGGCCTTGTGATGGCAATGGCTGTTATGCCTTCTATTTTATCAATTGGTCTTCTAGGGCTTGTACTCGCAACATATACGCCTGTTTTTGATTGGCTTGCGTATATTTTTGTTCCTTTTACATATGTATTACAAGTTCCAGAACCATTTTTAACAGCAAAAGCATTGTCTTTATCGTTGGCGGAAGTGTTTTTACCAGCACTTGTTGTCACACAAGCAACATTGATAACGAAATTTATTGTGTCTGTCGTATCTATTTCTTCAATATTATTCTTTTCTGCTGTAATTCCACTGATCTTATCATCAGAAATTCCATTGACATTGCGTGAAATCTTGCTGATTTGGTTTGAGCGTGTCGTCTTATCTTTAATTATTGTAACACCAATAGCATTTTTACTATTTTAAAGGAGCGTGTTTTTAATGGTATATAAAACTAATATTCGTGCACCAAGAGGGAATGAAATAACATGTAAAGGTTGGACACAGGAAGCGGCGATGCGCATGCTGATGAATAATCTAGATCCTGAAGTTGCAGAAAATCCTGATGAGCTTATTGTGTATGGAGGAATAGGAAAAGCGGCGCGAAATTGGCAAAGCTATGAACAAATCATTGCTTCTTTAAAAGAATTAGAGAATGATGAAACATTGCTTATTCAATCGGGTAAGCCAGTAGCTGTCTTCCGCACGCATGAACATGCACCACGCGTTTTAATCGCCAATTCAAACTTAGTGCCTGCATGGTCCAATTGGGAGCATTTCTATGAGCTAGAGGACCGTGATTTAATGATGTACGGTCAAATGACTGCTGGTAGTTGGATATATATTGGTGCTCAAGGTATTTTACAAGGCACATATTTATCGTTTGTAGAGGCTGGAAAGAAAGTGTTTGGTAGTGCGGACTTACGCGGGAAATTCATTCTTACTGGTGGTATGGGTGGTATGAGTGGTGCACAGCCTTTAGCTGGGAAAATGGCAGGGGCAGTCATTTTAGTAGTTGAAGTGGAACGTGCTCGTATTGAACGAAAAATAAAAGAAGGCTACTGTGATTATCTTGTTGAGACAGTAGATGAAGCGGTGGCATTAGTCAATCAACTCCGTGCTCAACGGGAGCCAGCGTCAATTGGGCTAGTTGGCAACTGTGCAGATGTTAACCGTGAATTGTTAAACCGAGGTATCATTCCAGATTTTGTGACAGACCAAACATCTGCGCATGACCCTATCAATGGCTATGTACCGAATGGTATGACGTTTGAAGAAGCGTTAGCGTTACGGAAAAATGATGTCAAAACGTATGAGCATAAGGCGAAAGAAACGATGGCAGAGCATGTTCGTACAATGCTTGAATTTCAACAGGCGGGTGCTGAAGTATTTGATTACGGTAATAATATTCGTGCTTACGCAAAAGAGATGGGTGTGACAAATGCTTTTGACTTCCCAGGCTTTGTACCAGCGTATATTCGTCCATTGTTTTGTGAAGGTAAGGGGCCGTTCCGTTGGGCAGCACTTTCTGGTAATCCGGAAGATATTTATAAAACAGATGCTTTAGCGAAAGAAATGTTTGCTGAAGATGAAGGTCTTGTCAATTGGATTGATATGGCGCAAAAAATGGTGAAATGGCAGGGACTACCTGCACGTATTTGCTGGTTAGGGTATGGTGATCGCCATCGCTTTGCATTGAAGGTAAATGAAATGGTGGCAAATGGCGAGTTGTCTGCACCAATTGTTTTCGGACGGGATCATTTAGACTCTGGCTCGGTGGCTTCTCCCAACCGTGAAACAGAAGGAATGTTGGATGGGTCAGATGCAGTATCCGATTGGCCGATTTTAAACGCACTTGTTAACACAGCGAGTGGAGCTAGCTGGGTAAGTGTTCACCATGGTGGCGGTGTAGGAATGGGCTACTCACAGCATGCAGGTCAAGTGTTAGTTGCTGATGGATCAACATTAGCGGCTGAGAAAATAGCGCGCGTGTTGATTTCAGACCCTGGAATGGGCATTGTTCGGCATGCAGATGCAGGTTATGACATTGCTATCAATACAGCAAAGAATAAAGGTGTCCATATGCCAATGTTAAAGGATGATGTGAAATGACCCTTTTAATTAAAAATGCAAATGAAGTCATTACTTTGAAAAGCGCTTTACAAGGGCCTCGAATAAAAGAACAAATGCGAGAGATTGCCGTTGTAGAAAAGGGAAGTGTGCTCGTAGCGGGAAGTCAGGTTGTCGCTGTCGGGGCTTACGAGCAGTTAGTTATAGATTTCCCTCATTTAGTGGAGGAAGCAGAGGTTATAGATGCATCTGGAAAGATTGTCATGCCAGGTCTTGTGGATTGCCATACACATTTAGTGCATGGCGGTACACGTGAGCAGGAATTTAATATGCGACTTAACGGTTCCACTTATATGGACATTATGAATGCAGGTGGAGGCATTCATGCTACAACAAAGCGCACACGAGAAACAAGTTTTGAAGTGTTATATGAAAAAACGATGCACCATTTAGATGTTTTTTTAAAGCATGGTGTGACTACTGTGGAAGCGAAGTCAGGTTACGGTCTGGATTGGGAAACGGAAAAGAAACAACTGGAAGTAGCTAAAAAGCTACAGGACACACATGTGGTAGATGTCATCAGTACCTTTATGGGCGCACATGCGGTACCACGCGATTTTAAAGGACGAGAAGATGAATTTGTCGACGTTATTATTAATGATATGCTGCCAAAAGTGTCGGCATTAGAGCTTGCAGAATTCAATGATGTGTTTTGTGAAAAAGGCGTATTTACACCAGCGCAATCTAGACGCATTTTAGAGGCGGGTAAAGCGCTTGGACTAACACCGAAAATTCATGCTGATGAAATAGAGCCGTATAACGGTGCGGAATTAGCCGCTGATGTGGGAGCTATCTCGGCAGAGCATTTGTTAGTTGCTTCGGATGAAGGTATTCAAAATATGGCTGAAGCAGGAACGATTGCCGTCTTGCTACCTGGCACTGCCTTCTTCTTACGCGCACCGTTTGCTAGAGGCAGGTTAATGATTGATGAAGGAGTGCCAGTAGCCATCTCAACAGACTTTAACCCGGGCTCTTCGCCGACAATGAGTTTGCCATTTATAATGAATTTAGCTTGTATGCATATGGGGTTGACATTAGAGGAAGTAATCACTGCTACGACCATTAATGCTGCGCATGCATTGAACAGAGGCCACCAGATTGGTACGCTTGAAGCGGGTAAACAAGCGGATGTTATTATATTGGATGTTGCCAATTACAAACAGCTACAATACTTTTACGGCATGAATCATACCGATACGGTAATTAAAAAAGGGCAAGTTGTAATGCGTCATGGTATTCTTTTGTAATAAATAAAGAGTTTTGGTGAACGATTAATCTCATTTGTGCATATATTTACCAATTAAATATTACAGAAAAAGCATAAATAGGGATAATTCCGATATTTATGCTTTTTTTCGTATAGAATGTAGTTGTTACTATAGTTAGAAAGGAATGCTTTGCGTGCAGCTAACATTAACATTTCTTATTTTAGGAATGACGATTATTGTATTTATGACGAATCGAGTGCGTGCAGATTTTGTTGCTATTGTCTCTCTTCTCGCATTTGTTATCGCTAATATTTTAACGCCAGCAGAGGCTTTGGCAGGCTTTTCAAATTCGGTTGTGCTAATGATTGCTGGCCTTTTTGTAGTTGGTGCTGGTATTTTGCGTACGGGTCTTGCAGCAATGGCTGGACAACTATTATTGAAATGGTCAGGTAATAGCGAGCTCAAGTTATTTATCCTATTGCTCATTATTGTAGGCTCTGTAGGTGCTTTTATGAGTAATACGGGTACAGTTGCTTTGATGATGCCGATTGTTGTCAGCATCGCGATTAGTATGAAGGAAAGTCCTTCAAAGTTTTTATTACCACTATCTTATGTCGCTAGTTTATCGGGCTTAATGACATTAATTGCTTCCCCGCCCAATTTAATTGTCAGCCAGCTTTTAGTCGATCAAGGCTATCCGAAGCTTGGGTTTTTTGAGGTGACGCCTATTGGCCTAGTTGGGATGATTGTCGGTATTTTATATTTGGTGCTTGTGCGTAATATTCTGTTACCAAATGATAAAAAAAGAACGCAAACATCTACTGGCTATAAGCTCTCGCCAAAGAAAATTATGAAGCAATATGATTTAAACAATCGATTATTTAAGGTGTTTGTACCTGAGGATTCTACAATTATAGGAACATCACTGGCAGAATTAAAGCTTCCCGCAAAATATGGACTTTGTATGATGAAAATTCACCGTAAATCACAAGATGGAATCAATTTACTCCCGATGACCTATCAAGAAATGGCAGGCCCAACGAGTGTAATCCATGCTTTAGATGAGCTCTATGTACAAGGTGAGGAAGGGGCGATTGGTAATTTAACTGCAGATTACGGTTTAGTGATGCAAGAATTGACTGAGAATGAAGCGGATGAGTTGGTAACAAAGCATCTTGGTATTGCGGAAGTGCTATTAACGCCAAATTCAAGTTTTATTAATGAGACGGTCAGTTCACTAGGATTCCGAGAAAAGTATAATCTCAATATTATTGGCATTAACCATAGAGGTGGCTATAAGCTTCAAGATATGGTGACGCATAAGTTGAAATTTGGAGATGCCATCTTAGTACAAGGCGCATGGGATGAAATATTAGTGCTTGCTCGAGAGACACAGGACGTTGTTGTTGTCGGTCAACCGAAAGAGCATGCGAGTGTTGCAGCGGCAACTGGTAAAGCAGGAATAGCTGGTGCGATTATGCTTTTAATGATTGGGCTCATGGCTTTTGAAGTATTCCCTGTTGTTATTTCCGTTATGGTTGGGGCAGTATTGATGATTATAACTGGCTGTTTGCGGAATATGGAAGATGCGTATAACAATATGAATTTTGAAAGTATTGTACTCGTTGCGGCAATGCTTCCGATGGCTACAGCATTAGAGAAAACAGGGGGCATGGTTATTTTATCCAACGGCATCATTGATGTTCTTGGTAAATACGGTCCTTACGGGGTATTGATAGGTATTTATGTACTGACAGTTATTTTTGGTCAATTTATTAGTAATACCGCAACCGCTGTTTTGTTTGCACCCATTGCTATGAACGCAGCGATTGCAATGGATGCAAATCCTACAACCTTTATGATTGGTGTAGCGGTAGCAGCAAGTATGGCGTTTGCCACGCCAATTGCCTCACCTACTAATGCGTTAGTTATGACTGCTGGTGGCTATAAATTTATGGATTTTGTAAAGATTGGCGTACCTTTACAAGTTATTATGTTTATTGTGATGATGCTTGCAGTGCCATTTTTCTTTCCATTTTAGAATTTGTATTTTTGTTTAGTTTCTTGCTGTTTTCCACTGTAGTGTTAGTTAAGCTACAGTGGA
This sequence comes from Lysinibacillus sp. C5.1, assembly GCF_016350185.1. Taxonomy (NCBI): domain Bacteria; kingdom Bacillati; phylum Bacillota; class Bacilli; order Caryophanales; family Bacillaceae; genus Lysinibacillus; species Lysinibacillus sp. C5.1. The sequence goes on from NZ_CP066226.1 coordinate 229,234, forward strand.
AAGCGAAAAGCAATGGCATTAGATTTAAAGCAAATAGAAATTTCTATAATGAAAACGAGAAAGAGGGATGAGGTTTGTTTTATAAAAGAACTTATTTATTTTAGGAATAATCCTTTATGTAAAGCTAGGCATTCGAGTAAAGAAAGATGCGCGTTTTAGAAAGAAAGTAGAATTAATAGGACAATAAAAAAATTGGGCGTATATATAGGAAGGTTTTCGATTTTCTAATTTATAAAGTATAATTATATAAAGGTATTTAATATAATTTGATATTTTTATAGAAAAAACACTTGCAAAGGTTATAGAATCATGATAAATTATTACTTGTCGCTAAGACGACGTAACATTAATAACACAAACTTCTTAAAAACATTACAAAAAAGTGTTGACAAGAATGTTTGTAAATAGTATGATATAAAAGTTGTCGCTTCTGAAAGAAGATAAAAAGTTATAAAAAACTTGTTGACAACCAAAAAAGAAAATGTTATTATGTAAAAGTCGCTAAAAACAAACGGTGACAAAATGAACCTTGAAAACTGAACAAGCAAAACGTAATCAATATAGTTTTTACTAGCTAACTTCGTTAGTGAACAAAACAAAATTTTGGACATCAAAATTGATGCCAGCAAAACAATTTGAGCTAATCAAATTTCTTTTATGGAGAGTTTGATCCTGGCTCAGGACGAACGCTGGCGGCGTGCCTAATACATGCAAGTCGAGCGAACAGAGAAGGAGCTTGCTCCTTTGACGTTAGCGGCGGACGGGTGAGTAACACGTGGGCAACCTACCCTATAGTTTGGGATAACTCCGGGAAACCGGGGCTAATACCGAATAATCTTTTGTCCCTCATGGGACAAAACTGAAAGACGGTTTCGGCTGTCGCTATAGGATGGGCCCGCGGCGCATTAGCTAGTTGGTGAGGTAACGGCTCACCAAGGCAACGATGCGTAGCCGACCTGAGAGGGTGATCGGCCACACTGGGACTGAGACACGGCCCAGACTCCTACGGGAGGCAGCAGTAGGGAATCTTCCACAATGGGCGAAAGCCTGATGGAGCAACGCCGCGTGAGTGAAGAAGGATTTCGGTTCGTAAAACTCTGTTGTAAGGGAAGAACAAGTACAGTAGTAACTGGCTGTACCTTGACGGTACCTTATTAGAAAGCCACGGCTAACTACGTGCCAGCAGCCGCGGTAATACGTAGGTGGCAAGCGTTGTCCGGAATTATTGGGCGTAAAGCGCGCGCAGGTGGTTTCTTAAGTCTGATGTGAAAGCCCACGGCTCAACCGTGGAGGGTCATTGGAAACTGGGAGACTTGAGTGCAGAAGAGGATAGTGGAATTCCAAGTGTAGCGGTGAAATGCGTAGAGATTTGGAGGAACACCAGTGGCGAAGGCGACTATCTGGTCTGTAACTGACACTGAGGCGCGAAAGCGTGGGGAGCAAACAGGATTAGATACCCTGGTAGTCCACGCCGTAAACGATGAGTGCTAAGTGTTAGGGGGTTTCCGCCCCTTAGTGCTGCAGCTAACGCATTAAGCACTCCGCCTGGGGAGTACGGTCGCAAGACTGAAACTCAAAGGAATTGACGGGGGCCCGCACAAGCGGTGGAGCATGTGGTTTAATTCGAAGCAACGCGAAGAACCTTACCAGGTCTTGACATCCCGTTGACCACTGTAGAGATATGGTTTTCCCTTCGGGGACAACGGTGACAGGTGGTGCATGGTTGTCGTCAGCTCGTGTCGTGAGATGTTGGGTTAAGTCCCGCAACGAGCGCAACCCTTGATCTTAGTTGCCATCATTTAGTTGGGCACTCTAAGGTGACTGCCGGTGACAAACCGGAGGAAGGTGGGGATGACGTCAAATCATCATGCCCCTTATGACCTGGGCTACACACGTGCTACAATGGACGATACAAACGGTTGCCAACTCGCGAGAGGGAGCTAATCCGATAAAGTCGTTCTCAGTTCGGATTGTAGGCTGCAACTCGCCTACATGAAGCCGGAATCGCTAGTAATCGCGGATCAGCATGCCGCGGTGAATACGTTCCCGGGCCTTGTACACACCGCCCGTCACACCACGAGAGTTTGTAACACCCGAAGTCGGTGAGGTAACCTTTTGGAGCCAGCCGCCGAAGGTGGGATAGATGATTGGGGTGAAGTCGTAACAAGGTAGCCGTATCGGAAGGTGCGGCTGGATCACCTCCTTTCTAAGGATATTTTCGGAATACAAACCTTGGGTTTGTAAGATTACGTTTTGCGTTCAGTTTTGAAGGTTCATCATTACGATGAAATACTTCAAAACCGTGCTCCTGTCGCTACGCTTTCGTCGCAAATCTGCGAAGAAGTAGAAACAGGTAGTGAATTTGTTCTTTGAAAACTGGATAAAACGACATTGAAATTGTAACAAACACATTTATTTTTTTAAGTTTTTTATAGGCTTAATAACGAAATAGGGTTTCAAGACACAAGCAGTTCTAGGAAGCGAACGAGTGAATGAAGGAGCGTACTTACGTACGTGACTGATTGAACGAGAGAAGCTGACAACGAAATGCGCAGTGGGTTGGAAGTCGATAGGTTAAGTTATTAAGGGCGCACGGCGAATGCCTTGGCACTAGGAGCCGAAGAAGGACGGCACTAACACCGATATGCTTCGGGGAGCTGTAAGTGAGCTTTGATCCGGAGATTTCCGAATGGGGGAACCCACTACGTTTAATCGCGTAGTATCTTGACGTGAATACATAGCGTCTTGAAGGCAGACCCAGGGAACTGAAACATCTAAGTACCTGGAGGAAGAGAAAGAAAAATCGATTCCCTGAGTAGCGGCGAGCGAAACGGGAAGAGCCCAAACCAAGAGGCTTGCCTCTTGGGGTTGTAGGACACTCTATACGGAGTTACAAAGGAATGAGTTAGATGAAGCGACTTGGAAAGGTCCGCCAGAGCAGGTAAAAGCCCTGTAGTCGAAAGTTCGTTCCCTCCAGAGTGGATCCTGAGTACGGCGGAACACGTGAAATTCCGTCGGAATCCGGGAGGACCATCTCCCAAGGCTAAATACTACCTAGTGACCGATAGTGAACCAGTACCGTGAGGGAAAGGTGAAAAGCACCCCGGAAGGGGAGTGAAAGAGATCCTGAAACCGTGTGCCTACAAGTAGTTAGAGCCCGTTAATGGGTGATAGCGTGCCTTTTGTAGAATGAACCGGCGAGTTACGATTACGTGCGAGGTTAAGCTTTAGAAGGCGGAGCCGCAGCGAAAGCGAGTCTGAATAGGGCGAATTAGTACGTGGTCGTAGACCCGAAACCAGGTGATCTACCCATGTCCAGGGTGAAGGTGAGGTAACACTTACTGGAGGCCCGAACCCACGCACGTTGAAAAGTGCGGGGATGAGGTGTGGGTAGCGGAGAAATTCCAATCGAACTTGGAGATAGCTGGTTCTCTCCGAAATAGCTTTAGGGCTAGCCTCGTGATGAGAATACTGGAGGTAGAGCACTGTTTGGACTAGGGGGCCATCCCGGTTTACCGAATTCAGACAAACTCCGAATGCCAGATATTTATACACGGGAGTCAGACTGCGAGTGATAAGATCCGTAGTCAAAAGGGAAACAGCCCAGACCACCAGCTAAGGTCCCAAAGTAATCGTTAAGTGGAAAAGGATGTGGCGTTGCACAGACAACCAGGATGTTGGCTTAGAAGCAGCCATCATTTAAAGAGTGCGTAATAGCTCACTGGTCGAGTGACGCTGCGCCGAAAATGTATCGGGGCTAAACGATTCACCGAAGCTGTGGATTGACATCTACGATGTCAGTGGTAGGAGAGCGTTCTAAGTGCGTTGAAGTCAGACCGGAAGGACTGGTGGAGCGCTTAGAAGTGAGAATGCCGGTATGAGTAGCGAAAGACGGGTGAGAATCCCGTCCACCGTATGACTAAGGTTTCCTGAGGAAGGCTCGTCCGCTCAGGGTTAGTCGGGACCTAAGCCGAGGCCGATAGGCGTAGGCGATGGACAACAGGTTGATATTCCTGTACCACCTCCTCACCGTTTGAGAAATGGGGGGACGCAGTAGGATAGGGTAAGCGCGCCGTTGGTTGTGCGCGTCCAAGCAGTAAGGCGTGTGTGTAGGCAAATCCGCACACTGTAACGTTGAGCTGTGATGGCGAGTCCGTATGGACGAAGTTCCTGATTTCACACTGCCAAGAAAAGCCTCTATCGAGGTGAGAGGTGCCCGTACCGCAAACCGACACAGGTAGTCGAGGAGAGAATCCTAAGGTGTGCGAGAGAACTCTCGTTAAGGAACTCGGCAAAATGACCCCGTAACTTCGGGAGAAGGGGTGCTCTTGAGCGTGCAAGCGCATGAGAGCCGCAGTGAATAGGCCCAGGCGACTGTTTAGCAAAAACACAGGTCTCTGCAAAACCGTAAGGTGACGTATAGGGGCTGACGCCTGCCCGGTGCTGGAAGGTTAAGAGGAGTGGTTAGCGCAAGCGAAGCTGCGAATTGAAGCCCCAGTAAACGGCGGCCGTAACTATAACGGTCCTAAGGTAGCGAAATTCCTTGTCGGGTAAGTTCCGACCCGCACGAAAGGCGTAACGATCTGGGCACTGTCTCAACGAGAGACTCGGTGAAATTATAGTACCTGTGAAGATGCAGGTTACCCGCGACAGGACGGAAAGACCCCGTGGAGCTTTACTGTAGCCTGATATTGAATTTTGGTACAACTTGTACAGGATAGGTAGGAGCCAGAGATCTCGGAGCGCCAGCTTCGAAGGAGGCGTCGGTGGGATACTACCCTGGTTGTATTGAAATTCTAACCCATGCCCCTTAGCGGGGCAGGAGACAGTGTCAGGCGGACAGTTTGACTGGGGCGGTCGCCTCCTAAAAGGTAACGGAGGCGCCCAAAGGTTCCCTCAGAATGGTTGGAAATCATTCGTAGAGTGTAAAGGCACAAGGGAGCTTGACTGCGAGACCTACAAGTCGAGCAGGGTCGAAAGACGGGCTTAGTGATCCGGTGGTTCCGCATGGAAGGGCCATCGCTCAACGGATAAAAGCTACCCCGGGGATAACAGGCTTATCTCCCCCAAGAGTCCACATCGACGGGGAGGTTTGGCACCTCGATGTCGGCTCATCGCATCCTGGGGCTGTAGTCGGTCCCAAGGGTTGGGCTGTTCGCCCATTAAAGCGGTACGCGAGCTGGGTTCAGAACGTCGTGAGACAGTTCGGTCCCTATCCGTCGTGGGCGTAGGAAATTTGAGAGGAGCTGTCCTTAGTACGAGAGGACCGGGATGGACACACCGCTGGTGTACCAGTTGTCTTGCCAAAGGCATCGCTGGGTAGCTATGTGTGGACGGGATAAGTGCTGAAAGCATCTAAGCATGAAGCCCCCCTCAAGATGAGATTTCCCATTACGCAAGTAAGTAAGATCCCTCAAAGACGATGAGGTAGATAGGTTCGAGGTGGAAGTGTGGTGACACATGGAGCTGACGAATACTAATCGATCGAGGACTTAACCAAAAAGTTTGAAACATTCAATGAACGTTTATCCAGTTTTGAGAGAACGAGTTCTTTCAACTGAATAAGTGAAGTGATGATGGCAAAGAGGTCACACCCGTTCCCATACCGAACACGGAAGTTAAGCTCTTTAGCGCCGATGGTAGTTGGGGGCTTCCCCCTGTGAGAGTAGGACGTCGCTTCGCTTATTTTTTATGTGGAGGATTAGCTCAGCTGGGAGAGCATCTGCCTTACAAGCAGAGGGTCGGCGGTTCGAGCCCGTCATCCTCCACCATTTATTTATTATGAAAGTACTATTATCGCGGGGTGGAGCAGTGGTAGCTCGTCGGGCTCATAACCCGAAGGTCACAGGTTCAAATCCTGTCTCCGCAACCAAATAAAATTAAGGTCCCGTGGTGTAGCGGTTAACATGCCTGCCTGTCACGCAGGAGATCGCCGGTTCGATCCCGGTCGGGACCGTCCTTATTTGTGCCGGTGTAGCTCAGTTGGTAGAGCAACTGACTTGTAATCAGTAGGTCGTGGGTTCGACTCCTATCGCCGGCACCATCCCTTGGAGGGGTAGCGAAGTGGCTAAACGCGGCGGACTGTAAATCCGCTCCTTAGGGTTCGGCGGTTCGAATCCGTCCCCCTCCACCAGCTCTTTATTCAATAGGGGCATAGTTCAACGGTAGAATAGAGGTCTCCAAAACCTTTGGTGTGGGTTCGATTCCTACTGCCCCTGCCAAATTTTTTAGGTTAGACTACTGTTATATTACATATGGCGGTTGTGGCGAAGTGGTTAACGCATCGGATTGTGGTTCCGACATTCGTGGGTTCGATTCCCATCAGTCGCCCCATAATAAAATATTGGGGTATAGCCAAGCGGTAAGGCAACGGATTTTGATTCCGTCATGCCTAGGTTCGAATCCTAGTACCCCAGCCATTTATTTCTTAATATGAGCCATTAGCTCAGTTGGTAGAGCATCTGACTTTTAATCAGAGGGTCGAAGGTTCGAGTCCTTCATGGCTCATCATATTTGCGGGTGTGGCGGAATTGGCAGACGCACTAGACTTAGGATCTAGCGCCGCAAGGCGTGGGGGTTCGACTCCCTTCACCCGCATCATCTATATTTCAAATTTATAATTGCCAGGATAAATAATCTTATGCACATGCGGAAGTAGTTCAGTGGTAGAACACCACCTTGCCAAGGTGGGGGTCGCGAGTTCGAACCTCGTCTTCCGCTCCAAATGTGCCGGGGTGGCGGAACTGGCAGACGCACAGGACTTAAAATCCTGCGGTAGGTGACTACCGTGCCGGTTCGATTCCGGCCCTCGGCACCATTTTTAATATTTAGCGCCCGTAGCTCAATTGGATAGAGCGTCTGACTACGGATCAGAAGGTTGTGGGTTCGACTCCTGCCGGGCGCGCCAATAAATGAACGGAATGTAGCTCAGCTTGGTAGAGCACTTGGTTTGGGACCAAGGGGTCGTAGGTTCGAATCCTGTCATTCCGACCATCTTTTTAACAAATGGGGCCTTAGCTCAGCTGGGAGAGCGCCTGCCTTGCACGCAGGAGGTCAGCGGTTCGATCCCGCTAGGCTCCACCATAATTGTTTCATTCCGGAGGTATACCCAAGTCTGGCTGAAGGGATCGGTCTTGAAAACCGACAGGCGGGTAACACCGCGCGGGGGTTCGAATCCCTCTACCTCCTCCATTTTCCGGGTCAGTAGCTCAGTTGGTAGAGCATTAGATTGAAGCTCTAAGTGTCGGCGGTTCGATTCCGTCCTGACCCATCATTTTTGCGGGTGTAGTTTAATGGTAAAACCTCAGCCTTCCAAGCTGATGTCGTGAGTTCGATTCTCATCACCCGCTCCAAGAGGGGCCTATAGCTCAGCTGGTTAGAGCGCACGCCTGATAAGCGTGAGGTCGATGGTTCGAGTCCATTTAGGCCCATTTTAAAATTATTCCGAAGTAGCTCAGTTGGTAGTAGCACCTGACTGTTAATCAGGTTGTCGCAGGTTCGAGTCCTGCCTTCGGAGCCACGGCCCCTTGGTCAAGCGGTTAAGACACCGCCCTTTCACGGCGGTAACACGGGTTCGAATCCCGTAGGGGTCATCAAGCATGTAGCAAATTTTGCTACATGCTTTTTTTTGTTTTTTAAGCATTTAATTATTGTCATTAAGGCATTAAGTATTGTGTAAATCATCTAACTTTTAATTTGCCGTTTTAAATTTGAACAAAGTATTTCATATATAAAAGATGTATGTTTTCTTACGGATTTTTTCGTGGTGAATTGTATGCTGTTCATCTAATATGGGGATAGATGGAGGAAAACGATATGAATTTACAAGAGATACAACGTTTTTTAGCACTTTATCAATTGGAACAAAATGAGTCGGAACAATGGCTTACAAATAGATTACAGCAAGTTGCCACAGAGGGAGCATATATTCCTACAACGGAAGAGCTTACTTTTGGCGCAAGAGTAGCATGGCGTAATAGTAATAAATGTATTGGGAGATTATTTTGGCAATCACTTCATGTTGAGGATGCTCGTGAGGTTTTAGATGAGCATGCTATTTTTGAGAAATTACTTCACCATATTCGATATGCAACAAATGGCGGTAAGATTCGTCCGACTATAACGGTATTTGCCTCTGATAGAGTAAAAATATGGAATCACCAGCTTATACGTTATGCAGGTTATGAAACAGAAGCAGGGATTATTGGTGATTCCCATTCGGTGCCATTTACAAAAGTGTGCGAGTCACTTGGCTGGCAGGGAGCAAGAACAGCATTTGATGTGCTACCACTTGTGATCCAAGTAGATGGCCGTAAACCGCAATGGTTTCCAATCCCAAGTGGTGATGTATTAGAAGTTGCGATTCGTCACCCTGAACATCCTAAGGTAGAAGAACTAGGAATGAAGTGGTATGCGGTGCCAATTATATCGAGCATGCGCTTTCAAATGGCGGGTATTGACTTTCAGGCAGCCCCCTTTAATGGCTGGTATATGGGGACAGAAATTGGGGCGCGGAATTTAGCTGATCATGACCGTTATGATATGTTACCGAAGATAGCAGAAATTTTTAATCTTGATACAACAAAGCAAGCATCTCTTTGGCGTGATCGTGCGCTAGTAGAATTAAATATTGCTGTTCTTCATTCCTTTAAAGAAGATGGCGTAAGTATTGTTGATCATCATACCGCAGCACAGCAATTTAAGCTATTTGAAGAAGCAGAGCACAAGGCAGGGCGCGATTTAACAGGCAACTGGACTTGGTTGATTCCACCATTGTCGCCTGCAACGACACATATTTTCCATAAACCGTATGTAAATGTCTATCATACACCTAATTATTTTTACCAAAAACCCCCATACTAATGATGAAGAGGCAGCTCATTGTAGAAAATGAACTGCCTCTTATTAATTGATATATTCATTTTTAGAAGCTCTAAATGAACAGAAGAAGAGTAGAGCTGTAACGGCAACAAATAGCCACCCAGCGATATCCCAGCCGCCAAATAAATCATGTAAATAGCCAAATAAAATTGGACCAACTGCGGCTAATAAATAACCTAATGATTGTGCAAAGCCAGATAAATCTGCCGCCTCAAAAGCCGTACGTGTACGTAATGTAAAGAACATCATGGCAAGTGCAAATGAAGCTCCACCTGCTAAACCAAGCAATATCATCCATAACACAGCAAGACTAGTCCATTCCATCACAACGCCTGTAAAACCGATGACATAAAATGCTGTAAACATTAAAACGAGTGGACGCTGAGATGTCATTTTGCTAGCAATGATAGGCACAACTAATGCCATAGGCACTTGTGAGATTTGCATGATGGAAAACATCCAACCCGCACGATCAGCGGCTACGCCTTGTGCAATATAAATTTCAGGAATCCAAGCTGCGGTAGTATAAAATAATAACGATTGTAGCCCCATTGCCCCAGTAACTGCCCAAGTAACTGGTGATTTCCACAATGGTATACGCGCTTTTGTAGAGACTACAGTTGGCTCAGGTTTATTAAACTTTAATTGGGGTAACCAAATCACAATTGTTAATATGACTAGCGCTAGAGCAATAGCAAGTGCACCTTGCCAGCCCAGTACTGCATTCGCTATAGGATAGCTAATACCAGCACCGATTCCCGCTGTTAAATTCATAGACATTGTAAAAAACGCCATTAGTAAGCCAACATGATATGGAAATTTTAATTTTAGTAGACCTGGAATAAGGACGTTACCGAATGAAATGGCGACACCAATAATCATTGTACCAAGTACGAGTAATCCCGTTGTCCCAAGTGAACGCAGGACAATTCCTACTGCTAATAAAATTGTTGATAAAAATAGTGTTAGTTCAAGTCCGAGTTTTCTTGCAACTACTGGTGCAAAAGGGGATACTATTGCGAATGCAAGTAATGGTATCGTTGTAAGGAAGCCTGCAAGTACATTGGATATACCAAGATCTTCACGTATAAAGGATATAATTGGACCTACAACTGTTAAGGGCATACGTAATGTAGATGCTAGAAAAATTACACCGATGACCAACAGTAGGGTTGTTCCCTTCCAGTTAATCTTTTTGCTAGGATAAGTAGATTGTTCGTTCGTTGTCAAAACTTGTACCTCCCTGATAGAACAATTATAATTCGAACCACTATAACACTTTATCACACTATTAAAAATAGTAGAAAATTCATAAAATACGGAACATTAATGGTTTTATTGAAATGTCTAAGGTCGTATGTTAAACTAAGAGACATCATAAATTTAATAATTATATGCCTCATGTTTGTATTGAGGTAGAGGTCGCGGTATTTATGAGTACGCTAATGGAAATGACAAGCATTAAAGATGTTAGCTGAAAGGAAATATCGCCGAAGTGTGAGGGGACTTGAAAACCTCATGCTGGGGCTGTCTCCGAAAGGAACAGAACTGTCACGTTGGACAACGTGTTGCGCTATCATTTTGAAGAAACAGAGGATTTACTTAGCCATCACAACGTTCATGTGATGGCATTTTTTTGCCTCTTATAAAAGGAAGGAAGCTTTAACGTGAGTGAGATAAAAGTTAATCAGCTCGGCCATAAAGCACCGAAGCTGAAAAAAGAATTAAAAAGCCGTCATATTACGATGATTTCATTAGGCGGTACAATTGGGACTGGGCTATTTTTAGCAAGCGGTGGCGCTATTGCACAGGCTGGACCAGGTGGTGCACTACTTGCTTACGCATTAATCGGTATAATGGTGTACTTTTTAATGACTAGCTTGGGCGAAATGGCAGCCTATATGCCGTCATCGGGTTCATTTAGTACGTATGCAACAAAATTCGTAGATCCTGCACTTGGCTTTGCCCTTGGTTGGAACTACTGGTATAACTGGGCGATCACAATTGCAGCAGAAATTGCAGCTGTTTCGCTAATTATGAAATATTGGTTTCCTGATAGCTCCTCTGCACTATGGACAGTAGTATTTATTGTGATTGTACTAACATTCAATTTACTATCTGTTAGAAGCTATGGTGAAAGTGAATATTGGTTTGCCATGATAAAAGTGGCGACTGTTATTGTTTTTATTATCGTCAGCCTATTGATGATTTTTGGGATTTTAGGAGGGCAAGCACCGGTTGGTTTCACGAATTTCTTTATAAGTGATGGTCCATTCCATGGTGGCTTCCTTGCAACATTCGGTATATTTTTAGCAGCTGGTTTCTCGTTCCAAGGAACAGAATTATTAGGTATCACTGCTGGAGAAACGGATGACCCTGGAAAGAATATTCCAAAGGCTGTAAAATCTGTCTTCTGGCGTATTATTTTATTTTATATTTTAGCTATTGCGGCGATTGGGATGTTGATTCCATTTACGGATTCGCGTTTATTATCTGAAGATATTGCGGTATCTCCATTTACATTAGTATTCGATCGCTTAGGCATTGCTTTTGCTGCCTCATTAATGAATGCAATTATTTTAACTGCAATGTTGTCTGCAGGTAACTCTGGTTTATATGCATCATCCCGCATGTTATGGCAATTAGCGGTAGATGGACATGCACCTAAAATTTTCACAAAATTAAGCCGTCGTGGCATTCCAATTTATGCATTACTGCTTACATTGGCAGTAGGCTGTCTAGCATTTTTAGCATCATTTTTTGGTGATGGCGTTGTCTATATGTGGCTTCTAAACGCTTCTGGGATGTCAGGCTTCATTGCATGGCTTGGTATTGCCTTTAGCCATTATCGCTTCCGTCGAGCGTTTGAAGCACAAGGGCTGGATCCGAAATTACTACCATACAAGGCAAAGCTATATCCATTTGGTCCGCTCTTTGCTTTCACCGTATGTATGATTGTTGTCATTGGCCAAAACTATACAGCATTCACGGGTGATTCAATTGACTGGTATGGCGTGCTTGTTTCATATATTGGTATCCCACTCTTTGTTATACTGTGGCTAGGCTATAAAATAAAACATAAAACAAAAATGATTCCACTACAAAAATGCGATTTAAAAGTGGAAAAATAATAATGAGAACTGTCCTAAATGTTAGGGCAGTTTTTATTTTTGTTGTACACATCTATTTGACAATGAACCTCGCAGTAACAGCTAATTGTCATAGCAAAAAGTGTTAAAGTGACGCAGTCGCTTTAACACTTTTTCTATTATTTCATCTTTATTTTATTAAGCAAATAGCGTTTCCCATAATAGGTAAATATTTAACGCTACGACGATGACAACGACACACCAGCCAAGAATTGTTGTGATACGGTGATTGACGAGGCTACCCATAATGTCCTTTTTACTTGTGAACATCACAAGCGGGATAAGCGCAAAGGCAATACCGAATGACAGGATGACTTGGCTTAATACAAGCGCATAGGTTGCATTGACGCCAGATGCAATAATGACCAATGGTGGAATCATTGTAATGGCTCTGCGCAAATAGAGAGGAATTCTACGCTGGATAAAGCCTTGCATGACAACATCTCCTGCTAGTGTACCGACTGAAGAACTTGCAAGTCCTGCAATAAGAAGACCAAGGCCGAAAGAAACGGCTGCCATAGGGCCAAGTGCATCTCGTAATCCGTTATAGGCAATGTCTAAATCCTCAACTACTAATCCTTGCGTATGGAACACCGCTGCTGCAATAATCAGCATGCTCATATTAATCGCGCCGGCAATAATCATTGCAATTACAATATCAATAAACTCGAAACGGAAAATACGTCGTTTTTCATTATCATTACGACCAATAACGCGATTTTGTGTTAAAGAAGAATGTAAATAGATTGCATGCGGCATAACAGTAGCTCCTAAAATACCTGTTGCAAGTAATAGGGAATCGACTCCATCGAAATGTGGTGTCAGCATTCCGAGTGTCACTTCACCCCAATTTGGTTGGGCTAAAAATGTCTGGAACGCAAATGCGAGCACTACAATTAGCACCATACCAGAAATACCAGCTTCGAAGGCTCTAAAACCTCTGCGTTGTAGCTCTAAAATGGCGAATGAGCCGACTGCCGTAATTAGTGCCGCTGGTAGCATTGGGATGTTAAATAATAAATATAGACCGAGGGCAGCACCGATAAACTCTGCAAGATCAGTTGCGATAATTACAAGTTCAGCCTGTATCCATAAAAATATTGAAGTTTTTTTAGAAAAGTTCTCTCTTGCTATTTCCGGCAAATTCTTTCCTGTTGCAATGCCAAGTTTTGCTGATAAAGATTGAATTAGTACAGCCATTAAGTTGGAAAAGGCAATAACCCAAAGAAGTAAATAACCGTACTGTGAGCCAGCCGTAATATTTGTGGCAAAGTTGCCGGGATCTATATAGGCAACCGCTGCAATAAATGCCGGACCTAGAAAGGGTAAAATCCGTTGCCAGCCTTTTATGTCGCCATCTAAAACAGCTTCGGCTGCCGACTTATTAATCGGTTTATAGGCCATGTTGTTCCCTCGTTTCAAAAAGTATCGTAAGTGAAATAAAGTTTCCTATAGGAAAATAATGATACTACTATTCTATAGCTAGAACTGAAAAATGTGAAGAAGTTTGCTCAATTTTTTTAGCATTGCCAAAAAACAAAGGGAAATCACTGCTGAAATGAGTTAAATCGCGGATAAAACCATGGAAATCAGCAAAAATAATCCGAAACGTATACCAGTAATGGGCTTCTACATATAAGGAAAAAATTTACGAAAACCGTATAATCTGTTCTTTACTTTTTATTAATACAGGCGTAATATGACATCATTATAAAAGTTTCAAATTTCTAAATCGCTGAAGCAACTAAACGCGGGGGACCCAATTTTGATGGATTGTCTCTACAATTCTTGGGGTGAATCTCTTTACAAGAGTAGGGCTACTCAGGCCCGAATCCGACAGCTAACCTCGTAAGCGTTAAGAGCAGAAAAGTTGGAGCTTGTCAGACGTTACAACGTCTACAAGTCGTATTTAGTGATGACTTGTAGACGTTTTTTGTTGTCATTTGGCACCCAAAGCCCCAGTAGCTAGAAAGAGCGATTATGCAAAGGTGTAATTGATTTAGAAAGGCGAAACACACTCTAAAAATCTAGAAGGTGTTAAAAATGAAATCCTCATTCAAACGTTATGTTATCGGTAAACCATTGAGATCCGATGCATTAGGGGAACAAAAGCTTAGTAAAACAAAGGCATTGGCTATATTATCATCTGATGCATTGTCATCAGTAGCATACGGACCAGAGCAAATTTTACTTGTGCTCATGACAGTAAGTACGGTTGCCTTTTGGTATTCGTTACCGATTGCAGCAGGTGTAGTGGTGCTACTTGTGGCACTCACGTTATCCTATCGACAAGTTATTTTCGCCTATCCACATGGTGGTGGAGCATATGTAGTGTCCCGCGAAAACTTAGGCGTTAATGCAGGTCTTGTAGCGGGTGGGTCATTACTCGTTGATTATATTTTAACGGTTGCAGTAAGTGTTTCTGCGGGGACAGATGCTATTACCTCAGCATTCCCAAGTTTACATGCTTATAATGTACCGATTGCAGTGTTTTTTGTTATTTGCCTAACACTATTAAATTTACGTGGTGTTACAGAATCAGCATCCGTTTTAGCGTATCCCGTATATTTGTTCGTTGTTGTGATGTTAATGCTTATTGGAATAGGTATCTATAACGTCGCAACGGGGCAAGTTCCTGCTGAGTTGCATCCAAAAATCGGGACGCCAGTTGCGGGCATTAGTTTGTTTTTATTATTAAAGGCTTTTGCTTCAGGAAGCTCGGCATTGACGGGCGTAGAAGCGATATCCAATGCTATCCCGAATTTTAAAAGCCCTGCACCAAATAATGCAGCGAAAACGCTATTAGCAATGGGGAGTATATTAGCCGTGCTGTTTATTGGTATTGTGGGCTTAGCCTATTTCTACGGAGTTGTACCGAACGCTCAGGCAACGGTTGTCTCACAAATTGCCGAAGCGAGTGTTGGACGCAATGTATTTTATTATATCGTGCAAGGTACGACAGCTATGATTTTAGTGCTTGCTGCCAATACGGGTTATTCAGCCTTCCCTTTACTCGCAGTCAATTTATCAAGAGACGGCTTTATACCAAGAATTTTTCAAATTCGTGGAGATCGCCTTGGCTATTCTAACGGGATTATGATGCTCGGATTAGCAGCGATTGTCCTTATTGTGTTGTTCGATGGTGCTACAGAGCATTTAATTCCTCTTTATGCAGTAGGTGTCTTTATACCATTTACATTAGCGCAGACTGGAATGATGCGAAAATGGTGGCGTGAAAAGCCAAATGGTTGGGTGATGAAATTCGTTATAAATACAATAGGTGCAGCCATTTCCTTTGTAGTGGCGATGATGTTCTTTGTTACAAAATTACCTCAAGTATGGCCAGTATTTATCTTTTTACCAATGATTATTTGGATGTTCCATCGCATTAAGCAACATTACAATGCAGTCGGAGAGCAACTACGACTAAATGGAGAAGCATTGCCGATAGTAGATGGAAATGTTTTTATTGTACCGGTAGCGGGGATTACGAAAGTGGTAGAAAATTCACTGCATTATGTGCAATCATTGAATGTAGAAAAAATTATAGCCTTTTATGTAGCATTTGATCAGGCTGATGCCAAAGCTTTTGAAGAGAAGTGGAAGGCATGGCAACCCGATATACGTCTCGTTACGTACTATTCGCCATATCGAAGCATTACGCAACCTTTAAAAAAATTTATTGATAAGGTAGAACACCAATATGCGAAAACGGGCTATCAAGTAACTGTGGTCATTCCACAGTTTTTACCGAAGAAAGGTTGGCATCATATGCTACACAATCAATCGAGTCTATTAATTCGTACATCGCTGTTATTTCACAAAAATGTCGTCATTATGACAGTACCTTTCCATTTATCTAAATAATGACTAGCAAGGTCGAAAATAGTCTGATATAATCAGAGCATTGATTGCAAAACACGAACGTTTACCATGAAATAATGTGTAAATACCATTAAATTCCGAAAATTTAAACTTTTTTCAGTGGTAGATATAAGCATCTGCCGAAAGAAGATATGCATCTGCTTATTATGCATATTCATATTGAAATTATAAAAATGGATATTTATAATAAGAAAGTTCAACCAGCTTAATACTGTTTCACTCATATAATAGCGAGAATATGGCTCGTAAGTTTCTACCGATTTACCGTAAATGAATCGACTATGGGTAGCATTGCTTTAGAAAAACTCATACTAGCGATGATGTTTTCTATTAGTTTCGACGTTTTTGCGCTGAATGCCTTGCTCCACTCGTAGATGAATGGAATCAAAGTATTCAGCGTTTTTATTATTTTATGAAAGAAGGAAAAGCAGCAATGAAGTTATTACATGACAAAATTATGCAGGAAGGTAAAGTTTTATCTTCGTCTGTATTAAAAGTTGATTCTTTTTTAAATCATCAAATCGATCCACAGCTTATGAAAGAAATTGGGCACGAGTTTGCAAATCGCTTCTCTGATGAAATTATTACAAAAGTGCTAACAATTGAATCTTCAGGAATTGCACCTTCTGTAATGTTAGGTCTTGAAATCGGTGCACCGGTAGTATTTGCCCGTAAACGTAAATCTTTAACATTATCAGACAATCTCTATTCGTCAAAAGTACATTCTTTCACAAAAAACGAAACGAATGATATTTCAGTATCTTGTAATTTTTTAAGTGAAGATGACAATGTTTTAATTGTTGACGATTTCTTAGCAAATGGTGAAGCGGTAAAAGGCTTACTAGATATTGCAGCGCAAGCAGGGGCTCATGTTGTCGGTGTCGGCATCGTGATTGAAAAAGGCTTCCAAGACGGTGGTAAATTATTACGTGAGCAAGGTGTTCGCGTTGAATCATTAGCAATTGTGGATTCTTTAGAAGACGGCAAAGTAACATTTGCAACGGAGGATCGCGCGTAATGAATGCCTTTAAGTCAACGACGCTAGCTATTCAACATTTACTTGCGATGTATGCAGGTGCGATTTTAGTTCCGCTTATTATTGGTGGCGCTTTAGGTTTTGATTCAAAGCAAATGACTTATTTAGTAGCGATTGACATTATGATGTGTGGGATCGCAACATTACTTCAAGTGTATTCAGGTAAATTTATCGGTATTGGTTTACCAGTAGTTCTAGGATGTACCTTTACAGCAGTAAGTCCAATTATTGCAATTGGGACAAACCCTGAACAAGGTATTACAGACATTTATGGCTCCATTATTGCATCAGGTTTAATCGTTATGGTCATTGCAGGCTTTTTCGGTAAGCTTGTAAAATTCTTCCCGCCAGTTGTAACAGGTTCTGTTGTGTCCATTATTGGTATCTCTTTATTACCAGTTGCACTTAACAATATGGCGGGTGGACAAGGTGCAGAAGACTTTGCATCGGGTTCTAATGTTGCTTTAGCATTTATTACATTAGTAATTATTTTAGTCGTTTACCGTTTTACTACAGGCTTTGTGCGTGCGATTTCAATTTTAATTGGCTTAGTTGTTGGTACAGTGCTCGGCGCATTTATGGGCAAAGTGGATTTCAGTCCTGTGTCAGATGCAGGCGTATTCCATATGGTTCAGCCGTTCTATTTCGGAATGCCAACATTTGATGCCACAGCGATTTTAACAATGACGCTTGTAGCAATGGTTTCATTAGTAGAATCTTCCGGTGTCTATTTTGCACTGAGCGATATTTGCAATAAAAAACTAGATTCAAAAGATTTAGCACGTGGGTATCGTTCAGAAGGTCTTGCTTCTGTTATTGGTGGTATTTTCAATGCCTTCCCATATACTACATTCTCACAAAACGTAGGGCTTACGCGTATGTCTGGCGTGAAAAATCGCAAAGTCATCTACATCACAGGTGGTTTACTAGTAGCACTTGGTTTCCTACCAAAAATTGCAGCACTCACAACAATTATTCCAACACCAGTACTTGGTGCGGCAATGTTGGCGATGTTCGGTATGGTAATTACACAAGGTATGGGCATGCTAGTACCTGTTATGAATGAGTCAGCAGAAAACGCCATGATTGCTGCGATTGCAGTTGGCCTTGGTGTAGGTGTATCGGTTGTTCCAGATATTTTCAAGGAACTGCCATCATACGTATCGGTTCTTACGTCAAATGGTATCGTCTGTGGTTCGGTTACAGCGATTATCTTAAACATTTTATTTAACATGATTGGGCCAAAGCGTAAAAATGACCCAATGCATGGGGAAATTTAAATCAAACAATGCCACTTCCTGATAAAAGGAGGCATTGTTTGATGAGAAAAGAAACAAGACAAGGGAAATGAAACAAGCGTCAAACTTCTGTTAAATTTACCTTGTCTTGTCAATAAAACGGCTTGCGATTTCGTTAGCATGATTTTGCTTTCAGCGCTATGCTGTCAATGTGGTTGTGGTGTCGTCCGATTGGCACGACGGATGGTGAGTTCGAAACGGGGTCTTCGATTACCATACAGTCGAGTGCGAATATATCTTTAATTAATGAATTAGTAATAATGTCAGATGGCGGTCCTTCTGCCACGAGCTTCCCTTCATGTAGGGCAAATATATAATCTGCATAACGTGCTGATAAGTTAATGTCGTGTAACACCATGACAATCGTTGTGCCATATTTACGATTTAAATCTGTCAGTAAATCTAAAATTTCTACTTGGTACGTAATATCTAAGTACGTTGTTGGCTCATCTAAAAATAAAATATCTGTTTGCTGCGCTAATGCCATGGCAATCCATACGCGCTGTCTTTGCCCACCTGATAATTCATCAATATGGCGATCAGCAAATTCTGTAATGTTCATCATTTCCATCGCTTCTGCGACAGCCTCATAATCTTTTTTAGACCAACCTTTTAAAAAGCTATGATGGGGGAAGCGCCCTCTACCAACTAAATCCGCAACTGTTATTCCTTCTGGAACGATAGGGCTTTGTGGTAACAAGCCTAGTATTTTGGCAAGTTGCTTCGGTGGCATTTTTTGAATAGCTTGCCCATCTAACGTTACTTGCCCTGAAGTCGGCGTAATGAGTCGTGCCATCGTTTTTAGTAGCGTAGATTTTCCACAACCGTTGGCTCCGATAATTATGCTTATTTTATTGCTAGGAATCGTTACACTAACGTCTTGTAAAATCGTTTTATTGTCGTAACCAGCAGTAATTTGCTCCGCTCGAAATGTATGTGTTGGCTTCATATTATAAATCTCCTTTTCGATTGATACGAATTAATAAATAAATTAAATACGGTGCACCAATAATCCCCGTAATTACGCCAACAGGATATCTGGTATCGAATGCAAACTGACCGATTAAATCTGCGGCCAATACTAAAATAACGCCAATTAAGCCTGCAGGCACGATATTTGAAAAGCCTACACCAACAATCTTTTTGGCAATAGGACCTGCTAGAAATGCAACAAAGGCAATTGGTCCCGCAGCTGCTGTAGCTAACGCAATCATTAAAACTGAGCTAAGTAATAGCACCAACCTCGTTTTGTTTGGAGCAACACCGAGTGATGTCGCTGCTAGTTCGCCAAGCTCTAATATTTCTAATCGACTAGCCAAACAAAGAACAATGGGTGTGCAAATTAAAACAGCTATGATTAATGGATAGAGGTTTTCCATTTTCGCCCCATTCAAACTGCCACTTAACCAACGCATAGCAGAAGGTAGGTCATGCGTATTACCAATAACCATTAAATAAGAAATAAACGCATTTAACATTGCTTGAATACCGATACCGATTAAAATTAATCGACCAATTGAAAAAGAGCTACCTTTAGATAAAATAAAAATAACGATAGCAGTTAAAAGACCGCCAACTACTGAGGCAATCGAGACAAGTGCATTACTCGCATGCAGGACAATAATACAAAAAACAGCAGCAGCACTTGACCCAGCAGTGATGCCAATTACATTTGGATTGGCTAATGGATTGCGCAACATTGTTTGGAAAATGTAGCCACCAGCACCAAATGCAAAGCCAGCAAATAGTCCGACGATCATTCGGGGTAATCTGATTGTGCCGATTGCAAAGGAAGCGCCTTTGACATTCTCACCTAAAAGTACGCTGACAACATCTTTTACCGGATAAATGGTATTGCCTAACATGAGCATCAAACCCATAAGTACAATTGAAATAATTGCTAGCAAACATGTCATAAGTAGGAAACGACGTTTTCGTTTCATTCTTGAATTATAAATAGACATCATTGTTTCATTCATCATAATGCACGCATTTTCGCTTTCATTGTAATAAAAATTAATAGGGGAGCTCCAATGAAGGCAGTTACAATACCTACTTCAAGCTCGCTCGGACTCCCTAATAGTCTTCCACACACATCAGCAATGGTTAAAATAATTGCCCCAGCAAATGCTGAAAGTGGAATAACATAGCGCACGTCTGGGCCAATAATTAATCGAATTAAATGCGTCGCTAACAAACCGATAAACCCAATCGGTCCAGCTAATGCTGTTGCCACACCACACAATAACACACCGCCAAATGAAGCGAGCAGGCGAATTGTCCCCGTTTTAACACCTAAGCCAGTCGCTACATCATCTCCTAATGCTAGCGCATTCAATGCTGGCGCAGAAAAGATAGCAATACAAAGTCCAACTATTAAAAATGGGATAAACAGTGAGATATGATCCCAGCTACCAGAACCTACACTACCAACTTGCCAAAATCTAAATTGGTCCATTACTTTCGTACGTGGAATCATAACGGCCACAACGAGTGAAGACAGTATGGCACTTGTAGCAGCGCCGGCTAAGACGAGTTTGATTGGTGTTGCGCCGCCACTCCCGATTGAACCAACAGTAAAGACAAAAATAGCGGTAAGCATTGCACCTGCGATGGCCAGCCAAATATATTGATTCGCGGAACTAATATTAAAAAAGGCAATCCCACAAACAACAAATAAGGATGCCCCTGTATTTACACCTAGTATACTTGGGTCCGCAATTGGATTGCGCGTTACAGACTGCATTAATGCACCCGATACACCTAAAGCGGCACCACACATAAAACAAAAAATTGTTCGAACAACTCTTTGTCGAACAACACTTGCCTCATGAGAAGCGACTTCTGAATGGAATAGACCATCCAGAAGTTGCGTCCAAGTAATCATCCGAGAACCAAATATAAGCGATGCCATCACACTTAGACAAAGCAATATGGCGAGCAAAATAATCAGCTTGCCGAAGTTACGTGGCATCCATACATGCTTATTTTCTGAAACGGAAGTATTCATCATATTATTTCAGCTTTTTCGCAACATCAGAGATTAATGCTAAGTACTCGTCAATTGTATATTGAATGGATAATGGGTTTGGATTACCTGCGGCAGCTAATGGCGTATTATCAGTAATGACAATGACTGAACCATTTTGGATTGCTGGCACTTTTCCTAAAATAGGGTCAGCTTGAAGTGCAGCTAAAG
This sequence comes from Lysinibacillus sp. C5.1, assembly GCF_016350185.1. Lineage (NCBI taxonomy): Bacteria > Bacillati > Bacillota > Bacilli > Caryophanales > Bacillaceae > Lysinibacillus > Lysinibacillus sp. C5.1. The sequence goes on from NZ_CP066226.1 coordinate 250,681, forward strand.
TTTTATCATCCCCATATGTAATAAAAATTTCTGCATCCTTTAAAGCATCTGCATTTTCAGCACTTAACTCAATATAGAAGCTAGAGTCATCTTTTACTTGCTCTTTAATACTTGGTGGATATTCCATACCTAATTCCTCTAAAAATTCACCACGAGGATCTGCAGGCGTATAAATATAAAACTTAGATAAATCAGTTGCATTGAACGAAGCAAATACAGCTTTTTTACCTTTTAATTCTGGTAATTCATTTGCCTTATCAGCAATTAACTTTTCTGTATCAGCAATCAATTGTTTGCCTTCCTTTTCCATACCCATACCTTTTGCATTGTATAGGATTTGGTCGCGCCATGAAATAACCCATGGAATTTCTGGGTACGCCACAACTGGTGCAATTTGACTTAATGTATCGTAGTCTTCTTGTGTAATACCTGAATAGGCAGCTAAGATTACATCTGGATTTGAATCAGCAATTGCCTCAAAATCTAAACCATCCGTATCTTGATAAATATTAGGATTTTCTTCACCTAACTCTTTTAACTTGTCAGCTGTCCATGGCAGCATACCACTATCATCCTGTACGCCGTAGTTTGCAGCAGAGAAGCCCACTGGCACAACACCAAGTGCTAATGCGACATCATGGTTTGCCCAAGCAATCGTTGCAACGCGTTCAGGTTTTTTATCGATTACAGTTTCTCCAAAAGCGTGCTTAATAACAATTGGATACTGTGTATCACTAGCATCGGATTCTGGTTTTGAATCACTAGATGCAGCACCGGACTCTTTTTCTGCACATCCAGCTAAAGCTAAAGAAAAAATAGCTATAAATAACATTGTAAATAATGAAAAGTAACGCTTTGAATTCATATTAGAATAACACTCCTATTAACAAAATAATTGATAATGATTATCACTATCGATTGTAGTATATAACCAATACATATATATTTCAATAGAATATTTTTTAAATTAAAAATTGCGAAGTCTAAACATTTTATCTTTTCTCTTCATTAATCTGCAATATAGTTAAATAATGAATATTCTGATTTTATGCAGAATTGGTTGTTGGAAATGATACTATGAAGAAGGAAGAGGAAGTTCAATTTGAAAAAAGGGGGGCTTTCATGTCAGAACAAGAACGAGAAAATTTAAAAGCGAAAGAACAGCGAAAAAACCCTGGAGGTGCTTTGAACAGTGCATCGGCACAAGCGCATACTGGTTCACCTAGCAAAGGGTGTTTAGTTAATATTGGTTCCATTATCATGATCATCGTTATTATTTTGTTGGTAAAAGCATGTGCAAATTAAAGTTTTCAACTTATAAAAAGGGACGCTATCCTTTAGTTTGGATAGTGTTTCTTTTTTCTAGGATAGCATGATTTAGTTGTTACATAATCTCTTCTGCATCTATATTTTTTAGCTCCTTGGCAAGTAATACATCTCTCCTCAATTAATAAGGTAGGAGGCTAGTTCAGCTTCTGTCTTCAATCTAAATATCCCTTTAAGGAACAGAGGAAAGGTGTTAAAAATTTAGAAGGGTTCACTAGTTGTTGGTAGCGAAGGCGTGACTCCTGTGGGAACGCACACATCGTAAGATGCTGGCATTCCGCGCGTTAGCGAGGGTTGCGGCTTACGTGTATGCCTGCGGAAAGCACCGCCGAAGGGAACAACAATGGCACAGCAAAAAAGTGTTAGATTGACTGCCATCAATCTAACACCTTTTCTCTTTTGCCCCACGCTCTTGGTAGTTAGCTAAAGTCCACAAACATGTTCAAATCAATTTTTTCATACTATAAGACATGCTTAGTCTCGGAGGGGGGTTGTATGTTTTTTCTGAAGAAAGGCTTGGTCATCATAATAGGTAGTATCTGTATATCATTAGGCATTAATCTATTTCTAACACCGTACCAAATACTAGACGGAGGCGTTGTAGGGGTAGCGCTTATTTTGTACTATTTGTATCAGCTAAAAATCGGACTTATGATTATTATTTTAAGCATTCCAATATTTGTTATAGCTTGGTTTAAATACAGAGCTTATTTCTATAATAGTGTACATGGGTTAATTGGCTCGTCTTTTATCATTGACCTGTTGAGGCCTATAAGAAATATAATTCAAATCGATGCGATTTATAGTGCAATTTTTGGAGGGATTTTAGTAGGTTTTGGCATCGGTTTAATGCTTCGCTTTCAGACAAGCACTGGTGGAACAGATCTAGTTGCACAGTTTTTAAGTGATAAAACAGGCATTAATGTGGGGATTCTTATTTTTTTTATTGATTCGATTGTTATTGTTTTAGGTGGGTTTCTATTATCTTCTAATACATTAATCCTTTCCATAATTACTGTGTTAGTAGTGGGTATTACGACAAGTATGATAACCAGTTATGCAAAATAAAAAATAGCTTCAGTAAACACTGAAACTATTTATAGGTGAGCGTTAAGGTCAGTTATTCATCATCCGCTTTTTTGGATAGGCGGGTTTTACTTCCGCAATTAAAATAGCTAGTAAAATTAATACTGCGCCTATCACCATTCTGCCTGTCAGTACTTCATGCAAAAATATTACCGAAAGCACCATACCGAAAAAGGATTCTGTTGACAAGATAATGGCTGCCTTTGTAGCAGTTGTATATTGATTGGCCACATTTTGAAAAAGGTACGCAATAGTAGTTGAAAAAATCCCTAAATAAATGATTGAATAGATTGCTTCTTTTTCAAGATTAGTAGGGATATCGCCTTGACTGACGACGACCAAGATACCCAAAACGGATGCTGTTATAAACTGCACAATGGTAAGAGCGATTGCATCTTCCTTTTGTACAAAAAGGTTTGTACAAAAAATATCGAAAGCAAAGGCAACAGCACATGCTAGAGAAAGGGCATCTCCTATATTCATTGTGAGGGAACCTTGTAATGATAAACAGCCAATTCCAACAAGCGCTATAATAGAGCCAATGATTTCGTAACCATCGATTCGGCGTTTATAGACGGCATAAGCAATAAGTGGAACAACGATTACATTAACAGCGGTTAAAAATGCATTTTTAGAGGGAGTCGTATATTGTAAACCAACTGTCTGAAGGGCAAAGGCAATATACAATATCGTGCCTAGTAAAACACCTTTCCAAACGACTGATTTTGTTGCTTTTTTTAATTTGTATCCAAAAATGACGGTTAGTATAATCGAAGCTAATATAAATCTTCCTGCCATCACTTGATAAGCAGTTAAATATTCTAGTGCAATGGCTGTAACAACAAACCCACTACCCCAAACGATAGCGGTTGTAAGCAACATGCCATCAGCTATGTATTGTTTCATCTTTCTTCCTCCTAACTCCAATAAGAATAGCATGAGAAGGAAGAAAATATTTTGACTTTGTTTCTAAACTTTCAGGCGTTTTTTTGTACTTATTCCAAAGCGAATATTTATTCTGCTATTTTGCTATGTAATAAGTACAATTTAACGGCTGCTGATAAGCGTTCATAAAAAACATAATCATTATCTTGCGGTGCTACCAATTGGCGGATTTTTGTCATGCGATATCGGATAGTATTTGGATGGCAGAAGTGCGCAACTGCTACTTCTTTTATGTTACCCTTTTTTGCGATATACGTGATTGCGGTATTGATGAAATCGGTATCAACCTTTTCATCAAGTAAGGGCCCTAGATAGTTTTTTACATAATGCATGGCAAATTGAGGATCTTTGCGATGTAACTCAATAAGCAAACTATCAGAACCAAGCTGTGTGTAATGACAAGTAGGGGTCATATCAATTTCTGCCATTAAGCGGGCAGCGAAAGCTTCCCGTACTGCAAGGTGAAGTGCCATTTGTGTGCTATGCACCTGGCTATAGCCAACAGTCAGTTTGTCTGTCGAAATATCATACATTGTAAGCCATTCATTAAGAAATTTTTCAAATTGAAAATGCTGTGATAGATTGGTCATTAAGATAAAGAGGCTATTTTTATATTTACAAATAACGCCTGTTTTTAATAGTGGTTCCAATTGCAAAAAAGGTTGCATCCATTGTGCATTCGATACGGCTTGCATTTGAAAATTCGCTACGAATACATATTTTTCAAATGGTTTGTTCAATTGTTGTAAAAAAGATGTGATTTGTTCTGCAGAGACATCTTCGTTAATGAGACGTTTCATAATGGTTTCTAAAAAGAATGTATAGTCTTGCGTTTTTGCATAAGCCATTGTTTCTAAAATAATTTTTTCAAAAAATTCATCCCCACCAAATCGCAGTATTGGGAAATGATGTGCATTTGCTAAGGCGAGTACTTCCTCTGGTAGTTCGTTATAAATAACGGGTTTATATGCTAAAGCGCTTGCTTCTAACTGAATCAGATTTTTTACAGCATTTACTAAATAATCAGGCTGTTGTTTTGCAAATAATAAGCTACTAAGGATTACACTATTTGGTGTAAATATCGTTTCTCGAACAGTGTGAATATCAGGCGAAAATTCAAAATCTAGAATTTCAACATTTTGGACAGGTTTATGTAAACCATTGCTACCTGCAACGACTGTAAAATCCTTTGTAATCGGCAATTGCAAAAAGTTTTTTACGTTCATTATGGAATCTAGCTACCTTTCCAGTAATTTATTATTAAGTATCGTACCATCATTTTAAGATAAATGAATATAGTTATTGTCTTTTATTGCAAATTTTATTGTTTGCATAGAGCCTATGTTCAAAAAATAACTATGTTCATGTACAATCCCTTCACTTGATGATTCTGAAATCAACTTCGTTCTTTTTACAACTACTTCACAGAGCGTTTACAATTAAAGCTTACAATGGATACTAATAACCAATTTAAGAGGTGCAAAAAATGGAGTCTGTTGTGAGACAAAGCGTAAAGACAAGCAATTTATTCTTATATTTAAATCATCTATATGAACAGCATCAAAGTAATACTTTATATATAAAACGTTTAAAAGCATTAAATAAAATTATCGAAACAAAAGATTTACATACTTTTTTTCAACCGATTGTAGATTTACAAACAGAGAAAACAATGGGATTTGAGGCATTAAATAGACCAACGCCCTCTGATTTATTTAACAGTGTCGATCAATTTTATGAATTTGTAGGGCAAACGGATTGCGTGTTTTTATTTGAATGCTTTTGTCGTAACCTATCATTGCAACGCTTCAAAGAGCGCCTTCACGGGGAGTTACTGAACCAAGATTATATCCTATTTCTTAATATCCACCCTAATGTATTACTGGATAAAAAATATAATAGTGGAGAAACATTACAACTGCTAAAAGAGCTCGGTATTAAACCACAGCAGGTAGTCTTTGAGTTAACGGAACGCAGCGCTGTGTTAGATTTTGTAGAGTTCGAAAGGGTATTATCACATTATCGTTCGCAGGGTTATCGAATTGCAGTGGATGATATGGGGTCCGGCTATAATAGTTTAAAAACATTGATTTATTTAAAACCTGAATTTATTAAGTTGGATCGTTCGTTAATTCAATATATCGATAAAAACAGTGAGCAGCAGCAGCTTGTTACATTGCTTATGAAATATGCGGAGCAAGCTGGAACAAAAATTATAGCAGAAGGCATAGAACGGCAAGAGGAGATCAATTATTTGCAAGACATTGGCATCCATTATGCACAAGGGTATGCGTTAGGGAGGCCATCAAAAGACATTCAATTGGGGGAATTAAGGGTGGATGACCATGCAGATAGGAGAAGTCACAGAAAACGTTCCTAGTATTGATGAATTTGTGAAAAACAAAGATGTAGATTTACTTTTTACAAGCAATCCATCATTGCGAAGTGTTGTTGTTGTACGAGATGGCAGTCCAATTGGACATATTACCCGCACACATTTCTATCAAAAAATTGGTACACGCTATGGCTATAATTTATTTATGGGTCGACAAAACCAGCTGATTATTAAAGATAATCCTCTAATTGTAGATTATGACACACCTATTATCGAAGTCAGTACAGAAGCGATGGGCCGACGAGCAGAGGACCTGTACGATGATATCATTGTCATTAAAAAAGGTGTCTATTTCGGTGTGGTCAGTATTAGAGAACTGTTGTTAAAGCTTGTAGAGACGCAAGTAGCGATTGCTAGTTTTTTAAACCCACTAACAAGCTTACCTGGCAATAAATTAATAGAAGAAAAATTACAAGCTGCATTACATCTTGAAAAATATAGTCTCATTTATTTTGATTTGGATCACTTTAAAACGTATAATGACACCTATGGTTTTAATAAAGGAGACAAAATTTTACTGTATTTAACAGATGTTCTCAAAAGAAATATTGCAGCTGGAGAAGATTTTTTAGGGCATATAGGTGGCGATGATTTTGTTGCTATACTCCCACACTATGAAGTCGCAATCATCTGTCAAACGATTATAGAAGAGTTTGATGCGCAAATTATTGATTTTTATGAGCTAGAGGATTTAGTAAAATTACAAGTTCCTAATAGGACTGGAAAATTAGAGCGTTTTACATGTACTTCGTTATCTATTGCTGTTATTACAAATGAATACCAGCAATTTACTTCAGTTGACCAACTATCCGATGCAGTAGCACGATTAAAAAAGGAATGCAAAAAGATATGTGGAAGCTGTTATTTAATTAATGACAAAGCAACCTACCTTATACATTAGATTTTTAAGATGTAGGGTGAATTACCCGCGGAATAAAGAGGAATACCCGCGAAATAGGGTAGATTACCCGCGGAACAGAAGGAAATACCCGCGAAATAAAGTAATATACCCGCGAACAACATAAAAACCTACCTCGTCTTATATAAACGAGGTAGGTTTTTTATTAGTAAGCACTCCAGCCAGCATCTGCCGCTAAAGCGACACCGTTAATAAGTCCGGAATCTTCAGAAGCTAAAAATAGGGCAATATTAGCAATATCTGAAACTTGACCAGCTTTTGGCATAAGTTGCACACCGCGTACAGATTGTTGCATACCAAATGGATCTACATTCGTCATGGCTGCTGCAAAGCCAGTTTCTACATGTGCAGGTGCAATTGCGTTGCAACGGATATTTTGTGAACCGTAGTGGGAGGCAATATTTTTTGTCATACCTACAACTGCGTGTTTCGCTGTAGTATAAGCTAGTCCACCGCGGCCGCCTGTTAATCCTGCAATGGAAGCCATGTTGACAATTGTTCCACCGCCATTTTCAATGAATATTGGTAATACTTGTCGAATAGCTCGCATCACACCACTTACATTAATGTCCATCACACGTTGCCAAACCGCATCTTCAACATTTGCCGCCGCCTGCATATTGTCACCAACTCCGGCATTATTGACTAAAATATCTATACGACCAAAATGAGCCACCGTAGTAGCCATCATTTTTTGAATATCTTCTTCTACCGCAACATTTACTTTGACACCAAATGCCTCAAAACCAACTTCATTAAACTCATTCACAGTAGCATTTAATGCGTCCTCATTGAAGTCAGCAATAACAACTTTTGCCCCTTCTTGTGCATATTTACGCGCAATTTCTTTACCGATTCCTGCTCCACTACCTGTAATAATAGCCACTTTATTTTGCAATTTACCCATAATTATTCCCCTCTTTCAATATAAGTTTACTATTAAACTAATTTGATTTTAGTCCTTTTCAATTGTTAAATCAAAGAAATTGAACCGCTTACATGTTTAAAAATCTTAATCTTAATAAAACATACTTGAATAATAGGTATTATAGGTATATAATTCGATTTACATTCTAATAAAACATCTTAGGAGGCTTTCTATTGTCAACTTTACAAGTCATTCTGAACGTAGCACTGTTACTTGCCTGCGTTGGAATTTTAGTTATTATGAATAAAAAACACGTGAAATTCTCAAATCGTGTTTTTGCTGGTCTAGGTTTAGGTATCGCACTAGGTCTAGGGCTGCAATTGTTTTACGGTATTGACTCAGAAGTTTTAACCAAGACAACATCTTGGTACAACATTATTGGTACGGGTTATGTGAAACTGTTACAAATGGTGGCAATGCCTCTAGTATTTATTTCTATTTTGATTGCCTTTACGAAAATGACAATTGGCAAAAATTTTGGCAAAATGGCCGCTTTAATTTTAGCAATTTTAATCGGTACTACAGCAGTATCAGCCGCAGTAGGGATTCTTTCGGCTACAATATTTGATTTAGATGCTACTCAAATTATGCAAGGCGACGCTGAAACAGAGCGTGGGGCATATATAGAAGAAAAGACAACGGGCATGACTGCACCTGATTTACCAACGCAAATTATAGAATTATTCCCAGCGAATCCATTCCTTGATTTAACAGGTGCTCGTTCAACATCTACAATTGCAGTTGTTATATTTGCAGCATTTTTAGGTTTTGCTTATTTACGTGTCGCACGTAAAGATAGTGAGATGGCTGCAACCATTAAAAAAGGCATTGATGCAGTGCATGCATTAGTAATGGGTGTTGTAACAATTGTTTTACGCTTAACACCATATGGTATTTTAGCCATTATGGCACGCACGGTCGCAACATCTGATTTTGGGGCAATTTACAACTTAGGTAAATTCGTTATTGCTTCTTACGTTGCGTTAATTATTATGTTCCTTGTTCATTTACTAATTATTTCATTAAGCGGTCTAAATCCGTTTACGTATTTAAAAAAATCACTTGAAACACTGTTATTTGCCTTCACTTCACGTTCAAGTGCGGGGACTTTACCTATGAATATTAAAACGCAAACTGGTAGACTTGGTGTACCAGAGGGGATAGCAAACTTCGCAGGTTCATTTGGTTTATCAATTGGTCAAAACGGTTGCGCTGGTGTATATCCTGCAATGCTTGCAATTATGATTGCACCAACTGTCGGCATTAATCCACTTGATCCTGTATTTATCATTACAGTTATTGCAGTGGTAGCAATAAGTTCGTTCGGTGTAGCAGGTGTTGGTGGTGGTGCAACATTTGCAGCTATCCTTGTGCTATCAGCGCTTCACCTACCGGTTGCACTTGCCGGTATTTTGATTTCAATTGAGCCATTAATCGACATGGGGCGTACGGCTCTAAATGTAAGTGGGTCAATGACAGCAGGTGTTACCACAGCACGTGTAACGAAAGAGTTGGATACAGAAATGTATAATAATAAAGCGGTTAGTGCACAAGTTTCGGACTTATAGGCTTGTAAAAATAAGTTTCGAACATAACAAACATAGCAAAAAAGTGTTAGATTGATTGAAGTCAATCTAGCACTTTTTCTCTTTTGTACAGTCAATAAGTATTTTTTATGTTTTCAGTGCTTTTGGCTGTGTCATCAATGTACTTTGCAATAATATGGTTGTCAGCTGTGATGTTTTCAATTGATGCATTCATTTGTTGTAAGGTGGCAGTGGCTTCCTCAATAATGGCAGCAAAATCATTTGTCGACGAGTCAACATTTTTGCTGTTCACAGCTACTTCATTTGATAAATGCTCAAATTCATTAAATTTTATTTTTAATGAATGTAAAATATTGCTTAATTGAATAAAGTTTGAATTAACTAACTTTGTAGATTCGACACTTTGATGCAATGTGTCGCTACTTTTTGTCATGTTCACCTGTGCTAATTTATTCGTTGTATTGACATCCGTTAAATTTTCACTGATTTTGACAGTAAGATTATTCGTTAAATCCGCTAAATTTCGTATTTCTTGCGCCACAACAGAGAATCCTTTTCCAGCATCCCCAGCACGAGCCGCCTCAATAGAAGCATTTAATGCCAATAAATTTGTCTGTTCTGTTATTTGTTGAATATCATTGGCAAACTGATTTGTTTCTTCAATTTTTTCCGTTAAAGTTTTAAAGTTTTCACTTAAGTTGGTTATCACATTTTGCAGACTATTCATCTCTGTTGTAAGATGATTTATTTTATTTTGTCCTTCAACCGCTAAGTTGCTAGATTGAATAGAGTCATCTATTAAACGAACTGTTATGTCATTCATAGAATGGATTGCTGCTAAGTTACTTTGTGCACTGTCCGCTATTTTAGATATTTGCTCACTTTGTAACATACTCCCTGATGAAACTTCATTCATGGCTAGTTGAATTTCCTCTTGCGATCTTAAACCAAATTGAACTTTTTCGTTAATTTTACTAATGCTTTCAGCAATAATAGCGATTTCCCGTTCTAAATGAAGTTTATGTTCTTCTTTTGTTTTTGCATCAGCTTCTGCGATTTCACTATAAGCTTGTAACTTTTTAAATTGATTTTGATTCATACGTATTAAGATTGTTAACAGAAATCCAATAAACAAATAAATGACAACAAAAGAAGTCATTTTTTCACTAGCAAATTCAGGTTTAGGGAAGAGATAAATTAAACCAAGCGTTATAAATCCTAAACTATAGCCGATGCTAAATATTTTGGCATTAAATTGAACAGCAGAGAAGATAGCAAAGAAAAAAATAGAAAGAGCAGTGGATAATTCCCCACCATAAATCATGACTAAACTAATATTAAAGATATTCATAATGATTACTATCAAGTAGGGGAAGACATACTCTTTTTTATATCGATTAATGACTATGTATAACAAAGGATAAAAAATTATTTGAACACTATAGAAAAAGATAATCCAAAAATCCGGTTTTAAAGATAATGTACCGAGTAAACCTAAAATTGTCGAAGCTAAATAAGTGAAAAGCATCAGCTTGTTTTTATTTTTCAAGTCCATTAATTTTAATTGCTCAATCATATTGCACTGAAGACCTCCTGTTTAATTTATTATTTTTAAATAGTAATTAATCACTAATTAAGGGGATTGTTTACCTTTAAACTAGTTATTAAGATTGATTATAGTTATTTTAACTGGAAGTAGTAAAGAATTATTTTCAATTTTTACCGATGTTAGTTAGAACTACCTACGTAATCAATATTGAAATTGCAAAAATAAATTTTCAATTAGAGAGAAAATGTTATGGCAAGTATTTCTCGTTCAATAAATAAATTTTCTGTGAAATTAATTAATTTAATATTAAACAGTTTAATGTTAAAATAAATTGCAGGTCACAAAAGTTTCACATTTATTGGAGGTGATTATGTGGCAAGAAAGCAGGATAAAGTCTAATACAGCGCGGTTTTAGAGGATAAATGGTCAACTGCGAATTCGCTTGCAGAATTATGACAAGTAAGCTACCGCAGACTTAATAAAAAGAAAGTAGTAGCTTTTTGGAGACAATCTATGTACAAGGATTCCTCTGCATTTGTTCTTTAAACAAGGAAGCCGTTCATTCTTTTTATGAAGTAGTTCTTACTTGAACCATGTGCAATAGCTTAAGCTAATGGACAAGTTAAGTAATGCAAATATATAACAAAATATCTTTTCAATCATTGCATATGTGCCAATTGGTATCCAAATGGCGAAATTTGACGTTTTGTGTAAAATAAAGTCGTTTATATAAAAGGAGAAATAGAGAAATGAGTGCTAATAAGAAAAGGCTTCACTTTGCATGGCTAGTATTACTAGGTTTATGTATTTCAGTTGGTTTAGCAAAGTCAGGATTAAACAGTTCGGCAGGACTATTCCTATCACCAGTATCTGAAGACATTGGTGTAGGTCTGGGTAATTTAACGTTATATCTAAGTATTTCATCTATCGTTACAATGGTATTTTTACCGATTGGCGGGAAGTTAATGGCGAAGTATGATACACGTATGTTACTTAGCATTGCAATTATTTTACAAGCGGGTGCATTTGCTTTATTCGGTATGATGAGCTCTGTATGGGGATGGTATATCCTTGCAATGCCATTAGCTGTTGGTGGCGTATTAATTACAGTATTGGCAGGACCTGTTTTAGTCAATCAATGGTTTAAACAACGTAGTGGACTAGCATTAGGTATTATTACTGCTTCTGGTGGTTTAATCGGGGCGTTTACACAACCTTTAATTGGTAACTTAATTGCCACTCAAGGTTGGAGAAGTGCATATATTATTGTAGGTGTTGCAGCGATTATTATTATCGTTCCAACAATTATGCTATTTTTAAGAAAATCACCACAAGAAAAAGGGCTATTACCTTATGGTGCAGTGGACAATAACAATGTAGAGAAGAAAGTAGAAACGGATACTAGCAATACGGGAATTTCGTTTGCGGATGCTAAAAAATCGTTGTCATTTTCATTGTTAATTCTGTTCTTCTTCATTATTACATCAATAGCAAGTTTTTCAATCCATATTCCAACATACCTTGTAAATCAAGGATTTAGTGTGAAGTTTACTGGTAATGTGATGGCTGCTTTAATGGTTGGTGTACTGTTAGGGTCAATTATTTTCGGTTATTTAATTGATAAAATTGGTGCTAAAAATACGACTGTTATCGCCATGTCTATTGGTTTAGTGTCTATGATTTTATTGCTCTTCTTTGTTGAAAGTACAATTGCGATCGTTGTAGCTGTTGGTCTTTTCGGATTTGTCACAGCTTGTATAGGAACATTAGCGCCTGCTATTACTTCTGCTTTATTTGGTAATAAAAATTACAGTCAAATCTATTCGACAGTTTCAATCGGTTTGGCAGTAGCGGGAATTATTGCACTTCCAGCGTATGGCTATATTTTTGATTTCACAGGAAGCTACACAGCTGTATTATATATTATTGTAATTATGTTAATCATGAATATTGTTTCTGTCTTAGTTGCTTTCCGTAATAAAGAAAAAATGGTGCAAAACGGATTGTGGAAATAAGATATTAATTGGCAAACTAAAAACTACACCTAACTTGCTAGACAAGTAATGGTGTAGTTTTTGTTTTTCAGGATAATTGTTTGAGAATTGTTTGAGTGACTGGCACCCAGTTAAATAATTTTTACATAAAAGTCTTTGCCGTTTATAATGTCAGTTACTTCAATGTTGTAATGAATTTTATAGTAATCATAAATATTTCGTGCTAAACCGGAGTGTCCATTTAAATAAGTTCCCTTTTTCACCTCTTTACGTGGATTGTGAAAATCAAAATATAGGCGCGAATCGTGGCACATCGAGTTTAAAATGGCTTTAAACTCCTGTTCCTCAATATGAATTCCTCGCGTATACTGGCACTCTCGGCGATACGTATCGTGTGAGACATTCACTGGTGAAGACTCAAGGGTCATTTCGATTTTTCTATTCAAATGTCAACAGCTCCTTTCAAGATTCCTAACTATTCTCTCTATTATAAAATTGTCAGAAAATTATATCAATATTTATCTATAGTGAAGAATGAAGAAATGTAACTTGTAGGGGAGGGATAGGGTAATCTACCAATCTTGCTGTTGCATTTCCTCTGCGATTACTTGAAGATCATAGGAATTAATGGTTAGAAGCGTATAGTCGTGGGTTTCCATATATTTTTCTGCCAAGTGCTTGATATACTTCGGAGAGCCCTCGTTTTCTTCATCATAAACAAGTAACAAACCGTCCGAATTTTGAATAATAAACTTGTCCTTCTCTGTAAACTGCCAAGGAGCCTCATACGGCTTTTTCGTGACACTCGTTACAAAGTCTGCCTGTGCTACTAGTGACAAATATTTTTCTTGTTTCATTTCTTGCCAATTTTTTTCTTGCTCTAAAAATGGTGTGATAACTGCATATTTTAAGTCAGGAAATTCCTCTTTTAATGTTAAGACAACCTCTACGCTCCATGTTTCAACACCTTGTTGTCCGCTGATAATGACCCATTCTAAACCTTCATCTAAAAGATTTCTCAAGCGATTTTCTAAAGCTTTTTTGATAATGGAGATACCAGGATGTTTATCATTGAAAATGCCAAGCTCATGTGGTTTATAGCCTGTAATAATTATTCGCTGAAGCACTAAAACGCCCCCTAAGCTGTTTGTATGTATCAAGTATACAGCAGGGGACGTATGAACACGAATGACAAATCTAGCAGGTGTGATGCCATGTATTTATTTATTTATTTTACGGTAGTTCCCAAGAAAATAATGACGCTTAAAATGCAAAAATTGTTAAGACTACAGTTGCTGTTGCACAAATGCCAAGAAACCACCAAGTGTCTGAGAAATCTTCTTTCGTTTCACTATTCATAGGACATACTCCCTTTCTGTTTAATGCGTCCAGTCCAAGACCAATTTGTCCACATACGTAACAACGCTTCAAATGGGCCTCGTTTAAATTTCTTTAAATAAACAATGCTTAAAATGCATTGCAAACTATATACTGCAATTCCCAAAATAACGCCGCCAAAAACGCCCAATTTGCCAAATAAACCTAGTCCATAACCGTAAAACACGGTCGTACAAATCACCGTTTGTAATAAATAATTGGTAAGCGATAATTTCCCCACACTTTCAAAAGCGATAGACAGACGTTGAATAGGTCGGAAATGAAATAGTAGAGCGGCCAAACAAATATAACCAACTGCTAACACCATTGAGCCACCTACGAGCAACATAGAAGAAAATGGGCTATCGATAAAACTAATGCTTTTACAAGTGATGCCTATTGGAACAAATAATGAGCCGAGGATATACCATTTCTTTTCATCTTGCATATTTTCAAATGCATGATTTTTCGCTAGCCCCATACCTAAAAGAAATAATGGTGCAAAAAATAACGGTGCAAATAAAATCATTATATAAATCATAACTGGGTCATCTATGTCAGGAGGCATGACGTTTAATCGAAAGTCGAAAATTTCTTGATAGCTGCCATTTGCATAGGTAGTATTTGCTTTATCAATATATACGGCCATTTCTTTGTCATCTTTTGCTGATATTTCATCTGAACCATAAGTTAAAGCGGTTGTTAATACAAACAATACGCTAGCCCAAATAACTAATGTTTTTGGTTTGCGATTTATAAATGGAATTAAAAATAATGTAATAAATCCATAAAACAGTAAAATGTCACCTTCCCATAAAAATGTTGCATGAAGTCCGCCTAAAACGATTAATCCTATCGCTCTACGTAAAATAGACCAGCGACTTTTGCCTTTTTTATTGCGAACGGACTGTATCATTTTAATAAGGGAATAGCCGAATAATATAGTGAAAATCGGCATAAATGAGCCTTCGATAAATATTTTTACAAAATATAAAGCTCCTGTATCAAGAAAGGAAAGATCACCTAACTTTTCTTTGCCATACATTCCATACTGAAAAATGAGCAAGTTGGCCATTAAAATACCAAATAAACTAAATCCACGCATTGCATCGATGAAGCGTACACGATGTGCTGTCATTGCCTTTTAACTCCTTTATTGGTTAACTTATATATAGTGTAGTTGGGAAAGCTTATCGTGAATTAACGACTACCTTAAAGTAATCTTAAAAGTAGGTGACAAGGTGCAAGAAGCGGCGATATTTGTGTTAGAGGATGAACGTGCCATTGCGGAAATGATTGAAATTATTTTAAGAAAAGAAGGTTTTGTAAATATTACGTTATGCACGACGATAGAAGATGGGAAAAAAGCGATCGAGCAAAATGTTTTTGATTTTTACTTATTAGATATTATGCTACCAGACGGTAGTGGGCTTGATTTGGCGGAAGTTATTCGAAAGCAAAGTGATGCACCGCTATTTTTTTTAACAGCCAAGAGCAGTGATGCAGATAAACTTCGAGGGTTTATGAATGGCGCAGACGATTATATTACGAAACCGTTTAATCCGCTTGAGCTAGTAGCAAGGGTAAAAGTCCAATTTACTCGATATATGAAGCAAAAGAATGTATCTGGAAGTCACGTTTACACATGTAGCCGTTTTACTTTTGATATAGATGCAGCAGAAATAACTGTAGACGGAAAAAAGGAATTGATTAGCGGTCGTTTATTTTACTTATTGAAGTATTTATGTGAAAACGAGGGGCAAGTATTATCGAAAGAACAAATTTATGAACGTGTGTGGGGCGATTTTTTATTTGACGATAATACAGTAATGGTTCATATTCGCAAGTTACGTGAAAAAATAGAAAGGAATCCTGGTAAACCAACTTGCATTATTACGGTGAGAGGGATTGGCTATAAATTAGTTGGAGATGATCAAGTATGAAGCCGGCAGGGAAATTATCACTGCGTTTTGTATCCTACTTTATCATATTTTATTTACTTATCATTTTGGGCTTCATTATTAGTTTAGTGGTTTTTGGACTTTTTATAAATGAACGAGTCGGTGATAACATCCATACGATGAGTTCTTTTGAAATCGAAGATAATGCAATTGTGAAAAATGGTAAATCCGTAAAAATAGCCGATTTCTTAGAAAAACGCGCAGAGGAAAATGTAGGGCAGTTATATTTATTGAACAATGCCATGGAAATTGTCGATTATACAGGGGATAGTTGTGAGCTGTGTAGCATGACGGACCGTGAAATTATGGCGCTTAAACGTCCAGGCATGCATACGTGGGAAATACCCAAATACTATTTGTTGTTTTTACCTACATCGCCTTTGCAGCCTATGTTCAATGAGGTCTTGCAGGTGATTCGTGAAAAGAAAGAATTCCCTTCGGAGCTACTCGAACGCTTACAAGCTAATCAGATTGCGATTGAAATTTATAATGAGCGTTGGAATCGTGTAAAGGTAATCGGGGAGCATTATAAGAAATTGCATAAGCCGCAGTTGCTAGATGAAAAATATGATATTTTTGAGCAAGCCGAGCTTAGGCAAAGTACGTCATTAGAAGATGGTTCAACGCTAATAGTACGTATGCCAAACCCCTCCTATAAGCCATTTGAAGAGCCTTTTA
This sequence comes from Lysinibacillus sp. C5.1, assembly GCF_016350185.1. NCBI lineage: Bacteria > Bacillati > Bacillota > Bacilli > Caryophanales > Bacillaceae > Lysinibacillus > Lysinibacillus sp. C5.1. Next base: position 267,386 of record NZ_CP066226.1, read on the forward strand.
ATAAAGCAATGATTTTATTTGTGTCTATATTTTTTGGCGGGCATAGTATTTTGTTGGTAGGAATTATTTTGTTATCCATGAGCATTTCACGTCAATTTGTACGGCCCCTTGTATATGTAATCTCTCGTATTGAACGACTAACGCAGTTCGATTATAGGGAAGTAAGTGATAATAAAATCCATCATCAAAAGACAGGTAAATTGAAAAGGAAATTTAAGTTATTCCAACCTGTTGATGAATCGCTTAATCATTTATCTGAACGTCTTGCTTCCAACGAAAGACAAATTCAGCAATCCGAGCAACTACGAGAGGAATGGATAACGGGTTTGTCGCATGATTTAAAGACACCATTAAGCTCGATTTATGGGTATTCTACAATGCTTGCTTCCGAAGAGTATGAATGGACGAAAGAAGAGATGCGAATATTTGCGAATACAATGCGTGAAAAAGCCAACTATATGGATTTACTTATACAAGATTTAACGTATTCTTATCAATTAAAGAATAAAGCAATCCAGCTCGAGAAAGTATCATTAGCACTTGCCACATGGTTACTCCAATTTGCAGATGAGCAAGTATCAATCAAAGTATATGGGGACGTAATGCTTGAAGCAGATGAGCTTTTATTAAAGCGCATCTTAGATAATTTAATTACCAATGCTAAAAAATACACACCAGAAGGTACGAAGGTTCTTGTAGAGGCTCAAAATATAGAAAAAGGCATTAAGCTAACGATTACAGACCAAGGTCCAGGTATTCCACAAGATGAATTAGACAATCTTTTTGAACGCTATTATCGTGGTACAAATACAACAGATGATGCAACGGGCACAGGTCTTGGCTTAGCCATTACGAAACAACTGATTGATTTGCATAATGGAACAATATGCGTTCATTCTGATAATAATGGTACTATCTTTGAATTAAAATTTCTTGAAAAATTGCCCTTATGCTAACAATGTTTAATCATACAAGCTAACCATTAAAAAACCGCTAGAGGCTCATGCTTCTTAGCGGTTTTTTAATTATTTGGGGTGGGACTGTTCATTAGTTAATGCCACAAACAAAATATGAATGAAGAAGATTACTCGTTTTTGGAGTGATCTTTTTTTATGTAAATAGAAAGTGTCATGCTATTCACAAAGTTGTCAATGTCGTTTTTTTATAGTGGAAAACCCCTATATTTCTAAAAAGTTGGGTTGCTTATACTGGTGGCATAGAAGAAAAAGGAGATGCAATTTTATGAGGAATCAATGGGTTGATTCGTGTGGTAAATAAACAACAAAATCGTATTGCATATAAATCCCAAGAAAAAAAGTTAATCATTATTAGTTTTGTAATAGCTGTGATAATGTTGATGTCATTTGTCGGGAGAATATTTAGTAGCTAGGAGATGTATAAATATGAATGATTCAGCTGTATTTTGGAGCCGTGCCTTAACCGAATTAACATTATCTTTCCATATTATTTATGCAACAATTGGTGTTGGTATACCGCTGATGATTATGATCGCTCAATGGGTTGGGATTAAAAATAATGATGAGCATTATTTATTACTCGCTCGACGTTGGGCACGTGGATTTGTTATTACAGTAGCAATTGGCGTTGTGACAGGAACTGCAATTGGCTTGCAACTTTCTTTATTATGGCCAAACTTTATGGAATTAGCTGGTCAAATTATTGCTCTACCACTATTTATGGAAACGTTCGCGTTTTTCGTTGAAGCCATTTTTTTAGGGTTGTATTTGTATACATGGGATCGCTTCAAAAATCCGAAGAGACATTTACTATTATTAGTACCAGTAGCCATTGGTGCCTCTATGTCAGCAGTATTTATTACAATCGTGAATGCCTTTATGAATGCACCACAAGGATTTGATATTGTGGATGGGGAGCTAATCAATATTCAGCCCGTACTAGCCATGTTTAATCCGGCAATGCCGACAAAGGTAGCGCACGTTTTAGTAACATCTTATATGACGGCAGCTTTTTTATTAGCTTCCATTGCTGCCTATCGCATGCTACGAGGGTCTGCGCACGTATATCATAAAAAAGCGCTGTATTTACTAATGAAATTAGGGTTAGTCTTTTCACTGGCAGCACTTGTAGTAGGAGACTTTTCAGGCAAATATTTAGCGGAATATCAACCTGAAAAATTAGCAGCAGCAGAATGGCATTTTGAAACGGAAGAAGACGCTTCCCTTGTTTTATTTGGTGTATTGGATGGAGAAGACATAAAATACGCTATTAAAATACCTTATGCTTTAAGTGTATTAGCGCATAATAATCCGTTTGCAGAAGTGACGGGGCTTGATCAATTTCCGAAAGATGAACAACCACCACTCTATATTCACTATTTATTCGATGTAATGGTGATGATTGGCACGTTATTAATTGTAGTGGCAGCTGTTTATGTTCTGGGTAAATGGCGAAATTGGCAATTTGTTTCGTCTAAACTATTTAAAAGAGTAATTGTTGCAGGTGGTCCACTTGCACTTATTGCAATAGAAGCGGGCTGGTGGTTAGCAGAAGTAGGGCGACAACCATGGATTTTAAGAGGGTACATGAAAACATCGGAAGGTGCGACTACTAGTGGGCAAGTAGATACGATGTTAATTCTATTTGCGGGCTTATATATCGTTTTAGCAATTGGTAGTATCATAGCGCTTATTCGGATGTTCCGTGACAATCCAATTGAACGTGAACTTGCAGAACATAAATTAGTTGAAGGTTGTGAAGAACCATGAGCTTAGAAGTTTTGGGCATTTCTGTACTATGGTTATTTCTCTTTGGTTATGTCATCGTTGCATCTATTGACTTTGGGGCAGGCTTTTTTAATGCCTATAGTGTCATGATTGGGAAAGATCATATTTTATCACAAGTGATAAAACGCTATTTATCACCAGTGTGGGAAATTACAAATGTTTTCTTAGTTTTTTTCTTTGTAGGTATTGTTGGTTTCTTTCCGCAATCAGCTTACTATTATGGCACAATTTTGCTAGTACCCGTAAGTATTTCTCTAATTTTAATTGCAATTCGGGGCAGTTATTATGCATTTGAATCTTATAGTGCAAAAAGTGGACACATTGGCTATAAGCTAATGTACGGTGTCACTGGTTTATTTATCCCAGCTTCCCTTTCCATTGTATTGACGATTTCCGAGGGTGGATTCGTAACAATGGTAAAGGATCAGCCTCATTTGGAAATTGCGAAACTTTTTACTAGTCCTTTAACTTGGTCAATCGTGTTGTTAAGTGTTGTAGCGGTTCTGTATATTTCCGCAGTATTTTTAACTTGGTACGGTAAAAGAGCGAACGATGAACACGCTTCCGATTTAATGAGAAAATATGCACTTGGCTGGTCAATTCCACTTGTTGCAAGTGTTATCGGGATTATGGTGGAATTAAAGGGGCACAATCCTGCACACTATGAAAATATGCTGAATTTATGGTGGCTATTCGCCATGTCAGGTGTTCTTTTTATCATGACTCTAATCCTTTTAGGCGTTAAGAAAAAATATGGGCTAGCCGTTATATTATTGGTCGTACAGTTTGGCTTCGCCTTTTTCGGCTATGGCATTTCTCATTATCCTTACTTGTTGTACCCATATTTATCGGTTCATGATAGTTTTACAAATGAATCGATGGCCATAGCATTGGTCATTGCCTTTATTGGTGGTCTTGTTTTACTCATACCTTCACTTTATTTAGTGATGAAATGGTTTGTATTTGATCGTGATTATGCTTGTGGTAAACGGAATCATCACGTATAGGAGGTTTTACAGTGAATCAATTTATTATTTTTTATGCACCGTTTCTAGTGGTTGCTTTAAGTATTATAATTGGCTTCTGGGTAGGCCCGAAAGACCGTAAAGTAAATCGTTAAAATTGTTTGGGTGACTGGCACCACTAAAGCCCCCGATTAGCATTGCTAATCGGGGGTTTTTGATTACTTTTTACATTGCTCTGATGGTTGTTGCATTTTTACATAGCGCCATAGACTATTGGCAATATCACGTGCTTCAGCAGCATGTTCCGTTCCAACGAATGCTTTTCTGAAAGGGGTGAGCAAGGATTCAATAATAAAGAGTTTTGGTTTTTGTTGCTGCAATTCCTCTAAAAGAAATGTTGCATATTCAAAACCTTCAAGCGTGTCATCTTCTGACAGCCCCTTAGTAAAGCCTGCTAATTGGTCAATGACGACATCTTTACTTACTTGTTGATAATTAATTACGTTTTGTATTGCATTAAACATTTCAGCACTTATAAGGACTTCATTGGATTCAAGCATAGTAGGTATAATGACACTTATATTGCGTAATGCTACTCGTACAATGGCTTCGCGGTTTATATATTTGTAGTCCGCTATTAGGACTGCACGTAAGGAAAGGTTCACCATCCCCAATGTTTGTACGGCACATTCATAGCTCATCGGTCTAATTTCTTCACCAAAAACTTGGACAAGTCGATTGGCAAGCCATTCTAATTCTTGTAAGTGATAATTCAAAAGGATTTTTTTAAGTTCACTATCCCGTGAATGGAAAATCGATTCGAAAATTTGTACGAGATTATGCTCACGATTGACATGCATCAACACTGCCACTTGCTGTGTTAATATTTCTAAATCAGTGGGATCCTTTCCATAAAGAAGCTCGTGTCGACGATTACTAGCCTCCTCACGCCCCTCATCTAAAATGGCAATTAAACATTCATTTTTAGAAACAAAATGATTATAAAAAGTGCCCTTTGAAACTTTGGCTGCACTAATAATATCGTTAATGGACGTATCTAAAAATCCTTTTTCTATAAAAAGTTCCCGAGCTGCAGTAATTATTTGTCTTTTTCTTTTATTCATGACCTCACCTTTTTAAAGTTATTATACTAGTATTCTACAATGTAAACGCTGTTATATCAACGTTTTGAAATTTATTAATCTTAATTCTTGAAAAAAGTAGACTGCGAGTATAAAATAAGTTTTATCGTAAACAACAAGAGAGAATAGAGGGATATAAATGAATAATGACTTAACAATGAAAAAGCCCCCTTATGGCATGATTGCTATTTTGTTCGTGGGTGCTTTTGTTGCTTTTCTTAACAACACATTGTTAAATGTTGCGTTGCCAACAATCATGAAAGATTTTGGTATTACGTATGCAAAGGTACAATGGCTTGCAACTGGATATATGCTGGTCAGCGGTATTTTAGTACCTGCATCAGCATTCTTTGTGACGCGCTTTAAAAATAGACATTTATTTATTACGGCAATGTCTATCTTTACGATAGGTACAATTATGGCTGGCTTTGCTCCAAACTTTGGCATGTTATTGGCAGGGCGTATGGTGCAAGCGGCAGGGGCTGCTAGTATGTCACCATTATTAATGAACGTCATGCTAACTAGCTTCCCAAAAGAAAAACGTGGAGCGGCAATGGGTATTTTCGGTTTAGTTATGATCGCTGCACCAGCAATAGGTCCGACATTATCTGGTTATATCGTTGAACATCATGATTGGCGTATGTTGTTCCAAATGATTATACCATTTGCCATTATTAGTCTACTATTTGGTATTTGGAAATTAGACAATGTAATGGAAACACGTGAAGTACACTTAGATGTTCCTTCTGTATTATTATCAACAGTAGCGTTTGGTGGAATTTTATACGGTTTCAGTACGGCAGGTGACAAAGGATGGTCGAGTCCTTGGGTATACGGTACGATTATAGTGGGGTTTGCTGCTTTAATTATCTTCATCTTTAAACAACTACGTATGGATCAGCCTTTATTAGAATTACGTATTTACAAATATCCTATGTTTGCATTAAGCTCTGCGATTTCCGTAATCGTTTCAATGGCGATGTTCTCGGGGATGATTTTAACCCCTGCGTATGTACAATCAATTCGTGGGATTGAACCATTCGAAGCAGGTTTAATGATGCTTCCTGGTGCCCTTGCAATGGGGATTATGTCTCCGATTACTGGTAAACTTTTCGATAAATTTGGACCGCGTATATTAGCGATAATCGGTCTAACAATAACAACAATGGCTACTTTCGGCTTAACGAAATTAGCGATGGATTCTAGTTATACATTTATCGTATCGATGTATACAATTCGGATGTTTGGTATGTCGATGGTTATGATGCCAATTATGACAAATGGTTTAAACCAATTACCACAGATGATGAATCCACATGGTACAGCTATTAATAATACTTTGCAACAAGTAGCTGGAGCTATTGGTAGTGCGGTATTAGTTACATTTATGAATAACCGTACAAAATCAACAGCAGAAGATTTAATTGCAGAGGCTAAAGCACATGCAGCTCAATCTGGTGTTGCACCAACAGCGGAGCAAATGCAACAAATGAAAGAGCAAATTATGCAAACAGCTTTACTAGACGGCATTACACATTCTTTCTTAATCGCTGCTTTTGTGACGGTACTAGCACTAATACTAGCGTTCTTCTTAAAACGTGTAAAAGTTGAAAGTGCAGCAGCTACGATGGATTTAAAAAAACCAACAAATTAAGATAGACAAAGAAATCCCACCGATCAAACTGTCGGTGGGATTTTAAATGCTAAATTGTTTGAGTGCCTGTCACCATTTAATGACCTTTTTTAAAGAGCGCTCCTGGCCAGAATGCATATTTGCCGAGCACCGTTGTAATGGCAGGTACAAGTAAAGGTCGTACAATAAACGTATCCAGTAATATACCGATTGCTGTTACAACACCGAACTGTACAAGGACTTGAATTGGTAATGTAGCAAGCACCGCGAACGTACCTGCTAAAATGAGTCCTGCGGATGTTATAACACTACCTGTATGCACAACGCCTTCTTCTACCGCTGTTAAATGGTCCTTCGTTTTTCGTTTCTTCCAAATCTCAGAAATCATGAAAATATTATAATCCTCGCCAAGTGCAACTAAAAATACAAAGGCATATAGCGGAATAGAGCCTGAAATTGCCTCTGCACCCATGACATGGTGCAAAATAAGCCAGCCCGCACCAAGCGCACCAAAGTAAGAAATAATAACTGTAGCAAGCAGATAAACAGTTGCTGTTACTGAACGTAAATAAACAAATAATAATAATGCGATTAAAGCAATCATTGTCGGCATGATAACAGATTCATCGCGCTCGGTAATTTGCTTTGTATCATATTGGCTTGCTGTTTCCCCGCCAAGCCATACGTGTGAGTCAGCATCTTTTATACCAGAATCTTTAAGAAGTTTAACAACTTCAGCTTTCAATTCCGGAATATGCTCTAAAGACTCTTGTGCATACGGATTGGCATTCAATGATAATTCATACAATTGTATCGAATTATTTTTCGTACCAATTTGTACATCAGACACGTTATCGATATATGGAATTTTTGTAAGCTGTTGTTGTAAATTAACATCCGAGCCTTGCGTATCAATTACTAGCTGAACAGGTGCCAACTCGCCAGGTGAAAAATTCTCTTCTATTAAAGTAAAGCCTTCACGTGATGGCATATCTTCTGGGAAAGAAGATAATAAGTCGAAAGTATATTGAATGCGTGGTACAAAGGCCGCTAAGCCACCAAGGAGCAAGACAGTGACTGCAATAACAATCCATGGCTTATGCGTTACAAAATGTCCAATTTTATGACTCACTTTATGAGAAGGTTTGTGCTGTTTTTTGCCCTTTGCTTTTGCCATTTCTTCTGTACGTGGCGTGAATGGGAAAAAGGCTACTCGCCCTATAATCACAAGGATTGCTGGTAAAACAACTAGCGCAGCAATGCCCATTACCAATACGCCAAAGCTAAATGGCACTGCGAAGCGTTGGAATGAGCCATAATGGGCAAGACTAAGTGTAGCTAAACCAATAACAACGGTAAGCGCACTCATCATAATAGCGCCACCCGACTCTTTTACAGCGAGCTTCATCGCTGTCGCTTTATCTTCAACATCAAGTAAAATTTCACGGTATTTTGAAATTAAAAATAAGCAATAGTCCGTACCAGCACCAAATAATAAAACCGTCATGATGGATACAGCTTGTGAATCTTTGTCAATCCATCCTTGCTCTGCAAAGAAACCGAGTGTTGGACTAATAACACCATAGGCAAGCCCTACAACAATTAAAGGAATAATGGCAAGTAATGGCGAACGATAAATTAAAATTAATAACACTAATACAAGCAGTACGGTTGCAATCATTAGTTTTACATCAGCTTGTGAAAATAAGCTAACAGCATCCGTTGCAATACCGACTGGTCCAGAATAGCGAACATGTAGTGCGTCGCTTGATAAATCTTGATCCAGTTGAACATTGTTTGAATCCATTGTTTTTGATAATGTATCTAGACTTTCTTGTAAAACATCAGTGGCAACATCTTTTTCAAAGAAAACAGGTGTGACAATTGTAGAACCGTTGTCAGATGCAGATGCTGATAAAGCCTGTGGTGGCATTTTATCGTATGGTGGAACTAATGTTTGATGCTCTAAAGGGTTGCTATTTAGCTCTGCATAAACCTTTTGGATAGCTCCAAAATCAGCTGGTGTTAGGCCGCTTTCTCTATGCCAAACGAGTAATAAAGGTGTACCTGCATCATTTGGAAATTCTTCAGCAATAATGGCTGCTGCTTGCTCGGACATTTCGGTGTCAGGCAAGTTTTTACCCGTTTCACTTTCGATGCTATTAATTTGCGGCCAAGCAAACGAAAGGACGAGAACAAGTAATATCCAGCATCCAAGTGCAAGAAAACGCCCTTTTTTACTGGCTACCATTGAGCCCCATTGCTCAAGTGGATGTTTTTTCATTAGAAAACCTCCGTTTCATGTAATGTACACTAATTATATATACTAGAAGGTTAATTAATCAATACAGAAGTATTGATATGTTATAATATGTTTAGTACTACACATTATAAGGAGGCGATCTTGTTGAAACAATCACCGCGTGTTCTAGGAAGACCTCGCCATGATGACAAGGCTAAACCTACAAAAGATATTGTCTTAGAAACAGCGACCATGCTGTTTATTAAGGATGGCTACAAAAACGTGTCCATGGATGATGTTGCCAAAGCCTGTAATGTTACAAAAGCCACTATCTATTACTACTACCCAACTAAAGGGGATTTATATACATCGGCCTTAGTTGAAATGATGCATAGAATTAGACATCATATTGAACGAATTTTAGAGCAACCGATTCCATTTAGAGATCGATTAGAGCAACTGATTGAAGTCCATTTATCAGCAACTGTTGATATTGATATGAAGAACTTTATGCGAGAGGCGACCATCAATCTATCACAAACGCAATTGAAAGAAGTACATGCTTCTGAAAATGAGATGTATAAAACGATTGAGCGAGCGATGCAAAGTGAAATGGAAAAAGGGACAATTCGCAAAGGGAACGCAGAATTTTTTGCCCATACGTTTATGGCGCTAATGTCAGTGGGCTACTTTAAAGATGGTGAAGGAAAAAGGCTTTTTGACACAGTATCTTTGGCGTCAAAAGAAATTATTGCTTTCTTTTGGTTATCCATCGAAAAGTGAGAAAAATTGTAGCTAATAACATAATTTATGGCGTTTGAGTTGTTTTATCGCATGGTTAACATTGATTTTTCTTCCAAAAAGAACAGAAAAAGAGTACAGACTGCTAAAAATAGTTTACCATTAAACTATTTTTCAAAGATTGTGCCATAGTTGATTGAAATAATGCGCAAACAGTCTTATAATGGATGATGTAATGTCACCAAGATAAGATAAGGATGGAATTGTGATGCGCTTTGTGCAAAATGGAAAATATGTAACAAATCATGAAATTCGCTTTCCAGCCCTTGTGACTGGTGAATGTAAGATATCCGCTGTAACGACTGTTAAGAAGATCGCTTAATGGTCTTTTTTACATGGAGGCAATATAAAAAAATAGTATTAGTGACGGCAAAGGAGAGTTCAAAATGTCAGAAACGAATAACCAAGCACAGTCTGAACAATTAACTGTGAGTCAAGAACAATTAGATGTACTAGACCAACTATTAAAGCCTGAGGTGCAAGAATCTCTAACAACTTTAGTTGAACAATTACCAAAGCTAACTGAAATGATGACGTTATTAACTAAATCATATGAGTTTGCGCAAGCAGTTGCAACCGACGAAGTGTTAAAAAGTGATACTGTTGGTGCTGTAACAGAAATGGCTGGACCAGTAGTAGGATCGGCTAAACAACTTGCAGCTACAGCTATTGAAGCAAAAGATCGCGCTTCTGAAAGCCAAGAAGTCATCGGTTTATTTGGTCTTGTGAAAATGTTAAAAGACCCACAAGTTCAAAATGTTTTCCGTTTTGTTAATGCATTTTTACAAGTTAACGCTGAACGTAAATCAAAATAAAGTTCGAGATATATTCAATTCGTAAGGACGGAGGATTAATTAATCATGTCAAAAGAAATCGTCATCTTAGGTGCTGGTTACGCAGGTGTATTAACTGCATTAACAGCGCGTAAGTATTTATCAGCTGATGAAGCTAAAATTACAGTAGTAAACCAATTCCCAACGCACCAAATCATCACTGAACTTCACCGTTTAGCTGGTGGTACTATTGCAGAAGGTGCAGTAGCGCTACCGCTTAAAAAAATCTTTAAAGGTTTAGATATTGATTTACAAATCGCTAAAGTAACGAAATTTAATGTAGATACTAAAAAGGTTGACCTAGATACTGGTTACACTTTATCTTACGATACATTAGTTGTTTCTTTAGGTAGTCAAACTGGTTTCTTCGGTATCCCAGGATTAGAAGAAAATTCAATGGTACTTAAATCTGTTAACGATGCAAACAAAATTAACCGTCACATTGAAGATCGTATTAAAGCATATGCACAATCTAAAGATGAAGCAGATGCAACAATCGTTATTGGCGGTGGCGGTTTAACAGGTGTTGAGCTTGTTGGTGAAATCGTGGACAACTTCCCAAAAATCGCAGCACAACACGGTGTAAACTTTGCAGATCTTAAAATTAAGCTAGTTGAAGCTGGTCCTAAAATCTTACCAGTACTTCCAGATGTACTAATTGAACGTGCAACGGAAAGCTTAACAAAACGCGGTGTAGAATTTATCACAGGTACTCCAGTAACGGGTGTTGATGGTAACGTTATTTCACTTAAAGACCGTGAGTCAATCGTTGCCAATACATTCATCTGGACTGGTGGTGTAGCTGCACTTCCAATCGTTGCTGAATCAGGCCTTGCTGCTGACCGTGGCAAAGCAACAATCAACGAATTCCTACAATCTACATCACACGAAGATGTATTTGTAATCGGAGATGCTTCTGTGGCATTACCAGCTGACGGCGGACGTCCACTTTATGCGCCAACTGCACAAGTTGCTTGGCAAATGGGTGAATGTGCAGGATACAATTTATTTGCACAATACAAAAACCAAGAGATGAAAACATTCTCTGCAGTTAACTCTGGTACACTTGCAAGCTTAGGACGTAAAGATGCAGTTGCGACTATTGGTGCTAGCAACACACAACTTAAAGGTCTACCTGCAACACTTATGAAAGAAGCGTCTAACATTCGCTATCTGACACACATTAAAGCATTATTCGGCTTAGCATACTAATTTTTAATCATAACTAAATAAAATGCCCCGTGGATGTTAATATGAAAACTAACATTTAACGGGGTGTTTTAGTTTTGTGCAGTTATTTTCTAGTGTTTATTTCACTAATAGAAAGTACCGTAATTATTGTGAACTATTTAATTGTAGCGTATGCTAAAAGTATCCAACAATTCGTGTAGGGAGTGAGGAATATATGGGCCGCGATCGTAAGTTTAGTACGCTCGATTTATTCTTGGAATCGAAAAAATTGGTATTAGCTGTTGGCTATGAAGGATTTACGATTGCTCGACTAGCTGAATCATTAGAAGTTTCAAGAGCTGCCATTTATAAATACTATACAAATAAAGATGAACTACTGATGGATTTTATGTTACATGAGATGGATAAAAGTGTAAAAGATTTATTATCAATTCCTGCGGAGTTATCTTATCTTGACCAATTAGACGAGTTATTGCATAGTATTTTTCGTTCAAAGGATTTACATTTACTATTAGGTATTGCTGAAATTATTTCAACAACCAATAAACCTCACATGCAAGAAAAAAAAGAAAAGCTGTCAGCGATGCATTTTAATATGTATGGACCTTTAATGCGTATCGTCCAACAAGGAAAAAAAGAAGGGTTTGTGGATGCTGATATTCCTAATGATCTTGTCCTTGGATTTATTTTTCAGAGTATTAATATTCCAAATCATAGTCAAATGGATGAAGTACAGTTTTTTAACTTTACGAAACTATTAATTTTAAACGGTGTGAGAGGTAAAAATAAGTGACACATGTGTAACTAATGAGTATAATACTAGTTGCGTATGTGTACTTTTTTATTTAAAAGTGACACATGTGTAACTTATAAAGATAATAGGAGGAAACGATCGATGTTTTTAGCTTTAAAAGAAATTAAACATGCAAAGTTACGCTACTCAATGATTACAATGATTATTGTATTAATAGCATGGTTAACGTTTATTTTGTCAGGGCTTGGAAATGGACTTTCGACATTAAGTGCAGCTTCTATCAAAAATCTAGATGCGCATTATGTAGTATACGAGGAGGGTTCAGGTTCAAAATTTAGTAAATCTTTAATTTCCGCATCTTTAAAAGAAAAGATTGATGCACAAAGTAAAGTAGAAGATAGTGCACTATTTGGTTCTGCAATGGCGGCTGTTTCTAAGAAGGGTATCGATGAAAAAACAGATATTGCACTTCTAGGGATTGAACCTGGGTCGTTTATCGAACCCAAAGTAATAGAAGGTAAGAAGTTAGATAAAAACATTCAAAATGGCGTTTTAGCCAATAAAACGTTACAAGACAAAGGCTATGCAATTGGTGACCAAATCAAAGTGGACAGTTCCACAATTGTATTAAAAATTGTCGGCTTTGTTGAAAACGAAACATATAACCATTTACCAGTACTATTCAGCACAGTAGAACAATGGAGAGCCTATCAATTTGCTGCACCAGGTGCCAATAACGGCATTGAAGATGTAGTAAATGCGATAGCGATACAGGCACCTAACTTAGATGCAGAGAATTTTAGTGAAAAAATCGGGGGCATCGAAACCGCAACGAAAAGTCAGGCAATTAATGGAATGCCAGGATATATGGAAGAAAACGGGACGATTGTCATGATGTTAGTGTTTCTCGTTGCTATTTCTGCGTTTGTCATCGCGGTCTTCTTTTATGTTTTAACGATTCAAAAGACACAACAATTTGGTGTAATGAAAGCCATTGGTGCAAAAAATAGTTTTATCACAAAGGCAATTGTTTCCCAAGTGTTTGTCATTTCTTTAGTAGGTATTTTAGTAGGCGTAGTGCTTACATATTTAACAGCACTAGTTTTCCCGGAAGACATGCCATTTAATTTAGACCCTACCCTTGTTGTACTTTACGGTTTCGCACTTTTATTAATCAGTGTGTTAAGTTCATTTGTATGTGTTCGCCAAGTATCTAAAGTAGATCCATTAACAGCATTAGGGAGAGTGGAGTAGATGAAACGTTTAGAAGTGAGAAATATGACAAAAACCTATGACGAAGGCAGTTCAACAATTACAGCTCTTAACAATGTGTCAATGGAAGTAGATGCAGGTGAAATAGTAGCCATTATTGGTCCATCGGGTTCAGGCAAAAGTACATTATTATCGGCAGTTGGAGCCTTGTTACAGCCCTCTTCAGGTAGTGTCATCGTCAATGGTAAAAAAATTGAGACGCTAAAGGAGAAAGAACTTGCTAAATTCCGTCTAAATGAAATAGGGTTTATTTTACAAACATCTAACCTAATTCCTTATTTAAATGTACTAGATCAACTACTGCTAGTAAAAAAAATGGCAGGTAAAGTATCAAGTACTGATCAGCAGTTTGCAAAGCAATTGTTGGCAGATTTAGGACTAGAAAAAAAGCTTAAAAAATTCCCAAATGAGCTATCTGGGGGAGAGCGTCAGCGTGTAGCAATAGCCCGAGCTTTTATGAATGATTCAAGTGTGATTTTAGCAGATGAACCAACAGCTAGTTTAGATTCTAAGCGTGCTTTCGAAGTTGTGCAGCTAATTTCTAATGAGGTTAAAAAGCGTAAAAAGGCGGCTATCATGGTAACGCATGATGAGCGTATGTTAACTTACTGTGACCGAGTGTACCGCATGGAAGACGGTGTTTTAACACTGCAGTCTTAATATGCTTTAACAGCATTTATTCACGACCTCTTAGGCCTTTTACGCATCTGGCGTTCTTTAGAAAGAACTACCGTTTTGAAGAAAAATGTTGAGATCGTTTAGTATAGTGTGACAGGTATTAATCGACTCTAATGTATTGTTTGCTATTTCAAGTGAATGGTTTGCATCTTCTACAATAGTAAGCTGATGAGAAGTTAGTCGATTTAGTCTTTCCGCTGTGAAGTGAGGGTCAGCTGTTCCTATAGCTAAAAAGGAATGTCGATGGATTAAATTTTGCATAGTATGTTCCAAGGCTAGCAGTGGTGTAAATAGTATATAACGAGAAGGTACAACGGTTTCCTGTTGCATATAAAAATCAATAATTGGCATGGTTCCTAGCGATTTTCCAATGTAAACAACTTCTTTGTAAGCTTTTGTTTGTAAATAATAGGTCACAATAGAATCCACAGTGTTAAAAACTTTTTCAGAAATAACGTTTGGCGGCTTGTTGAACAACTGTTGCTCAAATGTATAACATACTTGGACAATATCATAACCGAAGTCAAGCATCAAAGAAGTAGCGTAATGTAGTAAGGGTTTGTCATAGTTGTAGCCTGTACCACAGAACATAAAACAAATTTTGTCACTATTCATATTAAAAAAATTGTAAGCAGAGCCGTTATAAATATCTTTTCTAGCCTTCATCATCATTCCTCCTATTGGTTTGAAAAATGGTAACTCTTTTATGTAAAGTAAGTTATAATTTTACTATAACAGGAAGGGGGATAATGATGAAGGCTGTTACAATAAATGCTTTTGGACCACCCTCCGTATTAACTTTTGTGGATTGTCCAAAACCAGCGATTTCCAAAGGGGAAGTGCTAATACGGGCGTCCTATACAAGTGTTAATTTTGCGGATATCAAAAATAGAACGGGCAATAAAGCGAAAGCGAATTTTCCAATGATCCTTGGATTAGATGTTGCGGGTGTTATAGAAGAGGTTTTTGATGATAGCAGTGGTTTTCAAAAGGGAGACAAAGTGATTGCTTTCCCAAAAAATGGTGCATATGCGCAATGTGTCGTCGCAAATGAACAGCTAGTGTTTCGCATTCCAAATGACGTATCTCTTAAAAAGGTAGCTGCTATACCGACTGTTTTATTTTTATCTTATATGTTAACACATCAAATTACACAACTAGGTACAGACGATAGTATTTTAATTCATGCTGCATCAGGTGGAGTCGGAACGATGCTTATTCAAATGGCAAAAAGGCGTGGAGTGAAGAAAATAATAGGTACTGTTAGCACTAAAGAAAAAGCTGCCATTGCCTATGAGCTAGGTGCACATCATGTTCTGACATATGAAAACTTTAGTGCCAAAGTGAATGACTATACGGATGGTCTTGGTGTCGATGTTGTCTTTGATTCGATTGCAGGAGCCATTACCGAAGAAAGTTTCCGTTGCTTAGCTCCATATGGTACACTTGTGCAATTTGGTAACAGTAGCGGTCAGGTGGGTCAAATAAAAACAGCTGACTTACATAGTAGTTGCCGCAATGTAAAAGGCTTTAGCTTAGGAACGACGCGTGCTTTAAAGCCGGAATTATTGCAACAAGTAGCTCCAGAAATATTTTCATTAATACAGAATGAAAGTTTCCAAGTGCCTATAGCAGCAGAGTTTGCTTTAGAGGATATGGAAAAGGCACATACCTTTATGGAAAGCCGTCAACATCAAGGAAAAATCCTAATTAAAATTGTGTAAGAATTGTTTGGGTGACTGGCACCCATTTAGCTGGCACTAATTTAGTTTTTCGTATATTCTTCTTTTTCGATATAGCATGATGCCTGTCTCCGCAACATCCTGCATCATGCCTTTATTAGCGTATGCTCCGAAAATCATGCCTGCAATCGGTACCATTTGGAAGAGCTTTTTCCAGCCCATTTGATCGCGGTACGTGAAAAATACTTCCTGCCAACCTTGTAGCTGTGAAATCATCGTTTCTGATGCGTTTTTGTTGTCGTGCATGGAGGACAGCTCTTCTAAAATAGCTTCTTTACCCACAATATCCGCTGACGTAAATTGTAGACATTTCACAATGAAAATACGTTCCATTTTATCATTCGGATCGTAGCCATGAATAATGGCTATTTCTTGCAATGTTTTTAAAGCCATTCCTAATATAAAAGGAATATCAATCGCCAATGTGAAAATACCACCAAAACCAGTCGAAGCACCTTGTACTGTTGCTAATTTCACGCGTTCTTTTTGAAGCTTGTCACTAAGAGCAATCATCTCCTCTAAAGGAATATTCCCGATATCAGAGATTGCAAATATATTAGGATTCGAAGACTGATTACGGATTTTTTGAATCATCATTTGTTCATTAATTAAATATTTTCCACCAGATTGAATATAACTTCCTAGCTCATCGACAAGTAAAGCTAGTTTTTGTTGAATAAAGGCAGGGGTCATCTTATCTAAAATTTTAAATGGAATGCGCCCTAATCTCTCCCAAAACCATAGTCCTTTTTGGTCTTTCTCCCACGCTTCAATTTCTTGTAAATAGTTGATTAATTGCTCTCGATTCTCCATTTATCTACTCCCCTTGTGAATGCATTTAGTTAGAATACGTTATTTAGTTTAAAAAGTTTCAAGTACATGCATAAACATTAATGAATAATGATTAAGAGGCATGCCATACAGAAGCAAGTAAGGAAATACCTTCTTCAATTTGTTCTAGTGACAATCCTCCATAGCCAATAATTATCATCGCATGTTCAGGAGGGGATTGAAATGAAGTCGAACAAGGATAAACATTAACGCCTACTGTATGAGCAAGATGAAGAGCATCTTGTTCCGATAATCTTTTTGGTAGTTTCACAATAATATGTAGACCAGCGTGTTCGCCTATAACTTTAAATTCATTGGAGAAATGATTAGCAATAGCTGCTAGTAGCGTTTGCTGTTTTTTTCGATAAATCGTACGCATTTTAGCTAAATGTTTGTCAAATAGCCCTTGTCCAAGAAAATCAGCTAGTACAAGCTGGTCTACTTTTGACACAACGGACTTTTGTTCCTGATAAAAACTAGAAAATGATGCAATGAGTGATTGAGGCAAAATCATATAACTAATCCGGAGAGACGGCAGTAATGTTTTTGAAAATGTCCCAAAATAAATGATCCGCTGTAGTTGATCCATATTTGCTAGGGAGGGAATCGGAAGCCCTTTATAACGAAATTCTCCATCATAATCATCCTCTATAATAAATGCCTCGTTTAAGTTCGCCCATTGTAATAGTGCTACACGTCGTTCAGCCGACATAACCATCCCCAGTGGAAACTGATGAGCTGGCGTTGTGTATAACATGTGAATAGCCTTTTGGGGTACCGTTACGCCTAAGTTATCCACAGTAATCGGATAGATGGGTAAACCACATTGCTGTAGCGTAGCCCTCACACGTTTAAACCCAGGTTCCTCTAAGCCAACATGCGTTTGTGGACCAAAGTAATGACATAATGCTTGCAGTTGGCTTTGTGTACCACTATAGACAAATACTTGTGATGGATCGCATTGAATACCTCTGGAGCGTCCAACATACTTGGCAATTTCCTGTCGTAAAGCTGCTTCTCCCTGCCATGGGCTTGTTGATAAACTGTTAATAGTAAAATGCTGTTTCATTAACTTATGGAAAATGGAGAAGGGGAACGTGTCTTTATCCACATGACCATTACTAAAATCATAGGTTACTGATTGTTCGGTCATAGGCAATGAAGCGGATTTTTCTGTTTGTAATGGTTGGAGCCATTCAAACTCCAATTGCGCAATGTAGTAGCCTGAGCGTTCTTTACTATAAATATAACCTTCTGCAAGCAGTTGCTCATAGGCTTCTTTTATTGTATGAACGCTAACATGTAATGTTGTTGCAAGCTTTCGTTTGGAAGGCAATTGTTCATGGGCTAGAAGCTTTTTCGAAAGAATAGCATGTTTAATGTTTTCATAAATCTGTGCATATTTAGGCTTATTTCCGATAAAGGAGATAGCTAGTTCCATTTCATTTCACAGCTCCTTGGTATGGTTAGAATTTTGAAAATTGGTTATATTCATCATATCAAAAATCCTGTTTAATAATGAAAAAAGGAGTGAAGGACAATGAAATTTAACATGGTAGAAAATAACGTTGTATTATTAAGACCTTTAGTGAGAGAGGATAGTCCAGCGCTATTGGCTGCAGGCAGTTATCCAGAGATTTGGTCGTATATGTCCACAACGATTGAGGATGAAAGTGATGTGCATAACTTTGTGGAAAATGCATTGTCTAACAAAAGCCTCATGAAGGAGTATCCATTTGTCATTGTGGATAAGTTATCAGGACAAATTATCGGCTCAACTCGTTTTATGGATATTGATAGCAAGCATCAACGGTTAGAAATAGGGGCTACTTGGCTTACTCCTTCATTTTGGCGTACTGCGGTCAATACGAATTGTAAATATTTATTGCTTACCTATTGTTTTGAAGTACTTGGTCTACAACGAGTTCAAATTAAAACAGATCATGACAATTTACGTTCACAAAAGGCAATCGAACGTATAGGAGCTACAAAAGAGGGGGTTCTACGCAATCATATGATTCGTAAAGATGGCTCAACGCGGCACACAGTGATGTATAGTATTACATTACAAGAATGGCCAAAAGTAAAGGCACACTTAGAAATATTGTTAGAAATGGAGTAACTTCAAAATACATTAACTCTTCCTCTTACTTATTAAAAATCAGTAAAAAAATGGATGATTAGTAGTCTAATAATCTAGTTTTTGTCAAAAAAAGTGTGGTTTTAGTTATTCAAGGGTAGATTATTTAAAATCTATTTTTGAAAAGTGGGGGACTAGTATGTTGAAGCCAAAATTAACATTGCGACAAATATATGGTGACAATGCTGTTTATACACCTCGTACACCATATAGCGATAATCCATGGATGATGGATGATTGTCATAAACTAGATGCATTAACCTCAAGGGAAGTAGCTATTGCAGATATTCCTGTTTTAGTGCACCGTGCAACACAAACAGCAAAAGCTAAAAAGCTACACGAAGTAGCTGGTTTAGCTTGGATAGAGCAACCGTATACGTATGAAACGCAAGAAGAATATTTAGCACAATTGGATGCATGGTGTGCGGAAGGAAAAACGATTGTTTGTCAGTATTTACATGATGCAGAAGATATGAATCGAAATTGTTATTGGATGGATGCAGCAAAATTTAATGAGCTTAATACGAAAGCTTACATTGATCATTTAATTGACAGTAAATACGTGCCAAGCCGATTAAACATTGAGCTGTATAAATTATCGGATGCAATGAAAAATTGGAAGCCACCTGTTGTACTTAAGCCTGGAGATGATTCGCCCACTTCTGGTGGATACGGTGTTATTATTTGCCAGAATCAGGATGAGCTCACAGAAGGTTTACGTCAATTCCGAATGAATGGGACAGAAAGTATTATTATTGAAGAGTTATTGCAAGCAAAGGATAATTATAGTTGCCAGTTCGTCTATTCAGAAGCGCTTGGTATACAATATTTGGGTGCTTCTAAACAAATGACAGATGACAATGGCATTTATGAAGGAAATGTTATTGTAGAGAAAGTACCAGAAAAAGTGATTGAAGTAGGACGCCATATAATGGAGCGTGGAGTAGCAGAAGGCTTTGTGGGTGTTGCGGGATTTGATTTAATCGTAACAGAAGCAGGAGATGTGCAAGCGATTGATTTAAACTTCCGTCAAAACGGCTCGACATCTATGCTTATGTTTCATGAAGCGTTAGGCAAACCGGTTAATAAATTTGCTTCCTACGCATCAAAAGGTGTAGAGGAGAATGCATCATTTTTTCAAACGATCGAGCAATGTATTAAACAAGGTGTTCTAGTGCCACTATCCTTTTATGATGGGGATTATTTTGAAAATAAAGTAGCATCGCGATTTATTGGTATTTGGTATGCAGATACATTACAAGAAATCGAACAACTTGAACAACAATTACTTTAAGTAAGTGAAATTGTTTGGGTGCCTGGCACTTAAATTGTTTGAGTGCCTGACACCTAATTTAATTTTTTATAAATAAATCCTGTGATTCCCCATGTTAACAACGACCAAACGGTAATCGTAACGATTGGAATAATACAATCCATCATTGTGTAGGGACCTTCTAAAGCTTCTGCTAATAGCACTAGCTGTGAGCTTGGTAGCCATTTCGCCAATTCTAAAATTGGGTAGGCAGAAGCCAGTGATAGGGCAAACGGTCCGAAGGAGAAAATAAACATCACGGGCATCACGATGATGGATGCTTCCATAATCGTTTTGGCAAATAATCCACATAATGTTCCTAAAGCAATATAGAATACGGTAGAGAGCAATAGGGCAATTGCTAGGATTAAAAGATTGGCAGGCTCATAACCAACAAGGAAAATGGCCAAACTAACTACAACAACGGTAACTATAAAGACGAACAAGCTTTTTCCTATTAAAATATCTGCCAGTGAAGCAGGGGATAGCATTAAATTTCGAAGCGTATTTTTTTCTTTTTCTTCAGCTATTAAACAACATTGTACATAGGCAGTTACAACTGCGAATACTAAGTTGATTGGTAAAAAGTATGCATCAATACTGCTCGTGCCAATCTTGTTGTAAGCAAACGCTAATATAAGGGGTAAAAAAACCATAACAGATACTGCATAATTTCGTGAGAATTCCTTGTAGTCTTTCATAAAAATTGCTTGAATACGTGTAAATGACATGTTCATATTAAATCACTCCCTGTTATTTGCATAAAAATATCTCCTAAAGTTGGCTCGTTTGTGTATAGACGTGCAACTGCATTCGATTGCATCCAATCATATAGTTTTTGTGCATCCTGTTCGCCATTTTGAATCGTTTCGTAGTGACCATTTGTTAATTCGACCGTAATGGTTTCATCTCCAAATTCTTTTTTTAATTGCTTTGGTGAACCAATCGCACGTATTTTACCTTGATGTAAAAAGGCAACTCGATCACAAAGTATTTCTGCTTCACTCATATCATGTGTTGTTAAAAAGATTGTTGTCCCGAGCTCATTTAGCTTGCGTAAACCATTGTAAATATGTTGCGTATTGACAGGGTCAAGTGCTGAAGTTGGCTCATCTAAAAATAATAATTCAGGCTTGTGCATAATAGCACGAGCTAATGTCACACGCTGTATCATCCCTTTAGAAAGTTGACTTATTTTCTTTTTACGTTCTGCATAAAGGTTCACAAAATCTAATGCATCTTTTACTGCTGAAGTTGGCAATTGATATAAACTACTATAGAGTAATAAATTCTCCTCGATTGAAAGTCTCGTATACAGTCCACTATTATCAGTTAAAATGCCAAAGCGTTGACGATTTTGACTGCTCTTCATTTCACTAACAGGGCGATTAAATAATGAAACGTCACCTGCAGTTTTTTCTGTTTGTGCAGTTAAAATTTTAATAGTCGTCGTTTTGCCCGAGCCACTTGGGCCAAGAAAACCGAATATTTCACCCTTTTTAATCGTGAAAGAAACATCCTGTAAGGCAGTTTCCCTATTAAACACCTTATTTAAATGTTGTACATCAATAACTGTCTCCATGTGTAAACCTCCTGTGGTTGTTGTTAACCTAACTTTACAGTGTGATGGAGAAGTAGACATTAAATTACAGGTGAAAGGCGGAAAAATGACCTTCAAGGGAGAAATATTAAGCTGACAGGAGTCGTTTATTTCCTGGGAAATCTACTATATTCCGAGTATTTCTTTTAAATCCGCAAGTTTATTTTTCGACAAAGGGACAACCGTTTTTTCATTGCAATTTAACGCAAGACTGTAGCTATTGCGGGTCCAAGTAATGATTTCACGCACCTTTTGGAGGTTAACGATATAAGAACGATGACTTCTAAAAAAGCCGAATGGTGTCAATTTCTGTTCTAAGTCATTAAGAGATAGTGTGCAAGGATAGGCTTCATTTGCAACATATACGCTTACAACGCCTTCCACACTTTCAATATAATCTATTTCTGGTGGGTTAAATAAAATGATTTTGTCATTTTTCTTTGTTGGGATTTTATCAAAGCGGATAGGTGCATTGTCGATTGGTGTGGAAACTGTTTCAATTTCATCCTCTTTTACATCCAGTGCATGTAAACCTAATGCATCTAATCTATATATTTCGCCACTCGAAATAATCAAGTCTTCCAAATTATTTGAAAGTAAAATAATGGTTTTTTCTTTTTTTTGTAGAGCGGCAAGTAATTGTTGTACGCTATGCTTTGAAAATTCATCTAGATTTTGAAATGGTTCCTCGATTACTTGAATTTGTGCTGAATTAAGATATGTATGAAGCAGTTTTAAACGTTGCTTTTCACCGTTTTGAAGTTTATTGATTTTTTTGTTTTTGTGTTCGGTAAGTGTTAAAAGCTTTAAAATTTCGTCTTTATTGTGCAAGGGAATTGTATAAAGCTTCAAACAAAATTGAATATACTCCATCACTGTCAGGCGCTCATATAAAGCACTTTCTCGCAAACAAGTATAACAATTAGGTTGTTTTAAAAACCATTCCATTAAGGGCTTGATTTTAGCAACGTCAGTATAAATGCCAATAATACAGTCTGGTTGCAGTGGAAATTGAAAGCTTGGATAAATAATATTTCCTGATTCAATATAAGGTTCGATTTCAATATATTTATTTTGGTTCATGCTAAGCACTCCTTATAGCTGTTCCTTATGTAAAAAATAATGAATGACAGATTGCGCCTGTAAATAACTATTGTCGCAATAGTTTGAATTGTTGTAGTCCATAAAGCCATGCTTCCCACTTAATTGAGCAGTTTGTACAAACGGCAATCGCTCTATTGCCTTTTTCAATTCATTCACATCAAAGCTTTTTTCATGACTAGGTAAAATGACCAATGTTGGACATGTAGGATGGACGTCTAAGTATTGACGTATTCTTGAGCCGTAAATACAAATAATACGATGAATTGGTAAGTTAGAGAGCCTCCATGCCAATGTTGCACCGACGCTAAATCCGATTAAAACCACTTCATCATATTGTACTTTTGCTTCCAATAGAAGAAGCGTTAGTCGTTCAAGTGGGCGATCAAAGCCGATTTCTTGCGTGAAATATTGATAAGCTTCCTTTTCCTGACTATATGAAAATACTTTGCCGTTGGAATACAGAGAAATACATTCTACGTTTGTATTTGAATCACTATATGTTTGTCCTTGATCTTTTATAAAATCATTTACACCGTAAATTTCATGTAGAATAAAGATTTTTTTTCTTTTCATAGTAACCTCTTTTTCCAATAGTGTAACAAAAAGTATTTAAAGCGTACATTTAATAAAAAACATTGAATTTATAAGCGCGTTACCTTAGCGAATAATAACGATTACCGCAAAAAAAGTGTTAGATTGATTGCGGTCAATCTAACACCCTTGCTCTTTTAACAAACAGTCTAAATATTTTACGTAAGAAGGGCTACTTGATCGTAGGCGTTTAAGGCATTGACACCATGGGCTAAAGCAGAACCCGCCTTTAATGCAGTAGCAACCACAATAGACTCAGCAATTTCCTCTTTGGAAACGCCTAATTTTTTTGCTGCTTGGACATGTAGAGAAATGCAATAAGGGCAGCCTGTAGTATGGGCAACAGCAATAGCAATGAGTTCTTTTTCATATCCTGTTAATAGCCCGTCCTTCATTGTTTTTGTATCAAAGTCAATAAAAGCGTTAAAGGCGCTAGAATGTAGAGTAGAAAATTCTTTAATTCGTAAAAAATACTGTTCTTTATATAGTTCCTCATCCGTATTGCCATCATAGGCGTTTAAGGCATTGACCCCGTGGGCTAGAGCAGAACCCGCCTTGAGTGCGGTAGCAATCATAATAGCTTCACTAGCCTCTTCTTTTGAAGCATTTTTTTGTTTAGCCTGTGTAATATGCAATTCAATGCAATAGGGACAACCTGTCGTATGAGCCACAGCAATGGCGATTAACTCTTTTAATTTAGCTGATAATTTCCCTTCCTTTAAAGCGAGTGTATCGAATTTAACAAAGGCATGAAACGATTCAGGTGAAAGGTTAGCGAATTCACCTAAACGATTAAAATAATTTTTTTGATAAAGACTATTAGTTGACATGGAACCCTCTCCTCAACATTTGTATTTTTGTTATTCTAGCAAAAATTTCCGTCTTCTAAAGCAATTACTAAAATCTAGTGAAAAGTTGTGTGCTTATTTCTACTAAATAATATTAATTAATCCTATAAATGTAAATTTATTTCGAAAAATTTGAAAATAGAACTAAAAATCAAAGGAAATATGTATTTTTTACGAAGACTAGAAAATAGGGTTGGTTTTATTCGATTAAAAGATTGTCTTACTTACTGAGATATTCCTATAAATAATGGTCATAGCTTTTTCTTTTTTGGACAACCTAATTTAGAAATAATAGCATGAGGTGATGATCATGATAGTGGAGAGGTCGTCCGATTGGCAAGAAGGCTTTTTAAATAGGCTAAATAATGCTGAAAAATGGCATAGTTGGACTTTGTACAAAATGAACTATGAAATTGTGAAAATGAATTTAATTCCGGAATTTACTGGTTTACAAGCACCTAAATTTTTGCCCAAACTAACACCACTTGCCCATCAATTAGAAGCAGCGCAAACCGTTATTGAACGTATGAATGGGAAAGCGATATTAGCAGACGAGGTGGGACTTGGTAAAACGATTGAAGCAGGTCTTATTTTAAAGGAATATTTGATACGAGGGCTTGTAAAAAAGGCTTTAATTTTAGCACCAGCATCTCTGATTAACCAATGGATAGAAGAATTGAATCAAAAATTCCACATTCCCGCAATGGCGTATAAAAAAAATTGCCCAATTGAGCGTTACGATATTGTTATTATGAGCATGGATACCGCCAAAAAAAGCCCACATAAAGAACTTATTTATGCGCAAGATTATGACATGATTATTATTGACGAGGCGCATAAATTAAAAAATCATAAAACACAAATATACGATTTCGTACAAGGATTAAAGAAGAAGTTTTGCTTATTACTAACGGCAACTCCTATTCAAAATGATGTTTTTGAACTTTATTATCTTATTTCGCTACTAAAACCAGGTCATCTTGGTAATTATGAAACGTTCCAGTCTGCATTTTCTGCAAGCAAGCACGATTTACAGCATGATGACTATTTAGAAGAATTAGTCAATCAAGTGATGGTAAGAAATCGAAGAGAGGATACAGGCATTGAGTGGACCAATAGACGTGTTCAAATTGTGCCAATTCACTTTAGCCCTGAAGAAATGGAAGTGTATCACCTGCTTGGTACGCTAACATCTACAGCCTCCTTTTCATTAATTACGTTGCAAAAGGAAATGTGCAGCAGTAAAGAGGCGACTGCACTTACATTATCTAAAATGCTTGAAAACAGTGCTGAACGTGAAGCGTTAGAAGAAATTCTAGCAAAAGTTATGGCGTTAGAAATCAACTCGAAGGCCCAAAAAACGCTTGAGATTATTGAACAAGCGAAAGATAAAGTCATTATTTTTACAGAGTATCGTGCAACGCAAATTTACTTGCAGTGGTATTTACACTCACACGGTATTACGAGTGTTTTATTTAATGGTAAGTTCAATAAAAACAAGCGGGATTACATGAAACACGTATTTAAGGAAAAAGCGCAAGTGCTGATTGCAACTGAGGCAGGGGGAGAGGGGATTAACCTTCAATTTTGTCATCACGTAATTAATTATGATTTGCCTTGGAATCCAATGAAGCTGGAACAACGCATAGGTCGTGTGCATCGTCTAGGTCAAGAACATGACGTTCATATTTATAATCTTGCAGTAGAAGATACGATTGAAATAGATATTTTAGCATTGCTGCATACAAAAATTGATGTGTTTGAAAAGGTAGTTGGCGACCTAGATGCCATTTTAACGAATTTCAAAAAAACAGTCTAAATTTGCTTTGGTAGAAGTGCATTGTTGCTAATGAAGTTTGAATGTCCAAGATGTACTTCATTTTCGGCGGGAATGAAAGCCTAAGTGAATGAAATTATTGTAAGGGGAGAGGGCATGTATCCACAACAAGTTCATAATTATTTACGACAATTTTTCTTAGAAAATGAATGTGATATGGTCTTTGAGGATGAGCATTATTTAACAGTACAATTAACGATTGCTATGGATAAAAGAATTATGAACCGCCCTTTTTACTGGCAATATGTAGAAGCAACCAATGGCGAACCTAACCCTGCACAAGTTACCTTTATTACAGAGCAAAATGCAATGTCAGGAAAGGTAATCGGGGAAGTTGTCCATTTTGGCTCACCCAGGCTCAATCAAATATTTCAAGCAACAAGAGAGCTTGGAGCCTTTGTTCAAATGTTTCAAAAAGTGGATGCAGAGATAGGGCAAGTATTGCTTACCCCATGGCTTGGCGTAAATTATAAAGTGTCGTATTGTTGCGATCGAACGAAAGAAATGCTGTACTCTTTTGGTATTAACTTACTGACAGGAACGATAAATAATAATTTCCATGAAGCAATAGATAGCATCGATTGGGACAGCACACAGTCTGAAAACGCATTTTATGTACAACATATTATTAAGCCAGAACGTGCACTTCAGCGCTTGGATAAAGCAATCGATGCAATTATTCAACAGGATGACCATACATGGGCTGAACAAGCAAAAAAGAGATGGCAACGAGACCAGCGTGTTTTAGACTACTTTTATGAAGATGTAGAGGAAAAGCCGGAGTGTTATGAGGTTGAGAAAAAAGCATTAGAAGAACAATATGATGCAAAAATTAAAATTGAAATTGTGAATGGTGGATTATTTTATATGAGATAAAAACATGTAAGAGGCTGGGACTTAACTAAAAAAGTTTAAGGAACAGAGGAAAGGTATTGCTATATGGAGACCTTATCTATTCTTGCTTTTGCAATAAAAAAATTAGAAGGGTTCACTAGTTGTTGGTAGCGAAGGGGTGACTCCTGCTCAGAACGCACACAGCGTAAGACGTTGGCATTTTTGCGCGTTAGCGAGGGTTACGGCTTACTGTGCTGAGCGGAAAGCACCGCCGAAGCGGACAACAACGGTGCAGCAAAAAAGGTGTTAGATTGACTGCCATCAATCTAACACCTTTTCTCTTTTGTCCCAGCGGCTTAAGTTTTGCGCTATTCGTCGTTATCAATAATATGTTGCAACTGCGCCAATTTATTATTCCAAAACAAGTCAAAATATTGTAACCAGTCTTCAATCTCTTTTAACCGATCAGTGTGTAACGTGTAAATTTTTTCGCGCCCTTTCTTTTGGGCGGATACTAGCTCGGCTTGTTCTAAAACGTGCAGATGCTTGACGACAGCAGTTCTACTAATTGTAAAGTGGTCAGCAATTAGTGTAATGGGTTTATCGCTTGATGCTAATAGTTGTAGTACATGACGTCTTGTCGGGTCAGCAATTGCTTGAAAAACATCAACCTTGTTTGCAAGCTGCGTCATGCAGTTTCCACAGTCTCTTTTAATTTTTTGCCAACAAGCATCGACCAACCATTGTCCATATTTTGACGAACAGCGTCAGCAGGCATGTTTGCTTTTGGAATTAGATGAGATGCTTCTTTCCAGCCACCATGAGTTAATGTAAATACTGTTTGCTCTCCAGATTGTTTTAACTCAAATGTAACAAACCACCCATCAGTATCCCATGCAAAACGGACAAAATGTGGTGCATCTACTTTTTCAACTTTACAGGGCGATGGGCCAAAGGGTGATTGGAGTGTAAATGCATGCCCTTCTATTGGTTTAAAATCATTGGGCATAAACCAAGAACCTAGTTTTTTAGCATCTGTAACAGTGTCCCAAACCTTCTCGATTGGCGCGTTGAACGTAACAGTTTTCACAATATTTTGCAGTTGCTCTGACATCATATAGTCTCCTCTATTTTAAAAATATAACCATTAGGTGTTATGAATATATAACACCTAATGGTTATATGTCAATTAATTAGAATGTAACAGATTTTGAAGTCCGCCCCTTTTTCAAGCAGATTACGTATGATAGAATTATTTTTATAATTTTCAGACGAATGGGGGGAGTTAGCATGGAAAATATACCGATGTTTTTACTGATGTGTATTTTGTTAATTATTTTGCCTGGACCTGATACAGCTATTGCGACAAAAAATACATTAACAATCAATAAAAGAGGAGGCTTACAAACGATTATAGGCTCTTGCTGTGGATTATTTATTCATACATTAGCGGCGGTTATTGGTCTATCAGCGATAATTGTAAAATCAGCCTATCTATTTGCGATTTTAAAATACGTCGGAGCAGTGTATTTATGTTACTTAGGTGCCAAGACGTTATGGACGTTAAAAAAGATGCCCGTGCAGTCATCCGTTGTCGATGAAGAAACGCAAATTGACAACAAATATGCGCATCAATCTTGCTTTAAACAAGGCTTCTTAACCAATGTTACAAATCCAAAAGTAGCAGTCTTTTTTTTAACGTTCTTACCGCAATTTGTAGACGGTTCTAACAGTACATTTTTTCCATTTCTACTAATGGGGCTTATTTATACTGCTTTAACCGCTTTATGGTTTGTTTTCTATGTCTATTTATTAGATAAAATTAGTGCTTTTATGAAGAAGCCTATGACAAAGGCAGTAATCGCAGGCCTAACAGGAACCGTTTTAATTGGCTTCGGCATTAAATTAGCCTTAGAAAAGGGTTAGGTGTCAGGCACTCAAACAATTAAAACAGGCTGTAGACAATTCCGGATTTCGGAATGGATCTACAGCCTGAGACAACAAGGATATAAATATCGATAAATTTGAACACGAATAGCAATTTTATGCTAGTTCAATCAGTTAAAAAGGTAATTATTTTTGTAGATTTGCAGCCCAAATATTTGTATCTGCAATAGTTGGATTTGCCATGTAATGGCCACCTTCGATTTGAAGTGTTTGACCAGTCATAAATTTCGATTCGTCAGATGCTAAATACACTACTGCGTAGCCGATATCATCAGCTTCACCATTGTATGGTAGGGCGTTGTATTTTGTGAAAATATCTAGTAAATCCTGTGGTAAGTTGTTTTTAGCTGCAGGTGTTAAAATTAACCCTGGTGCTATCGCATTACAACGGATTTTATCTTTACCGTATTGAGTGGCAATGTATTTAGTTAAGTGAACGACGCCAGCTTTTGTCGTACCATAAGCTGTACGTATTTGGTCACTTGCAAATGCGCCCATAGAAGCTGTGTTAATGATAGAACCACCACCAGCTTTTTGCATATGAGGAATAGCGAAGCGGCTACCTAGTAAAACTGATTTTAAGTTTACATTTACTAGACGATCCCACTCATCTAAATCGATATTTACAACATCTAAATCTTTTTGTAAGTTTGTTAAACCAACATTATTAAATAGAACGGTAATAGTACCGTATTGTGCAACCGTAAACTCTACTGCATCTTCAATAGATTGCGCATCGCCTGCATCTAAGAACACTGCGGATGCTTCATAACCTT
Source organism: Lysinibacillus sp. C5.1 (assembly GCF_016350185.1). Taxonomy (NCBI): domain Bacteria; kingdom Bacillati; phylum Bacillota; class Bacilli; order Caryophanales; family Bacillaceae; genus Lysinibacillus; species Lysinibacillus sp. C5.1. Next base: position 297,224 of record NZ_CP066226.1, read on the forward strand.
CTTTTACTAAAGAAGCTGCAACTTCTTTTGCTCCTTCAATATTAAAATCAGCAATAACAACTTTTGCTCCTTCTTTCGCTAACAAAGTTGCTGCGGATAAACCGATGCCTGACGCGCCGCCAGTAACAAGCGCTACTTTATTTTCCACACGTTTCATACATAACTCCTCCTAGAATGAGTGATAAACAGAATATTGACAGATAAAAATAAATCATATTCAATATAACTTCATTTAAATAACAATAGATAGTTTAACACTAAACTAATGAGAAATGAAATAAAAAGTATAGCTCGTATTTAAAAATATTTGCTTATAACAAAGTACGTTAAAATTATTTTTGTGGCTGCTTAGTGTTCGTAAAAATAAGGTGCTTAAGCCGTTCCTCCATAACCTTTTTCTTTTCCTTTCGGCACTTTCTAATATGCAGCATTTTCCGTATCAAATAGCTTCCTATGATTACGACACAAAACAGTATTAAAAAAATCAGCATCAAAAAAATTCCTTTTTATATAATTTGATAGAACATAGGTGTAGCTATAATGACGTTCCCTCTGTATAAAGAGAGGGCCTGCACGCAAATCATTTTCTGTACATGCTGCAATTGACAGCTACACGTCGCTGAAGACTATTTGTCTTTTTAACAGTAATAATGAACATCCTAACAGAAGCAATTAAGCCCATCCGAAAGCATAATTAAAACAACGGCAGATGAGAGTCCATTGATAGCTCATTATTAACGAAAATTCGATTGCTAATGACGAAAGATAATAACATTTTTAAGGCAATAATTTTGTGTGCGCCATCTTGTAAAATAACGATTTTTGTAAATTTTAAATTGGCTATGCGATTAGCCAAAGCATATTCATTACAATTTGTAATGGAACCTCCCATAGGATGACAACCTAATACAAAATTACCTGCATAAGAATCTTTTAAGACATTGGGATGCATGGATTGATAGTGTACTTCCAAAATACTGTCCCCATCGTTCATAAACCGATTAGCAATGAGGAAATTTTTGAGTGCCCCTTTTAAATCAATGGCAATTGCAGTATCTGCTAAAATTGCTCGGAAATAAACAGATACAATATTAGCATTTCCTATGTAAGGCTTAACTTCTACATTTATCTCTCCTGAAGGTAAAACAGATAGATGTACATTTGCTTCATGAATACCATCTGTTAACTTCATCATTGTTTTCCCGTAGTGCATACTTTTTATAAAAATACTATTATCGTCCATATAAGCCACTGCAATTTGATTATTTTCAACTTGTAGCCACTTCGCTTCAATTCCTAATACTTCTACACAATTTTGTAGTTCATATACGTGGTGCTGAAATGAGAAACCCATATAATCCAAATTAACGGTACGATTTTCAAGCAATTGCTTCAACATCTGTGCTATCTCCAATCTTTGATAAATTATGACAAATTTCTTATTTGATTATAGGAAATGAAACTCTCAAAAAACTCTCAACTAGTCTAATATATCGACATTATAAAAAATAAAATGGTTACTTAGGTCTTAAACTAAACCAAAAAACCCCACAAGAACGGTATTAACGCTCTTTGTGAGGTTTTAAAAAATTCAATAGTAACTAGAAGAAGTACAGTCCGATACTAATGATAATTCCTGTAAAGATCAGGATAAATAAACAGAATCCCATAATATCTTTTGCCTTTAAACCTGCAATTGCGAGTGCTGGGAGGGCCCAAAATGGCTGAATCATATTTGTCCAAGCATCTCCCCAAGCGATAGCCATAGCCGTTTTGGCATAATCCGCACCTAGAGTCGTTGCAGCATCTAACATAATGGGTGCTTGAACCGTCCATTGGCCACCGCCAGAAGGTACAAAAAAGTTGACAAGCCCCGCAGAGAAAAATGTGAATAAATAGAAAGTATGGTCGTTTGAAATGTTGACAAACCATTCAGAAAATACCGCCGCTAAGCCAGAAGCGGTCATCATCCCCATAATACCGGCGTAAAAAGGGAATTGGAATACTATACCTGTTGTTGTTTTAATTGCATCTTGTGCAGCGGCAAGAAAACGCTGCGGTGTACCATGAAAAATAATTCCCAGTACAATAAAAATCGTATTTACAACATTTAAATTTAAAACAAAGCCTTTTGTAATAAAATGCTGAATTAAATAAATAACACCGATAAGACCAATTAATATTGTTAGAATGTAGCTGCGCTCTGAACGGCTTGCAAAATGATTTTCAGCTTTTGGCAGCTCTATTTTTTCCTCAATTAATAAAGAAGGTTCAATTTCTACGACATCCTCTTCCTTTGGCATCATCCAACGGTTAAATAATGGCAATGTCAGAACAATGACAATGACAATAAATAAGTTGTATGTAGAGAAAAGTGTAACGTCTGTTGGGATTACACCCATAATATTTGCAAAAGGATGCCCCTCCGTTGCAATTGATAATGGAACGGAACCTGCTAAACCTCCGTGCCAAATAACAAATCCTGAATAAGCACTGGCAATTAATAAACGATAGTCCACTTTTTTAACATGACGTGCAATTTCTTTTGCAAAAAGTGCCCCTATGACTAGTCCGAATCCCCAGTTAATCCAGCAAGCAATTAATGAAATAAATGTCACAATTATAATTGCCATGCTTGGCGTTTTAATTTTACTAGCGACTGCTGATAAGCCTTTTTTAAAGACAGGGCTATTCGCTAAAATATGTCCAGCAGCTAAAACAATGACCATTTGCATAGTAAAGGATAATAACTCCCAAAAGCCGTCTCCCCAGTAAGTAACCATATCTAATGGAGAGGAATCTGTTAGTGTGACCCCTAATAATAACACTAGTACTGTGAGTATAGTGACAAATATGTATGGGTCAGGCAAATACTTTTCCATAATAGCATTCGATAGTTTTGTTAACGTTTTCAATCTAGTAAACCCCCTTTTATTTCTACCATCCCTTATTCCTAATATTACATAGGGTGGCTTGTAAATAAAGATAAAAATGGTATGAAAGACAGTAAATGAAACGTAAAATAGAAATAAAGAATTGGAACAGCTCTTCTGAAATTAGCTATTTAAATATTATCGAACATATAAGAAAACCTTATCATTCTTGAATTTATTCCCGTTACGTTTTGCAAGAAGGATTAAAAGATAAGGAGTAGAATTTATTACTAATAAACACTTTTAGAACTTTTTTTATAACAAATAAGAATAAATAAGGGGTCATTAAATGGAATTACGTGATTTAAAGGCATTTATGGATGTGGTGGAATATGGAAGTTTTACAAAAGCAGCAAGTGAGTCCTTTGTATCCCAGCCCTCATTAAGTAAGAGCATAAAAAAATTAGAGGATAATCTTCACGTCGAGTTATTGAATCGGTCCACACGACATGTAGAGTTAACGGATGCAGGACATATTGTATATAAGCAAGGACAAAAAATTATGCGCTCAGTCCATGATTTGCATATATTGCTAGATGACTTGTTAAATATTAAAACAGGAACTATAAAATTAGGTATTCCACCACTGATAGGCACGTTGTTTTTCCCAGAAATTGCTCGTAAGTTTCATCAGCAATATCCAAATGTTCATTTAGAGCTAGTGGAACGTGGAGCGAAGTTAATAGGCACTTTAGTGGAAAATGGTGAAGTGGATATGGGGATTGTCGTTTTACCTACCGACGAGCGAAAATTTGTTGTGCAATCTTTTGTGGAAGATCAGTTTTTTGTCTATATAAATGAACAGCATCCTTTAGCGCAGCAGGATACTATTTTATTGCAAGATTTAAAAAATGAATCGTTTATTATTTTTACAGAGGAATTTACGTTGCATGATTATGTGATTAAATCCTGTAAAAGTGCTGGATTTACGCCGATTATCGGATACAAAAGCTCACAATGGGATTTAATCGTGGAGTTAGTGTCTTCAAATTTGGGTGTAACGCTGTTGCCTTATTCTATTGCGGCAAAGCAAACGAATCAAAATGTAAAAATTATACCGTTACAGAACTATCATATGCCGTGGCGCCTTGGCGTTATTACGAAAAAAAATACATATCAATCTTATGCTTTAAAGCAATTATTAAAGACAATACGATCGGAAGAAACATAGTAACAATGCAGTTATTCGATTTTAGAATAAATAACATTCCAATTAATTCCTTTACTTATAAAACAAGAATGATGTAGAATTTTTCTTAATAAACGAGCAATTTTAGGGGGTTTCGATATGGAGAACGGGAAAGTGTGGCATTCGTTTGAGGAAGCCGTTGCAGATATTAAGGAAGGTGCTACGTTAGCAGTTGGGGGATTTGGTTTATGTGGTATTCCAGAAAAGGCAATTGCAGCATTACAACAAAAGGGAACAAAAGACTTAACCGTTGTAAGCAATAATTGCGGAGTGGATAATTGGGGATTAGGATTATTACTAGCTAATAAACAAATAAAAAAAATCATTGCTTCCTATGTTGGCGAAAATAAAATTTTCGAACAGCAGTTTTTAAACGGCGAGTTAGAAGTAGAGCTTGCGCCACAAGGAACGTTAGCTGAGCGGCTACGAGCTGGTGGAGCGGGTATTCCAGGATTTTATACAGCGACAGGGGTTGGCACGCCTATTGCAGAGGGCAAGGAAGTAAAGGTTTTCGATGGCAAAGAATATATTTTAGAACAAGGGATTGTTGCAGATTTTGCGCTTGTCAAAGCATGGAAAGCAGACAAGCTAGGCAACTTAATTTATAGAAAAACATCACGTAATTTTAATCCGTTAGCAGCAATGGCTGGCAAAATTACAATTGCAGAAGTAGAAGAAATTGTGGAAGTGGGCGAACTAGATCCAGATCATATCCACACACCAGGTGTCTTTGTGCAACGTGTCTTACTCGGTGACAAATATGAAAAACGTATTGAGCGTTTGACAGTGAAAAAGGAGGAAGCATGATGGTGGATACAAGACATAGAATAGTGAATAGAGCAGTGCAAGAAATTGAAAATGGTATGAATGTCAATTTAGGTATTGGTATCCCAACACTTATTGCCAATGCTATTCCTGCTGACTACGAGGTGTTATTACAATCTGAAAATGGTCTTCTTGGCATTGGCCCTTATCCAGAGGAGAGTATGGTAGACCCTGACCTCATTAATGCAGGGAAGGAAACGGTGACAGCCGTGCCAGGCGCATCCTTTTTTGATAGCGCTGATTCCTTTGCCATGATACGTGGGGGGCATATTGATCTTGCAATTTTAGGTGGTATGGAAGTTTCGGAAACTGGGGATCTAGCGAATTGGATGATTCCAGGAAAAATGATTAAAGGCATGGGCGGTGCTATGGACCTTGTTGTCGGCGCGAAAAGAGTTATCGTGGTGATGGAGCATGTCAATAAAAATGGAGAATCAAAAATTAAAAAGCAGTGTGAGCTACCGTTAACAGGAAAAGGTGTCGTGCACAGATTAATAACGGACTTGGCTGTATTCGATTTTACAGATGCAGGTATGCAACTCATCGAATTAGCAGAGGGTGTGACATTGGAAGAGGTAAAAGAGAAAACGGCTGCTTCATTTAATGTTGCTTTATCCCATTAATTAATAAGAGACCAGTTTACCTTGTGAAGGTAAGCTGGTTATTTGAATTTTAAGGAGAGTGAAGAATTGCTTTGCCTACAGCAGGTTACAAACGAAATAATGAAACAATATTGCAGTTCGGATCGAGGAGCAAGGCCATTTATTGTTGCCATTGACGGATTAGGTGGGGCAGGAAAAACGACCTTTGTCAAAGAGTTAGTGAGCATGCTAGAAAATGCATGTACGATCCATGTGTTACATATTGACGATTACATTGTAGAAAGCGAAAAACGCTATAATACGGGTTATGAAGAATGGTACGAATATTATTACTTACAATGGGATATAGCGTACATAAAATATTGCTTTTCCAAAATACATAAAGATTATCAGGAGCTAACGCTTCCTTTTTATAATCGGGAAACGAATACTATCATAAATATACAAAGCGTATTTCCACCAAATAGTATTTTATTAATAGAAGGAGTCTTTCTCCAGCGCCATGAGTGGGAACAATTTTATGATTATACGGTTTTTTTAGAATGCTCTTTAGAGATTAGGAAAGAAAGAGTACTAAAGCGTGATTCGTATATAGGCGATGAATTAGCAATAATGAAGAAGTATAAACAGAGATATTGGATGGCAGAACAATATTACTTAGAAAAGGAATCACCATTACAAAAAGCAAATATAATCTGGCAATCGGCTAAAATCTCAGACTATTGACCGTTCTACTCTCAAGTTTTTCCAGTATATAATGGTCCTGAAAGGGGAGATGGCAATGAAAGATTGGTCAAAGGAAGTTGTACAAGTTCGTGTTGCAAGACCTACAAATCAATTAGCAGCAATAGAAAGATTTTATTGTGAAGGGGTAGGATTAGAAAAAATAGGTTCTTTTTCAGGCCATCAAGGCTACGATGGCATTATGATTGGCCTGCCAAACGCTAATTATCATTTGGAGTTTACCGAGCATATTGAGGGGAGCCCGTGTCCAGCACCGACAAAAGATAATCTTCTAGTGTTGTATATGCCAAATATTGAAACAATCCAACGAATTGCGCAACGTTTGGCGCAGATGGGGTATCCAGAAGTAGAGCCTGAAAATCTTTATTGGGCTGAAAAAGGTGTAACAATTGAAGATCCGGATGGCTGGCGTATTGTATTAATGAATACAATGGGCATATAAATGAATGTTTTGATTGTCTAGAGGTCTGAAGCGGTTGAGAGGCCAATGAAGCGACGCAATCATTACATAGATTGACGCATAAAAATAGACGCAGGCATACTGCACGCAAGCGAGTACGGGCATAGAAGTACCCTTTGGAGCAATTGCCATAGCGAAAAACAATAACAGAGCAAAAAAGTGTAAGATTGATGGCAGTCAATCTTACACTTTTTCCATTTTGCACTCGCTTCTGAATGCTTAATCTCCTAATGCTTGGTTTTCCCTATATTCAGTAGCAATGGATTCTATATTTAATCGAGAATAGTCGGCCCAATTGACAGTTCTAAAATCTTTTTCATTAAAATAAATGCTTAATACTTCGGTCATTTCTTCATTGCTATTAGCACCTGTTAATGGGGCATACCAAATAATCGAAGGTGTTTTCACGCTTTTTAGTTTCGACATCTCTGCAAATATTTTCCCTGAATCTTTTAGCATTTGGTTTTTTGAACCTTCTCTGACATCTGTATCCTGAATCGAAATAGTAACAATACCTTTCGTTTCTTCTACAGTAAATTTATTTTTAACGGTTGCGCCCACAATCTCTTTAACAGATGTCTCTTGATTCACTGCTGCTTCCTTCGGTTCTGCATTCTTTCCACAGGCTGATAACAATAGCGTGAATAGTACTAACATGTAAAGTAGTTTTTTCATGTTCATTCCTCCCTTGTTACTCCATATATGTTCAAATTGCGTATGAATTATACAAAGGGACAGGGAGTTAAAGTATTTTTTCTAACGAATGAAAGAAAATCATCTTCTGTGCATTACTGACTATCGGAAAGTGAGAGGCATGCGTAACATATGTTATCCATTTTTTATAAATTGGACAATAAATAAAACAATAAATAATAAACACATCGCTACGCCCATATACAAACATTTGTAATAAGCTTTAGTGTCCGTTCCTTTGTAATCAAAACCACGATTTAATATGACGAGTCCAAAAAGGACCATGATTAAATTTAAATATAGCGGATCGAATCCAGCAGGAACGACAAGAGCAAACATGAAAATGATTAGTATGACATGTATGTACTTTCTTATAGGATGGATAAATGTAATCTTCTTAAAAAATTTCATCATATCACTCCTTCAAGAAATTTACTGTTTATGAAGTTGCAAATGTTGCTACTAAATAGTTTAATGAGAAACCCTTTATTCTAAAGTAGAAATACTAGTTAAATAAAATAATATCAACTGAAAACAAAAGAATGTTCGTTTCTAGTTGATATTATTCCACAAGGCTATTTATTTGCTTACTACATCTAGGCACCAAGAGAAATTATCCCATGCTGAATACCAACCGTTGAAAATTTCTGATGAATCGTCCCAACGAACTTCAAATTTTCTATGACCTTCGATATCTAGTAAATATAAAGCTAAAGTATCATCTGCTTTAGAGACGGCAATTTTCATCCCATGTTGAAGTTCTTCTTCGGTGAATGGTACATCTGAAACCGAACGAAGCTGTGCTTGTTCAAATACTTGTTTGTTAATAATTCTGTAATTCATAATAAACCTCCAATAAAACTTTCTTGAAATTAACTTTCTATTTTACGTGCCAATAACAGGACTATAAAAGTATATCCTATATTGTTTCAGTAATGAAAACAAAAAAATTATTAGCCAAGCTCTTTTTGTCTAAATTGTTGCTATAGCTGGCTAAAGTTTCAGTGATTTAACGTAGAAAATCAAATCAATTTGTTCTTAAAACAATGTTACTAGGAGCAAAGAAAAAAGTCCAGAGACTCAAAAAATCGAACAGTCCCGGACTTATTTGAAATTAAATTGAGATAATGTTGAGATAAATTAGGATAATAAGTAATTACTTATTTGGGTAAGTACCCTTTAAAGTGTAGTCAGCTAACACATGCCCTTCGATAGCATGATAGAGTTCATTCAGTAAAAATCCATTTTCTAAATCGACGGTCGTATCTAATGCATAGACATGAATCTCGTAAGTATGAGGTTTATCGGGCGGAGCCATCCCCCCGTAAAAGCTAGAGAGTTCTGTACTTTGGCTACCTCCTTGAGGACTTATCCAACTATTTACGCCTTGGACAAAATCGGTCGCTGTTTGACTTTCGTTTTCTTTCAGTTCATCTTTTTGAATATTAGCTGCTGTCCAATGAATCCAAGAGAACCCTTGGCTAATAGGGAAAGCGTCTTTATCTTCTAAAACTAACGCATATGACACAGTTTCTTTTGGTGCATTTTCAAACTTTAATGGTAATGAATAAGTCGGCATGCCATGCTCGTTAAAGGAATCTCCTAGTTGTCCATATTGATCTTGAATAACGCCATCTACTATACCAGTACTTGTTACGACAAATGATTTTTCTTTTGTGGATTCAGTAATATTTTTATTTAGATTACTGCATCCAGCTAGTATACCTGTAGCTAACAGTGAAAGGATGGATAGGAATAGTATAAATTTTTTCTTCATGGTTATTACCTCCATATGTTGTTGTTGAGGTCATGATAACATGGAGAAAAAACTATCGTAAATTACCCACTTTTTTGTAAGGGTACTCTATTTAACGACTACCTATTATTTGTTTTTCCTCGAGATATTGAATACCTAATCGCTGCATAATTTCTAATGATTTTAATACTTCTTTTCCTTTTGTACTTAAGCTATATTCCACTCGTAGTGGATATGTGGAAAGGTATTCCTCTTTATCGACTAATTGAAAATCCATTAGTTCTTTTAATTGTTCTAACAGCATTTTTTCAGTGATTCCTTTAATATCCCGTCTTAGTTTAGATGGAGATGTGGGTCCAAGCCGTAATCGCCAAATAATAATACATTTCCATTTTCCTTTGATCATATCTTGTACTAATTCTAACGGACAAGTGTATTCTTCTCTTAATTTGATGATAATCTCCTCCTACTCTATTTTTAGTTTTTTATAACACAAACGTAAAAAACGGACAACTGTAAGCAATTATTGAACGAACGGTTATCTAAATAAAATGCTATGTGAGCAATATTGCATAAATTAATATATGTAAATAAATGGTATAATAAAGGCGGTGTTATAATTAACAAAACATTTTGTTCTTGAAAAGAAGGGGTGACTTATGTTGAACAAAATAGGATTGGGATTGTATATAACCGGTATAATCATTTACCTTATTTATTAGGGTATTCAACAAATGAAATATTAAAATACCCTTTGTATTTAGGGTGGATTGTCAGCATTTTATTTTTGCCTAAAGTAAGTAGAAAAGAGGGTAGAGAATCACATAATAGAGTCTTAAATAAGAATTATTAAATATATGAAAAAACCAATTTTTGGTGTAAAATTACACTAAATATTGATTTCCTTATTTGTTCAATATAGTGAGGTTTATATAAATGAAAAAATTTATTATTTGTATAATGTCTTTATTTCCAGTTCCATTTTTCTTTTATTTTTATGAATATCATTTTTATCTTAATAGTGAGGACGCGGATTTCTTATTTCCTATATTTATAGTGTGCATAGTCGTTATAGGTCTATTAACGAGAAAAATGAATTTACCTTTGTTTTTTAGTTTAAATATTATGATGCTCGTTATTTCATTAGTATTGGGTCATTTTTTTATATTGGATGATGGCAGTTGGTTTAAACCTTTTGGCAAAAACGGTGCTATGATATTTGTCTCAAGTATCTATATTCTAGGTCAGTTATTTATAAGATTGCTTAGTAAGCAAGGTCCTACTAATGTTGCGTAGTTTTTTAATAGAGTGTTAACCAAGGAAAAACAAGGAGGTGCTGGATTTGGAAGGGTATGAAGATTATCTCCCTTTAAATATATACGATGTTGATAAGGTTGAAAAACTAAAAAAATTAGATAGAAATGTATTAGAACCTTTACTGCCTGACCTCCTCGAATATACGCAAGATATGAACTGGCCTGTTGCTTCTGGCGTGGTGGAGATACTATTAACTTTCCCTAAGGAAATTGTCTCTCATGTGCAAGCGATATTATCTTCAAATGATGATAACTGGAAGTGGTTTATTTTGAATTTTTTGGTTATTAAATTACCTGTAGAGTCGCAAGTTCAGTTTAAACAGTATTTAATAAGAGTTGCCCAAACCCCTACGCAAAATGAAATCGCAGAAGAACTTGATGAAATTGCCAAAGAAATTGTAGACATGCTCTAAATTTGGAGTCGGCAGCGGCACCGCAAACAAAAAATATAAGGCTTACAAGTGCCGTAACTGTGCTTTCTTCAGCTGATCCCGTACGCGTTTTCCAAGATTTTTCCACACTTGACGGCATTTCAAATGGACGTGCAGAAATAATGGCGGGGAGAGGTTCTTTTATTGAGTCATTTCCGTTGTTTGGCTATAATTTGAACGATTATGATGAATTGTATGAAGAACATTTGGACTTGCTGCTCAAAATTCGTCAATCGGAAAAAGTAATTTGGCAGGGCAGACATCGACCTGCAATAAATAATTTAGGTGTGTATCCAAGACCAGTTCAAAATTCTATACCTATATGGGTAGGTAGTGGTGGAAATCAAGATTCTGCCATCCGTGCAGGCCTACTAGGGTTGCCACTTATGCTAGCAATTATTGGTGGAAGCCCTATGCAATTTGCACCGATTGTACAGTTATATAAGAAAGCAGCAGCAAGTGCCGGACATGATGTATCTAAACTTCAGGTAGGTTCTCACTCGATAGGTTTTATAGGGGAAAACAGAGAATTGGCAGCAGATACATTTTTCCCATCTACGCAAGCTGGTATGAATAAGCTTGGTAAAGAGCGAGGTTGGGCTTATTATGACCGTTCAAGCTTTGATGCTGCAAGGAGTTTTGAAGGAGCATTGTATGTTGGTGATCCAGATACAGTCGCTGAAAAAATCATTCATTTGCGTAAGCATGTAGGGATTACACGTTTTATGATGTATGTGCCGTTAAGTACAATGCCACATCATCAAGTAATGCGTGCCATCGAATTGCTCGGGACAGAGGTTGCCCCCCGTGTTCGAGAGGAAATTGCTAAATGGGAAGCTAACGAGGAACAGAATATATAATATTTTATTAAAGAATACGACCATTGATTTTAGAAATTGCCGATACCTCTACAGGTTGTTTCAAACGATTGATTTCGCCATTTTTATACCAACGCATCCATGTTTCCACCTGTGTTTTATGACGTATATTTAATTCCAATAAAATCTGTTTGATAGGTACATCTGCTAATCGCATCTCAATCGCTTTCATTTTTACATCATATGGATAACTCACTCTTGTTCCCATAGAAAAAACACCTCCTAATTGAAGTTTGGGTATCTATACCCGATTTCAATCGAAGATGCTTTTTTTATTTGTCTATATCTATTGGGGTCAGTTCCATTTTATATATGAGGTTTTTAAACAACACCCTAATCGTTAAATATTAGGGTGCTGTTATTTTTTATGTTAACTACAGAGAACTTCTATCTTATGTTGCCTATCGTTTAGTAGTTAGGAAAATTTTAAAAGGGCCATACAGCCGCTAATTAAGGAGGATATATTTCCATTATGTAGAATATGCTATTGAATAGTGGGGAATATTTTTAGACGAGGTGTTCAATTGCATAAGATAAGAACGGAAACAGAAAGATTAGTTATTCGATTTATAGAAGAGGATGATTATTCTTCTTGGCTTACTGAATATGAAAATCGTTTACCTTCTCAGCATAAATACGATGACGGGAAAATAGACATGGGTATTTGTACAAAAGAATGGTTTAGTGAGTTAGTCACTCAACATTATCAGATGGCTGTGGATGACAATGTTTATGTATTTAGTGTGTTTAGAAAAGAGGATAATGCACATATTGGTGTTATCGATTTTTCAACAATTATGAGGAGAGAATTTCAATGGGCTAGATTCGGGTATACCATCCATAACCACTTTTGGAGAAGGGGCTATGGTAAAGAGGCTGTAAAGGCAGCGATTGAGCTAGCGTTTGAGAAATTAAATTATCATCGAATCGAAGCGCATATAAACCTTGATAATAATGCATCAATAAAGTTGGCAGAAAGTGTTGGAATGGTTTATGAATGCACGAGAAAAGGCTTTATCTATGAGGACGATGAATGGACTGATCATCTCGTCTACTATATCAATGCAAAGTAGTGCCTACGCTTGTACACATGTATTAAAAAAGCATCTTAGCCAAATTGGTTAAGATGCTTTATAAATGTAAGAGGGGATAAAAGACGCATAAGCCGTTACTATTTTTATGCTTAGCTTCATTGGAAATATCCATATACATAAGGCACAGCACTGTAAATTAACGCTATTATTTTTTAGTTATTTAAAACTGACTATTCTGATTATTGAACAGAAATAGGATGTTGATAAGCGTTTCTCTCCTCACAAAACATATCCATAAATTTAATTAAAGATGTAGGTATAAATGTGTCCTTTCTATAGATGAATATTGTTTCAACTTTTCCATAAGGATTTGGGATTGAATGATGTCTAATTGTCCCAGCTTGTAAATGCATTTCTATAACAGAATAGGGGAGCATACTTATGCCTAACCCTGCAGAGACACAGCCAAGAATTGCTTCAAGTGTACCAAATTCCATTATTTTATTTGGTGTAATTCCTTCATCATGCAACCATTGTTCGAGTTTTGCCCGATAAGTGCAGCCACTTCGAAACACTAGTAACGTCCTTGTTTGAATATCTTTAATAGATGACAAAGGAGGATGAACAGTATCTGTAATTAGTACCAAGTCCTCTTCGATAACAGTCTTTTGCGTTAGTTCTGGGTGGTCAATAGGACCAGCAACGAATGCCCCATCTAGTTCATGATGCAAAACCCCTTGAATATTTTGTTGAGTTGGCCCTGTTTTTAAATTCAAGTCTACATTTGGATATTCGTGGTGATATTTCGATAGTAAGGATGGTAAGCGAACAGCAGCAGTTGTTTCCATAGAGCCTATAGATAATGGGCCTTGTGGAATTTGATTATCTTGCATCACCTTGACTGTTTCTTCTATTAAATTAAAGATATTTTCAGCGTATGTTAATAAGACCTTCCCTTTGGAAGTTAAGGTAGTGCCACGGTTATTCCGGTAAAATAGTGTGGTTTGAAGATCGTTTTCTAATTGTTGAATTTTAGTAGTGATATTGGATTGTGCGTAATTAAGATCACGAGCGGCTTGCGAAATACTCCCTTTTTCGGCAACAGATTTAAAAATATTCAAAGCATGTAAGTCCATAAGTAAACCCTCCATTTAGCTATATAAATAAAAGATGGTAACTATCACTTACCTGAATTATACTATAATTCAAAAAAAAGTTATGATATTTATATAATGATTTTACAAGGGGTGTGATTTTATTTAAACATTCTTCTATTTTTTTATTAGGCGGTATTTTATCTTTAATCGTTGCTATGGGAATTGGCAGGTTTGCATATACGCCAATTCTTCCACTGATGCAAAGTGATCTTTCGTTTTCAAATGCAGTAGGGGGTTATCTTGCTACAAGTAATTATGCAGGCTATTTACTTGGGGCATTTTTAGTAGGAGTTATTCCTGTAAAGCAACATAGAACGTTTATATTAAGGTTGAGTCTGGTTATTAGTATTCTAACAACAGCTAGTATGGGTTTATTTCAATCTTATTTTATTTGGTATGGGTTGCGTTTTATATCCGGTATTTCCAGCGCTATTGTTTTTGTGATGGCCTCTGGCATTGTGCTAGATAAACTAGCTATCAGAAATAAATTGAATTGGTCTGGCATTTTCTATGGTGGAGTAGGGCTGGGCATTTTTTTATCAAGTTTACTGATACCCATATTAAATCGTTTATACAGCTGGGAAGGCGTATGGTTAGGTTTGTCCGGTGTTAGTATGCTACTAGTTTTGATAGTTTGGATTAGCATGAAAGACGAACCACTGTCTTTTGAGAAAACTAGTAAACAAGAAAGTGCTCTATGTGTACCTCCTTTAAAATGGATTCCTTGGCTAATTGTAGCTTATGGATTAGAAGGGTTAGGGTATATTGTGACAGGTACATTTATTGTATCTATCGCGAAAGAAATACCGAGCTTTCATGGTGATGCTACCGTAGTGTGGATGGTGGTTGGATTGGCTGCAATTCCATCTTGTATTATCTGGTCAGAGTTAGCTAAAAAAATTGGATTTGTTAAATCCTTGGTGTTAGCAATGACACTGCAAGCTTTTGGAATAGCGCTACCAGCTTTATGGGTATCTCAAATAGGGGTAGTTTTAAGTGCTCTATTATTTGGGGCCACTTTTATGGGAATCACAACCCTTGCTACAACATTAGCACGCCAAATGAGTCCATTTAATAGTAGTCGGATTATTGGCATTCTTACATCTATCTATGCAGGTGGACAAATGATTGGGCCATCAATTGCTGGAATTATCTCAACTGCCACTCAGAATTATGATGCTGTATTACTGGGTGCGGCCAGTGTAGTTTTAGTTGGCGCAGGTTTACTTCTAACTGGTATTCGATTTGAGAAGAGTCCTGCGTTTCTAAAAAAACAAATTTAATTTTCGAAAAATTAAATCATCGATGAAAAGGAGAACGGTATGTTAGATAAATTAAAATACCCAATTATACAAGCTCCTATGGCGGGAGGGGTATCGACGCCAGCTCTTGCCGCAGCGGTATCCAATGCAGGAGGATTAGGTTTTCTAGCTGCTGGATACAAAACAACTGAAGATTTAAGAAAAGATATTCAAGAATTTCGTAATTTGTCTTCTAATATTTTTGGTGTAAATTTATTTGTCCCTAACCTAAATGAAATCAATGATAATTGTAATGTGGACGACTATCGAGCGAAGTTAGAAAAAGAAGCATTGCTATTAGGAACTACAGTTGGAGATCCAATCGTGGATGATGATGACTGGCATAACAAAATTGACTTAATCAAAGAAGAAAAAATACCTGTTGTAAGTTTTACTTTTGGATGTCCGTCTACTGAAACTATAAAAGAATTAAAGCAAAATGGAAGTTTCGTAATTGTTACCGTTACAAATTTAGAAGAAGCAAAAATAGCAAATGAATCGGGTGCCGATGCATTATGTTTGCAAGGCATTGAGGCGGGAGGACATCGAGCTTCCTTTTCAAATAATATGGAACCTCACGAAGAGTATGGATTACTCGTTTTTATAAGTATCGTGAAAAAGGAAATCGATATTCCTATTATAGCGGCAGGAGGGATTATGGATGGTTGTACGATTACTGCTGTTTTAGGGGCAGGGGCTAGTGCTGCTCAATTAGGTACCGCTTTTCTCCTTTGTCCAGAAAGTGGGACGAATCCAGTATATAGAAAAGCTTTAACGGATTCGGACTATACAACAACTCATATTACACGTGCATTTACGGGCAGGCGTGCAAGAGGGTTAGTAAATTATTTTCTATCCACTTATGACAAGGAAGCACCCGCTGCGTATCCACAAGTTCATTATATGACACAAAAATTAAGAAAAGAGGCTGTTCAGTCAGATAATCCAAAGTACATGTCTTTATGGGCTGGACAGGGCTATAAACTTGCTCAATCTCTTCCAGCGGCAGATTTAATAAAAACATTAATGCTGCAAGTAAACACAAATCATGTATGACTTTAGCTAATATACAGGGTTGGTCATTATAAATTTATTAGAAGGAGTTTTAAAATGACAAAAGATATTTTTAGAATTGCTTTAGTAGGTTGCGGACCAAGAGGACTTTCTGTGTTAGAAAGACTTCGTACAAATTTTAAAGAAGACTCTTATGCAGGTAAAATTGAAATTTATATGATAGACCCTTTCCTTCCAGGTTCTGGCGAAGTGTGGAGAACAAATCAGTCGAAAACGTTATTGATGAACACAGTAGCTTCTCAAATTACTTTGTTTACAGATTTTAGTGTTGAATGTGAAGGTCCTATTATGCAAGGTCCTTGTTTGTATGAATGGGCTAAGTCTTTAACAAAGATCGCGAATGCTAATTTGGAATATAGCGAATTAGTCATGAGAGAGGCAGAAGAATTAAAACCAGATTCCTATCCTACACGTGCCTTTTATGGTCACTACTTGGAATGGGTATTTAAAGAAGTTGTCTTAACTATGCCAAGTAACGTCATGGTATATACTCATCAAACACGAGCTATTGCGATTGATGATGCATATGATGGAAGCCAGATTGTACAGCTTGAAAAGGATAATGTTCATTTAAGAGTGGACGCTGTCGTGTTAGCGCAAGGTCATACACCGGTAAGTTTATCTCCAGAAGAAGAGAAATTAAGAAAAATCGCAGCTGAAAAGGGAATGATCTATATTACCCCGAGTAATCCAGCCGATGTTTCATTAGAGTGTATAAAAGCAGGAGAGCCTGTTATTTTAAAGGGACTCGGTTTGAATTTCTTCGATTACATGTCACTGTTTACACAGGGAAGAGGCGGGCAATTCATACGAACAGGAAACAAATTAGTATACCAAGCTTCAGGGGAAGAGCCTATCATCTATGCAGGTTCTCGAAGAGGCATTCCATATCACGCTCGTGGTGAAAATGAGAAGGGTGCATCAGGCAGACACACACCAATATATATCACTCCAGAGGTGATTAAGAATTTTCATAACCAAACGCTAGACGGACAAGCCGTAGATTTTAAAAATGATGTATGGCCACTTATTGCGAAAGAAATAGAAACGATTTATTACAAGGCAATCATTGAAGAGAAATCAGGTTTGAATGCTGGACAGGAGTTTCAGGCTAAATATAGTCTCTATTCCTATGGAAGTGAACATGAGAGAAGCATTTTAAAGGACTTTGGCATTCCTGATGATTTAATGTGGGATTGGGAAACGCTTGCTAATCCTGTCAAAAATCATTTTTATGATAATCCCGAAGAATTTAATGATTGGTTAATTCATTATCTTTCTTTAGACTTAAAGGAGGCCAAAAGAGGTAATGTGACCAGTCCTTTAAAATCGGCATTAGACGCGTTACGAGATTTACGTAATGAAATTCGTCTTATCGTAGATTACGCAGGTATTAATGGAGATTCGTATAAAATCGAATTAAAGAATTGGTATACGCCGTTAAATGCATTCTTTTCGATTGGTCCACCAGCAATTAGAATTGAACAAATGATTGCTTTGATGGAAGCAGGAATTGTTAACATTATCGGACCAAAACTTAAAGTAGAAGTAGTGGAAGAAGAATCGATATTTTATGCTGTGTCACCTTTCGTTAACAATAGTGGTATAAAGGCTAAGGCCCTCATTGAAGCACGTCTTCCTGAGACAAATTTAAAGCGAAATGCGGATCCATTAATGTCCTATTTGTTAAAAACAAACCAATGTCAAACTTATAAAATACCTAGTTGCAATGGTTTGATTTATGATACAGGGGGATTAGCTGTAAGTAGACCTCTTAACAAAGTTTTAGACGGTGAGGGCAAAGAGCATGCAAGAAGGTTTGCTTTTGGTGTTCCAACTGAAGGCGTTCACTGGGTCACTGCAGCGGGTATTAGACCTGGGGTTAATTCAGTTACATTATGTGAATCCGATGCAATTGCACGAGAAATTATTAGTCTATTACATGCAGAACACGAAAACAAAGAGAAAGAGATGAGAAAAATTCTTGTTAGAGCATAATAAATCAGAAAGAAAAACATCAAGAAGTGTTTTCACAGCGCTAACCGTAGTTTTTGTTACAATTTTGACTTCAACTCCTGTATTTTTACCAGGTGCAGTAAATGATTTAATAAGGAAGGATACAGGGTTTAGTGTTGGAGCTATAGGCGTAACAATAACATTATATTGGTTAGGATCACTTATGGGAGCCTATATTAGTAGGCAAATAAACAGCCATCATTCCATAGATAAGATAATAGGTATAGCAGTTCTAGTTACTGCATTCAGCCTTTTCTTAACGTTCGTATATCCGGAAATTGGGTTATGGGTAGGTGCTGCTTTTGGGGGAGCTGTCTACGGGTACAGTCAACCATTTACTAATATGCTAATTATCAGACGGTGCCCGGAGAAGATTCAAGGATTTGCGTTTGGGTTGAAACAAGCAGCCATACCTGCAGCAACTTTGTTTTGTAGCCTTTCTGTTCCTTTTTTAGCAGTGCCTATAGGATGGAGAAATCTATTCGGACTTGTTGCTGGACTAACTTTATTCTATGGCATAATCTTACTGATGAATTCAAAAGATGATGAACATGGCAATGCTAAAAAGAAAAATGCAACAAAACTACGCTTAAATAGACATTTAATGTTGTTGGCGATCGCAGGAGGCCTAGGCGCTGCAATTGGAAATAGCTTAGGTGGATTTTTGATTACGTCTCTAACACATGGAGGAATTACATTAGTAAAGGCTAGTATGGTGGCCGCAGTTGCATCGATAACAAATATTCTAGTAAGGGTTTTTGCTGGGTTAGCAATTGACCGTTTTAGAGGGCTTGAAAAAATATTGTTACTATCAATGTTTATCGTTGGATCATTAGGTACAGCAGCATTAACCATGCCTTCACACACTCTACAAGTAGTAGGGGCTATTCTAGCCTATGGTGGTGGCTGGGGCTGGGCTGGATTACTACACTATGTAACAGGAGCTGCTTATCCTGGAAGAGAAGGGCAAGCAACTGCTATTAGTCAAATGGGTGTTTCTCTAGGGGCAGCTGTCGGACCATTAATTTTTGGTTTTGTGTTTACAACTTTAGGTTCCAATTTAGCTTGGTTTCTAATGTCTATTGCTGGAATACTAGCATGTATATCAGTAGTAGAATCGTATCGAGTGAATGCTAAAGAAACGCCTATCCAAGAAAAGTTTAGTTAGTAATGGATTTGTTTCTATTAGTCGTTAAATAAATTGAATAGATGAATGGTTATGGAGAAAGGCACATTTATAGGTGCCTTTTCCTTTTATATTGTCATAGTTTGATTCAATTTTATTGGGAAATGGAAGGAGAAAGAGTAATTGGTATATACTGATTGGGAAAATAATCTTATATTATTACTCTCGAAAGAAAGTTTATCGTATGTAGAGGTTGATACTTTAAAACAATTACTTAAAATGCCTTTAGATTGGGTACGAGTAATAGGGCTATTAAAAATGCATCATATTTTCCCAAATGTATCTGTAATTATAAGAAAGTACATAGTGGATGAAACTAACTTTGAATACGGGTATGTAAAATTAAAAACAATGGCTAATTTAGAATATAAATTGCACAAAGAGATCGCCAATGAACAGTTACAACATCAATTACAGTTGATAGAAATATTCAATACAGCAGAAATTCCGTATGCTTTATTAGACGGGCTGCCAAATTGCCAAACGATCTATAAGGACAGTCTTCACAGTCCGTACTACGATAGTAAGGTGTTAGTGAATTATAAAGATAAAGGCAAGGTCGTACAATGTCTACAGTCTATTGGTTACATGCCAAATAACGCTGATGTGAATTTGGACACTGGGGATAGGATACTTGAAAACCTAAAACCGCTTGATTTAGTTAAATCCACCGAGATGAAATTTTTAAGTATATTTAAAATTAGATTGCAATTTTTTCCATATTCATTCGGTGAGCGTAATCTTCAAGAAGATGTAACGGAAGAATTGCTAAAAAATGTACAAATATTAACAATAGATGGGGTTCAATTTAAAGTTTTGTTATGGGAAGATACGTTACTCTCTTTATGTGTAGACGTTTATAAGGATAAAAAATATAACAAGGATGTACCTCTTTTTAAATATACGGATATCTATCGGTTAATTAAGTCACAGGATATAAATTGGGATATTTTTATTAAAAAAGTTAAGACGCACAATGTGGAGTATTTAGCATTTGAGGTCCTTTACGAGGTTGAGGAATTATATTATCCACTAATACCGCTGTTAACACTAAAAGAGTTGTCTGCGGATAAATTCATTGAAGAAGATGTAGTTGTCAATCAGAATCATAATGACTGGCATGAGGATTTGTTAAGTAAGTTATTAAATTGAGTAGGATTGAAAGACTGAGTGAAGTTCTACGCATTTTTCGATGCATTCTTTTTGCTGTCTTTTAGGTTCGCTAAGTTTTCTTCCCACTTAATAATGGTACAGGAGATTTTTTGCACACGTTAGAAAATAACATAAAAAACTCACCCTCCAATAAAGAAGGGTGAGTCGCTTTGAAGCCTTAAGGCTCTAATGGTAAATTTAAAAGCCGCGTATGCCGTATTTCTTATAGAAAGTTTTAAACCACCACTCCTCAAAGTGGGTGTTCGCAGAAGTTTTCCTGCTTATCCTCATGCACCTTGGTGTGAGGCCCGTCATTCCAACTCCAATAATAAAACTCCCTTTTACAGCTTAAAGGTTAAAACTTAATATTATACGAACAATGCAGCCTTTAAGGATATAATAAGGCATGCAAAACAAAGTTGCAAGTAAGATGGTTTATGAAAAAAAGTCAATGGGCACATGTTGTAAAATAAAAAGTTATGGCCGAAAAATAGTTGGATAATAAGGGATTGTTTCATATATTTTTCACAAATGCGAACAAAAAATACGAACAACCTTTGCGAAATCAGACTAAGTGTGTGAAGATAGGAGCGTAATCATTTATCTATCGAAAAAATAGAGGGAGGAAGCAGAGATGGCAGCATATCCAAATTGTCCAAAATGTAATTCTGAATACACATATGAGGATGGCACAAATTTTGTTTGTCCAGAATGTGCACATGAATGGAGCACTAATGCAACAGAGCAGGAGTCAGATACACTCATTGTAAAAGACGCACATGGCAACTTGTTAGCAGATGGTGATGCGGTAACAGTTATTAAAGATTTAAAAGTAAAAGGAAGTTCTTCAACATTAAAAATCGGAACAAAGGTGAAAAGTATCCGTCTTGTTGAAGGGGATCACAATATTGATTGTAAAATTGATGGCTTCGGTGCAATGAAGCTAAAATCAGAGTTCGTGAAAAAAGCTTAAAAATTAAAATGATAAATGAGCATCTTTCGTAAGGAGAGATGCTTTTATCATTTCAAAGCCTACGTAAAACAATGGCAAAAGCGGCACCGAGTAGGGCAAATATAGTATGTAAAAGAGCTATATAGCTTGCACCAACTATAAGTGAACCAATATCGATAAAAGAGAAGTTCTTCATATAGAGTGGATTGCTAAAATTATTAATAATGGCCCAGACGAACACAGGTATAGAGCTTATGGCAAAGACAATCCAAATGTTTTTATAAAATAAATAAGTTAGGCAACCGAAAAGACCGTATAGTATGACGAAGCTTTTATGATTGCCAAGTAAAGATGAATTAAGGGCAAACATAAAAGATAGCACGATAAAAACAAGATGAAAAAAGGTTAATGTGCTTTTCATCGATAAGTTTTGATTAGTGGATAATTGTGTAGCGGCCAACTGCTGACATGATTTACATGTAGCTAAATGCTGTTCAATAAATTCGGTCGTATCGGCTTGGAGGCCATGTGCTTTATATAAAGGTAGTAAATCTTCTACAATTGAACATTCATGTGACAATATTTTCCCTCCTATCACTCCTATTATACGACTTTTTTTAGGAAATAAAAAAAGCCTTCCGTCGATCAATTCATCGGAAAACTTGTACATGCACGTTATTTGTTTGTGTCTAATACTTCATTTGTGAGCGCTTGTATATCAATATGTGTTTTTTCTTTTACAGCATCTTTTAATATTTCAGTTCTGAAATAGCTGACTGTTGCTGGAAGAGGAATCAATAACAGCTTCGATAATGCCGTTTGATACATGTGGACAAATTCCATGTCGGTATTGCCGCGTTTTAATTCTGCAAAGGCTTCGTAAAATTGATCTAATTTGTCTGCGAATTCAAGTAAACGACCTTCTAGTGTTTCGTCTTTTCCTTCTTTCATGCGTTCAAAAAAGATGTCTTGGAACTCTTTAGGGATTTCGTTCATAATGAATTTTTCCATCATTTTTTCTTCCACATGTGCAAGCATTTGTTTTAGCTCTGGGCTAGCATGCTTTACGGGTGTCTTAATATCTCCGATAAATACTTCCGCGAAATCATGATTGATGGTTTTTTCATATAGCGATTTCCAATTCACTGTAGCGCCATTCATTTCTTCCAGTGTTGCAAAGAACATGGCATACTGTGAGACTTTCCAAGAATGTGCTGCTACATTATGTTCTTCAAATTTGAAGCGGCCAGGGCAACGAATAATACGTTCTAAATCATTAAGACTTGTAAAAAATTGATGAATTCCTATAAGAATCACTCCTTTTTGTTTCTATAAGTGCATGTTACTATAATCCATACCCTCTTTGTTCAAATTTCAAACAATTTAACAATGATTCATGTTGCATTTACAAAGGATTCACAATTATTGTGAGAGAACGCAATGGGGAATGCTATAATGAGTAAGACTTGTTAAAGGGAGAGTATGCAATATGCTATCGATTTATACACTTCTTCTATATATACATATTTTAAGTGCAGTCCTTTCGATTGGGCCATTGTTTGTTGTTTTAGTAATTGTTAAGAAAATGCGTACAGCTGCACATGTTGAAATGCCACCATATATCCAAGTATTTCAAGGTGCAATTACGATCGTTAAACACGCGGGGCATGTGCTAGTTGCCTCGGGTATTTTATTAATGTGGCGTGGAGGATATCCATGGACAACATCGTGGGTAATCCTAACATTTCTTGTAATGGGTGGTTCGATTGTCTTTTTAGCTAGAGCCTTTAAACCAACTATTCGCACGTTCGATACGCCCGCCTATCATCAGCAAAAATTTGCTTCATTATTACAGCGTAAAGCATGGATATATATTGTATTATTGCTGATTATGTTATGGCTGATGGTAGCAAAACCAGTGCTTTGGTAATAAATTGTTTGAGTGACTGGCACTGCCGCAACCCTCGCTGATGCGAGGGTTTTTGCGTCTTGTGCCTTGAGTGGTTGCAAGAATTGTTTGAGTGACTGGCACTACTATTATTTGGGGATGTGGAAGGTGATGGTTGTGCCTTCGTTTGGAGTGCTTTTGATTTGTAACCTTTGACCATAAATCCTTTTAAGACGTAGGTCCGTATTGCGTAATCCAATGCCTCTACTCGTTGTATCCGTATCGGATAGTAATTGTGCTAATGTCGTGGCGTCCATACCAATACCGTTGTCAATTACACTGACGGTCACATAATCGGCAAGCTCTTTAATTCGAATACAAACAGTGCCGCCACCTTTTTGTTTTAATACACCATGTCGTAATGCATTTTCTACAAGCGTTTGCAAAGAAATTGGGGGAATCTCAACATCAATTTGTTCATCAATATCCCAATCAATTTGTAATAATTCCCCAAAACGTTGCTGTTCGATATAAAGATATGAACGGACGAGTTCGAGTTCATGACGCAGAGGTACAACTCGTTGCAGGTTCTTTACATCGAAGCTTGCGTGGAGATATTTTCCGAATTGATGCATTAAGTCAATCATTCGATCTGGATCAATTGTACTCAGTGAAGCAATTGTATTAAGTGTATTATATAAAAAATGAGGCTGTATTTGTGCTTGAAGCCAAGCAGTTTCCAAATGTAGCTGCTGATTGATGCTATATTTTAAATCAATTAACGCACGACAGCGTACTTTTAATTCCAAAGAATTAATGGGTTTCGTTACATAATCATTGGCCCCATGTGCAAACCCAGTATACACATCTTCAGGATTATTTCGAGCAGTTAACAATAAAATTGGTAGCTCTAGCAAGGTATAATGCTGTCGAATGTTTTCAATTAAGGCATATCCAGAAATATAAGGGAGCATTGCATCAATAATGACTAAATCCCATCTTTGTAAACGCAATAAATCCAGTGCCTTTTCACTACTTGTAATGGTTGTAATATTATATTCTGTAGCAGAGAATAGACTTCGCATCATTGTTAAGTTTACAGGGTCATCATCGACCATTAAAATTTTAAACTGTTTTTCAGTAGCGGAAGCTTTTAACTGCGTGTTATTCTCCTGTAAATGAATATCCTCTGTTCGCTCATCATCCAATTGTTCTATCTCTTCCATGACATCTACAATAGGTATAGTAAAAAGCAAATCTGCTCCTTTATTAAGTAATGAACCTCCGTGTAATTCAATTAGTTGCTTAGAAATCAAAAAACTAAGATGAATTTCTTCATTATCTGAAAGTCCTTTGTCAGAAGAAAAGAGATGTTCGTGAAGATTAATATCAGGATTGTTCATTCCAGACTCTGTCAGTTTGATATAAATTACAGCCATCTTTCTTTCTATTGTTGCGCTAATTTCGATTGAACTAGCGTTCGTATTTTTAATAGAGCTGTGTAGCAGATTAAACAGAATTTGAATAAGCCGTTTTTCATCGGGTAGCACAAGAGGGAAGTCTCTTGCAATAGAAGATGTCATTTGAATTTGTTTTCCCACAGCAATAAAACGTAGCATATCAAATACGCCAGACACCACGCCTTGAATGCGGACATTCTTTTTATGAAGGTGTAAATTATTATCTTTTAATCGTGTATAATCCACGATGTCATTGAGCGTAAAGGACATACTGCGTCCTATATCAATTAAATATTTTAAATTCTGCTTGTCTTCCATAACAAAACAATTGTTTGGATTATCATAAATTGTTTGTCCTAAAGTAATCATTTTATTCATAGGGTCCCAAAGCTTTTGTGCATTGCTTAATAAAAACTCATCTTTCATTTCCCCATCTTTTTGTAATTTGGCAACAAGCAGATTAATCTGTTGTTGATTTTCGTAAAAGCGTTTAAACCAATAACCTGCAAAGCCCAGTGCAATCATTAAATAGTCAAATGGATAAAACGGGATGTCTAATACAAAAGACATTTTTATAAGGCCCCATATAATTCCGTTTGTTGTGCCAATAGCTGTAAATGCAATAAAAGCTGAACTTTCTTGATTTCCTATATACTCTTTTAAGGCCAGTACAACAACATATAAAAATGACATGACATAAAGCATAAAGAAGGCTAGGTTAGCTGTGTGTAGCCATTGAATAGGTAAGAGTATAATAAGTAGCGCGCCTAAGGCATACAATGTTGTAAACCATCGGAAATATTTTGCTTGTTGATAGCGCACTAATAAGACACGAATAAACTGTACAAAGAAATAGGAAGCACCGAGATAAATAAGATTGGATAGCTTTAACGACCATACATAATCCAAATGTAACCAATCAAGTATTGAACGATCATAAGTAATAAGTTCGTCAGCTAAAGGTAAAAGAAAGCCGACAGTGAACAGCAACACTTTTTTATTGCGGTAAATAAAGAGAAAAACAAGAATGCTAAATAACGCAAATAAAATAAGCAACATCGAAATAGCTACAAGTGATAATTGTGTAATGAACTGATGGTGCATCATGGCTGACGCAGAGCTAAAAGAAAGACGTTTATCTATAACCATATTGGAGGGAGTATCAAAATTGGATACAAGTAAAATGACGTCGATTTCAGACTGCTCTGCAGTGAAATATATGGTGTAAGGTGCGGCCTGTCCTTTATGAGTGCTAGGATTTGATGACACTACTCCAGACTGCCCCGCAAGTTTCCCGTTAATATATAGCGCTGATGCAGTAGAAATGGCAGGAACTCGGATAGCATAACGGTGATTTGAATGGGCATTAGCACTTAATAAGATTTTTACACGATATGTACCAAAATGTTGTTTTGTCGCTGAACCCCTTTGCATAGGAATTTTACGGACAGTTTGTTCGATGGAACTGCTTGTCTCATTGCTGTTAGGTGTTTTTAACAACACTTCAGGATAATAGAGCCATTCACCATTGATTTGATAGATCTCATCTTCTGTTAAAGTTTGCTGGCGCATATCTAAAACACCTGCTTGTGCAAGTGGTTGATTATTAGAAGGTGTAAAATATGCTAGCCAGAGTAGACGGAAAATCGTTAAGACGATAAAAATGATTAAAATAACTAGCAAATGTCTTACGATAGGTTTTCTCAACGCCAATATAAAGCCTCCTGTAAGTTAAAATATTAGATTGTATTGTTTTACCATGCCATGAAATAAAGAAAAAGAAAATATGCATTTCGCTCTAAAGAAAACTTTATGTATATAAATTGAAGATTTTCACACATTATTAGTTCTTTTTGAGTAATTGTGTTTTGAGTTACAGAGGTTAAAACGATTAGTTGTTAAGTATTTTTTAAGAGGTATGACGTATGATGATGAAATAAAAACTTTTAATATGAGAATTGAACTTATTATATATAGCTTTAGCAAAATATCATCTCAATGGGAGAAATGATCTATTGTGGAGAAATTTAAGTTAAATTTATCGTTTGTCATTGTTAGTATGATAATAATTGTTGTACTCGTTACATCAAGTATCAGTATTTGGATTAGTTATAAAAGTTACAGTGAAATGCTAACACAGCCTAACCATGCTTTACAGGAAGCTTTTATAGAGGAAGTTTCTGATATAGCTGAAATCTATGTACAAGAGTCATTACAAAACTCACAAACAGAATTTTTAGTTAAGGATAGGCTTGAACAGGCAGTAAGTCAGTTACAAAAAGAAAGTGTTGTCTCTGTTAGTGTGTTTTTAAAAAAAATACTTCTTCCTTTATTGTTAATAGTAGCAATTATTTTCATATTGGTACTGTGGTTTGTGTTGAAAATTATTCGACCTCTACAAGATATTGTTAAAAGTGGACAAGAGGGCTGTGGAATTAACGATTTAAAATTAGTGAATGACTGGTATGCTGAGGCGAGCAACTTGAAAGATGCCATGTTAAAGGTAAAAGCTGATTCACAAAATAAAATTAAGGAATTGACTGACCAGTTGAAATTAGATTCTTTAACAGGTATTCCGAATCGCCGAAGCATGGATCAAGTATTAAGTAATTTAATTGCAGAGAAAGTGCCACATGCCATTATTTTAATCGATTTAGATGAATTCAAAAGTGTCAATGATACATATGGGCATACAGTGGGGGATGAGGTTTTAAAAGCTTTTGCAAACAAAATGAAGGAAAGCGTTCAGGGAAGCTGTTTTAGATATGGAGGAGAGGAGTTTTTAATTATTTTGCCTTATACGGCAATTGAAGACGCCGTTAAATTAGCAGAGGAATTGCGAGTTAAACAAGCGCAAGCTGAAAATCCTAGTGGTCGTCCAGTTACCTTGTCGGCAGGTGTTACAGTTTTTTCTTCTTCGATTTGTGACCCGAATCAGTTAATAGCTATTGCTGATCAGGCATTGTATGAGGCAAAACAATCAGGTAGAAACTGTATACGTGTGGTGGAGGATTTCTCTCGAATTAGTAGTTAATTACCTTCAACAACCAAATAATGTAGCTGTCTCTTAGGAGGCAGCTACATTTTTACTCTTGCGCTATTGTTGCGTATAATTCTATGGTCTCTTGATTAGGTGAAATATCTAGGTCAGTAAACAAGGTCTTCTTAAAGTCTTTGTAAACTTTTACTGCATTAGCACGATTATCTTCTTCAATATAGAGTTGAAGAAGCTCTTGGATGATTTTATCTGAATAAGGATTGTAGTCCAGCATCACTAGTAAAGTACGCTCCATTTTTTCTACATTGTTTGTTGCCTTGTAATGCTCAACTAAGTAATTTAGTAAAAGCGTAATTTGGTTATGAATGAAATTCGACTTACTATGAATCCAAGAGTAATCTAATGTAGCCATGTATTCTCCATGAGAGTTTTGAATAAATGCCTCCGCTCTTTCTATATCTAGCTCCCCGAATTCCTCTTTGTGCTTTAACAGGTGCTCTAATTCTAAGACATCAGATTGAAAATTCTCTAGCTGTAAAATATAACAGCCGTTTACATATTGTAAAACGTTAAAGTACCCTAAAGCTGAGAGAGTCGTACGTAGATAAGAAACTGTTGTATGAAGTTGCACTCTTGCTTTTTTGTATTCAGTTTCAGCCCATAATGCTTCGATGATTGTATCTCTAGGCACATGGCTGTTGAGATTAGATAAAAGAAAGGCAAATAATTCTTTTGTTTTAACAGTTCGCCAATGCACGATGTTCTTATTATGTAAAACAGTGAATCCGCCTAAGCACTGGATACTAAGGGAGTACTCATTCTGTTGCACTCGAGTAGGGGGGGCTATTTCTAATTGGAATAGTTCATGTATCCTATTGATAGTCATCTCAAGTCGAGATTTAGAAATAGGCTTTAGTAAATAGTCTAAGGAATTAATTTCAAATGCCTGTACAGCATAATCTCGATACGCTGTCACAAAAACAATACAGACATTTTTCTTCCACTCCTTTAATATTTGAGCAATTTGCAAACCGTCCATTCCTGGCATTTCAACATCTAAAAAAGCGACATGATAGTCCAATGTAGGTGCCTCATCAAGCAAATCTTTAATTGTTGAAAAAGCTTTAACAACCTCTACTGAATCAAATTCTTTCAACTTTTTTTCCATGTTTAAAAGAGCTAACGGTTCATCATCTGCAATTATTACTCGAATCACAGTAGGACACCAACTTTCAAATTAGTATATGACCTAACTATTTGTATTTTAGGTATTACATATAGTATTTAAATTGTAATTATTAGGTTAATAAAACTTTATTTTACATTAACAGAGGAAACGCAATAAGTATACAGAGTGATTCACTTGCTAAACACATTTTTTCTACAGCAACTAGAGTAGTGTGAATCCCCATTCGATTACTGTTTGGTTTAACCCATTAACAAAGTTCACTTTACAAAATCGAGTTCAAGGCATCTCCTTTCCTACTTTATCGGCTATAAAAACTGTATTTCCATTATATAAAATATGCAAATAGATTGTAGAGATTTGATCTTAATTTTCCATATAATTGTTTAATTGGAGAAAAAATTGATTGAAATTGTATATTTTACTGATTAAATAGTAATAATTTGTAATATCAGGTCCAAGTCCTGTGATATTTAGATGCATTCTACAATAATGCTTGTATACTTAAGAGCCTAATTCTCTAGTGTGCTAGCAACAGATTGCAGAAATATAAAACAACTGGAGGTATTACTTATTATGAAGAAAAAGGCAATAGCATTAGCTGTAGCATTGACTCTTGGCATGGGGATGTTCGGGAGTACCACTTCTGCTAAGGGAGTATATACTGGTCAGACGAGCAACATACTTTGGGGCATCTCACCTATTTATAATTTGAGTTTAGCCGAGTTGCAACAGTTAGACGAATTTGATTCGATATGGATTAATCCTGATCAGACCTTGAGTATGGAAAAAATACTGGAGGAAGAAAAGACAGATGACACCCACCTTATTGAGGCCGGTGATACATTATTCAGTCTTGCTAAAGTTCATAATGTTAAGGTGGACGATTTAAAAGAATGGAATAACCTCACATCAGATTTAATTTTAGTTGGTGAAACGTTAGCTGTTAAAGCTTCAGCAGCAAAGCCAAAAACAGCAAAAACCATTGCACAGAAGCCTGCAACAAAACAAGCTACAACAAAAACGGCCACAACAAAACAAGCGACAACAACAGCAAGTGCTCCAGCGAGTCAAAATGGTCAGACATATACAATGCGTGCAACAGCTTATACAGCATATTGTAAAGGTTGTTCAGGAATTACAGCAAACGGGACAGACATACGCTCAAATCCAAATTTAAAGGTGATTGCTGTTGATCCACGTGTTATTCCCCTTGGAACGAAGGTGTGGGTAGAAGGTTATGGCGAAGCGATAGCTGCTGATACTGGTGGTGCGATAAAAGGAAATAAAATTGATGTATTTATTCCTTCTGATGGACAAGCTCGTAATTGGGGTGTTCGAACAGTTACGGTAAAAATTTTAAATTAATACAACATAGGGATTTCTTAGTATTTTTCTGAGAAATCCCTTTATTTGTAATGAGGATAAATACCTAGTTATGAGTTGCGAGAGTATTCTGATAAATGATAAACTATAAAAAAGGAGGATGATACAGTTTAAATGAATCTATACAAAAATAGTTAATTTTATAGTTGTTGCAGTGTAATCGCATTGTTGCAAATAAGATAGGCAAAACAGTTCAAAAGAGAGTTGCTAGAGAATGATACTGGCAAAGAAAGTTAGATTGTACCCAAGTGAATCGCAAGAACAAAAGTTGTGGCAATCAGTAGGAACAGCAAGATTTATCTATAATTGGACACTTGCAAAACAAGAAGAAAATTATAAAAATGGAGGCGAATTTTTAGCCGATACAGTTCTTAGGAAAAATAAATCTTATGTAGTTAGAAAAAATGAAAAGAGCTTAAAAAGACTACAAAGACAAGTAACTAGAAAATATAAACAAAATAAAAAAGGAAAGGAGTATGTCAAAACTAAAAATATTATAAAACTTGAAAATCGGATACGACTAGTCCACAGAAGATTGACTAATATACGGACTAATTATCTTCACCAAACGACAACAAGTATAGTGAAAACCAAGCCATACAGAGTTGTAATAGAAGATTTAAATATTATAGGCATGATGAAAAATAAGCATCTATCTAAAGTTATCTCAAAATAAGGTTATTATGAATTTAAACGACAACTTGAATATAAGTGTAAATTTAGAGGAATTGAGTTCGTAGTAGCAGATAGATTTTATCCATCATCCAAAACTTGCAGTCACTGTGGGGAGATTAACAAAGACTTAAAACTCAAAGATCGAGTTTATAGTTGTAGTTGTGGCTTATGTATTGATAGGGATTTAAATGCAAGTATTAATCTTGCCAAATATAAATTAGCATAATATCACCAACAAGATAACGCTAATATGTAGGATGCGTTGTATCCGAATTTACGCCCTCGGAGAGTTATATGAAAGTAGATGGGTTACTTGTAGCGATCGAAATCGGACTTGTTGAACAGGGAATTAAACAAGATTTATAGATATTTATAGATTTTTGGCAACGGTAATAAAATGAAATTGACAACTTTACTTATTATTTCTTTAGGTGTTTTTTTGGTGGGCTGCGCTGATAAGGATGAGAAAGCGGAACAACAATCAGTATCAGATAGCTCGGTTGCTTTAACTGCCACTGCGAAAGTAATGAGTTCGGATAATAAAAGTTTAGGAGAAGCCAAATTTGAAGAACAGGCTGATGGTGTGAAAGTAACCGTTACGGTAAGTGGTTTACCTGCTGGAAAATATGGTATGCATATACATGAAGTGGGGAAATGCGAAGGGCCGGATTTCGGTACTGCAGGAGGGCATTTCAATCCAACGCAGAAAGAGCATGGCAAGGATAATCCGCATGGCCATCATCTCGGGGATTTACCGAATTTAGAGGTAGCGGAGGACGGTACTGCAACTATGAGTGTCTTGGCAGAAAGTGTAACGTTACAAAAAGATGCTGAACACTCTTTGATGGATGGGGAAGGTACTGCGCTTGTTATTCATGAAAACGAGGACGACCATATGACAGACCCTACTGGTGAATCAGGCGGAAGAATTGCATGTGGTGTTATTCAATCATAATAGAAAAGGAGGCTGGGACAAAACTAAAATAATTTAATGTACAGAGGAAAGGTGTTCATAAATTTTTGCTATATGGAGACTTAGCACACTTAGCTATCCTTGCTTTTGCAATAAATAAAAAATTAGAAGTGTTCACTAGTTGTTGGTAGCGGAGGCGGTGACTCCTGCGGGACAGCGAGGGTTGCGGCTTACGTGTGTGCCCGCGGAAAGAACCGACGAAGCGGACAACAACGGCGCTGCAAAAAAGTGTTAGATTGATTGCCATCAATCTAACACTTTTTCTCTTTTGTCCCAGCCTCTTTGTTGTTGTAGTTTGCACCGATAACAAGGTTTCACTACTAACTGATGGAAACGCAAGTGGTGCCCCCTGCTTAAACAGGACAAATGTAAGCATAGGGTTACGGCTTACTATGCTTGGCCATCAACGGCATAGTAAGTATTCGATTGATTGGGGTCAATCGAATACGCTCAATATAAAGACTATAGCCATTAATTACTGTTTACAAGCAGTTTTCATAATATTACCTTTTGATGGTGTGATGAGAAAACACCGGTATGTATTGCATAACTATTGGTAGAGATGGGTACCATCAGAAATAGAGGAGGTAATAACATGAAAAAAATATCTATCTTAATTATTTCTTTGACTGTCTTTGTCGGAGGGTGCAATCTTTTTGATAAGAAAGATGAAAAAGTAGCCGTTAACTCTAATGCCAATTCGTCTTTAACGGCAACTGCAAAAGTAATTGGTTCAAATAATGAGAGCTATGGGAATGCTTTTTTTGAGGAAGAAGACAATGGGGTTAAAGTAACTTTAGCATTAAGTGGTTTACCAGCGGGCACGCATGGTATTCATATCCATTCAGTAGCGAAGTGTGAAGCACCTAAGTTTGAATCGGCAGGTTCGCATTTTAATCCAACAAATAAGGAGCATGGAAAATTAAATCCTAACGGTTATCATTTAGGTGATTTACCAAATTTAGAAGTTGGTGAAGATGGGACGGTAGATTTAAATTTCTTAGCTGAAGGTGTAACATTACAAAAGAATGCTGAAAATTCCTTAATGGATGGAGAAGGTACTTCATTAGTTATCCATGAAGCAGCAGACGATTATAAAACAGACCCTGCTGGTAATTCAGGTGCAAGAATTGCATGTGGAGCAATCCAGTCAGGAAGTTAGTTGGCTAATTTGTTAACATAAAGTTGAAACACCCTACCACTACGTATGAAGTGACCCCTAAAAGTTAGACACGGTTATTTCATTTAGGCAGCTTGGGTAAACTGAGTTCGGTATTGTACCGGACTCAGTTTTAATTTTGCCTTAATTCGTTTCGTATTGTAATACGTTATATAGTTTTCAAGTTCCAATTTAAAATGCTCAACACTTTCGAACTCCTTTAAATAAAGGAATTCCGATTTCAAAATCCCAAAGAAATTCTCCATCACCGAGTTGTCATAACAGTTGCCTTTACGTGACATACTTTGCACAATGCCTTTTGATGCAAGTGCGTGACGGTATTGCTTCATTTGATAATGCCAGCCTTGATCGGAATGCATCAGTAATTGGCGTTCCTCTGGTAACTTCTCTAATGCTTTCTCCAACATTTCTGAGACAAGTGAATACGTTGGTCGATGACCAATTGTGTAAGTAATAATTTCTCCGTTAAATAAGTCTAAAACAGGGGATAAATAGAGTTTTTCACCAAACAATTTAAACTCTGAAATATCTGTTACCCACTTTTCATTAGGGGCTTCAGCTGTAAATTTGCGGTCTAAAATATTCGGTGCGATTTTACCGACTGTCCCTTTATATGATTTATACTTTTTCATTCTGACTACGCACTTTAAACGAAGTGTTTTCATGATACGTTGTACTTTCTTATGATTCACTCTTCGTCCACGATTTGCGAGTTCATCACGAATGCGACGGTATCCGTAACGCCCTTCATGTTCGTTATAGATGGATTGAATTTCAGCCTTTAAGTCGGTATCTGGATCGGGACGATTCAGTTTCTTCACTATGTCATAATACGTACTACGTGGAATCTGTGCGAATTCGACAAGTGCCTTCACCGAGTATTTATGCCTTAATTCATAGATGACCTTTACTTTGTCTTCTTTGGTGATGTTTCTTTGGCTTGAACTAAGGCGTTCAACTTTTTTAAATACTCGTTTTCCATTTCAAGCTGCTTGATACGAGCTTGAAGTGCTTCTGGTGAGCCTTCTACTGGTGTATGTTTTGGTTGTTTATTGGTTTCTTTTTTCATGGATGGACGCCCCTTTTCCTTTGATTGAAGGGCATCGAATCCTTTTGTTTCAAACTGTTTTCGCCAATGAATAATGGACGATGGAGCTGCTATACCAAAGATAGCCGCTGTTTCTATTAAGGACGTGCCGTGCTCAATCATGAAGTTTAGTACGTCTAGTTTAAACTGTGCTGTATAGTTTGTATATGATTTTATAAACGCTTCAACACCGTTATACTCATATTGTTTAGCCCAGTTAAGAATAGCCTTATGATCTGTCCCAATCGATTTAGCAATTTCATGTGAACTTTCTTTGCCTTCTAAGTATCGTAAAGCTGCTTGTAATTTTTCC
Organism: Lysinibacillus sp. C5.1; assembly: GCF_016350185.1. Classification (NCBI taxonomy): domain Bacteria; kingdom Bacillati; phylum Bacillota; class Bacilli; order Caryophanales; family Bacillaceae; genus Lysinibacillus; species Lysinibacillus sp. C5.1. Next base: position 332,069 of record NZ_CP066226.1, read on the forward strand.
TCTGCAGTATATTTTGCCATTAAAAACTGCACCTCCAATTGTTAGATGTGTCTAACAATTGGGGTGCAGTTCAGTATTGTGGGGGTGTTTTTTTGCGTTACAGGCTGCTCGCATAGACGGGCGGGGCTTATGCATTCTCCACCACTACGTTGTGTAGTAGGTTGTGAGTTTCATCCTATTTTCCATGTAATAAAAATAAATAGCTAGCAAGGAGTATATTTTTATACAATATGTATACATTTCTACACTAGTATATTTTATTGTAGTAGAGTATTTTTTAGTTTATTAGAGAAAAAAGAAGGGTAAATAACAGCGTATTATAATTGGGTGTTGTTCGTATTTATGTCATTTTGTATAATTATAATTATCTGAATTTACTATAAATAGGTTGACATAATTATACTAAATTTGATAATTTTAAATTGATTCTTAATTATAACCAAAGGGGGAAGGTTAATATGAAGAAAAAGCAATTTAGATTATTCATGCTATTAAGTGCCATTGCGCTTTTAATTTTAGCGGCATGTGGATCTGATAGTAGTACAGGTTCGGATAAGGAAAATGGGAATGGTGATACAGCTAGCTCTGAAAAGCCAAAATTTTTAAGTTTATTAACAGGTGGAACGCAAGGTACTTACTATGCATTAGGTGGTACATTTGCTGATTTAATTACAACAGAAACAGGTATTAAAACGACAGCAGAAGTTTCACAAGCCTCTGCAGCAAATATGACTGCCTTGCAAGAAGGTAAAGGTGAGATTGCGTTTGTGCAAACAGATATCGCTTATTACGCAACTGAAGGTAAATTCATGTTTGAAGGTAAAAAAATTGATACGATTGCGGCATTAGGTGCACTTTACCCAGAGACTGTTCAATTAGTAACAACTGAAGCTTCTGGTATTAAAACATATGCAGATTTAAAAGGGAAAAAAGTTTCTGTAGGGGCTCCGGGTTCTGGGACTTATGCCAATGCTGAACAATTACTTGAAATTCATGGTTTAACAATGAATGACATTAAAGCGCAAAATCTTGATTTTGGTGAGTCTACTGATGGTCTTCAATCAGGTCAAATCGATGCGGCATTTATTACTGCTGGTACACCAACAGGGGCTGTAGAGGCATTAAATGCGACGACAAAAGTTAATATTATCGGTGTAGATGCTGGTAAAGCAGATGAGCTTATTGCCAAATATCCTTACTATGCAAAAGATACAGTAAAAGCTGGTACTTACGGTATTGCGAATGATACAGAGACTGTTTCTGTTCTTGCGATGTTAGCAGTGAATAAGGATTTACCAGAAGATGTTGTATATGCTATGACAAAAGCGATTTATAGTAATACAGACAAAATTTCACATGCTAAAGGTGCATTTATTAAAGCTGAAACAGCTTTAGATGGTATCAGTATTGATATTCATCCAGGTGCTCAAAAATACTTTGATGAAAATAAATAGGACAACATCGCTTTACATGTTCCAAGCTATTGAAAAACGAACATTCGCTCGTGGTTTAACAAGGTGATTTTTGGACATTGATAATGGTTTTTTATATTTTCTTAAACATGAAACGGGCTCGGATTGCGTAAAGCTTCGGGCCCCTTTTTGTTACATAAAGATGCTAGCAAAATAGCGAATAGTTTTTAAAGTGGGGGAACAGATGTGATGCGAAAGAGGAGAATAGGTTTGGTAATAGCCGTATGTTGTATATGCCTCGGCATCATTATTTTTCTTCCTCTTCAAAAGGTATTCGCATTTACAGAAACAAGGGTAGACGATCCAATCGTACATTATATTCCACTAACATCTGATGAGGATTTTCGTATAAGGTACACACACTCTATCCATAAATCAGATGTACTGGAATATTATCGTTGTATAGAAGAACAGCGTATTCAAATGATTGGAATGGAGTATGAAGACTTAGCAATTGGGATGCCTGGCTACGCTGAGGAAAATCAAACGTTAACACAACGAGATGGTAAATATTTTTTGCAATTTGACAAGGAAGTCATTGAAAACTTCACAATTTATATCGGGGATTTAGACTTAGACCTTGTGTTTGTTTACAAGGAACAAGAATACGATTTAAAAAAAGATTTGCAAAGGGGTAAGTCCTATTTATTTGAGGTGAAGCGATTATCGCTTTATGAACGATGGAAAGGAGTTAGGATGAAATGACAAAACAGCATGAACGTAACACCGAGGTAAAAGAAGAATTTGAACAAATATCCGCTGAAGCGCAACAAGCGATACTTGAAAAATACGATATCGAATCCAATGTGCGAACAATATCAGGCATTATGAAACATATAATCTTCTTTGGATTATTGGCATTTTCATTGTTTCAATTGTATACAGCGATTTTTGGGCAATTTACAGCACCCATTCAACGGACGATTCACTTAGGGTTTGGTTTAGCTCTGATTTTCTTATTATTTCCAGCCCGTAGAAAGGCGCCAAAGCATAAAATTGCATGGTTTGATTATATTTTATCGTTATTATCGGTAGTAGTCGGTTCATATTGGGCATTGAATTATACAGAACTTGTTAATCGCAATGGGACCATTACACAGTTGGATTTTATAGTCGGTTTAATAGCTGTTTTCCTTGTGCTTGAGGCTGCACGTCGAGCAGTAGGTTTACCGATAACGATTATCGCAGTATGTTTTTTAATTTATGCCTATTTCGGTCCTTATTTCCCAGCCTTTATGGCGCATAGAGGTCAGGATTTTGAAAGTATTGTGAATCTGATGTTTTATACGACAGATGGTATTTTAGGAACACCGATTAGTGTATCGGCTACATTTATCTTTGTATTCTTATTATTTGGGGCATTTCTTGTAAAAACAGGAGTTGGGCAATATTTTAATGATCTGGCTGTAGCATTCGCTGGAAAATTAATTGGTGGGCCAGCAAAAGTAGCTGTCTTTTCAAGTGCTCTACAAGGTATGATTTCAGGAAGCTCTGTTGCCAATGTAGTCACATCTGGTTCATACACGATTCCGATGATGAAAAAGCTAGGATACCGTAAAGAATTTGCTGGTGCAGTTGAAGCGGCTGCTTCTACTGGCGGGCAGTTAATGCCTCCGATTATGGGTGCTGCGGCATTTCTAATGGTGGAGTTCATTGGACGTGGAATTACATATTGGGATATTGCAAAAGCAGCTGCTATTCCTGCGTTGCTGTATTTTACAGGTATTTGGATTATGACGCATTTTGAAGCGAAGCGTGTCGGCTTAAAAGGCTTACGTGATGATCAAATGCCAAATCGTAAAGAGGTATTTAAGAAGATTTATCTGTTACTACCAATTGTTTCTATTATTATACTGATGCTAACAGGTACGCCTGTTATGCATGCTGCACTGTATGGGATTTTAATATCCATTGCAGTCGCGATGTTTAACAAAGATACGCGCTTAAAGCCGAAAGATATTATCGATGCACTAGTTGAAGGAGCTCGTACAGCACTTGGTGTAGTTGCGGCAACAGCTTGCGCTGGTATTATTGTAGGGGTAGTGGTTAAAACAGGTTTAGGCTTAAGTTTAGCTAATAGTTTAGTAGCTTTAGCTGGAGGAAGTATTATTTTAACACTTGTTTTCGTTATGATTGCTTCACTAATTTTAGGAATGGGTGCTCCAACAACGGCAAACTATGTTATTACATCAACCATTGCAGCACCAGCGATTGTGGCATTATTATCGCCTAATACACCACAAGAATTAGTGCCAGTTGTTGTCTTATTATCGGCGCACTTCTTTGTGTTCTATTTTGGTATTATTGCCGATATTACACCGCCAGTAGCACTTGCTGCATTTGCTGCTTCTGGAATATCAGGTGGCGATCCAATTAAGACTGGTGTAAACTCTGCAAAACTTGCCATTGCTGCATTTATTATTCCGTATATGATTGTTTTCTCACCAGCTTTATTAATGATTGATACAACGATACCGCAAATATTATGGGTAGTCTTTACGGCTGTTACGGGAATGGTTGCAATTGGTGCTGGCGTAATTGGCTATTGGTATCGTAAAGTGTTGTGGTTTGAACGTCTGATTGCCATCGTAGCTGGATTATTGCTCATCTATCCTGAAAAATTCTCTGACTGGGCAGGTCTCGCAATCTTTATTGTGCTTGTAGTGATTCAAATTTTAACACAGCATAAGTATGGCGGTAACGGTATGGACAATGATAATAAAAGCGTAACAGCTTAAGAAAATCGTAAGAGCATCCAAGTAAAGTAGTCACTTGGATGCTTTTTTGATATGGAAAAATGGAGAGGGATGACCATTGCTGTTTATTCGAATTTATTTTAAGTATATCTTATATCAAAAAGAGATGAAATCGATATATATTATGCATAATGAGTATTATTTATTGATTTTTAATAAAAAGTTAGTATATAATAAAATTATCAGAAAATTCAATTAACAAAGGAGGGTGACGAGGAATGGAACAATTATTAAACTCGAAATTTGAAACGTATTTGATGGATCAAGAGGCAGAATTCCTGACATCAAACCAAAATATTGAGGAGCAAACAAATCAACTCCAATATGAAGAATATCCAGAAGGTTTTTTTTCAAGTTTATAACGCATTTTCAAAAAGGCTGTGCTAAAAGTGGAACGACTACTTTTAACACAGCCTTTTACTATTGCATAAAAGTATAGTACAGTCACCTTTTTATGAAGTTTACATAAAATAGTAAGAAGTGTTGAAGCGTTTTATTATGAAGTTATATGATTTTAAAATGGATATAGTACTAATTTCATATATACTTTTCTAAAAAGCTTTCATGTATAATGGGGGAGAAAAAAAGGTATATCGAGGTGTGGTTATGACAAGTGCAGCAATGTTAGAAGAATCAATGTATCAATGGTTTGAACATTTTCATAATTATCCAGAAGTAAGTTGGAAGGAGTATGAAACAACTAAGAAAATTGCATCTATATTAGATGACTTAAACGTATCTTACCGTTTATTAGGTGATGTGCCAGGGTTAATCGCTGAAATTGGTACAGGCGATGAGATTGTAGCAGTTCGTGCAGATATTGATGCGTTATGGCAAGAAGTAGATGGTAAATGGCAAGCGAATCACTCCTGTGGTCATGATGCTAATATTACAATGGTACTAGGAGCGCTATTATTGCTTAAAGATCGACCGCTGCAACATCGCGTCAGATTTATATTCCAACCTGCTGAAGAAGTGGGAAATGGTGCTTGTGCAGCATTTGACCGTGGAGCAGTTGACGATGTTTCGCATTTATTTGGTGTTCACTTGAGACCGATTGAAGAGTTGCCTTTAGGAAAGGTTTCACCTGCTATCCACCATGGTGCTGCCTATTTTCTAGATGGAACAATACATGGTATTGATGCCCATGGTGCAAGACCGCATCAAGGTAAAAATGCGAATGATGTCATTATGGCAATACAATTAATGTTAAATAGCATTCATTTATCTCCATTCGAGCCACACTCTGCCAAACTAACTAAGATTATTGCGGATGGTGGTAGCACGAATATTATTCCAGGTAGTGCTAGCTTTTCAATGGATATTCGGGCGCAGCATAATCATCAGTTAGAATTACTTCGAAGCCGCATTGAATCGGGACTAAAATCAATCCAACAGCAGTTTGAAATTGAAATGAATTGGAAATGGGTCGATTTCACACCTGGTGCAGAGGTTTCACCAATTGCTGCTGAAATGGCTAAAAATGCTATTTTAGAAACACTCGGAGAGCAATTTTTGGCGGATGAAATTACAACACCAGGAAGCGATGATTTTCATTTTTATACAGTCAAAAAACCCGAACTAAAAGCGACAATGATTGGCATTGGTGCTAATTTAGTTCCTGGGCTGCATCATCCAAAAATGACTTTTGAACGAAGTGCATTAATAGACGCATCGAAAGTTCTTGCGTGTGTATTAGAAAAAAAGCCCATCCATGAATAGGTAATTCAAAGAGGTTCTATCCAAGCTTTACACGTTGGATAGAGCCTCTTTTTCCTTGCTTTTTGGGAAGAAATGCATAAAAATACGCGTTTTTGAATGGTTTGTAATTGCTATTTGGAAGCGTTTTTTTGCCCTTTAATATTCAGAATTGCTATAGAAGCATAAAATTTTTGCGTTGACTTTATATTTTTTGAATATTAAGCTAAAAATCGTAAAAATATATTTGCACTGATGAAATGCAAATTTATAATTGGGTGCAAAAAAAGGGGATGGGACAATGAAAAAGGATATTAGTGCAAGTTGGGCGCTCCTGACTTTTGCAATAATGATAACGACAATGCTAGTGACAGTAGTTATGTTAGAGCAAAGTCCACACGTGCCACTTATTGTAGGAACAATTGTGGCAGCAATTGTTGCCAAAAAACACGGCTTTAAGTGGATGGAAATAGAGGAAATGATGTATAAAGGTATTCGTCTAGCACTTCCAGCCATTGTCATTATTATTTTAGTAGGTTTGACAATTGGAGCATGGATTGGTGGTGGAGTCGTTGCTACCATGATTTTTTACGGCTTAAAGTTAATTTCTCCAGCTTGGTTTTTAGTAACGATCTTGCTATTATGTTCAATCGTTTCGCTAGCAATCGGTAGCTCATGGTCAACAATGGCAACAATCGGTGTTGCTGGTATGGGTATCGGTTTAAGTATGGGGATTCCTGCACCGATGATTGCAGGAGCAGTAATTTCAGGTTCATATTTTGGTGATAAAATGTCACCTTTATCGGATACAACAAATCTAGCAGCGGGCTTAACAAATACAGATTTGTTCGACCATATAAAACATATGCTATATACGACAATACCTGCATTAATCATTACACTTGTCGCATTTGGGTTTATGGGCAGAAGTTTTGCTGACGTAGCCATGAATTCTGAAAAAATACTGACTACGCTTGATGTTATGGAAAAAAGCTTTGTGATTTCTCCATGGTTATTACTTGTCCCAGTTGGCGTTATTGTCATGGTGGCAAAAAAGGTTCCTGCGATACCAGCATTAATTATTGGGATTATTTCAGGATTCTTATTACAAATTTTTGTGCAAGGTGGATCGCCAACGATGGCTGTTCAAGCATTACAAGAAGGATTTGCTATTTCGACAGGAAATGAAATGGTGGACGAGCTCTTTAATCGTGGTGGCTTAGATTCAATGATGTATACGGTTTCAATGACGATTGTAGCCATGACATTCGGTGGGGTGTTAGAATATTCAGGCATGTTAAAAGCACTGATGGATGTCGTTGTGAAATTTGCTAAATCTACAGGCAGCCTTATTGCTTCAACAATTGCCGCATGTATTACAACAAATGCAACATGTTCAGAACAGTATATTTCTATTGTTGTACCTTCTCGTATGTTTGCAGGCGTATATCAAAACCGCGGCTTGCATTCGAAAAATTTATCGCGTGCGCTTGAAGATGGCGGAACGTTAACATCCGTATTCTTCCCATGGAATACTTGTGGTGTATTTATATTAGCAACGTTAGGTGTTAGCGCAATGGAATATGCACCTTATGCAATACTAAACTTTGTTGTGCCAATTATTTCAATTATTTATGGTTATGTCGGATTTGCCATTGTTAAGATGACACCAGAAGAAATTGAAGAGGCAAACCAACGTAAAAAAGATGCGCAAGAAAATGAAATGAATAATATGGTCGTAGCAGACTAAATTAAAACGAGTTTTGCTCAAATAGAGGGAATACTCTGAAGAATTTTGCTTAGTAAAGCCAAAGAGGGCAAGCCCCATCACGCAGCTAACTGTTGGCAAGAAGAGACTTTGTAATCATGATGTATACCATGAGATGAGGTGCTCGTTCGCCAAGGAAAGTGTTGTGATGGGGCTTGTTAGTTCTAAGAATAGGTTGCAAAATTTAATTCGTAAATTGTACGTGGTCGCCCCTGCTGATGGGTCATTTCTTCACCAACAATGTTCGCATAACCGTGGTCAACTAATTTTTTGATAATACGTTCAGTAGTCCGACGAGTAACTTGTAAGTATTCTGAAAGATTTTGCGCTGTAAATTGTGAAGATTGTCGTTCTCTACTAAATTGAATAATTTTCGAGATATTTAACGGGCTTAAGCTTGTCTGTTTAGCCATTTGTAAAATATACGGATCTTTTGTTTTTAAAGAGAGTTTACCTGCTGATTTTGGAAATGGGCCCAAAAGATTTTTTTGTTCATCTAAAATATAAATTTCATATGGTTTGGAAAATTTTAATGCATATGTCGCATTTTCAGCAGCTTCATATATGGAGTGTCCATAGCCAAAGGCGAGCCTAAAGGGCGTGTTTATTTGTTGCATTAGGTGCGATAAATTTTCCATGTCGAGTGCATTTTGTAAATGTCCAGCTGTTGTATAAAGCTCATAATAATGAGGGGTAATTTCCTTATAGGTTGCACGTATCGCTGCTGTAATTTGCTGTACAATGTCTGCGCATTGGTTTTTTTCAGGAACAGCTAAAAATCCTACGACTGCTTTTGCCGATTCGGATTTAGTAAGCAGTGATCTTGATTTCGTTTCTTCAAGACATTGGATAATGGAACTTTTTGCATCTAACATGCGCATTGCAGGAATGTTCTGTAGCTGTAATTCATCAAATACACTATGAATGCTTGTAATAACATAATCAATTTGGTTGGCTTCCCAAAGAGCGACATGTTTTTTCAAAATATGTTTTGATGTTTCAGTAATGCAAATGGGGTGAACATATGGTTTTGTTCCGGTATATTCTATCTCTGATAGAACCTTATCGACAAAGATAGGGTGCATGACATCGATAGATACCCTTTGTAAAGAAATTGCTTTATTTGCAATAAGTGATAATAAAGTCGTCGCAATGGTTACCTCATCTTGCTTTAAATAATTCCAAGGAATCGGCAATGATTCGAGGGATGATTGTGCATGTAAATAGGGTAATGTTCCCCCGAGTAAAAGAGCATCACATGGTTTAATTTGTTTTAATAATGACGGTGCTTCGGAAGGCTGATTGTAAAGGTAAAATTCTAATTGAATATTCTCTATGTTTTGTGCGATACTAAGTATACGTTTCATAAAAGCTTTAGAACATATAATTGCTATTTTTGTAGGCATAGGCATCGTTCCTTTTCTATATTTTTTAAGCAATTAACGACATATTAACGACAACTATAAAATTACAGGAGTATGATATAAAATGAAAATCCAACAAGTAGAAATTTTTGCAATCCAATTACCACTTATCGATCCTTTTATTATTAGTTATGCTACTTATGATACAATGCCTTCTATCATTTTGAAAATAACAACAGATACAGGCATTGTTGGTTATGGTGAAGCGGTACCTGATGAGCATGTAACAGGCGAATCATGGGAAAGTACGTATGCAGTGTTAAAACACCAACTTGTCCCTGCGATTATTGGAGAAAATCCAATGGCTTTTGAAAAACTCCACGATAAAATGAATCACATCGTAAAGGATGTACCTGCTGCTAAAGCGGCAATTGATATTGCATGTTTTGATATTGCTGGTAAAGCGCTTCAAGTACCAGTATATCAGTTACTTGGCGGTCGCTATCATGAGAAATTCCCGATTACCCACGTGTTAAGTATTGGCACTCCTGAAGAAATGGCAAATGAAGCAGCTAGACGCGTAGAAATGGGCTATCAATCATTTAAAATGAAGGTAGGAACGGAAGTTAGACGTGACGTTGCTCGTATTAAAGCGGTACGTGAGCGTGTAGGCGAGGAGATTGCCATTCGAGTAGATGTCAACCAAGGATGGGGTAACGCCTCTACAACTTTACAAGGTTTACGTTTACTAAAAGATTTAAATATTGATTGGTTAGAACAGCCTGTTGATAGTGAAGATATTGACGGCATGGTAGAAATTAAATCTAAATCTGATGTCACGTTAATGATTGATGAGGGACTTCGAGGCGTACGTGAGATGCGTGAAATCATTTTAAAGCGTGCAGCAGATAAAGTAAATATTAAACTAATGAAATGCGGTGGAATTTATCCTGCTATGAAATTAGCTGTCATGGCGGAAATGGCAGGTATCGAATGTCAAATTGGTTCAATGGTTGAGTCATCTGTAGGTTCAGCGGCTGGTTTCCATGTAGCATTCTCGAAAAAAATTATGACTAGTGTAGAATTAACAGGTCCACTTAAATTCTCGAAGGATATTGGTAATTTACACTATGATGTACCGTTCATTTGTCTAACAGAAAAACCAGGCTTAGGTGTCGATATAGATGAAACAGTACTTAAGGAACTATGTGAATTTTCAACAATAGTCACTGCTTAAGGAGGCGTTAACATGGATAGAATTTATGAAGGAATGCTAGGAGAAACGCCTTTTTATGTTACGAAATTACAACTTCAGCATTTACCTGCGATTGAGAAGTTACAGCAAGAAGTTTACGAGACTTTGCCAGACCAAAGCATTTTACAGCCTTTAACGACGGAAGAATTCGAGTACATTTTGCAAGGAAATGGTTTGATGATTGGGGCATATGTAGAGCATGAGTTAATTGGCTTTCGAGCATTATTAAATCCACCTATTGATAACGATCACCTTGGCTATGATTGCGGAATTCCAGAGGATCAGTTCCAGCGTGTTTTATATCAAGAGATATCCAATGTCTCCCCACATTATCGCGGCTACGGATTACAAAAAACATTAGCAACGGTTGTGATGAACGCTATTGATTTGGATTGCTACGACTATGTTTGCTCTACGGTTAAACCGTATAATATACCGAGCCTAAAAGATAAATTTTCACAAGGGCTTGTCATAAAGGGCTTGAAGATTAAGTATGTTGATAAATTGCGATATATTTTCTATAAAGATTTAAAACAGGAACAACCAGCTTATACTGAAAAACAAGCTGTTTTGATGGGGGATACTGCCCTGCAGCAGCAACTGTTAAAAGCGGGATATACGGGAACTGCCATGTATGAAGAGCAAAATGACTGGTTCGTACTTTATGAAAAATAGCTTGGAATAAAAGGAGGCCTTCCTTTCACAAAGTGTGAGAGGGAAGGCTTTTTTTATTTCTTGAGTGGGCAAAATCCACAAGCAAGTAAGCCAGGGATATCTTTTGAAAAACAGCAAGATTTACGGACAGGAACGTTAACTAAATTTGTAGGGCTTTGACCACCAGTATAGTCAGCCCACCAAGATTTTTGTGAAAAACGGGCCCAAGTTTTAGGGTTCTCTAAAGCCTCAATGTCTTCCATTGCCTGGTCTGCTAAGCCAGGGTTAGACAACAGTTGATGATAATGCCAAAGTAGATAACCAAAGAAATTTTCCCAAATGGTTAAAGGAGAGATGGATGTTACTTTGCGCAATTGCTGAACGATGACATGCCCATCATATAAAATTTTTTCAATCACAGATTGTCTTTCATCTTCATCCACGTAACGCCAATCATTAGGGTTCACAAACATGGCAACTGTAAAGCTATTGAATTCCTTGGCCGCATCAAAACGAATGTCAATTGGCTTTCCATCCCATACTTCATCATAGGCAGCAAGCATATATAGCTGCATTGCAAAAAACATACCATAGCGACGTGCAAAATGGGAAATAGCTGCGGTTTCCGTTGCCGCATCCGTAATACCCATCATAAGGTTTAAAAAATCTGGATGGTAAAAGTCTTTATGTATATCAGCTAATGTAAATAATGTTCGTTTTGGTTCTGTTGTATAAATACTGTAGGAATTCAGTTGTCTTACTTGATCCATCGTTAAAGCTGGCACTGTCATCACCTTTTCTTTTCAATCATTAACATCCATTATAAATTAATCATTTTTACTTCACAAATGGAATGCGATATAGTAAAATACATTAAACATATCTGAAAGGTAGGTTTTTAAATGTCATTGCCATATGCAATTCCAAGACCACTTGTACGACTCAATCAATGGACCATTTTGTTAAGTGTCATAGTGACATGGATAACAGGGCTTGCTTGGATATTAGTCATTCCTTTAGTCGCTAATTTACTTGGTGTTTTATGTAATTTTAATCCCATTATCCGATTGGGAAAACTGTTTTTGAAAAAAGCACCAGCTTCCTATATACCTGAAGACGCCCAACAACAAAAATTTAACTCTAGTATTGCTAGCATATGTTTAGCTGGAGGATTCGTTGGGTTTTTCTTTAACTGGCATGTAGTAGGGTATGTATTGACAACAATGGTAGCCATCGCTTCATCTGTTGCTATTGCTGGTTTTTGTATCGGTTGCTTTTTGCATTTTCAGCTAAAACAGTGGCAATACAGAAGGTCACTTAAGAAGGCATTGTAATTATTTGAAAAATTTTTAAGTTAATTTAAAGATAATAGTTGACAATTTAATTGATAATGATTATCATTATCAATGTAAAGATTATTCCTCCTCTACAAAACGAGTGTAGAGAGGGTGAACTTTAGCTACTTTTCTCCAGAAGTTTGCTAGTTCATAAAGCGCTCCTAAAACCCCCCTCATTTTTTGGGAACGTAAAATCTCTAGACGGCTTATTCCTATGATGAATGAGCCGTCCTTTTTATTTTTTAGCAGCACCCTCATATGTTATGAAGACTGTTCAGATGGGGAGGTGTGTTGGGCCACATTCTTTTTTTCAAGTACCATTGTATAGTAGCTATGTAACAACATACCGACAATAATAATACCAAGTCCAGCAAGGGCAATTGGATCAGGAAAGGCAATGTTAAGTAGTAGCACCTCACCAATAATGACAAATAGTATTTCGGTTGATTGGGTTGCTTCCACAGCGGCTAGTTTGCCTTGATGTTCGCGCACACGGTCTGTTGCGATAAAAAATAGAATGGTTGCAATGACACCAGAGCTAATCCCGACTAGTAATGATTGTAGAACTTGGTTTAGTGAAGGTAGACCAACCGTTAAAACAGCATATAGCGCCATGATAATCCATGCAGGCATGGAAGCGATAGTCATACCAAGCACACGCTGAAATGTATCAATACGTCCTCCGCATATTTCCATCATTTTTCGATTACCGAGTGGATAAGCAAAAGCAGCAATCACTACAGGTAAAATCCCTAGCAGTAGATTTTTAGTTGGGGCAGACTGTGCCTGTGGTACTTGAATAAGCAATATTCCAACTAGAATCACACATGAAATAAGTAAGGAAATTAACGGGATTTTCTGACGTACTGTTTTTCCAGCGATTACTGATACAAAAAGTGGAGCTAAAAGGACACCAGCAACGATTGTAAATTGCCATGTACCCGAAACGAGCCAACCTGGGCCGAATGCTGCAGCAAATGTAAGTGGTGCATAAAATAGTACAAATCCAACGAAGCTCCATAAAAGCCAAGCCCTTGGTTTGTTTTTCATTTCATTGGTAAGTGGAGATAAGCCTTTACGATAAAAGACAATAGCTAGTAAAAACGGCAACATGAAAAAATAACGAAGTGATGCACTCCAGAGCCAGCTACCACCTTGCATTTCCATCGCGTGATTTAAAATAAATGTCACCGCAAAAAAAAGTGAGGCTAAGATGCCTAATGCAATTTCTTTCATAATTCATCACCCTTAACTTTTATGTAGTTTGAAAATTCAGTCATTAATTTCGGCAGAAAAAGTAATATCTGAAGGTTAAGTAAAAATCCGCGTTGCCTCCTAAGAAAGTAAATGCACGACATTGCGTAAGCAGTGCTTATCGTGCCTTGCTCTTTGGGAGCCAAGCGGATTTTAGTATCTGAAAGACTTTGTACAAAGTCTTTCTTTTTTAATATTTCTTATTGCTCGAAGTAAAGTTAAACTTACTTGCCTTGTTGTTCAAATAGTTGCACGATTTCAAGAATAACTTGTGTTGCTTTTTCCATTGTTTCACCAGAGACATATTCGAATTTACCGTGCATGTTTTCTCCACCTGCAAAAATATTTGGTGTAGGTAAACCCATGTAGGAAAGTTGAGAACCATCAGTACCACCGCGAATCGGTAATGTATTCGGAGTAATATCTAATTTTTCCATTGCTTGACGGGCGATGTCAACAATTTCTTTTACAGGCTCGATTTTTTCACCCATATTATAGTATTGATCTTCGATAGAAATTGTCAGTGCATCTTTGCCAAACTGTGCTTGTATTTTGGCAGCAGCATCTCGCATTAATTGCTTTTTCTCTTCGAATTTTTGACGATCATGGTCACGTACAATATAAGAAAGCTCTGTATGTTCAATAGCTCCTTTGAAGTCCATTAAATGGATGAAGCCTTCATAACCTTCTGTTTTTTCAGGTACTGCATCTGTAGGCATTTCATTTTGGAAGGCAATTGCCATCGTGATAGAGTTGACCATTTTATTTTTCGCTGAACCTGGGTGTACACTCGTCCCTTTTGTTGTTACTTTAACGCCAGCAGCATTAAAGCTTTCAAATTGTAGCTCACCAAGTGGTCCGCCATCCATTGTGTAGGCATAGTCAGCGCCGAATGCAGCAACATCAAATTTATGTGGGCCCCGGCCAATTTCTTCATCAGGTGTGAAAGCTACACGAATTTTACCATGCTTAATAGCAGGGTTATTTATTAAGTATTCCATAGCAGTCATTATTTCAGCGATGCCAGCTTTATCGTCCGCACCTAGTAATGTTGTACCATCTGTTGTAATTAGCGTTTGGCCTACATAATTTTTTAGTTCAGGAAATTCAGTTGGAGACATGATTAAATTTTCGTTTAATTGAATGTCACCGCCATCGTAGTGATCGATGCGTTGAGGATTCACATTTGTACCAGTGAAGTCTGTAGCTGTATCCACATGCGCTAAAAAGCCAATTGTGGGAACTACTTTATCTGTATTTGCTTCAAGTGTTGCAAATAAATAGCCATTGTCATCTAGTGTAATGTCTGTTAAGCCGATTGCAGCCAATTCTTCCTTCAATACATGCAATAAATTAAATTGCTTTTGAGTGGAAGGAGTAGTTTCACTTGTGAAGTCGGATTGTGTATCGATTTTTGCGTAGCGAATTAATCGCTCGATTACTTGTTCTTTCATAGGTATATGCAGCCTCCTTTGTAGGTGTCTGGCACTCAAACAATTCTGAATTGTTTGAGTGCCAGGCACTTTCATTGTACCACTTTACTTCGGATTTCGGAATATTGAAGGATGCTCAATGCAATAAGTATTTGCGCACTATAATAGGTCATCATAATAACCTCATGCGCAAAAGGTAATGGCATGATAAACTTATTAATCGCTAAATAGGAATCGGATGCGATAAATAATAAAGCGCCAATAATAGCAAAGGGAGAACCTGTACGAATAGCCGTCCAGCCCATCGTTAAAATGATAGAAATATAAGCAAGAACTGCAAAAGTAAGTACGGTTTCTCCGGATTTAAATACGGTACTGGCAATCCAGATAGCCATTGCGGCACCATATAGAAGTAATCCGATTTTTGCCCAAGTTGGTACTGGCTGTTCACTAGTACCTGAAAAGGCGAAGATATAAAAAACATGACCGATTAAGAAACTTGTAAGACCAATAAGAAACCATTGTAATGTGTAGTCTCCTATCATACAAAAAACTAGACCTATAATAATGAATAGTTGATATTTTTTAATCGATTGTACTTTTTGGGTTATCGCCATAAAGATTATCAAAATCATCGGTATGACCTTGAATATCAGTTTTACATTTTGGTCAATATGCGAGAAGAAAAAAATATAATAAAGACCAAGCACAATGATACACGTTAACAACCATTTTTTCGCCAAATTTTTCAGCCCCTTTTCTTTGAAATTCTCTATCGATGCTTAAAATCCTTTATTCGTCATTAAGCTGTATTATTCAGAATTGTTTTACCGAAGAGTAGAAGGGAAGAAGTGTCCGTATAATTTATGTTTGAAACTTTTTTAGTATGTAACCGTAAATAAGAAGACAGTAAGTGAGGAGAGGGTGAACGAAATGACTAAGCTATTGATAGCTTCTGCAGTCATTGCAATTATTGCGAGTGTATTATTAACACCGTTAATAACGAAAAAGCGTGAAGATGGACAATCGAAAAAAGTAATTGGCTACTTTTTTATCGGAGTCTTTGTTATAGGATTTATTGCATCAGGTATTACGCTATATGTTACAAAAATTGATGTTAACTGGCTTGTCTTTTGGCCAGTGATTATACTACTCACGTTGAGTGGTGCATTTCTTGCAAGTGGTATTGAAAGAAAAGTTAAAGGTGGTTTATTTTTAGCAAGCTTATTCGTCGGCGTATATGTATTGTCCGCACCGCTATGGAATGCTAACGATAAATTCAAATCCGCGGAAATGAAAGAAGAGGTTGAAATCAAGCCGTTTGATGAAACACAAACGCCAGCGAGTGTTCCACCAAAATTCGTCCGCAATAAAATGAAAAAAGCTTTCGGCCAAGTACCGAATACAAGCTATTATGAACTAGGACGCTTACAAATCCAAAAGGTAAATGGTGAATATGTTTATATTGCACCTGTTGAATTTTCAGGTTTCTTTAAATGGATGAACGGCAAAACGACACCTGGTTATTTTACAATGAGTGCGACAGACTCAGCGGATAACCCAAAATTTATCGCACAGGAAATGAAATATGTTCCTTCTGCCTATTTAAATGCTAATTTGGAGCGTCATATGCGCTTGCAACATCCTTTCCTTATTTTCTATGGGGATGTTCAGCTGGAAATCGATGATGACGGTAAACCGTACTATATCCGTTCCTACGGGGAGTTTATATCTGCTCGAAATGGCTTTGATGTACAAGGGATTGTCCTTGTAGATGCATTAACAGGTAAATCTGAAATTGTGAAATTAGCAGATGTTCCAGCATTTATTGATGGAGCTGTTTCACCTGAGACAGTAAGTTTACAAAATAGCTATTACGGAAAATATGTTCATGGTTACTGGAATAGTATGTTTGGCAAAAAAGATGTCAAATTACCTTCTGATGAAGGGACTGAATCGAATGTAAGTCCGATATTTAATGAGGAAGGCGAAATGTACTATTTCACAGACTTCACGAGTCCAAAAGAGGGCGTGGATTCAATGCTGGGCTATTCATTAACGAATGCACGAACTGGTGAAGCGACATATTATACAGGAAATCAAGATGCTTCATATATGGATTCACAAGGAAATCTACAAATTATTGAAAAGAAATTTATTGAGAAGAAGTGGGCAGGAGAAATGCCTGTATTGTATAACTTTTACGGGGAAGCAAGTTGGTTAACAGCAGTGCTCGATGCGAATGGCTTCTTACAAAATTATTTTATCGTTTCCGCTGCAAATCCTGAAATCTCAGCCTATGCAACAACACCAAAAGAGGCGTTGAAATTATATAAAACAGCGCTTAGTCGTGGAGGAAGTACGGTTGAAGGTAGTTCGAATGCAGAAGAGAAAAATGCAAGTGGAACAGTACTACGCGTTTATAAGGAACGCCTAGGTGACTTTACCATTGTATCGTTTTTACTGAATAATGGTGAAAACTATTCAGTAAGTGCAGAGACGGAGCCTCTTGCGATTTATTTACAAGAAGGTGACGAAGTAGTTATTACGTATGGTGAAACAGGAGAACAGTTTTTACCAGTACGCTCGCTAATTATTAAAGGGTTACAATAAACAAAAGACGATCAGCACAATGAATTTTGTTGGCTTGATCGTCTTTTTTATGTAGTTTGCGTTTCAATGTAACGGTGCATTTTTTCTTTATGATTTGTAAAAAGTGTAGAGGCATGATCATTTAATGCCAGTATCTCTTGAATATAACCATGTAACAAATTCGTTTCATATTCGAAAGAGAACGATGTTTCACTTTCTATAATATGCTCCAATAAAAGTGCGTGTAGCACAACCACTTCTAGGTTCTGCGTATTCGTGACAAATTTTAAATTTAAAATGGTTGTATAGGAAACGAATTGATCGACGTAGGCAATAGCTTCTTTGTATTGTTTGATATCAATATGTTGTTCTAGGGTACGAGCAAGATGCTTATTAACATAAGACATTTTTGCATAACTCCTTTCGAGATAGGGTCCTTCTATTAATATTAATGAAAAGGTAGGAAAAGGAAAGAGTCTTTTCGTTTAATTTGTACCTGAATTTAACAGACCATTCAAGACAAAAATACTACATAAGCTATAAAAAAAGGTTCAAAATATAAAAAAAGTGGAGTTATTATCATACGATAGTAACTCCAAAAGAAAAAGTTATTTCCAATTAAAACCTTTCTGTGCTAAGAAGCGATTGATGAAAGGACGACGTTGTTCAATTAAAAAATCAGCCATTTGCTTTGTCCAGTTATCAATTTTACGATTGGAGGAGCGGCTATTGTAATAAGCTTCCATTGTTTCATTGTAAGCTGGTAAAAGTTCCTCGTATTTATCACAATTGTACTCATTTTCATGTAGGACAGCAGCTACTGGTAAGCGAGGTTTGACTTCATTGCGTCGTGCAGGAACGCCAATTGTTAAACCAAACAATGGGAATACATAATCTGGTAGATTCAATAATTCGCTAATTTCCTCAGGCTTATTACGTACACCCCCAATATAGCAAATGCCATAGCCCATTGATTCAGCAGCAATCACAAAGTTTTGTGCGAATAACGAAACATCTGCTACACCAACGAGGACATTTTCAGCCGAGTCTGCCACAATATCAACACCTTCTAATTTCCCAGCCATTTGCAGACGTTTAAAGTCTACACAAAAGACAAAAGCACCACCCGAAGTTTCGTATTGACGTGGATTGCCAGAGAGCAAACCGAGCTGTTCTTTTTTCGCTTCGTCTGTTACCCAAATTACGCTATAGGCTTGTACAAAGTGAGAGGTTGCCGCCATCTGTGCTGTGGCAATTAAATCTTCAATAATTTCTTTAGAAATAGGATTTCCATCGTAAATACGAACTGAAGAGTGGTTACGCAATAATTCTTTCACCATTTAAAAATTCTCCTTTTCCCCTTAAATATACCAAGAGCATATCACGCTTTTTCGCTAAAATCGAATAAACTTCAATAAAAAAACTTAAAATCATTTATAAAAAACTATTTTTAAATAATTTGAGCTAGGACAAAAATACCTCGTAAAGTAAAATATATTGTTAGATATAGCTTAAATGTTCTCTTTAGTGTAAAATTATGTATGGCGACAGATTATTTATCTACTGTATTTTGACATTTGTGGGTGTACGGATGTATAGGACAAATAATCTAGTTGAAGCAATTAAATGTGGGATGGAGGAATAAGGAATGGATGAAAAGTTAGCAAAAAAGCTTCGTAATGAACAGTTACGAAACAAAGTTGTAACAGCAGAAGAAGCAGCATCTTGGATTAAGGACGGCATGGTACTTGGTATGAGCGGATTTACACGTGCAGGCGATGTGAAAGTGGTACCGCTTGCACTTGTGGAGAAAGCGAAAACAGAAAGCTTCAAAGTAGATGTATATACAGGTGCATCACTTGGACCAGAAGTCGACCAATACTTAGCCGAAGCGGGTGTAATTCGCAAACGTGGTCCTTTCCAAGGAGACCCAGGTATCCGAAATATGATCAATAGTGGAGAAGTCACTTATGTTGATGCCCATTTATCACATAATGCGGAACTAGTACGCCAAGGTATTATTGGTCCGATTGACTTTGCTATTATTGAAGCTGCTGCAATTACAGAAGATGGCTTATTAATTCCTACAACTTCAGTTGGTAACTCTCCGATTTTCGTACAAGAAGCAGATCAAGTAATCATCGAGCTAAACGTAGCCCAGCTTGATGCATTAGAGGGTGTGCATGATATTTTTGTACCAGGACCACAAGGTAAACGTGATCCAATTCCAATGCTAAATGCGTCAGATCGTCTTGGCACAATTGGCATTCCACTAGACTTAGACAAAGTAAAAGGTATTGTTATTTCAGATATTTTAGATGCGCCATCAACAATTGTTCCAGCTGATGAAGAAACAGATATTATGGCAAATCATTTGCTGAACTTCCTGCGCGAAGAGATTAAAGTAGGTCGTTTAACAACAAGTTTACGCCCGTTACAATCAGGTGTAGGCTCAGTAGCAAATGCTGTATTACTAGGTTTCAAAGATTCCGAGTTTGAGAATTTAGAAGTTTATTCAGAAGTACTGCAAGATGCTGTTTTTGAATTAATGGATGCTGGAAAAGTAAGCTTTGCATCTGCTACTTCTATTACCCTATCGGAAGAGGTAGGAAACCGTGTTTATGGAAATTTTGAAAAATATGCTGATAAATTAGTATTACGTCCACAGGAAATTTCTAATCATCCGGAAATTATCCGTCGACTCGGTTTAATTTCTGTAAATACAGCGCTTGAGCTAGATATTTATGGTAATGTAAATTCAACTCATGTTTCTGGCACACGAATGATGAATGGGATTGGTGGTTCTGGTGATTTTGCTCGTAATGCACGGTTAGGTATTTTTGTGACGAAATCGTATGCAAAAGGCGGTAAAATTTCTAGTATCGTACCAATGGTTTCGCATGTAGACCATACAGAACATGATGTAGATATTATTGTCACAGAACAAGGTGTTGCAGACTTGCGTGGTTTAGCACCGAAAGAGCGTGTAGGACGTATTATTGAAAACTGTGCGCATCCAGATTATAAGGAACAATTATGGGCGTACTTTAACGAAGCGAACGAGGCAACAGGCGGCCACCATACACCACATATTTTAGAAAAAGCGCTTTCTTGGCATGTCAATTTAGCTAAGAACGGTACAATGCAAGATCCATCATTTGCAAAATAATGATATAAAAAAGCCTTGAGAGTTTGTTTGTTGTCTCTCAAGGCTTTAATTTGTTTAAGTTTATTTTTTAAAGGCAGATGTTACTTTAGGCTCTGTCCCTTGGATAAGCCGTTTAATATTTTCAATATGCAACATAAGCGCGATACCAAAAAGAACAATTGCAATCATTGTTGGTCCAATACCAGGTATCCATAAGTAAGTTGCTGTACAAAAAACAATATAAAATACAAGCACACCAATGATTAAATAATTTGTTGTTAAAGATAAAATGACAAATAACATAAGTGCAAATAATGCAATTTTCCAATCAATAGCGAGCAATATGCCTATGATTGATGCAGTTCCTTTGCCGCCTTTGAAGCCCATATGGAACGGGAAGTTATGACCTAGTATTACACTAGCAGCTATAGCATAGGTTAATAACCACATTTGTACTTCAGTAAATTGTGAAGCATTGGAGGTAAAGTAGTAAAGTGCGCATAGTACGGCAGCAACGCCTTTACCTATATCAATAAGTGCTACTAATATGCCGTATTTCCATCCAAGAGAAAGCGTTGCGTTTGAGGCACCCGCATTGCCATGGCCAGTCTTTTTTAAATCTACTCCAGATAGAAACTGTGCCACTTTAGAGCCATGAATACAGCCGATTAGATAACCAATAATAATAAAAATAATCATGGCTTTTACCATAAAAATACTCCTTTCAAACTATATTTTTATATAGTGTATGTGTTCTTATTACGTAAAGGAGCAGACAGAAGTTTCAGAAAAAAATAAATTTTACTGTTGACAGAAAAAAAGTCTATGTTTATACTGTGTAACAACGATGGAAATTGAATCACATACTCTTATCAAGAGCGGCGGAGGGATAGGCCCTATGATGCCCGGCAACCAGTGAGTGACGAACTTGCTAAGGTGCTAATTCCTACAGATTCTTACTTGGATCTGGCAGATAAGGGGAGGAAAACTTGCAACCGCAACCCTCTTCTTAACTGAAGGGGGTTTTTGTTTTCTCACATAAATCCTCCTCATCTCCGGTACCATCGTAAAAACCCATTTAGGAGGAAGAAAACATGTCGAATTTTAAACCAGAAACTTTACTATTACACGGTGGCCAAGAGCCAGACCCAGTGACAGGCTCTCGAACTGTACCGGTGTACCGTTCTACAGCTTTCGTATTTAAAGACACTGCTCATGCGCAACGTCTTTTCGCATTAGAAGAAGCGGGCAATATTTATACACGTATTACAAACCCAACTGTAGATGTTTTTGAAAAACGCGTCGCTTTATTGGAGGGCGGTACAGCAGCAGTAGCACTTTCATCAGGTGCAGCAGCTATCGCATTTTCAATTTTAAATCTTTCAGGAGCAGGGGATGAAATCGTAGCAGCAAGTTCTTTATACGGAGGAACATATAACTTATTAGCAAATACACTACCAAACTACGGTATTAAAACAATTTTCGTAGATGAAACAAATCCTGAAAATTTCCGATCTGCCATTAATGAAAAGACAAAAGCAGTGTTCGCTGAAATTTACGGAAACCCAAGCTTAAAAGTGCTAGATGTAGAGGCAGTAGCTACAATTGCACATGACAACGGTTTACCTTTAATTATTGATAGCACTTTTGCTTCACCATATGGCTCAACACCAATCGACTTCGGTGCAGATATCGTCGTTCACTCAGCGACAAAATGGATTGGCGGTCACGGTACAACTTTAGGTGGTGTAGTTGTGGATGCGGGGAAATTTGATTGGACTCAAGGTAGATTCCCAGGATTTACAGAACCTGATGCATCTTATCATGGATTACGATACGGTATTGATACGGCAGCGGCTGCATTTGCCACAAAACTGCGCGTGCAATTACTACGTGATTTTGGACCAACATTAAGTGCAGATGCTGCATTTAACTTATTACAAGGTTTAGAAACGCTTCATTTGCGTATTCCTAAACATAATGAAAATGCATTAGCAGTTGCAGAATATTTACGTAACCACCCATCTGTGGAGTATGTAAACTATAATGGATTAGAAGATTTTGCTACACATGATTTAGCGAAGAAATATTTGAAAAATGGCTTCGGTTCAGTGCTTACATTTGGCATTAAAGGTGGACGAGAAGCAGGCCGTCAATTAATAGACAGCGTAAAATTATTTTCACACGTAGCAAATGTAGGCGATGCAAAATCACTAATTATTCACCCAGCGTCTACAACTCATCAACAGTTATCTGCTGAGGAATTAATCCAAACTGGCGTTTCCGAGTCGCTCATTCGCTTATCAATCGGTTTAGAGGCAGTTGAGGATATTATTGCAGATTTAGAACAAGCTATTGCGCAAGTAACAACTACTGAACAAAAAGTAGAAGCATAACCTATTTAGATAAACAAAGATGTATGTTGTAGCGTTTACGTATTTTCTCATTCGAAAAGCCTCATTTGGTAATGCGTATAACGTTGCTACATTAATCCTTACCTCATTTGGTGAGTTTTCAGAAATTTTTTATAAATAATACCTAGTAATTTTATAAGTATTGTTGACTTAGTTAATGCCATGCTGTATACTAGGGATTAAGTAAAACGTTCGAAAGGCTACCAACCTTGAACAAAGTGTTGATGTTACTAAACTTTCACCGCCATTCATTAGGCGAAAACAACTAACTTGTTTTCATAAGTGCTCCCCCACTTTTGAATATATACATGAAAGGGGGTAGCTACATAGCCAGTAGCTACTCTCGCTTTCCATAACTGATCGAAAAAGGAGTGTTATCAATGGCAAATATTTATCGTGCACAAAATGTAACTGCTTATCTTATATATGAATTAAATGAAAGCCATCATTTTGTAAATAATATGGCCATTCAATACTTACTTTCGACAGTTGAATCAAAATGGCAACAAACCTTTGGACATAGTGCTTTTGAAGAAATCGTATATGCTAAAGAAGAAGGCTATACTGTAAAAGAAGTTTTTGAAGAGTATAAAGTTCATGGTACAGACCATATCGCGCTACCTGCGACAGAGTATTACTTACAATATGGGTCATTTCAACTAATTGAGCGCACATATGCCATACCGAACTTTACACAGGAAGAAATCAAACTAGTACAATCAGCTTTAGCACAATATCGTTATCGATTATTTTTACTAGCAAGTTAACTTTCCCTTATATTTTTTAGCTCATTCTCTACTGCTATAGGGAATGAGCTTTTTGTTGTGCTAAGTTATTTGTTGAATTTATTTCGACTTTTCAAGACAGCCATTCTATAGGTAGTATCTTCGTACATATATAATAGAAGAAAGGCATTTTTTTTATAAAAGAATCGTCAATATTTGTTCAAAAATTATAGATTTATAAAAAAAACGTATAATAAAGGCAATGAAACCGATTTCTTTTGCACGCCTAGAGAAAACAAATGTCCATCCTAGAAAGATTTTTCTTGTGCAATGGATTTATTTGCGTTACAATTTTCTTTAGGTTAAATTTTGAATTATTTGAATATGTGCTTGTAGGCACAAACTTTATATAGAGAGAAAACTGGAGAAATGTACGTTGGAGGGAATCAAGTATGGCAACTATAAAGGCAGCGATCTTAGGATTTGGAACTGTAGGTCAAGGGATTTATCATATTTTAAATGAAAAGCGTGAAGAGCTAAAACATAAATTAGGCATTGAGTTAGAAGTAGCAAAAATATTAGTAACGGATGCTAGTCGTGAACGTGTTCCGGGCACAGCTCACTTAATGACAACGAGTATGGATGAAGTGTTGGCAGAGCCTGGCATGCAAGTTGTATTCGAAGCGATTGTCAATGAAGAGCCGGCATTTGGCTATTTAAAGCGTGCGGTTGAACATAAATGTCATGTGATTACAGCGAACAAAGTGATGTTTGCCAAACGTGGCTTAGAGTTACAGGAGCTTGCAAAGGCAAATGGTGTTTTCGTTGGCTTTGAAGCAACTACAGCAGGTGGTGTGCCTGTTATCAAAACGATGAAAAATATTTTGCTTGTAAATGATGTGAGTCGAATTCAAGGTATTTTGAATGGCACTTCAAACTATATTTTAACAAAAATGCGTGCGCAAGGCTGGTCCTTCGAGAAAGCCTTAAAAGAAGCACAAAACTTAGGGTATGCAGAAGCAGATCCTTATAATGATGTGTCTGGTCAAGATGCTTTTAAAAAGCTAATGATTTTAAGTGCTTTAGCATTTGGTGAACAACCAGATTGGGCTGATGTTGAAGTAATTGGTATTGACTGTATCTCTGCTGAACAGGTGAAAGATGCTTGTGAAAAAGGCTTACGTTATCGCCATGTAGCCGAAGTGGAGAAATTAGCGAACGGTAAAGTGGTGGCAAAAGTCGGGCCACAACTAGTAGATAAAGAGCATCCACTTTATCCAGTAGATGATGTTAATAATGCGGTTGCGCTAGAAACAAACTATATTGGTACATTAACATTGGTAGGACCAGGTGCAGGCATGTATCCAACAGCAAGCGTGATGGTGGAAGACTACGCTGAAATTATCGGTAAACGCGCTGGGTTCGTTGTAAGTATTTAAGTATGTGGTGCCAGTCACTCAAACAATTTTGAATTGTTTGAGTGACTGGCACTTTTAGTCTTTAGTCTTCATCTTTAACGTCAATATCTTCAGGAATGGGTGTGTTACGCCAAATTTCTATTTCTTCTTTTATCCGTTCTAGTTGTTCAAAATAGATGCTAAATTGTGCACTGTTAATTAGTAATTGATGACCATCATATATGGAACGGATGCGTCCTTCATAAACAAGTCGTAGTACTTGCTCCTCTGGCATGCCAAGATCAATGGCTGTTTCTTCAATAGTTTTATACATAAGCGGTCGCTCCTTTTGATGTACCTATTATACCTTCTCTCGAATGGAAAGCATAATGATGGATTAATGTAAGGAAAGGAAATTGGGAATTGTTTGATTTTGGATAAATCTGTATAGTTAGTAGTAATCGTGTTATAGGCAGGAGGGATAAGCAATGGTCTATCCATATTTTTTTGTTCTTCTAGCAGCTATTTTATGGGGAATGACAGGGACAGCACAAACTTTTTTAGATAAAGGTGTATCTCCCATCGCTGTAGCGACGATTCGTTCAGCAATTGGAGGGGGGTTATTATTTGTCGTAGCCGTGTTATTACGTAAAATCTCTTTTCGGACATGGTCCTGGAAATGGACAATATTAGCGGCCGCAAGTATTGCCTTATTCCAAGGTCTTTTTTTTACTTCCATCCGTTTAACAGGTGTAGCGATTGGAACCGTTGTGACAATTGGGAGTGCTCCTATGTTTTCAGGCGTACTAGAGTGGTTATTTTGGAAAACACGCCCCTCTAAAATATGGGGTATTGCCACAATCATGACGATTACAGGTTGTATTTTATTATTCATCAATAGTGGTGATCGTGCTATTCATTTAGGCGGGGTTGGGCTAGCCGTTTGTGCAGGATTATCTTTTGCCGTGTACACAAATATGAGTAAACAATTAATGGCGCAGCAGGAAGCATTGCCTGCAGTGGCGATGACATTTTCGATTTGTGCAGTATTGTTATTACCGTTTTCCATCAGTAGTGGCTTTAGCTGGCTTGCAGAGATGCAAAATTTATGGACAATGATTTTTATGGGCGTTATGTGTACAAGCATAGCGTATTTATTATTTTTAAGTGGGCTCCAGAAAATTAGCTCGTCCTCTGCTGTAACGTTGTCACTTGCAGAGCCATTGACTGCCGCTATGCTCGGGGTATTGCTAGTTGGAGAACATCTAAGTTCAACATCTTGGGTAGGTGTAGCCATGTTGCTTGGAGGAATTGTGGTTCTAACATTGACTGGAAGAAAAAATAAATAAGGATAAACAATAGGTAAAAGCTTAAGAAATTCTTCATTTTTATCCTAGTTGGTTTTTAAGATTTAAACTGTACACTATTAATTGAGAGCGAGGTGTATATCATGACGAAGTTAACAGTTCTTGTAACAGATGATGATCAAGATATTCGTGATGGTATTGAAATTTACTTAAAAAATGAAGGCTATCATGTTATTAAGGCAGCAGATGGTGTGGAAGCGATTGAAAAGCTGGAAAACAATGAAGTCCATTTGATTATTTTAGATATTATGATGCCCAATATGGATGGTATCACTGCAACGTTTAAAATACGAGCAGAACGCAATATTCCAATTATTATGCTTAGTGCAAAAGCTGAAGATGGAGACAAGATTCATGGGTTATCTGTTGGGGCAGATGACTACGTAACAAAGCCATTTCATCCACTAGAGCTGTTGGCGCGTGTTAAATCACAATTGCGTCGTTATGTACAACTTGGGACGTATCATGACGGGGTTGCGAAGGTGGAAATTGATGGTTTAGTGCTAGATGAAGATGCCAAGGAAGTAGTGTTAGAAGGCGAACCAGTTCGCTTAACACCCATTGAATACAAAATTACAGAATTATTAATGAAAAATGCAGGGCGTGTGTTTTCGATTCGAGAAATTTATGAACGTGTCTGGAATGAGGAAGCTTATAATGCAGAAAATATTGTAGCAGTCCACATTCGAAAAATACGGGAAAAAATTGAAGCGGATCCGAAAAATCCACGTTACTTAAAGGTGGTGTGGGGCGTTGGCTATAAAATGGAAAAATAAAATAGAAAAGTATGCCACGATAGCAGGGTTTGTGGCAGGTGTAATCGGTCTAATTTATTTCGGTATTTATGCCTATCAAATGGTCAATGCTCGCTCCTCCGAAATGCTACAGTTTTTTGAAAAAATTTTTTAGAGGAGCGTTAAAAACATGATGAAAAATTGGAAACCTCTTCTTACAATTATTTGTTTAACGTGGTTTATATTCGGTGTATTTACATTTTCAAAAATTGGTTATCAGTATGTAGGGAAATCTTATTTTCAATCTGAAAAATTTCAACATGAACTGGACAATTTCCTAGCAGAAATAGGACCGCTCGCGTTAAATATACCAACCGCAGAGGAATTGAAGAGCAAGATTACAGTTTCGCAAAATGAAATTGAGGAACATCGAAATTATTATGGCTCACTCGGCACGCAAATCGACAATATAAAAAGTCAATATGAGTCTCGTATTCAAGAAGCAGCTGATAATAATGCCAATGATTTAAAGACAAAGCTTGAAAATGAGCAAGATGCCAAAATAAAAGATATTACGAAAAACTTTGAAGATGATGAATATGTTCGTAAGAAAATTGTGGCGCAAAAGGGCGCGCTTATTGATAAATATATAAAATCTGTAAAAGATGAAGCAAAAGATTTCGCAAAAAATTATAATTATTTTTCTTATGAATTAACAGATGAAAATGGTGAAACCTATCGTTCAGGAAATATTACTGACAGTAATGTATACAAAAAAACATATATAGAACCGCCAATAAGAACAGGAAGTATTAGTAACAATTCAAGTAATTTATTATACGGTTCAGATGTATACATCGAATCCGACGTATTAAATGAAATGACTGATTACACTGGGACGATTACGATTTCTAAAAAAGCAGCCCAATCCGCAGCAATTATGGAAGGCTATGACCGATTTAAACGCAATCAATATATGTTCTTTATGATTTGGATATCAAGTCTTATCGCGGCATTCTTTGCTTGGAAAGGGCGGAAAGAATTGCTGCCAACGATTGGGGCACTAAAAGAAAAAGAATCTCTAGCGAAGTTTCGCATTGATATCCAAATTGTCATATTGTTTATTACAGGTTGTATCTATTGGTTTTCTTCATATGCTGCATTTGAAGCAATTGAATATATGTATCAATACAATTATGTGCGTTTTTTAATTGACTTTGCTTTTAAAGCATTGATTTTGATCATTATTGGTGTTGCGTTTTTCGTGCAAGTTATTTGGTTATATGGTCGCGTTAATACTGTTGAAAAGCTAAGTGAACATGCACAAGACAGTTATTTATGGGGAATTGGAGAATCCATGACTGATTTATTTTTAAATCGATCAATCGCACTAAACTCGATTGTCATGGTCGCAGCTGCCTTTTTTGGTGGTGGTAGTTTTGTTGCGAGTGTTTCTATGGGCGGAGGATTTCCGGTTATGGTATTCGGCATCTGTGGGATTGTTGGTATCCCAGCAATGGTTGTCTTCCTATTTAAAATGGGCTATTTAAATCGCATTATGAAAGATACAAAGGATATGGCAGAAGGGCGACTTAATCGAGATGTAAAAGTGAAGGGGAAATCCCCATTAGCAGCTCATGCCGAAAATCTTAATCACTTACGTGAAGGTGTTCGTACATCAATGCATGAGCAGGCAAAGAGTGAACGCTTAAAAACAGAGCTTATTACAAACGTTAGCCATGATTTACGTACGCCTTTAACTTCAATCATTACGTATACGGATTTATTGAAAAATCCAGATATTACGGAAGAGGAGCGTAAGCAGTATATTCATATTCTCGATAAAAAATCAGACCGTTTAAAAGTGCTAATCGAGGATTTGTTTGAAGTATCCAAAATGGCGAGTGGCAATATTGAGCTCCATCGAAGTCGTGTGGATGTCACACAGCTTGTACAGCAAGCAGTTGGAGAGCATGAGGAGGATTTATCACAGGCACGCTTAGACTTGCGTATGACAATGCCGAATGAGCCGATTTACGCTTATGTGGACGGGCAAAAATGGTGGAGATTGATTGATAATTTAATCGTCAATGTATTGAAATATGCATTAGAAGGTACACGTGTCTATGTTACGTTAAAAAGAGTGGCAAATGGTGATGCTGAATTCACGGTGAAAAATGTTGCGAAATATGAAATAAGCGAAAATGCTGATGAATTGTTTGAACGCTTTAAGCGAGCCGATGCATCGCGTCATACAGAAGGCTCAGGCTTAGGTTTAGCCATTGCGCAATCTATTGTTGATTTGCACGGAGCGCGTATGAGTATAGAAGTAGATGGAGATTTATTTAAAGTAATTGTACGAATTCCAGCAGTATAAAAAAGCAGCGGCATATCTATTTGCCGCTGCTTAAATTTTGGTAAAGCGTTGATTTCCGTTCCAAGCGCTCCCTTTCCGCATGCACTGCGTCAACTAATTTTTGTAGCATCCGCCACAAAAAATGGATTTTCAGCTCGTGCTGTTCCTGAAGGAATGTCGCACCTTCCACTCCAATCAACTAGTAAACTTGCTAGTTATCCTATCCTCCTCCTATGCTAAAAAATGTTACGGTGACATTAAACTCCCTCGCCTTCAAAGCGTCTGCGATAAGAAATACTTTGGAGAAATACGTTGCCAAAGGAGCTGTGTTGGTAAAATATCCACTCATATGAGAGAAGCTTTATTGATTATAGTGAAGGATTGCTCGACGTGTGTTAGTGAGGGGTGCGGCATTAAGCTGAACGGAAAGCACCACCAAAGCGGACAACAACGGCATAGCAAAAAAAGTGTTAGATTGACTAAAGCAATCTAACACTTTTTCCTTTTGTCCTAGTCACATTGGCTCGGAGCGACAATGCTTTTATAAGCCTATATTTTTGGCAATTATCATTTTCATTACTTCATTTGTGCCTGCGTAGATTGACATTACGGGTATATCACGATAACGTCTTGCAATTTTATATTCTTCCATATAGCCATAGCCACCGTGTAACTGCATACATTGGGCTGCTATGTCGCGTGCATTTTCGGTAATCCAGTATTTCGCCATAGAGACCTTTGTCACAACATCTTGACCCGCAATATGCTCTTCAATTAAGGATTCTAAAAAAGTTTTGCCAAGTTCTATTTTAGTGGCCATTTCAGCAATTTTAAATTGCGTATTTTGGAAGTCACTAATGGATTTTCCAAAAGCTTGACGTGATTTCACATAATCAACCGTCAAAGCAAGCATATCTTCTGCTGCTGATTGGGCAGCAATTGCAACAGCTAGACGCTCTTGTTGGAGCTTTTCCATCATATAGGTGAAGCCTTTTCCTTCCTCCCCGAGTAAATTTTCTACTGGGACACGGCAATCTTCAAAAAATAGTTCAGCTGTATCTTGTGCATGCATCCCTACTTTTTCAAGTTTGCGTCCCTTTGTAAAGCCTGGTGTTCCTTCCTCAATCACGATAAGGCTAATACCTCGATGCTTTTTCTCTGCATGAGGATTTGTTTTTACGGCAACCACCACTAAATTTGCATGAATACCATTTGTGATAAAAGTCTTTTGACCATTGACAATAAAATGATCGCCATCGCGAATAGCCGTTGTTTGGATATTGGCTAAATCGGAGCCTGTTCCTGGTTCAGTCATAGCAATCGCAGTAATCGTCTCGCCTGTTACACATTTTGGAAGCCAACGCGATTTTTGCGCAGCGCTTCCATATGCCTCGATATACGGCACAACGATATCATTATGCAAACCGACACCAATCAGGCTTGATCCTACGCGTTCTAACTCCTCTTGAATAATAACACCAAAGCTGAAATCTAACCCGAGGCCTCCGTACGCTTCTTCAACTTGAGGACATAAATAACCTAATTGTCCGAGCTTGTGCCAAAACTCTAGTGGAATAAGGTGATCTTTTTCCCATTGATCATAGTGTACCTCTGCTTCTTCAGCTAAAAACTTACGTAATGTTTTACGGAATAACTCATGCTCAGTTGATTCAAATTTGTACTTCCCCATTGAGACAACACCCCTTTATTAGCTCGTTTATGCAAAAATTTTCTAGTACATCTATAATGTTACTGAAATACAGTGCAAAATAAAAGTGCTTTTAAAAATACGATTCTTATATGGAATGCTATAATCACAATGAATATATGAAAGAAGAGGACTACTATATGGCAAAAATTATTGTAGGATTTGTTGTTATAAGTATATATAGCGCTTTAACTTTCTATTTGGGCTGGGGCATCAAGCAATGGCTTGACGCAATGAATTGGTTTCACTATCCCATTTTTTATTGGCTCATACTTTATATTGTTTCTTTTAGCATTATTATCGGCAGGCTACATGAGTCTTTACGCGTATTTTCAGTTATCGGTAACTATTGGATGTTTATATTTGAATATGGCTTGTTATTATGTTTAACTGTACAGCTTGTAATGTGGCTAACACCATTTCACAATATTCGCGTAATTGGTAGTTTAGCAGTTGCTATGTTCTTTATATTATGGGTTTTCGGTTCTTATTTTGCATACTCTCCAGTTGTCCGGCATTTAAATATTGTAATGCCTCAAAAGGATAGTGAGCTATCCTCGATGCGTGTTGTCGTTGCATCGGATTTTCATTTAGGCGTGCTATCAAACAAAAAGCATTTACAACGTTTTGTTAAGTTATCAAATGAAGCGGAGCCAGATGTGGTTTTTTTAGCAGGAGATATTGTGGATGATGATCCAAAATGGTTTGTTCAAGAGGGAATGGCTGAAGTAATGAAACAGCTAACAGCGACTTATGGTGTGTACGGAGTACTTGGTAATCACGAATATTACGGAAAGAAAATCCCCGAATTTGTAGAAGAAATGAAAAAAGCTGGTGTTAAAATTTTGCGAGATGAAACAATTCGAGTGAACAATGCGTTTATAATAACAGGCCAAGAAGATAAAACGAATAAAGAAAGGAAACATCTTGAAGCTTTGAAATTGAGCGACCAGTTGCCTTGGTTTGTTATGAATCATACACCAGATGATTTGACAACACCTGCGCGTACAGGGGTAGACCTTCATATGTCTGGACATACGCATAAAGGGCAGCTATGGCCGAATCAGTATATTACGGCACGTGTATTTGAACTAGATTATGGTTATAAGCTGAAGGGACAAATGCATACACTTGTTTCATCGGGCTTTGGATTTTGGGGACCACCAATGCGTATCGGCAGTCGTTCTGAGCTATGGGTAGTTGATATTACTTTTCAGTAAAAGAGGTAGTATAAGAAAAAGGAGTAGCTTATAATAAGTTGGTGTGCGCAAAAATCGCTTAAAGCTAAGTCTTTCAAATATCGTGGGCACAAAAGAATGTAGTCTAGGTGATTGTCAATGGAACGTACACAGAGCCTTTTTATCATTTGTGGCATTTCTTTATGTTGCGGAAGCTCTGATTCCCCCGCGTAGAACAAAAGTAGAATAACGTTAAAAGGTAAGGTGACAATGTGGAGATAATAGAATTATTAAAGGCACTTATTTTAGGCTTTGTCGAAGGAATGACAGAGTTTGCACCAGTATCATCTACAGGTCATATGATTATTGTCGATGATATGTGGTTGAAGACAGAAGAGTTTTTAGGAAAGTATCCAGCTAATACGTTTAAAATTGTTGTTCAGCTAGGGTCAATTTTAGCGGTTATCGTGGTCATGTGGAAGCGTATGCTAAGTCTAGTTGGTCTCTATAATATTGATGGACAGTCAAAATCGATGACGGGTCGTTTTAACTTAATGCACGTGATTGTTGGTATGTTACCAGCAGTAGTGCTAGGTTTTGCTTTTAAAGATTTTATTGATGACCATTTATTTAAAGTAGAGCATGTTATTTATGCATTAGTTGCAGGGTCAATTTTAATGATTGCGGCTGATAAATTGGCTCCAAGAAGACCAAAAGTTAATTCATTAGATGAGATTTCTTATGGCATGGCGTTTAAAGTTGGTTTAGTACAGTGCTTATCGTTATGGCCAGGATTCTCTCGTTCAGGTGCAACAATTTCAGGTGGGGTTCTTTTTGGGATTAGTCACCGTGTAGCTGCTGATTTTACATTTATTATGGCAGTTCCTATAATGGCAGGTGCCAGTCTTGTATCAGTATTGAAAAACTGGGATACGCTTTCAATGGATTATTTAGGGTTTTATGTAGTTGGTTTTATCAGTTCATTTGTATTCGCATTATTATCCATTAAGTTTTTCTTGGCACTTATTTCAAAAGTAAAACTAATGCCATTTGCAATCTATCGTTTAGTGTTAGCAGCAATTCTTAGTGTTATTATATTTATGTAATTAAAAAGTCACTCATTTGTCACAACAATGAGTGGCTTTTTTTTGATTTTACAACTTTTTATTTAGAATAAGTACTACTTAAACATTATTATTGTCAAATTGATAATAATAAATATAAAATTTATTAGGTATATAGATATATAAAAAGGGTGAAATTAGTGTAAAATCGTGGTATAGTAGATAAAATTTACCGAACTATTGTAACTATTATTACATACACTTTATAATCAATAATAGAAAAGATCATAATACTTATTTTAGCTAATAGGTTTTAACATTTAAAAAGAATAGACATAATATTTTAATTTATGGGGTGGAGAGATGTTTCAATTTAGAAATAGACCTAAGCAAAATACAATTGTTATGAATGATGTGTCAAATACAGGTGTAATTATTCAAGATCAGGAACGTTTGCTACAGTTACACCTTGTCAATCTCACAAAACAGGACTTGCAGTTAATAAAAAGTTTAAAGCCTTATATCGAACAAAATGTTGTGGATATTGTTGAAACATTTTATAAGGCTGTTGAGAGTGTACCGACTTTACGGGATGTTATTCAAAAGTACAGTTCGAGTGAACGCCTTCGCCAAACACTTCGCCACCATATAATTGAAATGTTTGAAGGAAGAATAGATAATGCCTTTATAGAAAAAAGGCGAAATGTAGGCAAGATGCATGTAAAGATTAACTTATATCCCAAATGGTATTTAGCTGCGTTTCAAAACTTAGAAAAATCTTTGCGCAAGACTGTTTATTATTTATATTTGTCTAAAGAAGAAGAAGAGAAGTATTGTGATGCAGTAAGTAAAATGTGTAATTTCGAACAACAGATTGTACTAGAAGAATATAATAACTACTCCAATTCTTTAATAGAAGAGCAACGAATGAGTGTCCGGACACATGTAAAGGATATAGTGGGTGGGATTTCGACGCAATTAGAGGCACAGTCACATGAGACAAATGAGTCAGTAATGGAGCTTATTTCTAGCACAAAGCAAGTGAATGCATACTTAAAAGACAGTATCGATGAGGCTAAAATGATGCAAAAGGTTTCATCTGAAGGCTATTCGAAAATCGTATTGTTAAATGAGCAAACAGGCAAAATCAATGATAAAACGATTGAAATGGCAATGATGGTGGAGGAACTCAATCATTCCTCTTCAAAAATAAATAATGTTATTGAAATGGTCAAAAACATTTCTGGACAAACCAATTTACTAGCATTGAATTCAGCAATTGAAGCTGCAAGAGCTGGAGAACATGGAAAAGGTTTTGCAGTTGTCGCAGATGAGGTGCGTAAGCTGGCAGACCAAACGAAAGAATCTGTAGAGCAAATTGCGGAGTTAATCGGTATGTCCAATGGGATTACAAAACACGTTGTACAAGCCATTCAAGAAATTCAAGTGCTTGTTAATAATAGTATCGAGCAAAACTTGAATTCATTAAAAGCCTTTGACGCAATATCCGGCTCGGTGGAAGGCTCTATTGTCAACTTTCAAAATGTCGGAAGTCAAATAACGGAATTGGCGAATGTCATTGAATCCATTGGAGAATCTTCCGAGGAATTAGAACGAGTTGCGAGTCGTCTAGATACGACCATTAAAGATTTCTAACGGAACACGTAGCATTTTGCTGCACGTTTAAAGTAGCACAATCACCGCATTTTACTACAATTAACAATTGGATATAAAATTCATTTTCTATAAAAAAGCATAAACATGACTAAAGGTATTAAGTTCAACTACTTGATGCCTTTTAATATTATTTTGAGCTAGGTACAACAAAAGGGATTTTTTTGCCTAGAACTGTCGGAATTTAGATGGAATATTTTTGAAGCAAACGGATAGAATACCTGAACAGAAGGATAGATTTACTAAAAAGAAGGATGGAATGAAAAAGTAATAAAACGCTTTTTAAAAAGGGATTTAGTGGGGAAAATCAATGTAAAAGCTTGCTTGTGACCTTCCCATATTAGTGTTACGCTATAGGCAAAATGGGGAAACGAATAAGGGGTGTTGGATGATGAAAAAGAAATTGTTTATTACACGTAAATTCCCGGCTCAGTTTGTCGAGCCTTTAGAGGAGCATTATGATATTGAACAATGGGAGGAAGAGGAGACCGTTATACCTCGCGCAAAACTTTTAGCAGCCGTTGCAAACTGTGAAGTTTTGTGGGTAACGATAGCGGATCAAGTCGATGAGGAATTGCTTTCACACGCCCCCAATTTAAAACTTGTGACAAATTTAGCAGTGGGCTTTAATAATATTGATGTGCCAGCATTACGTAAAAGAGGCATTATGGCAACAAACACTCCTGGTGTGTTAACTAATACGACGGCTGATTTAGTATTCGGTTTATTGCTAGCTACAGCACGTAGAATACCAGAAAGCGAGCGTTATTTACGTGAAGGTAAATGGCAAAGCTGGTACCCTATGCAATTAGTTGGAAAAGATGTATCAGGCGCAACAATTGGAATAATCGGCATGGGGCGGATTGGGCAGGCTGTTGCAAGACGAGCAAAAGGTTTTGATATGAAAGTTTTATATCATAACCGTAGACGTCGCCATGAAGCAGAAGAAATGTATGGGTTTTGCTATGCATCACTTGAAGAGCTTTTAACAAAATCTGATTTTGTTGTGATTATGACACCCTATAATAAAGATACGGTCGGTTTAATTGGTGCAAAGGAGCTTGCCTTAATGCAGGAAGATGCGGTATTAATTAACGCGTCTCGTGGTGGTATTATTGACGAGAATGCCCTTTATAACACCTTGAAAAATGGCAAGCTATGGGCTGCTGGTCTAGATGTTTTTGAACAGGAACCAGTTGCATTGGATCATCCACTATTAACCCTACCAAATGTTGTTGTATTACCGCATATTGGTAGTGCATCTTTAAAGACAAGAACAGCTATGCTAATGCTTAATGTCAATGCACTAATGGCATATGGGCAGGGTAAGCCACTTTCAAATAGAATCGATTAACGAATGGAGCTTGGCTCATAGAAAGTAAATAAATCTAGGCGCAGATCTAAATGGATCAAGCGCCTTTTTTTGTGCCTATAGATTGATAGTGCAGACACTATATGGGATATTTAGTGAAATGCCAAAAGATGAATTTCATTATTATGAATTTATTTCACAATTTATTGCGAATAAGATTGATATATATTATATTATTCACAAATATGAAAAATAGGGGTGAGATGATGAATATAGGGATGGAAATAAAAAAATTGAGGACGGACAAAGGTATTACTTTGAAAGAGTTAAG
This sequence comes from Lysinibacillus sp. C5.1, assembly GCF_016350185.1. Taxonomy (NCBI): domain Bacteria; kingdom Bacillati; phylum Bacillota; class Bacilli; order Caryophanales; family Bacillaceae; genus Lysinibacillus; species Lysinibacillus sp. C5.1. The sequence goes on from NZ_CP066226.1 coordinate 369,060, forward strand.
TGAAAGAAGCGAACTATCTGTTGGGTTTTTGTCTCAATTAGAGAGGGGACTTACGACGATAGCAGTCGATTCACTTGAAAAGCTAGCTACAATATTGGGAGTCCATTTAACATATTTTTTTGATTATCCACATAAGCGGAAAGATATCGTTTTAAGGAGTTATGAGCAAGAAATAATGGAAGCCGTAGAAGGTGGATTTATTAAGTATAGTTTAAGCACCAACTTGGAAAATAAACAACTTGTTCCAAGGCTTATCGAAATTCTACCGCAAAAGCAAGATGAAGAAATTTTATCTTATACGCATGAGGGCGAAGAGTTTATTTACGTTTTAGAAGGTATATTAACCGTTTACATAAATGGTAATCGACATGAAGTGTATCCTGGTGATTGTGTTCATATGGACTCAACTATCTCTCACAATTGGGCGAATTACACTAATAAAAAGGTTAAGCTTATCGCTGTTAACACACCTAATTATCTTTTCAAATAGTAGGATGTACACTACAGCTAGCGAGCAGTAATAAAGCTTATAGAAAGTGATAATGGGAATGGATAAATTTGTATTATACCTAATTGGTTCTTTTTTTGTAATCGGTGGGATTGATTATATTACTGGTAATCATTTGAAATTGGGCAAAAAATTTGAGGAAGGCATAAAAACGATGGGGGCATTGGGGCTTGGTATGATAGGAATACTGTCTTTAGCACCTGTATTAACAAATTTTTTATCCGCTCAAATTAGTCCAATAAGTAAAGTATTTCATCTGGACCCTTCCATTATTCCAGCAGCATTTCTAGCTGTCGATATGGGAGGCTTTCAAATGGCTGAAAAGCTTGCTTTGTCAAATGAGATGGGAGCATTTTCAGGAATTATTATTGCATCTACTTTAGGAGCTACCGTTAGTTTTTCAATACCTGTTGCGTTAGGGATGCTTGCTAAAGAGGATGAAAAATATTTTGCTAAAGGTGTGCTAATTGGCATTATTACTATACCAATTGGATGTCTTGTAGCAGGCTTATGGCAAAAAATAAATATCATTCTACTTGTATGGAATCTGGTTCCTATATTTGTTTTTACTATTATGTTAGGGGTCGGATTACTCAAGGCTCCACATGTTTTTATAAAAGCTTTTAATCTATTTGGAAAGTTTATAGTGACGTTAAGTACTGTTGGATTACTATTCCAAGGCATTGACGTGATATTTGGTGTAAAGCTTGTTTCAGGATTAGCACCGCTATCTGAATCGATTATTATAGTAGGAAAAATTGCATTTATTTTAGCGGGAGCATATCCGATGCTAGCCATGCTAAGTGCAATTTTCAAAAAAAGTTTTAAAGCATTAGGAGAGAAAGTTGGCATAAATGCTGTGTCAGTAGCGGGCCTTCTCGGAAATTTAGCTAGTAATCTATTAATATTTGGAACATATAAGGATATGAACCCTAAAGGAAAAGTGGTATGTACGGCTTTTGGCGTAAGTGGAGCATTTGTATTTGGGGGTCAATTTGGTTTTGTATCAGAAGTAGCTCCGGAAATGCTAGGTGCGTTTATAGTAGCAAAACTGACTGCAGGGTCTATTAGTATAGCATTGGTCTTATGGCTGTATGATCGTGAAAATAAAAAAATGCATGTAAAAGAAAATGGAGGTATTCGTAATGAATAGTAAAGATAGAGTCGAAAAGTTAAGAGAGCTCATGGTAAAACATCAACTGGATGCTTATATCATTCCAAGTTTTGATGCACATCAAGGAGAATATGTAGCAGAACATTGGAAAGGTAGAGAATGGCTATCAGGTTTTACAGGGTCGGCAGGGACGGTAGTCATTACTTTAAATGATGCTGGTTTATGGACAGATGGCAGATATTATATTCAAGCTGACAAGCAACTTGAAAACTCAGGTATTAGATTATTTAGAATGATGGATCCAGGGGTGCCTTCTTATACAGAATGGCTAGCAGAGGTTCTTGAAGAAGGCAGCAATGTTGGCTTTGATGGAAATGTTTTTTCAATTGATATGGTTAGAAGTATGGAAAAAGATTTAAAAGCGAAGGCAATCTTATTCAAAATGAATCAAGATTTAATTGGTGAGTTATGGGAAGATAGACCAGAAATTCCTAAAGGAACGATTTTTAGTCATGACGTCAACTATGCTGGAAAATCACGTGCGGAGAAATTAGATGAAGTAAGGGCAGAAATGAAAAATCAAGGAGCGAATTATTATATTTTAACTTCTCTTGATGATATTGCATGGCTATTGAATATTAGAGGAGCAGATGTACCGAACAATCCAGTGGCTATAGCAAATGTCATCGTAGCAGAACATACATGTTATTTATTTATTGATTCTTGCAAGGTCCCTACTGCGCTGAAATCAGAACTGGAGGGGGAAGGTATTGCGTTAAGGGAGTATCATGAAATTGAAACTTTTTTAGCAAACCTTTCGGGCGGAGATACTGTTAGTCTAGATACAAATAAAACCAATATTAGATTGTATAATGCCATTAACAGTCATGTAACGAAAATTGAAAGTCCTAACATGACGACTAACTTAAAAGCGATTAAGAATGAGGTGGAAATAAAAAATCTAAAATGGTGTGAAATAAAAGATGGTTTAGCTATGGTGAAATTTATAAAATGGTTAAAACACGTTGTAGATAAAGAAGAAGTTACAGAGATTGCTGCAGAAGAAAGATTAGAAAATTTCAGAAGAGAGCAAGAAGGATTTGTAGGGCCTAGCTTCGATACGATTGCAGGTTATCAAGACCATGCTGCGATGATGCATTATAAAGCTAATAAAGAAACACAATATACGCTGAAAAATGAAGGTCTATTTTTAATTGATTCAGGCGGACAGTATTATGATGGAACAACAGATATTACACGGACAATTGTTTTAGGAAGTCTTACGGATGAACAAAAAAGAGATTTTACTTTAGTGTTAAAAGGGTTTATTGCATTAAGCTCAGTGAAATTTTTGTACGGTGCAACAGGAGCTAATTTAGATGTTTTAGCAAGACAACCAATTTGGCAGTATGGCTTGGATTATAAATGTGGCACAGGCCATGGTGTAGGTTTTTTCTTGAATGTTCATGAAGGGCCACAAAGCATCCGCAATACCAATCATGTGCCATTAGAAAAAGGCATGATCATTACGAATGAACCGGGAATTTACCTTGAAGGTAAGTATGGCATTCGAATTGAAAATATGATGTCAGTAGTAGAAGATGAGAAAACAGAATTTGGTCAATTTATGAAGTTTGAAGCAGTAACGTATTGTCCTATTGATTTAGCAGGTATCAATCAAGACATGTTAACAGAAAGTGAAAAGCAATGGCTAAATCATTACCATCAAGAGGTATACACTACGTTAGCTCCTTATTTAAACGAAGAAGAACAAGTATGGCTAAGGGAAGAAACAAAAGCGATATAAAAAAGTTTAGCGGATAAAACGCTATCCAATCACCATGCAATGATAAAACATAGTGAAAACTAGTTGATGGTAGCGAGGTGGTGACTCCTGCAAGAACGCACAAAACATAAGAAGCGGGCATTCCGCGCGAAAGCAAGGATTGCAGCTTACTGTGCTGAGCGGAAAGCGACCGCCGTAGCGGACATCAACGCCATAGCAAAACAGTGTTAGATTGATTGGGGTCAATCTAACACTGTTTCTCTTTTGTTCCAGCCTTTTTAAAGAAAAGCCTAAGACCTATTTGGCTAGTTACTTATTGAACATATCAAATAGACCACCGATACCACCTTCACCTGATGAATGTCCGCCACCGCCTTGTGAAATCGGTGCTGCAGCGAAGACGCGGCTTGCTAATCGGCTAAATGGTAATGATTGAACCCATACAGTACCAGGGCCACGTAAAGTTGCAAAGAAGATACCTTCTCCACCGAATAGTGCCGTTTTTACGCCGCCAACCATTTCGATATTATAATCAACGTCAGAAGTCATCGCCACTAAACAGCCTGTATCCACACGTAATACTTCACCTGGTTGTAGCGTTTTTCGATGAATTGCCCCACCAGCGTGTACAAAAGCCATACCATCGCCTTCAAGCTTTTGCATAATAAAGCCTTCACCACCGAAGAAGCCTACGCCAATTTTTTTCTGGAATTCGATACCAACAGAAACGCCTTTAGCAGCTGCTAAAAAAGCATCCTTTTGACAAATAATTTTCCCTTTATGTTGACTTAAATCCATCGGAATAATCTTACCTGGGTACGGAGACGCAAAATAGACATGACGTTTCCCTGTACCGTTATTTGTAAATGTTGTCATGAATAAGCTTTCACCAGTTACTAGACGTTTCCCTGCGCCGAGTAATTTCCCCATAAGACCGCTTTGGCCATTGCCTTTCGAACCATCTCCGAAAATTGTCTCCATTTGAATCGCATCATCCATCATCATTAAGGCGCCAGCTTCTGCTACCACCGTTTCTTGCGGATCAAGTTCAACTTGCACATATTGCATGTCATCCCCAAATACTTTGTAGTCGATCTCATGGTTATTCATCGTGTAATTCCTCCAATATCATTTGTTGTTATTGTATACGATTATTATGCAGGATAGTTTCATTACATAATTAATAATTTTAGAAAAAAAGGGATTAAGATAGAAAATGTCGAATATAAAAAACTAGAATGTGTATTATTTATCTTTTGTCAGTTGTTTTACTACTAGTGGTGAAAGTATCATCATCTAGTTAAAATTACTGGAAATGAAGATAAAGCCTTTGGCAAGTGCCACCGATATTTTAACCTAACATTGCTTCGAAATTATTATTCGAGTCATATCTTTGTTATGAAAATTCGGAATTTTGGCATTTTGTATCTGCATATATATAATGCAGTACACATAGAGGGCGAGAGCGACGGATATTTTCTGTAGCATTAGCGACATGTTCAAAGAAGCCAAGGCATCATAGATATATCAGGGGGTGTGTGTAATGGAGATTAAAAACTATATCGGTGGTAAATGGGTTACACATTCGCATTTACAAAGTATAGCAGTGACGAGTCCTGCAAACGGAGAGCACTTAGCAACAATACCACTTTCAACTGCAAATGAAGTGACGGAAGCGGTAGCTGTAGCGAAGGCAGCACAAAAAAGTTGGGCACTTGTGCCAGCACCAAAGCGTGCAGATTATTTATATGCCATCGGTCAAAAGATGAAAGACAAGAAAGAATATTTGGCGACCGTTTTAACAAAAGAAATGGGTAAGGTGATTGAAGAAGCTAGAGGTGAGGTACAGGAAGGAATTGATATGGCTTATTATATGGCGGGTGAAGGTCGACGGTTATTTGGAGAGACGACACCGTCAGAGCTTGCCAATAAATTTGCTATGAGTGTACGCGCACCAATAGGCGTAGTAGGGTTAATAACTCCTTGGAATTTCCCAGTGGCAATTGCTACGTGGAAATCCTTCCCTGCAATTGTCGCTGGCAATACATTTATTTGGAAACCATCAAATGAAACACCGATGATGGCTTATGAAATGGGGAAAATTTTTGAAGAGGTTGGCTTACCGAAAGGAGTAGCAAATATTGTTTTTGGTACAGGGCCAACTGTCGGAACGGCGCTAATAGAGCATCCCGATGTAAAAGTCATATCGTTTACCGGCTCTACCTCAACAGGAAGTAAGGTGGCGGAACTTGGCGGCAAACATTTAAAGAAAATTTCGCTAGAGATGGGCGGCAAAAATGCTGTCATTGTAATGGAGGATGCAGACTTGCAGCTCGCTACAGAAGCGATACTATGGAGTGCATTTGGCACCGCTGGTCAACGATGTACAGCATGTAGTCGTGTGATTGTGCATAAAGATGTAAAAGAAGAATTAGAAAATCGTCTATTAGAAGCAATGCAGTTTTTAACAATTGGAGACGGTCTGGATGAAACTGTGAAAATCGGTCCAGTCATTAATAGAGCGGCATTAGAAAAAATTAATCATTATGTACAGATTGGTAAACAAGAAGGTGCATCCTTATTAACAGGTGGCAAAATTTTAAATGAAGCACCTTATGATAAAGGGTTTTACTATGAGCCCACATTGTTTACAAATGTAAAGCCTCATATGATTATTGCACAGGAAGAAATTTTTGGTCCGGTCGTCTCTCTTATTGAAGTTGCAAATTTAGATGAAGCAATCGAAGTCAATAATGGTGTGAAATTTGGCTTATCAAGCTCTATTTTCTCACAAAATGTGAACACGATTTTCCGCGCTCAACGCGACTTAGATACAGGTATTGTTTATATCAATGCAGGTACGACAGGTGCAGAAATCCATTTGCCATTCGGCGGAACGAAAGGAACAGGGAATGGACATCGAGATTCCGGTGTGGCAGCATTGGACGTTTACACAGAATGGAAGAGCATCTACGTTGACTACAGCGGTAAATTACAAAGAGCACAAATCGATACAAAGTAACAGATCAATGAAAGGGGATGTTCTTGATGAAAGTTGTTGTATTAGGTGCAGGATTGATGGGGAAAGAGGTTGCTCGTGATTTAATAAAAAATAGTAAAGTGGAACAGGTCATTTTAGGGGATATTGATGTAAAGACAGCCCAACAATTTGTTGAGACGTTAAAGACAGATAAAGTTGAAGTCGTAGAGCTTCATGCGGAAAATGATGACTCTTTAACATCGGTTATTGCGAAAGGTGATGTTGTGGTCAATGCACTGTTCTATTCGTTCAATGAACGTGTAGCACGAGCTGCGATAGAAGCCGGTGTCCATTCTGTCGATTTAGGTGGGCATATTGGCGGTGTAACGGATAAGATTTTATCTTTACATGAAGAAGCAAAGGCAAAAGGTGTGACACTTATTCCTGACTTAGGTGTAGCTCCAGGTATGGTCAATATATTAGCGGGCTATGGCGCAACAAAACTAGATGAAGTGGAATCTATTAAACTCTATGTAGGAGGTATTCCAACAGAGCCGAAGCCACCGTTGCACTATACACGTGTCTTTTCATTGGATGGTGTATTTGACCACTATACAGAGCCTTCTAAAATGATTCAAAAGGGGAAACTTGAAGAAGTCCCATCATTATCAGGGATTGAGCCTATCTATTTCGATGATTTTGGTGTGCTTGAGGCATTTTATACATCGGGTGGTATATCCACTCTTTATAAGACATTCCCAAATGTCCACACATTAGAATATAAGACAATTCGATATAAAGGGCATGCAGAAAAGTTTAAATTGCTAGCTGATTTAGGCTTTTTAGATGCAAGTAATAATGTAGAAGTCGATAACCTAGAAGTGCCTGTTAGAGCTGTTGTCAGGGAGGCGCTTAAGAAGAAGCTTGAACTTGGAACAAAGCCTGATGCGGTGTTATTACGAGTAATTGTTTCAGGAGAAAAGGCGCAACAGCAGGTCACATATGAATACGAAATGGTCGTACGTAAAGATATGACGAATAATGAAACAGCGATGGCTCGTGCAACAGCGAATACAATTTCTGTCGTTGCCCAAATGATTGGTGATGGCGCGATTACAGAACGTGGCGTGTTTGCTCCAGAAACGATCGTTCCAGGGGAGACGTATATTAAAGAAATGGCGAAGCGCGGTGTTGTCATTAAAGAAACATCACATAAGTCTGCAATGATTGTGAAATGGTAGGTGAAGTCCTTGAATTTCGATTTTACAACGGAGCAGGAAATCTTACGAAAAACCGTACGCCAGTTTGTGGATGATGAAATAATGCCACATATTGCAAAATGGGACGCCGCAGGAAGTTTTGATACAAGCATTTGGTCAAGACTAGCCGAGCTCGGACTAATGGGTGTTTGCGTGCCAGAAAAGTACGGTGGTAGCGGCATGGATTATAACGCACTAGCCATTGTATGTGAGGAACTTGAACGGGGGGATACGGCCTTTCGAACAGCTGTATCCGTCCATATAGGTTTAAATAGTATGACGTTAATGCAATGGGGCAGCGAGGCGCAGAAACAGCAATACCTTGTACCACAGGCGAAGGGGGTACGGATTGGGGCTTTTGGGCTGACTGAACCTGGTGCGGGTTCGGATGTAGCAGCCATGACGACAACAGCCATACGAGATGGTGATTGTTATGTGTTAAATGGGCAAAAAACATGGATTTCCTTATGTGATATAGCAGATCATTTTATTGTCTTTGCTTACACAGATAAAGCAAAAAAGCACCACGGTATCAGTTCTTTTATTGTAGAACGCTCCATGGTTGGCTTTACTTCTAAGGCGATTAAGGGCAAGTACGGTATTCGTGCTGGCAATACAGGTGAGCTCTTTTTCGAAGACTTACGCATTCCAGTTGAAAATCGTTTAGGAGAAGAGGGAGAGGGTTTTAAAATTGCGATGTCCGCACTGGATAATGGTCGCTTTACAGTGGCTGCAGGCGCAGTTGGGCTTATTCAAGCGTGTCTTGAGGCAAGTGTGAAATATTGCCATGAACGAGAGACATTTGGGAAGCCTATTGGCGAGCATCAACTTGTCGGACAGATGATTGCCAAAATGGAAGCGGGCTATCAAATGAGCCGACTGCTCGTTTATCGGGTTGGCGAGTTGAAAAATAAAGGTATTCGTAATACAAGAGAAACGTCCTTGGCGAAGTGGCAGGCATGTGATTTTGCCAATAAGGCGGCTGATGACGCGCTGCAAATTCATGGTGCGTACGGCTATTCGGATGATTATCCTGTAGCGCGTTATTTACGTAACTCGAAAGCGCCCGTTATTTATGAAGGTACACGAGAAATCCATACAATTATGCAAGCAGATTATGTACTTGGTCGAAGAAACGATAAGCCATTAGCCAAAATGTTACCGAAATGGCCATTTGATGAGTAAACGACAGCTATTTTAAATTTATTGTACAAAAGGCATCCGGATGACCTATTCCAGATGTCTTTTGTTATGGTGCCAGGCACCGAAACAATTCTGAATTTGGTGGTAGTCACTTTTATTTTTATGAAAATTTTTCATGTAATGTAACTTTATAACCTTTTAGTAGTCTAATTATAAAACAAGTAATATGAAGGAGTGGAAAATAATGAGAAGTAAATGGCTAGCTATATTCATGATTATCGTTTTAGCTGCTTTACCAGGGATTTTTACATTGATGATTTCCCCAGAGGCACAAGCTAAAGCAGCAAGTACAATAATGACAACGCAAAGTTGGCGAGCATCCTTTTCACAAACATTAAAAAATGTAACAGATGAATATGTCTATGTTACGGATGAGTCGGGCAAAAAGGTGACGGCAACGATTACATTAGGAGAAGATAAAAAATCTCTTTTTGTCAGTAACCTTCCTGCTGGGAGTTACCGCTTACATGTGCAAAAGGAAGCTTTTGCTTATAGTACATTGAAAGCAACATCGCATGATATTGCCTTTACTGTTATTGACAAAATAGAGGCTGTTAAATCTGAAAAAGAGTTACAACAATATTTTGAAGCCGTTGTGGCAAATGGAAATAGAGGACCAGAAATAAACGTCCTTGAAGATAGTGCTTCTAGTAGTAAAGATAGTGCCCCAGTTGCAGATAATTCTTCTACAACAAACAACCAAGTAGAAGGTGTCGAGGAGGGGGATATCGTCGTTGTTAAAGATGGCTTTATTTACGCTATAAAAGATCAAAGTATAACGGTTGTTGACGCTAATAATCCCCAAGATTTGAAACTTGCAACGACAATTAAACAAAAGGAATCTCAATATATTACGAAACTAGCATTATACGATCAGCTATTAATTGCTATCGGAGAAGAATATATTGAACAAGCAGGCACAAGTATGTCAACGGCAACTTTTTATGATATTTCAAATCCGAAAAATCCCAAAGTGATACGGGAAGTTGCACAGGAGGGCTCTTTACAGGATATACGTATTACGAATGATACGTTGTATTTAATTGGTAACATGCATCCGAATTATTGGATACTTCAAGAGGGAAGTAAACCAGATTTAAAACCTAAAACGTATGATAGTGTAGTAAGTAAGGAATACAAAAGCTTAGCTATCGAGAAAATTTCTATTTTACCAAACACGATGGATGGCTCATATAGTTTAATTACAGCAATTGATTTAAAAAATGGTGCCAAAACATCAGCGAGTACGAAAGGTTATTTAGGTGGTAGTAGTGGACTTTATATGTCAGAAGATGCCCTCTACTTAACTACACCAAAATATGACGATAAACAAATAACGCCAATGGGAGGTATAAAGGATAGAATCTGGATGCCTCAATCAAATGATACACAAGTGTTTAAGTGGGACTTAGATGGAACGGTCTTGAAGTTTGTAGGTACGAGTGAAGTGAAAGGATCCGTGTTAAACCAATATTCAATGGATGAGTATGACGGGAAATTCCGCATTGTGACGACTGAAGGAAATACGTGGGATGAAAAAAATATTTCTCGTAACCATCTGTTCATATTAGATGAGAACTTAAAAGAAATTGGTGCAGTAAAGGATATGGCACCAGGGGAAAAGGTGTATTCTGCCCGCTTTATGGGGGAGAAAGCTTATGTCGTAACGTTTAAGCAAGTGGATCCGCTATTTGTTATTGATGTAGCTAATCCACGAAAACCAAAAATACTAGGAGAATTGAAAATTCCAGGGTATAGCAATTATTTACATCCGCTTGATGATACACACTTAATAGGCATTGGTTATGATACGGAAGAACGTTATGATGCTTATACGAAACGCAATTTCACAGTGTCAACGAATATGAAAATGTCCTTGTTTGATGTGACAGATTTTAAAAATCCTAAAGAGCAATCTACCGTTAAAATAGGCGGTAAAGGCTCTTATTCAGATGTACAATACAATCCAAAAGCTTTATTCCGCAATAAAGACTATCATTACTTCGGCTTCCCAGTCGTGCTTTATGAAGAAGGGAAAGGCGATGAGATAGTCTACCAAGGTCAGGGTGCACAAATTTACGAAATTACAGCAGAGAAGGGCATTGTGCTAAAAGGAAATATTATAAATGGAAAGACAAATGAGCAATATGAGAATTGGGAGCAAGTTGTACAACGTGTTGTCTATGTTGGCGATACTTTATACACCGTTGCTCGCAATGAAGTAAAGAGCTACCAATTAAAAGATTTCAAAGCGCTAGATACACTGGTTATTAAATAATAGATTAAATCGAGTGGTGACTTCTGCTTAGAACGCACACAACGTAAGAGGCAACTAGCGTGTGCGTGGTGAGGCGGATAACACCGACATAGCAAAAAAGTGTTAGATTGATTGCGGTCAATCTAACACTTTTTCTATTCGTGCTATTCACGATAAGGGAGAATTTCAGAGACAGTCACAAATTCATAGCCCTCACTCTGTAAGTAGGCTAATACAGCGTCAAGTCCATCTGCTGTTGATTGGTGAATATCATGCATTAACACGATGGCATTGTTGTGCATATTTTTTTTAATATATGTCAGTAATAATTGTGAATTACGATGTTTCCAGTCCAAAGTGTCAATGCTCCACAGTACTACAGGAACAGGTATTTTTGCATTGATGTCGTCATTAGTAGCGCCGTATGGAGGTCTAAAAACAGTTGCGCCTTGATTAATCGCTAATTCAATTTCATTTGCAGTAGACGTATATTCTTTTAAAACTTGCTCCATTGGCATTTTAGTCAATACTGGATGATTCCAAGAATGGTTGCCGATTTCATGACCACGTGCGAGAACATCTCTCGCGATATTAGGATAGTGTTTCACACGGCTTCCGAGCATAAAGAACGTCGCTTTTGCATTGTATTTATCGAGCGTATTTAAAATTTGTTCGGTTACTTTCGGGTGTGGACCGTCGTCAAACGTTAATGCAATACGTTTGGCGTTTGGATCCCCTGGAGAAACAGGTTTTGTAGGTTCCATTGTTTCCATAGCAATTTGAAAATCGGATGCTAATAATGGATTAATAAGTGAAAGTGCAAGCTTCACTATAGGTGCACCTGCTGCGCCACTGGCAATTTCGTACTCATCAAAGTAAAAATGGATTGAATCATCGATAATAGCAAATCGATTAAAGTTTTCCCACTTCGGCTCAGTTACTTTCAGTAGCTCATCATTATTGAGTTGATTTTTTAGCTCAAGATTTTGCTGTAAGTCTTTGCGAACATAGGCTGCTAAAGTTGTCAGGTTATTGTTGTCGTTCTGTAATAATGTTTGGATATTGATTGCTTCACCTGTTTCATTATTAAAGAAAAATGTTTTAGTGGAGACGACATGATTTGCTCCGCCTAAATACAGCATTTTCGTCAAGACAAATGAATAGTAGTGATCCTGATATGGGAAAGTCTCTAAATTTATAGTAAGCTCACCTGTTGCCTTTTTATCTTTATTTTTTTTCATAGATAACAGATAGTCTTCTTTTGCCTCTGTTATATACTGCAGTACGACATCGTTAAAAACTTCACTTTCTGTTTGTGGATAGTGAACGGCAAAAGGTGTGCGTTTATCTTTAGAAACGTCAGATGTAATACGTATACCTGGAAACGCAGAGTTTTCAGTGGATAGATTACTAGTTGCTTCACTATTTGTGTCTTTGGAAGCACTGATTTTTTGGAATTTAAAATGGTCCTTAGACAATACAATGACAAGGATGATGGATATTAATGTAACAATAAGCCCAATTAACAGAAAGTCAATCATAGGGCCGCGTTTTTTTCTGCGTTCCTGAATCAATGTTGGTACGCTCCTCTCTATAATTATTCTTCTATAAAATCAGACGTGCGAGTCAACGGAAAAGTTGTAGAAATCTACAAAGTTTTTGTTGAATTTAATAGAAATACAATAAAAAATAGTATGTAACAGTGTTTTAAAACTATCACGACAAGAACTTATAAAAGACTCGTTCAAAGCAAACTGTATTTTGCACATTTTAGCTCAATGAAATTCGACGGATAAATGGATTTTGTACTGAAGGCATTGTATCATTTAGCGACAGATACAATTATGACAAAATATAATTGATAATATCGAAGATTTTTTGTTGAGTTTTTATTTACAGTTCGTTACTATATGCAAGGAACCTTTTGAAGGAGGTAGATAACTGGAATGCTATCACGTGAAGTGGATAATGAACTTACTATTGACTGCTTGCTTCTTGCAGGGCGAATTATGATTGAAAGTGGTGCAGAAACATATCGTGTTGAAGATACGATGCTGCGTATGGCACAATCTCAAAATATGCTAGATGCGCAATGTTATGCTACACCTACAGGTATTATTTTTTCGTTAGGCAAGACACAGCCGACGAGAATCACTTCTATTTCCAGTAGGGTTACAGATTTGCAAAAAATATCCTTGGTAAATTCAGTATCTCGTAGACTCACATCTCACATAATATCATTAGAAGACGCTTATGACGAGCTAAAGTCGATACAAAAAACAAATTATTTTTTACCAATTTATATACAAATATTTGCAGCAGCACTTGCTAGTGGCTGTTTTCTGATTATGTTTAAGGGTGGATGGTCTGATTTCCCTACAGCATTTATTGCAGGTGGGCTAGGATTTCTTACTCTTATTCTAATGAATCATTTAACAAAAGTGAAATTTTTCTCGGAGTTTACGGCTTCGTTAATTATTGGCGTTATTGCTTTTTTAGCAGTGAAGTTTAACTATGGTACAGAAATCGATAAAATTATTATTAGCTCTGTTATGCCACTAGTGCCAGGTATTTTAATCACCAATGCGGTAAGGGATTTAATGGCAGGTCATTTTATGTCAGGGATGGCAAAGGGAGCGGAGGCTTTTTTAACAGCCTTTGCTATTGGTTCAGCGATTGCCGTCATCCTATCGTTTTAGGAGGCGGAAGAGATGGATATAATTACACAATTAATTGTGAGCTTTTTTTCAACAGCAGGTATTGCGATTATTTTTAATGTACCAAGAAAAACCTTGTTTCATTGTGGTTTTGTTGGTGTGATTGGCTGGATGATTTATTATCTTTTGACTGAGCAGGGATTGGACGTTGTAGACGCTTCGTTTTTCAGCTCATTTATCATTGCAATTGTTGCACATTTATATGCACGCCGCTTTAAAATGCCGATGATTATCTTTATTGTGGCGGGAATCATTCCGCTTGTGCCAGGGGGGATGGCCTACAATGCAATGCGTAATGTTGTGGAAGATGATTATTTACAGGGCTTACAATATGGGCTGAAGGCGTTTTTAATTACAGGTGCAATCGTGATGGGCTTAGTGTTTGCAGAGGTCCTAATGCAATTTGTATTTCGTGCTATCCGCTCAAGCAAGTCGAAGTTGCAAAGAACTTATCGAAAATAAAGTATCACTTTACATTATACAAAATATGGTGAATAAAAAGAGCTGCTCCGAAAGTGTTGGATACTTCGGAACAGCTTTTTATCACATTATTTATTTTATAAGTAATGCTTCGATTTCGTCTGGTGTAACAGGTTTGCTAATATAAAAACCTTGAATAGCATCACAGCCGTAAGTGATTAATAGATCAGCTTGCTCGGCTGTTTCAACGCCTTCAGCTACCACTTTTAACTCCATAGATTTTCCTAACTGTACCATGCCATGCATAAGCTTTTGTGTTTTTTCGGACTTTAATAACGAACTAGTAAATGTTTTATCAATCTTTAATGTTTCGATTGGTAAAATTTGCATGTATCGGAATGAACCATAACCAGTACCGAAATCATCTAAAACAAAAGCAATCCCTTCGTTTTCAAGTTTTCGCATTTGCTGTGTAATAAAGGTAGCAGCTTCTGCTTCTAATGCGAATTTTTCAGTAATTTCAATTTGAATGAGATTGGCAGGGCAATTTGTTTTGGCTAACATATCAAGAATGGATTTGGCCATGTTTTTATCGCGGAATTCACGCACAGATGAGTTAATAGCCACTTTTAAATTATGACCAGCCTTCTTCCAAATAAGTGCTTGCTCGCAAGCTTTTTCTATCATAAACGATCCAATATTGTTTATAAGACCCGTTTCCTCAGCGATTGGAATTAGTTCATCTGGTGAAACGACACCAATCACTTCATCTTCCCAACGAACTAGCGCTTCTACCGCTGTAATTTTACCCGAATAGATGTCAACTTGTGGTTGATAAAGTACTTTTAGGTTTTTCTGGTCTAGTGCTTGTAGCAGACGTTTTTCAATTAAAGCTTTTCGATTTAATGCTTTATGTGTTGCTTTTGAAAGGGAGACAATTTTGTCACCACCTGCTTCACGCACATTCGTAATCGTTGCGATTGAGGCCTTCATTAGTTGAGAGAAGGTTGTTTGATCCTCAGGGTAGCGTGTAATACCACCACTAATTGAAATAGGTACTGCGATATTGCTGCTATAGATTGGATGCTGTTGTAAATAGGACAAGAAGCCTTGTATAAACCATTCACTTAATGGCGTAATGACAACAAAATCATTTTCGTTAATACGAGCCATCGTACTGTCTTGGAAGTACATTTTGATGCGGTTTGTAAATTCGATAATTAGGCTTTGATTGATTTGTTGATCGTGTAATTCCTTTAATGTATAAAATTTATCGATACTTAAATAGACGAAGGAGAAGTGTTTTTCTTCCTCAATCATTTTTGTAATCACTTTTTCTAAACGGTGGGCATTCATTAAGCCTGTTTCTGTATCGATATAAGCAATTTTTTCAAGTTGGTGTTGAATGGTCTTAGATTTTGTAATATCCTTCTCAATTAAAATAAACTGTTGTTCATTTGCCTCTAAATTAAAAGTTGGGATAGCTGTGAGAAGTACCCAATAGGACTGCCCTGTTTTCGTAACCTTCTCGATTTCCCCTTGCCACGTATGGCCATTATTCAAATTGCGCCATATCGTATTTGTAATTTTTTCACTCGCTTCGTTTTCAGGGAATAGTTGCCAGAAAGTTTTGCCGATTACTCGCTTTGGTGTCCATTGGCTAATTTTTAAAAATTCTGCATTACACTCTAATATAAAGCCATCACGGTCCAAAGTCACTGTCATAAATGTAGAGTCTAAACCTTGCTTTAAGTCTACATATGTACTGCTGTTTGAAACAGAATTAATCATTAACTCTGGTAACATAAACATAATTAAAATAAGGTGTTCACCTTGTTCAATAAATGGTTTTGCCAGCAATGCTGAAGAAATTTCTTCTTCAGAATGTGTGTACACTTGAACTTTATCTATATATGTACTTTCTGTATTGTGTAAAATCGCTTGAAACGTCTCAGATGAAAGATTTCTTAGTAGATTTTCATGTATGGATGGAGTAGTATGTCCTGTAATGTCAGTAACTGAGAAACCAAATAGTTCTTCAGCGTGTTTTCCCGAAATTGTTGCTTGTCCATTTTGCTTTATGACAATTGCAGGAAAAGGAAGTGAATTTATATAATGTTCATCTATCGTAAATGATTTATGCATAAGACTCATGAGTATTCGATCTCCTTGGGTAATCAATATATACTAATATTATAGATAATTATCGGGAATTAGTCATTATGAATATAATTGTAAATATTTGATAATGAGAAAAAATAGGACTTTTCTAACGAAATTAAAGAAAAGTTTTGAAGAAAAATAACAGTTTTTAGTACGTATATAGGAAGCGGGAATTGAATGGAACGATTAAAAGGTATACTTTTTATTATCACTGGAGCGATGTTGTGGGGAGCAACAGGACCTTTAATGGAATGGTTACTCAATCATACAGCATTGACAGTTTCTTTTATGTTGACAATTCGTCTATCGGTTGCAGGTATTTTTCTACTTACATACTTATTGTTAACAGGTAAAGATATTTTTAGCATATGGCAACAAAAATTTTGGAGTAGACAGCTTATAACCTTTGGTATTGTAGGAATGCTCGGTGTGCAATATGCTTTCGTTGGAGCGATAAATGAAAGTAATGCTGTATTAGCCACGTTACTACAATTTTTAGCGCCAATATTTGTTGTTGCTTATGTATCTCTTAGTTTAAAGAAATGGCCACCTAAATATCAAGTATTAGGTATTATAGGCACATTACTCGGTTTATTTCTACTACTAACGAACGCTTCTTTTGAATCTTTATTAGTTAGTAATAAAGCCTTATTGTGGGGAGTAGCAGTTGGATTAACGTTTGCTTTTTACACATTGTATCCCGCACGTCTGATGAAAGAGTGGAATGTGCTCCTTGTCGTAGGCTGGGGGATGCTAATCGGTGGTGTGACGTTAGGTATAGTAAGTCGTGTATGGCAATCCAATCAGTGGACGGTTTTTACAGATTTCAAAATTACAGGTTTAATGCTGGCGCTAATCGTTACGGGCACAGTTGCCTTCATTCTATTTTTAAGTAGCATGAAGTATATTACTGCTGTAGAGACAAGTATCTTATCAAGTATCGAACCGTTAACGGCGATGGTGATCTCAGTTATTGTATTTGGTACATCACTTGGATTGTGGCAATTAGTGGGAGTTTTCGTTATGCTTGTTTGTGTAACATGGCTATCAATCGCAGGAGAAAAGGCATAAAAATATTATTTGTATAGGTGTTTTTGACTAGGTTTATAGAATACTAGTTCTTCTCAAACAAGGGGGAGAGAATGTGAAAGTAATTTTTTCGTATGTAAAACCTTATAAGTGGACAGCCGTTATTGCATTATGTTTGATGCTTATGGAATTATTCGTAGAGCTGATTCAACCGCTTATTATGGCCAAAATTATTGATGATGGTGTACGTGCTCAAAATCAACAGATGATTATACAATGGGGAGCCGTATTACTTATTTTATCTTTTATCGCCTTTTTAGCCGGTGTCATTAATTCATATTTTTCATCACATACTGCGCAAAGCTTTGCTTTTGATTTGCGTAACGCTTTGTTTGAAAAAATACAATCTTTTACATTGGCTACGTATCAAAAATTTTCTACAGCTTCGCTCATTACTCGGCTAACAAATGATGTCACACAAGTTCAAACAGTGTTGTTTATGAGCCTTCGTATTATGCTCCGAGCACCACTTGCTGTTGTGGGGAGCATTGTTATGGCATTTGTTGTCAATGCAAAACTAGCGTTGTTTTTAGTTATTGGGGCACCAATCATTTTTCTTTTCCTGATTTTTATGGTTGCAAAAGGTGTGTCTTATTTTGGGAAAGTGCAAAAGCGTGTAGACCGATTAAATCGAGTGCTTCAAGAAAATTTACAAGCAATGCGCCTCGTGAAAGCTTATTTACGTGGAAAATATGAGGCTTCACGTTTTGAGCAGGTGGCATCACATTTGAAGGTGGATACTGTTAAAGCACTGCGCACGATGGAATATATTATGCCGGTCTTATTGTTCGTAATGAACATGAGTTTATTGGCAGTTCTTTGGTTTGGTACAAAGCAAGTTGCTACAGGGACAGCACCGCTTGGAGATATTGTAGCGATTGTCAACTATGCAATGCGTATCACAGGTTCGTTTTCAATGTTTGCTTTTATTATTATTTTTTATGCCCGTGCGAAAGCTTCAGCAGAACGCATGACAGAGGTGTTGGCTGTTGACAATGAAGTAGAGAGTACTTCGTCATCGATAGTGGGGGCATCTAGTGACCTGAAATTAGGGGAGCTGGTATTTCATAATGTCAGCTTCCAATACCCAGGTACAGATGCGACCGTCTTGTCCAACGTAAGTTTTCAAGTGAAGTCAGGTGAAAAATTAGCCATTATGGGGGCTACTGGTGCTGGTAAATCGACATTACTACAGCTTATTCCTCGTTTTTATGATGTGACAGAAGGACAGATATATGTTGAAGGAAAAGATGTTCAACAATGGGACTTGCAAGAACTACGCGACATTATAGGCTATGTTCCGCAGCAATCTTTATTATTTACAGGTAGTATTGCTGATAATGTACGTTGGGGGGATACGAAAGCGGAAATGGACGAAGTGTTAAATGCAACGATGCAGGCACAAATCCATGCATCTGTGGAAGACTTCCCGAGTGGTTATGATACGCGCGTTGGGCAAAAGGGAGTTAATTTATCAGGTGGTCAAAAACAAAGATTATCGATTGCGAGGGCACTATTAAGAAAAGGGCATATATTAATGCTTGATGATAGTACAAGTGCACTTGATGTTAAAACAGAGCAGGCACTATGGGATGCGCTTAGTGAAGAAAGTGCAACGATGCTCGTTGTCACACAAAAAATTCGTACGGCTAAAGGTGCAGATCATATTTTGTTAATAGACGAGGGTAAAGTGGTTGCCTATGGTTCACACGAAGACCTTTTGCAAACTTCTGAGCTCTATCAAAAAATCGCTATCTCCCAGCAGGAGGTGAAATAATGGGATTTTTCCAAAAACCTTTTGGCTATGAGCCGATTTTATCGAAAGAGGATGTAAAACAGGTTGTAAAGAAAAAGAAAGGGCCACGAGCAGCAGATTGGAAAAGTACATTATGGCGTCTATGGAAAATTGTCGATGAACAACGGATGTTATTAGTTATCGTACTATTCCTTGTTATGGTCAGCTCACTTTTGGCGCTATTAGGACCGTATATAGTCGGCAAAATAATCGATCTATATGTGATGCAAGGCGAGCTCAATGGACTAGGCAGTAAAATTACGCTGTTAATCGGAATTTATGTGCTTTTAGCTATCTCGTTATTTTTACAAAATTATTGGATGATTGGGATTGCCCAACAGACGATATATAGGCTGCGAACAAGTGTCTTTACTCATTTTCAAAAGTTACCTATCTCGTTTTTTGATAGACGGCAACATGGCGAGTTAATGAGTCGCATGACAAATGATATTGAAGCGGTTAGCTCTACTTTGAATAGTTCTTTTATACAGGTGTTTTCCAGCGTTTTAACGCTTGGGGGCACGCTTATTATCATGCTAAGCTTGAGTCCATTGTTAACGATCTTAACAATGACAATTATTCCAATTATGTTTTGGGCAATGCGCTGGATTACACGTCGAACTGCTCCGTTATTTAAAGAGCAACAATCAGCAATGGGAGCGCTCAATGGCATGATTGAAGAAACTATTTCTGGACAGCGAATTGTAAAGGCCTTTTCACAGGAAGAGCGTGTAAAAGCAGAATTTCGCGACAAAAGTTTACGTTTGAAAAGAACAGGCTTTTGGGCACAGACGTACTCTGGATATATACCAAAAGTCATGAACTTTTTAAATAATATGAGCTTTACGATTGTTGCTGGTATTGGTGGGGTGCTTGCACTTTACGGTCATGTATCAATAGGTGTAATTGTTATTTTTACAGAATATGCTCGCCAATTTACACGACCATTGAATGATTTGGCGAATCAGTTTAATACAGTACTCTCAGCTATTGCAGGAGCTGAGCGTGTATTTTCATTACTCGATGAACAGTCTGAAATGGAAATGTCTACTGCAAAGAATCATCCATTAGTAGGACAGGTAACATTCAAACATGTGTTTTTTAAATATGATGTGGCACAGGAATCTTACACACTAAAAGATATTAACTTTACGGTTGAGCCAGGGCAGACGGTTGCTTTGGTAGGGGCAACTGGTGCAGGGAAAACAACGATTTTACAGTTAATTGCTAGATTTTATGAGGTGACGAAGGGCGAAGTGCTATTTGATGGTATAAATGTACAGCAAATTGAACGGCAAGCACTCCGTTCCCAAATGGCCTTTGTATTACAGGACCCTTTTTTGTTTGAAACTACAGTAAGGGAAAATATACGTTATGGCCGTTTAGATGCTAGTGATGAGGAAGTTATAGAAGCGGCGCAGCTCGCTAATGCGCATGAATTTATTAAGAAACTAAAGGATGGTTATGATACTGTTCTCAAAGCAGATGGTCGTGAAATTTCCCAAGGGCAAAAGCAATTATTATCCATTGCACGGGCACTAATTGCTAATCCGAAAATTTTATTGCTTGATGAGGCAACGAGTAGCATTGATACCGTAACAGAATTAGCAATCCAAGAGGCACTCGACCGACTGATGCAAGGACGCACAAGCTTTGTCATTGCACATCGATTAAATACTGTGCATAATGCAGATGTCATACTCGTTATGCAGAAGGGTGAGCTAGTTGAAGCAGGTTTACAGCAAGAATTAATTGAATCTGGGGGCATTTACGCCCAGATGCTAAGCGCCTCCACATATCATTTAGAAGAGTAATGTTTGGAAGAACTATGGCGGTGGAAAAGAACCGCAAATTACTGGTAAACGAAAGTAGGATAAGTTTGATTGTAGAGCGATTTTTCTAGAAATCGCTCTTTTTTAATTGGAAGCACCTGCCAATAGTAATGGTTGTATAATAATTTATTGTAGAAATTTAGTACTTTTATTAATGTAATTTATTTGTATTAATGTTATAATAATTACAATAAATGTAATTATTCGATTTCTTAGGATGAGAAGCCATATAATGATTTATAACTAATAGCTTCTAGTAAATTTCATTTATTTTAAAGACCTATAGTAGTACAAATCTTTTTATTTATTCTGTATTGGAAGTAAAATTGCTGATTATTAGAAACGGGTATGATAATTTGTTGCCAGTTTATTTTCTTTCTTGCTACAATAGGGCAATAGTCTGATATAAGAACGGAGTAAACAATGAACATTTCAGTGATTACAGTGTCATTCCCTTTGGATGGGGAAACATTGAATGAATTAAAAATATTATGTGAAGAAGCAACTTTAAACGATTATCGTGTATATGAAACGATTATGAATATACCATCGGCAGGTTCTTTTGAATCGAAAGGTTTTATGGTGCTTGCTTATGAAGATGACAATGATGTATTAGTAGGTGCTGCAAGTGCCATTGATTTGATGGGGCTGCATACGTATGAATGGTCGTTAGTAGTGACACCAGCTTATCGCCAAAAAGGAATTGGAACAGCTTTAGTCAATGTGTTACAAGCTGGACTAGAAGAGCGAGGAGCAGAAGGTCAGTTAGCAGTTGTTATTGATGGCTCTCCTTACGGGCATACATTTATCGAAAAGTTTGGCTATTCATACAGTTTTTCAGAAGCAACATTGGAAACGAAAGCAGAGCCAGTTAAACTTCGAGATGATATTCAAATTGCCCCATACGCTGGGGAGCAGACTGAACTAATCGCTATATATAGTGATGCGTTTGGGGATTTGCCATCAGAATCGGAGGAGCTAATCGACTTTAATACGTCAACGCATGGCCGAAAACTATGGGTGGCACATAAAGATGGCCACGTTGTAGGTACGGTGACCACAGCAGAAGAAAATGAAATTCAATGGGTGACAGCACTTGCAGTTCATCCTCAGTATCAAGGGCAAGGAATCGGTACAGCTTTATTATCCTTTTCAAAAGACTATGCTAGTAAACAAAGCGCTAAATTTGTTATGCTTGATGTAGAAATCGAGAATAGAAAAGCTCTTTCTGTTTATGAGAAGGCAGGCTTTATGAAAGCACAGCAACTAGACTATTATGTGAAAAATTAATGTAAAGAGAGGCTAGGACAAAACTAAAAAAATTTAAGGAACAGACGAAAGCTGTTCATAAATTTTTGCTATATGGAGACCTAGCTATTCTTGCTTTTGCAATTAAAAAAATTAGAAGTGTTCACTAGTTGTTGGTAGCGAAGGCGGTGACTCCAGCTCAGAACAGCACATAATGTTAGACGCGGGCATTCCGCGCGCAAGCAGAGGGTTGCGGCTTACTGTACTGAGCGGAAAGCACCGTCGTAGCGGACAACAACTGCATAGCAAAAAAGTGTTAGATTGATTAGGTTCAATCTAACACTTTTTCTCTTATGTCCCAGCCTTTTTATTGCTAAGAAGTTTAAGTTTCTGTTATATTCCTCTTTTTTATCATAAATGTGTACTATGCCCATATAGTATTAATAAGGATGAAGAAAGGGGGCGTTGTCATGCGTATGCCAGCATTGCCGAAAAAAAAGTCTCCTCCGAGGGAAGCACCTCGCTCATGGTGGAAGGTTGTGAAAGCTTATTTATCGAAAGGAAAGTTTTACAGATTACCACCGCGCCATAAATAGTTTTTACAGTATTTATTTAATCGTTATGAATGAGCACGGCTATCCAACTGCTAAAATAGCATGTTAGGGACTGTATCCTACTGTGCTATTTTTTATTGTGTTATTTAATTTTCTAATAGAAATGCCTTTTTCGTAGGACCAATTAAATATAGCTCATGCATGGCACGAGTTAATGCCACATAAAGTAATTTTCTATCAATTTTCGAATCAAAGAAGGGCGTATCAAAGGCAGCAACAATGACAGCATCAAACTCAAGACCTTTTGCTAAATGGCTTGGTACAACAAGTAATACTTGCTGATTAATCGATTCATCTTCTGTGAGAAGTTG
The DNA here is from genome assembly GCF_016350185.1 of Lysinibacillus sp. C5.1. Lineage (NCBI taxonomy): Bacteria > Bacillati > Bacillota > Bacilli > Caryophanales > Bacillaceae > Lysinibacillus > Lysinibacillus sp. C5.1. The sequence continues at coordinate 392,356 of NZ_CP066226.1, forward strand.
ACAAGGAATCGCGTCATTCGTTAACGCCTGTTGCATTGATTTGGCTTCAGCCGTAGTTTTACAAATTAAGGCGATTGATTGGTGCCCATTTGCTCTAATGGAAGCGAAAATTTCTCTAATTTGCTGCGTATTAAAGGAAGCCGCCTGTACAAATGTTGGCGCATCTCCATGACGGACTACAGGCTCAACTAATGGCAGTTGCTCATCCATTTGCATTAAAATTTTGTTAGCGACCTCCATAATTTCAATGGTTGTTCGGTAACTTTTTTGAAGTGTTCTAAAGCTAGCGCGGGGAAATAAATTTTGCACAGGCTCCCAAGCGGTTAGGGAACGATAGCTATGAATTCCTTGTGCTAAATCACCTACCATTGTAAACATATCCGTTTCTAGCCCTGCTTTTAGAGCGGCTAGCTGGAATAGACTGTAGTCCTGTACTTCATCGATAAAGACAACGCGCATTTTCCATTCATCTGCAATCCCTTTTAGCTTTGCTTGTAAATAATAGAGGGCAGCTAAATCTTCTAACATCCATTGCTCTTTAGCGTGTGCTTGTAAAAATTGTTGTTGTTCCATATAATGCCATTCTGGTGCGATTTCTGCTAATAGCTCAGCATTCGTTAGCAGCGTACGATAGACTGTTTTTACATTATATTTTGTAAAGCGGCGCATATAGACAGCAACGGTAGATTTTGCTTCCTTTTCAATGGCGGGTAAACGTTCATCGCGTTCATCGATAAATTTTGTAACAATGTGTTTTCGTTTCTCAGCATCACGAATACCATTGAGCGCTTTTCCAAGGGCTTCATCGTATTTTGCATGCAACGTATTTAAGACGGCTTGTTTCTTTTGCCGAACATGACTTGCAAGTACCTTTTTAATATGGGCTAACCGTTTTTCAATCGGCATATAAGAAAATTCATATAAGAATAATTTTTTTAAATGTGAAGCCCGCATTATACGATATTTTTCAATATAGACATCCTCGAATTGTTCAGCTATTTGCAATTCAATTTTTTGTAAATATCGTTCAATCATATCGCGATAATAAAGGGAGCCCTTCACTTCAGAAATCCAAGCAGTTGGCTGGTCAGCACCGCCTATTACGAGTGATTCCAATTGTTCATTCGGATTGCGTAGCTTTAACTTTAGTTTTGTTGCGGCAAGGACATAGTCTGCAAATGTTGTTTGGCATATTTTATCAACACCAAGCTCTGGGAGGACATCTCCAATATAATCAATAAAAAGCTTATTCGGTGCTAAAATCATGAGCTGCTCAGGATTAAAATGGTCGCCCATCGTATAGAGGAAGTATGAGATACGGTGTAAAGCAATCGTTGTTTTCCCACTACCGGCAGCACCTTGGACAATAATTGGCTGACGCAGATGAGCGCGTATTATATCGTTTTGTTCTTTTTGAATAGTAGAGACGATTTCTGTTAAGCGTACATCTGCTTTTCCTGCCAATGCTTCTTGTAGTAATTCATCATTTGTTGTTAAGTCAATATCCCGAATATCGAGCAATACGCCATCTTCAATTTTATATTGTCGTTTGGCAAATAAATGTCCTTTATGAACTTCTCCGCGAACATCATATTCCATATCACCAAGACGGCCGTCGTAATAGACATTTGCTACAGGCGAACGCCAATCGACAATAATAGGTTCATGTGTTTCACGATGAAATAAGGATGTTTTTCCGATATACAAAAACTCTTCAGGATCGCCCGTTTTTTGAAAGTGAATTCGGGCGAAGTAAGGCTTTTTTTGTACAGCCTCTAAACCTTCTTTTTGATTGCGAGCCATTTCAAAAAAACGAGCATTTGTTAAAATGTTTAAATAACTTAAACTTGAATCTAGATAATCTAAATCCGCCATAGACTTTCGTATATTTTCTTGTGCAGATTGCAGGTCTCGTTGCGATTCATTTAAAATCTGTTGCATATAATTTTGCGTGTATGCAAGGCGCTCTAACTCAGCCTGAAAATCCGGGTGTTGTGCAGTCATTTTTAGCACCTCCTAAGTACTTACAATTTTAAGTAGATTCTCATACTACTATACAAAATTTTACCTATCAAGTGTAAACGTTCTATTTAGCTTATTGTTATACTATGAAGTAAAGAGTAGAAGGAGGTTTTGCATTTGGATTTATTTGCCCATCGTGGCGTTTCAGCTCATTATCCCGAAAATACAAAAGCCGCTTTTTATGCAGCATCTAAGCTACCAATTGCAGGTATTGAATTGGATGTTCATGTCACCGCAGATGGTGAGCTTGTAGTGATTCATGATGAAACAATTGACCGAACATCTAATGGTTCTGGTTATGTAAAAGATTTTACACTTCAGCAACTGCGTGCATATGATTATGGTTCGTGGTTTGCAGCACAATTTCAAGGTGAAAGTATTCCTACATTAGGTGAAGTTTTAGAGCTTTTTGTCGCTACACACCATCGTATCAATATTGAGTTAAAAACGGATGTCTTTCCTTACGAAGGAATTGAGGCACTTGTATTAAAGGAAATAGCGACGCACCAAATGACGGAGAGGGTCATTATTTCTTCCTTTAACCATGAATCGCTTCAAACTGTATATCAGATGGCGCCATACATTGAAACGGCTGCCTTATTTGCGGAGGTTTTAGTCGATTTTACAACCTATACAGCAACCATTCCTGCTAATGCGATTCATGTTAGTTTACCTACTGCATTTAGGAAACCTATAGCAACAGCACTAGAGAAAGAGGCAACCGTGCGTGTTTACACCGTTAATGACGTTAAGTATGCACAGCAATTGCAACAGCTCGGCATACAAGCCCTATTTACAGATGACCCAGAAGCTATACTAGATGGAATCAATAAAGATTAACAAAGTTACCCTTTGCTGAACGACAACTAATGACTCCAAAGGAAACAAAAAAATTCGCGACACTCTTTTATCGATGGCGAAAAGAGGGCGAATTTTTTTGTGTTTTAGGTTGAAATGGGAGATAGTTATTACCATTTTGCCTGATGTTCTTCGATACATCCTAGCATTTGCTTAATAACTAATGTTTCACCATTATCTAATAAAATCGTTCCATCATAATAACCAAACATTTGATGTACTTCTGATTTAACAAGTTTTGCGTTAGTTGCGGCAACCCGTTCGAAAAATGGAGAGAATGTTAGAGATACTTGATTTGAAAATTTTGTTTTGACTGTCCATCGTTGCATATAATCCTCTCGATCATAAGTGAACAGCAAATCTTCGTGTATTTTTGTCATCTTCCCATCCACAAAAACAGCATTTTCAGTCATGCCAGTACCATCTGTCCATTTACCACCTAAGTTGAGCCCGATGCGTCTACCTCGAACACGTTGAGATGCCATGCCCCAGTTCCAAGTGGCTTCCCGTGGCCAAACACCACGTCCATAATCAAGTACAGCAAAGCTTTCTTCAGGGGTAAACGTAAAGTGGCGATTGCCGATGATTACTTCTCCTGAAGTAGGAAGAATATGATGCTTTCCTGTAAATTGAAATGTCCTACGATTCCAAGGAATGACGACATTTAACGATTCGTCTGAAGGTGGATGCTGAATAATTAAATTGGCACGCAAGGCATCGCCATCAAAAGTAGGGATTGAAACAGATAAATGTGTTTCGTTTTGAATATAGGTCATATCAATTGTCATTTCACTATTCGTGAAAGATACCGATTCCAGTACATGTGTTGGCATTTTGAGCTTGCCACCGAGTGGAATTGTTATTGTTTTTTCAAAATAGCGCTGAGTTTCATATTCAAGGAAATACACAAAGCACACAGCTGCGTAATCAAGATGACTAATCGTTGCGGAGAATAAAATCTCATCGCCATAGATGCACCAATAGTTCCATTTCTTTTTACGCATGATATGTCCGCTTAAATTGCTATTTATGAGAGGTTTTCGTGCAAATCCAATAGCAGCTGGATTTAAATTCCCTTTTTTATCGCATAAAAGAGTAGGCTGTAAAATTTCTTTCTCAGCATGCTGCTTCACATTCAACATCCCTTCTGTTCGTAAAATAAAAAAATTGCCAATTTGTTTAATCTTATTGTAGCAAAAACTATCTTGAAATTGGAAAAGATAGCGCCTAATGTGACCGCTTTCAGCAATTTTGCGTTGAATCGCCTAATTAATAGAACGAACGATGGAGTCATATGATGGACATAAGGAGGGGGAGCGTGGCCAAAATGTATAACAGACAGGCAGCTGTACAATATGCGAATTTATGGTGGAATAGTCGTAATCCGGCATTTCCGAATTTTGATGTCGATTGTACGAATTATATTTCACAGTGCTTACTTGCTGGAGGAGCACCGATGCGAGGGGCACCAAATAGGGAAAGGGGCTGGTGGATTCAGCAAGGAAACTGGAGCTTTAGCTGGTCTGTGGCACATTCTCTAAGATGGTATTTAGAGGGCTCAAAAACGGGTTTAAAGGCAACACGCGTGCAAACGGCAGAACAATTAGACATTGGGGACGTTATATTTTATGATTTTCAAGGAGATGGCAGAATTGATCATTCGGTCATTGTTACGAGTATTCAAAATGGAATTCCCTATGTCAATGCACATACATCAGATAGTATTAATAGGGCTTATTTTTATCAGGATTCTACGGCGTATACCCCAAATATGACCTATTATTTTTATCATATAGATGATAGTTTTGCTTAGAGTGTTAGCAGTTTTAAAGCTCATCATTTTATGATAATGTTGGAGATAGAAATGAAGAATAATGATATATACTACTATTATTAGAAGGAGATAGAAAAAAATGAGCGAACAATTTTTATCGGTAAGAGATGCAATTATAAATCGCCGTTCAATTAAGAAGTTTAATGGGCAATTGGTGAAACGTGATGATTTACTGGGCATTGTTGACGATGCTGTCTGGGCACCGAACCATGGTAATCGCGAACCGTGGCGTTTAGTTATTGCTTGCGATGATGATTTAGTTGCACTTCATCAGCTATTACGAGAGTTAGCTGTTCCAAAATGGCAGGAGCTTTCGAGTGAAGATTTAGCGAAGCAAATGGCAAAATTTACATTGCCTGGTGGCTATGTATTTGTTATTGTGCCAGAGGATGCACGTCAAAAAGAGCGTTTAGAAGATTACGCAGCAGCGAGTATTTTTATTCAAAATATCCAGCTGTTAGCTTGGGATAAAGGTATTGGCTCTTGCTGGAAAACACCAGGCTTCTTAGATAATCCTAAATTCCGTGAAGCATTAAAAGTACAGCCAGGTGAACGTGTAATAGCGATGTTACAGGTCGGTTATTTTGATGAAGTACCAAAAGGTAAAGAACGAAAAACATCAGCACAGTTTGTAACGAATTTTGGTGAATAAATAAATGAAAAATCCCCTGCCAGTGAAGTGACCCCTAAAAGTTAGACACGGTTATTTCATTTAGGCAGCTTGGGTAAACTGAGTTCGGTATTGTACCGGACTCAGTTTTAATTTTGCCTTAATTCGTTTCGTATTGTAATACGTTATATAGTTTTCAAGTTCCAATTTAAAATGCTCAACACTTTCGAACTCCTTTAAATAAAGGAATTCCGATTTCAAAATCCCAAAGAAATTCTCCATCACCGAGTTGTCATAACAGTTGCCTTTACGTGACATACTTTGCACAATGCCTTTTGATGCAAGTGCGTGACGGTATTGCTTCATTTGATAATGCCAGCCTTGATCGGAATGCATCAGTAATTGGCGTTCCTCTGGTAACTTCTCTAATGCTTTCTCCAACATTTCTGAGACAAGTGAATACGTTGGTCGATGACCAATTGTGTAAGTAATAATTTCTCCGTTAAATAAGTCTAAAACAGGGGATAAATAGAGTTTTTCACCAAACAATTTAAACTCTGAAATATCTGTTACCCACTTTTCATTAGGGGCTTCAGCTGTAAATTTGCGGTCTAAAATATTCGGTGCGATTTTACCGACTGTCCCTTTATATGATTTATACTTTTTCATTCTGACTACGCACTTTAAACGAAGTGTTTTCATGATACGTTGTACTTTCTTATGATTCACTCTTCGTCCACGATTTGCGAGTTCATCACGAATGCGACGGTATCCGTAACGCCCTTCATGTTCGTTATAGATGGATTGAATTTCAGCCTTTAAGTCGGTATCTGGATCGGGACGATTCAGTTTCTTCACTATGTCATAATACGTACTACGTGGAATCTGTGCGAATTCGACAAGTGCCTTCACCGAGTATTTATGCCTTAATTCATAGATGACCTTTACTTTGTCTTCTTTGGTGATGTTTCTTTGGCTTGAACTAAGGCGTTCAACTTTTTTAAATACTCGTTTTCCATTTCAAGCTGCTTGATACGAGCTTGAAGTGCTTCTGGTGAGCCTTCTACTGGTGTATGTTTTGGTTGTTTATTGGTTTCTTTTTTCATGGATGGACGCCCCTTTTCCTTTGATTGAAGGGCATCGAATCCTTTTGTTTCAAACTGTTTTCGCCAATGAATAATGGACGATGGAGCTGCTATACCAAAGATAGCCGCTGTTTCTATTAAGGACGTGCCGTGCTCAATCATGAAGTTTAGTACGTCTAGTTTAAACTGTGCTGTATAGTTTGTATATGATTTTATAAACGCTTCAACACCGTTATACTCATATTGTTTAGCCCAGTTAAGAATAGCCTTATGATCTGTCCCAATCGATTTAGCAATTTCATGTGAACTTTCTTTGCCTTCTAAGTATCGTAAAGCTGCTTGTAATTTTTCCTCTGCAGTATATTTTGCCATTAAAAACTGCACCTCCAATTGTTAGATGTGTCTAACAATTGGGGTGCAGTTCACCAGATGGCGAGGGGATTTTTATTATCGCGGGTAAACCGCAGTAAAGCGCGGGTAAAATCGGGTATTCCGCGGGTAAATGGTAATAAAGCGCGGATAACCCAAAGTATTTCGCGGGTAAAGCAAAGTACATCGCGGATAAGTTGTGTTGTTTACGATTGACTTAGTGCTGCAACCTCATATAAATAGTCTCCTAATACACGTAAACCTTTATCGAAGTTTTCTAAATGGAAATGCTCGTTTGGTGCATGGAAGTTTTCGCTCGATAGACCAAAGCCCATTAAAACAACTGGTAAATCTAAAATTTCATCAAAGGCAGCAACGATTGGAATCGAACCTCCACCACGTGTGTAAGCGGTAGGTACATTATAAACTTTTTCGTAGGAACGACCAGCTGCTTGAATAAATGGATGATCAAATGGTGTTAAGAATGGACGGCCTTTATCGAATTCTGAAATCGTTACGTCTACACCGGCAGGCTTATGTTTGTCGATATGTGCTTTTAATAAAGCAACGATTTCTTCTGGCTCCTGATTTGGTACTAGTCGGCAAGTAATTTTTGCACCAGCTTCAGCAGGAAGTACAGTTTTAATGCCTTCACCAGAGAATCCACCGAATACACCATTTACTTCTAACGTTGGGCGAGCCCAAGTACGCTCTAAATAAGAATAGCCTGCTTCACCGAACAATTCAGATACGCCGACTTCCTCTTTTACGGAGTCTTCGTCAAAGCCTAGTGCTCGATAAGCTTCACGTTCTTCTTCCGTTAATGGTAATACTTTATCGTAGAAACCTTCTACTTGGATTGTACCGTGTTCATCGCGGAAGGATGCTAAAATTTCTGCTAGTGCATGAATGGCATTTTGTACACCGCCACCGTATAGGCCTGAATGTAAATCGCCTTTTGCGCCACGCACGTCAATTTGTACGCCTGTAAGACCGCGTAAGCCATAGCATACTGCTGGTTTACCAGGACCATAAAGACCTGTATCTGAAATCAAAATTAAATCGGCTGCTAATTTTTCTTTATGTTCTTCAACAAAGGCAGGCAGATGAGGGCTACCGATTTCTTCTTCACCTTCATAGATGAATTTTACGTTCACTGGCAAAGTACCAGTCGTTGCAAATAGTGCTTCAATCATTTTTAAGTGCATAAACACTTGACCTTTATCATCACTTGCGCCACGTGCAAATAATTTGTTATCACGGATCGTAGGGTTGAACGGTTCGCTATCCCATAGATGTAATGGATCAACTGGCTGTACATCGTAGTGACCGTAAAATAGAATAGTTGGTTTGCCTTCTGCATGTAACCAGTCAGCATAAACAACAGGGTGACCAGCAGTTTGAGTGATAGAAATGTTTTCTAAGTTGAGTTTCTTGAAGGCATCAGCTAGCCACTCTGCGGCATGCTGAATATCGCCTTTATGCTCAGATAATGAACTAATACTTGGAATACGTAAAAATTCATTTAATTCATTTAAGTGCGCCTCACGATGTTCAGCAAAATAAGCATTTAATGTCTGTAATTGCGTCATACATTCATCCCTCTTTCAATATTTCGATAATAGAAATAGTATAGCATAATGTGGTGGGGGAATCCTGTTGTAGCAATGCTTTCCAAAACATTATTTATAGCTGAAATCGTGATGATTCATACGGAACCATCCTTAATTTTTCAGCAACCTAGACATTGTTATGACAAGCAACTATTATAAATAGGAGAAAAAAGGGGGAGTTGTATGGGGAATAAACGATATTCATCTGACTTTAAATTAGAGCTTGTAAAACAATATCGCCTCGGCACCGCTGTCAGTAAATTATCAAGCGAATATGGTATATCTGAAGTAACCATTTATAAATGGATAAAGTTATATACACCAGTTGATGGTGTCACCAACATGACGAAGGCAGAAGTATTAACCGTTCAAAAAGAAAACGAACGATTAAAACAAGAGGTCGATATATTAAAAAAGGCTATTACCATATTCGCAGCCAATTAGATGATACAGATGTAATTGATTATATAGAACGGGAAAGTAAAAAACATGCTGTTAAAGTACTCTGTGAGCTATTAGACTTGCCCAAAAGTACTTACTATAGTGGGTTGCAAAAAAAGCAACAGTCATCAAGAAAGTCGGCATCGGAAGAGTTATTAGAGGAAATTGAACAAATATTTATCGAAGATGGGCAGCTTTATAATGGTGCACAGCTTTATGAAATATTGAAAATGCGAGGCTTTCAAGGGAGTTTGCGGAAGGTCCAGCGCGTATTAAAAAAGGCAAGGGAAGCACAAGTAGAAGAAGTTCCGGAACCAATAGTAAATGTAGGCTTTGAAACGACAAAAGCTAACGAAAAATGGGTAATCAATATAAGTTACGTACCAACTTGGCATCAAGGATGGGCTTATATGGCGTCTATTATAGATGTTCATACAAAGAAAATAACAGGCTTCAGCTTCGATCAATTACTAAGTGAAGACTTAATGGTAATGGCTATACAGAAAGCGTATGACCAGTTTCCAATGCCATTAGTTTTGTATACTAGCCTACAACCAGCGTTTATTGAACATTGTAAAGAAGCTTGTAAAGAAAAAGAGCTGTTAGTACCACCAATTGTTTTTAAAGAGTATTTATATGATGATGCATGTTTACAAGCGATGGTGCCATTTTTAACGGGTGCAGAATATCGATTGCGTCGAGGCCATGCTTCCATAGATAAATGAGAATAATGCGAATACGAGAGCTTTCTTAAATGGCGATATTTAAGAAGGCTTTTTTGTCTCTAAAAAATTATAAAAATTAACTAAAAAGAGTCCAGTTAATTGACGTTTTCTGAATAATTAATTATATTTAAAGTATATTAAGTCTACAAATCTATTGAGAGAGGAGAATTCTAAATGAAAGCGCTAGTATTTGCAGGACCAGGTAAAAAGGAATTACGTGAAGTAGACAAACCTCGTGTAGTGAAAGATAGCGATGCAGTGGTGCGTCTTGTGAAAACAACTATTTGTGGTACGGATTTGCATATTTCAGGTGGCGATGTACCTGCTGTTAAAGAGGGGACAATTTTAGGTCACGAAGGTATTGGAATTGTTGAAGAGGTAGGGGCAGGCGTATCAAACTTTAAAGTAGGCGATAAAGTAATTATTTCATGCGTGACGTCATGTGGTAAATGCCACTATTGTAAAAAATCTTTATATGCTCATTGTGAAGATGGCGGCTGGATTTTAGGTCATTTAATCAATGGAACACAAGCAGAGTATGTTCATATTCCACATGCTGATAACTCTCTATACCACATTCCACAAGGAATATCCGATGATGCTGCTGTTATGATTTCTGATATTTTACCAACGGGTTTGGAAATTGGCGTATTAAATGGTCAAGTGTCACCAGGTGATGTAGTAGCTATCGTAGGTGCAGGTCCAATTGGAATGTCTGCACTATTAACTTCGCAATTTTACTCTCCTTCAAAAATTATAATGATTGATATCGATGATAATCGTTTACAAGAATCCAAGAAATTTGGTGCTACAGAGACAATCAATTCACGTGATGCCCAAGCTGCAATCGATAAAATATTTGACATGACAGATGGTCGTGGAGTTGACGTAGCAATTGAAGCTGTAGGTTACCCTGCAACATTCGATATTTGCCAGCGAATTTTATCACCAGGAGGTCGTTTAGCTAATGTTGGTGTTCATGGTAAACCTGTCGATTTGCAATTACAAGATTTATGGATTCGCAACGTGACAATTTCCACAGGTTTAGTATCGACAAGCACAACACCGATGCTAATAAAAACGTTAGAAACAGGGAAGATTAAGCCAGAAAGGTTAGCTACACATCGCTATAAATTTGACGACATGATGGAAGCTTACGAAACTTTTGCTAATGCGGCGGATGAGCATGCATTAAAAATCATTATAGATTTTCAATAAATAGCTTAAAAAGCTCTTAAAGCGGGTAATACCTTTTAAGAGCTTTTTGTATATCTTGATGATAGTGATAAAGGTACTGTGTAAAGCTTCGCTATTAGTTACAAACAAATCTTTATGTAAGCAAAAGTAATATTAAGCCTACAATAATTAAATGCGACTATGTAAATTTGAATTTGGAAGGGTTTTCATAGGTTTTTCCGTATAAAAGAGATATAGTAGTAAAACATTTTTTACGAATATTACAAGTAAAAGCATTTAAGCTTACACGATTGTAATGAAATTGAAAGCCAATACGATAGAGTGTAATACATTATTTTGCGAGAATGTGTATAGAAGCAAGAACAAGAAGCGGAGGAATACACAATGAATGAAAAATTAGAAGGCGTATATGAGGAATATAATCGTTATATATACCATTTATGTTTGAAACTTACTCGTAATAATGTAGAAGCAGAAGATCTGATGCAAGAAGTTTGGGTCAAAGTCGTACGCTACGAAGATAGCGTTGCCGAAGTAGAACATATTAAAGCTTGGCTAACAACCATTACAATGAACACATTTAGAGATCGCTATCGAAAAAAAGTACGACGCAGTAAGTACATGATGAACCAACCTGAAACATTAGACGTACCGATTTTAGATTTGGTTCCCAATAATGAAATTTCAACAGAAGAAAAAATTGAAAAAGAAATTGTGACAAAGCTAGTACAGGATAAAATGGGACAGTTAGATGCAATCTATAGAAAAACTTTATGGTATTTCTACATAGACCAATATTCACTTGCTGAAATTTCTACTATTATGAAAGTTTCTATTGGGACGGTGAAATCTCGTTTATTCCGTGCGAAAGCTCGCCTAAAAGAAATGCTTATGGCTGATGTGTCAATCGTCGAGGCTGTGCTACCAGCGTAATAAAAACAATTGGTCGCACTATCTTAACTACTTAGACGGAAGTATTCGTTCGGCCAATCAAAATAAGGATGTATTGCAAACAATAATTTGCAATACATCCTTATTCGTGTTTCTACACAAAGCTGAAAATTTAATCTTGACGATTAGTATCGACAGTTAGTAAACACTTGGCAAAAATATCACGTAATGTTTGCACCTCTTCTGCTGACAGCATGCCAAACATATTGTTAATAATTTCGCTAACTTGTTGACGTGATTCTTCAAGGATATCTTCACCCTCGGTCGTAATAACTAATTGCGAGGCTCTGCGATCGGTAGCGTGCTGTGTTTTTTCGATAAAGCCAGCATTAATCAGTTTGGTCGTTAATACCGTGACGCCACCTGTTGTAACTTTTAAGCGCTCAGCTATAGCAGAAGGGCGCTTTGGTCCCTCCTGCGATAAGTAGTCTAAAATTAAAATATGGGATTTTGAAAAGCCGAGTACATTATGATTATTCCACTCGTTTGCCCATTTACGCTCGATAGAAGAGACAACTTCAAATAATGAGGTAATGGCTTGTTGTTTTTCTTGATCCATATAAGGTCATCTCCAAAACAGTTTTAACTTTCTTGAGCCAATCTTGTCATCGCGTTTAACTCGTAAGCACGTACTTTACGTGGAATAAAACGACGAATGTCCATCTCATTGTACCCAACTTGGATACGTTTTTCATCTATAAGGATAGGGCTACGTAACATTCTTGGGTGCGCCTGAATAATCGCGTATAGCTCTTGAATAGAAAGCTGATCAATATCAATATTAAGATTTTTAAAATCATTAGAGTTTGTAGCAATAATTTCATCAGTGCCATCTTCTGTCATGCTTAAAATTTCTTTAAATTCAGCAAGTGTAAGAGGATGTGATGTAATACGTTTTTCTTTATATTCAATGTTGTGTTCTTTTAACCATTTTAATGCTTTTCTGGATGAAGAGCAGCTCGCTTGTGAGTAAATTGTAACTGTCATTCTTCATTCCCCGCTTTCTTTGTTAGATTATATTTTATGAATAGCTTATCAGTAAGTTAAATAGGTTATACATATATCTTACTAGTAAGCTATATATAAATCAATAGTTATTTAAAAAACTTTTAAGAGAATATGATATTTTTTAATCTATACTAAATATACGCTGGGAAGAGGGAAAAGTTTCATTAAATAAGCTTACAATGATGTAAGTTTAGAGGAAGTGCCAGTCACCCACACAATTTTGAATTGTGTGGGTGACTGGCACTTTAGCTTTGCACTTTAGCTTTGTTGACCAGATGTGAACCAGTCTTGTACATTCCATACTTTCGTTACTAAACCTTCATAAAAATCAGGTTCATGGCTAACGAGTACGATTGTGCCTTTAAATTCTTTCATAGCACGTTTTAATTCTTCTTTTGCATCGACATCTAAGTGGTTTGTCGGTTCGTCAAATAGTAACCAGTTGGCTTCTTCCATCATGAGTTTACATAAACGAACTTTCGCTTGCTCACCACCAGATAAAGAATTAAGTGGGCGAGTGATGTGATCTGTTTTTAATCCAGCACGTGCTAATGCAGCGCGTACTTGTGCCTGTTCCATGGATGGGAAGGCGTTCCAGACATCGTCAATCGGTGTAATTTTATCTGCTTTTACTTCTTGTTCAAAGTAAGAAGGGGCTAAATAATCCCCACGAATAACCGTACCACTTAGCGGATTGATTTTACCGAGCATCGTTTTCAATAATGTAGATTTACCAACACCATTCATACCGACTAAGGCAATTTTCTCGCCGCGTTCAATCATAAATGAAAGTGGTGGTAGTAAAGGCTTGTCTTTATCGTAACCGATGACTAAATTTTCAGCTTCCACTACATAACGGCTTGGTGTACGAGCTTCTTTGAAACCAAATTCAGGTTTTACTGCTGTTTCAGGACGGTCAATTCGTTCTAGACGATCAAGCTGCTTCGCGCGAGATTTAGCACGACCCGTTGTAGAGTAACGCGCTTTATTTTTGGCGATAAAGTCTTCTTGTTTTTTGATGAATTCCTGTTGCTTTTCATATGCATCAATATGTTGACGTTTATTGATTTCAGCTAGCTCTAAAAACTTCTCGTACGTAGCTGTATAGCGAGTCAGTTTTGAAAACTCTAATTGGAAAATCACATCTACAGTCTCATTCATAAATTCCGTATCATGGGAAATTAATAAGAAAGCATGTGGATAGTTTTTTAAATAGTTTTTTAACCATGTAATATGCTCTTCGTCTAAATAGTTCGTTGGCTCATCGAGTAATAATACCTTTGGCTTTTCTAATAAAAGCTTTGCCAGTAATACTTTCGTACGTTGACCACCAGACAGGGCAGCTACATCACGTTCAAGTCCAATCGCATCCAAACCTAAACCACGTGCAACCTCTTCGATTTTCATATCGAGTGAATAAAAATCACCAGCATCAAGTGCATCTTGAACATCTGCCATTTGTTCTAGTAACTCTTCTAATTCTTCAGGTGTCGCTTCAGCCATCTTACCTGTAATTTCGTTTAACTCTTCTTCTTTTTTATATAGAGGGAGGAAGGCATCACGCAATACATCGCGCATAGTACGTCCAGCAGTCAGCACAGTATGTTGGTCTAAATAGCCATAATGTGTACCAGGTAGCCATTCAACCTTTCCGGCATCGTGAATTGTTTGCCCTGTAATAATTCCCATTAGAGTAGACTTTCCAACTCCGTTAGCGCCGACAAGACCAATATGATCGCCTTCAACTAAACGGAAAGAAACATCTTTAAAAAGTGTGCGGTCACCAAACGAATGACCTAAGTTTTCAACTGTTAATATTGCCATATAGGTTGTTCCTCCATAATTTCGATTACGTCTTGTGTAGATAGATTCGCTGTACGACTGTTATTACATACAGTTGCAATATGCAAAATATTAAAGCTCTGCTAGTAGTTTGTTTAATTCGGCTAGCTTTGTTTCCATGTTAGCTAGGCGTTGTTCTGCTTTAACGACTTGGTCATTATGGCCTGTAGATTCAAGTTTTTCAATGTCGCCTTGTAAATTCATATAATCCATTTTTAATTCTTTAATTTGATATTCAATATCGCTTTTTGTTGGCATGGTTTGTCGCTCCTTTATCGTTTCATTTGTATTACCAATGCGTGTAAAAGCGATGGAGGTTTTATCATCCCTCCACCGCTTAATTGTTAAAATCAATCGGGTACTGATGCTTTAAACTCCCTTGAAAATTCTAGCCTACATTCAACTAGAAGCAAGGGGAAAAGAAGTGAAAAATTCTAATATATTGTATCATATTCACCTTAAAAGAATCACTAAGTTGAAGCGATATTATGTCGATCATAAGCGAAATCGAGTAATAATGATTCCAATGTTTGGTTATTACTTGCGAGATTCAGCTGTCGCTGTTTTTTTACAGCCCGCTCACTACGAGCCTCATGCAATAAAAACTCCATCACCGCATTTTGTATTTGTGATTGTTTCATCTTACGGCCGAGACCGAGGTGTATAAAGCCGTTATGCTCACGAGGAAAAGCATGTAATAGCTCGTTCTCCGTTTGTGCAAGTGTAATACAAGGCACACCGTAAGAAGCAATTTTATAAGGTGTATAGTTCGCATTGCAGATAATGACATCGGCTTTGGGTAACAATTTGAGAAGTGCGTCTTTATCACGCAATAGGGCAGTATTACGACGACTAAGTACCATCATTTGCAAGTCATCCGTCGCATGGCGATAGCTATCATCTATCATTACTGTAATTTGTAGTGGGATTTGTAGCTGGGTTAGGTGGCGAAGAGTTCGATACGTTAAGTTATGCTCGTCCCCATCCTCAAAAGCAACAACAATATGAGGAGGGTTTTCAGAGACTTTAACATCAGGTAATGATTCCGTATGTTGATAGGCTTCTGGTAATGCAAAGGCAAAACTGCCACCAATATAATGAGATGGAAAATAATCTTTCACTTCTTGATAGAGTGCGAGTAACACACAATCACAGGCTTGGCCACCATCACCAAAATCATCAAAATGAATCATCGTTTTACAGAATGGTCGTAAACTTTCCACTTGCCAACTTTCGGAGTTACGACCGTCCCTGACAATTAAATCAGGCTGTATGGCTTTGATTTGCTTAGGTAATTCGTCAAAAAGATCGAATAGTATTGGTGAAAGATTGTGATGCATTAAAATTTGAATCCCATCATTAGAAGGGGTTTTGACGAATATGAAAACGTCCTCTTGCACAAGCAACTTAGCCAATGTTGCAACCCGTTCAAAAGGATACAGCCCTTTATCAATACAGCTTTCAATTATGAAAACAATCGATTTTTTCGGTTTTATTGTTTGTGTTTCGTTTTGCAAATGTATCCCATCCTTTCATCTGTCTATTTAAATTATGGTGAAAAATGGGCAAGTATGTGTAAAAATTAACATTAGATAAAGAAAGTATGTAGTTAAACTTCAAAAATGGCGTTTGTCATACCGATGAATAATAGAGAGGATAAGCTATATTCTTATTCATACTATACATATCTAGTAACCGTCTATGTTAAGGCAGATAGGAGGAGTAGAGATTGGGTATGCGTTCGGCAATTGTTGTGGGAGCCACTGGGTTAACGGGAAGCTCGCTCATAGAACAGTTATGTGAAAATGATGAATACGTTTCGGTCATCGTTATTGCACGAAGAAAGCTTCACTATGAACACCCGAAGTTAGAGGTCAAGATTCGTAACTTTGACACACTAGAAGAAAAGGATATTGAATTTGCTCATGAGTTATATTGTTGTTTAGGTACTACTATCAAAAAGGCAGGCTCACGTGAAGAATTTGAAAAAGTGGATTTTGAATTTCCACTAGCTATTGCTTCATTAGCGAAAAAACAAGGGATTCCCCATTTGCTTGTTATAACGGCAATGGGTGCAAATGAACGGTCAAAAATTTACTATAATCGGGTGAAGGGGAAGTTGGAGCAAGCTTTAATAGAGCTAGGTATGCAACGCTTATCCATTATTCGTCCATCTCTGTTAGTAGGGCAACGAGATGAGTTTCGTTTTGGTGAGAAGGCTGGGGAAAAGGTGTTAAAGCTTGCTAAACCTTTGCTAATAGGACCATTAAAACGTATGCGTGCTATCGATGCTTCACAGGTGGCAAAAGCGATGCTTGTTATTGCGTTACATGGCAAGAAGCAACCAGTGACCATCTATCCTTCCCAACAGCTAGCTACAATGGATTTTCCAAAAGTGGTTCACGAAGAGTTTGCACGTGAGGAGCTATTTAATTGGCAAAAGCGAAAAGGTGCAGATGTAACTGAAGCGGACAAGGTAAATCGAGAGGTTATCATTAATCGAGATAAATTTAAAGTGGAGGAAAGCGTAGTAGACAAAGAGGTGACATTTCATCGCAAAAATGAAAAATAGGTACCTTTCATATCATTCCGCCTAAAGACTGAATTTCATGTTTTGACTGCTACAATTCTTCCCGTGACTCTATTCATTTGTTACAATATTATTGTAGAAGATGAATGTGGAGGCAAAATGAATATGAAAATTTTACTCGTTGATGGCACAATGTTTGGGCGTAAAACTGGTGCTATTTTAGAGCAAGTAGAGCATTATATTAAAGAATTCGATGCTAGTTTCGACTTAGAAATTATGCATTTTAGTGAATATAAGCATCAAATTGTCGATGGTTCACCACTAAATGATGATATGAAAAAAATGATACAAAAATTTGAAGAAGCAGATGCGTATATTATTGCTACGCCAATTTTCCAAGCTTCAATTCCAGGTGTGTTAAAAAATGCATTCGATTTCTTACATCCGAAAACGATGCGTTATAAGCCTGTTTCTATCGTAGCGAATGGTGGCACATATCAGCACCATTTAGTAGTTGAAAATCAACTAAAACCAATTTTAGACTACTTCCGTGCGCTTGTAACACCAAACTATGTCTATACACATACATCACATTTTGATGCAGACAATAAAATTGTAGACGAGGATGTTCATAATCGTTTACGTGAAATGGCTCGCGTTTTTGTCCAGTACTGTGAAATGAGTAAATCATTACCGAAAGAAACAATAGACCAACATTAAACAAAGGTGAGTACTGTTCCTAAACAGTTATGACGAGCAAGAGTCACACTGATGCGTAATTTTGCAATATTATAAAGTCCCTTGTGCAGTGGAAGGAAATCACTGTGCAGGGGATTTTTCTTTTCAGAAATCCTTTTACGATATGATAAAATAGTACTTTAGTGAATTCGGAAGGGAGGGCAGCTCATGCAGAACATCGCTTTACTAGAGAAACAACGCTGTAATTTAATTTTGACGAATAAGGCGAAGGAGGCGGTAGAGGAATGCTCAGCAAATGAGCATGCCTTTTTTGCGTTACAAAAAACTTTGACCGTCTATATTGAAAAAAGAAAAGCAAAAACAATTGGCGAAACGTTTTTATCGATTTATTTTAATGCAGAGCATAATGAAAAGTTAGACAGTACATTGGCCGGAAAAACAGCGATTATGGATTGTGTGTTAAAAGTGGAAGGGTTATTAGCAACAAATATACGTTTTGTACATATGCGTGGTCCAATTAGTACGAATCGTCGTTTACCAGCGGCACTGCAATTTGTCACAAAGCCCAATAATGGGGCTGGTATCCCGCTTGATCTTCACACGAAAATTAGAGAGTTACCGATTGCAGAGGAACGGACAGAATATGTGAAAAAGCGTATTGCAAGTTGGGAAGGCTATTTAAAAATTCAAGAACGTGATGCGACGATCGATGATATTCATACGGACTTTAAACAAAGCTACTATAATGAAGATTTTTCACGTTTAACACTAGTATGTCCCTATGTGAAAGCGAAGGAATGGAAGCAACTTGAAGGTTTAAGTGTGAGCATCCAAGGGGTACGTGGTGAAATTGGACAAGTGTTAAAAGCGAATGCGGGTAAGCAAACAGTGGAAGTTGACTTAAAGCCTTTTGCACAGGAGCAAGCACGCAAAGACCAGCTAAATTTGCGCTCAAAACAAGTAAGCTTTAGTAATTTTGCGACACTAAGTCAAATTCGACGCTTACGTAACGGCTTTACAAAGCTTGAAAAAGGTGAAGCAGTAAATGCTAGCTTAGAAACGATTTTATTTGAAAAGCGTCCGACTGTCCGTACAGCAAAGCTTCGTGAAGATATTGAGTTTCATAATAATTTAAATGAATATCAACGGAAAGCTGTCATCGGCGCGTTATCTGTAGAAGATTTGTATGTTATTCAAGGGCCCCCTGGAACAGGGAAAACAACGGTTATTTCAGAGATTTGCCAGCAAAACGTAAAAGCAGGCTTAAAAACACTCGTTGCCTCACAGTCAAACTTAGCTGTTGATAATGCCTTAGGAAGACTTCTCTCCAATCAAGAAATTCGTATTTTACGATATGGCCGAACAGAAAGTATTGAAGAAGAGGGGAAAAAATTCATTGAGGAAAATGTTGCCCTACATTGGCGTGAGCAAACATTAGCTGCTGTTGAAGAAGAAATTACGGCTTTTACTGAACGTGAACAAGAATTACAAGCGAGTATAAGTAAAACAACTGATGAGCTAACGAAATTGCAAGAGTGGCTAGAAGAACTAACAAAGGAAATTGCTGCTAAGGAGCAAGCGGCAATCGACGAACCCATTTTACAAAAAGAAATTCAATCGCTTAAAAAAGAGTTAAAAACGGCAAAAGCGGAAAAAGAAGCGAGTGAAGCACAAAAAGAGCATTATGAAAAACAGCTTGCACAGTTAGAGTCCGCTATTCAATCACAGGAGCTCATAGTAGCTGAATACGCATCCGCTGAACAGTTACAACAAACGATTCAAGACAACACCATCAAAATAGAGCAATGGCAAGCGGCTATTCAATATAAAGAATTACTTGTAGAAAAACAAGAGCTCACAACGCAGTTTCAAGATATTCAAGTGAAATATGAACAAGAAAATAAGCGATTGCTTTTCATGAAGGAAAGTCAAAATTATATCGCTTCATTAACAACCTATGACCGTATCCAACGGTTTTTACAGCATTATCAAGTTCAACCTTCACCTGTGTTAGCGCAGCAAATTCGACGACTAGAGCATTTAGAGGATGCGAAAGATTTAGAAGCATGGGCAACCATAAATACGCGTCTACAAAAAGCGATTGCAAAACTTGAAGCGTCGGTTTCACCTGATGGGAAAGAGCGGGCGCTTGCGAAAAGTCGTCAACAGCCTGTTCAATCGTTTTCCCTACAAAATTTAAACGGCGTTTTTGCACAGCTAAATGCCTCATTTCAAGAAGGGCAAACACCGTCAGTGGAACAGTTAGAAAGCTATTTACTGGGACTGTATATGCGTCGCGATTTTGTGTGGCAAAAGGGGATGGCACTTCGCCAACAACAGGAGCATAAAGATCGTGAATTTGAGTCGCTCCGCAAAAATATCGCGAGTTTAATACACCAAGAATGTGCAATTACAAGCTTCGATGTACAAAGCTTGCAGCGTCAATTGCAGCCGTATTTAGCTCATACCGAGCGTTTACAACAACTTGCAAATACGTTCCAAGCTGAGACTATGCCAGAAGAATCTGTAGAGCAGTTGAAAATGCTCGTAACTACAACGCAATCCTCTGTGCAAACAGCCCGTCAGCAGCTTCAGGCTGTTGAACAAGCAAATACACAGCTTTTACCGAAAAGAGCGGCACATCAAACAGCTAAGGCAAGCTTACAAGAGATTGACGAAGAGCTAGCGCAATTAGAAGAAAAAATTAAAGCTATTAATATAGAAGGACTAAAAAAGGAAAAACAACTAACGGCTTTAACAACATTGCTACAAGCTACGCCAGAGCGAACATTAGAAGAAGTGAAGGAAGCTATTCAAACAGCAAATGAAAGTTTAGAAGAGCTACATCGAAAACAACAGCAGTTACCTCTACGTAAGAAATTACAAGAGCAATGGCGCGATAAGCTACAAAACGCTACGGAATATGATTTAGATGAAATTCGTAAATTGTATGTGCGTCATGCCAACGTAATCGGCACAACATGCGTTGCTTCGGCAAGCAAGGAGTTTATGGAGAACTATCCAACGTTTGATGTTGTAATAATCGACGAAGTATCGAAGGCTACACCGCCAGAGCTATTATTACCAATGCTAAAAGGCAAAAAAATTATTTTAGTGGGTGACCATCATCAATTACCGCCGTTGCTCGGTGATGATACGTTGGAGGAAACATTGAAAGGAATGCTAGAA
Organism: Lysinibacillus sp. C5.1; assembly: GCF_016350185.1. NCBI lineage: Bacteria > Bacillati > Bacillota > Bacilli > Caryophanales > Bacillaceae > Lysinibacillus > Lysinibacillus sp. C5.1. The sequence continues at coordinate 413,329 of NZ_CP066226.1, forward strand.
GAAAATCCTAATTTTGATGGGGCGCAAGAGTTGAAAAGCTTGCTTCGTGAGTCGCTATTTGAGCGATTATTTAATAACCTACCTTCAACACATAAGCAAATGCTTGCATTGCAGTATCGTATGCATGAAAAAATCATGCACAGCATTACACCATTTTACGCTAAGGAAGAAAACGGCTTGCAATGTGGATTACCAGATTCGGATGCAGCCCGTGACCATGGCTTAGAAGGGCAATTTGTCGGTCGTGATGATCATTTGCTATGGATTGATATGCCAGCGGAAAGACCGTTTTTAGAGGAACAAGTTAAGGGTGGCACAAGTCGTTATAATGAAGGAGAACTACAAACAATCCGCAGTATTTTAACAGACTTAAATAGTGCTGTAATGGAAGCGAAAAAGGCTGGTCGCATACCACAGGATGCACAGAAAAGTGTAGGCGTTATTAGCTTCTATGGCGAGCAGGTGAAGAAAATTAATCGCCTTCTTCAGCAAGAATTACAGTTACCACATCTCCAATTTAGAACGGGCACAGTCGATAAATTCCAAGGGATGGAGATGGATGTCATCTTAGTGAGTATGGTACGGAATACGCCAAAGGGAGGGGACATTGGCTTTGCGAGAGATTATCGCAGGTTAAATGTCGCGCTATCTCGTGCGCGAGAACTGTTAATGCTTGTCGGCAGTGCTGATATGTTTGCAAAACGTGCGAAACATCAGGATACACGTGATATGTACAGCAATCTTTTAACAACGGTGAAATCCTACAATGGCTTACGTAATCATAAAGGACAGGTGATGTAGGGTGTTGAAAATACAGCAACGTTTAATGAGAGAGTTACAACAAAATCGTCATGTCAAAATAGTAAAGGCAACGGATTGGTGCATTCCAATTCGTACCATTGAGGTAACATATGAGCCGATTCGTCGCTCTACGATGGATGTCTTGATGCAAATGCTGTTAATAAGCATGCAGGAAGCGAATTTTCAAAATGTGCAGGAGTTAAGTGAGCTTTTACTAGTAGACCCACTGTTTATTGAGGATTTAGTATCATTAATGTCTCGCGTGCGTCTTATCGAGCAATCAGAGGGCTTCTATACATTAACCCCTAAAGGACAACAACAGTTGGCACGTGGCATTTTCGAAGAGGAGTTAGAAGTCGAAACAGCGACTTTGTTATTTAGTCCATGCCACCAAGCGATTCTCCCTGTTGGAGAAGACGAGATAGAGGAATTTGATGAGTTGCCAGCTCCTTATCGTTATGTTGATAAAGAGGCAGAGCAGCAAGAACAATTTGATGAGGCAATGTTGCTTATAGCTTTACAGCAGGGAGAGGAAGAAGCATCAAGCTCGCAGAAAATAATCGAAACCATTGTGACATCAGAAGCGAAACAAATCAATGATATTCCATGTCTAGAATTTCTTCTTTACGATAAGGAACAAGATATTATCTACGTTCGTGTATGGAATACTTTGTTAAATAAATGGGACGAAGAGCTAGAACAGCAACTTACAGACCAAGAGCAGCCACAATGGCGAGCACAATATTTATAAATGCGAGAACGAGCGGCGCAGTTGCCGTTCGTTTTTTTTGTGCATTTAGATAACAGCGTGCAAATTTTCTAGCCTGCATATATTACTTACATAAAGGAGGGTCCTAATGATAACGATTAGTTTATGTATGATTGTCAAAAATGAAGAAAGCTTGCTCGAAAGATGTTTAGATTCCGTCCAACATGTAGTGGATGAAATCAATATTATTGATACTGGCTCAACTGATCGTACAAAGGATATTGCACAGCACTATACCTCTAGAATTTTTGATTTTCCGTGGTGCGATGATTTTGCAAAGGCGCGGAACTTTTCCTTCCAGCAAGCAACGAAAGATTATATTTTGTGGCTTGATGCAGATGATGTGCTCACATCTGAACATCAGCAAAAGTTAGTACAATTAAAGCAATTTCTTTATCCAAGCATCGATGCAGTTTCAATGGATTATGTTGTAACGCTAGAGGCGGATGGGACTGTCGCAACGAGTGAAAAAAGATACCGGTTAGTAAAGCGAGCACGTCATTATCAGTGGCAGGGAGCAGTGCATGAGTTTTTGGATGTAACAGGTAACATCTATAAAAGTGATGTAACAGTTGTGCATGTACCAGTAAAGCAACAAACAGCTCGTAATCTACGCATATATGAGCGGTTAATAGCAGATGGATATACATTTGCGCCAAGAGATTTTTTCCATTATGCAAATGAATTAAAACAACACAGCCGTTTTTTAGAAGCAATTAATCACTATCATACATTTTTAGATACAGCACTCGAAACATCTGAGGCCCAAGTTCAAGCTTGTTTAAATTTAGCAGATTGCTATGAGCAATTACAAGATACCAAGAATGCGACACAGGCTGTTTTTCAATCATTATTGTATGATCAACCAAAACCGGAAACATGCTGTCGAATCGGTCAACACTTTATGGCGCAATCGAAAAATAAGGAAGCAATTTATTGGTATTCCCAAGCTTTACAAGTAACGCCTTGCACTATTGGCGTTTACAAACGAGCATACTCAACATGGATACCGCATTATCAATTAAGTCTATTATATGATCGATTACGGCTTTATGAAAATGCCTATGAACACAATGAAGCAGCACGCCACCATAAACCAAACGATCAACGCATACTTGACCATCAACAATATCTTCGCAAACAGCTACACAAATGACTGGTTGCGAAATACCCGCGGAGTAAGGAGGTTTACCCGCGAAAAGGAGAGAAATACCCGCGGAGTAAAGGTGTTTACCCGCGAAAGGGAGAGAAATACTCGCGGAGTAAGGAGGTTTACCCGCGAAAAGGAGAGAAATACCCGCGGAGTAAGGAGGTTTACCCGCGAAAAGGAGAGAAATACCCGCGGAGTAAAGGTGTTTACCCGCGAAAGGGAGAGAAATACCCGCGGAGTAAAGAGGTTTACCCGCGAAAGCACTATAAACTCCCATCAGTGTTGAAAAAAGAATCTGCCTATACCCCTCCTCGTAACAGTAAAGAGTGCTATGCAGATTCTTCTTTTTATTACTATATAAATTTATGGCATGATTCCACTTACATATTAATGACTGCCACAAGCTTCACTTTGATTCAGTTTTGCACAATCCAATGGAATACCTTAGAACTTATTCAACGATTTCATTTACATATGAAGAAACATCAATATAATCTACATAAATCGCGTGACCAATAATAAGTGACAAAACAACAATAATCGTAATAATAATCACATTTCGTGGTCTAAAGTCTTGAGCTTGCATTTTCTTCTCCTCCTTCATAATTTTGAGAATATTATGGCAATTCAATATATGTTAAGGGAATAGGAGTATGCAGTTTTAAAAATACTTTTTTATGTAAATGTTTAATTATAAAACCTTAAAGGAATACAATATAGGCAAATATGAGGGATGGAACGATGAATGATGCAACAGTTAAAAATTTTACTAGTTTATGTACATTTTACTAGATGAAAAAAAGAAAATTCAAGACGCAACTAATCATTTCACACAACTTTTCCTCTACAGCCCATTGAATATTGAACCAGTTGTTTGCAATGTGAAACTACATTTTCATATGAAAATTGTCGTTAAACTAGACTGCCTAGCTGCTCCTGATAAACTAGCAGCCTTCCTATGCATACTTAAAATCATCTTTAATACTTTTGAAAATTCCACTCATCACCTTAGTAGAACTTCTAAGTAAGAGTGGCTAAAAAAATTTAACGCTTTACTTGTGGTATATTTAACATGACAGATGTAAGTAAAGGAGTATGAAAATATGGCAAAAAGTTTAGTAATTGCCGAAAAACCATCGGTTGCGCGTGACATCGCAAATGTACTAAAATGTACAAAAAAAGGGAATGGTTTTTTAGAAGGCGACAAATATATTGTGACGTGGGCACTGGGACATCTTGTAACATTAGCGGACCCAGAAGCATATGACGTGAAGTATAAAACATGGAATTTAGAAGATTTACCAATGCTTCCGGAACGCATGAAATTGGTTGTAATGAAGCAAACAGGTAAACAATATAATGCGGTGAAATCGCAACTAACTCGAAATGATGTAAAAGAAATAATTGTAGCTACGGACGCTGGGAGAGAGGGCGAATTAGTAGCACGCTGGATTATTGAAAAAGCAAACACTAAAAAGCCAATCAAACGTCTATGGATTTCTTCTGTAACCGACAAAGCAATTAAAGAGGGCTTTGACAATCTTAAACCAGGCAAAAATTATGAAAATCTATATCATGCTGCTGTAGCTCGTAGTGAAGCTGACTGGTATATCGGATTGAATGCAACACGTGCTTTAACAACACGTTTTAATGCACAATTAAACTGCGGGCGTGTCCAAACACCTGTTGTTGCCATGGTTGCAGCTCGCGAAGAAGAAATTAAAAATTTTAAACCTCAAACATATTACGGTATTGAAGCAAAAACAAAAGATAATTTAAAACTTACTTGGCAAGATGCAAAAGGCAATAGCCGTAGCTTTGAAAAAGGTAAAATCGATACCATCGTTAAAAAACTAGGTAACAACAACGCAAAGGTAATTGAAGTAGAGCGTAAGCCTAAAAAATCGTTTGCACCTGGGCTGTATGATTTAACAGAATTACAACGCGATGCGAATAAAATTTTTGGTTACTCTGCGAAAGAAACTTTAAATATTATGCAAAAGCTATATGAGCAACATAAAGTATTAACGTATCCTCGTACTGATTCACGATATATTTCAAGCGATATCGTAGCAACGTTACCAGAACGTCTAAAAGCATGCGGAATTGGCGAATACCGCCCGTTTGCTAATAAAATTTTATCTAAACCTATAAAAGCAACTAAAGCGTTTGTAGACGATGCTAAAGTTTCTGATCACCATGCGATCATTCCAACTGAAGAATACGTAAATTTCGCAAACTTTAATGATAAAGAACGTAAGATTTATGATTTAGTTGTAAAACGTTTCTTAGCGGTATTTTTCCCAGCACATGAATTTGAACAATTAACGTTACGCGCTAAAATTAGTGATGAAAATTTTGTTGCAAAAGGAAAAACAATCACTGTAGCTGGTTGGAAGGAAGTATATGAAAACCGCTTTGATGATGAGGAATCGAATGACGACTTAAAAGAGCAAGTTTTCCCTCGAATCGAAAATGGCACAACATTAGAAGTTCATTTAATTGCACAAACAACGGGTCAAACAAAGCCCCCAGCACGTTTTAATGAAGCAACATTACTATCTGCGATGGAAAACCCGACAAAGTATTTAGAGAGTAATGATAAACAGTTAGCCGATACTTTAAAATCAACGGGGGGATTAGGTACTGTAGCAACGCGTGCCGATATTATTGATAAGCTTTTTAATTCCTTTATGATTGAGCAACGAGGCGGTAAAGAAATTTATATTACTTCAAAAGGTCGCCAGCTATTAGATTTAGTACCTGAAGAATTACGCTCACCTGCAACGACTGCTGAATGGGAACAAAAGTTGGAGTTGATTGCAAAAGGGAAATTGAAGAAAGAAGTATTTATCAATGAAATGAAGCAACACACGAAAAAAATAGTTGCAGAAATCAAATCAAGCGATAAGAAGTATAAGCATGATAATATTTCAACGAAATCATGCCCTGATTGCAACAAACCAATGCTTGAAGTGAACGGTAAGAAAGGTAAAATGCTTGTATGCCAAGATCGTGAATGTGGATACAAGAAAAATGTAGCTCGCATAACGAACGCTCGTTGTCCTCAATGTAAGAAAAAACTAGAGTTACGTGGTGAAGGCGATGGTCAAATCTTCGTATGCAAATGCGGACATCGTGAAAAATTATCTGCCTTTGAAGCTCGTCGCAAAAAAGAAGGTGGCGGAAAAGTGGATAAGCGAAGTGTACAAAAGTATTTGAAACAACAAGCAAAAGAAGAAGAACCTTTGAATAATCCGTTTGCAGATCTATTAAAAGGCTTTAACTCTGATAATTAAATCATCGGAAGATTTAGGACTATAGGCAAATTCAATAGAATTTGCCCATAGACTGTTAACTAGTAGAAATTTAGTTTTCATTCTGGCAAATATGTTTCAATATCGGTACCACTAATAAATTGACCTAAACCAGAAGCTTCTCGATGTAAAAAATAAATCTTTGCAGAATATCGTTGGTCTATTATTTTCTGGTAGATAGAATATTACTCGCTAACAAAGCAGCTAAACGAGGCATAGAATCGCTATTTAACGTAGCGCTCTTAATGAAATGCATGCATTTGATTTGCTCCCTGTTGGATAGCCAGATTAATCTGTTTATCCAACAGGGAGATATTTTTTTAGGATTAAGCTATATATTTTATATGTACCTAAAGGTAGAAACAACAAATTATTAGTAATAAAATTCCCTAACCAATGTTCGAGGGCATTTTGTAGAAAATCTCCGTCCCCCCAATCCGTATTTAGGAATTTTGCCTAACGTTAGTAAAGTAATATTCTTAGCTCCACGCTCCATTTCTTTTCAATAAGAAGTTTGTAGTCCACATTTTTCTGCTAGTTCTTCTTCAATTTCTCTCAAACACCAACTCTCTCCACTAACAGTTATTTTAATCACCGCACTTAAAGACTATGTGAACGGAGGACATAAGAAAATTAACATCATCTCCACGCTATAGTGGAGAGATTTTTTGTTTGATATTTATATTAATAGAAATATTTGACTGTAATAACAAAACTGTGTTATCTTGTGTATAACAGATTTGCTGTGGATATTTACCAAATTAGTTGGAAGGAGAGGTTCTGATCTAGATTAGTTGAGCTATACTGCTAAACAAGGTAGAAGCAATGAAATCGATTACTTATCTTAGGGGGCAATTATGAAAAATAAACTATCTGCGGTGTTAGCCGCTACATTAGCATTAACAATAAGTCTACCAACTGGGGCGTTGGCGTTTTCTAACAGTCAGACTGCGGTTGTGGCTAGCCAAGAATTAGCTAGTCAAGAACTAAAAAAGATTGCGGAAGAGAAGGCTGCGCTACTTACGAATTCCTATGAGACGACTAGCGTGCAGTATGCGCTAATTGATAATGGTAAACTTGTTTTGTCAGGTCAGACAGGCAAGAATGATATGGAAGGGAAACTGCCGCTGACTAAAGATACTTTATACGGGATTGGTTCAGTCAGTAAAATGTATGCAACTGCAGCTGTTATGAAATTGGTCGATGAAGGAAAAGTCGATTTGGATGAACCTGTTGTCCACTATATTCCTGATTTCAAGATGAAAGATGAGCGTTACAAAAGCATTACGCCACGTATGCTATTAAACCACTCCTCTGGCTTGCAAGGTAGTACGTTTACTAATACTTTTTTATTTAACGATAATGATACTTATGCCCATGATAACTTGTTACGCCAATTATCCAACCAACAATTGAAGGCTGATCCTGGCGCGTTCTCAGTATACTGCAACGACGGTTTTACGTTAGCCGAGATAATGGTCGAAAGAGTCAGCGGTATGAGCTTTACGGAATTTATCCATCAACAGTTTACAGAACCTTTAAAGCTAAATCATACGAAAACGCCACAGGACGAATGGGAAAATGATAAGCGGGCAGGACTTTATTTTCCAACATATCAAGGACAGCTTCCACCTGAATCAGTGAATGTGATTGGTACGGGAGGGATTTCTTCCACTGCCGAAGATGTTGTGCAATTCTCACAAATATTTATGGGACAGGGAAAAGGAATCCTCTCTGACAAGGCAGTTCAGGCGATGGAGCAAGAGGAATATAAAAAAGGAATGTGGCCAGAGGATGGAGATAGTATTATCAACTATGGTCTTGGTTGGGATAGTGTGAAACTATATCCATTTAGTGAATATGGGATAAAAGGTTTGGCTAAAGGCGGCGACACGGGATTGCAACATGCTTCACTGGTAGTACTTCCTGAACAGAAGATGGCAATGGCTGTGTTATCATCTGGCGGTAGCAGCATGACAAATCAACTAATGGCGACTGAAATACTGCTCGCTGCGCTTAAAGAGAAGGGCACAATTAAGGACATCAAGCCGAGTAAATCCTTTGGCAAGCCAGTCAAGGACAAAATGCCTGAAGATCTAGCGAAGAAAGCAGGTTTTTACGGCAATAGTTCCGGTCATTTCAAAATAGAAATTACGAAGAATGACGAACTAATCTTGCCAACTAATCCAGAAGAAAAATATATATATACTGCCGATGGAAGCTTTATGAATGAGAATGGTACCGCCAAGCTTAACTTCGTCACGGAGAAGAATGGACGAACTTATTTGAAGGAGAGCACATATTCGTCTCTGCCAGATTTAGGGCAAATAGCGATTACGCATTATGTAGCCGAGAAACTTGAAGACAATGTGCTATCGAAAGAAACAGCTGCCGCATGGGCAAAGCGAGAAGGTGTCAAGTTTTATCTTGTGAGTGAGAAATTTAGTTCTTTGCTATATTTTGCACCAATCGTGCCTATCCAAATTAATAGCAAGGAAGCGATGGAAGGCTATTGGGGAAGTAGTAAGATTACAGGCCCTAACACGGCGATGCATCAGCTCCAAATACCTGTGATGGGTGGACGTGATACGACGGAAACCAGTTTCTATACAGAAGGTGACGATGAATATTTAGAGATGTCCGGATTTTTATACGTAAGTGAATCCAACTTAAAACCGCTTGATGCAAGCCAATCATCCAAAGTTACACTACAAGCAAATGGACATGCGAGCTGGTTTACAATCCCGGAAGCGTTAGCAGGGAAAACGATGACGGTGGAGTTGCCATCAAATAGTTCGTTTGCGGTGTATGATGACAAGGGATTATGTATTAATTTTACTGTTGTAAATGGCAATAACAAAGTAAAACTGCCGAAGAACGGAACGGTTGTATTTGCTGGTGCATCGAATTCGGAATTTGCAATCACGTTGAACTAGCTACAATTCAAGAGGGACTTCAACAAAACCAGTAGGACATCGGAAAGATGTTTTGCTGGTTTTGTTTGTATAAGGTTATATCAGCGTGCTACTTTCGGCATCGACACCAACGCCTCGAGGTATTTTTTATAAATTGTTTGAGTGACTGGCACGAAAGTAATGAATTTTAAATGGTGTGCATACAGTTATTGTATGTGTTTTGTGAAAGTGGTACATTATTTTATTCTGTTTAATGTAGTTTATTTTCTTTTTAATGTCATTAAAATTCTTTTTTAAACTAGACAGTCAATTTTTGTGATGCTATATTTAGAGTGTCATAGTTTTTATAATTAGGAAAATTAAGAAAATGTTAGTCCTAGTTATAGGGAACAAAGGGGTAAGTGTTATAAAAGAAGGATGATAGATGCCTATGGTAAAAAAAACGTTAAAACAAAGAATTGTAGATGCTTCTGTAGTACTGTTTCAGCAAGATGGCTATCACAATGTAACAGTTGAACGCATTGTGGAGTATATTGGCGCATCAAAAGGTGGGTTTTATCATAATTTTAAATCGAAAGATGAACTGTTGTATGAGGTTCATGACGTGTTTATTTCCTATGTGATTAAACAGTCACAGGAAGCGTATGACAAATACGATACACCGATTAAACGCTTATGTGCAATGCTTCAAACGTTGACCCAAGTGTTTGATGTATACCAATCTCATATTACCGTATTTTATGAGGAAAGCCGTTCTTTATCAGAAGAATATAGTGCAATCATTCATAAGAAGCGGGATCAATATCGGGATATTTTACAAAAGGTAATTGAAGAAGGGCAACAGACAAAGGATTTTCGTGCTGAATTGCCTTGTACAATTGTAACAATGGCCATTGTAGGGATGATTAACTGGACATATATGTGGTTTAAACAAACGGGTCCGTTAACAATGGAGGAAATTACAGAAGTATTTACAGATATGATATTACGAGCAATTGTGACAGACCAAGCTATGGAAGAAGCAACTCAATTTATGGTAAAGATGAAGCCAGAAGAACAAGCTGGTTTTATTAATGTTTAGTACAGACCGACTAGTCGGTCTAAATATTGTGTAACTGTCGTCTGAATGAATTCCGCTATGGCAAATTGGATATTAGGGGGAAATGGGAATGAACTTTGAACTAACGAAAGAGCAAGCGATGATTCGAGACATGGTACGTGATTTTGCAGAGAAAGAGATTAAACCTTATGCTCGTGAAGTCGACGAGACATCAACAATGAGAATAGAAAGCTTTGAAAAAATGGCTGAGCTAGGCTTATTAGGTATCCCGTTTCCAGAGGAATATGGTGGTTCTGGAGGAGACACGGTTTCCTATGCAATAGCTGTTGAAGAAATTGGACGTGCGTGTGGTGGTACGGGTTTAAGCTATGCAGCAGCAGTAAGCTTAGGCGCCGCTCCTATCTATAATTTTGGTACGGAAGAGCAAAAGCGTGAATGGCTTGTTCCTTTAGCGAAAGGGGAAACATTAGGTGCTTTCGGCTTAACGGAACCTAATGCGGGGTCTGATGCTGGCGGTACCCGTACAACAGCAGTTATAGATGGTGATGATTACGTTATTAACGGAGAAAAATGCTGGATTACCAATGCAGGTCATGCGCGCCAAATTATTGTCACGGCAGTAACAGGTAAACGTGAAGATGGCAAAAAAATCATTTCATCCATTATTGTGCCAACGAATACGCCTGGTGTCACAATCAATTGTAATTATGACAAGATGGGTGTGCGTGGTTCCAATACTTGTGAAATTATTTTGCAAAATGTTCGCGTACCAAGAACGAATTTATTAGGGGACGAAAAACGTGGATTCAGTCAATTTTTAAATACATTGGATGGTGGCCGTATTTCCATAGCTGCGCTATCAGTCGGCATTGCACAATCTGCATATGAAAAAGCATTAAAGTATGCCAATGAACGAGAGCAGTTTGGGGCACCAATCGCCAAGTTTCAAGCAATACAGTTTAAGTTGGCAGATATGGCAATGGAAATTGAGCTAGCTCGTACGCTAGTACATAAAGCAGCGTGGCTTAAAGATCAGAAAAAACCATTTGCTAAAGAGGCAGCGATGGCGAAATTATTTGCTTCTGAGATGGGCTTCCGTACTTGTAATCAAGCCATTCAAATTCATGGTGGTTCAGGTTATATGAAGGAATATGATGTAGAACGTCATTTGCGTGATATTAAGTTAATGGAAATCGGTGAAGGAACATCTGAAATTCAACGTCTCGTTATTTCTCGTCTAATTGGCTGTTAAAAATTAAATAGCATATTGAAGGGGGATTTTCATGGCAGAACTTGTGTATCAAACAATTGGTCAATTGCTCGATGAACAGGCTAAAAAATATCCTAAACATGAAGCGCTAGTGTATGCAGACAGAGACTTGCGGTTGACTTATGAGGAGTTAAACCAGCAAAGTCGTTTAGTGGCAAGGGGGTTACTGGCCCTTGGAATTGAAAAAGGAGACCATATTGCCGTGTGGACAACAAATGTTCCGGAGTGGGTACAGTTACAGTTTGGTACAGGAAAAATGGGTGCGCCAATTGTCACTGTTAACACCAATTATCGTGCCCATGAACTGGAATATTTACTAAGACAATCCGATGCAAAGACGATTATTTTAATCGAAAATTTTCGTGACCATTCTTTTATTCATACACTCCAAGAAATATGTCCTGAGCTTGAACATTGTGAACCAGGTAATTTGCAATCGAAGCGACTACCTCTATTAAAAAATGTTATTTTAATTGGCGAAACAAAGTACCCAGGTGTCCTGAATTGGTCAGATGTATTGGCATCTGCAAAGCAAGTAACAGAGCAACAATTAGATCAAATACAGGCTTCATTACATTATGATGATGTCATTAATATTCAATATACTTCAGGTACAACAGGTTTTCCAAAAGGTGTTATGTTAACACATTATAACCTAGTTAATAATGCCGTTAACATCGCTGAATGTATGCGTCTAACTTCAGCAGATCGTTTATGTATTCCTGTGCCATTTTTTCATTGTTTCGGCTGTGTCATCGGTACACTAGCCATTACGACAAGTGGTGGAACAATGGTCCCAGTACAAGAATACACACCTGCGGAAGTGTTACGAACAGTTGAAAAAGAGAAATGTACAGCATTACACGGTGTACCAACAATGTTTATAAGTGAATTGAATTTGCAGAATTTTTCGTCATACGACTTATCGACATTGCGAACGGGCGTAATGGCAGGCTCTAATTGCCCAATCGAAGTCATGAAAGCGGTCATCGAAAAAATGGGGATGACTGACATAACCATTTGTTATGGTCAAACGGAATCTTCACCTGTTATTACACAAACACGAGCAGATGATCCATTCCATTTAAAAGTAGAGACAGTAGGTCGAGCATTACCAAATCTAGAAGTTAAAATTGTTGTTCCTGGTACAGATGTGGAAGCGCCGATAAACGAGCAAGGTGAGCTTTGTACAAGAGGCTACCATGTGATGAAAGGCTATTATAACAACCAAGAAGAAACCCAACTTGCAATCGATCAAGACGGTTGGCTGCATACGGGTGATTTAGCGACGATGGATGAGGATGGTTATGTCAGAGTAACAGGTCGTTTGAAGGACATGATTATTCGTGGTGGAGAAAATTTATATCCACGTGAAATTGAAGAATTTCTATACACGTTCCCAAAAATTGCAGATGTGCAGGTCGCTGGTGTTCCCGATCCTAAGTATGGAGAAGAAGCGGCAGCATGGATTATTTTACGAGAAGGGGAACAGGCGACAGAAGAAGAAATTCGAGCATTTTGTCGCGATAAAATTTCTAAACATAAAATTCCAAGACATATTTTCTTTATCGATAGCTACCCAATGACTGCTTCAGGAAAAGTACAGAAATTTAAGCTACGCGAAGAATTTTTGGCAGCAGTGAAGGTGAAATAGGAAGGGGGCAACATAATGTTTAAAAAAGTATTAATTGCCAACCGTGGTGAAATTGCTAGACGGGTTATACGCACATGTAAGCGATTAAATATTCTAACGGTTGCGATCTATTCCGAGGCGGATGCAGAAAGTTTACATGTCAAAGATGCGGACGAAGCATACTGCGTAGGTAAACCACCTGTTGTACAAAGCTATTTAAATATGGAACGCATTCTTGAAATCGCCAAGGAAAGCGGTGCTGATGCCATACATCCAGGGTATGGCTTACTATCAGAGAACGCTGATTTTGCCAAACGTTGTGCGGAAGCAGGACTCGTATTTATTGGACCAAGTGCAACTGTGATTGCGTCAATGGGCAGTAAATTAGAAGCGCGTAAAACGATGAAAGCTGCGGGTGTACCGATTGTAGAAGGGGTAGAAGCGCCTGTTAAAGATGTAACAGAAGCAGTTGAAATCGCTGCACGCTTAGGTTATCCCATTATGCTTAAAGCCTCTGCTGGTGGTGGTGGCATCGGCATGCAACTGGTGGCAGATGCAGAAGAGCTCGCAAAAGCATTCGAGGGTAATCAGAAACGTGCACAATCATTTTTCGGTGATGGCACGATGTATATGGAACGTTTTATTGCGAATCCACATCATGTGGAAGTGCAAATTATTGCAGATAGCAAAGGCAATGTCGTTCCGTTGTTTGAACGAGAATGCTCCATTCAACGACGCAATCAAAAAGTGGTGGAGGAAGCTCCCTCTCCATTCATCTCTGAAGAGACGAGAGCAAGGATGTTAGAAGCTTCTGTACAGGCGGCGAAGCACATCGGTTATGTCAATGCAGGAACAATTGAATATTTAGTCGATGCAGTGCAAAATTTTTATTTCTTAGAGATGAATACACGCTTGCAAGTCGAGCATCCCATCACAGAAGAAATAACAAAACTAGATCTTGTGGAAGAGCAATTGAAAGTAGCTGCGGGACAGTCATTGAGCTTTACGCGTGACAGCATTGATAAACAGGGGCATGCCATTGAAGTACGAATTTATGCAGAAAACCCTACAACGTTTTTCCCGTCTCCAGGCAAAATTACAGAACTGGTATTGCCAATAGGTGAAGGCATTCGACATGAATGCGGTGTAGAAGCAGGCACAACGGTGACTCCTTTCTATGATCCAATGATTAGTAAATTAATCGTTTGGGGAGATACGCGGACAATTGCATGTCAACGCCTTATACAGGCACTAAAAGAATATAAAATTGAAGGAATTCAAACAAATATACCGATGCTTTTGAAAACTGTCAGTCACGAGCAATTTTTACAAGGGCATACAACAACAAAATTTGTCGAGGAATTCTATTTACCACAATTAACAGAAACAAAATAAGATATGAGCATTCGGCATGCGTGCTTTAAAGTACGAGATGACGAAAAGATGTTTTCATACTGAGTAGCTTATGCAAAGCGTGGAGTGAGTAAGCGTGCGTTACAAAATGATAATCAATGTATGGATGTAAGTGTGATTTAAGCACTTAAATACAGTCATTAACAATTTGGAGGGGTTAATATGGCAACAGTAAAAGCAAGCATGGCAGGAACAGTATGGAAAATCGTAGTGGCAGAAGGAGAAAAGGTGACAGCTGGGCAAGATGTTGCGATTTTAGAGTCGATGAAAATGGAGATTCCGATTGCCGCTGAAGAGGATGGCATTGTCACAAAAATCATCGCGAATGAGGGCGATTTTATTAACGTAGATGATGATATTTTAGAAATTGAATAGGGAGGCATTTCTATGCAATTACCGAAGCATGTTACGTTGAAGGAAGTTGGTCCTCGTGATGGCCTGCAAAATGAAAAGGTACACATCGCAACTGAAGATAAAATACAGCTAGTCAATTTACTTAGTCAGTCGGGATTAAATTATATAGAAGTAACGTCTTTCGTTCATCCGAAGTGGATTCCACAATTGGCAGATGCGGTAGAAGTGTTGCAAGCGATTAAACGAGAAAAAGATATAACGTACGCAGCCCTTGTGCCGAATATGCGAGGACTAGAACGTGCATTGCAAGCGGGTATTGATGAAGCAAGTATTTTTATGTCGGCAAGTGAAAGTCATAACCAAAAAAATATTAACAAAACGATACTTGAAACATTGCCGATTTTAAAGGAAGTAGTTATTGGGGCAAAGGCTGCAAACAAGCACGTACGCGGTTACATCTCAACAGTAATTGGTTGCCCTTACGAGGGTTACATACACCCAGAAAAGGTTTTACAAGTTACAGATAAATTATTAGAAATGGGCGTTGATGAAATATCGCTAGGGGATACAATCGGCGTCGGCGTACCGACACAAGTTGAGTATCTTTTAGAAGAGCTGTTAAAGAGATATCTGGTTGAAAAATTTGCCATGCATTTTCATGATACGCGTGGTACAGCACTTGCCAATATTACGAAATCCTTAGAAATGGGGATTACAAAATTTGATAGTTCCCTTGGTGGTTTAGGAGGTTGTCCTTATGCAAAAGGGGCAACCGGCAATGTTGCCACAGAAGATTTGCTGTATCTATTAGACGGCATGGGCATAGCAACCAGCGTTAACATGGAAAAGTTGCTAGATGCAGTACGATTTATCGAACAGAGGCTAGGGAAGGACGTTGCATCTAAGCAAATGGCAATTGTTCGTAATGAAGGGAGTGCGAATGTCACGTGACACAACAACTCGTTCAATTTGATGTATTACCAGGTAATATCGGGCTTATTACACTTACTAGACCCGAAGCTGCAAATGCCATGTCTGTACAATTACTAAACGACCTTAGTGGAACACTAGATAAAATAAATGCTGATCCAGTAGTGCGGGTTGTTTTACTAACAGGTGCAGGAGAAAAGGCGTTTTGTGCAGGTGCTGATTTAAAAGAACGCAATGGTATGTCCGACCGACAAGTAAAACAAATTGTGCAACAAATCGGCACAACAATTGCTAAAGTTGAAGCATTGGCGCAACCTGTGATTGCCGTATTAAATGGCGTTGCATTTGGGGGCGGGCTAGAACTTGCTTTAGCTTGCGATTTACGGGTAGCAGCTACACATACAAAAGTGGGACTTACTGAAACCTCTCTTGGTATTATACCTGGGGCAGGAGGAACACAGCGCTTACCGCGACTAATAGGCATTGGAAAAGCAAAGGAACTCATTTATACAGCACGTCGAATCGATGCCGTGGAAGCACAGCGTTTTGGTATTGTGGAATATGTCTATGAGGGGCATGAAGTGCAGGAAAGAGCGCTTCAACTTGCACTGGAAATGGCGAAAAATGCGCCGCTATCATTGATTCAGGCGAAAAATGCTATCAATAATGGGATGGAAGTAGATTTGGCTACAGGCTTGAAAATTGAATCACTGGCCTATAGTGCACTTATTCCAACTGAAGATCGTTTAGAGGGCTTACAAGCATTCCAAGAAAAAAGAGCACCGCAATACTTAGGGAAGTAATGGACTGCAAAGGGGGAATGGAACATGAGTAATATCTCTACAGAAAACACATCCAATGCGATGAAAGATCAAATTTTAGCAGGGGGTTTGCCAAAATATCACGATAAAAATGCACAACAAGGCAAGCTATTTGTCCGAGAGCGCTTGGAATTATTATTAGATGATGGACTTCAATCAGAGGATGGCCTGTACGCAAACTGTTTAGCAGGTGATTTACCGGCAGATGGTGTCATTACGGGTATTGGTAAAATCCATGGTCGTACAGTATGTGTGTTAGCCAATGATTCAACTATTAAAGCTGGATCTTGGGGAAAACGAACTGTCGAAAAAATGATTCGTATTCAAGAAACGGCGGAGAAGCTAAATTGCCCATTATTTTATTTAGTCGATTCGGCAGGTGCGCGTATTACAGACCAACTAGAGATGTTCCCAGGGCGTCGTGGCGCAGGACGTATTTTCTACAATCAGGTGAAGCTTTCTGGTAAAGTGCCACAAATTTGCTTGTTGTTTGGGCCTTCAGCAGCAGGTGGCGCTTATATTCCTGCATTTTCTGATATTGTGGTGATGGTGGAAGGTAATGCTTCCATGTATTTAGGGTCACCGCGTATGGCGGAAATGGTGATTGGTGAAAAGGTAGATTTAGAGACAATGGGTGGCGCGAAAATGCACTGTTCCGTATCTGGCTGTGGGGACGTGCTTGTAAAAACAGAGCAGGAAGCGATTGCTTATGCTCGTAAATACTTGAGCTATTTTCCGAATAACTATGCTGAGCGTAGCAAAGTTGAAGCACCAAAGCCACCAGCTTCTTTTGAAAAATCAATTGAAGACTTAATACCTAAAAATCAGAACTCGCCGTTTGATATGTATCAGTTAATTGATCGATTGATTGATGAAGATTCATTTTGTGAAATAAAGAAATTATTTGCTTCAGAATTAATAACAGGGCTTGGGCGCATTAATGGACAATCAGTAGGGATTATAGCTAACCAACCACGTGTGAAGGGTGGCGTATTGTTCCACGATTCGGCAGATAAAGCGGCAAAATTTATTTCGTTATGTGATGCTTTTAATATACCGCTTATTTTCCTCGTAGATGTGCCTGGCTTTATGATTGGCACACAAGTTGAAAAGGCGGGTATTATCCGTCATGGTGCCAAAATGATTTTTGCCATGAGTGAGGCAACTGTACCAAAGCTAACTGTAATTGTTCGCAAGGCGTATGGCGCGGGACTCTATGCTATGGCAGGCCCAGCCTTTGAACCGGATTGTTGTATTGCCTTATCGAGCGCACAAATTGCGGTAATGGGTCCAGAGGCAGCGATAAATGCAGTATATGCCAATAAAATTGCTGAATTGCCAAAAGAAGAACAAGCTAGCTTTATTGCGGAAAAACGGAAAGAGTATCAAGAGGAAATTGACATTTATCGCTTAGCTTCTGAGCTAATTATTGATGATGTCATTGAGCCGAATGACTTACGTAGAGCACTTGAAACACGTTTGGAGTTGTATATGTCAAAATACTTGTTATTTTCACAACGAAAACATGGTGTAAATCCTGTCTAAGAGGATTTACTTAAATGCACCCAGTTCATGCTGGTGTGCATTTTTTGATATATTTCACCTCTTGCATGGAGATGGTCAGACATATTAAAATATGGGATGGATAAGAGGAAGTGGGTGAATTAGCATGGTAAAAAATAATATACCTAGTATTCAAGATGATGCCAAGCTACCATTACCATATCGCGCGTGGATTGATACGTATTACATACAGCTTAAAGTAATAGGCTGGGTATTTTTCAGCTTTTACACATTTATCGCCTTTTACAAATTAGTCATTAATCGCTTAGTGAATGTCAGTGTTAGTTTGTTCCGAGGCGAAAATTCTTTAAGTGAAATTGGTTTATTTGATTATAGTAGCTGGCGCGTAACGACAAATTTTATACCGTTTGAAACGATTTTACGTTATATCAACTACTCCCAATATTTTAATTTAGATTTAATTATCCTAAACTTATTAGGCAATTTGTTAATATTTACACCGATGGGCTTTTTGTTACCATTACTATCAAAGCGCTTTCGGAAGGTGTGGATTGTAGTTTGCGCAGGCTTTTTCTCAAGCCTTGCTGTGGAAACAGTCCAGTTTATATTCAGGGTAGGTTCTGCGGATGTCGATGACTTGATTTTAAATACGCTAGGCGCTTGGTTTGGATACTTAGCTTACAAATGTATTCTCATTTTTCCAAAAAGAAACGTTTAAAAAAGAAGAGAAAAAACAGTCCGGGAACTGACCCCAATAGGTATAGACAAATAAAAAAAGCATCTTCGATTGAAATTCGGGTATAGATACTTAAATTTCAATGTGGAGGTGTTTTTTCTATGGGAACAAGAGTGAGTTATCCCTATGAAGTAAAAATGAAAGCGATTAAGATGCGATTAGCAGGTGTACCTGTCAAACAGATTCTATTGGAATTAAATATACGCCATAAAACACAGGTCGAAACATGGGTGCGTTGGTATAGAAATGGTGAAGTCAATCGTTTGAAACAACCTGTAGGCAAACAATATATCTTTAATAAGGGTCCTGAACCGGACAATGAACAAACGAAATTAGCATTGGAAAACCGTTATTTAAAGCAACAAATTGAGGTGCTAAAAAAGTACGCAGAGTTGGAGAGGAAGTGGTTGGAGAAGTAGCTGTACAGTTAGTTGCGTCACTAAGAAGCATGATGTCTGTAAAGGACATTTGTAAACACTTTGGGATTGCACGATCTACCTACTATCGTTGGAAACAGGCATCAACCGATGCAAGGTCTCGTCAAGCAATAGAGAGACGTATCGGTGAACTCTGTCGAGCAAATAAATTTCGCTATGGCTACAGAAAAATTACAGCACTTTTACGTCAAGAAATGTGCGTCAATCATAAAGTGGTTCAACGTATCATGCAAAAATATGGTTGGCAATGTCGCGTGAAAGTGAAAAAACGGAAACGAACAGGACAACCTTATGCAATCGCAGCAAATTTATTAAATCGCGATTTTGAAGCCACCGCACCGTTACAGAAGCTCGTAACTGATATTACTTACTTGCCATTTGGTCAAAAACAGTTGTATCTTTCAAGTATTCAAGATTTATATAATGGTGAAATTATTGCCTATTCGATTGGAGACTGCCAAGATACTGATTTTGTGCTGGATACATTAGCTCAACTTCATCATTTGCCCGAAGGGTGTACGTTGCACAGTGACCAAGGGGCGGTATACACATCGTATGATTATCAACAGGCCGTAAAAGCAAAAGGCATTACCATGAGCATGTCCCGTAAAGGTACGCCCGCTGATAATGCCCCAATCGAATCGTTTCATTCTGTGTTAAAGTCTGAAACATTCTACTTAGACAATTTGAACAGTACTACGACGGCCATCGTAGAACAAACTGTCAAAGACTATATAAACTATTATAACAATAACCGAATTCAAACGAAACTAAACAACCAGTCGCCGGTTCAATACCGACAACTGGTTGAGTAATGCTTTTTTGATTATTGTCTTATATATCGGGGTCAGTCCCCCGTTTATGTATGGGCTGTTTTTTATTGTTACGTTTACACTATTTACCACGTGTTTAAAGTGATAAAATTTATTGAAACTAAATTATAAAGTAATAAAGAAATGGAATGTTCACTGAAAAAATGGATTTATGCGGTGTCTTTTTACCTATATTACATTTGGATTATTGTTTCTTTAGGAGGTTAGTATCAATTTGCACTTGAATTTATAATGGAAAATTCCGATAATAAGAGTACAGAATGCTTTTGTTCGAATAAAAATCGTTATGAGTGAATTGTTCATATTTACGATGTAACTTGCATATTAAAAAAGAAAGTCGAGGTGATATGATGAAACTATCAAATGTAATAGAACAAGAGAGACAATCAGCCTTTTATAATCGAAAAAAGATTCTTCAGCGTAAAGAGGCTGGTGATGCTTATCGTAAAAATGCACAGTATTTCCAACCGAAAAAAAATCCCATTTTGCAAGAGCTCGAAAATCTTTTATTAGGACGCACAGATCAAGATTTATATGAGCAACATAAAGAAGAAGCGAAAGATGTAACGCCACAACAACAAGCTATGATTCAAGACTTACAACAAGCAGAGAAAAGTGTAAGAGCACATGAGCAAGCTTATAAAGCAGTTGGCGGTGAGGCTGATGACTCGTTATTGCCTTCAGAAGTGAATGCTGAAGGATCTATAGCATTAGACGATTCATCGATTGTTGCACTTGATAAAGATAGTGGTGATGTTGATACGTTGCAAATTTTACAGCAGGTTCGAAGTGCTGCACTTGCGCCAACTGCCCCATCTTCACAGGATTTACGTGTAGCGGCTAGTGCAGATACTCAAATACAACAAATTCAGGCAATGTTAAATGGACTAGAGCTGGAAGAAGCGGCTCTAGAACCAGCTTATGTTACGGAAATGGTAGATGTAAAGGTGCCAGAGCGATTTGCGAAGGCATTGAAATTGGACCCATTTGCAGATACAATTTTCGGTAAGAGTTATGAAGAGGCGTTGAAGGCACGAACATTTAAACTGGCGTCTGCAACATATGCAGCACACATTAAAATGGCTAAAAACGGTTATCTTTTTGGGGATAACGCGTTGTTTTCAATGACAGCTTAATGGTGTAGATAGGGGAATTGACTGTGGCAAAGGCAAAGCATACGAAAACAAATGCGATTAGACTATTAGAGCAGCAAAAAATACAATTTGATGTATTGGAATACGAAACAGGTGATGGTCAAGTAGATGGGGTTTCAGTGGCTGAAAAAATTGGTCATCCTGTGTCCTGTGTCTTTAAAACATTAGTCGCAAAGGCAAGCGCTCAACAGCTATTTGTTTTTGTCATTCCAGTTGCGGAAGAATTGGATTTAAAAGCTGCGGCTAAAGTAGTTGGAGAGAAGAAGATTGAGATGCTAGCAGTAAAGGAGCTTCTAGGTTATACAGGCTATATTCGTGGTGGCTGCTCACCTGTCGGCATGAAAAAACTGTATCCGACGGTTGTGGATGCATCTGCACGGGAGCAAGGAAGTATTATTGTAAGTGCAGGAAAAATCGGCATGCAAATGCATATACAACTAGATGATTTACTCGCCGTAACAAAGGCGCAACTGGCACCAATTACAACTATCCAAGAATAATCTTGGATAGTTTTTTTAGTGTCAGGCACTCACACAATTCTCACACAATTCTCATACAATTAGAGCTAGCTCCCTTTCATTTTTCTCTGTGATAGTTCATATACTGTCATGGCATAAAAAAAGGAGGAGCGACATTGAACGGAAATGTGACCTACTATTTTGGACACGCACTTACAGGGCAAGGAATCAAACATTTATATAAAGAAATGATGGACGAAGCAGAACTTGTTTACGTTCTGCAAGGCGCATCAACGTTTAAAGGGTCAGAGCTTCTGAAGGAGCTTGGTTATTTTTATGTAAAACAGGGCTTTGCAGTAGAGTGGTTTCAACACGCATTGTTAGAGAACGTAATAGAAGGAGTATTTGTTAGAGGTTGTAATCGACTTTTTATTTGGACTTCAACATGGGGCATTGAACCAACTTTACTTGGTACGAAGCATCGCGTGCTGTCCTTTTATGATTGCCTAGAAGAACAACAGCTTGAAAAAATAGGTGAAAAGTTGGCTGCTGCGATAAAAGAGCGAGATTTGTGGCGTGAGAAGTGTATTACAATGCTTGAAATTGCAAAAAAAATACATGATGACTGGGAAGTAGTCACGCAAGGTTGCATGGATTGGCAAGCGTTAGATGAACAAGTTGCTCGTTTAAAGTCAACTATTTTTCAATCCATCGTGTTAAATAAAACAGGCCGACGTACACATCGATTATTAGGAACACTTACACCTCGTGGAGCAGAAAATACAGTAGACAGCATGACAAAAAATTTAACAAGACGATTGATGATTAAAGGGAAGCCCGGTACAGGTAAATCTTCATTAATGAAAGGATTGGCTGATGAAGCAAATGCAAGGGGATTAGATGCACAAATTGTTTGGTGTGGCTTAGATGCTGGATCAGTGGATATGGTCATCATACCAGAATTAAATTTTTGTATATTTGATAGCACAGAACCGCATGTATTTAATCCGCAGGATGGAAGATTAGGCGATGAAATTTTTGATATGGGTCAGCATTGTAAGCTATCAGAGCAAGCCGAAGCTCAAATTGAAGATATCCGTGTGAAATATAAAAGCGCCATGCAAGATGCAATTGGCTATGCGACGCGTTATGCTGAAGCGGAGAAAACGATTCGCCAGCTAATGGATCATTGTGTATCGACTGCGATATGGCGTGAAAAAACAGCACCTTTATTTGAAAGATTAGCAAAGTAATTTATTCTAATTGCACGCTTATGCTACACTATGGGTAGACTAGTCAATCTTCAATTAATAGCTAATTGCTCAAGAAATATCGATGCAAGTGACCCCTTAGTTGCAAAGATGTTCAAAAGCCAGCTAAATGAAGAGAATGCCTCTGGCTGAAGCCTTGGATTTTACAATGCATGCATGTACTAAAATCCGAATATTATGACGCCGAGAAGAAATGAATTGTAGAAAGGATGATACTCTTGTCTAAAGTACTAAACGCATTTTTAGATGAAAACTTACAAGCCTTACGAGATCAAGGCTTATACAATGAAATTGACGCAGTAGAAGGCGCAAATGGACCAATTATTCAGGTTCGAGGTCAGCATCTCATCAATCTTTCCTCTAATAACTATCTCGGCTTAGCAACAAATGAGCAATTAAAGCGAATTGCTAAAGAAGCAACAGAACAATATGGTGTAGGCGCAGGGGCTGTTCGTACAATTAACGGCACGCTCGATCTACACGTTAAATTAGAAGAAAAGCTCGCTGAATTTAAAGGAACGGAAGCGGCGATTTCCTATCAATCGGGCTTCAACTGTAATATGGCGGCTATTTCAGCTGTTATGGATAAAAACGATGCGATTTTATCAGATCAATTAAACCATGCGTCGATTATTGATGGATGTCGCTTATCGCGCGCGAAAATTATTGCCTATAATCACTCGGATATGGAGGATTTACGTGCAAAGGCAAAAGAAGCGACAGAATCAGGTTTGTATAATAAAGTGATGGTCATTACAGATGGAGTATTCTCAATGGATGGGGATATTGCCAAACTGCCTGAAATCGTCGAAATTGCCAAGGAATTTGATTTAATTACGTATGTCGATGATGCACATGGTTCAGGTGTGACAGGCAAAGGCAAAGGTACGGTAAAACATTTCGGGCTTGAAAAAGAAATCGACTTCCAAATCGGCACGTTGTCAAAGGCAATTGGCGTAGTCGGTGGTTATGTAGCTGGTAAGAAAAATTTAATTGACTGGCTGAAAGTACGTTCTCGTCCATTTTTATTCTCAACGGCATTACCACCAGGTGATGTTGCGGCCATTACAGCAGCAGTGCAAATGCTTATTGACTCAACAGAGCTACATGATAAGCTATGGGAAAATGGCGACTACTTAAAAGCAGGATTAGCGAAGTTAGGCTTCAATATTGGTGACTCTGAAACACCGATTACACCATGTATTATTGGGGATGAAAAGCTTACACAAGCGTTCTCACGTCGCTTATTTGAGGAAGGCGTTTATGCAAAATCTATCGTTTTCCCAACTGTTCCAAAAGGCACTGGGCGTGTCCGTAATATGCCGACAGCGGCTCATACAAAAGAAATGCTAGACAATGCATTGGCGATTTACGAAAAAGTAGGTCGTGAACTAGGTGTAATTAAATAATAAAGACAGAGCGCTATTGTTCAATTTGAACAATAGTGCTCTTTTTTTTCTTGCATTGTTAGTTTTACTGTGAAATTTCGAGATATTGCTCAATATTCATCGTTTTAAACGGAAATTAGATATTGAGGGATAAGCTTATTGTCGAAAGAGATTGACAAATAACATAATTCAAACTATTCTATAAAACATATTAGAATAGTAGGTTTTTAGATATTGAATAATTGAGTAAGGAGAACAATATGCTCGAATTTCGTAATGTATCAAAAGTTTATAGCGTAAAGAAAAAAGATGTTGTTGGTGTAGATAATGTATCCTTAACAATTAATAGTGGTGATATTTTCGGTATTGTAGGCTATTCGGGGGCAGGGAAAAGTTCCCTCCTGCGTTGTATAAATCTACTAGAACGACCTACTAGTGGTGAAATATTAATAAATGGTAAGGATTTAACGAAGCTCTCCCGAAATGAACTGCGTTTAGCCCGTTTAAAAATCGGCATGATATTCCAGCATTTTTATTTAATCAGTCAAAAAACAGTTGGTGAAAATATTGCCTTTGCTTTAAAAGCAGCGAGTATGCCAGCCAATTCGATTCCTGCTCGAGTGGATGAGCTACTAGAGATGGTTGGTTTAGCGGAAAAACGAGATGTTTATCCTGCACAGCTTAGTGGTGGTCAAAAACAAAGAGTAGGTATTGCTAGAGCTTTAGCAAACAATCCGGCGATGTTGCTATGCGATGAAGCAACATCAGCTCTCGATCCAAAAACGACAGTGTCAATTTTACGATTATTAAAGGAAATAAATAAAAAGTTAGGCATTACAATTGTCCTTATTACACATGAAATGGATGTTGTGAAGGAAATTTGTAATCGTATGGCTGTGATGCAGGACGGAAAAGTGATAGAAGAAGGGGAGGTGTATGATATTTTTGCCAGTCCCCAAAAAATATTAACACAGGAGTTTATTAGTAGTGTTGTATCTTTTGATATTCCAAAAACAATTCTAAAAGATGTACGGGGTCAAATCGTTAAAATTTTATTCAAAGGAAATGTTGCAGGTGAAGGGGTTATTTCAGATACGATGCAACGTTTTGAGGTAAAAGGGAATTTCCTTCATGGCACAATCGAGTACATTCAAGAGAGACCACTGGGTATTTTTTTAATGGAGCTACAAGGTGAGGACAGCGAGTTAGCAAAAGCTAGGGCCTATATGACCGAACGTGGTGCGATTGTGGAGGTGGTTTTGCATGTTTGATGTTACACATTTTATAGATATGGTTCCAGATTTATTAAAGGCCTTTCAAGAAACCATTATTATGATTGGTATTTCCTTATCTGTGTCGATTGTATTAGGTCTACCACTGGGTATTTTATTATTCGTTACGGATAAGGGATTGTTTTGGGAAAATCGATTGATTAAAAGCGTATTTGGCTTTGCGGTGAACTTGATTCGTTCGATTCCATATATCATTTTATTGGTTGCTTTATTCCCGTTGACGAAGTTGCTTGTTGGACAAACAATTGGACCCATTGCAGCAAGTGTTTCATTATCGGTTGCAGCCATTCCGTTTTTTGCACGTTTAGTGGAAACGTCGTTACGAGAAATTGATAAAGGGGTAATAGAAGCGTCTATTGCAGTAGGAGCAACGCCGTGGATGATAATTAAGGATGTCTTAATTCCTGAAGCAAAATCGAGCATTATTCAAGCAGTGACAGTCACGGTGATTAGTTTAGTAGCTTTCTCTGCAATGGCAGGTGTAGTTGGTGGTGGTGGTATTGGTGATTTAGCCATTCGATTCGGCTACTACCGTTATGATAATACAATTATGATTGCTACCGTTGCGATACTCATTTTGCTCGTGCAAGCGATACAAATTGCAGGTGACTGGTTTGCAAAATCAATTGATAAAAGATAAAAAGAGGAGAGATTGATAAGATGAAAAAATCGTTATTAGCATTTTTGACAATCATCTTTGCTGTTGTTTTAGCAGCATGTGGCGCAAGCGACAAAGGAGCAGATTCAAAAAAAGGTTCAGATGCAGCAGGGGAAAGCAAATCGATTAAATTAGGTGCAACAGCAGGTCCTTATAGTGATATGCTGAAAAAAGCTATTATTCCAGAGCTTGAAGAAAAGGGTTATGAAGTAGAATTAGTAGAATTCAGTGATTATGTACAACCGAACAAAGCTTTAGATAATGGGGATATTGATGCAAACTTATTCCAGCATACAATTTACTTAGAAAACTTTGAAGAACAGAATAACATGGATTTAGAACCATTAATTATTGTGCCGACAGCGCCAATGGGCTTCTTCTCAAACAAATATAAATCGATTGATGAAATTCCAAATGGGGCGACAGTGGCAATTGCCAATGACCCTTCTAATGCAGCACGTACATTGTTATCATTGCAAGAACAAGGCTTAATCGAGATTGATCCTAAAATCGAAGAATTAAAAGCATCAGAAAAAGATGTTGTGAAAAACGACAAAAATTTAGTATTCCAACCGATTGAGGCGGCAGCACTTCCACGTACAGTAGAAAGTGTTGATTTAGCAGGAGTTCCTGGTAACTTTGCTTTAGCGGCTGGATTAGATTTACTAGATGCTGTATTTTTAGAAAATATGCCTGACCAATTCCGCAACGTTATCGCAGTAAAGGCAGAGAATAAAGATTCGCAATTATCAAAGGATCTAGTGGAAATTGTAGAATCAGCTAAATTTGAAGATATTATTGATGCAGACTTCAAAGGCTTTGGGAAACCAGAATGGATGAAAAATCGTAAATAAAATGAAACAAGAAGCACTCGTCATATGGCGGGTGCTTCTTGTATTGTGGAATTATTGTTTAAACAGATTAAGTTTTTCTATACGGCGAATCGCTTCCTGTAAGCGTTCCTCACTTACAAGTAAACCGACACGTACATAACCTTCGCCGAACTGCCCGAAGCCATTGCCAGCCGCTACTGCAATATCAGCTTTATCGAGCAATAAATCGGCAAATTGTTCGCTCGTATAGCCTAAGGGAACAGGGAGCCATGCAAAAAACGAGCCTTTTGGCGCTGTTACTTGCCAACCGATGCGCTGTGCTTCTTCGATTAATACGTTACGACGTCGCTCATATGTCGCACTAAGCTCTTGTGCACAAGTTTGTGAAGATGTTAAAGCGACAGCGGCTGCCTGTTGAACTGCTGGAAATTGGCTACAAAATAAATGATCTTGAATAAGATTAATCGCTTCGATAATTTGAGCATTACCGACTGCAAAACCGATGCGCCAGCCAGCCATATTATAAGTTTTTGATAATGTATATAGCTCGATGCCGACCTCTTTGGCACCCTCTGCCTGTAAGAAGCTTACGGGTTTATTGCCATCAAAGCCAATAGCACCATAGGCAAAATCGTGTGCTACAATAATCTGATGTTCTTTAGCAAAACGTACAGTTTCTTCAAAAAATTCAAGCGTTGCTGTTCCACCAGTAGGGTTGTTAGGGTAATTCAAGTAAAGAAGCTTAGCTCTGTCCTTTACTTCGTCGGACAATGCATCATAGTCAGGTAAGAAGTTATTTTCCGCAAAAAGTGGCATGACATCGTATTGAACATCTCCTAAGACCACTCCAGATAAATAATCGGGATACCCAGGGTCAGGTAATAACATTGTATCACCAGGGTTTAGCACAGCCATTGGTAGCTCAACAAGTCCAATTTTCGTACCACCTAAAATAGCAACTTCTGTATCGGGATTGATTGTTACATTGTATTCGCGTTTATAAAAATCAGCGGCAGCTTGCCGTAATTCGGCTATACCACGAAATGGAGAGTATTTATGATGCTGAGGGTTTTCCGCCGCTTCTTGTAGCGCTTTAATAATATGAGGAGGGGTTGGCTGGTCAGGGTTGCCCTGCCCAAGATTAATAATGTCTCGTCCTTCTGCTAATGCCGCATTGACCTTTTGCACAAGTGCTGCAAAAAACTGAGTAGGGAGTTGTTGTAGTTTTTTAGATAATTCCATGAATGTTCACCTTTTTCGGAATATAATAATTATTGTAGATATGTTGCAAATACTAGTACTTTTTCAACTGATTGTCTAGACCCTAGATGGCTAAATAAGTTGCGCTTCACTATATTGCAGGTTAGAAAAGAAGATTAGTTCAAAACTAACGCTGTTTTTATGTTATATATCTTGCAGTTCATTTACGGTAATAAATGTATAGCCTTTATTTGAAAGTGCTTGTAAAATGCCTTCGATTGTTTGACGTACTTTGTCTGTGTCATCATACATTGGATGAATCAAAATAATCGACCCAGGCTTAATATTTTCTTTTACATCATTTACTTTGTCTGAAACTGTATTGAAATAACTATCGGGTTCGAGATTCCAAGTAATCGTGTCTCGATGCTGTTTATTTAGGTAATAAGGAAGTCCGATTAATTTTTTGCCATTCGGAGGACGAACATCGATTTCTCCGTTAAATCCAGCATTTCGAATTAATACATCTGTTTTTTCAATCTCTGCCTTGTAGTAAGAAAGGCTTTTGAAAACCATTCGATGATGAGAATAGCTGTGATTGCCAATTTGATGTCCTTCTTTTGCAATATTTTTCGTTTCTTCAGGGTACTTTTCGATTTCTTCACCGATTAGAAAAAAGGTAGCTTTAGCATTGTACTTAGCTAATAGCGGTAATATTATGTTGACGTTTTCTGCTGGGCCATCATCAAAAGTTAAAGCGACCACTTTTTGAGTGGTCTCTACTTGTTTAGTTATATTCCCGAATAACTGATAGGTTCTAGAATTCATTAATTTATAGGTTCCTAGTAATAGAAGGGCAACGAATAGCCATACAGACCCGATAATTATTGTTTTCTTTTTCATCATACGCCTTCTTTCCATTTAGCATTTTTAATATAGTGCTTTATTCTATTGGAAAGCCATATTCCCCTTTGTATATAGAAGAAAAGTATGTCATTACGAAAAGAGAAATTTTACTGATATGTATTTTAAAAAATAGAAGAGTAACTAAAAAAGATGGGAAATCCCATCCTTTTAGCGTTGATCTAACTTATCAGATATACGTTTAAGAATTTGTACTTGTTCCTGTTGTACTTTAAGAAATTTAAGGAGAAACCAAATAATAAAAATCACGGGCGCTATGTAGATGAATAAACTTAAAAGAGGCAAAAAAGCGATTAATGTACTGTCCATAAATGATGTTACCTTCCTTCGTATAATATCGAGAAATCTGTCGTTTTTGTATGTATTAAATATAGCAATAAACATGGTTATTGTCATTAAACGTTAAAAATGGAAGGGCAGTAACAGATATCCGGATTTGATTTTCTTCAACCGTACATACGTTAAAAAAATACATTCTTAGTGTAAGTGGGTCTAAGTAAAATTGGAGCCTGTTAGTTAGCTTAATCGACTAATTGTGCAAAAAATCTAAATTAGTGCACTTTTAACTGTAGTATAATGAACAGTAGAAAAGCGGTAGTAGGATCAGCGCTTTTGGAAATGTTTAAAGCTATTTATACCTCGAATTTAAAAACTATTTTTTACACAGGGGGAATGAAAAATGAAAATAGGTTGTATTCAATTAAATGTAGGATTTGGCAAAGTGGAAGAGAATTTTGCAAGGGCTGAAGAAAAGATTCGTGAGGCTGCAACATTAGGTGCAGAAATTATTGTGCTTCCAGAAATGTGGAATACAGGTTACGCGCTTGAAAAATTACCTGAGCTTGCAGATGTGGATGGAGAACGAGCGAAAGCATTTTTACAAGGTTTAGCAATGGAACTTGGCGTACATATTGTCGGGGGCTCTGTGGCAACGAAGAAGGGCGATAAATTTTTCAATACGATGTATACGTTTGATAAAGATGGAAAACTAGTTGGCGAATACAGTAAGGCACATTTATTCCGTTTGATGGATGAACATCTATTTTTAGAAGCAGGCGATGAAATGAATCGCTTTGCACTAGGAGATATTGAGGCGGCAGGCGTTATTTGCTATGATATTCGCTTTCCAGAATGGTTGAGAGCGCACGCATTAACAGGCGCAAAGGTGTTATTCGTGCCAGCCCAATGGCCAACACCACGTATTGACCATTGGAAAACATTATTGCAGGCACGCGCGATTGAAAATCAATGCTTCGTCATTGCGGTTAACCGTATTGCCAACAAAGTAGAAAACTTCAATGGGCAATCCATGGTGATTCAACCTTGGGGAGAAGTGTTATGGATTGGAGCAGACGATGAAGAAGTAGCAGTTATTGATGTTGATTTTTCAATTGTCGATGAAGTGCGCGGCAGAATTCCAGTGTACGATGACCGCAGACCAGGATTATATAGCATGTGCCAGTCACCTAAAAAATTCTGAAAATTCACAAAGACCCCTATGGGAACGCGTGTAACGTAAGCCGCAAGATGCCTGCTGTGGTGCCAGTCACCCGAACAATTCTGACTAATTTCATTTCTTATCTTCAATTAACGAATGGGCTAGAAGCATAAACTCAAGTGTAATCCGATTGTGCCCTTTCATGAAATTTTCTCCTAGCAAATTTTCAAGCTTCTTTAGGCGATGATAGAGAGTTTGTCGCACGATAAACAATTGATTTGCTGTTTGTTGTTTCGAGCCATTCGTTTGTAAGTAGACTTGTAATGTTTCTAATAGCTTGCTGTTGTATTTTTTATCATATTCAATCACAGGCTGTAAATAATCTTGAATGACTTCTTGCAAGTCTACTTGCATTTGTAATTTATAAATTAGGTAATATAAATGTAAGTCATCATAAAAAAATGATGTCGTTTGAACTTTGCGACAAATATATAATGTTTCCAAAGCGGTTTGATAACTCTTCGGAATTTCCTCGACATCCGCCACAATCTTACCGATAGCTAGTTGATAGCCCTGTGCTTGCTGCTTTTTATAAAAATCCGTTGTCTGGAGCGTAGAAAAGATCGAATTTAATAAATCACGACTCGCTTTACAATCTTTAGTGTGGAGTAAGATAAATACAACGTAGCTCTTTCGCTCGAACAAAAAGGGGACAAAACCATTTTGTTCAAATAAATTTCTATAGTAAAGTTTGCTATAAACAATATCCTCTTGACCTTTCATCATTGTATAAGGCGACGATAAAATAAAGACAGCGTTACTATAGTGTGTAAAGTTAGCATGATGGGATACGATAAATTTATAGATTTCTTCTTTCGTCAGCTTGTGATCAATCCAATCTGCTAAAATAGTGGCATCCTCAATATCTCTTTTTTCTTCTATATAGAACTCACGCATTAAAAGCTGTGCGAGTGCCGTTGCTGTGCGGTCTAAAATGAGTAATTCGAATTCAGAAAATAATCCATCCGTTCGATAAAGGGTCAAATCGGCATAATGCTGATCAACAATAAAAATAGGTGCATGTTTAAATTGTGGCGCTGATTGTGGCAACGTTAATAATTGCTGTCGTTTCGCTAGAGGCATGTTTGGGAAAAAGATAACGTCTCGGTCTTTAATGGAAAAAATGATTTGTGTACGTAATGTATGATAAATTGTTTGCAAAATGTCATCAGTACTTTGTCCATGAAGGGCATTTTTGTTTAACGTTTGTGCGTAATTTTCTAATGAAGAAATCATGAAATATTGTTGATTCATAATTTGGCTATGTAAATCCTGTGTAATCCGAACAAAAGGCACTGTCTCATGAAATACAATGATTGGAAAGTCATGGCGATTGGCCAATGATTGTATAGCTTCAGGTATTGTCTGTAAGTAAGTGCCATATTCTATGCACAGTGCTGCACAGTTTTTTTTAATTAACATCTCGACGAAAAAGATAAAGTCCTCAAGATGATGCTGTAAACTAATCCCCGTCGTCAAAATTAATTCGTCCCCTGCTAAGAAATTATCCACTTGCACAATTTCAATAACATGTGCCCACTTAACAATGCGTAATAATCCGTCTTTTCCTGCAATGACCTCTGCACTTTGAAAGTATTCATTTTTTAATACATCCTTCACTTGAAGTTTAAATTGACTCATCGTAGCCCTCCACTCAAAGTATTGCATGATATAAAAAATAGTAACTTACGACAACTGTGAATATTTAGCTAGTAGTTTATGAAATATCTTCTTTAAAGAAAGTTTATTCTAATTTTACATTATGTTAAAAACAAAGTCATAGAATTATACAAGTTGTCTATTCCTTCGTTTTGCTAAAAGTTGTAAAATTTTTTGTAAGAAATAGTGCAATTTTGAAAAAGGGGTGACATCAGGTCGTTTTTTATATTCGCTAGAACAATACAAACTGCTTTAATAATGGAACAACATTATAAATTAAAGGGGTGCATGTAAATGGTTCAAACAAATCTGAAGAGTGACGTATTAAAAAAGGATGAACAGTATGTCTGGCATTCAATGAAGCCTTATAATCCGCAAGCCACTTATGTAGTAGAGAAATCGGATGGGGCAAGAATCGTTGATACGGAAGGTATTGAATACATTGATGCGATGGCAGGTTTATGGTGTGTTAATGCAGGCTATGGACGGAAGGAATTAGCAGATGTTGCACATGAGCAGATGATGAAAAACGCCTATGCACCTCTATCGCAAGGGCATTTACCTGCAGTTGAATTAGCTGAAAAGATTAATCAAATGCTTGGTGGCGATTATGTTATTTTCTTTTCGAATAGTGGTTCTGAAGCAAATGAAACTGCATTTAAAATTGCCCGCCAATACCATCAGCAGAAAGGGCAAAGTGCGCGCTATAAAATTGTTTCACGCTATCGGGCTTACCACGGAAGTTCGTTTGGAGCTTTAG
The DNA here is from genome assembly GCF_016350185.1 of Lysinibacillus sp. C5.1. Taxonomy (NCBI): domain Bacteria; kingdom Bacillati; phylum Bacillota; class Bacilli; order Caryophanales; family Bacillaceae; genus Lysinibacillus; species Lysinibacillus sp. C5.1. Next base: position 446,387 of record NZ_CP066226.1, read on the forward strand.
CCGCAACGGGGCAAGCAGAACGAAAATATAAATATGAACCGCTAACACCAGGATTTATTCATGTCGCGCCACCAGACCAATATCGAGATCCAGAAAATGATGCAACAGCTCCAGTTGAGCTAGCAAGTGTTAAGGCTGTCGATAAGTTGATGACATGGGAACTTAGCGATACGATTGCTGCGATGATATTAGAACCAATTATTACGGGTGGTGGTGTAATCATGCCACCGGAAAATTACATGAAGGGCATCGAGGCGGTTTGTCAAAAACATGGGGCATTAATGATTGTCGATGAAGTCATTTGTGGATTTGGTCGCACAGGAAAGCCGTTTGGTTTTATGAACTATGGGGTGAAGCCTGACATTATTACAATGGCTAAAGGTATTACAAGTGGGTATTTACCATTATCAGCAACGGCAGTGAAACGCGAAATTTATGAGGCGTTTACAGGTTCAGATGCATATGGTTATTTCCGCCATGTCAATACATTTGGTGGCTCTCCTGTAGCCTGTGCTGTCGCATTGAAGAATATCGAAATTCTAGAGCGAGAAGCATTATTCGAGCGCTCCAAGGTAGTGGGGGCTAGTACACTTCAAACGCTTCAGCAAGCTTTGAAAACACATCCACATGTTGGAGATGTACGTGGTAAAGGCTTATTAATAGGAATTGAATTAGTCGTAGATAAAGAGTCAAAAGAGCCCTTACCAGTGGATAAAGTGAACGCCGTCATTGCTGCATGCAAAGGGCAGGGTGTGATAATAGGGAAAAATGGTGCAACAGTAGCAGGGTTTAACAATGTTCTAACGCTATCACCACCACTTAATATTGTCCAACATGATTTAGATAAAATAATTGAAGTTGTTATTGAAAATATTAAAAAAATATAATTATGTACAAAGAAAGCTGTCTCTAAAAGTCGCTATCAAGGGCTTTCAGGACAGCTTTTAAAGCATCAGAAAGGCTTGGCGAAGAATGAGTATGCACAACACGCCTCCTGTCAGGAAAAGTAATAATACAATTCGCTTCTTTACATGAGTATTCATCGATAAATGCGTCCTCCTAAACTTGTGAGGTTTTAAACATATACCCGCTATAAGAATTATGGATAACCATAACAATACCCATTAACATGAAATTTGATAGTAGTGAACTACCTCCGTAACTTAAAAACGGTAACGTTACACCGGTTACAGGTAAAAGTCCAATCGTCATGCCAATATTTTGTGTAATTTGGAATGCTAGTAAACTGGAGATACCCGCACCCATAAGGGTCATAAATGGATCCTTTGCTTCTACTGTAATAAGAACAATACGATAAATTACAAAAAATAATAATGTAATGACAAAGGCTCCACCAACAAATCCTAATTCTTCAGCGATGGCAGAAAAAATAAAATCTGTATGCTTTTCTGGAACATAGACATTATTTTGTAAATAGCCTTTACCAGTAAATTCTCCTGTACCGATGGCCATAAAGCCTTGTCTAGTTTGAAAGGAGGAATCCGTATATTCATAGGGTTGTAACCACCCGTAAAAACGGGAAACTTGATGCCCAGATAACTTACTTAGTATTTTTTCTGTAAAAAAATCATTAAATTTTACATAGAGAATAACGATTGCACTAACGATGGTCACAGGAATAGCTGTGAAAATGACGAGTAATTTTGTTTGGATACCTGAAAAGTAAATCATCGGTAATATCATCGCCATATATAACATAACCATGCCTGTATCTGGTTGCTTATATACAGCGAGTGTTGGTGGAAGTGTAATGATGCCAATCATCAATAGCAATCGCATATCGGATAAAAAGGAAGGACGCACATATTTTGCTTGATGGGCGACAATCACTTTACTGACAACAATTAAAAATGCGAACTTCAAAAATTCAGAGGGTTGTAACGACCCTAAAAGTGGAATTTGATACCAAGATTTTGCTTCATTTATGGTGCGCGCGATGCTTTCAGGTGCAATAAATAATCCGAATGTTAGCGCTACTATAACCCAATAAAAGGGCCAGCCGATTTTTTTTAGTTGCTCAATATCAAGTGTTGCTACACCATACATCATTAAAAAGCCCAAACTATAATAGATAAATTGCTTTATGATAAACAAACTTGCATACTGTTCAAACGCTGTACTGCTAGAGTGTACGAAGAGGCAACTAGTAATACCTAGCAACAATAGACTTATTGCTAAACTGCTATCTAATTTTTTTAAATGCAACAGTCAAACACCTCTCCTTCATAATTGTAAAAATTATCTATTAATAGTAAACGATAGAATGTAAAGAAGGTTGCGCAAGTTTTTATATTGTGTCGAATTTATTAAAGAATCGAATGTTCTATAATTCTGTTAGAAAATTTTACAAAAACATAACACTAGCTTTATATCTCCATACTATGATTAATGGTAATAGTTGGAGAAGGAGCCGAAAATAATGCATTTTTTTCGTTATATTAAGGTAAAAGATAAGCTGCTTGTACTCATGATTGTTTGTGTACTATCGAATGTCCTACTCGGTATATTTAGTGTGGATTATTTACGGAAAATGTCATGGCATGCAAGCGAAAGTTATACCGAGGCACTTGTACCGATTGGATGGCTTAATGAGCTTGAGGAAGCGCAACGACACTTGGATTATTTAATGGATTCAGGTGGCGAATATCAAGAGATGGCAGCTATACTAAAAAATATTGAACAGCCTTTAAGTAATTTAGAAAAAATAGTAATTGATAAAAAAATGAATCATCAAGTAAAGAAGTATAATTCGGTATTCTCACAGCAGATAGAATTAGTTGAAAGTTATCAACAGTTAAATACGCAAAAACGTCAGCAGTTTTATGAGCAGTCCTATTTACCGGTTAGACAACAAAGCCATGCAATTTTAGAAGAGACGCAGAGTTATTTAGTTCAAAGAGCTGATGAACAGCAACAAGCGTACCAAAAGGATGTGCAATTTGGTTATTGGTTATTGGGGAGTGTTTGTACATTTGTCGTACTATTAGTCGTTTTCATTGGTTTCATCGCAACGAAGGCTGTTAATGTACCGACACGTCAATTGAAATCACTATTAAAACGTGCAGAACAAGGTGATTTTACAGCCAATGCGAGCTATGTGGCGCATGATGAGCTTGGAGAAGTTGTATTGTCATATAATCAGATGGCAACAGAAGTAAAGCGATTGTTACATACGGTTACAAATAGTGCGCAAGAGGTTGCAGGAATGACGGAAAATTTACAAGAATCCTCGGAGCGATCTTCTACAGCTACAGTAAAAATAGCAAAGGATGTGCAAAGTATTGCAGATTTGACCACTGCATCTACTAGTAAATTAGCGTCCAATTCTGCCTCATTAGAAGAAGTATTAAACGGTGTACAGATTGTCTTAGAAAAAGTGCAGCTTGTAGAGAGCTTTGCACATGAGACTGCCCGTGAAGCAGAAAGTGGTACAGATATTGTACAGGCGAATTTAACCCAAATTCAAGCCATAAAGCGCGCTGTTGAAAAATCAAATATAGCTATTTTTAAACTAGTGGAAAGAGCCTCTACAATCGACCATATGGTTGAAGTGATTGAAAAAATAACTGCCCAAACCAATTTACTGGCGCTAAATGCGTCCATCGAAGCGGCGAGAGCTGGCGAACACGGACAAGGGTTTGCCATCGTCGCCAACGAAGTACGTAAACTAGCTGAGCAAACAGTACATTCAACTCAGACAATTACGTCCATTGTACAAAATATCCAAACCGATTCTCACTACGCTGTAAAGATGATGGAAGGTGTACTAAGTGCTACAGAAAAAGGTGTAAATGTAACGTCAGAAACTGCAACAAGCTTCGATCAAATATTAGAAAAGGTCAATATCATTCAGCCATATATTGTAGAAGTATCGACGACAGTGCAAGATATAGCTGAACATACAAAGAAGGTTAACGAAGATGCAGGTATGTTAACAGCTCTTTCAGATACGAATGCAGCCTCGACTAAACATGTAGCGAAGTTAACGACAGATCAATTAAATGCACAGCAACAATTTCATCATACGATTAAAGAATTACGAAAAGTTTCAAAGGTGTTGCAAATTGCTGTTAAACGTTTTTCAATTTAATGGAACAAGAAAAAAAGTTGAACCTCTTTATGTATGTGTAAAGAGGTTCTTTTTTTTATGAAAAATAGATTATTGTATTTTTGGAAAGTACAAATGTATTTTTGTGTTGTGAGACAGCACAAGATTTATCAAAAACCATATACTGATAACAAGGAAATTTACGTCCTTTTTTGAAACTCGTATAGATTGTTGTTGTATTTTTTATATGAACACATTATAATGAAATGCATCAGAAGTGTTATTAAATCAATGTTTCAGTATAAAATATTGTACTCCTGAGAAGTACAATTGTTCATATGTGGAGGTTTGGAGAAATGGAAAAGATTATGGTTACAGGTGCTCTTGGTCAAATAGGCTCTGAGCTGGTAGAAAAACTTCGTAGTATTTATGGAGAGGACAATGTGTTAGCTACAGATATACGAAAGCTTGAACATACAAAGGGGCCATTCGAAGTGCTGGACGTGACGGATGGACAAAGGATGCATGATTTAGCTAAGGGTTTTGGTGCAGATACGATGATGCATTTAGCTGCACTACTATCTGCAACTGCAGAAAGAAATCCATTGCTTGCTTGGAATTTAAACATGGGTGGTTTAATGAATGCATTAGAAGTGTCGCGTGAGTTGAAGTTACAATTTTTCACGCCGAGTTCTATTGGTGCATTCGGTCCAACAACACCTAAGGATGATACGCCACAAGATACATTACAGCGTCCAACAACGATGTATGGTGTAAATAAAGTCGCGGGAGAATTATTATGTGACTATTATTTCAATCGTTTTGGGGTAGATACACGTGGTGTACGCTTCCCAGGATTGATTTCTTATGTAACGCCTCCTGGCGGTGGTACAACGGATTATGCCGTAGAAATCTTCTATGAAGCGATTGAACAAGGGAAGTATACATCATATATTCAAGAAGGAACGTATATGGATATGATGTATATGCCAGATGCGTTACAAGCGATTGTGGATTTAATGGAGGCTGATAGTAGTAAACTAATTCATCGCAATGCATTTAATATTACTGCGATGAGCTTTGAACCATCACAAATTGCAGCCGAAATTAAAAAACATTTGCCACAATTCCGAATGGATTATAACGTCGATCCGATTCGTCAAGCAATTGCGGATAGTTGGCCAAATTCTATCAATGTTGATGCAGCCAAAAATGAATGGGGCTTTAAAGCAGAATATGATTTAGCCAAGATGACTATCGATATGTTGGAGAAGTTAAAAATTAAACTGCAAAAGAAGGCTATTTCATAAAAATAAAAGCTTTTTCAAATGAAAATAAATTAACGCAGGTAAAGAGAAACGACATTGTTTTTCTTTACCTGTTTTTTGTTGACGTGGCACTATTCAATAAAAAACAGGATAGAAAAACAGAGTATAAAAAAGAAAATTTTTGGAATATATAGCATAATAATTAATTTTCTAATATAATCATATTCAGAATATTAATAGTATTCTGTTAAAGAATACATAGATGTTCTACAAGTGTTTGGGGGAATTCACTTAGAAGAAGGGATGGATGTAATATGATGCAAACACCATTAGTATTAACAAACTTTTTTAAGCGAGCTGAGAGTTACTTCGCTAGAAAGACAATCGTGTCGCGTACAAGTGCACATAAAATTCACCGTTTAACATATGGAGAATGGGCGAAAAGGACGCGTCGTTTAGCAGATGCGCTGACAAAGCTGGGGATGGAAAAGGGGAAAAAGATTGGTTCCTTCGCGTGGAATCAGCATCGCCACTTAGAGGCGTATTTTGCAGTGCCATGTTCTGGTGAATATTCGCTTATCTGAAGAGCATTTAATTTATATCATTAACCATGCCGAGGATGAGATTTTAATGATTGATGTTGATTTGCTCCCTATCATAGAAAATATTGCTAGTGAGTTAAAAACAGTAAAACATTATATTATTATGACTGATGAAGAGACGTTACCAGAGACAACGTTACCGAATGCTTTATCCTATGAAGAATTATTAGCTGCTGCAGATGAAAACTTCGAATTTCCAGATGATTTAGAGGAAGAAGCACCTGCTGGTATGTGTTATACAAGTGCCACAACAGGAAATCCAAAAGGGGTGGTTTATTCACATCGTGGCTTAGTGTTACACAGTATGATGCTAAGTATGTCCGACTCCATGGGTATTTCAGAGCGCGATGTTGTGATGCCAATTGTGCCAATGTTTCATGCAAATGCTTGGGGGTTGCCATTTGCAAGTGTCAATGTCGGTGCAACACAAGTACTGCCAGGGCCTCAATTTACTTCTGATTTGATTTTAGATTTAGTGGAGCAAGAAAAGGTGACATTGACTGCGGGTGTACCGACCATTTGGATTGGAGCATTACAAGAGCAGGAGAAGCGTGAGCGAGATATCAGTTCGCTTCGCGCGATTTGTTGTGGTGGTTCAGCTTCACCAACACGTTTAATCCGTACGTTTGAAGAAAAATACGGTATTCCATACATCGTTGTTTATGGGATGACGGAGACAACGCCAATCGTTGCGTTATCAAATTATATGTCATGGATGGAAGAATGGCCGATTGAAAAACGTATTGAAGCTCGTGCTACGCAAGGAATGACAATGGCTGGGATTGAGTCAAGTATTATTAATGATCATGGAGAAGTGCCATGGGATGGTGAGACCATGGGCGAATTACGTTTACGTGGTCCGTGGATTTCACATGAATATTATCGAGATGAGCGTACAAAAGATGCCTATCGAGATGGCTGGTTATTTACAGGAGATATTGCGGTTCGTACGGCGGACGGCTTTATTAAAATTACTGACCGAACAAAAGACTTAATTAAATCTGGTGGTGAGTGGATTTCTTCTGTAGATTTGGAAAATGCACTAATGACGCATGATGCTATATTTGAAGCAGCAGTTATTGCAATTCCACATGCCAAATGGCAAGAACGTCCACTAGCCTGTGTCGTTTTAAAGGAAGGGATGGCAGCAACGGAAGAAGAATTGCTAGCATTTCTAGAAAGTCAATTTGCGAAATGGTGGGTGCCAGACGATATTGTCTTTTTAGATGAAATCCCGAAAACATCTGTAGGAAAGTTCTTAAAAGCTAAGTTACGTGACAATGTAGCGGAAATTTATCCGAAGCTAAATATGCTTGTGTAATAGGAAAAGAGGCTAGGACATAACTAAAAAAAATTAAGGAACAGAGGAAAGGTGTTCGTAAATTTTTGCTATTATGGGAACTTAGCCATTCTTGCTTTTGCAAAAATAAAAAATTAGAAGTGTTCACTAGTTGTTGGTAACGAAGGCGGTGACTCCTGCTTAGAACGCACACACCGTAAGACGCTGTCATTCCGCGCATTAGCGAGGGTTGCGGCTTACTGTGCTGAGCGGAACGCACCGCCGAAGCGGACAACAACGGCGCAGCAAAAAAGTGTTAGATTGATGGCGGAACTGACCCCATTAGGTATAGACAAATAAAAAAAGCATCTTCGATTGAAATTCGGGTATAGATACTTAAATTTCAATTTGGAGGTGTTTTTTCTATGGGAACAAGAGTGAGTTATCCCTATGAATTAAAAATGAAAGCGATTAAGATGCGATTAGCGGGTGTACCTGTCAAACAGATTCTATTGGAATTAAATATACGTCATAAAACACAGGTCGAAACATGGGTGCGTTGGTATAGAAATGGTGAAGTCAATCGTTTGAAACAACCTGTAGGCAAACAATATATATTTAATAAGGGTCCTGAACCGGACAATGAACAAACGAAATTAGCATTGGAAAACCGTTATTTAAAGCAACAAATTGAGGTGCTAAAAAAGTACGCAGAGTTGGAGAGGAAGTGGTTGGAGAAGTAGCTGTACAGTTAGTTGCGTCACTAAGAAGCATGATGTCTGTAAAGGACATTTGTAAACACTTTGGGATTGCACGATCTACCTACTATCGTTGGAAACAGGCATCAACCGATGCAAGGTCTCGTCAAGCAATAGAGAGACGTATCGGTGAACTCTGTCGAGCAAATAAATTTCGCTATGGCTACAGAAAAATTACAGCACTTTTACGTCAAGAAATGTGCGTCAATCATAAAGTGGTTCAACGTATCATGCAAAAATATGGTTGGCAATGTCGCGTGAAAGTGAAAAAACGGAAACGAACAGGACAACCTTATGCAATCGCAGCAAATTTATTAAATCGCGATTTTGAAGCCACCGCACCGTTACAGAAGCTCGTAACTGATATTACCTACTTGCCATTTGGTCAAAAACAGTTGTATCTTTCAAGTATTCAAGATTTATATAATGGTGAAATTATTGCCTATTCGATTGGAGACTGCCAAGATACTGATTTTGTGCTGGATACATTAGCTCAACTTCATCATTTGCCCGAAGGGTGTACGTTGCACAGTGACCAAGGGGCGGTATACACATCGTATGATTATCAACAGGCCGTAAAAGCAAAAGGCATTACCATGAGCATGTCCCGTAAAGGTACGCCCGCTGATAATGCCCCAATCGAATCGTTTCATTCTGTGTTAAAGTCTGAAACATTCTACTTAGACAATTTGAACAGTACTACGACGGCCATCGTAGAACAAACTGTCAAAGACTATATAAACTATTATAACAATAACCGAATTCAAACGAAACTAAACAACCAGTCGCCGGTTCAATATCGACAACGGGTTGGGTAATGCTTTTTTGTTTAGTGTCTTATATATCGGGGTCAGTCCCGGCAGTCAATCTAACACTTTTTCTCTTTTGTCCAAGCCTGCTTGGTCTTTTTTATCGTTATGATGCGAGTTGTGGCTTGCCATGTGCCCGCGGAACGCATCTAAATGCAAACAGCAATCTATAGTGTAGCTTTATTTTTTAACATATTGAATACTTGTTCAACGTCTTTATCTCCACGACCTGAGATATTAATAATAATACTTTCGTCAGGTGATAGTGTTGGTGCTAATTTTATAGCATGTGCTACAGCATGCGAGCTCTCTAGCGCAGGGATAATTCCCTCCACTTTTGAAAGTACTTGGAATGCTTCTAGCACTTCGTCATTTGATACGATTACATATTCAGCGCGGCCAATTGTTTTTAAATAACTATGTTCAGGGCCAGCCCCAGGGTAGTCAAGACCAGCTGCAATTGAATATGTTGGTAATGGATTACCTTGTGCATCTTGCAATACTAAACATTTAAAACCATGCAATTCACCAGGAGTACCTTCATTTAATGTTGCTGCTTTTTCTGGTTCGATACCGATTAAACGAACGCCTTCATCAGCGATATATTCTGCAAATGCACCGATTGCATTACTACCGCCACCGACACATGCAAGAACTGCTGTAGGGAGTTTGCCTTCTTTTTCTAAAATTTGCTCACGACTCTCACGGCTAATCACTGATTGGAAATGTTTCACCATCGAAGGGAATGGATGCGGTCCTACTGCAGAGCCTAATAAATAGAAAGTTGTTTCATAGTTTTCTACTAAATCAGCAAATGCTTCGTCTACGGCATTTTTCAGACGACCTTGGCCTTTATCAACCGCAACAACTTTAGCACCTAATAACTCCATACGGAATACATTTAATGCTTGTCGTTTTGTATCTTCTAGTCCCATGTAGACTGTGCAATCCATGCCAAACATAGCGCAAGCAGTTGCTGTTGCAACACCGTGTTGACCTGCGCCCGTCTCAGCAATAACACGATTAGCGCCCATGCGTTTTGCAAGTAAAATTTGACCTAGTACATTATTGATTTTATGTGAACCAGTATGATTTAAATCTTCACGCTTTAAATAAATTTTAGCGCCGCCAAGTTGCTTCGTTAAATTTTCTGCAAAATACAGTGGCGATTTTCGGCCAATATATTCACGGAAATAATAGTCTAGTTCTTGATTAAACGCTTCATCATCTTTATATTTTTGGAAGTTCTCATCTAAAATATTTAATACATTTTGAAGCTCTTCAGGAACGAAGCTGCCTCCAAATTCACCAAAATATCCTTTTTGCTCTACTGCTGTACCCATCTGTTCTCGACTCCTCTATTCTAAATTTTCCATAAAAAAAGGTCACTCCAATCCTCTATAAAAAGGACGAGTAACCGTGGTGCCACCTTTATTCGCAAAAATGCGCGCTTGTACTCCTGTAACGGGGAGTTAGTTCGACCTTATTTTAGTAAGGCTGCTCCGAAGTCCATTCACAAGTCCATACTACTGATTTGCACCAACCATCAGCTCTCTAAAAGTACGATTGCTTGCTACTCATCTTCTTCTACACATTTATTATTGAAAAATTTTAATATATTTTCAGAATAGTGTCAAGAAAAAGAAAAAATACTTTTGTAGCCTTAATTGTAAGAGGAAAAGCAGGGGGAGTACGCCCGAAAGTAAAAAAAAGACGAATCGCAAAGACTCGTCTATTAAATCATATTTTTGAAATTTAGGCGCTTGTTGAGCATATACATAATCGGTGCACCGACTGCTAATACAACAAATTCACCGGCTGCGACAGTTAACCATGTCCACAGGAATGGTAATTCTAATGCTAAGTTCAGCTCGAAGGCAATGATAAACATTGTGGATGTAAATAAAAATGTGTTTATGATTAAACGCGCCCATATATTTTGGACAAATTTACAAATCACAATTAACAGGCCAAGCGTAATCATTGTCTGTCCAACGCCAAACACTAAATCATAGGCACCAAGTGGTGAAAATAGATTTGAAATAAACACACCCATAATAATCCCAACAGCAAAGCGAGGGTTAAAGGCAACTAAATGATTAAAAATTTCCGATACGCGGAATTGCACCTCTGTAAAACCAAATGGTGCGACGAGCATTGTAACAGCAATATAGAGCGCGGCAATAATGCCACTTGCTGCTAAAAATTTCACTTTCATATTCATTTCTCCTTAGTTTTTTTTCGTGGGATGGTTACGAACCACGTAAAGCAAGTGCAATCATAGCAGTATTTATAAAGGTTTGTAAATAGCAATGTGTAAAATTTGTGTAGCCCGAATATTCGTAGTATTGCTTCTTTTATACGTGGTGTAAAATTTTCCGATTTTTTAAGTATAAAGTACTGGTGTACCGACAGAAAAAATGTCGGTTGAAATGTCGGTACTATTCTCGATAAAATTAAATTAAATCGAGTATATTCAAATTTGCTATAGCAACCATTTCAGATGACTTAATAAATTAAAGTTGAATTTGAAAAGGAAAAAGGGGTGCAAAGCATGATGAGGATACTTAAACTCACACTATTTCTTTTGATTTTTTTTCCATTAGTTGATTCGGATGTAAAGGCTAATGATGAAACTAATTCAAACATAATTAAAATATTAGATGGGAAAAATATGAGAGAGGAAGAGTTGGATGCAATCTTAAACTCAGGTGAAGAATTTACGATAGAACTAACTGATGAACAAGTAGCTGAACATTATGCAGAAATAAAGGGTGTTTCTTTAGACGAAGCTTACCAGGCAATGTCAGATAGTTTAGCACAAGCTAAGCCAAGAGCAAGGTCTGTTACATCAAATCCGTCTTGTGGATGGTTAGCTACAAGTACACCAGTAACAATTCCAAATAGATCATATAAACCAATTCTTCTTGTGTATGTGAATGTGTGCCGTGGTGGTGCGCAATATATAGATACAAATACGAAACCACTTCTTCAAGAGTTTCGTGCAAACCCAATATCTTTTCAAGGTACAATAGTAGTTGAATTATACAATGGTCACTTTTATTATACAGTGAATGGAAATTTTTATGAATCTACATCAACTACACATACAGGCACTGCTGGAGTCACTACAGTTTTTAGTGCTACTTATTCAGTTGCCTCAACTAGTAATTATTATGCATCGTTAACAATCTTAAGGACAAAACGGGATGTGTTAGGTTATTAGATAGGATAAAGTAAAATGATATTATCCGTAACTGGAGGGATGTCGTTTGAAGAAAATTGCATCTTTGCTTATCTGGGTTTTAATCTGTCTCGTTGGGTGTAACAATACAGAATTTGGAATTTACCAAGGGCGGGATTTAAAAATTGGGGTAATTGGGGCGATTCCAGAAGTAAGGGAAGAAAATATAGATTTTCAAGATATTACTTTTGAGAAGTTAAAAAATAATACGGAATCCCTATCTAAAGAGCTAGATGCCATTATGATTATGAAAGAATTTTTACATGAAGCAGATGATGACCAATATGTAGCTTCTTATAGGTCGTTAAAAATTCCTACATTTTTTATGCAATCGACTAAAGTACATGTACCATTTGTCAATGAAGGTGTACAGTATGATGATATTATTGATGTTGACCCTGCTAATTTCGCAACAGGGTTTCTCGATTTAGGAACTGATGAGAAAAATAAAGAACATACATGGAGATATAAGTTGAGAAAGAAACAGAATATTCAAGATGTTTACTCGCAAATTTTTGCTACTATTGAATCTGTAAGTAGTTAATTAAATGGCGCAGTGAAGGCAAGACGTGCACTCAATGCAAGATGAGGACACCTCTCATCCTTGCTGCTTACGGTGTGCCCCCAGAAAGCACCATTCGAAGTGGACATCAACGATATAGTAAAAAAGCGTTAGATTGACTGCGGTCAATTTAACGCTTTTCTCTTTTGTCCCAAATTCTATTATGCTCTTATCGATTTTTGGATTATGAAGGCAACCTTTAACTTTCGAAAAATTGCCATACAATTATTATTATATTACAAAAGAATTATAAATTAAGAAATGTAGTAGTTTAGCGGTTTAAAGCGACAAATTAAGTGAAAAAGTAAAATATTTTGTCAAATTTAAAAGTCAGAACATTCATAATGTTGTTGACGAATAGCGATAATAACGATAATATAGCGATACATTCACACTTTGCTCGAGTGAAGTGTGATAGATAATAGAGTATTAGTCGGGGGGATTATTTGTGAAGCGCAATATGAAACAGCTTTCGTTCCTATTATTTGGATTATTATTATTGCTTGCTGCTTGTGGTAGCGGTAGTTCATCAGATTCAAAGGGCGACGAAAAGAATAATGCAAGTGAAAGTGGTAGTGTAGATCAAAAAACATATAAAATCGGGATTACTCAAATTGTTGAGCATCCATCTTTAAATGCTGCAACAGAAGGGTTCAAAAAAGCGATTGAGGATTCAGGCTTAAAAGTGGAATATGATGCACAAATTGCACAAGGTGATAACAGCTTAAATACAACAATTGCCAATAACCTAGTAAGTGCAAACGTAGATTTAATTTTTGCTAACTCTACACCTTCTGCACAAGCAGCAGCTACGGCAACGGGCGATATTCCAATTATCTTTACTTCTGTGACAGATGCAGTGGGCGCGCAGTTAATTGATTCGATGGACAAACCAGGGAAAAATGTAACGGGAACAATTGATTTACATCCTGATACGATTTCTAAAACGGTAGCATTATTAAAAGAACTTGGCGCTAAAAACGTCGGTATGGTTTACAATGCTGGTGAGCAAAATTCAGTAGCACAAGTAACAGAAGTGAAAAAAGTGATGGCTGAACAAGGTCTTGAAGTAAAAGAGGCTTCAGCTGCAACTTCAGCGGATGTTAAACAAGCGGCTGAATCGTTAATTGGTAAAGTAGAGGCTTTTTATATTATTACGGATAATACAGTTGTTTCTGCATTAGAATCTGTTATTGATGTAGCAAAAGCAAATAAATTACCGCTTATTGTTGGTGAGCTTGATTCTGTAGAACGTGGTGGCTTAGCTGCATACGGCTTTGAGTACTATGATATAGGCTATGAAGCTGGTCAAATGGCTGTCAAAATCTTAAAAGGTGAAGCAACACCTGCTGATACACCAGCTCAATATCCACAAAACTTAAAATTAGTAGTGAACAAAAAAGTTGCTGATGAATTAGGGATTGAAATTAAAGATTCTTGGGGCGCAGAGCTTTTAGAAAAATAATGCATAAGTCATGTTACATTTGAGCTGAAGCGGGGGAGAACTATCCCCGCTTTCTCTTCATTTTAACTTGTTAAAGCAGACAATCTTTACGTTTATCAATAAGAGATTTGAGTTCCAAGTAAATTTTACAGATTTTAAGAGAAGCTTTTGAACAAGCTAGATAACATCTTGGCGCAATGACGGCTCGGTATAATTGATACGATAATTTTTAGGAGATGATTCAACAATGTTTACAGCAATATTTGGCTCAGTGGAGCAAGGAATCATCTATGCAATTATGGCACTCGGTGTTTACTTAACATTCCGTGTGTTAGACTTTCCGGATTTAACGGTTGATGGAAGCTTTGTAACAGGGGCGGCTACGGCAGCAACAATGATTCTGCTTGGCTACCACCCAATCTTAGCGACTTTAGTGGCAATTGTTGCTGGATTTATTGCAGGATGTATGACAGGAATTCTTCACACAAAAGGGAAGATTAATCCGCTATTATCAGGGATTTTAATGATGATTGCCTTGTATTCGCTTAACTTACGCATCATGGGGTTAACTGCAGAAAATACGATAGGTCGTCCGAATATTCCATTATTAAACTCTGAAACCTTGTTTTCAAAGTTTCAAACATTTTGGAGTAATTTAGGTATCGATGCGGCATTAAATAACGTATTAAAAAGCATCGGCATTCAGCAAGTACCGTCAACTTGGGGTACGTTGATTGTAGTTTTACTCATCACGATTTTAATTAAATTTATTGCGGACTGGTTCTTAAAAACAGAAGTCGGGCTAGCTATTCGAGCAACAGGTGATAATAAACGTATGATTCGTAGTTTCTCTGCGAATACAGATACGCTTATTATTCTTGGTCTTGGTCTTTCGAATGCACTTGTCGCATTTTCTGGAGCTTTAATCGCACAATATTCGAAGTTTTCGGATGTTAGTATGGGGATCGGTATGATTGTTATCGGTCTTGCTTCGGTTATTATAGGGGAAGCCATCTTTGGTACAAAAACAATTATGCGTACTACATTGGCTGTAATCGCTGGTGCTATTATTTACCGCATTATTTTAGCGTTAGCATTGCGCGTCGATTTCCTTGATTCAGGTGATATGAAACTCATTACGGCTATTATTGTTATTTTAGCGCTTGTCGTTCCTCAGTTTGTCGAAAAAAACAAAGAGCGAAAGCGCAAAGCAAAACGGGCAGCAGAACGTTCGCAAGTGAAAACGGTAGAGCAGGGAGGAAAAGGCCTTGCTTAAATTAGACGGCATTAATAAAATTTTTAATGAAGGTACACCCGATGAGAAAATTGCACTTGCTGAAATAAACTTACATTTAAAACCAGGCGATTTTGTTACAATTATCGGCAGTAATGGTGCGGGTAAATCTACGATGATGAATATGATTTCTGGTGCGTTAACACCAGACTTTGGTTCCGTATTAATAGACGGTAATAATGTCACAAGTTTGCCAGAATATAAACGGTCTCATTTCATTGGTCGCGTGTTTCAGGACCCAATGGCGGGAACAGCACCGACTATGACGATTGAAGAAAACTTAGCACTTGCGTATTCAAGAAACAAAAGTCGCGGTCTACGTATTGGCGTTGATAAGAAACGTCGACAATTTTTTAAGGAATCCTTAGAAATGCTAGGGTTAAACTTAGAAAGTCGCTTATCCGCAAAGGTTGGCTTGCTTTCGGGCGGTGAGCGTCAGGCATTATCACTGTTAATGGCTACGTTTACGAAGCCATCCATTCTATTGCTAGATGAGCATACCGCAGCGCTTGACCCTTCGCGTGCGGAGCTTATTACGCGTATTACGAAGCATTTAGTTGAAAAGGACAATCTTACGACGCTAATGGTCACGCACAATATGCAACAAGCATTGGACTTAGGAAACCGTCTTATTATGATGGATAAAGGTCAGATTATCTTGGAGGTCGGCGAGGATCGCAAACATGAACTGACAATTCCTGATTTAATGGCTGAATTCGAACGCATTCGCGGTGAAAAAATGAATTCTGACCGTGCATTGCTAGGTTAATGATTAAACGCTCATACATAGGTATGGGCGTTTTTTATTGTGCTAGTGAAAATTCTGAATTGTTTTGGTGCCTGTTACTTGTATTATTAAAGTTATGAAATATATTCAATAAGGAATGATTTAATGAAAAAATTTTATTTTATCCTCTTGGTAGCAGTTGCTATGGTGATTGTCTTTGTTTTAAACAATAATGAAGATAAGCAGGATCAAGTTATTTACGTTGCGACAAATGGACATGATGATAATGTTGGTACAAAATCAAAGCCATTACGCACATTAAAAAAAGCGGCTTTAGAAGCAAGCGCCGGTACTACCGTCCTCATACGAAAAGGAAATTATCATGAAAAACTTGTCGTAAAACATAGTGGTACCAAGTCAAAACCAATTACATTTAAAGCCTACAACAAGGAAAAGGTTGTTCTGAGTGGAAAGGACTTGAAGGATGTTGAAGAGGATGTAGCCTTAGTGGTGATAAATAATAAAAATTACGTGACCATCAGTGGACTAACTATCCAGGATTTATCTACTGATTTAGCAGGCGAAACAGTAATGGGGATTTATGTAACAGGTTCTAGTAGCCATATTACACTAGACAATAATCATGTGCAGCGCATTGAAACCCATGCAGATGATGGGAATGGCCATGGGATTGCTATATACGGAACTGGCACAATGAAAGATATAAATATTTCAAATAATACGTTGGAAGATTTGAAACTAGGGGCAAGTGAATCTCTTGTTCTAAATGGCAATATTGACGTTTTTAAAGTAGAAAATAATATAGTTCGCCGTAGTGATAATATCGGAATTGACCTAATTGGTTATGAAGGCATTTCAAATGATAAAAAAGTGGACTTTGTACGGAATGGCATCGTAAAGAATAATATAGTTTATGAAATATCCTCTTATGACAATCCAGCTTATGGGGAGGATTATGCTGCTGGCGGAATTTATGTAGATGGTGGCAAAAATATAACCATTGAAAAGAATACCGTTTATAAAAGTGATATTGGAATAGAAGCAACTTCTGAGCATGCTAAAAAATACGCTGATAACATTAAAATAATAAACAATATTATTTATGAAAACTTTTACACTGGGATATCGATTGGTGGGTATGATGAAGATCGGGGAGGTACGATTAATTCTACTATCTCTCAAAATATTCTTTATCGAAATGACACGAAGGGGCTAGATGGGGGACAGCTATTATTACAATATGATACAAAAAACAATGTGATAGAAAGAAATGTTTTAACCGCTGGACCATCGCGGATTTTTATCTCCAACTATTTTACAGCCAATCAAAAAAATAAACTCCAAAAGAATGTATTCCATAAAGAAAAAGGAGAAACAGGTATTTGGATATGGAAAGAGAAAGAATATACATCTTTTCCTAAATTTAGAAAAGCCTCAAAAAGTGATGAGAAGTCTAGCTATATAGACCCGAAATATCAAAATGCAAACAAATATGATTTTAGGTTAAAAGAGGATTCTCTTGCAAGAAAAATTGTATTTTGATTTTGTATTCTAGGACTCGTATTGTTCTTATTTGTTTTGTGGGTCTATGCTACTGTTAATAATTCCATGCTATAATCTAGGGAGCTTCGTTATGTCAGAATTCAGAATTGTTTGAGTGCCTGGCACTTATAAAAAATAGCGTACTAGAACTATTTCTAGTGCGCTATTTTCCTTTTAGTAGCCCTCAAAGACCCTTACACGAGTAGGCCAAATAATTGGATGTCGTTATTTACTTCTTTGTAGTTGAAACCAAACTCTTTCATGCGTTTTAACAATCCTTCATAATCATCGCGATTGCCTAGCTCGATACCCACTAAGGCAGGACCACTCTCTTTATTGTTTTTCTTCGTATATTCAAAAGTTGTAATATCATCATTTGGTCCAAGGACGCTTGTTAGGAATTGACGAAGTGCACCTGCACGTTGAGGGAAACTTACGATAAAGTAGTATAGTAATCCTTCGTGAATTAAAGATTTCTCTTTAATCTCTTGCATACGCCCAATATCGTTATTACCACCACTAATAATAACTACAACAGATTTGCCTTTAATCTCTTCTTTATAACTGTCAAGAGCAGCAACTGATAATGCGCCAGCGGGTTCAGCTATAATCGCGTGTTTATTGTACAAATCTAATATGGTTGTACATACTTTTCCTTCGGGAACAAGCACGATATCGTCTAAATAACGGCGACAAACATCATAAGTGTGGTGACCGACGCATTTTACGGCAGCACCGTCAACGAATTTGTCAATCCAATCGAGTGCCACTGCGCCACCTTCTGCAAATGCAGCTTTCATACTGCCTGCACCGGCTGGCTCTACACCGATAATTTTACTGTTTGGGGAAAGGTTTTTCACATAAGCTGAAACACCTGACATTAATCCACCGCCGCCAATACTTCCGAAAACATAGTCGATTGGTTCTTCCATGTCATTCATAATTTCAACAGCAACTGTGCCTTGTCCAGCGATGACGTCAAAATCGTCGAATGGGTGGATAAAAATTTTACTTTGTTCTTCGCAGTAGGCCATTGCACTTTCAGCAGCATCATCAAACGTATCTCCTGCTAAAATAATTTCAGCGTAATCACGGCCAAACATACGCACTTGGTCGATTTTTTGTTTTGGGGTTGTTTGAGGCATGAAGATGCTCGCTTGAATTTTTAACTGTGCGCAGGCATAAGCAACACCTTGTGCGTGATTTCCCGCACTGGCACAGACAACGCCGTTAATGCGTGCTTCTTCCTCGATTTTTTTAATTTTATAGTAAGCACCGCGAAGTTTAAATGAGCGAACATGCTGTAAATCCTCACGTTTGAAATAAATATTAGCTCCGTATTTCTCTGATAAATAATCGTTTTTCTGTAGTGGCGTATGCACGACTACATCTTTTAAAAAGTGATGTGCAATTAAGATATTCTCTACTTGCACTGTTTTAGTGTCAGCAACTTCCATAGTATTCATCCTCCGTTTTACGTGTAAAACATTCATCTATGATAGCATATTTTTTTCGATTTTTGTTATAAATTTTTAGTAAATTCTAAATTTTCGGTGTCCATTTTCTTATCTTATTACATGGAAGTAGCATAATTTATGATGTTCGAGAAAAAACGTCTATTGATCGAGTTTTCTAGAAATTGAATTATCAAAAATTTTTTAAAAATGACAGAAGGAGAAACTTTCATAACGAAGAACGCCGAGCATATATTAGTTTAGGACAAGTAGGGGGTAAGCATTTGGACATTATTCATGGGATACTATCTACATATATGCAATTTTTCGATTGGGATATGTGGAAAAAAGTATTAGCAGATCCAGTATCGTGGGGATTAATTTCATCGCTCATTGTCATTGAGGGATTACTGTCGGCAGATAATGCGCTCGTACTAGCGGTACTTGTCAAACATTTACCCGATAAGCAACGTAAACGGGCGTTAATGTATGGTATGCTAGGGGCTTATTTTTTCCGTTTTTTATTTATCGGAATTGGCGTGTATTTAGTAGAGTTTTGGTTTATTAAAGTGTTGGGAGCGTTGTATTTAGGGTGGATTAGTATTGCGCATTTTTTACAACTAGGACAAGAGGACAGTGTCAAAGAAGTAAAAAAGTCTGGAATAATGGTGCGGATATTTGGCGTATTTTGGGCTACTGTTATTTCTGTAGAGCTAATGGATATTGCGTTTTCGGTTGATTCCATTTTTGCTGCCTTTGCAATATCTGATCAGGTTTGGGTGTTATTAATAGGCGGCATGCTTGGTATATTAATGATGCGAACAATTGCAGGATTATTTTTAATTATTATCGAAAAAATTCCAGAGCTTGAGGCGACGGCATTTATCATAATTGGGATTATTGCGCTTAAAATGTTAGTGACTGTATTTGGTATATATGTACCGCATTATTTATTTTTTATTATTTTAGTCATTGCCTTTGGTTTGACGATGGTTATCCATGTGTTTAATAAATTAAAAATAGCAAAATAAAAGCGGTTGTGCCTTAAAAGGTTACAACCGCTTTTTTGTATTATTTTACATAATTATCAGGGTTAACAATGTAGAACTTTTCAACATTCAGCCAGCTCTCGCTCATTGGCTCGCCGTCATCAATGCGCTTTTCTGTTTCTTGCATCATCCAACCAGTTTGAGAAGCATGCGCTTGTAAAGCCTTTACTTTATCCATCTTCATTTCACGGATGTCGATTTCGACATGTGGTTCACCATTTTTAGCAATTGTATCGTTAGCAAAGGCGCAGCCAAAAATTTGAGGTCGCGCTGCTTTAGGCATGCGACGCACAGCCTCTACAACGGCCCGTGCAGTTGCTTCATGGTCAGGGTGCACGGCGAAGCCAGGAAGGAAAGTAAAAATAAGCGACGGCATTAATTCTTCAATTAAACCTTCTACAAGCTTGACCATTTTTTCGTCGTCTTCAAATTCAATTGTTTTATCGCGTAAGCCTAGCATACGTAAATCTTGAATGCCCATAGCGTCAGCAGCAGCGACAAGCTCCTTGCGGCGTATTTCTGGCAACGATTCACGCGTAGCAAATGGTGGATTTCCTAAATTACGACCCATTTCACCTAATGTTAAACAGGCATATGTAACAGGTGTATTCATCTTTTTAGTATAATAGGCAATCGTTCCAGCAACTGAAAAAGCCTCATCATCTGGGTGAGGGTAAACAATTAAAATATGACGTTGTGGTTGTAAATTCAAATAGTCGTCCCCCTTAATAAGTAAATGGCGTTTCGCTAATTTCCAGTGCTATCGCCAATTTACCTGAATAGTCTAGTCCAGCCATTAACAAACGGCCTAAATCATCTAATTCATAATGTGTAATACCTTGAGCATAAACCCAACCATGTGCCATTTTTAAACCGACACGATGTGGAGAGTCATCCACTACTTTAGCCAGTTCGTAATTAATTTTGGCATTACGAATAAAAGCCCCAGCATTAAAAAATTTTTCATCGTAGTGTGCTGCGTAAGAACCGTTTGTCGTCTCAAGATGAATATAAACGTCTTTGTTGGCGAAAGAATTCAATAATTCCTGCAACGTCTCTACTTGTACTTCTTGCATCTTAACACTCCTCTCGATTATTTCTTTATTAAGTATAGTCAAAAAAGGTCATAAAGGGAAATTGAATGCCCTTTTTATGACAAATTTATGTTGGGTTCTTTTGTGGAGTGTTTGAAAATTGGATAGAAATAGGGATTGAAAATGG
The DNA here is from genome assembly GCF_016350185.1 of Lysinibacillus sp. C5.1. Classification (NCBI taxonomy): domain Bacteria; kingdom Bacillati; phylum Bacillota; class Bacilli; order Caryophanales; family Bacillaceae; genus Lysinibacillus; species Lysinibacillus sp. C5.1. Next base: position 467,730 of record NZ_CP066226.1, read on the forward strand.
CTATAATTCCCTTGCAATTTCTTTAAGCAAAATTCTTGAAAAAGTTATTGCGATGTATCAATATATAAAGTGTGAAAGCAAATTTGTACAAAAAGTGTCGTTTTATTTTGTATGCGGTTTCACAATACGAAAAGATGTTGCATATTTGACTTCTTCACACGTAGAGTGACAGTTCACCATGCAGAAGGGGAATATAAGCTAGACAAAAACGATTTCTATCTTGGTACAATAGATGACGTCCTTCTCCATCTGGTATAGGGCTGTAGCGTGCAAAGAAGACATGAAAGCTCATTATCATAGTATAGTAAAAAAGCCACAATTCTCTTTTATGACGGAGAATTGTGGTTTTTTTGCAATAATGGGCATCAAAATCAGATTGCTCTTAAAGCTTCCTAAGGTTAATCGGGGAGCGTGTGGGAGTAAGATATGTCTCTTTTAAAAACGATTAAGTTTCTTTTCAATGGATTCTAAACGATTATTAACATTTTGTAGTTGTTTACACATTTGTTTAAATTGTTGATTTTGATCTTGTGAATTGGAAGCGAGTAATTGCGCATCTTCCTCTTCCTCTTGTAACGCTAATATCGTTGCGAGGGTGGATAGTGAATACCCGAGGGTTAATACAATTGAAGCGATTACTTCCATTTTAGAAGATGTTATTTCTCCAGCTAACAAGCGTGATTCTTCAGTTGTCTCCTCAGATTTATGTTTTTTCATACGTCTCCCTCCCATATACAGCTAATATATGGCATGTGTTGTGCTACGGTATCTTGTCCGCTTTTATTATGTAAATGTAAAGTATTGTAATAATCAGATAATTTAATTGCTTTTTTTAGAAATATATTGCATTATAGTAGAAAAAAGTAATAGGGGGAATTGATGTGATAAAAGATTATAAGTTTTGTAAGGAATCAAGGGTTATGCGGACAAGTCGTGTTTTTCCGAATGATGTAAACAATCATAATACTCTTTTTGGTGGTCGTTTAATGAGCGATATTGATCAGGTCGCATCAATTTCCGCTGCTAAGCATAGTCGGAGAGATTGTGTCACTGCTTCCACCGATTCGGTCGATTTCTTACATCCGATTCGTCCTACAGATTCTGTCTATTTTGAGTCATATGTAACATGGACTGGAACTTCCTCGATGGAGGTGTTTGTGAAAGTCATCTCCGAAAATTTAAAAACAGGTGAACGTAAAGTTGCAGCCACTGCTTTATTAACCTTTGTAGCACTAGATGAACAAAATCGGCCTGCTGCAGTACCACGCGTTATACCTGAAACAGTTGAGGAAACAAAATTGCACGAGACTGCTTCTGAAAGAGCAAAAGTGCGGGCTGAGCGCAAAAAAGAAAGCAAGGCATTAGCTAGTTTTATATCCATGAATGATCCATGGGATTATCGGCTCGAACTGATGGAAAATTACATGTAAAGTGTAAATAGAGGGGAAACGCCGGTAAAAGCCAGTACTTCGCGGGTAAGCGACGAGAAAACGCCGGTAAAAGCTCAAAAATCGCTGATAAGCTAGAAAAAAACGCTGGTAAACCTTTCGGCAAGCGTCTACCGATTTACGCAAAAAAGTGGCTGGGACATAAGTAGAAAAATTTAAGGAACAGAGGAAAAGTGTTCATAAATTTTTGCTATATGGAGAACATAGCTAACTTAGTTATTGTTGCTTTTGCAATAAATAAAAAATTAAAAGGGTTCACTAGTTGTTGGTAGCGAAGGAGGTGACTCCTGCTCAGCAAAAAAGTGTTAGATTGACCGCCGGAACTGACCCCAATAGGTATAGACAAATAAAAAAAGCATCTTCGATTGAAATTCGGGTATAGATACTTAAATTTCAATGTGGAGGTGTTTTTTCTATGGGAACAAGAGTGAGTTATCCCTATGAAGTAAAAATGAAAGCGATTAAGATGCGATTAGCAGGTGTACCTGTCAAACAGATTCTATTGGAATTAAATATACGCCATAAAACACAGGTCGAAACATGGGTGCGTTGGTATAGAAATGGTGAAGTCAATCGTTTGAAACAACCTGTAGGCAAACAATATATCTTTAATAAGGGTCCTGAACCGGACAATGAACAAACGAAATTAGCATTGGAAAACCGTTATTTAAAGCAACAAATTGAGGTGCTAAAAAAGTACGCAGAGTTGGAGAGGAAGTGGTTGGAGAAGTAGCTGTACAGTTAGTTGCGTCACTAAGAAGCATGATGTCTGTAAAGGACATTTGTAAACACTTTGGGATTGCACGATCTACCTACTATCGTTGGAAACAGGCATCAACCGATGCAAGGTCTCGTCAAGCAATAGAGAGACGTATCGGTGAACTCTGTCGAGCAAATAAATTTCGCTATGGCTACAGAAAAATTACAGCACTTTTACGTCAAGAAATGTGCGTCAATCATAAAGTGGTTCAACGTATCATGCAAAAATATGGTTGGCAATGTCGCGTGAAAGTGAAAAAACGGAAACGAACAGGACAACCTTATGCAATCGCAGCAAATTTATTAAATCGCGATTTTGAAGCCACCGCACCGTTACAGAAGCTCGTAACTGATATTACTTACTTGCCATTTGGTCAAAAACAGTTGTATCTTTCAAGTATTCAAGATTTATATAATGGTGAAATTATTGCCTATTCGATTGGAGACTGCCAAGATACTGATTTTGTGCTGGATACATTAGCTCAACTTCATCATTTGCCCGAAGGGTGTACGTTGCACAGTGACCAAGGGGCGGTATACACATCGTATGATTATCAACAGGCCGTAAAAGCAAAAGGCATTACCATGAGCATGTCCCGTAAAGGTACGCCCGCTGATAATGCCCCAATCGAATCGTTTCATTCTGTGTTAAAGTCTGAAACATTCTACTTAGACAATTTGAACAGTACTACGACGGCCATCGTAGAACAAACTGTCAAAGACTATATAAACTATTATAACAATAACCGAATTCAAACGAAACTAAACAACCAGTCGCCGGTTCAATACCGACAACTGGTTGAGTAATGCTTTTTTGATTATTGTCTTATATATCGGGGTCAGTCCCGCCATCAATCTAACACTTTTTCTCTTTTGCCCTAGCCTCTTTTTCTTTTTTACGGTTTATTAAATTTCAGTTACAGTAACTGCTGGAGCACCAAATCGAGACTTAGCACCATGCATAACTGGTCCTACATAATCATTTAACGCCCAACCATGTGCGATGGCAGCCGATACAAATTCTTTTGCTTCAATTACAGCTTCTTTGACAGATAGTCCATTGGCAAGATTAGCTGTCACAGAAGCAGCGAATGTACAGCCTGCACCGTGGTTAAACGTAGAAGCGACTTTTTCTGATTCTAATAAGTAGAATGTTGCACCATCAAAAAATAAGTCTGTTGCTTTTTCAGTTGCTAATGCTTTTCCGCCTTTAATGACAACTGCTTTTGCACCTAGTTCATGAATTTTTTTGGCCGCTGTTTTCATCTCATCAATTGACTTTGGTGTACCTGTACCAGCTAATTGTCCAGCTTCAAAAAGGTTTGGTGTTGTCACGGCAGCAAGCGGTAGCAAGTGCTGAATCATAGCGTCAGTGTTGCCAGGGTTTAAAACCTCGTCATCCCCTTTGCATACCATAACAGGATCAATCACAACATTTGAAGTACCAGACTTGGCGATCGCCTCACCAGCTATACGAATAATCTCCTCAGTCGAAAGCATACCTGTTTTTACTGCATCAATGCCTGTTGATAATGCTGTATCAATTTGTTTTTGAAGAAGCTCTGTTGGCAATGGCGTTACATTATGTGTCCATCCATTTGGATCCATTGTCACAACTACTGTTAATGCCACCATCCCGTATGTGCCATGTTCTTGGAAAGTTTTAAGGTCGGCTTGCATGCCTGCGCCGCCAGATGTATCTGAACCTGCGATTGTTAAAGTTTTTTTAAGAGCCATGTGAAAGATCTCCTTCATGAAAGAATAGTTTAATCTACCGTTTAGTATAGTCTTAATCTGATTCTGTAAAAATAGTCAGAAATCAATATTTTTATATGGTCAGTATCAATTGAAACTTGAATAACACGTTATTTTTTTGTACCGTTGTAAATAAAAGAAAGGGGCATTTCAATGAAAGAAGTATTCCCAAATGATTGGCAAACAATACTAGCAGAAGAATTAGAAAAACCATATTATCAACGTTTACGTCAATTTGTGGCCCATGAATATTCGACACAGACCATTTATCCACCAATGCATGATGTTATGAATGCATTTTATTGCACAGCTTATCATGATGTAAAAGTGGTAATCTTAGGACAAGACCCGTACCATGGACCGAATCAAGCGCATGGTCTAAGCTTTTCTGTAAAGCCCAATGTCCCACATCCACCAAGCTTACGCAATATGCTACAGGAATTACAAGATGATATTGGTTGTCCAATACCACAGCATGGCACCTTGACGAAATGGGCGGAGCAGGGTGTAATGCTTTTAAATACAGTGCTGACAGTAAGAGCAGGACAAGCTCACTCCCATAAGGAGCAAGGCTGGGAACAGTTTACGGATACGGTTATTGATAAACTTGCAGCACGACAAAAACCAATCATCTTTGTGCTATGGGGCAAGCCTGCGCAGCGTAAAAAGCAAATAATTCATCAGTACGCAACCCCACATGTCATCTTAGAAGCGCCACATCCGAGTCCATTAAGTGCATATAGAGGCTTTTTTGGTAGCAAACCGTATTCACAAGTCAATGCACAATTACTGGCGTGGGGAGAGCAACCGATTGATTGGTGTTTAGTATAAAGTGGCACAAATCGTTTGCTTTATACACTAGAAAAATCATGGTACAGTTTATAATAGAAGAAAGAGGGGCACAGCGATGCAGGTAAATTGTTTTAAATGTCAATATTTCAAAGTAACGTGGGACCCGCAAACACCGCGTGCTTGTGTGGCATATAGCTTTAAAACGAAGCAAATGCCATCAGTTGTTGTTAAACAATCGTCTGGTATGAACTGCCTAAAATTCGTGCCAAAAGCAGAAGGTGAGAGAGCGCAATGATATCATATGAAGCTGTCATACAGCAGCTTGAAAAACAATTAGCTAGTGTAAAAAATGCAACGAATGAACAGCAAATGCGTGAAGCACTGACAGCTATTCGGGCATTATGCGATGTAGTGCTGGATTTACCTATTGAAACTTCCAATGTTCAGTCAAAACCTATACCGCAAATGTTAGCTACTGAACAAAAGCCATCCAATTTATATACCGCAAAAATCCAACATGATGATGGTGCAAATGGTGATTCAATCTTTGATTTTTAATTAGTGCTGGCAACATTAGACTAAAAAATTGAGTATTAGAAAAAAGGTAGGGTAAATAACGATGAAAAAATTTATTGTCACAGGTGCACTTCATGGCTTTTTAGCAGTGGCACTAGGTGCATTTGGTGCACATGCATTAAAAGATGTTGTAGATGAATACGGTCTTAGCATTTGGGAAACAGCTGTGCAATACCAAATGTTCCATGCTACAGGTCTGCTAGTCATCGGTCTTTTAATGAGCTCTAAATTACTAGGTGAGGTAAAACAATTAAAGTTAGCAGGTATTTTCTTTAATTTAGGTATTGTTTTTTTTGCAGGAAGTTTATATGTGTTAGCGGTAAGTGGCATTAAAGTATTAGGGGCAATTACACCAATTGGTGGTGTGTTATTTTTAGCTGGTTGGGTGCTAATTATCGTTAGTGCGTTAAAACATGCAAAATGATAAATGAATTTTTCCTCACAGTTATTTGTATAAAAAATATGTAACGAGGGTATGTCCCTAAACTTTAAAATAGTATGCTAGGTAAACTGGCATACTATTTTTTTATCAATAGAACGTCTTTCCACAATAGAAACAGCATTTTCATTATATTAATTCCTATTGTTTTTGTAAGGATTTGTAGGGTACACTAGTATTACTAAAAAAAGGAACGACAGTAGAAAGCGAGGTTAATGGTATATGGAAAAATTATTTACGTTATTGGATGATGGCTATGAGGAGATGGTAGCAATTCGTCGTCATCTACATCAGTATCCGGAAATATCTTTTGAAGAAGTGGAAACACCTGCATACATAGCAGCTTTTCATAGAGCGTTAGGGCATGAAGTACGGGAACAAGTAGGTGGACGAGGCGTTGTGGCAACGTTACGCGGTGCAAAGACAGGACAAACAGTAGCGTTACGTGCTGATTTTGATGCATTAGCTATTCAAGAAGAAAATGATGTGCCTTATAAATCATTAATCGACGGTAAAATGCATGCATGTGGACATGATGGACATACAGCTACTTTACTTGGGTTGGCTAAAGCGCTTAATGCAATGAAGGATGACCTAGTAGGTAATGTTGTGTTTATTCATCAACATGCGGAGGAAGTTGCACCAGGCGGGGCAAAGCCGATGATTGAAGATGGTTGCCTAGATGGGGTCGATGTAATCTTTGGGACACATTTATGGGCTCCAACACCACTTGGGGATATTTTAGTAAGAGAGGGAGCGATAATGGCAGCCGCCGATAAAGCAGAAATTCTTATTCAAGGAAAAGGAGGCCATGGTGCAGAACCACACCATTCCATTGATGCGGTTGTACTAGCCTCTCAATTTGTTATCAATGCCCAGCAATTAGTCGCTCGACGAATAGATCCATTAAAATCAGCAGTTTTGACAATTGGGCATTTTGAAGCCATTAATCCATTTAATGTTATTGCAGAACGAGTGGCATTAACTGGTACAGTACGAACTTTTGAGGAGCAGGTGCGTACACAAATGGAACAAGAGCTTGAAGCAGTCTTAAAAGCTACTTGTCTTGCCTTCGGAGCAAGTTATGAATATCGTTATACAAGAGGATATCCTCCTGTCTATAATCATGCAAATGAAACCCAATTTGTTGCCCAGCTTGCGGCAGAAATTCCAGGGGTGGAAAATGTCATTACATGTCCGCCGTTTATGATTGGGGAGGATTTTGCATATTATCTTGAACAAGTGCCTGGTGCGTTTTTCTTTACAGGTGCCAAAAAGCCAGAATGGCAAACAGCCTATCCACATCATCATGCCCGCTTTGATTTTGATGAACGTGCAATGCTCATTGCAGCAAAAACATTAGGAAAAGCGACTTTACAATATTTACAAAAAACATCAGAAGAAAATGAATAGTTGCTGGTAGTTGTAGAATCGGATAACAACTGCGCGGCAAAAAAGTGTTAGATTGATTGCGTCAATCTAACACTTTTTCTTTTTTTCTAACCTCATTTCAGTTATGGATTTTGATTGAAATAAGACATTTCCTCATCGTATTCAGCAAAATCAAAGTAAATCATTGGGAATAAAAAACGATGATTCGATTTGATTTCTCGTAAAATAACGTGATCCCGACCCGCAGCTTCTACAACACCTCGTACAGTCTTGGTATTTTTCCCTTGCTCAACAGCATGTTCGAAGGAAAAGTGGAAAGTACCAGGTTTTCCTCGATTCAAACGTAAGATGTTTTCAATATACGATTCCTCACGTCCAGGTGGCCGTCCGCTTGGAAGCGTCACTGGAGGAGGCGTCATTTGTTGCTGTGTTGTCGGTGTCCAATAGTAAGGCATCATAAGTATCAACCTTCTTTCATTTAAATTTGAGGGCAATCTTCTTCCGTTGGAGAGAAGAAGCAATGCGATTTGAAACGTCCTGTATTCCACTGTCCATACCATTGTGCAGGGCAGTCACCCGCAGGTCGGAAAAACCACAGAGAGCGGGTAGCCGGATGAAATCTTTCACCTTCAATAACCCTTTTTGCTAATCGAAGATCTTGTTCACGTGCCCGTTGATAAAAATAACTTTTTGTTGTTGCTTCAAACCCCCCTGGTCGTTGATAAACCATTTGTTCCAGTGTTCGAATATCACCAAAATCTAGACAATCTGCTCGTACACGATTGACGCCAACATTGCCGACCATCAGCATGCCTAATTCACCTTCGCCTTCAGCTTCCGCACGCATAAGCCTTGCAAGCAAAGCTGTTTGTGCATCATTCGTCTTTATTACAGCGATTTTCAAACCTCCTCGCAAACAGTATATGCATGAAGGTATTGTAGACATGTTCAATTTTGATAAGAAAGAAATTCACAAATCAAAATGATGAAGCATATATTAGTAATAACGGGGGAGTCCGTCAATAAAAGGTGGTTTTACGATAGTTACTATATTCAATGGGGTAAAGATAAAATAAACATTACATTAGGGGATTATAAGAGAAAATTGCATGTGTATGAATACATGTGAGGTGACGAGAGATGGAGAAAGGTGTTTGGGTTGCAATTTTAGTAAGTGCAGTGCTCGCATTTTTGCTTGGGAATATCTATGGTCAACCCCTCCATTGGTATCTTTTTATAGTAATAATCTTGGTAGGTTTTTTCATAAATACGATTATTATTATTTTAAAAGTGAAGGATGAAAGCTCTTAATGCTTTACGTAATGTCCCATTCATAAGAGGCTGGTACAAAAGAGAAAAAGTGTTAAATTGATGGCAGTCAATCTAACACTTTTTTGCTGCGCCGTTGTTGTCCGCTTCGGTGGTGCTTTCCGCTCAGCACAGTAAGCCGCAACCCTCGCTATCGCGCGGAATGCCCGCGTCTTACGTTCTGTGCTGTCCCGCAGGAGTCACCGCCTCCGCTACCAACAACTAGTGAACACTTCTAATTTTTTATTTATTGCAAAAGCAAGAATAGCTAAGTGTGCTAAGTCTCCATATACCAAAAATTTATGAATCCCTTTCCTCTGCTCCTTAATTTTTTTTAGTTTTGTCCCAGCCTCAGTACAATTAACAAGAAGATGTATTTGTTCTTCCCACTTGAATAATGCGATAAAATTTTTATTATCTTTTTGCGAAAAAATGTGAAAAAACTTATGATTTGCAAGTATATTGAAAATGCATTGTGACATACTAAAGTGAAACTGATTATTGTTTTTATAAAAAGGAGTAGTACAATGCGTATTTTCGGTATGTTTGTAGCCATTATCGCAAGTGCATTTATGGCTGTTGGAATTGCTGAGTATTATGATCAGCCATATGATTGGTATTTAGTATTTTTCATGATTCTTATTGGATTTTTTATTCATACCATTATTTTAATAGTAGAATCTGAATACAGTGAGGAAAATGAAGTATAAAAAATGCGAGCCCATTCGATATGGACTCGCGTTTTTTTATTTAACTGATAGGAAATTAACCAATTTTTCGTTATCAAGTAGGTTACCGACGAAAAATTCACCGAACTCACCGTAACGAGCAGAAACTTCGTCAAAACGCATTTCATAAACGAGTTTTTTGAACTGTAATACGTCATCTGCAAATAATGTAACGCCCCATTCGTGGTCATCAAAACCTACAGAACCAGTGATAATTTGTTTTACTTTACCAGCATAGCCGCGACCAATCATACCGTGAGAACGCATTAATGACTTACGCTCGTCCATTGATAGCATATACCAGTTATCATTCCCTTGGCGACGCTTGTCCATTGGGTAGAAGCAAACATACTTAGAACGAGGTAGTTCCGGGTATAGTCGTGCACGGACATGTGGATTTTGGTATGGGTCTTCGTTTGATTCGCCAGCTAAGTAGTTTGAAAGCTCAACAACAGATACATAAGAATATGTAGGAATAGTAAAATCAGCAATAGCTAATTTATTAAATTCCGCTTCCAGCTCTTGTAATTCATCCATTGTTTCGCGTAATGTCATAATCATAAAGTCGGCCTTTTGACCAACAATCGCGTAGAAAGCATGAGCACCTGTTTTAGCAACATCTGCTTCATTTAACTTTTCTAAATAAGCAATAAATTCTTCAACTGCTGCTTGACGTTCTTCTGCGGACACAAGTTTCCAAGAAGCCCAGTCAATTGAGCGGAAATCATGTAAAGCGTACCAACCGTCTAATGTAATTGCTGCTTCATTCATTATGCAAAGCACTCCTTTATAAGTGAAAATCATTCTTAATTTAGTTTATCATAGTTTGTACAAAATCCCTAAATTCATGACTGATTTTCACCAATTTGACACCATCTATGGATGATGTATGCTAAAGAGAAGAGATGATGGAAATAGAGGAGCTTTAAAATACATGAACAGTAATTTACAACAGCCCATTTGGCGTTTTTATGATCAATCTATTAGCTTGAAAAATAGCAGCCCCCTTGAATCATTTGCAACAGATGATACATTATGTCAATTGGTAGGACAGCTCGTATCACCACCGACTATTCGTACATGGGTACATAATGCTTCGGTGGTACTTGGCATTCAAGATCATCGATTACCTTATGTACAGCAAGGCATGAAGTTGCTTGAGAAGCGAGGCTATCATCCCATTGTTCGCAATTCAGGTGGTCTTGCCGTTGTGTTAGATGAAGGGATACTAAATATATCAGTTGTTTTATCTGAACAAACAACAGCCATAGGCATTAATGATGGCTATGATGTCATGGTTGCGTTGATTAAAGCACTATTTCCTGAAGCTGCTGATAAAATCGAAGCCTATGAAATAGTCGGCTCCTATTGCCCAGGTTCCTATGATTTAAGTATTGAAGGCAAGAAATTTGCAGGTATTTCCCAAAGAAGATTACGACAAGGTGTAGCAGTGCAAATTTATTTATGTATTGAAGGAAGCGGAGCGGAGCGTGCGGCACTAATTCGTGATTTTTACGCTGAAAGTTTACAAGGAGAGGTAACGAAATTTACGTATCCTCAAATACTACCAGATGTAATGGCTTCGTTAAGTGAATTAGTGGATGCCTCTTTAACAGTCAAAGACGTAGTCATTCGTTTACAGCAAATGCTGCATACAATGGCTGAAGAAGTTCGGTTAGAGCCATTTCATGATGAAGAATTACCATTATATGCATTTTATTTACAACGGGTATTAGAGCGAAATGCCAAAATGCTTGCGTTGAAGTAAATGTAATCATATTTTCTAGCAAAAAAGGCGATGGTGCTAACTAAGCACATCGCCATTTTCTTTTTGATAGGTTGGACCACTAATAACTAGATTTCCGTTTTTCTCCATTTTAAAAACCGGAGCAATACGTTCTTCCTCTTCATCTAGCGTTACAAGGCGTCTAGCGCGGTTCATAATTTGGACAAACTGCTCATAATCTTTGCGAATTGCACGGTTTTCTTCTTCAAGCTGAGCAATTGTTTTCTCTAGCTTTTTATTTTTCTCGGATGTTACGTGCACAAGTTGTCTCCATTTTGAAGACTCATTACCTATTTCACCAGAATGTTGTAAACGTAGTAAATATGCTATGACAATATCAAGTGATAGGGCAGATAGAGGAATTGACTTGCTATCTGTATCACTATTATTTATTGTAAACATATTTGTGGAACGACGTCTTGCTGGTGCACCCAACACTCGCATTCTCTCTTTTCTTTCTTTTTTCGCCTCAGCTAGTTGCTCCTCATAAGCTTTACGAACAACTGCATTCCAACGGAAACCACATGCAGCCGCCGTACGATTTAACGCATCACCAGCTTCTTCAAAAGCATTTAATTGTGTACTACCTTCCGTTACGTGACGAATTACTGCCTCTGCTAGCAATTCATCATTTTCTTCTAACCAAGCATCTTGTCTTACTTTACTCATTATAAAATCCTCCCACCTTTATTTGGAATTTCTTTATTTATGTCTAGCATGACCAATCTTTTAACCTTTTATTCATCTATGTGAAAGGAATTATGCTTGAATACAAGGGGAATAATACGATACAATACCGATTGTAGGTTTGTGCGTATGCTACATACTTAAATATGTGAAGGTTATGCGGACATTAGATAATTTTATTGAAAAATACTATATAGAAAGGGTTGTTGACAAAATGGCAAACGAATTTAAAGTTTGCGATGAATGTCAGGCCGTTAACTTAAAAACGTTAATTCCAAAATTAAAGGAAATCGATCCTGATGCAACCATCGAAATTGGCTGTCACTCTTATTGTGGCCCAGGTCGTAAAAAAACATTTACATTTGTAAATAGTCGCCCTGTTGCTGCATTAACGGAAGAAGAACTAATGGAAAAAGTTTTAGCTAAATTAAAAAATAAGTAATAAAAGACTATCTTCACACGGCTGAAGGTAGTTTTTGTTTGTTTTAGGACGATAATAACCTGTATGAAGTGGAAATTACGTTTAATTAGGTTGATAGTCTCTATAATTACAGTGTAATCTCTATGCTAGTTCTATAATGTTTGCATATAATAGAAGAAAGATGAAATGGAGGTGCTGTACAAATGACACATTATGCAAAGGCAAAATTACAAGAAGAAAAAGTATTTAAAGATCCTGTACATCGTTATGTACATGTACGAGATCAAGTTATTTGGGATTTAGTAGGAACAAGAGAATTTCAACGTTTGCGTAGAATTCGCCAACTAGGCACTACGTTTTTAGTATTCCACGGAGCAGAGCATAGTCGCTTTAGTCATTCACTTGGTGTTTATGAAATTGTGCGTCGCATTATCGATGATGTTTTTGTAGGTCGCCCTGATTGGGATGAAGACGAGCGACTGCTAGTGCTTTGTGCAGCCCTATTACATGATTTAGGACATGGTCCATTTTCACATGCATTTGAAAATGTGTTTGAGTTAGATCATGAATTTTACACAAGACAAATTTTGCTTGGGGATACGGAAGTACATGCGGTGCTAAAAAAAGTTGCACCCAATTTTCCTGAAAAAGTATCACAAGTAATTGAAAAAACGTATCCGAACAAACAAGTCATTAGCTTAATATCAAGCCAAATTGATGCGGATCGTATGGATTACTTACAACGTGACGCCTATTTTACAGGTGTAAGCTATGGTCATTTTGATATGGAACGTATATTACGCGTAATGCGTCCACGTAAAAATCAAGTAGTAATTAAAGCAACCGGCATGCATGCTGTAGAAGATTATATTATGAGTCGCTATCAAATGTACTTACAAATCTATTTCCATCCTGTATCGCGAAGTGCAGAAGTAATTTTGAATAATATTTTAAAGCGAGCGAAGCAATTAAGTAATGCAGGCTATAAGTTTAAGCATGAGCCTACACATTTTTTGGCATTTTTCCAAAATACGATTACGTTGGAAGATTACCTTGCCCTAGATGAAAGTATTCTGTTTACATATTTTCAATTATGGATGCAAGAGGATGATGCGATATTAAGTGATTTAAGTCGCCGTTTTGTGAATCGTAAGCTATTCCAATACATTGATTTAGATCCAGGAGTAGAACTAGAAAAATATCAAAAGTTACAAGCGTTATTTAAACAAGCAGACATCAATCCAGACTACTACCTTGTCCATGATACAACGGCAGATCTCCCTTACGATTTTTATCGACCAGGTGAGGAAGAAGTACGAGTCCCTATCTTTTTAGAAATGAAAAACGGAGAATTACGTGAATTATCACGCGAATCTATTATCGTTGATTCCATTTCAGGACGCATGAAACGAGATCATAAAGTATATTTTCCACTTGATATATTAGAGGATTCTAGTACACAAGCATCAGTGAAACAGCAAATTATAAAGTTATTACAAATACATTAAAAATCAAGTGTAAATCTATCTAATTTGGTTATATATAAACGCCTTATTTTATATAAGTAATACAAAAGCACTAAACTCACTAAAAAATAGTGACGGTTTAGTGCTTTTTCTTGTGCACAAATACATATTCGATTAGTGAAGATGTCATTAATATAGGAATTGTTAATGAAAAAAATGGCAATGTTTAGAATTTGTTTAGAATCATTTCTTATAATGAATGAAAACCAAAAGGGGGTGAGGCCATTCTATACAGCAGAGGCGCCACACACCAGTTTTCGATACAAAAACGGTATGTGTACCGAGTGATGAAAGGTTCTTATGTATCAATGAGACGACACGTTATTAGAGGGGAAGAGGGGCAAACCGAATGTTTGTAGCAAAGTTTTCGCATAGTGTGAAAACTTACATGTCGTCCGCAAACACTTTAAGGGATCTCTCTGAACTTAAAAAGGGAGAGAAACATGAAAAAATTAAATTTAGCAATCATTACATTGTTGCTAGTGTTCCAAACGGTACTGTCACCGATTTCCGTATTTGCAGAAGATACAGGTTCTTCTGTACCTCCAGCAGTTGAAGCTGGAAATGGTGAAACTACTTCTAATTCGCCGGACACAGGCAATCCAGATGCAGCAGAGCCGACACCTGGTGACGCAGGCAATCCAGATGCAACAGTACCGACACCTGGTGACACCGGTAATCCGGATGCAACAGTGCCAACACCTGGTGATACAGGGGAAGTTGATGGGACAGATGCTAATACGGGGGGCACGGATAATTCAACCGTGACACCACCGGATGAATCTGACAAAGTTGACGGTGCTGAAGGTGAAGCAAAGCCAAGTGAAGAGGCGACTGACGCAACGACACCGCAAATAGCACCTATGAACATAGCACCATTAGCGTTAACTGCTGGTGATATGCAAGGTAATGTAAGTGGATTATCTGCGGGTATTCGACTAACTGGTCCAACAGGCGAGGTAATCGAGAACTCATCACAAATTCCAGCCGACGCTGCACCAAAAAAAGGTGACACAGTTTATCTAAACTATGTATTTGATGTGAAGCCTACGCAGGGCTATGGTGTAGGTTCTACATTTACGTTTGATTTACCACAATATATGATTGAGCAAGTAGGTAACTCGTTTTCAGGTTCGAAAACTACGGAATACGCTACATATTCGTATAGCTATTCTGCTGGTAAAATACTCGTAACATTAGAGAGTGACATCGAAGACGGTGTTGATGGAGAGATTGAATTTGATTTTATGGCCAAGTTTGGCAATTTCCAAGACGAGTCTAAACTTGATCAAGAATTAGTAATGCCTGTGTTAGGCAAAGCAGATATTACGTTACCCTTTATATTTCAGCCTACTGGTAGTGGTGAGCCAATCACTAAATCTTCCGGTGCAATTACACGTGAAGCGGATGGCGCTGAAATTGATTGGACAGTCTGGGTCAACACAGAAGGTAAACCAATTGTTTCAGGTGCTACAGTAGACGATACGCCAGATGCAAATCATGCATTTATAGCAGGTAGTTTAGTAGTTGAGAAATATCCAATCGGCTTAAATGGTATTAACAAAAGTAATCCAGGAGCGCCAGTAAGTTATGACAGTGGTTCAACAGCATTCCCTGTCAATTTGGATGCGGGAGGTTTTGCCTACAAACTAACGTATAAAACGAAAGTTACAGCAGATCCAACAAGCTCCAATATGACGTATAAGAACACAGCAGAATTCACAAATAACGGCGTTACTAAGACAAGTCCAGGACAAGTAAATATCCCGTATGGCCCAGCTTTACTAAAAACTATTAAATCGAATAATAAATACGAAGCATCTTGGGAGATTAAGTATAACTGGTTAGGAGAAGATCTTAGCAAAAAATCTTCCCAATCATTAACTGATACCATTCCAGCAAACAATAATGGGGCAAAGCACAATATACAATATGATGCTAATTTCCAAGTGTATCGTGTAACGTTAAATGATGATGGTCAAACAGCAGCGTCAGAAACACTGTTAACGAAAGATACAGATTATGCATTAAGTGATGATACTGCGCAAGGATTTACTATTGATTTTTCTAAAGATGTTGCTGCTAATCCGCGTGCAGCTTATTTGATTAAGTATAATACAGAGTTTGATCAAGAATTTGTCACAGATGCAAATGCAGGGAGTATCACAAATACTGTAAAGCGCTTAGATGATGATAGTTCGTCATCAGATACTGTAAGCATTGTATCAAATATCTTTAGCAAAGAACGTGGCGCAATTGACTATGTCAACAAAACAATTACTTGGAAACTAACAATTAATGCTGAAAAACCATTAACAAACTTTGTCATTGCAGATACTATTTCAACGAAAAATGCGAGCGGTAAAACGTTGAAGCATAAGTTAACATCGTGGGATGGTTCGAGTAAAGTATTCCATGTTACAAATAGTAGTGCACCAACAATTAATAATGGAGGAGAAATCGGAGATGAAGCATTTACAATGACATTCTCATCGATCCCTTCAGGAACTGTAACAATTGAATACAAAACAAAGTTTGATATTGAATCAAACGGTGGCGTGGCACAAAGCTATGACAATGTAGCAGATGCTACGTGGGATGGTCAAACAAGTACAAATAATAAAGCACAAAAAAATGCTAGCTATAAACCATCCGCAACATCGCCTACAGGTAAAAATGGTTATAAAGACAATGCAATTGTCGATAATAGTAAACAAGAATTTTCTTGGAAAATTGGTATTAACATTAATAAGCAAAACATCGAAGGTGCAAAACTAATAGATACATTAGGTACAGGACACCATATTATTGTTCCAGATGGTCAAAGTTTAAAAGATGCTATTACTGTAAATCTTTTAAAATTAGGTGTGAATGATGAAAGAGGAACAAAAGATGCGCCATTAGATCCTACTAAATGGGATGTGAAATCTGTTACACAAGATGCCCAAGGCAATGTGACAAGTTATGAACTTACATTTACAGGGTTAACGGCTGCAGAAAATAATGAAGCGTACTTGATAGAGTACAAATCAAAAGATTCAGATGATGTTTATGGAAATGGAAGTACGGATGCTCGAAAATATACGAATAGTGCCGTTTTAGATACTCCAGATAATGGTAAATATTCGTATGATGCAATCGCAACGATTACAGATAAAGCGAACAAGTTAATTACTAAGACAGCTAGTCCTCAACCAACATCAGATACGATTGAATGGACAGTCACGATTAACGAATCCAACTCAAAGCTAGGTAATATTACGTTAACGGATACGCCTTCAGCTAACCAAAAGCTATTAACTAACACATTTACAAAGCAAGAAATTAAGTTAAATGCCACAGGAAAATCACAAAACGTTGGTACAGCAACTGTGATTAGTCCTAGCGATATTCAAGTACAGCCAGATGGTACCTTTACATTAGATTTAGGAAATGTCGATGGTAAGGGCTATATTATTAAATACAAAACGTACTTTATGGGTGACCCGAACGCGGGTGAAAATGTATCGAATAATGCATCCATTAACTATGCAGGTGCTACTTCCGCAGGTACACCCGCTACAGGTGGAGATAACAAGTTATTTAAGTACAGTACATCTGATACAAACGCTTCAGCTAAAAAGGGAACGTTTAAAATTAAGAAACAAGGTGTAAATCCGAATACAGGTGCAACAACAACACTTGATGGCGTAGAATTCAAGTTATATAACCGTGACAAATCCATTGTCTTAGCAGAAGGGTCGACAGTTGATGGTGAACTTTCATTCGAAAATTTACGCTACGGTATTTATAAACTAGAAGAAACAACACCTGCAGGCTATAAAGCAGTTTCAACAGTTGAAGTAAGGTTTAATGATAGCAACAACTTCGAGGTTACAAAGAAACCTTATACAATTGTTAACGTTGAAGATATTGCACCACCAGCAAATGCGTGTAAAGAATTTGAATTAACAATTAAAGATTTAGATGGTTCTGCTATAGCAGACCAAAATGTAACATTGAAAGATGCAAACGGTACAGTGAAATACACGGGTGCAACTACTAATGGTGTTGTAAAAGTGCCGAACACTGTATTAGCAGGACAATACGATGTTTATGATGCGAATGATACAAAAATTGGAAATGTAACTGTGAAATATACAGATGGCTGTAAAGATGAAATTGCGCCAATACCAGCTTGTCCAGCATTTACAATTACATTAAATGAGAAAAAAGCTGGAGTTGATGTACCTCGTGCAGGAGTAACTGTCACGTTGAAAGATTCAACGGGTAGCGAAATTGTAACTGTCACAACTGATAAAGATGGTAAGTTTACAGTGCCGTCAATTCAAGATGTAAATGGTGTTAAAGCAGGAGAATACTATTTATATGAGGGCAATCAATTTTTAAGTACAGTTGATATCTCATACAAAGGGAATTGTGAAACTGCGATTACACAAGCACCAAAATGTGAAACGTTTAAACTAACTGTTAAGGATGTTGATGGCAACTTAGTTGCGGACGGTACTTCTGTAACAGTGAAAGATGCAGATGATAAAATTGTTGCGACAAAAACAACAACGAATGGTGTGCTGGAATTAACAAATCTGCAACCAGGTATTTATAAAGTTGAAGTCAATGGCAAAGAAAATGGTAGCTTCCAATCGAATGTTGACTGTGCAGCAACAGTGCAACCAGCACCGTCTTGTCCAATCTTTACATTAACGGTGAAAGATGAAAACGGTAATGTTCGCCCGAATGTAAGTAATATTATGATTAAAGATAAAAACGGCGCAACAATTGCTTCAAACAAAACAACAGACGCATTAGGTCAAGTGACGATGCCATCTCAAGATATTCCTTCAGGGGACTATAGCGTGTATCAAGGTGACCTATTTATTGGTCAAATTACAGTTCAATATTCCGTTAATTGTCATGCGGAAATTGTAGCAGCACCTACATGTCCTTCGTTTACATTGACTGTACAAACTGCATTTGGTACGCCTCTTGCAAATGCGATAGTCACTGTGAAAGATGTGAAAGGAAATACAATTAAAGATGCGAATGGTAACGACAAGCTAACAACGTCTGTTGCTGGAACTATTGTTTTACCAGATAAAGCAATTCAACAAGGAACGTACAATGTATATGAAGGAAGTCGTTTAATTGGCTCTTTCGTTGTAAAAGATACATGTTCGGCACTTGTAAAACCGTCATTACCAGGTGATAACGGTGGAGGCGGTGGTTCAACACCACCAGAACCAGGTAAACCAGTGGATCCAAACAAGCCAACACCAGAACCAGGTAAACCGGTGGATCCGAACAAGCCGACACCAGAACCAGGTAAACCAGTGGATCCAAACAAGCCAACACCAGAACCAGGTAAACCGGTGGATCCAAACAAGCCAACACCAGAACCAGGTAAACCGGTGGATCCGAACAAGCCAACACCAGATCCAGAACAACCGGTGAATCCTGAAAATCCATCAACAAATACAGAAGAGCCAAGTAATCCAGGGAATCCTTCAACAGATTCAAAAGATTCAACGGCTCCTGGAAAAACAGATACGTCTAAACCATCTGTACAAGATGTTATTGATCAAGGGAAAAACTTGCCGTCAATTAATACTTCTACTGCAAATAAAGATACGCTAGATGCGTATAAAGATTTCATTGATAACTATAACCAATTATCAAAAGAAGAGCAGGAAGAAATTGCAAAATCACTTGATGTAGATAAAATCAAAGCAGATGCAAAACGTTTAGAAACGCAATTACAGGCACAAGGTAAGTTGCCTCAAACAGATGGAGCCAATCAAACAGCTCTTACTCTAACGGGTGTAGCGCTTGTTTTAGGCGCATTGTTCTTCTTACGTCGTCGTAAGGCAGAAATGAAATAATGTATAAAATAACCCCCCATGACCATTCAGTCTTGGGGGGTTTCCTATACTAAAAAGCTTCTGATAGCTTGGCAGGTGCATCGTTTAAAGGATATTGCTCCACAAAATCTGCATGGATAGCCAGGCGTTTTGTGCCATTATCTGCACATGTAATAAGCGTTAAAATAGTTTGATTTGGGATATCGTCAATGACATAGACATCTGTTGCTGCAATCACTTTTTTAGTTGTTAATTTGTATTCATAAATAGTTGTTAAATCCGTTACGTAAATCGCATCACCAATATTTGCATTATACAATGGACTAAATAATATATCTTTATTTTCAAAATAATGACCTGCTAAGGCGTAATTTCCTTGCCCAAACGTTTGGTCTGCCTTCATCGTACCTGCGCCAACAGCAAGGGAGGCATTCCCGACGCCTTTAATTATAGGAAGAGACAGCTCTACAGTCGGTACGGCAATACTGCCGATGACCGGTAAGTTATCCAACTGTGTCTGTGCTTTTAAAACTTCAGCTATGGACAGGGATTGAACATCTTCAAATGCAAAATCTGCTGTCGCTTGATTGTTCTTTTCGATATCTTTGGCACTGTAATCGGTTGTATTTAATTGTTGACTTAAGTGGGCAATAACTGCATTTTGAATCGGATTAATAAAAATAAGTAGTAGACCGATTATCAATAAACAAATAAGTACTGATATTTTCAGCTTGTTCATATTGTAAGGTCACCTCCTTATAAGAAAGAATAGCGGATAGCAACGTGAATGCTTTGGCTAAAAAAATGGGTAGAGCGGACTGTTGCTCTACCCGAATTATAGTTATTTATCGCTGAAGCGGACGCCTGCCACACCATAATGGTTTTTGGACATTTCTTCAATGAAAACTGTTACGTTTTCAACAGGTGCGTTTACTGTACGTGAAACGGCTTCTGTTACTTCTTTTACTAGTGCGCGTTTTTGTTCCTCGGTACGGCCTTCAATCATTTTTACTGTTACATATGGCATAATAGTGCCTCCTTTTAGAATTATGTTGTATAGTTAGTTTATAAGAAATTATAAACTTCTTACTTATGCACAAAAGCGCAAGAATATGCTTTACTTTATAATAGCAGAATGGAGGGAATTAAAGTATGGCAAATGAAGAGAAACCAAAACAAAAAATGGGCTTTACCATTATAAAAAATGACCCGACAGACGGCCATAAAGGATTTGGTATTGGTTCGCTTTCACTTGAAAACGTGTCACCAGTCATTATTGATATAGAAGAAGGGAAAGCTTCAGTTGAAATTGGGGCGATGCACGCACGTAGCGATGTAGAACGGGGCATTAAATTTACGACCGATCGTGCTGATTCAGAAGGTGGGAAGCCTTACTGGTTGGTTTGGGTAACGATTGACCATAAAGCAGATGGACCGTACTATGCTGGTGTAACAGCTTGTGAAATGGTAGTAAATCGTGAAAAACGCCGTGGATATAAAATTTTGGCGGATCACGTTAATAAAATGGATAAGTCGATGAAACGACAAATTATTGTAGACCATATGGATGAAGCGTCTAAAAAAGTATTAGCTTCTTTCCTAGAGGAGCTGAATCCAGAGCTGTGGATGCGCAGTGAGGAGCAATTACGTCAAGACTTATTTGTATAATAGACCTACAATGATTGAACAATCTGTGACATTTTGCAATCGCTTTCGATATAAGGTTGAAAGTAGATATGAAAAAAAGTACACTTGATTCAGAGCTTACATTTTAGTAAGCTAGGACACTTGGTCCCAGAATGTGATGAGTGCTATGCGGCATTTGAACAACCCAAACCCAAGCCAAATGCCCCATGATTCTCATCCTTTCCAGGACCAAAAATAAGAAAAGCTTTCTGTTCCCACGGACACGTCTCCGGGGAAGAGAAAGCTTTTCTTTTTCGCTTTATGTCTATAGCCTTTGTCGAGAGCTTTCATTAAATAAAACGATGATGCCCCGTTAAAGGTTGCGCATTATTGTTTATTGTTGAAAAACGGTAGCATATTCCAAAATTCTCCCCACGTATTGCTATCCAGAATATCAAAGTTTGTACATTTTTCACTAGGTACAGCTTTCGTTTCTAAATATACAAGACGTTGTTTAGGGCAGGCATCTGTTGCAAGCTTTCCTGTTTCAATATCAATTACTACTCCTTTAACGCCTTTTGGTTTTGTGAAGTCTTCGTTTTTAGTTCCTTTATTCACGCTTTCCATAAAGTCGATCCAAATTTGCTTTGTTGCAGCCGAATCTTCTTTCGAAGTAAGGTTTTTACCTTGGTCGTAGCCGTTCCAAACACCCGCTGTTAAATTTGGTGTAAAGCCGATAAGCCACTGATCACTATTGGTAGAACCAGATTTTGCGGCATACGTATGTGTCATACGTGAACGAATACTAATCCCTGTAGCAGGTGAGTAGTCACTAAATACAGGATCGAAAATACCAGTCATCATTTCTGTTAGTATATAGGTATTTTCTTTTGACAGCACCGTTTCATTTTCATTTTGTTTTTCAACGTTTTTATTATCGTAAATAACTTCTCCATTGGCATTTTTAATGGAGATAATCGTTGTCGGAACAGTTTTTTGTCCTTGTGACGCTAAAATATTATAAGCATTTGTCATATCGTACAGTGTTGTTTCCATCGTTCCAAGAGCAAGTGATAGATTGTCTTTTGAGCCTATATTTACACCAAAACGGTCTGCTATATTATGAAATGCTTTAAATCCAATATCCTCTAATGTTTTAACTGCATAGATATTATCGGAAATTGCAATTGCCTGAGCCATTGACATGTCATGGTCTGCGAATTCACCGTTGACGTTTTTAGGAGAGTAAGTGCTGCGTCCGTTATCAATAGTGAACGTAGTTTGTCCGACATCTAAATACGTTAAAGGCGTATAGCCATTTTCTAACGCTGCTGCATATAAAACGGGCTTAATCGTTGACCCTGGTTGACGTTTAGCTTGTGTCACACGGTTAAATGAGCTTGCGGCATAATCTTTCCCTCCAACAAGCGCTGTAACAGCTCCTGTTTTCGACTGCATACTGACAAACCCTGTTTGCAAATCATTAGCAGGCATATTTTTAGCTACAGCTTCTTCTGCTGCTTTTTGATGACCTAGGTTAAGCGTTGTTTGAATTGTCCAACCGCCTTCGCTAATATCAAGATTTTTTGCTTTTAAAATTTCACTAGCTTCTTGCCATGCTACATCCAAGAAATAAGGTGCCACGGATTTAGAGGCAACCCACATATCGTTCTTCAAAACAAGTTGCTCTTCTTGTGCACGCGTTTTCTCTTCTTGTGTTATTGCGCCTTGATCTGCCATCAGTTTTAAAATGACGTGCTGGCGATTTGTTGCCTTTTCAAGATTGGCAATGGGTGAGTAAATACTTGGTCCTTTCGGTACACCTGCCAGCATGGATGCCTCCGCTAACGTCAAATCTTTTGCTGATTTTCCATAATAATAGCGACTTGCAGCTTCTACGCCATACATACCATGTCCGTAGTAAACTGTGTTTAAATAACCTTCTAATATTTCGTCTTTGTTATAAAAAACTTCTAATCTATAAGCATACAATGCCTCGTTTGCTTTTCGAGTCCATGATTTTTCATGGGATAAATATAAGTTTCGAGCATATTGTTGGGTGATTGTACTTGCACCTTGCACCTTACTACCAGCTTTAATATCAACTAATAACGCACCGGCAATACGAGAAAAGTCAAAACCGCTATGTTTGTAGAAATCTTTATCCTCTACAGCGACGGCTGCCTTTACTAAATAGGGTGACATCTCATCAAGACTTACCCAATAGCGACGTTCATTTGTAAAATGGTCTCCTATTTGGTTCTCGTTTTCATCTAAGAAAATAGAGGCTTTCGGTACAGTTAATGGCGGTGCACCAGCCACTTGAACATAGACGCGTAGGGCAATAAATGCTACTACTATTGCAGATGCAAAGGCGACAAAAAGTGTAAGCGTTTTGCGTGTACGCTTTATACGCTTTTGCTTACGTTGATAGCTTTTTCTTTTCATCCGACTTCACCTCGATTTCTAACAACTTGCGTTTAGTATGTGTCTGAATATTATTCTTTAATCGGAATTGTAAGCAAAAACTATTGCACTTTATTCAAAAACATCTATACTTTTTTTGTACTGATATGAAACGCTAGCTTTCGACAACAGCATTGCACTTTGTAGATTTTAAATGAATTTTGCTAGACGTTCCAATAATGTATACGAGGATTTGCTGAGTGAGGTTTCATTACAAACCTGTAAGTCCTTCGTCATAATAACTATAACAACTGAATTTCATAGGAAGTTCAGAGATTAATGGAGGCTAGATATGAGATTTGATGAAGCTTATTCAGGAAATGTTTTTATAAAAAGTCATCCTACATATGAGGATGCACAGGCAGTTATTTATGGCATGCCGATGGACTGGACAGTAAGTTACCGTCCAGGGTCACGTTTTGGTCCACAACGTATTCGTGAAGTGTCGATTGGCCTAGAAGAGTATAGCCCATATTTAGATCGCGAATTAGAAGAGGTAAAGTATTTTGATGCTGGGGATATTCCATTACCATTCGGCAATGCTCAACGTTCTTTAGATGAAATTGAGAAATTCATTGTGAAATTATTAGAAGATGGTAAAATTCCTGTCGGCATGGGCGGCGAGCATTTAGTGTCTTGGCCTGTAATGAAGGCAGTTGCTGCAAAGTACGATGACTTAGCCATTATTCATTTCGATGCACATACAGATTTACGTGTGGAATATGAAGGGGAGCCACTTTCCCATTCAACACCGATTCGTAAAATTGCCGAGCATATTGGGCCTAAAAATGTCTATTCATTTGGCATTCGTTCAGGTATGAAGGAAGAATTTGAATGGGCGAAAGAAAACGGTATGCATATTTCAAAATTTGAAGTACTAGAGCCGTTAAAAGAAGTGTTACCAACATTAGCAGGGCGCAATGTCTACGTAACAATTGATATCGATGTACTAGATCCAGCACATGCACCTGGTACTGGTACTGTAGATTGTGGTGGCATTACGTCGAAAGAATTATTAGCTTCTATTCATGCAATTGCTGCAAGTGGCGTCAATGTAGTAGGCTTTGATTTAGTTGAAGTAGCACCAATCTATGACACATCAGAAATGACAGCCAATACGGCAAGTAAATTATTAAGAGAAATGATTTTAGGCTGGGTAAAATAATACGGGCTTTGTATAGGTTGTTAGAAAGCGGTTTGAATGGGGTTAGCGATGAGCTAACCCCTTTTTCTATGTTTAAATGCGCATGTTGCCAATCTCATGACTGCATCGCCACAGCCGTTAAAGATATAGTCCTTTATGAAAAAAATCAATTTTAATCTACCTTCCTATCTATAAATGTGTTAACTTAATTATTATTAAGGTTAACTCAAATCGAAGAAGTTAGAATGGGAGGAATAGGAGGATGCGTAAGTTTTCTACATATGATCTTGCTCAGATTTCATTACTAGCTTGTCTTATTATCGTTACAGGCATGTTTAAGATTCCAACAGGTATTCCTGGATCTGAGTTTCAATTATCTGCACCGATTGCCGTTGCGATTGCAGCAGTATTTGGATTTAAGCGATATTTTCTTGCGGGAATCATTGCAAGTCTAATCTTATTTTTACTAGGTATACACTCCATCTTAAATGTTGAAATTTCAATAATTTTCCGATTGACTGTTGGTCTAATCATTGTTTTATTAGGAACTTCAATTCCGGTACTAGTTGTGGCAGGACCGATTGGAACAATGGTTGCTAGACTTGGATTGGCTTTTACGTTAGGGACCCCGTTTTTGCCACTATTCGTTTTGGCGATTCCAGGGATGGTCATTACGGCTGTCAGTGTTTATCCAATAACGAAAATGTTATATGCAATTAATAAGAAAGTAGCAGGTGATCATCATGTCAGAAACGTGTTATAGCATTCGAATGCGTGCAGCTGAAAAAAATCTCGAAGGAGGAGAAAAGCATATATCTGGTGGGGAACGGATAGGGAGTGAATTTCAAATAGAGCCAATTGTAAAACAGTTATTGAACAAAGCAAGGAATCATTCGCGCGGAGATGCTGACTTTATTCAAATTACCGTTGAAAAACTTACAGGTGATCAGATACTGTATATGCCACCGTTAGAAATAACGACAATTGATGAGAGTTCAATTGAAAGGGCACATAAAGAAGCTAGGAGTATATTAACCTCAGTAGGTGTTTCCAAGCAGGCACAAAATGTTGCTTTTCATCTACTTGCTAGTAACCAAAATCTTCGTGGGGCTATCCTCCTTCATAGTCAAACTGGCTTGCGACTTGACAATCGCGGACTGAAAGGCGTTCGTGTATCACGAATCGATTGGCAAGACGCTGATGTAGGTTACAATGAGCGTGTTCGTGAAGCGCTAGCTCTGGCAACGAAAGTGGCAAATTCTCCGTATACCATCGCAGAATTATGTTGGTCAGATGATCCAGAATACGTTACTGGCTATGTAAGCAATCATGAGATTGGTTATGTCAGAATTACGCCTTTAAAAAGGGAAGGCTGTGAAAGTGGCGGACGTATTTTTTTTGTGTCAGATGAAGTTGAGCTAGAATCATATATACACTATTTAGAAAGAGAACCTATTCTCATTAGGGGGCATTAAAAATGAATGATCGCTTTCGAAGGGAACTGCAAGTAATAGAAGAGCAAGGATTGACAAGGAAGTTACGTTTGTTTTCAACTGGAAATGAAAGCGAGGTAGTGATGAATGGTAAGAAATTTTTGCTATTTTCATCGAATAACTACTTAGGCCTTGCAACAGATAGTCGTTTGAAAAAGAAAGCAACTGAAGGTATTAGTAAATACGGGACAGGGGCTGGCGGTTCTCGACTTACAACTGGAAACTTCGACATTCATGAACAGCTAGAATCTGAAATTGCAGATTTTAAAAAGACTGAAGCAGCCATTGTTTTCAGCAGTGGATATTTAGCGAACGTAGGTGTGATTTCGAGTGTGGTGAAAACAGGAGATACTATCTTTTCTGATGCTTGGAATCACGCGAGTATTATAGACGGTTGTCGATTAAGTAAAGCCAAAACGATTGTTTATGAACATGCGGATATGGTGGATTTAGAGCGGAAATTAAGGCAATCACATGGGGATGGAATGAAGTTCATCGTAACGGATGGCGTTTTTAGTATGGATGGTGATATTGCGCCACTTCCAAAAATAGTAGAGTTAGCCAAGGAATACAAAGCGTACATAATGATTGATGATGCGCATGCAACAGGTGTTCTTGGCAATGATGGTTGTGGTACCGCTGATTATTTTGGTTTGAAAGATGAGATTGATTTTACAGTAGGCACGTTGAGTAAAGCGATTGGTGCAGAGGGTGGATTTGTATCGACGTCATCCATTGCTAAGAACTATTTGTTAAATAACGCCCGATCTTTTATTTTCCAAACAGCTTTATCGCCAAGTGCGATTGAAGCAGCGCGAGAAGGCATTTCCATCATACAGAATGAGCCCGAGCGGAGAAAGCAATTGCTGAAAAATGCGCGGTACTTACGTTTGAAATTAGAGGAATCTGGTTTTGTAATAAAAGAAGGGGAAACACCTATTATTTCTCTTATCATTGGCAGTTCTCATGAAGCCATGCAGTTTTCTGCGAAACTACTGGATGAGGGTGTCTTTATTCCAGCGATTCGACCACCAACAGTGCCAAAAGGGTCAAGTCGGTTGCGTATAACGGTAATGGCTACACATACAATAGAGCAGCTCGATATGGTCATTAGTAAAATTAAGAAAATAGGAAAAGAAATGGGGATTGTATAAAAAGCATTAACATTGAGTTTTAGAGGCATTGTAAATGATGTTTAGGGAGCGTTTTTAGTAGGGGTAGGGTGCTAAATTTAAAAACATTGATACATCTATGTTTTATTAGTATTTCACGTTAATCTTGCAACAATTCCATATTAGGCACGGTGAAATAAAAATAGAGTAGCTATATGTGCTACTCTATCTTTTCACTTTCATCCATAAATAATACAGCTTTACTTAATCGCTAACTTAGATTCCATTAAGCGATATGTACCACTTCCATAAAGTTCTACTTTCATATGCGTGTTATACTCTACAGGAGCATATTTCAAAGCTTTAAAAGTGCCCATACTTGAAATTTCAACGACACTAGGATCCAATCTAGTAGCTTTCGTAGAATGTGTTTTACCATAAAAAGAACCATATAAAAAAGCATCATAAGAATAATTCCCTACTTTACCCGAACCCCACAAAAAACTACCTGTCAAAACATGGCCAAAATCAAATCCAGCTGTATTCTTTACCTCTGTTCTAAAAGTCTTTCTTTGTTGTACTGAAAATGGCGAAATACTAGAACCCGGTTCTTCGACTTGAAACGAAAGACTTATAGGTTCCTTCTGAAAACTCAAACTACCATACAAAGTTATATTTGTTTCACCATGTTCTAATCTAGTATTCACTTGATTTCTTAAAATCTCTAATACCACATTTATTTCTTCTATTTGGGCAGGCGTTAATACCTGAGTTTCTTCTTCTGCCGCTATTGCAGTTACATTGAACGATTCAAATGACAGTGACACAAAGACGGCAACAGCTAACAAAAAGCTGAAATAGAACTTTCTCACTTTCAATCTCCTCCATTTCTATGAAACTATGTTATAATATATTATTAATAATGTGAATATTCAGTTTATTAAAGTGGGAAGGGGCTTCTTCAAATGTATACAGTCATCCTAACATTTATTTTCA
This sequence comes from Lysinibacillus sp. C5.1, assembly GCF_016350185.1. Taxonomy (NCBI): domain Bacteria; kingdom Bacillati; phylum Bacillota; class Bacilli; order Caryophanales; family Bacillaceae; genus Lysinibacillus; species Lysinibacillus sp. C5.1. The sequence goes on from NZ_CP066226.1 coordinate 496,042, forward strand.
CAACTATTACAGTGTTGATTCTCAATTATACTTTTCAAAAACTTATTGTGAATCCCTATAAATTTACGATAAAACAACTGTTTTTAGTTCCTTTAATAATATCTACAGTCATCACACTCTTGTTTATCGTTATATAATGTTCAATTTAACATTGCTAGACTTTACTAATAACATTGTCACAACCAGTAAAATAGCAAGGATAGCTACTACTCTAGCCCAATACATTGCTTCTAGCATGGAAGTACTGCACATTTTAGACAGTGCATTTCAAACAAAATAATGGCTATGAAATCTTTTAGCCGAAGTAATTTTCCGTTAAACTTTTTAGATAATGATACTTTTCAGCCATGCCATTTAAAGTGTGTGTTCGGGTATCTTGTTGCCTTAACGTCAGGTATTGGCGTGCGCTAAGTAAGACTGCTTGAAGAAAGTCATATTCATTGCAAACTCCTTTGGTGATTTCCCCCCGACCATGTTTTGAGGAAAAAACAACCAAAGGGCTTGGTTTCGTCAGAATTTTTTCTAAAGTCCATTGAATATCATTCAATGATGTAGCAGTTTCACCAAAACCATCATGTAAGAAATCAATGACCATCGTTAAAAATCCTGGCCATATTAAATCACAATCGTCCCAATCAAACAACGACGTAATTTGAACATCGTCTATTTCTACAATAATAGCACCATGTAAAAAATGACCTTTACTTGTTGTTAGATTTTGTGCAATAATCTGTAGCGCGTTGTTACTTTGTATGCTAGTAAATTCCTGTTGAAGCTGTTCTATCGTTTGTGAATAGAAACTTTTTGTTTCGATTGCAATAAATGTATCTATTTTAATCATATAGTTCACCTATAAGCCCACAGGATAAAAAGTAGTTACTCGATTATTAGAGACTACTAATCTATAAACTTGTCCCTCAATCATTACATTTATTCTTCCATAGCCGTTTAGATCAATCTTATGTCTATTTTGATTTAGGATTTGAATTATTTGTGATCTTAGTTGAGAAGTAGTGATGTTAGGATTAAAAAGAGTTTTTCCAGTTGAACCTGTCCAAAAACGTGGATGGTGTTGTTGTAAAATATGCACCATACTACTTCTCTGTAAAAGCACCGTATTTCCATTCCCAATATTTACAGTAGCAGACTGGAATGCTATCGTTTCTACTTGTGCATCACTAGCAGGTTGTTTTTTAAATATTCTTGAACCAAATTTAACTACGTATTGTCCACCTGATAAAACAACTCTAGCTACCAAATTCCATAAGCGTGGTTGTATTTTAGGGAAATCTTCTTCATTAATAATATGATATTGTCCATCATAGACTTCTCCAGGCTCAAGGTCTACTATTTCAATGTTTTCGTCTTGTTCATCAAGATAAACAGGGAAACTATCGTTTGAGTTTTCGAAATACGTTTCTTCCCATCGGACGGAATCCCAATCAAAATCTGTATTGTGAGTAGCGTTGTTTATTAAATCAAAATTACTTGAGGTTGTTTTTGCTAGTGCGATACTACTGCTTATGGGCGTAAGTACTACTGAGAAACATAAGTAGAAAGTTAAAATATAAGCTATTTTTTTCAAAACAAATTACCTCCTGTTTATATGAAACATTCTTATAATGATAATTTGTTATAACAAATTTACTTATACTCGAGTTACTTAAAAAATATCATAATTAAAACTATTATTTCAATTATTTTGGGATTAATAATTTGAAAATTCGAAAATATTTAGCCGGTGTGAATATATATTTTTCGAACGAAAAAGAGCATGTTTTGATGCTTTTTCTTATTAATTACATAGCACTAACCTTCAAGTTCTGCAATTGCCTCTAATTCAATTAAGCAGCCATGGCTTAATTCTTTAATTGGGATAATGGCGCGGGCAGGCTTATGACTACCGAAAAATTGTGCATAAGTTTCATTTACGTCCGCCCATAAATCAGCAGATGTTATATAGACGCGACACATAACAACAGCCTCCTTCGTCAGACCGCTTGCTTGAAGCACGACTTCCATCTTTTGAAGAGCCATGAATGTTTCAGCGTGAATGCCACCAGTTGCAGGTTTGCCTGTAGCTGGATCGACTGAAGTTTGCCCCGAAATATATAAATTCCCGTTACTAATCATGCCTGGTGTATAATGCCCGATTGGCTCTTGTTCTATCAAAACTTTCTTCATAATAAGTTCCTCCTTATAAACGTTGTAATTGATTTAGCCCAATATTGCCACCTGAAATAAGGAAGCAAACATGGTCGTTTTTTGTAATCGGTAAATTGCCTCGAAGAGCTGCTCCTATCCCGATGGCAGAGGAGGGTTCAGCTAATATTTTGCCTTCTAGTAGCAATGTTTTCATCCCATTAAGTATGGAAGCCTCGTCTACACGCACAATGTCATCAACTAATTTTTCAACAATCGGGAAGTTTCGCTCCCCAGGTTGTAAAGTTAATAGAGCATCCGCTAACGATTGTTGTTCAGCTAATAGTAATCTTTTACCTACTTGAATACTTTTGGAATAGCGCGGGACAACGGCTGGTTCAACACCAATGATTTTAATATGTGGTGCTAAAGATTTTACCGCAGTTGCGACACCACTTAGCAGACCACCACCACCAATAGGAACAACAATTGCACTTACCTGAGAGAACTGTTCTAAAATTTCCAATCCTACTGTCCCTTGCCCCGCCATAATATCGTAATCATCATAAGGATGCACAATGGCATAACCATGTTCTAAGCTTAGGGTTTCAGTCACTTGATGTCTTTCGGCAAGCGTACATTGGACAATACGTGCACCAAGGGCTCGTATGCCTTCGACTTTAACAGATGGCGCTGAATCGGGTAAAACGATGGTTGCTGGTATATTTAATAGTTGAGCCGCAAAAGCCACACCTTTGCCATGATTACCGGAGGAAGCTGCCACAACGCCATGTTGTAATTGTTCAACTGGCATCGACAGTAGTTTGTTAAGAGCCCCACGCAATTTAAAAGAGTTTGTTTTTTGCATATTTTCGGCTTTTATCGAAACGTTGCAATGTAATAAATTATCGAGTCCTTGCAAGCGAATAACAGGTGTTTCATAAATATAAGGTGCGACTTTCATTTTGGCAGCTTGGATTTTTTCAAGCGATAGCATAAAGTATACCTCATTTCTTTTAACAATTTGAAAATTCGGAAATAACAATATAAATGTAGTATTAGAGTTAATATCTGTCAATGTTTGCTAGCATGGCACATAAAAAGAAACTGCAAGACGTTTGCAAATATCGCAAAAGTTTCGCAGTTTCTGGTATAGAGGACCTAACATTAGCATCCTTTATGAAATTCACTATTGTTGGCATGTACTACTTGGTTGCCACCTAAAGCTTTCACTTCTGTAGTAACCTGTGTGGCGATAATGGTAAGTTCATCAAAGTCTACAGCGTTATCGGGACTTGAACTAATACCAATAGAAACCGTCAATGGCGTAGTTTGCCTGTCATTAATTTTAAAAGAGTGATGTGCAATTACTTGTCTTAGTTTTTCAGCATGATAGAGGGCGATAGCAGGTGGGGCATCTTTTAAAATAATATAAAACTCCTCACCAGCAACACGTGCGGCCATTCCGTTTTTCGTTTCAATATAATGATGAATAATGGTAGCGAGTTGCTTAATAATCCCATCACCAGCTAAATGGCCATACTTAATATTTATATCTTTCATATTGTCGACATCAAAATGGAGTACAGAAAAATTGTCCGTTTCTAGTACCATTTCTTGTGCAAATGATCGTATCGCCAAATTATTTGGTAGTTGTGTTAAATAGTCTTTTTCCTTAAGTCGATAAATGAGCTGTACTTTTTCACTAGTTGCTTGTAAACGTGTAATAACAGTGAAAATTGTAAAAAATGTAAAAAGGGCATAGGCAATGAATCCTAAAATGGTCTCTATTTTCAGTATAGGTGGCATGCAGATTGCTAGTACAAGCATTACAATAATTTCTGCCATGACACTAAAAAAATAAGTTGTTAAAGTGTGAAGTGTAATAGGCTTTTTACAAGCGACAAAGGCAAGGATAATCGAAAGAACGATTAAATTAATGTTTGATAAACTTGATATGGACAGTAAAGATTGTGTAGGAATGATATATAGACTCCCTATCCCCATAATTGCACCGCTTATAATAATTGACCACGGACCACCAATCAGCCCACTGTATAGTAGCGGTACAATATGAATGTTTATAAGCGTCCCTTGTAAAAAACGTAACGATATAGCACTTAATACAAGGCCTGTCATACCAAAAATAATGCCGACTAAAATTGGTTTAAAATCTTTGATAAATGATTTTCTTCGAGTCGGATGAGTAAATGGCCAATACGTTAAAATAATTAAAGTAAAGGTAATACAAAAGCTGACATAAATATGAAGTAACATCTATTAATAGTAGTTCCTTTCTCGAACATATATAGATAATAGTAAATCTTTTCACTTTCTGTGCCAATGCTTGAAAACAATACGCACTTGTATCTTGAAAAAAAGCGGACATTTATCCTATAATAAAAAGGTTATAGTAAAAAGATTAAAAGGGAGCGTCCATGAAGGTGAACGAAGTAAAATCGCAGGTGAACATTAAGCTCATTTCGACGATTCGTCCGATTGATGGGGAGTCCGAAACCTTGGAAATGTGGTTGGATGGGCAGCTAATCAATAAAGCAGATTCCCTATATTTAAAATATGAAGAGATGCAGGATGATAAAACAATCCGCACGACGATGAAGTTAGACACGGAACGGGCACTTATTATGCGCGCTGGAGCAGTCAAAATGCGCTTACCACTCAATATTTTTGAACAACAAATTGGCCATTATGAAAGTGAATTAGGTTCGATGCCACTCGTAACACAAACAAAAAACATGCTATTTACTAGACATGAAATGTGCGGAGATTTTCATGTGCAATACGATTTATTAATGGGTGGACAAAGCGTTGGCAATTATACATTAGACATTACATTTACGGAGGTACAATGATGAACGCAGTAGAACAAGTACAACAAGCCATTAAAACGGCAATTGCGCAGGCTGTTGACAAAGCAGGCTTAGTCGAAGCTGGCACAGAGTTAACGATTCACCTTGAAACACCAAAAGACAAAGCAAACGGTGATTATGCAACAAATATTGCCATGCAATTAACGAAATTAGCGAAAAAGCCACCGCGTGCAATTGCAGAGGCAATTTTAGAAAACCTTGAAACAGCAGGAACTGATATCGAAAAAATCGACATCGCAGGTCCTGGTTTTATGAATATAACGGTTCGTAAAGATTTCTTAACAGAAGTTGTAACAGCTATCCTTGAACAAGGTGCTGATTATGGTCGCTCTAACGCAGGAGCTGGTGAAAAAGTGCAAGTTGAATTTGTTTCAGCAAATCCAACTGGCGACCTACACTTAGGTCATGCACGTGGAGCATCTGTAGGGGATTCATTGTGTAATGTTTTAGATATGGCTGGTTATGCTGTATCTCGTGAGTACTATATTAACGATGCTGGTAATCAAATTAATAACTTGGCTTATTCTCTGGAAGCGCGCTATAAGCAAGCATTAGGCCTTGCTGCTGATATGCCTGAAGATGGCTATCATGGTCAAGATATTATCGACATTGCAGGTAAATTAGCGAGCGAGCATGGCGATTCGATTTTATCAAAACCGGATGAAGAACGTTTTGCATTTTTCCGTCAACATGGTCTTGCTTTAGAATTAGATAAATTAAAAACAGACTTAGCGAACTTCCGCGTGAATTTTGATGTGTGGTATTCTGAAACATCATTATATGACAACGGCAAAATCGAAGTAGCATTAGATAAATTAAAAGCGAATGGTCATGTATTTGAAGAGGACGGTGCGACTTGGTTCCGTTCAACAACATTCGGTGACGATAAAGACCGTGTACTAATTAAAAACGATGGCTCTTTCACATATCTGACACCAGATATCGCTTACCATGAGGATAAAATTGTTCGTGGATTCGATAAACTAATTAACATTTGGGGAGCAGACCACCACGGCTATATTCCACGTATGAAAGCGGCTATTCAAGCACTTGGCTATGACCGTGACACACTAGAAGTGGAAATTATCCAAATGGTGCAGTTATACAAAAACGGCGAGAAATTCAAAATGTCCAAACGTACAGGGAATGCTGTAACGATGCGTGAGCTTGTGGAAGAGGTTGGTCTAGATGCTGTGCGTTACTTCTTTGTGAAAACAGCTGGTGATTCACATATGGACTTTGACCTTGACTTAGCGGTTTCTCAATCAAATGAAAACCCAGTGTACTATGCACAATATGCACATGCGCGTATTTCTTCTATTTTACGTTCAGCGACAGAACAAGGCTTCGCTACTTCAACAGCAAATTTAAGCCTGTTAACTGCTGAAAAAGAGATTGATTTATTGAAAAAAATTGGTGATTTCCCGAAAGTAGTAGCGGATGCTGCAAAACACCGTACACCACACCGTATCGCTAACTATATTCAAGAAACAGCAGCTGCATTCCATAGCTTCTATAACGCTGAAAAAGTGTTAGATGCATCGAATAAAGAGCTAACAGAAGCGCGTTTAGCACTGATTACAGCTGTTCGTACAACGATTGCCAACGCACTACGTCTAATTGGCGTATCTGCACCAGAAAAAATGTAATGTACATGATTATCACCCCGACACAATTGCGTGTCGGGGTTTTTCTGTTTTTACGAACAAAATTGTTTGAGAATTGTTTGAGTGACTGGCACCGTTTTTTTGTGTTTTGTGTGTGTATTTTTCTGTTTATTTCTAATTTTCTGTTGAAGTTGACGTTAACGTTAATGATATACTGATGAAAAATTGTGAAGGGGGAGTTGGTTTTGAAAACGATTCAGGAAGTAGCGAAGCAATTTAATGTTTCTACACGTACGATTCGTTATTACGAGGAGTTGGGGCTACTAAGTCCACATCGATCTTCTACGAATCAACGAACCTTTTCCAAAAAGGAAATGGCGAAGCTCAAGCTTATTTTTAGAGGAAAGCGTTATGGTTTCTCATTGGAAGAAATCAAGGAGATGGTGTTGCTCTTTGATTTTGATCGTTCAGGGATTCAACAATTGGAACGGACTGTGGCATACGGAAATCAAAAAATACAAGAAATTGAGAGTAAAATAGCTGAGCTTACACAAATGAAAAATGAATTACAGCAATTACATGGCATGTTTAGTGAAAAATTATTGACTTTAAAGGGAGAGATGCACGATGAATAGTTCAAATTTGTTAGCGCGAAATGCCCGAAAGTACCCTATGAAAGAAGCTGTTGTTTGTCATGGGAAAAGCGTGACTTACCGCGAATTAGATGAGCAAGTGACGCGACTTGGTCATGCTTTGATGGAACAGGGTGTTCGCCAAAATGATAAAGTGATTATTTTTATGCCTAATGTTGTAGAGTTTGTTGTTAGTTATTTTGCGATTCAGCGTATAGGCGCTATTGTCGTTCCTGTAAATGCCAAATTTACATTGCAGGAGGTTGAGTATGTTGCACAGCATGCTGAGGCTAAAGCCATTTTAGTACATGAAGCTATATTTGCTACTGTCGAGCATATCAACGTCGTGCCTTTAAAGATTAAGACGGGTCATATGGAGGCAGGGTGGCTTCATTATGAGACGTTAATACAACATGCAAGTACACAAACAATAGATTGCCAGCTAAATGAAGAGGATGCCTCAACGATTTTATATACTTCAGGCACAACAGGAAAACCAAAGGGTGTGCTATTTAGTTATCGTAATATATTAACAGTAGCACAGATGATTGCCGTCGAAATGGAAGTAAAGCCTGCAAGCCGTATTCTTCTAATGATGCCGTTAACGCATTCAGCCCCATTACATTTATTTTTAATGGCAGGCGTCCTTGTTGGCTCCACAAATGTATTAACGCCAACCTTTACACCAGATTTGTTACTAGACATGGTAGAACAAGAAAAGACGACGCATTTTTTCGGGGCACCAGTCGCTTACTTATTAACTGCTCAAACAAAGAGACTGCAAACGGCAGATTTATCTTCAATGAAATGGTGGGTTTACGGAGGGGCGCCATTATCACAAAATGAAATTCGTCATATACAAAAAGCTTTTCGAACAGAAAATCTAACATGTGTTTATGGTTTAACAGAGGCTGGGCCAAGTGGTTCTTTAATGTTCGGGCAAGAGCATATAGCGAAAGCAGGGAGTATTGGTCAACGTGCACCACTCGGTACGGAGCTACGCATTATTAACGATAGTGGGGAAGAAGTTGGTGTGAATGAGGTCGGGGAGATTGTGTTATTCGGTGAAGGCAACATGATGGGCTATTACAAAGATGAAATCGCTACAAAGGCAGCGTTTGTAGATGGTTGGTTGAAAACGGGAGATTTAGCGCGGAAAGATGAAGACGGCTTTATTTGGATTGTTGATCGAAAAAAAGATGTGATTATTTCGGGCGGTGTCAATATATATCCGAAAGAGATTGAAGATTTGCTTTTAAGCTATGACGGCATATTTGAGGTGGCTGTTATCGGAGTTCCACATCCGCAGTGGGGCGAAACCGTAAAGGCTGTGTACGCTACAAAGATAGAGATTGATGAGAGCGCACTTAAGGCGTATTTAGAGGAGCATCTAGCAAAATATAAAATTCCACGTCTATTTGAACGCGTGGAAGCGCTTCCGAGAAATGCTTCTGGGAAAATACTTAAACAATCATTGAAGGAACAAGGGGTGAGATAGTTATGAAAGTGCTACAGCAGGATGCAAGACAGACCACTAATTTTTTCACAGAGGATGAGACGCTCCAACAACTATTAGACATGATGCTAGATAAAGAGTTATTCGTCTATGCTAAGCGAGAATTAACGGATTTTGGTGAGCTTTGTGCAGGTGCTATTGACGTAAGGGCAAAGCATACTGATCGAGAGGGCGAACCTCGATTGCAACGCTATAATGCATATGGTGAGGAAGTTTCGGAAGTTTGGGTCAATGAAGGCTACAAAAAAACCATTGAAGAAACATACAACACGGGAATTGTAGGCTATGTGCATAAGAACATTCCGCAGTTAGGTAGGAAGGGGAATTATGTCTATAGCTTTGCGCAAGGCTATTTACTATCTCACGCGGAGCCAGGCTTCTATTGCCCCGTCACGTTAACGATGGCAACAGCCTATTTGCTGGATCATTATGCAAGTGAAGAGTTGAAGCAACGATTTTTACCACATGTTTGTGCAACAGGAGATACAGAGCTATATGAGGGAGCAACATTTTTAACAGAGCGGCAAGGTGGTTCAGATGTTGGCGCAAATATTGTAAAGGCTAGACAAGATGGACAGCATTATCTTATGTACGGAGAAAAATATTTTGCATCGAATGTAGGAATGTGTGGTGTGGCAATGGTTTTAGCACGCATTGAGGGCGCATCTACAGGTTCGAAAGGTTTAACATTATTTGCGGTCCCTTGGCGTCTAGACAATGGTAAGATAAACAACCTTCGCATTCGTCGTTTAAAAGATAAGCTCGGTGTGAGAGCAGTGCCATCAGGTGAGGTAGAGTTTGATGGTTCGTTAGCATATGTCGTTGGGGAACCAAATAAAGGAATCTATTATATGTTAGAGGCGCTTAATTTATCTAGAATTTGCAATGCAGTGGCTTCTATCGGTATTATGCGTCGCGGATTTTTAGAGGCGAAGCATTATGTGACTAATCGGAATGCATTTGGGCAACCTTTAATTCAATATCCTATGATTCAAGATACATTAGGGAAATATGCGGCGAAGGTCCATGTAGAAGTGGCTACTGTTTTCGACCTTATTCAATTGTATGACAGGGTAACGAGTGGTCAGGGCGATGAGCAGGATATGATTCTTAATCGCTTGAATATCGCCATTATGAAGAAAGAAACGGCTGAACAAGCGGTACATTATGCAAGCGAAGCGATTGAATTACATGGGGGAAATGGCTATATTGAAGATTTTGTTACGCCTCGTTTGCTTAGAGATGCGCAAGTACTTACGGTGTGGGAAGGTACAGCGAATATTTTAGCATTAGAGCTTATTCGCTTAGTCGATAAATATTTTGCCCATGAATTATTTGTACGAGTAATGCATGAGCGGTTGACTAAATTAGCAAATGGCTCATTAGTGCAAATTGTGGAAGAGCAACTAGCGAAATTAGAAGGTACATTACAAATATTTAGTTGTCTGGATGAAGCTACTAAATCATACGAGGCAAAGGGAGTAGCCGAAAAAATGGCTCATCTCTATGAAAGTGTAGTAGCAGTCGAATGGGCAGCTAAATTTGGTGGCAAATACGAAAAGCTAGCAGATATATATTTAGAAAATACATGGGCATTACGCGAAATTGGCGCACCCATGAAAACGGTCCAGTATTTTTCAGATATTATGTAAGGAAATAAGCCTTTTTAAAAAGTTTTCAGACGGTAGATAAACTCAAATTTTTGTGAGTTTATCTACCGTCTTTAGGGTGTCAGGCACGCACACAATTTTTGAAGCACATAGAATGGTGTCACTTTTTTTATCGTTCCCTATTTCTATTTTCATGTATAATAAAATCAACTGAATATTATAAAGGTTCTTTACTTAAGTAAAGTGAAAAGGGAAATCGGTGTAATTCCGATGCGGTCCCGCCACTGTAAGTGTGAGTTTTTTCAATGGATGCCACTGAAAGCTATTTTGGGAAGGCATGAAAAAGCATTTGGAGCACGAGCCAGGAGACCTGCCTTTATAGAACATTACATTTCAGCCTACGAGGATAGGATGGTGGTTTTTTTGTGCAAGCCCGCCTCTCGTTAAATGGACGAGGGCTTTTTTTATGTTTTGTAAGGCGACTATCGATAACCATTGAAAATAAAGGTGAGCAATCTCCATATTTAATAATGACAATCCCTATACTATCGATCAATCAAGTTAACAGAGCTAAAAAATGCACATACAATCTAAGGAGGATTCACAATGAAAAAGTATTGGAAGATAGGATTATCAGCATTTTTGGCAATGGGTTTACTTGCAGCATGTGGAGCACAACCGAAAAACGAGCAATCTGCATCAGAGCAGCAGGAGCAACAAGTAACCAAACAAGAAGAAGCAACATTTCCAGTGACAATAAAAGATGCTACTGGCAAAGATATCGTGCTAGAAGCACCGCCTGAAAAAATTGTTTCTCTTATTCCGAGTAATACAGAAATATTATTTGGGCTTGGCTTAGATGACGAAATTGTCGGCGTCAATGATTATGATGATTATCCACCGGAGGCAGCTAAAAAAGAAAAAGTCGGCAGTATGGAGTTCAATATTGAACAAATTATCGCCTTACAGCCAGATATTGTGTTTGCTCATGAATCAGGAATGGCTTCTTTAGATGGAGCGATGGAGCAGCTTGAGGCAGCAGGTGTAAAGGTATTTGTAGTGGCGAATGCAAGCGATTTTAATGAAACTTATACGACGATTGAGCAATTAGGACGCGCAACTGGTAAGTTACCGGAGGCACAAAAAATTATTGCTAATATGAAAGCCAAAGTGGAAGAAATCCAAGCGAAATTGCAGGATGTGGAACCAAAGAAAGTCTTTGTCGAAACGTCAGATGAGCCTGAAATCTACACACCTGGTAAGGATACATTTATGCAGGAAATGCTAAATATGATTCATGCTGAAAATATTGCAGCCGATACAACTGGTTGGTTCAAAATTGATGCGGAGCAAATTATTACAAAAAATCCAGATGTCATCGTTGTCACATACGATTATGTGCCAAATATTTTAACGAAAATTCCGCAACGTGCAGGCTTTGATACTATTACAGCTGTAAAAAATAAAGCAATTGTACAAGTAGATGAAAATTTAACAAGTCGTCAAGGCCTGCGTTTAGCAGATGGGCTTGAAGAGTTAGCGAAAGCCGTCTATCCAGAGGCTTTCGAGTGAGTAGAGCATTATTAGCCTATATTACAGCCATTACGTTACTTCTTGTTAGCATCTGGTGTGGCGTATCAATAGGCTCGGTTCATATTCCATTTGAAGTATTTTGGAATAGGGCGGCAGATGAAACAGCCGCTAATATTTTATGGAAAATTAGGTTGCCACGCGTATTGCTGGCAGGACTTGTTGGCGCATCGTTGGCGATTGCAGGGGCAGCCTTCCAAGGATTATTAAAGAATCCATTGGCAGATCCTTATACACTAGGTGTATCTTCGGGAGCGTCAGTAGGTGCTGTGGTGACATTATTTTTTGGTATCTCGATACCGGTTGTCGGGCTGTATGCATTACCAACGCTTAGTATGGTGGGTGCGGTACTAACAATGGTAGCTGTCATGAGCTTTGCCAGAATAGTCGACCGTGCACTGAAAATGGAAACACTTATTTTAACAGGTGTTATTTTTAGTTCTTTTTTAGGATCTCTTATATCCTTAATGATTGCATTATCAGGAGAAGAACTCCGCCAAGTGATAGGCTGGTTGCTTGGTTCAGTTTCGATGCGGGGCTGGCCGTATGTGCAGATGATTACACCATTTGTTGTCATAGGTTCTGCTATTCTGTGGACGCAAAGACGAGAGCTCAATGTTCTATTATACGGAGAAGAACGTGCAAAGCATTTAGGTGTCAATGTAAAGCGTAGTAAATATTTAATTTTAGTAGGGGGCTCCATGCTGACTGGTGCGGCTGTTGCTGTTTCTGGCACAATCGGTTTTGTCGGTTTAGTTGTGCCACATATGACACGCATGATTTGGGGTTCGGATCACCGTCATCTATTGCCGTTATCATTTATCAACGGCGCAACATTGCTAATTATTTGTGATTTAGTGGCGCGAACGATCATTATCCCTCGGGAATTACCAATAGGCGTTATTACTGCATTTATCGGTGCTCCTGTCTTTTCTTATATTTTCTATAAGCAACGTAGAAGCAAGGGGGTACGTGTATGATTATCGTTGAACACCTATCGGGTGGCTATGAGGACGTACCTATCGTCAAAGATGTTAGTTTTACCGTTGAAAAGGGGAAAATCCTTGGCATTTTAGGACCGAATGGTAGTGGTAAATCGACATTATTGAAAGTCATTAGTGGTCTATTGCCTGCAACAGCAGGAACGGTTTTTTTAGATGGCAAAAATATTAAACACTATAGTCCACGCGCGCTGGCGAAAAAGATGGCCGTCTTACCACAATTACATGCCAATGCATTTTCAAATACCGTGCGGGAAGCGGTATCGCTCGGTCGTTACCCGCATCAATCTGGTTTTTTTTCCAATTGGTCAGAGCAGGATGAACGAGCTGTTCAATATGCCATGGATCAAACAGGCGTAGCACGCTATGAGCATACATCGATGGAATTTCTATCGGGCGGCGAGCAACAACGGGTTTTTGTAGCGCAAGCTTTGGCGCAAACAGCAGAAGTATTATTGCTAGATGAGCCGACCAATCACTTAGATATTGCCCATCAACGTCAACTTTTGGATATGGTGCGTAAGGAAGCAATCGAGTGCGGTTTAACAGTTATTATGGTGCTACATGACATGAATTTAGCCTCTCTTTATTGTGATGAATTATTGTTAATGGAGAGTGGCTCTGTGCGTGCTTTAGGTGTACCACATAAGGTGTTAATAGCTTCACAAATTGAGGATGTATATCAGGCACGGGTAACAACCTATGCCCACCCTGAAATACCGAAACCGCAAATTACAATTATGCCATCAACCAATGAATATCAGCAACGCGCTGACATCGTAAAAGAAGACTTTCGAGTAACGCCAGATTATATTCAACTAAAATCAACCATTCCTTTAAAAACCGTTTCTTCGGCTGTTCATAATCCTGGTATAGGATGGTATGACTGTCTATTAAATCGTTCAGTGCCAGGAGATTATGTTATTAGTGATGTTAAACAAGAAGTTGCGGACTTTTTACAAAGGGAGCATTTTTCACCGACAAGCACAGTTGTTATGTTAACGGCTGTTCCTACACAACTGTTTGCACTTAATGAATATAGCACTGCCTTTGGGAGTGTGTTTGTTGTGGTAACAGCAGGTGTTGGCAATGCTGTAGATGTCTCTCGTACACACGAACGGCAGGATACGCCATATATTGGTACTATCAATACGTGGGTTGTCATCAATGGCTGTTTATCGGAAGAGGCATTTTTTCAAGCATTGATGACTGCAAATGAAGCTAAAACAAAGGCTTTACAATCAGAAAACATTCGGGATCATTTAACTGATACGATTGCGACTGGTACTGCGACCGATAGTTTGCTTATTGCGGCAACGCAAAAGGGTGAGGAAATGCGCTATGGTGGACCGATTACGGCTGTTGGTAAGATTATTGGTAAAGGTGTTTATGAGACGACGGTGCAAGCAATTCAAAATTATAAAAATAAAGCATAGGAGTGGAACAGGATGAAACTTTACACAAAAACAGGCGATACAGGGAAAACAAGCTTAATTGGTGGGCGTGTCGACAAAGATAGTCTACGTGTGGAAACATACGGGGCAATTGATGAATTAAATTCATTTATCGGCAAGGCTGTTAGTGAATTAGATCGCGCGTTATTTAAAGATATTTTAGTGGATTTAGAAACGATTCAACATGAGCTTTTTGATGCAGGCGGTGATTTAGCAAATGTTATGAAGGAACGTCATTATAAGTTAACGGAAGCACCGATTGAAGTACTAGAGGCGCGAATAGATGCATTGTCAGACGAAGCGCCACCATTAGAGAAATTTATCTTACCTGGTGGAGCGCCGGCCGCTGCAACATTACACATCGCACGTACAGTTGCACGCCGAGCAGAGCGCCAAATGGTAACGCTAATGAAAGAAATTGAAGATGTACCGACTATTGTACAAAAATATTTAAATCGTTTATCAGATTATTTATTTGCCGCAGCACGTGTTGTGAATGCACGTTTAAACTTACCTGATATTGAATATATTCGTAGTGGCAATGTCTTTAAAAAATAACTTAAGTAGAGAAGAAGGCAGCAACGCATAACAGCAAATAAACAAAAGATTTGAGCCTAACGATGCAAAAAAAGAACCATTTTTAAAATAAATATTTTAAGCGGAATTTATGACGATGAATACAAGTAATTGTAAGATAAAACGATAAATTCAAATGCCAAAAAGCTACTCCGAAAGTAAAAATCAGGGTAGCTTTTTTGCTTATAAAATGTAAGAATATAAAATTATCAGAAATTTTTTCGTTTTATGTTGACTGAATGCTCACTCATTTATTAGAATGTGGATATAGTGGTGAAATGTCATACATTTACGTTTGAGCTAGAAATATTAACACAAAGAGAGAAAATTTACGACAAACTAAAGGGGGGACCAACCATGAGTCCATTAGTAATTGCAAACATTGTTCTAACAGTCGTGGTTGTGCTTTATGCAGTAGGGTTATTTATCTATCTGTTAAAAACACGCTATAAATTTGTGCAATTGGGGAAAAAGGTTGAGTTTGATGAAAGTGTCCAAGAACGCATTCGTTATTTAATGGTGAATGTGTTTGGTCAAAATAAGCTGTTAAAGGATCCTAAAAGTGGTTTAATTCACGTGATGTTCTTTTATGGTTTCTTAATGGTTCAGTTAGGGGCTATCGATTTAATTTGGAAGGGGTTAGTACCAGGCTCTCATTTACCACTTGGCATGTTCTATGGTGTATTCACATTCTTCCAAGAGCTAGTAGTATTAATGATTTTAGTGGCGGTTGTCTGGGCATTTTATCGTCGCTATGTGGAAAAACTAGTACGTCTAAAACGAGGCTGGAAAAATGGTCTTGTATTGATTTTTATTGGTGGCTTAATGCTTTCAACATTGCTGGCAAACGGTATGGGTCTTATCTGGCATGGCGAAGGTTTAACGTACACAGAGCCTGTTGCTTCTAGCATTGCAGCAATTTTTAGTTTTTTACCAACGTCTGCAGCAGCAACTGTTTTCTATATAGCATGGTGGGCTCATTTATTAATATTATTAACGTTTTTAATTTATGTACCGCAATCGAAGCATTTCCACTTGATTGTCAGCCCTATCAATGTGTATATGAACCGCTTAGATCGCACAGGTACGTTAACGCCAATCGACTTCGAGGCGCTTGAGGAAGCTGGAGAAAATGCTGAAAGTGAAGACGATATCCCATCTATCGGGGTAGGACGTATTCAAGACTTTACGCAAAAACAAATGCTAGATTTATATTCTTGTGTAGAATGTGGCCGTTGTACAAATATGTGCCCAGCAACAGGAACTGGCAAAATGCTTTCACCAATGGATTTAATCGTCAAGCTTCGGGATCATTTAACATTTACGGGTGCGGTTGTAACAAAGCAAAAACCGTGGGTGCCTTATCAATTTTTTGCAAATACAAAGGGCAATCAGCTTGCAATGGCAGCAGGTGCTGAAGGGGCAGTAATTGAGGATATTTATAGTCCATCTTTAATCGGGGATGTAATTACAGAGGAAGAGATTTGGGCATGTACAACTTGCCGTAACTGTGAAGATCAATGTCCTGTTATGAACGAGCATGTCGATAAAATCATTGACTTACGTCGCTACTTAACGATGACGGAAGGAAAAGTAAACTCAGATGCACAGCGAGCAATGACAAACATTGAACGCCAAGGAAATCCTTGGGGACTAAATCGAAAAGAAAAAGAAAACTGGCGTGATTTAGACCCAACAATCCATATTCCAACCGTGAAGGAACTGAAAAAATCAGGCGAGGAAATGGAGTACTTGTTGTGGGTAGGCTCTATGGGTGCTTTTGATAATCGCTCTCAAAAAATTGCTTTAGCTTTCTGCCGTCTAATGAACGAAGCGGGCGTGAAGTTTGCAATTCTAGGAAATAAAGAGAAAAACTCAGGGGATACACCACGTCGTTTAGGAAATGAATTTTTATTCCAAGAGTTGGCAACAGCCAATATTGATGAGTTTGAGAAAAATGATGTAAAGAAAATCGTCACAATTGATCCGCACGCATATAATATCTTTAAAAATGAATATCAAGATTTTGGTTGGAAAGGCGAAGTCTATCACCATACGGAATTACTAAATCAATTGATTGAAGAAAATCGTTTAGTACTGAACTATGAAGTAGAGGAAACAATTGTCTTCCACGACTCTTGTTATTTAGGTCGTTACAATGATGTCTACGATGCGCCACGTGAAATTTTACGAGGCATTCCAGGTGTGAAGCTGGTGGAAATGGAACGCAATCGTGAAACAGCCATGTGCTGTGGCGCAGGTGGTGGCTTAATGTGGATGGAAGAGCATGTTGGCAATCGCATCAATGTAGCACGAACAGAGCAAGCGTTAGCAACGAATGCTTCAGTTATTTCTTCAGGATGCCCATACTGTTTAACGATGTTAGAGGACGGTACAAAGGCAAAAGAGGTTGAAGATACTATCAGCACATTCGATGTAGCAGAATTACTAGAACGCTCTGTGTTTGGGGAAAAAGTGAAAACTGTCGCAGACAATGTTGATGAACTAACAGAAGAAATGCTAGAAGAAGTGGTAGCATCTGTTGACTCACAAGAGCAAGACAAGAATGAAGAGCTAAACGCAGAGAAATGATAATTATTGTAGAAATATTTTCTTTATCTGAAAAATATAAATTGCACAATAATTAATTGTTTTGTAGAATAAGATTAATTGGAAATGGGAGTTATTAAAAAACTCCCATTTTTTATCGAGAAGAGTCGAGCGAGCGTTCAGTCAACAATGATCGCTTTGATACTTCTTCGAGTAACGTAAAACAAAAGGGGTGTTTTACTTGAATAGAGCTGTAATATTAGCAGGAGCAAGAACGGCATTTGGTAAATTTGGTGGTTCACTTTCCACTCTTAGCGCCAGTGACTTAGGTGCTATCGCCATTAAGGGCGCATTGGAAAAGGCAAATATCGCTCCAGATGCAGTAGGTGAAGTAATTTTAGGGTCAGTTTTACAAGGTGGGCAAGGACAAATACCATCAAGACAGGCTTCACTGAAGGCAGAATTACCAGTAGCAGTCAAAACTGAAACGATTAATAAAGTTTGTGCGTCGGGGATGCGCGCAGTAACATTAGCCGATCAGTTAATTCGTTTAGGGGACGAAGAAGTAATGATTGCTGGTGGTATGGAATCGATGTCAAATGCACCGTATTATCTTCAAAATGGTCGCACAGGTTTACGAATGGGCGATTCAACAATGGTAGACGGCATGCTTTATGACGGTTTAACTTGTGCCTTTAATCAGGCAAGACCACCTATGGGGAGCTACGGTAATAAGGCAGCAGGTGAATTTTCCTTAAGTCGTCAAGAACAAGATGCATGGGCTGTCCGCAGTCATGAACGTGCGATTGCAGCCATTGAACAAGGTTATTTTGCCGAGGAGATTGTGCCTGTACAAATCGCACAACGTAAGGGTGATCCGCTTGTAGTCAATACCGACGAAGCACCAAGACCTGGCACTACGCAGGAAGTGCTCTCTAAGCTCAAGCCAGCCTTTGAAAAGGATGGTTCCATAACAGCAGGCAATGCACCAGGTGTCAATGATGGCGCATGTGCTCTTGTCATCATGAATGAAGACCGCGCAATACGGGAAGGTAGAGAGCCACTCGCTGTCATTATCGGTCATGCAGAACTGGCAATTGAACCAGAAAATTTCCCGCAAACACCAGGTCTTGTGATTAACAGCCTACTAAAAAAGACGGGGAAATCATTAGCTGACATCGATTTAATTGAAATCAACGAAGCCTTTGCAGCAGTAGCGCTTATTAGCAACCAGTTGGCAGATCTTGATGCAGAAAAAGTAAATGTCAACGGTGGTGCAGTAGCGCTAGGTCATCCGATTGGCGCATCCGGTGCACGCATTATCTTAACACTGGCACATGAATTAAAACGCCGTGGTGGTGGAATCGGGATTGCGGCAATTTGTTCAGGTGGCGGGCAAGGCGATGCCATAATGATTGAAGTACCAAAACAAAGGGGACATGAATAATGGGAATTCAAAAAGTAATGGTAATTGGTGCAGGGCAAATGGGTTCAGGGATTGCGCAAGTTTGTGCACAAGCTGGCTATGACGTGTTATTGAATGATATACAGCAATCCTTTTTTGAGCGTGGATTAAGCGTTATCACAAAAAGCTTAACACGTGATGTTGAAAAGGGTCGTAAAACAGCAGATGAAAAAATGGCTATTCTAAGTCGCATTCAGATGTCACTAGATTTAAAGGATGCTAGTGATGTTGATATTATTATCGAGGCAGCAGTTGAAAATATGGAAGTGAAGCAATCCATTTTCAAGCAATTAGATACAATTGCACCTGCTCACGCCATACTGGCGACAAATACATCATCTCTGCCGATTACAGAAATTGCAGCAGTCACAAACCGGCCAGAGCAAGTAATCGGGATGCACTTTATGAACCCAGTACCTGTTATGAAGCTTGTCGAAATTATTAGAGGTTTAGCGACGGCTGACGAGGTTTACAAAGCTGTGGAAGAAATGACTGTAAAGTTAGCAAAAACACCAGTGGAAGTAAATGACTTCCCAGGCTTTATTGCAAACCGCATTTTACTGCCGATGATTAATGAAGCAATTTATGCATTATATGAGGGAGTCGCATCGAAAGAAGCGATCGATGATGTGATGAAGCTGGGCATGAATCATCCGATGGGGCCATTAACATTAGCAGACTTTATCGGCTTAGATACATGTTTATCTATTATGGAAATTTTACATGAGGGCCTAGGTGATAGTAAGTACAGACCTTGTCCTTTATTACGCAAATATGTAGCAGCAGGTTGGCTAGGTAAAAAATCAGGAAGAGGCTTTTACGTTTACGAATAGTCCTATGGGGATGGGATATTCACAATAATTACACCTAGGCGTAATGGTGTTCAGATTTTGGAGTGCAGGCTCAATAAAATTTGTGCTAGCCATCGAGGTCTTAACTTACTTTAGCTAGGCGTTACATTTAGAGGGCTTTTGCTAAAAGTATGTTAATGTGTAATGCTACGTGACAGCATAGAGGGGTGACATTATAGATGCATTTACAATTTACGGATGAGCAATTAATGATGCGTGATATGGTGCGCGATTTCTCACAGGAGAAAATCGCACCGTGGGTAGAACGAATGGAGGCTGGTGAGTTTCCGCGTGAACTGCTTACACAAATGGGTGAATTAGGTTTAATGGGCATCACAACCCCAGAAGAACTAGGTGGCTCTGCGATGGATTTTACTTCGTATATTATCGCAATCAATGAATTATCAAAAGTGAGCGCAGTGATGGGTGTTATATTATCAGTACATACGTCTGTAGGTACAAACCCAATTATTTATTTTGGTAACGATGAGCAAAAACAACGTTATGTTCCGAAGCTAGCAGCAGGTGAATATTTAGGGGCATTTTGTTTAACAGAGCCAAGTGCGGGTTCGGATGCAGGCTCCTTACAGTCAAAAGCAGTGCGTGATGGTGATGAATATGTCATTAACGGCTCAAAAGTATTTATTACAAACGGAGGCGAAGCAGATGTTTATATCGTTTTTGCCTCCACTAATCAAGCTGCAAAAACACGTGGCATTTCAGCATTTATTGTTGAAAAGGGTACGCCGGGCCTAATTATAGGCAAGGATGAGCACAAAATGGGGCTACATGGTTCACGTACGGTCCAATTAACATTTGATAACTGTCGAATTCCGGTCGCTAACCTTCTAGGGGAAGAAGGAGAGGGCTTCAAAATCGCAATGGCAAATTTGGATGTGGGGCGCATAGGAATCGCGGCACAAGCTTTAGGAATCGCTGAAGCAGCTCTTGAAGCAGCGACTGCATACGCCAAAGAGCGTGTGCAATTTGGCAAACCAATCGCCGTACAGCAAGGAGTTGGCTTTAAGCTAGCCGATATGGCAACGGCTGTAGAAGCGGCAAAATTGCTTGTGTATCGTGCAGCTGATTTACGTGCGAAAGGTTTACCATGTGGAGCAGAGGCATCAATGGCAAAACTCTTTGCTTCTCGAACAGCTGTACAAACAGCGATTGAAGCCGTACAAATTTTTGGTGGCTACGGCTACACCGAGGATTATCCAGTAGAACGTTATTTCCGTGATGCTAAAGTGACAGAAATTTACGAAGGTACAAGTGAAATTCAAAAACTAGTGATTAGTAAATATTTAATTTAATAGAGTGCCAACATTCGTAAAAGAATTTAGTTTATGCACACGTATTTATAGGCAATTCAATAAAGGAACAGGCGAACTTCATTAAAATTAAAGGGGAAATGGACAATGAACTTTCAATTAACAGAAGAACATGAACAATTACGTGAAATGATTCGCGACTTTGCTTTAAATGAGGTAGCACCAACAGCCGCAGAACGCGATGAAAATGAAGAATTTGATCGTGCCATTTTTGATAAGATGGCTGAATTAGGCTTAACAGGTATTCCGTGGCCAGAAGAATATGGTGGTGCAGGCTTTGACTACCTTGCCTATGTCATTGCTGTTGAAGAATTATCTCGTGTATGTGCTTCGACAGGGGTAACATTATCTGCTCATACTTCTTTAGCAGGTTGGCCGCTATATAAATTTGGTACTGAAGAACAAAAACAAAAGTACCTGCGACCAATGGCAGAAGGCAAACATATCGGTGCTTATGGTTTAACAGAGCCAGGTTCTGGTTCGGATGCTGGTGGTATGAGAACGTATGCAAAACGCGATGGCGATGATTATATTCTAAATGGTTCAAAGATTTTTATTACAAACGGTGGCGTAGCAGATACATATATCGTATTTGCAGTAACAGACCCAGAAGCGAAAAACGGCACGTCCGCTTTTATCGTTGAAGCAGGTTTTGCAGGTTTTTCAGTCGGTAAAAAGGAGAAAAAACTAGGGATTCGTTCATCACCGACAACAGAAATTATTTTCGATAACTGCCGTGTACCAAAAGAAAACTTACTTGGGGCTGAAGGAGACGGCTTTAAAATTGCAATGACAACACTTGATGGTGGACGTAACGGCATTGCAGCTCAAGCAGTAGGAATTGCGCAAGGTGCTTTAGA
The DNA here is from genome assembly GCF_016350185.1 of Lysinibacillus sp. C5.1. Classification (NCBI taxonomy): domain Bacteria; kingdom Bacillati; phylum Bacillota; class Bacilli; order Caryophanales; family Bacillaceae; genus Lysinibacillus; species Lysinibacillus sp. C5.1. The sequence goes on from NZ_CP066226.1 coordinate 518,118, forward strand.
TGCTGCGGTTGAATATGCCAAAGAGCGTGTACAATTCGGTAAGCCAATTACTGCAAACCAAGGTGTGTCCTTTAAATTAGCGGATATGGCAACGCAAATTGAAGCATCTCGTCTGCTTACATACCAAGCTGCTTGGTTAGAGACAAACAATCTTCCTTACGGTAAGGCATCGGCAATGGCAAAGTTAATGGCTAGTGATACAGCAATGAGCGTCACAACTGAGGCAGTTCAAGTCTTTGGTGGTTATGGTTACACGAAAGATTATCCAGTAGAACGCTTTATGCGTGATGCGAAAATTACTCAAATTTACGAAGGTACACAAGAGATTCAACGTCTTGTTATCTCGCGTATGTTGACGAAATAATTTATGACAGAAAAGAACAAAAGACCCCAAGTCCAGTCAACCGTGAAAGACGAAAATCTCATTGCCATCCGCCGAGAACAAATGATTCAAGGTGCTATTAAATTATTTAAAGAAAAAGGATTCCATCGTGCTACTACAAGAGAAATTGCTAAAGCAGCAGGTTTTAGTATCGGTACATTATATGAATATATTCGTACAAAAGAAGATGTACTATACCTCGTTTGTGATAGCATCTACCACCATGCGATGGAACGTCTATCAAGCTATGAGATAAAGGCAGGAACGATAGAAGAGTTAAAAGAAATGATTCGTGAGTATTTTTTACAAATCGATAGCATGGTAGATGAATTAACAATCATGTATCAGGAAACGAAATCATTATCCAAAGAAGCACAGCGTTATGTTTTTAGTAAAGAGTTTGAGATGGTTGCCACTTTTGAACGATTGTTAAAACGGTGCGTACAGTCAGGGGAACTAACAATGACTGATCAGCAAATTCATTTAGCAGCAAATAATTTAGTTGTTCAAGGTCAAAGCTGGGCGTTCCGCAAATGGGCGCTTCACCGTCAACATACGCTTGACGAGTATATTGAAATGCAAACAACATTGTTCATTTCAGGCATTAAGGGGTTTTAATAAGTTCCAAAGGGGTTTGTCGGTAATTGCATAATGCGACATTGCAATTACCGATTTTTTTCATAATGGCGTATGGCGCAGAGCTGATGGTATTTCACTAGGCTCAAGAAGCCCATACAATGTGTCGATTTTTCATTTGAACGAGTCGGAAGCTGGCATTTAACAGTGATTCACTGCTTGCTAGCAAAGCATCGGTACGAAGCAAAATGGTTCTGTGTTTGTACTTTTTAAATGATGAAATCAATGCAAACATTGATGAAAAGATTTACTAAGGGGAGAAAGTAGGGGTTTCATATGACAAAGGTAGAAGTGTATCGTCCAAAAAATCACGTACGTTTTGTTACAGCATCAAGTCTTTTTGATGGTCATGATGCTTCGGTCAATATTATGCGACGGATTTTACAATCGAGCGGTGTGGAAGTCATTCATTTGGGACATAATCGCTCTGTAGAAGAAGTCGTCAATGCTGCGATTCAAGAGGATGCACAAGGCATTGCTGTATCTTCTTATCAAGGCGGCCATATGGAATACTTTAAATATATGTATGATTTACTGCGTGAGAAAGGTGCACCGCATATTAAAATATACGGCGGCGGTGGCGGTGTGATCTTGCCTCGTGAAATTAAAGAATTACATGCTTACGGCGTTGCAGGTATTTTCTCACCAGAAGATGGTCGTGTATTAGGGCTGCAAGGTATGATTAATGAGCAAATTAAAGGTACAGATTTTCCAACTGCAACTGGTGACTATTTAGAAAAGCTAGATGCTTTAACAACTGAAACACCAGAAATTTTAGCAAATTTAATAACCGCAGCTGAATCGAATAACGATGAAGAAACGAAAAGAATGCTAGAGGAAGCACGTAAGCGCTCAAAAGGAACACCGATTTTAGGGATTACAGGTACAGGTGGTGCTGGTAAATCCTCTTTAACGGATGAGCTTATCCGTCGTTTTTTAAAAGAATTCCCAGAAAAGCGTGTAGCAATTTTATCGGTGGATCCAACAAAGCAAAAAACAGGTGGCGCTTTACTTGGAGATCGTATTCGTATGAATGCTATTTTCAATAATCGTGTCTATATGCGAAGTTTAGCAACACGTGGTTCTCGTACGGAGCTTTCGGCTTCTATTGGCGATGTATTGGATGTTGTACGTGTGGCAGGCTATGATTTAATCATTGTTGAAACGAGTGGTATTGGTCAAGGCGATGCAGAAATTACAAAATTCACTGATTTATCCATGTATGTAATGACGAGCGAATTTGGAGCACCGACACAGCTTGAGAAAATCGATATGATTGATTTTGCTGATGTCATTGCCATCAATAAATTTGAACGAAAAGGCTCAGAAGACGCACTACGTCAAGTACAGAAGCAATACCAACGTTCTCGAGAGCTTTGGGATGAACCAATCGATAAAATGCCTGTTTACGGCACGATTGCCAGTCAATTTAATGATAAAGGAACGAATGCGTTATTTGCTGCATTGGTTCAGATTATTAACCAAAAAACAGGAAGCGATTGGGAAACAGGTTACGAACAATTTGCCAAAACGCAAAAGCAGGATGTTATTATTCCGAATGATCGTCGCTATTATCTTCGTGAAATAACTGATACAGTGCGTGGCTATCATAAAAAAACAGAGCAGCAGGTTGCATTTGCTCGTCGCTTATTCCAATTAGAAGGTGCCATCGCAGCAGTAATGGAAAAGGCGCCAGATGATGCCCTTGTTGCATCACTTACTTCTTTAGCGGAAGGTGTACGAGATGAATTAACAGCAGAATCGAAGCGTATTTTAGATAATTGGCAAGCATTGAAAGAAGCTTATGCTGGGGATGAGTTTGTAACCAAAGTGCGGGATAAGGAAATTCGTACAATTTTAACGACAACGAGTCTTTCAGGCACAAAAATACCGAAAGTTGTACTGCCGAAGTTTGTGGACTACGGTGAAATTTTACGTTGGGTATATCGTGAAAATGTACCAGGAGAATTCCCTTATACAGCAGGTGTATTCCAGTTCAAGCGTGAAGGAGAGGATCCGAAACGACAATTTGCCGGCGAGGGTACGCCAGAACGTACAAATAAACGCTTCCACTATTTATCGAAAGATGATGATGCTAAACGTTTATCAACCGCGTTTGACTCGGTAACGCTCTATGGCGAGGATCCTGATTACCGTCCGGATATTTACGGTAAAGTTGGTGAATCAGGCGTCTCTATTTGTACGCTTGAGGATATGAAAAAGCTCTATGCAGGCTTTGACCTTTGTGCACCTTCAACCTCTGTATCTATGACAATTAATGGACCAGCGCCAATTATTTTGGCGATGTTTATGAATACAGCTATTGATCAACAAGTTCAATTACGAGAAAAAGAACTAGGAAGACCATTAACAGTTGAAGAATTTACAGAGACGCGTGAGAAAACATTGCAGGTTGTGCGTGGTACAGTACAGGCTGATATTTTAAAAGAAGATCAAGGGCAAAATACATGTATTTTCTCTACGGAATTTGCGCTTCGCATGATGGGCGATATTCAACAATATTTTATCGACAAAAAAGTGCGTAACTACTATTCTGTCTCTATTTCGGGCTATCATATTGCAGAAGCAGGAGCGAACCCAATTTCACAGCTAGCATTTACACTTGCAAACGGCTTTACGTATGTTGAATATTATTTAAGCCGAGGTATGAATATTGATGATTTCGCACCAAATTTATCATTCTTCTTCTCAAACGGTTTAGATCCGGAGTATACAGTAATTGGCCGTGTAGCACGTCGTATTTGGGCAGTTGTCATGCGTGATAAATACGGTGCAAATGACCGTGCACAAAAGCTTAAATATCATATCCAAACTTCTGGGCGAAGTTTGCATGCTCAAGAAATAGATTTTAATGATATTCGAACAACATTACAGGCACTTATGGCATTGCAAGATAATTGTAACTCTTTGCATACAAATGCATATGATGAAGCCATTACTACGCCAACAGAGGAATCAGTAAGACGGGCAATGGCAATACAAATGATTATTACAAAAGAACATGGCTTAGCGAAAAATGAAAATCCATTACAAGGTGCATTTATCATAGAGGAATTGACGGATTTAGTAGAGGAAGCTGTGTTAGAAGAGTTTGATCGTATTAATGATCGTGGCGGTGTACTGGGTGCGATGGAAACCCAATATCAACGCGGTAAAATTCAAGAAGAATCGATGCATTATGAAATGTTAAAGCATTCAGGTGAATTACCAATCATCGGTGTTAACACATACTTAAACCCGAATCCGCCTACAGATGATGCGATTGATAATATGGAAATTGCTCGTGCGTCATCAGAAGAAAAAGAAACACAAATTCGCAATTTACAGTTATTCTGGCAACAGCATGAGGGGGCAACAGAAGCAGCGATAGCCCGCTTACAAGAGGTAGCTGTAAACAATGGCAATATTTTCGAAGAGCTAATGGAAACTGTAAAAGTAGCGAGTCTAGGACAAATTACAAAGGCTTTATATGAAGTCGGAGGACAATTCCGTCGCAATATGTAAAACAAAAGACTGTGAATTTGCTTAATGAGGAACGGCAATGCTAGTCTATCCGAAAAACTGCTAATTTTTTAGTGTCTAGTCATACGATTAGGCACTTCTTTTTATTTTCGTTATAATAGAAATGTAAAAAAGAGGGGGGCGCAGCGGAGGATGAAATCAATAATTCACTACATTATTGTTTTAGCTTTAGTATTAGGAGTCATTTTCCTGTATAATAAGCAAATTGGCGCTATTCCTTTACTTTTATTATCGATATATTTGTTTTTTCTAGGGATAAAAAAAATGTGTAATATAAAAAACAGTAATTGAAGGTAGCAAAGAGACTAAAACATTGTATATAATGGGTATTATGCTTATGGTATGGAAAGTTACTTTTGTGCGGTCTTTTTTAGCTGCGCTCCGAAAATAAAGCACTATTTAATTTTAAAACGTCCATTGTGATGAGAGGAAGGAAGTGCACGAATTGAATTTTCGTGAAATGACAAAGGAACAATTAGCGGAAGAATCGTTAATTAACTTAGCTTATGCAATTTTAACAGAAAAACGTGCTTCAGTGTCATTTAATGACCTGCTTACAATTATTAAAGAGCTTGTTGGCTATAGCGATGAAGAAATAAAATCACGCCTACTACAATTTTACACAGATATGAACATTGATGGACGTTTCTTATTCAATCAAGAAACTGGTTGGGGCTTACGTGAATGGTTTAAAGTTGAACAAATCGAAGAAGAAACAGCTCCTTCTGTGAAAACACATAAGAAAAAATCTAAAGCTGCTCTTGATGATGAAGATGATATAGAGGAAGATTTAGACGAAGAAGAAATTGACTTCGATGAAGACTATGAAGAATTTGTTGAAGAAGAAATCGATGAAGAAAAAGAAGAAATCGACTTTGATGAAGAAGATATAGAAGATATTGATGAAGAAATAGATGAAGATTTCATTGAAGATGATGAAGAATTTGAAGAAGAAGAAGAGGAAGAAGTGTAAGACTAACTTGCTTTGAATTTTCTTACTTTTTTACATGTAGTAAAAATTCTTGACTTCTATCACGGTTACGTTTAATCTTTTACTTGGGCTCCTTAAAAAAAGGAGAAAGACCGTGTATATAATACGCTCCCCCTGCAAACCTATGCAGGAGGGGCGTTTTTTTTGTTTTTAACTTGCTTTGGGAAGCTAAATTAAGTTAAAGGCTTGGCAGAAGGTACAGTTTTAAAATCCGCTTTTTTAGCAGGTTTGAATAAATCTGAACGCATACGCCGAGAGGGTAATTAATCAATATTCAGTCAAGCACTCCCATACGTATAGATAAGGATAGCAAGCTATATGTTGCAGAACTATTCTTTCTGTAAAGTAAATCGGTGACTGAGAATATGTTAGTGCTTCTAGTGGAGGGATAATGAAATTGCTCACAAGAGAGGAATGCAAAATCACTTTACGATGAAGGACAATGTAGAAAAGGAAAGTAAAAAAGAGATAGAAACGATTACAGCTTCGAATTGACTGCATCTTATGTAGGCATTCTCGGCTTTTCTTATTTTAGGGATAGGAAAGCATAGATGTTTCTTATTCAGGTCCATACAACGGTGTTGAACGTTTACATTACCTTCCTGCAATTAGGCGAATCGGTAAACATAAGTGACACATTGGATGGACGCAATATACTTTTTTTACTAACAAGATCTAGAACAACATAAGGAGGAATTTTTCATGACAAAGTATATTTTTGTAACAGGTGGGGTAGTGTCATCACTTGGAAAAGGGATTGTTGCAGCATCTCTAGGACGTTTATTAAAAAACCGTGGGTTAGAAGTTACAATTCAAAAATTTGACCCATATATCAATATCGACCCAGGTACAATGAGTCCTTATCAACATGGTGAGGTATTTGTAACAGATGATGGTGCAGAGGCTGACTTAGACTTAGGTCACTATGAACGCTTCATTGACATTAACCTAGGAAAACATTCAACTGTGACATCTGGTCGCGTTTATCAATCTGTTTTACAAAAAGAACGTCGTGGTGATTACAACGGTGGAACAGTCCAAGTAATTCCTCATATTACAAATGAAATTAAAGATCGTATCCAACGCGCTGGACGTGAAACAAACGCAGATGTTGTTATTACAGAGGTTGGGGGAACGGTAGGCGATATTGAATCACTACCATTCCTAGAAGCCATTCGTCAAATGAAAACAAACTTAGGTCATAACAATGTCATGTATGTACACTGTACACTAATTCCTTACATTAAAGCTGCTGGTGAATTAAAAACAAAACCAACGCAACATTCTGTTAAAGAATTACGTTCTTTAGGGATTCAACCAAATATTATCGTTGTGCGTACAGAACAAGAAGTACCACAAGATATGAAAGAAAAACTAGCATTGTTCTGTGACGTACAACCTCATGAAATTATTGAATCTCGTGATGCAGAGCACTTATATGAAGTACCTTTAAATCTCCATGCACAAGATTTCGATGATATCGTGCTAGATCATTTCGGCATTAAAGCGCCAGAGGCAGATATGGAAGAATGGCGTGACCTTGTGGCAAAAGTGAAGAGCTTACCAAATAAACGCAGAGTGGCATTAGTAGGGAAATATGTTGAGCTACAAGATGCTTATATTTCAGTAGTAGAAGCGTTAAAACATGCAGGTTATGCGTTTAACTCTGATATTGATATTGATTGGATTAATGCAGAGCATGTAGATGCTGATAATGTTGTATCGTTACTTAAAGGTGCAGATGCTATTTTAGTTCCTGGTGGCTTTGGTGATCGCGGGGTTGAGGGCAAAATTTTAGCTACGCAATATGCTCGTGAGAATAATGTACCATTCTTAGGAATTTGTTTAGGTATGCAATTAGCAACAATTGAATTTGCTCGTAACGTACTAGGCTTAAAAGGAGCACATTCTACAGAGCTTGATGCAGAAACACAGTATCCTATTATTGATTTCCTACCAGATCAAAACGATAGCGTAGATATTGGTGGAACATTACGTTTAGGTTTATATCCATGTAAGTTAAAAGAAGGCTCAAAAGCAAGTGATGCTTATGGCAAAGAGCTTGTCTATGAACGTCACCGTCATCGTTATGAATTTAACAATGAATACCGTGAAGCAATGGAAGCAGAAGGTCTTGTGTTCTCAGGAACAAGCCCGGATGGAAAATTAGTGGAAATCATTGAACTACCAGAAAACAATTTCTTTGTAGCATGCCAATTCCACCCAGAGTTCGTGTCACGTCCAAACCGTCCACAACCATTATTCCGTGATTTCATTGGTGCAACATTTAAATAATAGTAAGAAGAGGCTGGGACATAACTACAAAAATTTAAGGAACAGAGGAAAGGTGTTCATAAATTTTTGCTATATGGAGACCTTAGCAATTCTTGCTTTTGCAATTAATAAAAAATTAGAAGTGTTCACTAGTTTTTGGTAGCGGAGGCGGTGACTCCTGCTCAGAACAGCACATAATGTAAGACGCGGGCATACGCGCGAAAGCAGAGGGTTGCGGCTTACTGTGCTGAGCGGAAAGCACCGTCGTAGCGGACAACAACGATATAGCAAAAAAGGTGTTAGATTGACTGCCATCAATCTAACACCTTTTCTCTTATGTCCCAGCCTCTTGTTTAAAGCATTTTAGTTTGCATATTATGAAACGATTACAGTTCCTCATCCAAGCCAAGCATTTCATCATAAATTACTTTTACAGCTTCATAAATGAACAGTGCAGCTATTGCATGCGGTACAACAATACGCTCACCTAAATCATTAGGCATTAAACCACCGCGCATACGAGTGGAGATATATGTATACGCTAAATCGGCTAATGGATTTTCGTTATTTGCTACTTCACTCGCCACTGCTGCAAATGGTATAAATTGAGCACTCAATTTTTGTGCTAAGGCTAATGCTTCCTGATCATGAGCACTGCGTGTAAAAATACAGATGCGATCTGCTTCGCTAACGACTGTATGCTCGTTCCAAGGGAGTAGCTTAGAAAAACGCTCTACACCTTGAAGTGCATTTAATTCGACAACTTGCATTTCACCAAAGCAAGCAAAATAGACATTGCCTTCGCCTATCGCAGCTTGTGCAAGTAATCGTGCTGTTTCTTCAATAGCTTCTTCTTCATTTTGTGTTATTCTTTGTAATAATCCGCTCAACTGTGTTGTTAGAATTTTTGACATGATTCCACCTCAATCAATATTATATGGATGTGTGAAGCATAAAGCAAAAGAGTAGATAATTTATAATACTAGAAGGTATTAAGCTGTAAAAGGAGAATATTACATATATAGATCTTTTTGTGCAAGAATAATAATTCAAAAAGGGCGGAATGCAATGTGAAACGATTACTAATTGTTGATGATCAGCAGGGAATTCGTTTGCTATTAAATGAAGTATTAAAAAAAGAAGGTTACGTTACATATTTAGCAGCGAATGGCGCTGAGGCACTACGTTATGCAGAGGAAGAATCGATAGACTGTGTATTGCTAGACATGAAGATTCCTGGCATGGATGGCATAGAAATTTTAAAGTGTTTAAAAGAGAAATGGCCCGAATTACCTGTCTTTATGATGACAGCATACGGTGAATTAGATGTTGTGCAGGAGGCGTTGGAATTAGGGGCAATTCGATATTTTACGAAGCCGTTTGATATTTTTGAAGTGCGTGACGAAGTAAATAAAACGTTAAAAACATAGTTAAGCAGGCAGTGGCAAACACCGCCTGTTTTTTTATACATAGGTGTTATTTGTTGCGCATGCTAGTGCTGTTGATGTGTGCTACAACGGACGCCTTCCGCGGGCACACACGTAAGCCACAACCCTCGCTAACGCGCAGAATGCACGCGTCTTACGTTGTATGCGTTCCCGCAGAAGTCGACGTCTCCGCTACCATCAACTCAGACTAACTGCTACGTTACTCTCCACTTTCGGTGCAAAAATAGTAGCCCCTGAAATTTCTTTTCAGAGGCTTATAGAAAAAAAGTGCCCCTGTCGCTACGTTGCACTTCGCTATCGGTGCAAAAATAGTAGCCCCTGAAATTTCTTTTCAGGGGCTTATAGAAAAAAAGTGCCCCTGTCGCTGCGTTGCACTTCGCTATCGGGGCAAAAATATAAGCCCCTGAAATTTCTTTTCAGGGGCTTATATTTTTGCTATGATTGAATAGCACAATTATGTATAAAGAATAGTCCTAAAAGGAGGATTTTTAGTATGGCGTTAGTATCTATGAAAGAGATGTTAATTAAAGCAAAGGCAGAAGGTTATGCAGTTGGTCAATTCAACATCAACAACCTTGAATGGACGCAAGCAATTTTACAAGCAGCAGAAGAAGAAAAATCACCGGTTATCCTTGGCGTATCTGAGGGCGCAGGTAAATATATGGGCGGATTTATTTCAGTTGTACACATGGTAAAAGGTTTAATGGAATCTTATGGTACGACAGTGCCAGTAGCTATTCACCTTGACCATGGTTCAAGCTTTGAAAAATGTAAAGAAGCGATTGATGCAGGATTTACTTCTGTTATGATTGATGCATCACATCATCCTTTCGAAGAAAATATTGCAATTACTTCAAAAGTAGTTGAATATGCACATGCGAAAGGCGTTTCTGTAGAAGCTGAGCTTGGAACAGTTGGCGGCGACGAAGATGGCGTAATTGGTGGTATTATGTACGCTGATCCAGAAGAGTGCCGTAAAATGGTTGAATTAACAGATATTGATTGCTTAGCGCCAGCGCTCGGCTCTGTTCATGGTCCATACAAAGGTGAACCAAACTTAGGTTTCAAAGAAATGGAAGAAATTTCTAAATTAGCAGATCTTCCTTTAGTATTACATGGTGGTACAGGTATTCCAACAAAAGATATTCAACGTTCCATTTCATTAGGTACCGCTAAAATTAATGTGAATACTGAAAATCAAATCGCTGCGACTAAAGTGATTCGTGAAATCCTTGACAACGATAAAGTTGTTTACGATCCACGTAAATTCCTAGCACCAGCACGTGAAGCGATTAAAACAACAGTTATCGGTAAAATCCGTGAATTTGGTAGTGCACAAAAAGCATAATTTTTGCTTCACATATGGTACAAAAGCATAGATGAATACACATAATAAGAGAAGTGTTGATGCTAGCAATCGACCTTCTCTTGTTTTTGAAATCATAACTTTTTTGAAAAAAATTAATAATATAAATAAATAGGGTTAGGGAGGAAATATTATGAAATTTTTTATTGATACAGCAAACTTTGATGAAATTAAAGAAGCACACGCATGGGGCATTTTATCAGGCGTTACAACAAACCCATCATTAGTGGCAAAAGAGGAGAACGTATCTTTCCATGATCGTCTACGTGAAATTGCCGAGCTAGTTGATGGCTCAGTAAGTGGAGAAGTTATTGCATTAGATGCTGAAGGTATGATTAAAGAAGGTCTAGAATTAGCGGCTATTGCACCGAATATTACAGTGAAATTACCAATGACACCCGCTGGTTTAGAAGCGTGTCGCTTCTTTGCAAACAAAGGCATTAAAACAAACGTAACACTTATTTTCAGTGCCAACCAAGCATTAATGGCTGCGCGTGCAGGTGCTACATATGTATCACCATTTATCGGCCGTTTAGATGATATTGGTCAAAACGGTGTTGAACTTATCGAAACAATTTCAGATATTTTCACAATCCATAATATCGAAACACAAATTATTGCTGCTTCTATTCGTCACCCGCAACATGTAACGGCAGCAGCTCTTGCTGGCGCACATATTTCAACAACTCCTTTCAAAGTGTTAAAACAACTTTTCCACCATCCATTAACGGAAAAAGGAATTGAAGGATTTTTAGCGGATTGGAATAAGCGAAAAGGTGAATAATAAGATTATAAAGTGAGTCAAATGCAAAAATTACTTTCCAATCATGAGGGAGAACGCGAAATGGATGTTTATAAAATTACAGGCGAAAATCGTCTAAAGGGTACAATTAAAGTTAGTGGTGCAAAAAATAGTGCAGTCGCCTTAATTCCAGCATCAATTTTGGCGAACTCTCCAGTGACAATTGGAGGGATTCCCGAAATTTCAGATGCTTGGACTTTAAAAGCCTTGTTAGAAGAGATTGGTGGAGAAGTGCAATTTGAGGATGGCAAAATGATTATTGATCCATCCGATATGGTTGCACTACCGTTGCCAAATGGTAATGTAAAAAAACTCCGCGCCTCTTATTATTTAATGGGTGCCATGCTTGGTCGCTTTAAAAAGGCTGTCATCGGTTTGCCGGGTGGCTGTTTCTTAGGGCCGCGTCCAATCGATCAACACATTAAAGGGTTTGAAGCCCTTGGCGCTAAAATTACTAACGAGCATGGTGCGATTTATTTGCGTGCTGAAGAATTAATCGGCGCTAAAATTTATTTAGACGTCGCAAGTGTTGGCGCAACAATCAATATTATGCTTGCTGCGGTACGTGCAAAGGGACGTACGGTTATTGAAAATGCCGCAAAAGAACCTGAAATAATTGACGTAGCCACACTCCTGACGAATATGGGTGCCAATATTAAAGGTGCGGGTACAAGTGTTATTCGCATTGAAGGTGTTGAGGAACTGCATGGAACGGAACATACAATTATTCCAGACCGTATTGAAGCCGCTACATTTATGATAATGGCAGCAGCAGTTGGCGACGGCATTACGATAGATAATGTCATTCCATTGCATTTAGAGGCAATTACAGCAAAGCTTCGTGAAATGGGCGTCAAGATTGACATAGACGAGGAAAGTATTTTTGTTCCTAAAACAGACCTATCTACATTGCAAGCGGTTGACGTCAAAACGATAGTTTATCCTGGGTTCCCTACGGATATTCAGCAACCACTTTCTGTGTTAATGACGCAAGCTCTTGGCTCTTCAAAGATCACAGATACCATTTATACGGCTCGTTTTAAGCATATTGATGAACTACGTCGTATGAATGCCAACGCACGTGTAGAAGGAAATACAGCGATAATTACTGGTCCAAGTAAATTACATGGCTCAAGTGTCACTGCGACAGACCTTCGCGCAGGTGCAGCATTAGTTCTAGCTGGCTTATTAGCTGAAGGTGAAACTGAAATTCATGATATCTATCATATTGAACGTGGCTATAGCTCACTTATTGAAAAATTACGTGACTTAGGCGCAGATATTCGACGTGAAACAATTATGGTTAGCGTTGCAGAGGCAAAGGAGTAATGTAAGGTAAAAGTTTTGAGCCAATTATGTTACAATAAAGGTAATTTGAATGTTTCGGTAAAATAAAACATGCCGATAACGGGAGGCAAAACAACAATGGAACGCAGTTTATCGATGGAAGTAGTACGAGTAACAGAGGCAGCAGCAATCGCATCCGGGAAATGGATGGGTCGCGGTTTGAAAATTGAGGCAGATGATGCAGCAACGACAGCAATGCGCTCAATGTTCGATACGATTCCAATGCATGCTACAGTAGTAATTGGGGAAGGCGAAATGGACGAAGCACCAATGCTTTATATTGGTGAGGAGCTTGGTCTTCGTAATGGCGGTCCCAAAGTAGATATAGCAGTCGATCCTTTAGAAGGTACTAATATAGTGGCAAAAGGTACAAACGGTGCTATGACTGTATTAGCAATTGCTGATAAAGGTAATCTATTAAATGCACCAGATATGTACATGGAGAAAATTGCTGTAGGACCAGAAGCGGCAGGAAAAGTTGATATTAACGCCTCTGTTACTTATAATTTATTACAAGTAGCAAAAGCAAAAAATAAAGATATTTCAGATGTAGTAGCTACTCTATTAGATCGCCCACGCCATCAAGCGATAGTAGATGAGATTCGTGAAGCGGGAGCTCGTATTAAATTTATTCAAGATGGTGATGTGGGAGCAGCGATTAACACTGCCTTTGATGAAACAGGCATCGACATTATGTTTGGTATGGGCGGTGCACCTGAGGGTGTTATATCGGCTGTTGCATTAAAATGCCTTGGCGGAGACTTCCAGGCTAAATTAGTGCCAGAAGATGAAGAACAGTTAGAACGCTGTAAACAAATGGGCGTAGATGTAGATAAAGTTCTTTACTTAGATGATTTAGTAAAAGGTGACGATGCAATTTTTGCAGCAACCGCTGTTACAGATTGTGAGCTATTAAAAGGTGTGCAGTACAAAGGTGCTTATGCTTTAACGCATTCAGTCGTTATGCGAGCGAAGTCAGGTACTGTGCGTTTTGTAGAAGGTCGTCACGCTCTTGATAAAAAACCTAGCTATTAATAATATTTTCTTCTAAAATATACCTAGTGCAACTATTTGCACTAGGTACCTTCTTCTTCATTTAAACCATCCCATAGTTTTACTTTAAAACTTCTATGTTTACCCCAATACATGCATTATATTTTGAAAAAGACTGGAGTTGTGCATATGTCTACATTGACAATCGCTCAATTAGAAAACATGACGTTAAAGGAGCTTTACGCCCTCGCACGCCAATACAAAATTTCGTATTATAGCAAACTAACGAAAAAGGAATTAATTTTTGCTATTTTGAAAACGCGTTCAGAGCAAGAGGGTTATTTCTTTATGGAAGGGGTACTTGAGATTGTATCGCAAGAGGGCTTTGGCTTCCTTCGACCAATTAATTACTCACCAAGTAAAGAGGATATTTATATTTCTGCTTCTCAAATACGTCGTTTTGATCTTCGTAATGGGGATAAAGTGTCTGGTAAAGTGCGTCCCCCTAAAGAAAATGAACGTTACTATGGATTACTACAGGTGGATGCTGTAAATGGAGAAGATCCTGAAGTAGCAAAAGAACGTGTTCACTTCCCAGCATTGACGCCGTTATATCCTGATCGCCAAATCAAGCTTGAAACTACACAGCGCAATCTATCGACTCGAATTATGGATTTAGTAGCACCAGTAGGATTTGGTCAACGTGGATTAATTGTTGCGCCACCTAAGGCTGGTAAAACATCATTATTAAAAGAAATTGCTAACGCTATTACAACTAACCATCCAGAGGCAGAGTTAATCGTATTACTTATCGATGAACGTCCTGAGGAAGTAACGGATATTGAGCGTTCTGTAAATGCGGATGTCGTAAGTTCTACTTTCGATGAAGTTCCGGAAAATCATGTGAAGGTAGCAGAAATTGTGTTAGAACGTGCACGCCGCTTAGTAGAGCATAAACGTGATGTGATTATTTTAATGGACTCCATTACACGTCTTGCTCGTGCATATAACTTAGTTATTCCGCCAAGTGGTCGTACGCTGTCAGGTGGTATCGATCCTGCGGCCTTCCATAGACCAAAACGATTCTTCGGCTCTGCTCGTAATATTGAAGAAGGTGGTAGCTTAACAATTTTAGCTACAGCTTTAGTAGATACAGGTTCACGTATGGACGAAGTTATTTATGAAGAGTTTAAAGGGACGGGTAACTTAGAGTTGCACTTAGATCGTCAATTAGCAGAGCGTCGTATTTTCCCTGCGCTTGATATTCGTCGTTCAGGTACACGTAAGGAAGAATTGCTTCTTGAGCCAGAACAACTTGAAAAACTATGGGCAATCCGAAAAACATTTTCAGATGCGCCAGATTTTGCAGAGCGTTTCTTGAAAAAGCTACGCACAACAAAATCAAACGAAGAATTTTTCGAAAAGTTAAATGAAGATATGAAAAAAGCCACTAAAGGTAAAGGCCTACTTTAAGGTGCCAGTCACTCAAACAATTCTCAAACAATTTATCTACACTCGGAAACACCAGTAACGATTGTCGTTACTGGTGTTTTTTTACGGCTTCAATAAAAGTATAGCTAAAATGATAATCATTATCAATAAGTGTTTAAGAAGAACGTATTTCTTTTAGCTACAAAGTGAATACAACTTGAAGTAGAGCTTTTAAAAGAGCACAGAACATTAGATTTTATTGCATTCTAGTAAAGTAAGATTAATTGCGGGTGCATGTACAGGTGGATTTTGGCGTTAAATAGTGCCAAACTATTTCGCGAAGTTCGTGAATAGTTTTCAATATTTTTTGCTTGAAAACAATAAAATAACTATGTTATACTTCAAAAGTATGCAACGTGTACATATGTAGCCGACATATTCGGGCTATGTAAGGTACAGTTCGAATTACTCTGTTCCAGATGGTTCAGGGCGAGAGGAGAAAACGAATATGAAACAAGGAATTCATCCAGACTACAAAGAAGCAACAGTAACTTGCTCTTGTGGTAACACTTTCAAAACTGGTTCAGTAAAAGAAAACATCGTTGTCGAGTTCTGCAACGAATGTCACCCATTCTATACTGGCCGTCAAAAATTCGCGTCTGCTGATGGTCGCGTGGATCGTTTCAACAAAAAATACGGTCTTAAAAACTAATGTTAGTTTAATACCTGCCAAGCATGTGCTTGGCAGGTATTTTTTTCAGTATTTAAAAAGTGCAAGCAATCATTGCGTCTTAGAGTATAGGTTTCTTTCGCAACGTTGCGGGCGTTTAATATATAACAGCAGTAGAGCGGATTTTGAAATTTTAAGCCAACCCACAGCTATAATCGTTCGGGCTTAAAGCTAATTGCTTAAATAATTCCTTTCAAAATCCAATGACAACAGGGAGGGAGAAAATACAATGGCACAGCTATACTATAAACATGGCGCGATGAATAGTGGCAAATCAATAGAAATCTTAAAAGTTGCCCATAACTATGAAGAACAGCAAAAGCCTGTCATGATATTTACGTCAGGTCTTGATACACGTGACGAGGTTGGATTTGTTTCAAGTCGAGTAGGCTTAAGACAAGAGGCTATTCCAATTTATGAGGATACAAATATTTTTGAACTTGTAAAAAATAATGAAGTAAAGCCATACTGCGTGCTTGTAGATGAAGTGCAATTTTTAAAAAAGGCACATGTGCTACAATTAGCGAATATTGTGGATGAACTAGATATTCCTGTGATGGGCTTTGGCCTAAAGAATGATTTCCAAAATGAATTATTTGAGGGTAGTCAGTATATGCTTACATATGCAGATAAAATTGAAGAAATGAAAACGATTTGCTGGTTCTGCCATAAAAAAGCAACGATGAATTTACGTGTCGATGATAATGGTCAACCTGTGTATACAGGCGATCAAATAAAAATCGGAGGTAACGATTCTTACTATCCTGTTTGTCGAAAGTGCCACGCACATCCACCGCTTTAAAGTTGTGTTAACATGGAAGTGGACTATTGTTAATTTCATCGTATGGCTATCATGATTTTAAGCAATCCACCGAATAATTGTAGCATACACGCGGAATTTTCCTTATACTAAGTAAGGGAAATATTCCATGCATATAATTACGCCTAATATAATTCGTAGCCGGAATAATTAACAAATAGAGGAAAATAGTGTTCGTCTCATTCACTTTAAAGAGAGGCGAACTTCTACTTGAATATAGATAAATGAACTAAATAGAGGTGAAGCCCATGTTTGATAGACTACAAGCAGTAGAGGATCGTTATGAAAGGCTAAATGAGCTTTTAAGTGATCCTGATATTGTAAACGACAGTAAAAAATTACGTGAATATTCAAAGGAACAATCGGATATTCAAGAGACAGTGGATGCTTATCGTGAATATAAAAGTGTTAAAGATCAACTAGTTGATACACGAGAAATGTTAGAGAATGAAAAAGATCCGGATATGCACGAGATGGTAAAAGAAGAATTCAACTCATTAAAAGAACAGCAAGAAGAGTTGGAAGAACGTCTTCGTGTTTTATTAATTCCGAAAGATCCGAATGACAATAAAAACGTTATTATGGAGATTCGTGGTGCAGCCGGCGGTGATGAGGCAAATATTTTCGCAGGTGACTTATTCCGTATGTATTCTCGCTATGCTGAAACACAAGGCTGGAAAATTGATATTATGGAAGCAACACCAAACCCAATGGGCGGCTACAAAGAAGTAATCTTTATGATTAACGGGCAAGGCGCTTATTCTAAATTTAAATTTGAAAATGGTGCACACCGTGTACAACGTGTACCAGCAACTGAATCACAAGGACGTATTCATACATCAACAGCGACAGTGGCTTGCTTACCGGAAGTAGAAGAAGTAGATGTTGAAATTCACGAAAAAGATATCCGTGTCGATACATTTGCATCTTCAGGCGCAGGTGGGCAATCGGTAAATACAACGATGTCAGCTGTTCGTATGACCCATTTACCAACAGGTGTTGTTGTATCCATGCAGGATGAACGTTCACAAATTAAAAACCGTGAAAAAGCGATGAAAATTCTTCGTGCACGTGTAGCAGATATGTATTTACAAGAAGCACAAAAAGAAATTGATGCAACACGTAAGTCAGCAGTAGGTTCGGGAGACCGTTCAGAGCGTATCCGCACATACAATTATCCACAAAACCGTGTCACAGATCATCGCATTGGCTTAACAATTCAAAAGCTAGATCAAATCGTTGAGGGTAGACTAGACGAAATTATTGATGCGCTAATCTTAGAAGAGCAAGCATCGAAGTTAGAGCGACTTAATGATGACCTATAAAAATGTAATGGAGGCCCTTGATTGGGCTTCTTCTTTTTTAGTGGATAATGGACGCGAAGAGACTGCTGCTCGTATTGTCATGCAGCATGTACTCGGCACAACGTATTCGGCTGTGATGTTACACTTACAAGACACCTTAACCTTTGAGCAAAGTGAACGGTTTGAAAAATTGATTGAAGAGCATGCAAGTGGCCGACCTGTGCAGTATTGTATTGGTAGCGAAGAATTTTACGGACGTACATTTATAGTAGATGAGTCGGTGCTTATTCCGAGACCTGAAACCGAAGAATTAGTGCTGGCAACAACCAATCGAATTGGCCAATTATTTGAAAACAGAACGCTAAAGCTAGCAGATATAGGAACAGGTAGCGGTGCTATTGCCATTTCTATGAAGCTAGAATGTCCAGAATTAACAGTTGTAGCAACAGATGTATCTGTTGCGGCATTAGCTACTGCCCAAAAAAATGCACAATTACTAGCTGCGGATATTGATTTCCGTCTAGGCGATTTAACAGCACCTTTAGTTGGGGAAAAGTTTGATATTGTGTTATCGAACCCTCCATATATCGCCTTTGAAGAAGCGAAGGAGATGTCTAGCATTGTGTTGGAGCATGAACCGCATAGCGCTCTTTTTGCAGAAGAGGACGGACTTGTGTTATATCGTAAACTAGCACAACAGCTTCCGGCCCTAATGAACAAGCCAGCTTTAATTGGACTGGAAATTGGTTATACACAGGGAGAGCAAGTAGCGAAATTTTTTAAAGAAAGTTTTCCACAGGCTAGTGTTACCGTGGAAAAAGATATTAATGGGAAACCTCGTATGGTTTTTTGTGAAATTCATGTATAAAGATTATCCTTCTTGACCACAATGTTGAGCAAGGAGGGATTTTTATGTTAAACGAATACAAGATTGTTAGATTTCCAAAACAAAATAGTATACTAGCCTTTGCTAGACTAGTAATCATTGCGATAGCTTTACAACTATGTATTTTATATATTCCATCATTAATAGGTTCTGCACAGCAAGCTATGAATCATCAACAAGAAAATGATTTTCGTATAAGAGTTATAGCAAATAGCAATACAACGAATGATCAACTAGAAAAAGAGCAACTTGTCAAAGACTTAAAGCCTTATTTATTAGAAGTAGGTGCTACTACAGATGTGGATAATGACAGCATTGCGACATTAAAAAAGAATATTGAAGCACAAATAAAAGAAAATTATCCACAATTGCATACACAAGTTGTACTTGGGGATAACTTATTTCCACCGAAAAGACAGGAAGCAATGTTTTACCCACAAAATATGTATCATTCAATTGTCGTGAAAATTGGTGATGCGCGTGGCGATAACTGGTGGTGCAGCATTTTCCCATCTATTTGTGAACCTGAACAAGAGGAAAAAAAGGAAGAAAAGAAAGAAGAAAAAGAACAAGTGACATTTTTTATTTGGGAATGGATTAAAGGAATTTTTGAGTAATTGTGCACAAATTCAGATAACTTATACACAATTATGGATAAGTTATAAACAAAATGTGGATAATTCAGAAAAAAACAACGATTGAAAGAAGGTTTTTCATATGGAAACCGTTTGCAAGATTGTGGACAGTAATGTGAATAGTCAAATAACTTATGCACAAGCTGTGGATATCTTAAATGCAGGAGAAGTTGTGGCATTTCCAACAGAAACGGTTTACGGTTTAGGGGCAGTGGCTACAAATGATGAAGCAGTCAAAAAGATTTTTAAGGCAAAAGGTCGACCATCCGATAACCCGCTTATAGTCCATATAGGAACGAAAGAGGAAGTTCACCTTTATATAGAACATATTTCTGAACTTGCAAAAAAATGTATGGATGTATTTTGGCCAGGGCCTCTTACACTGGTGATGCCAGTAAAACCAAATGCGCTAGCAGAAAGTGTGACAGCTGGCTTAAAAACAGTGGGCATTCGTATGCCTGATCATCCCGTTGCGTTAGCATTACTACAGCAAATACAAAAACCGCTAGCTGCACCAAGTGCGAATCGAAGCGGGAAACCAAGCCCAACAGAAGCGATACATGTAAAAGACGATTTAGAAGGGTACATACCGTATATTTTAGATGGTGGTCCAACAGGCATTGGCTTTGAATCAACTGTCCTTGATGTTACGCATGAACCACCCGTTATATTACGTCCAGGTGGCATTACAAAGGAAATGTTAGAGTCTGTAATCGGCCCAGTTATTCAACCGTCCAAAATAGAACAGACAATGGAAGAAACACCGAAAGCGCCAGGTATGAAGTACACGCATTATGCGCCCAATGCACCTGTCTACTTAATCGACTGTGATGACCAAAAAGTGCAACAAGCAATACAGCAACTTCAAGCACAGCAACATAAAGTAGCACTTCTAGCACCTGCTAGCTTTGAGCATATTAAAACGGATTTTTATTTTTCAATCGGTGAAGCAGGTAGCAAAGAAGAGATGGGTGCGTCTTTATACCATGCGTTACGTGCTTGCGATAAAACAGAAGCTACCATTATATTAGCGACGACAACATCCACTGAAGGTGTAGGTGCCGCCATTATGAACAGACTCGAAAAAGCCGCGGGCGGTAAATGGTATACACGTTAACATTGGAATGCATCGAGACTCTACTGGCGATTGGTGAGAATTTCGTGGCGATGCGCCGAGTTTTCATCGCGACAAGCAAGAATTTACCAGAGATATCCACAAGTTTACCCGTAATATGAAAGCATCAAGGAAGTTCGTTCTTGATGCTTTTTTTGATATGGACATTATTGATAATACTGTATTTTCGAGCATAAAATGATAAAATATTAGAAAGCGAAGGAGTGCATTCTTGCAGGGGATTCTTGCAGGTATTTTAACGTCTGTAGATGTCATCGGGTTATTTGTATTAATTCCAAATGTTAGATATCGCTTGTTTTTGGCAGTGTGGACAGCCACGTTACATATGCTTTTTCCACTGCTCGGCTTTGAATTAGGAAGCTACTTAGTGCGTTTTTTGTTAGAATGGGGACAATGGATTTCTAGTATTTTATTATTTAGTATTGGCCTCCATTTACTGTTGTCTTCTCACAAAAATGAGAAAATAACCATTTCACCCGTTTTATTAGCTGTGACTGCTAGCCTAGATACCTTTTCAGTGAGTGTTTCTTTTGGTATGCTTAACTTAGAAAAAACAATTTTTATAATTAGTGCTGGATTGAGTGCTTTTATTTGTTCTTATGGGTCTTTAGTTTTAGCACGCAGAAGTCAGGTTTTTTTTGGAAATAAAATTCAAATAATTGCAGGCATTATTTTTATCATTATGAGTATCCTTGCAATTAAAAAATAAATAAGGAAGGTGATAAGTGTGAATATATTATTTGTATGTACTGGGAATACTTGTCGCAGTCCGATGGCAGAGGCCATTTTAAAACAGAAACAACTCGCCGATGTTAATGTTCGTTCAGCTGGAATTTATGCAATGCCGAACGCCGAAATGTCTGCACATGCACAGCAAGTTTTACATGAGGCGAATATAGCTCATCAGCATTTAGCTACACAACTATCCATAGCAGAAGTGGAGTGGGCCGATCTCGTTTTAACGATGACCACAGCACATAAAGATACCATCATTGCTAACTATCCACATACGGAAGAAAAAGTTTTTACATTGAAGGAATATACGAGTGAAGGAAGCTATGAAAATGTTGTAGATCCTTACGGTGGAAGTAAAGCAATTTATGAGGAAACCTTTGCAGAATTACAGGAACTAGTTGAACGATTAGTAAAAATACTTGAGAAGAATTGAGGGGCACTATGAAAAAACAGTTTGGCTTACGACTTAAACTAGTATTATTTGTAAGTATACTTGCACTAATCACATATAGTATAAGCTTTATCTTCATTGAATTTATACAACCTACTGTTTTCCCGGAAACCAATCGTAAGCTATTTGAAGTGATTACTTATTTATTAGGGATTACTTGGTCAGGTATTTTAGCTGCAATTTTCAGTGTTATTTTAATCAAGCCATTACAGCAGCTTGAATATTCTGCTACACGTGTTGCAGAAGGTAAAATTGGACAGGATGTAGTGATGCCGAAAACAAATGATGAGATTCGTTCAGTCGCTATAGCATTCCAACAAATGGTGTTAAATTTACGACATATGGTAGAAAGCATCGATCAAAACTTCCAACAAACAAATCAATCTATTATTAAGCTTTCCGATGAAACCGCTGTTGCTACAAAGAAAGCAGACGGTATTGCGGTGACAGTGAGACATATTTCCGAAGGCGCCGAAGCGTCAGCTACAGCAGTACAAGATACCGCAGAAGCAATTGAAGATGTGCGAGCATTAGCAACTGAAGTCAATACGAGAGCTGAACAGTCTGCAACACAATCGAAAGAGATTTTACATAATTTAACTAATACAACAAAAGCGATTGAAACGTTAGTCAACAGCATTCAACAAATTGCAGCAGGCAACAACGAAGCGTTAGAAAGTATTCGTACATTGGAAGACAATGCGGGACAAGTTGAACGGATTATTAGTTTAGTAGGGGATATTGCTGCACAAACTAATTTACTAGCGTTAAATGCCTCCATTGAAGCTGCTCGTGCAGGAGAACATGGAAAAGGCTTTGCGGTTGTAGCAGAAGAAGTTCGTGGCTTAGCGGATGAAAGTGCAAAAGCAGTACAAGGCATTACTTCTCTAATCCAATCCATGCAACAAAATGTTGAGATTGTCGTGAAGCAAATGAATCAACAGGTAGCATTTGCAACAAAAGAAGCAGCACGTGTATCAGAGACAACGACAGCTGTTGAAGGAATGTCCTCTAGTGTGCATGAAATGGCAAACGCAATTGTCGAGATTTCTTCATTAATAGAAAAACAAATGCACAATATCGAAACAACAGCTCGACAATCACAAGAAGTAGCAGCAATTGCACAAGAAACATCAGCAGGTGCTCAGGAAGTTAGCAGTGCAACAGTAGAACAAGCTTATGCAATCGAGCAGGTTGAACAACTTGCGCAAGATTTAAAAAAGCAATCTGAAGCGCTTCATAAAATGATTCAACAATTTGATAGACAAGCATAGAAAATTAGACTGTGGACAAGCTTAAAAAGCATGCCCACAGTTTTTTTATTTTATCTGGCATGGACGATAATGGGGTCTTTTGGAAAAGATATCAAAATAGTTTGTCCACCGTAATAGAAAAAACAGACAAACTTCAGAAGAGGGAATATTAGAACAAAAGACCATTATCCGAATTTATTAACAGGATATTCACATTATCCACAAAAAAAAGACCTAAAAATGAACGTTTTTTAATCAACTTACAAGAAACGTTCGTCTTTTAGGAGAAATCAGCATAAAAATGCAACAAAAATCATGTTATTCTAGGGAGAGAAGTGGTAAACTAATGTTGACTATATTTCGAAATGAGGGAACCCAGTGAGAATAGCAATTTCTTCTGATCACGGAGGCAATAATTTACGTCGTGAGATTATGCAACTGTTAGATGAGCTAAATATTAGCTACGAAGATTTTGGTCCACAATCTGCGGATTCAGTAGACTATCCTGATTATGCAAAGCCAGTTTCTGAAGGTGTTGCTAGCGGGGAATTTGATAAAGGCATTTTAATTTGTGGAACAGGGATTGGCATGTCCATCGCTGCGAACAAAGTAAAAGGTATTCGTTGTGCTTTAGTACACGATGTATTTAGTGCAAAGGCAACTCGTTGCCATAATGATTCAAATATTTTAGCAATGGGTGAGCGCGTCATTGGTCCTGGCCTTGCACGTGAAATCGCTAAAACATGGCTTGAAACAGATTTTGAAGGCGGTCGCCATACACGCCGCGTAGAAAAAATCGCTGAATTAGAACAATAAACAATACGCTTTTTCAGTCGTGGTCACAATAGCGAATAGGCAGTGGCAGCATATGCTGTCACTTCGCCCTATGCCATTGTACGGCTTAGCGTAAGGAAAAGACATCAATAAAAGGGGCTGAGCTTAATGGTTGTGCAACAAATACAAACGCAATTGACTCAGTTACTCAGTGATTTCGAAGAGCAAGTAGTGTTGCGACCAAAGACTATTTTTGTCGTAGGCTGCTCTACGTCTGAAGTGATTGGTCAGAAAATTGGCACAGCGGGTGCGTTGGAAACAGCACAAGCGATTTTTGAGCCGTTGCAAGCATTTGCAAAGAAACATCAGCTATATCTAGCATTCCAAGGCTGTGAGCATATCAATCGTGCAATTACGATGGAAGCTTCAGTTGCAGAACAGTTTGGCTATGAACCAGTAGCAGTCATACCTGTTCGTACTGCAGGCGGGTCAATGTCAGCTTATGCGTATACAAAATTGGAAAACCCAGTTGTTGTAGAGGCGATACGTGCACATGCAGGTATTGACATAGGACAAACGCTAATTGGTATGCATTTAAAGGAAGTAGCTGTTCCAGTTCGTACATCCGTACGAACAGTAGGGGAAGCAATTGTCACAGTAGCAACATCACGTCCAAAGCTAATTGGTGGCGAACGTGCTGTATATAAATAACACTACTTCTGTTGTCAGAGGTACAGGTAAATAACGATAATACTTAGGAGGCTTTTTCAAACATGGCATACGAAAAATTAGCAGTACAAGACAAAGCAGTATTAGATGGGATTTTAGCAGAGAAAAAACGTCAACAAGCGAATATCGAGTTAATTGCATCTGAAAACTTTGTATCTGAAGCAGTAATGGAAGCACAAGGTTCAGTTCTTACTAACA
This sequence comes from Lysinibacillus sp. C5.1, assembly GCF_016350185.1. Classification (NCBI taxonomy): domain Bacteria; kingdom Bacillati; phylum Bacillota; class Bacilli; order Caryophanales; family Bacillaceae; genus Lysinibacillus; species Lysinibacillus sp. C5.1. The sequence continues at coordinate 542,981 of NZ_CP066226.1, forward strand.
AATATGCTGAAGGTTATCCGGGAAAACGTTACTATGGTGGCTGTGAGCACGTAGACGTAGTTGAAGATATTGCACGTGACCGTGTGAAAGAAATCTTCGGTGCAGAATATGCTAACGTACAACCACACTCTGGTGCACAAGCGAATATGGCTGTATACCATACAATTTTAGAACCAGGCGATACAGTGCTAGGGATGAACCTATCTCATGGCGGTCACTTAACACATGGATCTCCTGTAAACTTCTCAGGCGTGCTTTACAATTTCGTTGAATACGGTGTAACAGAAGATACACATGTAATTGACTACGAAGATGTTCGTCAAAAAGCATTAGCACATAAACCAAAACTAATTGTAGCGGGTGCATCTGCATATCCACGCGAAATTGATTTCGCTAAATTCCGTGAAATTGCCGATGAAGTAGGAGCTTACTTTATGGTTGATATGGCACACATCGCAGGTCTTGTAGCTGCTGGAGAGCACCAATCACCAATTCCTTACGCTGATTTTGTTACATCGACTACACATAAAACATTACGTGGCCCACGTGGTGGTTTAATTCTTGCATCTAAAGAATGGGAGCAAAAATTAAATAAATCTGTATTCCCAGGTATCCAAGGCGGACCACTTATGCACGTAATCGCTGCAAAAGCAGTAGCATTTGGCGAAGCTTTACAACCTGAGTTCAAAGAATATGCCAAACAAATTAAAGCAAATGCACGCGCTTTAGCAGACGTGCTAATCGCTGAAGGTGTAGAAATCGTTTCGGGTGGCACAGATAATCACTTATTACTATTAAACGTAAAATCTCTTGGCTTAACTGGTAAAGTAGCAGAGCATGCACTAGATGAAGTAGGTATTACAACAAACAAAAACACAATCCCTTACGATACAGAATCTCCATTTGTTACTTCTGGTATCCGTATTGGTACACCTGCTGTAACATCTCGTGGCTTTAAAGAAGAAGATATGAAAGAAGTCGGCGCTATTATTGCAGCTGTACTTAAAAACCCTGAAGATGAAGCGGTGAAAGCTGAAGCAAAAGAGCGCGTAAAAGCTTTAACTGACAAACATCCATTATACGCATAATCATTATTGCGAAAAGGCTGTGACTAAAGTGTAAAGTTCACTTTAGCCACGGCCTTTTTGTTTATATATCTGCAATAATCACTTTTTTGCTACCCAAAAAATAAAATCATCTTATTTATGGGTTTTTTTACATAAATATATAATAAAAGGGTATATTGTATTCACTGAGGACAACTAATGTCCTGAAAAGGATAATATTTTTTTATAAAAGTGACAATTTATTGAATTTTTATGTACAATATATAATGAAGTTATAGTTGGTGGATAGAGACGGGAGGGGTTGGATGGTTACTAAATCTATGGATATACACAATAGTATATTATTAACGACAATTCGTAACTTAGGTGAACAATCAAAAGAAAGCTACGTTATTTTAGATGCTAAAACAAATTGTATACTAGAATGCAATGAATCTTTTTGCATGCTAATAAATGCAAGTCATACAGAGATTCTCAAAAAAGATTATTTTGAGATGCTTTCAAATCAGTTACAAACGACAACAGTTGAAATGATAACAGAGAAAATACATAGTGGAGCAATGGTGACAGCAAAGTTGCATCACCATCGCTTTGAAAAGCCGCCATTTTGGGCCGAGATGCAGACCCTTCCTTTTCAAAGTCATAATAATGAAACTTTATTTGTGTTAGTACTTGTAAAGGATATAACGTATTATCATACAGAAGATTTTATAATGCAATTAGAGAGAGCCATCTACGAAGCGATAGAAAAAGACGAGCCATTTTACAAAAAAATGGACACTATTTGTAGCGGCATAGATGAATTTTTTATTCCATTTGTCTTTAGTACAATACTTATTAAAACAGAATCCAATCAACTTCAAGTGTTTACTTCTAATAGGATGCGTGACCATGTACCACAATTTTGTGAGATGAACGACTTTTATAGACAGGTGATGCAACAGGGATCGACGATAATTACAAATAACTTAGAAGATATTGCTATTCCAATAGAGTTTAAACGTTTTGCCAATACAACAAATAAACAAATTGGATGGTTTGTCCCTATTCGTAATCAGAAGCAACAAGCGATTGGCTTGTTTATGATATTTTCGCAATATTCAAGCGAAAGTACATTGTTTAATAAGTTGTTTGAAAAAATAGGTGCACTTGTTGCATTAGCATTTACGTATGCAAAAACACAAAGAAAGATATGGGATTTAGCCTATAAGGATATTACAACGGGTTTGCCGAATCGACATAGTTTTTTAAATAAGATTGAACAGGAAGAACAACGTGGGCATATTGGCTTTATCAAAATAATACAACCTAGTGAATTCCATCAAGTCGTTGAATTATACGGTCGAGAAGCGGGCGACGAGTTATTAAGGCAAGTTGCTCGACGCCTCCAAGAACATAAAACCGAAATTAATGAATATATTGCTCGATTTACAAGTTCGAGTCTTATTATTTCTCAAGTAACACATAAAGAAGAATTCAGTGACTATGAACAACGCATCAAAGAATTAACACGCCAGCCCTTTATAATAAATGGTAAGCACATTTATATTACGTTAAAAACTGGAATTTCTTATTTTGATAAAGCAATAAAAATAGCTGATGCCATCCGATTTGCTGATAATGCACTATCTTATGCAGCTAACAAACCAGGCACACATATGGAAATATTCACAAAAGAACGCAACGATTTACTAGAGCAACAAATGACTGTTCTAAATCATTTATCACAAGCACTTAAAAATAAAGAAATTTCTGTAAATCTACAACCGAAAGTAGATTTACGAACGGGTGAAATTCAAAGTATTGAAGCTTTAGCTCGTTGGCATTCACCTATTCTCGGCTTTGTATCGCCGGCTATGTTTATACCAGTTGCAGAAAATGCAGGTAAGGTTCGTGAGATTGATAGTCAAGTGTTAGAGATAGTACTTGCATGGCTAGCAGACCGGCAACAATTAGGCAAGAAGCTGGTGAAAGTTGCAGTCAATATTTCGCCAGATCATTTTTACTATCTTCATTTTGTAAGGGATATCCGCCAGCTCGTTGAAAAATATAAAATTGATCCAAGCAATATTATTTTAGAGGTAACTGAAAATATCGGTTTAGTCGATTTCCAAACTGCATTCACCATTATCAAAGAATTAAAAAGCTATGGCTTTCAAACATCGGTGGATGATTTCGGGACAGGCTTTTCCTCGCTGAGCTATTTGCAACGATTACCGTTCACAGAGTTAAAGATTGATCGCAGTTTTATTAATGACATAAAAGATGCGGCAACATTAGCCATTGTACGTTCCATTATTCAGCTAGCTTTAAATTTAGGCATGACATATGTTGCGGAAGGAATAGAAAATGAGGAACAGGTTGAGATTTTACGAGCGCTAGGTTGTACAGTCGGACAAGGTTACTTCTATTATAAACCAATGTCAATTGCACAACTTGATACTATACTTGATGTATAATTAGCTTGTATATGTAGCAAACACTCTAGAAAAGGGCATATCTCGAATTTAATTTTGAGACAGTTGATATTTTCTGTTATACTAGTTGAGATAAAAATCAATCCGAACGGTTAGGAGAGAACCCCTTTGAGCAAAGTATACGTATTTGATCATCCACTAATCCAACACAAGTTAACTTATATTCGTGATAAAAATACAGGAACTAAAGAATTTCGTGAGCTAGTTGATGAGGTAGCAACATTAATGGCATTCGAGATTACGCGAGATATGCCTGTAGAAGAAATTGAAATTGAAACACCTGTAACCATTGCAAAAACAAAAGTTCTTTCTGGGAAAAAACTTGCCATCGTACCGATTTTACGCGCAGGAATCGGCATGGTAGACGGTGTATTAAAACTTATTCCAGCTGCTAAAGTTGGTCATATCGGTCTTTATCGTGACCCAGAAACATTAAAACCTGTTGAGTACTATGCAAAATTGCCTGCAGATGTTGAAGAACGAGACTTCATTATTGTAGACCCAATGCTTGCTACGGGTGGTTCAGCAGTGGAAGCTATCAACTCACTGAAAAAACGCGGTGCGAAAAGCATTAAATTTATGTGCTTAATTGCTGCGCCTGAAGGTGTAAAAGTGATTCAAGACGAACATCCTGATGTGGATATCTATATTGCAGCACTTGACGAAAAGTTAAATGACCATGGCTACATTGTTCCAGGTTTAGGTGATGCTGGAGACCGTTTATTCGGTACAAAATAATATTGCGTGTATTGCTTACGAAGTAATATCGTTTTATAAACAGCAACTTTATAGCACTTGAAAGCGTCCTTCAGTACTGAAGGACGTTTCATAGTATGTTTGGGCAATTCATCCCCCGAACTTGGCACTTCAAGGTGAAGAAGGGGCATTGCTTTTTAAACGTACAATATAACCAAAGGACGGTGCAAATCGTTTTGACGAAAAAATGGAAAGTGATGACGATTTTCGGTACAAGACCAGAGGCGATTAAAATGGCCCCGCTTGTATTGGAATTACAAAAGCATCCCGAGCAAGTGGAATCGATTGTGACTGTAACAGCACAACATCGCCAAATGCTTGACCAAGTATTAGAAACATTTAAGATTACGCCAGACTACGATTTAAATATTATGAAGGATCGTCAAACACTGATTGATGTGACAACAAATGCTTTACAAGGCTTAGATAAAGTTATGAAAGAAGCGCAACCTGATATTGTCTTAGTGCATGGCGATACGGCTACAACATTCATTGCAAGTTTAGCAGCATTTTATAATCAAATTGCCATTGGTCATGTTGAAGCGGGTTTACGTACATGGAATAAATATTCGCCTTATCCAGAGGAAATGAATCGTCAGTTGACAGGTGTCATGGCCGATTTACACTTCGCGCCAACTGAAGTATCGAAGAAAAACCTATTGGACGAAAATAAAAATCCAAATACGATTTATGTAACGGGCAATACAGCTATTGATGCATTAGCTACAACGGTGAGTGAACATTATACACATCCAGTGTTAGAGAAAATAGCAAATGACCGCATGATCTTATTAACAGCACATCGTCGTGAAAATTTAGGCGAACCAATGCGCCATATGTTCCGAGCAATTACTCGACTGCTGGCGGAGCATGAGGATGTTCAGGTTGTTTATCCGGTGCATATGAATCCAGCTGTTCGAGAAATTGCCAACGAAATATTAGGTGATAATAAACGTGTGCATTTAATTGAACCGCTTGAAGTTTTTGATTTCCATAACTTCGCTGCTAATTCGTATATGATTTTAACGGATTCTGGCGGTGTACAAGAGGAAGCACCATCATTAGGCAAGCCAGTTCTAGTGCTACGTGATACAACAGAGCGTCCAGAAGGTATTGCTGCTGGAACTTTGAAACTAGCAGGTACAGAAGAGGAAACGATTTATTCTCTAGCAAAAGAATTACTAGAGGATAAAGAAGCATACGAAGCTATGGCAAAAGCCTCTAATCCTTATGGAGATGGGCATGCTTCACAGCGTATTGTGGAAGCGCTCTTAGATTTTTTACAAAAAAGCAAGTAATACACCATTCTGAGTTTAAAAAATGAGTAAATAGAACTAATGGTAAATGCGTCGCTAATTTACGAGCATATTTATGTCGTAAATTAGCTTTTTTTTGCATTATTCCGAAAAAACTTTTGGAATCTATGAAAGTTTATACACAAATTTGTCAACAATTTGACAAGAGTATAGTGGCTGTGAAGTTTTTCTCCTTTACTAATTGACTTCAAATATCACCTATTGTATGCTTACAAAGGGTAAGAATGATAAGGGTTTCTATTCGTTGATAGACGTTGAAACACTTGTTATATCAAGTTTCTACTAAATTGACAGTACAAACCATCACTGTCGATTTGCAACGTTTTGTGCGTTTCGGTTTTATACCGAATAAGTATGGGGTGTAAGGCATTATTAGGGATTTACACCTGTAATTTCAAATGACGTCCCCATTACTATTCCGCTGTGAGTAGTGTTTTTCACTGCTCTTTTCTGATTTCACAAAGTGGTCAGCAAACGTTTTCTTTACTCGAAAAAATGATTCAGGAGACTACAAACCAATGCTAGATTTGCATCACATTTTTGCTGTGCAGAAGAGAGCGTTATTTTTTTTGCTCGCACTTTGCGCATTAGGCTGGGGCTTTACGTCCTATCAAACTGTTTTTGCGGGCATCGCAATCGGTGCATTTTTTGGTACGTATAATTTTTGGATTTTAGTTCGCCGTATGGAGAAGTTTGATCGTTCCATTAGTGAAGGGAAGAAAATAGGTTCACTTGGTACAGCACTTCGTTTTGGATCAGGTGTAGCGGCAGTTGCTATAGCCATTTCGTTGCCAAACTATTTTCACTTAATTAGCACGGTCATAGGGCTAATGATTCCGTACGTTTTTCTCTTTGTCGAGAGAATTGTATCTCATGTAAGGAACCACTAATGTGCTTTATTAGAAAGAGAGGTGAAAAATAACAATGAATCATGAAGCTCCGTTAGTAACCATTGGATTTTTAACATTTAACTTATCTACAGTTATGATGTTACTAGTTGCAGCTACTATCGTATTTTTAATCGCAGTTATTTCAACTAGAAACTTAAAGTTAAAACCAACTGGTATGCAAAACTTTATGGAATGGATTATGGATTTCGTAAAGAATATCATTCAAAGCAACATGGACTGGAAAACGGGTGGACGATTCCACATTCTAGGTATCACACTTATTATGTTTATCGCAGTATCTAACTTATTAGGTCTTCCATTCTCTATCATCTATGACCATCAACTTTGGTGGAAATCGCCAACAGCTGACCCAACGGTTACAATGACTCTTGCAGCGATGATTTTAGTATTAACGCAATACTATGGTATCAAAATGAAGGGTACAGGCCATTATGTTGGTACATTCTTCAAACCAATGTCATTTATGTTCCCGTTAAAAATCATTGAAGAGTTTGCAAACACTTTAACATTAGGTCTGCGTCTTTACGGTAATATTTATGCAGGTGAAATTTTACTTGCATTAATCGCAGGATTAGCCGTATCAGGACCAATCGGGTTCGTAGGGGCAATTGTTCCTATGATGGCATGGCAAGGTTTCTCTATTTTCATCGGCTTTATCCAAGCCTTTATCTTCACAATGTTAACAATGGTTTACATGGCTCATAAAGTGAGCGATGACCATTAATATAAAGCATAAATTTTATGCTTGAACCAAAAAAACAAACAATTCCAAGGAGGAAATTTAAAAATGACAGGTTCATTAGGTTTATTAGCAGCAGCAATCGCAATCGGTTTAGGTGCACTTGGTGCAGGTATTGGTAACGGTCTTATCGTATCAAAAACAGTTGAAGGTATCGCTCGCCAACCAGAAGCTCGTGGCGTTCTTCAAACTACTATGTTCATCGGGGTTGCATTAGTTGAAGCCTTACCGATCATCGCAGTAGTAGTAGCATTCATCGTAATGAACAAATAATTCAGTTGTATACTGAATTTTACTAGTGGCGAAGCAGGATTCACCAGATGAAACTTCGCCCTTCATTTTGGAACTGATAAAAGCTATGTGCAAATATAGCTTTTTAAAATAGGTAAGTTTTTTAAGTATTACAAACTATTATGTTGAAGTTAAAGCTCTTGAAGGGAGTGAAACAATCGTGTTTTTAGACAATCTTGTACTTGGTGCAGGTGGAGGATTCAATGGTGGAGATATCGTCTCAACATTAGTCATCTTCTTAGTATTAATGCTTCTTCTTAAAAAGTTCGCTTGGGGTCCATTAATGGGCATCATGCAACAACGTGAAGAATTAGTAGCAAGTGAAATCGAAGCAGCTGAAAAAGCGCGCAAAGATTCGCACAAATTTTTAGAAGAACAAAAAAGTCTTCTTAAAGAAGCTCGTACGGAAGCACAATCGATTGTTGAGGGTGCTAAGAAGCAAGGCGAAATGCAAAAAGAAGAAATTCTTACAGCAGCTCGCAACGAAGCTAACCGCTTAAAAGAATCGGCTTTACGTGAAATCGAGTCTGAAAAAGAAAAAGCGATCGCAGCTGTACGTGATGAAGTCGTTTCATTATCTGTACTTGCAGCATCTAAAGTCCTTAGCAAAGAGATTTCTGAGGCAGACAACCGTGCTCTAATTGAAGAGACGATTGCGAAGGCAGGGGAAGCTCAATGAGTAATTCAACTGTAGCTAAGCGTTACGCTCAAGCTCTTTTTGAACTTGCGCAACAAAAAAATATTCTTGCTGAAGTTGGGGCAGACTTAAACGAGTTAACAAAAGTTGTAAATGAATCTCCTGATTTTTTAACACTTTTAAATGCGCCTAAGTTCTCTATCGAACGCAAGAAACAAATGGTTGCTGAAATCTTTGCAAGTGCAACGCCAGAAGTTTTACACACAGTTCAACTACTTGTTGAGAAAAAGCGTGTAAACGAAGTGAAGCTTATTGCGAATGCGTATGCTGAACTTGCTGCACAAGCACAAGGTTCTGCAGATGCAACTGTATTCTCAACTCGTGCACTTTCTGCTGAAGAAAGCGCTAAAATTTCTGCAGCATTCGCTAAACTTGTTGGGAAACAATCATTAAACATTACAAACGAAATCGATCCATCATTATTAGGTGGTATTCGTGTTCAAATCGGTAACCATATTTATGACAGCTCAGTAGTGAACAAGCTAGAGCGTCTAAAACGTGAATTAATCGGTTAATAATTTAGAAATGTGAGAGGTGACATACATGGGCATCAAGGCTGAAGAAATCAGCAGTCTGATTAAACAACAGATTGAGAATTATGAATCTGAACTTAAAGTAAGCGAAGTTGGTACAGTTATCCGTATTGGTGACGGTATCGCTCTTGCTCATGGCCTCGACAACGCCATGGCTGGAGAGCTTTTAGAGTTCTCTAACGGTGTTATGGGTATGGCTCAAAACCTAGAAGAAGGTAACGTTGGTATCGTAATCTTAGGTCCATACACAGACATCAAAGAAGGCGATGAAGTTCGTCGTACAGGTCGTATTATGGAAGTACCAGTTGGTGAAGAACTAATTGGTCGTGTTGTAAATCCACTAGGTCAACCAGTGGACGGACAAGGTCCAATCAACACAACAAAATCTCGTCCAATCGAAAGCCCAGCTTTCGGTGTAATGGCTCGTAAATCAGTACATGAACCACTACAAACTGGTATTAAAGCGATTGACGCACTTGTACCAATCGGTCGTGGTCAACGTGAGTTAATCATCGGTGACCGCCAAGTTGGTAAAACATCTGTAGCGATCGATACAATCCTTAACCAAGGTGACCAAAACATGATCTGTATCTATGTTGCTATTGGTCAAAAAGAATCTACTGTACGTGGTGTAGTAGAAACACTTCGTAAACATGGCGCTTTAGATTATACAATCGTTGTGACAGCTTCTGCTTCTCAACCAGCTCCATTATTATTCTTAGCACCATTCGCTGGTGTATCTATGGCTGAAGAATTCATGTTACAAGGTAAACACGTTTTAATCGTGTATGATGATCTTTCTAAACAAGCATCAGCTTACCGTGAACTTTCACTTCTTCTTCGCCGTCCTCCAGGTCGTGAAGCTTACCCTGGTGACGTTTTCTACTTACACAGCCGCTTATTAGAACGTGCTGCGAAGTTAAATGAAACATATCAAAATGGTTCAATTACAGCTCTTCCATTCGTTGAGACACAAGCTGGGGATATCTCTGCATACATCCCAACTAACGTAATCTCAATCACTGATGGACAAATTTTCTTACAATCTGACTTATTCAACTCAGGTGTACGTCCAGCGATTAACGCCGGTCTTTCTGTATCACGTGTAGGTGGATCTGCTCAAATTAAAGCGATGAAAAAAGTTGCGGGTACACTACGTCTTGACTTAGCTGCATTCCGTGAGCTTGAATCTTTCGCTCAATTCGGTTCAGATTTAGATAAAATCACACTTGCTAAACTTGAGCGTGGTAAACGTACGGTTGAAGTTCTTAAACAAGACCTAAACAAACCACTTAAAGTTGAAAAACAAGTTGCAATCCTTTACGCATTAACTAAAGGTCACTTAGATGATATTCCAGTTCAAGATATCGTTCGTTTTGAAAGTGAATTCTTAAGCTGGTTAGATACAAACCACACAAACGTTTTAGATCACGTTCGTACTACTAAAGAACTTGCTCCTGATGCGGAATACGTAGCAGCTTTAACTGACTTCAAAAAAACTTTCGCTAAATCAGAATAAGCAAGAAAATAGTCGCTTGATTAAAAACAAAAGGTGGTGAAATACCAGTGGTAAACTTACGCGAAATAAAAGGTCGTATTAATTCTACAAAGAGTACGAAACAAATTACGAAAGCGATGCAGATGGTTTCTTCTTCAAAGTTACGTCGTGCAGAGCAAAATGCTAAAGCTTACGTTCCTTACATGGAAAAAATTCAAGACGTAGTAGGCGCTATCGCATCAGGTACAAAAGACAGTGGACATCCAATGTTAACTGCTCGTCCTGTTAAAAGAACAGCTTACTTAGTCATTGGTTCTGACCGTGGTCTTGCAGGTGCTTACAACTCAAGTATCCTACGTCAAGTACAACGTACAATCAACGAGCGTCATAAATCAAAAGACGAATACGTGATTTTAGCAGTAGGTCGTGTTGTTCGTGATTACTTTGTGAAACGTGATCATAATGTTATTAGCAGTGTTGTTGCTCTTCCTGACCAACCATCATTCGCTGATATTAAAGAAATCGCTCGTAATGCTGTTGGTATGTTCATTGACGGTACGTATGATGAACTTTATATGTACTACAATCACTTTGTTAGTGCTATCGCTAACGAAGTGACAGAGAAAAAACTTCTTCCATTAACTGATATTGCACCTGCAAGCAGCAATGCTTCTTATGAATTCGAGCCATCTGGTGAGGCAATTCTTGAAGTATTACTTCCACAATATGCGGAAAGCCTTGTTTACGGCGCATTATTAGATGGAAAAGCAAGTGAACATGCTTCTCGTATGACTGCTATGAAAAATGCAACTGATAACGCATCTGATCTTATCGGAGATCTTTCATTGCAATATAACCGTGCACGTCAAGCAGCTATTACACAAGAAATTACAGAAATCGTTGGTGGGGCTGCAGCCTTAGAATAGGCTCAGCTCACCAATGTCGTATAAGAATACGATAGGAGGGTACACAGTAATGAATAAAGGACATGTTATTCAAGTAATGGGTCCGGTTGTTGACGTAAAATTCGACAATGGCCAATTACCAGCAATCTATAACTCATTAACAGTTAAGATTGAACGTCCTAATGAAGAACCAACAACTCTTGCATTAGAAGTTGCACTTCATTTAGGTGATGATTCTGTTCGTACAATTGCAATGTCATCTACTGATGGCTTACAACGTGGAGCAGAAGTAACAGATTCAGGAAAAGCTATCTCAGTACCAGTTGGTGAAGTGACTCTTGGTCGTGTATTCAACGTATTAGGAGAAGTAATCGACTTAGGTGAAGAAATTCCAGCTGATGCACGTCGTGATTCAATTCACCGCGAAGCACCATCTTTCGATCAACTTTCAACTTCAGTTGAAATCCTTGAAACAGGTATCAAAGTAGTAGACTTATTAGCACCATACATTAAAGGTGGTAAAATCGGTCTATTCGGTGGTGCCGGTGTAGGTAAAACAGTATTAATCCAAGAATTAATCAATAACATCGCACAAGAGCACTCAGGTATCTCTGTATTCGCTGGTGTAGGTGAGCGTACTCGTGAAGGGAACGACTTATTCTACGAAATGAGCGATTCAGGCGTTATCAAGCAAACAGCGATGGTATTCGGTCAAATGAACGAGCCACCAGGTGCGCGTATGCGTGTAGCTTTAACTGGTCTTACAATGGCAGAATACTTCCGTGATGAGCAAGGTGCAGACGTACTTTTATTCATCGACAATATCTTCCGTTTCACACAAGCAGGTTCTGAGGTTTCTGCCCTATTAGGTCGTATGCCTTCTGCGGTAGGTTACCAACCAACACTTGCAACTGAAATGGGTAAATTACAAGAACGTATCACATCTACTAACAAAGGATCTGTAACTTCTATTCAAGCGATCTATGTACCAGCCGATGACTATACTGACCCGGCTCCAGCTACAACTTTCGCCCACTTAGATGCAACTACTAACCTTGAGCGTAAATTATCTGAAATGGGTATCTACCCTGCGGTTGACCCATTAGCTTCGACTTCTCGTGCATTATCACCAGAAATCGTAGGCGCTGAGCACTACGCAGTAGCAACTGGCGTACAACGTACAATCCAACGTTACCGTGAGTTACAAGATATCATTGCTATCTTAGGTATGGATGAGTTATCTGATGAAGATAAACAAACAGTTGAACGTGCTCGTCGTATTCAATTCTTCTTATCTCAAAACTTCCACGTTGCGGAACAATTCACTGGTCAAAAAGGTTCTTACGTTCCTGTTAAAGAAACGGTTCGTTCATTCAAGGAAATCCTTGAAGGTAAACACGATCACCTACCAGAAGATGCTTTCCGTTTAGTAGGTTCTATTGAAGAAGTAGTTGAAAAAGCGAAAAGCATGGGCGTAGAGGTTTAATACTAGGGACGAGGAGGAAAAAATATGAAGACAGTTACAGTCAATATTGTCACTCCCGACGGCCCGGTATACGATTCTGAAGTATCAATGGTAATCGCGAAAACAACTTCAGGTGAGATTGGTGTTCTTGCCGGCCATATTCCAATGGTAGCTCCACTTGCAATTGGTGCAGTGAAGCTGAAAAAGGACAATGGTTCAACTGAGATTGTTGCTGTAAGCGGTGGTTTCATTGAAGTTCGTCCAGAAAAGATCTCAATTTTAGCACCTTCTGCTGAAATTGCTGATAATATCGATGTACAACGTGCTAAAGAAGCCGTTAAACGCGCTGAAGGACGAATTCAAAGTAAACAAGATAACATTGATTTCAAACGTGCTGACCTAGCATTAAAACGTGCGTTGAATCGTATCAACGTTCATGAGGGTAATATCTAATTCAATTTTTAACGGGCAGATGTAATATCTGCCCGTTTTTTAAATGGAGGGACACGATGTGGGAATTTATGAAGCAGTAGGGCAAGAAGCTTTAATGGGCATTCTATCGCACCTCTTTTTTATTGCTATCACTTTTTACGCTTTGCAGGCCTTCATGCTAGAAAAATTGTTTAAAAAAAACAAAGTATTTCAAATACAGTTGATTTATATTTTGTTGAGCATTGCAATCGGGACCGCAGTCTCTAATTTCTTTCTACAAGTTTCAAGTTGGTCTGGAAAACTCCCTTACTTATTTTAAAGTTAGCTAGTGACAACTAACTATAAAGTAACGGATGCGTAATTCATATGTGCATATTTCGAAGGGCTCCATAAGTTCACTTATGTGGTCCTTTGAAATATGTACTTGAGAGGTTTAATAAGCTATGGAAACGGAAATATAGTATCCACGAACTTTTGAAAAAAGGGCTTAGGGATTTACATATTTTACCGTGTTATTGGTCATTCACAAAAAAAAAAATAATGCGTACAATAAATTAATAGCAAAATATCAATAAATGCCTTAAAATAGTGATTTGGACGCTTGAACGAGCGTGTGAAAAGTTGTACTATAGAGTTGTTTGTTTACTTATTATGACATTATACATCTTTTTTTAAAATAAATTTTCGATAGGTTAAGAGATTGAATTCGGAGGGACGTAAGGTGGATAAAATTATAGTGACTGGCGGCCAAAAGCTACAGGGGAAAGTTCGTGTAGAGGGCGCAAAAAATGCAGTGTTACCAATCCTGGCGGCAGCTTTACTTGCTTCAAAAGGAGAAAATGTAATTAAAGAAGTCCCTAACTTAGCAGATGTTTATACCATAAATGAAGTACTAAAAAGTCTAAACGCTGATGTTACATATATACCAGAAGACAATACTGTATATATAGACGCAACAAAAGAACTTTCAAGTGAAGCTCAATTTGAATATGTCAGTAAAATGCGTGCATCCATTTTAGTGATGGGTTCTTTGCTTGCACGAAACGGCTTTGCACGAGTTGCTTTACCAGGTGGCTGTGCAATCGGTTCACGTCCAATTGAATTACATTTAAAAGGTTTTGAGGCAATGGGTGCAAAAATTTCATTTGGGCACGGTTATGTGGAAGCGAAGGTAGAGGGTCGTTTACAAGGTGCGAATGTATATTTAGATTTCCCAAGTGTCGGTGCAACAGAAAATATTATGACGGCTGCATCTTTAGCAAAAGGAACGACAGTAATTGAAAATGCAGCAAAAGAGCCTGAAATTGTAGATCTTGCAAACTTCATTAATAGTATGGGTGGCCGTGTTATCGGCGCAGGTACGAATACGATTCGTATTGAAGGTGTTGACACATTATATGGAGCAGAGCATTATATTATTCCTGACCGTATCGAAGCAGGTACATTTATGGTAGCAGCTGCGATTACAAAGGGTGATGTAACGATTGAAAATGCTGTGCCTGAACATATGACGGCTTTAATCGCAAAAATGCGCGAAATGGGCGTAGAAATTACAGAGCTTGATGAAGGAATACGTGTCCACGTACCGCAAACATTAAAAGCTGTAGACATTAAAACAATGCCACATCCAGGCTTCCCAACGGATATGCAGTCGCAAATGATGGCGTTGATGTTAACTGCTGAAGGTACGAGTATCATTACAGAAACAGTCTTTGAAAATCGTTTTATGCACGTTGAAGAGTTCCGTCGCATGAATGCCGGTGCTAAAATCGAAGGACGTTCTGTGTTTATCGAAGGACCAGTAAACCTACAGGGAGCTGAGGTTATGGCAACAGATTTACGAGCAGCGGCAGCCCTAATTTTAGCAGGTCTTGTGTCTGAAGGAATAACACGAGTGACAAAACTCCATCACTTAGACCGTGGTTACGTAGACTTCCATGGCAAATTAGCATCACTTGGTGCAAATATTGAACGTGTAACAACAATGGATGTTACACCGAAAGAAAAAACAACAATCGAATTACCAGCAAACTAACAACAAAACCTCTTTGCTCAGCATAAGCAAAGAGGTTTTTAATTAATGCAAAGAGAGATACCTGCTGAGCAGAGAGAAATACCCGCGGAATAGAGAGGTTTACCCGCGGAACAAAGTGAAATACCCGCGAAGCAGAGAGATTTACCCGCGAAACGAAGAGATGCCCACGGAGCAGAGCGATTTACCCGCGAAACGAAGTGAAATACCCGCGGAACAGAGAGATTTACCCGCGAAACAATGCAGAATACCCGCGAAACACAATACCCCTCACAAACCAAAGCAAAACGAACTCCCGTAATCAGGGAACGCTCATATTTTCTGTAGTACTCGCATATTATTCCTTATGAAAAATTGGATAATGATAATTGCTGTGATTTGTTTAATTGGTGCATTATATATGATGCCAGTAGCATTCAGTGAGAGACGAATCGATGATTATTCTAACAACTCCCCACAAAAGACGGAAAACGCCTGTGAAATATTCATAGAAGTGGAGGGACAGAAGGAAAAAATTCCTTTAGAAACGTATATAGTTGGTGTAGTAGCTGCAGAAATGCCCGTGTCCTTTAATAAAGAAGCTTTAAAAGCTCAAGCCATTGCTGCCAGAACCTATGCGCTGAAAACGACAAATTACGGTAAAAAAGCCATTGCACCTACTGTTGCAAGGCAAGTCTACTACAATAAAGAACAAAGAAAAGCCAATTGGACTAGCAATTTCCCGGGAAATGAAAAGAAAATTGTCGAAGCCATTACGGAAACAGAAGGACAAGTTCTTCTATATAATAATGAATTAATTACGGCGATGTTTCACTCAACGAGCAATGGTAAAACAGAGAGTGCTTACGGTTACAGTGGGAATGACTTACCGTATTTACAAAGCGTTGCAAGTATGTCCGATCAAGCTTCTCCAAAGTTTGCAACAATAAAAGAATGGACGTTAGCCGAATGGAATGCGCTGTGGCCAGTTAAATGGCAGGCGAATGATTTCAATCGTATGCAAGTGTTTCTAAATGATTCAGAGCGTGTAGAACGCCTGCAATTAGGTAAAAATGGATGGTCGGGCAGAGAGGTTAGAACACTCTTACAATTACCATCAACAGATTTTAAAATTTCATATAATAAGAATACGGGTAAGGTTCAGGTAGCAACGAAAGGATATGGTCATGGCGTTGGTATGAGCCAGTACGGTGCAGATGCGATGGCACGTGAAGGAAAGAGCGCTTCAGAGATTTTACACTATTATTATCAACAAATTGAGATAAAAAAAATAGATGCATGTTTAAAATAGCTTCTAGTTGTTCACACTGCAACTAGAGGTGATGAAAATGAGAGAGGATAAAAATAGTAAAACTTCTCAAAATGAAAAAGGACAATTGCAGAAAAAACCTTGGTTTTGGCCGGCGGTATACGCGGGTGGTGCATTAATGTTAGCAGGTATGTTATTTGGTTACAATAGTCTCGTGACAAAAGAAGAAGCACCATTACCAGATGTAGCGCAAGTAGACCCAGGTCCAGTAGTTGAAACAAATGCAAAAACAGAAACAATGAAGTATCCATTCAAGGAAGCAGAGCTTAGTAAAGTACAAGTTTCACAGGAATTTTATGATGTAGAAGCAAAAGAAGAGTCACGTGAGAATGCCTTAATGGTATTCAATCAAACATTTACAACTTCATCAGGCATTTCCCTTTCTATGAATGGAGAGGAATTCGAAGTAGTTGCTGCGTTAACTGGTAAAGTACTAGAAGTAAAGCTAGATGCGTTCACAGGTAATAAAATCGTCATAGAGCATGCAAATGGTGTGCAAACGCATTATAGTTCAGTAAAAGATATCGCTGTGAAAGAAGGCGATGAAGTAGCACAAGGTCAGGCACTTGGAAAAGCGACTGACAATGAGTGGAATCAAGCAGCTGGCGTTCACATGCATTTTGAAGTTCTAGAAAACGGTAAATACGTTAATCCGAAAAAATTCCTAGGATTTTAAAAAAGTCAGCAATTTAACGAGAAAGTGCAAATCGTGTTCTGAATAGCTTTGTCCTCACATAAGGTGAAGAAATGCGCAGACGTGCATCTGATGCCAAAGCCATTTTGTGAAATTGTGTGGAAAGGACGAGAACGTGCACGAGCACATTCGGAAGCGCTGCATACGCCTCGGTGAATTACTGATTGAGACGCGTGAAACTGTGCGTGTCCTCGCGAAAATGACAGGTTACTCTAAAAGTACGGTGCACAAAGATTTAACTGAGCGATTACCAACAATTCATGAAGGATTAGCTGATCAAGTGAAAGAAATTCTCGCCTACCATAAAGCCGTACGTCATATTCGTGGAGGAGAGGCAACGAAAAACAAGTGGAAAGAAAGAGCGAGTCAAGAATGATTCGTTCTTTTTTTGTACATTTCTATTTGTGTACATATAATTGAAGGAAAACAAGCGGAATAACTAAATTTAGGTGAAATTACCAATGGGGTGTGATAAAATATTCTAGATAAATAGACAATAGGAACGTTATGTAGTTGGAACTGGCGGGAAGGAGAATTTAAAAAATGTTTTCGAAGGATATAGGCATTGACTTAGGAACTGCGAACGTATTAATCCACGTTAAAGGCAAAGGAATCGTCCTAAACGAACCATCTGTGGTAGCAATAGATAAAAAGACAAATAAGGTATTAGCAGTAGGTGAAGAAGCTCGTCAAATGGTGGGTCGCACGCCCGGTAATATAACAGCAATTCGGCCATTACGCGATGGAGTAATTGCAGACTTTGATGTTACCGAAGCGATGCTTAGACATTTCATCAATAAATTAAATCTAAAAGGATTTTTAACAAAGCCACGTATATTGATTTGCTGTCCAACAAATATTACAAGTGTAGAGCAAAAAGCGATTCGCGAAGCTGCTGAAAAATCTGGTGGTAAAAAAGTATATTTAGAGGAAGAACCAAAAGTTGCGGCAATCGGAGCTGGGATGGATATTTTCCAACCAAGTGGCAATATGGTAGTGGATATCGGTGGTGGTACTACAGATATCGCAGTTCTTTCTATGGGTGACATTGTAACAAGTGAGTCTATTAAGGTTGCGGGCGACGTTTTTGATAATGATATTTTACAATATATTAAAAAAGAATATAAATTGTTAATTGGTGAGCGTACAGCCGAAGCTATCAAAATCACGATTGGCACAGTCTTCAAAGGTGGACGTAACGACTCAATGGATATTCGCGGTCGTGATATGGTAACAGGCTTACCTCGTACAATTACAATTCATTCAGAGGAAATTGAACGTGCATTACATGAATCAGTAGCCATGATCGTACAATCGGCGAAAAACGTGTTAGAAAAAACACCGCCTGAGCTTTCAGCAGATATTATTGACCGTGGTGTCATTATTACTGGTGGTGGCGCATTATTACACGGAATGGACCAACTGTTAATCGAAGAGTTAAAAGTTCCAGTCTTTATTGCTGAACATCCAATGGATTGTGTTGCAATTGGCACTGGCATTATGTTAGAAAATATTGATCGTGTTCCAGCATCACTATAAAAATACAATGAGGTGATTCCTTTGTTTAAAGGGTTTTATACAGTAGCAACAGGTATGA
This sequence comes from Lysinibacillus sp. C5.1, assembly GCF_016350185.1. NCBI lineage: Bacteria > Bacillati > Bacillota > Bacilli > Caryophanales > Bacillaceae > Lysinibacillus > Lysinibacillus sp. C5.1. Next base: position 561,700 of record NZ_CP066226.1, read on the forward strand.
TAGCACAACAAAGACGAACAGAATTACTGACAAACAACTTATCAAATGCAAGTACACCTGGATTTAAGGCAGATCAATCTACCATCCGTTCGTTTCCAGATATGCTAATGTCCAGCGTAGGAAAAACAAATGCACCCGCCAATCAGCAAGCTGGCTCACAGTATATGAGTCAAGTTGGTGCACTCAATACAGGGATATATATGCAAGAAACATTGCCAAATTACATACAAGGTCAAATCTATAGCACGGATTTAACGACAGATATGGCCCTTATCGATGGAAACTTACCTCAAAATGAAGATGGTGTCTCTGGTTCAATTTTCTTCCGTTTAGCACATCCAGACGGTGGAGAAGCCTATACACGTAACGGGAATTTCACATTAGATGGTCAAGGCTATTTAGTAAATGGTCAAGGTCTCTACGTGTTATCTGATAATGGACAACGCATCCAGCTACCAAATGATGATTTCCGTCTTGATCAGGACGGTGGAATTTATGTGAATAACCAGCAAGTAGCGCGCGTAGGTGTATCTTTTGCGGCCAATCCGAACATGCTACGTAAACAAGATAATGGCTTAATTCGTACAGAAAACGGAGAAGCCTTGCCGACCGCTTACGGTGCAAATGGTGTATCGTTTACATTAGGACAAAAATTTTTAGAGCGCTCAAACGTAGACTCTGGACGCACAATGACAGATTTAATGACAGCATACCGAGCTTTTGAAGCAAACCAAAAAGTGTTGCAAGCGTATGATCGAAGTATGGAAAAGGCTGTAAATGAAATCGGTAAAATATAATTAAGCGAACAGGAGGCGTTTTCACATGCTACGAACAATGATTACGGCAACAAATACAATGGGGCAATTGCAAAATAAATTAGATACAATTAGTAATAATATTGCTAACAGTGGAACGCATGGCTATAAAACACGTCAAGCAACGTTCAACGAACTTATGTATCAGCAATTTAATAATGATAAACAGGACCCAACTGTGCGTCAATCACCAGTAGGCATCCGTTATGGCTCTGGAGCACAGCTTGGACAAATTCAAACAAATCATAAGCAAGGTTCGCTTCAAACAACAGATCGCGATTTGGATCTCGCTTTTACAAAACCAAAGCAATATTTCAACATTTTAATGCCAGATGGTGAAAATGGCACAAAAACAGTGTATACTCGTCAAGGTGACTTTTATTTATCACCTTTAAATAATGGAACGGTGATGCTTGTCAATACAGATGGTTATCCAGTGGCAGATGCAAATGGACAGCCTATTACATTACCTGATAATGCAAAAGGTTTTATTGTTCGCAATGGAGGCATGTTAGAAGCTACATATCCCAATGGTGATGTTATTCGTACGGATTTAGCAGTAACGGAATTCCAAAAGCCGCAACTAATGGAGCATATTTCTGGTACATATGTAGGCTTACCAGATAACTTAGCAGAGCTAGGATATACACAAGCAGAAGTTGTAACAGAGTTACAAGGAGCAAATCGTCAACAAATCGGCATGCAAAATGAAGCACTCGAATTATCGAATGTGAGCTTGTCGAAGGAAATGACAGATTTAATCGAAACGCAACGTGCTTATCAATTTAATGCAAGAGCTGTAACACTAGCTGACCAAATGCTAGGGCTTATTAATGGTGTTAGATAAGTGCATTATTGAGTAAGAAATGAAGGGGTACAATATCTATGACAAACGATTCACGTCGACGTTCTGTGCCGACACAAGAAACCGAAACGCCACCAGAAGAAAAGGGACGTCGCTCAAACGGAGAGCAACGCGAGGTTCGATGGGTGCAAATACGGCTGATTCCGATTTGGTTACGAGTTGTACTTGTTCTTGTTTTAATCGTTGTTGCCGCTATTTTAGGTACAATGGTCGGCTACAGTGTAATTGGTCAAGGAAAAGCAATGGATGTCTTTAAATTAGAAACATGGCAACATATATTTGACATTATGAATGGTAAAGAATAATAATATTCTTTACCATACTTTGTGTTTCACATAAAAAATCGAGTATTTTAATTTTAAAAGCGATTATACGTTGAAACCTACATCCTCTTTTGGACGTAAGGTATATATACATACTTAGAGGGGGAAAAGAAATGTTAACAGCAGAGCAAATTCAAGAAATTTTACCACATCGTTATCCATTTTTATTTGTAGACCGTATTGTGGAATTAGAAGTAGGCAAGCGTGCAGTAGGTATCAAAAATGTATCGATTAACGAAGATTTCTTTAATGGACATTTTCCAGGATATCCTGTTATGCCAGGTGTTTTAATTGTAGAGGCATTGGCGCAAGTAGGTGGCGTCGCTTTATTAAAATCAGAACAATATCAAGGACGTTTAGTATTTTTAACAGGAATCGATAATGCTCGTTTTAAGCGCCAAGTAGTACCGGGAGATCAGCTACGATTAGAAGTAGAATTCGTTAAACTGCGCGGTGTAATAGGCAAAGGACATGCTGTAGCTACCGTTGATGGCGAGCTAGTTTGTGAGGCAGATATTTTATTTGCAATAGGGCCTGAACAACCAAAACAGCCTTAATTTGCAATTATAGGCTAAAAGTTATAAAATAATCTTGTCGAATAGTGTTCTTATTGTCAATTTTTTTTGACAGAATTTAGTTTAGTTTTTTTAATGCGATGGCATAGATAGTATTGTGAATTGAAATACATGTAATTTTAGGTTTTTTAAAAAGTAGGAGGATTATATAGATGTATAAGGAATTGTCTTCAGGTGTTAAAATTAGCATTACGCGTTCGATTTCAACATCTTTTGAATCATACTTAGCAAGTATTGGTTGGGAAGAAGAGCGCTTTTCTATGGAAGACTTCATTGCTAGCTGGCAGTCTTATTTTCAGGAAAATGCCGCTTGGATCGAAAAAATCCCAGCCGATGTTTTGATGAGTACTGAATTCCATGAAGAGATGGCACAAAAAATCGATGAAGTAATTGCAAAAATTTTAAATGAAGAACCAACCGCTAAACAAGTCGAAACAATCGAAGCTTTACAAAAAGAATTAGGTACAAACTATACCTATAATTGTAAAGCAGAAGCTGCATACATTGAGCAATTACTGAAAGATAAACAAAAATAGTTTTTGCACAAAAAATCGGATAGTTCCCTCCTTTCTCGGGCAATCTATGTAGGATCACAAATGCACATGTTGTATTTGATGACATAGTACTCAAGAAAGGAGGTTTTTTATATGTGGAAAATGTCATTTTTAGCCATTATCCTTGCTACAGTATTCCTTGGAGGTTGTAACTGGGGTAATAATGCAGCTGAAACCCCAATGGAGAACGTGAAAAACGACGTTAAACGAGGTGTTAACGATGTAGAAGATGTTGTCGATCCAGATAAGAATCACAATGTCTACGATCGTAACGTCAACAATGGTACTGTTAACGACGGTACTGTAAATGATGGCACAGTAAGAGAAAATACTGTTATGCCAGAAGCAACAACACCAGGTTCGAATGCGGATGTCAATGGCACAAATGGCTATGACAACGTACCAAATGCCAATGGTGTAAATGGTGTTGAACGAAACAACGGCACTATGAGAGAAGACCGCAATACAATGACTAACCCTTAAAAACAAAGTGATTCCGTTCAACCGGAATCACTTTTTTCTTTATGATTATGGAATGAAGGTATATGCGGGAATGATATGATTACCCGCGGAACGAAGGAGAATACCCGCGAAAGTAGAAAGTTTATCCGCGGAACGTATGGAGATACCCGCGAAAGTAGAACGTTTACCCGCGGAATGAAGGAGAATACTCGCGAAAGTAGAACGTTTACCCGCGGAACGCATGGAGATACCCGCGAAAGCAGCTTGTTTATCCGCGGAATGAAGGAGAATACCCGCGAAACAAAGATAAACCTCCGATAAACATAACTTCAAACATTCAACTACCCCAATCTCCCCCAAAGTAGCATTAAAAAAACGGTTTCATATATTCTATTAAATTATCAGGAAGATAGTAGATTCGATTTTTATAAGTACCAGTGCTAGGAAATTGAAATTTTCGTAATAAACGATTAGCAGCATCACTAGAAGTAATACCGAAAAACGCACGTAATTGACTATTGGTGATTGTACGACTTACGAGCAATCGATAATCTTGCAAGGCTTCTGCAAAAATTTCGGTGCTTGTATAGTGACATGCTAGACACTTCCAACCGCCTCTGTAAAAGTGCATTTGATTTTTGTATCGGCATTTTGGGCAAAGTACGCCATGTCGGAATCTCGAAGTATCTATACGAGGGAGTATTTCTTGTGGTTGATGCTGCGCTCTAATTAGTTGTACAAAACGGGTTAATTGCTCATTCGTTAAAATAGGTGTTGGATACTTTTCAAAAAGAGTTTGGATATGACTTTGTAGCCCTGACACATGAAAAATAGGGACGGATTTTGGATGATTTGCAATTATAGCTGACGGATTAGACAAAATAACTGCACCTTCAATGGGGAGAGAATAATTTTTAGATATAATTTTAATGAATTGCATATGACGTTGAATTTGCGTAATGGGATTTGCAAAACCTTCCACTGTGCCATCAGATTTTGTGCGTGTGCATTGATGTGTCGTAGCATCAAAATTCAGACGACCGTGTATATTTTTAATTTCCACAACGAACATAAAATGCTTACAAATAAAGAGTGTATCAACTTGGTGAAAATGCTGTGCAGCATTGACAAGTACAACATTATGCAATACAGCAAAAGTATTTGGACATACTAATTCATGCCATTCTCGGTCTACTCGTTTTTCACCAGCAAAGCCAGCATCAAGCCTTCGAAATTGCTCGCTATAATAGTTAGCATCTCGATCTCCATCACATAAGCGTCGTAGTAAAGCCTCATACCATAACAACTTTAACGGCTTCTCACGTATGACTATATTCATTGACGTTCACCCCTATGTTTTTTACACCATATTTTATCCAAAAATCTCAAACTGTCCAGTACAAAAAAACGATACGTCCTTAAACGTATCGCTGCTCATTCATCATTTTTAAGTTTTGGCCGCTCTTTCATTCCTTTTGAGAAGCGGTCTAGTAATTCTACTTGTGACACACCTTCTGTTAAAAGATCAGCGAGTAATTGTTCAGCGTATTTAGAACGCTTAATTTTTAACGTCCCTTTTAAAAGCACAGAAACATGCTCGCCAATTTCTTGGACAGTATGCACAACTACCCGAAATGGAGCTGGTTCATTATCAGGAAATGAAATAACTGCACGAACATCAACTACTGTAGCATTCGCTAATAACTCATCAAAAATCGGACGATATTGCCGATCGATAAACAATTCAAGAATCCAAGATTGATGGCTGTTTTCCTGGTTAATAATAATGCCATCGACTAAAGGAAATGCTTGCATGCCATCTTGAGTGACAAGGTCAAAAGAAAGCATTTTAAATGTTTTCATTATGTATCCTCCTAAGTCGGTCATTCCTTTTAGTATAACATAATCAATTACAGCTAAGACTGTCTTCTTAAAATATGAAAAGATGCTAAATTTATCTTTTTAAAAATGGGGTGTAACACTTACTGCCGTCTGACCTCCACACAATAAAAAAACCTAACAAACAAATAAATAACAGCTAAAAAAATTATTTTCTTATTTAAAAATGAGCTAAAAAACAAAAACCGAGTTTTGCCAAAAGTGAATAGCCTCTTGTAAGATGAGGGCAATTAAACACAAAGGAGGTGAATCAATGAACCAAGTCGGACTGGTTGGAAGATTAACAAAAGATCCTATGTTGCGACAACTATCTAGAAATCGTGTCCAATCTCATTTTTCCCTTGCCATAAATCGCAATTACAAAAACAGTCGTGGAGAAGTAGAGACTGACTTTATTCTTTGTACAGTATGGGGAAAACTGGCAGAGCATATTGTGAAGTTTTGCGGTAAAGGTTCATTAGTTGGCATAAATGGACGTATTCAATCTAGATCATTTACGAATGAGCACAGCACCAAGATTTATATGACAGAAGTGGTTGTAGAAGATGTTCGCTTCTATAGGCTGAAACAGCCAGATAATGATGGAAGCACATTGCCATCATCGTCATCGGTCGAGCAGGAGATTATGAAAGATTTTGTGTTACCTAAGAAAGAATTGCAATTACCAGTAGTATAACCGACTATCGCAATACATACGGAGCAAAGCTAAACATTTACGCAATTCGCCATTCTCCTAGAATGCTTTGCACCGTAATCATTTTAGTTAGAAAGGGGCGTTGTGGACTATCCTATCATCTATCGTTGCTGAAGACCGCACAGCAATGATTATTTCACACAACTAAATAAGAATATGAAGTAAGTAGAAAGAAGTAAACATTGTTCACGAATATGTTGCAAAGTAAAAGAGCGCCAAGAACGTTAGAGCTCTTGGCGCATCTTTAAGACAAGTTATAATCGAGTGAAATCAAATCTCGAAGCTCATCATCATCTAGCTCCGTTAACCACTGGCTTGATTGAATGAGTTCTTCTGATAATGCAGATTTCTGCGCCAGCATCTTATCAATTTTTTCTTCAATCGTCCCAATCGTGACAAACTTATGCACTTGCACAAATTGCGTTTGCCCAATTCGATAAGCACGGTCTGTTGCTTGGTTTTCAACAGCAGGATTCCACCAACGATCGGCATGTAGTACGTGATTTGCAGCAGTTAAATTTAACCCTGTTCCTCCAGCCTTTAATGAGAGAATAAAAATAGGGAATTCTCCTGCCTGAAAAGCCTCCACCAATCGATCACGCTGCTGTTTAGGCATGGCGCCCGTTAAAAACGGTGCATCGACATTATAAATTTCACTGAAACAATGCTGAAGTAATTGGCCCATTCCAATATATTGCGTAAAAATAAGACACTGTTCACCATTATCGACGATTTCTGCTGCCATTTGAACAATGCGCTCTAATTTGACCGAGCGTGTCAGCATCGTTGCAGCATCCTCAAAAGGTTCCTTTAAATAAAGAGCAGGGTGATTACATAATTGCTTCAATTTACTTAGCATCTTTAAGACGCGTCCTTTTTTCTGGAAGCCCGTTAGTTGTTCTAGCTGATCCAACGTTTCTAAAATATAGCCCTCGTACAGTGAAGCTTGCTCTGCCGTTAAGGCGCAGTACGCATGGGACTCTTGCTTATCAGGTAAATTAAGCTGTAAATTTGGATCTCGCTTTGTACGACGAAGTAAAAACGGTTGAATTTTTGCCCGTAGCTTTTGTTTATGTGGTTCGGATTCATCGCGCTCAATAGGCAAAATAAATTGTTCATTAAAGCGACCGAAGCTACCTAAATACCCTTTATGAATAAAGTCAAAAATCGCCCAAAGTTCTGATAATCGATTTTCAACAGGCGTTCCTGTTAAAGCAATATGATGACTACCATGTAATTTGCGAATGGAACGAGATTGCAAAGTCTGCATATTTTTAATATTTTGTGCCTCATCTAATACAACAGTTGCCCAATCAATTGCTTGTAAAAATTCAGCATCCTGTGACACAGTTCCATAGGTAGATAAAATAACATGCGGTTTTTCTTGTTCAATAAACCGAACAAATGCATCCTCTTTCATTCGATTTGCTTGATAATGCGTATGCACAGTTAAAGATGGAGCAAAACGGTCAAGCTCTTTTTGCCAGTTACCAAGGACCGAAGTTGGGCAAATAATAATGGATGGTTCTTTGGCATCCGTTGTTTCATAGATATGCAGCAAGTAAGAAATAAGCTGAACAGTTTTGCCGAGTCCCATATCATCAGCGAGACAGGCGCCAAAACCTTGCTCACGCATAAAGACTAGCCATTCAAACCCTTCTTGCTGATAAGGACGTAAGCTAGCATTTAATGAAAGAGGGACTGGAACTGCTGGAAGACCTTTTTTCTCCTGAAGCTGTTCCATATACGATTTTAAAGACTGCTGGAGTTCAAATGCAAAAATTGGATCATCGCGCAACGCATCATCAGCATCTTCCTCTTCTAGCGGAGAAAGATCTTCAGGTAACTCGCGGAACAATAGTTCACGAACAGTCCAACTTTCATCTTCAGCCTGTTGCATTAAAGCACGCATTTCTTGCATCCAGTTGGCATCCACTCGGAACCATTCCGTACCAATACGAATAAATTCACGTTTTTCATCGACAAGCTTTTTAAACTGCTCAGCAGAAATTGATTCACCGTTCATAGAAAATTGCCATTTAAACGTTAAAATATCATCGAGTCCAGCAACTTTTTTCGTTGATAAATTACCTGTGCTAACACGTACACGCATTTTGGATTGCTTTAAATCTTTTAGCCAAGCTGGTAGCACAACATCAAAACCAAGTGCCTGTAAACGGGCTAGGTCTTCACGTAAAAATGTGCGAACCTCCAAATCGTCAAGGGTAGCATGAATGAAAATATCAGACTGTAAATTTTCAATGGAAAGGAGTTCGACAATCTGCGTTTGTTGTTGTTCAATATCTAGTGCAAATGGTTGCCATTTTGTTGGTAGCGCATCGACTAGCGGTAGTGATTTTTTTCGAACAGCCGGTGTCCAGTAATTTTTCGTTGTCACTGTACTAAGCACCGTTTCCAAAAGCCAAACTTCCGAATCTTCCTCAGGCTCACTTAAACGTAGAGAAACAGCAACGGTGCCAGCTTGACGGTCTTGCTCTAATGGCCATCCTCCGCGAATGAAAAATGGAAGGAGCTTCGGAACATCAGACACCAATAACCCAGCGTGTGCAAGTTTTTGCTGCACAGCTACTTCCAGTAATGCCGTATCTACCCCGTCTATATTAAATGACAAGGAGGAAAAATCATCTGCAATAACGGCGTACGACCAAAGGCTAGGCTCTTGCCAATATTGCTGTAACATTTGTGCGTGTTCAATCAATGTACTACTGTCAGCGTCAATCCCTTGCCAACTAATAAACGGGTGCTGATAGCGTGGAGAAAAGATATCGAGTAGTTCTGCACTAGAAATATCGATGGAAATGTCTGTACGACTGGTCATTAAACCATAAGTATTTGCTTCATAGTTAAAAAATAATGAAGAAATCAGTGTGTCAACATCGATTGCTGCACCACTTGTAGTAAAACCCCGCATCGTATAATTGCCGTTTTGAGCTGATTCAATACGTAACTGTTGTTTTTTCGTAAACGGAGAGGGAGCATGTAATGTCATCATACTAAGTTTCCTTTCTCAATTTCTTCCTGAAGTGCACGAAGTCGTTTATATTCTGCACGGATTGTTTGCATGTAATTTTCAAAATAAGCAACTTTCCCTGCTCTTTTTGCGGCACTCCGCATACTTTTCCAAATACGTACAGCTTGCTTATAATTCATACGAGATTTTTGCGTAATCTCTGCCATTGCATAGACGTGATACAAAGGTAAAACAACTGCTGGAGCTAGGTGTAGAACATCTTTTAATCCACACATTTCTAAATAAGAAAAAGAGGAAAGATTTAATTGATGCAATGCTGCCCATTCGCGATAGCGCTCTTTTCTTATAAGGAAAAACGAATAGGGCTGTAGTCCATACACACCAAATGCGCTATAAAGTGTTGTTTCTTCTTCTTCTGTTAATTGTATATCTTCATATAACAATTGAAATTGCCGTACGTATTGAGCTCGCTGTACGACGGGCACAGTTTCCTGTAAAAAAGCTTCAGCAAATGGGAGCATCGCACGTAAAATGAATGCCTGTGAATGTGACTCGCCAGCACGCTTAGCAAAAGTGGCTAACTCAAACAAATCTTGCATTTGTGGTAAGGAAATATGCGCAATGCTTTCCTGTAATAACTGTTCTTTTTGTAATAACACGTAAAATAACAGTTTTAATGACTGTAAAGAAATCTCGGGGGAAACTTCTTCAAGATTGTTAATCAGCGTTAGCTCCTGTTCACGGCGAGGCTTCTCATAAAAAAGCACTGCCCACAGCAGCATATAGATTTGTAATCGACTAGCAAACAGCCCTTCACGCTCTAGTAAAAATTTACGGACAATTTCTTGAAGGGCATTATAAAATGGATCAGTTGCAAAAAGTCGAGAACGATTCGTTAATTCAGTTAATATACTTTCAAATGACTGCACGCTTTGATCGATAAAGTATTTCATATAAGGTGAGTCTAATGAATGACCTTGCGTATTATTTAAATGCCGCCAAATTGCATTAAAAATCGAAAGTTCGATAAATAGCTTATATAGTGGCTGCCATTCACGTTCAAATGGCATATGCTTGCGCAGTCGTTCTAATGCATCAGAACGGATTGCTGAAAGTCCATAGCCTTCTAAAATGCGACCAGGTGGTAACAGACGTTTCATTACTTCGTCGACCATTAGCTGCCAGCTTTCAGGACTACGCTCATCCGCTAATGATTTTAACTGCACAGATTTTTGAGCACGCCATGCACCTGACCAGTTTTGTACAGAATCAAAATACTGATAGAGAGCAAGTAATGCGCCAACTTGATGACGACACCATTTTAGTTGGGGACAGTTACAGCTTAGAGTCCCATGAGCAAAATCAATTTCTACAGTTGCAGGTCTCACATCCTGTACACTTGCATATAATATAGAACTTGCTCCATTAAAACGTTCAAATACGATGGATTTGTTTCGTACAGAAAATACAGCACGACGCACCAGTTCCTCGTCTTCGCTAGAGGACGGATGTAAATCCTGCTCAGCTTCTTTTAATTTAGCAAGTATAAATGGTTGATGTTCCTTAGCTAGTTGCGAAATAGACAAAGCCATAACCTCACTCCTCTCAATTGCATTGGCCAATGACTTTAGCTTTATTTAGATGATTGAATGTCATCTTTTGTGGGAAGAAAAAAAGACTGTCTTTCCATTATACGATTAAAATGCAGACATGATAAGCTGAATGATGAGAAAGAAAAAATTTGAGGATAAGATGGTTAACAAGATGCGTGATTTGTGTTAAAATCTGAATAATCAGATAATAAGGAGGGATGAAGGATGATGCAAGTTCAGTATATGAAGCCGTTTTACACGAAAATCTCTGGAGATAAATTGCGTCTCGTATTTGCTTATCAATATTTCTCAATTTTAAAAGAGAATGAGATTTTTCATTTCATTCCAATTGAAGGGAAAGAGATGATTATTAACTTGCATACACAACAAATCGAAAATTTATCTGAGGTATTTGTTTTCCAAAAGGGAAATCGTTTTATCCGATTACCACTCTATCAGCTATTACTCATTACCAATGTGCATGAACATTTAACGCCAATTCTTGAAAGCGCTACACCAAAATTGCCACAGTTACCCCTTGTCTCTTCAGCAACTGTAGGTGAGATTGATCAGTTGATTGCTGAAATTGAACAAAAAAACATTGATTATTTAATAGACCAAGCATTAGCAGATTACAATGAAGCACTCTTTTTTGAGCTACTACATCAAAAGAGCACGCATTTCGGAGGTTTCGGAAATTGAATACTCGGTACATCAAATAAGCACCCACTTTTCAAGAAAGAGAAGCGGGTGCTTTAACTCTTTTATAGATAGAACACTTCAATTATTTGGATTATTTACCAATGTAACTTTAAAGAAGTTGTCACAAACCGATATAACTAATAATACTTTTAGCATGGGGGTGGGGGAATGCTTGGTAAGTGGTCTGCTTCAGGGTTATCTATATTAAGTAACATGAATAGGCACTATAATGCTATGAGCAAGTCAATGTTGCGAATTTCTACTGGTTATCGGATTAATAGTGCGGCTGATGATCCGGCTGGTCTTGCGATATCCGAGAAAATGCGGGCTCAAATTCGCGGGTTGAATATGGCGTCGAAAAATATACAGGACGGTATTTCACTTGTGCAAACAGCAGAGGGTGCACTAAACGAAACACATGCCATGATTCAACGAATGCGGGAGCTAGCAGTACAAGCATCCAATGACACATTAACTGATAGTGATCGACATCAGCTGGATTTGGAATTTCAGGAGCTAAAAAAAGAAATTCAACGTCTTTCTAAAGATACTGAATTTAATACGAGGACATTATTAAATGGCGATTATTCAACGAATGGTCTCAAGATTCAAGCGGGTGCAAATGCTGGTCAAACGATCGAGTTGTTTATTAATGATATGGGGGCAGGGGCGCTTGGGTTGGACGCCACGACTTCAATAGCAACACGAGATAATGCCAATAATGCGATTTCCTCGATGGATGAGGCATTAAAACGGGTATCATCGGAGCGTTCTCGTTTGGGCGCTTATCAAAATCGCCTAGAGCATGCCTATAATGCAAACGTCAATACAGCGGAAAACTTAACCGCAGCGGAATCACGAATTCGCGATGCTGACATTGCGAAGGAAATGATGAATATGGTGAAGTCGCAAATATTGCTTCAAGCAAGCCAATATGTTCTAGCATTGCATATGCAGCAGGCACAATCTATTTTAAAGTTACTAGAAAGCGGAACAATGAGGAATCCCCGATACTAATGGAGATTCCTTTTTTTTATGTTATTAAAATTTAGTTTTATCCTTTAAAATCATGGCAAATTTTTAATTTCAAGCAAGCTATTTTTTCGGGCCTTTTTTGCTGTTATAGTAAATAGAAAAGGAGTGAAGTTATTGATAGTAAAGCCTTTCGCACCGTCGTCACTGACATTGGGATTGCAAGCACTTGTTCGTCGATTGCCTCCTTCACATCTCCAATTCATAACGTTACAACAGGAACTTAAAAATAAGGAAGCGGGCGATTTTGCAGAACAATATATTTTGAAAGAGCTACAAAAGTTACCGCAGCTTAGTGACTGTCACCTTTTCCACAATGTTATACTTCCTACGATCCTCCCCATGCAAATTGATATATTAATTATTACAGCCAGTGGCATCGTCATATTAGAAATAAAAAATATACGGGGAACCGTCCATTTTAAAAATGACCCACGTCAGTTAATACGCACTACTGATAAAGGAGAAGTTCAAGCATTTACGCATCCTGAAATTCAATTGGAGCAGTATATCCAGGCAATGCATCATTTTCTTAACGAGCATAATATTACGGTACCAATTTATGGTGCTATTGTTTTTCCTTTTAATAATGTAGCAATCCATCGTGAGGGTGAAGGACTGCCAATCGTCATGGGCAGAGAACTTCTGATATATCTGTACAAAATCATCGAGAAAAATATGGGGATAGCTACGAACGAAATAACAAACATTATTTTGTCACAATTACAAGACAGAAACCCATTTCCACTTTGCCGCTATTATCAACTTGAGGTTACCGCTTTGCAAAGAGGTGTTTATTGCGAAAATTGTGGTCACTTTGGAATGGAAAAGTTAAAAAGAACGTGGTTTTGCCGAAGATGTCAGCATCAATGTACATCTGCACATATACAAGCATTGAAAGATTATTACATGCTTGTTGGAGATACGATCAAGAACAGGGAATGTCGTGCATTTTTAATGCTTGAGTGTAAACATGTCACAAAACGATTATTGCAAAAAACATTCCAAACATGCTGTAATTCAGGCAAACTTACGAAGTACGATTTGTCGAGGTTATTGGAAACGCCACTAAAATTTTAGATAACGCCACAAAACGCTCATGAATCGCCACAAAGCGTACAGAAAACGCTACAAAGACCGAACAAATCGCCACAAAACCAAAACAAATCGCCACCAGAAAGCTACTTTAAACCCACCATTATCCAAAATCGCACACAGAAAATACTGTAAAATAACAAATTGATTCACACTTTCCCTTGAAAGATGTATACTATAATGCAGAACAAAAATGCAATTCAGCATTTATAGACCATATAAAAATTTACTACTCGTTTTTGAAACGGAAGGAAGAATAGAGAATGACGAAATCAATTTGTGTCGTTGGACTTGGCTATATCGGATTACCAACGGCTGTAATGTTTGCCAACCACGGCATAAAAGTACATGGGGTGGACGTAAACCCAGCAGCAGTAAAAAGTATTCAAGAGAAAAAGCTTCATATTGAAGAAAACGGTTTACAAGAACGCCTAAACAAAGCAGTAGATGAAGGATTCTTAACAGCATCAACAACACCACAAGAAGCAGATGTTTTCATTGTAGCTGTTCCATCACCAATCAATCCTGACAATACAGCGAATTTAGAATATGTACGTCAAGCAACGGCATCTATTGTGCCTTATGTAAGAAAAGGGAACTTAGTAATTCTTGAATCCACAGTTCCACCGAAAACAGTAGAACACATTATGCTACCAGAGCTAATTAAAGCAAACCTAGAGTTCGGCGTTGATTTATTTGTAGCGCATTCACCAGAGCGCGTTATTCCAGGTCGTATTTTTGAAGAATTAGTGAACAACGACCGTATCGTTGGTGGGATTGATCCAGTATCTGCACAAATGACAAAAGAGCTTTACCAAACATTTGTAAATGGCACAATTCATCTAACAGATGCTACAACGGCTGAATTAGTAAAAGTAATGGAAAACACATACCGTGATGTCAATATCGCGTTTGCCAATGAATTAGCAAAAATGGCTGAAAAATTAGACGTGAACATTTGGGAAGCCATTAAATTTGCTAACTACCACCCACGTGTAAATGTTCACTTCCCAGGTCCTGGTGTAGGTGGTCACTGTATCGCTGTTGACCCATGGTTCCTTGTAGAGCTAGGTGGCGAACAAGCACAAATTATTCATCTGTCTCGTAATACAAATGACAGCATGCCAAGCTATACGGCACAAAGAACACAAGCCATTTTAAACGAAAACAAAATCGCAGGTGGTAAAGTAGCAGTTCTTGGACTAGCCTTCAAAGGAAACGTTGATGATATGCGTGAAAGCCCATCAACAATCGTCATTGATGAGCTACAAAACCTAGGCTTAGAAGTGATTTCTTACGATCCGCACATTAAAGAAAACAAACATGCTACACAAACACAAAGCTTAGAAGAAGCTACAAAAGACGCAGACATCATCGTTGTACTAACAGACCACAATGAGTTCAAAGCAATGGATGCAGCAGCTATCACAGTGAAAACAAAAATCGTCTTCGATACGAAAAACTGCTTAAACCGTGATAAATGGCAAGAAGCTGGCTTCCAGTTCCACTTACTAGGGGATGCGAAAAACCGATGAAAGAAACAGTACTTGGCATTAACGTCAATACAGAAGGTTACGATGAATTAATGGATATGGCATTCGAGCGCATTGAAAAGAAACAAAAAGCGCTCGTCGTTGCCATCAATCCAGAAAAAATTATTAAAGCAAAAGAAGACCCTGCACTAAAAAAGCTATTAAATGAAGCAGAATTTCAAATTCCAGATGGGATTGGTGTTATTCTTGCTTCTAAAATTCAAAAAGGGCAAATTCGTGAACGTGTTACAGGCGTTGATATGATGATAAAGCTTTGTGAAGAAGCGGCAAAACGAGGCAAGCCTATTTTCCTTTATGGAGGTAAACCTGGGGTAGCTGATGCAGCACAAGCAAAGCTAAAATCACTATTTCCTTCTATTAAAATAGTCGGCACACAGGACGGCTATGAAAAAGACGAACAGAAGGTCATTGATCGTATTAATGAAGCACAACCGGATTTACTATTTGTAGCAATGGGTAGTCCAAAACAGGAAAATTGGATTAATGCTAATCGCGACCGATTGCACCCAACGATTTATCAAGGTGTCGGTGGATCATTCGATGTGTTGGCAGGTACAGTAAAACGCGCACCAGAAATTTTCCAAAAATTTGGTCTTGAATGGTTTTACCGATTAATGAAAGAACCTAAGCGTATCAAGCGTCAAATCGCTTTACCACTTTTTTTATTGGAAGTGGCTAGGCAAAAACGTCAATAATTTTTAAAAAATGGTATTGTCGTTTTAATTTGAAAGTGTTAGACTGTAGGTGTATAGGAATTTCCTCTATGAAATAAATAGAATTCCCTGCAAGGAAACAACGGTTGGTAGCCCAAGCGAAAAAAGCTCAAGCATTTATATGCTTGAGCTTTTTTCGTTCCCTGATTTAACTTAATTATCCATTATTTTATAAGATTCTAGAAAATATGAACAAGGAATGATAGAAAATTAGATTTTGTTGGTAAAGTTGCATATTTTCACTTGAAAAAAAGTGTTGGATAAACGACAATGGTAAAAGAGAGTTCGATGTCCACTATTTTCCGGAAACCAATTAGTAATTTTCCCAAAATATGATTGACAACTTTTAGGGATACAACTATACTTTTATGTGTAGTTGTTTATTTACTACATAACTATGTAGTAGAGACATAATTTTTGAACTTAGAGGAGGAAATTTTTCTATGGCTAACCAACCAAAGAAATACAAAAAATTCGTAGCTACGGCTGCAACGGCTACTTTAGTAGCTTCTGCTATCGTACCAGTGGCTTCTGCAGCAGGATTCTCAGATGTAGCAGGTAACGACCACGAAGTAGCAATCAACGCACTTGCTGATGCAGGTATCATCAATGGATACGCTGACGGCTCATTCAAACCAAACCAAACAATTAACCGCGGTCAAGTGGTTAAATTATTAGGTCGTTATTTAGAAGCTCAAGGCCAAGAAATTCCAGCTGACTGGAATTCAAAACAACGCTTCAACGATCTACCAGTAACAGCTGAAGAAGAATTAGTTAAATATGCTGCACTTGCAAAAGATGCAGGCGTATTCAACGGTTCAAATGGCAACCTAAACGCTTCACAAACAATGCAACGTCAACAAATGGCAGTAGTTTTAGTACGTGCTATTAAAGAAATCGCTGGCGTAGACTTAGTAGCTGAGTACAAAAAAGCGAACTTCGTAACAGAAATTGGTGACTTAGACAAAGCTTACTCTGCAGAACAACGCACAGCGATCGTTGCTTTAGAATATGCGGGTATTACAAATGTTGCTCACTTCAACCCAGGTAACAGCGTAACACGCGGACAATTCGCTTCATTCTTATACCGCACAATCGAAAACGTTGTAAACAACCCAGAAGCGGGTGTTGCAGCAGTAAAAGCTATCAACAACACAACTGTTGAAGTAACATTCGACGAAGAAGTAGATAACGTACAAGCTCTTAACTTCTTAATCTCTGATCTTGAAGTGAAAAACGCAGCTGTTAAATTAACAAACAAAAAAGTTGTTGTATTAACAACTGCTGCTCAAACAGCTGACAAAGAGTACACTGTATCTCTTGGCGAAGAAAAAATCGGTACATTCAAAGGTATCGCAGCTGTAGTTCCTACTAAAGTAGATTTAGTAGAAAAATCAGTTCAAGGTAAACTTGGCCAACAAGTAACACTTAAAGCACAAGCAACTGTTGCTGAAGGTCAAGCGAAAGCTGGTATTCCAGTAACTTTCTTCATCCCAGGTTCTTCTAATGGCGTGAAAACTCCAGTAACAGTTGAAGCTGTAACAAACGAAGAAGGTATCGCAACTTACTCTTACACTCGTTATGCTGCAACAAACGACACTGTAACTGTATACGCAAACGGTGACCGTTCTAAATTCTCAACTGGTTATGTATTCTGGGCAGTTGACCAAACTTTAGAAATCACTGAAGTAACTACTGGTGCTACTATCAACAACGGCGCTAACAAAACTTACAAAGTTACTTACAAACACCCAGAAACTGGTAAACCAGTATCAGGTAAAGTACTTAACGTTTCAGTAAAAGAAAACATTGACGTAACTGTTGATAAATTACAAAACGTTACAGTTAATGGTCTTGCTGTAGTTCAAACAAGCGATAACAACACACGTGCTGCACAAATCACAACTGATTCTAAAGGTGAAGCAACATTCACAGTTTCAGGTTCGAACGCTGAAGTAACACCAGTTGTATTTGAAGCAACTCCAGTAACAGTAACTAATGCTAATGGTACAGTTACAACAACTGGCTACACTCAAAAATACACTGCTGACACGTTACAAGCTTCTGCTGCGAAAGTGAAGTTCTCAGCTTTACAAGCAGACTACACGATTGACGTTACACGTGATGGTGGTGAAACAGCAGCTATCGGTTATCAAAATGGTCGTAAATACAAAGTCGTTGTGAAAAACAAAAATGGTGAAGTGGCGAAAAATGAAGTAGTCAATGTGGCATTTAATGAACATCTAGATCGTGTAATTAGCACAAACACAGATGCTTATTTTGTAGAATTAGATGCAAATGACAACAGAGTGTATAAACCAACGTTGAAACAAATTACGGTTACTACTGACGCTAAAGGGGAAGCAAGCTTCATTATTGCGAATGACAAAGTAAGCACATATGCTACGCCTGTCGCTTGGATTGATATTAACAGTGCGTTTGTTAACAAACAAGGAACACTTGATGAAGGTGAACCAAAAGCTATTGCCCCTATTTCTTACTTCGAAGCAGAGAAATTAGACGGTGCTTCATTAAAAGTGAAAGATGCCAACGGTAGATTTAGAGATACAGCCGATTTAAAAGGCGATGTATCGGCTGAATTTAAAGTAGATTTAGTTAACCAAAGCGGTAGCTCTACAACAATCGGTACACTTGAAGAAGTAACGTATACAATCTACAATACTGGTTCTAGTGTCATTTATCTTGGGGATGCAGGCTTAACAACAACCGTTTCAGACACAGCTAAAATCTCACCAAACCGTAGTCAAACTGTGAAATTAACAGGTAATGAAGTGCTAAAAGTGAGCTCTTATGATGGTAAATCAGGCTCTGTAAAAGTGGTAGCAACAGGTAAAGTACGCCATGATGGTAGAGATTTCAACTTTACATCAAAAGAAGCAACAGCTAAATTTACTGCTACTAATGAGGTATCGAACTTAGAATCAGGTCGAATTGCTTCTTTCGATACATCGAGAAGAACTTTAACAATTGTCGGAAAAACTGCAATTCGATATGCTGGTGAAACAGGTAAGAACTACACTTACCGAGATGAAGCAAATCGTCCAGTATCATTAGCAAACTTCGAAAAAGCACTAGTTGATGCTGCAAAAGCTGGCGGTAATACTGGTTTAGAAATTACGTATGAAGCAAAAGACAACGATATTACTTTCTATCTAAAAACTGTTAGTGCACCAGCTCCAATTAATACAGTAGAAGCAGATAAACAAGCTGGAATAGATGCTTTAGCTAAAGCAAAATCGGATTTAGATGCAGCGATTAAAGCTGTTAAAGAAGAGAATTATCAAGATAAAACTGCAGTTCAAGTACTTGTGAAAACGGCTACTGATGTATTAACTAAAGCGAATGCTACAAAAGCAGAGTATGAAAATGCAAAAACTGCTTTAGAAACTGGTCTTGCAAAATTAGTAAAAGCTCCTGCTGCGCCAACAGTTGGCGAAATATACTGGGATACTAATAATGAAATCATTACAATCTCATTTGCATCTAATGTAATTATAGATGACAAACAAGAATTCACTATTGATAGTCAAAAAACAACTGTTGCTGACCTAGGCAAAAACACAGTCGGATTGCTATTTACTACTGCTCCAACAAATGCAGCTGTAGGTACACTAAAAGTGAAAGTTGCTGCAACTGAAACAACTTTTGAAAAAGAGTTCACATATGAAGTTGCTTTTAATCCAACTGCAATGAATAAATGGACAGTAACACTTAAAAACTAAACGAAACATCAACTTTATAAACTAAGGAATTCATAGAAATAAAAGAAAAAGAAAACCCATGTGCAATACATTGGGTTTTCTTTCTAACTAACACTACCAAATTGAGGGTATAAATCCTTTTATTGAAATTATCCAATATAGTGCAATTTGAATTAGTCACCAACTTATCTTCTGTTCCTTCGCAATATATTGCATAGTTCCAACATTACTTTTACTAGTCCTTTTATAAAGCATGTACTAATGGAAGATAGTTTAGAAAGGGGTGTGAGAAAAATGAAGAACAAAGATGGACAAGCCATTGCTTTAGGAAATCGACTAAAAATGCTACGCCATAAACATCATCTAACGCTTGCTGCATTGGCAGATTTATTAGGTATTTCGCATAGTTATGTAGGCTTTATAGAAAAAGGGACGAGGAAAGCATCTGAAAAAGTATTGCAAAAGTATGCAGAATTTTTTGATGTGTCTTTTGCAGAATTAGTTGAATTACAGTTGCAAACTATTCCTACCATTCATAGTCCATCTAGCGAATCGCCTCCCCCTTTAACAAATGAAATAATAGAGTTAAACAATTTATTACTAAAATTAAATGAAGATATACGTTATACAATGATTGAAAACTTTAAGGAGCAAATTCAACAAACGCTTTATCATTTGCTGACACCCTATGAGCTTTCAGATATCAAACGAAGTATTACGATAATAAAAAATGCTTGGTTTTCAGAAAGTGAAGAAGTTGAACAAGATAAAAGCTACAAGGGCTATATCAATTTATCGAATGAGCCAATCTATTTTCAATTACAAGTACAGCATCATATATTGCATCTTCAATTACTTCATGCTGATAGAAGACAACGCTCTCTGTTTGAAAGTTGGTTAGGCGATTGTTCCCTTTATTATCAAACGGAGGAATATTTACAGCATATTCGTGAACCACAGAAAATCGTTAATATTTTATGGTTAAGTCCTAATATGTCCTATCGCCAACAACATCATTACTTAGTGCAAAAAGCGTTACTTTCATTGGAGTTAAACTATTGTGATGCGAAATTAAGTTGGTTTGTTCTTAATTACGAGCAGCACAATACAATGCAAGATATTCAAGAACACATTAGCTAACGGGAAGGAGCTGATATCTCTTTGATTATCCATTCTGACTTTGATTTGCCTAAGTACTCTAAAAAATTTCTTCAACATTTAAAAAGAAAGTACTATTCAGAAGAAACCATTATTGGCTATGAAAATGATATAAAAAAGTTCTCGTCCTTTATTTATCAATTATACGATGGTCATATTTTAACAGAGGAAATATCGAAGGATGATATTCTAGAATATCTAGATTTTTTAGGCAATCAGGATTATAAACCCAATTCGATTAGTAGATATTTTTATGGTGTGAAGGCATTTTTCAAATATCTTGTAATAGAGTTGAACTTTAAAGTCGATCCAACAATAGGTATTTCCACTCGAAATGTGTATGTACCTTTACCTGAAATACTCGATATGGATGAAATGGCATTAGTGTTGGCTACAGCGAAAAAGTACTCCGAGTTTTACTATGTATTAATCAGCTTACTCTATTATACCGGTTCAAGAATTACAGCTGCTCGAACGTTATTAAAGGAAAATGTTGATATAAAAAATAATAAAATATACTTCCCACGGATTAAAGGTGGCAGAGATCTTCACTTACCCCTACATCCAAAACTACAAAAAATATTAGGGGAATATTTACAGAAAACAAAAGACAACGGATCAGATTATTTATTTCCCTCTCCCGTAAGCCGTAATATGCCCATTAGCGGCGTAGAAATCCGAATCAAATTAAAAAAAATTGGCGCCCAATGCAATATTACAAAACGATTAACCCCCCATGTCATTCGTCACTGTACCGCCACACACTTAACACTACTCGGTGTAGACCAACATTATATTGCAACTCTATTAGGTCATACCGATTCCCGTTCCACTGCACGCTACCAACATTTAAAAGTAGATGATTTAAGGTCGGCTATGAAGAAATTGAAATAACAATAACATACCTAGCGAATATTTATTCAAAAAAATAATAATTTATACCAATGTAAAAGCTTTCTGTTAAAAACCCACCAGTAAAACTGGTGGGTTCCTTTACGCGTAAACGCTATTTAAATACCTTATGTCTAACGATATTCTGAAAGGTCCGCCAACCATACTTCTTTTCTACAACCGCTAAAGCGGCAGACTTTTTTCTTCCAGTTAATTTATTCACAATTTAAAGGGTCAATGATTTCATTTATTGACATTTGATCATAGCGTAAATCTTCTTGTAATTGTTTTTGAATATATTTGTGAATCACTTTTTGATTTCGACTAACTGTATCTACTAGGTATCCACGACACCAAAATTGACGACTTTCCAATTGGTTCTTTAAAATATCATGCCGATTGAAAATCATTACACTACTTTTCCCTTTTAAATAGCCCATAAAAGCAGATACACTTAGTTTCGGTGGAATCTTCACCAACATATATATATGATTTGGACACGCTGTTGCTTCTACAATTTCTACACCTTTTCTTTCACATAACTGACGTAGTATTCTTCCTATTTCTGCTTTGATTTGACGATAAATAACTTGTCTTCTATATTTCGGTGCAAAAACGATATGATACTTACAATTCCATGTTGTATGTGCTAAACTTTTACTATCCATTTGGAACTCCTTTCGTACAAAGTCGGTTGACTAGACCTGATTTTATTGTACGATTGGAGTTTTTTTGTTGTCCATAGCTAAAAGCATTTCGGAACCACCTACATACAGGGGAATTTTAAAAAATACAAAAAAACCAATCATTTAAGCAGGATGATTAGTAATCAAAATAGTCTCTCCAAACAGAACATATCAACTTAAAAAATCTCTACAGTATAGTAACTCAAATATTTATAACACACAAAAAAAAGACATTGTAGAGAAAACCTCTACAATGTCTAATTTTAATGTAAAATTATGAACTTAATAAAGTTTGTATATTCTGCTTTAAATTAGTTCACAGATACAGTTGGTGCAGCAGCACCTGTTGCAGCTGCATCAATTAAAGTAAATACACCTGCTGCTTCTGAAGAAGTAGCATCGAATCGTGGGTCATTAGCTTTAATTGCAAGTAATAAGTTAGCAGTTGTATCAAATGTTTTATTTGCAGCTACAGATGCACCAGTTACAACCTTAGTATAAGTGATTCCGTTAATAGTAACTTTATCACCAGTAACTAATGTTGGGTATACAGCAAAATTGTATTCGCCTTTAACTGCTGTTGCGCCAGATACACCATTAGCTAAAGTTGCTACACCAGAAATAGTAGTACCTGTAAGACCTGCACCACTTACTGCTACGTTAACATCAGCTAAGTTGATAGTTTTACCATTGAATGTTGTAGAGCCTAATGCATTGATTGCAGACTTAATTAGAGCTGCAGTAGCATTTGCAGGAGTAGCATTTGGTAATGCAATGTTTACAACACCACTGTTATAAGTAGCTTTTAATGTATCATCTGAATTTTGCTTAAATTCAAATTTAAGACCATTGAAGTCAGCAGCATTCGTAGTTCCAGCTACAGTAACATCCACTGATTGACCATCAATTGTAATTGTTGGAGCAACAGCATTTGTACCTGTAACAGCAAGTGTATTCGCTTTATTTGTATAAAGCTTACTTACTTTAGAACCAACAGTAATTGAATCAGCAACTGTTGTTACTGTAGCAGTTGTTACTGCAGCAACAGGTGTAATAGCAAATTTAACAGTTGTTCCAGATACTTGTTGTGATCCAGCAGTTAATGCATAGCCAGCAATACCTGTGAAGTCAGAAGCAGCTACAGTAGTAGCATCTACAGCTTTATCGAATGTGAATGTAATTGTATCTACAAGTCCAGCAACATCTGGAGTTTCATCAGTTACAACTGCAGACACTAATTTACCAGCAGCACCATTGTTGTTACCAGCAGTATTTTCACTGATAATAGTGAATGTTACAACATCATCTTTTACTTCATATGTTGCACGAACTACTTTATTAGTAGCCTTATACTCTTCTAGTAATGAAATGAAAGCGTCAGCGCTAGAAATTGTAGTGTTACCAATACCGAAGTATTTGTAAGTTTTACCTGTTTCACCAGCATAAGCTACAGCTTTAGATTTATCAACAAATTTGATTTCTTTATCTTTTTTGTTGATGCTTGTAAGATCAAGTACACCTGTGTAAGGATTTGTAATTTCCCCTGCATTAGTAAATGTTGCAGTTGCTTCTTTAGCAGTGAATGCAAATTCTTTGTTTCCGTTAATTTCTTTAGCTACACCTGTAGCAAGAACTTTTACAGAAGAAGTTTTACCTTCTACAGAAGTAACATCAATTTTACCTGTAGGAGCAACTACTGTATGCACGCGGTTTGGTGCGATTTCTACAGTACCAACTTTTACATTGTTTGCACCAGTGTTGTAAACAGTGTAAGTAACATCTTTAGTTGTGTAGCCAGAGTTAGGAACTACTTTACCACTTTGGTTTGTAAGTTGTACTTCAAATGTAGCCGTTTCTCCACCGTCAAATTTCTCAGTGTCGTCACCTTTAGCATTTTTAGATACTAGTTTAGAACCATCTAAATATGCAGCTTGGAAGTATGAAATTGGTGCAACTGCAGATGGCTCACCTTTGTCTAAGTTTGCATCTTTACCGCTTTGGTTATTGATATCAATCCAAGCGATTGGTGTAGCGTAAGTGTTTACGTTAGCAAGGTCAGTTCCGATAACGAAGCTTGCTTCACCTTTAGAGTTTGTTTTAACAGTGATTTTTTTACCTTCAAATGCAACTTGTTTACCGTTTTCTACTTTTACGAATTGTGCAGAAGTAACTGTAGAGATTACTCCGTCAATATCTTCGTTAAATGCAACGTTTACTGTTTCGTTAGCAGCTAATTTACCATCTTTATCCTTAACTACTAAGTTATATTTACGACCGTTTGTTAAGCCAGTTGCTGCAACTTCGCCACCATCGCGAGTTACTTCAAGTGTGTAAGCCGCTTGAATAGCACCGAATGTTACTTTCGCAGCAGAAGCTTGTAACGTGTCAGCAGTGTATTTTTGAGTGTAGCCAGTTGTTGTAACTGTACCATTAGCATTAGTTACTGTTACTGGAGTTGCTTCAAATACAACTGGTGTTACTTCAGCGTTCGAACCTGAAACTGTGAATGTTGCTTCACCTTTAGAATCAGTTGTGATTTGTGCAGCACGTGTGTTGTTATCGCTTGTTTGTACTACAGCAAGACCATTAACTGTAACGTTTTGTAATTTATCAACAGTTACGTCAATGTTTTCTTTTACTGAAACGTTAAGTACTTTACCTGATACTGGTTTACCAGTTTCTGGGTGTTTGTAAGTAACTTTGTAAGTTTTGTTAGCGCCGTTGTTGATAGTAGCACCAGTAGTTACTTCAGTGATTTCTAAAGTTTGGTCAACTGCCCAGAATACATAACCAGTTGAGAATTTAGAACGGTCACCGTTTGCGTATACAGTTACAGTGTCGTTTGTTGCAGCATAACGAGTGTAAGAGTAAGTTGCGATACCTTCTTCGTTTGTTACAGCTTCAACTGTTACTGGAGTTTTCACGCCATTAGAAGAACCTGGGATGAAGAAAGTTACTGGAATACCAGCTTTCGCTTGACCTTCAGCAACAGTTACTTGTGCTTTAAGTGTTACTTGTTGGCCAAGTTTACCTTGAACTGATTTTTCTACTAAATCTACTTTAGTAGGAACTACAGCTGCGATACCTTTGAATGTACCGATTTTTTCTTCGCCAAGAGATACAGTGTACTCTTTGTCAGCTGTTTGAGCAGCAGTTGTTAATACAACAACTTTTTTGTTTGTTAATTTAACAGCTGCGTTTTTCACTTCAAGATCAGAGATTAAGAAGTTAAGAGCTTGTACGTTATCTACTTCTTCGTCGAATGTTACTTCAACAGTTGTGTTGTTGATAGCTTTTACTGCTGCAACACCCGCTTCTGGGTTGTTTACAACGTTTTCGATTGTGCGGTATAAGAATGAAGCGAATTGTCCGCGTGTTACGCTGTTACCTGGGTTGAAGTGAGCAACATTTGTAATACCCGCATATTCTAAAGCAACGATCGCTGTGCGTTGTTCTGCAGAGTAAGCTTTGTCTAAGTCACCAATTTCTGTTACGAAGTTCGCTTTTTTGTACTCAGCTACTAAGTCTACGCCAGCGATTTCTTTAATAGCACGTACTAAAACTACTGCCATTTGTTGACGTTGCATTGTTTGTGAAGCGCGTTCAAATGATGGCATTTATCTGCTATGCAAATAAAGGAAACCTTAGCTGTTTATTCTTTTGCAGTAAACAATAAATAGAGGCGTGTACTAGTTGTTGGTAGCAGAGGCGGTGACTCCTGCGGGAACGCACACAGCGTAAGACGCGGGCATTCCGCGCGTTAGCGAGGGTTGCGGCTTACGTGTGTGCCCGCGGAAAGCACCGCCAGAGCGAACAACAACGGTATAGCAAAAAAGTGTTAGATTTACCCCAATCAATCTAACACTTTTCCTACGTTTATCTATAGCTAACCGCTGTAAGGAGTAACCATGAAAAAGTACTAATTGTTTAGCAAAAGTGAAGTTTCGGTTAACAATTGTACTATTTTGTTGTGTGCTTAGGTTCTTGTGAAATGCTATAATTTAACAGTTACTATATAGTAATTCAATAGTGCATTAACAGTTATATGGTTTCATATATATATACTGGGGAAATAAGTTTTACTACTATTGATGGCACGCTTGATGCGTCTGGTGTAGGTTCAAACCGACAGCCGAGATAGAGAGATGGTAGACCTTCTTCGGTTAAGAAGAAGGTTTTTATGAAGCAAATACTTAAAGAGGAGCTAACTGATGATGTCTAAAAAGAAATGGAACAAGTCATTCAATGCTTTTCTCGCAACGACATTAGTTGCGAGTGTATCGATGCCAGTAATGCCTAGTCAAGCTGTTGCGGCTGAATTAGCTACTAATTTAATTATCTCTGAGTATATTGAAGGGTCCAGTAATAATAAGGCGATTGAACTTTACAATGGAACGGGTTCAACGATTGATTTAAGCCAATACAAACTTGAACTTTATACAAATGGTAGTACGACACCAACGAACAAACAGACGTTAAGTGGCACTTTAGCACATAATGAGACAATCATTCTCTATAATTCTAGTGCAGTGGCAGCGATCAAAGAGAAAGGTGGACTTGCTTCAGCTGTTACCGCGTTTAATGGTAATGATGCGATTGTTTTAAAGAAAGGTGAAGAGGTAGTAGATTCTTTTGGGCAAATGGGGTTTGATCCAGGCAAGTCATGGAATGACAATGGGGTGTCTACTGTTGATACAACATTGGTTAGAAAGAGTTCCATTACGTCTGGTGATAAAAATCCAAGTGACACCTTTGACCCTTCATTAGAATGGCAGCCTTATCCAATCGATACATTCGAACATTTAGGCAGTCATGCAATGGATGGAGGACAGGGTGGGCCTATTATAAAGGCAGAAGCCGTCACAGCTTCTACACCTTCTGGAACGGTTGCGTCAGGTACTGCCATTGCATTATTTTCTGCCACTGCTGGTGCAACGATTTTTTATACAACGGATGGAACAGAGCCAACATTGCAAAGTGCTAGTTATACGCAGCCAATTGTTATTGATAAAACAATGACGATCAAAGCGATAGCAGTTGCACAGGGGCTGGAAAATAGTGATGTGCAAACTTTTAGTTATACCGTCATTGGACAAGCAGATGTTCAGTCAATCGCTGATGCAAGAACACAAGCGAACGGTACAACAGTAACAATCAAAGGTATTGTGGCAGGGAAGCTGAAAAATACCATCTCTGTACAGGATGGAACAGGTGGTATCGCTGTACGACCGACGAGTCTAAATGTAGAAATTGGGGACGAAGTAACGCTTAAAGGGAAGCTTGCGGACTATAGAGGGTTACTGCAATTAGACGGAGCTCAAATTATCGACAAAGTGGCAGGTGTTGGTGCACCAACTGCAAAAGTAGTAACAGGTGCAGAGGTAGCAGAAGCAAATGAATCACAACTTGTTACGATAAAAAATGTTGCGCTGACGAATGTGCAAACAGGAAGTGGCTGGGCAAACTATACAGCTAGTGATGGTAGCAATTTCTTAGTACGCGATGAAACGAATACGCTAGGCTTAACGGTCGGCACAACATATGAATCAATTACGGGCATTGTTCAACAATTTGATCAGGATTACCAAGTGATACCACGTTCTGTAAACGATATTGTTGTGGATAGTACCGCAATAAAACCAGCGATTGCGTCGCCAAGTAGTGGTACATTTATTAATCAAACAACGGTCACTTTATCAACATCGACAGCTAATGGGGAAATCTATTACACAGTAGATGGTACAAATCCTACTATATCAGGTATTAAATACGAAAAACCAATCGATATTACGCAAAACACAACATTAAAAACGGTTGTCAAAGCAAGTGATGGCACGTTTAGTGAAGTGATGACCTATGACTATGTTATTACAGATGCGCTGCAAATTCATGATATTCAAGGGGAAGGCCATCGTTCTCCATTTGCTGGCAAAACCGTTGATGGCATTCAAGGGATTGTAACATATTCATTTTCTTTAAATGGTAGTTATTATTATACAATTCAAACACCTGATGAATTAGCGGATGATAATCCGAATACATCGGAAGGAATCTTACTTTATAGCGGAAAGAATGCTTGGCCGATTCAAGTAGGAAATTTAGTATCGGTAACAGGTAAAGTAGATGAATATGCGTATGATGGCTATAGTGATGCGAACCAAACAGATTTAAAAACGACGCAAATCAATGTACGAAATGATCAAGGTGGCAAAGTACAAGTACTTAATGCCAGTGTAGCATTACCAAATGCCATTCAAATTGATAAATTAAAAATGTCATTTAGCCAAATTGATAGTGACAATCTTCAAGTTTTCAACCCAACAATTGATGCTATTGATTTTTGGGAAAGTATTGAAGCGATGCGAGTGGAGGTAGACAATGTCAAAGCTGTTGCTCCACAGGAACATGGCGATTTAGTAACGGTTCTTGAAAGTGAGCCAACAAACACGCTGCATGGTGGGGTCTTGTATGAGGAAGGAAAAACAAACCCAAATCGTATCCAATTCAGATTGGAACCGAACGGTACAGCTCGTGATTTCGAAGTTGCCACAGGCGATAAGTTTAACGGACCGATTACGGGTATTGTGGGCTACTCTTATCAAAACTTCAAAATTTACGTGCCATTAGATAACATGAAGCAAGCCCATGTAAAAGGGTCGGCAACACCTGAGACAACTAAAATAGTCAAAGCAGAGGATAAGCTAACAATTGCCTCGTATAATTTAGAAAACTTTTCTAATAACAAAACATCCACATCGGATGATAAGGCGCGAAAATTAGCACGCGCCATTGGTACTGATATGCAAACGCCAGACATTGTAGGGGTGACGGAAGTACAAGATAATAACGGCGAGTCGGCTGGTGATGCCAAAGCAGATCAAAGTTATCAACGCTTAATTGATGCCATTAAAGCTGAAAGTGGTATTGATTATAAGTATGTCAATATTGACCCTGTGAATAATGCAGATGGTGGTGCACCGAACGCGAATATTCGTGTTGGTTTCTTATACAATCCAGCAAGGGTGAACTTGAAGGAAGGAATCCAAGCAGGGGATGCGACTACTGCGGTTAGTTATCAAAACGGTCAATTAACGCTGAACCCAGGCCGAATTGACCCGATGAATGAAGCATTTAATAATAGCCGAAAACCGTTAGCTGCACAATTTGAGTTCCAAGGTGAAGATGTCATTGTGATTGCTAATCACTGGAATTCTAAATCGGGTGACACACCATTATTTGGAGCAACACAACCACCGCAATATAAAAGTGAAGTGCAACGCCAGAAAATCGCAAATATTGTGTATAACTTTGTTGCGGATGTTAAAACGAAAAATCCAGATGCAAACATTGTATCGTTAGGTGATTTTAACGATTACCAATTTGCCAAAGCGCTTAAAATTCATGAAGGTGAATGGATGACTAATATGATCAATAAAGCCGATTCATCTGACCGTTATACGTATTTGTATCAAGGAAATTCGCAAGTATTAGATCATATTTTAGTTTCTAATAACCTTCAAGAAAAAACGATAATTGATATTCTTCATATTAATGCAGACTTTACAGATATGGCAGGCCGTGCAAGTGACCATGACCCTGTCATGGTGCAACTGGATTTAAAACAAGGTCCTACAGTAGAACCGATTCAACCTGAAATCACATATAACTATGAGAACTTTAAGAAAAATATCTTAGTTATTACAAAACCGAGTGTAGCATTACATTTAGATGCAGCGTCGTATATTACGAAGGGCGTACACTTAAAAGGGAAGTATGTCGAGCTTCACGGTGAAGGCTTTAACAAGACAGATGTGATTATTACGCCAAATCATCCAGAGTCCATTGTAGACTTAAAGGGCAATACGTTTAAAAAGATTACCATTGAAGGCAAAAATGTAAGTGAAATTAGAGGCGCAGAAAATATTGACTTACAGTTGATTGAATTGAAGAAGGGTGCATCGTTAGAAAACATTAAATTTACAAATTCTAAGGGGCAACCGATTGTCTACCCTCCTGTCCCTGCTGAAAACAAGCAACCAATTATCAAAAAGCCTTTTACAAATCAGACAGTAGCTGTAGGAACGGACATTACCATTGATTTAACAGAACATTTCGCTGATCCTGATAATGACGAATTGACATTTACCGCTACAAAAGGTTCGATAAAGGGCAAACGCTTAACGTTAACTTTAGAAGCGGGTAGTCATCTTGTGGGTGTCACGGCATCTGATGGTACAAAAAGTGTTACGGCCAATTTTAGTGTTACTGTAACGGCTAACGACTACTATACTGCTGCCTATAACAAAGAGGGGCAAGCACTTAAAAAGGCGCTGCACGATATTATTGCAAACCAAAAAGTATTATCCTATGATGCTGCATGGGATGCTTTGAGATACACAGATGAAGATCCGAATAATACAAATAATGTCCTGTTATTTTATTCTGGTAAATCTAGTCCAAAAACAAACAACGGCGGCAATGTAGGCAACTGGAACCGAGAACATACGTGGGCAAAATCACATGGTAATTTCGGCACAAGTCAAGGACCAGGAACTGATATCCATCATTTACGCCCTACCGATGTGCAAGTAAATAGCGCAAGAGGAAATTTAGACTTTGACAATGGCGGTAGTCCAGTCGCTGGCTGTAACGGTTGTTTGAAAGACGCCGATTCCTTCGAACCACCGAATCGTGTCAAAGGGGACGTTGCACGCATTCTGTTTTATATGGCAACGCGTTATGAGCTAGGCGATAAAGTAGACCTTGAATTAAATGACAAAGTTAACAATGGAACGGCTCCGTATCACGGTAAACTTTCGGTTCTTTTACAATGGCATCTACAAGACCCAGTAGATGACTATGAAAAACGACGAAACGAAAGAATCTACGAAATCCAAGGGAACCGCAATCCATTTATCGACCATCCAGAATGGGTAGAAACGATTTATGGCAACAAACCAGCGGTGCAGATGGTGAATTAGCAAAATGCAAAAACCAGCCAGTTTTCAGCGGTAAATCGCTGAAAACTGGCTGGTTTTATTATGGATTGGCGACAAGCAATTGATTTCAAACGAGCTTGAAAGTGAATACATAATACAAAATATAGTGGCGAAAGTCATGGGTATGCATTCCATTTATGATAAAATTTATAACAACACTCTATAGGAGTTAATAGAGGGGGAAAAATGGATACACAAAAAAATGCTTTCATTATAGTAGCGTTTGCAAATAGTGCAATTGCATGTATAAGTCAATTTCTTGGTTCAATGTTAGACGAAAGGTTTGATTCGTTAGTTCAATTTTTAGCTTTTCCTTTCGTTATAATTCTTCTGAATGTGGTGTTAGGATTTAAATTTAGAATGAAGTTTTATCAATATTCACTGTTCGCATATTTAGGATTATACGTATCTATCTTTGTCTGGGGCACTATTGTTTTGGTGGAAAGCACAAAAAAAGAGTTGCCCCCGGGCGAGGTTGTATTAGGTGCAGATTTCTTATTTATTATAGTTGTGACAATAGTCCAGTCGATTATTTTCCCTATTTTTAATTTAATTACTTATGTAATTTATAAAATGGTTTTTTCAAAACTAGTAAGGTTGTGAAATAGAATGGTTAAAAACAAAGTAATCGCTGCTGTCGTTACAATTATTATTGGCATCTTTATTATTCCACTATTTATTACTTCTACATACAGTATTGTTTATGGTATGTATGGTACTGCATTTACGGCACCTTCTATGCTTGTAGCTTTAGGAGTTTCCTTACTTATTGAGAAACATAGTAAAAATAAACATATAGTATTGATGTATATTAAACATCTCCTTTGTGCCTTAATTTTTTCACTGTTGTTTACACTCCTTAATTTTGATATAAACACGTATAAAGATACTTTTTACATTAGTTCTTTATTGGGGAGCATTTATATTATAATATTTGTCACATTTGATTATTTGTTGAATAAGTATAGGATTGTATAGAGTTTTAATTCTGTAAAAAGTCCTTTTTACGCACGTGTTCTCGTAGAAAAACACCTCCAATTGAAGTGTAGGTATCTAAACCTTATTTCAATCAAAGGTGCTTTTTTATTGTCTATTCTATTGGTGTCAGTTCCGTCGTCGCTGTAAATGAAAGGGAACGGTTCTATTTAATGTGCTACTACTAATTTCTTTAAATAGCTTCGTCAGATAATGAAGAAGCTTCCTATAAATAACAGTAAAAATATACTGATGCCCATTGCCGTCATTTCATAAAATGACGATGATATCATATTGCGCATGGAGAACATTACACAAACTAATAGAATGCTAGCAAAGGTGAAGGGGATAAAAACTAGCATAGCTAATTCCTTTGTCACTACAGAACGTACTTCTTTTACAGAAAGACCAATTTTTCGAATGCCTGTATATTTTGCTTTTTCACCTTCCATTGATGTTTGTAAGTAGAAGTAAAGAATGCTCATAGATAGTAACCATCAAAGGCAAAACAAGGTGCGGTTGAAATGCTTGAAAATGATCGAGCACTTTGTCAAAGTCTTGTGTAATAACGCTTTGATAGCCGTATTTATCTAGTTGATTTTTCAATGTTTGAGCAATATCCATGTCATCTTCCGCAATTGATATTTTATACATTTTATACCTTTCTTATAGCTAGAAGCTTTCTTCTATTTTTATCACTAAATGATTGCAATATACCTGAAAGGAAGTCAATTCCTATTCTATACGCAAATAATTTACTATAAAGCAAAAATACGATTTTTCACTTGTAGCCACTTTGTGTACTGAAGATTTTAGTCCATACTAAATATAGAAGTGACAGAAGGGGGGAGCTGTAAGATGATTCGTAATCGTCAAATGGAGATATTGCTACATTTGTTGAAGGTGAAAAAGACAACGCATGAGGCGCTGGCGCGTCAGTTTGAAGTAAGTGTAAAAACGATTCAGCGGGATATTGATAAGTTATCAGTGATGGGTGTTCCAGTTACTTGTAAGCAGGGGCATAGGGGTGGCGTGTATATTGAAGAGCATTATAAATTATCTAGTAGCTTCTTTAATGATGAAGATTTGCAAGTTTTAACATTTGCGTTATCTGTTTATGATAGTTTGTCAATGCAAATGCATAAGGAGCGTATATTAAAGAAACTGGCACTCATTTCTCCAGAATTGATTTATCTGTATGAACAAGATGCCAAAGATTATTTTATCGTTGATCTTTTCGATAATAAGGTCGATATGACAGAAGCAGTCTATCAACGGATAAACCATTGTCTTGACGAGGAATACTATCTTCGTGTCGTTATTGGTGAGAAACAAATGGACGTAGCACCGATTAGTTATGTTTTAAAAGCGGATGGGTTATATTTATATGCTTTTGAAAGGGAGTATGTATTAATAAAGATTGCTTCAATTACTTATTCGCATATAACGAATATTGAGTTTGAACGAAATTTTACTCCGTACCAACAAAATCACACAATTATTTTCAAATAAGACATTAGGTGTCTTATTTGACATGATATTGTTTGTGTTGGAGGGGATGCTAGATGAAGTCCAATAACTTCGACAACTATTCAATCAGTAAATTAATTGCAACGTTCTCACTTCCTGCAATCTTGTCCTTAATTCTTGAAATGATGACTTCCGTAGTGGATACGTCTTTTGCAGGGCATATAGGTAGCCAAAGTGAAAGTGCCTTATCTGCCATGGGCTTATTATCGCCGATTCTTGCTGCTTTTGTAGCACTGCAGACGCTCTTTGCCACGTCAACGGCAATCATGATTTCAAAGTATTTAGGTAGTGGCGATCAACTTCAATTAAATAAGTATTTTCAGAGTGGGTTTGTGATGACGTGTGTTGTTAGCTTTGTTACATCTGGCACTACATGGATTTTGATGGAGCCACTTTTAACTATGTTGGGTGCTAAAGGTGAAGTATGGAAGCTTGCCAAAGATTATTTAACTATTATTCTACTTAGTAATATTTTGAGTGCTATTGGTTATACATTGACGAGCGTTATTCGAGCATTTGGTTATCCAAAAGTAGAGGCAATTATTATTACCATTGCAGTGGTGATTAATATTGTGTGCAATGCTATTTTAACTTTCGGTTTTCAATTAGGCGTTGTTGGTATTGCTTTAGGCACTTTCATTAGTGAGTTAGTATGCGCTATTATTTCCATTGTTTATTTGGTAAAACGTCATATCTGGTTTTTAGCGAGCAAGGTATCTTTAGGAGAACATGGATGGCTGTCCTTTCAAATGTTGAAAATTGGTTTTGCCCAAACGGCCATACAATTATTAGCCGGTGTTTCTGCATTTATAGTAAACCATCAGCTCATATCAATAGGAAGCCATAGTCAAATAGCGATTTGGAATATAGCCAACAAGATGTATATGCTTGTATTAATGCCGATTATTGGTATCACGCAGGCAGTTCAAACAATTCTTGCTTATTTTGAGGGTAAGGGAGAATTATTGAAAAAAAATAAAACTGTAAAAAAGACAATGTTGTATGCGATTATTTATGGTATTGGTATTACTGTAGCTATGTATATGTTCAGTAATGTGATTTTGTATTTGTTTACTTCTGATGAAACGATGTTAACATCAACACAACATGTGATAAAGGTCATTTTTCTAACATTTCCGCTATTGGGTATTACCTATACAATTATGACTGTATTGCAGGTTACAGGTAAAGAAATTTATGCCGTAATCCTTGGTCTAATCAGACAGGTTATCGTAATTGTGCCGCTCGTTCTGCTTTTACCGACTTTTTTTCGTAAAGAAAATTTGTTCGATATTAGTCCTGCTTTCTCCATATTTTTGTCAATTCCACTTGCTGATATTGCGACACTTAGCATCGCTATTTTATTTTATAGAAAAATACTACAAAAATAGCTACCAACTAGTGCCATTGCATTATCTAATAAACTATGACATGCTTAATAGAGAGAGTATAGTACTAGGAGAATGTTGTAGTGATTAAAGAGTGGGATTTCCTACGTGTAGTGGCATGCCTATCCATTTTACTATTACATACATCATCCTGGGTAATTTTGGAGGTTGGTGTAGAACCCGAGCAACAGGTTTATCTGTTTTTGCGGATTGCGCTTTGCTATGCAACGCCGACGTTTATTGTGTTATCGATTATCATATTGTCAAACCGTTATCGTGAACGGCTACCAATTTATTTTTGGTCGAGTCGTCTCCAATATATTTTAGTGCCTTTTTTAGTGTGGGCTTTTGTCGATGCATTATTGGTGGAGTCAATTTATCGTAAAGGTTTGTTATGGGACAAGTATTTCTATAATGTAGTTTATGGAGAGTTTGTGGGCTGGTTTGTTGTAGTTATTTTCCAGTTATATGTAGTATTTGCGTTGATGAAGCGTTTTAAATGGTCGATTACGTGGTTTCTACCGCTCAGTGTGCTGATTACGCTAGTACATCATGCGGTCATTGCCTTGCCTTATCCAATTTTTGAGGATCATGCGAATGTGCTACGCTTGCTGTTTACAGGATGGCTTGGTTATTTTTCAGTTGCCTATGCGATGGGAGTCTCATATGAGAGACTAGCTGCATTGGCGAAGAAGTACCGAGGTGCAACGGTTGTTTTCGTTGTACTTGCTGTACTGTTTTTGATGATTCGTATGTTACTTGGCTATACTGAGGTGCATTCGAGGCGTCTCGATATAGTCCCACTTGTCTTTAGTGTTGTGCTTTGTGTTATTGCTTGGGGGCAGTCATTGCCAGCTACGAAGTTGGTTCGTATTATTAGTCAATATGCGTTTATGATTTACCTTATCCATTGGGAAGTGCTACGTCTATCGACAAGCTGGTTTGTGGCACATTTTGATAGCACATTGACGCGTGTTTCCATGCTTATGCTGTGGACACTTGTTGTTTGCATTGGGCTGACGAAACTATTGTCATTCCTACCGTTTAATCAATGGATTGTGGGAAAGTTGAAAAAACGTTAAAAAGCAGTGATCTCTAACTAGATAGAAATCACTGCTTTTGTAATTGTTTTGCGAATCGCGGGTAAATCGCGGGTAAATCGCGGGTAAATCAGAGTAAACCGCGGGTAAACCGTAACGAACCGCGGGTAAATTAGAGTAAATCGCGGGTAACCTCAAGCAAACCGCGGGTACCTCGTTATCACGTGATTGACCGATAGTTACTCGGGCATCAGTTTTAAATTGCGATCATTATAGGCAAGAATGACATAGTCCGGTTGCATGTTTTGTAAGTAAGGAATAATATCTTTCTCTAAATAACGTAAGTCTAAAATGGTCACAGTTTTAAAGTGACTTGCTACATGAAATTGAATGGTGTTAAAGTATGAATCTTTAATGACGACGAGATGTTTGTCGCTGTCATAGTTTTGGTTGACGATTGTAAGTTCGGCAAAGTCGCGGCTGTAGGCATCCGCATAGTTCACTATGGCGTCAGGACTCATCTGTTTCGCCCGACCGTACACTGCGTCGTACGGTGCAGTGACGCCACCTTCAATTGTACCGTCGTAGATTGTAAACTGTGTTGCAAACGATGCAGGTTCGTTATAGCAAATTTGTTCATTATTCTCGACGGTCATATAGAGTATTTTATTCCATGAGCCGGCGAACTTATTTGGTAAACAAAATGTATTGGCTTCATCAAAAGGAATGGTTGTTATTGTTTCGCCCAGTCGTTTGTTTAGTGTATGGATAAGCGCTTCGTAGCCTGAATAGGCACCGCGAATTGTCCTGTGATGATCTGTTTTAAAGAAGTTGCGCTCGGCAGAAAAGTTTTCTTGCATTTCATCATAAAGACGAATATTGTCAACGCCAGCAGCGGTAACAAGTTCGTGCAGTTTTACATTGTTGGTAATACCAGCATCTTCTGGCATATAGTGTGGGCTTGGCTCACGTGAATAAGTCGCCTTTGCTGGTAGGGAGTAAAATGTAAACGGTATATGCTTTTCCGCTAGACCTTCGCTTAAGCGTTGTAAATCAGAGGCAAAAGCAGCTAGCTCTTCTTCGGGTTTTACGGCGGCCGGCTTCGAAATAATCCATCCAGTTTTATTATCAACAGCGTACTTATCATTTAAATACGTTTTGCCCACAACACGTTGAAAGTTTACATAATTGCGCATCCATGTATCACGTGCAGGAAACTGGTCAGAAATATACGACTCTACTTGCTTGGACCATGTCCCTGTTAAAATTTCCTTAGCGCTTGGCGTAATGTTGGCAGATTCTAATGGCCGGTTTTCCATTTCTGATTGCGGCCGATCCACCGTTAATACATGCACGACGAAGCCACCGAAAATAATGCAAAAAAATGTAATTGGTAATAGATACGTTTGAATTTTTCGCATGATGTCCCACCTAAAATCTAAAGTAAATGAATGGATTATGTGTTGCGTTTACTAAAAACATCGTAATAAATAACAAAAGTGCACCATAGTAAACGGTTTGTGTAATGCGCAGACCCCAGTCAAATGATAGGGAAGCGGCTGCCTTTTGTTCACTCCATGTTTGGTAAAGCTTATAAATCGGCATGGCAAAAATAATAGCGATGACAAAGTAAAGCGCATAATCTTTTGTCAGTAAAATCGTTTCATAATTGTACAGTGCGGCATCGGAAAGCCCAAACATTGTTTTGATAAATGAAAATGCATATGTAAAATCATTTGCTCTAAAGAACACCCAGCCAATCATTACGATCATTAATATATACATATGTCGGACGATACGTGGAATGCGTGCCAACCATTTCAACAGCACCCATTTTTCCAAGCAAATTAAGATACCATAGTAAAAGCCCCATGCCATAAAGGTCCAACTTGCCCCGTGCCAAAAACCAGTAAGTGTCCACACAACAAGTAAGTTACGATATAGTTTCCATTCATGGCTAACACGACTACCACCAAGTGGGAAGTAGACATAATCTCTAAACCAACTGCTAAGTGAGATATGCCAGCGTCGCCAAAAGTCTGTAACAGATTGTGCTATATATGGATAGTTAAAGTTTTCTTCAAATTTAAAGCCGAAAATTCGTGCTAACCCAATTGCCATATCACTATAGCCTGAGAAGTCAAAATAAATTTGCAGGGAGTACGCTAAAATCCCAATCCAGGCAGTCCCCGTTGTTAAATCCCCACCTGATAAGCTAAAGACATGATCGGCAACTTCGCCCATCGGATTGGCTATCAGTACTTTTTTCGCCAGCCCTTGTACAAAGCGACGCGACCCAATCATCCAATCTTCTGCTGTCGCAATACGTTTCTTAATTTGTTCAGCTACCGTTTGATAACGAACGATAGGGCCTGCAACGAGTTGTGGAAATAATGTAATGAACAGTGATAAATCTAAAAAATTGCGCTGTGCCTTTACGTCCTTACGATAGACGTCGATTACATAACTAAGTGCTTGGAACGTGTAAAATGAAATACCGATTGGCAGCGGTACAGCCTGCCATTCAATAGGTTGCGACAAATAATTATTGACAATATCCACGAAAAAGCCAGCATATTTGTAATAGCCTAAGATGGCTAAGTTGCTAACAATGACTAACCAAAGTAATGTTTTGCGCTTGGACTGGGAAGCGGTGTTTTCAATAACGATACCGAGCACATAATTGAGTACGATGGACAGCATCATGAGAAGCACATATTTCGGCTCACCCCAAGCGTAAAAGAACAAACTTGCCAACAGTAAAATCGTATTGCGTAGCATCTTCGGAGAAATGAAGTACACAACAATCACTAATGGCAAAAAGACATATAAAAAAATAAGACTACTAAATACCATTTCTGTCAATTCCCCATCTCTGTAAAAAATAAAACTTCGTGAATCGCTGACTAGCAGTATGAAATGCCACAAAGCTTGAGCAAAACGCCACAAACTCCGAACAAAACGCCACAAAACCCGAGATAATCGCCACAAAACCGAGTTTTACCACTATTAGAAGTCTAGTAATACCCATTTACTTTAATAGCTATCGCTAGATTCTGGTTTCCATAAAATATTAATCCATTTTTCCAAGGGAATTAATGAATAAATTACCTATATTATTGTAACTTAAATTCACGATTTGTTCACTATTCCTTTAAGTGAGATATTTGGCTTACTTAAAAATTATTGGAAGGGAAAAAGTCTCAATATCTATGGGTAAAATGGTATATTTTTCGAACAAAAGAAACGTTAGTATGCCAAAATTCGGATGGAAAACAAGTTATAAATAAACTAATAAATGTATTTATAACCAATGAAGATAAACTATTACCACATCCTTCATTCCAAATATTGCACATAGAAATGTATGTTCTACTTCTTTTATAATAGAAACGTAGTCACAAAAGTGGCTAATTTATCTAGGAGGTTTTTGCACATGAAACAAAAATATAGTAAATGGGTTGTCGGCGCAGCATCAGCAGCTCTAGTAGCATCAGCAATCGTACCAGTAGCTAGCGCAGCAAGCTTTTCTGATATTGAAAATAGTGATCACAAGGACGCAATCTTAGCATTAGCGGACGCTAAAATCGTAGGAGGTTACACTGACGGTACATTCAAACCAAATGCAGTAGTAACACGCGGTAACGTAACAAAATTCTTAGGTAAATGGTTAGTATCTGAAGGTTATGAAGTGCCAGCTGACTATGCAACAAAAGCTCGTTTCACTGACCTACCAACTACAGCTCCAGACCAAGAATTACTACAATATGCAGCACTTGTTAAAGATGCTGGCGTATTCAAAGGTTCTAACGACCAATTAATGTACACTAAAAACATGTCTCGTGAACAAATGGCAGTAGTATTAGTACGTGCTATCAACACTGTTTACGGTGTAGACTTAGTTGCAGATTACAAAGAATCTGACTTCAAATCTACAATCACTGACTTAGATAACGCTACAGCTAACGAAAACCGTGAAGCAATTATCGCGTTAGAATATGCTGGTCTTACAAACGTTAAAGCGTTCAACCCTAAAAACACTTTAACTCGTGGTCAATTCGCATCATTCTTAAACCGTACAATCACGAACATTGCAGAAGCTCCTTTAACTGTAAAAGAAGCTAAAGTTGTTGACGCAACTACATTAGAAGTAACTCTTTCTGATGATACAAAACATACTGTAAAATTAGAAACTGCACTTCCAGAAAACAAAGAAACTAAAGTAGACTTCGAAATCGAAGGCAAAGCTTATTCAGCTGTAGTTACATATGAAGTAGCTGAAGTTAAATTAGAATCTGTAAAAGCTGTTAACGCTAAAACAATCGAAGTAAAATTCAACAAAGCAGTAGAAGATACTTCTAAAGCTACAATTGAATTATTACGCGGTACATTCAAGCAAAACGTAACTCTTACTTGGGCTGCTGACAAAAAATCAGTTCAATTAGTAGGCGCTACAAACTTCCAAGCTGCAGATTACACTGTAAACATCTCTGGTTTAACTGAAAAAGTATTAACAAGCGACGTTAAAATCGAAGCTCAAAAAGTTACTTCTATCGAAATCTTAGACGAAGTAGCAGTAGTTGATACAGCTATCCAATCTAACGGTACTTTCGCTGCAGGTACAACTGCAACTGTTGGTTACGTAGTGAAAGACCAATACGGTACAGATATTACAAAAACAACTTCTTTAAAAACAAATGATACTGCTAACACAACTGTTGTAGCTGATGCTGCTAAAGGTGTAGTTAAATTATCAGGCGCTGTTGTAGAAGG
The DNA here is from genome assembly GCF_016350185.1 of Lysinibacillus sp. C5.1. Taxonomy (NCBI): domain Bacteria; kingdom Bacillati; phylum Bacillota; class Bacilli; order Caryophanales; family Bacillaceae; genus Lysinibacillus; species Lysinibacillus sp. C5.1. The sequence goes on from NZ_CP066226.1 coordinate 602,728, forward strand.
TAAAAAAATCGGCGATTTAGTACCAGTTGTATTATTTGATACTGCTACAGGTACTTCAGTTTCTAAAACTGTGAAATTATCTGCTGAATCTACAGTTTCTTCTATTGAAGTAGCGGGTGTTTACAACGCTAAAGGTGAAGAAGTAGTTTTAAATGATAACTCTAAAGCTTCTGAAGCATTCATCGTATTAAACCTTAAAGACCAATACGGTAAAGAAATTACAGATGCTGCTAAAGCAAGTGGTTTAGTAATTACAAACACTAACACTACAAACTTAACAATCGATAACAAAGTAACAAAAGTAAAAATTGGCGAAAAAGATAAATTAGTAGTTGCTTTATCATCAATCTTAAAAGCTGGTGATACTGATGTATTATTAATTTCAACAACTAACGGCCAATCTGCAAAATACACTGTGAAAGTGGCAGAAACTACTACAACTAACGCAATCTCTGTTTCTCAACCAGAAATCGCAGTTGCTAACGAAGCTACATTAATTCCTTTAACAGTTACTGATAAAGAAGGCAATGTTATCACTAACAAAAAAATCTTAGCTGATGCTAACAAAGGTATTAAAGTTGGCGGCACACCAGTTGCTGAATCTGCTCTTGAAGTAAAAGACGGTCAAGTATACTACAAAACAACATTTGGAGCAGCTGGAACACAAGCATTAGTATTCCAAACTTCAACATTCAAAGTTGCTACTATCACTGTAGATGTTAAAGCTGCAGCAGTACCAACTGTAGTTCGCGGACTTAAAAACCCATTAGTAATTTCAACTGCTCAAGCACCAGTGACAATTACTGCAAAAGATCACTTAATCATTGAAGACCAATACGGTCGTGAAATGAAAAACTCTGCAGCTCCTGTAACAGTTACATTAGTTGGTACTTCTGATGTAGTATCAGTAAGTGCAAACCAAGTTACACCACTTAAAAATGGTACTGCAACATTAAACGTTGCTCTAGTAACGCCAAATGGCACAATTGATTCTGCTGTAGAAGTAAAAGTACAAGTAACTGATGGTACAGAATACAAAGGCTACGAAATTGCTGAAATCGGTAAAACAAAAGTAGCAACTGACAAAAAAATCACTGTTAACGGTTTATTAAACGGTGGTAAAGTTGCACTTGAGCCAAACGAATATACAGCAACAGTAACTGGCGGTAAATTAACTGTGCCACAAGCTGTAACTGCAGGTAAAGTAAATATCGCTGACACAGCTTTAAACACTGATACAACTCCAGCAGCAAACAAAATTGATACAGAATTCACTTTAAAAGTAACAATTAATGCAACTGGTGAAGTATTAGAACAAAAATTCGTTGTTTCAGCTGACGCTGAAAAAACACAAGATTTCTTCTTTACAGCATCAACAGTATCAGTAGATTTAGCTGATTACAACGTAGCGAAAGCTATTACAGAAGCTACATTAGCATCTGGTGCAACTGTAGCAAACTTAAAAACTACAGGAGATGCTCCAGTAGTAGTAAACGTTGCAACTGTTGACCAATATGGTAACAAAGAAATCAAAGCACTTGCAGCAGAAACAGTTACAATCGTACCTGAAAAAGTTACGGATGTAACAATTGCTGGTAACGGTACTGCAGCTGCAACAGCTACATTAAAAGCTGGCGTTACAGAAGCTAAAGTAACTTTAAAAATTAAAGTTGGTAACGCAACAAAAGAACTTAAAGCAACAATTGTAACTCCTTAATAAAACGAAGTGTTACTTTATACACTAGTTTACTAGTGTTATAACTAGCCTTGTGATTAGATGAAATCTTTTGATTCATCCTAGTCACAAGGCTTTTTTAATGGAAAAAACAGCGGGTATGAATACATTTGACTTTGCTACAATGCTATAAACTACATAACTATAGAAGAATATGAAACTTTTAGTATTATTTCCATGTGTTATCATAGTATGATAGGGAAAAGACGTAGGGGGTCGAGTGAATGAAACGAAATAAATTATTTCAAGGTGCAATCGTTGCGGCTTTAGCTACAAGTGCCATTGTAGTAGTGCCGACAGCGCACGCAGTTGAAGGATTTAGCGATGTGGATATGACGAAAGAATATGGAACTGCGGTGAAAGATTTAGCTACCCGCGGGATTATTAATGGTTATGCAGATGGTACATTTAAGCCGTTTGCAGATGTCACACGTGGACAAGTAGCCAAAATTTTAGCAAATTTATTGGCTTTAGATACGCAAAATGTAATAGACCCTCAATTTACCGATGTTAAGCAAAGTGATGAATACTACGGCGCAATTGCGGCATTAGCAAATGAGGGAATTGCGACAGGCTTTGCCAATGGTAGCTTTGGTGTCAATCAAGCCATCACACGTGAGCAATTAGCGAGCATGTTAACATCTGCTTTCCAATTAAGTAATAATACTGAAGATTGGACACTGCCGTTTACGGATATTGTAAAATACTCTGATGCGTATTATGCAGTAGGTCCATTGTTTGAACACAATATTACAAAGGGTATTACACCTACAACATTCGGTTTAAAAGAAACAGTCAAACGTTCACAACTTGCATTATTTATTCATCGTATAGAGGCGATACAAGCAAATCGCGTTGTCCAAAGTTTCACTGCGCGTGATTTTGGAGCTACTCAATTGGAAGCCTATTCTTATGATAATATAGCGGCTGATGGGGAGCACGAATTTTTCAAAATTCATCAAACAACGAATGGTTTGACGGTAGAGGCATTGCGTGAAGGATCTGGCCACTTTATGTTAGTAAGCTACAATATTGATAAAGAAGAAAACTATGAGATTATTGACACGCAAAAATATAAAGTGGTCGTTACAGAAGTGGATGGCAAGCTTCAACTTGATTGCCAACAAACAGATGAAATTACACCGGGTTCAGCATTACTTTTCGAAGAGGATTTAGGCTTTAATCCGTCTCATATTCAGCTAACAACTGCAAATGGTCATGAAGTAAGTGACAAAGTCTACGTCTATCAACCATTCAATTTTGATGGTTGGGAGCCAGAAAGCATTCCAAAAGGCGGCAATTATGAATTGAAGTTATTGCAGGCAGGTGACTACATTGCAACATTGTCGGATGATAAAGGACAATCTGTACGTGTAGGTATTCATGCTGAAACAGATGGTTATGAAATGTATACTTCAGCAGCAGTTGAAGTCAGCAGTGTTTTCATTCCGAAGAGTGAAATAGGTTTTACTGTGAAAGATGTTCACGTAGAGCAATTTACAGGAGCATTGTATGATCACAAAATTGTTGATGTGGAAAATGCTGCTGATGGTGTAACAGTTAAAAAAGTTGGCAAAGGTGAAACCATTTTTGCCATTCGCCTAAACGGTACGAATGGTGAAAAGCTATTTGTTCAAGGAATGATGTATGAAGTAAGTGGAATAACGACGATGTATTACGAATTAGCGACACAACAAGATATGGAAAATGCGTGGTAATTCACCGATAGAACATCGTGATACGAAAAAGTGAAATTGACAATTGTCAATTTCACTTTTTTCATTAGTTGAAGTATATATTAACGGTTTGTCACAAATTAAATGCATGATGAATATTGATAGTACGATGAAGTTCCTACTTGGCTCTAAATTGAAGACATGGATGGGGATGGTATGTTGTATGATTTCCTGAAAATATCCAAATGAAGGAGAACTGTATGAAACCTCGTATATTAATTGCTAGCCCTGTACGACAAAAACCTTTAATTTTAGATTATTTTTTGTTTTCACTTCAGTCGTTAAACAAAGACGAGCATAAAGTGGATTTTTTATTTATTGATGATAATGATGACCAACAATCAACGGAACTTTTAACGTTATTTCAATCACAAAATGAAGGTGTAAAAATTATTAAAAATAACCAGCAAAATGAACTTTATAGGAAGGATGAACACACACATTATTGGACCGACTCGCTAATTGAAAAAGTAGGGAAAATGAAAGATATGATTATTGAACATGCAATTCAATTACAATATGATGGTTTGCTACTGATAGATTCTGATTTAATGTTGTATCCGAATACACTTCAAAACTTATGGAATGCGCAAAAAGACATTATCTCTAATATTTTCTGGACTGAGTGGAACAAAAATGAAGTAGCACTACCTCAAGTGTGGATGATGGATGAATATACATTATACGAGATTAATAATGGCGAAAAATTAGAACCAATCGATATTGCCAATAGAACGTCCGCTTTTATCAATAAATTAAAAGTACCAGGCATCTATGAAGTAGGGGGGCTAGGTGCTTGCACATTAATAAGTAGAAAAGCACTTTTAAAGGGTGTTCGTTTTAAACAGCTAAAAAATTTATCGTTTTGGGGAGAAGATCGACATTTTTGCATAAGAGCTTCCGCTTTAGAATTACCGTTATTTGTTGATACTCGTTTGCCTGCTTTTCATATTTATCGAGAGTCAGACCTACTAGGTGCGGAAAAATTTAAAAATGAAATCATTATTGGAAAAAAGCAACAAGCGACTGTTAGCTTATGTATGATTGTCAAAAATGAAGAACAAGTTTTAGCGCGTTGTTTATCTTCTGTTCAAGGACTTGTGGATGAAATAATTATTGTAGATACAGGATCCTCCGATAAAACGAAAGAAATTGCCAAGCAATACACAAGTCTTATTTATGATTTTGAATGGATAGATGATTTTTCACAAGCTCGCAATTTTTCATTTAGCAAAGCCACCAAGGATTATATTTTATGGTTAGATGCAGATGATATTATAGAAGAGAGGGAAAGAATACATTTTCTAAACTTACTAGAAGAACTAACGAATAAAGAAGTGGATAGTGTGATGATGGATTATCATTTAGCCTTTGATGAGAATGGCAATCCAACATATAGCCTTAAAAGAAATAGAGTAGTAAAACGTTCTTGCGATTTTAAATGGGTTGGGGCAGTACATGAATATTTAGCAGTCCAAGGGAATGTTATACAGCGTAATATAGCCATTACACATCGTAAAGAAAAAGCCTATACAGACCGTAATTTGAAAATTTATAAGCGCAGGGAAGCGCAACAAGAGCAATTTACGGCACGGGATTTGTTTTATTATGGAAATGAATTAAAAGATCATGCATTGTACAAAGAAGCCATTGATAAATATCAACAATTTTTAGCGACAAAGCAAGGGTGGATTGAGGATGAAATTGCAGCTTGTATAAAAATAGCAGATTGTTATGAAATGCTGAATGATGCTGATAGACAGTTGCATTTTTTATTAAAAACTTTCGCTTATAGCACGCCTCGCCCAGAATGTTGTTGTCGTTTAGGTGCAAAATTTTTGGCAGATTCACAATACGAACAAGCTATTTATTGGTATGAACAAGCAATCAGTATGAAGAACAAACCAAAACAGGGGAATTTAATTGAACATATCGCTTGGACATGGCTACCATATATTCAATTAGCTGTTTGTTACGACCGTCTGGGACAATATGACATAGCGAATAATTACAATGAACAAGCATTACAATACGATCCAACAAATAAACTTATATTAGATAATCAGCAATATTTTAAAAACAGATTAAAGGATTCAAACGATGGAGTAGAAATGTAACAAGGCACTCCTATAGCGGACATAACGATATAGCAAAAAAGTGTTAGATTGTCCTGCGTCAATCTAACACTTTTCCATTTAGTTTAGAAAATTATATATTTGACGTAGTCTTTCCAGCCAATTTCTTTAAAGTGTTGCCACTCAATTTTTTTCACGGGCATTGAGCAGAAAGTGCGTGCTAAAATATTACGTTTTTCATTAGCTAAAATAGGCGTACCAACATCTATATAGCTTGTGAATATCGTTGAATCTTTCGTTGAAAAAGCAACTTCAATATCTTCAAGACGAATTTTTCCATCCTCGTCAATTATATAGACGCTCTTAGCACCTTTTACTGATTTAACCCAAGAAGAATTCACTTTATAAGCATCGAAAGCTTCATTCACTACGATTGCAGCCTGACCAACTGTTGAAAACGGAATATTTTCTAACATATCGTCTTGTTGTAGCATTACTTCATAATTAGTAGGCTTCGGTAGTTTCGCTGATTTTGCTAATTCTTTTGCCCATAGAGCGTCATGATTTGTAGCAATCATTGATTTTTCAAGTACGATACCTGATAGGTCATCTTTGAAATGCTGTAGTTCAAAGTCGACCCTTTGCCCAGCCGCAACCTGTTGCCATTCTTCTTCAGATAAGTAGACAAGCATTACTTTTTCTGTTGAATAAATTTCAAATGTTACTGTACCAGCTTCGTCTGTGACGTTGGCAATAACACCATCAACAGGGCTTACTACTCCTTGGCGTGCTTGAATTTGGGCAATTTGAGCATCCATTACGGCAATTTGACGTGTAGCTTCTGCAATATGGCGATTTAAAATAGCTACAGCTGTAGATGGAGTATTTTGTTGACCTAACTCCAATTTTACTGTGACATTTAATTTATCACTAATTTGATCTGTATTAATCGAACTTTTTGGATTATCTGTACCTCCAAAATCCGATTCTATTTGTGACAAGGCGGATTGCAAGTCACTTAATTCAGTTTCATAAGCGTCCCGTTCAGCCTCAAGCTTCGTTAACTCATCGTCAACTTGCTCTGTTTTATAGGTAGCGAGTAAATCGCTTGCTTGAATGTGCTGACCACGCTTTACATTTACTGCTGATAAACTTTTCGCATCTGCAGAAACTGTATATGTTTCGGCTGGTGCAACTATTGCATCTTTTTTCACCGTTTCTACACGGTCACCGACAGTAGCTCGTTGAAATTCATCAACAAAATAGGAACGCGCTACTTTGCTATTATCCTTGAATACGTAGAAGGCATTTAAGCCAACTAAAATCGCCATCACGATCATACTAAGGCATGTCCAAGGTCTGGATTTTATAAAACGCATCATCCTAGCCCCCTTGTAATCCATTCTTGAAGTGGTAGTACGCTAATCATCCCAACAAAAACGGCCATTATTACTTGTAGTATGATAATTTTTGCTAACAGCGCTTTGCGATCTGCTGCTTCCTCCCATTTAGAAAGGAAAGTAAAGTGCACAATAATCGTCAGTACAGTAGTAACTGTTAGCTGATTAATAATGAATAACACAACATCTTTATCTATCACTTGCTGTACCACAGGGGCAAGTGATAAGAAGGAGAAAGTTGTAGAGTAGCCTACTGCGTAAAACACTGCAAATAAAATGGTCTTTTCAATAAGTATAAATGCCAGTACAAACAGTTGTACTTTTTGAATCCATTTGTAAGGTATGTCCGTTAATAGATGTAATATATATGTAACGCCATAATAGTGGAAGCAAAAATAAATGATTCCCCAAACAATGGCTCCGACCATTGATAGCAAACGGGCTGTATAATATTCATCTTGCTGGTTCGTTGCAAATAATGTTGTTAAACTTTCAGTGCCTAATCCCCAAAACTCACGTATTGCAAAAAGGAGCATGAAGAGAAAGAAAATCGTAAAGGAACGCTTTTTATAGCCTCTTATTTCTCCTGTTTCCAAAGCTTGTGTAAAGTTCAGGGGATGCGTTAAGCTATGCCAAAACTTGTAGTGATAAAACATATCTAGCTCCCTTTCTAATAAATTAAATATTAAAGATGTAGTATACACCTAGTTACTGGTAAATGACATAGTATAAATGCTAGTTTTTTTAAGGAATTCTCTCAATAAGGTGGGACTTTAATTAGGCTTAATTTTAAACGTCCGATGCGGGATAAATGCGTCTATCACAATTATATAGTATTCTAACAATAACTTCCTTTAAAAAGTCTATTCTATCTAAAAATAGCAATTATCTGTAAGTTAGTAAAGGTTGTATGTGAGTTTACAACAATAGCTTGAAATCAAGTTATTATCACCGATACTAAAGATAGTAGATTCGCAATATATGATACATATCGATTTTCCTATATAACGTAAAAAGAAAGGATGAGCAAGTTGAAGAAACCTTTAAAAGTGGGTGTCTTAACGAGCCTTTTATTAACGCCAGCAGCCCTTGCTAATGTACAAGAAGCACAAGCACAAACTGTAGTACAAGCTGAACAAGTAGCTTATGTCAACGCTGTAGCAACAACGGAAACTAGAAATAAAACGATTGAACAATTCGGCAAGCTTTCCGAAACATCCACAGCGAATGAGATGGTTATTGCAGACGGCGATGTTAAAGTTTTAAGCACGACTGATTTTAATGATAATGAACGAGCTTTTATTAAAGCGAAATATGAGTATGTAGTGGCACAAAGAGGATTCGTTAAAAAATTAAATGAACTAGGTAAAAGTATTAATGCAATTACTTATACAAGTAGAACATTTGTTGACGATGTTGCCGCTGTGCAAGCAGAGTATACTGCATTTTTAGGTTCAACTTCAGCAGCCAATTCCTATCTGGCTGTTCAAAATAATTTTAATGTAGCTGTCAATACAGCATTAGCCAATGATGCCAAAGACATTGTCTCGTCTGTTCGCGGTACATCACTTCAATACGGCTATGACGACACGGAACGTAACAATTATTTTAAAAAGAACGGTGCAGATATCGCCAAGCTTGTAAAAATGAATGATGATGCAAATGCTGCTAAAGGAACAATTGCTAAATTAACTACTTTTATTAACGTACTAGATAACACATCTTCGAGCTCTAGTGATATTGCTACAGCAGCCGCTGAAGTAACAACAAGCTATAATGCTCTAACTGCTGACCAAAAGAAAATTGTTACAGCGTATAATCCAAATAACACAACAGTTACGCCATTTAAAAAATATACCGATGTACTAGTCAATTTATCTTCTGCAGATAAGATTGTTGCAAGTATTACGCAGCTAACTACGAAAAAACCAGAAGATTTTACTTCAGCTACTAGTTTTATCAGTACTGTAGCAGCAATTGAAGCATCTTATAACAATTTAAAGGACGCAGAAACAAAACGTTTAGTTTCCAATTATGGCGATTTAAAACCTTTCCAAGAGGCGGCCAACGTGTCCAAGCAAATTACAGCATTACGTATTTCTAATACGGACGCGTATCGTATAGCAGTAAAGGCGGCAAGAGCGGAATATGATAAGCTTTCTAATAAAGAATTTGTAAAAAATGCGGAAGATTTACAATTAGCTGAATCTAATATTGCGGCTGCAGAAGTCATTGAGTCATTGATTTCTGAAATTGCGGCTGCGCCAGATAAAATCTCTAAAATAGAAGAAGCACGTTTAGCCTATAATACGCCTGTAGCACCTGCTGGACAAAAAATTGACGCAGCAAGTGTGAAAAAAATCGTGAAAAACTTGTCTGAGTTAACAACGTGGGAGAGCTCTCATAAAGCAGTTTTAAATGTTATTACGTTAGTTGAAAAACTAAATCCAACGGCGAAGGACTATACAAAAAGAGCAAAGGCTGCTAACACGGCTTACTTAAAATTAGATCCGACCAAACGCGAGTATGTTAAAAGCTATAAAAACTTAAAAAATCAAGTGGACGCTATGAATCTTATTGATCCTATTATGGGGTTAAATACGTCACGCAAAGATTATAAAGACACGGTTGTTAATTTACTTGCAGAATATAATAAACTGTCTCCAGAAGCGCAAGCATTAGTGACGAACTACACAGCGTTGTTAACAGCAAACAACTATATCACCACTGCTCAACAGTTTGATGATAGAGTCAATGCATTAGCCAATGAACCAGATGCCACATTTGTTGCAAAAGTAGTGGCATTATCTGCTGAATATAAAGCGATGGACAAAAATGCCAAAAGATTAGTAACGCAATATAAAACATTAACAACGTATGAGAAAAATAATGCCAACGTTGTGAAGGTTATTAATTTAATTTCTGCCTTAAACCCAGCCAATAAAGACTATACGAAAAAGGTAATTGCAGCACGTAAAGCTTACAATGCATTAGATGCAGCATCTCAAAAGCGTGTGACCAATTATGAACAGTTAACAGCTGTCGAAGATGTAGCATCATTAATCGGGTTAATTGAAACGTTAAAGCCTACAAGTAAGACGTTTTTAAACGATTTAAAAACTGCACGTGCCAATTATGATGCACTACCACCAGACAAACAACAGAAAATCATTAACTATGAAAAGCTGGTGACAGCGGAAACGGAGCTTACTTCCGCAAGTACAGTAATTGCATTAATAGATGCGGCAGTTCCAGAAGCAGAGGATTATTTAACTAAGCTAATGAATGCACGTGTTGCTTACGATAAACTACCAACTGGACAGAAAAAGCTTGTTTCAAATATCAAGACATTAACGGATCGTGAAAGACAAGTGAAGCCAATTTTAAGTGTCATGGTGCAAATCGATACGTTAGACCCAAGTGCCAATAATTTTGTTAGCAAGGTCAATGCAGCACGTAAAGCGTATGATAAATTGACAAAAGAACAAAAGGCGTTTGTCAACAATATGGCAACATTACAAAGCTATGAACCATTAGCTAACGTAATCGAATTAATCAGTAAGTTAAAAGCATCGAGCAAGACATTCCAAGAAGATACTGTACATGCGCGTGCATTGTATGAAGCACTCAGCAAAGAAATGCAGCAGTATGTGACGAATTACAAGTTGTTGCAAGCTGCGGAAACAAGCATATTAGGTGCTGGCAATGTCCAACGCATGATTGATGAGTTGCCAAATACTGAACCACAACAATATGTCAAACGTATTGAGGAAATTCGTGCAGCTTATAATGCATTGCCGAAAGATCAGCAATTGGCAGTAGCGAATTATAGAACACTACAAGACCAAGAAAAATTGATTAAGCCAGTTATTAGTGTTATCAATGAGATTGATAAATTGATGACATCTAAAAATATGGATAGTCAATATCAAAAGATTTTGAAAGCCTATGATAATTTAACGGCTACACAACGTAAATATGTCTATAATGAGCAAGTGCTTCTTTCTTTAGATAATGTAATTAACGTTTACAAGAGTATTGCAGCTTTAAAACCGAGCGATAAAATGTATTTTGGGATGATTGAGTCCGTTCGTAAAGACTACGATAGCCTTAATACAGCCGATAAACAAAGAGTATCGAATTATTCGATTTTACTAGAAGCAGAGAAAAACATGAGTGAAGTAAAAAAAGTGGTGGAAATCATCGCTAGTCTTTCTCCAACATCAAGTACGTATATCCAAGATGTTGAAAATGCAGTAGCTGCGTATAAGGCGCTAGACTCCAAAGTAAGAGGACAAGTGATCAACTACGATAAGCTAAAAGGTGCAGAAAAAGATATAGCAGCAGTATTAAAAGTAGTCAATGCGATTGGAGAACTAGATCCCGATTCAAAAACTTTTGAAAAGAAAGTGATTGCTGCACAAAAACTATATAGCTCACTAACGTTGGAGCAACAAGATTTAGTTTACAACTATCGCATTTTACAAGAGCATGCAAAGACATTAGGATTGGACTAATGGATGAAGAGAGGGATGGGGTCCCTCTTTTCGTTATTTTAAATGGTTAATATATATTCAATTACAAAGGGGCAAAGGTCTATGAAAATAAAGCATACTAAATATGCATGGGCATTTGCTACGGCTTTAGCTGTAGCACCTTGTGTTGCCGTAATTCCTACGGAAGCGGCTTCCATGCCATTTGTAGATATTACAAACAATAATAGTGAAACTGAGCTCTATCATGCAGTCAGCGAGCTATACAATAAAGGCATTGTATTTGGTACAACACCTTCAACATTTAGCCCCTATCAACAATTAACGCGTGGAGAAGCCGCTTATTTTTTAGCACAAGCACTCCAGTTGCAAACGAACAACGTGGACAATCCAGGTTTTAGCGATGTGCCAACTTCGCATCAGTATTATGGCTATATAGCAGCACTAGCAGCTAATGGTATTATCCAAAAAGGAAATCAATTTAATCCGGATGCTTCTATTAAGCGTAGTCAAATGGCAAAAATGCTGACACTGGGCTTTCATTTACAACAAGCGACATCGTTAACTGCACCTTTTACAGATTTTACAAAAGACGTTGAAACCAATCGATACATTCAAACGTTAGTAGATTATGGGATTACGCAAGGTACTAGCGCTACGACATTTTCTCCGTATACAGATGTACGACGTGGTCAAATGGCTTTATTCCTTTATCGCATATTACAAAAAAATAATAATGACCTATACATTATTGGGGTTGAATAACAAGATAAATATCACTCTTGGGAATGAACGTGCCTGTAGAGTGATTTTTTTAAAAATCTTTGTAGGAAAAAACAGGTAATAATGGTATGTTTATTATGTGGTAAATAGGGTAAAAACGATACACTAGTGGATTTCGTTGCTTATGATGAAGCGATGAAATATCGGCATGAATGCAAAAATTTTCATACATATTTAAGGAGGAAGCTATGTTAAAAAAAGTACCTAGTATTGTCGGTTTGTCGCTTATTTTGCTGGCTACACCACATGCTGTGCCTCTTCCAAACCTACTAGATGTTGCCTTAGCGGCAGAATCAGTAAAGGATGTTCCATCTACACATTGGGCGAATCGTTCCATCGAGCACATGTTGGATAAGCAATATATGACAACCTATCAGGATGGGACATTTAAGCCAGAGCAGACTATTACGAGAGCGGAGGCAGCTGCGGCAATTGCCCGTTCGATGCAACTAAATATGACTGCTCCCTCTGCACCTCATTTTCGAGATTTATCTCCAGCGCATCCTTATTACAAGGAAGTTTGTGCATTGGTGGAATTAGGAATATTACAAGATGGCGATTGTTTTAATCCTGATGCGCCATTGAAGCGCATGCAAATTGCTAAAATGATAACGCTTGCTTACAATATTGAGGTCGATTCACAAAATAATAGTAAGTTTAGTGATATTACTGAAGGGTATTGGGCAAAGGATTATATTGAATCACTTGCAGATGTGGGCATTATTAAAGGAATCAATGCAAAACAATTTGCACCGAATCAATTGGTAACACGTGCACAATTTGCCTCGATAGTTGAACGGAGTCTTGATTTCTCAATGACACTAACCAATTTGGAAGCAGCCTATGATTACTTATCGAAGTCTTATATTCCGACTAAAAATTACTCATCTGCCATGTCTAATGATGTGATTAGGTTAGTCAATAACGAAAGACAAAAAAGAAAACTACAGAGTCTTAACTATGATGAAGCTTTAACACAAGTGGCTGTTATCAAGGCACAGGACATGGTTAATCGTCATTATTTTGAACACGAATCACCCTACTACGGAATGCCATGGGATTTAGCAACATTATTTGATTATTCATATACGAGCCTAGGTGAAAACATAGGAAGAAATATTCCGACTCCAGAGGCGGCTGTTAAAGCATGGATGGCATCACCAGCACACCGCGATAATATTTTACGTGAAAATTATACAAACACCGGTGTGGCCATCGCAGTGGATGGCAAAGGGAATTTCTATTGGGTACAATTATTTTCTAGTCAATAACTTGATGACAGTGGGGAAATAGGAACAAGAGGACACTTACTAGGAGAAGATGTCCTCTTTTATTTTTATTGTATATATTCCTTTTACTTTGTCATAAAACTCTAGGCATTGTGCAGCTTTAAGTTTTAGCTCCAACAAAGAGAAAACTTCAATAATTTGCAGTATGGATTTGTTTTTCGTTTTATCACCATCGATAAGGGCGATGATGGCAGAGAAAAATTTAATCATTGTTTGCATGTACATATTATCTACTACACTTACTTTTATATTTTCTAACTCCGTGAGATACGTTTTAGCACCATCTAAATCCTTGCACGTAATTTTTTTCTCTAAAATATTGAAAATCATTAAGGCGATTTCGTTACGGTACCTCGTAAGATTTTGATAACGTTGTAATGTGTTTTTGGCACGCTCAAAAACAAGGTCGATTAATTCTATAGAATAGAAGCTTAAACTATTAGCGAATAAGGTAATTTCGTAATAACCCCAACTTTCGCAGTTCATTAAATATTCTTGAAGCAACGTTATTTCGTTAAGATGTTCATCGGTCCCTCGGACATCATCAATTAATAACAAAATTAAAGATCGATAATGCAAAAACTTCAGATTGCCCGTTAATTTGTATTCATTTTCAACTTGTTCGGCGACCATGTATAACGCACTGACATCTCGGTTATAGAAAGCTTCTACATACTTTCGCATGTAATCCAAGTCCTTATTCCCATCATTATAAATGATACTAAATTCTTCTAACGTAATATTTAAGTGATCTAACATCTTTAAAAATTTTTCAGCTGTTGTATCGCTTTCACCACGTTCAAATTTAGCAATAGCAGGTCGACTTAGTAGGTTTTTATAGAGTACGTTAGAACGTAAATTTTTTTGTAGCCGTAACGTTCGAATTAATTCTCCAATTTTCATGTACTTCGCCCCTTCGTAAAATGTTAACTTTTGTTTACATTTTAACAAATAAAATTGAAAACATAAGATAATATAGAAAATGGAATGGCAGGAGGGAAATAATGATGTGGGCAGGCATACAAATCTTTACGGCTAACTCTTCAGCGATTGTCGGTTTTATTTGGGACTTAATCGGTAGTTAATGTAACTTTATACTAGTTGGATAATGGTAAAAGATATTTTCGAACTTTAAATAGCTAGCAAGCTAAATACGTAAAGTAGTATTTTTAACTTCGGAATTTTAAATAAATGCAACATCGTTAATTGGGAAGTCAGTTAAGGTCTGAAATCGGTAGTGTATCGACTCAGGCCTTTTAACTATGCCTGATTGTATTTGCCTATCAAGCATTAAAAGAACTAATAGCGCTGTCTATCATAATAATTATCTGCATTATCCTCCCTTTTTAATTTATCTGCAAATAACAATTGTATAAGTTTTATGAACAAAACTTCAAATAAAGAGATATGTAACTATTATTTAATTTTTTAGGATGTTTTTTCATAACAAATGGATTAAAAGGAGAAAAAATATGAGAAAAAGGATAATGGTTATTGATTGTAGTGTGAATACATTAAAGACAATTAAGAAATTAAACATAAAAGTGATATGTATCGAGAAAGAACAAAAAAAACAGCTGAAAGATTTAATGAATTCAGATGATATTTACTTTGAAATAGATTATAAGGATATAACTTTATTAAAAAAAGAAGTAGGAAAGATATTAATAAAATACCCCGTAGATGCTATTTTATCCTTTACAGGAGATGGTCAAAATGCTGTCGTGGCATTACAAGAGGAATATCCATTAAACAAATATAAACAATCAGATCAAATAAAATTATTTAAGAATCAGTGTAACTTACGTAATCTCCTAAACCGTAATAATTTTAGTTATGTTCATGTTAAACTCATTAATTCTAAAGAAGCATTAATCGAATTTGCTAATGAAAATGGATTTCCATTTATTCTAAAACCATGCATTGAAACAGGTAGTAAGGTCGCTAAAAAAATCTCCACATTTAAAGAAGTATACGAATTATTGGATAAAGAAAATCCCGCGACCCTTATAGCGGAAGATTACCAAGAAGGGGTAGAGATTAGTGTTGAAACTTTTTCTTTTAATCGAAAACACTATGTCGTGGGCATTACAGATAAATATACAGAACCTGATTTTGTAACGTATGGTCACAGTGTGCCAACAACTTTAAATGATGAATTAATAACCGAGATTACATTATTTGTTTTGGATTTTTTAACGTTAACAGGTGTAGTTTTTGGCCCATGCCATATAGAGATAAAAATGACAGCATATGGTCCTAAAATAATTGCTGCACATTGTAGAACAGGTGGCGACCAGATTGTAGCGTTGCATCGTTTTGTTTCAGGTGTTGATTTAACACAATGGACTTTAGATGCCATCTATACAGAGAATTGGCAAAAATATGATGTAAGTCAACAATATCGTGCTGCCGCAGTTTTTTATTTAAGATTCCAGCCGAATAAAAAAATAAAGAAATTAAATTTCCAAAATGCGGATGAAACCATTGTAGCCTATAAATGTAATATTGAAGAAGGCGATGGCACAACAGAAACGAACAGTCCAAAAGACGAACATGGCTTTATTATTACAAAAGGGAGAAATGTTGAAGAAGCAGTTGAGAACTGTCGATTAGCAATTCAAACGATAGAAATCGAATATGCTGAAGGGATTTATCCTGATTCATGATGATGGTGTAAGTGATGTCCACAGTTTAGTTTTACTAGCAAGTCAAAGCGCTTATATTGACAACGTAGCCTAAACTAAAATAATGAGGTGTAAGATGAAAGTATTGGGTAAATTATTGATTGGATTGCTTTGTGCTTTTATGCTAACAGGCTGTATTGGTGAGGACTATGATGTTGGAGTGCCAACTGCTCATTTAAATTTTAATCATGCCTCTGTTCAATTAACAGAAGCAAATATCAATTGGAAGACAGCAAGTGAAGATGTACAGAAGTCCATCGAAGATATAAAAAAATACGCATCGTCATTGGATGAAATAAAAGTCTTTCCAGGTCAACATACATCATTGGATTTTGAGGAGAACGAAAAAAACGGTGGAGATATTTGGACTGATGCTCAAGTGTCAACTTTCCTGTTAAAAGATTACGAGCGAATTGAACTGGAATTTGATGATTTTAGAGAATTTCAATTCCCAACCGACAAAGGAAGCTATGTTTTGGAAGTTAAATTTAGCAATACAGCAGGCAGTGTACAATATGTAGGGAATGTTCGTATTGAATAAGTCGGTTAGAGGGCTTAAAGAAAAAGTGTTAGATTGAGCGCTCAATCTAACACTTTTTTGATATGAATGTGTTGACCACTTTCTGATGGTTTACGGGCGATTCATGGGTCTTTATCGGCGATAACGCTTGTTTTACGAGCAATTCGTGAGTTTTTATTGGCAATTTTCGTCATCCTCTATTGTAACAAAGCGTGGCTTATATTACAGGAATGTTACAAAAAGCCGGAATACCCATTAATTAATACCCATATTTTAGCGTTGATAAACCACAAAACGTTGGTATATCAACGTTTTTTTTACTTTCAAAACCGTTACACAATTGAAAAATTAAAATACCATCATTTGTGATAGTCTATGTATAGGCAAAAAAGTTCTTTGAGAGGGGTATTACAAACTTATGAAGAAAAAATGGTTATTACCGATTTTTGCATCTTTTATGTTATTTTCAACAATTCAAATAGATAACGCTGAAGCGGCGACTGCAGATGAGGTCACTGAAACAGCTTCGAAATATTTAGGTATTCCTTACGCTTATGGTGGTACAACTACTAGCGGATTAGATTGCTCAGGCTTTACTTCTAAAGTCTTCAGTGATTTAGGCATTAAATTAAATCGTACTTCAAGCTCACAATATCAACAAGGCACTGCTGTAGCGAAGAGTGATCTTCAAGTTGGCGATTTACTGTTCTTTAACACGAGTGGTAGTGGTATCTCACATGTATCGATATACATAGGTGACGGTAAAATGATTCACTCTCAAACAGGTAAAGGTGTAAGTTATTCTGATGTAAACGATCCATATTACTGGAGCTCACGTTATGTTGGCGCAAAACGCGTAGCACAATTTGACACTGAACAACAAGCTGAAGTAACGAAAGTAGCAGCAGCGGAAGTAAAAGAAGCTGCAATTGATTTTACAGTATATGCTTCTCGTGCTGAAGTTGCTGTTCAAATCGCAAAAGCTCTTAACTTAGATACTTCTGATAAAAATACGTCATTTGCAGACGTAAAACCTACTTATGCACATGCTGGGGCAATTGCTGCTGTAGCGAAATTAGGTATTTTTTCTGGTGATGACAACGGCAAATTTAATCCATCTTCTCCAATGACTCGTGCACAAATTGCAAAAGTTTTAGTAGTTGCTTTTGGTCTTGAGCATCAAGGGGATGTTGTGACATTTGCAGATGTTCCTGAAAACTATTGGGCAACAGAATATATTTCAATTATCGCATCAAACGGAATTACAGCAGGTAAAGATAATGGTAACTTCGGTTATGATGAAATGTTAAAAATTTCTCAATTAGAGACATTTATTGAGCGTGCTAAGCAAGTGAATAAATAATCAATTTCTACTTTGCTTCGGACAAGGGCTACGTTTGGAGTAAAGCATTGCATGGAAGTTCTTTTAAATAACGTATAAATGGAGGAGAGTTTGCACATGCAGGCTCTCTTCTTTTTATGAATCTTTGTGAAATGAGGTGATAACAAAAAAATGTCGAATAGTTACAATCTATGATAGTTTTGCAAGTGAATTTTTGTTAAAATGAACACGAGAACACGAAACATGAAGGGAGGAAATAAGACATTGTACTTTAAAAAAATCAGTCTTATATTATGCGTCTTATTCATTTCAGCTTCTATGTTTACGATACATAGTGCAAATGCAAGTGGTGGTTTTGAAGATGTTACACCAAAGCATGAAGCTTATGAAGAGATCAATTATTTAGTTAGTTTAGGTGTTATAAAAGGGTATACAGAAAAAGGTAAAACGTATTATAAACCGAATAATACGGTAACACGTGGACAAGTTGCCAAAATGGCAGTTGTGGCTTCAGGTAATAAACCATTAACGGTTAGCAAGTCCAACTTTTCAGATGTAACGGTTGGTACAGAGCTTTCAGGTTATGTTGAACGTGCTATCCAATTAGGGTTCTTTAAAACAAACATAACTGGTCAGTTTTTACCAAACAAGCCTTTAACTCGTGATGAAATGAGTTATGTATTAACAAAAGCATTTAAATTAGATGCAAGTGAATACGAAAATATGGATTCTCCTTTTGTGGATGTAGCGATTACAAATCCTTACGTTCAATACGTCAATGCGATTTACTATAATGGTATTACAAAAGGAAGCGGCCAAAACTATAATCCAAATAGCTCGGTAACATGTGCACAATTTGCATTATTTGTTGCTCGTGCAAAAAGTGAAAAATATCGTTTAGAGCTACCTGTAAAAGGTGTAGCTGTTCCTGATACATCACAAGTAATTGGTTTAGTTCAAGTGACAACAGATGGCTTGAATATTCGTAAATCAAAAGATTCAAATTTGAGTACAAACATTGTAGGCACAGTCAATAAAGGCGGAAAACTATCAGTCTATGCAATTGAAGGAGACTGGTTAAAAGTAACGTATAAAGGTGCCTTTGCTTATATTTATAAAACGTACGCACAGTTTTTAGATGCAGATGGTAATGCATTAGGCAAAATTCAAAAAGAAGTAAAGACAACACAAGGTATTAATCTTTATGTGAAGCCAACTTCTTCTTCTAAAATCATTTCAACAGTTAATAGTAATGTTAAACTGCCTGTCTACAAGACGGTTAATGGCTACCATTTAACAATCGTAAATAGCTTGCCAGGTTATGTTGTTGCAAATAGCACAGAGGATGTAGAAGTAGAACAGCCTTCAAAACCAGATCCAACGCTTCCACCTGTAACAGGAGGAGATTTACTAGGTCGTGCAACTGTTGATAGTTTAAATGTTCGTAAAGAAGCGAACTCTACTTCAACGGTATTAGGTAAATTAAGCAAGAGCGATTATGTGCATGTCAACAGTATTAATGGCTATTGGGCTGAAATCACTTTTGATGGTCAAAAAGGTTACGTGCATAAATCGTATTTAAAACTATTAAACCAAAATGGCAATCCACTTAAAAATCGTATTATCATTCTTGACCCTGGTCACGGTGGTAAAGATCCAGGCGCTGTAGTAGGTTCCCAATCAGAAAAAGCTATTACCTTAAAAGTTGGGACACTTGTACGACAAAAGCTGGAAGCAGCTGGAGCAAAAGTGTCAATGACACGTACAGGTGATACGTACCCATCACTGCAAGATCGCGTTGACTTTACAGATGCAAACTATGGCGAAATCTTTGTTAGTATTCATGTAAACTCAGCATCTAGCACCTCTGCACAAGGTACTGAAACATATTATGCTGTGACAACAGGAGATATGTATCAAGAAGATATTGATTTAGCTACTTTTGTAAATAACCAAATTGTGAATAACTTAAACATGAAAAATCGTGGCGTGAAAGAACAACAATATTATGTTATTCGTAACATGTTAATTCCATCGATTCTAGTTGAACTAGGCTTCCTAACGAATAGTGAAGACCGAGGTAAAATGACAGATGATCAATATGTTGAGTTATTTGCTGAAGCGATTTATAAAGGAATTTATCAATACTACGCGAAACAATAATCAAAAGAGCTACATTGTTCAAAATATGAACTGTGTAGCTCTTTTTTATTTGGATTTAACTGGCAATAGTAGATTTTGATCCTAATCAAAATCTATTTCGCATTTGCGTGTAACGTACGATTAACAAATTGAGCAAAGTTTTGGCGGGATACTGTATTGTTTGGCTTAAATGTTTGATCTGCATAGCCCGTTGTTATATTTAACGCATAGAGCGCTTGAATATCTTTAAAATAGATATGAGATGTAGGAACGTCAGAAAATGATTTACTAGAATAGCCTTGTAACTTAAAACCTTTAACAAGTGCATGTGCCATAGCAGCACGCGTCATTGGTTGGTGCGCGTTGATTTTACCATCTTCTAAAGTAATAATCCCGTAACGAACGCCTGTAGCTAATACTGAATAACCATAATCGCCTGCTTTAATATCACTGGCGTTCAATGTTGCTGAACTTAAAGGTGAAATCCCTAGTGCACGTAACACCATTTCGGTAGCTTGCAAGCGTGTTAATGTGCCTTGGGGATTAAATTTGCCATTACTGCCTTTCACAACACCCAGTGCATGTAAGTTTTTAATATCATCATAAGCAGCACTTGATTTTGGTACATCTTGGAAGAAAGAGGCAGTGCCAATAGAGGCCTTATTGGAACCTTTTGTGCGTGTGAGCGTTTTAATTTCTGCAATAGTTGCAAATTTTTCGTCTGCATTTTTACGATCATCACGACCTTCAATGAAGGAAGTGCGTATCGTATACGTTCCAGCGGCTAAATTTCCAGGCATCAAGATTTGATATTTTTCCGAGTGGGTACTAATATCTTTCCGGTCTGCGTTCGATGTTGTCGCGTCTGCGGCTAGACCTGGTATGTAACGATCGTGCCCCTTTCCGACAATACGGTCGTTCGCATCAACAATTTCTACTTTTAACGTACCACGAGCAGGCACATTACCGTTGTTTTTTACTGTTACTGTAGAGTAAAAGACAAATTGACCAGATGGCGCTACATAACTTTGCACACCGTCAGAGTATAGAGAAAGATTATAGCGGCGTGGCACATATCCATCGTGATCTTCGGCAACCCAATGTAAAGCGTGCTTCATAAATACTTGAGCATCTGTGTCGCCCCGTGTGGTCGAGTAAGCAGCACCGTTTTCATTGTCTTGCCAGTCTGCTTTCACATTAATCGTCATATAATCGAAAATTTTGAAGCCGATTTGTACAACTCTTCCTTTGCCATATTCAATAGCATGAGCTGCACCAAATTCATTTTTCTTCATCGTTTGTGGCTTATCGGTATAGTTGTAATTCGAGAAATATAATATCGGTGAAGCGTAGCCACCTTGCCAAGGTTTTATAATTTCAACCCACTCTTTATCCGATTTTGTCAGACTAAGCGTGCTTTTACCGAGCTCTTTTGTGGCGTTTTGGATAATTGGGTGAACTGAATTTGCATTGCTAATGGTCGCGTTACCTAGCACAATATCGTCGATAAAGCGTGCATTGAAAACTTCTGATAAGTTATCCCATTCCATCACCCAAGAGTCGACATCATAGATTAATGGAGAAAGATCCATTTGACCAGCCTTCGGAAATTTTGCTGATTCATTACGTGCTGTTTGGAATGCAAAAATAGCACCGCCACCATTTCGAACGTATATTTTGATATTTTCGCGTTGTTGATGATTCATCATGACCGTATATGGAAAGACGATTGCATCATATTGACTTAAGTTTTCTAGGTTGTTTAAGTCCTTTTCGAAAATTTTCTCTACATGGAAGCCTTGTTGCTGATATAAAAGGTATGCTTTAAGTTCTTTGTTATATGTTGAGCTATAGTCGACCTTTGGAGATACTGTTTGTCCCTCATATGTACCACCAGGGTGTGTAGTGTTGGCATATTTTTCACTACTTTCAGAGAAAACAATGCCGATTTTTTGTGTTGTAGCTTGGGCCTTGATCGGAGATAGCATTGCAACAAGCAAACAAGCACAGACAGCGATGAAGGAAATAACATATTTCTTCAATAAATCCACATCCTTGCTTTTTATTTTTCTCAAAACTCGTATTACTAAATTTCATCATACACCTAAATATTAACTGATTCGCAGAGAATTAGGTAAAAATGAAATTTTTTAGCTTTTTTATGTAAATTCAATTCAATCCTTTCTATAAGTCTAACCGTATTTATGATATAATAACCTTTGTTTTTGTAGGGAAAACTAAAGAATATAATAGTGATGACAACTATTGATTCATGATAGAGGAGGGCAATAACATCTTTTTAGATGTATTACATGTATGAATAAACTGAAGCAAGTTTTCACAAAGGTCAATAAGATTGATACGTTTTCACCGTATTTCTTTTTACCTTTTATATTAGTGCTATATTTCTTTACGAGTCTATTTGATTTTCATCGATTTGAATTATTTAATGTTCGTGTATCCATTTTACCAGCAGTATTAGTTGCGCTTGTTTGCTATTACCTTGGTGTATATATAATCGATAGATTACAGTGGACAATCCCAACATTTGGGCTATCGTTCTTAGGAAAATATGTGATTCACTTTGTTGTGTTATTAACGTTAATCGGATTAGCTTCTTATTTAATGATGATCTTTGGCGGTGGTTTAGGAATTTCCGATGAATCCAATCGTCGTAATCTTGATCCAAAACTAAACTTCTTTAGCCAGTTATTATGGTACGGAATTTTACTATTATTATCTTACAAAATGATTTTAGAAAAGAATATGACGTGGAAGAAAGCAATAATATACGGCTCAATCTTTGCTGTTGTAATGTTCCTATTCCTATTAATGGGCTATCGTACGCCTTTAATTATTATGCTATTTACTGGAATTATTATTTTCCACTATGTTGTGAAACGTGTAAAATTAACTTGGTTCTTAACGGCATTATTTGTTATTGGTGTAGCATTCTCAATGTTCGGTTTCTTACGCGTGGTGACAGAAGATACTACGAAAGAATTTAATAATCGCGATCAACCAGATGTTGAACTGACAGAGACGGAAAAAGAAAAACTGTTAACAGTTGAGCAAAAAGTAAACTTAACGCCAAAATGGATGCGTTCATTAAATGGTGAAAGTGTAACAGGTCATATCGTTTTAAGTAAAATTATTGAGTACACACAAGAAGAGGGTTATTTAAACGGTCAAATTCATAAAGGCATCTTTAATACGATTCTTCCTGGTGAGCAAATTTCACCACGTATGAAGGTGACAGAGGTTGTTAACTCTTTAAGTGTGGAAGAAGGTAAATTTATTACACGACCTACAAGAACGACAACACCAACCTTTATTGGACAGCTATTCCTAGATGGTGGCTATGCGCTTGTGGCAATTGGTTTCTTATTGTACGGTGTGTTAATTTCATTAATCTATAATAAAGTGAAACAAGGTGGCATTCGCAGTTTCCACTCAGTAGCATACGCATTTGTCATTACATTGTTTACCGTGTCTATGCACACTGGATTACTTGATTTAATCTTTATTTTAATGTTAGGCTTCGTCGTCATTGCATCGGCAATTATTAAAACCGAGCAAAGAAAACTTAAATATTAAAAATGAAGGGCTGTCCTATTTTAGGCAGCCCTTTTGTTTTTGTAATCGCGGGTAAACGTGTGTGATTCGCGGATAAACAGCTATATTTCGCGGGTAAGTCACAAAAAATCGCGGGTAAACATGTGCATTCCGCGGGTAAGTCACACCCACACCCACACCGATGAAATCATAAAAAAAAGCGCCATCCAATTTAGCGGGACTGACCCCGATATATAAGACAATAATCAAAAAAGCATTACTCAACCAGTTGTCGGTATTGAACCGGCGACTGGTTGTTTAGTTTCGTTTGAATTCGGTTATTGTTATAATAGTTTATATAGTCTTTGACAGTTTGTTCTACGATGGCCGTCGTAGTACTGTTCAAATTGTCTAAGTAGAATGTTTCAGACTTTAACACAGAATGAAACGATTCGATTGGGGCATTATCAGCGGGCGTACCTTTACGGGACATGCTCATGGTAATGCCTTTTGCTTTTACGGCCTGTTGATAATCATACGATGTGTATACCGCCCCTTGGTCACTGTGCAACGTACACCCTTCGGGCAAATGATGAAGTTGAGCTAATGTATCCAGCACAAAATCAGTATCTTGGCAGTCTCCAATCGAATAGGCAATAATTTCACCATTATATAAATCTTGAATACTTGAAAGATACAACTGTTTTTGACCAAATGGCAAGTAAGTAATATCAGTTACGAGCTTCTGTAACGGTGCGGTGGCTTCAAAATCGCGATTTAATAAATTTGCTGCGATTGCATAAGGTTGTCCTGTTCGTTTCCGTTTTTTCACTTTCACGCGACATTGCCAACCATATTTTTGCATGATACGTTGAACCACTTTATGATTGACGCACATTTCTTGACGTAAAAGTGCTGTAATTTTTCTGTAGCCATAGCGAAATTTATTTGCTCGACAGAGTTCACCGATACGTCTCTCTATTGCTTGACGAGACCTTGCATCGGTTGATGCCTGTTTCCAACGATAGTAGGTAGATCGTGCAATCCCAAAGTGTTTACAAATGTCCTTTACAGACATCATGCTTCTTAGTGACGCAACTAACTGTACAGCTACTTCTCCAACCACTTCCTCTCCAACTCTGCGTACTTTTTTAGCACCTCAATTTGTTGCTTTAAATAACGGTTTTCCAATGCTAATTTCGTTTGTTCATTGTCCGGTTCAGGACCCTTATTAAAGATATATTGTTTGCCTACAGGTTGTTTCAAACGATTGACTTCACCATTTCTATACCAACGCACCCATGTTTCGACCTGTGTTTTATGGCGTATATTTAATTCCAATAGAATCTGTTTGACAGGTACACCTGCTAATCGCATCTTAATCGCTTTCATTTTTACTTCATAGGGATAACTCACTCTTGTTCCCATAGAAAAAACACCTCCACATTGAAATTTAAGTATCTATACCCGAATTTCAATCGAAGATGCTTTTTTTATTTGTCTATACCTATTGGGGTCAGTTCCAGCTATTGGATTGGCGCTTTTTCTTATTTCACTGTATCTATCAGCTTAATATAATCTTTACTAATGTAAGCAGAGCCTGTATGAAGCTTATCAGATAGTACTTCATGCCAGCCATTGATGTCCGTGTTAACGATGATAACTGGCATACCACTGCGCACATATGTGAAGAGTGGACTATTACTAGTTGAAGTCTCTAAACGAACATTTAAGCCCGCAGTAGTTGTTAAGCCAATTTTATATGGATTATTTGCATCTTTGAAGCCTAATGCTTTTTCAGCACGGTAGTAATGGCCAGCAATTTTTGCACCCCAAAATGGATCGGATGCATATTTTACGTTAAAGCCAAGTGCCTTAGAACCAACTACAGCACCATTTGCGTAGTTTCTACCTGGAGAACCACCTGGCGTTATATAGTTCGGTTGTAAAAACTTCTCAACAAGTTCGTTAATGTTAGCAGCGACGCTATCGAATTTTTTGTTAAGTGGGTTTGTGTCATAAACATATAAACCAAATAGGTTGTTTAAGTTTTGGGCATGGTCACTCATACCATAAGCACTTTCATGTTGCGCAAGTGCCAATATTAGCATGGCATTAATTTTTGAGTTTGCCTCAACTTCTTTTAACGTCTTTCCTAAACCAATTAACTTACTTTTTGTTGTAGCATCTTTATAAAGCGTAATACCTGTACTTTCAATCTCAGCAAGCTTATTCAAAATGTAAGCATCAATTTCTTCTGCTGTATACTGTGTTGTTGCGCGTGCAGGTAAAAATTGATAATAGTTATAAGCTTCACCTTTCGAAGAACCATTTCCATTGGTGAAATAAATGCCATTCCAGCTATAGTATTTTTCACCTTGTTTCATGAAGGCAGGTGCTTTTCCGTAAACATAGCTTGAAGAATATTTATTTGTTTTGTAATCGTATAGCGTATGTTTAATTTCACCATTTTCGACGGAGTAGTAAGAGCGTCCTTTACTTAGGGAAAAAGGAATTAACGTGACATCTGCTTGTTTTAAATAGCCAACCTGACCTGCTAATCTCACTTTTACTTGTGTGGCATCACTGCTGATATATTCCATCTCTGTATTACCTGCAACAGCGATTTGATCTTTAATCGTTTCAGAATAAAGTGCAACATAATTATTCGTGACAACATAGCCGGAGGACATTTTCACAATTTTATCTTTTTGGACAATCACTTGTGTATTTTTTGTGATTGCTTTTTCAGCAGCTTCAAAACTTGAAAAGCCTTGATTGCCAACTAGTGTACCATTTGAAATTTCCTTAATCGCATACGTTGAGACGTCGGCAGCTCCATCACCAGCTAGTAACATCAAACGTTGAATGAACGTTGCAGCTTGTCCAATTGTTGCATTTTTTTCGGGCATAAAGTAGCCATCAGAACCAATGATGATGCCTAACTGTGCACCGATTGCTACAGCAGAACGGTAGTCTTTAATAATAGAAGCATTATCCTTAAATGTAATGGATGACGTACCTTTAGGAATTTTTAAATAATCAATAGCTCTCTCCAACATAATGGCCATATGTTGTCTTGAAATGGCAGCATCAGGCTTAAATGACCCGTCTATGTAGCCAGTTATAATGCCGGCTGTAGCAGCAAGCTGAATATCGGTTGCATACACATATGTATCAGGTACATCGGTAAATACCATACCGTTATTCCCTTCAAGCTTCATGACCTTTGCTAAATACGAAGCAAATTCTCCGCGTGTAACATTGTCATTAGGGCGGAAACTGCCATTAGCATCCGTTACTATAGCATTTTTTGAAATTAAATAACGAAGACCCTTTTCGTGTGCATGCCCTGAAAGTTCATCGGCAGATGCTAGTTGGGGTTGCCAAAAGAGCAAGCTAACTATTGTCATAATCAATGCAATGATTGATAGTTTTTTCATATTTTTTAACCTCCTAAACTTTAACATCATTTTACCAAAGTTAAAGAGTTGAGATAAGGTTAAATATGCGTATTATCATAAAATGCGTCAATATAAACAGTTTTTTTACCAATTATATGAAACTGGAAAATAGCTTAAATGTTCCATAGCTATTTTGGCATATTTTTGATAATCTTATAGAAGAAAAACATAGAAGGGAAGGTGAGGGCTCTACATTTCATGAGGAGCGCGAAAAATGAAAAGAATAGCAAAAATTTTACTGATTTTAGTTGTAATGATGTCGATTGTTGTTAGTCCGCTAAATGCCTATGCATTTCAAACAGTAAAGAAGGATTACCCACTTTCAAAAGGTGTGCAGTATAACCAATATACATACAGCAATACCTATACAAACTCTATTAATCACTTAACGATTAATGTTGGTGATGCAACGACAGAAGTACAATTAGGAATGCCCGCAGCAGTCAATGGAAAAGAATCGACAGTAGCAAATGCGAATCGTCATTCTCGTGAGGGAAATCGAGTAGTTGGTGCTATTAATGCAAGTTTTTATAATATGTCTGAAGGCTATCCATTATTTTTACTAGCTAAAAATAATGTTATTTTAAATGGTGGTGCAGTTTCAAACGGTTCCGACCAATATATGAACGTTCCAACGGCTTTTGGTATGAATTCGGATGGTCGTGGGGTCATTGATTATTTTGATTTTGACGTCACACTAGCCCATAATGGCACGAAATATGAAATGTCAGGCTTAAATCGTATTCGTAATATAAATGAAGCGATTGTTTACACACCACAGTTTTATAGTAAAACAACAGATACAAATGAATTCGGATTTGAAATGGTAGTAGACACAGGTTCACCGATTACAGAAAATACATTTGGTCAAACGTTAACTGGTAAAGTCACACAAATTAAGCCTTACGGTTCGAAAGATAAATTAACGATTCCATCTACTGGCTTCGTTGTATCTTTACAGGGTGGCGATTGGCACAAAAAGTTAAGCCATGTAGCGGTTGGCGATGAAATGAGTGTTAACTTTTCAATTGACCAACTTTGGCAAAATGCACAATTTATCTTAGCTAGCGGTCCTTATCTAGTAAAGGATGGCAAACCTTATATTATGATGAGCACAACAAGTTCACGTGCAAAAGAAGTTGCGCCACGTACAGTAGTGGCTACAAGTAATAATGGACAAACTATACATTTCATTACAGTAGACGGACGTCAAAGCCATAGTAAGGGCATGAATATGGTGCAACTTGCTAATTATTTAGTGGCACTTGGGGTTGATAGAGCCCTTAATTTAGATGGCGGTGGTTCAACAACGATGGGAATTCGAAACTACGGCAGTAATAATGTTGTTTTAGCGAATTTACCTTCTAATTCAGGGAATACACAACGTCTTGTATCTGCCACACTACAAGCGGTAAGTACGGCGCCAAATGGCAAGGCGAAACACATTAAATTTACGAATAGTACAAACTATGCAACATTGTTAGTAGGTGCTTCATCGAGTGTCGCAGTACAATACGTTTTAGATGATAACTTTACGACACTACCACTAGATGGTCATGTAACGTTAGCTTCTCAAAACCAAACATTACAGATTAATGGTTTAAACTATACAGCAACGCAAGCTGGTGAGGAACGCATTTACATCGGCTATGATGGCGCCGCGGTACAATCATTCCAAGTCAAAGTAGTAGATGCTCCTACAACAATGGCTGTTACGCCAAGCTCTAAAACAGTTGGAGCAGGTGAATCTGTGAAATTTACTATCGACGCAAAAGATGATGCAGGTAAGCCGATTGTTTATGATCCATCTCAAGTGAAATGGTCCGTAGAAGGCAATATTGGTACCATTACAAGCGATGGTAAGTTTACCGCACAAAATGCTGGTACAACAGGTAAGGTCATTGCAACTTTAGGTACGAAGAGTCAAGTTGCTACGGTTACTGTAGCGAAGCCAGCGCTATTTAAAGATATTCCAAATAATTACGTATACTTTAAAGAGATTGAATATTTAACGTCTCAAAATATTATTACGGGACAGGCTGATGGAACATTTAGACCGAATGACAAACTGACACGTGCACATGCAGCTGTCATTATTAGCCGTGCACTAGGTTTAAATACAAAAAATGTGAAAAATCCAAACTTCAAAGATATACCGGCAAATCACATTTACTTTAAAGAAATTGCTGCCGTTGTAGAAGCAGGCATTATGAGTGGCCGCGAAAACAATACTTTTGACCCGAATGCAACATTAACACGAGCACAAATGGCGAAAATTGTTGCAATCGCATATCAATTAAATGGAACAAGTGGTATTGCCTTTAAGGATGTTCCAAAAGATCATTGGGCGTATACATTTGTACAACAACTAGCTGCTAACAAAATTACGACAGGCTATGATGGTAACATTTTTAAACCAAATGAAGCGATTAGTCGAGCACATTTCGGTTTGTTCCTTTATAGAGCAATTCATAAGTAAAAGTTAGCAATAGATGACTAGCAGAAGCAAAAATAAAGTAGTACTTTTTTGCTGTTTTATAGGATTTAGTATTGTCATAAGGTGCTAGAAAAGGGGGGAATCTCGTTGAAATTCGGGGCTCCCCTTTTTTTTACTATTTTTAAAAAGAACGAATAAGTGCAATTGTGGTATAATCTCTGTATTAAAAAGTAAAAGGATGTTTTTTAATGAAAATAGGCATTGTGGGGAATTACGGCAATGATAATAATGGTGATGAATCAATATTATACGGCATTCTTCAACAAGTAAAACAAACATTTTCGGTAACGAGTGACGACATTACCGTTTTTAGTAATAACACACAACAAACATCCGCGCGTTATGGGGTACATAGCTATCCATTGTATTATAAAAAGGGCAACTTATATAAAACGTTTATCCATACGTATAAAAATAACAAACAATATGTAGCAAACTTTGACCTCCTCATTATTGGTGGTGGTGGTATTTTAATGGATTTTTATAAGCGTGAGGCCCATCTTTATGGAACATATGCAATGATGGCAAAACAAAATAATATTCCCTACATTATTTACGGATGTGGTGCAGGACCACTAGATACATTTTCAGGAAAAATTAGTATCCGTGTTATGTGTCGTTATGCAGCAAATATCTCTGTGCGTGATCCTCAGTCTAAAAAACTTTTACACAGTATTGGGGTCAAAAAACCGATAGAAGTCATTGGTGACCCTGCATTTACGTTAAAAGGGGATCGCAAAGATTACGCGGAAAAGCCAATAAAAATTGGTGTTTCAGCTGTTCCGTACTATAATGCAAACTATTGGCCAGAAGGAAATGTAGCAAAATACGATGCATATGTAACAGGTATGGCGAAAAATTTAGATCAAGTCATTTCTGAGCAAAACGTTCACATTACATTTTTTGCAACGAAGTTTCCGCAAGATGTTACTGTGACAAAAGATATTCAGAAAAAAATGCAACATCATGCTCATACAGAAATAATTGAGGAAAATCTTGTGCCTGAACGTTTACTTGAAGTGACAGGCGAGCAAGATATTATAATTGGTACGCGTTTACACTCACTAATATTGGCGACCAATTCA
The DNA here is from genome assembly GCF_016350185.1 of Lysinibacillus sp. C5.1. NCBI lineage: Bacteria > Bacillati > Bacillota > Bacilli > Caryophanales > Bacillaceae > Lysinibacillus > Lysinibacillus sp. C5.1. The sequence goes on from NZ_CP066226.1 coordinate 633,531, forward strand.
GAGACTCCCATTATTGCTGTATCCTATCATACAAAGGTGCAAGATTTTATGTCCTTTGTCGGCGCATCAGATCGATGTTTACAGATGCAGGATATAGAAGATGATGAGAAAGCTCTTTCTAAATTAGTTGGCAAACTAAGTAGCAATTGGGAACAGTCAATTGCAGAGACGAAACAAATTGCTACACATATTCATAAAGAGGCCATGTATGGTCAGGAATTAATGAAAAAGGCAGTGACACGTCTATGAAAAAAATACTCGTCATTAGTAATATGTATCCTTCATCTGATCATTTATCATTCGGTATTTTTGTAAAAAACCAAGTGACAGCACTTGAAAAAGCTGGACTAGACGTTGAAATAGCAGTGAATACAAACCCAGCTACAGGCAAGAAAAACACAATTGTCAAATATGCTAAATGGGGATTTTCTACATTAATGAAGGGTTTGAAATATCGAAAATCAATCGATGTAACACATGCACACTATGTGTTTCCTTCAGGGATGTTATCGTTACTTTTAAAGAAAATGTTTGGTATACCGTACATTGTTACTGCTCATGGTGGGGACATTGAACGTATGGCAAAGAAAAATGCGAGAATTCGCAATTGGACAGCGAGCATTTTACGTGAAAGTGACCATGTTATTGCAGTAGGTCCCGTGTTAGCAAAACAAATCGAGCAAGACTTTGATATAGCACCCGACAAAATCTCTGTTGTTAGCATGGGTGTCAATCGTCATGTATTTTCAAAGGGGAGCCAGGCTGAAGTACGTCAACAATTGCAATTAGCGAAAGAACCATTTATTTTTCTTTTTGTAGGCAATGTCATTAAGCAAAAAGGCGTTGAGGAACTTTTGCAGGCATTCCAAATGTTAAAAACAAAAGTGGAGCGACCTATCGAGCTGAAAATTATAGGATCTAGAAGAGATGAAAGTTTTTTCCAATCCTTGCAACCATTCTTCAGTGAAGACGTCAAATTTATAGACCCACTAAAACAACAAGAACTTGTAAAGTGGTTCCAGGCAAGTGATGTCTTTGTGTTACCATCACATTTAGAAGGTTTTGGTCTTGTAGCATTAGAGGCACTAGCAACAGATACGCCTGTCATCGCTTCTAAAGTAGGTGGGCTTGTATCGCTACTTGGTGAAGGGGCAGGGCATTTAGTGGAGCCTGGGAACGCTATGGCTTTATCTGAGGAGATGCTGCGTGCAGTGAACACGCCGAAAGATCAATATATGAATCGTGAAGCGGTTAATGAAATATTAGCTATTCACGATGAAAAAAATATTACAGCTAGATGTATAGACATTTATAAGTCGGCCATTAAAGGTAGGGATGACTTATGAATAAATTTATTAAAATTGTAGGGGCAGTAGCGATTATTAATATCGTTGCCCGTGTTTTCGGCTTTTTACGTGAGGTTATTATCGGTATCCAATATGGGGTATCCCATACTGCGGATAGTATTTTCACAGCATACACCATTCCCAATTTTTTATATTTAGTAGTAGGTGGTGCTTTTACAACAGCCGTTATCTCAATTTATAATCGGGAAACAACAGACCGAGCATTATTTGTAAAACAATCCTTTACGGTTGTATTGTTGACTGTGTCTATTATGACGATTATTTTATTAGCATTTACAAATCCAATTATGGATATGTTTAACCAAGGCAAAAATAAGGAAGATTATAGTCAAAGTGATTTAGACTTATTGAAAAACTTGTACTTTTGGATGATGCCTTCATCTATCTTACTTGTTTTATCTTCTTGGTATAGTGGTTTACTGAATGTCAATGAAAAATTCCACTTATCGAGCTTTGCCATTTTAATTTACAACGCGATTTTCTTAGTCATTGCCGTTGGGTTATCTCAAATTGAAAGTATTAAAGCACTTGGATACGGTATAAGTGCTTTAGCTAGTGCGGCGATTATGTTGTATTTCTTAATAATTGGTTATCGCAAATTAGATTCCCATAAAGTCGGGTTTTCATTTGAACATAATATCTCCTCCAAGCAGCTTTGGATTATGGTTTTACCAATTATGCTTGGAGGAGCGACAATTCAATTATATGCTTTGTTACAGCGTGTTTTTGCTGGCATGCTTTCTGAAGGGGCTGTCGCAGCTGTGAACTATTCTTCCAAGCTAATGCAATTCCCGCAAGCGATTTTAATTACAGCTGTGACAACAGTAATTTATCCAATTTTGAGTCAAAAAGAAGCCAACAATGACCTTGTGTCAATCAAGAGCCTTTATTCTAAAGGGCTACACTATCTACTATTGCTACTTGTACCAGTAACAATATATTCTTATTTTTACTCAGAAAACTTGATACAGGTGGTCTTCCAGTATGGTAATTTCAATGCAAAATCGACAGTGCTTACTGCAGCTGTTTTAGCAATATTCGTGTTGTCCATGTATTTTTTAGCGGCAAATACGTATATTACGCGTTTCTATTATGCAAAGGGCGACTCCATGGCGCCAGTTATTTTTAGTTTAATCAATGTATTTGGTGTCAATATAGCCGTAATTATGTTGATGGTAGAAAATTACGGCGCCGAAGCAATCGCTTGGGGTACATTAATTAGTGCCATTACAAACTTTATTATGTTAGTTGGCTATGCAATAGTGAAGTACGACTTGAAAATGGGCATCTTTAGCAAAGAGTTACAATTTTTTAGAGCGGTGCCACCAATGATTGTCATTGCGGTAGTTATGTATTACTCCAGCCACTATTTAGTATTTGAATATAAGTGGTTAACGTTTATTGTAGGTCTCATCATCTTTATAGCCGTCTTTGTAGGTTCCTACTTAGTATTTGGCATCAAAGAAGTAAAAGAATTTAGCGATAAGTTAAAACGGAAGTTTTTAAAATAATTTTAGAAGTGAGTATCTTTATGTTGTTAAAGATACTCACTTTTTTATCATTTTGTTTTTTTTATATAAAACTCCATTCATTTGCTAAAGTATTTCTATAAAAAATTAAAGCTGTATGAAGCCCTGCATCGAAATATTACTACTATTTATTTGAAATAAAAAGACTCAAAGAATAAATTTTATTAGAGTAAGAGGAGCTTAAGAGTAATATAATTATCTTGATTTTTACAGAATGAAATCGAAGCAGCTTGAAAGTTTCATTATAGGAAATGATTATCATAATATTCATAATTGTTATTTTTCCTTATTACAACTATTTACATTTTTTGAAATATATCTTATACTAAAATAGTATCAAATTTAAGGAGGAAATGTTAATATGTTGAAAAAATTTATGAGCAGTATTGGAGTAAAAGGCCAGGATTTATATTGTTATAAGACTTGTAAATGGCAAGTTAATTTAGCATGTAATATGCTGGACCGAGATAAGAGCACCCTTTTATTGATTTGTCAAGACAGTACTGGTACTACTAGTAAAATGGTAGATTGCTGTCATAACTAGACTTTTAGATTTACGATATGGTTAATTACATAGAATAGACTTAGCTTAATAAGTTATAAGTTTTTTATTTTTGAAGATTGTAATTACAACCTAATCTAAAAAAGCACTCATAACCCTATTAGTTTATTAAATTAAGGATTATGAGTGTTTTTCTTTTTTAGTTAAATTATGCCTTAAGATGATTTGGATGTGGATGAATTGGAAATAATTTTAATATTCTTATTTATTGTTTTCATTACTATACTAATTGTTACATATAAACAATTAATTTCACTTAATAAAGAGATTTCTTATTTACCAAAAGAGATAAAGCGGGATTTACAAAATAGTCATCCATTAATTGGAGAAAGTATACATGATGTTGGTCCAGGAAATTGGGACATCGTCAAAAAAGATGTGATAATACAATTTGCCTCACCATCTTGTGCAAGTTGTCATTCTGCAATAGAGGAGTTGATAGAAGCAAATAAATTATATAATACGGATATTTATGTAGTAGTTATGCCTTCTGAAGATAATAAAGAGAGCTCTAATTTTATAGAAAAGTATAAGGATTTAGTAACAATCCTCCCTTATTCTAGGGAAGTTACTGAAATAATGAATATTACACAATTCCCTACTTTTATTATAGTTAATAAAGAAGGAATAATCTCTCTTGTCACCGTATTAATTAAGAAATTAGACTATTTTATGATTCAAATGTTAAAAACACACGGTGATACAAATGAAGTATAAAAATATAAAAAAAGCGTTCTATTTCATTTTAAAAATAGGTAAATTTTGGTTTTTCATTTCTCTATTTACAAATGTTTTTCTAGGTATTATTCCTGCTATAACACTCTTTATAACGAAAGAATTAGTAAATTCTATAGCTAGAATAATAGCTAACCCTAATCTCACGTTTACCATTCCGATTATATTGTTATTATTACAATTAGTAGTCGCCCTTACCGGTACTATTGTATATAATATTCAAAACTACATAGATAAAAAATTTGAAATTAAATTAGATTATCAATTACAGTTCAAAGTCTTACAAAAGTCTGCTTCTGTTCCTTTAATATGCTTCGATAATCATAAATTTTATAATCATCTGGCAAGAATAGAGGGAAGTGGTAGCAATTTTTTATCACCATTTAAGTCAATGTTACAAATTATAAAGACATTTATTACCTTTATTTCTATGTTAGTATTTCTTTTTAGTATACATTGGTCATTAGTGTTATTTAGCCTAATAGTTGCTATTCCCATGTTTATAGTACATGCAAGATTTGGTAGTAGAAGATTTTGGTTACTGTATAACCTTACTCCTGAATCACGTGAAGCCACTTATGTTTCGGGCCTATTAAAAGTTCGTGAAACTGCCAAAGAAGTTCGTGCATTCAGGTTGCAAGATTATTTACTGAATAGATGGTCTGAAAAATTTCAAATAAGTAATAAAGCCAATTTAGCATTAGCTAAGAAAGAACATATATCATATATCACATTAGATGGTGTTGCTGCATTGTTTTATGGAGGGGCAGCTATGATAATCATATGGCTAATTCAAAAAACAAAGATTCAAATTGGAGAATTTGTTGTTATTGGAGAAGCTGTGCATACTACTCAGAACTCTATCAATAATATAGCTATTGAACTCGCTAATATTTATGAAAATTCTTTATATATTGATGATTATTACAACTTTATAGAGTCTGAAATTGAGGATAATAGTTTTGAAAAAAAACTTTTATTACCTTCTAAGTTAGTAAAAGGAATCAAATTGGAAAACGTTTCATTTAGTTACCCAAATAACAATAATGAAATAATAAAAGATGTAACATTTAATATTAAACCAGGTGAAAAAATTGCAATAGTCGGTGAGAATGGGTCAGGAAAAACTACTCTGATAAAATGTCTCACAGGTTTATATTCTCCTACTAGAGGACGCATATTATATGATGATATTGATATAAAGTATGTAAAACCCGAACAATTATCTAATAAAATAACTATTATTTTCCAAGATTTTACTAAATATAATTTTACCGCACAAGAGAATATAGGGATCAGTTCACCAGTAAATATGAATGATAGGAGTCAAATAGAAAATGCATCGAAATTAGCTGAAGCACATGATTTTATTTGTAATTTTAATAAGGGATATGAAACTATGTTAGGCCGTTATCTAGGGGATGGAGTAGATTTATCTGGTGGCCAATGGCAGAAAATTGCAATATCAAGGGCTATATTTAAGGATAGTGAAATTCTGATTTTGGACGAGCCTTCAGCTGCATTAGATCCAATTACAGAGATAAATATATTTAAGAAATTTAATGAGATTTCAAAGGGTAAAACAACTATATTTATTTCACATAGAATGGCTTCTACAAGGTTAGCAGACCGTATCTTAGTATTAGATAAAGGGGCTGTTGTCGAAGCTGGGACACATGAGGAATTAATGAGTTTAAATCGACTATATGCAAACATGTATACTAAACAGACAGAATGGCACAATGATGATTTTAGTAAAAAAACAGAAGAGGTACTTGTATGAATTCAGAGTTTGAGTTATTTATTCGGATATGCATGGCTATAATTTTTTTTAGTAGCTCCATTTCTAAATATAATACCTTAGATAAACATATCGGAATAATTGAAAACTACAAAGTTTTACCTCCTAGCTGGTCAAGTGTAGTAGGTAAATTAGATGTGCTAGTAGAATTTTGTCTAGGCATTCTGCTTTTATTAGGATTATTTCAGTTTTTAAGTGGATTAATTGCTGGAGGTTTATTATTAATCTACACAATGGCAATAGTGATAAACATAATGCGTGGACGCAAAGAAATATCTTGTGGATGTGGTGGTGTATTAGGGAATCATAATCTTTCTTGGAAGCTTGTAATACGTAATATTATTTTAGTTTCAATATGTATTCTAGTTTCTTTAAACAAAGAATTACTTTTTTCTATTGATGCCATTATCTTTAGAAACAAATCATTAGAAGTATTTGGATATAAAGCATGGGAAACCATTTTCGTTACTTTACAAGCTATTATCATAGTACTTATTGCTAAAGAAATTATTAATATAAGAAAAATCTTTAAACGTATTATCTTATCATTTAAAGATTTTTAAATCATTAAAAGGATTGATTTTTATGAGTAATATTCTAATGTATTCAAATATATTATTATGGGTATTTATTATTTTACAGACAATAGTTATCTTTTTATTAACAAAATCAATTACCCATTTTTTAAATCGTTTTAAATTAGAAAAAGCTAATTCTAGAATAGTATCAGTTGGAACTAGGGCTCCATTGTTTAGGGAAGTAAGTGAAGATGGACAATTGGTAAAATTGAGTGATTATAATAATAAAAATACAATATTATTTTTTGCAAAGGACACTTGTAATGTATGTAAAGCAACTTTGGCAGCCTTAATTAAGGTTATAAAAAACACAACATCTATGCGTTTGATTATCGTTGCGCCAGAAGAGGTAGAAGAGAAAAATATAACTTATCCAAACAATGATTATACCTATTTAGTTCGTTCTAATTCTATTCTGATTAATTATGAAGTTTATGATGTTCCTACAATCTTTCTAATAGATCCTAACGGTATTATTTCTAATATATATTCAAACGATAAGTTAGATGAATTAAAGAAAGATTTAGGTATTAACTCCTAATAATGAACACACTTATATTATAATGCAATACCTAAATATGACTTGGAAATGGGCATCTTTAGCAAAGAGTTACAATTTTTTAGAGCGGTGCCACCAATGATTGTCATTGCGGTAGTTATGTATTACTCCAGCCACTATTTAGTATTTGAATATAAGTGGTTAACGTTTATTGTAGGTCTCATCATCTTTATAGCCGTCTTTGTAGGTTCCTACTTAGTATTTGGCATCAAAGAAGTAAAAGAATTTACGGATAAACTGAAAAAGAAGTTATTAAAGCAATAATCATTATGGTTAAAATAAAATGCGCGAAAAGCATGTTGGAAGTAGTACTTCCAGCATGCTTTTTGTATTTCTTGTCAAGCAAAAACAATTCTGTTTAAGGTAATGCTTTTAGCTTATTACATTGCTTTTCAATAGATTAGAAAAGTACCAAACATCATATTTTGTTGAATATGCATAGTGTAATTTTTGGAATTATATTATAATTAACATTATTCAGATAGTGAAAAGTAAAATGTTGGGTTTTGTGATGGTTTACTATTTAAAATTAATTTTTAAACAGGGTAATAATTTTTAACAGAGTAAGGTGACAATGATGGCAAGAGGTAGGAAAATCAACTCAAACGGTGAAAAAAGTAAACAATTATTACTGGAAAAGGCTGTGGAGCTTTTCGCTGAAAGGGGATACCATGCTACGAAAATAAGCGATATAGTGAAAGCAGCAGATGTAACACAGCCCACATTTTATTTATATTTTAAAAGTAAAGAATCGCTTTATGAGGACTTAAACATACAATTTCAGCTTGGATTTTATGAGATTATGGACAATCATTCCGAACAGGCTGAAAAAGGGCTGGAAGGCTTTATTCATATGCTAGAACATAAATTATATTTGATGTTTCTCTATATTATTGAAAATCCAAAGTTAACGAAAATTGGCTTTTTTGAATCGAAACAATCATCAAGCGTTAAATCGCAGCTTACACAGCGATTTATTGAGCTAGTTTATCGACATGATTGTGATAGATTGTTTAAATTACAAAATATCGATATCAAAATAGTTGCGGATAGTTTTGTTGGCTCTTTTGAACGTTTAATATTAACGAATTTACTAGAACAAAAAAGCAAGCCATGTGAACTTGCGCGAAATTTAGTTCATGTCTTTTTTTTATTAAAAGAACCTCCATATGTGTGATAGAAAATGAAATCCTTCTCAATACAGAGAGGGATTTTTTATTTTCGTTCCAGACGCGCTTGTGGTTGGGGCATATAAAAGGGCTGGTTATTAAAAAAAGCGTTTGATTCCCGCTTCGCTTTGGAGCGACAATCAAACGCTTTTATTCATGGCTTGTTGTTAGTTAGTTACTGCAATATGCAGATAAATACCTTTTTGCAGTTTGTCACCTGTAGGTTTCTGAATAGTTGGATGAACGAGCAACATATATTCTTGGCCTTTTCCTAAAGGATTTTTAGGTGTAACGAGTAAGGAATTGTCTTTTCCTACTTTTGTAGTAATTGGAATCTCGTCTCCGCCTAATGCAACAAGCTGTACACTGCCTTCAGGAATTGGTGAAGAGAAGGCTTGCGAAAACTTAACTACAAATGTTTTTGTAGATGGTACATTTTTTAGGCTTACTAGTTCCTGATACTCTTTGTATTGCGCTTTAATGGCATCGTAATGAGCTTGGAAGAGTGGTGCCGTCTTCGTTTGAATAGTTGGTTTCACGCCTACTTCGTTAATCGTTTGACCAGCAGGACCTGTAAATTTACCCACAGTAAGCTTTAAATAACTACCGTCATGTAATTCAAAGAAACCTTGCATTGCGCCTTTACCATAAGTAGTTTCACCATATAGAATCGCCGATTGTTGATCTTGTAACGAAGCTGCAAGCATTTCTGAAGCACTTGCACTATAGCGATTTACTAAAATACGTGTATCAGTTGGGAATTTCATGTTTTGTTGTGCTGCACGCACTTCATAAGAGGCATGGGCTTCCTGTAATAAATAGGCGATTTTTGCTTTTGGGAATAATCCAGTCAGCTGTTCAGCTGTTGCAACATAGCCCCCACCATTATTTTGTAAATCTAAAATAAAAGAAGTAGCACCACGTTGCTTAAGCTGAGTCAGTGCGTCTTTCACTAGTTGTGCGCCATCTTCAGAGAAAGAAGACATTGCTATGTAGCCAACATCACCAAACAATAAAGCAGATTCTACGTTTGGTAGTGTGAATTTTTTACGTGTAATAGTTTTAGTAGAAGTAGTCCCATTCTCGTGTAATAGCTTAACTTGCACATCGGTGCCTTCATTACCGATTAGCAGGGAAGAGGCTTCCTGAGTTGAGCTATCTACAATGGATTGACCATTAATGCCGATGATTATATCTCCTGCCACGACACCAGCTTCAGCTGCTCCACTTTCTTCAATTACTTGTAAAATATGAATGCCGTCATCATGCTCTTCAATCACAACACCAATACCGATTGTCGACATATTAATGCTATTCATAAATTCTTCAAATTCTTGCTTAGTAAAATATGTTGAGTAAGGGTCTAACATATTAATGATTTCTGAAATAGTTTTCGCATTTTGTAAGTTACCGTTTACTTTACCAACATAATTTTCCGTAATGATTTCCTTTATTTCCCCAACGAGTTGCTGTTCGTTATTTGCAGCAGAAGCGTTTGATAAAGGAAATAGGATAACACTCAGAATAAAAATGAAGGACCATAATACTTTTTTCATAAGACACCTCTTTTCTAATGACTTATGTTTATTATACATGAATTACCAAATTACAGCGAATGAAAACAGACACGTCTATAAAAGGAAGGGTAGTGACCCCTTAAAGTTAGAGTTTTTATTATGCAGCTAATTGGCTGGCATGTTTTCGGTAATTTACCGGACTCATGCCGGCCAGTTTTTGTTTAATACGAACATTATTATAATAATTGATATACTCTTTTATTTTCTTTTGTAATGCTTCATAAGAGATTAATTGTTCTCCATAATACATTTCCTGTTTTAGTAAGCTAAAGAAGTTCTCCATGGCCGCATTGTCTGCGCACGTTGCTTTACGAGACATGCTTTGAAAAATCCTGTTCTGCCTCAATGTTTTCACCCATGTATTGTGTTGATAGTGCCATCCTTGATCGGAATGAATGGTTGTCCGATATTCAGCACGCTTTTGAATAATTGGAAGCGCTTGTTTAAGTGAATCTAACACAAAATCTAGGCTCGGCCGTTTTGACATACTTAACCCAATAATCTCACCATTATATAAATCCATGATCGGACTTAAATATAATTTTTCATCATCTGTACATTTAAATTCAGTTACATCAGTCACCAATTTTTGAAGGGCATATGACGTTCTGAATCTACGATTCAAAAGGTTTTTAGCGACTTTCCCAACTGTTCCTTTGTATGATTTATAGCGTGATTTACGCACGAATTTCACACATTTCAACCCTAGGTTTTTCATAATTCGTTGTACCTTTTTATGATTTATTGTATGTCCTTGCACTCTTAATTCCGCATGAATTCGCCGGTAGCCATATCGACCTTCATGTTTTTCGAAAGTCTCTAAAATCAAGACTTTCCACTCTACGTCTGGATCCTTTTGCCCCATCAGTTTGATATGATAATGATACGTCGCTTCTGGAATATCCACTTGTTTTAAAATATCTTTTAATCGAAATCCTTCTTGTTTAAGTTCGAAGGCGATGGCAGCTTGTGCTTTTCGAGGAAGGCATCTGGATTCTCTCGAAAAGCCTTCAACTTTTTTAAATACGCCACCTCTAAACGAAGCAGTTCATTTTCGCGTTCTAGCTGCTCTTCACGTGACATTGTTTTTTCTTGGTTATTCGCTGTTGATTTTTGTTTCTTAGACATAGACGGGCTCCCCTTTAATTTTTTTTGCAGGCCCTCTATCCCTCCTTTTAAAAAACGATGATACCAACTAGCAACTAAAGTTGGATCATTCAAGTTAAAGTGAATCGCAGTATCTTGATAGGAAGCACCTGTTCGTTTCATAAAGTTTAATACATCTAATTTAAATTGAACAGAATAAAACTGCTTCGTTTTCTTAACGGATAAGCCACTTTGCCCAAACTCTTTAAAAGCACGGACCCATCTCCTTAATGGAGAATCACCTATACCATACTTCTTCGCTATCGCTCTATATCCTAGAGAGCCACTTAAATATTCTTGAACCACCATCAATTTGAATTCTTCATTATATTTAGTCATAAAAAATCACCTCAAAAGTTAGTTTTTCACTCTAACTTTTGGGGTGCAGTACCAAGACGTGTCTGTTTGTTTGAAGTTTAGTTTTTGTTAAAAAGCTTATGAATAATAAAACCTATAATTGTACCAATCATTGCAGGAACAAGCCAACCAAGGCTTTGCTCATACAGTGGCAAAATATTTAAAATATTCTCATAAGAAGTAAACGTGATTTTCATCTGTTTTAAGCCATCGTAAAGACTGACAAAGAATGTCGGAATTAACGCCAACACATAAACAATTCGTCCACCTTTAAAGAAATGATCGACAAGTGATAACACCATCAGTACGATTGCAAGCGGATAGATAATCAATAATACTGGAAGTGAAGTATTAATAATTGTCGATAATCCAACATTTGTAATTGCTACACTAAATAACGTAAAGACGATTAAAAATGTTTTATATGAGATTTGTGGAAATAGCTTATTGAAAAACTGTGCATTGGCTGTTAATAAGCCAACAGCAGTAGAAATACAAGCTAATAAAATCGTAACCGATAAAATAATACTGCCAAAGTCGCCAAACAGATATTCTGCTGATTTTGCGATGATGACGCCACCATTATCAGATGTACCAATTGCTCCAATGCTTGTATTGCCGATATAGCCAAGTGAAATATAAACAAAGGCCAAGCCAATGGCAGCGACAATCCCTGCAAAAATGGTTGTTTTGACTTGCTTTCTAGTATCGTTCATTCCCATACCACGTAATGCCTGTAAAATAACAATACCAAATACGAGAGCACCAAGAACATCCATCGTTAAATAGCCTTGTACAAAACCTTCGTAAAATGGTGAATCCGTGTAATTTCCAACCGCTGTGCCTGATTCACCCATTGGGGTAATAAAGCTCTTAACAGCTAGTAGTAAAATAACAATTAAGAGCGCAGGGGTTAAAATTTTCCCTACACGATCGACAAGTTTCGATGGGTTGAATGCTAAATAAAGTATTAAAGCAAAAAATACTATAGATGTAATGAATAGTGGAGCCCAATGTTCTTGTGCTGCCTCTGAAAGAAATGGCACAATGCCGATTTCATATGACACAGAGCCTGTACGTGGAACAGCGAAGAACGGCCCAATTGCTAAATAGACAATTGAAGTGAATATGATACCGAAAATTGGATGAACACGACTGGCAAGTAGTTGTAAATCGCCGCCTGCTTTTGCAACTGCAACGATTGCCAGTAAAGGTAAGCCTACGCCTGTTATTAAAAAGCCAACCATGGCTGTTGTAATATGTTCACCAGCTTGTTGCCCGAGCAACGGTGGAAAGATAATATTACCTGCCCCTAAGAACAAGGCAAAAAGTAATAAGCCTACAGCTAAATTCTCTTTGATGAAAACTAAGATGTTTCTCATAAATAATAAAAACTCCTTTATAATTGAAAAGCTAAAACTTTCTAAAAATTTTAAATACAGAAATGTATGTTATCATAGGACTATTAAACTTGCAATTATTACAGTAATGCTAAACAGTCGGATTCTGTAGTATTATATAGGATTGATAAATTGTTTGAAAAATAGTCAGTATTTCCGATTTTTGTTTTGACAATTCTTTAGTATGATAGACACACAAGGAAATATTCTAACATGAACGGAGGCTATTGGATATGCTTAAATCAAAAAAATTGAGAATTCTCGCTTTAAGCACTATTGCTACTTCATTTTTTGCGATACAAAATGCTGAAGCTGCAACATATACAGTACAAAAAGGCGATACGTTATCCAAAATCGCTCAAAGTCATCAAGTGACGATACAAGATATAAAAAAATGGAATAATCTATCGAAGGATACGATTTATGTAGCACAAAAGTTAGAAATTACAAAGCAGGCAACAGCTGAAACAGGAAAACCTTCAAAACCAACAACTACTACACCTTCAAAACCTTCAACTGCTGTTCATACAGTTGCGAAAGGTGATACATTATCAAAAATCGCCAAGCAATATAATGTGACAATAAAGGAAATAAAAGAGTGGAATGGCATAGAGAACGACACGATTTATATTGGACAAGTATTGAAAATTTCTCCAGTAGCTGTCGTACCCGAGGATGATACAGTACATAATAATGTAACTACAGATACGGGGACTCCATCAAAAGTAACAACAAAAGATCCTACAGCGAATGGACAAGCTATTTACAAAAAGACAGTGGAAGTGGCGAATACTTTAATTGGAACACCTTATCTTTATGGCGGTAATACGCCAGAAGGTCTTGATTGCAGTGGGTTTATTTATTATGCATTCAATCAAAGTGGTGTGAAAATAGCGAGAGATAGCAGCGAAGGCTACTTTAATGGCAGTACAACACATGTGAAAAATCCAGTGCCAGGGGATTTAGTATTTTTTGAAAATACTTATAAAGAGGGCATTTCTCATATGGGTATATACCTTGGCAATAATAAATTTATCCATGCGGGTACAGATGGTGTGGAACTATCGGATGTGACGTACTCTTATTGGTCAACTAGATTAGTAGGGTATAAACGATTCGATACAGTAAAATAATGAACAGGCGATTTTTGCATTAGGGCAAAAATCGCTTTTTTATTTGATTGAATGGGTCAATCGCCTCTAACAACGTGAGAATCGCCAGTAAACCAGGGTAAATCGCTCCGTACATCTAGGAAATCAAAAATCCTTCTTTCCGTAGAAAGAAGGATTTCATTTATTATTATTGTGTTACACGTGCTGTCCAGCGAGACAAGTCTGCTTGTTGTGCATCAACTAGTTCAGCTGGGAAGATGAATGTCCAAGGTTTTGTTGAGTTTGGTTGGACAGTTAGGATTGGATCCATTTTAAATGATCCTTTGGCAATTTGTTTACCTGTTGCGTCGATAATTTCTAGCGGTAATTGTTCTAGATTAATTGCTTTATTATGACCGTTACGGATAAAGATTGAAACATTTAGGTTACCATTATCAGCAAGTTTTGCTTGAAGACCAGTAAAGTTAACTTCTGTTTCACCTAATTTCGGTAAAGTATTAACGATTTTAGCAAGCTCTTCTTTTTGTGCTGCTGGTAATTGTTGTTCCCATGACGGATCTAATTCTAATTGGTGACCGCGTAAAGATACAAGGTTAAATGCGATTTTCCAACCATCTTCTGGCACTTCGTCTACTTTGATCGTTGATTTTTCAAATTCAAAAACCCATGGACGAGCACTTTCAGCTGGAATTGTGCCTAGCGCTTTAAAATCGAATTTTTTAGATGCTACAAGCTCATCGTTTTTATCCATAATGAATAATTCAATTTCACCTAACTCAATTGCTTCGGCTAATGATGAGCGGAAAAATGCACGAACAAGCCATTTACCTGTGCGTGGCTCATCTTCAATACTAATAGAAGATAGCGATAATTGATTCGGTTTTAATGGCTCTAGCTCATTTGCAAGGAAGTTAAAAATATACTTTTGTTCTTGTGGTACATTCCATTCAGGATGGAATGACAGCTTCGTTACAACATCACGATTGTCCCCTTTATTTGTAGACGCATTTCCTAGTAAATCTTTTGAGTCAATTGTGTTTTCTTGTACGATTTTATCTGATTTTTTAAAGAATGAAAATAAACCCATTATTAAACCTCCTGTTGTCCTTCAACCATTTTCATGAAGCCTGTAATTTCAATAATAATAGAACGACGCAATTCTTGGAAATTCTTTCCGAACAATTCGAGTCCTTCTCGTTGGTAAATGCGCATCGGATCTTCTTGTTGATAGTGACGTAAGCCGATACCTTCTTTTAAATGAGCCATTGCTTCTAAATGTTTCACCCAGCCACTATCTATATAGCTCAACATCACTTGTGGAATAACCGTCATGACTTCATCATTTTCTGCGAATTTCTCCATATGATCTAGCAGTTCTTGTTCAGAAGGCTGTATATCCGCTAGAATTTGTTTTACTTTGCCAACTTCACGATCTATTGTAACCGGAGTAATGAATAATGAATTCAATGCACTTTCCATTTGGTCATAATCCCATTCTACAGAAGGGAGCTCTTCAGGTGCAGCATCGCGCACTGCAAAATCGACCGTTTCACGCAGCATTTTTTGCAGCTCTCCCATTACATCTTCACCAGCTAAAATTTTGTCACGTAAGCCATAAATAACGGTACGTTGATCATTAATAACATCGTCTAATTTTAAATTGTATTCGCGCATGCCATATTGAGAGCCTTCTACAATTCGTTGTGTACGGTTGATAAGCTCTTGAACATCTTTGTTTTGGATGACTTCATTTTCATCTACAATCATTTTTGCTGTGAATTTTTCAACTTCTTCTTTTGCATAACGGCGGAACATATCATCTTCAATAGAGAGAATGAAGCGACTTTCACCTACGTCACCTTGACGACCAGAACGTCCTCGTAGCTGATTATCCACGCGGCGGCTTTCATGTTTTTCTGTACCAATTACGTAAAGACCACCAAGGGCATGGACATCGTCACCTAACACGATATCTGTACCGCGACCAGCCATATTGGTTGCAACCGTAATACGCCCTTTTTGACCAGCTTGCGAAATTAGCTCTACTTCTTGCTCAACTGTTTTGGCATTCAGTAATTGGAATTTTAAGCCTTCCTTTTTTAAATGGTCTGCAACGGTTTCAGATTGCAAAATGGACGTAGTACCGATTAAAACAGGTTGCCCTTTTTCATGGCGTCGTTTTGCTTCGGCAGCTACAAATTTATATTTCGCTGCTTGTGTTTTGAAAATAATGTCAGGTTGGTCTACACGTTGACGTGGTCGGTTTGTAGGGATTTGAATAACTTCCATTCCGTACACTTCGCGGATTTCCTTTTCCTGTGTTTTCGCAGTTCCTGTCATTCCCGAAAGCTTCGGATACATACGGAAATAGTTTTGAATTGTAATTTGTGCCTGTGCTTTGTTTTCTTCAGTAATCGTTACGCCTTCTTTTGCCTCAATTGCTTGATGTAAGCCATCGGAAAGAGAACGACCTTCTAAAATACGACCTGTGAACATATCAACAAGCTCGATTTTGTCATCCTTCACGATATAATCGACGTCACGCTTGAACATGACATGTGCACGAACCGCTTGGATCACATAGTGATAAAGTGTTTGATGTTCTAAATCGTATAAATTGTCAACATTAAAGGCAGCCTCAACTTTTTCAATGCCTTTATCCGTTAAAGAAGTGGCCTTTGTTTCATCATCAAAGTCGTAGTCTTCTTCTGCTTTAAAGCGTTTTGCTAACATAGCTGCAATGCGGTGTAATTCATCATTTGCAGGCATCTTACCGGCAATAATTAATGGCGTTTTCGCTTCGTCAATAAGCACACTATCAACTTCATCAATGATGGCGAAATGATAAGCGCGTTGTACTTTATCAGCTAAGCTATGTGCCATATTGTCACGTAAATAGTCGAAACCAAATTCGGTACCGACACCGTACGTAATATCAGCGTTATAAGCTTCTTTTTTGTCATTTGGTTCCATCATCGGTACATTTAATCCGACTGTTAAACCGAGGAAACGATGAATTTGTCCAACAAGCTCATAGTCACGTTTCGCAAGATAATCGTTTACTGTAATGACATGAACACCTTTGCCTTCTAATGCCCGTACATAAGAGGGAAGTGAAGCAACAAGCGTTTTCCCCTCACCTGTAGGCATTTCAGCAATATTGCCTTCAGTTAATACGAGTCCGCCAATTAGCTGTACATCAAAATGACGCATTCCTAATACACGTTTTGAGGCTTCGCGTACAACTGCAAATGCGTCTGGAATGATGGATGTAATTGGTTCTCCTTGATCTAAGCGATCCTTGAAAATAAAAGTCATTTCTCTTAACTCAGCATCTGACTTATTGACGTATTTTTCTTCAAGATTATTAATTTGTTCTACTATTTTATAGTAGCGTTTTAATTGACGAGCACTTGTTTGCTCATTGTTGCGTTTAAAAATTGAGAACATGAATTTACGCTCCTTTAAAGTTGTCTAAATGCTAGACACATCATTATTCTATCAAATTTTACGAATGATGACTACATTTGACATTAAGTAATAAAGGTAGAATAATAGAGAAAAATGGAAAATGTGAAATAGCGGAAAATGATTAGAAAAAGTATATTTCAGAGCATGTTCGTGCTATAATCAAATTGGATTCAAATGTAGATTATTTTTTTGAGGAGGAGAGACATGCTTTACGTGTCTTTAATAGCAGCATTCGTTGCTTCCATTTTGTTAACTCCACTAGTTAAACGTTTAGCGTTTAGAATAGGTGCCGTTGACGCGCCAAACTATCGAAAAGTACATGCACGTATCATGCCAAGGCTCGGTGGTCTGGCAATTTTCCTTGCGTTTTTAATAGGTGTGGCGGTCCTACAGCCACAAAGTCAATATAGTTTAGCGATTATTATCGGAGCTTGTATTATTGTAGCAACAGGTGTCATTGATGATATGCGTGAAATATCAGCGAAGGCAAAAATGCTCGGTCAAATCGTTGCTGCACTAATCGTTATTTTTGTAGGCGGTATTCAAATTGACTTCATTAACTTGCCATTTGGTGGGCAATTAGATTTTGGTTTTCTAAGTATTCCGTTCACTATATTGTGGATTGTTGGTATTACGAATGCTATAAACTTAATTGATGGCTTAGACGGATTAGCTGCAGGCGTTTCTTCTATTGCACTTATTACTTTATCTGGTATGGCCTTTATAATGGGCGATATGTTCGTATTAGCCTTTGCAGCAATTTTAGCAGCAGCTACAATTGGTTTCTTATTTTATAATTTCCATCCAGCTAAAATCTTTATGGGAGATACTGGGGCATTATTTCTAGGCTTTATGATTTCTGTCTTGGCTTTATTAGGATATAAAAACTTTACAATCATTTCGTTAATTATCCCAGTTATTATGCTAGGTGTACCGATTTCTGATACATTCTTTGCAATTGTTCGTCGTTTACGTATGAAGAAGAAATGGTCTGATCCTGATAAATCCCATTTACACCATCGATTATTGGATATGGGCTTTACACATCGACAAACGGTACTTATTATTTATGGCATTGCAATGATGTTTGGTTTAGCTGCCATTATCTTCTCAATGGCAAAGTTATGGGGAGCTATTTTACTAATTACGGTTATCTTAATTGCAATCGAAATTTTTGTTGAAGTCATTGGACTTGCTGGTAAAAACTATAAACCGCTATTAAATTTCATGCGGATATTCAATAAATAACAAAAGAACTGCTGTAGACAAACTCGAATTTGAGTTCGTCTGCAGTTTTTTTTCAGTAAAATATGGTTTTCGCGGGTAAAGTATCGTGAATCGCGGGTAAAACAACAAATTTCGCCGGTAAAACCTCATGAATCGCGGGTAAAATACCAGATTTCGCGGGTAAATAACCCGATACTAAAAAAAGCCTTTCCGCTATCAAACTTTGATAGTGAAAAGGCTTTTTATTTTTATTGCGCTGACTCGTTTGTTGAACTGTCATCGCCAGCCGCATTGTCTTTATCAGTATTACTATTTGTTAAAGCTGAAGACGATTTTTTTCTTGCAAGGTGGTTGTTAAGAATTTCAGATACATCATCAACTGATTGTTGGTCTAATTGATAATAATAAACACCTGTAGACATATCGTCGTTACCTTCTAATGTTAATGAATCAATACGTGGCTTACCTTTTGTTAAATAAGACAGGAAGGATTTCATTTCACTAAATGTCATATTTGTCTTCATGTTATCGCCGATTGCTTTAATAACATCGTCGTATTTTGTAATAGAATCAACAGATGCTACTTTATTTGTGATAGCAGTTAAAATTTCTTGTTGACGTATACCGCGTTGGATATCGCTATCTTGCTTACGTGTACGTGCAAGTGCAAGTGCTTGACTACCGTTTAAATGCTGTAAACCTGGCTTGAGGTTGATTGTATTACGATCAAATTCATCTTTTTCATGTAGAGCATATGGTACTTCTGCTTCGATACCACCTAAAGCATCCACGACATCAATAAACGCATTGAAGTTCATGCGGACATAGTAATCAATCGGAACATCAAAAAGTTTTTCAACCGTTTCAATTGTCGAAAGCGTACCACCTAACGCATGGGCATGAGTAATTTTATCTTTATAGCCTACTGAAGGGATATAAACGTAAGAATCACGAGGGATACTTAACATTTTAATAGTTTTCGTAGTATTGTTTAAAGTTGCAAGAATCAGTGCATCTGAGCGTGAGTTTTCAGAACCTTGCCCACGATTTTCACTATCATCGACACCGACAAATAAAATCGACACATTATCATTAACCGGCTCTACTTTTTCTTCTCGTAAAGCAGAGACATCTCGACCTTCTAATACTTCATGTGCTGAGTTGGCTGCGTGTTCAGCTTGCTTTGTAATATAAACACCATAGGCCGTAACGCAAATTAGTAAACTAGCAACTAGAAGTAATGCTACTTTTATAATCAAAGAAGCTTTAGAAGACCTCTTCTTCTTTTTTACATTCGTTCTTTTCATATATGGTATATTCTCCTCTTGATTTTGGGAATAATTATGCAATTGAGCTAAAATTTATTCAAATTAGCACATGGGCGTAATTGATTAAGCGAGCTCAATATTAAAATTATACTATGGACCTTCAGGATTAGACAATTAAAACTATTTATTTCACAATAAATTCGATAAATTGCGCATGCTCAAAAGTGATTGTTGCTTGCCCATTCGTAAGTTCTGTCATCCAATGACGAAACTGATCTTCTTCCTCTTTTAACACCGAAACAATGATTTCGACACCTTCCAAGTAGTTAATTTCTTCTAAAGAATATCCAGAGTTGCGAACCTCATTTTCCACTTTTCCAAGCCATGTGTAGTCAATTGCAATTTTCATAAGGTGATGAAGTTTTCGTTCGACAACTTGTGCAGCGAGTAATCCTTCTGTTGTTGCTTTACCGTAAGCACGAATAAGACCGCCACCGCCTAATTTAATGCCACCGAAGTAGCGTGTGACGACAACGACCGTATCCTTTAAGCCTTGCTTTTTTAAGACTTCTAACATAGGGACGCCAGCGGTGCCACTAGGTTCCCCATCATCATTCGCTTTTTGAATATGATCATGCTCGCCGATAATATAGGCAGAGCAATTATGAGTCGCATTATGATGCATTTTTTTTATGCGCTCTATAAAAGTCATTGCATCCTCTTCGGTTTCAGCGCGTTCTATATAAGTAAGAAAGCGAGATTTAGATATTATAATTTCGCTTTCTCCGTAGCCTTTTACAGTTAAATAGTTCTCTCTCATAAGTGTCATTCTCCTTTAAAATAGGGTTGTATGCTATAAATTTCATAAAGAAAAAGCATTAATTTTTAGCATTGTGATGCTATAATAGGTTTAGACTTAGATTCTATGAAATTGGTCTTTCAAAATACTATGTGATAATAAGGACATTAGACTGGGGAGTACACAATGTTTTCAAATGATACCTTCGATTTAAAGTCGCTTGATGACGTATTCAATCGAATGTTAGAAACAATTATGAGCTCTAAAGATGATATTTTCATTATAAGTGAACAAAGCCGAAGAAGCTTTGAAGATATGCAACAAGAGCTAGAAATTGTTCGAAAACAAATTTCAATTGTCATCGATGAAGGCGATGCTTTAGAAAAAAGCACCCAGCTTGCTAAGCAAAGACTTGTGTTAGTGAGTAAAGCTTTTGATAATTATACCGAAGAACAAGTTAGAGATGCATATGAAACGGCACATGATTTTCAATTGAAGCTCTCCGTCATTAAAACACAAGAAAAGCAACTTCGCGACAAAAGAGATGATTTAGAGCGACGTTTAAGAGGCTTACTCGATACAATTGAACGTGCTGATCATATTGTCAATCAAGTAAATGTTATTTTAAATTATTTAACGTCTGATTTAAAAAATGTTGGGTTAGCGCTTGAACAAGCGAAAATGAAGCAAGATTTTGGTATTCGAATCATCGCTGCACAAGAAGAAGAGCGAAAACGTTTATCAAGAGAAATTCATGATGGACCTGCTCAAATGATGGCCAATGTCTTAATGCGTACGGACTTAATAGAAAGAACGTATCGAGAGAAGGGCATTGAATACGCTATAGCTGAAATTGCTGATTTGAAGAAAACTGTGCGTAATGCACTGTCAGAGGTGCGACGCATCATTTATGATTTACGACCTATGGCGCTGGATGATTTGGGCATTGTGCCGACATTAAAGAAATATTTGTCGACTGTGACCGAATATAATCCAGGAGTAGAAATTCATTTTCAGTCAAGAAGCACAGAACAACGTATTCCTTCGAATTATGAAGTATCCATTTTTCGCTTAGTGCAAGAATGTGTAACAAATGCCATGAGGCATGGCAAATGTAAGGATATTTGGGTGAAACTTGAATGGTTGAACGATGCGGTAAATGTTGTCGTGAAAGATGATGGCGTAGGGTTCGATCAAAAAGTTGTGAAAGATCATTCCTTTGGTATTTTAGGAATGCGAGAACGAATTGAAATATTAAATGGTACAATCTCAATTGAAAGTGAGATAAATCGAGGCACTACGGTATTATTTAAAATTCCGTTAGAAGTAAAGTAAAGAAATGTGTTGCAGAATTTTAGGGGGTAAAGACTAATGACGAAGATTATTATTGTAGACGATCACCAGCTATTCCGAGAAGGAGTGAAACGTATCTTAGATTTTGAAGATACGTTTGATGTAATTGCAGAAGGTGACGATGGCACAGATGTAGTAAATTTATATGCGGAAAATCAACCAGATGTTGTTTTAATGGATATAAATATGCCAGGTAAAAATGGTGTAGAGGCAACAGCAGATTTAATTACAGAATTTCCAGATGCAAAAGTCATCATGTTATCGATTCATGATGATGAAACATACGTAACTCATGCACTAAAATCAGGCGCGCTTGGCTATATGCTAAAAGAGATGGATGCAGACGAAATCGTGGAAGCGATTAAAGTAGTGGCAAATGGCGGTTCTTACTTACATCCTAAAGTAACTAAAAATTTAGTAGCAGAATTCCGTCGTCTGTCTGAGCATGAAAACAAAGGCAACTTCCATCAAACAGAAATTCGCCGTCCATTCCATTTATTAACAAAACGTGAATGCGAAGTTTTACAACTACTTACAGATGGACAATCTAACCGTACTATTGGTGAGACACTGTTTATTTCTGAAAAAACGGTAAAAAACCACGTTTCAAGCATTTTACAAAAAATGAACGTAAACGACCGTACACAAGCTGTTGTAACAGCTATTAAAAATGGTTGGGTTGAAGTACGATAATTGCATAGTAGTGATGAAGGCTGTTTTTAAAAGCTACTTTAAAAGATAAAGTAGTTTTTAAGACAGTTTTTTTATTATGCAACATTTTTATTGGAAAGACGTCTTTTAATGAAATAAGCACCTAAAAGTTGAAAATGCGCAACAAAATTCCTACTTAAGCATTTATATGCTACAATATTGCGCGGGAGGTTTTATGATGTTAAAGAAAAGTATTCTAGCAGTTTTAACCTTATTAGTGTTAACTGCCTGTGGCAATAAAGATGAAGATTTAACGGCAAAAGAGCGTGAAAAGGTAATTGAAGACGGTACGGTAGGCTTTGAAATGATGGGCGAAGAGGTTAAAAAAGCTTCAAATGTGCCGGCTGATGAGGAAAAAGCAATTTTAGCGGCGTTTGATGAATATATTGCCGCATTCAATGATGAAGAAATTGATCGTTATATGGACACGATATCTAAGGATCCAAAAGGCTTTAATTATGATGAAGAGAAAGTATTCGCAGATGAAGTATTTGCTCAATTTGATACGAAACGTGATGTAACAAATGTGACCATTGCGAAGTATAATGAGGATGAAGCGCAAGTATTTGCCAATATGACAACGCACTCACTTCAAGTTCAAACTAACGTCGAACATGAAAGCGCTGGACGCCAAGTAACGGTATTTGTCAAAGAAGATGGAAAGTGGAAGGTAACGAGCGTCTTTTATATTGGAGATGATACTAAATCTAGCACGGGCAATCAATAAGGGGAAATTATTCCCTTTACTATACATAGAAGATGAATGTGAAATGAACGCTAGATTTGAGTCTTATGGCAAAGTAAAGTTGAAATCTAGTGTATGTTACGGACTGAACTTGTAGTGATAAAGTCAATTCCTGACGTCATTACGAGATTTCGTAATTCAATTCACATTCATTTCTTTTTGAGGTAAACTTGGAACATAGGAGAGTGGAAATGAATGAGGACGGCAATCGTAACAGACAGTACTGCATACATTACGCCAGAAGAACGCGCGCGCTTAAACATTCGTATGATTCCGTTAAGTGTAAACATTTCAGGTGAGTTATTCGCAGAGGAAGTAGATATTACTGCATCTGAGTTTTATGATAAAGTACGGGGTGCAAAAGAATTCCCCAAAACAACTCAACCACCGATTGGTGAGTTTGCCTCACTCTTTGAAGAGTTGGCAAATGATTATGACGAAGTAATTTCCATTCATTTATCGAGTGGTATAAGTGGTACATATCAAGGTGCGGTCCAAGCAGGAGAAATGGTGGAAGGTATTGATGTGTATCCATTTGACAGCGAGATTTCTTGCGCTGTTCAAGGATTTTATGTGCTACGCGCGGCTGAAATGGCTGCG
Organism: Lysinibacillus sp. C5.1; assembly: GCF_016350185.1. NCBI lineage: Bacteria > Bacillati > Bacillota > Bacilli > Caryophanales > Bacillaceae > Lysinibacillus > Lysinibacillus sp. C5.1. The sequence continues at coordinate 657,597 of NZ_CP066226.1, forward strand.
GAAGGTTGTTCAGCACAGGAAATACTAGCAGCATTAGCGGACATGCAGCAGTATATTCGTGCTTACTTCATTGTAGATGACTTAGCGCACTTACAACGGGGAGGGCGTTTGTCTTCAGCAGCTGCATTAATCGGGGGCTTATTACAAGTAAAGCCTGTCTTACATTTTGTGGACAAGGTCATTGTACCGTTTGAAAAAATTCGTACACGTAAGAAAGCACTAAAGCGCGCAGAAGAGTTATTGGCTGAAGATGCAAACAAGTATGACAAGATGGATGCTGTAGTTATTCACGGTAATTGCCAAAAAGAAGCCGAGGAATGGTTAGCACAACTTGCTACGACTTACCCGAACGTAAACTTTAAATTAAGCTATTTCGGACCTGTTATTGGCACGCACTTAGGTGAAGGTGCAATGGGTCTTGGTTGGACAAAAAAATAATAAGTAAAAGTCTCTACAACTTGTTGTAGGGGCTTTTTTATTTGCTTAATAGGCGCAGTGGAAGAATCGCCATTAAAATCATACCGATTGCCAGTCATTAGGCAGAATCACTAATAAACCAACATTACAAAAAGAAAGGAGCTAGATACATGAACTACAAAGGATGGCTGTTGCCTCCCGCATTACGAGACTTCCATGAGGGACGAATTTGGTTAAAGGAGCATACACCATTTGCTAAATATGATATGGAGCAGGCTATTAATAGAAAATACTTTTTTATAATAGAAGGTATTCAAAAAATACCTCGCTTAAGATGTAATCGTTGCTATACTGACAATCCACATGACTTTGTTGAGTATGATTGCTCGAAATGTCTACAACGGTGCGTTTATTGCAGGCATTGCCTGAAGATGGGCAGAGTAAGCAGTTGCACACCATTGCTTATATGGAAAGGACCGAAGGCATGTCGAATTAAGCAGCATCCCCTTCAATGGACAGGGCAATTGACAGCACAACAACAACGAGCAGCCGATGAACTACTAGAAAGTGTAATAGCAGGAAAATCTCATTTATTGAATGCAGTATGTGGGGCTGGAAAGACAGAGTTGCTCTTTCAGTCTGTACATTATGCGTTAGAAAAAGGGTTACGAGTGTGCATTGCCGCACCGCGTACAGATGTAGTATTGGAGTTATTCCCTCGCTTTCAAAAAGCTTTTCCACAAACTATTGTCCATGCATACTATAGTGGAGCGCCAAAGCAGCTTGGTTTTGCACAGCTAATTCTAGCAACGACTCATCAACTGTATCGTTTCGAACGAGCGTTTGATGTCATGATTGTTGATGAAGCGGATGCATTTCCTTATGCATATGATGCAACATTAGAAAGAGCAGTGCAAAAAGCTAAAACAAGTGATGCACCAATATATTTTATTACAGCTACACCTTCTCAATCATTAATTAATCAATTTAAAAACAGTTATTCTTTTATCCCAAAACGATACCATCATAAGCCATTGCCAGTGCCATATTATTGTTCACTATGGGGCTATGAAAAAAGTATAAAGCGAGGAAAACTTCCTCGAAAACTCAAAGCATGGACTGAAGAACGACTTGCAAAAAATGAGCCATTTCTTATATTTTTCCCGACAGTAGAACTGCTAAATCTGGCAATACCATTGTTTCAGAGGATACATGCAAATATATTAGCAGTACATGCTAAAGATCCAGAGAGGAAACACAAAGTACTACAGTTACGCGATGAAAAAATTTCTGGATTACTAACGACAACCATTTTAGAACGAGGTATTACGATAAAAAATGTACAAGTTGCTGTTGTTGGGGCAGAGTCTGCAATCTTTACAGCGAGCGCACTTATTCAAATTGCGGGACGTGTAGGAAGACATACTTCTTATACGAATGGGGAAGTTGTTTTATTTCATCATGGAGTGACTTTGGCAATGGATGAAGCTCGACAGAAGATTTTAGCTAACAATAAAGAGGGTTCAAACAATGAATAAAATAGATAAGTTTTGTTTATTATGTGCACAGCCATTGCATTTTGTGCCTTCTTGGCAAACGCTTTTATTAAGATGCTTTCCACCATGTATTTGTGAAAAGTGTAAAGGGCAATTTGTACGTTCCACTTCAGCAACGGCACTTTATCAATATAATGATGCAATGAAAGTATATTTACATCAATATAAATTTCTACAAGATGTTGCACTTGCTAAAGTATTTCGCCAGGAGTTATATGCACGATTCAAACAGGAAAAGGCGATAATTATACCGATTCCTATGCATCCTATGAAGCAAAAGGAGCGTACCTTCTCCCATACGGAGGAGCTCTTAAAAGCAGCTAATACCTCATTTACTCAACTTCTAGAAAAAGTAACAGTAGAAACACAAAGTTCAAAAAATAGAGAGCAGCGTATACAATCAGCTCCGCTTTTTCGTCTAATACCAGAAGCCCAAGTTATGCATAAAGATTACCTTCTTTTTGACGATATTAAAACTACAGGGACAACACTACGGCATGCCAAACAAGTTTTACTAGAAGCGGGGGCCCGAAATGTTCGAACCTTCACTTTAATTAATGGATGAAAATGCTAACACATCATGTATAATAGATTACGAATTTAGGATTCGTACAATTAGATAGTGATCATGGCAAGAGGAGGAAGAAAAGATGGCTGAGGTTCGAAATTGTCCAAAGTGTAATGAGTTTTTTAATTATACAGGGGTCAGAGAAGTATGTCATAAATGTGCACAATCTGAAGAGGAATTATATCAAATTGTTTATCGATTTTTACGCAAGCGTGAAAATCGCGCTGCGACAGTAGAACGAATTGTTGAGGCAACTGGTGCTGAAGAAGATTTATTATATAAATGGGTGCGCAAAGGTCGTTTACAGCCTGCAATGTTTCCAAACTTAGGCTATCCATGTGATAACTGCGGCCATTTAACGACAACGGGAAAATTATGTACAAAATGCCAAGATGAATTAAAGGCAGAACTTCGCACATTTGAGGCAGCGAAGGAGTTTCGTGAAAGTGTGGAACAACGTGATAAAGTAACTTATCATGCTGACCGCAAAAAATAATGTTGACATCATGCCAATTTAAAAAACGCATCGAAGGTAAATTATGCACCTTGCAAGATGGTTGATAAGCGAAAGTGTGTTAATTTTAAACAAAATTAGCACACTTTTTTATATTTGAAAACTTAACATTGTTGGAGACAATCCGAAATAATAGTAAGATAAGCTTTTAAGATAGGGGGATGAACATGAAAATCACATCTTATGGTGTTAATGCAGTAAATGCCTATAAAAATCAAGTACGCAATGTGAAATCTGACACAAATAAAGCGTCATTTGCTGATAAAATTGAAATTTCAAAAGCCGCTCAGAACATGCAAGGTGTTACTACTTACAGTGCAGAACGTGCAGAGCGTGTGCAACAGTTAAAGGCAGATATTGATTCTGGAGAATATAAGGTCAATGCTCGTAAAGTTGCTGAAGATATGCTGAAATTCTATCGTTTCTAGGAAATAACAGAAAGGGTGTTTAGCAAAATGTCTGTAGAGACGATTTGTTCTACATTAACAAAGCTAGAAAGAATGCATAAAAGCTTGCTCGAACTAGCCTATAAAAAAACAGAAATCATAAAAACTGGCGATATGAAAGCACTTGACCAAATGCTCAAGGATGAGCAGGCGCATGTAGCGGCTATCGATAAGCTCGAGCAACAGCGTCAGATACAGGTAACACAATACCTGGGAGCAAAAGGAGTTGCGTCCACTGACAAAATGACTGTCGCTGATGTCATCGAAGCTGCTGAACAAGATGCTGAAAAAGACACACTATCAGCTGTTCGCGATCGACTCATGTCAATTATTAATGATTTACGCAAACAAAATGAACTCAATCAAAAATTAGTATTTCAATCATTGCAATTCGTCAATCTGACTTTAGATGCATTACGTCCGCGTCCTGAGCAAGTGAATTATTCGGGGCGTGAAGTGCGCGGTACGAATACAATGGCAAAAAAATCGTACTTCGATTCTCAAGCATAATTTTATTAAAACGTTATTTAAGGGAGGAACAAGAATGCGCTCAACATTTATGGGCTTAGAAACAAGTAGAAGCGGTTTATTTACACAGCAATCAGCTCTATATACAACAGGTCATAATATTTCGAACGCCAATACACTTGGCTACTCACGTCAACGAGTAAACATGCAAGCTACACCAGGATTTCCAACAGCAGGTTTAAATACACCAAATTACCCTGGTCATATGGGAACAGGGGTAGAAACTGGCTCCATTCAACGCATTCGCGATGAGTTTATCGATCGACAATTCCGTCAAGAAACGAATAAATTAGGTTACTGGGAATCACGTTCAAATGCTATTTCTCAAATGGAAGATATTATGGATGAACCATCTAAATTTGGTTTAAATGCAGCATTGGAACAGTTTTGGAAAGGTCTACAAGATGTAAGTACGGCTCCAGAAAACGCGGCATCACGTAAAGTGGCAATTGAGCGTGCCAATCACTTAGCTCAATCCTTTAACTATATGGATACGCAACTAAAGACGATTCAAGGCAACATAGGTAACGAAATTAGTGTGTCGACAAATCGCATCAACTCATTACTAAAGCAAATTGCTTCCATTAATAAGCAAGTGCAAGAGGTTGAACCAAATGGTCATGTACCGAATGATTTATATGATGCACGCGATGTATTAATCGATGAATTAAATAGTTATATCCCAGTTTCAGTTGAACGTGTTCCTTCAGGAGGGCTTGCTTCTAGTGTAGCCGAAGGTAGTGTGACGGTTATTTTTAAGCCATATGGCACAAATACAGAAATTAAATTAGTTAATGGTAAAGATGCTGCGAATATGGAAGTCAACAGTGGTACTACACAAATTGATGGTACAAATTTAGCGAATCTTTTTACAAACATTAAAGTAAACGGCACAGGTACAGCAGATTCAGGCACGATTACATATGACCAGCTTGAGCCTGGCAAAGGTAAATTATTATCTGTAATTGATTCATACGGTTATGAAAGTGCAACAGGTCCGAAAGGCTATTATCCTGAAACGATGGCTAACATTGACAAATTAGCTTCGGAATTTGCCAATGTCTTTAATGCAATGCATAAGCAAGGATTTGATTTCACTGGTGCTCAAAGCACACTGGATTTCTTTGAACCGATTGATAATACAAAACCATTGTCAGCAGGCAATATTAAAGTAAATGATGAGCTGATAAAAGATTCATCCAAATTAGCAGCTTCTACAGGGGCAAATGAAGAAGGAAATGGTAAATGGGCACTCGAACTGTCGAATATCCAATCAAAGGTTCAAGCGAATTTAGACGGCGCAACATTTAAGTCATTCTATCAAGGAATTATTGGGAAGCTAGGTGTTGATGGAGAAGAAGCAGCACGTTTAAACGGAACTTCTGAAACATTGCTTGTGACAATCGGTAATAATCGTGCTGCAATTACTTCCGTATCGCTGGATGAAGAAATGACCAATATGATTACATTTCAACAAGCGTATAACGCCAATGCTCGAATGATTACTGTCGTTGATGAAACATTAGACAAAATTATTAACGGCATGGGTCGTGTAGGAATCTAAACGAATCTAGTTTGACAAAAAGAAAGGAGCTTTTACAAACATGCGCGTAACACAATCTATGTTATCAAATAACATGCTTCTGAACTTAAATAATAACTACGGGAAACTGTCGAAGCTACAAAATCAAATAAACTCAGGCTCTAAAATTACAAGACCATCGGATGACCCTGTTGTAGCAGTAAAAGGTATGGGCTATCGACGTGATTTAGGACAAGTTGAACAATATTCGCGAAATATGAATGAAGTAAATAACTGGCTAGATACATCTGACGAATCGTTAAATCAAGTAGGCGAACAGATGAAACGAGTGCGAGAACTTGTTATTCAAGCGGCGAATGATACAAATTCAGCTGATGAAAGAGCAAAAATTAAAGCTAAAATTGATCAAATTCGCAACCAAATTCAAGATATTGGTAACACTAAAGTGGGTGATCGTTATATCTTTAGCGGTACAAAGACAGGCCAACCACTATTTTTAAATGGGGCAATTAACACAGCGAACGTCAATACGGAAGATGTGAAAATTGAAGTATATGATGGCATTCAAATGACCGTAAATACAGCTGGCAAAGATTTATTTAAAAGTGTTGATGACATGATGGGGGAAATTTCTGGGCTTTTAGATCCAAATAGAGTTCCACTCGCTACAGGTGATGAAATAAGTTCAACATTAGGTGGCTTGACTGGTACAAGTACAAATGATGATATTACAATGATGCATAGTAAAATTCTCGAAGCACAAGCCGATGTGGGGGCACGCCAAAATCGTGTAGAATTAATGGAAAATCGCTTATCAATTCGTGAAGTTAGCGTGACGAAGCAATTATCGAATAACGAAGATGTCGATTATGCAAAAGCTATTACACAAATGGTAACATCAGAAGCAATTCATCAGGCATCATTGTCTGTTGGCTCTAAAATTATTCAGCAAACTTTAGTTGATTTTATTAGATAATTTTAATACTAGTTTTCCGCTATAAAATCTAAGCGTTTGAACATTTTGTTCAGACGCTTTTCTTGAAAGGAGAGACATAGATGAAACTCCCACAAATCCAAATCCGTACAACTGACGCACAAATTGATCTTCATATTGCTAAGCCACAACAATATATTAAACAGCCAAGAGCTACCCAGCATATTGAACAGCCAGCTGCAACACTTGAGATTCATACAACACGCAGTGTATTGAAAATTGATTCGTCTCAAGCAAGACGTGATTTAGGGCTAATTGGACCATTGGAATCAATTGCTAATTACGCACAAAAGGGCAAGCAAGAAGCATTGAAGGGAATGGCACGTAGAGCTAGAGAAGGTCGACAAATGATGGAGAGTGCAGGTAAAGATCAAGGTAGAGCAACCATCCAAAATATCGCCAAACAAAATCATGGACCCCACCGTGTGCAATTTAATATAAAATTTGTGCCTTCAATAGGCTCTGTTAAAATTAACTATACACCAGGCATAACCGACATCGATATCCAACGTAGAGAACCAATAATTGATGCACAAGTGAATAAACCAATCCTTGAATACACACCAGGTAAAGTAACTGGTACAATGATACAAAGACCAGATGTTGACATTGATGTCATCATTTAAAGGAGTGCGTGGAAACAATGATAATTACTACAAAATTTTTAGGTGAAGTCGAAATTGATGAGCAAGACATACTTACTTTTAAACAAGGGTTGCTCGGATTAGAAGACTATAAGAAATTTATACTTATACCTATCTCAGAAGAACATCCATTAGTATTGTTGCAATCAGTTGAACATAAAGAAATAGGCTTTGTTGTTGCATATCCATTCGCTTTTAAAAAAGACTATAGCTTTGATTTAAGTGAAGAGGATATTGACCAACTACAAATTGAAAATGAACAAGACGTTCTAACTTATGCTGTTGTCACAATGAAGGAAACATTAAAGGATTCTACCATTAATTTACTTGCTCCATTAGTAATTAATTTAAAAGGAAAATGTGGTAAGCAAATAGTTCTGCAAGATAATAAATCCTATCCATTACGTTATCCCCTGCAAGCATTGGAAGGAAGTGCTGAATAATGCTAGTACTTTCACGTAAAAAAGATGAATCCATTATGATTGGCGACCAAATTGAAATAAAGATTTTAGCAGTTGAAGGTGAACAAATAAAGTTAGGTATCGTTGCACCTAAAACAGTTAAGGTACATCGTTCTGAAGTTTTTGAAGCCATTCAAGCTCAAAACAAAGAAGCTCTAACTGCTTCAACTAGTTTTTTGGAACAACTAAAGAAAAAATAAAAAACCTTCTATTCTATAAGAAACCCAATCTTATAATTTATTACATAAAAAAATAAAAAAACTTTCGTAAAAACTATTAAACATTTCCAACTAGATACGATATATAGATTGTAAGGCGCGGGAAGTACATACATACTACCTAAACCGACAATATTCCACACGGATGTGGGATAACAAAAAACAAACATTCAAGGAGGAATTCCAAATGAGAATTCAACACAACATTTCAGCATTAAACACACACCGTAATTTAGCTTTCAACAACTCTCAATCAGCTAAAAACCTTGAGAAATTATCTTCAGGTTACAAAATCAACCGTGCTGGTGATGACGCTGCTGGTTTAGCAATCTCTGAAAAAATGCGCGCTCAAATCAAAGGTCTTGACATGGCTTCAAAAAACTCTCAAGACTCTATCTCTTTAATCCAAACTGCTGAGGGTGCTCTTAACGAAACACACGCAATTCTACAACGTATGCGTGAATTAGCAGTACAATCTCGTAACGATACAAACGAAAACACTGACCGTGCGTTCTTACAAGATGAAGTTAAACAATTAAAAGACGAAATCAATCGTATTGCTAACACTACAGAGTTCAACGAAAAGAAACTATTAAGCGGTAAATTCTCTGGTGGTACTAACTCTTTAACATTCCAAATTGGTGCTAACGAAGGCCAAACTATGAAATTACAAATTGGAAACATGCAAGTTAAATCTTTATCTGTAAGCTTAACAGATGCATCAGTTTCTACTGGTTCTAAAGCAAGTTATGCAATCAACACAATTGATGACGCAATCAAAAAAGTTTCTACTCAACGTTCTGCATTAGGTGCTGTTCAAAACCGTTTAGAGCACACAATCAACAACTTAGGTGCTGCTTCTGAAAACTTAACAGCTGCTGAATCTCGTATTCGTGATACAGATATGGCTGCAGAAATGATGGCGTTCACTAAGAACAATATCTTAACTCAAGCTGCACAATCTATGTTAGCTCAAGCTAACCAACAACCACAAGGCGTTCTTCAATTATTACAATAATTGATACAGTAAACCCGTGTTTCTTTGAAACACGGGTTTTTTTATTTTGGCATTTACTTGAACTGAAGGAGGGGCTAGACATCGAAGTTAGACATTAGAGTAAGACTATCACTAGCAAATAGTAACTATTAACGCAAGAGTATAGGAGAGTCGAAGTTAGCTTTTGGACATAAAGTAATGAATATTTTTAATATTTTCTTGAGAAAATTAAGTGAGCAGAAAAATTAAATTTATGGAGGCGAGAGTGTAGATAACATTGTTTTCTTTAAAATTGATTTCTTTTGTCGATATAGTATATAGAGGTGAAATGCATGATTTTAGAAGATTATAAAGTTGAAACGATTTCTACAAGCTCGGGCTTAGATACTTTAAAAGTTAATGGATATTTATTACATAGTAAGTTTGATCCTTTAAAAGAAAGCGAAAAAATTATAGAAAAAAATTATAAGCCGGGATATGTTCATGTGATTTTTGGCTATGGTTTAGGCTATATTGTGCAATCTTTTTTAGAAAAGATGGAAGGCGACGATAAATTAGTAATTATAGAACCGTTATTTGATGTGGAGCTTGAGCACGATAATGTAATTGTTCTATCGAATATTCAAAATATTGAGGACTTAAAGCAACCATTGTATAGTGCGATTTCAATAGTTGATAAATTCCATATTATTTGTTCACCAAATTATGACAAAGTATTCCCTCAATTTTATAAAGACTTTTTAAAATTACTGAAAGATAATTTAACAGTAGCGAAAGTTAATGAAAATACAATTATGTATTATGGAGAGCAGTGGCAAAAAAATTATATTCTGAATTTAGAATATGCAGTACAAGACAGCTCCATTTTAAAATTAAAAGATAAATTTAGTTGCCCTGTTATCGTTGCTTCTGGCGGACCATCGCTTTCAAAACAATTAGCTACATTAAAAACATATAGAAAAAATATAGTTTTGATAGCAGCAGGATCTACCATTAATTCTTTAGTCAGTGAGGGAATTGAACCAGATTATGTTATTTCCATTGACGGTGCAGCGATAAACTATGAGCATTATAAAAAAATAACATTTAAAAATACAAGTTTTGTTTATACAATGTCAAGTTTCCCGAAAATCAGAGAATGTTTTGATACCGAATGCTTTTTTGCTCTATCTCCGACAGACCGAACTTTGCAAGAACACTTAAGTAAAATAACTAACCAAGAGTCTATTATTTTGGCAGGAGGAGGGTCTTGTGCTCATTATGCCTTAACGCTTGCACTATATTTAACAAGTGGACCCATCACCTTAATTGGTCAAGATTTGGCTTATACAAATAATAAATCTCATGCCGACAATAATGTTAGGGTGCAGGAAATTAATAGAGAAGAAATGCTCAATACGGGTGGGATTCTTGTAGATGGATATAATGGTGGTAAAGTATTAACAGACTATCCTTTCTTGGGTATGAAAGAAACATTTGAACGTATTATCTCTGTTTCTGAGGATAAAGATAGAGTTTTTAATAGCACTGAGGGTGGAGCAAAGATTAAAGGTTTTAGCCAATTACCATTTAAAGAATTTTGCGAAAAGTATTGTAATGAGATAATAGTTTCTACTTCCACACCAATAAAAAAAGAGAATAACGAAGAAAAAATACTTATCCTTAAAGAGCAAATACAAGATGAGATAGAAGCATATAAAACGTTAAAAAAATTATTGGAAGCAAATGAAAAGTTAATTTTAAAAAATACTTCGAAAATTGCTTTTTCTAAATCAATTTTGAAAAAATTAGATGAAAATGATAATGAATTTGAAGACTTGGCTAAAAAAACAGCTTTAACATTAAGTTTAGATCCTATAAAAATTTCTGTTCTTAAAAACTTTAAACCGGAAGCTAATGAAAGTGCTGAAGATTCTTATAAGAGAGTCAAACTGCAAAGCCTAACTCTTTATAGAGAAATGAATAAAGCGGTAGATAATATAATTGACTATGCTAATATATTGTTAGAAAAAATAAACCAATAGTGAGGGAAATAAATGAGTAATCTAATTGAAGATATTATTATTAGTTACAATGAATATTTAAAAAGAATTCCAAATGGCATAAACCAAATTATTGAAAATTTAAGAGATGATAATATTGGAGATGCACTATCTCTAATATTGGAATTTAGTGAAGGAATACAATGGTTAAGTCAAGTAAATGCTCATTTAATGGCAAATGGCTATGATTTAAATTTAGATGAAAATGTATTAAAGCGCACATATATAGAATTAAATGAAGGCTTAGAAATAAAAGACTTTTTATTAGTGGCAGATTTATTTGAATATGAAATAGGTCCATACTTTGAAAAATTAAATATTATTGAATATAGTAAGTAAGTACGGCGCTATTATAAATTATAAGTCTTGTAAATTAGACATAAATTTTTACAAAAACGAAATGAAAAAACATAAAAAGGTGTATGGAACATGAAAAGTAAAATTTTAGTAACCGGAGCAGATGGCTTCATAGGCTCACATTTAACAGAAACATTAGTACGACAAGGTTATGATGTTCGTGCATTTGTTTATTATAATTCATTTAATTCATGGGGCTGGTTAGATCAGTCTTCGGCGGAAATCAAATCAACAATAGATGTATTTTCAGGAGATATTCGTGATCCTTATGGTGTAAAAGAAGCGATGAAGGGTTGCACACATGTCCTTAATTTAGCAGCTTTAATTGCAATTCCTTATTCCTATCATTCTCCAGCAACTTATGTTGATACAAATGTGACAGGGACTTTAAATGTTGTTCAAGCCGCGAAAGAATTAGGTGTAGAAAAGGTAGTTCATACTTCTACAAGTGAAGTATATGGAACAGCGTTGTATGTACCAATTGATGAAGAACATCCATTACAAGGACAATCACCTTACTCTGCTTCAAAAATAGGTGCTGATCAGATGGCATTGTCATTTTACCGCTCATTTGATACGCCTGTATCGGTTATCCGTCCGTTTAATACATATGGGCCTCGCCAATCAGCTCGTGCTGTTATCCCGACAATTATTAGTCAACTGGCAAGTGGTAAAACAAATATTAAGCTAGGAGCTATAAGCCCTACACGTGATTTTAACTATGTAAAAGATACAGTTAACGGTTTTATTTCTGTAATGGATTCTGCTAATTCAATTGGTGAAGTCATTAATATTGGATCGAACTATGAGGTATCGATTGGTGAGACTGCGCAAATGATTGCAGATATAATGGATGTAGATTTAACAATTGAAACGGATGAACAACGTTTACGTCCTGAAAAAAGTGAAGTTGAACGTCTTTGGGCTGAGAACAAAAAGGCAAAGGAACTACTTGGATGGGAACCACAATTTGGTGGCAAGGAAGGTTTCCGTAGAGGTCTTGAAGAAACGATAGAATGGTTTACAAATCCTAAAAATTTATCTCAATATAAGGCAGATGTTTATAATATATGAATAATCAATGGTTGGAATTTGCAGATAATGTAAAACGATTTTATGGAAAAGAGTTTGTACCTTTACATGAGCCTACATTCAATGATAAAGAAGTTGAATATGTGACAGATTGTGTCAAAACAGGCTGGGTATCCTCAGTTGGAGCCTATGTAAATCGGTTTGAGGAGGATTTAGCAAAATTTGTCGGTGTTAAACGTGCAGTTGCTGTTGTAAATGGTACAGCTGCATTACATATTGCATTAAAAGTTGCAGGCGTAAATGCGGAAGACGAAGTATTAATGCCTTCTCTTACTTTTATTGCAACAGCCAATGCTGTGTCATATTTGGGCGCAGTACCTCACTTTATAGATGTTTCCTTTCATACTTTAGGTGTTGATGCGGATAAATTAAAAATCTATCTAGAGCAAATTGGAATAACAAAAAACAACCAGCTTTATAATAGAGAAACAGGAAGACGTATTTCTGCGCTTGTACCAATGCACACATTCGGTCATGCGATTGATATAGAAGGTTTACTTAAAGTATGTGATATGTATAATGTGACGCTTGTTGAAGATGCAGCAGAATCATTGGGTACTTATTATAAAGGAAAACATACAGGTAGCTTTGGAAAAGTTAGCGCATTGAGCTTTAACGGCAATAAAATAATGACAACTGGCGGTGGCGGTGCAATTGTGACAGATGACGATGCACTAGCTGACTATGCAAAACATTTAACAACGACTGCTAAAATACCACATCGTTGGGCTTATGAGCACGATGAAATCGGATTTAATTACCGTATGCCGAATATAAATGCAGCGTTAGGCTGTGCGCAATTAGAAAAAGTGCCAATGTTTATCCAACAAAAACGCGAATTAACGAAACACTATGAGCAATGGTTAGTTCAATTAGATGGGGTCCAATTATTTAAAGAGCCAGCAAATACTCGAAGTAATTATTGGCTACAAACTATTCTACTCGATGAGCAGTTTAATCGAGATGAGGTGTTGGCGTTTTTAAATGAGCAAGGTGTAATGAGTCGACCTATTTGGACACCGATGCACCACTTAGCAATCTATCAAAACTGTCCGAAATCAGACTTACGTGTAACAGAACAGTTAAATAAAAGTGTTGTTAATATTCCTAGCACACCCAAAAGTGAGGGATAAGGATGAAACGTAAAATTTGTATTGTGACGGGTACGAGAGCGGAGTACGGTTTATTATCAAATCTTGCTAAAAAACTTCAAGAAGATAAAGAATTTGATTTACAAATGGTTGTAACAGGAATGCATTTATCTCCTGAGTTTGGATGCACTTATCAAGAAATTGAAAATGATGGATTTATGATTGATGAAAAAGTTGAAATACTTTTATCTGCTGATTCTGCTACTGGAATTGTGAAGTCGATTGGACTCGCTACAATTAGTTTTGCAGATGCATTTAACCGTTTAGAACCAGATTTACTCATCATTTTAGGTGATCGATTTGAAATGTTAGCAGTAGCTCAAACAGCACTTATAATGCAAATACCTATTGCTCATATACATGGGGGTGAATGTACGTTTGGTGCGTATGATGATGCTATTCGTCACTCCATTACAAAAATGGCAACATGGCACTTTACAAGTACAGAATCCCATCGCAACCGTGTGATTCAATTAGGTGAATCTCCAGAACGTGTTTATAATGTCGGTGCTCTTGGTATAGAAAATATTGTGAATTTAACTCTACTGACACGTCAGGAACTATTTCAAACACTGCAACTAGATGAGCAACGACCTATGTTTTTAATAACCTATCATCCTGAAACGAATGGTCATATTAATGGGATATACGAATTATTAAAGACACTGGAAAATTACTCTGATATTAATTTAGTGTTTACAAAATCCAATGCTGATAATGGTGGAAGGTTTATTAATGAGGCAATTCAACAATTTACTTTAAAACACAGCAATGCGAAAATATTTGATTCACTCGGTCAGTTAAAGTATTTAAGTGCAGTGAAGCATGCTAATGTTGTCATTGGGAATTCTTCAAGTGGATTAATTGAAGTACCTTATTTAGAAACACCTACTGTTAATTGTGGAAGTCGTCAGGAAGGGCGTGAGCATCCCAATTCAGTATTTAATACAAATATGGATGCTGAAGATATTCTTATTTCCATTGAAAAGGCAAGAACGTTTAGCGATAAGTATGAACATATATTTGGCGATGGAATAGTATCTGAAAAAATAATGTCAGTATTACGAAGTTTACCTTCATTTTCTATTCAAAAGGGGTTTTATGATTTATGAAAAATAAAACATATATCATAGCTGAAGCAGGTGTCAATCATAATGGGTCATTGAAAATGGCAAAAGAGCTTGTGAGGGTTGCAAAAAAAGCTGGGGCAGACGCGGTAAAATTTCAAACTTTTAAAGCTGAAAATCTAGTTACAAAGAATGCACAGCAAGCAGCATATCAAGTTGAAAATTTAGGTGAGGCTTCATCTCAATTTGCGATGTTGAAAAAGTTAGAATTAACTTTTGAGGAATTTATTGAATTGCAGACATTTTGTCAAACGGAGCAAATAGAATTTCTATCGACACCTTTTGACTTCGAAAGTGTCGATTTTTTGCTAGATGAAATTGCAATTACAACGGCTAAAATTCCATCAGGAGAATTAACGAATGCTCCATTTATTCATTATATTGCAACAAAACAAAGGCCAATTATTTTATCTACCGGAATGGCCACTATCGAAGAAATACATGAGGCATTAGCATTTATTTCTTATGGTTTAGCGAAATCTAATGAACCCGTTACGATAGAGCGTGTGAATCAGTTTTATGTTACAGAAGAGGCGAAAGCAGTGTTGAAAAAATATGTAACGCTGTTACATTGCACAACACAATATCCAGCGCCTATGGATTCCATTAATTTAAAAGCAATGTTTGAAATGGAAAGAATCTTTCACTTACCTATTGGCTTATCAGACCATTCAGAAGGAATCAATATTCCGCTTGTAGCAGTAGGGATGGGTGCAGCCGTAATAGAGAAGCATTTTACATTAGATAAAACGTTAGAAGGGCCGGATCATATAGCCTCTTTAAACCCTGAAGAGCTAACTGCAATGATAAAAGGAATTAGAGAAGTAGAACAGGCATTAGGAGATGGCATAAAAAAACCAACATCTATAGAATTACAAAATCGTATTCCTGCACGGAAAAGCTTAGTTGCTAAAAAAAATATACAAGCTGGTGAAGTATTGTCTATTAGCAACTTGACTGTTAAAAGACCTGGAGATGGTCTTCAACCTTCTAATTACTGGTCTCTCATCGGTAAAATGGCTTCAAAATCATACGAAGAGGATGAACTAATAGATGAATAAAGGGATTATTATAATTGGGAATGGGGGACATGCTTCAGTATTAACAGAAATTTTACTTGAACAGAAGCAAGCGATTATTGGATTTACTGCACCTACATTAGAAAAGAATGCTTTTGCTTTGTCTTATTTAGGAACTGATAAGGTAATAGAAGATTATAATCCATCTGACATTGAACTAGTACTTGCCATAGGGACAATTAAACCGTCCCTATTACGAGAAAAAATCTTTAATAAATTTACGCAAAAAACGTATCATTTTAAATCTGTCATCCACCCCTCAGCCATTATTGCTCCTTCCGTCCAATTAGGACAAGGTGTTCAAATAATGGCTGGTACTATTATTCAAACGAATACAACAGTTGCCGATAATAGTATTATAAACACTGGTGCGCTGATTGATCATGATTGTCAAATAGGTTCCCATATACATATTGCGCCAGGCACAAAAATATCAGGCAGTGTCCATATAGAAAAAGGCACACATGTCGGAACAGGTGCAACAATTATCCAAGGCATTCATATAGGCTCAAATTGTTTAATTGGTGCAGGGGCAGTTGTGGTTAGTAATTTTGCAAATGACATAAAAGCAGTTGGCGTACCTGCAAAGGAAGTGTAACTATATGAAACAATGGCAAAAAACACTAGTTAATCAAAATCATACTTTACTAGATACAATGAAAATTATTGATGATTCTTCTTTGCAATTTGCAGTAGTTGTAGATGAAGAACAACATTTGCTTGGAACTGTAACAGATGGGGATATTCGCCGTGGTATTTTGCGAGGTGAAGGTCTGGATGTAACTATAACATCCATTATGAACCCAAATCCAATAACTGCAAGAAGCGGTCAAAAATATCACAAATATAAGCAATTAATGAAGTCGAAAATGCTTAAGCAGTTACCTATAGTAGATGAGAATAATAGAATTATAAATATACTTTTTGCGGACAATATTGAAACGACTTTAAATAAAAACACGGTTGTATTAATGCTTGGCGGATTAGGTACAAGGTTGCGACCATTAACGAACGATACACCAAAACCAATGCTTAGAGTTGGAAATAAGCCAATTTTAGAAACAATAATAGAAGGTTTCAAGCAGTATGGCTATACTAATTTTATTTTTTCTGTCAATTATAAAAAAGAGGTAATCCAGGACTATTTTCAAAATGGGGAAGCATTTGATGTAAAGATTGAGTATATCGAGGAAGACAAAAAAATGGGAACTGCTGGAGCACTTTCGTTACTAAAAAGTAGACCGACGAAACCGTTTTTTGTGATGAATGGAGATTTGCTTACACAAATTAATTTCGATCAACTGATGCAATTCCATATGGAGCATGACTCTGTTGCCACGATGTGTGTAAGAGAGTTTGAATATCAAATTCCATACGGTGTAATTGAAACGGATGGTACAGATTTGGTAACAATAAAAGAAAAGCCAATTCATCGTAGTTTTGTAAACGCGGGAATTTATGTATTAAATCCTGATGTACTGGACTATATTCCACAGGATGAGTTTTATGATATGCCATCTTTGTTTGAAAAATTAATAGAAGAAAATAGTAAAACATCTGTTTTTCCAATTAGAGAATATTGGCTAGATATTGGACAAATGGATGATTTCAATAAAGCAAATCATGAGTTTAAGGAGCTTTTAAATGAAGCCTAAAGTTTTAGCGATTATCCCTGCACGCGGAGGTTCAAAAGGTGTACCGCGAAAAAATATTAAAGTGTTAGCAGGAAAACCATTAATTGCATGGACAATTGAAGAAGCAAAAAAATCCAAATACATTACGCGAACGATACTATCATCAGATAATGAAGAAATCATTCAGATAGCAAAAGAATATGGGTGTGATGTGCCTTTTGTAAGACCAACAGAGCTAGCACAAGATGATACACCAGGTATTACTGCTGTTCTCCATGCACTAGAGCAATGTGAAGGGTATGAGTATGTAGTATTATTGCAACCAACTTCACCGTTCCGTACTGTAGAAGATATAGACAATTGTATTGAATATACCATAAACCAACAAGCTAAGTTCTGCGTTTCAGTAACGGAGGCAGAGCAATCACCTTATTGGATGTATACAATAGAAAATGGCAAGATGAAGCCCATTATTGAACAGGATAAGTTAGCTACAAGAAGGCAGGATTTACCGAATGTATACGTTTTAAATGGAGCTATTTATGTAGCGAGAGTAGAAGACATAGTAGAGAAAGAAACCTTTTTAACAGAGGAGACAACATCTTTTATTATGTCAAATGAAAATTCGTTGGATATTGACACTGTATTAGATTTTGAAATCAGTGAATATTTAATAGGGAAGTCCTAATTGAGGTGAGTAATTTGAAAAAAGTCCTCCTTTTAAAAGGTAGTTCTAATTATAATGTTCTAAGATATTGGATAGATTCACTTGCAAGAGGGTTTGAAAAAATAGGTGTAGAGACAATAATACTGGATACGATTTATTCTAGTAATGAACAAATTATTACAAGTTTGCAAATGGATGTTGATGCTGTTATTTCGTTTAATGGTATATTTACAGACCAGCAAGAAGTTTTGAATCAGGTAGTCAAAGCGCCCTATATCCTTTTACTTATCGACCACCCTATTGATCATCTAGGACGTATCCAAAATTTACGTGATATCGATATCCTAACTTTAATGGACCGGCATGACGTGAATAATTTAGAAACGTTCGGACTAAATGTAAAAAATACGTATTTGCTTCCACATGCAGCAATCGAATTATCTATTGAACAGTGTGATAAGACAATTGATATTTTAATCAGTGGTTCATATTCAGAAATGGCAAATTATAAAGGTTATATTAGTGGACAATCCCCTGCAATACGAGCTATTTGTGAAGAAGTTATAGAAAATTGTTTGGCTGATACAAATAAATACTATATAGAAGAGTTTATTGAGGCGTTTAAAAAGCGTGATATTACGATTGAATTACGATTAAATGAAACACCTGAATTTGTGAAGATGGTTCATGAAATTGGTCGTTATGTGTATTCTGTCAATCGTTTAAAAGTAATTATGGCTTTAGCTGATGCCGGTTTTAATGTGGATATTTATGGTAATAACTGGGCTTCTTCTCCCGTAGGAAATTACCCAAATGTCCGTCTTCATGAGCCGGTAAATTATTGGCAGATGCAGGAATTAATGAGAAAGTCAAAAATAGTGATGAATTTTCAAGCATTGCTGCGTGACGGTACACATGAAAGAATCTTTGCCGGAATGGCGGCGAGATCTGTAGTAGTAACAAATGAAACGCCATACTTAAGAGAATTATTTTTAGCAGATGAAGAAATAATTTTTTATAACTTCAATTATCTAGAGGGAATGGTTGAATCTATTCAGGCCATTTTACAAGATGATGGGCGTAGAAAAAAAATTTCTGAAGCAGCATGGCAAGCAGTTAAAGGTTCGCATACTTTTGAAGAGCGAGCAAAGATGATTGTTGATATTTTTAATGATGTTAAACTTTCTAATCATATTTAAAACTAGCTTTTACTTGTATACGTACTGAAATACATAACGAAATTAAAAAAATCTAGAATTCGCTTTCTTATAATTTCAATGCTCACCAAACCAATATATATAAACTTGATAAAGCAAATGCGACTTTTCGTTTGAATTTAAACGTAAGGTCGTTTTTTACGAATTAATGAAAATGTTACCAATCATTTTGTTATAAAAGTGAATCTTTCTAAAAAACATCCGATATTAAGTACAAGTTATCTAAAAAGCTTAGGAGGTTGGCATATATGCGTATTGTAGCGCAAGGACAATCAATCGAGGCTATAGCTACTTCAGACAGTACAAAGGTGAAAAGCTCAGAAATGGTAACAAAGCCTACTGTATCAAATAAAGTAGCTTCACAGCCAGTTGCAGAAAAATCAATTATTGCAAGCGACGAGCAAGATATACCAAAAGAAAAGCTGGAACAAGCGATAGATACCGTGAATGAATTTTTACATATCAGTCACAGTTCATCAAAGTTTGTATTGCATGATGGATTAGATCGTTATTTTGTACAATTAGTAGATACTCAAACGGAAGAGGTCGTTAAGGAAATACCACCGAAAAAGTTATTAGATGCATTTTATGAAATGCAAAAGCTTTTAGGGATGATTGTAGATGAAAAAATATAGGGATTTTTAGGAGGAATATATAATGGTAAACCGAATTGGTGGATTAGCTTCAGGAATGGATATTGATTCATTAGTATCAAAATTAATGGCGGCAGAAAAAATTCCACTCACTAAATTACAACAAAAAAAGCAAACAACTGAATGGACACGAGATGCATATCGTAGCATTAATGCAAAGTTAAAAACATTTGATACTTATATAGCTGATAATTTATTACTAAAAGGCTTCAACAAAAAAACTGCAACGTCATCAAATTCTAACTATGTGTCTGCTACTGCCACTTCGCAAGCATCTGGTTCATTATCTATTGAAGGTGTATCACAATTGGCTTCGGCTGCTCGTGGTGTTAGCGATAAACAAGTGAATGCTACAGGTAATACAACATTACAAGAACTAGGCATTACAGATGGCAAAATTGAGTTAAAGGCAATTCAAGCTAATGGGAAATTAGCAGAGCAAGCGACAACAATTGAATTTGACCCAAATACAACAACGGTTTCTAAGCTTGTTGAAAAAATTAATAGTAGTAATGCGGGAGTTAATGCTTTATTTGAAAACGGTAAACTTTCAATAACAGCAAAAAATACTGGAGATAATAAACTTGGCACAGGAGCTGAAATAACAGTAGAAGCTGGTGCGGATGTTTTCGGTAAACTTGGTTTTAGTTCTCTAGTAGGTGCAACTTCAGGGGATTTAGCTAATAATGGTCAAAATGCTGTTTTACAAGTGAACGGTATTGCAACTGAAAAAAATTCTAATACATTTTCTATTGCTGGTTACTCTGTAACATTAAAAGAAACATTTAACGCATCTACTACTATTGCTGAAAATTTAAAGGCAGCTAAAGAAGAACGCGATAATGCTCAGATTAGTAAAAATCAGTTACAGAATCTATTAAATACAGCTATCGCTAATTTTGATGCAGTAAAACAACCATATTTAGATAAATTTGATGAAGTATTTAAAAATAGCTTAAATTCTACTGAACAAGAAGCATTTAATCAAATCAATAACAGCGAATTTTTTAAATCACTTACTGCTGCTGAAATGACGCAATTACAAAATCTAACGATTGATCAAAACGCTGATGAGGCAACGATTAAAGCGACAATCAATAACAGCCCTGATTTTTCACCAGAATTGAAAACGAAACTTGGAAATCTAAGCAAAGATGATTTATTACTTGTGGAAACATTAGATGAGACACAGCTAGGTAAATTCCAAGATGCTGCTATTAAAGATTTATCTTTGAAGACTTATAATTCATTAAATAAGGAATTTCTAAGTGGCTTGTCAGCTTCTGATATTACTACAATTAAAGGTTTTGATTTTTCTAGTAAAGAAACTTTAAATGCTTCAATAGATAGTCTTCCAGATGGAACATTGAAAACAAATTTATCAAAGTTAAGTGATGCTCAAAAGCAATCTTTAAAAGATATAAGTGATGTAGATCTTCAGAAATATCAAGAAGTTGCAGTAGTGCAAATTCCTTATGACGAAAAATTAGCATTGAAAGTACAAGCACAAAATAATTTTAATGCTGGCGATGAGCGTTTAAAACAAGCTGAAGCAAATTTAATTGCTGCTCAAGCTGCTGCAGATGCAGAAGCTAGTAAGCCTTCTACTGCACCATATATACCTCCTGTAACAATGACATCATCTACAGATGTTGATGATATGATGACTAAGATTAAAGAATTTGTTACGACTTATAATGGACTAGTTAAAGATATTAACGAGCAAACAAAAGAGAAGAGATATCGTTCGTATGCTCCTTTAACAGATGAGCAACGAAAAGAAATGTCAGAAAATGAAATTAAGCTTTGGGAAGAAAAAGCAAAGAGTGGCCTTTTACGTAGTGATTCAATGTTGCGAGGTGGATTATCCGATATGCGTGGGTTGGTCTATGAAGCGAATCCTGCTGTATCAAATCCAAATTTTAATACGTTATATAAAATCGGTATTACATCTTCTAAATCATACAATGACGGTGGTACGTTAGAAATTGACGAATTGAAATTACGTAAGGCAATTGAAGAAGATCCGGATGCAGTAACTGCGTTATTTACAAATAAAGGTGATGTAAAAGAAAAAGTAACAGTAAATGGGCAAGAGGTAACAGCTAATACACAAGGATTTTTACTAAAATTACGTAGTTCCATGAAGACTTTTTCTAATGATATTGAGAAAAAAGCCGGACTTGCTTCAAGCGTAGATAATTCTTATACAATCGGGAAAAATCTCGTTGATATGGAAAAACGAATTGATATTTGGAAGACGAAATTAGAAAATATTGAGAGTCGCTATTGGAAACAATTTAGTGCAATGGAGAAAGCAATTAACAAAGCAAATTCACAATCCGGTATGTTCTCACAATTTAGTGGACAGTAGTAATAGTTTTAGTATAATTTAGTTAAAAGGTAATAAAAAGGAGTTGTCTTTGAATGGCAGCACAAACATCAGCCCATAATATTTATAAACAAAATAGTGTTACTACAGCATCGCCAGGCGAGCTAACATTAATGCTTTACAATGGTTGTTTAAAGTTCTTAGCAAAGGCTAAACAGGCTATTCAAGAAAAGAAAATTCAAGAAAAAAACACGAATTTATTAAAGGCACAAGCTATTATAAGCGAATTTATAACAACCTTGAATATGAATGTCGAAATTTCAAAAAATATGTTAGCACTATATGAATATATGAATAGACGCTTGGTTGAAGCAAACATAAAAAATGATATTGCTATTATTGAAGAAGTTGAAGGTTTAGTTACTGAATTCCGAGATACGTGGAAGGAAGTTCTACGTATCAATCGTCAACAACAGTATGGAAATGGAAACCAAGTGTGATGATGGGGCCAGTTGAAAAATTACTTGCGACATCAGCGCAGCTTTATGAACATTTAACTGTTATACCAGATGGCGATGAACGTGATCAATACATTGAAAAAATTGATGAATTTCTAGAAAAACGTGGCCAACTTCTTGAGGAAGTGATGTCTTCTAATAGTGTGTCACTAGATGGACATCAGTTAACACCACATTTAATTAAATTGGATGCAGGTATTCAGGGGAGACTAAAAAAAGTAATGGATACAATTAAAACAGATATGAGAAACTTGCAACAGTCCAAAAAGTCTGAACAAGTCTATTTAAATCCATATAGTAATGTAAGTTCCATAGATGGTAGATACTATGATGGCAAGAAATGATCTAATCGCTTATTTTTGAATGATCCCTTAAGTTATTTCCTGTATGCCTTTTTAAAATTGAATAATATAGGAATCATTTCATTTGTAATATTTAGTATGGGTTCGGAATTGTACCGAACTCATACTTTTTAATTTTATTACAATTTGTTCGGATAATCTTTCCATTTACTTTTCAATAATAGTATTCAAATATTTTAAATTCAGCACTTTTTCCGATTAATGTATTTTAAAATTATGTAATATTTAAATGGTATGTTATAAACAATGAAACAGAATCATTAAAAGATTGACGGCATGAAACGATATAGTCATAAATTATGCTATCAAACGGTAAAATATGTTACTAATTCCCTCTGGATGGAAATCGTGCATTCGTGTCATAATCAAGCTATCGAAATGTTTGAAAAGTATTGGAGTGGGGAAAATGAAATTTAAACGTCAAGAAGGCTTCCGTTTTAAGTTTGAAGAGCCTGTTAATATGACTTTTGCGATATATGAGAATGGCAAAGTGGACCATGCACAAACGGCTATGGCCGATTTATTAGATATTAGTCCGAGGGGATTAAAAATGTTTACTGAGGTAGATTTAGGTTTCCGTCCGTCTCCGCTTGATTTGCGTTTTGTTTTGGATACAAGAGAAATTCGTGTATACGGAGAGGTCATTTGGAGTCGTCCTTTTGGCAATGGGAAACAATATGGTGTGTTTTTCAATAATCAGGGTGCTGTTGAGGATTTGATTGTTGATGAGCTAAAAGCCCGCCGTAAAAAAGAGGCAGCAGAAGCCAAGATGAAAAAAATCAATTCTTAAAATTTCTTGTGAAAAAAAGAATTATTTTAGAGGAATTTCACACACTTGTGTAGAAATATAAAGTATAGCAGTTATAAAGGAGGAGTTTACATGTTAAACTTTAACATTCGCGGTGAAAATATTGAGGTAACTCCAGCTATTCGAGAGTATGTTGAAAATAAAATCGAAAAAGTTGAACGTTATTTTAACGAAGATGTTAACGCCAATGCTAACGTAAATTTAAAGGTTTACAATGACAAACAAACAAAAGTGGAAGTTACAATTCCAATGAAAAACTTAACACTTCGTGCAGAAGAACGTCATAACGATATGTATGCTGCGATCGATTTAATTGTCGATAAATTAGAACGACAAATTCGCAAACATAAAACTAAAGTAAACCGTAAATTCCGTGAGCGTGAAGGTGCAGGACTTTATTTTGCTACAACACAAGCTGTAGCTGATACAGTAACAGAGGATGACGAGTATTCTATTGTACGTACAAAACAATTTGATTTAAAACCGATGGACCAAGAAGAAGCGGTGTTACAGATGAATATGTTAGGACATGATTTCTATATTTTCACTGATGCTGAATCAAATGGTACAAACATTGTTTATAAACGTAAAGATGGCAAGTACGGCTTAATCGAAACAACTTAAACATTAAAATAGTAAAAAGAACTCTCGCATTGGCGGGAGTTTTTTTATTAAGATAAAATTAATAATAACTAAGGATGTGTGATGTATGCATAGAGAAATATTAATACCTGAATATTTAACGAAGTTTTCATGTATAGGTGCTTCATGTGAAGATACTTGTTGTGCAGGTTGGAAAGTCGCTGTTGATAAAACAACCTTTCAAAAATATCGTAATATTAGTAAGCCAGGGATTAAAGAAGAATTAAAAAAATACATAACTAGAGAGCGTTCAAATCCATCAGATTTTTCTTATGGGAAAATTAAAATGACTGAAAATAATGTATGTACTATGCTGACTGAAGATGGTTGGTGCAAAATACAGGCAGAACTTGGTGAAGAGTTTTTGTGTCATACATGTTCGGTATATCCAAGAATTATAAAGGAAGTTGATAATCGTCTTGAGAAAAGTTTGACACCTTCCTGTCCAGAGGCAGTACGTTTATTGTTACTTAATGAGGCAGGCATTAATTTTATCATTGATGAAGAGCAAACAAAAAAAAATATATTAGTTGATGCGAAACTAGATTCCGAAGAAAAACCACATTTTTGGGAATTAAGAATGTTTACAATCGAAATGTTACAAAATCGTAAGCAATCTTTAGATGTGCGATTAATAGTGATTGGCATGTTTTTCCAAAAAATAGGTGAAATACCAATAAAGGATTGGGCAATACAATTAGAACCTGTAATGACTCGATATAAAAATATTATAAATGATGAAGAGCAAATTCAATTATTATTGAATTTACCAGAAAATCTATCATTTCAAATGAATATGGCAAAAGAACTTTTGAGTTATCGTTTAATGGGTGGCATTTCGAGCCAACGTTATTTGGACTGTGTGAATGATATGATAAATTCCTTACAGCTAAATGATGAAACAGATATTAATGATTCTATTTTATTGTATAAGAGATTTTATACCGAATATTATGTTCCATTTATGAGAGAGTACGAATATATACTTGAAAATTATGCTGTAAATTATGTATTTAAAAATTTATTCCCATTTGATCAGCCTAATTTATTTGAGAGTTTTGTTATGTTATCGGTAAATATTTCAATCATTAAGCTTCATTTAATTGGAATGGCAGGGCATCATAAAGGATTGACTACTGAGTTGGTCATTAAACTAATTCAATCCTATGCTAAAACAATTGAACATGATTTAGCTTATTTACAAAATGTTCGCGAAATGCTTAACGAGAGCGGTTATTCAACGATGGCTCATATGATTGTTTTATTAAAAAGTTAGTAACAAAAAGAAATATTTATTTTTACCTGTTGTTAACCTCTCGCTATAGCGGGAGGTTTTTTATGAAATATGCTGTACAATTATCTCAAATGGTGATAATTGTAATTTAATGAATTAAACTTACTTTATCCCATTTCAGTTAGTGCTTTAAGGACACTGTTTGCATGAAACTGTTACACAATGGTAAAATGAAATTTGAGACTCGTATAGGAAGTGAAAAATATTCATGGCAAACCTATTAAATAAATTATTTGATTTCAATAAACGTGAGTTAAAAAAATTAGAAAAAATCGCTGACCAAGTTGAGGGATTCGCTTCTCAAATGGAACAGCTTTCAGATGACCAACTACAAGCGAAGACAGAAGAATTTAAAAAGCGTTATGCAGATGGCGAAAAATTAGATTCTATTCGTGCTGAAGCTTTTGCGGTGAGTCGTGAGGCGTCGAAACGTGTATTAGGCATGTATCCTTTCCGCGTTCAAATCATGGGTGCTGCTTCACTTGATGAAGGTAATATTTCAGAGATGAAAACCGGTGAAGGTAAAACGTTAACTGCGACGATGGCAGTTTATTTAAATGCTATTACTGGCAAAGGCGTGCATGTTGTGACAGTCAATGAATATTTGGCTAGTCGTGACGCTGCTGAGATGGGCCAACTGTATAATTTCTTAGGCCTTACTGTAGGTTTAAATTTAAACAGTTTGTCAAAAGAAGAGAAGCGCGCTGCATATGAAGCGGATATTACGTATAGTACAAACAATGAGTTAGGGTTTGACTATTTACGTGATAATATGGTGCTCTATAAAGAAGAACGTGTGCAACGTCCGTTACACTATGCTGTTATCGATGAGGTTGACTCGATTTTAATTGATGAAGCACGTACGCCATTAATTATCTCGGGTCAGGCTGGGAAATCAGCACAATTGTACAAGCAGTCGAATGCATTTGTCCGCATGTTAAGTGCAGATACAGATTACACATATGAAGAGTCGACAAAAGGTGTTACGTTAACGGATGCTGGTGTAGAAAAAGCCGAAAAAGCATTTGGTATCGACAATTTATTTGATTTAACACATGTCCGATTAAATCATGCTATTAACCAATCACTAAAGGCACATGTGAGTATGCATAATGATGTTGACTATGTAGTCCAAGATGGCGAAATTGTCATTGTTGACGGCTTTACGGGACGTTTAATGAAAGGGCGTCGCTATTCGGATGGCCTCCATCAAGCAATTGAAGCTAAAGAGGGCGTTGAGATTCAAAATGAATCGATGACAATGGCTACAATTACATTCCAAAACTATTTCCGTATGTATCAGAAACTTGCGGGTATGACAGGTACAGCGAAAACAGAAGAAGAAGAGTTCCGTAATATTTACAATATGAGTGTTATTGCGATTCCGACGAATAAGCCTATCGCGCGTGATGACCGTCCAGATTTAATTTTCGCTTCGATGGAAGGGAAATATAAAGCGGTGGCGGCTGACATTGCTGAACGTCATAAGGCAGGACAACCTGTCCTTGTCGGTACAGTTGCAATTGAAACATCGGAAATTATTTCGCAGTTGCTAAATAAACATAAAATTCCACATAACGTATTGAATGCCAAAAACCATGAACGCGAAGCGGAAATTATCGCCAATGCTGGTTTAAAAGGTGCCGTTACGATTGCAACGAATATGGCTGGTCGTGGTACTGATATTAAACCTGGTGAAGGTGTATTAGAAATTGGTGGTTTAGCAGTCATCGGTACAGAACGTCACGAATCACGTCGTATCGATAATCAGCTACGTGGTCGTTCTGGACGTCAAGGGAATCCAGGGGTTACGCAATTCTACCTGTCGTTGGAAGATGATTTAATGCGTCGTTTTGGCTCTGACAATATGAAGTCGATGATGATGCGATTAGGAATGGATGATTCTCAACCATTACAATCGAAAGTTGTATCAAGAGCTGTAGAATCAGCACAGAAACGTGTTGAGGGTAATAACTTCGATGCACGTAAACGTTTATTACAATATGATGATGTTTTACGTCAGCAACGTGAGATTATTTACAAAGAACGTTATGATGTTTTAGAAACAGAAAATATGCGTGTACTTGTAGAGTCCATGATTCAGGAATCAATCGATAATGTTGTTGGCCTTTATACACAAGGAGAGCAGCAGAACGATTGGAACTTAAAAGCAATTGAGGATTATGTGTCCGCAAATCTATTAGAAGAGGGTACATTAAAAGTAGCTGATTTCCAAGGTAAATCTGCTGAAGACATTATTGCACTTATTTCTGACGCTGTGCATCAACGCTATGATGAAAAAGAAGCAGAGCTTACACCAGAGCGTATGCGTGAGTTTGAAAAAGTTATCTTATTGCGTTCGATTGATACGAAGTGGATTGACCATATTGACGCAATGGATCAATTACGACAAGGGATACACTTACGTGCTTATGGTCAAAATGATCCATTACGCGAATATCAACAAGAAGGCTTTGCTATGTTTGAGGATATGATCGCTTCCATTCGTGAAGATGTAGCGAAATATGCGATGAAAGCCGAAATCCGCAGTAACTTAGAACGTGAAGAGGTTGCCAAAGGTCAGGCTGTGAATCCGAAAGAAGACGGTTCTCCAGCACCGAAAAAACAACCTGTACGTAAGGCAGAAAATATTGGTCGAAATGATTTATGCCCATGTGGTAGTGGAAAGAAATTTAAAAACTGTCATGGTGCAGGACAATAAATAATAGTAAAAGATCAATTCAACGGATAGTTGAGTTGATCTTTTTTTATCTATTCCTAGAAAATATGGAGTTAAAAGTCAGAATTAATAGACAATAGATAATTAAGGGTATACAATAATTGTAACAATAGGTATTTAGTACAATGAAAGTAAATAGTGTAGCAAATTACTGAATGATTTCAATAAGTCCACGTGAACTTTCTTTTTTTGGCTAAAAGGGAGGTGAATAGATCTTCAGTAGACAAAACTCTCGAGGGTATGCTCGAGGAAGTACATAGGTTACAACAAGATACATGTACATTAATAGACATGATATTTAAGGAGGAGTAATCATTGCATTATAATTGTGGAGACATTATGAGTAGTGAAACTATGTTGTATATGCCTGAGTATGATGCCTTTGGAAATTTATGTACACGTGTAATTGAAAGAGACTTTCAATATATTTCTAAATTATCACCTACGAGATTAATGGATTTTAATCTTCGTTATTTTGGATCTAGCCTACGAGGGGCATTTGATGGCTCTAAGATGATATTAGGTAAGCTGAATAAAAATCCTATTGTTGTCCATGAGCGTTTTAATATTTTATGGTTCCCTAGTAAGTCGCCCTTACATCCTGAATGCATTTGGTTTGCTGTGCATCATATCGACGACTATATCGCAGTTGATAAAAAGCAAACAAAGGTGCTCTTTATGAACGGCCAAGAGATTATTGTGGATGTTAGCCCAAAAGCATTTGAATACCGTATTCAAAGGGCGTTCTTATTAAAATATAAGCTTGAAAAGCGTACAAAGCATTTACTTGTACAATTTGATCGAGTCAAAGTTTTTCAACAAATGGCTATCCATTCTAAATTGGAGGATGAACCAAAGCAAGATGAGAGCTAGAGATTAACCACGCATAATTACCCCATGATAACTCTCGGAAGTAAGATTGCATCTTTATTTTTCTTCATGCTGTTTTAAATGCTAACAACTATTAAAATTGCAGGCAATTTTCTAGTGGACTATTTTAGTTCAAAGGCTACATTTGGATACAAATGAATAATACTTGTTTATACGAAAGGGTGGAAATGGATGATTTATTACGAAACGACTTGTATTTGTTGTAAGAAACCATTTAAGCTTTTAGAAGGAACAAGGAAATATCAACTTTATAAGGTGAATCGTAATAGACGTTTGACTTGCGAACATTGTGATCAAAAGATTCATGCGGAAGCGCGTAAAAGTTTACTTGGAAAATTAAATTAGTGAAATTACACAAGAAAGTAGTAGCACAAGATAAGCTAGTTTGTACTACTATTTTTTTGTTCAGGCTTTCTCTTTTTTAAGCGCAACCTATGGAGATATTGAAAATAGTATGTTTTCCGCCTCAAAAACGCTATAATAAAAAGATACGGATTTTACTTATAATATCCATTAAAAATGTTCGGAGGATTTAACAATGATTGAATTAGCAGATGTACGTAATGTGTTAGACACTACAGCCACTAAATTGGCGGACTTTAGGGGGTCTCTTTGACTTAGAAAACAAGGAGGCACGTATTCAGGAATTAGATGAAATGATGTTAGAGCCTGGTTTCTGGGACGATCAACAAGGAGCACAAGTAGTCATTAATGAAGGGAATGGCTTGAAGGCCATTGTTAATGAATATAAAGAATTAGTCGATACACATGAAAACTTAGATATGACACTGGAGTTATTACGTGAAGAGCCTGATGAAGAATTGCAGGAGGAGCTAGGCAATGAGCTAGCGGAATTCCAACAAAAAATGAATGATTTTGAACTGCAATTATTATTAAGTGGACCTTACGATCATAACAATGCGATTTTAGAGCTGCATCCTGGTGCTGGTGGTACTGAGTCTCAAGACTGGGGTTCGATGTTGCTTCGTATGTACACGCGTTGGGCTGAAAAACGTGGCTTTAAAGTAGAAACAGTCGATTATCTTCCAGGTGATGAAGCAGGTATTAAATCGGTAACATTATCTATTAAAGGACATAATGCTTACGGTTACTTACAGGCTGAAAAAGGCGTACACCGTTTAGTACGTATTTCACCGTTTGATTCATCAGGTCGTCGACATACATCATTCGTATCATGTGATGTCATGCCTGAATTTGATGACAATATTGAAGTGGATATTCGTACCGAGGATTTAAAAATTGATACGTATCGTGCAACAGGTGCAGGTGGTCAGCATATTAATACAACCGATTCAGCTGTCCGTATTACACATATTCCAACAGGTACTGTTGTTCAATGTCAAGCAGAGCGTTCACAAATTAAAAACCGTGAAAAAGCCATGACGATGTTAAAAGGTAAGTTATACCAATTGGAAATTGACAAGCAACAAGCACAACTTGATGAAATTCGTGGAGAGCAAAAGGAAATAGGCTGGGGCTCTCAAATTCGTTCATACGTGTTCCATCCATACTCAATGGTGAAAGATCATCGTACAAGTGAAGAAACAGGGAATGTAGGAGCCGTAATGGACGGAGATATAGATCCATTCATCAATGCCTATTTACGTTCTAAAATCGGATAATGAATGAAAACCTCAGAGGCATAAGCTTCTGAGGTTTTTTAAGGTGCCAGTCACTCAAACAATTGTCACTCAAACAATTCTGAATTTTCTAGGTGTCAGGCACTCAAAATGGAGGGTGATAGGGGGCATCATGGCTAAGTTGCTTGCGCTCTTCCATATAATGTTTATAGAGCATAGAGGCATTGACAAATTGTTTACTAATCGAGCCGTATTTAATAGGAAGCTCAATTTTCATATCATTTTTCAACGTAATAATACAACCATCGTTGCTTGGTGAAATATTTGAAATGGCATGAAGTCCAATCCAAATATTATGTATAGAGTTTGGCGAATAGGTTGGTAAAAAAATGCAAGGAAAGCCATAATCATATGCAACAACAATTGGCAGTTTATGTTGATTGCCAAAAAAACGTTTCGCAGAAAATTTTGCTGCTTCATACGTTGTGCCCAATGAAATGCATGACTTTCGTAAAACATGCAAAGGCTTGCGTGTCACAATTAACTCATTATGCTTGTCGATGACCCTTGTGAAAATTTTCGATTCATGTTGAATAGGTTGTAATAAATAAGTATTGAAAGACATTAAATAACCATTTACATAATTTGTGGACATATATATGGAACGCCTCCTTATGGGAATATTTATTTGTAGTGTAAATGACAAAGATGAATACTAAAAATATAGATAAAAAACGAAATTATCTAGAAATTGATACTATTTCTTTAGAAATTTGCTTAAAAATACGCTATAATTCTAATAAATGATAGTTGATTTTATTTTGTTTAGCGTTGCAATTTGGTCTGAATTTTCTTATAATTTAGAAAAGGATCGAGGTGGAGATCGTTGGATAAATATTATTCGTACACAGATTTTCTAAAAGCCGTTGGTCAGTCGAAAAAAGTTGATGAGGCAGAGAAATTATTGAACGAGATTTATTTAGATTTATTTTTAAATCATATCCAGCGTATGCATCGTGAAGAACAGCTAATGGTTCTGATAGATAGAACACTCGATGAACGAGATGAAAAGGCTTTTCATCTATACGCGGCTGAACTAGAGGCATTACACAAAATAGCAAGTGAATAATACGATAAGACCGCTCTCCGTTAACGGGGAGCGGATTTTTTTGTCTGCAACGAAATAGAAAGTGCCTTATTGCATTAATAGGGCAATAAGGATAATTATCTTTGTCATTTGTAAATTTATAGAATTGTATGATTAAAGAATGGGTATATATCTAATCATGGATACAAGGAGCTAAAGTATTTAGCTTCTAGAAAAATGAATGATAGCGTTAGAATTAGTGACGAGTAATGACAAATAATAAATGCGTTGTAATAAAGTGAGAAATTCGAAATTGAGAAAAATAACAAACATTCGTTCGTTAAATGTTCGATATTTTAGTACTGCTATGCTAAAATAAATGTACAAATTGGAAGGAAAGGACGGGAACATGCGTGCAAACATTTGATTTACAGGCGCCATATCAGCCTAACGGGGATCAGCCACAGGCGATTGCGGAATTAGTGGAGGGTGTACGGGAAGGGAAACGACATCAAACTTTGCTTGGTGCAACAGGAACGGGCAAAACATTTACGATTTCTAATGTTATTCAGCAAGTAAAAAAACCAACGCTGATTATGGCCCACAATAAAACACTAGCGGGTCAATTATATAGTGAGTTCAAAGAGTTCTTCCCAAATAATGCAGTTGAATACTTTGTGAGTTATTATGATTACTTTCAGCCTGAAGCGTATGTTCCACAAACAGATACGTATATCGAAAAAGATTCAAGTATTAATGATGAAATCGACAAGCTGCGTCACTCAGCCACATCGGCTCTTTTCGAACGGGATGATGTCATCATTATTGCTTCAGTGTCTTGTATATATGGTTTAGGTTCTCCTGAAGAATATCGCGAATTGGTTGTATCGATTCGAACAGGTATGGAGATTGAACGCAATCAATTGCTTCGGAAATTAGTAGACGTGCAATATGAACGTAATGATATTAGTTTTACACGCGGGACGTTCCGTGTGCGAGGTGACGTTGTCGAAATTTTCCCAGCCTCTCGTGATGAACATTGCGTTCGTGTGGAATTTTTCGGAGATGAGATTGATCGCATTCGAGAAGTCGATGCGTTGACAGGAGAAATATTGGCAGATCGCGACCATGTAGCAATTTTCCCAGCTTCCCACTTCGTTACACGCGAAGAAAAAATGCTGAAAGCGATTGACAATATTGAAAAAGAATTAGAACAACGTCTTGCGTTATTGCGAGCAGAAGATAGGCTATTGGAAGCACAGCGTTTAGAGCAGCGTACGCGCTATGATTTAGAAATGATGCGTGAAATGGGCTTTTGTTCAGGTATTGAAAACTACTCACGTCATTTAACATTGCGTGAAGCTGGTGCAACACCATACACATTACTCGATTACTTCCCAGAAGACTTTTTGCTTATTGTCGATGAGAGTCACGTGACATTACCACAGGTACGGGGTATGTATAACGGGGACCAAGCACGAAAAGGGGTACTAGTGGAGCATGGATTCCGTTTGCCTTCTGCACTAGATAATCGTCCTTTGCGTTTCGAGGAGTTTGAACGACACATTCATCAAGCCATTTATGTATCAGCAACGCCTGGTCCATATGAACTTGAACATACGCCAGAAATGGTGCAACAAATTATTCGTCCGACAGGGTTACTTGATCCATTAATTGACGTGCGCCCGATTGAAGGGCAAATCGATGATCTAATTGACGAGATTCATGACCGTATTGCGCGCAATGAACGTGTCCTCGTTACAACATTGACGAAAAAAATGTCGGAAGATTTATCTGCTTATTTGAAGGAAATGGGCTTAAAAGTGGAATACTTACATTCAGAGATTAAGACATTAGAGCGGATTGAAATTATTCGTGAACTTCGTAAAGGTACATATGATGTACTAATCGGCATTAATTTATTGCGTGAAGGTTTAGATATTCCTGAAGTATCGCTCGTGGCGATTTTAGATGCGGATAAGGAAGGCTTTTTACGTTCGGAACGTTCGCTTATTCAAACAATTGGTCGTGCGGCACGTAATGCAAATGGACATGTTATCATGTACGCAGATAATATGACAGATTCGATGAAAAAGGCGATTGATGAAACGAAACGTCGTCGTTCAATTCAAATGGCCTACAATGAGGAACATGGCATTACACCGAAAACAATTGTCAAAAAGATTCCGGATGTTATTCGTGCGACACAAGTGGCAGAGGAAGAGGAATCGTATGTTACAAAGGCAACGAAAGGCAAGAAGTTGACGAAGGCAGAAAAAGAGAAATTGTTGGCATCTCTTGAAGTAGAGATGAAGGAAGCGGCTAAAGCGCTTGATTTCGAACGAGCAGCTGAACTACGAGATACAATATTTGAATTGAAAGCAGAAGGGTGATTGGCTTGTGAAAAATACAGAAATCGTCGTGCAAGGCGCACGAGCACATAATTTAAAAAATATAAATGTCACAATTCCACGTGATCAATTAGTCGTGTTAACAGGTTTATCGGGTTCTGGGAAGTCTTCCTTAGCGTTTGATACGATTTATGCCGAGGGGCAACGTCGTTATGTAGAATCGCTATCTGCCTATGCGCGCCAATTTCTCGGCCAAATGGATAAACCAGATGTAGATGCAATTGAGGGGCTATCGCCTGCCATTTCAATCGATCAGAAAACGACAAGCCGTAATCCACGTTCCACAGTTGGAACCGTTACGGAAATCTATGATTATTTACGTTTGCTATTCGCTCGTATTGGGAAGCCAATATGTCCAAATCATGGTATAGAGATTACATCGCAAACGATTGAGCAAATGGTGGATCGTTTATTAGTTTATCCAGAACGTACGAAAATGCAATTACTGGCACCGATGATTTCAGGTCGTAAAGGAACGCATGTCAAGTTACTAGAAGACTTGAAAAAGCAAGGCTTTGTACGCGTACGGATTGATGGTGAATTACGCGATTTAGATGATGCGATTGATCTTGATAAAAATAAAAAGCATTCGATAGAAGTTGTAGTCGATCGTGTTGTTGTTAAAGAGGGGATTGCTGCTCGTCTTAGTGATTCGTTAGAAACAGCCCTTCGATTAGCTGAAGGACGCGTTCTTGTTGATGTCATGGAACATGAAGAATTATTATTTAGTGAACATCATGCCTGCCCATTATGTGGTTTTTCAATAGGGGAGCTAGAGCCTCGTATGTTTTCATTTAACAGTCCGTTTGGAGCATGTACAAGCTGTGACGGGTTAGGAACAACGCAGGAGGTTGATTTAGAACTAATCGTGCCAGATTGGGAACGTTCATTATTAGAGCACGCCATTGCACCATGGGAGCCTACAAGCTCACAATATTATCCACAACTATTAAAGGCAGTATGTGATCATTACGCGATTCCGATGGACGTACCTGTCAAAGATTTACCTAAAGAAAAGATGGATAAGATTTTATATGGTTCTGGTAAAGATAAAATTCGCTTCTATTATGAAAATGAATTTGGCAATGTACGAGATCAGATGATTGAATTTGAAGGTGTGGTGCGTAATGTAGAGCGCCGTTTTAAAGAAACAACTTCTGATTATGTACGAGAGCAAATGGAGAAATATATGGCACAGCAAGCTTGTCCATCTTGTAAAGGTTACCGATTAAAGCCCGAAACATTAGCTGTGAAAATTGGCGATCAACATATTGGACAAGTAACAGAGTATTCGATTCAGGAGGCAGATACGTTTTTCAAAGAGCTCGATTTATCTGAAAAGGATATGCAAATTGCGAGACTCGTATTGCGTGAAATCGAGGAAAGACTTGGCTTCCTAGTGAATGTAGGGTTAGATTATTTAACATTAAATCGTGCAGCTGGAACACTTTCAGGTGGAGAAGCACAACGAATTCGTTTAGCAACACAAATTGGCTCTCGCTTAACAGGTGTACTCTATATTTTAGATGAACCATCCATTGGACTACATCAGCGAGACAATGACCGTCTTATTAGTACGCTACAAAATATGCGAGATATCGGCAATACACTTATTGTTGTCGAGCATGATGAAGACACAATGCTAGCGGCAGATTATCTGATTGATGTTGGACCGGGCGCCGGTGTACATGGTGGTCAAATTGTAGCAGCAGGTACGCCACAGGAAGTCATGGATAATCCACAGTCGTTAACAGGCCAATATTTAAGTGGCAAGAAGTTTATACCACTACCAGTAGAGCGTCGTAAACCAAATGGGCGTAAATTGTCTATAGTGGGGGCAAAGGAAAACAATCTACAGAACGTCAAAGTAGATGTGCCATTAGGTTTATTTGTAGCAGTAACAGGTGTATCTGGATCAGGTAAATCAACACTAATTAATGAAATTTTATATAAATCATTAGCCCAAAAGCTCAACCGTTCAAAGGTAAAGCCAGGGGCACATAAAGAAGTATCCGGGATCGATGAATTGGAAAAGGTTATCGATATTGACCAATCGCCAATAGGAAGAACTCCTCGCTCCAATCCTGCAACGTATACGGGTGTCTTTGACGATATTCGCGATGTGTTTGCCACAACAAATGAAGCGAAAGTACGTGGCTATAAAAAAGGACGTTTTAGCTTTAACGTTAAAGGTGGCCGTTGTGAAGCATGTCGGGGTGACGGGATTATTAAAATTGAAATGCATTTCCTACCAGATGTATATGTGCCATGTGAGGTTTGCCATGGAAAACGTTACAACCGTGAAACACTTGAAGTAAAATATAAAGACAAAAGTATTGCCGATATTTTAGATATGACAATTGAAAATGCCGTCGTGTTTTTCGAAAATATCCCTAAAATCCAACGTAAATTACAAACGATTGTTGATGTTGGCTTAGGGTATATGAAATTAGGTCAACCTGCGACAACACTGTCTGGTGGTGAGGCGCAACGTGTCAAATTGGCATCTGAATTACATCGTCGCTCAACAGGTAAGTCATTTTATATTTTAGATGAGCCAACGACGGGCTTACATGCAGATGATATTGCGCGTTTACTAATTGTTTTACAACGACTTGT
Organism: Lysinibacillus sp. C5.1; assembly: GCF_016350185.1. Taxonomy (NCBI): domain Bacteria; kingdom Bacillati; phylum Bacillota; class Bacilli; order Caryophanales; family Bacillaceae; genus Lysinibacillus; species Lysinibacillus sp. C5.1. The sequence goes on from NZ_CP066226.1 coordinate 694,807, forward strand.
AGAAAATGGGGATTCGGTGCTCGTTATTGAGCATAATTTAGATGTTATTAAAACAGCGGATTACATTATTGACCTAGGACCAGAAGGTGGCGACAAAGGAGGTACCATTGTTGCAACGGGTACACCAGAAGAAGTAATGGAAGTGGCTGGCTCTTATACGGGTAAATATTTAAAACCGATTTTAATACGTGATCGACAACGTATGGAAATGGCTTTAACAGAAGCAACAAAATAAATTTTTTACAAACAGCAAAAAGAAAAAAATTATAAAAATCTGCTCTGTTTCTGAGGGTGAGATTTAAGACCTCGTACGCTAAAGCATTTAGCACAGCTAGCATAAGTCTTATTTTCACTCTGGAAATGTAGCAGATTTTTTAAATGACAGTATCAAAAAAACATCTAGATAGCATGCATGAAAACTTTTTTACTGTATGACAGTGCATGCTTTTTCTTTTTTCAGTGAAACTTTTCACATATGGAGACGTATAAATAAATATAACAATCTGTGGGAGGCTATACCATTATGCAAAATGAACGTCAACGAATTTTAGAACTTGTGGAAAAAGGAACTATTTCAGCGCAAGAGGCGATTACATTATTAGAAGCATTAGAGCAACCTAGCAAGTCCACTGATAGCAGTATGAACGATACGTCGAATACTGATCAGCAATCCTCAGCAGAAAAAGAACCAATCTTTAAAGAAGAACAAAAAAAGAAAGAGGCAGATTTCACAAAGCATTTCCAAGATGAAATCCATGATTTTCGTAAAGATTTAACACAAATTGGCTCACTCTTTATGGATATGATGAATACGGCAGTAAAAAAAGTAAAAGAATTCGATGTTTCTTCACCATTTGGAGATAAGTTTGAATTTACTCATACCGAAGAACTTGCAGCAGCGCATATAGAAAATATTATGGTTGAGCTACCGAATGGTAATTTTTCATTAGAACCGTGTGAAGGTGATACTTTCCAAATTATTTGTAAGGTCAAAGCACCTCTAGTGAATGATAGTGAGGAAGAAACACGTAATCATTTCTTGGAGCAATTTGTTGTGAAAAATGAAGAAGACTCACTACGAATTTTAAGTCAATTAAAGCTAGTACAAGTAAATGTACAAGTACTTGCACCAAAGGAAAAATTAGATAAATTATCTGTCCGTTTAATGAATGGTGGCGTAACTTTACAAAATATCGAGCTGGAGCAATTAAAGCTGAAAACATTGAATGGTGCAATTAAGGGCTCGAAGCTAGTATTTACGAAGGCGGAAGTGGATTCATCGAATGGCTCCATCGAACTAACGGATGTTCGTGGTAAAGATTTAGAAGCTGAAACTTTGAATGGGCGCGTATATTTAGATGGTGCATTAGATGAAGTAGAAGCAAAATCTATAAATGGACATGTTGTAGTGACAACATGCTCTAGTAAATCTTCAAAAATTAAAGCACATACTGTTGCAGGTGCTGTAGAAATATATGTACCACGTACAATGTCGTTAAGCGGTAAAATTGTAACGAATTTTGGTAAAGTAGATGTCGGTATTCAAGATGCGTCGAAAATTGAGACACAAGATCAATTTTTATCTAAAGTAGTCCGTTTTGATAAAGAAGTGGAAGATGCCAACCGTCTATTTATTGAAGGCGAGTCGAAAACAGGTGCAGTTTTAGTACGTTATACAACGACTGACGAGCAAGAAATGTAAAATAAGGAGCATTCAAGCAAAGAGATGAAACAGCTTGAATGCTCTTTTGTATTTTCAAATGAAGCAATGAACAGGAATCGACTAGAACTTTCCATCGATTCCTGTTTTATTTTGTTGGTGTTTGATAGATTTATATAAAATATTCCAAAAAATATTAATTAACTAGGAGAATATTCCAACGAATGAAATAAAACTGTAATAAAAAATCATAGATTGAGTGCTATAATAGAAAAAGGAATACATCTTACATATATAAGAGGTTTAGGTGGTTTAAAAAATTATGATAGAAATGAAAAATGTGACAAAGAAGTACCCGAATGGTGTAGTTGCGACAAATGGCATTTCGGTTAATATAAAACAAGGTGAGTTTGTCTATGTTGTTGGTCCAAGTGGTGCAGGTAAATCGACATTTATCAAGTTAATGTACCGCGAGGAAAAAGCAACTTCAGGTGAAATTACTGTTAATGGTATTGATTTGGGCAGTTTGAAAAATAAAAAGGTACCTTTTTTGCGTCGTCAACTTGGTGTTGTTTTCCAAGATTTCAAATTATTACCAAGGTTGAACGTCTATGAGAACGTAGCATTTGCTCTAGAGGTAATTGAAGAGGAGCCCGTAGAAATTCGTCGACGGGTTATGGAAGTTTTAGAACTTGTTGGCTTAAAACATAAAGCAAGAATGTTCCCAAATGAACTTTCTGGTGGTGAGCAGCAACGTGTCTCCATTGCACGTTCCATCGTCAATGTACCAAAAGTTGTGATTGCAGATGAACCAACAGGAAATCTAGATCCAGAGACATCTTGGGAGATTATGAATTTATTTGAAGAGATTAATGCACGGGGTACAACAATCGTAATGGCAACCCATAACCGTGAAATAGTGAACACTATTCGTCGACGGGTTATAGCGATTGAAGGCGGTATGATTGTCCGTGATGAGCACGGAGGTGACTACGGCTATGAAATTTAATACGGTAAAACGCCATTTTCGAGAAAGTATTAAATCACTTGGACGTAATAGCTGGATGACAATTGCTTCTGTCAGCGCAGTTACGGTGACTTTAATATTAGTAGGTGTATTCTCACTCATTATGATGAACTTAAACAAAGTTGCATCTGATTTAGAGAACGACGTTGAAATAAAAGTGTTAATCGACGAAACGGCAGATGAAGCTGCTGAAAAAGCGTTATTAGCAAAGATTAAAAAATTGCCAGATGTTGCGGAAATGACATATTCCACAAAAGAGGATGAATTAACAAAGTTAGTAAAAGATTTTGGGGATGACTTTAAGCTTTTTGAGCAAAGTAACCCGTTACGAAATGTCATTTATGTAAAGGCGGCAGATCCACAACAAACAGCAAAAGTTGCAAAGACAATTAATAAGTATGAATATACATACGATGTTAAGTACGGCGAAGGTAAAGTAGAAAAACTTTTCAACTTCCTAAATATTAGTCGTAATGTGGGGCTTGTGCTGATTTTAGGGTTATTATTCACTGCGATTTTCTTAATCTCTAATACGATTCGTATTACGATTATCGCTCGTCGTGATGAAATAGAAATTATGAAACTAGTAGGGGCAACAAATTCATTCGTGCGTATTCCATTCCTTTTAGAAGGTATGTGGCTTGGAATTTTAGGCTCTATTATTCCGATTGCGGTTGTCGCAACACTTTACCACAATGTTTATAAAATTATTGCACCTCGTTTACAAGGTGAGCTCGTGCAACTATTAGATTTCTCACCACTTGTTTACCAAGTGAGCGCTCTGATACTTCTTATTGGTGTGTTAATTGGTATATGGGGAAGTTTCATGTCTGTACGTAAGTTTTTAAAAATTTAACTTGCTTTGTGGCAATAGTCATTCGTTTTGTAGGGCCAAATCAGGTAGTAACGGTGCCAAAGAATGTCACAGATTTCAAAAGCAGATTCTGCCGACGCGTAAACTTAGCTAAATTTGCACCACAATTTAAAGGCTTTTAAAACGGCAAAGTTTATGGGAATTAAATATCGAAGGGGAGTCCATTAGATGAAAAGTATAGCGAAAAACTCTATAAAAGCATTTGCGGCAACAACTGCACTACTTCTTTTTATCCAAACTCCATCAGCGTATGCAAATAGTTTATCGGATTTAAAAGAAGAGAAAAATCAAGTAGAAACAAAGAAAAATCAATTGAATTCTTCTATTAGTGGTAAAGAAAACGCCATTAATGAAAATAAAGAAAAGCAACAAAAACTATTAGATCAAATTCAAGCGTTAAATGCTGAAATTGACAAAACAAATAGTGATATTAAAAATATATTGGCTGAAATAAATGCTACAAATGATGAGATAAAAGCATTAGAAGGAACTATCGAAGAACTTCTTCGCAAAATTGAAGAGCGTGATTTATTGTTACAAGATCGTGCACGAGCAATTCAAGCTGGGGGCTCAGTTAGCTACTTAGATGTACTACTCGGTTCAAATAGTTTCGTAGACTTTATCGATCGTTTCTCTGCTGTCAATTCATTACTTGAAGCAGATCGTCAAATTATTCGCGATCAAAAACAAGATAAGCAAACTTTAGAAGAGCAAAAACAAGTTCTAGAAGGCAAACGCCAAAAGCTTGAAGAACAGAAAGCAAAGCTAGAAGGTTTAAAAGCATCATTAGATGGACAGAAAAAAGAGAAAAACACATTAGTTGATCAGCTAGAAAAAGAACAAGAGAAACTAAAGTCTGAAAAAGTATTACTTGAAAAAGAGTATTCAGAGGCACTGGAAATTAGTGCAGAATTACAGCAAAAAATCATTTCCGAGCAAAACCGTTTAGCGGAAATTGCCCGTCAACAAGAGGCAAAACGTAAAGCTGCAGCGGCAGCTGCTGCGGCGGCTGGGAACTCGGGTTCAAGCTCTGGTTCTACGGTGAATGCACCAGCATCAGAAGGTACTTGGATTAAGCCGACAAATGGTCGTTTAACATCACCGTACGGCTGGCGTAACCTTGGAGCCGGTCCAGAATTCCATTATGGTGTTGACCTTGCCAACAAAACAGGTACACCAATTTGGGCATCTGCTGACGGAGTTGTATCCTATGCAGCACCACTAAGTTCTTATGGAAATGTTGTTATTTTAACACACTCTATCAATGGACAAATTTATACAACGGTTTATGCACATCTTAGTGCCTTTAACGTTAGTGTAGGGGATGTAGTGAACCAAGGACAGCAAATTGCAGCAATGGGTAGTACAGGTCGTTCTACTGGACCGCACTTGCATTTTGAAATTCATATCGGCTCTTGGCAAGGACAAGCAGTTGGTAGTGTGAATCCACTAAAATATATTCCATTATAATAAAGAATTTACAGAGTCGTCTTATGTTTAAGGCGGCTCTCTTTTTTTATTTGCGTCAACTTGTTCGAAAAAAGTGGACGGAATTTCATCTGTTCATTGCAATAAAATACGATATGGGGTATTTTAAAAAGTACTAATAAAATTGCATTCTATATATCCATTAGTAGTTTTTTTGAACACAGTGTGAAATAACAGTTTTCGTAAAAGCATCTATGCTATGCTAAAAGTATCTATATTGATGGAGGATTTGTTTAGGTGATTAATACTGAGTGGTTTTCAATTCGTGCATTAACATTACCAGCAACAGCTGTTGCTTTATTACTAGCGTTTTTCATCGTATGGCTTGTTTTGCGAATACAATTCCCGAAAATATGGTCAGGGGTATATGGAGATGCCATCTTTACTTTTATACTCGTTTGGAAATTTAGCCTTATTATTACGGACTTCCAATCGGTCATTAATCAACCGCTAGCGCTTCTTTACTTTAATGGAGGAACAGTTGGAGTGTTACTAGGGGTAGCTGCTATACTGTTACAATTTTGGCGGAAGCGTCAACAGCTACAGTTTGACACTGAGGGCATAATGGCGTGTGGTTGGGCAATTATGTTAACGCAATCCATTTATCAATGGTTCGTGGTATTATTGAATGACAATCCACTTCAAAGCGAACTCATCACTTTAGTAGTGCTAAGCGTGCTAACGATTTTCATATTATGGAAAGTACCAACAACGAAGACAGCGTTATTCCTGTATACCGTTGGCTATTGTATCGTAGCTGCATTACAGCCACTTGGTTTTTGGCAAACGGCTGTTGGGGTAAGCTTCCTACTACTTCTATTAGGTATAGGAATTCAACGAATAGGAGGAAAAGAATGAAAAAAAATATTGGGTTACTTATTGTCGTGTTGTTAATAGTTGCGATGATTGGTACATATGTTAAACAGCAAATTGATAAAGAACGTGAAATTGAATCTGCATCCCTCGGTAAAGAAGTAGAAGAACGGACAGTCGGATTAAATAAAGGTGATATACCGCCAGATTTCACATTAACAAACTTAGATGGTGAAGAAGTGACGTTAAGTGAATTGCGTGGAAAAAAAGTTGTACTCAATTTTTGGGCAACATGGTGTCCACCTTGTAAAGCTGAAATGCCGCATATGCAAAATTATTACGACCAATATGCCAAGGAAGATAATGTTGAAATATTAGCTGTCAACTTAACATCAGCTGAACGAGATGTCACAGCCGATGCTAAAATTGATACAGTCATGACATTTAGAGATGGCTTTGAACTAACATTTCCTATTTTACTGGACCCTGAAAATGCAGCTGGTTCAGAATATCAAGTCATTACGATTCCTACAACGTATTTTATTGATTCAACAGGCACCATTCAGCAAGCGATAGAGGGTCCAATGAATTTAGAGATGTTAAAAAACACTGTAAATGCATTAGATTAAGTATGTGCGTGCCAGATACCCAAACAATTCTGAATTTTGTCAGAAGATTATTCAAAATAGCTAAGTAAAATCCACGAAGAATTCTGCGGCTTCCGTTGTGACCGTTGAAATCTTCGTGTTTTTTTATTGTTTGGGTGCCAGACACCCAAACAATTAGTGCCAGACACCTAAACAATTCTGAAAACCAAAACATTATTTTGTATGTTTGAAAAATATAATTCATACAGTAAAGAGACAGAGGAGGGAAGGTTTGCGCAAAATTACGGCAGGAGTCGGCGTACTTGTCAGCAGTTTATTGATAGGTAGTGGATTTTATTTTGACTGGTTTGATGGAGATGGAGCAGAGAAAAAAGTGCAAGTGACTGAGGTTGATTCGATTAATGAAGCATTACAATTAATCGAAAAAAAATCTGTGTATAGTACTAAAAAGGAAGAATTAGTAGAAGGGGCTCTACGCGGCATGGCTGATGCTATTAAGGACCCGTATAGTACTTATTACACGAAGGAAGAAGCCGAGCAACATCGACAAATGCTAGCAGAAGAACGTGTTGGTATTGGTATTGAACTGACAGAAAACAAAGGGAAGTTCATTGTCGTATCACCTGTTCGTTCGTCGCCAGCAGAAAAGGCTGGGATGCGCTCTCTTGATGAAATTGTACAAGTTGATGGGGTAAAAGTAGATGGCAAAACAATGAGTGAATTAATGCATTTGATTCAAGGAGAAAAAGGATCAAAGATTACAATTGTTGTCTATCGTCCTAGCGAGGATAAACATATTAAAATGACGATGGAACGGGCTGCGATTTCCAATAAAACAGTAACGAGTGAGGTAGTAAAGATTGAGGATACGCCAATAGGCTATATTCAAATCTCGTTATTTGGAGAGAAGACAGCAAATGAATGGGTGACAGAAACGAGTAAATTACTACGCAAAGATATAGAAGGGCTCGTTGTTGATGTTCGTGATAATCCTGGAGGCTATTTACATAGCGTCGCAGCGCTACTAAGTACACTATTGGAAAATGGCAAAGTATTTGCCTATATGCAAAATGCAGAGGGTGCCATGGAACCATTAAAAACTGAATCGAAAAGCTTTGATGAAAATTATTTAAGTACGATGAATAAAATTCCGATTGTCATTATTCAAAATGGCGGTAGTGCTTCTGCTAGTGAAGTGCTGAGTGGTGCGTTAAAGGGCTGGAATCGTGCTTCCATTGTCGGCGTTAAAAGCTTTGGTAAAGGCACAGTACAGGAATCTTGGTCTCTAGCCAATGGGGGAGAACTGAAGCTATCAACAAATAAATGGCTGACGCCAAAACGTGAATGGATCCATGGGAAAGGAATTGAAGCTGGATTAGTGATTGAACAAAATGAATTATTTGCATTCCAATTGCATCCGTTAACAGGACAATTCAAAGTAGGTGATATGAGCGAAGAAATTGCTTATACGCAAAAAGCCTTGCAAAAGCTAGGTTATCAGATTGACCGATTAGATGGTTACTTAGATGAGACTACACAAGAGGCAGTAAAGCTCTATCGCGAACAACAAAAATTAGCGCAGCCTGATAATGATATGTATGTCGATTCTACCTTTTTCAATAGTTTAAATGGCACGTTAAAGGCTTATAAAGAAGATCGCCAAAATGACTTACAATTCCAAATGGCGACGAGCTTCCTACTGCACAATATCGAACAATAGAAATACTCAAACTAATAAAAATGATGGGAAATACCAAGCTTTCTACCAGTTACTACTACGCAAGACAGTAGTCGTTTGATACAATGAATGCATAGTATTCATGATAGAAACGGCGGGTGTTCGTATGGTTAGTAATATATTAATAGAAATTGTAACAGCGATTGGCCGCTTTTTACTGAACCCAGTAGTTTATATTGCAATAGTAGTTGCTATCTTTATAGGGTATAGACGTGTAAAGCAAGAGCGTAAATTTTTTAACAGACGTATTATTTGGGGTTGGACCGAGCTGATAGGGCAATGGAAACGAGGATGGCCTTATGCCTTAGTTATTTCACTAATAAGTCTTGGTGTCGGGCTGACAGTACCCAAAGCATACTTATTGATTTTAAGCGCTATATCTTTCCTTGGTCTCTTGTTGTTTTTCATCAATGTATTGTCACCCATCTACACAATGGCAATGGCAACGTTAGCATTATGGGCGATGTACCAGTACAACTGGTCGTTCTCCTGGTGGAAGATTTCGTTGGAAGGCATCGATTTATTAGAAGGGGCTATTGTGACAATTACGATTTTAACAGGTCTAAGTGTAGTAGTGGAAGGTATGTTAATTCGTCGTACTGCGAAACAAGTGATAACGCCTAGAATCGAAAATACGAAGCGCGGAATGCAAGCTATCGTATATCGCTCAAGAAATGTTTGGGTGTTACCTATATTTTTTATCATACCAGGTAATAGTATTCCATCGGCATTGCCTTATTGGCCGCAATTTACATTGGGCGATAGTCACTTTGCACTCGTATTATTCCCAGTCGTTATCGGATTTTCAAAATTGTTAAGGAAAGAACTGCCTGTTGTTCAGTTGCCGAAAATAGGACGCTCTGTCTTATTATTAGGACAGCTGATTGTAGTAGGTGGACTTGCATCATATTTTGAACCGTTAATTGGCTTTATAACGTTAGCGTTAGGGGTATTAATTCGGATTATTATGGCAGTTTATTATGCTTGGCAAGATAAGACAGAGTCATATGCGGTTGCACCAAGCACTAAGGGTGCGGTAATCGCTGCTGTGCTGCCTGATTCACCAGCAGAAAAAATGGGCTTACTCGCAGGGGAATGTATTCGTAAAGTAAACGGACGCACGATTACAACAGAGGTTGAATTATATGAAGCTTTACAATTAAATGCTGCACATTGCCGTTTAGAGGTATTGGATCGGAATAATGAAATTCGCCTAACGCAGCATGTTATTTACAGCAATGACCATTATCGAATTGGTTTATTGTTGGCGGAGCCGAAAGAACTATGATCGATTTATATGGGAAAATGATGCTAGCATTATTTTTACCAGCATTACTCGTGTTATTGTTTACTCGTATTACGTATAACCGCTATGTAGCGTTAAGTTTGGCTATTGCACTTATTGCCGCTTCAGTATATGCAGGTTATACTTCCCCACCTATTATTTTTGTTGTTGATGCTTTTTCGTTAACGCTTGGCTTTTGGCTAGCGAGCAAAATGCACAAAAAATAAGGAGGGCTGTGTTGCTGCCTTCACTATTAAAATCCGCTCCGATTTTGCGGGCACTGTGTAAGACGTAACTTTCCTAAAGTGGATGGTTTCGTCTTACATCTTGTGCTATTTTCGCAAGCGTCTAAGCGGGTTTTTTATAGTGAAAAGGTACACATATAACAGTTTCTTTACATGAAGAATCTGACGGAGGCCATGATAATAACACCTGCTACAACTGTAATTGATAAGCTTTTTGTGACAAGTGCAATGATAAGGGTAGGCACAAATGTAATAAAGACAGGCCAATCCAATGTAACGAAATTTTTGCTTTCAGTATCCAATAAATTTTCAATGACAAGCGCACTGAGAATACAAACAGGAATGAAGCTTAGCCATTTTAAAACAACATCTGGTAGTTTCACACTACGTACGAACATAAATGGAATAATGCGTGGTAACCAAGTCACTAGTGCACAACCAATGATTAGCCACACCATCGAAGCTGTTGTCGTCATTTATCTGTCACCACCCCAATCGTTGCGACGATAACAGTAGCAAGAAGCACTGCTAGATGCGAAGGAACGACGTATGATAAGCCATACATAATTACAACCATATAGCCAATTAACATCAGGTAATGCATAATTTTATGTTTGCCCACGCTACTAAGTTGTAGCACAAGTAGAGCAATAAACATGGCAATTAGTGCAAAGTCTAAGCCCCACTTTTCAGGATTAGCCACCCATTGTCCTAGAAAGGCACCTGCAATACAAGATAGAATCCAAAATGCATACGCTGTTATATTTAGACCATCCATCCAACGACCATATAATTTACCGTTTTGCATTTGTTTGGTTACGGCCACACCAAACGTTTCGTCTGTTAATAATGTACCGAATCCAACATTCCGAAGCATCGAATAACGCGTAAAATGTGGAGCTAATGTTAAACTCATTAATAAGTGACGTAGATTTACGACAAAAATGGTTACAATGATAGCAGAGGTAGGACTGCTTGTTAACAAGAGTGCACAAAAAATAAATTGTGCAGAGCCTGCATAAACGAGTATTGTTAGTAATGCAATTTCTACTAAAGATAGGCCAGAAGCGGAACCTACAACCCCGAATGCCAGTCCTATACTAATATAACCGAGTAAAGTAGGTACACAATCTTTAACTCCTTGTATAAAGCTATCTTCGGAAGCAGTTGTTGGTTCATTATGAAGATCTGTTGTGCTTGTCATAAAAAGGTCATCCTTTCAAAAAAGTTTCCATGTATACTTAAAATAGAATAGTTAGAACATTCACACATGTTTATTAAAGTATACATATGTCTGATAAAATAAACAACAGGAAATGGTGAGTCGTAATGGAACAAATGAGTCGAAATTTAGCTTTCCAATTAAAGAAAATACGGCAACAACGCAGTGTAAGTTTAGATGATGTAGCGAAAGCAACGGGGGTTAGTAAGGCACAGCTTGCCCAAATTGAAAAAGGTGAAGCGAATCCTACTGTTTCAACGATTTGGAAAATAGCCGCAGGTTTACGCATCTCTTTTTCATCACTTTTACAGCCGCCGATTGCCCATTTTATGAAATTTAGCAGTAAAAATGCACCACATGTCGATGAAGACGAAGGGCGTTATCGGGTCTATTCCATTATTCCTTATGATCCTGAACGAGGTTGGGAATTTTATAAAGTGGAAATGGAGCCTGGTGCAAGGAGTAGGAGTGAAGCCCATACAGAAGGGGTAGAAGAAACGGTAACAGTGATTCATGGACAAGCTGTTATTTCGGCTGGGGTTATGCATGAAACGATAACCGAAGGGGAAACATTGGTATTTTCGGGACATCAAGCACATGAATATCAAAATATATCAGAAGAACTTACGGTTTTACATGTAATCTTGCAATATAAATAGAGGTGGCAATAGTGAATGAATGGTTTACTGTAGAAAATATGGAACATATTGCGGCACAATATCGAACACTTGGACCAATAATGGGGATATTACTGCCCTTTTTAGAAGCGTTTTTACCTTTTTTACCATTGGTTGTGTTCGTCGTGGCGAATGCGAGTGCATTTGGGTTATGGATAGGGTTTTTGTTATCGTGGCTAGGTTCAGTAGCTGGTTCATATGCTGTTTTTTTGCTTGTACGTCACTTTGGAAAGCATCCGAAGCTCCGTTTTGTAACAGGCAGTAAAAAGGTACAAAAGTTTATTAAATGGGTGGATATGAATGGTATTAGCCCATTGTTTGTCTTACTATGCTTTCCGTTTACGCCTTCTGTAATAGTGAATATAGTAGCGGGCTTATCACATATTCATAAAAAATACTATCTAATTGTTTTATTAGCCGGAAAATTCGTCATGATTTTTGGCATGAGTGTATTGGGCTATGATTTAAAATCGCTTATCACGAGTCCGGTACGACTAATTAGTGCGGGTGTAGCTATCGTCTTACTATGGTGGATTGGCAAGCTAATGGAGAAGCGATTGAATGCTCGTGTAGAAAGAGATTTGAAACGTGGGCGAAAAATGACGAAAAATGAATAATCTTCTAGGCTGAATCTGCACATGCGGTCCCTTGTATCATGTAAAATGGTAGGAGGGTCTTTTTATTTCATTTCTTTAGTCGTTTTATATTGGCGATTACTAGGGAACGCTCACTACAAGTTTCTGAAGATAGAATATAATTTTTTAATGAATAGGGGGAAGCATGAATGACATTACGAATTGTATCAGGACGTGCAGGTACCGGAAAATCGGCTTATATTCATAGAGAAATAGTCGAACAATTAAATACCGATCCATTAGGTCACCCTATTTTTATCATTGTCCCTGACCAAATGTCTTATTCAACTGAATATGAACTGACAAATAGACATGGTTTGCACGGGCTCATACGTGCACAAGTGATGACGTTTAAACGCTTAGCTTGGCTTGTACTTCAAGAAACAGGGGGTATTGCTCGCCAAGAAGTAAATGGCTATGGTTATCGAATGCTTATTCGAAAATTGCTAGAAGAGCAGAAGAGTGATTTTTCGTTATTTCGACAAGCTGCTGGTAAGCGGGGCTTTACAGAGGAAATTGAAACGTTGTTACGCGAATTTAGCCGTTATAGCGTGAACAGTTCAGTTTTAAGTGATGTAACAACCTCTTTAAAGGCGATTGATGCACCTCATACACTACAGGCGAAAATCAATGATTTATACATTGTTTTACAAGCATTAGAAGCTCGACTCGGTACAACTTATGTCGATAGTGAAGGCTATTACCCGATTTTAACCGAGCACTTAAAATTTTCTGAGACGATGAAACAGGCAACAATTTATATAGATGGCTTTACTGCCTTTACTGTAAGAGAGCTAGAGCTTGTAAAAGAATTACTAAAGGTGACGAAGCAAGTAACGGTTGTGCTACCGTATGATCATATGGAAGAAGCTAAAGATGAGCAGGCATTATTCAATGAAGCGGCAACTACAAGTCAACGCTTGCATGATATAGCATATGACAATGGCATTGAAGTCGAAGCACCGTTGCATTTTATCAAAACCCATCGATTTCAGTCAAAAGACTTACAGCATGTAGAAGCAACATTTGCTGATATGGTGCCCCAAACAGAAAAATCCACAGGTGATGTGAAAGTTTTTGAAGCCTCAAATCGTCGGGCTGAAATCCATGCCATTGCCCGGGAAATAACGAAGCTGACGAGGCAGGAGGGCTATCGTTATCAAGATATAGTGTTGCTGTATAGGCAAGCAGACGTATACGATCCGCTAATTTCAACAATTTTTCAGCAATACGACATTCCTATTTTTGTGAATACAAAAAAAACGATGCTTCACCATCCGTTAATTGAATTTAGTCGATCTGCATTGGAAGTTGTTATTTCAAATTGGAAATATGAACCGCTTTTCAGAAGTGTGAAAACAGATTTATTTTTCCCATTACATGCTGATAACAGTGTTTGGCGTGAACGTGCTGACCGTCTTGAAAATTACTGTTTAGCGCAAGGAATTTACGGAGAGCGTTGGTTTGACGAATCTCGTTGGTTTTATAAAAAATATCGCGGGCTTGAATTCCATTCTCGTGTGCAAACAGACGAAGAACGTGCGATGCAGACAGAAATTGAGGCCATTCGCGACGAAATTCGCACACCATTAAAAGCGTTACAGGACAAGCTTATACTGGCGAAAACGGGTAGAGATGTGGCAACAGCGCTATTTGAGCTAGTAGAAGAAGTACAAGTATATGACAAGCTTCAAATCATGAAAGATCGTGAATTGGATAGAGGGGAGGCGTTAGCCGCAAGTGAGCATGATCAAGCGTGGAAAGAATGGATCGCCGTACTCGATCAGTTTGTTTACATGTTTGGCGAGCAAGAAATGTCGGTACAGGAAGCGGCAAAGATTTTAGATGAAGGTTTTGATACATTAGAATTCGCGCGTATTCCTCCAACTTTAGATGAAGTGATGGTGGCAACGGTCGATTTAGCGCGCCTATCGCAAATAAAGGTCGCCTTTGTTCTAGGAATGAACGATGGCGTCTATCCTACACGTCTGGATTATGAAGGTCTATTGTCTGATGTAGAACGTGAGTGGTTTACGCATATTGGCTATGAATTAGCACCGACATCTAAAAATCGGCTATTACAGGAAAACTTTTTATTGTATCGTGCAATAACTACGCCATCTGACAAGCTTTATATGACTTATCCAACGGCGGATGAAGAGGGGAAAGCTTTAATATCCTCGTTATATATAAAGAAAATTATAGGAAATGAAAAAACGGCAGGTCTTTTAAGTGGGGTAAACGTCGAGCGTGTTGTCATTGATCCGATAGAATTAATTGATGATAATGTATTGCCTTATATTCGCCATCCTCGTACAGCGTTAGCTCATTTAATGCTGCAATTAAGGCAAGCGGAGCATAGTCGTGAACTTGCACCAGAATGGGTTGCTTTACAAAAATATTATGAACAAGATCCATACTGGGCATTAATTTTACGTCGCCTGATGCATCCAATGACACATAAAAATGAGGCAGAACCGCTAGAAGGTTATATTACACAAGAATTATATGGTCGCAAGCTCACTTCAAGTGTGTCACGTATAGAAAAATACTTCCGTTGTCCGTTTTCTCACTTCACGACGTATGGGCTTCGTTTAGAGGAACGAGCAGAATATCGTTTAGAGACATTTGCAATGGGTGATTTGTTCCATGAAGCATTGAAATGGATTACCGAAGAGACGCACCGTTTACAACTGTCGTGGATTCGTTTATCAAAACAGCAAATTCAACAACTTGCACGACAGGCAGTAGATCAAATTGTGCCCGTTTTCTCTCACCAAATTTTATTATCTAGTGCACGTTATCGTTATATTCAACGCAAGCTGATTCGCATTGTAGAGCGCACGATGATGGCACTGACACAGCATGCCAATGTGTCACACTTTAAACCAATTGCTATTGAAGCATCGTTCGGGCCAGGGCAGCATGAACAGCTACCGCCATTGGAAATTGATTTGCAAGGTGGCAAAAAAATGTACATGCGCGGTCGTATTGACCGTGTGGATAGTGCATCGATTGATGATCGCTCGTATTTACGAATAGTCGATTATAAATCGTCTGCTCGTGACTTAGATTTAAATGAAGTGTATCATGGCCTATCATTGCAGGTGCTAACATATTTAGATGTAGCGATGGAGAATGCATCCTATTGGTTATCTGGCGATGCAGAGCCTGCTGGTGTGCTTTATGTCCATGTCCATAATCCGATGTTAAAACTGGATAAGGACTTGAGTGACAGTGAGATTGAAGAAGATCGGTTAAAGCAATACAAAATGAAGGGACTTTTAACTGAAAATCCTGAGGCTATTTACTCGATGGATGAGCAGCTAGAGGAAGCGAGCGGGCATTCGCAAATTATTCCAGTTTATATGAAAAAGGATGGTACCCCTTCTGAATCACAATCACGCATCGTGCCCGTTAATGATATGAAAAATCTCCAGCATTTTGTCCGCCGTAAGCATCAAGAAGCTGGCAACGGCATTTTAGCAGGGGATACGGCTATAAGCCCTTATAAGCTAAAAGCAAAAACAGCGTGTGATTACTGTCAATTTGCAGCAGTATGCCAATTTGACCCATCTGATGGCAAACAAAGTTATCGTCAGCTACAGCAAGTAAAGCCAGTAGAAGTTGTCGAAAAAATTCGCAAGGAGATGAACTAACATGGTGCAGCAAATACCTGTCAAACCAGCGAATGTCACTTGGACGGATGATCAGTGGAAAGCGATTTATGCAAGTGGGCAAGATACACTTGTTTCAGCAGCTGCAGGCTCTGGTAAAACGGCGGTCTTGATTAATCGCATGATTGAAAAGGTTGTGGCAACAGAAAATCCAATGAATGTGGATGAACTTCTTGTCGTAACGTTTACGAATGCTTCCGCAGCTGAAATGCGTCATCGTATGGCAGAGGCGCTTGAAAAAGCAATTGCAGCAAATCCGACGTCGAGCCATTTGCGACGTCAGTTGAGCCTAGTCAATAAAGCGCAAATCTCGACATTGCATTCCTTTTGTTTAGCGATTGTTAAGCAGTATGCTTATTTGCTCGATATAGACCCAGGTTTCCGAATTGCTAATGAGGCAGAAATCGCCTTGCTCCGAGATGATATATTAGCTGACGTGCTAGAATCTGCCTATGATACAGATGACGAAGCGCGAATTCATGCAATCTATCAACTTGTCGATAGTTTTACATCCGATCGTGATGATCAAGCGATTGAAACATTAATAAGTAAGCTTTATGATACGTCGCGTGTCCATGCTGAACCACAAAAATGGTTAACGAGCTTACCAGAAAGCTATCAGCTAGCGGACGATGTGACAATAGATGATTTAGATTTATCTAAATATGTAAAGTTAACTGTAAAACATAGCCTTGAAGAAGCATTCGTTCTCATTTCTGAAATGCGTGCGATAACGCTTCAGCCAGATGGACCGGCTCCATATGCTGAAACCGCTGAAATTGATTTTGCAATGATTCAGGAAGGGATTCGTATCAGTCAAGAGGGCACATGGCAACAGCTATTTGAGTATTTTTCAACAGTCAAGTGGTCGACATTAAAACGGGTATCCAAGGATGCTTTAGTCGATGTGGAGCTTCAAGAGCTAGCGAAGAAAAAGCGTGAGGCTGCTAAAAAAATAATGAATAAGTTAAAAGATACTTATTTTGTTCGTACACCTGCACGTTTGCTGGAAGAAATTAGACTGATGGCGCCAACGATTGCAACATTAGTTGACTTGACGTCTATTTTTAGCCAGCAATTCCGTCTTGCGAAATTAGAGCGAGGTATTATCGATTTCTCCGACTTAGAGCATTATGCCCTGCAAATCTTAACGGAAGAGGTAGAGGGCGAATTACAGCCATCGCCCGTTGCATTAGATTTACAAAGACGTTTTAAAGAAGTGCTGGTGGATGAATACCAAGATACGAATATGCTACAGGAAACCATTTTACAATTGGTCAAGCTAGGCGATGAGCACGATGGCAACCTTTTTATGGTTGGTGACGTAAAACAAAGTATCTATCGCTTCCGTTTAGCGGAACCCAAACTTTTTATGCGGAAGTATGGGGAGTTTGTAGAAAATCCTGATACGACGGGGATGCGCATCGATTTGAATGCCAATTTCCGTAGTCGTAGTGAAGTTTTAAACGCAACCAATTTTGTGTTTGCACAAATTATGGATGAACGTGTCGGTGAAATACAATATGATGACAATGCTTCATTGAAGCCAGCAGCGCCGTATGATGCGAAAGAGGTACCTGTTGAGCTCGTAATTTTACATCCGCCAGAGGAAGAGGCAGCGGATGAAGAAATGGAAGAAAGTATAAGTGAAGCATCAGAGCTTGAGGAACTGAAGAAATCACAATATGAGGCACGTTTTATAATTGATCGCATTCGACAATTGATGGAAGAGGAAACAACGGTATACGATACGAAAACAAAAACAGAACGTCCTTTAAAATACAGTGATATTGTCATTTTAATGCGCTCTATGACGTGGTCTACAGATTTGGTCGAGGAATTTAAGTTGGCAGGCATTCCTCTTTATGCAGAGTCATCTAAAGGTTATTTCGATGCCTTAGAAGTGATGATTATGCTGAACACACTAAAAGTTGTCGATAATCCATATCAAGATATACCATTAGCTTCTGTATTACGTGCACCTTTTGTTGGCTTAACAGAAAATGAGCTCGCAAAAATTCGTTTAGCAGATACTAAAACACCGTTTTATGATGCATTAAGGCAATTTATACGCAGTGAAGGACATGGTGTGCAATCCGAAACATTTGAGAAGCTTCAACGTTTTATGTTGGCATTTGAAAACTGGCGAGATTTAGCACGTCGTGGCTCTTTGTCGGATTTAATTTGGAAAATTTACTTGGATACACATTATTATGAAATGGTTGGTGCCATGCCGAATGGTAAACAACGACAAGCAAATTTACGCATTTTACACGATCGCGCATTAATGTATGAAAAGACGGCGTTTCGAGGGTTGTTCCGCTTTTTACGCTTTATAGATAGAATGCGAACGCGTGGGGATGATTTAGGAACAGCAAAGTCGATTGGTGAAAAAGACGATGTAGTGAGACTTGTAACAATTCACTCATCCAAAGGTTTAGAGTACCCAGTTGTTTTTGTTGCAGGAATGGGACGGCCTTTTAACAAAATGGACTTCCACAATCCGTATTTATTTGACCAAGATTATGGGCTTGCAGTTAAAGCAATTGACCCTGAAAATCGGATTACCTATACTTCTTTACCATTTCTAGCGATGAAGGAGAAAAAAGAGCTGGAGATGAGAGCCGAAGAAATGCGGGTGTTGTACGTAGCAATGACGCGTGCAAAGGAACGACTTATTTTAATTGGCTCCGTAAAAAATTGGGATAAAACACTTGATTCCTGGCTGGACGCGCAAAACTTGCCTGTGGATGCTCCTTTGCAAGATTATTTACGCGCGCGTGCAAATAGTTATTTTGACTGGGTTGGGCCAGCTGTTGCGAGACATGCTGATTTTGCAGCTATTACAAGTACTTCGTATAAAGCAAGACAAGATCTCTCGCATTGGTGGGTAAGAGCCATTTCAACACATCATTTTATGTATGAAACGCAAGCGTTAGATGAAGATGTGCAACAGATGTTCACAACGCCAGAGGACGCAGCTCTGCTTGCAGAAATTACAGCTCGCTTCCAAGCTCAATATGCATATCAAAAATCGACACAGAAGCGTTCGAAAACATCTGTTAGTGAAATTAAACGTCTAGAAAGCTTACAACGTCTAGAGGAGCCAGAATACTATTTTACCGCTCCTAAAAAGAATAAGGGTACGATTGCCCCACGACCAACCTTTTTACAGGATAAGCAGCTTACAGGTGCGGAAATGGGGACAGCCATTCATACGGTCATGCAGCATGTACCACAATGTGGCTTTAGCACAGTGCAAGAAGTGGAGCAATTTGTCACTGAGTTAGTGGTAAAACAACTACTAACCGAGGCAGAGAGCAAGATTGTTCCGTGTGAGAAAATTTACCGTTTCTTTACAACCGATATTGGCCAACGTTTTAAAAATGCGAAGCAAATTCGAAGAGAAATGCCATTTACGATAAGCCGCGTGGATGAGGATGGCGACGCTCAAATTGTGCAAGGGATTGTCGATTGCTTGTTTGAGGATGTCTACGGTCACTGGATATTACTCGATTATAAAACCGACCGCATTGGGCGGCAATTTGCAGAGGAGCCGGCGTTATCGAAGGAACTTTTAGGTCGCTATGGGGTGCAACTACGTGTTTATAGCGAGGCACTTGAGTCGATTTTACACATACAAGTATATGAGAAAGTGTTGTACTTATTTGATATTGAGCAGGCGATTTATGCGTAGGGTCACTATCCTTTGCCTGTAAAATGAAGTATTCCTTTCAGCAATGTTAAAAACAATAGGCAAACTTCTGCGTGGAAAGTAAGCTTTTTCGAAGTTTACTGAAAGCGCAGAAGGATGCGCATTGTAGTTTAACGACTTAGAAAGAAGAGGAGGCTATTTTGTGAATTTGAAACCGACGATGTTGCAGGAACGAATCGCAACATTAGATATTTTACGTGGAATTAGCTTGCTAGGTATACTAGTCGTCAATATGTATGCTTTTTATTTGCCAATGCCACACATTGATTTAGCGTCATGGTTTACAACACCGTCAGATATTGTTTGGCAACAAAATTTAGATATTTATGTGCAAAGTAGTTTTTATCCTTTATTTTCCTTATTATTTGGTTATGGATTAGCGCTACAATGGCAAAAAGCTCAAAGTCGTGAACAAAACTTTTATGGAACAGGACTCCGAAGGTTAACTGTTTTATTTATGTTCGGTTTGCTGCATGCGCTCCTTATTTGGTGGGGAGATATTTTAATGATGTATGCCTTCTGTGGCGTTTTTCTGCTGTTGCTTTTACGTTTACATCCCATCTGGCTATTCGTAACGGGTATTCTTATCAATGGATTTATGCATGTTTTTATGTTGCTTGTAGTAGGTTATATTAACTTTAATACGGAGATTGAAACGTACTTGGATATTACTGGTGTGGAAAAGGCAATCACAGCCTATGGCACAGGTAGTTGGATGGATGCCTTTTTACAGCGTTTATCTGACTTATCTATTCAAGCGGGAATCGGGATGTGGATTGCGTCATTATTTACGATATTACCGTATATGCTAATAGGTGCAGCTGCCTCCAAATGGCATTTAGTAGAACGTTCAAAAGAGCTGAAATGGCTGTGGCTAGCACTTGCGATA
The DNA here is from genome assembly GCF_016350185.1 of Lysinibacillus sp. C5.1. NCBI lineage: Bacteria > Bacillati > Bacillota > Bacilli > Caryophanales > Bacillaceae > Lysinibacillus > Lysinibacillus sp. C5.1. Next base: position 715,360 of record NZ_CP066226.1, read on the forward strand.
GCTGGGTTGGCACTTGGTATATTCTTGAAGAGTGTACCTATCCTATTTACACGTACGTATTTACTTGATTATATAAAGGTCTATATCGGTGGGCCGATTTTATCAGTTGGCTATATTGGCCTTGTTGTTTTACTTTGTCTGATTCCAGTCATACCAAAAATACTTAGTCCTTTTGCAAAAATTGGACGCATGTCGTTAACGATGTACATACTGCAATCCATGATTGGCACATTTATATTTTATCAATTTGGATTAGGTTGGTATGGGAAAGTAAGTGTAGCTACAGGTGTATTAATTGCTATCGGTATTATTGTCGTGCAAATGATTTTTGCAGAAATTTGGCTTACAAAATGGAAGCAAGGCCCATTAGAGGCAATTTGGCGTAAGTTAACATATAAGACGAAAACTGAATCAAGCTAAATTTTGTGCTTAACATGCTTAATTAATAGAGAATTAGCAACATTAAAAATTGTTATCGTAAAAGTAAGGTAATTTATATCATATTGTTGTATCATGTAGAAAAAAGAAGGAGCTCTTAAAATCATGAAAATTTTATCATTTAAATTAGGTGGACATGTAAGTTTTGGACCAAAAGTAAAAAAAGAAGAAGCGGTATGGGATGTACTCGCTATTCAAAACGAATTACAAGTTCTCCCTTCTTTTTCAAGTTCAATTGTTGATGGCATTGCTTTAGGCTTCGATTTTGTTGAACAAATTCGTAAATTAGTAGAAGCAGCGGAAAAATCAGACCGTGCGAATAGCTTCAAGCGTGAATTTACAGTGATTGAATGGTTATCTCCAATTCCGCGCACACCAAAAAATATTATGTGTATTGGCAAAAACTATGATGAGCATGCAAAAGAAATGGGTGCAGAAGCAGCACCAATCGATTTAATGGTATTTACAAAATCGCCAACTGCTATTGCGGCTGATGGTCAAACACTATCAATCCATGCAGATCTTTCTTCAAAAATGGATTATGAAGGGGAACTTGCAGTAGTCATTGGTAAACGTGGGAAAAACATTCCGAAAAACTTAGCCTTTGACTATGTATTTGGCTACACAATTGCCAATGATATTACAGCACGTGATCTTCAAGATAAACATAAACAATTTTTCTTAGGTAAAAGCCTAGAAGGCACATGCCCATTAGGACCATACCTTGTAACAAAGGATGAAATTCCAAATCCGCAAGAGTTAACAGTTGTTACAAAAGTAAATGATGAGGTACGTCAAAATGGTACAACGAAAGATATGATGTTTACGGTCGAATCGCTCGTATCGATTTTATCGCAACATGTAACGCTAGAGCCAGGTGATGTGATTTTAACGGGTACACCAGCAGGCGTTGGTAAAGGGATGAATCCTCCGCAATATTTAAAAGCGGGTGATACCGTGAAAGTATCCATTCAAGGTATCGGAACGTTAGTTAATCATTTTGAATAATATAGCTAGTCCGCGTGAGTGTAAGCTCCGCGGATTTTTTAAATTGACTCAGCACAGCTCATCACTTTTCTAAGGTGGACGAATAGCAAATAACTAACAGAAAGCTCCCTTAAATCAAGCACTGGTAGCTGTCATAGATTTTTTTATTAAGCAAGTTCGAAAGTCTGGAATCCATGACGTTTAGACGTAAATTCATTCAATTTTGTGAACACAACTTGTAATATTTGAAACCATTACCACTGCATGATAGGATAGAGTTTGATAGAAAAAAAATGAGGTGGGACAAAAATGGATTTTTTAACTAACCAAACACATTTGCACATTACAACTTGGGTAGTCGGCATCGTAATCTTTTTAATTGCAGCACTTAGTGGTAAGCAGTCCAAAGGCTTACATATGTTATTACGTTTATTCTACATTTTAATTATTATTACTGGCGGGGCATTATTTATTAAAGGCATGGATTACGGCCAAGGAATGCTTTATGGCTTTAAATTTTTAGGCGGTATTTTCGTTATTGGCATGATGGAAATGGTGTTAGTTCGTCAAAAGAAAAAAAAGCCAACAACAATGTTCTGGATTTTATTTGCAGTATTTTTACTCATTACAATGTTCTTAGGATTCAAGCTACCAATGGGACCAATGAATTTCTTTGCATAATGTTTAATAAAAGCCGTGAAGTTGTTGCTTCACGGCTCTTTTATTTTCTTGAAGTGCCAGACACTATAACTATTCTGAAATTTCTGTATTTTTAGGTTAACTTAATTTGACACCTTTTTGTCGTAATTCATTTTGCATTTCGGTAAAATATTTTGAAATGATAGCAACGTTACTGTTTTATTTGGTAAAATGACGTTGGATTGGTTTGAAAGAGAGGGAATAAAAGTGAAATTTAAGAAGTGGATAAGCGCGACAGCTGCATCGCTTTTACTGGCAACTTCATTAATAGGCACAACACCTGCACACGCGGATGAAGTACAAAAAAGAACGATTGCTGAAGAAAGCATTTTTGATTTACTCGTTGACCGTTTCTTTAATGGCTCAGGCACTAACGATTATGATACAAATACGCAAGACCCAACGAAATTTGCAGGTGGCGACTTCACCGGTCTACTAGATAAACTAAAATTTATTGGCGAAATGGGCTATACAATCGTATCCATTGGGACAATTTTTGACACAGAAGTATACGATGGTTCTATGCCAACGAGCTATAGTACAATCGAAGAGCATTTTGGAACAGCAGAAGAATTCCAAAGTGTGGTGAAGGCCTATAAAGAAAAAAATATGTCAATGATGGTGGACTTTCCTTTAAATAATGTAAGTCCTAATCATGAGTGGGCAAAAGATGCAACAAAGCAAAACTGGATTGCCTCAACAAATAATGGGCACATTCAATGGGATTTAACGAATAAAGATGTTCAAGCTGCTTTAATCGAATCAGCAACAGAATTTGTTTCTACATATGATGTGGGTGGCTTACGTTTAACGAATATTGCGGATGCTGACACAGCATTTATTAATGACATGATTAAGGCGTTAAAAAGTACCAACAAATCGTTATATGTGATTTCGAATGAAGAAAGTGATGCGAATTTTGATGCATCCTTCTCACCAGCTACAGCAGAGATTTACCGTAATATTTTCAAAAATGTAGATCAGGACTCTTCAAAGCTAATGGAGCCTTTTGCTAGTGAAAAGCCAACGCAAATTATGATTGATTCATTACAAACATATCGCTTTACATTTGATTCTGCTTCTGAAAATATGTTCCCACCAACACGATTGAAAATGGCGATGGGTGCGTTATTTATGCTGCCTGGTATTCCGGTTGTTCAGTATGGTACCGAAATTGCCATGAATGGGGAAGAGAAACCTGACACGCATCAATTATACAATTTCAAAACAGATGAAGAGTTAATTGACTATATTAAAAACGTACAGTCATTACGTAACCAATCAGCGACATTACGAAAAGGTGATTTCGAAGTTATTACAAATGACAATGGTTTACTTGTGTTTACGAGAAAATCCGATGAAGAGCAATGGATTATTATGGTGAACAATACAGGAAAAACACAACGTGTCGATTTAACACCAGATCAAATTGGTGAGGGTAAAATGCTAAACGGTATTTTACAAGAAGAAAAGGTGCGAATTAATGAAAAAAATGTTTATCCAGTAATACTAGACCGTGAAATCGTAGAAATTTATCAAGTGAAGGACGATGAGGGGCTAAATGTTCCTTACATGGTTGCGCTTGGATTGGTCTATGTTGTATTTATTGGCTTCGTTATTATTATTATTAAACGTGGAAAAAAACGTCGTCAACAACAAGACGCTGCCAGTGAAAATAACTAATTGAAAAAGTGTTAGATTGATTGCAGGAACTGACCCCATTAGGTATAGACAAATAAAAAAAGCATCTTCGATTGAAATTCGGGTATAGATACTTAAATTTCAATTTGGAGGTGTTTTTTCTATGGGAACAAGAGTGAGTTATCCCTATGAATTAAAAATGAAAGCGATTAAGATGCGATTAGCGGGTGTACCTGTCAAACAGATTCTATTGGAATTAAATATACGTCATAAAACACAGGTCGAAACATGGGTGCGTTGGTATAGAAATGGTGAAGTCAATCGTTTGAAACAACCTGTAGGCAAACAATATATATTTAATAAGGGTCCTGAACCGGACAATGAACAAACGAAATTAGCATTGGAAAACCGTTATTTAAAGCAACAAATTGAGGTGCTAAAAAAGTACGCAGAGTTGGAGAGGAAGTGGTTGGAGAAGTAGCTGTACAGTTAGTTGCGTCACTAAGAAGCATGATGTCTGTAAAGGACATTTGTAAACACTTTGGGATTGCACGATCTACCTACTATCGTTGGAAACAGGCATCAACCGATGCAAGGTCTCGTCAAGCAATAGAGAGACGTATCGGTGAACTCTGTCGAGCAAATAAATTTCGCTATGGCTACAGAAAAATTACAGCACTTTTACGTCAAGAAATGTGCGTCAATCATAAAGTGGTTCAACGTATCATGCAAAAATATGGTTGGCAATGTCGCGTGAAAGTGAAAAAACGGAAACGAACAGGACAACCTTATGCAATCGCAGCAAATTTATTAAATCGCGATTTTGAAGCCACCGCACCGTTACAGAAGCTCGTAACTGATATTACCTACTTGCCATTTGGTCAAAAACAGTTGTATCTTTCAAGTATTCAAGATTTATATAATGGTGAAATTATTGCCTATTCGATTGGAGACTGCCAAGATACTGATTTTGTGCTGGATACATTAGCTCAACTTCATCATTTGCCCGAAGGGTGTACGTTGCACAGTGACCAAGGGGCGGTATACACATCGTATGATTATCAACAGGCCGTAAAAGCAAAAGGCATTACCATGAGCATGTCCCGTAAAGGTACGCCCGCTGATAATGCCCCAATCGAATCGTTTCATTCTGTGTTAAAGTCTGAAACATTCTACTTAGACAATTTGAACAGTACTACGACGGCCATCGTAGAACAAACTGTCAAAGACTATATAAACTATTATAACAATAACCGAATTCAAACGAAACTAAACAACCAGTCGCCGGTTCAATATCGACAACGGGTTGGGTAATGCTTTTTTGTTTAGTGTCTTATATATCGGGGTCAGTCCCTGCAATCAATCTAACACTTTTTTGCTGTGCGCGTAGTTGCCTGCAATGGCGATTTGTCTAAGTAGACTTCTACCAGCTTCACACTACGCCTGATAACTTTTATTCGTAAAGAAAATTGCAATTGTACCAGGCCCAACATGGGAGCCGATAACAGAGCCAATCATTGTCATTTGGACTGCTTTTGGTGCAAATCTTTCTTGTATGGATGCTTTTACTTCGTTAGCAAAGGCCAAGTCATCACTATGGCTAATTCCGACAATTTTATCAGCAAAATTGCCACCACGCTCTTGCATTAAATCCAACATACGCGCAATGGCTTTTTTACGACCACGTGATTTTTCAATTGGTACGAGTTTACCGTCCTCTACGTTCAAAATAGGCTTTATGCTAAGGAGTCCGCCAAGGAAGGCACTCGCTTTCGAAACACGACCTCCTTTTGCAAGGTAATCTAAATCTTCCACTGTAAACAGATGCTCCATCTGTGAAGCGAGTAATTGTATTTTTGTTTCGATTTCATCAAGCGAAGTACCTGCTTTTCGAAGTTGCACGGCTTCATCAACGACTAAGCCATAGCCTAATGAGGCACATTTCGAATCGACTATTGCGAGCTTTAATGTTGGATATTGTTCAAGAACTTGGTTGCGGATCATTACAGCTGTACTATACGTACCTGATAATTCAGATGAAAAGGCGATGTAGATACCTGGCTCTCCGCTTTTTGCTAAGCTTTCGAACTGTTGCAGAAAGAGCTCTGGTGAAACTTGCGATGTTTTTGGATGAGCCCCTTGGCGAATAGCATCATAAACTTCTTTCGAATCAATCGACAAGACATCATCATATTCATGGTTATTTACTTGTACACGTAGCGGAAGTAGAATGACATCATTCTCTTCGTAGTATGACTTTGGTAAATCACAGCCACTATCAGTAAAAATTTTCATCATCTTGACCTCCTAAAAAACTGTATTTACTAGACATGCTGGTATTATTCTATTTCGTCATGATTTACAATAATAGCATTAGATTCGCTTTTCTAAATCTAGAAGCTTGCCAAAAGCTATAACTTTATTTACTAGACGTATAAGCATTCAAGTGTACAAATAAAAATCAAATTTTACAAGCATTAGAGATGAAAAGCTTCTACAGAATAAAGTTTGAATAACTGGAAATGATACTTTAACTATGATAATTTTAAGCGTTCAATAAGTATTTTAGCAATGCCATCTTCATTATTTGTTGTTGTAATTTCGTTGGCAATGTTTTTTAAGCTAGGGATTCCATTCCCCATAGCGACTCCAATACCTGCATAATCAATCATTTCTAGATCATTGTCCTCATCGCCAAAAGCGATAATACGTTCACGTGGAATACCTAAATCTTTCGCTACATGTGAAATACCCACTGCTTTATTTAAGCCACGGCGAACAATTTCAATAATGTGAAGTGGAGCACCCCAACGACGATGTTCAATCACTTCAGCATGGACAGCTTGTAAATGGTCGCGAATAATCATAGAATTTACTTCGTTTGCTTGAATTAGTAGACTCGTTGGATTGACTAATAGATTTGTCGAAATATCACCCAATGTAATTTTGGGATTGCCCATGTTAAAAATATTTAAAATCCGATCATCCTCCGTGTGCACATAGATGTCGTCCTTCACTTCAGCAATTATATTTTCATACTCATAGTGATTGACCGAACCAACCACTTCTTTTACAACGCTTAAATCAATCGGTGTATGCATGGTTTGCCAAGCAGCATTTTTAGGGTGGTGGACATAGGCTCCATTAAAATTAACAATCGGTGTTGTTAAACCAAGCTCATGATAGTAGATGTCACTTGCACGATATGGACGACCTGTGGCAATCATAACTTGATGCCCTTGTTCCTTAGCCTGCAATAATGTTTTTTTAGTTTTTGAAGAAATTTGTTGTTGGTCCGTTAATAACGTACCGTCTAAATCTAAAACGATTAAATGCTGTTTCATAGCTTGTTGCCCCTTTCCTATATGTTTGAATAGTATCGCTTTGTTATCCGTTCGTCAAAATTTTGTCACATTGAAAAAAGTTTGCTAACATAAAAATGTCAGACAAAAGTTGGGAGTGACAAGAATGTTTGTAAAGACTGAAATATGGGGACAGATTCCTTTGTTACATATATATACAGACAATATGAATGAAAAAACCCCAGTAGTTATTTTCTTACATGGCTTTATGAGTGCAAAAGAACATAATTTACATTATGCTTACCAGTTGGTAAATAAAGGGGTGCGTGTCCTACTACCAGATGCAAAATTCCATGGTGCACGTAGTGAAGGATTAACAGAGACTCAAATGAATTTACATTTTTGGGACATTGTCTTAAATTCTATTCATGAAGTAAAACAATTATATAAAGAATTAAAGAATAAGCAACTTGTAGCTAGCGATAAAATTGGTGTAGCCGGTACTTCAATGGGAGCCATCGTTACATCTGGCTGTTTAAAGCTTTATGATTGGATACAAACTGTGGCAATATGTATGGGTAGTCCAACTTTTATTAAATTAGGAGCCTATCAATTACAGCAATTGGCTAAAAGTGGTGTAAAGTGGCCGATGTCAGAACAAGAAGTACAAAAAACAAACGCACTTCTCGCAACGTATGATATTAGTTTAACGCCGGAACAGTTTGCTGGACGACCTGTGTTTTTTTGGCATGGTGAGCAAGATAAAACCGTACCATTTCAGGATACGTATGATTTTTATTGTACATTACGTGCATACTATGAAGAAAATCCGAGCAATTTAAAATTTATTGCAGATAAACATGCTGGTCATGCCGTGACACGTGATGGTATGCTAGCAGCAACGGAATGGCTTGCACAGCATTTGGCATAATAAGAAGCATCTGCTATGATTAAGTTAACACTATGTTGGAAGGAGAAATACAAATGGATCAAGATATGAAAGACAGCATGCTAAGTGCATTAGAAAATGTAATTGACCCTGAGCTTGGTATTGATATCGTCAACTTAGGTTTAGTATATGATGTAGAGTTAGATGACGAAGGTTTAGCGACCGTTACAATGACACTGACTTCAATGGGATGCCCAATGGGACCAGTGATTGTTGATCAAGTGAATACAGCTTTAAGTGAACTACCAGAAGTGAAAAGTACAAATGTCAATATTGTATGGAATCCACCTTGGTCAAAAGATAAGATGTCTCGCTATGCGAAAATGGCGTTAGGCGTTCGTTAGTGGTTTCTTCTAGTGAATAAAAAATCCCTGCTTGCACATAACTGTAAGCGGGGATTTTATATTTAGCTTCCTTCATTTTTTGTTAACAGGTGGAATGTCGGATATACACGGGCATTCTGAAGGGAATTAGTTCAAGCCCCTTGTGAATATATGAAGAAAAAACCAAGATGCCATAAAAGGCTAATTGTTAAATCAATCAATACGGCAAATTTGCAATGGACAATTTTCACAAGCAATTTCATCTTTTAAATATTGCAAATCTATAATCGTAATATAGCCTTTTTCGAAGGATAGAATATGATGCTTTTTTAAATCGTTCAACATACGGTTAATCATTTCTCTACTTGTTGCACACAAGTTCGCAATCTCAGAGTTTGTTAATGGAAAATCAATAAAAATTGACCCATCTTCTAATGGCTTACCGTACGTATTCGAAAGGCGAATAAGCGTTGAAAATAAAGCACCTTTTTTACCGTTTAATACTAAATCGCGTAGACGACTTTGGTATTTTAAATTTTCTGTTTGCAACCACTTCATATACTCTACCATTAATTGCGGTTGCTCAACTAATAGGTGCTCTAATGATTTACGACTTAAAACATATAACGTGGAAGATTCTAAAACTTTTGCCGTCATCGAAAAATACGTGAGGTTACAAAATAATGAACCCTCGCCAATTATACTATCAGGACCGCAAATTCGAACGGTTAATTCTTTGCCGCTCTCGGTTTCCTGACTAATCGAAATAGCGCCTGTTTTAATATAATATATTTCTTTAGCACGTTCTCCTTCTAAGAAAATTTTACTATCCTTATTCACTTTGATGAAAACGCCATTATTTTGAAAAAGAGCCTTTATTTTCTCTTGTGTACTATCCTTTAGTACCATATATCAAACACATCTCTTTCTTTTTGTAATAAAAATTACCTGTATTACAAAAGGATGATGATAATCATTTCAATATACTAAAACAACGAAACATACCACTATTATAGCGTAATTTCCCATTGGCCAGTGTAAAATTTTTGAGCTTTTTTTTTGCTTGGCTTTGTCGATTGTTGTAAAATAAAGTTAGTCAAAAAAGGTCAAACTTTCATAAAACAAAATTAGGATAAAAATATGAAAAGGGAAGAGGAGTGCTATTATGCAATTTCAACAAACAGATGATAAAAAACCATTAGAGCAATTTGGTCGTAACTTAGTCGAAGAAGTAAAAAACGGCAAAATGGATCCCGTCATTGGGCGTGATGAAGAAATTCGTAATGTCATTCGAATTTTAACACGTAAAACAAAAAATAACCCTGTGTTAATTGGTGAACCTGGGGTTGGTAAAACAGCCATCGTAGAAGGCTTGGCACAACGTATTGTTAAAGGAGATGTGCCAGAAGGCTTAAAAGAGTGCGTGCTTTATGAGCTGGATATGAGCGCATTAATAGCAGGTGCAAGTTATCGTGGGCAATTTGAAGAACGATTAAAAGGTGTACTAAAAGAAGTGAAAGAATCTGAAGGGCGCATTATTTTATTTATTGATGAAATTCATACAATTGTTGGTGCGGGTAAAACTGATGGTGCAATGGATGCAGGAAATATGTTAAAGCCTATGCTTGCACGTGGTGAACTTCATTGCATAGGAGCGACTACATTAGACGAATATCGTATGTATATTGAAAAAGATCCTGCTTTAGAACGTCGCTTCCAACAAGTGCTTGTACGTGAACCATCTATTGAAGATACCGTTTCGATTTTACGTGGTTTAAAGGAACGTTTTGAACTACATCATGCAGTGCGCATTCATGACCGAGCAATTGTAGCTGCTGCTGAGCTTTCAAATCGCTATATTACGGAACGTTTTTTACCGGATAAAGCGATAGATTTAATCGATGAGGCATGTGCAATGATTCGAACAGAAATTGATTCGATGCCACAAGAGCTAGATGCGGTGACTCGTCGTATTATGCAGTTAGAAATTGAAGAACAAGCATTGCGTAAGGAAAAGGACGAGGCGAGTAAAAAACGTCTTGAACAATTACAAGAAGAGTTAACAAAGCTTAAAAGTTCATCAGAAGGCATGCGTCAACAATGGGAAGCAGAGAAAGAAACACTGCAAGGTATCCAGAAAAAACGTGAGTCACTAGATAAGTACCGTCGTGATTTAGACGAAGCGGAAAGTAAATATGATTTAAATAAAGCAGCGGAATTACGACATGGGAAAATTCCTGCACTTGAAAAAGAAATTCAAGAAATGGAAAAGCAATTAGAAAACGGTAGTGAGACACGTATTTTACGTGAAGAAGTGACTTCGGAAGAGATTGCTTCTATTGTATCTCGTTGGACAGGTATCCCTGTTACAAAGTTAGTTGAAGGGGAACGTGAGAAATTATTGCGTTTAAAAGATACGTTACATGAACGGGTGGTAGGGCAAGACAATGCTGTTCAACTTGTTACAGAAGCGGTTTGGCGTGCAAGAGCAGGCATTAAAGACCCACATCGTCCAATTGGTAGCTTCTTATTCCTAGGGCCAACGGGTGTTGGTAAAACAGAGCTAGCTAAAGCACTTGCTGCACAGCTATTTGATTCAGAGGAGCATTTTATTCGTATTGATATGAGTGAATATATGGAGAAACATAGTGTATCACGTCTCGTAGGTGCACCTCCAGGTTATATTGGCTATGAAGAAGGCGGTCAATTAACAGAAGCTGTTCGCCGTAATCCATATTCTGTCGTTTTACTCGATGAAATTGAAAAGGCGCATCCAGATGTAGCGAACATATTATTGCAAATTTTAGATGATGGTCGCATTACAGATAGTCAAGGACGAATGGTTAACTTTACAAATACCGTTGTAATTTTAACATCTAATATTGGTTCTAGCTATTTAATGGAGGCACAAAAAGATGATCCGGCAGTAGAAGATTTAGTGATGGCAGCACTACGTCAACACTTTAAACCAGAGTTATTAAACCGAATGGATGATATTATTCTGTTCCATGCGTTATCAGAAGAACATTTTACAGCGATTGCTTGGAAATATGTTGAGCAGCTTGTAAAACGTGTAGCTGAACAGGAAATTACGTTAGATGTCGCACAAGACGTCATAGATTGGGTTGTCGAGCAAGGTGCAGATCCACAGTTTGGGGCTCGTCCGTTAAAACGATTTGTGCAACGTTATATTGAAACAGCGGTTGCAAAGGAGTTATTACGTGGTGAAGTACTGCCTGGAGAAACTTTGCATATTAAAATGTGTGATGGTCAGTGTGTAGTGGAAAAATAATAAATAGAAAAAAACCTGTCTCGCACTAGGCGAGACAGGTTTTTTATAATTTGATTAATGATGGTCTGCAGCTTCTGGAGTTGGCTCGTTTGGAATGATTGCGCCAATAACAAAAATTAGTACAGAGAATACAACTGAAAGAATCGCACCAGTTTGGAAATCAAATGGTACTCCGATTACAGCACTTACTACGTAGTTTAACATGGAAACTAGTAAGAATGACCATATGAACGTTACGATATATTGCATTAATTTCACCTCAACCGAACTATTTTATTACATATACATTATCATATCATAACATAAGTCGAAAAAAAAAGAACCTTTTATCAAAAAGTGATGTATTGTGTTTTGTGATTTATGGCAATTTTGTCACAACAAAGTAGTAGAGTGGCGCAACGCAAAGTGTTTGCGGCGATTTGCATGGTTTTAGTGGTGCAACGCAAAGTGTTCGTAGCGATTTGCACAGTTTTATCAGCGATTCACAAAGTCCCTGCTGTACAGAACAGAAGTGTCACCAACGAAAACGTGAATTGAACTATCGAAAGCTATGTGAAGTACAAGCATTTGCTATACTAATTTTAAATCATCTTGCACCATTCCTTAATTATGAGTTATAATTATGACCAGTTACTAATAATTGATAGTAAGAAAGCAGAGGGGTTGCTATATGAACGCAGGTATTATAGGTTTAGGCAGATACGTTCCTGAAAAGGTCGTGACGAATTTTGACTTAGAAAAAATTATGGATACGTCGGATGAATGGATTCGAACTCGTACTGGAATTGAAGAACGTCATTTTGCTGCAGATAATCAAGAAACTTCAGATTTAGCAGTAGCTGCTGCGAAAGATGCTATAGCCAAAGCAGGTATTACGCCTGAAGAAATAGGATTAATACTTGTAGCAACTGTAACGCAAGATCAAACATTTCCTAGTGTAGCATGTATGGTTCAAGAGCAAATTGGTGCGGTAAATGCAGCAGCAATGGACCAAGCAGCGGCTTGTGCAGGATTTATATATAGCTTAGTGACAGCAAAACAATTTGTAGAATCAAATGCTTATAAATATGTCTTAGTAGTAGGTGTTGAAAAGCTGTCAAAAGTAATTAATTGGGAAGATCGTAATACGGCTGTTTTATTTGGTGATGGTGCTAGTGCTGCCATTGTTGGCCCAGTATCAGAAGGTAGAGGGATTTTATCATTTGAGCTTGGGGCAGACGGTACAGGCGGCAAACATCTATATTTAACGCAACAGGATACAATTGCGATGAACGGTCGCGAAGTATTTAAGTTTGCTGTACGCCAAATGGGTGAATCAGCAGTAAATGTATTAGATAAAGCAGGTTTAACAAAAGAAGAAGTTGATTTTCTAATTCCGCATCAAGCGAATATTCGAATTATGGAATCGGCACGTGAACGTTTAGCATTACCAGCGGAAAAAATGTCAAAAACGATTCACAAATATGGCAATACATCGGCTGCTTCTATTGGTATTTCTTTAGTAGAAGAGCTTGAAGCAGGTAAGATAAAAGATGATGATCTATTAGTACTTGTCGGTTTTGGCGGTGGCTTAACATGGGGTGCCGTTGCATTAAGATGGGGAAAATAAAAACGATAATTGCTTGAGAGGAGTAAGACAATGAGTAAACGACGAGTAGTAATTACAGGAATTGGCGCAGTAACACCACTAGGTAATAGCATCGAAGAAACATGGGCAAACATTAAAGCTGGTAAATCAGGCGTTGGTGAATTAACACGCTTAAATAAAGACCTATTCGCTGCAAAAATCGCGGCTGAAGTAAAAGACTTTGATATTGAAAAGTATATTGAACGTAAAGAAGCTCGTAAAATGGATCGTTTCACGCACTATGCACTAGCTGCGTCAATTATGGCGATGGAAGATGCACAGCTTACAATTGATGAAGAGTTAGCACCGCGTGCAGGTGTATGGATTGGCTCTGGTATCGGTGGTATGGAAACATATGAACAACAATTTCTAACATTCCAAGAGCGTGGCGCACGTCGTGTTAGTCCATTCTTTATTCCAATGATGATTCCAGATATGGCTTCAGGTCAAGTGTCTATTCACTTTGGTGCGAAAGGAATCAACTCTTGTTCAGTAACAGCTTGTGCATCAGGTACGAACTCAATCGGTGATGCATTTAAAGTAATTGAGCGTGGAGATGCAGATGTGATGATTTCTGGTGGAGCCGAATCACCAATCGTGACGATGGCAGTGGCAGGCTTCTGTGCAAATACAGCATTATCTTTAAATACGGATCCTCAAACAGCTTCTCGACCATTTGATAAAAACCGTGACGGCTTTATTATTGGTGAAGGTGCCGGAATTGTTATTTTAGAAGAATATGAACATGCAAAAGCGCGTGGCGCAAAAATTTATGCTGAAGTTCTTGGCTACGGTTCAACTGGCGATGCGCATCATATTACTGCACCAGCTCCAGAAGGTGAAGGTGCTGCACGTGCAATGACGCAAGCATTACAAGATGGTGGCGTAGACCCTTCACAAGTAGGCTACATTAATGCACACGGAACAAGTACACCGTACAACGATTTATTTGAAACACAAGCTGTAAAAACTGCCTTTGGTGAACATGCTTATAAATTAGCAATGAGTTCTACTAAATCGATGACAGGTCACTTATTAGGTGCTGCTGGTGGTGTTGAAGCGATTTTTACAGCACTAGCATTGAAAGAGGGCATTTTACCTCCAACAATTAACCTAACAGAGCCAGACCCTGAGTGCGATTTAGATTATGTACCAAATGAAGCGCGTAAGGCGAACATTGAATATGCAATGAGTAATTCTCTTGGTTTTGGTGGTCATAACGCAAGTCTATTATTCAAAAAAATAGAGGAATAATGAAAAAACGTCAGCCTAATTTACAAGGCTGACGTCTTTTTTTAAAAGTTAGCGAATAGAAAAGAAAGTAAGAAGAAATAGAAAGGATGCCGTTTATTTGTTTCGTCTTTTTATATTTTTAATGAGCTATGGCTTAATGATACTTTCTATTGGCAATTTAATTTTATATTTGAACTATCGGACACTTGGTTATTCTTGGTCAGTAGTCTTAAAATTTATCATGCACACAACTGAGTTTTATATCGCCATTGGAGCTTGTATTGTTCTTTGTAGTGTTGTGCTCGACTTTGGTTTCGATAAAACAGCGAATCTTAAAGATAAGGCTTGAATATCACAGGCATGGCGAATGCTTCTGCTACTTTTTTGGCCAAGTCTTCACCTTGTACATCATGGCTTTTCGCTAAAGTATCCATACCATCAATAAATGAATCTGTTTCAAGGTCAATCCATTCGCCGAAGTTACACATCCATGTTGTCAGCTCCGTTAATAGGGACTCGTCTAAAGGCAGTTGCTCTAATTCTAAATTGGCGTGACAATGGCCACACCATAATGGATCTGCACCAAAGTCACCTTCTAATAGAAGGGTTTTGATTGTTTGATGACAATGTTCACAGAGCATATGTTAATTCCTTTCTTAGCGGTTTGTGCGGCCTAAGCCCATTGCTTGTTCCATATGCTTTAAAGTTGCGCTTGCAATAGCATTTGCTTTTTCTGCACCTTCATCCAAAATAATGTCCAGTTCAGATGACTCTACAAGGTTATAAAATCTTTCTTGAATTGGTGTTAGGTGGTCGATTACTGCTGAAGCGACACCTTGTTTGAAGCCACCGTATCCGATGCCTTCATACTTTTTCACCAAATCTTCAATTGCTACACCTGAAATAGCGGATTCAATCGTTAGTAAGTTTGAAACACCTGGTTTATTTTCAACATCAAATGCCACAATACCATCAGAGTCAGTGACAGCAGATTTGATTTTTTTCTCGATATCTTTTGCTGTATCTAAAAGTTTAATCGTTGCTTTTGTATTTGGATCAGATTTGCTCATTTTTTTTGTAGGTTCTTGTAATGATTTAATACGAGCTCCAGCTTTTGGTAATTGGATTTCAGGAATCGTTAACACTTCACCATAACGTTTGTTAAAGCGCTCTGCAAGGTCACGTGTTAGCTCAATATGCTGTTTTTGATCATCCCCTACAGGAACAATATTCGTGTTATATAATAAAATATCAGCCGCCATTAATGGTGGATAGGTTAAAAGAGCTGCTGAAACAGTTTCTTTACCATGTGATTTATCTTTAAACTGTGTCATACGCTCTAGTTCACCAATAGACGCGACACATTGTAGCATCCATCCCGCTTGTGCATGAGCTGGTACTTCAGATTGAATGAATAACGTTGACTTTTGAGGGTCAATTCCAGTCGCAATATAAGTAGCCGCTAAATTACGGATGTTTTGACGTAACTCTTTTGGATCTTGCGCAACAGTAATGGCATGTTGGTCAACGATACAGTAAATAGCATTCCCTTCATGCTGTAGTGCTGGGAATTGCTTGAATGCACCAAGATAATTGCCTAATGTTACAATACCTGTTGGCTGTACGCCTGAAAAAATAGTTGTCATAATTAGTTCCTCCTCGGGGTTCGAAAAATAAAAAAACATCATGCGTCCTCATTAGAATAAACTAATGAAGGGACGAATGATGTTCGAATCCGCGGTACCACCCTGCTTGCCTTAAAAGGCCACTTTGCTTCGTAACGTGAAGGGACGAGCTTTGCTAATGGGGTCAAGTGAAGACTTGAACGTTCACAAAGCTAACTCGGAAGTCCATTCCAAATGCATACATGGTCTGTTTCCAGCAACCACAGACTCTCTATACATGTATATTGCAAATGTACTACTCTTCGTCAGCGTTTTTAACTACACTATTTAATGTGTAGAGAGTGTCTTTTCGAGAACAACAATCAAAAAACTGTTGACCATCCAGACTGGCGCAAATGCGCTTCTCTTGTTGCACAAAATTATAGTATAAAGACTTAGTTAAATGCAAGCCTGTAAATTCAGTCTTATGACTGAATTTTTTTTGTTGTAAAAAAAGGAAACCAATATTATCTAAAGTACGTCTTAATTGTACACGTCTACATGACATTATTCTCGTTTGTGTTTTTTAATTGAGAACAACTAGTTTCGAGAAATTCATGTTTAAAATGACTTGTTACTGGGAATATTATTATTAGTTCATTGGACATACCAAGAAAGTGAATACTTAATTGAATACATTAAGGTAGTATTAATAGACAGAATATTTTGTAACAAAGTCATATATCCTGTATTCTTTTTTTCCTTGGAACTATATTCAAATACAGCAGAGTGCTGTATAATGGAACTGTAGATTTACATTACATTAATTCTAATTTAAGAAATTGGTTTATAGATAACGAATACAAATAGAAAGGATGTGTCAGTATGATAGTTACTTTATTTACATCACCAAGTTGTACGTCTTGTCGTAAAGCAAAAGCATGGTTAGAGGAGCATGAAATTCCTTATACAGAACGTAATATTTTTTCTGAACCGTTAAGCATTAGTGAAATCAAAGAGATTTTACGAATGACGGAGGATGGAACAGACGAAATTATTTCTACTCGTTCTAAGATATTCCAAAAATTGAATGTAGATGTTGAGAGCTTACCTTTACAACGCTTATATGAATTAATTCAAGAATATCCTGGATTATTACGCCGACCAATAATTTTAGATGAGAAAAGACTGCAAGTAGGCTATAACGAAGATGAAATTCGACGATTTTTACCGCGTAAGGTTAGAGCTTATCAATTACAAGAAGCACAGCGTATGGTGAACTAAAACCCACTTAGACTGCATAGAATGATGTAGTAGGTGTTACAAATGCAAAAGCATGTTGTGACATCTATTTTTTTATGTTTTACTTATGTAAAAACCTTCATTCAAAACTAATATTTAATAGGTAAAAGTCATATATTTCCGTAAAAGTATGTTAAACTTGATTTAATACAAATAGTTTACTACAATTTCAATTATTCAAATATCTTCTTTGAAACGGTGTATATCCTTTTCATTTTATGAAAGAACAGCATACAATAGAATTAGAGACAACTGTGACCAAAAAAATTACGATTACGGTTGCTCGATGATTTTCTGTGGTGTGGTCAAAGGTTGAAAAACAAAGGAGTATGAAGGTTAAAAACAATGAATCAAAGCATACTAATGAAATAATACTGTTTTTCGACAAATGACAGTGAAGGGAGATGAGGTCTAGTGGACATCGAACGTGTAAATGAGAATACACTCAAGCTCTTTATTACGTACAATGATATAGAGGATCGCGGCTATAGTCGTGAAGAAATTTGGTACAACCGAGCAAAGGGTGAACAACTTTTTTGGGATATGATTGATGAAGTGAACACTGAAGATTATTTTGATGTAGAAGGTCCGATTTGGATTCATATCAATGCGTCAGAAGTAGGCTTAGAAATCATTGTCACACGTGCACATATTTTAAAAGACGGTGAAACATTAGATGGTCATTCACATTTTGATGAACAAAAAAGTATGTTTGCCCCATTTGACGAAGTTGGAGAGGATCTACTTAGTCAATTAACTCAATTTGGTGACATGGATGAATCAGAGTTATTTATGGATACAGACATTTATGTTTATAAATTTAAAGATATTGATGAGTTAATCCCCGTTGCAAAACGGATGACAGATGACTTAGTGGATTCCTCATTATTCAAATATGAAGGTAGTTACTATCTTGTAGTAGACTTTGCGAATGCAGACGATGATTTAAATCGTCATGATAAAAACGCGATTATTAAAGAGTTTTTAAGCCCTTCTAATTTCACAATTCATCGCCTTGAGGAATATGGCGAAAAAATTATGGAATACGATTGCTTTGAAACTGTACGAAAATATTTTAGTTAACATCTTCATGCTTCTGATTATCAGAGGCTTTCAGACTGTAGACACACTCAAAATGAGTAGGACTACAGTCTTTTTTTACGTTTTCAGATAAAGGAGCTAAAGATAACTCAAATTTCAAAGAAAAGCACATCATTAGTTGGCGTATAGAAAAACTTTTACTACAATGAGGCAAAAAGGAGAAGGATAACATGCTTATTGCCTATACAGACAAACAGCAATTATTTATTTCCTATCAACATTCAAGACAAGCTTTACGACAATTTCGCCAGCAATTACAATTTTTTTGTCCACAGTGTCAACAGCCTGTACAATTAAAAATTGGTAAGCTGAATATCCCGCATTTTGCACATATTACTAACAATTGTCATCATCGATTTGCGGAAGGGGAATCAGAGCTCCATTTACAAGGGAAAATTCAATTATTTGAATGGTTGCAGGCACGTGGGCATAGAGTAAAGCTGGAGCCATTTTTAAGGACACTATCGCAAAGGCCCGATTTACTACTGCAAGGTGAGCATCAGCAGATTGCCATTGAATATCAATGTAGTGCGATAACAAAAGAAAACTGGCAACGACGTACAGCAGGTTATGAAAAGCATAACATTCAAGCATTATGGCTTTTTCAAACACCACAGAAAAAATATACTACAAATGCAATTCAAAAAATTAGAATTTCCCCTATCCATCAAAATGCAATTGCTTATTCATTCAACAATGTGCCGTATTTAGTTACATATGATGCGAGAGCAGCAAAATTTAATTATTGGACGAATCTACTTTATGTTCACGGGCATACTTTTATAGCGAAAGTACTCTCGATTCCACTCAACAAACAGCAATTCCCATTCTATGAGCCTAAGCCGATTACACATGAATCATTTACTATATACAAGGAGATATATATAAGATTGTGTCAACGGTATGTAATGCAAAAATTATTGCGAAGTCGACAGGGAGTTCAAGATCGTTTTCTACGGAGTTGCTATGAACAAAATTTTTCGTTGAATGCACTGCCTCAATACATTGGTATACCTGTTAAAAATGCAAGGGCTATTCCGATGTTCTCAATTGAATGGCAAGCAATTTTATTAAATTATTGCAGGGAATTACAATTGCTACCGTATGAGTTAAGGCAAGAAGATATTCGACTGTTTCTAAAGCTTCTTAATGTGGAGCCAACTGAAATGGGCGTGCAAGCTGTTGAAAACTATGGAAACTTGTTAGGCCATCGTTTTTATCAAATGGATTGCGCTAGTGCGATATGGAAGCGAGTATATACCTATATGTATAATCAACCGTTTGTTTAAATCCCTTCATGGAGCTAATGTATAGCTGTGGATAATCAAACTGGGATTTTGATGAGTTGAGCTACAGGGTATTATTTGCAATTGTCGCAATATATTGAGAAAATATGAGAGTACAGGAAAGTCATATATAAAGGGGGCTGGCTCATGGCTAGTAACAGTAATCGAGTTTTAATGAGAAATGAAATACCGGTAGAGTTAACTTGGCGATTGGAAGATATTTTTGCAACGGATACACTATGGGAAGAGGAATTTAAGAAAGTCGCAGAACTTTCGAAAGAAGCATCTAGCTATGCAGGTACTTTAAAAAATGGTGCAGATGCCTTATTAGCTGTACTAACTTATTACGATAAAATTTATCAACGTACAATGAGACTCTATACGTATGCGCATATGCGATATGATCAAGATACAACGAATAGCTTTTATCAAGATATGAATAGTCGAATTCAAACGTTAGCGACAAATATTTCAGCAGCACTTTCATTTTTAACACCTGAAATTTTATCACTAAGCGAAGAAACAATTGAATCCTATTTAGCTGATAATCAGGATTTACAATTATATAAGCAATCATTAAAAGAAATTTCAATGACCCGTCCACATGTTCTACCAGCAGAACAAGAAGCATTACTTGCACAAATGGCAGAGGTGACAGGCACTGCTTCCAATACATTTAGTATGTTAAATAATGCGGACTTAGTTTTCCCTACAGTTAAAAACGAGGATGGGGAAGAAGTTCAACTAACACATGGTAATTACATTAAGTTTTTAGAAAGTAAAAATCGATCTGTACGTGAAGCAGCATTTAAAGCGATGTATGAAACGTATGGTCATTTTAAAAACACATTCGCTGCTACATTGACAGGTAATGTAAAAAAACATAATGTCAGTGCACGAGTGCGTCATTATGAATCGGCACGACATGCGGCATTGTCCAATAACTTTATCCCAGAAAGTGTCTACGATCAGTTAGTAGAGACTATTCATAAACATCTACCAACTATGCAACGTTATATTGCATTACGTAAAAAGTTATTAGGTGTAGATGAGTTGCATATGTGGGATTTATTTACACCACTAGTGCAAGAAGTAGATATGAAAGTTCCTTATGAGGAAGCTAAAGACATTTTAGTGAAAGCGTTAGCCCCACTCGGAAAAGAATATCAAGACATTGTCCAAAGTGGTTTCGATAATCGTTGGGTTGATGTTAAGGAAAATAAAGGTAAACGTAGTGGCGCGTATTCATCAGGTGCTTACGGTACGAATCCTTATATTTTAATGAACTGGCAAGACAATGTGGATAACTTATTTACATTGGCGCATGAGTTTGGGCATAGTGTCCATAGTTATTATACTCGTAATAATCAGCCTTTTGTTTATGGAGATTATTCCATTTTCGTGGCCGAAGTGGCGTCTACATGCAATGAGGAATTATTGAATGATTATCTGTTGAAAACAATAGAAGATCCGCAGCAAAAAATATATTTATTAAACCATTGGCTAGACGGTTTCCGTAGCACAGTATTCCGTCAAACAATGTTTGCAGAATTTGAACATTTAATTCATCAGATGGATAAAAACGGAGAATCGTTAACAGCGGAACGTTTAACGGAAGTGTATTATAACTTGAATAAGCAATATTTCGGTGAGGATATGGTAGTTGATGAGGAAATTGGTCTGGAATGGGCTCGCATTCCGCATTTCTATTACAATTACTACGTCTATCAATATGCTACTGGTAAATCCGCAGCTACGGCATTAAGTAAGCAAATATTAGAGGAGGGTGCTCCTGCTGTAGAACGTTATATTAATAACTTCTTGAAAGCTGGATGCTCAGATTTCCCGATTGAAGTGCTTAAGGCTGCAGGTGTTGATATGAATGTAGCTAAACCAATTGATGATGCTTGTAAAGTATTTGAACAACGCTTAAATGAATTGGAAAAATTATTGTTGAATAATTAATAGGTAGGGCTGTAGTAACATTACTACAGCCATTTTCTATTTTATGTAGAAATTGGCTTTCAAGAAAAAAGTAAATAATAATGTTTTTCTTTGATTTACAAATGATTAAAAGTTTCCATCTTGAAAAAATACTGTACTGTAATCGCTTTCTATATGACAAATTTGTGAATCTAAAGCAGGATTCATTGCTAAATTTATTATTCCATGATAAAGTGAATCTTGTGAAATAAATCACAAAACAAACATACACCCCTTTGTTTGAACGTGAACATTTCTCCCATCCCCTTTGTGAAAAAGAGGCGTCTCTATCTGTCGAGGATAGTGGCGCCTCTTTTATTATAGTTCTTTCCTGCTAATTCTTTATACGTTCCATGTCTTTTGTAGTTTTTTTCTTAGCGTCTCTTTAACTAAGGTGAATAGATTGGTTTTAACTTAATAATAAGCCGAAAGATGGAATCATGTTGCTTTCATATAAGGTTTTAGTATCACTGCATTTGACCTACAATAGGCACTTCCTATAATGAAAGATTATAACGTTATGAAATAAAAAAAAGAATAGGACTCAGTTATAAAATGGTTGAGTTCCTATCCTTTTGGAATAAAAGTATAATTGCATTATTTAATACGCCACAGTGTAGCGTGATCTGTTTGAATACGTTCAATCTTTTGTTGAAGCATACGTTTTTTTAACTCACGTTCTGCTGCTTGTTCTGTTAAGGAATAAATAAATGCTATGTCATTTGTAGAAAGTGTATGGTACTTTAAAAATAATTCTTCAATAGTGGGTAACGGTTGGCGAATTAACTGTTCATTCATCATTTCTTGTAAAATATGTTCATAAACTTCATAGTCATAGCTACCGCTCACTTTTAACCCTTCATCCTCAATGCACTCATTGAAAAATACAATACTAGGTACTTCATCAACTTCCATTTCTCTTTTTATATAAAGGTCGCATTGGAATGCACGTGCGGCTTCTTTTGAACCGAAATCGACAGTGAATTCATTCATATCTAACTGTACTTCCTCTGCAATTTTTAACAGCGTTGCATAGGAATTAACATCCTGATAATTCAGCAAAACATATTCTTGTAATTTTGACAAATAACGAGCGCCTGAACGTTTACCCTGTAATTCTGCCGCCTTTATGGCAATAGAGGGTAACACAGGGTGATTAATATCCAGTTCAATCCCTGATTCACAGCCCTTCATGCGCTTACTCAAACAATTAAGTGAAGAGAGCTCTGTGCTTAACACAAAGCGCCATGAAAAATAATGATTATACTCTAGTTGTAGTTTACGAATGATGGATTGCATACTAAAAGCTTCAGGACAAAGTGGATCTACGAAAATATACAATTCAATTGGCTTATTGGCAGTAGAAATCGTCGGTGTTGGTTCTTGCAACATTTGAATATTATTCACGTAATAATTCCCCCTCATCGTCATTAGGTGTATTAATCATGTGATGAGCTGTTAAAACTAAACGTTGGTAGTAGGTTTCACGGAACTTCCCTTCCAAACCAACCTCATCCATCGCTTCAGCCATACACTCTAGCCAAGCCTGGGCACGATCAGGTGTGATTGGAAAATTCATATGACGCGCACGCATCATTGGATGTCCATGCTCTTCTGTAAAAAGATTTGGACCCCCTAAATATTGTGTTTGAAATTGAATTTGCTTGCGGGCTGTCTCTGTCAAATCTTTAGGGAAGATTGGCATAAGATCAGGATGCTGTGCAACTCTTTTATAGAACGCATGTATGAGTTCAGAAAGTTTTTCAGCTCCAAGCTCCTCATAAGGAACAGTGTATTTTCGACTCATAAGTAAATGCTCCTTTTATTCTTTATAAGAAGTATATCGTAAAGTACAAATCAATATGTTCATGTACCATTTTATCTAATACTTTGTTGAATTGAAAAATGTGAATATCTTGTGACTACCTTCATTCTATCAACGTCCATTCGTTTACACAAACAAAGAGCACTTTGAAAATGTTTTCGATAGAAAAGCACAAATTTCACCAACGAGGGTGAAATTTGCTGAAAAAGACTGTAATTACAGGCTTTATGCGATTTAAACAGTGTAATAATTCATCACTTTTTTGACATAATTCTGCGTTTCTTTAAATGGTGGAATGCCATTATATTTTGTTACGCGAGAAGCTCCAGCGTTATAAGCGGCCAAAGCCAGTGTTGGATCATTATCAAATTTATCAAGCATTTGGCGTAAATATTTGGCTCCAGCCATAATATTTTGCTCGGGATCAAATGAATTCGTTACACCTAAATATTGAGCTGTCTTAGGCATTAATTGCATTAAGCCTTGAGCGCCTGCATGACTGACAGCGAATGTGTTAAAGTTGGACTCTTGCTTGATAACGGCAGCAATAAGCTTAGCTGGTACATTATAAGTAGCCGCAGCCTTATCGATAATTGCGGCATATTGGTTAGCTCCAGCAAGTGAATTGGCATAGGCAGTCGAGCCAATCACATCGTCTGATACATAGGAATCTAGCTTGGTGCTGGCTTGCATGTTTGATAATGTTGCTTGGAGAGAGGCGGGAATATACACAGAATTCGTTCCATTATAGAGCAATGATTGGAGCGAACTATTTGTATTTCCACCAGTCATACCTGTTAAGCTACTAAGCTGGTCCATAAAGTTGGCGGAGCCCGAAGAACTCATGCCAAGGAGGCTAGATAATTTTGCGTTGTTCGTTGTTGTCGCATCGCCTAACATTTCTTCAATCATATCAGAAAAGATAGAATTGCTATTTGTGAAAGAATTTGGTGAAGTATTTCCCGTAGAACCTAATGTTTGTAGTGCTTGGATTTCAAGCATTGTTCTCAAAGATTGGATATCCAATGAGCTGGTCACCCTTTCGTATTGTAATAAGCATTATTGTTGTTTAGTTGATTGTAAAGCTTTCATAAAGCGTGCAATTTTTTTTTCAGCAATTTGTTTTTTTATATCGTATTGCTGTAGAAATTCGTCGAAGATTGCTTTTCCTTTTATTTCATCTTTTGATTCATATTCTACCTCATAATCGTCACACTGCAAATAGAAAGAATGATCAAATACAAGAAGTCCGTCTTTATAAGGAATTTCGACACGGTCCGTTGTAAGGGAACCAAACACGGTTAATTGCTCTAATCCAATGTTGTGTGACGCTAGTCTTTTTGCGACTTCTGGTGCATAAAAACCTTGGCCTGCAAGCATTTTCTCTGCTTGTGCAGCGGTCAATTCATCGGTTGTTTCTAAATGTGTATGATTTGAAGTTTTCTCTTTTAATGTACATTCATAATAATTATTAATAATGCGGATACGTAACCCACTTTGCAAATTTCGAATAGCATTAGTAGGTGTGTCGAAATAATGATTTGTTTGACGATGAATAGCATTTTTTTGGATTTGGAATTCTTCTAGCAAATGCTCATATTGTTGTTTAGTTAAAATATTTTTAAACTCAATTTCAAGTTGTTGTGCCATAGATGCTCATCCTTTTTTATTAATTTACTTGCGTCAACGGAAGTCCGCTACTTCTAATAAGTGTGTGTTGCCAAACTATAATTTGATTGGGAGGGGCTTCTACCCCTACTGTTGTCATCGATATTTAACTGGAGCTTTTTTCAAGCAGAAATGAAAAAGCTCGGGACGCAATTAAGCGAATGTTGTAATCGGTTTTTAGCCGAAGTTTGCTTGTTGTTTTGCAATTACACACTGCAACTATTTACCCCATATGCTAAAATAAGAGGAAGAGAACGACGAAAAGGGGACCCACATTTGCGTAAAATATATACTATAGAATCATTTTATTTTGAAAATCAGCAACCTCATTTTAGTTTAAACGACAATCATAAAAATTTACAGCTAAAGCCTGCTGCCCAAGTAATTGCAGATTCAGATGATTTTGCATTTATCTATTTACTGGATGCAGGAGAGGACTATCATTACTTGCGTTTTCCACAAAACAGTTGGGACAATCTTGTACATATTTTACAAGCCAAACAAAACCCAATGTTAAAAGTAGATGGGGAAGTAATTGAACTGACAAACTTTTACGAGGAATTGGAAATGCTCGTGTATAATATTGAAGGAAATTACAATTACGGAGCAGAATTTGTTCAAGCAGTGGAACAACACTTCAAGGCAGTTCTCGCTGATTAAAAAAGACAAAACGAACAGACGGTGTTGGTTTTGTCCGATACCGAATGTCGGGAGGTTTTAGCGATGGGACAATGGGAGATTTTTTTAAGTCCTTATAAACAAGCAGTAGATGAGTTGAAAATAAAATTAAAAGGTATGCGATCTCAGTTTGGCATTGTCAATGCAAATTCACCAATTGAATTTGTGACAGGACGAGTAAAGCCACTGGCAAGCATTTACGATAAAACGCTAGAAAAAGGACTAGCCTTTGAACCGTCGAAGCAACTTGGCGACGAGCTTGGCGATATTGCAGGTGTTCGTATTATGTGTCAATTTGTAGATGATATTTCGACGGTGACAGAGCTAATTCGACAACGTAAGGATATGCGCGTAGTGGAAGAGCGAGATTATATTACCCATAATAAGCCAAGCGGTTATCGTTCATATCATATGATTGTAGAATACCCCGTTGAGACCATACAAGGAAAAAAAGTAGTGCTAGCAGAGATTCAAATTCGTACATTAGCTATGAATTTTTGGGCATCAATAGAACATTCACTAAATTATAAATATAAGGGCATGTTTCCAGAGGAAATAAAAAATCGTCTACAAAGTGCAGCAGAAGCAGCCTTCCGGTTAGATGAAGAAATGTCTTCGATTCGTAGTGAAATTCAAGAAGCACAGGCCTATTTTAGTGAATTTAAAGAGGCATCGAATCCTAGTTTACTATCAGAGAAGGAGCGTGACTCACAATGAAATTTTCTATTCAATCACGTAGAGATGCACAATCAAATGAATTAATGGAGCTAGCAAAAACATATTTGCAAGATTTTGGATTAACATACGATGAAGAGACACCTGAAATTGTCGTATCGATAGGTGGGGACGGCACGCTATTACATGCTTTCCATCGCTACTCACATTTGCTAGATCAAGTTGCATTCGTCGGTATTCATACAGGCCATTTAGGATTTTATGCGGATTGGAAACCTTCCGAACTAGAGAAATTAGTGCTATCTATTGCGAAAAAAGATTTTAATGTTGTGGAGTATCCCTTATTAGAAGTAAAAGTGGAACATCATAATGCAGAATCAAACACTTATTTGGCACTAAATGAAGCGACCGTGAAATCGCCTGATGTTACCCTTGTAATGGATGTTGAGTTAAATGGTAATCAGTTTGAGCGTTTCCGTGGGGATGGCCTTTGTGTTTCGACCCCATCAGGTAGTACAGCCTATAACAAAGCTTTAGGAGGAGCCATTATCCACCCTACTTTAGCGGCACTTCAAATTACTGAAATTGCCTCTATAAATAATCGCGTCTTCCGAACAGTAGGCTCGCCACTAATTTTACCAGCTCATCATCACTGTATTTTACGCCCAGTGAACGATCAAAACTTCAATATGACAGTTGATCATCTACAAGTCACACAAGGTGATGTGAAATCCATTGCTTTCAATGTAGCAAATGAAAGGGTCCGCTTTGCACGCTTCAGACCGTTTCCGTTTTGGGAACGTGTGCATGAGTCATTCGTTGCAAATGAGTAATAGCGATACACGTTTTACACTTCAATTTCAAGCTGAAAAGGATGGTCAATTGCTCCGTGAGGCTTTAGCACAATGGCAAATATCGAAACGTGCTTTAACAGCTATTAAGTTTGATGGGGGCTTACTATCGGTCAATGGTATCGAGCAAAATGTACGTTACCCCCTTCACATGGGAGATCAGGTAGAAATAAAATTTCCACCAGAAGAGAAAAGTGATGGACTCACAATTGAATATGGAGCGCTGTCTATTATTTACGAGGATGAGGCTTTGTTAGTGCTTGATAAACCAGCACATCAAAGTACAATTCCATCCCGTGAGCATCCGTCAAAAAGTGTAGCTAATTTTGTTTGTGGCTATTTTGAACAACAACGCTTAGCCTCCACCGTCCATGTTGTGACAAGGCTCGATCGTGATACATCAGGTTTGTTATGCATCGCTAAGCATGCACATATCCATCACTTAATGGGTTTAGCCCAACGCAGTGGTAATGTGTCGCGTGAATATGAAGCAATTGTACACGGACATTTAATAGAGGATAGGCAGTCTATCATTGCGCCTATTGGTCGAAAAGAATCTAGTATTATTGAACGTGAGGTACGGGAGGATGGCCAATTTGCGCATACGGATATGACCGTCTTACAGCGTTTTACTGTTCAAGGAGAGCCGATGACGCATATTCGCTTAAAATTGCATACAGGACGAACACATCAAATCCGCGTGCATATGGCTTATGTAGGTCACCCACTTATAGGCGATGAATTATATGGGGGAAGCCGTAATCTGATAGATCGGCAAGCACTACATTGTGTATCGTTGTCTTTGCAGCATCCATTAACAAATGAGAAGTACTCTTTCACAAGTATGTTAAAGGATGATATGCAACAAATATTAAATATTTGAGGAGGTGTTCGCGAAATCGAGCATCTCCTTATCATTTTTATTATTAAATAGTATCTTAATAGCATGTTAACAGAAAAATAAGCAATTGTAGGGTATAGTAAAGAAGAAAGTTGTTTTTATCTAAAAAAAGAGTTTGCACAAACAGTGCATGCACACTATTATATAAAAGGTAGATTTGCGTCAATGAACGTAAAATAATTTCAACGCTCGGAAGGAGGGGACAAGCATGATAGAGGAAAGAAATGAAAAGGATGATGTGCAATTCGACGAGGCACATTTACGTGGTATGCTAGAAAACAATGAAATTAACGCATTCCGTGATGAGTTTTTAGAACTTCATCCATATGATCAGGCAACGTTTTATGAAAAGGTGGAGCCTGATATAAGGAAGATCATCTATTCGTACTTGTCTCCGACGGAAATGGCTGATATTTTTGAGGCAATCGAAATAGATGATGACGAATATACAGCGTATTTAGCAGAGATGGATCCAGCATACGGTGCAGAAATGCTATCCCATATGTATGCTGATGATGCTGCAGACGTTTTAAATGAGTTGGATACAAAGCAACGAGAAAGCTATTTAGGCATGATGGATGTAGAAACAGCTGAAGAGATTAATGAGCTTTTAAGTTATGATGAATATACAGCTGGTTCTATTATGACAACTGAATACGTAGCTATTCCTGAAAATTCAACTGTTCGTTCTGCAATGGCGATATTGCGTAAAGAGGCACCAAATGCCGAAACGATTTATTATATATTTGTTGTGGATGAGGCACATCGACTAACAGGGGTTATTTCACTCCGTGATTTAATCATTGCTGATGAGGATACACTTATTCGCTCGATTATGAATGAACGAGTTGTAATGGTGCATGTGGGTGATGACCAAGAGGAAGTAGCACAAATTATGAAGGATTATAATTTCCTAGCAACACCTGTTATTGGTGATCAAGGTGAGCTTTTGGGGATTATTACTGTCGATGATATTATCGACGTTATTGATGAGGAAGCATCGGAAGACTACTCGAAATTAGCGGGTATTTCCGATATGGATAAGTTTGATACTAATCCTTGGCAAGCAGCAAAAAAACGTTTGCCTTGGCTTGTTATTTTATTGTTTTTAGGTATGCTAACAGCGAATTTAATGGGGCAGTTTGAAGATACATTAGATAAAGTAGCGTTGCTTGCTGTCTTTATTCCGCTTATTTCAGGTACTTCGGGGAATAGTGGCACACAAGCACTTGCTGTTGCCATACGAGGCATTGCGACAGGTGATGTCGAAGAACATAGCAAAATGAAGCTGTTACTTCGAGAAGCAGGTACTGGCATCTTAACGGGAATTGTTTGTGGCCTGATTGTTATTGGTATTGTATATATATGGAAAAGTGAATTAATTTTAGGGATGCTTGTTGGTGCAGCAATTTGTGGTTCGATTTTAGTGGCAACACTTGCTGGCTCATTTATCCCATTATTAATGCATCGTATGAAAATTGATCCGGCTGTTGCATCGGGTCCGTTTATTACAACATTAAATGATATTACGAGTATTTTAATTTATTTAGGACTAGCGACCGTGTTTTTAAGTCAAATAGGCTAAGAACCAATTTCTTCACTTTTGCATATTGTAGGGAAAAAAGGGAAGTGATAATTGTGGAGCGAGAGCCACGCCTATATATAAAGTCACCAACTTATTTCTTAAACATTTCTAAAATGCTACATGAATTGGATTTGGATGAAAGTACGTCTGTCTATGTAAGAGATCAATACGACAGTGAGTCGAGTCTAGATGAAGCGGTACCTAAATTAGTGAAAGAACAAGTAAATGAAGAAGTAAACGAAGAAATGGACGAATATATTATAAAGCAGCTACAGTTTTTAGAAAAACCGTTTCGTCAAAAAGCTTATCAACCATTATTAATCACTTTAAAGGATGGTAGAAGACTAAGTGGAACTGCTTCAGATATGCAAATGGATTCCCTATTGTTGACGTCCAAGGAGTTCAATACACAAGAAATTATTTACTTCGAGGATATTGAACAAATATTATGGCGGGGGAAACAATTGCCGATATTATAAAAAAAGTGTACAGCAGAGGATGCTGTACACTTTTTTTTTATGTGTAGTGTGTCAAAGGAGAAAGACTTAATTACAAATCCCTAAGTCAACATCAGCGATACATTGAACAGCGCAGAAACAAGATAAATCCACAGTGATACAGCTATCAGTAGAGTTCCAATCATCTACTTTACAAATTTTCTTCATATTTACGCAGCAGCCATCACGACTTAATAAGTCTACAGTGCTTTCAGTAGAATCATAAGTACATAATGGTTCTAAAACGCGTAAAGTAGCACAGCATTCATCAAACATATCTTCGACACGGAAAAATACTGATGTACATTTACAAGGATCTGCTGATGGTGAGCTAAAGAATGCTTTAAATGGAGTACCGTCTTTTGTAATAAGCATGAATACGCGTGTATCTGCTGTTGAGCGTGCAGGACTTACGATCCCGCCTAGTGGTTCTAAGAAACAGTTTGCTGTACATGGAGAACACTCATCTCGCACCGCTTGATTTTGAATATCTAAAATTGCACGCACCACGTCACATACGCAGCCTGCTGAATGGATAGGTCCAATAGGATTTGTTGGTTTACCACAACCCATATTGTCACCTCCTTTCTTTCTAACTACTTCTACAATATGTGCTTTTGAAAAATGGACTCGGGCTTTCGTTTACTTATTCAAATGAATAGTTTTTTTATGTGTGGAGAAACTGTTAGGAAAAGGAGGGTAAATACCTTGAGGTTATTAGGAATGATGTTGCCTCTATTCGTCTGTATGACATTGCTTATTGGATGCACGGAAAAAGAAAAATTTATTGTCTATGGTTCTCCACAAAATGAAGCAGAGCTTGAATCGGTATTAAAAGAAGAAAAATCGGTTGAAAAATCAACTGTCATTCAATATGACGATAAAATGCTTGTGGCTGTGCAAATTAAACCATTGAAAAAATGGAATACGACTAAAATAGAGAAGAAACTCCAAAAAAAGTTTGATGAAAAGTATCCCAGCAAAGAGGTTTTTGTTTCAGCCGATTATAAAATATTTTATGAAGCCAATAAAATAAAAAAGGACCAACTTGAAGATAATAAACTAAGCAAGAAAATTACGGAGCTGCAGAAGCTTGCAAAGGAGGAAACATAATGGAAAAAGAGCAATATCAACAGCTAGAACAAAACATAACACCGCCTACCCCTTACTTAAAAAATGCCGTTAAAGCATTTGTGGTAGGTGGTCTCATTTGTACAATTGGGCAGGCGGTTTCTCTTTTTTATATCGTTTTCTTTAATTTCACAGAAGCAACAGCCGGAAACCCAACCGTTGCAACGATGGTATTTTTTGCAATGATTTTAACAGGCTTTGGTTTATACAAAAGAATTGGTCAATTTGCAGGAGCAGGTTCAGCAGTGCCTGTTACAGGGTTTGGGAATGCGGTAATTTCTGCTGCAATTGAACACAGATCTGAAGGTTTAGTCCTCGGTGTTGGCGGTAATTTATTCAAATTAGCGGGATCTGTTGTGTTATTTGGTGTAGTATCTGCATTTTTTGTTGCACTTATTAAATATATTCTTGTGACGATAGGGGTGGTTTCATGGTAATCATCTTTCCGTCAAAACCATCGTTGTTAGCAGGAGGCGTAGTAGCAGGACCGTTAGAGGACCGCAGTACTTTCAAACAATATTTTGATACGGTCTACGACGATGAGCGCTGGCAAATGGAAACAAATGAACAAGGCCATCGAAAAATGGTTGAAGAAGCTTGTGAATTTGTTATGAAAAAAGGTGGTATTACAACTGCAGAAGTTGATTATTTATTAGGTGGCGATTTAGTTAACCAAATGACGCCTACCAATTTTGCGGCAAGGGAATTAGCTATTCCCTTTATCGGATTATTTTCAGCTTGTGCTACCTCTGTTTCAGCTGTAATTGTAGCCAGCCTTTTAACGGAGCTCGGAGCTGCAAATTATTCAATTGCTGGGGCATCAAGTCAACACAATGCGATTGAACGTCAATTTCGTTATCCGATTAATTATGGTGCACAGAAACCACAAACGGCGCAATGGACTGTAACAGCAGCAGGTTATGCGCTGGTTGGTAAACATCGTGAAGATGCTCCTTCTATTGAAGCAGCCACGATAGGTAAGGTCATTGATTATGGAATGGATGATCCATTTCATATGGGTGCTGCCATGGCTCCTGCTGCCTTCCAAACGATTAAGTCTCATTTAGAGGAACGTAAACAAGAAATATATCATTATGATTTAATTTTAACGGGCGATTTAGGACAGCTTGGCTTAAAACTGCTTAAAGGCATGCTTGTCGAGAGTGGCATAAAAAATGAGGAGTTAACACTTTTACGCGATGCTGGAGCGGAATTTTACGGTCAAGATGAATCCTTTCAATCGGGGGCGAGTGGAGCAGGCTGTTCAGCGGCTGTTTTTTTTAGTTATGTAATGCAAGAGCTTCGTGCAGGGACATATAAACGAGTGCTCCTTGTGGCGACAGGTGCATTGCTATCTCCACTTTCGTTCCAACAGAAAGAGACGATCCCATGTACCGCACATGCGATAGAAATTACAATGAAATGAGGCAACAGCATGGTTATGACTTTTATATTTGCATTTATTGTAGGAGGCATTTTCTGCGTTATCGGTCAATTATTAATGGATGTTGGTAAATTAACGCCAGCACATACATTAAGTACGTTAGTCGTTGTTGGTGCAATTCTAGATGGAATGGGCTTGTATGAGCCACTCATTCATTTTGCAGGTGCAGGTGCTACTGTACCTATTACATCATTTGGTAACTCCTTAACACATGGTGCAATGGCTGAAGCGGAAAAGCATGGATTAGTAGGCGTATTGACTGGCATGTTTGAAGTAACAAGTTCGGGAATCAGTGCTGCAATTGTTTTTGGCTTTATTGGCGCATTAATTTTTAAACCAAAAGGGAATATTGACTAGACGAATACCCCTCTCTTGCCTGCAACTTTACATATTATAGGTTGTAGAAGGGAGGGGTGCTTTTATGGGATATCAAGGCTGGTGTGCACAACCTTATGGTAATAATGTTGCTGGTGCAAATAGCTGGAACTATTGCGGAGGCAATAACAATAATGGAATGGGCTCAACATTTGTCTTAATTGTTGTCCTATTCATTCTCCTAATTATTGTTGGCGCTACTTTCGTAAGTTAATTAGTCTAGCTAAAAGCTCTAGAGAGTTTTAGATATATAGGCTTTAGCTTTTTTCTGTGAGTATATAAAAAACTTACTGAATAAGGTTAGAGCCTCCAACAGTTGTCATTGATGTTTTGTGTACGATTAGTTACCGTTTATGAATCATTCGCGACAATAACGTTGAGGTGGAATTGATAGGAGGGGGAACATGCATCGCTCGTTTTTTAATTCGATTGAACAAAAGACAGGCGTATCAATGGATGAAATCTTTGCATTAGCTAATGCAATTCAACATGCTGATTTCACCAATGAGAAACAAGTAAGAAAAATAGTACGCCGTGTAGGCAAAGTGTCTAATAGACAAATTACACAAGAGCTTGAAGATAAAATCGTAAACTCTATTATTCAAGATGGCGCTTCACTAGATTTCGAAAAGCTTGCTAGAATGATGAAATAATGATGAACGTTTGTCTATTTTGGTGTGCGAAAGAGCTCCAAATAGAGAACACGCTACAAAGGCAAAAAAAAGGTGTTACGACTTTGCTTTTAGCATATCGTAACACCTGTTCATTATATCTCTTTTTCCATTGCTCGATGAGGTATTCCAGCATCCATAAATTCAGGAGATGTTACCGTGTAACCAAGCTTTTCGTAAAAAGGAACGGCGTAGCTTTGAGCATGGAGTTTTAATTTCTTTTGTTGAATGGAAATTGCGAATTTCTCCATTTCTTGCATAATTAAAACGCCAAGTTTTTTGCCCCGCTGACTTTGTAAAATACATACGCGTTCAATTTTTGCAGTATGATCTTCAATGCTACGTAGACGAGCAGCACCAACAGGTTCATTGCCTTCATACATAATAAAATGTGTTGCTGTTGCATCTAAAGCATCACATTCTAAATGAAGCGGAACACCTTGTTCCTCTACAAATACTTTTTTACGAACAGCAAATGCATCAGCATGTTCTTTCTCTGTTTCGACAATCTTAACGTTATACAAAAGTCATTCAGCTCCAGTCAATCGGAATGTTTCATATGTTGTCCATGACCCATCTTCCAATTGGTATAAAAGATGAATACGATCGATACTATCATGTTCATCAACCCCAGTCATGCGGAGTTGCCCAAAAATATCATCATGTTCTGAGTCCGTCATTTTTTGTGCAATCGTGATGTGTGGAACAAAAACATGCTTAGAGTCCCCAAAAGGAATTTGTTCTTCCAATACACGATGGAATGCTTGTAATTGTTCAGTTGGTTCGATGCGGAAATAAATCGCATTTGTTGTTGGGAAAAACGAACTAATGCGTGATGCATGAATATTTAAAGGCGCGTGTTTAGCAGCAATATCATCTAATTGCTTAACAATAGATTGAATATCGTCTTCTGTTGCATCAAAGCTGTCTTTTAACGTCATATGCGGTGTAATCTTCGCATAATGAGGATCGTAACGCTTGCGATACGTGTTTGCTAAATCTTGCAATTTTTTTGATGGAAATGCCACAATTCCGTACTTCATAGTCCATTACCTCCCGAAAATAAACGATTTTTCTATCTAAGTATAACAGAAATTTCAAAATACGTAATTTGAATCGCCTAACATTAATTGAAATTTTCAATTAACGCACGTCTTAAGTCAGGTTTCCAATATTTCCATGTATGATTGCCATCAAACTCTTCATAAAATGTAGAGAAGCCTTTACTTAACATTAGATTATGCAACTGTCGATTTGGCGTTAAAAAATCTTTAACGGTTTTATCCATTGTCACAACTTTATCTTCATTTTTTCCCACGATATGATAAATAGAAATAGCTCCTGGATCTTTAAACTGTTCAACCGCTTTCAGTACATCTTCGTCAACATAAGGTGATTGTAAAATAACCTTGCCAAAAATACTCGGATACTTTAATGCAGCCATTAAGGAAGCGGTTGCAGCCATAGAATCACCGATAACTCCTCGGCTCATACCCATTTGGTACGTTGCATATTCAGCATCTAAATAGGGAACAAGTTCATGTGCTAAAAAGCGTAAGTAAGCTTCATGTTGCTCACCACTTGGAATATATTTAGTACGGCGATCTTTAATATCTTTGTATGGTACAAATGCAATGATTAAATTCTCGATTTCATAGTCATCGATAAGTTCATCGGCTAGTTTTGTAATACCTCCAAGTTGGAAATAATCTTTACCATCGGAAGCGATGAGAATATTATATTTGTATAGTGGAGAATAATTAGCAGGGACATAAATATATAGCTGTAATTCCTCCTGCAATGCTTCACTATAGAACTTTAAATCTTGTACAGTTCCCTTATCCAATGATGACACTCCTTCATGTGTTTGTGACAAAATTGTACCATATTACGAAAGTAAAGGTATAATAGGTTGGGCTAGCGTTATGTTAGCAAAAAAACTGAAATGAGGGTTAGTTATGCATGATAAAAGTATTCGCGTACAGTCAGAAGAAGTGGCGAAAGCAGCCCAAGCTGCACTAATTCGCCGTGGTGTAGAGTTAGAAGACATTGCTGAGATTGTTTATGAAATGCAAAAATCCTACAATGTAGGCTTAACATTAGAGCATTGTATTCATTCGGTTGAACGTGTATTACGTAAACGAGAAGTCCAACATGCAGTATTAGTTGGAATAGAGTTGGATGAATTAGCTGAAAAAGGGCTATTATCGTCACCTCTACAACAAATTATCGAATCCGATGAAGGCTTATTCGGAGTAGATGAAACGATTGCATTGGGGTCTGTGTTTACATATGGAAGTATAGCTGTAACAACATTTGGACATTTAGATAAACAAAAAATCGGTATTATTAAAAAACTCGACACAGAGCCTGGACATCATGTTAATACATTTTTAGATGATTTAGTTGCCAGCATTGCAGCTTCGGCAGCATCACGTATTGCTCACCGCATGCGTGATTTAGAAGAAGAAGGCGAAACATTTGCTGATATTGAGCCAGAAGAGCTCGGTCCAAAGCCAAAACCACATAATGAAATTTAATAGTGTAATAGCATAAATGCCCTCAATTGAGGGATTAAGGGAGTCGACAAACTTGTATTTTTCAAGTTTGTTGACTCTTTATTTTGTAACGGGCGTTCTGAATTTTTTTTGTATAATAGGAAATATTTTAAGCAGACTTAAAAATTTCAGAAGAAAACTAATCAAATCCATTGTGATATTAGTCGACTTTATTGATAATAGAATTAAATAAAGTATTGTATGAAGTAAGAAAAGAGGTACTGAAAATGAGTGATAAAGATATTAAAACGTTAATCACTAGCGGAACAATTATTTTTGCCGTTGTATTGTATTTAATATTTAGATAAATTATCAGGTCTTCAGTTTATAATATAGCTGGAGATTTTTGATTTTGGCGATATGCGTAAGGAATTAAAAAGGGGATCATTATTATGTATCATTTTTTATTTTTGTCTGGACGATTCTAAATTAGTAATGGATATTTTCTAGATTTAACTTTAAGGAAGTAGGATATGAATTTGAAAAAATTATTTTTAGCTTTATTGTTTTCAACATTGCTGATTAGTGGATGTACAGAAGAGGCTAGCACCGGCAATGGTAAAACTGAAGATATACAAGGGATTGTAGCTTCAACAAAGGAATCTGCTGAAAAGCATGATGTGAGTAAATTTGAAGAATTTGAACTACAGGAAATAATTGACGGGGACACAATCAGAATAAAATATAACGGCAGTTCCGAAAAAATACGTTTTCTTCTTGTAGATACGCCTGAAACGAATCACAAAACGTTAGGGGTGCAACCTTTTGGGCCAGAAGCGAAAGAATTTACAAAACAGTTACTAGCTGGACAAGATACCGTTTATTTAGAATTCGACGTTTCCTATCGGGATAAATATAAAAGGTTATTAGCTTATGTTTATACGAAAGATGGTATTAGTGTACAAGAGCAACTATTGAAAAATGGGTTAGCACGCGTGGCCTATATTTATGAGCCAAATACGAAACATGTAGATTGGTTTAAGTCCATTCAAAAAACTGCGCAACAATCTGCCATTGGTATTTGGTCAGTTGAAGACTACGTAACAAATCGTGGTTACGATAAAGAGGCCTATACTAATGCTGTGAAAGAAGAAAATCCATCTAAAGCAAGTAAAGATGAGTCGAATAATACTAGCAGTAAAAAGAATTGTACTATTAAAGGAAATATTAATTCAAAAGGTAACAAAATTTATCACATGCCTGGACAACGTGATTATGACAATACGGTAGCAGAAGCCATGTTCTGTACGAAAGAAGAAGCAGAAGCAGAGGGGTTTATTCCCGCTAGGCAATAATGTCGTAGGAAAAGTTAAATTTTTTACTTAGGGGATTGTCGGGATAATATGAATTTACAACAATCAGTCATGTTCCTGATAATCCCTCATTGTTTACAATGGTTTTATGGGCTTAAAGTGATTGTATCGCGTTTTTGTTTTATTATCGCGGGTAACTTCGCTCAAATCGCGGGTAATGTTGAATAAATCGCGGGTAAGCCATGTTATATCGCGGGTAAAGCCGTGCCAATCGCGGATAAATCCCCGCACTTCATTAATTCCATTGCATTTTCCGGTAAACGCCCAATTGAACATAAAATTTTCCTTCTCATATGATGAGAAAATGGAGAATCGTTTAAAAGGAGGGAAATCATGCATTGGATCACCATTATTTTTATTGGTATAGCAGCCAATCTAGATAATTTGGGGATTGGTTTGGCCTATGGTGTTAAGCGAGTGAAGATTCCCATCTTATCGAATGCAGTAATTGCTGTACTGTCAATGATTGTCACTTTTGTGGCAGTAACGGCTGGTAGTACAGTAATAGAGTATATTTCGCCACATACAGCCAATCTTTTAGGGAGCCTTCTGCTATGTGTGATTGGGATATTTACACTTTTCTCTAATCGTTTTTCCAAGCATAGCATTGCTAAAAATCCTGAAATATTTGACGAAGATAAAAATCATATTATTTCTATGAGAGAGGCAATGACACTTGGGTTCGTGTTATCGGCAAACTGTTTAGCAGGCGGAATTGCTATCGGTGCAAATGGTATATCCGCAATTTGGACGGTCATCTCGATAGGCACATTTTCTTTTATCACAGTGGGTTTAGGAAGTCATTTTGGTGTCCTGCTAAGTAAAACATTTATAGGGAAATACTCTACCGCTATATCAGGATGGTTGTTAATTGTTATTGGAGTTTTTGAAGTTTTTGCCAAATAATAAAAATAATAGGATATTACTGTTTGATGCAGTAATATTCTTTTTTTTAGGGAATTTTGACATATTAAAGACGTTTTTAGATTGCTAGTTGACATACATTGGTAGCAAAGATTATCCTTTGGTTAGAGAGTGTAATTGAGAATAATTTTCGTTTACATTTTCATAATATTGATTTCATGGAAATATTGAGAATATTATTCGTATCAATTATAATGATTAATGGAAAATGGATAAAAATTTTCCATAATAATTAGAGGAGGCGTGCAACACATGAAGAAAATAGTGATGTTGGTCATGCTAGTCAGTATGGTTATTTTTAATTTAGCATTACCACATGCATCTGCTCAACTTGCTGATGGTACTTATTCTGTAAAATATCAGGTCAATAAACCAGATAGTAGCTCTGCATCAATAGCAAACGATTATTTCGTAAAGCCTGCAACGGTGACAGTAAAAGGTGGCACAGCTACTGTACAACTTACATTAAAAAATAGTGCTTGGATTACGAAATTTCAACCACCAGGAGGAGCTTCGGTTGTTAGCGAAGATAAGGCAGCTGATACACGTGTTGTACAATTCACAGTGAAAGATTTATCAAAGCCAGTTGTAACATCTATGAAAATTGATATCGATGATATTAATTATCACCATGAATATAGCGTTTCCTTAGTATTTGATGCACCAGCAACTAGAAGTTCAGCAGCTACAGCAGCACCAAATGATACGACAACGCCAACAACATCTGGAAGTCAAGTGCCTAATCCACAAACAAGCGATGCGACGCCCTATTTGTTACTTGTTGCATTTGCAGGATCAGCATTTTTACTTTATAGAACAAAAAACAAAACAAAAATGGAGGGTCATTAATGACTAAAAAACGTCAATCTCGCGCAACAAAAATCGTACTTGCCTCATTATTAGCAGCATCACTTTCAGTACCATCATTTGCATCAGCAAAGGTAGCGGACACAACAACAACAGTTACTACAGATGTGAAAGTGGAAGAAAAAGCAGGAACAGCTGAAGGTACAGCTGTAAAATTCCAAACATTTAAACCAGGTACAGATGAAGCGGGATACATGGATAAATACTTTACAGGTACAGGCTTACTTATCGAAAAAGATGGTACATACACAGTGAAACTAACTGTTCCAGCTCAATTCGCTCCAACAATCACTGGTTTCCAAGTAAAACAAGGCGATAAATATGTCGATGCAACATTTGAAAAGCAACAAGATGGTTCAAGCATCGTGTCATTCCCAGTAGATCCAAAAGTGAAAACTGCGGCAAAAGTACACGTAGTTGTTCCAGCTCCAGCTAACATGGATAAATGGTATGAATTCGACTTCCAACCAGTAACAGCAGAAGAAGTAAAGCCAGTTGATGAAGTAAAAGAAGAGCAACCTGTAAAAGAAGAAACAACAACAGTTACAGATGAAACTGAAGACGTAAATGTTTATGAAGGTACTGTAACAGTTTATAAAAATGGCACTAAAGAAGAATCTATTATGAAAGACTATATTAGTCCAACTGTAGCAGTTGGTGATGCAGATGGCACATATGTAGTCGGCATGCATTTCCCTAAAGGTCAGTATGTTCAATCATTTAAAGTAGATGGTAAGGACGCTGTATTAGCAGAGGAAGATAAAGAAACAAATGAACGTATTTATACTTTCGAAGTAAAAGATTTAAAAGCACTTACAAACGCTGAAATTCATATTATCGTAGATGAGCCTAAAGCAGGCGTAAAATATGATTCTGTTCATACTGTACAATTTAGCTTTGATGTAGATTTAAGTAAACCAGTTACAGATACTGAAGAAACAACAATTGAAAATCCATTTAAAGATATCGATGATAACGAAAATAAAGAAGCCATCCTTAACTTACTAGCTTATGAGATTATCATGCCACAAGATAAATTCAATCCAAATAACAATTTAACACGTGCACAATTTGCATTAATGATTGCACGTACTTTAGAATTAGAAGCTACTGAAGTTGCGGGCTTCCAAGATATTAAAGGAATTGAAGCGGAACAAGCGATTAACGCGCTAGCTGAATATGGTATTGTTGAATCTCGTGATAAATTCAATCCAAATGGCATTTTAACTCGTCAACAAGGTGCGCTAATGATTTACCGTGCTATCCAAGCAGTAACGGAAGGCGACTTAAATGTTGAAATTTCATTACCATATGCAGACCAAGCGTCAATTGCTAATGATGAAGCGAAAGAAGCATTCTCATTACTTTACAAAGAAGGCATTATGACTGGATCTGTTGCGAAAGATGGTAAAACATACATCAATGCAAACAAACCATTAACACGTGGTCAAATGGCAAAAATTTTAAATAACTCTTTAGAATTCTTCTACGAATTTGAAGAATAATAAGGTTTAACAATAGCAACTTCCTTTCTCACATAAATGAGGAAGGAAGTTACTGTTGCTTTTAGAGAAATAGGGGGAATTTTCATGAAAACATGCAAAAGAAAAGTCATCGTATTACTAGCACTTAGTGCAATGTTTTTCTTATTTGCCCCTCATTTTAAATGGCTGTATGTGCAAGCTGAAGAAGATAGTTCACTAGGAAATGGAAGCTATCAAGTTGAACTAAGTTTTTCAACTCACGATGGAATAGAACAAAACCGATTTTTTAATGAAGAAGCGACACTGGACATGAATAATGGTCAATATACATTGTCTTTGACAATCAATCATCCATATACTTTACAAGATATACATATTGAACAGCCTGAAAAATCGCTTTCTACTATTTTAACGTGGACTGAAAATTTAGTTCAGTTTGATGTGAAAGACTTAAAAGAACCAATTCGAATAAAGGGTTTAGTGGCTTCTGAATTAGAACAGGAAAGTCGTCCGTTTGCACAAGAGTTTCAGATAAGAGTGAAAGCGCCAAGTGAAGAGATTGAACAGAATACTGAAATCGCAGAAAGTGCGCCTGAAAAAGAATGGTCAATCGACTACATATTGTATGTCGATGGAAAAAAAGAACCATCGATTATGAATACGTATGTCAATCCAGTGGCTAAAATAATAGAAAAAAACGGCAGCTATTTTGCTCAGATGACGATTTTAAAATCATCTTGGGTAACGAGTCTAACCGTTGAACAACTAGGTGAGCAAGTAGCACCAACACTTGTCTCTATAAATGACAATGTGCGAATTGTCGAATTTGCAGTCGTTGATTTCCATCGTCCACTTCGGATGTGGGTACAAGTAGATATTCCAGAGATAGCGTATCATCATCAATATTTTGTGGATATACAATTTAATGAACAACAAGTGGCTCAAATTGTTGGGAAGCCTATAGAAGCAGTGCCTCCTAAGCAAAACGTTATGAGGAAGTCTCCTGCTATCGCTACTGAAAAAAGAGAGCAACCTTTAAAGAAAAATACAGTTGAGCCTACAATTAAGCCCAATTCGCTCCCCCTTCCTCCAGTACAGCATACTGTTACAACAATGGTGGAAGAACAGTTAGCTTTTGATCGAACACTTGATGCAAATGCGGAGGAAGCAGTTGAAGAACCTGCTGAAATGCAAGAGGAACAGAAAGCAAAAACTGAACAGACAAAAAACAAAATGACAGTAAATCAGCAACTCGCACAGCTAGATAAAGTAAAAATTGTATTGCTTGTGCTTATTTGTATTTTATCAGGCTGGTTAGTCGTTCGTCGTTTAAGAAATTCAAAAAAAGACTGAGATAAGTAGGAGATGACGATATGTGCAACATAAAAAAGAACTGGTTGGCATTACTCGCACTGATGACCGTATTTTTAATCGCTGGTTGTAGCGGTGGAAGCGATCCAGCAAATGAAGACTCCACTGAAAAGGTTGAAGTTTCAACGGACACAACTGCAAAAAGTGAAAATCGTATTATTGCTGGCACAGTTGTAATAGCTGAAATTTTAGATAAGCTAGAGTTGGATGCAATTGCTGTACCGACGACTGAAAAAAAATTAGCAAAACGCTTTAAAGGCCTGCCTACTATTGGCAATGCAATGGAGCCTGATATGGAAATTGTAAAATCATTGAACCCTACGGATGTATTATCAGTGTCAACATTAGAATATGATTTACAAGATAAATTCAAGCAACTGAAAATACCTGTACATTTTTTAAATTTCCAAAGTGTGGATGCAATGATGGCGGAAATTAAAACGCTAGGTGAACGTTATGACCGTACTACTCAAGCTGAACAATTAGTGTCGGGTCTACAAAAAAATATTGATGCCGTCCAAACGGTCGCTGCTAATAAGGAAGGACCTCGTGTTTTAATTTTACTTGGTATTCCAGGGAGTTACTTAGTGGCTACTGAAAATTCTTATGCAGGTGATCTAGTTAAACGGGCTGGTGGAATAAATGTCATGGAAGGGCAAGAGGCAGAGTACTTAGCGTCCAATACGGAGTACTTGCACAATAGCAATCCTGATATTATTTTACGCCTTTCACACGGTATGCCTGATGAAGTAGTTAAAATGTTTGACGAGGAATTTAAAACAAATGATATTTGGAAGCATTTTGAAGCGGTGAAAAATGGCAAAGTATATGATTTAGAAGAAGAGTTATTTGGCACTACAGCCTCCTTACAAGTACCGCAAGCGTTAGGACAGCTAATGGAAATTTTCTATCGTTAATATGTATTTGAAATTGTCGCTCGTATAGCAAGTATCTTGCCGTAGGGCGCTTTTCTTATATTTCTAGTAGCCTTATCGTTTTAAGATAACAGCTTACAAATCTTTCATCGCACAATAGATACACAAATACTAGCGGAATAAAGGAAGTCCGATATGACGAAAAAAATAATAAGCTTTTCAATTGTAATAGCGTTGTTGCTAGTGTCAATGATTTATTCAGCAACGACGGGTAGTATTAAAATGGGCTTTTTTGAATTTATAGGGGCATTGTTTGAAGAAGGGAATAGCCAGATGGAGGCGATTCGTGATTTACGCTTTCCTCGTATTTTTGTTGCTTTATTTGCTGGGGCTGCGCTTTCAGTTTCGGGGGTACTACTGCAATCTGTTATGCGTAATCCGCTAGCAGACGCGGGCGTTATTGGTATTTCTTCAGGGGCAGCTTTTGTTCAATTATTTATTATCTCGTTTTTCCCAGCGTTATTTTTTATGACACCAGTATTAGCGTTTATAGGTGGGGCATTTGCTTGTGCACTAGTGTTTGCCTTGTCATGGAAATCGGGTTTAAGTCCACTAAAATTGATATTAGTAGGGATTGCTATTAATGCGATGTTTACTGGTCTGACAGAAGCATTTTTAAGCCTTGGGGGCTCACTCAATACATCTGCTACTAGTGTGGTTGGGTCAAATTTAACGATGCGCACATGGAAAGATGTGTCGACCATTGCGACATATGGAGCAATAGGTTTAGTTGCAGCATTTGCGTTATATAGCTGGTGTAATCTACTAGTTTTACAAGATAAAACGGCAAAAAGTCTAGGCTTTAACGTAGCACGTGCCCGTTTAATAATTGCCGCTGTTGCTGTATTGTTATCAGCCGTGTCAGTTGTTGTAGCAGGTGTTATTTCATTTGTT
This sequence comes from Lysinibacillus sp. C5.1, assembly GCF_016350185.1. Classification (NCBI taxonomy): domain Bacteria; kingdom Bacillati; phylum Bacillota; class Bacilli; order Caryophanales; family Bacillaceae; genus Lysinibacillus; species Lysinibacillus sp. C5.1. The sequence goes on from NZ_CP066226.1 coordinate 759,774, forward strand.
GGTTTATTAGTTCCACATATTGCACGACGTTTGGTTGGTCATGATCATCGAGTACTTATACCATTTACCGCACTAGCAGGGGCCTTATTAATTTTAGTAGCTGATACAATTGGTCGAACGATAGTGGCGCCCATTGAAATTCCTGCTTCAACCATTATGGCAATTATCGGTGGGCCATTCTTAATATTCCTATTACGAAAAGAGTGAAGAAATATGGAAATACAAGATATTATCGTTTCCCATGATAATACACGCAATCATTTAGATGGTGTCTCAACGCAGATTCAAAAAGGTAAAATTACGACGATTATTGGTCCAAATGGCTGTGGGAAGTCGACTTTACTTAGTGTAATGTCTCGCAATAATATGCCGAAATCAGGGAATGTTTCTTTGGAAAATAAGGATTTAGTCCAGTATAAGCCTAAAGAGTTTGCTAAAAAGCTTGCGATTGTTTATCAACAAAATGATGTACCGAAAGATTTAACGATTGAAAAGTTAGTGAGTTTTGGGCGTCTGCCACATCATACAATGTTAAAACGCAATGATGAGGATGATAAGAAAGCGATTGATTGGGCTTTATCTTGTACGAATTTACTAGAAAAACGAGACAATGATTTAGTGGCTTTATCGGGCGGGGAAAGACAGCGCGTATGGATTGCAATGGCATTAGCACAACAATCTGAAATATTGTGCTTGGATGAGCCGACGACGTATTTAGATATTTATTATCAAATGGAGCTATTGGAACTGGTAAAAGCTTTAAATAAGAATTATGGTCTAACAATTCTTATGGTGCTTCATGATATTAATCAAGCGATTCGTTATAGTGATCATATTATTTTGATGAAGGATGGACATATTATGGCAGAGGGAGCTCCACGTGATGTCATTACAAAGGAAGTCATAAAAGAAGTATATGGTGTTGAAGCAATCTTCAATGAGGATGAACAACTTGGCCTTTATATGGTACCAGTAGGTATTTAAGTTGGTGGAACGATGAAAAAATGGACATCTAGGCTATTAACAGTTTTATATATTGCAATATTTTTATATTCTGGTTTTGCTCTTGTAAAGTATCTCTATACCTATTATGAGTCTGCAAAGTCTTTAAAGGAAGTACAAACGATATATGCCGAAACATTGGCAACTATCCAAGAAGAAGTTAATGACAAAGCAAAAACGACTGAGGAAATAAAATCAAACTATACGATAAGATCTCAATTTCACGATATATTAGCTGTAAATGAGCGCATTGTAGGCTGGATTGCTATAGATGATACAAAGCTCAACAATCCAATTTTACAAGCAGAGGATAATGATTTTTATCTAACCCATAATTTTAAAAACCGTGAAAGTCGTGCAGGTAGCATCTTTATGGACTATCGTAATGATGCACTCGATATTAATCGCAATACGATTTTGTATGGTCATGCCATGAAAGATGGAACGATGTTTGGTAGTTTGAAAAATTACTTGAAACAAGATTATGCTGAAGCACATCGTACAATTTATCTGGATACCTTATATGAAGGTTATGATGTGGAAGTATTTGCAGCTTATGAAACAACTATTGATTTTTATTATATTGAAACCGAATTTAAGTCAGATAAGGATTTTATTCAATTTATTGAAGAAGTGCAAAATCGTTCTCAAATTGATTTGAATGTAGCTATTGGACCAAATGATAAAATTGTGACGCTATCTACATGTAAAGATTCTGTCATGAGTGATGACCATCGATTTGTTGTACAAGGGAAATTAGTAAAACGATAACTTGCTTCAGCAAGAAGTTCGCTACTTCGACAAATTTTAAAACAAGAACGATGTCGAAAATAATGAAAATAAATTACTTGACGTAAATTGATTATTAATATATAGTAAGTTACATAAAGTAATTGATTACTTTTCGTAATGTAAAATAAGCTAAGAAGTACTCGAAGTAACTACATATGTTTAGCTCATTAATTTTTGGGTAACATAATTAAAGTAGTTACTTCATATTTTAACATATATCTCGAATTCGAGATATAAAACAAACAATTGGAGGAATTTAAAATGGCAAAATGGAATATCGATTTAGGACACTCAGCAATTAACTTTCAAGTAAAACACATGATGGTATCAAAAGTAAAAGGCGTATTCGATAGTTATTCAGCTGATATCGAAGCAGCGGATCTTGCAGATTTAACAACAGCAAACATTACTATTACAATTGATGCAGCAAGCATTAACACACGTAGTGAAGACCGTGATAATCACTTAAAAGCAGGTGATTTCTTTGATACAGACAGCTATCCAAATATTACGTTTAAATCAACAAGCATTACCAAAAAATCTGCCGATGAGTATGCGTTAACTGGTGATTTAACAATTAAGGATGTAACAAAATCAGTCACATTCGATACTGAATTTAACGGTAAAGGTACAAATCCATGGGGTCAGGAAGTATATGGCTTCGAGGCAGAAACAACAATTAACCGTGAAGATTTCGGTTTAACTTGGAATGCTGCTTTGGAAACAGGAGGTGTCCTTGTAGGCAAGGATATTAAAATTTCAGTTGAACTTGAAGTGAACCCAGCTTAAACTAAATCTCTTAACTAAACATCTGCTCGACTTTTATTGGCAAGTGATGAGTAACGGAGCTAAACGCTTCCGTTTGGCGCTCATGGCATGCTTGAAAGTCTGAGCGGATTTTTTTATTTCAGGTGTTGGTTATTGTTATGAATTTTTACGAAAAAGTAGAATGAGTCTAGCAGTTTGTCTATTAGGACAAACAACCTCTGTAGAAGGAATATGTATTGTTATTGATAGTCTGTTAAAATAAACCAGTAATATGTTACTTGCATATTTTTAGCAATTAATGCATATAAAACATCATATTGTTTTTGGGGGCGATGGGATGAATGTATTAGTGACAGGTGGCTATGGTTTTATTGGCAGTGCTGTGGCAAGACGATTTTTTGAGGAAGGCGCCAATATTTATATAATTGATAATTTGAGTACGGGACATCTACGAAACATTGATTTTGAGCATAAATCGTACTTATTAAATGTTGAGGATGAAGTTTGCGAGCACTTCTTTAAGGAAGTTGCATTTGATGTGGTGATTCACTGTGCAGCGCAAACGAGTGTTCAACTTTCGATACAGGAGCCAATGAAGGATATTTTAACGAACATTGTAGGGCTTAGCCAGATGCTCTTCTTTTCGTCAAAATACAAGGTGAAACATTTTGTCTTTGCCTCTTCTGCGGCGGTGTATGGTAATAGTCATTATCCTCCGCTAGAGGAAACAGATGTGAGTGAGCCTATTTCAATGTATGGCTTAAATAAAAGTATTGGGGAAACGTATTGTGAAAAGTGGCAACGTGATTATCGTTTACCAACATTAATTTACCGTTTTGCCAATGTCTTTGGACCTAGACAGCGTATGCAAGGAGAAGCTGCGGTTATCCCTAGTATGTTAAAAAGTAGTTTAGAAGGTAGGCCCTTTACGATTTATGGGGATGGAGAACAGACGCGAGATTTCATCTATGTTGATGATATAGCAGATGCTATTTATGCTGGAGTAGAAGCTAGACTGCAAGGTATCTATAATGTTTCTACCAATGAAGCATGGTCACTCCATCAAGTTATATTATTACTACAACATTTAAATCACCCATTAGAGATACAGTATGCTCCTGCAAGAGAAGGAGATATAGAACATTCATTTTTAAATAATGAAAAACTGACGAAGGCGATTGGTTGGAAGCCCAAACATTCATTTGCAGAAGGCATCGAACTGACAATACAAGCTCTACAAAATGAAAAAATTGTTGAAATCTAAAGTGGATGACACAAGTATATCCTATAACTATATTGGGTCTGTGTTCGAAATTTCGAGCACAGGCTTTTTGTTACGTGCCAGTCACTCAAACAAGTCACTCAAACAAAGACAAACAATTCTGATATTTTTCGGTGCTTGGCTTAACATTGGGAACAGCCTTTTTATTCTGACTATAGTATAATTATTGTTTAAAGAAATGTGGTGGAATGGGAACGGGGGCTAGAGTATGCTAGTAGATTTTAGAGTGAAAAATTGCTTAAGTTACAAAGACGAGACATTATTTTCAATGGTGGCTGGGAGCCGAATTCGAAAATTAAAGGATACACACACGATGACGATGGATTCATTAAGACTTGTGAAAAGTGCCTTTATATTTGGATCGAATGGCAGTGGCAAATCGAATTTATTTGCTACGCTAAAAATTTTACGCTCATTGTTGTTTAACTTTGAAAACTTGAATAATGTCAAGCAACTGCGATTACCTTACCAGCCATTTAAGCTTGGGGGACAACATGATAAGCCGACAGAATTCGTGATTTCGTTATTTCTAGAAGGCTCACTTTATGATTATGAGGTGCAATATAACGCCGAGCAAGTTCTTTATGAGCGACTTACAAAAACTACGAAAGCGATAAATGAGGAGCTTTTTGTTAGACAATGGGACGGTACAGAATACGTGTATGAAACTGCACAAAGTACAGCAGTTGAACTGACTAACTATACACGGAATAATACCGCGTTTTTATCAGTGTTAAATGTCTTTAATAACGCAGATGCTAAAAAAATTTTTGATTGGTTTTTACATAAAATTTTGTTTTTAGATGAGGCACAACATTTAGCCAGCCACCCGCTTATTCGCAAACTGGAAGAGGACGATTTTAAGAGAGAAGTCATGAAAATATTGAAAATTGCTGACTTTTCTATTCAAGATGTGACAGCACGCCGTGTTGAACGCAGAGAAAAAAATACAATAGGCTATGATAGCGATACACAAGATATTATTCATGAGGTGGATATCGATTTACATTATTTATCGTTTAATGAAGATGGAGCGCCGATAGGCACAGAGTCAATCAATTGGACAATGGATTCTAAAGGCACTATTAGATTGCTGCATTTAGCATGTGTCATAGTAGATGCATACAATAAAGGGAAGACGATTTTTATAGATGAATTTGACACAGCTTTTCATGTATCCATTTGTGAATTTTTAATGACCATTATGAACAGTGAGCGCAATACCAATAATCAATTTGTTGTAACAAGCCATGAAATTAATTTACTTGATGAACCATTACGTACGGACCAAATCTGGTTTGTCAATAAAAGCTTTAAAAATGAATCTGAATTATACTCCTTATTTGATTTTGCTGATTTGCAGAAAAAACGAGCGGATATTTCATATGCGAAGCGCTATTTAAAGGGTGAGTTCGGAGCAACACCAGTTATTAATGAATACTTATCAACTCAATATCTACATGAAGTGGAGGTATCTGAGCAGTGAGAGTACGCCAGCATGGGAATCGGACAGTCCGTAAAACGATTTTAATTTATTGTGAGGGAGAAACGGAGCGTATTTATTTTGAGCAATTACGTATTTTAAAACGCTCTAAAATGGTGAGTGTAAAGATAAAAAACGTTAAGCGTTCTGCCATTAAGTTAGCACAACATGCTTTTCGTGATTCCAGCTATCAATACTTTGATGAAGTATGGGTTGTTTTCGATAAGGATGATTTAACTGAGAAACAGTTAGAGGAAGTCAATGTATTCTGTGAAGAAAAAGATATCCATATTGCTTATACGAATGAAGCATTTGAATTATGGTTATTGTTGCATTTCGAAGTAGTGGATGTTTCAGAAAAATATCCTCGTGCGGTTTTAAATAACAAAATGGAAGAGCATCTTGGAGTAACACATTATTTCCGTCATAAGGCGGACGAGTCAATTATTGCTCCAATTGCACTTCGACATGAGGTAGCAATTCAAAATTGTTCAAAAATGATGTCATTTCGCAATACAGAAAATCGTGAAAATCCTTATTGCAATATACATGACATGATTCAATACATATTTTAAAAGAGGTTTCCCTTTTGTTATAGAATCGAAGCGATCTTCTATAGGATGATGATGACGAGGCTAAGACATAACTAGAAAATTTAAGAAACAGAGGTAAGGTGCTCGTAAATTTTTCTATGGAGGAGAATTTGTTATTCTTGTATTTGCAAAAAAGAACCATTAGAAGTGAAAACTAGTTGAGGGTAGCGGAGGGAGACGACTCCTAAGACGTCAAACACAACAAACCGCCCGTAGCGGACATCAACAACATAGCGAAAAAGTGTTAGATTGCAGTCAATCTAACACTTTTTTCTTTTGTTTAGCCTCGTTTTTTTATTGAGCTGATAGAGTGAGATGGCAAATTGTCGGAATTCAAATATTTTTCTTGAAATTAGGTTGAAATTTTAAACTGAGTATAATAAAATAACTTAAAACATATTAAACCTAGTAAAATTATAAAGATTAAAATGGGGTGACAATAGCATTATGACAGCACCGTTAATTTCTATTCAACAGGTAAGTAAAGCATTTGCTGAGCAGACAGTGCTCCATCAAATTTCATTGGATATACAAAAGGGAGAGGTTATAGCCATCTTAGGAAAAAGTGGTTGTGGCAAGAGTACGTTATTGAATTTAGTAGGTGGATTTGAACAGCCAACTACGGGACAAGTATTGCTAGAAAGTCAGGTTGTAACAAAGGCGAGCAAACGCTGTATGATGCTTATGCAAAATTACGGGTTACTCCCTTGGCGCTCGGTACAAAAAAATGTGGAACTCGCATTAGAAGGAGAAGCGTTATCTAAAGTTGAACGACAGCAACGGGCACAGTACTATTTGAAGCTTGTCGGCTTAGAAAATCGACTAACGGCTTTACCGAGTGAATTATCAGGAGGTATGCAACAGCGGGTCGCGATAGCACGTGCACTCGCAATTCGCCCAGAGGTTATTTTAATGGATGAACCATTTGCTGCACTCGATACTTTTACACGCTATTACTTACAGGACGAGCTTCTTGCCATCCAAAAAAAGGAGCAGACAACCATCTTACTGGTAACCCACGATATAGACGAAGCCATTTACTTGGCGGATCGCATTTTTATTATGAGTCCAAATCCTGGTCGCATTCATCGTGAGCTGTATATACGAAGTGCTAAACCACGAGATCGTTCAGATTCAGAATTTCAGTATTTCCGTGAGATTATTTTCAATGAATTCCAGTTTACCCACCCGCAAGATACGATTGAATATAACATTTAAAATGGAGGATAAAAAATGAAGAAGAAATTAGGCATCTTGCTATTCGTGTTCATGCTAATGTTAACGCTTGCGGCATGTGGGACGGATGACAAAAGTACAGCATCGCAAGCAGAGAGCAATAAAAAAGTTGTGAAAATTGGCTATTTACCAATTACCCATGCAGCACCGCTATATATGCAAACAGATAAAACCTACAAAGGATATGCCATTGAGCTCGTTAAATTTGGGTCATGGCCAGAGCTAATGGATGCTTTAAATACCGGTAAAATTGAAGGCGCATCAGTGCTGATTCAGTTAGCAATGAAGGCCAAGGAACAGGGGATTGACTTAAAGGCAGTTGCTTTAGGGCATCGAGATGGCAATGTTATCGTGACAGCACCAACAATCAAAAAAGTCGAGGATTTAAAAGGACAAAGTTTTGCAATTCCTAATAAATACTCTACACATAATATTTTGTTGTACCGCATGTTACAGCAAGCGGGATTAAAGTATAAGGATGTCAATGTGGTAGAACTACCGCCTGCAGAAATGCCAGCTGCGCTTGCAGAAGGTCGTATAGCAGGATATGTAGTAGCAGAGCCATTTGGTGCGATTTCTGTGGCGCTTGAAAAAGGCAAGGTATTATTTCAATCGGAGGAATTATGGCCAAATTCAATCGATTGCGGATTAGTACTTCGCCAAGCATTTATCGAAGAAAATAAAGATATTGCCCAACAATTCGTCAAGGATTATGCCGAGGCTGGAGAGCTGATGAATGAGGGAGGAGACCATGCACATGAGGTAGTGGCTAAATATATTAAAGTTGACAAGGATGTTTTAGATTTATCGTTAAATTGGATTTCGTATCATAACTTGAAAATTGAAGCGGATGCGTATGCCATTTTAAGAGATTCATTAATTGAGATGGGGTTATCCGAAAACCCACCAAGCTATGAGGAATTTGTTGATACAACATTATTGGAAGAATAGTAGGTGCATACGTATGAAAAAAATAGGACCTATTTTACTTGGATTTATATTATTGATAGCAGTTTGGCAGCTCGTCTCGATTATGGGGGGGCATGATGCCGCATTATTTCCTCCACCATTGGCTGTTTTGAATGCACTTCTAGTGACCATCAAAGATGGGTCAATATTCGAACATATCCAAATTAGTTTGTTGCGTTTTTTTAGTGGCTATTTATTAGCTGTTGTGGTGGCTGTTATTATCGGCTTAGTTGTCGGAAGGTTGGGGAGAATTTGGGCTGTGCTTGATCCAATTGTGCAAGTACTACGCCCTGTTTCACCCATTGCTTGGTCACCTTTTATCGTGCTATGGTTCGGCATTGGTAATATGCCCGCCATCGTTATTATTTTTATTGCTGCATTTTTCCCGGTGCTATTATCCACGGTGGCAGCAGTGAAAAAAGTTGATGCAACTTACTTACGGATTGCAGCCAATTTCGAAATGTCCCATTTTAATTTATTGCGAAAAATTGTATTTCCGGCGGCATTTCCTATGATTGCAAATGGTCTGCATATGGCATTAGGAAGTGCGTGGATTTTTTTAGTTGCTGGGGAAATGGTTGGAGCGCAATCCGGGCTAGGTTTTTTAATAGTGGATGCACGAAATTCACTTAGTCTTGATTTAGTAATGGCAGCGATTATTGTGATTGGTATACTCGGCTTACTACTCGATAAATCGATTCGTTATTTTGAACGTTGGGTTGCGAAAATTTGGGGTGGGCAAAGTGCTTAGATCTCTGTAAAGGGTAGAAAAAGAGCTAGTCCAATGAATCATTGGTTAGCTCCGTTTTGAATAGCACGTATTTGAATAGTGTCAATTCGTTTTCCCGTTGTTTTGGAATAGTACCCAATTTCTACTCGCTCACCTGATTGGGCATCAACAATTTCTTTATAGCAAGGATCCAAATGCTCACTGCCCCATAAAATCATCGCGTTAAAAACGGATTCCAATGCCTTTCCTGATTCCGTTAAAGAATAGGCGTAGCGTGGTGGGTGGGCTGAATAGAGTGTAGAAGCGACAAGACCTGCTTCTTCTAAAGATTTTAAACGAGCGGACAATAAATTTGCAGAAAGGCCTGGCAAATTTAACTTAATGTCATTAAAGTTTGTTTGACCGATCAATAGCTCATGTAAAATGAGCAATGTCCAACGATCACCGATAATGTTTAAAGTTTGTGCAATATTGCATGGTAAATCATAACGTGTTTTCATAGTGTTCCCTCCAAGCAGTAGTGTAGCACAAATTATAATTTTTAGTAAATTCAGTTGTTTTTATTAAGTAAGTATAATAAAATAACTCACATAAAGAAAAAACAAACTATTCGGAGGTATTTACTATGAGTTTATTTTTGGTAGAATCAACAGTAAGTGAAGTATCAAACAAAGAGCAATTTGCAGCACTAGTAGAGCGTGTAGGGCAAGCACAAGAGGTAACGGTAATTGAAGTACAAGTGGCGAAGGATTTTAGCCGTGCATACTTTATCTTGGAAGCGAATAAAGAAGCGCAAGCGACAAGCGCACTAACTGCGCAAAACATTCAAATAGATTTAGTCAAAGAAGTTCGTCTAGTTGGAAAAGAGCTTGATGAGGTTAAAACAAATCAAGAAGTCGTGAACTATTTAGTTGAATGGGAAATACCAGCAGAAATTACAATGGATCAATATTTGGCGCGTAAAAAGAAAAATTCAGTGCATTATGAAGAAGTACCAGAAGTACATTTTTCTCGCACATATGTATGCGAAGATATGACGAAATGCTTGTGCTTCTATGATGCACCGGATGAAGCCGCTGTAAAACGTGCCCGTGAGGCAGTGCAAACACCAATCACATCGTTAACTGAATTAGCGGATAAGTAGAGGATAGGAGTGGAAACCATGGCAGTAGATGAAGTAGTCTTACAAGCGTTGATTGAAGAAAAATTAAAACCGTTTGTAAAAAAAATTGATGAAGAAGCTTATTATGCGGAGGATTTTTTAATGGCACTCGGCAAAGCAGGATTTTTTGCTTCAACACAAAAGGACGAGCAAACAGTACTACTAGATGAGCTAACGATTGTACAAGAGACGGCGAAAGTTTGTATGACAACTGCATTTTGCCTATGGTGCCACCTTGCAGCTTTAACTTATTTACGTAAAACAGACAATGAACTATTACGCGCAAAGATTTTACCATTACTTGAACGTGGAGAAGTGCTTGGTGCAACGGGTTTATCGAATCCAATGAAGTATTATGCTGGTCTAGAAAAACTACATTTAACAGCACAACGCATCGATGGAGGCTATGTCGTAAATGGTATTTTACCTGCTGTTTCAAACTTAGGAGCCAATCATTGGTTTGGTGCAATTGCTTATAACGGTGAGCAAGAAGTGATGGTTTTTGTAAATACGGACCATGAGCGTATTACATTAAAGGAAAAAAATCACTTCTTAGGCGTAAATGGTAGTGCTACGTATACATGTAAATTTGATAACGTCTTTGTTGGGGATGACTATGTAGTAGCACAAGAAGCAAGCATATTCGTGGATAGTATTCGCCCAACATTTGTACTGTATCAAATTCCACTTGGCTTTGGAGTAGTAGCGGCAGCGATTGAAGGCATAGAAAAGGTCAAGGCCAAGCAAAATGGCTGCAATGAATATTTGCAGGTGCAAGCCGATGAACTAAAAGAGAAACTACAACATTTACAAGCATTACTGCAAGCATTAATACAATCGGGCGACGTTACGTTACAAGCGATTTGTCAGATTCGTTTGCAAGGCGTATATCAAACATTAGCAGCAGTTCAAGCTAACATGCTACATAATGGTTCTGCGGGCTATATTGCTGGAAGTACACCATCACGCAAGCTGCGCGAAGCATATTTCTTAGCGAATTTAACGCCAACCGTTAGACAGCTTGAAAAGATGACGCAGATAGCAAAGGTAGCGAAATAGACATGTATCAACCTTGACTAGCATTATAGCTAGCCAAGGTTTTTCTTTGCGCTTAGTGCATTTCACCTATCATCAATTTCGAAGCATGTTTATGTCAGAAAAACATACAGTGAATATAGAGCGTAATTAGTAATAGTAGGAAAGGGGATTGCGTGGATAAGTCCAATTCAAATCAAAATAAGGATTTAACCGAAAATGTGAAGGATCAACAACTAGATGCATTTCGTGTCAATAATGATGGAACGAAGATGACGACTAATCAGGGATTAAAAGTATCCAATGATGAAGACTCGTTAAAAGCCGGTGTGCGTGGGCCGACCATTATGGAGGATTTTCATTTTCGGGAAAAAATGACGCATTTTGACCACGAGCGGATTCCCGAAAGAGTCGTGCATGCGAGAGGCTTTGCAGCGCACGGAGAGTTTGAGCTATATGAGTCGATGAAAGAGTATACAAGAGCAAAATTTTTACAAGAGCCTGGAAAAAAGATACCCGTATTTGTTCGCTTTTCAACAGTAGTAGGGAGTTTAGGCTCAATGGATACTGCGCGTGATGTGCGAGGATTTGCAACGAAATTTTATACTGAGGAAGGCAATTATGATTTAGTCGGCAATAATATTCCTGTGTTTTTTATTCAGGATGCGATTAAGTTTCCTGATTTAATTCATGCCGTAAAACCTGAACCTCATAATGATATGCCTCAAGCAGCATCTGCTCATGATACGTTTTGGGATTTTGTCGCTAATAATCAAGAAATTGCCCATATGATTATGTGGGTTATGTCTGATCGAGCAATTCCTAGAAGTTTTCGGATGATGGAAGGCTTTGGTGTGCATACGTTCCGTTTTGTAAATGATAAAGGTCGGTCAAGATTTGTGAAATTTCATTGGAAACCTGTATTAGGTGTACATTCACTTGTTTGGGACGAAGCACAAATTATTGGTGGTAAAGATTCCGATTTTCAACGACGAGATTTATGGGAATCAATTGAAATTGGAGATTACCCAGAGTTCGAGCTTGGCGTCCAGATGATTGAACCGGAGGAAGAGTTTAGGTTCGATTTCGATATTTTGGATGCAACGAAATTATGGCCTGAAGAGCTAGTACCTGTAAAAAGAATTGGCAAAATGACTTTAAACCGCAATGTGGACAATGTTTTTGCGGAAACAGAGCAAGTAGCTTTTCACCCAGGAAATGTAGTACCAGGAATTGATTTTACGAATGACCCACTGCTACAAGGGCGTTTGTTTTCATATATTGATACACAGCTTCTTCGTTTAGGTGGACCGAACTTTGCTGAGATTCCGATTAATAGACCCGTTTGCCCGATTCATAATAATCAACGCAATGGCTTCAGTCGCCAGACGATTAATATGGGCAAGGTTAGTTATCATAAAAATTCGCTCGCAGGCAATACGCCTTCAACCTCTACAGCAAAAGAAGGAGGATTTGTGCATTATGAACAAAAGGTTGAGGGACGAATTACAAGAGCGCGTAGTAAATCCTTCGACGATCATTTCTCACAAGCACGACTATTTTGGAATAGCATGTCGCCACCTGAAAAACAGCATATCATCGATGCTTTTAGTTTCGAGGTAGGCAAGGTCAAAAGTAAATCGGTGCGGCAGCAAGTTGTGGATATGTTTGTCCATGTTGATAAAGCGATGGCAATAACGATTGCGGATAATGTTGGCGTCAATCGACCAACAGGCGAGCAATCCAAGGTTACGGCATCATCACCCGCTTTGAGTCAGGCAAATACAGTAAAACTGCCTCAAACACTTAAAGTTGGTGTATTGATTGGTGATGGCTTTGATGCTAATGAGGTTGGGGAAGTGCTGAAATATTTAACAAGGCAAGGGGTTCGTTATAGCATAATATCGGATAGACTTGGTGTCGTAACTGCAAATAATGGTGTGCAGTTAATGGCAAGTGAAACGTTTATTACGACAGATGCAGTACTTTTTGACTCCCTGTATGTTGTGGGTGTTCGAGCAGATAATCAAGCAAAGTTTAACACCTATATCGTCAATTATATTAATGAGGCATACCGACATTACAAACCAATTGGAATTGCTGCAACAGGCACGACATTTTTTAATATGTCGAATGCAAACGTTGGACCAGGTATTGTGTTAGCAACTGGAAATGCAGGGTTTGCTAAAAAATTTGTCGATGCTATTGCCCAGCAACGTTTTTGGCAACGTAATATTTATTGAGTTGAAGTCATTTTAGGGAACGCACTACTCGTAACGAGCCACAACAGCATAGCAAAAAAGTGTTAGATTGATTGAAGTCAATCTAACACTTTTTCTCTTTTGTCCTAGTCTCTTTCAGTCTTTCATTATATCGTATATACTTGTATGGACTATATTTTGAGAGAGGGACCAATATTATGAAGTACATAAGGAAAATAATAATATTTTTTGTTGTGCTTGTCTGCTTCTTCATAGCTACATCAGATGAGGCTTTTGCAGCAAAGGCGACAAAATTTTACGAATCTAGTAATGCTAAAGGTGTTACGGTCATTAACTATCATTCGTTTGGGGATTATAAGGAAATAGCAAATATTAATATTACAGAAAAGCTCTTTCGTGAGCAACTGAAGATGCTAAAGGATAACGGCTATACAACAATTACGGAGGATCAGCTTATCGCTTATTTACAAGGCCACGGTCGTATTCCAGAGAAATCTGTATTTTTAACGATAGACGATGGCTATGAAAGCGTTTATAAGATAGCGTATCCTATTTTAAAAGAAATGGGTATGCAAGCAACATTATTTGTGATTGCCAATGACGTAGAAGTAGGCTTCAGAAAAAATGTACCAATGGCGAATTGGCAGCAAATTAAGGAAATGTCCGACTCTGGCATTATTCATATCGGCAACCATACATATGACTTACATTGGCGTGGTAAAAATGACACAGCAAAACATGAGGCCATGATACTTAATCAAAAGAAAAATGGAGAGCCCCTTACAAATGACGAGCGTCGACGATACATTCAAGAGGATGTTACAAAGGCGCATCAATTAATCGAAAAATATACAGGGAAAGCACCAAAATCCTTTGCTTACCCATATGGTGTGTATGATCGAATTGCAGAGCAAGCTGTAAAAGAAGCGGGTTATACAATCGATTATTCTACACAAGGTGGTTATAATCTATTTGGTCAAGGAACCGTCCATATTAAACGAATTGACTCTAGCAATCGTGTATCGGCAAATGAATTAAAAAATATTTTACAAAAATATTTATCACAGGCAGAACAACAATATTATCACCGAGATATTCAAGTAGAGGCAAAAGTTGCAGCAAATAAAGTTATGCTAAAAGCTTGGTTGAAAAGTGATATGAATAAAGGCAAGCTCCATGCTAAAGAAGCGCGTTTTGAGCTTTATAAAATGGTAAATGGAGAACGTCAACTTCAGCGCAACTTTGGCAGTTACAGAGTGGCAGCAAGCACAAATGCACGAGCAATGTCAACAGAAGAAAATATTACAAATTACGAAGCTGGGGGATATTCTGTTAAAACAATTCTTATAAAGCAAGACGGAAGTAAAGAAGTTTTCTGGATTAATTTTAATAAATAGAATCGCGGGTAACTCGCCTTGCATCGCGGGTAAAGTACAGTATTTCGCGGATAAACCGTCTTGAATCGCGGGTATTGCACCATATTTCGCGGGTAACACACGTGGCCTTATATGTCATTGCATTCAAATTTTGTAAATGTTAAGGTGGTAAATGAGGTGAAAAAAGTGAAACAATTTGATATTGCAATTATTGGTGCAGGTCCAGGGGGATACGTTGCAGCCATCCATGCAGCTAAAAGTGGGATGAAAGTAGCTTTAGTAGAGCGTAATAAAGTGGGAGGAGCTTGCTATAATGTTGGCTGTATTCCTTCGAAAATTATGTTAGAACATAGTAAGCTCGTGCAGGAGATACAACGAGGCAATGATTGGGGCATTGAAACGCCAGCTTTGAATGTGAATTTCCCACGATTAATGCAGCGTAAAAATGCTGTTATCCAAGAGCTTTTAGAAAATATTGAACACTTTATCGTGAGCAATCACATTACATTTTATCGTGGTGAGGCGACGGTTGCTGCCGATTTAACGGTAACGGTTAATCAAGAGACCTTTTTAGCAAAGGACATTATTTTAGCAACTGGTAGTAAGCCATTTGTGCCACCATTTAAAGGGTTAGAAAGCGCAACTTATTATACAACGGATACTTTTTTCGATATAGAAGAACTTCCACAACAGCTAACGATTATCGGTGGTGGTGTTATTGCAGTGGAAATGGCATTTAGCTTGGCACCACTCGGGACGAAAGTAAGAATGTTGAATCATAGTGAAGATATTTTACAGACAGAAGAACCTGATGCTCGACCAATAATTCGAGAAAAGATGAAAAAACTCGGTATTGAACTTATTACCGATTTCCAATTTGAGCATTTTAATGGAAATGAAATTCATACATCTAAAGGCATTTATACATACGAGCACTTATTATTTGCCACGGGGCGTCGCCCAAATACGGAAATTGCCCAGCAGCTTGGACTTGGTTTTGATGGTCGATTAATTGCTGTAAATAAACATTATGAAACGAGTCAACCACATATTTATGCCATAGGTGACTTAGTCGGAGGCTACCAGCTAGCTCATGCTGCTAGTGCAGAGGGTATCTATGTTGTAGACCATATTTTAGGGGCAAAACGCACGTTGATTGACCAAGCACTAATTCCTCGTTGCGTCTATACACATCCTGAAATTGCGACATTCGGCTTGCTAGAAGATCAAGTTGAACAAGCGTATACAGTGACAAAACTGCCGATTAACACGAACTCAAAAGCGTTGATGGAGGGCAATGAAGAAGGTTTTGTTAAGCTTATTGCAACGAAAGAGGATGGACATATTTTAGGAGCGTGTGTGGTAGCTGATGGTGCGACTGAAATGCTCAACGCCATTTTAGCGACGAAAAATGCTGGAGGTACAGTAAAAGTATTGGCAGACATGATATTTCCTCATCCAACAGTATCGGAGCATATTGGTGATGCCGCAAAAGCTGTATTTGGCAAAGCGATACATCAATAAAATAATAAAGAGTTGCCACATGTTAGTTGTGGCAACTCTTTATTATTTTCTAAATTCCGATAAAGTTTATTGACTTTATAAAATATTATGTTAAATTAAATTTATAAGATTACTCGGTATTAAATTATGCTGACTAGATATCTAGAGGCTTCCATTTACACAACAATTTTCCTGTTGACTGTAAATAGAAGCCTCTTTGTTTTAGTGCAATGTCCATTGCGGAGCTTTGATTTAATTGATTACAAACACGATAAAGGGAGTGTCCTATATGACAAATGTAGTGATTATAAATGGTAGCAATACAAGGAATTCACGTGTAACGGCCATTCAAGAAAAGGTTGAACGTTTTTTTACCGCGCACAGTGTAGCACTACACACAAATTATGTACATGAGCTGCCAGCGGATGCGTTAATAACAGCAAACTACGCAAACGATGACATTATAGCAGAAAATAAAAAGGTTGAGGAGGCAGATATTGTAGTCATTTTAACACCGATTTATAAAGCATCTTATACAGGCATCTTAAAAACCTATTTAGATTTATTGCCACAAAAAGCATTGGTTGGGAAAACAGTTTTACCAATAGCAGTGGGAGGCTCTATTGGCCATTTACTAGCGTTAGAATATGCTCTTAAACCTATCTTGGCAGTATTAGGTGCTATTAATATTGCCCATTCCGTATATATTGTCGACAAACAAATTATTCGTCTAGAGAATGGGAACTTTGCCATTGAAGATGATGCAAATAATCGACTAGAAGCTGAACTTAATAAATTACAAAACATTGTTGCGATTAATTAACAATAAAAACGTGTTAGATTGACTGCCATCAATCTAACACGTTTTGCTATGCCCTTGTGTTATTAATTTATTTCCGGTTCTTCCAATAACGAGTCTTTATCCGCCGGTGTTGTAGAAAGATATAAAAAAGCCTCATCTTGTAATAACAATAATTTCTCTTCACATATACCGTGCGATAATGCTCCTGAAAAAATGGATTCCCACCAAGTTCCTGTTGTCGTTGTCATTTATCTACGCCCCCGTTTCGATGTTTAATATGTAATTGTATATTTCCCGAGATTCTCAAAATAAAACATGGCATCCTTAGTTACTATTTCTGTTTTTTTACAGCACCACCTATTTCAGAAAGAGGATTTTTGACCTTAAATGTTGTATCGTATAGTCAAAGATAGTTTGTTTCAAAAAAGACAGAACTATGTATCGCATTTTAAAAAAAGGGGTGTTTTTTTATGAATTTTACGCCACAAGATGTTGAAAATATGATTACAGAGCAGCGCCAATTTTATTTTTCTCGCGCTACAAAAGATGTAAAGTTTCGCAAACAACAATTATTGAAACTAAAAAAATCTATTTTAAAGTATGAAAAGGAAATTTTGAATGCGTTGTATTTAGACTTAAGAAAAAGCGAGTTTGAGGCATATGCAACAGAAATAGGTATTGTCCTTGAAAGTATTTCTTATATGGTGAAAAATCTGGAAGAATGGATGAAGCCTGAAACAGTTAAAACACCGATTCAACTTCAAATGGGAAAAAGTTTTATTGTTCGAGAGCCGTATGGCGTCACATTAATTATCGGGCCTTTTAATTACCCATTTCAGCTAGTTATAGAGCCGCTCATTGGCGCAATTATTGGCGGCAATACGGCTATTGTAAAACCATCGGAAACGTCTGTGCATACCGCCAATATTGTAAAGAAAATAATTGAAGAAACATTCGAGCCTTCCTATATTCGTGTTGTAGAAGGAGAGAAAGACGAAGTGAATGCACTGATTCACGCTTCATTTGACTATATATTCTTTACTGGCAGTGTAGCTGTCGGTAAAGTAGTGGCAAAAGCCGCAGCTGAACGATTAACGCCGATTGCGCTTGAACTTGGGGGCAAAAGCCCAGCAATTGTTGACCAAACGGCTAATTTGGAAGTGGCTGCTAAACGTATAGCATGGGGGAAATTCACAAATACTGGTCAAACCTGTGTAGCGCCAGACTATTTACTTGTCCATAAAGACGTTTATGACCGATTTATGAAGTTGTTCAAGGATACGATTCGTTCTTTCTATGGAAAAAATGCACTCAAAAGCCCTGATTACGGTCGCATTGTGAATTTAAGACAATTTGATCGACTTCAACAAATTTTAGTAGAGGAACGAGACACAATTACATATGGTGGTCGAACAGACCGTGATGACTTATATATTGAGCCAACCATTATTGAATATGTAAAGTGGTCAAGTCCCTCAATGCAAGATGAGCTTTTTGGACCGATTTTACCTGTTATGGTATATGATGATTTGCGTCTTGCTATTCATCAAATTCGTCAACTTCCTAAGCCTTTAGCGGCATATTTTTTCTCGGAACATGAAAAAGCGATTCAATACTTTTTAGAAGAATTGCCATTTGGAGGAGGCTGTATAAATGATACGGTAACTCATGTAGGAAATCAGCATTTGCCATTTGGAGGAGTTGGTCCTTCGGGGGTGAATGCATATCATGGCAAGGCAAGTTTTGAAAATTTTACACATCCAAAATCAATATTAAAAAAATCATCAAAGCTCGAAACGAATGTTCTTTTTCCGCCATATAAACAAAAGGTTAAGCTTATTCGTACGATCATGAAGTAAAAAAGTAGGAGGTGTCTATCGACTTTAGACACCTCCTACTTTTTAGTTTTCTGCTTGTGGCAGTTTTATTTTAATCGTTGTTCCACAGTTAATTTTGCTTTCAATTGCAATGGTTCCACCATGTTCTTGAATAATCTTGTTTGTAATGAGCATACCAAGCCCAGTCCCTGTGGATTTGGTAGTATAAAAGGGCTCATATACACGTTTAATCAATGCCTCTGACATCCCAACTCCATTATCTGTAATCGTCACCATATTCAACCCTTCAGCATCTTTGGCAATGTAAATAATAATTTCTCCATTTGCTGTATGTGCCTCAATCGCTTCAATGGCATTTTTAATAATATTGATGAATACTTGTTTCAGCTGATTTTCATTAGCCAGTATTCGATTATTATCACTAACGATATGCATTGAAAAAGTGATGTTATGTTTTTGAAATTCAAGGTGAAACAATTGGCTAATGTTATTGATGACTTCATCAATTGATACAACTTTTAATTGTTCGACATGAGGTTTTGACAACACTAAAAATTCACCAATAATTAAGTTAATCCGCTCGATTTCAGATTGAATGATTTCCGTATACGCGTAACAAGTGGAGTCTTTTTCCGTACTCATCATTTGCACAAAACCAGAGATAACGGCCATTGGATTGCGGATTTCATGTGCCACGCCAGCAGCAATCTCACCTGCCAGTTTTAGCTTTTCGGATTGTAGTAAAAGTTGTTCATTGACCTTTTTATAAGATATATCACGTGAAATAGCAGAGACCGCAATCATTTTGTTTGTACGATCATAAATAGGTGAAAGTGAAATTTCTACATCAAAAACCGTACCATCTTTTCGCATATCCTGTGTTTCTATCAGCTTAAAGCTTTTTCCTTCTAATAAACTTGCATAGCGTTGTTCCGCCTCTAAAACATTTTCTGGAGGAACGAGTGGGATGGTTTTGCCAACACATTCGGCTCTTGTCCAACCGTATACTTCTTCAAAGGCAGGGTTTACATCGATAATACGATTATCTAAACTAAAAACCGCGATGCAATCATTTGCATGCTGAAAAAATAAATGCAAATAGGCTTCTTGAGACAGCAACTCTTGTTTTTTTTGAGAGTTTATTTCATTGAGTCGATACCAAAAGTGTTGTAAATGTCGCGATTGAATCCAGCCGATAATTGTAAGTAACACTATAACGAAAACAAAGGTTTCAATATACTGAAAATGCCCAATGGAATCAGTAGAAATACGGTGATAAAAAGATAGTGCTATAATTTCCAGTAAAGAAATAATACTAATAAGGGTATTTAGTTTTATCGATTGATAAATCGTCATTAATAATATAAAGAAAATAAAGGAAATAAAATTAGGTAAGGAAAAACTAATGATATTAGGATATAGAATAGCCATATTCCCTGATATAATGATTACCCACTGCATAGCTACTGGTTTAATGTTAAAAACTTTTCCGGCTAATAACGGTAAAAGCAAAAGGAGCATTATACCAATTAGTACCTCGAGGCTACTATAAATATTTAGCATAATGAGCACGCCATAGGCAAAAATCGCTGTCACATAAAATAGCAAGACAATTTCATTACGCATACGTAATAATTCCATTTGTTGCAAATTTAGCACCTCAATTTTTAGGATATTCTCATAATACATGATTCATTGTTGTCGATAAATGCCGATTTTTGATAAGATAGGGAAAATTCAGCTTGATTTTATGAATGATAGCGTTTTCATTTAAAAAACGTTACAGGAGGCATTTCATTTCTAGGCGAATAAGTAGTAAAATAAATTCATTAGATTAGTGGGGGTATTCATATTGTTATTTTTTGTCGAAAAAACAAGAAATAATGAATGAGTGTTGAGATTGATTGGAGGACTATGAAATGTATGCAGAGGAATTGTTAAGTGCATTACCTTTGAAAAAAATAATTGGCGTGTTACCAGACCAAGTGACGGATATTGTGATTGATTCTCGAAGTGTGCAGCCGAACAGCATGTTTGTTTGTATTAAAGGTTACACAGTAGATGGCCATAATTATGCACAAAAAGCTGTTGAGGGTGGTGCAACAATTGTTGTTACGGAACGTGAACTACCATTAGCAGACGCAATTGCACAAGTTATTGTGAAGGATACAGATCGTGCAGTCGGTTTGTTGGCTGCTAAGTTTTTTGACTATCCTTCAAAGGATATGACAATGATTGGTGTAACAGGTACAAATGGTAAAACATCTGTAACAGGTATTATTCAAAATATTATGCACGGCATGGGCGAGAAATCTGCACTATCAGGTACTATAGGCTTTAATTTAAATGGTATTTTATATGAATCTGCAAATACTACGAGCGATGCATTATCGACACAACAAATGATTTTTCGTGCGAAAATGGAAGGCTGTCGTTTAATGACAATGGAGGTATCATCACATGGATTAGCACTGGGCCGTTTGGCAGGTGTCGATTATGATGTTGCTATTTTTACAAATCTTACACATGATCATCTTGATTTCCATGGTACGATGGAGGAATATGGGAATGCAAAAGGCTTATTATTCTCTCAACTTGGACAAGATTTAGAAAAAAATAAATTCGTGGTGCTCAATGCTGATGATGCTTGGTCAGAACGCTATGCTGCAATGACGCCATTCCCAGTATGGACATACGGATTAAACAATGAGACAGCAGATTTTCGTGCCGTGAACTGTGAATATCATGATTACATGACTTCATTTGATGTCATTATGCCTGAAGGGATATTCCCTGTTAAAATGCATTTATTAGGTGAGTTCAATATTTACAATGTTCTTGCTGCGATGGTTGCTTTTTATGGCAGAGGCTATTCAATGGATACGATTATTGAACAAATAGAGCAACTACCGCCAGTTAAAGGACGTATGGAAAAAGTATGCTCTGATTTACCTGTACAAATTTTTGTCGATTATGCACACACACCGGATGCGATTGAAAAGGCTATTGCAGCAGCTACAACTTATAAAAAAGGTAAGCTTATTTTCTTAGTTGGTACAGGTGGTAATCGCGATAAATCAAAACGCCCTGCAATGGCTGAAAAGGCTTCAGCAGCAGATTATGTGATTTTAACGACAGATGATCCACGTTATGAGGATTACGATAGTATAACAGGTGATCTTGCAAAAGGAATGTTGCATAAAAATTATGCATGTATCGGAGACAGAGCAGAAGCAGTGCGACATGCAATAGAAGTAGCTGAACCTGGGGATATGATTATTTTTGCTGGTAAAGGCCATGAAGATTATCAAATTATCGAAAATACGAAATATCCACATAGTGATGCTGAAATTGCGATTAAGGCTGGACAATTGAAATTTGTATAAATTTACAATGAAACTTAGCTCAGTGCGACAACATTATGCTTATTTTTATACGACTCATTTATGGAAAACCTTTTAGCTGTGACTAAAAGGTTTTCTTTTTGGGGAATTCATGTAAAAAGGTTGTACGAAAGGCAAGACTTCTTTTATTATTAGTAGGTATGAAAAAAGGAGAATGAAGAGATGACTTCAAATTTAGAAAAAGATATATTAGCACGACGTACGTTCGCCATTATCAGTCACCCGGATGCTGGGAAAACGACGATAACGGAAAAGCTTTTACTTTTTGGCGGAGCAATTCGTGACGCTGGTACGGTAAAAGGTAAGAAAACAGGGAAATTTGCCACATCAGACTGGATGGAAATCGAAAAGCAACGTGGAATCTCGGTAACATCTTCTGTTATGCAGTTTGACTATAGTGGTTCCCGCATCAATATTTTGGACACACCAGGGCACCAAGATTTCTCAGAAGATACGTATCGTACATTAATGGCAGTAGATAGTGCTGTCATGGTTGTAGATGCCGCTAAAGGTATTGAGGCGCAGACGTTAAAACTATTTAAAGTTTGTAAAATGCGTGGCATTCCTATATTTACATTTATTAACAAACTGGACCGTCAAGGGAAAGAGCCATTAGAGCTAATTGAAGAGCTTGAAGAGGTACTTGGTATTCATGCGTACCCTATGAACTGGCCAATTGGTATGGGGAAAGAGTTCCTTGGTATTTATGACCGTTATAACAAACGTATTGAGCAATTCCGTACAGAAGAGCAGGAGCGTTTCTTACCAATCGATGAAAATGGCGAATTAGCAATTGACCATCCGATGAAAGTAACGTCTTATTACTCACAAGCGATGGATGACATTATGCTTCTTAATGAAGCAGGAAATGCTTATTCAGAGGAAAAAATCCGTCGTGGCGAATTAACACCCGTGTTCTTTGGTTCGGCTTTAACAAACTTTGGGGTGCAGACATTCCTTGAAACTTATTTACAATTTGCTCCAACTCCTCAACCTCGTATTACAGAAGATGAGCAGTATATTGATCCAGTGGAGCATCCAGAGTTTTCAGGCTTTATTTTTAAAATTCAAGCGAATATGAATCCTGCACACCGTGACCGTATTGCCTTTGTACGTATCGTATCGGGTAAATTTGAGCGTGGTATGAATATGACATTATCTCGTACAGGTAAATCTTTTAAAGTGACACAGTCTACACAGTTTCTTGCTGACGACCGTGAAACAGTGGATGTAGCGGTAGCTGGAGATATTATTGGTTTATATGATACAGGGACATATCAAATTGGTGATACAGTCGTCGGCGGTAAGAAAACATTCCAATTTGAAAAATTGCCGCAGTTCACGCCTGAGTTGTTTGTTCGTGTGACAGCGAAAAACGTCATGAAATCTAAGCAATTCCATAAAGGGATATTGCAATTAGTGCAAGAAGGAGCCATTCAATATTACAAAACACTTCATACAGAAGAAGTGATTCTAGGTGCAGTTGGTCAATTACAATTTGAAGTATTTGAACACCGCATGAAAAATGAATACAATGTTGAAGTGAGAATGGAGCCAATTGGTTCGAAAATGGCACGTTGGATTGAAAATGAAGAAGATGTTAAAGAGTCAATGTCTTCAAGTCGTTCAATGCTTGTAAAAGACCGCTTTGACAATCTTGTTTTCCTATTCGAAAATGAGTTTGCAATGCGCTGGTTCGCAGATAAAAACGAAAACATCAAATTATATAGCCTGCTATAAAAAGAAACACGAATCGACAGATGATCGATTCGTGTTTTTTTACAAGGAAAATAAGAGATTGGTGTAGAATATATACAATATAAAGAAATAATAGGTGCTGCCTTGACATTGGTTGTGGCGAAATAACTAATTCAATGGAGCGAAAGGTGGCGACTCCTGCGAGAAAAGCAAGCAAACCGAGACCCTGGACTGAGCATAGCGAAGGAAGCGGCTCGGTGCTTGCCCGCGGAAAGCGCCACCTGTAGCGCAATGTTGCAATGACAAAAATGAAATTGTTTCAATATAATGTAAAACTTTATAAAAAAACTCCCTTTTCGGCTATCATAGGAAAGAAGAGAAAGAAAAGGAGTATAAACACATGAACATTAGCAACTTTTCAATTAAAAGACCTGTTTTTACGCTTGTTACAATGCTACTCGTTATTATTTTAGGTGGCGTATCGTTGTTAAAAATCCCGATCACGTTAATTCCTGAATTAAATCCCCCTATTGGTGTCGTGGTGACGTCATATCCTGGGGCGAGTTCAACGGAAGTAAATGAAAAGGTAACAAAACCTTTAGAGGCGGCATTGGCCACCTTGCCAGGCATAAAAAAACTACAATCTACTTCGCAGGAAGGTTCAAATTTAATTGTGCTAGAGTTTAATTGGACGACGAATATTGAGGATGTTCAATTGGATATTTTGCAACGTATAGATATGACACCTTTACCAAACGATGCACAAAAGCCAAATTTTTTGAAATTTGACCCGTCACAGTTTCCAATTATTCAACTTTCTTTACGCGCAGAAAATGACCAAGTGGATGTACGAGTATTAGCAGAATCACTGGAAAAAGAGCTTCGTCGTACAGAAGGGGTTGCAAGTGTCAATGTTTCTGGCAAATTGGTAGAAGAAGTACAAGTAACATTGGATGAATCAAAACTAATAGCAAAGGGCTTAACCCAAGCAGATATTATCCAAATAATTCAATCGAATAATGTCTCACTTCCTGGAGAGCCAGTTTTAACTGCAGATGACAAAATGTTGACGACTAGGATTATTAGTACGTTAACTACACCACAAGATATTGCAGATTTAATCGTATCCGTCAATCCAATAGATGGTCAAACATTAACGGTGGGAGATGTAGCGACGGTCGAGCGCACAGAGCAAAAAGCAATAACAGAAACGCGTGCTAATAATCATCCGGCTGTGCTAATGTCCGTTTTGCAAGAATCTGGTGCTAATACTGCTGAAGTATCTAAAGCCTTTCAACAAGCTTTAAATGATTTACTAGCGAAGGAGCAATACAAAGGTGTAACAGCAGACATACTAGTCGATCAAGGCAATTATGTAGATTTAGCAATAAGTAATATCGGTTCTTCATTACTGCTAGGTGGCTTATTCGCTATGCTTGTGTTATTTGTCTTTTTACGTGGTGTGAAAAGTCCAATTATTATTGGGATTGCCATTCCGTACTCGGTCATTGTCACATTTGTGCTAATGTATTTTGCTGATTTTACGCTCAACATCATGACCTTAGGTGCATTAGCATTAGGTATTGGGATGCTTGTCGACAATGCCATCGTTGTAATAGAGAATATTGAACGGCATTTAGGGCTTGGCAAGGAACCGATCGAAGCAGCAAAACAAGGAACAAAGGAAGTAGCACTAGCTATAACAGCATCTACATTAACAACGATTGCTGTGTTTATTCCAGTCATGTTTATTGAAGGCTTAATTGGGCAAATATTTACGGAATTTGCACTTACCATTTCCTTTAGTTTAATTGCCTCATTGTCAGTGGCATTAACCGTTGTACCTATGCTGGCAAGTCGTTTGTTAAAAATGAAAGATCATAATATCAATGAAATTCGCAAGACATCTTCGTTTTATAAGCGCTACAATGCGTCTATAGTTTGGGTATTGCAGCATCGCTTGTTGGTCATTTTATCGGCAATCGTGCTCTTTGGCTTATCGCTCTTTGGATTATCGAAAATAGGGACAGAATTTCTACCTGCAACAGATGAAGGTTTTGCTTCTATTAGTGTAAATCTTGACCAAGGGGCTGCTATAACAAAAACAGAAAAGGTAGTCGCAGCCATTGAAAGTCGTTTAAAAGAAGAACAAGATGTCGATGTTTATGTTAGCCTAATCGGGGGTACTCAACAGTCTCAATCTCGTGGACAAACAAGTGCAAATCAAGCAGAAATTTACGTCAAGCTAGTACCACTTGCAGATCGCAAGCGCTCCATTTTTGAGTTTGTAGAAGAAGTGGAAAGGGAACTAAATAATGAGTTAGGGGAGCAAGCAGAAATTACATTTAATGTTTCTACATCATCTGGTTCAGCTCCAAATACATTGACATTCCGACTAACAGATTCAAATGAACAACGTTTATATGCATCAGTTGAGAAAGTACAGCACGAACTAAGTCGTATAGATGCAGTCACAAATGTTTTGACTGATTTAGACGAAACGATACAAGAGATTCAGATAGAGGTGGATCGCGAAAAAGCGAAGGATTATGGTTTTGTACCGGCTCAAATAGCCCAAACGGTCAATCAAATGACAAAAGGGCAGTTGACGACGCAGATGATTGATGATGGTGGAACGGTGTTATCGGTGTATACCGGTTTTGGACAGGCGTTTAACGAAAGTATGGACGCTTTAAAGGCAATGAAGCTACGTTCACCAGCAGGACTATTTGTTAAGCTTGATGAAATTGCTAACGTATCTATACAAGAAGGACCAGTATCCATTAGACGTTCCGATCAAGCTGCAGCAGTAGCATTTTTCGTTGATTATAAAGCCAAGGAGTCATTAGGGGGCATTTCTAAAAAGGTCGATCACGCACTTGAAAAAGCGAATTTGCCTGCTGAAACGCAAGTTGTGTTTAGTGGGGATCGAGAGTTATATGATAGTGCAATTGATGACATGCTTTTAGCAGTTGCTCTCGCCATAGTGCTAGTCTACATTGTGATGGCGGCGCAGTTTGAGTCGTTTAAATATCCTTTCGTTATTATGTTTACGGTACCACTTATGATTATAGGTGTTGCGATGGCAATGTTTGCGACGAAAACACTGCTTGGTGTGACATCTGTTATCGGCATTTTAGTACTTGTTGGCATTGTTGTGAATAATGGTATTGTGCTTGTCGATTATATTAATCAGCAAAAGCAGCAGGGCATGCAGGCGTATGATGCCATTTTACTTGCTACACAAGACCGACTTCGCCCGATTTTAATGACAGCATTAACAACGATATTAGGATTGCTACCACTAGCGCTTGGTATTGGCGAAGGTACTGAGATGAATCAGCCGATGGGTATCGCTGTAATAGGTGGTCTGATTACATCGACTTTGCTGACATTATATATTGTGCCAGCTGTGTATAGCTTAATGGATAAAGAAACTAGAAAATTGCCTTAGATACGGGGAGGAAATGGGAGATGGGTGTTCATTTTTTTACGGGGTTTCCAGGGTTTATTTCAAGTCAATTAATTCGAGAATTATTTCAAAAAAATAAAACACAAAAGGTTATCGCCATTGTTTTAGCGGGGCAATATCCAAAAGCGATGATTGAAAAAAGCAAGATTGAAGTAGACTATCCTCAATGTGAAATACAGATTGTTGAGGGAGACATCACTCTACCCAATTTAGGATTAGCCAATCAATTAATACAGGAAATCGTGCCTCAAATTGAAGTGTTTTGGCATCTAGCAGCGATTTATGATTTAGCCGTTCCGCGAGATATTGCTTGGAAGGTCAATGTACATGGAACTGCGATGGTCAATGATTTTGTTCGAACATTGCCCCATCTTAAGCGTTATATGTATTTTAGTACTGCGTATGTTGCTGGAACACGAGAAGGCGTATTACGCGAAAATGAATTGATTCGCCCGAAGGCATTTAAAAACTACTATGAGGAAACGAAATATGAAGCAGAGCATCGTGTGGAAGATTTAAAGTCAGAGGTACCTATCACGATTATCCGACCAGGGATTGTGCGAGGGCATTCCGTGACAGGGGAAACAATTAAATTTGATGGGCCCTATTTCTTTTTGAATATGGTTGATAAATTAAAATGGTTGCCGATTATACCTTATATAGGAATGTCTAGCTCAGCTATTAATGTTGTGCCCGTCGATTATATTATCAATGCCTCCACTTTTTTAGTGGATGAGAAAAGTGCTGAAGGGAAAACATTACATTTAACAGACCCAAATCCTCATCCTGTACAAGAGGTATACCGTACAATGGTGAAATTATTGACAAATCATTATCCAAAAGGACGTTTTCCTTTAGCACTAGCCAAAAAATCGTTACAAGTGCCGTTTATTCGCAAAAAGTTAGGGGTCGAGCAAGAAACTTTAGATTACTTAACATGGCATGCAACCTTTGATACAACAGAAGCAATTGCTATATTACAAAAAGGGAATATAGCATGCCCTGATTTTATACAAACGATGCCAAAGATGGTGGATTTTTATCTAGCACATAAAGAAGATGAAAACTATCATATTCAAATTAAATAATAATGGATTTCTTTGTCAGTATTAAATGATAGTGATATAATAAATGAACAAAAGAAATGTCCTTAGACATTTTGTTAAAGGGGAGTAGCTAGCAGATGCGAGCGATGCATCTGGTTTCACATTCGTCATGACGTGGCATAATGCCATCGGATGTGATAGCAAATGGTGTTACTTTGCAAAAAGTGCAATAACCGATAGCTGGTTTGTAAGAAGTAACCAATTAAATTTGCTTAGCAAGACCTTTGCCTTCTTTTTAGGCAGGGGTCTTTTCTTTTTCATTTGACTAGTAAATACTCGCTATTTTGGGTATACAGAGTTTAAAGGAGGAACAGAGAATGGAAGCAATATTATTACAATACGGCTGGGTATTAATCGTACTAGTTGTATTAGAAGGATTACTAGCAGCAGATAATGCAGTAGTAATGGCTGTTATGGTGAAACACTTACCGCATGACCTACAAAAGAAGGCACTTTTTTACGGATTATTTGGTGCACTAATATTCCGATTCTCTGCGCTCTTTGTTATTACAGTATTAGTTAATTACTGGCAAATTCAAGCTATTGGGGCAGCTTACTTATTGTTTATGTCAGCCAAAAATATTTATGATTTGCGAAAAGGCAAAGATGAGGAAGAAGAAAATGATGATGCTACTGTAAAAAAAGGATCAGGCTTCTGGATGACTGTTTTAAAAGTGGAACTTGCAGATATAGCATTTGCAATCGATTCAATGCTTGCTGCGGTTGCAATTGCCGTAACGCTTCCACACTTAGGTAATTTTGATATTGGCGGCATTAATGGCGGACAATTCATTATTATGTTGTTAGGTGGCTTTATCGGTGTTATTATGATGCGTTTTGCAGCGCAATGGTTTGTAAAAATTTTAAACGACTATCCTTCACTTGAAACAGCAGCGTTTTTAATTGTTGGCTGGGTAGGGGTAAAACTTGTTGTATTAACGTTAGCTCATGAAAAAGTGGGTATTTTACCTAAAGAATTCCCACATTCAACAGGCTGGGAATTAACTTTCTGGGTTGTATTAATTGCGATTGCATTTGTCGGTTATTTAGTAGGTGTTCGTAATAAAAAACAAGCAAAATAATCGCCGGACAATTTTATAATGGAACGATTTAATCCGCATTCTTTCTGCGGGCAACGCACGAGCCACATCGCTCGCTACATTAGCAGGGTCAGTGCGCTTGCTTTTTGTGAAAGTCTATGCGGATTTTTGCTTTATATCAAAAACACTTTCTATTACTTCGTATTTGATACGATTTACAACCCCTTTCTTTTTTCACCGATTTTTTCTATACTAATATCTATCAAGTTTGGCATCATAAGTGGAAGGAGTTGATGGGGTGCCTTGGAAAAAATCATCGAATAGACAAATCACACCGTTTCAGGCACTTGTGTCTTATTATTTCATAGCAATAGCAATTTCCTTCCTATTGTTACGACTCCCTGGTGTCCATCGAGCGGGTGTGGAAGTGTCCTTTTTAGATAGTTTATTTACGGCAGTCAGTGCTGTTAGTGTGACTGGTTTAACAACTTTCAATATTTCCGAGACCTATACAACATTTGGACTGGTTATGGTACTTGTGATTTTACAGCTCGGGGCTATCGGTATTATGTCGCTAGGTACCTTTGTTTGGTTGCTTGTCGGCAAAAAAATCGGTATGCGCGAACGGCAGTTGATTATGATTGATCATAATCAATATAATCTATCGGGTGTTGTCCAGTTAATACGAGAAATATTGAAAATCTTAATTGGCATTGAATTGGCAGGGGCTATTATTTTAACGGCTCATTTTATGAATTATTTTGATACATTTGAAGAAGCTCTTATACATGGTGTTTTTGCTGCTGTTTCTGCCACTACGAATGGTGGCTTTGATATTACTGGGATGAGTTTATTGCCATTCCATAATGATTATTTTGTGCAGCTCATAACAATGGTATTAATTGTACTTGGAGCAATTGGCTTCCCAGTGCTGATTGAAGTAAAATCATTTTTGCTTAATCGACATGCCAATTTCCGCTTTAGTCTTTTTACCAAAATAACGACGACTACTTATGCAATTTTATTTATAGTTGGAGCTCTCGTTATTTTACTACTTGAGTCATTTCACTCCTTTAAAGGGATGGTTTGGCATGAGGCAATCTTTTCAGCTATGTTCCATTCCATATCTACGCGTTCAGCGGGACTTACAACATATGATGTAACATCCTTTAGTGAAGCAACCGATATTTTCATGAGTTTTTTAATGTTTATTGGTTCATCCCCAAGCTCTGTAGGTGGCGGGATAAGAACGACCACTTTCGCTATTGCCATATTATTTTTAATAATGTTTGCACGCGGAAAAGAGGATATTCAAATTTTTGGAAGGGAAATCCATTTAATAGATGTCTTCCGCTCATTTGTCGTTATCCTATTGGCTTGTTTCATGGTGTTAATCGCCACAATTATATTACTGATTACGGAACCGCACGCGACACTTATACAAATTATTTTTGAAATAACATCTGCGTTCGGAACATGTGGTATGTCTCTAGGGATTACGTCAGACTTATCAGTAGTTGGTAAAATCATCATTATTATCTTAATGTTTATAGGGCGAGTGGGCTTAATATCATTCTTGTATTCAGTAGGTGGTGGAGGTAGAGGGAAAAAATCTAAATACCACTATCCAAAGGAACGAGTAATTATTGGGTAAACATCTTAAAGTATTGATATATAGAGGTTTAGTGGGGGCAGATTTTTGATTTGCCCCCTTTTTGTCCCCTGATGGTCAATTTTCGAGGTAATCTTCGAATTTTTTGAGTGCATTTCGTTCGAAACCTTACAATTGATTTTCCTTATTTTTAAAAAGTCTTTTTGTTGTCTTAATATACATTTGAAACTAAAAGGTTAAAGTAGTCGTATAAGGTATTAACGATTAGAGGAGGTCGGAAAAATGGATTATACTAAAATCTATAATGAGGAACTGATTGCCTTAGTAAAAGAGAAAATAAAGTCGGTCGGTGAAATTAAAGCGGTGAAGTTTGTGAGAGAACAAACAGATATGTCCTTAATACAGGCAAAAAAATTTGTAGATTTTTGTAAAGAATAGACATAAAAAACTGTGGCTCTAATTTAAAAGTAACTTCAATAGTCATTGAACTACTAAATAATTAACTTCGACAGACGTAAACTACGTTATGTTTCTGTCCTTTCAAAAGTAAATGAAGTTAATAAAAATTCTTTAATCTTATGTTTTGTGCTTACTTTTAATTAGGGGTGATTAGATGGTTAGAAGAAGAGGGACATATCAAATAACAATTCGTGATAAACAACTAATTTGTTTATTTTGTCAGCACAATGAATTTCAGCATCGTGAGGTTTATATGGAAAGAGTGATTTTAGATGAAGATGAAAAAGAGCAGCTGACATTGCAATCATTTACTTGTACATCATGTGGGGATATTCGAATGTTTCAAGAAAAAAATCGATTTGACCAAACGTTGCAAAAACATGTATCTATTATTGAGTACATAGAAGTGATAAAAGAATGACTGGAACAGATGAATCTTTACGCCCAGAAAAAAGTTGGATTACGATTTTTGATGAGCCGATAATTTGTAGTTTTTGTACCTATGATGTATTTATTCCTTATGAAGTATATGTAAATGTTGAACAGCCAGGTATAGGTATACGTCATGTTCGTTACGTAGCTATTTGCCAGCACTGTGGCCAAGCGAAAATGTTTGGAGACCCTAGCCGATTTGATGCTGAAACAAATAGGTTTATATGGGCATTGAATCAGTATTTGATTGCCGTTAGAAAATATAAGATAAAAATCATATTCTTTATCGGAAAAAGACATAATGATAAATTAACGACTTTTCAAAATCAGCTGATAGCACAAAATATAAAAATAGATAGTGTTCATCGTGTAAAAACGGAAGTTACAATACTAGCAACAATATCTACCCTAAATGAAATACAAACACTTAGGTCTACAATCATGAATACTGCGACGCGATTAAATGTAACGATTAAGAATTTAATCCTTGCATAAGATTCTAATAGGTATTTACAAATAATAGGAAATTATAAACTGATTATAAAATTTAATTCAAAATAACGTTCCCAAATGAAAGTTTGGAGAGAGACCGAAATCCAAGAAATGCTGTTAAAGCAACATTTCTTGGATTTTTCTTTGAATATTGTTTATACAGCTTTTTATGCAAATATATAAACAGGGCTACGATAGTACTTTTCAAGAGTATACAGTGTGTGTTATCTGAATAAAAACCCGGTGGTGTGAGAGGTCGGGAGTTAATCCCCCCCTCCTACTCGATTGCCTAAGACGGTAGCATATCTAATTTAAATTATTTAAGTTTTATTATTTAAAACGTGACGAGTTCATTTAAATTTGCGTCTAAGTAAATAGAAAAGGAGGGAGCAGCTTTGGAACAAGAGAAATTGAACGAATGGATCGAACTATACGGTGAATCGGTTTTAACCTATATACTATTAATCGTGAGGGACTATCAACAAGCAGAGGATTTAGCACAGGAAACCTTTATAAAAGCCTATAGACATCAACAGCAATTTGAACAAAAATCCTCTGAGAAAACATGGCTATTTACGATAGCACATAATGTGACCAAGGACTATTTCCGAAAAAAACATCCGTTGCAGCATTTTTTGGGTTTAACAATGGAAGAGAAAGATTACAAGCCAACACCTGATCAAATCGTAGCGATGAACTTTCAAACGGAACAATTATACAGAGTAATTCAACAATTAAAGTCTACATACAGGCATGTCATCATCTTGAGGAAGTTAAAAGAATTTTCAACGGCAGAAACAGCTCTTATTTTAAACTGGTCCGAAAGTAAAGTGAAAATGAAGTTAAAAAGAGCTTTAGCTGAACTAAAAAATGATTTGATTAAAGGAGGTTTTACCAGTGAAATCTTTAGATGAACAATTTAGTGAAATGAGAGAAGAATTAAAGCTAACGGAAAAATCCAAAGATCAACTTAAACGTAAGATTTTGCAGAATGTACATAAAAGAAAAAAACATCATACAAATCAGTACGTTTGGATTGCTGTAGCAGTTTGTATGATTCTTATGCTTGCTTCGCCAATCTTTTCGCCGACAATGGCAAGGATAGCGGAGAGGATATTACCAATTTCTATTACATCAAGTTATTCAGATGGACAGTCTAATCCTGATTTAATATCTCAACTTGCAGAATTAGTCAAAAGGGAAGGATACTCTTTTAATTCAGTGGGAATTACGCCATCGCCATATACGATAGAAATATCGCTTATATTGAAATACTCTACATTAAAACAGGCAACAGAAGATCTTGAAACAAAGATAACAAATTATCTATATGAAAATGGTTATGACCAATATGAATTAAAAATTTCTGAAGGAACTGAAGCACAAATTCCTCCGAAGACTAAAGAGGATGACACATACGAAAAAGTACGCGAGATAGTGAAAGAAGTATTCTCAGCCTATGGATATGCCAAGGAAGCAGATTATGAATTAGCTGGGTTACAAGAAACATGGTTTTCCAATATTGTTTCAATTGATATGCCTGACCATATCGAAGAGTCCAATGAAATTGTTGAGGATATCGAAAAAGAAATTGAAGCACAGGATTTGAAAATTAAGGATATTGAAGTAAGTACTTTTAATTTAAAACATCGTCAACAAGATAACCGTTGGGGTTGTATTTCATCTGATATATATAATGCAATGGCTGGGAAATCGACTTATCAAGTGACTGGGCTATCCTATAAGGTGAGGAAAGGACACTCCTATGTTTCAATCAAAACGGATTTTGAACAGGCACCTTCGGAAGAAATAATAGAAAAAATTGAATTGGCTGTCCAAGATTACTTAGCTTTACCGGATACAAAAGAGGTAATACAAGATGACAAATATACG
Organism: Lysinibacillus sp. C5.1; assembly: GCF_016350185.1. Lineage (NCBI taxonomy): Bacteria > Bacillati > Bacillota > Bacilli > Caryophanales > Bacillaceae > Lysinibacillus > Lysinibacillus sp. C5.1. Next base: position 794,175 of record NZ_CP066226.1, read on the forward strand.
ATTCAATTTCTATTGAAGAATGACGAACAATCGTTTATTAAAATAACAAACTAAATAAAAACCAAGCACTTTAATAATTGGAGGTCTTTGGCAAAAATAAATATGGTATAATATGTATTAAATGTAAAGCGGAATTGTATTAAAATCTAAAATTCCAAGGAGGAATGAGTGTATGAGAAGGAATACTATTTTTGCATAGCAAAGGCTATTGCATAATAAAATAATTGAAAGTAGCCTTTGCTCTTCCTAAAAGAAATACTAAAATTAGGAGTGCAAAAATGAGCTATAAAAAAGCAAAGCATATACTTCCAACTGAGTTGGTGGAGTTAATACAGAAATATGTTGATGGTGAATATATTTATATCCCACGAAGAAAAGATAGTAAAAAGAGTTGGGGGTCCAGTACAGCTACCAGAGGAGAATTGGATTTAAGAAATACTAATATATATAATGATTATCTATCGGGGTTGAATATAGCTTCTTTGTGTGAAAAATATTATTTGTCATCAAAAAGTATTCAAAGAATTGTATTAAAAGAAAAAAGAAAAAGAACAAATTTTTAAAATAAGCCAATGTAGTTTTATGCCGCATTGGCTTATTTTCTTTTATGAAATAAGTTTGAGGTTTTATCAAGTAATGTAAGTCAGATATAATCTAAACAACTCTTATAAAAGGTAAGGGGAACCAGCTAATTGATTTTTGAGACCCAGACGTAGTTTATCTAGATTAATGAACTGAAGTGGAAGTATGGGCAGACATTATTACTTAAGGAATTGTTTTTTGTGCAAAATGAATATTAGCAAAGGAATAGGGGGATAGATATGAACAATTTATTTACAACAGATTGTGGTGACATATTACTGAGAGAATTTAGAATTGAAGATGCTGATGCTATTTATGAGCTTACTTCACAACCTGAAGTTTATAATTTTCTGCCAGATTGGCGTTCAACAAAAGAACAACGAACAAACTGGGTCACGAATTATGAAATTCCAGACAATAAAAAGTTTTTGTTAGCTGTACCTAATATTAGTGGTGCTAATTATTTGAAGTTGGGAATTATATTGAAGGAAACTGGAGAATTTATTGGTTTCTGCAATACAGGTATTAAAGAAGAGCTAAGTGAACCAAACCGAGAAGTTGTTTATGCAATTTCAAAGCAATACAGTTGTCGTGGATACACAACAACAGCAGTAAAAGGATTGATAAAATATTTGTTTGAGAATACAGATGTAGAGCTACTTAATACAGTTGTTCTACCTCACAATTTAGGCTCAAATAAAGTTATTCAAAAATGTGGATTTCGTTTTAATGGAGAAATTGAAATTGAAGACCAAATTCATTATCATTACACTCTTAACAAAGAGGATTGGAAAGGGAAAAAAATCACTAAGGCTATTGAAATATTCAACTAGTGGGAGTGTTTCAACAATAATGTAGACGTTTACTTACTAACCGAGCAACGTTCCTGTAATAAGTGGACGGAATGTTCTTAGTAAAACATTTAAATGTGCATAAATGTACTTAAACTAAAGGGGGCTTATCTTCAATAAGGTACTCAACAATCGGGCGCAATTCGGTACTGCACCCCAAAAGTTAGAGTGAAAAACTAACTTTTGAGGTGATTTTTTATGACTAAATATAATGAAGAATTCAAATTGATGGTGGTTCAAGAATATTTAAGTGGCTCTCTAGGATATAGAGCGATAGCGAAGAAGTATGGTATAGGTGATTCTCCATTAAGGAGATGGGTCCGTGCTTTTAAAGAGTTTGGGCAAAGTGGCTTATCCGTTAAGAAAACGAAGCAGTTTTATTCTGTTCAATTTAAATTAGATGTATTAAACTTTATGAAACGAACAGGTGCTTCCTATCAAGATACTGCGATTCACTTTAACTTGAATGATCCAACTTTAGTTGCTAGTTGGTATCATCGTTTTTTAAAAGGAGGGATAGAGGGCCTGCAAAAAAAATTAAAGGGGAGCCCGTCTATGTCTAAGAAACAAAAATCAACAGCGAATAACCAAGAAAAAACAATGTCACGTGAAGAGCAGCTAGAACGCGAAAATGAACTGCTTCGTTTAGAGGTGGCGTATTTAAAAAAGTTGAAGGCTTTTCGAGAGAATCCAGATGCCTTCCTCGAAAAGCACAAGCTGCCATCGCCTTCGAACTTAAACAAGAAGGATTTCGATTAAAAGATATTTTAAAACAAGTGGATATTCCAGAAGCGACGTATCATTATCATATCAAACTGATGGGGCAAAAGGATCCAGACGTAGAGTGGAAAGTCTTGATTTTAGAGACTTTCGAAAAACATGAAGGTCGATATGGCTACCGGCGAATTCATGCGGAATTAAGAGTGCAAGGACATACAATAAATCATAAAAAGGTACAACGAATTATGAAAAACCTAGGGTTGAAATGTGTGAAATTCGTGCGTAAATCACGCTATAAATCATACAAAGGAACAGTTGGGAAAGTCGCTAAAAACCTTTTGAATCGTAGATTCAGAACGTCATATGCCCTTCAAAAATTGGTGACTGATGTAACTGAATTTAAATGTACAGATGATGAAAAATTATATTTAAGTCCGATCATGGATTTATATAATGGTGAGATTATTGGGTTAAGTATGTCAAAACGGCCGAGCCTAGATTTTGTGTTAGATTCACTTAAACAAGCGCTTCCAATTATTCAAAAGCGTGCTGAATATCGGACAACCATTCATTCCGATCAAGGATGGCACTATCAACACAATACATGGGTGAAAACATTGAGGCAGAACAGGATTTTTCAAAGCATGTCTCGTAAAGCAACGTGCGCAGACAATGCGGCCATGGAGAACTTCTTTAGCTTACTAAAACAGGAAATGTATTATGGAGAACAATTAATCTCTTATGAAGCATTACAAAAGAAAATAAAAGAGTATATCAATTATTATAATAATGTTCGTATTAAACAAAAACTGGCCGGCATGAGTCCGGTAAATTACCGAAAACATGCCAGCCAATTAGCTGCATAATAAAAACTCTAACTTTAAGGGGTCACTACCTTCTGTAGCAAGAATTGCGCTATTTCTTTTCTGGGGGCTATTTTATAGTGTATGAAAACTGTCATTTTGTCAGTGTATATTTTGGGAAAATTTGATAAAATTTAAATAATTATAATTAGAAGGAGGCGGTACATTATGAAAATCGCGAACATATTTAACGGGGTGAATCTATTTTAAGGGAAGAGCGTATAAATCCCCTATAAACTACGTGGTCCCTAAAATCCGGAGGGAAAAAAGTGATTATTAGAGACTATAAGGTTAATGACGAGACTGGTTGGGTAAGATGCCGAACACTTGCGTTTTTACAGACTGCCTATTTTGATAATGTACTAAATAAGAAAGAATGTTATGAAAATCCAGCAATCGAGCTAGTCGCAGAGTTGGACGGTCAAATCGTTGGGCTTATTGATGTAGAATATGAAATAGAAGAACGAACAGTTTGCTCCAGAGGAGAAGGGTTAGGAGGGATGATTTGGCATATCGCTGTTCATCCGGATTTCTCCCGACGCGGAATAGGACAACAATTACTCTATGCTGCTGAAACTAAAGCTAGAAGAGTGAATTTAAATCGTTTTGAGGCTTGGACAAGAGATGATTTATGGGTTCAGAACTGGTATAAAAAAATGAATTTTAATATCGTTGATTCCTATTATCACGTTTATTTTGAAGGAAATGAAATGAATCATCGAATTCAAAGTAATATGCCCAATCTATACTTAGTTAATGCTTTTACTCATTACGTTGGGAAAGATATTGACCAATTTACAAATAATAAACGTATTCACCAATGTGTTTGTTTTGAAAAATCATTTTAATCATTTCTAAGTTATGAATGACATATTTATCAATAATACTATTCAACAATCGGGCGCTTTCCTGGAAAAACACATAGAAATACCGACTAAAAAACGAGTATTATTGGGTAACATCTAGCAGTTTTCATATAGAAGCATTTGGAAAGGGGTGAATGGTTGATTCACTTCTTTTTTGTTTGGCATTAATCTTTTAGGAACAAGCCAATAGTATAAATGTTGGCAACTTGGATACTTTATAAAGCGGAGGTGATATCAGTGACAAAGGGTAAAAAGGATATAAAGGATTTAAAGCAAGAAGAGTTTGCGACAGATTTAAGTCCTGACGATTTAGATGTACGAGAAGAAAATGAACGCACAAGTGAACAAGTGAACAATGCGAATAAAGCAAAAGACCAACAAGAAAAAAATAAGAAACAAAAATAATGAAAAAGAGGCTTACAGTGGTCACGATCAGTGTCCATTCAAGGAGCATAACAAAGCAAAAAGTGTTAGATTGATTGGTGTCAATCTAACACTTTTTCTCTTTTGTCCCATCCCCAAATGGCTAATGCAGATTAAAAATTTTAATCTTTTTCTGGATAGTTAACATGTAGTGGCGGTGGAACAAGCCATCCTTTATTTTTGTTTAAACGTAACAGTTTAGCACCTAGTTGGGCTTTACTCATATGGAATTGTCCGTACATCAAGGCAATGTCTTCTCTAGTTGACATGCCCATTGCTTGACTGCAAGCAACTAAGCCAGCAGCTAAATCCGCTGATAACGCTGCACTAATTTCAGGGTCATTTACTCTCGCACCAGGAGGGATATCCTCTAATCTTGCAACAGGTCGCTCAGGTGGAGCAGGGGGTAACCCAACGCCGTTTGTTTTCAATATTTTTTCTAACTGTTTTACTTCGTCTCGTAATACTTGGATAATATCTTCAATAATTTTGCGAAGATCTTCATCTCCTGTGTGATTGTAAAATGTTTGATAGCCAGCAATTAAGCCGTAATCAGCCGCTAAATTCGTCCAAACGCTAAAAACCTCACCATAATGTAACGGCTCATCTTTTGGATTGCCACTAAGTATTCCCATAGTTGAATATCCTCTTTTCATTGTTTTTTGAAACAGAGGTAGTATGCGTGAAATGATAAAAATTAATTCATAAGAAACAAACGAAACTGTCATTGTAAAACTACAGTTTGAATAGGACACGTAATGGGTAAAACACTTTAGGAGTGGTCAAAAAGAAATTGTCTACAACGTATTAGAACTGAGGGGCATTAGAATATTTTGAAATGCATAGAAGCAACAATGAACCCAGTAATGAAAAAGGGATAAAAGGAGAAATAAACATGACACTTACAAGCACAGCAAAGCAGGATTTAAAGGAACTCTTAAAAGAGACACATAAACGTGGCATAACGAAAGTAGACCATAGTGATCGAGTAAGCAGAATGACAGATAGTGAAGCTTTAGGATTGCTAATTTCAGTAGTGAAGCGTACTTTATAATACTTAAAAAGCTATGAATTCTATAAGCAAGCAAGCTTGGACTTTTTAGAGTTTTATGCTAAAAGATTTCTTAAAGTTGACTTTCTTCTATTATATTGTATTTAGTATTTAATATATAACTGAAAGACAGCATAGACGTTGGTCGTTTGGAAAAGTGTTTTAGGTTATTTCTAATAGCTTTTGTTGCTTCTTTCAAAGTCAAATTAAGTAATTTACACTTAAATGGTAATTGTGACGAAAAAATGTCCAAAAATTTAGAAAATTTATTAAAGTGTTTCCTAATTTTAAATTTTCTAAATAGGTATTATTTCTAAGTTTTATTTTATTTAATTAAGGTTTAAAGACCTACTTTTTGAAGGTTTCATTAAGAAAGCTGTACTAACACCATTAATTAGTTTTAGTAAACTGTAATATATTATTTATTTAGTAAAAAAAAGAATGTTGTGAGCTGGAAAATGCAATTTTATAAGTTACTAATAGAAAAAACGCTATTCACTTTAGAGAATAGCGTTTTTTTATTAAACAGTAGGGATTGTTGCAAAATAAGGTGCTTGTCCGTGACGGAAGTAAGTTAAAAGATAACCATTTTTTTGTACAATTTTGCCATTCGAGAAATTTTGATAGTCCAAGTAATGCGGGATAATAAGTGTATGCTTGAATAATTCTTTCTCTGTTAAATTAAACTTAGCAAATTCTTCACCAGCAATTATCGGATTTTCCCGTAGAGCTGTGTATAGTGCTTTTTGTTGTACTTCTGTTGGCCGCTCATTCCACCATAATTTACGTGGCTGGAATTGTTGTGCTTTTAAATAATCTAGTTGCATTAAGCTTTGAATAATTTGTAAATTAGCACCTTCCACTGTTTCTAAAAATTCCAGTAAACGACGGAATAGATCTTCTAACTGATGTCCGATACGGGACCAGCCTTTTGTTTCCCAATAAGTGCCGAAGTTTTGGAAGAAATCAAATGGTGTCTCGAATACTTCTGTAACTAGGTATTCAATGGTGTAATCCATACGATGATCGTTCCAATATTTTTCGAGAACATCTTCTGCATGTTTAATACGAACGATATCATCAAAGGTTAAAGCATTATTCGAAAAGATTTCATATGGAGCTAAATCTACATAGGTGTAACCGAATTTTTCAGCCTCCAAACGAAGACCAGTGCCGCGCAATAGCTTTAAGAAGCCAAGTTGTAATTCCTCTGGTCGCATTGCGAAAACATCATTAAAGGTTTGACGGAAGCTAGCATAGTCTTCTTCTGGCAAACCGGCAATTAAATCTAAATGTTGATCAATCTTACCGCCATCTTTGACCATTGTTACTGTTCGTTTAAGTTTTTCAAAGTTTTGACGGCGTTGTACAAGCGTGTTTGTTAAATCATTGGTAGATTGGACACCTATTTCAAAGCGGAAAAGCCCTTTAGGTGCGTTGTCATTTAAAAATTGAATGACCTCAGGACGCATTATATCAGCAGTAATTTCAAACTGGAAAACAACACCTGGCTTATGTTCATCGATTAAAAATTGGAACATTTCCATTGCGTAGCTACGGCTAATATTGAATGTACGATCGACAAATTTAATAGTGCGGGCACCATTATTCATAAGATATCGAATATCTTCCTTTATACTTTCTCTATTGAAATAGCGCACGCCTACTTCAATAGAAGATAAGCAAAATTGACAGCTAAAAGGACAGCCTCTGCTCGTCTCAATATATTGAATTCGCTTTCCTAGATGTGGAAGATCCTCTTCAAAACGGAATGGACTTGGTAATTCACGTAAGTCAATTTTAGGTGCTTGCGCATGAATTCGAACTTTTCCGTCTTCTAAGTAACAAATTCCAGGAACATCTTCTAATGGAATTTCGCCATGCAAATGGCGTAGTAGCTGTTTAAAGGATGTTTCTCCTTCGCCCATAACAATAAAATCAATCTCTTCAACTCTTCTTAACCAATGATGGACATCGTAAGATACTTCAGGCCCACCGAGCAAAATTTTAACATTAGGACAAACTGTTTTTAACATTTTAATAACGTGAATAGTTTCTTCAATATTCCAAATATAGCAACTAAATCCTACAATATCAGGGTTTTTTTGAAATAAATCTGATACAATATTAAAAGCGGGGTCTTTAATTGTGTATTCTGCAATGGTTGGATTGTATTCAGGTAAAGCAGCACATTTTAAATAACGCAATGCCAAATTAGTGTGGATATACTTTGCGTTTAATGTAGTTAAAATAGTATTCATGCATTAATCTTCCTTTCACTTTCTAATTGTAACAGTCAAGTAGCTGACAAACAATATAATCCTTTTTACCTATTTATTTTGTGAACGGTTCGTGAAATAATTTTAAATACTTAAATTTACTAAATTTTGTAATAATAGAATCGTACAGTCATAAAGTATAGTAAAGGCTCAAAATTCGAATGAGAGGTTTTTTACTCTTTTGAAAGGTTCGGTGAGAAAGTTGAAGCAAAATGATATAAATCAATGTTTTGGAAATCTTATGAAAAGTACTTCGTCACCAACACTTATTCTCAATAAAGCAGGAAAAATTTTGAATTGTAATGAGGCAGCTATTAAACTTTTTAATCTTAATTTAACGTATATTGGCTATATTACAATGGACGAGTCCTCAAATATAAAATGGGCTAAGTTTGTCAAAGAACTACAATGTGAGTTAAGATCTGAAGAAATATTTAATATTCAAACAAACAACAATGAATTTGAAAAGATGGTCTTTAAATGTTTCTATGATCCGAACACTGAAGAAATTGTCGCACAACTATCAACGATCAATAATGACAGAGCGCTTAAATTGTATGTTAGCAAGGAGCAGGAACAATCTCAATCCTTCAGTGCATATGATCATTTACCTTATGCTGTTATTGTGAGTGATGCAAGTGGGATTATTCTTGGTTTAAATAAATATGCCGAAATGTATCTAAAAATAGAAAAATCACAACTACTCCATAAAGCACATCAACATATATTTGATTCATTTACAATGAAGAATGGACAAATTACAACCTATCTTTCGAAATTGATGGGTGACAAACATGCCAATATTCATGTTGTGGACGAGACGCAAGTAAGTAGAACTTGCTACTACGAAATCTCAAGTGTTTTCGATGAGTATAATAATATTATCGTCACTGTCATTAATGATGAAACTGAGAAGAAGCAACTGCAACATAAAGTAGAGCATCAGGAAGCACTAAATGTGGTAGGTCAAATGGCAGCTAGTATCGCACATGAGATTCGTAATCCACTTACTTCTTTAAAAGGGTTTACAGAACTATTAAAGTTGAATGCAGATGAAGAGTCACGTATGTATTTATCTGTCATAGATAGTGAGTTACAGCGTATGGAGCAAATTTTATCGGAACTATTAGTATTGTCTAAGCCAACAAGTATGAAGGTAGAGTTAATCAACTTAGATCATATTGTAAGACAGGTAATCGAATTTATGTTGCCGGATGCATTAATGAAAAAAATTATGATTCAATATATACCGTCAGTGACAGAAGTATATATCGGCGGCAATGAAAATCGTTTAAAGCAAGTATTTATAAATCTTATTAAAAACGCTATGGAAGCAATGAATAAAGGCGGCACAATTACGGTAGAAATGAATGTGACAGACTGTACGATTGTCGAATTAATGATAAAAGATGAAGGCAGTGGAATGGATAATAATACAATCCAAAATCTATTCCAACCTTTTTACACGACGAAATCAACAGGGACAGGACTGGGCCTTGCTTTCGTGAAAAAGGTAATCGAAGAGCATGAAGGTGTAATTGGTGTTCAAAGTGAAGTACAAAAAGGGACATGCTTCCATATGCAGTTTCCAGTGTACACATTCAATCAGTTGGATACTTTAGATGTTTCTGTGAAGGATTCTGCTTATTTAGTTACCTAAAATAGAGAGAAAAACTTGCTAATTTTATTTAGCATAGTGTGCTGTTATTGAATGCTTTTGACAATGCTTTTCAAAAGTCGCTATAATGAAATTGATAAAGAGCGAATTGTGAGGACTAGGCTATGACGTCAGAAGATTTAAAGCAAACTTTAAAATTATATATTGTATTATCCCGTGCCCATAAAGCAATTAATGAGATGACAAACCATTTTTTTCAAGAAAATGGCTTGAATCCTACTGAATTTGCAGTTTTAGAGCTCCTGTATCATAAAGGGAGACAACCATTGCAGCAAATCGGTAATAAAATATTACTTGCCAGTGGGTCTATTACGTATGTAATTGATAAGCTTGAAAAAAGAGGTTATCTTTTACGGGTTTCCTGTCCATCAGATCGTCGCGTTACCTATGCGGAAATTACAGCTGAAGGTGAGGCGTTTATGGGCGAGTTATTTCCAAAGCACGAACAACATTTACATGAATTGATGAGTGCATTATCCGTCGAGGAAAAGGATGTAGCGATTGGCTTATTAAAAAAATTAGGGCTATCCATTAAAGATTTGTCTTATTAAAAAGAGTTGTCTCAAATAGATTTTGAGGCGACTTTTTTTTGCGTGTTAAAAGAATGGAAACATTGTTTAGGGGAATAGTTTGTATATAATAGCTGTTTTTACCCGTTGAGAAGCTTTTTAGACGTCTTTACAAGCAAACCTTAGTTTTTATTGGTAAATAAAAGAGAGGTCTTAGAAAGACTTCTAAGACCTCTTGGGATGTGTATTAAATTAATTTTTAGAAATAGTTGCTGCCATTGCTAGCATAGCGGCTGTTAAATCTTGTTCATCATTATCATGAATTGTTAACTTTATAATAAGTCCATCTTTTTCAAATACTACGCCAATTACTTTTTCAGTATCAAAGTCTACAACATAGCCTTCAATATTTTGGACATCTTTAAATACGGAAAGTTCTTCAGCAGATAATGCAACTGTTCCTCCAACTGCATTCATATAGTCCTGCATAGCTGTTTTCGCCGCATCATAGTTTGTTTCAGCAGTAGTAGTTGTTTCAATACGCATAAATACTTCGTCATCAGCATTTGAGACTAGCATGTCTTTTCCAGGTTCTTCTTGAGAAAGAGTAAATCCAGGTAGCTGTTGGATTTTATAGCTCTGAGTTACACTTTTAGATTCAGTTGCATTTTCCTTTTTGTCGACACCTTTTTGTACGTATTTTACTTCTTGTTGTGGTTTAGATTGTACTTCTGTTTGTGCATCATCTGATGTAGGCGTTTCTTGCGCGTCGTCGCCTGCAGGTTCACTATCAGTTGGTTTTTCCTCAGTCGCTGTGTTTGCTGGTTCGTTTTGTGCAGCATCTGATTGTTCTGTCTTATCAGAGGTATTGCACCCCACTACTAAAACAGCTGTTAGTAATAATGCAAGCATTGTAATTAATTTTTTTTGCATGAAAAGCCCTCCCTTTCTATATTAAACGCTAATAAAAGATAAAATGTTTCCAATTTTTTTTGTTATGATGTTAAAGGTAACACTAAAAACAATAATAAAACAAAAACAACATGGGCTACAATAACTAAAGGCATACTCTTGCGCCATTCATAGATAAAGCCCCAAATCAGGCTTGTTACAAGAGCTGCGATGATACCAAGCTTAAAACCGCTAAATGCAATCGAAATGGCACATAAAATTGCTGTTACAATAACTGCTAAAACAGGGCGCATAAAACGTTTTAATTGTTGTTGTACGTAGCCACGCCAAAATAGTTCTTCACCAATGGCTACAATGAAAACAAGGAAAATATAGTGCCATATATTTTGTGGACCGTAAACTGTTAAAAACTTTTGTACGGATTCTACTAGCCGATCATTTATAAATGGTGCGAGCCAATAACCAAAACGTATAATGCCATATGCGATTGTACCGTATCCGATGCCGAAAATCAGAAATTTCCACGTAGGCAATTGATCTTCGATTGTACCTGATAGAATAGCGATAGCTATACATACGAGCAGGGTAAATGCATACAAGTACCAAAATACAGCAGGATTAGCAAATGTAAAAGCAAGCATGCCATAAACGAATAATAAAGAAAGGAGAAGTATTATTGTTTGTTTCGAATTTGTAAGCATAATTCGACCTCCATACTTTAATTTTACCAAAAAAATAGTCCCTTATCATCTATAAAGACAAAAAGGGACTATTCAGAATATTAAGCTTCACTTGCGTATAAGATTTTGTAACGTTTATGGTTGACGACCGTTTTTTCTTCAATTTCAAGGGAATCAAAATTCTCCATATATGTTAAATCAACGATCACCGAATTTTCATTTACTTTTTCAACAATGCCTTGCAAACCATTTTTAAACTCGATAATATTTCCAACTTCAGCTATTTTCACAGACAGTCAGCTCCTTCATCGACTAATAATATACAGTTTGCATGAAAAAAAGGAAAACGTAAAGCCTTTTTTGAATAATTCATAATTTATTACACAAAATAAAGTAAGAGAAAGGATTGGAAAAAATGGAACAATATGAAACAATGCTTGAACAATTGCAAAATGGAGAAATCCAAAGTATCGAAATTCATAAAGAACAATTTTATGATTTTCGAGAAGTATTAGTAAAACACCCATTATTTAAACATTTTAGAGGTGAAGCAAAGCAAAATGGGATTATAATCTACACTTATTTGGAAATTCCTAGAAGCTAATTTGTCGAACATTGTCGGAACATAATGCTGTAAGAAATGAAATATAAATGTATAATAATGGTATGATTATTTGTATGTTGGAGGGTTGTATGAATGGTCAATCTACTCTTGAAACAAATGGAACAAACTCGTGAGATGATGATTCGCTCTGGTGTGGAAAACGGGTTACAGAATGCAAAAACCATTCAACTGAGTCGCAGACTAGATCAGTTAATGAATACTTATTATAGACAGACAACATTAGAAGAAGAAGATCAGGATGATTTGTTTCAGTATTCAGAGTAAAATTTTTTTAGATTAGATGATTAAAAGTGAATGTACTGGGGAATAATTATATTGAACACAGCAACATTCTCATTTCCCCCTTTAGAGCAGTGATTCCCATCACCTGCTCTCTTTTTTTTGCTTATTCGGTATATATGCAAGACAGACAAACTTTAGTACAAGTATTAAGAAGAGTTTGAATTATTGAACTGATTCAACTACACTAAGTACACATAAATAAAACTTACTACTATTCCCAATACCTTAGCTAATTTGAAATGTGTAAAAGGAATAATCGTATTGTCTTATTTTGAGAGCACATTTATTGTGAGCGGAAGGCGCGACTCGGTGCTTGTCTAAGAAAAGCGTCAGCTTTTAGCGTACTATTGATTCAAGTAAAGGAGTAATTACATATGGGAAAAGAGCGTATTGCATTTATCGGCACAGGTGTTATGGGTGCTAGTATTGTTAAACACTTACTGCAAAATGGCCATGAGGTGACGGTTTATACCCGTACAAAAGAAAAAGCAGAGCCCTTAATCGCTTTAGGAGCAAGTTGGGCTAGCTCCCCTGCAGAGGCTTTTAAAGAGAAGGATATAGCGCTAACGATGGTTGGTTATCCAGCAGATGTCGAGGAAGTTTACTTCGGTGAAAATGGCTTATTCCAAACTGCCAAGGCAGGTAATATTGTCATTGATATGACAACATCTGAACCAACTTTAGCGAAGAAAATATATGCGCATGCACAGACGTTAGGGATAGAAGCATTAGATGCTCCCGTATCTGGTGGAGATGTTGGGGCGCAAAACGGTACCTTGTCTATTATGGTAGGTGGTGACCAAATGACCTTTAATCGAGCTGTTCCAGTGTTGCAACAATTTGGTGCAAATATCGTGTATCAGGGAGAAGCAGGTGCCGGACAGCATGCAAAAATGTGCAATCAAATTGTCATTGCATCTGGCATGATTGGTGTGTGTGAGTCACTTGCCTATGGCTTAAAAGCTGGACTCGATTTATCTACTGTATTACAATCCATCTCTTCTGGTGCGGCAGGGTCTTGGTCTTTAAGTAATTTAGCACCACGTATGATTAAAGAAGACTATGCGCCAGGTTTTTATATTAAGCATTTCGTGAAGGATATGAAAATCGCTTTAGATGAATCAAAGAAAATGGGTATTTCTTTACCAGGGCTAGCATTAGCATATGAAATGTATGAAAAGCTGATCGAAGCAGGTTATGGTGAAAATGGTACGCAGGCTCTGCTAACGTATTATAAATAGTCAGCAATAGGGAAAAGTGTTAGATTGAGTAATCATCAATCTAACACTTTTTTTGCTATGTTGTTTGTCTGAGTGCTTGGCTCCACTTTTCGTGGTACCACCTTCTTAAATGAAACCGCCACAAAAAGTCTTTGAATCGCTCGTACCATTTTGAAAAACATCCATAGCATAGACAATTCTCTACTCTTTATTAAAAAGTTGAGAATCTAATGAGAAGCTAGAAGCTCCAGTAAGGGCAAAGTAAAGTGCTATCGCACCTAAAGCTAAGTCAAACTCATAGCCAGCCAAACCATTAGCGCCGATAAAACCAATGCTAAGTTTTGCTGTAAAGATAGCAACAATCATTGTAATGGTCAATAAAGCACCGAAGATTCTTGTTGCGAAACCTAAAATAATAGCAGCTCCACCGACTAATTCAATAATCGCAACGACATACGCCATAAAGCCTGGAATACCGAGACTATCAAAGAAGTCAGCCGTATAGCTAATGCCGCCTTGGAATTTTTGGAAACCATGAACTGCAAAAATAATGCCGAGAACGACACGTAAAATAGTTGAACCAATATTTTGCATAATGTAATAACTCCTTTTCTTTAACTTACATTTCGTAACTTAGTTTATTTTTAAAAATAACTTTTGTCAAGTAACTAAGTGTATTTTTCGAAAGGATTTTTAAAAAGTGATATACTCTTAAGTAGAACCTAGTAAAAAAGGAGGATAGTAACTTGAATCAAAAAAACATGTGTCCGCGATTTGAAAAAGCGCTTATGATATTGAACCATCGTTGGAATACGTTACTTATTTATCAGCTACTTGATGGTCCACAGCGATATTCCACCATTAAAAATCAGTTGAATATTAGCAGTCGTGTGTTAACAGAGCGATTAAAGGAGTTAGAAACCGAGGAAATCGTGTTACGTACTGTAATTCCATCTACTCCAGTCGTTATTGAATATGAACTTACAGAAAAAGGATATGCAATTACCCCTGTGCTAAAAGCTATTGAAGAATGGTCTAGTAAATGGGTAACGATTGCTGAGGAATGATAGAAAAGATATTCAAGCGAGGGGCTTGAATATCTTTTTTGTTTTTAGGGACAAATGGAGGTAAGGTGTCAACCAATTTATGGCCATTTGGCAGTTATGTTTCACTAGAATTACTGATATATTGTAAATAATATTAATTTTCTTTTAAAAAAGGTATTTTTTATTATAGAGAGAAATTAATTGATTATTATAGAGATTGGAGGGAGGGTTTTATGAAGAAGGGTACAGCGATAGACGTACAACATCGAAATCAGTTAGCCATATATTTATCTTTGCCAATACTATCATGGGCATTTTACGATTTTGCTAATACGATATTTTCGTCAAATATTAATACAATATTTTTTCCATTTTATATGGATGAAGCATTAGGTACGAATGAGGTAATGCAACAGGTAGCAAGTACATTTATTTCGTATGCCAATGCCATAGCCAGTTTTTTCTTAGTAGTCTTTTCACCACTTTTTGGTGTCTGGATTGACCAAACGGGCTATAAAAAGAGATTTATAGTTTGGTTTGCATCAATATCTATTCTATTTACCTTTATGATGGGGATTTTTGCAAATTTACAGACGACAATCAATTACTCAGGTGTACCTCTTAGCTTATTTTTAGTTGTTGCAAGTTTTGTGATAGCGAAGTTTTTCTTTAATTCGAGTCTCGTATTCTATGATTCGATGATGAGTGATTTAGGAACAAAAGAAGAAATGCCTCTTATTTCCGGTTATGGTGTAGCAATTGGTTATTTAGGCACACTTTTTGGATTGCTTGTTTATTTATATGTAGGAAGCAGTGATTTCCATCGCGCTTTTATACCAACGGCGATTTTGTATTTATTATTTTCATTGCCTTTATTTTTCATTAATAAAGATACACCGATCCCAAAAGAGCAACGTAAGACAACTCATTTTTTTGAAGGCTATAAGGAAATTATTAGTACATTTAAGGATATGAAACAGTATAAGGCAATCTTTACTTTTATGATTGCGTACTTCTTTTTAAATGATGCCATTGCCACGACCATTGCGATGATGGCGGTATATGCCACAACCATTGTCGGGTTTACTTCAGGTCAATTTATCATCCTTTATTTAGTATCCACCGTATCGACAATTATTGGTTCACTGGCATTTGGCTATATTACAAAAGCAATTGGAGCGAAGAGAGCGATTACCATTGTTGCTTTTATCATGATTATCGCTTTAACATTTGCTGTCTTTGCAACCGAGCAATGGATGTTTTGGATTGCAGGTAGTATGTTCGGTATTTCATTAGGTTCTATGTGGGTGACATCGAGAACATATATTATTGCGCTATCCCCAGATAACAAGAGAGGCCAGTTCTTTGGGTTATTTGCTTTTTCTGGGAAAGTTTCGTCAATAATAGGCCCCGCAGTTTATGGAACAGTCACATTATGGATGAAGGATTATGGTACTTTAGCAAGTCGAGTGGCATTATCAACATTAATATTAATGACAGTAATTGGTCTATTGGTGCATCTAAAAGTTAATGATAAAAATGGAAATACCAAGTAGGAGAATTGTATCGCCTATGATACAATTGAATTATAAATTGATGTTGAAATAGAAAGGAGCGGGGTTGCTTTGGAACATAAGGGCATATTATTAGAAAGTGGCACAAATGAGCTAGAAATCGTTGAATTTGAAGTAGCTAACAATAAATTTGGTATTAATGTTATTAAAGTAAAAGAAATTATTCAACCTATTCCAGTAACGTTTATTCCACACGCGCACCCGCATGTAGAGGGAATTATTCAATTAAGAGGCGAGGTATTACCGGTAGTAGATATGCTACGAGTACTAGGAATACAAAGCACAGAACGTAATCCGCAACAAAAATATATTGTTGCTGAGTTTAATAAACAACGAGTTGTTTTCCATGTCGATAATGTGACGCAAATTCACCGTATTTCATGGGATCAAATCGAAAAGCCTTCTGATATGTATCAGGGTGGGACTTCACAAGTAATCGGTGTTATTAAGCAAAATGAGCAAATGATTTTATTGCTAGATTTTGAGAAAATCATGGTTGATATTAACCCTGAATCGGGTATTAATGTAGAGTCCGTGAAAAAGCTTGGTAAACGTGAACGTTCTGAAAAACGCATTTTAATTGCTGAAGATTCACCATTATTACGTAAATTATTATTTGATACGATGAAGGAAGCCGGTTATGAGAATGTAGAGTTCTTTGAAAATGGTCGTGATGCTTATGAATATTTAGATTCATTAGCGAAAAGTGGCAATAATGTTACAGAGCACATTCAATTAGTTGTAACAGATATTGAAATGCCACAAATGGATGGTCACCATCTTACACGAAAAATTAAAGAGCATCCTGATTTACAAAAGCTGCCGGTCATTATTTTCTCTAGTTTAATTACTGATGATCTTCGCCATAAAGGTGATCAAGTAGGTGCTGAGGACCAAATTAGTAAACCTGAAATTGCCGAACTAATTTTACGTGTCGATCAACTTATTTTATAAAGCTAGCGAAAAAGGAACTTCACAATACTAATAATTGGTATCCTGAAATATTAATACAAACGAAAGTCGGATACCTTTTTGGTTCCGACTTTTTTTGTATAATGAGGATGCTTTTAACACAAAATAAAAAGACCACCACCTATTGTCCTGTGAAGGAAGTGAATTATTTGGATGAATTAAAAACGGCCATTATTGATATTGGCTCGAATACAATACGATTGGTACTATATCAGTATGATAATGAAGAAGGTCTTCGAGAACTTGGAAATATAAAAACGGTTGCGCGTTTACGAACATATTTGCAACCGTCAGGAGCCATGTCCGAAGAAGGTATTCGAGTACTAACAGAAACGTTGTTAACATTTAAAGCAATGCTTGATGATTTTGAAATTGTCGATGTGAAAGCAGCTGCAACAGCCGCCATTCGTCAAGCGACGAATAGAGACCAGATTATTGCTTTAATGAAGGAGAAAACGGGCGTACAGATTGAGCTTTTGTCTGAAGAGGAAGAGGCGTATTTCGGTTATGTTGCTGTAGCCCATTCAATCGGTACTCTGTCTGCTGTAACGATTGACATGGGGGGAGGAAGTACAGAAATAACATTATTTAAAAATAAGGAACTAGTTGAATCATTTAGTTTTCCTTTTGGAACGGTGTCATTAAAGCAACGTTTCGTAAAGGGTGACATTATGAATAGTGGTGAGAAGAAAGAACTGGTTGCTTTTGTTAAGGAGCAGTTCAAATCACTACCTTGGATTCAACAAGTGGGATTACCGATTATTGCAATTGGTGGCAGTGCGAGAAATATCGCGCAAGTTCATCAGCAACGACAGCAATATCCTATTGCGAGTGTGCATGGCTATGAAATATCTAAAGAAGATTTAGATCAGCTTGGTGCGTTTTTAGGAAATTTAAGTTTTCAAGAACTAAAACATTTGGATGGGTTATCAACGGATCGTGCTGATATTATTGTACCCGCCTTAGAAGTGTTCCGCGTACTTATGGATATTGTAGGTAGTGAGGTCTTCCAGTTAACGAAAAAAGGTTTACGGGAAGGGCTGATTATCCATCGTATTTTACAAGAAGATGAAGATGCTTTTGACAAATATAATGTCTTTGAGGGAAACGCTAGAAAATTAGCTCGACAATATGGACGTTCAGAGGGAGAAGTTGATTATTTAATGCATTTAGCAGATCAACTTTATCGTGCGTGTTGCCATTTGAATTATTTACAATTTGATGAAAATGATTTGCAGTTACTAAGAAAGGCAGCAAAGATTTTTAATATTGGGGAATATATTGAGTTAAGCTCCGCTAGTCAACATACGTTTTATTTAATTGCCAATCAATCAATTGATGGTTTGAATCATAAAGAGCGTCTAAAATTAGCACTTTTAGCTTCATATAAAAATAAAGATTATTTTGAACGATTTGCGGCTCCTTTTACCGAATGGATGAGTCGTGAAGAGTATCGCAAAATGCGCGAATTCGGCACGTTGTTAAAATTTGTCTATGCATTAAATGTTTCAAAAAGAAATATTGTACATGCGATTGAAATGCAACCTTTAGACAATTATGTTCAGCTTAACGTATACGTCAAAAAAAATGCTGCTGCTGAAAAATATCAAGCAAATCGGCATAAGAAACATCTAGAAAGTGCTCTAAAGATACCAATAAAAGTAAACTTCATTGAAGAAGGGTGGAACCAAGATGACAACAGAAGTAACAAACAATCGATTACATGAAGAAGAATTTTCAGAATCACATAGCCGTTTACTAGAAGAAATAGCAAAACCTCAATATTATAATAACCGCGAACTAAGCTGGTTAGCGTTTAATGAACGTGTATTAGAAGAAGCAGAGGATATCAATAATCCTCTGCTAGAACGCCTGAAGTTTTTAGCGATTTTTAGCTCCAATTTAGATGAATTTTTCATGGTGCGTGTGGCAGGACTTCAGGACCAAGTGCGTGCAGGCTTCCATAAGGCTGAGAATAAGTCAGGCTTAACACCAAAAGAGCAATTAGCGAAAATTGCTGAACGTACGCAAGCTTTAGTGCGCAGACAAACAGAAGTATATCGTCACTTAATCTACGATTTACTACCACAGCACAATGTACATATTGCAGACATGAAAGATTTAAATAGTACGCAAAAGGCGTTTATCAATGAAATGTTTGCTGAAACCATTTTCCCAGTTTTAACACCTGTAGCAGTAGATGCTTATCGACCATTTCCAACCTTGCTTGGTAAAACATTAAATATACTTGTCCTATTGGAACAAGATGAAACAGATTTAGAAAGCCGTGAAAAGGTTGCCATAGTGCAAGTACCATCTGTTTTGGATCGCTATATTAAAGTGCCTTCTGCTGAGGGTGAGACAGTGATTGTTCTACTTGAAGATGTTATTGTCGCTCATATCGAAAAGCTTTTCTATGGCTACAGTGTGAAATCGGCACAGGCTTTCCGTCTAACACGTAATGCAGATTTAACGATTCATGAGGAAGGTGCCCGTGATTTACTGGTAGAAATTGAAAAAGAGCTTAAAAAACGTAAATGGGGTGTCGGCAGCCGCCTAGAAGTACGTGTAGGGGAAATGAATGATGAGGTACTTGCATACTTACTAGAAGAATTTGAAATCGAGGAGACAGATGTTTTTCATATTGACGGTCCGCTCGATTTAACATTTATGTTCTCATTTGTAAAAGGTATAGCTGTTGGACGGGAGCATTTAGAGTATGAAAGCTTTATTCCACAGCCACCTTTAGATTTACAGTCAGATGAAAATATTTTTGAAAAAGCATTGCAACAGGACATTTTTTTCCATCATCCATATGAATCATTTGCACCGATAGTGGACTTTATTTCAGAGGCTGCTGTTAATCCGAATGTACTGGCAATCAAGCAAACACTATATCGAGTTAGTGGGAATTCTCCAATTATACAAGCATTAAAACTCGCAGCTGAAAACGGTAAACAAGTGACTGTTTTAGTAGAGTTAAAAGCACGTTTTGATGAAGAAAATAATGTGCATTGGGCAAAACAACTAGAGCAAGCAGGCTGTCTTGTTATTTATGGTATGAATAATTTAAAAACGCATTCCAAAATAACATTAGTTGTAAGTCGTCGTAATGGCAAGATTGAACGTTTTGTTCATCTTGGAACAGGAAATTATAATGATGCAACTGCAAAAATTTATACAGATATGGGCATCATAACATCAGACAAGGAATTTGGAATTGATGCCACGAACTTTTTTAATTATTTAAGCGGCTATACGGAAAAACCTACATTTAATCATTTAGTCGTTGCACCATTTGATATTCGCGATGAATTTATTCGTTTAATGGATGAGGAAATAAGCTGTCATAAGAAATACGGAAATGGATTTATTCGTGCCAAAATGAATTCATTGACGGATAAGGATTTAATGATGAAGCTTTACGAAGCATCTATTGCTGGTGTAAAAGTCGAGCTTATTATACGGGGGATTTGCTGCATACGCCCAGGTATTCCAGGCATTAGCGAAAATATAACCGTTACAAGTATTGTTGGCAGGTTCCTTGAACATTCACGCATCTATTGGTTCCATCATAATGGTGAGAATAAGGTTTACTTATCCTCAGCAGATATGATGACCCGGAATATGATTAAACGCGTTGAAATTCTTTTCCCTGTCTATTCAATTGAAGCAAAAGCTCGTATTATGGATATTATGAATAAACAACTTGAGGATACAGCAAAGGCTCGTATCCAAGATTCCAATGGGAAATATCATTACAAAGAATTTGATCGCAGCGAAGACCCTATTAATAGTCAGGAAATTTTCTTAAAGGATGCTCTAAAGCCTACGCTAGATGAGGAATAAATAATAAGCGTCTTAGACGACTAGAGTAAACACGCTACCTAGAGAGGGATATAATGAAAAAATATAGAAAGAATGTAGCGCAATTCACAAACTATCGACAGTTGGCACTGCTTAATCCGTTCGATGCAGTAGTATGCTTAAAACAAGCTGATGATGGGGATTTTGAAATCGTTTATTATAACGACAAACTACCATTAGCTATAGCGTTGCAGGATGAGAAAGCAACGACAGCAAAGCAATTTTTTAACAAGCAATGTTGGCAACAATTATGGAAGATAATACAACAGGAATTTAACATTGCTCGTAAGATTGCGCTTTATTCAGAGACTGAGCAAATGCAAAAATCGTTTGCCGTAAGTGTACAGCAAATAGAGCCATCTATAATAGCTGTTATTTTACGTGAGGAACAGCGTGATACGAAGCCATATTTGCAATTTGTTGAACAACATGTATGTCCAATATTAACGACTGATTTACAAGGTCGTATTGTTCATCAAAATGTTACCGCTACGTCTTTATTGTCGAGAGAACATCACAGCCTTATAGGACTTGATATTTTTTCATTATTAGAGTGTAACTATGTAAACGAAGTCCAATTATTATTTGCTAAAACGATTGAAGGCGCTACATTGGATATGCCAAAATGTTTATTTAAGGGTAACCTACTAAGTAATGAACCATTTTATTTGCGTACACATCCAACATATTTTAATGGTGAAATAATTGGGGTACATTTTTTCGTTAGAGACGCGAACTTATTTAAGAGTTATCATGATTCCTTTTACTATTTAGCCTTAACGGATGAATTGACTGGTATTTGGAATCGAAAAGCTATTAAAGAGCATTGGCTACAACATTTGAATGATAAGCAAAGTGAACATCAACAAGCAACCATTCTTTTAGTCGATATTGACCGTTTTAAAAAATTTAATGAGTCTCTTGGTGAAAGTAAGGGTGACGAACTTTTGCGAATGTTTTGTCATAGGCTTCGTGAATTTTGTTACGCGCAATGCTCGCTCTATCGCTATAATAGTGATGAATTTATTTTTATTTTAAAAGATGCCACTATAGACAAAATAGAGCAATTGGCGAATGCCATTTTAGATTCGTTAAAACAGCCATTTATGATTGATGATCAGGAGTATTTTATTAGTGTTTCCATTGGTATTTCTTTAAGCCCAGCAGATGGTAAGGATTTGGAGACTCTCGTACGAAAGGCTGATCAAGCTTTATTCTCTGCTAAAGAGCACGGACGTTCACATTACCGCTATTATCGTGAAGATATGACAAATGTTTTTCCAAATGAGGCATTGATGGAGGCACATTTAAGACGGGCCATTGAATTTAATGAACTAAGTATTCATCTACAACCACAGATGAATTTAAACGATAATAGCATTAATAGCTTTGAGGCGTTATTACGATGGAATAATCGGAAATTTGGCTTTGTATCCCCTGCACAGTTTATACCGATTGCTGAAGCAACAGGCTTAATTGTAGAAATTGGTGATTGGATTATTAATGAAGTTTGTCGCTATCAAAAGGAATGGCGTGCCAAGGGCTATCGTCCAGTCAGGATTGCCATCAATATATCGCCCAAACAATTTAGAAAAGAAAACTTTGCTCGTAAAATTAAAGCAACGTTGAAAAAATATAATGTATCGCCACATTTAATTGAAGTGGAAATTACCGAAAGCTCCATGACGAATGTGCATGAAACATTTTCAATTTTAACGGAGTTAAAGCAGCTAGGTGTTTATGTGTCGGTTGATGATTTTGGTACGGGCTATTCTTCACTTAGCTATTTGAAACGTTATCCAATCGATATCATTAAAATTGACCAATCGTTTATTGCGGATATCGAAAAAGATGATAAAAATGAGGCAATTATTAAAGCCATCATTTCGATGTCTCATAATTTAGGGCTTGAAGTAATTGCAGAAGGAATAGAGGAGCCATCACAAGTAGCGTTTTTAAAGCGTCATCGTTGTCAAAAAGGACAAGGGTACTTATATAACAAACCATTACCTGTTGAAACGATTGTGGCCCAATATTTTGTAGGATAATAAAGCAAGTTATCGCGAAGAGGAGCGTTTATCTGCATGGTAGAAATACTTGAGCGGAGTGGAGAGAAATACCCGCGAAGCAGAGTGATACCCGCGAAACGGAGTGGAATACCCGCGGAGCAGAGCGAAATACCCGCGAAGCAGAGCGAAATACCCGCGTAGCAGAGTGATACCCGCGGAGCAAAGTGAAATACCCGCGGAGCAAAGTGAAATATCCGCGGAGCAGAGTGAAATACCCGCGAAACGGAGTGAAATATCCGCGAAGCAGAGTGAAATACCCGCGGAGCAGAGTGAAATACCCGCGGAGCAGAGTGAAATACCCGCGAAGCAGAGCGAAATACCCGCGAAGCAGAGCGAAATATCCGCGAAGCAAAGTGAAATACCCGCGAAGCAGAGCGAAATATCCGCGGAGCAAAGTGAAATACCCGGGGAGCAGAGCGAAATACCCGCGAAGCAGAGCGAAATACCCTCGGAGCAGAGTGATACCCGCGGAGCAAAGTGAAATATCCGCGGAGCAGAGTGAAATACCCGGGGAGCAGAGAGATACCCGCGAAACGGAGTGAAATACCCGCGAAGCAGAGTGAAATACCCGCGAAGCAGAGCGAAATATCCGCGAAGCAGAGTGATACCCGCGGAGCAGAGCGAAATACCCGCGAAACGGAGTGAAATATCCGCGAAGCAGAGTGAAATACCCGCGAAGCAGAGCGAAATACCCGCGGAGCGGAGTGAAACAGACAAAAGGCATCAAGAAAATCTTTTTCTTGATGCCTTTACTATTGCTATTGCTTTTCTAAGCAAATTAACTTATTTCTTTAATCCGTTTAAAACAACTGCTGTAAAATGTGCCATCTGTGCAACTAAATCAAATTCCTCATTATGAATTAACCAATCATAAACATTGGCTCTCATGCAACGCTGTATAATTTGTTGCATTTGTACCGCTTGTAAATCGTTAACAAACTCTCCTTGTTGAATACCCTCTTCAATATAAGTGTTAATAATTTGAAAGATTTTGCGCTGAGGACTAATTAAATAATGATTTTGTTCTACTTGATTCGTCATGGCAGCCGTATACACTGTTCTCAATAAATCTTTGCCAACCACGTTTGTTAAATACAACATTTGCTCCTTATAAAGCAAAAGAATTTTCTCACTTGCTGACAATGATTGATCAATATTTTTTTCGACAGTACTGTAAAAGCTATCAAGCTCCTCAAATTTTTCCAAAATAACATCGTATTTGGATGGGAAATGGGTATAGAAAGTGCCCTTGGAGACTTTACATGCTTTCGTAATTTGTTCAACAGATACATGTTCAAATCCATGTTTATTAAATAAATCTAAAGAAGTTTTCAGTAATTTTTCTCGAGTTTCTAATGCCTTTTTTTGGCGAGTAGTTAACGAATTCATGCCCATCTGCCTCCGTAATTAAAATATCCTATAATAATAATTGCAATATTTATTCAGAAAATAGAAAATTTTTTGATTGACGAGTGATATTATGTTTGTTTATGATTTAAATGACCACAGTCAGTGACCGCGGTCATTAAGAGTATCTCGTTATTAATGTTACGATAAAAACGTAAAGTTGGCTAGTGGATCAGTTAGCTTATTTACGTAATTCATGGGAAATGGGGGAGCTCAAATGAAAGACAAGTTAGGTTTTATCGGCTTAGGCAATATGGGGTTACCGATGTCCATTAATTTACTTCGTGCAGGTTATAAAGTGTATGGCTTTGACACGAATGCGAAAGCAATGGAGCAATTCATTGCAGAAGGTGGTATTGGTTTAGCAACATCGCAAGCAGTTGTAAAGCAAAGCGAAGTAATTATGACCAGCTTGCCAACTCCACAAGTTGTTGAACATGTCTACACATCAGAAGATGGGATTTTGCAACATGCTAAGCAAGGAAGTTTACTAATAGACTTTAGCACTGTAAATCCTGAATTAAATGATTCGTTACATAAAAAGGCGCAATCATTAGGGTTACGTTATTTAGGAGCTCCGGTAAGTGGAGGTGTTATTGGTGCTATCAATGCCACGTTAACAATTATGATAGGTGGAGAAGAAAAGGATTACCAAAGTGGCGTTGGAATTTTCGAAATAGTAGGAAAAAATATTTTTCATCTTGGCACATCTCCGAGTGTAGGGACACGTATTAAATTACTGAACAATTTAATGATTGGCTTTTATACGCAAGCTGTTGCAGAAACGATTGTACTTGGAGAAAGTATGGGAGTGGCAGCAGATACGCTCTATGAAGTATTAAGTAATAGTTATGGTCAAAGTCGGATTTATGAGCGTAATTATTTAGAATACATGAAAAATGAAAATTATGAACCTGGCTTTTCTACGAATCTATTACTAAAAGATTTACGATTGGCAAAAAATATGGCTGATGAAGCAGGTGTGCCCCTTCTAATTGGTGAACAACTGGTCAATCTGTACAATGATATATCAGCAGAAGGCTTTGGTGAAAACGACATGTCTGCTGCTTATTTAAGTCTTAAAGAAAAGTGCATGATGAAACAAAATTAAAGGAGGAAAACAGTTATGACAACAGCACAACAAGTAAAAACATTAACACATTTTATTGGTGGAGAAATGATTGAGGGAAAAAGTGGTCGTTACGGTTCAGTTTATAATCCTACAACAGGTGATGTTATTGCAAAAGTACCGCTAGCAACAGTAGAAGAGACACGTGAGGCAATTGTCAAAGCACAGGCCGCCTTTCCAAAATGGCGTGATACGTCAGTAGCTAAACGTGCAGAGGTAGTATTAAAATTTCGCAATCTAGTGACAGATAATATGGAAGAATTATTACAAATTATTTGTACGGAAAGTGGTAAAACGATTGATGATGCGAGAGGTGAAATTACACGAGGCTTAGAATCCGTCGATTTAGCAATTGGGGCTCCTCATTTAGTAAAGGGCGAATACTCTGTAAATGTTGGTGGTCAAATTAATGCCTACTCTGCTAAATATCCGCTAGGTGTGGTAGCGGCAATTTCGCCATTTAACTTCCCTATTATGGTGCCATTAGCGCAAACAAGTATGGCGATTGCTGTAGGGAACGCAGTTGTTTTAAAGGCTTCAGAGAGAGTACCAATGACCGCGTTATATGTAAGTGAGTTATGGAAAAAAGCTGGTTTACCAGATGGTATTTGGACAGTCGTAAATGGCGATAAAGATGCGGTTAATGAGCTATTAGAAAACCCAATTGTGCAAGCGATTTCATTTGTAGGTTCTACGCCTGTTGCTAAATATATTTATGAAACTGGCTCAAAATATGGTAAACGTGTCACTGCTTTAGGTGGTGGTAAAAATAATATGGTCGTAATGCCTGATGCAGACCTTGAGCAAGTGGCAAATGCATTTATTGGAGCGGCCTATGGAGCAGCTTCTCAGCGTTGTATGGCCATTTCAACAATCATGCCAGTGGGCGAAGAAACCGCAGATCGTTTAGTAGCCATCTTAAAAGAAAAAATTGCAGCATTAAAAGTAGGGTCTTATACGGAGAAAGATACTGATTTTGGCCCGGTTATTTCACAGCAATCAAAAGAAGCGATTCTTGCTGCAATTCATAAAGGAGAAGCAGAAGGGGCGACTGTTGTTTGTGATGGACGTGAGCTAGCGATTGTAAACGAATCAAAAGGCTTCTTTGTCGGTCCAACATTATTAGATCATGTAACACCAGGAATGGAAATTTATGAGCAAGAAGTATTTGGTCCTGCTCGCAATGTAGTGCGTGTTGATTCGTTAGAGGAGGCAATACAGCTAATTAACGAGCATGAGCTTGGCAATGGTGTCACAATTTTTACCAATGATGGACTTGCAGCACGTAAATTTACTACAGAAATTGATGTGGGGATGGTAGGGGTGAATGTACCAATTCCTATTCCAGTTGGTTACCATAACTTTGCAGGATTTAAAGGCTCTCGATTTGGAGAAGGGCATATGTTTGGCCCAGATCAGGCACGTTTCTTTACGAAAACAAAAACAATATCAGAGCGTTGGGTGACGAATACTGAAACAGCATCTACATTTGCATTTCCAAGTAATAATGATTAATGACATAGAGAGCCTTAACGTATGTTAAAGACCGCAGGCGGACGCTAAAAAAGTAATCGGTGCTAGCTAGCAGATAGTGTCCGTCTGTAGCCCAACATATTGTTTACAATGCTGTGTGTACAGAACGTTTTAAGAAGTAATGGAAGTCAAGTGACTAAGCGCAGAAACGATAGAAATGAAGGTATACAGGCACGCCATATAGCAATATAAGATGTAACTCTATAGCACTTTCTAAAAGATAGGTGGGATGTGGATGTTAGCGTATATTGGGCTTTTTGGAAGTTTAGTACTACTAGTCTATTTAACAATGAGGGGTGTCAATTTACTAATTTCAGCACCATTAACTGCTTTAATTGCAGCTTTAACAAATGGTCTTGCTTTCTTCCCACAAACTGCAAATGACAATCAAGCTAATTTCTTAACAAGTTATATGGATGGATTTACGGGCTTCGTTGGTTCTTGGTATTTAATGTTCATGGCAGGTGCCATTTTTGGCAAGGTAATGGAAGATACAGGTGCTGCTGATAGTGTTTCAAAATGGATTGTTGAAAAAATTGGGGTGAAGTATGCTACATATGCCGTAGTACTGGCAGCAGCTGTACTAACATATGGTGGTGTCTCAGTATTTATCGTAGCCTTCTCTGTTTATCCGATGGCGATTAGTTTATTTAAACAGGCGAATCTTCCAAGACGCTTTATTCCTGCGGCACTTGGTTTAGGTTCTGTAACGTTTACAATGACGTCAGCAGGCTCACCAGAAATCCAAAACTGGATTCCGATTCCCTATTTAGGAACAACCCCATATGCAGGTTGGCAGGTGAGTATTGTCGTTGCATTATTTATGGCGATCGGTGGAGCACTATGGTTGAATTGGATGATTAAACGGGCAGTGAAAAAAGGGGAGGTATTTATCGAACGTTCAACAGATCCTGTAGTTGACGAAACGCGTAAATTACCTAGTCCAATCTTAAGTTTAGTACCATTAGTAGTCGTTTTATTGATTTCGTTTATCTTCCATGACTCTCTTGGCACATCAGCTCTAATTGTTGCATTAACGAGCGGTTGTATTATGGCGTATTTAGTAAGCTATAAATATGTAAAATCAGTTAGTGCAACGTTAGCCGCAGGTGCAATGGGCGCTGTTGTAGCTATTGCAAATACAGCAGCAGTTGTAGGCTTTGGGGGCGTTGTAAAAGCTACACCATCATTTGTAGCAACTGTCGATGTGATGACAAATATCCCTGGCAATCCACTTATAGGGGGAGCTGTTGCAATCGCAGTAATAGCCGGTTTAACAGGTTCAGCTTCAGGTGGTCAAACAATTGCAATGCCACTATTAGCTCCTCACTATATTGATATGGGCGTTAATACGGAAGCATTACACCGCACAATAGCCATTGCATCTGGCTCGCTCGATTCATTACCACATGGTGGTTATGTAGTGACGACAATCAATTCTGTATGTAATGAAAAACATAAGGATGCCTATTTGCCTTTCGGTGCTTTAACCGTTGTTATACCAATTATTGGGACTATCGTGGCGATCGTATTATTCTCACTTGGAATGTAGGAGGGATAGCAATTGATGGAAGGTAAAACAGTATTTATAACGGGCTCTGCTCGTGGAATTGGCCTATCTATTGCTCAAGCATTTGCTGAACAAGGAGCAAATGTTGTTATTTCAGATATAAATGAGCAACGATTAGCTGAGGTGGTAGCACAAAATCCACACTTAACAGCCTATACATGTGATGTCACGGATGAACAAGCTATTAGTGAGGCGATTGCTTTCACAGTTAGTAAATTTAATAGCATTGATATTTTGATTAATAACGCAGGATTTCAACATGTATCTTACATCGAAGATTTCCCCACAGAAGTCTTTGAACAAATGCAAAAAGTAATGCTTGTAGCGCCATTTATTACGATGAAATATGCCTTACCCCATATGAAGAAAAATAAATTTGGTCGCATTCTAAATATGGCATCGATAAACGGTGTTATTGGATTTGCTGGTAAAGCGGGTTACAACGCAGCAAAGCATGGCTTAATAGGATTAACAAAAGTCGCTGCACTTGAAGTAGCCAATGACGGTATTACGGTTAATGCCATCTGTCCAGGATATGTGGATACAGCATTAGTTCGTAATCAATTTACAGATTTAGCAAAGACACGTGGGATTCAAGTAGAAGAAGTGTTGGAGCAGGTGCTATATCCACTTGTCCCGCAAAAGCGCTTGCTTGATGTTTCAGAAATTACAGGGCTTGCACTTTATTTAGCAAGTGATGTGGCCAAAGGTTTAACAGGTCAGGCGATTGTATTAGATGGCGGTTATACTGCCCAATAATGGAGGAGCGATGCGTTATGATACAAACAAAAACAAATTTCACAGTAAATTCTCCTGCGACGATTGTTTATGGAAAAGATGCATTTGAAGAAGTAGGCGTATATGCCAAAAAACTAGGTTCGAAGGCACTTATCGTTAGCGATCCAATCATGGATGGATTAGGGTTTGTTAATCAGTGTAAGGCATTATTAACAGCGAATGGTTTGGAAGCGGTTTCATATTTAGGTGTAACAACTGAGCCAGTGGATACGTATGTAGCACAAGGTCTTAGTATTTTGCAAACAGAACAGTGTGATCTTATCATTTCTGTTGGGGGTGGAAGTTGTATCGATACAGCCAAAGCAATTGCTGTTGTAGCAACAAATGGTGGTTATATCGGCGATTATATGAAACTAGCGAAAATCGCCGAGCAATCACCTATCCCGCATATAGCTGTTCCAACAACAGCAGGCACAGGCTCTGAAGCAACAGATGCTACAGTGATTACCAACACGACGAATGATGTGAAAATGATGATAAAACAACCAGCTTTTATGCCACCAATTGCCATTGTCGATCCGATGCTAACGGTAACCTCTCCTCCAGCCATTACAGCGGCGACGGGTATTGATGCATTAAGCCACGCAATTGAAAGTTATTTGTCTCGTTTAGCACATCCTTATTCGAATGTGCTTGCGTTGTCAGCAATGGACTTAATTATTCATAATATTTTGAAGGTCTACGAGCAAGGGGACGATATTGATGCGCGAGAGGCGATGTCTTTAGGCTCAATGCAGGCAGGACTGTCGTTTTCCAATGCATCAGTTGCTTTAGTACATGGTATGTCACGTCCTATCGGTGCACTTTTTCATGTGCCTCATGGTATTTCCAATGCGATGTTACTACCAGCGGTATTAGAATTTACCAAGGATGCATGCGTGGAGCGCCTAGCAGATATAGGAAAATTTTTCAACGCAAAAGGACAGTATAGTACCCAAGAGGAACTAGCGACTTTAGCTATCGACTCAATAAAAGAATTATGTAAAAAGATGAATATTGGCAATTTACAGCAATGGGGTATTGAGGAGGATGCATTTTATGCGGCAATTCCGAAAATGGCAATCGATGCAATGGCAAGTGGTAGTCCTGCCAATAACCCTAAAGTGCCAACACAGGATGAGTTAATGGAGCTGTACAAGGTTGCTTATCATTATGAGTTTTAAATAGTATGAGACAGAGTGCCTTCCGTTAAGCAAAAGAGGAAGGCGCTTTTTGATTAGTTGAAGCTTTCATTTGCTACTTGTAGTGTTCTTAAAATTTCTTAGATAATATATATCATTAAAGAATATAATTATATAAATTATACTTACCAATAGTACAACGATTGACGGCGAATGATTATGTGGATGTATTTTCAGAAGAATACGAAGGAAGAATTAGAAAGTATTACCGTATTACAGATTTAGGAAAAGCATTAGTAGAAAATAGACTGAAGGAGTTAGAAACAATATTAAACTATTTTGAAGAAATTAAGGGGGTGGATTAGTCGTGGATAATCACAAGATAAATGACTATATACGTCAACTGGAAATGGAGTTAGAGCCATTACCAAAAAAGGATAGAGATAATCATGTCATGGAAGTAAAAGATCATTTATTGCAGTCCGTAACGAATGGCAAATCAGTGGACGAGGTATTAAAAAGCTTTCTTTTACCTAACGAATTAGCTAAGGAAATTAAAGCTGAGTATCAATACTTGTATAGTGCACCTTCTGTTGAAAATCTGCCTCCTATCAAACAAAAGAGTAGCAAAAAGATATGGATTATATTGTCTGTTTTAGTAGTGGTCATTATTTTCCCTGCTTTTTTAGCGATTGCTGTATTTATAGCAAATGTATCAGATAAACCTACTGACACAAATGGAATTGTTGAGTATGAAGAAATCAGAAATTAATAAATAAAAACGAATTATTTAACATTGGGGAATGCTAAATAATTCGTTTTTATTTGTCTTGAGTTTGTTGTTTGAACGATTCGATTACATGGAAAAATCATAATAACACTAAAATGACCAAGAGCGTCAAGTTAGTCTTTTTGTTTTCATAGGTTGATATTCTAAAAAATACAGATATCCACAAATAGTAGAATTAATATGACATTTACGAGAAAATATAGTAAAATAAAATGAATGGTTATTCATTTTTCTTAAAGGGGGAAGTACGATGTTGCAGGGGAAAACGATTATTATTACAGGTGGTTCAAGTGGTATGGGGCTTTATATGGCGAAGCAATTCGTTGCTGAAGGAGCAAACGTTGTAATTGTAGGGCGTAACGAAGAGCGATTAGCGGAGGCAAAAGAGTTTATATTAGCAGCAGGCAATACAATCGAAACATTCCAGATGGATGTTCGTATACCAGAACAGGCGCAGGCAATGGTGGCGTTTGCAGTTGAAAAATTTGGTCGAGTGGATGGACTTGTCAATAATGCTGCTGGTAATTTTATTGTGCGTGCAGAAGATTTGTCGCCAAATGGTTGGAAAGCAGTTGTGGATATCGTTTTAAATGGTACGTTTTATTGTTCTTCTGCTGTCGGTAAATATTGGATTGACCAAAAAATTAACGGATCGATTATTAATATGGTGGAGACCTATGCTTGGAATGCAGGTGCTGGTGTAATACATTCGGCGGCTGCAAAAGCTGGTGTATTATCAATGACAAGAACGTTAGCTGTTGAATGGGGCAAACGTTATGGTATACGTGTCAATGCCATTGCGCCAGGGCCAATTGAACGAACGGGCGGAGCAGCAAAACTTTGGGAATCAGAAGCAGCAGCAGCTCGTACACTTGATGCTGTACCACTTGGACGCATCGGTACACCAGAAGAAATAGCGGATTTAGCAACTTTTATGATGTCGGATAAAGCCAGCTATATGAATGGTGAATGTGTCACTTTAGATGGAGGACAGTGGTTAAATCAGTATCCTTTTTAGCATTATCTAGGCTGTCAATGTAGTTAAGTGACTTTTTCCTTGTTGAAATTCATTGCATAATGAAGAGCGGTGTTGATACATACTAAGGGCAAAGAAAGGAGTTTTGCCTATGAGTATGTGGTTGATACCGTCTCTTATTGCAATCACAATCATTTCGGTTATTTCATTTGTTTCGACTATGAAAATTGCCAAAATGACGTCAGAGCGGAAATCAGAAAAGGATACACCGATTTCAGAAACAGTCGAAGAATATGCAACGATGCTAAATCCAATTGTTTGGGTGTACATCATCTTTTTACTTTTTTTAGGAATAATGATTTTTTACTACTGGACTAAGACAGGGTATTAATCAGATTTCAACGAAGTATCACATTTGCCTTGGTTTATGTGATACTTCGTTTTGACATTTGTAAAGATTATGTTCCCACAAACTTTAAATATTATAAGAAAATTTTTTGTTATTGTGTTGTCGTTTTTACAAAGCTATTAAATACTCCTTCTTCCTCGACGAAGGGATTATGACTACTTTCTTCAAAGATTGTTAAGTAAGCATTTGGTATAAGAGAGGCAATTTCTTCAGAAAAAACTAAAGGGCATTGCGTGTCATATTTGCCACAATAAATATAAGTAGGCAATTTTATTGTTTTTAAACTTTCAGTGAGATCAAAGTTCTTTAGTTCAGTAGATATAAAGTAATCTAATCTTTTGTTTACTACCTTTCCGCTATTAGGTCTTGCCATGATTTTGTCATAGTGTTCTTTTTTATAAATGGACATGAGGTTCCATTCTTTATTTAAAGCTCTTCTTTCTTCAAGACTTTTTGTCGGATCTTTAAGCAGTTTTAAAATTTCCAATAGCCTCGAATTATTCGGATTACTTTTACAGTAAATGCTATCAGGATGCGACATATAATGCGAAGATGCGGATAAACCACCTATTATTATTTTTTTCAAAGAATTAGGATGCATCAATGCATAATTTAACCCCAGCATGCCACCTGTAGAGTGTCCAGCAAAACTCCATTGTGCAAAGCCTAATGCACTTCTAATAGCTTCTAAATCTTGGACACTATTTTTAAAACTGAAATCATCGTGTACTGTTGAATCACTTGAGTTTCCACAGCCCCTTAAGTTTATTAAATAGACTGTATAGTGTGTAGTAAAAGGTGCAGCGAAAATATTGCCATTACTATTAAACGCTGTATATTGATGTGTTATACAGAGTGGCTCACCTTTTCCCATTTTAAAATACTCGAAGTTTCCGCGAGGAGTTTCAACCATATTTTGCGTCCACATAAAATACCTCCAATGTTTTTTATTTCATTATAGCAATACAAAAATGTAAAAAATTAGTTTTTACAACTGTGCAAAGATTTTATAGTCGGTCTTTTGCATTAACTTTAGAAAAACGGGGAAAATAAATTGATATTTCATATTGTCTAAAACAAAAATATCCATAATATACATTGTTTATGAAAAACTCTTCTTGACCTTGTCGTGGTCATAGTCGGAAACATTGTGATATGATAAAAGAGAAGGATCCTGTTCTGCAAAGCAAGGACAGAAAAGGAGAAGAAGTTCATGATTTCAACTAACAGCAAAGACTTATTAGCAATGCCAATTAGTGATTTTATTATTTCATCCGAAAAGGTTGCACATGTACAAAGTGGTAATAGTGCCGAGCATGCACTGCTTGTACTGACACGTACAGGGTACTCGTCCATACCTGTATTAGATTTGAAATATCGCCTTCAAGGTTTATTGAGCATGAAAATGATTACAGAATCTATTCTAGGTCTCGAACATATTGAATATGAAAAATTACCAAATATTAAAGTAGATACAATAATGGAAAAAGATATAGCCGTTCTAAAGATGACGGATACTTTCCAACGAGCTTTAGATTTGGTTATTAACCATGCGTTTTTATGTGTAATAGATGAAGATGGTACATTTGCAGGGATTTTAACAAGACGCGTTATTTTAAAACAGTTGAAAAAATATATCTATCAAAAAGAGAAGTAGTGTAAGAGGGGACTCAGGTGCAACATCTTGAGGTCCCCCTTTACTTGTATTGGAGGTTTAGGTGATTGATGGCAACAGAGGCAGAAATTTTGAAAGTTTTAGCTGAGGAACGCAATATGCGTAAAGCAGCGGAGCGGTTGTTTTTATCGCAACCTGCACTTTCACAACGGTTGCAATCGATTGAAAAAGATTGGGGTGCACAGCTGTTTATTCGTTCGCAAAAGGGGCTTACAGCAACCCCTGCAGGAGAGCACGTTATAGCGTATGCAACAGATATGCTTGCTAAAAAAGAAGAAATCTTTGAAATGATTCAATCGTTAACAACAAAAGTAAATGGGACATTGAAAATTGCTTGTGCTTCCATTGTCGGGCAAAACTGGCTTCCTAAAATAATAAAAGATTTTGTAACAAAATATCCAGAAGCTAAAATATCACTTATGACTGGTTGGAGCTCGGAAATTGTCAAAGCTTTATATGAGGGCGAGGCCCATATTGGCATTGTGCGTGGGCAGGTTGATTGGAAAGGTGAAAAGATTCATCTTTTCCGCGATACGTTGTACTTAGTAGATCGGGAGTTAAAAACGATTGAAGATGTGCTGACAACTGATCGCCCATTTATTCAATTTAAAAGTGATTCCAATTACTATCAGGAAATACAGCAATGGTGGCAACAGCATTTTGCTTCAAATCCTAGAAGACAAATTTTAGTAGACCAAATTGAAATATGTAAGCAAATGGCGTTAAATGGCATAGGTTATGCCATACTACCGTCCATCACGCTAAATGAGCATGATGGGGTTAATAAAATTGCGCTCACTAACAATGAAAAAGAATTTGGTTTAACACGAGATACATGGTTAATAGGCTATGAGTCTTCCTTTGAATTACGCCAAGTAGAAGCATTTGTAGAGGTTGTACAAGATCATGCCCGATGCCTGTTTGACTATACAAATTAAATATTTTCATGCTAAAGTGGCTTCGGATTAAAGAGTAAAGTGTTAGATTGATCGCATTCATTCTAACACTTTTTCGTATTGTCCATGCTGTCCCGCAGGTCGCGTCTTCGCTACCATTAATTAAATTGTTTGAGTGCCTGGCACCTCCCTAAATCTTAAGAGTTTATGAATATTCATGAAGATATCATAAGAAATGGAACAAAATGCACAAAAAAACGTATAATTATGTAATCATCTAAAAGCAAAGGAAAAGGGGTTGAGTTTTTGAAGAAATTAAATATTACCGCACTAATAGTTTTATTAATGCTTGTTATGAGCTATGCTCTGCCTATTTCTGAGGCGAGCGCCGCACCTACTTTAGAGGTACAAGCTAAAACAGGAATTGCAGGAAAGGCAAAATATCAATCAGTTACGCCTTTGCAAGTAACTGTAAAAAATAACGGGCCTGATTTTTCTGGAGATATGGCGATCAATGCCTTTAATTCTTATCAAGCAGCTTCAGCACTAGTTGTGCCAATAGATATAGCAGCAGGTGAGGAAAAAACAGTTACACTTTATTTGGACGGTTTAGCTGATTATGGGTATTCCGATGGCGATGTTTTTGCCTTTTATGAGGGCAACATTGAAAAAGGAAAAAAAGTTGCTTATAAAGGAACAAAGCGGTTACAGGCGAATTTTTTAGAAGCCAATTCAACATTTATTTATACGTTAACAGATAAAAGCGACCGTTTGACTGCCTATTTAAAGTTACCGCAACTTTTTCCATCCAATAGTGTAGAAGTATTTAACTTAAATCAATTAAAAGACTACACATTACCTGATGTTGCACAAGGCTATGCAATGGCGGATATCATTGCAGTAGATGAGGTTGCCATAGCTGATTTAACGCAAAAACAGCAGGAAGCATTATTAAGATGGGTGCAAGATGGTGGTACATTATTGCTTGGCAGCTCTGAGCAAATCAATGCAACTGCAGGTATTTTTAAAGAATATTTGCCACTTACATTATCCCAACAAACGACGACTGTTTCAGCAGATAGCTTAACGAAATTATCGGGAGGCGGTATTTTCACGCAGGCAATTTCGGTCTATACAGCAACGGAAAATGAAGGCAGTATCCCTGTTTTAAAAGACAATACTAATATTCTAGCTGCTAAGAAAAAGGTTGGTAGTGGAGAAATTGTCCAAACAACTTTTTCATTAGGAGACCAGCCATTAGCATCTATGGACGGCTATGCGGCATTAACAGCGAAAATGTTCGACATTCAAACTATGTCTCAGCAAACAGTGATGCAAGGTCAATCTACAATGGATCAGCTTTCTAGCGAGTTAGGTAGTATTAACGAATTATTCCCATCATTCGAAGTGTCCGTTAGCTATATGCTTATCGTCATTATTCTTTATATTTTAGTAATTGGTCCAATCCTTTACTTTGTATTAAAGAGAATGGATAAACGAGAGCATGCATGGTGGGTTATTCCTACGATTTCAGTGGTACTGTCGATTGTCCTATTTGTTTTTGGCGCAAAAGATCGTATTGTGCAGCCACAAGTACAACAATCCGCATTCTTTAAAGTAAATGAAGATAGCAGCGTGAATGGTTATTATGTAGAATCGATTTTAACAAATCGCAGTGG
This sequence comes from Lysinibacillus sp. C5.1, assembly GCF_016350185.1. Lineage (NCBI taxonomy): Bacteria > Bacillati > Bacillota > Bacilli > Caryophanales > Bacillaceae > Lysinibacillus > Lysinibacillus sp. C5.1. The sequence continues at coordinate 831,227 of NZ_CP066226.1, forward strand.
TGATTTTGTAGTGAATGCTGATAAAGATACGACTGCAGTAGCTTTCCGCAATAATTATAATCTTACAGGTTCAGTAGGCGCGTTACATGAATCGTCGTATATTAAGGAACACGCCAATGGATCCGCATTAACATTGCGCGATTTAAGTTATTGGTCTGTCCAATCTTTTGGGGGGAAAACAGCTGCTCAAAAGATAGGTAAAATGGATATTGATATTACATTGAAAAATGAAAAATTGTCTGGGACAGTTAAAAATAACTTCCCGTTTGCATTAAAGGATGTCACGGTTATTTCGGGTACAAAAGAAGTGAAGCTTGGTGATATTGAACCAAATGCTACACTGAAGGTGGACAAAGAGCTGAAAACAACAGTTCTTCAAAAACCAACACACTTTAATAATTATAATTATAACTATCCAAAGTCGAAGGAAGAGGTTGACCCATTACGCATTGAGCGCATGAAGTCTCAAGCCCTTCTATTACTAGAAAGTGAGAAACAACCTGTCATTACAGCTTGGGCAGAGCAAGCAATTGTAGGTGTAGAACTTGAAACAAGTGTCAACATGTCACCTATTTCTTATTTCGTACAGCCATTCGATGGAAAAGTTGAAATGTCAGGTCCATTTACGTTAAAACGTAATAACTTTTCATATAATTTGAGCGCACAATCGCCAAATGCCGTTTTCGATAAAATGGATGAGCAATTAAATACTTGGTACATGTCAGAAGGTTTATATGAATTGTCGATAGAGATGCCAGACCATTTTATGGACTTTGTTCAAACCCTAGATGAACTTACAATTTCGAATAAAGATGTTCAACGAATGCAGTTATCCATTTGGAATAACAAAACGGGCGACTATGAACCGTTAGTTGATACGAAGCAAGTGTTTACAAATGATATTACGCAATACTTCAATGATAAGGGTAAGCTGCTGTTGGAGATTAAATTTGGACCAGATCAAACAGGCGAGCAGACAAAATTACCTGAAATAGAGCTGAAAGGAGTGGCGAAGTAATGATAGAGATTCGTGATTTAACGAAAAAATACGGCGCTTTCACAGCACTAGATCATTTAAATCTATCACTGGAGGAAGGTGTAGTATTTGGCTTTGTAGGGGCTAATGGTGCCGGAAAATCGACAACGTTTTCGATTTTAGCTACATTGCTATCCCCAACTTCAGGCGATGCATTGATCAATGGAAAAAGTGTGATTAAGGAACCGAAAGAAGTTCGGAAACAAATAGGCTATATGCCAGATTTCTTTGGTGTGTACGATCAACTTAAAGTAGATGAGTATTTAGACTTTTATGGGGCGAGTTATGGCATTGGCGCGCAGGAGCGTAAAGTTCTTATACCGCAGTTATTAGAGTTAGTTAATTTAACGAATAAACGTTTTGAATATGTTGATTTACTATCGCGTGGGATGAAGCAACGCCTTTGTTTAGCACGAGCTCTGATTCATGATCCAAAGGTCTTAATATTGGATGAACCTGCTTCAGGCCTAGATCCACGCGCACGAGTAGAGATGCGAGATATTTTAAGAAATTTAAAATCCATGGGGAAAACTATTTTAATCTCCTCGCATATTTTGCCAGAGCTAGCGGAAATGTGTGATGAAATCGGCGTTATTGATAATGGTAAATTGATTGCACATGGCAATGTTGCTTCCATTCAAGCTCAGCTACAAGGTGAAAAGCGAATCGTTATCAAAGTATCAGATTGTTTACAAGAGGTACGCGCATTTTTAGAGGAAGATCCATTAATTTCTTCAATAGATGTTATGGACAATCGTTTAGAAATTGCTTTTAACTATCGCGGCACAGATCAGGAACAAATAGTATTACTGAAAAAAGCGATGCTTGCAGATTTACCAATTTATGCATTAAGCGAGGAAGAAAAAGATTTAGAAGACGTCTTTATGGCGATTACGAAGGGAGCGGACAGTCAATGATGGAAAGATTTTATAATCCCGTCCTTGTAAAAGAATTGAAGTTACGCTTCCGTTCTTTTAAAAGTTTTTCTGGTTTAATGTTTTATCTAGCGGTGATTTGTATTTTTATTGCAGGTTTCTTACTGCTGACAACAGAATTTACGGGCAAAGGGTTTTTTAGACCTGATACAAGTTTTATGATGTTTGCCGTACTAACAATATTGCAAATGGCACTCGTTCTTTTCATTACACCGAGTTTAACTGCTGGGGCAATTAGTAGTGAACGAGAAAAACAAACGTTAAATATTTTATTAACAACAACACAAAGCTCGACACAAATTATTATTGGTAAATTATTATCTTCGGTAGCATTTTTAGTATTGATGTTAGTCGCAGGGCTACCATTGTATAGTTTAGTCTTTCTATTTGGTGGGGTATCCCCTTCCCAACTAATTTCAATCTTTTTATTTTACCTATTAACAGTTGTTGCAATCGGTAGCGTTGGAGTTATGTTTTCAACTATTACGAAGAAAACGATTGTTGCTATGATTGCTACGTATGGCTCCATCATTTTCTTAGGAGGAATTACAGCATTTTTCTTCTTCCTATCAATGGCATTCCATCAAATGGGCAATACGATTGCTACAAGCTCATCCTTTATGACGTACTTCTGGGCTTCGATTAATCCAGGTGCATTAATGCTTACGCTTATTTCGCCCTCTATGGGAGATGCGTTAGCAGAGCTAAGTGGCATTGATATACCGGTATGGATAACCTACTTACTAATTTATGTTTTGATTATTGTGTTAAGTTTAACGATTGCGATTAAGAAATTACGTGCCAATATGAAAAGTAATCGATGAGGAGGAAACAGCATGGAGCGTCGGAAGCAATTACGAAAATATATTCAGCGTGCACAACACAGTTTAACTTTTGAGAGAAGCCTACCTATTGCACAATACGGGTTGTTTTTAGCATTGCTTTCGAGTGCTTCACTTGTCCTCGTATCAAGATTATTTGTTTGGCCTTATTATCGTCAAATTGCTGTTGTTGTCTTTATACTTGGCCTATTTGCAACAATTGTTATGATGTGGTGGCGACGTGTCAAAGAAAAGGAAGCATTGTATGCACTTGACTATTATTTTTCACATAATGAACTTGTAACGGCACTGTCTTTTAAAAACGACGATGACCCACTGATCCAATCTTTACTTGCAAAGGCGATTCAAAAGTCAGAACAAGCATTTGCTCAGTTTAAAGCAAGAAAGAAAAATTTGTTTCGACCTAAAGCATTTATTGGCCTCTTTGCCACAGCTATTGTTTTAGCAATACTTTATATGTTCCCAGCGGCAACGCAAATTGAAGCGATTGAAGTGGAAAAAGAAAAGGCTGTGATTGAGGACATAAAAAAAGAAGTGGCGAAGTTAGAAAAAAAAGCTGAGACAAAAGAAGTGAAAGAGCAGCTAAAAGAATTACAAAATACGTTAAAAGAAACGCAAACAGCGGAAGAAGCATTACGAGAAGTCGTGAAAAAGCAGAAGGAATTAGCTTTAAAAGAACAGCAATTAAAAGATAAGCAGACAGCGAATAAAGATGGTGCTGGCGATAATAAAGCTTTATCACAAGAGGAACTCGAACAGTTGAAAGAGCTTGCCCAAATGCAGCAACAGCTTACACAAAGTGCAAATACAACGCAAACAGCGATGAGCAACTTAGGGAAACCAGCTAGTAATACATTGCAAAATGCCATTGCTAGTGCAAACAGCACAAATAATAATCAGCAAAACAGTGCAAATTCGAATCAACACTCTTCCGGTAACGCACAACCTAGTAGTCAACAAGGTCAAAATAATTCCCAGCAAGCAACAAGTAATGGCCAGTCACAAGGAAAGCAACCAAGCCAAGGACAGGGGCAAGATCAAGGTCAAGGACAAGGACAGGGTCAAGGTCAAGGAAGTGGTTCAGGTCTAGGAAAGGGTGCGGGGAGTGGTCAAGGAAGCCGAGATTTATTGACTACACCAAGGCTTGGCGGTTCTAGCGAAACGACTGTCGATAGTGGGCAATTAGGAGACGGTTCGCATGTTTCCGAGCAACAAGGTAATGGACCGATTACAAAAGGTACCATTAGACCGTATGATGAAGTGATTGGCTCCTATAAAGATAGCTATTTGGAAAGCTCACAGCGTTTACAATTGCCGAAGGATTTACAAAATGTCGTGCAATCTTATTTCACGACAATTGAGTCGCAGTAGGAGGAGAAAAAAATGGCATTTACAGAACAACAGTATGTCGAAATGGGTACGAAATTACAACAAGTAAAAGATGAAATTCATCGCTTTATTGTTGGACAAGAGGAAGCAATTGATTACACATTATATGCAGTCCTTGCAGATGGCCATGCACTGTTAGAGGGGCTTCCTGGTTTAGGGAAAACGATGCTTATTCGGACTATCTCTGAAGTGCTAGATTTATCGTTCTCACGTATTCAATTTACCCCAGATTTAATGCCTGCTGATATTACAGGAACAAGTATGATTGAGCGAACAGCAGATGGGAGACAGCAGTTTACATTCCAGCCAGGACCAATTTTTAGTCAAATGGTTTTAGCCGATGAAATTAACCGTGCTACACCTAAAACTCAAAGTGCGTTGCTTGAAGCGATGGGGGAAAAAACGGTAACGATTTTAGGAGATACGAAGAAAATGGCAAAACCATTTTTCGTCTTGGCAACACAAAACCCAATTGAAATGGAGGGTACATATCCTTTACCAGAAGCGCAAATGGACCGTTTCCTGTGCAAAATTCTCGTCCCATATCCAGAGAAAAATGAACTAATGGAAATTATGAAACGTACTACAGGTGCGCACGAAGTTAGCTTGCAAAAAGTGTTGGATACTGATGAACTAATTTTGGCACAACAAATGGTGAAGGAAGTACTAATTGCCGATGAGATGCTTGAGTTTGCAGCAGACCTTGTAGTGGCAACACATCCTGAAAAAGAAGATGCTATAGATGAAGTAAAGCGCTATGTCATGTATGGTAGCGGTCCACGTGGCTTACAAAGCTTAATTAAATTGGCAAAAGCTAGAGCACTGATGAGTGGACGTTTTCATGTATCTGTTGGGGATATTAAGTCAGTGGCGAAGCCCGTCTTACGTCACCGAATGCTGCTGAATTATGAAGGGGAGGCTTCAGGTAAGACAGCAGATGATGTGATAGACGTTATTTTAGAGAAAGTCCAACAAGGCGTAAGTCGATGACAAAAAATATTTTGCCCGAGGATTGGTTAGCGAAAATAAGTCGTTTCCAAGTGGCGACTGCCTCCAAATTGCGTGGCCAGCATAAAGGCTCGCATCGTTCGCAGCGCTTCGGGGCATCCCTCGATTTCTCTGATTTTCGCGAATATCATTTAGGTGATGATGTGCGACAAGTAGATTGGAACGTCTTTGCGAGAACCGATAAATATTTTATTAAACGTTTTTTAGATGAACAAGAAATGCGGGTGCATATTTTATTGGATGCAACAAAATCAATGGGTGAGCAAGTCAAATGGACATTTGCTCGGCAAATTGTTGCATCACTTGGTTTAATGGTACTTGGTCGTGATGATCGCTTATCATTTTCTTATGTGCAAGATGACGTGAAACCTCCATTTCGTCGTAAAGGGGCTATGTACCGTCGCGCATTTTTGCAAGTTGTTACAGATATAGAAGAAGCCAACTATACAGCAAGCTTTTCTCAAGGGGCATTAAAGGCTATACCAAAAGATAGCACAGTATTATTTATCGTAACAGATGGGCTTGAATCGATCGAGGAATGGGAACAGTTATTGAAAAGATTGCCTCGTTTTGCAGGAGATGTCCGCATTATACAAGTTGTCACAGAAGAAGAACTTCATCCGCAATATGCGGGAGATGTTCGTTTAGTGGATAGTGAAACAGGGCGTGATGTCAATGTCACGATGTCATCAAAAGTACTAGATACGTATGACACAAGGCGTCGCCTCCATGAAGAAGAGTTTGAAGCTATTTGCCGTCGCTTTGGTGTGCGTAAACTGCAGCTTAAGGTAGAAGACGGTTTGCAACATGCAATCTTTCAACAATTACTAAAAGCACATTGGATTAGGTGAGGTGAGCCGTTATGGGCTTTAGTCAAATTATTTTTAGCTGGACGGCCATCTTCCCGGTCATTGTCCTGCTCTATTATTTCTTCCGAAAAAAATATACCGATCAACCAGTGTCCTCAACACTTTTTTGGTCTGAAATTATGCAAGAAACAAGAGTTTCTCCATATTTAAAGCATTTACAAAAAAATGCATTACTGTATTTGCAATTGCTGGCATTACTTTTACTAGTGTTAACACTCATCAATCCTTATATGAAAAAAAGTACGATTGTGGGTGCACAGACGATTTTTATCGTGGATACATCAGCTACAATGTTAGCAGGGAAAGAGCAATCTACATTTGATGCTCATAAAAAAGAAATGCAATCATTGGTAGAACAGCTGGACGGACGACCTGTTACATTAATTACGACTGGCAATGCTCCACAAGCAGTGTTACAGCAAGAAACAAATGTAAAAACGATTGAAAAAACCATACAAGATTTACATGTAACATATGAAACTGCCCAAATGAATAAAGCGCTTGATGTGGCACAAGCTTTTGTTGGTGATAGTCCAACGTCAATTTATGTTTTCACAGATGCACTTGATAAAAAGCAATTACCGATGGAAAAGGAATCTGTGAAATGGCTTGTACACGGTTCTGCAAAAGATTTAACGAATGTTGCTATTACGCGCTTTGCTGCGACGACAGATGGTAAATCTACGATGGCGTTAGTGCAGCTCCAAAATGATACCGATAAAGAGCAAAAGCTAACACTTACACTACAAAATAGTAAAGGTGATGTACTAGTAGACGAACCTATTTCTTTGGCAGCAAACGAAGCAGTATCTAAATCATTTAAAGATTTACCATTAATGGATACGGTGACAGCTAAAATTAATGTAAAAGATGATTATGCGATTGATAATATTCAATCAGTCGTGTTACAAACGGCTACAGCGAATATTGTAGTCGATCAAAACATGCATCAGCTTATTCAAAAAGGGTTTCAAGCTATTAATGACAACGTAAAAATTGTACCGCCCTTGCAGCTTGCGGATAATCAAGGAGCTACCATTGTAACGAATCAAACATCATTACTTCAAAAGACGGAGAGACCCATTGTATTATTTGGGCGGGATGATATTGAAAAAGTAGATGTTAATGGTGAAGTAAAAACAACGAGCGATGCTTTATTTGCATTTAGTGAGTTAAATGATATTTATGTCAGTGCTTTATATCCTCCATTCGATGATTATAAAACAATCGCCACAGTTGGAGAAAAACCATTTATCCAACGAACACCTGAAGGGGATATTATCGTCCTTGCTGATATTGCAGATACAGATTGGCCACTCTATCCATCGTTTCCTTTATTTTTATGGAGTGTGGAACAGCAATTATCTGAATCGGTAGGTTCCCTTGGGATTTTTGCACCAAATGAGCAACGTTCAGTCGCGTTATCACAGGGTGATTGGAGTGTTTATTCTCAGGATGATGAATTTTTATCGACTATTACGAATGGCTTACTAACTGCTCCAATGAAGCCAGGTATGTATACAGCTCGCTCAAACAGTGAGGAAAAGCGTCTTATCGTGCAACTACAAGCACAGGAACGTGTAATAGAAGAAGGAACAAGCTATACGCTTGGAGAGCTTCAGCAAAATGGCAAGGAAGAAGTGTCGAAAGCTTCGTTTGTACCTTGGCTAATACTCATTATTTTAAGTTTGCTTGTCGCAGAGTGGGAGGTGCAACGACGTCGTGGATTTACGAATTGATATGCCATTAGCGTTATTGTTATTACTGCCATTGTTTATGTATTTTGGATGGACTTATTGGCGCGAGCGCAGGCGCCTGAAAAAAAGTCATCTAGTTGTACTGGGCATTCGAGTAATAGCCATCGTCTGTTTAGTTTTTGCATTGGCAGCACCTTATCTGTTATTGCCAGTAAAGGACGAGCAAGTATTATATTTAGTTGACCGCTCTGCTTCCATGAATCGTACAGAGGCAGAAATCGTTAGTTTTATAGAGGAAAGTTTGAAATCGAAAAAGGAAGATCAACTTGCAGGGATTTACTCATTTTCATCAACTCTCCAAACGGAAGCGATTTTATCAAAATCCTTAAAAGATGTTCCGAAATTTACTGAGGTTAAAGGAACAGACCAAACAAATATAGAACAAAGTCTTCAGCTTGCAACAGGTATTGTTGATCCGAAAAAGGCAACTAGACTTGTATTACTAACAGATGCCAATGAAACACAAGGCAATGCGTTAGAATTTGCCACGAAGCTAAAAGGCTCCAATATTAGTGTAGATGTCGTGCCGTTTCATCAAAATGTGACGAATGATGTGTCACTGAAAAGCTTTGTGACACCACAAATAGCTTACGTAGGTGAACAGCAACAGCTTGTGACGGAAGTCAATGCCACAGCGGCAGGGCAAGGTGAATTATTGCTGTACGAAAATGACAAACTGATTCATCGAGAGTCGGTGGAGCTTGCTCAAGGTTCCAATGTTTTTACTTATAAACATACGGCAACTGCAGAGGGGCTTGTGAAATATGAGGCGCTCGTGCAAGTTGGACAGGATGCTATTTTTGAAAATAATAAATTAACAAGTGTGACGATGGTACAAAGCGAGCCACATTTACTGATTGTCAATGGCTACGATACGGCATCACCAATTGCTGCAGCTCTAGGATCAAATTCAATTTCCTATGATGTTGTGGATGCAGCAAGCTTACCAAATGAACTGTCTAGTTATTTGCAATATAACGCGATTATTTTTGATAATGTTCCTGGACACTTAGTTGGAGAGGCGAAGATGAGCGTTATTGAACAGGCAGTGAAAAACTTTGGTGTTGGCTTTACAATGGTCGGCGGTGAAAATAGCTTCGGCTTGGGTGGTTATTTTAAAACACCGATTGAAACATTACTACCTGTTGAGATGGAGATAAAAGGCAAAGAACAATTGCCATCTTTAGGGCTCGTCATTGTACTTGACCGTTCAGGAAGTATGTATGGCTCAAAATTAGAGCTTGCGAAAGAAGCGGCGGCTCGATCTGTTGAAATGTTACGAGATGAAGATACGCTAGGATTTATCGCCTTTGATGATCGCCCTTGGGAAATCATCGAAACTGGACCATTAGGCAATAAAGAAGAAGCCGTCGATACGATTTTATCGGTTACGCCTGGTGGTGGTACAGAAATTTATCGTTCATTGGCAGCAGCCTATGATAGTTTAGCTGATTTAAAATTGCAAAGGAAACATATTATTTTACTTACAGATGGACAATCACAAGCTGGCAATTATGAGGATTTAATTGAAACGGGGAAAGAACAAGGAGTGACACTGTCAACTGTGGCGATTGGACAAGATGCTGATGGCAATCTTCTGCAAGGGCTAAGTGAAATGGGCAGTGGTCGCTTCTATGATGTCATCGATGAACAGACAATTCCTTCGATTTTATCACGTGAGACAGCGATGATTTCACGTACGTATATTGAAGACAATCCTTTCTATCCAACAATCTACAATGCATCTGGCTGGAATGCATTATTTGCGAATGGTGTGCCACAAATGAATGCCTACATTGGCACAACAGCGAAGCAGGGAGCTGCTGTTATAGCAGAAAGTGAGAAAGAAGATCCGGTATTAGCACAATGGCAATATGGACTTGGTAAAACTTTTGCTTTCACATCCGATTCAACGGGGAAATGGGCTGGTGACTGGGCAAGATGGCAGGAATGGGGAACATTTTGGCAAACCATTATATCGCAAATGCTACCAAGTTATAATGATGTCGCCTATGATGTACGTCTTGATACAGATGGTTCATTTATTATCACCGATCCGACAAATGAAGCAGCATTTTTAGATATTGTTGCTGTCGATGAAGCTGGTGAGGAGCTTGATATACAGCTTGAAACGCTATCTGCCTCGCAAGTACGCGCGGTTGTCCAAGCGAAGCCTGGTTTAATTTTCTTCCGCATCGCTGATGAAGAGCAGGCTATTTACCAAGCAGGTCTTAGTGTACCTTACAGTGCTGAATATGAATTACGTCCTGTGAATGAAACCGTTGTAGAGCAACTAACAAAGCAAACTGGCGGCTCAGTATTGAAAGAACCACAAGAAGTGTTCCGTGATTTCACAAACAAAGGAGCAGAGCGCCAAAGTATTGCGACATGGCTACTCTTAGCAGGGATGTTGCTATTCTTCTTGGATATTACGATTCGACGCTTTGGTTGGCGCTTTATAACAAGTCGCAGGCACAATGAAAAGCCTGTAGACGAAACAGCCGTGCAGGTGGAAAACACCAATGTTGCGCAGTTATTAAAAGGCATGAAAAAACGCTCATAATAAAAAGATGGCACATTGCGAAAAAAGCATGTGCCATCTTTTTTTGAACATAGCTACTTAGTAATAAGAATAGACGGTGCGGTTTTCCGAAGACTGCTCGCGATGATAATGCCGAGACATGCCCCAATCAAACTAGATGTCAAAAAGGCGGGCATAAAAAATAATGCAGCTACGGATGTTCCCATAAATAATTGCGCATAAGGTACAGCGATTAGTGAAGCAAGGATACCTGTGCCGAATACTTCACCAACTCCTGCTAGCCATTTCTTGCCGCTATATTTATAAGCAAAAGCAGCACATGCTGCACCGATGACACTTCCGGGAATCGCTAAAAGAGAGCCCGTGCCTGTTAGTATGCGAATAATGGCTGTTAGCAAAGCAACGATAATGGTAGGCACAGGCCCTAGTAAAATGGCACCGATAACGTTAATAGCATGTTGTACAGGATAGGCACGAGCAATCCCAGTTGGAATCGAGACAAATATGGAGCCTGCTACAGCAATAGCAACCAATAAAGCCATGATAGTTAGTTTTTGAATAGCCATGATAGTTCCTCCTTTATTTTATAGAACATGTGGAATTGTTGGTAAAACGACCTAATGGATGACAAAAAGACCGCTCCCTCTAAACAAAAGGAAGCGGTCTTGTATTTGATAATGACACAATAAGCAAGAGTCGCCACTTCCCTCCGCTAGTGTGAACTAGATCAGGTTCAAAGGGTCCGTATATGACCATATACGTCTCAGCCTTGTAAAGACTCCCCTAGTGGTAAACATGATATTAAATTTCTACTAATAAATGTAACATAACATCTATATTAGTCAACGCTATTTCACATTATTTCGAGTCAGGTTGCATAAGATGTGGCGCCTTTTTTAAAGTCCAAATAAGTGCTAAGAAGAAGCAGGCCATTAAAATAATTGCCCCGAAAATATAAGGACTATTTATATTCCAATCAAAAAGAACGCCTGCTAGTGCTGGCCCAATCATATTGCCGAGGCTCATATACGCATTATTAAGACCAGCGGCAAAGCCTTGCTCATTTTCAGCCAGTTTAGAAATTAATGTGTTAACGGCAGGGCGAATTAGTGTAGTGGCTGTTGAGAAAATCGTTGCAACAATTAATATTAGTGCAAAACCAGATACAAATAATATTGCATAAATTGCTACAGCCGCAATAAATAAATTGACTAACACAACTTTCATTTCACCAAAACGTTTAAAGAGTGGTGTAATGACAAACATTTGAACAATAACACCAAATGCACCACCTACAGTCAGCAAGATAGCAATATCGGCAGGCGTGTAATTAAACTTGTCCGTTACAAATAATGATAATGTCGTTTGAAAATTAGCGATGCCAAACGAGAATACTAGCATAATAATAAGCATGACAAAGTATGGCATTTTGACTGAACGTACCATCTGCTTTGCAAGATTTTCTTGTTTTTGAGCTTTCTGAGCTGCAGTGGGCTTTGTGGAAGGTAGTAAAAATACCGATAGAATAGAAGCAATAATAGCTGCTCCACCAGCCGTAAAGAATGGGAAATGCAAGCTAACTTTCGATAGAAACCCGCCAATACCAGGTCCAATCATAAAACCAAGAGACATGGCAGCTCCTAACATGCCCATTCCTTTTCCTCGTTCTTCATACGTTGTGACATCTGCCACAAACGCCATAATAGGCGGTGCAACAAAGGCTGAACCTAAACCACCTAAGAAACGGGCAACAAAAAGCATCCATACATCTGTAGATAAACCAAATGAAATTTGCCCAAGGCCAGTGACAATCAGACCAAAGATAATCAAATTTTTTCGACCATATCGATCTGAGAGATTCCCAGCAATTGGAGAAAAAACGAATTGTGCTAAGGCGAACGTTGCAATTAGCATGCCAAGAACTTGTCCTGCAGCTCCAAATATTTTTAAATACTCTGGCATAACAGGAATAATAATCCCAATACTCCCCATTGCGATAAACATATTAAACATTAAAATATACAACGCGGCCTTATTAGACTTCTGCTGGGTCATCGAATACCCCCCTTTATTTACTATTAAAACATTACTAAAGTCTATCATAAAGAAATAATGCTTGGCTATCAGATTATAGTCGTAGGTAGCTGTCATGGTTATGATACAAGTACAAGGCGACAGAATAAAGAAAATTGCCACTAAAAATCATCAATCGCCACCAATTGCCGTAGCGGACATCAACAGTCCCATCAAAAAAGTGTTAGATTGATGGCTGTCAATCTAACACTTTTTTGGCTTCGTTTCTTTCGTATTTATCGAATACTCATTTTAAATTCTAAAAATAATTCATTGTATTTCCCTAAATAATCGGGTCCTAGGTTTTTATAGACTTCTAACGTTTTGCGTTGTTCTTCTGAAGGGTAGAAGCGCTCATCAGCAATAACTTCTTCATCCATTAAGCTCATTGCTGCAGTATTTGGAGTAGAGTAGCCTACATAATCTGCATTTTGAGCTCCAGATTCCGCATTTAACATAAAGTTAATGAAAGCATGTGCGCCATCAATATTTTTCGAAGTTTTCGGGATTACCATATTATCAAACCACAAGTTCGAACCTTCTTCTGGCACAGCAAAGTCTAAATCTTCATTTTCTGATAGCATATCTGCGGCTTGACCAGACCAAGTGAGTGCGATGGCTGCTTCGTTATTAATCATAAGCGGTGTAATCTCATCACCAATAATCGCTTTGACGTTTGGTGCGAGTGTAATCAGTTTGTCTGTGGCCTGACGTAACTCTTGGTCATCTAACGAGTTCAGGGAGTGTCCAAGACTGTTCAAACCCATACCGATGACTTCACGTGCACCGTCTACTAAAAAGACTTTACGTTTTAAAGAAGGATCCCATAAGTCTTGCCATGAAGAGAAATCTAAGTTACCTACTAAATCCGGATTATAGACAATGCCAACTGTGCCCCAAAAATAAGGAACAGAGTATTTATTGTTATCATCAAATGGCAAATCTAAAAAATAAGGGTCGATATTTTTAAAGTTCGGGATTTTTGTTTTATCTAAAGGAAGTAATAAATGTTCTTCCTTCATTTTTTCAATCATGTACTCAGAGGGCACAGCAATATCGTATGCCGTCCCACCTTGCTTAATTTTCGTCATCATGGCCTCATTGGAATCAAATGTTTCGTAAATGACATGGATGCCTGTTTCTTTTTCAAATTGCTTTAGTAAATCGGGGTCTATATATTCGCCCCAGTTAAAAATAGTTAATGTATCTTTTCCACTTTTACCACCGGTAGCGCTCATTGCATCAGCCGCGTACACTAACAGGGCGGAGACGACAAGTATGGCGATGGTAGCTTGAATTAAAGACTTCATTGTTGTCCCTCCGTTCTTTTACTCGTACGACTTGTGAAGAAATAATAGCCGACTACTACTATAATTGTAACGAAGAATACTAAACCAGAAATGGCGTTCACTGTCAGAGAAATACCAGCACGTGCCATCGAGTAAATTTCAACAGATAAAGTACTAAAGCCATTTCCTGTCACGAAAAATGTTACAGCAAAGTCATCTAGTGAATACGTTAAAGCGAGAAAGAAACCAGCAAAAATCCCTGGTTGGATATACGGTAAAATAACGCGCATCATAACATCTTTTTTCGTTGCGCCAAGATCTAAAGCCGCATCAATTAACGACTTATTCATCTCTAATAATTTTGGTAAAACCATCAGTACAACAATAGGAACACTAAACGCGACATGGGCTAATAATACTGAAGCGAAGCCCAGTTTAATGCCTACCATTGTAAATAAAATTAAAAAGCTTGCACCGATAATAACATCTGGACTCACGATTAATACATTATTTAAGGAAAGCAGGGTATTGCGCATTTTCGAATCTTTTACTGTAACGATCCCGATTGCGCCTAGTGTGCCAATAATTGTGGAAATCAGTGCAGAAAGCAAAGCCACAATCACCGTATTAATTAAAATAACGAGTAATCTAGAATCCTCGAATACAGCTTTATAATGATCCAATGTGAAGGATTGGAAGTTTGTCATGGAATCCCCACTATTGAATGAGTAAAAGACTAAGTAAAAAATAGGAGCATACAGGACGATAAAAACAATCGCTAAATACACTTTTGCAGATGTGGACAGTTTGCTCATCGTACGCGACCTCCTTTATCCTTTTGACCCGTAATGAACATGATGATTACCATAAATAAAATTAAAAATACGGCAATCGTTGAACCCATGCCCCAATTTTGCGTTACAAGGAATTGTTGCTCAATTGCTGTACCGAGCGTAATAACGCGGTTTCCTGCAATTAAGCGCGTAATCATGAAAAGTGATAAAGCAGGGATGAAAACAACTTGAATTCCTGATTTAACACCGTCCATTGTTAGTGGCAGTACAACGCGACGGAATGTTGTAAAGGCTGAAGCACCTAAGTCACGAGCTGCGTAGACAAGGGTTGGGTTAAGACGATCCAACGAGTTGAAAATTGGTAAAATCATAAAGGGAATAAAAATATAAACGGATACGAAGACAAAGCTCATATCAGTAAATAGCATTTGCTTCGGATCAAAGCCGAATACTTCAATGGCTGCATTGATAGGACCATATAAACCGAATATCCCTATAAACGCATATGTTTTTAACAAAAGATTAATCCACGAAGGAATAATAATGAGCAATAGCCATAGCTGTTTGTGTTTGGTCTTCGTTAAAAAATAAGCTGTTGGGTATGAAATCAGCAATGTAAAGAAGGTGATTAAAAACGCATACCAAAACGAACTAAGTGTCATTTTTAAATAGACAGATGTAAAAAATGCTTTGTAGTTATTGAGCGTAAAATTGCCATGTAAATCTAGTAGGGAGTAGTAAACAACGAGGGCAATCGGCGCAATAACAAATAGTGCAATCCATAAAACGTATGGAAATAACGCTGATTTCGAAGTTTTAGTTTGCATCTTCGTCATCTCCATAGGATTCTAGACGTTTATCGAACTCTTCCTCAGTTTCATTTAGGCGCATTACATGAATGGCTTCTGGATCAAAGTCTAAACCTATTTCTGTCCCTACTTCAGCTTTCTTCAATGAATGGACAAGCCACTCATTACCAGCTTTATCGTAAGTGGAGAGCTCATAATGGACTCCACGGAATAATTGTGTATCAACCTTAACAATTAGTTTTCCTTTGTCGACTGTTGTGATTTCCAAATCTTCTGGACGAATAACAATATCGATTTTTTCATTTGGTTTCATTCCTTGGTCAACACATTCAAACACTTTCCCAGCAAACTCCACTTTAAAATCTTCTATCATAACGCCGTTAACAATATTTGATTCTCCGATAAAGTCGGCAACAAAACGGTTAATGGGTTCATCATAAATATCTACTGGTGTACCTGATTGTTGAATTTGCCCTTCGCTTAAGACAAATATTTCATCACTCATGGCAAGTGCCTCTTCTTGGTCGTGTGTGACAAATACAAATGTTTTACCAAGTCGTTGTTGTAATTCACGTAGTTCATACTGCATTTCTGTACGAAGTTTTAAATCAAGCGCAGAAAGAGGCTCGTCGAGTAAAATTACTTCTGGATCATTAACAATAGCTCGTGCAATTGCAACACGTTGACGCTGACCACCTGACATTTCAGAAATTTCTCGATTGCCATAGCCGGCT
This sequence comes from Lysinibacillus sp. C5.1, assembly GCF_016350185.1. Classification (NCBI taxonomy): domain Bacteria; kingdom Bacillati; phylum Bacillota; class Bacilli; order Caryophanales; family Bacillaceae; genus Lysinibacillus; species Lysinibacillus sp. C5.1. Next base: position 847,304 of record NZ_CP066226.1, read on the forward strand.
AAGTTGACAAATTTTAGCGCTTCTCCAACACGTTCTTTAATGTTATTTTCAGGAAGTTTTTTAATGCGTAATCCAAATGCTACATTTTCAAAAACATTTAGATGTGGAAATAACGCATAATCCTGAAATACTGTGTTCACTTGACGTTCATTTGCTGGAACAGTGTTAATTTTTTTATCGTGGAAAAACACATCGCCTGTAGTTGGTTCTGTGAAACCAGCAATAATGCGTAATATCGTTGTTTTACCGCAACCTGACGGACCAAGCAACGTATAGAACTTCCCTTTTTCAAGCTCTAAGTTAATATTTTTTAGGACGACTGTGCCGTCACTATATGATTTTGATACATTTTCAAAGCGGATAATAGAATTTGTTGTCATTGAAGCGCCTCCTTAAGCTATAAATAAGAATCCGTTGCGACGAGTAAAATTTTTGTTTCATCGTCATGGGCATTAAAAATTTGATGATGATCTGCCGCGTCAAAATAGAGCGCATTGCCTTCACTAGCTATATATTGTTCATTCCCTAAAACGAGACGAATACGCCCTTTGACAATATAAATAAATGTTTCTGATAGCGATGGTTCAAACTGTTTGAATTCGCCGTCAGCAGCAAGTGTCAAAAAGATGGGCTCCATTTCTTTCTCATTAGATGTAGGAATAAGCCATTGAATTTCATATTTTTTTTCTTCGTCTGTATAAGTCGATTGATCTTCCTCGGTGTAGACAACCTTTTGCTCAGGTGCATCATCATCGAAGAATTCCTTGGGCGTCGATCCTAAAACTTCTAATAATGAAAAAAGCGTTTCAATAGAAGGCGAATTCAAATCACGCTCTAGTTGTGAAATATAGCCTTTACTTAAATCTGTACGTTCTCCAAGCTCTTCTTGGGTAAGACCTTTTTTCAAACGAAGTGCTTTAATTTTTCCTCCAATTTGCATCCTTTCCCTCCTAGAAGAAGTTTAGCAATCATAAACTTTCAGAAAATGAAGTTTACTTTAACGAAACTTTTAGTTTACTAAAAACATTACTATTATACATAATAATGAAAAATTTGCAATCGTTTTGGAGGAAAAAATGCAGATGTATTTGAAAGAAAAGAAGCTTCTCTATTTTCGAGCAGTTTTTTGTGTTATTCTAGAATAAATTTACGAAAAGAAGCTAATAACTATAGTGTAGTGATGATTATTTATTGGGTATTTGACAAAAATTTGTCAGTACACTTGAAACGATTAGCGTGGCGAAGTGCACTTCGTTGAAAATCTGTGCTTTCTTTGCTATCGTAGAAGACGGTTCGCATGTGCGAATGGAATATAAAACTACATATTATTCGGAGGGATTTATAATGGCAGAACGCATGGTAGGTAAACAAGCCCCAGACTTCACAATGGAAGCAGTACTTCCAGACAAATCTTTTGGTAAAGTATCTTTAGAAGAAATTAAAGCACAAGACAAATGGACTGTACTGTTCTTCTACCCAATGGACTTCACTTTTGTATGTCCAACAGAAATTACTGCAATGAGCGATCGTTATGATGAGTTCGAAGACTTAGATGCAGAAGTAATCGGCGTTTCAACTGATACAATCCACACGCACTTAGCTTGGATTAACACAGATCGCACGCAAAATGGCCTTGGAGAATTAAAATACCCATTAGCAGCAGATACGAACCATGCGATTTCGAAAGAATATGGCGTTTTAATTGAAGAAGAAGGTATCGCACTACGCGGCTTATTCATCATTAATCCAGAAGGCGAATTAAAATATCAAACAGTATTCGATAATAATATTGGCCGTGATGTTGATGAAACTTTACGTGTATTACAAGCTCTACAAACTGGTGGTCTTTGCCCAGCAAACTGGCGCCCAGGTCAAGCAACTCTTTAATTGAATTGAGCAAAGTCCTTCACTTTTAGAAAGAGCGGGATGAATGCGAATTATGCAATGAAATCAGTAGCGGTACAGCTATTGAGCAAGTCGGAGTACTCTGGCACTGTCTAGATTTTTTTCGAGCTTTTTGAAAAAAATATAGACGCAATTACGCCAAGGCTCAATTCATGCATAAAATGAATAATGGGTCCCCACGACACGCTTGTGGGGATATTTTTTTCAAGGGAGGATTTTTTATGAAACTTCGTGAACAAATGCCTGAACTTACAGGTGCAACAACATGGTTAAATGGTGAAGTAACGAAAGCACAATTAGTTGGCGAAAAACCAACACTAATCCATTTTTGGTCTGTAAGCTGTCATTTATGTAAAGAAGCAATGCCGGAAGTGAATAATTTCCGTGACCAATATAAAGATGAATTAAACGTTATTGCTGTGCATATGCCACGTTCTGAAGCAGATACTGATTTGGATACGATCAAAGCTGTTGCAGCAGAGCATGATATTACACAACCTATTTTTGTAGATAATGAAATGAAGTTAACGGATGCTTTTGAAAACCAATACGTACCCGCTTACTTCGTATTCGATAAAGACGGACAGCTTCGCCATATGCAAGCTGGTGGTAGCGGTATGAAGATGTTAGAAAAACGTGTGAATCGAGTTCTCGATGAAATGCGTAACGCATAATTTTAATATTTGCTAGGCGGGGATGTTTAAATCCTCGCTTTTTTTTATAGTAATAGTATAGAATGTCGAAAATACTAGATAGAAAAGGTAAAATGACGATTGGTCTCCTGTTTTGACAATACATATAAGCGAGAATAAGTTAAAATAAAGTAATTGTAGTTTTCGGAGGGATTTTGAATGATGAAAAAAGAGTTTGCCGTCATTGGACTTGGACGTTTCGGAGGGAGTATTGTTCGTGAGCTAATGAGTCAAGGTGCGCAAGTAATGGCGATTGACCATTCATCTGAACGGGTAGATGAGTTTGCTGCTATCGCAACGCAAGCTGTTATTGCCGATTCAACAGATGAATCGGTATTAAATTCATTAGGTATTCGGAATTTTGAACATGTCATTGTCGCTATTGGCGAAGATATTCAGGCAAGTATTTTAACGACTATTATTTTAAAAGAAATTGGTGTTCAGCAAATTACAGTAAAAGCTCAAAATGACTACCACGAAAAAGTGCTAAGAAAAATTGGAGCAGATTTTGTAGTTCATCCTGAGCGTGATATGGGTATTCGTATAGCGAATAATATGTTATCTAATACGGTGCTCGATTATTTAGAGCTGTCAGATGAGCATTCGATTATGGAATTAAAAGCCAATGATGCCATTGCCGGTTATTCGATTATGGATTTAGATATCCGCGCAAAATACGGCATTAACATTGTCGGCATAAAACGAGGATCGGATATTATCGTTTCTCCACAAGCAAGCGACAAAATTTTACTTGGAGATATTATGCTTCTTATCGGTGCTGATGTGGATATTAACCGTTTTGTGAAGAAGGCAATGAAAGAATAAGAAAGAAGTGGAATATTGTAGTTGGTTTACAATACTCCATTTTTTAAATATACAATCCAACTTTTTTTATGAAGTATGTTAAGAAAGCTGATGGGGAGTAGGTTTAGCACATGTTTAAATTTAGGAAAGAACGATTACTACGGTTTCTAAAAATTATATTTCCAATCATACTTTTAGCGATAGCGATTTACGAAATACAACAATCGCTAAGGGGGGTAAATGTAAATTTACTGCGAAATGAAGTTAGTCAATTGCAAGTATGGGAACTGTTGTTGATTTTTTTCATTACGTTTTGTGCGATTACTCCGATGATTTTTTACGATGTTATTTTGGTAAAACTATTAGGAATGAAAATAAACAAGCGTACTTTAGTGAATAATTCGTTTATCGTCAACACATTTTCGAACCTTATTGGCTTTGGCGGTTTAGTAGGTGTATTTCTACGAAATTATTTTTATTCAAAATATAAAGTGGATCGTGAAGGCTTGTTAAAGAGCATTGCTACCGTTACTCTTTTTTATTTAACAGGGATTTCATTGTTAACTTGGTTGATGTATCTGTTCTTTTGGGATTTCCCAATGTTAAAAGAAATTCGCTGGTTATCAATTGCTGTCATTGTGGTCAGCCTCTATGTTCCTGTATTTTTAGTGACGCATCTTATTCGCTATAACAAAAGAAGTGCCTTAACGTATAAAGTATTCCTACAGTTAATGATTACTTCTGTTGCTGAATGGCTTGCGGTCTTTTTTGTCATTTGGATGTTAACAATCATCATCCAAATACCGATGGAGCTCTCTACGCTAATACCGATATTTTTAATTGCCTCATGTGCAGGTATAGTAAGCATGATTCCGGGAGGGGTTGGCTCATTTGACCTTGTTTTTTTATGGGGGACGCAAAGTGTTGGAATTGCCGAAGAAAAAGTACTCTTTTTATTAATTTTGTATCGTGTGGGCTACTTTGTACTACCGTTTTTAGTGTCCGTACTATTATTTATGAAAGATTATTGGGAGCGTTGGAATCGGTCGTGGGACGATGTACCAAATGTTATTTTTCAAAAGATTAGTCATATGTTGTTAACCAGTTTAGTATTTATCTCGGGCATTGTCTTATTGTTATCAGCATCGGTACCAGGTATTTTAAGCAGATTAAAAATCGCTCAGGAGTTTTTATCATCACCAATTATGAATATTTCCCATCAATTAACTGTTGCGGCAGGCTTTATTCTATTAGGGTTGTGTAGGGGAATTAAATATAAAGTGAAAACGGCTTATCAACTTGCCATTATCGTGCTTAGCAGTTCGGCTTTATTTTCAATTAGTAAAGGTTTTGATTATGAAGAAGCCATTTTTTTACTGATAGTCGCTGTATTGTTAATGGCATCCAAAAAACAATTTTATCGGGAAAGTTATGTCTTAACATGGGGTACTATCTTATTTGACCTTGCGGCGGTTATTTTCATTACGGCAATGTACTTATTAATAGGTTATATCAATTTACCTACCGCAAAAATTCATATTCCGACACCATTGCAATATTATATCCTTACAGATTATCGGGATTTATTTTTCAGTGCAATGATCGGTATCCTCATCGCTTGCGCTATTTTTTACTTAGGTTATCTTACACGTGGACCTAAAAAAATGTACAAGCTACTATCAAAAGAACATGAAGACAAAATCAAAAGTCATCTTATGGAGTATACGGGAACGGAGTTTTCACATCTCATTTTTTTGCATGACAAATTTGTCTATTGGAATAAAGAAAATACGGTGTTATTCGCCTATCAAATCTATGCAGATAAAATCGTGGTACTAGGCGATCCGGTAGGTCCAGAAAGTGATTTATTATCGGCTATTCAGGAGTTTTTGGAAGTAGCAGATAGGCATGGCTATACACCTGTTTTTTATGAAATTAACAACAAGATTTTCCCTGTGTTACATGAGCATGGTTATAGCTTTTTTAAGCTGGGAGAGGAAGCGTTTGTTGATTTAGAGATGTTCACATTTGCTGGAAAAGAAATGAAGGGCAGCAGGGCGGTAAAAAATAGATTTGAACGCGAGAACTATACGGTCACAATATTAAGTCCGCCTTACTCACAGGAGGTTATGACTGAACTAGCGGAAGTATCAAGAAGATGGCTACAAGGAAGGGCCGAGAAGGGATTTTCTCTTGGCTTTTTCGATGAAAATTATTTGAACACCTCAAAAATTGCTGTGTTAAGAGGAGCTGAAGGCGTCATTGGCTTTGCAAGCATCATGCCTATGTATGATAATGGCGAAAGAATTTCAGTCGACCTGATGCGCTTTAAACCTGGGGCACCGTCTGGTACAATGGATTTCATTTTCTTATCGCTGTTTCAATGGGCGAAAGAACAAGGATACCATGTATTTAATATGGGCATGTCTCCGTTATCGAATGTCGGTCAATCTAGATACTCTTTTTTAAGCGAAAAAATTGCAGCACAAATATTTTTACATGGCCAGTATTTCTATCATTTTAAAGGCTTAAAAAACTTTAAATTAAAATATGCAGATTTTTGGGAACCAAAATATGTAGCGTATCGCAAAAAATCATCGTTGCCCTTTACGATGGCACAAATTACATTATTGATTGGACGAAAGAGAAAATAAGTGAGTTTGTAAGTGCGCGGTTAGGTTTACAACAGGGTAAGGAAACAAGCACATGATTCAAGTATGAAAGACATTCATGATGCAATAGGAAGCGGAATTTGCAAAGTGTGTTTTAAAGAGGGCTTTTAATATGATGGCATTCGCATGGGCTTGTTAAGAGAAAATGGGAAGCTAAAGTGAATATGGGACTGCATTCAAGATTATATTGGATGCAGTCTTTTTTTATGGTAAATTTGGGAAAATATATTTGATTTTACACAATGTCTTTGTCATAATAAAGAAAATTCTAATAATGAGGAATAGTATGCTAATAACTGAAAATTGTGTAATTGAGTTTTTAAAGCCACACCATCAAGATGATATTTATTCTTTATATTGTAATCAGGATGTCAGAGCATTTCTTGGAGGGATTCCAGATAAAAACTATATTCTTTCTTCCTTTAACAGCATGTTGCAATCATCATTTCCTAATTCATACTTTACCATATCATTAAAGAACACGAATGACTTCATTGGTCTAGTATCGATTGATGAATACCATGAACAAACAACCTATGAGCTTAGCTATCAATTTTTGCCACAATATTGGGGTAAAGGTTACGCACAAGAAGTTTTAACTGCGGTCATCCATTATGGATTTACTAGTTTACAATTATCCAAGCTAGTAGCAGAAACACAAACTGCCAATATTGCCTCCTGTCGGGTGCTAGAAAAAATAGGTATGGAAAAAATACAAGTATTAGAAAGGTTTGGGCAGGAACAAGCTGTCTATCAGTTACTAAGCACAAATAATGGTTGTTAAAAGTAAACAAAGGATAGGGAAAGCAGATGGGAAAAGGTGGTCTACTAGAGAGATAAAAATCCGGAAAAAGTTAGATTCGTGGCTAACTTTTTCCGGGCAACGCAAATCAATTAGAGGTCTTTAGCAATCGATGAAGATAGATATTCAATGAAGACATCTGTTGCTTCAATAGTTGTTTCCCACATTTCGCATGGACCATTGAACAATACATGTAGTTCAAAACCATGATTGGTTACATACACCTCATCGTATATCCACCATGCATCGATAATATGCGCAAGATTTGATATTTTGTGGATTCCCGTAAATGTTAATTTAATATCAACGGTTTGTCCATTTCCATCAATATTATTTAATAATAATATACATTCCTGTCTTTCTTGGCAGAAGTCAACAGCAAGCACGGTTGCATCATGTGTATAAACATCCTCATATATTCGCACAGCATTTTCCGGAAGTAAATGTTTAATTAATGCATAATTAGCTTTACATTCATTTCGTATCGTTTCTAATTTATGTTTAAAACGACTGCGACATTGCTCTATTACTTCTCTTTCTTCTTGTGATGGATAGTCGATCATAAATGTTCCTTTATTAATTGCTGGGTGGAGTGATACAGGAAGGAACGTTAATAAGTCATTTTTTCTATACGCTAATTCTGCTTTTAATCTCTCTATATAGTCAATGTCCATATCATCATATGATTGTACAAGTTCCTTCCATTCCTCCTTTGAATCAGGAAATACTAAAGATCCGTATATCTGCATTTCATCATATAATTCCTTCGTATAATATTTCATTATTTCCTCCATATCTGAAGTGCCAGGCACTCAAACAATTCTTTAAAAAAAGAGGGTGCTCCATTGCAGGAGCACTCTCTTTCGGATTGTTGCTTGTATTCTTTAGTTTTCTTCAACATCTTTACGGTTTTTCTTTAACATTTTGGATAGCATTTCATAGACAATTGGTACGACTACTAATGTTAATAATGTTGAAGATAATAAACCGCCAATTACTGTAATCGCGAGGTCTTTCGAAATTAGTCCACTACCGCCATTACCAATTGCCATTGGAATCATTGCACCAATTGTTGCAATGGCAGTCATTAAAATTGGACGTAAACGTGTTGCGCCTGCTTCTAAAATGGCCTCACGCATCCCAAGTCCGTCGCGTTCCATATGGATAATACGGTCTACAAGTACGATGGCGTTGGTCACAACGATACCGATTAACATTAAGAGACCCATCATAACGGATACAGAAATCGTTTGATTTGTTACATATAAGCCAACAAATGCGCCAATGACTGCAAATGGTAATGAGAAGAGGATAGCAAATGGTGCTAAACCTTCACCGAACGTTACGACAAGAATAAAGTAAACGATAGCGATAGCTGCTAACATCGCAATACCTAGTTGCGTAAATGTTTCTTGCATATCTGCCGCTACACCGGATACGCCTGTTGTCACACCTTTAGGTAAGTCTAATTTATCGATCTTTTTATCTGCTGCGGTCGTTGCTTTTGAAATATCATCGCCAATAATTGTGGCAGATACAGTGGCGAAATATTCACCTTTTGAGCGCGATAGTGAATTAAGCGTAGTACCTTCTTCAACGTTTACTAATTCACCAATGGTCATCGTTGTGCCTAAAGCCGTTTTAATTTCAGTTTTTAAAACATCATCGATTGATAAGGCTGCTGCCTTGGCATCACGTTTGACAATGACGTTAATGTCTTTGCCATCACGTTCAACTGTTGTTAACACTTCTTGTGAAGCAGTAGAATTTAAAGCCATGACAATTTGAGCAGTCGTTAAGCCATATTGTAAGACATTTTTTTGCTCTACTTTTAAGACATGTTCTACATATGGATCTTCATAATCAGACTTCACATCTTCTAGACCTTTAACTTCTTTGAGTGATCCTTCAACATCTTTAACAGCGCTACGTAACTTGTTTAAGTCTTCACTGTATAATGTGTAACTTACCTCGTTTGAAGCCATAGACGTTGATGAGAAGTTTTGGCTTTTCCATTCGCCTGATTGGTCAAGATTAAATACATAGTCTTCTACTTCTTGACGAGCAGCAGGGAAGTCTTCCATCTCTGGGTCAAAGATGAGGTACATTAATGCACCACCAGCTGTGCCACCCATCATCATTGCTGCTGGGTCAGCATTTGTAGCATCAGTAATTGAAACTTGTAAAATATCAATATCTTTTCGTTTCATTAATTCTTTTTCAACTTGTGCTACATTTACTTCTGTTTCATCAGCTAGCTCGCCAGTACCAGGTGTATATGTTAAATACATGACCTTTTCCTCTTGAGATCCCATGAAACTAAAGCCAATTAATGGTGTTAAAGCAAGGGAACCAACAAGCATTAAAATCGCAATCGTAGATGTAATGATTTTATGATTTAATGCTTTTTCTAATATACCTCTGTACCAATTAGCTAGTTTACCAACTTCTTGATGCTGGCTTTCCTTTTTCTCTCCGTAGATTTTTTTACGGAATAAGAAGTGGGATAAAGCTGGTACAATGGTAATTGCTACTATTAATGACGCACCTAAAGCAAATGTCATCGTTAATGCGAAAGGCATAAATAATTCACCAACCATACCGCCTACAAACATAAGTGGGGCGAATACCGCTACCGTCACTAATGTAGAAGACAAGATTGGTTTAAACATTTCAATAGTTGCTTCACGAATCAGTGCGCGACCTGTTAATTTTTCTTGTTTTAAATGGATACGTCGATAAATATTTTCTACTACGACAATGGAGTCATCAATTACACGTCCAATGGCGACGGTGATTGCACCAAGTGTCATAATATTTAACGTAATATCCATCCAGTTTAATAAGAGTAATGCCATGAAAACTGAAACTGGAATTGAAATAATCGAAATAATAGTTGATTTGAAATCGCGTAAGAATAATAAGATAATTAAAACCGCGATTGCGCCACCGAATACCGCTTTTTCGATCATTGTGAAGACTGAATCTTCAATTGGAGCACCTTGGTCAAGTGAAATATCAATTTTTAAGCCGTCAATTCTTTTTTCTTCATCTTTAATCAGCTCTTTTACTGCATTGACAACCGTTACTGTATTTGCATCTTGACTTTTTACGATTTGAATTGCAATGGCATCTTTACCATTTGTACGAGATACAGATTGTACTTTACCTTCAACTTCAATCGTAGCAATGTCGCCTAAACGAACGAAAGGAGAAGGTTGTGTAGCTGAAGGTGTGACAGGTATTAATAAATCTTTTAATTCATCGATAGATTTAACTTTACCATCTACGGAAACCGCTTGTTCACCAACCGTAAATTGATATAAACCAAGGGATAATGACATATCACTTGCTTGAATCATTTGTTTTACTGCATCTTCAGTTAAGCCAAGAGCAGCCATTTTTTCTTCGTCATATTTAAACGAAACTTCTTCAATGTGTTGACCAGTAATCGTTGCTGACGCAACACCGTCGATTTTTTCGATTTTAGGAAGTAATAAATCTTCTACTGTTGATGTTAGGTCAACAATGTCTTCCTTCGAACTACTCACAGATAATGCGACAACCGGCATCATGTTCATACTAATGGCCATGATTGTTGGTTCTTGCGCGCCTTCAGGCAGTTTTACATTATCGAGAGCGGATTCTAACTGACGTTTCTTTTCATCCATATCAATGCCATAGTCATATTCGACTTGCACTTGGGCAACGTTTGAAGAGGAAGTGGAATAAACGGCTTTAACATCCTCTAAACTTTCAATGGATTTTTCAAATGGAATAGAAAGTTCATTCATGACTTGTTCAGGCGTGGCACCTGGATACACGCCCATTACAATTAAGTATGGAATCGATATATCAGGGATTGATTCCATTTTCATTCTTGTACCTGAATAAATCCCTGAGACAGTGATGATAATTGTTAATAACCACACTGCCAATTTGTTTTTCAATACAAAATTAACTAAACCTTTCACCTTCACACCTACCCTTTATTGACTTACTAGATTCAATTATTTATACTAATGACTAATCAGTCATTTGTCAACGAAATGCATTAGGAGAGATTTAAAAATATGTTAAAAAAGCAATTAATTATGGAGAAAGCATTAGAACTGTTCTCTGAACAAGGCTTTGAAGCAACATCTGTACAGCAAATTACGGAACGCTGTGGTATTTCTAAAGGGGCATTTTATTTGTCTTTTAAAACAAAAGATGAGCTTCTTTTCTCAATGGTTGACTACTACTTACAGCAATTTATTGCAGACATTGACCACGTAGTCAGAAATTCGAATAAAAAAGATGTCATGCTGGTTGATTTCTACAAAAATATTTTTCAAGCATTCAAAAAACATGCAGCATCATCACGTGTTTTTTTTAATGAAAAGGTTTTTCTTACAAATAAAGAGTTGTTTCTCAAAGTGAGTGCCTATGAAGCAGATATGTCGAAGTCTATAGTCCAAATGCTTGAACAGTTGTATCAGGAAGAGCTACAAGAGACAAAGTACGATGTTATGTATTGTGTAAAAGGGTTTATGAAAAGTTATGCCGAGCTATTTATATTTTCTGATTTACCGCTCGACCTAGATCAGTTGGCGCAATCTTTAGCGGAAAAGACCGATATAATTGCTCGACATACGACAATTCCTTTTATTACCGAGGAACTTGCTCAATTAGTAGCAAGACCATGTGATCAAGAAATAACGCAGGAATCGCTATTACAGTTAATTGATCAAAGTATTCATAACTTAGAGCCGTCTATTGAGCGGGAATCTTTGGAGCTTTTAAAAAATCAGGTTGAGCATACAACATATAGTCAAGCGATTATCAAAGGTTTAATTGAAAATATTCGTCTGCAGCCGGGGTGTCAATGGGTCGTCTATGTATTGGATAAATACTTTCAGTTTTAATTGTTGAAATAGAATTGTTCACAGTTTTGTTATTGTGGATAATTCTATTTTTTTGTATTTGTTTTTGAAAAGAGATGGTGCACTTTTTTAAGAGGATATTACTATATACGTAAAATGTTGGCGGAGGTTTCAAAATTTTAAAAATTTATGAAATCACATTTAACATTTTTAAACGTGGGACAAAATAAGCGCTATCAGAACAAAAATGATAAAGACGGATTATTTTGCCACAAAGAGTAATGGGGGATGTCCTGATTTAATTATTCAACTCCATCCATAGAGGAGGCTTGCACAAGGATATTACTTTATCGAAGAAAAATAGAGTTTCTATGCAAAAAAAAGAAGCTACGCGAATAGTGCGTAGCTTCTTAATATAGAAGATTATACTTCCATAATAATTGGTAATATCATTGGACGACGTTTTGTTTTCTCAAATAAATAAGGTCCTAAAACATCAGTGATTTCATTTTTAAGTTCTGTCCATTGAGGTGTTTTACCTTGGATTGTTTCATTTAGATGACGATTTAGCATTTTTTGTGCTTCGTTAATCATTGTGCCGGATTCACGCATATAGACAAACCCTCGTGAAATAATATCAGGCCCTGAAACGATTTTTTGGTTTTCCATATCAACGCTGACAACAACAATGACTAAACCTTCTTCAGAAAGGATGCGACGATCACGTAAGACAATATTACCGATGTCTCCAATACCATTACCGTCAATATAGACATCACCAGAAGGGATGCGACCTGCCACATGTGCTTCATTTGCACTTAATGCCAGAACATCACCATTTTCCATGACGAATGTATTTTCCAGTGGAACATCACAATCTTCTGCTAAATGCGTATGCATTTTTAGCATACGGAATTCACCGTGAATAGGCATAAAGAATTTTGGCTTCATCAGTCGTAGCATAAGCTTTTGTTCTTCTTGTGAACCGTGACCAGAAGTATGGATATTATTTAATGCACCATGAATAACTTCTGCGCCAGCACGGAACAGTAAGTTGATAATTTTATTTACGCTAACCGTATTCCCTGGTACTGGTGAAGAAGAGAAGACAACTGTATCGCCAGGCTGGATTTGAATTTGACGGTGTGTACCATTGGCAATACGAGATAGTGCTGCCATTGGTTCACCTTGTGAGCCTGTACATAAAATCATTACTTCATTGGCAGGTAAACGGTTAATGCTTTGCGCATCAATAAAAGTATCTTTTGGTGCGTTGATGTAGCCTAGCTCACGGCCGATTGTAATGGCATTATCCATAGATCGACCGAATACAGCGATTTTCCGTCCGTATTTAATGGCAGCATCTGTTGCTTGTTGTAAGCGGTGAATATTGGATGCAAATGTTGCGAAAATAATACGACTATCAACCTTGCGGAAGATTTCATCGATACTTTTTCCAACTGTACGTTCAGACATTGTGAAATTTGGTTTTTCAGCATTCGTACTATCAGATAATAGGCAAAGAACGCCGTCACGTCCGATTTCAGCCATTTTTGTTAAGTTTGCAGGCTCTCCTACAGGTGTAAAGTCGAATTTAAAGTCACCTGTGTGCACGATATTGCCTGGAGGTGTTTTAACGACGATACCGTAAGCATCTGGAATACTATGCGTTGTTCTAAAGAAGCTGACAGATGTCTTTCTAAATTTAATAATATCTTCTTCTTTAATTTCGATTAGTTTTGTTGTACGTAGTAAACCATGCTCTTCTAGTTTATTGCGCAATAAGCCAAGTGCAAGCTTACCTCCATAAACAGGAACATTTACTTGACGTAGTAAATAAGGGATACCACCAATATGGTCTTCGTGTCCGTGCGTAATAAATAGCCCTTTAATTTTATCTACGTTTCGTACTAAATACGTGTAATCTGGAATAACATAGTCAATCCCGAGTAAATCGTCTTCTGGAAATTTTATACCGGCATCAATTAAGATGATTTCATCTTGAAATTGAACACCGTAAGTATTTTTGCCGATTTCGCCCAGTCCGCCGAGCGCGAAAACAGCTGCTTGGTCATTTTTAACAAACTTCATGTTTGTTAAATTTCCTCCAAGACGAAGTTCGGACTTGCTTGTTCGTACTCTAAATAGTTACCTTCAAGCAGTTGAATGAACTCAATGTTGTAATGACGGTCTTGTAACTTTTGACGTACTTCACGTTCTGAAGCAGCTTCAAGGTATAGACTTTTAGTGTTTTCGCGAACTGGAATCTCATTTGCTTTTTCTTGATAATAAACTTTGTAAATCATAGTTTGCTCTCCTTTGATTGCGTACATTATTATTGCACATTTGGCTATTACCACACACGTACTACAAGAAAAAATCGCGAATTTCTAGTATACTTTAGACGAATAAAGAAATGAGCGTTTGAATTTCTTGTATCTCAATACTTTTATCTTGCACTTTTCATGAAAAGCAATGAGACAGTGGTTGCGCATAGTCAAATAAATGCATTTCCTTTATATTATCACGCAGCTACTCTAAAATAAAGAAAAGCCCTTCAAATAATGAAGGGCAAATGTTAGGCAATTGATTTTTTTCCGAGTACGCCACGAAGTCGCTTCAACAATTTTCGCTTTAGTTTCTTCAGCATGGCACATCACTCCTTAGGATCATTATAATTAAAAACAATGCCTGTGTAAAGGATTTAGCCTTTGCAACATCATACATAAAGAGAGGGATTATAGGATGAAAAAAATTTTATTTTTTGATGTAGATGGAACGCTCTATAACAGTGAAAAAGTATTGCCTGCTTCTGCGAAAGAAGCGCTATTAGAAGCACGTCGTAAAGGATATGAGCTTGCAATTGCTACTGGACGTGCACCATTTATGATTGAACCATTGCTAGAAGAGCTTGATATTGACACATATGTGACTTTTAATGGACAGTACGTCGTTTATCAAGGCGAGGTTGTCTACGCAAATGGTGTGGAAAAAGAAGAATTAGAGAAAATTATTGCCTTTGGAGAAGCGCGCAATGAACCCGTTGTTTTTTTAGATGACAAGCGAATGATTGCGTCAGTTGGGGGGCATAACAAGGTATCCGTAAGTTTAAACACGTTAAAATACCCGTACCCAGAATTAGACTCATCTTATTATATGCAGCACGATGTTTATCAAACACTCATCTTTATGGAAGAGAAAGATGAACATTTGTATGATGAGGCATTTCCAAATGTCCAGTTCGTGCGCTGGCATGAATATTCTTGTGATATTTTACCTAAAGGAGGTTCCAAGGCTGCTGGAATAGAAAAAGTGCTCGCGAAAATGGGCTTAACGTTAGAGGATGCCATTGCTTTTGGTGATGGTATGAATGATATTGAAATGTTAGAGGCTGTTGGTACGAGCGTGGCAATGGGAAATGGACATGAAAAAGTAAAGGCGGTCGCGACACATATTACCGATCATGTAGATGCGGACGGACTTGCGAAAGCGATGCGCTATTTAAAAATTATTTAAGTGCCAGTCACTCAAACAATTTTGAATATTAAAAGGAAAACCCACGAGAAGTGGGTTTTTTACGTATTATTGGTGCCAGTCACTCAAACAATTTACTCAAACAATGCTTTAGATATCAACAACCTTCAGCTGAATGCCAGCCTCCGTAAATTGATGTAATGTTTCTTTGGGCAGTCCGTTATCAGTAAGTATCATATCGACCTCTTCTAGCGGGCATACTTGAATAGCCACATCTTTATTGAATTTGGTAGAATCAGTTGCAACATAAACTGTCTGCGAAATATTAATAAGCTGTTTCCTCGTCATCGCTTCTTCTAAACTAAAATCGGATATTCCTTTTTCTAATGTCACGCCACTAGCGCATATAAATGCCTTATTAATATTGAGATGGTCGAAGTGGAAAAGAAAGTCATTTGAAGTGACCGATTTTTCCGAATGTCGCACTCTTCCGCCGATAATCATCACTTCAATATTAGAACCAATTAAATCAAATGCTACAGGAAGAGAGTTCGTCACGACTGTTAGTTTCTCCTTGCCTAGTAGAAATGGTGTCATTTGATAAGTTGTTGAGCCACTATCGATAAAAATGCAGTCACCATTATTAACTAAAGAAGCACAAGCTTTGGCAATGGCAATTTTTTCTGTTAACTGCTGTGTTAATCGATTGTCCATTAATCCTTCAACGGGTTCAATATATTTTACACCCCCATAAAACTTCTCGATTTTCTTCTCTTGCACAAGTTGTTGAATATCTCTTCGGATAGTTTCCATCGATACATTGAATTCTTTTGTCAGGGTTACTAATTTTACTACCTTGTTATTCCGAATGAATTGCAAAATATGTTGTTGCCTTTCTACTGTATACATTACATCACCTCTTATTGTTATTTACTCAAAGTAGTAATAAGTTTGTCAACAGTTAGTCAGAATTTACTCAACATTTACACAAACATGTGATTCCCCTTTACAAATTGTCTCTATACTGTGGTTAACAACTCAAAAGGAGTGAGCAATTTGTTAGAACTAAAAAATATTTCAAAAAGTTATAAAAATAAAAATGTTTTAAGAGATATAAATTTAACGATAGATTCTGGTGAAATTGTTTCGTTATTGGGGCCGAGTGGTTGTGGGAAAACGACATTACTCAACATTGTTTTAGGTCTCACAGAACAAACAGATGGGCAACTTTTTTACAATGGACAAGATATATCGAAACAATCGATGCAGGATAGAGGATTTAATATCGTTTTCCAAGATTTCGCGTTGTTCCCACATTTGAATGCTTACGATAATATCGTCTATGGCTTGAAAAATAAAAAACAGCAAATGTCAAAAGCTGAGATTCAGGAGTATGTGGATTTCTTAGAACTCGCTCCACATTTACATAAAAAGATTCACGAATTATCTGGTGGACAGAAACAACGTGTCTCTATTGCTAGAACGCTTGTTATGCAGCCGAAAATTTTATTGCTAGATGAACCGTTAAGTGCGCTAGATGGTGTGATTAAAGAATCCATTAAGGAGCGCATTAAATCAATTGCTCGCCAATTTAAATTAACAACTATTATTGTGACACATGATCCTGAGGAGGCGCTCACATTATCAGATAAAGTACTCATCATTAATGAGGGAACTGTCTCACAATATGGCACACCTCACGAAATATTGAAAACACCAAAAAATCAATTTGTGGAAGACTTTATATTAAAGCAACTTCATATTAAACGTCATAACATCTATCAACTGTTTGGAGAATCCTATGCTTAAAACGAATAAAATGGTGAAAATTCTCTTTCTGCCAATTGTCTTCTTTTTTCTGTTCTTTTTAATTGTGCCATTACTTTATATGTTTTGGCAGTCTTTGAAAAAAGGCAATAGCGTAACGATTCAAAACTATGTAGAAGCATTACAGAGCGTTGAAATTCGGGAAGCGTTTCTTAATAGTTTCCAAGTGTCATTTGTCGCTGCCGTTATTACTACTTGTTTAGCGTTTGCTCTTGCCTATGCCATGCATTTTACGACGATGAATCAACATTTAAAAAAGCTTGTACATATCGGGGTGACATTGCCGATGCTCTTGCCGACAATTACCTATGGTTTTGTATTGCTTTACACATTTGGCAATCAAGGAATTATAACAAAACTTCTGGGGAAGCCCTTAGTGACAATTTATGGATTTAATGGCTTGTTGATTGGGTATGTGCTTTACACATTGCCTGTTGCATTTATTTTAATGCAAAATTCCATGCAGTACATTGATAAACGCTTTTTGCTTGTCTCGATGCTAATGCATGATAGACCATCACGTCGATTTTACCATACCGTATTTCGACCTATGATAGGAACAATTGGTGGAGCATTTATTTTAACGTTTATTTTAAGTTTTACCGATTTTGGTATCCCTGCTTCGGTAGGTGGGGGTTATAAAGTGATTGCAACAGAGCTATATCAAGCGATGCTTGGCTCTATTGTGCGATTTGAGCAAGGGGCGGTAATTTCCGTACTTATGCTTGTACCTGCTGTACTTGGCATCGTGATGCTAAGTGTGCTAGATCGATTTAATTTTCAATATAAGCATGTCAGTCAAAGTGCTCTAGTCGTGCATCGTCTTCGAGACAGTATATTTACAGTGCTATCGTTAGTATGCGTAAGTACGATTTTTATCATCTTCTCAACAATGTTTATCGTGCCGTTTACTAAGGGCTATCCATATGACTTTAGTTTCACATTGGAACATGTACAAAATGTTTTAGCAGAAAAAAATTTAACAAGGGCTTATATGAATTCTCTTATTGTTGCCTTTTTTACAGCAATTTTAGGTGTGGGCATCGCGTTTGTTTCAGCACTTCTAAATGTCAGAACACCGTTAAAAGGGAGAAGTACATTAGATTTTGCGTCAATGATTACCAATACAGTGCCAGGTATGGTACTCGGTCTTTCTTATTTATTTTTCTTCAATGGGAGTTCGCTTAAAGGGACCTTCTTTATCATTATTGCCTATACGGTTGTCCATTTCTTTACAACACCGTATTTAATGGCGAAAAACTCTTTGCAAAAAATGGACCCAACATGGGAAGTGACGGGAGAGTTATTAAAGGACTCTTGACTTCAAACGGTCATTCGCGTTATTTTGCCGAATATAAGACCTACTATTTTTCAAATGTTTAGCTATTATTTTTTAAATGCCATGGTGACAGTTAGTGGCGTAATTTTCCTTGTCAGTACGAAAACGATGCTTGTCTCTACGCGCATTAAAGAATTGCAGCATTTTGCGAAGTATACGGATATTTTTGTTCTCTCAATTTTTATTTTATGTACAAACCTCATTGTGAAATTAGGTTGTGACTATATAACAACAAATAAAGAAAAGTTTAAGGAGATGTAATGATGAAAAAGTCGACAGTCATGATGTTTGGAACGGTTAGTTCTGCAATTGTATTAGCAGCGTGTGGAGGTGCGGAGGCTGATACGAAGGATCAAGTTATTATCTATTCTAATGCTGATGATGAAGCAATTGAAGTAATGCAAACCACACTCGATAAAAAGGGGTATGAAGGAAAGTATATTATCCAATCATTCGGTACATCTGAATTAGGTGGGAAAATGATGGCAGAGGGTAAGGATATTGAAGCAGATGTGGTAACAATGGCTTCTTACTTTATCGAAAGTGCTCAAACATCTAAATCAATGTTTGTCGAACTAACTTCTGAGTTAAAGCCGTTAGATGGTGGTTCAACTTATGCATTACCGATTTTAGGGAATGTCGGGTCTATTTTTATCAATACAGATTTATTGGCGCAAAAAGGGCTACCTGTGCCACAAACAATTAAAGATTTAACGAAGCCAGAATATAAAGATTTAGTTTCTTTTCCAAATATTTTAGACTCCTCTACTGGCTGGCTATTAGTACAGGCGATTATGAGTGAATATGGCGAAAAAGAAGGAAAGCAAGTATTAGCAGATTTAATTAAAAATGCTGGACCGCATATTGAAAGTTCTGGTTCTGGCCCTATTAAAAAGGTGAAAACAGGAGAAGTCGCAGCAGGGTTTGGCTTACGTATTCAAGCAATTGATGCCAAAAATGAGGGCTTACCAATCGACTATATTGACCCAACGGAAGGTAACTTCACGTTAACAGAATCTGTTGCCGTTGTAGATAAAGAAGGGGACGAGGCATTGGCGAGTGAAATAGCAAAGGTCATTGCGACTGAGGCGCGAGCAGATTTGTTAAAACAATATCCTGTAGCACTTTATGAAGGCGAGCAAGTAGAGGAAAAATATGTTCCAAAATACTTAAAAAAATGGGATACGACTTTAACTGTCGATTTATTAGAAAAACATCAAACATTCTTTAAAGAAGCACAACAATAAAGGAGTCTAACAATATGAATACCTACAAATTATTAACTCCCGGTCCACTAACAACTACAGAAGCAGTAAAAAAAGAGATGCTAGTGGATCGCTGTACATGGGATGACGACTACAAGCAAGTTACACAAGAAATACGCAAACAGTTAGTGGCGATAGCGCAGGTTGATGATACAGACTATACAGCTATCTTAATGCAAGGAAGTGGGAGCTTTGTCGTTGAATCGGTTCTGACAACTGCTATTGGAAATGCAGATAAGGTACTCATTATTACAAATGGAGCGTACGGGGAACGAATCGTAGAAATGGCAACAGTCCTTCAATTACAGCATGTTGTTTACAGTGTACCGTATCATGAGCAACCATCACCTTTAGAAGTACAAGCTATACTTGAAAAAGATGCTGCTATTACGCATGTCGCGATTGTCCATTGTGAGACGACAACGGGGATATTAAATCCTATTGATGAAATAGGCAAAGTTGTAAAATCGTTTAATAAAACATTTATTGTAGATGCAATGAGTAGCTTTGGTGGCGTGCCAATGGATTTATCGAATATGCAAATTGATTTTTTAATCAGTAGTGCTAACAAATGTATTCAAGGCGTGCCAGGTTTTGGATTTGTTGTTGCGAAAATAGAAGCGTTAGAAAAATGTAAAGGACAAGCCAAGAGTGTAGCATTAGATTTATACAAACAATGGGAAGTGATGAGTGTAGACGGGAAATGGCGTTTTACATCACCAACACATGTTGTAGCGGCCTTTGCAAAGGCGTTGGAGGAACTTGCTGAAGAAGGTGGCGTTGCGGCACGCTACACACGATATGCTAAAAATAATCAACTATTGCGTGAAAGATTATCACGCTGTGGTTTTGAAGCTTATATTTCAGCGGAAATGCAATCACCGATTATCACGACGTTTTTATATCCATATGAAGGATTTTCTTTCGAGCATTTCTATCATGAAATGAAACAAGCAGGCTTTGTTATTTATCCTGGTAAGCTAACTGAATTTGATACATTCCGAATCGGTAATATAGGGGATGTTCATGAGGAAGATATGACTACATTATGTAATGTTATTGAAAACTATATGGCGGTGAAAAATAATGAAAATTGAAGCGGTAATTTTTGATTGGGCAGGTACAGCGGTTGACTTTGGTTGTTTTGCACCTGTCAATGTATTTCTTACTATTTTTGAAGATGCAGGTGTTGCGGTGACACTAGAAGAAGCACGCAAACCGATGGGCATGTTGAAAATTGACCATATTCGGACGATGCTTGAGATGCCAAGAGTGAGTGAAGCATGGGCACGTGTGTATGGCCGTTCATTTACAGAACAAGATGTACAGGCACTGTATTCGCAGTTTGAAACGAAATTAATGGCATCGCTTGCTAAGTATACGGACCCGATTCCACATGTGAAAGAAACGGTTCAACAATTAAGACAAGCCGGAATACGCATTGGCTCCACAACAGGCTATACTGCCGCTATGATGGAAGTCGTGACACATCACGCTGCTGAGAAAGGATACAAGCCTGATTTTTTAGTTACACCGACTGATATAGGAGATAAGGGACGTCCCTATCCATATATGATTTTCAGAAATTTAGAAGAACTTGGCGTGAAAGCGACAAAGCAAGTCGTTAAAGTCGGGGATACTACGTCAGATATACAAGAGGCATTAAATGCCGGAGTTTGGGCTGTTGGCGTTATAGTCGGAAGTTCTGAAATGGGTTTAACAGAACAAGAATTTATGAGTCTATCTGATGAAGAGCAACAAGCCGTTATTGAAAAAACAAAAGCTATTTTTGAACAAACGGGTGCACACTATACGATTCAAACAATGCGTGAACTGCCGGCATTAATTGAGACGATTAATGCGCGATTAGTTTAAAAGATAGCAGATAGAATAAAAGCGAAAAAGTGTTAGATTGACTGCAATCAATCTAACACTTTTTGCTATGCATATAAGAGTAAGTGTCAGGCAACTAATTCAATTTCCGTGTTAGCCATGTATTTATGACTTGCCAAGTAAAAATCCACGTAGACTCCTGGGGGAACGCAAGCAATGTAAGACGCAACAGACCGCGCGACAGCGATGGTAGGCGCTTACGTGTGCGCCAGCGGAAAGCATCCGTCGTAGCTACTAGTGAGTCTTAGTCGCGTTCGTATGGAACAGCGTCTGGAATTTCAGCAAATGGATTTTTTTCATTGATGCGATCATAAAACATAATGCCGTTTAAATGATCTAATTCATGCTGGAAGGCGATAGCTGGCAAGCCAGTTAGACGCATTTTTTTCTCTTCGCCGTCCATTGTTTTAAATTTCACGGTTATACGTGCGTGACGTGGCACATACCCAGGGACATTGCGATCAACAGATAAGCAACCTTCGCCAGTTGGCAAATAGGTATTTTCAACAGAATGGCTAACAATTTTCGGATTGATTGCGATAAAGCTCAATTGTTCTCCTTTGTCATCTTTTAAGTGAAGGGCAAACATGCGGTGTAGACTATTTACTTGGTTAGCAGCTAATCCAATCCCGCTGCGTAAATCATATTTATCGGCAATTTCAGGATCTTGGCTGTTAATTAAAAACTGTAGCATATCTGTAGCAAGCTGTTTTATTTCATCAGTTAAAGGGAATTGAACTTCCTCTGTTTTAGTGCGGAGTGTCGGATGGCCTTCGCGAATTATATCATCCATTAAAATCATGTGAGAATCTTCCTTTCAATCTTTGTATTACCTTATTTATAAGTATACATCACGCATTAAAACATGCACATGAAAAAAGACTTTATTTAAATAAACTTAAAAAATTTTTGTGTAGCTATTAGATTACAGAAAACTGGGGTATTCTACTATTGGTCATTATTTAGAGAAACGTAATGTTTGAGCGCTTAAAGGAAGTTGTTGTAATACAGATTTTTATTATTAGTGATACAGTATAGGACAGTCTACTCTTAACGTTTTTGTAGAAAAATTCTTTGGTATAAGGCGTAATATATGATTGACCGACTGTATTTTATTCAGTATACTGAGTCCTAAGAATAAGTTGTACTAGTTTGAAAGTGATTTATTTTAATACAGTTGAAAGGGAGATGTGACAAATGAGCAAAAAAAACAATAATATTTTTGATCCACAACAAACGCTAACTGAAATCGAAGAAAAGTTTGAAATGTTTCAAATTTTGAACGAAGAAGGCGAAATTATAAATGAAGAGGCAGATCCGAAATTAGCAGATGAAGAGTTAGTTGAGTTAATGACGCGTATGGTTTATACACGTATTTTAGATCAACGTTCCATTTCTCTTAACCGTCAAGGTCGATTAGGCTTCTACGCACCAACAGCTGGTCAGGAAGCTTCACAACTTGCTTCTCACTTTGCATTAGAAAAAGAAGATTGGATTTTACCAGGTTACCGTGATGTACCACAAATTGTATGGCATGGTTTACCGTTAGATAAAGCATTTTTATTCTCACGTGGTCACTTCGAGGGCAATCAAATCCCAGAAGGTGTTAATGTTTTACCACCACAAATCATTATTGGTGCACAATTTATCCAAGCTGCTGGGGTGGCACTTGGTATGCAAAAACGAGGTAAAAAAGCTGTAGCAGTTACTTATACAGGTGATGGTGGGTCATCACAAGGTGATTTCTACGAAGGAATGAACTTTGCTGGTGCATTTAAATCACCTGCCATTTTCATCGTACAAAATAACCAATTCGCAATTTCTACACCGCGTGAATTACAAACAGCTGCAAAAACAATTGCACAAAAAGGTGTTGCAGCAGGTATCCCAAGTATTTTAGTAGATGGTATGGATGCACTTGCAGTGTACGTTGCTACTCGTGATGCACGTGAGCGCGCAATCAATGGTGAGGGTCCAACGTTTATCGAAACAATGTGTTACCGTTATGGTCCACATACAATGGCGGGGGATGATCCAACACGTTACCGTACGTCTGACACGGATAACGAGTGGGCTCAAAAAGACCCGTTAGTTCGTTTCCGTAAATACCTAGAGGGTAAAGGACTATGGGATGAGAAAAAAGAAGAGGCTGTTATTGAGCGTGCGAAAGAAGAAATTAAAGACGCAATTAAAAAAGCCGATGCTGCACCAAAGCAAAAAGTAACACAGTTAATGGAAAATATGTACAAAGGCGAAATGCCTTCGAATTTAAAAGAACAGTATGAAATCTACAAAGAGAAGGAGTCGAAATAACCTATGGCACAAATGACGATGATTCAAGCAATTACAGATGCGCTTCGCACAGAATTAAAGAATGATGAAAACGTTCTGTTATTCGGGGAAGATATAGGCGTCAACGGTGGGGTTTTCCGTGCAACTGAAGGCCTACAAAAAGAATTTGGTGTAGATCGTGTATTCGATACACCATTAGCAGAGTCAGGTATTGGTGGCTTAGCAATCGGTCTTTCGCTTCAAGGTTTCCGACCAGTTCCAGAAATTCAGTTTTTCGGCTTCGTCTATGAAGTGATGGATTCAATCAGTGGACAATTAGCTCGTTTAAGCTACCGTAGCGGTGGTGTATATAACGCACCTGTTACAATCCGTTCTCCATTTGGTGGCGGTGTGCATACACCAGAAATGCACTCAGATAGCTTAGAAAGTTTAATGACGGCACAGCCGGGCTTAACAGTCGTTGTACCATCAACACCTTACGATGCTAAAGGATTACTTATATCTTCTATTCGCAATGACAATCCAGTCATTTTCTTAGAGCATTTAAAATTATATCGCTCATTCCGCGAAGAAGTACCTGAGGAAGCATATGAAATTCCATTAGGTAAGGCAGATGTAAAACGTGAAGGTAAAGATCTAACAATTATTGCATATGGCTTAATGGTACATGAAAGCTTAAAAGCAGCAGAAGAACTTGAAAAAGAAGGGCATTCTGTAGAAGTTATTGATTTACGTACAATTCAACCAATCGATATAGAAACAATCATTGCGTCAGTTGAGAAAACAGGCCGAGCAATCGTTGTTCAAGAGGCACAAAAACAAGCAGGTATTGCTGCGAATGTTGTCGCTGAAATTACAGAACGAGCTATCTTGAGTTTAGAAGCACCTGTACTTCGTGTAGCAGCACCAGATACAGTGTACCCATTCCCACAAGCTGAAGGTGTTTGGTTACCGAACTATAAAGATGTAATGGAAACAGCGAAAAAAGTCTTAACATTCTAATGTAGTTTGCATATTTGAAGAAAAGCAAAGAGAAAGGATGGGTACACATGGCATTTGAATTCAGATTACCGGATATTGGCGAGGGTATTCACGAAGGCGAAATTGTAAAATGGTTCGTTAAAGCTGGGGATACTGTCAAAGAAGACGATATTCTTTGTGAAGTACAAAACGATAAAGCAGTTGTAGAAATTCCTTCACCAGTTGAAGGGAAAGTAGAGGAAATCTTAGTAGGAGAAGGTACAGTTGCTGTTGTTGGCGATGTATTAATCCGTTTAGATGCTCCAGGCTACGAAGATTTAAAACTTAAAGGTGACGATCATGCAGAGGCGAAAACGGAGGCACAAGTTCAGTCAACGGCTGAAGCTGGTCAGGATGTAGCAAAAGCGCCTGCTAAAGAAGAAGCACCAAAAGCTCCAGCAACAGCGGAAGTAGCTGTAAAACAAGAAACAGCAGATAGTACAAAACGTATTATTGCAATGCCTTCTGTTCGTAAATTTGCAAGAGACAATGAAGTAAATATTCATGAAGTGTCAGGTACTGGTAAAAACGGTCGTATTCTAAAGGAAGATATTGAGAATTTCCTAAATGGTGGTGGAGCAGTGCAAGCTGCAGAAGCTCCAGTGGCAAATGAAGAAGCAGTTGCTCAACAAGAAACTGCCCAAGCTGCGCCAGTTGTTCTTGAAGGAGACTTCCCAGAAACACGTGAAAAAATGTCTGGTATTCGCAAGGCGATTGCCAAGGCAATGGTTCACTCGAAACAAACAGCACCTCATGTTACACTAATGGATGAAGTTGATGTAACAGCTCTTGTAGCACATCGCAAAAAATTCAAAGATATTGCTGCTGAAAAAGGTGTAAAATTAACGTATTTACCATACGTAGTAAAAGCGCTTATTTCAACATTGCGTGAATTCCCAGAATTTAACCGTTCTTTAGATGATGCAACACAAGAAATTATTCAGAAGCACTACTACAATATCGGTATTGCAGCAGATACAGAAAAAGGTTTATTAGTTCCAGTTATTAAACATGCAGATCGCAAATCAGTATTTGCAGTTTCAAATGAAATTAATGACTTAGCGACAAAAGCGCGAGATGGTAAACTTGCTCCGCATGAAATGAAGGGCGCTTCCATGTCTATCACGAATATCGGTTCTGCAGGTGGCCAATGGTTTACGCCAGTAATTAACCACCCTGAAGTAGCGATTTTAGGTATTGGTCGAATTTCTGAAAAACCTGTAATAAAAAATGGTGAAATTGTAGCTGCACCTGTGTTAGCATTATCATTGAGCTTTGATCATCGCATGATCGATGGAGCCACTGCGCAAAATGCTTTAAATCACTTAAAGCGTTTGTTAAGTGAGCCAGAATTATTATTAATGGAGGCGTAACAAAAATGGTAGTAGGAGATTTCCCAATCGAAACAGATACTCTTGTCATTGGTTCAGGTCCTGGAGGATATGTAGCAGCAATTCGTGCAGCTCAAACTGGCCAAAAAGTAACAATCGTTGAAAAAAATGTACTTGGTGGTGTGTGCTTAAACGTAGGTTGTATTCCATCAAAAGCATTAATTTCAGTGGGTCACCGCTTTGAGCATGCTAAACATTCAGATGACATGGGTATCATCGCTTCTGATGTGAAATTAGACTTTTCAAAAGCGCAAGCTTTTAAAGACAGTGTTGTTAAGAAATTAACTGGCGGTGTTGAGGGCTTACTTAAAGGAAATAAAGTTGAAATTGTACAAGGTGAAGCGTATTTCGTTGACGCTCATTCAGTGCGTATCATCAATGGTGAATCTGCTCAAACATATACATTTAACAATGTTATTATTGCAACAGGTTCTCGTCCAGTTGAAATTCCAACGTTTAAATTCTCTGAGCGTGTACTAAACTCTACTGGCGCACTTTCTTTACAAGAAGTACCTAGTAAATTAGTTGTAATCGGTGGAGGTTACATTGGAACAGAGCTAGGCTCAGCTTATGCAAACCTAGGTTCACAAGTAACAATTATCGAAGGTGGCAAAGATATTCTTGCTGGTTTCGAAAAACAAATGACACAAATCGTGAAAAAAGGCCTTAAAAAGAAAGGCGTTGAAATTGAAGTAAACGCATCTGCTAAAGGCGTTGAAGAAACAGAAAACGGCGTAGTTGTTACGTATGAAGTTGGCGGAGAAGAGAAAAAAGTTGAAGCTGATTATGTATTAGTAACTGTAGGTCGTCGTCCAAATACAGATGAAATGGGTCTTGAAGGTGTTGGCATTGAATTCGGTGAACGTGGCCTTATTAAAGTTGACAAACAATGCCGTACAAACATTCCAAACATCTATGCAATTGGTGATATCGTAGCAGGTCCTCAGCTTGCACACAAAGCTTCTTATGAAGGTAAAGTGGCTGCTGAAGCAATCGCTGGCGAGAAATCAATCGTAGATTATCTAGCTGTTCCTGCTGTATGCTTCACTGATCCAGAAATGGCAACAGTTGGTTATAACGAAGATCAAGCAAAAGCTGAAGGTATTGAATATACTGCAGCGAAATTCCCATTCGCAGCAAATGGCCGTGCGCTTGCATTAAACCAAACAGAAGGTTTCGTGAAACTAGTTGCGCGTAAAGAAGATGGCTTATTAATTGGTGCTCAAATCGTAGGTGCTGGTGCATCTGATATGATCGCTGAAATGGGCTTAGCAATCGAAGGCGGTATGACTGCTGAAGATATCGCGTTAACAATTCATGCTCACCCAACATTAGGTGAAATTACAATGGAAGCTGCTGAAGTATTACTAGGCAACCCAATCCATATTGTAGCGAAAAAATAATTGAACATATAAAACGACTATAAAGCATGTTCGCTTTATAGTCGTTTTTTTGTATAATTTTACTAACTTTGATACAGTAAAACTAGTAAATAACTATTTGAAAACATAGAGGTGGGGCGAAATGGAATTAGGCTTAAAGGGAAAAGTAGCAATTATTACTGGTTCAAGTAAAGGGATTGGTTATTATACGGCGATGCAGCTAGTAAAAGAAGGTGCAAAGGTAGTAATTAGTGCACGTGGTGAAAAACAGCTACAGGTGGCCGCTGGATGCATTAAAAATGAAACGGGCGAGGAAGTCTTAATTGTACCGACGGATATTACGAAGGAAAAAGACTGTAAGAGGCTTATAGAACGTACTGTGGAGCATTATGGACGCGTAGATATTGTGATTAATAACGCAGGCACAGCGTCAGCTAATCCGTTTGAAACGGTCAGCAGTGAAGTGTGGCAAGCTGATATCGATTTAAAAGTGTTTGGTGCTATCAATTGCTCTAAATATGCTGTGCCTTATATGCGAAAGGTAGGCGGCGGTGCGATTGTTAATGTAACGGCAGTAATGGCTAAAACGCCTCCTGCAAGTTCACTTCCTACTACTGTTAGTCGAGCAGCTGGGCTCGCTTTAACGAAGGCCATGAGCAAAGATTTAGGAAAAGATAATATTCGTGTGAATTCAGTGTGTATTGGTTTAATTCGAAGTGATCAAATTGAAAATTTATGGAAAAAAGAAGCACAAGACCTTTCGTGGGATGACTACTCTCGTAAAGTTGGTCAATCTATTCCGCTAGGTCGTGTAGGGGAAACGCAAGAAGCAGCTAATGTCATTACTTTCTTAGTGTCAGATGCAGCAAGTTATGTAACAGGAACAGCTGTAAATATTGACGGTGGTTCAGGGCACGCCTTATAGGGAGCGACAAGTATGTCGTTATATTTAGTACTTTTTATTTAAATTATTGCAATAGCGTAAATATAGAAAAAGTGCGCAGTTAAGCGGATTTTGTACACAAAGGAGCAACTCATTCGTGTTTGGGTTGACTCTTTTTTCTATTATTTTTCTAAAATTGTAATAGACAGAAAATTCCTTCAGTTGTAGAATAAGCGTAACAGGGGGGAACGGTGGCGAAATGATGAACGAAAATTTTACTATGATATTAATGCGAGTTGTTCGTATTATTGTCCAAATTGGCATACTTAATATTTTTTATTACATCGGTGTGGGCATTGTGTCTTACTTACACATTCCGCTTCCAGGAAGTGTAATTGGCTTACTGTTATTGGCACTTTTACTCAATTTTAAACTAATGAAAGTAGAATACATTCAAGATGGTGCTGGCTTTTTAATTGGCGTTTTAACATTGTTCTTTATTCCAGCAACTGTTGGTATTATTGATTATCCAGAACTGATGTCAACAACGGGTCTGCTGATTATTTTGGCGGTTATTGCTAGTACATTAATAGCTATTTATGTAACGGGAATACTCACCCAACTGATTGAAAAAAGAGAAGTAGCGAAGAAAGAACAAGCAGTAACTATTGAAGAGGGGAAGGGAGAATTATTTGTTGATTGAACTTATTGTTGTACTTGGTACAATTGGACTGTTTATATTATTTACAAAGCTGTATCAACGGTTTCCCCACCCATTAATAATTCCATTAGTGACGACAACTATTGTCAGTGCAGCTATCTTACTTGTTTTTAATATTCCATATTCAACCTATATGGTAGGAGGAGAATGGCTACAAAAAATGTTGGGGCCAGCTGTTGTTGCACTTGCCTACCCGCTTTATAATCAGAGAGCCATCATTATGAAATATAAAGTTTCTATTTTATCCGGTATCATATTAGCGATGATAACTGGATTAGTAACCATTTTTGTTATGCTCAAATGGATCGGTGTTAAAGAAAATTGGATGCTGACGGCGTTACCTAAATCTTTAACAACGCCTGTTGGCATGCAGGTAAGTGAAACAATTGGCGGAATTCCTCCTTTAACGGCGGTTTTTGTTATGATTGCAGGTTTTGTCGGCGCTATTATTGGGCCATTCGTATTGAAATATGGAAAAATTGATTCTGCTGTCAGTAGAGGTGTAGCAGTAGGAAGTGCCTCGCACGGTGTTGGGCTTGTAAAACTAAGAGAGTATGGTGAGCAAGAATTATCGGTTGGTTCGCTTTCTATGGGGTTAACAGCGATTATAGGAGCTTTTCTCTGTCCACTCTTTGTCTATCTATTTTTATAAAAGAAAGCCCTTTACAAGGCATAATGGGCTTGTAAAGGGTGCTAGCATTTTCGCTTGACACAAGCATAGTTAACTTTTTTCAATGATTAATTGAATGGTATGTGCAAGTCCTGTGTGTAGAGTACCTTCATGGCGTATTTGTTCACCGGTAAAGAAATGAATAATTTTATAGGGCTGACACCACATAAGCACCGATGCTGGATTATATAGGAAATTAATATTTTGTGGACCGCCTGTTGCATAGGATAATTGAGACGTGGAATATAATTCCATCATAATACGACCGCCGGGTTTAACCGAATTGACGATGCGTTGAAAAACGGCATGTTGCTGTTCTGCGGGAAAATGACCAAATACCATCACGGCAGCGTCAAATGTTTCTACTGGTAGTTCATCTTGCAGTAAATCTTGCAGTTGTGTGTTGACAGTAACGCCATGCTTTTTTGCTAACTGTGCTGTTTTTTCAAGACCGCTTTTTGCATAATCAAAAGCCGTTACCACATGCCCTTTAGAAGCTAAATAAACAGCATTTCTACCTTCTCCTTCAGCATATGCGGCAACATTAACATACCCCTCTAAAAATTCTACATAGTTTTCTATAAACGTATTTGGCTGTTCGCCATAGACGTATTCAATTGTGTTAAATCGTTCATCCCATGTATTCATACAATTCACTCCCTTTATAAATATTGTAAGTAAAGGACAGCACATAAGCTATTTTTTTGCTTTATACAATTATTAATACAATCTTTTTCAATTTGATGAAAGCAATGCAATAGAATTTAACTAATAGAATGAAAGAGTGTAAATAGGGATAGAAAAAGAATGGGGATTTTAGGTTTGTAAAATAAAGGTATTTTATGTAAGAATGCTTACAACTGTATGATTCAACTATAAAAAGCTACCCCTTCTAAAATGAAGAGGTAGCTTTGTTTTTTAAATAATTGCTCTGCGTTCTTTAATAACACGAATTGTTTGTAATGTTGTATCTTCGGGTCCTTGAACTGGTAAACCAGCTTCAATATTCATTTGAATATAACGAATATTTTCTTGTGTAATTATTTCCCCGGGAATAAAAATAGGTATTCCAGGCGGGTAGACCATAATAAATTCAGCGCAAATACAATTGTCTGCTTCTGCAAGAGGGACTACTTCTGTATCTGCATAAAAAGCATCACGCGGTGACATTGCAAGTGCTGGAATTTCAGGTACATTGACAACTGTTTCAGTAACAGCAGCTTCTGAATCAAAAGCTTTTGACATACGGCTTAAAGCATTGATGAGAAGATTAATTTCTTTTTTCGTATCTGCTAATGTCACTAAACATAAAATATTGTATAAGTCCGATAACTCTACTTCAATATTTGCATTGTGACGAAGCCATTCCTCAGCTTGGTGCCCTGATATGCCTAAATCTTTTACACTAATTAACAGTTTTAGTGGGTCCATATCGTATGTTGCGGACGAGTGAAGCTTTTCCTTACCTGCACATTTTAAATGTGGAATTTGGTTAATGCGTTTACGCGCATCTTTTGCTAAACGTAGTGCATCCCCAATTAAATCATAGCCATGAATTGCAAGCTGACGACGAGCTGTGTCGAGCGATGCAAGTAATGGGTAGGATGTTGATGTTGTTGTCAGCATAGAAAAGACTGCTTGTACGCGCTTAGCTGAAACTAGTCCTTCACGTACGTTTAAAATTGAAGTTTGCGTCATGGAGCCTCCAAGCTTATGTACGCTTGTTGCAGCCATATCCGCGCCTGCTTCCATTGCTGAGTATGGTAGCTCGTCATGGAATTTAATGTGCACGCCATGTGCTTCATCGACAACGACTGGAATATTACGGCGATGGACAATTTCGACAATGCGTTTTAAATCCGCAGAGAAGCCGTAATAAGTTGGATTAATAACAAGGACAGCCTTGGCGTCCGGATAAGCATTTAAAGCCTTTTCTACAGCTTCCGCCGAAATACCATGAGAAATGCCATATTCACTATCTACTTCAGGATGAATAAAAATAGGAATTGCACCAGCGAAAACAATCGCTGACATAATGGATTTATGAACATTCCGTGGTACTAGAATTTTATCACCTGGACCGACGACGGTCAGTATCATCGTCATAATGGCGCCACTAGTACCTTGAACGGAAAAGAATGTATGATCAGCACCAAAGGCTTCTGCTGCCAGTGCTTGCGCATCCTTGATAGCACCTTTTGGTGAATGTAAATCGTCTAGTGGAGCAATGTTGATTAAATCAATTGATAAAACGTTGTCGCCGACGAATTCTCGGAAAGCAGGATCCATACCGTGCCCTTTCTTATGGCCTGGAATATGGAACTGAATTGGATGTCTGTTCCGATGTTTTAGTAATACGTCGAACAATGGAGTCTCTAATTGTGACAACGCAGGTACCACCTCACTTTTATAATATCTAAGAAAACAAATGAATTATAGCACCTAACGACATGAAAAAATAGACTTTAATTAAAAAAATAAAAGGATTTTTTCGTGATTACGAGAAGATAGTATGGAACGAAAGGAGAGATTCGATGAAATGGGAGACACGTATTACCGAACTATTAAAGATTAAATATCCAATAATCCAGGGGGGATTAGCCTATTTAGCATATGCTGATTTAGCAGCAGCTGTGTCAAATGCTGGCGGTTTAGGGCAAATAACGGCGATGAGTTTACGCGACCCAGACTTATTGCGTGCAGAGATACAAAAACTAAGAACATTAACAGATAAGCCGTTTGGTGTAAATTTTGCCATTGGAATGCATGGCACAGGCTATGAAGATATGGTGCGAGTTGCTGTTGAAGAAAATGTACCTGTTGTCACAATGACAGGCGGTAATCCCGCACCGATTTTTGATTTACTTGCAGGAACAGGCATTAAAAAGCTAGTGCTTGTTGCAGCCCGTAGACAGGCTCAGAAAGCTGAAGAACTAGGGGCAGATGCAGTGATGGTTGTTGGACAAGAAGGTGGTGGCCATCTTGGGCGTGATGACGTTGGGACAATGGTGCTCGTACCTCAAGTGGTTGATAGTGTAAAAATTCCTGTGATTGCGTCTGGTGGCATTGGCGATGGTCGGGGTTGGATGGCCGCACATGCACTTGGTGCAGAGGGCATTGAAATGGGCACACGCTTTATTGCGACGAAGGAATGTGTGGATGCCTCACAAGCCTATAAAGACGCATTACTCGCGAGTTCTGAGGCAGATACAACGGTGATTAAACGCTCTATTGGGGCGCCTGCACGCGCGTTAAGGAGTGACTTCACAGCAAAAATTTTAGAAATAGAGCGTGAAACGCCTACTTATGAGGCTTTAAAAGACTATATTAGTGGCAGTGCCAATAAACGTTTTATTTACGATGGAGAAAAGGATGCTGGCATTGGTTGGGCAGGACAAGTGACGGGCATGATCCATGATATCCCAACAGTGGACGAGCTAATTACAAGAATGGTTGCAGAAGCGGAAAGTATCCGGGTAAAATGGGGACACTAATGTAAAGGTGGTTACGTTCAAATGGAATATTCTTATCCGTTTTCAATTGATTGGTCAACAGAAGAAATTGTCGATGTTGTAAAATTTTTTGAAGGCATTGAACTTGCGTATGAAAAGGGCATTAAACGTGAAGTGATGCTGGCAAAATATCGTCGATTTAAAGAAATTGTGCCTTCACAAGCAGAGGAAAAAACCATTTTCCGTGAATTCGAAGATGCTAGTGGATATGTTAGCTATCCAGTAGTGAAGCAAGCAAAAGAAGCGGTTGATGGTACGATAATCAAAGTTGTACCAAAGCAAAGACGTTAAACATTGGCTTGGAAATAGTGTGCTAGGGAATACTCTAGCATGCTTTTTTTATAAAAAAACAAACCCGCCCTGCCTTCTGGACAGATGTACACAATGGATTGTGAATATTTGTGCCCGTTGAAAGCAAAGCGGATTTTGCTAGCTTACTATTTATTATGATATGTTAAAATAATAATTCTTCTTAAGAATTCACTAGCATTATGGTGTTAATTTATAGTTGTCTGCATAAACTACAGCAATATCAATTTTTTTAAAAATGTTCACAGATTTTGGATTTTCCAATAATATACACTGACATAGCTCAAGGCTATAGAAAAAACTTTAGCCACAACAAGTGATTGATAATTCTTGCTGTGCAAAATCCTCAACAACCTCAAAAGAAAGTGCTTCAGTCCTTTAGCTTACAATTTACAGAAACGGTTAATGGATAAATACCTCGTCCAAAATTGTTAAACCTTATAAATTTCTTGTAAGATTTTTATGCCACATTTTCAAAAATGAATAGGCCATTTTATTTTTCTTGAATAATTTTATAAATTGGAAGTAATGCAGTGAATGTTTCCTCTACTAATTGTTGGAATTGACTAACAGACAACTTTATCGCGTCTTCTCGTGGAATATGACGGCCAACTAAAAATTCCCCTTTTTTAACATCACGTAGACGGATAAGCAATTCATCTAGTTTTTCTTCTTTCGCGTCTTCGATGGAAATTGCCTCTGGTGACATATGATCCCCAGAAACAATAAAATCATTCGGAAGCTGCTGTAGCAAGGGTTTGTTGGCTAGTAAACGTTGTGCCATTAAATTTTTTTGCGGTGCTTCATAAATAATAGCAAAGACGATGAATAAATGTGTGCTCCAAAGACCAATCTGAAAGTGAGGCAATGCTTTATAGCCTCTTTTATAAGGAGCAAAGGCAACCCAACTATCATTTGGTG
Organism: Lysinibacillus sp. C5.1; assembly: GCF_016350185.1. Lineage (NCBI taxonomy): Bacteria > Bacillati > Bacillota > Bacilli > Caryophanales > Bacillaceae > Lysinibacillus > Lysinibacillus sp. C5.1. The sequence continues at coordinate 881,943 of NZ_CP066226.1, forward strand.
GATTTACCGTTCTGCGGGCGTGTTTAGCAACATGGGGGTAAAATTCTTCTCCAAGATGACTGGAAAAGAAAGCAGAGAAGTTCTCTCCTAGTTTATTGAACTTTGGTCGTACACAGGAATTTAAGGCATCCATTCTTTGTTCTAAGCCATTTATTTGAAATACATTAAAATCTTTATTAGTCCATTTTAGTGTAGGCATTTTTAATAACTCCTTTCGATTATAAGGTTTATTTTATTAAAAAAATGGGAAAAAATCTTATAACAAGAACTTTAGCGAATCGTATAAGGTTTTGAAAAAAATAAAAAAGGGACGTGACTTTTATGAAACAAGTCGTAAAAATTATACGTAAAGTTGACATTGAAAAGCAATATGAACGCATTTTACAATTAGAATTAGATTATGAGCTAGCCTCACTCTTCTTAGCGATGAATGAGAAAGACGAAGGTGCAATCGCAAAAAGTAAAAAGCGTCTAGCTGAAATACAGATGGAGCTGGAAAGTTTGCACGCCTATGCGTAAAAAAAAATTAACCCCCATATGAAAATCACTTGCTGAATATTCCGACAGCAGGTGATTTTTGTTGTTATAAAGGGTAAAATAGACAATATACCATTGTTAGATAATGGAGTTTTCATCTTTCTTCATTTGACGCTACACATGCAAAGCTCTTAAAGGGTCACATTGTACATGATGCTCACTCTTATTGTGGAGAGTGTGTAGGCCATTTTACTGTCTAGAACTAGAGTACGTTTAAAGTGTGTAGCTACGGTAGTTTTATTGCTTGAATACCACAGATAAGCAAGTTGTGTGTGGACGAGCGTAAATGTTTTCTATATTCGAGGGGTGGGTTTTTATGGATTTAAAGCAGATCGATCAATTTGCAAAAAGTATTATTGTTGAAGCGGGAAACCGTATTCGTAATGCCTTTTCGTATAATTTAGTGATCGAGACAAAATCGAATGCGAATGACCTTGTTACAAATATAGACCGTGAAACAGAATTGTTTTTTATAGAAAAAATTAAATCTTTTGATCCTACCCATCATATTATAGGCGAAGAGGGTATGGGGGAGAAAGTAGAGTCATTAGATGGCGTTGTATGGATTATCGACCCGATTGATGGAACGATGAATTTTGTAAAGCAACATCGCCACTTTATGATTTCAATTGGAATATTTATTGATGGTATAGGGAAACTTGGTTACATATATGATGTAATGCGCGAAGATTTATTTTATGCAATTGCTGGACAGGGTGCTTGGTATAATGCATCACCGTTACGTAAGTTACAACCTGTGACCATTGAAGAGTCCGTTATTGGCATTAATGCACATTGGGTTGCACCCAATCGCCATATACATCATGAAAAAGTCATTGACCTAATTCGTAAAGTTCGAGGTACGCGTTCTTATGGCTCTGCAGCAATGGAAATTGCCTTTGTTGTTAGTGGAAAATTAGACGCTTATGTATCGATGCGGTTATCCCCATGGGACATTGCCGGCGGAACAATTATTGCAAATGAAGTTGGGGCTATTGCATCCAATTTACATGGACGAACTGTAGATTTACTACATCAAGATACTTTTATTATTGCAAATCCTTCTATTCATCATGAATTATTAGAAAAATATATTGTGCCTTATGATGTATAACCTTTAAAAAACTGTTTAGGACTGTTGATTCCTAAACAGTTTTTTGTATGCGCTAATTTAAATCGAGCTGATAGTATTTTTTCGGACGTCCTCGAGTGGTGGAAGTAGTGCTAGGTAATTCAACAGCTAAATTTTTTTCATGCAGTTGTTTTAAAATGCGGTTTGCAGAACGTACAGTAATGCCTAAATGCTTGCTTAGCAGTTCGCCATTGACGATAGTTGTTGCTAATCTTTCGATAACAGCCTCGATTTTTTGCAATTGTAATAAAGGAAGATCATGGGTAACGCTTAATTTTTGTAAGAGCTGTTGTTTTTCGTTATCAAACTGCAATAAAGTCCCGTTTAGCAACGGACCAATTTCTTTTTCATGTTCAATAATATAGCCTTGCGTTTCCTTGGAAGAGCAGAGCGTAGCAGCCCTTTTTGCGTATTTCTGACTTTCAGTTAAAGAGTTACCGATACCCCAACCTATTTTTACAGGAAATTGTAATGTATCATCTAAAAAATCTACAAGTTGGCAATGGCTATAATCATCGGTTGTGATTAAAAATTGCTGATAGGTTGTAATAATGGCCATATAAGAAGCTTCGCGATGCACGATAAAGGTGCTTGCATAGCGTTGCTTAAAATCTAAAATGGCTTTATATAAAGCAATTTGTCGATATTCCAATTCATCGATATTGGATTTATCAATCGGAATTAAAATATGGACAACGACTACTTTATTTTGCTCAAGTTGTCGAAGCTGAAGCTGATTGACCAACTGATCCAATGTTAATTGCATAGCATGGAGTGATGGGTGAAACGCGATAAACGGTATATTTAGCTGTGCCAATCGCTCGCGCATTTCTGCAATGCGCGTAAAGCTTAAATCTACTTTATTGTCGCGATGTAACTGAATATGCCAATTAGCAGCCTTCTCAACAATATCGTTGCTTGCGAACTCGTTCATTGTTTGACTAAATAGATAGGGCTGTCTACCGATTGACCATTCATGAATGCCGAGGTATTCATTCTCTTCATAACAAAAATCAATGGCAATCCGATTCATAGCAATTGTATTGTCATAAAATAACTCCGTTAAGACACGGTAAAAATCTCGCTCTGAAATATCAAAATAGAGCATGGGGATAGCCGTGTTTGGAAAATATGTTTGCGAAAAAAAGTATGGGATTTGCCCGCTAAAAAGTGCACCATCTCCAGCTAGTAAATGTTGCTGTAGCAGCGCATTTAAATGCTCAAAATCTGTGTAGGGATGGTAATGGAAATGGCAAAAAGATGGCTTAATTTTCTCTAGTTGCGTTACCCATGAGAGAGATAGTTTAGCGGTGAAAACATTAATTTTATACATAGAGTAAGCTCCTTAACTATAAATTAAATATTGAAAATATTCTAAAAATATGGTTTCTTTGTATTAAGGACACATGCTATCAATGTCTTAAATGAGGATTAAGATGAATAGCACAAGTCGAATAACACAGAGAAGGAGAGGGGCTTATGCAAAAAAATTTAGACACAGTAAAAAAATCTTGGATTGATAGAATGCTAGATAGCATTGAAAAGGCAGGTAATAAACTACCAGACCCCATTACGCTATTTATTATTTTAGCAGGTATTGTGCTTGTTTTATCATGGATATTATCGATGTTTGGTGTTTCAGCAGTTCAACCAGGCACTGAAGATGTTATTCAAGTAAAAAATCTGCTAAGTCAAGAAGGTCTTATTTTAATATTAACGCAAATGGTATCAACATTTACAGGCTTCGCTCCTTTGGGATTAGTGATTGTGACAATGATTGGTATTGGTTTAGCCGAGCAAACAGGGCTTATATCTGCCGTAATGAAAAAGCTAGTGCTGTCAGCTCCGACAAAATTAATCGTGCCATTTATTATTTTCACAGGTTTAGTGGGGAATCTAGCTGCCGATGCAGCGTTCATTATTTTACCGCCAATTGCAGCGATGATTTTTATGAGCATTGGTCGAAACCCACTAGCAGGTTTAATTATTACATATGCCGCAGTAGCTGGAGGCTTTAGTGCCAATATTTTAATTAGTTCACTTGATGTATTGTTATTGGGAATTACGGAATCATCAGCACAGATTGCAGATTCTGGCTACACAGGTCGAGCAACGATGAACTATTATTTTTTAATTGCTTCGACATTTTTACTAATTGGGATTGGTACGTGGGTTGCCAAAAAGTTTACTGAGCCTCGCTTTGGTAAGTTTGAAGGCAAGGTTGAAATGTTAGAACCGCTAACTGCTTTAGAAAAGCGTGGTTTACGATGGGCAGGACTGGTGACAGTCATTTATAGTGCAGTTATTGCATTTACGGTCATTCCGTCTAACGGTCTTTTACGTGATCCGGAAACAGGGGGCTTTTTAAATTCACCATTTATGTCAGGTATTGTGCCGATTATGTTATTCTTCTTCCTTTTACCAGGTCTTGCCTATGGCATTGCGGCAAAAGAAGTGAAAAATGACAAGGAAGTGGCTGAGAAAATTTTTAAATCGATTGCGGATATGGCTCCATTTATTGTTTTAGCATTTGCCGCTTCACAAATGATTGCCTTTTTTAACTGGAGTAATATCGGTGCTATTTTAGCCATTAAAGGAGCGGAACTTTTACAAGCATTAAATTTTACAGGTTTACCAATGATGATAGGATTTGTTTTAATATGTGCTTTCGTTAACTTACTTATCGCCAGCGCTTCTGCGAAGTGGGCTTTACTTGCGCCAATTTTCGTTCCAATGTTCCTTTACTTAGGCTATTCCCCTGCTGTTACGCAAATGGCCTATCGAGTAGGAGACTCTATTACCAATCCAATTACACCAATGCTACCGTATTTTGCTATTTTGCTATCATTTGCCAAACGCTACGATAAAAATATCGGTATGGGGACACTAATTTCCGCGTTACTACCATTCTCTGTGTTCTTTGCAATCGGTTGGATTATACTGTTCGCCATTTGGTTCCTACTTGGTTTACCACTAGGACCTGGAGATTATATATACTTAAAATAAGGGGTGTTACTAATGGCAGTATTACAGCAAGAGCAGTTAGTTGATTTATTAAAACGATATGAAGAGGAAATGATTCAACTTCGTCGTCATTTTCATGAAAATCCCGAGCTTTCCTTTGAAGAAATTGAAACACCGAAAACGATTGCTGCATTTCATCGTGCTTTAGGGCATGAAGTACGTGAAGGTGTTGGGGGTAACGGTGTTGTAGCGAAGTTAGTTGGTGCTAAGGCAGGGAAAACAGTGGCATTACGTGCAGACTTTGATGCTTTAGCTATTACAGAAGAAACAGGTCTGCCATTCCAATCAAAAATAAAAGGGCGCATGCATGCATGTGGTCATGATGGACATACAGCTTCATTATTAATTTTGGCGAAGGCATTAAATCAAATGAAAGAAAACTTAGCGGAGACAATTGTCTTTATTCATCAACATGCAGAGGAGCTTGCACCAGGTGGGGCGAAATCAATGATTGCTGATGGCTGTTTAGAAGGTGTCGATGTAATATTTGGCACACATTTATGGGCACCAACAGAACTTGGTAAGGTGCAAACAGCAATTGGACCATTTATGGCTGCGGCTGATGGCATTTACATTAAGATTAAAGGAAAGGGTGGTCATGGCTCAAATCCAAGCGATACGAAGGATTCCATCTTGCTGGCAGCGCAATTTATTACAAATTTACAACAACTTGTAGCACGTCGTATTAATCCATTGCGTCCTGCGGTAGTATCAGTTGGTCATATTGAGGCGTTAAACCCTTTTAATGTCATTGCAGACCAAGTCTATATGAAAGGGACTGTCCGTACCTTCCATGAGGAGGAGCGCGATTTACTGGAGCGTGAAATTGAAGAGCTATTAAAGGCAACTTGTTATTTAACAAAAGCGGACTATGAATATGAGTTTCGTCGTGGTTACCCACCAGTGGTGAACCATGCAGCAGAAACAGAGCATGTGATGGCGTCAGCAAGAAAAGTAGCAGATGTCGAAGCGGTTGAATTTGTTGACCCTACGATGGGTGGAGAGGATTTTGCGTACTATTTAGAGGAAATACCAGGGGCATTTTTCTTTACGGGGGCAAAAAATCCACAATGGCAAGAAGTGTATCCACACCATCATCCAAAATTCGATATTGATGAACGTTCATTGCGGATTGCAGCTAATGTTTTAGGTCAAGCAACGTTAGATTATTTGGCAAAAGACTATTAATGAAAGCATCACTTGTTTGCTTGCAGGCTGAGGAGATAGTAGCTAAACATTAAACAAATATGTTGTGAAATATAGCCAAAAAGAGGCGTTGTCTATTATGGACAATGCCTCTTTTTAGACCACATATAGGTAGTTAGAGTGCAAATACTAACATTAAAGTAAGCCTTGTTCGCGAAGTTTACGCTTCATTTTAAAAGCTGTCATAAAAATGACACAAGTAGCTACAATACCTGCTATTACTCCCCAAATATTACTTGCTGCTACTGAATACCCGATAGAACACATTGCTAGCACAGCTGCTAGTGCATAAATGGCCATTACGATTTTTCCACGATGCATAACCGAGCCCCCTAATTTATAGTAAATTTGTGATTAAAAATATTTTTTTAGAATGATAGAAATTCTAATAAGGACATTTACATCCTTCTTGTGCTATAATATCACAGTTAAACATTCGAAAAAAGAATATGGAGTGGAATAATGACAAACTTACGTCAAGATCTTCGCAATATCGCAATTATCGCCCACGTTGACCATGGTAAAACTACCTTAGTCGACCAATTATTAAAACAATCTGGTACATTCCGTTCAAACGAACGTGTTGAAGAACGTGCAATGGACTCTAACGATATCGAACGTGAACGTGGTATTACAATATTAGCAAAAAATACTGCTGTCAACTATAACGGAACTCGTATCAACATCCTTGATACGCCTGGACACGCCGACTTTGGTGGTGAGGTAGAACGTATTTTAAAAATGGTAGATGGCGTTTTACTAGTTGTCGATGCGTATGAGGGTTGTATGCCGCAAACACGCTTCGTACTGAAAAAAGCGTTAGAACAAAAGTTAACACCGATTGTAGTAGTGAACAAAGTAGATAAAGACTCAGCTCGTCCACTTGAAGTAGTAGATGAAGTATTAGAGTTATTCATCGAGTTAGGTGCAGATGACGATCAATTAGACTTCCCTGTTGTGTATGCTTCAGGTGTAAATGGTACGGCTTCTTTAGACGCTGATCCATCTAAACAAGAAGAAAATATGAAATGTCTATTTGAAAAAATTATTGAAGCTATCCCAGCACCAGTTGATAACTCTGAAGAACCATTACAATTCCAAGTAGCTTTACTTGACTATAATGACTTCGTTGGACGTATCGGAATTGGTCGCGTATTCCGCGGAACAATTTCAGTAGGTCAACAAGTTGCTCTGATGAAATTAGACGGTACAGTGAAAAACTTCCGTGTAACAAAAATCTTTGGTTTCTTCGGCTTAAAACGTGAAGAAGTTGAGACAGCAAAAGCTGGTGACTTAATCGCCGTTTCTGGTATGGAAGATATCAACGTAGGAGAAACAGTTTGCCCTGTTGAACATCAAGAAGCGCTTACGCCTTTACGTATCGATGAGCCAACTTTACAAATGACTTTCTTAGTAAACAATTCTCCATTTGCAGGTCGTGAAGGGAAATGGGTTACTTCTCGTAAAGTAGAAGAGCGTTTACGTGCTCAATTACAAACAGACGTATCTTTACGCGTTGAAGATACTGATTCTCCAGATGCTTGGACAGTTTCAGGTCGTGGTGAGCTTCACTTATCAATCCTGATTGAAAATATGCGTCGTGAAGGTTTTGAATTACAAGTATCAAAACCACAAGTAATCGTGCGTGAAATCGATGGTGTTAAATGTGAACCATTCGAACGTGTTCAAATCGATGTACCTGAAGAAAATGTTGGTTCTATTATTGAATCTATTGGTACTCGTAAAGGTGAAATGCTTGATATGGTGAACAACGGCAGTGGTCAAGTGCGTTTAACGTTCTTAGTACCAGCTCGTGGATTAATCGGTTATACAACTGAATTTATGTCGATGACAAAAGGTTTCGGTATTATCAACCATACGTTTGATTGCTACCAACCATTATTACCAGGGAAAATTGGTGGTCGTCACCAAGGTGTACTCGTTTCAATGGAAACTGGTAAATCAACAACTTATGGTATGATGCAGATTGAAGACCGTGGTACACTATTCTTGGAGCCAGGTACAGACATTTACGAAGGTATGATTGTTGGCGAAAATACTCGTGACGCTGATATCACTGTAAATATTACAAAAATGAAACAAAAAACAAACATCCGTTCAGCAAATAAAGACCAAACGAATGTTATTAAAAAACCACGTATTTTATCTCTAGAAGAAGCGCTTGAATACTTAGGGGATGATGAGTACTTAGAAATCACACCTGAATCAATTCGCCTTCGTAAAAAAATTCTAGATAAAAACGAACGTGAGAAAGCAGCGAAAAAATTAAAAAACGCTGAACAATAATTTTCCGCTGATATGAAAGGGAGAGGGAGTCTTGGATATAAAGTCCGCTTTATTGGGTGAACTAAATGTTATTCAAGTTGCTGCATCAACAAATGCAGAGGAAACAACAAAGGTTTATGGGAGAATGGCTGGTATTACAAGATTTCTATATGAAAATTTACCAAGCTATGAAGTTGCAGGCTATGTTGTATTTCTTCTTGTCTTTGTACTTTCTGCAATTGTCTATAAATTAGGCTTTGCAAAAAAGTTAAAGCTATCTCAAAATATTGTCATTTATGTGTTCCTATTTTTGGGGTGTATTATGTTGACATTTTTCGCGTTATTCCTACCTATGATTGAAGGCCTCATCGTAGCGGCGTTAATTTTGATTGTATACAAAACACGTATGTGGCGAGAAAAAAGAGAAGAGCAACAAGCTGCCAATCAATGATAGTAGCTTGGCTCCTTTACCATAAAACTTACCTTAAGTTTTAAGGGCATAAAAAAAGTCTTAGCATTTATTTGCTAGGGCTTTTTTTCTTTGATAGAGAAAATTTTTACGTCTTAGGCAATCTACCTATGTAAGAATAGCTGTGCATCTATGTTCATTCAATTGAATGACATATGACAAAATGGTTGGCACCTAAATCTTCTAACGTGAATAAGTTAGTCTCGATAGGCTATTTATCAATCAAGGAGGAAATGGAATGCGTTGGCTTAAAAAAGGTTTGTTATTTAGTAGTATTGCTTTGTTGCTCCTTTCATTGGCAGCGTGTAATAAAGCGGAGCTAGAAAAAGTAAAGGTCGGAGAAGTGACGCGCTCGATTTTCTATGCTCCGCAATATGTAGCGCTTGAAAAAGGTTTTTTTGAAGAGGAAGGACTTTCTGTTGAGCTACAAACGATTGCTGGTGGCGATAAAACGATGACAGCGTTACTTTCAGATGGCATCGATATTGCCTTAGTTGGCTCAGAAACATCCATTTATGTAACAGCTCAAGGTGCGAACGATCCGATTCAAAACTTTGCACAATTAACACAAACAGATGGTACATTTTTAGTAGCCCGTGAAAAGATGGATAATTTTTCATGGGAAGATGTAAAAGGATCAACATTTTTAGGGCAACGTAAAGGTGGAATGCCACAAATGGCTGGGGAGTTTGTCTTGAAAAAGCATGGCATTGATCCTACAAAAGATGTAACACTTATTCAAAATATTGATTTTGCCAATATCGCTACAGCCTTTGCTTCAGGAACAGGAGATTATGTTCAGTTGTTTGAACCGACAGCGAGTGTGTTTGAAAAAGAAGGTAAAGGTTATATTGTTGCTTCATTTGGCACGGAATCAGGCCATTTACCATACACGTCCTTTATGGCAAAAAGTAGCTACTTAAAGGATGATGCTAAAACGGTGCAAGGATTTACTAATGCGCTGAAGCGAGCACAAGATTTTGTACAAGAGAAAAGTGCGGCAGAAGTGGCAGAAATAATTCAGCCGTATTTTGAAAATGTTGATGTAGCGTTAATTGAGACGGTGGTCGAACGTTATAAATCACAAGGCTCTTATGCAACAGATCCAATTTTGGATGAAGAAGAGTGGGATAACTTACAAACAATTATGGAGGAAGCAGGTGAACTTCCTCAACGAGTAAAATATGAAGAGCTTGTGAATACAAAGTTTGCAAAAAAGGCTGCAGAGTAAATGGAATTTTTAAAACTAGATCATATTCACCATAGTTATTTTTCTAGTACGCAGGCAAAGGAAGTTTTAAAAGATATTAATCTAGATATTCGTGAAGGGGAGTTTGTTTCTTTTATAGGGCCAAGTGGCTGTGGAAAAACGACACTCTTGTCCATTATTGCTGGGTTATTTCCTGCAACGGAAGGTAAGGTTTTTATTGATGGCGAAATTATTGCGCCACATAATCAGGCACTTATCGGCTACATGCTTCAACAAGATTATCTATTCCCGTGGAAAACGATTGAGGACAATGTCACCATTGGTTTAAAAATCATGCAGCGGGATAATAAAACGCATAAAGTAACGGCCAATGCGCTCTTACATGAAATTGGTTTGCCACATGTCGGAAGTTATTATCCGAGAGAATTATCCGGAGGAATGCGTCAACGCGTAGCACTTGCAAGGACTTTAGCGGTTAATCCGAAAATATTATTGCTAGATGAACCATTTTCAGCGCTCGATTATCAATCTAAGTTAAAGCTTGAAGATTTAGTTGTCGAAACATTAAAGGCCTATCAGAAAACGGCGATTCTTGTCACACATGATATTGGTGAGGCAATCGCTATGAGTGAAAGGGTATTTCTTTTCTCGGCTAATCCAGGCATGTTACACAAAGTGTTTGAAATACCTTCTGAGTTACAACAATTATCTCCGTTCGATGTAAGGCAACATCCAGCTTATTCAGATGTATTCCAAACGATTTGGAAGGAGCTGGAGAGTCTTGGATAATACATTGTTTAAACAATATCAACAATTGCTAAAGAAGGAAAAGCGCTTCGTTCGCCTATATCAAATCATTATTTTACTGGTCTTTTTTGGGGGGTGGGAGCTGCTCTCGAGGCTTGAATGGATTGACCGTTTAATCTTTAGCTCACCAACCTATGTATGGCAAACGTTTATTGAAAAAGTAAGCGACGGCACACTCACATTACATGTTGGTGTGACGTTAATGGAGACGATTATCGGCTTTATTGCTGGAACATTATTAGGGACCTTGATTGCAACTGTCCTCTGGTGGTCTCCGATGTTATCCAAAATTTTAGATCCGTATTTAGTAATATTAAATGCTATGCCAAAAGTGGCGTTAGGGCCGATTTTAATCGTTGCACTTGGACCAGGTTATTTTTCGATTATTGCAATGGGTGCTCTGATATCTATCATCATTACTACCATTGTTGTGTACACCGCTTTTAAAGGTGTGGATCCCAATTACAGTAAAGTGTTACAAACTTTTGGTGCAACTCGTTGGCAAACTTTCAAAGAGGTGATTTTGCCTGCTTCTTTTCCAACTATTATTTCGACTTTGAAAGTGAATGTTGGTTTGTCATGGGTTGGTGTGATTGTTGGTGAGTTTTTAGTTGCTTCAAAGGGGCTTGGTTATTTAATTATTTATGGCTTCCAAGTATTTAACTTTAATCTTGTCCTTATGTCACTGCTCATTATCGCTTTCTTCGCGACAATTATGTATCAAGTTGTCGAATTGCTGGAAAAAGTGATTATCAAAAATAATGGCTAAGTAAAAAACGCAAAACCTGTATGAATAGGGTTTTGCGTTTTGTACTGTTAAATCTGCTAGAGCGAGCGCTTTTTAAATTGTATGAGTGCCTGGCACTTAAAATTCTTTGTCCATTTGTGGTGAGGTGCGATAAAAGCGGAAATTTCCCGTTTCAATACGTGCCACCGTATTTTCCTTAATTCGATCATGGCATGTGTCGCACATATACGTATGAATCGGACGATTACGCAGTTTTTTTGCTAACGGTAAATCATCGTCTAACTGGTTAATAGTATCGCAAATGACACATTTTACGCGCATCGCATTCCCTCCCTATTCCGCACGAATGGCTAACACATTTTTAATAGGGCTGTCTACATTGGAGCCGTCTCCAAATAATACATGAACGGGTCCATCTTCGGTTAAAGGTTTGCCATCCTGACTGTATTTAAAAATTAATGTCTGTGCTTGTTCAATTGTAAATGCATGTTCTTCCCCGTTTTTGCATTCAATGACGATTGTTGTCGCTTCGGGTTTAACTTCAGCATTTTTCAAGAAGTGACTTAATTCGATACCGAAAGTGCCCGTTTCCATCCCTTTGCGGTCGAATTTTCGTTCTGATTTTAATGTTGGTGGGAAAGTAGCACCTTCCATAATTTCGCGTGACCAGTGAGCACCGACTTCGCGCATATATTTTGTATCCGCATCTTCCTCTACTGCACTTGCCTGGAAGTACGTATTTAAGTCTAATTTACGATCGTCAAAAATCCAAACCGTGGGATCTAATGTTAGTTGATACGAAACTGCACCCTTAATAGGAATAATTGTTTCCATAATAGAAATCCTCCTCAAATCTTGTATATCCATGAATTAGTATAACGCTAATGCAAGGAGATAATAAAGAAATATAATTCGGATTGTTTATTTTCCGACGAAGACACTTGCATTTTTAGCGACTAAAAGATAAACTTTATTAAGATAGAATCGAAGAAATATCAGATAATGGGGGCGTCCTCATGGATACGAAATCACAAACTTCCTTTCAAGAGAAGGCTTTGGAGCTTTTAGTTGCTGATGCAGATAAAATTGCTCGCCTCATTCGAGTACAAATGGATCATTTAACGATGCCACAATGCCCTTTATATGAAGAAGTATTAGATACACAAATGTTCGGCCTTTCACGTGAAATTGACTTTGCTGTGAAGCTTGGACTTATTGAACGCGAAAAAGGCAAGGCCATTCTCGATTCACTCGAGAAGGAACTTTCTGTACTACATGACGCGTATACAGACAAATAAAAAGAAAAAACTCAAACGCTGCTTGCGATTTGAGTTTTTTTTCTAGAACGAGGTTTTCCAATGAAACAATACTTAAAACGATATGCTCAAAATTTTGATTACCCATTATTTTTTACGGTTTTGTTGTTAAGTTTATTTGGCTTAGTAATGATTTATAGCTCAAGTATGATGGTGGCAATCGTCCACAAAGAACAAGCACCTGATTATTTTTATCGAAAACAACTTACTAACTTAGCAGTCGCGTCTTTAGGATTTGTGGCCGCAGCATTTTTCCCTTATAAGCATTATGCAAATAAGAATATTATGTTGTTACTGACGATTGTGTTAATTGTGCTTTTTACTTGGGTAAAAGTAGCTGGTAATGGGGCAGAGGAAGTAGGCTCTCAAAGTTGGATTAGTGTACCAGGATTGGGGAATTTCCAGCCTTCCGAATATGCGAAACTATTTATAATTTTATATTTTGCAGCAGCATTTTATCGGAAATCTCAAAAGTATACATTTGAAAAGCTTCAGCCGACAGAGATTTTTTATCCAATTTTCCTTTGGATACTTGTTGTAGCTGGTGTAGCCTTTGAAACAGATTTAGGGGCAGTTATTATTTTATGTGGTATCGCTGTATCTGTGGTCGCAGCAAGTGGTATTCCTTTTAAAACATTTTGGAAGTTTTTTGGTGTGTTAGGTGCATTTGGTACAGCTATTCTAGGCATGCTCTGGCTATTTAAAGGTGAATTATTAAAAGGGAACCGTAAAGGACGTATCGAGTCTTATTTTAATCCATTTGAATTTGAAAATGGAGTAGGTCACCAAGTTGTCAATAGTTATTATGCAATTGGCGGTGGTGGTCTAGAAGGTAGAGGACTCGGTCAATCTATTCAAAAATTAGGTTATTTGCCTGAGCCACAAACCGATTTTATAATGGCGATTGTAATGGAGGAACTTGGCGTTTGGGGAGTTCTAATCGTCTTAGGTGGTTTAGGATTTATTGTATATAAAGGTTTTTCCATTGCATTGCGAACAAAAGATCCACTAGCACGTATGATTGCTGCTGGGATTGCGAGCTGGATTGCCTGGCAATCGTTTATTAATCTTGGGGGTGTAACCGGGTTAATCCCGTTAACCGGTGTCACGCTGCCTTTCATTAGTTACGGCGGGACATCTATAATTTTGCTATCTTTAGCTATGGGGATATTGATTAATGTTTCCATGTTCGAAAAGGTAGAAAGAAGGAAATCACAAACATAAGGGGGATACCTATGGAATCAATCAACAAAATCCTTGTAGCCAATCGGGGAGAAATTGCAATTCGAATTTTCCGTGCGTGTACGGAGCTCAACATTCACACAGTCGCTATTTATTCACGTGAGGATAGTGGAGCATTCCATCGCTTTAAAGCGGATGAGGCTTATTTAGTAGGGTCAGGCAAGAAACCAATCGATGCGTATTTAGATATTGAAGGCATCATTGCAATCGCTAAGGATGCAGGCGTTGATGCGATTCATCCAGGGTATGGTTTTTTATCAGAAAACGTGGAATTTGCACGTCGTTGTGAGGAAGAGGGCATTTTATTTATTGGTCCTACTTCACAACATTTAGATATGTTTGGCGATAAGGTAAAAGCGCGTGAACAAGCTATTAACGCAGATATTCCTGTTATTCCGGGTACTGATGGTCCAGTTGCTTCAGTAGAAGAAGTACAAGCTTTTGGTGAACAATACGGATACCCGCTTATGATTAAAGCTTCTTTAGGTGGCGGTGGGCGCGGCATGCGTGTCGTGCAAACAAAGGATGATGTAGCATCTGCTTATGAACGTGCCAAATCAGAGGCAAAAGCAGCCTTTGGGTCTGATGAAGTGTATGTAGAAAAATGCATACTTCACCCAAAACATATTGAAGTTCAAATTATAGGCGATAAAATGGGCAATATTGTGCATTTATATGAGCGTGATTGTTCGATTCAACGTCGCCATCAAAAGGTTGTAGAGATTGCGCCATCGAATTCAATTTCAGAAAATTTAAGAAATAGAATTTGTGATGCAGCAGTTCAAATAATGAAAAATGTCTCGTACATAAATGCAGGGACAGTTGAATTTTTAGTTGCGGGTGATGACTTTTATTTCATCGAGGTAAACCCTCGAATTCAAGTAGAGCATACAATTACGGAAATGATTACAGGCATTGATATCGTACATGCGCAAATTAAGGTAGCGGCAGGCTACAGCTTGCATAGCGAAGAAATACACATACCGGAACAAGCGAATATTCCGATGATTGGTTATGCGATTCAAGCACGTGTAACAACTGAAGATCCAGCGAATGATTTTATGCCAGATACAGGGAAGTTAATGGTATATCGTTCAAGTGGTGGCTTTGGCGTTCGTTTAGATGCAGGGAACGGATTCCAAGGTGCCGTTGTTACACCGTATTATGATTCATTGCTTGTGAAAATTTCAACATCAGGTATGACTTTTAAAGAAGCGGCTGCGAAAATGGACCGTAACTTAAAAGAATTCCGTATTCGCGGGGTAAAAACGAATATTCCATTTTTAAATAATGTAGTAACGCATAAAAATTTCTTAGAAGGTTCGTTTGACACGAGCTTTATTGATACAACGCCTGAATTATTCAATTTCCCTGTGCGACAAGACCGCGGGACAAAGCTGTTAAGTTATATCGGTAATGTGACGCTAAATGGTTTCCCAGGGGTGGAAAACAAGGCCAAGCCAATTTTCTCACAGCCTATTAAGCCACTTGTGGATTTGAATGGGCGGCCGTTATCGGGTACAAAGCAAATTTTAGATGAGCAAGGTGCAAACGGTTTAGTGCAGTGGATTTTACAACAAGATGATGTGTTATTAACAGATACAACGTTCCGTGATGCACATCAATCCTTATTAGCTACGCGTGTGCGTTCACAAGATATGTATCAAATTGCAGATGAAACAGCACGTATGATGCATAATTTCTTCTCGTTAGAAATGTGGGGTGGCGCAACGTTTGATGTAGCGTATCGTTTTTTAAAGGAAGATCCATGGGAACGCTTAGCTAAGCTACGTGAGCAAATACCGAATGTGCTGTTCCAAATGCTATTGCGTGGGGCGAATGCTGTAGGCTACACGAACTATCCCGATAATTTAATTCGTGCGTTTATTGCTGAGTCGGCTGCATCGGGTATTGATGTCTTCCGTATTTTCGATAGTTTAAACTGGATTAAAGGAATGGAAGTTGCCATTGATGCAGCAAGAGATGCAGGGAAAATTGCAGAGGCTGCGATTTGCTACACAGGTGATATTTTAGATGACGGACGTGCAAAATACTCCGTGCAGTATTACAAAGATATGGCGAAGTCGCTAGAGGCGTCAGGAGCCCATATTTTAGCGATTAAGGATATGGCTGGGTTGTTAAAGCCGGAAGCTGCTTACCGCTTAATATCGGAGCTTAAAGAGGCGACAAGCCTACCAATTCATTTGCACACGCATGATACAAGTGGCAATGGGATTTATTTATATGCAAAAGCAATCGAGGCAGGGGTAGATATTTTAGATACTGCACTCGGTGCAATGGCAGGTTTAACATCACAGCCAAGTGCTAACTCTTTATATTATGCGATGAAAGGTAGTAAACGTGAAATTCGTGCAGAGATTGAATCGCTTGAAAAGCTTTCTTATTACTGGGAAGATGTGCGTAAATACTATAAAGATTTCGAAAGTGGCATGATTAGCCCTCATTCTGAAATTTACGTCCATGAGATGCCGGGTGGTCAATACAGCAACTTACAACAACAAGCAAAGGCTGTAGGATTAGGCGATCGCTGGGATGAAGTAAAACGCATGTATTCACGTGTCAACCTATTATTTGGAGACATTGTGAAAGTGACACCGTCATCTAAAGTAGTCGGTGATATGGCATTATTTATGGTGCAAAACGAATTAAATGAAGAAACCGTTATAACGAGAGGGAGAACGATTGATTTCCCTGATTCCGTTATTGAATTTTTCCAAGGTTATTTAGGGCAACCACATGGGGGCTTCCCAGCGGAACTTCAGAAAGTGGTATTGAAAGAGCGTGAACCAATTACTGTTCGACCAGGTGAACTGTTAGAGCCTGTTAACTTTGAACAGCTAGAGGAAGTATTGGCGGATAAATTAAATCGTCCTGTTACGAAGAAAGATATACTCGCTTATGCACTTTACCCGAAAGTATTTGAAGAGTATGCGAAAACGCTAGAGTCCTTCGGTAATATTTCAGTGCTAGATACGCCAACGTTTTTATATGGCTTAAAGCTAGGCGAAGAAATTGAAGTAGAAATCGAAAAAGGCAAAACGTTAATTATTAAACTGGTATCGATTGGTGAACCACAGCATGATGGTACACGTGTTATTTACTTTGAATTAAATGGTCAATCGCGCGAGCTTGTCATTCAAGATATGACGGTAGAAGTGGATGGCAGCATAGCTCTCAAGGCAGACCCAAGCAATCCGAACCAAATTGGGGCAACAATGCCAGGGACTGTATTAAAAGTCGTTGTATCTAAAGGCAGCCCTGTCAAACGTGGTGACCACTTGTTAATTACCGAAGCCATGAAAATGGAAACAACTGTACAGGCACCAAAGGATGGTATAGTGAAAGAGGTATACGCAAGTGCAGGAGATGCCATTTCAACAGGTGATTTATTAATTGAAATTGAATAATTAACGATAAAAAAAGGTTATTAGTAGCTATTGTAGCGCACTAATAACCTTTTTTCTTAATAGTAGAAAGTGCTTAAGGCATGTTATAAATCCATTTTCATAACAGATGGTTTGAAAAGAGCATTAAAGCCCACTTTCTTTCTAGACATTCAGCGTCTTTAGCCATTGCACTGACTTAGCCACAAATAGGTTGCAATTGTCTACCCTTTTATTGCTGAAGGTGGCCTATTCTTTAACTACGAAGACATCAAAAAAATAATATAATTCAGTTGTTTCTTCGCAAAAATTAAAGGCACGCATTATTTTGAGGTCAGGAGGAAGGATGTGATGGAAAATAAAAAAGATTCGACAGCAACGTGTCGAATCCTTTTCGAATGTTATTTATTTTTTTCATTATAATTGCTACGTGCTACGAGCATAATCATGTAACAAAGAAGGCCGAATAAAAGTGAAATGAACAATGAGTGTAATAAAGCTACTGTTAAATTCAATCTAGTAAGGACTACTAACATACCTGCTAAAACTTGTAGAATAACGATGATGAAAGCAGTAATCCAGCCATAATAAATAACACGTTGTTGTTTGTATTCTTTTATAGCGTGCCAAGTTATGTATGTAATCCAAATGAAAATAATGATAGCTGCCAGTCGATGTCCCATTTGAACCCATTCGTACATATTGTTTGGTTGAGCAAAAGGTGTTTCATTGTAGCAAAATGGCCAGTCAGGACATACTAAACTAGAATCTGTATGTCGAACAAGTGCCCCTGTATAAACGACTAAATAAGAATAAATTGTGACAGCAATTGTATGCCAACGTAGCTTTTTCCCAATAAATACGTTATCTGCATCAAACTTTCGATCAACTTCAAATACAATCATAGAAAGAAGAAGAACGGCTGCAAAAGAAATAAGCGAGATTCCAAAATGCAGAGCTAGAATGAAGTCTCCTTGTCCCCATAATACTTGAGCTGCTCCAATAAGTGCCTGTGCAATTAAGAAGAACATCGATAAAAAACCTAAAAATTTTACTTCACGAATATGACCAAGTTTCCGCCATGTCCAAATTGTTAGAACGAGAATTGAGATGGATACGACTCCTGTAACAAGACGATGAGAGAATTCAATTAATACTTCTGTTGTAATTTCTTTTGGGATAAGAGAACCATTACAATCTGGCCAGTTTCGACCACAGCCCAAGCCACTATCTGTTTTTGTAACAAGTGCCCCGCCAAGTAAAATAAGGAGCATTCCCAGTGTAGCGGCAACAGCAAACCACTTCATATACCTGTTATGTTGCATAAAATGAGTCACCTACTTTATCTATCAATATTACATGAAAGTAATGTTTCTGCTACTAGATGATATCTAAAATACAATTAAAATACAACTTGTAAAGAGAAGGGAGTAATAGATGTCGATTCCATTTCACAAATTGTTCATAATTTCGTACTTTAACCTTCACAATTCATTTTAGAAAATGTTTTACTATAGATATGTTGTTTTTAATTATATTTCTAGACAAAGCTAATTTTTACAACTTCATCTAAATTTCACTAAACGTCTAGAAATCAATCGCAAATTTCGCTATAGTTATTGTTAGCGGAATATGCTTACAAAAATGAAAGGAGAGGTAACATGTCAAACGGTCGTACGTTATCGGCTACTAGAAACACTGATCCAGAATCAACATCTGTTGTAAAAGATTTCTTAGCTCTGATAAAAATTGGAATCGTTAACTCGAATCTTGTCACAACGTTTACAGGGATGTGGCTGGCATTTCAGTTTACTGGTAGACATTTCTTGCAAGAGCTTAATGTCATCGTTTGTATCATGCTGGGTGCGGCATTAATTATTGGCGGTTCTGGTGCAATGAATAATTTCATTGACCGAGATATTGATCCCATTATGAAACGAACGAAGTCAAGACCGACAGTTACAGGTAGATTTAAGCCGAATTTTGTATTGACCATTGCCCTCTCATTTTTAATTGTAGGTGAAATTTTGTTATTTACGGCATCATTTGCAGCCGGCATGTGGGGACTAGTAGGAATATTCGCTTATGTTGTTCTGTATTCAATGTGGTCAAAAAGAAAGCATGTTAGTAACACGATAGTCGGAAGTATTTCGGGGGCGATTCCACCTGTAATTGGATTTGCAGCTGTTGAACCTGCACTCGGCCCAGGAGCACTTGCTCTCTTTCTTATTATGTTTGCATGGCAACCACCGCATTTTTATGCGCTTGCTATGAAACGTACTGAAGAATATCGTGCAGCTAATATTCCAATGCTACCAGTAGTGAAAGGTTTTAAACGAACGAAGTACTCAATGTTTTTCTGGATTCTTTTATTATTCCCGTTACCGTTCCTATTACCTGAGCTTGGAATTGGATTTTTAGTGCTTGCGACTACTTTGAACTTAGGCTGGTTAATACTAGCTTTAAAGGGCTTTACCACAAAAGATGATATGAAATGGGCAAATAAAATGTTTATTTACTCATTGAATCATATGACGATCTTATTTGTGGCAATTATAATATTTGCGGTGTTCAGCTAAATTTAGGGATTCTTTCTTTCACAAGAATTCATATAGACAGAACCAATGTCCTAGGTACACATGAAAATACAACAAAGAAAGAGGGGTTTAATTAAGCTATGATGAAAGGGCTTAAAAAGTGGCGTCTTTTTTCACTTCTAGCAGTGATGATGGTTTTCCTTTCAGGTTGTGGTGAAGATTATATTTCTGCACTGAAACCATCTGGTCAAGTAGGTAAAGAACAATTCAACCTATTATTGTTGGCTACTGGAATTATGACGTTAGTTATAGTTGTAGTATCTGTTATCTATTTACTTGCATTCTTAAAGTTCCGCCGTTCAAAAGTAGGCGAAAATGTTATTCCTAAGCAAGTAGAAGGTAGTCACACACTTGAAGTAATTTGGACAGTTATTCCTATTATTTTATTATTAATCTTATCTGTACCGGTTGTTACAGCTACTTATAAATTTGCAGATGTTGCTGCAATGGACGAAGTAGATGAAGCAGGTAACAAAACGGCTCTAACAGTAAACGTAACTGCAAAATTATACTGGTGGGAGTTCGAATATCCTAACCAAGGGATTGTAACAGCTCAAGAATTAGTTGTACCAACAGGTCAAAAAGTTTACTTTAACTTAAAAGCTGCTGATGTTAAGCACTCATTCTGGATTCCCGCGATTGGCGGTAAAATGGATACGAACGTAGAAAACTTAAACAAATTCTACTTAGTATTTGATAAAGAATCAGCAGATCTTAAAGATGGCGTATTCTATGGTAAATGTGCTGAGCTATGTGGCCCTTCACACGCACTAATGGACTTTAAAGTAAAAACAGTTAGCCCAGAAGCATTCGATGCTTGGGTAGCAAACATGAAAGCAACTGAAGGACAAACTGCTTCTAAAGATTCAACTGATTTAGGTGAAGCAACATTTGCTAACAGCTGTTTAGCTTGTCACGCTGTATCTGGCGTAGGCGGTACTGGTGGCGTTGGTCCTAACTTAACTACATTCGGTGACCGTAACCGAGTTGCAGGTTTCTTAGACCATAATGAAGAAAGCTTAAAAGCATGGATTAAAAATCCAGGAGAATTCAAACCAGGTAACTTAATGATGAATCCTGAAGGTACTGCACCAGTTTATGGTGATTTAACTGATGAAGAAATTCAAGCTCTTGCAACTTACATCATGGGCTTATCAGTAGAGAAATAATTTTTGTTTATGTAACAAACTTTGAGGGAGGTAAAAGTTGTGAGCTCATATACACAGAAAAAGGGCTTTGGAGCAGCTGTCTGGGATTACATTACAACTGTTGACCATAAAAAGTTAGCTGTAATGTATTTATTAGCCGGTACGTTGTTCTTCGCTATCGCTGGTTTTGAAGCGTTATTAATGCGTATTCAGTTAATGAAACCAAATAACGATTTCGTGTCAGCTGGTTTTTTCAATGAATTATTAACGATGCACGGAACAACAATGTTATTCCTTGCTGCGACTCCATTACTATTCGCATTTATGAACATGCTTGTACCATTACAAATTGGTGCACGTGACGTTGCATTCCCGTTCCTTAACTCGTTAGGGTTCTGGTTGTTCTTCCTAGGTGCTGTATTCCTTCACCTGTCATTCTTTATGGGTGGCGCTCCTGATGCGGGCTGGACATCTTATGCATCATTATCTTTATATTCTCCAGGTCATGGTATTGACTTCTATGTACTTGGTTTACAAATTTCAGGGGCAGGTACGTTAATTTCAGGTCTTAACTTTATCGTTACGATTATTACAATGCGTGCTCCAGGTATGACATTTATGCGTATGCCATTATTCACTTGGACTACATTAGTAGCAAGTGCATTAATCTTATTCGCATTCCCTCCATTAACAATTGGTTTATTAATGATGTTAGTTGACCGTATGTTCGGTGGTAACTTCTTTGACCATACAATGGGTGGTAACACAGTAATTTGGGAACACTTATTCTGGATCTTCGGACATCCAGAAGTATATATTTTAGTATTACCAGCTTTCGGTTTATTCTCGGAAATTATCCCAGCATTCTCTCGTAAGCGTCTATTCGGATACTCTTCAATGGTATTCGCAACAATTTTAATTGGTTTCCTAGGCTTCATGGTTTGGGCTCACCACATGTTCACAACTGGTCTTGGGCCAACTGCGAACGCAATCTTCGCTGTTGCAACAATGGCAATCGCCGTTCCAACAGGTATGAAAGTATTCAACTGGATCTTAACTATTTGGGGCGGATCTATTAAAGTTACGACACCAATGCTATATGCACTTGGTTTCATCCCGTCATTCGTTGCGGGTGGTGTTACTGGGGTAATGCAAGCATCTGCTCCACTTGACTACCAATTACACGATTCTTACTTTATCGTTGCTCACTTCCACTACGTAATCGTTGGTGGTATCGTTACGGCTTTATTCGGTTCAGCGCACTTCTACTGGCCAATTTTCTTCAACCGTATGTTAAACGAAGCGCTTGGTAAATTGACTTTCTGGGTATTCTTTATCGGATTCCATTTAACATTCTTCGTGCAACACTTCTTAGGTTTAATGGGTATGCCACGTCGCGTATTCACTTACATGGAAGGTCAAGGTTGGGATCAGTTCAACTATATTTCTACAATCGGTGCATTGATGATGGGCGTAGGGGTTATCTTAATGGTAATCAACTGCTTAATGTCTATCAAAGGTAAACCAGCAGGTCGCGATCCATGGGGCGACGGTCGTACTTTAGAATGGTCAATTCCACAACCAATTCCATTCTACAACTTCCGTCAAACACCACTTGTTCGTGGTCTAGATCCATGGTGGATTGAAAAGCAAGAAGGAAATAAAGAAGTAACATTTGCTGAGCCAATTGGTGATATTCATATGCCAAACAACTCTGCAATTCCATTCGTTATTTCTTTAGGTTTATTTATCGCAGCATTCGGTGCTCTTTATAATGCAGATGCTGATAAATCATGGTCAATTTATGTGTTAATTATCGGTCTTGCTATTACATTTGGTGCAATGATTGTCCGTTCTGTTAAAGACGATCACGGTTTCCACCTACACAAAGAAGACATTCTTGAAATTGAAGAACAACTTTACGGTAAAGGAGGAAATAAATAATGGATTACAATACTAAATTTACTCCTCATACTTGGCCAGACCATCCTGAACAAGCAACGATGGAAGGTAAAAATAAAATCGTTGGATTCTGGATTTTCCTTGCCTGTGAAGTTGTACTTTTCGCAAGTTTATTTGCTACTTATTTAGCACTTAAGAACAAAGGGCCAGCTGGCATGGAGTTCACAACACAAGGTTTATTTGAATTACCGTTAGCATTTGCTATGACGATGTTATTATTAACATCTTCACTAACTTCAGTTTATGCAATTTACCATATGCGTAATTTTAATTACAAAGGTATGCAAACTTGGTTAGCAATCACTTTACTTTTAGGTCTTGGCTTCCTTGCCCTAGAAATTTATGAGTTCCAACACTATGTGCATCTTGGTTTCACATTTGACCAATCTGCATTCGCAACTGCGTTCTATACGCTAGTAGGTACACACGGTTTCCACGTATCTTTAGGGTTAGTTTGGATTACAACTTTACTTATCCGTAACGCTAAACGTGGTCTTAACTTGTATAATGCACCTAAGTTCTTCGTGGCTGCCTTATACTGGCACTTTATTGACGTAGTTTGGGTATTTATCTTTACAGCAGTATACTTGATGGGAGTGATCGGATAATATGTCATCACATGATACACCTGTAGTTGCTAAGTCTCAAGCTCAATTTGAATATGATCGTCATCATAATGCCGTTCATATGCGTAAACAAGTAATCAACTTTGCGATTATGATTTTCTTAACATTTATCGCATTCGCTGTTGTTGCAGCTGGTTTTTCTAAATACTTTATAGCGCCATTTGTACTATTGCTTGCAAGCGTTCAAGTTGTCCTACAACTTTATGCTTTCATGCACTTAGAAGACAAAAAAACACACTTCGGTGGTGTGATTGCATTCTTTATGTGGATGGGAATATTAATCGCATTTACGTTCTTCTTAGCATTTTTAACAATTATTTGGTGGTAATCACCAAAAATGAGCATGTTCTCTGCAATTTGCAGAGACGTGCTTTTTTCGTTTATAAACAGAAATTGATCGCTTGTAAATTGTTCACCGTTCGTTCATTGCAGTATAGCTGTAAGCGTTTTATAATGGGAGTACTGAAGTTTTGATTACGTCTCGGTATAAATAGGTCTTTATTTATAGTGTCTGCTTTTTAAATCTAGGACATGTGCCAGAGGCTTAACTTTGTTTGTAGAAGTTTGTTTCCAAAATAAGTAGAATGTTTTAGCGTGCATTACACTTTAGGTGTTAGCAATGTATGCTGAAATAAGGTAAAGGAGCGCTAATAGTATGCCACTTAGTATATTTGGTTTCCAAGCTTTATGGAGCCCGTATTTAATAGGGGTTCTCGTTTTTATAACAGCAATCTATTTTTTAGTGACAACGAAATGGCGTAAAGATTTTAAAGTCAGTGAGCCGCTGAAAAAAGGTGAAGCGATTTATTTCGTATTGGCAATGATTACGATTTATATTATAAAAGGCTCTCCAATAGATGTTATGGCTCATATCATGTTTACGATGCATATGGTGCAAATGGCTATTCTTTTATTACTTGTACCAATTTTCCTTATTAAGGGTATTCCATGGTGGGTATGGAAAGTTGCGATTGAAGCGCCAGTTGTCAAATCATTATTTAAAGTGTTAACATTACCAGTGGTTGCGATATTTGTTTTTATTGGTCTATTTTCTTTCTATCATTTACCGTCAGTTTTAGACTACATTAAATTAAACGAGACGTTACATGGTACATATACTTTTGTATTATTTGTTTCTGCTGTGTTAATGTACTGGCCTTTAATTCAAAAAATGCCAAATAGCTCTGAAATGAAACCTTTGCATAAATTGGCTTACATTATTGCCAATGCGGTTTTAATTACACCTGCGTGTGCATTAATTATTTTCGCACCGAATGCGATGTATGAAACGTATACGAGTGGTGAAGCGTGGTTAAAGGCAATGGAGTTATGTGTGCCGGCCTCCACTTTATCTAGCTTGTCATTATCTGGACCAGAGCTATTTACAGATATGAAGCCTGTGGCGGATCAGCAACTTGGTGGAGTGCTTATGAAAATATTGCAAGAAATTATTTTTGGTGTATTAATCGGGGCTATCTTTACAAAATGGTATCGTTCTGAGCAAAAAGATCCTGATAAAATTACTGCCGATGCATTAAAAGCACACCAACAGAAATGGGAAAGAGAACAACATCAGCTTTAATAAGAAATTTATATTGTATAAGGGGTTTTGTGAATGGAATTGCAAATTTTGCCTACTATAAGTACATCATTTATCGTGATAAGTGCAGTACTTGTAGCAATTGGTTGGGGCTTAATTATAAAGGGAAAAGTAGAAGCGCATAAAAAAGTTATGTTAGCTGCTGGTGTTGCTGCACTTTGCTTCTTTATCATCTATGCTTCACGTACGATCTTTATTGGTAATACAGCGTTTGGTGGCGGTGAGGATTTAAAACCTTATTATACATTCTTTCTAATTTTCCACATTACTTTAGCAACTACTGGGGCAGTGTTTGGGATTGTTAGTATTATTTCAGGGTTAAAAATGAACATTAAGCTTCACAAACGCATTGGACCAATTACTAGTATTATTTGGTTTTTTGTAGCAGTCACAGGTGTAATGGTATACATGTTGTTATATATACTATTTGAACCAGGTGAAACAACGTCTGTTATTAAAGCAATTTTAGGATTTTAACGCAAAAATCTCCCTCCTTACTCTTTTGTAGGTGGGAGATTTTTTATAGAAGGCTGATTGAATAAAGATAGTGCTACGACAACTAGTAAAGGACCGATTAAAATACCGAGAAAACCAAATATTTTAAAGCCGACAAACATTGCGATAAAGGTGGAAAGTGATGAAAGCCCGATCTTGTCTCCAATAATTTTTGGTTCAATCATGCGTCGTATTAAGAAAAGAATGACTGTCAGCGCAATTAAGGCAATAGCAAAGACATAGTCACCTGTAAAAGCTTTGTAAATTGCCCAAGGTACTAGCAAAATAAACGAGTCTAAAAAGGGGATAATATCTAATACGACAAGTAAAAGTGCTAATATGAATGGAAAAGGTGTTTTTAACAAGTAAAATGCGATTAAGGCTACTGCAAAAATGCAAACACCCACGAGTAATTGTGCCTTCACAAAGCCGAATAATGCCACTTTCACTCGTTCCCCAATAAAGAGTATTTTTTGTTGGTAATGAAAGGGGATAGGAGTCAGAAGTTTTCGATTAATTGCAGGTAAATCTAAAAGCAACATATATAACACAATCCAATAAACGAAAATATCAAACAATTGATTTGGGATATGTGTCAGTATTGATGACCAAACATTTATATTTGTTAATGAAAGGGCAAATTTTTCAATGGAAGAAAGTGCTCGTGCTATCATGAATTGAATTTGTGTTACGAGATCTAAAGGTAAATGATACGTATAGTTAGCTAGTTTAGATTGAATTTGAATCCAGAGCGCTGATAATTGGTTAAGGTAATCTGGAATATGAATAATAATCGATGAAAATTGTTTCCAGCTTATAAAGCCTACCAAAATACATAGTAATAGCGTTATGCAAAAAAATAATAACCAAAAAATGGAGACGATGATTTTTCGTTTTTTTCGAAAGCGTTTGCTCATTCGGATAATGAGAGGTTCTAATAATAATGCGGTTACATAGGCAAGAAGTATGGGAAAAGATAAGGATAAAAACCAAAGTATAATCAATCCTAAAGCGATAACGATTATTGGATGACGAAAAAAAGGTTGTTTAAGAAATTGTATCAAGAATCTCACCTACATCATTTGAAAGATATTGTTAGTATGAGAAGAAAAAATTTTTTTACTCAAAATAAAAAAGACTGGACCACCAGTCTTTTCTTGATACATATCTATTTGTTATGACAATCTCGCATTTTTAAAAGATTGTTGTCGCTTCGAGGCAACTCTATCGTTAATAAGATGCAAGTGGTGAAGGCATTGGCTTTCACAAGAATGTCGTCAGCGCTAATTATGCGTTAACAGGCTCCAATGCTTTTTTATTAGAAGGAGATTCAATTGCGAATGCTTCTAAGTCTAATCTTACTTTGTTTAAGATTTCGTCACATTTTTTGACAAGGTGAGCTGGGAAAACTTCATCTGCACCATACTCAACGCCATGTGGATAGTAGTATTTACCAAGAACTGGTTTCATTAATGTTAGAACTGCATCGTGTGCTCCAACATCACCAGATTGCGCATAGGCGAATACGCGTAGGTAGTAACGACCTTCACGAGTATCAAAACGACGGTCAAAAGTCATTCGTTCGTAATCCCAAGCACCGTCACATTCTAAACCATTTTTTTTCATAATGTTTTCAATCAGTTCTTGGTCAGCTGTTAAATTTTCAAGGTTAGTGTTCTCAAAATACATCTAATAATCCTCCTTTAGCTTTTTATACAAAGTATACGCTCATTTTTATAATAGAGCATATTCGACATTGTTGCAATGACAACATTGTGTCAACACGTTTACAATTGATATAATAACTTACAATAATGGTGAAGAAAAGGAGTCGTGTATGAAAGCTTTATTTCGCATTTTAATTGCCTGTGCAACAATTGCGTTTATCGGCTTTATGTTCTTTAATACTGCAAAAGAAAATGAGCCACTCGAAGGACCAAATGCCAATTCGAATATTATTCCAAAAACAGAGCTGGAGCAGCCAGATGTAGGTGCGATGTCCCGTCCGCAAAGTGGTATGTCGACATTCATTGGACAAGGAACTCAGATGATTGTAGAACAATACGGTGAACCAGCAAGAAAAGAACCTTCGTCATTTGGTTACGAATGGTGGGTTTATAACACAAGTGTGTCAACATTTTTTATGCTAGGTGTGCAAAATAATATCGTGACACAAGTATACATAGCCGGAGATAAGTTGGATGCTTCACCTTTTAAAATTGGTCAGAAGCGCGACGATATTTACCGAATGACAATTATTGACTATGAAGTAGCAGCGAATGTAGGAGAAAATATTTTCATTTTTTCTATGAGTGAAGAAGATATGCAGACAAGATTACTCGTTAAATTTGACGGGCTTTTTGCACAGCTTTATGTTGATAGCGAAACAGGTGAGCTACAAGGCGTTCGCTTTACAGATAGTGAGACGTTAGTACTACATCAGCCTTATGAAATGATTTATCAAGGTGAGCTTGTGAGTCCAACACCTCCATCCTCCTTTTTACAACAGGAAATTAATGAAGCAAGTGCTAGACAGCTTGATGATTTAATTAACGTCACGCGAGCTCATCACCATTTAGCGCCATTGGAACGTGATGAAAAATTAGAAGAAGTGGCAAAACTACACAGTGAAGATATGAAGGTACAAAATTTTTCTGGTCATGAATCACCAACGAATGGCGATTTAAAGAAACGTTTAGATGCACAGGGTATTGTTTTTAATAATGCGAATGAAAATCTAGCGACTGCGTACTTCGATGCTATTGAAGCAATGCATGGTTGGAAAAATTCACCAGAACATCGCAAAGTCATTTTAAATGATAAATATACGGTAGTAGGGTCAGGTGTCTTTTTAAATTACTATACCCAAATTTTTATGGAACCTACAAAGCAAAAGGATGACAGTGAGAAAGATGCAAGCGAAGAATCGTTTGAGAATTCGGATGAATAAGGTGCCAGTCACTCACACAATTTTAGAGAATGTCTTGATTACCTCTAGACATTCTTTTTTTGTGCTTAACACTTTCAAATTGAATGGTTTTTCTTTTTCGTCTAGGTTATGGCGTGCAAGATTGCACCGTTTTTGGCACTTGGAGCCACCTGCATTTTTCGTCACACCGTTATAAAGGCCGTCATATGATAGAGAACTGAAAGGAGGAGAGACCTTGCAATTAGCTGAGCTATTGAAAGATTGGCCATGTAGTGTAACCGGTGGATCCATTCGTACAATAATTACTGGTGTTGAGGATTATGCACAGGCGGTGAAGCCTGGAGATATCTTTATTGTACGGAAAGGGAAAAGGACATCGGGCAGTCGTTTTGTCAAAGAAGCACTGGCAAGGGGTGCGGCGGCCGTTGTATCCGAGGAAAGTATTGCCATACCATTTAACGATCAAAATATCCCGTTTGTGTGGGTGCCCAATACGGCATTGTTTTTATCTTATGCAAGTGCAAAACTGGCCGCTTTTCCGGCAGAGGCATTATCAGTTATCGCCATTACAGGAACAAATGGAAAAACGACAGTGAGCCATTTTGTGAGCCAATTACTAGAAGCTGTACATAAAAATGTAGCAGTTATTGGAACAGTGGGCTTCTTTATTAATGGACAAAAACAACAAACTGAATATGAGCAATTAACAACACTGCAAGCAAAAGAGCTACATCCCATATTAAAACAATGTGTACGACAAGGTGTGACACACGTTGTGTTAGAAGCATCCTCAATGGGTTTGCAACAGCATCGATTAGATCATTGTGATATTGACTGTGGTGTATTTTTAAATTTATCAGAGGATCATTTAGAAGACCATGGGGGACTTGAAGCATATAAGCGTGCCAAAAAGAGGCTAGCAGATTTATCGAAAAAATTAGTGTTAAATGGCGATGATAATTTCTGTCGTTCCGTTGGTATTTACGATAAGAAAAAATCATGCTCATTCGGTTTTGACAATCACAATGATTTACATATCCAAATTGTGAGTGAATCCGTTGGAAAAACAGTTATCTGTCTGCAAACGACAGCAAGTGAGCACATCATCGCTATCCCCTTTGTTGGTAAATATCATGTGCAAAATGCAGTAGCTGCACTAATGGCGGTGTGGCGTCTAGGTTTCTCCATTGATGAACTTGCTGAGCATATGTGGGCGCTAAAGCTTCCGGAGGGTAGACTTGAGCGAATTGATAACCCGCTTGGTATTGATGTATATGTAGACTACGCACATACAGCAGAAGCATTGCAGGCTGTACTACAAACTTTCGATAGTAAGAAGACCATTTATCTTGTATTTAGTTGTGGCGGTAATAGAGATAAGGCAAAACGATTTGCCATGGGGGCTGTGGCAAGTAAGTATGCAGATGTAATTTTTTTAACGTCTGATAATCCGCGTGATGAGGACCCGATAGTCATTAATGAAAGTATTATTGCAGGTTTCTCTGAACAGCAATACTATGAAATTTTTTTGGATCGTAAAGTAGCGATACATCAGGCATTGGCAAAAGCACAAAAAGGGGATATTGTTCTTGTTGCCGGAAAAGGGCATGAACAAACGCAGCAAATAAAAAATCAAAAATTCCCTTTTTCCGACCAACAATGTATTAAAGATTATTTTTCAGAAGTTAAGACGGACGGCGCTGAATAACGAAGAAAGTAGCGGTAGCAATCGCCAGTTTACGCCCTGTCTCATCCTCGATATCACATTCCATAACTAGCGTTTGTCGCCCTTTATGAACAAAACGTCCTCGTGCGATTAACTCTTTATTGGTCGTGGTTGCTATATACGAAATGTTTAGATTAGTAGTCACAACATTAAAGCCTTCTGCAACAGAACGTGAAGCTAATCCTCCCATTGCTGCATCAGCGATTGTTGCAATAATGCCTCCATGTGGGACTTTAATAGTATTATGAATAACGGGCGTAATAGGTATTCGTACTTCACTCACTTCGGGTTTAAAGTTGCCTACCATATGTAAAGCGGCATTTATATAACGTCGATGTATGCCTTGTTTTTTATCGCGAATGCCATTGAGCAAGTGTAGCAATACTTCCTCATCCTCCGCTGTACTATGTTGTAAAATAGTAGCGAGTAATTCTTCAATTTGCCCTTTAGATGATGTACCCAATTATAAAACTCCTTTATTTAGAAATATCAATAATGTAAAATTACCATAAAATCTGTTATGATGGGAAATAGATTGGGGGAATTAAAATGATGATGACCTCTGAATGGGCAATCATTTTGGATGAGGCCGATGCGCTTTGTGAAATGATTCTTTCCTCTGAACCTGCGCATACGCTAAAGCTCGCGTATAATGCTGTCTATAGTGATACGCAATTAGTCGAAGCTATTTATGCATTTGGTCGCATGAAGGAGCAATACGAAGATGTACAACGTTTCGGAAAATATCATCCGGATTATCATACAATTATGAAATCGATTCGTCAGCAAAAGCGAGCACTCGATTTAAATGAAAAGATTTCAGCATTAAAGTTAGCTGAAAATGATTTTCAAGATTTGCTTGATGAAATAAGCTTGCTTATTGGTAAAACCGTATCGGAAGCAGTGAAAGTACCAGTTAGCAATCCGTTCTTTGCATCGAATTCTTCATGTGGAAGCGGTTGTGGCACAGGTGGCTCATGTTCTTGTTCAGCATAATTAAGCAGTGCGAATTAACATTGCTTCATGTCTAGACACAATACCTCTCGAGGTGTTGTGTCTTTTTTTGTGAAAATTTATAAAAGAATCCTTCTTTTTAGGAGGGAGGAGCAAATCATCTTATTTGTATATGATATTGGTTGATTGGGGCGCATGGAACGTAAAGCAACATGTTTTATTTCTATAAGTTCAAAAAGTACATCAAAGCGACATCGCGCTATTTTTTTTGCAAGAAAAATTATATAGTAAGTGTGTAAGTAAAGTTGGAAAAAGGGGTCAATGAAATGAAAATATATCGAATTGCTGTGATACCAGGAGATGGTATAGGGAAAGAAGTAGTGCCTGCCGCAATAGAAGTTTTAGATAAAATTGCACAATTAGATGGAAGCTTTAAATTTGAATGGACAACATTTCCTTGGGGGTGTGACTATTACTTAGAGACAGGTAAAATGATGCCTGATAATGGTATTGAAATATTACGAGGCTATGACCAAATTTTTTTAGGTGCAGTGGGCATGCCTGATTTAGTACCAGATCATATATCTTTGTGGGGCTTGCTGATTAAAATTCGTCGTGAAATGAAGCAGTCCATTAATGTCCGTCCAGCAAAGCTTTTACAGGGCTTACCATCGCCGTTGCGTAATCCAAATAACTTTGACTTTGTTGTTGTCCGTGAAAATTCAGAAGGGGAATATTCTGAGAGTGGTGGTCGTATGCATAGTGGGCAGGATGAAATCGCCATTCAAAATGCAATTTTTACGCGAAAAGGAACGGAACGGGCTATGCGATATGCCTTTGAAATGGCTAAAACACGTCGCCAGCATGTAACGAGTGCGACAAAATCGAATGGATTAACATACAGCATGCCTTTTTGGGATGATGTTTTTGCGGAAGTTGCAAAAGATTATACAACGATAGGACATACGACTAATCATATTGATGCATTAGCTGCCTTTTTAGTCATGAAACCAGAAAACTTTGATGTAATCGTTGCGTCCAATTTATTTGGTGATATTTTAACAGATTTAGGTGGCGCTATTATGGGGAGTATTGGCATTGCCCCGGCGGCTAACTTAAATATTGAACGCGACTATCCTTCGATGTTTGAACCGGTTCATGGGTCTGCACCTGATATTGCTGGAAAAGGAATTGCCAACCCACTTGGGCAAATATGGACAGGTAAAATGATGCTTGATTTTTTAGGCTATCAAGAACTCGGCAGTAAGGTGTTAAATGCAATGGAAGCTACTTTAGCTCAAGGCATAAAAACGGGAGATTTAGGAGGAACGGCTACAATGAGAGAGGTAACGGATGCAATTTTAAATCAGTTATCATAAGCGTAACTAAAAAAATTTAAGGAACAGAGGAAAGGTGTTCATAAATTTTTGCTATATGGAGAACTTAGCTATCTAGTTGTTGGTAACGGAGGCGGTGAATCCTGCTCAGAACGCACACAGCGTAAGACGCTGGCATTTTGCGCGTTAGCGAGGATTGCAGCTTACTGTGCTGAGCGGAAAGCACAGTCGAAGCGGACAACAACGGCGCAGCAAAAAAGGTGTTAGATTGACTGCCATCAATCTAACACCTTTTCTCTTTTGTCCCAGACTCTTTTTGTCTTTAGTCATGTTGTACTAGTAATTCAACTGCGATATCAGGGCGATCGGTAATAATACCTTTTGCGCCGTTATGGATTAATTTATTCATAGTCACTAAATCGTTAATTGTCCAATAATGAACTGGAATATTTAAGTTGTTTAAAAACTGAATAAACTTTGGTGAATCGAGTGACACGACACCTGACTTTGGAGGAATTTGGAATACATCTACTTTGGGATGATATAAATGTCCGAATTGACTTGAGAATGAAGCGAATGCTTTACGAACATCAGACTCACCTGCGCCAAGTGCGACTTGATTTTGTGCATATAAATTAAAACGGTCAATCTGTTCACCATAAAAGCTAGTGACAACAACTCGATTCTCTACGCCTAATTCTTCTATTAATCTCCATAGTTTTGAAGGCATTAAACTACCTTCATACGTATCTGGTGCATCTTTAATATCAATATTGATTAACATATTTGGATAGCTTTCTAGCAGTTCACGTAGTGTAACAACGTCAACTTTTGCATCCCGATAAGGATATTCGCCTGCTAAATTCTCGAACTGATAACCATGATTTAATGCGTTTATTTCTTCTAATGTCATTTCTGATACTGCACCATAACCTTCAGTTGTACGCTCTACGGTAGCATCATGGAAGACGATAATTTCTTCGTCTTTTGTTAAGCGAATGTCTATTTCAAAGCCGTCTACACCTAGTTGTGCCGATTTTTCAAAAGCAAGCATTGTATGCTCGGGTTCTAAATGTGCTCCGCCGCGATGTGCCAAAATAATCGGGCGATCAAATTGTAATGCTTGTTTCCCTTCACGCTGTTGAGGTTTAGAAATAGCTTTACTACCTGCCCAAGCAGCTGCGCTGGCTGCTGCTATTGCAATAGCTATCTTCGTTTTCTTACCCATATTCGTCCTCCTTAACAATCAAATTAATATAAAAGGTGCTGGCGAATTCACTTGCAATGTTTTAGCTAAAGCACTTTTATCTAGCATGAGAGAATGTAAATCTGTCGATAAACGCGCTATGCTTTTCCATTATAACGGAAAAATGAGCGTTCTGTCAGCTAAACTCTGTTGCTATCATTTTCCGGTCTATGGTATGCTTTTATGTAAGAAATGAGGGAAAACTATATGAACGAACGACAAGGGCTAATCGTTTACGTCCATCAATTAAAACATGCGAAATCACTTCGAAAATATGGTCATGTTCATTACATTTCTCGTAAGCAAAAATATGTAGTACTGTATTGCGATCGAGAGGACATTGAAATGATGACAATAAAATTACAACGCCTTCCATTTGTGAAAGACGTTGTGGAATCTTATCGTCCCTTCGTTAAAACTGAGTTCGAAAATGCAAAGCCGGATAAAGCGAAGGAATATGACTATAAAACGGGCCTATAACATTAATTTAATGCTGGGATATAGTGATGTAGTCTCATTATTCCAATTAAGTATTGATAAAATAGTTTTGGCTCCGAAAATATAGATGAGTGCTTTATTTCTACAACAACCGCTTTTCGACCCAGTTGTTCAATACTTTCTTCGAACATGATTTGACGCTTTGAAGGCTTGTCCTCTTGAAATGGAATTCCTTCGCGACAAATATAAATCGGCATGAATTTACTTTCTCCGACTGGTTTTAAAGCAATAGCTAAAGAAGCAACCTTTTTATCTTCTTTTGTAGACGTTAGTATAAAGGCTTGGTGAAAGCGACCTTGATTTGTTTTAATAATTTCAAGTAGTTCATAAACATCGCCATAGCCTTCTCCTAATTCTATAAACTGTTGTGGCATATATATTGCACATCCTTTCCAATACACATAGTATCATGCTGCGGGAGGTCAAGCACATGAAATTTGCAATGAGTTTCTTTACAATTTTAGTATTAGTCGTTACAGGTGTGTTGTTTTTCCAATATCAGGCATATTCTTCTGATTTAGAATCAGGAAACGGTGGTCCATTCCACTATTCTCAAGAAATTGAGATTGTGTATCGTGAAAATAGTCTTGATATTCGTCATCATTTTAAAAATTTACCAAATCAAAAGGTGAAAATTAAATGGCCGGACGATGCAACAAACCCAACATGTTTTATCGAGAATGAAAATAGTTGTAAACGTTTATCAGAGGAAGCATCCTATTTTGCTAAAGGCGAAACAAAATCACAATCTGTTTCATACATAATCCCTATTGAGGGCGGACTGAAAGACAAAATGCTTCTTCAAAATGTATTTGCTACTTTAACGAATGGAGAAGTATCTTATTCTGTCATTCATATTTCAACAGATAGTAAAACTGTTGGTCAATGGATTACAGGTTTACCTTTAGTAGGTCAGCAACAATTATCACTTGTTAACTATACGATGTTTAGTGGAAACGGTGCAGTGAGTGATATTTATTGGCAGGCTGGTAATTTAAAGGCACAAGAACAGACGCCTGTTTTAACAATTTATGCACAGCAGGCAATTTCAAACGATTTCTTAAAATCACTTGAAAATATCAAGTTTTTAAATGATGAGCACATAGCGATTATTCAAGAGAAAAATCCTGTTGCCCAACATGATGAACGTTTATTATTTTTACCGACGCTAACACCTCAAGCGGTGGAGCAGGAAGTGATTCTTTCGCAAATTCAATCGCAATATACATTTGAAAATTCACCGGCATGGTTAGCGGAAGTTGTGGCATCCTATTTAGTGAAGGATTCAATTGGCTCAGATAAGTCAAAAGCAATTGTGAAGACATTAAAAGAGTACATGACGTCAGATCAACAGGTGGCATGGAAAGATGCGATGCACAATCTTGGACAAGAGCCGATATCGCCGGTTTCAATGGACAAGCTATTATCAACAATATTGAATGCAAAAACTTCGTATTTCCAATTGAATGCAAGCCAAGAAAATGGTACGTATCCATTATTATTGGAAGATGAGCGTAGTATTTATGTAGATGGCACAATTAAAAAAGATGTTCATGTTATTTTATATGAGGGTCAAGTATTATACAGTGCTGATACATTGCTACCATACCTAGGTTATACAGCTAGTGAAGGGAAAAACGGCTATTATGTAAATAGTGATAATCGAACATTCCGTTTCCCAAAAGAATCTGGATTTTACGTGTTCAATCAACGTAGATATTCCACAATCTCTGATCCAATTATAAAAATTGTGGATCATTATTATGTAGAAGAAGCTTGGTTACAACGTCTATTTTTAGTAGAACTACAAAAAAGTGATGGTCGTATTCAAGTGTTAACACAAGAACAAGAATAATTTTTTGCAGCGGAGGATGTCTTTCGCTGCAAAAATGCTTTCTATATGTAGCAGAAAGTACGGTGAATTACATCTATGAGAGTAGTAGCAGGAGAACGCAAAGGAATGCCCCTAAAGGCTGTTGCGGGGAGTACAACAAGACCTACAACAGACAAGGTAAAAGAATCCATCTTTAATATAATCGGTCCCTTTTTTGATGGAGGGACAGCACTCGATTTATTTGCTGGAAGTGGCGGTTTAGGAATTGAATCGCTTAGTCGAGGTGTAGAACATGCTGTCTTCATTGAAAAAGACGTAAAAGCCTATCAGGTATTACAGGAAAATATCAAGAAGTGTCGTTATGAAGATTGTTCAGAGCTTTTTCGCATTGATGCAAAGCGTGCTGTGAAAGCGCTGTTAAAGCGTGATATTACATTTAATATTGTATTTTTAGATCCGCCTTATCATCATAAAGAATACTATGATTTAGTACAGGTGCTTGTCGAGCATGATAAAGTACAACGCAATGGTATTATTTTATGTGAACATGCAAAAGAGGTAGAATTGCCTTCTAGCTTTGGTGCTTTTCTATTACAGAGACAAGAAACATATGGCGGAACGATTATTTCGGTTTATCGTTGTGCTGGGGAAGAGGGAGAGTAGGTTGGAGAAAGTTGCTGTTGTTCCTGGAAGTTTTGATCCTGTTACATTTGGTCATTTAGATATTATCAAGCGTGCTGCAGATGTTTTTGATGTGGTTTATGTGGCAGTGTTAAACAATTCATCCAAGCATCCATTATTTTCTGTAGATGAACGGATGTCATTAATGGCGGAAGTTACAAAGGACTTGCCAAATGTCAGAATTGAGAGTTCATCTGGTCTTCTGATTGACTATGCAAAAGAAAAGAATGCGAAAGCCATTGTTCGTGGATTACGAGCAGTTTCGGATTTTGAATACGAAATGCAAATTACTTCGATGAACCGTTTTCTAGATGAAACGATTGAAACATTTTTTATTATGACAAAAAATCAATATTCGTTCTTAAGCTCTAGCATTGTTAAAGAGGTAGCGAAATACGGAAGCGATGTCCGTGAGTTGGTTCCAGCTTGTGTTGAACGAGCTTTAAAGGAAAAATATGGTTTTGCTAAATAATCTGTAGACTATAGACGGACTTGAAAAAATTCGAGTCCATTCTATAGTCTTTTTTATATACAACCATTTTACGCGGCTTAAGCAAGGAAAATTCAGAATTGTTTGGGTGACTGGCACTATAGTAAGAAAAAAGCAGCATAAATTGTTGGCACAATGATTATGCTAAGAAGGCGAAATTTGATGTAAGGTCTGACAGAAAGTTTGGCTGATTTTGCAATAACAAAAATTTGTAAATGAATACTTATGCTTTGCATTGTCAACATTATGACAACGAGTAATGATAAATACGGGAAATCAGAAAACTCAGTAACCGTCATTTTTAATCCGTTTGTTACTTCAAGAATCGCGGCGATAGCAAGCTCAACTGTTTGTGGAATAGCAGGTAACATTTTATCTAATCCTTGTTGTAATATGGTTTGAATGGTTGTGAAAAAAATGATGGTTGTGCCAACTAATAGAATGGTTGGTGCCGTTTCTTTTATGCTCTCTGAAAATGGGGCTGTATATAAGACGGTATTGTGTACAGAAATGGTAGGAGGGTCGGTTTTACGAAATAAAAAATAACCAACTACTAAGCAACAAATATTAAAACTATGTAGTAAACATAAAAACAGCCAACCAAACGTATTACTGTTTAATAAATCAAGGCTGACAAAACCTAGTACGAAAAGAGGGCTTGGGGCATGACAAACGGCAAGTAAAAAGTTCGCCTCTTTTAAGTGTAATTGTCCACTATTTTTTAAATAGACAATAGTTGTGGCTCCTGTCGGGTATCCACCAAGTGCGCTAATAAGATAGGCTTGTACGTATAGAGAAATTCGTTTTGTTTTTGCACGCATAGGAGCGGTTAAACGAAGTAACCATTGCGTTAAAATAAGATAAGGCAATAAATAAGGGAATAACGCCTCCATAAAAAGATTTAATCCTAAATCGGTACCACTATGAGCAGTTTGTGGGAACAACAAGAGTAATAGGATAAGAAGTATGCAGAGCGCTATTTGAATTGTCGCAAACATGA
The DNA here is from genome assembly GCF_016350185.1 of Lysinibacillus sp. C5.1. NCBI lineage: Bacteria > Bacillati > Bacillota > Bacilli > Caryophanales > Bacillaceae > Lysinibacillus > Lysinibacillus sp. C5.1. The sequence goes on from NZ_CP066226.1 coordinate 920,447, forward strand.
TATCATCTCGTTTCAACTTTTTGTCATTCACATAGGCAAATGCTAAAATCAATATATGTAAAAAAGGCAAAAACATGAACTAATAGTTTTGCGTGCGTCTTAGGAGGTGTCCATTCGATGAAGAAAAAAATTGGTCTTTATGCAGTGTTTTTAGTCGCGCTTTGTTTTTTTATGTTATACCGACTAGACGCGTATATTATGAAGCCTGGAAGTGCATACGATGTTAGTAAATTTGTCACTGTCGCCAATAATCATTCTGATGAGGCGGGTTCGATGAGTTTAATGACAGTTGCTATGCAACAAGCTACACCGTTTTCGTATCTCTGGGCGAAAACACAAAAATATGAAAAAATAATGGATATTAAACAAGTAAGAAATCCATTAGAGGATGACGAGGAATATAATGTTCGTCAACTGAAATTAATGTCAGATTCTCAATTCAATGCAAAATATGTAGCTTTTCAAAGAGCGGGCCTAGAGGCGAAAATACATTTCAATGGTGTATTTGTATTAAATGTTTTAGATGGTGGCGCTTCAGATGGATTATTAAAAGCTGGGGATGAAATAACGAAAGTGGATGGTATCGAAATTACGAATCAACAAATGCTTGTGGAGCTTTTATCCAAAAAACAACTCGGCGATAAAGTGACGATTCAGTTTTTACGCGATAAAAAGGAACAACAAGAAACCATTGCCTTGAAAGAAATTCCGCAAGCAGAGGAAAAGCGAGCTGGGTTAGGGATTACTTATGCGGAGAGTAAATCGATTGAAACTAATCCAAATGTTACGATGAAAACCGAAGATATTGGCGGACCTTCCGCGGGGCTTATGTTTACACTAGAAATATTAAATCAATTAATCGATGAGGATTTAACAAAAGGCTATGCTGTGGCTGGAACTGGTGAAATGTTAATCGATGGTTCTGTTGGGCGTATTGGTGGTATTGACTACAAAATTATTGCAGCCGATCGTGACGGTATGGAAATATTTTTTGCACCTGATGATGAGATTACACCTGAAATGAAAGCGAAATATCCTGAGTTAGAATCGAACTATGCGACGGCTGTCAAAACGGCTAAAGAAATTGGGACGAAAATGAAAATTGTCCCTGTGAAAACAGTCGATGATGCGATTGCTTATTTAAAACAGCTAGCACCAAAATAATGTGATATTTTAACTTGTCAAACTGAAAAAGTGTTAGATTGCTGACAATCAATCTAACACTTTTTACTATGTTGTCGATGTCCGCAACGACGATGCTATCAGCTTGGCATAGGATAACCGTAACTATCGCTGTTGCGTCTAATATTATGTGCTGTTCTCGCAGAAGTCATTGTCTTAAGCTATCAGCAACTAGGGCGCGCGCATTAAAGGGCATTAGCGTAATAATGACAGATGCCCTTATTATTATATAAAAAGTGATACTCCAGCCCCTTCCAAGGAGCTTAAGGCGTCCTCTCCCACGGTAGTAGCTATCAATATTGATAAGTTAGGCCGCTCGTTAAAATCGAATCGGCGGCATTTGATAATCTTTTGGTAATGTAGCCTGCTGTGCGCCAAGTTCAATACTAGAACTATAAACTTCAGCAGCATGTATATCTACTGCTAGCATCGCATCATTCGTAGAGGCAACTCGGCTTATTAAAGGCAATGTGAAATCCTTTTTATGTACGCCTAAGTAAGCTTGCCCTTTTGTACTCATACCGAGTAAGCGAATTGTTGAAGGCGCTTGAAAGCTTTTTAGCTGCTCTTTTGTAAAACCAGTATAAATATGTGTTAGCATGCGTTGTAGACGTGTCCATGTATAGCGTTTAGATTTAATTTTCTCCATAAAACTACTAAAGGAGTTACTTGTTTTAGCTGCTTTTAGTAGCGCATGTTCAATACCTTCTGTAACTTCTGCATAGCGTGTTAACTCGCTTGCACTATGTCTTATAAGGGTAAACTGTAAGAGCGGCCAAAAAGCCTCCCAACTAGCGAATTTCTTGTATTGTAAAATCCAATCTTGTAAATAATGAAAAGATGCATCCGGCAGTACTTCTTGCACACTTTGTAAAGATCCTGTCGAAGCGAGCGCTTTGCGAATTCCAGTTGCGCTTGCTATCGATGCCCCTTCCTGTAGTGCATCGTGATATCCTGCTGCTATACGAGGAATGGTTAAAGGCTTAATTTTGCTCCCTAACATCATAGCTGCTTCAATATAATGGAATCCGAGTATGTTGTTCGGTTGTGCTAAATCAATGTATGGTGCAGGGAACTTTTGAGAAAGCTGTTCATAGGCGTAATGTAAGCTTTTAGGATAGCTAACACCTGTTTGCACACTTTCTTTAATAAGCGAGTTGTATTCAGTACGGTGTTGCGAAATTAACTGATAGGTGTTCAAAAAGGGCTGAATGGAACCATCTTCACTACCAAAGGCAAATGCATCACAGCGGATTGCCGACAATAATGAAATCGCCCCCTTTGCGAAATCAGTTGCAGGTGCGGTACTATAGACATACGGTAGCTCAATAACAATATCCACACCGCTAGCGAGTGCCATTTTTGTACGTGTCCATTTATCTACCATGGCAGGTTCACCGCGCTGCAAAAATGTCCCGCTCATCACAGCGATTGCTATATCCGCTTGCGCTACTTTTTTTGCCTGTTCCAAATGATAAGCATGTCCATTATGAAAAGGATTGTATTCAACAACAATGCCGACTGCTTTCACATGTAAAACCTCCTTTATTTATATTTTTCTCGCATCTTGATTTTGACCAGTCAAGATGCTACAAATAGTGTTACAGTGCCTCTATCTGAAATTTTGCTTATAGCTACTGATGATTTACTGTCGGTTACGACAAGAGGCTAAATACAAATTAGATGTACTTAATTATAGGTGGGTTTTCGAGTGGTGACAAGAAATTATCTTGACATCTATTTTTACACATTATATAATCAACAGTGTTGTCTCGAGGTGATTAAACGAATGAAATGGTCAATTCATCAATTATCTAAATACCGTCAAGACGGAATGCCGATCGATACCTATGTCCAATTGGATGAGGTGATGGAGCGAAACCAGGATATTCGAGCAATTTCGCCCGTTCATGTAAAAGGGCTATGTACATTCGGTGCATCGCAAATGACTTGTCAGCTAACTGTGACAGCAACGTTAACACTACCTTGTGCTCGCACATGGGAAGATGTTGAGTTTCCTATCGAAGTTGAGACAGTTGAAATATTCAGCTGGATTGACGAAGAAAAAAGAGGGGAAGATGACGGTGATATTCACTATCTTGATGGTGAAGTAATCGACATGAAGCCAGTTATTGAGGAGCTAGTGCTTCTTGAGGTACCATTGCAAGTATTCAAAGAGAATACCGAAGGACAAGTGCAAGGTGGTAAAAATTGGTCTTACGCAACAGATGAAGACGTGGCGCTTCACAAAAAAACTGACGAACCAAAAGTGGATCCAAGACTAGCTGCTTTAGCTAAGTATTTTGATCAAACAGACGAATAGACGATCTGTAAGGAGGTGCCATCAATGGCTGTACCATTTAGAAGAACTTCTAAAACTGCAAAAAGAAAGCGTCGTACGCATTTCAAACTATCTGTACCTGGTATGGTAGCTTGCCCAAACTGTGGTGAAGCAAAATTATCACACCGTGTTTGCAAAGCTTGCGGACAATACAAAGGTAAAGAAGTAGTAAGCAAATAATACAGTGTTTGCTCACTTAAAAGGCTAGTAAAGAGACCATGGCTCTTTACTAGCCTTTTTGTTTGCTTGAAATAACAGAATTTTTCATAAATATTTTAAATTTATATAGTGCTATAACAATAGTGTGATACAATTTATTTAGCTTGCTTCAGTGAGGTTTCGAACGATTGCTGAATAAGTGATAAGGTATTAGCAAACGTTATACATTTTCAGAGGGTCTTTTCAAGTGGGCTCCGATTTAGCCGACGTATAATTGATGGGGACAAAGGGGGAACTATAGTGGCTTATAGTATTGATAATCAAGATGGGATCATGACATTTACCATAAACCGTGAAGAAAAGCGTAATGCTGTGAATGATGAGGTAATGAATGGTCTTCGAGAAGTAATTACATATATACAAAATCATGACGATGTGCGTTTTTTAGTCGTGACAGGAGCGGGGGAAAAATCTTTTTGTTCAGGAGGGGATTTATCAGAATTTCATTCTCTTGAAACTGAAGATGAAGCCTTTGGAATGTTAAGTAAGATGGGGGAAATCTTATATGATCTTGCTACATTACCAGTACCGACGATAGCACTGATTAATGGGACTGCTGTAGGCGGTGGCTGCGAGATTGCCACTGCTTGTGATTTTCGTTTAGTGGCTAGCCATGCTAAATGTGGCTTTATTCAAGGGACATTAGCAATTACAAGTGGCTGGGGTGGTGGAACCTACTTATTTGAACGAGGTTTACGCCATGACCGCGCAATGAAGATGCTAGTGGATGCAAAGCCATATCCGGCTGATTTACTATATGAGATTGGTTGGGCAATGCGTGTATTTGAAGGATCGAAGGAACTTGCTTTGAATGAGTTTATTGAACATATGCGCAAAATACATCCTTCCGTGCACAAAGCGTATAAAGAAATTGAACTTCGTAAATGGCGAGAGCGTAATATGTATGAGCGCGTTATGGAGGAAGTTCGCACATGTGCAAAATTATGGGAAAGTGAAGCGCATCACGAGGCAGTTAATAATTTTCTAACAAAAAAGAACAGTAAGTAGTGTATAGTGGCAGTGATTAGCTCGAAACATAATCACTGTCTTTTTTCGTCCTGTGATTCTATTTTGCCTGGTAACGCATATAGTAGTAAAAAATGTGAGGGTGATAGATTATGGAACTGAAAAAAAGAAAAGATCAATGGACAAAGGAAGACGATGAAAGATTAGCAGAAATTGTCTTGCATAATGTGCAAAACGGTAAAACGCAGTTAGAGGCATTTGAAATGGCTGCTAATGAGCTTGGACGTACAAAACAAGCATGTGGTTTTCGTTGGAATAAAACATTACGTGGGCAATATAGTCAATCGCTTTTAGCTGTTCGCAATCAACCTCAACAATCTATGCGAAGCCATTTAAAATTAGCGTTAACGAGTTTTGATGAATTAACGGAAGCTTATCAAAATCTTGAAATTAAACATCGTGAATTACAAAACGAGCATGAAAAGCTAGTGAAATGGTTACAGCAAGGTTATTCGTTAATGAAAGATTAACATTTTGAAAGAAAAATGCCTATTAGTAGAGATGGCTGATTAGCGACAGTGCTTATAAGAAAATGAAGCTAAAGAAATCAAGGTGTAAACGCAAATGTTGACTATATGTTTACCTTCATTGTATGAAAACAACCATTATTGTATCGTAATTACCAACCAATCTTGTATAATAGAAACACCTGCAAAGGAGGTGTCTCAGAGGTATTTCTGAGGCACCTCCTTCTATAGCGTAAGGCAAAGTAATGATTGTGTTATGATAGGACGAGTGTAGTAAATGTTGGAAAAGTGTTGATTGGCTTTGTCAATTTAGGCTGTTTAAAAGTTTGCTTTTACTGTTAGATAGCCTCTTTTCATTAAGTGGAGGTGGCGAACATTGTGAATGTAGTAGTTATTGGAGCTGGAGCAGTAGGCCAGCTAATGGCTAGTTTCCTGGCAGAAGCTCATATGCACGTAACGTTAGTGGTGAGAAGACAGGAACAAGCACATGAACTTCAATTAAAGCGCTTAACGAGGGTTCAGTTAGATGGAACGCAGACAGTGCATCAAATTGCTTCTACAGTAGAGTTGAAGACGATATCGAAACCCGATTTGATTATAATAGCAGTTAAATATCGGCAACTACAAAATATTTATAAACAATTATTGGATGTTCCAAAGGAAGTGCCATTGCTATTTGTGCAAAATGGTTTAGCGCATTTCGATGAAGCTTTACGTTTACCGCAGCAAACGATAGCCTTTTGCTCGGTTTCTTTTGGTGCCCAAATAATTAATTTTACTACAGTCCAGCATAGAGGGATGGGTCTGTGTAAAATAGGGATAGCGCGTGGGAACGATGGAATATTTCATCAGTTACTACAGATGCAAAATCCTTTATGCCCAATAGAAATGGTTGAAAATGCCGAACAAATGCTTTTTGAAAAAGCTGTATTGAACTGTCTGATTAATCCATTAACGGCTATATTGCAAATAAAGAACGGTGAGTTATTAACAAATAAGCATGCGTTCTTTTTAATGCATACCATATATCAAGAGTTAGCAGAGGCCTTTGTAGACATGCAACAGACAATTCCATTTTCAGCAGTAATAACTTTGTGTGAAAAAACAGGGAAGAATACATCCTCGATGCTAGCTGATCGCATGCAGGGTAGAAAAAGCGAAGTTGACACGATTGTAGGGGCAGTTTTACAAAAAGCTTCAGCAAACGGTTATTCTTTACCTACTTTGCGAACTTTATATCACCAAGTTCTAGCGATGGAAGAGAGCGGTGAACAATATTGAAAGATATTTTACATATAGTCATAAGTGTTATTATTTTTTGTCCAATTCTGTTATTTGTAATTGTCTATGCTGTTAGTCGAAAGGTTAATATTAGAGGCACTCATGCATTTGGTGCCGCATCAGATGTCACGACGTTTTGGCTGTTTTTTTCTGTGCCATTGGCAATTGGTGCGCTGTGGGGAGTGAATGTGGGAGCTCTTTTAGTCATGCTAGCAATTGTGCTAGCGATTGTTTTTACATATGTTGATTGGCGTACGAAAAAGGAAATTGAAGTGAGGCCGCTATTGCGAAAAATTTGGCGTTTTTTATTTTTAGTACTTAGTACAGCGTATCTTTTAATTTGTCTAGTCGGTATGATTCAATCTGTTGTAGAATATTTACAATCTGTATAAGCATTTTCTTTTCATGTTGAAGACAGAAGGGGTAAAATAATAGCATTAAAAAATGTTTACAAGGAATACGATGATTTAGTGAGTAGAGGAGTTTGTGTTAAATGAAACTGGAGTCAATCCAAGTACCCGTAAAAAATCGTGTGCTAGCAGATTATTGGTCGCCAAATACTGCCATTCATGAGTTTTTTGAATATGAATACAATGATAAGTCGTTTGAAATGCGAGCGGAATATTTAGAACAGCGAGCAGGTGATCAAAAAGAGTTAACAGCAATAATTCGTCAGTTTATGGAGCCACTTGGCTTATCAGATAAAACGAATGAGCATTTGCAACAACTAGAGCAAGGAGCTGTTGCAGTTGTCGGTGGGCAACAAGCGGGTGTACTAACTGGCCCTCTTTACTCAGTTCATAAAGCAATTTCGGTCATAACATTAGCAAAAGAGCAAAGTGAAAAGCTTCAACGAGCAGTTGTGCCGATTTTTTGGATTGCTGGGGAAGATCATGACTTAGAGGAAATTAACCATACATTTACAATGCGCGATACGGATATAAAAAAGCGTGCGTATGGTGAGCGTTCAAGAAGAAAAACAATGGCTTCGACTACAAACTTAAACAAAGAAGCGATGACCCAATTAATTAATACGATCATCAAGGACTTTGGTGAAACAGCGCACACTGAAAGGTTGTTCAATCAACTTTTGGATGCGTTGAACGAGAGTGAAACATTTACTGATTTCTTTGCACGACTAATGAATACGCTGTTCAAAGACGAAGGTCTTCTAATGATTGATGCAGCCGATGTGAAATTCCGTCAATATGAACGTAACCATTTTGTTCAGCTCATTCATCATAGTAAAGAAATTGCAAGACTAGTAACAGAAAAAGAAGCTGCGTTGGACAGAGCGGGTTATGGTAAGCCGATATTAGCAACTGAAGATGCAGCTAATTTGTTCTATGTTAAAGATGGAGAGCGCTTTTTATTAGAAAGACGACAACATCAATTTGTTAATTTAGCAGCAAATATTAAACTTTCGCAAGAAGAGCTTTTAACGATGGCACAGCAACATCCAGAGAATTTGAGTAATAATGTTGTTACGCGTCCGTTAATGCAGGAAATGACGATACCAGTATTAGCATTTGTTGGTGGCCCTGGTGAGCTTGCATACTGGGCGACATTAAAGGATGCGTTTGCTGTATTAGGTTTACAAATGCCAATTTTTGCACCACGTCTTAATATTACGATTATTACGCGCCATGTAGATCAACTATTACGTGAATATCATTTAACGGTTGAAGATATATGGAATGGTAAAGCAATCGCTTTAAAGGAGCAATTTATTGCTGAAGTGCAAGATGCTGAAGCGAAGCGTCAAATTTTAGACATGCAACAACTGCTTTTAGAAAAATACGCTACACTTGAGCGCTATTTTGCAGAACAACAAATATCATTAGATAAAATACTTGAAAAAAACAAAGAAAATCATGTTAGACAGTTTGAGTATTTACAACAAAAAGTAGAACAAACAGTGCTAAGTAAGCATGAAACGACTATTCGAAAATTAATGACACTTCAAAATGAGCTGTATCCAAATGATGGGTTCCAAGAGCGTTCTTATAATCCGTATCAATATATAAATGAGTTTGGACCTACGTTAATTGAAGAAATGTTGAAGAAAACATACAATATTGGAAATCACCACTATTTCCTTTATTTGTAATATCACAAACATATGCCTTTAGGGCTATTAAAAGCTAGGGTGTAAACGTAGATTTGAAGGAATCTGTCGGTTTTGCAGGAAAAAAGAGAGCTATCCTACTAAGGGTAGTTCTTTTTTTATGCCCTTTAGCACAAAATGAAAATTTGTCTAAAGGTCTAAACACACATATGAGATGAAATTGTCAAGTTTTTTTTTAAAAAAGTGGAGGAAAGTGGGGCGATGTGGTACATTATTTAATAAAGTGGGGTGACTAGCATGTTCATGGGAGAATATCAACACTCTGTTGACGCGAAAGGACGATTAATCGTGCCCGCAAAATTTCGTGAAGCCTTAGGTGAAACCTTTGTTGTGACACGCGGACTTGATAATTGTTTGTTTGGCTATCCTATGGATGAATGGCGAAAACTCGAAGAAAAATTAAAAGGTTTACCGATGACAAAGAAAGATACTCGTGCTTTTGCGAGGTTCTTCTTTTCAGGTGCGACGGAAGTAGAAATAGACAAGCAAGGTCGTATTAATATTCCTTCAACACTTATGCAACATGCTCATTTAATAAAAGAATGTGTTGTGCTAGGTGTCTCGAATCGAATTGAGATATGGGCAAAAGATGCTTGGGAAACTTATTTTGCGGAGTCTGAACAATCTTTTAATGAAATTGCAGAAAATATGATTGGCTTTGATTTTTAATTTTTGTATTAGACGTGAAAACGTCAACTGAAAAGGTTAAGGCCTGAGGGGAGCGATTGGTATGTTCGATCATACAACCGTGCTATTAAAAGAAACTGTTGATGGGTTGAACATCGATCCTGATGGTGTATATGTGGACTGTACGCTTGGTGGAGCAGGACACAGTGAATATTTAGTACAACAATTATCTGATAAAGGTCGTCTCATTTGTTTTGACCAAGATACGACGGCTATTGAAAATGCGAAAATTCGATTAGCTGCTTATTTAGAGCGTGTTACATTTGTTCATTCGAATTTCCGTTATTTAAAAGAAGAGCTACTAGCACTTGGTATACAAGAAGTAGATGGCATTTTATATGATTTAGGCGTTTCTTCTCCGCAATTAGATACGCCAGAGCGTGGTTTTAGCTATCATCATGATGCACCACTCGATATGCGCATGGATCAGACGGCAGCGCTTACAGCATATCATGTCGTGAATGACTGGGCATACGAAGATTTAGTTCGTATTTTCTTCCGTTATGGGGAAGAAAAATTTTCGAAGCAAGTTGCTCGTAAAATTGAAGAGGCTCGTAAAACAGCTCCAATTGAAACAACAGGACAGCTTGTAGAACTTATTAAAGAGGGTATACCAGCAGCGGCTCGCCGTAAAGGTGGACATCCTGCGAAGCGCATATTTCAAGCAATTCGAATTGCTGTGAATGACGAGCTAGGCGCAGCGGAGGATTCGTTAGTCGATGCGATTGATATGATTAATGTAGGTGGCCGTATTAGTGTTATTACATTCCATTCATTGGAAGACCGCCTATGCAAGACTATTTTTAAAGAAGCGTCATCTTTACCGGAATTACCACCAAATTTACCTGTAATTCCTGATGACATGAAGCCAACTTTAAAGCTTATATCTAGAAAGCCGATTCTACCTTCTGAGGAAGAATTAGCAGTTAACAATCGAGCTCGTTCAGCGAAGCTTAGAGTGGTGGAGAAAATTAACGACAAAGGGCGTGAGTAAATGGCAGCAGTACGTGTAAGGCAGCACCAACAGCAACATGTGCAACAACCGATAACACCACCTAGTCCACAACCCACTATCATACGTCGTAAAAAAACGAACCAGAAGTTTGAAAAAATGATGCTACTAGCTTTAGTAAGTATCATCATTGTATTGTCAGTGTTAGTTTTGAATAATCAAGCAGCGATTCAAACGACAAGCATGGATATTCAAAAAATCGAAGCAGAAGCAGATGAGATTGCAAAACAGAATGTTGACTTAACAGTTCGTGTAAGTGAACTTTCTACATACGAAAATATATGGAAAAAAGCAAAAGAACTCGGTTTAACTCAAAATGAGAAAAATGTAAAGGTAGTGCCGGGAGAATGAAAAAAAAGAGATTTCGATTCCAATGGGGAGCCTTTCTATTACTAGTTTTTTATGGAGGGCTCTTTTTTCTATTATTCACGCGAATGATTACATTACAGGCGACAGGTGAAGCAGAAGGACAAGCGCTCGCTGCAAAAGCAGCGGCTAAATATAACAAAGAAAGTGCAATCACAGCAAACCGAGGCAAAATTTTTGATAGAAATGGACAAGTTATAGCTGAAGATACGCTTAGTTATCGACTAATTGCCGTAGTTAGTGATAAGGCTACTACAGATGAAAAGAGACCCCATCATGTTGTAGACCCTGAAAAAACGGCAGAAATCTTAAGTGAATATATCAAAATGGATAAAGAGGATATTTATAAAAGGCTAACGAAGCTCCGCAGTGATGGAACTTTGCCATATCAGGTGGAGTTTGGTGTGGCAGGTAGAGGAATTAACCATGAAGTCATGAGCAAAATTAAAGAAGAAAAATTACCTGGGATTTTGTTTGTTAGCGATTTAAAACGCTATTATCCGAATGGTGTTTTTGCTTCACATTTAATTGGTTTTGCTCTGAAAGAGGACAATAAGGACGGCACCGTAACGACGAAAGGGAAAATGGGATTAGAACTTACCTATGACAAGGAGTTAACGGGTGTTAATGGCAAAGTAAAATACCAAACAGATGCCTTTAGTTACTTATTACCAAACAGTGAAAAAATGGTGACACCTGCAAAAGATGGCGATAATATCTTTTTAACTATTGATAAAACGATTCAAAGTTTCGTAGAGGATGCTATGACGCAAGTTGAGAAAGAATATAATCCCGAGTCAATGATTGTCGTTGTAGCTGAACCGAAAACAGGGAAAATATTAGCGATGTCACAGCGTCCAACTTTTAATCCAGATACACGTGAAAGTACGAATATGAAATGGCTTAATGCTGTGATTGAAGAAACCATTGAACCAGGTTCGACGATGAAGACGTTCACACTTGCTTCTGCCATCGATACAGGTAAATGGTTACCATCTGAAAAATATATGTCTGGGCAATATACAGTCTATGACCGTACAATTCGAGATCATAACCAAGTAGGTTGGGGGAAAATCTCGTATTTACAAGGTTTCCAACGTTCATCTAATACAGCAATGGCCCATTTATTAAAAAGCATTGGTGATGATGTATTTGTTGATTACTTAGGTAAATTCGGTTTTGGTAAGAAAACAGGCATTGATTTACCGAATGAAGCAACGGGTACGATTTTATCGAAATATCCAATTCAACGCGTGACAACGACGTATGGGCAAGGTTCAACCGTGACACCGATACAGCTAATCCAAGCGATGACAGCGATTGCGAATGACGGTAAGATGATGCAGCCGTACGTTATCGATAAGATTGTAGATTCTTCAACTGGTGAAATTATCCAAAAACATGAGCCGGAAGAAAAAGGCCAACCAGTGTCAGCAGATACAGCAAAACAAGTACGTGAAATTCTTGCTTCGACATTAACATCAGAGTTTGGGACAGCGAAGGACTTTATCCTTGATGAATACCAAGTAGCTGGTAAAACGGGTACAGCCCAGATACCAAAGGCAAACGGAACCTATTCATGGGGAGCCAATCAGTTCTTGTATTCATTCCTAGGAATGGCGCCATATGATGATCCGCAACTCATTATGTATGTGTCGGTGGAAAAACCAAAGCTTAAAGGTGAGCTAGGTTCTGTACCAGTTTCCAAAATATTTAAGCCAGTTATGCAAAATAGTTTAAAACATTTAAATATTAGCCCTGCTGATGTTCAGCATGTCAATCATACAGCTATACAAGATTATACTGGTCAGCATGCAGAAGCTATTCAAGTTGAACTGGCAAACGATGGATTAAATCCAGTAATTGTTGGAACTGGAGGAGAAATTTTAGAGCAATATCCGAAAAGTGGACAAAAACTTGTCAAAGGTAGTTTTGTCTTTTTGAAAACAGCAGGGGATATTGCATTGCCAAACTTTACAAACTGGTCATTACGTAATCTATTAGTTTTTAAATCCATGTCAGGTCTAGAAATTGAAGTTGTTGGAGAGGGCTTTGCAGTCAGTCAAAGTGTATCTGCAGGTACCGTAATTTCAGATAGTGCGCCAATTGTAGTGAAGTTGAAAACACCTGCTGAAAGCTTTGTACAAGATGTAGAAGCGCCGTCTGAAGGAGAAATTGAACAGGTAGATGATGAATAGCCATTGAATAGAAGTCCACTTTATTTCATACGTTGTAAAAAACAAGGTGTGATGTCGAATGAAGTGGATTTCTATCCATTCCAAAAAACGTTTACGTATTTTATATGTTTTGTTTTTGTGCGTAGCTGTAGCGATAGTTATTCGGTTATTTGTTTTACAAGTATTTGATCAAAAAGAATTGACACAAAAAGCAGAAGAAAACTGGGATCGTGAAATTCCTTTTGCCAATGAGCGAGGACATATTACGGACAGGGATGGTAATAGTATTGTGACTAATAAGCTGGCGCCTACCTTATATTTTATGCCTTCGCAAAGTAAAGATATTGCAGGAGCAGCCGCACAAATAGCACAGGTACTGGAAGTAGACCAACAAAAACTGTTGGAAAAGATGCAGAAAAAGGCGTACTTAGTAAAGCTAGCACCTGAAGGGAAAAATATTTCCTACGAGAAAGCTGTTCAACTACAAGGCATGCAAATTGAGGGATTATATAGTGGTGTGGATTACTCAAGAGATTATCCTTATGGCACGCTTCTATCGCGATTTTTAGGTTTTACAGGATATGATGCGCAAGGGCTAGCAGGTATAGAATATGAGTATGACAAACTATTGCGAGCGAATTCTTCAGCTATACGACTTTTTACAGATGCCAAAGGTAATAACTTACCCAATGTTGCAAGTGCATGGAAAGCAGGAGAAGATGGGGCAACAATTGAGCTAACGATTGATGTCGATGTACAGCAAGTCGTTGAACGTGAATTATCACAGGCAATGGAACGTTATGAAGCAGATCAGGCAATGGCGGTAGCAATGAATCCTAATACAGGTGAAATACTAGCTTTAGCCTCCTATCCAACCTTTCATCCGGCTGAATATCAACAGGTCGAGCCTGCTATCTACAATCGGAATTTGCCGGTGTGGATGACCTATGAGCCAGGTTCTACTTTCAAAATTATTACGCTTAGTGCTGCTTTAGAAGAGAACTTGGTGGACTTAGAAAAGGATACTTTTTACGATCAAGGCTATACAATGGTTGCCGGTGCTAGACTGCGCTGTTGGAAGCGTGAAGGTCATGGACATGAAACGTTTTTAGAAGTTGTACAAAATTCTTGTAACCCTGGTTTTATAGAATTAGGTCAACGTTTGGGTAGTGAAAGATTATTACAGTATATTAAAGACTTTGGTTTTGGAGAAAAAACAGGCTCCAATATTGCTGGTGAAGCTTCAGGGATACTATTTTCGAAAGAGGCATTTGGCCCTGTAGAACAAGCGACCACTTCATTCGGTCAAGGGGTAGCCGTAACACCGATCCAGCAGGTGCAAGCAGTAGCTGCTGCAGTCAATGGGGGCAAGCTGTATACGCCGTATGTTGTAAAGAAAATATTTAATCCAGATACGGGTGAAACGATTAACGAAACAAAACCAGTTATTAAAAGGCAAGTAATTCGTGAAGAAACGTCTGCAAAAGTACGTGAAGCATTAGAGTCGGTAGTAGCGAAGGGGTCAGGTCGACAAGCGTATCGAGATGGTCTACGTATTGGGGGTAAAACAGGTACAGCACAAAAAGTTGAAAATGGCCGGTATAAAGATGGCGAGTATATCGTATCTTTTATAGGCTTTGCACCAGCCGATAATCCACAAATTGTCGTATATGTAGCGGTGGATAATCCGAAGAAAACAACGCAATTTGGTGGCGTGGTAGCGGCTCCGATTGTTGGTCAAATTATTGAAGATGTAGCACCTTTTATTGGCATTGAAAAATCAAAGGAACAGCTTGAAAAGGATTATCGTTGGGGTGACCCACTTACTGTGAAAGTACCTAGTTTTATTGGTCAAACGAAGGATGACATTGCCAAGCAACATTATCCATTCCGTATTGAATGGCATGGAGAAGGAGCTAAAATTGGTAGTCAATTACCTGAAGTGGATAGTGTTATCAAACAAGACGGCACCATTCATTTATATTTAGTGAACTAATGTAACTTTACCTTTAAAAAAAGGGAAAGAACCACTATTATTATGAAGGGTAGTAATAATTATATGAGAGTTTGTGCTTTTTTCGTGAAGAAGAAAGTGAAACAAGATTTAAAGGAGATTTTTCAATGAAACTCGCAACAACGCTTACCATTTTAGCTATTGCTTTTATAGTAACAGTTATCTTGGCACCAATTAGTATTCCACTTCTTCGTCGATTGAAGTTTGGGCAAAGTATTCGTGAAGAAGGACCAAAATCACACATGAAAAAAGCAGGTACACCAACAATGGGGGGCATTATCTTTTTAATCGCCATCATCCTTACAACAGTTGGCATTGGCAGCTTTTTAGATTTATTCACCTCACAAACTGTGGTCCTTTTACTTGTGCTCGTAGGCTTTGGCTTGATTGGCTTTTTAGATGACGGCTTGAAGGTTATCTTTAAACGCAATCTTGGGTTGACATCTATTCAAAAGTTAATAGGGCAAATTGTCATCGCAATACTTGCATACTTCTTATTACACGCAAGTTCTTTTGATACCACATTAGCTATTCCTTTTACAGACTGGACAATTGATCTTGGTATTTTTTATGTAGCGTTTTTAATTTTCTGGTTAGTTGGTTTCTCTAATGCTGTTAACCTAACAGATGGTCTAGACGGGCTAGTGGCAGGAACAGCTTCTATTGCTTTTGCGGCATTCGGTGTAATTGCGCTATTCCAAGATCAAGCTGATATCGCTTTATTTACATTTGCGGTAACGGGTGCTTTGTTAGGGTTTTTACTATTCAATGCAAACCCTGCAAAGGTATTTATGGGAGATACCGGTTCACTTGCACTCGGTGGTGCATTAGCGATGGTATCTGTCTTAGTTAAAGAAGAGTTTTTACTTGTATTAGTTGGATTAGTGTTTGTTATTGAAACACTATCTGTCATTTTGCAGGTGGGTAGCTTTAAAATTCGCAAAAAACGTATTTTTAAAATGAGTCCTATCCACCATCATTTTGAATTATCAGGTTGGTCAGAATGGAAAGTTGTACTTGTCTTTTGGTCAACTGCTTTAGCAGTAGCATTGATTGCAGTCTTATCGGAGGCGTTCTAATGAGAGAGTATACAGATTTACAACATAAAAAAGTCCTTGTTTTAGGCCTAGCTAAAAGTGGTGTTGCAGCAGCGGAGATTTTACATGAGCTTGGCGCCTTTGTGACAGTCAATGATTCTAAGCCGTTTGATGAAAGCCCTGATGCACAAGGTCTATTGCAAAAAGGCATTACCGTTATTTGTGGTCGTCATCCCGAGGATTTACTTGATGAAGGCTTTGAAATAGTCGTCAAAAATCCAGGTATCCCATATAGCAATAACATCGTAGCAGATGCGATAAAACGTGAAATTCCTGTATGGACAGAAATAGAGCTTGCTTATTTAATTAGTGATGCACCATTTGTTGGTATTACTGGTTCTAATGGTAAAACGACAACGACGACATTAATATTCGAAATGCTGGAAAATGGTGCGAAGAAGCCATTAATCGCAGGTAATATTGGGACCGTAGCTTGTGGAGTAGCAAAAGAAGCGCAAGAAGATAATGTCATTGTGACAGAGCTTTCATCATTCCAACTGATGGGTACTAAAACATTTAAACCAAAAATTTCTATATTAACAAATCTTTATGATGCACACCTTGATTATCACGGTACGTTTGATAACTATGCTGAAGCAAAATTTGGCGTAACACGCAATCAAGATGAAACAGATTATTTCATTTTCAATGCGGATCAGCCGATTGTTGTGGGCTATGCTGCAAAATCCAATGCACAGAAAGTGCCTTTTTCTTCGAAAGGACGTACCGAGCAAGGGATTAGTGCCGATGATACAACAATCTATTGGCAAGGTGAACCGTTTATGGACAGAGCGATTATTGCATTGCCAGGTAAACATAATTTAGAAAATATTTTAGCGGCAGTAGCAGCTTGTATATTGATTGGCTGCGAAAAAGCTAAAATGGAAGAGGTTTTAGCTAAATTTGGAGGTGTCCGTCACCGTACCCAATTTGTACGTGAGTGGAATGGACGGAAAATTTATAATGATTCTAAAGCAACTAATTGCCTAGCAACGAAAAGTGCGCTGGATGCATTCCAAGCACCCGTTATTTTGCTAGCGGGTGGTTTAGACCGTGGACATTCTTTTGAAGAGTTACGACCTTGCATGGGGCATGTCAAAGGTGTAGTAGCGTTCGGTGAAACGGGCTTACGCTTTGTAGAATTTGCTAAGTCTTGTGGAGTTTCACAAACGGTCATTGCTCAAAATGTAGAGGATGCAGTTCATTATGCCGCACCAATGTCTGCAGAAGGAGATGTTATTTTATTATCACCTGCCTGTGCAAGTTGGGATCAATATGACAGCTTTGAAATCCGTGGGGATGTTTTTATTGATGCTGTAATGAAGCTGTAACGAGCCTGTAACTATTTTAGAATATACTTGACGTGGAAGGATGGCATTACTGAGAGGGAAAGAAAGCTATTTATTGCTCGTCACAACTTTGATGCTATCAGTAATCGGCATTATTTTCGTCTATTCTGCAGGTACCTATTGGAGTGCCGTTCATTATAGTGGAAAAATGCCGTTTTATATGAAACAAAGTTTGTATTTTGGGGTAGGCATTGTCGTGTTTTTCATCACGATTCGATTAGAAATCTTGAAAGAGCAATCCTTTTGGAAGATGGCTTATCTATTTTCGTTGGTTTTACTTGTCCTTGTTCTTATACCAGGGATTGGTCTTGAGCGAAATGGTTCACAAAGTTGGATTGGTGTTGGGCCATTAACCATACAACCTGCTGAAATAACGAAAATTACCGTTCTTGTTTACATGAGTCATATATTGGCGCAACATAAAACCGGAACACCAGTAGTAAATTGGCGTCATGCCGTAATAGTAATAATACCGGTTGCACTGATTATGCTTCAGCCCGATTTTGGCTCTGTTTTTATACTCGTTGTCTCTGTTTTTTTACTGTTATTTGTGGCAGGTTATCCGTTAAAACTTTATGCAATGATTATGGTAGCGGGAGTTGCTGGATTAGTAGGATTGATTGCAACAGCACCGTATCGACTTAAACGAATTGAAGCGTTTCTTGATCCATGGGCCGACCCTTTAGTCAGTGGTTTCCAAGCTGTACAATCGTTAATGGCAATTGGTCCAGCAGGGATTTTTGGACATGGCTTTGGCCAAAGTAGACAAAAGTTCTTGTATTTACCTGAACCACAAAATGATTTTATTTATGCGATTATTTTAGAAGAAATCGGTTTAGTAGGTGGACTTGTTATTTTAGCGCTGTTTGTGTTGACAATATACGCTGGTTATAAGTTTGCAGTACAGGCTAAATCAAGAACATCCTATTACGCCATTATTGGACTTGTGACAATGTTAACGGTGCAGGCATTTTTAAATATTGCAGTAGTAATCGGTTTGGTTCCTGTAACCGGTGTCACATTACCTTTTATTAGCTATGGTGGAACATCTTTAGTAACAATGTGGTTAATAATAGGTATTATTTATCAATTAGCGAAATAAATATAAAGGAGGAGTACTTTTATGGAGAAAGTAATTGATATAGAAGATCGCATCCCTACGCTAAAACTGCGACGAAAAAAGCGTACAAATCGTAAATTCATAGTCCTAATATTACTTTTCTTTTTGGTGCTAGCTGTACTCCTTTATTTTCAATCTCCTTACAGTGATATTAAAAACATTACGGTGAACGGTGCTAAACTAGCTGACGAGCAATATTACTTAGATGCTAGTACACTTGCACCAGGAAAGTCGATGTGGGGTTTTACGGTTAAAGATGTAGAACAGGCTATACTAAAGGACAAATGGGTGCAAGAGGTACAAGTGAAGCGTAAATGGCTGAGAGGCGTAACGATTGATATTAAGGAATGGAAAAAAGTTGCGTATCTAGCGGGTGATGGAACCTATTACCCATTATTAGAGAACGGTAAAAAATTTGAGCAAGCTGGCGACAATATCCCGATTGATGCGCCCGTTTTTATTGGCATAACGGGGGAAAAGACCATTAACAAGCTTGTAGAACAATTAGCCCGTTTAAAACCTGAAGTTTTAGCTTTAATCTCACAAGTCAATACTAACAGTAATGAGGCCAATCCTAATGCGGTCAAGCTTTATATGAATGACGGCTATGAAGTACGTGCAGTGATACCAACATTAGCTGAAAAGCTAAATTATTATCCATCCATTGTTGCGCAAATTGCAGATTTAGAAAAGGGAGTTATCGACATAGAAGTCGGCTCTTATTACCGTCCCTTTAATGATGAGTACAACAAAGTGAACATTGATATGGAGGACAACCCTGATGGAAAAGTGGCCAATCAGGAAGTGAATGAAGATGAACAACAAGAAACTGAATAGCAAAGGGAATTTCTTTACGAGGAAACAATTTGAGCTGCTCATCGTTTGCATAACAACTGGGTTTATCATCGGCTATTCTTACAACCAAGCGAAGGACAATCGCCAAAGTAGCGCCATTAAATCAGAGCTATTTGAACAAGAAGATTCATATCGTGAGGAGCTCATTGAACAACAAGAGCGCAATAAAGAACTCACAGAAGAAGCCAACATGTTACAAGAAAAGATTCGGCACTATGAAAAGAAATTTGCATCAAATGAAAAGGATTCTAAGAACTTAGTTCAAGAAGCAGAAGATTTACGATTATTGTTAGGTGATTTAGATTCAGAAGGAAAGGGTATACGTATTACACTTCAAGATGGTGATTACGATCCTAAATCTGTAAACCCTAATGATTATATCGTCCACGAAAGTCATGTTTTTAAGTTGCTAAATGAATTAAAAATTTCTGGAGCACAAGCGATTGCCATTAATGGACAACGGGTCATGGCGAATTCTTATATTAGATGTAATGGCCCTGTTATTACAATTGACGGCAAGCAACACCCAGCTCCATTTGTCATCGAGGCAATTGGGGATTCGGCGACACTCCGCGCTTCATTGAACTTAAGTGGTGGTGTAGTAGATCAGTTGCTAAATGACAACATTGTGGTGTCCTTAGAAGAAAATCAAAAGTTAATGATGCCTAATGTCAAAGTAGAAAGTTAAACATGGGCAGAAAGTTATGTTAAGCCTCCTGTGGATGTCCTAGATCATTATTTGTATTCATAAAATGCAAAGTCTAAATTTGATGATATCAAGGAGTAATTGTTTGCGATGCGTCTAGGAGGGGCTATTTTGAAAAAAAATATGTACACCCGAATAACGATCGTGCTATTTATTATCGGTTTGATGATAGCGGTACAATACAATACCATTCAAAAACCAGCTGAGCGAGATACACGAGATATTTGGGCCATACGAGAGGAATTAGCAGAAGAAAAGAAAAGGCATTCCACATTATTAGCAGATATTCGCTCACTCAATGAGGTAGTGGGTCGCTATGAGCAATCTGAAAAAACTAATTTACAGGGTGTTTTAAATGAGACAGTAAATCGTTTAAAACAACAAGCAGGTCTTACGGATATAACAGGTCCTGGGGTGATACTTCGAGTGGAGCCAGCCCCAGAATTAGTAGCAATGGGGTATGAAATAAAAGAGATTTCTCCAGACTTACTGACCCAATTACTGAATGAATTATTTAAATATGATGCTGCTAGTGTTGCAATTGATGGAAATCGTATTGTTCATACCACAGCTATTAGGGACATCAATGGGAAAACAACGGTGAACAGTGTAGCACTGTCTTCGCCACCATTCGAAATTTATGTTGGGACAACGACATTTAAGGCAGCTCAAAAAATGTATAATTCCATTCAAGCTTCAACATTTATCGATTCATTTTATTTAGATAATTTTAATTTAGTGATAGAGGAGCCGACTGAATTGGTAACCATACCGGCATTCGATCAGCCATTGACGAATGATTATTTAACAGAGGTCAAAAAAGGAGAATAAACTATGTGGCTACCATTTCTAGGTTTGGTGCTTGGACTAGCATTAGGCTTGTTAACAAATATCCAAATCCCCTCTATTTATGAAAATTATTTGTCTATAGCAGTGCTGGCTGCTTTAGATACGTTATTTGGCGGTATACGAGCTCAATTACAGCAAGTATATGACGATAAAGTATTTGTATCAGGTTTCTTTTTTAATATAGTTCTTGCGGCGGGACTGGCATTTTTAGGTGTGAATTTAGGTGTAGACTTATATTTAGCAGCCATTTTCGCTTTTGGAGTACGTTTGTTCCAAAATATAGCAATCATTAGGCGTATTTTACTAACTCGGTTAGATGAAAAACGTCACAACAAGAAGAAAACTTCCATAGAATGAGAGAAAAATTGACCAAAATACTCGATTTGCTTAGACATTATGCAAGATTTACAATAGAATGAAATTAAGAGCATTTTCAAGGAGGTGCAGCGAATTGAATCAGCAGGACTTGTATATATCACTCGATATAGGATCTTCCTCTATCAAAGTATTAATAGGTGAAATGAGCGACGGACAATTACATGTAATTGGGGTCGGTAATGTAAAATCGAATGGTGTTCGAAAAGGTGCGATTGTTGATATTGATGCAACAGTTCAGTCTATTCGGAAAGCAGTAGAACAAGCAGAGCGGATGACTGGTTATCAAATCGATGAAGTCGTTTTAGGCGTTCCAGCGAACCAGACGATGTTACAACTAGTTAAAGGTGTTGTCGCTGTAAATAGTGAAAATAGAGAAATTACAGATGATGATTTAGACAGAGTGGTAGAATCTGCACAAGTCATGTCAATACCTCCTGAACGTGAATTAGTCAACATCATTCCTAGACAGTTTATAGTAGATAATTTAGATGAAATTAAAGATCCACGAGGTATGATAGGTATTCGTCTCGAAATGGACGCGACAATGATTACGACCTCTAAAACGTTGTTACACAATGTACTTCGTTGCGTAGAGAAAGCAGGATTAAGCATTAGAGAAATATATTTACAACCACTGGCTGCTGGTTTTTTTGCATTAACGGAAGATGAGAAAAACCAAGGAACAGCATTTATTGAATTGGGTGGTGGCTCAACGACTATTGCAGTATTTGAAGAAGGGCTACTGACACACACTGGTGTTATTCCAGTAGGTGGTGACCATATTACAAAAGACATTTCAATTGTTTTAAAAACACCGACAGATCAAGCGGAGCAAATAAAACACCAATTTGGACATGCCTTTTACGATGATGCTTCAGACGATGAACTGTTTGAAGTGCCAGTTGTAGGTACAGATTCTAGGGATCAGTACAGCCAACGCTATATTTCTGAAATTATTGGTGCAAGATTAGAAGAATTATTTGAACTAGTAATTGATGAGTTAGCACGTTTAGGCGTTCGCGATTTGCCAGGCGGTGTTGTTTTAACAGGTGGTGTTGCAAAGCTAGATGGTATTGCTCAATTAGCACGCCAAATACTGCAAACGCGTGTTAGAATATATACTCCAGATTATATTGGCGTTAGAGAGCCTTCATTTACGACGGCAGTTGGACTGATTCGTTACGCCTATTTAGAAGATGATTTTTACGGAAAAGGTACGAATACGCAGCCTATTGAATATGCGGTTGTTGGTGCACAAGCGCCTGCATCTAAAAAGCAAGAATATGCTGCACCTTCAGAATCAAAAGGAAGCGTAATCGGTAGAGCAAAAAAATTATTTGATAAATTTTTTGATTAACTTGAATGCGTAATGAATGATACAGAGTCGAGTTACCGTGGGAGGAAAAAAGAATGTTAGAATTTGATACAAGTGTCGATCAACTTGCAGTTATAAAAGTCATTGGTGTGGGTGGTGGCGGTAACAACGCTGTTAACCGAATGATAGAGCATGGTGTACAAGGCGTTGATTTTATCGCTGTGAACACGGATGCACAGGCTTTAAATTTATCGAAAGCTGAAATTAAGCTACAAATCGGTACAAAGCTTACACGTGGTTTAGGAGCAGGAGCTAATCCAGAAGTAGGGAAAAAAGCGGCAGAAGAAAGCCGTGAACAATTAGAAGAAGTATTACGCGGAGCGGATATGGTATTCGTTACAGCCGGAATGGGCGGTGGCACAGGTACTGGTGCTGCACCAGTTATCGCACAAATTGCCCGCGATTTAGGAGCTCTAACAGTAGGTGTCGTAACACGACCGTTTACTTTTGAAGGGCGCAAACGACAAACACAGGCAATCGGTGGTATCGGAGGCATGAAAGAAGCTGTAGATACTTTGATCGTCATTCCAAACGACAAGCTCTTACAAATTGTCGACAAATCGACTCCGATGCTGGAAGCTTTCCGTGAAGCGGATAACGTTTTACGTCAAGGTGTACAAGGTATTTCGGATTTAATTGCAACACCAGGTCTTATCAACCTAGACTTTGCGGACGTAAAAACAATTATGTCTAACAAAGGTTCTGCGTTAATGGGTATTGGTATTGCGACAGGTGAAAATCGTGCTGCAGAAGCTGCTAAAAAAGCAATTTCAAGTCCATTACTCGAATCATCTATTGATGGCGCTAAAGGTGTACTGATGAACATAACAGGTGGTTCTAACCTAAGCTTATTTGAAGTACAAGAAGCGGCAGATATTGTGGCATCGGCTTCAGATGAAGAAGTGAATATGATTTTCGGTTCGGTTATTAATGAAAATTTAAAAGATGAAATCATTGTTACGGTGATTGCTACAGGCTTCTCAGAAGAGGCATTACAACAACACCGAGGAAATGCGCGTCCGAGCATTAATAATAATCGACAAGCTGCTCCACAACAACAAGCGCCAATTCGTGAGCAACGTCAAGAAGTTCATGTACAACAAGAACAACCGCGTCAAAATCATCAAAATTATGCACAAGATGATATGTTAGAAGTACCTGCATTTTTACGTAACCGTAAAAATCGTGGATAATCAAAACTCGTATTTTACATCATGTAAAATACGAGTTTTTTAAGTGCCAGTCACGCAAACAATTCTGAATTGTTTGCGTGACTGGCACTTTTTGTGTAAGGAAACGATGTTTTTTGTCAAAACATTTTTAGGAAATCATGCGATTGTTTGACAATATTTGTAGCGCTGGCATGCTAACTTTGTAAGTAGGAGGCGGCTGTTATGTATGGAGAATGGCTGGTGCTCATTAATACGCTTTATAATCTAGCAATACTGACGTTTACAGCAAAAGTTACAGGCGTTTTTGTAAAGAATACGAGATTATTAATGAGTTCAATAATTAGTAGTTTAATAGCTGTAATTGGTGGTCAAACGCTGCTTACGATTGTGCTAAGTTTCATTGTACTAATCGGTCTAGCCTTTCGCTTTAAGCTTCGAAGCTTTCAAAAGCAAGGGCCGATTGTCCTGACAGCTACCATCGTTATCGGCGGACTGTTAACAGCATTACAACCGTATTTAATGAATCTTTCTGTCATGCATTTTATTGTACTTTGCTTATTGCTCGCAGTTGGTAATTTAATCATTTTTTATAAGCAATGGGGCTTTGTTAAGCTGGAGCGAGTAAGTGGACAATTTGTATTTCAAACAACCTTGAAGGTTTTTGACAAAGAAATTCCACTTTCGGCATTTGTAGATACAGGCAATCAATGTATCGAGCCGTTATCGGGAAAACCTGTCCATTTTGTTTCATATGCAGCGCTAAGGCCTTATTTACCAGCGACAATTCGTGAAGCATTAATGCAATGGCGAGAAACAGATCCTTACGATGTATCAATGTTTTCAGTAGATTATCAGCGTCTTATTCGATTTATTCATGTTAATACTGTACAGCAACAAACAGTAGTTTTAGGTTTTCGCTTTGATGAATGGCATATAAAAGGCGAGTCATCACAAGTGAAAACAAATGAATATATCGTGTTAACGAAAAAAGCTAAAAATTTTCCACATAGCACAGCAGCAATTTTACATTTTTCAGCGCTTTCAAATAACTCATAGAGGGGGAGAACTATTGCTTCTTAGGCTACTTGCTAGCTTGAAAAAATTATGGGGTAAGTTTCGGAGTCGTGAAACGTACTATATAGGGGGAAATGATTCATTGCCAGTGCCACTAAGTCGAGAAGAAGAAGTCACAGTCATTGCATCCTTTATGAACGGAGATTTACGAGCTAGAGATACACTTATTGAACGTAATTTACGTCTTGTTGTTTATATTGCTAGACGTTTTGATAATACGGGTACGCCGATTGAAGATTTAATTAGTATTGGTTCGATTGGCTTAATAAAGGCGATTGAAACGTTCAATACAGATAAAAATATTAAACTTGCAACGTACGCATCACGTTGTATTGAAAATGAAATTTTGATGCATTTACGTAAAACGAGTCGCATGAAGGGTGAAGTTTCACTAGATGAGCCACTAAATTCTGATGCTGACGGAAATGAATTATTATTGTCTGATATTTTAGGCACAGAGGAACATATTATTTTAGATAATGTTGAAAAGAAAATTGAACGACAACATATGTTCCATGCCATTAATTTATTAGGTGCACGTGAAAGATATATTATGGAATGTCGTTTCGGTTTAAACGGAAAAATTGAAATGACACAAAAAGAAGTAGCCGATCATTTAGGTATTTCGCAATCATATATTTCTAGGCTAGAAAAGAAAATTATTCAAGATTTACGAGAAAATTTAAATCAGCCAATATCTTAGATAGGGAAATTTATCCTACCTAAAATTGGTCGCGCTTTTTCTGCATATTCTCGATTCTGTCGGACAAACTGATGTAACGGTTTAGTCAGAGAATAACATCCGGAGGAATCGAATATGCGAACAAAAGTAGATCTTTGCGGCTTAGATACATCGACTTTGCCAATTTTAAAGCACGAAGAAATGAAGGAACTCTTCATTCGATTACAAGCAGGAGAAACCGAGATTCGGGAAGAGCTTGTAATGTGCAATTTAAGGTTAGTGCTAAGTATTGTCGGACGATTTGCCTATAGGGGTGAACAGGCAGATGATTTATTTCAGGTAGGCTGTATTGGCCTCATGAAAGCCATTGATCATTTCGATTTAAAGCATAATGTGCGATTTTCAACATATGCTGTACCAATGATCATTGGTGAAATTCGTCGCCATCTGCGTGATCATCATGCACTACGTGTTTCTCGTTCTCTTAGAGATATTGCGTATAAGGCGATGCAGGCAAAAGAACAATGGATAACCGATAATTTGCGAGAACCAACGATTGAAGAAATTGCTGAAATGATTGACATGAAAAAGGAAGATGTATTATTCGCTTTAGATGCCATTCAAGACCCAGTATCATTACAAGAGCCTATTTATGCAGACGGTGGAGACGCTGTTTATATGATGGACCAATTACGTGATGATGATGTATCGGAAGATCAATGGGTTGCCTACGTGTCGGTGAAGGAAAGTTTGCAAAAATTAGATGTACGTCAGCAAATGATTGTAGCAAAGCGTTTTTATTATGGTGAGACACAAACTGAAATTGCCAAAGAATTAGGGATTTCCCAAGCGCAAATTTCACGTCTTGAAAAAAATGCCATTGAAACAATGCAGAAAGATTATAAGTGAGTAGACAATGCGCACCCGAAACTTTCGGTGCGCATTTTATCTTCATTGATAAAAATAAAACGATGGTACATGTCATAGATTTTATTAAAGCTAATAAAGAACAATAATGTGAGCATGTTGCTCTGTGTAGCAGCAAGTTAGCATTTAACAATGCAAGTTTTAGCTTAAATTAAAATTGACACTGGAATGAGTGGTATTGATTTAGTAGGAGGGATACAAATGCGTTTCTCAATGTTACAGCAAAAAGAAGTAATAGAAGCAGGCAATGGACGTTTTTTAGGCTTTGTCGTAGATGCAGAGGTATCGAAAGAAACTGGCTATGTAACTGCGTTTATGATTGCAGAGCCGAGAAAGTATCTAGGTTTTTTTAGAGGAGAAGAGTCGATTAGAAAAGTCCATATGAAGGATGTTCTTGTTGTAGGAAAGGATGTCATTCTAGTAAAGGCATTATCGTAGAATCATAGCATCTGTGTGGCTTGCTTCTATTTTTTGAACAGTAAGACTGTAGCCTCTAATGTCGTTTAAGCAACGTGGATGTATCAGTATTAATAGGTCAGGCTATTCATTGATAAATCAAGAGTTGCTTGTTACAATAAAGGAAACTAAGTTGTAAAGTTGGGAAAAACAGTGACGAAAATCTTAACAAATTTAGACAAAATTAATAGTCAAATTCAAACAGCACAACAACGCTCAAATCGTGAAGCAACTAACGTTCAAATTATTGCTGTAACGAAAGAGGTTTCCGTTGAAAGAACACAAGAAGCAATTGATGCAGGGCTTATACATTTAGGTGAAAATCGTCCTGAGGGCTTAAAGCAAAAAATTGAAGCCATTCAAGCAAATGTACACTGGCATTATATTGGATCATTACAAACTCGAAAAGTAAAACAAGTTATTAATGAAATTGATTACTTACATTCATTAGATCGTTTAAGTTTAGCTGAAGAGATTGAAAAAAGAGCAACAAAACCTGTAAAATGTTTTGTACAAGTTAATGTGTCAGGTGAACAATCGAAGCATGGTTTAACGATTGATGACGCAGTTACATTTATTGAATCTTTACAAAACTTTACGAAAATTCAAGTTGTAGGTCTAATGACAATGGCACCAAATACAGAGGACGAAACAATCATTCGCTCTGTTTTTAAGCAATTAAAACAATGTCAACAGCAAATAGCCGAACGAGGATTCGCACACGCGCCTTGTACCGAGTTATCAATGGGCATGTCTAATGACTTTGAAATAGCGGTAGAGGAAGGAGCTACATTCGTTCGAGTCGGAACGGCTCTTGTTGGAAATGAAAGAGGGGAACAGGATGAGCATGAAAAATAAAATTAAAAACTTCTTTTATCTTGAAGAAGAATTAGAAGAAGAAATCACGCAAGCTCCTATTCAACAGCAACAACCCGTGCAGCAACAACCGATTCATGCAGCTAAACCTAAAAAGGTCATTAAGGAACGTAAAGCACAGATTCATGAAATTGTACCGCAAAGTACAGCTGCCAATAATAATATTGTCAGTTTACAAGCAGCAATGAATACAAAGGGTGCGAAAGTTGTATTAGTAGAACCGAGAGTTTATGCAGAGGCACAAGATATCGCAGAAAACTTAAAGAACAAACGTGCAACGATTGTGAATCTACAACGTATCGATCGAGAACAAGGTATAAGAATCATTGACTTTTTAAGTGGTACAGTCTATGCACTTGGAGGAGATATTCAACGTATAGGCAAAGATATTTTCTTATGCACACCAGATAATGTTGAAGTGTCTGGCGAAATTTCAAATTTTATTTTAGACGATAATTAATAGCGAGGATTGTAGTTTATATGACTTTATATATCATTTTGCATTATGTGGATTTAGCATTTACTGTGTATTCATTTATGCTAGTTGCATATGTTTTAATGTCTTGGGTACCAGCTGCTCAAAGTTCAGCAATTGGCCGTTTTTTAGAAAAAGTATGTGAGCCGTATTTAGGGATTTTTAGAAAATTTATTCCAACTATTGGTATGATTGATATTTCTCCGATTGTAGCAATATTTATGTTGAATTTTATTAAAAACGGGCTTTTTATTGTAATTCAAAAAATATTCTTTATGTTTTAGTCAAAATCCTCACAGTTGGTGGGGATTTTTTGTGTAAAGGGGAAATACTAGGCTTAAAAAAGTAGTAGTTTCTAATGAATGAACAAATGGATGAGGTAGATGAGGTGAACGATAGATGGAGCATTTAATACAACATTTTAGGAAGGATGAGCAACCCTTTATTGAGCAGGTAGTAAGCTGGCAGCGCGAGGTAGAAGATCGTTATGCCCCTAAACTTACTGACTTTTTAGACCCAAGGCAGCGTTTTATTGTAGCATCTGTTATTGGGCAAAATAATGTGCTCCATACAACAAGTGATGGTCTATTTCATGAGGCAGAACGTCAGCGCATGCTTATTTTCCCAACGTATTTTGAACCCCAGAAGGAAGATTACCAGCTGAAAGTCTTTACTATTCACTATCCTGCAAGGTTTGTGCAATTGCGTCATCCAGATGTACTCGGTGCCCTTTTATCTTTAGGGCTTGATCGTGCCAAATTCGGGGATATTCGTGTCAATGAACAACAAGTACAGTTTGTGGTGGCAAAAGAGGTGGCAGATTATGTACGCCTTCATTTAACGGGGATTGGGAAAGTAAAAGTACATGTCGAATCGATGAAAGAGTTTCAAGTGCTGATCGAAAATGAAGAGGACTGGCAGGAGGAGTCACATACGGTTTCTTCAATGCGTTTAGATGTCATTATCGCAACCATATTAAAGATTTCTCGTCAAAAAGCCCAAGCACTTATTACGGGAAAGAAAGTGCGAGTAAACTGGACTGAACGAGATGCAGTTGCTTTTGAATGTCAAGAAGGTGATATTTTGTCAGTACGTGGAAGTGGTCGAGTGAAAATAATAATGACTGAAGGCCGAACAAAGAAAGATAAAATCCGTTTACAAATCGGTCGATTGACCCAAAAAGGCTAAAAAACATGTAATTTCCATTTATTTTTACTGCTAAGTTGTTAGAACAATTGTATAATAAGAATTACGAATGTACATGTAAAGGAGAGAAGGATCGTATGCCATTATCACCTATTGATATACATAATAAGGAGTTTACAAAATCTTTCAGAGGTTATGCTGAAGATGAAGTAAATGAATTTTTAGATCAAATCATTAAAGATTATGAAAAACTACTGCGTGAGAAAAAAGAAGTCGATAAGCAATTAGAAATGGCTTTAGAGCAAGCGAGACATTTTAATTCTTTAGAGGAAACATTACAAAAATCTATAGTTGTTGCCCAAGAGGCGGCTGATGAAGTACGCAGAAATTCGCAAAAAGAAGCAAAGCTTATTGTGAAGGAAGCAGAAAAAAATGCTGATCGCATCGTCAATGAGGCATTAACGAAAGCACGTAAAGTAACAATCGAGATAGATGAACTGAAAAAACAATCAAAGGTTTTCCGCAATCGTTTTAAAATGCTTGTAGAAGCACAGTTAGATTTACTGAATGCAGATGATTGGGATCATTTATTGCAGTATGATATTGATTTAACAGAAATTCAGTCTTCTGTTGAGGAAGCACAAGAGTCAGAAGAAATGTAAATAAGGCTTTTACTTAAAAAAGTGAAGGTATCATGTGATGAATATGACTTGACGCAATTCGTGGATTTCCATATACTATTGTAATAGTAAATAAAATAAGCACTTATATGCATAGAGGCAGAGACGAAGACAGTATTTGTTAGGCGTTGACAAGCGATTTGGGGATAGTGGGAGCCCATACAAGCAAATAACAAAGAAAATCACTTCTGAGCTAAATAACTGAACGGCTAGTAAGTTATTTCGGAGCGCACAACGTTAACGTGCTTTCAAGCGGTAGTATATTATGTACTACAACTAGGGTGGTACCGCGAGTTCAAGCTTCTCGTCCCTTACAGGGATTGAGGGGCTTTTTTGTTGTTACTGTTTTGACTTTGGGGCATCATTCGCAGGACATTCGAAATAGCATTGTTTAAATATTAAGCGCAAGTCGTGTTGCATTCACTTTGCTGAGGCTTTTAAGAAGCTGTATGCCTTGGATGCTAAGCAGTTGTTCTCTGTTTGCAAAAAATAAAGGAGGAATTACAAATGGTTGAATATAAAGAAACCTTATTAATGCCGAAAACGGATTTTCCTATGCGTGGGAACTTACCAGCAAATGAACCAAAAATGCAAGAAAAATGGAATGAGATGGACATCAATAAATTACAAATGGAGCGTACAGCTGGTCGCCCAGAGTATGTGTTACATGATGGCCCTCCATATGCAAATGGTGATATTCATATTGGCCATGCGTTAAATAAAGTGATAAAAGATATGATTACACGCCATCGCTCCATGACTGGCTATCATGTCAACTATATTCCAGGTTGGGATACACATGGTTTACCAATTGAACAAGCTTTAACAAACAAAGGTGTTAAACGTAAAGAAATGTCCATTGCAGATTTCCGTGAGCTTTGTGAAAAATATGCTTATGAGCAAATTGACAATCAGCGTGCACAATTCCGCCGTCTAGGCATTCGTGGCGATTGGGAAAATCCATATATTACGTTAAAACCAGAATTTGAAGCGCGTCAAATTGAAGTATTCGGTAAAATGGCGGAAAAAGGCTATATTTATAAAGGCTTAAAACCAGTATACTGGTCGCCTTCATCTGAGTCTGCATTAGCGGAAGCAGAAATTGAATATAAAGATGTTAAATCAGCTTCTATTTATGTCAGCTTTGCCATTAAAGATGCAAAAGGTGTTGTGCCAGCCGATGCGAAATTTATTATTTGGACGACTACACCTTGGACACTACCTGCAAACTTAGGGATTTCGTTAAATCCAGAGTTTATCTATGTAGTTGTGGCAGTAGCAGATAAAAAATTCATTATCGCGAAAGAATTGTTAGAAACAGTTGCAAAAGAGCTTGAATGGGAAACGTATGAAGTTGTGCAAGAAGTAAAAGGGGAAGCATTAGATCGTCTTGTAGCCCAACATCCATTCTACGACCGTGAATCGCTTGTGATGGTCGGAGAACATGTTTCTGCGGAAGCAGGTACAGGTTGTGTTCATACAGCTCCAGGACATGGTGAAGATGACTATCAAATTGGGAAAGCTTATGGTTTACCTATTCTTAGTCCAGTGGATAACAGCGGTTGTTATACAGACGAAGCACCAGGTTTTGAAGGTGTCTTCTACAATGATGCAAATAAAATGGTTACTGCCAAATTAGAAGAAGTTGGCGCATTAGAAAAATTAAGCTTCTTTACGCACTCGTATCCACATGACTGGCGTACGAAAAAACCAGTTATTTATCGTGCTACACCACAATGGTTTGCGTCTATCGATGCCTTCCGTGATGAATTATTAGCAGCGGTTAAATCGACGACATTCACACCTGCTTGGGGTGAAACACGTCTTTATAATATGATTCGTGATCGTGGCGATTGGGTTATTTCTCGTCAACGTGCATGGGGTGTACCAATTCCAATTTTCTATGCTGAAAATGGTGAACCAATCATTACACCAGAAACAATTGCGCATATTTCTGCATTATTCCGTGAGCATGGTTCAAATATTTGGTTCCAAATGACTGCGAAAGAATTATTGCCAGAAGGCTTTACACATCCAGGTAGCCCGAATGGTGAGTTTACGAAAGAAAATGATATTATGGACGTTTGGTTTGACTCAGGTTCATCTCACCAAGGTGTGCTAGTTGAACGTGGACTGAAATATCCAGCGGATCTTTACTTAGAAGGTTCTGATCAACACCGTGGATGGTTTAACTCTTCGTTAATTACATCTGTGGCGATTAATGGCTATGCGCCTTATAAAGGCTTATTAACGCACGGTTTCGTTCTTGATGGCGATGGTCGCAAAATGAGTAAGTCACTAGGAAACGTTATTATCCCTCAAAAGGTAATGGACCAATATGGTGCTGATATTTTACGTCTATGGGTAGCATCTGTAGATTATACGGCTGATGTGCGTATTTCTATGGATATGTTAAAACAAGTGTCTGAAGTGTACCGTAAAATCCGTAATACATTCCGTTTCTTACATGGTAATGTAGCTGATTTCAATCCACAAAAAGATCGTGTAGCCTATGCAGATTTACGCGAAATGGATCAATACATTTATATGCGTTTACAAGATGTCTTAAAAACGGTGCGTGGTGCTTACGACCGCTATGATTTTGCGGCTGTCTACCATGCGGTGAATAACTTTGTTGCTGTAGAATTATCTTCTTTCTACTTAGACATCGCAAAAGATGTTGTTTATATTGAAGGGCATGACAATAAAGACCGTCGTGCAATGCAAACAGTCATGTATGATACATTAATGACATTAGTAAAAGTCATGACACCAATTATTCCACATACAACGGATGAGGTGTGGTCTTACTTACATGCACAAGGTGTTGTAGAAGAGATGTCAGTGCAATTAACTGATTTCCCATCAGTAGATGAGCAAGCAAACTTTGATGAGCTTCGTGGCAAATGGGCAGCGATTATCGGAGTGCGTGATGATATTCTAAAAGCATTAGAAGAAGCGCGTAATGCTAAAACAATCGGTAAGTCTCTTGAAGCAAAAATAACAGTTTATGCTAACCAAGAAGTGTTAACATTATTGCATGATGCCAACATTGATTTTGCCCAACTTTCTATCGTTTCTGCTTTTGAGGTAGCAGCAATTGAATCAGCTCCTGCTGAAGCGTTAGCGTTAGAACATGTTTCCATTGTTGTTGAAAAAGCAACAGGCGAAAAGTGTGAGCGTTGCTGGTCAATTTCTGCAACAGTTGGAACAAATGAAGCACATCCAACAGTGTGTGCTCGTTGTGCCGAAGTTGTTGAAAAATATTATGTATAAAAATTAATGAACAATGAGCAGCTCGATGATTTTAGATCGGCTGCTCATTTTTTTAAATGCGTGGAACATGTTGAACATACCGATCCAAATTAAGAACATAGTGGAAAGTAGACCATAAATGGGAGATAAGCGAGGATATCTAGATGAATAGCTTTTAGGATACAAACATGCAAAAGTAACCTTTATTTAAACAATATTTCAATTGTGTTTCGGTAATCCGTTGGAGATATTCCTACATATTTTTTAAATGTAAGGCTGTAATAATTGGGTGTATTAAAGCCCGAGCTTGCTGCGATTTTTTCAATGGTGTAGTCAAATTTCCGCAAGTAGGGGAGTGTTTTGATAATGCGTGTATACGCTACATAATCGACAAAATTACGACCCGTTTCTTTTTTAAATAATCGGCTAAAGTGAGTAGGAC
The DNA here is from genome assembly GCF_016350185.1 of Lysinibacillus sp. C5.1. NCBI lineage: Bacteria > Bacillati > Bacillota > Bacilli > Caryophanales > Bacillaceae > Lysinibacillus > Lysinibacillus sp. C5.1. The sequence continues at coordinate 954,261 of NZ_CP066226.1, forward strand.
TAAAATTAATAGATTTCGCTACATCGCTAATAACTAGCTGTTCATCGTAATGCTCTTCAATGTAGTGAATAGCCTTTTGTAGCTGTTCATGCTTCGTTAAATCCTCATAAAATCGTATATGAATATTATCGACGGGTGGCTTTCTACGTGCTTTTCTAGCTTGACTATAGGATTCTTTGACTTGCATAGATTGCAAAAAAACACCACCAATGCCCATAAAAAGATGGATACTATAATCGTTTTTCAATTGCTCGATTACTGTCAGTAAAGTAGTGACGCCCTCTGCCCAATGTTTAAAAGATGTATACGTTATAGGAATCCGCATTAGCAGTAATAAGTAACGCTCGAAATTTAAAAAGGACAACGGTGCTTTATCGGCAAAATGTTGACGAAAAACATTTGTAATTACACTACTAGCATCGTAAGGAATTGGTCGGTTTTGCTGAATATCTACGTAGCCTTGAATTAAGAAAACGATATTGGGAATACAGTCAGTTGATAAAAAGGAAGAGGCTTGTACAATTTCCTGTTCATTGTTGATTTCTCCCCGTATTAAGCGTCTTAAAAACGCTTCGCGAAACGGCGATGTATGATCTTGAGGGAATTGTTGCGAAAGTTCAAGCATCGTGACTGTACTTGCTTGCTGTTCTTTATGGGAAGTATAAAGCTTTTTTACAATTCGTAAAAACTTTTGTTTGTGCAACGGTTTTATAAGAAGTGCTTGTAAATTTAATTCAATGGCAATACCTGCCGAGTACGCTAGGTGTACTGCAACAATTGGGACAATAATACTGTTAGGATAATGTTTCTTTAACCGATTGACCTTAATCCAATCAAATAATCCCCTAATTTCATAGACGAATATAACTACCTCGTGTGCACGTGGTTGTGTACATTCAGTAAATGTGTTAGGGAGGAATTCTTCTAACCACCCTAGCATTTGCTGTTTTTCAATTGAATTCTCAACGTACCATACGACGCCTAAAATACTAAACAGCCCCTTTCTAAAGTCAAAAAATATAATGAAGGTTACTAGAAATATTTTAACTTAAAATAGCAATATTTTGTACTAATACAGCAAAATATTGTACCTATATTATTGGAAAAATAGAATAGAATAGTTGTAGTGAATAATAATTTGAAATTTCAGATAATTATTCGTCTATACAAAAGGGGGTTAGTAATATGGCAGGAAGTCATGATTACGAGTATGTAGAAGCTGGAACTGTAGATGTGAAAGATTTGCCACCGTTAGATCCGACAACACATAAAATTATGAAGGATGAGTTTACTACAGGATTTAGCTTAACGGTATTTTATTTTATTTTAATTTTTACTATTCCAGTAATGAATTGGTTTGCTCCTGAATTTGCGTTTAAGAAATTGTGGGGCGGTATGACCGTTACTTGGTTTGTCACGACAATCGTCATGATGTTGATGGCTTTTGTGATTGCCTTTGTGCATACGACATTGTATGAAAAGCGCTTGAAAAAATATGAGATGTCAACGAAGTAGTGCAACTTAAGGGGGTAGGTTGAATGTTAGAGACAATTTTAGAACCAAAAATGTTATTAACAATTGCCCTAATGGCAACGATTGTATACATTACGTATTTAACGAAAAAAAATACAACAGCATCTGATTTCTTCGTTGGGGGACGGAGCTTTGGATGGTTTACGAACGGTTCAGCTATCGGGGGAGACTATTTAAGTGCAGCTACATTTTTAGGGATTGCTGGTTTAACCTTTCAATTAGGCTATGATGGAGCCTATTATGCATTTTGCTTCTCGATTGGTTTGACGCTATTAGCCATTTTTGTTGCTGGGCCATTAAGAAGATTTGGTGCATTTACCGTAGCAGACTTTTTAGCCTATCGCTTTCATAGTAGACGAGCTCGTTTAGCCGCAGTCATTGTAGTTTTAGCCATTTCAGGTTTCTATGCGGCGCCACAGCTACTAGGCGCAGCACAAATATTAAGTATGTTCTTTGGGACTTCTTATGAATTTGGCATTATTTTTACATGTGTCGTGATGATTTTCTATGTAGGAATCGGTGGTATGAAGGGCACGACGATCAACCAAGCATTAGAGCTGTGGATTCGTCTAGGTGCATTCATTGTGATGCTTATTGCAGCGATGTATGGTGGCTTGCATTACGATAAAATTTTAGCAGCTATCAATTCCTTTAATGGACCTATTACTGGGACATCACCGTATGCCTTGGATGGAAGTGATATAAATTTTGATGGTGCCGCGTGGACGGGGACAGGCTTCTATTTCCCGACGTTTTGGCAAACGATTAGTATGACCATTGGTTTAGCATTAGGTACGATAGGGTTACCGCATATTTTATTGCGTTTTTATACAAATCCGAGTGCTAAGGCTGCACGTAAATCTGCTTTAATGGCGATTGGTATTGCGAGTGCATTCTTCTTGTTAGCCGTATTTTTAGGGGTTGTTGGTCGTGCTATTTTCATTTCAGGTACTGCGAGTGAGGAAGTAATGAGAGATCTAGTGCTTGGTGGCAATAACATGGTTATTCCAACAACGGCGCTTGCATTAGGGGGCGATTGGCTGCTCGGTCTTGTGATTGCAGGGGCATTTGCTGCTATTTTCTCTAACTTATCAGGATTATTTATTACTAGCTCTGGTGCATTAGCGCATGATTTATATGCTAGCTTTATGAAAAAAGATATTACACAAAAACAGCGTGTAGTTGCTGGAAAAGTGGCGATTGTTATTTTAGGTATTCTATATGGCGGACTTGGGTTACTCGTAAAGGATGCTTCCATCGGTCATTTAGTTGCTTTAGCATTTACGGTTGCCGCAAGTACATTTACACCAATCTTTATTTTAGGTATTTGGTGGAGAGGGATGACCGAAAAAGGAGCAATTGCAGGGTTAGTGATTGGTCTCCTTGTGTCGATGTGGATGATTTTCTTACCAGGGACACTTCCAAGTTTCCTACAATTCAAAATCCCTGGCATCGTAACAGTACCAGTCGGTTTCCTATCCGTTATTGTCGTGTCATTATTAGATCGTAAAGTACCTGCTGATGTAAACGATTTCATGAAGCGAGTGCACTCGAAGGAATCGGAAACTGCATAGATGATTAACATTTCACGTTTTTTCTTTTAGTGAAGATAGCATAGACGGTAGGAGGCTGGGACAAAAGAGAAAAAGTGTTAGATTGACTGCCATCAATCTAACACTTTTTTGCTGTGCCGTTGTGCCCGCGTCTAACATTATGTGCTGTTCCTGCCGGAGTCACCACCTCCGTTACCAACAACTAGTAACCCTTCTAATTTTTTATTTATTGCAAAAGTAAGAATAGCTAAGTTAGCCAGGTTCTCCATATAGCAAAAATTTATGAACACCTTTCCTCTGTTCCTTAAATTTTTCTAGTTATGTCCCAGCCTCCTATCGTTTTTTTACTTCTATAAAAATTGTATGAAAAACGTCCAAGCTTACTATATTATGACGGCTAAACTAAACAGTGAGACCGCTATTGAAAAGCGTTAATCATCTTGATGTATTTTTTAAAACCAAAACATCATATTAGCAGTCGATACTAGTTGATTGGATTGGAAGGCGCGACACTCCAGCAGGAACAGCACGAGCTGAAAATCCATTTTTGCGGCGACAGCCGCAAAAATTAGTTGAAGCCGTGCCTGCGGAAAGGGAGCACCTGGAACGGAAATCAACGGTTTTCTATTTTTGCATGGAAAGCTTTCTCGAATAGAGGGACAACTCGTTGTTTATTAGGAAACGGCTTTAGTAGGATAGCGGAAAGCTACGATTTTTACTTTTGGGCAACAGCATGTGTTTCTGTCATATTTTCATGTTATATTAGTTATTGCTATATAAGCTCTTATGGTAGAATAGGTAGGATGTTGAGTGAACGGAGGAATAGCTGTGTATAAATATTATGGATTGGCCGTTTTTGTCATTATTCTTGATCAATGGACAAAATGGCTAATTGTGAAAAATATGGAGTTTGGTGAACGTATTGCCGTATGGGATCCTTGGTTTGGTATTTTATCGCATCGTAATAGAGGTGCAGCCTGGGGGATGCTTGAAGGGCAAATGTGGTTATTTTCTATAGTGACAATAGGTGTTATTATTGCCATCATTTACTTTTATCATAAAGAGGCAAAGGGCAAGCCTCTTTTTCAAGTGGGCTTAATGCTGTTATTGGGCGGTGCCATTGGTAATTTTATTGACCGTATATTTAGAGGAGAAGTAGTAGATTTTGCCGACGTATTAATCCCTATTATTAATTACGATTTCCCGATTTTTAATATTGCGGATGCAGCATTAACAATTGCCGTTGTCGTATTAATGATTGGTTTAATCGCCGAAGATAAAAAAGAAAAGAAACAGGTGAAACAATGACACAAGTATCATATACAATTGAAGAACAGCAACAAGGAGAGCGCATTGATAAAGCGGTTTCGAGTATACAGAATGAATGGTCTCGTACACAAATTAGCAATTGGATTACAGAAGGAATTGTTAAAGTAAATGGTGAAGCAGTAAAAGCAAAATACAAGGTGAAAGCAGGCGATGTTGTTGAAATCATCGTGCCAGAGGCAGAACCTTTAGACGTTATTGCTGAAAACTTAGACCTTGAAATCGTGTATGAAGACGCAGATGTACTCGTTGTCAACAAACCAAAAGGAATGGTGGTCCATCCTGCGCCAGGGCATCTGACGGGCACACTAGTAAATGGTTTAATGTATCATTGCACAGATTTATCGGGCATAAATGGTATCATGCGTCCAGGTATTGTACACCGAATCGATAAAGACACATCAGGTTTGCTAATGGTAGCGAAAAATGATAAAGCACATGAATCATTAGTTGAGCAGCTTGTGAATAAAACAGTCACACGTAAATATACAGCGCTTGTGCATGGACATATCGCTCACGATAAAGGGACAATTGATGCTCCAATTGGACGTGATCAAAAGGACCGTCAAAAACAAGCTGTTGTGGATAAAGGGAAACATGCGGTAACGCACTTCCAAGTAATTGAACGCTTCGGTGATTACACATTAGTAGAGTGTCGTCTTGAAACGGGACGTACACACCAAATTCGTGTCCATATGCAGTATATTGGATTCCCACTTGTTGGCGACCCAAAATATGGACCAAGAAAGACCATGGATTTTGGCGGACAAGTATTGCACGCAGGAGTTTTAGGATTCACGCATCCTACTACTGGCGAATATATGGAGTTTGAAGCACCACTTCCTGTTGATTATGTACAGATATTAGACGAATTAAGAAATAAGGATTGACGGATAATGAAAGAAGGTCTATACTAACGAAAGTGAATGAACGACTTTAACTTAATATTCACCTTTAATGGCAGTCCAGAGAGGCTGAGAAGGTACATGTGAACGTGTTGCTAAAATTTGTGCTGCAAATTTTTCCAACATGCTATTTAAACACGTACTCAACCCTCTCAGGCTATTCGCCTCGAGAGGTTTTTTTATGCCGTTTCAATGATGCTTCAGCAAGTAGGTAGCATCTGTAACAACCCGATGAACATCGATGAAAGAGAGGAGGACAAAAAATGTCAAAAAATGAGCTATTAGATGGGCCATCGATGACAAGAGCATTAACACGTATTGCACATGAGATTATTGAACGCAATAAAGGAATTGACGAATGTATATTAGTTGGAATTAAAACACGCGGTGCCTTCCTTGCAAGACGCTTAGCAGAACGTATAGAAAAAATCGAGGGTAAAGCGATTCGCACAGGGGAGTTAGACATCACCCTTTATCGAGATGACTTATCCACAAAGCATGAAAATGAGCAGGCACATGTTGAGCAAGTAGATATCGATTATGTGGTAGCCAATCAAAAAATTATTTTAGTCGATGATGTACTCTATACAGGTCGTACAGTTCGAGCGGCACTAGATGCAGTAATGGATTTAGGAAGACCCGCGCAAATTCAACTAGCAGTGCTAATTGATCGCGGACACCGAGAGCTACCAATTCGAGCGGATTATGTTGGGAAAAATGTTCCGACATCAGGAACGGAACGTATCGTCGTTAATTTACTTGAAGTTGATGGCGAAGATTGCGTCATTATTTATAAAGAAGACTAATAATAAAGTGAGGAAACGTCATGTCAAAGGCAGTATTAGATATTAATGATAAACCGACCCCAGTCCAATTGGTGACATTAAGTTTCCAACACATGTTTGCCATGTTTGGGTCAACGATTTTAGTACCACAACTGGTTGGGCTTAGCCCAGCAATCGCCCTTCTAACCAGTGGTATTGCCACATTGTTCTTCTTATTAATTACGAAGTTTCAAGTACCAGCCTATTTAGGTTCATCCTTTGCCTTTATCGCACCGATATTAATCGCTGCAGGTGGTTTAGATGACAATGGTTTAAGTGTTAATCCAGGTAACGCTATGATCGGAGCGATGGCAGTCGGGATTACCTACGGCATTGTGTCACTAATAATTTGGAAGAGCGGTTATAAATGGATTATGAAAATCCTTCCGCCTATCGTTGTAGGACCAGTTATTATGGTAATCGGTCTTGGCTTATCGGGAACAGCAGTTAACATGGCAATGAATGTTGACGGAGAATATAATTTGCTACATTTTTCAGCGGCACTTGTCACATTGTTTACAGCGATTATCTTTACCATCTTCTTTAAGGGGATTTTAAGTACAATGCCAATATTAATCGGCTTAATAGTAGGCTATGTCTACTCGATTTTTATCGGGATTGTCAACTTCGAACCGATTAAAGAGGCAAAAATGTTTGCACTACCACATTTTATTATCCCAGGTGTAAATTATGACTTTACCATTACATCGACAATTTTACTCGCGATGGTACCGATTGTGATTGTAACCATTTCAGAACATATCGGTCACCAACTTGTATTAGGAAAAGTAGTCAATCGAGACTATATTAAAGAACCGGGCTTACACCGTTCTTTACTAGGTGATGGCTTTGGGACCTTGATTAGTGCATTTATTGGTGGCCCACCAAAAACAACATACGGTGAAAACATTGGTGTCCTTGCCATTACACGAGTTTACAGCGTATATGTCATAGCAGGTGCGGCAGTCGTAGCGATTGTGCTGTCATTCTTCGGGAAAGCAATGGCGGTTATTGCAACGATTCCAACAGCAGTTCTTGGTGGTGTTTCCATCCTACTGTTTGGTATCATCGCATCAAGCGGTTTACGTATGCTAGTAGACAACCATGTGGACTTTGGTAACAGCCGCAATTTAGTAATTGCCTCTGTTATTCTCGTAATTGGTATCGGCGGTGCGAAATTTATCGTCACAGAATCATTAAGTTTAGAAGGCATGGCGTTAGCAGCGATTATCGGTGTTGTACTAAATGCAATTCTACCAGGTAAAAAAGAAGCTGATATACCAGTACCATACGATCAAAATAATCAATCATAGTAGTACCTTTTAATGAATTGTCCAGAGAGGCAAAAAAAGGGAAGTTGTGGACAAGCAATAAGTAAGCAATAGTCTTACTATAGTTTGTCACGCCTCCTTATGCCTCGCTGATGACATCAGCGGGGCTTTTACATAATTTAGACAAATAAATAATGAAGGACGTCATACATAGACGTTCATGACACACAACCTAATGGAGGTACATGATGAAGAACTTATTATCAATGGAACATTTAACAACTGAAGAGATTAACCGCATTTTACATCGTGCGCAGGCGTTTGAAAATGGCGAAACATCATCGTTATCTCGTGCTTATAACGTAGCAAACTTATTTTTTGAACCGAGTACACGTACGAAGACAAGCTTTGAGATGGCAGAGCGCAAAGTAGGCTGTACGGTTATCCCGTTTGACGCAAGCTTTTCAAGTGTAACAAAGGGTGAAACATTGTACGATACAGTCAAGACGTTAGAAATGATTGGTATGGATGCGGTCGTTATCCGCGCCAAAGAAGATGAATATTATAACGAGCTACTAGAAGGCATCAATGTTGCGGTTATAAATGCAGGAGATGGCGCTGGTCAACACCCATCCCAATCATTACTGGATCTGTACACGATAAAAAAAGAGTTTGGTTCTTTTGAAGGGTTAAATATTACAATCGCCGGAGATATTTCTCATAGCCGTGTAGCAAAATCCAATGCATCCGCGTTACAGCGGTTAGGGGCAAATGTACATTTTCTTTGTCCAGAAGAATGGGCAGGGGATTTTAAATCACATCATTCTTGGGACGATTTAATCGAAATAAGTGATGTCATTATGTTACTTCGTGTACAACATGAGCGTCATAAAGTAAATAAAAGCTTCTCAAAAGAAAGCTATCATGAAGAGTATGGCTTGACAGTAGAACGAGAGAAGAAAATGAAGGACACAGCAATTATTATGCATCCAGCGCCAGTAAACCGCGATGTAGAAGTTGCATCAGAGCTAGTAGAATGTGAACGGTCTCGCATCTTTGACCAAGTACGCAATGGTGTATACACACGAATGGCAATAATTGAAACGATCTTACAAGGGAGAGAATAACATGACGAAAGTACTTCAAAATGTACAAATGTTAAATGAACAAGGTGAATTGCAAACAGTAAATATCGCCATAGTAGATGGCAAAATTACTGCCATTGGACAAGAGGTCAATGTAGCTGGTGCAGAAATAATCGAAGGAAATGGTTTAGTTGTTGCACCAGGGTTTGTGGATGTGCATACACATCTACGCGAACCAGGGTTTGAACATAAAGAAACAATAGCAACAGGTTCAGCATCTGCTGCAAAAGGCGGTTTTACAACAATTTGTGCCATGCCAAATACAAAACCAGTGCCTGACACGGTTGAAAACATGCAATTAATAAATGGGCTGATTCAAGAAAGTGCAGTGATTCGTGTACTACCATATGGCTCATTAACGCAGGATATTTCAGGGGAAGTTCGTACGAATATTAAAGAATTAAAAGCACATGGTGCAGTAGCGTTTTCCGATGATGGTGTAGGCATTCAGCTTGCATCCACGATGTATGAACAAATGCAGGATGCAGCAAAGCATGACATGGTTGTTGTCGCACACTGTGAAGATAATTCATTAATTTATGATGGTGTTATGCATGAAGGCAAGCGTAACAAAGAGCTAGGTTTACCAGGTATTCCGTCCATTTGTGAATCTGTCCAAATTGCACGCGATGTTTTGCTTGCAGAAGCGGCAGGGGCACGCTACCATGTGTGTCATGTTTCAACAAAAGAATCAGTGCGTGCAGTACGTGATGCAAAAGCAGCAGGCATCCGCGTCACAGCGGAAGTTTGTCCTCACCATTTATTACTTGAAGAGATGGATATTCCATCTGATGATGCAAACTGGAAAATGAACCCGCCATTACGAGGTGCAGATGATAAGGATTCTCTACACGCAGCACTACTTGACGGCACGATTGACTGCATCGCCACAGACCATGCACCACATACAATAGAAGAAAAATGCTGTGGCATGGTTGGTGCACCATTCGGCATCGTAGGCTTTGAAACAGCCTTCCCGCTGTTGTACACACAATTTGTTGAAACAGGGAAATGGACTTTAAAGCAATTGGTCGATTGGATGACTGTAAAAGCGGCACAAATTTTTGACTTACCATATGGAACGTTAGAAGTAGGGGCTTCGGCAGACATGGTTTTAATTGACTTACAGAAAGAACAAACGATTGATGCAGAAGGATTTGTATCAAAAGGTCGCAATACACCATTCAATGGTTGGGTTGCAAAAGGTTGGCCAGTCGTAACAATTTTTGAAGGTAATATCGTATACCAGGAGGCAGAGTAATGAAAAAACGTTTACTTATTTTAGAAGATGGCACAGTATTTACAGGCACAGCGTTCGGTAGTGAGCGAGCTTCACAAGGTGAAGTCGTATTCACTACGGGGATGACAGGATATCAAGAAACGATTTCAGATCCTTCATTCTATGGACAAATCGTAACGTTAACATACCCACTTATCGGTAACTACGGTATTAATCGTGATGATTTCGAATCAATCACACCGGCAATTCGTGGATTTGTTGTCCGCGAACTAGCAAAAACACCGTCGAATTTCAGATGTGATTTAACAGTTGATGAATACTTAACATCAAAAGATATCCCAGGGATTGAAGGTATTGATACACGTAAACTAACACGCATTATTCGTAGCAAAGGTTCTGTTAAGGCCATTTTGACTGCGGCTGACGAAGAAGTAAATGTAGAAGAAATTGTGGCAAAACTACAAGCAACACCAGCAATTACACATCATGTGCGCGAAGTATCACCGAAGGCTGCCTACCCATCACCAGGTCGTGGCAAACGAGTAGTGTTAATTGACTACGGTATGAAACACGGTATTTTACGTGAATTAAACAAGCGTGATTGTGATGTCCTTGTTGTACCATACAACACACCAGCAGCAGAAATTTTAGCATGGCATCCAGATGGTATTATGCTGTCAAATGGCCCTGGTAACCCAGAGGACGTGGCAGAAGGTATCGAAACAGTACGTAATTTAATCGGAAAAGTGCCAATGTTCGGTATTTGCTTAGGTCACCAAATCTTCTCATTAGCAAGTGGTGCGAAAGCATTTAAATTACCATTCGGTCACCGTGGTGGGAACCATCCAGTCAAAGATTTACGCACAGGACGTACAGATTTAACATCTCAAAACCATGGCTATGCAATCGATATAGAATCATTAAAAGATACAGATTTAGAATTAACACATGTCGCTTTAAATGATGGTACTTGTGAAGGTGTCCGTCATAAGAAATATCCAATCTTCACAGTACAATATCACCCAGAAGCATCACCAGGACCAGAAGATTCAAACCACTTATTTGATGAATTCATTGAAATGATGGAAGCAGAAGCAGGGAAGGGGAAACAACATGCCTAAACGTACAGATATAGAAACTATTTTAGTAATCGGGTCAGGTCCAATCGTCATCGGACAAGCAGCAGAATTTGACTATGCCGGAACACAAGCTTGTCTTTCATTAAAAGAAGAAGGCTACCGCGTTATTTTAATAAACTCAAACCCTGCAACAATTATGACAGATACAGAAATTGCAGACAAAGTATACATTGAGCCAATCACACTTGAATTTGTCTCACGCATTTTACGCAAAGAGCGCCCAGATGCCATCTTACCTACACTAGGTGGTCAAACAGGGTTAAATATGGCGATTGAATTAGATAACTCTGGTATTTTAAATGAGCTAAATATCGAAATTCTTGGTACAAAACTCGATGCTATTCATAAAGCTGAAGACCGTGATTTATTCCGTAACCTGATGTATGAACTAGGTGCTCCAGTACCGGAATCAGATATTATTCATAACTTAGATGAAGCGAAAAACTTTGTTGCAAAAATCGGTTATCCAGTAATTGTACGCCCTGCATTCACACTTGGCGGTACAGGCGGTGGTATTTGTTATAACGATCAAGACCTAGAAGAAATCGTTACATCAGGTTTAAAATATTCACCAGTTACACAATGCTTACTTGAAAAATCAATCGCTGGCTTTAAAGAGATTGAATACGAAGTAATGCGCGATGCGGCTGACAATGCCATCGTAGTTTGTAACATGGAAAATGTCGACCCTGTAGGGATTCATACAGGTGACTCTATCGTCGTAGCACCAACACAAACACTTTCTGACCGTGAAAACCAAATGTTACGTAATATCTCATTAGATATTATCCGTGCACTAAAAATTGAAGGTGGCTGTAACGTACAGTTAGCACTTGATCCATATAGCTTCAATTACTATGTCATCGAAGTAAACCCACGTGTATCTCGTTCATCTGCATTAGCGTCAAAAGCAACGGGTTACCCAATTGCCAAGCTAGCAGCAAAAATTGCAGTAGGTTTAACATTAGATGAAATCAAAAATCCAGTGACAGGTTCAACGTATGCTTGCTTCGAGCCAGCACTAGACTACATTGTCGCAAAAATTCCACGCTGGCCATTCGATAAATTCGAATCAGCAAAACGTAACTTAGGCACACAAATGAAGGCAACTGGTGAAGTAATGGCACTTGGTCGTACGTTTGAAGAAGCTATGCTGAAAGCTGTTCGTTCTCTTGAAACAGGTCAAGTACATTTAGAGCTAAAACATGCAGAAGATAACTCTGACTCTTGGATTGAAAAACGTATCCGTAAAGCGGGAGATGAGCGTTTATTCTTCATCGGTGAAGCATTGCGCCGTGGTGTAACAATCGAGCAAATCCATGAATGGTCTGCAATTGACTTATTCTTCTTAAATAAATTTAAAAACATCGTAGATATGGAGCAAACACTTGCTAACCATAAAAACGATAAAGAAATATTACGCACTGCAAAACGTCTAGGCTTTGCTGATAAAAAAATTGCCGAGCTATGGGACACAACACCAGAGGCAATATATGCGTACCGTAAAGAAAACGGCATTATCCCAGTCTACAAAATGGTTGATACATGTGCAGCAGAGTTTGAATCTGAAACACCATATTTCTACGGTACTTATGAGGAAGAAAACGAATCCATCAAATCTGATAAACCATCCGTGATTGTATTAGGTTCGGGTCCAATCCGTATCGGTCAAGGGGTAGAGTTTGACTATGCAACAGTACACTCTGTATGGGCAATTCAAGAAGCAGGCTATGAAGCAATCATTATTAACTCAAATCCGGAAACAGTATCAACGGACTTCTCGATTTCAGATAAGCTATACTTCGAGCCATTAACAATCGAAGATGTTATGCATATTATCGATTTAGAACAACCAATTGGTGTAGTTGTCCAATTCGGTGGTCAAACAGCCATTAACCTTGCTGATAAATTAGCTGCAAATGGTGTGAAAATTTTAGGTACATCATTAGAAGATATCGACCGTGCAGAAAACCGCGATAAATTCGAACAAGCTTTACATGCATTAGACATTCCACAGCCTCCAGGTGAAACAGCAGTTTCAACGGAAGAAGCACTTGCCATTGGCGAACGCTTAGGCTTCCCAGTGCTAGTTCGTCCTTCGTATGTACTTGGTGGACGTGCAATGGAAATTGTTTATAACGAACAAGAATTACAACACTATATGGAAAACGCTGTTGAGGCATCACCAGATCACCCAGTACTCGTAGACCGTTACTTAACGGGGCAAGAAATTGAAGTCGATGCGATTTGTGACGGTGAAAATGTTTTAATCCCAGGTATTATGGAACATATCGAACGTGCAGGGGTACACTCTGGTGACTCGATTTCTGTATACCCACCACAAAAATTAACACAAGCGCAAAAAGATACATTAGTGGATTACACAACGCGTTTAGCAAAAGGTCTTGGCATTATCGGCTTAATGAACATCCAGTATGTTATTTCCCAAGGTGAAGTGTATGTCATTGAGGTAAATCCTCGTTCATCTCGTACAGTACCGTTCTTAAGTAAAATTACGAACATCCCAATGGCGAACATTGCAACAAAAGCCATTCTTGGAAAATCAATCGTAGCACAAGGCTACCCAACTGGCTTAGCGGCAGAGCAAAAAGGTGTATTTGTTAAAGTACCAGTATTCTCATTCGCTAAATTACGCCGAGTGGACATTACATTAGGACCTGAAATGAAATCGACAGGGGAAGTAATGGGGAAAGATGCAACATTAGAAAAAGCACTTTATAAAGGCTTAGTTGCAGCAGGTATGGAAATTCGCACAGAAGGCACAGTATTATTCACTGTATCTGATAAAGATAAAGAAGAAGCAATTGCGCTTGCCAAACGCTTTTCAACAGTAGGCTACCGCATTGTAGCGACGGAAGGTACTGCACAAGCATTTGAAGCAGCGGGTGTTCGTACTGATGTAGTAGGTAAAATCGGTGCCAAAGGACAAACGTTACTTGATTTAATTCAAAATGGTGAAGCACAGTTAGTAGTGAACACATTAACAAAAGGCAAGCAACCGGCGCGTGATGGATTCCGCATTCGACGTGAGTCTGTAGAAAATGGTGTGCCTTGCTTAACTTCTCTAGATACAGCAGAAGCAATGCTACGTGTAATTGAATCCATGACATTTACAGCAGAACAAATGCCGAAAGCGGAGGTAGTACATTAATATGATTCGTCAAGAGAAAATGACGGTCGTCTCTCAAAAGCAAATTGCGACAAACATTTTCGAATTGACACTTCGTGGTGAACTGGTTCAGGATATGACTCCTGGCCAGTTTGTCCATGTAAAGGTGTCAGATTCATTGGAGCCGCTTTTACGTCGACCTATCAGTATTGCAAATATAGATAAAGACAACAGTGAATTTACCATGATTTATCGTGCGGAAGGTCGAGGAACAAAGGTGTTAGCGACAAATCGTGAAGGGCAGCTAGTCAATGTCCTTGGCCCAATCGGTAATGGCTTCCCAGTTGATGCTGTAAAGACAGGTGGGACAGCATTATTAGTTGGTGGCGGCATCGGTGTACCTCCTTTACATGAGCTGTCAAAACAACTTAATGCACGTGGTGTGAAGACTATCCATGTATTAGGCTTCCAAACAGAGGATGTATGCTTCTACGAAGAGGAATTTAACGCACTTGGTGAAACGCATTATGTAACAGTCGATGGCTCAAAAGGAACAAAGGGCTTTGTGACCAACGTTTTAGAATCACGTGCACCAGAATTTGATGTGTTCTATTCTTGTGGTCCTCTACCGATGTTAAAAGCTTTAGAAGGTTTCTATCCTGAAAAAGAAGGCTATTTATCTTTTGAAGAGCGAATGGGCTGTGGTATTGGTGCTTGCTTCGCGTGCGTATGTAAAACAACAGATCAAATTGATAAAGACTATGTCAAAGTATGCTCTGACGGTCCAGTATTCCCGAAAGGTACGGTGGCATTATGAGTCGTTTAAATATCCAATTACCTGGCTTAGATTTAAAAAATCCAATTATGCCAGCTTCAGGTTGCTTCGGCTTTGGTCGGGAGTATGCGCAACTGTACGATTTATCGATACTTGGTGCGATTATGATTAAAGCAACAACTGTAGAAACAAGACCTGGCAATCCGACACCTCGTGTAGCGGAAACAGCAGCAGGAATGTTAAATGCTATTGGCTTACAAAATCCTGGTATTGAAAAAGTAATGAATGAAGAATTAAAGTTTTTAGAAGGCTATGATGTGCCGATTATTGCCAATGTAGCGGGAACGGAAACAGCAGATTACGTGGAAGTAGCACGTCGCATCTCAGCTGCATCCAATGTCAAAGCACTAGAACTTAATATTTCATGCCCGAACGTAAAATGTGGCGGTATTCAATTCGGTACAGATCCAGCAACAGCAAGAGATTTGGTTGCAGCTGTCAAGGCAGTGTCGGAAGTACCTGTTTACGTGAAATTATCACCAAACGTTACAAATATCGTAGAAATCGCGCAAGCTGTGGAAGCAGGTGGAGCGGATGGTATTACGATGATTAACACATTAATCGGCATGCGCTTACATGAACGTACAGGTAAACCTGTCATTGCCAACGGTACAGGGGGCTTATCAGGTCCTGCAGTAAAACCGGTTGCTATTCGCATGGTATACGAGGTGTATAAGGCAGTCAATATTCCGATTATTGGGATGGGTGGCGTAAGCGAAGCACAAGATGTAATTGATTTTATGTCTGCTGGTGCATCAGCAGTTGCGGTTGGAACAGCCAATTTTGTCGATCATTTTGTTTGCCCGAATATCATTGAGGAATTACCTGCAAAGCTTGACGCTTTAGATGTAGAACATATTACGGATATTATCGGAAGGAGCCATCGTTAATGAATACAAAACCAATTCTAGCACTTGATTTCCCAGGAGAAGCAGAAGTTTTCAAGTTTTTAGCACATTTTCAAGAGCCTCTTTTCGTCAAAATTGGTATGGAGCTTTATATGCAAGAAGGTCCAGATATTGTCCGCAAAGTGAAAGATTTAGGTCATGATATATTTTTAGACTTAAAGCTACATGATATTCCTAATACGGTTGGCTCAGCGATGAAGGGCTTAGCTAAATTAGGGGTTAATTTAGTCAATGTCCATGCAGCGGGCGGGCGACCAATGATGGAAGCTGCACTCGAAGGTCTGGAAGCAGGGACACCTGCAGGTCAAGAGCGCGCAGCATTGATTGCCGTGACACAACTAACATCCACTACGGAAGCGCAAATGCAAGCAGAGCAAAAAATTGCGTTAACATTGCAAGAATCGGTATTGCACTACGCGAGCTTAACAAAACAAGCTGGCTTAAATGGTGTGGTTTGCTCGGTACATGAAGCACAGGCAATTGCTGAAGTGTGCGGCCAAGACTTTTTACGTGTCACACCTGGTATCCGTTTAGCTGGTGGTGACGCTCACGATCAGAAGCGCATCGCTACACCTGATGGCGCCAAACGTGATGGTTCTTCTTTAATCGTAGTAGGCCGTGCCGTAACAGGTGCGCAAGATCCAGTAGCAGCATATAAAATGGTAAGTGAACTATGGGAGGCATCAATATGACATTACAAAACGAAATCGCACACGCTATGCTTAAAGTAGGCGCAGTCGAATTAAATCCAACAGAACTTTTTACATGGGCATCAGGTATTAAATCTCCAATTTACTGTGATACGCGTCTAACAATCTCTGACCCAGTTATCCGTAAACAATTGGCAAATGGCTTAGCAGCGATAATTAAAGAAAACTTTGAAGGTACAGAAATCGTAGCTGGTACGGCCACAGCAGGTATTCCACATGCTGCATGGGTAAGTGATATTTTAGACTTACCGATGGTCTATGTACGTTCAAAAGCAAAAGAACATGGTCGTGGCAATCAAATTGAAGGAAAATATGCTGCAGGACAAAAAGTCATCGTAGTAGAAGATATTGTGTCAACAGGTGGTTCTTCCATTACAGCAGTTGAAGCTTTACGTGCAGCGGGTTGTGAAGTATTAGGGGTTGTATGTGTTTATACGTATAACCTACCACGTGCTGAACAAGCGTTTGATGAAGCGGGCATAAAGTACGTATCTTTAACAAACTTCGATTATTTAATTGAAGCAGCGAATGAATCTGGTGCCATTAAAGAAGATGATATTCCATTTTTAAAAGATTGGCATGCAAAACTTAAAGCTGGAGAATTATAATCGCACTTTTGACTAGCTATAACGAATCTGTTTAATAAAGAATAATGAAACGATCACGGTTATGATAACCTGTGGTCGTTTTTTTATTGGAAAGGAACTGTGAAGGATAGAAATATAAAAATTAAATACGTGGAGATGTATGTTAAAGAAAAATCATGAAAATAAAGTTTTCTAATGTAATAAAAATCGCTTTTTAACATTAATGCTTTAAAGGGAAAAATTATATATTAATAATAATTGATTATTAAAAATAAACAGAAAATTAAATTAAGTCCAATAATAATCAAGTTTACCAAATAAAAGAATGCGGTGGGTGAAGAAGTTAGGATTGTGCAATCCCGTTATTTATTATATTTAAATAATAAAAAACTAATGAAAAGTAGAACAGATAAATAGATTAGCAAATATTTCATTAGAATTAATTTGTAAAATAAAAAAATTTTTGTAATAGTTGTACGGTTTATTATGTATATAACATTATGAAGAGTTGTAAAAAAACTCTTGATTAAATGTATTATTTCTAGATAAAATAGCCGTATAGATAATTTTCAGATAATTCTATAAGTAAATAGTAAGTTATTTTTTTGTTTATACTGTAAAAAATTTATTAATATGTATTTAAATTCAATATAATAAAAACTATTAATTATTTGAGTAGAAATAATTTTGAAATAAGTTTAATCTGTTTCAAATCTTTTTTCTGAATATTGAATCAGGAAAGTTTGGACATCGCTAGTTTTTACTACATATTTCTATTTAGAAAAAATTTACGAAGGTGTGATGATTAAATGAATTTAATGCTCGAAGTAAAGAATCTAAAAACTGGTTTTGATATAGAAGGAGATATTTATCATGCAGTCGATAATGTGTCGTTTTCCGTCAAGCCTGGCCAAATTGTAGGGATTGTAGGGGAATCCGGCTGTGGTAAAAGTGTTATGTCATTGTCAATTATGCAGCTACTGCCACAAGGAATTGGCAAAGTTACGGGTGGAGAAATAAAGTTCCAAGGCCAAAATATAGAAAATTATTCAAGCGATGAAATGAATAAAATACGAGGAAAAGATATTAGTATGATCTTTCAAGAGCCTATGACATCTTTAAACCCTGTATTTACAATTGGTAATCAGATTGAAGAGATTTTATTGAATCATCTGTCAATCTCCAAAACAGAAGCAAGGCAGCAAGCCATCGAATTGTTAAAAAGTGTAGGCATCCCTAGACCAGACAAAATTGTAGATGAATATCCTCACCAATTATCCGGAGGGATGCGACAAAGGGTGATGATTGCGATTGCGATTGCCTGCCATCCAAAGCTGTTAATTGCCGATGAACCGACTACTGCACTAGATGTAACTGTGCAAGCACAAATTCTGGAGCTGCTGAAAAAAATTCAAGAGAAAAATGACATGTCTATTATTTTGATAACGCATGACTTAGGGGTAGTGGCAGAAATGTGTGATGAAGTCATCATTATGTACGCTGGGAAAATTGTAGAGCGCACGAATGTAGATAATCTGTTTTATAACCCACAACATCCGTATACAAAGCTGTTAATGGCATCCATTCCTCGTATTGATTTAGAGGTGAGTGAGTTAACAACAATCCAAGGCATTGTGCCATCATTAAAAAACATGCCTACTTTTGGCTGTCGCTTTGCCGATAGATGCCCGTCTGTAAAACCTGAGTGTAGTACAGTAACGCCACAGCTTGCACAAATGGCTGATGGTCATGAGGTTTCGTGCTTACTATATGAAGGTTGCTATCCTAAAGAAAGTGTGAGGTAACAACATGACAGAAACAACAAGCAAACAACGTAAAGAAAACTTACTTGAAGTGAACAACCTAAAAACTTATTACCCGATAAAAGGCGGGTTTATAAAAAAGACAGTCGGACATGTGAAGGCGGTAGATAATATTTCTTTTTCCATCAAAAATGGTGAAACACTAGGATTGGTTGGGGAGTCAGGCTGTGGTAAATCAACAACTGGGCGTACTATTATTCGATTGTTAGATTCTACAGAAGGACAAATCATTTTTAATGGTCAGGATATTACGAAATTACAAGGCAAATCATTAAGAGAGATAAGAAAAGATATCCAAATGGTATTCCAAGATCCTTATGCATCATTAAATCCAATGCAAATGGTTGGCAGTATCGTAGCGGAGCCCATTATGAATTTCCATAACAAAACGCTCAATTCATTAAAAGGGGAAGTCGTGGAGTTATTACGCAAAGTAGGCTTACCTGAAGATGCCTATTATAAGTATGCGCATGAATTTTCAGGAGGGCAGCGTCAGCGAATTGGTATTGCGAGAGCCCTAGCTCTTAAACCAAAACTAATTATCGCCGATGAACCTGTTTCTGCTTTGGATGTTTCCGTTCAATCTCAAGTTTTGAATCTATTAAAAGAATTGCAGGATGAGTTTGATTTAACCTTTTTATTTATTGCGCATGATTTAAGTGTTGTGAAGCATATGAGTGATCGCATTGGCGTGATGTATCTAGGAAATATTGTTGAAATTGCTAATAAGACGAGTATTTATGATGAACCATTGCACCCTTATACACAAGCGCTTATTTCCGCGATACCCGTACCGGATCCTCGCAAAAAAAGTACGCGCATTGTATTAGAAGGTGATGTACCAAGTCCCGCAAATCCTCCGACAGGATGTCCATTCCATCCAAGATGCCCTAAAGCTATGATGGAATGTTCCTTAACGAAACCAGTATTAAAGGAGGTGAAGCCAGACCATAACGTTGCTTGCCACTTATATTAAAAACGGCAAGAAAAAACAGGATACAATGCTTTTCAAAATAAAATTTTAACGGGGGGAAAAGAATGAAAAAGACAAAAACATTATGGTCACTGTTACTGATGCTTGTCATGGCTTTATTCCTAGCAGCATGTAATAGTGATTCAGGGACAACTGACAAAGATGCACAAAAAGATAAGGAAACGCCAGCGGCAACTACTGATGTTAAAGAAGGTGGCGTAGTTACATTCGGAACAGACCAAGCGCCAGAGGGCGTATTTGACCCTGCCTTTGCAGGAAGTATCGTAGATAGCTATATCCAAAATTTCATGATGGATGGCGTGTATGATGTAAATGATGAATTAGAATATGTACCAAACCTTGCAAAATGGGATATTAGTGAAGATAAATTAACGTATACGTTCAATTTCGAAAAGGGCGTAAAATGGCATAATGGTGAGGAACTAACAGGTGAAGACTGGGTTTTCGCATTAGAAACGTTAGCACACCCTGATTATGATGGTCCTCGTTTCAACTATGTTGAAGGCGTAAAAGGGGCAGAAGAGAAAAAAGCAGGCAAAGCAGATAAAATTTCAGGAATTGAAGTTGTAGATCCTTACACAATTAAAATTACTTTTAAAGAAGTGAAAATTAATAACTTAGAAAGCATTTGGCAATACCCAATGCCTAAGAAACATTATGAAGGCATTGCAGTAAAAGATTTAAGTGAATCAAAACAAGTGCGCGAAAACCCTGTAGGATTAGGCGCGTTTAAAGTGAAAAAAGTGGTAGACGGCGAGTATTCTGAATTAGAGCGTTTTGATGATTACTGGAAAGGGAAACCAGCGCTTGATGGTGTTATTGTAAAAGTAATTGACCCATCATTAGCTGCGGGTGCGTTCCAAAACGGAGAAATCGACATCATGGATATTAGACCACAATCTGTGAAAGAGCTTTCTGCATTAAGCAATGTACGTATCGAAGAAACAACTGGTGTGAGCTATTCTTATATCGGGCTTCGTTTTGGTCATCGTGATAAAGCTACACTTAAAAATGTAGCTGATTTTGATAAATTCAATTCAAAAGAATTACGTCAGGCACTATTATATGCTCTTAACCGTCCAGCAATGATCGATGCTTTCTTAGAAGGAAAAGCGAAAGTAGCAAACACAGTTATCCCAGTTACTTTCTGGACTGCTGCAGATGCTTCAGATTTAAATGCATACGAGTTTAATGTGGATAAAGCGAAAGAGCTGTTAAAAACAGCAGGCTATGTTGATACAGACGGTGATGGATTTGTTGAAGATCCAAAAGGTCAACCATTCAAAATTTTATTTGGTCACTATGCAGGACCAGCTGCATTTGAAGGTCGTTCACAAGCAATCATTCAATCTTGGAATGATATTGGCGTAAAAACAGAATTAGCAACAGGAAGCTTAGTTGAGTTTAACTTGTACAATGAAATGAAAGACAACGATGATGCAGCATTAGAGGCATTCTTCGGTTCTTGGAGCATGGGTTCTGATCCAGACCCATCAGGTTTATGGGCTAATGATGCAGAATGGAACTACGGTCGTTATGTAGATGCAGAGAATGACAAATTATTAAAAGAAGCGTTAAGTGAAAAAGCATTTGATAAAGACTACCGTAAAAAAATGTATGTTAATTGGCAAAAATACTTCAACGAACAATTACCAGCACTACCATTATGGGAAAATCTAGATTTATATGGTATTAACAATCGACTACAAGGTGTTCATATTAACGCTGTTGGATTCCAAACAGACGTTTATAAATGGCACATTGTTGAGTAAGTTAGTGCCTAATCAAGGCTGAGAAACCTACTACTATCAGGCTCGAATTGGAGCTTGATAGTAGTAAATTTTAATTGATAAGGGGACGTCACATGCTTCAATACACACTTCGAAGACTACTCGGCATGATTCCATTGTTACTCCTTATTTCGTTAGTTGTGTTCTTCTTAGCAAAAATGATGCCAGGAGATCCATTTGCGGGAGAAATTGATCCATCCAATACAAACCCACAATACATCGAGGAAATGAGAGAGAAGTTAGGCTATAATGATCCAATTATCGTGCAATATGGAAGATGGATGGCTAATTTTGTACAAGGGGATTTTGGCAAATCAACCGTTTATAAAAAACCTGCAGTGGAAGTGATTGCACAGCGAATTCCAAATACATTATTTTTAGCCATTACATCTTTAATTTTTACGTATATTTTTGCTTTTATCATGGGGATGTATGCAGGAAGAAAACCTTATACATTAGGTGATAATCTAATAGCTTCGTATAATTACCTAGCTTTAGCGATTCCGTCATTTGTTGCCGGCATTGTCGCTATTTATGTGTTCTCTTTCCAATTAGGGTGGTTCCCATTCAACGGCTCAGTTGGTGTAGGGCTGCAGGAAGGCACATTTGCTTATTATTTAAGTAGGGTCCATCATGTATTATTACCAGCCCTTGTTTTAGGATTAATGGGAACGGCATCCTACACACAATTTTTACGCAACGATATTATTGAAAACAGTCGAAAAGATTTTGTACGTACGGCAAGAGCAAAAGGAACAAAGGAATCAAAAATTTACAACAAGCATATTTTAAGAAATTCGATTATTCCGATTATTACTTTTCTTGGGTTTGACATCGCTACATTAATTAGCGGTGCGGTTATTACAGAAACCATCTTTACTTATCCCGGAATAGGTGCACTGTTCTTAGATTCCGTTGGAAGAAGAGATTATGCGGTCATGATGTCGATAACTATGTTACTTTCATTCTTAACACTTTTTGGAAATTTAGTAGCTGATTTACTGTACGGTATAGTAGATCCGCGAATTAGACTAGATTAGGGAGGGGAAATATGTGGAGATTGTAACAAAACAAGAAGCTTCTGCACCAAAAAAAACACCGAATAAAAGCCCCTCTCCATGGGTGATAGCGAGAAGAAAGTTCTTTAAAAATAAATTAGCGATGATCAGCCTTATTTTTTTACTAATCGTTATTATTCTATCGTTTTTGGCACCGTATATTACGACAAAAGATATCGTGCGTGTAGACTTTACGAAAATTAGTCAGCCACCTTCAAGTGAAAACTGGCTTGGAACAGATACAAATGGTCGTGATGTTTTTACGCGAATGCTATATGCTGGAAGATCTTCATTGACGGTTGGCATAGGCTGTATGTTTTTTATTGTTTTAATTGGGACAACGATTGGGGCGATTTCGGGTTACTTTGGGGGCAAGGTTGACCAAATTTTAATGCGTTTCACAGACTTTGTTTTAATGTTCCCATTATTAGTTTTCGTTATCGTTTTAAATACGATTCTAGTCGGCAAAGTTTCAGGCTTATGGACATTAATTATTGTTATTTCCGTATTAAGTTGGGGAAGTGTTGCCCGCGTTGTTCGAAGTCGAATTCTTGCAGAGAAAGAAAATGAGTACATTTTAGCTGCAGAGTCAATCGGCTGTAAATCATCGAAAATCATTATCAAACATTTACTACCTAACGTCGCTTCTACGATTATTGTACAAGCTACGCTATTAATGGCAGTAACGATTGTTATCGAGTCCGCGTTAAGCTTCTTAAACTTTGGTGTGCCAGCAGATACACCAAGCTGGGGCAATATGTTATCTGAGGCTAGAAACTCAGATGTATTAAGAGATAAAATTTGGATTTGGGTTCCACCTGCAACCGCCATTACATTGGTCATCTTATCGATCAATTTTATCGGTGAAGGGCTGAAAGATGCAATGAATCCGAAATCAAGAAGATAATGTTGGTGAATAAATGGCACCTATCAAAGTAAACTCTACTTTGATAGGTGCCATTTGCTATTTGTTTGGGGAGGGGGAATACCTGCTTGGCAGAGTGATACCCGCGGAGTAGGGTGAAATACCCGCTTGGCAGGGAGAAATATCCGCGGAGCAAGGAGATACCCGCGGAACAGGGAGAAATACCCGCGGAACAAGGGGGAATACCCGCGGAGTAGAGTGGGATACCCGCGGAGTAAGGAGATACCTGCGGAGCAGAGTGAAATACCTGCGGAGCAAGGAGATACCCGCGAAGCAGGGTGAAATACCGCGGAGCAGGGTGAAATACCCGCGGAACAAGAGAGAATATCCGCGGAGCAAGGTGAAATATCCGCAAAGCAAGGAGATACCCGCGGAGCAAGGGAGAATACCCGCGGAGTAGAGTGGGATACCCGCGGAGCAAGGTGAAATATCTGCGGAGTAGAGTGAAATATCCGCGGAGCAGAGTGAAATATCCGCGGAGTAGAGTGAAATACCCGCGGAGCAGAGTGAAATATCCGCGGAGTAGAGTGAAATACCCGCGGAGGAAGGGAGATTACCCGCGGAGTAGGGTGAAATACCCGCGGAGCAGAGTGAAATATCCGCGGAGCAGAGTGAAATATCCGTGGAACAGAGTGAAATATCCGCGGAGCAAGGAGATACCCGCGGAGCAGAGTGAGATATTATCCGTGGAACAAGGAGATACCCGCGGAGGAAGGGAGAATACCCGCGGAGTAGGGAGAAATACCCGCGGAGCAGGGAGAAATATCCGCGGAGCAAGGAGATACCCGCGAAGCAGGGAGAAATATCCGCGGAGCAAGGAGATACCCGCGGAACAGGGAGAAATACCCGCGAAGCAGGGTGAAATACCGCGGAGCAGGGAGAAATACCCGCGGAGCAGGGAGAAATATCCGCGGAGCAAGGGAGAATACCCGCGGAACAGGGAGAAATATCCGCGAAGCAGGGTGAACTCCTCCGCTCAAGGCATGAAAACGGGGGTATCAAAATTGTACATGCAAGGATTTTATAAAGCGTAAAAACTAACTATTTTTCTGTAAAAAGTTACAAACTTAAATAACACCAACTGATAGTGAAATTAAAATATAACTTATTTAAATGAGTTATATTTTAATTTTATTGATGTAATAAGAAGTGGTTAATGCGGAATATTTATTATGGAAAATAGATAACGATAAATATATCTATAAAATTTATTGATAGTAACTATATTCAGTTAAATAAAACTACCAGTTAAAAAATCATACGCAATTAATTATTCTAAAATAACACTAACAACCTTGCGTATTTATTTTTTAAAGATAACAAATTATTGAATTTGATACTAGGAAACTAATTTTCCTCTAGCGAAAACTAGGCTGATACTCCTTAATTTTATAATAGTAATTTGCAAAATAAGCTTGATTTTACGTATTATTTCTAGATAAAATAGCAATACATTTAATTATCTGATTATTCTATCTATAGAAAAGTGTGTTTTTTCTTGTGGTAGGTAATTTTGATAAACATTATTTTTCACAAAAAATAAGAGTGGTGAAAGGGGGATTTTAAATAAATTGCAATTCTAATATAGAGAAAGTGGATAAATAATTGTAGGAGGGAGACTGTTTGTGTACAAATGACTTGTTGACGATAAAAAACTTAACGACGAGCTTTCGATTAAAAGACACTTATCATGCAGCAATAGAAGATGTTTCGCTTTCGCTTAGAAAAAATGAGATTTTGGCTATAGTTGGAGAGTCGGGCTGTGGGAAAAGCACGTTAGCTACAACAATTGTAGGCTTACATAATGCAATGAATACGAAAGTGACTGGAGAAATACTTTACAATCAACAAAATTTAACACAGTTAAGTGAAGAGCAATTCAATCAACTACGGGGGAATGATATTGGCTTTATTTTTCAAGACCCTCTTTCGGCATTAAATCCATTAATGCGCATCCACGAACAAATTGCAGAAGGGCTTATTTATCATACAACACTTACGAAGCAACAACGGGACGAACGTGTAATAGAGTTGTTAGAGCAAGTAGGTATTGCGAATCCTAAACGGGTTGCCCGACAATTTCCTCATCAATTATCAGGTGGTATGCGTCAACGCGTGATGATTGCGATTGCTTTATCGAGCAAACCTGCCATCATTATTGCTGATGAACCGACAACAGCATTGGACGTAACGATACAAGCACAAATTTTAGATCTGTTAAAAGCGTTACAAGATGAGACACATGCTGGCGTTATTTTAATTACCCATGACTTAGGTGTTGTAGCGGAAGTGGCAGATCGAGTTGCTGTGATGTATGCGGGCCAAGTGATTGAGGAGGCGCCTGTTCAAGAGCTTTTTAACAATGCCAAGCATCCATATACACGGTCCCTATTAAACTCGATTCCACAAACTCATGAGGAACATGAGCGCCTAGAGGTAATACAAGGCATGGTGCCTTCACTTGTCAATTTACCACGTGAAGGTTGCCGATTTTCATCGCGTATACCGTGGATTGACGCATCCGCTCATGAAAGTCATCCACAATTACATGAAATTGCACCTGAGCATTTTGTTCGTTGTACATGCTGGCAACACTTTCATTTTGCAGGAGAAAGTGAGGGGGTGTCAGGATGAGCTTTATGCAAATTAAAGATTTAAACGTCCATTATCCGATTCGAGGTGGCTTTTTCAATACGATAAAAGATAAAGTGTATGCGGTTGATGGCATTACAATGGCATTTGAAAAAGGAAAAACATACGGTTTAGTTGGCGAGTCAGGTTCAGGGAAATCTACTACAGGTAAAGCCATTATTGGTCTTGAAAAGGTAACAACGGGGCAAATTATTTATGAAGGACAGAATGTTACCAATCGACGTCGCAAGCGAGGGTCAGCCTATAGTCGTGATATTCAAATGATATTTCAAGACGCTCATTCTAGTATGAACCCTAGAAAGCGCGTAATCGATATACTGGCAGAGCCTATACGTAACTTTATGAAGCTTAGTGATCAGGGGGAGCGCAAGCGTATTAAAGAATTACTAGCCATAGTCGGTATGTCGGAGGATGTGCTGTTAAAGTATCCTCATGAATTTTCTGGAGGGCAAAAGCAGCGTCTTGGTATAGCGCGCGCGGTTGCTTGTAATCCGAAATTAATTATTGCAGATGAACCTGTGTCGGCACTCGATTTGTCGGTGCAAGCACAAGTGCTGAACTTTATGAAAGACATTCAGCAAGAATATGGGCTAAGTTATTTATTTATCTCCCATGACCTAGGTGTCGTGAAACATATGTGTGATTACATTGCCATTATGTATAAGGGACGCTTTGTGGAAACTGGTACCCGTCAAGATATTTATAGCAATCCACAGCATATTTACACAAATCGCTTACTGTCCGCAATTCCGCATATTGAGCCTGAAACAAGAATGGAGCGCAAAGCAGTACGACAAAAAGTCGAAGAGAAATATCAAAAAGACCATCATCAATACTATGATAAGCAAGGCAAAGTATACCCTTTAAAATCTATTTCCGATACGCATAAAGTGGCGATGTCCGAAATTGAGCAGGAGGGATTGTAACATGTGGAAAACGGTTGTTAGACGTGTACTCGTCATGATTCCACAATTATTTATCTTGAGTTTAATCGTCTTTATATTGGCAAAGCAAATGCCTGGTGATCCGTTTACAGGGTTAATCACACCTGAAACAGACCCATCAAGAATTGAGGAATTACGAATACAAGCAGGCTTCTATGACCCTTGGTATGAACAGTATTATCGCTGGATTACAAATGCTCTTCAAGGAGATTTTGGACAAAGCTATACATATAAAATTGCGGTGTCAACATTGATTGGGGAGCGTGCACTCAATACATTTTGGCTATCTTTACTTAGTGTGATACTGGTTTATTTATTAGCCATACCGCTTGGAATGCTTGCAGGACGTAAACAAGATACATTGTTAGACAAATCCATTATTTTATATAGCTTTATTAGCTTTGCGATTCCGACATTTGTCTTATCACTCGTGTTTTTATTTGTTTTTGGTTATCGCCTAATGTGGTTTCCAACGAGTGGAACCGTTGATGTTGGCCTAGAATCGGGAACACTAACCTATTTTTGGAATAAAATATATCACTTGCTCTTACCTGCGATGACGGCAGCTATTTTAGGTACTACAGGGATTATCCAATATTTACGCTCAGAAATTATTGATGCGAAAACACAGGATTATGTCAAAACTGCTCGCAGTAAAGGTATTCCAATAAGAAGAATTTATACGCGACATATTTTCCGCAATTCAGTACTTCCAATTGCAGCGTTTTTAGGGTTTACAATTACAGGTTTATTAGGCGGCTCCATTTTTATCGAAACGATTTACGGCTATCCAGGTATGGGCGAATTGTTTATTAGTTCGATAACGAGTCGCGACTATAGTGTCATTACCGCACTGATTATGCTGTATGGTTTCTTAGCATTATTAGGTAGTCTGTTGTCGGATATTATTATGAGCATTGTCGATCCGCGTATCCGTATAGACTAACTACTAAACATAATGTTGAGGTGAAAGGACATGACACAACATAACAATGAAACAGTAATGATGGAAAGCACACCGCCAACAGGTCTACAAGTTGTTTTACGAGAGTTTAAGAAAGATAGAGTTGCAATGTTTTCTTTTGTGGGCGTTACACTAATCATCATTTCTATTTTTATTACTGCTTGGCTGCTCGATCAAGAGAACGTGTTAAAAATCAATCTGTTTGAACGCTACACAGAGCCAGGCGAGAATGGCTATATTTTAGGGGCAGATGAGGCAGGACGTGATGTACTTGGGCAACTAGTGATTGGTGCTAAAAATTCACTGTTAATCGCCATTTGGGTGACCGTTATTGCCAATATAATTGGGATTGCGCTAGGGATTATTATGGGCTATTACAGCGGGATTGTAGACAATGTCATGATGCGCATCATTGATTTTATTATTACATTGCCAACATTTATGATTTTTATAGTCCTTGTGTCCATTATCCCTGAATATGGTGTTTTTGAGCTCGTGATGATTATTAGTGTATTTCAATGGATAGGCATTGCACGGTTAATTCGAAGTAAAGCATTATCGGAAGGGCGACGAGATTATGTAAGCGCTTCTAAAACAATGGGGACAAGTGATTTTGCAATTATGTTTAAAGGCGTCTTGCCTAATTTAAGTTCGTTATTAATTGTAGAGTTTACTTTAAGTCTTGCTGGCAATATTGGGATTGAAACAGGCTTATCATTTTTAGGATTCGGGCTACCACCTTCTACGCCAAGTTTAGGTACTTTAGTAAGCTACGCTCGAAATCCACTTGTGTTAGCCGAGAAATGGTGGGTATGGTTACCAGCATCGTTATTAATTTTACTCTTGATACTTGGCATTAATTATATCGGTCAAGCCCTTCGTCGTGCCGCTGATGCAAAACAAAGATTGGGATGATATAGGAGGTAATAACAATGACAAAAAAGTGGTTGATAACTGTCGTGACGTTGACAATCCTATTGCTATTAACTGCCTGTAAAAGCTCCGATAAAGAGCAAGCAAGCGAAGCAAAAGATAGCAATGATAAACCAGCACAAACAGAAGATAACAAAGTAGATACAAGTACACTTCCATTTGAAGTAACGAACGAAGGGGATGCTGTGCAAGATGGCACATTACATGTTGGGCTTGTGACAGATTCTCCGTTCAAAGGCGTTTTCTCATGGGAGTATTACTCTGATGTTTATGACGCAGAAATCATGGCTTACGCAACAAATAGCTTATTTGTATTAGATGAAGACTTTTTAATCACCGATAAAGGAATAGCTAAATTAGATGTCGATGCTGCCAATAAAAAAGTGCTTATTACAATACAAGGCGATGTAAAATGGTCGGATGGCACACCATTAACGGCAGATGACTTAATCTATCCGTATGAAATTATTGGTCATCCAGATTATGAAGGCGTGCGCTATGATGATGATTTTAAAAATATTATAGGGGCTGAAGAGTACCATGATGGCAAAGCAAATACGATAGCAGGCATTAAAAAAATAGATGATAAGTCGATTGAAATCGCACTTAAAAAAGTGTCACCAGCTATTTATTCAGGTGGCGATGGCTTATGGGGCTATGCGGCACCAAAACATCAACTAGCCTCCATTGCGGTAAAAGATTTAATTTCTTCTGATGCTGTACGCAAAAATCCAATTACACTTGGGCCATTTAAATTTGACAATATTGTCAATGGAGAGTCCGTACAGTTTGTTGCCAATGAGCATTATTATAAAGGGAAGCCAAAGATTGAGAAAGTAGTTGTACAAGTTGTCCCTTCAACATCGGTAGGGGAAGCGCTGAAAACGGGGAAATTC
Organism: Lysinibacillus sp. C5.1; assembly: GCF_016350185.1. Classification (NCBI taxonomy): domain Bacteria; kingdom Bacillati; phylum Bacillota; class Bacilli; order Caryophanales; family Bacillaceae; genus Lysinibacillus; species Lysinibacillus sp. C5.1. Next base: position 984,346 of record NZ_CP066226.1, read on the forward strand.
GATTTAACATCAGAATTTAGAGCCAATCAATATGATAGTATAAAAAATTTAACGAATATTTCGATATTAGGGCGCCCTGAATTATCATACAGCTATTTAGGCTTTAAGCTTGGACACTATGATCAAGAAAAAGGCGAGAATGTTTATGATGAAAAGGCAAAAATGAATGATGCTGATTTACGTAAAGCGATTGCTTATGCCATGGATATTGAAACGGTAACAGATAAATTTTATCAAGGGTTACGTGTGCGAGCGAACTCCTTAATCCCACCAGCTTTCAAATCTTACTATGATGATACGCTAGAGGGCTATTATTATAATCCTGAAAAGGCAAAAGAACTATTAGATGCAGCAGGCTATAAAGATACAGATGGTGATGGTATTCGCGAAGATAAAGACGGCAATAAGTTTGCCATTCATTTAGCGGCAATCGCCGGTTCGGATACAGATGAAGCGATTGTGGAGTATTATCGTCAAAATTGGAGAGATGTTGGTTTAGATGTGCAGTTAACGACAGGGCGTCTTCTCGAATTCAATAACTTCTACGATAAAGTACAAGCAGATGATCCTGAAATTGATATGTATATGGCTGCATGGGGTACGGGGACAAACCCGTCACCAGCAGGGCTCTATAGTAAAGGAGCCACATTTAACTACAGTCGCTATGTTTCGGATGACCTTACAAAGCTATTAAATAATATTGATTCTGAAGCAGCACTAGATGCACATTATCGTGCACAAGCTTTCCGTGCATGGCAAGTTTATATGAATGATAAGGCAATGGTTATTCCAATGTATTTCCGTACTGAGATTATTCCGGTCAATAAACGCATTAAACACTACACTATTCAATATGGAAATACGACAGAGCAACAAAATATTGAATTACTAGCAGAAACACCACTAAAATAGGGCATTTTTAGCTAAATAATAAATCAACTTTACAAAGCGGAAATGTAAGGGGGAGGAATAACGATGGCAAAAAAGTCGTTGACGTTATCCGTGATATTCATAATCATGTTGTTATTAGCTGCTTGCAGTAGCACGAATAAAGAGCAGGCAAACGAGTCCAAAGGCAGCAATGATAAACCAACACAAATAGAGGACAACAAAGTAGACACAAGCTTATTACCAACTGAAGTAACAAATGAGGGAGAAGCCATTGCAGGGGGGACACTACATGTAGGACTTGTATCGGACTCGCCGTTCAAGGGCATTTTCCTTGCTGAACTTTCTGCGGATGCTACGGATTCATCCATTACAGGTTATGCTTCAAATAGTCTATTTGAAGTCGATGGTGATTTTTTATTAACTGATGAGGGAATTGCCAAGTTAGAAGTCGACACTGACAATAAAAAAGTAACAATCACGATTCAAGGCGATGTGAAGTGGTCGGATGGTACGCCATTAACGGCAGAGGATTTAATTTATCCATATGAGATTATCGCCCATCCCGATTATGAAGGTGTGCGCTATGATGATGATTTTCGAAATATTATAGGAGCTGAAGAATACCATGATGGCAAAGCAGATACGATAGCAGGTATTAAAAAAATAGATGACAAATCGATTGAAATCGCACTTAAAAAAGTGTCACCCGCTATTTATTCAGGAGGGGATGGCTTATGGGGCTATGCGGCACCGAAACATCAACTAGCCTCCATTGCGGTAAAAGATTTAATTTCTTCTGATGCTGTACGCAAAAATCCAATTACACTTGGGCCATTTAAATTTGACCATATCGTCAATGGAGAGTCTGTGCAGTTTGTTGCCAATGAGCATTATTATAAAGGAAAGCCAAAAATTGATAAGCTGATTGTTCAAGTTGTTTCAACTTCAACTGTAGGTGAAGCTGTGAAGGCAGGGCAATTTGACATTGTTTCATTCCCTGCTACACAATATGATAGTATAAAAAATTTATCGAATATTTCTATATTAGGGCGCCCTGAGTTGTCATACAGTTACCTTGGTTTTAAATTAGGGAAATACGATCAAGAAAAGGGCGAAAATATTTATGATGTAAACGCAAAAATGAATGATATCCAATTACGTCAGGCAATTGCGTATGCAATGGATATTGAAAGTGTAACAGATAAATTTTATCAAGGTTTGCGAGTGCGTGCGAATTCATTAATACCGCCAGCTTTCAAAACTTACTATGATGACATGCTGGAAGGCTATCATTTTGATCCTGAAAAAGCGAAACAATTATTAGATGAAGCAGGTTATAAAGATATTGATGGAGATGGCATTCGTGAAGATAAAGAGGGCAATAAGTTTATCATTCGTTTAGCAGCAATGTCAGGCTCTGATACGGATGAAGCGATTGTCGAGTACTATCGTCAAAACTGGAAAGATGTTGGGCTTGATGTACAACTAACGACAGGCCGTTTAATTGAATTCAACAATTTCTACGATAAAGTACAAGCAGATGACCCGGAAATTGATATGTATATGGCTGCGTGGCAAACTGGCTCGAACCCATCACCAGTAGGATTGTATGGAAAAGGCGCAGCATTTAACTTTAGTCGCTACGTTTCGGATGATTTAACGAAGTTGTTAACTGATATTGACTCTGAAGAAGCGCTCGATCAAGCATATCGTGCACAAGCATTCCGTAAATGGCAAGAATATATGGCTGACAAGGCAATGGTAGTTCCTATGTATTTCCGTACTTCAATTATTGCGGTCAATAAACGAATAAAAAGCTATAATATTGATCGTGAAACAGGTACAGAGATTCAAGATCTTGAATTAATAGCTGATGAGCCAATAAAATAAGCGTAAAGAGATGTTTAAGAGAATAATCCTAAAAAAAATGATCCATCCAATGCATAATTGCAGTGGATGGATCATATATATTACTTAGTGCCAACCCAAGTTTTCACAAGGTCAGCAGTACCATATACATAATGTTGTTCGCCAACTTCATGGTATGTGGCGCTTTCGTCAACTTCTGTATGTGTATAAGGGATACGTTGACGACGCTTTTCTGACATAGGGTCTGGAAGCGGAATAGCTGATAATAATGATTTTGTATAAGGGTGTACAGGATGATTGTAAATATCATCTGCTTTACCAATTTCCATAATTTTACCACGGTACATAACAGCGATACGGTCACTGATATATTTAACCATCGAAAGGTCATGGGCAATGAAAAGATACGTTAAGCCACGTTCTTTTTGTAGTTGTTTTAATAAGTTTACAACTTGCGCTTGAATCGATACGTCAAGTGCAGAGATAGGTTCATCGGCAATGATAAACTTAGGATCTAAGCTTAGCGCACGTGCAATACCGATACGTTGACGTTGACCACCAGAGAATTCATGGGCATAACGGTTAGCGTGCTCTTTGTTTAAACCAACAGCTTCAAGCAATTGGTTGATTTTTTCGCGACGTGCTTTCTTATCCTTATACAAACCGTGAATATCGAAAGCTTCCCCAATGATTTCTCCAGCCGTCATACGCGGGTTTAACGATGCGTATGGATCTTGGAAAATCATTTGCATTTGACGATTAAAATTCTTTAATTCATTTTTAGATTTTTTACCATGAACGTTTTCACCGTCGAAAATAATTTCGCCACCTGTAATATCATAGAGGCGAATGATTGAACGACCAGTCGTTGATTTACCACAGCCTGATTCACCAACAAGACCAAGTGTTTCACCTTCGTAGACATCAAAACTAATACCATCAACAGCTTTAATAGGGTTGCTTGGTGAACCGAAATATTGCTTTACGTTTTTAACTTCAAGAATTTTTTTTGCACCCGTTTTAGTCATTGAATTCTTCCTCCTTCGCAATAAAGCCTTCAATACGTTTAGCAACCGCATCTGGAAGTGGAATTTTTGGCGCGTCAGGATGCAACAACCAAGTTTTTGCATAGTGTGTGTCGCTTACTTTGAACATTGGTGGCTCTTGCTCATAGTCAATGGCCATTGCAAATTCATTACGAGCAGCAAACGCATCACCTTTTGGAGGATTTGTAAGATCCGGTGGTGAACCTGGAATCGTACGTAATAGCTCGTCCTCATTACTATCTAAATCAGGCATAGAACCAAGTAATCCCCAAGTATAAGGATGTTTTGGATTATAGAAAATATCATCTACTGTACCGTATTCAACGATTTGACCAGCGTACATAACGGCTACACGGTCAGCAACGTTAGCCACAACACCAAGGTCGTGGGTAATGAAAATGATAGATGTTTTAGAATTCTTTTGGATTTCTTTCATTAATTCTAAAATTTGTGCTTGAATAGTTACGTCTAATGCTGTTGTAGGCTCATCGGCAATTAACAACTTCGGATCTGCCGCAAGTGCAATAGCGATTACAACACGTTGGCGCATCCCGCCTGAAAATTCATGTGGATATTGGTTATAACGTTTTTCAGGGAATGGAATACCTACTTGCGTTAAAAGTTCAATCGCGCGTTTTTTCGCCGCATCTTTTGAAACTTTTTTATGTTGTAAAATTACTTCAGTAATTTGACGTCCGACCTTCATCGTTGGGTTCAAACTTGTCATCGGATCTTGGAAAATCATAGCAATTTCATTTCCGCGCACTTTTGACATTTCTTTTTCACTAAGTGGAATTAAATCACGGCCATTGAATAAAATTTGTCCTGACTCATAAATACCAGGTGGCTGTGGAATTAATTTCATTAAGGCGTTACTCGTAACACTCTTACCAGAACCAGATTCACCAACGATCGCTAGCGTTTCACCTTCTTTTAAATCGAAGTTTACACCACGAACAGCATGGACAAGTCCAGCATAAGTTTTAAAGTTAATTTTTAAATCTTTTACTTCTAAAATTGTTTTACTCATTTCGGCCACCTCCTTATTTACGTAGTTTTGGATCTAGTGCATCTCGTAAGCCATCACCAATAGCATTAAACGCAAAGATTGTTAGCGAGATAAATACTGCTGGGAAAATTAAGCGCCACGGAGCGTTAGCAATCGCTTTATTTCCGTCAGATGCCATTGTACCCCATGAAGCGTGTGGAGCAGGGACACCAAGTCCAAGGTAACTTAAGAACGATTCCGTGAAAATAGCAGATGGAATTGTTAATGTCATTGTTACTAAAATTGCACCAAGCGCATTTGGAATTAAATGTTTTAAAATTAAATGCCCTGTGCTAGCACCTAAAGTACGTGCAGCTAGTACATATTCTTGATTTTTAATCGATAATACTTCACCACGGACGATACGAGCCATGTTAATCCAACCTGTAATCGAAAGGGCGATAATCATAGGGAATAGACCTGGTTGTAAAACAACTAATAATACGATTACAACTAATAGGTAAGGAACCGCAGTTAATACGTCGGCAATACGCATCATAATATTATCAACGCGACCACCAGCTAAACCTGAAATACTTCCCCAAAGAACGCCGATAATTAAGTCAATAACCGCCGCTGTAATCCCGATAAATAAGGAAATACGAGCACCTGCCCAAATACGTACGAAAATATCACGACCTAAATCATCTGTCCCAAACCAAAATTCTGCAGATGGTGGAGAGTTGAAAACACCAAGTTGATCGCTGTATTTATATTGTGAAAGCATCGGTGCAAAAATCGCCATTAAAATAATGATGATTAAAGTGACTAAACCAAAAATCGCCATCTTGTTATGTGAAAAACGAATAAATACTTCCTTCCAGAAGGAAACGGATTTATCAGCTAATTTATCAGTTGCTTCATGATTTCCACCGACAATTTTAAACATATCTTTGTTAATCGGTTGTTGCGTCATTACTTTTTCGCTCCCTTCAACTTAATTCGCGGATCAATAAAGCTATATAAAATATCGACAATTAATACCGCAAATAAAAGGATGATTGAATAGAACACTGTCGTTCCCATGATAACTGTGTAATCACGGTTTGTAATACTTTGTACAAAGTGTTTACCTAGACCAGGGATTGCGAATATATTTTCAACGATAAAACTACCTGTTACAACACCAGCTGTTAATGGACCAAGGTACGTGATAACTGGTAGAAGGGCATTACGTAAAGTATGGCGGAAAACGACTGTCCATTTGCCAATCCCTTTCGCACGAGCCATTTTTACATAATCACTGCTGTTTTGTTCAAGCATACTAGAACGTGTTAGTTTAGCGATAAAGCCCATATGTGAGAACGCAATAGCAAGGGCAGGTAAAATACTATAGACGAAGCCTTTCCATCCACTAACAGGGAACCAGCCTAATTTAAAGGCTAAGAAATACTGCATTAAGCCTGCCAAAATAAACGATGGTACCGATATTCCGAGCACCGCAAAGGACGTTGCCAAATAATCCGGCCACTTATTATGATAAAGCGCTGAAACTACGCCTATTAATACACCGAATCCAACCGCCAATAGCATAGCTTCAATCCCAAGAGTTAACGAAACAGGGAAGCTCTCATTAATCATGTCATTTGTAGAACGCGCTTTATACTTCATAGACTCACCGAAATTAAATGAGGCCGTATCGATTAAATAATTTTTATATTGAATATACCAAGGGTTATTTAATCCATACGTTTCGTTTAACTTTTCCTCGATTTGCGGAGGGAAATTACGTTCACTTGCAAAAGGACTACCTGGAGCAAGACGCATTAAGAAAAACGTAGCCGTTACGATGACGAAAAGCGCGAGAAGTATATACATCAGCCTTTTCAAAATATAATTAATCACATAAAACTCCTCCTTATATTTGTCAATTTTCTGACAAATATATGCCTTCGTATTTTAAAAAGAGCTGACTCGCGCCGAAGTGGCTTCGAGGCAGCTCTTCGCTGTAGAGCTTAAAAAATATTATTTAGATTATTTAGCGTCTAAATCAACGTTTTTAAGTTGGATGATACCAAGTCTATCTGGTCCCATGTTTTTAACATACTTTTGTTTTACTGAAAGGTTTGTGTAGTAGTAGATTGGCGCAACTGGGAATTCTGAAACTGCGATAGCTTCAGCTTCTTTTAATAGCTCAAGACGTTTAGCTGTATCTACTTCTGCAACTGATTGTTTTAACAATTCTTTGTACTTCGGATTTTCCCAACCAGTATCGTTGTTACCGTTTTTAGCAGTATCGTACATTTCTAAGAATGTGTAAGGATCGTTGTAGTCTGCAATCCAGCCCATACGACCGATTTGATAGTCAAGAACGTTAAGTTTTTCTAAGTAAACTTGCCATTCTGAGTTATCAAGACTTACAGTAATTCCAAGGTTTTTGCTCCATCCTTCTTGGATGTATTGAGCGATAGAAGCGTGTGCTTCACTTGTATTGAATGATAAGTTGATTTTGATATCTTTAGCGTCTTTAATACCAAGTTCTTTCATACCAGCTTCAAGTGCTGCTTTAGCACCTTCAACATCGTTATCTTTGTAGTAACCGCGGTCTTCTTCAAAACCACTGATTGCAGATGGAACCATACCTAATGCAGGTTTTTGTTCACCTTTAGTTACGTTGTCAATTAAGCCTTGACGGTCGATTGCTAATGTTAACGCTTTACGGATGTTAGCGTTTCCAGTAACTTTATCTGTTGTGTTGAATTTGTACCAATAGATAGCAGCATAGTCATCAATATTTAATGACTTGTCAGCTTTGAATCCATCAATAGCATCAAGTGCTACTGTTTGGTATGGAGAACCTAAGTAATCAATTTCTCCATTTTTAAACATTGTTACAGCAGTTGCTTCGTTTTCAACCATACCGATGTTTACTGTATTAACTGCTACATTTGCAGCATCCCAGTAACCGTCGTTTTTCTTAAGCACGATTGAATCACTGTGTTTCCAAGTATCTAATGTGTATGGTCCGTTTGTTACGTAGTTTTCACCAGCTTCAGCGTACCAATCATCTTTACCTTCAACCACTTTTTGGTTGATTGGTGAGTAAGTTTTGAATGCAGTTAACTCTAAGAAGTAAGCAGTTGGGTTTGCTAAAGTAACAACTAATGTTTTTTCATCTTCAGCTTTAATTCCTACTTCATCAACAGAACCAGCACCTGTATTGTAAGCTTCAGCACCTTTAATTGGGTAGAATACAGAAGCATATTCAGATAGGTTTTCTGGATTTAAAGCCCATTTCCAAGCATATTCGAAGTCGCCAGCAACTACTGGATCTCCGTTTGTCCATTTTGCATCGCGTAAGTGGAATGTGTAAGTTAAACCATCTTCACTTACATCCCATTTCTCAGCCATAGCTGGCTGTGGTTGTCCATCAGCGTCTGCACGAGTTAGACCTTCAAATACGTTAATTAAGATTGCACTAGATGTAGAATCTGTTGCAAGTTGTGGGTGTAAAGATGGTGGCTCAGAAGGTATTACTAAGTTCAGCTCTTTTGCTGTTTCTGATGAACCAGAATCTTTTTTATCGTCTTTTGCTTTGTCAGACGAATCTCCACCAAAGCCACATGCAGCAAGTACTAATGAAAATACTGCAAGGACAGTTAGTAATAAAAACTTTTTGTTCTTATTCATGTGAATCCCCCTTATACAATTTTTAAGCCTTTTGTGAAGCTCCTATTTAATATACCAAAAAAGTCATTGTGCACAAAATAAAAAAGATTCAAATTTATATAGTATTATCTGACATTTACAAGAATAATAATTTTCTTCTGTTTATCACTTTAGAGTACAAAAGTGTTTAAATAATGAGAATTTGATTTAAAATAGCTAAAAATATCAAAAATGAAACAAAATCAAAAAAATGATTTACTATACGGAAAATTCCTATTTTTTTGATAATATTATTACAAAATAAAAAATGATTCTAAAGTCATAGATGTTCTACCTTGAAGAATTTTTATAGTTTTGTAGAAAATCATTGTAAAACTAAGTGAATATGATTTTTTATTAGGTAATTTTTTGCAGTTTCTAATCTAAAAATATGAATAATACTATCTATAAATGATATATAAAAATTTTGTTTTGTATTTATCTAGTATTTAGCTTTGGGAGAGAAAAAAAGGGAAATTGAGAGAAATTTGGTTGATTTAACATGACTATTTATGTTGTTTATAGGGGGATTTTAGCACAAGAAAGTAGTCTAATGTTTTTTTAAAATAATTCATTTGCCTTTGTAATCGCTATTTTTTATAAAAAATGTGCGGTGTTTTTCAATTAAGAATAGATTTTTGATTGTGCAGTTTCCTCTTTTCGACAGAAATCAACAAAGTCAGCTATATTTTGTATAAAAATGATTTCATATCTAAATTTCACATTTTATCATTCAGATTATCCAATTATTTCTAAAAAAATCGTGTAAAAAAACACTCTAGAATAAACGCTGTCTCGTTATCAGCATTTACCTAGAATGTTTACTTATTGTTTTATAACTTAAATTGGTGAATCTGATTTTGTAATTCTAAAGATTTCTCGCTTAATTCTGTTGCAACGAAGTTTACTTGTTGAATTGTAGCTGCTTGTTCTTTCATAGCTTCGGCAATAATCTTTGTATTATCCGCACTTGCTGAAGCGCCGTAAGCAATTTCAGCAACTGATGCGGCTACTTGTTCAGCGCTGGCAGATATTTCTTCTGATGTTGCTGAAATATCTTCTATTTGATCGGACATCGTCGTTGCTTGGACAATGGATTCGAAAGCAATACCTGCTTCTCCAATCATTTTAACACCATCATTTACAGAATGAAGACCGTCGACTACTGCTTTTTCTACATTTTTAGTATCTTGCTGAATATCTTGTGTTAAAGCGACAATTTTATTAGCGGATTGTTTTGATTCTTCGGCTAGCTTGCGCACCTCATCTGCTACAACAGCAAAGCCTTTCCCGTGTTCACCTGCGCGTGCTGCTTCGATAGCGGCATTTAGAGCGAGCAGGTTGGTTTGATCTGTAATTGTTGTAATAACTTCTGTAATATTGCTGATTTCTACTGATTGTTTACTTAGTTTTTGAACGAGTGTGTTAATAAGTTGAGTAGAATCATTGATTACATTCATTTGCTGTTGGGCTTCTTCTATTATATTGTTCCCTGTATTGGCTGTTTCTGATGTAGCGATGGCGCTATGGTGAAGCTGTTGTGTTGCTTCTGCAATACGTTGTACACCTGTAGCTGTTTCATCCATGGCGGCAGCACTTTCCTTTGCAGCAATTGTTGCGGTTTCGGCCGCGGCGGCGGTTTCATGAATGCGTGAAGAAACTTCTTCTGTTGTAGCAGAAACTTCTTCAGTAGAAGCCGTTAACTCCTCGGCTGCGCCTGTTAAATGTTCTGAGTTATTTTGAATATGTGTCATTAAACTACTTAAGTTACTTTTCATCGTATTAAAGGCTATCGCCAGTTGTCCAATTTCATCTTTAGAGTGGTTGGTAATATCTTGATGATATAATTCACCGTTTGCAATGTTGTTGGCAGCGGCTACAACTGATTTTAAAGGGGTAGTAACTTTGCGATGTACATAAAGCATTAAGAATATGCCAAGTGCTACACCAATAATAATCGCGATAATCGAAATGATTTGTGAATTTTTCACTGCTTCTTTAGATTCTGCTGTAATATTCTCTAGCTGTGTTTTTTGGTAATCGACAACTTTATTTGAGACTTCTAGTAGTCCTCGGTTTGCTTGTTGTGCATCACTATTGACTATTTTTAACGCCTCATCTAATTTTCCTTCATCATGTAAAGCTAAAGCACGATCAGCTGCTTGGTTAAAAGCATCGTTATATGTATCAAGTTCTTTGGCATATTCAACCATTTCGGGCGAATCTGCTTTTTTTGCAATTTCGGCAACGTGCTCATCTAACAATCCAGCGTGTTTAATTAAACTATCCTTATTACTTGCTGTATCTTCTATAAACATTGCGCGAATAAAAAGACCTTGCATCGCCATTTCAAATTGAATACTATCTGACAGTTCTACTTGGGAAACGCGGTCTTCTAATGCAGCTTCAACTTTCTTCTCAATATTGGAAAATTGGTTGAACAAAATAAGCAAAGACATAAATAAGATCAAAATAATTGAGAAAAAACCGAAGCTTAATTTTTTGCCAACAGACATAGTAATACGCCCTTTCTAAAATGCTTTAAAATTTTTTATAGTTAAATTAAGACATCGTAGAAGCGAGAAGTCAATAAGCGGACATAGAAACAGTTCAGAATATTCATGCTTAAAATCTTTTTATTTTATGATAGGGCACATTGCCTGTGAAAATTGAAATGGACACAAATTTTTATCGTTATATAGTACGGATTGCTGTGGATGAACAACTGAAAAAAATAGGGGCTAGGACATAACGATAAAATTTTTATAAAATCGTAGGATTTCGGTGCAAGATTGCTATTGAGTATGCACAAGTACTTAGCTATTTTTTCTTTTGTAATGAGGATAAATAGAAGAGCATATTACATGTTGTAGCGCCTTGCGGTGTACCTGCGTAAAGCAATCCCCTTGCGGATAGCAACGGCATAACAAAAGAAGTGGCTGAAATATAACTAAAAAAATATAAGGAACAATAAATTTTTTGTTCTATGGAGAACTTATCTATTCTTGCATTTGCAATAAATAAAACATTAGAAGGATTCACTAGTTGTTGGTAGCGGATGCGGTGACTCCTGCTCAGAACGCACACAGCGTAAGACGCTGGCATTCCGCGCGTTAGCGAGGGTTGCGGCTTACTGTGCTGAGCGGAAAGCACCGCCGAGCCAACAACAACGGCGCAGCAAAAAAGGTGTTAGATTGACTGCCATCAATCTAACACCTTTTCTCTTTTGTCCCAGCCTCTATTGCTATTATTAAGACTGTTTCTTTAATTGTAAAATAACCGTTTCATCGGGATCTATAAACAATGTTTTTTGTTCGAAGTAAATAACGAATCCTGGTTTGGCACCATTAGGTTTTTTCACTTGTCTTATTTCTGTATAATCTACCGGAACAGAAGATGAGTCACGTGCTTTTGAGAAATAGGCGGCAAGTGTTGCAGCTTCTCGCAATGTCGTATCATCGGGATTAGCGTTGTGAATGACTACATGAGAGCCTGGTATATCTTTTGTATGTAGCCAAATATCTGTACGCTTTGCTATTTTAAATGTCAGCATATCATTTTGCTTGTTGTTTTTCCCTACAGAAATGGGCGTTCCTGTAGATGATAGAAAATGTTCGGGTTCAGGTTTAAGCTGTTTTTTCTTTTTCTTAGCGTGACGAAGTTTTAAATAGCCCTGTTCCGCTAATTCTTCACGAATCTCTTCGATATCACCAGGCGATGCTTGTTGCACTTGTTGCGCTAACATCTCAAAATAAGTTATTTCTTCTCTCGTTTTTTCGAGTTGCTCTTGCACCATAATAAGGGCATTTTTAGCCTTCGTATATTTCGTGTAATAATTTTGTGCATTTTCAATCGGTGTTTTACGCTCACTTACCGGAATCGTCACTTGTTCAGCAGATTCACTGTAATAGTTTGTGACGGTCACTTCCTTCACACCTTTTTCAAAAGCGTAAATATTGGCCATCAATAGTTCCCCATACAATTGGAACTGATCTAGTTTGGAGGCGCGTTCATAGTCTTTCGTCAGTTTTTTGATTTTTAACGATAGTTTGTCGATTTCGTTTTGTAACCAGCGTTCTAAATCACCTGCTTGTTGCTTCACACGATCTCGCTCCGCGCGAGCAAAGAATACACGGTCAAGAAGCTCATGTACATTTGGGTAGGCAGTTTTCTCTCCTTGTAAATGTGTTAAAGCAATTGGGGAGAAGTATGTTTTACCATGCGCGTAAACATACATCGGTTCTTTGCCACCATCATTAAAATCTGCCATAAAGTCCTTGAAGCATCCGACTTTGTTTGACGTGGCGGTTAAGCGAAATAATAACTCCTCTGCATGTAATGGAGAAAAGCCAATAAATTGCGACACAATATCTTTAGCGGTTTTTGGCTCTGCGAAAAATGCAGCTAGTTGCTCATCATCGACCGTAAGAGGTTGCCATTTATTTTGTGCAGGTGGGGCGATATAAGGCTGTCCTGGTAATATTGTTCGGAAACTATTCATCGAAGGTGATAAATGTTTCAAACTGTCGATAATTTTATTTTGTTCTGTATCAATTAATAACAGGTTACTATGGCGACCCATAATTTCTGCATGTAGTTCCCGTACAATGGGATCACCGATTTCATTTTTACTTTGGATTTCTACTATAATAATACGATCTAACTCATGCTGTTTAATAGAAGAAATAAAACCACCCTCTAGATGCTTACGTAAAAGCATACAAAACATAGGGGGCTCAGCAGGGTTTTCAATTGTTTGCTCTGTAAGATGTACACGTGCATAGGAAGGGTGGATAGAAAATAATAATTTATGGTTCCCTCCATTTGCACGGATTTGTAAAACAACTTCCTGAGCGTTAGGTTGATGTATTTTCGTAATACGACCTGTTACTAATTTTTGTAGGTCTGTTGTCATTGAATAAGTAAATAAACCATCAAATGCCATTTTAATTCCTCTTTCCAACGATATATTGCATCATTGTGTTTTCGTATTTGCGCTGAAAAGGTCTGCTAAAACGAACTACAATGGTGCAATTCATAATTTTATAAAGTGTTCCCAAAACAGCCATTTCAAGCACGAATGCTTTTTTAGTATGTTTATCATAGCATTTTTTAGGTGAATATTAAAATATAGCTTCAGATGTGGTAGAATTAATTTTTGCTCTAGCGATTTTTTTGTGGAGAGACGTCATAAATGACGGAGCTTATGTTATAATTATCCCAGTATGCAAAGAAAGGTGTGACGAACCTTGGTGCGTAGTATGACTGGTTTTGGCAGAGGTGTCACAACAACAAGAGACTTTCAGTTAACCGTAGAAATACGCTCGGTCAACCATCGTTTTTTAGAAATTCATGCAAAATTTCCGAAAGAATGGCTTGAAGCAGAAGTTTTTGCGAAGAAATTAATTTCACAAGCTTTATCCCGAGGGAAAATTGATGTGATGGTATATGTAAAAGATTTAGAAAATGTCGAGCAATCTATTGAAATTAATTGGTCATTAATTGAAGCGTATCGTAAGGCAAAAGAACAATTAGCAAGTAAAGTACCGCTAGAAGAAAAATGGACGATGCAGGAGCTACTAGCGCTTGAGAAAGCATTAGTGCAAGAAAAGCCGCAACTAACGCCAGAAGATTTATTAGGTGCTGTGGAACATGCGGTAACAGAAGCCATTGGACAGTTGATTCAAATGCGTGAGCGTGAAGGGCAAGAATTGCAAGATGTTGTTGTACAATATAAAGAACAGCTAATGGAACAAGTGAATCAAATACGTTCATGTTCTTCACTTGCTGTTGAAAAATATCGTACACGTTTAGTAGAACGGATTGCTGAAATTGCAGAAGTAGCGCTTTTAGAAGATCGTTTACTCGCAGAAGTAGCGATATTTGCAGAACGAGTGGACATAACGGAAGAATTGGATCGATTAGATAGTCATTTTAACCAACTGGAAGAAACGTTACTAGAAACCGTTTCAATCGGGCGTAAATTAGACTTTTTAATGCAGGAAATCCATCGTGAAATCAATACGATAGGTTCTAAAAATCAATCGACAGAAGCAGCCGTTGCAGTAGTTCAGGCAAAAACAATTTTAGAAAAGATGCGTGAGCAAGTTCAAAATATCGAATAACATGCCTGCATCTGTTATAAATTAAGGGAGATATAGAGAATAAATGATAAAAGAACGTGGATTATTAATTGTTCTGTCTGGCCCGTCTGGTGTAGGAAAAGGGACAGTGCGAAAAGAATTATTTTCTCAACCGAATACGAATTATGAGTATTCCATCTCAATGACAACACGAAATCCTCGCGAAGGTGAAGTAGATGGTGTAGACTATTTTTTCAAGACACGTGAAGAGTTTGAAACGTTAATTGACCAAGGTGGCTTATTAGAACACGCTGAATTTGTAGGCAATTACTATGGCACGCCGTTAGCCTATGTAAATGAAACACTTGATGCTGGTCGTGATGTATTTTTGGAGATTGAAGTACAAGGAGCAGCACAAATTCGTAAAAAAGCACCGGATGCCTTATTTATTTTCTTAGCCCCTCCAAGTTTAACGGAATTAAAAGATCGTTTAGTTGGCCGTGGGACAGAAACAGCGGATGTTATTGCAAAGCGCATTGCAACTGCAAGTGAAGAGCTTGAAATGATGAGCTTATACGATTATGTAGTTGAAAATGATGAAGTGACAAATGCCTGTGATCGTATAAATGCGATTATTAAAGCCGAGCATTGTCGAAGAGAACGTGTTGAAAAAAGATATTTGTCAATGTTGAGAGGAGAATAAACCAATGTTATACCCATCAGTAGATGCCTTAAAAAAAGAAATCGATTCAAAATATTCTTTAGTAAGTTTAGCATCAAAACGTGCTCGTCAAATGCAAGAAGTAGAAGGTACTGAGCGCCTACACAAATATGTTTCCTATAAATATGTAGGAAAAGCACTTGAAGAGGTAGCAGCAGGTGTACTTACAAAAGTATCACAGGATGAGTCCGCTGTGTACGAAGACGAAATCTAACATTGATGGTATAAAGCTTTTGCCAAGTTAATGTTAAAATCTGCAGTGATTTTTTGATTATACAAAAATGCCGAGAGCTCCCGAGGAAATTGTCCTTTGGGAGCTTATCGTTTGAAAGGACGACATTGTAGATGAATAAAAATATTTTACTTTGTGTTTCAGGTGGTATTGCGGTTTATAAAGCTGTCGCGCTAGTGAGTAAACTATCGCAGGCGGGTGCCCGTGTAAAGGTCATTATGACAGCATCAGCCCGGCAGTTTGTCAATCCGCTAAGCTTTCAAGTCATGTCAAAAAATGATGTCTACTTCGATACATTTGATGAAAAAGATTCAAATGTCATTGCCCATATAGATTTAGCTGACTGGGCAGATTTAATATTAGTCGCTCCTGCAACTGCCAATGTGATTGGCAAACTAGCAAACGGTATTGCAGACGATATGGTAACAACGACATTACTTGCTACTACTGTACCTGTTTGGATTGCACCCGCTATGAATGTCCATATGTATGATCATCCAGCGGTTAAGCGTAATTTGGCACAACTAGCAACAGATGGTTATCAATTTATCGAACCGTCAGAAGGCTTTTTAGCATGTGGCTATGTTGGGAAAGGTCGTTTAGAGGAGCCAGAGAAAATTACGGCACTTGTGCAACAGTATTTTTTCGCTCCAAAGCCATTAGCAGGACGAACGGTGCTTGTAACAGCCGGAGCAAGTTATGTCCCTATGGATAATCAGCATGTAATTAGTACAAAGGCCGATGGTAAGGTTGGACAAGCGTTAGCGAGAGAAGCGCAAGCACTAGGGGCACATGTCATTCTTTTAGGTGAAGAAGCAACAAATGCGTATGACCTCATTTCGCAAGTAGAAAACGTTAAAAAGCAAAATGCGCAGCTCTTATTTATCCACGCAGCCAACATACCAACAATTGAAAGTGCCCCTACTCTATCCATTGCAGGTACAGAGGCAGTGACATTTGGACAAAAAGTGCTAGGGAATCCGATGTTACAAGTAATAGCCGATGAATGGATTGACTATAGTCAAACAGCAACAATAAACGGACAAATTGTCAATATTTCAGATACGACACAATTTGCAAAAGTTTTATGGCATCATATATTACAAGGTGAGTCGCAATGAACATTTTATACGCAGAGATCATAGTGGATGTTTCAACATACCATGTAGATCGCTCATTTGACTATGCGGTTCCTGTAGAATGGGTAGCTGTTATAGAGAAAGGCTGTCGTGTAAAAGTACCATTTGGACCGAGAAATGTACTAGGATTTGTTGTAGGTTTAAAACATGAGACAGATGTTCCAACTAATAAAATAAAGCCGATTGCTCAAATTTTAGATATAGAGCCTGTTTTTACTGAAGAAATGTTGTTGATGGCAAAGTGGCTTAAAAATGAAACAATTTGCTATGAAATTGATGCTTTGCAAGTAATGCTACCCTCCGCATTACGAGCTAAGTATGAAAAAATCGTCAAATTACTCGATCATCAAACGATTTTGCCAATGGCTGTCCAACAAATTTTTGGGAAGCGACAACAGGCAAACTTTAAGGAATTTGAACGGGCAGGATTATTGCCACTCTTAAAAACGTTAATTGCCGATAAAATTGTAAAAATAGAAAATGTCGTGAAGCAACAAGGCAATGTAAAAGAAGTTCGTATGGTAAAGATAACTGAGGACGAACAAGCATTAAGCAATGCTATGCAAGAGGCATCAAGAGCTGCGAAGCAACGTTCTTTAATTGAATGGATGGCTTCGCATTTAGGTGAAGTTTTTACACCACAGCAAATTTATGAAGCAACTGCTGTCTCGGCTGCTGTATTACAAGCGGTTATTGAAAAAGGCGCAGCAAGTTTTATACAAGAAGAAGTGTATCGCGATCCTTTTACAAAGGATGTTGCACGTACACAGTCCTTACAATTAACGGACGAACAAGCAGTTGCATTAAAAGCAATTACGCATTCTATTGAGACACAATCTGCTGCCACCTTTTTATTGCAAGGTGTTACAGGTAGTGGCAAAACGGAAGTTTACTTGCAAGCGATTCAAAAGGTTTTAAATGACGGCAAGGAAGCTATTATGTTAGTGCCTGAAATTTCGTTAACGCCCCAAATGACGGAGCGTTTTCGTAGTCGTTTTGGTGAGATGGTTGCCGTGATGCATAGTGGGTTATCTGTTGGAGAGAAGTATGATGAGTGGCGTAAAATTCAACAAGGGAAAGTAAGGGTTGTAGTAGGTGCCCGTTCAGCAATTTTCGCACCCTTTACTAATTTAGGGCTAATTATCTTAGATGAAGAGCATGAATCGACTTACAAGCAGGAAGATTCACCCCGTTACCATGCGAGAGATGTAGCCATTTGGCGAAGCCAATATTACCGTTGTCCTGTTATTTTAGGTAGTGCGACACCCGCTCTTGAGTCATATGCCCGTGCGAAAAAAGGGGTCTATACACTATTAACGTTAAAACAGCGTGCGCTGCATCAAGCAATGCCAACTGTATATGTTGCAGATATGCGAGAGGAACTTCAAAAAGGAAACCGCTCGATGTTTTCGGAACTACTAATTGAAGGGATACGAACGCGACTTGAACGACGAGAACAGATGGTGTTGTTTTTAAATCGAAGAGGATATTCGTCCTTTGTGCTATGTCGTGATTGTGGGACGGTCGTGCAATGTCCGAACTGTGATATTTCATTAACCTATCATCGCACAACGGAAAAACTTAAGTGTCATTACTGTGGTTATGAAGAGCATGTGCCACAAATTTGCCCGCAATGTCAAAGTGAGCATATTCGATATTTTGGTACAGGGACACAAAAGGTAGAAGAAGAAATCTATAAATTATTTCCAGAAGCAAGGGTATTACGAATGGATGTTGATACAACAAAGCACAAGGGGGCACATGAAGAGATTTTGCAAGCATTTGGTGAGGGGCAAGCTGATATTTTACTCGGTACGCAAATGATTGCAAAGGGACTTGATTTTCCTAATATTACACTTGTTGGTGTGCTTAGTGCCGATACATCATTACATTTACCAGACTACCGTGCTGCGGAGCGGACTTTCCAATTACTTACACAGGTAAGTGGTAGAGCAGGTCGTCATGATAAAGCGGGTGAAGTCGTAATCCAAACTTATACGCCTGAGCATTATGCAATTGAATTAGCTAAAGTACAAGATTACGAGCCATTTTATGAACGGGAAATGTTTTTACGCCGTCGTTCGGGCTATCCACCTTATTATTTCGTTGCACTTATACAAGTATCGCATGAAGATGTCATGATGGCAGCAGAGTATGCAGGACGTGCAGCAGATTGGCTTCGAGGAAATTTATCCAATCAAGTGTCCATTATTGGCCCAACAGTTGCGAGTATTAGCCGCCTCCAAAATAGATATCGCTATCAATGTTTGATAAAATATAAAATTGAACCAAATCTGATACCTGTCTTGCAACGTTTACTTGCGATGTATCGAGCAGAATGGATTAAGCAGGGGATATTAATGACGGTTGATTTAGACCCGTCTACGATATAAAAAGGCGCAATAGCTCTTTTCGAGCAAGCTTGACTACCGCATAATGGATTTAAATGGCGATTTGCCTAAGAGTGAAATGAAGGCAAGAGAGCGTCTTATATAATAGAAATGAGGAACGAAAAATGGCGATTAAAAAAGTAATCGAACATCCAGCAAAAGTATTATCTACACCATGTGCTGAAGTAACAGAAATTAACGAAGATATTATTGCATTACTTGATGATTTATACGACACGATGGTGGAATATGATGGCGTTGGGATTGCCGCACCACAAATTAATGTTGGACTACGCGTGGCAATTGTCGAGCTAGGTGAAGAAAGAGATATTTTAGAAATGATTAACCCTACTGTTATTAAAACAGACGGAGCAGAAGTGGATATCGAAGGGTGTTTAAGCTTCCCAGGATTATATGGTGAAGTTGAACGTCCTGATTATGTGAAAATTGAAGCTTGTGACAGAGAAGGGCGTGTCTATGAGCTTGAAGCTGGTGGCTTTGAAGCGCGAGCGATTTTACATGAAATCGATCATTTAGATGGTATATTATTTGATTCTAAAATTAAGCGCATTGTGACAGAAGAAGAGCTAGAAGAAATGTACGCAGAAGAGGAGGAATAATATGACGTCAATTATTTTTATGGGGACACCTGATTTCTCAGCGCCAATTTTGCGTATGCTACACAATGAGGGCTATGATATCAAGGCTGTTGTGACGCAACCAGATCGACCAGTTGGGCGTAAGCGAGTGCTAACACCGCCACCTGTTAAAGCAGCAGCATTGGAATTAGGATTGCCTGTTATTCAACCAGAAAAGCTACGTGGCTCTGAGGAATTACAGCAAATACTGGATTTACAACCGGATATCGTTATTACAGCAGCTTTTGGGCAAATTTTACCGAAAGAATTGCTCGATGCACCGCCGCTTGGCTGCATTAATGTGCATGCCTCCCTTTTACCGAAATATCGAGGTGGAGCGCCAATTCACCAAGCTATTATCGATGGTGAAAAAGAAACAGGCGTTACGATTATGTATATGGCGGAGAAGTTAGATGCAGGCGATATCATATCTCAAAAGGCAATTGCTATTGAAGAAGATGACCATACAGGTGGTCTATTTAATAAACTAAGTGTTGTAGGGTGTGAGCTATTAAAAGAAACACTTCCTTCTATTATTAATAGAACAAATAGCCGGACAGTACAAGATGAAACACAAGTGACATTTGCCAGCAATATATCGCGGGAACAAGAGCGAATTGATTGGGCAAAGGATGCCACGACTCTCTACAATCAAGTGCGAGGATTACACCCTTGGCCAGTAGCCTATACAACATTTGAAGAAGGTAACTTTAAAATTTGGTGGGCACAAGTTGGACAAGCTAAACATAACGTGACACCTGGTACAGTGGTAGCAATTGCAAAGGATCATTTTGAAGTTGCGGCTGGCAATGGGACAGCGCTAGCATTATACGATATTCAACCAGCAGGAAAAAAACGAATGACGGCAGAGGACTATTTGCGAGGCACAGGTTCGAAATTACAGATCGGGGACCAATTTAAATGAGTAAAAAAAGCGTAGTAATTTGGGATGGCAATGTACGAGATGCCGCACTTTCTATCCTACTAGCAGTAGATAAAAACCAAGCGTATAGTAATTTACTTTTACACGAAACGATTAAACGCCATAAAATAGAAGCAAAGGATCGTGCACTTTTAACAGAAATTACGTATGGGACGCTTCAATATAAAATGACCCTTGACTACTATTTAGAGCCATTTATTCGTGGTAAACTAGATCATTGGGTGCGTTGGCTACTGCGTTTGTCGTTATATCAAATGCACTATTTAACACGTATACCACCGCATGCAGCCGTAAACGAAGCGGTAGAAATTGCAAAACGTCGTGGACACCAGGGTATTGCTTCGACAGTAAACGGTATTTTGCGTTCTATCTTGCGTCAAGGCGTAAGAGCGATAGAGGATATAACAGATCCTATCGAACGTCTTGCTATTGAAACGAGTCATCCACAATGGTTAGTTGAACGCTTTGTTCATAATTATGGTCTGGAAGTAGCGACAGCAATGCTTCACGAAAATAATGTTCCGCCGGTGCAAACGGTGCGCGTCAATAGAACCGTGGCAACACCAGAACAAGCGATTGCCAGTTTACAAGCGGAAGGCTTAACAGTACAGCAAAGTGACCTAATGCCAGAATGTCTTCATGTTACAAATGGGCAACCTGCTCGTACAAAAGCGTTTCAAGATGGTGTGATTACCATTCAAGATGAAAGCTCCATGATTCCTGCAAATGTGTTGAATCCTTCTCCAGGTATGCGCGTCTTAGATATGTGTGCAGCACCAGGTGGTAAAACGACGCATCTTGCGGAGAAAATGGGCAATAAAGGTTCTATTTTGGCAACGGATTTACACCCACATAAATTAGATTTAATCGACCATAATACAGAACGTCTAGGACTGGATATTGTAGAAACGGCTCCGATTGATGGACGCAAGGCTCCAAACTTTTTACAATTGGAATCGTTCGATGCGGTGTTAGTCGATGCACCATGTAGTGGCTTAGGGGTTATGCGTCGTAAGCCGGATATTAAATATACGAAGCGTGAAGAGGATTTAGAAAATCTTCAAAAAATTCAACTGGCGCTACTTGATGCGGCAACGAAAGTATTAAAACAAGATGGCAAGCTTGTCTATAGTACATGCACAGTCGATAAACAAGAAAACGAAGGCACTGTTGAGGCCTTTTTAACAGAGCATCCAGAAATGGAAGCTATACAACTAGAATCTTTACCAACAAAATTAGCGGAAAAGCAAGCAAATGGCATGCTTCAAGTCTTTCCACAAGACTTCGGCAGCGATGGTTTCTTCGTCGCGGCCTTTCGTAAAAAAGGAGAATCCAACTAATGGTGGATCAAGAGCAATTTAATGAACGTATTAATGATTTAGTCGAGGAAGCGGAAGATCAGCCTGTTCGACGAGCGAAAAAAGAAAAACCGAATTTAAAAGAATCCATTTATTCATTACAACCGCACCAATTAGAAGAATGGCTAAAAGAAAATGGGGAAAAAGCATTCCGCGCTGCACAAATTTTTGATTGGCTATACAATAAACGAGTAAAAACATTTGAAGAAATGTCTAATCTATCTAAAGCATTACGTGACAAGTTAGAGGCAAGTTTTGCTTTAACAACATTGTCAACGATTATTAAACAAGAATCAAAAGATGGTACGATTAAATTTTTATTCCAATTACAAGATGGCTATTCCATTGAAACAGTTTTAATGCGCCATGAATATGGCAACTCTGTTTGTGTCACAACGCAAGTGGGCTGTCGAATTGGTTGTACGTTCTGTGCATCTACGTTAGGTGGTTTAAAACGCCATTTACTAGCGGGGGAAATTGTAGAGCAAGTTGTCAAAGTACAGCAAGCTTTAGATGAAGTAAACGAACGCGTATCTCATATCGTTATTATGGGCATAGGCGAACCTTTCGATAATTACGATGCTATGATGAATTTCCTAAAAGTAATCAATCATGAAAAGGGCTTAAACATTGGAGCACGTCATATTACCGTTTCAACATCGGGCATTGTACCAAAAATTTATCAATTTGCTGATGAACAGCTTCAAATTAACTTTGCCGTATCCTTGCACGCACCGAACCAAGAGGCGCGTCAAAAACTAATGCCTATTGCACGTGCCTACAAATTAGATGAACTGATGGAAGCAGTTCGTTATTATACGAAAAAAACGGGACGTCGTGTTAGTTTTGAGTATGGTTTAATGTCTGGTGAAAATGATTCAGTTGAAGTGGCAGAAGAATTATCTGCTCTTATAAAAGGGATTAAATGCCATGTGAACTTAATTCCTGTAAACTACGTACCAGAACGTGATTACATTCGCACATCTCGTAGTAAAATTTTTGCTTTTGAGAAAACATTAAAGAAAAATGGTATTAACGTAACAATCCGTAGAGAGCAAGGTTCAGATATTGATGCGGCTTGCGGACAATTACGTGCGAAAGAGAGATCTGAAGAAACGAGGTGACCAGTGATGAAATACACAGTCGAAAGTGATATTGGTTTAAAACGAGCAATTAATGAAGATCGCGCTGCATTTTTTAAACGTCCAGATGGCCTCGCACTCGCACTTGTGGCCGATGGCATGGGTGGTCATAATGCTGGCGATGTAGCGAGTGATATGGCAATGAAACAAATGGAAACGGTGTTTTTACAAGCAGAGGCACATCATTTTGCAACTATGACATCAAAAAAAGAATGGTTACGACAAGCAGTTAAGCTTTTAAATACAAATATATTCAACTATTCTTTATCACATGAAGACTGTAAAGGAATGGGGACGACGTTTATCGCCGTGTTAATTGAAGGGAATTATTGCTTCATTGCACATGTTGGTGATAGTCGCGTGTATTATTTCTTTGATGATGGCGCACAACAAATAACAAGAGATCACTCCTATGTTAATGTTCTGCTTGAAAATGGTGAAATTAGCGAAGAGGAAGCATTGACGCATCCGAAGAAAAATTTCATTTTAAAAGCTGTTGGAACAGAGGAAACTATTGAACCAGACTTTTATGAAGTAGAGCTAGCGCCAAAATCGTATTTACTCATTTGTTCTGACGGTTTAAGTAATAAACTATCAGTGTATGAAATGGCATCTATCATTACCTATCCAGATGTAATTGAAGAAAAAGGGCGAAAGCTTGTGGAACTAGCAAATGCAAGTGGGGGGGAAGACAATATCTCCCTCGTGTTACTCACAAGGCAAGATGAGGAGGTGTAAGTATGCTTGTAGGAAAACGAATTAGTGACCGCTATAAAATTATAGAACTCATTGGTGGCGGAGGCATGTCCAATGTATACTTGGCGCATGATATGATATTAAATAGGGACGTAGCGATAAAAATATTACGCTATGATTTTACCAATGAGGATGAATTACATCGACGTTTTCAACGTGAGGCACTTTCAGTTACAAGCCTTACACATCCGAATATTGTTAGTATTTATGATGTAGGTGATGATGGAGACTTACATTATATCGTCATGGAATATGTTCAAGGAAAGACGTTAAAGCAGTACATACAGGAATTTGCACCGATTTCTCCTGCTCGAAGTGTGCATATTATGAAGCAATTAACGTCAGCGATTGCCAATGCCCATGAAAATCATATTATTCACCGTGACATTAAACCGCAAAATATTTTAATGGATGCGGAAGGAAATGTGAAAATAACGGATTTTGGAATAGCTATGACGCTAAGTGCCACATCTTTCACCCAAACAAACTCTGTGTTGGGCACTGTCCATTATTTATCACCAGAGCAAGCACGTGGTGGAACGGCAACAAATAAATCAGATATTTATGCGCTTGGAATTGTCTTATATGAATTACTTACTGGCGAATTGCCGTTCTCTGGTGAGTCGGCTGTTTCAATTGCCCTTAAACATTTGCAATCAGAGACGCCATCTGTTCGAGCATTTGATGGTACCATTCCACAAAGTCTTGAAAATGTCGTTTTAAAGGCCACTGCTAAAGATGCATCCCATCGCTATGCTACGGTAGAAGAAATGCAAGAGGACTTGGAAACAGTATTATCATCAGCTCGTATCAATGAACCAAAATTTACAATTCCTATTGATAATGATGCGACAAGAGCTATCCCAATCATTAAGGAACAGTTTATCCGAAAAGATGAAGATTTGACTAAAACAAGAGCAATGGAACCTATCGCACAAAAGAAGGTAGAAGCGAAAAAGCCTGTTGAAAAAGTAGAGCCGGTCAAACAAAAGAAAAAGTGGCCAAAGTATGTGGCAGGGTTATTCATCGTCGTGATTGCGATGTTCCTTTTCTTTTTATTTGCAACAGATTTATTTAGTCCGAAAAAAATTGCCGTACCTGATGTGACCAATTTAACGGTAGAAGATGCGACAAAGAAATTACAAGAAGCTGGCTTTGTTGTTGCCGAACAAAAAGAAGAGCGAAATTCTGAAGATATTGAGAAGGGCAAAGTCATTGAAACCGATCCAGAAAAAGATGCGAAGCGTGTTAAAGGAACTGAAATCGAATTAATAGTTAGTCTTGGTGTCGAAACAGTTAAAATTGATGACTATACTGGACAACAAATTAGTCAAGTTGAAGCTTTGTTAAAGGATAAGTTAATCATCCAAAAAAATTATGTACATTCCAAACTGCCTGAAGGGCAAATTATTGAGCAAGATCCGCAAGAAGGAGCAGAAATAATCGCTAAAGATGCAACGATTACATTTACGATTAGCCAAGGTGTAAAAATGATAACAGTTGATAGTGTAGCGAATTATACGAAAGCTCAAATGG
Organism: Lysinibacillus sp. C5.1; assembly: GCF_016350185.1. Lineage (NCBI taxonomy): Bacteria > Bacillati > Bacillota > Bacilli > Caryophanales > Bacillaceae > Lysinibacillus > Lysinibacillus sp. C5.1. Next base: position 1,009,786 of record NZ_CP066226.1, read on the forward strand.
ATGATTACGTAAAAAGAGTAGGGCTGAAATGGCGCACTGTTCGCGAAGAGTATAATGATACTGTTCCAGTAGGTAGTGTAATTTCGCAAACGCCAAAACCAGGTACCAGCTTAATGGAAGGTGATACCATTGCAGTTGTTTTAAGTAAAGGACCTGCAGAAAAACCAGTGAAAACATTTATTAAGAATGTTTTAATTCCATATGAGCCGACTGAAGAAGGTGCTGAACAAGTAATCCGCATTGAAATTCAAGATAAAAATCATACAATGGTGAAAGCTTTTGATGAATTCACCATTACTAGTGACCAACAATACAAAATACAACTTGTCATTGTAGAAGGCGAAGAAGCGGCTTATAAAATTATCCGTGATTCAGAAATTATTGAGTCGGATAGCTTTAATTACGATGATGTTAAATAAGGGGGAATTGGATGGCGCATGGCCAAATCCGTAAAGCGTTAAGTGGTTATTATTATGTTTACGATGGGAAGGAACTTATACAGTGCCGAGGACGTGGCGTCTTTCGCAATCGGGGAGAATCGCCACTCGTCGGTGATCTTGTAGAGTATACACTTGAAACGGAAGGCTCGGATGGTACGATTCAAAAAATTATTGATCGTCAAAATGAACTAGTTCGTCCGCCAATCGCCAATATCGATCAAGGCATTTTAGTGTTTTCAGTAAAAGAGCCGAACTTCAATACGATTTTACTGGATCGTTTTCTAGTCGTTTTAGAGTCATTTCATGTCCACCCCATTATCTGTCTGACGAAGATGGACTTATTACAAGACGATGAGCGTGAGGAATTACAGGGCTATATCGCAGATTATGAAAACATAGGGTATACGGTGCTTCAAACTTATAAAGGCGAAGAAGAGTTAGTAGAACGTCTTCAGCCGATTTTAAAAGGAAAGACATCGGTGCTTGCGGGACAATCTGGTGTTGGGAAATCGACGCTTCTCAATACGTTAATACCTGATTTAAATTTAAAAACAGGCATTATTTCACAGAGCTTAGGGCGAGGAAAGCATACGACCCGCCATGTTGAGCTGATAGAAGTATGTGATGGTTTATTGGCGGATACGCCTGGCTTTAGTTCGTTTGATTTTGATGAAATTGAAAAAGAAGAGCTAGGGGCATGCTTCCCAGAGATAACGCGAATTGCTGAGGATTGTAAATTTCGAGGCTGTTTGCATTTAAAAGAACCAAAATGTGCGGTTAAAGTTGCAGTCGAAGCTGGCGAAATACGCGAGTACCGTTACAAACATTATGAACAATTTATGCAAGAAATTATGGATCGAAAGCCGAGGTATTAATCATGATACAAATAGCACCATCAATTTTAGCAGCAAACTTTGCTAAACTAGGAGAAGAAGTAAAAGACGTAGAACGAGCAGGTGCAAAGCTTATTCATATCGACGTAATGGACGGTCATTTTGTACCGAATATTTCATTTGGGTCCATTGTGTTGGATGCGATTCGTCCTTTAACTGATTTACCATTAGATGTTCATTTAATGATTGAAAATCCAGATCAATATATTGAACAATTTGCCAAAGCAGGAGCAGACTATATTACGGTACATGTAGAGGCTTGCCGCCATTTACATCGTACAATTCAATTAATTCGTTCTTACGGTGTTAAGCCAGGTGTCGTTTTAAATCCACATACACCGATTGAAACGATTCAGCACGTTTTACAAGATATTGATATGGTGTTATTCATGACAGTGAATCCTGGATTTGGTGGTCAAAAATTCATTCATTCTGTTGTACCTAAAATTGAAGCATTATCCACAATTATTAAAGAGCGTAATTTAGACGTTGCGATTGAAATTGATGGTGGTATTAATGCCGAAACAATTGTTCCATGTGCAAAAGCAGGTGCCACTATTTTTGTAGCAGGTTCAGCGATTTATAGTAAAGAAGATCGTACAGCGGCACTTCAAGAGATTTTAGCTGCTGGTGAGGCAGCGATTAAAGGATGACTACTGTTGTCGTTTGTGCAGGCGGTCCGAAAGAGGAGCTATGTTCCTTTGATGCGTATAGTAGACAACATGATATTCTATTTATTGGTGCGGACCGAGGTGCACTGTATTTAATTGAGCAAGGTATTACACCGCATGCTATTGTTGGCGACTTTGACTCGTTATCACAAGAGGAATATCAATATGTTATGAAACATGCGGATGATGCCCAACGCTTCCGTGAAGAAAAAAATGAAACCGATACGGATTTAGCGCTGTTAAAAGCGTTAACCTTCGCTCCTAGCGAAATTGTGTTAACAGGGGTTACAGGTGGGCGCTTAGATCATTATGAGGCAGCTGTGCGTTCCATTTATCGATTACAGCTTGAACATCCTGATCTTGTGTTGAAAATTATCAACCATGCGAACATGATACAGTTTTTGGTGCCAGGCACGCACACAATTCAAGCGGATGAGCGTTATCGCTATTTGTCTTTTTTTGCCCATGAGCAACCAATACAGGGCGTTACTTTAAGGCATGTAAAATACGAAACAACGAACGAAGAAATTTCGTTAGGTTCAACTCGATTTACAAGTAATGAAATAATAGGCACTTCAGGGTCTATATCCTTCACGCAAGGCATATGTTTAATGATAAGAAGCATAGATTAGCGTAAGGGGGAGAGAGTCCTGAAAGTATATACGTTCCAACTGCCGAAATTTGTTAGTAGCATTACGCGTACGTGTATTAATCTATTTAAAAAAGATAAGAAAGAAGCTAAAAAATCCGACTGATGCCAGTCGGATTTTTCCTGTTTAATAGCTATATAAAGGCGGTTGGTAGTGTGCCTTGAAAAATGAAAGAAAAAAATCGATTTACGCTTTATGCGAAATCGATTTTTTAGAAGCGGCTATTAAACGCGCTCGATTTTACCTGATTTTAAAGCACGAGCAGAAACCCATACACGTTTTGGTTTACCGTTAACTAGGATACGAACTTTTTGAAGGTTAGCGCCCCAAGTACGTTTGTTAGCGTTCATAGCGTGGGAACGGTTGTTACCAGTACGAGCTTTACGTCCAGTGATTACACATTGTTTTGGCATGTTGTATTCCCTCCTTACAGTTGATGCTGAAAGATTATTATTTCAGTTCGGTATTTCACATACCATAATAATTTAACATACCAAGTCGTTCAGTGCAATAGTTTTCACATAACCTTTCAAGAAAAAAACCTTTACAGGCAAAAACAGCTATGAAAAAACACTGAACAATGGGTGCTCAATTCATTGCACAGTGAATTTTTTAATAGATTATTTCCCACGATAGCCAAGTTTTGTAGAGACGCGTTTTCCTGTTTCTACAAGACGTTGTGTAAGGAAGTTGATATGTTCTTCGCTGACGTTAAAGCTAACAAAACCGATACTGACCGCACCGATAATTTCTCCAAATCCATTAAAAACAGCTACAGCGACTGAGGAGGTACCTGCCGTTCGCTCCCCGTGGCTAATAGCAAAGCCCTGTAATCGAATTTGTTCTAACTGCGCTTCTAAGTCAGCCATTTCATCAATAGGAACGAGTTGCTGCATAATTTCCTTTGCTTCTACGGTCGGTAAAGAGGCTAACAACGCTTTATTGGCTGCCCCAATATGCATTGGAATGCGAATACCTAGTTGATCATAAATACGAATCGGGTTGGCTGCACTATCAATACGTTCGATAATAATTGTATCTAGCCCCGCAGGTTTGCTTAAATAAACACTTTCCTCAACTTCTCTTGCGAGTCTTTCTAATTCTGGTCTAATTTTGCTAATATAGTCCATCGTATCATACACTTGCAAACCTAACTCCATCCATATTGTGCCGAGACGATAATGCTTCGTTTGCGTGTCTTGTTCAATCATTCCTTGTGCAATCATCGCTTTTAAAATTCTATGTAATGTACTCAATGGTAAATCGCATTTGGTGGAAAGCTCTGAAATAGACAAACTGCCTTCGGATGCTTCTGAAGCTAACACTTTCGCAATTGTCATTGCTCGTTCTAATAATTGCATAATTGTCCCACCTCCTCTAATCTTATTTTATTTTTATTCTTCCTGTTCGTCTAGTTCCTTCGTTGTCGTCCATAGTTAGTTTTCTCTTTGAAAAAGATAATATTAAAATTTTTCTAAATATATTGACAGTATATCATATAACGCCTATATTTTTTATATAAACTTTCCTCTTAACGGAAACGTTTTCCACTAAACGGAAAAGGGGTGAAGGTATGCATTATTGTTCATCCATGTATGCACCTTTAAAACACGTAATTATTAAACATCCGAAAGAGGCTTTTAAAAGCCAAGAGCATCTTGCGGATGAATGGAAAACTTTCAACTATTTATCAGAACCTAACTATCAGGAGGCTCTTACAGAATATGCTGAGTTTATAGCCGTTCTAGAGAAGTATGTTGAACAAATTGATTATTTACCAGCGTCAAATGAAGTAGGATTAGATTCGCTTTATGCGCATGATCCTGTAAAATTCACACCACATGGTGCAATTATTTTGAAATCTGGTAAAAAGTTAAGACAACCTGAGGCAGTTGTTTATAAGGAATTTTTACAAGACAAAGGGATTGCAATAATCGGTGAATTGTCGGGTGATGCTGTTTCAGATGGAGGGGATCTGGTTTGGCTTGATGACCGTACGCTTGCAGTTGGTCGAGGATATCGCACGAACGATGAAGCAATTCGTCAAATTAAGGAAATGACAGCAACTATGGTCGATGAATTTATCGTTGTGCAACTCCCTCATGATTTAGGGGAAGCAGAGTGCTTACATCTAATGTCCTTTATTAGTATGGTAGACAAGGATTTGGCTGTTGTACATTCGCGTTTAATGCCAGTATTTTTCCGTCAGCTTCTGATTGAAAGAGGAATTCAATTAGTGGAAGTACCAAAAGCTGAGTATGATACTTTAGGATGTAACGTGTTAGCGTTAGCGCCGAGAGTATGTGTTATTCCTGAAGGTAATCCTTCCACTAAACAGCAGTTATTAGATGCGGGTGCAACGGTATATGAATATAAAGGTAACGAAATTACGGTAAAAGGCACAGGTGGACCTACATGTCTAACTTGCCCAGTAGTCAGAGGATAAAAAGGGAGATGGATGATATGTTTAAAAATGTGATTGTAAAAACACCAGGCAATAGTTTTGTTAACGGCTTAACAACAAGTGATCTAGGAAAACCTATTTTAGAAAAGTTATTTGAACAGCACGAACGCTATGTAGAAGCATTAAAAAAATGTGGTGTAGAGGTTACTCAACTTGAGGCAGATGAAGCTTTCCCAGATGCAACTTTTGTAGAAGATACGGCGGTACTAACTTCTGAATTTGCTATTATCACAAATCCAGGAGCGGCAGCACGTAATCGTGAAATTGAAGCAATTGAACCAGCAGTTAAAAATTTCTATGACAAGCTATATTATATTGAAGCACCTGGAACACTGGATGGTGGTGATGTTTTGCAAGCTGAAAAGAAATTTTATGTAGGTATTTCAGATCGTACAAATGAAGAAGGCGCACGACAATTTAAAGAAATCGTTGAAAGGGAAGGCTGTGAAGCGACGATTATTCCATTACGAAATTTCTTCCATTTAAAAACGGGCATCGCGTACGTTGGACAAAATCGTATGGTTGTAGCTGGAGAGTTTATCGATCATCCAGCATTTGAATCTTATGAGAAAATTGTTATTCCACAACAAGATGAATACTCTGCAAACTGCATTCAAGTAAACGATACTATCATTATTCCAGCCGGTTATCCTGATACTAATCGCAAACTAAATGACTTAGGCTATCAAACGATTGAACTTGAAATGTCTGAATTTAGAAAGCATGATGGCGGATTGAGCTGTTTATCACTACGATTTTAAGTCAATAAAAAACATGCCCAATCAATTTGTAGGGGAAAATTGATTGGGTGTTTTAGTACTTTAAATATCTGAATATTCAACAATTTGACAAAATACGGAAATGGGGAAACACGTTGAGCAAAGGGGAGCAACAGCATAATAATGTATTGAAGCGTTCTATGAAGAGTCGACATTTATTGATGTTATCACTTGGTGGTGTGATTGGCACAGGTTTATTTTTAAATGTAGGTTTTACAATTAATCAAGCTGGCCCTGGTGGAGCACTAATTGGTTATTTATTTGGTGGTTTAATTTTATATATGGTGATGAACTGTCTGGGTGAATTGGCAGTGTATATGCCTGTCACAGGTTCTTTCCAAACATATGCAACACGATTTATCAGTCCGTCAGCAGGCTTTTCGTTAGGTTGGATGTACTTTGTTGGATCTGCTGCCACCGCGGGGGTGGAGTTTACAGCAGCGGGCATATTAATGCAGCATTGGTTCCCAAATGTGCCGATTTGGATATGGTGTGCTGTCTTTATGGTGCTTTTGTTTACATTAAATGCTTTAACAACAAAAGGTTTCGCAGAAGCAGAGTTCTGGTTTGCAAGCATTAAGGTAGTGGCTGTAATTGCCTTTATAATAATTGGTGTAGCTGCTATTTTTGGCTTGATTCCTTTGGCTGATCGGCCGACTCCACATTTAACGAATTTAGCACCGACAGGATTATTCCCTGCAGGCATTACGATTATTTTTGTCACGATGATGAATGTTATTTTCTCGTATCAAGGTTCCGAGCTAGTAGGAATTGCTGCTGGTGAAACAGAAAACCCAGAAAAAAACATTCCAAGAGCAATACGTACAATCTTGTTCAGAATTATCGTATTTTATATTGCTTCTATAATAGTACTGTCTGCCATTTTTCCATCATCTGAACTTGGGCTACTTGAAAGTCCTTTTGTTACATTGATGAAAATTGCGGGTGTTCCATATGCGGCGGGCATTATGAATTTCGTTATTTTGACAGCGATATTGTCTGTAGGGAACTCATGCTTATATGCTTCCACACGATTACTATGGTCGATGTCAAAAGAAGGCATGGCTCCAAAGTACTTTGGTCGATTAACAAAAAATAAAGTGCCATTAAATGCGCTTATTTTTACGATGCTATTTTCACTGCTATCGTTATTAACAAGTGTGATGGAAGCTGACGCAGTATTTGTGTTGCTTATGTCTATTGCGGGAATTTCGGTGACTATTTCTTGGATGGGTATTGCCATGTCTCAATTAATGTTCCGATACCGTTATGTAAAAGGGGGAGGCAATGTGGCAGATTTGAAATTTAAAACACCATTGTACCCATTAATTCCAATATTTTGTATTGTTTTTTGTGTCATTATATTAGTGTTTTTAGCGTTTGATCCGACTCAAAGAATAGGGTTGTTATATGGCATAGGGTTCTTTGTAGCGTGTATGCTATTTTATAAAGTGAAATTGAGTAAAGTGAGTACAATCACTTCTGACAAAGAAAAGTCACTGAATGCTTAATGGATGTTTCATTTTTAGTGGATAAAGGAGATTTTAAATATGAACAATTATTTATGGAATACACCAGACAAACTGCGAGCATTATTATGTGAAATTGTAAGCTGGGAAAGCAGAACATTAACAGCAGGTGAAAATGAATTCGCCTTTAAATTAAGAGAGCTGTTGCAAACGCTTTCTTATTTTCAAGATAATCCTAACTTAATAGAACTGCATGATGCGGGACTCGGTCGCCATGCGGTTACAGCATTGTACAAGCATCCAACGGCTACTGAAACAGTAGTCCTAATTAGTCATTTCGATACGGTTCATACAGAGGAATATGGAGAGCTTGAGCCATTTGCTTGTCGGCCAGAAGAGTTGACGAGTATGCTAATGGAACCTAAATATAAAAAAGATTTGCCAGAGGCGGCTAGAATTGATTTAGAGTCGGGTAATTATTTATTTGGTCGTGGCACAATGGATATGAAAATGGGACTCGCTTTACACTTGCAATTGATTGAAAAAGCGAGTATTGAACAATGGCCAATTAATCTAATTTTAACAGCGGTACCGGATGAGGAAGTCAATTCTGCTGGTATGCGTGCAGCCGTAGTTGAGTTAGTAAGGTTGCGTGAACAATACGGTTTAACCTATAAGTTATATTTAAATAGTGAACCTTCGTTTTCACAAGGGCCTTCTGATATAAATGAATATATATATTCAGGGACAATCGGTAAGATTATGCCGGCTGCTTTATTTTATGGAAAAGAGACGCATGTAGGTGAGCCGTTAAAAGGTATGACAGCCAACTATATTGCATCCTTTATGACACAGCATATGGAGTGGAATCCAGTTTTCCGCGAAACAGATCTCGGTGAAAGTACACCATTGCCAGTATCCTTACAATTAAAGGATTTAAAAATGGAGTATTCTACACAGACGCCATATCGTGCAGCCGCACTTTATAATGTATTTTTGTTAAAGCGGACGGCAACAGAGGTTATGGAAATTTTTGAACAAGTTGCATTGGAGGCAATGGCTGCTTGTAATATGCAATATAAGCAAATTTGTGAACGCGAACAAGTACAAGGTGTTGGGAAAGTAAATGTACTTCGCTATGAGGCAGTTTTAGAGCATGCTATTCAAAAACTTGGCGCAGAGGAAGTAAAGCATATTAAAAACCAAGTGCTAGAAAATACAGCGTGGGATGATCGGGAGAAGTCGATTCGTATTGTAGATCAATTGATGATTCGATGTCAGGAGCTAACACCAGCAACGGTGCTTTTATACGCACCTCCTTATTACCCAGCTATTAATTCTTCACAGCATCCGCTCGTCAAGCAATCAATCGAATTAATGAAGAAAACAGCCAAAACATTTGCTATTGAAGTCGAGCAAATACACTATTTCAATGGCATTTGTGATTTAAGTTATGTCAATTATTCAGATGATTCCAATGGCTGGGCTGCATTTGAGCGCAACACACCTGTTTATGGTGATACGTATAGTATTCCATTTGAAGCCATGTCTGCCTTAAAGGGCCCAGTGTTAAATGTGGGGCCATTCGGCAAAGATGCACATCAAAAGACAGAGCGTTTACATGTAGATAGTGCATTTAAAGAAATGCCTGTGATGATTGAAACACTTATAAAAAGCTTATATGCAGCAGAGAGTGAAATACCCGCGGAGTAGAGTGAGATACTCGCGAAATAAAGAGAAATACCCGCGAAAAGAAAGCGAATACCCGCGAAACAACTGAAACACCAGTAGTAAAGAGAGCATCTTAGGTGTTAGCAGAATCCCACAAAAAAGCTGATGTATTTAAACATCAGCTTTTTTGTCTACCAATACATAGATATTTAATGACAATGTTTCGACCGTAACATTTAAGGAAATGCTGTTTAATAGGTCGTTCAGAACAGAGAACCATAAATGTTGCAAGCTAATTGGGTAGGAATGGAACGCTAAAAACGTTGACACAAAGCGCTTTCAAGGCAACTTAGGTTGCTTAATGTATACCCGAAGTGGTACAATATAATTTAGTCAAAAAGAGCCAAGGGGGCATTTCTATGTCAATTGAATTAAATAATGAATTCGGCCAAATTGATATTTCAACAGATGTACTTGCACAAATTGCTGGTGGCGCTGCTATAGAATGCTACGGTATTGTTGGCATGGCATCTAAACATCAAATTCGTGATGGTCTAACTGATATTTTACGTAAAGAGAACTTTGCGAAAGGTGTTGTAATTCGACAACAAGAAGAAGATTTACATATTGATATGTATATTATTGTTAGTTACGGGACTAAAATTTCGGAAGTTGCTTATCAAGTACAGTCGAAAGTGAAATATACAGTGGATAAAACATTAGGTATGAGCGTTAAATCTGTCAATATCTTTGTGCAGGGCGTTCGTGTAGCGAATGAGTAAGAGGAGGAACAAATTCGAATGCAGTCTTTAGACGGATTAAAATTTGCTGAAATGGTGCAAATGGGTGCTCATCACCTATTCCAAAATGCAAATTATGTAGATTCTTTAAATGTATTCCCAGTACCAGATGGGGATACAGGGACAAACATGAACTTATCGATGACATCTGGTGCTAAGGAAACCGAACTTCAAGCGTCAGAACATATTGGGAAAACGGCACAAGCGTTATCAAAAGGATTGCTTATGGGTGCACGTGGGAATTCAGGTGTAATCTTATCGCAACTATTCCGAGGTTTCGGTAAATTTGTAGAAAAAGAAGCAACAATTAATGCAAAAGCTTTTGCTGGTGCTTTCCAAGCTGGTGTCGATACAGCTTATAAAGCAGTAATGAAACCAGTTGAGGGAACAATCTTAACTGTTGCACGAGAAGCGGCTAAAAAAGGTGTAGAAGTTGCTGAAAGTGAAAACGATATCATTGCTGTTATGGAAGCATTTACGGCGGAAGCAAAGGCTTCACTAGAGCGCACACCAGACCTGTTACCGGTGTTAAAAGAAGTAGGCGTCGTGGATAGTGGTGGTCAAGGATTACTATTTGTCTACGAAGGTTTTTTAGCCTCTTTAAAAGGCGAGCCACTACCAAAGAAAAATGATGCAACATTAGATGATTTAATTAATGCCGAACATCATAGAGCCCAAGACTTTATGAATACTGCAGATATTGAATTTGGCTATTGTACGGAAATTATGGTTCGTTTTGAAGAGGATAAAGAGCCATTCAGTGAGGAACAATTCCGTAATGAATTAAACCCATTAGGTGACTCGTTGCTTGTTATTTCAGATGAAGAAATTGCGAAAGTGCATATTCATTCTGAGCAACCGGGCGCTGTTTTAGCGATGGGGCAAAAATATGGTAGTCTTATTAAAATCAAAGTTGATAATATGCGTGAGCAACATTCCGCTATCGTTGGCGAGGATCACAAAGCATCTGCACCAGCTCCAACGAAAAAAGCTGAAAAACATCCTTATGCGATTGTTACGATTGCAATGGGAGAAGGTGTGGCTGAATTACTACGCTCGATTGGTGCTTCTTATGTGATTGAGGGCGGACAAACGATGAACCCTTCAACTGAAGATATTGTGAAAGCTGTACAGGAAATTGGTGCTGAAAAAGTACTTATTTTACCAAACAACAAAAATATAGTAATGGCAGCTGAGCAAGCTGTAGAGTTATTGGGTATTGAAGCTGCAGTTGTGGCAACAAAAACAATTCCTCAAGGGATGGCAGCCATTCTTTCATTTAATCCAGAAGCGACAGTTGAAACAAACCAAAAAGCGATGACAGAAGCATTTGCTCATGTAAAAACAGGGCAAGTCACTTATGCAGTGCGTGATACGTCGATTGATGGCGTAGAAATTCATAAAGACGATTTTATGGCGCTTGCTGAAGGGAAAATTGTGCTCTCTACACCAGCGTTAAAAGACGCTGCTGAGAAAGTTATTACAGATTTAGTAGATGCAAATACGGAAATCGTAACAATTATTTATGGCGAAGATACGTCTGAAGAAAAAGCCTCTGAATTAATCCAATTTATCGAAGAAAACTATCCAGATGTCGAAGTGGAGTTATTTAATGGTAAACAAGGATTATATCCATATATTATTTCGGTAGAATAATATTAGGTTGCAGAGTGAACGAGGTGACGAAGCAGTGCACAAGTTGTGTACTGCTTTTGTTTATGGTAAAAGGAATGCCAGCGTTGAATACAAGAAGAAATAAGCAAAATAGATTGTTTTGTGTATTTCTTCAAAGGACAGTTAACTTGTAAATGCTGGAATATTAGCTCTTTAGAGTGCTTGTATTTGTAGGGAGTACAATAAAGAAATAATATAAATGATTAAGAAATTATAGTCGTTTTAATTTTCTGAAAGTTGATAAAGTAGTGCTTTACTTTTATAGTAACTATCAAGCATGATATAAGTAAAAGTAAAATTATTATATGAATAGAATAGAGGGGTGCTTGTATGAAATTTACATCGGTTTTTGATATTATTGGACCTGTTATGATTGGTCCATCTTCTTCTCATACAGCAGGTGCAGCGCGTATTGGCCGTGTTGCAAGAGATTTATTTGGCAGACAGCCGAAATGGGTGAAAATCCACCTATATGGTTCGTTTGCAGAAACATACAGAGGGCATGGGACAGATGTAGCAATAATTGGTGGTTTATTAGATTTTGATACATTTGATGAGCGAATTAAAACGGCTTTTGAGCATGCAGAAAAAGCTGGCATGCAATATGAATTTATTCCTGAAACAGCTAATACAGAGCATCCGAATACAGCGAGATTGGTATTTGGTGACGATGATGGCGAAATGTCAATTGTCGGTATTTCAATTGGCGGGGGAAAAATTGAAGTAAGCGAGGTCAATGGCTTCAAGCTTCGCTTAACGGGTGGCATGCCTGCTATTCTTGTTGTACATGATGACCGCGCGGGCTGTATTGCCAATGTGGCAAATTGCTTAGCAATGCATAATGTCAATATTGGCCATATGGAAGTTTCACGTATCGAACGTGGCTTAACGGCTTTAATGGTGATTGAGATCGATCAAAATATTGAGGACAAAGTACTTCAACAAATTTCATTAATACCACATATTACAAAAGTATCGAAAATTAATAACTAAGGGGGTGTCCCAAAATGGATGTATTATTTCATAATGTCCGTGAGCTTGTAGAACGAGCAGAGCGTGAAGAAAAGCAAATTTCTGAGCTAATGATTGAACAAGAAATACTAATAAGTGGTCGAACACGCGAAGAAATTATGCAACAAATGGATCAAAACTTAACAGTGATGGAAGAAGCGGTTGAACGAGGCTTACAAGGAGTAAAGTCTGTTACAGGTTTGACTGGTGGTGATGCTGTCCTACTTCAAAATTATATTGCACAAGGCAAATCGCTTTCTGGAGATTTATTATTGGATGCGGTCAGTAAAGCAGTTGCTACGAATGAAGTAAATGCTGCCATGGGCACAATTTGTGCAACACCTACAGCCGGTTCTGCGGGAGTAGTGCCAGGCACTTTATTTGCAGTAAAAAATAAGCTAAACCCAACGCGTGAGCAAATGATTCGCTATCTATTTACTTCAGGCGCCTTTGGTTTTGTGGTAGCAAACAATGCTTCTATCTCGGGTGCTGCAGGTGGCTGTCAGGCTGAAGTTGGTTCGGCAGCGGGTATGGCGGCGGCGGCAATAGTGGAAATGGCAGGAGGGACACCTCAACAATGTGCAGAAGCATTTGCTATTACGCTGAAAAATATGCTAGGTCTCGTTTGTGATCCCGTAGCGGGCTTAGTCGAAGTGCCTTGTGTTAAACGTAATGCAATGGGGGCAGCGAATTCGCTTGTAGCAGCAGATATGGCTTTAGCAGGTGTTACGAGTCGTATCCCATGTGATGAAGTCATTGGAGCGATGTATCGCATCGGTCAGTCAATGAGCCCGAACTTGAAAGAAACAGCGCGTGGTGGACTAGCGGCGACGCCAACAGGCAAAGCAATTAGCAATGCGATTCTTAATAATGGCGATTTACAAAGCATACTAAAAGCAAGAATCACAATAGAGTAGATTGTAAAAGCGTTAGATTGACTGCAATCAATCTAACGCTTTTTTGTTATGTCGTTGTAATCCGCTACAGCGGGGACCTGAAGGTTTCGTGCCAATAGAAGGGATTTTCGTGGCGATAGCGCCCGAATAAGTGCAATTTGAAAGTTACTGTGTCGACACGAAAGAAAAGATTTATGATACAGTTAAAATGAGAACGGATGTATCTACGAATAACAATAAAACAATTGACATAGAAGGGAGGTAGGTTCTTGAGATTTGTGACACAACAAATCTCAAGAGCTGTTGTGACAGGTGACTGAATTAAGCAGTCCTGTCTCCGAATTAAAAGGAGTCGGGAAAGAAACCGCAGCACACTTAGAAACATTGGGTATCGAGACGGTAAACGATATTTTATGGACCTTTCCACATCGGCATGAGGATTTCCGTTTAAAGGATTTAGCGCAAACACCACATAATGAGCGAGTTACCGTTGAATGTAAAGTAGAACGTGAGCCGACTGTGTTGTTTTTAGGACGCAACAAATCTCGCTTGCAAGTAACAGTGCTTGCGGGGCGCCATTTAGTAAAAGTCGTATTTTTCAATCAAAACTATTTAAAGCAAAAGCTTATACCAGGTACTATTGTGACAGTGACGGGCAAATGGGATAGAGGTAGACAAGTTATTAATGGCACCACTGTCACTTTTGGACCGAAAATCGACCAAGTAGACTTTGAACCTGTCTATAGCTTGAGAGGTTTAATTCCACAAAAACGGTTTCGGAAATATATGCGACAGGTGTTAGATGACTTTGGTGCGGTATTACCAGATGCGATTCCACAGCATTTGCAGGATGCCTATAAATTAGTGTCAATACGCGATGGGTTGGAAGGTATTCATTTTCCACAAAATGCTGAGCATGCGAAACAAGCTAGAAGACGCTTTGCTTATGAAGAGTTATTAAACTTTCAGCTCCGTATTCAAGCATTACGTAAAATACGTAAGGATACTGAACACGGTACGATTATACAGTTCGACTTGCAAAAACTACGGGCATTTATTGCTTCATTGCCGTACGAGTTAACAGGTGCTCAAAAGCGTGTTGTCAATGAAATATGTAAAGATTTAAAAGCACCGCATCGCATGAATCGTTTGCTACAAGGCGATGTTGGGTCGGGAAAAACAGTTGTGGCAGCTATTTGCTTATATGCTGCTGTGACAGCTGGATTTCAAGGGGCGCTAATGGCACCGACGGAAATATTAGCAGAGCAACATGCTGAAAACTTAGTTGCTTGGTTTGAGCCATTTGGTGTACGTGTCGCGTTATTATCAGGCTCAACGAAAACGAAGGAGCGCCGTCTACTATTAGCTGCACTGGCTGATGGAGAAATTGATATTGTTATAGGCACCCACGCTCTGATCCAACCTGATGTTCTCTTCAAGAGGCTGGGCTTTGTTATAACGGACGAACAGCATCGCTTTGGTGTGGAACAACGTAGAATTTTACGTGATAAAGGAGAAAACCCTGATGTGCTCTTTATGACGGCTACGCCTATCCCACGAACACTGGCGATTACAGCGTTTGGTGAAATGGACGTCTCGTTAATTGATGAAATGCCGGCAGGGCGTAAAGAAATTGAAACCCATTGGATGAAAAAAGAACAATTGGGTTCCGTATTAGCTAAATTAGAGTTAGAGCTGACAGCAGGTAGACAAGCATATGCCATTTGTCCTTTGATTGAAGAGTCGGATAAACTGGATGTTCAAAATGCCGTAGAGATTTATGAGCAACTCGCATCGTATTTTACTGGACGCTTTAAAGTTGGGTTAATGCATGGTCGCTTACCAGCAGATGAAAAAGATGCGATAATGCGAGGCTTTAGTGAGGGCGATATTCACGTCTTAGTATCTACGACTGTTGTTGAGGTCGGCGTAAATGTGCCCAATGCAACGTTTATGGTAGTCTACGATGCGGAACGTTTTGGCTTAGCGCAGCTACATCAGCTCCGCGGTCGTGTAGGACGTGGTGAGCATCAATCCTACTGTATATTAATTGCTGATCCAAAATCGGATGAGGGTAAAGAGCGAATGCAGTCTATGACCGAAACAAATGATGGTTTCCGACTAGCTGAAAAAGATTTAGAGCTTCGTGGACCAGGAGACTTTTTCGGCCGTAAGCAAAGCGGCTTGCCTGATTTTAAAGTAGCCGATTTAGTACATGATTATAGAACCCTGGAGACGGCACGAAAAGATGCAACAGAAATGATTGATACAGATGCATTTTGGCATGATGAGATGTATCGATATTTGCGTGAAATGCTACAACAGTCTGGCGTCCTTCAAGGCGAACGATTTGATTAATGTAGCGTTGTGTAATAAGGAATGTGAGAGCTTGTTTTTGAAAACAAGTCTTGCATTCTTTTTTTATACTCTATATACTGATATTAGTACCAAGTGCTAATAACAACTCAAAAGGTGGCGAATGACGTTGAGACGAACGAAAAAAGAGCGACAGCGATTATTATCTGAAACGATTGCGGAAAATCCATTCGTCACAGATGAACAACTCGCGTCGGAATTTCAGGTAAGTGTTCAAACCATTCGATTGGATCGTATGGAATTAGCAATTCCCGAATTGCGTGAACGAATTAAAGATGTGGCTTCGAAAACTTATGAAAATGAAGTGAAATCGTTACCGATTGACGAAGTAATCGGTGAAATTATTGATATAGAATTAGACAATCGTGCATTATCAATTTTTGACGTAAAAGATGAGCACGTTTTTCAGCGCAATGGCATTGCTCGTGGACATCATTTATTTGCACAAGCAAACTCATTAGCTGTAGCGGTAATTGATGATGAGCTTGCATTAACAGTGCACTCCAATATTACATTTGTGAAACCTGTAAAAGCCGGAAATCGTGTTATTACTAAGGCGGTCGTTGTTGGAAGAGATGATGAACGCCATCGTACAAAAGTAGAAATTGTATCTACTGTAAATGGTGAAACAGTTTTGGTTGGTGAATTCGATATGTACCGCACGAAAGGTAAAGGTGAACAAGAATGAAATTAGCACTTGATGGAATGGGTGGCGACAATGCACCAAAGTCAGTAGTGGAAGGTGCATTATTAGCATTAGAACAAATTCCAAATTTGGAAATTCAGTTATATGGACAGCAAGAAAAGCTTGACCCTTATTTGAAAATGCATGACCGCTTAACGGTTATTCATTGTGAAGAAGTGGTCGAGGGCACAGATGACCCTGCACGTGCTGTACGACGTAAAAAAGATTCATCGATGGCACGCATGATGGATGCAGTGGAAGAAGGGAAGGCAGATGCCTGTCTTTCGGCGGGAAATACAGGTGCATTAATGGCAGGTGGTTTGTTTAAGGTAGGGCGTATTGAAGGTATTGCTCGACCTGCATTAGCTACGACATTACCGACACTTGATGGCAAAGGATTTTTAATGCTCGATTTAGGAGCGAATGCAGATGCCCGACCAGAACATTTACTGCAATATGCGATTATGGGTGATATATACGCCAAAAAGGTAGGCGGTTTACAAAAGCCACGTATTGGTCTTTTAAATATCGGAACTGAAGATAAAAAAGGCAATGATTTAACGAAAGCTGCTTTTGCCTTATTAAAAGAAGCGGACTTGAATTTTATCGGCAACGTTGAGGCGCGTGATTTACTTGATGGGGTAGCAGACGTCGTTGTGACAGATGGATTTACAGGCAATATGGTGCTGAAGTCAATAGAAGGAACAGCGGGTGCATTGTTTACAATGCTAAAAGAGGCATTTATGTCTTCTACCAAAACGAAAATTTCAGCAATGTTAATGAAAAATAATTTACGTGACTTAAAAAATAAAATGGACTATACAGAGTATGGCGGTGCAGGTTTGTTTGGTTTACAAGCACCTGTAATTAAAGCGCATGGATCATCCAATGCGAAAGCAATCTATAGTGCAATCCGTCAAGCCAATACGATGGTAGAGCATACAGTGATATCAACTATTACCGATACAGTACGTCACTTAGAAATTGATTAACAAAGGGGATTAGTAAGAAATGACGAAAATTGCATTTATTTTTCCAGGCCAAGGCTCACAGACGGTTGGCATGGGTCAAGAATTTATAAGCAATTCGCAAGAAAGTAAGGCATTCTACGAAAGTGCTAACAAGACACTTGGTTTTGACTTATCTAAATTAATGTTAGAAGGACCTGCTGAAGAGTTAACGCTAACATACCATGCGCAACCAGCATTATTAACGACAGGTGTTATGGTTGCTGAAAAATTGCGTGCTGCAGGCATTACGCCACATTATGCTGCGGGTCACTCTCTTGGAGAATACGGTGCATTAGTCATCGCAGGGGTGCTATCGTTTGAGGATGCTGTAGCTGTTGTTCATAAACGTGGTTTATACATGAACGAAGCTGTACCAGCAGGGCAAGGTGCAATGGCAGCTATTCTTGGAATGGAGCTTGAGGCGTTACATGCAGTAACTGCTAAAGTTACTGCTGAAGGTGATGTAGTTCAAGTTGCAAACGTCAACTGTCCAGGACAAATAGTTATTTCTGGTACTAAGGAAGGCGTTGATAAGGCCTCTGTAGCTGCAAAAGAAGCGGGTGCAAAACGTGCAATTCCGTTAGTAGTAAGTGGACCTTTCCATTCAGAATTAATGCGACCATCTTCAGAACAATTACAAGCTACGCTAGCCGAAATTACTTTATCGGAACCACAAATTCCGGTAATTAGCAACGTGAAGGCGAAAGAATTACAAGATGTACCAGCTATTCAACAAGAATTAGTTGAACAAGTGTATAGCGCTGTACAATGGGAAGCATCCGTTCGCGAAATGATTGCGCAAGGCGTGGATGTATTTATTGAGTGTGGTCCTGGTAAAGTGTTAAGTGGTTTAGTTAAGAAAATAGATCGTTCAGTGGCAACATATTGTGTATATGATGAAGCGTCATTAGAAGCGGTAATAGAAGCGTCGAAGGAGTGGACAATCAATGCGTAAATTAGAAGGTAAAGTTGCGGTTGTAACAGGTGCTTCACGAGGAATTGGACGTGCAATTGCATTGAAGCTTGCGGATGAAGGTGCGAAGGTTGTTGTTAACTATAGCGGCTCACAGGCAAAAGCAGAGGAAGTAGTTGCGACAATTCAAGCAAATGGTGGAGAGGCGATTGCCGTTCAAGCAAGTGTCTCCAAAACAGAGGAAGTTACTGCATTAATGGATGCGGCAGTCAAAACATTTGGCGCGCTTGATATTTTAGTAAATAATGCAGGAATTACTCGCGATAATTTATTGATGCGCATGAAAGAAGAAGAATGGGACGATGTACTCGATACAAACTTAAAAGGTGTATTCCTTTGTACAAAAGCAGTCACTCGTCAAATGATGAAGCAGCGTGCAGGGCGCATCATTAATATTTCTTCTATCGTTGGTGTTGCTGGTAATGCAGGGCAAGCTAATTATGTAGCGGCAAAAGCAGGCGTCATTGGCTTAACAAAAACGACGGCAAAAGAACTTGCGTCACGTAATATTTTAGTAAATGCCATTGCTCCAGGTTTTATTGAAACTGAAATGACAGAACAGCTTCCAGAAGATTTAAAACAAGGCATGCTGACACAAATTCCTCTCGCTAAACTTGGGCAACCTGAGGATATTGCGAAAGCAGTTGCGTTTTTAGCTTCTGAAGATGCAAACTATATGACAGGCCAAACGCTACATATTGACGGCGGCATGGTGATGTAATAATATGCTATAGCATAATTTTTAATTTTTTGTATAATCATTTGAGGGGAGGTGAACGTTTTGACTACAGTATTAGAGCGCGTAACAAAAGTAATCGTAGACCGTTTAGGTGTTGAGGAAAGTGAAGTTACACTAGAAGCTTCTTTCCGTGATGATTTAGGTGCAGACTCATTAGACGTTGTTGAGCTTGTAATGGAGCTTGAAGACGAATTCGATATGGAAATTTCTGATGAAGATGCTGAAAAAATTTCAACAGTTGGTTCTGCTATTTCATACATCGAAGGTAAAATTAACTAATTTTCTGGTAGATGACACAGATTTTGATAATACAAAATCTGATACCATTGTAGACTTACATCAAAGCATAATGGCAAAAGCGTATATGCTTTGATGTATTTTAAAGGTACGAAATGGTTCGTTTTTCGAACGATGGACGTACCTTTTTTTATTTTTGTTAAAAAAATACGAAAAAACTTCCAAAACATTGTATTTATGCCGAAATACTTTTGCATAAATGCCTTGAAAAAGGTACACTAAGACGGTAGAAACTATTAGGAAGGCAGATTGTTCAATGGCTATGAGAAGAAAAGGAACTATGCAGAAATCAGGCGTACTTCCTGAAAAAGTACGCAATCAATTCGAGCTATTACAGCATGAATTAAACATCACATTTATTAATAAAAATTTATTGTATCAAGCATTCACGCATTCATCTTATGTGAATGAGCATCGCCGTAAATTGTTTACGGATAATGAGCGTCTCGAATTTTTAGGCGACGCTGTACTTGAACTGTCTGTTTCTAAATACCTTTTTGAGAAATACCCGCATATGAGTGAGGGCGAATTAACAAAATTGCGAGCTTCAATCGTTTGTGAACCATCCCTTGTTATTTTTGCAAATGAATTAGGATTTGGTCGCTTTGTATTGCTTGGAAAAGGTGAAGAATTAACAGGTGGACGGGAACGCCCAGCGCTACTTGCAGATGTTTTTGAATCATTTGTAGGTGCTCTTTATTTAGATCAGGATTTGCAAACGGTCGTGACATTTTTAGAACGAATCGTGTTCCCAAAGGTAGAAGTCGGTGCTTTTTCGCATGTGATGGATTTTAAAAGCCAACTACAAGAAATGGTACAGCAAACAAATAACGGTTTACTTCATTATGAAATTATTGATGAAAAGGGCCCAGCGCATAACCGTACCTTTGTATCAAGCGTGTTATTAAATGGACAAGAGCTTGGTATTGGTCGAGGGAAATCAAAAAAAGAAGCCGAGCAACAAGCAGCACAATGTGCGATGCGCGCAATGCGTGAGCATACTGCTAAAGAGGAGGCTTAATAGATGTTCCTAAAACGACTCGAAGTGATTGGCTTTAAATCTTTTGCGGAGCGCATTGGTATTGACTTTGTACCAGGTGTTACAGCTGTTGTTGGACCTAATGGCAGTGGGAAAAGTAATGTAACTGATGCTATTCGTTGGGTACTCGGGGAGCAATCGGCAAAGTCGTTACGTGGGGCAAAGATGGAAGATGTTATTTTTGCTGGGAGTGACTCTCGAAAGCCACTAAACTTTGCAGAGGTAACATTAATTTTAGATAATACTGATGAGCAACTTGCTTTTTCGTATACAGAGGTCAGCGTAACAAGACGCGTATACCGTTCAGGTGATAGTGAATATTTATTAAATAACCAGCAGTGTCGCCTGAAGGATATTACGGACTTGTTTATGGATTCGGGACTTGGGAAAGAGGCTTTTTCAATTATTTCACAAGGCCGTGTCGATGAAATTTTAAATAGCCGCCCGGACGATCGCCGCTCAATATTTGAAGAGGCGGCTGGTGTTTTAAAATATAAGCTACGAAAGAAAAAAGCAGAGCATAAACTTGTAGAAACAGATGAAAACCTTTACCGTGTTTTAGATATTTTACATGAGTTGGATAGCCGTTTGGAGCCTTTGCAAATACAAGCTTCTAGCGCAAGAGACTATGTACAAATGTCCACGGAACTAAAGGATTTTGATATTGCGATCCTTGTGCACGATTTAAAAAATTGTGCACAATCTTTGCATGCATTGAAAGAAGAGTATGCGCAGCTATCTGAAACAGAGCAAAAACAAGCAAAGGATATTCAAGCGCTAGAAACCCAAACGACGGATATTCGGAAACATTTAAAAGAGTTGGATGTTTTATTGGATGCTGCACAATCTGAGCTTGTAGATGCAACGATGGAAATGGAACGTTGGGATGGTCGTAAAGCTTTAATGGCTGAAAAACGCCAGAATGCAACGAATCAATTACAGCAGTTGAATACATCATTACTTGAAGCGCAAAATGAAGTAGAGGTATTAGTTGCGCAAGAACTTGAGAAAAAACAATTGTTTGTAGAAAAACAACAAGAAGTTTTAACGCTAAAGCAAATCATTAAGCAATTAGAGCAATCCTTAAACCGTTCAGTTACAGAAATTGAACAGGAAATGGAAGAGCATAAAAACCGCTATATCGATTCATTAAACGAAGAAGCAACAGTCAAAAATGAATTAAAAAATATCGAACAACAATTATCACAACAAAAAGCAATGGCAGCTCGTATGACAGACCAAACGGATGAGATTGGTCAAGAATTGATTGAAGTTGTGGCGGAGAAAGAAACACTTGTTGGCCTACATACAACAACAACGACTGCATTGCAACAGAAGCTCGAACAATATGAAGCATTGCAAATGCAGTTTAAAAAAGTGAATCTTTCTTTTAATGATAAGCAAGAAATGCTGTATAAGGCGTATCAGCACCAACAACAATTAAAAGCTAGAAAAGATACATTAGCAGAGCTAGAAGCTGATTTCTCTGGCTTCTTCCATGGTGTTAAGGAAGTATTACTGGCGCGTGATAAAGGTGAATTATTTGGTATTGAAGGCGCAGTGGCGGAATTGATTCAGGTCAATGGCAAATATTCGCAAGCGATTGAAACGGCTTTAGGTGCCGCCTCCCAACATATTGTGACGACGAACGAACAGAACGCCCAACAAGCTATCCGTTGGTTAAAGCAAAAAAGAGCGGGGCGTGCGACATTCTTACCAAAAACGGTTATGAAATCACGCAAAATTAATCCGTCAGCCATTCAGCTTGCTACGGAGCATCCAGCGTTCGTACAAATGGCAGATGCCCTTGTCACGTTCGATGAGGACAATCGCTCCATTGTTGAAAATTTGCTTGGCAATGTCATCGTTGCAGCGCATTTAGAAGGGGCAAGTCAAATTGCGCGATTATGTGGTTTCCGTTACCGTGTCGTAACGCTCGAAGGGGATATTGTCAATGCTGGAGGTTCTTTAACGGGTGGTGCAGCGAAACAACAATCTTCCCTATTTACAAGAAAAGCCGAGCTCGATGGCCTGATAGCTAAGCTAGAAGCATTAGAAACGTCGATTTATAGTGCAGAGCAGGCTGTAGCAACGGAAAAAGAGACATTGGCCACATTACGTGACAAAGTAGAACAATTAAAACTAGAAGGCGAACAACTGCGGAAAGAAGAAATGCAACAGGCAAGTCGCCTTCGAGAATTAGAGGTTGTAGAAAAAAGTCTATCCGCCCGAGTGTCCTTTGCTTCAAATGAAACGCAAGATGTAAAAACACGTGAGGAAGCGCTGCTTGCTCAAAAGGAAGTAGCTACTGCACGTTTAGCAGCGCTAGCTGAAGAATTAGTAGCGATAAACGAGACGGTAGAACAATTAGGTAAAGTTAAACTACAAAGTGAAACAGAAAAAGATGTTCTGCGCGAACAAACGGCAGAAAAACGTTCAGAGTTAGCGGTAATGCAGGAGCAAATGTCGCAAGTACAAATTGCGACCGCTGAACTTGCCCTACAATTAAACAAAGCTCGCCAAAAAGTCGACAATATTTCTCAGGAAATAATCTGGCTTCAATCTGATGAATCGACAAAATTATTGAGTGATGAAGAAGTGGAAGAGCAGGTCGCAACTTGGAAAGCTAGAAGAGAAACGTTACAAGTGACAATTACCCAGAAAAAGGGAGAAAAAGCGGCGCAACAACAGGAATTAACAACGTTAGAAGAGCAGCTAAAGGAATTGCAACGTATACATAAAGGCTTCATTGAAGCAATACGTGCGAATGAATTAAAGCGCAATCGCGTAGAATTTGAGATGAGTAATTTTAAAAATCAGCTCGAAGAAAACTATCAACTAACGTTTGAAGAGGCACTGGTAGTCGCTTTAACTATTGAAGACGAAGAGCATATGCGACGTCGCGTCAAGTTATTGAAAAAATCTATTGAAGAATTAGGTCCTGTAAACTTAAGTGCGATTGAAGAATTTGAGCGTGTCCAAGAACGACATTCTTTTTTAACAGAGCAACGTGAGGATTTACTCGAAGCGCAGGATACTTTACACGAAGCCATTAAAGAAATGGATGAAGAAATGACAATACGCTTTAGTGAAACATTTTTTGCCATTCGAGAGCAGTTCAAACGGGTATTCCGTGAATTGTTTGGGGGCGGTCAGGCAGATTTAGTATTACTTGATCCTGACAATATGCTTGATACGGGCATTGAAATTGTTGCGCAACCGCCAGGGAAAAAGTTGCAAAATTTAAGTTTACTTTCTGGTGGTGAACGTGCACTTACCGCGATTGCTTTACTATTCTCCATTTTAAATATTAGACCTGTGCCGTTCTGTATACTCGACGAAGTAGAAGCGGCATTGGATGAGGCAAATGTTGTTCGATACAGCGAATACTTGAAAAAGTTTAGTCGCAATACCCAATTCATTGTTATTACACACCGTAAAGGTACAATGGAGGGAGCTGACGTACTGTATGGTATTACGATGCAGGAATCAGGTGTATCAAAACTTGTATCAGTAAAATTAGAAGATGAACCCGTACTTGCGGAGCAAAGGAGCGAACAAGCATGAGTTTTTTTAAACGTTTAAAAGATAAGCTAATTGGAAATCCAACAGAAGAAAAAGTAGAAAATTTAGTCGAAGAGTCATCTATCGAATTAAAGCTTGAAGATACGGTAGAGCCAGTTCAACAGGAATCAAGTCATGAAGAGCTGCAAGAAAAAGTAGAAGAATCATCAGCAAGTGAGGACTTCATTGATTCACAAGCTTCGAATGTTGTGGAGGAAGAAAAACAGGAAGAAGTGCAGGAAATTGCGATTGTAGAGGAACCTGTAAAAGAAAAAAAACCTTCAGCCTGGTCTATTACACAAAAATTTAAAGCGGGTCTTGAAAAAACCCGTAATTCCTTTACTTCTAAGGTCAATGATTTAGTGGCACGCTACCGTAAAGTAGACGAGGACTTTTTTGAAGAACTAGAAGATCTATTATTACAAGCAGACGTTGGCTTTGAAACAGTAATGGAATTAATGGATAAATTACGCTTTGAGGTACAGCGCAAAAATATTAAAGATACAAATGGTATCCAAACGATTATCTCTGAAAAACTTGTGGAAATTTACGAGCAAGGGGAAGAAGACTTAATCGAACTAAATATGCAACCTAATGGTGAGTTAACGGTTATTTTATTCGTAGGTGTAAACGGTGTTGGGAAAACAACAACAATTGGTAAGTTAGCACATCGTCTAAAATCGGAAGGGAAAACAGTTGTCTTAGCTGCAGGAGATACGTTCCGTGCAGGGGCAATTGACCAATTACAAGTTTGGGGAGACCGTGTTGGTTGCGAGGTTATTAAGCAATCAGAAGGTTCGGATCCAGCAGCGGTTATGTATGATGCAATACGTGCTGCGAAAAATCGTAAAGCAGATGTCTTAATTTGTGATACTGCGGGCCGTTTACAAAACAAAGTGAACTTAATGAATGAACTTGAAAAAGTACATCGAGTTATTTCACGGGAAATACCGAATGCTCCTCACGAGGTGTTACTAGCACTAGATGCAACGACTGGTCAAAATGCACTTGTGCAGGCACAAACATTTAAAGAAGTAACAAATGTAACGGGAATTGTTTTAACGAAACTCGATGGTACCGCAAAAGGTGGTATTGTGCTTGCCATTCGAAATAAATTACACATTCCTGTGAAATTTGTAGGTCTTGGCGAGAAAATGGATGATTTACAACCATTTGATGCAGAACGCTATGTATACGGCTTATTTGCTGAAGGCTTAGATAAGGAACTACAAAATAGCGAAGAGTAAAAGATTGTAGTTGAAAGCATGGTCGCTCGACTGTTAAAAGGTGAAACACATTGTTTAAAAGAGAAATACTAGCTAATGGTGAAATAACGTTATTCAGCTAATAGAATGCTTTTAGACAAGGAGATTACCTTGACACAGACGGGCGCTTTTCGTTATGATACAAATGACTAACAACGGGGGGAGAAACTCGATGCTACTTGAAAAAACAACACGCATGAACTTTCTCTTCGACTTTTATCAAGCATTACTAACAGATAAGCAAAGAAGTTATATGGAACTGTATTATTTAGATGATCACTCACTTGGAGAAATCGCTGAATCATATGGAGTTTCACGTCAAGCTGTTTATGATAATATTCGTCGAACTGAAGCGATGCTTGAAGAATATGAAGAAAAACTATGTTTACTGGAAAAATTTCAACAACGTACGCAAATGCTTGCGCGCCTTACAGCTGGAATTACAGAAAAAAGTATGCCGGTTGAGGAGCAGTTGGCGCTTATTGAACAGTTGAAAGAATGGGATTAGGAGGCGAAAGCAGTGGCTTTTGAAGGATTAGCGGAACGACTCCAAGGAACGATCCAAAAGATTAAAGGTAAGGGTAAAGTATCGGAACAAGACGTTAAAGAAATGATGCGTGAAGTCCGATTTGCTTTAATCGAGGCGGATGTTAACTTAAAAGTAGTCAAGGAATTCGTTAAAAAAGTAAGTGAACGCGCTGTTGGTGTAGATGTTATGCAAAGCTTAACACCGGGTCAACAAGTTATTAAAATCGTTCAAGACGAGTTAACGGAGCTGATGGGCGGCGAACAAAGCCCGATTAAATTTAATACAAAGCCACCAACTGTCATTATGATGGTCGGTTTGCAAGGTGCGGGTAAAACAACAACAACTGGTAAATTAGCAAATATTTTACGTAAAAAATATAACCGTAAACCATTACTAGTTGCTGCGGACGTTTATCGCCCTGCTGCGGTTCAGCAATTACAAACATTAGGAAAGCAATTATCTTTACCTGTTTTTGCTTTAGGCACAGATGTATCACCAGTTGAAATCGCTCGTCAGGCAATTGAACTGGCGAAAGAAGAACATCATGATGTTGTCATTATCGATACAGCAGGTCGCTTGCATATCGATGAAGATTTAATGCAAGAATTAAAGGATATCCGTGCGTTAAAAGAGCCTGATGAAGTTTTCCTTGTGGTAGATGCCATGACGGGGCAAGATGCTGTAAACGTTGCGGAAAGTTTTAATGAGGCTGTCGGCATTACAGGGGTTGTTTTAACAAAACTGGATGGCGATACACGCGGTGGTGCAGCATTATCCATTCGTTCGGTGACACAGAAACCAATTAAATTTGTCGGTATGGGCGAAAAACTGGATGCGCTTGAACCGTTCCATCCGGAGCGTATGGCATCTCGTATTTTAGGCATGGGTGACGTGTTATCACTAATTGAAAAGGCGCAGGCAAACGTCGATGAAGCAAAGGCGAAAGAACTGGAAGAAAAGTTCAAAACGCAAAGCTTTACACTCGATGATTTTGTTGAGCAATTACAACAAGTGAAAAAAATGGGCCCGCTCGACGAAATATTAAAAATGCTACCAGGTGCAGGCAAAATTAAAGGCTTAGACAATGTCAAAGTAGATGATAAGCAAATGGGCCGTGTAGAAGCCATTATTTACTCTATGACAACTGCTGAAAAGACAAATCCCGAAATCATTAATGGTAGCCGTAAAAAGCGCATTGCCAAAGGTTCAGGTACGTCTATTCAAGAGGTCAACCGTTTGTTAAAACAATTTGACGAAATGAAAAAAATGATGAAGCAAATGACAGGTATGGCGACAGGTAAAGGCAAGAAAAAGATGAAATTACCTGGCTTTGATTCATTGTTTAAATAATATTTTATAGGTGTTAAGAAAAAACACTTTACAAACAACATAAACATTGATAATATACTATCTTGTGTGAAACTTATTCGGAGGTGCTATTAAAATGGCAGTTAAAATTCGCTTAAAACGTATGGGAGCTAAAAAATCTCCTTTCTATCGTATCGTAGTTGCAGACGCTCGTTCACCACGTGACGGTCGTTCAATCGAAACAGTTGGTACTTACAACCCACTAACTCAACCAGCTACTGTAAACATTGATGAAGAGAAAGCTCTTAAATGGTTAGCTGACGGTGCAAAACCATCAGATACAGTGCGTAACTTGTTCTCAGAACAAGGTATCATGGAAAAATTCCATAACCAAAAATTCAGTAAATAATCGGGGGAGACGTCTTTGAAGCAGCTGATTGAAGCAATCGTTTTACCGTTAGTCGATTATCCAGAAGAAGTCCGTATTGAGACGGACGAAAATGCAAATCGAATTGTTTATAAACTTTTTGTTCATCCAGAGGATCGAGGGAAAGTCATAGGCAAACAAGGGCGAGTAGCGAAAGCGATTCGTACAATTGTTTATTCAGCGGCAGGTAGTCACCATCAAAAAAAGACTTACGTCGATATATTGGATTGATAAAAAGATTTTCACGCTCGTTTACGCGCAATAAGGTAACAATGTAGCAATTATGCAACCTGTCGCCATTTTGCACTGAACAATTTTAACGACTATGTTGTTGCTAGAATTCGTAGGAGCTGTAAATGTGTAGCGTAAAATCTGGATAGAAGAGGGGGGAGCTTGCTGGTTCCTTCCTTTTTTTATATAGTACGGATATATAACGGTATAGAGGTGAAATGAATGGAATGGTTTAATGTAGGTCGTATTGTGAACACGCACGGAATTCGTGGTGAAGTGCGTATCTTATCGACGACAGATTTTGAAGAAGAACGCTTTGCGGTCGGGAATAAGCTTGCAGCGTTTAAAAAAGACGATAAAAAGCCAACGTGGGTAACAATTCAATCCGTACGCCGTCATAAAAACTTTATTTTGTTAACATTTGAAGGTATGGATAATATCAACTTTGTCGAGCCGTTCAAAGAAGGAATGCTCAAAATCACGAAAGATCAAATGACCGATGATTTATTACAAGAAAATGAATTTTTCTTCCATGAAATTATAGGCTGTACGGTTGTATCTGAAGAAGGTGCAACAATTGGTGAAGTCAAAGATATTCTGCAAACAGGTGCCAATGATGTGTGGGTAGTGAAGGGTGCTAAAAAAGAGCATTACATTCCATATATTGAAGACATCGTCAAAAATATTGATGTGGAAGAAAAGAAAATTGTTATTCATGTGATGGAAGGCTTACTATGATGCATATTCACGTATTAAGTCTATTTCCTGATATGTTTTCGGGTGTATTTGGTGCATCGATACTAAAAAAAGCTCAAGAAAAAGGGGCTGTAAAGCTAGAAGTATCAGATATTCGTGCGTTTTCTGGCAACAAGCATAATCAGGTAGACGATTATCCGTATGGTGGCGGTGCAGGGATGGTGTTAAAGCCAGAGCCGATGTTTAGTGCTGTAGAGGCTATTACAGCGGGTAAAAAGCCACGTATTATCTTAATGTGTCCGCAGGGTGAACGTTTCACCCAAAAAAAAGCGGAAGAGCTAGCGCAAGAAAGTGAATTAGTGTTCTTATGTGGTCACTACGAAGGCTACGATGAACGCATTCGTCAGCACCTCGTTACCGATGAAATATCGATTGGTGATTTTGTGTTAACAGGTGGTGAGTTAGGTGCGATGACGGTTATCGATAGTGTCGTACGCCTTTTACCTGGCGTGTTGGGACAAGCAGATTCCCATATCCAAGATTCTTTTTCAACGGGTCTGTTAGAACATCCACATTATACGCGACCTGCTGAATTCCGAGGCATGCAAGTACCCGAAGTATTATTATCAGGCAATCATGCGAAAATCGAACAATGGCGCGAAGAACAATCGTTAAAAAGAACATTCGAGCGTCGACCTGATTTACTCGAGCATTATCCATTAACAGACAAGCAAAAATTGTATTTGGAAAAACTTAAAAAACAACAATAAAGATGCTTGCTTGCATGCCATATATGTGATAACATCTAATCTGTGCTTCTATGTGAAGTGCTGAATTACGGTGTTCCGCTGTGGCATACATTGCGTGCAAGAGCATCTGTCTAAGGAGAGAAAACAATGTCAAACATTATTACAGAAATTACTAAAGCTCAGCTTCGCACTGATCTACCAGCTTTCCGTCCTGGTGATACTGTTAAGGTACACGTGAAAGTAGTAGAGGGTACTCGTGAACGTATCCAAGTATACGAAGGTGTAGTTATCAAACGTCGTGGTGGCGGTATTAGCGAAACTTTCACAGTTCGTAAAATTTCTTACGGTGTAGGTGTTGAACGTACATTCCCTGTACACACACCAAAAATCGCTAACTTAGAAGTTGTACGTCGTGGTAAAGTACGTCGTGCTAAACTTTACTACCTACGTAACCTACGTGGTAAAGCTGCTCGTATTAAAGAAATTCGATAATTATGACTTAAAAGTGAGGGGCTTGTATTGCAAGCTCCTTTTCTTTTTGCTTGTCATCTTAAATAATAATCATCTAAAATGAAGATAGACAAGGGGGCAATTCATAATGGAAAAACAAGTGAAAGAAAAGAATGAATTATGGGAATGGACAAAGGCTCTTTTAATTGCATTTGCGATTGCAGCAGTTATTCGTTATTTTTTATTTACACCAATTGCAGTTGACGGTGAGTCCATGATGCCAACCCTTGAAGATGGCGACCGAATGATTGTCAACAAAATTGGT
This sequence comes from Lysinibacillus sp. C5.1, assembly GCF_016350185.1. Classification (NCBI taxonomy): domain Bacteria; kingdom Bacillati; phylum Bacillota; class Bacilli; order Caryophanales; family Bacillaceae; genus Lysinibacillus; species Lysinibacillus sp. C5.1. The sequence continues at coordinate 1,039,867 of NZ_CP066226.1, forward strand.
TATAAAATTGGAGAGCCTAAGCGCTTTGATATCGTGGTGTTCCATGCACCAGAGCAAAAAAACTACATTAAACGTGTAATTGGCTTACCTGGTGAAACATTGGAATATAAAGACGATCAGTTATACATTAACGGAGAACCGATAGATGAGCCTTATTTAGATGCATACAAAGCTGAAATTACTGAAGGTACATTAACGGAAGATTTTACGTTAAATGACATTGATGCATCACTGCATGATGTAATTCCAGAAGGCTATGTGTTTGTGATGGGCGATAATCGTCGATATAGTAAAGATAGCCGTCACATAGGTATTGTCGATCAAAAAGAAATTATAGGTAATACAAGCCTTATTTTCTGGCCGTATAGTGATATTAAAATTGTGAAGTAATGTTTGAAAGGGGGCTAATACTCCCTTTCTTGACGTCTAAGAGCATACGTTTTCTTATTCGATTTTAAGGCATTCGCACTGAATTGGGCGAATGCGCTTTTCTTATTTAGGAGGTATAGAAATGACTATACAATGGTTTCCAGGGCATATGGCGAAGGCACGCCGTGAAGTAACAGAAAAATTAAAGCTAGTAGATATTATATTTGAATTAATCGATGCTCGCTTACCATTATCTTCGAGAAATCCGATGATTGATGAGGTCATTAACCAAAAGCCGCGTCTACTTATTTTAAATAAATCAGATATGGCGGATGAGCACGAAACACGCAAATGGGTAGAATATTTTGCACAGCATGGCCATAAAGCAGTGGCAATCAATTCGCTTGAAGGAAAAGGACTACAACTTGTGACCAAGGCGGCACAAGAAATATTAAAAGAAAAATTTGACCGCATGAAGTCAAGAGGGATGAAGCCGAGAGCCATTAGAGCAATGATTGTTGGAATTCCAAACGTGGGAAAATCCACACTTATTAATCGCTTAGCAAAGAAAAATATTGCGAAAACAGGCAATATGCCTGGTGTGACAAAGGCGCAACAATGGATAAAAGTCGGCAAGGAACTAGAATTACTAGATACACCAGGAATTTTATGGCCTAAGTTTGAAGACCAAGAAGTAGGCTATAAGCTGGCTTTAACAGGTGCTATTAAAGATACCATTACTAACATGGAAGATTTGGCGGTATATGGGTTACAATTTTTATCGACACATTATCCAACACGTATGGAAGAACGCTATGGTTTTCAGTTTATGCATGACGACTTAGTGGAAACGTTTGACCATATCGGCAAGCTTCGTCGTGTTTTTGGAGCAGGTGGAGAAATCGACTACGATCAAGTAGCCCAGCTAATCGTACGAGATATTCGTGGATTACTATTAGGAAAGCTAACATTTGACTTTGTTGATGAACAGCTTGAAAAAGAAGCGACACAGCAATAATGTGTGAAAAAGTGATAGGGACAAACCTTTAAAAGAGACAAAATTGCTTGTAACTTCCACTAACCGAGAGCACTAGTTGGTAAATCCTACAGAGGTGCACATAGTGAAAGAGGTATCAGGTGAAAAGCAAACACCGTAACGAACATTTACAGCAATGCAAAAAAGTGTTAGATTGATTGCCGTCAATCTAACACTTTTTCCTTTTGTCCTAGCCTTTTTCTTTTAGGAATAGTAGATATTGCCGATAAATGATATAGAGTAAGATAAAGGGAGTAAAATGATGAAAACGATTAAAGAGATTACAGCAGCGCTAAAAATAGCTGAGGATTGGCAAGAATGGATGGCGGCAATTGCAACCGACGAGCGTGCAGGTGTGCAGAAAGCATGGCATAGTTGGAATAAACGCCAAGAAAAGAAACGACAGCTATTGGAAGAGCATCAAGCGAAGATTGACTTCGATCAGTGCTATGGTGGTGAAAATGCCTTCATCGCAGGTGTAGATGAAGCAGGGCGCGGGCCTTTAGCAGGACCTGTTGTAACCGCAGCTGTTATTTTGCCAAAAAACTGTGAAGCTCTTGTAGGATTAAATGATTCGAAGCAGTTAACAAAGGAAAAACGCAATGTTTTTGCAGCATTGGTGAAAGAACATGCCATTAGCTATTTCATTCATTTTCAATCAGCACAAACGATTGATGCACTGAACATCTATGAAGCAACAAAGCAATCGATGAAAACAAGTGTGGAATCCTTGTCCATTAAACCGGATTATGTGCTAGTCGATGCTATGACACTACCAATCACCATTCCACAGGATTCGATTATTAAAGGCGATGCAAAAAGTTTAGCCATTGCAGCAGCTTCTATTTTAGCGAAAACAGCTAGGGATGAGTATATGGAACAATTGGACAAAGAATTTCCTATGTATGGCTTTGCACAGCATGCGGGCTACGGTACAAAACAACATTTAGAGGCACTTGAAACATTCGGACCAACGATACATCATCGCAAGTCTTTTGAACCTATAAAATCGATGTAAGAAAGGAGTAATTAGATGACAGCAACATCGTTTAATCCAATACAAATGCAACAAACTACTTTAACTCCAGCAAATCAACCGCTGGCATTAAAGCAAGGACAAGTATTTCATGGCACGATTAAACAATTATATCCAGATCAAACGGCAGAGGTCCAAGTAGGCAATCAAAAACTGATTGCTAAACTGGAAGTACCGCTAAAAGCAGGGGATGCCCATTTCTTTCAAGTAACAGGGACAAGCCCTCAAACAGAGTTAAAAGTTGTTACAGGACCGATGGGGCAAGAGGTTTCTACAAACCAACAAATAAATCAGCTACTAGATTCGATGAATTTGCCAAAAACGTCAGAAATGCAACAGGTGTTAGCGCACTTTATTAAGGCTCAAATACCGATTTCTAAAGAGCAACTTATGCAAGCTGAAATGTGGATGAAGGCATTGCCTGAAGGTGTGACAAAGATGGATGCCTTACAAGCGCTTCAAAAAATGGTTGAGCTAAAAATGCCAATGACGCAAGATGTATTTCAAGCACTTGTTAGTGGGCAAAAAACATCTGGTATGTCGGCAATAATGGATAATTTTACACAGTTATTAGCGAAGGATACAGCATTACAAGCCAATGTGAAACAAAATTTGATGCAACAAGTGTTAGCGATTGCAAAACCCTTCGAGGCAGAAACAGGTACGTTACTGCTCGCAAAATCGATTCAACTTTTAACTAATAACGCAGCATCAACAAGTGAACGATTACAAGCTTTAACTCTATTAAAAGAAGCGGGTATTTTACCGCAACAAGCAACTTTACAAAATTGGTCGTCTCTAAATGAAGCAAAAGCTGTGCAACAAGGTCAACTTCAGCAGGCTGGCCAAGTAATCCAAACAATTTTAGCAACAAAACCAGAAAATAAGCAACAGCTTATTGAACAGCTAAAATCTTGGACAGCGAGCCAAAATTTATTGAGCAATGAGCAAAAGCAACAGCTGAACCAAATGATTGATCGATTTAACCAATTACCAACTAATAAACAAACATTGGAAATTTTTGCGAAGCAAATGCAAGAACAACTAATCAAAGCGTTCGCTCACAATGCACCCGAACGGTTATTTACGCAAGATGGTAATGCGCTTTCTGTAAAAGAACATTTATTATCACTGTTTAAGCAAGAGTCGACAATTCCAGTACAAAATGACGCGCTGATGCGAAATCTTGTAAAACAAAGTGCGGAGGCACCACAACCAACTATTCAACGCATGCTTACAGAAGCTGATGCACATGTACGAAATTCAATGGATAGTAAAGCGATGGAGCATGCCCTTAAAACGGTATTGAAAAGTTTAGGCATTAGTTACGAGGCTACGCTTAGTAGTAAATCAGCGGATTTGCAAGCAATTGCACACCAATTAAAACCACAGCTTCATACATTGCTTCAAGAAGCTCAAATAACGCCACAACTAAGGGAAGCAGCTGAGCTTTTAATGACACGCATGAATGGGATGCAACTTGTGTCAGGAGAAAATGGTCATCAACACCAGCTCGTGATGCAAGTGCCCCTTGAATTTTTTGGAAAGAAAATGGATGCCACGTTACAATGGAATGGGCGTATGAAAGAAGACGGAAAGATTGATGCCAACTACGCACGAATATTGTTTTATTTACAAATGGAGTCAATGAAAGAAACCGTAATTGATATGCAAGTTCAAAATCGTGTCGTCACTGTCACAGTATTTAATGAAAATTCAGATATTGCTTTTCAGGCAGAACCTCTAAAAACAGCATTGAAATTAGGGCTTGCAAAAAAAAATTATCAGCTATCGGGAGTCTTTATTAAACAATTTGAAAAAGCCCAACTTGAAAAAACAACCCCTGTAGTACAACAGCAGGAGGAAATTAGTGGGGTGGATTTCCGCATATGAGTGAAGAAAAAAAGACGCGTAAAGAAGCGATTGCCCTCACTTATAAACAAGGACAATTTGATAGCCCATCTGTCGTAGCAAAAGGAAAAGGGAAAGTGGCTGAAAATATATTGGCCCGTGCAAGTGAACATGATGTGCCGATATATGAGGATCCGAATCTTGTTCAATTACTTGGACAATTAGATTTAAATGAGTCAATACCTGAAGAATTATATCAAGCGGTGGCTGAAGTGTTTGCTTTTATCTATCATCTAGACCAACAACATAGCAAAAATATAGAAAAAATAAAGAATTCTGATTTCAAGAATTCTCTGTTTTAGTACACTAAGTAGAAGAAAACGTCATAATTTTAGATAAAATTCGAACAAAAGACAAAGTGTAGACTTTATCAGAATCTTTCGTTAGAATAGATTATGTTAGTAAAACAATTTTATGCAAATGTTTGATGGGAGGATGTATTATGAATATCCATGAATATCAAGGGAAAGAGATTCTGAGAAAATATGGTGTTGCAGTACCCAATGGAAAAGTTGCTTTTTCCCCTGATGAGGCAGTGAAGGTAGCGAAGGAACTTGGCTCAAATGTAACCGTGGTCAAGGCGCAAATTCATGCAGGTGGACGCGGTAAAGCTGGTGGTGTCAAAATCGCAAAAAACCTTGATGAGGTGCGTACATACGCAAAAGAGTTATTAGGTAAAATTTTAGTAACTCATCAAACAGGTCCAGAAGGTAAAGAAGTAAAACGCTTGTATATTGAAGAGGGCTCTGATATCCAAAAAGAGTATTATTTAAGTTTAGTATTAGACCGCGCTACTTCTCGTGTAACATTTATGGGTTCAGAAGAAGGCGGTATGGATATTGAAGAAGTAGCTGAAACAAATCCAGAAAAAATCTTCAAAGAAGTTGTTGATCCAGTAATTGGACTAACAAGCTTCCAAGCACGTCGTATGGCGTTTAATATGAATATTCCAGCAAACCTAGTAGGGAAAGCTGTTAAATTAATGTTAGGTTTATATCAAGCATTTATCGACAAAGATGCTTCAATAGTAGAAATTAATCCACTTGTTGTCACTGGACAAGGAGAGGTTGTAGCACTAGATGCTAAATTTAATTTTGATGCCAATGCGTTGTATCGTCATAAAGATATTGTCGAATTACGCGATTTTGATGAAGAAGATCCAAAAGAAATCGAAGCATCGAAATATGATCTTAGCTATATTTCACTAGATGGCAACATTGGCTGTATGGTAAATGGTGCGGGTCTAGCAATGGCAACGATGGATACAATTAGTTACTATGGCGGTAGCCCCGCTAACTTCCTTGATGTAGGGGGCGGCGCAACAGCCGAGAAAGTAACAGAAGCTTTCAAAATTATCCTTTCTGACTCAAATGTAAAAGGTATTTTCGTTAATATTTTCGGCGGCATTATGAAGTGTAACATTATCGCTGATGGTGTAGTAACAGCAGCCAAAGAAATCGGTTTATCTGTACCGTTAGTAGTACGTTTAGAAGGTACAAACGTAGAGCTTGGTAAAGAAATCTTAAATGCATCAGGTTTAAACATCGTGGCAGCAGACTCAATGGCTGACGGTGCACAAAAAATTGTGGGACTAGTAGGCTAAGGAAGGCAGGGAGAACAATGGCTGTATTTATTAATAAAGATACAAAGGTAATTGTACAAGGGATTACAGGCGAAACAGCGCTATTCCATACGAAGCAGATGCTTGATTATGGTACAAAAATCGTAGCAGGCGTAACACCTGGTAAGGGAGGTCTTGAAATTGAAGGCGTACCTGTGTTCAATACTGTAGCTGAGGCTGTAGCAGCAACAGGTGCAACAACATCGGTTATTTATGTACCAGCACCTTTTGCAGCAGATGCCATTTTAGAAGCTGTTGATGCTGAGCTAGAATTAACAATTTGTATTACAGAACATATTCCTGTCCTTGACATGGTGAAGGTTAAACGCTTTATGGAAGGCAAAAAAACACGCCTAGTTGGTCCAAACTGTCCAGGTGTTATTACGGCTGATGAGTGTAAGATTGGTATTATGCCTGGTTATATTCATACAAAAGGGCATGTTGGTGTAGTTTCACGTTCTGGCACATTAACGTATGAAGCGGTACACCAATTGACGCAAGCTGGTATTGGTCAAACAACGGCTGTAGGTATCGGAGGAGACCCTGTAAATGGGACTAACTTTATCGATGCCCTTGAAGCATTCAACAATGACCCTGAAACATATGCAGTTGTCATGATTGGGGAAATTGGTGGTACTGCTGAAGAAGAAGCAGCTGAGTGGATTAAAGCAAATATGACAAAGCCGGTTGTTGGCTTTATTGGTGGACAAACAGCACCTCCAGGGAAACGTATGGGACATGCAGGTGCCATTATTTCTGGCGGTAAAGGAACGGCTGCTGAAAAAATTAAAGCAATGAACGAAGCTGGTATTGAAGTTGCTGAAACACCTTCTGTTATCGGCGAAACACTTATTAAGGTAATTAAAGAAAAAGGGCTATACGAAAAATGTAAAACCCATTAAAATGGAAGATGTAGCACATTGTGGCTACATCTTTTTCTCTGTCTCGGTAGATGGTAAACCTGTTCGTAGCTTTACAAACGGCGGTGTTTGTACAGTTACATGCTAAACGCACACAACAAAAGTCGACAAGGCGAAGCTACAGGACGGGTCATATTCTATTTTTTTGTGCTGAAATAACAATTGCGGTCATTTAATTTCTTCTATTATAAAGGAGGTTTTTAAATGATTTTCTCAGTAGATACACAGAGATTACTAGCTATGCATTATATATATCCATTACCACTCCAAAAACTTCAACAATTATTGTCCCCGGTGGATGTATTGAGTTATTTTGAAGAAGCGCACCCTGAAGAGATTGCGGGTGCATTGCAAATAACATGGCAAAAAGCGCTGCTAATGATTCGGAATTTTCAACGTGTTCGACACTTGCCATTTGAAGAGGCTTACGCACAAGCAAATATTTTCCCCATACCATTTAATCATCCATATTTCCCGGCGCAATTATTTGAAATACCTAGTCCACCTACTGTATTGTATGTGAAAGGTCAGTCTGCTCTGCTAGCAAGAGATAAACGGATAGCTATAATAGGCTCTAGAAAGGCTACAGCCTATACAAGAACGGCAATGGACTTAATCGTCCCTCCGCTTGTTGCGCACGAATATACGGTTGTCAGTGGGCTTGCACGAGGTGCTGATACAATGGCTCATGAAGCGACGATTAAATTTGGTGGACAAACAATTGCCGTGTTAGGTCATGGTTTTCATTATGTCTATCCTAAGGAAAACCAAGCACTTGCTCAGCACATGGCAGAAAACCATTTACTTGTTACAGAGTATCCACCTTATATGCGACCGGCAAAATGGCAATTTCCTATGCGTAACCGGTTAATAAGTGGTCTGACTCAAGCAATCGTTGTCACGGAGGCTGCGCTAAAAAGTGGGACGTTAATTACGACAGAATGCGCATTAGAGCAAGGCAAAGATGTATTTGTCGTTCCCGGACCGATTAATAAAGAGCAGTCAAAAGGGACAAATAAATTACTTATAGAAGGAGCTATACCCGTGTGCGATGGTCACCAAATCGTTGAAACACTTTCGCTCTTTTCTAGCAAAAATTGAAAAAAAGTTGCATTATCTTAAAATCTGTTATACATTTTGCAACAGGTAACTTAAAAAATTAGCAATAGACCTCGCTAAGGGGGAGACATAGATGGCGGATTATTTAGTGATTGTAGAATCACCAGCAAAAGCAAAAACAATTGAACGTTATTTAGGAAAAAAATATAAAGTAAAAGCATCTGTTGGACATGTGCGTGACTTACCACGAAGTCAAATGGGTGTAGATACTGAAAATAATTACGAACCTAAATATATTACAATTCGCGGAAAAGGACCTGTTTTACAGGAACTGAAGTCTGCGGCTAAAAAAGTGAAGAAAGTCTATCTAGCGGCCGATCCAGACCGCGAGGGAGAAGCGATTGCTTGGCACCTTGCGACGGCATTAAATATTGATATTAATTCAGACTGTCGAGTTGTTTTTAATGAAATTACAAAAGATGCGATTTTAGATTCCTTTAAAAACCCACGTGCCATTAATATGGACTTAGTGGATGCTCAACAAACACGTCGGATGTTAGATCGTCTAGTAGGCTATAATATAAGCCCAATTCTTTGGAAAAAAGTAAAGAAGGGCTTATCAGCAGGTCGCGTACAATCGGTTGCACTTCGTATGATCATTGATCGTGAAAATGAAATTAAAAACTTCCAACCAGAAGAGTATTGGACGATTGAAGGCTCTTTTGAAAAGGGCAAAAAGACATTCGATGCACTGTATTACGGTAACGGCAAAGAAAAAATCAAATTATCGAATGAAGAGCAAGTAAAGTCGATTTTAAAAAATGTCAAAGGTACAGCATTTGAAGTTGTCAATGTGACGAAAAAAGAACGTAAACGAAATGCTGCGCCTGCTTTTACGACATCTTCTTTACAACAAGAAGCAGCGCGAAAGTTAAATTTCCGTGCGAAGAAAACGATGATGCTGGCACAGCAATTGTATGAAGGTATTGATATTGGTAAAAAAGAAGGTACAGTCGGTTTAATCACGTACATGCGTACAGATTCAACACGTATATCTGAAACTGCAAAAGCGGAAGCGGTTTCTTATATTGAGACAAAGTATGGGAAAGAATATATCTCGACAGAAACAAAGCAGGCCAAAAAAGCATCGAATGCGCAAGATGCTCATGAAGCCATTCGTCCAACAAGTACGATGCGAACACCGGATGAGTTAAAAACAGTGCTTAGTCGCGATCAGCTACGCTTATACCGTTTGATTTGGGAGCGCTTTATTGCGAGTCAAATGGCCCCTGCTGTTTTAGATACAGTGGCTGTAGATCTTCAGAATAATGATGCTTTATTCCGTGCAAACGGTTCACAGGTCAAATTTGCCGGATTTATGAAACTCTATATTGAAGGTACAGATGATCAAACAGAAGAAACGACGAAACTTCTACCGGAAATGGAAATCGGCGATCAGGTGACATCACTTGAAATCGAACCGAAGCAACACTTTACACAGCCTCCACCGCGTTATTCAGAAGCGCGTCTTGTGAAAACAATGGAAGAGTTAGGAATAGGACGACCGTCGACATATGCACCGACCCTCGATACAATTCAACGCCGCGGCTATGTTGTGCTTGATGCCAAAAGATTTATGCCGACAGAGCTAGGTGAAATTGTCCACCAACAAATGCTGGAATTTTTCCCTGATATCATCAATATCGAATTTACAGCAAAAATGGAACAAGATCTCGATGATGTTGAAGAAGGTAGTCGTAAATGGGTTGAAGTAATCGATGATTTTTATAAAGACTTTGAAGTTCATGTCAAGCATGCGGATGCTGAAATGGAGAAAGTAGTAATTAAAGATGAACCGGCTGGCGAGGATTGCGAAAAATGTGGTTCACCAATGGTATTCAAACTGGGGCGCTATGGAAAATTTATGGCTTGCTCGAACTTCCCAGATTGCCGAAATACAAAAGCAATTATGAAGCCAATCGGGGTTAAATGCCCTTCTTGTGAAACAGGTGAAATTGTTGAGCGTAAAAGTAAAACAAAGCGTTTATTTTATGGATGTAATCAATATCCAGAATGCGAATTTGTATCATGGGATAAACCGATTAGTAGACCATGCCCGAAATGTAGTGCATTATTAGTAGAGAAAAAATTAAAAAAAGGTGTACAAATTCAGTGTACGAAATGTGACTATGAAGAGACACCAACACAATGATAGGAAGATGGTAAGAACATGACTGAACTAGTTGTAAATGTAATAGGTGCTGGCCTTGCAGGAAGTGAAGCGGCTTGGCAAATTGCTAAACGTGGAGTAAAAGTTAAACTTTATGAAATGCGCCCTGTTAAACAAACACCTGCCCACCATACTGATAAATTTGCAGAGCTTGTTTGTTCAAACTCGTTACGTGCTAATACACTGACAAATGCAGTAGGTGTTATTAAAGAAGAAATGCGTTTATTAGACTCTGTTATTTTAAAAGCAGCTGATGCATGCTCAGTACCAGCAGGTGGTGCACTTGCAGTTGACCGTCATGAGTTTGCAGGCTATGTAACGGAAGCGGTAAAAAATCACCCATTAGTGGAAGTAATACATGAAGAAGTTACAGAAATTCCAGAGGGCATTACGGTTATTGCAACAGGCCCACTGACTTCAAAAGCACTAGCTGAAAAAATTCAAGGATTAACAGGTCTCGACTATTTATATTTCTATGATGCAGCTGCACCAATTATTGAAAAAGATAGCATCGATATGGATAAAGTATATTTAAAATCTCGTTATGATAAAGGTGAAGCGGCTTATTTAAACTGTCCTATGACAAAAGAAGAATTCGATCGTTTCCGCCAAGCATTGATTGAAGCAGAAGTTGTGCCATTAAAAGAATTTGAAAAAGAAATTTATTTTGAAGGCTGCATGCCAATCGAAGTAATGGCAGCTCGTGGTGAAAAAACAATGTTATTTGGACCGATGAAGCCAGTAGGGCTTGAAGATCCAAAAACAGGTAAACGACCATATGCGGTAGTACAATTGCGCCAAGATGATGCAGCAGGTACCCTTTACAATATCGTAGGTTTCCAAACGCACTTAAAGTGGGGGCCGCAAAAGGAAGTACTACAACTAATTCCTGGACTAGAAAATGTTGAAATCGTACGCTATGGTGTAATGCACAGAAATACTTTCATTAATTCACCGAAAGTTTTAGAGAAAACATATCAGTTACGTGAACAAAAAAATATTTTCTTTGCTGGTCAAATGACGGGTGTAGAAGGTTATGTAGAATCAGCAGGAAGCGGTTTAATTGCTGGCATTAATGCGGCACGTTTAGCATTGGGTCAAGAACCAATTATTTTCCCATTCGAAACGGCATTAGGAAGTATGGCGCGTTATATAACAGAAGCACAATCGAAAAACTTCCAACCGATGAATGTCAACTTTGGCATATTCCCTGAATTACCACCTGGACGTCGTTCAAAACCAGAACGTGCAGAAATGCATGCTGCACGTGCAATGAGCACAATTCGAAATTTTGTGAATTCACAAACAATTTAATTGCCAAAAGCCTCTAAAAGTTGATATACTCTTAGAGGCTTTTTCTTTTATGTAGACAAAATGCTTATTTACACGTATTTTATTATTTTGTATAGAGATTTTCTCAAAATATAACCATTTTCACTTGCTATATTACGAAGATAGGTATAGTGTCAATATGTATGTTTTTTAAAGATTACTAAAGCAACAAATTGATTTAGATGGCCGCAATTGTTTTACCATTTGAATTTGTTGGTAATAGTAATGAGAGAAGGTTACGAATAATTCATTGGTGGTGAATCTTTCATGTTAGTTTCGTCCCAAGAAGCACTTGAACAGTTTATGCTTTACATCCAGGTAGAAAAAAACTTCTCTGTTCATACTGTGCGAGAATATGAATCAGACCTACTAGATTTTTTAGCGTTTTTACAGGCAGAAGGCGTTAATGATTTAGCTAGTGTTGAGTATATACATGCACGTCTATATGTAACGAAGTTGTACGATGAAAAGAAAGCAAGAACTTCTGTATCAAGGAAGATTTCATCAATCCGCTCCTTTTTTCGCTTTCTAAATAAACAGCACGGCTTGGATGATGGCGCTTTTCGATCGCTCTATCATCCGAAAAAAGAATCACGTTTACCAAGTTTTTTTTACGAACAAGAATTAATGCAGCTTTTTGATGCGAATGTAGGCGATGATTTGAAATCGTTGCGCAATATGGCGATTTTAGAGTTATTATATGCAACGGGCATTCGTGTGAGTGAGCTCACATCCATTATGGTAGGGGATATAGATTTCCGTTATTCTATTGTTCGGGTAATGGGTAAAGGAAGAAAAGAACGTATTATACCATTTGGTCAATTTGCGAGTGTGGCTATACAGCACTACATAGAGCAGGCTCGTCCACGTTTGATGAAACAAACAAATCATGAGCAATTATTTGTCAACATGCGTGGTGGGGAACTTACACCACGAGGGGTACGTCATATTTTAAATGAAATGATTGACAAGACCTCACTCCATACGAAAATATACCCACATATGCTTCGCCATACTTTTGCTACACATTTACTGAATAATGGCGCGGATTTACGGACGGTGCAGGAGTTACTGGGCCACGCGCATTTAACTTCAACACAGGTTTATACGCATGTAACAAATGAGCATCTTCGTCAAACATATATGAATGCCCATCCAAGGGCATAATAGAGGCTAAGGAGGAAGGCAAATGGGACAAATCCATGCGACTACGATATTTGCGGTACATCATAACGGCGGGTGCGCTATGGCTGGCGATGGTCAAGTGACACTTGGCAATGCGGTTGTCATGAAAGGAACTGCAAGGAAGGTCAGACGTCTGTTTAATGGTCAGGTGCTGGCAGGCTTTGCAGGGTCGGTAGCTGATGCATTTACACTTTTTGAAATGTTTGAAGCGAAATTAAACGAATATAATGGGAATTTACAGCGGGCTGCTGTAGAAGTAGCAAAACAATGGCGCGGTGATAAAATGCTACGCCAACTAGAGGCGATGTTACTTGTAATGGATAAAAGTACACTACTCCTTGTATCTGGTACGGGAGAAGTGATCGAACCAGACGATGGTATTTTAGCAATTGGTTCTGGTGGGAATTATGCATTATCAGCAGGTCGAGCTCTAAAAAAATATGCAGGTGAAACAATGACTGCCCGAGAGATTGCGGAGGCAGCGTTAGAAACTGCCGCTGAAATTTGTGTATTTACAAACCATAATATTATCGTGGAGGCACTTAACTAATGACACCACAAAACTTAACGCCAAGACAAATTACTGAGCATTTGGATCGTTTTATCGTAGGGCAAAATGAGGCGAAAAGAGCGGTAGCTATTGCATTACGAAATCGTTATCGTCGTTCTCTTCTAGCGGATGATATGAAGGCTGAGGTTATTCCAAAAAATATTTTAATGATTGGACCAACTGGAGTTGGGAAAACTGAAATTGCAAGAAGAATTGCAAAGCTTACGAATGCACCGTTCGTGAAAGTTGAAGCAACGAAATTTACAGAAGTGGGCTACGTTGGACGCGATGTGGAGTCAATGGTACGCGATGTTGTAGAGGCTGCTCATCGTCTAGTGAAGGAAGAGATGATGGAGTCTGTGAAGGAGCAAGCGGAAGAATTGGCAAATGAAGCCATTGTAAAATTACTTGTCCCTTCTTTACGTAAAAAACAGGCTATGCAAAATCCGTTTGAAATGTTATTTGGTGGCAAAGAACAACAAACGCATGATGATACATCTTCTGAAGAAACGGAAGTGCGTTCAAAACGTGCGCAAATCGCAATTGATTTACGCAATGGCAAATTAGAAAATGAGTGGGTTACAGTTGAAGTAACGGAGCAAAGTCCGTCGATTTTTGATGCATTGCAAGGAACAGGGATGGATATGTCTGCCAATAGCGGGATGCAAGACATGTTGTCTAGCTTAATGCCTAAAAAACAGAAAAAACGCAGAGTGCAAGTAAAAGATGCACGTCGTATTTTAACTATAGAGGAAGCAAATAAGCTGATTGACGCAGATGAGGTGTCACAAGAAGCGATTGCTAGAGCAGAACAATCTGGGATTATATTTATTGATGAAATCGATAAAATCGCAAGCAAAGACACGAACTCTTCTGCCAGTGTTTCACGCGAGGGTGTTCAGCGCGATATCTTGCCGATTGTCGAAGGTTCTACTGTGACGACAAAGTATGGGGCGGTCAAAACAGACTACATGCTTTTCATTGCAGCAGGTGCTTTCCATATGTCAAAGCCATCCGATTTGATTCCAGAATTACAGGGGCGATTCCCTATCCGTGTTGAATTAGAAAAATTAACGAAGCAAGATTTTGTTCGTATTTTAAAGGAACCAGATCAATCACTTATTTTGCAATATAAAGCATTGTTAGAAACAGAAGGTGTAGCAATCGATTTTGCAGAAAATGCAATTGAACGAATTGCAGAAATTGCTACAGAGGTTAACCAAGAAACCGATAATATTGGTGCACGTCGTTTGCATACAATTTTAGAACGCTTGTTAGAAGAATTATCGTTTGAAGCTTCTGAAATAGCACCGGCGCAAATTGAAATAACAGCTGCTTATGTTGACCAGAAGCTAGCGGGTATTGTAAAAAACAAAGATTTGTCACAGTTTATACTGTAGGCAAGGCTTGTTAGTATCATTCAATTGTAAAAAACTTTAGAATATTAAATAAATACGGTATGGATTATTTATAGGAGGAACACATAATGAACTTATTAGAAAAAACACGTAAAATTAACTCGATGCTCCAAGCATCTGCAGGTAAGCCGGTAAACTTTAAAGAAATGGCTGACACACTAGGTGATATTATTGACAGCAACGTTTATATTGTGAGCCGTAAAGGTAAGCTTTTAGGTATTTCAATTCACCAACAAATTGAAAATGAGCGTATGAAAAAAATGTTCGAAGAGCGTCAATTCCCAGAAGAATATACACATAGCTTATTTACAATTTCTGAAACATCTTCAAACCTAGATATAAACAATGAACATACTGCGTTCCCTGTAGAAAATAAAGATTTATTCCAAAGCGCTTTAACAACAATCGTTCCAATCGTTGGTGGCGGTGAACGTTTAGGTACTTTAATTTTAGCCCGTTTATCAGCTCAATTTGAAGATGATGATTTAATTTTAGCTGAGTACGGTGCAACAGTAGTAGGTATGGAAATTTTACGTGAGAAATCAGAAGAGATTGAAGAAGAAGCGCGTAGCAAAGCTGTTGTACAAATGGCGATTAACTCACTTTCATATAGTGAATTAGAAGCGATTGAACATATTTTTGAAGAGCTAGATGGTAACGAAGGTTTATTAGTTGCTTCAAAAATTGCTGACCGCGTAGGTATAACACGTTCTGTAATCGTCAATGCATTACGTAAACTAGAATCTGCGGGTGTCATTGAATCACGCTCTCTAGGTATGAAGGGAACTTACATTAAAGTATTAAACGATAAGTTCTTAAATGCACTTGCTGAAATTAAAATGAAATAATTAAAAAAGCTCCCTCAAATGATTTTGAGGGAGCTTTTCACTGTAACTAAGCGTTGTTTTAGTTATCTCAACTATATACATTGTTAATATGTTAAGCCTTACTTAGCTTTTCTTACGTGCAAATGGTATCTCAACAAATGGTATATGTGTCATTTTTGTGAATGGTACCAATCTTGTATTTTTAATAGGGAAAAATATGGTAGGGCTTTTTTAGTAGGGAAATTTAAAATCCATCTTCTGTAAGTGCAATAACTGCATCCTAAGGTCTGTTTATTGTGGAAAAGGGGAGGTAGCTTTAGCAAAACAAAGGGACAATTAAAATCCGTTAAGCAAAGAATTAATGCTTATACGAGAATAACTTGCTAATTTCCGCGTAATTCAATCTTTACATATAAAGAATTTTTCAGAGAAGCAACTGAAAAGTACTCAGTTTGAAGATAGTACATCTGACAATGGGGTATGCATTTCAATAGCCTTTTTTGTCGATGTGCGAAAATTTTCATAATTACATTTCTAGAAGGTTACTTATATAATCATATTAAAAATAGTAAAAAGGGACTTTTTTTTACCGAAAAATCACAATTTGTAATTTATATCCAGCCCTGTCTAGTAATAAACAGGGAGATAATTGATACTAATACAGTAAACACTGTCGAAATAGTGTAAAATAACTAGAAATAAGACGAAACGTATCGACGCTTAGTGCCCCAAGGGATGGGGCATATTTGTCCCGGTTAAACTTCTGAAAAAATAGGGCGTATCTACTATTAAAAAATGACAAAAGACAATAGACACTACGTATCATCTTAATTACAATTGTATTATTGGATAAAATAAGAAGTACATAGATTGAATTAAAATGAGGTGAATGGTTTTGAACTTATTTGGAGGAACTATTAGTAGCCTGGAAAACGGACTTTCCTATGCAACTTTGAATCATAAAACAATCGCAAATAACATTGCGAATGTCGATACACCAAATTATAAGGCGAAAAGTGTAAGTTTTAAGGATATGTTGGAGAAAGAGAAACAAATTTCTATTTCGGCATATCGCACAGATAGTAGACATTATGATTTCGAAATAAGACAATCGACACCAGGTGTCCATAATGTTGACGGCTTACGATATCGAAATAACGGAAATGCTGTAGATATGGATGCTGAACAAACGAAATTAGCAGAAAATCAAATCTACTACAATGCTTTAATCGACCGTGTAAATGGTAAGTTAAATACACTCAATACAGTTATTAAAGGAGGTAAGTAATAAATGTCTATATTTCATGGAATGAATACCACTGCCTCTGCTTTAACAGCACAAAGGTTGCGCATGGATGTTATTTCTTCCAATATGGCAAACATGGATACAACTCGTGCTAAACAAGTAAATGGGGAATGGGAGCCATACCGCCGGAAGTCTGTCACTTTTTCCGCGCAGGAAGGGCAATTTTCAAAGTTTCTTAATGTTGCACTCGGAAAAAATGCTAAAGGTGGCGTGGGGAATGGCGTAAAAGTATCGCAAATTAAGGAAGATACAGAAACACCTTTCAAATTAGTGTATGATCCGACACATCCGGATGCAAATGCAGAAGGCTATGTCAACATGCCAAATGTTGACCCGTTAAAAGAAATGGTAGATTTAATGTCTGCTACTCGTTCATACGAGGCGAACATAACAGTTTTAAATGCAAATAAGTCCATGCTGACAAAGGCGTTGGAGATTGGTAAATAAACATAAAGAAAGGATGGATACATAATGGCAATTTCGTCCGTTTCACTAATGACACCTACTCAGGTTGTAAATGAAACAAATAAACTAAAAACGACACCTTACGAAGCGCAACAAAGCTTTGCGAATTCGTTAAAAGAGGCAATAGCGAAAGTGAATGATCAGCAAATCACTTCTGATAAATTTACACAAAAGCTAATAACTGGTGGAGATGTGGAGTTGCACGAAGTAATGATTGCATCTCAAAAGGCGAGCATTACATTAAACGCAACAATTGAAGTTCGCAATAAGGTGATTGAAGCTTACCAAGAAATAATGCGAATGAGTGTCTAATTAAATTGCGTTGGTGAAGAAAGACACCAATCCAATTAATTAGGCTTCTCATGGAACGATACATTTTATATTCAATACTTCCATGAGATTCCACTGTTATCGCGAATTATTGATTGCTAGGTTATTCACTATAACCGGAGGATTCATAATGAATGAACGATTGACGAAAATAAAAACCGACACCAGCCAATTTTGGAAAAGTCGGAGTAAAACACAAAAAATAGTAATGCTTAGTTCTGTAGTAGGTGTGATAGCACTTGCAGCCATCATTACGTTTTTTGCAACAAAAACTACATATGTTCCGCTCTATAAAGATTTATCCACAAGAGAAATTGGGCAAGTAAAAGAAGCATTGGATACTCAAGGTGTAAAATATGAAATTGCCCCAGGAGGCACATCTATATTAGTGCCTCAAGAACAGGTTGACTCTTTATTGGTGCAACTAGCATCAGAAGGATATCCTCAGACTGGAACAATCGATTACTCTTTTGCTAATAGTTCTGGCTTCGGTATGACGGACAATGAATTCAATTTATTGAAAAAAGCCGCAACTGAAACAGAAATTGCTAAGCTAATCAAAAATCTAGAGGGCGTAAAAGATGCAAAAGTGATGATCACTCTTCCTGAAGAAGGAGTTTTCATACAAGATGTAAAAGAAGATGCGACTGCATCCATTGTATTGAATACAGATCCTGGCTATAAGTTTACAGAACAACAAATTGCAACAATGTACAACTTAGTTTCAAAAAGTATTCCGAATTTAAAAACTGATAACATTGTGATCTCGAATCAATTCTCAGAGTACTTTGATTTAAATGCTGCAACAACAGATGGTACATCGACAACAACAGCTGAAGGTCAATTACAAATGAAGAAATTGGTTGAACGTGACCTACAACGTCAAGTGCAAAATATGCTAGGAACACTGATGGGACAAGATAAAGTAATTGTTTCTGTTACAACAGACATTGACTTTAAAAAGGAAAATCGTGAAGAGAACTTAGTGACACCAGTTGATGAAGAGAATATGGAAGGGATTGCGATTAGCGCCCAACGTATTACAGAGCAATATTCTGGTACTGGTAATGCAGCAATGGGTACACCTGAGGCTGAAACAACTACAGATAATTTCACAACATACAATGAGGGTGCAACAGGAAATGGTGATTATGAACGTACGGAAGAAACTATTAATAATGACGTCAACCGTATTCGTAAAGATATTCAAGAAGCACCATATAAAATTCAAGATATTGGCATCCAAGTAATTGTTGAACCACCTACAGCTACAGACGCTGCATCATTACCTGATGGTGTACAACAAGACATTGAGAAAATTTTAAGTACAATTGTTCGTACAACAATTTCAAAGGATGTAGCAGCGGTACTTACTCAAGAGCAAATTGATGAAAAAGTGGCTGTTTCTGTCCAACCGTTAAATGGTAAGGTAGCTGATACTGCTGATGAAACACCTGTTATCCCATGGTGGGTTTGGGTAGTTGGAGGTATTTTACTAGCTGTTATTCTATTACTTGCATTCTTTATTATCCGTTCACGTAAACGTGCGAAGGAAGAAGAAGAGTTAAGTATCCTAGAAGAACAAGAAGAATTGATGATTGATGATATTAATGAAGAAATTGAAACGGAAGCTACAATGCGTCGTAAGCAACTTGAAAAAATGGCGAAAGAAAAGCCTGATGATTTTGCAAAGTTACTGCGTAGTTGGATTGCGGAAGACTAACTAGGAGGTTCTGCTGTGTCCAAGAAAGATAAGGAATTAACCGGAAAACAAAAGGCCGCACTCTTGTTAATTTCATTAGGGCCTGAGGTTTCAGCTTCTGTCTATAAACATTTAACTGAGGAAGAAATTGAACGTTTAACGTTAGAAATTTCAAGTGTTAAAAAAGTAGAAGCAAATGTAAAAGAAGAAATTATTGAAGAATTCCACAATATTGCACTTGCGCAAGATTATATTACACAAGGCGGTATTGGCTACGCGAAGACGGTATTAGAGAAAGCACTAGGTATTGAACAAGCTCAAACAATCATTAATCGTTTGACTTCTTCTTTACAAGTGCGCCCATTCGACT
Source organism: Lysinibacillus sp. C5.1 (assembly GCF_016350185.1). Classification (NCBI taxonomy): domain Bacteria; kingdom Bacillati; phylum Bacillota; class Bacilli; order Caryophanales; family Bacillaceae; genus Lysinibacillus; species Lysinibacillus sp. C5.1. Next base: position 1,059,534 of record NZ_CP066226.1, read on the forward strand.
TTGCACGTAGAGCAGATCCTGCACAAATTTTTAACTTTATTCAAAATGAACATCCACAAACAATTGCCCTTATTCTCTCGTATTTAGAAGCAGGACAAGCGGGTGTTATTTTACCTTCATTACCACAAGAAGTACAAGCTGATATAGCTAAACGTATTGCGATGATGGAGTCAACTTCACCAGAAGTAATTAGTGAAATTGAGTCTGTCTTAGAACGTAAACTATCTTCAACTGTGACGCAAGACTACACAGAAACTGGTGGTATCGACGCAGTCGTTGAAGTATTAAATGGTGTAGACCGACAAACAGAAAAAACGATTCTCGATGCACTCGAAATTCAAGACCCAGAGCTTGCAGAAGAAATCAAAAAACGCATGTTTGTATTCGAAGATATTGTTACGCTTGATAACCGTTCGATTCAGCGTGTTATCCGTGATTGTGAAAACGAAGATTTACTCCTTTCAATGAAAGTGTCAAGCGAAGAAGTAAAAGATATTATCTTCCGAAATATGTCACAACGAATGGCAGATACTTTCAAAGAAGAAATGGAAATTATGGGGCCAGTTCGTTTGCGTGACGTAGAAGAAGCTCAATCGCGAATTGTTGCTGTTATTCGTCGCTTAGAGGATGCTGGTGAGATTATTATTGCACGTGGTGGAGGAGATGACGTCATTGTCTAGAATCATCCGTTCTGTATACACACAGTCCAATGGCGATAATGTAAAGAAGATACAAATACGTGATATGTTTGATATACCCGAAATGGAAACAGATGAAACATCCCATCATCAAATGACAATGGAAGATGTATTTGCCGAACGTGATCGTTTACTTGCAGAGGCTCGAGCTGAAATTCAAGCGGCACGACAAGCCTTTGAACAAGAGATGCAAATGCACTTCCAAGAAATTGAGCATATGAAACAAAGCTGGGAAGAAGAACGCCCAAATCGTGTACAAGAAGCGTATGATGAAGGGTATGGTCAAGGCTATGAGGATGGTACAAACAGAGCCACGGAAGCAATGGCGCAATCCCTTCAAACAGCGAATGAAATCATTGTACAAGCTGGGGAAAATGCGAAAAAATATATCGAAGATCAAGAAGCAATTATTTTAGAACTAGGTTTAACTGCTGCAGAACGTATTATAGGGACTTCATTAGAGCAAAACGATGAATTATATCTATCCATTGTTCGTAGAGGTCTTAAAGAAGCGAGAGAAATGAAGGAAATTAAAATCTACGTTTCTCCTACATATTATGGCTTAATTACATCTAATCGTGATGAGTTGGCCGAAATGTTCCCAACAGACGTACCATTTATGATTTTTGTTAACGAAGATTTTGCAAATGAAACAGATTGCTATATCGAAACAAATTATGGTCGGATAGTTGTTAGTATTGACGAGCAATTAAATGAATTAAGAATCAAGCTACATGAAATATTAGAAAGTAAGGAATGATCGACATGAAAACGGCTCAATTAATCGAACAAATTCCAAATATACCGACTTTCAAAAAGTATGGTAGAGTAACGAGAGTTGTCGGCTTAATGATTGAGTCGCAAGGTCCCGATAGTTCCATCGGTGATGTGTGTAAAATTCATGTTGAAACGTCGAAAAACGGCCATCAAATCATTTTGGCAGAAGTTGTTGGCTTCAAAGATGAAATTGTTGTTTTGATGCCTTATACTTCGCTTCGAGAAATATCGATTGGTTGCTTAGTAGAGGGAACAGGGGCGCCGCTTGAAATTAAAGTGGGACCAGAGTTAATTGGGAAGGTTCTAGATTCAATGGGGAATCCTATTGATGGTACTTTGTTACCGAAAGGATTAATGTCTGTTCCTACAGAACAAGATCCACCCAATCCCCTTACTCGTCCGCCAATTAATGAAAGACTTGAGGTTGGAGTAAAAGCAATTGATGGTATGTTAACTGTCGGTAACGGACAACGTGTAGGTATCTTCGCCGGCTCTGGGGTAGGTAAAAGTACATTACTAGGCATGATTGCACGCAATACACAAGCGGATTTAAATGTCATTGCTTTAGTTGGAGAGCGTGGCCGTGAGGTGCGCGAATTTATTGAAAGAGATTTAGGATCTGAGGGGTTAAGCCGCTCAATTGTTGTGGCAGCTACGTCAGACCAACCAGCACTAATGCGTATTAAAGGAGCGTTTACTGCAACAGCTATTGCAGAGTACTTTAGAAATCGTGGCTTAAATGTCATGTTGATGATGGACTCAGTAACGCGTGTTGCAATGGCACAGCGGGAAATAGGGCTTGCAACAGGAGAGCCCCCTGCTCAAAAAGGTTATACGCCATCTGTATTTGCGATTTTACCAAAGTTATTAGAGCGTACGGGGACAAATGAAAAAGGTTCGATTACTGCCTTTTACACGGTACTAGTTGATGGTGATGATATGAACGAGCCTATAGCTGATACAGTGCGAGGTATTTTAGACGGACATATTGTACTTGACCGAAACCTTGCCAATAAGGGCCAATATCCTGCTATTAATGTGCTGAAAAGCGTCAGTCGTTTAATGAATCATGTGGCAGAGCCAGCGCATAAAAAAGCGGCCGAGCGTTTACGTGAGCTTTATTATACATATGACAAATCTGAGGACTTAATTAATATCGGTGCCTATAAACGTGGGACATCTAAAGAGATTGATGAGGCCATTTATTATGAACCGCTTATTACGGCTTATTTAAAGCAAGGGTATTTAGATAAGGTGACGCTTGAGGAAAGTATGAATGAGTTGATTACATTATCGAACGGTGGTGGCAAGTAGGTTGGTTAGTTATATGTATCGTTTTGAAAAAGTGTTAACCATTCGAGAACAAGAAAAAAATGAAACTGAAATTGCCTATAAAGAAGCTGTTCGTTCTTTTGAAGAGGTTGCAACAAAGTTGTATGACTTGCTGAAAAAGAAAGAGAATTTAATAGAATTTCAGCAAGAACGTTTAGTTGTAGGATCATCAATAGAAGAAATTCATCACTATGCTCGTTTTATTGATAGCCTTGAAAAGACTATTGCCGACGTACAACAAAAGGTTGTACAGGCACGTTCTAAAATGAATTGGTACGAAGAAAAACTATTAGAAAAAAACTTGGAAGTACGTAAATTTGAAAAAATGCGTGAAAAAGATTATAAGTCATTTCAACAAGAACAAGATCGCATCGAGAGCATATTTTTAGATGAAATTTCTTCACTTACGTATTTCAAGAAAGAAATCAGGTGATTTCATGGCGAAAAAAGAAAACCGTATTAAAACTGAATTAGAAGTACAACAGCCACCACGTAAATCAGGAGGTTTCCAAAAGTTTTTTATCTGGATATTAATACCTGTTATGTTTGTAGTCGCGGTGTTACTTGTTGTAGCAACGTTAATGAATACGAACGTCTTTGATTTAGGAAAAAAGGCAGTAAGTAGCTTACCTTTTGTTGAATCAGAGGCACAACAAGCGAAAGATGCTGTTGTAATTGATGATTCCAAAGTTGTAAGTTTACAGGCAGAAATACAAGAAAAAGAAGCCGAAATAGCGCAATTACAAAAAAAATTAGATGACACGACAACTGAGAAAGAAAAATTGTTGACAGAACAAGAGAAATTACTGTTTGAAATAGAAAAATTAAATAGAGAACAAGATGATGTGAAACGTGATTTCAATGATATTTTGTCTACTTTTGATAAGATGTCACCTAAAGCAGCAGCACCGGTGCTTATAAAAATGAGCGATGCACAGGCATTGCGCATTTTATCAAGTTTAAAACCTGATAAGTTAGCTGCTATTTTAGAGAAAATGGAACCACAAGATGCTGCGAAATATACTGAACTGATGGCTAAACAATAAAAAAACAATTGAAAAGGAGGTGAAAACATGAATATTGCAATGATGAATATGACGGCTTCTAAAGTAAACACTGCTTCACCGAAAGCTGTGTCAGCTAGTAATGCTGAAGTAAAAACAAATGCAGGAACAGCTCAAGATAAAGTATCAAAATTTGGATCTGTATTTGGACAAGTAGTAGCTTCAACGAACCAGCAAAATAACATATCACAAAGCAGTGAAACACAAGATGGCGATAAGTTAGCTGAACTAGAGGAATTATTAAATACTCAATCTATCGAGGAATTGTTAGATTTGTTAGAGATCCCGCACGACGAAGGCTTGTTAATGCTTCAAATAGGGGAAGATGGCAAAGCAGTAGCTATGGATGAAATGTTGAATTTAGACAATTTAATGGCTGCATTGAATGTAGATAAAGAGCAAATTCAGAAATTGGTTCAACAACTTCTAGGGGAAGAACAGCAAGCGAGTGATGTGTGGGAGCTACTAACTTTAGTAGACGCTCAAGCACCTGTGTTACAGACGCAGTTAGTAGCTGCTTTACAAGGTGAAGGACAAGTAACGCCCGAGGAGGCAACAACGCTACTTCAAGTATTAAAACTAACACAATTAGTTGGACAAAAAGCAGATTTAACAATGTCTCAAGAAAATAGTTTGTCAAACGTTCAACAATTTTTAACAACGGTGCAAACGCAAATTGAAACGATTCAAACTGCGCAACCAGTTACCACAAAAACAACTGTTACATTGCCGTTGCAAGGTTTCCAACAAGTCATTCAGCAAGTACAAGTGACGAAACAAAGCGATACAAATGCTAATGAAATGGTGACAGCGAATACAGTACAAACAAAAGCAGATACATTCCAAGTAACTTTGCCAACAGCTAAGCCAGCTCAATCGGAAGCATTACTGAAAGAAATGCAGGCAATCATCAATAAAGCTCAAATTTCTAATGCGCAAGGAATTACACGTTTAACATTAAAATTATATCCTGAAAATCTTGGTACAATTCGAATCGAGCTTGTCCAAAATGACGGTGTTTTAACTGCGCGTCTACTAGCATCTACTGCGCACGGGCGTGAACTGCTTGACAGTCAAGCACATCAGTTAAAGCAAGCGTTTGTTCAGCAAAATATCCAAGTGGAGCGACTAGATATTGCACAGTCGTTGCAGGATGCTGATAGACAACAGCGAGATCAACACTTCTTTAACAACTTCTTTAAGCGACAACAGCAAGAAGAACAAGAGCAACAAAATGAGGATAACGAAGAGAGTATGTCCTTCCATGATTATTTAGAAATTGAGGAGGTGTAAACAGTGGCTGAAACGAAAATTTCAAATGATCTTTACTATTCAAACTATAGTGCCCCAACTAAACAAACAGGTAGCAGTGAGCTCGGTAAAGATGCATTTTTAAAGTTATTAATTACACAATTACAACATCAAGATCCAACAAATCCTATGGATGACCGAGAATTTATTGCTCAAATGGCACAGTTCTCGTCTTTAGAACAAATGCAAAATATGACAAAGGCGATGGAATCATTGCTGATGTCTCAACAACAATCGCAGCTTATGAACTATACATCATTTGTTGGCAAAGAAGTAAAATGGCATGAAATCTCAAAAGAAGTGGATAAAGATAATAAGCCGATTGTAATAGAAGGCTCAGGCGTTATCCAATCTTTAAAATTTGTTGATGGGGAAGCCGTGTTTGTATTAGCAGATGGCAAGGAAATATTCCCTGGAAATATCTCTGCTATTCTTGGTAATAAAGAAACGAGCACAGGTGAAAACAATACATCAACTGAATCACCGCTTGTACAAGCGAGTATGCTAATCGGCAAAAATGTTACGTACAAAGACGGGGAACAAGATGCACAAGGTAGAATCACTTCTGTATCTAATAAAGATGGCATTATATATTACGAATTAGCAAATGGCAAAAAACTAGCAGGGAAAGAATTTACAGTAATTAGCGAATAAAGGTGGTGGAGAGAGATGGATAAATTTTCAATTCATCGTGTCCCATTGTATCCAACTATTCGCCAAAAGCAACCTACACCTACCAATACACAGCAATCGTTTAGCGCGCATTTACATGAGGCGACGAATCAACAGGAGCTAAAAGTCAGTAAGCATGCTTATGAACGCATTAAAGAGCGTAATATCGCGATTACTGAACAGGAATGGCAGGTTGTATCTGACAAGGTATTTGAGGCACATTCCAAAGGTGTCAAACAACCATTAGTCTTGATGGATCAAGCAGCTTTAATTGTCAGTGCTAAAAATGCTACTGTTATTACAGCAATGGATCGCACGGAAGCAAAGCAACAACTGTTTACTAATATTGATGGCACAATCGTGCTTTAAGGCTGGACCTTCTTTAGTAAGGAAGCCTATGTGTTGCTGACTGACAGAGGCACACAATTCAAAAATGAAGGGAGAACGACAACTTATGTTACGTTCTATGTATTCAGGTATTTCAGGTCTTAAAAACTTCCAAACAAAGCTAGATGTTATCGGCAATAATATTGCCAATGTAAACACGTATGGATTTAAAAAAGGTCGCGTGATTTTCAAAGACATCCTATCTCAAACAAGCGGAGGTGCTTCAGCTGCAACACCTACTCGTGGTGGTACAAACCCTATACAAGTAGGTCTTGGTTCAACACTTGCAGCAATTGATACAGTTCACGGTTCTGGCTCACGTCAAACGACAAACCGCCCATTGGATCTTGCCATTCAAGGTGAAGGCTTCTTTATGGTAGCTGACTCTGTATCAAATACGGATGGTGTTGCAGAAAACTATACAAACGTTGTTTATACGCGTGCAGGTAACTTCTACATGGATAATGCAGGTTATTTAGTGAATGCAGAGGGGAAATATTTAGTGGGGCATGCCAATGATACATTGTATGGAACTGACTCAACTGAAAGTAATGCAGAAGCAGATAAAAATGCCAGCCCGCTGAATGGAATAACGGAGGATTTACTTGGAGAAAACGATACTTTTACTTTTGACGGTAATAACCCAATTAAAATCCCAACAACTGCAAAAGAGTTGAGTATTGGTCCGGATGGAACGGTTGAATATGTGGATGCCAATGGATATAGACAATATGCAGGTCAAATTGTTATGGTTAAATTCCCTAATGCTGGTGGTCTTGAAAAAGTAGGGAGTAACTACTTCCAAGCAACTGCGAACTCTGGAGCACCTTATGGACAAATTGCTACAGTAGCAGGTATGGGGTCAATTACGGCAGGGGCACTTGAAATGTCCAACGTAGACTTATCTGAAGAATTTACTGAAATGATTGTAGCGCAACGTGGCTTCCAAGCGAATACGCGTATTATCACTACATCAGATGAGGTTCTTCAAGAGTTAGTTAACTTAAAACGATAGTTTAGAAATTAGTTACTTCTAGTTTCGAAAGCTGTTATATCATAGTTTTTAAGCCTTTAAGTATGCAACCAAATAGCTGCTAGTAATTTAGTAGAGCTTTGGATGATGTCACAAGAGGTTATGCGTAGAGGGCGTTCGAGCTATAAAACATAATTTTCAATATGAGGGAGGGTCGGGCCGGCTCTTGCGCTAGACCGGCCCTATTTCAATGATTGAACTAACACGACTAAATGGCAAAGCATTTACACTAAATGCTTTATACATAGAAACAGTCGAATCTTTCCCAGATACGACTATTACTTTAACAACAGGAACAAAAATTATTGTGTTACAGAGTGAAGATGAGGTGCGACAAAAGGCAACAGCTTTTTATAACAATATACAAGTACTATCAAACCCGCATCTACGAGGTGAAGAAGATGAAGAATAATAAAGTGTTAACGATGATTATCATCGTACTAGTGGCGATTATACTTATTGGCGTTATTGCGTTTGTATTATTTACTCAATTCAATAAGCCGGCAGCATCACTTGAACCATCAATAGACGATATTGTAGAAGCCTCTGTTGATGTTCCTGAAATTATGACCAATCTTGCTGATAAAAGGGTTGTGCGCATGACGCTAAAAATCCAAACTACTAGCAAGGACGCTGCAGAAGAGTTAAAGAAGCGTGATTTCCAAACGAATAATTTAATTATTCAAGAGCTTTCAGAAATGGAACAAAAAGATTTAGATGGCAAGCAAGGTAAAATAATGTTTGAAAAGGCAATAAAAACACAGTTAAATGAATTGATGCAAGAGGGAGAAATTCAACAAGTATATATTACCTCCTACATCTTTCAATAAAAATTAGAAACTGCTTGAAATGGAGGTGGGCAAATGGCAGGAGATGTGTTATCCCAATCTGAGATAGATGCGCTACTATCTGCAATCTCGACCGGAGAAATGTCAGCGGATGACATTAAAAAAGAGGACGAGGGGCGAAAGGTTAAAGTTTATGACTTTAAGCGAGCGTTGCGCTTCTCAAAAGATCAAATCCGAAGTTTGACCCGAATACATGAGAATTTTGCACGACTACTGACTACCTTCTTTTCTGCACAGTTAAGAAGCTATGTACAAATTACAGTAGCATCAGTAGACCAAATACCCTTTGAAGAGTTTGTTCGTTCAATTCCGAATATGACGCTCATTAATGTGTTTGAAGTGCCACCACTTGATGGTAATATATTGATGGAAATAAACCCAAACATTGCTTATTCGATGTTAGATCGTTTAATGGGTGGTAGTGGAGCAAGTCATAGTAATGTTGATAACTTAACAGAAATTGAAACAAAAATTATGACAAATCTCTTTGAACGCTCATTCGACAATTTACGCGAAGCATGGGAAAATGTTGCTGAAATCGACCCAATTTTAGTAGAGCTTGAGGTAAATCCTCAGTTTTTACAAATGATTTCACCAAATGAAACGGTAGTCGTCATTTCATTAAATACGATTATTGGTGAGACAAGCGGTATGATTAATATTTGTATTCCGCATGTTGTTTTAGAGCCAATTGTACCAAATCTATCTGTTCGCTATTGGATGCAAACTAATACAAAAGAGATGTCACCAGAGCAAACAAAAATGCTTGAAACACGTGTAAAACAAGCTCAATTGCCTCTTTCTGTTGAGTTAGGCATTAGCGACATCACCATTGAAGACTTCTTAATGATGCAAGTCGGTGATGTTATTCAATTAGAACAAAAAATTGATGATCCACTGCTGCTGAAAGTAGGTACATTACCTAAATTCACAGTACAACCTGGCAAACAGGGTAAAAAATTAGCAATCCAGATTATCGACCCTTTGAAAGGAGGAGACGAAGATGAGTGATGAAATGCTCTCCCAAGAAGAAATTGAAGCGTTATTAAGGGGCGAAACGTTGGACGATAGAATGAACGACAGCGAAGCTTCTACAAAAGAAGAACAAAATGAGGTAAGAGTAGAGGATTACCTTGATTCGTTTGCTCAAGATGCACTCGGTGAAGTCGGCAATATATCTTTTGGTAGTTCAGCTACTGCTCTTTCTGCGTTATTAGGACAAAAAGTAGACATTACTACCCCTAGTATTTCAATGATTAACCGTAATAAGTTAGAAGAGGAATTTCCTCATCCGTATGTAGCCGTACAGGTAGAATATACGATTGGTTTAACAGGTATGAATTTACTTGTTATTAAACAATCAGACGCTGCCATTATAGCCGATTTAATGTTAGGAGGGGACGGTTTAAACCCTAAGCCCGACCTAGGTGAAATTCAGCTAAGTGCAGTACAAGAAGCGATGAATCAAATGATGGGTTCTGCGGCAACATCCATGTCGACAGTATTCAACAAAAAGGTGGATATTTCACCACCGACAATCGATCTAATGAATATTTCTAAAAATGAAGGTCGAGACAATATTCCGGAAGACGATTTACTAGTAAAAGTTTCATTCCGATTACGTATCGGTAATTTAATTGATTCGAACTTAATGCAATTATTGCCACTGAAGTTTAGTCAAAATATTGTCAAATCATTATTAGGTGAAACAGAGGCGATTGCAGAGCCAGTTGCAGCTACCATTGCACCGGAAGCGCCTATTGCGCCACCACCAGTTCAACATACACCGCCACCAGCACAGCAACCGGCATATCAACAACCGGCTGCACCAGTGCAACAGCCGATGTATCAAGAGCAACCACCAATGTATCAAGAACAACAACAAATTCAGATGCAACAAAGACCAGTTCAACCTGTAAATGTTCAGCAAGCACAGTTTGCTAGCTTTGATCCAAATGTAATCTCTCAATCTGAGGCTAGAAATTTAAATATGCTACTTGATATTCCATTGCAAGTTACTGTAGAGTTAGGACGTACGAAACGTTCTGTTAAAGAGATTTTAGAACTAGCTAGTGGATCGATTATAGAATTAGATAAATTAGCAGGGGAACCAGTTGATATTCTAGTAAATAGTCGTCTAATTGCCAAAGGCGAAGTGGTTGTTATTGACGAAAACTTCGGTGTCCGCATTACAGATGTTTTAAGTCAAGCAGAGCGTTTAAATAATTTAAGATAGTTTCAATTGGAGGAGTTAACCATGTCTAAAAGAATTTTGATTGTAGACGATGCTGCATTTATGCGCATGATGATCAAGGATATTTTATCCAAAAACGGATTTGAAGTTGTAGGGGAAGCTGCCGATGGTCTACAGGCTGTTGAAAAATACAACGAGTTAAAGCCAGATTTAGTAACAATGGATATTACAATGCCTGAAATGGATGGTATTGCGGCTCTTAAAGCGATTAAAGGTACTGATCCAAGCGCAACAGTAATCATGTGTTCAGCAATGGGACAACAAGCAATGGTAATCGATGCAATTCAAGCTGGCGCGAAAGACTTCATTGTTAAGCCTTTCCAAGCTGATCGTGTAATTGAAGCGATTCAAAAAGCACTAGGATGATTTCATGCAAATGTTAAAATCATTTCGTGTCACGATGATTTTCGCATTTCTTGTAACCTTCCTATTTGTGTATCCACCAACAGTTTCTGTTCATGCAGATACCGATACAAATAGTATTGAGTATTGTATGAAAAAACCAGAGGAATGTAAGGAAAATTCAGACCCAGCTGCGAAAGAAGATACAGTTGTTTCAGCAGCTGGAGATGTTTCTGCATGGGAATACATAAAAATGGTTTTGGCGCTTATTTTTGTTGTAGCTTTATTTTATGGGTTGATGAAGTTTTTAAATAAAAGAAATTTAACTTTTCAACGAAATCAAATGGTACAAAATTTAGGCGGTTTATCGTTAGGGGCACAAAAGTCTGTTCAACTGTTGCAAATAGGTAAAACGATTTATTTGGTTGGTGTCGGTGAAGATGTCCAACTGATTCGAGAAATTACCGATCCGCAAGAAGTTGAAGAGCTGTTAGCGCTCTATAACGAAAAACAGGAATTTGCGGCAACATCACCTTATATAGCAGAAGTAATTTCTAAGTTTAAGAGAAAAAATAAACAAAATTCATCAACAAGCACACAACAAGATTCGTTTGGTGAACTTTTTGAAAAAAAAATCTCTGAAATTAAACAGGAGCGTAGTGAAGAATTAGAGAGATGGAAGCAAAAGGAGAATGATGATAAATGAATGATATAGTCAATTATTTTTCCAACAGCGACCCAACCAATGTCTCAACTTCTATTAAGCTCCTTTTATTATTAACTGTATTGTCACTTGCCCCGAGCATTTTAATTTTAATGACATCATTTGCGCGGATTGTCATTGTGCTCTCATTTGTACGTACAGCGTTGGCGACACAACAAATGCCTCCTAATCAGGTTATTGTTGGACTTGCCTTATTTTTAACCTTCTTTATCATGGCTCCTACATTTCAAGAGGTCAATAAAGAGGCATTACAGCCACTATTTGCTGAAGAAATTGGGCTAGAAGAAGCATATGAGAAGGCAAGTGTGCCGTTTAAAGAGTTTATGAGTAAGCATACAAGGCAAAAAGATTTAGATCTGTTTTTACAATATAATAAGGCAGAAAAGCCAGCATCTGTAGAGGAAATTCCACTTACTATGCTCGTACCTGCTTTTGCACTCAGTGAAATTAAAACTGCTTTCCAAATTGGTTTTATGATATTTATTCCATTCCTTGTAATCGATATGATTGTCGCAAGTACATTAATGTCGATGGGGATGATGATGTTACCACCGGTTATGATTTCATTGCCGTTTAAGATTTTATTATTTGTACTCGTCGATGGCTGGTACCTCGTAATGAAATCATTACTACAAAGTTTTTAGGGGATGATACAGTATGACAGGTGAAATGGTTATTTCAATAGCAGAGCGTGCCATTATGATTATCCTTCTAACAAGCGGACCGCTATTATTAGTTGCTTTAATCTCTGGTTTAGCGGTAAGTATATTTCAAGCAACAACTTCGATTCAAGAGCAAACATTAGCATTCGTTCCAAAAATCGTCGCAGTATTAGTGGCCATCGTTTTCTTTGGTCCGTGGATGTTATCACAAGTTACGAGCTATGCGAGAGACATTTTTGAGAATTTAACGCGTTATATAGGGTGAGTACATGAATGAACTAGTCCCTCAAATAACGGTATTCTTATTAGTACTAGTGCGCGTAACTGCTTTTTTTGTTACGGTACCTTTCTTTTCATATAGGACGATTCCGCAGAAAGTACGAATTTCCCTCGCATTCGTTTTAGCTTGGATGATGTATTATACAATAGACGTAGAGCCATTTCTTTTTAATGGTGATTACATACTTTTAGTGATGAAAGAAGCTGTTATTGGATTGTTATTAGGTCTAATAGGCTATATCATCATGTCGGCAATTCAAATTGCCGGAAGCTTTATCGATTTCCAAATGGGATTTGCCATTGCCAATATTATCGACCCACAAACAGGGGCGCAAAGTCCATTAATCGGTCAATTTTTCAATACATTGGCATTGCTGTTCTTATTGGCAATTGATGGCCATCATATGATTCTAGATGGAATTTTCTATAGTTATCAGTTTTTACCTATAGATCAGGGATTTCCTAATTTCGCGCAAGATGATTATATCCAGTTTGTCATGACAACCTTTACTGCCGTCTTTGCTATTGCGTTTCAAATGGCAGCACCTGTTGTAGCAACGTTGTTTTTAGTGGATTTAGCACTTGGTATAACGGCAAAAACGGTGCCACAATTAAATATCTTTGTGGTTGGTTTCCCAATTAAAATTGGTGTCAGTTTTTTAGTGCTCTTCACAATGATGGCGGTTATGATACAAGTCATTCAAAAGTTGATTACGATTATGATTTATGGAATGCGCGATTTAATGGCGATATTAGGTGGTGGATAAGATGTTGCTACTACTGGATTTAGATTTACAGTTTTTTGCAGGTGAAAAAACGGAAAAGGCGACACCTAAAAAACGACAAGATGCTAGAAAAAAAGGGCAGGTCGTTAAGAGTCAGGACATATCCAGTGCGATTGTGATGCTCATGGTGTTTATCTTTCTATTATTCTTTGCAGGATCATTGCGAGACGATCTGTTAGCTTTTTTTAGGCAAACATTTATCCATAACGTCCGTGTAGAAACACTTACGATTGACAGTGTCATGCATCTATTTACCGAAACATTAGTACAAATGGCTTATGTCATTGTTCCAATAATGGCAATTGCGTTTGTAGGAGCCTTAGCAGGTAATTTTCTACAATTTGGTTTCTTATTCACATTAGAGCCGATGAAATTTGATTTAAAAAAGATGGATCCAATTAAAGGCTTAAAAAAAATTTTTTCTGTAAAAGCCATTGTTGAGCTTATAAAGTCAATCTTAAAGATTTCCTTTATTGGTGGAGTAACAACAATTATCATATGGTCAAATTTACATGAAGTTTTAGCACTATCATTTAAAAGTCCGTGGGTGACCCTTGTTACAGTTGGTAAACTTGTTGGCATTATGGGGATCGCGGCTTCTCTTGTGTTACTATGTGTATCCTTATTGGACTGGATGTATCAAAAACATGAGTATGAAAAAAATCTAAAAATGTCTAAGCAAGATATTAAAGATGAATATAAAAATAGTGAGGGTGACCCGCTGATTAAATCAAAAATCAAGCAACGTCAGCGTGAAATGGCAATGCGTCGAATGATGTCAGAAGTGCCAAATGCTGATGTCGTAATCACTAACCCAACTCACTATGCGATCGCTCTAAAGTATGATGAGGACAGTATGGATGCCCCTCGCGTAGTGGCGAAGGGGACAGACTTTGTTGCTCAAAAAATTAAACTGATTGCGAAAGAACATGATGTCATAATGGTAGAAAACAGACCATTAGCCAGAGCCATGTATGATCAGGTAGAAATAGGCGATTCAGTACCAGAACAATTTTTCAAAGCAATAGCAGAAGTACTCGCTTATGTTTATCGTATTAAGCGGAAAATTTAAAGCTTTTATGTAGGAGGGACACAAATGAAGGTTCGCGATATAGGGGTTTTAGGTGCGGTTATTTTAATCGTTGCGATGCTCATCATCCCTCTTCCTCCGTGGATGCTAAGTTTCTTAATCGTCATTAATATTACGTTAGGATTAATAGTACTTTTAACAGCAATGAGTATGAAGGAAGCGTTAGATTTCTCTATTTTCCCTTCCGTTATTCTTCTGTTAACCCTGTTTCGACTCGGCTTAAGTGTTTCCACAACGCGTGCAATTTTAGCAAATGGAGATGCTGGATCAGTTGTTGAAACCTTCGGGGATTTCGTAGTTGGCGGGAATGTTCTCGTAGGTTTAGTAGTGTTTTTAATTCTTGTATTGATTCAGTTTATCGTTATTACAAAAGGGGCGGAACGTGTTGCAGAAGTAGCTGCTCGTTTCACACTCGATGCGATGCCCGGTAAACAAATGAGTATTGATGCTGATTTAAACGCAGGTGTAATATCTGAGCGAGAAGCACGTGAACGACGTGACAAAGTATCGGGAGAAGCGGATTTCTACGGAGCGATGGATGGTGCTACGAAATTCGTAAAAGGGGATGCAATTGCCTCCATGGTGATGGTAATTATCAACTTATTATTTGGTATTATTATTGGTGTTGTACAAATGGGCTTACCATTTGCGGAAGCAGCAACCCATTTCTCAAAGCTAACGGTTGGTGATGGTATTGTATCACAAATCCCTGCACTTCTTATTTCAACAGCAACAGGGATTGTAGTAACACGCGCATCCTCTAAAGGAAGTCTAGGAGAAGATATTACAGGACAACTATTCGCTCAAGCAAAGCTTCTTTATGTTGCTGGGGGTACTATTATTTTACTTGGTTTATTCACGCCAATTCCTAACTGGGTAAC
Source organism: Lysinibacillus sp. C5.1 (assembly GCF_016350185.1). NCBI lineage: Bacteria > Bacillati > Bacillota > Bacilli > Caryophanales > Bacillaceae > Lysinibacillus > Lysinibacillus sp. C5.1. The sequence goes on from NZ_CP066226.1 coordinate 1,074,673, forward strand.
GTTACCAATTGGTATTTCACTTGTTGCAGGTGCTTACATGATGGAACGTAAGAAACCAGAGGATGAGGAAGAATTACTTGAAATTGAGGAAGAAGTGGCAACAGACGGCATGAAGAGCCCTGAAAATGTTGTGAATTTATTAAATGTGGACCCAATTGAATTTGAATTTGGCTATGGCTTAATTCCACTAGTAGATGCAGCCCAAGGTGGGGACTTATTAGATCGCGTTATCATGATTCGACGCCAACTAGCATTGGAACTAGGGATTGTCATTCCAGTTGTTCGTATTCGTGATAATATTCAACTTCAGCCAAATGAATACCGCATAAAAATTAAAGGTAATGAAATGGCTCGTGGGGAGCTTCTACTCGATCATTATTTAGCGATGAGCCCAGGAGATGATGATTCAATCGAGGGTATTGATACTGTTGAACCGTCATTTGGTCTTCCTGCTAAATGGATTACAGAGCAAGTGAAAGAGGACGCTGAGATGTCTGGTTATACGGTTGTTGATCCACCAAGTGTTGTGTCAACACACTTAACAGAAATGATTCGAGCAAATGCGCATGAATTATTAGGACGTCAGGAAACGAAACAATTAATTGACCATTTACGTGAAACACATCCAATTTTAGTCGAAGAATTAACACCCACACCATTATCTACTGGAGAAATCCAAAAAGTATTGGGCAAGCTTCTTCGAGAAAATGTTTCTGTCCGTAACTTGCCGATTATTTTCGAAACATTAGCAGACTATGCAAAACTAACAAGTGATACCGATATATTAACAGAGTATGTGCGTCAGTCATTAGCTCGTCAAATTACCTCTCAATATGTAGGAGACAGCTCATCATTGAAAGTCATTACTGTATCGGGTAAAGTAGAGAAAATGATTGCAGATAGCATTCAGCAAACGGATCACGGCAATTATTTAGCAATGGATCCTCAAGATTCTCAAACGGTGCTAGAGACCATTGCATCAGAGGTAGAGCGTGTGTCATTTATGGAACAATCTGCTATTATTTTGTGCTCTCCGGCAGTTCGTATGTATTTACGTCAGCTGACAGAACGCTATTTCCCGCAGATTCCGGTACTATCTTATAATGAACTTGATGCTTCTATTGAAATTCAAAGTGTTGGGGTGGTGAATGTTGAATGAAAATGAAAAAATATTATGCATCTTCCATACCAGAAGCAATGAAGCTTGTGCGTGCTGATTTAGGCGACGACGCTGTCATTTTGAATTCAAAAGTAGTCGTAACAAAGAAACTTTTTGGGCTTGTTAAAAAGAAGAGCTTTGAGGTTGTTGCAGGGATTGACACGATGGAGCCAAGCAATACGGCTCCAACACCTGCAAGTATGCCTATGATTCCTGTTAAAAAAGAAAATGCTAGTTTACTAGAGATTACAAATGCTGTGCAAGCTAAAATTCAACATGCTCAGCCTACGCAAGAAATAACTTTGCAAGATGAGTCAGGTATGTCTGAAGAACTGAGGAAGGAAATTGCAGATTTAAAATCGTTAATGCAATCAATGCACAAGAAGGCTACCCAAGCTCAATATCCCGATGAACTCTTATCCTTCATTGAATACTTAAGACAGCAAGAGCTAAATGAGGAGCTCATCACAACGATTGGTGATGAGCTTTTTGTGCATTTCAAAGAAGCTTCAGAAATCAATTTTTCACAATGCAAGCTAATTACAAAAAACTTGCTGCGTAAAAAACTAGAAGGCTTGCCGATTGGTGGCCTATCCTATGAACGTAAATATATTAATGTGCTAGGACCAACGGGTGTCGGCAAGACAACGACAATTGCTAAAATGGCAGCTCGAGCGGTTCTAGAGAAAAAGAAAAAAATAGGCTTTATTACTACAGATACATACCGAATTGCTGCCATTGAGCAGTTAAAAACGTATGCTGGCCTATTACAAGCACCTGTTGAAATTGCTTATAATTCGACAGATTACGAGCAAGCTGTGCAACGATTGTCCCATTTAGATTTAGTCTTTATCGATACTGCTGGCCGCAATTATAAGGAAGCAAAATATGTAGACGATCTACAACGCCTTATTAAGTTTGATGATCAAGCTGAATCCTTTCTAGTACTTGCTATGACGGCAAAAGAAAAGGATATGACCAATATTATTGAGCAATTTAAAAGTGTGCCAATTGAAAAATTTATTTTTACGAAGATTGATGAAACAAATTCTATTGGCACAATGATTAATTTAATGATTAAATATAATAAAGGACTTGCTTACTATACCAATGGTCAAGAAGTACCAGAAGATATTGAAGAAGCTGATTTAGAAGCAGTGCTTAATATGTTTTTCCAAGGTGAAGAAAAATGAGAGATCAAGCAGAAACATTACGCTTGAAAATGCTGAAGCGGCAAGGTGAATTAGGTAAAACAATTGCCGTTGTAAGCGGTAAGGGTGGAGTTGGTAAGAGTAACTTTTCAATGAACTTTGCAATTAATTTAGCGAGTAAGGACAAAAAAGTAGCAATTGTAGATATGGATATTGGGATGGGGAATATCAATATATTAATTGGAAAAAATGTTTCTTATAGTTTAAAAGATTACTTAGAAGGAAATAAATCACTAGATGAGGTAATATTTGAAGGGCCACATGGTTTACAATGTATTGCTGGTGGCTCTGGCATGTCGAGTGTGCTGGAATGGTCGGAGGCAATGTTTGAAAGACTGATTCATGCTTTTGAACAACTCCAAAAAAACTTCGACTATATTCTATTTGATATGGGAGCTGGCGCGACAAAATGGTCATTAGAGTTATTAACATCTATTGATGAAATTATAGTGATTACAACAGCTGAACCAACCTCTATTACAGATGCTTATTCGATGATGAAATATATTCATGTTCGCGATATGGATAAGCAATTTTATTTACTTTGTAATCGTGCTTTTTCTAAAGAAGAAGGGATCGAAACGATTGAACGTTTAAAGCTTACGATGAAACGATTTCTAGACAAAGAGGTTATAGTATTAGGCTCCTTACCTGAGGACCCTGTTGTACGTAATGCTGTGCGCGAGCAAGTACCATTTTCAATCGCATATCCAGAAGCACTTATTTCTAAAACACTTCAACTGATAGTGGCTCGGTTTATGGAACAACGTATGGAGGAAGTGCATGCACATGAACAGTCAGCAAGTAAATTCTTATCTAAACTTAGAAGTATTTTTTCGAAAGGGCGTGATTAATTGGACTTTGTACATAAAAGCAAGCTTTTAGTCGTTGATGATTCTGCTTTTATGAGAAAGCTAATTAGTGACTTTTTTGTTGGAAACTCGAGGGTTGAAGTAGTTGGAACAGCACGAAATGGAAAAGATGCGATTAAGAAAATCCAAACATTAAAACCAACAGTCGTGACAATGGATATTGAAATGCCTGAAATGAATGGACTCGATGCATTAAATGAGATTATGACAATTTGTCCAGTGCCTGTCGTCATGCTTTCGAGTACAACCCAGCGAGGGGCTGAAAATGCACTAACTGCAATCGAGTATGGAGCGGTTGATTTTGTTGCGAAACCTAGCGGAACAATTTCTCTTGATTTACATAAAATCCAATCTGAGCTTGTCCATAAAGTTGAACAAGCTTCGTTGGTACCTATTTCTAAATTGAAAAAACCATCAATTAGCAAAAGACAACAAGAACCAATTGTATCGCCTACTTCAATAAGAAAAGAATTGTCGAAGGAACGTAAAGCTACCCCTCCAGTCAATGTGAACGCAACAGGTACGAATGTCACTAAGGGACATATTGAATGGAGTAAAGTTAGTAAAAAAATTGTGTTGATTGGGACATCTACTGGTGGACCGCGTGCACTACAAGAAGTAATTACTAAAATTCCTAAAACAATTCAAGCGCCAATTCTTATTGTTCAACATATGCCAGCGGGCTTTACAAAATCGCTGGCTTCCCGCTTAGACCAATTGAGCGAGATTACGGTAAAAGAAGCAGAGCAAGGCGATATTTTACAAAATGGCGTGGCCTATATCGCCCCAGGAGGATATCATTTAAGGTTAAGAAAAGTTGGTACCTCATTTGGCATCGTTTTAGATAATCACGAACCACCACGTTCTGGTCATCGCCCATCTGTAGATGTGATGTTTGAAGATGTAAGTCAATTTAAAGATTTTGATAAGGTAGCAGTCATTATGACGGGTATGGGCTATGACGGTTCGAAGGGACTGAAAGCATTAAAAAATACCGGAAATGTAGTTGCTATTGCAGAGTCAGCAGAAACTTGCATAGTGTATGGTATGCCGAAAGCTGCGGTGGAAACGCAGCTTGTCGATGAAGTCGCTGATGTAGATGATATTGCACAAACAATTATGAAATATTTGCCTTAAAAGGGGTGTCCTCTTAATGGAAGTCAATCAATATTTAGAGATGTTTATCGAAGAAAGTAAAGAGCATTTACAAGCTTGTAGTGAGCATTTATTAGAACTAGAAAAAAACCCAGATGATTTGGCTATCGTAGGAGAAATTTTCCGTTCAGCTCATACATTAAAAGGTATGTCAGCGACTATGGGCTTCGAAGACTTAGCAGATTTAACGCATAAAATGGAAAATGTCCTAGATGCAATTCGAAATGAAAAAATTCATGTGTCACCAGAAATTTTAGATATTGTATTTGAATCTGTGGATCATTTAGAAGAAATGGTAATGGATATTGCTAATGGCGGAGACGGTAAAAGAGATGTTTCTTCCACTGTCGCACAGTTAAAGCGCATTGAATCTGGTGAGGAAGCTCTTCCAGAAGTAGTAGCTACTGTAGCTATACCTGAAGTACCAAGCGTACTAGAATATGATAGCTTTGAGCAAACAGTTATAACGCAATCTGCGGAACAAGGATTTAATGCTTTTGAAATTTCAGTAAGACTGCGTGAAGATTGTCTATTAAAAGCAGCACGTGTATTTATGGTATTCGAGATTCTTGAAAAAGATGGTGATGTTATTAAATCAACGCCATCTGTTGAGAAGCTTGAAGATGAACAATTCGATCAACAATTTTATGTAGCGTTCGTAACAAAAGAATCAGCAGAAGATATGCAGAAGAAGTTAATGAAGGTTTCTGAAGTTGATGAAGTAAGTGTTGCAAAGATTAATCAAGAGCAATTCAGTGAAAAACAATATGAAGCAAATAAAGAGGTAGCCGCTACAGCAACGGCTACAGCAACAACGCCAGTAGAGGTAGTAGATACACCAGTTGAAGCTCCGGCTAAGCCTGCACCAGCAAAATCAACACCTGCCAAAGCAGATAAAAGTCATGCACCTGTAGGAAACAAAACGATTCGCGTAAATATCGAACGTCTGGATATTTTAATGAATCTATTTGAGGAGCTTGTGATTGATCGTGGACGTTTACAATCCATTGCAACTGAAGTGAATCATGGGGAGTTAAACGAAACTGTTGAACGAATGAGCCGTGTTATGGGTGACCTACAAACGATTATTTTAACAATGCGAATGGTCCCTGTGGAAACTGTATTCAACCGCTTCCCTAAAATGATTCGTCAGCTATCTCGTGATCTTAATAAGAAAATAAACCTTGAGATTATTGGCGCAGAAACAGAGCTTGATCGAACAGTAATCGATGAAATTGGAGACCCACTCGTTCACTTAATCCGTAACTCTGTCGATCATGGCATTGAAAACCCTACTGCACGCCGTGCAAAAGGAAAGCCAGAAGAAGGCACAGTGGTGTTACGTGCTTATCACAGTGGTAACTATGTCTTTATTGAAATTGAAGATGATGGGGCTGGCATTAATCGTGAAAAGGTGTTGGCAAAAGCGATTTCAAAAGGAGTTGTTACGCGTGAACAATCTCTTGCTATGTCAGACAATCAAATTAATGAGCTTATTTTAGCTTCTGGTTTCTCAACGGCAGATGTTATTTCAGATGTATCAGGTCGTGGTGTAGGGCTAGACGTTGTCAAAACAACGATTGAATCGTTAGGTGGTAACATTTCGATTGAATCTACACAAGATGTAGGCTCTATTTTCTCCATTCAATTGCCGTTAACATTATCTATTATTTCGGTAATGCTTGTGGAAATAGAAAAAGAAATTTATGCGATACCACTATCATCAATTATTGAAACATCGATTATCCGTTCATCAGATATTATGAATGCACATAACCAAAAGGTGATTGACTTCCGTGGTAAAGTGGTTCCACTTGTATTCTTAGAAGAAATCTTCGAAGTACCTCGTAAAGAGCTACAAGATGATGAATTCCATTCAGTAGTAATTGTTCGTAAAGGCGAGAAACTTGCTGGTTTAGTTGTCGATTCATTCATTGGCCAACAAGAAATTGTACTGAAATCATTAGGAAACTACTTAACGAATATCTTTGCAATTTCAGGTGCAACAATTTTAGGTAATGGTAAAGTAGCCCTAATTGTGGATTGCAATGCACTTATAAAATAAGGTGAATGAATAAGAGAGGTGTTTACTATGACAAATGCAGTTGAACAAGAAAATATTAAAGTAATTGTCTTCCAATTAGCAGATAAGGAATATGCGATTCCAGTATCACACGTCCAAGGTATCGAGAAACTGATGCATATTACACGTGTACCTAAAACAGAGAAATATGTAAAAGGTGTCATCAATTTACGAGGTGTCGTAACACCAATTATTGATTTACGCGAACGTTTTGAATTACCAATCTCTGAGCACGAAGAAACGACTCGTATTATCATTATCTCTTTAGAAGACATGGAAGTAGGCTTTGTTGTAGATTCAGCGAACGATGTGTTGGATATTCCAGCAAGCTCAATCGAACCTCAACCAGAGGTAGTAGGATCTCTTGAAGAAGAGTTTATTTCTGGCGTAGCCAAAATAGGTAAACGATTATTAATATTATTACATTTAGAGAAAGTATTAAATCCACTAAAGTAGGGATTCGATTATGACACTTAATCAAAAGATTACATCACTACATTTAGACGTATTAAAGGAAATTGGAAATATTGGAGCTGCCCATGCTGCAACAGCTCTTTCCAATTTACTTGGTAAAAAAATCGATATGCGTGTCCCGAAGGTTGAAATGGTGTCGTTTAATGACATGATGGAGCTTGCTGGTGGTTCTGAAAACGTTGTAGTTGGGATTTTTTTACGCATTGAGGGAGATGCTGAAGGAAGCATGTTTTTCATACTTCCGATTGAACAAGCTAATCGCTTTATCCGACGTCTAATACAGGATGAATCATTCGACTTTAAAAACCCACCTGTTTCGGAGTTAGGTTTATCTGCCATGCAGGAAATGGGGAATATTTTATCTGGTTCATATTTATCCGCGTTATCAGATTTTACAAATTTAAAAATTTATCCAACTGTGCCTGGTCTAAGTGTAGATATGTTTGGTGCTATTATTAGTATTGGCTTAATTGAATTATCGCATGTGAGTGATAATGTCATCGTAATTAATACATCCATTTTTGAAGACGGTGTGGAGGATCATGAAACAGTTAGGGGACATTTCTTCTTACTGCCTGATCCAGATTCTTTTGATGCTATTTTTAAAGCATTGGGAGTTTCATAGCCTATGCTTAACAACAATAATAATGGACAAGTAATAAAAGTTGGAATTGCTCAAATGGATGTAGCGAAATTTCCGAACACGATTAGAACTTCAGGACTTGGTTCTTGTGTAGGCGTTATTTTATACGATGAGTCAAAGAAAATAGCTGGTTTAATACATGTCATGCTACCAGATTCAAGTTTAGGTAGAGCAGAGTCAATAAATGTAGCGAAATTTGCAGATACGGGCATTTCAGCTATGATTGATTTATTAAAGCTAGAGGGTGTTCAAAAATTTAAACTGAAGGCAAAAATTGCGGGGGGTGCGCAAATGTTTCAATTTACGTCCGACAAAGATTCAATGCGCATCGGTCCTCGTAATGTGGAGGCTGTAAAGTTTGAATTAAAACGTCATGGAATTCCTTTAGTAGCCGAAAATACGGGCGGTAATAGCGGTCGAACAATTGAATTTAACCCTGCTACGTCGATGTTACATATTCGAACGGTTAACCAAGGAGTGAGTGAAATATAATGTTTGGTTCTATTTTTTATAACCTATGGGGGGCATTGATTGCCTTTTCCCTTTATTTCTTTATGACACTGCAACAGCCCTATACACCATTACGTATTATCATCGGTTCATTTGTAGCAGCAATTATCGTATTTTTTGTCATGTATATCGTAAGGTTTTTAATTGCGTATGTGTTATTTACACCAACTGCCGACCCGTCGGAAGATGACAGTGGACTAGAAGAAAATAGTGCTTCTGTCGTCGATGAGAAGGGGAAAGAAACTTCTACGACAAATTCAACGGTTGAGTTTCAAGATGAAAGCACAGAAGATATTGCACAAGCCGTTCGAACGATGATGCATCGTGAAGATGAACAACAAGTAAATGCATAAGCCAGAACACTTTAAACTGCCTCTAATGTTAGCTGTCGTCTAATTATTGGAGGCAGTTTTCTTCTGCCTAAAATAGAACAGCTATTAATAATAGAATAGTGTTAGAGAATCATATGAAATTATAGTCGAATGTTGTTATAATAAAAGGAAAGAATGGCATAGGTTTGTATCTAAATCTGTCAGTCATTGTAAGCAAAATACTCAAAATGTGATAAGTGAGTCTCTTTTTGATAGACATGTGTATGTTTTTTAATTTTCAAGCGTACAGCGTTAACAAAGCGACAGAACTATTGGCGCCTTGGAGCATTTGAGAGGAAAGCGCAAAAAGTCCGTGCAAACAGGCGCAAAGTAGAGAGGTGGATTTTATGACACAACCAATTCTAAACGATGAACAAAAGCTGTGGAATCGATGGGTGAATGAACGTGATCCTGATGCGGGTGATTTATTAATAAAAAAATATACTTCTCTTGTGACTTACCATGTGCAGCGAATTGGTGCAGGTTTACCTAAGAGCGTATCGCGTGACGATTTAACAAGCTTAGGCATGCTAGGTCTATTTGATGCTTTAAATAAATTTGATATAAATCGAGACTTAAAGTTTGATACATATGCTTCTTTTAGGGTGAGAGGCGCTATAATCGATGGCTTGCGTAAAGAGGATTGGCTACCTCGTTCTGCACGAGAAAAGGCCAAAAAGATGGATGCCAAGATTGAACAATTAGAACAACAGTTAATGCGCCATGTGACGCCTGAGGAGCTTGCACAGCATATGGAGTTACCTGTGGAAGACGTATACCAAACGGTGCAGGAGCATTTCTTCTCAAATGTACTCTCCATCAATGAGCAACAAGATCAGGAAGAAGCAGAGGGGAAGTCCTTTGTAATCCGTGATGATACGACAAAGACTCCAGAGCAAGTCGTAATAAAATCGGAGTTACTCGATGATTTAGCGGTAAATATACAAAAGCTTAATGATAAAGAGCAGCTCGTACTGAGTTTATTTTATACAGAAGAGTTGACACTAACTGAAATAGGTGAAATGCTCGAATTGTCAACATCACGTATTTCTCAAATTCACTCAAAAGCATTATTTAAGTTGCGAAAGCTATTGTCCAATGAAATGATTAATGTATAGTATCTAACGGATTGTTGAGGGAGGAATTTTAATGAGTTTAAAAGGTGTCGAATTACAAATAGCTATTCCAAAAACGTTTGAAGCGGGTAAAATGGCAGATCAGGCACAACAACAAACTTTAGCTCAACAAGTACATGCAAATGAAGCGTTAAAAAAGGAATTAGAGCGCAAGCAAAAAGCTGTAAATACTTCAGAAGGTATGACGGAGATTAGCGAAGAGGAAGAAGCGGGTGGCGAGTATATAAAAGGAACGCGTAAAAAGAAAAAGAACCATAACGAAAAACCAGAAAAACAGGCTCAGCATCCGTTCAAAGGTAATTTCGTGGACTTTAGTGGATAGGAGTTTACTATGACAACCATATTAATTGCTGTTCTCTTTGTTTTGCAGCTACTATCATTTTATTTCATTATTATATTAAATACGAAATTAGCGAAATTCAAAGATTTAGAAGTAAAGCAGGAACGCTTAATGCGAGAAATGGATGATACGATTAGCCTCTATTTAGCTGAAATGAAGGATGAAAATAATCGTCTAATTCAAGCGTTGCAAGTGGTACCAAAACCTACTATGACACCTGATACTGGACAACAGGCACAACCAATAGCTGTGCCTAAAAGTCAAGGACAGCCTTTGTCACAAACCGATGGTGAGATGAAGGCAGTGACAGCTAATAGTGAGCCACGTATTTTAATGCCGAAAAATATCGTAGCGAATGCCTATTCTCGTCAACAACAGGGAGGAACGACGGCTGTGCAAACGGCTGCGCCAAAGATTGATAGTTTACCAAAAGAAGAATCAAAGCCGTTAACGATGGAACAACAAATTGTTCAAATGGCTGAGCAGGGAAAAACTGCTGAAGAAATTGCGAAAAAGCTGCAAAAAGGAAAGACAGAAATCGAGCTTTTATTGAAATTTCATAGCTAAAACAGTTGCGAATGCCATAAAGCTGTGATATAGTAGCAAATGGTGTTATTACTACACACGCATTTTGATGCAGTAAGTGGTGCTCTAAGATTAGGGTAGCTTGTCGCAAGTGATAAATGCGGAGGAAAAAAACCAAACATTCTAGGAGGAAATTCACATGTCAGTAATTTCTATGAAACAATTACTTGAAGCTGGTGTACATTTCGGTCACCAAACTCGTCGTTGGAACCCAAAAATGAAGAAATTTATCTTCGTTGAGCGTAACGGGATCTACATCATCGACTTACAAAAAACTGTTAAAAAATTAGAGGAAGCTTATGACTTCATGCGTCAAGTTGGTCAAGACGGTGGTAAAGTTCTTTTCGTTGGTACGAAAAAACAAGCACAAGAAGCGATCAAAGACGAAGCTGAACGTTCAGGCAACTACTATATCAACCAACGTTGGTTAGGTGGTACTCTTACTAACTTCGGTACAATTCAAAAACGTGTTGCACGTATGAAAGCTATCGAAAAAATGGAAGAAGAAGGAACTTTTGAAGTTCTACCTAAAAAAGAAGTAATCCAACTTAAAAAAGAACACGAACGTCTAGTTAAATTCTTAGGCGGTATCCGTGATATGCACGATCTTCCAGACGTTATGTTCGTGGTTGACCCACGCAAAGAACGTATCGCTGTTGCTGAAGCTCGTAAATTAAACATCCCTCTAGTAGGTATTGTTGATACTAACTGTGATCCAGATGAAATCGACTATGTTATCCCTGCTAATGACGATGCTATTCGCGCTGTTAAACTTTTAACTGCTAAAATGGCTGACGCTTTAATCGAGTCAAAACAAGGTGAAGAAGAAGCTCCAGCTACTGAAGCTGCTGCTGAGTAATTCACGTTTACAAAAAGGTGATAAGTGGCTCAGAACCCTTATCACCTTTTTTAGAACCTACCACTATAAATAGTTTAACCAATTTGAGGAGGCAACACTAAATGGCAAACATTACTGCACAATTAGTAAAAGAATTACGCGAAAAAACTGGCGCTGGTATGATGGATTGTAAAAAAGCGTTAGTACAAACTGATGGTGATTTAGAAGCTGCAATCGATTTCCTACGTGAAAAAGGTCTTTCTTCAGCTGCTAAAAAAGCTGACCGTATCGCTGCAGAAGGTACAACTTATATTTTAGAAAAAGGTAACGAAGCAATTATTCTTGAAGTAAACGCTGAAACTGACTTCGTTGCGAAAAACGATAAATTCCAAGTATTAGTTTCTTCTTTAGCTGAGCAATTACTTGCTGCTAAACCAGCATCAGTAGAAGCTGCAGTAGAGCTTGAAAATGCAGAAGGCGTAAAAATCGCTGACCAAATTTCAACAGCTGTAGCAACTATCGGTGAAAAAATTACACTTCGTCGTTTTGAAGTAAAAACAAAAACTGATGCAGATGCTTTCGGTTCTTACCTACACATGGGTGGCCGTATTGGTGTATTAGTATCTTTAGAAGGTTCTACAGATGCTTCTGCTGCTAAAGATATCGCTATGCATATCGCAGCGATTAACCCAACTTACGTTTCTCGTGAAGAAGTTTCTGCTGAAGAAGTTGACCGTGAGCGTAAAGTGTTAACTGAACAAGCACTTAACGAAGGTAAACCAGAAAACATCGTTGCAAAAATGGTTGAAGGTCGTCTTGGTAAATACTTCGAAGACGTATGCTTACTTGACCAATCATTCGTTAAAAATTCAGATCAAAAAGTTCGCGACTTCGTTGCTTCAACTGGCGGTAATGTAACTGGTTTTGTACGCTACGCTGTTGGTGAAGGTATCGAAAAACGCGAAGATAACTTTGCTGAAGAAGTAATGAACCAAGTTAAAGGTAACTAATTTGTAGACTAGTTCAGTTGATGGATTGGCTTGCATTTGATCCTAATCAAATAATAACTAGATTTTCTAGACAAAAATGGGGAACACAACATAACGTGTTCCCTATTTTTCCGAGATGAGCTAAAAAAGGATAGAATTTTCTATTACCATTATTCACAGCTAGCAATTATTGTTAGATATACTATAATGGAAAAGGAAAAGAAAAGTTTTAAATAAATGTCTGACGGAGGTTTACAATGAGTGTGCCACAATATAAACGAGTAGTTATTAAACTAAGTGGTGAAGCGTTAGCAGGAGAGGCTGGCTTCGGTTTATCACCAAAAATTATCAAGTCTGTTGCTGAAGAAGTGAAGGAAGTAGTAGATCTTGATGTAGAAGTTGCTGTAGTTGTAGGTGGCGGTAATATATGGCGTGGGAAAATCGGTAGTGAAATGGGCATGGATCGTGCAGCAGCTGACTATATGGGTATGCTAGCAACGGTTATGAATTCATTAGCATTACAAGATGCTCTTGAAAAATTAGGTATCGAAACACGCGTGCAATCTTCTATTGTGATGACACAAGTAGCAGAGCCATATATTCGTCGTAAAGCAGTTCGTCATTTAGAGAAAAAACGCGTAGTTATTTTTGCTGCAGGTACAGGTAACCCGTTCTTCTCTACAGATACAACAGCTGCATTACGTGCAGCGGAAATTGACGCAGATGCGATTTTAATGGCGAAAAATAATGTAGATGGTGTCTATTCTGCAGATCCAAAAGTCGATACTACTGCTATCAAATATGATACACTCACATACTTAGACGTTATTCAGCAAGGGTTACAAGTAATGGATTCAACTGCTTCAACTTTATGTATGGATAACGATATTCCGTTAATTGTCTTCTCAATTACGGAGCAAGGTAATATTAAACGTGCCGTACTGGGCGAGAAAATTGGAACTGTTGTTAGGAGGAATGCACAATGACTAAACAAGTATTAGAACAAGCGAAAGAAAAAATGAACAAATCAATTGCTGCTTTTTCACGTGAATTAGCATCAATCCGAGCAGGCCGTGCAAACGCATCTCTACTAGACCGTATTTCTGTAGAGTACTATGGTGCGCCAACCCCAATCAATCAACTTGCAGGTGTTGCAGTACCAGAAGCTCGTTTACTCGTGATTACACCTTATGATAAATCCATTTTAGGTGAAATTGAAAAAGCGATTATGAAGTCAGATATCGGTATTACACCGACAAATGATGGTTCTGTTATTCGTTTAATGATTCCAGCGTTAACAGAAGAACGTCGTAAAGACCTTGTAAAACAAGTGAAAAAAGAAGCTGAAGATGCAAAAATCGCAGTACGTAATGTTCGTCGTGATGCTAATGATGATCTTAAAAAACTTGAAAAAGCAGGCGAAATCACAGAAGACGATTTACGTGGATACGGTGACGATATTCAAAAATTAACAGATGAGTTCATCGTGAAAGTAGACCAAGTAGCGAAAGAAAAAGAAAAAGAAATTCTAGAAGTGTAAGCAGGCGCTTTGCATTTCTATGATGGAACTTTTTGATGAGATGAAGGCGTCCTATACATAACAGGACGTCTTTTCTCTTTTATTGTAAAAGTATTCATTTCTTATCGGTGTTACAATTTTCACCTGCTCTCTACGAGCCGTAATGGTTAACTCGTTTACACGTAGTATACGAATTACATTGTTCTGGCTTATTAGCAGTTGCTGAATGTAGCAAGACAAGATTTTTCTTTGAGATGTGTGTTGTTCTAAAATAAGCTAGTTCATACATAGTCAATTAGAGGGAAAAAAAAGACAAAAAGCACTTTTGTTTGTTATGATAGGTTAGTATACGTCCGATTAGTTGTAGTGGGGGAGTTAGCATGTTTAAGAAGCTATTAGGTAAACAAGTAAATATGGATACACTATCATTGGAGGAACGTGTTGCCCTTGCGAAAAGCGAGCCGATTCCTGCCCATGTAGCGATTATTATGGACGGAAATGGACGTTGGGCTAAAAAACGTGCCATGCCACGTGTTGCTGGGCACCATGAAGGTATGAAGACGGTACGGAAGGTAACTAGATTTGCATCTGATCTTGGCATAAAAGTATTAACAGTGTATGCGTTCTCTACAGAAAATTGGAAACGGCCAAAGCCTGAAGTCGATTTTCTGATGCGTCTACCTGTAGAATTTTTAGGATCTTTTTTACCGGAAATGATGGAGCGCAATGTGCGAGTTGAAATGATTGGAGATCCGTCACTCTTGCCAGCACATACACAAAAAGCATTGTATGAGGCAATGGAAGAGACGAAGCATAATACAGGGTTAATTTTAAACTTTGCTTTAAATTATGGTAGTCGTTCAGAAATGGTAAGTGCCATGAAAACGATGCTTCAAAAAGTACAGGACGGTCAATTAACTATACAAGACATAAATGAGGAATGTATGACAGCTCATTTAATGACAGCTCATCTACCAGAGCCAGACTTACTCATTCGTACAAGTGGTGAAGTACGATTAAGTAACTTTATGTTATGGCAGCTCGCCTACACAGAATTTTGGTTTACAGATACATTGTGGCCAGATTTTAGCGAGGAAAACTTTCTGGAAGCGGTGGAAAACTATCAAAAACGTAATCGCCGTTACGGTGGGTTGAAGGGAGAAGAAACATCTTGAAACAACGAATCATCACAGCAATCATTGCCGCGGCACTGTTTATTCCATTTGTTATTTATGGAAAGGTGCCATTTACACTACTTGTACTAGCAATGGCTGTTGTAGGCTTTTATGAAATACTGAAGATGAAAGGTATTTCCATTTTTTCAGTACCTGGTATGATCGGGTTACTAACGCTTATTATGCTTGTCATACCAAAAGATTGG
This sequence comes from Lysinibacillus sp. C5.1, assembly GCF_016350185.1. Classification (NCBI taxonomy): domain Bacteria; kingdom Bacillati; phylum Bacillota; class Bacilli; order Caryophanales; family Bacillaceae; genus Lysinibacillus; species Lysinibacillus sp. C5.1. The sequence goes on from NZ_CP066226.1 coordinate 1,089,939, forward strand.
GCAAATGAGGTAGTACATGCAATCGGCTATTCATCGGTTCTAATGGTTATTTACGGACTGGTCATGCTGTTACTTATTTATGTAGTCCTCGTAAAAAATAAAATTACATTTGATGAAGTTGGCTTTATTTTGCTTGGGGCGTTTTATGTAGGATTAGGTTTCCATTATTTAATCGAAACGCGAAACTATGGTCTTGAATTTGTTGTATATTGTTTACTTGTTGTTTGGACAACAGATTCAGGAGCCTATTTTGTAGGTAGAAAACTAGGTAAAAATAAGCTTTGGCCTGAAATATCACCGAAGAAAACGATTGAAGGCTTTGTTGGTGGGATTGTTATAGCGGTTATTTTTGCTATAGCTATGCAAGCGATTTATCCATTTGCTAACGGTTATGCTTCACTTATTGTGATCACGATTTTTGCTTCGATAATTGGTCAGATGGGCGATTTAGTGGAATCAGCTATCAAGCGCCATTTTGACGTAAAAGATTCAGGCAATATTTTACCAGGACATGGCGGGATTCTAGACCGCTTTGACAGTTTATTATTTGTCGTGCCACTACTGCATTTTTTACATTTATTCGGTAGCTAAGTATGTAAGACCTTGTTAGGAAGCGTCATTTGCCTAAAGTTTTAGGAAAAGATATATCGATGGGCGCAAGGCGGGCGACCTCACTTTGAAAAGCGAGCCGTAAATAGCTCGACATACTCACCAAAGGGCGACGCCAGCTGCTTGTCGAGCAAGCTTGGAATAAAATCGGGACGCAATGATGGATGAAAATGCGAATTCTGCAATAGATCGCTTAGATAGAAAAAGGGGACGTTTTGTCGTGAAAAAAATTAGTTTATTGGGTGCAACTGGTTCTATCGGTTGGCAAACCTATGATATTTTAAAAGAACAACGTGATGCATTTCATCTTGTAGCGTTTTCTTCAGGAAAAAACATAGAAAAAACACGTGAAATGATAGAGACTTTAAAGCCTGAACTGGTATCGGTTCAGCTTGAGGAAGATGCACTTATTCTCGCAAAAGACTACCCGCAAGTACACTTTACATTTGGTGCAAAAGGGCTTGTAGAGGTTGCTACACATCCTGAATCGACGGTGCTCGTGAATGCAGTGCTCGGTAGCGTTGGTCTTGAATCGACACTAGCTGCTATTCGTATGGGCAAAACAATTGCGATTGCCAATAAAGAGACGCTTGTCACAGCAGGTCATTTAGTTATGGCAGAGGCAAAAAAATACAATGCTACAATTTTACCAGTGGATAGTGAGCATTCGGCTATTTTCCAATCGATGAATGGCGAAAACCCGAAAAATATTGAGCGTTTAATCATTACAGCTTCTGGAGGAAGTTTCCGCGACAAAACACGTGAAGAGTTAAAACATGTTACGGTTGCCGATGCACTTAATCATCCGAACTGGTCAATGGGTGCAAAAATTACGATAGATTCAGCTACTATGATGAATAAAGGGCTTGAAGTAATCGAAGCACATGTTTTATTTGATATGCCTTATGATAAAATTGATGTACTTTTACACAGAGAAAGTATTATTCACTCTCTTGTTGAGTATCATGATACTAGCGTAATTGCTCAGCTTGGTACGCCGGACATGCGTGTACCAATCCAATATGCATTAAGCTATCCAGATCGTATGCCGCTCCAAAATGGACAACGTCTTAATTTAGCGCAAATTGGTCAACTGCATTTTAAAGAAATGGATTTTGAACGGTATCCTGCGTTGCGCTTAGCATTCGAAGCAGGGCGTACAGGCGGTACCATTTTAACGGCAATGAATGCTGCGAATGAAGCGGCAGTTGCAGCATTTTTACAAGGGAAAATAACGTTCCTTGAAATTGATGCAACAATTGAACGGATCATGCAGGCACACAATAATGTATCCGTGCCAGATTTGCAAACAATTTTACATGTGGACAGAGAAACAAGAAAAATAGTGTTAGACATGGTAAAATAACGACAGGAAGCTTTCGTTAACTATTCGCTTTTAAAGGTGGGGTATTATGCAAACAGCCATTGCATTTATTTTAATATTTGGCTTGCTGGTGTTCTTCCATGAACTTGGTCACTTCCTATTTGCAAAGCGTGCAGGGATTATGGTGCGTGAATTTGCAATCGGTATGGGTCCGAAAATTTATGGCAAGACGCATGGGGAAACAATTTATACAGTCCGTTTATTGCCAATAGGTGGATATGTCCGCATGGCAGGCGAAGATATGGATGGTATTGAATTACAGCCTGGCTACCGTGTAGGGCTTATTGTCGATGAAGATAATATCGCCAAAAAAATTATCTTCAATCAAAATAATAGACAATTACCAGATTTATTATTTTTAGAGGTGGAACGAGCTGATTTAGAACGAGAATTATTTATTGAAGGCTATGATGAGGAAGAAAATTTAGTTCGTTACAGTGTTGCAAGAGATTGTGTTGTTGTAGAAAATGGCAGAGAAACCGTAATCGCGCCATATGATCGTCAATTTAACGCAAAAACCGTTGGGCAACGTGCAATGACCATTTTTGCAGGACCATTATTTAACTTTATATTAGCCTTTTTCATCTATTTGCTTATTGGTTTAATAAACGGTGTACCAACATACGAGCCGATTATTACAGAAGTGGTAGCAAATGATCCAGCAGCACAAGCTGGGATGCTTGCAGGAGATAAGGTGACTTCGATTGATGGACAAGCAGTTGAAAAGTGGCAAGATATAGCTGCCATTGTACAGAATCGCCCGAATCAAGAAATCAATGTAACGGTTGAGCGTGGTGGACAAATCGAAAACCTCAATATGACAGTGAAAGCAGTGAAGCAGAAAGGCGAGACGTTTGGACAAATTGGTGTTAAGTATGAAAGTCCGCGTGTTTATAACCCATTAAAAGCAGTGGTATACGGAGCTCAAGAAACGTATAATATGACGGTTAAAATCTTTGAATTACTAGGTATGCTTATTACAGGACAATTTACTATTGATGCATTATCAGGACCTGTAGGGATTTATAAAACAACGGAAGAAGTGGCGACATATGGCATTTTCGCCTTAATCAATTTTGCTGCTATGCTAAGTATCAACCTTGGTATTATGAACCTACTACCTCTTCCAGCATTAGATGGTGGCCGATTATTGTTCTTTGGCTATGAGGCTTTAAGAGGCAAACCAATTGATCGTCAAAAAGAAGGTATGGTGCACTTTGTAGGTATCGTCTTGCTGATGATATTAATGGTGGTTGTAACGTGGAACGATATCCAACGTTTCTTCTTCTAGCAAGCACGTAATGACAATTGGCTTTTATATTTCCAATATTTAGATGATACGTGACTGTTTATAACGTAACATCGAAACAAAGTTAGGCTAAAGTGAAAATAAAATGTAAAATAGCTTTGAGCGCAATTTTTTTGAAACATTGCGTTCAAAGCTAAATTTGTTTATGCTAATTAGAGTATAAATTTATTTATTAAAAAGGTGGAACACTGAATGAAGCAAAGTAAAACATTTATCCCAACGCTACGTGAAGTACCTGCTGATGCAGATGTAAAATCACATAAGCAATTATTACGTGCAGGGTTTATTCGTCAAAATACAAGTGGGGTATATTCGTATTTACCGCTTGCAAAACGTGTGTTAACAAAAATCGAAAATATTATTCACGAAGAGATGGAAGCCATCAATTCTATCGAATTATTAATGCCTGCATTGCAATCTGCTGAACTGTGGCAAGAATCCGGCCGTTGGGAAAAATACGGTCCAGAACTAATGCGATTAAAAGATCGCCATGATCGTGACTTTGCCTTAGGACCAACACATGAAGAGGTCATTACAACTTTAGTACGTGATGAAATTAAATCATATAAAAAATTACCATTAACACTCTATCAAATTCAAACTAAATTCCGCGATGAAAAACGCCCGCGTTTTGGCTTATTACGAGGAAGAGAGTTTATTATGAAAGATGCTTATTCTTTCCATGCTTCACGGGAAAGCTTAGATGAAACATATGAGGATATGTACCGCGCTTACTCTAATATTTTCTCGCGTCTTGGTTTAAACTATCGTGCAGTTATTGCCGATGCTGGTTCAATTGGTGGTAAAGGTACACATGAATTTATGGTACTTTCTGAAATTGGGGAAGATACAATTGCATACTCTGATACATCCGATTATGCGGCAAACATTGAGATGGCAGAAGTCACTGTAGAGTATCAACCAGCCAATGAAGCATTAAAAGATCTTGAAAAAGTAGCAACACCAGATCAAAAAACAATTGAAGAAGTATCTGCATTTTTACAAGTAGCACCTTCAAAGGTTATTAAATCATTAGTATTTAATGTTGATGGCGAATTAGTGGTAGTCCTTGCTCGTGGCGATCACGAAATTAACGATATTAAACTGAAAAATGCGCTAGATGCTGGTTCTGTAGAACTTGCTGACGAAGCAGCTATTCGTCAATTGCTAGGCTGTGGCGTAGGTTCAATCGGCCCAGTAAAATTACCTGTAGAGGTCAAAGTTGTTGCAGATCATGCGATTAAATCAATTCGTAACGGGGTAGCGGGTGCTAATGACGACGGCTTCCACTTAGTAAATGTTAACCCAGAGCGAGATTTTGCTGTCAATGAATACTTGGATATTCGCTTTATCCAAGAAGGAGACCCATCTCCTGATGGACAAGGGATCATTAAATTTGCAGAAGGTATCGAGGTTGGTCATATTTTCAAATTAGGTACTACCTATTCTAAAAAAATGAATGGAACATTTTTAGATGAGCAAGGAAAGGCACAGCCGTTTATTATGGGTTGCTATGGTATTGGTGTGTCACGTATTTTAGCTGCCGTAGCTGAACATTTCCAAGATGAAAATGGTTTTACTTGGCCAATACAACTAGCTCCGTATGACATTCATGTTGTACCTGTTAATACGAAAGATGAAACACAAGTTTCATTAGCAAATGAGTTATATGGCTTATTAAAATCATATCGCTATGATGTACTATTAGATGATCGTGCGGAACGTGCAGGTGTTAAGTTTGCAGATGCAGATTTAATAGGTTTACCAGTTCGTGTAACAGTCGGTAAAAAGGCAACAGAAGGTGTTGTCGAAGTGAAATTCCGTCAAACAGGTGAAACATTTGAATGGAAAAAAGAGGAAGTCATTGATCGTTTAAATGAATTTTTCCGCAAAAATTAATATCCTTTGGTAACATAATAGCCAAAAGATATAGATGTTCTTACTAGTAACATCTTTTGGAAGATGAATGAGGACAAGCAAACGAATTCGCGACACTCCTACGGGAAACCAAGCAAATCTCACTGCTATAAAAGCAAAGTGAGGCTTGCTGGAATAGCCCGTGGAAAGGGAGCGAATTTTTTTGCATCATAGTTGAAAAAGTATTTGCTAGATAACAATGAGCAAGTGGTGATTAGAGACTCTTGCCCATTAAAGTGAAAGTAGGTGTCATTGATTGGAACAGCAACAAGAAGCAAGACAAAGATTTCAAATGCTCTTGCAACAACTAGAGTTAACAGAAGATGTTTATATGTCCTTTTTTGAAGAAGGCGAATTAGCCCGTCTTACTGTGCATAAAAAAAATAGACTCTGGCATTTTAATATTAAATTACGTGGCATACTTCCATTTCCGTTATATCAACTATTTCGTACACATCTAGCTGAAAAATTCGCTGCTATAGCCCAAATCGAAACAACTTTTGAAACAGTTGAAAAAAATGTTACGGAAGAGCTGATTCAAGCGTATTGGTTAACCATTGTTGAGCAAATCGACGATATGGCACCAACCTTAAAAAATTGCCTTGTATCGCAAATACCGATGTGGAATGGGCAAAAAATTACGTTATCCTGCGTGCAGGAAATGGAACTGATGATGCTGAAAACGAAATATGCGGAAAAGCTAGCTCTTAGTTACAGTCAATTTGGATTTCCGCAAATTGCCTTTGATTTTATGCTGCAAGAGGAAACAGAAGAAATGCGTGAAGCCCAAGAAGCTTTTATCGAGCAAAAACGTTTAGAAGAAGCAGCGATGGCTCAACAAGCAATGCAAGACTTCCAAAAACGTGAACAGGACAAAAAGGACAATCCGGCATTGGCAGCCCTCGGTGATCGTCCATTTCAGCTCGGTATGCAAATTAAAGACGATGAAATTATGGAAATTAAGCGCATAGTGGAAGAGGAACGTCGTGTTATTATTGAAGGGTTTGTGTTCGATACCGAAATTAAAGAGTTAAAAAGTGGACGCTCACTTCTACAAATTAAAATTACGGACTATACGGATTCAATTGTTGTAAAAATGTTCTCACGGGATAACGATGATGCGGAATTAATGCAGCATTTGAAAAAGGGTATGTGGGTGAAAGTACGTGGCTCGGTTCAAACCGATACCTTTATTCGTGATTTAATTGTGATGGCAAATGATATTAATGAAATTAAAAAAGAAACACGACAAGACAAGGCGCCAGAAGGTGAAAAACGAGTAGAGCTCCATTTGCACACACCGATGAGTCAAATGGATGCAGTTACACCGGTAGATAGGTTAGTGGCTCAAGCGGCGAAATGGGGTCATCCAGCGATTGCGATAACGGATCATGCGGTCGTGCAGTCGTTCCCAGAGGCTTATAGTGCGGGCAAAAAACATGGCATAAAAATAATTTACGGTTTAGAAGCTAATTTAGTCGATGACGGTGTACCGATTGCGTATGCTTCTGAGCATCGTTCATTAGACGATGCGACCTATGTGGTGTTTGACGTCGAAACGACAGGGCTTTCTACTGCTTACGATACAATTATAGAGCTTGCAGCAGTAAAAATTAAAGGCGGACATGTGATTGACAAATACGAAAGTTTTGCAAATCCACATCATGCATTGTCTGCAACAACAATCGAATTGACCGGCATCACAGATGAGATGGTTCGCAATGCGCCAGAAGTGGAGCAAGTGATTCATGAGTTCCATGCCTTTATAGAAGACGCAATCGTAGTGGCACACAATGCCTCTTTTGATATGGGCTTCCTCTATACTGGTTATAAAAAATACGGTCTAGAAGATACGATTCACCCAGTAATTGATACTTTAGAACTTGCTCGTTTGCTCCATCCTACGATGAAAAATCATCGTTTAAATACATTATGTAAAAAATTCGGCATTGAATTAACGCAACATCACCGCGCCATTTATGATACGGAAGCAACAGGTTACTTATTATTGCATCTGTTAAAAGAAGCGGATGAACTCGGCATTAAATATCACGATGATTTCAATAAGCATATTGGCGGCGGTGATGCCTATAAAAAAGCGCGCCCAATGCATTGTACGATTTTAGCAGTTAATAATGACGGTTTAAAAAATCTATTTAAGCTTGTGTCTCATTCGCATACAAAAACTTTCTATCGTGTCCCTCGTGTAACACGCGCGACGTTGGAACAATATCGACAAGGACTGTTAGTTGGTTCCGGCTGTAGTAATGGTGAATTGTTTGAGACGATGATGAATAAATCACCTGAGGAAGCGGAACAAATCGCAAGGTTTTACGATTATATTGAAGTACAACCGAAGGCTGTATATGCTCCGTTAATTGAACGTAATGTCGTGCGCGATGAATGGACTATTGAGGATATTATTCGCAAGCTTGTGAAACTTGGCAAGAAGATGGGTAAGCCTGTAGTTGCTACAGGAAATGTTCATTACCTCGATCCGAACGATGCTATGTTTAGACAGATACTGATTGGTTCTCAAGGTGGCGCCAATATTTTAAATCGATCCAAGCTGCCAGCGGTTCATTTTCGCACGACGGACGAGATGTTGCAAGAGTTCGATTTTTTAGGTCCTGATCTTGCAAAAGAAATCGTCGTTACAAACCCGCAAAAAATTGCGAATATGATTGACGATGTAAAGCCGATTAAGGATGACTTATATACACCTAAAATTGAAGGTTCTGATGATGAAGTAACCAATTTAACGTATGAGATGGCCCATCGTATCTATGGTGAAGAATTACCAGAAATCGTTAAAGCTCGTATTGAGAAAGAGCTAAAGTCAATTTTAGGGCATGGATTTGGTGTGATTTACTTAATTTCTGCAAAGCTTGTGAAAAAGTCACTTGCGGATGGCTATTTAGTAGGTTCTCGTGGTTCCGTTGGTTCTTCATTAGTGGCAACCTTTATGGAAATTACGGAGGTAAACCCGTTACCACCGCATTATATTTGTCCAAATTGTAAGCATTCCGAGTTTTTCAATGACGGTTCTGTTAGCTCCGGCTATGACCTACCGAACAAAGATTGTACGGAATGTGGCACACCTTATAAAAAAGATGGACAAGATATTCCATTCGAAACTTTCCTTGGTTTTAAAGGAGATAAAGTACCTGATATCGATTTGAGTGCGACACGTTGCTAATTGAAAAGATTAGCCACCAATTTGGTAGAACTACTATTTCAAAGTATGGAATGACGGAGTAACGCCCTGAAACATACTCGCTGAAGCTACGACATGCAAGTGAATAACTGCAAAATTGAAACTTGTATGAAGCTCGTTAAAGTAGGCTGAAGTTCACCCAAACAGTACGGCTGTGGAAAGAGAGCAATCTTGTGAATGATAGGTCTGGCGTCTATAAACTTTCTATGGTTAGAATCAGTAGAATGACTGGGACGAACCCTCGACTGACTTTTCGTGAATGTCACGTAGTAGAAATGCTGCGGGGTCCAAATAGGACTTCTAGGTGTGGATGAGTAAGCGTTTGGTTATGAAAATCCATCGTGTGTTATAGGCACATGCTGGCCTAGCGGAATTTAGGGGGAACCTAAGGAAAGATGTACAGATAGAAATAGTGGAACGTGTGAAGCTCCTAACGTAAGAGGAAATTGCATTCCGCTGACGACGGTGTAAGGAAAGGCTATTAGCTATAACTTACTTAAAAGGAGTGGCAGTAGTGCCGTAGTACCAGTGAAGAAATGCCATAGATGACTGAATATCCAATAAGTCGGAGGACAAAACATTTCAGAGGGAAGGGCACAAGTCGTTAATGTTGAAAACAAACCTACATTAAAGTCAGATTCTAGTATGACTAAAGAGAACGAAAGCTTCGTCAAAGGAGTGATTAGTTGGCTGACCTAATGATACAAAAACTAAGAAACAACGAATATTTCGGTTTACAATCGATTTTCGATATTCTTTATAAAGAAAGTAAAAGTGGTCGATACTTTACAGATATCTATAAGATAATTATCTCTGAACAGAACATTTTATTAGCCTTTCGAAACCTAAAGAGCAATACAGGTAGTAAAACGAAAGGTACTAATGGACACACAATTAAACACTTGAATAAAATGAATGCTGATAAATTAGTCAAACTTGTCCGAAGAAGGCTTGAAGATTATGTACCACATGCTGTTAGGCGATTATTTATCCCGAAACCAAATGGAAAGATGAGACCTCTAGGTATTCCGACAATTGAAGATAGGCTAATACAACAAATGTTTTTACAAGTATTAGAACCAATTACGGAGGCAAAATTTAACCCACAAAGTTATGGTTTCAGACCTAAACGCAGCACACACGATGCATTGGCAAGATGTTATCATATGGTGAATCACAGCTATCAACACTTTGTAATTGATATTGATATCAAAGGTTTCTTCGATAACGTAAATCATAAAAAACTTATGAGACAATTATGGACGATTGGCATTCGGGATAAAAAAGTATTAGCTATTATTAAGAAGATGCTGAAAGCTGAAATACTAGGTGAAGGAGTACCGTCAAAAGGAACACCACAAGGTGGAATTTTATCTCCTCTACTCGCAAATGTAGTATTGAACGAGTTAGACTGGTGGATTTCGAATCAATGGGAAACAAAACCTACAAAAGTACCTTATAAGCTAAAACGCAACAAAACCGATGCTCTAAAGAAAACAAAGTTAAAACCAATGTACTTAGTTCGGTACGCAGATGATTTTAAAATATTCACAAATTCCTATGAAAACGCCCGAAGGATAAAAATAGCTATTGAAAAATGGTTAAAAGAACGATTGGGATTAGAGGTAAGTGAAGAAAAAAGTAAAATTACAAACTTGCGGAAAAACGGTACAGACTTTTTAGGGATTCGATTTAGAGCGGTATCAAAAGGAAATGCGAAAACGGGTTATATTGTAAATTCAAAAATGGACCCAAAAGCAAAAGAAAAGGTACAAGCCGTAATTAGACATCAACTTATTAAGCTAAGAAAGAATCCTACTCCAAAAAAGGTAATGAACTTCAATGCAAATATTTTAGGATTGCAAAATTACTACAAGATTGCTACTAGGATAGCGCAAGACTTTAATGAAATAAGGCATAATGTTCACCCTAATATCAAATCACTAATGTTCAGAAACATTTTTGTGAGAACAAAAGAAACAAATGGAGTGATTGATAGGTTTTATGGAGACTATAATTATCCTCGATTCAAAAGTAATGGATTATTGGTATATCCTATTGAAGCAATTCGACATGATATACGAGGACAACGCAAACCGGATTTTACGATTTATAACGCAAAAGATCGGCTTGCAATTCATAAAGGTTTAAAACAAGTGTCTGTTAGGGAAATTGAAATGTTTCGTAAAGGAATATATAAATCAAAAAGTGTTCTGTATGAAAATAACCGCTTAAGTAAATATGTAGCACAAAAAGGTTGTTGTGGTATTACAGGTGAGAGATTAACACCTCATCAAGCAATTTGCCACCATAGAAAACCAATAGCTCTTGGTGGCACAGATGAATATGATAATTTAATTATTATCAACAAGCAATATCATATGCTTATCCATCATTCAGACCCACTAACAAATAAAGAATATCAAAAGATAATTAGTAAATTCGAAGTAAAAGCAATTAATAAACTAAACAGGCTAAGAACGGAAGTAGGAAATCCAAAGCTTAGCCTCTAACTTTCAACAATATTAACGATGGAACGCCGTGTGAGTGTGAAAGCCTCATGCACGGTGTGGGACGGGGGAAAAGCTAGCGATGACTTCAAATGCTTACCTATCGTCATATTTCTCAGGTGAATACCAACCGCAAGCCCACAACTATACAAAAGTACTGTTTGGTGAAGATTATGTGTTCCGTGCTGGAACAATCGGTACTGTTGCAGAGAAAACAGCATATGGTTACGTTAAAGGCTATGCGAGCGACAATAACCTTCATTTCCGAGGTGCTGAAGTAGACCGTTTAGTACAGGGTTGTACAGGTGTTAAACGAACAACAGGTCAACATCCAGGTGGGATTATCGTTGTACCAGATTATATGGATATTTATGATTTCTCACCAGTGCAGTTCCCAGCGGATGCACAAGATTCGGAGTGGCGAACAACACACTTTGATTTCCACTCCATTCATGACAATATTTTAAAACTCGATATTCTTGGACACGATGATCCGACTGTTATTCGTATGTTACAAGATTTATCTGGCATTGATCCGAAAACAATTCCAACCGATGATCCGGTTGTTATGAAAATTTTTAGTTCACCTGAATCGCTAGGTGTGACAGAAAAGCAAATTGGGTGTAAGACCGGAACACTAGGCATTCCGGAATTTGGTACTCGATTTGTTCGCCAAATGCTAGAAGATACGAAACCATCAACATTTTCGGAGCTTGTGCAAATTTCTGGTCTATCACATGGAACAGACGTATGGCTTGGTAATGCACAGGAGCTGATACAAAATGGTACATGTGTATTAAAAGAAGTAATCGGCTGTCGCGATGACATTATGGTGTATTTAATTTACCAAGGGCTTGAACCATCTTTAGCGTTTAAAATTATGGAGTCTGTGCGTAAAGGGAAGGGCTTATCAGAGGAATTTGAAGCAGAGATGTTAGCAAATAAAGTGCCTGCTTGGTATATCGAATCATGTAAAAAGATTAAATACATGTTCCCTAAAGCCCATGCCGCTGCTTACGTTTTAATGGCAGTACGTATTGCTTGGTTTAAAGTGCATTTCCCAATCTTGTATTATGCTGCCTACTTTACCGTAAGGGCAGATGATTTTGATTTAATCGCGATGACGCAAGGTTCCCAAATGATTCGTGCAAGAATCGATGAAATTAATATGAAGGGCTTAGATGCTTCGACGAAAGAGAAAAACTTACTGACAGTAATGGAACTTGCACTGGAGATGTGCGAGCGTGGCATGAGCTTCCAAAAGGTGGACTTATATCGTTCACAGGCTAGTGAGTTTATTATTGATGGCAATTCTTTAATACCGCCATTCGATGCGATTCCTGGACTCGGGACGAACGTTGCCAAAACCATTGTAGCGGCACGTGAAAATGGCGAGTTCTTATCGAAAGAAGATTTACAGCAACGTGGACGTGTATCGAAAACATTAATTGAGTATATGGATCAATTAGGTTGTTTAGAAGGTATGCCTGATGCGAACCAGTTATCGCTCTTCTAATGTCTAAAATAAGGAAGTTTGCATTGTGACGTAAATTGTGCTATCCTTATGGTAATAATTTGTTGATAGTTTTCCAGCAAAAGAGTGGGGCATTCCCGCTCTTTTCTGTTGTTATACCGAAGCAAAACAAATTTTTTAGACTAACAGCAGGTAAGACCGTCAAATTTCACCAACATTACTGGTGGAATTTCTGTTTTATTACGCCTGAAATTGAAAATGCAGGAGGAAACAATGAGCAAAGTACCATCTTTAATTGAAGAACTTGCTACACCGATTGTCGAAGAGTTAAATCTTGAGTTGGTGAATGTTGAGTTTGTGAAAGAAGGACGTAACTGGTTTTTACGTGTTTATGTAGATACACCTGAGGGTGGAATTGACATTGGCCAATGTGCTCAAGTTAGTGAACGACTTTGTTTACTGTTGGATGAAAAAGATCCTATTACACAAAATTATTATTTAGAGGTATCTTCACCAGGTGCAGAACGTCCATTAAAAAAAGATACTGATTTTAAAAAAGCCGTTGGCAAATTTATTTATGTGAAAACCTATGAGCCCATTAAGGACATGAAGGAATTCCAAGGCTACTTAACGTCATACGATGAACATACATTAGTGATGGAAGTACCTATTAAAACACGCAAAATTACAGTAACAATTGAACAGGAAAAAATCGCTTTGGCACGACTTGCCATCGATTTTTCAGCATAATGCATATTTAGGAGTGAAAATAAAATGAGTAGTGATTTGTTAGATGCGCTAACGGCGCTGGAAGAACAAAAAGGAATTTCAAGAGATGTGTTAATCGAAGCGATAGAGGCAGCATTAGTTACAGCTTACAAACGCAACTTTAACCAAGCTCAAAATGTTCGTGTTGACTTAAACTTAGACAAAGGCTCAATTCGTGTATTTTCACGTAAAGATGTTGTTGAAGAAGTAGAAGATGACCGTTTACAAATTGCTTTAGAAGATGCGAAGGCCATCAACCCGGCTTACCAATTAGAAGATATTGTTGAACAGGAAGTAACGCCTCGAAATTTTGGGCGTATCGCTGCACAAACAGCGAAGCAAGTCGTTACTCAACGTGTACGTGAAGCAGAACGTGGCTTAATTTATGAGCAATACGTAGATCGTGAAGATGACATTGTAACGGGTGTAGTTGAGCGTTTAGATGCGCGAAATATTTACGTGGGTCTTGGTAAAGTAGAAGCTGCATTACCACAAAATGAACAAATCCAAGGTGAAACGTATCATCCACATGATCGTATTAAAGTATATATTACAAAGGTTGAACGTACGACACGTGGTCCACAAGTAATCGTTTCACGAACACATCCAGGCTTATTACGTCGATTATTTGAGATGGAAGTGCCTGAAATTTATGAAGGCATTGTAGAAATCAAGTCAATTGCTCGTGAAGCGGGAGACCGTTCTAAAATTTCAGTCCATGCACATAACGAAGAAGTTGATCCTGTAGGCTCATGTGTAGGTGCGAAAGGTGCACGTGTTCAAACAATTGTCAATGAATTAAATGGTGAAAAAATTGATATCGTTGAATGGTCAGAAGACCCTGTTGTATTTGTAGCAAATGCATTAAGCCCATCAAAAGTTTTAGATGTGCAAGTAAATGAAGAAGAAAAATCAACAACTGTTGTAGTACCAGATTACCAATTATCTCTTGCAATTGGTAAACGTGGTCAAAATGCTCGTTTAGCTGCAAAATTAACTGGATGGAAAATCGATATTAAAAGTGAAACAGATGCACGTGAGTTAGGGATTTATCCATCTGCAACAAGCACTTTCGTACCTGCTGATGATAGTGACTACGAAGAAGCTACAGTTGACTTATATCAAGACGACGAAGAATAAGTAAGAAAGCCCGTGTGACTGGTCACCTGGCTTTATTCAGTGGGCGTCCTGGGCCGACTGAATAAAGCCAGGAACTGTGGCGAAGGTCCCTGAATGTTGAGAGGCGGGATTGTACTCCGCAATGTTCAAATCACAAAATTCTACCTTTGCGTTTTGGTTATGGCTGGTCCACCTCTTACGAAGCTTCAGAGAGGAAAGGTGATTCTTATGGCGGTTAATAAAAAAGTACCACTTCGAAAATGTGTAGCTACTGGAGAAATGCTACCAAAAAAAGCAATGATTCGTGTTGTACGCTCGAAAGAGGGCGAGGTTAGCGTAGATGTTTCAGGGAAAAAGCCTGGACGAGGCGCTTATGTTTCAAAGTCTGAACAGGCGGTTGACATCGCGCGTAAGAAAAATGTTTTAGGGCACCAACTTGATGCAAAAATTCCTGAAGAGATATACGAAGAGCTATTGTTGCTCATTCGTAGGGAGGCTATTTTATGACCAATCAAGCAGTGTTTAATTTGCTTGGTATAGCTGCAAGAGCTCGTAAAGTTATTTCAGGAGAAGAGTTAGTAGTAAAGGAAGTCCGCAATGGTAATGCTAAGCTTGTACTGCTTGCAAACGACGCTTCTAAAAACTCTAGTAAAAAAATTCAAGATAAATGCACTTATTACAACGTTGAGTATCATGTAATTGGCGATCGTTATGATCTAGGACATGCTACAGGTAAGGAAGCCCGTGTGGCTTTAGCTATTACCGATAAAGGTTTTGCAAGTAAATTGTCTAGTCTACTCAACGAAAAATAATCGGGGGTGAGCAGATGACCAAAATCAGAGTTCATGAATATGCCAAACAAGTGAATAAATCGAGTAAAGAGGTTATTGAAGCGCTAAGTAAATTAAATGTGAGTGTAACGAACCATATGTCTATGTTGGAAAAAGATACTGTGGCAAAGTTAAATCAATCATTTAAAGCACCGACAGAGAAAAGAGAGGCAAGGCAAGCTACTCAAAATGTAACACAACGTTCGCAAGCGAATGGACAACAAAAACCACAGCAATCGGTGAAAAAGCAAGATGGACAAAAGCAGCAATCTGCTACATCGACGCCGAAAGCAAATCATTATAATACGCAACAAAACTCAAATTCGTCTAACGAAAAATCTAAGAATACTAAAGGTAATCAAAATAGAAATATGACACAAAATAATAATAATAACAATAATAATAATAATCGCAGAGGCGGTGGTGGATACAACCAACGTCCAAAACCAGGAATCCACGGTGGTAAACGCCGTCATCCAAAAACGCATCAACCAACATTACCAATCAAACAAAAAGAACTACCAGAAAAAATTACTTTTGTTGAGTCGCTTTCAGTAGCTGAATTAGCAAAAAAATTATATCGTGAACCTTCTGAAATCATTAAAAAATTATTTATGCTTGGCGTAATGGCAACAATTAACCAAGAATTAGATAAGGATGCAATTGAATTAATTTGCGCAGACTACGGTGTAGAAGTTGAAGAAGAAATCCGTGTAGATATTACGGATTTAGAAACTCACTTCGAGCAAACAGAAGAAGTCAATGAAGCTGAATTATCAGAACGTCCACCTGTAGTAACAATTATGGGTCACGTTGACCACGGTAAAACGACTTTACTTGACTCAATTCGTCATACAAAAGTGACAGCTGGAGAAGCTGGTGGTATTACACAGCATATCGGGGCTTACCAAGTAACAGAAGGCGACAAAAAGATTACGTTCCTTGATACACCAGGGCACGCTGCATTTACAACAATGCGTGCGCGCGGTGCAAAAGTAACGGACTTAACAATTCTAGTAGTAGCAGCTGACGACGGTGTGATGCCTCAAACAGTTGAAGCCATTAACCATGCAAAAGCTGCAGAAGTGCCAATTATTGTTGCTGTCAACAAAATGGATAAACCTTCAGCAAACCCTGATCGTGTAATGCAAGAATTAACTGAGCATGGTTTAGTACCTGAAGCTTGGGGTGGCGATACGATTTTCGTGCCAATTTCAGCATTAAAAGGTGAAGGTATTGATACATTGCTAGAAATGGTATTACTTGTTGCCGAAGTGGGAGAGCTAAAAGCAAATCCAGATCGTTTAGCACTTGGTACTGTAATTGAAGCACAGCTTGATAAAGGCCGTGGTTCTGTTGCAACACTATTAGTACAAGACGGTACATTAAAAGTTGGTGATCCAATCGTAGTTGGTCACGCTTATGGCCGTGTTCGTGCAATGGTTAACGATAAAGGGCGTCGCGTAAAAGAAGCTGGTCCATCTACACCAGTCGAAATTACAGGTTTAAACGATGTACCGCAAGCTGGGGACCGCTTCGTTGTCTTCGAAGACGAAAAAACAGCTCGTCAAGTTGGGGAAACTCGTGCAATGACAGCTATTCAAGCACAACGTTCTGAAAAACAACGTGTCACGCTTGATAACTTATTTGAACAAATGAGTCAAGGTGAAATGAAAGAGTTAAACTTAATCGTTAAAGCTGACGTTCAAGGTACTGTAGAAGCAATGGCTGCTTCATTAATGAAAATTGATGTAGAAGGCGTAAATGTGAAAATTATTCATACTGGCGCTGGCGCAATTACAGAATCAGATATTTCTCTTGCCGCAGCATCGAATGCAATCGTAATTGGTTTCAACGTACGACCAGATACAAATGCAAAACGTGCAGCAGAGGAAGAAGGCGTAGATATTCGTCTACACCGCGTTATTTATAAAGTAATTGAAGAAATCGAGCAAGCGATGAAAGGTATGCTAGACCCAGAATTTGAAGAAAAAATCATCGGTCAAGCGGAAGTTCGTCAAACAATTAAAGTATCTAAAGTTGGTACAATCGCAGGTTCTTACGTAACAGAAGGTAAAGTAACACGTGATTCTGGTGTCCGTGTAATTCGTGACAACGTGGTAATCTTCGAAGGCGAATTAGATACATTAAAACGTTTCAAAGATGAAGTAAAAGAAGTAGCAAGAGGATACGAATGTGGTATTACGATTACAAACTTCAATGACATTAAAGAAGGCGACATCATTGAAGCCTACATTATGGAAGAAGTTAAACGTGCATAATGATTGTATACGTTGAGGTAGAATTTATTATCCAAACTGCCCATTCGTTAAAGGAAAAACGCGCTGTATTACAGCGTATGATTACGCGCACAAAACAGAAGTTTAATGTATCCATTGCCGAAATTGACCATCAAAATGTATGGCAGCGTACGAAATTAGCGCTTGTTGCTGTTTCTTCCTCGAAGGACGCAGCAGAGCGTGAAATCAATCACGCCCTTCATTATTTGCAGTCAAATCCGTCTTGGGAACAACTTAATGTGTGGCGAGACTATTTATAAGCAGCAAAGGTTATTTGTAAGATTTAGGATGGTTATTGTCAATGAAAGTGTTAGGTTTGTTTAAAACCTTTTATTGACATAGTCATTCGCTTAACGCAAATAGCTGAACATCGAAATAGAGGTGACTAATTATGTCTCTACGCTCAAACCGTGTTGCTGAGCAAATGAAAAAAGAGCTTGGTGATATTATTGGCCGTAAAATTAAAGATCCGCGTGTTGGCTTCGTTACTGTTACTGGTGTAGATGTAACAGGTGATTTACAACAAGCGACAATTTATATTACATCATTAGGCAATGAACGTGAACGTGAGGAAACGCTAAAAGCTTTAGTAAAAGCTGCTGGTTTTATCCGTTCTGAAATCGGTTCTCGTATTCGTTTACGTCGAACACCAGAATTAATCTTTGAATTTGACTCATCGATTGAGTATGGTAACCGTATTGATTCATTACTACGTGGTTTACACAAAGAATAACAACAGTAAAAGTCTGCCACATGCATCTTCATGCAGGCAGGCTTTTTTCATGTGATGGTACTAAAAGGGGGATTTAGATGAACGGTATTTTACCGCTTTGGAAAGAACGTGGCATGACGAGTCATGATTGCGTCTTTAAATTACGAAAAATATTGCGAACAAAAAAAGTTGGCCATACGGGCACTTTAGATCCAGGAGTAGAAGGGGTTCTGCCCATCTGTATCGGACAGGCAACACGTATTGCCGAATATTTAACGGATGCAGGGAAGACCTATGAGGCAGTTATTTCCATTGGGCGAACAACGACGACTGAAGATGCAGAAGGGGAAACGGTTAAGGAAGATACTACAAATAAGGCGTTTACGCGTGCCGAGTTGCTGGATGTCTTAGCTTCCTTAACGGGTGTTATTAATCAGACACCACCGATGTTTTCAGCTGTTAAAGTCAATGGGAAACGGCTATATGAATATGCTCGTAAAGGCGAAACGGTGGAAAGACCGACAAGACAGGTGACCATTTATGCGTTAGAGTTACTTGATGATAAGGAAATTTACGAAGGGCATGAAATTACATTCCCTGTAAGGATTTCATGTAGCAAAGGCACATATATTCGTACATTAGCTGTACAAATTGGTGAAGCGCTAGGCTATCCTGCACATATGCAAGAGCTTGTACGAACTGCGTCTGGCACATTTACACAAGACAATTGTTTTACACTAGCACAAGTTGCCGAACTAATGGAAAATGAACAAATTCATACATGTATTCTTCCAGTAGAATATGCATTATCAGACTATCCATATATTGAAATAACATCATCGATTGAAAAAGAAATTTTCAATGGACAAGTGCTCCCAGCAGATGCATTATTAAAGGTGCATGATAAAATTGTGTTTGGAATCAAAGGGAAAGCATTTGCGGTTTATCAAGCCCATCCAACAAAAGAAGGGCTGATGAAGCCACATAAAATGTTCCCAACGATAGAGTAGGAGGATTTTTTGTATGGAGGTCATTCATTTAAAATACCCACACCAATTACAACAGCGAGAAAGTATCCAGCCGTACTCATTGGCAATTGGCTTTTTTGATGGTGTACATATTGGACATCAGGCGGTTATTGAAGCGGCCAAGCAAGAGGGGGGCAAGCGACAAATCCCGACTGCCGTTATGACATTTGATCCGCATCCATCATTAGTGCTAGGCGGACGCAATGAAAAAGTATTTTATATTACATTACTACAGCAAAAATTGCAGCTGTTTGAAGAACTAGGTGTTGATACGGTATTTGTTGTACACTTCACATCAGACTTTGCGAAGCTGTCACCGGCTGCTTTTATTGATACCTTTATTCGAGGGTTAAATATTCAACATGTTACAGCAGGATTTGATTTTTCATTTGGTGCATTTGGGAAAGGCACGATGGAAGATATGCGTGTCTTAAGCAATGGCGAATATGGTGTAACGGTGGTCGATAAGAAAGCTGACTCGCTTGAGAAAATCAGCTCAACACGCATTCGTAAAGTATTACAAGAGGGCGATATGGAGGCTGCTCGTATGCTTCTAGGCCGTCCATTTGAAATAAAGGGTATTGTGGTGCATGGCGATAAACGTGGACGTACAATCGGCTTTCCTACTGCAAATGTACAAGCACTAGAGGGTACTTACATTCCAGCAAGTGGTGTGTATGCAGTACGACTGCTTGTACAAAATAATTGGTATGATGGTGTATGTAATGTAGGTTATAAACCAACATTTAAAGATCCAAACGACAAGCAATTATCTATCGAAGTACATATTTTAAACTTCGAGAAAAACATCTATGGGGAAGAAGTACATGTTGCTTGGTATAAACGTATTCGAAGCGAGCGGAAGTTTGACGGAATTGAAGCGCTAAAAATGCAAATAGAGAAAGATAAGCAAGAGGCTATACAATTTTTCCATGTTATGAAATAGCGCTGTCCACAGCATCACATGGCATGAGCTATGTTATTACTTGCTTGCCCCATTGTTTTATGGTAACATTCATAAGTGCATAAAGTGCTTAACCTTAGCTCGGTATACCGATGACTCCAACGTTTACTGTGCTAATGGGGATTTAACAATTATTTAGGAGGTCAATACAAATGGCTATTACAAAAGAACGTAAAAACGAAATTATCGCTGAGTACCGTACTCACGAAAGTGACACTGGTTCTCCAGAAGTACAAGTTGCAGTTTTAACAGCTGAAATCAACGCTTTAAACACTCACTTACGTACACACAAAAAAGATTTCCACTCTGAGCGTGGTCTTCTTAAAATGGTAGGTCGTCGTCGTCACTTACTTAAATATCTTCGTGAAACTGACGTTCAACGTTACCGTGAACTAATCAATCGTTTAGGCTTACGTCGCTAATTGACAATCGAAAAGCGGGATTATTCCCGCTTTTTCTTTATGTTTATAAACTTTCTAGCTAACGACGAATCGCAACAAGATAAGTAAAAATATAAGATGAAAACAAGCAAAAACGCCATTCCAACCAAATAAAGCAATAAATCCTAAATAAATTGGCAATAACTGAATTTAAATGTATGATTATTTCATGAAATATTTAGCATAGAACAAGCATTTTTGGTACACTTACTATTAGTACATACAGACGAGTAAGTGTTTTTATAATAGAGAGGGGTTCATTGAATGAACGAAAAGAAAGTCTATTCCTACGAATGGGCTGGCCGTCCACTTGTAATTGAAGTAGGACAGTTAGCAAAACAAGCAAATGGAGCAGCATTAGTACGCTACGGTGATACTTCTGTACTTGCAACAGCAACAATGTCAAAATCACCCAAACCACTTGATTTCTTCCCATTAACAGTAAACTACGAAGAACGTTTATATGCAGCAGGTAAAATTCCTGGCGGCTTTATTAAACGTGAAGGACGCCCATCTGAAAAAGCAATTCTAGCAAGCCGTTTAATTGACCGTCCAATTCGTCCGATGTTCCCAGACGGTTTCCGTAATGAAGTACAAGTTATTTCTATGGTTATGTCTAATGACCCTGATTGCACATCTGAAATGGCAGCAATGGTAGGTTCATCATTAGCATTAGCAATTTCTGATATTCCATTCGATGGACCAATTGCCGGTGTACAAGTTGGTTATATTGACGGTGAATTCATCGTGAACCCAACTGTTGAGCAAGCGAACATGTCAACAATCCATTTATCTGTAGCGGGTAACAAGGATGCTATAAACATGGTTGAAGCGGGCGCTTTAGAAGTGCCTGAAGAAGTAATGTTAGAAGCAATTATGTTCGGTCATGAAGAAATTAAAAAAATAATTGCTTTCCAAGAACAAATTGTTGCTGAAGTAGGGAAAGAAAAATTACCTGTCACATTATTTGAAATTGATGAAGCGATTCAAGCAGATATTAAAGCAGCTTGTGAAACTGATATGCATGACGCTATTCAAACAGCTGAAAAGCATGCACGTGATGAAGCAATCACTGCGGTGAAAGATCGTATCATTGCTTCTTATGAAGAGCAAGAAGCCGATGAAACAACAATGAAACAAGTGCATACTATTTTAGATAAAATGGTAAAAGACGAAGTACGTCGTCAAATTACAGAAGATAAAATCCGTCCAGATGGTCGTAAGTTGGATGAAATTCGTCCACTTTCTTCTGAAACAGGGCTATTACAACGTACGCACGGTTCAGCATTATTTACTCGTGGACAAACTCAAGCCTTATCAATTTGTACATTAGGTGCACTTGGTGATGTTCAAATTATTGACGGCTTAGGTGTTGAGGAATCTAAACGCTTTATGCATCACTACAATTTCCCACAATTCTCTGTAGGGGAAACTGGCCCAATTCGTGGACCAGGTCGTCGTGAAATCGGTCACGGTGCTCTAGGTGAGCGTGCACTAGAAGCAGTCATTCCTGATGAATCTGTATTCCCATACACAATCCGTTGTGTATCAGAAGTACTTGAATCGAACGGTTCAACATCACAAGCATCAATTTGTGCTTCTACATTAGCTATGATGGATGCTGGTGTTCCGTTAAAAGCACCTGTTGCAGGTATCGCGATGGGGCTGATTAAAAAAGGCGAGCATTATTCCATTTTAACAGATATCCAAGGTATGGAAGACCATCTTGGCGATATGGACTTTAAAGTAGCAGGTACGGCTAAAGGCGTAACAGCACTTCAAATGGATATTAAAATTGACGGTCTATCACGTAATATTTTAGAAGAAGCATTGACTCAAGCTAAAATTGGCCGTATGCATATTTTAGAATCAATGCTTGCAACATTGGCTCAACCACGTGAAAAATTATCTGCTTATGCACCAAAAATTGTGATTGTACGTATCAATCCAGATAAAATCCGCGATGTTATTGGACCAGGCGGTAAGCAAATTAATAAAATTATTGAAGAAACTGGCGTAAAAATTGATACAGAACAAGATGGTACAATTTACATCTCTTCAGCAGACGAAGAAATGAACGCTCGTGCAAAACAAATTATCGAAGACATCGTACGTGAAGCAAAAGTGGGCGAATACTACTTATCCACTGTAAAACGTATCGAAAAATTCGGTGCATTCTGTGAAATCTTCCCAGGGAAAGATGGCTTATTACACATCTCTGAAATTCAAGAGGAACGTACAAAGCAAGTGGAAGATGTGTTAAAACTAGGCGATCAATTACTTGTAAAAGTAATTGAAATCGACAAACAAGGTCGTGTGAATTTATCTCGTAAAGTGGTTATTCAAGAAGAAAAAGAACGCGCAGAACAAGGTAAATAATTTGATAAAAAAAGGCTGCGTATGATGCGCAGCCTTTTTTAAATAAAACGGATGTATAAGAGGAGGAAAATATTTGGTACAAGTACATACATGTCAAAACGGTGTGCGTATTGTGTCAGAGCAAATTGATCATGTTAGATCTGTTGCACTTGGCATATTTGTCAATGCTGGTTCACGCTATGAATTACCAGAGGAAAATGGGATTACGCACTTTATCGAGCATATGCTTTTTAAAGGTACAACAACGCGAAGTGCCCGCCAAATCGCTGAAGAGTTTGACCGTATTGGAGGCGAATTAAATGCCTTTACTTCAAAAGAAAATACTTGCTACTATGCGAAAGTTTTAGACCATCATGCAGAGCTGGCTATTTCCATCCTAGCAGATATGTTCTTTCATTCGACATTTGCAGAAGAGGAATTAGAAAAGGAACGTCAAGTCGTATTAGAGGAAATATTAATGAGTGAGGATGCTCCAGATGATGATGTGCATGAAAAGCTTTGGGAAGTCATGTATCCAAATGATGCCCTAGGTCGCCCGATTTTAGGGACCGCCGCTACGTTAAAAACATTTACAGCAGATATGATTCGCAATTATATGGCGAAACATTATGGACCAGAATCAATTGTTATTTCTGTGGCAGGCAATATTTCTCCAACCCTATTAACTACAATTGAAGATTTATTCGGACGTTACGAAGCATCACCACTTGCTGTTGTACCTGTCCTAACAAATCCTCAGTTCCATCCAGGAGAAATAACGAAAACGCGAGATACGGAGCAGTCGCATTTAGCCCTTTCTTACCCAGCTATTGGCGTCAAAGATCCGGATATGTATAGCTTTATTGCGTTAAATAATATTATTGGTGGCAATATGAGTTCTCGACTATTTCAAGAAGTACGTGAAGAGCGTGGCTTAGCATATACAATTTTCTCCTACCAATCTTGCTACGCAGATGTTGGGGCATTTACAATTTACGGCAGTGCAAGTCGTCAACAACTATCGCAATTGCAACATACTATTGATGCCACATTACTTGATATCGTAGCGGGGGGCGTGACGGAGGAAGAGTTAGATAATGCCAAGGAACAGTTAAAAGGAAGCTTTGTGCTTGGCCTTGAAGGAACAGGCGCACGCATGAACCGAAATGGTACTAGTGAATTAGTGCACCGAAGACATCGGTCAGTAGATGAAGTACTAGCGTCCATCGATGCGGTAACGATGGAGTCTGTAGATCGTCTTATCTCGAAAATATTAAAAGCTGAGCCAGCGATTTCCATCATCGGACCTGAAGCTTAACATAAAGCGGATCACGCTAATATAAAAAGTGCGAGGCATCCAACGATTCAAATGTTGGATGCCTTTTCTTGCGAAAAACTGACACTTAAGAGGGATTGTCGCCACAAGTGTGAGAGATATGTTCCCAAAAGCGAGCAAATGGAATGGAATTGGGACTCAATTAAATTTGAGCAAAGCTCCATCACGATACTTATGATGAGGCTTTGCATATTGCGGAGCATTAAAAAATCTCTTTTGCTGTATAGAGCACATGGCATTTTCGAAAAACGACAACACTAATAACGGCGCTAAGGACTGTTGGTATTAATATAATGGACAAATTGGCGGCTACCATTGCTAAGTAATAATGAATTGGAAAATTAATAAAAAAAATAGCTATTATATAAATGAACATTTTAAAGGAACGCGTCCCTTTAGTTTCCGCTAAATGATGTAAATAAAACTGTGTACAAATAAGCAAAATCGCACAGCTAATATTAGCGAAATAAATAGCGAAATGCTCGAAACGATTACTTTGTTCGTAAAACGATGAAAAGTAAATAGGAGCAGATGTGATAAAAAGTAATGCAATAAAGCTGTAGCAATAGAGATAATCCGCTAGTAACTGCGTTTTTTTAGTTAAAGGAAGACTGTTTACAAAGAGTTCCCACTTCACTTTATGATCTTGCGTATACATGCTTTGAACTATCGTTGCAGATAAAATTAACGCAAACATGGCGATAGAAGCGTTACTAAAATAACGGAAGTTGATTAAAGTTATAAATAAGCTAATGATAATCACTATAAAAATATGCCCCTTTTGCATGGACAATCTATGCCATAATAAAGCTTTCATGGTGCACAACCCCCTTCTAAAAATCCTTGCGTTTATAGATTGCTGTTGCAATTAGAGAAGATAACCATAAAATAAATAGCCCAATAAATGGTGCTAAATAGCTGAACTGTTGTAGCTTAGAAATCGTAATCACAACATCTGCAAAATACTCCTCTAACAGCCCAATGAGTAAACCAGGAATAAAGCATAAAACAATTAGAACGATTCGACCTTTTATAGAACCGTATTTGATATAAATCGGTAAGATTAAAGCAAGCAAACAAAATGCCGCCCCAATTAGAAGATTGAATGTAAGGAAAAAATTAGTGGTTCCCCAATCGTTTGTAAAATGATTCATGATAAAAACTACAGGTAATGCAATAATCAGACCAATTAACATTAACACAAGGCTAAGCATGTATTTACTAAGGACAATTTCGCTCTTGCTAATGGGTAAGGTATTGACATATTTGTCCCAGCTGCAAAGTTCATCGTAGGTAAGGGCAGTAATAGCCTGAATAACAAGAATAAATAATATAAAGGAAAAAATAATTGATCCTTGCCCCATTAGTATGGAAAAAAGCAGCATGGGGATAAGTATAAAAGCTTGTGTCTTTAGCTGACGCTGTATCGTCATTAAATCTTTTACTACAAGAGCAGTCATGGCTGAACACTACCTTTCACGAAAAATAGCATGATATCCTCAATAGTCGGTCTTTCAACGGTAAATGCTTCGTTTATTTCATTTTTTAGCACAAGTACTTCAAGCCCGAAAGTACCATCGCGTTTTTGAATAATTGCTTGCTCAGGTAATTCGCTTATTTCCTCATTCGTCCCTTTAAAAATCCCGTAATCATATAGTAAGACATCCTTGCTTTCACTAAATAATATTTCACCGTTATGAATAAATGTAATATAGTCAGCTATCTTTTCTAAATCACTTGTTATATGTGATGAAAATAGTATGCTATGTGTTTCATCCTGCATAAACGCTAAAAATAAGTCGAGAATTTCATCACGTATAATTGGGTCTAATCCACTTGTTGGTTCATCTAAAATTAACAATTTTGGATGGTGCGACAATGCTAAAGCTATCGATAGCTTCATCCTCATTCCTCGAGACAACTCTTTTACCTTTTTTCGCTTAGGCACCTTAAATTGCGTCAATCGCTCAAAATAATAATTCGAATCCCATGTTTTAAACACCCTTTTCATAAATTTGTCGAGTTGCGTCGCATTCAGCGTTTCAGGTACATGCAGCTCGTCGAAAACGACACCGATGTCGTTTTTTATCGCAAGCTCATATTCGACAATATCTTTACCGAATAGCAAAATTTCGCCATATTCTTTTTTTAATAAATTAAGCATGCATTTTATGGTAGTGGATTTACCTGCACCGTTTTCACCAACAAAGCCCATTACTGTTCCTTGAGGTACTGAAAAACTAATATCTTTTAGTGAAAAGCCTTCAAAGCCTTTGTGTAAATCATGGATTTCAATGGCATTCATTTAGTTGTCCTCCTCTACAATTAATGAAAGTAAGTCTACTAACTCCTCTTTTACAAGTCCGGCGGTTTTAGCTATTCTGACGGCTTTTTGTAAATGCTCCTCTACTTGGCGCAATAACTCCTCCCGTAAAAAATCTTGGTTACGTTCAGTAACAAAGCTACCTTTTCCCGCTACCGTTTCAATAAAGCCGTCTCGCTCTAAATCTGCATATGCTCGTTTGGTTGTCATCACGCTAATTTTGAGATCCTTGGCGAGTGCACGTATAGAGGGTAGTGCATCGCCTGCGTGAAGTTTATTGGCTAAAATGGCTTCTTTTAGCTGAACAGTAATTTGTTCATAGATTGGTTTATCACTCGCATTGCTTAAATGGATACGCACTTATTTTCACCTCTTGATTATAACTGTATATACACACTATACACAGTATGTATGAAAGTTGCAACCTAGAAGTACTTTTGTATGGGGCACGAATTGCAAAAACTCGGCATATATTGGGTTAACGGCTCAAGGAGGGAGATGAGGCATGCTATTATCTGAAATGGTGGATAAAGAATTGATTCAAGTTGAAGGTGGTGTACATTTTGGCATACTGGCACACACAGAATGCCTATTAGATGTGCAGACAGGAAAGATACATGGATTTGAGATTATTAAAGAAAAAATGCCATTCCAAAAGAAGAAAGTAAAAGTTAGTGAAATGATTCCGTGGCATGAAATTATATTAATTGGAGAAGATCGTATTTTATTTAACAAAACGACGACAGTACAGTCTGAATTTTTACAGTGAGGTGAGCTTTTGGAAAACGAAAAATGGCTGGTAATCGGCGAGGACTCAAGATTAAAAGAATTAGCGACGATGTTGCGAAGTCCTTCACGTACAGTATTTTATAAAAGAACTTCAGTTTGGAATGAGGAGTTAAATAAACTTGTTTTAGAGTTCCAGCCTAATAAAATTGTTCTCCCTATACTTCCATTGAAGATAGAAGTGGAGCAATTGTATGGCATATCACAAGTGAAGTTTTATACGGGTCGATTAACGATGCATTGGAAGCAATTGCTAGAAAAAAATGACACGAATTGTTACTTGCAACAGGAGTCTTTTATTTGGCAAAATGCAAGGTTGACGGCGGAGGGATTTATCGCCACGTTTTACGGACTCGAGCAGAAATGTATTTACGGACAAAACTTTACGATCGCAGGCTTTGGTCGCATCGCCAAAATGCTCGCATCTTTACTCGTAAAGATGGGCGCTAATGTGCATATTGTTGCGCGTTCAGTGGTACAAGTGAGTGAAGCAAAAGCATATGGCTATAAAGCTTCGAATTTAGACGATCGAAAATGGTCCATACATGATGGGATTTTCATTAATACGATTCCAGCGAAGTGGATTACAGAATCGTTTCAGGATCATGTGCCAGCCGTGTTATATGATTTAGCTTCGGAGCCAGGCTGTTTAGATATTGATGCGGACCAATTGCAAACGTATGTACTATTGCCATCATTACCTGGGAA
Organism: Lysinibacillus sp. C5.1; assembly: GCF_016350185.1. Lineage (NCBI taxonomy): Bacteria > Bacillati > Bacillota > Bacilli > Caryophanales > Bacillaceae > Lysinibacillus > Lysinibacillus sp. C5.1. The sequence continues at coordinate 1,118,031 of NZ_CP066226.1, forward strand.
ATACTTTGCACATGATGCGGCAGAAATTTTGTGCAAGGCAATAGAGGAGGAAGAAAATTGCTGACGGGTAAACGAATTGGTTTAGGCATTACGGCTTCACATTGTACGTATGAAGATGTTGTACCAAAGATTCAAAATTTTATTGATGCAGGGGCGACCGTTATCCCCATTATTACGCATTCAGTATTACATGCCGCAACACGTTTTGGAACAGGGGAAGAATGGATTGCGAAAATAGAGGCTTTGACAGGGGAAAAGGTTATTTCTTCTATAAAAGAAGCGGAACCATTTGGACCTTCCAATCCGTTGGATGCAATGGTCATAGCACCAATGACTGGCAATAGTATTAGTAAATTTGCCAATGCCGCGACGGATAGTCCTGTGCTCATGGCTGCAAAGGCAACTTTGCGAAATGGCTCCCCAGTCGTTCTAGGTATTTCTACAAATGATGCACTGGGCTTAAATGGCATCAATATTATGAAACTGCTCAATGCGAAAAACATTTACTTTATTCCATTTGGTCAGGATTCACCACATGGAAAACCCAATTCATTAATTGCTGATTTTGACCAAATGGTCGACACGGTTCATGCAGCAATTACGCAGAAAAAGCAATTACAACCACTGTTGATACAATATTTCAAATAAATCATTAATTGCACACAATTTTCAGTATTTTTATGATACAATAGCACACATTATGGAACTTGTATTCAAGGAGAGATGACAGATGACTAAGCAGTTAACAGTTGCGGTTGTAGGTGCAACAGGAGCAGTAGGTTCAAAAATGATGGAACAGCTAATTAAACGAAAATTTCCGATCGGACAGATTAAGTTTTTAGCTTCTGCACGTTCCGCAGGAAAACCAATCGAATTTAATGGTGAGACGTATACAATTGAAGAAGCGACACCTGAAGCTTTTGAAGGCGTCAATGTCGCTTTATTCTCTGCGGGTGGTTCTGTATCGGCAGTGCTTGCGCCAGAAGCGGCTAAACGCGGGGCAGTAGTCATTGACAATACGAGCCATTTCCGTATGGATCCAGAGGTGCCCCTAGTAGTACCTGAGGTGAATCGCGGCGATCTTGCTAAACATAAGGGGATTATCGCTAATCCGAACTGCTCAACAATCCAAATGGTTGCAGCGCTTGAACCAATCCGTGCAACATTTGGTTTAACAAAAGTATTGGTATCGACGTACCAAGCAGTTTCTGGTGCAGGGATTTCAGCAATTGAAGAACTAAAAGCACAAAGCGCAAACTGGGATGCAGGTAAAGATGTAGAAGCAAATATTTTACCGAGTGGTGGCGACAAACGTCATTTCCCAATTGCCCGTAATGTCATTCCACAAATTGATAAATTTACTGACAATGGCTTTACATATGAAGAAATGAAAATGATTAATGAAACGAAGAAAATTATGCATGCACCAGAGTTAAAAGTAGCTGCTACATGTGTACGTGTACCAGTTGTTTCAGGACACTCTGAATCTGTTTATATTGAAGTAGAAAAAGAGACAACAGTAGAAGGCATTTTCGAAGTATTACGAAATGCACCTGGAATTGTATTACAAGATGATATCGCAACACAAACTTACCCAATGCCGATTTACGCAGAAGGGGAAGATGCTACCTTTGTAGGACGTATCCGTCAAGACTTAGATAATAAAAAAGGATTCCACCTATGGATCGTATCAGATAATTTATTAAAAGGCGCTGCATTGAACTCTATTCAAATTGCAGAAGCAATGCTTGAGGATAACTTACTATAAGAGGGGTGTAAGGATGAATTTAGGTCGAATTGGAACGGCAATGATAACGCCGTTTAAAGAAGATGGTACGATTAATTATCCAGAACTAGAACGTATTATTAATCATTTAATTGATAATGGTACGGATTGCATTGTTGCATGTGGCACAACCTCTGAAAACCCAACTATGACCACAGAAGAAAAAATTGAAGTTGTACGATTTACAGTAGAAAAAGTAGCGGGCCGTGTACCGGTAATTGCAGGTACAGGGGACAATGAAACAGCCTATTCAATCGCGATGACACATAAGGCTGAGGAAAATGGTGCGGATGGCATTATGTTAGTAGCACCTTATTATAATAAGCCAAACCAACGAGGTATTTACGCGCACTTTGAGACGATTGCAAAAGAAACAAAGTTGCCTGTGATGCTTTATAATGTTCCAGGACGTACAGGTATAAATGTTGCCTACGAGACGTCTGTTGATTTAAGTAAAATTCCTAATATCTCATGGATTAAAGAGGCGAGCGGGAATTTAGATCAAATGGGCGATATTATTGAAAACGTTGAAGCGGCAGATGATTTTTTAGTTTATAGCGGGGATGACGGATTAACATTACCATTGTTAGCAATTGGTGGTGCTGGTGTCATTTCAGTTGCTTCACACGTTGTCGGAAATGATATGCAGTTAATGATCAGATTATTTGAAGAAGGGAAGCATGAACAGGCTGCAAAAATTCATCGAGCATTATTACCTTTAGTGCGTGCGCTATTTGCACAACCGAATCCTTCACCGATCAAATATGCGATGACAAAACTAGGCTTTGATACATTAAATGTTCGACTACCAATGGTGGAAATGACAGATGAAGAAAAAGCGAACTTCGACCAAATATGGGAAACGTACCAAGAAAAAGCTAAAAATTTTAGATAATAAGTGAAACTATAGATAAACTCGCCAATAAGAGTTTATCTATAGTTTTTTTATTGTTGCGGTGCCAGACACTCAAACAATTTCATAACAAGCTAGGTGAAAATTCAAGGTAGAATCCAGCGGGAACGCGCAGGTGTAAGCCGCAACAAACCGCGTGTTAGCGAGGAGTTTCGGCTTACAACGTGCCCGCGGAAAGCGTAGTGGATTTTTACGATAGAATTGTTTGGGTGACTGGCACTTAAAATAATTTGTGCAAAAGCCTTGCAAATCGTATAATGAAAATAAGTGGTTGCTGTTCGGGATATTTTTTAGGAGGAAACAAATTGACAAAAAAGAAAAATGAATTAATTCGCATCATTCCACTAGGTGGTGTGGGCGAAATCGGAAAAGCAATGTGCGTAGTAGAAATTGACGAAGAGCTATTTGTAGTAGATAGCGGTTTAATGTTCCCAGAAGACGAGATGTTGGGCATTGACATCGTAATACCTGATATTACGTATTTAGAAGAAAACAAAGAGCGTGTGAAAGGGATTTTCTTAACACATGGTCATGAGGATGCCATTGGGTCAATCGCTTATATTTTACAAAAAGTGAAAGCACCAGTGTATGGATCAAAATTAACGATTGCACTTGCCAAAGAACATTTAAAGGAATTACCTGCACCACATCAGGTGAAATTCTTTGAAGTAACAAATCGTAGCCGTATGAATTTCAACTCTACGTATGTGACATTCTTCCATACAACACATAGTATTCCCGATTCGTTAGGGGTTGTGTTCCATACTTCTGAAGGAGCGATTGTTCATACTGGAGAGTTTAAATTCGACCAATCGGCAACAGGTAAGTTTAAACCAGATTTAGCCAAAATGGCACAGTTAGGTGAAGAAGGCGTATTTATCTTACTATCGGAGTCTTGTGAAGCAGAGCGACCAGGCTATACGACATCTGAAATTGTGATTGAAGAGCAATTATCAAAAACATTCCATTCGGCACCAGGTCGTATTTTAGTAGCTGTCTATGCGTCTAATTTCATTCGTATTCAACAAGTCCTAACGCAAGCGCAAAAATCGTTCCGCAAAGTGGTTATTGTGGGGAAACCTTTAGAAAAAGCTGTTGATTTAGGTGTACAGTTAGGGTACTTAACGGTAGAAGAAGATACGATTATTCCAATCTCTGAGATGCAAAAATATCAAGAAGAAGAAATTATTATTATCACAACTGGTAATAGAGGCGAACCGTTAGATGCGTTAGAGAAAATTGTTCGTAAGCATCATCGAGACATTAAAATTAAACAAAATGATACAGTACTTATTACGTTTACGCCGTCTCCAGGGATGGAAGTGCAAATGGCCAATACGATGAACTCCATCGCAAAAGCTGGAGCTGAAATTTTGACATCGAGTAAAAATGTCCATGTATCAGGTCACGGTAGCCAAGAAGATTTAAAACTAATGTTGAACTTAATGCAGCCGAAATACTTTATTCCAGTTCAAGGGGAATATCGTATGCTGATTGCACACTCTAAGTTAGCACAACAGCTTGGTATGCAAAAATCACAAATTTTTATCGCTGATAAAGGTGATATTGTCGAATACAAAAATGGCAAAATGCGAATGAGTGGTCGTGTACAAGCTGGTAATGTATTAATAGACGGTATCGGTGTAGGCGATGTTGGAAATATTGTTTTACGTGATCGTAAATTACTTTCGCAAGATGGTATTTTCATTGTTGTTGTCACTTTAAACCGTGCACAAAAGAAAATTGCTTCAGGTCCCGAAATTTTATCGCGTGGTTTCGTCTATGTGCGTGAGTCAGAGCAACTGATGGTAGAAGCATCTGAAATTGCGAAAAACGTGATTGAAAAATATGTTGGGAAAGATACTTTCGAATGGACAAATATTAAACAAGAAATTCGTGATACATTAAATACTTATTTATTCCAAAAAACGAAGCGCCGCCCTATGATTATCCCAATCATAATGGAGTATTAAAATTTTAAAAGATTTCTTTAACGCATATTGCTAACGAGTGACGCCACATTTTGCTGCGTTACCGATTGAATGTCAAAAGTATGTAAATGTCTTACATGAAAATGTGACATGACATAGTCAAGCACTTATAAATAAGCTTGTTTTTTGATAGGAGTCGAAAGTAGAGCAAGCTTTGAAGAAGTAGCGAAGGAGGAAGGATTTTCTTGCCGATAAAACGGTGGAAAATCCTTTTTTTGAAATAATCGAGTTCTACATGATATTATTCGCTACATATATAGAATGGATTGCAAAAGAAGGTGAAAAAGATGGCAAGTAATAAAAGGAAAAAAGTCACGAAAGCAAAACCAACATCCGATAAAAAAGAAATGCATCCGCTCATGTACGAAATTTTAGGGCTCATCTTAATCGCGATTGCGGTCATTATGATTTTTGAATATGGCATGATCGGGCGTATTTTACAAACCATTGCCATGTTTCTTTTAGGGAATTTACATTTTGCAGTGCCATTTATGCTTATATTTGTCGCATTGCTTCTTATGATTGGACAGAAAAAAGTAAGCCTAAAGGACCGGCTTATGTTAGGGATGGTTCTCATTGTTATGAGCTTGACTATTTTTAGTCATGGTATTTTATTTGAGCAATTAACAAAATCAGGTGGTTTATTATCGGAGTCTGTTTTGAGGGAGTCGTGGCGAATATTAATCGATACGGATGGTGTAGTCCATCGAAGTAATGCACTTGGCGGTGGTATGGTAGGTGCACTGTTATTTAGCGGTCTTCATGTATTATTTGAAGCTACAGGAGCCAAAGTGGTAGCTTGGGTTATTTTCTTTATCGGCTTAATTCTAGTTACAGGAAAAGCACTCGTTCCATATTTAGCTGAAAAAATGCCTGTGCTCTTTGGAAAATGGCAAAAAAAACAGCAAGAGAAGAAAAAAAATACGCCAAAGAAACCAAAAAATCGTCGTTCAAGAGCGGAAAGTACAGACGAGGTTGCAGCTGTCAATCACCCACCAGCAGCATATGAGGAAGAAGAGGAGGTTCCTCATGAGCCAATTATTTCTGCCTTTACGCAAAATGTTTCACATGAGCGAGTAGAACCATTGCAGACTGTAGAGCCTGCGGAGATTGAAGACGGAGAGCTTATTGATGATGTTCATATTGGTAGTGCAGACGCTGTGGAAAATGCAGATTATCAGCTTCCTTCATTCAATCTATTACAAATGCCTCCACAACATGACCAAAGCGGTGAATATTCCGTTATTCAGGCAAATGCGAAAAAGCTAGAGCAAACATTGCAAAGCTTCGGTGTAAAAGCAAAAGTAACACAAGTTCATTTGGGACCTGCTGTAACAAAGTATGAAATTTTGCCAGATATTGGTGTGAAAGTTAGTAAAATTGTCAACTTACAAGATGATCTTGCATTAGCACTTGCAGCGAAAGATATTCGGATGGAGGCACCGATTCCTGGAAAATCCGCCATTGGTATTGAAGTTCCGAATAGTGAGGTAGCAATCGTTACATTGCGAGAAGTATTAGAATCAAAAGATGGAGCAAAGCCAGAATCGCTATTACAAGTAGCTTTAGGTCGTGATATTACAGGACAAGCTGTGTTAGCTGAACTCAATAAAATGCCGCATTTACTTGTTGCAGGTTCAACGGGTAGCGGGAAAAGTGTGTGTATAAATGGCATTGTCGTATCCATACTAATGCGTACAAAGCCACATGAAGTCAAACTGATGATGATTGACCCAAAAATGGTGGAATTGAATGTTTATAATGGAATCCCTCATTTGTTAGCACCGGTTGTAACCGATGCGCGCAAAGCGTCACAAGCACTGAAAAAGGTCGTTTCAGAAATGGAACGACGCTATGATTTATTTTCACATACGGGCACGAGAAATATTGAAGGTTATAATGGGCATGTCCAAAAGGTCAATGAACAAACAGAGGAAAAGCACCCTAAATTGCCATACATCGTAGTTATTGTAGATGAGTTAGCAGACTTAATGATGGTTGCTTCAAATGACGTCGAGGATTCCATTACGCGTTTAGCACAAATGGCGCGAGCAGCGGGCATCCATTTAATATTAGCGACACAAAGACCAAGTGTAGACGTTCTAACGGGTGTTATTAAGGCGAATATCCCATCTCGAGTCGCATTTGCAGTATCATCTGCAATTGATTCGAGAACGATTTTAGATATGGGTGGAGCAGAGCGCCTGCTTGGACGTGGCGATATGTTATTTTTACCTGCTGGTGCATCGAAGCCGAAACGCGTGCAAGGTGCCTTTTTATCTGATCAGGAAGTAGAAGCGGTTGTTGACTTTGTTATAGAACAACAAAAAGCACAGTATCAGGAAGAGATGATTCCAAGTGAAGAAGAGACTGTTTTAGAAGAAACGGATGAATTATTTGACGAGGCTGTGCAATTAGTAGTAAATATGCAGACCGCTTCGGTATCAATGCTACAACGTCGCTTCCGAATTGGTTATTCGCGTGCTGCGCGCATTGTCGATCAGATGGAACAACGCGGTATTGTAGGGCCTCCAGAGGGAAGCAAGCCTCGACAGGTGCTAATTCATCAATATGATAATTAAGGAAAAAACATGGGATCATTGCGGAATTTATGTCCAAATGTTTGCGTCGAAAGTAAGGAAAGGATGATTTCTATTATTGATTTTGCTTAAAATAGTTTATTTCATTCTGCAAAAATGTTATATTTATGAACGATTAGTAGGAATGTTGTACATCAGATGTCTGATCTCTGATTTTGGTGGTGATTTATGTGACTATTAAAGCAGATCATCGTCATCTCTATCTTCAAGTAATTGATCGTTTAAAGTCTGACATCGAGACGGGCGTTTTCAAAGAAAATGAAAAACTTCCATCAGAATTTGAATTATCGAAATCACTAGGAGTAAGTCGAGCAACACTTAGAGAGGCGCTTCGACTGTTGGAAGAGGAAAATGTGATTGTGCGTCGACATGGGGTTGGTACATTTGTCAATCCTAAGCCGTTGTTTACATCAGGCATCGAGCATTTATCCAGTATTTCTTCTATGATCGAAACAGCAGGTATGGAACCAGGGTCTAAGTTTTTAAAGGCAACTGAGAATATCCCTTCTGATGAAGATTTAAAACGCTTCCAATGTGATGGCGAAGATAAAATACTCACGATTGAACGCGTCAGAACAGCAGATGGTGAGCCAGTAGTTTATTGTATAGACAAACTACCAGCTAGCTTCCTGCCTACTGACTTTGTTGACAAAAAAGAAGTTTCCCTTTTCTCGGCACTTGAGCAATCGGGTAAAATTCATGTTGCCTATGCTGTAACGTATATTGATCCGGTTGGGTATCATGAACAAGCATCACCGATTTTAAATTGTGGTCGTGAAACAGCTCTTTTAGTATTGAAACAGCTCCATTACGATGACAATGATCAAGTAGTGCTGTATTCAAAAAATTATTTCCGAGCTGATAAATTCAGCTTCCATGTAGTACGTAAACGGGTGTAGAACATTTCTAAATTATTTTCCTGCTAATTACAATACCTTGGGGGGTTAACAAAATGAAAAAACGTAAATTTGGTTTAGTCTTATCATCAGTTTTAGCTGCAAGTGCAATTTTAGGTGCATGTGGTACGAAAGACGAAGAAAAACCTGCAAAAGACAATGCTTCATCAGGCGATAACAAGACAGAAGAAACTTTTTCAGTAGCAATGGTTACTGACGTAGGTGGCGTTGACGACAAATCATTTAACCAATCAGCATGGGAAGGTGTTCAAGCTTATGGTAAAGAACACAACCTGAAAAAAGGTAAGGGTGGTTTCGACTACTTACAATCAGCTTCTGACGCTGACTACGAAACGAACTTAAACAATTTACTACGTCGTGACTTTGACTTAGTATTTGGTATTGGTTTCATGATGGCTGATGCTGTTGAAGCGGTAGCTGCTGACAACCCAGACAAACACTTTGCATTAATCGATGCTGAAGTAAAAGCTGACAACGTTGTATCTATCATGTTCAAAGAGCAAGAAGGTGCATTTTTAGCAGGTGTAGCGGCTGCTAAAATGTCTAAAACAGGTAAAATCGGCTTCGTAGGTGGCGTAGATATTCCAGTTATCAATCGTTTTGAAGCTGGTTTCGTTGAAGGTGCTAAAGCTGTTAACCCTGATATCGAAATTCAACGCAACTATACAGCTGCATTTGATAAAGCGGACCTTGGTAAAATTGCGGCCAACAGCATGTACTCTTCAGGCGTAGATATTATTTTCCACGCTGCTGGTGCAACTGGTAACGGTGTATTCTCTGAAGCAAAAGAGCGTAAAGCAAAAGACCCTAAGGCAAACGTATGGGTAATCGGTGTAGATGCTGACCAATATGATGAAGGTAAAGTAGATGATAAAACAAACGTTACTTTAACTTCTATGTTAAAAGGTGTTAACACTGCAGTAGTAGATTTCTCAAACAAAGCGAAAAATGGTGAATTCCCAGGCGGTACAACAGTTGTTTACGGTCTTGCTGAAGACGGTGTGAAACTGGCTGATTCTCGTGGTGCAATCCCAGCAGACGTACAAGCTGTTATTGACGAATATAAAGAAAAAATTATTAGCGGTGAAATCGTAGTTCCAGAAAAAGTGGAAAAATAATTCATCTCTTAATCATCATAAGGGCTTTACAACTGCCCTTATGATGATTTTTCAATCTATCGTTATATTTCGACTATTTGTAATACTCTGTTTGGATACATTTTATTTTTATATATTTTTTCCATATATAAATAGAATTATTATATTAGATTATCGTAAGTTTAAGATATGATGGTAACAAGTTAATAGAAGAAAGGTTTCTAACGATGACCTTTCCTGTATTAATTTATTTTTCAATTAGAAAATGCCTTATCTTTAGGTGAGGGTTGTGCTGTATTGCAATAGAGGCAGGAAGAAATACACCAGTGAATAAAAATTATTTTAGAGAAAATTGCCTAATAAGGGAGTGACAATATTGGAATACGTGATTGAGATGCTTGGAATCCGCAAAGAGTTTGGTGGATTCGTAGCAAATAATAACATCACCCTCCAACTAAAAAAAGGCGAGATTCATGCACTGCTAGGAGAAAATGGTGCAGGTAAATCGACTTTAATGAACGTCCTTTTCGGTCTGTATCAGCCAGAGGGTGGAGAAATTCGTGTTCGTGGGAAAGCTGTTAAAATTACAAACCCGAATGTTGCCAATGATTTGGGGATTGGCATGGTGCATCAACACTTTATGTTGGTGGAAAACTTTACAGTAACAGAAAACATTATTTTAGGTTCTGAACCTACAAAAATGGGTGTAGTCAATATTAAAGATGCAGCGAAAAAGGTGCAAGCGCTTTCTGAGAAGTATGGGCTCGATGTAGATCCAAATGCAAAAATCGAAGACATCACTGTAGGAATGCAGCAACGTGTTGAGATTTTAAAAACGCTATATCGTGGCGCAGAAATTTTAATTTTTGATGAACCGACTGCTTCTTTAACGCCACAAGAAATTACAGAGCTTATTCAAATTATGCGCCGATTAATCGCTGAAGGTAAATCGATTATTTTAATTACACATAAGCTAAAAGAAATTATGGATGTATCTGATCGAGTGACAATTATTCGTAAAGGGGAAGGGATTGGTACAGTTGTAACGGCTGAAACAAACCCTGACCAATTAGCAGAATTAATGGTTGGTCGTCAGGTTGAGTTTAAAACAGAAAAAATAGATGCTAATCCAACCGAGGAAGTACTAACGATTGAGAAGTTAGTCGTAACAGACTACCGTAATATCGATAAAGTAAAAGGTCTTAACCTTAATGTTCGCAAAGGTGAAATTGTCGGGATTGCTGGTATTGATGGTAATGGTCAATCAGAGTTAATCGAGGCAATTACGGGTTTACGTAAAGTGAAAAGCGGTACGGTAAAGCTTAACGGCAAAGATGTAACGAACATGAAACCACGTAAAATTACTGAACAAGGTGTAGGGCATATTCCACAAGACCGTCATAAGCATGGACTAGTGTTAGATTTCCCAATCGGTCACAATATTGCACTCCAAACATATTATCAACCACCGATTGCTAAAGGCTTTGTAATGGATTATAAAAAGGTATCGGAAAAAGCGAAACAAGTTATTCAAGAATATGATGTGCGTACAGGGAATGGCGAGATGACGCCTGCACGAGCTCTTTCGGGTGGTAACCAGCAAAAAGCGATTATTGGTCGTGAAATTGACCGAGATCCGGATCTACTGATTGCAGCACTTCCGACACGTGGGCTAGACGTAGGGGCAATTGAATTTATTCACTCTCGACTAATCGAGCAGCGTGATAAAGGGAAAGCCGTATTATTAATTTCATTTGAATTAGATGAAGTAATGAATGTTTCAGACCGAATCGCTGTTATTTATGACGGTCAAATTGTGGATGAGTTAAATCCAAAAGAAACAACAGAGCAAGAGCTTGGTCTATTAATGGCGGGACAAAGTAAAAAAAATAGCACAAATATAGCGAAGGAGGGGAACGACTAATGTCAAATCGTGTCATTAATATACTCGTTCCTATCATCTCAATCATTATCGGTTTAATTGTTGGTGCTATCGTAATGGTAGTCAGCGGCTATGACCCAATCCAAGGGTATAGTGCTCTTTGGACAGGTATTTTTGGAGATTCATATTCAATCGGGAACACAATTCGTCAAATAACACCGTATATTTTAGCAGGTCTAGCGGTAGCATTTGCTTTCCGTACTGGCTTATTCAACATTGGGGTTGAAGGTCAGTTAATTTTAGGTTGGCTTGCAGCAGCATGGGTTGGCTATGCTTTTGAACTACCAAAAATTATTCACTTGCCATTGGCATTACTTGCAGCAGCAGCAGCAGGTGCATTTTGGGCCTTTATTGCAGGTTTCTTAAAAGCGAAATTTAAAGTTCATGAAGTAATTGCGACAATTATGTTAAACTACACAGCGCTTTATATTGCGAACGCTGTTATAAAAAAATTGTCAGATGGTAGCTTTAAAACAGAACGTGTTCTTGAATCGGCTTCATTACGTTCTCCGTTTTTAAGAGAGCTAACAGACAACTCAAGTCTTCACTATGGGATTCTGATTGCACTTCTGATGGTAATGGTAATGTGGTTTATTTTAGAAAAAACAACGCGTGGTTATGAGTTAAAAGCAGTTGGTTTTAACCAACATGCGGCTGAATATGCTGGTATGAGTGTCAATAAAAACGTTATATTAGCTATGACGATTTCAGGTATGTTTGCTGGTCTTGGTGGTGCCATGGAGGCACTTGGTACTTTCCAAAATGCATCCATTAAAGCTGGCTTCACAGGGATTGGTTTTGATGGTATCGCTGTTGCCTTACTTGGGGCAAATACACCTCTTGGCGTAGTATTCGGGGCTTCTTTATTTGGCTCGTTAAAATATGGTGCGCTTAATATGCCGAATGCTGCAGGTATTCCAGAGGAAATCGTATCAATTATTATCGCCTTGATTATTTTCTTTGTAGCTTCAGGCTACGTTATTCGAGTAGGATTACAAAAGTTAAGTAAGAAAAAGGAGGGACAATAACATGAGCTTTTTAGAAATGTTATATTTCATCATCCCTTCTGCAATCCTTTATGCGACACCATTAATTTTCACTGCAATCGGTGGTGTATTCTCTGAACGTTCAGGTGTTGTTAACATCGGGCTAGAAGGTTTAATGATTGTCGGCGCATTTGTTGGTATTTTTGTCAATTTAGAGTATGCATCACAATTAGGTTCCGCAACAGTATGGGTGGCAATGCTTGCAGCAGTGGTTATCGGAGGAATTTTCTCCTTGCTACATGCCGTCGCAGCGATTTCATTCCGTGCCGATCAAACGGTTTCTGGGGTAGCTATTAACTTACTTGGTTTAGCGGTTACAGTATTCTTAGTGAAAATGATTTATGATAAAGGTCAGACAGATATGATTGAACAACCAATTCGTCGTTTTGCTGTTCCTTACTTAGAGGATATTCCGTTCTTTGGACCATTATTATTCCATAACGTATATAGCACTTCGATTTTAGCCTTTGCTGTGGCAATAGGTGCTTGGTTTATCATTTATAAAACACCGTTTGGTTTACGTTTACGTGCAGTAGGAGAACACCCAATGGCAGCTGATACAATGGGTGTCAAAGTTAATAAAATGCGCTATATCGCTGTTGTTATTTCAGGTGCACTTGGTGGTCTAGGTGGTGCGGTTTATGCACAAACAATTACAGGGAATTTCTCACATGCAACGATTGCTGGGCAAGGGTTCATGGCACTTGCGGCGATGATTTTTGGTAAATGGCATCCAATCGGAGCGCTTGGGGCAGCGTTATTCTTTGGTTTAGCCCAAACATTAAGTATTGCAGGGAATCAAATTCCGTATGTGCAAGATATTCCAGCAGTATATCTACAAATTTTACCTTATGTATTAACGATTTTTGCGTTAGCCGGATTTATTGGGAAAGCGAATGCACCAAAAGCAAGTGGTCAACCTTACATTAAAGGCAAACGATAAGTATCAGGCAACAGGTTTTATTCGTTGAATGACTGGACGAGGTTGGAAAGAAATGAAGCGAATAAAAAGACTGGGCAAACCATGCCCAGTCTTTTGCCTTATGCAGTAAATTATTTTACCTTTCCACATACATACTTTGGATTCTTTTTGCAATTATAGACAATAGACATGTATAGTATTTGTAGTACATTGTTATATTAAGAAAGATAGGAGGGTTTCATATGTTTAAAACAATACCTTTTGCAAAAGGTGTCAATTTGCATATCCGACAAACGACCCAATTTAAAACAGTAAATTTCTCGATAAAATGGAGAAGAGCATTAACAGCCAAAAGTGCGTCTGAACGTACGGTGTTAACCAATGTATTGCAACATAGCAATGCAAAATATACAACAACTGCTGCTTTTCGTAGTTTTTTAGATGACCTATACGGAACAGTGTTGTATTTTGATACATCAAAGCGTGGTAACGAGCATACGGTATTGATGAATGTTGAAACCGTAAACGATCAATATTTGGCGAATACAAGTGTATTAAACGATGTGCTAGGCATCATGCATACAGCAATTTTTGAGCCGAATTTAGAAAACGGTATATTTAAGGAATCCATTGTAGAACGCGAAAAGAAAATGGTCATTCAACGTATTGAATCTATTTTTGATGATAAGTCTCGCTTTGCACAGATGCGTCTTCAAGAAATTTTACGTCCAAATGAGCCTGCCTCTATTTCAGCAAATGGGACAGTGGAAGACATCCAAAGTATTACTCCAGCATCTTTAGTGGCAGCGTACGAATCAATGCTAACTACTGACAAAATCGATATTTATGTTGCAGGCGATATCAATGAAGATGAGCTTGTTGCAAAACTTAAAAAGGCACTGCCTTTTAAAGATCGTGTACCAGAAGAAATTCCAACTGTTGTGCCTCAGAAACACCCACAAAATGATTATGTACGCGAACAACAGGAAATGAAGCAAGGGAAACTGCATATTGGCTTTAGTACACCAGTGCGATTTGGTGATGCAGATTTTGCTAAAATGCAAATCTTTAATGGTGTTTTCGGTGGTTATCCACATGCCAAATTATTTATGAATGTTCGTGAAAAAGAAAGTTTGGCCTACTATGCTTCTAGCTCATATGCATCACATTATGGCTTATTATTTGTGGTGTCTGGCATTGAGGCGAAAAATGAAGAAAAAGCACTAAATTTGATTAAAGAACAACTTGTGGCAATACAAGCAGGGAATATTACCGATTTAGAATTAGACCAAACGAAAGCGATGCTGACAAATCAGTTAAAGGAATCGCTTGATTCTGCGCGTGGTCAAATTGAAATTTTTGACCAATACAAAGATTTACCAGAGGAATTTTCTGTCGAAGCTTGGGCAACGAAGTGGCAAGCTGTGACAAAAGAAGATGTTGTCGACATGGCGAAACAAGTGAAGTTAGAAGCGGTCTATTTCTTAAGTGGAAAGGAGCAAACCGCACAATGAAAACAATTGAATTCAAACAATTAGATGAAACACTTTACTATGAAAAACTAGAGAATGGTTTGGATGTCTATATTTTACCAAAAAAAGGATTCTCAAAAACATTTGTAACGTTCACAACGAAGTACGGTTCTGTTGACCGCACATTTGTACCGCTTGGAGAATCGCAAAGCATTACAGTACCGGATGGCATTGCCCACTTTTTAGAGCATAAGATGTTTGAAAAAGAAGATGGCGATGTGTTCCAAAAATTTAGCGAATATGGTGCTTCAGCCAATGCTTTTACTTCTTTCACACGGACTGCGTATTTATTTTCATCAACAGATAATATTTATACAAGCACTGAAACTTTATTGAATTTTGTTCAAGAGCCATACTTTACAGAGGCTACGGTTAATAAAGAAAAAGGGATCATTGGTCAGGAAATTACAATGTATGATGACCAACCAGATTGGCGCCTATACTTTGGCACAATTGAAAATATGTATCATACTCACCCAGTGAAAATTGATATTGCGGGGACAATTGAATCAATTGACGGCATTACAGCTGACCATCTATATACGTGTTACAATACGTTTTATCATCCATCTAATATGCTATTATTTGCTATTGGTGCCGTGGAGCCTGAAGAAATGATGGCATTTATACGTGAAAATCAAGGCAAAAAAGAGTTCCCAGAGCCTACACCAATTCAGCGTTTCTTTGAGGAAGAGCCAACGGATGTTGCTGTAAAAGAACGCACATTGCACATGGATGTGCAAAAACCAAAGGTCTACATGGGCTTAAAAGCGAAAGACACGAATTTGTCTGGCCGAGAAATGTTAAAACATGAGCTATCCGTACAAATTGCATTAGAGCTTATTTTTGGGCGAACTTCAAGCTTTTATGAACGCGTTTATGATGAAGGCTTGATTGACGAATCCTATGCGTTTGACTTTACGTTAGAAAAAGGTTTTGGCTTTGCGTTGATTGGCTCTGATTCTACAGAACCTGATACATTAGCAAAAGCCATTAAAGCTGAATTAGAAAAATACGAAAAAGGTGCGCAATTTGCCAGTGCAGATTTAGAACGCATCAAGCGTAAAAAAATCGGCTTTTTCTTACGTGCATTAAATTCAATCGAATTTATCGCGAATCAATTTACACGTTATTCTTTTAATGATATGAATTTATTCGACGTTGTCCCTGTCTTAGAAGAATTAACAATTGAAGATTTAACTAAAGCGTTTGCTTCTATCCAAGGTGAATCTCAACAAACTGTATTCAAAGTGTTACCAACAGAAAAGGGCGCATAATGAAAAAATTTGCCCTAATAGTAGGTGCATCGGGTGAGATCGGTCGTGCTATTTGTCGAAGTTTGGCACAAGACGGCTGGTCTCTCTACGTGCATTATGCCCATAACAAGCAAATGGCACAAGTTTTATGTGATACGCTCGCAGGCGATTTTCCAGCGCAGGAATTTATGCTTGTACAAGGAGATTTTACAAATATACAAGCAGCGCAAAAATTGGCTTCACAAGTATTTAGTGTCCAAGCAATTGTTTTTGCGAACGGGCAAGCACATTATGCCTTGTTGGAGGATACAACAGCGGAGGAAATGGATGCATTATGGCGTGTTCATGTGCAAAACCCGATGCAATTAACAGCTTTATTATCTTCAAAACTACGTACTCATGATGTCAGTTATGTGCTTTTTATCGGTTCTATTTGGGGCGAAGCAGGATCTGCTGGAGAAGCACTTTACGCAACGGTAAAAGGTGCGCAGCATGCTTTTGTGAAGTCCTATGCCAAAGAGGCTGCATTATCTGGTATTCGTGTTAATGCAATTGCCCCAGGCTTTATCAATACTTCGATGAATAATCATTTAAGTAATGAAGAACTACAGTACATTTTAGAAGATATTCCATTAGGTTCAGTCGGTCATACAACAGATGTAGCTGAAATGGTTCGTTTTTATCTGTCAGGAAAAGCAAATTATGTGACAGGACAAATAATTCGATTAAATGGTGGTTGGTACATATAATATCTCTTCTTTTTGCACATACTACATGTGTAAAGGAGGAGGAAACATATGACCATTTTAGAAAACTGGCAAAAATGGACATCTTTTTTAGGACAAAATGTTATGCAGGCTGAATCAAGCGGTATGCCAAAGAAAATGATTCAACAAGCTGCTGTACAAATTGGCGAATATTTGGCGACAAATATCGACCCTAAAAATGAACAAGAACGAGTGCTGTCGGATTTATGGGGCGTTGCCTCTGATGATGAAAAGCAAGCGTTGGCGAATTGTGTCGTAAAACTTGTGCAAAATAAACATGTACAGTAAAAAAAGAGGAGAGCTACTCTCCTCTTTTTTCTATATTAAAAATCGATATTTGCGTGGAAAAGGGAACGTATGTAAGTCTATTTCCGGTGGGACAATAAATTTTAGTAAGAATTTAAAAATAACGCTATAATTCCATGTATTCTAACTTTCCATTACATAAAAAATCAGCTATGATGGAACTTATAAAAGATTTTTTACGTTAACTAATAGGAAGGGAACGAGTGTGTTTGAGCGATTGGTACTTTGAATATGAAATTCAGGTGAATCGCCCTGGATTATTAGGAGATATTGCTTCACTTTTAGGGATGCTTCGTGTCAATATTATATCAATAAATGGTGTCGATGAAGACCGGCGTGGTATGCTAGTGTATACAGACAATGATGAAGCAATTGAGCGTTTTCGTACAATTGTTTCGACAATGGAACATATCCACGTTACTAAATTTCGACAACCAAAACTCCGTGATCGTTTAGCTATTAGGCATGGTCATTATATTCCTCGAGATGCAGATGAAAAAAATACTTTTCGCTTCGTCCGAGATGAACTAGGTATTTTAGTGGATTTTATGGCAGAACTCTTTAAAAAGGAAGGTCATAAACTCATTGGGATACGTGGGATGCCTCGGGTTGGTAAAACGGAATCTATTGTTGCGGCAAGTGTTTGTGCCAATAAAAAGTGGATTTTTTTATCATCTACAATGATTAAACAAACTATTCGTAATAAGCTTGCAGGCGATGAATTCAGTGACAATAATATTTTTATACTGGATGGCATTGTAACACGTCGTTCCGCTGATGAGCGACATTTGCAATTAGTGCGTGAAATGATGAATATGCCTTCGATTAAAGTTGTAGAGCATCCAGATATGTTTGTTCAGCATTCTGAATATAAGATTGAGGATTTTGATTATATCATTGAACTACGGCATCACCCAGATGAAGAAATTACTTATGAAATAATGGAAAAAAATCATATGATGTCCGAATCCGATTCATTTGGAGGATTTAATTTTTAATTTGATATTAAAGTAGGTGTTATTAGTGGCGGAATTAGGGACTCGACTGAAAGAGGCGAGACTGTCTAAAGGCTACAGCTTAGACGATTTACAAGAAATAACAAAAATTCAAAAACGTTATTTAGTAGGTATTGAAGAAGGCAATTATTCAATTATGCCAGGTTCGTTTTATGTACGAGCTTTTATTAAACAATATGCAGAGGCTGTTGGGTTAAATCCAGAGGAAATTTTAGAGACATTTAAAAGCGAATTGCCAGGGACACCGAACGACCAAGTTAGCCAATCATTGACTCAAACTTCAACTAGAAGAAAGGTTTCAAAAACCTCTTCGAATAAAATGATGGAGGCTATGCCGAAAGTCATTGTCGCTTTATTTATTATTGTTATTATCGTGGCAATTTGGGTTCTATTTCAAAATAGAAGCAACTCAGGAACGGGTGAAAGTAATGATACACCACCAGTAATGGAGTACGATAAAAAACCAAAACCAATAGATAATGAAAAAGATAAAGAGGAAGAAGATAAAAAAGCTCAAGCTAATACAGAAAAAGAGCAGACAGAAGATGTAACACCAGATGATAGTAAAACCGAAGAGGTTAAGCAAACGATTTCAGCAGGTACAATCGAAGCAGATGGCGCTACAACATCTTACACTTTAACGGGTACTGATACATTTAAAATACGAATTGAAGTATCAGGACCTACATTTATTGGTATTCGTAACCAACAGCAGCAAGAATTACTGACTGATACGCGTGTGTATAAAGCGGGGGAAATTGTAGAGTTTGATGCAACAGCACAAAGCTATGCACGTATTCGTTTAGGTAATTCTACGCAAGCTAAGGTCTATATTAATGACGAGCTTTTAACGTATGCACAGCAAATCGTAACGCAAAATATTGTCGTCAATTTCAATAAAGAACAGTAGTCATCCTATGATGACTACTTTCTTTCATCATGAAAGGTGTTAGTAAAATGAACATTCCAAATAAAATTACCATTTCACGTATCTTACTTATTCCGTTTTTTGTCATTGTTATGATGTTTGATTTCGGCTGGGGAACAATGACCTTATTTAGTGCAGAGATGCCAGTCCATCATTTTGTGGGAGCTCTTATTTTTATTATTGCATCGACTACGGATTGGGTAGATGGTTACTATGCGAGAAAGTATAATCTTGTAACAACGTTTGGTAAATTTTTAGACCCATTAGCAGATAAGTTACTTGTTTCTGCAGCGTTTATTCTAATGGTAGAGCTTGGTATGGCACCAGCTTGGATTATTATTGTTATTATTAGCCGCGAATTTGCTGTAACTGGCTTACGTTTAATTCTTGCAGGCGGTGGAGAAGTAGTAGCAGCCAATCAGCTTGGCAAGATCAAAACATGGGCACAAATTGTTGCGATTGCAGCAGCCCTTTTACACAATACAATATTTGTGTATTTCGGTATCCCGTTTGATAAAATAATGCTATATATTGCATTATTCTTTACACTATGGTCTGGATGGGATTATTTCTATCTAAATCGACGTGTGTTACTTGAGTCTAAATAAGAAAGGTCTTGTGGATTATGAATGCTGAAATCCTTGCAGTTGGCTCAGAGTTATTACTTGGACAGATTACAAATACAAATGCAAAATTTATTTCAAATCAGCTATCTGAGTTAGGAATTAATGTGTTTTATCATACCGTTGTTGGTGACAATTCAAAACGGTTAGAAGAAGCAATTAGCATTGCGGAATCGCGCGCTAATCTCATTATTTTTTCAGGAGGCTTAGGTCCAACAAAGGATGATTTGACGAAGGAGACGATTGCTCGCCATCTTGGAGTAGACCTTGTATTCGATCAAGTTGCATTGACATATATTGAGGAGTTTTTTGCTAAACGAGGCCGTTCAATGACGGACAATAATCGCAAGCAGGCGCTAATATTAGCAGGTAGTGAGGTGCTTGCTAATCATCATGGTATGGCACCAGGAATGATTTTAACAAAAGATAATTGCACTTATATTTTACTTCCTGGCCCTCCAAAGGAATTAGAGCCGATGTTCCAATTTGAAGCGAAGCCAAAGCTTGGTAAAATGCTTAATGATGGCGGAGTAATTGTGTCTCACGTAATGCGTTTTTATGGTATTGGGGAAGCAGAGTTAGAAGTATATGTACAGGATATTTTAGATACACAAACCAATCCAACGGTTGCCCCGCTAGCAGCTGATGGAGAGGTCACTTTACGCGTAACAGCGAAGGCCCAATCAGAGGACGACGCGCACCAGTTGATTGCTGCAAAAGTGGCAGAAATTCGTGCTATTGTTGGCGACTATCAATATGGCATAAATGATGACTCACTCGCCTCAAAAACGGTGGAAATGTTGCAGGACAATAATTTAACGATTGCTGCGGCAGAAAGTTTAACAGCTGGTTTATTTCAATCAGAGCTGGCTGAAATACCAGGTGTAGGCAATGTGCTCATTGGAGGACTGGTGACCTATACCGAAGATGCGAAAGTAAAGCAGCTTGGCATTTCTCAACAATTACTAGATACGCATGGTATTGTGAGCAGTGAATGTGCTGCGGCAATGGCTAGTGCAGTACGTCAAAAATTTGGTACAAGTATCGGTATCGGACTAACAGGTGCGGCTGGTCCTACAGCACATGACCATCAGCCGGTAGGAACGGTATGGATTGGTATTGCCATAGATGACGAAGAGCCAATTACGTATTTACTTCACTTATCGGGTATGCGCAATACAAACCGATTGCGTGCCGTGAAGTTTACTTGTCACTATTTAATGCAGCAATTGGAAGCACGAGGTTACAAGAAACGTATTTAGCTTGCTTCACAAGTCTATCACTTCTAAAAGTGTAAGATGCATGTACAGGTTATGAAGCTATTACACTAAAAATAGCATTGATTATGATAGTTCAAAATGGGAATTTGGGTAGGAAAAACTTATCCAAATTTTTATTTTGCACAAAAATCGAATAAATGTTCGCTTTTTTCTTGCGTGTTCTCTCAAAAACAAGTATAGTAGAGATAGATAAAAACAGTGAACAGTTTCAAAGGAGGAAAAACAATGAGTGATCGTAAAGCAGCCTTAGAACAGGCGTTAAAACAAATTGAAAAGAATTTCGGTAAAGGCTCTATCATGAAGCTAGGCGAAAAAACAGATTTAGAAATTGCTACATCTTCAAGTGGTTCGCTAGCGCTTGATGCAGCATTAGGTGTTGGTGGCTATCCACGTGGACGTATTAT
The DNA here is from genome assembly GCF_016350185.1 of Lysinibacillus sp. C5.1. NCBI lineage: Bacteria > Bacillati > Bacillota > Bacilli > Caryophanales > Bacillaceae > Lysinibacillus > Lysinibacillus sp. C5.1. Next base: position 1,139,357 of record NZ_CP066226.1, read on the forward strand.
TGAAGTATATGGTCCAGAATCATCAGGTAAAACGACCGTTGCGCTTCATGCGATTGCGGAAGTACAAGCTAAGGGCGGACAAGCAGCATTTATCGATGCTGAACATGCATTAGATCCAATTTACGCTCAAAAATTAGGCGTAAATATTGATGAACTATTACTATCTCAACCAGATACAGGTGAGCAAGCGCTTGAAATTGCAGAAGCATTAGTGCGTAGTGGGGCGATTGATATTATCGTTATTGACTCTGTTGCAGCACTTGTACCAAAAGCTGAAATCGAAGGCGATATGGGTGATTCGCACGTTGGTTTACAAGCTCGTTTAATGTCTCAAGCATTACGTAAGCTTTCAGGTGCGATTAATAAGTCTAAAACAATCGCTATTTTCATTAACCAAATTCGTGAAAAAATTGGTGTTATGTTCGGAAATCCAGAAACAACTCCTGGTGGTCGTGCGCTAAAATTCTATAGCTCAGTTCGTTTAGAAGTACGTCGTGCTGAAGCAATCAAACAAGGTAATGACATTATGGGTAACCGTACGAAAATTAAAATTGTCAAAAATAAAGTAGCGCCACCATTCCGTACAGCTGAAGTTGATATTATGTATGGTGAAGGGATTTCTAAAGAAGGCGAAACGGTGGATTTAGGTGTAGAATTAGACATCGTTCAAAAAAGTGGATCTTGGTATGCATATGGTGATGAGCGTCTAGGCCAAGGACGTGAAAACGCAAAACAATATTTAAAAGAAAACCCTGCTATTTTAGAAGAAATTGCAAATAAAATTCGTTCTTCTTATGGCATAGCTGCATCATCTTATACCATTGCTGCACATGATGATGAGGAAATGGATGAAGAGTTAATGCTTCTTCTTGAAGATGACAAATAATAATACATCGTTCTCACTCTAATGGGGTGAGGACGATTTTTTTGTTTTCATTGTAGTTTCATAGGCATGAATTGCGCTTGACCGTCTGCTAAAGTATAGCCAGTAAGAAAGAAGTCTTCGTTTTGTCAAAGAAAGTGAAAATAATTGTATTAAGATGTACGTAATTGTGGTAATAATTGTATTGACACCTTTGTCCCAAATAAATTCATTTTTAAGGAGCATAGGTATTTTATCTAGCACAAAAGATACAGTAAATTTATAGTCCTTATGGATATGACTTACTTTTTTTCTTTCAGATAGGCGAACAGATGCCCGTCTATCCTTGACAGAGCTTGGGGCTAGCTATACAATTAAATATGTATAATTTCTGAATTATGACTTTAAAATAGGCAGTACAATTTTTGTATGCGCCGACTGAAACTGTATTACCCAAATAGCAAGAGGAGGTGTTCATATGGATGGAATTACTATCATCTCCGCTTTGCTTGGACTCATCGTTGGTGCCGCTGTTAGCTATATCTACATGAAAAAAGTGAATGACTCAAAAATCACTGGTGCTAAACATGTCGCTGAAACAATCGTTGAAGAAGGAAAACGAGAAGCGGAGGCATTAAAGAAAGAAGCACTACTTGAAGCCAAAGATGAAACTCACAAATTTCGCACTGAAGCCGAAAATGACATTCGTGACCGTCGTTTAGAACTTCAAAAACAAGAGAACCGTTTATTGCAAAGAGAAGAGAATCTTGATCGCAAGGATGATGCTCTAAATAAGAGAGAAGCCGGCTTAGAGCGTAAAGAACAAGCTCTAGCTGAAAGACAACAGCATATTGAACAGATGGAAAGCAAAGTGGACGAGCTCGTTGCAGCGCAAAAAACAGAGCTAGAGCGCATTTCTGCATTAACAAGAGATGAAGCTAAGACTATTATCTTAAGTGAAGTAGAAAAAGAGCTAGCAACTGATATTGCAGTGATGACGAAGGAATCTGAAACGCGTGTGAAAGAGGAATCTGATAAAAAGGCGCGTGAAATTTTATCATTGGCACTACAACGCTTTGCTGCAGATCACGTAGCAGAAACAACTGTTTCTGTTGTGAACTTGCCAAATGATGAAATGAAGGGCCGTATTATTGGTAGAGAGGGTCGAAATATCCGTACACTCGAAACGTTAACAGGTATCGATTTAATTATCGATGATACGCCAGAAGCTGTTATTTTATCTGGTTTTGATCCAATTCGTCGTGAAACGGCTCGACTTGCACTTGAAAAGCTGGTACAGGATGGTCGTATTCACCCTGCTCGAATCGAAGAAATGGTTGAAAAATCTCGTCGCGAGGTAGATGAACAAATTCGTGAAACAGGGGAACAAACGACATTTGAAATCGGCATCCACAATCTACACCCTGACCTAATGAAGATTTTGGGCCGCATGAAATATCGTACAAGCTACGGGCAAAACGTCCTAAAACATTCGGTGGAGGTAGCATATTTAGCAGGCTTACTAGCTGCTGAACTTGGTGAAGACGTAGCGTTAGCTCGTCGTGCTGGCTTATTGCATGATATAGGGAAAGCAATCGACCACGAAGTTGAAGGAAGCCATGTTGAAATCGGCGTGGAGTTAGCAACGAAATATAAAGAACATCCTGTTGTTATTAACAGTATCGCTTCTCACCATGGTGATACAGAAGCAACATCTGTCATTGCAGTATTAGTAGCTGCAGCTGATGCATTATCAGCAGCGCGTCCTGGTGCTCGAAGTGAGACACTGGAAAACTATATTCGCAGACTAGAAAAATTAGAAGAGATTTCTGAAAGTTACGATGGTGTTGAAAAATCATATGCCATCCAAGCAGGACGTGAAATCCGTATTATTGTTCAACCAGAAAAAATTGACGATTTAGCTTCTCATCGACTTGCGCGTGATATTCGTAAGCGCATTGAAGAAGAACTAGATTATCCAGGACATATTAAAGTAACTGTTATCCGCGAAACACGTGCAGTGGAGTACGCGAAATAATAAAATATAAGACTCCTCTTGGCTACAAGCAAGAGGGGTCTTTTTACATGAGTCATCAAGCAGTGCCTTTTTGAAAAGAGCTAACATTTAGCTCAAGTAAAAAATGCACAACAACATCTTGTATTGTTCAGTGTTCCCACAGAGGGGGACACTTTTTTTGTGTCCAATTTTATATAAGAAACACTTCGTATTAGCTCTTTTTCAAGATGAATAAAAGAAGGCAATCAATAATATAATAGGCCATAAAACTTTTTGTGAAAAATGCCAGAAGAACTGACAAAAATATAGAATCGCCAGTATATGTAATGTCAAGGAGTGAGGGTCGTTGCAAGAAACTATCACCTTGCAAGATGTAGTGAAAATAGTACGAAAGCAATTGCTGTATATTATGAGCTTTGCACTTTTTTTAGCATTAGTCACGGCGTTCTTTAGTTTTTTTATCATAAAGCCTACTTATGAAGCACAAACGCAGCTGTTAGTAAATCAAAAAAATATCGACCAACAATCACGTTTAGGTGTACAACAGGTGGAAACGGATTTGCGTTTAATTAATACGTATAATGTCATTATTCAAAGCCCTGCTATTTTATCGAAAGTGATTAGCCGACTTCATTTAGATAGTACACCAGAAAAATTAAAAGAACAGATTACTGTATCGAGTGCGAGTAATTCTCAAGTTGTGAATATTGCCGTTCAAGACAAGCAAGCTGATATGGCAGTTAATATTGCCAATACAGTAGCTGGGGTATTTCAAGAGGAGATTCAAGTGTTAATGACGATAGATAATATTAATATTTTGTCAGTAGCGACATTAGATGACGAGCCTGAGCCAGTGGCGCCAAACAAAAATTTATATATTGTGGTTGCTGCGATGCTAGGGTTCATCGTAAGCGCTGGCTTTGCTGTATTACTAGAATGCTTGGATACAACCGTTAAGACAGAGCAAGATATCGAAGAAATCATTGGCTTGCCGATTATGGGTATCATTAGCAAAATAAACGATGCAACCTATAAAAATATATGATTAAATCCCATAACAGAAGGAGGGAGTAACAATGTTTCAACATAAAAGAGCAAATAAAAAAAAACTAGCCAAAATGGGCAGGAAGCTTGTGACAGTTGCAAATAGTAATTCCTTTGTCTCAGAGCAATTTCGTACCATCCGAACAAACATTACCTTTGCAATGCCCGACCAAGAAATCAAAACCATTTTAGTGACATCTGCCACACCGGGCGAAGGGAAGTCCACAAATGTGGCTAATTTAGGCGTTGTCTTTGCACAAGAAGGAAAAAAGATATTAATTGTTGATGCAGATTTACGTAAGCCAACTATGCATTATACATTTCGCTTAGCCAATATAAGGGGACTATCAAATTTACTGACTAGACAATATGAAATGGCAGAAGTGTTAAACAGTACAGAGATTACGAATCTTTTTGTTATGACAAGCGGACCAATTCCTCCTAATCCAGCAGAACTTTTAGCTTCTAAAACGATGGATAGCGTCATTGTTCAACTGATAAAAGATTTTGACATCATTATTTTTGATGCTCCGCCATTGCTATCGGTCACGGATGCGCAAATTTTAGCTAATAAATGCCATGGCACACTATTAATTGTCAATAGTGGTGTAGTGGAAAATACAAGCGTACTAAAAGCAAAATTAAGTCTTGAGGCGTCAAAGGCGAATATTTTAGGTGTCGTTTTAAATAATTATAAAACACCACTAGGCGAATATTATGATCACTATTACCGTTAGGATATGGGTATAGATAGGGAAGTGAAATGTAATGGTCGATATGCATAGCCATATTTTAGTGAATGTTGATGATGGTCCAGAAACAGTAGAGGAGACATTCCAATTATTTGAACAAGCCATTGCAGAAGGCATTACAGCTATGATAGCTACATCACATGTCCTGCACCCGTTATATAATGTTCCTTTTCATGAAGTGAATGAACAAATTATAAAATTACAGCAGGAAATTGACAACCGACACATGTCGTTAACACTTTATCCTGGGCATGAGGTGAGACTGGCGGGGAATATTTTAGCGTTGTTAGAGAGCGGGCAGTTGCACACATTAGCCGATTCGAATTACTTATTATTAGAGCTTCCATCAGGTTACATACCGACATATACACGAACAATGATTTACAATTTATTGACAGCGGGTATTACACCAATCATTGCACATCCAGAACGCAATACAGCCATAGCAGAAGATCCAAGTTGCTTGGAGCAACTTATACGAGAGGGGGCACTCGCACAAATAACCGCAGGCAGTTTAGCTGGCCATTTTGGCAAATCCATTCAACAGCTCTCTTTGAGATTAGTTCGCTCGAACCTCGTTCATACATACGGTTCGGATGTGCATAATGTTATGACACGCCCATTGTTATTTGAAAAAGGACTTCGCTTTTTAGAAAAGCACAAACAATTAGATGCAGTGGATGATTTTTTAGCCAATAATGCACGAATCATCCATAATCAGCCTGTCATCGTATATGAACCTGACAATCAATTTACAAAAAAAGGTTGGAGATTATTTTAAATAAGCAAAAATTAAACATGCATGACTGATAGAAGGGATTAAATAAATAAGGGGACAGTAGGGATGAGAGTTGTTTTTATGAGAAGTAATCCAATATCTCCAGATCCTAGAGTTGAAAAGGAAGTGGACAGCCTTATAAAAAATAACTGGCATGTACAAATAGTAGCTTGGGATAGAGATAGCAAATATAAGGAAAAAGTACAATTTCTAAAGCGTACACAGCCCATTAAAATCACAAGGTTTGGCATCCCTGCTACTTTTGGTGGCGGATTTAAAAAAAATTTATTTCCACTATTGCGATTTCAAATAAAACTATTTCAATGGCTACTTCAACATAAAAATACTTATGATATTATACACGCTTGTGACTTCGATACAGCATTTATCGGCACGATATGCGGGAAGTTACTCCGTAAAAAAGTTATTTATGATATGTTTGATTCCATTACTGCTCCCTTTCATGGGCCAGCAATGATAGGAAAGATTGTTGAAAAGATAGATATCGCTCTGTTGAATCGTGTGGATGCTGTTATTATTTGTACAGAAAAACGAAAAGGTCAAATAGCGAATGCATCACCCAAAAAAATAGAGGTGATTTATAATACGCCACTTCCTATGCCGTTAAATCATGACGTACAGTTGAACAAAGATAAAGTAAAAATAGTCTATGTTGGCATATTAGCCAAGGAAAGACTTATTAAAGAACTAGTTGAAATAGTAAAAGCAAATAGAAACTATGAATTGCATATTGGCGGATTTGGCGAGTATGCAGACGGATTGGCCGAACTCGCGCAAAAGTATGACAATATCCTCTATTACGGGAAGATTCCGTATGACAAAACACTCGCTTTAGAAAATAGTTGTGACATTATGACTGCCATTTACGACCCCGAAGTTTCTAATCACTATTATGCAGCACCGAATAAATTTTATGAGGCACTGATGCTCGGAAAACCTTTAATTATGGTGAAAAATACTGGAATGTCGGAAGTAGTAGCAGCACATAATCTAGGAGAGTTAATTGATTATAATCAACATAGTTTACAACAAGCTATTGAAAAGTTAATTGAGCGTAAAAAAGAATGGCCAGAGATCTCTCGTAAAATGAAACTGTTATATGAAGACCACTATAGCTGGAGCGAAATGGAAAAGCGTATCATTACATTGTATAGCCATTTATAGCACATATAATATTGGATTTTAGGGGGATTTCAGACTTTATGAAAATATTATTTGTTGCGCAAAATTTTCAGATGGGCGGTATTCAAAAGGCGTTAATTAATACATTAAAAGAACTTAGTGTTGATGAACAATATGAAATTGATATTTTTACATTTGGTGAAGGTGAGCTTTTAAAGGACATCCCTCCTAACGTCAATGTAAATATCGGCAACTTATTATTACAACTAATCGCTACCCCCTTTTATGTCGTGAAACAGAGAAAAAATGTCTGGCATATTTTGCTGCGCATAGTATGTATGTTGCTTGTACGCATTATTGGCTCCAACAACTTTTATACATTACTTTTAAAAAATCATCGCCCTAGTAAACACTATCATATAGCCATTTCTTATTTTAATGACGCACCAAATAGTTATTTTAACCGAGGTACAAATTTATTCGTCGATCAATTTGTATAGGCACATAAAAAGCTTGCATGGATACATACCGATCCATTAAGAGCAAATTTTAATTATAAGGTTTGTATCAAAACCTATAAAAATTTTGATAGATTAATTTGTGTTTCTGAAGCATGTAAGCGAAATTTACTAAAATTTCTCCCGCCCTATCAACATAAAATACAAGTTGTCTACAATTTTTTTCCGATAGCGGAAATTAAAGAGTTAGCAACATATTATACGCCATTTGAAAAAGGAACGATGGATTTAGTATCTGTTGGTAGAATGGACAATGCCACAAAAAGATTCGACCTTATTCCATATATATGTAAGCTTTTAAAAGAGTCTTCTATCGGGCGATTGCATTGGCGAATTATAGGTGATGGACCAGACTTACTTTTTAATCAACAATTAGCATTACAATTAGGTGTAGATGATGTAGTTGAATTTGTTGGGGAATGTCATAATCCATATCCGTTTATTAAAGAAAGCGATGTCCTGATATTAACTTCAGCGTATGAAGGTTATCCGATGGTAGTTGGCGAGGCATTAATATTAGAAACGCCCGTTATTACGACGAATTTTGCAGCAGCAGGTGAACAAATACAACATGGTTTCAATGGATTGATAACAGATGGGGATATAGAGGATATTTACGCGGTCATTGCTAATATCATCCAAAATAAGGATTGTCTCGACAAGATGAAAAAGTATATTGAAGAAAATAGCTATACAAATCGAAAGGCACGAGAGCAATTAGTATTGGAGTTTGATCGTCAATGATAGTAAAAAGAAAAAATTATAGTATTTTGCTCTGTATTGTTTCCAGTATTTTTGTTGTGTTAAAAATGTATACAGATAATCCGCTTTTTCTTTGGCTTTTTATCCTATTTGTAATGACAGCGATGCTGTTGGATAAGCAACCACATCGACTTGATTATTTACTGTTTTTTATTTCATGGGTGTATGTCATAAAGTTTGAGTTAACAGGTCACTCACTTTTTGTCGTGCTATGCTTTTTTTATATTGTGTTAAGTATAGTAACACTCTTTATACACAAGAAGAGGATTTCAACACAGCTTGTTTTAACGTATGTTCTTTTTGTGTTTTTTGCTGTTATGGCAACACTGTTTAGTAGTGGCAATGTTATCGAAGCGTTTGGCTTTGTATTAAATTATAGTGTCATCTTTTTTGCCGTTCTGTTCATCGATTCTAAGGGTTATTTTAGAAGATATACGTATGTCTATGCAGTAGGCTTATTAAGCGCTGCTCTCGTACGGTGGGTAAGTTTTTCGGTTCCAGCGATTAATCACTTTATTGAGTCCATGACAATCGTTAATACAGTAAAAACGACAAGTACCATTAATACACGGTTTACAGGTTTAGATTTAGATCCGAATTATTTTAGTTTGCAAATTCTAATAGCTATTGCGTGCTTACTCGTTCTTTATTGTTACGACAATAAAATAGAAGTTACACCGATTGTGCTTATTATAATCTTAGCTATATTTGGTGTATTTACTTATTCTAAAATGTTTATTATCACATTTATCACATTCATTTTATTAACGTTCATTATGTTTCTAAAGCACAATGTTAAAACAGCGATTAAATTTGCTTCGTTTATCGTCGTAGTGTTAAGTGTTTCGTTATTTTTTTTTTACGAGAGACTATTCGAAATTTATTGGGTTCGCTTTTTTGGTGCAGGAACATCGACAGATGCTATTACGACTGGTCGAGTGAGTAGCTGGAATATGTTTGCGACAGAAATTTTACAAAGTACGAAAATCGTTGTTTTTGGAGCGGGGTTTGGCACGAGCTTCTCTACTGCAAAAATGGCACATACAATGTATCTATCCACGCCTTATTATCTTGGTGTAGTAGGAGTAGCACTTGCATTACTCTATATCTTCACTTTAACTAAAGTTCTCCGTCAAAACATTAGTAATAGTAAAACAAACTTTCAATACCTAACCATCAACGCAATTCCTCTCTATATTATGTTAATAGCTAATACTGTACTTGATTCGTTCGTTATGGATTATTTCCCTTTTCATATTTTAATGATTATGTTTGCCTTAGCACTTTATAAAACGCAGGAGCATGAGGTTGGGAGGTAAAGCAGTGCCATTATTAAGTATTATTGTGCCTATTTATAATGTGGAGCTCTATTTACGGCAATGTTTAGATAGTATTTTAAGACAAACATTTGAGGACTTTGAATTAATACTGGTCAACGATGGCTCAACGGATAATAGTCCCAACATATGTGACGACTATGCTGCACGTGATGCAAGAATTATTGTTGTGCATAAAGAAAATGGTGGCCTTGTTAGTGCGCGCAAAGCGGGTCTAAGCATTGCGAAAGGAAAATATATTGGCTATGTAGATAGTGATGATTGGATTGAAGCGGACATGTATCAAGCACTATGTGATGCAGCACAGGCTTTTAACGTAGATATTGTTATTTGCGATATTATAGAAAATTATCAAGATTATGAAGTTAAAGCTACGCAAGTTGTGAAACCTGGATTATATCAAAAGGATAGGATGATAGAAGAAGTTTACTCGATTATGCTGTATGCGGGGCAATACTATCAGTTTGGATTATTTCCTTCTGTTTCAAATAAATTATTTAAAAAGTCACTTCTTGAAAAATTTCAATATCAAGTGGACGATCAAATACGCATGGGGGAAGATGTTGCCTGTACATATCCAAGTTTACTTAATGCGAAAAGTATCTATTTATTAGACAAACAGTATCTTTATCATTATCGCCAAAATCCTTCTTCTATGACAGCTAGCTATGATCAGCAGTTTTTTGAGAAAACACTTGTCTTATATAAACATTTGAGAGAGTTATCCCCAGCCCCTTATTTTGTAAATCAACTACAGTATTATTTGACCTATTTAGTGATTGCAGGAGTCCAGAATGAATTGCATCGAGAGAATGAGAAAACCTTACGTGAAAAAAGAGCCTTTCTCAAAAAAATGCTTAAACATCGCGACATTACTGAGGTGTTACAGGCAATTTGTCTAAATAAATTGCCATTCAAAGTGAAACTAATCATTTTTTTATTAAAGAGACAATCTATTTTTTTACTATATGTATTGGCTAGGGTCAAACAAAAAACCAATATTAGTAAGACTATAAAGGGAGCAAAATGAGAACAAGGAAAATTTTATTAAACTTATTTTCCAATGTCGTGTTGCAAGTTGTTACCGCCGTGATGAATTTTATTTTGCCTCGATTATTTATGACGACTTACGGTTCTGCTACGAATGGACTTGTTACATCGATTAAGCAATTTTTAGGTTATTTAAAAATTGTAGAAGCGGGTATCGGTAGTGCATCCGTCGCAGCACTTTACAAACCATTAGCTATGAACGACAAAGAACAGATAAATGGCATCCTTTCAGCCACGCATTATTTTTATCGACGTTCGGGTATGGTTTTTGTTGTATTAGTAGCCTTGTTGGCTATGTTCTATCCGCTGTTGGTAAAGGATGATGTGTCACCTCTAACCGCATTTTATATGGTGCTGATTTTAGGTATCAGTGGTGTATGGGAATATTTTTTGATTGGGAAATATTACGTTTTGCTAACAGCAGATCAAAAAAGCTATATTGTGTTCCGAATTCAAACATGTTTATTAGTTGTTAGTACAATGCTATCCCTAACTTTACTAACCCTTGGCTTTTCAGTCATTATTGTAGTTGGCAGTTCTAGCATTCTTTTATTACTAGATATTCTTTTTTTAAAAGTATATGTCCAAAAAAAATACCCATATTTTAATAGTAAAGTAACACCAAATACACCAGCTATAAAAAAAAGATGGGATGCTTTAATCCATCAAATCGCCTCGCTTGTTGTTTTTAATACACCGTTTATGTTAATTACCATTTTTCTTGGACTTGCAGAGGTTAGTGTATTTACTGTATACAATATGGTATTTAATGCTGTTACATTATTTATTTCAGCTTTCTCCGGTGCGATGTTAGCAGCCTTTGGAGACATACTTGTAAAAGAAGAAAAAGAGGCACTGCAACGACATTTTCATCATTTTGAATGTATTTTTTTTGCAGTCGTTGCTTTCGGTTACACATGTACAGCTCTGTTAATTTTGCCTTTTATCACGATTTATACAGCGGGTGTTGAGGATGCAAACTATATAAGACCATGGTTAGCTGCACTCTTTGTCCTAGTAGGCATTGCCAATGCAATACGAATTCCTGCGAATACATTAGTGAATTCGGCAGGGCATTTTAAAGAGACAAAAAATCAAGCTATGATTGAAGCGGCCATTAATCTTTCTGTGTCCTTTGTTTTAGTGCAATTTTTAGGGGCGGAAGGCATTTTAATAGGCGGACTGTGTTCGTATGCCTATCGTACTTGTGACTTAATCTTATATACATCTAAAGAAATATTAAAAAATTCCGTACGTATTACGGTTAAAAAAATAGCGCTGAATTGTGTTTTGGCATTTATCGCGGCATCCCCATTTTTATTTTTAATCGAACTACATATTGTGAGCGCAAAGGCATGGTTTTTAGCAGCTATATGCATTTCTTTATGGACCATTTTAGTAGTTGTGATGGGGAATTTTATGTTCCAACCTACAACGATGCGGGAAATTTTGCTGCATTTAAAACGTGTATTCCAATGACTAGCAGCGTTCTCTTGGTAGTGAGGAGGGCATACAAGCTAGAACACTCGAATGAAAATAGATGGATTGCTTAGAAATGGCAGGTGGAAAAATGAAGCCAGTTGTGAAGGAAATATTTTTACTAAGGTTTGTCGCCTGTTTAGGAATTGTTTTAATGCATAGTGTCACTTTAGGGTTGGACTTGTTCGATATAGAGAAAAATACAATATATATTGTACTAACATCTATTCAATTAGCATTGATGTTTGGAACACCTGTCTTTATTTTTATTTCGGAGTTTGTTATTGCTTATTCCTATCCACATCAACTGCCAAAAAAATTTTATAAAAAACGTTTTAACTATATTTTTCTTCCGTTTATTTTTATCGGTTTTTTGGATGCGGCTTTTCATTCAATAAGCATGACTAATGTTGAATTTGATAAGAAGATTATTTTAAATTTTTTTGAAGGTGATTTCCACGGGTATTTTATCGTGATCGTCTTTCAGTTTTATTTTTTACATCCATTATTTGTAAAATTTGTTGTATCCAAATACCGTGCTTACCAAGTGATTATGACGGCATGTCTTGTTAATTTTTCTTACCTTGCAGTCTTTAATTTTTTCGATCCTTTTCGGTATTTATCGTTCCTTCCTTATCTAGAAGTGGAATGGAATGTGTTAAATAAGATGCCATTTCCTGCTTGGATTGCCTATTTTGTCGTAGCTTATTATTGCGGTAAAAACTATGAGCAGTTTTTATTGATACTCCAGCGATTGCGTTATTTCCTACCGAGTGTAGGTATACTTACACTCGGTATATTACTCGCCAGTCAATGGTCTGGCTTGATTACTGAAGTTCACTCCAAGAGGATTGATGTAATCCCCTATACATTGAGCGTAGCCTTTTTATTGTTCTATGTTGCAAATAAAGTAAGGTACATGCCTAAGTTTGTTATTTTTATTAGCCGTTACTCATTTGGGATTTATTTACTACATCCTCTTTTTATTATTTTACTAAAAACTATTTTTATAAAATTTATAGATGATGTAAGTGTATTTACTGTTATTATCACTACATTTTTATGCAGCACGATATGTTCTATCTGTGCTACGTATTTACTGAATAAATGGCGGTTTGGTCCTTATTTAGTAGGGCAAGTACATGCGGAAGAAAGCTTAGCTAACGACAAAAAAACTGCTGGTAAAACAAAACAGGTACTTCATCAACGTTAATGAATGTCAGTTGGATGAGATGCTTTAAGCTGAAAAGAGAAATTAAAGCAAGCGAATGCAAACATGGGATATAATTTAGTGATGGTTTTTCTTTATATTTTGCGATTGATGAAGAAAAAATGGTAAACTCTAATGAGTGTTATTGATAGAAAGAGTGGTTTTGTAAAATGAAAGTAATTTTTATTGGAGATATCGTCGGTTCAATTGGCCGAGATGCGGTAGAAAAATATTTACCACGATTAAAAAAGAAGTTTAGTCCAGATGTTGTCATTGCAAATGGTGAAAATGCAGCAGCAGGTCGTGGGATTACACGTAATATTTATAATGATTTATTACAAATGGGTGTAGATGTTATTACTATGGGTAACCACACTTGGGATAATAAAGATATTTTTGATTTTATTGATGATGCTGATTATTTAATTCGACCTGCGAACTTTTCGTCTGAGGCACCGGGTAAGGGCATGGTGCAAATTGCGAAAAATGGCGTTACATTATCGGTTATTAATTTACACGGTCGTGTATTTTTGCCACCGCATGAAGATCCGTTTGCAATGGCTGAACAATTGATTGAAGAAGCTCGTAAAACGTCACCGCTTGTATTTGTGGATTTCCACGCAGAAGCGACAAGCGAAAAAATAGCGCTTGGATGGCACTTGGATGGTAAGGCATCGGCAGTCGTTGGAACGCATACGCATGTGCAAACAGCAGATGCACGCATTTATCCTAACGGTACTGCTTATATTACAGACGTAGGTATGACTGGCCCGTATGATGAAATTTTAGGCATGACAAAGGAAAGTGTAATTTACAAGTTCCAAACAAATATGCCGTCTCGTTTTGAAGTACCAAAAAAGGGTCGTGATGTGTTAAGTGGCTTTTTTGTTGAGATTGATGACAAGACAGGAAAGGCATTGCGTTGTGAAAGAATTTATATTAATGAGGACTATCCGTTTCAGGCGTAAGATCAACTACTGTGCATTTTTCATGTGCAGTAGTTTTTTTGTTGTGTCGAGCTAATTTAACGAAAGAAAATAACTCGTTTTTTAAGGCTTTACAATATATAAGAATTGAAAAATAGTCTATTTTCATATTGCCGAGCATAAAATGAGCTACGGACAATAACTTGGGGACCAAAAAGGGGGACATGAGTTGTTGAGCGTAAACACTATTCGCGAAACGGGGAGGAATAATTGTGGATTCATTAAAAGTATCGTCACGCTCTAATCCAAATTCAGTTGCAGGTGCATTAGTCGCGGTAATAAGAGAAAAAGGGCAAGCAGAAATGCAGGCAGTTGGGGCAGGTGCACTTAACCAAGCCGTAAAAGCAGTGGCCATTGCACGCGGATTTGTAGCGCCAAGTGGCACAGATTTAATTTGCGCTCCGGCGTTTGCCGATATTTTGATTGCAGGCGAAGAACGTACAGCCTTAAAGCTGCTAGTAGAAAAACGTGTTCGATAATAAAGTAGAACTTTAATCGGTGGGGGGAAACCCCCACCGATTATTAGTGCCAGTCACCGAAACAATTCTGAATATTTATCGCTCTGTCAGTAGGGCGAATAAAGTAAAAATCCACGAATGCTCCTGTGGGATACACACAACGTACAAGCCTCGTAAAATTGAGGGTTGCGGCTTGTATCGTGCCCGCAAAAAGCGAAGTGGATTTTTTTACGTGCCAGTCACTCATACAATTATTCTACACTTGAAATTAGTGAGTTAATTTTTTATACTTAATTGATTTGAAAATTACAACTTTTTGAACAACATTTTCAGTCAAAGGTCTGAATTTCGTCTAATTCATTGAATAACAATAGTGTAGACCGTTTCTTCGTGTTAAACTTATGAAGGAAAAAAATAATAGTATACATTGGATTTAAGGAGTTGTTGAGATGTTACATCAGCTTTCGTGGAAAGTCGGTGGGCAACAGGGTGAAGGGATTGAGAGTACAGGTGAGATTTTCTCGATGGCAATGAATCGTCTAGGTTATTTCCTATACGGTTATCGTCACTTCTCTTCTCGTATAAAAGGTGGCCACACTAATAATAAAATTACAGTTCGTCCAACAGAAGTACGTTCCATTGCGGATGATTTAGATATTTTAGTGGCGTTCGATCAAGAAACAATCGACGTCAATTATAAAGAATTAACAGAAAAAGGGATTATTTTAGCCGATGCAAAATTTGAACCTGTAAAGCCAGAGGATTCAAAAGCGCCATTATTTGCCGTACCATTCACAGAAGTGGCAGCTGAACTAGGTACAACGTTAATGAAAAACATGGTTGCTATTGGAGCTACTGCTTCACTTCTAAACTTAGAAGACGCTGTGTTCCAAAATGTTGTGGATGACATCTTCGGTAAAAAAGGTGAAGAGGTTGTTCAGAAAAACATGGAGGCCATTGCGCGCGGTCATGACATGATGAATGAATTATTAGGCGATCGCGTTGGTGAGTGGGCATTAGCGCCAGCTGATGGTAAACGCCGTATGTTTATGATCGGTAATGATGCAGTAGCACTTGGGGCATTAGCTGCGGGTACACGCTTTATGGCAGCTTATCCAATTACACCTGCATCTGAAATTATGGAATACCTTATTAAAAAATTGCCAAAATTCGGTGGCGCTGTGATTCAAACAGAAGATGAAATTGCTGCAGCGACGATGGCGATTGGTGCAAACTTCGGTGGTGTTCGTTCATTTACAGCGTCAGCAGGTCCTGGTCTTTCACTTATGATGGAAGCAATCGGTCTTTCAGGTATGACTGAGCAGCCTCTAGTGGTGATTGATACACAACGTGGGGGCCCATCTACTGGCTTACCAACGAAACAAGAGCAATCTGATTTAATGGCTATGCTTTATGGTACGCATGGTGAAATTCCGAAAGTGGTCATCGCACCTTCTACAATGGAAGAAGCATTCTTTGATACTATTCAAGCGTTTAATATTGCAGAGGAATTACAATTGCCAGTTATTTTAATGACAGATTTACAATTATCACTTGGTAAACAAACGGTTGAACCATTCGATTACAATAAAATTGAAATTCGCCGCGGTAAAATTGTCACGGATGATATTGATGCTTCAGCAGATAAAGCTTACTTCAAACGTTATGAAGATACAGAAGACGGTATTTCGCCGCGTGTGTTACCAGGTCACTTAAATGGTATCCACCATGTTACTGGTGTTGAGCACGATGAAACAGGGAAACCATCTGAAGCAACGGGCAATCGTCGTGCACAAATGGACAAACGCTTCCGCAAGCTAGAAGCGCTGAAGTTTGATACACCAGTTTACAAAAATGCACCACATGAAGAAGCGGATGTTTTATTAGTAGGCTTTAACTCAACACGTGGAGCGATTGAAGAAGTACAAGAGCGTTTAAACGCACAAGGCATGAAGGTGAACCACGCGCATATCCGTTTAATTCACCCATTCCCTTCTGCTGAGATGGCACCTCTTGTAGCGAAAGCGAAAAAAGTAATCGTTGTGGAAAACAACTACACAGGTCAATTAGCTAATATTATGAAAATGAATATTGGTGGCCACGATAAAATTGAGATGATTACAAAATATAACGGTACACCATTTTTACCAGGTGAACTAGAAAATAGAGTGAAGGAGTTGACTCGCTAATGGCAACATTTAAGGATTTTCGTAATACAGTGAAACCGAACTGGTGCCCAGGATGTGGCGACTTCTCTGTGCAGGCTGCGATTCAACGCGCAGCAGCAAATGTAGGCATTGAACCAAACGAGCTAGCTGTTATTTCTGGGATTGGCTGTTCAGGTCGTATTTCAGGTTACATTAATTCATATGGTTTCCACGGTATTCATGGTCGTGCATTACCAATTGCACAAGGCTTGAAAATGGCCAATCGTGATTTAAACGTCATTGCCTCTGGTGGTGACGGAGATGGTTTTGCGATTGGTATGGGTCATACTATTCATGCCATCCGTCGTAACATCGATATCACATACGTTGTGATGGATAACCAAATTTACGGTTTAACAAAAGGGCAAACATCTCCACGCTCGGCTGCTGGATTTATTACAAAATCAACGCCAGGTGGTGCAATTGAGCCATCATTAAAACCATTGGAAGTAGCTTTAACAAGTGGTGCAACGTTTGTGGCTCAAGGCTTCTCAACGGATATTAAAGAATTAACAGCTATAATTGAAGCGGGCATTAACCATAAAGGCTTTTCTTTCATCAACGTATTTTCACCATGTGTTACGTACAACAAAGTGAATACGTACGATTGGTTTAAAGAAAACTTAACAAAGCTAGCTGATATTGAAGGTTATGATAATGCTGACCGTGGCATGGCAATGCGCACAGTAATGGAGCATGAAGGCTTAGTAACAGGTATTATTTATCAAGATAAAGAAACAACTTCTTATCAAGAAAAAGTACCTGGCTACGCTGAGTTGCCATTAACGGATATCGACATTAAAATGAGCGAAAATGAATTCGATGCACTTGTGCAGGAGTTTATGTAAGTAAAAACATTGAAAGCCACTATGCTCGATTGAGGCTTTCAAAATGAAGACAGAAGGCAATTAAGATGGAATATCTTAACGCCTTCTGTCTTTTTGTTTGAGTGTCAGGCACCCAAACAATTCTGAAATTATTGCACCAATGATTAATAGGGGGTGTGTGCGGGTAAAATTAAATGAAAAAATGATACAATAAAAGAAAAAAAGAGGCGATGTTCGTGAATAATATCATTGATTTTATTGCGAAAAAAAAGGAACGAGAAGAACGACAACGTGCGCAAGATTTAGAACGCTATGTTGCAACACATTGTAAATTTCACCAGCCAGAAAATATCGATGCACTCGTTGATGGGAAAATGATTGAAGTGAAAGATCATACATTGTTTTTAGGTTTTCTATCTATATTAAAGGATGAACAAATTGAGCCGCTACATATTTTTCAGGACGTTTTTACATTAGAACCTGTCCGTTTTGAAATGGCCTATAATATGAAATGGTGGTCAGTTGTTCAACTTGCTTTTACATTTTTAACGATTTTAAAGGAAAATGAACCGCATACATATGCAGATTTTCTAGGACTTTCTTGATTCATCTAGGGTGTGTGCACGTCTGAAAACTAAACAAACGTGCGCATACGTAACTGGATTCCTCCTTATCTTCTTGATAGAATAGCATCTTTTATATAACTCCCCTACGACTTAAAAAACTTCACATAAATTTATAAACAATCAATATTTTTTACTAAATATTTTAAATCCATCCATACTTGCTTAATGTTTGTTTTATAAGATTACTGTTGTAAGCAAATAAAAATAAACATAAACAAATGGAGGGTCCAACTCATGGCAATTCAAAAGCTATGGAAGAAAAGTTTAGTTGGTGTATTAGCAATATCTATGTTAGCAGCATGTTCTGACAGTTCGTCTAATGCAAATGACATCAAAAGTGATTTAACGCTTGATGAAATTACAGAAAAGGCAAAACAAGAAGGTACTGTCAATTCAGTCGGTATGCCAGATACATGGGCAAACTGGGTAGAGACATGGCAAGAGCTTGAAACAGAGTACACTCTCAAACATCAGGACACAGATATGTCGAGTGCAGAGGAATTAGCGAAGTTTGAAGCAGAAAAAGACGATGCAACAGCCGATATTGGCGACGTAGGAATTGCCTTTGGTCCAATCGCTAAAGATAAAGGTCTAACATTGCCATACAAAACTTCCTATTGGGATGATATTCCTGACTGGGCAAAAGATGAAGAGGGCCATTGGATTGTTGGTTATACAGGGACAATTGCATTTCTAACAGATAAAAACAATGTGAAAAATCCACCTACGTCTTGGGAAGATCTTAAAAATGGCGACTATCATGTCAGCATTGGAGATGCATTAACTGCAAACCAAGCACAATTTGCGATATTAGCTGCAGCAATGGCTTTCGGTGGAGATGAATCCAATATTCAGCCGGGTATCGACTTTTTTGCGGAATTAGCAAAACAAGGACGCCTACAAGGTGATCCAACAGTCGCTAATTTAGAAAAAGGAGAGATTGATGTTGCAATTTTATGGGATTTCAATGCACTAGGTTATCGTCATCAAATCGATGAGCAACGTTTTGATGTAGTCGTCCCATCGGAAGGCTCTGTCACATCAGGCTACGCAACTGTTATTAATAAATATGCAAAAAATCCACATGCTGCAATGTTAACACGAGAATATATTTTATCGGATGCAGGACAGGAGAACTTAGCAAAGGGTTATGCCCGACCAATTCGTGAAAATGTGCAATTACCTCAAGAAGTAAAGGATTTATTATTACCAACAGATATGTATAAAAATGCGCAACCTGTTAGCGACCAAAAGCAGTGGGAGGAAACAACAAAGCAAATTCCACAAATGTATCAAGAGCAGGTATTAATCCATGCCAAATAATAACAAAGTTGTCCTCATTGTTGTTGATGCACTTCGTTTTGATACTGCCTGTACACATATGGGCTTTATGCAACATTTAGTAGAACGCAAGATGGCCTCGCGTTTTGAAGTACGTTCGGAAGTACCATCACTATCGAGACCATTATATGAAACGATTTTAACGGGCACTCCACCAATTGTTCATGGCGTCACGAGTAATATGACGGTGCGCTTATCAACACAAAATAGTTTATTCCATTTAGCACAGTCCAATGGTTTATCGACTGCAGCGGCTGCCTATTATTGGGTAAGTGAACTTTATAATCGTGCACCCTTTCAACATATGGAAGATCGTTTACAATTCGATAAACAGCTACCGATTGAAAATGGCTTGTTTTACTTTGAGGATCATTATCCTGATAGCCATTTGTTTGCAGATGCCGCATGGTTAATGGACCAAAAACAACCGGATTTCTTATATATTCATCCGATGAATGTAGATGATGACGGGCATAAATTTACAGCAAATTCAGCGCAATATCGTAATCGTGTATTAGCTGTGGATGCCCTATTGTCGTTGTTTATACCTAAATGCATGGCGCAAGGATATGATGTCATTGTGACAGCAGATCATGGGATGACAAGTGATGGTAATCATGGTGGGACAACGATGGAGGATCGACATGTACCGATGTTTGTCATCTCTCAAACAGTGAAAGCAGGTATAAAAGACGGTGTAGTATCACAGCTACAAGTGGCACCTCTTTGCTGTCACCTGCTAAATATAGCGCCTTCAGAGGAAATGGTGCCATTACTATTAGAGGGAGTTCAGACAGTAAAATAAAACATTGAATAATATCAGGGAATTTTGAACAATTTGCATTATAAATTTGAAAGCCGAAGAGCAACAAAATCTTTAAGTTAGAAAGTAGTGATTGTTTTGATTTCTAAGCGGCAATCGTTTGCCTGGCTTACACCTTTCTTATTACTTGTTCTGTTATTTTTCCTTGTGCCTTTACTGTATATGCTGATAACGAGCTTTAGTAATAGCGAAGGATTTACGTTAGCGCAATACAAATCTGTCTTAACGAATACGTATATTTTACAAGGTTTTAAAAATAGTTTGACATTATCCGTTATTTCGGCTGTGATTGCGCTCGTCGTTACATTGTTTGCAGTGTATGCCATTACGCACTTTTCACAGCCGGTACGGGAGAAAATTTTAATACTTACCAATTTAACATCAAATTTTTCAGGTATTCCTTTAGCTTTTGCGTTTATTGTATTGCTTGGGAATAGTGGATTATTTACTTTGCTATTTGATAAGTGGGAAATTGGCGCTTTATCGTCGTTTTCCCTTTATAGCTGGAGTGGTCTATTACTCATTTATATTTATTTTCAACTGCCATTAGCATTGATGCTATTGTATCCAATTTATGATGGTATTCAGCAGCAATGGAAGGAAGCAGCCGCTCTTTTAGGAGCTTCTACTTTACAGTTTTGGCTGAAGGTAGGGATACCTGTTATGTTACCAGGGATTGTTGGAACCTTTAGTGTGTTGTTTGCCAATGCAATGGGTGCCTATGCATCTGCTTACGCTTTGACAAATAGTAATTACAATTTAGTGGCCATTCGTATTGGAGCACTCATTAAAGGGGATATATTTGCACAACCCGAGTTGGCAAGTGCGATTGCTGTATTGCTAGCGGTAACAATGGTAACTGCCATGCTGATAAGTGAATGGAGCATTAAAAAGACGAGGGGGAAATTATAGTGAAAAAAAGAAGTTTAGCTAATATCATTTTCCTCTTTTTAATGTTGTATTTGCTATTACCGATTGTAGCGACAATGCTGTATGCTTTTTCGTCAAAGTGGCATAAAAGTATTTTTCCCGAGGGGCTAACATTCAAGTGGCTTGCTACACTGTTTCAAGATACGGCATTTATGCAAGCATTTGGCCGCTCTGTCCTCCTTGCGGGAGGGGCAGTTATCATCGCACTAATCGTTATTGTCCCTGCAATTTTTGTCATCGTTTTGTATTTTCCAAAGTATGAGAAATGGATTCAAGTTGCCGTTGTAATGGTCTACTCATTTCCAGGGATTATTTTAGCTGTTGGCTTGATTCGGGTGTATTCAACAATAGGTGTACCCATGATCTTGGTCGTATTGGGTGCCTATGTAATCGGTATTTTGCCCTATATTTATCAAGGCACGCGCAATAGCTTGCGTAATGTAGATGCAAGACAGCTATTGGATGCTGCGCAATTATTAGGCGCAACGAAAACACAGGCATTTACGAAAATACTGTTGCCTACCGTTTATCCAGGCTTGTTTGCAGGTGCATTATTATCGTTTTCCGTACTATTTGGAGAATTTGTACTTATTAACTTAGTCGTCGGCTCACGCTTTGAAACGGTACAAATTTATTTAATGAAAAAGCTAAGTACGAGCGGTCATATTGCTAGCGCAGTTGTCTTTATTTATATCGTTCTGATGGGCTTATTAACGTTCGCTATTGCGATATTAACGAAACGTTCGAAAGGTGCGACGAATTTATGAGCTATATTGTGATTGAAGGACTTCATAAAAAATATGACCAAACAACTGTCTTATCCAATATTGATATGACAATTGAAAAAGGTCAATTAATTACGCTTTTAGGGCCGAGTGGCTGTGGGAAAAGTACCATTTTGCGTATTATTGCGGGCTTAACAAATGCTACAGCAGGAGAAATTCAATTGGAAGGACAAAACATGAATGGTGTCCAACCGAAAGAGCGCCAAGTGGGCATGGTTTTTCAATCTTATGCGCTATTTCCCAATATGACTGTTAAAGAAAATATAGCATTTGGTTTGCGGATGCAAAAAGTTAATAATACAGAGCTAGAACAACGTGTACAAGAAATGCTCCATATCGTCCATTTGACAGAAAAAGCGAATGCTTATCCAAAGGAGTTATCCGGCGGGCAACAGCAACGTGTAGCGCTTGCACGTGCGCTTATTGTGCGACCGAAAGTATTGCTTTTAGATGAACCTCTTAGTGCACTTGATGCCCAAATACGAAAAAAATTGCAGACCGATTTACGGGCAATACAACGCAAGCTTGGCATGACGATGATTTTAGTAACACATGATCAAGATGAAGCTATGGCTGTGTCAGACAAAATATTTGTGATGAGTAATGGGCAAATTGCGCAATATGGTACACCGACAGAGATTTATACCAATCCACAAAGTGAATTTATCGCCAATTTCATTGGTCATTATAATGTTATTCCTAGACAAGTGTTAGAGACAATGATTGGAGAAAAATTACCTGGGGATAATAACAAGTTTGCCATACGACCAGAAGCTCTTCATTTAGAGATGATGGAAGGTGACCTTTGCCTTCGCGGTGTAGCGACACAGTCACTCATGAGTGGCAATATTATCCGTACAACGCTTGAAGGTGACTGTATGTTTACAATGGAGCAGTTACATCAACGTGGGCATACGCTTGAATTGGGTAAAAACTACAACTGTTATGTAGCGAAGGAAGATGTGATTGCACTGTCATGACATATGCAAAAATTGAACGTTTTGAATTTATTTTAAAGCAGTTAGAGCTTGATGGCAAAATTATTGTAGCAAATATTGCTGAGACACTGCTCGTAGCACCTGAAACAGTTCGTCGAGATTTGGATGAGCTAGAACAACAGCATTTATTGACCCGAGTGCATGGAGGGGCAATCAAATATACCAACGTTCGAACGGAGCCAGCATTTTTGCGAAAACTGCAAATGCATAAAGAGGCGAAATGTGCTATTGCGCGTCAGGCTGCTCAGCGTATCTGTGATGGAGATACGATTGCCGTTGATACAGGGACAACGACAGTCCATATAGCGGATTACTTAATGGCAGTTGATGATATTACGGTTGTCACTAATTCTATTGCCGCCGCCGCACAGTTTAATCTCGCCATTGAAGAAAGACGGATGACAGGGAAAGTTATTTTACTAGGCGGTACAACAAATCCAAGGCAAGCTTCAGTTGCGGGTGCGATGACGTTGGAGTGGTTAAGTCATATGAACTTTGATAAGGCATTTTTATCATGCGGGGGCATCCAGGATGGCATTGTCTATGATTATGATTTAGATGAATCCTTGATTTCCCAAAAAATGCTTCAACAAAGTAAGAATTGTATATTACTAGCGGATGCATCAAAGCTTAATGGCAAATCATTTTATCAAATTTGTGATTTGGCACAATGTACGGAAATCATGTGTGAAATGGCTTGTCCTGAGGAATGGCAAGCGTACGAAGAACAATGGACAGTATGTAGTGGAGGGAAGAGTTGATGACAATTGATTATCATGTACATTTAGAGGAGGGTCCTTATTCTTTTCGTTGGTTGGAGCGAACTTCACAAGCTATAGCCAATTTTCATGACCTAAAAAATGTTGACAATGGCTCGAAAGCTTTAATGGAGTGGCAAGTGGCAACGCTTGCTAAAAGATTGCATAATGGATGTTATAGTGAAGAATGGCTCGATTTATATTTACAACGGGCAAAGCAACTTGGTTTACGAGAGGTAGGCATTGTGGATCATTTGTATCGGTTTAAGGAAACGCGCTCCTATTTTGAGCGTTATATGCAATTGGATGAATCAACAGAAATCGGTCAACTCCAACGATACTGGCTAAATAGTGTGATGACAGAAAGTATGGACGATTTCGTAAAGGCAATTGACAAGGCAAAGGATAAATGGCGTCAGCAAGGTGTTGAGTTAAGATTAGGGATTGAAGCGGATTATTTTGTAGGCGGTGAAGAAGAATTGACTGCGCTCCTACAAGGGCATCCGTGGGATTATGTAATTGGCTCGGTTCATTTTATAGATGGCTGGGGTTTTGATAATCCACAAACGGAGCATCTATTTAAAAAGATGGACCAGCCAACTTTACAGATGACGTATACACAGTTTTATAACACGGTTGTGCAAATGATTCAGTCTAATATGTTTGATTTTGTAGCTCATTTGGATAATTTTAAAGTCTTTAATTATCATGTGCAGGATGAGGCGTTTAATCTTTTATGGTATGAACAGATTGCACAGGCGCTTGTCACAACACAAACCGCTACAGAAATAAACGCAGGGTTATATTATCGCTATCCCGTTAAAGAAATGTGCCCCGGTCCACTATTTTTGCAAGTTCTCGTGAAACGAGGTGTCGAGTTTACCGTATCTTCAGACGCCCACTTCCCAGATGATTTAGGAAACTATACATTTGCCAATACAGATTGGCTAAAAACTTTGGGTGTCAAAAAGCTTTTAGGCTTCCAACAACGCACCAAGAAATATCTCGAGCTTTAACGAAGATCACCGTTGATACCTGTCATCGGTGATTTTTTCTGTTGCAAGCAGTGGCAACTAGATTTTACAAAAGAGGAAATGTCGAATTCTTCGGGCTAAGAAAGTGTATTTAAGTCAAAACCACGACATTTAGTACGCAAACCTTGTAGGAAGTAGTAATCATTCAGTATAATAGTAAAATGGGAATTCGAATGCACGGATTTCGTTTGAAAGGAGTTACCTGACCTGCAATGAATGAGGAACAACGCTTAACAAGTCAACAAGTCAATCAACCAAAAAAAGAAGACAAGCCTGAAAAGGATTATAGTAAATATTTTGAGAAGGTCTTTACGGCACCTTCATTAAAAGATGCAAAAAAACGTGGCAAAGAAGAAGTGAAGTATCATAAAGACTTCCAAATTGCTGAACAATTCGCTGGCATGGGTGAAGGGCGGACGTTTTATATCCGTACGTACGGCTGTCAGATGAATGAGCATGATACAGAAGTAATGGCTGGTATTTTTATGCAACTTGGCTATACTTCAACTGACATTATCGAACAAGCAGATGTGGTGTTACTGAATACATGTGCGATTCGTGAAAATGCAGAAAACAAAGTATTTGGAGAGCTTGGTTTCCTGCTAAAATATAAACGTAAAAATCCAGAAATGTTAATTGGCGTCTGTGGTTGTATGTCACAGGAAGAATCCGTAGTCAATAAAATTTTAAAAACGTATCCACACGTCGATATGGTATTTGGTACGCACAATATTCATCGCCTACCAAATATTTTAAAAGAAGCGTACATGTCGAAAGAAATGGTTGTGGAGGTTTGGTCGAAAGAGGGCGACGTTATTGAAAACTTGCCGAAAAAACGTCTAGGTTCCATAAAAGCTTGGGTCAATATTATGTATGGCTGTGACAAGTTTTGTACGTACTGTATTGTACCTTATACACGTGGTAAAGAACGTAGTCGCCGTCCAGAGGAAATTATAGCAGAAGTGCGTGAGCTAGCTGCTGCAGGCTATAAAGAAATCATGCTATTAGGGCAAAATGTCAACGCTTACGGCAAAGATTTTGAGGACATGGATTATCGACTTGGCGATTTAATGAATGAATTGCGAAAAATAGATATTCCACGTATTCGTTTTACAACAAGTCACCCGCGTGATTTTGATGATCATTTAATCGAGGTATTGGCGAAAGGTGGCAATTTAGTTGAACACATTCACTTACCGGTACAATCAGGCTCAAATGACGTATTAAAAATTATGGCGCGCAAATATAGTCGTGAGCATTTCCTTAGCTTAGTAGATAAGATTAAAGCCGCTATCCCCGGTGTTACATTAACAACGGATATTATTGTTGGTTACCCAAACGAAACGGAAGAGCAATTCGAAGAGACGTTATCTTTATATCGTGAAGTAGGCTTTGATATGGCCTTTACGTATATTTACTCTCCTCGTGAAGGAACGCCAGCCGCTAAAATGGTTGATAATGTACCTGAAGAGGTGAAAAAGGAACGTCTACATCGTTTAAATGCTGTCGTACAAGAATATTCTAGAAAAGCGCTAGAAGGCTTGATGGGCGAAGTGGTTGAAGTGTTAGTAGAAGGAACAAGTAAACGTCGTGATGATGTGCTTGCTGGCTATACGCGTAAAAATCGTCTCGTGAATTTTAAAGCACCTTCAGAGTTGATTGGTCAGTTAGTGAAAGTAAAAATAATAGAGGCTACTTCTTATTCCTTAACTGGTGAATTTGTGGAAGTAGTAAAAAATGAAAAGGTGGAAGCGTAAATGACTCAAGTATTGTATACAAAAGAAGATTTAATTAAGAAATCCCATGAAATTGCGCATATGATTGCCAATACACCAGAAGTTGAGTTTTTCAAAAAAGCGGAAGCACAAATTAATGAAAACCAACTTGTTCGTGAACGTATTGCAAGTTTAAAAAGCTTACAAAAGCAAGCAGTAAACTTTCAACACCTAGGTAAAGAAAAAGCGTTAAAAATGATTGAAGACAAAATTGCAAAAATTGAAGAAGAAATTAATGATATTCCTGTTGTGCAGCAATTTAAAGAATCACAAGGCGATGTCAATGACTTATTACAATTAGTATCAAATACAATTGCTAACAATGTGACAAACGAAATTGTACGTTCAACAGGTGGCGATGTGTTACGTGGTGAAACGGGTTCGTATGTACAAAATACACAGCCAGGTAGTTGCTCATAAATAATAGAAGAAACAGCTCGAATGACAGCATTCGGGCTATTTTTATGCCGAAATTTAGAAGGGAATCTACACTGAATTAGAGCCTCTGTGACCGCTGTTAAATAAAAAATTGTAGAAAGTAAATCAATTAGATTCTATGAAATCTGTTCACCCAATGGGCGCTACCTGCATATGATGGAGTGAAAAGAGTCGAAGGAGGAATTGCGCTGAAACGTTTACGACAAATCGTGACGAAAGCAGTAGTTGCCAAAGGGAAGAAGAGAACAGAAGAACGTGTAACGTTATGTCCAACAAATAAACCGACGAGCATTCTCGGTTGCTGGGTAATTAACCATACTTGTTCAGCAAAAAAAGTCGGTAAATTTGTAGAAGTGTCAGGAAAGTTTGATGTTAATGTATGGTATGCTTATAGTAATCATTCGAAAACAGCAGTGTTTTCAGAAACGGTTCACTATAAAGATAAGGTAAAGCTGCATTTTAGAGATGGCGAAGTAACAGTTGGCGATGATGTACGTGTGCGTGTGATACAAGAACCAAATTGCATGGAAGCGATAATTTCTCCATGTGGCACGAAATTTGAAATTGTAGTAGAGCGTGAGACGATTGTCGAAGTAATGGGTGAAATGACAATTTGTATTAGTGTACATCCGCTAGATTTCGAAGAGGAATGGAACTTTAATGATGAAAGCTCATCATCATCTTCATCCTCGTCTAGTTCTAGTTCCAGTTCGTCTAGCTCAAGCAGCGATGGTAGGTTTGTTTTAGAGTCCTCATCGTTTCCTGATGAACGACCAAG
This sequence comes from Lysinibacillus sp. C5.1, assembly GCF_016350185.1. Classification (NCBI taxonomy): domain Bacteria; kingdom Bacillati; phylum Bacillota; class Bacilli; order Caryophanales; family Bacillaceae; genus Lysinibacillus; species Lysinibacillus sp. C5.1. The sequence continues at coordinate 1,167,073 of NZ_CP066226.1, forward strand.
ATAAATCACAAGATGATATTTTTTTGATACATGCGAAATGCTAGCATCTTTACAAAGGTGAAATAAGCGTTTCGCATGTATCTTTTGTTATAATAAAACTAACAATCAGAGGATGACGTCTACTTGTCTTTGAAGAAAATCGTTGAGGGTGAAACTTTGGATCGTACAGGATCGTTGCTAAACAAACACTTAGCCCCAAGCATAAGCGCTGGAGAAGACGTACTGATGCGTCAAGGTTCGCTATCACAATGAAGGAAGTAACGAAAAGGGTGTGCACATAGAGGCAACACATAAAATGATTTAGACGTAAATATGCCATAGCATATTTGATTTTAGTGCAAGAGCGAGGGAATTTATATATGACAACCTATACACCAATGATGCAACAATATTTGCAAGTCAAAGAAGATTATCAGGATGCTTTTTTATTTTTTAGATTAGGTGACTTTTACGAAATGTTTTTTGAAGATGCCATTAATGCATCACAACTATTAGAAATTACATTAACGAGTCGAGATGCAGGTGCCAAGGAGCGTATTCCGATGTGTGGCGTGCCACATCACTCGGCTAAAAATTATATAGAAACACTTGTGCAAAAAGGTTATAAAGTTGCAATTTGTGAGCAAACAGAGGATCCAAAGCAAGCAAAGGGCGTAGTCAAACGTGAAGTAGTCCAACTGATTACTCCCGGTACCATTATGGAAGGGAAGGCGCTAGATGGTAAAAGCAATCATTACATTGGCGCAGCAGAACAGCTGGATGCTGCTACATTTGGCTATGCCTACTTGGATTTATCTACAGGTGAAGCGATTGCCTCATCCATTGAGGGGGATGGAAAAGCCCTTCTTATGCAAATGCAGGCATATGGTATTCGAGAATTAATCGTGACGGAGAGCTTACAGCTTTTGTTAACAGAACATGCAATCAATGTCGGCATTGTACTATCCGTTGAAGAAGACGAAATGGCGATGGACAAAGCAGCCAGCTATTTAGAAGCAGTGCCAGCAACTATACAAGTGGCCTGCTTGCGATTACTTCATTATATAGATAAGACACAAATGCGGTCACTTTCGCATATTCAAGCCTTTACCTTTAATGAAATGAAAAACTATTTACGTATTGACTCTAGTTCGAAACGAAATTTAGAGCTTATACAATCCATTCGTGGCGGCGACCAAAAAGGTACGTTGTTATGGCTATTAGATGACACCGTTACTGCGATGGGGGGGCGCAAGCTGAAACAATGGCTACATCAACCATTAGCCTCACGTTCAGCTATTGAGGCAAGACTTGCAATGGTCAGTGATTTATTAGAAGAATATTTTGTAAGATCAGAATTACAATCTTCCTTAAAACAAGTCTATGATTTAGAACGTTTAGCGGGTCGTGTAGCTTTCGGTAATGTAGGCGGTCGTGACTTAGCACAGCTTCGTGATTCATTACGTCAAGTTCCAATTATTCAACAACAGCTAATTGGAGCACAAAAAGAAACATTGCAAAAGCTAGGGGCAACACTCGATACATGTGCGGACGTTGAAGCTTTATTAGCACGTGCTATAACAGATAATCCGCCAATTACCATTAAAGAAGGCGATGTGATTCGGGATGGTTATAACGAACGATTAGATGAACTTCGCTATGCATCTCGCAATGGGAAGGACTGGATTGCCCAGTTAGAACAGGAAGAACGTACAAAAACAGGCATTAAAAACTTGAAAATTGGCTATAACCGCATTTTTGGCTACTATATAGAAATTACAAAGTCCAATATTCATTTGGCGGATTTAACACGCTATGAACGGAAGCAAACACTTGCAAATGCAGAGCGTTACATTACGCAGGAATTAAAAGAAAAAGAGGCACTTATTTTGAATGCAGAGGAAGAAAGCTTAGCTTTAGAGTACAACCTCTTCGTTGAAATTCGTGAACAATTAAAATCATATATTCCACGGGTACAAGCACTAGCAGCGAGTATAAGTGAATTAGATGTATTGCTTAGCTTTGCAAGCGTCTCAGAAAAATATCGTTTTACAAAGCCAGAATTTCACGCGGGTCGTGCGCTAGAGATTATAGAAGGTCGTCACCCTGTAGTTGAGAAAATGCTCAATAAGCAAATGTATGTACCGAATGATTGCGTACTTGAAGAAAATCACAATATGATGCTCATTACTGGGCCGAATATGTCCGGTAAAAGTACATATATGCGCCAAGTTGCTCTGATTGTTGTAATGGCACAAATGGGATGCTATGTACCAGCGGAAAAGGCGCGATTACCAATTACAGATCAAATTTTCACACGGATTGGAGCTGCAGATGATTTAGCTGCTGGACAATCAACATTTATGGTAGAAATGCTAGAATCACAGCATGCGATTATGCATGCCACTGAAAATAGCTTAATGCTGTTTGATGAAATTGGTCGAGGTACTTCTACGTATGATGGAATGAGTCTTGCGCAATCCATGATGGAATATATTCATGACAAAATAGGTGCCAATACCCTTTTCTCTACGCATTATCATGAATTGACAGCTTTAGAAAAGGATTTACCTCGATTACAAAATGTGCATGTCTCTGCCACTGAAAAGAATGGCACGGTTGTCTTTTTACACAAGGTGAAAAAGGGAGCGGCCGATAAGTCTTATGGCATTCATGTGGCGCAATTGGCACAATTACCAGAGGAAATTTTATCGAGAGCTCGTATATTGCTCGAAAACTTTGAAGCAGGAAAAGCATTACCAGTATCACAAGAGGTCGTTGAACAGCCCGTGCAAATGTCATTATTTACGGAACAAGAGCCGTTGCCTTCAGCTGAGGCTGAAGTATTGAGAAACTTGGAGAAGGTGAATATCCTTGGTACTTCACCAATGCAGGCTATGAATATCTTATACGAATTACAACAGCAATTAGTCAACGCTAAAAAATAAAGGAGTGATGCGCCATGGGAAAAATTCAAATTATGGACGCGTGGCTTTCCAATAGAATTGCTGCGGGAGAAGTAGTAGAACGACCGGCATCTGTTGTCAAGGAACTAGTCGAAAATGCGATTGATGCTGGCAGTACGTCCGTTGATGTTTTTTTACTAGAAGCGGGACTCACTTCAATTCAAGTGATTGATAATGGTAGTGGGATGGATGAGGAAGATGCACTAATCTCTTTTTCACGCCATGCAACAAGTAAAATTCATCAGGAACATGATTTATTTCGTATCCGTACGTTAGGATTTCGCGGGGAGGCATTAGCATCCATTGCATCGGTATCCAAAATGACGATGATTACTTCAACTGGCGAATCAGGCACGTATGTAGAGTTAGAAGGGGGACATGTCACAACCCAAAAGCCCGGTCCTTTACGAAAAGGAACGGATATTACAGTGGCACAGCTATTTTTCAATACCCCTGCTCGTTTAAAATATATGAAAACGATACAAACCGAGCTTGGGCATACGATAGATTTGATGAATCGGCTAGCACTCGGTAATCCACAAATTGCCTTTCGATTGCTACATAACGGTCAGCAATTATTGCAGACGAATGGACGAGGTGATGTACAGCAAGTCCTAGCCGCGATTTATGGCGTGCACAACGCCAAAAAAATGGTACCGTTTCACGGCGAGTCCCATGACTATAAGGTGACGGGTTACGTGTCTTTACCAGAGGTGACACGTGCTTCCAAAAATTATATGTCGCTATTTGTGAATGGGCGTTGGGTCAAACATTATTTAGTGCAAAAGGCCATTATCGATGCCTATCATACGTATTTACCGATTGAACGTTTTCCAATCGTAGCGCTCTTTATTGAAGGGGATCCTTATTTAACAGACGTCAATGTCCATCCAGCCAAACACCAGATACGTTTAAGTAAAGAACCAGAGCTACTTAAACTGATTGAAGAAACGATACGGGGCAAAATTCGCGATGTTATGCGCGTTCCACTTATGGAGAAGAAGGAAAAGATTGCAAAACCTGCAACGGAACAGCTGAACATGTGGAAGCCTGTACCGCAACTTGATGTAGAAAAAATGAATGCTATCGTTGAAAAGCTTTATGATGCGCAAACAGTTCAGGAATCTAGCATATTACCGATGGAAGAACCTGCACCTACAGTGATAGAAGAGCACTGGCAACCAATTCAACCAATCGAAACCAATCAGATAGAAGAAGCGTCATCAAACGACCATATGGACTTTTTAAATGAGGAGCCTCAAATAGTAGAATCTCCAATGAAAGAGCCTAAAAAAGAACCATTTCCTGCGCTTGAAGTAGTAGGACAAATACATGGCACTTATATTGTTGCGCAAATGGAGGACGGTTTTTATTTAATCGACCAGCATGCAGCGCAAGAACGTATTAAATATGAGTTTTACCGTGAAAAAGTAGGACAAGTAAATCCAAATGAACGGCAAGCATTATTACTGCCATTGACCTTCCATTATGCAGCAGACGAGGCACTGATTCTGCGTGAAAATAGACAGCAGCTAGAGGCCGTTGGTGTGTTTTTAGAGGATTTTGGACAGTCATCATTTGTTATTCGTGAGCATCCTAGCTGGTTTCCAAATGGCGAGGAACAGGACATCATTGAGGAGTTAATCGAGCAAGTTTTGACTACAAAAACAGCAGATGTCAAAAAAATGCGTGAGGCGGCAGCCATTATGATGAGCTGTAAAAAGTCTATCAAGGCCAATCATTATTTGACGAAAGAGCAAATGGTTGCGTTATTAGATGATTTACGTAAAGCGGATAATCCGTTTACTTGTCCACATGGTCGGCCGGTGTTAATCCATTTTACAACCTATGAAGTGGAAAAAATGTTTAAACGGGTAATGTAATAACAACGAAGCATACGCGTTCGTATTGTAACCAATATCCTTAAAAGAAGCCTACAGCGATTTCGAGCGTGGTGTGAAAACCTAAGGAGGGGAATAAATGGGTGAATTTATTTTAGCAATCGATCAAGGAACAACAAGTTCAAGAGCGATATTATTTGATCATAAAGGTGAAATTGTCCATGTGGCACAAAAGGAATTTCAACAGTATTTTCCAAAGGCTGGCTGGGTTGAGCATAACGCCAATGAGATATGGGGTTCAGTACTCGCTGTTATCGCAGCTGTGTTATCAGAAAGTGGACATGAAGCAAGCGAAGTACACGCAATTGGCATTACAAATCAGCGAGAAACGACGGTTGTTTGGGATAAACAGACGGGCCAGCCTGTCTACAATGCAATCGTTTGGCAATCAAGGCAAACACAAGACATCGTGACAGCGTTGAAGGAACAGGGCCATGAAAGTATGTTTCAGCAAAAAACAGGATTACGACTGGACCCTTATTTCTCCGCAACAAAAATTAAATGGATTTTAGACAATGTTGATGGTGCACGTGTCAAGGCAGAACAAGGTGATTTACTGTTCGGTACGATTGATTCGTGGATTGTTTGGCGATTATCAAAAGGAAGGGCACATATTACGGATTATTCGAATGCGGCAAGGACTTTACTTTATAATATCCATGAACTAACATGGGACGCAGAACTTTGCGAACTTTTAAATATTCCAATGTCGATGCTGCCAGAAGTGAAAAACTCGTCAGAAATTTATACGAAAACGGCACCAAGTATATTTTTTGGTGAAGAAATTCCAATTGCAGGAATTGCCGGTGACCAGCAAGCCGCTCTTTTCGGTCAAACATGCTTTGCAAAAGGCATGGCTAAAAATACGTACGGTACCGGTTGTTTTATGTTATTAAATACGGGTGACCAAGCGGTACATTCTGAAAATGGTTTGTTGACAACGATTGCTTGGGGCATTGATGGGAAGGTAACCTATGCGTTAGAAGGCAGTGTCTTTGTGGCAGGATCAGCTATTCAGTGGTTACGTGATGGGCTTCGCATGATTCGTACCGCAAAGGACTCTGAAAAATATGCCACAAAGGTAGCTGATACCGATGGTGTTTACGTAGTTCCTGCATTTGTAGGGTTAGGCACGCCATACTGGGATACCGATGCACGCGGGGCTATTTTTGGTTTAACGCGTGGTACTTCGAAAGAACATTTTATCCGCGCAACACTTGAATCACTAGCTTACCAGACGAAAGATGTTCTTGATGCAATGGAAGAAGCGGCGGGCACACCAATTGAAGTGTTGCGAGTAGATGGTGGCGCTGTCAGTAATGGTCTATTAATGCAGTTCCAAAGTGATATTTTGCAGTTAAAGGTAGAGCTAGCAAAGCTTAATGAATCGACTGCGCTCGGGGCAGCCTATTTAGCTGGGCTAGCAACGAACTTTTGGCCAAATAAAGAGGCTTTAACAGCATTGTGGGTTAACGGGCAAACCTATCAACCGAAAATGACTGTAGAGCAAAGTAAGATTTTCTATGCAGGCTGGCAGAGAGCTGTGGAGGCTACACGTTTATTCAAATCATAGCTAATGGGGGAGAAAGTATGTTTTCATTTGAGCATCGTCCTAAAATTATGGATTATTTAGAGCAGTATAGCTTTGACGTATTAGTCATTGGAGGTGGCATTACGGGTGCGGGGATTGCACTTGATGCGGCGTCGAGAGGCTTATCAGTTGCACTAATTGACAAGCAAGACTTTGCGGCGGGTACCTCTAGCCGTTCAACAAAGCTTATTCACGGAGGTCTTCGTTATTTAAAACAATTTGATGTAGGGGTAGTGGCAGAAGTTGGGCGTGAACGTGAAATTGTTTATGACAATGCTGTTCATGTAACGACACCTGAAAAGATGCTGTTACCTTTATATAAGCACGGTACACTTGGACCATTTACGACTTCGGTGGCGTTAAAGGTTTATGACAGACTAGCAGGTGTCAAAAAACAAGAACGTCGCACGATGCTAAGTGCACAAGAAACAGCCACACTAGAACCGCTTTTAAAGCGCGATGAGCTAGTTGGCGGTGGCTATTATGTAGAGTATCGGACTGACGATGCACGTTTAACAATTGAAGTGCTAAAAAAAGCGGTTGAATATGGCGCGCTTTGTGTAAACTATACAGAAATGACAGAGTTTTTATATAGCAAGAAAAAGCTGATTGGGGCAAAAGTAAAAGACCATATCACTGGAAAAACAGTGGAAGTACATGCTGCGCAAATCGTCAATGCTACTGGCCCTTGGGTAGATGAAGTACGTCATAAAGATAAGCAAACAGATAAAAAACAATTACGTTTAACAAAGGGTGTCCATATCGTTCTTAGTCAAAAGGATTTCCCATTGCAACAAGCCGTTTATTTCGATATTCCAGATGGTCGTATGGCTTTCGCTATTCCGCGAGATGGCAAAACATATATAGGAACAACAGATACAGTTTATGAAGGCGATCCAATACATCCTACTGCCACACAACAAGATGTAGATTATTTAATTGAGGCTGCTAAAACAGTATTCCCTACAGCCGAAATTACAAGAGATACAATAGAATCTTCTTGGGCAGGTGTACGTCCGCTTATTTTTGAAAAAGGCAAAAATCCTTCTGAAATTTCGCGTAAAGATGAAATATGGACAGCATCAAGCGGTTTGATGACCATTGCAGGTGGCAAGCTAACAGGCTATCGTCAAATGGCTGAAACGATCGTTGATAAAATTGTGAAAACACATAAATTTAAGCATGCAAGTCCATGTATGACACGTGAGTTGTCGCTTTCTGGTGCAAAGGGCATTAATGCGATTAATTTCCCAGACTATACTGCCTATAAAGCAAGAGAAGGTGTTCAATATGGACTGAATTATGACGAGGCGAAGCATTTAGTGCAAAAATACGGTACCAATGTTGACGCATTATTTGATCAGGTGAAATATTTACATGAGCATGGTAGTACGATGCCCCTCGCTTTACATGCGATGCTACTATATGGCATAGAAGCGGAAATGGTATATACACCTTGTGATTTCTTTATTCGTCGTACGGGCTTACTATACTTTGATATTGATGCAGTGAAACGTTATAAACAACAAGTAGTGCAAGTGATGCAGCAGCGTTTACATTATTCAGAGTCACAAAGAAATACTTATATTGCTCAATTAGAACAAGCGATTCTAGATGCGACAAGTTTTCCTAATGTGGAGGTGTAAAAGATGGAGCGTTATATGAAAATGTCTGATGGACATTTTGTGTTTACACGAATTTTGACGCCGACTATTCCCTGTAAGGGACATTTTCATATTTTACATGGTATGGCAGAGCATAGCGGTCGTTACGTAAACTTTGCACAAATTCTTTGTGCGGCTGGCTATGCCGTGTCCATGCATGATCAGCGCGGGCATGGGGAGACGGCAGGTTATAATGGCACATTAGGCTTTTTCGCTGAAAAAAATGGTTTTGATCGGGTTGTGGAAGATGCGCATGAAGTCATGATGGCTATACATGCTCAATTTGCAGATGTGCCTTTAATGGTATTCGGGCATAGTATGGGGTCCTTTATTGCTAGAAGATTTATTCAACTTTATGGAGCAAATGTTGCTAACGTTATTCTTTGTGGAACAGGAAGTGTTTCAGCGTTGCATAGGATAGGACATTATGTTGCGCAAGTATTCGCAATGCGGCACGGTAAAGAAACCGAGAGCCCTTTATTAAATAAGTTGAGCTTTGGTAGCTTTAATAAGCAGTTTCCAAATCCTAAAACCGGGTATGATTGGCTATGTTCGGTAGAGCAGGAAGTGCAAAAGTATATTGACGACCCATATTGTGGCTTTATTCCAAGCAATCAATTTTTTGCTGACTTAACAGCTGGCTTTATGGTATTGAATCGAAAAAAAGAGATTGAAAAAATACAGAAAAACTTGCCGATTCTATTGATCAGCGGTAGCAAGGACCCTGTTGGCGATAGTGGTCTAGGTGTTTATTCCGTAGCTGAACAATTTGCAGCAGCAGGATTACAAGATGTTACTGTCTATTTATTTGAAGATAAACGACATGAAATTTTAAATGAAGACAATCAACAGGCGGTTCATCAAGTTTTATTACGGTGGTTAGAAAAGTATGATAGAAAATAAAATACAGCAAGCAGAGGTCGTAGCAATTGTTGGGCCAACAGCTTCAGGTAAAACAGCACTAAGCATTGAACTAGCCAAAAAGTACAATGGTGAAATTATTAATGGCGATTCCATGCAAATTTATAAAGGTTTAGATATTGGTACAGCGAAAATTACTGAAGAAGAGATGGAAGGTGTGCCACATCACTTATTAAGCTTCAAAGAGCCAACGGAATCCTTTTCAGTAGCGGAATACCAAGCGTTAGTACGCTCTAAAATTAATGAGATACAGGCGCGTGGTAAGCTACCGATTATTGTTGGAGGTTCTGGCCTATATGTACAAGCAGTCCTTTATGATTTTCAATTTACAGACGAGCAGGTTGATGACCTAGCACGTAAAGCTTATTATGAGGAGCTAGAAAAGTTAGGTCCAGAAGCTATGCATGCTAAGTTAGCAGCACTTGATCCGAAAACTGCTGAAACAATTCATCCAAACAATACAAGACGTGTGATTCGAGCGTTAGAAATGATTGAATTAAGTGGTGTTTCAAAGGCGTCAGAGGAACACAATCGTGGAGAAATCCCATTGTATCGCCACTTAATTATAGGACTTGGTCAAAATATGTCTCGCGAAGAACTTTATGAGCGCATTAATCTCCGAGTGGATGTCATGATGGATAAAGGGCTACTGCAAGAAGTGCAGGGACTATGGCAACAAAATATTCGAGGTGTACAGTCGATTCAAGCGATCGGTTATAAGGAATTGTATGATTACTTAGATGGTAGATGTACATTAGAAGAAGCAATCGAAAATTTAAAGCAAAATTCTCGACGTTATGCGAAAAGACAGTTGACTTATTTCCGCAATAAAATGGATATTCATTTTATTTGAAAAGACTAAAAACTTTAATAATTTCTAAAAATTACTAATTGATAAATTGGTAGAACATGCTACTATAGGAATGAAGAGGTAGAAAGAGAGTAGGGGAGGCGCATTCTATGAAATCAATCAATTTGCAAGATACGTTTTTGAACCATCTACGTAAAAACAGTGTTTTTGTAACTGTGTTTCTGTTAAACGGGTTCCAGTTAAAAGGAACTGTGAAATCCTATGATAACTTTACAGTATTATTAGTAGATGCTGAAAGTAAACAGCATCTCATTTACAAACACGCAATTTCTACATTCGTTCCAGCAAAGCAAGTCGAATTTTTAGAGGCAGAAGAATAAATAAAGTAAATAGAAACAGTTAGTGTTACATCACTAGCTGTTTTTTTTCGTTCACGCTATAATGTAATAGGAAATTGATATATTGGAGGATTTTATAGATGAAATCGATGGATACAACACAATTATTAGAACGATTAGATGCAAACGAAGACCTTTACATTATTGATGTGCGAGAAGACGATGAAGTAGCACAAGGTGTTATCCCTGGTGCGCAACATATTGCACTTGGGACAATCCCTGAGCGCTTGGATGAATTAGATACGACTAAACCATATATTATCGTTTGTAAAGCAGGTGGACGTTCTGCAAATGCTTGTGCATACTTAGAAGCACAAGGCTTTGACGTAACAAACCTTGAAGGTGGCATGCTTGCTTATGATGGAGAATTAGAATTTAAATAAGAAGATATATCGAGGTATGTAACAGGTCAGCTTGTTAAGTACCTCGTTTTTTATTGGACTAAAGTGCGAGTACAAAAATTTTTTCAATATTGACACTAAAAACACTTTGTCGTAAATTTAAAGTAATTACATAAAAGCATTAGGTGCCCACTTTGGGAGAATAGGGAATAAAGTGAAAATCTTTAGCGGTCCCACCACTGTAAAACGGAGTTTTATAGAGAATACCACTAGCATAGCTGGGAAGGTTCTATAAAATGTTGAAATTGAGCCAGGAGACCTGCCTAATTGCTTCGGATGATATAGACGATGGAAAAGTCTGTAGTTTATTTGTTATGAGATAAACTACAGGTTTTTCCATTTTTTTATTTCAATCTTTATGTAATAGGCTATTTAAAAAGGAGAAATGAACATGCAATTATTACAACAAACACTTCAACAGATTCAACATGCTAATAACGAAATAATGGAAAAAGCAAGGGACTATATAGATTCTCTTAGCAAGCCACCAAGTAGCTTAGGAAAACTTGAATCACTGGCTATACAATTGGCTGGTATTACAGGAGAGCTCTATCCTAAAATTGATAACAAAGCAATTATTGTCTGTGCAGGCGATCACGGTGTGTGTGATGAAGCCGTAACATCCAATCCGCAAGATGTAACATTTCTTCAAACATTAAATTTTCCAAAAGGGATAACAGGTGTTTGTGCTATTGCAAACATAACGAATGCCAAAATTGTAACAGTGGACGTAGGGGTAAAACAGGATATTCCGCTCGATGCGGGTGTTATAATAAAAAAAATAAAATACGGGACGGATAACATGGCAAAAGGTCCAGCCATGACAAGGGAAGAAGCCATTCAATCAATTGAAGTAGGAATTGAAGTAGCAACGGCAGAAATAGCACAAGGAGTTAATGTATTGGGTACAGGTGAAATGGGGATTGGCAATACTACACCAAGTGCGGCTATCTTATCCGTACTGCATGCGTGTCACCCACAAGAAGTGACAGGATTCGGTGCAGGGGTTGGATCAGGAGGAATTGCGCATAAAGTTGAAGTCATTCAAAACGCCATTGCCTTAAATAAACCGAATCGTCATGATGCGATTGATGTACTTGCAAAAGTGGGTGGGTTAGAGATAGGTGCGATGGCTGGTGTAATTCTGGCGGCTGCTGCCAATCGTAAGCCCGTTGTAATTGATGGCTTTATTTCGACAGTCGCTGCTCTTATCGCTTATGAACTCGAACCGAAAGTGCAAGATTATATTATTCCTTCCCATGCCTCTGAAGAACCGGGGGCAAAAATAGCTGCTGAACTGTTAGGAGTGGAGCCGATGCTTCATATGAACATGCGATTGGGAGAGGGTTCTGGTGCAGCTTTAGCCTTTCCAATACTCGATGCAGCTTGCTCTATGGTGAGCAACATGGCGACATTAGCTGAGTCTGTCGGGCTGGTAGAGAAGTAATCATTTGTTAAGTGCCGATAGGGAAAAATCATAGTTAAACATTTAAAGAGTAATTGTCTATAGCCAAAAGGAAGCTGGGGCAAAAGAGAAAAAGTGTTAGATTGAACCCAATCAATCTAACACTTTTCTGCTATGCCGTTGTTACCCGCTATCAACAACTAGGTGAACACTTCTAATTTTTTATTTATTGCAAAAGCAAGAATAGCTAAGTTCTACATCCTTAAGCTCGATTCAATTTTCGCAAAGGTAAGCGCCATTTCTTCATATATGAAAGTACTCGTAAAATTGTAATTACCCCGAATAACACGTATAAAAAGATATCTCCTTCTAGTAATTCCAATCCAATAAGTAGACCAGCAAGTGCTGCCCAGACACCGTAGATTTCATCACGTAGCACGAGTGGCTTACGTCCTGCCAATAAATCACGAACTATTCCACCACCTGAACCAGTTAAGACTGCGGCTACAATAACCGCACTAATGGGCATATTGAGCTTCACTGCATATAATGCCCCTTGTATAGCAAAAGCCGATAAGCCTATAGCATCTGTAAAATTGCCCCAACGATGCCAATGCTGTATAAGATGATGAGGAAAAATAAAAAATATCGTAATGGCAGCGATTGCAATTTGAAACATCATATCCTGTCCCCACAACGTTGTAACTGGTAAACCGATAAGTAAATTACGAATGGCACCGCCACCGAATGCAGTTACAATGCCAAGTATATATACACCGAATAAATCGTATTCTTCTTCCATTGCAATTATTGCCCCGGAAATAGCGAAGGCAATTGTCCCAATTATGCTAAAAACTTCCCAAGCCATCACTTTCCCTCCTTAAACGAGAATAATTTGTAGTAAGTCCGCCCCTTAGCTTAGCGTATTTAACAGCTAGACACAATAGCATTTTTTGCAGGGTTGCAAACAAATTGATAAGATAGGAAAGAACAATTTGAAACGGAGACGAAAACAATGACTTTTACAACCCATTTAACAGCAGAAACGTTAGCATTAGCGGAAAAAATTGAGGAAAGAGTCCGCCCATATCATACGAAAGTAGAAAATATGGCGTTCTTCAACCAGCAAAAAGTCCTTTCAGCATTTAGAACGCATCAAGTGAGCGATTTTCATTTACATCCATCCAATGGCTATGGCTATGATGATGAAGGCCGTGACAATCTTGAACGTGTGTATGCGGAAGTTTTTGGAGCAGAGGCGGCAATTGTTCGTCCTCAAATCATATCTGGAACACATGCAATTACGCTTAGTCTATTCGGCGTGTTACGACCAGGTGATGAATTGCTTTATATATCAGGCCAACCATATGACACATTACAGTCGATTGTCGATGGAGGAGACAAAGATACGGGCTCGCTAAAGGACTATAAAATTGGTTATCGACATGTAGATTTAATCGATAACGAAACGGTTGACTGGTCTGCAGTCGCTGCAGCCATTACACCGAACACAAAAATGATAGCCATTCAACGTTCAAAAGGCTATGCATCACGTCCATCCTTTACAATTTCGCAAATTGCAGAAATGTGTGCCAAGGTACGTGAATTAGCACCCAATGCTATTATATTTGTAGATAACTGCTATGGAGAATTTGTGGAAGCACAAGAACCTACAGAAGTAGGTGCGGATTTAATGGCTGGTTCGCTTATTAAAAATCCAGGTGGCGGTTTAGCTAAAATAGGTGGTTATATTGCAGGTCGAGCTGACTTAGTAGAAAAATGTGCATATCGTATGACATCACCAGGAATTGGTGCGGAGGCAGGCGCTACATTAAATACGCTAGGTGACTTTTACCAAGGCTTTTTCCTAGCACCACATGTAGTCAGCCAAGCATTAAAAGGTGCGATTTTCACAGCGGCTATGTTAGAGGAAGTAGGCATGACGACGTTCCCAAGTTATCATGCTGAACGTACAGATTTAATTCAATCGGTATCGTTTAATACAGCCGAGCAAATGGTTGCTTTCTGTCGTGAAATTCAAGCCAACTCGCCAATTAATGCGCATTATGCACCAGAGCCTGCTTATATGCCAGGCTACGAGGATGATGTTATTATGGCGGCAGGCACATTTATTCAAGGTTCGAGTATTGAACTGACAGCAGACGGTCCAATTCGTCCACCGTTTACAGCATTTATTCAAGGTGGCTTGACATATGAGCACGTGAAATTTGCTATTTGTAGTGCAGTTCAAGGCTTACAAAAATAGACTTTATTAACAAGGCCCCATTACAGTTTAGTGATGGGGCTTATCTCTAATATAAATAGATAAACTGTAAAAGTGTATGTTTCGTTCAGGTATTTTGACTAGTTTTTAACAATTTTGCATCAATTCTAAAAAAAATTAAAAAACCATGTTAGGAAACCTAACATCTTTGTTGACAGTGAATTTTTTTCGTTATATGATAAGCGGGTATTGGGGGGGACTTAAATGAGTCGTGAAATTAGACGAACTATGCCGTTATTATCTATGAGTATCGTGATGCAATTGACCGAGCTTTCGGCACGCCAAATTCGTTATTATGAAGAACACCATTTAATTGAGCCACACCGAACAGAAGGCAATCGTCGTATGTTTTCATTAAATGACGTCGATATACTTCTTGAAATAAAAGATTACTTGGAGCAGGGCATGAATATGGCGAAGATTAAAAAAATATTTGCCAAAAAATCAGATCCTATTGCCGCTGAAGAACCAGATTTAACCGACACAGAATTACGTCGGATTATGCGCGAAGAAATGCGTCAAGCGCAGCGCATGCAAAAATCATCCATCCGACGTGGGGATTTATCCCGATTCTATTAAAATAAATACGAAATGGTTCAAATTACAATCAGTTTATTATTTTTTTAGTAGGGTAGGGTAATGATATAAGCAAGACAATTTATAGGAGTGTGGAAAACTGTGGGTAAATACACAAAAGACGACATCAAGCGTTTAATCGAGGAGAAAAATGTAAGTTTCATTCGTTTACAATTTACGGATATTCTAGGTACTATTAAAAACGTTGAAATTCCTGTTAGTCAACTAGACAAAGCATTAGAAAACAAAATGATGTTCGATGGCTCGTCCATTGAAGGCTTCGTACGTATTGAAGAATCGGATATGTATTTATATCCTGATTTAGATTCTTTCGTAGTGTTCCCTTGGACTTCAGAAAAAGGGAAAGTAGCACGTTTCATCTGTGACGTATACACTGCAAAAGGCGAACCATTCGCTGGTGACCCACGTAACAACTTAAAACGTATCCTTAAAAAAATGGAAGATATGGGCTTCACAAGCTTCAACTTAGGACCTGAGCCAGAATTCTTCTTATTCAAATTAGATGCAAAAGGTGAACCTACATTAGAAGTAAATGACCACGGTGGTTATTTTGACTTAGCGCCTACAGATTTAGGTGAAAACTGTCGTCGTGATATCGTGTTAGAGCTTGAAGAAATGGGCTTTGAAATCGAAGCTTCACACCATGAAGTAGCACCAGGTCAACATGAAATCGACTTTAAATATGCAGATGCTATTACAGCTTGTGACAACATCCAAACATTCAAACTAGTTGTTAAAACAATTGCACGTAAACACGGTCTACATGCTACATTTATGCCAAAACCATTGTTCGGTGAAGCAGGCTCTGGTATGCACTTCAACGTATCTTTATTTAAAGGGAAAGAAAATGCATTCTACGATGAATCTACAGAGCTAGGTCTTTCTGAAACAGCAATGCAATTTATGGCAGGTGTTCTTGCACACGTACAAGGATTCACAGCCGTAACAAACCCAACAGTAAACTCTTATAAGCGTTTAGTTCCAGGTTATGAAGCGCCATGTTATGTTGCATGGTCTGCACAAAACCGTTCACCACTTATTCGTATCCCGTCTGCACGCGGACTTTCAACTCGTGTAGAAGTACGTTCAGTGGATCCTTCAGCAAACCCATATTTAGCGATGGCTGTTATTTTAGAAGCGGGTCTAGAAGGTATCCGTCAACAATTAACGCCACCTGCAGCGATTAACCGCAATATCTATGTAATGACAGAAGAAGAACGCAAAGCGAACGGTATTGCGAATTTACCACCAGCACTAGACGATGCGTTAACATTACTTGCACAAGATAAAGTGGCTCAATCAGCTTTAGGTGAACACATTTACGCAAACTTCAAAGAAGCAAAAGAAATCGAGTTCGATATGTACCGTACAACTGTACACCAATGGGAACGCGACCAATATTTAAAAATGTATTAATCAAAAAACGTTGGAGCTCATGGGCTCCAACGTTTTTTTTGCCCACAAATCCTTTTGTCAAGCCCACAAACTGTCCACAGCTATTTTGACACTCCTAAAATATAGTATTTAATTATTTTAAAAAAACACTTTTGTCAATTATTGAATAATAACCAAATATTTTTTAAAATTTTTTTATGGATGAAAGGAGCATTGACTGTGCAAATAACAAAATTTTTTCATAAGCTACCGAAAGAAAGTAAGAATTCAATTTACTTATATAACTTTAAAAGAGTGTTAAATAAAGATGTGAAAATTATACAAAATTCTAGAAGACGTTCCATTGTTTTTGAGGATAAAGAACAAGAAATTATATTAAAGAAGTTATTACCAGACGGAAAAGGCGATAATGATATTTGTGCTTTGCTGGAGTTACATGATAGTCCATATTTTCCTAAGATGTTCGCTTATAAAAAAAGAGATTATTTATTTATAGAAAAAGCAAAAGGTAAAACGCTTTTAGAGATGCTAAAAGAAGGTATAAGTCTTGAAGAATTAAGAAAAATTCTTAATCAATTGATTAAAGCCAAAAAGGAAATGATGAGTGTCAATCGATATGATTTTGATTTTAAACTAGAACATATCTATTGGGATAACGAACAAGAAATAATCAAGTGGATTGATTTAGGTGTTTGTGTAAAAATGCCAATGGAGTATTCTGAAGAAGAAAAAAATAGAAGAATTGAACAATGTATTATAAAAGTAAAATTAAAATTTTTATTTTATGGCTATGATTTATTTAACGAGATGAATAGGTAATGCCTATGGGTGCTATACACTATAAAAAAGCATTGCAGTTTTTAACTGCAATGCTTTTTTGTTGCGCGATGTGTGTTTAACGTTTTGTAATGTTGATAATATGCCATTTTCTACTTCACAGTTTGGACAAAAAATAGAAATTAATGATAGTCGGCTATCTTTATTTATTGCAAAGTAAACAGTATTTTTGTAAAATTACACTCACGGTTTAATTAAACTACTTAAATTAAACTACTTTGTTTAGAATATAAATAGACTAGGTGTTCGTAGAAAGGAAGTACTAATTAAATGAAGTTTAAAGAATTTTTAAAAACGAAAGGTGCCAAGGGCTCTATTTTTATGGGGATCTTTTATGCTGTATGTATGTTGGGTATCTTCCTACCAGGTTACACAGCGATACCAGGCAATATTGATGCATTACCAATTGCGATTATTAATGATGATAAAGGGGAATATGGTGCCCAAATAGCTGATAGCTTAACTGAACAGCTTCCATTTAAGGATATTGAAACAGATATTACTAATAAAGAGGCATTAAAAGATTTAGAGAAAAACGACTTAGCGTTAGTCGTTCACATTCCAGAGACATTTTCTGCTGATTTACAAAAAGGAGATGTTTCATCAAGCATCGATTTCTCCATTAACGAAGCAAGTGCAACCGCTGTATCGTCCTCTATGCAACAAATTGTTATGCAAATAAATGAGCAACTAAGTGCACAGTTTTCACAACAAACAGCGCAAGGGATTTTAATGAACTTACATTTACCACAAGAGCAAGCAGCCAAATTAGCAGAGCAAATTGAAAATAGCTATGTAGGAAATATCGAGACAATTAATGATGTGCCAGAAGGCATGCATAACAATATGCTACCAATGTTTTTAACGATGGCGCTTTATGTAGGTGCTATGATTGGCGCAATGCAATTAGTAGGAGCGTTTAAAGCAAATCGTGGGAAAGCAACGAAAACACGTTTATTCGTTTATATGCAATTAACAGCGATACTCATTGGTATTTTGGCTGGGCTTGTTTCAACGGGCATGTCATTTGCTATCAATGATTTATCGGGAACTGATGTGTTCTTCCAAATATTAGGGCAACAAATTTTAATTTATTGGGCATGCTTTAACTTCAATGCGGTTGTTGTGTTATTAATTGGGGAAGCAGGAATGATTTTAAACATTCCAATTTTATTAATTCAGACAATTGCTAACGGTGCAACAATATCTCGTGAAATGATGTATTTACCGTATGAGTGGATTAGCCATATTTCACCAATGTATTATTCTGTTCAAGCATACTTTGGCAATATTTTTGGTAGTATTAGTGCCACACCTTTTATTTTAGGATTAACAACAGTTGGATTTGTAGCGATGGTTATAAATGTACTGATCGTTTGGATGCTTCATAAACCCCTACCAATAACTGTAGAACAATAGAGCAAAGAAATATGCACTTAAAATTCTGATGAAGTAAATCATTAGTTTTGATAAAATGGAACTAATATTTGCCTAAGGAGCTGAAATAATGGCAATTCAAATTTTCATTCTTAGCAAGCTTATGGAAGAAGATAATTATCCTTATAATTTAAAAAAACAAATTTCTGAATTACAGTCTCTTGACTCAATTAATGGTTTGACGGAAAGTAAGTTATACTATCATTTTGAATCGTTAGCGAAGCAAGGACTAATTGAGACGAAAGAAGTTATAAAAGAAGATAATCGACCAGATAAGCACGTTTTTGCTATAACGGAAAAAGGACGCGAAGCCTTGCCAAAAAAGATTTATAAATCACTTGAAAATGCAAACACAATTGGTGATATGGTTATTGGTTTAGCCAATATCAAACATGTTGACCGCGATCGGGTTATTCATATTTTAGAAAAAAAGTTAAACGCGATGCATTCAAAATGGGATAATCTCTTTAATTCAGATAGACAACAGTTTATGAAACCAGGAGTAGAAGTGCTGGCTGAATTTGTTAGCGATTATGCGAATTTTAGAATACAGGGCTCCATACAATACCTAGAAAGATTAATTGAGCATATACGAAAAGGAGAAATATAATAGAAAGAGACTATTTGCAATGATGATTGTAAATAGTCTTTTTTGCGCTTATTTTTTCAATGAGATTTTTCCCGCAAATAATCAAGGGATTATTATATAATTGAATGATAAGTGCCGACGAAGGGGAAAGTGCAGCTCTTATCAGGCAATTCCGATAGAAAGCTTAATTTAGCAATTACTTAAAGTGTTATCAGCAAATACTTATTAAAAAATACGAAAATATACTGACAATAAAATTTATAACTAAGGTTATAGTAATTTTTTATGTCCAAATTATGATAATAGTTTTGCTTTTCAATAATTATATAGGCCTTTGACAATATTGCTTTTACAATAACTTTAAATATATACAAATAAATTGTAAAATAAAATGATATATGTGTTTTAATAGATTAAGAAATATGCGTCTTTTAACTTAAGTAATAGCTAGTCAAAATACATAAATAGGAGTAAAAGAAGACAATGAAATCAAGACAGTTGAGGCTAAAACATTTAATAATGGGTTTAGCTATGGCAGCGTTTTTTTTCACAAGCATCGGTAGCATATGGAGTGGTTATCGTATGAATGTGGATTCCATCAAGGAAAATTCACTTGAAACAAATCGTGTATATGCTCAAAAATTGGCAACTACCGCAAGCGCCTACTTAGAAGAAGCCTTTCAAATTTTAGGTTACAGCGCAGATCATATGGAATCAATTATGGGCGATGAAGCAGCATTGGATAAAGAAACAGACCGTTTGAAAATGCAAAATAATATGTTTAACTCCGTTATAGTGTCGAATGCCGATGGTCTAGTACTGTCAGTTTCACCACCTTCTGTAGATGTAAAAGGAAAGTATTTGACCTCTGTAGGAGGGAAAGAGGCATTATCCAAAAAAACGCCTCTCGTATCGAAACCGTATAAAGGGATTACTGGGAGACTAATTATTTTTATCTCCTATCCTATATTTTCAGCGCAGAACGAATACTTGGGAATGGTAGCAGGTACAATTTATTTAAAAGAACATAATGTATTTAATTTGCTGTTAGGGGAGCATTATTATAATGACGGTTCTTATGTGTTTGTAGTAGATGCAGATGGACGTATTATCTACCATCAAGATCCAAGTCGCATCAATGATGTTGTAATGGAAAATAAAGTAGTGAAAGCAGTAGTATCAGGGAAAAATGGTGCACAGCTAGTCACGAATACTAAAAATATTGAAATGTTGGCTGGATATAGTGTAGTACCGATAACTGGTTGGGGTGTCATTTCTCAACGACCATTAGAGGTAGCGCTAGAGCCTTCGTTTGATCGAGTACAAGAAGTAGCAATTAATGCAATACCGCTGATGCTTTTGTCGATTTTTGTTTTATTATGGACCGCAGCGCGAATTGCCCGCCCGTTGCAGCAGTTAGCAACATTAACAGAAGAGAGCTTAGATTCGAGAAGTGTTGAAGGGTTAAAGTCTGTACGCAGTTGGTATTTTGAAGCATATTATTTAAAGAGTGCACTTATTCGAAGTTTGTCCTTTTTGCAAGGGCAAGTTTCCTATTTTAAAGATCAGTCGACAACCGACCCTTTAACTGGGGTCACAAACCGACGAACAATGGATGCTACGCTATCTGAATGGGAGAAAAATCAATTGATGCATTCAATTATTTTACTCGATTTGGATCATTTCAAGAGCGTCAACGATACCTATGGCCATGCAGTGGGAGATAAAGTATTACAATATTTAGCCAAAAAAATGAAAGCAGTGGCACGAGAAAACGATATTTGTTGTCGTTATGGCGGTGAGGAATTTATTATTCTATTACCTAATACGACTGTTGAAGAGGCAGCCATTGTAGCGGAAAATTTAAGACAACAGTTAGCAAATTCGAACAGTCCTTGTGGTCGTCCAGTAACGCTATCAGCGGGAGTTGCAGAGTATCCTAAAATGGCTAGTACGACAGAAGCATTGATTGAAGCGGCAGATGGAGCATTGTATCTTGCTAAGCAAGCAGGTCGGAACCAGGTAAAAACAGCAGGCGAAAAATAATGTTAGTTATATAAGAAAAGCGATGAGACATCAAAAGTCTCATCGCATACAAATTAATACCCCATGCCCATATGTTTATGGTGACCCATGTGTTGTTGTGGCATATGGCAGTGATTATGTGGCATACCACATAGTGTATGATTTTCACAGCATTCATTTACTACGTTCTCTGTGCATGGGAAGTAGTATTGATGATCGATAATATGTTTGTTCACTGTTGTAATATGTGCAGGTTGAACGTGTGGTACAACTGTATGAATGTAATTTGTGCGTACATATTGCTCTGGCGGTAAAAATTGTGGTGGGTCAAATTGTGTTGGCATTGTTTGTGGTGGGCAGCATTGTGGTCCTCTTCCATGGTGACGCTTACGATTAAACATGTTATTACCTCCTGTTTTGATAAGTTGTGGTTCATAATTAACATATGAGATGTAAGACTAAATGGTCTATTTGTATGCCTATTAAGGGCTAGTTAAATCTCTTAAACGCCCCAATAGCATGAATTTTCTTGCCCGTGTGATGTTAAATTGAAAAAGTATTATGGTGAAAAGTCAAAAAGGGATTTAGGCTATTTGTCAATTTACGTATACAGCAAAAGAAATGAAAATGCAGCTGTTAAATAAAAGTATCATGTAACTAATAAAGGATAGTTCTGAAGCCAAGCTATTGGCGAGAACTATCCTTTGTTTTTATGGGTTTTATCATCAGTATTTAAATAAAATTGTTTGGGTGACAGGCACTGTTATTTGGCACTGTTATTTATACCATTGTGCATCAAAATCTAGCTGTAACGCTTTACCTAAGGCTAAACCAAATTGAATAAAACCTCTACCTCTAGCCGTGATAATCCTACCATCCTGAACTATTAGTTCATCGGCGTAATAGCTAAGATCAAAAACACCCAATTGTTTCATGCCTTCAAGTGGTAAACCGACTGTATAGTATTTATCCTTTAGTACACCTGCCTTGGCTAAAAGATAAGGGGAACTGGAAATACTAGCTATGACTGCGCCTTGTAAATCCAATGTCTTAATAAAATATAATAATTCTTGCTCATCTACTAATGTTCCAATATCCATACAGCCAGGTAATAAGAGACTATCAATCTCATCTACATTAATTTCGCTTAATTGCCTATCGGCTAGACAAGTTAAACCAGATTCGCCCATAATCTTCTGATGATTTAAGCCAATCGTTACGATAGGTTTTTTCCCTTGCATTAATATCGATAACGCTACACTTAATTCGTATTCACTGAATTGCGGATATAAAAGTACGGCAGTTTTTTTCATTTTTATCCTCTCTTTTCATGCGTAATATCTATATATTAATGATAGAAATTTTGTACAGAACTGCTACTACGCAGAGATTGTACCGCTGCCTTTTTCTTAACACGTCTCCATAAAAATAACAGATAAACAAACAGTACAAAAATGATAAGATACGCTGTTAACATGGAACTTTCTGCATTCCCCATAAAATTAAAGAAGTTGTTGAAACCATGGAAGACAATCGTCAAAATAATAGATTGCCCATCGATTATAAGTAACGAAAGAACGAGACCTACAAGAAAGGCATAAATAATCTGTATAATGGTATCTTCCAGCGATTGTCCCCCAATAAGTTGCAATGCATGCGTCACGCCAAAAAGAATACTAGAAAGCCAAATAGCAGTAAAAGTTCCCTTAGATAACAATAAGCGCAGCAAGATGCCTCTAAAAACTGTTTCTTCAATAAAAGCAACAACAAACATTTGCATGATAAACATGAGCAATAAATCGCTAATGGATTCGAAATTTAACCCTTTCGTACTAAATAAAATAATACATAATACGAAAATCATAGGTGAGTAGACAAAGATATTTCCGATATTAATGGGAATAAAGAAATAATGACGCCATTTCTTTTTGGCAATTATATAAAGAACGAGACCGATTGCTAAAGGAATCAACAAAGCAAATTGCAAAAAGGGACTAGAAGGTTGTTGAATGGAAACGTAAGCCCCGTTGGCAACATAAAAAAATAGAAGAAGCAGTTCTAAACCTACAATTTTACAAATCATTTTTTTCATTTTGTCGATCCCTTCAAGGTTTTATGATGGCATTGCAGGAGCTTTTCGTAATGCACTTGAAATGACAATATAAATGATAATAATCATACCTAGTAAGCTACTGATTATTTGCAAAGTGGATGCTTTCGATAATGTCAGCAAAAGTGGCGAGTACCATCCGAAAATTACCATCATTATCGGAATCAAAGCCATTACACCAATAAAACTGTAGCCACCTAATGTGCCGAAGCGATAAAAGACGACATTTAAAAGCAGGCTAGAGATTAAACAAAGTAGTAGTAACACGGTATCTATCGCCATTGTTAGAAAAAATGAATCCGAACTGCTAAAAAAGAATAGAGGGTGAATAATGACCATATTTTGATAATCTAATAGATTTGAGACGAAGGAAATCATTTTGTGAGTACAGGCTATTATAAATGCACCAATAAGGCTCCAAACGATGAAAAATAAGCCTACGTTCCAAACATACTGCATACGGCTTAAGCCAAGCTTTAAAAAATAAGGCAATGTTTTATTTAAAATTTTAGCCCCCATCGTACTATAAAAAATATAGACAGGTATAGAGATGGTCATAGCAAAAGTAATATATTGTCCAAAAAAGGAATCAATAAAAAATGACAGTAGGACAATGGCGAACAAAATGCACCAAAAAATAATATTACTTTTCTTATAGCTTTGAAAAAATACATATAAGCTACCTTGTACTGTTTTCATTTTACTAACCTCTCTTTCTGCTGTTTA
The DNA here is from genome assembly GCF_016350185.1 of Lysinibacillus sp. C5.1. Lineage (NCBI taxonomy): Bacteria > Bacillati > Bacillota > Bacilli > Caryophanales > Bacillaceae > Lysinibacillus > Lysinibacillus sp. C5.1. The sequence goes on from NZ_CP066226.1 coordinate 1,191,110, forward strand.
CTTAAATACACTAACAGGTCTTGTAAAGATACATTTTCTAATGTAATATTTTGACCTTCGATTGCACGACCGTTGGCATAGACAACGGCCGTCATATCATGCATAAAAATATGCTTGTAAATGACTTCTAAGTCTAGTATTGCGCGTTCAACATCTTGAGCATTTCCTTTTACTGCAACAATATACTGATCCCATTGCTCCGCCGTTTTTTGCAGCAATAACTCACCTTCTTGCAGAATAAGGATTTCTTCAAACAATTCACTGGCTTCATCTATTAAATGCGTCGATAAAAGGAATAGCCTTGGATGTTCTATTTGTTGATCAATTAATAAATCATAAAATGTATTGCGGGCAGCTACGTCTAAGCCGATATAGGGCTCATCGAAAATGGTAATGGCAGCATGACTAGCAAACCCTGTAATAATACCAAGTGCAGATACCATCCCTTTAGATAAATTGCGCACTTTATCTTTTGGATTAAGGGCAAATACTTGAAGAAGCTCATTTGCAAGCTGTTCATCCCACTTTGGATAGAAAAAACGATTAGTCTTTAAACATTGTGCGATCGTCATATCTTCTTGAAAATTGCCACTCTCTGCAACAAAACAAATGTTACGCAATATAGCAGGGGCATTGAAAACATTCTCGCCATTGATACGTATATGCCCTTCAGTTGTAGGAATAAGCCCTGCTAATAAATTTAAAAATGTTGTTTTACCAGCGCCATTATGACCTAAAAAACCGATGATTTTTGGCCCTTCAATCGTAAAAGATACATTTTTTAAAGCATGTTTTTGCTTATACAGTTTGCTAACATTTCTAACATCAATCTTCATAAATTATCCCCTCTGTAACATATTTTGTAATTCTTCGTCAGAGATGCCTAATCGTACCGCCTCTTTTTTTAACGGTTCAATATGTTGTGCAAAAAAGTTTTCCTTACGTTCTGCAATTAAAATTTTTCGTGCATCTGTACTGACAAACATACCTACGCCTCGTTTTTTATAAATGACACCTTTTTCCACTAATTCGTTCACACCTTTGCCTGCTGTTGCAGGATTTATTTGATACTCTTTGGCAAATTCATTGGTTGATGGAATGCGATCTTCAGATTGTAGTTGCCCATCAAGAATGGCATCTTCAACCCGTTCACGAATTTGCTGGAAGATTGGTTTTTCATTGCTTAACGAATAAATCACAATCCACCTCCTAGTTAATTGGTTCATTACTTATGTAACTAACCATACAACGAAGCAATTAAATTGTCAATTTATTGTTGGTAATTATATCTAGTTTTAAAAATCTAGTTTTCATAAAGTTTATTTTCAAATTTTGTCCTTTTATGATTGGGCTAGGTTAGTTCGTTTCGGAGTTGCATGAGTAGGAAGGTGATAAAATAGCATGGCGGAGGTCGTCGTTTATAACTGTGAGCAAGGGGACGCGCATGAAAAAAATAAATGCCAGGTGTCTTGAGGATTTGTTGGAGGACCCATTATTTAGTCGTGCTTTGCGGTAATGTCTATAAAAAAAGACTCGATTCCACTAAAGAGGAATCGAGTCCATATTGTTAGACCCACCAGCACCAATGGGTTGCCACAACCACTTTTCACTGTGAGACTTTTGAGTGGTTGGCGTTAGTGTAAGAAATAACAATAGCTGTGTTTTCTTAGCATCACTGCTTGTGACAATTTAAACGTTTAGGGCTCGTTTTATTTATTCAATTCTTTATATAAAACATATTTTAAAGCAGAAATTTCATCTTCAGATAGTTTACCTTCCATTTCGGATAATATTTCATCCTCACTAATTGAACCGTTTTGCGCTTGTTCCTGAATATCAAGTAAACGATTAACGCCCACTTTTGTTATTAACACACGTATCGCTTCTTCCTTAGTTTGGAAGGGGAGAGTATCCGGATTTGTAGTTGCTGCCTCGCTTACAATTTCTTGAACTTTCGGATCGTTCTCGATATAGGTTTTTACTTCTGCTAGATTTTCGTCATCTAAAGTAGACTCCACTTTTTCGATAATTTTTTCGGAAGCAATATTTGTCCCAAAATGCCACATGGCATAGCCAGCTGCTCCGAGTAAAACAAGAATTATTGTGATAATTGTTAAAAACTTTTTCATCAACTCACTCCTGACACTTTGAATATAGCACAACTTGTCAAAAACCACGAAGAAAAGATACTTATGACATCGCCGACAAATACTAGTTGGGCAACATTATATATCTTAATTATAGTGGATATTTTACACTTTATGACGTTACGTTTGCACCTATAAGTTTTAACATTTTTTGTTTTTATACATTATTAAGGGAATTGTAGCGTACTACTAAAAGTATGACGAAACATAACGTGGAAGTGTTGCCTCATCGGCTCCGATGAGGAGGGACAATAGAAAAACAGCTTGGTATATTCTACTCCCAAGCTGTTTTCTTGTTATCATTCAATTCCCGCGTCAATTTTTACTTCAACCTGCTTGTCATTTACATATTGTAAGTAATTTTGAGCTTCGATGAATTGCTGTTGCATTTCTTTAGGCATTGTCTCGACGTCTGGAACACTAGAAACACCTAGTTGTGCCATCGTCGTTTCATAGGTCATGAGGGCTTGTATATATTGTTCATATTCTTCAGCCGTTAAAACGTCTTTACTTGATGGAAGGCCGTTCAATTTGTCAAAGTATGGTTGCACTTCATACATAGCGGCTTTAATCTCCTCTAATGGCTCTACGGGAATTTGAGAATAATCGATGTTGCCATTGTGGTTGCCATATTCAATTTTGGCACTTGTAAAGACATTTAATAATTCTTTAAATTGTTCATACTCTTCTTTTCCTAAGTCACCTTTTGCTTGATCGAGTTTTGCATTGAATAATAAGTAACTTTCCATTGTCACATTTGCAGCATGTTTTTTTAGATTATCAAAAGAACCATATAATTCATCGGCAAGTAATGCTTGATAAGCAAATACGCCTGTTGGAATCATTAACGAAGCGGAAATCACAGCGATAGCTAATCGTTTCTTAACAAAACGATTCAATTTACCACCTTTTTCGGATTTTGCTTTTTTAATGCCCAATTTACTTCTTTCGTGGATTTCAGCAGGGATGTCAATTTGTGAAAGCTCTTGTTTAAGATCATTATGCATAGCTATCTACCTCCTTAAAATTTTGACGAAGCTTATCTAGAGCGCGGTATAGGACAGACTTTGCGGTTCCTAGTGGGATATCTAATATCTCGGAAATCTCCTTTAATGTCCGATCATCATAATATTTTAGTAAAATGACACTTTTTTCATCCTCTTGTAAAGTGTCAATTAGCTTATTTAAAGATAACGTCAGTGCAATATCTTCATCTTCCGTCCTCATAATCTTGTCCAAGTTTGAATTTAGCGGAATTACTTTTTTATTTTTATTAATTAAGTTTAGGGCACAATTAATCGTTATTTTCATTAGCCATGTCTTGAAAAATTCAGGCTTTTTCAATGTACTGATTTTTTTAAAAGACTGATAGGCCACTTCTTGAACAAGATCTAATGCATCTTCTTTATTTTTTACATAGACAAAAGCCATTCGATAAATATCTGCTTCGTACTGTTGGAAAAGCATTACATAGGCTTTATCATTTCCTTTTTGTGCTTTCTTTACTAAACGTTCAAGTTTCATCGTATTTCCTCCTTTCGTTTTCGTTGTACGTCTATTAGACAAACGATCAGGTGTTTTGGCTTAAATTTTTTATCAAAAAATTAAAAGTAGTTGTCAATTGGATGTCAATTATGAAAGTATAGTTTTAAAAGTGACGAGACGCATATGGATAATCAACCCTCATTAGTGTGTTATATTAGACATGAAAAAAATAGTCAATTTCTTTTAGTATTGAAATTTAATTTAAAATAGTATAAGATTTACAAAATTACATATGAAAAGCTATGAAAAGAAGAGTAAACATATGTACGATCTACAGAGACCTCTGGGAGCTGAAAAGGAGGGATACGAAATATGTTGAAACAAGCCTTTGAGCTGTGCATTGGATTTATTTGTTGACACAATGATGATGCAACGTATTCTCACGTTAACGGGATAGAGTATCGCACGATTTTGAAAAATGCCGTACTCGATAAGGTTGCTACAGCAATGTAGAAACGAACTGGGGTGGCACCGCGATATGACTCGCCCCCAAGATACTATCTTGGGGGTGAGTTTTTTATTTTGTTTTATTAAAAATAAAATAGGAGTGGTGATAATGTCCAGATGGAAGTATCCTTTAATGCTGTTAGGCGGGATAGGCATTTCAAATGTGGGTGCGTGGGTTTATCTGATTGCACTTAATTTAATCTTATTGAATGAAACAGGTTCCCCACTTGCCATTGCTTTATTATATATCCTCGGTCCAATCGCAACGATTTTTTCAAATACTTGGGCAGGTAGCTTAATTGATCGGGTAAATACGCGGCTACTTATGATGGGATTGGACATGTTCCGGGCATTATGTATTGCGGTAATTCCTTTTTTACCTTCGCTTATTTATGTCTATGGAGTAGCATTTATCATAAATGTGGGCAGTGCTATATTTCAGCCTACATCGATGGTGTATATGACGAAACTAATCCCTGTGAAAGATCGGCAACGTTTTAATGCACTACGTAGTTTTATCAATTCTTGTGGTTCATTAATAGGGCCTGCTATTGCGGGTATATTATTTTGGCTAGGCACACCGTATACTGCCATTCATATAAATGCAATTGCATTACTTTTTTCGGCACTTCTTATCATGATGCTACCTAATGTTGATGTAAGAGATAAAGAAACAAAAATGCAAAGATTTTCATGGGAATTAATAAAAAAAGATTGTCATGTAGTTGTGAATTTTACAAAGGAAAATGCTTATATCACCAAAATTTATTTATTATTTAGTGGTACTACGATATTTATGACTGCAATCGATTCTCTAGAGGCAGCATTTGCTAAAGGTGTACTGTCAATTTCAGATACTAATTATGGGTATTTACTAAGTATTTTTGGAGCTGGCATTATCATCGGGTCTATCATTAATTCTATATTTACAAAGCATCTTGCGGTGAATCATTTAATAGGTGTCGGTACTATTTTCACCTCAATTGGATATCTAGTATTTTATAGTGCTAGCGGTTTTTTTAGTGCAGTACCAGGTGTATTTTTAATAGGCTTTGCCGTAACATTTGCAAATACAGGCTATCTAACTTTTTACCAAAATCATGTACCTGTAAAGATAATGGGAAGGTTTGAAAGCCTCTTTCGTGTTATTGAAGCAAGTATTATTGTAGCCGTAACGATTGTAATGGGTTTAGCCGCTGAATTCACTTCGATTCGACCTGTCGGCTTAATTGGTGCGATGTTCTTCTTGTTCTTAGGGTTATTGGCTTGGAAAGCTGTAACGGGGACAAAAAAGCAAGCGTATTTTAAAAAAGAGGTATCTTCTTTCAATAATTAATAAAGCAATAGAGGAGGCAGAAAAATGAAATATATTGAATGTGAAAATGTTACTAACGAGGAGAAAGCCCATATTTTTCAAGCGTTATTAAAATACAATCTTTCAAATCTTGAAGAAAAGGTAGTAAAAGATATTGGAATTTTTGTAGAAGATGAAAAAGGAACTAGAGTTGCAGGGTTAATTGGAGAGACACATGGAAATTGGCTAGAAGTTGAGTATTTATGGGTAAGTGAAGAACTTCGTGGACAGCATATTGGTACGGAACTAATGGATAAAGCAGAGAAGATTGCTAGAGATAGAGGTTGTAAATATGCATTTTTAAATACGTTTAGTTTTCAGGCACCTGATTTTTACGTGAAGCTTGGCTATAAAGAAGAATTTGTACTCACCCATTATCCACTAACAGGTAAGCGATATTATTACACAAAAAAGCTTTAAAAAACGTTTGTACTATAAAGTTCTGAAATGGCGGCTGTGTGCACGAATGAGAATAAAAGTTGACTTTCCAACAGTCGAAATAACATACCACATAAAGGACTTGCGCATAAATACATGCAAGTCCTTTGTGCTATATTGCCGGCTTTCTTCATTGAATGACTAATTTTAACTATTCCGATAAGAATTATGAGTGGGACGAAATAAATCTTCCTCGGAATTTCTAACAATAGAAAAGTGGTCAACATTATAATGACCGTGCAGGGTAGTATTATGATGCTGTATAATTTGTTCGGAACTTAAAACAGCATTGCCCAATGTTGAATGCCCATCCTCGACTAACGTTACATCAAAACCACTGATTGTTGCTGTTCTAACAGCACTATCTATACAGTGCTGTGTTTCACAGCCCATCATAACAATATGTTCAATATGCTGTGTTGTTAAATGTTCAAGCAGTCCTGTCCCATAAAAAGAATTTGTTGCAGATTTATCAAAGATCTTTGCTTCAGTAGGTACAGTAATTTCATTGTGAATTTGAAATCCATCCCTGTCCTTCAGCTACATCAAGATCCCTTACAAAAATAACTGGAACTGTTGCTGCTATTGCTTTGTTAATTACTTTATTAATAGTAATAATAAGCTTCTCTTTACTGAAAATTTGACCTGTTTCTTGATTTCCATCAATCAATGCTTGTTGTGCGTCGATGATTAATAATAGTTGCTTCAAATAATTTTCCCCTTTCAAAATGTGGGGAGACGCTAAAAGATTGGTTACTTAGTCGTAATCCCCTAGTTTTTTAAGTGCCCATTTCGTTTGTTTATCATCCTATCAACCTCCTAAACAAAATTTGACTACTAGTCAGTTAAATTATACCATCTGTGATGAAAATCAATATACTGTTGACGAAGTAATACATCATATAATGCTATACTTCAATTACTCTAGTACTAATAAGGAGCATGATAAGATGGATGCGAAATATATTCATTTCAATGAATTTGGTAGCCCTAAAGAGGTATTAAAACTCGAGTATAAAACGATTGAACCACCTAAGGATAATGAAGTGCTTGTAAGAATGCTAGTAAGACCAATTAATCCCTCTGATTTAATTCCTATTAGAGGATCGTATGCTCATCGTATAGCATTGCCCAACATTCCAGGTTATGAAGGAGTTGGAATTGTTGAGAATGTAGGTTCTTCTGTTTCGAAGAATCTTATTGGTAAACGTGTGTTACCTTTACGTGGAGAAGGAACATGGCAAGAATTTGTTAAAACATCAGCAGAATTTAGCGTTCCTGTACCTGATTTAATAGATGATTTTACAGCTGCTCAAATGTATATCAATCCAGTTACTGCGTGGGTAGTTTGTACAGAAGTTTTAAAATTAAAAGCAAATGATGTATTATTGGTGAATGCTTGTGGTTCAGCTATTGGACACATTTTTGCTCAATTTTCTAAAATAATAGGTTTTCGATTGATTGGCGTGACAAGAAATAATAAGCATACAGAGAAATTACTTCATCTAGGAGCTTCTGATGTAATAGATACTTCTAGAAGTGGTCTTTATGAAACCGTTATGGAATTGACAAATGGAATAGGTGCAAATGCAGCAATTGATTCGATTGGAGGCTCTGATGGCAATGAATTAGCTACATGTGTCCATCCTAATGGGCACTTCTTAACGATAGGTCTACTATCAGGAATTCAAGTCAATTGGGCACATATTGTAAATGGCGCACAATTGAATGCGAATATGTTTCATTTAAGGAATTGGAATAAAAATGTATCCGTGAGCAAATGGCAAGAAACGTTTACTCATGTGACTAGGCTCATCAATGACAAAAAATTGCGCCTGATGCAGGCCGATTCCACCTATGACTTATCAGATTTAACAAAGGCAATTGACGCTGTTGAAGCTACTAAAAAGACGAACGGTAAAGTATTTTTAACAAGCTATTAAGTATATTTCTAAGCCATGAGTCGATTAATGGGCTTCACTTTCGTGAGGTCCATTTTTGTTTATCGATAGGGTAGAATGGATAGCTTCCTTTTAATTGATCACTAAATAGGTTGATTGTAATTATATGAAAATATAAAATAGACTTTGTTATAGATTACCAAAATAGATTTATAATGGCGATTTATGAATACATAAAAAGAACATAGTAAGGGAGTGTACTGATTGATAAAGATTAAACATTTAGTATTAGCATTGGGCTTCAGTTTACTATTATCAGGTTGTAATAGTGAAAAAACTGTTAAGGAAGAAAATGAAATAAGGGCAGAATCTGAAATCCTTGCATTAGAAACGCTTTTAAAGGAAAAGAAATATGAGGATCTTTTGGTGAAATTGGAAACTTTAGATTTACCTGAATCGGAAACTGATAAAGTAGATGAATTTAGTATAAAATTTGTGGACCAATTGATAAGTGAAAATAATTATACTTTTATAAGTTCGAAGTATTACAGAATTAGGTCAGCGGTCAGTCGTGAGAATTGGATTAAAATGGAGAAGTTTTCGAAACAAGGTAAAGAGTTAGTGCTAGATGAAATGGAACAAGCAGTTAGAAACAAGGATTTTCAAAAGGTTCAAGAAGTGTATGATAATGAAAAAGGACTTCATGATAATGATGAATTTTTAGCAATGTATAATTATGCTCTTTATTTACAAACTGACCAAAATTCGTACAAGGCTTCTGGAGCTTTAGCACTTGCTGTTGATCCTGAATATTATGGAAGAATGAAAGATGAAATTATTGCAGGGGTAACGAATACATCTTATAAAAGTCCTTTATCATTCGGACCTATAACGAAAACCGATTGGAACTATATTGAAAGTGAATATCAGCGAAATTTAAATACGATGATTATAAGAAAGGAAGAGGCGAGAGTAAGAGACGAAAAAATTGAAGCTGCTAGAGGGATGAATCCTACTTTAGGAATGACCTATGACGAAGTAAAAGCATCTTTATGGGGTGAACCAATTGATATTAATAGAACCGTAACAGTATACGGGTCTTATGAACAATGGGTTTATGGAAATGGTCAATACCTTTATTTTGAAGATGGCATTTTAACAAGCTTCCAAGATTAACTAATTTTAAATATTCATTCAAAAACTTTCAGATTCATTAAGAATTTGAAGGTTTTTTTGTTAGATTAAATCATTTTTGAACGAAATAAAGTATTTTACAGTCTAATGGAGGAAGGAGGCGAAAAGAATGGAATTCGAAATAACAAAGCGTGCCATACGTGGAGATCATCAAGCGATACTTTCTCTTATTGAAGTGGACGAAGAAATTTTATATCGCATGGCCTTTACATATATGAAAAATGAGCAAGACGCTTTAGACGTGATGCAAGAGCTAGTTTATAAGGCGCTTAAAAAAATGCATACCGTTCAACAACCCGAATATGCCAGAACATGGCTCGTGCGCGTCTTAATCAATTGCTGTAAAGACCATTTGCGAAAACGTCAACAAACCGTTCAGATCGAAGAATATCATGTATTTGAATGGGCCATTTACTCAGATATTGAGAGATTATTAGCGCAATTAACCTTGTCAGAGCAACAAATCGTCTATATGAAATATTTTCAACAACTTAAAAACAAGGAAATTGCCGAGCTCAATCAAATTCCAGAAGGTACTGTAAAGTCTAAACTTCATCACATTCTAAAGAAGCTTAGAAACTTCGCAAGAGAAAAGGAGGACTGGCTATGAAAAAACCACCAATTGATGTGCCAAAGGAGCAACTTCAACAAATTCGAATGGATGTATTGCGCAAAGTACAGCGAGAAAAAAGAACAAAGAAGCGTATGGCTTCTGTAGCAATCGTATTTTTGTGTTGCTTAAGTCTATTACTTTCTATTCGCGTTTCGCCAACTGTTGCTAGCTATGTTGCAAAAATACCTGGCTTGGACGCCATTGTATCAGCGGTAGTAAGAGATAAAGGGATAAAAGATATTGTGGAGCATAAATATTATGAAGAAATTAATAAGACGCAGACGAAAGATGGTCTATCTCTTACATTACAAGGCGTGATAGCAGATCAGTCAGGTTTTGTCCTTTACTATGATGCGGATGCTTCATTTGAATTAAATCTGGAGGAAGTCCAATTGTTCCAAGGAGACGATGAAATTAAATGTGGTTGTTCATTTACGATGGGTGGGGGAAATCAAGCATTTATTTCATCTTCAGTGGAATATAGTTTTTCTGAGCCAATGGCCTATACTTCACGGGACTTTACAGCCGTATTTCGTTTTAAAGATAAGAATCAAGGGGAAATTGAAATGACGATACCGTTTTCCTTACAAAACGAAATTGCGGAGGAAAAAGTTTTTATTGCTAATCGTACTGTTGAAGTCGAAGGTCAAAAGTTTACTATTACAAAAATTCGCCGTACCCCACTAAAATTGGCACTTGACATTGAAGTAGACAAAGCAAATACAATGCAAATATTAGCACTTGATGATATTGCAGTCGTAACGGAAAGTGGTGAGCGTAGAGAAAGCATTCGTAGTAGTCATTCAATGAACGGAGATATTCGGGACGGCAAATATACGCTCTATTTGCAAAGTAATTATTTTGATAATCCACAGTCATTAACGGTGTTGATAGGCGCTGTTCAAGCTGTTCCAAAGGGGGAGGACTTTATCGAAGTTGATTTTGGTAGACAAGAAGTACTCTCAAAACCTGATTTTTTAGATTGGGATATTTCTGTAGAGCAACAAAGTTTAAAAACGGCTGCAAAAAATTGGGATGGTCGTATACGACATATATTTTATAGAAGTGGTTTAAAAGCAGATGGCACGACATTAGCATATAAAGGCGGCACATTTTCAGATGATGATGAGTATCTCTATTCAACAGAGTCCTTTGATCAATATAATGGTAAAGCTAAAATATTTTTCAACTATTACTATAACCCGATTGGGGAAGATATTGAAGTAAAGATTCCATTGCAATAATTTTGCTGGTATGGTTTTACTGGCGATTTCACCTATCTTTAAGGCGATAGTGTTAGATTGAACGCAATCAATCTAACACTATTTTTATTACGTAGGACTATATTTCTTCATTAAAGTAGATTTTATAAAATTTTCGATTTGTTTCCTCATCAAAGCCTACCTCAATAAGCTCTTCCAGTTGCTCGATATCACGGACGTTCACTTGAATTTCAATCGCGGAATCCAATTTAATTTTACGTTTATAACTTTTTTCAGCTTTAGCAAGGGCACTTTCGGAAATCACGGTTTCATAGGGCTTGACTGAATTGACGATAATGTCTTTTTGCGTTGAATCGGCTGCATCGAATACAGTTTCAATATAATCGTTGACTTGAAATTGTTCTTCACTGTGGAAATAATCGAGCGTTTTATTTAGCAAGCCTAACTTCTCGGTATTGGTAAAACGATCTTCTTTCAAAATATACTTCTTACATTCTGTTAATGCCAAGTTTGTTTTATGGTAATGTTCATCAGCTACTTTAATTTTTAAAAAACGTTCTTGCCAGTACACGACATCTTCTTTTTTCTTCGTTTTCATAAAGACAACTGGCGCTTCATCAGCTCCCATATCAACGATGACAGCCATATTATTCATTTTCTTAACGTTAATGCCGTCGATGCCATTAACAGTCATTTTATTTTGTTCATTTTTTATATCTAAAAACATTTCTTTTTCTTCAATTTTGACAATGGCAATAACTTTCTTTGGCTCTGTAGACAGAAAACAATTGTCAAATAAGCCAATAAACAACTCGCCACTTTTAATATTCGGATGCCCAGATGCACTATGTAAGTGGCTAGCGATATGCTTGGATTGTTCTAGAAAACTAGCGTCCTCATCAAAAATAGCTTTTACATACGTATACACTTCATTTAAGCCGATAGCTGTTTCATGAAAAAATTCATATTGCTGCTCAAAGTCGAGTTTATTAAATGCTAATTGTGTAAATGCTGCTTCCAGCATAACTTCAGGTTGAGAAAATGCTTCCTCTCCATAGACAAGGGTATCGCTTACATAATGTACAACATATTGAGCTAATTTACTTTCACTAACTTCTAACATACTTTTCCACCTTCGATATATTTGTTTCGATAATTTACCATAGCACACCCCGTACAATTTTGATATGGATTTTATATGTTGATAGACCAGGAGTTGATGTGGATTCGGATTTTACTTTAATGTAATGCTAGTGTTTTGATATATTTAATATAGAAAATTAGGTTATAGGAAAGGAGACGCATAAACGTAGTTGCTTCTTTGTTATTTTTAACCCTCCTGCAAACTAGTTTTTTCTTTACAATAAGTTTAGCAAAGTGAAATAGAATTTTTAATAATATCCTTCTATTTTTAATTGAATTAAACGAAAAATTCTGATAAATTATTAAAAAATACTTGAAGGGAGATTGAAGCTATGATGATTCATACAAGTTTTAATAGTAGTTAAACTTATGTAAATGAATTTTTTGATGTTGTTTGTCTTCTATCAATTTTACAGCAAATGATGTGTAGCGGAGTATTTTTAGAGAATACAAATTTGTCTAATGATACTAATTTTTTACTAAAATCTTAAAAGTAAAGAAATAACCTAAACATCCTTAAAAGTAAAAAAATATAGGAGTGAAGAATTTATGAAAAAATTCATGTTTGTATTACTTTTATTATTAGTTTCAATAGGTATAGGAGAAAATAAAGCTTTAGCAGAATCAATTACCGCGGAAGTTAATTACGGTAATGAAAATGATATTAATCAAGAAGAAATTGATAGAAGATTAGGAATTGTATTTGACTACTTAAATGAACATGCAAATCAGGATTTTAATAATGAATCTTCGTTAGTTTATGATATTCCAGTTGGAGAAGGGATTATTGTTAATGCTGAAATTTCTAATCAAGAGGTTTTAAGAACAAGAGCAATTGGTAGAAGTAGAGATTCTATTAAAGCAAATACAAATTATAATTATAGTTTAAGACTTACGAACATAGTAGGCTCTGGAGATATAACTATATATACTGTGAACTATACTACGGTAGCCCAATAGCTCCTGGAAAAGATGTATATAGAATAACAGTAAATAATGTTTCTATTTTTGGTACACCCCCTTCTGGCTTTAGCGTAGGGAATACAAATACCTACATAAAAAATAACAATAATATTATTGTAAGTACTGGAGGATACATCACATATAAACGTGTTCTTCTAGCAGATAAAACTATAAATTTCAATGATGTTTCATTAGGAAGCCTTGTGGGCGGAACTTTAGTAGTTAACTATTCATATCGAGTGAATTAAAAAGGTGTGATTTCGTTGAAAAGTAAATCTAAAAAAATATACTATATTTCGCTGCTTCTGATTGTGATGATTGCTATATCGTACTATCTTATTGGGCAAAAAAAACCAAAACCCGAGGTGACAAGTGAATTGACTGAGTTTTTGCCAAATGGTGAAAAGAAGGTAAGAGTGATGGAAGAAGTCGATGAAGAAACAACGCAGTGGCGGAGAGCAAAAGAGGCAGATATACAATCACTCATAGCAGAACAAACAGGTTTAAAAGGTGAAGATGTTCTAGTTTCGGCAACCACTGAATCAAATATAGGCGATACAAAGAATCAAGAAATAGCATGTTCAGTTGTGCTACGCACGGAGTCAGCATTTGATGACAAAATTATTCAAAACGTAGTAGATGGGATTATCCATGTTTTCAAACAAGATTCGGTGGAAGCAAATATTAGTAAAGAAAACATTGTAATTTCAAATAATACGGATGTCCTCCATTAAAAATACAACTGCTATGTAAAAAGTAAATAACCGTTTGGAAGTAAAGAGGGTCTACTTTGACAGCACCTCACTATCACAAATGATATGCTCTCAAAATTTTATTTGTTTTATATGCCTACACTTGGGAGCATATCATACTTTATTGGGTGCTTTTTTATGCCGATAATCAACCATTTTATTTAGAAAATTATAGATTTTATAAACTACATAAAATAATAGAATTTAATAATAACAAATAACATATTAGCAAATAATACAATTTTGCTAGGTGGCAATTCTACGTTCAGCTTGGAACGTATCACGAAAGGAGGTAATTTTGTGCGGAAAAACATTGCTATTTTTAGTTTGAGTATCGCTTTTATTTTAGGCATACCATTTAAATGGGTTCAATATAAAGGGGGAAGGAGTAATGGGGTCCCGTCACATTTATACGGATTTACAACTTCCCTGCTGTTAAACTATACATATAGATGGATGAAACTCATCAACACATTGACTTATTTTGTGAAACGCTTTACAATATGTTTAAACAATTAAACATTATAACGGAGTGTGCAATGAGCATGGACGAATTTATTGGCAATCAGAAGGCAATTCATATTTTCGAGAATTTAAGCCTCTATTTTCATAGCTTGGGAGACCCTATTCGGCAGCAAATCATAGCGTTGCTGATCGACAAAGAGAGTATGAATGTGACGCAAATTACAGAACTTATTCCCATGTCACGACCTAACGTCTCTCATCACCTGAAAGTATTACGGCAAGCAGGGCTGCTTAAGGTTCAGAAGAAGGGCACGCAAATGTTCTACAGTCTTGAGTTTGACGAAGTAATAGCCCTTATGAAACAGCTTGTCCATTTCGTTGAAGAGGAATGCCAGTGCTAATGTCATTAACTTGACTAGCACATGTCATCCCTTTTTTTATAAGCATTATGTTTATAAGATTAAACGTTTAATCATTTAATTATTTAAAAGGAGATTGATAATATGAACAGAAAAATGGTACTTATTGTAGGAGGATACGGTGCAGTAGGCAGACAGATTGCTCAAATATTACATGATCGGCACCCCGAACTGGATATCACTTTGGGAGGAAGGTCACCGGAAAAAGCGGCACCTTTCGAGTCCGAACGGGTCCAAACAATCGTAGTTGATAATAATGCGGATGATCCACTACTTTATGTAACCGACAATGTATCGCTAATCATTAACTCAGTAAACGATCTGCAGGATCGGCTGCTTCTGTCGGCAGTTAAAAGGAAAATTCCACTCATCGATCTTACTCGCTGGACAGAGCTATTCCAACAATCGGTCACCAAGTTAAAAAAAACAGATCTTCATTCCCCTGTCGTGCTGTCTTCCGGATGGATGGCGGGAACTGCTTCACTATTCGCCAAGCTGCATTCGACCTCACTTCAGAACGTCGTCGTTAATATTCATGCGCTATACTCGCTGCAGGACAAAGCAGGACCTGATTCTGCGGCGTACATGGATCGTATGACCATTCCATTCTATATTACGGAACCGGAAGGAAGACGTCTTGTATTTCCAATGACAGAGCCGGTGAAAGTCCAATTTCCAGATGGATATACTGCAAAATGCTACCGGCTTGACACTCCTGATCATGTGACATTGCTAAGGGCTGGCAATGTCGACTCAGCCAACTTCCGCATCTCTTTTGACAGCAAAGCCGCTACCTCGATGCTTGTCGGAATGGTTAAGAGCGGAATATGGAAAATGATAAGTGGAGAGCGATTCCGTTCACTTAGACGAAGCCTGCTCTACAATCCGGGTACTGGCAGTGCACATCACATCCTTATTCATCTAAAGGGACGAGATCAGAATGGGCACTGGGTTGAACGAAAAATCACAATTTCTGATCCGCTTGGTCAGACTCATCTTACCGCCTTGGGAGCTGCTGTCCAAGCAGAAAAGCTATTGCGCATACCAGAGGACAAACCGCTAGCTCCAGAAATTTATTTTCCAGAAGATTTACCTGATGTACGGATGGATACCTCTGAAATTAGCAATTTTTTCAAACAATATGGAGTTCTTATATCTCACTAACTCAAATTTTGTAGGACGAAATCGGCAAATAAACCCTGATAGGGGTCCCGTCAGATTTATGCGGATTTACAACGTTAAGAAATATACACGATTTTATGCAAAGTAGAAGCACAAACAAAACAAGTAAAAATACTGATACGTCAACCGTTTACGCCACCTGTATAAAAAGACGTAAAAGTAATGTTCATAAGAAAAGCCACAAAACTGAAGTGACCCGTAAAAGTTTGACACGGTAAATTCGTTAGGCGCTTGTGTAAAATGAGTTCGGTATTGCACCGGACTCATTTTTAATGTGCGCCCGGCATGCGTATAAACTATAGGGTGCAAGTCCCGAGCCACGAAGACAGAAGTAGAGGTTTGGTGTGGATATTTCGCTCTAGCAGATACACATTCTATTTTTAAAACGTTGGATAGTTGGATTAAGCGAAGATTACGAATGTGCTTATGGAAGAATTGGAAGAAACCCCGAACAAGAGTCAGGAATCTTACTCGCTTAAACGTTCCTTACGGGAAAGCATACGAGTGGGGGAATACTCGAAAAGGGTACTGGCGCATTTCGAAAAGCCCCATATTACACAGAACCCTCGGCAATTCCTATTGGGAAAGCCAAGGGCTGAAAAGTCTGCAAGTTCTTTACAAAACTTTGCGTTATTCATCTTAATTGAACCGCCGTATATGGAACCGTACGTACGGTGGTGTGAGAGGTCGGAAGTTAATCACTCCCTCCTACTCGATTTTATACGGGGATTCGATTCCCTTTTTCATCGTAGAAGGCGTGGATTTTCCCTATCGCTGTTACGCCTTTGAAAAGTTGCTTTTGCGTAGCCCAGTCACTCGCTTCTAAATAGCCTAGCGCTCATTATTGCAAATCTAAAAAATCTCCGTCCCGAAGTCTATTCACGAAATTCTGAAGCCAAGTGTAATACGATACACCGTGTCGTAACTTATGTAGGTCACGCAAGCATTCCTGTCTTTCGGCATCGGGGGTACCCTCCGCAAGTGCAATTTCAGATAGCTCGGGAATTACCTGGTTGATTGCCCCAAGCATGATGTCGATTTCCCGCTGGAGTTTCAGTGTAAAGAAGACACGAAATGTTTGGAAAAAATCGGTCTCCGCCACATATTGATCTTTTCGTTCCTTTTTCTCTTCCAACTTGGTGACCATTCTAGAATCCATCAGCGATCGTATGGCATAGCTCATGTTGCTCTTACTCATGTTCATATAGTCTTTCATGTCCTCAAGTGTCATCGGTTTATCCTCGAAAAACATAATGCCATATAGCTTACCGAATGAATGATTAGCGCCATACAAATCCATCGTCTGCGCGATGGCCTCGATGACCTGAGCGCGTAATTCGTTACGACTCTGCGACACTCCTTCACAATCCTTGGTTGGTTTCTGTTCCATGTAAACACTCCTTATCATTTTGCTAAACTCATACAATTGATTTACAAAAAACATTTTTAAATTAACAAGCGATTAATATCCAGTTAACACATAAAGTTTATATTGAGTGTACAATAAATTTTGTACAAACAAAGGTTTTAACCTTATTTAGGATAATTTTATCAAATGTACAAAGAAAATTGAACAACAAAATAAATAATGTTGATAGTTAGAGTGAAATGATCAGGTGATATATTTACATTATCTTACAGCATTCTGTCGGCGATGTTTGGTTGCGTTCCTTATATCAATATCTTCTGGCGTACATGCAATAGACAAGATTTTACCAGAGATTAGTGGAATCATCACTTCGAAGTAGCTATAACGGATCAACAATAATATAAATGGGGGAATTTTAAGAATGTCGAGTATTACGTTGAAGTCTTTGTCAAAACAATATACAAGTGAAAAATCCACGCTCGATAATATTAATCTTGATATCAAAGATAAAGAGTTTCTGGTACTGCTAGGTCCATCAGGGTGTGGTAAGTCCACTTTGCTACGTATGATTGCCGGTATTGAAGAAATTACGCAAGGTGAAGTGTATATTGGGGATGTTTGTGTAAATGAATTGGAGCCTAAGGATAGAGGAGTAGCGATGGTTTTTCAAAATTACGCGCTTTATCCGCATATGACGGTATTTGAGAACATGGCTTACGGTTTGAAGATAAAAAAGGTAAAAAAGGCGGAGAGAGAAAAACGAATCAAGGCGGCAGCAGATATTTTACAAATAACGCCATTGTTGAAACGATTTCCGAGTCAATTATCGGGCGGGCAAAAACAGCGGGTTGCAATTGGACGAGCCATAGTTAAAGAACCAAAAGTCTTCTTAATGGATGAGCCGTTATCCAATCTGGATGCGAAATTACGAAATGAAATGAGAATTGAAATTAAAAAGCTTCATGAGAGACTAAATTCTACGTTTGTCTATGTCACGCATGATCAAGTGGAGGCTGTTACCCTTGGAGATCGAATCGCCATTATTGCAGAAGGAAAGTTTAGGCAGATTGGAACACCTATGGAAATAATTGATAGTCCAGTGGATATGTTCGTGGCGAATTTTATTAGCTCACCGCCTATCAATTATTTAAATGCATTTCTGATAGACCGAAATGGACAAGTCTATGTAGATATAGATGGAGTGTTGCTGGAGACAAATTTGCCAATAGAAGTATTAAAAAGCCACACGGAGGTTGTAGCGGGTATTAGGCCTGAACATTGCTTCATTTCAGAAGATAAGAACAATACCTTAGAAATGGAGGTGCTGTTTACTGAAATTATTGGTACGGATGTGTTGTTACATCTAACATATCAATCCTTCAATTTTATAGTGAAAAAAAGCTTTACTGAAACTTATACGCAGGGTCAGAAGTTGAACGTAGGAATGTATGCAAATCAGGTCCATATGTTTGACAAAAATACACAAAAAAACTTAAGGAGCCCGCAATGAATATTCTTATCTCATTAGATGGTGTAAGTCATGAAATATTTGCACGATATTCACAGGATTTTATCAATAACGGATTTTCATACTGTAAAAAACTGATTACAACGTTTCCATCCGTTACTTTTAATGCTCATGCGACGGCGATAACGGGGAACCATCATCCCAAACATTTTGTGGTGGATAATATTGTCACCCATTCTAAAACGATGGAAAGAATAGAGCTGTACGGAGATCACGACATCATTTGTAATGAAACACTACATAAACAGACCTTATTTTATTCACTTGCCAAAAATGCATTGAAAAGCTGCTGTATCCATTGGCCGTTAACAACAGGAAATCCTTATATTCATGATTTAGTTACAGAATCCAGCAGCAAAAAAAAGTTGCAAGGAAACGCTTCAGTGGAAAACATCGATAACACATCATTGCGTGAGATATTACAAGCCATTGAATCAGAAGCATACGACTTTATCGCTGCAAGGTTTGTTGGATATGATGCATTTTCCCATCTACACGGGAAGGACTCGAAGGAGGCAGTTAATTGCCTAGGCCAGCTAATCGAACATATTGCCCAAATTGATCAGTTGTTGCGAAAGTTGCAACAACCATACAACTTGATTATCTTTTCTGATCATGGGCAAAGCGACGTTCAATCATTCTTTTATCCAAATGAGGTTTTAGCGCAAAGTCGTTGGCGGCAGAGTTTGTACAACAAAGAAATACGATTTGTCGGCGACGGAAGTGGAGCGTTGTTATTTTATAGCTTGTTGGAACATCAGCATAACAAAGAAATTATGGAGTTTTTTAGCCAATTTCCACAAGTGAATCATTTTCATCAGCTAGCAAGTCACTCCAGTTCTGACTATCAACCAGTCGGTATTTTAGATATGAACAATACGGTATGCGGTGAAGACATTGTTCCTCCAGAACAACCGAAGTACAAGAATTTGAAAAGCTTGCATGGTTATCATCAGTCCAATGTGGATGAAATGAATGGATTTATGGTGTGTATCGGTCATCAAATCGAGGATAGCAAAATAATTGAAGAAACGCATATCGAGAACATTGCACCTACTTTAGCTAGGTTGTTTGAAATCTCACACCAATGTGATGGTAAAAACATCAATGAACTGATTAGGGGGCATGCATAGATGGCTAAGCCAATCAGCATTAAAAATGGGAAAGACAATCTATGGTCGCTTGCACTGTTGTTACCAATACTTATTCCCTTAATTATTTTTTGGATTTATCCAATGATAAAAACATTTCACATTAGCTTTACAAATTGGGATTACATTTCACCTACCTATGATTATGTAATGCTAGAAAATTATAAAAATATAATGGGTGATTCCTTTTTTGTGAAAGTTTTAATGAATACGCTTGTATTTACAGTTTTCACAGTGCTTCCGCCAATCCTAATTGGATTACTTGTAGCTATACCGTTAAGTAAGATTAAAGCGTTTCGTACTTTTTTTGTCGCTTCCGCTTTTTCATCATGGATTACACCAACTGTGGTCGTTTCAATGGTATGGGTCAGTATATTTGATACGGATTCAGGCATTGTTAATGCAATTCTAAAAGAACTAGGTGCAGAGCCAGTTAAGTGGTTGGGAGGTCAAACCACCGCAATGGCAGTAGTCATTATCGTCACTATTTGGCAATATTTAGGTCTTGGTATATTGTTGCTAACCTCGGCAATGGCAAAATTAGATCCAGAGGTGGAGAAAGCCAATGATTTAGATGGTGGAAAAGGATTACGAAAATTAATAAAAATTACATTGCCAGCAATCTCGCCTATCCTTGTATTTTTATTCATTTTTTATACTTTAAACTCGCTTAAAGCCTATGATCAGATTTACATTTTGACGCAAGGTGGACCTTCAGGTGCAACTTCAACAATCTTATATTATTTCTACGTGTTAGCTTTCGAGTGGTATGAAACGGGATCTGCTTCGGCATTGGCGATAATTTTCCTTCTGCTTTGTCTGCTGATTAGCGCGATTAACTTCTTTTTATCTAAATACTTGTTTAAGAAATGAGGTGGGGATTTGAACTTGGCAAAATTAAAAGTTGGTATAAATTATACAGCATTAATTTTATTAAGCATAACGATGATCTTTCCATTCATCTGGATGTTCATGATTTCTATTAAACCAAAAAGTGAAATATACAGCGGAAAATTTTTTCCTACAACCTTTCACTTTGACAACTACATTAGATTATTTACCGATACCAATATACTGCTTTATCTGTGGAACAGTATTTACGTGAGTCTAATTATTATCGTGATTCAAATCGTATCAGCAATACTTGCAGCGTATGTATTCGAGACGTTTCAGAAAAGATGGGTGAAATTTTGCTTTGCACTAATATTGGCGACGTATATGTTGCCATCAGCTATCACTTACATCCCCTCCTTTATTTTGCTGTCTGAAGTGAATTTACTGGATACGCATATGGGTTACATCTTCAGTGAAAGTATCAGTATCTTTGCCATATTTTTCTTGAGGCAAGCTTTTATTCAGGTGCCTAAGGATGTGGTACATGCAGCTAAATTGGATGGAGCAGGCATTTAAGGCTTATTTTCACCGTGTATATTCCTTATTGCAAAAATGCAATTGCTTCATTGGTATTAATCACATTTATTTATAGCTACAACAATTATATGTGGCCTTCACTGTTAATCAAGTCAGAAGAAAACATGTTTGTCACAATTGGTTTGAGAAGATTATTTATGAGTCAGGCAGGTTATGAAATGGATTTTCCTTTGGCAATGGCTGCCTGCGCAGTTTCACTAGTGCCAATGTTGCTGCTGTTGGCTATTTTTAGTAAAAGAATTATCCATTCAATGGCTAATCTCTATGTTAATAAATAAGATGAGGTGGTGATGCGAATCGACTATATTCCGATAATTATGAAAAGTTATGTTGGAAGCATGAGACTAAAACAATAATTAATTGGGAGGAAACAACAGTGGAAAAACGTAAAAGCAGGATTAAAAAGGTACTTCTGTCTCTCATGTGCTTTGCACTTATATTGACAGCATTAATGGGTTGCTCGAACAAGGCTTCCAAAGATACAAATGCAAGTGTAGCGTCCGATAAGGAAAAAATTAAACTTGAATTCTATTATGGTCTTGGCGGTAAACTCGGAGAAACGATGGAAAAAATCATCGAAGATTTTAACAAAAGTAATGACAAATATGAAGTCGTACCGATTGTCCAAGGGGACTACACTGAGACGTTACAAGCACTGCAAGCTTCACTTGCAGCTAGTAAACCTCCTGCTTTAGCAATTAACCGCTATCCGGAATTTATGAAGTTGGCAAAAAGTGATGTTTTACTTTCCTTAGAAGATCAAATTAATCAACCAGAATATAAAAAAGACGACGTTCTTCTTTTGGAGCAAGGATTGTACAATAATGTAACCTTGGGTGTGCCGGCATTTGTTTCTTCACAAATGATGTATTACAGAAAAGATATCTTTGATAAATACAATATTGATTATAATGCTTTGGAAAGCTTCGAGGAATTAGCGGAAGCAGCCAAGCTTATTAAAGAAAAAGAAGGAATTACTGGTTGGTCGATTATGTGGTATTCAGAACATATGATTGATTATGCCCGTTCAGCTGGTGGGGATATCGTCAGTGAAGACGGTAAAACCGTTACAATCGATTCCGATGAATGGATTTATGCTTGGGATAATATTAGAAAGTGGATTCATGAGGACAAAATAATGGACACTGTTTATGGCGGAAATGGCTGGGAATGGTGGTATAAAACGATTGACAATGTAATGAATGGGAAATCAGCGGGATATACGGGTTCTTCAGGTGATGGAGGAGACTTAGATTTCAATAAAATAGCAACAGGAATGCAAAAAGGATTTAACGGAAGCAAACCGAGACCAGTCGCTACTTCTGTCATGTTTAACTTGTTCAAAGATTCTCCTAAAGAACAACAGCAGGGTGCTTGGGAATTTGTAAAGTTCTTCTCGGAGGCAGATAAAACAGCTTACTGGGCAGTAGAAACGGGATATATTCCAATTCGAGAAAGCGCTGAAAACACGGAAATTTTCCAAAATAAATTAAAGGAAAACCCAAACTTATCAGTTCCTTTGAAACAGATAAAAACAAATGGCATTGCACCTTTTGTTGATCCGACCGGTGGTAAAATTTATGCTGAAATCGAATTAGCGAAAGACAAAGTACTAATTGAAAATATCCCTGCGGAAAAAGCATTAAAAGAGGCGAAAAACAAAGCGCAGAAAGAGCTAGACAAAATTCTGAAACAGTAAACGACATTAATAATGAACTGCTGTACAGAGCAGCAAGTAGTTTCACCCCACATATAACAGAAATGGAGAGTTTTATAATGAAATATAATATTGAATTAGCTGTATTCGATTTAGCTGGTACCCTTGTAGAGGATAATAACGGAGTTAGGGATTGTCTTTATAAAGCAGCTGTGGATTACGGATTAAACGTTACAAAAGATGAAATCAGCAACCATATGGGAACAAACAAGATTCATTTGTATCAATTTTTAATTGCGAGAACAAAAGGGAACTTTATCGATTTTAAAAATTTTGAAGTAGATATCGACAACTCAACTCAAGATGAGGCTGTCAAACTCTATGATCGATATACCGAATATATGATTGCTTATTATCAGGAGAATTGCCGAGAAATTGAGGGAGCAACGGAAACGCTTAAATGGTGCAAAGAAAATGGCATTAAAGTAGCGACAGGCACAGGGTTTCATAAAGAAATCAACAGCGTTATTATGGAGTCACTTGGCTGGGTGAAGGATGGTTTGATTGATTATGCGGTAGATCTTGATATGGTTCCGGAGGGAAAAGGACGCCCAGCGCCATTTATGATTTTCAAAGCCATGGAATATTTAAACGTTCAAAATGTGAGAAATGTGATTAAAATTGGCGATACGCCAGCAGACATGCTCGAAGGCTATAACGCAGGCTGTAAAGCGGTTATTGGTGTAACCCAAGGATCGACACCAATTGAAGTATGGGGCAAGTATTATCATACACATGTTCTTGATACTGTGAAAGAACTGCCAGCACTTATCGAGTCAGGTAAAATCGTATGATGGATCAACTGGAAAAAATGGCGAGCATCGGGATTGTCCTGCCGAAGCTGTTTCCCTTTCCACAAAGCAAGCCGGAACAGATGGTTTCAAGTCTGCTGACTATACTGGAAGACCCCTTTTTTACGGCAGTGGAAGTCTCGTATATCGCCGATAAAGAGACAAGGGATCTCGCTAAAAAGTATATTCAGTACAGTGGTGTGGAAACGATTTTTAATGGCGGAGATGCGTTTCGAGAATTACACATTGATCTAAGCTCCTTAGACCCGGCTATAAGAAACAACTCAATTAAAAAGTGTCAAATGCTGATTGACCATTGCTATGAAATGGATGCAAAAATCATGCACATCGTGACGGGGAAATTTGAAGGAGAAGAAAACAAACAACATAATATAAACGCTTTTATAGCTTCAACCATGGAACTATGCAAGTATGCGAAAGAGAAAGCGGGTACGTATGAGCTTTGTATCTCTTTAGAAATCGGGGATCGGCATGTTGACCGCAAATATTTGCTGGGCCCTACCCATGAGGCGGTACATGTAGCAAGAACAATCCAAAGTGAGTATAACAATTTTGGTCTGCTCCTAGATCAAAGTCACCTTCCGATTATGGGAGAAAATCCACATCAATCATTGTGGCTTGCCAAAGATTATCTCACGCATATTCATATCGGAAATTGTTATTTGAAAGACAGACAAGCCCATTATTTCGGCGATAAGCATATTCCTTTTGGAGTGAAGGATTCAGAAGTTGGCGTTGGCGAGTTAACAAAGTTCATCCAAACGCTAAATGACATTGACTTTTTTACACGTCCAAAACCAACAAGAAAGCCTGTGCTGACATTTGAAGTGGGTTCTCTTGAGAATGAATCACCTAAGCTAGTTATTGCCAATATAAAGCGTACTTTCTTTGAAGCTTGGGCTCAAGCATAAATTGATTATAGGAGTTGTAGCATAAATGAATGTGTTAATCACAGGTTACTTTAACGATTATTCTAAACAGAGAGTTACGCAATCGTTCCCTGAAAACTGGACTATTCAAATCGTTGAACCTCAGCGAATCGAAGAATTTATCAGTGAAGCGAATGTATTAATTCCAGAGCATATCGAAGTAGATGAAGCCTTATTAAATAAAGCACAACAGTTAAAATTTGTTCAGACGGGCGCTGGTTTTGACAATGTTGATATTGAAGCGTGTAGCAAAAGAAATATTTGGGTAAGTAATGCGGCTGGAGTCAATGCGAATGCAGTTGCCGAACATATTATGGCATTGATTCTTGGGTATTACAAAAATATCTCGTTCTTGGATCAGTTTATGAAAAATAAAGGAGATGAAACGAAGCTAGAGTATACTGGCAGCGAGTTGCTAGGAAAAACCATCGGTACTATAGGTTTTGGGGCGATTGGCTCCAGAGTAGCGGAACTGGCCAAAGCTTTTAAAATGAATGTTCTAGCATATGACACGAATAAAAATATTCAAAGTAATAATGATGTAGAATTGGTTGATTTGGATACATTAATTAGAAATTCTGACGTAATTACAATCAATATTTTTCTAAACGAGTCTACAAGAAATTTAGTCGATAAAACATTTTTAAAGCAAATGAAAAGTAATGCATTATTGGTAAATACAGCAAGAGGGCCGATTGTATGCGAAGATGATTTGATTGAAGCTTTAGAAAATAATGTAATCGGTGGAGCTTGTCTGGATGTATTTGCTGTGGAGCCATTAGATTTAGATAGTAAACTACGAACTTTGAAAAATGTTGTCTTAACCCCGCATTCTGCAGGTATGCCGGATGGCACAAAATTTCATGAAGCAAGGTATCGTTTCTTTGTCCAAAATATCGAAAGAGTCATGCGCAATGAATCACCGCAAAACAATTTGAATCAAATCAAATAAAGTATAGCTTCGTGATGTGGAATCTAGGATTACCTTCTAGCCCGTTTGCCCCACGCATAGACATACTAGCCTGAGCAATAGAGGTGCTCCGGGTTAGGACGATGTTGAAGAGATTACATATCCTTATCGGGCGTGACAG
Organism: Lysinibacillus sp. C5.1; assembly: GCF_016350185.1. Classification (NCBI taxonomy): domain Bacteria; kingdom Bacillati; phylum Bacillota; class Bacilli; order Caryophanales; family Bacillaceae; genus Lysinibacillus; species Lysinibacillus sp. C5.1. The sequence continues at coordinate 1,216,924 of NZ_CP066226.1, forward strand.
ACTGGAAGGGAACAGAGCATGCATACTGATAGAACAGAAGGCGCGCGGCAAGACAGCCGGGTGCCTTTTTGTGATGCCTGAATCAAGTGAACCAGTTTATAAATGGATGTTTTGACCTTCTTTCGAAAAGGTGAAATGACGAAATCTGTATAGTATTTGAAACTATCTAGAGGATACATTATGCAAAAAAGTAAATATGAAAAAATAGGAGGAATTAATCTTGAATCTATATGTAATTTTGGCAATAGCCATCGTAAGCGAAGTAATTGGTAGTTCAATGCTAAAAGTATCAAATGGATTTAAAAAGTTATTCCCTTCCATCGGAGTTGTAATAGGTATGGGGATAGCTTTTTACTGCTTATCTTTATCTCTTAAAACAATTCCATTGGTTACGGCTTATGCGATATGGTCTGGGGTAGGAACAGCATTAACCTCTTTGGTAGGCGTTATTGTTTATAAAGAAGGTTTTAATTTTAAAAAATTTTTAGGTTTAGCCCTAATCATTGGTGGAGTTGTCGTATTAAGACTCTCAAGTGGTAGCACGCATTAACCTTTAGAATCGGAGGTAATATATGAAAGGTTATATGGCTTTAGGAATGTCCATTATTAGTGAAATAGTTGGCGTGACAATGCTTAAATTATCGGAAGGATTTACAAAATTATTCCCTTCCATTGGAATTATCGTTAGTTTTGGACTAGCGTTTTATTTCTTATCATTATGTCTTAAAACGGTTCCCTTAAGTTTAGCTTATGCGATATGGTCAGGAGTAGGCACAGCATTAACAGCGGTAATTGGAATACTTTTTTGGAGAGAACCATTCAGTATCATGACATTAGTTAGCATAGTATTAATAATTGGAGGGGTAGTTTTATTAGATGCTTCTAAAAGTCCAGAAAAATAAGCGATTTTTCTTAAACTTTAGTGAATCAGAAATATAGCAAGAGGCCTGTATCCTATGATTACAAAAAATCTTTCTGAAAGAGGCTGGGACATAACTAGCTTCGATTAGTGAGAAATCCGAATTTGAATTTATTTAAATTTGGATTTCTCTGTTTTTTATGTTGTCTCCATATAGCTTTTAGCTAATGGCTGTGAATTTAAGAAAATTCACAGCCATTAATGCGAGACCCATCTCGTTATCAACCTTCGATTTTCCTCGTACAGAAAATCGAGTGAAACGCAAATCAGCCTTCAAGAATCCAAAAACGGGTTCCACGTCAATTTTGCGTTGACGATAAATGGTACTCGTTTTTTCTTCTGAAAGCTTTGTTCTCACATGTTCTTTTTGTTGTTCCCACTTCTCATTCACTGTTAACTTTCGATTCGTTCCTTCTTTTGCTTTTGTACAGAATGAACGGAGGGGGCAGCCGGAACAGTCTTCACATTCGTATACCTTAAACTCACGCGTGTACTCATACTTATCCGTTTTCGTGGTACGATATTTAAATTCAAGCTGTTGTTGGTTTGGGCAAGTATATCGATCATTTTCTTCATCATAAGCCCAGTTCCCTGTATTGAATTCGTTTTGCTTATACGGTTTCCTCTGTTCTTTTACATACATGTTGTATGTGATTAAGGCTTCTCGCTTACGGTTCACAAGGATATCATCATAATTTTGTTCGCTTCCATATCCAGCATCTGCTACGATATGTTTTGGTAACTTCAAATAATGTTGTTCGATTTCATCCAAAAATGGGATTAATGTACGTGTATCCGTTGGATTCGAAAAAATGCTGTAGGCAAGCGCATACTGACCCTCTGTTGCTACTTGTATGTTATAACCTGCCTTCAATTGACCATTTTTCATATAGTCATCTTTCATACGCATAAATGTCGCATCCGGGTCTGTTTTCGAGTAACTATTTCGTCCGTCAAAGATTTCGAAGTCTCTTTGATATTTTAGTTTGCGTTCCATATAGTCGATTAATTGTTTGCGCGTTTGCTTTGGGAATTTTCGTTCCTTTCTTAAAGCCTTTCGCTCTGCCACATCCGATGAGTCCCCAATTTTTCGATCGTATTCAGAAATCACTTCATCTACTTTTTTGACCATTTGGTCAAGGTCTTCCAATGCTAATTCCTGTTCATTTTCCCGTTCCATTTCGGGTATGATTTCTTTTTCAAGTAGCTCATTGTATAGCTGGTTGGACTTTTCAATGAGTCCGTTATGATATTTCTCAATCGACTTTTTCCAAACGAATGTAAATTTATTTGCATTCGCTTCAATTTTTGTTCCATCAATAAAATTGCTTTATATGGCATGGTTACGTATAGCTCTACTTGCAATTATTACTTTAATGGTGGAATAAATGAATACACAGACTATAAGGAACAATTCGTAAAAGAGATCTATGAGAAAAGAAAATAATTTCTTATTGAGCTTACGGGATGCTTTTACATTAACAAGTAAAAGGTCACTTACTTAATATACTACAATCGGGCGCTTTTTTTGAAGATTATTGAGTTGCATAGGCAGCTCTTTTTTCTTATTAAACTAACGAAGTCGGTTAGTTTAACAATAAAGTGTTAATATTTATTTTGAAACAACTAATTTTTGAAGCAGATTAAGGTATTGGATTCTTATAAATCAAAAATAGATATGGTATAATATGTATTAAATGTAAAGCGGAATTGTATTAAAATCTAAAATTGCAAGGAGGAATGAGTGTATGAGAAGGAATACTATTTTTGCATAGCAAAGGCTATTGCATAATAAAATAATTGAAAATAGCCTTTGCTCTTCCTAAAAGAAATACTAAAATTAGGAGTGCAAAAATGAGCTATAAAAAAGCAAAGCATATACTTCCAACTGAGTTGGTGGAGTTAATACAGAAATATGTTGATGGTGAATATATTTATATTCCACGAAGAAAAGATAGTAAAAAGAGTTGGGGGTCCAGTACTGCAACCAGAGGAGAATTGGATCTAAGAAATTCTAATATATATAATGATTATCTATCGGGGTTGAATATAGCTTCTTTGTGTGAAAAATATTATTTGTCATCAAAAAGTATTCAAAGAATTGTATTAAAAGAAAAAAGAAAAAGAACAAATTTTTAAAATAAGCCAATGTAGTTTTATGCCGCATTGGCTTATTTTCTTTTATGAAATAAGTTTGAGGTTTTTTCAAGTGATGTAAGTCAGATATAATCTAAACAACTCTTATAAAAGGTAAGGGAGCCAGCTAATTGATTTTTGATACCCAGACGTAGTTTATCTAGTTTAATGAACTGAAGTGGAAGTATGGGCGGACATTGTTACTTAAGGAATTGTTTTTTTGCAAAATGAATATTAGCAAAGGAAGAGGGGGGATAGATATGAACAATTTATTTACAATAGATTGTGGTGACATATTGCTTAGAGAATTTAGAATTGAAGATGCTGATGCTATTTATGAGCTTACTTCACAACCTGAAGTTTGTAATTTTCTGCCAGATTGGCGTTCAACAAAAGAACAACGATTAAACTGGGTCACGAATTATGAAATTCCAGACAATAAAAAGTTTTTGTTAGCTGTACCTAATATTAGTGGTGCTAATTATTTGAAGTTGGGAATTATATTGAAGGAAACTGGAGAATTTATTGGTTTCTGCAATACAGGTATTAAAGAAGAGCTAAGTGAACCAAACCGAGAAGTTGTTTATGCAATTTCAAAGCAATACAGTTGTCGTGGATACACAACAACAGCAGTAAAAGGATTGATAAAATATTTGTTTGAGAATACAGATGTAGAGCTACTTAATACATTTGTTCTACCTCACAATTTAGGCTCAAATAAAGTTATTCAAAAATGTGGATTTCGTTTTAATGGAGAAATTGAAATTGAAGACCAAATTCACTATCATTACACTCTTAACAAAGAGGATTGGAAAGGAAAAAAAATCACTAAGGCTATTGAAATATTCAACTAGTGGGAGTGTTTCAACAATAATGTAGACGTTTACTTACTAACCAAGCGCTCCATTAGTTGTTTAAATTTTGGTAAATCTGAAAGACTGTTGATTTCAAAATCCATTTCAACATTTAGCGCTATGTACATACTAATCACCTCTAGATTAGTATGAAAAAGAAAATCAATTCTGTACATAGTTATTCAAGCAAAAGTGTGCATATTTACATTATCATTTGTAAGCATATCATTTGTGATAGTGAGGTGCTATCAAAGTAGCCCTCCTCACTTCTTAATAGACCAAATTTTAATTGACGAAAATAAGTTGATTTTAAATGGTAAGAGAGCTCAAGAACAACGAATCGGACAATTTTGGCAAGAACTTCTCACATACGATGAAGAAGGCACATTATGAGAACACACGTATAAAGGGATCGTAACAGGACAAAACCCTACAAATCGAGCGGTATTTGTTAATATAGAGGGTCAAGTCGTAAGGATGGCGCTTATTCTTTATGGGATCATCAAAATTTCATCACTGAGTTAAGGCTTCCCGAAAACTACACTCCTTTGGTGAATCTGAACGCTGTATTAGGAGAAATGTATAGTTGGACTGAAGAATTACGGCAAGAACGTTTGACAGTGCTTAAAATTATTGGCGACGCAGTATGTGCCAATGATGAACAGCTGCGTCGATTTTTAAGTACTGTTATGAGTTATTCAGCTACTAGCGCTCATATAAATTTTCTAAGAAAAAAAGGTTTCGTTCAACGTTATAAGTGTTATTTAGATTCTGTGTTAGATGAAAATGGTGAACGGTTAAACCTACGTAACCCAGCACCGATTAACTTAGGTCCTGCAGGTTACTTACTTATGTCCTACCTATATAATGGCGTCTTTTTCATGGATGCAGGTGCTTGGCTTGATAGCAATGCCGATGCAACCATTCAACGTTTTGTGACGATGAATGAAATTCGTTGTTGCTTTGCAGAGAAAAGTATTGCTCGCAAATGGAAATGGTATCCAACAATAGGTGAACAACGTGGGTATAAGAAGCCGTTAGCTGTTATGGAAGTCGGAGAAGACACAGAGGAGTATGATAGTCGGGCATGGATGATTTTTGAAAGAGCTCAATTAAAGCAGAATTTCCTAGGCTTTTTAAAGGATTGATTAAATTTATATCGAAATCTATACGAAAAACATGGTTATGTTCCAGTATCTGAATCAAGAGCCGATGGAGAAAAAATTGTAGTTATATCGTGCTCTAGCGTTACGGTTGCTAATGTAATTCAAGAAGAAATCGGATTACACAAGTTCCCTTTTACTATATGGGTACTAATAGATGAATGGTTTGACACAGGAGAACCTGTCACGCATGCATTTGCAGCACCACAAAAGGTTGGTGCCAATTACGAACTAAAACGCTTAAAGTTGAACATGTAATACAATTGTAGATATATAAAAATATTGATTATTTATAACAAGGTTGGATTACCTAAAATATAGATTGATTAAAGATCCTGTGCGAGTTGCAGGATCTTTTCTTATTCCATAATCGGGCCAGATTATGGAGTGACTTTATTAATTGTTTCATTAAGATTGTGAAGAAGTGTACTTATGCCAACGTGGCAGTTTAGTTGAATTAAAAATGTTATAATATTATTAAAATTCAAGAAATGGAGTTTGGAAAATGAAGAGTATTAAAAGATTGATTCAAGTCATCTTAGCAAGTACATCAATCCTAATTCTTAGTGGATGTTTCTCTAAAGATGATCTGAATCAACCAATACAAGAATATTTAGAAACAAACTATGGAATACAAGGTGAGTTTTCTGTTATTCAGACAAGTAATAATTGGTTTGAAGGGATTGACCATCAAACTTATATAGAAATGAAACAGCCATATCGTGCTTATCCGTTCCTAATGATTGATAGAGATACTTTGAAGATTTTAGAAAAAGAAAGTGGTGACGATATTTACCTTTCACAATTCAAGGGTGCATATATTGAGCAACATCCAAAGGTAGTTCAAGTAGTTGAACAGATAATAACAAAATATGGTTTAGTGAAATACCCTAATGAATATGCACCAGTAAGAAATGCCCCAGTTTCAATATTTCCCTACGACAATATTGAGATAGGTGTAGCTAATTATCAAGAGCTACTTGACGAGTTTAAAACGACACAAAAGATAGATACTGCTAAACTTTTACCTACACTGATACCAAGTGACCCAAGAAATAATATTCCTGATGGTGAGCATGGCAGGTTTGCAACGCAACTAGGAGTGGTAAATTTTTATTTTGAATTTGACATTAACGAAAATAAACACCCTATTCCAAACGCCAAAGAATTAATTGAGGACTTCCAGAAAAGTGAAGTATTAGCAAAGGGTATATACAGTATCTATATGCTCGTAGATGACTCAAAACATTTTGGGGGATGGGAACATAATAGTGTAGTTTTGTTTGAAGTTGACGAAAATGGGAAATATACAATAATTGCCACTCCTGAATATGGTGATTTTTGGGACACTTACTTTTATGGTGATTACGCAACTAAAAAAAATATGGAATAGAATTTTAGGTTGAATTACTTAATTGGAATTGACTAAAAATACACATGGTGCTACCCCTATTAGTAATATTTTGTAATTAGGATTAGCGCTTGTTTTCATTAAAGGGGAAGATTGTGGAATAACAAAAGGTACTGATTAATTCGATAAGAGACTTGCTATACAAGTTTTTATACAAATAAAGAATTAAAGGGACAGTTTTGTTGAAGAAGGTTCTCGATTAACTTTATAGAATTAAATATAAGAAGTATTATTTTATAGGTGGGGACAAAATGAGAAAACCAATAGTTAACCTCGTTTGTTCGTTTGCCAGGTTTAAGTATAAAAGAGTATTCATAAAGGTTTGAAATTTTAAAGCTTAAAATCAAAATTGTATAAGAAGAGTTTGAGAAATCGTTGAACTAGAAAACATGAAAAGTTGAGAGTGAAAAATGACTAAATTATTTATAATCGGTAATGGCTTTGATGTTAGCCATAGTTTAAAAACCAAATATGAACATTTCAAAGAATATCTACTAGAAAAACACCCCGAGATAACCATGGATAAATTTGTCACTCCTACGGCTATACATGATAAAGATGGGGGACCAACTTATAATGAGGTAGAGGTGCTATCTATGTTGTTTTCTCTTATTACCTCTGCAGAATATTCAGCGCATATAGCTAGTAAAAATAAATGCATTGAATACAATGGAGAGTGGAATGAAATTGAAAAATCATTAGGGGAGCTTGATTTTAGTGAAGCTTTTGATTATATAGATGATATTTTAGATAAAGATGGGGATGTAGATCTATTTAAAACGTCCTATGTGAATGAGGATATTGCTGCAGGTCTAGTTATTCCAACGATAACTATTCAAAGATATTTTTCAGAATGGGTAAACTCAATCAGTTTAGATTCGGTTGAACCTAAACTAGACTTTGAGAAGCTAATTATTAAAGATGACCTCTTTTTAACTTTTAATTATACTGAAACTTTACAAGAGGTTTATGATATTAGCGAAGATAATATTTGTCATATTCATGGACGACAAGGAGAAGAAATTTTCTTCGGACATGGAAATACTCAGTACTATTATGAAGCTTATATGCAAAGTCATATTGGTTCAGAAAGTTCTCTAACTGAAATCGACAACCAACTTAGAAAACAAACTCAAGTGGCTTTAGAAAATAACTTGGTTTTTTTCGAGCAAATTGAGTCAGAAAATATAAATGAAATATACTCTTATGGGTTTTCTTTTAGTGATGTTGATGCTATTTATATGGAAGAAATTTTCAGGAGGATTAACACTGAAAACGTTATTTGGTATTTGAATGATTATGATAAAGAGATTATCGGTAGTCAAATTACTAGTCTGAAAGATCTTGGGTTTAAAGGACATTTCAATACCTTCAGTATTAAGATATAAACTGGTAAATCATTTAGAAAAATGTATCAAGTTATTTATGGGTCCAACCACGTTACTGTATTTAGGAGTATTATTAATTATAGTTGGATTTATTATCTGAGAATAATCCTCCTTTAATTTAATAAATACAAAGCGAAAATTAATCATTAAAATAAGTGATTTTAGGACATCATAGCAGAAAAATGATCAAACTTTTTTATTAAGATCTCATACTTATCTAAAAAGAGTAAATCCATTTTGAAATTCTTTTTCAAAATGGGGTTTTTGAAGTGCTATTAGATATGGATAGGAATGTTTTATAATCAATCTTATTTCCAAAGCTACAACAATTGTTTGGGAATTTACAAAGGGCAACGATGAGCCTATATTTAAGTCTCCGTTGCTCTTTGTCTTGTAAACGATTAAGTTGATATTGGTAATATTTTCAAAAATAATGAAAAGATTACCAAAAATGGTTTGACTAAAATGGTTAGCTATGCTAAATTTGTTGTAGATAAAAATAAGTTTCATATTGAAATTTACTTTCTATTCTTCTTGTAAAGATTATTATCTTTTCTAAAATTATTGCTCTTAAGTAGTGTGGTTGCTACATTGAGCGAATATAACTTAAGTAATATAGAGAAGGCAAGGACTTTCCTACCTTCTCTTTACTACTTAAAACAACTTTATAATTAAAGAATGGGAATACCCCAGTCTTATCAAAACGCGGCGCTAAATGCGCTAATGTGATTCATGCGTTTATTTGATAAGACTGGGGTTTTTGTGTTTTTTACACACTCATGCCCACGGAAGGAGAATGCAAGTGTCAATTTTACTTGCGATAACCGAGCCTACATTTTCTCAAGGTATACGAAGTTTACTTACAAAAGGTGGCCTTGAAATAATAGAAAATGAGGTATATCACAGAAAATATTTAAACGACACTATTGAATTAAATTCGCCTTCTATGGTGATTATTCATGACCTATATTTACCCTCTGACCTTACTGAAGCGGCAGAGCGTGATTTAGAAATGCTTCAATTAATAGAATATTGGCGCTCTGTTTATGATAGCAATTTACGTGTAGTTTATTTATGTATGCGAGATAAACAAGATTCTTTCCTAAGTCAACTAGTTGCTCGTAATGTACTAGATATTTTTAATGAACGAACAATGAGTCAGCAAAGAATGCTTGAACAATTAGCTGCTCCTGCAAGATTCGTGAATGTTCAAAGATTTGGTACAGGGAATATCGATTTTGAAATCATCGATGATGAACCACCAGGTGAGGTTAATTCTACTGATACTGTATCAATTAATGAAGATTTACTTATGCAGACACCAAGTTCATCGACAAAAGAAAAGACTGATTTAACTAGAAATTTACAGGTACTGCAACTAAACTTGGCACTCAATTAACTGAAGGCGCTAAAAAGGGTGCCAGCGCAGCATTAGCGGGCTCTATGGGGATGCTCATTTTATGTTCAGCGGGTGGTTTTGTTTTATATCAAAAAGCTGAAGAGCGGGAAATCGCTTTAAAAAAAGAATATCAGGCACAAGTAAATGAGTTGCAAGCGGTAGCTAACCAAAACGAAGTTGGTTATGCACTTAAACACAAAGTAAAAGAGCCTGTGTTGATATGCAAGATCTTTTCTTATTTCACAATCGGGCCAGATTGTTGAATAAAAACTTAAATAGATATTACCAAATGACGCCTTGGGAAAATTTAGACTAACAAATATAAAATTAGAATTTAAGTTTTTTCATATTTTACTTTTATTAACTTATTTCGCGATATAATAAAAGTCTAGTTACACTAAAAATCCATAAGGAGTTTAACAATGGAAAAGTGGGATTTATATGATAAACATCGCAATAAAATAGCGAAACAAATAACTCGCAGAGATGAAATGGTTTCAGACGAGTTTCATTTAGTAGTACACGTTTGTATATTTAATTCAAAAGGAGAAATGCTTATTCAACAGCGTCAGCCTTTTAAGAAAGGTTGGTCGAATCTTTTGGGATATTACTTGTGGTGGTAGTGCTATTGCAGGCGACACAAATCAGCAAGCTGCTTCAAGAGAGTTATTCGAGGAGTTAGGGATTCATTATAATTTTGAAAAAATGCGTCCACAATTTTATACTATTATAGGGGTTTTAGTTGAAAAACAATCTTCTACAATCGAGCGCAATTCTGGATATGAACGAGTTTAATACAGATAGATTAAAGGAATATATAATACGATCAGGAGACCACTTAAAGCCTTCCAGTTTAGGACATAGGATTCGTTGTGTTAAATCATTATTTAGATGGTCACATGAAGAAGGTTATACTCTAAAAAATCCTGCAACTAAATTAAAAGAGCTGAAATTAGGTAAAAGGATTCCTAAATTTCTCTCAGAATTAGAGATAGAACATCTAAGGGAAGCTTGTCAAACAACGATGGAGAAAGCACTATTTGAGTTTATGTATACAACTGGCTGCCGTATTGGTGAAATTGTAAAATTAAATCGAGAAGATATCGATTTTCAATCGAATTCAGTAATTGTACAAGGGAAAGGTGATAAAGAAAGGGAGGTGTACTTTAATACCCGCTGTTCTACTTGGTTAAAAAGGTATTTAGATAAACGAGAGGATAAAGAACCTTGTTTGTTTATTACGGACAGACGGCCGAAAAGGCGAATGAGCAGTGATAATTTAAGATATATTACGAAGCGCATATCAAATCGTGCTAGTATAAAAAAGAGTATACATCCGCATCAATTACGACACAGCTATGCAACGCATATGATTAATAACGGTGCACCAATTGATGTCATTCAAAGTTTACTGGGTCATGAAAAGAGTGAGACTACAAAGATATACGCTCAACTAAGCGGAAAGCTAAAACAAGATTTATACAGTAAATACTTTTAAAAAACTTTTATTCAATCAAGACACTCATGTAGAATTACAATACTTTCTAAAAGGAGGATATATAATGAAAGCAACGAAACTCGTATCATTAGCAATACCTATTCTATTATTAGTAGGTTGTGCGGTAGAAAATAAAGAGTCTACTCCTAAGACTGAGCAGTTAAGCAAATCAACAATGAAAACAGTAATATCAGAGAAACAGTATCCCTATTATATTTGTGAACAATTAGTAGAGTTTCAATACATGAAGGATTTATTAATAGTAAACTCGATGCAAGCTATGGAAGACAAAGAAAAAGATATTTTAAAAACAGCAAACAAGATGGATAAGATTTTAGACAATATGGAATATGTAAAAGTTCCTGATAAATACAAAGACATTCACAAAGAAATACAAGTAGGGGTAACAGATGCAAGAAAAGCAATAAAGCTTATTAAAGACGCTAGTAAAGAGGATAAGCCGAATATGCAAGAAGCTGTACTAAAAAGTACTCCACATTTATCAGGTGTAGATGGAGATAATTGGAAAAACGCACTTTATGAGTTAAGTAAGGAAAACAAAGATGCTTATGGTAAAGCACTTGATAAATTAATGAAAGAACATGCGGAATAATATAGTACCATACAACAATTATAAGGGAGTTATGCGTAAAATTAGTTCTTCAACTAACGGGCTGCTTTAGTTTAACAAGAATTATGGTTATAATCTTCCACAATCGGGCGCGATTCGGTACTGCACCCCAAAAGTTAGAGTGAAAAACTAACTTTTGAGGTGATTTTTTATGACTAAATATAATGAAGAATTCAAATTGATGGTGGTTCAAGAATATTTAAGTGGCTCTCTAGGATATAGAGCGATAGCGAAGAAGTATGGTATAGGTGATTCTCCATTAAGGAGATGGGTCCGTGCTTTTAAAGAGTTTGGGCAAAGTGGCTTATCCGTTAAGAAAACGAAGCAGTTTTATTCTGTTCAATTTAAATTAGATGTATTAAACTTTATGAAACGAACAGGTGCTTCCTATCAAGATACTGCGATTCACTTTAACTTGAATGATCCAACTTTAGTTGCTAGTTGGTATCATCGTTTTTTAAAAGGAGGGATAGAGGGCCTGCAAAAAAAATTAAAGGGGCGCCCGTCTATGTCTAAGAAACAAAAATCAACAGCGAATAACCAAGAAAAAACAATGTCACGTGAGGAGCAGCTAGAACGCGAAAATGAACTGCTTCGTTTAGAGGTGGCGTATTTAAAAAAGTTGAAGGCTTTTCGAGAGAATCCAGATGCCTTCCTCGAAAAGCACAAGCTGCCATCGCCTTCGAACTTAAACAAGAAGGATTTCGATTAAAAGATATTTTAAAACAAGTGGATATTCCAGAAGCGACGTATCATTATCATATCAAACTGATGGGGCAAAAGGATCCAGACGTAGAGTGGAAAGTCTTGATTTTAGAGACTTTCGAAAAACATGAAGGTCGATATGGCTACCGGCGAATTCATGCGGAATTAAGAGTGCAAGGACATACAATAAATCATAAAAAGGTACAACGAATTATGAAAAACCTAGGGTTGAAATGTGTGAAATTCGTGCGTAAATCACGCTATAAATCATACAAAGGAACAGTTGGGAAAGTCGCTAAAAACCTTTTGAATCGTAGATTCAGAACGTCATATGCCCTTCAAAAATTGGTGACTGATGTAACTGAATTTAAATGTACAGATGATGAAAAATTATATTTAAGTCCGATCATGGATTTATATAATGGTGAGATTATTGGGTTAAGTATGTCAAAACGGCCGAGCCTAGATTTTGTGTTAGATTCACTTAAACAAGCGCTTCCAATTATTCAAAAGCGTGCTGAATATCGGACAACCATTCATTCCGATCAAGGATGGCACTATCAACACAATACATGGGTGAAAACATTGAGGCAGAACAGGATTTTTCAAAGCATGTCTCGTAAAGCAACGTGCGCAGACAATGCGGCCATGGAGAACTTCTTTAGCTTACTAAAACAGGAAATGTATTATGGAGAACAATTAATCTCTTATGAAGCATTACAAAAGAAAATAAAAGAGTATATCAATTATTATAATAATGTTCGTATTAAACAAAAACTGGCCGGCATGAGTCCGGTAAATTACCGAAAACATGCCAGCCAATTAGCTGCATAATAAAAACTCTAACTTTAAGGGGTCACTACCTTCGGTAACAAGGATCAGCGCTCGTTTTCATTAAAGGGCCATATTATTAAATAACATTCTTTTACGATATGTTTCCTAAATATGGTTACGAAACCATATAACTACAATTTACGTCTGTATTGAAAAGGGAGGAGCCATAATTATGTGGTTAATATTAGGTCTTATTGCGATAGTAGCAACTTTTATAAATCTTTTTATGTATACAACAGGTAAAGATTATAAACTTGCGAAACGGGGGCTTTAGTAGAAGATCTATGAGCTGTTCAGACAGCTCTTTTTCCTTATTGAACAAACGGGGCAGGTTTTTTTTATTAAGAAACGCGAAATAACATTTAAAGTTTTGCTAAAGAGGGGGAGAGAGTATCAAATTAGATGGTTCTATAGCAATAGTCACTGGTGCAAGTCACATCAGAGGAATTGGAACGGCTTTGTTTACAGATTTCCCTAAAAGTCAGTTACATATGAAGCTCTTTTATTTATATGATGAATTGTAATATTAAGCGCAACACCTTTAAGACAAAATAAAAGAAACCCATAACGACCTCGTATAAAATGTAGTTACCACACCAACATTTTGAGGAGGAATCGTTATGAGCTATACTCATCTTACCATATTTGAACGCGCTAAAATAGAGGCCTATCTTGAATTAGGTTATTCCAAACGAGAAATTGCAAGGCAGCTAAAACGTAGTCCCTCCACCATTTCTAGAGAGCTGAAACGCCATACAAATTGGTCAGCTGAAGTTGCACACAATCACTATCAAGCAAATAAATCGAACTGTGGTGCGAAGTTAAAACTAACACCCGCTTTAAAAGAAGCTGTTTAAGAGAAGTTGGGGGAAACATGGTCACCTGAATAGATTGTCGGCCGCTTGTATCCGGGAAAGCTGAGCTTTAAAAGTATCTACCGTTGGACGTATAACGGCTTATTAGATTTACCTTTAACGGTACTTCGTCAAAAAGGAAAACGCCAGAAACCTCGTGAAACAAGAGGACGATTCAATATCGGCACGCCCATTTCAAAACGGCCAAAAGAAGTCCGTAAACGGGACACCTTTGGACATTGGGAGTTAGATACAGTAGTTTCTGGACGTGGGCAAGCAAAGGGCTGTGTCGCTACATTTATTGAGCGCAAAACCCGTTGGTATACAGGCATTTTGATGCCAGACCGTTCTGCAAAATCAATGGAAGCAGCCATCAAAAAGTTACACCAACAATTGCCCAAAGGAGCAATCCAAACGGCAACAACCGATCGAGGAAAAGAATTTAGCTGTTACAATGTGCTGGAAAAAGAACTAAACATCCAAGTCTATTTTGCGGATGCTTATTCTGCTTGGCAGCGTGGCAGTAATGAAAACGGCAACGGCTTACTGCGCGAGTTCTTCCCTAAGAAAACGAATTTCAATCACGTGACACTAGATGACATGAATCAAGCACTCCATTTCATCAACAATCGACCAAGTAAATGCCTTGGTTGGAAAACACCATACGAGGCGTTTTGTGAAGAATTGTTGCACTTAATTTGACAAACGATCATATAATTAATTACTATGGAATATTTATTCATATTTGGAATCTGCATTTATTCCGTACTTTTTATAGTAAAGTAGCAAGGGGAGGGAAGTCGTGAGAGTTTATCATCCGATGTTAATTTTAATTGCAAAGTAAGAAATGACCGACAACTAGAATGGAAGATTAGGCTCCAAAAATTCAATGGACAAAGTAGAGCTGAATTACTACGAGTTCATCCTATGGGAGGGCAATAACATCTAATAAGATGTATGACATTTATGAAAAAATTGAAAGAAACTTTAGCAAAGGTTAATAGGATTGATATGTTCTCACCATACTTCTTTTTACCTTTTATATTAATACTTTATTTTTTTACAAGTTTATTTGATTTTCACCGGTATGAACAATTTAAAATAAGTGAGTCGATTTGGCCTGCTGTTTTTTTAGCTCTTTTATGTTATTACATAGGTGTGTACCTCATTGATAAAATGCAATGGACAATCCCATCATTTGGGCTATCGTTTTTAGGGAAATATTGATTCATTTTGTTGTACTCTTAACATTACTTGGATTAGCTTGCTTTTTAATGATTCTATTTAGCGAAGGATTAGGTATTGCGGATGAATCGAATCGACGAAATATTAGTCCAAAGTTATACTTCTTTAGCCAATTATTATGGTTCGGGGTGTTATTATTACTTTCTTATAAAATGATTTTGGAAGAGAAAATGACTTGGAAAAAAGCATTCGTCTATGGTTCGATTTTTGCTGCTGTGATGTTTTTATTTTTATTGATGGCTTATCGTACGCCACTAATCATTATGCTATTTACAGGCATTATCATTTTCCACTATGTTGTAAAACGTGTGAAACTGACTTGGTTCCTTTCGGCCTTATTCGTGATTGCTGTGGCATTCTCTATGTTTGGCTTTATACGTGTACTAACAGAAGATACAACGAAGGATTTTAATAAACGGAATCAGCCTGATGTAGAATTGACAGCTGAGGAAAGGAAAAAACTGGTGACTGCAGAATATAAAGTAAACCAAACACCACTGTGGATGCGTAGATAAAATGATGAAAGTGTAACTGGTCATATAGTATTAAGTACAATAATAGAGTACACCCAGGAAGAAGGTTATCTGAATGGGGAAATTCACCGTGGTATCTTCAATACGGTTTTACCAGGTGAACAAATTTCACCTCGTATGAAAGTTACAAAGGTTGTCAACTCGATAGGTGTGGAGAAAGGGAAGTTTATTACACGTGAATCAAGAAACACAACGCTTACATTTATTGGTAAGATATTCCTTGATGGAGGCTATTTATTAGTAGCGATTGGCTTCCTATTATACGGTGCTTTAATTTCCCTCATCTATAATAAGGTAAAACGATCTGGTATTCGAAGCTTTCACACCGTTGCATATGCATTTGTTATTACAGTGTTTAGTGTCACAATGCATACAGGTTTACTCGATTTAATCTTTATATTAATGTTAGGTTTTGTCATTATAGCGTCTTCGGTTAAAACCGATAAGAAAAGTCTTCAATACTAAATGCAATGGGGCTGTCCTAATAATAGGATGCTCCATTTTTGGATTTTCATTTACTAAAACTATTCTCTAATATCTACTAAACACCCTCATATTCCAATAACTAGTTCCGGTCAAAGAAGCAGAAACACGCTTATGGAAAGGAATAACTACTGTCATACTTACTTTGGAAATCAATCTTTATTATAAAAACAACACGAGATAAATAAAGAACTAACTGTTTGGATTAAACTTTGTTTTAAAACAGTTAGTTTCTTTCTGTATAAATCAGCGTTTGCAACTAATCGAACTTTATTTAAAAGCTACACCAGGATTTATCGAAAATCTTGGCAATTTTTATTAAGCGTGAAAGCACGTTGACTAACTTTATCAATGATATTACCAAGCAATTTGAAAGACTAGCTACTGGTGTCGAACGTTTAACATTAGATGTCGATGATATAAAAGATGAATTAAAACTAAAACAAGAAAGAACAATTAAGAAGTAGGATATAGCCTTTCCATTCGTGGAAGGCTTTTTTCTTTTTTAAATTATTTAATTTTTCGCAATCTATTAATAATTATCGCAACAAAATAGAAAGAAACCCAAATTTAGTAGTATTGATATAGAATGTATGTTCCTGTATGTAACAAACATATTTCACCCATGTCGTCACAAAATGCATAAATTACCACACATTTCATTGTAGTGAGCGGATCTTTCACTAAGGTGAGTTTAAAGCTCATTTTGGTGAGAAGGGAGAAATTACAAGTGAATTGCTCTCAAATCTGCTCATAAAAATGGAAAAGGAGAGATAACAATGGATGAAATGGTATTGAGAGTTCAAAGATGGGTTAATCAAGAGTATAGTCACTTACCAGGGTTTAACGAAAGGGTGCCGGAAAATGGAAAAGTGGGTTGGCCAACGGTGTACGGTTTAACCCGAGCGTTGCAACTTGAATTAGGAATTACTAATACTGCCAATAGCTTTGGTCCAACAACTGCTAGTGCGTATAATCGTTTTGGTATTCTTGAATTAGGAAAAGTTCCAGATACTGATCAAGCGAAAAATATTGTAATGATCCTTCAGGGGGCAATGTATTGCAAGGGATATAATCCAACTGGATTTACAGGAACGTTTGGTGAGGGGACAAAAGCAGGGGTTATTAATTTACAAACCGATGCTGGATTACCTGTGAGAGATGGGAAAGTTTATGACTATGTTTTTAAAGCTTTCTTAACAATGGATGCTTATAGCCTCACTCCAGGTGGAGATGCAAAAATAAGACAAATTCAACAAGATTTAAATAATAAGTATTACAAAACTGCTGGAGTTCAACCAACAGATGGTCATTATCAACGAGGTACAAATAAAGCTTTAGTGTATGGCTTGCAAACAGAAATGGGAATTCCTGCAGCTTCTCAAACTGGCTCAATTGGTCCTGCGACAAAGGATGGATTACCCATTCTAAAAGAAGGTAGTTCGGGTAGATTTGTTACATTATTCCAGTATGCGTTATACTTTAATGGATATGATTCTAGTCCATTTTCAACAACATATAATGCGCTTATAGTAAATAAAGTTAAGGAATTCCAAGGATTCACACTACTGCCTGTTGATGGTGTTGCTAATAAGTCAACTTGGTTATCAGCATTAGTTAGTACGGGGGATCCGAGTCGAAAAGGAACGGCTTGTGATTGTATAACGGAAGTCACTTTAGAGAGAGGCAAAGCTTTAAAGGCTGCTGGTTATGAAACTGTAGGACGTTATCTTACTAATGTTACAGGTGGTATAAATAAAAAACTACAACCAGGTGAATTGAAAAATATTTTTGCTGCCGGATTATCTGTATTTCCAATTTTTCAAACTTATGGTGCACAGGCTTCGAGTTTTAATGCGAAACAAGGTGGATTGGATGCAAAAGCAGCATTCGATGCAGCAAAAGATTATGGATTCCAAGATGGTACTACTATTTATTTTGCAGTTGATTTTGATGCATATGGGACAGATATTACGGATAATATTCTTCCTCATTTCAATGCCATAAATAAGAAAATGGTTCAACTTGGTGGATCTTATAAAGTAGGTGTTTATGGGCCTCGAAGCGTATGTATTCAAGTTTCAGAGAAAGGTTATGCAAAGACAAGTTTTGTTAGTGGGATGTCCACAGGATTTAGTGGGAATTTAGGATATCCGCTACCAAAAAACTGGGCTTTTGATCAAATTTCAACGATTAAAGTTGGATCAGGTAGTGGTGCTATCGAAATAGATAATAATATTAAATCAGGTCGAGATAATGGTGTTACTAAAACAGAAATTGATAAGTTACCCTTTACACTTCAGCTTGTTGAAATGGCGAGAAATGCGTATAAAAAGAAAGAAGATCTACCAGCGGATTTTGAGAGTCCAGGAGGCTGGACGTTAATCGACGTTGATACCAATTCAAATACTTCTTTTGATGTACATTTGTATAGAAAAGGAACTTCCGCAGGAAAATATGCTTATACAGTTGCCTTTAGAGGTTCACATGAGGCGTTGGACTTTGTAGTAGATGTCGCACAAGTAGTGTTAAACATGGGTGGTTTACAAATTAATGATGCTGTTAATTATGTTAGAAAAGTAATACAAACTCATTCTGAAATGATGAGTCATTTGTATATTACAGGTCATTCACTAGGTGGGTACTTAGCACAATATGTACAAAGCGAATTGATTGATGAAAATTTACCTTGGGTTGAATCAAACGCAGTGACATTTAATGCGCCAGGTTTTTCTACTTTTATGAGTTTTGATGATATTACACACAAAGTAATAATAGCCCAAAAAATTGCTAATGATAAACTTAAAAAATATGATGATCTTATAGTTAATCATCGTATTGGCAAAGATGCTATAAGTTTTTTTGGAGATGACTTAGGAACGGTGTATACTTATGTAGTTCCGTTTGATGATGCAAATCCTGTATATTATCATGGTCTAGATCGCTTCTATGAAGTAAATTTAATATAGAAGTGTTTCTAGTAAAGTCACTATATACTGATAGGAAACTAGCTGGTTTTTTATGAATATTTAACAGTTAATTTTATGGAAAATAGAGTCTTATCTCAATCGAGAAGAAGAGCAAAAAAATAAGGTGACTTCCTACTTAGTGGGATTCGGTATATTTATTAGACTATTAAAAGTCCTCCAGATTGTTTAACTGGAGGACTTTCGTTTTCACATAATTATCGTTATTGAGAGTTGATTAGTATTAGCTTATGAGTCTTAGAAGTAAAATTAGAACAATTAGATGTACAAAGATAATATATTATTTAAAAACACCGGTCATGTTGTTCACCAATTGGACCAGTACCCCAAAAGCGTTTCACGCTTAGAGCAATCCACCAGTTAGACTGGTGGTTCTGATACTATAGAGCTGCTAATACCCATCTAATGCATAGATAAGTAATGAAGTCTTAATAGTGAATTCATTATTAAATAATAAACCTTTAAAAAAATCCTTGTTTAAGGTTTTCATGCGTCCCTCTTTTATCAAAGAATGATGAAAAAGAGATAAAATTTTTCGATGTTTAACTTTACTAAATTTAGATAATAAAGGGGTACAGCCAACACTTCGGAAATTTTGAAGTTATACCTACCCAAGTCTAATAGCTATAAATATATCAAAGAAATAAGGAGAGAAAGATATATGTCATATACTATTATCAATAATTTCATCCCAGAGTCATTATATAAGCTTAAATCGCCATACAGGATGGTACCAGAATATATTACACTTCATAACACTTATAACGATGCGACCGCAATTAACGAAATAGCATTCATGCACCGGAATCCTGATCCGGTAAGCTACCACGTTGCAATTGATGATAAGCACGCTGTACAAGCCATCCCTTTTAACCGGAATGGTTATCATGCCGGAGACGGTCCAAATGGTACAGGAAACCGTAAATCTATTGGAATAGAGATCTGCTACAGCAAATCAGGTGGCCCTAGATACTTTAACGCTGAAAAAAATGCAATAGAATACGTTGCATATGTACTTAAACAATATGGTTGGGGCATAGATCGTTTGAAATGGCATTATGATTGGATTAACAGTAAAGGAAAAAGGAAGAATTGTCCTCATCGCATCCTTGATGAGGGGCGTGATAAATCAGTTAAAGACCAAATTGCATTAAAACTGAAGGAGTTGAATAAATGATTCGGTAACTAAGCAGAAGAATACCAAATGCTAATAAATCCATTTACTTCGATATAAAAAGACAGTAGACAAAATCGAAATCTCCGAGTTTGTCTACCGTCTGAGAGAATAATCAATTTTTTTCATATTTACCATTATATATAAAATTGGACTTCAAAACTTTTGAAACCTTATCGCCTTTCGGTTTTAAGGAATTCAACAAAAATGAGTAACTTTGTAATTACTAATTGTGTAGGGAGCGTGTGGATCGAATGGAATTTAATCAACAATTAATTACGTAGTTGACGAGGATTGGGGCAAATTGGGTGAGCAAGAGGAGTCCCTAAAACAGGGAATCCTTACAATTAATAAACCAGAAAGACCACATGCCATGACTGATGAGCAGTACGACAGATGGGTAAAGGATTGTGAACTTCGCGCTTGGTTTAACTCGTTCGCAGATGACCAAAGAGAATACCGCAATAGACACATGAACATGAGAATTATGACTGTTTTTAATCAAAAAATTGGACCATTAACTAAAGAAGAAGAACTTTTGTACAAGACCACTTCTGATGCAAGCGACTGTACTAAAAGTTACCAAAAATAATGTCGTCCAAACTTTTACAATAGCATTATATGTATTTGCTCTGATTATTTGTTATGTTTGCTTATGTCACATTTATAGCATTCACTAAAGACCCTGAAACGGAAGAAATAATTAATCAATTAGAAATAAGAAATGCAGAACACGCTTAGTGGTATGAGGAATTGAAAAAGAAGTGGGACGATTAAAATTTCAAGATTTATCAACTGAGTGTTGAAAGTTAAATTAATCAGCGTAATTATGCGCTCGTATAGGTATATCGGAGAGTACCTGTCACGTATACTGTATATTTCGACTTTTCATTGTCATAACTACAGGCTATTTCAATGTTGTGTTATTATATCATAATGTGAAAAATTCATAATTATTAAGTGTAAATTGATTTCCTCTATAAAAATTTAGAATATAAAATATTTTGCTCTCAAATTTTAGTCTTAATGATAATAATGCTGTCACCATTTTTGCTATCTAATTCTAATTTAGAAATGACATTTAAATAATTTTTATAATTCTGTTGACAGAAGGCTTTCATAGTATCATTTGCACGTTCTACTAGTTTTGGCTGTAATTCTAGTCTCATTTGTTGGAAGATTGTTAAGTTTTCAACAAGAGATAAGCTATTATTTGAAAATGCTCCCTTTACAAGTTACTACTATTAAAAATCTATAAGCATACCGTTAGCCCGCAGCTTTTCTATTTGTTGTTGTTCTCGTACGATGGATTTGTATAGTCTCCATTCGTCTAAAAGGTTTAAATCCTCAATAAACTCTTTTAATATGTTCAGTTCCACTACGATTGTAGGGAAGCTATGTGGTACATATTCATTAGCGGTTTGTATGCTCATTTACTTCAACCTCATTCTTTCATTGTAGTGTTGTAAATTTAGTTCAAATGTGGAAGTAGCACCTTTAGGTGCAGATAATAACTGCATTTTATGTACTTTATAATTTTCACTTCATCAAGCGCTTTAATTAATTGGCGCACACGATATACAGTCAATCCTGTCGAATCTGCAATTTCATTTAGACTTTGATAGCAAGCTAATGATCTATCGCAAGATTTTATAAAAAAGTCCATTAGCAACTGGCCATCTAAAACAGAGCTTGCCTTATTACAAGGAGGTAGTACGTTGGCTTGCCAAAGGCATGTAAATGAAGTCATTGACTTCAGTGTGCATAACCAAATGTCTTTCGTTGATACATTGTTTAAATTAACGACCTATGAGATTGATGTGCGGGAACAAAATATGATGCATGCGATGGTGAAAGTGGGTGCATTTCCACATTTAAAAGAGATAAAAGATTTTGATTTTAGTTTTCAACCGTCCATTAATGAGCAACAAATCTTAGACTTTTTAACACTTCGTTTTATTGGAGGAAATGAGAATATTGTCTTTTTAGGTCCGAGTGGTGTTGGGAAAACACACTTGGCCACATCAATCGGGATTACAGCTGCGAAGAAAAGAACAAGTACTTATTTCATTAAGTGCCATGATTTAATTCAGAATCTAAAGAGAGCAAAACTCGAAAATCGATTAGAAAGCCGATTGAAGCATTATACGAAGTATAAGTTATTGATTATTGACGAGATTGGTTACTTACCAATTGAACCAGAAGACGCGAAGCTCTTTTTTCAGCTCATCGATATGCGTTATGAAAAGCGTAGTACGATTTTTACAACAAACGTGAATTTCAAATCATGGGATGAAGTCTTCCAAGAACCAAAGCTAGCAAATGCAATACTAGACCGTGTTTTACATCACGCAACGGTTGTAACAGTCGTAGGTAGCTCGTATCGAATGAGGGACCATTTAGCGAAAGAAAACGAGTGATTTTGTACAAGCTTACGCAAGCGAAAGTGTACAAAATTGTGTTGACATTTATATAGATGCCTACACCTGGGAGCATATCTTGCTTCATTGGGTGCTTTTTTATGCCGATAATCAATCATTTTCTTTATTCTATGGATTGGTACCCCATTGACCTAGCTATTGTTATCACTGGCATTTACCATTTGATATACTTATTAAATATCATTACATACTATCTTTAGTTAGTGAGGCGGTCTTTTATGAGAACTAGTGAAATTGCCCAACTAGTTCAGGTTCATCCGAATACGGTTCGAATTTACGAAGAATGGAAGTTTATTTCGCCTGTGCCGAGAAAAGAGAATGGTTACAGAGAATATTCTTATCTTCATCTAATACAAATGAAAATTGCTCGGCTTGCTTTTAGACAAGAATTTATTCAAAATAATCTGCGGAAAAAAGCCACAAAAATAGTACTACTAAGCGGTAGCGAACAGTTTAAGGAATGTTTACATGCTGCACAATCCTATTTAAGCTTTTTGCAAACAGAATATGATTATGCTTTAAAAGCAGTTAAAACGGTTGAACACTTATTGCAAAATCAACCAACTTCAACTGAAACATTTTCCCACAAAACTGTCGCGTCAATGCTTCAGTTAACAGAAGAAACATTACGGAATTGGGAACGGAACAATTTATTTACTGTAAAGAGAAACACACAAAATCGAAGAATCTATTCTGAGCGCGATATACAAAAATTGCTAATTATTCGTACGTTACGTAGTGCACACTTCTCGATTACAAGCATTGCCAATTTATTTCGGGAAATGGAACAATCGAAAGAAGATTTCAATCTACTACAAATATTACAATCGTCCACCTTTAAAGATGACTTTTTTCATGTAACGGATGATTTAATTACTCAATTAAAAATAGCGATGAAAGATTTGGAATCCATCATCGCTATACTAAAAACATTACAGTAATGGAGAAGGGGCGTTATTGTCTACTAAAAGCATTAATTCATGCATTGCCCGTGTGGAAGCGATATAAAGTAGTCCATTATCAAATTCAGTATGATAATTAACTTTGTTTACAAAGGGGATGATGACCATATCAAACTCAAGCCCTTTTGCATACTGTATTGTGGTTAAAAGTAGCCCTGTGTCAAACTTTTCTGATAGACCGTCCAGTACTGTAAATGATAAGTTTAAATGCTCTTTCAACACTTGTAACTCCCTCTCTGTTTTACAGATAATAGCGGTAGATTGATAGTCATTCCTCGCATTTTCATGGATTTGTTTTACCATTTGTTCTAATGTGTCATACATTAATTCAATTGGTTCCCTCCCATGCCTTTCAATCGGATGAATTTCACCATTAAGCATAAACTTTTTCGCATACATGGCAATTTCATACGATGATCGGTAGGTTGTTGTTAATTCTACGTATTCTAGATTATTATACATGGCTGCAAATGCCTCTTTTGATATCGTGTCATACGGCAAAAGCGCTTGGCTAAAATCACCAATAATTGTTCGTTTACAAGTAAACACACTAGACAATACTGCATACTGAATAGGAGTATAATCTTGCATTTCATCCAACACAAAGTGCTGGACAAGCTCATATCTTTTAATTCCTTTAAAATAAATTTGGACATATAGATAAGGGTAGACATCATTAAATTCAAATCGCCTTTTTGAAAACTTAACTATATTTTCGCCAAGTGTGTCAATAAAGGCACGGTAAATTGCGAATGGTGAAGTAAACAAGAGACGCTTTTTTAAGAGCTTTGTAATTTCAGTTTTAGTTGGTAATTTACCTTCTCTAGTTCGCTTGGACTTGAGTACAAGAATAATATCATCTGCTAAAAGCTCTAATCGTATGACAACCGGCTCTTTTCTATATTGAAGGAAACGCCCTTGTAAATAATCTGCTTTTAGTTCTACACCAGCAAACGTTATACTTTCGTTTTTAAGAAGCTTCAAGTCTAATTGATTCAAAAAAGCTTGTAGTTTTTGTACAAATTGATAATTTCCTTTGATTTTTGCACGAGTAGCCAACGCACTGTTTGGATTCGATATAATGCTTTTCGTTTCTTCTTCAAATGGTGTAAATGTTACAGTAGCTGGCAATAAATTTGAAGTAAACTCGTCCAAAGTAAAGGAACGAATCGGCTCTTCACCAAGCTCAGGGAGGACAGTAGAAATATAGTCGCCGAATACTTTATTAGGGGACAAAATAAAAATACGTTCAGCTTGTAACGTATCACGGAACTTATATAAATAATAGGCGATGCGATGTAAAGCAACAGCTGTTTTTCCTGAGCCAGCAACGCCTTGAATGATGACATTATGTGCGGATTCATTTCGCACAATCTTATTTTGCTCCCGTTGAATCGATGTGACGATTGTTTTCATCTTTTCACTTGCATACTGATTCAATGTTTGCTGAAGAACTTCATCTTGTATCGTTAATGAGCTATCAAGCACATATTGCAGTTTAGAATTTTCTATTTTAATCTGACGTTTTTTAATAAGCTCACCATCAAATTGTTTATCCATCGCAACATAATGTGCTTTACCAATTTCAAACTCGTAGTACATATTGCAAACAGGTGCACGCCAGTCATAAATTAATTGCGTTCCTTCTTCATCAGCAAAACCAAAACGTCCAATATAAATCGTTTCTGCCTCACAAAGGTCGTCTCCAAGATATAAAAAATCGAATCGTCCGAAATATGGAGAGGTAATTAGCTTTCTTATCTGCTCACGTTCCGTCACATGAGCGAAACCTCGCTTATCAATCATACTTAACGTTTGTTGGTAATTATACACTTCAAATTTATCCAGTTCACTTTTATATTCAACCATATATTTTTGTAAATCTTTAAAACGATAATCTTGATGATTTATATCTGTTGAAAGTTTTTTATTTGTAATTGTTAATTGCTTTAAAGTTTTTTCAAGATATGTTATTTCGTTTGGATCTATCATAAGAATCCCTCCATCTCAAATTTTTCACCCAGTTTATCAAAAAGAATCTCGCTGGTGTTATAGTGGAGGGTTATCATTTTAATCCAACACTTAATTCGCTGTTTCAAGGATTAAAAATTGTATGGTTAGAATATTTTTTGCAAAAAAATATTTATTGCAATAGCAGAAAATGCCCCATGGACAGAACGGATATTTGAAGCCGAGCATAAATGGCTGCTCGAAAGCGATTGCAAAGTTTGGTCAAATACTTAATTAATAGCTATTCTCCATTATGTTTCCAAATCAGGGTAGTATAAATCTTTACGTAAACAGACATCTCGATGTGTCAATGTTTCACCTTTAAAGCGTAACCAAATCTCGTCATCTGCCATAACGCCATGTGTTTTACGGACAATGCCCCAGCGATTATAGGCTTGTAAACCTAGACTTTCAAGAAGTTCCTGTGCATTCATACGAGTAGGGGGGAAAGTCCGCCATTTCAACCAACGTTCTAATTCTTCGAGGGTAATATGCCCTTCCATGTTTGGTGAAAACTGCTTATTGAAATCTTCAATATAATTAACAACATAAGGTGTACCACCATTAGCTGGCTTTAAATCTACGGAAGCAATCACCTCGTCCATCCACATGACATCAAATTTCATAAAATCAATCATCATTATCACCTTCTATCCATAACTTTTGAAATATAGGGTCGTTCAGTTGTGATAGTAAAACGGTTTTTGCACGGCCAAAATCTAAAGGATTATCTTCCAGGCGTGCCATTAAAAGCTTTTTATTAATAAACGGTGGGCCGTCATAAAGTGAAAGTTGCTTTGCAAACGATGAATTAAGTGGCTTTGCTTTTACTTTTCGTTTTAAAATGGAAATCGGTTTACCTTGTGCATAATCTTTTTCATCAGATAATAGGCTTAGCCCATTGTCAAAAATAGGGGCGAGTGACCATGATTTATGCTTAGGGTCATACAAAAAAAGGATGTTATTTGTATGACGGTCTTCATTTAAAATGAGTGCATCAAAAGCAAATAATTGTGCCAATTCTTTTCGTACGTTACGCCCTGTAAAGCTTTCAATTTGTGCAGATAGTTGCTGAAATTTCTCTGCTGTTGATAGTGTCTTGTCCGTAGTAATAGCATCAGTTGAGGTGAAATTTGCCTCAAATAACCGTTCGAGTGTAACTTCTTGTAAATCTCCACGAAAATCATATGAATAACATCCTTTAGTCATTTCACCATCAGGTAATTCAATTTCACAAGGAAAGTATTGAACGTAGCGGTTGATAGGCAAACAGGAGCAGCTAAGTACAAGAGTCGCCAATACTTCTGCATGACCCTCATAGCCACGAGCATTTTGTTTTACCCATTTGTCACCAATACGCCATTTTGATTGGTCGCCTTTACTAGATGTACTAATTATAGGCTGTGCCGATTTAGGAATACTGACTCTTTCGATTCGCATTGTACCACGTCCTTAATATGACTTTCCTCTATTATACATAAGTGATACTTTAAAACCCTATAGCTTTAGCAATTTTTCGGTAATAATGTATGGCATCTTCGATAAAAATGATTTACAGTATGGAGTGGTGGTAGTAGACTCGTATATTCGTTTTACCATAAGGTCTGATTTAGTTAAATCAACATAAACAAAGAGCGAGCATCGGTTGGGTGCACGTTCTTTTTTAGTACCTTTTCAGTTGTGAAAAGAGCTTAATACGCACCTATCAGTTTGAAAGGGGCATTCGCAGTCGAATGAAGAACTTTAAAAGAGTTGTAAAAATCGTTTTATTAGTCGTAGTATTAATAGGTTTACTTGTAGGATACGCTTTTAAAATTGAACCAAAGATGCTCGTCGTTCATTCGTATCATTTAAATGAAGACAAAGGCGCATCAGTTAAAATAGTTCAAATATCAGATATTCAAGTTAGTGAAACATATACCGTCAATCAATTAAATCGTTTAGTCGAAAAGATTAATCAAATTTCGCCTGATATGATTGTGTTTACA
Source organism: Lysinibacillus sp. C5.1 (assembly GCF_016350185.1). NCBI lineage: Bacteria > Bacillati > Bacillota > Bacilli > Caryophanales > Bacillaceae > Lysinibacillus > Lysinibacillus sp. C5.1. Next base: position 1,244,539 of record NZ_CP066226.1, read on the forward strand.
GGGGATTTATTCGAAAATTTTTCTACGTTTCCAAAAAAACAAGAAGTCACTGATAGTTTATCGCAACTTAACGCGACGGTTGGAAAATTTGCTGTATGGGGAAATCGCGATTATGGTGGCGGAGCTTTTAAAATATATGAAGATTTATTAACGAATGCTGGGTTTACATTATTGAATAATAGTGGCGTTACGGTTCCCGTTACGAATGATAAAAAGCTATTTATCGGAGGAATGGATGATGGTTTACTTGGAAAGCCGGATATAGACCTATTGCTATCGCAAATGGATGATACGTATGATTATGAAATTGTACTGATGCATGAGCCAGATATGGCAGAGCTTTTACAAGATACTTCTGTTAATTTGCTGTTAGCTGGACATAGTCATGGAGGGCAAATAAGGATTCCCTTTATGAAAACTATAAAGACGTCGTTGGCTGAAAAATATGATGATGGATTTTATACGATTAATAAAGACAATGGCATGCAGCTTTATGTCAATACGGGTATTGGCACGTCTAGAATCGCTGCTCGTTTTATGGTTCCGCCTGAAATCGCTGTTTTTACTATTCATTTGTAAGTTTAAAGTTGTGATGAATAATCTCATAGTTATATACTTTAATAAACTGATATAGGGAGTGGAAAGACTATTGGCACAATCTAGAGTATTGTATGTTGTTTTTAGCCTAATGGCAGTAGTTTTTATTGTGACGGGTTGTGGGACGTCAAAAGAGGAGAAGACAGCGGAAGAAAAAGTAGATTATGCATCGGCTGTGAAAGAAAATCCAATTGTGACGATTACAATGAACGATGATAAAAAAATTGTGGTTGAACTAGAACCTAAAGTAGCGCCGAATACAGTGGCAAACTTTATTTCCTTAGTAAACAAAGGATTTTATGATGGACTTATTTTTCATCGTGTAATTCCTGGCTTTATGATTCAAGGGGGCGATCCTTCAGGAAATGGATCAGGTGGTCCCGATTATTCGATTAAAGGTGAGTTTACTGAGAATGGCTTTGAAAATAATTTAAAACATGAACGCGGTGTCATTTCAATGGCACGGACAAACGACGACCTAAATTCTGCGGGCTCTCAATTTTTTATTATGACAGAAGAAGCGTCACATCTTGATAAACAATATGCTGCATTTGGCAAAGTGATTGAAGGAATGGAAACGGTAGATGAAATCGTTGCTGTGGAACGTGATGCCACAGATAAGCCATTAGAAGATCAAATCATGAAAAAAGTCGAAGTGGATACAAAGGGCTTTGACTATCCTGCACCAGTAGTGCAAAAATAGTAAATAATCACATTAAAATACACGTTGATTGGATGCGGTGATGCGCAGCTGGTCAACGTGTTTTTATGTAGGAGATTACATTTGTTCCGTCTATACGTTGTTCATAGTCAAGCTTGTGGCAGTTCGCTAGTTCAAAGTAGCAGTTATTGTAAAGAAGATGGTATATACTCTTTTTGCATGGAAATAAGCCAAATAAAATCATCTTCAGCAATAATTTGAATGTCGTGTCCAAGTTGGATGAGTTGCTCTGCTTTTAAATGTTTCGTGCTTTTGCCTCGTCGGTTATGACCGAGAATAACAAAAGCGGTGTCCTTAGTGACTGCCCCTTGCATTAAACCGCCACAAGCTCGTGCTTTTTTTGCAGCTTCTGCGCGTGTCATCGTGGAAAGAGCCCCTGTAAAGACGATTTGTTTATTATAAAATGGATGCATTATACGTTCTGTTGGATTAGTAAGAAAGATAACGTCATTGTTGTCCTTATTGGTGTTCATATAGATTCTCCTAAGAGCTTGATAGTAAGAGGGGTGTTGATTTGTAGACTTGCATAAAGGCAATAACTACTTCTACTGTATTTGTAAAATAGTACTTTCACGTAAATAAGTAACGTTATATTGAATGGCTAATTGTTGTAAAAAACAAAGAAGCGCTGGTATTTGATAAGTAAGAAGCAATTGCTCGTATGTTCGTTTTTCTTCTATTGAGGCTACTTTACGGAAATACCCCCACATATGCTGACAGGCATTGCGCATGCTGCCTTCAGTTGGCGTTTGTTGTAATGCAACTTCGATTAATTGTTTAATTTGCTCATGGCTCATCATGTCGCGCATTGCCAGACGGAGTTGATTGTAATGCTTTTGGCTATGGAACATGACGCGATATTTTTCTTCACGCCATAATTTTTCTGTTAGTTGACGTTGCATATAATCACCTTTCATATAAGTGTTTCAAACTCATTCTACTTGATTTAATGAAAACATCAAAATGTTTTAATGTTGGTATTTATTTTAGTAAAGCATTTATTAAAAATAGGAGAACTTGGGTAGGATGATACAAGAGCTAGCGTAGTATTACTAACTATATTTTATCATTCAATTACCTATCGTAATGATTGAATTACATTTAGCAAATTGGTATATTAATGTATACATATACAATCGATGATGTGACTAAGTAAATAAGAATTGTGAAACAGAAAATATAGCCTAGGCTGAGAGCTATAGCACCCCTTCTTATTGAACCCTACCACGGAGATGTCAGTTAACAACTAACCGAGTCGTTTCGTTACAAACGTTTAGAGGGCGTAATATGCATATTATGCCGAACTAAGGTGGTACCACGTCAACTAGCGTAAAGACGTCCTTTATTAGGATGCTTTATGCTTTTTTTATGAACTTGATTTAGCATTAGCTAGGCGATGAAGACGAAATATATGGATGCATGCCAAATTAAGTTAAATGCCCCTGTGGGTATCACAGATTTTAAAAGGAGCTATTTGAGCAGGCTCGAAAAAAATCAGATGCAATTTTGCCGAAGCAAAATAGATTTTTCAAAATAGGAGGAAAAGAAGATGTCTCAAAAAACAAATGATTTTTCAAAATGGTATGTGGAAACGATACAAAAGGCGGATTTAATGGATTATACGCCGGTTCGTGGTTGTATTGCCTTTAAACCAGACGGCTATGAACTGTGGGAGCATATTCAAGCGGAGATGGATAAGCGTTTTAAGGAAACAGGGCACCGCAATGCCTACTTCCCAATGCTCATTCCAGAATCTTTTTTCCAAAAGGAAAAGGATCATATTGAAGGATTTTCACCAGAGCTTCCTTGGGTGACCGAAGCGGCAGGTGAACAATTAGAAGAGCGTTTAGCGCTGCGCCCAACTTCGGAAACAATGATTGGACATTTGTATTCTAATTGGATTAAAAGTTATCGAGACCTTCCTGTTTTAATCAATCAATGGGCCAATGTATTCCGTTGGGAAAAGAAAACGCTACCGTTTATCCGTACTTCAGAATTTTTATGGCAAGAAGGTCATACGGCGCATGTCGATGAAGAAGATGCACGCAAAGAAACAATGCAAATGTTAGCTATTTATAAAGAAGTTGTCGAAGGACTGTTAGCCATTCCTGTCTATGATGGGCAAAAAACGCCATCAGAACGTTTTGCCGGAGCAGTTGATACATTTTCGATTGAAGCGATGATGAAGGATGGCAAGGCCGTACAAGCAGGGACATCTCATTATTTAGGTACGAAATTTGCCGAAGCTTTTGATATCAAATATTTAAATAAAGAAAATAAACATGTCCATGTGCATACAACATCATGGGGTACGTCTACCCGTTTAATCGGTTCTGTTATTATGGTGCATGGTGATGAACAAGGTCTTGTTTTACCGCCAAGAATCGCTCCAACGCAAGTTGTGTTAATCCCAGTTGGTCCGTGGAAAAAGAACACTAAGATTATCGAGAAATTAGATGAAATTTTTGCAACGTTAAAAGCAAAGGGCATTCGTGTGCGTCTTGATGATTCAGACCAATCACCTGGTTATAAGTTTAATGAATGGGAGCTAAAAGGTGTACCTGTGCGTATTGAATTGGGGCCACGTGATTTAGAAAATCAGCAAAGCTTAATGAAAGCCCGTGATGAAGAAGAAAAAGTAACTGTTTCTTTAGACACAATTGTTGAAAGCATAGAAACAGAACTTGAAACGATGCAAACGCGACTATTTGAAAAAGCAAAAGCTTTCCGTGCAAACAACTCGCATACCCATATCGATTCAATGGAACAGTTAAAACAGCATTTAGCTAAATCTGAACAAAATGAAACAATCCCAGGTTGGATTTTAGCGGGTTGGTGTGGAGATGATGCGTGTGAAGAAAAGGTAAAAGAAGAAACAAAATTTACAACTCGTAATATACCATTTAACCCACCAGTTACAAAGCATACTTGCATTCATTGTGGGAAAGAAGCACAACATACAGTTTGGTTTGCCCGCGCTTACTAAATCTTACTTTGTATGGTAGAAAGCATGGTAACATGCTCAGAGTATGGACAAAAGGCATCAAGAAGTGGAATCCACTCTTGATGCCCTTCTAACTGAATTGTGCTTAGATTTATAGTATTTCCTTATGATTTCCTCCTCTTTGAAATGTATCTTCTACTAATATTTTAATTCTTGTATTTATAGTCTCCAGAATAGCTTCTTCCCAAAACTAAAAAAATCCGGCGATATTGCCTTTCTCGTCTTGATGTTTATAGCTGATTTTGAGGCTGTCCCTCATATAGAAACAATAAATGCAGTCACCTATTGAAAACTTCTTTACACTGTGTAACATTCCTTTAATTTATTTTTACCTGCAATAGAGCGTATCCTTTGTGAAATACAGCATTTATAGTGAGTTACTTAAATTCTTTCTTGCTATATTTGTACTAATAAAATTTATGAAACTATAGTTGCGGAATTATGTAAATTAATGCATTATATTGTTAATAGGTATTAATATTTATGAATATATTTACAATTTTAGTATTTTAGGTATAATAGTTAATGATTGGAAAAAAGGATAACTATCATGAGTCGTAGATGACAAATTTAATTGATTAGCTCTTCAACAGATTGTAAATAGATGGGCTTTTCCATTCATGCAAAAGAGCGAAATCACCTTTATTATTTATGCCTCTGATGCCGTTTGAAAGTGGTGATACATAACAGTCAAAATTAAGTATGTTTAATGTAATGAATTCTTAGCAATATGTGCGCTGCCTTTTGTTCATTCTAGGAAGCACAACTTCTTTGTTATTTGAAGGTGGAAGTAATATTTACTTGAAATACCCGAAGTCAAACACCAAGAATATCTGCATTGTTAACTATTCATTTTGATTGTTAGAAGTAGCTCAAAGCCAAATCGCAATTAAAATAAATAATTGGTAAGGTGAATGATGGAAGAAATAAAACAATCATTAAGGCGAATTGTCAGTAATTATCAACTATCGGATGAGTTTAGCCGTTGTTTAACCTACTTGTTAGATCAACATGAAGGTGGTGATTTTAGTGATTTAAGTAAATTACATTTTCAATTGAATGGCGGTATATTAACAAAATCTATCCAAGAAGTTTTTAATCTTTTAGAACTTTGGATTCTTTTTACAGATATTGTTGATGATATCGAAGACGGTGATGAATCAAAATGGGGGATAGAGGGGAATGTATTGCTTAATGCTTCGACAGCTTTCGTTAGTATCGTTATGTTGGAGCTACAAAAGGTGGAAATACCTTATAAAAGTGAGGTTACCCGTTTATTTTGCCATTACTTACTTCAAGCAGTTGATGGTCAGCATCATGACCTACTAAACGAGATTACATCTGAAGAGATGTATGAAGCTGTTGTTAAAAAGAAATCCGGCTCGTTAATAGCACTTTCTTCATTGCTCGGAGAAGTATTAGCAACTGGAAAGTATACGGCAAAGCTTGAAATGAGTGCACACTATATTGCAATGGTTGCTCAGTTAAATAATGATTATGGCGACTTATTAAACTTACAAAGAGATTTACAAGACAAAAAAAGAACACTGCCAATATTGTATCTATTACAATATGAAGATTCAGCATTTGATGAATTACGCTTGTATTATAGTCAGCACGGCGATTCAACAATGAATATTTGCATTACGCCACAGCAAATCGAAGCTTCAGGATTATCTATATACATGCATCTATTACAGTCTAAATACCGTAATCTTGCACTTGAATTACTAAAAGAAATTTATCCAACTCATGATGTATCATTATTTAAAAAATATATTTAAGAGGTGAAGGATATGTTAGAAATCGTTCAATATATTCATAAAAATCGCAATATTTTAGATCTTTTAAAAGAAAAAAGAGTTTCACTTTTAAATGTAAATGAGTTAGAGCAAAGTTTAATTTTAGAATCCTTTGAACACGGTGAAAAGAAAACATTAAAGGATTCATATTTAATGTATTGGCGTCCGTAAACAGATGGAACAAGGAAAAGCTAAAATCTTAATTTCGCTTTTTCTCACTTTTTTCATACAATTGTATTGTTTATCCGTTGTCGTTAGCGGGCCTATAATTGGGATTACACTGGCTCAATCACAAGATCAAAGTTGGTATATTCAACAGATTGAAGAGGAAAGTTGGGCAGCATCTCAAAATATAGTGCCCTATACGAAAGTTTTAGAATTAGATGGGATGAAGCTGACAGCCAATACTTCATCCCCTTTTCTAATTACACAAGCGCATAGCATAACAATTTGGCATGAAGGAAAAGTGGAAAAGTTAATCGTCTCAAATAAGAATATAAACGCACAATTAATAAAGCAATTAATAATGCCGTTATTATATACCTTAATCACAACTGCTTTTTGTCTTTTTTTATTTAAACAAATACTTACTAAAAACAAACAGTATTTGATTTTTCATTTACAGTTTACAGCATTAGCGTATATAAGTGCAGGTGCAGCAGGACGAGGAGATTTCATTAGTATTGTTATTAATTCATTAGCGATTTTCCTTAGCATTGTGAATTGTATTTTCTACTGTAATTATTTTTTAAGAACAATGAGTGATGCTTTTCAAAAAAAGTTGCGTAATGCTTTTTTTGTTATTGGTATAATGATTGTAGTGATAAATATAGCGCGTATTTTTATTGAAGATCTTCTTAAAGTACAAATTATATTTGAACTATCAGTCTATTTAATTTTATCCTGCTTACTAGCGATTAATATTATTGTCGCAGCTAAAAGCAATACTAAATACTATGCCAAGCCATTATTCTGCATCTTTTTTTTAGGAATCGGACCGTTCGCATTATGTTATGGCATTCCAACAATTTTTAATGTGCATCCATTTCTACCTGCAGATGTGACGGCGTTATTTTTGTTAGTGGTCCCTATTTGTCTGATTTACTTAGAAATGGCGGGGAATTTTGTTAACTTACAATATGCGCTTGATCGCATGTTTTCACATTTACAATTGGCGATTCCTTTTAGTCTGGTACTTTCATTTATTTTACTATCTCTTGAGGAAGTACGCTCGTTTTACATATACAGTCTTTATTTTTTGATTACGTTTATTTCCTCCATCTTACTGTTGTCATACAAGGAAAGTATGGAAGTACGGAATGCTCGCTATTTAAGTACTTTAAAGAACTACAATTTTTCCAATTTTTATCGCTTCATTAAATCATCAGCACATTATGCTACTAACTTCGACAAACTTATGGAATATATTAAACAAGAGCTTAATCTAATGTTAATGCTGAATGATATTGAGATTATAGAAGACCAGTTAACACAATCTCTTGGTTATATAGAAGAACATAAATGTCGTGCTATTTGTCCTAATTTAATTTATAAACATGACACGAAATACATATTGGTACTCTATGAAACAGTAGACTCTAAGTTGTTGGCAATCACAGACACAAAATTTCGTAAAATACCGTCCGAATCTTTAAAAATGCTTGAACTCTTTTTGTATTATGTTCAAAGCATTATCGATAATTCACTTAAGTTGGATGAACTTATGGCACAACTGACGAAGTTAGACAAATTGCATGCACCACGATGGTATAATAGGCTATGGATTTTGTCTTCAGAGAAAGAACGTTTACGGTTATCTACAGAGATACATGATACGATTTTACAAGATTTGATTCATATGAGTCGTAATATGGAAGAAGCTGCAACAAAAGAAAAAGATGACAAAGAGGCTTTTATGCATTTGCGTGAAGAAGTACTGGATATTGTGGATAATACAAGAGAAATTTGTGAAAATTTATATCCGCCTTTAATCGATAGGCTTGGTCTCCACCGCTCGTTAGAGGAGTTAATACAGAAATGTAAAATTCGTTTTAACTTCTTGATTAAAGTGGATATTCAAAGGATTGAAGGTTTATCATTGCAGCAATCCACTACAATTTATCGTATTATTCAAGAGTTGCTCTCCAATGCAAATAAACATTCACAAGCACAGTCTGTCCATATTTCATTAACATCCAAAGCACAAAAAGTTTTTATTGACTATTGGGATGATGGAATTGGTATTGATATTGATGAAAATATTCAACAAGACTGTATGAAAAGTATAGGACTAATGGGGATGAAGGAGCGTATCAAGTATTATCAGGGGACATTTTTAATAAGCTCAAATCAGCCGCAAGGGACAAACATTAAACTATCTATGAAAATAGGTGAGGATTTTGAAAATAATGGTATTGGATGATCATATTGCTATTGGTGAAGGCACACGGGCCATATTGCAAGCTGAACTAGACTGTCAAGCAGTGGTGTTTACAGAACCCTGTATTGCATTACAGCACTTATCCGAATCATTTTATGATATTTACTTAATTGATTTTAATTTAGCAGGGATGGATGGACTGCAATTTATTCAAAAGTTACTCAAAATTCATCCTGAAGCAATCACGATTATTTATACAGGTTATAATATCGAGAAATATTTACCCGAATTATTAAACAAGGGGATATCAGGATTTATTAGTAAAACGGAAAGTAGAAAACAATTGATTGATACAATTCAATATGCACTTGAAGGGAAAGTTATTATTTCACTTTCGCTTCTTAAAAAGCTGTGTGTACATAATGTTGGAGCTAAAGAATCTATAAACTTGACAGAGCGAGAACGACAAATTTTAGATTTTGTCAGAGATGGCTATACGAATAAGGCTATTGCACTGGAAATTCATTTAAGCCAACGGACAATAGAGAAAGTATTAACCACAATTTTTTCTAAGCTTGGTGTTGAATCACGAGCAGAGGCAGCCGTTAAATGGAATGAATTAACTACTTTAGAAACTGATAAATATCATTTTAATTAGGTATAAAGATTCGACTGAAGTTCATAAATTATGCGTTTTTTGCTAATAAAGCAACAATTTTTTGTAATATTAATACACATCTAATAACGACAAAACACTGGTAAAGTGTTTTGTCGTTTTTTTTTTTACTTTGCTATCAACTAGTGTAAATATTTATTTTTTATGTCAAGTGTGGTTTTCCGCATTATTTTAATCGGAAACCCGCCCTATAAAGTACGGTAAATGTATTGGTAGAATTTAAATAACGAGAGACAAGTGATGTTACTGGGGTAGTTTAGTATATCGACATTAATAAATTTTACTACAAACTATAATAAAAAAGTTCAAAGCTATTGGAGGTTAACATGAAAATTGGTGTAATTGGAGCCGGTGTAATGGGGAAAGGTGTAGCCCAAAGGTTTGCACAATATGGTCATAATGTTGTTTTATATGATATTTCTTCAAATGTTCTTGAAACTGCACGGGAAGAGATAAAAAAGAATTTAAAAATAGCAGGTATGTTTAATAAAACGATAGATGCTGAAAAAATTGTTGCCAATATCGACATTACATCAGGTTATGAAGATTTTGCAGATATGGATTTTATTATTGAAAATGTAGATGAAAATATTAAAACGAAAGAAATCGTTTATAGAAATTTAGAGAAGGTTTGTAAACAAAAATGTATTTACATGGTGAATACTTCATGCATTCCGATTACGCTTATTGGTTCATATACCGATAGAGCTGAAAAAGTGATAGGTGTACATTTTATGAATCCAGTTCCTATGAAAAATTTTGCTGAAGTTATACAGGGATGGAAAACATCTGAAGAGACCGTTCGGCATGTTCGTGAGTTATTAAATAAAGCAGGAATGGAAATTGAAGTAATTAAGGACAGCGCGGGATTTGTATCTAATCGATTATCTCATTTATTTATGAATGAGGCTGCAGCCCTAGTGTATGAGGGAGTGGCAACTGCAGAGCAAATTGACAACATTTTTAAAAATGCTTTTGGTCATAAAATGGGTCCGCTGGAAACAGCTGATTTAATCGGTGTTGATACGGTATTAGATTCATTAAAAGTATTATATACCCATTATGAAGATCCAAAATTTAGAGCCTGTCCCCTTTTAAAACAAATGGTATATGCAGGTTCAACTGGAAGAAAAAGCGGAAAAGGTTTTTATTCTTACTAAAAGAAAGGTGATAATAATGAATACAAAAGAGAAAATTAAAGGGTTTTTATCAAAGTTTATAAAAATTACGGAGATCAATGACACAGACAATATTTTTGAAAAAGGATTAGTTAATTCTTTATTTGCAATGAATCTAGTTAATTTTATTGAAACTGAATTTGATATTTCCATCGATAATATGGAATTAGATTTGGACAATTTTAAAGATATCAATTCAATTGTTGCCTTAGTTGAAAAGAAGTTAGCAATGGAGGAAACAGTATGAGTGGGGAGAAAATAAAATGTGTTGTCTGGGATCTAGATCATACATTATGGGATGGAATTTTAATAGAGAATGACAATTTAACTTTAAAAGAAAATGTAGTTGAAGTAATAAAGGAACTAGATAGAAGAGGAATTTTGCAATCAATAAGCAGTAAAAACAACTATGATATGGCCAAAGAAAAACTTGAAGAATTTGGTTTGTGGGACTATTTTATTTATCCTCAAATTAGCTGGAACAGTAAGTCAGAAGCTGTTGCTCAAATTGCAAAAGACATCAATATTGGTATAGATACTTTGAGTTTTGTAGATGACCAAGAATTTGAACGAGAAGAAGTGTTATTCAGTTATCCAGAAATTTTATGTATCGACGCAAATGATATTGACAAAATCCTAGATATGGAAAGAATGATGCCAAAATTTATAACAAATGATTCGAAAAATAGAAGGAAAATGTACCACAGTGATATTCAAAGAAATAAAGAAGAGCTAGCGTATAGTGGTACGAAAGAAGAATTTTTATCCACGCTTAATATGACTTTCAAAATTGACAAAGCTAAGGAAGACGATCTTCAGAGAGCTGAAGAGCTTACAGTCAGAACACACCAGTTAAATTCCACAGGTTACATTTATTCTTATGATGAATTAAAGAACTTTCTTGAAGCAGATGATTATGAAGTGTATGTTGCACAGCTTGATGATAAATATGGTACTTACGGAAAAATAGGCTTGGCGCTTGTAGAAAAGAAGGCTGACGTTTGGGATTTGAAGCTACTTCTTATGTCATGCAGAGTAATGTCCAAAGGTATTGGTAATATTTTCATGAATTTTCTTATTAATGAATCGATAAAAAATAATAAAACTTTACGAGCACAATTTATTCCAACAGATAAAAATAGAATTATGTACATTACATACAAATTTAACGGCTTTAAAGAGTTAGGTAAAGACGGTGATGTCGTAATATTTGAAGCAGATATGTCATACGAGCGAATTATACCAGACTATGTAACGTTTGTTTATGAAGGGGAGAACGTTGATGGATTTTTCAGTAAAGAAAGAGCAGAAACAATACAGTCAGGAAATCATTGATTTCGCGAGAGAAAATCTTAATGAACGTGAATTTTACGAAGAATTCTCCATGGATATGTGGAAAAAGGTTAGTGAATTTGGATTATTAGGGATAACTGTAGATGAAAAATACGGAGGTCTTGGGGAAAGCTACGAGACTGCGGCAATGGTCTTTGAAAGTCTTGGATATGCATGTAAAAATAATGGATTTATTTTTGTGATTAATAATCATATATGGGTATGTCAAAATTTAATCAATTTATATGGTTCAGATGAATTGAAAGAAAAGTATTTACCACAGATGGTTGAAGGGAAACAAATTGGGGCAATTGCTATTACAGAGCCTGAAGCAGGATCTGATGCATTTGCGATGGTTGCAAATGTAAAGGAAGAAGATGATTGTTTTGTACTTAATGGTACAAAGATGTTTATTTCCAATGGTCCTATCGCTGATATTTTTATTGTTTTCGCTGTTACGGAGGAAGTTCCAGATAAGAAAATCACTGCTTTTGTCGTTGAGCGCAATTTTGAAGGCGTAACGACAGGGAATGATATCGAAAAGATGGGCTTGAATGCATGTCCGACGAGTGAACTTATTTTAGATAATGTAAAAGTGCCAAAGAATAATATATTAGGGAAATTTAACTATGGTAATAATATTCTCACAGGCGCGCTAGAATGGGAAAGATGTTTTGAATTTGCGCCACATATTGGTGTGATGCAACGAATTATGGAACAATGCATCAAACAGGCAAATGGAAGAAAACAGTTTGGAAAGCCAATAGGTTCAAATCAGGCAGTATCTCATAAAATTGCCGAAATGGAAGTAAATATAGAAATGGCGAAATTAATGTTATATAAAATCGCATGGTTAAAAGATCAAAAAAAATCTGCTTACCTTGAAACTTCTATTTTTAAACTTTTTGTAAGTGAAAATTACATAAAAACGTGTAGAGATGCAATGCAAATTTTTGGTGCATATGGATATACAAAAGAGTATGAAATGGAACGAGAGCTAAGGGATGCCCTGGCAAGCAGTATTTATTCAGGCACAAATGAAATGCAAAAAAATACAATTTATAATATGGCCAATGCAAGATATATGTGATAAGGAGTGCTCATGAAAGTTGTAGTATGTTTAAAACCAATCAAAGCTGAAGAGATGTTTCCAAATGAATTACGAACAGAGGACTTTATTATAAATCCATATGACTTATATGCATTACAACAATTTATAGAATTAAAAAAATCGATTGATTGCACAATTATCTGTCTTTGTATGGGTAATCACAGTACAAAAGGATTGCTTCAAAAGGCTATTGCTTTAGGAGCAGATAAAGCCATTCTATTAAATGATGAGCTATTCGAAGGTTCGGATACAGTCGCTACTTCATACATTTTAGTACAGGCAATCAAAAAAATAGAAGATGTGGATTTTGTAGCATGTGGAAGACGAAGTAGTGATGGAGAAGTTGGACAAGCAGTATATGGCATAGGAGAACGTCTTAACTATTATTGTTTAACTGATATAGCTGAGATTTTAGGGAATGAGGCTTCAGCAATTCAGCTAAAACAAATAAAAGACACTGAAACAATTATTGGGAGATTGAAACCACCCGCTGTTATTTCTTTTTACGATTATGTAGTTACGCAGCCTTTAATCAATTTACTAGCATTAAAAAAAGCAAGAAAAAAAGAGATTCTTGTATGGAATGCTACTGATTTAGCTGTTGATGTAGAAAAGTGTGGTTTTGCTAGTGTAAAGGTGAAAGAATGGCATGTTCAAAAAGAAGCAAAACAGAAAAAGCTATATATAGAAGAAACGGCACAAGAAAAAGCGGCTTTAATCTATAACTTAGTAACAGATAAGGCACACAATAGTAAACGATAACCTGCATGAAGGATGAACGTTGAATGGAAAAAGAAATTGTTATCATATGTGATTTTCAAGAATACGACGATGAAAATATATTACAGGTCATCACAAAAGCTAGTAGTCTCAGTAATCAATGCAACTATAAGGTAACAGTATTATGTGTTGGACATAAGGATAGTGAGCAACTTGATAAGTTCTTTCAATATGGAGCAGACAATATAGTGATCTGTAGACAAAACGAGCCATTTGATATGACATATTTTACAAATATAATCTCAAATATGATAAAGACACGCATCCCAAAAGTCATATTGGTTCCGGAATCTAGCAATGGAAAAATAACGGCATCGATATTATCTGCCAGATTTGAGGTCGGGCTTATAGCAGGTTGTACTGATATTCAATTTGATGAAAATAACGAACTGTCTTTTTTGAGAACTGCCTTTAATAGTGTGACAATTGCCAAAAACAATTGTTCTAATGGCGAATTTATCATCGCAACTGTGAAAAAAGACATCTTTGCAAAACAAATGAAGGCTGGGCAATGTAGTGGAATGATAGAGGAAGTTACATACGATGATGATATGGAGAAGTTGTCCAATTCATGGGGTGTTCTAGAGCGAATAGAAAAGTTCGAAAAGAAAGAGATGAACAATTTAAATAAAGTTTTTTGTATTGGTAGAGGAGTTAAAAATCAAGATACTTTTGAAAAAATTTGCCAAATTGCAAATAAACTACATGTTGGAATAGTTGGAACCCGAGCAGTCGTTGAAGCGGGATATATTGAAAAAGAGAGAATGATTGGTCAGTCTGGGAAAATGCTGGCTTCACCTATTTATGTAGGATTCGGTGTATCGGGCGCTAGCCAACATATGATTGGCGTTAAAAATGCTGAAATAATCGTTGCCATCAATAAAGATAAAAATGCACCCATATTCGAATATGCGGATTACGCTATCGTAGATGATGTGGAGGCAGTACTGGCTGAATTAGAAAAAATGGCTGAAGGATAGGTACAAGAGATGTACTTAGCGTTTTATAAGACATAAAAAGCTTTTAGAAGGTTTGATAGGGGAGGGAATGGAATGAAAAAAACAGATGATATATTAGGAGCACTAAAAAAACTTAGTAAAACAGATAAAGGAATTACAATTGTCCTTTCAAAAGAGGATAAAAAATTTATTTCATACAGAGAACTATGGAATAGAAGTTTTTATGTTTCTGAAATATTTAAAAAGCAAGGTGTTAGCAGAAATGCAGAAGTCATTATTCGGTGTGAAAATCTAGAGCTCTTTTTATATTCATTTTGGGCGTGTGCAATAGGAGGCTATATCGCTGTTCCGATTGATGCAAGTAAAAATAGTAATGTCGATAGTCTTTTAACACATGTATTGGAAAAGTCGGTTCATCCAATTATCGTCAGTGATAGTGAACAGGATAAGGACAAAGGGAAAGTGCTATGCCTTCAGGACTTCTATACTGAGATTTTAAAGTGTCCGAATAATCTGAATGTAGAGTATCAAACTTCACCAGAAGATATCCTATATATTTTATATTCTTCTGGAACAACGGGCACGCCAAAAGGGGTAATGATTAGCAAATCCAATGTGGCTGCTAACGTATATGGCTTTGTTAAACATTATGCAATAGATGAAAATGATAAGTTTTTATCATGGACACCATTAACACATTGTTATGGTTTAGTCATATTCCACCTTGTACCATTAATGGCGGGCGCAGATCAATGCCTGCTTTCTACTAAATTGTACATGAATCAGCCGTTAATTTGGGCGGAAACCATTAATGAATATCGCGCAACTAGAATTGGTTCACTGCCATTCGCATTGAAGCATTTTAATAATGTTTATATGAATTCGGAGAAAAACTTTAAATGGGATTTGTCCTGTGTAGATAGCATGTTTTTAGGTGGGGAGTCGGTTAGTCAAGCATTATACAAAGAATTCTGTAACGAAGTAAATGCTTATGGGTTTTCTATAGATAAGGTTTATCCGCTATATGGATTGACTGAAGCGACAATTATGTTAACCGCAAATAGATTAGGAAAGCATGCTAGAACATTCGAAATTACAAACGATAAGCTTGTGATTGGTGACAAAGTGCAGTGTAGGGAATTAGCGGATGGCGAAACAGCAGATAATGTATTTCTTGAAATGGGTACGCCTTTGGAAACTGTACAACTTAGTATCCGCGATGATAACTTCCAAGAGCTCCCAGAAGGGCGTTTAGGACAAATTTGTGCAAGTGGTCCTTGTATTACAGCAGGTTATTATCAAGATTCAGAAGCGACCGATAAAGTATTTTTTGAAGAGAAATGGTTATGTACAGGGGATATAGGATTTATTCAAGATAACAATCTTATCATTATTGGAAGAGAAAAAGAACTTGTTGTAGCCAACGGGAAAAAAGTCTCGTGCGCACAGATTGAAGAACTAATAAATAAACATTTGCATAATACAAAGCACCAACAGTGTGCAGTATGCAATGGAACAAAGCAGGAAAATGACAATGAGAAAGTGATTGTTTTTATAAAAACACAAATGGACTTTGAAAATAACAAGGATATAGAAGAATTTAAGGACTTTAAAAACGACATTATTTCAATGGTTTTTGAAAAAATGGGACTGACTATTAGTGAGGTAGTACCCGTTGAAGATATTCCTAAAACAAACAGTGGCAAAGCATTTCGACGTGGGTTAACTGAAAAATATAATGCTGGCACATATGAAACAATACTAAATAACTTGAATTATAGTAAGAAAAGCCAAATGGTTAATACTGAAAAAACGAGATACTCTCGAAATTCTATTGCGAAGAAAATTGTGACATATATTGAGAGTCGTTTCGATGTAAAAGTATTAGCGCATGACATTCCTTTTTCTGAATATGGCATTGTATCTATTAATATCCCATCGTTTATTGAAAATTTAAATAAAGAATTTAACGTAAATATTCTTGTTGCTGATATTTTTAAGTATTTCACTATATATGATTTGTCTGAACATATTTATTCACTTGTTAATTTAGAAGAGAAGCAAAGGAGTCTAGGGAACATGAACGAAGAGCAGCATATGCAAGATAAAATAGCAATCGTTGGAATGAGTTGTCGCTTTCCAGGTGGTGCTAATAGTATTGATGAGTACTGGAATTTGCTTGTAAATGGAGTAGATGGCGTATGTGATGTTCCTGAAAATAGATGGGAAATTGAAAAGTATTATGATGAAGATAAAACCGTTCCGGGAAAAATGTATTGCAAAAAGGGTGGTTTTTTAAATATCAATATTGATGAATTTGATGCAGGATTTTTCAATATATCTCCAAAAGAAGCAGCTGCCCTTGATCCCCAACAAAGAATGCTATTAGAGCTCACATGGGAAGCTTTTGAAAATGCAAATATGGATATCACTAAATACAACGGATCGAACACCGGCGTATATGTAGGCATGTCTAATAATGAATACAATCTAGCGCAATTATATTCAGGAGAATTATCAACTATTGGTGCATATGCTCTGACAGGAAGCTGTATGAGTACTGCATGTGGAAGGGTATCTTATACGTTTGGATTTGAAGGACCATGTATTACAGTTGATACCGCATGCTCGTCCACGCTTTCGGCGTTGCATTTAGCCTGTACCGCAATGCAGGCCGGAGAAGCCGATATGCAAATTGTAGCTGGCGTTAACTTAATGGAATCTCCAACGACTAATATCGGTTTTTCGAAACTGCAAGCGACATCAGTAGATGGTCATAGTAAAGCATTTGATGAAGCGGCAAATGGTTATGGGCGTGGAGAAGGCGGTGGCGTCCTTATACTGAAAAAATTATCTGACGCTATTAAAGATCAAGATGAAATTCTAGGTATTATCAGAGGAACTGGAATTAATCAGGATGGTAAGAGTAACGGCCTAACTGCACCAAATGGGGAAGCGCAAGAAAAATTGATTGAAAAAACTTTGATGCATGCCAGTATGGATCCTCATGATGTTGATTTTGTAGAAATGCATGGAACAGGCACAAAACTTGGAGATCCAATCGAAGTTCATGCAGTTGGTGCAACTTACGGAAAGAACAGAAGTAAAAATAATCTATTAAAGATAGGTTCTGTAAAATCTAATATTGGTCATTTGGAGGCTGCTGCAGGGGTAGCATCAATAATTAAAGTTTTATTATCCATGAAGCATAATATGATTCCTGCAAATCTTCACTTCCATACACCGAATCCGTTTATTGACTGGGAAGGTGCAAATGTAGAAGTGATAAGCGAACATGCATCGTGGAAAAAAGAGGATGGCTTAAGAGCTGCAGCTATTAATGGCTTTGGATTTGGTGGGTCAAATGCCCATACGATTATCGAAGAATACAAAAATGAGGATTTCGGTAAAAACGAAACAAACATCCAAGATGGCATAGATTATATACTTAAAATTTCAGCAAAAAGCAAGAAATCATTAAATGAACTAATTGAACAGTACTATAATTTGATAGCAAATAGTTTGGACAATGAATTAGAAGATATTATTTATACAGCCAATCTAGGAAGAGCGGATTTAGAATACCGATTTGCTGTATGTGGCAGTAACAGAAAAATGATTGCTGAGAGACTAGAAAGCTATCTAAAAGATGGGTATGCAGAAGGGGTCTTTGAAAATATAGATAAGCACCAGTTGATGCAAAAAGATAGAAAAGTTGTCTTTATGTTTACTGGACAAGGCTCACAGTATCTCAATATGGGGAAACTACTCTATGATTCTAATGCTGTCTTTAAACAGGCATTTGACACTTGTGATCGATTGTTTAAACCGTATTTATTAAAATCCATTGCCGATTTAATATATGGGGAAAATGCAGAGGAACAAGTGATTGAAAAAACGGTTTATGCGCAACCATTAATCTTTGCGGTGGAATATGCTTTATACAAACTGTGGGAGAGCTATGGTGTTAAACCAGAGGTAGTGATGGGACATAGCATTGGTGAATATCCAGCAGCAGTTGTAGCAGGGATTATGACACTGGAAGATGCTATTAAACTAGTTTCAATAAGAGGAAGACTGATGGATGCTGCACCTGGAAAAGGTAAGATGGCAACTGTTTTTGCAGATAAAGCGAAAGTACAAAAACTTCTTACTGGATTCCAAGAGACGGTATGTATTGCGGCACACAATGCTGAAGAAACTTGTGTAATTTCTGGAATGGCGGAAGATATAGAAAAAGTGGTTGAGAAGGCAAAGATGGAAGGCATGCGTGTACAAGAATTAAAGGTATCTCATGCTTTTCACTCTATGCTAATGGAGCCAATATTAGACGACTTCCATTTAATAGCAAAAGAATTGGATTATAAAGAATCTAAGGTAAAATTTGTTTCGTCGCTCTACGCCAAAGAATTAGAAGAAGGTCAAATTCTTGATGGCGACTATTGGACTAGTCATATTAGAGAAAAAGTTGACTTCTTTGGAGCGGTTACAAGCATTGATAAAAAAGAAAACTATTTATTGCTAGAAGTAGGAAGTAATAGAGTGTTGGCAGCACTTTGTAAATTAATTTTTGAAGATGAAAGAGTCATTGCATCTACTTTAAACATGAAGAAGGAAGATAAAGTACAACTGGCAAATGAAATTGCATTGCTTTATGTAACGGGTGTAGATGTGGATTGGAGCAATATTACGTTCGCTGGTAAAACGAATTGGAACAAAGTAAAACTTCCTAACTATCCATATGAGAAGAACAAATATTGGATGGATTTGAAATACGATAGAGCATCAGAGAGTATCAATGCTGAAGATTATCATAATATTCTAGGCCAAAGAATTGATCTTCCATCAATGAGTGACGCTGTAGTATTCCAAAGGAAATTTACTGCATTGGAACCTTACTTTATGAGAGAACATGTAATTTTCAAAACAGCTATTTCTCCAGCAGCAGCCCATATGGCCATGAT
Organism: Lysinibacillus sp. C5.1; assembly: GCF_016350185.1. Classification (NCBI taxonomy): domain Bacteria; kingdom Bacillati; phylum Bacillota; class Bacilli; order Caryophanales; family Bacillaceae; genus Lysinibacillus; species Lysinibacillus sp. C5.1. The sequence continues at coordinate 1,264,043 of NZ_CP066226.1, forward strand.
ACTTTCGGCTGTGAAAGAAATTGGAAATGCTAAAAGTTGCGTGTTAAGTAAAGTAGATTTCAGGGTACCATTAGCTGCAACAGATGATGAAGAAAAACAGGTGCAAATTTGTTTAGAAAAAGAAGACAATGATTACAAATTTAATATTGTCAGTAGAGATTTTAACTCTAAATATGATAAATGGCTAATGCATGCTAAAGGCAATGTATGTATGCAAGATGAATATGAGTTTTCAGAAATGACAGCAAATATGGATGATTATAAACGCCTGTCCTATGAAGAAAATATTGAAAATAGTATCTACTATTTTATGAGTAAATCTGGTTTTGAATTAGGAGAAGGTTTCCAACGGATTAAGCGTATTAGCTACGGAGAAGATGAATGTGTCTGTGTGGTAGAGCCTTTAAAAACCATTCCATACTTTAAAGATTATGTACTCTACCCAGGAACAATTGACTCCATATTCCAAACAGGTATTGCCTTAGTTTTAGAAAAATTAAAAGAACGTACAAATGTTAATGAAGATGGCAATAAAACAGTTATTCCATACTATTTAGAGAAATTGACGTTTAACTATCGAGAATCCGATCAGTTATGGTGTTATTCAAAATCAACTGTAAAAAATGATATTACGTATGCGGACGTTATTGTATATAACGAAAAAGGCGAAGTATTAATGAAAATAGATAACCTCATGGCTAAAATTACAGAAAGCGAAAGTTTATTACAAGAAATGAGTAGTGCAAACAGATGCCATTAGAAAATTAGAGGAGTTGCCAGTCAATAAACAGTACCTTCTGATTGCAGATGAGGCAATTGCGGCAGCAAGTTTAAAAGAAAATATGGAGAAACACCATTTAAACACAATATGTGTACTACATGGAGATGAATTCCTAAAGAAAAATACCCATGATTATACGATCAATCAGGACAATAAAGAAGAGTGGTCGAAGCTTCTTGCAGATGTATGCAAAGACAGCGGGAAGAAAAACTTAAATATTATTTATTGTACTACTAAGGATAGTGTTCCGAATCTAGCGAATAATAAGGTGAATTATAGAGCAATTAAAGCATTACACTATTTGGTTCAAGTTATGAATGAAGAGGGTTACACACAAGGTAGCAAAATTAAAATCGTGACCAAAGATGTGCAAAAGCTTCGTCATGAGAAAAAACTAAATTTATCAGGATCAATGGTCTGGGGATTAGCAAAAGTAATGAGTATAGAATATCCTGAAATTTTTGGTGGCATCATTGATACGGATGAAATAACTTTCTATGAAAATAGTGATTTTATCCATGAAGTATTAGGGGATAGTGTACAGGAAGTTTGCTTCAGAGAAAACGAACGTTATGTAGGAAGATTAATTGCTCATGCGGATTATTTGAAAAAAGGGTTAGAAAAAAATAAGAAAATTGTATTAAAAGAAGAAGCTTCTTATTTAATTACAGGTGGAACAGGAGCATTGGGTCTTGCTTATGCTGAACAACTTGTAAATGCAGGTGCTAAAAACCTTATTTTAATAAGCAGACGTGAACCAAGTGAACATGCCAAAGTAGCGATTCAAAAATTGATAGACAAAGCAGTGCAAGTAAAGATTGTCCATGCGGATGTATGTAATGATGAAAGTCTGATAAAAGCGCTGGATGACATTCAATTTACGATGCCTCCTATTAGAGGCGTCGTTCATGCAGCAGGTGTGTTAAACGATAAGATGTTGATTGACCTCAATTGGGAGGATTTTGAAAAGGTTATGAATCCAAAAGTTGTTGGAACGCTTAATGTTTTCAATGCAATTGACAAGGAAACATTGGATTTCTTCATGATGCTTTCCTCTATCACGAGTGTTATTGGAAATATGGGACAAGGCAACTATGCTGCTGCCAATCATTTTATGAATTCATTTGCAACATATATGAACATGAACAAGCTTCCTGGTTATACTTTCTGCTGGGGACCATGGAATGAAAGTGGGATGGCAGCAGATAATGATGCGATATCGAGTACGATGGCAAGAATGGGTATGAAAACTTTTTCAAAAGGCCAGGGACAAAGCATTATTAATGATTTTATGGATCAACCATATGAGAATCTGGTAATTGCCGATATAGAATGGAATACCCTAGTAAAATCTTTGGAAACTGCAGCAGGCAAGACAGAATTCCTATCCAAATTAGTGTCTGAAAAGGACCTACATGTGGATATAGTTCAAGATGAAAAGGACAATTTCTTGGAAACGCTTATGAGTTTATCAGGTGAAGGCCAAAATGAACTCCTAATTGAAAAACTGCAAAGTATTTGCGGGAAAATTATGGGCTTTGATCATAACCAAGTACTATCCATAGATAAAGCATTCCAAGAACAAGGTGCAGATTCTTTAATGATATTCTCTATGCGAACAGCGATTAATAAATTGCTAGGTATCGATGTCAATGTCTCTGTATTTTTCAATTATCCAACCATCGTAAAACTTTCTGATTATTTATTAAGTGAAGTTCTAATTCTTGAAAATGAAAATATGGGTGAATTAGAAGAACAATCCGAAAACATAGATGACTTATTATCTGAAATTGATAAGTTAACGATATAGTCAGAGGTGTTATATATGAACAATGACATTGAAAATAAATATAAAGAGGCCTTATTAAAGGCTGCTAAAAAAATCAAAGAACTAGATTTAGAATTGAAAAAATCAAAAGAGGAAAATGAAATTGCAATAATTGGCTATAATTGTAGATTTCCAGGCGGTGCAAATAACAGCAGTTTATTCTGGGACAAATTATCACAAGGATATGATGCTGTTACTAATATCAAACCTGAAAGATTCCCTGTTGAAGCGTTTTTCAGTGAAGATAGGCAAGATAAGGGAAAAATGTATACGCGTTATGGTTCCTTTATAGATCAAGATATTAAGACATTTGATAATGTGCATTTTGAAATTTCTGCACTAGAGGCAGTATCTGTCGATCCCCAGCAAAAACTTCTATTGGAAGTAAGCTGGGAGGCAATGGAGAATGCTGGTCTGAATATCGAAGAGATGAAGGGCAGTAAAACAGGCGTATTTATAGGAATCGACGCAGTTGACTATGTAAACAGAGAAATGATGTCAGGGGATATAAAAGATATTGGTTTATATTCACTTGTTGGAGCATCCTCTCATTCTGCTGCAGGTAGAATATCTTATTTTTATGATTTTAAAGGACCAGCAGTAAGTTTAAGTACTGCATGTTCATCGTCATTAACGGCGATGAACATGGCAGTAGACAGCCTAAAAAGTGGTCAATGTGATGTAGCCATTGTTGGAGGGATAAATCTGCTGCTAAATCCAGAGCCCTATGTGGGACTATCTCAAAACAGTGGTTTATCACCAGATGGACGTTGTAAAACTTTTGATGCATCCGCTGATGGATTTGGCCGAGGCGAAGGCTGTGGAATTATCATATTAAAAAGATTAAGTGATGCTAAAAGAGATAACAACAGTATAGAGGCATTAGTAAAAGGGATATATGTCGGACAAGATGGTAAATCCAATGGCTTCTTTGCACCAAATGGGCTGGCAGAGCAAAGAGTGATTGCAGAAACGTTGAAAAGGACAGGGCTAGATGTAGACGATATTGATTATATTGAAGCTCATGGGACAGGAACTTCTCTTGGTGACTTTATTGAAGCACAGGCAATTTGTGAGGTGTTTAAAAACAGAAAAGCACCCATAAAGGTTGGTTCTGTAAAGTCGAATATTGGTCATCTAGAGGCGGCATCTGGGATGGCAAGTATGATCAAGGTATTACTTTCCTTAAAACATAAACAGCTTTTGCCAAGTATCCATTTTAAAAATCCAAACCCCAATATTGATTGGGATAAAATTCAAGTAGTCGATAGGCTCTCGGAATGGGAAAGTAATGGGAAAAAAAGACGAGCGGGTATTAGTGCGTATGGCATTAGTGGAACATTAGCTCATTTAATACTAGAAGAAGCAGAGCACGAAGAAAATACACCACAAACTGAAAAAAGTAATCTACCTGAAAGTATGCTAACGATTTCAACAAAGAACAAAAATGTGTTAGTAAAAGCAATTTCTCAAATAAGAGATTACCTTAGCGTTTCCACAGAACTACTTAGTGATATTGCCTATTCAACAAATATTACAAGAGATAAACATGAATACAGGTTCGCAATAGTTGGTAACAATAAAGAGCAAATTATTGAAGAAATAGATCATGTGCTCAAAAATGAAGATTCACTGGCATACTACATTGGACAAGCAGAAAGTAAAAAGAAAAAAATTGCATTTTTATTTACAGGACAAGGCTCCATCTACAAAGATGCAGCAAGAGAATTTTATGAAAATTCGCAAGCGTATAGAGAAACCTTCGATCTTTGTGATAATCGATTTAAGGAGCTCCTAGGCATTTCTATCAAAGACACTTTGTTTGGAGCAAACGAAGAACTATTAACAAATGCGCTTTATTCGCAACCAATTATATTCTCGTTGGAATACGCTTTAACGAAAATCTGGGATTCATTCAATATAAAAGCAGATTATGTGATTGGGCATAGTGTTGGCGAGTATGCCGCAGCATGTTATGTCGGCATGCTAAGTTTTGAAGATGCTACGAACATGATTGCGATGCGAAGTAGACTTATGGTTAGTGTGACACCGAATGGCAAAATGGTGGGCGTGTTAGTAGATGAATTGACGATGAAGGAAGCAATATTGGAAAGCGGATGTAAAAATGTATCAATAGCTGCTGTTAATGCACCTAAAAATATTACAGTATCTGGTCTAAGTGAAGAAGTTGATATGGTAATTAATCAATTACATAAAAAGGTCAGAGCTTTTGTTACCGATTTAAATATTCCATATCCTTATCATTCAACTGCAATGGAAGAATATAAAGAAATATATGGGGAAAGTTTAGCGCATGTTGTTTGCAATAAAACGCCAAAATCAATTATTTCAAGTGTAACAGGAAAGCTAGAGGACGTCGGTACATTTGAAAATAAAGGGTATTGGACAGAACATCTTGAAAAAACGGTTCATTTTATGAAAGCGATGCAGGAAGTAGATAAATTAGGCGTTTCCACATTTATTGAAATTGGTGGTAATGCAACTTTATGTGGCTTAGCAGGCCAATGTTTGCAAAATGACAATGCCATTTTTGTTCCATCACTTAGAAAAGGAATAGGCGATTATAAGCAGTTGTTGGAATCTTTGAAATCTTTATATCTTAATGGGATGAAAATTGATTGGAATAGCTTCTATAAAAATTACAATAAAAAGAAAATTATTTTACCTAACTATCCTTTTGAGAGAAAGACCTTGTGGAAAAACAAAGCAACTTCTGTAGCAGATACAAGCTATGTGAATTTGGAACAGTTATTGGAAAAACAAAATGAGCAACTAATGTTACAGAAACAGCTTCTTGAAAATATTTTTAAATAAACAGCAAGAAAGGAGTAAAAAAATGAAGAATCTAGTTCTAGATGAAACAAAAACGATGATCGTAATAGAAGAATTAAAAGAAATTGTTCATATTATATCCGCCATGGAAAAAGAAGAAATAGATGAAAAGAAGAGATTAATTTCCTATGGTCTTGATTCAATCCTTCTCCTAACACTTGCCAAGCAAATCCATGCAAAGTACAAGGTAGAAATTCCTTTAGATGTATTTTTTACAACTTTAAATACGTTACAACTAATTGCAGATTACATTGCAGAAAATGGCATTGTGGAGGCTGAACAACAAGAGGAAACGTATGAAGAAGTAATGGATGTTATTGACGCGCTACCTGAAGAACTTAACAACTCTACAAACGAAGTCACTTATCATAGTGTAGGAAAATTAGATATGGATATGATGGTGCAAGTATTTAACAACCAATATGATGTTATGACAAAACAAAATGAGATTTTAAAAGTAATTGCCAGTACAACGAAAGCACAAAATAATGGCCAGAAAACAAAGGGTGTGCAAAAGGAAGTCAGTTCGGCAATAGCCCCGGCAAAATCCGATGATTATTACAAGCCTTATAAAAAGCTAGATTTTAACAAAGAAGATGAAGTAGATGAACTTCAATTAAAATACATTAAAAATATAGAACAACGCATTAATATTTTTACTAAAAATTCAAAGGATAGAACCCAACAATATAGAAATATATATGCGAGTAATCGAAACTCTGCGGGCTTTAGACCTTTATATAAAGAAATGCTCTATCAAATTATTGCGGAAGAAGGCCAAGGTTCTAAGATAATAGATATTGATGGCAATACAATGATTGATCTGACGATGGGCTTTGGGGTCTTAATGTTTGGACATAGCCCAGAATTTGTTAGAAAAGCATTGAGAAATGAACTTGAAAAGGGAATGCCTGTTGGTCCAATGGGCAGGCTTACTGGACGAGTAGCCCAAAATATTTCCGAGTTAGCGGGAGTAGACAGAGTATTTTTCTGTAATTCTGGAACAGAAGCAAATATGTTTGCAGTTAGAGTAGCAAGAGCTGTTACAGGTAAAAAGAAAATCGTCTGTTTTACAGGAGCTTTTCATGGAACTTACGATGGATTTTTAGGAATGCCGAATTATTTAGATGATTCAAATCATACAACTACTTCATTAGTACCGGGAATTACTGATAGTGCAGTGCAAGACGTTGTGATGTTGGATTTTAACTCCGAATCTTCTTTGCAATATATCGAACAACATTGTGATACGATTGCGGCCGTTATAACGGAACCAATCCAAAGCCGAAGACCAGATATTCAACCGAAGGATTTCCTGTTGAAATTAAGACAAGTGACACAAGACAATAACGTTGCCTTAATTTTTGATGAAATTATTACAGGTTTCCGAATTGCTAGTGGTGGAGCACAAGAATACTTTGGTGTGGAAGCTGACATTGTAACGTATGGAAAAGTTATTGGTGGCGGAATGCCAATAGGTGTTTTAGCGGGTAAGAAGAAATATTTAGATAGTATAGATGGTGGCATGTGGAACTTCGGAGACGACTCTGTTCCTCCTAATGAAGACAAAAGAACATTTGTTGCAGGTACTTTCTGTCATCATCCGATGGCGATGGCAGCTACGAATGCAGTGCTCGAATATATAAAGGAAAATAAGCACACTATTTATCAAACATTAAATCTAAAAACTACTGAATTTGTCAACGAATTAAATCAATTCTTTGAACGTGAACACGTAGATATTCGTATCAATCAGTTTGGTTCATTATTTAGATTTACCGTAAATTTAGAAAAAGAAATATTCTACTATGGTTTGTTAGAAAAAGGTATCTATATTTGGGAAGGACGTAATTGTTTCTTATCTACAGAGCATTCCAAAGAAGATATCGAATACGTTATAGAGGCTGTCAAGAAAACTGTATATGAAATGAAAGAAGCCAATTTTTTTAATCAATAAACAAGATTGGACAGAAAATAGATTTATATAAATAGGAGATAAAAATATGTTCTTTTTAGTGTTATGGGGATTAGGAATTGTTACAGCTGTTATCGACTTATATATGAAGGGATTTCCGTCTGACCCTCAATTGATCTGCTCGGTAATTTTACTTCATCAGTTCGTAGTAACATTTGGACTTTTAGGTATTACAGGATTATTAAGTAATATGATTTTTGCAAAACAAAATGCCAAAATGGTCGGTTGGCCAGGTGGGCCGTTCCAGATAAAATACGGGTTTTCACAATTGGGTCTAGGTGTTATGGGCGTTATGTGTATTTGGTTTAGAGATGGGTTCTGGTTAGGAACAATCGTAGCTATGTATATATATGGAATTAGTGGTCTTTGGTCACACTGGAATGTTATGAAAATGAATAAAAAGGCAGACGCGGACAGCATTGCAAATATCATAATGGATATTGCATATCAGACCTTTATAACCGTATTATCTATTGTTATTGGTGGAATATGGGTAATTGGCTAAAAACATAAAAATCCATTTTAGGAGTGCTGTGTAAATGCTGAAAAAAAAGATTGAATTATCAGAGATCCAAAAGGGAATCTATTTTGAATGCCAAACAGGAGAAAAAAATAATTATAATATCTCAGCGGCAATAAAAATAAAGAATGAAATAGATATTGTAAAGTTCGAAAAGGCATTACAAATGTTGGTGAATGAACAAGCAGCACTGCGCAGTCATATTGAATTACTAGATGGCAGTCTGTCCATGGTAATTAATGAAGAAGTAGATGCTGCTGTTCATTATTATGATGTTTCCAAGGAACATCATAATAAGAGAATAGATGAAATAGTTAACGAAGAGGTTGGCTATGAGTTTAATTTATCAAAGGCACCACTTTTTAGAGTGTCCTTAATTAAAGAGGATAATAATTTATTTATTCTAGTACTGAATCTTCATCATATTATTGCTGACGGAGTGTCACTTGATATTTTTATCAAAAAACTATTTACCTATTATTCCAATTCGCTAAATGGTGAAGTAATTGAATTAAAAGAAGACTGCGGATTTTTAAATTTTGTTGAAAGCGAAAATAAAAAACTGGCGAATGGTAACTATGAAAAACAAAAGGAATATTGGCGAGAAAAAGTAAAAGATGCAAATGCTTTGAACTTTCCAAAGGACTTCTCGAATGCTCATCATAACGGGATAGGGAAAGAGAAGTCTTATCGAATTTCTAAGGATTTAATGAACAGTATAAAGAAAGCATCTCAAAAAGAAGAAGTGACACCGTTTATTTTCTGTTTAGCGGCATTTAGTGCATTGATGGGAAAATGCTGTAATGAAAAGAATGTAGTAGTTTCTAGTCCATTCACAAATAGACCGGGATTCGACTTTGAAGAAACGATAGGATGCTTTATTTATACATTGCCATTAAGTGTAACAATCGACAATCATAAACCATTTAAAGATGTTATTGAGGCAATGTATGAGGAAATGATTGGAGCATATAAAAATATCGGATATCCCAACAATTTAATTGCCCGTGAAACAGAATCTAGTATCTATACAGGGATTCAGTCAATCTTCGATATTACCTTCGTCTATGACAAATATAGTAAACCGACATGGGAAGGCGTAGAATGTGACACATTTGAAATGGACAATACGATGTTCCCTGGAAATATGATGGTAATTCTTGCTGAAATGCCTGATGGTGACATGATTAAGATTCAGTACAAGTCTGATATCTATGCAGAAGAAATGATCGAAATGCTAGGAAGACGTTTTATTAAACTGTTAGAAACTGTAACAGCGCATACGGATGTACTAGTGAAAGATATCGACTTATTTTTGGAAGATGAAAAAGTGCATATTTTGAATACTTTCAATCAGAGTGCATTCTTCGATTATAAACCAATGCACATTATAGATATTTTCCATGAGCGAGTTCGCACGTATAGAGAACATACAGCACTTCTTTTTGATAATGGCAGCATGAGCTATGAAGAAGTCAATAAAAAAGCGAATCAGATAGCAAGAAAAATATTGCAACACAAGAAAAAAGAGAATGAAGTAATTGGCGTACAGTTAAAACGTTCTAAAGAAATGGTTCTTACTATATTAGGAATTTTGAAAGCTGGCTGTGCTTATGTACCAATCGAAAATTATTATCCTGAAAATCGAAAAAATTATATTTTTAACGATGCCGATATCAATATTTTAATTACATCGAAAGACTTGCAATATGATTTTTGTCAGGATAAACAAATTATTTTTGTTGATGATAATGAAACATACAGCGGGGATGATAGCAATCTTGATATTGTATTAAATCCTTTTGACTTGGCCTACATTGAGTATACTTCAGGTTCGACTGGTGAGCCAAAAGGGGTAATGATTGAAAACCATAGTGTAGTCAATACAATTATGGATTTGGAAAGACGTTTCCCTGTTCAAGAAGGCGATGTTTATCTATATAAAACGCCTTTTTCATTCGATATTTCGGGAACGGAACTGTATGGCTGGTTTATGGGAAAAGGTGCTCTGTGTATTTTAGAACATGATGGCGAGAAAAATCCAGAACTTATCTTAGAATTTATAGATCGCTATCATGTAACCCATATAAACTTTGTACCAAACATGCTCAAGGTATTTTTAGAACTGTTGAATGAAAAAAATAATAAAGAAAAGTTACACTCCTTACGATGGATTTTTGTTGGAGGAGAGGCATTAACTGCTGATATAATTGATAAATTTTTTGACATGAAACTAGCTGTAAATCTTGAAAATGTTTATGGTCCAACAGAATGTACAATGTGGGCTTCACACCATTCTATTCAAAAATGCGAGCGTGTTTCGAATGTATCGATTGGACATCCGTTAAATGAAATTCGATGGTATGTTATTGACGAAAATAATCAACTTCAGGTGGTAGGTGTACCTGGTGAGTTATGTTTAAGTGGAGTAGGATTGGCCCGAGGTTATCTCAATAAAGAAGAACTTACAAATGAAAAATTTTGTGAAAATCCATTCTATGATGAAAGAAAAGATCCCGTTTGGTTTAAGAAGATGTATAAAACAGGTGATTTGGCGAGATGGCTTCCTGACGGCAATATCGAATTTATGGGGAGAATGGATCACCAAGTTAAAATTAGCGGATTACGGATTGAACTGGGAGAAATTGAAAATGCAATGGTTCAGTTTGACGGCATTTTAGAAGCTGTAGTAGTTACGAAGCAATCTTCCAACCATTTACCTGTACTATGTGCTTATTATGTTGCTCCACAACAAGTGCCTGTAGCTGAGTTAAGAGCATTTTTAAGTCATTATGTACCAGACTATATGATTCCAGCATTCTTTGTTCATAGGGAGAAAATGCCGATTAATAGTAGTGGGAAAATAGACCGGAAAATACTTATTGCAGATACTACCTATAATCATCACACTACGACAATTAATCAAGTACCAGAATCTGAATTAGAGACAATTATTGCTCGTATTTGGAAAGAGGTATTAGAAATTGATCATGTAGGAATAGAAGATAATTTCTTTGAAATCGGTGGGCATTCCATGGCTGCGATTCTAGTACATAGCAGATTAAAGCAAGTACTTGATATGGAATTTTCTATTACTGTTTTATATCAATTCCCAACGATACGTCTATTATCTGAGCAAATGATGAAAAACGAAAAGGTAGAAATTCAGGACAGAAAGAATTTTTTCAAGAGAAAGAAAAAATCAGTCTATTCTGATATTGCCATTATTGGAATGGCAATTGACGTTCCAGGTGCCGATAATATTAAGGATTTTTGGCATAACTTGAAACATGAAAAAGAGAGTATTCATTTTTATAATGATGAAGAACTTCGCAACCTTGGCATTAGTGAAGAAACGATTCACAACAAGAATTATGTAAAGGCTAAAGGTCGTGTAGATGACATTGAATACTTCGATTCAGAATTTTTCGAATATACACCGAGCGAAGTAAATCTTATGTCGCCGCAGTTAAGGCTTTTGTACAAAGGAACATGGGAGGCCTTGGAGGATGCGGGATATTATCCAGAATCGACAGAAGATAAGATGGGCATCTTCATCGGTGGTTCAGATGATTTCCAATGGTATAACGAAGCATTGGGCAATAATGACAATTACAGTGATATGTATCAAGCATTTACAATGAGTACGAATCATTTTCTTGCAACAAGGTTAGCTTACAAATTTAATATTAAAGGGCCTGTGTTCTCATCACTTACTGGATGCTCAACGACCCTCGTTACGACACATCTAGCATGTCAATCTCTCATGTTAGGAGAATGTGATATAGCTATTGCTGGCGGTGTTACTGTTGAACTTCCAAATGATGGTGGTTATATGTATCAAGATGGGATGATGTTTTCATCTGATGGGCATTGTCGTCCATTTGATGCAGAAGCTAGCGGTACAATATTTTCAAATGGAATGGGAATTGTTGTATTAAAGAGACTAGATGAGGCACTGGAAGCGGGAGATCATATTTATGCAGTTATTAAAGGCTCTGCTATTAATAATGATGGCAGTCAAAAGGCAGGTTTTACTGCGCCAAGTGTAGATGGGCAGGCGGAGGTAATAAGGGAAGCTTATAAACGAGCAGAAATCGATCCCGAAACGGTCGGCTATATTGAAGCACATGGGACAGGTACTATATTAGGAGATCCGATTGAGGTTGAATCGTTAACAAAAGCATTTGCCACAGATAAAAAGAGATACAGTTTATTAGGTTCTGTAAAAGGCAATATCGGCCATACTGATACGGCAGCAGGTGTAACAGGATTGATAAAAGTTGCATTAAGCTTAAAGAATCGATTTATACCTGGGACAGTAAATTATAAAAATCCTAATCCAAAGATTAATTTTGATGAGACACCATTTATTGTACAAAGTAATGGTATGGAATGGCAAAATAACAACAATCTCCCTCTTAGAGCTGGCATTAATTCATTTGGTGTTGGTGGAACGAATGCACATATGGTATTGGAGGAAGCACCAACTGTAAAAAACAGCAGTAAGGAAGAAAAAACAAATCTGTTCCTGTTTTCAGCAAAAACAAAAAATGCATTAATTGAAAATATAAAATCAACGCTAAAGTATGTTGCGTCAGATCAAAGTATAAACCGTTCCGATGCTGCTTGGACATTGATGGCGGGCAGAAAGCATTTCAAATATAGAAAAGCTATTGTAGTGAATGAGCATCTTGGAAAGGATATAAATGTCGATGAATTTATAGAAGATATTCTTGACAGTGAATGTAAAAAAGCTGACGAAGGTAAGAATGTTTACTTTATGTTTTCAGGACAGGGCAGCCAATATCAAGGAATCGGAAGAGAGTTATATTACGCAACAGACAGCTTTATAGGTAAACGTTACCGTCAGTATGTTGATGAAATATTCGGCTATCTCAATGAAGAAGAACAACATGAATTCTTTGATATTATCTATGGCAATGCAGATTCCTCTCTCGTTAATCAGACAAAATATAGTCAATTTGCATTGTTTGTTACGGAATTTTCACTTGCCAAAATACTGATAGATGTAGGGATAATGCCAAAGGCGTTTATCGGACACAGTATTGGTGAAGTAACAGCCGCAGCAGTTGCAGGCGTATGGAGTCTTGCTGATGCCGTAAAAATTGTCAGAGCCCGTGGAGATATTATGCAGAAGCAGAAGTCAGGTGTCATGCTTGCTGTAATGAAAGGTGTAGACGAAGTGAAAGAAATGCTAATTGATGGCGTATCGTTAGCATTAAATAATACTTCGGATCGTTGTGTCGTAGGTGGAACGAAAGAAAAAATAGAGGCATTTGAAAAAATAATGTCAGAAAAAGGCATTGGTGCGACAATACTTAAAACCTCACATGCATTCCATACCTATATGATGCAGGATGCCGCAACGGAGTTCAGCGAATATCTCAAAGCATTTCAATTTAATAATCCATCCATTCCGATTGTTTCAAATGTCACTGGTGAATGGGTGAAGGAAAATGAAATGTGCACGCCAACATATTGGGCAGAACATATTATAAACCCAGTACAATTTGATAAAAACCTAGCATTAATCTTACAAGATGAGCATGCAGCCTTTATCGAGATAGGTGGAGGAAGATCTTTATGTACCTTCGCATTACAGCATAAAGAGAGAAAAGAAGGACAAATATTCCTAAATATTTTACGGCACGCAATAGAAAAAGAACATGATTTGGAATATGTTTATGCAAAACTTGGACTTGCTTGGAGTGCTGGAGTAAAACTAAATTGGCAGAAATTTATGGGCAGTAACGTCCGCAATAGAGTGTCGTTACCAGTCTATCATTTCGAGAAAAAACGATACCCTATTACGATTACAATAGCTCAAGAAGGAAATACATTGAGAAGTAATCCGGAAATACAAAAAGTACTCGAAGCTTCAGAGCAAGTTACGGCAACAATTGAAAGCAAGGATTCTTTAGAGGAATGCATTATTGAATCTTATAAATCCGTACTAGGATTTGAAAATATCACAGAAAATCAGGATTTCTTTGAATTAGGCGGAGATTCATTAAAAGCGGTAAGCCTTTCTAATGTGATAGAGAGTAAAACAGGTATAAAAATAGCTGTTACTGAAATATTTAAACATACGACACCAAAGAAAATGAATGCCTATATCGCTAGTTTGAATGGACATTCTGTAAATAAAAATAAAATAGTCCCATTAAAAAAAGCTGCTTATTATAATACTTCTTCAGCGCAAAAGCGTATGTATAGTTTGCATTTGCTGGATAAAACAAGTACCGCCTATAATCTTCCTTCAGCCACAATAATAGAAGGAAAACTAAGTGAGGAAAAGGTGCGACAAGTTGCTGAAAAACTATTGATGCGACATGAAATATTAAGAACATCCTTTGACATTAAAGATAATAAAGTTGTCCAGCTGATTGAAGACCATGTAGATATGGAATTAACTTTTACAGAACAATTGATAGACAATGATGATCAAATAAAAGATTTAATTGACGACTTCATAAGACCTTTTGATTTATCGAAAGCGCCTTTATGTAGACTGAAATTAGTGACAGTTTCAGATGTAAAATCCATACTACTATTCGATGTACACCATATTATTGCAGACGGAACATCTGTTGAAATTTTAACAAAAGATTTTAATGATTTATATGTTTCTTCGTTGCCACCATTAACTGTGCACTATAAAGATTTTGCAGAATGGCAAAATCAGTATCTAGCATCTGAAAAAATACAAGAATCTAAAAAATATTGGACTGAGATGTTTAAAGATGGGATTCCTGTATTGGAGCTTCCGATTGATAAGGAAAGACCTGCAATCAAAACTTTCGCAGGAAAAAGAGTTCATTTTTCTATTGAAAGTGAAATGGCGGAGAGATTGGAAAAGTTTGCACAAAAAAATAGTGCCACGATGTATATGACGTTACTAAGTGCTTGGTATGTATTGCTTCAAAGATATTCTGGACAGGAAGACATCGTGATTGGTTCACCAGTAGCAGGACGTACAACAGATGAAGTCAAGGATATCATGGGTATGTTTGTTAATATGCTTGCGATAAGAAACAAGCCAATGGCAAAGAAAAAGTTTATCGATTTCTTCCATGAAGTGAAAGAAAATACCATTCAAGCATTAAAAAATCAAGAATATCAATTCGATGATTTGATTGAGCAACTGGATATTAAGCGGACACTTAACCGCAACGCACTGTTTGATGTTTGTTTTGATTTCCAAAACATGGAGACTCACGATTTGAATATTGATGGCATAAAAATTAGTCCATTCCAATTTGATACGCAAACTTCTGCTTATGATTTAGTTCTAACATGTCAACAACAGAGCAAGAATAAAGAAATTGACTGTTTTATTGACTTTTCAACTGATTTATTTAACGAGGATACGATGGAGAGAATGCAAAGTAATTACAAGACAATTCTTGAAAGTATCTTAAAGGATAGCGAAACGCTAATTGGCAAAATGACTGTAGTTTCTTCTATAGATAAAGACAACATCTTAAAACAATTAGAAGAGACCAAGCTTGATATAGCAGAACAAGTAACACTTCACAAAATGTTTGAAAGAAATGTCGATAAACATCCAGATAAAACAGCATTGATTACTTCAGATGGTACAGTCTGGACATACCGAGAATTGAATAAAAAAGCCAATATAATTGCCCACAAGTTACTATCCTTACATGTCGCACACGAAGATTTAGTTGGACTTATGACAACAAGGGATGAAAATATGTTAGCTGGTATGCTTGGCATTTTAAAAGCAGGGGCTGCCTATGTTCCGATTGATCATAATTATCCAAAAGAGCGAATTGACCATATGATGCAATTAAGCAAACCAAAGGCATTGTTAGTAGATAGAGATCATGTAGGAACAGTCGATTATAACGGTGTCTCTATAGACTGTAGGGCATTAGAAGCAAACGGACAGAATATTAAAAATCCTGAAGTTACCTGCACCGTAAATTCACTAGCCTATACGATATTTACTTCTGGATCAACAGGAAAACCAAAAGGCGTTATGGTCAATCATGCCTCTGTCATTAATTTTATATACGATATTGTCAATAGAAGGATTTTTAGAAATGAAGAGGATAGAGTCATTTGCTTAACGACATTATCATTTGACATTTTTGCATTTGAATCCATTGTACCAATGTGCACAGGTCATTCTATATACATGGCAGATGAAATCGAACAGCTAGATTCAACTTTAGCTGCACAAAAAATTATAATATATGGGGTTACGCATATTTTAAGTACGGTATCAAGAATTAAAACATTTGTCGATAATCCTGCGTTTGCACCGGCATTATCACAGTTGACATGTATTTTAAGTGGTGGAGAGAATTTCCCAATTCAACTACTTCAAGATATAAGGTCAAAATCTCTAGCAAGTATCTATAACATGTATGGACCATCTGAAACTACTATATGGTCAACTACAAAAGATCTTACACATTCAGATTATATAAGTATCGGTAAGCCAATTGCCAATACACAAATTTTTATTTTGAATGAAGAACAACAGTTACAACCGTATGGTGTTTATGGAGAAATATGTATTGCAGGAGAAGGCCTTGCAAGGGGCTATTACAACGATAAGCTAGAAACAGATAAAAAGTTCACTTTAGTAGAAGATTTACCTGGTATTAAAGTTTACAAAACGGGTGATAGAGGGAGAATGCATGCTAATGGTGAAATCGAAATTTCTGGTAGATTAGATAATCAGATTAAAATCAGAGGGTATCGAATTGAGCTTGGTGAAATTGAAAAAGCTGCTTTAGAACATTCAAATGTCAACATAGTTGTAGTAAAGGCAAATGAAGATGCAGATTATAACAAAAATTTGACATTATATTATTGCCTAAAGGATGATGCGCCTAGTGCAGCAAGAAAAGATTCACTATGGCTAAAGAACTGGTTACAGTCAAAATTGCCAAATTATATGGTACCTACTGAATATATGCAATTAGATAACATGCCTGTTCTTCCAAATGGAAAGATTAACAAAAATGCATTAGCAACCTTAGAGGAAAAGAAAGTACTTGAGGTTAATATGCCACCAAAATCAGTACTTGAAAGTGAAATACTGAAAATTTGGAAAGAGATTTTACAAAAAGACCATATTGGTGTCTATGATAACTTCTTTGATGTAGGAGGGACTTCATTAACATTAATGATGGTCAATAACAAGATTAATAGTGAGTTAGGGCTAACGATTCCAGTAATGAAGCTTTTTGAATATCCGACCATAGATGGTTTAGTTCAAGAATTATCACAGGAAAGTGGTAAGAATGGTAGCCAAAACGAGACGACTGCCGAGGAACCATCATTTGATCAAGATTATTTTGATGACGACGGATTTGATGAAGCCTTCGAGGATTCAACTGAAGCGGTGAATACCGAGGGAATTCGTAATGATGATGTAGCTGTAATCGGTATGGCATGTCGATTCCCAGACGCAGAAAACATTCATTCATTCTGGCAGAATATTGTCAATGGCAAGGAGAGTATTCATTTCTTTAATGATGACGATCTTTTACAAAGTGGCATTCCTAAAGAAGTATTTGAGAAAGAGAATTATGTAAGGGCAAAAGGCTTCTTAAAGGATGTAGAATATTTTGACGCAAAACTATTTGACTATTCGGATAAAGAAGCGAGCATGATGGACCCTCAAATACGTTTATTGCATCAATGTACGTATGAACTATTGGAAAATGCGGGATACAATTCATTCGACTATGACGGAAAAATTGCTATGTACGCTGGAAGTGGTTCCAATCTGTTATGGATGTCAAAGTTTGGGAACAACCAGAATGATATCATCGATGCATTCGAAGCAATCACATACAATGAGAAGGATTTTCTGACAACTAGAATTGCCTACAAGTTGAATTTAAAAGGTCCTAATATGAACATTCAGACGGCATGTTCTACGTCTCTTGTTGCAATCCATCAAGCAGCACAGATTGTTATAAATGGAGAGGCGGATATGGCAATCGCAGGTGGAGTAAGTATTTCCTATCCTCGAAAAGAAGGCTATCTATGGCATGAAGGTATGATCTTTTCAAAAGATGGCCATTGTCGACCTTTCTCTGATGATTCATCAGGTACGGTTTCTGGGAACGGATGCGGCGTCGTATTGTTAAAACCTTTGAAAAAAGCTTTAAAAGACAACGATCATATATATGCAGTCATTAAAGGCTCTGCAGTTAACAATGATGGTATTGACAAGATTGGCTATACGGCACCAAGTATTAAAGGCCAAACAGATGTCATTAAATCTGCATTAGGCAACGCTGGTATTAAACCAGAGGAGATTAGTTTTGTAGAAGCACATGGCACGGGAACTTCTTTAGGAGATCCAATTGAAATAGAAGCTTTAAAACAGGCGTGGGGAACGAATAAAAAAAATTACTGTGCTATTGGAGCGGTAAAAGCAAACATCGGTCATCTTGATGCAGCAGCAGGAGTGGCAGGATTTATAAAAACAGTTTTAGTGCTTGATAAAAAAGTAGTACCACCATTGATTAATTTTAATCAGCCTAATGAAAAACTAGATCTAAACAACAGTCCATTTTATTTCAATACTGAGGCGAAGAAGCTAGAAACAACTCATGGGAAACTAAAAGCAGCAGTCAGCTCTTTTGGCATCGGTGGAACGAATGCACATATTGTTTTAGAAGAAGCGCCAAAGTAAGGAGGTATGGAACAACATGCAAAGAGACAATATTTCATACATTTTACCTTTCTCTGCAAAGAGTTGGGAGGCTTTGAATAATACCTCTGCGCAAGTGATGAGTTATTTAAAGGAACTCCATCATATTGATTTAGCAGATGCCTCCTGGACCCTTCAAAAAGGGAGAAGAGCATTAGAACATAGAAAAGTGTTTGTTACGAGCAGAAAAGACATGGAAAGTAGTACTTTCCATGTCTGCAGTAACAATGGGAAAAGGAAACGAAACCTTGTATTGATATTACCTGGTGTACAAGATGTTAATATTTTATGGAGAAAAAGCGGGACGGTAGAAGGTCTCTATCCCCTATTAAAAGGTTATGAACGTACAGTAGAGCAGCTATTAAAAATGTTACCACAGCAAACTGCAGAAAAAGTAAGAAACATTGAAAATGATGATAATGAGGTCAAGTGTTATAGAGCATTGCTAGGTGGATATGCATGTGTCCAGATGCTAAGGGAGCTTGGCGTTCAACCATCCGCATTAGTTGGGGAAGGGATTGCTGAACTTGTATCTATGGTTTGCGCAGGTGCAGTGACCTTGAGGGATGCAATTAGCATAATTCAAACATATGGACAACTTGCTACGTATGAAGCCATTTATGAAAAATATGATTTAAGAAAAAAACAGATTCCGTTAATAAAAAAGCCTGGTATAAAAGCTAAACAACATATTGAAGATGCACTTGTCATAAAACTTGGCAGTAGTGATTTAGAAAATTCGATTACAAAACGATGTATGACAAATGTTGAAGCTGAAAATGTCTTGAATCTGATAGAAAATTCGAGTGATAGCTTTATCAATAATGTTTACCGCCTTATCGGGGACCTATGGTGTAGAGGGCTGAAAATTGATTGGGATATGATCAGTGCTGCTACTACTTCTTCGTTAAAAAGAGTTGCACTACCAACATATGTCTTCGATAAAAAAGAATATGATAGTGACGTAGTGAATTCCATAAATCCTTTACCAAGTAATAATTCAATACATTCTACTATAGAAAAAGTTGAAATGGAGCAACTCGACCCTGCTGTTGTATTAAGGAAGCTTTGGGAAGAAGTAATTGGTGTAACAGATATTCAGAAAACGAGTGATTTCTTTGAAATGGGTGGAGATTCACTGAATGCAATTATGCTTTCTTCGAAAATCAAGGAAACATTAAAAATTGAGTTTCCAGTGTCTGACGTATTTATTCATTCAACATTTGGCAAAATGGAACAATATATAGATGCGCATTTAGATCAAAAATCAGTAGATGTAATTGAAAAGCTGGGCGTTCAGAAATATTATGAAGCATCCTCTGCACAAAAGAGAATGTACATAATGAACGAATTGGTGGAGGATGCAATCCCGTATAATTTTGCAGCCGTCTATCATGTCAAAGGAAGATTAGAGCATACTAAAATCCAACAATGCTTTTCTAAAGTGGTCGAAAGACATGAGGCATTCAAAACTCGGTTCGACATGGTCGATGGTGAAATAGTTCAAATTATTGAAGACAATGTCGATTTCAAAGTAAAGTTTCAAACGTCTGAAAAAGAGCGGTTAGAAGAAGCAATAACAGCAAATTTAAAGCCATTTAACCTTGAAAAAGCACCATTATTGCGCGTAACTTTTATTAGCTTAAATGAGGAAGAACATGTCATGGTTCTGGATATGCATCATATTATTTCGGACCAGAGTTCTTTAGATATCCTGCTAAAAGAAATCGGCTGTATGTATCAGGGTGAGGAGCTTCCAGATTTAGAGATTCAATATAAAGATTTTGCTAAATGGCAAAACGATTTTTACAACAGCGGAAAAGTGCAAAAGCAACTGGACTATTGGAAAAATGAATTTAAAGAAGGTGTTCCAGTACTAGATTTGTATACCGATTATGACAGACCAGAGTTTATAAGCTATGAAGGCGGTAAAATTCACTATTCTTTTGAACATGATATAAATCAAGGAATTCTTGCTTTCACTAAGAAGCATGGAATCACACCATACATGTTTATTATGGCAGCCCTTAATATCATGCTCTGGAAATATACAAACCAAAAAGATATTGTCATTGGTACAGTTATTTCAGGCAGAAACCATGCAAAATTAGAATCGATTGTCGGTATGTTTGTTAATACTTTGGCTATTAAAAGTGAGCTCGATGAAGATATACCACTAGAAGAATTTCTTCAGTATACAAAAAATAAGCTAGTCAAATCTTATGATAATCAAGATTGTCAGTTTGAATTGCTAGTGGAGGAACTTGGTATACCAAAGAGTGTATCTAGAAATCCGTTATTTGATATTTTGTTTAATTATATAAATATTGGTACGGATGAGGTCAATATTGAAGGACTTTCCTTAACACCATATGAAAATAACGAAATTAATGTGAAATTTGATATTAGTTTTACATTAGAAGAAAAGAATCAGCAATTTTATATGGATATTGACTATTCAAAAGCATTGTATAAAGAAGATACGATTCGAATCATGGGCGAGCGACTTATTTATATCATTTCGCAAATGCTCAAGGATGTAAACGTAAAGCTTAAAGATATTGATATGATGACTGTGGAAGAGCGGAACTGGCTTATTGAAACAGTAAATCAAACGACTACGGATTATCCAGCACATAAAACAGTGTTAACTATTTTTGAAGACTATGCTAGAGATACGCCAAATGCTATTGCTATTGAATGGTTGGAAGATAAAATTTCTTACAAACAGTTAAATAATATGGCAAATCAGTTAGCTGAAAAACTTAAAGATAGAAATGTTGGATACCAAGATAAGGTGGCCATACTTTTAGACCGCGGTTATATGCAAATTGTCAGTATGTTGGGCATTATGAAACTTGGCGCTGTCTATGTGCCGATTGATCCTAAATTTCCTCAAGAGAGAATTGATTATATTCTAGAGGATTGTCACAGCAAAGTAATCGTTACAGATTATTCTTTGGAAGAAAAAATAAGTGTAAATATTGAAAAATTCCTAATCGATAAAGATGAAAATACACTCAATCGAGAACAAGATATGGGCATAGAATCCACCTATACATCGCAATATTTCAATAGTGATGATCTGATTTATGTTATCTATACGTCCGGTTCTACAGGAAAACCGAAAGGAACATTAATTAAGCATAAAAATGTCGTGCGTGTCGTGAAGAATACGAACTATATCGATATTAACGAAAATGACCGAATTATGCAGATATCTAATTATGTATTTGACTGTTCTGTATTTGATATTTATGGCGCTTTACTGAATGGTGCCAATCTTGTCATTATTCCAAGAGAGACCTCCCTTGATATTGCTTTGCTAGCGGAATTTATAGAGAAGAAAGAAATTAGTGTTTTTTGTATTTCAACCGCTTTATTCCATATGTTAGTTGACGGAAAAGTCGAATTTTTGAAGAATGTACGTAAAATCATTGTAGCGGGAGAGCAGATTTCGCTCACACATGCGCAACAAACAGTAAATCAAATTGGCAAGGGGAAGCTTATTAATGCCTATGGTCCAAGCGAATCGGCAGTATTTGCAACATATTACCCGATAGATGATATAGAGGATGTTTCCATTATTCCTATTGGTATTCCAATATCGAATACAACAGTTTATGTTGTGGACGAAAAGAAACAGTTGGTACCGATGAACGTTGCAGGTGAATTATGTTTAGGTGGAGATGGGGTAGGAGTAGGGTATCTAAATAGAGAAGACCTTACAAATGAAAAATTTATTACCCTTGATGCAGTAGGCGGTAAAAGAGTGTACTGTACCGGTGATAAAGTGATGTGGAACAGCAGAGGCCAACTTGTATTTTTAGGTCGCAAAGATTTTCAGATAAAACTAAGAGGATTCAGAGTCGAGCTTGGTGAAGTTGAGCGACATATAAAAAATATCGATGGAATAAAAAATGTCATTGTTACTGCCGAAAGGGATCATCTAGACACGCTATATATGACGGCTTACTATACGGTGAATGAAAATCATCATATAGAAAAATATGATGGAGAGTATGTGCGCAATCATTTAAATAATAGATTACCTGAATATATGATTCCATCTAAATTTGTGGTCTTAAAAGAATTTCCTCTCAACTTTAGCGGAAAAGTTGATCGAAAAGCGCTTGTAAACGCAGAACAATATTCTCAAAAAGTGATGGTGCAGGATGAGCCAAGAACAACTTTAGAAAAAACGATTCTGAAAACAATGCAGATGATACTGGATGTTAAAGAATTTGGATTGAAAGACAACTTCTTTCATTTCGGTGGTCAATCAATTAAAGCCATTGCTTTAGTGAAGGCATTGTCTAACAAAGGTGTGGACCTCAAAATTAATGAAATTTTCCAGTACCAGACAGCAGAAAAAATTGCTGCATCCATAGAACCGCTTGCGGAAGTATCGCCGCCTATGATTGATAAAATAAGGACAAGCAAAGATATAGAATTAAATGCGAAACAAATTACTAGTCTCGTAAAGAATGTTATTGCGCGTATTGAAGGTCTCTCTGACATTATTACTGCATCTGATACGAGAATGGCGTTTTCTCTTTCCCCAATTCAGAAAGGTCATATGTCAAAGGGGTCGAACTATAGTGGATTTATAAGCCATTTCGATGGAATAATTTCGAAAAATAGAATAAAGAATACTATTGCAGACGTAATAAGTAACAATCAGTTGCTTCACTGCTCATTAGTAGAAACCGATGGCGAAAAGAAATGGTGTGAACATGAAGTACTCAAATTAGAAACCATTATGAGTAATTATCTTACATATGTAGATATATCTATGTATACCGAGAGTGTAAAAACAACTATCATCAATAAGCTTAGTGAAGAAATACTTTTAAGAACCTACTCAAATAATGAACTACTATGGCGAATGTGTGTACTAAAAGAAAGTGATACGAGACATCTCATTATCTGGGGTGCCAATCATTTGATATTCGATGGTATGAGTGCCGAGATTATCAAAACTCAGATTGAACAGGGGTTAAAAGGTACAACGAGCATGGAAAATACTATTCGAAGTTTTAAAGAGTATGTTGATGTGCTAAACGAAGGGCCATTAGGGATTAGTGAGAAGGAGCTAATTGAAAAATTTAATTTGGTGAAGTGGAGTGAAAATAATCGTAAGGTAATGGCACAACCAAAGCGTAATACAGCCTTGCGAAATAATATAGAAATTATCATTCCTTTATCAGATAAAAAGCATTTAGATATTTGGTGGTATGCATTCGATTTTGTATCTGATATTTTAAGAGATTACACAAATACAGAAGTCATTCCCTTTGCAGTGCTGGAGTATGCAAGAAGTTATCAGGGGAAGGATTTTTATAATAGCGTAGGCGAGTTTTTAGATATTGTACCGATTATTAGTGAAAAAGGAAATAGAACATCGGTTGAAACGGCCATTCAACTTTGTAAAGATCATTCCATCAATTATCTCGCATTACTTGGGGAAGAACGATTTAGTAAGGACTATCCAAAATTAAATCAACTCCTTAGAAAATACTATTTCAATGATAAACAGTACTGTAATTTCATCCTCTATAATTTCCAAGGATTTGTTAAAGCGGAGGAGAAACAAGCATTTAGTCATAACAATACTGAAAACAGCCTTGCCCGTATGTCTGTAACATTAAATTATGATAGTGACCACCTTTACATTGAAATTGAAGATGTTATTGGAATTGATGAGAAAAAATTTAGAACTATTGTAGAAAAAAGAAGCGAACAAGGGAGGGTATCACAATGAAAAATAAATATTTAACGATTTATTTAATTATTACATTTGGCTTATGTTGGGGGCTTGCATCAGCATCTATGATTTTCAATGATTTTTTTACAAAACTTTTTGGTGAAACGTCCTTTACGAACCCGATTGTTATGATTGCTTTGTATTCGCCATCCATTGCAGGTTTATTTGTTTATTGGTTAATGGGCGGCTTTGAGGCGATAAAAAATCTATTTTCTAAGTTTATTCCTAGAAAAAAAGATTTCATATGGTTTCCAATCATAAGCGGTTTGTTTCTTCTTTATGTAGGTAGTATTCATTACGGTTCCATTGCTGTTGGTTTTGAAGTACCAGAGATGACATTAACTTTTAAGCAAATGGTCATAGAAGTAGTTAAAAATCTGTTTGAAGAAGCAGGAATTCTTGGTGGAGTACTTGGCTGGATCGGATTTTTAATGCCGTATCTTCAGAAAAAATATAACAGTAATATAAAAGCGGGTGTGATAACAGGTCTTATATTCGGGATCTATGTATTACCTGGATATGTAATTACATCATTTGAATTGGCAGCTATCTTCCCATTGTACGTTATTCAATTAATGTTATTCCTTATTTTTATTAGTTATATGTTTAATGCGACAAACGGAAATCTACTGTTTTACGTTTTATTATTCTGGCTCATTTCATCAGGTGCGAGACTGGAGTTATATTACTTTAATGCACAAGTTCAATTATTGCAGATTGCATTTTTCGCAATATCTGTTGTTATTATGCATTTCCTTACGAAGAAGAGAAATATTGAACAAAAGCTTCAAGTATTACCCGAATATGTTGGGATTGGAGCATAATATTTAGTTGAAATAGGAGAAATATCATGATGGAGCTAAAAACATTTTTCAAATCCAAAGAAGGTAGTAAGGGGCAGTTAATTTGTTTTCCTTATCTAGGAGGCTATGTCAACTCATTCAATGAAATTGTGCGTGCAATGCCGGAGGATGTTGAAATATGGGTGGCGAATCCTCCTGGACATTTTGGTTCTCAACTTGAATTAATTAGTGATATTCATGAACTGATTTCGCTATATTATCAGGAGATATCAAAGATTATTCGCCCAGGAAGCGTATTTTTGGGGCATAGCATGGGTGGCGTAGTTTCATATTTTTTGTTGGAAAGAATGTTTCAAAATCAAGAAAAAATTCTTCCAAAAACATTAATATTATCTGCATCTGTTGCACCATCCAGTTTTGCAAATAAACAGTATAGCAAGTTGAGTAATGAGGACTTGATAAAGCAAATACAGGTTTATGGTGGTATGCCAGAGGCTGTATTAAAAGACAAAGAGTTAATGAATATTATGCTTCCAATATTTCGTGCTGATTATGGCATTTTAGAATCCTCAGCAAAAGCGCCATACAAAAAAATTGATATCGAAACACATTTGTTATGGGGAGAAAATGATAAATCAGAGAATATTCGTTCAGCGATCATGTGGGATGATTATCTTGTTCAAGATTTAAATGTAACTTCTATTGAAAATGCAGAGCATATGTTTATTCATAATATGGAAAAGGAAGTTGTCACGTTCATCAATCAGTTTCTTAACTTAGAA
Source organism: Lysinibacillus sp. C5.1 (assembly GCF_016350185.1). NCBI lineage: Bacteria > Bacillati > Bacillota > Bacilli > Caryophanales > Bacillaceae > Lysinibacillus > Lysinibacillus sp. C5.1. The sequence continues at coordinate 1,290,081 of NZ_CP066226.1, forward strand.
GTTAAAGTGAGGTAGTTACTGTTCTTCCCAGGTCTATGGATTCTTAGATCTGGGAATTGAATGGTGCAACTTTTATAAACAGAGTGTCGCAGACAGAAAGAGCGTGTTTTACGGAAATAAAAAGAGGACTGCTTGCATAACAATAATACTTGAAAATGAGAAACCGATATTTGAAGCTGTTTTTACATATAAAAAGGTATTAGATTATGGAAAAAAATAAAAAAAATTCAAATATATATGTGTTATTTAACGGATAAAATTGTAAAATAATATTGGAGTAAATTTTTAAACGAAGGAGGATTCGAATTATGAATGACGTAAAGACAGATGCAGGATTTAAAAAGTTCTTGGTCATCTGGATGGGGGAGCTGATATCTAATATCGGTACTGGTATGACTGCCTTCGGTCTTGGCGTATACGTTTGGCAACTTACGAAATCCGCATTGGATGTTGCTATGGTTGAAATGGCAGCGCTACTTCCCATGATTTTATTCAGTCCGGCTGCAGGAGTTCTTGCAGATCGATTTGACAGAAGACTCCTTATGATTATTGGTGATTGTGTCTCAGGGTTGGGACTCGTTTTGTTATTAGTGCTAATGAATACAGGAAATATTCAAGTATGGCAAATCTGTCTTTGTGTAGGATTTAGTTCAGCCTTCGCATCATTATTAGATCCAGCGTATAAAGCAACACTAACGGATTTACTATCAGAGGATGAATATGCTAAGGCAAGTGGTATGGTGGGGATTGCTTCCTCTTCTAAATTTTTGATTTCACCAATTATTGGTGGTCTAATTTTAGCATTTTACAGTATGGAATTAATTATCATCATTGATATTTTGACACTTGCTGTAACAGTTTCAACAATTCTTTTTGTAAGAAAATCGCTTTCGGTAAAGCCTTTGGAGAAAAAAGATTTAGACTTTTTCAAAGATTTAAAAGAAGGCTGGCAAATTATTGTTGAATCAAAAGGGGTTATGCTTCTTATAGTACTGGTTTCCGTTTTAATGTTCTATATGGGAATTATTCAAGTACTATCAAAACCTATGATTTTATCATTTGCGAGTGAGAAAACAACCGGAATACTTCAGACAGTTGTAGCATGCGGTATGATGGTATCCAGTATTTTAATCGGTACAGGAATTATCAAAAGAAATTTTGTAAAAGTAATGGTCGTTAGTTTCATTGTATCTGGTATAACGATGGCAGGATTCGGCGCCACAACAAGTATCCCAGTTATTATTATTTCCGGATTTTTATTCTTTGCTTCATTACCATTTGCAACGACATGTATTGATGTTTTAATACGAAAATCGATAGACAATGAGAAGCAAGGTAGAGCATGGGGACTGATTTCTTTAATATCACAAATAGGTTTCGTCGTTGCTTACGTTATTGCAGGTGTTCTGGCCGATTACGTATTTAACCCAGCGTTAGTTGAAGGAGGCGTTCTAGCAAATTCTGTTGGAAAAATTATAGGTACTGGTGAAACAAGGGGAATTGGTTTTTTAATCATTCTTTCTGGAGTAGGACTAATAATTACGGCATTATTTGTTTCAAAATCTAAAGGTATTCGAGAAATGGAAAAACAAAAAGATACTGAGTTAATACCAACTGAGCAGTCAATTTAATAATAAAAATTTAATAAATAGTAAAGTCGTGTAGTTAGATGAAGGAGGAATAGCTTTGTTTCTGAAGATGGTAAAGAATGATTGCTACAGAAAGAAAATTGTTACGGCAACAATATTTATTTTTATAACGATGGCAGTAATCTTAGGAGCTAGTGCAACAAATATCATTGCAAATTTAACGCAGTCAATGTCAGAACTGCAAGAAAGAGCACACCCAGCCGATATCACGCAGATGCATGCAGGAGATTATAATCAGCGAGATATTGATAAATTTACAGAAGAACAACGTGAACATATTGCTATGCAGGAAACGATGGTTCTTCTCACTTTAGATGGAAATAATATACATTTTGGAAACAACAATACAATGGCAGGTACTGTACAGGACATATCATTTGTTGTTCAAAATAAAAGTTTTGACTATATATTGGATCTAAACAACAATAAGTTGGACGTAAAAGAAGGGACTGTAGCTGTTCCTATTTATTTTATGCAGCAATATGACTTAAAAGTTGGCGAAACGATTACGGTAAAAAGAGGCGATTATGAAAAGGACTTTACTATTTCAGATTATGCCCGAGATTATGAGATGAATTCTTCACTTACTTCGTCAAAACGTTTTGTTATCAATCAATCTGATTATAATGAAATGTTGGTCAATCAAGTAGGCGAACGCGAATATTTAATTCAATTCAAACTACATGAGACTGGCGATGCTCAAGCTGTTCAGACAGCATATATTGATGCAGGTCTTCCAGCAAATGGACCTACAGTTGGCGGAAAAATATTCTTAATCTTTAATGCAATGTCAGATACGATTGTAGCAATGGTTATTATACTGATTAGTATTTTGCTTATTATTATTGCATCGCTTTGTATTAGACTGACATTCTTAGCAACGATTGATGAGGATTTAAGAGAAATCGGTGTAATGAAAGCGATCGGAATCTCTAAGAAAGATATTAAAAAGGTATATCTTAATAAGTATAGAGCTATATCTGTAGTTGCAGGTATTGTGGGATATTTACTGTCCTTTGTAGTTGTTAATCTGTTTACGGGGAATATGAGACTTTACATATCTTCTGATTTATCAGGTAACTTGAAATATGTACTTTCTCTTATAGCGCCATTATTTGTTTATTTCATCATTACGTTGTACTTCAAGAAAGTGCTAAAACGAATTGATAAGATTTCTGCTGTAGAAGCACTACGTTCAGATATTATGCAACGCGGTAAGAATAAGAAATACAGCTTCTCCCTGCTAAAAAATAAATTTTTCAGTACCAATATTTATATGGGGATTAGGGATGTATTTAAGCGTTTCAAATTATATAGATTACTTATCGTTATATTTGTTATCTGTACATTTATTATCATACTTCCAATAAGTGTATATAATACGATGAATTCACCGGAATTCTCTACTTATATGGGTGTAGGGAAATCTGATATGAGGATTGACCTTCGAAAAACAGATACGATTACAGAAGATTATAAAAAATTGCAAGAAGAGTTAGCAAATGATCCAGATATTGAAAAACACGCTGCTTATATTACAGGCTCGTTTCAAGTTAAAAATGCAGAAGGTGCATGGGATTATATAAATATTGAAACCGGTGATTTTTCAGTATTTCCACTAAGTTATTTGGAGGGATATGCGCCGAAAGAGGATGGAGAAATTGCTCTATCTTATGCGAATGCTTCTAAAGATGGATTAGATAAAAAAGTCGGAGATACGGTAATTGTAAAGGTTGCTGGAGCAGAGAAGAAGATGACAGTGAGTGGTATCTATCAAGATATTACAAATGGCGGGAAAACGGCAAAAGCAACAACAAATCTGGAATTAAATGAAAATGCGATTCTTTGGTATATAGTGAACATGGATGTGGCTAAAGATGTCAATATCCCAGAAAAAATGGAATATTATCAAAGCCAATATGCCTCTGCACAGGTCAATGATATTAAAGAATATACTCAGCAAACGCTTGGCAATATTATTAGCCAAATGAGTACGGTTGTTATCGGAGGAATTGCCATTTCATTAATCATTATTGTTTTAATTACAGCCTTATTCCTGAGAATGTTATTATCAAAAGATATGTCTCAAATCGCTATTATGCGAAGCATGGGATTAACAGCCAATCATATTAAACAACAATATATGGCAGGAACACTACTAGTACTACTAGTAGGAATTTTCCTAGGTGTACTAGTTTCGAATTACTTAGGAGAGTATCTTGTAAGTATGGGGATGTCTTCTATGGGCGCTGCGAAAATAGAGTTAGTAAACGTTGCATGGCAGACTTGGCTACTATGTCCTTTAGCATTAATTGTAGTAGTTGGTATTACGATATCTGTGTGCTGTAAAGTAACTGTAAAAGATGATTTATCTGTTATTTTAAAGGGTTAAGAAGTAGAAAGACGATGCAATGGAGGAATAGATATGAATAATATTTTAGAGGCGACAAGAATTAACAAAATAGTAGAATTAGGAAAAAATAATGAACTGCATATTTTAAAAGATGTAAATCTAGAAATTAAAGAGGGCGAATTTGTAGCCGTAATGGGCCCATCAGGCAGTGGAAAATCAACACTTTTATATAATGTAAGTGGTATGGACCGAATTTCTTCTGGGGATGTACTTTTTAAAGGGAATGAGATTGGCAAACTAAAAGAAGAAAATCTAGCGAAGATCCGCTTAAATAATATGGGTTTTATATTCCAAAATATAAATCTTTTAAAAAACCTCTCGTTAATTGATAATGTTATGTTCCCTGCGCTTGTATCCAAAGATGCAGATAAAACTAAAGTGTATAAAAGAGCAAAAAAATTACTAGAGATGACTGGAATTGCAGCGCTTGAAAATAATAATATTAATCAAGCTTCAGGGGGCCAGTTACAAAGGGTCGCGATATGTAGGGCATTAATTAATGATCCAGATATTATATTTGGAGATGAACCGACAGGCGCATTAGATTCTAAATCAGCGACAGAGATTATGTCACTTTTAACAGAAATCAATAAAAAAGGAACAACAGTTATGCTGGTAACACATGATGCAAAAGTTGCTGCAAAAACTGAAAGAGTTCTATTTATGGTAGATGGAAAAATTGTCGCTTCTAAGAAAATGAATAAATTTGATGCGAAGGTTGACAATATTAAGGAAAGAGAAGAAAGCATTATGAAATGGATAGTGGAAAGTACCGATACTTATAGCAACAAGGATGAAGAGAAAATGGCCAAGTAATTTACGCTTTTGTATTTCTTGTTGCAAAATTATACTATAAAGTGAAATCCAAAGACTAGCAGTATTAAAATTTATATGGAGCACAATAATGATATATAAATATGCAATAAAAATAACAGAAAAAGCGTATCAAGATATTTTCCAACAATTTGAGCTAAGGATATCTGCTGAAAGAAAAGAAAAAGTAAGTAAATTTCACTTTGATGAAGATAAAAAGCGCTCTATATTGGCAGAAGTTCTTCTGCGTCATTCTTTAAAGAGGGACTTTGGCATGACAAATGACCATATTCATTTCACTATCAATGAATATGGTAAGCCTAATCTTCAAAATTTCGATCAGATTCATTTTAATTTGGCGCATTCAGGTGACTGGGTTGTATGTGCAGTGAGTGATACGCCTATTGGAATAGATATAGAACAAGTAGCAATGATAGAGATGGACATTGCAAAAGCCTATTTTACAAGCAGTGAGTATCAAGATATTTTAAGTCAACCAAAAGACAAACAAATACAGTATTTTTATAAACTTTGGACATTGAAAGAAAGTTATGTAAAGGCTGAGGGAAAAGGATTGACTATGCCACTTGATTCTTTTTCGTTTTGCATTCAACCCGAAACAATACAACTGTATGAAAGCAACCAACTGTCACAAAAGTATAGCTTTCAATTGTTTGATTTAGATGATTGTCATATCGTTGCCTTGTGTTCCAAGCAGTTATCGAAAGAACCGATTTCCATTGTTTCTTTTGACCATCTTGATATATGGTAATGTTCAGCGGGCTGTCCTAGTTATTTAGAGGACAGCCTGCTTTTTTTACAGGGTTTTTGGAAACCGTTATATAGCCGCTTAGAAGTATTTCGTAAAATTACTTCGACCACCGTCATTTTCCCAACGCTCAATATCTCTTCCATCTTCGTCCCACACATCGGGTCTTTCCCTACAAGACATTTGACATCCCCTTTATCAAATCGTTCCTTTCTATAGTATGTGAAGTTGTAACTTTTAGTTCATAGAAAAGGTTGTAAGCACTGATAAGTCGGTGTAAATCATCGATTAATCCATGTAAATCTTCGATACGTTAGCGCCTATTGTTGATAGAAAGTGTAACGACAATTTGGGAGGAAGCATTCATTTATTCCTCGTTAAAGCTATATTTTTGCATATGTGTCAAGTGACGTGGTGCATATACTGTGGTGAGGAGGGGGGAGGTGAGCATTTATGAGAATTAACTGGAAGATTCGATTCATGCATAAGCCGTTTTTATTAGCTTTATTTTCCATGCTGTTACTACTCGCTCAACAAGTGGGCGCCTTGTTTGGTTATGATTTAACAAGTGCAATGAGTGAGCAACTAACGTCCATTTTGAATACAGTGTTATCGATTCTTGTTTTAATGGGGGTTGTTGTCGATCCGACTACGAGCGGTACCAGTGATAGTGAACGTGCCTTAATGTATCGAAAACCTCGATAAAATTTAATGATATTTATAAAAGTGTAATTTTACAATAAAAGTGAATATGATATAATGTAAGAAAATTCTAATCGCTAAGGGGGATGATGAATTGTCGCTAGAAATGGAGCAGCGAATTGCTAAGCTAGAAAAAGAGATGGTAGCGTTACGGCGGGAAATGGATGAGTTAAAGCACCGACAGTCACAAGAAAAGACTACGATACAAAACATCAACAAATCCATCACTGGCCAATCTGCCTTACCAATCGCAAAAGCTAAGCCAACACCACCAACTTCACCAATACCAACAGCAAAAACAAATGTACAACAAGGGCGTTCAATCGAAGAGCAAATTATGTGGGCGCTTCCGAAAGTATTTATGGTTATTTTAGTATTGGGTGTGTTATGGGGGCTAAAACTAGTTAGTGATTATGGCTACTTATCAAACGAGGTAAAAATCATCCTCGCTTATTTATTATCCATCGCATTAGCAACCATAGCATATGTAGTAGAACATAAAAAGCTAGGGTCATCAGCCGTAACCATTTCCTTATATGGAGGGGCATTTATCGTAGGTATTTTAACTACTGCTGCTGGTGCTATGCTATACGATGTATTGGGCTTAACATTAGCATTGTTTATTGCCATCCTATTCATTGGCTATGGCATAGCAATCAGCTATCTAAAGAAAAATGAGGTACTTACTTTATTTGTCAGTTTCACCTCATTGTTATTACCTTATTTACTAGAATACATGGATTTTAGCGCATACATTATATTATTCTTTGTCATTGTCTTATTTACAATGTTGCAATTTGTTATTCTTCAACATAAACAAAAAATTGCGCTTTATGTCGCTACTTTTTTCTCAATTTTGGCAATTAGTATTGTCGCCTTTATGAATAATGATAATCAAGGAATGTTTGCCTTAGGTTTGTTCATGACACTCGCTATTTTCTACACGAGTTGGTGTCGCTTGTATAATGTTGAATCGAAGTGGAAGCATATTTATGTTGGACTGCAATTTAGTTTAGGGGTCTTTAGCTTACTAATGATGAACTTGATAAGTAGTCCACTTGATTATAAAGAGCTCCTACTGTTCGGTTTATGTATGTTATTTATAGTTATAGCGGGTTATGGCTATAAGCAAAAATGGCAGGAGGCATTTGATAGTGCCGTAACACTCGCATTTATTACACTTTGTAATACGCTGTTGATTATGAATATACCAGAAAAAGTAGATGATTTACTTCTTCCATTCATACTATTTGCAGGCGTTATGATGAGCTTGCGACTTCGAGCAAGTGTGATGAAAGTTGTCAGTTCAATAGGGTTTTTCGTGGCAATGATTGTTAGCTTTGTTATACACGAGCCAACCCCATTTTTTAGTATAGAACATCTCGCTTTATTGATGCCAGGGGTATATCTCTTCGTTATTTATATGTATGCATTACGTCGTAAAGAAACATTAAATGCCTTTGAGAAATGGATGAAAGATTTATATGTGCTTGATATAATAGCAGTTATTACAGCTAGTTACTTTATCGCCTATATAGGCAAGCTGGATAGTGTTTATATTGTAAGTGCTAGTAATACCCCACATCTAATGAGTATTAGCATTGTATTGTTGTTTGTAGTGTCACTGTTTCTACCAGTAACATTTAAAGGGCGGGCATTAACGCCAGTGCTGACTGTGTTATTCTTGTTATTTACATTTATGTTAAACGTTATTCCTTCTAATATACAGGGGATTGAATGGCTCAATATTATGACACGGTTAACCTTCATTGCTACGATTAAGGCTATCATCCTGGATTTGCTCATGAAGGGACGTATTTATCGAATCTATCAAGACTATATGCCGAAATTTTTAGATGCCATTGTTAGTATAGGTGTAGTAAGTGCGATGCTAGCAGTATGTGGTCTTGTGTCACAACTTGCTTATAACGACTTACTAGATTGGAAGCTTAGCATTGCACTAACAACAATTACGCTCTTTCTCACGGCAAGCCTATCACTTTGGCTTGGCGCAGTGCGGCACTTACGAATGCTTCGACTTTCCGGCTTTATCATATTAGCCATCGCCTTTATAAAGCTGATATTCTTCGACTTATCCGCACTCGATTTATTAATACGCGCAATACTTTTCATCTCAATTGGTGGCATCGGCATGCTACTGTCGGGCAGATTGTTGAGGAAATAAAAATAAAGACTGTTTACTAGTGTGACTAGTAAATGGTCTTTTATTTTACGGTAAATTTGTTTTGGCGTAAAAAAGCCACTCAAATACGTGCTCTTTGAAAGTATTATTGTCAATAAAGTGGTGACAGGAACACGCATAGCGGCTGTAGAATTTTATAATTATCATTCACCAATAGTGAAATCAAACTAGAAACATTAGCAGAATGTAGAGTCTACTATTACCACGACCGTCGAGGTCACAACCTTATTATAAAGGACAACAAGTATAAGCACTATGTTAGTTTAGGGGGTAAGAAAAATGGAAATGGCTTATACAATACTTGTATTCGTATTTGGACTTGTATTTGGTTCGTTTTTTAATGTGGTAGGTTTACGTGTGCCGATGAAGGAGTCGCTAATCCAACCACCATCGCACTGTACGACCTGTCAGAGGCAATTGACGGCAATAGATTTAATACCTGTATTGTCCTATATATTTTTAGGAGGCAAATGTCGTAGCTGCGGGCAAAAAATTGCATGGATTTATCCATTCATCGAGCTGCTGACCGGGATATTATTTGCCTTTTCATATTGGCAATATGGATTTAGTGAACAATTTATCGTGGCATTATTATTGATTTCATTATTGGTGATTGTGGTTGTATCGGATATTACCTATATGCTTATACCAGATAAAGTGCTATTGTGCTTTTTGCCATTATTGGTGATTGGGCGTATGCTAGCGCCTTTGACGCCTTGGTGGGATAGTATTGTAGGTGCTGTCGTTGGCTTTGGCGTAGTATATAGTATCGCAGTTGTGTCGCGTGGTGGAATTGGTGGTGGCGACATAAAATTATTCTTTTTACTCGGCCTTGTATTAGGTACAATCCACACACTATTGACATTATTTATAGCAGCCGTTATTGGAATGGTTGCTGGAATGATTGTGCTGCAAGTGCGCCAGCAAGGTAGAAAAACAGCGATTCCATTTGGCCCTGCCATCGCACTAGCAGCGGTCATAGTGTATTTCTATGGAAATGTCATAATACAGTGGTATGTAGGATTATGGTAAGGAGGGAGATAGATGAAACCAATTATAGGTATAACGGCGTTTGCGGAAGATGATTTATCATCGAGATTAAATGTAGCCTATAGCGAAAGCATTATTGAGGCTGGAGGGATCCCATTTATTATTCCGCTGGGGGTAGAGGAAGATGCGGCACAAATTCTATCGTTAACGGATGGTTTACTTTTATCGGGTGGGCACGATGTTCATCCATTTGAATTTGGTGCTGAACCTTTACCAAGGCTAGGAAAGATACACCCGGAGAGAGACAAGGTGGAACTGGCCTTACTTAATGCAGCCTTTACAAGGAAAATGCCGATATTCGGTATTTGCCGTGGTATTCAAATGCTCAATGTTGCATTAGGTGGAACATTATACCAAGATGTTGATAGTGAATATCATAGTAGTAAACTGTTAAAACATGCACAACAAGCAGCTCGTGGCGTCGCAACGCATTATGTTCACATAACACCTCATACATTGTTAAAAACAATTATTGAAGAAGAAAAAATTGCTGTTAATTCCTTTCATCATCAAGCAGTAAATGTTTTAGCAGAGAAGCTAGTCGTTGCAGCAAAATCTAGTGATGGTCTAGTCGAAGCGGTGGTCCATGAAGAGTTTCCGTTTTGTCTAGCAGTTCAGTGGCACCCAGAAGAACAGGCAATTGTAGGAGATATTGCTGCACAAAAACTTTTTTCAGCTTTCGTTAAAGCGAGCATGCTATATAAAAGAGAAGCATAGGGATGACAGCTAAGAAACCAAACGAAAATTTAATAGTTTAGCCTTTAAATACAGTCTTTCACATAGAAAAGGCTGTATTTTTATTGTCATAATTGGAGGTATAGTTTAAGAGAAATTCTAACTATGCAAATTGATAATTACTTCAAGGCAAAAGGCAGTTACGCAGAGTTTCTTCAGGTAATTACAGTGAAACAAAGGATTAATAATAAATGTTATAATTGTATTTATATGTTAAATAAAGGGGTGGTTGTAATGGAATATAAATTATTAGTGGAAGAGGATTTAAGTAAATGTACCGAAACATTTATTGAAGTATTTAATGATGCGCCTTGGAATGATAAATGGACATTTTCGCAAGCTAAAAAATATTTATTAGATTTTTATCAGACACCTGGATTCTTAGGCGTTTTAGCAATAGAAAATGACGAGATTTTAGGCTGTATTTTAGGAGTCAATAGAGTTTGGTGGAGCGGAGATGAATTCTTTATTAATGAAATGTACGTAAAACAACAACAGCAGAATAAGGGAATTGGAAGAGCGCTGTTAAATCATTTAATTAAAGAACTCGATAATAACAAAATAGATAACATTGTACTGCTGACAGATAGAGGGATACCTGCCGAAGAATTTTATAAAAAAAATGGTTTTGAAGAAATAGAAAGAATCATCTTTCTACATAAGAACATTAAACAATCGTTATCACGTTGATGAACTTAATGATATATGCCATCAAACGCTCCTAAATGTAAGTTTGAGCACACATGCAAAAGCCACGAATGTTATCCCATCAACATTTCGTGGCTTTCCTAATCGAACATTATTTTTTCGCGAAATTAGTATAAGAATGCATTAATGTACACGGCGATATAAGCCGACAACTTGTCCTAAAATCGAAACTTGGTCTACAATAATCGGTTCCATTGTAGCGTTCTCTGGCTGTAAGCGGAAATGATTTTTTTCTTTAAAGAAGCGTTTGACAGTTGCTTCATCTTCTTCGGTCATGGCTACGACGATATCACCGTTATCGGCTGTTGCCTTTTGCTTGACGATGACTAAGTCCCCGTCAAAAATTCCTGCCTCAATCATCGATTCACCCATGATTTCTAGCATAAATAACTGATCTTCGCTTGTCCCGTAAATATCCGGTAAAGGGAAATATTCGTCGATATTTTCAATCGCTGTAATTGGAGATCCAGCAGTAACCTTCCCTACAAGTGGTACATGGATAACACTTTGCTTTTGAATCGAATCCTCAGGCTCTAAAATTTCAATTGCACGCGGTTTAGTAGGATCTCGTCGAATAAAGCCTTTTTGCTCTAAACGAGCTAAATGTCCATGAACTGTTGAGCTTGATGCAAGTCCAACTGCTTCACCAATCTCACGTACAGATGGTGGATAGCCCTTTGCGCGTACTTCTTCTTTGATAAACGCTAGTATGTCTTCTTGTCTTTTCGAAACTTTTTTCATGATTGCTCACCTCTTTTTTTCATATCATTCTTCTTACTAGATAGTATAGCAGAATGCGAACACTTATGCAAACATAGGTTCGAAAAGTGTTTGACAAAAACGTTTGTTCGCTTTATTATAAGAACATTCATTCCGAACAAACATTCTAAAAAGGGGATATGATGCATGAATTGGTTTAAAAAAAATACACATATTTCAATTTTATTGGGCGCAATTTTCTTATTTGCAGGCTATCTTTTTATAACTGATCCTGGAGACATTACCTACACTGAAATTCATATAGAGCATGGCGATAGCTTATGGTCGTTAGCCGAACAATACCGTGGTAAAATGGGTACGGATGACTGGATTAACCTTGTGAAAGCCGAGAACGAATTACATAGCGTTAATATTGTTGCAGGGAAATCACTCGTTATACCCGTAGTGGGTGACAATAAGATGCCCACCAATTCTATTGAAATTGCGAGAAGTGGAAAATGATGAATAAAAAACGAACGGCTGTACTGTACTGCCGGGTTAGTACGGAAAAAGAGACCCAAAGTTCTTCATTAGAACGACAACAAGAAGAATTGCTGCGTTATGCCAAGGAACAAAACTATGAAGTGATACAGGTTTTTCAGGACAAACATAGTGGTTATGATGTGGAACGCGAAGGTTTACTGGAGATGCTCGATTTTATTAAAGAAAAAGAAATTCAAGCATTATTTGTGCAAGATGAAACACGTTTAGGGCGTGGGAATGCGCGAATGGCTGTACTCCATTTATTGCAAAAAACAGATACAGATGTTTTTTCGATGCGAGATGCGGGGCCTGTCCAATTAAATGAGATGGACACGATGTTGCTTGAAATATTAGCGATTGTAGAGGAGTATCAGCGTAAAATTCATAATGCGAAAATTCGCCGCGGTATGCGTCGGGCAGTAGAAAATGGCTATCGTCCAGAAAATAACTTGTCCAATCGTGGCAATCCAAATGGTCAGGAGCGCAAGGAAGTACCGGTAGAAGAAATTGTGAAGTTGCGAAATCGGGGCTTTACTTTTGAAGAAATAGCCATGACACTTAGAGGTCTTGGCTTCGAAGTTAGTAAGGCAACCGTACATAGGCGCTATCAAGAACATCAAGAAAGATTAGCAGGCAAATAATTTGCACTGCTAGTCTTTTTTTATTCTACTAACAGTCTTGAAGTGTAGTAGAGAGCTCAACTTTGCCATTCTTCCTGCAAAATAGCGTAATAGTACTCATCCCACCAATCGTCACCATGTGGTATACATTTTTTGAAAAATCCTTCACGACGCATGCCGATTTTTTCCATAACGCGATAAGAAGCGATATTTTCGGGCTGACATGTGGCGATGATTCGATGAAGCTTCATTTTCGTGAAGCCGTAATCTAATAGTGCTTGTGCTGCCTCCGACGCATAGCCTTTACGATAATACGCAGGATTTAACACCCATCCAATTTCATATGTATGTTCGCCAAAGTAAGGATGGAATACGAGATGACCGATAACCTGTGACTGCTCCTGTAAAACAATGGCGAAATGCTTTGCTTCATCACGATTATCTGATATAAATTTTTGCACTTGTTGTGCAGTTAAAACGCCTTCTGGCATATAGTGCATCACGGTTTGATCGGACATATAGTTAACAACAGCCTGCCAATCTTGTATTTCAAATTTTCGGATATGTAATCGCTGTGTTGTAATGTTCACCTTATTTCCCCCAATATGTGTTCTTTATTAATAGTTATACACTACTAACATTTGGAAGTCATGTAAATTGTGGCTAAGCTGTGTGATTAAGGGTTGGTATAACTGCATTTTAAGGGAAAGCATGCTATACTTTGCATACTGAAGTCATCAAGGTATTGAAAGGTGTGTAACGATGTTATCCAAAGAAAAAATTAATCGAATCAATGAATTAGCAGCAAAAGCTAAAGCGGGCAGTTTAACGGAAGAAGAAGCGAAAGAGCGTACATCCCTTCGCAAAGAATATTTAGATACATTTAGAGCAACGATGCGCAATACAATTGAAAATGTTAAAGTTGTCGATCAAGAAGGTAATGACGTAACGCCTGAGAAGGTAAAACAAGCGAAAAAAAATAAATTTCTAAATTAATATGACACATTTCATGCAGGATGTAAGCAAACACATTTCGCGTGGACATTTCACTATAGATTTCTAGCAAAATCCTTGCCCTCACTGAAGAAGGTTTCTTTTTTTATTTGTTAAACCTTCCTCCAAAATAGGCAGTAATTTTGTCGTTATTTCTATCATTGCTATGTCTAAGTTACAGAATGATGATAAAGTATGTCATAAATCTCAAATAGTATAACAAAAGCATTGTTTTCTAGGACAATGTTGACTAAACTGTAGTAGAACAATATATAGGACGAGAAAGGATGTCACAACATAATGACTCAACATGCGGACCAACTAGCGATTAATGCTATCCGAACATTGTCAATTGATGCAATTGAAAAAGCAAATTCAGGTCACCCAGGCTTACCAATGGGGGCAGCGCCAATGGCTTATACGCTTTGGACAAAACAACTTCGCCATAATCCGGCAAATCCAAAATGGTATAACCGCGATCGTTTCGTACTTTCAGCAGGTCATGGCTCTATGCTTTTATATAGCCTACTTCACCTTGGCGGTTACGGCCTACCAATGGAAGAAATTCAAAACTTCCGTCAATGGGATTCATTAACTCCAGGACATCCAGAATACGGCCATACGGTTGGGGTAGAGGCAACAACAGGTCCACTTGGACAAGGGATTGCGATGACAGTTGGTATGGCAATGGCAGAGCGTCATTTAGCAGCGACTTATAATAAACCAGGACATGAAATTGTCGATCACTATACATTTGCGCTTTGTGGCGACGGCGACTTAATGGAAGGTGTTGCGGCTGAAGCGATTTCATTAGCTGGACATTTAAAACTTGAAAAATTAATCGTGTTATACGATTCAAATGATATTTCATTAGATGGTGATTTAGAAAAATCATTCTCAGAAAACGTACAAAAACGTTTTGAGTCATATGGCTGGAACTATTTAAAAGTGGCTGACGGTACAGATACAGAAGCTGTTAACCAAGCAATCGAAGAAGCAAAAAAATCAACTGGCAAGCCAACGCTGATTGAAGTGAAAACTGTCATCGGATTCGGTTCTCCAAACAAATCAGGTAAAGCAGATTCTCACGGTGCGCCACTAGGCACTGATGAGGTTGTATTAACTAAAGCAGCGTATGAGTGGGCACATGAGCCATTCCAAATTCCTGCTGAAGTATATGATACATTCAATGCAGCAGCTGAAGTACAAGGTGCACAGCCGGAAGCAGCTTGGAATGCAAAATTTGAAGCTTACAAAGCAGAGTTCCCAGAATTAGCAGCTCAATTCGAAGATGCGATGAATGGTAAGCTACCAGAAGATTTCGCAGCAGAATTGCCAGTTTATGAAGCAGGTAAATCTGTAGCAACACGTTCATCTTCAGGTGATGCAATTAATGCGATTGCGAAGAAAACACCATCATTCTTCGGTGGTTCTGCTGACCTTGCAGGCTCAAATAAAACGACGATGAAGGGTGCAGGCGACTTCTCAGCGGATGACTATGCTGGTCGCAATATTTGGTTCGGTGTGCGTGAATTTGCAATGGGCGCTGCGATGAACGGTATGGCTCTTCACGGCGGTGTTAACGTCTTTGGCGGAACATTCTTCGTATTCTCTGATTATGTACGTCCAGCTGTACGTCTTTCTGCATTAATGGGTCTTCCTGTGACATATGTATTCACACATGACTCAATCGCTGTAGGGGAAGATGGTCCAACACATGAACCAATCGAGCATTTAGCTTCATTACGTGCAATGCCAAACCTTTCTGTTGTTCGTCCAGCAGATGCGAACGAATCAGCAGTAGCATGGGAGCTTGCAGTATCATCAGAAAAAACACCAACTGTATTAGTATTATCTCGTCAAAACTTACCAGTGCTTGACGCGTCAATCGAAACAGTTCGTGAAGGTGTAGCAAAAGGTGCTTACACTGTTTCACCTGCATCGAAAGAAGTAGCAGATGCTATTTTAATTGCAACAGGTTCTGAAGTTTCACTTGCAATTGAAGCGCAAAAAGCTTTAAAAGCTGAAGGTATGGACGTTGCAGTCGTATCAATGCCTTCAATGGATCGCTTTGAAAAACAAGATACAGCATATAAAGAATCGGTTCTTCCAAAAGCTGTTACAAAACGTCTAGCAATCGAAATGGGTGCATCATTCGGTTGGCACAAATATACTGGTTTTGAAGGTGACGTTCTTGCAATCGACAAGTTCGGCGCTTCTGCTCCAGGTGAGTTAGTTATGGAAAAATACGGTTTCACTGTAGAAAACGTTGTAGCAAAAGTTAAAGCACTATAAGATTTGGCTTCCATAAAAAATACCGTAAGCTCTAATTAAGCGTTACGGTCAGACTGTAGACAAACTCGGATATTTTCGAGGTTGTCTACAGTCTTTTTTTTATTTTAAAAATATATGTAGATGACAACTACCGTTGATTTCCATTGCGGGCGATGTTTACTTTTACAACAATGAAAAAAGCTGGCTACTTGTACATGGTAAGCTACTTAACGGAAAGGGTATTGTGGAAGACTATATTCAATGTGGCAAAAATATATTTCTTGTCCATAAAAAGGTAAAAAAATACAAAAGGCATCCGCGTTGAATTGCTTGATACCTTTTGTCGACAATCTGAAAGTAGCAAGCGCTACTCTAATTTTATTTAATTACTCTTTTATACTGAAGACCCGTATAAAGGCTACCATACCAATTACTCGCATAAGATACAGCGTAAGTTGCAGTAAATATTGCATCAATTCCTGTAGTTCCAGTATGACTTACTGTTCCATGATCATAGAATGAACCATTTACTACATAAGTATATCCTGTGTTATCCAAATCTACTTTGATGGTTCCATCAAATTTTTTACTACCCGCTTTAAACTCTTGTAAAAAAGGTTGTTTTTTTGTTACCCAGCCAAAGGATCCGTGTCGACAAGTTTCAATGATAACGATTAGCTGTGGTCTGTAACTTCTTACAGAAAGTGTTGTTGCTGTTTCCAGCCAACCACAAGCTGCTGGATTTCTGAAACTATAAGGCGGGTGTTGTATTTTTAATTCTTCTATTGACTTACCAGAAACTTCAGCAGCTCTTTCTAAAGCCTGGTTATATGTAAGTTCTATCATATATTCTTCATTATCGCGAATAGATTCTAGCTCGGATTCGCTTAATGATGTCCCATCAATAATTTCAATTGAATTCGAACTCTCTTGTGCTTCTGCGATTGTTCCTGAAAACGTCAGTTGAAAAGCAAAAATGGAAACTAATATCAAAAGCGATAACAATATTTTTTTCATATCCTCAATCCTTTCAATATGATAATATTATTAAAAGAAATTTTATCATAAAGCATAAAAAAATGTAAAAGGTGAGCTTAAATGATTAAAAAATACTTTTTTTCTTTTTTTGCTTTTTTATTTTTATTAGTGGGATGTTCAAATGAAGAAGTAAATATCGTCAAAAAACATGAAGTTATAGAAATTGGGATTGTAGGGGAAATACCTTCGTTAATTAAAGAAAACAATATAAAATTTAAAAAAATAATGTTACAAGATTTACATAAAAAAAATGAAGATTCTTTTGATGCTATCATGATTACGAAAGATTATTTACAAGAAGCTTCCGACGAACAATATACTCAATTTTATTTAAATTCCTCTATACCGATTGTATTTGTTCAGTCAGACAAAGCTATTTCAGCTTTTATTATTCCTAACCACACGTACGAAAATACATTTGAAAATCAAGCTCAAGATTATTTTATCGGTTATTATCAAGGTACTACTTTTGGCGTTGCTTTGAATGGAAATACAAATGGGGATTTAATAAAAGGTTATTGGAGTTTATTTGATTTATTAGCTAGATTAATACAAACAAATAATTAAAAAGAAACCGCAAGCTCCTATTGAGCGCTGCGGTATTTTTTGATCTTTTCGATGTTACGATCGCCACTAAAACTCGGCGAACCGCCACAAACCTAGCGACATTAATAAAAATTACTTTGCTAAACCATTTTGAAAGGCGTAGACGACAGCTTGTGTTCGATCTTGAACGTCTAGTTTGGCTAAAATATTGCTGACGTGGGTTTTCACTGTTTTTAAGGCGATGTATAAGTCATCCGCAATTTCTTGGTTTGCCTTGCCTTTTGCCATTAACAAAAGAACTTCCATTTCACGTTCAGTTAATTGCTCATAAAGGGGTGTATTTGTTCCATAGCGCATACGGTGCATCATTTTAGATGTGACTTCTGGCTCCAAAACAGTTTCTCCGCCCATTGTTTTACGAATGGCATCGGCAATTTGCTTAGCATTGGATGTTTTTAATATATAGCTAATCGCACCAGCCTCTAAAGCGGGATACACTTTATCGTCATCTAAAAAGCTTGTGACCATCATAATTTTCGCTTCTGGCCAAGCTTCAAGTATTTTAACAGTTGCTTCAGCTCCGGTCATCACAGGCATGACATTGTCCATTAAAATAATATCAGGACGAAGGGCGAGCGCACGTTCAACAGCTTCGACGCCATTTTCAGCTTCCCCCACAACAGTAATATCAGGCTGTGCTGACAGGTAGGCAGATACGCCAATTCGTACCATCTCGTGGTCATCCACTATTAATACTTGAATCAACTTCAACAACCTCCTTCTGTAGCGGAACTTTTACCTCCACTATTGTACCTTCTCCAGGTACCGAAACAATTTTATACCTACAACCAATTTCCACGGCTCGCTCAGCGATATTTTGTAAACCGTAGGAAGTCGATTTATCAGCCTCTACATCAAAGCCAAGACCATTATCTTGAATGCGTAAAATAGCAAGATTGTCTCGGGCAACAAGAAGTAGTTCAACTTCTGTTGCTTTAGAATGGCGCAATGTATTGGATAATGCTTCTTGAGCAATACGGAACAGGTGATCTTCCTCAGCCTTTGTTAAAGCTATTTCTTCTAGTTCATATTCTATATGAAAATATACTTTTTGTTGTAGTTCAATAATTAATTCCTCTAAGCCTTGGGCGAGGGTTTTATTGTGCAGTGCAACAGGGCGTAAATGCAATAATAATGCGCGCATTTCTAGCTGGGCCTGCTGTACAATTTTTTCTACTTGCTTTAAACTTTTGGCATTTTCATCGCTTTCCGTTAAGGCAGAAAGTAACATTGAAGCGGCAAATAATTGTTGTGAAACCGAGTCATGGAGCTCACGTGCAAGTCGTTGACGTTCGGCAATAATGCGCTCTTGAATCACTTTATCATTGGCTTCTGCTCGTTCATTGGAAAGGCGCTGTAAGCTTTTTCGCTGTGTATCAATCAATTCGCTCGTTTGAACAAGTGCTTTTTTCAGTGGCTTCGGTAGTGCATGTTTTTTAGGTAAAACAAAATCCGGCTCGATTAATTCTTTTACAAAGCGAGTTGCTTGCGCCTCACGCGCGCGTGCAGTCATGCTAATCCAGCTTGCAATAAAGAAACTAAGCGCAAAGAGACTGATTAAAATTATGCCACCTAATGGAATATTATCATAGTCTTGTTGCCACAAAGGTTCCCATACTTTTTCATTTGGTTCACCCCAAATCGCAAAAAGGAGACCGAATGCCGCGCCAATCAATATGAAAAATATAGAGAAAGCTCTAGAAAGAAAGGCAATCATTTACGTAGCACCTCCAAATCTCCTAGCCATGTAGCGACGTGAATGACGAGGGTACGTTTTGCATCCTCAGGGTTGCCATCTGAGAACACGATACTTTCATTCAGAAGCCGCTGTGGATGTCCTTGCAAACATGTAAAGTCTCCGAATAGCGTTGTGTAGTGTAAGCGAAAAGGAATTTCATAAGGGACATAAATCTGTACTTTACCAATGCCTTGTCGAATCGTAACGAGACTTGGGCCAGCAGGTAAAACTGTTTGCGTTGTATCGATTGTAATATCACCAGCGAGTCGTTGAATTTGTACATCTTGCCATTTGTAAGCATCTTCAGGCGCAGGTATTGTACCGAATAGTTCGTTTTTAGTTGCCGGTAACTTATCAAATTCCAATGTGACGATTTTCGGTTCGTTTTCTCGTTGTAAGTATTGATAGAGCATGTATAAGAGCAGTATGACGATAAATAGTCGCAAACTCCACATCGTAAAGAGAGCAATTGCAATAAAGAAAATTCCTGTCCATTTTAAAAATCGCTTGTTTTTTGAAAAGCTTAAATAGAGCAGGACAGCACCGATTAATAAACAAAAAGCACCGCCGTTATTGAAAATAGTAAGCTCTACAAATACGAGTAAAAAGAAGCATAGTACCCAAAATGTGAGTTTATTAGTTGTGAAGTTTTGCAAAAGGGTCACCTTTCTTTCTACTATGTAATATTTTACAACAAGAAATAATGCGCCGCTTTTAGTGGCGCATTTCTTTCTATTATAACATGTTATTTCTTTTCAATGAGTAGTGGTGAAACAGCTTCAGTTGAATTTTTTTCAAGTGCTGCTAGGCGTGCTTCGAAAGTTGTTACCTCATGATCTTTGTCGATACGATGGGCAAGTTTATCGATATAGGATTCTAAATCTTCGAAATTCGTTTTATTGTTGTTTGCAATCATGCCATCCATTTGATGGTGCGCACGTGTAACATTTTCTTTGCCCATTAGCTGTAATTGACGAACTTTCATATCTTTAATTTTGTGTTTCATTGTTTCAAATTTGCGTTCAAGTTCAAAGTATTCACGCGTGTTCACCTCGATACTTGTCTGTAATGCATGGTTACGAGCAGTATAGGCTGCTACTTCGTCAGAAGCAAAATCAATTAAATCTTGCTCGCCACTCGCAAGTGCTAATTGAAGTTGTGCTTCACGTTTTGCTAGTAAATCAGCATTTTGTTTAAGCTCCAGTTCCATTTTTTCTTTTAGTTTGCCCTGGCGCTCTAATAATGTACCCGTTTGCTCAGTTTGTTTTTCAGCCTCGCGAATGTATTGATTTAACATCGCAATAGGATTTTTTTGTTCCTTTTTATCAAATAATTGATGTAAGTCTGCCTCAATTGTGTATCTAAAACGTTGTAATAAGTTCATTTTTAGTTCGCTCCTTTTATTTTGTTAAGTTTGACCATTCTTTTTCAAAGTTTGTAAACGGATCTTCTTCTTTCACTTCAATTGTTGGGATGTTCACTTTTTCGCCATTCCATTTTTTGTAAATCACATAAATAATGGCGATTGCTGCAAGACCAATCATTGCTGGAATATTAGAGATAGCCGATAGTACACCAATTAAACCAACTGTAAACCAAATAATTTTTGCAAATGTCGATTTACTACCAATGTAGAAGTGCATGCCTAGTGCAACGAATGCAACTGAAAATACTAGGCCAGTAATTGGTCCGATTAAGGCAAGTGCGACACATGCTGCAATAATACCTCCAGTTAATAAAAGAAATTTTTTCATATGTTTTAGCTCCTTTCGTTTGTACCTTTATGTTACCTGCTTACGAGAACATCTAAAACGGACTGGAAATGGATTTTCCTCTAGGTCTTGAGGCGGAGCAGTTATTTTTTAAGCTGAAAGTAGAAGGTTTTCGACAAAAATAGAAGATGGTTGCCTCCTTCGTTTGACAAATTAACTAGAGACAATCCGCTATACTTACGTTAAAGAAACTGAGCGAAGGGGGATTTCTGGTGAGAACCTATTCCATATATAAAATAAAAGAAGAGCATTTAACGTTTATTTTCGGCAGAGAGCGTAAGTTGTTAGAGATGATGCAAGGCTGTGAAGATGCCAATGAGAAATCCTTAAAAGAACTCGCGTATATATGTGAAACTGTTCGCTTCGATGACATTGCCATCATGTTAGAAGCACAGCTAGACTCCAAATATGCACATTTAGAAAGAGCGCGTAATGCTTTATTTTTAGAACATCCGATAAAAGGAAAAATGGCGATTTATCTAGTAGATCGTAAAATTTGTGTCTATTGCGAAGGCTCGCGCATGCTTGATTTGGACTTATTTCAAATGCTAGCCAAGATGAGTGAGCGTTTTATTGCCTTTAATAAACAAGATAATGAGTGTGGTTGGCTAAAGCCGATGAAGTATACAATGCACTAGGATTTTTCACTATAATATATAGTAACACGCTAGTATTTGGTGTATAATGGAGCGTGGAGAGTTTTTTTCTCGGTATATTGTAGTGGAGGAGGTTGGTTGTATGCCTACATGGGGCTGGATTATTATTGTAATTATCGCATTAGCAGCTGGTGCAGCACTTGGTTTCTACTTTGCACGTCAAGCTATGATGAAATATTTAAAAGAGAACCCACCAATTAACGAACAAATGATTCGAATGATGATGGCACAAATGGGTCGTACGCCGTCTGAAAAGCAAGTACGCCAAATGATGACGCAAATGAACAAATTCCAAAAATAATTGGAATTTTTAAGGAGCAACTGGTTTAGGTAACCGGTTGCTTTTTTCGTTTTTTAAAAAAGGAAGTGACTTAGTTAAATTAGCAGAGTTCGTGGCTGATAAATCTAGATTTAATCTATTTTAAGTGAATTCCTCCATTATTAAATTTATAATTATTGTTAATCTAACATAAAATGGTTGGTGATTTATGAAAGAAGGGGAAAATGATGAAGGCTGATGCAGATGTTTTAATCGTAATAGATTTACAAAATGGTGTATGTTTCAGTGGAGAGCATTTATTTGCTTTACAAAATTTACTCACTAAAGTAAATAATCGAATTGCACTATATCGAGAACACCAAAAACCAATTATTTTTGTTCAACATTGTGACGAAGAACTAGTACCTGAAGAGGAAATTTGGGCAATTCATGCCGAGCTAAATGTACAAGAACAAGATTATTTGGTCAGAAAAGAACATGCCAATTCCTTTTACAAAACAAACTTACAAACGATTTTAGAGCAATTAGCAGTACAACGCATAGAATTTTGCGGCGCTCAAACAGAATACTGCATGGATGCAACGATTAAATTTGCCCATGGTTTAGGATACGAAAACTTGATGGTTCGTCATGCTACTTCTACGTTAAATAATCCTTTTATGACAGCAAGAGAGACAATTGATTTTTACGAAAATATATGGAACAACAGATTTTTGAGATTTATAGAAAAATAAGAAAATAGAAGAAACTGGTGACTTGCCTGCTTGAAACGTCAACTTGCCTTGGTAGCTGCATAAACCAAAGTAACTGACGATAAAAATATTACTTAAACATTAGCGAGAACTCTGTACATGTAAAGGATGGTGACAACAATGAATTTTTTCTTACAGTTTGTTGTTGTGTTGCTGTTTGTTTCGTTCTTTCACTTTATTAATCAAATGTTATTACTGAAAAAGAACGATTTTAAATTACAATGGAAGTCAGTGTTAATACTAATCTCAATGAGTGTTGTGATTACATTGCTTTTAAACATACCGAGCCGTGTTCAAGACTTTGAATTTCCATTGTAGAAGCCGCAATACACCAGCAAAAATAAATTTCAGCGGGAAGACAAAACGAAATGGGCGTTTTGTCTTCTTTTTTAGTAAATTCGCCCCTAAATTATCATTCTATTTCAAAAATTTACACATTTCATAGAAAACTAGGTATAATAGTTAGTATTGTTAGAAAAGGAGCTGTTAGCAATGGAACGCGAAAAAACAAATGTCGAGAGTTTTGATTTAGATCATACGAAAGTGAAAGCCCCTTATGTTCGTTTAGCGGGTGTGAAAGTGGGGAAAAATGGCGATGAAGTTTATAAGTACGACATTCGCTTAAAACAGCCTAACAAAGAGCATATGGAAATGCCAGCACTCCATTCTTTGGAGCATTTATCGGCAGATATTATCCGCAATTATTCAGATCACATCGTTGACTTTAGTCCAATGGGTTGTCAAACAGGGTTTTATGTATCGTTGATTAATCATAATGATTATGATGAATTGCTGACGATTTTAGAAAAAACTTTTACAGATGTAACGAAGGCAACGGCTGTTCCAGCATGCAACGAAGTGCAATGTGGCTGGGCTGCAAGTCATAGTCTTGAAGGCGCACAGGCGCTGGCAAAAGAATTTTTAGCGAAGCGAGACGAATGGCATATTGTTTTTGCAGAATAATAAAAAACCTTGCAAGTTGTCAAAGCTTGCAAGGTTTTTTCACTTATCGAAAGTGAAAAGGAATCACATTGGATGATGAAGCATCATGATTGATTTTTTCATAAATAAAACTTTCTAAAAAGTCATGTATGAGATCTTCATATTCAGCCATATTTTCATTAAAGGATTGAGCATGCGCCCCTTTTTCAAAAAGCTTCAATTTCTTAGGTCCATTTTTTTTATTGTATAAATCGAGTGACATTGAAGCAGGTATAAATGTATCAGGAATACTGTGAATAAAGAGAATCGGTTTTTCAATATGGGTCACAGCTTCAGAGGGCGTTACACTCTTAAATGAATAGCCATCGCGTAACCGGATAAAGAAATCTGCGAAACGAATCGGAATAATGGAGCCGTATTTAAATTCGGTCTTGGCGATTTGCTTAAGCAGCATTGAGAAATCCGAAAAGGCACAATCTGCAATATAAAAATCAGCGCCATCTTCAACCGTTCCTGCGTACAACAGCATGGTTGCAGCACCCATTGACTCCCCATGGATGCCGAGCAAGGCATTTTCACCAATCATCGCTTTCACTGTTTTTACAACAGCATCTAGATCATTTTTTTCATAATAGCCATAGCTAGTCGTTTTGCCACCGGAATCGCCATGTCTTCGATGGTCAAAAATAACAGAATTGTATCCTAACCGTTCGAAAAGGCGTGCATATTTGACCGAGTTAATTTTATTTTCTGTCACACCGTGACAAATAATCATTGTATTGTTTGTTTGTAATGGTTGAAACATAATGCCGTGAATGGAATAACCATTGGGAGAGTCAATATTTAATTCACATTTAAAATTTTTGTTGTACCAAGCTTCGTCAAAGCGTTTGGCAGTTGTCTCACGTTCACGAATAAATTCGGGATCTTTTTTTTGAATGTACATTAATTTATTGGAAAGCGCAAAGCCGAACAGCCCCGTTGCTGCAGCAGCAAGCGTCGTTGTAATACCTGAAAATAAAAGCACTTTCTTTTTCATCTTCTACACCTCCACACCCTATTTCTTTTCATGTCTAGGCATTGTACTTAACTGATCGTAAGTCAATGCACATTTCTTATTTGTAATGTTCCCAACTACGTTTGTTTAAAACACGACAACATTTTACAACAACTTTTGAAAAACTGCGATTATTTCTGTTATCGAAAATCGTCTAAACATTTGTTAAAATATACATATCTGCTAGTAGCATATGCATGCAGTGTTGATTTTTGAACGGGGAAAAGGGGAGAATGGTTATGACAAACGAGGTAGTGATTGTTAGTGCCGTGCGTACGGCAATCGGTTCATTCCGAGGAACATTAAAAGATGTACCAGCAACAACTCTTGGAAGTATCGTTATTAAAGAAGCATTAGCACGTGCTGGTGTAGCAGGTGAACAAGTCGATGAAGTCATTATGGGGAATGTTTTATCGGCAGGTCTTGGACAAAATCCAGCTCGACAAGCATCGATTGCTGCGGGACTTCCGAACACAGTGCCAGCTTTAACAATTAATAAAGTATGTGGCTCAGGTTTAAAAGCAGTGCATTTAGCAACACAAGCAATTGTTGCTGGCGATGCAGATATCATCGTGGCAGGCGGTTTCGAAAATATGAGCCAAGCGCCTTATGTATTAAAAAATGCACGTGAAGGCTTCCGCATGGGCGATCAAAAAGTTGTGGATACGATGATTCATGATGGCTTATGGTGTGCATTTAATGACTATCATATGGGGATTACTGCCGAAAATTTATGTGATGCGTATGAAATTTCACGTGAGGAGCAAGATGCTTTTGCTGCGCGATCACAGCAACGTGCAGAAGCGGCGATTGCAGCAGGGAAATTTAATAATGAAATCGTGGCTGTGGAAATCCCACAACGTAAAGGCGAGTCGATTATTTTTGACCAAGATGAATTTCCACGTGCAGGGGTTACGGCGGAATCATTATCCAAGCTGCGTCCAGCCTTTAAAAAGGACGGCTCTGTAACTGCAGCGAACGCTTCAGGTATTAACGATGGAGCAGCAGCGGTGGTTGTTATGTCAAAAGCGAAGGCTGTCGAGTTAGGTATTCAGCCAATGGCGCTTATTTCAGCCAATGCGAGCGCAGGTGTAGATCCATCGATTATGGGAACTGGGCCGGTCACAGCGGTGAAGAAAGCATTAGCGAAGGCGGATGTTTCGCTAGTAGATATAGATTTAATTGAAGCAAATGAAGCATTTGCAGCACAATCGATTGCTGTCGATCGCGAACTAGGCTTTAATCATGATAAACTAAATGTAAATGGGGGAGCAATTGCCCTTGGTCATCCAATTGGAGCAAGTGGGGCACGAATTTTAGTGACACTGTTACATGAGATGGAAAAACGTGATGCAAAAACAGGCCTTGCTACATTATGCATCGGTGGGGGACAAGGCGTAGCAACAGTTGTTCAACGCCCTTAAAGTTAGTAAGAAGGTGAAAGTAATGGGAAAAAAACGAAAACAACAGCAACGTGTTGACGCTGGTATTTCTGCTAGTTTACCAAAGCAGGAGGCTGTTACATTAGCAGATCAGCTTGCTGGCGATGTGTTAGCGAAGTTAAAAGCTGCGAAACAAGATTTGTCAGCGAAAGAGCAAGCGGCAGAGGAAGAGCGTCAAGCACAGTTAGCTTTTGAGCGTAAGCAACGTGAGAAAAACAAAACGTTCGAAGAATTATTGAACGAATACGGTGACAAAGGCTCGAAATTTTAAGTTTGATAGAAACAGTGAATCTCTTGGAATGAGATTCACTGTTTTTTTGTTAATTTTGATTTAGAATGCTTTGACGCCACTATCCACGAGAGAATCGCCACAAACTCTTAGGAAATTGTTGATAAAAACAAAATTTTATTTTCTAAGCGACCGTAGTTTCTTTACGACTACGGCAATGCTAATCAATACAATAGCGCCTGCTGTATCTACTAGGACATCTTGTCCGCTCATGGTACGTCCAGGTGTAAAGCTTTGACGAAATTCATCTAGCGAGGCTATGACAGCCGTAATGACAATGGCTATACGCGCAGCGAATCGACGTTTACTTAACGCAAAATAAATCCCCAGTGCAATACAACCAAATCCTACAAAATGCGTGAATTTTCGAATTAGAAATTCTACAAATTTAAAGTAGCCTCGCTCTTCTATAGATACGACTGTATCCCAATAGGGGATTTTTAAAACGGACAGTTGTTTTTCAAAAGGCTTATGCGCTAATAGTTCCTCTAGTTCAGGAATAATCGACTGTTGTTCATAAGTCATGCTAGAGGATATTGCAAGAATGATTAAAAATAAAAGTAAAACGAACCATTTTTTCATCGGTGGTCAACGTATTGGTCTGTTTTAGTCAAAGCGTTCGCTTTATCAAAATTAGTGATTGCATTTATTTTTTCATAGGCATTTAGTGTTTGGGCGAGTTGCTCCTGCGAACTAGCACCAATCACCGTTGAAGCTATAGTGGGTTCCTTCAAATTAAAGGCTAGCCCTAATGCATGTAAATCTTCATAGTGTTTGGATAAGTTTGTTAATGTTGTTGTTAATTCATCTACAGTGTATGTTTGATAGCCATTGACCTGTTGCAAACGTTCTTTCCAATTATTTGTTAATAATCCTTTTGCGATGGTGCCGCGTGTTACGACCGAAGCCCCCTCACTAGCTATAAAATCTAACCATTCTTCTGGGCGACGATCTAACGCACTATATTGCATCATGACACTTTTTGCCGAGCTAGCAGGTAAAAAACGTTTCAGTACATTTGGTCGAATTGAGGATATGCCGTATTCTCGAATGACACCGTCTTTTTTTAAGTTGTCAAATGTGTCGATAATACCGTCCCAGTCATCCTCTATTGTGCCACCATGTAGTTGATAGACATCAATGTAATCTGTACCGAGTCTTTTTAGGCTTTTATGAACAGCTTCTTTAATATATGTAGGGGAGGCATCCCACTGCCAGCCGTCCACCCCTTCTGTCCAACGATTCCCTACTTTCGTTGCGATGATAATATCTTGTCGACGTTTGCCTAAAATTTCACCAATTAATTGTTCATTGGCACCGAAATCATATAAATCTGCTGTATCAATGTAGTTAATGCCCGCATCTAACGCCATATCAAGTATGGCTGCTGCCTTATGTTTATCTGTCGAAAGAGACATACCTCCTAAACTAATCTCTGAAATAAATAAATGACTTGAGCCGAGTTGTCTTTTTTTCATACGAACGCCCTCCTTCGATTTCTCTACTTGTAATGGTACAATGAACATATCTGAAGAACAAGCGAGGTTATGGGCAATGAAAAAGTTTGAAGAAATAACGACACAGACGACACCTATCTATAAGGGCAAAATCGTGAACTTACAGGTTGATGATGTCACATTACCAAACGGGAAGTCTGCTAAGCGTGAAATTATTAAACACCCTGGAGCGGTAGCAATCATTGCCATTACCAACGAAGGCAAGCTCGTAATGGTGGAGCAATATCGTAAAGCGCTCGAACGTTCCATTGTAGAAATTCCAGCAGGTAAACTTGAAAGCGGTGAGGAGCCAATTCATACTGCACGTCGTGAATTGGAAGAAGAGACAGGCTATGGTGCACATCAATTCAAGTATTTACAAGCCTTTGCCACTTCACCAGGTTTTGCGGATGAAATCATACATCTATTTGTGGCGACAGATTTATATCACATTGAAAATAGTGCAGAACTAGACGAAGATGAATTTGTCGAATTACTAGAAGTTTCGTTGGAAGAGGCACAAGCAATGGTTGCTGATGGGCGTATCTATGATGCGAAAACAGCGTTTGCTGTGCTGTGGTTGGCATTGCAACAAGAAAAATAAAGTTTAGCATAATAGAAGCGGACGAGCATAAGCTGTACAAACCTTGATAGAAAAGGAGCATGCTTATGTCTCGTACGGTTTCTATATTTTATCACGCATCAATTGTTGCAGTGAGCTTCGTTTGTGGCGTCATCTGCTTTCATATTATTGGAGGGGCGAATGCAGAGCCTTTTATTTTGTTTATAGAACCTCGTTTAGCAGATGTGGACAGGCAATCTATTGTTCGTTTAGTGTTACCTGTAGCCGCTTCAATCGGTATTGTACTGTTACTTGCAACACATAGTGTCTTAAAAGTGTTAGTACGTGTTACAGTAGCAATACGCGCAACGTTTTTTGGCTTTAGCTCTGTATTTTTACTACAAAAACTTGAAGCATTTTGGCTATATACGATTTGGTGGTTTCCATTTCAGCTTATCTATTGTATATTGTTGCTAGTCCTATGTAATTTACTAGTACCTGCTTGGTCGAAGCGAAAAATCGGGAAAAAGACGAATGGACGGACAATTTTGTTGAATTTTATCGCTTTTTTCATCATAATAGTTGCTGAGTTTATCGTTATAACGTATGTACTCAAATGATGCATAAAATACGTTCATATGAAGCAACAGCTAAAAACATTAAAAGCTTATTTGAAATCTATTCACTATCTTGTAATAGGATTTACTCCTTTGGTATAATGAAATAAGTTTAGGGGGGCGTCACATGGAAAGCCGAATTGATCGTATAAAAAAACAGTTGCATAGTGCTAGTTATAAGCTGACGCCGCAGCGAGAAGCAACAGTTGCTGTTTTGCTAGAGCATGAAGAGGACCACTTAAGTGCAGAGGATGTCTATCTTTTAGTAAAAGATAAGGCACCAGAAATAGGTCTGGCTACTGTTTATAGAACGTTAGAATTACTAACAGAGCTTAAAATCGTCGACAAAATCAACTTTGGTGATGGCGTATCACGCTACGATTTACGCCAAGAGGGAGCTGCGCATTTCCATCATCATCTCGTTTGTATCGAGTGTGGTGCTGTAGATGAAATTCAAGAAGATTTACTTGAAGATGTGGAAGCCGTTGTTGAGAAACGTTGGAACTTTATTATAAAAGATCACCGACTAACTTTCCACGGTATTTGCTGGCGTTGTCATGATAAAAACGACGACACAAATGAAGAACAATAACGAGAAACTGTCTGATGAAATCTTGCGTATAGATTGCATCAGGCAGTTTTTTGTTTTTTTATGCATGATGTGATGCTCTATTATTCTAGTAAAGGGAGGAAAAGCCTAAGCAAATTACGACTCAGCTCTAGTGTGGGCTTTTCGCACTTTTTTTATAGGCGTGCTAAAATAGAGAATAATTGACAGTGAGGGGGCGTTGTGATGAATGAATTTCAATATGCAATAGAGGATTATATCCATTTTATCCAGGTAGAGCGGCAATTATCCGTTAATACATTAGCATCCTATCGCCGAGACTTAGAAAACTATGTCCATTTTTTGCAAGAAGCTGAGGGAATGGCTGATTTTCGCACTATTGAACGCACAACAATTTTGCGCCATTTAGAGCAACTGCGCATGCAAGGAAAGACGAGCCGTACTGTTGCACGTCATATCTCATCCATTCGTAGCTTCCACCAATTTTTACTTCGAGAAAAGCGCACAGAAACAGATCCTACAGTGCATTTAGAAATGCCAACGATTGAACAAAAACTTCCAAATATTCTATCGATTGAAGAAATCGAAGCATTGCTGGCAGTACCGAATTGCAGCAAGCCACAAGGTGTTCGAGATGTAGCAATGCTAGAGCTTTTATATGGTTCTGGCATGCGTATAAGTGAGCTGATTGCACTCGATTTGGCTGATATTCATCTAACGATGGGCTTTGTACGTGTATTTGGAAAAGGAGGCAAGGAGCGCATTATTCCGCTTGGTAAAAGTGCCCTTTCTGCATTGAGTGTTTATTTAGATGGTGCACGAGGTACATTACAGGGGAAATACCCAAAAACAGATGCCTTTTTTATTAATCAACGAGGGAAACGTTTAACAAGGCAAGGTTGTTGGAAATTAATGAAGGAGCACGCATTAAAGGCGGGCATCCAACATGAGCTTACACCACATACGTTACGTCATTCATTCGCTACTCATTTAGTGGAAAATGGAGCTGACTTACGTGCAGTGCAGGAGATGCTAGGGCATGCAGATATTTCCACAACTCAAATTTATACGCATATTAGTAAAACGAGACTTTCAGAAGTCTACAAGCAGTACCATCCGCGTGCCTAATAAAAAATAAGTGACAGATAGAGCTTTTTTCTTGTTTAAGGAAAATAAATTACTTAGTCGGATGTCTGACCTTTATCCTTTCGCTTGTTTTTGGTAAAATGGAATCGTGAGATTAGGAGGCAATAATTATGAATAAAGCATTTAAAAAAATCCATGTCGTTGTAATGGATTCAGTTGGGATTGGTGAAGCACCAGACGCAGCTAAATTCGGCGATGCAGGCGCACATACTTTAGGTCACATCGCTGAAAAAATGAATGGGCTTACAATGCCCGTGATGGAGTCGTTTGGCTTAGCGAATATCGAACCACTGCAAGGACTGCAAGCAACAAATACACCGCAAGCATACTACGGTAAAATGCAAGAGGCATCTGTCGGGAAAGACACAATGACAGGACACTGGGAAATAATGGGTCTTAATATTGATAAACCATTTAAAGTGTATCCTGAAGGTTTCCCTGCCGAACTGATTGCCGAGCTTGAACAACGTACAGGACGCAAAGTACTGTGTAATAAGCCTGCAAGTGGTACACAGGTGATTGAAGACTTTGGACAAGAACATATGGAGACAGGGGCTATTATTGTCTATACATCGGCTGACCCTGTGTTACAAATTGCTGCGCATGAAGACATCATTCCACTGGACGAACTTTATAAAATTTGTGAGATTGCACGTGAGTTGACATTACAGCCAGAATATTTAGTAGGACGCGTGATTGCACGTCCATTTATCGGGACGCCAGGTAACTTTACACGCACGCCAAATCGTCATGACTATGCGTTAAAGCCTTTTGGACGTACAACGATGAATGCTTTGAAAGATGCTGGTCTTGATGTAATTGCCATTGGTAAAATTTCTGATATTTTCAATGGTGAAGGGGTTACTGAAGCAGTTCGTACAAAAAATAATATGGACGGTATGGATCAATTCGCTAAAGTTGCGAAACAAGATTTCCATGGGATTAGCTTCTTAAATTTAGTAGATTTTGATGCCAATTTTGGGCATCGTCGTGATCCACTTGGCTACGGTAACGCATTACAAGAATTTGATGCGCGTCTTCCTGAAATTTTACAGGCAATGTCAGAAGATGATTTACTTATGATTACGGCTGACCATGGTAATGATCCGACATTCCCTGGCACAGACCATACACGTGAATACGTGCCACTAATTGTCTATTCACCACGTTTTAAAGGTGGAAGCGAGCTTGCTCTTCGTGAGACTTTTGCAGATATTGCAGCAACTGTCGCTGAAAACTTCAAAGTAGAAGCACCACCATTCGGTAAGAGTTTCTTAAATGATTTAAAATAAGGAGGAATTGTCTATGAATATGGTGCAGCTTTTTGAAAAGAAAAAACAAGGCAAAGAACTGACACAAGCTGAAATTCAATACTTTGTTGAAGGCTATACAACAGGTGCTATTCCGGATTATCAGGCGAGCTCATTGCTAATGGCTATTCGCTTACTTGGTATGACTGACGAAGAAACGTTTTATTTAACGAAGGCAATGATTGAATCAGGTGATGTAATTGATTTAACTTCAATCGAAGGTTTTAAAATTGATAAACATTCTACAGGCGGTGTCGGTGATAAAGTCACGTTAATCGTCACACCAATTATTGCTTCTCTAGGTATTCCAGTGGCGAAGTTTAGTGGTAAAGGCTTAGGTATTACAGGTGGCACAATCGATAAATTAGAATCAATCCGTGGTTTTAAAACAGAATTATCGTCACAAGAATTCATTGATAATGTCAATAAACATAAAATTGCGGTTGCTGGTCAGACAGGCAATCTTGTACCTGCCGACAAAAAACTTTATGCATTGCGAGATGTGACAGGTACTGTCGACTCTATTCCGTTAATTGCTGCCTCGATTATGAGTAAAAAAATTGCAAGTGGTGCAGATGGCATTGTGCTAGATGTGAAATGTGGCTCTGGTGCCTTTATGAAAACGGAAGAAGAAGCGAAGAAATTGGCTGAAGCGATGACAGCAATTGGTGAAAAATTAGGCCGCAAAGTTGTCGCTCATATTAGCGATATGGATAATCCTTTAGGGAAAATGATCGGTAATAAACTTGAGGTAGTAGAGGCGTATGCCTTGCTAAAAGGTCGCTTAGAAGAAACGCACGCAGACTTATTAGAAGAGTGCATTATTATTTCTTCTCTAATGTATCAGATTGCGGCTGGAGTAGATGAAATAACAGCGGTAGCAGCTGTCAAAAAAGTGTTGGAAGATGGCTCAGCAGCTGCGAAGTTTGAGGAATTTATCGTAGCACAGGGCGGCGATCTAGCGGATATTGTGCAAAATGACACAGCACATAAGGTGGCTGTAAAAGCAGCGGCAGAGGGTGTTGTTGCGTCCATTAATGCATTAATGATTGGTGAAGCAAGTGTTAGTCTTGGCGCTGGTCGCTTAACGAAGGAATCCTCGCTTGATTATGATGCAGGCATCCAGCTAGTTGCCAAAAAAGGTGACCGTGTCAGTGCGGATGAAACTATTGCCTATCTGTATTCAAACAGTGAAATTAACGAAGAAATAATCACTAAAGTACAGCAAGCCTATTTAATGGCATAAGTATAAATTAGCAGAAAACGCTAGTATATGATAGCAAGGGCGGTGATTCTGCTCAGAACGCACAAAATGTAAGACGCGACAAACCTGCGCGTTAGCGAGGGTTGCGGCTTACTGTGCTGAGCGGAAAGCACCGCCGAAGCGAAAAAGTGTTAGATTGATGGCAGTCAATCTAACACTTTTTTTTGTATTTTTTTGAAAACCCCTTGCTATGCGAGGGGTTCTAAAGAGCTTCTAGCTATGGACAAGAAAAAAACCCCAGCCGTACAATGAAATCAGGTCTGGTCAACCGACTCCGTACGAAAGGGGATCTAAATGGATAATAAAAGTTTAGCACACACGACATGGAATTGTAAGTATCACATCGTCTTTGCGCCAAAATATAGAAGACAGATTATTTATGGACAAATCAAGGTAGATGTTGGTCGAATTCTTCGGCAGTTATGTGAAAGAAAAGAAGTAGAAATAATTGAAGCAACAGCCTGTCCTGATCATATTCACATGTTAGTGAGTATCCCACCAAAATTAAGTGTTTCATCATTTGTGGGTTATTTGAAAGGGAAAAGTAGTTTAATGATATTTGATCGACATGCGAACCTGAAATACAAATATGGGAACAGGAAGTTTTGGTGCCGAGGATATTATGTAGACACCGTGGGAAGAAATAGAAAAATTATTCAGGAATATATAAAAAATCAATTACAAGAAGATATTCTTGAGGATCAAATGAGCATGAAAGAATTCATTGACCCATTCACAGGAGAAGAAATAAAAAATAAGAAGAGAAAATAAATAAAACCACTTTAGTGGTAGCGTGAAAACGGAGTGCGGTTGGTGGACCTTTCAGTGTGTCTTTAGACATGGGCCAGTACCCCAGCGTTTCACGCGTAGAGCAAACCACCAGTTAGACTGGTGGTTCTGATTCGTTCTCCTCGTATTGAATACCTACATAAATTAGCTATCTACAATGACACACTGACAAAAAATGTAGACGACGTTTAAAACCTTTTGATTTATCCCATACTGCACTTAACCTAAAAGCCATAAGAATGTCGATTTGACACTATTTCAAGAGACTTTGCACTAGTTCTGTCAACAGCAAGGATTTGTTATATGGAATGTGGAATTGCACGAGGAGGAGGCGATGTTCATGCATTTTCAATTAGAAATGGTAACAAGGGAGACAGTAGTTATACGTTTATTTGGGGAGCTCGATCATCATGCAGTAGAGCAAATTCGGGCTAAAATTTCTACAGCAATTTTTCAGGGGGCTGTAACGACCATCATTTGGAATTTTGAGCGACTATCGTTTATGGATAGTTCAGGTGTAGGCCTAGTGCTTGGTCGAATGCGTGAGTTAGAAGCAGTCGCTGGACGAACAATTTTATTAAATCCATCGCCGACGATGCGAAAAGTATTTCAATTTTCAGGCTTAGGTCCGTGGATGATGGATGCAACAGAGGAAGAAGCGATTGATCGAGTTAGGGGGATTGTAAATGGATAACGAAATGACATTAACTTTTTTAGCAATTAGCGAAAACGAAGCCTTAGCACGTGTGGCGATAACGGGCTTTATTGCACAATTAGATCCAACAATTGATGAGCTATCAGAATTTAAAACCGTTGTCTCAGAGGCTGTTTCCAATGCCATTATTCACGGTTATGAAGAAGATGGAAAAGGGGTCGTTACAGTTCACGCAAAGCGTGAGGATGATATTGTAACGGTGTCTGTGATGGATAAAGGGGTAGGCATCGCGGATGTCAGTCAAGCGATGGAGCCTTTGTTTACGACGAAAAGTGCAATGGAACGTTCTGGTATGGGCTTTACCATTATGGACAGCTTTTCAGATCAGTTGACTGTCATGTCCAAGTGGCAGGAAGGTACAACTGTTACGTTTACGAAAAAATTTTATTCGGTTCGCACGGCGGTAATGTGAGGTTGCTATCGTGAAGCCGATAGAACAGTCGTCCGATAAGCTTTTGTCACAGGAGGAAATGCGTGATTTAATTGCGCGTTCACAACAGGGCGATCATGAAGCTCGTAAACGAATGATTGAGGGGAATACGAGGCTTGTGTGGTCTATCGTCCAACGCTTTACAACAAGGGGCGTGGAGCTCGAAGATTTATTTCAAATAGGCTGTATAGGCCTTATGAAATCTGTAGATAAGTTTGATTTAGCGTACGATGTGAAATTTTCCACATATGCTGTCCCGATGATTATCGGTGAAATACAGCGCTTTTTAAGGGATGACGGCATGGTAAAGGTGAGCCGTTCAATTCGCGAGCTCAACTTTAAAATCCGCCATGCGACGGATGAATTTATTAAAAATAATGAGCATCCACCGACCATTCAAGAATTAGCGCAGGTTCTTGGCGTCACAACTGAGGAAATTGTGACAGCGTCGGATGCTTTAAGGGATCCAGCTTCCTTACATGAGCAATTGTATGAAAGTGAAGGGGATTCCATTACATTAATGGATCAAATGAAGGATGAAAAATCAGAGCAACCTTTTGAATATATTCCGTTAAAAGAAGTGTTGACAAGACTTGATCCGAGGGAACAATCCATTATTTATTTACGCTATTTTTCAGATTGTACACAAACTGAAATCGCAACTCGTCTGGGCATTTCACAAGTACAAGTATCTCGTTTAGAGAAAAAGATTTTAGCGCAGTTGAAAAGTTGGATGGCGACGAGTGCCACGGTTGAACACGGAGTAGAAAAAGACATCTAAGAAAATGGTGACAGCATGACAAATAAACTATTTAACAGCTTAGAAGAAGCCGAAGATTTTCTTAAAGAGCAATTTGGAGACGGCGAATCATTTGACGTAGGTATTAAGCATTTATTTGTCAAAGATTTGCCGGTTCTTTGTGCATATATTAGCGGACTAGTAGATGGGGAAGCCCTGACGCAATTACTATCCAATATGTTACCTGAAGAAGACATTGATATTGATGATGAGCGAGAATATTTTGAAGCACATTTCAACTTTCATGGTCGTTCTGAAGAAACGGAACGTAAAGCCTATTTGCTTGCTATTTTAAGTGGGCAAGTAACCTTTATTACGAAAAGTGGTTACTGTTATATTGCAGAGCTTCGAAATTATCCAGGGCGTTCACCAGAAGAGCCGGATAATGAAAAAGTAATTCGCGGTTCTAGGGATGGCTTTACAGAGGGGATTTCACAAAATACAGCTTTAGTTCGTCGACGCATTCGCAACAGTAATTTACGCTTCGAGCTACATAAAATATCCAAGCTCGGTCAAACCGATGTCGCAATTGCGTTTATGAAGGATATTGCTAATGAGGAAATGCTCGATAAATTGCGACAGCGTCTTGGTCAAATTAATCATGATGGTTTGACAATGGCCGATAAATCACTAGAGGAATGGCTGTTTAAGCAAAAGTTTCACCCAGTTCCATTTGTACGCTATACAGAACGTCCTGATATTGTCGCTGCTCATTTACTAGAGGGGCATGTAGCGATTATGGTGGATACTTCACCTTCCGTTATTTTAGTGCCCGTTACGATGTTCCATTTATTGCAGCATGCTGAAGAATATAGACAAGCACCTACTGTCGGGACCTTTGTGCGTTTTATGCGCTATTTCGGAACAATTATGGGGTTATTATTATTACCTTTATGGTATTTATTTGTAACGAATGAATCATTATTACCTGATTCGCTATCTTTTTTAGGTAGTCAGGATAAATCGCATATTCCGATATTACTACAAATTCTAATCGCCGATATTGGGATTGAATTTCTAAGGATGGCCGCCATCCATACCCCGACACCATTGTCTACTGCGATGGGTTTAGTAGCCGGGGTAATCATTGGGCAGATCGCCATTGATGTTGGTGTGTTCTCATCCGAAGTTGTATTGTATACAGCGGTAGGAGCCATCTTTACGTTTATTATTCCATCTTACGAGCTAGGTATTTCCATTAAGCTCTTCCGATTTGTTTTGCTCATTATGACAGGTATTTGGGGAGAAGATGGATTATTTATTGGATTGTTTTTATTATTTACCTATTTATGTTCATTACGTCCGTTACAAGCACCATATTTATGGCCGCTCGTTCCATTTTTCCCAACTGCGATGCTTCGCGTCATTATCCGCTTCCCTATGACGTCGGATGCACTAAGACCATATGTAGTCGCTTCCAAACAGAGAAAAAGATCATAGGAGCCGTTGCACTCACTTTTTTCATGTGATAAAGTTCACATATAGTATTTTGTGATTTTTGCAAAAATTATCTTTGCTAGTGAATGGTTATGTGTTTTTATCTTGTGACATGCCAATACCTGCTAAGATAAGACAATGTCTCGATGGAAATGTTTGAGTAAGGACTGATATACCACGAGGTACGCAAATGTCACAAAATGGAGACGTGAAAAGGGAGAGATGCAAATGCATTTATATGGAACACAAGCGATTTCTGAAGACGGACATTTAACAATAGGACAAGTAGATACATTAGAGCTTGCAAAAGAATATGGTACGCCATTATTTGTGTACGATACAGCGCTTATTCGTAAGCGAGCACGCGGCTTTATCGATACATTTAAAAAGCTAGGGGTAAAGGCTGAAGTAGCGTATGCTTCCAAAGCATTTGCATGTGTAGCGGTGTATCAATTAGCAGCAGAAGAAAACCTATCCTTGGATGTTGTCTCTGGAGGGGAGCTATTTACAGCATTAAAAGCAGGTTTCCCAACAGAGCGTATTCACTTCCATGGTAATAATAAAAGCATTGCAGAATTGGAGCTAGCCTTTGACTCAAAAATTGGCTGTATTGTTGTAGATAACTTCTATGAAATTCAACTTTTAAAAGAAATTGCTGAGCGCCGTCAACAAAAAATGCGTATTTTATTACGTGTCACACCAGGAGTTGAGGCACATACGCATGATTTTATTACGACAGGGCAAGCGGATTCTAAGTTTGGCTTTGACTTAAACAACGGTCAAGCCGATCAAGCATTTGAGCAAACTTTTAAACACGAATACTTACAGCTTTTAGGCTTACACTGCCATATTGGCTCTCAAATTTTCGATACAGCTGGCTTTGGCTTAGCAGGTGAAAAACTAATCGACAAGATTTCTGATTGGAACAAGACTCACGGTTTTACGTGTACTGTGTTAAACTTAGGTGGGGGCTTCGGTATTCGCTATACAGAAGAAGATGCACCGCTTGAGCCACAAGTGTATGTAGAGGACATGATTACTGTTGTGAAAAATAAAGCAACTGTACTTGGACTAACAATGCCAGAAATCTGGATTGAACCAGGCCGTTCACTTGTCGGTGATGCAGGAACATCACTTTATACTATCGGTTCTCAAAAAACAGTACCAGATGTACGTAACTACATTGCAGTTGATGGCGGAATGAGTGATAATATTCGTCCTGCATTATATGATGCAAAATACGAGGCAGTCATCGCTAGTAAAGCCGATGCACCAAAAGAAGCAACGTACACTGTAGCTGGAAAACTTTGTGAATCGGGCGATAAATTGATTATCGATGCAAAATTACAAGAGGCAGCTTCTGGTGATGTATTAGCAATCTTCTGTACAGGGGCATATGGCTACTCGATGGCAAGCAACTACAACCGTGTACCACGTCCAGCAGTGGTATTTGTAGAAAATGGACAGCATCAATTAGCGATTAAACGTGAAAGTTACGAAGATATTGTACAAAATGATCTCCCGCTAACGTTAAAAAAGGGTGAATAAATTTGAGAAAAAACAAATGGGTATTATTGGCATCTATGACGACATTTATTTTGTTGTGGGGCGTTGTCTATTGGGTGTTAGCGTCGCAAGGTATTCTCGGCCCTGGTTCGTAAGACAGAAAATTGGCTTGCGGTAATAGTACAAATCGTGTAGGATAGTCAAAGATTATGTACAGCTAGAAAAAGAGGGAATAGACAAATATGTTAATTCGATATAAAAAAGCTTTCGAGAAAATAGCAATGGGGCTACTCTCGTTTATGCCTAACGAAAAAGACATAAAAAAGCTCACAGAGACAATCCAATCCTATGAAAATGATGATAATTGGGTATTATACTTATGGAAAAAGAACGATGAATACGTTGGTATCGTCGGGCTTGTAACAGACAATCACACAGCAACAATTCAGCACGTTTCTGTAGTTCCTTCTTACAGAGGAGAAGGCGTAGCAAAGGAAATGCTACAAGAAGTGGCAGAACTTGGCCAATACGAACAATTGCGTGCAACGGATGAAACGCGTGAATTTGTTAGCAAATGTATACAATGTAATGAAGAAAAAGCAGACGAAAGTTAACGTCTGCTTTTTCTTTGTTTGCTTTCTTGTCGTTCAGCAAGAATATGTGAGCGATCACGTAGCATATGTTTATGAAGAAGATAGTTAGGGTTGCTTTCCGGTAAAAGCTGTATGCGAGCTGTTACTAAATTTTGTAAAGTAGGTGTCAGCGGTAATTGAAAAGCTTGAAAGGACTTGCCCATTTGAATATGGCTAAGTGTTTCGGTTAATTGTAATAGTAGTTTTGTGTAGTCGATTTCGTTAAAAAACACATTGCCTTTATTGACTTGAAAATTAGTGAGTGCTTTATGTAAGATTTTGAAAGCACCAGTTGCGTTGCCACGACGCCAATGATATAATCCTGTCGCTAGTTGAACATAGCCAACAAGAGGATGCTTTTTATTGCCGGGCGCAATGTCTTTCCAATATTCCTCAAGCACTTCATGGCATTCAAAAAAATCCCCATTGCCATTGAAATAGGCACAGTAATCAATAAATAAAGTATGGTGCTGTGGATGCATTTTGAACTCCTTTCCACTATACTAAAAGAACATTGAATATCAGGGTGGTAAAATAATGTCTTATGAAGTAAAGTTAGAAGCCTTTTCAGGTCCTCTGGATCTATTATTGCATTTAATTCACAGATTGGAAATTGATATCTATGATATTCCAATGGCTGAAATTACACAACAATATATTGATCATATCCATGCGATGCAGGTGCTTGAATTAAATGAGGCGAGTGAGTATTTAGTGATGGCGGCAACACTTTTGGCTATTAAGAGCCGAATGCTATTACCAATACATGAAGGAGAGCTAGAAGATGCGGAAATCGAAATCGATGGCCCTGACCCTCGTGAAGAACTGGTACAACGTTTAATAGAGTATAAAAAATATAAAGAAGCGGCAAGTAATCTACAAGAGCTTGAAACAGATAGAGCACAGGTATTTACAAGACCACCTTCAGATTTATCGGAATTAGCACCTGATGAACAGATGGCGTTATTCGATATGAACGTCAATATTTATGATATGCTTGGCGCCTTCCAGAAGCTGATGCGCCGAAAAAAATTAAAGAAGCCATTGAAAACAACTGTCACGAGGCAGGAGCGCTCAGTAAAGGAGCAAATGCGTTCTGTTGTGAATTCTTTACGTTTAACAGGTGGACGTGCATCATTTTTCGAGCTTTTTCCTTATGAAGATAAACCAACACTTATTTTAACGTTTCTGTCACTGCTTGAACTGATGAAACGTCAGATTGTCATTGTAGAGCAAGATGGTAATTTTGAAGAACTAACGGTCACATTACAGAAGGAGGAATGGGATGATGACGAAGACAATAATCCTACAGAGTAGAATTGAAGCTTTATTATTTGTTGTAGGAGATGATGGCTTAACAATTAAGCAATTAGCACAGCTACTTGGTGAAGCAGAAGAAGTAGTTGCGCCCGCAATGGAGGCACTGCGTGTAGCATTTGACGAAGATGATACTAGAGGAATTACAATAAAGGAAATCGCAGGTGTTTACCAGTTAATTACAAAACCACAATTAGCAGATACGATTCAAAAATTAGTAGAAAATCCAACAGCGCAATCATTGTCTCAGGCTTCTTTAGAAGTGTTGGCCATTGTGGCGTATAAACAGCCCATTACACGGGTAGCCATCGAAGATTTACGTGGTGTCAAATGTGAACGACCACTGCAAACGCTCGCTTCAAGAGGGCTAGTGAAAGAAGTAGGACGTTCTGAGGGGACAGGTCGTGCGATTTTATATGGCACAACGAAGGAGTTCTTAAACTACTTCGGATTAAATAGTATTGAAGAAATGCCTCCATTACCTGAGGAGGACAATGGTGAAGCAGAACAAGAAACAGATTTATTTATGACTAAATTCCAAGAAACGTTTAATGGCGTTAAGTAATCAAAAGAAAAGTACTATGTGCTTTCCTTTTAATTTTCATAGTTCTACTTATCTATCACTTAAAATAAGGAGTGGCTTGTTGCTACGGTTACGACGATTAATGGTGTTTATGATAGCTGTGGGAATCTTAACTATCCCACAAAATGGTTTAGCAAGAGGCGGAAGTGGGTATGTCGTGCTTGACGGTGAGACAGGTCGAGTATTATCAGGTTCTAATAGCGATGCGAGGCTC
The DNA here is from genome assembly GCF_016350185.1 of Lysinibacillus sp. C5.1. Taxonomy (NCBI): domain Bacteria; kingdom Bacillati; phylum Bacillota; class Bacilli; order Caryophanales; family Bacillaceae; genus Lysinibacillus; species Lysinibacillus sp. C5.1. The sequence continues at coordinate 1,332,209 of NZ_CP066226.1, forward strand.
CCCATTGCGAGCTTAACAAAAATTTGGACAGCTCTCGTCGCGATTGAAAATAGTGATCTTCAAGATGAAGTCATTATTTCTCCTAAAGCTGCAATGGCTGAAGGCTCTTCTATTTATTTGCAAGCGGGCGAGACGGTGACGGTTGAAACGTTATTATATGGTTTAATGTTACGGTCAGGTAATGATGCTGCGACAGCATTAGCAGAGCATGCAGGCGGTTCGGTAGAAGGCTTTGTCAAATTAATGAATGAAAGAGCTGTGATTGCGGGACTTACCAATACAGTTTTTATGAACCCGTCAGGTTTGCATCACGACGAGCATTTGTCTTCTGCAAGAGATACAGCTGAAATGCTAAGAATCGCACTTCAAAACAAAACCTTTGAGAAAATTGCATCTACCGTCCTTTATCGTGCCAATACAGTAAATGGTATACTATGGGAAAATAAGCATCGTCTATTGCGGGAAGGTTCGGGTGTCGCAGTCGAAGTAGATGATGAGACGGAGCAACCTGTAAGCTCATTAAAATCGGCAACGGGAACAGCTTTTGCAGGAAAGACTGGTTTTACAAAGGTAGCAGGACGAACGTTAGCAACCGCTTTTCAAAAAGACGGGCAAACATGTATAGTTGTGACGTTAAATGAATCGGATGATTGGAATGTTCACAGAGGCTTAGCGAATGAAGTATGGCAAAACTATAATATGGAGACGGTTGTGAAAAAGGGAAAATATAATGTCAATGATAAATTGGCTATCCGATTAGAGCAACCAATTCAATTGCAATTAAATAAAGAGGAAAAAAAGATTGCAAGGCAAGTACTGCAAATTTCTAGAAAAAGAAAGGAAGCAGTATTGTCGATTTTTCTAGGGGAAGAGCGAATTTATGCTATACCCGTTAAAGTAGAATCAGCGGATCGTTAAAAGCGATGCGCTGATTTTTATTTATGCTATATATTCTAGATGTAAAAAAGAATTTTATATTTATCGTAATTAGTGTAAAATTATGTTAGTCGAATTGTAAAAGCATGGTGGCAAGGAGGGACAATTATGGCTACTACTAAAGTGAATCGAAAGCACAATCAAATAGCAGTCATTATTGTTTTATTTTTATCAAGTTTTATCGCTCCGTTTATTTTGCTATTTCCCATTCAAGAGCTGCTTTATCGACCTAACGACTATTACCTTTTCGAGACTACTTTTAAAGCGTATATTATATTAATGATTGCTTTAATTGGCATGGCGACGGTTCTTTTGGTAAATATAATCATTGTCCCAAAAACAAAAAAGGGTAGAAATATACAACGGGCGATTGTCGGCACATCTTGGTTGCTCGTCCTTTTATTTTTATTTTTATGTATCAATCATTATCAAATAATGGATGAAAAAGGGCTCCATATGAATGCATTTTTTAGTGTGCAAGAAGATTTGACAAGCTGGGAAGAAATCATTAAAGCAGAACAAACAAACGTGCAAAAAGATGGTGTGACGAAACCAGATAAGTTGATTTTTACGTTGCATGACGGCTCGACAATTGAACAATCTTTAACAGCTAAGTTAGTAAAGGCAAAACCATTTATCAATCTTGAATTAAGTAAAAATGGCGTTACCATAGAAAATGTATATCAATAAAAAAAGCTACCTAAAAGGGTAGCTTTTTTTAGGGTGCCAGACACCGAAACAAATATGAATGTTCAGAATTTTTTGGGTGTCAGGCACCTTTTTTTAAAATTTGGTGGTTTGGTCTATATTAGAAATAAATCGAAAAATAGCTAGGTTATTTTATGTAGTGCTAAGACAATTAAATGAGAAACTAGCAAATAATACACTATTTAGAATAATCGTATTACTAGTGCGGAATGAGTTTCTCTTTTATATTGCACAAAAGTATGACATAATTTTCACAGATTGACGGGAAAAATAACCTTCAAAAGGTTACATTTTTAACTAGAGGTGAAACAATGGAAAGATTACAAAAAGTGATTGCATATGCAGGTGTCGCTTCAAGGCGTAAAGCTGAGCAATTGATTGTAGAAGGTAAAGTAAAGGTAAACGGCGTTGTTGTACGTGAACTTGGAACGAAGGTATCCAACTCGGATACAATTGAAGTAGAAGGTGTAAAACTTGAGAAAGAAGATAAAGTTTACTACTTACTATATAAACCACGTGGAACAATTTCGGCAGTAACGGATGATAAAGGACGCAAAACTGTCACAGATTTATTTAAACATATTCCGCAACGTATTTTCCCTGTTGGTCGTCTAGATTATGATACATCTGGATTATTATTACTGACAAATGATGGAGAGTTTTCCTATATGTTAACGCATCCAAAATTTAAAATTGACAAAACATACATTGCACGTGTTAAAGGTATACCAACAATTGAGGGCTTAAAAAAGCTACAACGTGGTATTCAATTAGAAGATGGCAAAACAGCACCAGCAAAAGTAAGTATGACTTCCTTTGATGAGCAGGCGGGCAAGGCGATTTGTGAAATTACAATTCATGAAGGGCGAAATCGTCAAGTACGTCGTATGTTTGAGGCAATCGGTACACCGGTTGTCAAACTAAAGCGTGAACGTTTTGCATTTTTAGATTTATATGGTCTAACACCAGGAGAATATCGTGAATTGTCGAAACATGAAGTCAAGCAACTGCGCGTGTTAGCTGAAACTGGGCAAATCGGCTAAACGAATAACAACATGGAAAATGTATATACCGCTATACGTATGGTGGGTTTTTCACTTTCCTCGTGTGAAAACGTTCATAAATCATTCATAATTAATAACTAAGCGAATTTGTATCATTTTGCTATAATAGGTGAGAATAGTACACCTGTTTTAATTTTATCCAGCAGGCGCGTAAACAAAGTAAGTCTCGGGGGAGAGATAACAGATATTTCTTAAGTGGAAGTGAAATATCGACAAATACCCTCGAGGCGTATTTGAGTAGGGGGTTTATTAACTTGGAGAAAAAGAAAAAACGTCTCGTAACCCGCACTATTATTTTAGCCATCTTAGCGATCGCAATTGGGTATACCGTATACGGGACAGCGACAAAGGAAAAGGTAGAGTTAGTAGCTGTTGGCTCTGAAGCACCGAACTTCACGTTAGTAGATTTAAATGGCGAGAAACACAAACTGTCTGATTATAGAGGACAGGGGGTATTTTTGAATTTCTGGGGAACTTGGTGTAAACCATGTGAGAAGGAAATGCCTGCAATGAATAGCCAATACCAAGTTTTCAAGGATTTAGGTGTACAGACATTGGCTGTCAACATTGCACAAACGGATTTAGAAGTACAAAATTTTGTTGATAAGTACGGCCTGACATTTCCTGTTGTAATTGACAAAACAAAAAGTGTAATGACTGCTTACAATGTTGGAAATTTACCTGCAACAGTTTTAATTGATCCGGACGGTAAGGTAGTGAAGATTACTACTGGAGAAATGACGGAGGCGACAATCGCTTCTTACATGGAATTAATAAAGCCAAAATGAGGGGTAATAGACGATGGAGAATATTATTTGTGCTTGTGGACATAGTAATCCGTTTGGCACGAAGCTCTGTGAGAAATGCGGTCGTCCTTTAACCGAAGAAGAAAAGCAAAATAAAGTTGTCGACATGCGGTATGATGGTACGGCTATTCGCTCAAAAACGTACAACAAATCAATTGTCGACAAAATTTGGAATTTTTTCTCAAGTGTTAAAGTAGGGATAGCATTAATTATTATTACATTAATAGCAGCTTCAATCGGAACGTTACTACCACAAGAGTTTTACGTAAAAGCTTCTGACATGGAAAAGGGAGCCTATTACGAGGATGTTTATGGTTTTGTGGGGAAAATCTATTATACATTAGGGCTGTCTGATTTATATAGCTCTTGGTGGTTCCAAATTTTAGTTGGAATGCTTGCGGTATCCATTATTGTTGCCAGTCTTGACCGTGGTATACCACTTTATAAATCATTGAAAAATCAACGTGTTAAGCGTCATGAAAGTTTTTTAAAGCGCCAACGTATTGTTGCAGAAGGACAGGTAACAGCAAGTCCTGAAGAGACGCTTAGTAAAGTTGAAAAGAAAATGACTGAGATGAAATACATTGTTCGTCGAGACGGCAGTGCTTTGTTAGCAGAAAAAGGCCGCTTCTCTCGTTACGGTCCGTACATAAATCATGTAGGCCTCATTATCTTTTTAACTGGGGTAATGTTGCGTTTAGTTCCTGGTTTCTATGTCGACGAATCGATATGGGTACGTGAAGGTGAAACACGTGCAATTACTGGCATGGACGGTTATTTTATTGAAAATCGAGACTTTATTTTAGAAACACATGATAATACACCACAAGGTGAACAGCTAAAGCAAGGTGTTAACGTCGTTGCGAAAAACTTCCAAACGGATATTACATTATATAAGCAACCTGAAGACGCTATTGCTGGTGATACGGAAAATCTAGAAAAGGTGAGAGATTATTCAATTCGAGTGAATCATCCTTTAAAAGAAGCAGGCTATGCACTATATCAAATGGATTATCGCTTAAATGAATTGAAGCAAATGAATTTCCAATTAGTAAATAAATCAACGGAGCAATCACTTGGTAAAGTAGGAATTGATTTAACAAACCCTAAAAAAGAATACGATTTAGGAAATGGTGTATCTGTTAAATTACTTGTTTACACACCAGACTTCTCTGGATTTGAAAATGGTGTACCGCAAACAGCGACGTCAGTTCCTAATAATCCAGCATTTCTATTTAAAATGACAACACCAGAAACACCAGAGGGTGAAACTAGCTTCGTTGCGATTAAACAAACATTAGAGCCACTAGGTGAAAACCAGTACAAAATGAAGTTTGAAAGTGTGGAAACACGCGATATGTCTGGTTTTACAATACGTAAAGACCGCACAATCCCAATTTTATTTGTTGGTGGTATTATTTTCATGATCGGCGTTGCAATCGGTTCATATTGGAACCACCGTCGACTTTGGTTACAAGTAGAGCCTGATGGCCGTGTGCTGATGGCTGCTCATGTCAATAAAAATATGTTCAGCATGAAAAAAGATTTAGATGCCGTGACTGCATTTGCTGGTCTACCGCAATATAAGGATCAGTTAGAGCCGTCTGAAGAAGGCGAAGAGTCCACAAATCGTGGCAATACTAAAAAGGAAGGTGACAACACCTTATGAGTTTGATTGACTTAAGTGGAAATCTATTATTTGTTGCATTCTTAGCCTATCTAGTAGCTACTTTACTATTTGGCGGCGCCATTAAACAATCCAATGCTTCTGGCAAAAACACAGATAAATGGGGTAAAATGGCAATTGTCGTAACAATTATAGGTTTCCTTTCGCAAATTGGTTATTTTATTACACGTTGGGTTCACACAGGTCACGCACCTGTTAGTAATATGTTTGAATTTACGACTGCTTTCGGGATGTTTATTGTTGGTGCATTTATTTTAATTTACTTTATTTATCGCCTAACAGCGCTTGGTTTAGTGGCGTTACCTGTAGCGTTATTAATCATTGCCTATGCATCGATGTTCCCGACAGAAGTAAGTCCATTAGTACCGTCATTGCAAAGTCATTGGTTAACAATTCACGTTATTACGGCTGCAATGGGGCAATCGATTTTAGCGATTAGTGCAGTTGCAGGTTTAATTTATTTATTAAAAGTTGTAGATCTAAACAAACCTTCAAAGCAACGTTTCTGGCTTGAAGCAGTTATGTACTGCTTAGTCGTTGTGCTTGGCTTTGTTATTGTGTCATCTACATTTAGTGCGATGGATTATGAATCGAAATACACGTATATCGATAAAGAAGGTATGTCTCGCCAAATTACTTATAATTTGCCACCTATTTTTGGGATGAATGAGTATGAGGTAGTAGAGGAACATGGTATGTCTCCATTAGTAGAAATGCCTGCACTGATTAATGCTAAAAAATTAACAACGGTCGTGTGGTCATTATTAATAGGCTCATTACTATACTTATTCATTCGCCTTATTGCACGTCGTCGCATAAGCGCGATATTCCAACCGCTTGTTAAACGTGTAAATCTACAATTACTGGATGAAGTCGGTTATCGTTCTGTTATTATTGGTTTCCCAGTATTTACTTTAGGTGCACTCATTTTTGCGATGATTTGGGCACAACTTGCATGGAGTCGTTTCTGGGGTTGGGACCCGAAAGAAGTATGGGCCCTGATTACATGGTTATTCTATGCAGCATTCCTACATCTACGTTTATCTAAGGGCTGGGAAGGTGAAAAATCTGCTTGGTTAGCATTAATTGGCTTTGGTATTATATTATTTAACCTTATTGCCGTTAACTTAATTCTTGCAGGTTTACACTCCTACGCGTAACAGGGGAACGAAAAGCCTTTTCGCTGCTGCGAAAGGGCTTTCTTTTCTTTTCAAGTCGTAGCGTACCATGTACAATAGAAGGGTAGAGAAAGATCGGAAGAGAGGGATCGTGAAAGTGTCAGAAAATATTTCAGTATTAGTAGTAGACGACGAGGATCGTATTCGACGCTTATTAAAAATGTATTTGGAGCGCGAAGGGTATCAAGTTGACGAAGCAGAGAATGGTGAAGAAGCGATCGAAAAATCTTTAGAAAAAGAGTACCACTGTATTTTACTAGATATTATGATGCCTGAAAAAGATGGGCTTGAGGTATGTGCAGAAATTCGCGAAAGAGCTGCAACGCCAATTATTTTATTAACTGCAAAAGGCGAGGAAGCAAACCGTGTACAAGGCTTCGAGCTTGGAGCAGATGATTATATTGTAAAGCCATTTAGCCCTCGTGAGGTGGTTCTACGCGTAAAAGCTATTTTACGTCGTTCACAAGCATTTTCACCTACGACAAATGCATCGTCATCAAAAGATTTAGTTGTATTCCAACATTTGATGATTGACCATGATGCGCACCGTGTAACAGCGGAAGGTATCGAAGTGAATTTAACACCAAAAGAGTATGAATTATTGTACTTCCTTGCAAAATCTCCAGACAAAGTATTTGACCGTGAACAATTACTAAAAGAGGTTTGGCATTATGATTTCTTTGGAGACCTACGAACAGTCGATACCCATGTGAAGCGTCTACGTGAGAAGCTGAATCGTGTATCAGAGAACGCAGCGAAAATGATTGTCACTGTTTGGGGCGTTGGCTACAAATTTGAGGTTGTCAATGAATAGAATATGGAACAGTGTTGTCGGGAAGCTATGGGTAACCATATTGCTTCTCGTTTCATTTGTATTATTTGTTTTCACGGTTTTAATGCTCGAATTTCTTCAAAACTATCATATGCAGCAAGCAGAGATTTCGCTGCGTCAAACGGCTGCAACAATAGCGAGTATAGTGGATGACAATGAGACGGCAGAATCGACTTCGCAACTCCTGACAGATATTTTACCTGAGGGTACAAATGCACTTATCGCCATAAATCATTTAGAAGTCTCATTTGCGCTGCAAGAAGGGGTCAACAAGAAAGAAATTCAAGATGAAATTTTAGCGAATAAATCCTTCCATGAAATTTTCCAATCAGATGAACCCATTATAAAGGAAATGATGATGCCATCTTCAACAGATCAAGGAAAAATGGAATCCTATGTCGTGCTAGGGTTTCCACTAAATGTGGAAAATGAAGTGCATGGCGCTGTATTTATTTATCAAAGTCCAGATGCGTTACATAAAACATCGAAAGAGACGACCAAAATTGTCTTTTTAGCGGCATTTATTGCGTTTGTGTTAACGACATTTTTTGCATTTTTCTTATCATCCCGTATTACATCCCCATTACGTAAAATGCGTGAGCTAGCTTTTGAAATTGCAAAAGGGAATTTCGAGGCAAAAATGCCGACAACGCAAAATGATGAAATCGGCCAGCTAGCTGTTGCGTTCAATCAAATGGGGCGTCAGCTAAAGCATAACTTAGAAGTAATTAATCAAGAAAATGAGCAATTGTCCAATATTTTAACATCCATGACAGATGCCGTTATAACGTTTAACCGTGATCGAACAATTTTACTGAGCAACCCGCCAGCGGAACGTTTAATGCAAAAATGGTTTGTTAATAAAGGCTCGCAAAGCGCAAAGCCTATTCCACCTGAACTCTATCATATGCTCGATCATGTACTAATGTTTGAAGATAAGTTAGAAGAAGAAATAGAAATGGATGGAAATTATTATACATTTACGATTAGCCCGCTCTATAGTGGGGAATTAATTCGTGGAGCAGTTGCTGTAATCCGTGATATGACAGAGCAGCATCGTTTAGAAAAGCTACGTTCTGATTTTATTGCCAATGTATCACATGAACTACGTACACCGATTTCCATGCTACAAGGCTATTCTGAGGCATTAATGGATGATGATTTTATTCAAGATCAAGAAGAACGTAATGAAATCACGAAAATTATTTATGATGAATCGAAGCGTATGGGACGTTTAGTAACCGATTTATTGGATTTAGCGCGAATGGAATCAGGACATATGACACTGTACAAAGATGAAGTACCGATTAATTCGACATTTGAACGTATTACGCAAAAATTTGCTCAAGTAGCAAAAGAAAAACACGTGCAACTTTTATTTAATAGTGAGTTTGATAATGATGCCCGCATCAGTATGGATGAGGATCGTATCGAACAAGTGTTAACAAATTTAGTAGATAATGCACTGCGTCATACAGACGAAGGTTCTGTCATTGTCAAGATAGAGCAAGAGCCAACCTTTGCCAAAATATCTGTTCAGGATACAGGACATGGGATTCCACAGGAAGATTTACCATATGTCTTTGAACGTTTTTATAAAGCGGATAAAGCACGGACACGTTCTAAAGGCGGAACGGGTTTAGGGCTTGCAATTGCTCGAAATATTGTCAAGGCACACTCTGGCAATATTATGGTCGATAGTGTGTTAAAAGAGGGCACAACTTTTACTTTCTATTTACCATTCGAATAAGTTCATGAAGAAGTCCTTGTAGCTGATGCCATCTGACAATGCTCTTTCATGCTTCCACGGGTCATTGGTATAGTTAGAACTAGCTGAACTAGTTGGCAACAATACCAATACCTGTTAGGGGCTATACGTCGGCTTGTGCTCGGGTTTAGACACATAGCAAAATTAAGACCAAAATATTATTTAAATGTAACTTGTGCGAGTGTTAGACGACAAATACTATGAGAACGGGGGTGGAGTGCTTTGAATGACTCCGTGTTCCATCGACTATACGATGCATACCATCAAGACGTGTTCCAGTTTCTTATTTATCTAGTAAAAAATCGCACACTTGCTGAGGACCTTGCACATGAGGTTTATGTCCGTGTGCTGCGATCTTATGAACAATTTGCAGGGAATAGCAGTGAAAAAACTTGGCTTTTTGCTATTGCTAAAAATGTCGCAATTGATCATTTTCGAAAGCAGGCTGTGCGCCAAAAACATTCACTCGATTTTTTTGACTGGGAAACGGAACAATTACATTCAACCACACCATCACCGGAAGATGTGCTACAGGCCAGTGATGAATTAAAGCAGATAGAGTTTGCACTTGAAAATTGTACAGGGGATCAAAAAATGGTTATTATTATGCGCTATTTCCAAGATTTGTCGATTACTGAAACTGCGCAAATACTTGATTGGACAGAGGCAAAGGTTAAAACGACGCAACATCGAGCCATTAAGTTTTTAAGGCAACATCTACAACAGGTTAGGGAACAGGAGGCGAAAAGGCAATGACGCATAAACAATTTGACGATGAACAACTTGAACAAATGTTGAACAATGCCCCGAAGCTTACTGACCACCGCTCGAAAGACGAAGTGTTAAAAAGATTGCTTGCTGATGCACGTTTACAAGACAACATACATCTTCAAGAGGCGATACAACCAGTAGCTGAGGCAAAAGAACAACAAGCGCAATCATTGCCTGCTCAAGAAAATACTAAACCTATAAAACGACGCAAGAGTAGGTGGCCTATTTTAAGTAGTGTTGCTGCAATTTTTGTCCTATCACTAGCAGGGTACATCTATGTATCGAACAATTCTTCCGTAAAGGATGAAGCAAACGCCCCAATCGAAAATTATTCTTCTGTGCAGGAGGATCGGTCGGTCACAGAAAGTGAAAATGCAGATGCAGATAGTGTAATGAAAGCGAATATTGGTGCTGAGCATGCTCGTATCCTATCGTTGCGGACATCTGTTTACGAAGATGATTTAGTCGATGCAGTCGTTTTCAGAATTGGATTACCTGGTGGTAAGGCTGATAGCATACCAATGACCTATATTATTCCGAACAAAAAAATAATTGCTGATTTTGGGAAGAAGAAGCCAACAACTTTACAAATGTATGAAAAATACGCACCTCAAATTGATGAAGAAGCAATGGGTTTAACAGACTATCATCCGTACAAAGGTGAGTTAAAAGAAGAAGGTAAAACGCTTGTGCACGTATTACCAGAAGAAAATGATTATGATGTAGCTTCGGCTTCTGTCACGAAATATTTAAACTCGTTAAAAGATACTTTTTCCGAGTCCGAATATAAAGCCATTGCCATTAAACAGGCAGATGGTTCTGATTACGAGTTTTCGCAAGCAGAAGAGCCGAGTGAGCCTATAGCGCTAACAAAAGATAATCATTACAATTATTATTTATATACAGAGGGAAACGGGACTGAATATTTATCGCCTGATTTCCATCAAACGTATCCTACTGTGACAGAGGCTCTACTGGCGATGCGAGACAAAAAGGATGATGTTTATGTGCCAGTTGTTCCGGAAAATGTCACATACACTGTAAAAGAAGAAGAAGATGGGGTTGTGGTCACATTTGACGCACCACTTGATTTAACGACAATGGATGCCGTACGAGCAACACAATTAATCGAGGCGATGATGTTGACTGCGTCAAGCTTTGATAAAAAGATACGTTTAGATAACATTGTCCAGGAAAGTTGGGAAGGCTTTGATTTAACAAAGTTTTTACCCATGCCTGTAGGTGCCAATAAACAAATGATGCCATAATATAGAAAACAGCTATCAGATAGTAGATAGCTGTTTTTTTTAATGGAAATACCGCGGGTAAAGCACCTTGATTCGCGGGTAAATGATAATAAATCGCGGGTAAGTGACTTTGTTCCGCGGATAAGCTACTCCATTATTTCTCACAAAGTGCTTGATTTATTAAACCATACAAATTTAATCGGATTATTTTAAGCAGAAGTATTTACTTTTATGTGATAAAACATTATAGTTAGTTTATAAAATAATATTGATTCATCTTCGGGGCAGGGTGAAAATCCCGACCGGCGGTAATAGAGTTGTAAATCGCTAGTGTAGTAGTAAGCTACAGTAGCTCGCATGATTTACTAGATGGCTCTTCAGCCCGCGACCTGTGCAAAGATTTTTTTGCATGGCTGACTTGGTGTAATTCCAAGGCCGACAGTATAGTCTGGATGGGAGAAGATGGAGGTACGATCGTCATTCGTTGTTACGAATTAAGCTATGTGCGAACGTTTTTTTAGTGTGTCTTTAAATGCACGCTATGCACAAAAAATAGCTAGTAATGGCGTTATTTACTCATGCCTTTTCTCCCTTATGCTGATTTGCATAAGGGTTTTTTCGTGAAAAACAATCGATTACGTCGTAACCTTTCTTCTTGCAAGATTGAATCAGCAAAGAGGAGAGAGTTTTCAATGAAGAAAAATGTCAAACTGCAATCGTTTATTACGATTGGTATGCTGAGTAGTATTTCGTTTTTATTAATGTTATTTAATTTCCCGATTCCACCGTTCCCAGCCTTTTTGGAAGTGGATTTCAGTGATATGCCTGCCTTACTTGCAGCCATCACGATGGGCCCAGTAGCAGGTATTTTAGTAGAGCTATTTAAAAATGTTTTAGATTGGATTTTCTCTGGTACGCCAACGGGAGTGCCAGTTGGTCATATTGCAAACTTTGTAACAGGCATATTATTTATTTTGCCAGTATCATTTATTTTTAACCGTTTTAAAACGATTGGAGGTCTTGTTGGAGGATTAGCAACAGGAACGATTGTGATGGCGGTTGGCATGAGCTTGTTAAATATCGCAGTATTTTTACCGATGTACACTTATTTCTTAGGTATGGAGCCAGTCGTTGGTGATTCATTATACACAATGATTGTTGCAGGCATTTTACCATTTAATATCGTGAAAGGTGTGTTATTAACGGCGATTATGGCATTGTTATTCACAACGATGCGCAAATGGATCAACCAACAACGCACAATGTATTTATCGAAATAAGCGTAAAAAAGTATGATTTAGGATAGTGTTCAAGTAATGACACCTTATTAGACTGTTATGTCTAGGAGGTGTTTTTTTGTTGCTTAAATTTGCAATTTCAGATTTACTTTCCAAAAAAGAACTACAAAATTTAAGTAGAAATACATTAAAAGGTTATGCAATATCGACTCACATGGAAGAATATCGAAAGAAAGTACCAGCAAACCATATTGACTTTTTACAGGTGAATTTAGTATGAGGGAAGTAAAAGTTATTATCCAAGGTCATTAGGTTAAAATAACAAAAAAATTATGAGGGGAATGAAAAAATGTATGATATTTACCATTGGTTTAGGTATTGAAGCTGTTATTGGGATAATTGTCAACGCAATAACTTGAAGCGAATTGCTACTTAAATTAGTCAAGTTTAGATAATAAATTTGTTCAATCTCCCGCAAATTTCGACAATACCTTTGATTTTCGTGGGAGATTTCTTTTAAATAAGTATACTACTTTATTCGCATCTCGGAGGTACCAGGTCAGTTATATGCTTTATTCGATTACAGGCGTACAGTTCTAATGAAAATATCATATCTTCTATTAATCCAAAGAAAAAACAATTGCTCTACCACTAAAACTGCTAAAGAACCTGTCTTCAAATACTATACTATTTGTTTCTCCCCAAAGAGAGGGATCTCTAAAACAAATTAGTCTTCCTTTAGAGGTATGAATTCGACCACATACTACTACCAAATGTCCCCCTTTGCTTCCGTTTTTAGGGAACTTTGGAGCAATAGAACATATTACTGGGCCCTTTGTTACAAGCAAGTTTTCAAGTTGTTTACCGCTTTTAACAACTATAGGCTTACCCTTCACCCCATACATTTCTCCTAAATCGGCTAAACCTTGGTGTAACCATCCCTTCGAAATATAATACTTTCTTTTTAAACCTTCTTTAAGTAATTCTAATTGGGTTGGTATAGGTATTTTATAATGAGATATAACCATTCGTAAACACGCCAACCCACAACATCTATCGCTCCAATAGTCATGACTTCTTTCTTCAATAAGTAATCCCTTTGGCCAGTCATTCATACAAAACTTTTGACTATAACGAGGTATATAAAGAGAATAATTCATTAAATTATTTTCACAATCGTTATTATGTGATTGTATGTTTAGTTCCATATTTTATTCACGTCCAATAATTTTCTTGTTATATCTCAAATAAATTAAAAGATATTACTAGCGTTACATTAAATTAACTATACTTTAAAGAAAAAAAATATTCAATCATTTTATTATGTATAAAAAAGGTCCTTTATAATGGATAAAATCAGGTGGTAACCTGTCCAAATCCACTAATAAAGGACCAAAATTATGGTTAAGTTTATACGAAAAACTCCATCTGGAAATGGTTTTCAAGGATAAATCTTCAATTAAGAATAAAACAAAAAACACTCCTAGAAAACTGTTAATGAGCGTATGAAGGTGTGATGCCATAAGATTCTAGACATCATAGTAAATCAACACTTGTATATGAAGTTAATGTCATAACTTTGTGTTACATTTCTTCTGTTTAATTATAATGTTCGCTTAAATTCGACGCTAAAGACTAAAACGTTATATGTTAGGAAATGTATCTATTTAAATTTACTTTTATACTATAATCTTTTTATCAGTACTGATATTTCATACAAATTTTTACATTCTTGAATAGAATAATTAAGATGCGATTTGTTACGAAATTTAAAGAACTCGTTTTCAAAATTTAGATATAATAAATTCTAAATGAAATGTGGTAGTAATTGTTTTAAAAGGGAATAACTATATAGTAAAAATGCCATTAAATTTTATTGTAAGTGAAGTGAAAGGAGGAGATTTATGAATAATTTTATCAAGGGAGCTATTTATGCAGTTCTTTCGAGCATAGGATATGGGATTATGCCAATTTTTACAGTTAAAGCCTATGAATATGGTGTGACAGTGTATACTTTACTTTTTTTAAGATTCGGATTAAGTTCTATCATCTTTTTCCTTTTCTTCCTTGTGAAAGGTACAAATATAAGAATTGGTAAACATGAGGTGAAAAATCTTTTTATACTAGGTGGTATACTATTCACACTTTTATCTATTTTCCATTTTGAATCATTAAAATATATATCATCATCTATGGCAGTCTTGCTCTTATATTGTTTTCCTTTACTAGTTTGTATCATCTCTTATTTTTTATATAAAGAAAAATTAAGTATAGGATCAATACTAGCTTTAGTAGCAACTTTCATTAGCATGATTTATTTACTTGGAGTTTCATTAGATAAAATGAATGTCTATGGAATAGTCTTATCCCTTCTTGCAGCTTTGATCTTTGCAATATATATGATTGTGGGGAAAAGAGTAACTATTAATAATTCACCAGTAATAATAAGTGCCTATACAGCACTATTTGCAACTTTTGGCGTTTTCATAATTGGTGTAGTGAAGCAAGATATCTCTTTAAATTTTAATAACCAAGCATGGATACACATTGTTAGTATTGTGATTTTTTCAACTATTTTTGCTGAAATTACATTTTTTAAGTCGCTGGAATTGTTGAGTTCTTCTAACGTTTCGATGATTAGCATGGTAGAACCTGTATTTACTACTTTATTTGCTCTTGTTTTTTTAAATGAACGATTACAATTTTCACAACTTACTGGAGGAATGTTCGTTTTAATTAGTTTAGTCGTTTTAGTTTATTCTCAAAATAAGAGCATAAAAAAACCAGCAATAAATCGGACCCTAATTCAAAACGAACATATATAAATCAAAAGCGACTGCAACTCCATCATCTTTTAGTGATGATGATACAAAACCCATGATTAAAAGGAGAGATATAAATGAACACATTAGAGTTAGATACAAAGGAAAGTTATTGGAGTGCTGCTTTAAAAGAATTTGAACTTAAATCAAAAGTAACTTTAGGTACTTTTAAAAATAATGGATTTAAGTTAGTAAACGATACATTTTTTTTAGATAAAAAAATTATGCAATCACTTTCACAATTTGCTGATACTTATAATGTCAATGTAAATTCTATTTTATATTCAGCCTGGGGATTATTACTTCACAACTATAATGATACAGATTATGTTGTATTTGGTACAAGTACAACAGAAGGTAAAGTGCTACCGTTTTGTGTTAAAACTGATTTTGATATTACATCTATAAAATATATTAGACAAATTGAGAATGAATTAGAATTGATAAAATTATACAAAAATGTAACAGAAGAAGAAATTTTTTCTTATAATCAACTGGGTTTAAAAAGTGGTTTATTTGGTTCAATATTTTCGAGTGGTGAATCAAAAGCGGTTTTGTCAGAATATTTAGAAGAAAATGAGATTGAGATGTGTTTTGAAATAGATTTTTCGTTAAAATGTAGTATTTCCTACAACGATAATTTATTTGATAATTACGCAATATCGAAATTGAAAGAACATTTTTTTAATTTAGTATCTGAACTTACCTTAAATTCACATACTAAATTAGAGGATATTGCTATTCTTTCAAAAAAAGAAAAAAATCAAGTATTGTATGAATTTAATAATAAATCGATTAATTATGATATTACTAAAACTGTCGATGACTTTTTTGAAATGCAGGTTAAAAAAAATCCCAATAAAGTAGCTTTAATTTGTAAGGATAAAAGTTTTACATACGATGAACTTAATAAGAAATCCAATCAATTAGCTTTTTTACTACGTCAAAAAGGCGTTAAACCAGAAAAATTAGTAGGATTAGTAGTAGATCGATCCGAAGATTTAATTATTGGTATATTGGCGATTCTTAAAGCTGGCGGAGCTTATCTTCCTGTCGATCCAGCTTACCCATTACAACGTATTAATTATATGTATGAACAAGCGGAAATTGATTTACTATTAACACATAGTCATTTAAATATAGATTTGTCATTTCCTTGTGAAAAAATATATCTAGATAATTATCCTTTAAATCAATATCCAACTGACAATTTAGATAGATTACATAATGCAGAAAATCTAATCTATACGTTATATACTTCTGGTTCAACAGGGCAACCAAAAGGAGTTACTGTTGAGCATAGAAATGTTGTAGGATACTATCATAGTTTTATAGATGAATTTAAATTAACTGAAAATGATATTATGTTGCAGCAATCAACAGTATCATTTGATATTTCTGTAGAAGAAATTTTTCCTATTTTACTAACTGGCGGAACTTTGGTTATAGCATGTAAAGATGAAGTAGCCTCTATAGAAAAGCTTTTAATTGTAATGAGAAATAATAAAGTTACCATGATTAGCGGATTCCCTTTATTATTGAATGAATTAAACAAATATCCTCCTGTAGAATCGGTTCACACAATGATTAGTGGTGGAGACGTACTAAGAAAAGAATATATAAACAATTTAATTGATAAAGTTAAGATATATAATACTTATGGTCCGTCAGAGACAACTGTTTGTATCTCGTATTATGAAGTAACAAGTGAGAGAATACAAAGTGGCATTCCAACCGGTAAACCTATCGCTAACTATAAAGTATATATTTTAGATAAAAATCGAAAACCAGTTCCTATTGGAGTTCCAGGAGAAGTGTGTATTTCAGGTGTTGGTGTTTCCC
Source organism: Lysinibacillus sp. C5.1 (assembly GCF_016350185.1). Lineage (NCBI taxonomy): Bacteria > Bacillati > Bacillota > Bacilli > Caryophanales > Bacillaceae > Lysinibacillus > Lysinibacillus sp. C5.1. The sequence goes on from NZ_CP066226.1 coordinate 1,349,108, forward strand.
GCGGATATTTGAATCGCCCTGATTTAACAAGTGAGCGCTTTTTAAAAAATCCATTCATACCGAATGAAAAAATGTATATTTCTGGAGATTTAGCAAGGTGGTCACCAGATGGGAATATTGAGTTTTTAGGTAGGATTGATAATCAAATAAAAATTTGTGGACGAAGAACTGAACCAGGTGAAGTGGAAGAAAAACTTCTAGAGCATCCAAATGTTACAGAAGCGTGTGTTATAGCTAGAGAAAACAAAGATAAAAATAAATATTTAACTGCTTATATAGTAATAAATGAAACTATTTCTGCTACAGATTTGAAAGAATATTTATATAAATTTTTACCAGACTTTATGGTACCATCCTATTATGTTGTATTAGATAAATTACCAATAAATATAAATGGAAAAATTGATAAAAATAATTTAGCTATTATTCTAAATTAAATTTACTTATTTATCTAGAGTAAGTCAGAAATATAAAATAGCGCACCTTTATGGCAAGCACAACGAATGGCCAGCTATCCGAAATTTTTTCGGCTAGCTGGCTATTTTGTGCATGTGTCTGGGATGTTTTTTGACAAAGACGAGTTGATGCCATTTGCTTTGACCGTCTCTGGTAATCTTAAACAGATTGCATTGGCTTTCGCACCAACTTCACTTACAGAGAAAGCCAATTTTCTTCGACCGATTACGATTGGGCGAATTGCATTTTCGGCTGGACGATTATCGATTTCAATCTAATCGTCAAATAGAAAAGCCCTTTAACCCTTGTACACGATTTAATTTGTATCTGCTGCTTTTGCGAGCACGTTTTTCCAAAAAAAGATAAGTCCTTTACCCCTTTCAAGAATTTCTCCACAATGGGCTTCGATTATTTTTGACGAACTTTTCAACGTTTTACTGGTGAAAGATGTTTAAATTGACATTCTAAGCGATTCAATTAATCACAATAATCGAAGTCCATATTCCCTCGTTACGATCGAATTTCAGGAAATCATGTCACAAATCTGTCTAACAGTTAGCGAATGTGACATTTTAGGAAGTCACCTTAGGTAGAATAACCATCACAAATTTCGGGTATACACCTAAGTGTAAAAACGAATAACCACTTATATGACTGGAAATTTTGATACTCAAATATATTTACGAATAATTACATATGTTGATTAACTTATTTTCACCTTTAAAATCTGATGAATGGAGTGATTCTATAGCTAATCTATTAAGAAAATTTAAGAATTAATATAGGGTAAGTGGAATATTTTAACAATCTTATTTTTTTATAAACAAAAAAGAAACATTACAGCGATTAATACCCAATTTAATACATTTAAGAAGCTTTTTGTAACACTTAAGATTTACAATACTAAATTATTAAATAATTTAGTAATATAAAAAGAGGAGGGGGGAGTATATGGAGGCTTTATTAAAGCTTGAAAATATCATTACGAAGGCTCTGATTCAAGAAAACCACAATGAGATAGAAAAGGAGAAAATTAGATTCGGTATACAACTAATTGTAAATGATATTTGGAAAATACTGTTTATTTATATAGTGGCATTCATTTTGAATTGCTTTATGGCCACACTAATAACACATATTACATTTATTGTATTACGACAAGTATCTTTTGGTTTTCATTTTCAAAGTAGCATTATTTGCTTAGTTGCAAGTATAGTTTCTTTGCCAATCGGTTTATACATAATCGATAGCAACCATATAAATGCTGACCATTTTATATTTTTAATTGGTATATTATCGACTCTTTTTTTACTATTAATAGCTCCTGTTGGAACTACAAAAAGACCCGTTTTTAATCAAAATCACCGAAACTATTTAAGAAAACAATTGTTCATTAGATTATCAATTCTATGGACTATTATTTTCGTTTTAAAAGGCGATTATCAATTATTTATTTTGTATGCAATAAATTTATTAGCAATATCAGTATTAATTCAAAAAATATTTGGAGGAAGTAATTATGAAAATTAGAAAACAATTATTAAATAAGGTATCGAACTTGGTTATTTTATTCGCAACTTCTGCGACTACATATGCATGTAACTTAGTTTTTCACGAAGTAAAAATACCAGAAAGTTTAAAAAAAGAAAGTAAATTTTAATTAAGTATTGGAGGATACTCAAATAGAAAGTAATTTCTTAATATTAGTAATTATTGAATTTTTTATTATAACGGGTTCTATATATTACTTACAGAATTTAAAATTTAATTTGGTTACTATAAGTTCAACTGTACTAATTTGGATATTAGCAGCAACAGCATTTTTATACGTTGAGTCTTGGAAAGTGATTTCTTTTCTTTTTATAACTATATTTATTTTTTTAAGCTTTAAATCCAATTTTTTAAAAATATGTATTGATTTAACTACTATCATTTTTATTGGAATTCTGTCTGAGTCATTATCACAAATTATGTTAGAATCTAGTAAATCGACTAATTCTCAGCTCATTTTATTTAGTTTAATTTATGTATCTTTGTTCAGCCTATTAAATCTCATTATACACAAATTGAAGAAAGATATTAGCATCATTGATTTTCCTTTAATAACCAAAATAATCTTTGTATTGCTTTTCAGTGTAACTGTCATTGTACTATACTTAAATATTTTTATTCCTTCAACATATGAAGAAATGCAGCTGACTAAAATTAATTTAACCATACAGCTTGTATATTTAGTTCTAATCTCTACATTAATTATGTTTCTAATAAAAATTATAAAAAAAGAGAATGCTCTTAAATATAAGCAACTGCAACAGTCTCAATACAATCAATATTTAATTTCTTTAGAAGCTGTTAATCAAGATATACAAAAATTCCAGCATGATTATATGAATATTTTATTGACTATGGATGGATATATTTCACAAGGGGATATAGAAGGTTTGAAAACCTACTTTAACAAAAAAATCCTAAAAGTAGAGAGCGATACTTTATTAAAAAATCAATTTATGAAGAATATTAGTAACTTAGCTATTATTGAATTAAAGGGTCTCCTTTTAACAAAATTATTATTAATACTAGAAAAAAATATAAAATTTCATATTGAACTCCCGCAAAAAATCAGTAGTATTCCTATCGATATAATTGATTTTTCGAGAATTTTAGGGATATTAATCGATAACGCAATTGAAGCAAATGAAGAATCTAAGAACGGAGTAATAAATCTTGCTATATTAAAAACAGCGAATGGATCAATACTCTTTGTAATCGAAAACTCATTTGAAGATACTCTAGACATTAATCAAATTTTCAATAAAAACTATTCAACGAAAAAAGGAAATAATCGTGGAAATGGTCTTGCAAATGTTACTGAAATTATTAAAAAATATCCAAATGTTCTATTAAATACTCGAATTGAGAATCAAATATTTATTCAAGAATTAGAATTAAACTATAGGAAGTGATATTTTGAGAGTTATTATATGTGAAGACGACATTTCACAACGGCAATTTATTTTAAATGAGATTGTTCAATATGCTAACTTTCATTTACCCGGCACTGAGGTTGTTTTATGTGCTTCAAGTGGTGCCGAAGTATTAAGTTATATAAATCAATATCCAGCCGATTGTTACTTTTTAGATATTGATTTAGAAGGCATTATGTGTGGATTAGAATTGGCAAGCTTAATTAGAGAAAAGGATTCATTAGCAAATATTATTTTTGTTACAATGTTTGCTGATAAGCTAAGGTTAACTTTTAAATATAAAATTGCTGCGATGGATTATATTGTAAAAGATCCTGATAAAGAAATTTTTCAAGAAAACCTAACACTTGCTTTAAATACTGCATACCAACGATATGTTTCTATTGGTCAACAAAGTGATAGAGTTAATATGTTACAGATAAAGGTTGGAGAAAACATTAAAAATATTAAATACGCAAATATTTATTACTTAGAAACAGCAACAGTGGCTCATAAGCTGAGATTACATACCAAAGATGGAACATACGAATTTTATGGGAAACTCAAAGACTATGAAAAATTAGATAGCAGATTCCGACGTTGTCATAATAGTTATTTAATAAATATAGATTACATGATAGAGTTTTCTCCTAAAGAAAGAATGCTTACCATGAGTAATGGACATAAATGTTTGGTTTCATTTCGTTACACAAAAAATATCACACGTGTTAATTAAATAAATTCATCCAGTTTTTATTAGCATAATTTACGTTAAATGCCAGTTCATCTTTAAGCCCTATCTGCCACTCGATTGACGAGGTAGCACAGACCAGATAATTAAAGCCCAAAAAAGTTGGCTAAACAGAGGCTGCCCCTCCTGGGGACGTCTAAAAAAACAGTAGCAAACCATTGATACAATTGGATTTGAGAGAAACTAGGTCTTCGGTCACTGATTCAGAATCCCTTTTTTATTACCTTGAAAATTACGTAAATATTGTACCGAAATTATCTTCCAATTCAATTGTATGGAGGATTTTTTTTATGACCAATAAGACAGGATTATTTGATGTAGACTTTTCACTGTCAACCAAAGAGCTTACTACTCAAGGGGGATATGCTATGTTAAGAAACTTGTCTGCTTTTGATAAAATGTGATTCCTCACCTTTAATAAACCATTATATTTTTAATTTATGGAAAGTACAGTTGTCCTGAAAATACTTGAAAGATAGTAAGTATAACAAGAACCATTTATGATATAATCCCTATGATTTACAAAATTGGAGGATTGGTGAATTTTGAAAAGAAAAAGGTTGGTACTCTTATTTTCCATGCTTGTATTACTAGTTTTATCGGCTTGCAGTGATTCAAGCGATGTTGATTCAAGTGATATTGATTCATTATGAAGATACAAATGACACAGGTAATACGAGTTCACCTTATACGGAAGATGAACTAATAAATGACCCTTTAGCTCCGTCTACGAATCCGAATGATTACAATTCAAACGGTGAATATGTCCCTGAAAATGGTCCTAGCGACAATCCTGCTGATTATAATGTAGATGGAGAATACAAGCCAATAGAAGATATGACGGAGGAAGAAAAGAGAGCAGAACTTGAAAGATTCTTTAATGGCGAATAGGACTAGTTATTAGGAAATTTTCTTCTACAAAACAGAGTGTTCAAAATGGGCATGTCTGAGGGGTATTTCAAGGTTACAGAATGGCTTGATAGCGTTCCTATGAAGCCAAATGGAAGCAAAGAAGCGAGATAATTAAGTGTTTATCTCGTTTTTTAATTTGAGATTATTCTCGGCATAAGATTTATAACAGTATTAAATTGTATCATGTAAAGTACAAAGTTATCTATGGAGTTGTAGGAACGTCTGTGAACCTCCTGTGAGTGTGAAAGTTGATTCATTCTTTGATGGTATCTATGGATGCTTCCTAAGCTGGTTGAGTGCAGAGTGTAGCAATAGGATTTCAAGTTCCTAACTTTCACTCCTAACTTTTCGGTAGTGAGATTATCTTGCAGTTAAGAACATACTTGTAATTCAGTAATAACTCCATTACAATCGATATTAACATTGAATAAATTAGTGTTCATTACTTATAAACTATTGATACTTATACTTTTTACGCTAATTCCCTCATTTAGCTTATTTCTTAGGTATGGAGCCAGTCGTTGGCGATTCATTATACACAATGATTGTTGCAGGCATTTTACCATTTAATATCGTGAAAGGTGTGTTATTAACGGCGATTATGGCATTGTTATTCACAACGATGCGCAAATGGATCAACCAACAACGCACAATGTATTTATCGAAATAATTCATTTCACCTCGAACATATTTATGTTCGAGGTTTTTTTATATAGAGCCAATAGCGTACTGGGAAATTTAGGAACTGTCTAGTCTAATTTACTATTTTAATGTACAATTAATAAGAGATTAGTTAGTTTTGAGGAGATTGAAGAGATGAGTGAGAATAAAGGACAGTGGTCCAGTAAATTAGGGTTTATTTTAGCATCAGCGGGTGCGGCAATTGGGCTAGGGGCTATTTGGAAGTTACCCTATGTCACAGGGCAAAGTGGTGGAGGCGCATTTTTCCTAATTTTTGTGCTTTTTACATTATTGATTGGCCTACCGATGTTATTATCCGAGTATATTTTAGGGCGGGGTACGCAATCGGAAGCTGTCACTGCCTATAAAAAAATTGTGCCAACGAAACCAGCTTGGGCTTGGATTGGACGTATGGGTGTACTGGGATGTTTTCTGTTATTAACCTTTTACAGTGTTGTAGGAGGATGGATTTTTATTTACAGCGGCCTTGGTGTATCAGGTGCAGTTATTGATTCTTCAGTTAATCCAGGCGATTTATTTGGAAAGATTATTAGCACACCGTGGATTACATTACTAGGTTTAGCGTTATTTACACTAACCAACGTACTTGTTATTTCGCTAGGTGTACAAAATGGTATTGAAAAAGCAAATAAGTGGATGATGCCATTATTATTTGTGATGTTTATCATTCTTGTTATTCGTGCATTAACTTTAGATGGGGCAATGGAAGGTGTGAAATTCTTCTTATGGCCTGATTTTTCTAATATAACAGGTAAAGCGTTACTAGAGGCGCTAGGGCAGTCATTCTTTGGTTTGGCAGTAGGGTTCTCTTGTTTGGTTACATATAGTTCGTATTTGAAAAAAGATGTTAGTTTACCAAACTCAGCAGGTTCCGTTGTTATCTTGACGGTACTTGTGTCGTTATTAGCAGGACTAGCTATTTTCCCAGTTGTATTTGCCTTTGATTTAGAACCACAAGCTGGGCCTGGCTTATTATTTATGGTGCTACCGACAGCATTTAGTCAAATGCCTTTTGGGGAAGTGTTTTTAGCCCTGTTTTTATTACTATTTTTATTTGCGACATTAACTTCGTCGTTTAGTTTATATGAAATCATCGTGGCAGCATTTATTGAAAAATGGCATATTTCGCGTTCAGTCTTAACGTTATTACTTGGAGTCATTGTTTTTGTTGCGGCAATTCCATCGGCATTATCGTCAAGTTTATTAGCGGATGTTTCCATATTTGGCAAGTCAATCTTTGATGCTACTGATTATTTAGTGTCTAATTTAATGCTACCATTGGGCAATTTATTGATAGCCATTTTTATTGCCTATGTAGTAGATAAAGACTTTGTGAAAAAAGAATTGCTTATGGGAAGTCAAGTGGGGCAAGGGTTTTATAACACGTATCGGCTACTTATGTTAGTGGTCGTCCCAATTGTAATTATCGTTGTTTTATTAAATATGCTTCTACAAAAATAATTGTAAAGCAGCTTAGAGATGGTTCTTGTATTGTACAGGAACCATCTTTTTTTCGATTAAGCACCAAGTGGTAGTGAAAAAAATACCTGCCATTAAAGCACTCTTTGCAAGTGTTTTAACTACAGGTACTATGTTTTTGGCACTTCAAGACATTAAGATGAGCTAACTTTTATCAAATTTATTGAAGCGGCGAGTACAATTCCGCCATCGCAAGTACGGAAGTCTGGCCCGATATTTCTTAATTGAACTGTTCCATTATCTGGGATAAACACAATTGTTCCTCCAGTAATTGGTACGCATTCATATCTATCGACTTCTGTATTTAATGCTCCATATCTCGTTTGGATTGGATTCACTTCGGCATTATTAACAAAAAGAGCTGTAACGATTGTAACGTTACCTGTCCCGAATGGGGAGAAGTTTCCATTTACATGATAATCAATATAGTACGCCCCTCCTTGGGACACTCTGATAGTCACTGTATCGGGGTCTAACGTGATACCAGCTGTTTCCCCCATACCGTTCCAAGGCATAGCTTGATTGGTAGCAAGCGTGATAAAATTTGTTTGAAAAAAGTTCCCGTATGTGGAAGGGGATACTGCTGGCGGTTGTGCGTTTGGATTGATGTGACAAATATCGATGGCTTTAATAACAGGCAAACTAGATTGGCAACGTTCGCATGAACAATTTTTTGGACAACGATTCAAAGACTGTACCTCCTAATACATTTTTCTACTAGTTTATTTAATTTATCTTTTTTTGCCTGTGTGTGCATTTAACTTATTTCTCTATAGCCTTAGACAAAAAAGAGCAGACGAATATATGTCTGCTCCGCTGTTTAAACTATTGTCAGAATTGTTTGCGTGCCTGTCACCATTTAATATTCACTTAGTGCGAGTTCGCCGAACCATTTTTCTTCTTTAATGAACTGCTTCGCTTGGAGTTCACTTTTGGCAATAGGGAAAACTTTATCGCATTGTGAGATGGCAAATAATTTACGAATAAAATCATCTGTCACAATAATCGCTATTTTCTTATCGAGCGTTGTGACTTTCTTTGCAAAATTGATAATCATACCAAAACCAGTACTATCAATATTCGTCACCTTTTGCATATCGATAATATAGCCGTGTTTTGTGTCAAAACTAATCGCGTGAAGCTCCTCTTTTAAATCCCCAATCAATCCATATTCTAATTTACCAGTAAAGGCGATTAAAATATAATCAGCCTTAGTATCAATATTAATCATATTTTTCTGATTCATAAATTACGCCTCCTTATATGTTTAAAGTTAGATTGTAAATTTATTTACTTCGTTTTGTAAGTTAGTCGAAATTTCGGCTAATTCCTCTGAGTTTTGTGAGATTTCCGCAACGGTTGCGTGCTGTTCTTCGGAAGTTGCTGCAATTTCTTCGGTCGCTGCTGCAGAATCTTCAATGATACGTGAGATATCATGTATAGCTTGTTGGACATCTAATGAATTGTCATTGACATGGGTGAATGCTGATTTCATTTCCTTCACACCTTGCTCTGTTTCCACAACTTGTTCGACAATCTCTTGTAAAGCATTGCCTCCTTTACTAATGATGTGTACCTGCTCTTCGACAGCGAGTAAATTACTTTCCATTGTCCGAACGGTTACAGCGGTTTCGGCTTGTATATCTTTAATTAAACTCGTAATTTGCCCAGAAGCTAAACTTGATTGTTCGGCTAGCTGGCGTACTTCGGAAGCTACTACGGCGAAGCCTTTTCCTTGCTCACCCGCTCGAGCTGCTTCGATAGCGGCGTTTAATGCCAATAAATTTGTTTGTTCTGCAATCCCTGTAATAACAGTTATAATACCGCCGATTTCTTCGGAACGTTTGCCTAGTTTTTGAATAGAATCGGTAGCATAGGAAACGGTTTGCGTGACAGAGTTTAAATGTTTTATGGCTTCGTTAATCGCATCCTCGCCTTTTCGTGCGATGTGGGTCGATTGAATGGCTCTCTCTAAAGTAGCTTCTGCCTTTTGTAAGCTATTGGCTACTTCATCATTCGTTTTTTGCATCATTTTCACAATATGCTCCGCCTGATCGGATTGCGTGCTAGTGCCGCTTGCAATATCATTCATTGTTAATGCCACTTGGTTTGAGGCTTCGCTAGTTTGGCGAGAAGATTCTGCTAAAACTAGCGAAGTACTTGCGATTTGATTGGCGCTATTGGCGACAACGTTGATTGTTTCAGTTATACGGGTCTTCATCGCATTGAAAGCTTGTGCTAAATTAGCAATTTCATCTTGTCCTTTAGGATGTAATATTTTCACATTTAAATTTAAATCTGCTAGTTCTTTGGCATTGGCGCTTAATTGATTGATAGGCGCAATAATTTGGCGTTGTAAAAACCAACTGATGATGACAAACAGTAAAGCTGAAATAATTAATAACACGATAACATTTTTCATAACACTTTCAGTAGCGGCATTCGTATAGGTCGCTAATGGTAAGGCAATTGACAACATGCCTATAATTTCGTTCAAATTATTTGTAATAGGTCCTGTAACGACTTCGTATGGCTCCCCTAGCACATCTGCTGAACCGATATAGCGCTGCTCTTTTTGCTCTAAAACGGTCGTGATTAGTTCACTAGGAGCCTTTGTATTAATAGCTCTCTCACCATTTTCAATAATATTTGTACTAACCCGAGTATCATATTGAAAGATTGTGATGGCATCACCATGTGTTAGATTACTGAGTTTGTCAACAATATCAAAATTACCAACAATTTTCACATCTCCTTTATGCAATTCATTATTTTTGATGTGCCAGTCACCGGGAATTTTGGCATCTAAATACTCGTAACTTGAATCTATATCCGATAGTAGTTTTGCATTGACAGTTTCGATTAGATTATTTTTTGCGTCGGTATAACTGACAATCGTTATTACCGTAATCATAAGTAAAATGCAAGTAATGAGTAGTAAGTTAATTTTTTTGCGGATTGTCCATTTCATAAAAAGTCCCTCCTAATCTCAGATGTACCTATCCATGGATTTTCTTAGAAACACCGACTAAAAATTTTGTTTTCGAAATATGTTTGAACCAAATAGAATCCACCATTTGTTTGACAAAAAATAACCCGCGACCTCGATCTGTATAATTATGTTCGTTAAGATCAAATTGCAAAGCCTTTTCCAAATTATTTTCGGTAATCCCTTGTGCTTCATCGATAACGGTTAACTTAATTTCCTCGTCGTTGTGTGTTACTTGCACTTGAATTGTGTTGTGGGAGAGGGGATGTAATGATTTTTCCGTTGCTTCAACTGCATTAATAACTAATTCGTGTAAGACAAAACGTAATTCTCTACTAAAAGGTACATTATAAAGCGTTGTATAATTTTCCATTGTCTTATCTATAAAATGAACTGCTTGCATATTCGCTTGAACTCGCAGTGTAAATTCCAATACCAATCACCTATCTTGTACTTGAAATAACAATTACATTTTCGCTAGCATTTCAGTAAAAAATGTAAGCAAATAAAATAGGTCATCGCCATTATAGTGAGAAAATAATAAATGGAAGTGCCTGACGCCATAAAGGGAAAGGCTTTTAGCGCATAAAAAATGTTTCTTTTCATACAAAAGCTGTCATTATCGTCATAAATATACCTTGTTAGGCTCTGTGTAACCTTCTAAACGCTAGATTATGTAGCTAACGATTTAATCACAATCCGTAATGTTTGAAACAAGTTCGTTATTTAACGGTAGTGTGTATTCACAAGTAGAGAACGAGTTTACTCGCAACGTATAGTTTTAAATATTGCTGTTATCACCCTCGTAGTACATGTCACACCTATAGCAGTGAAAAATACTAGGAAGTCTATATATTTTAGTTGGTGACCATGCATTGTTAAGGAAATTTTGGCGATGACTAATCTTTTACTTGGAGCTTGCGAAGTTGGGCTTTAACTTGGTAGTTTAAGACCGTTTAAAGGGAGTATAGAACTAGATGGAATTAAAGGTCTTTATCCACCAACGTCATAATTATAAAAGGTACTTTCGAATTATACAATTACTTTAATAGACAATGGTAAATATCCATTTATTGAATAGTTCAAAGTATCCAATAAACTCTATAAAAATAAATTCGCTTTTAATGTACCAGTAAAATATAAAAAAAGCAAGACTAATGTTCTATATAAAATATATTTTAATTAATATTTAAGTTTTATTTTTTGCTCTGATATTGATACTTATAGACTATTTCACTAGCCTTTTATTTAGGGTGGACAATGAAAGGCAACAAGTAGGCTTCTATACATCTAAAAAGAAGATAAGAATATTCTAAAAATTCTATGTAATAAAACCTTACATGCCCATTGCGCTCACTAGTTGTTTTAGTGTAATTTAAAAGCAGTTCTAAAAAACGGATGTTAAGAAAAATGACAAATTGGAGTGGTGAAGAATGAAACATCATACTAGAGATGATATTATCCGCATGGTGAAAGAGGAAAATGTGAAATTTATTCGCCTACAATTTACTGATATATTGGGCTCAATCAAGAATGTAGAAATACCAGTTAGTCAGTTAGCTAAGGCATTAGACAATAAAGTGATGTTTGATGGTTCCTCGATTGAAGGATTTGTTCGTATTGAGGAATCCGATATGTATTTACGCCCGGATCTTGATACATTCGTAATCTTCCCGTGGACGGCTGAAAGAGGCAAGGTAGCACGCTTTATATGTGATATTGCACGGCCAGACGGTACAGCATTTGAGGGCGATCCACGCTCTAACTTGAAGCGCGTCTTAAAAGAAATGGAAGAATTGGGCTTTACTTCTTTTAACCTTGGACCAGAACCGGAATTTTTCTTATTTAAACTAGATGAAAAAGGTCATCCAACACTGGAATTAAATGATAGCGGTGGGTATTTCGATTTAGCACCGACGGATTTAGGTGAAAACTGTCGACGGGATATTGTGCTGGAGCTAGAGGGCATGGGTTTTGAAATTGAAGCGTCCCATCATGAAGTGGCACCGGGTCAGCATGAAATTGACTTTAAATATGCCAGTGCCATTGAAGCATGTGATAACATTCAAACGTTTAAACTGGTTGTTAAAACGGTAGCAGCTCAACACGGCTTGCATGCAACTTTTATGCCGAAACCTTTATTTGGAGTGAATGGTTCAGGGATGCACTTTAATCTGTCATTATTTGAAGGAGAAAATAATGCCTTCTATGATGAACATGCAGAATTGCAATTAAGTCAAACGGCACGTAGTTTTATGGCAGGGATTATGAAGCATGTGCACGGCTTTACAGCAGTAACGAATCCATTAGTCAATTCCTACAAACGTTTAGTGCCTGGCTATGAGGCGCCATGTTACGTAGCTTGGTCAGCACAAAATCGCTCACCGCTTATTCGTATCCCTGCGGCACGAGGACTTTCCACACGTATTGAATTGCGTTCTGTTGATCCAGCAGCCAACCCATACTTAGCAATGGCAGTTATTTTAGCCTCTGGGCTCGATGGGATTCGCAAAGGCTTAACACCGCCAGACGCTGTGGACCGAAATATTTATAAAATGAATCGTGTAGAACGTGAAATGAATGGCATCGATAGTTTACCATCTTCATTAGAATATGCACTGATAGAACTAGAAATGGACCATACCGTTCGTGACGCACTAGGCATTCATATTTTTGAAAAGTTCACCGCAGCGAAAGAAATTGAATGGAACAAATACCGCACACGCGTCCACGACTGGGAACGCGATGAATATATAACAATGTACTAACAAAGAAGTGTTGGGGCTGTAAGGCTCCGACACTTCTTTGTTTTTTTGCCCACATGGGTTTGTTTTGCTGTCCACAAATTGCCCACAAGAATTATTTTTATTTTTGTTGCTCCATATATTTATCAAAACTATCAATTGATTTTTGTTTAATATTATCTGATAAATGTGCATAAATATTCATTGTTGTCATAATGGACTCATGACCTAATCTTTCAGAAATCGACTTCATATCCCATCCAGCCTCCATCAACATAACAGTGTGAGTATGACGGGTAGAGTGAATTGGAAGTTTTTCTATACCAACATGTTCAAGAGCTGATTTGAATATATTGTATAGGGTAGAACGGGGAAGTGGCGAGCCATCATCACGAGCAAAAATAAGATTCAATTCATGGTTGTATAAAGCACCAACTAACATTTTTTGTTCTGTACGATACTTTATATACGTTTTCAATTTTTGCATGTACTTTGTTCGCATTTGAATATCCCGATTAGATGCAGCTGTTTTGGGCGAACCTAATATCTCATCTTCATCCTCTGGATGAAAGTTAAGAGTCTGATCTACTTTTAATGAACTATTTCGCCAATCTATATCATCCAATCGAAGTGCAGCACATTCACCTTTTCGCATCCCACTTTCAAAAAGCGTTTCAAAAAATAAGCCATAGGTATAATCTCGTTTGTAAATGTAAGCTAGTATTTCTTGTACATACTTTGGCTCAACAAATTTTAGTTTTTTGGTCGGCAATTTCTTCATAACTACATGTTCACATGGATTTTTAATGATGTAACCATTAATCACAGCTCTTTTCATACATTGATTAATAGCACTGTGAATACGTTTAGCACTATTTAAAGCAAGTCCTTTCTCCATTAGAGAATCGATAAATTTCTGATACATCATCGGTTTTATATCGCACAATTTATAGTTGCCGAAATTTAGAATTCCATGTTTTGTAATAGCATGTTTATAAGTGCGGTACGTGCTGGTTTTTACTTTTCCTTTTATATAGTGTTCAAGCCAAGATAAAGAAAATTCTTCAAATGTAGCCATACCAGCATACGACTCATGAGAACTAAACTCCAGTTCCTTTTGTCGTGCAGCAAGCTGCGCTTCCTTCTTTGTTACAAAACCACTTTCACCATACTCACGCCACTCGTCTTGATTATCCTTCACACGAATCCGGTATGACCAATACTTACCTCTCCTACGAAATGAAGCCATACTAATCCCTCCTTAATTAGCACACTAGTGAGTAATCACAGTTCCTGTAAACTTTTTCGATATGCCAATTCGGCATAAACTCTTTTATTGCTTATGTATTGTGTCAGTCGTTTTACAGCAAAATCGTATTCGACATTAAATAGCTCTTGTATTTGGATTGCTGTTATTGCATTGTTGTCGTATAGATTTAGCTCGTCCAACATGAAAGAAGGGATACAGGCATGATACATGAAGTTATTTGCCTTGTTCTCTTGGTACTCTATCCAAGTATGGGCCATACGACCTTGATGACCCGTGTGAAAAAGGACATGTGCTAGCTCATGACAAAAATCTTGCCATTGTTGCTGGAAAGACAAATGCTCATTTAAAAAAATAAAATTCGAGTTTTTTAAAAAAGCAGCTTGGCTACTTTCGTCCCAGTAATGTATCTTGATATCTAAACAATCTGCTATTTTAAAAAAATTTATTTGTTTTGGCTTAAGAATATCCATTTTGATATAAAACTGTTTGATGAAATCATCTAAGTGACTAGAATACATGAAATCGACTCCTTAAAATAGAACAAGTGTTCTTTTTAAGTGTACAATAAATCCCCACTATTTGGTAGGGGGGAAGTCTAGTTTTTTAATTTGTATATTTCAATTATATATTTTTCTCCATTATTTCGTTTAACAGCTTTAATTTTTTTTGCTTTATTAAATAAAACTGATGTATTTTCACTGATTGAATAATCTAATTCTAATTTAAATTCTATAGGTAATCTATTTTCTAGAATAGAAATCAAGATATATTCTTTTTTCTCAATTGGTTTATAGACTACGAGTAGTACAACTTGCATTAATGAGAAAAAAAGAAAAATTAAAATAGATTCTAAATTATTTTGCTGGGATATTTCACTGATTGAAGTAATATAGAACGGGAGTAAGAGTGAAACAGCGAAAATTACACTTGAAATAAAAGTAAAGATTAAAATAATTATATAAAATATTGAATGGAGAAGGTGTTTTTTATTCACATAAATTTGTATTTTCTTCAGACGAGCAAAAACATAGAATAATAAGAAGAGAACGGATAAAACAACAAACACTATAGATAAAAATAAAAAAATAACAAATATGAGTGGGGCTTTTACCATAATATATGCATTTAAAAAAGTAAATCCTGTGAACATTATGTACAAAACTAAAAAAATGAAAATTGTTTTTGTAATTTGAATAGGGCTGTGGCTCCGTTTATGCATTAACTTAATATCAAATGAATCATACGATAAAGAAGTAAAAAGTTTAGGAATTAAAATCATAAATACGATAACAGGTATAGTACAAATTAAATAATAAGGTGAAATGTTAATTTTCTCATATTGTATACTTTTTAAAAATAGCTTAATAAATTCTATAGTCATGACAATTGATTCTCCTTCATAACATATGTAATAAAAATTATAGTTATATATTTTTATAAACAACAGATAGTAAAAAGGACATGTAATTATTACACGTCCTTTTTAATTTAAATCATTTTTGATAATATCCCACATTTTTCGTAGTTTACGTAGTTCTTCTTCACTCGAATTCGGAAGTTCTTTGTACCATAATTGTAAGTCTGGATTGTTAACGAAAGCTTGAAATTCTTCTTCGTCATTTTCACGTGGTGTAAGTGCTGGGGTGTCTATTCGACCAAGAAGGTAGTCTGTGCTCACTTCGAGTACGTTTGCTAAATTAAGGAGCTCACTATCTTTAACGGGTCTCTCGTTAGATTCAATTCGATTCATAACGCTAACATTTAAATTAACTCGATTGGCTAATTCACGTTGCGTCCATCCTCTTTTTTCTCGTAATGAGATTATCTTTTTTCCTATATCCATGTTTTCACCGCTTTCAGTGAGATCATATGTTAAATATATCATGTTTCCGTTTTAGAAATAAATAAATTGCTAAAATAGAAATTTAATACTTGAATTTCTATTTTAGCAATGGTATATTGTTACCAATGGGTTGCTAAAACAGAAATTAGTAAGAGGTGAAATTCAAGTGAAAATATTTAATTTGGCATTTGTTAAGCAACGTAGACAGGAGTTGAAAATGACACTTCAAGAGGCAGCTGATTCAATGAATATGAAGAATGCTTCTACTTATTTGAAGTATGAAAATGGCACATATTCATTCAAAGCCGAGCAACTGCCTTTGCTAGCAAAAATGTTGAAATGCAGTACTGAAAATTTTTTTATCAAAATAATTGCTAAAACAGCAATTTAAAGAGGTGAGCTAAATGTTACAAGTGCAAATTGATCCATCATTTGCTGAAACAATACTACGTGAAGAAATTCAAAAGAACATTGAACAAGTAAGCATCAAGACGTTGTTTTGGGATATGAAAGAACTTTGTAGACAGGTGCAAATGAGCGAGACGTTTGTTAAGGAGCAATTTTTTTATAACCCTGACTTTCCAAAATTCAGAGTAGGCAAGAAATGGCTTATGCCTGCTAAGCAAACGGAAGAGTTTTTGTTGGCATGGATTGCACAACAACCAAGGAATTGAGGGGGTAACGTCTTCTTGTCGCTACCCTTAAACATTCAAATTTTTAAGAAAGTTGTTTGAGGAATAGGACGAGGGTTTTCATTTACATTGTTTTCTTCTTATAAATAATTTTAACCGAAAACAACTATATAGAGTATGCTGATTCGGCATAAAAGGTGGTGTGACAATGAAGTTAGGCGTGATATTAAAGACTTGTCGAGAATTTGCAGGCCTCTCTCAAGAAGAATTGGCAGCTCGGATGAACCGGAGTCAAACATGTATCTCACGGTATGAAAATGAGCGTAAAGTTCCTGATGTTTTTACTTTTATGGATTGGTTTAAACAAACAAACACGCAGGAAGTTGGTATAACTCTCTCACAAGGATTAATGAGTGGATTAGACATTGCAACAGTTATACAAACGTTACTGCCGATAGTAGGTGGGTTTGCATGGCTAAGTATTTTTTAAAGGAGTTGGTTGTATGAGAGGAAATATAAGTATTTGCATTTGTAATAAAAAGGAAAAATGCAAGCGCATATGCACCTGCATCTGATTGAACTGAAACTTTGGTCGGTGAACAGTTCAAATAATATATTACAAACCTTGTCCTTTAATTATGGACAAACTTACTAAATAAGTCAACATCAGGGGGATTTTGTTATGAATCAAATTTTAGAGCAACTTTACATGTTTTTAAATCAAGAGAAGGAAACTTTATCAGATCGTGCAATGGCAGTAGCTGATTATAGTACAGGACAAAACCATGAGGAGCACATTGAAAAGTTAATTGCCTACAATCTTCAAAAAGGTCGCACCAATGGTGTTGAAGATGTTATTCGCCATATCGAAAAAGTAATGTCAGCAACAAAAACATTAAAAGTAATTTGATTTGTTCTTATCACAGGATTCACAAATTGTTTGTGAGTCCGATGATGCGAATGCATCTGAAAGGCAGGTGAAACTGATGAAAGTCGTTACTGGTGAGTGGCTTGCTTTGAAGTCGGCTGAACGGATGGCCCGTATTGAAGAAGCTAAGAGTCTTTGGGACGCTCGCTTTAGAAGGCATAAAAAAAGCTTACAAGCACTGGCATGCGAGTAAGCAACTATCAAAATACATTAATTAGATTATAGCAAATATCCAAGCTAACAGCAAGGGAGGGCATTATATGTCAGAACTTATCGTGCATGGTGGCAAGCGAGTTTTAACAAGTGTACAACTTGCAGAACCATTTGGCACAAATGCAAAAGTTATTAATCGGAATTTTAGTCGTAATCAGAATCAATTTGTTGAGGGCGAGCATTATTTCCAGTTAACAGGAGATGTACTAAAGGCTTTCAAGGCTGAACGTCCAAATGACGCTAGCCTTAAATTCACAGCATCCTTGAATCTTTGGACTGAAAAGGGAGCATGGCTTCACGCCAGTTACTTAAAAGGCAGTCGTGCAAAAGAAGCACTCCATACACTAATAGACGGCTACTACAACATTTTAGAACAACCTCAACACATTGTGCTGAAACAAGCGCAACCATTAGCTATTACTTATGAGCACATTCAGCAAATTGAAAGCAGGTTGGAAGTTGTGGAAAAACAATTACGAGAGTCAACATTACATTCAGGTGAACAAACGCGACTACGGATTGAAGTAACTAAACGAGTCAATCAGCTAGTTGGTAATAAAAAAGATGCTAGGGGTGCGCTATTCCGCGCAATATATTCCGCCATCAAAGAACGCTACCAAGTCGGCTCCTATCGTGACGTCAAACAACATGAGCTACAGGATGCATTACGATTTGTAGCGCAATGGGGAGGTGATGCTTCGTGAAACGAGGACGTAAATTGACTGTCAGTGAAAGTAATCATGTTAAAAGCTTTCGTTTAAATCCTGCTAATTGGTTAATCAGCAAAAAACTTTTAGATGAGTGGACTATCGTACATCGTTTAACAGGTAAAACGCGCATTATTTTAGCACCATAGCGATCAACAGGGGGATTTTGTATGAAGTTATTACTGAACGAAGAACCATTAATCGTATTGCCATCTTTGGCAGCGCATATTGGCTTACAAGAATCGATATTTCTACAGCAACTGCATTATTGGTTGAATCGTAGCAATCACGAAAAGGATGGTCATAAGTGGGTTTATAACTCTTACAAGGAGTGGCAGAAACAATTTCCATTTTGGAGTGAAAAGACCATTAGTCGTATAGTGAAAAAACTTGAAGATAGTGGGCTTGTCATTTGTGATAATTTTAATTCTTTGGTGATTGATAAAACAAAATGGTATCGCATTAGTTATGAAAAATTAAGCGAGATAGAGTATCAGAAAAGTATCGAAAGACAAAAAGGGAGGTCGACAGGACAAAGTGACCTATCGACAGGACATGTTGACCATACCATGCAGACAAAGTGTCTAAACCAGTCGGACAAACTGTCTGTACCATTACCAGAGATTACTACAGAGATTACTACAAGAGATTTTAAAAATGTTGATGAGAAGGTAAATGCCTCTGCTTGCACAAGCTTAAATCAAAAACAGCAAACAGCTTTTCAGTTTTACGAACAGAATGGATTTGGAGCACTTGCTTCTCATGTAGCTTACAAAGTCGGTAATTGGATTGATGATCTTTCGGAAGACCTTGTAATCCATGCTATGAAACTAGCAGTAGAAAACAATGTACTTCGGTGGAATTACGTTGAAAAGATACTACTGGACTGGAGCAACAAGAAATTCAAAACAATTGCAGATGTAGAAGCAGACCAACTTCGATTTGAAGCACAAAAAAATCAACGACAAAAAAATTCTAATCGAAGTAAATCACTAGGTCGTCAAGAGCTTGTACCTGAATGGTTTAGTAAACGTAATGAGGATAATGGTGAAAGCCTATCTACTGGTCAAACTATCGACTTTGAAGCAGAACGTCAAAAGGTATTAGAAATGCTAGGAAAGGGGTCTAACGATGCGAAATGAATTAGTTTTTATTCTTCACTTAATGACTGGTTATTCAGAGCAATATCTTGAGAAATTGTCTGACGAAGAACTGAATTGTATGTACGATGCTCAAATGGACAAAGGTATGAACGAAAGAGTGGTGTAGTCAATGAGCAATCATTTTTATGGACGCAAAGTTGTTAAAGTCGTTACGCAACATGATTTGCAAAAGAAAGTTGCAGACAGCGAAAAACGTGACTGGCGGAAAGTAGGAAAATTCACACGGCATCACTACAGTGGTCATTGGTGCTGTGTGATGGAGAGAAAATCGAAGGAGGGGTATTAATGAATGCAGATATTCAGTTTTTGAAGGACCTACAAGCTCAAATGAAATGGGAGGATGAACATGATTATGATTCACAAGCTTCTCCTAGATTTTGGACGATCATGGATTATAAGAACGAACCATGTTGGGATGAACATGCTGAGCACTGGGTAATTTATTCTCCAAGTAATTGCGAGGATTATTCACTCGAAGAAGAAAAAATTAAGGATTTAATCGACAACCATGATCTAAACGGTGATGCAGCAGAGATTTTATTGGATTTCAGCATTATGGATGATGACAATGTATTGGAATGGTTCCAAAAATTCATTGATGGAGATGCGTATTTAGTACCTCAAAGAGAAGCTAGTTTCATTGCACCAAATACGATGTTTCTTACAAAAGAAGATGCTAAACGCCATCTTGAATTAAATCACTATCATTATTCGAAAAAAGCTCACACATATGCCATGACAGCATGGCGAGCACCGAAAGTAGAACGATTACTTAATATTCTGATGTCGTTCAATTGGGATTCGGTGCAAGTGAAGGAGGGTGAGTCAGTTGGGTGATATTCAAGGATGTACATCAGTTGAAGTAAAAACTATTAAAAGTTTAATGGTTAAATTAGAGCCAAAATATACAAACGGCCATGATTTTTGTGAATTGATAGTAGATGAATCAAGAAATGGATTTACAGCTCGTTTGTGTAATGAAACGTATTCATTCAGTTGGGGTGCACCAGGTAATGATTTTATTCAGTTCTTAATCGATACATTTAGCAAACATAACGATTATTTATTTGGAAAGCTAGAGGATTTCTCCAAACGTGATTTTGTGGATACCGAGAAAACAGCAAAAGCGATGAAGGTCATGGCATTACAAGCTCGTCGGTATAACCAAATCGACGAAGAGCAAGCACGTGAAATTTGGGAAGAAATTGAATATTTCAGAGGAAATGATGATATTACACAAAACCATCTCTATAGCGAATGGTCACATTTGTTTGAGTGTGCAATTAAAGAAGATATTTTCTCAAATGAACCTTGGTTTGAAGAGTTTATTTCATATAAAGAGGATTGGCGCTGTAGGGTGTTTTGTGAAAAAGTGGCTCCTATTCTAGCAGAGGTATTGAAGGTTGAGTATGGAAGGGGGGAAAGCAAATGAGAAACAGAATTGAACTATTAAAGCAACAAAAAACTTTACACAATCAGTACTGTGTTACTTGTCCAAATCGTAATGATCGTAATGCGAAAAGCTGTAAAAAATGCGACATCTTCTTGCAGTTTAACGAAATAGGTAAAAGTCTATTAAACCTAAATAAGCGTCAAAATGTACAAGCACCTTGTAAAAAAAATAAGAATGATATTTTAAAAGAATCTATGACAACACACGGTATGGTTCTAACAATAGATCGGTATTTAGATTTACAAGAAATGGGCTTAAAAAATTATCAAATAGCAGAATATTACGACATCACGATACAGGAACTCAATGAATGGAAGGTATGGCAGGGGCTAACTGGAAAACGAGGACCAGAATCTAAAAAGGATTTAGCATGCAGCAGTTAAGTATCTTTGATTACCCTGTTAAACCAAAACATCATTTTCAAATTCATGACAGAGTGAAGCTTTTGTTAGTAGACGAATCAATTCATTGGGAAATCCATAATTATCGAAAATATTATTTTGGTCATCTGATTGGAAAAATAGGGACGGTGTTAGAGATAAAGAAAAATACTGTGGTGGTTCAATTTTTAGAGGAAATTATTTTATGTGAGGAATGTGAGTTAGTGTGGATAGCGTAGAGCTACGGGTGCAACCGTAGCCCTACAATTAAGCCTCTCGCTTAATAGAACTAAAGCAATTATAGCAGGGAGGCATACACATGGGCAACATGAAGCAGTTAGGGGATTTAGGGGACGGCGTGTATATCGTACAACAAGGGACAGTTGTAGAAGTGCTAGAGCCAAAGGAGTACGGACAAGATTCAATTCAGTGGCAACATGGCAAAGTATTTGAGGTAAGCGAGAGTAAGCGTAGACGCGTTGGAAATATAAAAAGATAAAAATATTTTGTACAGGGGGATGAAGGATGAAACCGTTCAAATTAAAGTTCAATACAGCAGAAATGACACTAGAAGATATTCGGGGTGAATATGATTTTTCGCCACCGCCAGATGAAGTAATAGCAGCTCAATTAAAGACACATCACGATTTACATGGTGTTGAGTTTATCGGCTTCGAATTCAATTTTTCACCAGATACTTATTCAATTGGCTTCTGGGATGAAAAAGATGATCAAAAGTTTCGTGAATTTGTCTACTCAATTGAGCAAGATCCTATGTTTGGTAGCTATGTTGGTGAATATGAGGAATTTAAGCATGATTGGGAGAACGATGAATACGAATCATCAGGTTCGTGGCATATTGCCAAAAAATTCGTAGAGGTCTTAGAAGAGTTGAAGGTCTCGTATTCTAAATAGGCCAATCGGAAAGAAAATGTGCTGTATATAAACAAATTACTGAGTAAAGGGAGTGTTGTACATTGCTTATTTGTGAAGGTGCACTATATACAGATAGACATAGCGTAGGGCCATTTAAGGTTTACTTGGCGCTAGAAGATGCGGAAAAAGTTGATGATATAGTGACGGTTGTTGACCTTGTATCGGATTATAAAGTACATCTTACAAGTGAAACCGTAGTTGCATTTGAAGGCAAGTTAGATAGGGAAATGCGGAATGTGGCAAAGGGATATAAAAACACAAAATGAGGATTATAGATAGATTTTGTTCAATTAAAACACTTGGAAATACTGGTGAATTTATGGACGAGTAATATATCACATTAGAACTAAATCACATAAAGGAGTGGCGCTATGATTTTTAAACCTTATGCAGATGAATGTACGACTTTCGAAAACGTCAGAGTTCTCAAATTTGAAAAGGAGTCGATTGAGGTAGAAGTCAAAATATCTAAAGATGAACAAAAGGTTTTCATTAATACAAAATCTTTCTGCATTTATTTCAATACGAACACATTCGAAATTTTGAATACGTTGCAGGAAGTTAAATTAATATCTGAAAAAACGAGACTTAAATGCAGATTAGGAGAATTAGTTGATAATTCAAATATTGAAACATTACTAAAGAACAAGATCAATCTTGTTGAAAGAGTTGTTTAAAACAGAAATGAAAGATTTTGTAAAGGAAAGGATAGGAAATTGATGGATCCTAGAGAGCCTTTAAGTTATCTAAAGGATTTATTGGAAGATATAACTCATGCAGTTGGACGTGAAGATGAACAAACAGCAGTACACAATCAATCTGACATAATCAATTTAAAAAACGTGATTGATAAATACAAAGCGTTAGAAATAGAAGTAGAACATTTACGAACGATTGCTATGTGTTGTGAATGTAACGAGTAAATGGTGTCAGTGAGGAAACATAGAGGTGGTGTCAAATCATGTGTGAAATAGTTTGCTGGACATGCGGACATTATGCTTTTGGTTGCTTTGTAACAGGTGAATACAAAAATACAGTTAAAGTAGATGACACATGCAATAAATGGTGTCCAGAAGGCACAAAAGGAACTGTAACAGACTATGGTTACGATGATGGAAAAAATGAAGAGTGGCTAAAAGATGATATGTCTAATCTTTAATTGAAAGGTATTGTACAGCAAAAAACAATTAAACATTTGGAGGAAAAGAAAATGACAACAGAAACATTGAAATTATCGGAATTAGCAGATGATGTAGAGGTGTCAATTGAGGAATCTAGCACGGTTTATACAGTTGCAGAATTGAAACGTGAAATTATAGAGCTAGATGAGCCACATCACGAAAGAAGTAATTGGTGTACGATTATTCGTCAAAAGTGGACGCCTTGTGCGGAAAGAATGTTAGATAGTTATATTGAAAATGAATCTTGTGATATGTATGAAGATTGGGATGACAGAGCATGGGAATGCATTAATAAGCGTGGGTTAGTGGAAGAGTTCCAAAGCTATTTAGACGCAGCATTTTCAACTGGATATGCCACAGATTACTGGCTTTGCGATAAACCTGTTGTAATTGATATTTTACCACCAGAAGTAGAACGAGAATTTAATGATCTTACAAGTAAATATGGCAGAACAAAAGGCATTCTAATTTTTCATGGAATGTCAGTAGAAGAAGTAATTTCAATGAGTGACGAAGATGCAGAAGGTGCAGTAGAAGCATTACATTACCATGCTTTTTATAATTGCTGAACATTTTGAGAAAAGTAATAATTGAGCATTAATCAGGGGTGGAAAGGTTATTTTAGAAATTTTTGGATGGAAATACTTGACTTTATTAGGTAGAGGGAGTAAATTAAACGTAAACACGTATAGTGTTCGTGTTTACGTTCGTAAAAACAGGAGGGTCTTATGGAGAATAAAAAACAACTAAAAACTATACTTGAACATCAGATGATTACATCAGCTAAGGCTGCTGAAATGCTTGAGATATCAAAACAAAGGTTATTGGCTATGGTTAAGAGTAATGGTATTTATCCAATACATCAATCTAGTCAAGGTAATTTATTTATGAGAAGTGATATTGTAAAACTAAGAAATGGAACAATTGAAGTAAAGAAAAAAATGCCTGTAATAATTAATGATGGGTCAACAAGCGAAGCTAAAGGAAAGATTGAAGAAGTTTTAAATATTTTAGATGAAATAACACATATTTTTGTTTATTTTGATAGTTTCGATGCAATTTTAGATGGTTTTTATATTGTATCAGAAAATGATTTATCAGATTTAAAGAGTTTGAAATCAGCGAGATTTATAATACGAGATATAAATGGTAATGAAGCTTGGTTTTATAATTTAAATTGCGGTTATGGTGGTGAGGGACCGTCTGGTTCTAAAGAAGTACTTGAAAAACTGGGTATACCAGAAACTTTATCAATGAATGTAAAAGATCATGATTATGATATTGTTAAATATTTTAAGAATGAAGAAGGACAATTTGAGGTGCATAAAAATAGTAGTGATTTTGAAAGAGTAACTGAGAGTAAAGCTACTCTTTATTATTACAAAGGAAAAATTGTTTGTTTGCAAGATAAAAAAAATTATTTGAGTTATATGGATGACAAAGAAAAGTTTTTATATGAATATTCATCTGTTGTGCCAAATCCAAGTGAAATTATTTTATTTAACAGTAGAGAGTCTGCAATAGAGCATGGATATTTTACTAAAGACTTTTTCGGAAAAGATATTGTTTATCAGGTTGTATTAAGTGATCAGCAAGGTAGAGAGCTTTGGCTATGTCCGTTAGTAAATGATAATAGCGCTTTAAAATATCAAAAAGATGTACAACAAATCTTAGAATTTTGCGGATTAGATGTAAGTCATGAAGCAGATAAAAAGACATTCCCAAAAAACATCATGGATTGGTTAACTAAAAAACCAAAATTAAAACCAATTGAGGTACTAGAAATAAACAATAGAATATAGTACTTACCTTTACGGAAAATACCGGAGGCACTAACAGACAGGTGAATTACCTGTTTTGTTGGTGCCTCTTTCTATTTTAATTAAGGGGTGAAATATATGCGAACGTTACAAACAGAGTTAACACAAAAGGGGTTAAGTAAGGAAGAAAACAAGCAAACGTCAAAAAGACGTCAACCTAAAACGCAAATGAGCCAAAGAGAAGTTGAAGAGTTAATGGGTGTTAGACGCAGCACTTATAAACGTGTAAAAGGTTCATTTAGACAGAAAGGATGATAGCTGGTGAATTTTGTTCAACCTATCCGCAATCCAGAATATATCCGCGCAATTAAGAAGTATTTATTTGATTGGAATTATCGTAATTACATGTTGTTTGTTCTTGGAATTAACAGTGGACTTCGTATATCAGATATTCTGCAACTTAAAGTATCTGACACTAAGCGTGATTATTTCAGTGTAATAGAAAAGAAAACAAAAAAAGCTAGGCGTATTGAAATGACACCGCAATTAAAACGTGAACTAAAGCAATATATCGAAGGGAAAGAAGAATATGAATATTTGTTCAAAAGTCGTGAAGGGGTTAACAAATCCATTAGTCGAAGCTCTGCTTACAAGATATTAAATAAGGCAGCGTTGGCAGTTGGACTTGAAGAGAATATTGGTACACATACATTACGTAAAACGTTTGGGTACCATTTTTATAAACAGACAAAGGACGTAGCTTTATTACAAGAAATATTAAATCATTCATCACCAAAAATAACATTACGTTATATCGGCATTAATCAAGATCAAATGGATAAAGCAATGAAGGACTTTAGAATATAACTTTTGTATTCAGTTCTCTTTAAAAAGATAGTGGTGAACTGATTTTAAGGATAAGGCGCAAAGTATTGTAATTACTGGGCTAAATATAAATTGTTGAGTTCAACAGAATACACATTGAAGTGAACTGGAAGGGGCATAAAGAGAGATGGAAATCATGAAAAATTATGCGGATTTATTACGCATCATAGATATTTTAAAAGCAGAGATTGAAATGTTAGAAGTGGATAAAGAATATTGGTTAGGGAAGAATGAACAACTACCATTTGCATCAATTGGTGCTGAAAAGTATGGGCTTGATATAGCTTCACAACGAACAGATCGTTTAAATGACCGCATTGTTTCACTAGAAACTAAGCTAGACCATTACCAAGCGATAGAAAAGGAAATTCGCGAAAATGTTGAGAAGTTAGAAGGGTTAGAATACAAAATTGCTAAACTAAGATTCATCGATGGTATGACTTATCAAGAAATTGCAGATGAGCTTGGATATACACATGACCACATTCGTCGTGTTGCTAGTAAGAGTAAGAAGAAAGAAACAGAATTGATATAAGGATGTTATCCAATAGACTATTACTGTTTAGAGAAATTACAGAGTTAATCTTTACAGATATAAAGAATAAACTCTGTTTTTTTCTATTACGGTTTATCATCTTAGAAAGTTAATTATTATATATCCTATTTTCCTTTGACTTAACTACTATTTTCAGATTCATATTATTAGCAAATGTTATAAAAAGTGAAAGATATCCTACTTATATTTTGATAAATTGTAATCAATCCCACCCAGATTTAATATTCAGTTTTATATAATTCATATACGGATAAATTATCGGGTTAGCACCTACACAAACTGTGAATGCTTGCAATGCAGCTGTTGTAGCTCCTGGAATTGCTGCTGGCAAACCTCCATATGTAGCTGGTGTTAAGAAGGGAGCTAAAACTGTAAGTAATCTTGATTTTGCAACTTCCATGCAATTATCTAAAATAGCTTGCCCTTGTTTAGCAATAATAGTTGGAACAGTTACTTCTAACCATACTCTATATTGCTTCAATCCAGTAGGGTTTTTCAATGTGATTGATCCGGCAAATGGGACACCAAATTTGGTTATTGTTTTTTTTAATACTGATGTTTGTTGTAATTGATTTGGCGGTATACCATTTTCACCAGCACCTGGACTAGTTCTACCGTCATCTAGGATTTCAAGTCCACCTAAATCACTCGGCAAATAACTCAAATTCCCATGGTTAACCCCGTCTTGAACAGATACAATATTTTGTAATTCAACGCGATTTGTGCTTGAATTATACGGTCCAACCGTTGCTGTTATAGAACCTAAATTGGGTACTGTTGTTCTAATTTTTTTACCTTGTAGCTTTGTGAGTTCGTCTGGTGTTACTAGCATTGCAATCTGCCTTAAGGCATAATATTGTGGAGTTACTGATTCATAAGAATAATAATACTGTCTATTATACGGATTGAAATAAAAATTCGGATTCTGATTAAGATAATACATCTCTTTTTCATTCTCCTTTTTAGTCATTTTCCTGCATGATATGCTTCCAAATTTGTACTGTATAGGCGGAATAATTATATGAAATGACTGATACTAATTCATTTTCAAAAAATAAAGGAATAAAATAATAACATGGAATTCTATTCTTCTTTTTATGGCTAATAAGTGAGAAATCGATTTATTAATATTATATCTAATTATTGTTAAAAATTTGCTTTTCTTCCTTAAAATATTCATTCTCGAAACATAATCTTATATCTGCTCCATTTGTTGGATAACAACAATCTTTTAGAAAAAAACAACCAAACTAAAAAGCCACAGTCAAGCCACATTATTTATTGACAGGTTGAGATATATTCATAGATGAAGCAAAAGGCAATTACAACTGAATAACGCGAATGCGAGCCTTCACTTGAACGGAGTGAGGGCTTTTTATTATTTCGAGCAATTAGCATAATGAGGTGATGCCATTGAAAGTAAGAAAATTAAATCCAAAACAACAAGAGTTTGCAGATTATTATATCGAACTAGGTAACGCAGAAGAAGCTGCATTAAAAGCAGGTTACAGTAAAACGTATGCCAGAGGTCAATCTTATAAATTGTTGGCAAATGTCGGCATAAAAACATATATAGAAAATCGCATGGAAGAACTGAAATCAGAACGTGTTGCAAATCAGCAAGAAGTATTAGAGTATTTATCATCAATTATGCGTGGTGAACAGCAAGAAGAAGTACTTCGTGGTATTGGAGAAGGTGCTCAAACGATTGATGATATTGATGTAAGTGCTAAAGACAGGATAAAGGCTGCTGAACTTCTAGGGAGACGCTACGGCATGTGGACAGATAAATTAAAGCATGAGGGTGCTATTCCAATTATTATTGAGGATGATGTAAGTGAGTAAAGCAAAGCGTATATCTATCCAAAAGCTAATTGGCAAAGGTTATGCAGATTACTGGAGCTTTAAAGGGCGTTATAGAGTCTGTAAGGGTTCGCGAGCCTCTAAAAAATCCAAAACGACTGCTATCTATTTCATTACTCAAATAATGAAGTATCCAGCAGCAAATCTACTAGTTATTCGTAAAACATATCGTACATTAAAAGATTCATGCTTTGCTGAATTGCAATGGGCAATTACGCAATTAGGTGTTGAACAGTATTGGCAAGTGAAAGAATCACCTTTAGAGCTAACATATATGCCTACTGGACAGAAGATTTATTTCCGTGGTCTTGATGATCCATTGAAAGTAACATCTATTACTGTTAAAACAGGCGTCTTATGCTGGATGTGGGTAGAGGAAGCATACGAATTACTGAATGAAGATGATTTTAATATGTTGGACGAATCAATTCGTGGTTCAGCACCAGACAACCTATTTAAACAAATTACACTAACGCTCAATCCATGGAATGAACGCCATTGGATAAAGAAGCGTTTTTTTGATGCCGAAAATGATGGTGATATTTTAGCGAAGTCTACAAATTACTTATGTAACGAGTTCTTAGATGAAGCAGATAGGAGAGTGTTTGAACGAATGAAACGTGATAATCCGCGTCGTTATCAAGTAGCAGGTTTAGGCAACTGGGGTATTGTTGACGGTCTTGTGTTTGAGAATTGGGAAGAGCGCACCTTTGATAAGGATAAGATTATCAAGGAACGTCCAAGGATTAAAGCAATGTTTGGACTAGACTTTGGTTACACCAATGACCCTACTGCTTTCTTTGCCGGTTTAGTAGATGAAGGTGCTAAAGAGATTTATGTCTTTGATGAAATTTATCAGACAGGTATGAGTAACAGCATGATTTTTGATGAAGTAAAACGTAAAGGCTACATTAAGGAGCGTATACGTGCTGATAGTGCGGAGCCTAAGTCTATAGATGATTTATACAACTTAGGGATGTATAACATTAAAAAGGCTCGTAAAGGTCCTGATAGTATTAACAACGGTATTCAAACGATTCAAGACTACAAGCTTATCATTCATCCATCCTGTGTTAATTTCTTAACTGAAATCACCAATTACACATGGAATCAAGACAAATTCGGTAAGAAGCTTAATAAGCCAGTAGATGATTTTAACCACTTAATGGATGCAATGCGTTATGCCTTAGAAGATTTAAAAGGCGATTTATTTAGCTTTGAATAGGATGTGAGTAAATGTTTGAATTTCTAGGGGAAGTAACAGAGCGTATGCGGTTTAAGAAGATAATTGAGGCTGGTGCTAAGACAGCTATATCAAATAAAAAGGTGCTAGAGAAGGAAATAAAGAAATGGCTAGAATCAACACCACGTAAAATGATGCTGTTAGGTGAATCCTATTATATAGGTGAGCATGAGATTTTGAAGCGTAAGCGTGAAGTTATAGGGGTAGATGGACAACTAATGGAAGTTGAAAATTTACCAAATAATAGAATTGTCGATAATCAATATGCAAAGCTTGTAGATCAAAAGGTAAATTACTTGTTAGCAAAGCCTTTAACGTTTGAAACAAAGGATAAGAACTACTTAGAGCAACTACAATTGATATTTAATGCGAAGTTCCATAGAACCTTTCGTAATTTAGGAGAGGATTCTTTAAATGGAGGCATAGCGTGGTTGTACGTTTATTACGATGAACAAGGTAATTTGGCGTTTAAGCGTTTCCCACCTTATGAAATACTGCCATTTTGGAAGGATGCAGATCATACGGAATTAGAGTTTGCTATTCGCTTTTACCCTGTTTCAGCTTATGAAGGCGATAAGGAAGTCGTTATCCATAAAGTTGAGAAATACTCAACAGATGGCATTGAGCATTACGTTTGGCGTAATAATAGCCTAATACCTGATGTAAAACAGGAGAAAACCACTTATATAAGTACAATTGATGAAACGGGCAATCCATTAGGTTTCAATTGGGAACGTATTCCTTTAATTGCGTTTAAGTACAACAATAAGGAACTACCACTTATTAAACGTGTGAAATCACTACAAGATGGCATTAATATTATGCTTTCGGACTTTGAAAACAATATGCAGGAAGATGCTCATAATACACTTCTTGTATTAGAAAATTATGATGGGCAAAATTTAGGTGAATTCAGACGTAATCTAGCTCAATTTGGCGCAGTAAAGGTTCGTAGTGATGAAGGTTCCAGAGGGGACGTACGAACACTAACTATTACAGTGAACGCTGACAACTATAAATCCATTTTATCTTTATTCAAAAAGGCAATGATTGAAAATGGTCGTGGATATGATGCCAAGGACGAGCGAATGAGTAATAACCCAAATCAGATGAATATTCAAAGCATGTACAGTGATATTGATTTAGATGCAAATGGTACTGAAACAGAGTATCAAGCAAGCTTTGAGGATTTACTTTGGTTTGTGAATGTTCATCTAGCTAATAACCAAAAAGGTGACTTTGAAGGGGAGCCAGTCAACGTCATTTTTAATAAAGACATTTTAATTAATGAAAGTGAATCCATAAAGAATGCTGTTGATTCTATGCCAATCTTATCGATGGAAAGTATCATTGCACAACACCCTTGGACAAAGAACGCGCAACTGGAGTTAGATCGTAAAGAAAAAGAACGCCAAAATGAACAGCAGGAATATGATGATTACCGAAATAACTTTCCAAACAAATTAGTAGGTGGTAATACAAATGGCCAAGAGTAGAACCTATTGGCAGAAACGCTTTGAGATGCTAGCAAATGCGGAAATGAGTAAGGGCGAGGCTTATTACAAGGATTTAGAGCAAATATACCGTGACACGCTAAAGGCAATTGAAAAGGACATTACCTATTGGTATTTACGCTTTGCAGATAATAATGAGATTACCTTTGCGGAAGCCAAGAAGTGGATTAAAGGCGCTGATTTAGAAGAGTTCAAGTGGGATGTTCATGAGTACATTCGACGTGGTGAGGAATACGGCATTAATGCAGCATGGGCAAAAGAGCTTGAGAATGCATCTGCACGTGTTCATATTTCAAGGTTAGAATCTATTAAGTTACAAACACAACAGCACGTAGAAGCACTGTATGGAACACAAATTGAAGGTGTTGAACGTCTTGCAAAGGAAGTATACCAGTCAGCGTATTACCACACAGCTTATGAAGTACAGGCTGGTTATGGAGTCGGTTATAGTTTACATTCTATTGACGCAAATCAATTAAAGATGATGGTTTCTAAGCCGTGGACTACAGATGGAGCAACCTTTAGTACACGTATATGGCGGGCTAAGGATGAGTTAGTTAGTGTACTGCATAGAGAACTAACACAAGCTACAATACGTGGTGAGTCACTAAATAATGTTATTGCAAAAATAGCCAAACAGTTTGATGTTTGTACGAAAAAGGCAGGTCGTCTTGTAATGACGGAATCTGCTTTTTTTGCGTCTGCTGGTCAACAACAGGCTTATAAAGATTTAGATGTAGAGCGCTATGAAATAGTATCTGCATTAGACAATCGTACAAGTGCTATATGTAGAGAGCTAGACGGCAAAGTACTACCAATGAGTGATTATGCACCAGGTATTACAGCACCACCATTTCATGCTTGGTGTCGAACAGTTACCATACCTTATTTTGATGACAACTATGGTGAACGTGCTGCAAGTAAAGGGAATAGTAGTGATCCAGATGATGTGTATTACATTCCTTCAAATATGACTTATAACGAGTGGTTCCGTTTATACGGTGTTAAGCAAACGTGAATTTAGAAGATGAAAAGAGAGGGATAAATGAAAGAGGTGAGAACAATGAAAGTAAAAATCGGTCGAACAAATGGTTCAATTGAGACTTTGGAAAATGTAAAGGAAGTCACAAAAGAAGAATATGGCGTATTGATTATTAAAGAACAAAATGAAGAACTTTTCATTCCTTATGCTAATTTGGCTTTTTACTTAGTTTCTAAAGAATAACATTCGTCTTTTTCGAGCTTGTAGACGTAAAAGAACAAGTTTCTTAACCTATCGTGCCGTTGCACGTAAAACACGAATTAGGAGGCTATAACAATGACAAAGGAACAACTGATGGCTTTAGGATTAAGTGAGGAACAAGCGACAAAAATTATCGACGGTTTTGGCACAATGATTCCTAAAAGTCGTTTTGATGAGGTAAAAGATGCTAAGAAGCAACTAGAAAAGGATGTAGCAGATCGTGATGAACAACTTGAAGGATTAAAGAAGTCAGCTAGTGCAACTGATGACCTTAAAGCCCAAATTGAAAAACTACAAGGTGAAAATACAACTGCTAAGGAGCAATATGAGGCAGAAGTGAAACAATTAAAGTTAGATGGAGCTGTAGAACGTGCATTGCTTGGTGCTAAAGCCAAAAATATTAAAGCCGTTAAAGCGTTATTAAATTTAGATGATGCGGAGTTAGATGGTGATGATGTTAAGGGGCTAACTGATCAGATTAAAGCTTTACAAGAAGGAGAGGATTCCAAATTCCTTTTTGAAAGCACTACAGAAACGAATAGACAGCAACAATGGAGAGGCTTTAAGCCAGCCGAAAAAGGTGAAATGGGAGGGAATGAAACTGCACCAACTTCATTATCGGATGCAGTGCAATCTCACTTCTCTAAAAACTAATAAATAATAAAAGGTGGTTTTTTAAAATGGCAGTAACATTAGCACAAGCTAAATTAAACGTACAAGATGATTTACAGGTAGGCGTTATTGATGAATTCGCAAAATCAAATTTCCTGTTCAATGCTCTTACATTCGATGATGTTGTTTCTCCTACTGGTGGCGGTGCAACACTCACATATGGTTATACACGATTGAAAACACAACCAACGGCTGCGTTTCGTGCAGTAAACAGCGAGTACACTTCAAGTGAAGTAGAGAAAGAGCGTATTACTACAGATTTAGCTGTATTCGGTGGTGCTTTCAAAATTGACCGTATTATCGCTAATATGGGTGGCATTGTGGATGAAGTGACGTTACAAATGCAACAAAAGATTAAAGCAGCATCCGCACTATTTAATGACACTGTTATCAATGGTGATACAGGTGTTGAAGCAAATGGTTTCGATGGATTAGAAAAAGCATTGACGGGCTCATCCACTGAATATGAACCTTCTGCAGTTATCGATCTATCAACTTCTGATTTAGTGACGACGAACTATGCGAAATTCTTAGATGAGCTGGATGAGTTCTTAATGGGCTTAGACGGTAAGCCTGATTTCATTGGTGGTAATTTAAAACTGATTGCTAAGATTCGTGCAGCGGCTCGACGTGCTGGGATGTATCAAATGTCTCAAAATGAATTTGGACAAAATGTTGAAACTTATAACGGCATTCCATTAGTGGACTTCGGTGCAAAGCCAGGCTCCAATCAGAGTGTTGTAGATATTGAGGTAGATGGTACAACATCGTTATATGTAGCTCGTTTAGGATTAGATGGCTTCCATGCTATCTCAATGGCAGGACAATCACCAGTCAATACGTGGCTCCCAGACTATAAAACTGCAGGTGCAGTGAAAACAGGTGAAGTGGAAATGGTTGCAGGTGTAGCTTTAAAGGCTACAAAAGCAGCAGGTGTAATGCGAAAAATTAAAGTGCAATAAGAGGAGGGTTTTCATGGCAAAGGTTTACGCTCCAAACAAAGCGTACAACGGTATTACTGCAACTGTGCGTTTTCTTCAAGGAGAAGGAGAAACAGACAATCCAAAGCTACTGAAATGGTTTGAAAAGAAAGGCTACCGTGTTGTAAAAGAACAATCGCACATTCTGACAGATGAAAAGAAAGTAGATGAATCTGTCCAAGTTTCAGATGAAAACGTGGTAGAGCAAAATAACGATACTTCAGCAATAAATGATTATGAAAAAATGAATGTTGAGGAATTAAAAGAATTAGCTAAAAGCATGAAGATTAAAGGTTACAGTTCAATGTTGCGCCCAGATTTAATTAAAGCTTTGATGGCTAAAAAAGGTGAGTGATTTAGTTGCTTGAGAATGTTAAAACACGATTAAAATCACTAGGTATTGCAATTTCAAATGAGCCAGAAAGCACAGATAATATGATGCTATCCTTTTGCACCGATAAAGTAACCAGTCACATTAACAATCAAACAAATTTATCTGAAATTCCTCAAGGTCTCCATGAAATTGCTGTGGATATGACCGTAGGGGAATTTTTGTTTACTAAAAAATCGATGGGCTTGCTAGATGTGAGCTCATTAGATTTTGATGTAGTAGCAAAACAAGTACAAGATGGCGATACGAATACGGTATTTGCAGTTAGTGAAAGCACTACGCCAGAAGCTCGATTTAATGCCTTTATCAACTATCTTCAACATAATGAAATAGATTTCGTAAAATATCGGGTGCTTACATGGTAAGTGCACGAAGAAAAGCTATTGAGTTGTTGTATAAAGGGTTATGTACAGTAAAGGTATGGCAAGAGGTTGAAGATTCCATTACTCATGTGACTAAACACAGTGAAATTACATTGCTTTCTAATCAAAAGTGTAAACTCTCATACGAAAAGCAAACGTCAGCAACACCTACTGGTGGTCCTGCAGTGATTGCACAGGCTACCAAATTATTTATAGCTCCAGAGTTGGACATACCTGCAGGCTCAAAAATAATTGTGACGCAGCATGGTAAAACAACTGAATATACAAGAAGTGGCGAGCCTGCTGTTTATATGGATCACCAAGAGATACAACTTGAATTATTTGAGAGCTATGCGTAATGGGTAGAGGTGGCCGTGTTGATTATCGGGAACTAAAGGCATTTGAGAAAAGATTAGAAAAGCTAGCAAAGGCTGATTATGAAAAGTTTTGCGAAGCTTGTGCAAAAGAGCTTGCAGCACGCCTATTAGCTAAAGTAATAAAACGTACACCTGTTAATGATGGTGTGTTAAGGCGAGGTTGGACAGCGAAAAGTCACCGTGAAGCTGAATTGACGGCTGCATTAGGTGGTGGAACGGGCTCAATTACTTTTGCAAAAGAATTAAATGTCAAGGTGACGGGTGATATATATGAAATAGAAATTATTAATCCAGTTGATTACTCAAGTTATGTGGAGTTCGGCCATAGGTCCCGTGGTAATGTTGGATGGGTAACAGGTCGTTTCATGATGACTATTAGTGCGGATGAACTTGAACAACAAGCACCAACAATACTTCAAAAAAAGCTATATACAATGCTAAAGGAGGCTTTCAATGGAGATTAATGATATTCAAAATGCTATATCCGTTAAGCTTCATAAGGCTTTCGGAGAGGCTTATAAAAAATATATTGATGAAGTACCGCAGGGGTTTAAGACGCCTGCTTTTTTAATTCAATTTTTGAACCTTGAGCATATTAGACAAATCGGTGGTCGATGGAAAGTAACAACATTGTTTAACGTCCAGTATTTCCCTAAAAACGGCTTATCCGAGGCGTCAAATATGACATTGAAGGTACAACAAGCACTAAAAGAAATAACGCTGTTAAATGGCTCACTGATGCTAGGTACTGGCGCTAACAGTGAGGTAGTAGATGGCATCGGACATAATTTCATTCGTTTCAATTTCTTCTTGCAAGAAGTAGAAGAAAAGATTTTTATGGGCTCATTAGAACAATACATTAACAAGCAAAGGGTGATTCCTAGTGGCTAAAAATAACCATATTCTAGACAAAGTTGAGCCTGTGACAAGTGAAGCTGTACGTGATGCTGTAACATCTAACCTTCCAACGTTCACAAAGGTTCAATTAGTCCAAAGCCAAAGATATGTCCATCGTCGTGATGCTTTAAATGCGTTGCTAGAGGACAACAAAACATACGCATTCACCGAAGTGGATGGCATTCTAAAGAAATTCGACAAAGGGGGTAAGTAACATGGCATTAGGTGGAGGATTTTGGTTAACACAAAATAAAGTCTTACCTGGTACGTATCATAACTTTATTAGTAAACCACGAGCATTCGTAAATTTATCTGATCGTGGCTATGCAGCATTGCCCATTGCTCTAGATTGGGGAATTGATGATGAAGTAATGACCGTATCGAAAGAGGATTTGCAGAAAGACTCATTGAAAATTTTTGGTTATGAATATACACACCCAAAGTTAAAAGGGATTCGAGATTTATTTAAAGGTGCTCTAACAGTATTCTTTAGCAAATTGAATCTAGGTGGCGCCAAGGCTACAAATGAATTTGCTACAGCTAAATATAAAGGATTACGAGGTAATGATATTACTATCGTTATTCAATCAAATGTAGATGAACCGACAAAATGGGACGTAAAAACGCTTATTGCTGGCACTTTAATTGATGAACAGAATGCGATTTCAACTGCTGCTGATTTAAAACCAAATGATTTTGTTGATTTCAAAAAAGACGCAACCTTAGCTGCAACTGCAGGTACACCATTAGCAGGCGGTAACAATGGAGCAACAGCATTAACGGCTGGAACACCTCATCAATTAGCTTTAGATGAATTAGAGGCATATGGATTTAATACGTTGGGCTGTTTATCAGAAGAACCCATTATTAAATCGCTATATATGGAATACACAAAACGTATTCGTGATGAGGTAGGCGGTAAATTTCAATTAGTTGGTCACAAGCTAGGAAACGCTGACCATGAAGGTATCATTGATGTTCAAAATGATGCTATTGGAGATGGTGAAGAAGTATTCGGTGCTGTTTATTGGGTTACAGGGGTACAAGCAGGTGTTGCTGTTAACCAATCTAATACAAACCGTACTTACGATGGTGAACATAAACTGGATATGTCCGAAACTAAAACGCAACCTCAATTAACAATATTACTAAACACAGGTAAATACGTGTTCCATCGTGTGGGTGATGACTTCAATGTGTTAGAAGATGTTAATACATTTACATCGTTCAGAGTTGATAAAAACGAAGATTTTTCATTTAATCAGACGATACGAGTTCTAGATCAACTGGCAATTGATACAGCACATTTATTTAATACGCGTTACTTAGGGAAGGTTCCGAATGATGACGATGGCCGTATTTCTCTGTGGAATGATATTGGTAAACATCGCGGGGAAATGCAACGTATTCGAGCTATCCAAAACTACGATAAAGATAAGCTATTCGTAGGTCAAGGCGAATCGAAACGAGCTGTAGTTATACAAGAAGAAGTAATCAATACACTAACAATGTCACAGCTTTATGTGACAACGACAGTAGCATAAGGGAGGTAATTACATTGGATTTAAATCAAATCTTAATTCCACTAGATTTGCAGTATTTTGCAGATGCTACCATGCATGCTCGTGATGCTATTCATGGTGCTCAAGGTGTAGCATGGGTGACAATTGATGGGAATCGTTATAAATTCGCTCAATTAATCAATATAGAGGCTAGGTCAGACAAAACGAAAACTCAAATTCCTATTATGGGACAAGTGGCAAAGGGGAATAAGGCTACTGGTATTGAAAATACAGGTAGTGCAACATTTTACTTCAACACATCTATTTTTAGAAAAATGCTGAAACATTATCAAGATACTGGAGAAGACA
This sequence comes from Lysinibacillus sp. C5.1, assembly GCF_016350185.1. NCBI lineage: Bacteria > Bacillati > Bacillota > Bacilli > Caryophanales > Bacillaceae > Lysinibacillus > Lysinibacillus sp. C5.1. The sequence continues at coordinate 1,387,424 of NZ_CP066226.1, forward strand.
CTTATTTTGATATCCAATTAACAAATGAAGATCGTTCCTCTCAAGCTGGGCGACAAACAACCATTTTGATTGATTGTAATATAGATGGAGGCATTGTTGCAGCATTGGATGCTGATGCCGAATATTTAGAGGATTCTTTCGACTTCACTTTCGAACGATTCGAAATGCCGCAGGAATTTACAATGTTGCCAGAAATGCTTTAGGGCTAGAGCTCACAATGTGGGCTCTTTTTTATTACAAAAATAACAAAGAAAAGGTGATTATATATGTCAAATTTAACAGCTTTCTTCGCACATAACAAAAAAGGAAATGAAAATATTAAACGCGCTATTTCAAAGAAATTCATAGATGAGCAAGGTAATCCTATTGAGTGGGAGTTTGCACCTGTTTCACCAGAACGTGATACTGAATTAAAGTCTGAATCAACAAAACGTTCTATGATTACACAAGGGAAACGTAAAGGGCAATATAATACTGATTTTGACCATTTTAAATACCAACGTCTGTTAACAGTTGAATCTATTGTTTTTCCAAATTTAAAAGATAAAGAGCTGCAGGATTCATATGGCGTAATGGGTGCTGATGCATTACTAGGAAAAATGCTAACAATTGGTGAAATGGCAGATGCCTCGGCGGCAGCGCAAGAAGTCAACGGCTATGAAGCAGAACTTGAGGACTTGGTGGAAGAAGTAAAAAACTAATTGAGGACGGTGATGGTGACGCAAATATAATGCACTGGTGGGTGCAAAAGATGCGTCGCCTGCCGTCAGAGTATATATATCTGCCTATTACCGACAAAGCATGTATCATTGCTTCTGTCCAAGTCAAGATTGAAGAGGATAAAAAGCAAGAACGTGAGGCGAAACGAGGAGCCAAAGGAAGAAGAAAAAGGTAGAGAAATGAAATAGTATTAGAATTCCCTCTATTATCCATGTATATTAGGAATGAGGAGGGACACTATGAACAAAATACCGTTGTTATTTGTTATCATTGCTGTTGGAGCCTACTTCATTTATGGATTCGTGACAGTAATATCTAGTGTAAAGAATTATGGCATTGGAGATTTTTTAATAGTAATAACTTTGCTGATATTGATTTTATTATTAGAGGTATTTCTGATTAGAAAATACAAAAAATCTAATGAAAAAGAGATATATGTAGAGCAATCAATCGATGACTCTATTAACGTAAAAGAGACTGATGTACCTATAGAAACTTTAGAACAAATGAGAAAATATTACACGACAATACAGTTGCAAGATGATTTAAGAATTTTACAAGAATCTATAGATCTTATGAAATCTACTAATAATATTGAAACATTCATAAGTCGTTCTGACTTAGCTCAAAGGACATCACTTACAATAGAACAAGCAATAACGGCTGGTATCCACGTCAAAGAAATATTTACTTCATCAAAAGATATTCTAAGCCTAAAAACAGCATTACTACCTAAATTACTGGATGATTCATATTCAAAAATGAAACAAGACGCTTTTAAACTAAAAACAGAAAAAGGCAGAATGGGAAGGTTTCAAAAATATCTAGAATTACTAGAAAAACATGAATATGATTTAGATATAAGTGAAAATTATGAAAATATTATTCATGTAGTTAGACAAGAAATAAATCAACTCTCTCATTCATACAAATAGGTTGTAGTAAAAATATGTTTATTTATGTATATTTGTGTACGAGGAGGGTGATTTATGTTAACGATAATTGTTGTATTATTTGCAATTGCATTTGTTTTAATCTTACCGTTTGCCTTTATAAAGGTTGCATTGTCAAAATCACAAGAATGTACAACATGCGGCAGGAAAATAAAAATGGTAACAAACATTGTGAAATGTCCATTTTGCAAAACCAAATATTTTAAACATGCAGATGGTACATATCGAATCAAAGAATAGCACTCAATTATGGGTGCTTTTTATTATGCCAAAAAGAGGTGAGGTTATGGCAACTATTCGTACAGCGATACAAATCCAAGACCGTTTAAGCCAACCAATGAGAGCTATGCATAATGCTGTATCTATGATGGTTAACCAGATGGAAGCAATGAATGCAGCTTCTGGTCACATGATGGATACATCTAGTATCGAAATAGCTAGACGAGAGTTAGCTAGAGCCGCTGATCAATTTAATAGAATTGAAAATGAAATTCGCGAATCTGATAACGCTCAACAAAGATTTACTAATCATATAAGGGATGGTACAGATGCCGCCGATGGACTATTAGGGAAAATTGCGGGTATTGTTGCAGCTTACTTGACTCTCCAATCAATTGGTGATGTTGTTAAATTATCTGATGAAATGACTAATATCGATGCACGGTTAAACTTAGCTGTAGAAAGTATGCCTAAGTTAGAACCTATTTCAACCAGTTTAGAAGTTGATACAAAAGGATTAACCGAAGTGCAACAATTACAGCAACAAATTTTTGATGCCGCCCAACGTTCCTATGCTCCGTATACTCAAACCGCTGATTTAGTTGGTAAACTAAGTATGAATGCGAAAGATGCCTTTGGTAACACTACAGAGGTTGTAGCATTTGCCGAGTTACTTAATAAACAATTTGGTATTGCTGGTACGAATGCAGAGGGAGTAACGGCTGCTACTTTACAATTAACTCAAGCTCTAGGATCTGGAGTTTTACGTGGCGAAGAATTAAATTCTGTTTTTGAATCAGCTCCAACCATTATCCAAAATATTGCTGATCATTTAGGAGTGTCGATTGGTAAAATTAGGGAAATGGCAGCCGATGGTGAACTAACCGCAAGTGTAGTTAAAAATGCAATGTTTGCGGCAGCCGACGACATTAATAAGAAATTTAATGATATGCCTCTAACTTTTGGACAAATATGGACTGAATTTCAAAATAACGCACTTTGGGCATTTAAAGGTGTGTTACAACAAATAAATAATATTTTTAATAGTGATAGATTTGCAGAGTTTAGGGAAAGTGCTAGTCAGTCGTTACAGATAGTTGCAACACTCGCCAGTTATGCACTTAGCGCAATCGCTTCGGTTGGTGGCTTCATTTATGATAATTGGTCATTTATAGGTCCAGTAATATTAGCAGTTGCAGGTATTATCGGTGTCCTAATATCCTATCTAACTCTCGCTAGAGCGGCAATTATTGCTATAACAGTAGCTCAATGGCTATGGAATGTGGCCCAATTGGCTAATCCTATAGTATGGATATTAATAGGAATAATAGCTTTTATTGCAGTAATTTATCTAGCTGTAGCAGCTATCAATCACTTTACAGGAGAATCTATAAGTGCAACAGGAATAATAGCTGGAGCATTTATGGTGTTAGTTACTTATATCTATAATAAGATTGCATTCCTATGGAATATTTTCGCCTCGTTTTGGGAGTTTTTCGCAAACATTTCTAAAGATAAGACATATGCAGTTAAAAAATTATTCTACAACCTCGCTAGTAATGTTTTAGACCAGGCTATTGCTATGACAAGTGGATGGGACAAGTTTGCTACGAACTTTGCAAATGCTATTATCGATGGTGTTAACCGTGCCATCGAAGCTTGGAATTGGTTTGTTGATTTATTGCCATCTGACATTGCCACAAAGATAGGATTAGAGAAAAAATCAGAGTATTCTCACAGAGAATCTATTACAAGTGACTTGCAAGGTATCAAAGCAGGATTAAAAGATTGGGTAGGAGAAGCCCCAGATGATTACTGGGTAGCACCAAAAATGGAAATGAAATCTTTAGGTGATGCTTGGGATAAAGGCTATAACTGGGGTGCTAATCTATTTAAAAAAGAGGAAAAAGAGGATGATAGTGATGATAAAATAAAAAAAGCCATTGATGATGCCTTAGCTTTAGGTGACAAACTTGACAAAGGTAACGATGCTGGGAAGAAAACGGCTGACAATACGAAGAAAGCTGCCGATGGAATAAAAATGTTAAACGAAGATTTAAAATACCTTCGTGACCTTGCTGAACGTGAAGCAATCAACCGATACACTACCGCAGAAATCACAGTCGATATGAAAAATGAAAACTATATTAATAACGAAATGGACATCGACGGGATTGTTGATAAATTTGGTGAAAAAGTAGAGGAAACAGTTGCGATGTTAGCGGAAGGAGGGCCGACAGATCATGTATAACTTTTTTATAGATGGTGTACAGTTCCCTGTCCCTCCTTCTGAATTGATTACGAAAATTAATGGCCGTAATGAAACCATCGTGCTAATGAACGATGGAGAAGTAAATATCATAAAGAAAACAGGTTTAACGGATATTGAGTTTGAGGTATTACTCCCAAACGTCAAATATCCGTTTTCTGTTTATCCGAATGGTTTTCAACCAGCTACTTATTATCTCGATAAGCTTGAAAAATTAATGGTATCTGACAAGCCGTTTCAATTCATCGTCAACCGTATGATGCCGAATGGCAACTTACTCTTTGACACGAACATGACAGTTTCGATAGAGGATTACGAGATCAAAGAATCTGCTGAAAATGGCTTTGATGTTATGGTAAGTATCCGTTTGAAGCAATTCAGAGCATACGGTAATAAACGACTTGTTACTAAGCCAGCTACTGCACCCAATAACGCTACAAGTGCACCGACTACACAAAAGGCGGTTGTTGAACAGAAACGTCCCACAACAGGCAAGGAAACACCTAAAACACATACTGTCATCAAAGGTGATACGTTGTGGGCCATTGCTAAGAAGTACTTAGGCGACGGCTCAAAGTTTCCCGAACTTGCAAAGCTTAATAACATAAAAAATCCAAATGAAATTAAAGTTGGGCAGGTGATAAAACTTGGCTAAATCACAGCTATATATCATGAGTAAAGGACGTATTTTCGAATGCGCTATAGAAGAGGGTGTCGAGTGGGAAACACATCGTAAAGGCACACCAGGTAAGCTAACATTTAACATCATGAAAGATGAAGTGTTAGGCTTCCATGAAGGTGATGCAGTGCGTTTTGATTACGATGGCCACAAGATATTTTTCGGCTTTGTATTCACTAAAAAACGGAATAACAACCGTCTTATCAGCGTTACTTGCTATGACCAACTACGTTACTTTAAAAACAAGGACACATACGTATACGCCAATAAAACGGCTGCTCAAGTGCTTCAAATGATTGCAGAGGACTTTAGGCTAAAGACAGGCATTGTCGCGAATACTAAACATGTCATTGCTTCAAGAGTAGAGGATAACCAAGAGTTATTTACCATCATGGATAATGCCCTATCTGAAACGACGCTTAACACAGGTGATTTATATGTACTATATGACGATTATGGTGCGTTAAATCTTCGTAATATCAAGATGCTGAAATCAGATTTACTTATCGATGAAGAATCCGGCGAATCGTTTGAATACACAACTTCAATTGATGAGAACACCTACAACAAAATCAAGCTTGTACGAGAAAACAAAAAAACGGGCAAACGTGAAATCTATATCGCGCAAGACAGCTCCAAAATGAACGAATGGGGCGTGTTGCAGATGACAGATAAACTCGATGAAAAAGAAAATGGTAAAGCGAAAGCTGACGGCATGTTGGCTCTCTACAATCGCAAATCAAGAAAGCTACACATTAATAAAGTGTTTGGTGATCCAAATGTACGTGGTGGCACAACATTAGGTGTTCAAATGTATTTAGGGGACATAACGGTAGCTCATTTTATGTTGGTTGAAACGGTCAAACACACCTTCAAAGAATCAGATCATCGTATGGACTTAAAACTGATTGGCGGTGATTTCGTTGCGTAGTATGGAAGATATTTTAATTGAGTTTCAAAAGATAGTACAAGGAGTATTAAATGCTCAAAAGCTTTGTACGATTGTATACGGAACCGTTGTTAGTGTAGAGCCATTAGAAGTGTATGTTGACCAAAAACTAACACTTAAAAAGGAACAATTAAAGCTTACACGTGCCGTTATGGATTACGATGTAGACATGACAGTTGAACATGAAACAGAAATCGGAGGCCGTAAAAAGTTCCAAATTCATAACGGTTTAATTGATGGCGACAAAGTAACTATGATACGAGCGCATGGCGGACAACAATACTTAATTATCGATAAAGAGGTGGTTTGATGATTCCGCAGGTTGAAAATGATGGGCTGACACTCGACTTCGAGGAAGTCATTGAACCATCGAAGAACTATAAATTACTGCATGACAAGAATCGCTGCGTTGGCTTTATTGATGATTTAGAAGCCATGAAACAGGCGATTTTTTTAATGCTTTCTGTTGAGCGTTACGATCACATTATCTATACATGGAATGCAGGGTTTGAATCCAAAGATTTATTCGGTAAACCCACTGCTTATGTAGCGAGTGAAGTACCACGACGTATACAGGAGTGTTTGCTACAAGATGATCGCATTAATAAAGTGGATTCATTTGTTGTAACAACAAAGAAAAATAAAGTGCATGTTGCTTACACAGTACACACTATTTTCGGTGAGTTAACACTTAAGAAAGAGGTGGAATACTGATGGCCGAACCATTCAATTTAGATACGACATTTGAAGAACTGATGGCTAGAAAATTGGCAGGCATCGATGACTCTCTTGATAAGCGCGAAGTCACGTCTTTAGTATATAACGCAACCGCAGCTAATAGTGTTGAAACTATTCAAATGCTATTCACATTGAAGAATTTTATTGACATGGTATTTGCTGATACTTCACCGCGTGAGTATTTAATTCGACGTGCTGCAGAACGAGGTTTAAAGCCTCTTGAAGCTACTTATGCAAAACGAAAAGGTGTATTTAATATTGATGTCCCAATCGGTAGTCGTTTTAGTTTGGATGATTTGAATTATGAAGTTATTGAGCGCATTACACAGGGGCAATTCATATTACGATGTGAAACTGCAGGTAATGTCGGTAATTTGTTTTCGGGTCAACTTATACCAATTAACTATATTAACAATTTGGAGACGGCCGTATTAACCGATGTTTTGGTACCAGGAGACGATGAAGAAGAAACAGAAGCATTCCGTACGCGCTACTTCAATAGCTTTGAATCTACCGCATTTGGAGGCAATCGAGCTGACTACAAAGAAAAGGTAGGTCAATTACCTGGTGTCGGTGGTGTACGTGTTTATCGTGCATGGAATGGCGGAGGGACAGTTAAGTTAGTCATTATCAACTCTCAATACGAAAAGCCAACACAAACATTAATTGATGAAGTGCAAAAGGCTGTTGATCCTTTGGAAAATCAGGGAGAAGGAGTAGGAACAGCTCCGATAGACCACATAGTAACCGTGTTTGGCGTGAGTGAAACGTTCGTTAATATTACATTGAATATCACGTATCAAGCAGGTTGGACTTGGGCTGACATTGAGAGTCAAGTGCAGAAGGTGATTGATGATTATTTCAAAGAGTTAGCAGAAGAATGGGCAAAAGCAAACAGTTTTGAAGAAGATAACGCTGGTGTAGTAGTTCGTGTCTCGCAAATTGAGTATCGCTTGTTAGGGGTAACAGGTGTGCTTGATATTGCTAATACGCAATTAAATGGTAGTCAATCCAATATCGCACTAGATGTTGAGTCTATTCCGAAACGAGGTGTTGTAAATGGCTAGAGAGGTAGACATCATCGACTATTTACCATCTGTTCTACATGAAATTAAAGAAATTGTTGGAATAGCAAACGTTGAAAAGCCTGTATTAGAAGCGTTATGGCAAGAAATTGAAAACACATTAAATAATCAATTTGTCGTAACAGCAGATGAGAAAGGTGCTAGTCGATACGAGAAAATGCTTAAACTAAGCGTTCCTGCAACTGATTCCATTGAGACACGTCGATTCCGTATTTTAGCTCGTTACCAAGAGCAAGCACCTTACACAAATCGGGTATTGAAACAATTGCTTGATAGCCTATTAGGCGAGGGAAAATATGAATTGAAACGGGATGTAGCAGCTAAGACACTAAGTGTAAAAATTGAATTGACAGTGAAAGGTATGTTCGATGCAGTGGTCATCATGCTAGAACGCATTACACCTCAAAACATGATTTTAACCGTTGAATTACGATACAACCAACATGCCTTACTAAAAAAATACACTCATGCTCAATTAAAAGCATTTACACATAAACAATTACGAGAGGAAGTGATGCCATAATGCCAACGAGTACAACTAATTACAATTTAACAAAGCCAGGTTACGAAGAATTCTACGATGTAGGTGTACCAAATGCCAATATGGATAAAATTGATGCTGCATTAAAAGCTCTATCTGATGCTTTAGGCGGTATTGATTTAACAACTTTATCGCATGCCATTACCGCTGTAGACAACAAAGTTACTGCACATTTGGAAGAAATTATGCCTCATAAATTTTTCGACAATGGCAAGTGGTATCGATGGGGGTTTCGAACAGTAAATGGAGAACCTGAATTTATTTATGAGGAGGTCTTGTAGATGGACGTATTGAAAGTAGCTACAAAAACATTACAGTTAGCGATACAAACTGCTGTCGAGGGTGTCCGTAGTGTTGTGGATGGAATTAACATAAAACAAGGTGAATTAGCGCAAAGTGTGGAAAACGTAAATGCGAAGGTTGGAAGAATGGACTCGCCATTCGAAGTAGGAAAATTGTTACCAATTCAAATTGCACAAAATGTACAAGGAATAGGTGATTTAAAATGGATTTCTGTTTATAGGGTTACTGGAGCTGGACTGTTGGATCTTGCAATCTCGCATACGAGTTACGGTTCTGGTATAAGTATAGTGGTAGACGGGGTTACATTAGTTAAAACACCAGCCCTATTGCCTAGTGTACAAGGTGTATCACCAAGTGGTGAATATTCGACTCCATCTGGAACTTCTACGGCAACACATATAAGTGGTGCGAATTTGGCAACTGTAGTAACAAATGTAGGTACTTACGCTCCTGATACGTCAAGCGGAATAGGCATGTTGTGGATTAACAGACCAATAAAATTTAAAAACTCATTGGAGATATTCGTTACTGGGGCAACAGGCCAACAAGTCAGCTACAGGATTCAGGGAGGTATATTTGTATGAGTAATATTTTACGTGAATACAATAAGGATGGGTATCATGTTATTGAATACACTAAAGACGGCGCAACGGTGTCAGCGATTGCTCATGTGTTAATAAATGAAGTTGTACCCGATTCAACACCAATTGAACCACAGCCAACACTCGAAGAAATGCAGGCTCAAACATTATTAAACACTGAAGTATTGATTGCAATGAAAAATATCGGAGTATAAGGAGGAATAGGGATGAATATTGTTTATCGTGCTGCAGAGTTGTTAATCACTAGCGCGGGATGTAACTACAATGTAATGGCAACAAATCTAAGTTTACTTATGTTAAATAATCAAGTTAGCCAAGAAGAGTATTCGAAGTTATGTTCATTAATGAACGAACAGCAAAATAAAGTATCGGATGGAACGCAAGCATAGGCTTAACATTAATTTTATTGTTAATTTTAGGAGGAAATACTTTCCTTTTGTCGAATTAGGTAGATGAAAGGGTGATAGTACTAGTGAATTTAAGTGAAATTATCTCTGATATTAGCATTGTAGCAATTACTCCTATAGCACTACCTTTTATTAAAATGGGAGTAGATTCATTTAATTTAAAAGCAGCAGAAAAAATATTTCTCTCCCCATCAAAACGTGTATCAATATTTTTATCACAAATGTTATTAATTGACTCTTTGTTTTTTATTTCAATATTTTTACCCTTTTATTTTTTTTCAAATCAAGAATTAAATGAGTCAAATGTATATAAAATCGTCATTTTTACAATAATTGGTACAATAATTATATTTACACTTGTTTTCTCTTTATTAAATTTACTAAGTGTAAAATTTACATTTTCTTTTAAAGATGAAAATAATACTGATTGGGAGATTGAAAGAAGAATTAGTAAACATAAGATATTGGCCAGTAATAAAAATGTTAATTTTAAACATTTTGATGTAAATGTAGTAATGGATAAGGAACTGAAAAGGGAGCTAGTAAAAAGAATTTATCTTCCGGGTCATAAATATTTAAGCGAAAAATTTAAATTTTTTATAACTTTATTTATTTTTATAATTATTATTTGTGAGTTTTTATTGATTTTTGAGAATATAATTCTTCAAATTATAGGATGTATAGTAGGTGTACTAAGCTTCTTAGGCTTTATTTATGTTATTTGTGTTAAAAATAATGAAGAATTAATGAAACACTATCCTTTAAATGATACAACTCCGTAATACAAGTGTACTGATATAGCATTATTCTGCTCTCCGCAAAAGTGGAGGGCTTTTTTATGCGCTCTGAGAGCATCTGAGATGGGCAATGGTACATGTTACTGAATCTCGATGCTTCTCATGGCTTTTTAAATTGAATAGGGCAAAGGATTGGTGATGGTATGGATGTAGCTGCAGCAAATGAAATTGCTACAAGCCAAGCAGTTTGGGCGATAGCTTGTTTAATTATTGCGTTTGGAGCATTTCGTTATTTAATGAGCAAAAATGATTATTTGATGAATCGAGCAGAAGAACGCGAAAACAAATTAATGGACCACTTAGAACGGTCAAATGAATCACAAGAAAGAACAGCAATCGCACTGGAAGGAATGAACCGATCGCTGAATGTGCTGGAAGGTCGAGTGGACCGTATTGAAAAACACTCACTCAAAAATAAAGAAACAGAAAAGGATGATGAATGATGGATTTAACAAACATTTTTATGATCGCAATGGTGATGGTGGCTATCGTTTTAGCCGTATCAGAGATTTTGAAAAAGACATTCAAAATTAATACACAATACATGCCAATCACATCGGTAGTGATTGGTATTTTTGTTGGCTTAGTTTGTTGGCCGTTATCAGAGTATCCAGCGTATATGATGTTGATGGCTGGATTTATTGCAGGGCTTACAGCTTCTGGTACGTTTGATTTATTAAAGGCTGCTAAAAAAGAAGGTGAGCAATAATGGCTTATGTTTTCAAACAAAACCTATTGCCTGCTAGTAAGTATCCAATCAAAGCGCCTTATTCTATGGCACCCCGGTATATTACGGTACACAATACCGCAAACGATGCTTCTGCAGGCAATGAAATAAAATACATGATTACTAACAACAATCAGGTATCCTATCATGTAGCTGTTGATGATAAAGAAGTGATTCAAGCCATTCTATTTAACCGTAATGCTTGGCATTGTGGTGATGGTCAAGGAAATGGTAATCGAAAATCAATCGGTATTGAAATATGTTACAGCAAAAGTGGTGGTGCCCGTTATGCTGCGGCAGAAGAAAATGCAGTACAATATATCGCAAAAATACTTAAAGAGTTTGGTTGGGGCATTGAGCGAGTTAAAAAACATCAAGATTGGAACGGAAAATATTGTCCACATCGGTTACTAAGCGAAAACCGCTGGAATAGCTTCTTGAAACGAATCGAAGATGCTATGAAACCAAAAAATACTATTCAACAAAAGGAGGAAACGAAAGTGACTAACACACTAACATCAACAGCTAAAGAGGATTTAAAAGGATTGTTAAAAGTGACTTATCAAAAAGGAATCTTGAAGGTGGACCATAGTGGAAAAGTGGGTTCAATGACAGATGGTGAAGCTTTAGGATTGTTGATTTCAGTAGTAAAAAGAACTATATGAGATAGAAAGAGACCAAAATAACTGCTGTGTTATCTTTGTAATTTTTCCAACACTCATTTTTACAATTCCTTTTCACGTACCTCATAAAATTTATTTATTTACCTAAATTATTCGAATTGCAGTATATTTAAATAAATATTACTGTGAACTTTTCATTGATTGTTTACGTGTATTCATTCTAGTTTTCTCGGTAGGCGTGTGTAGCATGTTTTTGGGCTTCAGATGTTTTATTTGCGACGTTTCTTTTTTAGGGAGGGCGTCGTTTTTCTTTTTCCTAAATCTATCTTTATAAATTAGATATTGGTTACATAGTTATAAAATCTAATAGATAAATGATGTTAATAATTATTAATAATGAAGAAAATAATGTATTTAGATGCTAGTACATATTATTCAAGGCATTTATTTTAAGGTTAATATTGTAATGTAAGGAAAAAACAATTAGCATAAATATTACTATGAAATAGATAGAATTAAAAAGGATGTGGAGTAGCTAGATGATAAACGATAGAATATTCCAAATAGAGGAGGAAGTTGATAAATACCTATTTAATTTTATTGATGGAGAAATACCAAGATATAAATATATATATCATATTAATCTTGTCTATATTGATTATGTTATAGAAAATAAACTATGGTTTTCACAAATGGAAAAACATTTACTATTTTCATTAAACTATAATATTTATCTAGCGTATTGTAAATTAGAAGAAGAGGATGTTTTTAGTTTTAATTTCGACTCAGAATTATACTTAAAATGTTATAGAAATTTGATTATTGGTATGGAATATTCAATGTTATGTGATGTTTTCCAATTAATAAGATCAGGGAAAATAAAGCATACCATAGACGAAAAAAATAGAATAGTAAGACTAGAATATGAAAGTTTTCCAAGAGATAAACATGAATTTTTAACAATTTATTTAATGAAGAAGTCTCTTAGTTATACATTGCAAACTACTGCAGGAATGCTTGAAAATGAAGAACAAGAAGATGCTGCTTCGAAATTGGCCAATGGTTATTTAAATTTTTGGAATGAAAACTTAGTAGGTGGAGATTTCGAACCTTATTCAATGATGGAATGGGGAGCAGTGAATTACTTTTTTGTTTTAGCATCAATGAGAAGATTTGTTAAACTTTATAGAAATGATTTCAATCTAGATATAGTAGCGAGCAACCAAGTAATGGTTAAAATTACATCAGCTAATAAGATATATGATTTTTTATGTGATGGCACTCTTCCTATAGATAGAACTAGGTTAGAGTTAGTTATGAATGATTTGATTTATAAGCCTGTTGGAAATGAATTATTTCCAAAATCAAGTTTTGCTGATGCGCCAATAATAAAAACAAAAGATGGGATTTTATTTTTAAACCCAATAGTTTTATTATCAAATGTTTCTAATGAAACTATGTATTTAAATAATTTAAGAAAGACTGATACAGCAAGATATATGCGAATAAAAGATAAAATTAAAGAAAGAATTATTCCTTTAATAGAAGCATTAATAAAAATAAAATATCCAAAAGCAAAATTTATTATGAATTTTAATTTGCCAATTCCTAATAATAAGAAGCAAAAAAGAGAACTTGATGTTCTAATTATAGATGAGGAAACTGGATTTGTTTTGTATGTAGAAGTTAAACACTTTTTTTTACCAGTATCTTTTTCGGAAATAAAGAATGTAGATATTGAGTTAAAAAAGGCTTTGAAAAAAATGCCAGATCAATTGTTGGCAATTAAAGAAGGTTGGGGAATTTTACAAAAAAATTATGGTGTTATAACACAATGTAGAGCAATTAAAGGGATAGTATTATCACATAGTTATCTAGGTAAAGATGTAGAAATCGATGAAGAAACCCCAATAGTAAATGTAACCAATTTTTTTGAAAGTCTAGCAGAGTCAAATACAATTGAAGAATTGTACCTATCTAATAAGTCTATTGACGATATTTATAATAGTTTAGTAATGGAACAACATGAAATGAAATTTAGCTATGCAAAATATGAATTTAACTATAACTCTAGTATTATATCACCAATTTATGAACAGAAATTTTTAGAATCGTATAGAAAAATTGTATTTAATAATATTGAATTAGACGCTAAAGATATGTTTACAAGTTTAGAAGAACACGCTAAAGCGATATTGGATAAAATGAACCAATCAAACTTAAAAATTTAATTAATAAATTTTTATTATTTTCTTTGTGGTTATTATACACAATATTAAGAATAATTAAATTGTTTTAATGATTGCATCCCGATTACCAGTACAACTTTAGAAAATTGTAGGAGTAATATTTTATACAATAAAATTGCATAGTGCCTAATAAATATTTGCCCACAAAATTCTTTTATTTTTGCCCACAAAATGTCCACAAGAACTAATAAAACTATCTGTTATTAAGCGGTGTAAAGTCGAAGAAATACTGTTAAATCAATGTTTGTGGTGTTTAGAAATCCTTCGAATTTAATAGGGACAAATACCGCACACGCGTCCACGACTGGGAACGTGATGAATATTTGACGATGTACTAACAAAGAAGTGTTGGGGCTGTAAGGCGCCGACACTTCTTTATTTTTTTGCCCACATGGGTTTGTTTTGCTGTCCACAAATTGCCAGTGTAGAGGCGATTTGTTATCACGCAATAATATAAGAGTTAATTCATGGTCTATTTATCATACCAGAGGATTTATCCAGTATGTATTTAAATTGGATATATAAATCCTTATCTGGAAAAAATGAATATTGGAGATACCATTAATTTTTATTGGTTTAATGGAATGTTCCTATCTTGAAAACCTTATACTTATCACAAAATTTTTGATCGTAACTTGTTATACAATTATAAGCATGTTGAACACTAAATCTACATACCAAGTGCGGTGGAACAAATATCACCATGTAAAAACTCTCCTGGGACAAATGGTATGTCCTTGAAATCGATTTAATTCTTACTGAACATACTTTTTTGAATAAGGTAATAGAGAAAGTAAAACTATTTTAGATAATAGACACTCTCAATTAAGGGTGTTTTTTCATTGGAAGAGGCGAGAATAATGTTGAAATTTGAATTAAAAAAGTGATTTTATGAAAATAGTAATAGAATTGTAATTCAAATACATGTATATTTATGGATAGGAGGGATATATTTATGAAAAAATTTTTTAAATTTGGTTGTGGTGGTATTGTTGCTTTATTCGTATTATTAATCATTATCGGTGCATTACTTGGTGATGATAGTAAAAAAGTAACTGAAAAAGAAAAAGAGCCTGTTTCAGCCACAACTAAAGACGATGGTAAAAAAGAGGAATCTACTAATGAAAATAAAAAAGTTAGTATTGGTCAAGAACTTACTGTAGGTAAAGTGACATTTAAAGCTAATTCTATAGGTGAAACTAATGAGATTAGTGCTGCAGGTGGTTATATGAATTATAAACCTGAAGCAGAAGGTGCTGTTTTCTTAAATGTAAACGTAACTGTGAGAAATGATGGAACAGAATCAATTAATACAGATTCAAGTTTCTTTAAACTAATTGCATCTAATGGGGCAGAATACTCACCATCATCCATTATTGTTGCAGATGATAAATATTTTTTATATGAAGGTATAAATCCAGGTCTTGCATTAACAGGAAATGTTTTATTTGAAGTTCCAGCAGGTTTAACTGGACTTGATTTACAAGTTCAAACTGGTTTTTGGGGAACAGAAACAGGTATAATAAATTTAAATTAACTTATTAAGTCACTCATTTGGGTGGCTTTTTATTTTTAAAAAAAGAGGTGCATTCATGGCGACTACCCTAACAGCAATTCAAATACAAAATCGTTTGAGTCAACCGTGCGAGCAGTGAATAATGATGTTTTATGATGGTTAACCAGATGGATGCAATGGTTGTCGCTGTTTTCACTAAAGCTCCCCGTAACATGAATAAAAGATGTTTATTTTCAGTAATTTCCTTCTTGGCTATTTTCAATAATGGTTTTAATAAACGTATCTTTCTTCTTTGTATATGTTGGTCTATCGAACTTATATTTAGAAGCATGTTCTTTTTTTTATGAAGCATACTCTTTAGCTATATGGAGGGGTAATCTAAGATAATCTCGAAACAATAATTTTTCAATCCACTCACTGCTGTTAATTTCAAAAATATGCAAATGACAAGTACCCTGTCCCCATAATCCTTTCCTAAAAAAACATCTATATATAAACTCAGGTTTATGAACATATTCAAAATCGATTTCACTAAGAGGGGTAAAAAGCTGGAAACTTCATCTAAATCTTCGACACCCACAATAATATCGATTATTGGTTTCGCTTCCAATCCCTTTATAGAAGTGCTTCCTATATGTTCAATGCCAATAATTCTATCACCTAATAACATCAACAATTCTTTTTTTCACATATTCAAATTCGATAAACTTAAGTGAAAACTTCTTTAGATGAAAATGGCTTTTAAGTTGATAACGACAATCTTTAAGAAAGTCGAGTTCTTATGTAAGGAGAGGTGAAAATTATATAGACAGTAATTCCAAAACGAAGTTTTAAGTTAAGTAACCCAAGAGCTAATCAATCAGAAAAAAATATATAGAGAAGAATGCACATAAAATAAAATTTTTACTGGCAATGCTGGTAGGCTATTATTAGCAGTTGCATTGTACATACTGGTAGAATAAGGGAATATAGGAGGGGTAAAAATTGAAGATTAAAAGAATGGATCATATAGGGATAATTGTCAATGACCTCTCTGCCGCTAAAGCGTTTTTTCTCGATTTTGGACTTGAGGTGAAAGGGGAATGGGAAATGGCAGGAGAGTTGATGGGATATGCAGCTGGGCTTTCTGACGCAAAAGTAGCGTGTGTGGGATTGGGCATGCCGGACGGTCAGACTTGGATAGAACTAATAAAATTTTATTCCCCGTTAGCTAAAGGGGATTTTCAGCTACCCTGTGCTAATACGCTGGGAATCCGACATATCGCATTTGCTGTTGAAAATATTGAAGCGATTGTTGCCAAACTAAAAAAGAACGGTAAGGAAATCTTTAGTGAGATACAGCAATACGAAGAACGCTATAAGCTTTGCTACGTGCGAGGTCCAGAGGGCATTATTTTGGAGTTAGCTGAAGAAATCAAAAAGTAATGGTGGGCTATATGACGCTACACGAAAGGATGATTACTTGATGACGAATGCTGTAGTTACTAAAGCTAAGAGCATTTTAGAAGGAATTGAGGTAAATTTGGAGATAACTAAAAATTGGAGCAATGAAATTCAAAGGCATGAACAGACAGGGTCATAACCTGCTTTGTGCGTGTCTTTTTTTAATTCTACTGATAGGTTTGGTCATAACTGTGAAGAATAGCCACGGGAATTTTTTTTGGAAAAAGTTGCACAAATTTTAATTTTGTATATAATGTGTATATAGTATATATACATTATAATGAATTTGGAGTGCTAAGTGAGCTATAGAGAGGAGATTAAATGATAGGAACTGATAAAGTATATAACAATCAACTTGGAAAACGATGGGTGCTTACCATTGGTGTCTTTTTGATTGTTCAATTGATTTTTATCGCTATTGATGGCACTTTACTGGAGCCAAATATCAACGATAGTGGCAACTTATTTGCCAGAATTGCAAGATGGATACTCGATTTGAAGCTCTTTACTAAATGGATTGCTCCTTATTCCTTTCCATTTTTTAATTTGGTCACAACAGTTCACGTGATTGCCATTCTCATTCAAGCAATACATGACATCATACAAAGAGGTTTTGAAAATAGGAAGAAGAGGGATTAGCATGCAAATAATTATTTCCAATAGTTCAAAGGAGCCGATTTATGAACAAATTACAAATCAAATGAAATCGTCTATTTTAGCTGGGGAGCTACAAGAAGGTGCAGCCATACCTTCGATGCGCAAACTCGCACAGGATTTACAAATTAGTGTGATCACGACTAAACGTGCTTATGAGGAATTAGAGAAAGCAGGCTTTATCTATTCTATTGTTGGAAAGGGTTCTTTTGTCGCAGAGCAAAATCTTGAAGTAATTAGAGAGAAAAAACAGAAGGTCATTGAGGAGCAGTTGAGTGCCGTTATAACGAATAGTAAAGAAATTGGCCTGTCACTCGATGAATTGCATCAATTATTGGATATTTTGTCTGAGGAGTGAGAGAAGTGGAAAATGTAATTGAGTTAAAAAACGTAACAAAACATTTTAAAGATTTTTCAGTGAAAAATATTGATTTACAAGTAAAGCAAGGGTTTGTAACAGGATTTATAGGGGCAAATGGGGCTGGTAAATCGACAACGATAAAGATGATGATGAATTTATTAAAGGCAGATGCAGGGGAAGTGAGGGTTTTTGGGTTAGACTACAAGACCCATGAGAAGGCAATCAAGGAACGCATTGGGTTTGTATATGATGGCAATGTATTTTTTGAAGGGCTCAACTTAAAAGATATCAAGCGTATTGTTGCACCAGCTTATAAAAATTGGGATGATACATTATTTTATCAATATGTGGAACAATTCGAATTACCGATGAATAAAGCAGTGAAAACTTTCTCAAAAGGAATGCAAATGAAGGCTTCGTTGGCGATAGCGTTATCACATCATGCCGAGCTAATACTCATGGATGAGCCAACTGCAGGTTTAGATCCAATTTTTAGACGAGAACTGTTGAATCTCTTACAAGAGTTAATGATTGATGGGAATCGTACTATTTTCTTTTCCACGCATATTACCACAGACTTAAATCGAATTGCAGATTATATAGCTTTTATACAAAAAGGACAATTAGTGTTTAATAAGTCCATTCATGATGTTACAGAAAACTATGCTATTGTGAAAGGAAGAGTGGATCTGCTGGATCGAGATACAGAACAAGCCTTTGTACACATTCATCGTGCATCTACAGGTTTTGAAGCATTAACGGATAATATTAGCGCAGTGAAAAATATTTTCGGGGAGTCCGTTATCATTGACCCAGCATCATTGGAAGATATTATGTATTACATGAAAGGGAGAGGAAGCTATGTTTAATTTAATCTGGCGCGATGTAATCATGCAAAAAAAGCTACTCTTAACGTTTATTCCTTTTATAGCATTCTTTATTTTTATGGATTCGCATCCTGCTCTTATCTTTTTAGTAGCTAGTATTTTTATTCCTTTTAATGCTTATGCTTACGATGAAAAAGCAGAAACGAATATTTTATTAAATTCTTTACCATACACACGCAAGGAAATTATTGCTTCACGCTATCTTGGAGCATTAGTTTATATGATTTTATCCATTGCCGTGACAAGCTTAGCATTAATGGTCTTTAATAAAACGTTTTCACTAACAGATATCGCAATTTCTGTAGGGTTATTTATATTATTTGTTTCCCTTACTTTGCCAATGTTTTATATATTTAAACCAGGGTATATCACAATGGTTATCATGATTAGTTTCATCCTTTTAGCAGGTATAGGACCGTCTATTGTGATCTTTTTAGCTGAACATTTAACAGCCATAACGGATTTTATTATCCACTTATCCATTACAACAATTTATATAGCTGCAACAGTGGTGATTTTGCTAGTATTTTTACTTTCGTGGGGTATTACTACAGCAATTTACCAACGAAAAGCATTTTAAATGATGTCCTGCTTCGTTCACCGATTTCAGCATGGCAAATTATACAACATAAAGGGGAATTAGCTTTGTACTATTATGTAATTGATGCTTTTACAGAGACAAAGTTTGGCGGAAATCCGGCAGGCGTAGTGATTTATGAACAATTAAACGAAGAATTTATGCAAAAGTTTGCTGCGGAAGTTCGTTTTTCAGAAACAGCCTTTATTAAAAAAATAGACAATAATCATTTTGATATAAAATTTTTCACACCAACTTCCCAAGTAGCACTGTGTGGCCATGCTACAATAGCCTCCTTTAAAGCGCTATTGGACTGTCAAGCGATTGAAGATAACCATACTTACTATATGAAAACACTGGCGGGCACACTGGCTGTTGAAGTGAATCAATCATTTGTCATGATGGAGCAAGCTGAACCAAGACTTGGGAAAATCTTTGATGATTATGATAAGCTGTCTACTCTTTTTAATATGGATAAAGAGCAGATTGGCGATAATCACTTTAAACTAGTGCCTCAAGCTGTAAGCACTGGGCTTTGGGATATGATGCTTCCAATCAAAACAAAAGATGCATTATACGCGTTAAACCCTGATTTTAATGCCCTTACACAATATGCCAAACGCCATAATATAGGAGGCGTTCATGCATTTACACTGGACACAGACAAGGGAATAGCAGAGAGTAGAAACTTTTGCCCGCTCTATGGGATTGATGAAGAAGCAGCAACAGGGACTTCCAATGGTGCGTTAACGTATTATCTTTTTCATAATCACGTGTTAACGAAATTTAATGAAGAATTCACGTTTTTGCAAGGCTATAGCATGGGCAGACCTTCTACCATTATCACTAAATTAATACATAACAATGATCCAAGAGTGATGGTGGGAGGAAATGCCATAATCTTGACAAAAGGCGAATTATACTAGACTAAAAATAGTATCCTTGGCTGGGCAAATCCTTCATTTTGTTAATAAGGGTGAATCTCGGTAGAAGTTGCAAATTAGCGTGTACTTTCGATAAGTCCCTGTCGTAGCAAAAAAGTGTTAGAATTGCCGGCAGGCATTCTAACACTTTTCATCATTTTTAAATTGTGCTACATATGTGGGGCATCCATACCAAATTTTGCCCATTCCTCTTTTGAAGGACCATAAATACCTGGAACGGTTAATCCTGCCTGTCGCATAAGAACGCTCATTTGCCCACGGTGGTGGCTCTGATGTTGCATTAAAAACAATAATAGTGACCCATTCGGTATTTCTTGGCCTAGAAATTGTATATATTCCGTCATGGTCTTGTCATTCCATTGCGTTTTTAGTGCATGGACAAATGCACTGCTAGCTTGGTGATAATGGTCTGCTATATATTGAGCCGAGGTAGGGACAGGAACATCAACTGTTGGAGCTTCGAACGTTAAGTTTGTATTGGATGTAATAATATGAATAGCAGTTACAGTATGCCAAGCAATGCGTCCTAAAGTCCAATTTTCTGCTGTGATGGCTTGCGTAAGTGATTGATCTGTCAACGTGTTGAGGTAATTTTGTGTGGCACTCGCTTCAAATGCCCAAGAGTGTATAAAATGGTCTACAGTTTGGAACATTAAAACCCTCCTAAAATATAGTTTTCTTTCTATACATATACAATTTTATCCTCGATTGCATGAAATAACATTATGTTTTTGTAAATAATTAAAAACCAGCTCGATTGATGATTTGAGCTGGTTTTTTGGTTACTGTTCTTGCATTATAGGAGAAGTTATTCTTTTGATGTGTCTTCTGTTTTATTGGAATCTTCCATATGTTCTTTGTGTGTAGATGGTGCTTCCGTATCATTGGGCTCTGTTTTATCTTTTGATGTACCACATCCAAATAATAGCCCTGTTGCTAGAATTGCTGTAAATGTACCGATAAATAATTTTTTCATTCATTCACCTCATAATGAAATTTATACTTTTATTCTTGCCCTATTTTTTTACTTCATACATCGTTGCTTTGCAAAAAGATTATCGAGCTTCTATTGTGTATATTGATGGTTTGTCAGGGGAAATATTATTCAAAGTTTTAGTAACAGAAAACTGTTAAAGAAAGAAGTTGAATTTTAAAGTGAGTTTGACGAAAATAGGCATTTGACAACTAACAGTTTGTAGCCATCTGAAATCCTTCTAAGCTAAGTGTATGGCGTAGAAAAACGCAAGAACTAGTAATAATGCGTAGTGATTAATTGATAATGAAAATCCATAATTGTATAATTTAACGAAAATAAGAGGAGAGTCGTTATTTTGTTCGTTCATTAGACTAATCGAGTTCGACAGGGAAGAATAAAAATTCGTCATTTCGTTACTATACTGGGGGAATAAATATGCCTTGTAAAAGCTGTTTAGTTTTAGAGTTACAGTTTGACATACAGTTAAAGGGACATCGAAATCTATCACTAATGGAAAAGGTAGTTAATCATTTTAAAAGAAGAGGCTTTTTGCTTTCAGTGAAGGATGATTACTTCATGATTCAAGAGTCAGGCGTTAGGGAATTTGTTGATTTTTGCCATGATTTTATGGATTTAGCGCAAGTTTATTTTCGTTTTGACAATAGAACGTGGCAACCTATTACAGAAATCGAGCCGATTTTAGAGATGAAGTGGATTGATGAAGTAATCAGGAAGAAATCTGTTATTAGCTACTCTCAACCGATTGTCGATGCAAATGAAGAAATTTATGCTTATGAAATATTATCTAGGTTTCCGAGAGAGGATGGTTCTCTCATCTATCCTAATGAAATTTTTACTGCAGCGAGAAGTCGAGGACGGTTATATGCTCTAGATCGCATATGTAGAATGGCGGCAGTGAGCTATTCAGCAGTATTGAAGAAAAAGACGTTTATAAACTTTATTCCCACGTCTATTTATTCCCCAGAGTTTTGTTTGCAAACAACGGTACAATTAGCAAATCAATTAGGCATTGATCCGAATCAATTTGTTTTTGAAGTAGTCGAATCAGACAAAGTCGATGACATTGAGCATTTAAAATCCATTCTCAATTACTATAAGCAAAAGGGCTTTCAATATGCCTTGGATGATGTTGGTGAAGGGTACAACACGCTGGAAATGCTTGCAGACTTAAAGCCTCAATATATGAAATTGGACATCAAATATGTTCAAGGTGTTAGCGGAAATAGTGAAAAGCAAGCAGTAGCCAAGCAGTTTTTAGCGAAGGCCTTTGAAGTGAATGCGATTTCGTTAGCAGAAGGTATTGAGAGCAGAGCAGATTTTGAATGGTTAAAGGAAAATGGTTATCAACTTTTTCAAGGTTACCTCTTTGGAAAACCGAGCATGCATCCTCAACGGAAACTGTAAAATCATAAACAATAATATCTTGAATGAAGCTTGTGTTGTACAAGCTTTTGTTCAGGATATTTTTTTTGCATTTTTTAGCTTCTTTATTATTTGCAAATTTTTGTACAGCAGTTGTATACTTGTTGTAGAATTCTTGTATAATATAAAACTGGATTACTTATACAAGAACATGACCATTTAAAACAACTTTGCAAATACTAGCTAACTAAGGATATAGGGAGGTTTTATGATGAAAAAGAACAAAGAAATCATTATTATCGGAGCTGGCCCGGGTGGGTTAGCATCAGCGATGTTGCTAACTGCAAAGGGTTTCAATGTAAAAGTATTTGAGAAAAAGAATTATATTGGTGGGAGAACGAGCGAAATACAGCTAGGCGAATACAAGTTTGATATGGGTCCTACATTTTTAAATATGCTATATATTGTAGAAGAGATTTTTGAACTTACTGGAAGAAATATTCATGATTACATAGAGCTAATTGACTTGAATCCTATGTATGAGCTGATTTTTAGTGATAAAAAAATTAAAATGACACGTGACAGAAACGAAATGATTCGCCAAATGAATGAGCTTTTCCCGGGAAATGAAGGAAGCTATGAGCGATATATGAAGGAAACAAATCGCAAATTAGAAAAATTAGCCCCTGTTCTACAAACGAGTATGAATCGCTTTACAGATTTACTTCAACCAAAGGTTTTAAAAGCATTAGGAGAGCTAGAAGTCGGTAAATCTTTAATTGATACATTATCGCGTTATTATAAACAAGAAGAATTACAGCTTGCATTTACTTTCCAAGCGAAATATCTTGGTATGTCTCCTTGGGAAAGTCCAGGTGCCTTTTCGATTCTCTCTTATATTGAGCATGCCTATGGGGTTTATCATGTTAAAGGTGGCTTGAACAAGTTGACACAAGCGATGGCTAAAGTTGTACTTGAAAATAATGGAGAAATATTTACAGGCACTGGTGTATCAAAATTATGGTTAGATGGACGTAAAGTAAGAGGTGTTATTTTAGAAAATGGTGAAAAAGTTGCGGCTGATGATGTCATTATTAACGGAGACTTTGCCCATGCCATGACGAATCTAGTAGAACCAGGTGTACTAAAAAAATATTCGAAGGAAAAGTTAGACAAGAAAAAATACTCTTGTTCAACATTTATGTTATATCTAGGTGTCAATAAAACATTTGATTTGCCACACCATACAATTTGGTTTGCTGAGGACTATCGTCAAAATGTGGAAGATATTACGAATGCCAAAATATTATCAGATGACCCTTCCATTTATATCCAAAATGCTGTTGTGACTGATCCAACAGTTGCACCACAAGGGAAATCAACGCTCTATATTCTTGCACCTGTACCGAATAACTTTAGTAATATCGAATGGGAGAAATGTGAAAAAGACTATCGTGATATGTTAATAGGAATGCTTGAACAGAAACTTGGGGTTGACAATCTTGCGCAATATATTGAGGAAGAAAAAATGATTTCACCAAGAGGTTGGGAAGAGGAAATGGATGTATATAAAGGGGCGACCTTTAATCTAGGACATCAGTTAACACAAATGCTAACATTCCGTCCTCATAATAAATTTGAAGAGTTAGATCATTGCTGGCTAGTAGGAGGAGGTACGCATCCAGGAAGTGGATTACCTATTATTTTAGAGTCGGCACGTATTACGGCAAATGGTATTTTAAGAAAAGAGAAGATGACTGAATTTGCTGTCAAGCCATTACCAAAAGTAGAACTCTTTGACCCTAAAATGCCAAAAGGGCATGGTAACGGCATTGATGCGGTACAAATTTAATGATAAATCTAGTAATCTAGCGTTTTCCTTTCATCGCACCGGAGCAATGTCTAAGGATTAAGTTCATAAGGTTAGTATGAATCTTTTTAAAAATACAAAAAGGTGGGGTAGCACAACTTTATGAGGTGGCAACATTATATTTTTTATTTTTTTCTTATTTGGTATAGCTTCGGTGTGATTTTAGTAGGGTTTAATCTATTGCCAACATGGCTTGAATGGGCAAACAGTGTTTTTATTATCACAGCGGGTGTGCTTGGGGTAATTTATTTTGTTAGGGGATTTGGCGCAATTTATGGTGTGAGTATTAGTACACTCATTTTTATCACAACGTTTATTGTCGAATATTTAGGATCTACTCATTCCATACTTTTTGGTTCTTATCATTATACGCAATATTTCGCACCTAATCTTTTTGGCGTGCCTATTGCAATTGGTTTCGCTTGGATTATGGTGATTGCCACTTCCCATGCGATAGTGCATATTGTTCGTCTACCAAATAGGTGGATTCGCTCTATCATTGCTAGTCTATTAGCAGTGGTGTTTGATTTAGTGCTTGATCCTGTTTCCTTTAAAGTCAAAGAATATTGGATATGGGAACAGAGCGGGTATTATTATGACATTCCACTGACGAATTTTCTTGGCTGGTTTTTAACTGCTTTGGTTTTACATATTGTCATAGGGCTCTTTGGCAACTTGCTAAACGTAGATAAGCAGTGGCAACGACGTATGGTTCTTTTATATAGCTTAATGATTTGTATGTTTGCATTTATCGCCCTGTTAAACAAACTCTATTTAGCAGCAATCATTCCAGTAATCGTTTTAGCTATCCTATTTGTAACTATGAAGCGAGATGAACATTATGTTTGAGGCAAAAAAAAGTAAAGTTGCTGCTTGGATGTTTCACCTCGTGCAACAAAGGTTATTAAATCGCTATTTTCATAAAATTTGGCTTGCTATAGAGGAGCCCTTGCCAAAAAATGCCCTTTTTATTGCCAATCATAGTAGCTGGTGGGATGGACTTATATTTTTTCAACTGGAAAAGCGACAGAAAGTACCACCAATTTATATGATGACGCATGAAGATGGCATAAAACAAGTACCGATTTTTAAATGGATCGGTGCTTTTTCTGTCAATTCTCAAAGTACAAAGCATGTGGTGCAATCGCTCCGTTATGCACAAAAGTTATTATATGAAGAAAAAAGTGTTGCCTTGTTTCCACAAGGGGCAGAGGTTCATTTAGAAGCACGACCATTACAATTTCAAAAGGGGGCCGCTTTTTTAGCGGGAAAATCTCCTCGAATTCCTGTTATTCCAGTTACGATATACTATACTTTTCGCCATATGATAAAAGGGGAAGTATGGATTTCTATTGGAGGTCCCATCGAGACAGAAGGAAGAAACAATGAAATTCTTACACAGCATTTTGAGGAAATTATGACAGCCCAATTGAATTCGTTGAAGCAAGATGTAGTTACAAATCATTATGAAAAATATATCAATATATTATGAGGTGTGAATTTGATTATTTTAATGAGCATCTTACTAGGTTTTTGCATATGGACGATTTTAAATCTCACTTTCTTACCTAACTTAAAAAGCCACTTCACCTTGCATGAGTATCCCTTGATTTCAGTATTAGTGCCGATGAGAAATGAAGCAAGAAATGTGCAAAATTGCATTGCAATGCTGAAAAATATTCGCTATGAAAATATAGAAATAATAATTTATGAAGATCAATCGACTGATAGCACATATTCATTATTACTTCAAGAAATTGGGGATGATACTAGATTTCAAGTTATTCGTGGCCAATCATTAAAGGAAGGCTGGATTGGAAAAGTACACGCCTGTTATCAGCTCCGTCAACATGCACATGGTCGTTTCTTAGCTTTTATTGATGCAGATGTGACACTACATCAACATACGCTTACCTATGCAATAGCAAGAGCTAAACAATACAATGCGTCACTAGTTACAGGGTTTCCTAAATTCCATTATACAAATTGGCTTGATAAAATGCTTATTCCAATGATGCATTTTATTGTCTATTTCCATTTACCAATTGCGCTTGCAAACTTTACCAAAATTCCGGCTACCACGGCTGCAAATGGCGCATTTATGTTTTTTGAAACGGCAAGTTATGACCAAATAGGCGGACATGAGGCAGTAAAAAGCTCT
Organism: Lysinibacillus sp. C5.1; assembly: GCF_016350185.1. NCBI lineage: Bacteria > Bacillati > Bacillota > Bacilli > Caryophanales > Bacillaceae > Lysinibacillus > Lysinibacillus sp. C5.1. Next base: position 1,414,057 of record NZ_CP066226.1, read on the forward strand.
TTAGTAGAAGATATACATATTGCACAAATACTGAAGCGGAATGGCCATCGTGTATTACTGACCAATGTTACGGATTGTGTGCATTGTCATATGTATGAAACGAGTAAAGAGACGTGGGAAGGTTTTTCTAAAAATATTTTTGTAGGAATTGGTCGATCAATCCCAATGGCAATTGGTTTAACATTATTTTATTCGCTATTGTATATCGTGCCATTGATCTTTGGTGTGTATGGTGTGACGACGTGGCAACCACTTTTCATACTTCCTTTTATTATCACAGTTATACACAGAATGATTTGTGATATCGCAAGTAAAACACCAATCGTTTATAGTTTGGGTATTTCAGGGTCTGTTGTGGCGTTGTTATGTATTTTATGGCGTTCAGTTGTGTTATCGAAAACAGGGGGAGCTTATACTTGGAAAGGCAGGTCTTATAAATGAAGGTTAGTATTATTGGTGGTGGGTTAGGCGGGCTTGCCTGTGCCATTTCACTTGCACATAAAGGATACGATGTGCATTTATTTGAGAAAAATAGTACGCTGGGCGGTAAAATGCGTCCAGTTACGTTAGGTGACTACTATTTTGATTTTGGACCGAATACGATAACGATGCCTTATGTCTTTAATCAAGTAATTGAACAAACAGGTGTTGATGCAGCCCCTTATTTTCGCTTTGTTGAGGTACAACCACATATGAAAAATGTAGGAGTAAATGGCGAAACATTTTATTTGTCAAATAATCGAGCGTTTATGATTCGTCAGTTACAGCATTTAGATCCACATGGGGCAAAAAATTATCCAGCCTTTATTACAGAAATATCTCGACTATACTTTTTAGCAAGACAGCATTTTTTAAATAAAGCTTTTCTATCAAAAAAGGATTTTATATCACCGAAACTAGCCAACGCGCTTTTAGCAGTTCGCCCCTTTGAAACATTGGAAAAGTTTTTGCAACGTTATTTTACGAATCCTTTTGTTTTGCAATGTTTTTTGCGGTATGCAACGTATATTGGGTCGTCTCCGTATAAGACACCTGCCACATTTGCGATGATTGCCTATTTAGAACTTGTGGAAGGCGTTTATTATGTACCTGGTGGGACAGCTTCAATTGCCAAAGGTTTTGAAAGGCGTGCACGCGAGCTTGGGGTGAAAATTTATACGAACAGTGAAGTAACAAATATTGATATAGACAATGGTGTAGCAAAAAATATTGAACTCAAACAGGATGAGAAAATTTCTAGTGACTTATTGGTAGTAAATGCAGATATTTTACAGGCAATGCCAACGTTAATGGACAGTAGCTTTCTCGCAAAAAAGAGGCAGATTACGCCATCGTCCTCGGTTTTCGTTATTCTAGCAGGCTTAAATAAAAAGATAGCATCTTTGGAACACCATAATGTCTTTTTCTCACCAAACTATTTTAACGAGTTTGAGCAACTATTTGAGCAAAAGGTTTATGCGAACGAGCCGACAATTTACATTTGCAATTCATCTAAAACAGATGTGACTCGTTCTCCTAAAGGTGATAATTTGCTTATTTTAGTGAATGCACCCGCTGGGCAAACACCACCTGACCAATATGATGAAATAATAATGAAACAACTTGAGCGATATAGCATTTATATAAAAGACGCCATTGTACAAAAGCAAATTATTACGCCACAAACGATTGAACAAGATTTCAATAGCTATAAGGGTGCTTTATATGGGTATGCATCCAATAGTTTTCGCAGTGCTTTTTTTCGTCATCCCAATAAGAGTTCGATTGCATCAAACTTATACTTTGTAGGTGGCAGTACGCATCCAGGAGGGGGATCACCTCTTGTGACATTAGGTGGCATGCATGTAGCCGATGCAATTGTCAATCAACATTAGCGACAGTGATTGAAAGGACATTCGCAGTTTTTATAGAATTATTATAAGTGGGGTAACCAGAAGGGTGAGATAATATGGGGCAAGTTAAAATATATGGTGTGAAAGATAGCTTAAATCCTATTAAGGCAACATTATCGACGATTATTCATGCATGTATGGTAGAGGCACTTGCATTGCCTTCAGATAAGAAATTTCATCGTATTTTTCCGATGGATAAAGAAGATTTTTGCTTTCCCAGTGATAGAAGTGATGCCTATACCATTATTGAAATAAGCATGTTTGAAGGTCGAACAGTGGAAACGAAAAAGCAATTATTTACATTGATGTTTGACAAGATTCATAGTGAACTGCGTATAGCGCCTCAAGATATCGAAATTACGATTTTTGAAACGCCAAAACATAATTGGGGAATACGGGGACTGCCTGGAGATGAGTTAACATTAACTTATAACGTAAATGTATGAGTTTTTGTATAGGTAGATTGAAATGACAGACCTTTGTAACAAACGGTTATCGAAATTTACTTAGGCAAGTACTAAACAAAAAGGGTTGAACAACGTGATAAGAAAAGGCTACTTCATAGACAAAGAAAACAATCAGATGTTTCACGATGAAGTATGCGTATCAAATAAAATTTACGCTAATAATGTTACGTTACGGGAACTTGAACAAATGATTTTTAGTGGCGAATTAGAAGAAATTTTTATCTGTCACTATCAAACGGAACGAATAAGTACGTTAAAGCGTTTAGTAACGCATGATGTTAAGTCTGAATGGCGTACAAAGTATAAAAATAATATTAGCCTTGATGATGAAGCTTGCTTAAATGATTTTCCTAATGGCTATTGCTTTTTTGTAGAGCTTTGGAAAAGCGCTAAAGGTACTACTATTTTAGTGTTATTCCAATGTCATTAAAAATCATCCATTAGTAAAAATATTTTAGCAGAGGAGGGGAAAAGCTTCTTCCAAAGTAGACAACAAAAAAGTGTTAGATTGATTGTGGTCAATCTAACACTTTTGCTTTTTCTAGCTATTTTTTATTTGTTATTTCTATAATTTAATTGTCCAACCGAATGAATCTTCAAGCGTGCCATTTTGGATGCCTGTTAATGTATCGTAAAGCATTTGTGAAATTTCACCAATTTCACCGTTATTAATTAGGATTTTTTCGTCGCGCCATTTCAACTCTCCGACAGGTGAAATAACTGCTGCCGTGCCCGTACCAAATGCTTCTTCCAATGTGCCGTTATGATAGGCTTCAACCACTTCATCAATTGAAATGCGACGTTCTTCGACTGGGATGTTTTTTGCTTTTAATACGTGCAGCATCGAATCACGCGTAATACCTGGTAAGATGCTTCCGTTTAATGCTGGCGTAATGACAGTACCATTTATTTTGAAGAAAATATTCATGCTCCCTACTTCTTCAATATAACGGTGTTCCTTGCCGTCAAGCCATAATGTTTGAGAGTAGCCTTCCTTGTGCGCAATTTCTTGTCCTTTCAGGGCACTTGCATAGTTACCAGCGGTTTTTGCTTCGCCAGTTCCCCCCACAACAGCTCGTACAAAGTGCTGTTCCACCATAATTTTGACTGGATTAATGCCTTCTTTGTAGTAAGAACCCGACGGTGACATAATAATAATAAATTGATAACTATTCGAAGGGTGTACGCCCAAGTGAGGCTCGGTTGCAATAATAAATGGACGGATATAAAGAGATGTTCCTGGTGCGGTTGGAACCCATTCACGATCCAATGTTACTAATTGCTTTAACGCCTCTAACGCAAGTTCTTCATCAATTGCTGGAATGACGATACGCTCATTTGAATGATTTAAACGGTTGAAATTACGGTCTGGACGGAATAATAGCACGCCGTTATCTACTGTTGCATAAGCTTTTAAGCCTTCAAATACAGCTTGTCCATAATGGAAGACCATTGCTGATGGATCGATAGAAAGTGGCTGATACGGGATAATGCGTGGATCATGCCATCCCATTCCTTCAGTATAATCGACTATAAACATGTGATCTGTAAAAAATTGTCCGAACCCTAATTGGTCTACTGCAGGTTTTTCTTTTGGTTGTGTTGTTAATTCTTTTTTAATTTCTAACATCGTCATATCCTCCGCGTCTTATGTCATTAGGTGATTTATCTATAATACTTAATAATACTGTTTATTTTAAATTAATGAAATACTAAGAATCTACTAATAATTAATAAAATTGCTGAAATATTTATTTAATTCAACAAATTCCAACATTACATAGATAAAGAAATGTTTTTTCATAAGGTGAGCATCATGTGCTTTAGTTGTGACGTCCAAGATAGGCATAATTAGAGTCTTCAACTTTCAAATGCTAACTATGTATGTAATTAGCACGTCGAAACGATTATGATTGAAGTAAAGGTTTGGAAATTAAAGTGGGGGTACCTGTCCAAAGATAGCATAAAAAGACAGGATGAAATTAATTGAATACGATAATCTTGAAGTAAGGAGTGAGGGCATTTGAGTTGGATTGAGTCGATTCAAAAGGCAATAAATTATATAGAAGAGCATTTACATGAAACCATTACGATGGAACAAATAGCACAAGAAGTAAATGCCTCTGTTTTTCATTTTCAACGGACATTTTCTATTTTAACAGATATGTCTATCGCAGATTATATTAGACGAAGAAGATTAACGTTGGCTGCCCAAGAGTTAATCAATACAGATAGTAAAGTAATCGACATCGCCTACAAATATGGCTACGACTCTCCTGAAGCTTTTACCAAAGCATTTCGAAAGCAGCATAACGTAACGCCAAGTGAAGTACGTAAACAGCAAGGACCATTACAATCATACAATCGCCTGATAATCCAGGTGACTTTGAAGGGAGCAGAACCAATGAAATATAACATTGTAGAGAAAGAGAAGTTTCAAGTCGTGGGTGTCAAAAGAACGTATAATTGCCAAACAGGTGAGAATTTACAAGGCATACCTCAATTTTGGAATGAACTAAATGGGCAAGGTATGGACGAGCAATTATTTACATTAAACAACGGGCAAATCAAAGGGGTACTTGGTGTGTGTGTACCAGATGAAAACTATAAGGATAACAGTTTAATAGACTATTGGATTGCAACAAATCACGTAGGAGAAGTACCTGAAAATATGTTAGCAATGGAAGTACCGGCATCCAAATGGGTTGTATTTGAAGTGCGAGGCCCGATGCCTGATGCGATGCAAAATGCTTGGAAGAAAATTTTCTCGGAATGGTTCCCATCCAACCCATATGAACCTGCTGGAACAGCTGAATTAGAAGTTTATACGGATGAAGATCCTACAAGTGAAAATTTATATTCGGAAATTTGGATACCGATTAAGTAGTAAGGCGGTGCCAGGCACGCAAACAATTCTCAAACAATTTGTAACTTCGTAAAGAGTAGTGAAGCCAAGAATGTAATTTATTCTTGGCTTTTTGACTTGTTTGTCGAGCAGACTTAAAATTTTGTTCTAAAAGAAGTTATGGCGCAAATGAAATACTTTATAGAACAATTTAGCGTCCCTGCTCATTTTGCTGTTGGTGTTCATTTGTGGCAATAAACATTTTTGAAACCTATCATCACAGTATTTTGTTCTACCGTATTTGGCATAACATTCGTCATGCTTCTTACAGCAAGAATCAACTGCATTTGTTGGTGCGCCTGGGCCTGAACATCCTGGTCCACAATATCTATAGCCTGGAAAACAAAATCCTATTTTTCTATTCCTATTCACAGTGATAACCTCTTTTCAAAAAAGTTTTCATACTATACATTATGTAGCGTTCACATTTGAAAAGAGATGAAAAACTAGTGATAACTCAAAAAAGAATGGATGAAGTAGTGAAAATTAAAGCGACAAAATATCACCATCATTCGGCACTGATACGTGTGCTAGTCGCTGCTCGTCTAGAAAATTAGTTAACTGCGCTCGGCTTAATTTGCAATGATTGATGGTTTCAAGATGGACAATCACAAGCTTTGTGTTTGGGGATAAGCGAGCAATACGTGCAACATCTTCGCGCGTCATTGTTATTACAGTTCCCCATATCATCTGTGCCTCTGATGCATTTAAAATGGCGATATCCGGCTGCAACTCTCTGAAAGCTCTGTCTATAGCTGGTGTCAAAATACAATCACTGACGATATAAATGGAACCTTCTTCCGTCGTATTTAAGAAAAAGCTAGAAACAGGTCCTAGTAATTTGCCAGTAATACCAGGTGCATGTCGTCCTGCTAGTCGTTTCAAGTGAATTCCTTCCCATTCATAACAATCATTGATAGCTATTACCTTTTTAAAACCCGCAGACCGTATTGCTGTGGCATCTTGTGGCTGACAAAAGACAGGAATCTGTTTGTTCAGGATAGCCATCGCTCTTTTATCCCAGTGGTCAAAGTGACGATGCGTTAATAAGATGGCATCCATATCTTCAAAAATGTTTAGTGGAACAGGTAATGGAGTTAATGGATTTCTACGATAATTTCGGGTAAATGGCACGGGTGCAAGTTTACTGACATCACTTAACATTGGATCAATTAGTATGCGTTTTTCGTTGATAAATAAAATCGACGTTGCGTGTCGAATATGTTGGAGGCGAATGGTCATATGAACTCCTTCAAGTGATTTATTTTTTACATACGCTATCATATTATGAAGTTTGTTTCTACTAATTAGTAGAAGGTGGAGAACAGTTAAGGTTTTTGTAAGCTAATTAAAAAACTGCTGTAAGGTTGCGTAGTTATACTTGCGAAGGAGCAAAAAATACAGTATTGATGAAAGGAGTTATGGAGAATGAATCCAACCGTTACACAAAAGGAAAGGATTGTTTCCTTAGATATTATTCGTGGTTTAGCGCTATTTGGCATATTATTTATAAATGTGGGGGCTTATCAGTTGGTAGTTGAAGGACAACCATTGCCTGTTTATAGCAAATTCAATAGCATACTAGATACGGTAATTGATATATTTATCGAGAAGAAATTTTTTTCGATTTTTTCATTACTCTTCGGTGTAGGTTATTATATTTTTACTTCACGTGCTGAAGCTCGGGGGGATAAGCCGAGATGGCGCTTTGCAAGAAGATTACTAGCATTATTTCTTATAGGGATTGTCCATTTAATTTTTTTCTGGGGCTCCATTTTATCTGCTTATGCAGTAATCGGTCTTTTTTTGTTGCCATTTTATCATGCAAAAGTTTCTACAATGAGCAAATGGCTATTTAGCTTGATTGCGGTTTATATTGTGAGCATATTGGGCCAAATGTTTATGCCAAATATAAGTTTCTTATCTACAATTTTTGATTTCTTAGGCAATGATATCATGACGATTTTTATTATGTTTTTAACTGGTTTTCTCGTTGCAAAAGCTAATTGGATAGGCAACGTAAGACAACATACCAAGCAAATTCAATGGGTGATTTATGTAACATGTCCATTGTTTATAGGCTTATCTAGTTGGATTGGGTTTGCCTCTCAAAATCAAGATGCGCATCTTCATTTACTACTTGGTTTAGGTGTAATCCCGACGACCTATTTTTATGTAGCTTGCTTATTGCTTATTTTAGAACATGAGCCAATTGTAAAAATATTAAAGCCTCTTGGACGTGTTGGACAAATGGCTTTTACAAACTACTTAGCTCAGAGCTTTATAGGGCTAGCTATAATAAAGTTAATGGGACTTGAAGTCCTATCAACTTCCTATATAGTGATAATTGCCATTATCATTTTTGTCATTCAAATTATCTTTAGTGTTATATGGTTTAAATTCTTTAAAATGGGTCCGTTAGAAAAAGTGTGGAGATGGATGACTTATGGAAAAAAAGTATCGGTAAAATCATAAATAGCAAAAAATTAACGTCAGGGCATTATTGCACTGGCGTTTTTTGAAATAACAATCATATACTGTTACTATTGAAAGTATAAATTTGTAAAATTAATGAAACTAAATGACAAGTTATCCGTAAAATAGATAACAAGAATAAGGGGAGTACAAATATGACGAAACAATTAAAAAAATATATGGCAGTGACTACAGCGTCGTTTATGGTGATGCAACTAGCAGGATGCGGTAATGCTGAAACGGAGGTAGTGAAGGAGTCTGACCCCGTTAATACGACGGATACGGTTGAAAATAATTCCCAAACGACGAATGAAGATGAATTGCTAAATGTACATAACAGTGAGATGGCTGATGCTTGTGATGAGTGGCAAGAAAGTGATGATGGTTCCTATGAATGTTTAGACGAAAATTCTTCATATTACGCACAGCATTTCTTTAATGGGTTAATGTATGCTACTGCGGGTGCAATGATTGGTAGTGCCATTTACAAAAGTCGTAATTTAAAAAATGGCACGGAGCGTAACAATCACAGTGGCGGCGCGGCAGGATCGACAACGACTACGAATAAGTCGAATGCTACAAACTCGAAAAATGGCATCACAACGGGAGGTTCTTCTTCGACGTCATCTGGTACCTCAACAAGTGGTTCAAGCTCAAATGTAAATAGTTCTACATCAAATAATACGAATTCGAATGCTTCAACATCTAGTGGTTCAAACACAAATTCGACTAACACGAATTCTTATTCGAGCGGTCAGCGTTCATATTCCAATGGTTCTAGTTCCTCTTCAAGTGGTAGTTCGTATAATAGCTCTTCATCAAACGCTGGGAAATCAGGTTTCGGCTCTGGAGGGGCTTCTAGAGGAGGCTCGTCTTCGTCCTAACCGACTGGAGAAGGAGGAAGCACGATGGAACACGCTACATATAGTAAGCAACGGCTAAAATTCTATTCGCAATTTCCTAATTTCTTTTCTGATTTTGAAGATCTAGAATATGCTTTATACGATGTGATGGAACTGCAAAAAGAGAAGATAGACGAGATTTATTACGCCACGAAGATGCTTTGGCAAATCTTTTTAAAAGTTGGAAAACAATTTAAGCATTTAACAGACGAACAGCTTTTTGCCCTTGGCATTCGGTCGGAAATGATGCCTTATATCGAATTGGATTATTTACAGCAACAGTCCATCCTTGCTCGTTTTGATTTTATTTGTACGGAGGAAGGCGATATAAAATGTCTAGAACTGAATGGAGAAACACCATTTCTTGTCCAAGAAACGTTTGAAATGAATGAACAGCTCTGTCAGCATTTCCAACTAGAAAATCCTAATGATGTAGCAGCATTGCAAAAAACGCTATCTGGTGCACTTTTTGCCGCAATGCATTATTTACATGATGTTAAAAAACCTAAAATAGTTATAACAGGAAAAACGGCTGAAGAGGATTTTGAGGAATATTGCCAGGTGAATTTTTTAAAAACTTGTGTCCCATTTGATATTGAATATGTACCTATCCAAAAGCTAATTATTTTTTCTAAAGATACGCCTAGCGTAAAGAGAGGGCTTTATACACCTTCTATGGAAAAAATCGATATTTTATATCGCCCCGCACATCCAGTGGAGTTTTTAATTGACGATATAGCATCTGATGGTGAAAGAATTGGTCTGCAATTACTAGAACTTGTAAAAGATCGTAAGCTTGCCATTATTAATGCGCCAGCGGCCTATGTTCTTCAGTCCAAAATTTTATTATGGCTAATTTGGGAGCGGAAAAATGATCCACTATTATTTAATGCGGAGGAGCGGTCTGCAATTAATAAGTACATGTTACCAACTTATTTGTCCGCAGAGCCATTTGTAGCAGATGGAGTGCCTTTTGTGAAAAAACCTGTCTATTCTCGTGAAGGCAATACAGTAGAAATTTATGCCGGAGACGGCTCTAAAACAAATGCATCTGCCTACACACATTATGATGATAATTTGTTTATTTACCAGCAGTACGTTGAAATGCCTTCCATCAATATTCAACAGACGGATGGCTTCCATTCTAAGAAATGGCTCATCGGCTCTTTTATCGCTGATAATCGCGCGTGTGGTTTGTCTTGTCGCGTAGGCAATCAAATTACCGAATGGGATTCCCATTGGTTAGCTATAGGCTATAAATAAGGTAAAACCCACTTTGCTTTCTGTCTATGCAGGAGGCTCAGTGGATTTTTACTTTCCATTTTAGTTTATTAATCGTTCCAACCTTTACAGACATCAATCCATTGTTGATAAGGTGTATATGCTTCTAGTTCGTGAATGCTAAGTTCAATAGCGGAATTGCTACTGCCACAGGCAGGAAATACCGTTGCAAAACGTTTAAGCGATTCATCTAAGTAAACGGCAACTCCATCATGAATACCGAATGGGCAAACACCCCCGATATCATGTCCAATACGTGCATTGACTTCTTCCTTGGCAAGCATTTTAGCCTTCGTGCCAAAAATCGCTTTATATTTAGCATTGTCAATTTTGGCATCACCCGCTGCTACAATTAAAATCGCCCCATCATTTACAAGAAATGATAGTGTTTTAGCGATACGCTCTGGTTCACAGCCAAGTGCTTTTGCAGCCATTTCAACGGTTGCTGAGCTTTCACTTAGTTCCTGTATTTTGTGTTGTAAATTCCACTGTGCAAAATGCTCACGTACTTTTTCAATTGCCATTTAAAACCCTCCTTGCTGTGTTCTTTATCTATTTTAACATAATTTTCAGAATTTAAAGATAGGAATGGTGTAGCACTATGTAATTGCTGATAGCCGTATAATAATAGATTGATTAAGAAACTAAAATATAAATGTAAAATATGGTAAAATTTATTTGTTATCTAATTTCTAAAAAGGGTGAAATGTTATTGAAGAAATTTAGGGGAATATTTACTGCATTTATTCTAATAAACATCATTTTACTGCTTGCATCGTGTACACAAACAGAAAAGTCCTATATAAAACAAAATATTGAAAGTATCATTACCACATTCGAACATCCCGAAACTAAGCAAAAGTTTAAAATCGTCAATGCCTATAAACTTTATGACAACTATAAAGATAAAGTTGAAGGTAACCCAGAGCAATCAAAATTGGAAATTTATAAAGAAGAGGTTATTAATCCAATCTATAGTGATTGTTTTGCCAATGCAGAATATCTTTATATGGCTGATCAAGTTCTAAATGCTGCCCCTGATCGCTTTGAAGAAATTGAAAAAATAAACGAAAAAATTGACAGTAAAGCTACAGAAAAGATTATAAGTGAAGCACTTTTTAAATCTTCAAATCTTATTCCTTCTCAGAAGGTAACAACGATATGTGTCCTCCCTTCTACAAATGAAAATACAAGTTTGCTAACCGTAGGGGCAAATAAAATATTGGTCCAATTCCATGAAAGTTTTACGGATGACTATTTAAGAATAGGAATAGCACATGAATATCACCATAGTATTTGGGCTGAGAAGTACCTAAGTGGAGATAAAGCTATTACTGTACTGGATAATCTAACATTTGAAGGGAAGGCGGTTATGTTCGCAAATCTAGTGTATCCTGATATTCATTTACCCTTATTTGATTTATCTTTAACATATAATAAAGAAAATTGGTCGAAAATTGCAGGAGATCTCGATAGTGAAGACATAAATAGGTCATCAGAAATTCTTTTTGGGGGAAATGAGCTTCCTATAAATTATGGTTACAGTGAAGGCTATAAAATGGTTAAATCCTATCTTGATTTACACCCAAATATAACGCCAAAGGAATGGATTGCTCTAAGTGCGAAAGAAATTTTTGAAAAGGGAAATTATATTAAACATTATCAATAGCGCAATAAATGGTACATAACAATGGTGTTCTATGGAGTTGCCAAGGCAGTCAGTTCTTAACTAGGGTGCACAATAAGTTTTAATGTGGAATATTTTGTAACTTTCTTTCTGTTGGCAACGTCAAATTAGGCAAACGTTTGAGTGAGGAAGTGGAGCACTTGAGTTATAGAAGAATTATTTCTTTTGTAGTTATTGTAAGTATGCTAGTTATAGCCATTTTTCCATGCAAAGCAAACGCAACAAGTTGGGCATATCCTTTCGTGGTTTGGAACAATTATATTTATGTGATGAGCGATGAAAATGTAAATAATATTGATAAAGAAATTGGAGAAGTCACGAAGTATTCCGATATGGAACAATATGGAGGGAACTTTTCAAATGTATATCCAAAAGGGACGAAATATTATTCAATTGTTGGTATTAATACGGATGCTACAATTGCCGTCCAAGTGGGAGACAATCAGTATATTAAAGCCTTCCGAGAAGGCCCCTATACTTACAAAAAAAGCTATATACACTATATCTTTAAAGGTTTGGGGATTTTAGCGTTTTTATTTGTCGTATTCTTTATCTTTTCTCAAACTCGCAAGAAACTTTAGCAATCCATATGTTGGATAAGGAGGAATAACTAATGAAGTATATTAAAGGCTTATATGGAGCACTTGTACTAATGATGGTCGTTATGTTAATAAGCACAACTATATTGCAAGATCAATATTCGGGGATAGCTATGTTCATTTGTCTAGGATTATTTTTAATTGGCACAGCCTTTTTTATAAATGCCAAACATTTAAAGAATGAAGATTTATGAAAGATTACAATTATACAGATTTGCAGCATGATCTAACGATGGGGAGAGAAATTCATTTCATTTATAAAAAAGAAAATTACTATATAGGTAGTGGAACTGGTCAGTTTATGTTTTGGAAATTCTATGATTCAGCGAGTGAAATAATTGGCGAAGACGCTGAAGATTTACTTCGAAAGATTAAACTGGATGGTCAATTAATCAAGGAATTGTGGGATTCCATTGAAATTGATGTTTACTAATGTTCGAGCTGACTAGGAATGGAAATTTGATATAAAAGGTTTTTAGTGGAAAAAAGGTATAATTAAAAAGTGTGAAGAACAGCAATTGTTAAAGGAGGCGTTCAGTATGGAAAATACGAGATTGAATGTGAATGGTTACAAGGGGATAACGCCTTACTAACAAAGTTATTTAGCGTTTCCCCGAAAAATGAAAGGGGAAAATGAAGATGGAACAAAATGTCCAAATTGTCGAATTAAATGCAGAAAACTGGTATGACTGTTGTGAATTAGAAGTATCACCAGAGCAAAAAAAATTCATGGAATCCAATGCAATCTCAATTGCCCAATCAAAGTTTGAGCCGACTTTAAAGCCATATGCTATTTATGATAATGAAAAAGTGGTTGGCTTTTTAATGTACAATTCCGTTCAAGAAGAACTTGATGGCTATTGGATATATCGAATAATGGTCGATAAGACCTTCCAAGGTAAGGGTATTGGAAAAGTTGCAACTACGTTAATGCTTTCAGAGATGGCTAAATTACCGAATGCAAAGAAAATAATTGTAGGTTACCATCCAGAAAATTTAGAAGCCCATCATTTATATACAAGTTTAGGATTTATGGATGAAGGGGATAGATTCGGTAAGGAAATGGCAGTAATCAAGATAGTAGAGTAACAAGTTTGATAGAGTAGTTGAATAAGGAATAGGGCCATTCTTTGGTCCTTTTCTTTTTTGGAGGTAGGATTTATGAATGGTAATTATAAATGTTGTATCGATATTCGACTGAGCGGTGGAGATATACAATTCGACGTTTCTGATGATATGCAGCTATTTCGTTTTCAATCAGGTATAGGCTTTGTAGCAATTCCGCATTTTTTTATAACGTTATCGGCACTTTATAAAGGTGAAATCAGCGAGGCACAGCTAGATTGTCACGGGAATGCTGATTATTATTTATTTTCAAGTGATGGTCAAAATCTTTTTATTGAACATGTAGGCCATTATCCACAACGTACAGATACATATCAATTTAAGCTAAAGGTTTATATGGAAGCTATTTCTTGCGCATTTTTAAGCTATCTACAGCAACTTGAAAAGGAAGGGATATTACCTTTAAAAGAACAAGAATTTGGTCATCCATTATGTGATGATGTATTACATGCATTTGATAATTTTTCCGCAGTTCTAAGAAGCTGAGTTCGTGGTAATTTGCGACTATTTTGGATGGTATATTTTATGTGAACGTCAAAGTATATTTTAGCGAGGGATTCAATTATTATGATGAACATTGTACCACCTAAGCCTTTTTTCTATAAAGGTGGAAAGCAAGCGGTTTTATTATTACATTCTTTTACAAGCAATACGATGGATATGAAAAAGCTAGGAAAGTATTTGCAACAGCACAATTATACTTGTTATGCACCTTTGTACAAAGGACATGGTTTACCAGCAGAAGAATTGCTGACGTTTGGACCGAGTGATTGGTGGGAGGATGTACGACAAGCTTACCAGTTGTTGAAGGATGAAGGGTATGAAAAAATAGCGGTAATCGGCCTTTCTCTTGGTGGCGTGTTTGCCTTAAAAATTGCTCAAGAATTAGAGGTAAATGGTGTTGTGACAATGTCTGTACCAAGACATAGGGAAGCTTTATTTCTTCAAAAGCGCGCCTTTTATTATGCAAAGGAATACAAACGACTCGAAGGAAAAAACGAGAACCAAATAAATATGGAAATGGCCCTTCTACAAAATTTGCCTAATCATACATTGGTGGAATTTCAACAGTTAATTGATGTAACAATGGATAAGTTGGCATTGATTACAGAACCTATTCGAATAATGTATGGTGCATTGGATGATCCGTTGTATAAAGAAAGTGCCGAAGTTATTTTTCACAACGTTGTGTCGCAGCATAAAATAATAAAAGGGTATCCAAACTCTAAACATTTGATGACATTAGGGTTAGATCTGCATGACATAAACCAGGATATACTTGCTTTTTTACATGATTTAACGTGGTAGTTTCAATCAAGTTATTTCCATCAAAACAGTGGGAAATCAATACTTCCCACTGTGTCTTCCTTCATTTAGTGTTTTATAAATTTCAGTGATTTCGTTTTTATTTCACTAACAAAAGTTGAGGCTAGTAGTAATATACCCCCAAGTATTTGAAGCATTGTCATGTGCTCTTGTAGAATAAAAGCGGAAATCAAGATGGCTACAAAGGGATCAACATAGCTGAGCATGGCAATACTTTGCCCCTTTAATTTCTCCATACCCGAGAAGAATAGCCAAAATCCAATCCCCGTATTAAAAATCCCTAAAATTAAAATAAAAGGAATGGATGAACCAGATACTTTTACGATATCAAAACCGGACGTTAACAAAACGTAAGGCAAGAGAAGTACAGCGGTAGTTCCAAGCTGAATAATCGTCAGTTCCAGTTTTTCTATATCGTGAATGAATTTATTTAATAACAATAATATAGCGTAAAAAGCGGCGGCAATTAATCCATAAAAAAGTCCAAGAAGATCATCAGTTTTTGATGCACTTAGACCTTCACCGACAATACATACTAAACCGGTAATCGCAACCAGAACGCAAACAATTTTTTTCCAAGACAATGGTTCTTTCAGAACGTATGGAGAAAGAAGCATGACAAACACGGGCGCAAAATAATAGCCAAGTGTTGCATTGGCAATTGTCGTATAGTCGTAGGATTGGTAAAGGAAAATCCAATTTCCCCCCAAGGCAATACTAGAAAACACCAAAATGACAGCATTCGCTTTTACCAACTGCCATGCTATTGTTTTCTTCAAAATAAAAAAGACGATTGTTAAAAACAAGCATCCAATAAAACTGCTTAGCAAAGCTCTTTCGCTCGAAGATAGGTCAATATTTCGTACTACTAAACCAATTGTACCGAAAATGACCATGGATAAAATAAACTGAATGTTTGATTTCATTGTATACTCCTTCGAATCTGCGAAACAGCTTATATCTCGCAGATTCTTAATCTGTTTTGTATATAAGCTTATTCGGAGTATACGGTGGTGGCGGTGATGTTGAAAGTGGCTTCCAAACGCAAATATTTATATCGGATAATGACATGAAAAGTTCCTCCTGTTTCATAAAAAATTATATTTTACTTATTATACCATTAGAAATCTTCGAAAAGATTCCAGAAAAAAATAAAACATTTAGAGTGCAAGTAACGAAGTTAAGAAAATAAGATACTTTTGAAGCGATGTATAATGATATTCCTTACCTTTGTAATATGGAGAAACGTATAGATGTTAAATACAAAAGTTAATGGGAGGTGGATACACATGAGCAGAAGTAAAATCTTCGCTATCTTTTTGTTAGTCATCTTTGGTGGACTGATTATAGCGGGTTTTTATACTATGAATGATGTACAAATCGAAAGTATCTATAAACTTGATGAGCAAAGTATTATTGAAAGAAATGGTGAGCACTATTTACTCATAGATAATCGCGAGTTGTCTTTATCGAAGAGCTATTATGAAAAACTGGAATTAGAAAAATACAACGAATACAAAATTAAGTATGTTTATAATCGATTGAAAAATAATGACGGTGAAGTTGTGGCGCTTAAAAGATATGGTGAGCAGCCTTGGGGTCAATAATGAAACTGCGAAACGCCACTAAAATGGGGGAATCGCCACTAAGTCATAAGAAATCGCCACAAAAACCATGAGAATTGCCATACGTTCATACTAAAATAAAAAAAGATGTGTACTGTAATGACTTCAGTACACATCTTATCCTCATTAGACTGTAAATTTTTTGGTGATGTTGTTTAATTGTTCAGATTGGTCAGCTAGCATTTGAGCGCTGGCTAATATTTGTTCCATTAGAGTGGCTATTTCTTCAGTCGAAGCAGTTGTTTCTTCTACACCAGCAGCAGATTCTTCTGACACGCTTGCGATTGAAGTAACTGACATGTTAAGTATTTGTCCTTTATCTACAAAACTTTCAAGTTCATTCGAAATAAAACCAACTTTTGTTGACATGTTTTCAATCAGCTCCGCAATTAAATTAAACGTTTTTGCGGTTTCTTTTATTTGGGATGTTCCGTTTTGGATCGTTTTATAGCCGAATTCTAATGATGATGCAACTTCGGCAGATTCTAGCTGCACATCGTTAACAATACTTGTAATGTCATTAACACTAAATTTTACTTCTTCAGCAAGCTTTCTTACTTCGTCTGCAACTACAGCAAAGCCTTTTCCATGTTCACCTGCTCTTGCAGCTTCGATTGCGGCATTTAGCGCTAATAAATTGGTTTGTTCTGAAATACTCGTAATAACAGAGATGATGTCATTAATTTTGGCAGTTTTTTGATCTAATTCTTTCACCTTCGTAACGGAATCTTCCACTAAATCTTCTATATTATGCATATTGCTCTCGGATATTGACATCAGTTTATTGCCACTGATTGTAGCTGTTTTTACTTTTTCAGTAAGGGTTCTTACTTGTATCCCTTCTTCATTTGATAATTTAATTTTTTCTATAAAGTCGGAAAGTGTTTCACCGAGATTGGCACAGTTTTGCGCTTGTTCTTGAGAACCTGAAGCTAATGCCTCCATAGTGATCGCAATTTGTAAGCTACCTTCCTTCACTTCATTTGCAGAAGCGGAAAGCCCTTTACTTTGCTCTTTTACATTGTCACTTGCGTTAATAATATTGGTAATAACATTTTTCAAATTACTATTCATTGTATTCGTAGCTTCAATTAATTGGGCTGTTTCGTCTTTTGCCTTCGTGACAAGATTGGTAGATTGTAAGTTTCCATCCGCAATTTGTAACATACGGTCAACAACCTTTTTAATTGGCGTTGAAATAATTCTCGCTGTTACTATTGCTAAAATAATGGCAACCATAATGATAATAATAGACATCATTAAACTGGCTTTTTTAATGCTTGTTCCTGTATCCATTACATCATTACCTTCGTTAAGAATGATGTCTTTTCTTTTATCAGCAATGTCTTTAAAACCAGACATCAAGTCCCTACCTAGGGGCTGCACTTTGTTGGCCATAATGGCAAGTGCTTGTTCCTTATTCCCTTTATCAAACGCTACAAACACTTCTTCAGTAATTGTTTTACGCCATTCTATACTTTTATCAATAAGTTGCTTTGCTTCTTCAGAATTTGTTTCTTGAAGGACTTGATTTTGTAATGCTTTACTTTCCTCCGTATATTGAAGAAATGCCTCTTTATAGGAAGGGTCATTATACAATATGTATCCACGTGCTAACGCGATTCGTTGGGCAATATTAAAGGCTAATTCTTCATCAGCGATTAACAATGGTAAATCTTCTTTTATTATAGCGTCGGTATCATGATTGAATTTCACAACGGACTTGAAGTTATATACGCATAAAGCTGTAATTAATAGGATGATAATTAAAAATACGCCTAATAATTTATGTTTGATGCTTTTCACTAAGGTTTCCTCTTTTCTTGAAAAAAAATCTTTTTAAGAATGTAATACTAATGGCTGAGTCAGGTCTTTTATTAGGTAATTTTTGCCACGAAATTAATTTTATAGAATAGTTATTAATTCGTCAATAAGATGATTAAGAAAACATTAACTACCTAAATAAATTTTTTTATTATAACAATAGATATAACGTTAGGCTCTTTGTACTGTAGGAGCATACAATTGTTTGTTTACGTACGTTAAAAATAATCAAGACATTTTTAGTTGAAATGCAATATGGAAATAAAGAAATTCCTTTAACTTAAAACTATTCTACGCAATGTTTTTTTTGTAGGAATATTGCAGTTTATGTTCTCATCTTTAAGGCATTTGCATAATCATCAAATATTCTAGATAATAGAAAATGGTAAAAATTTTCATTTATGCAAGTGATGAACGATTCAACAATGAAATTTATAAAATGGAGGTTCATATAGATGGTAGATCGTGTTCTTAAACATTTTGGATTAGATGCTGTATTAGTCAGTGAGGTGGAAGATTCCAATAGTTCAACAGTTGTTAAATGTGCACTACGTAATAAGGAAAATGTTTTAGTGAAGATACCTTTTTCAAAATTAAAATATCAACGAGAGTTAGAAGCGTATGAGCTATTAAAAGGAAGGGTAGCTATACCAGACATGCTGGATTGTTGGGCTGGTGATGAAGCCTGTACAGGAGCATTTTTATTATCCGAATTAAAAGGTAAACCGTTAACATTTGAAGCTCCACCAACAGTAGCTTATCAAGTAGGGGTCTTGCACGCATCCATCCATTCCGTCCAACCTCCTGTTTTGCACAAATTAATCGGCATTGATAATGAGTTTGCTAGTTGGTCTAATTTTGTGGAACGCCAGTTTTATAGTTTTGCAGAAGATGTTAAAGATGTGGTAGATGTTTGTTTATACAATCAAGCCATGGCTCATTTTGAAAAAATGAAACAACAGCTCCCATCACCTGATGGACCAAGTTTGATACATATGGATTTTCGGCCAGCGAATATTATTGTGGATGCTAATAAAGTATTAGGTACAATCGATTTTGAATCTGTCCGATTTGGTTCCACCGAAATAGATTTTACAAAGCTATATCGAGATTTTTTAAGTCGGGATATTACATTATTTCAAGCTTATCAAGAAGGATACAACAGTATTAGGCCATTAAGCGATTTAGATGTGGTATTGCCTTTTTATCGATTTACAGATGCTTTCAATAGTATCGGATGGTGTAAACGCCGTGGACTTGAGAAAAATGCTGTGTTTTTGGAACGGAATTTAGTTATTTTGGAAAAATTGCTAAAATAATGGGTAGTCACGTAAAATAACGGAACAAATATGTCTTATTTACTTTAGGACTCGAAAAGAAGATAAAATAAAGAGGTATAGTCATATGATTATAGTATCAAAAGACCATTTTCAGTTGATTAAAACGAAACTTAATGAAGCACCAACGTTTGTATTTAGCATATTGGATTCGATGATTAAAGGAACGGTTTATGCAGATGCTGTTGATTACAAGACATTGCTAATCGCAACGGATTCAGGATTAAATTATGTTGCTGGACAGGTATTAGATGAACGATTCCTTCAGCACCTCGTAAAAATTTTTGATGCATCTGTAGAGCAAGGAAAGCGCTTTACATTATTTTCACCTAGTGCAGCGTGGGATCGTGAAATTGAAAAATATCTGAAGCAGCAGGTAGGCAAAGTCCAGCGTTATGCTTTTTCATTTGACGCACAGACGTATAAAAAAAGAAAAAACAGTGATAAAAGCGAATATGACGTAGCTAAAATTGGGCAGGCGGATATCCAACATTGTTTGGAGTTTGACCACAAATATTACGATACATATTGGGATTCAACGGATAATTTTATCCAAAATGGAATAGGATTTTGTGTCAAGGATAATGAGCAAATTATTAGCGCAAGCGTATCAATTTTTAAATCTACAAAATTTGCTGAAATAGATATTGTGACAGATTCCCATTATAGAGGAAAAGGATTAGCAAGTATCGTTGCGGAACAATTTATCGATGATTGCCTAGCCGCTCATATTCAACCTCGTTGGGACTGTGATATTGATAATCAAGCTTCAATTAATTTAGGGACTAAATTGGGTTTTATAAATCCGCGGCCCTATAACGTTTACTTTAAAATTAGACACGATGCTAATGGTCCGTGTTAAAAGTATTTTTCTTCGTCTTCATATGACACATTTATCGTTTTGTAGTCATACACTAACTTTGGGGTGAATGAATTGCCAAGAGTAAAATATCGTGATGCAGACATTGACTTAATGGCGAGGATGATGAGAGCAGAAGCTGTAGGTGAAGGGAAACAAGGGATGTTGTATGTTGGCAATGTGATTGTCAATCGGCTAGTTTCCAATTGTTTAGACTTTAAAGATTTAAGATCAATTGAAGATGTTATTTATCAAGTCCAAGGCGGAAATTATTCATTTGAAGCAGTTCAAAAAGGAAATATGTTCTATCAAAGAGCAAGAGAAACGGAGAAAAGATTAGCTAAACAAAATTTAGATTATTGGCGAGAGCACCCAGGGAAATATGCACTCTGGTACTTTAATCCGTACGCGCCGTGCCCACCAACATGGTACGGTCAACCATTTGCAGGACAGTTTAAAAACCATTGTTTTTATGAACCAGCACCTGACACATGTGATGGGGTTTATATTGGATAGGCAGTACAGTTGCTATAGTAACGATTAGAGGCTGGGACAAAAGAGAAAAAGTGTTAGATTGATGGCAGTCAATCTAACACTTTTTTGCTGCGCCATTATTGTCCGCTTCGGCGGTGCTTTCCGAGGGCACACACGTAAGCCGAAAACCTTCGCTAACGCGCAAAATGCCAGCGTCTTACGATGTGTGCGTTCTGAGCAGGAGTCACCGCCTCCGCTACCAACAACTAGCGAACCCTTCTAATTTTTTATTTATTGCAAAAGCAAGAATAGCTAAGTGTGCTAGTTTTCCATATAGCAAAAATTTATGAACACCTTTGTTCTGTTCCTTAAATTTTTTTAGTTATGTCCCATCCTTTTTTATATGCTTCAATTTTTATGGTCTGTTACCAATATTTTCATAACTAATGGTTGCGTTTTAAAAGGAAATCTTATAAGGTAAATAATAATAGTGTAAATTTACACTTTTAAGAATAAGGAGGTAACGGCAATGAGGGTTATACAATCGATACTAGTGTTTATAGTTTTGTTATTTTTCACAGGAATAATTGCTTTGACTTTAGTACTAAATGGAGATATCCATTTTTTAAATCTTCTTTTTGTGTTATCAATTAGCCTCTTTTTATTTATTACGTGTATGATTTTTGACTGGTTTACGACAAAAAAGCGCAAAACATTGTTCTCCACGATTATTGGTGTAGCTCTGCTTATTGCTTCTGTAGCACCGACTCAGTACTATTATAAAATGAATATGGCTACTGTTGATGCTGAAATCGATGTATCTGCCTATGAACCTTTTACAGTACACAATAAGGTTGTGAAAAATAGTCAAGACGCGTCCTTACACTTGGAAGAGCCACTTCCTCGTATAGATGGAGCAACGGCGATGTACCCGTTATATGCGGCCTTTGTAGAGGCGACCTATCCGAACAAAAGCTATCCATACTATGATAGCGAGGTGAAAGTAAGTCGAACGCCTGAAGCTTATCAAAATTTAATTGCTGGTGATGTAGATGTGATTTTTGCAGCAGCCCCATCAGATTCACAAGTAAAAGTCGCGGAAATAAATGGGCTGACATTTGCTATGACCCCGATTGGGCGTGAGGCTTTTGTTTTTTTTGTGCATCATAAAAACCGCGTTGAAAATCTTTCACTTGAACAGCTGAAGCAAATTTATGCAGGTCAAATTACAAATTGGCACGAAGTTGGTGGCGATAATGACTCTATTCGCGCATTCCAACGACCAGCTGATAGTGGTAGTCAGACGACGTTAGAAAAAATTATGGGCGATACACCTATAATGGAAGCACCTGCAGAAAATGTAGCAACTGGCATGGGTGGCATAATCCATGAAGTTTCTCAATATCGCAATTATAAAAATGCAATTGGTTATACGTTTAGATATTACTCGACAGAAATGGTTGGGAATAATGAAATACAATTATTATCCATTGATGGTATTGAGCCGACAAAGGAAAATATTCGTAATGGTACATATCCACTAATATCCGAATTTTACGCAGTAACTGCTGGGACGGATAATCCAAATGTTAAAAAGTTTATTGATTGGATTGTGTCGCCTGAAGGACAGGCATTAGTTGAAAAGGTTGGTTATGTGCCAGTTGAAAATGATTAGCTTATTGGCTATAATGATGGTAACAATTCGATATGATAGTTTTCTAGGGTTCCGTAGCGCTAGCTAGTCTGGTCCGAGAGAAAACCACAAAATATATTTTGTGACACGGAAGGATAAAAGCCTGGGAGATACTGTTGAAAAACAGTGTTTCTGTAGGCTTTTTTTTATTTGTCGAAAATGGAGGGATTTAAAATGAACAAACAATGGATTAGTGTCTTTGTAGCGGCTTTTTTTGAAGTTGGCTGGGTTATTGGCTTAAAGCATGCTAATAGTACACTAGAATGGCTAGGAACAGCAATTGCTATTTTTATTAGTTTCTATTTATTAATTAAGGCTGGAGAGCGTTTACCTGTTGGCACGGTTTATGCAGTGTTTGTAGGTTTGGGGACGGCAGGTACGGTATGTGCTGATAGTCTGCTGTTTGGAGAGCCGTGGAAACTAGCAAAAATTTTGTGTATTGTCGTTTTACTCGCAGGTGTTGTAGGCTTGAAGCTTGTGACGGGTGAGCCAAAAGAGAAAGAGGTGAAGGGATAATGGCGTGGGTAGCATTAGTCATCGCTGGACTTTGTGAAATGATGGGTGTTTTTATGATTAGTAAGTACAATGAAGTGAAAAATATAAAAAACCTAGTCTTATTAATTGCCGTATTTACGGTTAGTTTTTTAGGCCTTGCCTATGCCATGGAAACCTTGCCGATGGGAACAACCTATGCCATTTGGACGGGAATTGGGGCAGCAGGGGGAGCTATACTAGGCATGTTGTTCTTTAATGAATCGAAAGATTGGCGAAGAATCGTCTGTATTGTGCTCGTTTTAGGAGCTGCGATTTGTTTAAAATTGTTATCTTAAGCAGTGCCAGTCACCCAAACAATTTTAAACAATTTCATTGTAAAGTAAAAATCCACCTAGACTCTTGCTGGAATGTGCCAGCAGAGAGTAAGGTGGGTTTTTTAGCCCTTAAAGGACTGTATGCAGCGTTCTTTTTCGTTATTTTTTTATATCTTTCGTCCATTCAGCAACTTTTTCTGGGTTATCTTTAATCCATTGTTTTGCTGCATCTTTTGGGTCATCGCCATTTAAAATATTTAGCATAACAGATTCTAAATCTTCTGATGTCCAGTGGAAGTTATCTAAAACAGTATAAACATCGGGGTGGTCTTCTTTTAAACCTTTGCGAACAAATGTATTAATCGTTTCTTCTCCGCCATAAACACCTTTTGGATCTTCTAAATACTTCAGATCATATTTGGCAAATTTCCAGTGAGGAGACCAACCTGTAACGATAATTTCTTCTTTATTTTTAATTGCTTTCGACAGTGCTGTTGTCATCGCTCCTGAAGATGAAGTTAAGAAGTTCCAATCAGAAAGATTATCATATTCTTCTAACGCTTTTTCAGTTGCTGCCGTAATTCCAGCACCTGGCTCGATGCCTGTAATTGTATGGTCTGCTTCATTTGTTAAATCTTCAATAGAATTAGCATCCATGTAACTTGGTACGACTAAACCAATTTTCGCACCTGCTAAGTTTTCGCCAAGTTCATCTAAGTCACTTTTATATTTTTCATATTGTGATCCATGTGTATGTGGCAACCATGCAGCGACCATGCCATCTGCTTCCCCTTTAGAAACAGCTTCCCACATAATAGCGTTATCAAGCGGAGTTAAAGTAACATCATACCCTAAATCTTCTAAAACTTGACCGACAACGTTTGTCGAAGCGATTTCAGTATCCCATTCAACGTAGGCTAAATTAACATCTTTTGCATCTTCTTTTTTAGTGGTATCACCTTCGTTACAAGCGGCTAGTAAAAAGCTTAGCCCTAGAGCCATCCCTAATTTTGATAATGTTTTTAGTTTCATTCAAATCTTCCTTTCTTCTCTACGTATTTAGCATTTTAGTGACATAATGCGATTGTAACTTGCTGATATAATGCTAAAATGCGCTATTACAGCTCTTTTTTTCGATTAAAGCTTTGAGTTAAGCGATCGATAATAATCGCGAAAATCACGAGTCCTAAACCAGCAACAAATCCATTACCGACTTGTGTACGTTGCAATGCTGTTAATACTTCACGACCAAGTCCTGGTGCCCCAATCATCGACGCGATAACAACCATTGATAGAGATAACATAACCGTTTGGTTAATACCGGCCATAATGGTTGATTTGGCAAGTGGAATTTCTACTTTAAATAATTTTTGTGCTGCGGTACTGCCGTATGAATCAGCAGCTTCTACTAATTCTTTTGGTACTTGTCTAATTCCTAAATTTGTCATACGTACAGTAGGGGGCAATGCAAAAATAACGGATGCAAATACACCAGGTACAATGCCAATGCCGAAAAAGGCAACTGCGGGGATTAAATATACGAAGCCAGGCATCGTTTGCATAAAGTCAAGAATTGGTTTAATAATATTTTCAGCAACGCTTGACTTGGACATTAAAATACCAAGTGGGATACCGATGATGATAGAAATGATACTAGAGAATAATACGAGTGTTGTCGTTTCCATCAAGTGATCCCATAAACCTTGATTGTAAATAAATAACAGACCTATTAGTGTAAAGCTTGCAAGCCCCAATTTTTTGCCTACAGCGAAAAATGCTAAAATAACGACAAGTAAAATAAGAATAATAGCGGGAATGCTAATTAATAAATCCGTGACCTGGTTCATGAGTAGTTTTCCGTATTTTTGTATCACATCGAAGAATGCTGAAAAATTACTCGTCAACCAGTCCATGGCTGATTCTACCCATGGGGCAAGTGGTAAGGTTGGAATATTGTCTAAAAAATTATTCATGTGTTACGTCCTCCTCAGTGCATGTTGAAAGTGCTTCGATAACCACGCCACGGATAAGAACACCAAGTAAACGTTCGTCTTTCACAACTGCAATAGGAGTAGGGGAGTTATGAATCATGCCTAAAATATCCTGTAAAAGCATATCTGGAGGAACGGTTAACATTTCGGATTGAACAATCGAATGTACTGTTTGTTCCTGTTTTTTAGCAGCCGCTAGTGCATCATCAGCAGTAATAAATCCTTTCAAATGTCTGTTTTTGTCAACAGCAATTAGTAAACTAACAGCTTCTTGACGCATTCTTTTCAGTGCAACTGTAGGTCCATCAAGGTCAACGTTGACATATACTGGTCGAACCATTACGTTTTCAGCTGTTAATACTTTAGAGCGATCGACATCTTCAACAAATGTTTTTACATATTCATTTGCTGGATTCGTTAAAATTTCTTCACCAGTCCCAATTTGAATAATAGAACCGTCCTTCATTATGGCTATACGGTCACCAATGCGTAGTGCCTCATTTAAATCATGAGTAATAAATAAAATTGTTTTTTTCAATGTTCGTTGTAAATCGAGTAATTCATCCTGCATTTCTTTCCGAATCAAAGGATCGAGAGCAGAAAATGCTTCATCCATTAATAAAATTTCTGGATCGTTTGCGAGTGCGCGTGCTAAGCCAACACGTTGTTGCATCCCGCCAGATAGTTGGTTTGGATATTGATCTTTATAGGCAAGTAAGCCTGCGTTTGCTAAAGCTTGTTCTGCTTTAGCTTTGCGCTCTTCTTTAGAGATACCTCGTATTTCAAGACCATACTCGGTATTTTGTAGAAGTGTACGGTGAGGGAATAAACCGAAGTTTTGAAAAACCATACTCATTTTGCTTCTTCTAGCGGTTCGTAAGCTTTCTTTTCCCATTTTAGAAATATTTTCGCCATCAATATAAATATTGCCACTCGTTGGTTCGATAAGACGATTCAACAGTCGAATAAGTGTTGATTTCCCGCTACCAGATAAGCCCATAATGACGAAAATTTCTCCTTCATTGACGGTAAAGCTAGCATCATAAACACCAACCGTTGCACCTGTTTCTTTTAAAATATCTGTCTTGCTTTTTTGTTGTTTGACGAGTTCTAAAGCTTGAGGAATATGCTTACCAAAAACTTTAGAAACATGTTCTACTTTTATTTTTTCCATAGAACCGCTCCTTTCAAAAACTAATCCCACTTACAAATATACAGTGAGATACAACCTCAATTAGTAGAGGGAGAATGTAGTTACTTTAAAAACAAATCTGTGGGCGAATTGTTTTATTTGAAACTATTTGAGGATAATGAAAACCAAAAATGAACAAGTAACAACTTAACGTTAACAAAGAGTTGTTACTTTTGTCAAATCGATAAATGAGAAAAAATCCGCATAAACGCTGTTATATCAGCGCTTATGCGGATTTTAATTTGGATATAAAAAGCTCTGCACGCGGCCTAAGCTTTCATCATTGCCGATAAAGTAAATAATATCTCCTTCTTCAATTGAAGCATATGGTCCTGGTGAAAGTAATAATTCATTGCCACGACGGATACCAACAATCGTGCTAGATGTATTTTGCCAAAAATTTAATTCTTGCAATGTGTGATGAATACACGGGCTATCAGCTGTCATTTCAATTTGATATGGAATAAAAGGATTAACGGAACGGAAATGTTCAGTGCGACTAATTAGTTGTTTTGTTTTTTCTTGTAAATGCAACAATTCCTGTTGTTGTTTTTGAATACTGATCAACAGCTCATTTTGTAGTTCATGAACAGATTGAACATCTTGGAACTGTCGGACAAAGCGCGCCGCCATTTCATACGATTTAATAATGACACCGCTACCTTTGGATGCTTCGACAATTTCTAAATCTTGCAACACGGCTATCGCTCTTCTTGCCGTTTCAGCCGATACATTGTATTGGCTAGCCAATGAAGATCTTGCATAAATTTTATCGCCAATTTGATATTTTTTTTCTACAATTTTTGAAGCAAGGTCTACCGCTATTTGCTGGTATTTTGGTTGCTTTACTTGAACATTTTTTTCTAAGTTCATGCTTAAACTTCCTTTCGTCATAACAAACCTACCTTCGCTTATTATAGACTAGCCTGCACAGAAAAAATAGCATCTCCATAAGCTATTAGTATAGGTTCTAAGCATCATTTAACAGCTTTCTATTCAAATATGATATTTTAGTAGAAAAGAGCTGTTGTTTGACAGTTTTAAGTTATTATTATAAACTAAGTTACGTTAAGTAAGTTAAATATAATGAAATGTTCAGTTGGTAAATATAACCTAAATGTTTAACATAGAAAGTTGGCGATAAATATGACAATTACTACTAAAGTAGTGGATATAGTGAAGGACAAAATGACAATTGTAAAGCATTCAGAAACTGAAAATATTTGTCTTGTAGGTCCTGTGAAATTACCTGTTAAGCAAGGTGAATTTTCAGCGACATTCCAATGGTATAACTGGTTAAAAATTGATAGTAATCTATCAAAAGAAGAAATAATTGATGGGCTAGCAACAGCAAATTTAGCATTTTCTCAGCAATCATCTGTACTTGTTTATGGGGATTTTGCAAATGAGGAAGATGTTTTAATTCGTATGCACAGCATCTGTCATACAGGTGATATCTTTGGAAGCCAACGCTGTGACTGTGGCTACCAGTTGCATGAATCGATGAAAATGATTGTAGAGCATGGTTGCGGTGCGATTTTCTATTTAGCAGACCATGAAGGGCGTGGCATCGGATTATTCTCAAAATCGCTTGCGTATTTACTACAAGAAGAAGGTTTAGATACAGTAGAAGCGAATCATGCACTTGGCTTCCAGGATGATACGCGCTCTTATGAAGAGGCGATTACGGTTTTAACGGCTCTTCGTTCAAAACCTGTAACACTAATTACGAACAATCCGAAAAAGCTAGCCGCTTTACAGATGCACGGTTTAACAGCAAATGGACATATCCCGTTATGGGGTGGGGTAACAGAGACAAACCGCTTTTATTTAGATACAAAAGTTGAAAAATCTGGTCATATCCGTGACATGAAGTAAGTGGAGGGTGTAAAGATGACGACAGATGAAAAATATATGCAATTGGCATTAGATTTGGCGGCGAGTGCAAGAGGGAATACGAACCCGAATCCTCTTGTGGGTGCTGTTATTGTAAAAGATGGTGTTATTGTAGGCACTGGTTTGCATCGTAAAGCAGGGGAGCCTCATGCGGAAGTGCATGCCTTTCGTATGGCGGGAGAGCACGCTAAAGGTGCTACTCTTTATGTTACGCTTGAGCCTTGCTCACATTTTGGTAAAACGCCACCTTGTGCGAATTTAGTTAAAGAATCTGAAGTGAGTCGAGTTGTAGTAGCGATGCAGGACCCGAATCCAGCTGTAGCGGGCAAAGGTATACAATTGCTACGTGATGCAGGCATTGAGGTGGAGGTAGGTGTACTAGAAGAACAATCTCGACGTTTAAACGAACGTTTTATACACAATATGCTTACTAAACGTCCATTCGTTATTTCAAAATATGCTATGACATTGGATGGCAAAATTGCAGCGCATACAGGGCATTCCAAATGGGTAACGGGTGCAGAAGCTCGGGAAGATGTGCACCATATTCGTCATGAAGTAGACGCCATATTAGTCGGCGTTGGAACAGTGATTGCTGATAATCCATCTTTAACGACGCGATTAAATAATCGACAAGGCAAGAATCCTATACGAATTATTATGGATAGCTATCTTCGTACACCAGCACATGCAAATGTATTAAATGTAGAAGAAACGCAAACGATTATTGTCTGCAGTGAGGAAGTCAAACAAGAGCAAATTAGCACTTTTGAGGCAAAAGGTGTTACGGTCCTCCCTGTGCGAAGAGATAATGAAGGATTGCATATTGATGATATGTTAGAGAAACTTTATGTACTTGGTATTACAGATATTTTAGTGGAGGGTGGTAGCGCAATTAATGCCTCATTTTTACAAAGTGCTGTCATCAATAAATATATCATCTATGTAGCGCCTAAAGTTTTAGGTGGTCGTCTATCATTAACACCAATCGCTGGTTACAATGCAGCAACGATGGATGAAGCATGGGATGTTGAATTTGATTCATTTAATAAGTTAGGGCAAGATTTACGCATTATTGCTTATCCGAAAAAAGGTGAAGGAAAGTGAATTATCATGCGGATGTTTGTATTGTCGGAGCTGGACCAGCTGGTGCACTTCTTGCGCATTTGCTAGTTAAAAAGGGGCTATCCGTCATACTATTGGAACAAAACGCAACGCTTGGGCAGGCATTTCGTGGTGAGCATTTAAACGAAGAAGGTGAGGCGGTTCTCAAAAAGCATTTTCTTTTTGAAGCGGTTGAAGCACTTGGTTTATTACGAATGGAGAAATTAGAATATTATGCGAAGGGCGAAGTCATTAAAACGATTGTTCCAGATGCCATTATAGGGCATTTAGGTATTCATGTGCCTCAAGCTCATTTGCTTAAGGGAATACTTCAACAAACAGTTCACTTTCAAAACTTTAAGTGTTTCTTGCATACTAAAGTGACAACACTTTTGATGGATACTTCCGGGCGATATATCGGTGTTGTGGCTAGGAAAGACGATGAAACAATTGAAATCAAAAGTCAGCTTATTATAGGAGCGGATGGTCGATACTCGACTATTCGAAAGCGAGCCCATATTGCCAGCCAAAAACAGAAACATGGTTTTGATTTACTGTGGGCGAAAATTCCAGCTCCTCAAGATTGGGAGCCAGCTATTAAAATGGCATTAATTGATGAAAAACAATTGTCGCTATTCTCCCAGACTGGGGGCTTTATTCAAATTGGTTGGAATATTGAACAAGGAAATTTTGCGCAGCTGAGAAAGCAGCCATTTACACCGTTTGTTCACAAGCTAATTGAGGCCTTTCCACAGCTAGATGATATTGTTACACACTATATTCAATCATGGCAGGACTTTGTGTTACTCGATGTATTTAGTAGTCATTGCGATTGTTGGGGTACAGCAGGACTTGTTCTGTTAGGTGATGCTGTCCATACCATGACACCTACTGGCGCATTCGGCTTAAATAGCGCGCTAAAAGATGCAGATTGTCTTGCATCCTTACTAAACAAAGAGACAATTAGTCAATTTAATGTGCAAGATTTTCAACAAATGCGAGCACAGGCGATTGAAGAAGTATTAGCGCAGCAAATTGAAAAAGAACAGACTTTTGCCTTTCACTTCATCGATAGGGCATCTTGAGAGGAAGAAAACATAGATGAAATTTGGTTTTGATATAGATGACACATTGATCAATTTACGGGCACATGCTTTTTCACTTTATAATAAAAAACTAGGTAAAGATATCACACTGGAAGCCTTTCATGCTTTAGAAAGAGTGGAGATTCATGAGCCCTTTGGCTTAACAGATGCAGAAGGCGCCGCAATGTGGAATAGTTCTTTAGAGGAAATATACTTTACGGATTGTCCAATTTTTGAAATGGCCCTTGAAACGCTACAAACATTACATCAAGAGGGGCATGAAATTTATTATATTACGTCACGTCCGAAGCAATATTGTCAGCAAACGCAACAATGGATGAAGGCTCAAGGTTTTCCTGTGGAAGAGGGGCATTTCTATTGTGGTATGCAAGACGCGGAGAAAGTGAACATTATTAAAAAACTTGTATTAGATGTTTATGTAGATGATAAACCAGCTGTATTAGAAACACTACAAGACATCCACACAAAAGTGATATTAAAAAACCAATCTTACAACCAGTATGTGAATTTACCTCGAATGCATCATTGGCATGAGTTTTTAAGCAAAATGACTGATTAAAAGGAATGGTATAACGGGTTTCGTTGTACCATTCCTTTTTGTTTTAAAACAGTTGTTTTTCAATATTTGCAGCGACTTTTAGAATCGTTGCAATTAAATGATTTTCATCGTAATCATTGTAACGGACTTCCGGTATAACGAGTGTGACGGAAGCAATAATTTGATGCGAAGCATTTAATATTGGGGCTGATACAGAACAGGCGCCGCGCACCCGCTCACTATTACTTATGGCAAAACGTTGCGCGCGAATTTGCTGTAATTCGTTTAATAGCTGTTCTTTGGAACAAATCGTCTTATCTGTAATTGGTTCAAGTGTGATATGTTCTACATAATCTTCAACATTTGGCATAAATGCGAGTAATGTTTTAGAAGATGCACCTGCATAAAGTGGGGAGGTGTCACCTACATACATTTTCGTTGATAGAGGGTAGGTAGAATCATAGTTTACTATACAGCGCCTTTCTAAGCCGTCGATAATATTCATCGAGACACTTTCACCCATATCTTCATTGAGCTTTTTTAAAATAGGCTCTGCAACAATAATTAGACTGGACTCTTGTTTGACTAGGTTTCCTAAATAGAGCAGTGAATGACCTAATTGGTAGCGTTTTGTTCCCTCATCTTTATGAAGAAATCCTTCATACACAAAGGTAGAAACAAAACGTTGTAAACTGGAGATGCTAATACCTGTTTTTTTACTCAACTCTGTTAAAGAGAGGTTAGGTTCTTCTTTTGTAAATGCTTTTAATACTTTAATCGCTTTGTGCAACGATGACATTGTATAGTTTTTTTCGAAAGTTTCTTGATTCATCTCGTCACCTACTTACATAAATTTACTTTCGCTTATCGGCTATAACCTTTATCTTCATGAGGGTTGTATGATGATAAAATTATTACTATTATAGCGTAAATTTATTTCGGTAGAGACGATTTTTGGAATTCATTTGTATGTTCCCCAAGTATAGGTGGGGCTAATTTATATTGAATATTTAAATTTGAAAACTGCAACGGGTTTTTGACGAATTTTATTTTGCCATATTTTTTGTGTTCGATTTCCCCAATCATGTCACGTGCCATAACTTGTGGTTGTTCAAGTGCTTCCGCAATGGAATTCACACGACCTCCGGGTATTTTATATTGTTGTAATAACGCAATCCATTCATCACGCGTTTTAGTTATTGTAATGTCCGAAATGAGTTGTACCAGTTCTACTTCATGTTGCTTTCGCATCGTGTTTGTTTTAAAACGTGCTTCGGTTGCCCACTCTTGACGTTCAAGCATTGTGCAAAATTTTTGAAACTGCCCATCAGTACCAACACATATCATTAAAGGACCGTCTGCGCAGTTAAATACTTGATAGGGCGCTACGTTATTATGCCGATTGCCTAAACGTTCAGAAGCAAATCCTGTATTTAAATAGGCACTCGCAACATTTGCTAAGCTACTCATTTGAACATCCAATAATGCTAAATCAATAAACTGCCCGTTATTCGTTATATCTCGCATTCGTAATGCAGATAAAATACTGATGACGACATAATGGGAAGTTAAAATATCTGCAATTGGGACACCGACTCTTGTCGCCTCACCATCCGTTGCACCTGTTACATGCATTAATCCACTCATCGCCTGTATGACCGGATCAAACCCTGGTTCGTAGGCGAGGGGACCTGTTTGACCAAAGCCGGTCACCGCGCAATAGATGAGTTGCGGATTTATTTTTTTTAATTCCTCATAGCTTAGCCCCATCCGCTCCATATCACCAGTTTTAAAGTTTTCAAGAATAATATCTGCATCCTTTACTAGCTCTTTAAATTTTTCTTTGTCCTCATCTGTTTTTAAATCTAATGTTATCGATTTTTTATTGCGATTGGCACATAAATAATAGGTGCTTTGTTCATTTAAAAATGGACCCCAGTCACGCATACTATCAGAGCCATCGGGATGCTCTACACGTATAACTTCAGCACCTAAATCAGCTAGCAACATGGAGCCGGCAGGAGCGGCATAGACACGTGATAAATCTAACACCCGAATATTATTAAGAGGTTGCATATGGTTTCCTCCCACAAACGTTATTTGTATACTGCTTTACGTTTTTCTACGACGGCTGTTACACCTTCTTTAAAATCTTCTAGTTCTGTTACAATCGCCATTTGAGAAGAAATGTAATCGAGTGCTGTGCGTAAATCCATGCGTTGGCTTTGATAGACCGCACGTTTAATGAATTGTACTGTTGTTGTTGGGCGACTTGCTAGTTCTTGTGCATACTGTAATGTGTATTCTTCGAGTGCCTCGTCTTCTACGACAAAGGTAACGATGCCTTTCGCTTTCGCTTCTTCAGCTGTTAAAACACGCGCAGTCCAAAACATGTCCAGTGCCTGATCGATGCCGATAAGCTTTGGTAAATAGTAGGCGCCACCATCACCAGGAACGATTGCTACGTTTATGTAGCTCTCTGAGATTTTTGTTGATTTTGCCGTTATCCGAATATCACACATTAAAGCCATATCAAGACCGGCACCCATTGCGAAACCGTGCACTTGTGCAATTACTGGCTTATCAATTTCTTCAAGCAGCAATGGAATACGTTGAATCTTTTTCCATAGCGAATTTTTTCGTGCTAAGCCAGTCGAAGAAATATCATCCTCACTTTTGAAAAAACCTTCTCCAGCTTGCATCGCCTTAATATCGCCACCTGCACAGAATGATTTGCCATTTCCTTTCACGATAACCACACGAATATCATCTGAATCACGTACGGTTTCAAGCGCTGTAATCCATTCTGCAATCATTTCCTCGCTAAACGCATTATACGCCTCCGGTCGATTTAACGTAATTGTGGCAATATGGTCTTTAACATCAAATAATAAATCTGCCATGTTCATCTCTCCCTTTACATAATTGGTATTTTGTCTGGCTTGTGCTGTAGAATTGCACTGCTTACTTCAACTAACAAAGTATAGTTTTTAGCTCTGAGCTTTGAGCAGTAGTGAATTGTTAGTGAATGACGTCATATAAGCCCATAAGCTGTCACCGCTATGTTCTAGTAATTGAGTTGCCACCAAATCAGTCCAATAAAAAGTGCTTGCGCCTTCATCACGCCATGACCAAAGCCTACGTGTATACTGTTGTAAGCTATGTTCGTGTGTCGTACCAATTGCAGCATGCACTTGGTGGGAAATGGTCGCTACCGTTTGAATCATTTCTTCAAAACGAATTCGTGCATAGGCCACTTCACTCAGAGGGCTTTGTGCATCGAGGGCAACAGTCACATTATTAAATGCTGCTAAAGCTAACGCTGTTTCACCTGCTAAGTTCACAATATGTTGCTGAACAAGCTGGAAGCGATGGAGAGGACGACCAAATTGCTCACGCTCTTTTGTATAGTGCACGGTTAAGTCATTTATTTTTTCAATAGCGCCCGTCATCATTGCTAGTTGAAAGGCTGTTGCAATGGCTGTCATAGTCTGAATTTGTTTAGAAGTTAAGACAGTAGATTGTTGGCAAACATTGGCGTTTTGGAATGTTACCGTATCACGTGGCTCACCAGCTAAGTTTTTATCCGTTGAAATAGCCGCTTGGTTTAAGTCAATTGCAACTAAATGGATACCTTTTGTGCTGTGTGCAAGTGTTACTAAATGCTTTGTATGGCGCGCCCAAGGAATATGTTGTGCTGTGCCCGTTAGTTTGTCGTTTTCAAGTGTAAAGCTCGGCGTTTCAGCTAGCGCATAGGTTGCCAAATCATCCATTACTTGTAGGTTAGTATATGCTAATAAGTAGTTTGCTAATGTTGTTTCTGTAAATGGGATCGGAGCTGCATATTTTCCTGTTAAACGAACAATATTTAATAAATCTTCTAAATCGCCACCCGCACCGCCACTTTCTTCACAAATGGCGACAGCCGTCATACCGTTTTCCACGAACAAATTCCATATATCCGATGCCCACTTGCCTTGCTCGACAATATCAACTAAATCTTTACTAACATTTTCTTTTAGCATTCGTTCTACTACTTCAAGAATCATTTCTTTCATTTCACTCACTGTGCGACAACTCCTTTCGCTACTATGCCATAAAGTACTTCTGAAGTGCCTCCTCGAATTGTAAAACCTGGTGCATGTAAAATAGACTCTGCCATTAAACGGTCGATTTTACGTTGCGCGTCAAGTGTAGGGTAGGTTTGCACTAATAAACGAGTAATTTCTGGTATGCTTTGTTCAAATTTGGTGCCAAGCGCTTTTACAAGAGCAGCGGGAATAGAGACTTCATCGCCGTTTCCAGTTGCTAAAAGCTGGGCTACACCAATTGATAAATTGCGTAAGCTCCAGAGGCGTGCGACAACCTTAGATGCTTGTTTTAACCCTTCAATGTTATTTTGTCTTTTTAATTCTTGAATGAGTTCATCGATTAAAGGGAACGTGCTTAAAATACGCTCTGGGCCACTGCGTTCAAATGCTAGCTCTGCTAAACCTTGAACCCAACCATTGCCAATTTCACCGACAACCATATTGTCAGGAACAAAGACATTATCAAAGAATACTTCATTGTAATGATGTTCACCTGTTAAAAATTTGATTGGGACTACTGTAATTCCATCCGCTTGTAAATCGACGATTAGTTGGCTTAATCCCGCATGTTTATGTTTGCCATCATATGGGCTCGTTCGAACTAAAGTCACCATGTAGTGGCATAGATGCGCATTACTCGTCCATATTTTTTGACCGTTTACGATCCAGCCGCCTTCTACTTTTTCAGCACGTGTACTGACAGAAGCCAAGTCTGAACCACTATTTGGTTCACTTAACCCAATGCCGAAGTAGCATTCACCTTTCACAATTTGCGGTAGGAAAAATGCACGCTGTTGTTCTGTGCCATAACGCAAAAGTAGTGGTCCTGTTTGTCGATCAGCAAACCAATGTGCTGCAACCGGCGCACCTATAGCTAAAAATTCCTCCGTTAAAATATAACGATCAATAGTACTGCGCTCTTGACCGCCATATTTTTTGGGCCAGGTGATGCCAATCCAGCCTTTTTGCCCTATCAATTTAGAAAATTCAGGGTTATCTCCACTTAACCAAGAATCACATTTCGGCACGAAGGTTCCTTTTGCTAGTTCTTCGTGTAGAAATGCTCGAACTTCTAAACGGAATTGTTCTTGCGCTTCTGTAAATTGCACTGTTGGTAATTGAAACATATAATAACTCCTCCTTTTTACCGCATTGTGATAACAATTACATTATATGTGTATTTTATGATTCGTTATGTAAATAAGTCAAATGTTTTTTAGAATAATTAGAAAATTCCGTAAGTGAAAACTGGCTACAGCATATATAAATTAGTAGATAGCTTTTAGCGATAAGCCTTACAAATAGTAAAAAGTATTTAATTTACGAAAAAGTGTAAAAAAACAGAAAAAACATGTT
Organism: Lysinibacillus sp. C5.1; assembly: GCF_016350185.1. Lineage (NCBI taxonomy): Bacteria > Bacillati > Bacillota > Bacilli > Caryophanales > Bacillaceae > Lysinibacillus > Lysinibacillus sp. C5.1. The sequence goes on from NZ_CP066226.1 coordinate 1,450,611, forward strand.
ACTATGTAGAAAAATTACGTTTTGGGGGTGTGAGAAGATGCAAATGACGATTAAAACTTCTCAAAAGGTCACACAAATATTATCAGCACAGTTAGTCCAGCATTTAGAAATATTGCAATATTCGGCGACTGAGCTAGAGCAATACATTTATGAAAGAGCAACAGAAAATCCATTATTAGTAGTCAACGACGCAAAAGAAAAAACGCAATATGAGGAGATTATGCAATTAGCAAATTGTTCTGTTCATCATTTTTCATCATCCTATGATAGGTCTAGCAGTAACCAATTTAATATGATTGAGATGAAGCTTGCTGAAAAAGAAAATTATGAGCAATTCCTTTTAGAGCAAGTGCCGATGCATCAAAATTTATCTTCTATTGATTTACGAATTTTAAAATTTTTAATCCAATCGTTGGATAATCGCTTATTTTTGGACGTAGAGTTAGAGATTGTAGCAGACAAGTTTCAAACTAGTTATTCGCATGTAGAGGCAATTTTAGATTTATTACAAACTTTTGAGCCGATTGGCGTAGGCGCACGAAGTTACCAAGAATTTTTACTTATCCAATTGGATAATGATCAGTTTGCGCCCAAAAAGGCTTCGACCTTTATTCGTTCGGATTTAGAGTTAGTTGCAACGCAGGCGATTAAACAGTTGAGCAAAAAATATAAGATGCCTTTACAAGATGTCATCGAAACGGTTCACTATATAAAAAAATTGAAACCGATTATGATGGGGGATAAATTAGAATCGATTCCCTATGTGATGCCAGATATCGAAGTGAAAGCAATTGCTGGAGAATGGGTGATTCAGTTAACTCGTCACCACTTACCTATCGTATCGATTGATGAAAGTTATGTTGCGCTGTTAAAAAATGATCCAAATTATCAAACGTACTACCGAGATTCCATGAAAGATGCATTAGCTTTATTGCAAGGAATTGAACAGCGAGATAAGACGCTTTATGAGTTAACTAGATTATTATTGCAACAGCAGGAAAATTTCTTTACGAAGGGGTTAGAAGCGATAAAACCTATGCGTTTAAAAGATCTTGCTGACTTGTTAGCTGTACATGAATCGACCATTAGTCGTGCTATTCGAGGGAAGTATATTCAAACGCCAAAAGGCATTTATGCATTACAATCTTTGTTTACAAAGGGCTTGCTGAATTCTTCCGGAAAAATGGATTCGATTATGTACATTAAAAAGCGCTTACAAAAGTTGATTGAAACCGAGGATAAACGAAATCCTTTAGCAGACCAGCAATTGACAAATATTTTATGTGAAGAAGGAATTCAAATTTCAAGAAGAACTGTTGCAAAGTATCGAGAGGAATTAAATATTTTAAGTTCATATAATCGAGCGTATGGGTAATGTGATGTAAAAAATAAATCGATGATGCAAATGTGCATCAAAATTTTAATTGTGCATTGTGCAAAAGCGATTCGTACCGCGTCATCTTGATAAGCTGTGCCCACCATAAAAGGATGAAGCGAGATAAGAAGCTAGTAAACTACAAGCTTATTTAACAGAATTTTATAAATTTTAAGTTTTTTGTAGTGTTTGGCATAGAACTTGCTCATTAAACAGAAGACATGCATTAGAGAAAGGGGCTAGTAAATGTCTATATCAAAACACTAAGGGGTGGTTTAATGGGAGCTTTGCAAAAATCACTGAAAACACGACATATTACAATGATTTCCATTGGTGGGGTAATTGGAACCGGGCTTTTTGTCGGAACCGGAAAAAACATTTTAAGTACCGGTCCAGCAGCAGTCATATCCTATGCAATTGCGTGTTTGCTCATTGTCTTAATTATGCAAATGGTTGGTGAAATGGCGGCTGGGGAAATCGCATTAGGAGAGAAGTCTGGTCAATCGGGGGAGTTAGGCTCATTTGCATCTTATGCAGGAAAGTATATTGGGCCATGGGCAGGTTTTACAGTTGGCTGGCTTTATTGGGCTAGCTGGGTATTCATTGTTGGACTAGAAGCTGCATTAATCGGGGGTATGCTGCATAACTGGTTTCCATTTATACCGATTTGGGTTGGAAGTGTAGGCATTACATTGTTAATGACCATTATTAATATTTATTCGGTGAAATCTTTCGGTGAATTTGAATATTGGCTATCATTTATTAAAGTTACGGCAATCATTATCTTTTTAGTAGTTGGAACAGCAATGATTTTCGGTATATGGCCTAATTATGAGCCTAAAGGATTAGGGATTTTAACAGCATTTGGTGGCTTTGCACCAAATGGGGTTGTTCCAATATTTACCGCAATTGTCTTTGTTATATTTTCTATTTGCGGTGCTGAAGTTGCAGCGATTGCTGCGGCAGAGTCTGAAAATCCAGCAAAAAATATTGTTCGTGCTATTCGCAATGTCGTATTCCGTCTCGGATTATTTTTTGTCGGCTCAGTAGCTATTATGGTCATGATTATCCCGTGGAATGATTCAACGTTTTTAGCAGCACCCTATGCCAATATTTTAACGATGGCTGGACTTCCAATTGCAGCTCAAATTATTCAAATCGTTATATTTATTTCATTAATTTCGGTGCTTAATTCAGCACTTTATACAAGTTCACGCATGTTACTTGAAATGTCACGTCAAGGAGATGCACCAAAAATCTTCTCACAAATACGAAATCGCCGTGGTGCACCAGTACCAGCTATTATTGGAAGTACCTTAGTTGCATATATTTGTGCCATGCTCTATTTTATTTCCCCAGAAGTAATTTTTTATTTTTTAGGTAATTGTGTTGGAGGATTAATGATTGCTGTTTATATTTTTATCGCTATTTCACAAATACGATTTCGACGGTATTATGATCAAGTTTCGGGCGAGCCATTATCGATTAGGATGTGGTTATTTCCATACTTATCGTATGTTACGATTGGTGTTTTAACGATTGTCTATTTATGCCAAGTGTTAATTGAATCGTTGCGTACGCAGTTTTACTTAAGTACATTAGTATTGATTGTGTCAATTGTGCTATTTGTCATCATGCGAAAACTTTCAACTAAACCAGCAGAGCAATTAGAGGATAAGTTAGCTTCAGAGTAGAATATTACTACGAGGCTAAGACGAGTGTGAGGGAACTATACGATGAGATTAAATTCGCGACACGCTTACGGGAATGCAAGCCTAGCAAACAACTACGCAAGTAGTTGTTTGCTAGAGATTCCGTGGATAGGGAGCGGATTTTTTGCATTACTTCTAAAAATAATAAAATGGATTTGGAAAGGAAGCGGTTCAGATGTCAGTAACAGAACTTCATAAGGAAGAACATTTTTTTATTGTGAAAAATGGTGAAGTGATTGTCAAAAGTGATATCCAACAAGAGCTTCTTGAACAAATAAGTGAGAAATACTGTAAAGGACAAGAAACATTTGAGGTGCAAGAATATTTCGTCCATGTAGTAGAAACATCTCAAGGTACGCTGTTTACAGCTAGATCATTGAAGCAGTTTAACGATATCGATTTTATGAACCCCCTGTCACATAAGTTGTTGAACTCAATTTCTGATGGGGTGACAATTTGTGATCGTCACGGCAAAATTTTATTTCAAAATGATATTGATATTGAAATTGTTGGCATCGATTTACGGGGGAGATATGCAAAAGATGTCATTGCTGAAGGGTTAATGAGTGATTCTATTTCGATGAAAGTAATTGAATCGCAAGAAAAGGTAACGATATTGCAAACTTTCATTAACGGTAGATGTTTTTTAGTAACAGGTCAGCCTATTTTTGACGAAGATGGCAAATTACAATATGTTGTTGCCATCACACGGGATATGACACAACTCAAATTGCTTGAACAAGAAGTACAAAAATTAGAAGATCAAAATGAAAATTTTAAATACAAACTACAAGCCTTACATAATCAAGAATCGAGAAAAAGTAGTTTAATTGCCGTATCTTCCGCCATGATGCAAGTAGTCAAAAGGGTGATGCGTGTAGCGGAAGTAGATTCTACCGTGCTAATTGGTGGTGAATCGGGAGTCGGCAAAGAGGAGATTACAAAACTTATTCATGCCTATAGCAGACGAAGTCATAAGCAAATCTTAACAATCAATTGTAGTGCAATTCCAGAAACATTACTTGAATCTGAACTTTTTGGCTATGAATCAGGGGCATTTACGGGAGCTAGTAAAGGTGGAAAAGCCGGACTCTTTGAAATTGCATCAGGAGGCACGGTGTTTTTAGATGAAATTGGAGAAATGCCTTTGCAGCTCCAAGCTAAATTATTGCGAGTGCTACAAGAATCGGAGGTACAGCGCATAGGAAGTGGCAGACCAATTGCAATCGATGTACGAATTATCGCAGCAACGAATCGAAACTTAGCGGATATGGTTAGGCAAGGTAGCTTTCGGGAGGATTTATATTATCGCTTAAACATTATCCCTATTGAAATTCCACCATTAAGACAGCGTCGGCAAGATATTATTCCATTAGTTAATCATTTTTTAGCGTTGATAGGTGATAAATATGGCATTCATCGAACAATTGAGTCAACAGCTATGAAAGTGTTAGAAGCGTATGCATGGCCGGGAAATGTCAGGCAATTAAAAAATATGGTGGAACGCCTTTGCTTATTGGCTACCCAACCTGAAATTACGGCAAGTACAGTTCAACAAGAGCTTGATAGCAATCCACTAGTTATTCGACAAGTCGACAATACAGTGCAACAGCCAAATGTAAAACAACAGCTTGCAGTTCCACTTTTAGTAGGTACATTAAAAGAGCAAGTGGCAATGTTTGAAAAGCAATTGATTAAGCAAGCATTATCTGAACATCCGAGTATAAGACAAGCAGCCAAAGCGCTCGGTTGCGATCAATCTACGTTAGTAAGGAAAATACAAAAATTCCAATTGACACGGCATATCTCCTATCAAGAATAATGATGCAGTTATGCATCACTGCTTGTATATTTGCATAATTAGTGCAAAAAAGCATGAAATGCTAGTGATATTTGAATAGGCGTATGTGTTTCTAACAAGATGTTTATTGCAGCGAAAAAATATCGACATTCTGAAAACTACCAAGTTGTTCGAGGTGCTCAATAGTGAATAATGATGGACGAATTCAATAAATTAGAGAGGCATTTTTTTAATAATGTCTCTTTTTTTATGGAGTTGGCATGAAAATTGCTTGTAATAAAGTGTATAAAACTTTTAATGAAAAGAGGCTGGTATTGATGACAATTCAACTAAAAGAAGAATTGAAAACTTTAGATCAAAAGCATTTTCTACATCCAACGACGTCGATTGAGCAACAGCAAACACAAGGGCCTGCTGCTATTTTTACAGAGGGGAAAGGCATCTATTTAAAAGATTTAGAGGGGAAAAGTTATATTGATGGCATGTCTTCTTTATGGAACGTAAACGTTGGACACGGTCGTGAGGAAATTGCAGAAGTTGCAAAAGAACAAATGGCTACATTAGCATTTAGCTCTTGTTTTGCTTCATTTAGTAATGAACCAGCTATTCGTTTAGCAACGAAAATAGCCTCTTTAACACCAGGAGATTTAAATACAGTATTTTTTACTTCTGGAGGATCAGAATCAAATGATACGGCGATTAAACTAGCTCGCCATTACTGGTTATTAAAGGGTCAGCCAGCGCGTCAAAAAATTATTTCACGTACACAATCCTATCATGGGGTGGCGATGGGAGCGACAAATGCGACGGGTATACAGGCATTTCGTAACTTTACCAACTCTCCTGCACCTGATTTCCATTATGTTTACAATCAATCTGTTCGCGATCTTCGAGAAATGATTGAAGCACTAGGTCCAGAAACAGTAGCAGCGTTTATTTCCGAGCCGATTCAAGGAGCGGGAGGAGTCAATATTCCGCCAGAAGATTATTTTAAAGAAGTACGTAAACTTTGCGATGAGTACGGCATTTTATTTATAGCGGATGAAGTAATTACCGGTTTCGGTCGTACGGGTAAATGGTTTGGCATGGAGCATTATGGCGTTGTACCAGATATGATGTCATTTGCTAAAGGGGTATCGAGTGGCTACGCACAGCTTGGAGGTGTGGTAATTTCCGAAAAAATTCATGAAACATATTGCCAGCTTTCCAAAGGGACTTTAATGCACGGTTATACGTATAGTGGTCATGCATTGGCTTGCCAAGTAGGCTTAAAAAACATTGACATTCTAGAGCGGGAAATGTTGATAGAAAACGCAGCATCTATGGGAGAAGCGATGTTGACAGGTTTTAAAGCGCTTCAAGAAAAATATAGCTTTATCGGAAATGTTCGAACAATTGGTTTGCTTGGTGCTATTGAGCTAGTTAAAAATCGTGAAACTGGTGAGCTTTTCGAGACTGCCATTAGCCCAATATTTGTTCAAGAAACGATGAAACGAGGCTTAATTTTACGAACAGTCACGTACGAGCAAGATACAGTTGTTTTTGCACCACCACTTATTTTATCGAAAGCAGAATTAAACGAAATGTTACGTATTCTAGATGAGACTTTTGAATTTGTGCGTAAAACGATTATTGCAAAAGATTAATATGTATGGCTTTAATGCGAGCTAATATGAAGAATCAGTTACTTAATCAAGGAGGGGTTTTATGACAACTATCATTAGGGAAATTCGAGAGCAATTTAATCCTGCAAAACCATCGCAATGTATTGGTCAAGTAGAGCTTTTGACAGTGGATGAGACAAAGGAAGTCGTTACAGCGGCAAATGAAGCATTTGAAGATTGGAAAAATACATCGTCAGTAGTGCGTGGGGAACTATTGCGTGTCACTGCAGACTTGCTCGAACAAAATATTGATAAAGTAGCTGAAACAGCTTCCAACGAAATGGGTAAAACCAAAAATGAAATGATTGGGGAGGTGAAACGTGGCGCTTCTATTTTGCGCTATTTTGCACAAGAAGGAATGCGGGCGACAGGTGAAGTATTGCCGTCTGCCAGTGAAGGCAAAATGTTGTACACAATGCGTGTCCCTCTTGGTGTAGTTGCAGCTATTACACCATGGAATTTCCCAGTAGCTATTCCTTTGTGGAAAATTGCGCCCGCATTAGTATACGGCAATACGGTTGTTTGGAAACCTTCTATTGAAAGCGCTTTAACGGGAAAACTTATCGGCGAGCTCTTTGAACAAGCAGGTATACCAAAGAATGTGTTAAACGTCGTACAAGGACGCGGTTCGAAAGTTGGGCAAGTTTTGCTTGAAGCACCAGAAGTGAAAGCAATAACATTTACCGGTTCAAATGGTGTTGGGCAAAGTATTTTAGATAGCGCAGGATCAACTAAGAAAAAAATTCAGCTTGAACTAGGCGGTAAAAACGCTGCCATTATATTAGCTGATGCGGACATTCATCTCGCTGCAAAGTTAACAATTGAAGGAGCAATGAAGCAAACCGGACAACGTTGTACAGCAACTAGTCGAGTTTATATTGAGGAAGCAGTTTATGATGAGGTGTTAGCATGTTTAATTGAACAAGCGAGGGAAATCAAAGTCGGCACGTCAATGGGTCCAGTTTCCTCAAAAGGTCAATATGAGAGTATTTTAGCTGCCATTGAAAAAGCAAAATTAGAAGGTGCCAAACTTGTCTATGGTGGTGGACCGACGCAAGGTAAATCAGAAGGTTATTATATTGACCCGACGATTTTTACAAATGTAACACATGCTATGGGCATTGCGCGTGATGAAATTTTTGGACCAGTCCTAGCTGTGATTAAGGTAAAGGATTATGAAGAAGCAATTCGATTATCCAACGACTCTGAATTTGGGTTAAGTGCTTCTATTTATACGAACAACATTCAAAAAGCTTTTGATTTTATTCAGCGTAGCGAAGTGGGGCTTGTTCAAGTGAACGACGAGACAGGTGGTGCTGAACCACAAGCGCCATTTGGCGGCATGAAAAATTCAAGTACTGGCGCACGTGAACAAGGGCAAGCAGCAAAAGAATTTTTCACAACATTTAAAACGGTGACAATCCGCACACAGGGAATGTAATGGGCTTTAAAGCCCGTTACATATGGGAGACTGTTTTTTCTTATAGGTTAGTAGATTGTTATGCATATTTTCACACTATTAAACGAAAGAAGGTATCTCTATGGCACAAACTCGCTTAGCAATAGATGTTGGTGGAACGTTTACAGATGTGTTTGTTTTTAATGAAGATACAGGAGAAATATTTGTAACAAAAACTTCATCCACCCCATCAAACCCTGAACAGGGAATTTTAAATGGCGTTGAGAAGGCAGAGTTGAAAGGGCAGGATATTAAAATTTTTTCTCATGGCACGACGGTTGGTACGAATGCATTAATTGAGCGAAAGCTACCGAAAACCGCTCTAATTACGACAAAAGGATTTCGCGATGTCACAGAAATTCGTCGCGGCACAAAGGAGGATATTTGGGATACGTACAAAGATACGGCAAAGCCCTATATTCAACGCCGCGATCGTTTTGAAGTCACTGAGCGAATAGATTATGAAGGAACAGTATTGCAAGCTATCGATGAGGAAGAAATTCGGGTATTAGCAAAGAAATTGAAACGTCGCGGGACAGAATCCATTGCTATATGTTTTATCAATTCTTATGTGAATGGAGAAAACGAAGCAAAAGTGAAAAAGATTTTACTTGAGGAACTGCCAGATGTTTATATATGTACTTCAAGTGAAGTACTACCTGAAATATTCGAGCATGAACGGATGAGTACAACGATTATTAATGCTGTTCTAGGACCAATCATGAGCAATTATATTAGTAAATTAAGTAATGAAATGCAAAAAAGAGGCTATGAGGAGGAAATTTTAGTTTTACATTCTGGCGGAGGTGTCATGACGTCTAGTACAGTGCCTCGCTATGCCGCTAGATTAGCGAGCTCAGGAATTGCTGCGGGAGCAATTGCGAGCAAACATATAGCAAAGTTATGCGGTTTTGAAAATGCGATAGGCTTGGATATGGGAGGAACGAGTACAGATATTTCACTGATGTACAAAGGACAAATTCGAATTACAAAGGATTGGTCTATTGAATATGGTTATCCAATAGGATTTCCAAGTATTGAAATATTAACGATAGGTGCTGGCGGTGGTAGTTTAGCTTGGCAAGATGAAGGTGGATCATTACGAAATGGGCCGCAAAGTGCTGGTGCTATACCAGGTCCAGCCTGCTATGGTCATGGTGGTACAGAGCCAACTAACTCAGACGCTAATGTCGTTTTAGGACGTCTTGGTGTGACATTATTAGATGGGATGATGCAATTAGATAAAGGAAAGGCACAGCAGGCTGTAACAAAAATTGCGCAAGCTTTCAATCAGACAATTGAAGAAGCTGCGAGTGCCATTATTGAAGTTGCCAATGCCAATATGAGTGATGCCGTTCGTTTAATTTCTGTACGAAGGGGCTATGACCCACGTGATTTTGCTCTTGTAGCCTTTGGAGGTGCAGGGCCACTTCATGCCGCACATTTAGCAAAAGATTTAAATATCCCGAAAGTCATTATCCCTACACATCCGGGCGTAGCAGCAGCAATGGGGTGCTTACTTGTAGATGTACGCCACGATATTTCAAAAACGTTTGTAAAAAAAGCAAATGAAGTATCAGTCGAAGAGCTCGATATTCAATATCAGGCACTACGGAAAGAGGCGAAAGCATTATTAGAAGAAGAAGGGATTTCTGAAGAAACATCGACTTTGATGAATTATATGGATCTTCGCTATAAGGGACAATGGCGCTCCTTAGCGGTTGTGGTACCAGATTACGTCACTTCCTTGGAGGAAGTATTAGCAGCATTCCACCAAGAACATGAGCGAGAATTTGCATTTTCAGATAAGGACCAGATTGTTGAGATTTACGGTTTACGTGTGACTGCAATAGGTACAGTGCCAAAACCTAATTTCCCACAATTTGAATCAACTGGCTCCTTACAAGATGCTTATAAAGAGACACGACCTGTCTATTTTGATGGGGCATATGTTGAAACAAACGTTTATTATCGCGATAAAATTCCAGTGCATGCACAATTACAAGGTCCTGCAATTGTGGATCAATTAGATACGACGACGGTCATTCCACCAGGATTTACGGCTGAAGTAGATGCTTATAAAAATATCATTATTACAGTGAACTAATACATGATAAGGGGGAAAGTCTATGAGTACTACAGGATTGTTCCTAAATAATCAAATTAAAAATCTGGATCCAGTAACATTTGAAGTGTTGAAAAATGGCTTTGTAAATTTAGTCGATCAAATGGCTGAACAAATGCTGCGTACTTGCTATTCTTTTGTTATTTATAATCGGGATTTTAGTTGTGCATTATGTGACGCACAAGGAAATACAGTTATGCAGGGAACACAAGATATTTCGGTACATGTCGGTACTTTACATCTAACAGCGAAAGCGGTTTTAGAGGATTTTGCAAATGATATTCACCCTGGTGACGTATTTTTAGTAAATGATCCATATCGGGGGGGCACGCATTTTAGCGATGTTCGGGTTATACTACCTGTTTTCCATGGCGATAAGCTGATTGCCCTGATGCAAACAAACGGTCATTGGGCAGATGTAGGTGGTTCTAATCCAGGTTCTTTTGATATTACAGCAAAGGAACATTATGGAGAGGGTTTACGAATACCCCCTGTACGCATTTATAGTAAAGGTCAGTATTTAGCAGATGTTGTGAATATTATCGTGATGAATATGCGTATTCCCGAGGAACGAATTGGCGATTTACGTTCACAAGTAGAAGCGGCTAAAATTGGCGAAAAACAATTGAATGAGATGATTAACAAATATGGTATCGATACGGTTTTACTAGCATTTGAAGAGGTACAAAATTATGTAGAACGTTTGACGAGTGCAAAGATTAAAGCCTTACCAAAAGGACAATGGGAAACAGTCGATTATATTGATATGGACCCAGAGCTAGGGGATGGCTTAATACCAGTGCATGTGAAAATGACAATTCGTGAAGATGAAATTTTCTATGATTTAAGTGGGTCACACCCTGCTATAAGTTGCTTTTTAAATGCTGGATTCGGTTCGGCACTTTCTGGTATTTATGCAGGAACGAAAACATTCTTTCCGGAAATTCCATTAAATTCAGGTTTCTATCGAGTTGTCAAAATACATTTGCCCGAAAATACTGTTGTCAATGCGCCGAGTCCTATTGCGGTATCTGGCTATTGCTCAGGTTCTTTTGAAAAGATAATGAATGCATGTTTTGAGTTATGGTCAAACATCATGCCTGAACGTGCAATTGCTTGTTCATTTAACCTAGAGTATTTGTTAATTGGTGGCTACGATCAACGACAAAATAATAATGGGTATTTTATGTGGTATGACTGGATGGCAGGAGGACATGGTGGGCGTGTGGATCGCGATGGCGCAAATACGACATCACCTGTATTTGGGGTCGGCTTAAGTGTCCAACCGTGTGAAGGGCAAGAGCGCTTGTCTCCTGTACTAACGACAAAACATGAGATTATTACAGATTCAGCAGGTCCAGGGAAATATCGCGGTGGTTGTGGTGTTGAAAAAGGTGGGTTATTAACAGATATAAACAACACCGTGATGTCATATTGTTGTGACCGTTCTCGTTCTATTACGTGGGGCATTATGGGCGGCTTACCATCCATTGCACAAGGCGCGATTTTAAACCCAAATCAAGCTGGTGAGGAATTTTTGGGTACCATTTTTTCTAATGTCGCATTGAAAAAGGGAGACTCCTTTACACGTCCATCTGCTGGCGGGGGAGGATTAGGGGACCCTCTTGAGCGTGATGTCAACGCAGTTTTAGAGGATGTCATCGATGAATATGTTTCGCTTGAACGTGCGAAACTTGATTATGGCGTTGTTATCCGTGAAATTGATCGTGATATTGATGCATTTGAAATTGATATGGCAGCTACCGTGAAAGAGCGAGCGTATATTCGAAAAAATCGTCAACAATGGCTTGAAACAGACCCCTATGAAGTGGAGCGTATGTACAATACAGGTGAAATCAATCAAATGGACGTTGTACGTCGCTATGGCGTTATTATGGATTACAAAACAAATCAAGTGTTACCAATTTCCACAAAACAATATCGTACGTCCATGAAAAAACGTTCGTTAGCCTATTGGATGTAATGTTATACAACAATAAAGCAACCAAGAGAACGTAATATTTCTCTTGGTTGTTATGATTTAGGCAAAGCGATTAAGCTGAAAAAGTGATAAATCTTGCTTGCTTGTACCATTTAATATAAGTTCTGTTAATACTTCGCCAACTGCGCTACTAAATTTGAAGCCATGACCAGAAAATCCTGCAGCAATGACAATATTGCGATGATTAGGTAAAAAATCAATGATAAAGTGTTCATCAGGTGTCACAGAATATTTACATGTTTTGCCGAATGCAAGTGCACCATGTTGTGGCATAAAGCGATTGAGAAAATGTTGTAAATCAGCAGCATCCTGATTATCGAATGGACGCATTGGCTCATTAGGGTCGATAGGCTCACCACCATCATGGCGACCTAGTTTCAAGCCTGCCCCATGAATGCTTGGAAAACCATAATAGGCAGAATCAGCAAATTCGAAACAGTAGGCGGGGAAAGTAGTGTCACGATAAAGCTGTTCGTCTGCTTCAAACCAAGCAAATGTTTTGCGTGTTGGTGTAATAGGATATGAAAGGTTCATGGTTTGGAGCAATTCCGATGCCCAAGCACCTGCTGTGACAATGAGGTTTCTTGCCTCATATAGCCCATTTTTTGTATGTATTTGTACAATGTCTTCGGTCTTAATAGCGTGGACCTTTTCATTTGTATGTAAAATGGCACCTTGTGCTAATGCTAACTTTTTATAGGCAGCGATACAGGCTTCTACATGCAATACACCTGCAGTTGGTTCATAGCACACTACTAAATCCTCAGGCAATGCTAATCCAGGCCATTTTTCCATCGCTTCGGCGGCTGTATACTGTTCTAAAGGTAAATCGTATAGTTTCGCGCTTGTTCTAACATTTTGAAGAAAGGTATGATCTGATTGACCAACATTCATCACACCTGTTTGTAAAAATAAAGATTCACTTGTTTCCGCTTCAAGCTCTTTCCATAGTTGTCCAGCGCGTAGCACGAAAGGGACATAACTCGCTCCTTCACCGTAAGCAAAACGAATAATTCTTGTTTCGCCATGATGGCTGCCCTCTTCATGTGGTGGATCAAAAGCATCGAGCATAAGGACGTTTTTTCCTGCCTTCGCTAAATAATAACCAGCCGCCATTCCCATTGAACCAGCACCCACAATAATTACATCATAAATCATAGTCATCCCTACTTTCTTTCTCTAGTATAGCAAAAAAGAAATGAGAATTTTGCAACAACTTAAATAGGGATTATAGGAAAACACGAAAAGGCTAGGACATCACTAAAAAGAAGAGTGTTTTAAGGGACAACTCTTGCTTAGAATACATAAACAAATGATACAACGAGCAAAAAAGTGTTAGATTGATGCAGTCAATCTAACACTTTTTCTCTTACCTGTTAGCCAACAGATTATTACTGAATTAAATAAAACGAGCAATGTCTTTTAATGGTAAACGCGATGAACCATAAGCAGGTGCTGCTGCTTTCCCGATGGCAATAAGAACAACAGGGAAAATATTCTCCGGTAATTCAAAACGTTGTGCAAATTTCTCTTTATCAAATCCGCCCATTGTCACCGTATCATAACCTTTTTCTTTCGCAATCAGCATTAGTTGCATTGAGATAAGACCTGCATCAAATGTTGCAATATTTTTTCTGACTTCAAGTGGTGCAGCTGGGTAAGTACGTAGAGTATTCGTAATCATTAAATCTTTCTGTGCTTCACCCATATGCCCTTCTGCTACATTTTGCGTGTAAATTTGTTCAACTTGCTGATACATTTCGGCATTGCCTAACACTGCAATAATAGCTGAAGATGTTTCAACTTGTTCTTGGTTATTGGCAATAGCACGTAGTTCTGTTTTTACAGCTTCGTCTTGAATGACTAGGAATCTCCATGGTTGCAAGTTACTAGATGACGGAGCGCTAGTAGCCTCTTGAATAATTGCTTCAAGCTCTACTTGTGGAATTTTAAAAGCTGGATCATAGACGCGAACGGATTTACGCTCTTCCATAATTGTATATAGATTGGTTTGTGTTTTAGTTGCTGACATAATGTCCTCCTTAAAACTTACTAATGGTAAGTTGATGATTAGAATCTTACCATTAGTAAGTTTATTCGTCAAATAAAAAATATTTTGTGTGCTACAATAGAATAAGGAATTACAGACAGGAGGTTATGAGATGACACAATCAAACTGTTCACATATATGTAGTAGTTATCATCAGGCAATAGAGTTTATAGGGAAACGTTGGATGGGAATGATTATTTATACTTTGTTGCCTGGTCCAAAAAGGTATCATGAAATTCATGCCACAATACCCGGCATTTCTGATCGTTTACTAACAGAACGTTTAAATGAGCTTGTTAATGCAGGATTAATTGAAAAGAAATACATTGATTCATCGATAAAAAAGGTAGAATATGCATTAACACCAAATGGCTTAGCATTTCAGGAAGTCATAGCGTCTATTCAAAAATGGATTGATTTATGTGAATTTGAGAAAATGACAAAAGAGACAACATAAAAAGCCAAAATACCTCAAGTGCTTGAGGTGTTATGGCTTTTTTTATTTGTAACTATTTGTAATGACTTTTGTTGTTTTGCCAATATCTTTATCCTTCCTATAAAGTTTGTACTTTTTTGCCTTTATATTATAGGATTCACTTAAAAGACTGTAGATACACTCTCTTTGAGTGTATCTACAGTCTCCAAACCTTACCTATTTAACATTTGGTAATACTTTATTTAACATAATGGCAACGAGCGCAGCTGTTGCTATTGGAGAGCCGAATAAATATTGTACCGTTGTAGGTAAAGCATATAAGAAATCTTTTGGTAATAGTGTTAACGCTAATGTTAAGATAACAGGAACAGCAATGACGTACATTTCTTTTTCGCCAATATGTTCATTTTTCATTACCTGTAACCCGCTAATGGCGATAATGCCACAGACGATGACAAAGACGCCACCGATCACTGCTGAAGGAATGGCAGAGATTAAGGCAGCCAATTTACCGGAAAAACCGAACAAAATAAACCAAAAACCTGCAACAATAAAGATACGACGGCTTGCAATACCTGTGATGGAAATAACCCCTGCATTTGTTGAATAGCCAGTTACCGGCGTAGAACCGAGTAATGAGGCGATGAAACAGCCAATACCCTCACCAATTACCCCACGATTAATTTGTCTATCTGTCAATGGTTTATCAATTACATTACTTACAGCAAACCATGTACCCGTCGTTTCAGCCATTAAGACAATATAGATAATCACCATTGTTAAAATAGCTGAAAAGTTAAATGTAAAGCCGTAATCTACAAAAGGCAATTGCGGTAAGCTAAACCAATTTGCTTTTCCAACAGCCGATAAATCTAAAATACCCATAATATTTGCAGCGACACAACCGATAAGCAACGCGATAATAACGGAGGCAATACGAAATACTCGACCTTTTTGACGGAATATAGAGCCTAGCATTACGCAGCCAATTAATACGGTAGCTGAAATAAGCGCCAAGTATATGTTTTGGCTAATCGTAGCACCAGCGCCTTCAAAAATATTACTACTTAAACCAACGGGCATAAGGGATAAGCCAACGACGAAAATAATTGTACCGCCTACAATTGGGGGAATAAATGTTTTAACGATTTTGTTGAAAATACCTGTATAACCTAAAATGATGACAAAAATGGCCCCAATCAGGCTTGCACCCAGTACAGCGCTCCAACCAAGTTCGCCACTGCCACTTGCGGCATAGATACCAACTATCGCTCCTAATGGTACATACGAGGGTCCTTGTGCGATTGGAAGCTTCATGCAGAAATGGCTTTGGACAATCGTCGCAATCCCTGCTGCGATAAATGTTGATTGTATTAAAGCACTTGCTTGTCCTGATTGCATGCCTATTAACATCGCGATTAGGAAAGGTACGACATAGACGTCCATGGCCATTACATGTTGTAAACCTAGAAGAGCGGATTGACCGAATGGTACTTTGTCATCGGGTAAAACGGTTAAATGTGCGGTATTACTGTTTGCTAAATTGTTTTTTTGCGTTTCCACTAAGATGCCCACCTCAAATGTTAAGTTTATAAATAAAACGACTTAGTGACCTTCATCTGTTGCTACAGAGAAGGGGAGACCACTGTTTGCGTTAGATTATTCTGTTCTTTCGTGCACTTTAATGCCTTGCACCCATACTTCTCGAATATTTTCAGGACGTACTAGATACATGATTTTTTGGAAGATATCAATCAGTTCTTCTTTGTTATCAAAGATTGGTAGTTTAGCAGATGCTACTTTTGTATCGATTACTTGAACATCCCACGTATAGTTTTCTTGTAAGCGACCAATTGGAAGACTTAAACTTTCACCACCGCCAGCTGTTGCTAAATAGAATGCTTCGTTGATAGTAATGCGCGAATTTGGCACGCCACGTTTGTCTGCAGGAAGTGCTGTATTCACACCATCTTCCAACATTCTAGATGACATTACCGCCTGTCTTGCATTATCAAAAAGACTAGGTGAGAAACCACCTGAAATGTCTGAGCCTAAACCAATATCTACACCTTTTGCATGGAAGCGGGCAATGGGAATAACGCTGTTAGCAAAATAAGCATTTGAAATTGGACAATGGCCGATAGCAGTACCAGTTTCAGCAAATAGTGTGGCATCTTCATCGTTTAAGAAATTACAATGTGCCATAACAGACTTATCACCTAATAGACCAAAATCATGTAAAGCGTAGGCATCATTTTTGTTGAAGCGGTCTTGCACATACCTATGCTCCCAGTCACTTTCACTACAATGAGATTGAATATGTGTATCATACTTAGCTGCCAATTCACCTAAACCTTTTAAAGCACTATCTGTACAACTTGGAATAAAGCGAGGTGTTACAACAGGATACACGCCTTGCTTGGTAGATTTTGCTAATTCTTTAACAGCTAAAATAAACTCTTCTGTATCCGCTAATGCTGTTGCCGTATTTGCATCTCGATAAAATGTAGGGTTTTGTTCAGGGTCATCCATGACAACTTTCCCAACAAGACCACGTTGTCCTTTTGTAGCACAGATTTCAGCTAATAATAGGCTTGCTTCCTTATGAACTGTTGCAAAGTACAACGATGTTGTTGTGCCATTGGCAAGAAGGGTACTTACTAAATCTTCATAGACCTCTTTCGCAAATGCTAAGTCCGAGAACTTCGATTCGATAGGGAAGGTATAGGTGTTGAGCCAGTCATATAGGGGGATGTCTAGAGCAGTACCGGCTTGAGCCCATTGTGGTGCATGGACATGCAAATCGACAAAGCCTGGGAAGAAATACTGGCCATCAGTTAATTGGTAGAAATTTTCTTTCCCTTTATATGTATGTAGTACTGTTTGATAGTCAGGATGCTCTGGCGCAATCGTTTTATCGATTATTCCGTCTGCGTTAATGCAAAACAGGTAGTCTTGTAAAATTTGTACTTCTTTGGAAGACTTACTTGAAAAAGCAGTTCCTTTGAAAATTTGCGTATATTTAAACATAGTTTACACCTCAATGTTCGTATTTTGATATCAGCAGGGAATATTATAGGATAATAAAACTGTAAAGTCTATAAAAAAAACGAATATTTTACTTTTCGCCTGATGTAGAAAGTAGTGGGAAAATGAGGCTTTGCAAATTAATAATCTTTATATAAACTGTAAATGAGAATTATTATCATAGTTTATTGCGAGAAATTCGGAATAAATAGGTGCTATATAAGATTTTTTGGAAATGCCCAAAAGGAGGGGATTGAAAGGACATGCTTGGTAGGAAAGTAAGCCTAGTTATGGGAGTATGTGTTGGTGTTTTTTTGCTTATAGTATTACTTGTTATTAGTTTAAAAGCTAATTATTAAATAAATCGCCTAATCGACGACTCAAGTGTGAATGCTTGGGTCTTTTTTGTAAAAAGAAAAGTGTAAAACCACCTCCCTTTATTATTTTGAATATTGGTAAAATTTATAAATTTAATTGCTTTATTAAGGAGCATTCAGTATCCTTTTATTAACAAAGGGGGAGAGGATGCGATGAATCGTCAACACATTGGTATTTTATTTGGGGGAGTACTATTACTAGTTGTAGCGATGGGGATTAGCCGTTTTGCTTTTACGCCCATTTTGCCGTTTATGCGGGAGGATGTTGGCTTTTCATTTGAGGTTGCAGGCTTTTTAGCATCTAGTAATTATATTGGTTATTTTATTGGGGCATTATGGGCGGGATTTATTTACCGACAGCGGAAACATTTTTTACTGTTGAGTGTGGTATTAAATGTCATTTCTGTTGTGCTTATGGGGCTAATTGAGTTCTATAGTGTTTGGCTTGTTCTACGATTAATTGCAGGGATTACAGGGGGACTTATTTTTGTTTTAACTTCTAGTATTATTATGGATTATTTGGCCAAACAAACGCTCACAAAGTGGTCAGGCTACTTATTTAGTGGTATAGGGCTTGGTATTGCCATTTCAGGTTTATTCGTACCTTTTATTGAAGCACGTTTTGCTTGGCAAGGTACTTGGATTGGCTTAGGCATTTTATCCGCACTATTTTTAGTGATTACATTTCTATTATGGAGAAATTTACAAGTACACGATAGCGTGAAAGTATCGAAAACGGCAGATGCAAAAATGTCGCGGGGTTTTATGCCTTGGCTAATTGCGGCATATGGGTTTGAGGGGCTTGGGTATATTATAACAGGTACATTTTTAGTGGATATTATTCACAACATTCCATCGCTCCAAGCATATTCCTCTTATAGTTGGGTCATTGTTGGTGTAGCGGCTATTCCATCTGCTCCAGTGTGGACAGTACTATTAGAGAAGTTTTCTGCAATAAAAATTTTATTTGTGGCTTACATACTACAAGTGCTAGGGATTTTGTTGCCGGTATTTTCACAAACAGTATGGAGTGTGCTACTGTCTTCATTTTTATTTGGTTTAACATTCGTCGGTATTGTTACGCTAACAACTGCCTATGCTAGACAGCTATTTCCAACACAAAGTGGTCCAGTCGTGTCATTGTTGACAACGTTCTATGCGTTTGGACAAATTATCGGGCCAATTATAGCTGGACAACTTGTGGTCATTTTTAGCAGCTACAAGGCAGCACTCATTTTTGCAGGCAGCATTGTATTGCTAGGGCTAATTGTAATGTTATGCGGTAAGTGGATCGTGTTAAAACAACAAGAGAAGATAGCCAATTTAAACATCCAATCTAATCATTAGTTAAGGGTGCCAGTTAAGGGTGCCTGACACCCGAAATATTCTGAATTGTTTGAGTGCCTGTCACCAGAATTGTTCAAGTGTCAGGCACCTTTTTCGTTTTTTTCTAAATCAAAAAAATGTTATAATTGTGGTAAATCAATTGGAGTGATGCGCATGAGTGTAAATACTTTTCGTAAAATCCCACTTGAAAAATTTATAGATTTAAAAGTAGATTATGCTTTTAAACAATTATTTGGTACGGATAAAAATAAGGCTATTACTATAGTATTCCTGAATGCTTTATTAAATCGTACAGGGAGAAATGCTATTAAAGAAGTTACTTTTATAAGTCAAGAATTTGGTAGTGAACATGTAGATGATAAGCAATCTCGCTTGGATATTTTAGTGAAAACACAAGATGAGTTATTTGTTAATGTTGAAATTCAATTAACCAATCAATACGATATGATGAAACGAACACTGTACTATTGGTCAAGAATTTATACTTCGCAACTGCGTAAAGGGATGGGGTATCATAAATTACGACCGACAATTACTATAAATATTTGTAATTTTACGTTATTTGAACACACAAAAAATTATCATTCTATTTTTCAACTTTATGATAATCAAGATAATTTGAAAATGGATGACGTACTTGAAATACATTTTATCGATATTAATCGATTTATACAGCAATGGTATGCAAAACAATTGGATTCTTTTAAAAATGTCTTGGATAGATGGTTAATGCTACTGGGAATGGTTGATGGACGTAAACAGAAAGTCTATGAAGAAATTTATTTAGAATTGGAGGAGCTTGCCATGAAAGATGAGGAGTTATTCAATGCTATGAATGTTTGGCAAGATTTAAGTCAGTCCCCTGAAGATTATTATGCATATCAATCTCGTTTGAAATATATCCTTGATGAGGCGGCGAAGCTAGAAGATACAAAATATATAGCTGAGCAAGAAGGGCTATTGAAAGGAATAGAACAAGGCATAGAACAAGGTATAGAACAGGGTATAGAACAAGGCATTAAACACGGAGAAAAAAAGGTGCAGAAGGAAATTGCGTTAAAGTTATTGAAGAGAGAAACCAATATTGAAACAATCGCAGAATTAACAGAGCTAACAATTACTGAAATTAACCAGTTAAAAGAATTACTTGATTAAAACTTTAGGTGCCGGGCACTCGAAATTTTCACAATTGTTTGGGTGCCAGGCACTTCTTACATTTTCCTTTTTCGATTCAACATAAAAAAGTATAACCATATTACTAAAATACTATAAATAAAAATCCAAATATATTGCCAATAAAAAATGGCTGGTATTACGTTGATGCTATCATCTGAACTCATCATTTCTAAAGAAAGATGTACTGGAGGTAAGAGCCATAATAGACCCTTTACTTGTAAAATAACGCTTTTTAAAGAGGCGATAGCTAAAGAAATAATTAAGATACTAAGTACACCCCACCAAGAATTTTGTTTATTCTTGACTAGTTCCCTTGTGAAGATGGCAGAGAGTGCAATAGCAAGCATAGAAAGGCTAAAATGAGCTAGGAAACCCAATATGATATGCCATAAACTTGGTCGTTCACCAAATGCACCAATTATTATAGGGTACAACACTGACACACAGCTTAGACAAAAGCCAATTACAAAACAAATCAAATAAAGCGTAACAAAATACACATTTTGCCCTTTAGCATGTAGTATAGTAATGACTTTTTGTCCCTCGTCCTCCGCATGAAATATTGTTACTGTAAACCATCCCATTAGTAAAAATAGAAGAGTCGAAGTAAATGAGTAACTGTCCAATATTGGATTTGGTACAAATGCATAGTTGACTACCGTACATAAAATGAAAATGAAAAAAAGGGGGAATGTATTTATAAGTTCTTATATAATTACTAAATTGATAGTGTAATAAACTTATCATGTATTTAATAAGCCTCCTAGAAATGACTATGAAATTGTTCCTTCTTTGAATTTAGAGGCATAAGCTGTTTAATGGTAGCTTCGTGTTGAAGTAAGGCCAAAAGGGTTTTGTCTGTATCTCCACTGTTTACCGTTACAGTTAGCTCTTGATTGCCATTATTTAATGTGCGCATTTGTTTGATTTGGATAAAGGAAAGTACTGTATCAAGTGATTGGTCGCTGGGTAACTCAAACACTATTAGATTGTTTTGGTTAGAAGCGTCTGTAAATGATTCCAGTTGTACCACTTGGCCGCCTTCCATTAATAAAATCCGATCCACTAGGTTTTCTAATAATTTGGTTTCGTGACAGGTTAATATAATACTATATCCATTCTCTTTTAAAGACAAAAGGGTGTTTTCTAATTCATTTTGGGCACGAGGATCAAGTCCAGATAAAGGTTCATCCAAAATTAGAAGATGTGTTTCTTCAAGCATTGCCTGCATAATCATAATCTTTTGCTTCATGCCTTTTGAAAAATGAGTAATTCGTGTCGACCGAACCTCTTGCATATTGAATAGCTCAAGTAATTGATTTATTTTTTGTTGTAATGGCTTACGAGGTACACCACTTATTTTACCCATATGAAAAAGATACTCTTCGGGCGTAAAGAGTACATGTGGAGGAGTAATTTCGGGGACGTACCCAATTTTTAAAGATTGTACATGACTAGTAACTGCGCCACTATCTGAATCGACGATACCTCCAATAATTTTTAGTAGCGTACTTTTACCACAACCATTCTTCCCTACAAGTGCGACAATTTCCTCTCCATAAATGGAAAATGAAATGTTATCTAAAACTTTCTTTGTTTTATATTGTTTAGAAATGTTTTGAACTTCCATTAACGTATTCATTCGTACACACCTTTTTATTAGTGATTAGTGCCAGTCACTCGAAATTTTCAGAATTGTTTGAGTGACAGGCACGTAAAAAAAATCAGGTACTGTAATATTTATTTAGTGCTGTTTCCAAGCGTTCTTCTAAATGTTGTGAAATATAGCCAACAACAAATTGTTCTTTTTCCATTTCAATTTGCGAGGATTTAAAAATTTTTGCGAAAAACCCTGACTTATTCTCCATAGAGTATTGCTGTAGTGCCTCTGTGCGTAAAGTGGACACGATTTCGTTTTCAATATGACGCTCACGGATTTTTTTGACGATATCTTTGACACTACCTTCTTGTAACTCTACCATTTGCTTTTGGAGATTTTCATTTAGATGTTTCAATTCGGCTGTTTCATTTTGAATTTCCTCTATTTGGCGGCTTGATTCGGAAGAGAGCTCTTGTAGATTTTGCGCTAAAAAATCTTGATTAATCGTAATGTTTAATGTCCCTTGCTTTTCATCTGGTTCCATATGAAATAAACCAGTTTGTATCATTTGCTGAAGGACACTACCTAATACATCGACTTTGTGGGCTAAATTATCCGTAAAATCAAGAGTAGTGGCAGTAATTTGATGTTTAATCTGCTGATGACTGTCATCAATACCTAGCAGTAGTTTTAGACCTTTAACACGGTATTCATCCTTCAAAAGTAGAATCATGCGAAGTCGTAAAATAGCAGGGAGGTCTAAGCGAATATTAGTGGTTTGATGATAAGAGGCGCTATCAAAAATATACTGATCGAAAGGTTTGATATAATAACGCAGCATAGCATCTGTTATTTCAAACCAACCTGCAACTTCTGAAATGCTATAATATTCTTTTTCATGGATATGTGTTAAATAGGCATCACCATAAAGTGTTTCTACTAATGGTGTATGTTGTAGTACGACAAACAATGGATCATGCTGCACAACTCCGAGTACCAACTCTTTTGCATCACTTATTTCTAGCATTACTTCTACACCTCACTTTATTTTTCTTGAACTAAACTCTCTACTAGGTTTCTATTCTTTTAAGTGCAAATGTATGCCTATTTAAAGTAGGATTATTTGATGTTTTTAAGCTTTCTAGCGAGATGGTAGTTTGTTAAATGGAGGAGTGAGAAAACCTTTTTACATTAATGGCGTGCTTCCAACAAACTGAATCAAGAATGGTGGTAAACCAAGGTTTTAGCTAAACACGTAATGCTAGAGCGAATATAGAAGAGTCAATTGAAGTCAGCCATAAAGAAAATCGTGTTGATCAAAACAAAAATATCCATTTACTGGTTATCAAGCCTTTTTCATCTTTTCTTTAATGACCATGAGCTTACAAAATTTAGATTGAAGCTTATGTCCATTATTTATGTAATCTTTATAATATGAAAGCAGTAAGAAAATGCCTACTTTAATAAGAGTGGGTGGATAGAAATCAGATGATTACTCAATAGCTGTTTAGTGAGCATATCTTGCATTTCAGTAAATATAACGTTGTCCTTTATTAGAATTTGCATCTCTGTATACTTATATTGACATTGAAATTCTCGGATATACTGTGTAATAATTGGCAAATTGTCGTTATTTTTAATTTCTACCTCCACAAAAAAAGGCAAAGTTAATTGGGGTGGCGAAAAACAGCCACGGCGAATCCAAATAGCTTCATTTACATAATAACGAATTGGCAATTGGCGATCACTTGCTATAAATAAGTCCATTAAGTTCTCCTTCAAAATGTAAAGTCACAAGTATAAGAATTATTATTATTATAGCTTTTTTAGTTGAAATTGTCTTGAAAGAGCCTTTAGACCAACGCCAGATGTCATTCTTTTCTGTAGTTGCACCCAGGATCTGGATTACAGGGAAAACAACAAATAAAAAGTAAGCAAGAGATGCACTTGCTTACTTTTTGTATTAGTGAATATCGCGTTTTTTGAAATTGCCACCGCGCACTTCTGAAACATCAGAAATGACGACAAACGCACTGCTATCTATGTCTTTAATAATGGATACCAACTTATTTTCTTCCATACGGTTAATAACACAGTTTAATATTTCAGTTGGTTCGTTTGAAAACCCGCCACGCCCTTGTGTATAAGTAACGCCACGCCCTAAACGAGCTTGAATGGCATCCCCAATTTCCTCAGATTTTGCACTGACAACACGGACGTCTTTAGATTTTTCTAAACCAACTTGAATAATATCAATAACATTTTTCGCAATATAGTACGTTAAAGCGGAATATAAAGCACTCTCTAATCCGAAAATAAAGCTTGCCCCTAAGAAAATAAAGGCATTGATAAATAATATAATATCTCCGACTGAAAACGGTATTTTACGTGATAGTAGTACGGCTAATACTTCAGAGCCATCTAAAGCACCACCATTACGTAAAACAATTCCTATCCCAATTCCAAGTAACATACCACCAGATAAAACAATTAATAAAGGATCATTCGGTCCTAAAATCGTTTTAACGTCATGTAATAGAACTGTGGAAATCGATAACGCAGCAATCCCAGCACAGCTCATTAATGCAAATGTTTTTCCTACTTGTTTGTAGCCAATATAGATAAACGGAATATTTAATACAAAGAGTAGCACGCCTAATGGAATTTCAAATAAATGGGCACCCATAATACTAAGACCTGTAACGCCACCATCAATCACATTGTTTGGTATTAATACAGCTTCAAGTCCATACGCTGCGATGATTGCCCCTGTAATAATCATGATAAATTTTCGTATATTTTCAAGTGACTTGCTTTTTTTCATAAATCTTCTCCATTTCCTTACAAATTAAATCCTGTGTTGTTACTTACGATTTTGGAATAATATTTACTGCGATTGTTTTTGTTTCCGTTGTATGGCTTGAATCGGACATATTATAGTATCTCGTTAATAAATCGTTCAAATCATTTTGAAAGTGGTTAAACTGTTCTTTCGTTAAGGATAAGTCCAGTAATGAAAAAGTTGCAGAATCTACGATATGTTCATCTTCTTCACATAAGTTTAAATAATTTTGATACTGAGATAGTAGAGCTAATTGATAGTACGAAATATAGTTGAGTTTTTGCTTTTTCGTTAGTATTGACCAATCCTCCTTACTTATTTTTGCAGCATCTTCATTTAATGCATAAAATTTTTCCGTTACAGAACGTACTTTTCGCTCCTTCACAATTTTAATGATGCTTTCATCCATTAATATTTGAATGTGGCGATATAAAGTAGCTTGCGGTACATCTTTAATAACAGAAATCATCTCTAAGGTACTTAAGCCTTCGTCTGTATTATGCATCAGCGCTTGTAAAATTTTCATTCTCACAGGATGCATTAAAACCTCTGCTTTATTACGCATCTACGAGCCTCCTATATTGAAGAAATGATATGTAGAAAGACTAAACAAATGTTATCATTTTGAGAACATTATCAAAAAATATATTATATTTTTATCCAAATGTACAGTAAAATGCTAACGGAATTTTTTTTAAGCATTATTAAGCTGGGGCAAATGAAATGTAACTCATATTTGACATAACAAACTTATCATAAAAATTAATGCAAAATAGGAGCCCCGACAAATCAGAACTCCTTCAATTCTTACAAATATAAAGGAAGCTAGGTTATCGAAATATTTGTAACTTAGTGGTTTAGTACTACTAGAACTTTTGTATACTTTTTCCGTCTAATGTTAAAATTAACAAATCTAAGGAGGGATAATTTGTGGTTAGTTCGTCTGTAGTGAAAAAATTGGTTGTGCCAATTGTGTACGTAGCCGAATGGATTTTGTTCTTGTATGTTCTACTCTGCATTGTTGTTTTCAATTTGGTGAATTTGACAAATGTTATTGCTGTAGATATGGCTTGGGAGGAACCTATTAACTTTACAGCATCTTTCATTAACGCAATGATAGTAGTGTTGGGTATAGGCTTAATTTGTTTCTTTTACATCAAGTTTTTAGCAGGCAGTAGAGCATATAAACGCTTCAAAGAAGTGGTATGGGGCGTTTTATTCGGTATAAATACGGTAAGTTGTGTCATTTGTGGGAGCATCGTTTATGGTTTTAATTTCATTCATGCTGATGGAATAATACTGTTAACCACTGCTTTTATTAGTGCACTTTTAACAATGCAAATTATAATGAAACAAGATTTTGAAGGTCAGTAAAAAATAATTTAGGTTGTTCAAAACATAATAATCTCCCTTTACTAAATAAACTGTATGGAGACGCATAGCAAATAATCGAGTAAGGGTATCTACGCAAAAATTTTAATCGAGGTTGATTCTTTAGCTAGTGCGTTTTCACACTCATATTAATTCAAATCCTATTGCATCAGCATAAAAAGCTATAATTAAATAATACATTGGTAAAGTTTCGCTATATTAAAATACTAATAATAACCGTGAAAGTATATTGTAATAAAATGTACTGAATTATAGTTAATTTTGAAGTATCTAATTTAATAAACTTTTTTTGCTAATTAATGAAACATTTTCTGTAGAAAAAGCGTATAAGTATTAGTAACACCAATCTATATAATTAAGGGGAAATAAAGTATGAAAAAACCATTTAAAAAAACTTGGATGATTGCATCAGCATTTACACTAGGGATGGCTATCCTAACACCACTTCAAGCGGGAGCTACAACATTAGAAACAAAGGATAGTAATATTAATGTTCAATTAGAACAAAAAATATCCGGCACTATTAAAGAAGTCTTCGGCGATGGCATGAACTTGAAAGGAATAGATGGTAAAAATTACTTTATTAGTTTTAGTAAATTTTCTACTGAACAAATTGAGAAAATGAACTTAGTAGTAGGACAAGAAATTTCTATAGAAGGTAAAGTAGTAGACGATTATTCAGACTTTTATACATTTGAAGTGTATAAAAAAGACCTTCCTAAAGAGGTAACTAAGGAAGATTTAGGAAAATTGGAAAAGTTGTTTAACGAAATTAAAAAGTTAGAAAAAGAAGCGTCAGTTGAGGTTGAAAAAGAAGTAACAGAAGAAGAGCTTGAAAAGAAATATGAAGAAATGGAAAAAATTTATGACGAAATGTATAAAATTACAAAACCTTATATATTAGCAAATTGGGAACCAGAGACTTTTGAACAATATTTAGAAGGCTTTGGGTTTAGTGAGGGAAATATAGCTATTAAAGAAAATGATAAAAAACAGCTTCAAGCTATTTATGAAGAGTGGGTAAAGCTTGAAAAAAGTGGTGATGAAGAAAAAGCTAATTTAAAATATGAAGAGTTGTATACAATCCTTCAACCATATCTTGATGAATTATACCCACCACAAACGTTTGAAGAATACATGGAAGGAATGGAATTAGACATTCCTGCTGAAACGATGGCGAAGTTAAAAACGTTATATGAAGATGCACAAAAAGCTGAAAATGATGAGAATATTGAGTTGTCTGAAACGGCATGGAATCAATTCCATGATCTTCTTAGTCAATTCATCGAGCCGTTAACATTTGAAGAATACATGTCTGATTATGACTTCGAAGTTAGTAAAGAAGATAAAGAGCAATTAAAAAAATTGTATGAAGAAGCCATGAAACTTGATAATGAAAAGGCTGACGAAAAATGGGAAGCGTTTTACAACATTCTAGAACCTTATTTTGCTTTAAATAAAGAAATTCTATTCTTCGCTTCTAAACTAACAATAAACAATCAAGATTATCTTCCACAATCAGAATAATCGTAACCATAAAAAATAATTCAGCCATCTGCTAGTAATCGACAATCGATAATAGTAGATGGCCTTTTCTATAAGATTTATAGTAAAAACATTGCGACAATGGTCGTTACAATAAGACCTATCGCTACAGGTAATAAATTGCGCCTTGCAAGCTCAAATGGACTTACATTGCAAATCGCAGCTGCTGGAATGAGTGCCCATGGAATAAGTGTACCGCCACCAATAAAAGACATATTATTTAGCTGTAACAATGGTTATTTCTCTAGCTTGTTTACTGCTCCTATAATCATCCTTTGTATCCACGACTATTTGTTCGAAGATGGTGGTCATTAATTGTTTGCGTTCGTAATCATCGGCATTGATCCATAGGGTATCAATATTGCGAATAATGGCCCGAATTTCCTCATGATGTCGATCGTCCAGCAGCTGTATCTTTTTTAAACTTGCTTGAATTTCTTTTTCTTTGTTACGCAATTTTTCGCTGTCTCGAATTAACTCATCAATACCAATAATATCATGTTCAAACATCGTTTTTTTCTTGTGTAAAAGCTTTTGCACAACAGCTAATTCCTGTTGTAATGCAGTCAATTGTGCCGCTGGAAAGCTAGCATCACCTTCATTACTTGTAAAATGGCCACCGACCAAGTCATCCCATTGTGCAAAAATGGCTTGCACTAAATTACTTTCTAAAATCATATGACTAGTACAAGCTTTACCAGCTTTCTTACCAGAACATCGATATGTTTTTTTCTTGCCTGCTTTATGACCAGCCATCGAATGCCCACAACGTGCACACTTTAAAAGTGAAGAAAAGTAGTAATTACTCGTTTCGCGCTTTCCACCTAATGTTCTACGCTTATCTAACAAATCTTGTAGTGCCCAAAACTCATCGCGATCGATAATACGCTTATGATTACCTTCAAATAACACCCGTTCACGCGGTGGTTTTTTTATGTCTTTTGGATTTAAGCTAAACATTAAATAACCTGCGTATGTCGGATTATTGGCAATATCCCGCACACTATCGACATGCCATTGCCCGCCTTTTCGAGTAGGGACGCCTTTACTGGTTAATTGCTTGGCAATTGTGTAAAACCCCAATGTTTTTGCTAATGTAAATATATCCCTAACAATTTGAGCCTCTTCTTCATCCATCATTAATGCACCATTTACTACTTGATAGCCATAGGGAGGGGTGCCACCTTTCCAGTAGCCCAACTTCACTTTCTTTTCCATGCCTAAACGCACCCGTTCAGCGGTATTTTCCCGCTCCCATTGCGCAATCGCCGCTACCAACGTAATAAACAAACGTCCCATTGCATTAGTCGTGTCGTACACTTCCGTAGCCGATTTAAATTTACATTCATATTGGTCTAATTCAGCCAATATCGTATGTAAATCAGGCACAGAGCGAGTTAAACGATCCAGCTTATAGACAAGTAAAACATCAATGCCCCCTTGCTGAATGCGCTGCAACATTGCTTGAAAATGGGGGCGATTTAAATCTTTAGCAGAATAGCCATCATCGACGTAAGGCGCCTCAACAATGTCCCAACCTTGTGAAACACAATAAGCCTCTAATTTTTCAATTTGTGCAGCAATCGAAAACCCATGCTTCGCCTGTTCGTCGGTGCTAACGCGAACGTAGATAACGCATTTCATAAGTATGTCACTCCCACTCTTAGCGTTATTATTTCTAAGAACGAATAACAATTTTATAACTGACTTTTACACAGATACTAAAATGCCTGCAACGAAAGAGCCTTTATATAACATAATTTATTACGAGCATCCTATGTTTAAGACTATACTTCGGTTAATGTCACAATTATTCTAAAACGATGTGGGACAATAAGTAGCATGATACAGAAACAAGAATGGTTTATTTTAATGGAAGGTTGTCATAATGAAAGTGGGATTTGAGTCAATGTACATAACAGAAGAATGATTGAAGGTTTAAATTAATTAGTTTATCCAGATATTTTCAAATGTTTGTGCTTCGAGTTGAAGTGCTTGAAGAATTTTAGGGTTTACTTGCGTGGCTACATGTAATTTAGCTGTTTTCACGTTTAATACAGCAAATACAATGTTTGGTGGATAAGGGTCTTTCGATTGTGCTTCTAACATTAACGTTAGGATTGGTTGAATGTTGCGTTCATTAATTTTTTCTGTATTTCCTTTAAAAAATAATTTTATTAAATGGGGTACGCCGTCTATCACTAAACCGATTTCGGGAGATGAACGGACTACTAAGCCATTAGTAGATGTCCACAGGGATTTAGGTGGATCAAACCATTCAATTTTCTTGTTCCGTGTAAATTTTTTAAATGCCTTTATTGCTTCGGTATAGGAATTGATTTTTCGTTCGTGAACTTCAGTTAGTAAGGTATCTAAATGATCAAGAGATTGATTTTGCTATAGCACCATTTAATACGCTCTCGCAACTGCTTCCAATGATCTTTTACTGGATGATACTCGCCTTGATTTTTAATTTCATTAATTTTGTTCATCTTTGCCAGCATGGTTTGCCTAACGGTGAAATCGATAAACTGTGTTAAACCAACAGACATTTGCTCTTTTTCTGTTGTTTTAATTTTCAGTCACCTTCCTTTCTACAATCATTTTAACAGAAAGGTCCATAAATGGGGACCTTAAATTCATTTAGGGTACCAAAAATCAATGCAGCCATTTCATTGATGCAGTGCAATACGTTTTAAAGGAGGTACAGCGATGTTGAAGAATTGGCACAAATTAGATCAGAATTATTTAAATATAAAATGGGTCAAAAAGAGCTTGCGAAAATGGTCGGTAGATCGAGGGCGTAAAGATGGTCCAAGGGCTCAGGAACACATTAAACATATTCATAAAATTCTATGTATTTAAAATTCATAACTAATGCTGAAGCTGTTAGAGGCTTCTAGTAAGAATCAAAAGGATATTTCTATGAACACAACCAACTTAAAATGGCGAGCAATGTCAGATGATGAGAAACAAGCTGAATTGATAAAGAAAATGAAAGGAACGCATACCTATTAATCTAAATTACAATTTGTCTTAACGAAAGTGACAAGCCCATTCGACATATTCTGATAAAAAAGGAGTGTTGGATATGAGGAGCGTAAAGATGACGGAAGAAAAGGTTCGCAAATTGTTACCGATCATTGAAAGTATTCTTTCACGGGAATATGGAAGGAAGGTAACATTAAAGGATCTAACTGTTGGTGGTATTACGGTTTATAAGGACGATTGCGCGAAATAGCGCAGTCACTAGAATTATGGGAAAGGGTTAAAGCATTTTAGCATGATTGGATAGTCACAACTTAGGAGGGATTTAAGATGAAATCAACCGGTATTGTTTGTAAAGGAGAAGAATCCGATGTGGGGGGAAGAAGAAGCAATGTCGATATTATCGAATATAAGAAAAAAAGAAGTCACATTTAACAAAGTGTGGCTTTTTTAGTAAACCAAATGAGAATCAGCTTAGAAGTAATAATAACATTTATTTATAAGAATATAGTATTAAGAACTAATTCAAGTTGTTAATATACATATATTGGTGAATAATTAATTAAGTAAATATTATATTAAAATGAGGTGATTTTAGTTGAGTAGTAAAAAAAATATAATAAAAAATAGAGTGCTTTGGGCGTCTGTTTTTTTCTTTGTATCATTATTACTTATTATGAAGCTACAAACAAATTTAAATTTGTTAATAATTTTTATTGCAATAATTATTTCTGCGTTATTTTTCTTATTTAATTATCCTTTGAAAAACAAAAAATAAAATGATGTTATATTCCCTTATATAGATAATATAACAATTAAAACCAAAGATGAATTATTTAAAATTATTAGTAGCAATCGCTATGTTTTCTATTCTAGGGGTATTTACTGAAAATACTAATGCAAGAGAATACGATGAAAGCTAGAACTTAGAAGAAGAAATTGCATTAATGGAAGATTCCTTAGAGTTAATTTATGAGAAAGGTGTAGTTACTAACGAAAAAGGTTATTTCTTAGGGTATATATAGAGGGGTTTTTGAAAATGTATTAAGTAAGTACGATGATTATGAAGGGGTCACTACAATCAAATCGATATTTCTGAAAAACCTCAAATCGGTACTAGAGCTGTAGTTTGTGGATGGCATTTAATGAGACCAACAGTAGAATTTACAACAGCTCAAAATAAATGTATCTCTAACGGTATAACTTCTAGTTATGGTTATATAGCTATAGCTAGTACTATTGCAAATTTAATTGCAGATAAAGAGTTTAAATTGGCTACAGAATATTATTAAAGTTTTAAAATCATGGAAATATCCAATTAAAATAATAATAGTTTCTATATAATAAATTCTCTTTTAAACAATAATTAGTATAAGAGAAATATTAATTACTGTAGATGTGGAGGTGAAAATTTATTCTAAAAGTTGGAGTAACACAATTGAAATTATGATGATAAAAAATACTATTTTTGTTAGATTTTTGACAACCTATATTTCTATTGATAAAATATTACGATATTAGTAGATAAAGTAAGTAATATAAAGCAGAGTAGGAGGAGCATAATGAAAAAATTATTTTTTGTGTTATTAGCAGCGATGGTATTTGCGATTGTGAATCCAACAAAATCAGAGGCTATTAGATATGATGGCGCAGAAGTATATAAAGATCAAACGGGGAAAATGACGTTTACCAAAGACATTAAGATTTATAAGAAAAATGAAGACGGTACATTTGATTCGTTAGTGGTGAAACGCAATAATTATTTTAGAACGTATGAAATTGAAAAATATGATGGCAAAACCTTTTATCAAATGGGGCCATATCGAGTACAAGCAACCAATCTAGTAGTTTTTAAAGAAATACCGATGAAAATTCGCGCATCTTTCTATGCAAATGTAACGTATATCAATATCAATCGTAACAGTGGCGAATATGGTAAAATCTTTACGGAATGGCGTGATACTTCCATATCAGATATGAATGGTGATCAAATGTTACGATATTGTGAGGACACTGGAAATGGTTTAAAGTGCGAAAAGCATTATCCTGGTTCAGATATGAAAGTTCTTGATACAAAATTTAAAAAAGCCGGTGTTCGTTATGAAGTAACGGAAGACTCAGAAGCGAAAACCTATCCATTAGAAGGTTCCAAAACGGAAAAAGCGATGCCAAAAGGAAGCATAGTTTATTCAGTAAGTGATTCCATTAATGCTTACCTATGTGTAAAAGAAGACTTGGAAGCAAAAGATGAACAATGTACGTGGCTTCCTATTGGAATTTTAAAACCGATTTATTAACGTGCTGACATAGTAGAAAATGCATATTTGTATCGTTTTAAAGCCCAGGTACTCGATTGTTGAGCCTGGGCTTTATTGTTAGCTTATTCTTTTTTTTTTCGTTTTAATTTGATAAGTAATACCAAACACTATGTTAAAAATTAAACAAAAATTTAACGGATTTAATAAAGCCCAAAGTAAACTTGATTCTAATGCTAAAAGCAATAAAATCCACAAAATCAAGCAGACATAATAGGCCAATATCATGGGTAAACAAAAAACTTTATCTAAATCCAGCATACAATTTCCTCCTATATACTAATCAAAACAAGAGGACGCTGCACCTGACATTGCTCCGCCTGCTGCACCTATAATAGCTCCTCCAGCAGCACCTACCGCATTTCCGATAACAGGAAGAACGGATCCGACACCAGCTCCTACCCCTAAGCCACTTAATGCACCAAGATAATACCCGCCAAGAACACCTAGTGTACATTTCCATTTAGAACGAGCCAATCTAGTCGTATGAACCGATTGTTCATCGTTATGTAATTCTATAATCAGTCCATTAGCAACTGATTTATAAATTAAATGCACCTCATTACCATGACTATCTATCGCTTGAGTTGGCAGTATTTCTGTATAATCACCTTTTGTAACCATTATATTCCCAGCTTCATCATTTTCAATTTTTGCGTCTTCATTTAACAAATCTAAACGCATGGTACTTTCATTTAAAATGGTAATGGCAAAATCGTTTTTCTGTTCAGCTGCAGAAACAGTGGATGCAGGTAAGCCAATATTTGCCGTGAAAAAGAATAAGAGAACCAAACAAGTCAGCATAAAAAATAATTTCCTCATTTGTATAAAGCCTCCTCTAATATTCTGATTATTCTATATTTTAAATAAAAAACATAAAACTGAAAATATAAAATACAAAATTGTAACAAAAAAATTTGTTTGGTTTTCAATAGAGAATACTTTAATGGATACATATTTTTAAATAGCATGAAACAGATTGTTTGAATAATAAAAGGGTATTGTTCATTAAATTGTGTAATTAATATAAACACAAAAATATTTGAACTATGCAAAGCGATTAATGAACATGGTGTTGCGTTTCTGCTCGTCCTTCAAAATCCAAAAAAAATGAGCATAATCGTAGCAATAACAACGGCTACATATAGTGAAATGGCGATGAACATAAAAAATAATCGCCTGCATAAAATTTTAGTTATACGTAAACAATACGTATAAATTCATTGACTCCTTCCTTTTTGATACGTATAATACACGTATAGCGGAAAGGGGTTAAAAAATGAAAAAGAGAGAGTTAGAGAAACGCTTCTCGGCTAAAGGGTGGGAATTTTTGACCCATGGTGGTAAACATGATATATGGGTGTCACCAACAGGCAAGAAAGAACAAATCCCTAGACATAGAGAAGTTGATGAAGGTTTAGCAAAAGGGCTCATTAGAAAGCACAACCTGTAAAAGGGTTGGCTTTCAAGCCCAATAAAATAGAAACGAAAGAAGGTAGAAAATGAAAAATGTTGTAGTTTATCCTGTGGTTATTTCACCCCTATCAGCAGACGGTTTTCACTTAGTGACAATTCCTGATATTGACGGGATTACCCAAGGGGAAACTATTGCTGAAGCTATTGAGTATGCAAGGGATTATATAGGTAATGCTATAGCTTTTGCTGATGAACCAATAAATAAACCGAATACTGTTTCTTTTACACCAAAAGAAAATGATATTGTAACACTTGTAGATATTGATATAGAAGCACATAAGAAAGCTTTAGATTTAACACCAGTTAAAAAAACGTTAACTATTCCTAGCTATTTAAATGATTTAGGTATGAAACAAGGTATAAACTTTTCCCAAACTTTAACGGATGCTTTAAAAGACAAATTACTATAATAAATATACAAATTAGCATAATAAATTTACGAATAATTTAACTCTCTCTTTTTATTTTCGGCTTGATCATTTCAAGCCGTTTTTTTATTTTTTTCGAATTCTTTCCGTTTTGCTTTAAATTGATACCTTGTATTAGAAGCCCATTTTTTATATGTCTTCCATTGGTGGCAGTGTACCGCCACCAACCCAAATTCCAGTGATCTGTCCGAGTGCGGTTAGGGTTGCTGTACCTCCTCCAATCGCATTGCCAAATAAGCTACCTATTGACCCAGCTAGCGAAATGCCAGAGAATCCCGAGCCGTCTAAACCTGTAATGGCACCTACGATCGCAAGGGTCACGACCGCAATTTCTTTCGTTAATGGTACAACGGCGGCTAAGCCGACACCAAGATCAT
Organism: Lysinibacillus sp. C5.1; assembly: GCF_016350185.1. NCBI lineage: Bacteria > Bacillati > Bacillota > Bacilli > Caryophanales > Bacillaceae > Lysinibacillus > Lysinibacillus sp. C5.1. Next base: position 1,486,125 of record NZ_CP066226.1, read on the forward strand.
TGACAATGCCATGAGAAGCGGAAGGGAGGTAGTCACCGATAATTTTGGTGAATCCGGAGTCACCAAGATAGAAGAAAGCTGCTATGGGGATAACGGGTCCAAATACTTTAAATCCAAATTGGAATCCTTGAATTAAATAATCTGTTGATTTCTCAAATCCTTGTTTTTTATGTGCAACAAGACAGAGCACAAACAATATAAAGACAGCTGTCCCACCAATTAGAGCAGTAGCGTCACCGCCTTGCAGTTTTAATACCGACATCGCAATAACATCGAGCAAAAAGGTGAATGGAATAAGCATCGCAAAAAATCGTTTTTGTCCACGGGTAAGCAAATGTTCATCTGTCACTTGTTCTATACCATCATTCGTTACAGATGAAGTTGTTAACTGAAGAGTGCCTCGCTTCATATCACGTTTTAATAAGATAAAAGCAGCTATCGTCGTCACAAGACCCATCGTCATAACAAGCGGAATACTGGCTGAAACAACATCCCCTACTGGAATACCTGCTGCATCTGCAGTCAATTTTGGAGCGCCTTGAATCACAATATCACTAGAAAACGTTTCTTTCCAAGCTTTATAAGTAAGGGACTTTGTCACTTAGAACATTAATAGCAAACATCTAGTCTACAATCAACATCAACGATTAATACATATTAAAGAATGTCATATAAAATTAAAACTCTTCTGTAACAAAGCCCATCTTAAAGGGTATGTGTTCAACTTAGGTTTAAAGAAATCTATCCTTCTTTAGTAATAAAAAAATAAGGGTGCGATAAAATACCAAACTTTTATTTTATATACAAAATATGTATAATTTGGTATTATAATAGTAATTATAAAAGGTATCATGCCAATTTTGGATAAATATAAATTATATGGTACTAGTATTTCATGATAACAGAAAGGTAGGTGAACTAATAATTGTAGGATACTTTTAGGAAATATTATAGCGCATATTTGTTTTTGTATTTGGAGTAAAAATTATATCAGAAAGAAGGAATATCAATGAAAATGAGACGATCTTTAATCTCTTGCCTAACTGTTACCATGCTGTTTAGCGTTGGTTCAGTATCATATGCTTCAAATGATACTCTATTATCTAATGCAGAAGGAAGCGAGCATGCAGGCGACAAAGAAGTTACTCTTTCGAACGACACCAATCAAACTTTAGAAAATGACATAGATAGTACTGGTATTGATTTAAGTAATGTTGTTGATAGTAATTTTCAAGAGGAAGATGTAATGGCATTAGACAACGAATTATCAATAGAAGCAACTAAAGTTGCTCCTGTTACAAAATTAACAATGAGTCGCCATACAGATCCAAATGATTATGTTCTGTCAAAGTCTTTTTTAGAAAACATTAACGCTGTTAAGGGGATAACTACTTTTAGTGGTGAAACCGAGATTAAAAACAACGATACTACAGGCATGAGTCGTGCTGTTGGCAACAATTCTCCTGATAAAGCTATATTCTTAGATGAAACATACTATGACCAACCTTTAAACGATAACATTATCGGGGACGGAGTACCAAATTGGTACTATGTTTATGCGCCAACTACTTCTAAGATTAATTTTTACTTATCACAGGCTACAAACCAAGATTCTGATGTATATGTTTATAGTCTAAATCAATCTACAGGGGTACTTTCATTGGTAGATTATTCTATAAATGAAGGGCAATTGTCCGAATCAATCGGTTATATGGCGGAAGCGGGTTATTATTTCTTCCGTATAGAGCCAAATGGCACAACGAATAGTAATAATTATACTTTTTTAACAAATGTGAATAATACTTATGACCAGTATGAGAAAAACGACAGCCCAAATGACAACTTATCACTTTTCACTGGTAAAATGGACATAAATGCAAATATTGACTTTATGTTTGACTCTGATTGGTACTTATTTAAGCCATCAAGTGCAGGCAAACATTATGTTAGTTTAAATAATGTACCGTCCGACGCTCAATATGCTTTTTACATTTATAACGAAAATTTGGGCAGTATGGGTAGTTTTTTAAGTAGCGGTAACGAATCCAGATGGTTAGAATTGGAATCGAATAAGAGTTACTACATAAGAGTAGAATCCTATGATGGTAAATATACTCCGCAATCACCATACAATGTTACTGTAGTCAAAGCACCTCCCGCACCTCCATCTATTACAGCAGGCACCTATGATGTTTATGTAAACGGACAAGCAATCAATCTTAGCTGGGAATATCAATTTGCTTCAAAGCCTTATAACGGATATTACTCAAGAAATGAAAGTACAATGTTAAACAGAAACGGTACTTCAACAATTGGTAATGTATACAAAGGCACATTTAGAGGTTTCAACAAAACTATTCAAAATGCTCTGTTGATAGAAGCGAATTACGTTGGGTTTTACGATTACATGTATAGATTTGGCAATACTACGGCCCCATCAGGCGAGCCTACCAGAAATAAGTGGCATTATTCGGATGGGGTATATGCCAATATTGGCACTTTTATCTACAATATCGATACGGGTAAAATCGAAGATAATCTAGGAAGTTACCCGTATTCATATCGTGGGGAAGATTGGAACTTCAAAGCAACTGAACAAATAAAAAGTCGTTAAGCTTCTTTTTATGACGAATCGTATTAATAGAGGTATGCAACATCATGTTTTTTAGTCTTTAGCATTTATTAAAATCCCACATCATTTAAGAGGCTGTAATCTTAAATGGTTTGGGATTTTTAAATTTATATATAAATTCTAATATTTTGAGGAAGCGAGGTCTTTTACATATAATAGTGCGTTTCGATTTGTTTTACAAACAGTATCGCCGATTTTGGTAATAGGACAAAGTTTAGATACATAAAATACATTGTATGAAATTTGATATCTAAAAAATTGGATCTTATTTAACTCTGTTGTATTTAAAAGGAGTGATGAAAATGAAAAACAACAAAGAAACAAGAGTTCCTAAAATAACTATCAATAAATCAAAGAAGCCAAATTATAAAGCAGTAGCACAAGCATTAATTAAATATGCATCCAAAAAATAAGACACGATCTCTTAAAGGGAGGTGTCTTTTTCTATTATTTCAATTGAAAATTTATCATCAGTATTGATTAAAACAACTTTTTCAAATAGCAGTCTAAATAGTCTGTTTTGTTCTTCCGTTTCAATATTTTCTACTGTTTGTAAAAAATCTAAAGCTTTTTTCTTTAAATCAACACTACTTTTCTCACTCACTGTTTTTAGTTTTTTATTAATATCTACAAGTAAACTTTTTAATTCCTGCAATTCATTTTCTAATTGTGGCATTATATTCACATATTTAGTTTCCTTTAGTATACCTTTAATCAAATACATATCAGTATTTTTGATTTCTTCTTCTTTTTCTTTTATCTTCTTATTAAATAGTATTTTTTCTTGCAAAATAGAAAGCTTTGTATCATTTCTATTATCAATTGAGGTATTTAAAATTTCTTCTCCAATAATCTCTTTATAATTATTAATTGCTTTATAGAAATGGGGTAATAAAAAATTTAAACTCACAGATTTATGAGGACATTTATACTCAAAGTTCTCTCCATATGAATTTTTACAATTACTTATTTGATAAGATATGACACCTTCTTTATTTATATATGATTTATGGATTGGTAAACGATGGCCACAAATACCACAATACATTAACCTGTCTAAAGGTGTATTTATTTTAGTGTAACGCATTCCTTGTGTATTTCTTGAACGAGAAGCTATTTTCTTTTTAATTTTTTGATATTCTTCTATAGTCATCAAAGGTTCGTGTGTATCTCGTATAATAACGTTTTCACCAAACATTTTACTATTATAATGTGATTCTCCTAAATATACTTTATTATCAAAGAGTCGAGTAATTGTAGAAGCAGCTTTGAATTTTTTTCCTTGCTTTGTAGAATATCCTCTTAAATTTAATTCGATTATCACTTCTTTAATTGTATAACCCTCAATAATCTTATTGACAATTAATCTAAACGCTTTACTTTCAATTGGGTGTGGTATTAAATTATTTCTTTCTTTTATATAACCGAATGGAATCTTATTTACATAGGAGCCATTTTTAGCTGTTTGAAGTTTCGTTTGATTCATACGGTGGGCATAGTTATGTAATTCGTGTTCGTTAACTGCACCACGCACAATATTAGCCAAGAATTGAGTTCTATCATTAGGGTTTATAATGCCTTCTCTATCAGAAAAAATGACTATGTCAGTGCCTTTTAAGTCCTCATATACATTTGTCTGTTCATATACAGTTCTATATAGTCGAGATTCTTCTAAAACCACAATCGTATCGTGTACTCCTTGTAAGCAAGCATTTAACATTTTTCTATATTCTATACGGTCTAGTTTAGTCGATTTAGCAACGAAATCATTATAAATTACATAATCATCAATTTTGTTTTTTTTACAAAATTCTAATAATCGTTGCATATTTGATTCTAAAGTCTCTTCTTCAGTTTTCCCTTTTTTCTTTTTAGACTTTCTTAAATACAAGGCTTTAGGCTTATTAGACTGAAGTATGTCACATTTTTTTACTGGTCTATACACAAATAAACCTCCCGTTATTCTATAATATGGCGTTATTATTAGAATTTAACCATTTAGAATAATGTGCTTTTTCACTAGATAAAGCAATTCCGTGACCAAATAAGTTCATTGCCATGGCAACGCCCAACGCTGGTAAACCCGCTCGAATCGCTACAGGTAGTAGCACTGCTCCTAATAATGCTACAGCAGGAGAGGGCCAGAAAAACCAAGAAATAATCATCATTAAAATACCAATCGTCCAATAGGCGAGTGTCGGTGTTTTAATAATTTTTGTAAATGGTGCAACCATGACCTCATTAATACCAGAAGTTATTAACACACGACTCATTGCAACAATAATGGAGATAATCAAAATGGTCGATAACAGCTCCGTAATCGCGTAAATAAAGCTGTTAAAAACCCCACTTATAGACGAGGTGAGATCACCCGTAGCGATAATCGCAAGTAGGAAAATGCCAAGAATACAAATGAGGGTAGTATCCCGACGTTTTACCATAAAGCCAATAATTAAAACAATAAAAACAACATAAATCCAATGGAGAGAAGTAAGTTCAATCCCCATATAGTTTCCCCCTCAAAATAGGTCTAATTATAGAATATGAGAGGAATTTTAGATGGTGATTAGTTTCGGGAATAAAAGGAGGGAGTCGATGTGATAAAAATACACAGCAGGTTCATTTAATGATAATTGTGGTTAAAATAGAAAATTTTAAAAATTATTTCCATCAAATTTATAATAATGCCATTAGTCATTGGATTGTAATAGAATGTCTTGCTTTAAAACAAATGTTTTGATTAATCATTGTTACATAAAAATGAACTAAATTAGTTGAACCCAGTGGCATTTGTGAGAGAGTAATGTGTGATACTACGGTGAACCGTATCATAAGTAGATGAGGTCCTGGAGAGTAGGTAAGCTTTGGGGCACTCCTTTTTGTAATTCATGTTCCAATCTGCTGTGGGCGTTGTGAAAAGTGTATACCAATTATTATATAAATAAATAAACAATATATTGGTAACTTTGCTGATTGTAAATGTTACACCTTTTGGTAAACCTTAGTAGAAATATTAAGCAAAATAAAAAATGTACACTATTAAAATTGAATTTAGTAATGTACATTTTTATTATATGTGCGACATTATAAACAAGTTATGATGTAAGAAACCATCGATGTACAATTCGTTTTATAACTGCCTCATTTTTGTTGATTAGCTATTTTATTTAAACTAGTTGAGTTATTATTAACTATTGTGAAAGAATTTATTTTTTTACTGCATACTTTTCTAAGTCTGCACTTGCGCGGTTTACCATCGCTGCCATTTGACCTCTCGTGACATGATTAAATGGATAAAATCCTCCATCTTCTCTTCCCTTAATAATCCCTTTACTACTTAATTTTAAAATATCCGCATATGCCCAGAAATCTTTTGGAACATCATAAAAACTGGACTCATCCGTAGGTAATGGATAATTTAATACTCTCGATAATATACCTGCTAATTGTGCTCTTGTGATATTGGCATTTGGATCGAAAATGTTTTCATTTGTTCCATTCACAATATGATACTTATAGGCAATTTCAATAGCACGTTTTGCCCAATGATTTGCTGGCACATCCTTGAAATAATTAGGTACAGTTTCGTTTGTTGTGTCTAAACCGATGGCATTAATAAGGATAGCAGTAGCCTGAGCTCTTGTTAAATTACCATTTGGATCATAAGTGTATTCGTTTTTGCCGCTAATCCAGCCTTTTCGATAAAGGGCCATAATATCCTGTTCTGCCCAATGATTTTCCGTATCTATAAAGTTATGTTTCCCATTCGCCCAAGAAGAATAAAATTTCCAAATACCATTATCCGCTTGAGTTAACTCCCAGCTACCTGTTCCTCTTAACTGATATTTCTCTACAAGTCTTAACTTATATTTTAAAGATAAATCATTTTCGTACCATATCGTGTAATTTCCTGGTACTAGCTTTTTGCCACCGATATAAGTAGGGGAGTCACTGCTTTTTACTGTAAATTTGGCAAATGCTGATTTTGAAGTATTATCAAAATAAAATTTTCCATTATGGCTATTCACAATAGATTGGATGGCATTATTAGCAATGCCGTCTCCTCCAATTTCCACAGCATCTTTCCAAATTCGTCCATAAAAAGGAAGCCCTAATACTATTTTATTTGGATGAATTCCTTTATCTAATAAATATTTAATCGAATTTTCAACAAATGATAAACTTGCGACAGGACCAACTGAACCACCATTATAGCTTTCATCATACCCCATCAGCATTAAATAATCGCTATACTCACTTAGTTTCGTGTAATCATAAGAACCATGCCAACCTGTTGTCCACCCATATGGATTTGCAGCAACTGCTATGGATAATGTTTTATTATTAGGCATTTTTTCACGTAATAATCGGATGAAATCTGTAAACTCTTCTTTATTTGTATAGTTTAAATTTTCTATATCAATATCGACGCCATCTAAATTATTTTTCACAACAGAATTGACGATTTGAGTAGACAATATTTCTCGATTTGTCATTGCGATTTGTGCCAATTTACGGTCCCAATGATTAGAAATGAATGGCACAACTTTTAATCCTCTATTATGCATTGCATCGACTAAACTTTTATCAATCGTAGCACGCAAACTACCATCAGCATTTAAATTAAAAAAGTTAGGTGTTGCTGTATTTAACGCACCTTGGGTCATATCTATATTTTTTATGAAAGAGCTTGTATTTCCGCTATATAAGTAGGACATATGTATATCATTCTCTGAGGCATTAGCGCTAAACGGAGTAGCTAATAAAGTAGTGAGCATAGCTGGTATTATCAAATATTTTTTTAATGGATTCTGCATTACTTTCTTCCTTTGTAATAGATTTTATCCACTTTATTATCTATTACTTTAGTAAACGTTATCAATTATTAAAATATGGTTTCATTGAGTTGTTTTGTAAATTGATGATATGAAGGATTTAATATAATCACTGCTTTTGGGCAGGCTATTTTTGAGAATCAGAATGTTTATTAACTCTAATAATATCCGGGAAAAGTAAAATTATGTAAATTAAAACATCTTAAAACTATCAATAAAGGTAACTACGGTTGGCAGGTAGTAATTGAAAAATACAGTGCAAGCAAGTGCTGGAAGTAAATAATTGTTACTATAGAATAGGTTCTTTTTACAGTATTTTATGCTTTTAGGATCAGAGGACTTTATTAGGTGTCACAAAAAGTTTTTTTGAAGAAATTAACCAATCAGTTTGGTCTATTGGAAGTAAATATGAACGATAATAAGAGTTAGTCGACATGACAAATCAAGGGCGTAATTAGTCAAGTTATTTTGTAGTTGTGTGTAAAATTTTCAGGAATACCTGTTAAAAAATTGTAATGATTTAATTCTTCAATTCACTTCTGTTCTGAATTATACTTAGTATAATAGGTTTATTTATTCTTATTATCCAAGTTTTGGACCCGGTGGATAGGTGCAGGGGGTATCTCTTAAAGGGGTTGTTACTTTATATCAATCAAAACTTAATTGCAATATGAGATGGAGATTGATGCAAAATCAAGACTAATAGATAAATTGAAATAGATAGGGATATTAAAATATTTCTAGATTACCATAATGATTAAGCCAACTGACGCAATTTTTATGGTTTGTACCTAATATCAAGTTCCAAAAATGACAACAGTAAGTTGGAAATTTTAATTCATAGTTACAATGAAAAATTAAATTTGGAGGACTTTATTTTGAAAAATATTCAAACAGTACTTGTTGTATTTTTTACTTTGTTTTGTCTAATTGGCATTGTAAAAGAGAAGGCTTCTGCTTCTACGACAAACATTACACTAGAAACAGCAAAAGAAATTGCTATTAAGAAATTTGGGGGGCAGGTAATTGAAGCGAGTTTTGATAATGATGAATCCCATTTCGAAATCACTGTTCTAACGAATACAGAAAAAGTTGAAATGGATGTTGATGCTAATACAGGTCAGATACGGGTTACAGAACGTGAGGTTAATAATTACTTTATAGATGTAGATGTCAACGATCCTAATAATTTGCCTATTTATTGGGCTAGAAAAATTGGTTTAATAAATGGTTATAAAGACGGGACTTTTAGACCGAATAATATTGTGACAGAAAGACAGTTCGCAAAAATACTGGTGAATTATTTTAAGCTAGATAATAAGAGCAATGGTAACGTTTCAGAAATGGAAATAAATTATAATATTTTAGCTAAGTATGGGGTTCCATTAAACGGATATAACGATACTAAGTTGAAAGATATGGCTGTGAATAGAGGTGTTGTTGCACAAGCAATTGCTTATTTAGCCAATGGAAGTAATAATTTGAATGAATCTATCCAATACTTATTACAAAATAAAATAACGACAGGGCAAAATAATGAATATCAAAATATCAATATTCAAAAATATTTTGGTTCAGAAAATGTGCTGACTAGAAAGCAATTGGTAACGTTTTTTTATAGATTAAATTACGCTAATATTACTAATATTTCATCTGTTGCTTTAAATGTTTATACACTCAATACAACGAGTGATACAATGTCAGATCTAAACTATACTATACCTTCAAAACCTTCATCAGCTCAATTCATATCTCAAGACAAGGCAATTGCAATAGCAAAGGAGAAGGTTTCAGGTAATGTTACAAAGATTGAGTTGGACTATGATGATGGAATTGCTATTTATGAGATCGAAATACAAAATGGTCGTATAGAATACGATATTGAGATAGATGCAATAACAGGTACTATTCTAAAGCTTCAAAGTGACTATGATGATTAAATTTTGACATAACTGCTAAAAAGAGTGACCTCAAATGTAACTGTTTGGGGTCACTCTTTCATAATCATTTCCTAGTCATTCTTATAACTTTATATTTAGTATTCTAAGCAGTTATTACCGTTATCCGAATAATAAAAATATCTAAAAAGAAAATTCTAGTAAAAAATTATTCTTTATAAAATGAAGAGAAAAGAGGGGAGATAAATAGTAAAATTTTTGATTTAAAAGTTCGTTTAAAAAAGCACGAGAGAATCAAGTTTTATTATCTAGATAACTATGGACTGGTTATATGTTGTAAAATAATAAGGTAACAAGTTAGTTAAGTTAGCAACACTCGAGTTAAGGTTCTTACAAAATACACAATGCTTTTAATGTAAATATTTTTTAATTATGGAATAAATTTATTTCGCTGAATTTTCAATTAATTTAACTTTTCCCATGTTGTACTCCATTTTATAATAATTACAAAATAGTTATTTACATGAATGGAGGAATTGAAATTGCGTAAAATATTTATTTTAGCATTACTAACAATTTTTTTGCTTCCTACTGTAAATCCAGCAACGGCTCAAAGTTATGGACCTTCTGTAATAGAAAAGGATAGCATAGAGGACTTTAAAGATTATACTTTTGAAGATATTCTATCGTTAAAGCCTTTTGTCCATGTCGAAGATGGTTTTTTCGTCCTTAATGAAAACGGTGCAAGTGAAGCTGGAATTGATTCTATATTAATAAAAGGCCAACAAGAGTATTTTATTTTTTTAAATCAGCAGGTTAAATTAAATGCGATTAGTGTAGCATCAGATTTAACTATCCAGAGACTATCAAATAATAATGAAAATCAAAACAATACATTTATACGATTTACAAGGTGTAGAGGTGTAACTACCTCGCCTGAATATTTCTGGTGGGGTTATAAAACAAAGTTAAATAGTTGTGATACGGCTAAAGTGAGTTCTGATGCAGGTACAATTGCAGCAGGTGGCGCGATAACGACAACGAGTCTTACTGCTCTTGGGGTTTGGTTCCCTCCTTTGCTTGCTGTTGGTGCTATTTCTGGACTGACGTCTGGTTACTTCTGGCTACTTTCAAAGCGTTTAAATGCTAATAATAAAGGTAGCGGTGTTATCGTAGATATGACTTGGGCAACAATTTATAATATTACGTCTCAATAATAAGGAAATGAGGCGGGGTGTTATAATGAAAAAACATTATCTTATTATATTATTTTTCATTCCTATATTTGCATTAAATATATATTTTGGATATTTAGTAATTTGGAAGAATCAGAATGAATGGGTGCCGGTTACAAACTTCTTAGCACTAATTGTTTTATTCGTTGTTGTATATTTAAATAGAAAATAGTGTATTAAAGTTTAAACGGTTGCCAGGAGGAACATCATTGGCTACTGTTTTATTTTATTACAATTCCCCTTTTAAATTTACCTAACAGAAACAGATTACAGGACTTGCAGCACTATTTAAAGATCATTCATTTGGTCAAGCGTGGGAACCAGATGAGGAAGAGTTTCTGCTGCAAGAAGAATAGTAAGTTACGAGTGTTTAAAACGTAATCACTATATATAGAATGTGGCTGGGACATAAGAGAAAAAGTATTAGATTGAACCTAATCAATCTAACACTTTTTTGCTATGCCGTTGTTGTCCGCTACGACGGTGCTTTCCGCACAGCACAGTAAGCCGCAACCCTCTGCTTGCGCGCGGAATGCCAGCGTCTAACATTATGTGCTGTTCTGAGCTGGAGTCACCGTCTTCGCTACCAACAACTAGTGAACACTTCTAATTTTTTTTTATTGCAAAAGCAAGAATAGCTAAATTCTCCATATAGCAAAAATTTATGAACACCTTTCCTCTGTTCTTTAAATTTTTTTAGTTATGTCCCAGCCCCACGGTGTTCCTTGTGGTCTATATTTCTATTTCAACGTAGACTCTAATCGCTCCTCTGTTCGTGGATGTTCATCGAGATAAGGTGATAAATAGGCTTCTCTCAATTCATGACGCATCCAGCCCATAATACCAATAACTAATATGAAGACCAAAATAGAGGCGAGAAAAGAATTAGCAGAATCCTTATAGCCTGCTGCATAGAGTAGCATACAAAGGATGACTGTTAAGACAATAGAAATAATAAGTAAAGAAGTTAACAATAAATCTTCGCCTAAATAAAGCATACGAATATTCGTATTGAAAGAAAATAATAATAAAAAACCAGTTACTAACTGTGTAATTGTAACCCAAAAGCCTACTTTGGCACCAAAAAGTTTTAATGCTTGTTCATGTTGCTCTAGTTTCTTCTGCTTTCGTTTCAAATAAGCAAAATAGACAAACATATAAAAGCCACCTGTTGCTAAACTCGCTAACATAAAATGTAGGTAACGTTGCCAAATTTGAGGATAGTAAAATAAGCTTTCAAAAAAACCATTTGCTTCTCCCCAACGATCCGGATATAACATGGAAGTGACATTGACAATAAAAATAAGAGGGACAAAAAACAAAATTAACATGGCTAATAGGCCAATACTCAAATGCAATAATTTGTTTGTTTGGAATTTAACCCAAGTGAACTTATAAATGTATAACAAAAGGAATGCAGCAATGAGTAGGATTAATAAACTCATCCAAGCCTTCCCTATTAAAATTGTGGAAGAATAAAAATATTGTGTATATAAGACACTTACAATTAATAATGGACCAACACCTAAAACAACTGCAATACTTTTATGTATTGAAGCATGGAAGGAACAAATTTGTGCCATTTTATCAAATAAACTATTTTTTTTCATTATCCCCGTAATTTCTAGCCCAACAGCACCTGCAGTCAATGAAATAGTAAAATTCACAAAAATAATATGAAGAATAAATGTTAAGACAATCAAAATTTCTAGTAAACCAATGGGTGCAGGAATCGGTAAAGGGTTATCAGAAGAAATTAATGCAAAAACTAGATGGTTCATTTTTGGGTCACCTCTTTATCATTTTCCAATTCTGTTACAATATAAGTGGCTAATGCTTCAATCTCTTCTTCTGTCCCCATAAATGGCGGCATCGCTACTTGTGCATAATGCATATTAGGAATAAAGGACATAATGGCTTCCTTATCCCAACCTTTCATTCTAGTAGCTAAAGCTCGTGTATCTCGCCATCCATCAATCGTATGACAAGTAATACATTGACCAACGAAAACGTCTCGACCAGCTTCCACCATATTGTTGTCAGTAACTTCTTTTTCTTTTGCCCATGTTGCATTTGCTAGATAACCTTCTTTTTTCAGTGTTTCTTCATCTTTTGCTAACATTCCGTTTGCGTACATATAATTATAAATAATGTATGGTTTTCTAACGCTCTCTCTTACAACTTCAAATTCCCCAATAAAACCGATCGAAGAAAACATGACAGCAATTGATAGCATCCACGGAACGTTTTTTGGACTTTTAACGAGCCATACTAAGAAAATAAGAAGGATACTAAAACCTAAAATATTGAGACTTTTGAAAATGACCTCAGACATGCCTGTCGACCAAACAATCATGTTATAGGCTTCAGTTGGGATGGCCCATAAATACCATAATCCCGTAATAAAAGTTAGTGGTAAGGCGATAGCACCCCAGAATGCAAACACTCGAAAAACTTCTGTTCGTAACGCTTTATCTTTAATGCGCCAACGAATGAAAAATGATACTAACGAGATAGCTAGCATAATTGCTAAAAACATACGGAATCCGAGTGAAGGGAAGTAAGTTGGGTTGAGAAATGCATTCCAAAATGAAAATGTGTCAATCCAACGTCCCGGCGTTAATTTTGCGGCTAAGACACCTGTAATGATTACCATCGTTACCCATGAAGCAATACTAAGTGCGACACCCAACATAATATGCTTTCGTTTACGTTCGCCCTCTTTCCATTTATCCCATGTATAGTAATAGACAATAAGAATAATCACTTCAGAAATAAATGCGCCCCATTCCACAACCCATGCCCAAAAGAAAATGCGTAGTAAAGAAGAAATTGAGTCCGGTTGTATGACGGTTGTTGAAAACCAAATCCCTACTCCAGTCATAGCTCCCATAGTTGTAGTAATGATTAATACCCATTTCAACATTGTTTTTGCTACTTGATCTAAAGCTTCGTTCTTTCTTTTCATGGCTCTATACTCAGTAGATACAACTAAAACAGAGGTTCCAATTGCCACGCCATGGCTAATAATTACATGAATAATGGCAATAAGAGCAATGACACTGCCGTTCCCAAACCAAGTATAATCGACCGATGGAAAATTCATAGTTCCTCTTCCTTTCTGTTTTTAATGACATTCAACGCATATCATACTAAATAGATTTGAAACGCAGATGAGTAATATGTGAAATCCAAAGCAACTAAACTTCATTAGTTTGTCAAAATAGTATGTATAACGTAGAAATGGTTTGTCCGATTTCTCTTGATTTCACGCAATAGAAGCTAATTGTTGAGAGTAAAATATCGACTGTAAATGAAATTTACTTTTTTGTTACTAAAATTCATTAGAATTTCTCAATTGTTTTTTATAATGATGGTAATAAAAACATCAGTTTAAAATACTGGAATCGTTTTACGTATAAATGGGAGGAAGGGTATGAGCATGGGGCGTGAACAAGAGAGTCCACCACTATATGTGTATGGAACGGAAGCGAATCGATTTATTAAGTCTTCTGTACATTATTTCCCAAAGCATGGCAAAATTGCTGCGTATGAAGAAAATGAGGGAGCGAATGCAGTATTTTTAGCAAAACTCGGATATAAGGTAACGGTTTATAATTCTACTTCACAAGGACTAGCTAAAGTTCAATTACTGGCAAATATGAATGGCGTAACGATCGACACAAAAAGGGTAGAATTAATAGAGTACAAACTGCCTAAAGAAAACTATGATGGCGCAATAATGGTTTTTGGGCATTTTCCTCATAGCTTCCAATTAGTAGTACTTGATAAAATTATGAACTCTTTAAAACTAAACGGTGTATTTATGTTTGAGGTATATGAATACGCACAGCTTTTATACAATACGGGGGGACCAAAAGATATGTCTCATTTATATAATGCGGAGAATATCTTAAGATGGGCTCGTCGTTATAAATTAAAACATTACTTTACGGGGGAAGTAGAACAATATGATACGTCGATTCAAACAAGTACTCGCCGTGTCATACAAGTAATAGTAGAAAAATAATCTGTATGGTATATGAGAAGAAAAAGACAAATGACATACGAGAAATAACTTGAACTTTCTTTGTCTATCGTATCGAGGCTGGGCCAATGCGAATAAGTTTTAAGAAACAGAGAAATAATGTTCGTGTATTTTGCTTTTGCAAAAAATAGAATGAAAAACTAGTTGTCGGTAACGGAGCCTTTGGTGACATCAACGACATAACAAAAAAGTGTTAGATTGATTGCAGTCAATCTAACACTTTTGTTGTATGGCAGCTCACTTAGAAAGTGATTGTGCCACTGCTACAAACCTTTTTAGCCCTTCTTTTAATTGTTTTTCATTTGCGTAAGAATAGCTTAAACGAATCCAAGAAGATAATTGTTTTAATGGATCACAAACTTGTCCTGGCACAAAGGAAATATTTTGTTCGAAACTTTTGCTTAATAATAATTCAGTTGGAAAATTATTTGGAAGCTGTACCCATAAATTCAAACCGCCTTTTGGACTGGTCCATCGCCAATCTGTTATGGCTAGCTCTTCCTCCATGATTTCCTTTCGAATTTGAAGAGCAATTCGAATTTTCTCCAAGTGTTGTTGCAATCTTAGAGATGAAAAGTAATGGAGAAAAATTTTTTGATTGAGAAGTGGTGAGCCATTATCCGCTAACGATTTAGTTGTTAGCAATGCGTTCATTAATGATGATTGACAAATAACAGTCGCAATTCTTAAACCAGGTGAAATATATTTGCAAAAACTTCGGATATAAATGACTGTCCCAGCACTATCATAGGTATAAATGGGTGGTGGAGGGGGTTCATCAAAATATATGTCGTGATAAGCATCATCTTCAATTAATAACAGTCGATATTGTTCAGCTAATTCTACTAATTTTTTGCGCTGCTCAATAGGAACAGTATAGCCAGTCGGATTATGAAATGTCGGATTGAGATAAAATAATCGCGGTTTATATTGCTTAATATATAATTCAAGTTGTTGTAAATCGTACCCTTTTGGATGAATATCCACCGTAACAATCTGGGCTCCCTGTGCTTTAAAAATATCAATCGCAGCACTATAGCTTGGACGTTCAAATAAAACGACGTCTCTAGGCTTAATAAAAGTTTGGGCTATAAGGTGAATCGCTTGCTGTGAGCCAGAAGTAATGAGCAACTCATCTGCACTAATATGTGTTTTATACTGGTTGATAAAATACTGTGTGAGTGTTTCACGTAGTTCTAAATCACCTTGCACAGTTGAGTAAGTTGCAAGTACTTTTGGATAAAGATCAAACACTTTCTTTACGTAATCTGAAAAATAATGATTAGGTAAAAGATTGGGATCAATTAACGCCTGCGAAAATTGATAGGAAACAGCTGGCTGATGGATTTCAGATAAATGATTTTTTTGTAAGTATGCAGAAACAATCGGATTGCTTTGATTTAGATTTTCAAAATGTTTTGTTTCGATTGATTGGACAAAATAGCCTGCTTTATCTTTTACATAAACTTTGTCATGCTTTTTTAATAATTGATAAGCCTTTAAGACCGTTAATCGATGAACATTCATTTCAGAAGCTAATTGGCGGACGGAGGGAATCTTTTCATGTTCTTTCCATTCGTTGCGTTCTATACGGTGTAGTACATAATCATATACTTTCTTAAAAAGATAATCTTTATGTTCAATCGTTTTGTCCACTTCGATTCCTCCTATTCAAAAAGATTGTACCACGAACGATGTTAATCTGTTCTATCTTTTTCAATCTGTTCTACGTTCCTTCTTTTATGATAGAAAAAAGGAGGAGATTGATATGGTGATGATTAATTATATTTTTATGTGTTTGATTTTTGGTACGACTTTTTTAGCGATTAAAATTGGTGTTGATGCAGGGGTACCTCCATTTTTATCAGCTGGGCTTCGTTTTTTCATTGCTGGTTTGCTGCTATTTAGTTTTATGGTTTGGAGAGAAAAAACGACAATCCGGTTATTATGGCGGAAAGAGATGTTTTTTACAGGGGTATGTTTGACTTTTGGAACGTTTGCCGCATTATACTGGGCAGAACAGTATGTGACATCAGGAATTGCAGCTGTTCTATCTGCTACGGGTCCGATGATGATTATCATTATTCAAACATTGGTATTGAAACAACAAGGAAATCGTCAATCATTGATCGGTTGTGTTGTCGGAGTTATTGGTGTCACACTGTTGATTATACCTAGTTTTTCAATTGAAATAAGTACCTTCTGGATGGTTGGTTGTCTCGCCATCATAGTAGGTGAGCTATTTTATGCAATAGGAACAATTTATACGAAACATGTTATCCAAAAATTTGAAACGACATCACCAATTGCCTTAAATGCAGTGCAAATGATGTACGGCGGGATGCTATTAATTATTTTATCGTTTTTTACCGAGAACATTCAGTTTAACAATCTGTTAAATCTCGCTTCAATGGGCTCCCTTCTTTATTTAATTATTGTAGGTTCAATGATTGGGCATAGCATTTATTATTGGCTTGTTTCACGGACAAATCCAATTTTTCCTTCTACATGGCTGTATATTTCTCCCTTAATCGCTGTAGTATTAGGTGTTATTTTTTATCAAGAATATCTATCTTGGTTAACTGGCATAGGTACTTTGACGATTATTGTTGGAACGGTTCTAGTCAATTACGAAACATTGAAGAAGTTACTCTGGCAGAAAGGGACTTTGCAGCATGTTATTAAGCAAAAGATTTTCTAATGTAAGAAAATCTTATTAAAAAATCGAATTGTCAAGGAGGCAAAGTTATGCAAGTTTCTAAAGGAGTGGAGGTTTTGGAGCTTGAATTTAATGGCACCATGATCTATCCCACGCTTTTATGGGATCAAGACATGGCCGTTTTAATAGACACTGGATTTCCTGGACAAATGGAAGATTTGCGCGTAGCAATAGATAAGATAGGCGTGGCTTTTGACAATATACAAGTTGTGATTTTGACACATCAGGATATAGATCATATAGGGAACCTACCTGACATATTACAAAACGATGGAAGTAATATGAAAGTATACGCGCATGAGCTAGATAAACCTTATATTCAAGGGGATTTTCCACTTCTGAAAGATGGGCATATAGCGAATCCACCGAAGGGAAGAGTAGATGAGACGTTACATGACGGTCAAGAGCTGCCATATTGTGGGGGAATTCTCGTAATCCATACGCCAGGACATACCCCAGGTCACATTAGTCTATATTTGAGGCAAAGTAAAACACTTGTTGCAGGGGATTCGATGTATAGTGTAAACGGTGTACTGCAGGGAGTTCATCTTCCAACTACTTTAAATATAGAGGCTGCTCGCCAATCATTAAAGAAATATATAAATCTAGACATAGAATCTGTAGTTTGTTACCACGGCGGATTAAGTCTGGCAAATAGTAATGAGCAGATTTTAAAATTTCAATAGTAAAAAAAGATGGTGAGCCAAACAAAAGACAACCTCGTAAAAGATAGATTTCATGTCTAATTTTTACGAGGTGTATTTGTTATACTTTTGCCAATAGTGTGTCACAATGTTGATGTGCGATAAAAGGTCGCAAAATAAAGTAATTGAATGAATGGAAAAGTATTTGCCTAAGTGGTCACTTTCATGTATAGTATCAGTAAATTTTTGATTGTTCGTTTAGAAATTGTAACTACATATACATTATAATGAAATGTAGATGTGGGACTAGTAGTAATTTTTATGTAGGAGTGTTTTGAATGGGAGAAAGAGGAAGACCTAAAGGTGCTAGTGGTGAAGAAAGTCGGGCACTACTTCTTGAAATCGCAGCAAATGAATTTGCACAACATGGATATCATGATACAAAAGTGAGTTCGATTGTTAAAGCTGCTTCATTAAGTCAACCCACTTTTTATTTGTATTTTAAAAATAAGGATGCTATTTTCGAAGAATTAGAAAATTTATTTCGCTTACGCATGATTGATTTTGCCAAAAAAAGCCGCTTACAGCCTGCATTGGAGCAAGCAACAGTAAAAGAGCGTATTATATATAACGTAAAAGAATTACTGGTGTTTTTTTCTAAAAACCCTAATTTAACACGTATTGGGTTTTATTTATCAACAAAGGCAGATGAAATAAAAGCGCAAATGGTCAAGCAAATAAAAGACAATCTGGATTTTGAAGTAGATGCAGGTTACTTTCGGAAAGATTTAGATACGCAAACAGTGGCAGAGTGCTTAATAGGCATAATTGAACGATTAACATTCATTCAATTACTACCACAGAAAAAACAACCACAAGAAATAGCAACGGATATTGTCGATTTACTGATAGAAGGAATGCTAAATAGAGAAAAATAGTGTTCTCAAATGGAGTTAAAAAGGAAAATTTATATTTTTCTTTTTATAGTTGAATATTACTTTTCAGTAATATAAAATTGGAAATGAAATTGGCTATAGCTATGTCGTATCGGGATGTATGCTCAAGGCTTTTTAAGCAATTCCCTCCGTTAATATAATTCCAGTATTTTATATATAGTCAGAGAGAAGATAAAATAAATAGAAAGGAGGTTAGTAGAGTCCACGGACAGAAGGTGTGCGGTTGCAGTACTGAAATCATCACGATGTATCATTATATTACTTTTGAGTAATATATGCGGGCTATAGTAACAATTTCTAACAAGGTTAAACGAAAAGAGGGATGGTATGAGAAAGATATGGAGACAGGTGATACCTATTTTTTCTCTATTTTTATTAATCGCATATTCCTTAATAGGCAGTATACCTGTGCTTGCAGCAATGAATAATCAGACAGTCCAGCAAAGCTCGTTATTAGCGGCGAGCAACATTATTTATGTGAATACAAATGCTGCTGGTGGTAAAAAAGATGGTACAAGTTGGGAGAATGCTTTTCTAGATTTACAGAGCGCATTATCAAAGGCAAAGACTGGCGACCAAATTTGGATAGCACAAGGAACATATATACCGACACGACTAGATGATGTGAGGGACGCTCGTACTGCCCATTTCAAAATGAAAAACGGTGTAGCTATTTACGGTGGCTTTAAAGGAGATAGTGACGAGGAGACAGTCGAGAATCGAGATTTCACGCACAATAAAACGATATTAAGTGGTGCACTTCCAAGTGGAGAAGCGGCATATCATGTTTTTTATCATCCAAATAATTATGATTTAAAATTAAATGCAACTGCAATCCTTGATGGCGTCACAATCACAGCAGGACATGCGGATGGTTATCTCACTTCTCATATGCATGGGGGAGGTATGTACAATTCAGGAAATAACCCAACTTTGAGGAATGTTATTTTTTATGGCAATAAGGCAAACTATTTTGGTGGTGGGATGTACAATTTGCAAAGTTCACCAACCTTAATGAATGTTGAGTTTACTGACAATGAAGCGACCTCAGGAGGAGGTATATTCAATTGGAATGAGAGTGCTCCGAAGCTATCAAATGTGATTTTTAATAAAAATAAAGCAACACGTAGTGGTGGGGGCATTCAAAATAATTCATGTGACATTATAATAGAGCACGCAAAATTTACGAACAATGAAGCGGCTCACGGAGGAGGTATAGCAAATTACGGTAATAGTGCCTCAACCTTAACAGATGTGACATTTAGTCAAAATATAGCATCGCAACAAGGAGGTGGGATATACAATAATGGACCTGGTAATAAGTCAATCTTAACCAATGTCATGTTTGAGCAAAATAAAGCAGCGTATTTTGGAGGGGGAATAGTTAATGATAGAGAGAGTAGCCCAAAATTCACAGATGTAATATTTAGGAACAATGAATCGGATAGTGGAGGAGCTATGTTTAATGCTAACAGAAGTGCTCCGGAATTAAATAACGTCGAATTTCATGGGAATATAGCAATAAGTAGGGGTGGTGGAATATACAATCGATTGCAAAGTAATCCACTTATCACAAATGTAATTTTTAATGGAAATAAAAGCGAGTTAGGTGGTGGATTACTTAATGAGTCTGGCAATCCATCATTAATTAATGCCCTATTTATTTCAAATAATGCGAATAAGGGTAGTGCTCTTTATAATATTTTTGCGGATTTTAGCTTGATAAATGCGACCATCTATTCAAATAGTCCAGCAGCTATTTACGGAGGTGCTGCAAATAGCAAAATTATTAATAGTATTATTATTGGAAATGGTCATACAGCAGCACTGACTGATTATCAGGGGCAGACAACAAAGAGTTTGCTCGATGTGCCGGTAGAAAGAGGATACAAAGGTCAATTGTTTGATGCAACTTCAAATCCTACCGGTCCTGCAACTTATGTGCCTGATGATGTATTCGTCTCCCCAACTAGCGGAAATCTGCATTTAAAAGTTGGCGGACCAGCAATTGATGCAGGGAATTCAGATGCACATAGTATTGCCACAGATTTAGCAGGGAAAAGACGAATTCAAGGCGCAGCCATTGATTTAGGTGTATACGAAACGACACCGTACTATACAGTAACCTATAATGCAAACGGCGCAACAAGTGGTATTGTACCACAGGACAGTACCCAGTATGAAGAAAATAAAATAGTAACAGTCCAAGGGAATATCGGTAATCTAGTAAAGGATGGCTATCTATTTGCGGGATGGAATACACAAGCGGATGGACAAGGAGAGCCGTATTTTGCGGATGAAACTTTTCAAATCGGTACAACGGATGTGATTCTATACGCACAATGGATAAAGAATCATTATACGGTAACCTATGACGCAAATGGCGCAACGAGTGGTCAAGTACCACAGGATAGTGCGTTATACGAAGAAAATGAAGTGGTAACAGTCCAAGGAAATAGCGGCAATCTAGTAAGAGATGGCTATCTATTTGCAGGTTGGAATACACAAGCGGATGGACAAGGCGCGGCGTATAATGCAAATGCAACTTTCCAAATCGGTACAGCGGATGTAATTCTTTATGCACACTGGACGAAACCTAATACGCCAACGTATACCGTAACCTATGATGAAAATGGCGCAACAAGTGGTACTGTACCACAGGATAGTGCGCTATACGAAGAAAATGAAACGGTAACAGTCCATGGGAATAGCGGTAATCTAGTAAGAAAGGGCTATCTATTTGCAGGCTGGAATACACAAGCAGATGGACAAGGCACGGCGTATAATGCAAATGAAACTTTCCAAATAGGTACAGCAGATGTAATTCTTTATGCACAATGGACGAAACCTAATACGCCAACGTATACCGTAACCTATCATGCAAATGGCGCAACAAGTGGTACTGTACCACAGGATAGTACACAGTATGAAGAAAATAAAACGGTAACAGTTCAAGGAAATAGTGGACAATTAGTAAGAACAGGCTATACGTTTGCAGGTTGGAATACACAAGCGGATGGAAAAGGAGCGGCATATCAGGCAAATGACGTTTTCCCAATTGGTACAGCGGATGTGATTCTTTATGCACAATGGACGAAACCTAATACGCCAACGTATACCGTAACCTATCATGCAAATGGCGCAACAAGTGGTACTGTACCACAGGATAGTACACAGTATGAAGAAAATAAAACGGTAACAGTTCAAGGAAATAGTGGCAATCTAGTAAGAACAGGCTATACATTTACAGGCTGGAATACACAAGCGGATGGAAAAGGAATATCCTATGCTGAAAATGCAACCTTCCAAATGGGAAAAGCAGATGTCACATTGTATGCACAGTGGGCATCGAACCCTTCTACACCAAATGAAGGTAATGTTACGGGTCCATCCACATCGGAAGGCAATAATTCCGCTAATC
Organism: Lysinibacillus sp. C5.1; assembly: GCF_016350185.1. Classification (NCBI taxonomy): domain Bacteria; kingdom Bacillati; phylum Bacillota; class Bacilli; order Caryophanales; family Bacillaceae; genus Lysinibacillus; species Lysinibacillus sp. C5.1. The sequence continues at coordinate 1,508,513 of NZ_CP066226.1, forward strand.
CATCAAGATCCATTCAAATATCCCTCGAGACAAATGGAGGGTTATCTTTAAAGGACATAGAGATTGCCTATAATACAACAGTTAGCGACTTACCTATACCGACAAGAGAAGGTTACCGTTTTGCTGGTTGGTATCAAGACAAGGAATTAACGAAACCGTGGGATAAACGGATGTTGGTGAAAGAAAGTTTAACGCTCTATGCAAAATGGACAGCCTTACCAGAGGAAGAAGCGATAAATTCACAGCCACCTAAAACACCACAGCCATTGCCGCCAATCGTGACTTTCCAAGATATTGAAAACCATTGGGCACAGGAAATAATTGAGGCATTGGCAACGCAAGGGATAATTACAGGTTATAAGGATGGTACTTTCCGTCCAAATGAGACGATAAGTCGCCAGCACGTAGCGGTCCTCTTGACACGTGCATTTACATTTGAGGCGAGTCGTCCATCAATAGCTTTCTCAGATGTAGCATCACATCATCCGTATTATCATGAGATTACGATCTTACAGCAGGCGGGTATTATAGACGGGATTGATGGAGCCTTTCATCCAGCCGACCATCTTACACGTGCCCAATTGGCGAAAATATTAGCGAATACATTACAGCTCCAACCACAAACTACAAGTTCATTTACGGATGTAGATAGCAGTCATTGGAGTGCGGGGTATATCGGGGCACTAGAACGGGCAGGGATAGCATTAGGTGATAATGGTAAGTTCCGACCTGAAGCTTTTGTGACAAGAGCACAATTAGCAGCTTTTTTATATCGAGCAATGCAGCAATAAATCTTTTAGGACATGAAGCAATAGAATAGCTTCATTCGGTTATATCGGAATAGAGTAAGATTTTTATAGATTAATATTACTTTCAAATAATATAAGAAAAAAATAGATAGTGATTTTATTTCTGAGGAACATTATAGAGTTAATACGAGAAGGGTTACTCTGAAAAGCTGACGAGGATAAATCATAAATAACTATTCATTGTCAGCTTTTCTTTAGGTTTTGCGAGCATCGATGAATAATTTAGATTATATATTTTTAAATAATAAAATTCAGGAGATGATGAGGTTGAGTTTCAAGAAATTGAGATTTTTCGCACTTCTATATATAGCTATACACTTTTTCCTAATAACCTTATCTTCTGTAGAGGCTTCGGAGCTTGGAAAGTTTAAACCACTAACATTACAAACTTCTGGTCTTCGAATATCTGGGGGAATAGAAGTAGATAAGTATGGAAATATTTATGTTTTAGATTCGGGTAGTACTTGTGTAAGAAAATTTAAAGCGGATGGAACAAAGCTTATAGGTTTTTGTACTGGTGATCCAGGCAAACAACTAGGAGGAATTGCAGTGGATGATGCCTCTGGTAATATCTATGTATCAAGTAGAATAGAACATATCATTTACAAATTGAACTCAGGTGGCAGATTGATAAAACAGTGGGGGAGCGAGGGCACTGGTAATGGACAATTTAAATATCCTCGAGGCATCGCGATAGATGATACGGGGAATGTCTATGTAGCGGACTCTGTAAACAATCGTATACAAAAATTTACTGCAGATGGAACATATATAGCTCAGTTTGGGCAAATGGGTTATCCTGCTGACATTGCACTTGATAAGGCAGGAAATATGTATATTACGAATACATTTTCCAATAGGGTTAAAAAGCTAGGTTCAGATGGCACAGATTTATCTTATGGATGGAAAAATAAATTTAGTTTACCTGAAGGAATAGCAGTAGATCCTAATGGGAATATTTATGTTGCTGATAAGAATAATTGGAGAATACAGAAGTTTACATCAGATGGAGAGTATCTAGCTCAATGGGGTGCTGAAAGTTCACTAGATGGTAAACTTATATATCCTAGCCAATTAGCAATAGATACAGCAGGGAATTTATACGTCATAGAGGGGGAAGCATTAAATCAACGTGTACAAAAAATGACTCCTTTACCCTCCGATGCAAATTTAAGTAGTCTAAAGATAGGTACATTCACAATACCTCTTTTATCGAATCATCCGAATCATCAAGTAACTGTAGGCAATGATGTTTCTATGTTAACTATCACAGCAACAGCTTTTGATTCCCTAGCCGCAATTAATATAGAAGGGAAACTATCATCTACTGGCACTTTGAGTTATCAGGCCAATCTTGATGTTGGTAGAAATATAATTCCAATTGTTGTGACAGCTCAAGATGGTCATACTAAAATAACATACACACTTACTATAGTAAGATTAACATCGACCGATGCTAGCTTAAAAGGCTTGACTATAAATCAAGGTACATTAAGTCCAACATTTTCGGCAAATCAAGAAATGTATACAGTACAGGTAGAACATGCTGTTTCATCAATTCAAATTACAGCTTCTCCAACAAGTGATGGAGCGAAGGTAGCGGTGAATAATAAAACATCATCAGAAACGGTAGAGCTAGTTGTGGGAGAAACCACAATTCCAATAGTGGTGACAGCACAAGATGGCAAAACACAAAAAACATACACATTGACGGTCATGAGAGCATTGTCAGAGGATGCGACATTACAGAGATTATCTGTAAGCGAGGGTATTCTAAGTCCTGTCTTTAAAGCAGACGAAGAAAATTATACATTACAAGTAGAACATAATGTGACAATGCTTGATGTGGAAGCCGTTACTACAAATAGCGAAGCAAGTGTGACTATTAATGGCAAGCATACAGCGTTGGATTCAATAGAACTTTTAGTAGGGCAAGCAAAAACGGTATCCATCGTCGTCACAGCCCCAGACGGTAAAACCCAAAAAACATATACTCTGACAGTAGCACGCGCACCATCTAGCGATGTGACATTGCAAACCTTAATAGTAGATCAAGGCATATTAAATCCAAGCTTCCAGCCAACTATAAATAGGTATACAATTCAGCCAGATCTTGCTACTTCAACTATACAAGTGACTGCACTACCAACGAATGTTAATGCAAGTGTGATGATTAATGGGAAAACCACTACAACTGATACGATTACTATAATAGCCGGAGAGACAATGACTATTCCCATTATTGTTACAGCTCAAAACGGTGAACAGGGTGTCTATACATTGCTTGTACAAGAACCTTCTATCCCGGTTACGAGTGTAATAGTGCAGCCAACAAATTTACAATTACAGGTAGGTGGTAGCCCAGTAGCATTGACTGCAACGATATTTCCAGCAAATGCAGGTAATCAGAATGTGAGTTGGAGAAGTAGTAACCCAACTGTTGCTACTGTAGATCAAAATGGAATGGTCACACCAAAATCGGCAGGAGTAGCAGATATTATAGTAACAACAATAGACGGTAGTAGGACAGCAACCGCTCAAATCACGGTTGAGCAGGTTGTATCTAGTAATGAACCAACACCGAGTCCAGCACCTATACAAGAGCCAGTAAACGACAATGATTATTCACCATCAACACCTGTGACTATTATATTTCATACAAATGGAGGAACAGTCATAGAACCTATGGAGGTAATTTATAACACTAAACTAAGTAATTTACCTATACCGACAAGAGAAGGTTTCCGTTTTGCTGGTTGGTATCAAGACAAGGAATTAACGAAACCGTGGGATAAAGGGACGCTGGTGAAAGAAAGTTTAACGCTCTATGCGAAATGGACAGCCTTACCAGAGGAAGAAGCAGAATCGTCAAAAGATTCACAGCCACCCAAAACACCACAGCCATTGCTACCAATCGTGACTTTCCAAGATATTGAAAACCATTGGGCACAGGAAATAATTGAGGCATTGGCAACACGAGGGATAATTACAGGTTATAAGGATGGTACTTTCCGTCCAAATGAGACGATAAGCCGCCAGCACGTAGCGGTCCTCTTGACACGTGCATTTACATTTGAGGCGAGTCGTCCATCAATAGCTTTCTCAGATGTAGCACCACATCATCCGTATTATCATGAGATTACGATCTTACAGCAGGCGGGTATTATAGACGGGATTGATGGAGCCTTTCATCCAGCCGACCATCTTACACGCGCCCAATTGGCGAAAATATTAGCGAATACATTACAGCTCCAACCACAAACTACAAGTTCATTTACGGATGTAGATAGCAGTCATTGGAGTGCGGGGTATATCGGGGCACTAGAACGGGCAGGGATAGCATTAGGTGATAATGGTAAGTTCCGACCTGAAGCTTTTGTGACAAGAGCACAATTAGCAGCTTTTTTATATCGAGCGATGCAGCAATAAATCTTTTAAGGGCGTGAAGCATTTCCAGTGCTTTACGCCCTTTGAGTATTTCTGTTTGGGGGAGACGCTAAATTTAGGGTTTTAAAGTATGGAAAGAAGCAATATATTGTTACTTTATATGACGTGCATGACGAAATTTGTGATGTTGCTTTTGTGAAGCAAAATCGAAAGTTTTTCTAATGCTCCTTTAATTTGGTAAATTTTTAGTTGACTATATACCCCTGTGGGTATATAGTGTATTGTGAAAGTGCTAATCAATTACATGTATTATTGTATTCTACATATTTTTTGGAGGGGATTTTGATGAAGAAGATTATTATTATTGGTGGAGTTGCTGGAGGCGCTTCTGCTGCGGCGAGAATTAGACGGTTAGACGAGCAAGCTGATATTATCATGTTTGAAAAAGGGCCTCATGTATCGTTTTCAAATTGTTCTTTACCATTTTATTTAAGCGGTGTTGTGGAAGATAGTAAGCGTTTATTAATGATGACACCAGAGTCCTTTGAATCAAAATATAAAATTGATGCACGTGTAAATAGTGAAGTGATTGCGATTAATCGTCATGAAAAGTCAGTAACGATTAGAAGTACACAAACAGGAGAGCTATCAACAGAAGTATATGATGAATTAATTTTATCTCCAGGAGCTAGCCCGATTGTTCCAAATCTTCAAGGTACGGATTTACCACATGTGTTCACTGTGCGAAATGTAGTAGATATTGAACAATTACAACAAGCAATTGTTCAAAAAGATGCTCAAAATATCGCAGTTATTGGTGGCGGATTTATTGGTGTAGAGGTAGCTGAAAACCTCCGCTTAGCTGGACGCGGTGTTACTTTAGTGGAATTTGCCCCACAAATTTTAACACCATTTGATGAAGATATGGTTCAAATTTTACACAAAGAGTTATTAGATCATGGTGTGAACTTGATTGTAGGGGATGGCTTAGCAGAAATTACGACAGATTCTATTACATTAAATTCAGGAAAAACAATGGATGCTGACATTGTTGTTTTAGCGATTGGCGTTCGTCCAGAAACAACATTAGCAGTAGAGGCAGGACTAGAGATTGGTGCAACTGGTGCCATTAAAGTAAATCAAAATTATCAAACGAATGACCCGAGCATTTATGCTATTGGAGATGCCATAGAAGTGTATCATCGCTTGATGAATAAAGCGACTCGTTTAGCATTAGCTGGGCCTGCACAAAAGCAAGCTCGTGCAGCTGCGGATCATATATATGGAATAACTTCGGCTAATAAAGGTGTTATAGGTTCATCGAGTATTCAAGTTTTTGATTATGCAGCAGCTGCAACAGGATTGAATGAGCGGACAGCAAAGCAAATGGGGTTACCAGTTGATGCCGTGTATATCATTGCGCCAGATAAAGTTGGGCTGATGCCTACAAGTAATCCACTTCATTTTAAATTAATTTATGAAGTACCAACTGGACGAATTGTTGGCGCACAGGCGATTGGTAAGGGGAATGCAGATAAACGAATCGATGTCATTGCGACATTGATGACAATGAATGGGACAATTGAAGATTTAAAAGAGCTAGAGCTTTCATATTCACCAATGTTTTCAACCGCGAAAGATGTCGTCAATTTAGCGGCTCTTGTCGCAACAAATATTATGGCAGGTCGTTTTAAGCAAGTGCGTGTCAGTGAAGTACGCCAATTAGTCGAGTCAGGCGCAGTTATAATTGATGTACGTGAGCCTAATGAATTTGCAAATGGTGCAATCAAGGGTGCAAAAAACATTCCATTAAGTCAATTACGTGAGCGTATGCATGAAATTCCAAAGGACGTACCTGTCTATGTCCATTGTCGTTCTGCACAACGTAGTTACAATGCGGTAATGGTGCTAGAGCATAATGGTTATGATCAAGTTTACAATATCTCGGGCTCATTTTTAGGAATTAGCTTGTATGAGTATTTTAAAGATCAACAACTAAATCGTGAGCCAATTGTTACACAATATAATTTTAAATAATAGTTGTAGAAGTAAGGCATAGAAGTTTTCGTGAATAATACTTTGTTTGAGATATGCGACTGGAAAATAAAGAACTACTTACTATCTTTAGTAAGTAGTTCTTTTTAGTTTCAGCACTTTAAATATTTAGATATTTATTGGGCTACATAATTTTTATGTACGACTTTATATCAAGACCTCGGTTAGATAGAGATAATGCGGCAGTAGAAGGTTTGAGGGATTATAGCAGTATCTCTACCAATAAATTTGGATTTTTAAAGCCTATATTCAATTCAAGTTATCGAAAGTTATAAGAGTTGAAAAATGCTGTTTATTTTAAAGCGTTTTTTGGTAACATATAACTAATCATAGATATCAGGTTTGCAGAGAATATTAGATTGAGTTAGTTGCTACATTAATTTTCATATATGTAGTTGTGGAATATGAACCCTTCATTTAATAATTTGGAATTGAGGAGATAAGGTGAAATCAATAAAATTTAAAGATAATAGGTTGATATATGAAAAGTATACACTTTCAAAGATAAAAATATTGTTATATATTTTAGTAAATTTAATTGCTATTTTTCTAGCTATAATTATAATGACAAATTCATCTAGCAAAAAGTTATTAACTGAATTAGTTGATACTGTAGGTTTTATCGTCAAAGAAAATCCTACAATAAAAAGTACGGCAGAGTTTTCTGAATTAATAAGTTTATCTATTTTTATACCATTAATATTAATTATTATTTACTTATATATAGCTTTACCAAAATTAGCTGAGTTATTGTTAAGATTTCATGTGAAAAATACTATTTTAAGTGATATTTTCGTATATATTAAGAAATTTTTTGGATATAAAGGATTGATGACTGCAATATTTATCTTAATTTACATTCAGTTTAATATTACCTCAGAAAAAGATTTTGAAATAATTATTACACTAATACTAGGTTTAATTTTAATATTTGTTCTTTTAAAAACTTTTTATCGGAATATGATTTTTGTAATAATAGCTATATGTTATTACTTACCGGAGTTATACTATTTACCAAAATATGAATATCTTGATTTTGTATTAAAAAAATTACCTTTTGTTTTATTTTTTTCAGTGATGTTTATATTAGCTTTTTGGGGTATGAGGCTAATAATACTTTTTGATTATTCATATGCAGATTATATAAAAAAAACTGTTAAAGAAAAATTTAAAAACTCAAATGAAAGAACTATATTTAATTTAAAAGAACAACTGACCTACATTGTATTGGAAAGAAATCAATTTAATTTTTATTTCTCCATTTCTATTTTTGTAACGATTATTATTTTTTGTTATGGGGGAATTAGATTTTTAAAAGATGACATTCAATTCAATGAATATAGTGAAGTATTTTTGATTGTATGTTTTGGAATTGTGTTAATAAGATTTATTTCAAGATCTGTAGAAATTATTTATTCCTTCTATAATGATATAATAGAATTTAAAAAAGTTACTAAGACTACATTTTTAGATGGAAGCAATCGTATAATATTGGCCCTATTTAGTTTAGCAGAATTATCAATACTTGCTGCATTACTAAATTTTATCCATTATTTTTATATAGGTGATTATTTAGAAAATGGTGATGCTAGTGATGGATTACTTAACGGATTAAATATAATTTTTTCAACTATACATATTTTACTTTATCTATAATGAAATCTTTTTCAATTAGTTTTTTTAATTTTTCGTACCCAGGGGATATCGGGTTAGTAGGTGTAAGTAAATTTATTCTATTACTAGTACATTTAATTCAAGTAATAGTAAGTGTTGTACTAATAACTTTATCTATTGCTAACTATTTAGCATTACCAAAAGAGAAGATTTTTTACAGCGTTGAAAAAGATGTTAATACTGATTTTTATCAAGTTGTTAAATATTTGGTTGCTCCTCAGTTTGAAAAGAGGGTTTTTATCGTAAAAGGTATAAACGAACTGGACTTTTTGGAACGAACAATTGAATCATATTATGAGTGTGGAAGTATAAATAGTAGCGAATATATAGCAATTTTTGAAGCTTTGAATGATTATAAAGAATTTATAGAATGTCCCAAACAGAGTTAAAATTTGCTTGAACGATAGCAATAACCAAAATTTGTAATTCCAAAGTCTGATTATAAAAATCGATGAAATGAAAGAAAGTAACGATTCTTATTAAAAACTTTCTGAGAGTGCATTCAAGCTTTCTTATCTAGATAGATCCGGAGTCCTCCAACATTTAATAGTAGTGGATGAACACAAGTTTTGAGAATAATAATCCTTTCATAGTTTTCTCTAATGTTAATACATAGGGGGAAAAGATAATGATAATTAGTAAAGGGTGTGGGGTTTTACAATTAAATGGAACATCGAGGAATTTATTTTCGATTCAATGTATGAGGCTGATTAATTTCAAATGAGATATATAGTAGAATTAACAATGGATATGATACACTTGATTATATAATAGTATATTCTATGCACTATGCGTTGCAGGAACAATTACACTTATGATTCTGTTTAGCGATTGTTTCCAATCCGTATTGCCATGGTTGTCATGTGATTACAAGTGATAGCTACTACACGATTCAAGCTTTAGCAGCCATAGTCGAATCCTTTATTCCAGCACAATAACAAAAGCTAATCGTATCCTAAAACTGTTTATGTGATAAAAAGTAATTGAGTGCTCATTTTCACTCGAAGCGTCGAATAAACTTCGAGGACGTAGTCTAGAACAAGCTATAATTAAACAGTCCATCCGTATGATAGTATGTCAATTGCTTTTGACACGCAAGTATCATATAGGAGGGCTTTTACAAGGCCAAGATTGGAATCAGTTAAAAGCAGTGAAAAATAAACAAGTGTATAAAGTGCCACTAGGTATTTATCGCTGGTATCCACCAAATGGAGATGCACCTCTTATGTTAAAATGGATGGCACAGCACAATCATCCAGAAATTTTCAATTATAATATGACTGAAGAAATTCAACAATACTACACTAAATACTACAATTATGATGTAACTGAAGAACAAGTACACGATATTTTAAATCCTTCTTCTGAAGCGGCAAGATATTAATAGATACTGAATATAAAAAAACGGTTGCCAGTGGAAAAATCCTTGGCTACCGATTTTTTTTGCGTTTCTTTTAGGTTAAATTGAGCCTTATGATGATGCATTAGGAGGCGTTTCACCATTGTTCATAGCTGGGTCAATTTTTTTCTTATTTTTTGACCTTTTGAACATCGCTATCAATAGCAAGATGATGGGTAGAAAAATAGAAAAAACAGCGATAGCAAGTGGCCATGTTTGTTGGTTGTATTTATCGGAATGAATAATATTTGCATGAACAATTTGAGAGAGTGCTATTGAGATCATGCCAAGTGGCAAAATTAATGGTCGATGATCCTTTAGTTTCAGTATTTGGCTAATGCCAATTAAAGAAGCATAATAATACATAAACGCTCGTACAAATATTGTGACCATCCACATAAATGCCATAATAATTTCAATGCGCTGCAAAAATTTCCCTACAGAAATTTTTTGTGCCAATGTATAACTAGGAAATGTTCTGATAGTGGTATTGGTAACGCCTAATACGAGTATTGATAAGGCTATAAAGGAAGTAATAATAAATCCTCCCATTAATGTGCCTATATAAAATCCTTTTTTACCTGATTGTAGGTTGTTGATTACTGAAGGAAAAATCATTAATAGTACGATTAATGGAAAAGAAAATAGCCCCATAAAATGTATAATGCTATAGATAAATGGTTGAAAGGACACTTCAAAAACTGGTTGGACATGTTTTATTTCTATTTGGGGTGAAACAAAGAACAAGAAAATCATAAATACCAATAAAAAGGCAGGAAATAGAATCTCTAAAGTACGTGCAAATACTTCAATCCCTTGATATGCAGCAAATAAAATAATACAGCAAAAAAGTATAGCAAATACGACTGGAGGTGTTTCAGGCATCACCTCTGTTTGTAGGAAATTACCAATGAAATATAGTAACTCACCGGATGAAAAAAGAGTTAACAGTACAAATCCGATAGAAACAACTTTCCCGATAAATTTTCCTAGAAACTTTTCCGTTACTTCTACAAGAGAAAGATCCGCCATTTTATTTGATAACATATTAAATAGCTTTATTAATAATAAACTTAATAGAGTGCCGATGATTGCTACAATCCAAGCATCTTGCTGTACTTCTAAGGCAATACTTGCAGGTATTATTAGTACTCCTGTTCCAGCTGTATAAAGGATAACAATGATTGTGAATTGACGGGAGCTTATCAATTGTTTTTTCATAATAGCCTCTTATTTGTTATTTTTTATTTAGTAATGCTTCTTTTAGAAAGTCACTAATTGGATGAAAAATATACATAATTGCGTCCAGTGGGCTAGGAATAAAAGTTTGCAAACTGATAGCAATGTTTAAGGATGTCCCTATGACTAAAAAAATGGAAAATGTCCAAATTAGCTTTTTTCCTTCCTTTTTTAATTTAGGACGTTCGACCAAAACAATAGCAAGTGAAATCACTAATATGCCTAGAGCAATGAACATAGTGTTTTTTACTCCTTTAATTTTGAATTTTGCATCGTTCCTGAACCTTGCGTATTGACGTTTACCTTGACATTTACTTCAATATTAGGATAAATGGTATGCCAATCTTTTTTAATTTTTTTCCATTCTTTAGGGTCAGCACGATGAATTGCTTCTCCAAAACCGAGAACATCTGCGTTATATTTTTCTTGGAGAACATGCAGCGATTCATCAATATTCTTTTTGATAGATAACTCGGTTTGACGATTAATCCAATCAATCGTGGTCAATTCTGTTAAATTGATGTCACATTTAACTTCTGCAACATTTTGGACAATGTCGATACTAACGTTGATAGTAGGTGAACCGTTCTTCATTGCTCCCTTTGTTGTTGTTTTGGATTGCGTAATTTCAGTTGTTAACACACCATCAGAAGGGCAGGCAATAATTTCAATAGTTGATTTTATATTATCGTTTAAGTAATTAAAACTTTTACTGTCGTACTCATCGAGATAACCGATTAATTTATCTTCTTTAAAAATGGCAAGGCCAGTAAACTTAAGTTTCACAGGGGTTTCAATTCTTTCTACGTTTGTTTGGTCAATGCCTAAACTTTTATCCCCTTGAATTTCAATAGCGGATAGAACAAAATATTGATTTCCTACTCCTAATTTTGTTACTAAGTCTTCAACATCGACTTCTAAAGTAGAGCCCCATGCATCTTGGGTAACGGTAAGCGAATTTAACATTTTTTTTGCTGGTATTTTTTCTATTGGGGTTAAGACATTTAAAATATCTTTGGCTGTTGCTTGCTGCGAAACGATAATCGTAAAATCGTTTCGTATCTCCTGATCTCTTGCTAGAAAATCAATAGAATCTCGTATACCGTCTACAGCTAAGTCCTCTCCAAGTACAACTAATTGTACATGCGCAAAATATAATTTTCTTGGAGACAAGGCTAATATTTTTCGAATGGCTTCAAAGACAGTTTTTCCTTTCGCGTGATAAGTAACGACTGTTGCTTGTCTAGATGCCGTCTGCTTGGAAGAGATTTGACTAGGATCAATTACTTGTACAGAAATGGCATATTCATCATCAATAAAGTCTATACCTAGAGCAGCAACAAGTGCCAAGTCATTTAATTCACGTTTACTCCAACAACCACTAAGAATTGAAATTAGCAAGATTAATGAAATCATTAGTATGGTCTTCTTCATTAGGTACCCTCATTTAACCAAATAGTGATTAGCGATTTTTTCGTCCTCTTACATTATTAATTTGACTAATGAGTCGCGGACGTGTTAGTAAAGAACCACGCGGTAAAACAATTAAAGCATCTTTTTGATCCTTCGGTATTAAAGGGGCAAATGGGCTCATATATGGAACGCCAAAAGAACGTAAGCTACATAAATGAATAATTAATAGCATAATTCCAATAAATATGCCAAACAGCCCGAACATCGCTGCCAAGCCCATTAATGGGAAGCGTAAAATACGAATTGAATTGGAAAGACCATATGCCGGGAACAGAAAACTACAAATAGCTGTTAAAGCAACAATAATGACCATTGCTGCGGACACAATGCCGGCCTCAACGGCTGCTTGTCCAATAATAAGTGTGCCGACTATCGAAATGGTTGATCCAATCATTCTCGGCATCCTCAAACCAGCTTCTCTTAAAACTTCAAAGGCGATTTCCATTATTAAAGCTTCAACAAAAGCAGGGAATGGAACGCCTTCTCGCTGCGCATAAATACTAATTAGTAGCGATGTTGGTAGCATTTCTTGATGAAAGGTCGTTAAAGAAATATAAAGTGATGGCGCAACTAATGCCAAACTAATCCCTATAAATCGAATAAGACGGATGAACGAACTAACAAATGCGCTCTGATAATAATCTTCTGCTGATTGCAAAAAGGAAGTGAATAAAGCAGGTACAATTAAAACAAAAGGTGTACCATCCACTAGAATCGCAATCTTTCCTTCTAGTAATTCTCCAGCTATAACATCCGGTCTTTCGGAATTGTAGATAGTAGGAAATAAAGTAAACTTTGTATCCTGAATTAATTGTTCAATGTAACCACTCTCTAAAATACCATCAATATCAATCTGATCTAATCGATGCAGTACTTCCTTCACTATTTTTTCATTGGCTATGCCGTTTATATACATAACGGCGATTTCTGTTTGTGTAACCTCACCTATCACTCTTGATTTTATCCATAGATTAGGGCTTTTTATTTTCCGTCGAATTAAAGCTGTATTCGTTCGTAAAGTTTCGGTGAATGATTCTCTAGGCCCCCTAATAACAGCTTCTGTAACGGGCTCTGTTATCGCCCTATCTTTGACTCGTTTAGTACTTGTTGAAATACCGATAGCAAGCCCATCTATTAATAAAATAGTTTCACCACTTAAAATAGCATTTAACAATGATGAAAAGTCTGCAATATCTTTTATACTGCCAACGGTTATGCAATAAGCTTTTAATCGAATCGCAATTTCTTGCAAAGTAGTTTCAGATGTCACTTCAAAATTAGAAATAATAGACTCTAAAACAAAGTCATTAATCGAGGTATTATCTGCCAGACCATCCGTATAAATAATAGCGATTGGTATCTCCACCGGTTTGCCAACTAAAAATTCACGGATAATAATATCATTGCTATTACCTAGTGAGTTTTTAATGGTCTTAATATTTTCTAGGAGAGATGTAGAAAGAGATGTAATCGTTTTATTTTCTAAGAGATTATCATTTTCGGCATTACTCACTACAGTGTCCTCCTTTAGTTTTCTATTTAATAGAATATGCAAATGATAGCGTGTTTATACCAAATAATAGAATTGCTGTTTCATAAATTCTCTAAAATCAATGAAATGAATAGAAAATAAAAAAACAGACGTATGATGATTGTCTGTTTTGAAATCTATTTTTCGCTTGTCCAAATGCTAGGTTGTTCGAAGGAAACAATATCTACTATATGGTCTAGACAAACAATCTGATAGTGGATTAATTCTTTATAAGAATATATTTCCTGTGCAATCGTTGTTTTACATACAAAATCTAAATAGGCGGATTTTGTAAATATGCGTATGGCATGACCTCGAAATTCATCTTCGTTATTGACAAAGTGGAATGACTCATCAAAAACAGTGTACGCTACATACGAATCGAATTCGATATGGATTTGTGGTAGTGTCTTATCAATTTCAATAGGATAGGCATCATGTAATTGAAATTCATGAATGTTGACATCCTCGCTTTTTGAACTGATAGAAGCTCTATTAATCGAAATCCTTAAAGCGTTTGTTCCAGGCTCTGTTATCTTATCTAAAAATAAATAACCTTCTCGCTGCATTAAATCCTCATAGTTCATAAAAACACCCTTCCATATTTATATAAGATTTTTGGTTATTTTATAATATTAGATTTTAAAAGTCAAAAATAAAAGAACGTATTAAAGAATAAAAATTTATCGATTTACGATAAAAAATAATTGACTTAGGTTAAATGATTCGTTTATGATAGCAACAGGATAGCAAGGGATTTGGTACTAAATGAAAACACTGAATCCAAAATTATTTAAATGGAGGGACAAAGAAATGAAGAAATATGTGTTAGCTTCAACACCAATTGTTTTAGGAGTCATCAGCTTTTTAATCTTTATGATAAAGGGGAGTAGTGTTGCACCTGATGGTACATTAGAGGAACCGTTCTTTTTAATACCAATAGGGTTTTTGTTGTTATTTATAGGTTGTATTTGTGTAGTAGGGGTAGTATTGTTGTCGTTAATCCAAAAAACAAGACATGTTTGATTATGAATTCATTAAAAGCCCTGTTTTATTACAGGGTTTTTTGTATGGTGTAAAAATAGAATAAGAGGGCAGTTAATCAGGTAAAGGTTATTTATGGCGTTAACCTATCTTTGTACAATTTATGGTAATATTAGGTGTGGAATTATTTGTAGAGAATTGCTTGAAATGACAATGATTAAGGAGCAAAAAGAAATGGATATAAAAAAGAGTGCGCTAATTTGGTTATCCCCTTTGTTTTTTTTAGCTGCTTGTAGTGATAATGACGATGTAAATACGAAAGAAGAAAAAATGTATATTTCTTCAATTCAAAAGAAGGAAATTTATGAAATTCAACAGCCTGCCAAACCGAACGTTTCAAGAGGGCTAATTGTTGGTCACATGAACAATTCAATCAATATCAATGAAATCGAAAAAGGGCTCATGAATTTATCAGTTGACCATTTTTCTCCCAAGAGTTTTTATATGCAAGAAGGACAATATTTAGATAAAAATATTATAAATCAATGGTTAGCTAGAAAAACGGAAGAAGGTTTAGGGTTAAATCCAGCTATTGAAAATAGTACGGGCAATGTTTTAGAGGATGAAAAAGAGAATCCGCTCATCTTATCACATGTGTTAGAGCAAAATTTTATTAACAAAAAAAGCGGGAAAATAGAAGGAATGTCTTTAGCTATATCAT
The DNA here is from genome assembly GCF_016350185.1 of Lysinibacillus sp. C5.1. Lineage (NCBI taxonomy): Bacteria > Bacillati > Bacillota > Bacilli > Caryophanales > Bacillaceae > Lysinibacillus > Lysinibacillus sp. C5.1. The sequence goes on from NZ_CP066226.1 coordinate 1,523,785, forward strand.
TAAATGAATTTTATGATATTCGGGTATCCGACGATAAAGGCTTGATTTATACAGGGCAAGTGAAAGTAGATAATAATGATGATGATGTGAATGATGTTGCTGAGTATGGCAAAAAAGTGGCTGAAAGCATCATAAAAGATCTAAGGAAAAATGCCACAATACCTAATGTTCCAATTTATTTAACGTTGTATCAAGAATCCAATAAAAACGATATTATTCCAGGTGTTTTTTTAGCTGATACTTATATTGCAGAGGGGAAGGAGAAAATAGATAAATGGAATGACATTGATAAAAAAGACTATACGTTTCCTTCTGATGCCTTATATAGTTTAGATCAAGATACATATAATCAATTATTAAAGTTTAAGGAAGATATACAACAGAATTTCAAACATTTAAATCCTAAAATAATTGGAAAGTTGCGATATGAAAATGGCAAGCTAGCAGATATAAAAATAGAGGTACATGCCCCTTTAATAAACGATACCGAACTGATTGGGCTTTTACAGTTTATAGGGACAAAACTAAATACTATTTTATTTGACTATGTGCCTGTGTCGATTCGTATTATCGATCAAAACCAAGATATCGGCATTGTTCTATGGGATCCAAAAGAAAAACAAATATTTGCTACCCCGATTTAGTTTTAGTGACAGGCACCCAAACAATTCTGAAAATTATTCGCTTATCAATTGCGTTAATATGGAGTATTATTTAAATAGGAAGAAACTCTATATTGAAGGATGGCATTTAGACAACATGAATGAGCAATTAGTAGATTGGATTATACGCTTTCAAAGGGATCAAGATATTGAAGCATTAGCACATTTAAAAAGCTATTGTTACAACATAATTGAGCCTTTGATTGGAGAATTTACAGCGAAATATGGTGAAGAGGCAGGAGCGTTATTACGTTTAAAATGGGATAAACGCTTTTATTTTATTTTTACAAAGTATCAGGTGCATGTAGGGTTACCTTTAGATACATTTGTCCAAAATACGTATCGTTTTTATTTCATACAAGTGTTAAAAAAAGCGGGTTATTTGTAGCAATGAAAATCCCTTGATTTGTGAATAAGCAAATCAAGGGATTGTTGTTTTATTGATATAGTAAATCTTCTGCTAGATGAGTAAAGATTTCGCCAATCACTGTTTCTTCATCATATATGGAGGAACCTGTATTTTCTTCAGGCTGGGCGAAAGGAATACGGGCAATCACTTCAGTTTGGAGTAATTTTGCCAAATGTTCGGCTCCACCTTGTCCGAATAGATAGTTTTTTTGACCATCTGCCCCTTCAAAATAAGCCATGTTTTCAACTACACCAAGAATGGAATGTTTCGTATGTTGAGCCATTAAGCCTGCACGGGATGCGACGTGAGAAGCGGCCAAATGCGGTGTCGTTACGATAATTTCTTGTGCTTGTGGAATCATCGCGGCCATATCAATCGCCACATCCCCAGTTCCTGGTGGTAAATCAATTAGCAGAAAATCCAACTCTCCCCATACGGTGTTGACAAGGAAATTGCGAATCCATTTGTTGAGCATTGGTCCACGCCACATAATAGGCTGGTTCCCATTGGTGAAAAAGCCCATTGACATTAATTTAACCCCATGACTTTCAACTGGTATTACTGTTTGGTCAAGCATAATAGGTTTTTGCTCAATGTTCATCATTGCAGGAATGCTGAAGCCGTAAATATCAGCATCTAGTATGCCTACACGTTTGCCAAGACGAGCAAGAGCGACCGCTAAATTAATGGTCACTGTCGACTTCCCAACGCCACCTTTACCACTTGTGATAGCAATAAACTGCACACCTGAATGAAGCTGCAACATGTTTGGCATCCCTTGTTCGTTACTATTTTTCGCTTGTAGCAGGGACGATAGTGCACGACGTTCCTGTTCAGTCATAACACCAAAGGTAACGGCAACACTGGAGGCACCAATTGCTTGTAGTGCCTCCTCCACATCTTGCTGAATTTTCGCTTTTAACGGACAGCCTGGTATGGTTAACATAATATCCAGTGATAGATGGGTGCCGCTTATGTGAATATTGCGTACCATATTCAATGTGACGATACTCTGATGAAGCTCAGGATCTTGAACTTGTTGTAATGCGTTGATAACATCTTCTTGTACTAACATATTAGAACCACCTTATTCTTTTAACCCTTTGCCAAGTCCCTTTAAGAAATGAACACCAAAATTGAGTGCGCGATTGACATCTGGATCATTTAACATTTTGACAAGTTTAAAGGCGCTAACTTTGTCATCGGATTCAAGTGCTTTGTTAGCTTCTTCTACCCCTGAATTTAAGCCTTCAATAAGCTTCGCTGTTGTTTCTGGCTTGAGCTCTGTCAAAGCTCCTGCAACCCCCATTAAATTATTAATCATATTGGTTACAGGCTTTCGTGTTAGTTGTCCAAGCGCAATATGGGCCACTTCTTCTTTGGCTTCTAGTAGTTTCATTGCGGCTTCTAGTGCACCGATATGATTTAATTCAGCCATAATAAGCAATACTTGATTGACCGCTTCTTCCTGCTCAGAAAGCAGTTGTTTAAGATTATCTAATTTTTGTTCCTTGAGCTGTTCGTCTGTTACTTGTTGTTTTTTTATGCTTGTAATGGGTTCAGCCATGTTCTCACTCTCTTTCATTTAGGGTTGTTAAGTGAACGTAGCCAGGACGATTCCATTTTCGTTGTACCTCTACACCATTTTGAGGATGACGCTTTTTATAGCGCGGGTTAGTGCGTGGCAGCGGCGTCTTGCCTTTTGCTTTTAGCACTTCTACTCGAACTTTTGTTTGTTTGTAGGCTGGTGTTGATGTATTAATATCTGCTGCAGGACCAGTTAAGAAGTTGATAGCTGAATCTTTGCTAACAGAGTTCATTGGTAAAAATAATTCATTCCCTTGCACGCGATCTGTTACTAATGCATTGAGCTTTAATGCGCCATATGGAGATACTAAACGGAGTAGGGCGCCATCTTCAATGCCTCGTTCTTTCGCCAATTGTGGTGAAACTTCAACGAAAATTTCAGGTACCTTTGATTGAATACCTTTCGATTTATTTGTTAGATTTCCTTCGTGGAAGTGCTCGAGCATACGACCGTTATTAATATGACAATCGTATTGTGCCTCAAATTCAACCGGTTGCACCCAATCATGTAAAGCAAAACGTGCTTTTTTATCAGGGAAGTTAAATCCGTCTTCATATAATAATGGTGTATCTTTTCCATCATGACTACCCCAACAGAAGCTACCCCAGCCTGCTAAAACATCATAGTTGGCTTGTGAGAATAGGGGGGATAGACTCGCCATTTCATCGAAAATGTCGCTTGGATGATTATACTGCCAATCTGCTCCTAATCGACGTGCGACTGCTTGAAGGATTTCCCAATCTGCTTTTGACTCACCGAGTGTTGGCAAAACTTGATAGAGACGCTGAACGCGACGTTCTGTATTCGTGAATGTGCCTTCTTTTTCAAGCGAAGGGGCTGCTGGTAAAATCACATCTGCATATTGGGCAGTACGTGATAGGAAGCAATCTTGGACAACAAAAAATTCTATTTGTGAAAGAACCTCATCTACATGGTTGGCATTACAGTCAACAAGTGCCATATCCTCGCCCACTAAATACATCGCTTTCATTTTACCTTCCATAATAGCATCTAACATTTGCATATTATTTCGACCTGGTTGAGATTGAATAGGGACACCATAAGCTTTTTCAAATTTTGCTCGTGCTTCATCATCGGTCACTTTTTGGTAGCCAGGCAATAGATTTGGTAATGTCCCCATATCACAGGCACCTTGAACATTATTGTGACCGCGTAGCGGGTAAGCCCCAGCTCCAGGACGACGATAGTTACCAGTTGCTAATAGTAAATTCGAAATAGCCGCTGATGTATAAGAGCCTCCCGTATTTTGCGTGACACCCATACCCCAAAGAACACAAGTGCCGTCTGCATCACGAATCATTTCAGCAACTTCAATCAATGTTTCCTTGCTAATTCCGGTCATATCTTGAGCGTAATCAAGGGTATAGGTTGCAAGCACTTGTTTAAAATCTTCAAAATGCAGGACATTGTCTTGAATAAAGGCTTCGTCATGCCATCCTTGATCGATGATATATTTGGTAACTGCCATAATCCACACTTGGTCAGTACCTTGTTTTGGATGCATAAAGATGTCTGAACGCTCAGCCATTTCATGTTTACGAATATCGGCAACGATTAATTTTTGACCATGTAATTTGTGGGCACGTTTCACACGTGTTGCTAAAACAGGATGGCCTTCAGCTGGGTTAGCACCAACAATAATGACAAGGCCTGCTTTGGCAATATCTTGAATCGTACCAGCGTCACCGCCTAAACCTACTGTACGTAATAAACCGTCCGTAGCGGGAGACTGACAATAACGAGAGCAATTGTCGACGTCATTTGTTGCAAATAATTGACGTGCCATTTTTTGTATTAAGTAATTTTCTTCATTTGTAATTTTAGAAGAAGAGATAAAACCGACAGAACCTGGACCATATTGTTGTTGAATGCCACCAAGTTTTGTGGCGATTAAATCTAACGCTTCATCCCAAGAAGATTCAACAAACTCATTATTTTTGCGAATAAGTGGTTTTGTAATGCGTTCTTCCGAATTGATGAAATCCCAACCGAATTTTCCTTTTACACATGTAGAAATGGCATTGACCGGACCATCAGAAGGTTGTACTTTTAAAATTTTTCGGTCTTTTGTCCAAACTTCGAATGAACAACCTACACCACAGAAAGTACAAACTGTTTTTGTTTTTTTCGTGCGCTTACTACGCATGGCAGCTTCCACTTCAGAAACCGCAAAAATACCGCTATACCCTGGTTCAACTTCTTTAATCAAATGAATCATGGGATCTAACATATCTTGTTTTAAACCCGTCATAAATCCAGCCTCTCCAAGCATGGATTTTTCCATTAAAGCATTACAAGGACAAACGGTTACACATTGTCCGCAGCTTACACAGGAAGAGTCATTAATGGCAGCACCTTTATCCCAAATTACACGTGGTCTTTCTGCCTCCCAATCGAGGGATAATGTTTCGTTTACTTGTAAATTTTGACAAACTTCTACGCATTGTCCGCATGCAATGCATTGGTTCGGATCATATCGGTAAAATGGGTGTGACATGTCTACTTCATGTGGTTCAACTTTTGGTTTGTACGGATATTTTTGATGTTCGATTTCCATTAATTCGGCTGTATTGTGTAATGAGCAATTTCCGTTGTTATTATCACACACTGTACAGTACAGTAAATGGTTTTCGAGTAAACGGTCCATCGCTTCTGTTTGTGCCGCTTTAGCTTTGTCAGAAGCTAATAACACATTCATGCCTTCTACTGCCTTTGTAGAGCAAGAACGAACTAATTGGCCATTTACCTCCACGATACATGTATCACATGTTTCGATTGGGTCTACAGCTGGCACATGACAAATCTGTGGATGAGGAATGTCATGTTGATTAATGGTATCAAGTATTGTAGCTCCTTCTTTGACATCATACGGTACCCCATTAATAAGAATTTGAGTCAAGATACTTCCTCCTTTTGCACGTTGAGACTCATGAAACAACTTGTTACGGCTTAAGACAAAAAGGGAATGACGAATTGAGTTGTTGATTGAATTGATTGTCTTGTTATTATTGTAATTCCCACTTTGTCTTTAATCTACCTAGAAATAGTTAAATGTCTAGTTCATAACAAGTACTCCATGTCTTGGTTTGTGAAAATAAAAAAATCCACCATGAAATTACATGTCCAAGACATGCTAATCATTCATGGTGGATAAAATTCTTAGCAGGTCTTGCTAAAAACTCAATCTACTTTTATGTTAAATAACAATAGAATATAACTATTAAAACCACTTTCCAACATCGTGAGAAAGGGATCAAAATAGATAAACTCCATTTGGAATAACAATAATTATAGCCTTTTTCTACAAAATGAACAATATTTATCATAAAAAATTATTAGATGATAATGGTTATCAAAAAGTATTTTCTCTTTTAATTTTTTTCAAGTTGCTATATCATTAACAAACTGTAAGGGTGACCGTCATATTAAATTGACTAAAAAAGTTTTATTACGATGGGAGAATCGTTGCTATGTCTAAAAAAATACATGAATTTAATGATATGATACGTAAATTAAGAAAAGAAGTATTTGGTAAAGGTCCAGAGCGTATTCATACAGTTTTTGTCGAGAATATGGCTGTATCTACTTTGTATGGAAATATAACACCAACGGAAAAATTTATTGCCAGTACACCAGAAGGGCTAAAAATGGTGCATGCTGCAAGGACAACTATGATTCAAGATTTATATGCACAATCACCGCCAGAGGGTATGGAAGAATTGATGGGCAGCAAATTGCTCCACTTATTTTCAGATATTAAAATTGAAGAGGATTTTGCAATTTCCGTCTTTGTTTTTGAAAAGAATATCAGTGTCTAAAGGGGATGCCTTATGGAACGAGCAATCACAAGGAAAATTATGCGCGTTGAAGGACAGCAAGTAAAAGAAATGGATGATGTAATCGTCACAGAATACGCTGTAACTGTCAAAATCAATCAGCAAGAATTTGTCACGATGGTATGTTCACCAGAGTATGTGGAAGATATGGTTATTGGCTATTTAGCTTCTGAACGAGTTATTCGTAGCTTTGATGATATTGAGGAAATTTGGCACCAAGAAAAAGAAGGCTTTGTGCATATTAAAACAAAGCATGTTAATCCCTATTACCAGCAGACGCAAAACAAACGCTATATTACCTCTTGTTGTGGAATGAGTCGACAAGGCTTTGTTTTTACGAATGATGCATTAGTGGCGAAAAAAATGGACGATGTGCATGTGCAAATCACAACCGAGGATTGCTTCCGTTTAATGCATGATATGCAGGAAGGTGCAGACATTTTTAAGCAAACGGGTGGTGTGCACAATGCTGCACTATGTAATGTCAATGGCATTGTCTTAAGTCGCATGGATATTGGACGTCATAATGCGTTAGATAAAATTTACGGCTATTGTCTGCGCAACAATATCAGTATGCAAGATAAAATTATCGTCTTTAGCGGACGACTATCGTCAGAAATTTTACTAAAGGTCTCCAAAATAGGCTGTGAAATTGTGCTATCTAAATCAGCACCAACGGACTTAGCATTACAATTAGCCGAGCAGCTCGGCATTACAACGGTAGGTTTTATCCGACAACAAGCTTTGAATATTTATACACAGCCACGACGCATCCTATTACCAGATCAGAATGCACTGAAAGAAGGAGATTAAATGCCAAATCTACAAGACCAATTCAATAGACCTTTAAGAGATTTAAGAATATCTGTAACAGATCGCTGTAATTTCCGTTGCCGCTATTGTATGCCAGCTGAAGTATTTGGTCCAGATTATGCATTTTTACCATCTAATAAAATATTAACTTTTGATGAGATTGAACGATTAGTAAAAATATTTGTGTCGTTGAATGTGAAAAAAATACGAATTACAGGTGGAGAGCCCTTGCTTCGTCGTGATTTACCAGCATTAATTGCACGCATTCACCGCATTGAAGGTGTAGAAGATATTGCTTTAACAACAAATGGCACTTTATTAAAAAAATATGCACAAGCATTGGCTCAAGCAGGCTTAACTCGCGTTTCTGTTAGTCTAGATTCATTGAATGATGAACGATTTTTGGAGATGAATGGACATCGAGGTAAGGTATTAACGGTGTTAGAGGGCATAGAAAAGGCTGCGGAAGCAGGTTTACAAGTGAAAATTAATATGGTTGTGCAAAAAGGAAAGAATGACCAAGATATTGTTACAATGGCACAATATTTTAAAGAAAAACAGCATATTTTACGTTTTATTGAATATATGGATGTAGGCAATTCGAATGGTTGGAACTTACAGGATGTTGTGTCGAAGCAGGATATTATTGAGCGAGTCCATCAGTTTTCTCCGCTACAACAAGTAGCGCCTAATTACAAAGGGGAAGTGGCATCACGTTATCAATATCAAGATGCACAAGGGGAAATAGGTGTGATTTCATCCGTTACAGATTCCTTCTGTTCCGATTGTTCACGTGCTCGTCTCTCAGCAGAAGGGACCTTATATACTTGTTTATTTGCAACAGAGGGAACAGATTTAAGAGAGCTGTTACGAACAGGACAAGATGATGCCGCTATCCGTGAATGTGTATCAAAGGTATGGGAAACAAGGGACGATCGTTACTCAGATGAACGCAATGAACAAACGATGACAACAAGGAAAAATGCAAAAATTGAAATGTCTCATATTGGGGGGTAGTGCGAAAAAAACAGAAAAAATCGGCAAAGTGCTGCCGAATTTTTCTGTTTATTTATGCACAAAAGTGCCACTTTTCCCACCCGTTTTTTCAACAAGATAGGTGTCTTTAATGACCATCGTTTTATCAACTGCTTTACACATATCATAAAAAGTTAAGGCAGCGATTGTCACAGCTGTGAGGGCTTCCATTTCAACACCAGTTTTCCCACTACATTTGACTGTAGCTTGAATATGAAGCTCATAGCCCTTCTCTACTTTGTCATAGTTAAATTGGAAGTCCGTGCCTTGTAACATGATGGGATGGCACATGGGAATAAGATCAGCGGTCTTTTTAGCCCCCATAATCCCTGCAATTTGGGCAACTTGTGTTGGATCGCCTTTTTTAATGCCACCTTGTTGGATGGCTTCATAGACAGCATCGGATAACGTGATTGTACTACGCGCAATGGCTGTACGTGTTGTGATTTCTTTTTCTGAAATATCAACCATTTTAGGACGACCTTCTGCGTTCCAGTGTGTAAAATTATTCATTATTAGACTCCTTTTTCCTTGTTTGAGACCAGTCTTGTTGTGCATTAATATTGATAAATGTTGTGTCATCGTCATCAAAAGGGACGTAACAAACTCGCAGTTGCTCTAACAGTACTTTCATACTTCGTTTGTTTTGTTTCGTTAATTGTTGTGCTTTAGGTAAAGCTGTACGTCGAAATAATGCAGCTAATGGCTGATGTTTTTGCGCCTGCATAGGAACGATTGCATCATAATCGTCACTTATTCGACCGACCATTTTTTTGATAAAATCAGCATTCATATAAGGCATATCGCTAGCCACGACAAAAAACCATTCCACATCAGGGTAGGCTGTCATGATATGATGTAAAGCAAAAAGTGGTCCTTGATGTAGCTGTTTGTCGATAATCCATTGGACGTTTTCCTGCTCAAACTGATGTTGTAACTGTGCGTTTGTAGCAATAATAATAGGCGATAGCTGATTTTTTTGTAAAGCGATAAGACTATGCTTGTATAAAGGCTGCCCAGCAAACAGCTCGAACATTTTAGGTTTACCATATCGAGAGGATTGACCACCTGCTAATATAATCCCTGCAATTTTCATAGACGATTCAACTCACCAACAAAATGTTGAACAGTGGGTACTATAAGTTTCGTCATAGCTAGTGATACCGCATTTGTGGAACCAGGTAAAACATAGATGGCTGTTTGTTGAATAGTCCCAGCAGTGGCACGACTAAACATTGCCCTTGGGCCAATTTCGTCATAGCTAAGTGTTCGAAATAACTCACCAAATCCCATCATTTCCTTTTCGAAAAGAGGCAAAATGGTATCGTAAGTTTGGTCTCTTGGTGTAAAGCCTGTTCCGCCCGTTACGATAATGGTATTGATGGATGGATCACTGGACCACTGTTTCACATAACGAGCGATATCCCGTGGTTCATCCTTTGTGAGTTGGTAGTCCACTACTTCGAATGTTGCTTCTTGAAGTAAAGTTTGAATACGCTGTCCAGCGTGATCATTTGCCTTTGTGCGTGTGTCACTGACAGTTAAAAGAGCAACTTGAATGGGTTGCTGATGATGTGTGGGATGCACAGTTAAGACCTCCTTCAAAATTACTAAAAAACATTGCTTTTATTATAATGCTATAAATAAAAAGGTCAAACGAAATTCATAGAAAGAAAGGCTCTATACGTATGCAAAATAGATATTCGAGACAACAATTATTTACCCCTATCGGACAATCTGGGCAAGTATCAATCCAACAAAAACATGCCCTTTTAATAGGTGTCGGTGCATTGGGGAGTGCTAGTGCCGAAGCGCTTGTACGTGCTGGTATCGGCAAGTTAACACTGATTGATCGTGATTATGTAGAGTGGAGTAATTTACAAAGACAACAATTATATACAGAGCAAGATGCCCAAGAAAAAATGCCAAAAGTCATCGCAGCTAAAAAACGTCTGCAAGAAATTAACACAGAGGTTGAAATCAATGTTGCCATTATGGATGCATGTTTAGAGACTTTGCTACCATTGCTAAAAGATGTAGATGTAATGGTTGATGCGACCGATAATTTTGATGTGCGTTTTCTAATGAATGACCTTGCACAAAAGTATCGAATTCCGTGGGTGTACGGCTCTTGTGTCGGTAGTTATGGCGCAACCTATACGATTGTGCCAGGCAAAACACCTTGTTTGCACTGCTTATTAAAAGCAATACCCCAAACAGGGATGACTTGTGATACGGTAGGTATTATTAGCCCAACGGTTCAAATCGTTGCCGCATATCAAGTGGCTGAAGTGTTAAAAGTGCTTGTTGGAGATGACAAAGCGCTACGAAAAAGCTATTTAACATTTGATGTTTGGCAAAATCAACACTATGAAATCAATGTCGCTAAAATGAGACAGGCAGACTGTCCATCTTGTGGCAATGCGCCAACATATCCTTACTTATCCTATGAAAATCAAACGAAATTACAAATACTTTGTGGACGGGACGCTGTGCAAATTCGACCACCAAAGCCCATTTACTATCCGTTCGAGCAGTTGGCACATCAGCTTCGTTCCTATGGTGAAATTCAGATGAATCCTTATTTGCTTTCTTGTCAAGCGGACGATTATCGAATCGTTATTTTTCAAGATGGGCGAGTTGTGATTCATGGTATACAAGATATACAAAAAGCTAAAACAATTTACTATCGTTTATTAGGTTAAAGGAGTGTGCTAAATGCTAGAAAAAAGACAACCAATTCCTGTGGCAGAAGCTGTTCATCGTGTAATGGACTATGCCTTTCAAGCAAAAAATGAACTTGTACCATTAACACAAGCCCATGGTCGCTTTATAGCAGAAGCGATTCGAGCCGATCAAGATGTCCCAGCTTTTGATCGTTCACCGTATGATGGCTATGCCATTCGTTCCATTGATAGTCAAGGCGCTTGTTCACAGCAGCCAGTTCGATTTCAGGTCGTTGGGGAAATTGGCGCAGGCTATGTCTATGACAGTGTAGTGGAGAAAGGTCAAGCTGTTCGCATTATGACAGGGGCACCGATACCACAAGGCTGTGATGCGGTGGTTATGCTAGAAATAACCCATACTTTTGAAGAAAATCAACAAAAGTATATGTCGATTAAACGCTCTATTGAAGCGGGGACTAATATTTCCTACAAGGGGGAAGATGTACAGCAGGGTACAATCCTTATTGACAAAGGTCAATATATTAACCCCGGTGTGATGGCTTTACTCGCTACGTTTGGCTACGAGCAAGTACCAGTTTATCGTAAAATGATCATTGGTGTGATAGCCACGGGTAGCGAATTACTAGAGCCAGGTGAATGTTTACAGCCGGGCAAAATTCGAAATAGTAATGCTTATATGATGATGGCACAAATTGAACGTGCAGGCGCAGAAGTCAAATATTTTGGCAAGTTTAGCGATGATTTGGCATTATGTATTAAAATCGTGGAAAAAGCATTGCAGGAAGTAGATATTCTAATTACAACGGGGGGCGTTTCCGTAGGTGATTATGATTATTTACCGGCCATTTATCAGGCGATGGATGCAAAGGTATTATTTAATAAAGTAGCAATGCGTCCAGGCAGTGTAACTACTGTCGCTGCTTGCAATGGTAAATTGTTATTCGGCCTTTCTGGTAATCCTTCAGCCTGCTATGTTGGTTTTGAACTATTTGTACGCCCCATTATACGCACTGCCTATTGTCATCCGCAACCTCATTTACGCAGAGAGCAAGCTATATTAGGGGCGGATTTTACAAAGCCGAATCCCTTTACACGTTTTATGCGCGCGACAGCTTATTACGAAACAGGGCAGCTAGTTGCTATGCCATCTGGTTTTGATAAATCGAGTGCCGTTTCTTCGTTGGCGACAGCTAATGCTTTTATCGTTTTACCAGGTGGTTCACGAGGTTATGAAAGAGGCATGTCCGTAGCAGTCTTATTGTTAGAAGATTTACAAGGAAGTGAGTGGCCTTGGGACAAGTTCGAAAAATCTTACAGATAGTTGGCTATCAAAATAGTGGAAAGACAACATTGATGGAGCAATTAATTAAACAAGCTTCACTGGAAGGGCTACGAGTAGGAACGATTAAGCATCACGGACATGGTGGTGCGCCAATGATCGAAACGTCCAAAGATAGTAGTCGGCATGAGCAGGCAGGTGCGATTGTGACTGCTGTGGAAGGGGAGGGTACTTTACGTATGAGTATTCACCAAAATAGCTGGCGATTAGCTGAAATTCTAGCAATCTATGCTTCCTTTTCGATGGATATCGTGCTGATTGAAGGATATAAACAGGAACATTATCCAAAAGTAGTACTACTCCGAACAGCACAGGACCAAGTGCTATTGCAGCAAGTAACCAATATTATTTGTGTTATTTATTGGCCGAGCTATCCACTGGATCCACCGTTAACAATCCCAGCGTATTCAATTTATGAAGAAAGAAAATATATGGAATTTTTGTTGAAAGAAATGAGGGAAGACCATGACGGTAGCGTTGTTTGAAATTATCGACCAACCGATTGATGTCGAGCAAGTAAGACAAAAAGTACTAAATCGAAATGCTGGTGCCGTTACACTATTTATCGGCACAGTACGTGAAATTACAAATGGTAAAAAAACATTGCATTTAGAATATCAAGCCTATCCCGCGATGGCGATAAAAATGTTTGAACAGATTGCAAAGGAAATACAAGAGCAGTGGCCAGAAGCGATAGTGGCTATTACGCATCGAGTAGGTCGCTTGGATATTTCAGACATAGCTGTTGTTATTGCTGTGTCATCGCCACATCGTAAAGTGGCGTATATGGCAAATGAATATGCGATTGATCGCATTAAACAAATTGTTCCAATATGGAAAAAAGAGCATTGGGAGGACGGGACGGAATGGATTGGTGACCAATTAGAAAATATCCCCTATCCACAAGGAAAACCAGTTATTCGGGAGGAGGAAAGGAAAGCGTGATTAACATCTTATTATTTGCGCACTTACAGGAACAAGTTGGTGAATCACAACTCAAGGTAGAGCTGTCAGATGTCACAGTTGCTCAGTTAAAAGAGTGGCTAGAAAAGCACTATCCGCAGCTATCATTACAACAAATAATGACAGCAGTCAATGAAGAATTTGCAACTGATACGACAATTGTTCAATCGGGTGATACTATCGCCTTTATCCCACCAATTAGCGGGGGATGATGAAAGAGACTATGCGGTAAGTAGCGCTACGAGAGCATCAGCCGTAGTTAACAGCTATCAAAAAAGCTGGGACAAAATAAAAAAATTTATTGAAGGAACAGAGGAAAGCTGTTTATAAATTTTGGTTAGAAGTTAAAACTAGTTGATGAGTGCGATGAGAGGCGACTCCTGTTCAACCGTAAGACGAGGGCATTTAGCGGTCAAGCAGAGGGTGGTGGCTTACTGTACTGAGCGAAAAGAGACCACCCGTAGCAGACATCAATGATAGAGCAAAAAAGTGTTGGATTGACTGCAATCAATCCAACACTTGTTCTCTTTTATACTTTTAGTAAATGGATACTAAGAAGCATTAGAAAGGAAATAGCAATCATGCACAAAACCCATGTCCAAGCTAGCGTCATGTTACCTGAATCAAGTGCCATATAAATCGCTAGCGGTGTTGTTTGTGTTTTTCCTGGAATGTTCCCCGCAAACATCAAGGTCGCCCCAAACTCCCCTAAAGCACGTGTAAAGCTTAAAATTCCACCAGATACAAGTGCCTTTAATGCGAGCGGAATAGATACACAAACAAAGACTTGCCATTCATTCGCCCCATCAACACGTGCTGCATTTTCAATATCTTTATCTACAGAGGCAAAGCCCGTTTTCGCAGATTGATACATTAATGGAAAGGCAACAATTGTAGAAGCGATGACGGCAGCCCACCATGTGAACATGATTGGTTGATCGAAAAGCCACATAATTAGATTTCCTAATACACTATTTTTTCCAAAAATAACGATGAGCAGAAAACCAACTACAGTAGGAGGTAATACTAAGGGTAAAAGCAACACCGTTTCTAACAAGAGTTTGCCTTTAAAATGGCGAGTTGCCATCCATTTACCCATTAAAATACCAACTATAATAGCAGTAATTCCAGCAACAAAGGCAATTTCAATGGAAAGCCTAAGAGGAGACCAAAAATCGGTACCCATTTATTGAGCTCCTTTAAAGCCATACTTTTTGAAAATATTCATTGCCTCATCACTTTGTAAAAATTGATAAAAATCTTTTGCCTCTTGTCCATGCTTACTCGCTTTTAGGACGCCTACAGGATAAATAATCGGTGCATGGGTCGCATCATCGGCAGTCGCAATGACATCGACTTTATCAGAGACGAGGGCATCTGTTTTATAAACGATGCCAGCATCTACATTTTCGCTTTCAGTATAAGTAAGTACTTGACGCACATCTTTTGTATATACCATTTTAGATGCAAGTGATTCCCAAAGCTGCATGCTTTTTAATGTGTCGACGCCATACTGCCCAGCAGGAACCGTTTCGGGTGTGCCAAGCGCAATTTTTCCTGCTTGAAGTAAATCGTCAAAGGAATGGATTTGCTTTTCGTTGTTTTTAGGAACGATTAATACTAACTCATTAGCTAAAAGATCTGTTCCTTGCTGTTGTTCAATCATTTCTTTTTCTACTAGGGCGTCGAATTTATCTTTCGCTGCTGAAAAGAATAAATCCACCGGTGCACCTTGTAAAATTTGTTGTTGCAATGCACCAGAGCCGCCAAAGTTATAGAGGATATTGACCGAATCGTGTTCTTTTTCATACGTTGTTTTAAGTTCTTCTAAGGCATCCTGTAAACTAGCTGCCGCAGAAATTGTTAATTCAACAGGTTCGTTTGCAGTCCCTTCTTTTTCTTGGTTACCACAAGCTACTAATAGACCTACTAGTAGAGCCAGTGTCGCAAATAAACGATAAAAGTTTTTCACTGATTTTACTCCTTTTATAACTCGTTATAACAAGACATAACTAATTATA
Source organism: Lysinibacillus sp. C5.1 (assembly GCF_016350185.1). NCBI lineage: Bacteria > Bacillati > Bacillota > Bacilli > Caryophanales > Bacillaceae > Lysinibacillus > Lysinibacillus sp. C5.1. Next base: position 1,539,159 of record NZ_CP066226.1, read on the forward strand.
ATCAGTGCCAAGTAAAAAAGATAGTCGTGCCAGTCACCCGAACAATTCTGACAATTTAAAAACTCGTTCTGCATGTTAGAACGAGTTTTTAAATATGAAGTGATGTGCTTACACCGCACCAAATAATTTTAAAATATTAATAATAATAATGCCTACGATGCCAAAGTCAGAATCACCAAATGTTGTTCCTTCGTAGCCGATATCACCCATAAAGATAAGGAGAATCGCTGGAATAAAGCTAATGATTATCCCGTTAGCAAATGCACCTGCCATGGAGCCAATACGACCACCCGTTGCATTACCGAAAACACCTGCCGCAGCACCTGTAAAGAAATGTGGTACTAGGCCAGGAACAATAACTTTAAGCCCGATCAGCGGCAGGGCAAACATGGACAATAAGCCAGCTAAAAAGCTAAAGAGGAAACCGATTATAACGGCATTCGGTGCGAAGGGGAAAATTGTCGGGCAATCTAAAGCAGGTTTAGCGTTTGGTACGAGCTTATCAGCAATCCCTTTAAATGCAGGAATAATTTCTGCAATCAGCATACGAACACCCGCAAGGATAATATAGACCCCCGCTGCAAAGGTAATCGCTTGGATAATCGCGAAAACTATGAAGTTCGATCCCCCGGATAATTGCGCTTCAATATAAGAACGACCTGCGAATAAAGCGACAACAATGAAAAATAAGCTCATTGTTAAGGAAATGGCAACGGATGTATCTCTTAAAAATCCAAGTGATTTAGGCACTGCTATTGCTTCAGTCGACTTGGCTTTGTTGCCAAATAGTTGACCAATTTTAGCAGATACATAGTAGCCAATGCTGCCAAAATGCCCAACTGCAAAGTCATTATTTCCTGTTATTTGACGCACGGTAGGTTGTAAAATGGCAGGGAAAATCACCATACATAAACCTAACAATATAGAACCGAAAATAATGAGAGGAGCGCCACTCATCCCCCCAACAGAGAGGGAAGCTGCGATTAAACACGCCATAAATAATGTATGATGACCAGTTAAAAAAATATATTTTAAAGGCGTAAATCGCGCTAGCAAAAGATTCATTACCATCCCGAATACCATAATCAAGGCTGTGGATGTGCCAAATGTCGTTTGTGCCACAGCAACAATGGCTTCATTATTGGGGATAACCCCTTGTACCTGAAAGGCATGATCGAACATTTTGCTAAAGTGAGTTAAAGAACCAATTAAAACAGCTGCACCGGCACCTAAAATGACAAAGCCCATAATAGTTTTTAACGTCCCTGAAAGAACAGTTGAAGCAGATTTCTTTTGGATTAATAAGCCGACAAGCGCAAATAGGCCGACTAGTATTGCTGGTGTACCTAAAATGTCATTCATCATAACATCTAACATACCAACACCTCATCTTATCCAATTTTAAAAGCAGCGTAAGCGTTACAACTGCACATCATATTGTCCATTACAATAGTGGGGCAAGTTTTCCTTTGATTTCTGGGATACTCATCATATTGACGATTCGCACAACTTTTCGCACACCATTATCTAGTTGGTCGACGATATCTCCTGCACCAATATAAATATCAGCCTTTTCAGAAGTTGCAGATGTTAAATCAGTATGCGTTACCTCTGCTTCTTTGCTGAGTTCTAGCAATGCTTTTTTGATAGTCAGTTCCATCATGAAGCTACTGCCTAAGCCATTTCCACAAACGACTAAAATTTTCATTTATAATTGCTCCTTTGTTGCATATTGTTTGATTTTATCCATGACGCATTTTGCACGCTTACATCCGATAATGTTATCGATTTGGCTAGGTTCTTGTAAGACTTGTGTTAAATCGACTAATGCCTGTAAATGGGTTGTATGATCTGTCGCTGCTAAAATAATGATTACATACACAGGTTTATCGGGTCCGAAATATACAGGTTTTTGTAAAACTAATAAACTCATTGATAATTCGTTTACCCCGTCAGATGGCCGCGCATGTGGAATTGCTACTTTAGGTGTAAGTACAACATAGGGACCGTGTTGTTCGATGGAATCGATCATGGCTTGGATATAGCGCTTTTCTATTTTGTTTTGCTGTAAGAGTGGTGATGCAGCAATGCGTATAGCATCCTGCCAGTTTGCTACTTCGTTTGTGATTTGGATAGTCTCACTCTGAAGCAATTCGGTAAGCAACTTGTCATTCCTCCTTTCGTTAGAGCACAACATGTCTTCTATCCATGTTATTAATGGTTGCTATGTAATTATGTCAGATTACTGAATTTTTTTAGTAAATATGTTGAAAAAGGGAGTAAGTTGAAAGTTATTTTGTGCAGATAGATGAGGGAGAGCTCACAGTTGGTTGATGCTGTGAGACTCATTGCTTGAAGCGGACTATGTTTTGATTTTTTGTGCTAAATCGTAAATCACTTTTTTGACAAATACATCAATTTGATTGTCTAGTCTAGATTGCGGGTAAACTAGTTGGATTTTCCGTTTTAGCGTAATATCATTTAAATCTTTTTTGATTAATAAGCCAGATTGCAGTTCGTCCTCGATAAGGGAAACGGAAAGAAAAGCAATGGTTTTACCAAACGTCAGCATTTTTTTTATCGTACTTACAGAATCGAGTTCAATGGTATTAAATGCTGGTTGGAAAGGGTCCAACCATTTTTCGATAAAATGATTGGTTGAACTAGAGGAAGTATGTAATAATACTTTGTTTTTAAGGACATCGGATTGCGAGATGTCCTTTTTTGCTGCCAGCTCGTGACGAGGGCTTAGAGCTAAAACAAGCGAATCTTCACCAATTGTTTCATAGATTAATGCTTTGTTTTCTTGCTTTGTTTCCATAATTAACCCAAAATCTAGTTCTTGCAGGGCTACCATTTTTTCAATTTCAGGTGCTGTTTTAACCTCTAAGGATATACGGATGTCAGGATATGCAGTGGAAATTTGATTAATAATTTCAGGCATATAAATATGCGCGGGTAGGGCACTTGCACCTAATCGAATGGAGCCAATATTGCCTGCTAATAGATTTTCAATGAAACGATTCATATCGTTTTGTAGTTGGACGATTTGTCTTGCGTAGTGATAGAGCCCCTCTCCAGCTTCTGTTAAACGATAGCCACCCGCATTTGTGCGAAACAAACGTATCCCGTACTCTTCTTCAATCGAGCGAATATGAAAGGACACCGTAGGCGGCGTAATACCTAGCTCTTTAGCGACAGGAGCTAATTTTTTAAAATCGACGAGTAAACAAAATGCCTGTAATTTCAGATGATTCATTTTAGCCTCCTAAAGGAAATTCGAAAAAGTATTGCATTTCCTTAAGTTTATTAGACTTTTTTTAACGACATATTAATAGTAGGTTAATATTTTCTAAATATCTGGAAACTATAGTAGAGATAGACGAGGAGGATACCATGAAAATCTCAATAACGAACTTAGAGAAAAAATATGGACAGGCACAAGCGTTATGGCCCATTAATGTGGAATTAGATAGTAAGTTCATTACAATTTTAGGACAATCGGGCTGTGGGAAAACGACATTATTGAAAATACTAGCTGGTCTTGAAAAGCCAACAAATGGTGAAATTGCATTCGATGACACAATTATTTATTCGTCTAAGCTTCACAAAAATGTTAAACCAAATAAACGCAATATTGCCATGGTCTTTCAAGATTTCGCATTATGGCCTCATATGACCATTTTCCAAAACATCGCATTCGGCTTAAAAGGAATGATGCCAAAAGAAGAAATATCAGAGCGAGTAGCATATGTGATGCGGTTAGTGAAGATGGAAGGATATGAAAAACGTAAGCCGGGACAATTATCGGGAGGCCAACAACAACGAGTTGCATTGGCAAGGGCATTGGCAACGAATCCAAAGTTAATTTTATTTGATGAACCATTATCAGCGTTAGATGCCGTACTTAGAGAAAAAATGCAGGATGAAATTATGCATATTATTCATGAACTGGATTGCCAAGCTATTTTTGTAACACATGATCAAACAGAAGCTATGACGATGTCGGATCAAATAATTGTGATGGAATCAGGTAAAATTGCGCAGGTTGGATCACCTGAGGAAATTTATCATACGCCAGCAACACCTTATGTAGCGGATTTTATAGGGAAGGTCAATTGGTTCGGTAAAGGGAATCGAATTGTACGTCCAGAGGGAGTATCGAGAAAACACTATCCTGGAAGCATTGCGAAACAGGCAATGATTGTGAAAAGTACTTTTGTTGGTGATCGCTATTTAGTACATGCGCAAGTTGAAGGGAAGCAATGGAGCTTTTATGAAGCTGTACCGCTTGAACACGGACAGCAACTGGAAGTTTTTGTGGATACTAAACAAATCTATCAATTGGAGGGTTTACAGTGAAAAAGCGTTTCAAATTATTAGCAACAGCGAGCTTTCTTGTGGCATTAACATTAGCAGGGTGCAACGCTACTAAGTCGACTGACAGTGTGAAGAATGATGCAGCCAGTGCAAAGCCAAATGAAGTGCAAACACTAACCGTCTATTCTGCTGGTCCTGATGGCTTGGCAGCAAATATTCAACAAGCTTTTGAAGAAAAAACGGGCATGAAAGTAGAGATGTTCCAAGGGACAACGGGCAAAATTTTATCGCGTTTAGAAGCAGAGAAAAATAATCCGGTCGCAGATGTCGTTGTGCTAGCTTCTATTGCATCAATGGATGGATTAAAGGAAGCCAACCAATTACAAAGTTACAAAGAAGCTGAAAATGCTAGTAAAATGAACCCCGATTGGTCAGATGCAGAAGGCTATTATTATGGCTATAGCGCATCGGCATTAGGCATTGCCTACAATACGAAAAATACGAAAGACATACCAAGCGAATGGACAGATTTAGCTAAAGCACAGTGGCAAGGTAAAATAAATATTCCTGATCCAAGTTTGTCTGGATCTGCTGTTGATTTTATTTACGGTTATACAGAAGCGGAAAAATCGGCATGGGATACAATCCAAGCATGGAAAAACAATGGACTACAAGTGAATGGAGCCAATAAGGAAGCATTGGATGCTGTTATTACAGGTGATAAAAATGCAACCATTTCAGGTGTTGACTATATGGCGTATAAAGCGAAAGCGAGTGGGGAACCAGTAGAAATTGTTTATCCGAAGAGTGGAACGGTTGTTAGTCCGCGAGCAGTAGGCATTATGAAAGATGCTAAAAATGTGGAAGGTGCGCAGGCCTATGTGAATTTTTTACTTTCAGATGAAGGACAAAAACTAGTGGCAGATGCTTATCTACTACCTGGCAATCATGATATAGCTGTAAAAGATCGCGCAACATTGGATGAAATCCCGCAGTTAAATGTGAGCTGGAAAGGTTCAGAAGCAAAGCAACTTGATATTTTAACGAAGTTCAATGATATTTTTCGTTAAGTTGCAAGCTTCCTTCTAGATGATGCAATCATCCTGCGTGTGTAAAATTCGCTATTGGTCAGTCATCACTTTATAATACTGACTATTGCGAATTTTTCGAAAATAAAGCTCTTTGAAAGGAATAACGCAACATGATAATGGAAAGCAGACGAAGTTTTGGCTTGTTATTGACGATTGTCGCAACGTTTGCGATCGCACCATTAATAGCCATTATGTATTATACATTTGTCCATGATGGTCTAGTTGATGTTTCACAATTTAGTAGCATGTTTGCTAATGAAAGATTATGGCAGACTTTGGGCAACTCATTATTATTAGGTGTATTGGTTATTTTAGGTACGACGATATTAGCATTGCCTATGGCATTCATTCGCACGAAAACAACTTTACAAAAATATGATTGGCTAGATATTGTCCTAACGATTCCTTTTATGACACCCCCTTATATCGGTTCCATGGGATGGATATTATTTATGCAAAATAATGGATTTTTACAGCAACTAGTGCCAGGCACAGCTTGGTTGTCTGATGCCTTTTTTTCTTTATTTGGCATGGTCATGGTTATGAGTCTACATCTATTTCCTTTTCTATACTTAATGCTGAAAAATACGTTGCTTAGAATAAATGGTTCCTTTTTGGATGCTGCACTTATTTTCGGACGTAGCTCTTTGCGCAACTGGCTACAAGTAATACTGCCGTTACTTATTTCTAGTTATGTTCTTGGGGTATTGTTAATTTTCATTAAAACGCTAGCGGAATTCGGGACGCCTGCTACGTTTGGAAGCCGTATCGGTTTTCATGTTTTTACGACAGAAATTCATGCTTATCTTTCAAGGTGGCCAGTAGATATTCGAATGGCTACATCGCTTTCTGTATTTTTGCTTTCCGTATGTCTTATTATCTGGTATTTTCAAAATCTTATCGGACGAAAGTTTACATATAGCGTACTTTCAGGAAAAACGCCCGCTGCACGTGAAATAAAAGATAAATGGTTTATCCAATTGGGATCATGGTTTTATGTAGGTTTTGTATTATTGTTTGCAATCGGTATTCCTTACTTTTCAATAATTGTAACCTCGCTACAAAAAGTAAGGGGAGACGGTTTACGTGCAGGCAATTTCACATTAGCGTCTTATCAGGCTGTCTTTACTAGTGGTAGCGCTGGCTTAACGGCATTTTTAAATAGCGTTGTTTTTTCAATACTTACAGCAGTGATTACAGCGATAATTGGTTTATTTATTGCCCTTTACATTAAAAAGGGAGAAACGAAAAAGCAACAACTATTAGATTTCTTTAGTCTAATGCCGAATATTATTCCTGGTATCGTCTTTGTTGTCGGCTTAATTATGTTTTGGAATGCCCCATGGTTACCAGCAACCATTTACAATACAAAGGCGATGGTTGTTGTGACTTATTGTGTGCTGTTCTTACCCTACGCTGTGCAATATACAAAATCCTCACTATCACAGCTAGATCAATCTATTTTCCAATCAGCTGCGATTTTTGGACGCAATAGTTGGGACGTGTATCGAGCTATCATCATCCCCCTGCTAATGCAAGGAATACTTGCTGGTATGATGATGACATTTATTATTTCAATGCGCGAACTAGTCGCGGGTCTCCTTATTTTGCCTCCTTCAGTTGAGACAGGCGCAACATTTATTTACAGCCAATTTGAACAAGGCAATGTTGGGATAGGAATGGCTGTTGCAGTTATTACAGTCGCGATGACCGTTGTTTTTATGTTCCTATTAAATTGGCTTCAAAGATGGGGAGGACATGTACGTGCTTAATGTAGAGATTTTAGGAGGGGTTGGAGAGTACGGACGAAATTGCTTTTATCTCGAAAAGGACGGACGAGCGATATTACTTGATTGTGGTGTCATGAATAATCGGGAAAAAACGATGCCAACCTTAACTCCCGCTCATGTGGCAAAACTTGATGCTGTGTTTATTTCTCATTCGCATATTGATCATGTCGGCGCGCTTCCTTTACTGGAACAGTGGGGTTACAATGGTCAACTAATTATGAGTGAGATGACAGCAAAACAATTAAAACACGCTTATCCAAACATTCAAACCTTTTCACCAGAATCGATTGGTTATTGGTTACATATTAATCAGCATCTTTCTTTTCAATGGGGTTTTAGTGGGCATCTAATAGGAAGTGTTTGGTACAGCATTCGATTTTTGGGGGAGGTGATATTTTTTTCGGGAGACTATGTTTTAGATTCCTATCTATTAAAGGCGAATCTTCCGTATGAGGATTGTGGGAAGTATAACGTCGCGTTTATCGATAGTGGGCATGTTGAAAAGACCATTAAGAACGAAGAAGTATTGCAACAAATAGTGGAGTTTATTTGTACGAACGCTAGTAGACCGATTATTTTCCCTTCGTCCTTTTCAGGCAAAACGGCTGATATTGCAATTTATCTTTTTGCGCATAGTACAAGAAAAGTGTGTATTGATCATCAGTTGTTCCCATTGTTTGAAGATTACTATGCAGCACCTGAAAATGTGGTACCTACTCCGATATTGCCGTTGTTTAGAAGTGAATGTTTACAAGAGAAGACTGTGGAGGAAAATGCTATTTATTTTGTTCCAGAGCGAGAGGAAGCAACAATATCGCAACTACTCAAAAATAGTCCATCAGCAATTGTTATCTTTACAGGATATTTGAATAAAGCTAGTTATACTCAATCATTAGCACCCCAACAAGTAAAACAGTTTTTTTACAAAACACATCCGGATTATGAGGATATTATTGCCCTGTCCAAGCACATAAATGCTGAGAAAACCATTTATTTTCACAGCCATTTTACAAATGAAGAAACAACACTATTAACTTTAATCGGAAAAGAGGCGGGTATAGGGTGAATCATTTTAAAAGAGTTGCACTGAAATTGGTCGTAATGGCCATGGTACTGGGCACGCTTGGCCTATTGAATACAGTACAAGTGAAAGCAGCAATAGAGCCTAGTCATGAGATTAAATATAATTTGCGAACGGATTTATTTAATGAATCAGCCATTTTAAAACTTTTTGCAGCAACGAAAAAAGATGAAGTAAAGATTTACTATTTCGATACAAATAATAAAAATTTTTTAAATGCAGACTATAACAACCGTTTACGTGTCTATAAAGATAGCACGAAAATCGATATTACGTATAAAAAGAGATTTCTGAATACACCGCTTGACGAAGCACTAGCAATCACCCAAAGCCACGGCTTTACAGGGGATGAATCTAACTATAAGTTTGAAATGGATATTAAGGGGGGAAATCGTACATTTACAATTAGTCGCAAAGAATCGTTAAAAGCAACGACTAAAGTTTCTTTCGATGCAGTGGATGAAAATGCTGCGAAAAAAATGATTTTAGATAATGTTCCAAAGAAAATGTTAAATTGGGATTCGGCAACATGGTATAACAACACGTTATCGCAAGCCATCGTGTATGGGCCTGCCAATGCAACAACCTATAAAGGAAGTTATGCAGGCTATGAGGCTGATATCGAGGTTTGGCATTATCAAGGGGATGTTATGATAGAACTATCTACTAAAGAAGACGACGCCACAAAAGCTGCAGTAATTGAGCAAGTATGGCATGATCAGCTAGCAGCAGTTGGATATCTTAGTGCGGATCAACGTGGAAAAACAGCCTTTGTAATGGAGCAATAAGAATACCCGCGGAGTGGAGAGGTTTACCCGCGGAACAAAGTGAAATACCCGCGAAGTGAGAGGTTTTACCCGCGGAACAAAGTGAAATACTCGCGAAATGAGAGGTTTTACCCGCGGAACAAGGTAAAATACCGGCGAAGTGAGAGTTTACCCGCGGAACAAGGTGAAATACCCGCGAAGTGAGAGTTTACCCGCGGAACAAGGTAAAATACTCGCGAAGTAAGAGGTTTTACCCGCGGAACAAGGTGAAATACCCGCGAAGTGAGAGGTTTTACCCGCGGAACAAGGTGAAATACCCGCGAAGTGAGAGTTTACCCGCGGAACAAGGTAAAATACTCGCGAAGTGAGAGGTTTTACCCGCGGAACAAGGTAAAATACCCGCGAAGTAAGAGGTTTTACCCGCGGAACAAAGACAAATACCCGCGAAGAACGAGGACCTGCAATAATATTGTTAAATACGGATGAAAAAAAATTTCGTGATACGTTCACGGGATTTTTTTGTTAATTTACGGCTTTAAAATAAGTATGGATAAGGAACAGCCTAGTAGGTAATAAATATCGTGTTGACTATGGAGTGAATTGGTCAAAGCGTGAAAATAAAACCTATAAACTTTGTTCTAACTTTTTTAATTTAGCTTACACTTACTATAGGACGAACTTTGTGTGGAGTAAGGGGGAAATAACATAGCGAAAAAAATGGGAGTTGTGGCACTACTAATATTTGGTGCCTACGTTCTGGGCATGTATTGGTATATATTTCATAGTGGTGGTGGCACAATACCGCGAGCGTTTCAAGGCTCCGTTGCGGACCCAGTTATGTTTATGTCTGAAAAAGAACTAAACTTAAGTCTGGAATATTCGAAGATACGAAATTTCTTATTTTTTGTAGTAACACCATTTGAATGGCTTGCTTATATTGTGATTTTGTTAATGGGTGTTTCTCGCTATTTTGAAAAAGTTTCGACGTCCCAAACGAAAAGGAAGCCGTTACAAAATGCTGCCTATTTATTTTTATTATCGTTTTTGTTGTATGTAGTCCTTTTCCCAATTGAATACTATCGTTACTATTTAAGTAAAAGCTATGGCATTAGCACTCAAGCTTTTCCGTCTTGGATGCGTGATGGTGTCATTGATTTTTGGGTTAACTTTGGCATGACTTTTATTATCGTATCCGTTCTTTATTGGCTTATGAAAAAGAGTGCCAAGAGATGGTGGCTATATGCGTGGATATTAACGATTCCCTTTACAATTTTTGTAATGTTTATTCAGCCCGTTGTAATTGATCCGTTATACAATGATTTTTATCCGCTAAAAAACAAGGAGCTAGAAACGAAAATATTAGCAATAGCAGAACAAGCGGATATTCCGGCAGAGCATGTGTATGAAGTGAATATGGCTCAAAAGACCAATGCATTAAATGCTTATGTGACGGGTATTGGTAGTAATTCACGAATTGTGCTGTGGGATACGACGTTAAATCGTTTAACAGATAATGAAATTTTATTTATTATGGCACATGAGATGGGGCATTATGTTGAGAAACATATTTACTTTGGCATTGCGGGTTATTTATTAATGACCTTAGTCGGGCTTTGGATAACAGCGAAAATTATGCGGTGGGTAATAGCCCGTTACGGACATGCATTAAAAATTACAAAAATAAGTGACATCAATTCTTTGCCACTATTTTTACTTATTACATCCTTTTTATTATTTGCTTCGAGCCCCTTATCGAATTTTATATCAAGATATCAAGAAACACGAGCTGATCAATATGCCATATCAATGATGGACGATCGTCAGGCAGCTGTAACGGCATTCCAAAAGCTTACCATATCAGGATTAAGTGAAGTGAATCCACCGCTTCTTGTGAAATGGTTCCGCTATACGCATCCAACCATGCTTGACCGCATTATGAAAGTAGCGGAAACCGAAGAACCAATCAAAGAAAAGCCGATAAAAGAAGAACAGAAAAAAACGAGGTAATGATGGAAGTTTAATAATCCACAATTGCCGAGGTTTTTCAGACGAATAAATTGGGTATTCTAACGATAAGTTGATCAAAATTTGTTCGTTTTAGAATGGTAGGGGAGTTTATGCGCAATATTGTTATTATAACGCTTGCATCCATTTTAATGGCATTTGCTTATAATTTTTTATTAATACCGCATGAGATTTTAAGTGGTGGATTAAGTGGGATTGCCATTATGCTTGGCATCGTAACGCCGTTGAATACAGGTGTGTTAAATCTTTTATTAAACTTGCCCTTGCTTATATTAGGTGTAATGAAGTTAGGGAAACGTTTTATTGCTTATACAATTCTTTCAGTTGCGGTGATGTCTATCGCCTTGTTAATTATTCCGATTTATAAGGCAACACAGGAACCGATTTTAGCTTCCTTATTTGGTGGGGTTATTGTGGGCCTTTGTGTAGGTTTGATTTTTCGCGCATCTGGCTCCTCAGGTGGCTTTGATATTATTGCGATGTTGTTGAGTCGCAAAAGGGATTTTCCACTGGGGGTACTTATTTCAGCTATGAACGGGGTCGTAGTAGCGATTTCAGGTTTTGTTTTTAGTTGGGATGCCGCTTTGCTGACGCTCGTTTCGATATATGCCACTGGAAAAGTTGTTGATACCATCCATACGAGTAATATTAAACTGACGCTAATGATTATTACTAGCAACGGTGAAGATGTGAAACAACAACTGTTAGCTAGGCTGCATCGAGGGATTACGATGATGGATGCGAAAGGTGGCTATTCAGGAGAAGGGCGAAAAGTGCTGATTACCGTCATTACACGTTATCAGCTTGCTGAAGTGAAAAGCCTAATAAAAGAAGCAGATGCAAAAGCGTTTGTGAATATTTTGCAAACAACAGAAGTGATTGGTATGTTTGACCGCGGTTCCAAATGATAGGAAAGTTCAATCATTTGCAAAAAATGTATTTTAAAAACACACGTAATTGATTATAATATAATCGAACGTGTGTTTTTAAATTTTTGTTGAAGAAAGGAGTAAACATGCAAAAAGATAGCATTCATTCGTATTGTTTAAAACTTCGTGGCACAACGCATGATTACAAGGACGAATGGCAGGCTGATCGCTATCATATCGGTGGCAAAATGTTTGCCATGATGGGCGGGGATGCAACGAGAAAGCCGATTATTACGTTAAAATGTGCACCTAGTCGTGCAGAAGAATTAAGAGAATCCTATGAAGGCATTATTCCAGGGTACTATATGAACAAAACACACTGGAATTCTATTTATTTAGATGCCAATATACCGAACGAGTTACTTGAACATTTAATTCAGCATTCCTACGAGCTCGTATTCGAAAAGCTAACAAAAAAAGCACAACAGGAAATAGGCATTTGAGTGCCAGTCACGCAAACAATTCTCAAGAGTTATAGCCTTGTTCACCATAAGGTTGTAGCTCTTCAAGCCATTTTTGTTCAAGCTTTTCGAGTTCTTTTTTGGCATCAAAAAATCCCTCTTCTTTCTGCTTCAAATACTCCACTACTTCGAGCTGAAAGGCATCCGTACCAAATGTATTGTAATCTGCTTGTAACGCTTTATTTGTATACGTATTTGTCTTTAGCATAAACTGAAAGCCATTTAGGCGCTTTAAGTTATTGAAGCTACCAACAAACACTTTGCCATTTTGTTTGTTCGTCATGGTAAAAACGCCTGCTTCAATTTTCATTTCTTTATAAAGTTCTTTTAATTCTTTTTTGTGGTCCATTCATAACCCTACTTTCTTATTTTTTTACCCAATATGCACTACCATCATCCTGACGATCCATAAATCCATATTGAATTAAATAGCGACGAATTTGTACATAATCCTCATACATCGGCTGGATAATTGCATTAAGTTCCTTTTCTGTATAGTGTGTTGACTCATCAAGAAGCTTTGTAATGGCACGGAGCACAACAATTTTATGTTTTTCTCGTTTTGGAAAGCGGACAAGCTCCTGCCCAATGCCATGAGGGAAGTATTTAGCCAGTAGCTGTTGTTCTTCGGCCAAGGTGATGTTATAGCGATCATCCACCATCGTAGCTGTTTTGTGAATAGGGACAAAAGGTTCTTCCTTTTGACCTTGTTCTTTTAATAGTTCCATCATGGCAAGAAATGTTTTAGCCTGACGTTCTTTTTCTTTTAAGGCAAAACGGTGGTGACGAATCGTTGTGGCACTGCCAATGGCAAGCTCTTCTTTAATGGCCTGATCGGTTTTACCTTCGTAAAATAAACGCAAAATGTGACTTTGATGGTCCGTTAAGCCTGTCATTTTTTTATTTAATCCATTTAAGTAGTGAAAAACAGATTGGTGTGCAGCCGAAATATGATGTTGCATAAATTTTTTTGCTTCATACAGGACATTTTCATGTGGATATATAATCCCTTTTTCAATTTTCTCTCCACAAAGAAGGCAAGTGTAGTGTGTATCTTCATCTGTGTAGCCTTGCTTAATGTCCTCGATAGAAGCCTGCCAAAATAATTGGTTTAGATCCATATGGAACCTCCTCTAAAAAACAAACGTATTTAATTTTTGTTTGCTTATTTATATTTAAAATAACAAAACGTTTGTTAAAAAGCAATAAAAAAATACACACCGCATTTATCGCCGATGTGTATCTTAAATGAACCTAGTGATTTTTCTTTTTGAAAATAATAATTGATAATAGAGCAAGGAGAACAATAGTTATTAAAATAATTATATAACTTGTAGTTAGGCTAACAGCATGGCCATTTAGCTCATAAGTAATACCATAATTCAGTTTATAGCTTTCCACATGCTCCGTCGGAACGCCATCAAAAACTTTCACAATCGAGCTTTCCATAAAGGCATTTCGCAATAGTAATGTAGTATGACTAATTGGAAAATACATGATTAGTTGTTGAGCAAAGCTAGGGAGGACGCCCACAGGGACATAAACACCACATAAAAAACCGAGTACTGTACCAACGATTGTACTTAATGTAGAAAAGGCATTTTGCGTGCTAACAAATAATACAAGAAACATATTAAATACGCTCGCAAGGAATACGGATAATAAAAGTATGCCAATCACGTTGATGAAGGCGCTAAAACTAAGTAGCTTTCCGCCAGTTGATACAATGAAAATCTCACAGCCTATTAGCGCTACGAAGGAGAACAGACAACCGATAATAAAAGCGTTCAATACATAGCTCATGTGAATCGTTGCACGAGAAATAGGAGCTGTGAGAAAATCTGCAGTTGCTTTTGACTCCATATCGCGCACCGCAATGGCAAATGCACCTAAAGTTGTCGTAACCGCCATCATTGATAATAGACCAGCAACAAGCCATTCATTGACCATTGTAATCAACTCAGGAGTAGCCTCTGTTACTTGCTCAATCGCACCCACCTGCATTTTTTGGAGAAAAATTGCGTAAAGAACAATCACAATAATGACGGAAAGCAGAGAGAAAAAGACTTGGGTTTTATCTCTTCTAAAAACTTTACTATTGCGCTGTATTAAGCTAATCATTGCTTCCATTTGTACCATCTCCTTGTGCCATGATATGAAGAAAGACATCATCCATCGTGCCCTTCATAACTTCAAAAGAGGCTAATAGGGGCTCGGCACTTTTTAAAAGTGTAAGTGCTGTCAGTGTAGAGCTAACTCGAACATAGAAAATGCCTAGCTTTTCTGTGTACGGTAAGGTATTTTCCTTAAGCCACTTCAGCCCTAATGAACGATCATGAAATACAAGTGTCATCTGGTCGTAGGCATATTTTGTTTTTAAGGCATCAGGGGTTCCTTCAGCGACAATACGACCTTGTTTTAAGACAATCACCTGATGCGCCACGGCAGCTTCTTCCATATAGTGCGTAGTTAAAAATACGGTCATATTTGTTTCAGCCTGAAGTTGTTTGATTGCTTGCCAAACAAATTGGCGTGTTTGGGGGTCGAGACCAGTTGTAGGCTCGTCTAAAAATAAAATTTGTGGCCGATGAATAAGTGCCCGAGCGATATCCGCGCGTCTTTTTTGTCCGCCTGATAATGTCCCGTATTTTTGCAGTTCAATATCATCTAAATGTAAATAGGTCGAGACGAATTGATAATTTTTTGTCAGCTGTGCTTTCGATAAGCCATATGTTTTGCCACGGTGCAGGATATTTTCTCGAACGGTTAATCGGTCATCTAGGAGGCTTTGCTGAAAAACAACGCCGATAGATTTGCGTATTTTTGCATTATGTGATTTATCATCAAGTGTATAACCGTTAATCGTAACGGTACCACTAGATTTTTGTAGTAGTGTACATAAAATTTCGATGGTCGTCGATTTACCGGCGCCATTAGCACCTAAAAATGCAAAGAGGGAGCCCTGCTCCACCTTGAAAGAAATTCCTTTTACAGCTAAATGCTCGCCATAGTGCTTTTGTAAGTGGTCAACTTGAATGGCAAATGTCATATTCGTCTATTCCTTTCTTTTTTGGATTTGATTATTGATTTCTTCAATATCGTTTTTTTGCAGTACATATAAAATGCACCATACGATGGAGTAAATGATAATTTCCGCTACAAGCACATACAGTATGCTCGAGTGCTCAAACCAATGCCCAAAATAACCAGCAATCATTACGCAACATGTCACAGCAATAAAATGTGCAATGAGCTGAATAGAAAATGCTAAACGTTCTATTTCAAAGATGAGGGATAGTGAACCTATTACAACACCAAGTATGGCGGCTATGATTATTTGTTCGAAAAGTTCTGCTCCTACTATTGTTGAATGATTCGACATAACACTTATTGTTACTAAAATGTAAGATGAGCTTAGTGAAATCAGTAGTCCAATTATCATCATGCGTAATATTTTCATATTATAATTCCCTCCCTATACCTAATTGGCGTTTTAATTCTTTTAAATATTTTCGGCTAACATGAATGGATACATCATTTTCAAGCAGTAACTCTGTTGCGCCAATTTTACCCATTTGAATAGATGAAATTTTATTGATATTGACGAGCGTCGATTTGCTAACTCTTGCAAAGTCTTTTGCTAATTGGGCTTCTAGCTCATATAACTTGCGTTTGGACTCAAATTCTTGCTCCTCGGTCTGCAAAAAAACTTTTGCCCCTTCAGCAAAAATCGAATAAATATCTGTGATTTTGATTAGATGAATTTCCTGTTGTAAATAGCCATCAAGCATGGTTGTTTGGACTGCTTGTAATTGCTTCATTAATTTTTCAATATGTTCGTTGTATTCTTTTGCATGTATATGAATCTCTGTTTCTTCTAGCGTACTATTAATGGTTAAATGAATTTTCATTGGAGGCCTCCTTTGGTAATCGTATAACCTCATCTCCCGTAAAAGAAAAGGGCATTTATGTACTGAATCAGCTTAATATTAATGTAGCATAGAAATTTTTAACGAAGGCTAAATGTTTAATAAGTGGTAAAAATTAATGACTAACAGGTTTGTTTTATACAATAACGGCAACTACCATTAATTATTTCCAATGCATTTATAATTTTTTGAATATTCAAATTTGTTTTGGTGACAGGCACGTTGAGTAAAAGGCATGGGTAGTAAATTGGGGATGTTCACGTCATAATAGAACTATTCATTCTTGAGGGGTTGCTAGCAATGTTTACATTTTATAAGCAGATGTTCCTAACACTATGTATAGGGTTGTTAGGAGCGCTTTTATTTCAACTTTTACATATTCCGATGCCGTGGTTGTTAGGGGCTATTGCCGCTGTACTTTGCGTGCAGTTATTTACAAACATACAGTTGCGATGGCATCGTTATTTCCGCAATATTGGATTAGTCGTGGCGGGCTACTCCATTGGATTTGCTTTTACTAAAGAAGCCATTCAGGATATTCAACAGTTTTTAGGCAGTATAATTGTGCTAAATATAATTTTTACTATTTTATTTTTTGCCATCAGTTTTTTAGTTGCAAGGCGTACGGATTTAGATTTTTCCACTGCGCTCACATGTTGTGTACCAGGAGGCATGACACAAATTATTGCATTTGCCGAGGAGCAAGGCAATATGAATATGGCTGTCATTACGTTTTATCAGGTATTGCGAGTCCTTTTAATCGTTGGCTTTGTGCCATTAATGGTGACAGGCACTGGTGAAAATCTTGTCATGGTAGATGGAGTCTTTTCTTGGCAGTTGCTAACTTTACTACTTATTTGCGGCTTAGCAGGGTGGCTTGCTCAAAAGGTAAAAATTCCAACAGGCTATATGTTAGGACCGGTATTTTTATTAATGGGGTTGAATATAGCAGAAGTTGCTGTGCCAAAGATGCCATTATCATTGCTGCATATAGCACAGCTAGTAATCGGAATTTATATTGGTCTTTTATTGAAAAAGGAAGATTTACATTTATCAAAGAAGCATGTATTTTATGCTTTTGCGTCAGCAAGTCTTTTTATCGGTGCTGCTTATGTTTTATCTTTTGTGATGAAACATTTGTATAGCCTTGATTTCCGTACAGGATTTTTAAGTATTGTACCAGGAGGACTCGATCAAATGGGCATTATAGCGGCTTCTGTACATGCAAATGTAACTATTGTGACCGCTTTTCAGCTATTTAGGGTATTGATAGTATCTGTCTTTCTTGTCCCATTGGTAAAGGTGTTTGTCAAAAAGGTGAAAGTTCATGATTAGAAGAATAAAAAAGATTGCCCATGCGTTCCCGCGATGAACAATCTTTTGGCCTTAATATTTAAACTGATGAATTAGGTTTTGAAGTGTTTCGGCATTTTTTGTAAGTGTTGTAGCTGCGTTATTAATGTCTTCCATAGAGTAAAGATTTGTCTCGGCAATTTGGGTCACGACTTTTGATTGTTCGCGTGCATCAACCGCAATTTCAGCCATGATTTGGGTAGAGGCATTGGCTTGTTCAATACGCGCATATAGCTCCTCTGCAATACCCGAAACTTCCTGAATTTTATGTGTGACTACCGCTACTTTTGTTGTAATGTTCTCAAATGCGCTATTTGTTGTACGCACTATTTCTACACTTGAAGCGGCTTCTTTTTCACTTTGTTGCATATAGTCGCTTGCTTCTTTTGCTAATTGTTGCATTGTATGAATAGTCTCGGTAATTTGAGCGGCAGATGTTTTAGATTGCTCGGCTAATTTACGAACTTCCTCTGCGACAACAGCAAAGCCTTTGCCATGTTCTCCAGCACGTGCAGCTTCTATAGATGCATTTAAAGCAAGTAAGTTTGTTTGATCGGCTATAGCATGAATAACCTCTACAATGTCTCCAATTGTATTGGCGTGTTTATCCAATGCTACGATTGAATTGACGCTTTGTAAGACGGCTTCGGTCATAGCATGCATTTGAGTTTGCATAGCATGTGCTGTTTTTTCGCCATGTTTCGCCGTATCAAACGCTTCTGAAGCTTGAGATGAAACTTCCATATTTGTTTCCGTTACAAGCTGAATACCGCCTGCAATATCCTGCATGGCTTCTGCATTTTCATTGGCGCTTTGTTTTTGGGTGCTTGCACCGCTCGCTAATTCTTGCATATTGGCTGTTAGTTGTTCCGTTGTTCTTGTTGTAGAGCCTGCTGTTGCAGAAAGCTCAGCAGATGATGCCGAGACTTCATTGGCTGTTTCATCAACTTGTTGCATCATTTTTCGGAGTGTTGCAAGCATTGCATTAAAGGATGTAGCAAGATCTCCGATTTCATCTTTCGTTGTTACAACTAACTGTTGCGTTAAATCGCCTTCGCCAGCTGAAATGGTTTCCAACTGCCTATTTAAACGCTTTAAAGGCTTAACAATATTACGCACAAGCAATGTTCCAGCAATGACAGCGATAATTGCTGCAATGATGGCAACAACCGCCATTTTAAGAAGCATTTTTTGTTCGATAGCATTGATTTCAGAGGAGGGAACACCAGCGAAAATCATACCTATCGTTTCTCCATTCGCATTTTGAATGGGTCCATACTGTGTAAAATAAGGTTTGCCAACTACATCAGCTGCTCCTTTGTAAAGACTTCCTTGTGTAAGCACTGCTTCTGTCACTTTAGGATCGGCAGTTGTGCCAATCGCACGTTGTCCATCAACCTGTATATTCGTGTTAACTCGTGTATCTTGAGCAAAAATAGTAATAGCTGCGTGGGATAATTCTCCTAATTTATCAATTAATGCAGTTTCTTCTGCTATTTTAGCGTCACCTTTGTACAGCTCCCCATTTTTTAAATGCCATTCGCCAGGTAATGCCTGATCTAAATTATAAACACTTAAATCATAGATTTGACTAAGACGTGCTTTATTTTCTGCTTCAATGGTCGTTTTCATTTCGCTTGTATTGACAATACCAACAGCAATTAAAACAAATAAAATAACTGTTACAATCAATAAGCTCATTTTCATTTGCATCGTTAAATTTTTCATAGATTCCCTCCACGTTTTTGTCCACATAAATAGACAGCAAGTATTGCAAAGTAACTTGCTGTAATTGTATGTATTTCAGGAAAACATTGTATTTTTACTAGTATATAATTACTTACGCTATTTGTATATATCAAAATTAAATATAATTAGTGACATTTAGATTATTTCATTGCTAAATAGTGGAATTTTGCAATGATGGTTGTTCCAGTTGTTGAAATTGAACATTCCCAAATTATATGGAATATGGTATGCTATACCTAACTAATTTGAACGGAGGTGAAAAGGAATGAATTTAAACGCTACGAGAACAGGTGGAAATATAGATATAGCTATTTATTTTACACGTGTTCAAACTTTCGATTTTGCTAACAACGGGATAAGTCTGTCTATTTTTAAGCAAAATCAAATACTAAACGTAGCGAATTAACCATTCTTTTTCACATATATTGAAGAAAAAGACTGCTTGTTAATTGAGCAGTCTTTTTTGTTGTCTAGAGATGTTTTTTCGCGCGTTTCATGGAGGAAAAAACAATGCAAATAAAGGCTGAACAAATACAAAAAATCATCGGTGGAAACGTATTATTTGAAGGATTGCAACTGGAAGTCAATAAAGGGGAACATGTAGCGATTGTTGGTGTGAATGGTAGTGGAAAAACAACTTTACTGCAATTATTAGCAGGGCTCGATACACCTGATGCTGGTCGTATTATTAAAAGTAAAGGAGCAACTATTGGCTACTTACACCAAATTCCAAGCTATCCTTTGCTTACTGTTAAAGAAGTACTGGAGGAAGCATTTGTTGACATCTACAAACTGAAGGCAAAAATGACCACACTGGAACAGGCAATGCAAGTGAATAGTACAGACAAAGTGTTACAACAATATGGTCAAGTTCAGGAACAATTTATGCTGCAGGGGGGCTATGAAGTCGATGCGCAATTAGCTACTATTGCAAATGGACTGAACATTACATCTTTACTTCCTGTGCCCTTTGCAAGCATAAGCGGTGGCGAAAAAACAAAGGTAATGCTAGGTCAAATGCTTTTAAGTAACCCATCTATTTTACTTTTAGATGAACCAACCAATCATTTAGATATGCAAGCAATTGAGTGGCTTGAACAGTATGTACAACACTTTGCTGGCATTGTCATTGCTGTTTCGCATGATCGTCAATTTATGAATCAAGTAGCGCAAAAAATCATTGAAATTGAGGATGGAGAGGCGTTTACCTATGCAGGAAATTATGATGATTTTACTGCACAGAAAGAAGCGAAAGTTGAACAGCAATTTGCTGAATATGAGGAACAGCAAAAGAAAATTAAGAAGATGCAAGAAGCGATTAAACGTTTAAGACAGTGGGCAAATGAAGCGAACCCACCGAATGCCGCATTGTTTCGCCGTGCTAAAAGTATGGAAAAGGCACTGAATCGTATAGAACGAGTTAAAAAACCTTGCACAAAAAAGAAAATGAATCTCGCCTTAACGATGGCTGAACGTAGTGGGAAAGAAGTGATACAAATGACAGCGATAAGTCATGCATTTGATAATCCATTATTTAACAATAGTCATCTATCGGTCTATTTTGGAGAACGTCTCGCGATTGTAGGCAATAATGGCAGTGGAAAGTCGACCTTATTAAAAATGATGTTAGGGGAGATTGTACCGAATCAAGGAGAGTGTAAAGTAGGTAGTAGTGTAAAAATAGGATATTTATCGCAGCAATTTGACCATGAAAATCCTGCTATTCGTTTAATTGATGCCTTTCGGGAATGTGTATCCGTATCAGAAGCAGAGGCACGTCATTTGTTAGCACAGTTTCTGTTTTATGGATACGATGTCTTTAAGAAAGTGAAGGACTTAAGTGGTGGGGAAAAGATGCGTCTGCGGCTCGCACAATTAATGCATGAAGATATTAATTTACTCATTTTAGATGAACCGACTAACCATTTAGATATAGAAGCAAGAGAGGTATTAGAAGACACCCTTGAATCCTTTACAGGTACTATTATTGGTGTATCCCATGACCGCTACTTCTTACAAAAAATCTTTACAAAAATTGCATGGATTGAGCAAGAAACGATTTATGTATATGAAGGGGATTATGAATGGGCAAGAACAAAGCATGCCCTCGTTGAGCAAGTGCCTGAAGTAAAAGTGGATAGCAGCACAAAGACAAAAGATCACAGTGATAAAGAACTCCCAATTGAAGAACAAATTGAAAAAGTAGAATTTAAATTAAAAGAACCTACACTTGCTAAAGAGCAACGTCAAAAATTGGAGCAACAGTTAGAAGCTCTATATGTTAAATGGTTGGAAGGAGGAACAACACATGCATAAGCTCCAAGACATTATGCAGTTAGACATTGACTATATCAATGAGTTTAGTGAGATGGAACGGTGTCCGGAAGGAGTATTTTTTTACAATAAGGAAATGCCTATGTACTATGACGCCAACCATGCACATATATGGAAGAGAGTAGAGCAAGCAGAGACATTTCTAACTAATGTAAAACAATTCTATCTCTCAAAAGGGTTAATTCCGAGAATGTATTTATATAATGTTGAGGAAAATCATCACTGTGTGGAGGCATTATCATCACATGGTTTTCAATATGAGGCTTTTACGGATGACATCCAGTGTTGGAATGGCGAATTTGTTATATTACCGCATAATCCAGCGATTCGCATTGAACGTGTGACAGATGCAAATGTACAAGAAGCATTAGAAGTAGAAATGACTATCTCTACATTTGGTGAGCCTGCTTTAATAAAAAGGGCGTTCGAAAACATGTACTGTTCACCGCATTTTACGTACTATTTATTAAAAATAGATGGTGTTGCTTGCTGTACGGCCAATTTGTTTCTATCTGGTCGTCAAGGTCGAATAGAAAGTGTCGCAACATTAGAAAGCTATCGTGGAAGAGGATTGATTGGTTATGTATTGCAACATATTCAAAAAGAAGCTGTTAAAAATAACTTAGAACATCTTTAGCTATTGCCTATTAATGAGCAAGTCGCTAAAGTATATGAAAAGGCAAATTTTTATTCTTTTGGTAAAATAAAATCAATACATGCATTTACAGAAGGGAAAACTATTCAAGAAATAAGGTCTGCAAAATAAGTAAATTTTTGAAGGTAAATTACTTGAAAAAAAGTGGTATTCGATTTATTGTCTTTAGAGATACTTGTTAAATGGACTTGGAGGATATGGAATGCACGGAATTTATATACGCTACAATGTCTCAGAAAAAAACCAAGAAGCAAAATGGCCCCGAAAAGTGGATGCATTTGCGTATGTTCAACGAGGAAAACCACAACAAGATAATGACAACATGCTTTCAATGGAGGAGCTAAGAAGTCATGCAATCCGATATATTAAAAGTTTAAAAGAAAATGCGAGTGCCCATTTAGTAGAGCAACATAAAGGGGAAATTGAGCATTTCGATCGCCGCTATATGGAGTCGCTAAAAGTCAAAGAAAATATCGATTCACAGCTTATTAATCTTGAAGAAGTTCGCTTATTATTGCAATTGATGAATGTATTGAATTTATCGCATAGTTTTGGTGAAAATGCTGGAAAGCTGTTACGTCAAATTACGCCATATGCAAAAGATATAGAGCATCCTACTTTCCAAACTACGCGAGTTGAGCGTCATTTTTATAGTGAAATGATTGAGCAAATAGAAGCAATATATGCACGTATTATGCGTCAGCACAATCCATCCACGACAGAAATTCAGCAATCAGAAAAATTATGGATTAGCGTTTGTGAGCAAGCAATTGACAAAGTAGAAGCACGCATTGAGCGCTTATCTTCTATTAAATTAAAGCATGAAAAAAATTTATTAGAGTATAGTCAGTTAAAGCAACAAAACATTGAGGCAAAGGAACGATTAGACCACGCTGTCAATGAACTTGATACGATTTTAAACGTACTAGAATCCTAAGCTGCTATATACAAAAAAGGCATGTTGCCAATTAGTGTTCATTGCTAATTGGCAACATGCTTTTATTTTGCATTATTTTTTTCTGCTTCTTCACGCTTCCATTGGCGATAAACTCGTAATAAGTCAAACCCTAGTACAATCACGATAAGATAGAAAATAGGGCTATTATAAGATAAGCCAATTTCGGACTCGCCACCTAATAATGTGAGCACAATCCAAAGACCAACTGTATAAAGTGTTAAACCAGCATATGCTTTTTTGGATAGCTTTTTATATGTACCTTTTGATGACACTAGATTTATACCAACTAGGACAATTAATATAACAAGAATAATTTTCTTCGACAATATTTCTGCTAACGGAGTGGCAGGGAAAAAATCATTGACGAATAGTAAAGTGAAAAAAATGAAAATACAAACATTAATAATTGTTGATCGCTTCATGCAATATCTCCTTCGATGCCTTTATTCTTTTCTATTGTAACATGGTTTGAGTTTGAGAAATAAAAATACGCAAAAGAATGAGAAGGGATTAATGCTAGCTTCTTAATTTTAAAAATTTTGATAATCTTAAAAATTATGAAACTTTTTCCTTAGGGCATCCGTATAGTAGGTAATATGATGAAAAGGGGTGAACAACTTGACGCTATTTGGCTATTCACTCGAGCAAATTTATTTGGTGGTGTTGATTTTCGCGGGACTTGCAACGATTTTGTTTATGTTTTTCGGCGAAGTAGTCGAGGGCATTGGGGATGGTCTACCGATTTTTAATCCAAGTGTCATTTTATCATTCTTCACATTGATGTCAGCAGCTGGATTTATATTAGAAAAGTTAGCCTTTTTCTCTAGCGCATGGAACATAGGTGTGGCTGCTATCATCGGCGTGATTTTAAGTGCCCTATTTTATTTATTTATTCTTGTTCCACTAAAATCAGCGGATGTTTCATTAGCCTATACGGAACAATCTCTTGAGGGGCAGTTAGGTAAAGTGATTGTACCAATACCAGAAGATGGCTTCGGTGAAGTTGTTATTGAGACAACGAGCGGTATGATTGCAAAGCGCGCAGCAGGCTATGACAATGAGGTCATCGATTATGATTCGACCGTCCTTGTTGTTGAAGTGAAGGAAGGCACTCTTTTTGTAAGAGCCTATGAAAAAAAGTTTATATAAAGGAGAGATACAGTCATGTCAACGGAGATTTTAATTGTCTTGGGAATTGTAGCATTTATTTTAATCGCACTAGTGGCACTGTATGTAACAAAGTATCGTACAGCGGGTCCTGATGAGGCACTGATTGTGACAGGTAGCTATCTTGGCTCAAAAAATGTACATAAAGATGAGTCAGGAAACCGTATTAAAATTATTCGTGGGGGCGGTACATTTGTGTTCCCAATTTTCCAGCAAGCACAACCATTAAGTCTATTATCAAGTAAGTTAGAAGTAACAACGCCTGAAGTTTATACAGAGCAAGGTGTTCCCGTAATGGCGGATGGTACAGCGATTATTAAAATTGGTGGTTCCATTTCAGAAATCGCTACAGCGGCTGAACAGTTTTTAGGAAAGCAAAAGGCAGAACGTGAAGGGGAAGCACGTGAAGTATTAGAAGGACATTTACGTTCTATTTTAGGATCAATGACAGTTGAGGAAATTTATAAAAATCGCGATAAATTTTCGCAAGAGGTACAACGTGTAGCTTCTCAAGATTTAGCGAAGATGGGTCTTGTCATTGTGTCCTTTACAATTAAAGATGTGCGCGATAAAAATGGTTATCTTGATTCACTAGGGAAGCCTAGAATTGCACAAGTGAAACGTGATGCAGATATTGCAACTGCCGAGGCAGAAAAAGAAACGCGCATTAAACGAGCAGAAGCATCAAAAGAAGCGCAAAAAGCTGAGCTAGAACGGGCAACAGAAATTGCGGAAGCGGAAAAAGAAAATCAATTAAAAGTGGCGGAATTCCGTCGTGAGCAAGATATAGCCAAAGCTCGTGCCGACCAAGCTTATGAATTAGAAACTGCACGTGCGAAGCAGGAAGTAACAGAGCAAGAAATGCAAATTCGCATTATTGAACGTCAAAAGCAAATTGAATTAGAAGAAAAAGAAATTCTACGTCGTGAAAAGCAATATGATTCAGAAGTGAAGAAAAAGGCAGATGCCGACCGCTATGCAGTTGAGCAAAATGCAGAGGCGGAAAAAATGCGTGAGCTTGCACAGGCAGATGCGGAAAAATATCGTATTGAGTCGTTAGCAAAAGCGGAAGCGGAGAAAATACGTTTAGATGGTATTGCGAAAGCAGATGCTGAGCGTGCACAGGGTGAAACAGATGCCGATATTATTCGTCTTCGTGGTCTAGCGGAAGCAGAAGCAAAACGTAAAATTGCGGAAGCCTTTGAATACTACGGTCAAGCAGCTGTCCTGGATATGGTTGTACGCATGATGCCTGAGTACGCAAAAGAGCTTGCAAGTCCACTTGGCAATATTGACAAAATTACAGTTGTTGACACGGGTAGTGGAGAAGGAGGCAGTGGTGCGAACAAGGTCACTTCTTATGCAACGAATTTAATGTCAACCTTGCAAGAAACATTAAAGGAAACTTCCGGCATTGATATGAAGGAGTTAATCGAAAGCTATGCGGGCAAGCATACATTGCGTCCAGAGCTTGAGCGTATTGCAACGGAGCTAGTGAAAAAGCCAGAGCCTGTTGCGACGACAGAACAAGTAAAAGAAACCGTCGAACAATAAACATTGAGAAAAGCTACCTAAAACTTCGGGATTAGGTAGCTTTTTTATGTTAAGTGGAACTTTATGAAGTAATAGTGGCGCAAAGCCAAATACTATTAGCGACGAATATCGTTACCCAATAGTACTGATGCTGATGTCCATTCGCTCGCAAGCATGCCGTAAACGACGTGATCGACATAGTGATCGTATAGCCATTCTGCCGCGCGAATGGTTCCTTCCGTTTTAAAACCAAGTCGCTCTGGAATCGCGCGACTTTTTGTATTGCCAACAGCAGCACGAATTTCCACTTTATTTAACTGGAGCTCGACAAAAGCATACTGTACTAGCGCTTGTACTGTTGTTGTCATAATGCCATGTCCTTGAGCATCTGCACTAAGCCAATAGCCAATGGCTGCAATTTTATTAGCATGATTGATCGTATTAAAACCCGCAATTCCTACAATTTTATCGCGGAAAATAATCACAAAGGACATACTACTTTTTGTTTCATAACCAGCAATACAGCCTTCTATATAGCTTTTTGTATCCGCTAGTTCCTTTGTAAAATCTAACCATGGTAACCATTCACGTAAATATGCTCTCGATGTATCCGTTAGTGCGAAAACCGTTTCTGCATCATCAAGCGTGATGGTTCTTAACATTAGTTCGTGATTGATTGTAATCTGCATTGGTATTGTAGCCCTCCGTTTCGATAGTTTATTTCAAGGCATTATGCATGAAGCCCTTCATTTCTTGACTTAAGGTTGTAAGTTCGTCGATAATTTCACTAAAATCTTGGACAAGTTGTGCTTGTTCATTAGTCGCATCGGAGATTTGACCCATGTTTTTCTTTAAATTATCAAGATTTCGAGTAATATTGCGCAGAGAAGCTTCAATATTTTCCGTGGCACTTGACGTTTCAAAAGAAAGCTTTCTAACTTCCTGTGCTACGATATTAAAACCAGCTCCATGCTGACCCGCACGCGCAGCTTCAATCGAGGCATTTAAGCCAAGTAAATTTGTCTGTTGAGAAATGTTTTTTATTAAATCTGTGACATCATTTGTTTTTTCAGAATCTTCTAGGGCATGTTGTGCCTGTTTATTAATCTCCTCACTAGTGGCAGCTAACTCCTCCGAATGAGAGGCGATGTTATGTACTTTATCTTGAAGGTTATAGACGATACTATCCATTGTATTCATATAATGTTCGAGTTTTAGCTCATTATCGATAGGAAGTCCAAACGCTAGAGCGCCAATCACTTTACCATTTTCTCGAATTGGAAATGCAAAGGCGTTAATGGCAATGCCATATACATCCTCGGGTATGATGACATCTGCATTTTTTCCAGTAAAGGCGATGTAAACATTTTGATCATTTGCATTTACTTGTTGCCCATCTACATAACCTGAGTCAACACGTTTGCCTGCTAAGTATTTTACAACTGTTTCACTTTCTTTATCAACGACAGCTACAATTGCTTCTTCTTTTAATGCAAGATGGATATAGTGCGCTGATTGTGCTAAAGCTTCGATTATTTTCATGAAATACCTCCAAATTGTAGAATAACAGTCATTATATTACTCACTGTAGCATATAAACGCCGAATTCAACATAGCAAAAACATGCATTTAACATTAAATTACTATTATTACTATTAAATATATTAATTGTAAAAAATAGAAATAATACTATTTAGCAATGTATAGAATTGTCAAATAAAAATAGTAGAAAATATAAAGAAGCTCTTTAATTTTGTCTATTTTTCGACAATCCACACTGTATTTTGGAGAATATTGTATTAGAATAATAGATAGATGGACTCGTAAATGGAGGAGATTGAAATGGAGTATATAGAGAAAGGAACAAAGGCATTCCACAAAGCAAATTGGGCTTTATTTTTAGCAGGCTTTATTACCTTTGCGAATTTATACGTTTCGCAGCCATTGTTACCGACATTTGCAGAGGAATTTCATGTCTCGCCAGCAGTAGCGAGTTTGTCACTATCGGTGACCACATTGGCACTGTCGATTAGTATGATTATTGTTGGCTCATTATCTGAGGCGTGGGGTAGAAAGTCATTAATGACGATTTCGATATTTGCAGCATCCATTTTGACGCTAGCACTCGCTTTTTCACCAAATTTTGAAACCATATTAGTATTGCGTGTAATTCAAGGTGTTGTATTTGCGGGCTTACCAGCAATTGCGATGGCTTATTTAGGAGAGGAAATGAACCCATCTAGCCTAGGTATTGCAATGGGACTTTACATAAGTGGCAATTCTGTAGGTGGTCTTAGTGGACGTGTCATTATTGGTACATTAACAGACCTTTATAACTGGCAGGTTGGTATGATTGTACTTGGTATCATTAGTTTAATCATTAGTGTGTTATTTGTCTGGATGCTACCGAACTCGCAGCATTTTTCGGGACGGCCGTTACAAATAAAAGCTTTAACCAAATCACTTATGCAGCATTTAAAGGACCCATCCATGCAGTGCTTGTTTGCTATTAGTTTTGTGCTAATGGGAAGCTTTGTAACACTTTACAATTATATCGGTTTTAAATTAATGGCACCTCCCTATCATTTGAGTGCCACAATTGTCGGTTGGATATTTGTAATTTATTTAGTTGGGACATTTAGCTCTGCGTGGTTTGGCAGTTTAGCTGATCGTTTTGGGCGTCAGAAAATGTTACTGTTAGCCATTGCAATTATGCTAGCTGGTGCCATTATTACTCTACAAGGTCTACTTTTCTTAAAAATAGTAGGAATTACAGTGTTTACCTTTGGTTTTTTTGCAGCCCATTCAATCGCAAGTGGATGGGTGAGCAAACGAGCTACTCATGATAAAGCACAAGCATCGTCTTTATATTTATTTTTCTACTATTTTGGCTCTAGTGTCGGTGGAACGGTAGGAGGCATATTTTGGATGCATTTTGGCTGGATGGGTGTGGTTGCCATGATCACGGTCTTTTTAGTCATTGCTTGTGGGCTAACATTTGTTTTAAAAAGCGTTATTGCCAAACAACGGTTCCTTACTGGGCATTAGCGTGAGGTGCTAAGTTAGTGTTACAACTAGGCATTAATAAAAGCAAAGAAAAAGTGTTAGATTGATTGTCGTCAATCTAACACTTTTTAGGTGTTAACCCATTATATTATAGCCTGCGTCAATATAGATTGTTTCGCCTGTTACACCACGTGATAAGTGAGATAACATCACGATTGTCATATCAGCTACTTCATCTTGTTGAACATTACGTTTTAACGGTGCTGTCTCTTCAATTTTGTGTAAAATTGTATTAAATGAAGGAACGCCTTTCGCAGCAAGTGTACGAATAGCACCTGCAGATATTGCATTGACACGGATATTGTCTTGACCAATATCAGCAGCAAGGTAGCGCATAGATGCTTCTAATGCTGCTTTGGCAACACCCATTACGTTGTAGCCGTCAAGTACACGTTCTGCACCTAGGTAACTCATTGTTACAATTGAGCCGCCTTCTGTCATGTATGGATGTGCTGCTTTGGCTGTAGAAATAAGGGAATAGGCGCTTGTATCTTGGGCAAATGCATAGCCATCACGAGTTGTTTCTAAAAAGCGATTGTGTAAATCTTCTGCATTGGCAAATGCTACTGAGTGCACAATACCGTGGATAACCCCAACTTTTGAACCGATTTCATCGAATGCTGATTTTGTGCTTTCATCACTGTTCACATCGCATTGCACAACAAGAGCATCTGCATGCCCATAATTTTCAAGTTGTTTTTGTAATTTTTTTAAAGAACGTTCCTGACGATATGTGAAAATCACGTTTGCCCCTACATCAAATAAACGTTTAGCAATCCCCCAAGCAATACTGCGATCGTTTGCAACGCCCATTACGACAATATTTTTATCTTTTAATTGTAATAAATTATCCATCATTTATAAGAATCCCCTTTACGAAATAATATCTGTTATTAGTACCAACTACTAAAATCTTATCATACATAAATTATGGTTGCAATAATAAGATGAAAAGGGCATAAAATTGATTTCAATGCGTTCTTCAATTCTAGGAATCATTGAGATTGTTAACGGTGAATCCATGCAAAAAGGCATCCTTTATTGGATGCCTTTTTAGTAAGGTATAGACTATTCGAATTTTAAAGAGTCGCCGTCAAAAGGTTCGTCAGCCACTTTGATAGAATCAGTTGGGCAACCTTCAAAAGCATCTTGCATGTCTTCTAGTAGATCTTCTGGAACTTCAGCAGTTCCCATGTTATCATCTAAAATAACGAAGGCAATTCCTTCATCATCATAATCATAAATATCTGGTGCTGCGGCTCCGCATGCGCCACAAGCGATGCATGTATCTTTATCAACAATTGTGTATTTAGCCATTTCTTTCTCTCCTTTTACGATGTTCCTACAAAGCTTCATACTCATTTTAAAGATGTTTAACTGACATTTCAACCTAATACTATTAAATTGGAGGAATTTGCTTCAATGTTTTATCAAATTTTATTGCAAATCTTTCAAAAACTAAATAATGAACGAACCGTATCAGCGGCCTATCATATCCTTAGAGGAAAGCGTTCAGGCCAGACAATTCAAGATGTGGGACTGTTTCAGTTACATAACTATTTTGGATTACTCCCAAAATTACCTCGTGCGACATTTGATGAAGCTGTTTCTACCTTTTTGCAATATAGTTGGTTAATTATGCAGGAATCAGGTCACTATTCCATGAAAAAGCTAGGTATACAGCGAGCAGCGCAAACACCAACTTTTTTATTTGACGGTTGGCATTATCGAGGAAATGAACATGTGTTTTTTGCACGGCTTTCCTTAGTTGTACAAAGTTTGTCCTATCAAAAAGAGGGAATTCGGTCATTTTCACCAATTAGTAAGGATACGCAAGTACAATCATGGGTACGTGCTTTTTTACAAGATCAGCAGTATCAATCAGGGCATTTGCAACAGCAATTACTGGACGAATGTTTGCGTGTGTTCGCAACACTAGCCGTTTCTGAAAGTAATAAGCAACTTGCCCTTTATCGATTGAGTGGCTATAGTTTACCAGGTTGGACATGGCAGCAACTTTCCATTGAACGCAAAGAAACGGTACTTGATAGTCAATTAGCATTTATTGAGTTACTACATACACTATTGAATGAAGTGCATGCAACAAACAACTACCCGTTGCTTGGCAAAATAGCAGAAGATTTGCGAGTAAAGGCATTGTTGACAGATTCGACACAGCAAACCGCCTATTTATATGAACAAGGGTATTCAATTGAGCAGATTGTACAAATTAGAAAGTTGAAACAAAGTACAATTGAAGATCATTTAGTTGAAATAGCAATGAACGAACCGAACTTTTCGATTGGTCCGTTCGTCTCTTATGAGGAAGCGGAAAAAGTTTGGCAGGCATCCAAGCAATATCAAACAAAGAAATTAAAGGCATTGCATGAAGTGGTCAATGACTTGAGTTATTTCCAGCTCAGACTTGTCCTCGCGAAAGGAGAAGTATAATGGAACTAGAGCAAACATTAGCAAAGTATTTCGGTTATGCCACCTTTCGACCAGGGCAAAAAGAGGTAATTGAAGCAATTCTTAGCGGGAAAGATGTTATTGCATTATTGCCAACAGGCATGGGTAAATCATTGTGCTATCAGTTGCCCGCTTATTTATTGCAAAAACCAGTGTTAATAGTGTCTCCGCTATTGTCTTTAATGCAAGATCAAGTAGAGCAACTGAAGCGATTTGGTGAAAAAAGGGTAGTAGCATTAAATTCATTTTTAACAGTAGAAGAAAAACGATATGCTCTCCATTTTTTAGAACAGTATCGCTTTATTTTCACATCGCCGGAGATGTTGTTACAACAACAGGTACAGGAGAAGTTAGCAAATATGACGTTAAGTCTTATCGTTGTGGATGAAGCACATTGTATCTCGCAGTGGGGATTTGATTTTCGTCCGGATTATTTGCGCATCGGCGACTGGTTTTCACAAGGTAATCGTCCCCCTGTATTAGCGTTGTCTGCGACTGCAACTGAAAAAGTAGTAAAAGATATTCATGCTACACTATCACTGCATGCACCGTTTGAATTTATGTATAATGTTGATCGTCCAAATATTCACCTCGGACGTGTTCTTTTCGAGGATAGGGGCGATAAAGCAAGATGGATAGTGGAGCATGTAAAAAAAACCGCTGGACCAGGTATTTTATATTTGTCATCACGCAAGCGTGCTGAGCAATATTGTGAACTGTTTATGCAAGCGGGTTTGCGAGCTGCCGCATATCATGCAGGCTATAGTGCGGAGGATCGTCAATTTATTCAACAGCAGTTTATCGATGGAGAGTTAGATTGGATTGTGGCGACCAATGCGTTTGGTATGGGCATTAATAAGGGAGATATTCGACAGGTGATACATGAGACAATGCCTGCCAATGTTGCGAATTATATGCAAGAAATTGGGCGCGCAGGTCGTGATGGTAAACCTGCACTTGCGATTTTACTTTACAGCGATGGTGACGAGGAACTGGCGAAATTTGTAGTAACAGGAGATTTACCGTCATCTAGTCATGTCGATCGCTATCAAGAGCTTGTATTGCAGCGTATTGCCCCCTCTCAAATGTTAAGAAATGGTGAGTTGAGTGAAACAGCCTTTCGTGTGCTAGATTATTGGCTCCATCAGGAACCTGAAGAACGAGTAAAATCACGACTTCGTCATTTTGCACTTGAAAAATATCAGGCAGTGGATGAAATGTTAAAAATTATAAAGACAAAAGATTGTTTGCGCGAGCAACTTGTCGGGTATTTTGGGCAAAAATTGAAGAAAAAACCTGAAAACTGTTGTGAAAATTGTGGAATCCATTATGATGAAATCAATACAGTACGCATGAAGGAAGAGAAGAAAGTAGAAATGATGGCGTGGGAAAGTCGATTAAAACAGCTTTTAATAAGCGACTAGACTAAACTTACGGTCATTTACTTTTTTCGCAAAATTCGTCATAATAGAATGATAGAAGAATGCGTAGCAAGGTTGGAGGAAAGTCGAATGAGTAAAGAAGACTATCGTGATAAAATCGAAGAACATCGTCAGTCATTTGAAGAAGAACAACAAGAACAGCAAAATCTATCTAGAGTTTCAAGAATGAATAAAAATGGAAGTAATAACAAAAAGCCGAAAAATACAAAACAACGTAAATTTCCTTTAATGACGATTCTTTTTGTTACATTTATCTTAATTCCATTAACTATATTAATTTATTTTGTGCAATTCTATGATCCTGGTAAAACGATTGAAGAAGCTGAAAAAGATACGATGGATGCTGTTGTAGAAATTGATAAGACTGACGGAAAAGCGGAAGCATCTACATCAGCAGATAAAGAAAAAGATGATAAAGCAAATGAACAAGCAAAAGAACAAGCGCAAAAAGATGCTGAAAAGCTAGCTGCACAACAAAAAGCTACTGACGAAGCAAAGAAGGCAGAAGAAGCGAAAAAAGCTGAAGAGGCGAAAAAAGCGGAAGAAGCGAAGAAAGCACAGCAACAGGCAGAGGCAGCAAAAAAGGCAGAAGAAGCGAAAAAAGCGGAGCAAGCACGTAAAGCGGAACAAGCTCGTAAAGCCGAACAAGAAAAGCAAAATGCGACACCAGTAAAAACACATACAGTTAAACCTAATGAAAATCTATATCGTATTGCATTGAATCACTACGGTGATGGTAGTGAAGCAACGCTAGCGAAAATTCGAGCTGCGAACGGTATGACTTCTGACACGGTAATTGTTGGGCAAGTCATTAAACTACCATAAGAAAAACGGTGTCATTCTTTGGCAATGATGTTTTTCTAGTATAAAATAAAGGACAAACGTCAACACCAACATAAGGTTGAGGCAAACGTCTAATTAGCAAAAAGGCGATTCTATAGCGTATTGAATCGCCTTTTTGCTATCGTAAGGAGAAGTGAGGGAATGCTATATATTGGACTATTTCTTTTAATAGTTATCGCCTTCCTACTCTACATGTGGAAGGTCGCGCACGAAAATAATGTGTTGCATCATCAATTATCACTTAAAGGTCAACCAGAAAAGATTCGACTATTTTTTATTTCAGATACGCATTTACGGAAAATAAATCGCTCAATGATTGAACGATTAGAAAGTACATTTGATGCGGTCATCATCGGTGGAGATTTTGCAGATGGACGCACGCCGATTCAGCGTATTCATGAAAATCTCGATTTATTGACACCGTTAGGTCCTACTTATTTTGTCTGGGGAAATAATGATAGAGAAGTGGGCGAGGAGCGACTTCGAGCTATTTTACAACAGCATGGTGTAAAGATTATCGCCAATGATGCTGTGTTATTGCCTAATAAGAACCGCTTTTGGATAAGTGCGATTGAAGATACTTCGACAATGAAATATAGTTTTGATGCTGCTTTTGAAAAAGTGGGTGAGGAGGATTTAGTCGTTTTTATTTCACATAATCCAGGTGTTTTTGCCCGAGTAAGAGCAAAAT
Source organism: Lysinibacillus sp. C5.1 (assembly GCF_016350185.1). Taxonomy (NCBI): domain Bacteria; kingdom Bacillati; phylum Bacillota; class Bacilli; order Caryophanales; family Bacillaceae; genus Lysinibacillus; species Lysinibacillus sp. C5.1. The sequence goes on from NZ_CP066226.1 coordinate 1,573,812, forward strand.
TTAGAGCTGACTTAATGATTGGTGGACATTTGCATGGTGGGCAAATACGAGTGGGGCCATATGGGGTGCATCCGCTAGGCTCCTATCGACAACGTGAAGGCATTATGACGCTCGTAAGTAATGGCTATGGTACAACTTTATTGCCATTACGTTTAGGCGCGAAACCAGAGTGTCATATTATTGACATCGATATTTCGGATAAATAAACAACCAAAAATGTATAGAAGGCGTATAATGGAAACGATAGTGGATTTTGAAATCATTTTGTAGATGCCCTAAAGGGAGCTCATCTGCAACAGTTAAGCATCTGTGTTTAATACGCTGATGCCAATTTGATAGGAGTGTCAAACAATGCAACAAGTTGATGCAATTATTGTTGGAGGAGGCCCTTGTGGTTTAGCCGCAGCAATATCTTTGCAAAAAATTGGTTTACAACCGATTGTAATTGAAAAAGGAAATATCGTAAACGCTATTTACAATTATCCTACACATCAAACTTTTTTTAGTACGAGTGAACGTTTAGCGATTGGTGATGTACCATTTATTATTGAAGGACGGAAGCCAAAGCGAAATCAGGCACTTGTTTATTATCGTGAAGTAGTACGCTTGAAAAATATTCAAGTAAACCGTTTTGAAAAAGTCGAAAGTGTTGTCAAATCAGGGGAACTTTTTACTGTTACGACTGATAAGGATGTATATGGAACACCCTATGTGGTCATTGCAACGGGTTACTATGATCATCCTAACTATATGAATATTCCTGGCGAGGCATTACCTAAAGTTCACCATTATTTTAAAGAAGGCCATGAATTTTTTGATACGGATGTCCTTGTGATTGGTGGCAAAAATTCAGCAGTAGATGCAGCTTTAGAATTAAACAAAGCGGGCGCTCGTGTCACAGTTGTTTATCGAGGTAGCGAGTATTCATCAAGTATTAAGCCATGGGTCTTACCAGAATTTGAAGGTGTTGTGCGCAATGGAGAAGTCACAATGCATTTTAATACAATTGTGAAGGAAATCCGTGAGCATGAAGTCATCATTAATATTAATGGTCGTGAAGAAATGATAAAAAACGACTTTGTCTTTGCTATGACAGGCTATCATCCAGACCATTCATTTATCCGTGCGATGGGAGTTACAATTGACGAAGAAACAGGTCGACCATTTTGTCATCCAGAAACAATGGAAACCAATGTAGCTGGATTATTTATTGCTGGGGTTATTGCAGCAGGGAATAATGCCAATGAAATTTTTATAGAAAATGGCCGCTTCCATGGGGATTGTATTGCTCAAGCTATTGCGGAAAGAAAGCTATAAAAGAAAAAGGAAGCTGTATAGGCATGCACTGCTTATACAGCTTCTTTAGACTGTAGAAGGAGGGGAATAATGACTTGGCTTTATTGGCTATTTAGTTATAGTGTTGGAAACTTTTTGACGGCTTATTTCGTTGGAAAAATGTATGGTGTCAATTTGCAACAAGAACGTAGTAAAAATCTTGGAGCCAGAAATGCAGGGAGTGTAATTGGCAAGGCTGCATTTATGTGGACATTTTTGGGGGATGCATTAAAAGGTGTACTAGTTGTAACATTGGGCTATTTCTGGCATTTGGAACAGTGGGTTATTATGGCTGGAGCCTGTTTCGTGATTCTCGGTCATTTATATCCGATTTGTCTAAAATTTAATGGTGGTAAGGGGGTTGCAACGTTTATTGGTGTTGGACTTGCCCTTTCTCCAGCTTTATTTTCAATGATGATTGTCGGTACAGCTATTGTACTTGGTGTAACAAGAAGTTTAACACTCGGCATGTTAGGTGGCTTTGTATTTTACATTGGCGCAATTGTACTGACAGGACATTTACAGTTATACATACCGATACTTGTTGCCATTATGTGTATGCTATTGAAGCATTCATCCAATATAAAGGAGTCATTGAGAAGAGGGAAGTGAATTTATGTACTGGTGTAAAGTCGCACAGACAGAAAAGGAATTTGATGCAATTGCGCAGTTGAATTATGAAACTTTTGTTGAGGAAATTCCACAACATGAACCAAATGCGCTGAAAAGAAAAGTCGATCGTTTCCATAAAGAAAATACGTATTTAGTGGTGTATAAAGGTACTGAGCTTATCGGTATGCTAGCCTTTCGAGATCAGCGACCGTTTTCAATCGATGAAAAAATTGGCGAAGTAGAGCAATTTTTACCAAAGGAAATTTGTACAAAGCTTTGTGAAATTCGCTTACTCGCAGTGAAAAAGCCTTACCGCTCAGGTCGAGTACTAATCAGATTAACACAAGCATTAAATGCATTTGCCTATGAAAAGGGGTACTCAGCAGCTGTTATCTCAGGTACTACACGTGAGGAAAAGATGTATAAACAAATGGGCTTTAGCCAATTCGCACCTGCGGTAGGAACAAACGAAGCAATGTTTTTACCAATGGTCTTAACAAGGCAACAATTTGAACAGTCGTTGCAACACAAGCTTGCGCAAGAAAGTTATACATTTTATCCAGGACCAGTGAAACAGCAGGGAGCAATTGTGTATTCTGATATGTCGCACAGGTCACAAGCCTTTCAATCGCTCTATGCACGTATGCGTAGCAAGTTGCTTGAATTATCTGGGGCTAAACAAGTCGCTACAATCGTTGGATCAGGGACGCTCGCAAATGAAGTGATGCTTGGGCAACTCAAGGCTCAACAAGCGGGGCATGGACTTATTTTAACAAATGGCGAATTTGGAGAGCGTCTTCAGAAGCAGGCAGAACGTTGGTTATTGGATTTTGATGTTGTTACGCAAGCGTGGGGAAGCGCATTTGACATGCAGGCATTGGAGGATTTATTACAAACGGGGGCTTATCAGTGGTTGCTTATGGTGCACGGAGAAACGTCAACAGGTGCATGCAATGATTTACACGGGATGAAGCAGTTGGCTAAGCGCTATAACATAAAACTTTGTGTTGATTGTATTAGCTCTTTTGGTGCTATGCCGTTTTTATTGGACGATTGCTATTTAGCGACAGCGGTGAGTGGTAAAGCTATTGGGGCATTGAGTGGTTTGGCCTTTGTGTTTTCTCAAGAACTTGTAGAGCCTGTGACAGCGTTGCCTGCCTATTTGGATTTAACCAATTATCAACATGGAACAATTCCCTATACACTACCAGCAGCACTAGTTGGGAATGTAGTGGAAGCCTTACAAGCCTATCCAGCGCGTTATCATCAACTACAGCAGCGCTATGAGGCATTGTTGCAGTTGCCTTTTATGCATTATCGTTTACCAATCACAGCGTATCCAATGATCATCACTATACAATGTCCAAATGGCTTAACCAAGCTAGCAACAGATTTAAAATTAAACGGGTTATTTGTGCATGCAGATAGTAACTATTTAAAACATCGAAATTTTATACAGTTATCGGTGATTCAACCTGATTTTGAGTTAGCCTATAGGCGCTTGCAAAATTTGTTAACTTTCTATAAGCAAACAGTTGATTTATAAGTGACATCTCAAACTAACTATAAACTGCCCCAATTGTTAGGTGGTGTCTAACAATTGGGGCAGTACTATTACTGGAAAAACTCTTTTAAGTCTAAAGGATTCCCTGCTGTATTTAAACCGATTAGTAACTTTAAGCGTGCTTTTTGTCCGTTAATACCTGTGGCGAAAATGGCGCCTAAGTCTTCCAGCATTTTACCACCACCAATGTAGCCGTATACGCCTTCTGCGATGCCATTGAAGCATCTAGAAACTAAAACGACCGGAATACCTCGTTCCAATAGACTTTCAATGCCTTTTACAACTGTTGGTGGTACATTGCCTTGTCCAAGTCCTTCAAGTACAACACCATCATATTGGCAGGCGAGGACCACATCAAGTAAATCAACTTCCATTCCCGCATATACTTTCAACATCGCTACTCGTTTTGTTAAGCCTTTTACATCTACATATTGGCGACGAATCGGGGCATGATGAAACAGAATACGTGTTTTTGTAATAAGTCCAATTGGGCCGTATTGTGGGGATTGAAATGTATTGACTGAGCTCGTACTCGTTTTTGTTGTGTTGACAGCCAAATGGACTTCATCGTTCATCACAACTAGCACACCTTTGTCTTTTGCTTCAGCATCTATCGCTACACGAACAGCTTCCACTAAATTGTATATGCCATCAGCACCTAGCTCATTGGAGGAGCGCATTGCACCTGTTAAGACAATTGGAATGGATAAATTGGTTGTTAACTCTAAAAAATAGGCTGTTTCTTCTAAAGTATCTGTGCCGTGTGTAATGACCACACCATCAAAATGTTCTGTTGAAGTTTTTTCCATAATTAAGTTACGTAAATGAAGCATTTCTTTTGGTGTTATATGTGGTGAAGGAAGATTAAACGCCTCCACTTCTTTTATAGATGCCAGTGTATCAAGTTTTTTACTCTCTTTTATTAATGGATTTTCCTTGTTAGGCATCACCGCACCTTCATCACTCATTGCCATGGAAATTGTGCCACCCGTATGAATTAATAAAATTGTTTTTTTCATAAAAATATATCTCCTTTTAAAAAGTTTTTTTGTCATTACATGGTATAATGAAATCAGTCTATTGTTGAAAGGAGCCGGCAACATGATCATTCTTTTATCAGCTGCCATTGCTCCCGGTCTAGCGCTTTTTAGTTACTTCTATTTGCGCAATCAAATGGCAACGGAGCCAAGAAGAACTTTACTTCAAACGTTTTTGTATGGTGCTTTTCTAACTTTCCCTATCTTGTTTTTACAATATGTATTAACGGAGGAGGGAGTTTTTCGATATCTTTATTTACAAGATGTCCTTTTTTCAAGTGTCATTGAAGAGTTTTTTAAATGGTTTGTTCTGTTAATAGCTATTTACAATCATGTGGAATTTGATGATCCTTATGATGGTATATTGTACGGTGCGAGTATATCTCTTGGATTTGCTACGATAGAAAATATATTATATTTATTTTCTTTCGGTTTAAACACGGCCTTTATGCGCGCGTTATTACCCGTATCCAGTCATGCTCTGTTCGGTGTAGTAATGGGCTATTACTATGGACGTGCTAAATTTTCAAAAAATGCAAAGACGAAAGAAATGATTGCAATGGCCATTTGCGCACCGGTAGTATTACACATTTTATACAATACAATATTATCATTTAAAGGGCATTGGGTATATTTAATGATACCGTTTATGTTATTTTTATGGTGGTTTGGCTTACGTAAAGTAAAGCTAGCGCACTATCATCTTGTCCAACATTTGCATATGCATAAAAAAATATAAAAACGTAGAAATCTAAAAACGATTTCTACGTTTTTTTCTTTTTTATCAATGTATAAAAAGTGTCTTTTGTTTCAAGCTATAAAAAAAAGGAGTGATGATTGTGCGTTTATTAAGCATACTTTTTGCTTTCCTATTTGCGATTAGTATAGTCTCGATACCGCAAAATGACGCCATAGCGTTTAGCGATCAACAGATTGCTCGTGGTGCTTATGGAGATGACGTGATTGAGCTGCAAGCTAGACTACAATACTTAGGATTTTATAAAAGTAAAATTGATGGGAAATTTGGCTACAACACGTATTGGGCACTGCGAAATTTCCAAGAAAAATATGGATTGCCGATTGATGGAATAGCGGGGGCAAAGACGAAAAAAGCGTTAGTTGGCTATTCAGATTATGATGAGAATTGGGTAAAAGCGCAATTAAAAGCAGGCAATCAATTTACCTATTATGGTGGTGTGCCTCTTGATCAACAGGTGAAAAATAGTGGTGGAGGCAGTACAGCAAATCGTGGTGACAGCAGTGGTAGCAGCAATAGTAATGGTACCGATACACAAATTCCACCAAAGTATACAGAGCGAGATTTACAGCTAATCGCTAATGCCGTTTACGGAGAAGCGAGGGGAGAACCGTATGAGGGGCAAGTTGCTGTAGCAGCAGTTATTTTAAATCGACTAGAAAGCCCTGATTTCCCTAACACAATATCAGGTATTATATTCCAACCATTAGCATTTACAGCAGTAGCAGATGGACAAATTTGGTTAGAGCCGAACCAACGTGCAAAGGAAGCGGTCATTGATGCTATGAATGGCTGGGATCCATCGGAAAATGCCCTGTATTACTTTAATCCAAAAACAGCAACAAGTAAGTGGATTTGGACTCGTCCTCAAATAAAACAAATAGGTGAGCATATTTTCTGTTCATAGAAAGGAGGAAAACAATTGAGAACAATGCTCGTTATTTTAACAATAGCAGTAATTGGTTTGGGTGCCTATAGCATTGATTTACATGGCGATAAAGAAAGTTTACAACGTACTGTACATGCGCAGTATACAGAAAAATTAACGGACGCTTCTGAAAAATTATCATACTTACAAAGAGCCGTTTCACAATCCTTATTATTTAAGGATGAACAGGCGATCGATAGTGAGTTAGATTCTATTTGGCGACTAAGCTCTGAAGTACGTTCTTCTATAGCGAATATTCCAATTGGGCAAGAACTTTCTAATCAGTGGCTAGGTTATTTGGGAAAACTAGGAGATGAAGCAAAGAAAACAGCAAAATCGGGGGATTATGAAGCATGGCGAGAAAAAATGCCGCAAATTTCTACGAATTTACAAGCTTTATCTGACGAGTGGACGACAGCAACGGTTGATTACTACAAGCAAGATGGAAAAATGGATGTTTGGATGCGTCAAGTAGACAATAAAAATCCTAATACCTCTTTCGATAATATTCAAAAGACACTAAAAGATTATGGTGAAAGTGATTTCCCGCTTACTTTAAGTGAAGCAGATTGGCAAAAGAAAATAGAATTAAAAGCGTTACAAGATTCAGTTATTACGGAAAAAGAAGCATTGGAAAAAGTAAAATATTTATTCCCGCTTATTAAAGATGCTACATTTACTGTGACCAAAAGTAGTGATACCGCACCGTATCCGTTTTATCACATACAGTTCCACCAAGGTATTCGCTTAGGCTATGTAGATTTAACTGAAAAAGGAGGACATTTACTGTCCTATTTAGTAGAACGTCCTGTGGATGAAGCAAAACTTTCCCAAGATGAAATAATTAAAAAAGCTGAAGAACATTTAAAGCGATTGGAAATGAAAGATGTTGCTTATGTTGAAGCTCGTGAAAATCATTTAGCATGGCATGTTACATTTGCACGCGTTCATCCTGGTGATAATGCATTAATCTATGCGGATGGTGTTCAGTTAAAAATTGCAAAAGATACTGGGGAATTACTAGGTGCCAATGCAATGGAATATATCCAAGAAGAATCAATCAAACCTCAAAAGGCCAATCCAATTGATTGGAAATCTTTCTTTGATAATAATGTGCGTGTGGAAGAAGTGAAAAATATTTATACGGATAATGGACAATTCGAGCAACGACTTTGCTATGAAGTGATAGCCGTTCGAGATGAACAGACGCAAGAAACATTCCGTATTGTCATTGATGCTGAAAATCACAATGTTTTAAAAGTAGAATATTTAACCTAAGATAAAGAAAAAGCTCCCAGTTCATATAGCCAAAATTTACATCCCATGCGATAATGGAGGTATATATATTGTTCGGGGAGATGCTCATGGAAATAAAAATTGGAACACTATTACAACTAGAACCTACTTATACAGAACGTATAGAGAAATTCCGCTGTAAAGTAGTTGAACAAAAAGACAATATTCTTTATATTGACTATCCAACAAATGTAGTAACAAAGAAAACCGCTTTTTTAATAGATGGTTCAGAATTTAGGGCAACCTTTCGAACAGAGGATAAGCTTTCCTATGCATTCAATACAGAAGTAATAGGACGCAAGGCGGGCAATATACCGATGATTATGTTGCATTGCCCTCAAGAAGATGATTTTATTAAAATTCAACGCCGTGAATATGTTCGTGTTGAAACACCTGTTGATGTGGCAGTTCAATTTAATGAATTTAAGTATCAATTAGTCACAGCGGATATCAGTGCGGGTGGTATTGCACTAATTTTGAAAGGTGATGTAGCTTTCAAAGACGATGATGATGTTAAGTTAACGATTGTCTTACCATTTGCCAATGGAGATGTCATTTATGTCGTAACAGAAGCTACTGTTGTTAAGATATTTGAAAAAGAAGATAAGACAATTGCTACCATTCAGTTAACAGATACGGATGATATCGATCAACAACATATTGTACGTTTCTGCTTCGAACGTCAGCTAGTCAATCGCCGTAAAGAATTAAATCCTTTCGATGATTAAAATCGCAGTAGCCCTCTTGTAAATAGAGGGCTTTTTTTTGTTAGTATGATACAATATGGTGTGAAAGAAAGTAGGGAAGCATAATGAACAAAAACATTCAAATTGCGATTGACGGACCTGCAGGAGCTGGGAAAAGTACAATCGCGAAAATCGTTGCAGAATCACTAGGATTCACGTATATCGATACGGGTGCAATGTATCGAGCAGTTACGTATAAAGCGATGCAACAAAACATACATTTAGATGATGAAGCAAAATTAGCAGAAATGTTAGCCGTTAGCTCAATTGAATTAAAGCCATCTCCTCAAGGTCAACTTGTTTTTTTAGACGGCGAAAACGTATCAGATGCAATACGCTCTAACGAAGTGACATCATCTGTTTCACAAGTAGCAGCACATGCCAAAGTACGTGAATTATTGGTCGCACAGCAGCAAAAACTTGCTGCAAATGGTGGTGTTGTGATGGATGGACGGGATATTGCGACGCATGTGTTAAAAAATGCTGAACTCAAAATCTTCATGTCTGCTACTGTAGAAGAACGTGCAAGACGTCGTTTTATTGACAATGAAAAAAGAGGGATCGCGTCTTCAATAGAAAAGCTCCAAGAAGAGATTGCTTTGCGCGACAAAATGGACAGTGAGCGCGAAGCATCACCACTGATTCAAGCAGCGGATGCTATATTTTTAGACACAACGGAGCTATCAATTGATGCCGCAGCACAGGCCATTTTAAAATTAGCACAAGAAAAAATGGTATAAATCCTAAAATTTCAGACATTTTTTGAATTTAAAGGATTTATTTTTGTCTTTGTCTTCAATATCGAATAAAATAGTAAGGGAAGATGCGAAGGAGGGTTACATATGTCTGAAGAAATGAACTATGCAGAACAAACGTTTAACGAAGGTGATATCGTCAAAGGTATTGCAGAGCAGGTTGATGAAAAAGCGGTAACTGTTTCAATTCCAGGTGCACCGTTTGACGGTATCGTACCAATAAGTGAATTATCGAGCTTACACATTGAAAAAGCGTCTGACGCAATCTCCGTTGGGGATGAGTTAGAATTGATGATTACAAAAGTTGAAGAAGGAAACTATGTATTATCAAAACGTAAAGTAGATGCCTTAAAAGCATGGGATACACTTGAACAACAATTTGCTGCTGAGGAAGTTTTCGAAGCGGAAGTAAAGGATATTGTTAAAGGTGGTCTTGTTGTTGATTTAGGAGTTCGTGGCTTCGTTCCGGCATCCTTAGTAGAAGATTATTTTGTTGATGATTTTGAAGATTATAAAGGGAAAGTATTAAGCTTTAAAATTGTTGAGCTAGATAAAGAAAAAAACCGCTTAATTTTATCACATCGAGCTGTAGTTGAATCTGAGAAAGCATCTCAGAAGAAAAATGTCATTAACCAAATTAAAGCTGGTGATGTATTAGACGGTAAAGTGCAACGTATAGCATCGTTTGGTGCATTTATTGACCTTGGTGGTATCGATGGCCTTGTTCATATTTCACAAGTATCACATGAGCATGTAAGTGATGTCAGTGAGGTTTTATCAGAAGGACAAGAAGTGAAGGTAAAAGTTCTGTCGGTAGATCCAGAGAATGAACGTATCTCATTATCCATTAAGGAAACAATTCCTGGACCTTGGTCGAATATTGAAGAGCGTGCAGCGAAAGGCACAATACTTGTAGGGAAAGTCAAACGCCTTACATCGTTTGGTGCTTTTGTAGAAGTGTTCCCTGGTGTGGAAGGCTTAGTGCATATATCGCAAATTGCGCATAAACATATTAATACACCACATGAAGCGTTAAAAGAAGCGCAAGAAGTACAGGTGAAGGTGCTGGATGTTAACGTTGACGAAGGTCGTCTAGCATTAAGTATAAAAGATTTATTGGAAAATCCAGAGGCAGAAGAAGTAATCGATTATGAATTACCAGAAGAAAACACAGGTTTCTCTCTTGGTGATGTCATCGGCGATCAACTGAAAAACTTTAAATAATCATGACATGCGAGGATATGATGTTGTATCCTCGCTTTCGTCTGTCATCATATGATAATTAAGCTACATAGGAATGAATCTATGCAAGCCCCATCACTGCGCTTCTAGTGAGCGAGTAAGAGCTTCTATCCATGGCATTTGCCTAATAAATGAGTGAAGCCATGTCTAGTTTGCTGCCTACAGAAGCCTATTTGGTGGGGCTTACTTTGTTTACATGTTAATTTGCCGATTTGGTGATACTAAGCGAAATGGCACGTGCGCAAAGGAAAATAAAATAGGTGAATAATACGAGGATTAAAGAGCACGCTGGGACAAAAAACAACGATTATGTCGAGCAGAAAAGTAAAAAGTACTCTCCTCGATGGATATGTTATGATATAATGGCATTTTTCGTGTATAATAGCGAAAGATAAGAAGTTGGAAGGATGAAGTACAGATGACGAAACCAGTAGTAGCCATCGTAGGTCGTCCGAACGTAGGTAAGTCGACGATTTTTAATCGTATCGTTGGAGAACGTGTCTCGATTGTAGAAGATATTCCGGGAGTAACACGTGACCGTATTTATAGTTCGGCAGAGTGGTTAACACATGATTTTAATATTATTGATACAGGTGGTATCGAAATTGGAGACGAGCCGTTTTTAGAACAAATTCGTCAACAAGCAGAGATCGCTATTGAAGAAGCAGACGTTATTATATTTATGACGAATGGCCGTGAAGGCGTAACAGCAGCAGATGAACAAGTTGCAAAAATTTTATACAAAACAAAAAAGCCTGTCGTTCTTGCTGTCAACAAAATTGATAATCCGGACATGCGTGAAATGATTTATGATTTTTACGCACTTGGCTTTGGTGAACCTTGGCCAATTTCAGGCTCTCATGGCTTAGGCTTAGGGGATTTATTAGATGAGTGTGCAAAACACTTCCCTCAAGAGGATGAAAACCAATATGGCGATGACGTAATTAAATTCTCTTTAATTGGTCGTCCAAATGTCGGAAAATCATCACTAGTCAATGCCTTTTTAGGTCAAGAACGCGTTATTGTCAGCAACATTGCAGGTACAACGCGGGATGCAATTGATACACCTTACGAATATGATGGGCATGAATATGTCATTATTGATACAGCCGGTATGCGTAAAAAAGGAAAAGTGTACGAAACGACAGAAAAATATTCTGTGTTACGTGCGCTACGTGCCATTGAACGCTCTGACGTTGTATTAGTTGTTCTGAATGCTGAAGAGGGCATCCAGGAACAGGATAAAAAAATTGCAGGCTATGCACATGAGGCTGGAAAAGCAATTGTTATTGTCGTTAACAAATGGGACGCGATTGAAAAAGACGAAAAAACAATGAATGTTTTTACGCAGCAAATCCGTGAGCACTTTTTATTCTTAGACTATGCTCCAATTATTTTCGTATCAGCCAATACAAAACAACGAGTACATCAAATTTTACCGATTGTGCAGCGCGTAAGTGAAAATCATGCAATGCGTATTCAATCGTCTATTCTAAATGAAGTGATTGAAGATGCTGTGACACGTAACCCAGCGCCGACTGACAAAGGTCGCCGTTTACGTATTTACTATGCTACTCAAGTGGCGATTCAACCACCAACGTTTGTGGTATTCGTCAACGAAACAGAATTAATGCACTTCTCTTATGAGCGATTTTTAGAAAATAGAATTCGTGAAACATTCGATTTTGAAGGGACGCCAATTCGTTTAATTACACGTGCACGTGCATAATTTAAAATATTACACTTCAGTACGCCAACCCGACAATTGTTGTTGGGTGGCGTCTTTTTTCAAAGGATTAGGCTAAATCACTAATTGGTTAAAATATGTCTAGCATGCATATGGACCTTTAGCAATTAACCTGTAGGAATTAAAAGGGGGAATAACAATGGAACGAGTTTGTGTACTAGGAGCAGGCTCATGGGGATCGGCACTAGCAATGGTACTTGCGGAAAATGGACATGATACGCTTGTCTGGACGCATAGAGCAGATCAGGCTGAAGAAATGAATACGCAACATACAAATAAAAAGTATTTACCTGAAACGCTATTACCGGAGAATTTACATGCAACGAATGATATTGCAAAGGCAGTAGCTCACTCCAATACAATAATTGTAGCAGTGCCAACGAAGGCTATTCGAGAAGTTTGTGAAAAGATGACTGCTACGTTAGATCAAAAAGTATTATTTGTCCATGTATCAAAGGGAATTGAGCCTGATTCATTAAAACGTATATCTGAAATCTTGGCTGAAAGCTTGCCAACTGAATTTATCGAAGACATTGTAGTACTTTCGGGGCCAAGTCATGCAGAAGAAGTCGTATTACATCATCCGACAACGATTACGGCAGCTTGTGCCAATATTGAAGCAGCTGAAAAAGTCCAAGATTTGTTTATGAATCAATTTTTCCGCGTTTATACGAATGAGGATGTTATAGGCGTAGAAATGGGTGGGGCATTAAAAAACGTGATTGCGTTAGCGGCAGGCATTACAGACGGGCTAAATTATGGTGATAATGCAAAAGCGGCACTAATTACACGTGGACTCGCTGAAATTACGCGCTTAGGTGTCAAAATGGGCGGAAATCCATTTACATTCGCGGGGCTGACAGGTATGGGTGATTTAATCGTTACATGTACAAGCGTGCATTCTCGTAATTGGCGTGCTGGAAATATGTTAGGTAAGGGTATGAAACTGCCAGAAGTACTCGATCAAATGGGTATGGTAGTGGAAGGCGTACGAACAACAAAGGCAGCCTATCAATTAGCAGAAAAATATAATGTCGCAATGCCTATTTCAACAGAACTTTATGGTGTATTGTTCAACGATGTAGAACCAAAAGTGGCGGTTGATGCATTAATGATGCGTATGAAAAAGCGTGAAATTGACGAAATGATGCATTAAATTACCGTAACTTTTATTTTATTAAACAGCAAGAATTTGTCATGAAATGGACACAAAAAGGTATCTCAGACAACTGTGAGATACCTTTTTTTAATTTAAAAGACAAAAGAGAAATATTGTTTTTAGTACTTTTCTCATAATGTAATTATGCAAAAAGTCCTTTTAATGTTTATAAACCTCTCTCTATTTAGTAAATATATGTTATAATTTCCATGGGTATATAATTGAATATAGCGATGTTCTTATTTCTGTAGTACATTTCTTGGATTTTATAAGTATATCAAAAAAATAGTATTTTCACTAAAGTCGTTAGGCTATTTTCTTTTTTGCTACAGCGCCATTTCTTTTTTGAAGTTGCCCATAGTATAATAAACGTTGATTGTCTCGTGTCATTGAAGAAAGGTGGTAGACGAAAATGGGTCCGTTAGCACATATGCCTGCACTAGATGTCATGTGGGTATCTTTTTATTGTATCGGCTTTATGATTTTGTCGGTGGGTTTAATTTATTTAGGCCGCAATAAAATTTCAAATGGTTTTTTACGTACAATCGTAAATTTATTAGCATACATACTGTTTGGACTTGGAACATTTTTAATGGTACTGATTATTGCCACATGGCCTTAAAAGGAGGAAGAACGTGTTATGAAAAAACTAAATGCTTTTCTTTTAACAGTGGCAATTGCCGTCTTGTTAGGTGGCTGTGCCTATCCTGAGGAAGAAAAAGCCGCAAACCAAGTGCCAGATGTCGATCAATTAGCAGCCGTACAACGTGCTGTCAATGAATATCGTGAAGCGACTGGTGGCCTTGTGCCAATTAAAAACAGTGAAATGGATACAGATATTTATATAAAATATTTAATCGATTTTGAAAAACTTATGCCAAAATATATCGCTCAAATTCCTGGAAATGCCTATGAAAAGGGCGGTATTTATCAATACATTATTTGGGATCCGGAAAACAGTGCTGAAGTTAAGTTAGTAGACTTAAACTCTGCTGAGCGCATGCGAGAGATTAATATTCGAAAATTGGGTACGCAATATATCCCGACAAAGGGGGCAATTGCCGATAATGTGTATCAAATTAACTTTGAAAAATTAGGCTATAAATCAGAAGTGACGGTGAAAAGTCCATATTCAGGTGCTGAATTACCAATTTTTATGACTGGTGATGGCGAAATGCATGTGGATTATTCTATTGATTTAGGCCAACTTTTAAAAGAAGACAAGCCAGATGTGAAACCAGGTGATGATATTCGTCAATTGCTTGTCGAAAAGTATCCTGTTGTTCCAGCTTATTCAGTGCCATATACTGTGGATGAAAATGGAGAGCCAACTTATATGATGGATGCTTATAATGCAGACGTCAAAAAAGCTAAGGAAGAAGCTAAAGCCGCGCAAGAGAAAGAAAGTAAAGCTACGGATTCAAAATAAATTTTTCACCCCAATCATTAGATGTTGGTCTGAACTGCACCCCAATTGTTAGACACATCTAACAATTGGAGGTGCAGTTTTTAATGGCAAAATATACTGCAGAGGAAAAATTACAAGCAGCTTTACGATACTTAGAAGGCAAAGAAAGTTCACATGAAATTGCTAAATCGATTGGGACAGATCATAAGGCTATTCTTAACTGGGCTAAACAATATGAGTATAACGGTGTTGAAGCGTTTATAAAATCATATACAAACTATACAGCACAGTTTAAACTAGACGTACTAAACTTCATGATTGAGCACGGCACGTCCTTAATAGAAACAGCGGCTATCTTTGGTATAGCAGCTCCATCGTCCATTATTCATTGGCGAAAACAGTTTGAAACAAAAGGATTCGATGCCCTTCAATCAAAGGAAAAGGGGCGTCCATCCATGAAAAAAGAAACCAATAAACAACCAAAACATACACCAGTAGAAGGCTCACCAGAAGCACTTCAAGCTCGTATCAAGCAGCTTGAAATGGAAAACGAGTATTTAAAAAAGTTGAACGCCTTAGTTCAAGCCAAAGAAACATCACCAAAGAAGACAAAGTAAAGGTCATCTATGAATTAAGGCATAAATACTCGGTGAAGGCACTTGTCGAATTCGCACAGATTCCACGTAGTACGTATTATGACATAGTGAAGAAACTGAATCGTCCCGATCCAGATACCGACTTAAAGGCTGAAATTCAATCCATCTATAACGAACATGAAGGGCGTTACGGATACCGTCGCATTCGTGATGAACTCGCAAATCGTGGACGAAGAGTGAATCATAAGAAAGTACAACGTATCATGAAAACACTTCGTTTAAAGTGCGTAGTCAGAATGAAAAAGTATAAATCATATAAAGGGACAGTCGGTAAAATCGCACCGAATATTTTAGACCGCAAATTTACAGCTGAAGCCCCTAATGAAAAGTGGGTAACAGATATTTCAGAGTTTAAATTGTTTGGTGAAAAACTCTATTTATCCCCTGTTTTAGACTTATTTAACGGAGAAATTATTACTTACACAATTGGTCATCGACCAACGTATTCACTTGTCTCAGAAATGTTGGAGAAAGCATTAGAGAAGTTACCAGAGGAACGCCAATTACTGATGCATTCCGATCAAGGCTGGCATTATCAAATGAAGCAATACCGTCACGCACTTGCATCAAAAGGCATTGTGCAAAGTATGTCACGTAAAGGCAACTGTTATGACAACTCGGTGATGGAGAATTTCTTTGGGATTTTGAAATCGGAATTCCTTTATTTAAAGGAGTTCGAAAGTGTTGAGCATTTTAAATTGGAACTTGAAAACTATATAACGTATTACAATACGAAACGAATTAAGGCAAAATTAAAACTGAGTCCGGTACAATACCGAACTCAGTTTACCCAAGCTGCCTAAATGAAATAACCGTGTCTAACTTTTAGGGGTCACTTCAGTCTAATGATTGGGGATTTTTTTATGTGCCAGTCACTCAAACAATTCTCATACATTTTCATATTTATCTGCATGGGCGCATATAGTGAAAAAGCGTAGATAAAGGAGGCAGAAACCTTGAGTGAAGCAGTATTTAAAGAAATTGCAGAGCGCACAAATGGCGATGTTTATATTGGTGTTGTTGGTCCAGTTCGGGTAGGTAAATCAACATTTGTAAAAAAAGTAATGGAAGCTGTAGTATTGCCGAATATTGTGGATGATACAGAAAGAATGCGAGCACAGGACGAGCTGCCACAAAGCTCGCCAGGCCCAGTTATCATGACTGCTGAGCCGAAGTTTGTGCCTGCTCAAGCGACTCGTATTGCGGTTGGCGAAGATGAAATGACATTCCAAATTCGTTTAGCAGATTGCGTTGGTTATGTGATTGAAGGTACAAAGGGCTATGAGGATGAAAATGGTCCGAAATACGTGCATACGCCTTGGCATACTGAGCCAATTCCTTTTCAAGAAGCAGCGAAAATTGGCACAGATAAAGTGATTCGTGACCATGCGAATATCGGGATTGTTGTGACAACAGATGGAACAGTAAATGGCATCAGCCGTCGTGCAGCTGAAAAAGCGGAAGAAGAGATTGTTGCGCAATTAACCGAAATTGGCAAGCCTTTTGTTATTGTGTTAAATTGTCAAATGCCGGCAAGAGAAGAGACGGTACAGCTTCGAAATGAGCTATTTGAACGATATAATGTTCCGGTAATTGCGATTTCAATCGATCAAATGCGTGCTTCTGATATTCAATATATTTTACAAGAGGCACTATTTGAGTTTCCGATTCGGACGATTGAGGTTGAAAAACCAGATTGGCTCGATGTCCTTGATGCTACTCACCCACTAAACGTGGCATTAATTGATTCGATGGAAGAAGTGCTTTCGTCTGTGATGAAAATTAGGGACGTGCAACAAGCTTCTGATGCCTTTAAAGCGATTGATTTTATCGATCAAAGTGAAGTGGTACATGTCGATTCAGGAATCGGTACAGCGGTTATTCGCGTGTCATTACAAGGTGAATTATATAAAGCTGTTTGTAATGAATGGTTGGAAGAGCCGATTGAAACAAAGCGCGATTGGCTGCTATTTATTAAAGAGGCTGCTGAAGCAAAAGAAGCCCAAAAACGCTTTAAAGATGCCATTACTGAAGCAGATAATAGTGGTTATGGCGTAACATTGCCAATGATGCAAGAATTCGAACCAACTGCTCCAGAACTAATTAAGCAAAATAATTTCTACGGCGTACGGATGAAAGCAAAAGCGCCATCCTATCATATTATTCGTGTTGATATGGAATCAGAATTTGCGCCACTTATTGGTTCTGAATTCCACAGTCAGCAGTTATTAAAAGATTTAAACCATGCTTATTTACATGATCGTGATGCGCTTTGGCAAACACAACTTTTCGGTACGCCATTGCATGAAGTGTTAAAAGAGGGCATACGTTATAAAATGAATGCAGTACCACCTACAGCTAAAAAACGTATGCGTCAAACAATTGAGCGTATGGTGAATGAAGGTGATAGAGGATTAGTGACATTTATTTTATAGAGATAAAATGGAAAATACTGAGCAAAAAAATAGTGCAGGACTATTCGTATTTATGCGAAAAGTCCTGTTATTTTTGTTTTTTGCGTGAAAAACGCATTTTTTGGTTATAATCATGAATGAATACAGTTGCGTCGCGGTTTTCTATGTGTTACTCTTTTTACAGAATTGGTTCATGACCCTTTGAGAGGAGGTGAATGGTGTGAATAAAACAGAATTAGTAAACTCTGTTGCTGAAGCTGCAGGTCTTTCTAAAAAAGACGCTTCTAAAGCAGTTGAAGCTGTATTTGATACAATTCAAGATGCTCTTGCAAAGGGTGACAAAGTACAATTAATTGGTTTTGGTAACTTTGAAGTACGTGAACGTGCGGCTCGTAAAGGTCGTAACCCACAAACTGGTAAAGAAATCGAAATCGCTGCTAGCAAGGTACCTGCTTTCAAACCAGGTAAAGCGCTTAAAGATGCTGTAAAATAATACACGTCTAGTAGTTACATAGAGCAGTCTTCATGTAAACGAGCATGAGGGCTGCTCTTTTTAACTTAATTTATAAAATGACTTATAGCAGTAATACATGAAATCGTTTTACTAAGATTTGTATACATAGCATAATGAACGACAACTATAACTTGCTTCACCACAAGTCCCTTATTACTAAAAATGAGGATAAATGCCAAATAGGAACGGATAAGAGCAAGCATTCCATCAAAGATTGATTTATGTTAAATGCTCTAGAAGGATAGCATGGATTTTAAGATGACTTTTTGAGCAAACTTGAATATAAAATTTGGAAACAAAGACGGCAGTTAATGTCTAATTACAGAAGTTATGTTGAATTTCTTTTAATTCAAGTAAGTCGTTTTGCGCTTAACTTTTGGATATGCTACGATGCATAGGGAAATGTGTAATGTTTTGATACGCAGGAGGGTTTTTACGAATGTCGAATGTAGATTTATTGAAAATAGAACAAGCAGTGAAAATGATTTTAGAAGCTGTGGGCGAAGATGTGAATCGTGAAGGATTACTCGATACACCAAAACGCGTTGCTAAAATGTATGCTGAAATGTTTAGTGGCTTACATGAAGATGCAAAAGATTATTTTAAAACGGTTTTCCATGAGGATCATGAAGAACTAGTGCTTGTAAAGGATATCCCATTTTACTCAATGTGTGAGCATCATCTAGTGCCATTTTACGGCAAAGCACATGTAGCTTACATACCAAACGACGGCATTGTAGCGGGCCTAAGTAAATTAGGTCGCGCAGTGGAAACGATTGCACGTCGTCCGCAATTACAAGAACGGATTACATCATCAGTAGCCGACACGATTATGGAAATGCTATCTCCTAAAGGTGTTTATGTC
Source organism: Lysinibacillus sp. C5.1 (assembly GCF_016350185.1). Lineage (NCBI taxonomy): Bacteria > Bacillati > Bacillota > Bacilli > Caryophanales > Bacillaceae > Lysinibacillus > Lysinibacillus sp. C5.1. Next base: position 1,592,847 of record NZ_CP066226.1, read on the forward strand.
GTTATTGAAGCAGAACATATGTGTATGACTATGCGTGGACTGAAAAAGCCTGGATCTAAAACGGTTACATCAGTTGCACGTGGCATTTATGAACAAGATGAGGTAAAACGTAGAGAAGTCTTGTCATTTATTCAAATGTCTTAAACTGCATGTCTAATTATGTTATGATGGACTAAGAATTTGTCGGATTTAAGGAGTGTACAGACAATGGCGCAAGATTATATAGTAATACAGGCAGAAGAAGATGGTGTACATGTAATTGGGTTAACACGTGGTACGGATACGAAATTCCATCATTCTGAAAAATTAGATGCAGGGGAAGTAATGATTGCTCAATTTACTGAGCATACTTCTGCCATGAAAATTCGTGGCAAAGCACAAATCCACACAGCACATGGTGTTATTCAAAGTGAAGGTAAAAAGTAGCATAGTCATGTAAGTTAGCTTCCGTCGGTAGAGTCAACATACAGTGCTGATGACTGGTTAGTTATAATCTGCAGATGTGCCAAATGCATATGAAAAAAGTAATATGTGTTGGTGAAACTGGCTTTTACGGGCAAGTAGATTTCCTACCATTTTTTTCTTGTACTTTCCGTGGTAGGGTTCTACTGCCCGTTCGTGTTGGTGAAAGCAAAAACTTTTTATTCCGAATCGATGCTTATGCTATAATGACTCAGTAAGCAAGCGTTAAGTCATGTTGATGATGAACGTATTTGAAAGTGAAATGGAGTAAGGTCTATGAATGCAACATACATTCAAAATTCAATTGCACAGTTAAAAACAGAGATTTTCATGGATGTTCGTCATAGAACTTTGCAAAAATACACAGGAGCGCCTGTGCTTGATGAAAATCAACTGTTTTACTTGTTAGTGCCCTTCTTGAATGGAGAAGAGTGGCAACAAGAGCAAAGGGAAGCTGCAATAACTGTTGGAATTGTATATGCAGCGTTAGCGGCACATGATCATATAAAAGAATTAGATGCCACTTCAAAGGAACAGCAGCTAACCGTTTTGGCTGGGGATTTTTATAGTGGCCGGTATTATGAAATTTTAGCAATGTCGGGAAATGTCGCATTAATTCGGAATCTATCACAAGGTATCGTGTCACGTTGCGAACATCAAATAAAAGTGTATGAGGCAAAACAGCGTACAGTGGAACAATGGTGTTCTTCAATTAGCAATATCGAGTCAGGTTTAATTGCGAAATTTTTTGAGCTTTATGCATTGCATCATTATATTCCAATAATGGAGAAGAGCTTATTGATCTTACGATTAGAAAGAGAATGGGCTATGTATCAACGTGGACAAAAATCATTGATGAGTAAAGTGCTGGAACAAAGTGCATTACAGACAGGCGCGACCTTCAATAGCGTCTTACAAGATAAAATTGCCCGCTTAAAAACAGAGCTGTTGCAAGTAATAGCACAAGCATCATTTTTACAAAGTGATGTGAAACAAGCTCTACAAGCACGTGTAGATGCATCGATTGCTTCTACAAACGGATAAGAGAGGTTTTTCTAAAATGGCTAAATCAAAAGAAGAGCACGTTCACGAAGTATTTGAAAGTATTTCTGAAAGCTATGACAAAATGAATGGTGTAATTAGCTTCCAAATGCATGTAGGCTGGCGCAACGATACGATGAAGCGCATGGCTGTCAAGCCTGGATCGAAAGCGCTAGATGTTTGTTGTGGCACAGCTGACTGGACAATTGCACTAGCTGAAGCAGTTGGAGAAAGTGGCGAAGTTAAGGGACTGGATTTCAGTCATAACATGCTGCAAGTGGGCGAAAAAAAAATAACGCCTTACCCACAAATTGAACTGATACAAGGAAATGCAATGGAATTACCATTTCCAGACAATACATTTGATTATGTGACAATTGGTTTTGGTCTACGCAATGTTCCTGATTATTTACAAGTGTTAAAAGAAATGAATCGTGTTGTAAAACCGGGGGGCATGGTTGTATGTTTAGAGACATCTCAATCAGAAATACCTGGCTATCGACAACTATTCCGTTTTTATTTTAAATATATTATGCCGATATTTGGTAAAATTTTTGCGAAAAGTTATAAAGAGTATTCTTGGTTACAGGAATCTGCAAATGATTTCCCAGGTATGAAGAAGCTAGCGGCAATGTTTGAACAGGCAGGTTTAGAAAAAGTAACGTACAAAGCATACAGTGGCGGTGCTGCGGCAATGCATATGGGCTTTAAAAAGGTACGTTAATGGGGGAAGGTTTTCAAGCGTGGAAAAGATGAAGTTAAAACTACTCTATTCCGATTTGAAGTCAGATATTGATATCATCGAACAAGAATTAGAAAAAGCGGTGAATTCGTCTTCGCATTTAATTAACGATGCTTCTCTCCATTTATTACAAGCTGGTGGCAAACGAATCCGACCAATCTTTGTGTTGCTTGGCGCAAAATTTGGCGATTATGATATCGAAAAGATGAAAAATGTGGCTGTGCCTTTAGAGCTCATTCACATGGCGTCGCTAGTGCATGATGATGTGATTGATGATTCCGATATGCGACGAGGACGTCCAACTGTCAAATCCCAATGGAATAACAGAGTAGCAATGTACACGGGCGATTTTATTTTTGCACGTGCACTTGAGTACATCACAAAGCTAGAGGATCCACTTGTTCATCAAATTTTGGCACGTACAATGGTAGAAATTTGCAATGGCGAAGTGATACAAATTGAGGACAAGTTTAGATTGGATCAGGGCTTAAAGGATTACTTCAGACGTATTAAACGAAAAACGGCATTACTTATTTCTTCAAGCTGTGAGATTGGTGCAGTGGCAGCAGGTGTTGATGCAAAAACAGTAAGCCATTTGAAACGCTTTGGCTACTTTGTTGGTATGAGCTTTCAAATAATCGATGATGTATTAGATATTATGGCGACAGATAAAGAATTAGGGAAGCCAGCAGGTAGTGACTTATTGCAAGGTAATATTACCTTGCCGATTTTGTTATTAAAAGATGATCCACAAATGCAACCTTACTTAGCAAAAGTGTTTGCAGGGACATTAACGGAGCTTGAGCGCCAAAATATGTTGCAATATGTGCGTAAATCTGACGCAATTAAACAAGCTAATAAAATGAGTGATAAGTATTTGAAAAAAGCTTTACAAGAAATAGATGCTTTACCAAAACATCCAATTAAGAAAAAGCTTCGTGACATCGCTTTGTTTATGGGCAAGCGTAAATTCTAGCTTTTTGTTGTGCTAAAGCTTATTTTTTGTTAATATTTATCGGTAGGTGTAAAACCTGTTAGACGAATTTAAGGAGTGTTTTAAACATGGCAATCGAAAAAACTTTTTTAATGGTTAAGCCTGATGGCGTAGAACGACAAGTAGTAGGTGACATCGTTGACCGTTTTGAACGTCGCGGTTTTGTATTAAAAGGCGCTAAATTAATGGTAATTCCTCAAGAATTAGCTGAAAAACACTATGCTGAGCATGCTGAACGTCCATTCTTCGGTGAATTAGTAGACTTCATCACTTCTGGTCCAGTATTCGCTATGGTATGGGAAGGCGAAAACGTAATCAAACTTGCACGTACAATGATGGGTGCTACGAAACCAGAAGAATCTAACCCAGGTACAATCCGTGGTGACTACGCTACAACTGTATCTCACAACATCATCCACGGTTCTGACTCTCTTGCATCTGCAGAGCGCGAAATCGGTTTATTCTTCGGTGAAGATTTAGTTTAATTCGCACTTCTTAAGAAGCATAGCGAAAAAAAACTACGAATAGAACTCAATAAAAAAATCATCTATTTTTCCGATGTGACTTTTACCTTCTAACAAAAAAATGTTAGGGGGTTTTTTGTTTGTTCAAATCTCTCAATAAAGTGAAGAACGCAAACATTGATTTAAGCTTTTTGACTAGCAAAACTGAAATAGAACACCAAAGAAAGCAATGGTGAAAAAAAACAATAACTCAATAGTTAAAATGGATTCTTTTGATGAGTTGGACAACAAAAATATAACAATTCAATACGCGACACAAATTTTAAATCAACAGTGGTGACTAAGTGGATTAAGACCAAGGACAATTGATAGGTATAACTATAATTTTAAGCGTTTTGTTGAGGTAACCGAAGTTGAATATCTACATAAAATTAATAATGAAAAATTGATCAATATTTGTGAAGGACATTTCTTTATATGGTCGTTTAAGCCGTTTTAAGCAAGTGTTACGATAATGGCTGGATATACTTAAAGTTTTGCACAAACATCAAAATAAAAGTAAATTCAAGCGTTAAGGAAGCTGCTACAGAAAAAGAGTTAGCATTAGTGTTATTGCTTTTGGATAAATCAACCATGGGGTTGCGTTTTATTTTTTATTAAAACATTATTATCGTTATTGACCTGATAAATAATTTCTTCAGTATTTAAACATATGAACAAAGATTCCCTCAATTCAGTTGAATTAATGGGTGTGTAGAAGTGCGAGATTATAAAATAGATTATGATGAGATTGCGGTAGCCTATCATTAAGCTGGTGTGCTTTTCTATATGAATAGATTAATGAATAAATATAAAGCGACAAAGCGAACACAAGCTCATGGTGGTAATAAGGCGTGTAACAAAGTGCTATTCTTTCAACTTTGAGTCAGCCAGCTTACAACAACAATGGTAGCAAGCTTATAGAGTCCTTTAACGAGCTTGCAAGAGTTGATAGATTTTGCTTGGGCTTGTTTCAATGGACGTTAGGAAGCTTACCTATTTCATAACAATCACTATGTACAAACTTTTCACTGAATTAAAATTAAACAATATATGTTTGAGCTATCATTTATCATTCTACTATGTTAAATTAAGGAATAAATGACTAATACCTCTATCTCAAATATTGGGTTTATGATAACATATATTTGAATCTTTTAACTTTAAATACTTATGAAAGGAAGTGTAATAATCATATATGAAAAAGATATTGAAACCATTGATTAGTGTTATTGCCATTGGTACCCTCTCTCTATCTATAAACATCGATAAAAATGTATTCGCTAATAATATTGAAAATACATGTGCGTATAATTCGACATCGAAAGTAAACCCTGATTATTCCACAATGAACTGTTTGTTAACTGAAACAGCACTGAAATATGATGTTCCTCCTGAAATTGTGAAGGCAATAGCGGAAGGTGAAAGTGGAAATTGGCGTCATTTTGATAAGAATGGTGAAGCAATTGTGACAGCTGATAATGGAATAGGCATTATGCAAATTACAAATCAAGCAGGCTACAACCAAGATAGACTAAAAAGCGATATTGTCTATAATATTCAAGCTGGTGTAGAGACGCTAGATAATATGTTTAAGCGAAAGGATTTACCTAGCATCAACGGTGGAGAAAGAGATGTACTGGAACATTGGTACTTCGCTATCATGGCTTATAACGGTACTAAGCCAGTAAATAGTCCAATTGTTCAAGCAACTGGTGAAAGAAATACCAATGCCTATCAAGAAAGAATTCTCAGTATTATTAATAAATTGGAATTAATAGACTTAACAGAGCTGCCTTTTTCACGTGAACATTTTCAATATGACTCTAACAGCAGGGAAAATATTAAATTTTCAACGATGAACTATGACTTTGATTTACCATTAACAAAATCTAAGTATTATTTTGAAAAAAATCAAAAAGTTAGTGCAATAACGAATGTAACAATTAGGACAAGACCTACTACGGATAGTCCTTCTTTGGGTACTTTACGTGAAGGTGAAATTGTTACCATTTCAGGTCCTTTTGAATATGAAAAAGTATCAACGAAGAAAAACCATTTTGTGTGGTATCCTGTGAAAAGAAGTGACGGGACAGAGGGCTATGTAGCATCAAGTTATTTAAACTACTCAGCTGCAACACCAACACCTCCAGTAACACCTCCCGCAACGGGCAACATTGATGTATCAAAGTTTGCTGATTACAATGCAAACCAATACTGGGCTGAGGATTTTAAGTGGGCAGTCAACATCGGTATCATCAGTGGATACCCAAATGTGAAAAACCCATCAACAGGTAAGTACGAAAACTTACTTAAACCGTACACGAACTTAACGGAAAACCAAATGTTATCTATCCTATTCCGTTACTTCAAACCATCAGAACTAGCTTCAACGAAAGCTAATACTTCATGGTATGGAGACGTAAACTACCAACTGGCTACAAAATACTCTCTACCAGTCCTAGGTGCAAACACAGCATCCAAACAAGCCATTGCAGGGAAGGATATCACACGAGGTAACTTCGCTCGTATCTTAGCTTCAATGCATTATGGTAAGACTGTATCTCAGTCAGAGGCTATTAAATTCCTTCGTGATAATGGTTTAACAACTACTAAAACAAATGAAGAGTTTAAACCAAATGATTCTCTAGCAAGAGCGCACACAGTGGCATTCTTCCACCGTTACGAACAAATATTCAATAACTAAATTGCTACTTACAAGTGAAAAGGTGACTATAAAATTTTATTTATCTATAATTATTTTTACAACAACAGAATATAATGTTACACATTATGATTGTTCAAGACGGTACCCAAAAGGGTTTCGTCTTTTTATTTTATTAGCACTTTTCTTCCTATTCCACAATCGGGCCATATTGTTGAATAACGTTCTTTTATGAAATGCGCCAAACGAAGGTTTGAAATTTTAAAGTCCCCCTAAATAAAATCTTAATGATTAAATACTCTTTGAAAAACGATTCGATTTTGTCTTTCACCTACATAATTTTTGATAACCTTCCTTGAAATTTGGTTGCCTCATAGAAATCAATAGCTCCTGCATTTATAGATGTAGTTATATAATGTATTTTAAAAGAAGAGAATACTAGATGAATGTTGGATAAAATACGCCCTAAACGTCCACTGAAGAATGCTAGCTCATCTTGATTTGCTTTCGAAATAGCGTACATTTTTTCACCTAATGGATATATCACAAAAATCGTTAGTGGGACTGGAATGAGTAACAGCAGTATCATTTTCCAGTCAATCCATAGCAAAAAAACAACGGCACCAAGAATTGCGAAAAGCCCTGATACAAAGGACACGACTGCTCAGTCACAAATTCCTTCAAGACATTTGTATCCTGCGTAATCCGACTCATCGTTTCGCCTGATTCATGCGCATCATAATACGATAAACGTAAATGTAGCATATGGTCCCACACTTCTGTACGTAAATTTGCGACAACCTTTTCACCTAAGTGACGCATCATATAAAACGGAACAGCACTTAATATCGCCTGTACAATTAAAATTGCAATGACTGGTAGCAGCGACTTCACTGCAAAGCCAGATGCTGAAATTTGATTAATCAGCTTCATCGTTAGCAATGATACAGCAAGCCCTGCTTAAGCTAATGATAACTAAAAACACTAATCGACCCTTCGCGATTTAACTGCGATTCATCAGTGTCCAAAGCTGTGACACCTTGCCCTGCATTACGTTTCACTACTCGCTTTCGTCATAACCTTTTCAAAACGGAAAAACTCATATTCTTCATCAGATTCAGGCTCTTCACCTTCAACGTTCGGACCTGGATTTCCTCGGTGATAGAATTCTACAATGTGAAATCCACACTTATTCACGTAAAAATGAATATTACGTTTTTCAAAGTACGGTGTGTGTAGTTCCCATACTTTCGTCTCTGGGAACGCTGCTTCTATTGTCTGCCACGCCTTTGTCCCAAGACCTTTGCCGTGTGCATTAGCCTTTGTATAAAGGAAGTCCACTTCGTTTCGCTGCGTGTCGTTATTAATTTTTAAGACAACCCCACCGATTCTTTCGCCGTTTTGAACAAGTTGGCGCACGACCGACTCATTTGCAGTAAGCGAATGCTCGAAATCCTCATCAGACGGGAGTAGTCCCATTTCAGTTGGTTTTTGTGCCTCAAATAAACTATCTTGTAACCCTTTCATGAACGCCTCTTGTAATTCTTCTTTAAATATTGTTAGATCTTCTTTCAGTACAGGTGCTAATGTTATTTGTTCTTGTGTTGTCATTTATATAAATCCTTTCTATCTTTGATTAAAAAATTCGCCCGATTGTTAGAAACAGTAGACTCCATAGTAAAGCACTTATCCCTGCATATAACATGTATTTTTTTAGAGATATATACGACATCCCACAAAGATACCCTGCAACGTGTCGCATACCAGGAATAAAATAGCTCACAATGATGGCAGGGGCGCCGTATTTTTCAATCCAGTTCGCCACATTACTATTCCATTTCCGAGATAGTCTAAACCATTTCCCAAGCCAATCCAGCAACGGACGGCCAATCTTATTACCAAGTACATAGCTCACCAACATACCAATAAGGGAGCCACTAAACACCGCTAACAGTGAAAAGCTATAATGTAATAAGCCGATTTTCGTAAAATAACCGACAAGTAATACCATCAATTCATCAGGAATCGGTAGGCTAAATAGTCCGAGAGCAAGTATAATAAATATTGCTGTATACCCATAATTTTCAATTAACTGATCAATGAACGTCATGAACTTCTTCCTCATTTTTCTTTATTTTCTTAAAGTGAGGGAATTTCAGATGGCTCACCATTAACCAAGCAAGAAAACATGTACTTACTGCTAATAACCTCGGTGACATAAACGATGTACCTAAAAATAACCCAATGGCTGCTACTGGAACAGGTAGTCCGACAAACGTTGGTAAATTATTTTGCATCGCATTAAATCGGGCTATGCGAAGCACCGCACCGATACTATAAAGCAGAGCAACTCCTAAACCAAATTGCCCAAACTGTGTTAAAACAAGTTGATATGCTAAAATCGCTGGTGCAACCCCAAATGTCACAATATCTGAAAGTGAATCTAACTCTTTTCCAAAGGAGGAAACAGCATTCAATTTTCGTGCTGTCCATCCATCGAATAAATCAAATAATAAGCCTAAACTAATACAGGCAATTGCAATATCAAATTTTTGTTCAAAAACGGCGTATATCGCTAGTACCCCACAAGCGAAGTTACAAAGTGTCAGCATCGTAGGTAATAGCTGCTGTCGCATCAAACCATCTCCTCTCTTACTTTAAGACAGTGAATCCAACTCTTACGTAAGTTATGGCTTGTCTCATGTATAATTTCGTGTTAACTTCACAACAAATAGTGTAAAGTGTGGATTGACTCCAGAGTAAAGAAAGAAGTGAAAAGTAATGAAAAAAACGACCGAAAAAACATTTTCCACTGGCGAGTTTGCCAAGCTGCTTGAAATTAACAAGGATACGTTACTGTATTACGATAAAATTGATTTATTTAAACCAGCAGGAACTCACAATAATGGTTATCGTTATTACACGTTTGAACAGTTCGAACAATTCGTAGCCATTCAGTCACTACGTGCAGTTGAGCTACCGATTAAAGAACTCAAAACGTATTTTGATGCACCTAATATCCAATCGTTACAACAACTAGCAATGGAACAGTACGAAAAAGTCGCATTAGAAATTCAAAAATTGGAGGATATTCAGTTTTTCCTTGAACGTACAGTTGCCCTAACAAAGGAGATGGGGGAAATTTCATTCGGTGAAGTCTTAGTGAAGCAATTACCAGCCGAACCCGTTGTGTATAGCGAGGAGAAAATAGATTGGACGGTATCAATGGAACAACTGTATGAACAATCTAGCCAATTTTTAAAAAGGCTCGGCGTTAAAAGTACGGCGGCATACGGTGTAGTTTATCCGAAAGAAGACTTTATGAAGGTACGGCCTGCAGTAAAAAGCTACCTCTTTTGTCGCCTAAACGACTCTTCAGCGAAAATGAAGCCAGCAGGATATTATGCAATCATTTATCATCAAGGAACTTATGAAGAAATCGCAGAAACGTATGATACGTTACTCAATTATTTGGAAAAGGCGCAATTCAAATTGGACAGTGATATATACGAGGAATATTTCCTACATTCCATTGCAGCAAAAGAAGAAAAGGATTATATTACAAAAATTAGTGTAAAAGTAAAATCGCGTGAGGTGAGTTAGCAACGTCTTTAAAGTTTGTTATACGTTACGTCTATCTTGATGGATAGGCGTTTTTTTTTCACCCCTCAAAAAAAATCTTGAAACACCCTTTACTCTAGAGTTACTCCATACTTTACACTCACGATTAGTCGTTATCATAACGACCGATACTTTTTTACTGGAGGCACAAAAATGACACAAAAGTTTACCCCCTTACCCGAAAAAAGTCGAACAATTTCTATTGATGTTCTACGAGGATTTGCATTACTTGGAATTTTGCTAGTCAATATGCCTACATTCCATAGTCCGTTTCTTTACTTAGATTCATTTACATATTGGCCAAGTAAAATGGATAAATTTTTTCAAGGAATCGTTGACTTATTTGCACAAGCCAATTTTTACCCACTGTTTGCCTTTTTATTTGGCTACGGGGCAATGATTATTGCAGACCGTTCACAAGTAAAAGGGATTTATTTCCCTGCTTTTTTTGCCCGTAGACTAGCAATCCTATTAATAATTGGCTGTATACATGCCTTTCTTATTTGGAATGGTGATATTTTAATCACGTATGCTATTACAGGTTTTTTCTTTATTTTGTTTTATCGACTAAGTGGTCAAATGTTGTTACGTGTTGGCGTTGTGATTTACTGTATTCCCGTTTTATTTACAACGTTTTTATCAATGCACTCTCAAGAACATTTTAGTGAAAATGTAGATGCTGTTCAGACATCGATTCAAAACTATAGCAGTGGTAGTGTTTTAGAAATTTTAAAACAGCGGGCTACTGATTGGGCATATATGAATTTAGAAATGAGTGCTGTTACACTTGGAATTGGTGTTTTAGGACTTATGTTATTAGGTGCGGCATTTGCGAAGTTACGATGGCTTGTTGATGTCGACAACCACAAACGCTTATTGATTGGTTTACTAATAACTGGACTTATTTTTGGACTTGGTGCGAGAATAGCTTCTTCCTTTTATATGGATAGCCTGTTCCTTGTGATCATGCAAGAGCAATTTAGTGGTGCATTCATCGCATTATTTTACATGATAGTGATTGTATTATCGACACAAACGACAATTGGGCAAAAGCTATTAAAACCATTCGCGAATGTGGGACGTCTATCGATGAGTAATTATCTACTTCAGTCTATTGCCATGACGTTCATTTTTTATAGCTACGGATTGGGTCTATACGGCAGTATTTCCTATACAGTTGGCTTTGTCTTAGTATTTGCGTTCTTTATCTTTCAAACACTTTTAAGTAAATGGTGGATGACACGCTTCCAATACGGGCCTATTGAATACATTTGGCGTTGGGGGACATATGGGCAAAAGCCAACGTTCAAAAAACAAAAAATGCCTTATTAACTTAAATTATGTAATATAGCGATTCAAGGTAAGATGACGATAAAACATATTCAATTCTATGTTTATCGTCTTTCACATTATTTGAGTAATTTTAAAAAATCCTGATATAAAATATACCTAACTTGAAGTTAATTCTGTCTATTATAATGATGTTGATTTTATTGAAATGGAAGTTTATAAAGGCAGGGTTACTTAGGGGCTTTAGCAAAAAAAACGTTATTCCACAATCGGACGCGATTCTGTAACAAGAATCAGAGCTCATTTTCATTAGAGGGCAATTTGTAAAATGTGCAGTCTTTTAACAAATCTAAATGAGAAAGATTGCAAAATAAAATAGTACGCCACTAAATTAAAGCATTTAGTAATGTGCATTTTTATTAAAAGTGTAACATTATAAGCTAAACACTATTAAATAAGACTTTATGTACAATTACTTGTACTTAATCTTACAGAATGGTCATCTTTTCTTTTTTATGTTTAATAAATCCTTTCTTGACACACTTGGAGAAAGCATAACAATGGAAGGCTCATAATAAGTGACAAAATAGCTATTGAAAGACATATGAATTTACAAACTTTCCATCTGTTTTGGCTGTGAGTGCAATCCTTATAAGCTATAACTTTTTTTAGATAAATGCTATAATATTCAGATAATTTGTTGCTAGTAAATAGTTTTATAAAGCGGTATATATTTTCTAGCAAGCAAATAAACTTAAACGTAATGCATTAAGGGGAATGACAGAAACGTTTTAGAAAAGGGGTAGTGATATGAGAGAAGTAGTAATAGTAGCAGCTGTTCGTACCGCAGTTGGACGTAGTAAAGGCGCTTTAAAGGATGTACGTGCAGATGATTTAGCAGCAGATGTATTACAAGAAGTAGTAAAGCGTGCAGGGATTGACAAGGGTCAAGTGGAGGATGTTATTTTCGGCTGTGTGACACAATCAGGTGAGCAAGGTGCAAATATTGCCCGCACAGCGTTATTAATGGCAGGCTTCCCAGAGAAAGTTCCTGGCGTCACGATTGATCGACAATGCGGTTCTAGCCAGCAAGCTGTGCATTTTGGCGCACAAGCTATCTTAGCAGGTGATATGGATACTGTCATTGCTGGTGGTGTAGAAAGTATGACAAGGGTGCCAATGTTTTCAAATATGCAGAGTGCCCATAAAGGCAAACGCTTACAAGAAAATTATACGATTATTCATCAAGGGCTATCAGCTGAGAAAATGGCGGCAAAATGGCAATTTTCAAAAGACCATTTAAATCATTTTGCTTATGAAAGTCATAGGCGAGCTTTAGCAGCCATTGAGGCAGGTCTTTTTCAACAGGAAATCATGCCTGTCCATCTCACACAAGAAGACGGAACGGTTACCATATTTAATGTCGATGAAGGGCCTCGAGCAGATACCACTATGGAACGATTAAATAACTTAAAAACCGTCTTTCAAGAGCAAGGGGTTATTACAGCCGGTAATGCAAGCCAAATGAGTGATGGGGCATCGGCTGTCGTGCTGATGTCGTTAGAAAAAGCACAAGAGCTTGGCATTCAACCGCTTGCAAAAATTGTTACACGCGTTGTGGTAGGCTCTGATCCGACGCTTATGCTTACGGGTCCAATTGAAGCTACAAGACAAGCCTTGAAACGTGCAGGACTGACAATTGAAGAGATAGATACGTATGAAGTCAACGAAGCCTTTGCTCCTGTGCCACTTGCTTGGTTACATGATATCGGTGCAGACCCAGCAAAGCTAAATCCAGATGGTGGTGCTATTGCTTTAGGGCATCCATTAGGAGCAACGGGTACGAAGTTGTTAACGACAATGGTATATCGGATGCAACGTGAAAATTTACGCTATGGTCTCATTGCTATATGTGAGGGTATGGGTATGGCAAATGCCACAATTATTGAGAAAATGTAAAGGGGTTGTGTGGGATGAAATGTCATGAAGTTGTAGCGATTGTAACAGGTGGTGCATCAGGTTTAGGGGAGGCAACTGTCCGGAAAATTGTTGGAGAAGGTGGTAAAGCTGTTATTTTTGATGTCAATGATGAGAGAGGGCAGACACTTGTGCAAGAATTAGGTGATAGTGTCCGCTATGTTCGTGTTGATGTGACACAGGAAGCGGATGTGGCAGCGGGCATTGAACATGCGATAGCAACATTTGGACTGATTAATGTAGCTGTTAACTGTGCAGGGATTGCGGATGCGAGTAAAGTCATTTCAAAACGAGGTGTCCATGCACTTGAGTTATTTTCGAAAGTGATAGCTGTCAATTTAATTGGGACATTTAACGTTATTCGTCTTGCAGCCGAACAAATGCAGCATAATAAGCCTGATGAAGATGGGCAGCGAGGCGTTATGATTAATACAGCATCTGTGGCTGCATTTGATGGTCAAATTGGACAAGCGGCTTATAGTGCCTCAAAGGGTGGAGTAGCGGCGATGACATTGCCAATTGCGCGCGAGCTTGCAGCGTTAGGAATACGAGTAATGACAATCGCGCCTGGGCTAATTGAAACGCCGATGTTTGCGTCGCTAGCTGAACCAGCTCGTACAGCACTAGCAACTATGACACCATTTCCTAAACGTCTTGGCAAACCATCCGAATATGCATTGCTTGTAGAAAGTATTATTCATAATGTTATGCTTAATGGCGAGGTCATTCGCCTTGATGGTGCGATACGCATGCAACCGAAATAATAAAATTGAAGTACTTATGATGTAAAAGAATAGTCATCAATAAAAACGAATGTTTTGTAGCAGCGGTCAGCTTCGGTTTAATTAGGGCGTGATAAACGTCAGGATAATGAAAGGGAGCGATGTTATGCATATGATGGATACACCTTTACTACTGACAAGTTTTTTAAGTCGGGCAGAACGATTCTTTCATGCGAAGAAAATCTATTCGCGTACAAGCCCTACAACGATTCATGAGTTTACTTATAAAGAGTTTGCTATTCGTACTCGTAAATTAGCGGATGCTTTAACAACACTAGGCATGGACCGAGGTATAAAAGTGGGTACTTTTGCTTGGAATCATCATCGTCACTTAGAGGCATATTTTGCCGTACCGTGTGCTGGTGCAGTACTGCATATGATTAATATTCGCTTGGCGCCTGAGCATATCGTGTATGTGATAAATCATGCAGAAGATGAAATTTTACTTATTGATGAAAATCTAGTTCCTGTCATTGCACCAATCGTGTCCCAGCTTAAAACAGTGAAGTATTTTATTGTTATGGGGGATGCAGTGGAATTGCAAAACTCGCCATTACCCAATGCGCTGTCTTATGAAGAACTACTTGCAGAGGCAAGTGGTGATTTTGAATTTCCAGACGATATAGAGGAGAATGCACCTGCTGGCATGTGCTATACAAGTGCAACAACAGGTATGCCAAAGGGTGTTGTCTATACACATCGGAGCATTGTTCTTCATAGCATTACAGCTGGGCTGTCTGATAGCATCGCGATATGTGAACGTGATGTCGTGTTACCGGTCGTCCCAATGTTTCATGCCAATGCTTGGGGCTTACCGTTTGCTAGCGTGTTATTTGGGGCTACTCAAGTACTACCTGGACCGATGTTTACACCGCAGCTATTAGCGGATTTAATTGAACAGTACAAAGTAACATTAACAGCGGGCGTTCCAACGATTTGGCTTGGTGTGTTACAAGCGCAACGTCAACAACCACGTGATTTATCGTCGTTACGTTCGATTATTTGTGGTGGCTCTGCATCGCCCATTGGTCTTGTGCGCGGTTTTGAAGAAGAACAAAAAATTCCGTATTTTACGGGCTACGGTATGACCGAGACATCACCACTTGTTAGCTTATCGACCTACTTATCACATATGGAACACTATACGACAGACGAAAAAATGCACGTTCGCACAACGCAAGGGATCACGATGCCACTTCTTGATATGCGAATCGTTAATGAACATGGTGAGGTACCGTGGGACGGCAAGACGATGGGAGAAATTACAATAAGAGGCCCTTGGATTGCTAGTGAATATTATAAAGATGAGCGCACGGCAGAAGCTTTTAAAGATGGGTGGCTATATACTGGAGATATTGCGGTGATGACCCCTGATGGCTATATTAAAATTACAGATCGTACAAAAGACTTGATTAAGAGTGGTGGGGAATGGATTTCATCTGTGGAGCTTGAAAATGCCTTAATGACACATCCGAAAGTGTTTGAAGCGGCCGTGGTGGCCATTCCACATGAGAAATGGTTGGAACGTCCGCTGGCATGTGTCGTTCCTAAGCCTGAATATAAAGATTCCATTACGAAGGAGGAACTGCTCGATAGTTTGCGTACACAGTTCCATAAAACGTGGATTCCCGATGATGTTGTTTTTTTAGATGAAGTGCCGAAAACATCCGTTGGCAAATTTATGAAAGCTAAGTTAAGGGAAAATTTAAAAGATTATCGTGTGAAAATTTAACAGTTATATTAATATGGTAATAGACTGGAGCTGGGACATAACTCAAAAAATTTAAGAAACAGACGAAAGGTGTTCATAATTTTTTGCTATATGGAGAACTTAGCTATTCATGCTCTTGCAATAAAAAAATTAGAAGTGTTCACTAGTTATTGGTAGCGGAGGTGGTGACTCCTGTTCAGAACAGCACACAATGTAAGACGCTGGCATTCCGAGCGTTAGCGAGGGTTGTGGCTTACTGTGCTGAGCGGAAAGCACCGCCGTAGCGGACAACAACGGCATAGCGAAAAAGTGTTGGATTGATTGCAGTCAATCTAACACTTTTTCTCTTTTGATGCCTTTTATTGCATTGGATGCTGTGTTGAGAGAAAACGCGTGATGTCTATAACAAAAGACGTGTGTTTTTCCTCGAACTAGTTTTTCCATTGTTGATTAATTAGAAAGTGGATGGAGTACACTTAAAAAAGGAAACTATTTGCTTGTTTTATCGTATAATCTTTATAGATAATCTTTATAGATAGGAGGAAGAGAAATTATGGAAATCGCTATTGTTGCTATTATTGGCGGCATTATGGTCGCTTTGGCTGGCATATTTACTGATGCGCGTACGAAGGGACAAAAACTTAAATTAAAGACAATCGAACAAGAAGTGGAATTAGAGAAGCTAAGATTGGAATCATATACAAAAGAAACCGAAAAACTGCGACTAGAATTGGAACATTCGAAAGTGCTACTATTAGAAGAGAAGAAAAATACAACGAGGTAACTTTGAATACACATGAAAGACTATTTCAGTAAAGGCATTTTTCCGCTATAATGGAAATACGACGCTAGAGGGGAAGATGACCGTATGTCAGATTATGAACAATTTGTAGAAGGTATTAAGCGCAAAACAGGTATTGATTTAGCGTTATATAAAGAAGCGCAAATGAAAAGACGATTAACTTCACTCTATGAGAAAAAGGGATATCGTAATTTTGTTGATTTTTTTAAGGCTCTTGAACAAGATCGCGATTTAATGAATGAATTTCTAGATCGAATGACCATTAATGTTTCGGAGTTTTATCGAAATGGAAAGCGCTGGGAAGTATTGCAAAAGAAAATTTTTCCAAAGTTATTGCAATCCAATAAGCGTTTGAAAATTTGGAGTGCTGCCTGTTCTACTGGGGAAGAACCTTATTCATTAGCAATGGTATTATCACAATTAGTACCGTTATCGCAAATTCAAATAATCGCCACAGATTTAGATGAAAATGTTATTCAAAAAGCTAAATTGGGCGTCTATCCAGAGCGTTCTTTAGCAGAGGTTCCAAAAGATATTCAGGCGAAGTATTTTGAGCAAGAGGGAAGCTTCTACCGAGTGAAAGATGAAATTAAACGTTGTGTGACATTTAAAAAGCATAATTTGCTTAATGATCATTATGATGCCAATTATGATCTAATCGTGTGCCGCAATGTGATGATTTATTTTACCGAAGAAGCAAAGGATCAAATCTATGCAAACTTCAGTAAAGCATTACGACAAGATGGCATTTTATTTGTCGGCTCAACGGAGCAAATATTTAATCCTTCGCGTTATGAATTTGAGGTAGAGGATACATTCTTCTATCGAAAAAAATAGCAAACTATATGATGAAAAGCATTCGTACAGTGAACAAGATGACTGTCACGTACATAAAATTGCCAAGACACTAGACATAGATGATCGTACGCTTTTCGCTTGTCATAAGCAAAAAGCGTCTTTTTTTATTAAGTTCACCATTTTGCTGCCGATAATTTCCAGTAGAATGTGTAGCGTTAGAATAGTTGGATGTGTTACTAGAAAACCTTCTTTTTTTAAATGAATCGTTCAGAATATTCGCATATAATACTGTGCTGTCCATTTGAACGTATTAATGGCAAGGTGGTATGACATTTGTAAAAGGACTGTTTTTTTAGAGAATATATGTTATAGTGAAAAATACATACTTTAGCGAGTTGAAGGGAGAAAGCGTTTATGCGTTATTTAACAGCAGGTGAATCACACGGACCGCAATTAACAACGATAATTGAGGGTTTACCGTCACTTTTACCAATTACAGCAGAGAAAATTAATCATGATTTAAAACGTCGTCAAGGAGGACATGGCCGCGGTCGCCGTATGCAAATTGAGACGGATACAGTAGAAATAGTAGGTGGTGTGCGCCACGGACAAACGCTTGGTTCTCCAGTTGCGCTTGTTGTCACAAATGATGACTGGAAGCATTGGACAAAAATTATGGGGGCCGAACCATTAGCAGAGGATATTAATCCAGAAGATATAAAACGTCAGATTTCACGTCCGCGTCCGGGTCATGCAGATTTAGTAGGCGGCATGAAATATGGGCATCGCGATTTACGCAATGTTTTAGAGCGTTCTTCTGCGCGTGAAACAACTGTCCGCGTAGCTGTTGGTGCTGTTGCTAAAGCATTATTAAATGAGCTTGGTATATCAATTGTGTCACATGTTACAGAAATCGTAGGTATTAAGGCAGACACTTCTGTAATTGAAGGGAAATCAGTAGCAGAAATTCGTACGATTGTTGAAGCAGATCCATGTTACTGTGTAGACCCTGTTGCTTCTGCAAAAATGGTGGAGGCAATCGATGAGGCGAAAAAAGCTGGTGACTCTATCGGTGGTGTTGTTGAAGTAATTGTTGAGGGTATGCCAGCTGGTATTGGCTCTTATGTGCATTACGATCGCAAGCTTGATGCGAAATTAGCGGCAGCTATGTTATCAATTAATGCCTTTAAAGGTGTTGAATTCGGTATTGGCTTTGAAATGGCTCGTCGCAAAGGTTCAGAAGTCCATGACGAAATTATTTGGTCAGAAGAAGAAGGATATACACGTGCAACAAATCGACTTGGTGGCTTAGAAGGCGGTATGTCAACAGGTATGCCAATTGTCGTTCGCGGTGTTATGAAGCCTATTCCAACGCTGTATAAACCTTTGCAAAGTGTTGATATTGAAACAAAAGAACCGTTTAAAGCAAGTGTTGAACGTTCTGATAGCTGTGCAGTACCGGCGGCATCTGTTGTTGCCGAACATGTTATTGCCTGGGAAATAGCAAATGCGATTATGGAGCAATTCCACGGAGATCAATTGCCACAACTACAAGCTCAAATTGAAGAACAACGCCGTTACGCAAAGGAGTTTTGATATATGCGTGTACCAGTAGCGACAACATCACATCAGTATGAAGTAGTGCTTGGGCATAATTTTTTAGCTGAAGCAGTCAAAACATTTGACGATAAACTGCAAAAAGCAGATAAACTCATTGTTTTTACAGATGCCAATGTGTGGGCTGCCCAAGGGGAATATTTTAAGGGCCATTTCCCATATGACTTTGAGGTCTTTGTGCTACCGGGTGGTGAAGCTTGTAAAACTTTTGAGCAATACAATGCAGCACAAACTTTCTTACTTGAACAAAAATGTTCACGAAAATCATTTATTTTTGCCTTTGGTGGCGGAGCAGTTGGCGATTTAACAGGCTTTGTTGCAGCTACCTATATGCGAGGAGTACCGTTTATTCAAATCCCAACGACGATTTTAGCACATGACTCAGCAGTGGGAGGTAAAACAGCTATCAATCATCCACTAGGCAAAAATATGATTGGTGCTTTCTACCAGCCTGAAGGGGTAATATACGATACGCTCTTTATTGAGAGTTTGCCAGAGCGTGAGGTGCGTTCGGGAACAGCTGAAGTCATAAAACATGCGATGATTTCAAGTGCTTCCTGGCTACAGCAATTAATGGGGGCTGAATCAGTCATTCATTTTAGTACAACGGAATTGGCTCAACAGCTAAAGGCTGGCATTGAGGTAAAGGCGAAAATTGTGTCTGAAGATGAAACGGAACAATCTGTGCGCAAATATTTAAACTTAGGTCATACATATGGCCATGCTATTGAAGCAGCAGCAGGTTATGGGAAAGTCGCACATGGTGAGGCAGTGATGATTGGTCTTGTGTATTGTCTTTTACTGAGTGAGCGATATGGTAAGCTGGATCGTGACTTTACAACAGCATTTTTACATTTTGCTGTAAAAAACGGCTATCCTTTCGAAGCGGTGAATGATTATTCATTTGAACAGTTAACAACGTATTTATTAAAAGATAAAAAAGCGGAATATGGTGTATTACAATTTGTCCTGCTAGAAGAAATTGGGAAACCTTTTGTGCGACCAATTGAGTTAGCAGAATGCAAAGAAATAGATGCAGAATTCCGCCAATTATTAGCGGAGGTGCTTGGATGATTCGTGGTTTAAGAGGCGCAATTACAATTGAATTGGACAAGCCAGAGCTTGTATGGGATGAGACAGCTAGATTAGTACGTGAAGTAGTAGCAGTAAACGGTGTTGCGGTAGAGGATATTGCCTCTATTGTCATTTCGACAACGCCGGATATTACATCAGCGTTTCCAGCGCGTGCTGTTAGGTTAATGGAAGGCTGGCAGTATGTTCCTGTCATGTGTATGCATGAAATGGACGTGCCTGGAGCTTTGCCATTATGCATACGCGTTTTAATTCATGCGAATGTCGAAATGGCGCAAAAAGATGTAAAGCATATTTATTTAAATGATGCAATCAAATTAAGACCAGATTTAGCCCAAGCTAAATAATAAGAGGAGATGTTTGAGATGAAATGGAAACAACAATTGGACGGGATGCAAGCATATAAGCCAGGTAAACCAATTGAAGAAGTACAACGTGAATTTGGCTTACAAGAAGTCGTAAAGTTAGCATCAAATGAAAACCCATTTGGTTGCTCCCCTAAGGTAACAGCATATTTACACAATAGTGCAGTAAACCATGCATTATATCCAGACGGCTATGCGCAAAACTTACGTACAACTGTAGCAAATCATGTAGGTGTCAAGGAAACACAGCTTCTTTTTGGCAATGGCTCAGATGATATTATTGCGATTCTTACTCGTGCGCTGTTGTATCCAGGTGTGAATACAATCATGGCAGATCCATCATTCTCACAATATGCTCATAATGCTGAAATTGAAGGCGCAGAAGTTCGTAAAATTCCTTGTATTGATGGCGCACATGACTTGGATGCTATGGCGGCAGCAATTGACGAGCATACTTCAATTGTGTGGGTATGTAGCCCGAACAATCCAACAGGTGTTGTCATTGCAGATACGGATTTACGAGCATTTTTAGCGAAAGTACCAAGCGATGTACTGGTCGTGTTAGATGAAGCGTATATCGAATATGTGACACATCCTGGTCATAAAGAAACACTACCATTAATTAACGAGTATCCAAACGTACTATTAATGCGCACATTCTCAAAAGCATACGGTCTTGCTTCCTTCCGAGTAGGCTACGCAATTGGTCAACCTGAAGTCATTGCTAAACTAGATCCAGTGCGTGCACCGTTTAACAATACGATTTTAAGCCAAGCAGTTGCGGCGATTGCATTAAATGATCAAGACTATATTAAAAATTGCTGTAAAGCAAATGAACTAGGTAAAAAGCAATATGTTGATTTTTGTGAAAAGCATAATTTGAAATACTACCCATCTGATACGAACTTTATTTTATTTGATACGAAAGCTAATAGTGATGTTGTTTTTCAGGAACTTATGAAGCGCGGGTTTATTATTCGCAGTGGGAACGCTTTAGGTGCCCCTGGTTTTATTCGTGTAACTATTGGTACTGAAGCGCAAAATGCGGCGTTGTTACAGCATCTTGAAGCCGTGTTACAAGAACAAGGAGTTTTTGCATGACACGCAAAGTTCTTGTAATTGGTTTAGGCTTAATTGGGGGCTCGATTGCTCTTGCTTTACAAAAAGCACCTAACACAAAAATTATAGGCTATGATATGGACGAAACAACACGTGAACATGCTAAAACATTAAATATTGTTCATGACATTGTGACAAATCCACAAGATGTTGCAGCAGAAGTTGATATCATTATATTTGGGACTCCTGTTAACGCTACACTTGAGTGGATGGAACAATTAAAAACATGGCCGTTAAAAAATAAAGTGATTGTAACAGATACAGGTAGCACGAAAAAAATGATTATGCAAAAAGCTGGGGAGTTACGTGAATTAGGCATTACCTTTATCGGTGGACACCCGATGGCAGGGTCTCATAAAAGTGGTGTTTTAGCGGCAAAGGCTCATCTTTTTGAAAATGCGTACTATATGTTAACACCACTAGCGGGTGAAGAAATTATTAATATGGCCCAGCTTGAAAGTCTATTGAAATTCACTCATGCCAAAGTTGTTAGTGTATCTGCACGTGAGCACGATCATATGACAGCCGTAGTTAGCCATTTCCCGCATGTTATTGCGGCATCTCTTGTGCATCAATTAGGCGGAGAAAATGGTGAGTATCCGATGACACGCTCACTGGCAGCAGGGGGCTTCCGTGATGTCACGCGTATTGCATCATCTAATCCGATATTATGGCGTGATATTACACTACAAAATCGTGATGAATTAGTAGCCCAGCTTGAGGGATGGCAATCCGAAATGAATCGTGTGAAGGAGCTTTTACTAAATGGAAGCTCTGCTGATATTGAAAACTATTTTGCAATTGCTAAGGAGCTTCGTGATGAATTACCAATTAGTGCTGGGGCAATGTTCACGTCGTTTGATTTGTATGTCGATGTTCCTGACTACCCAGGGGTAATTTCTGAAGTAACAGGTTTACTTGCAGATGAAAAAATTAGTATTACTAATTTACGTATCGTAGAATCTCGCGAAGATGTCTTCGGTATACTTGTCATTAGTTTACAAAGTGAAAGTGATCGTGAGCGTGCAGCTGCATGTATTCAACAGCGTGCAAAATTTGAAACATATATTTCATAGGTAAGTGCATTCACGTTAAGAACAGACGTTGGATTACTAATAATGAAGAAAGCGTCGATATATCGGCGCTTTCTATCTTCATATGGAGGCGGGAGATAACGATGAGTGAAAAAGTATTACAGTATCATAAACCATCATTACAAGGGCACTTAACAATCCCAGGTGATAAATCAGTGTCACATCGTTCAGTTATGTTTGGCGCTATCGCAACAGGGAAAACAACGGTGGATGGCTTTCTACTTGGAGAGGATTGTTTAAGCACAATTGATTGCTTCCGCAAGCTTGGCGTCAAAATTGATGTGGACGGTACAAATGTAACAATTGAAAGTGCAGGAATGGAAGCATGGCAAGAGCCTAGCGAAGTGCTTTATACAGGGAACTCCGGTACAACGACTCGCTTAATGCTTGGCATTCTAGCAGGCTCTAACGTACATTCTGTAATGACAGGGGATGCATCAATTGGGAAGCGTCCGATGCGACGTGTCATCGATCCACTACGTCAAATGGGTGCTCATATTACGGGACGTGCAGATGGACAATATACACCTCTTGCCATACAGGGTACAACGCTACAAGCGATAGACTACCAAATGCCTGTTGCGAGTGCACAAGTGAAATCTGCTATTTTACTAGCAGGTTTACGTGCGCAAGGCACAACAGTAGTGCGCGAAACGGAAATTTCTCGCGATCATACAGAGCGCATGTTACGTCAATTTGGGGCACAACTAACTGTGGAGGAAGGCGTTATCTCATTTGAAGGTGGACAAACACTATTAGGAACACATGTGTCGGTACCAGGAGATATTTCTTCCGCAGCATTTTTCTTAGTGGCGGGTGCTATTTGCCAAAATAGTAAAGTTGTTTTAGAAAATGTGGGCATTAACCCAACGCGTGATGGGGTTATTGAAGTGCTTCGAAATATGGGGGCGTCGATGACAGTAGTGCCAAATGAAGACGATCAATTTGAGCCAACAGCAACTATTACAATTGAAACGTCTACATTAAAAGGGACAATTATTGAAGGCGATATAATTCCACGACTAATCGATGAAATTCCGATTCTTGCACTTTTAGCAACACAAGCACATGGTACAACCATTATTAAAGACGCTGAGGAGCTTAAGGTTAAAGAGACAGATCGGATTACGGCTGTGGTGGATGAACTACAAAAACTTGGTGCACGTATTGAAGCAACTGAGGATGGCATGGTGATTGAAGGGCCAACGCCATTACAAGGGGCTAGCCTAAAAACATACGGAGACCACCGTATCGGTATGATGGGCGCTGTGGCAGCTTTAATTACGAATGGTGCAGTGACATTAGATGATGCGGAATGCATCGCTGTATCCTACCCATCGTTTTTCGAGCATGTTGAAGCTGTGAAGAAATAGTCTGCAAGTGTATGCTTTCATCTATTGCAATTCTCTATCGTTTAAATTTCTTACATGATAGTTTAGTTGATGTAGCAGTTGGCTGTAATTCTAGTATTTTACAGTAGGTTGTCAATTAATACAGGCAGTAATAATGTAAAAGTATTTTTAATCAAACAAGACAGTAGACAAATGCGTCATTCTTTGGGTTGTCTAAAGTCTGGACTCCCCAATACTTTTGGGGAGTTTTTTCTTGTTTCGAAAGAAAATATTTTGTAGCATAAAGATATACAAGAAAGAATAGGTGAATGACTGTGAATAATGCGATGACTGAAATGATGCAAGCACTTGAGCAAGGGGATTTAGCTTTAATAGACCAGCTACTCGAATCTTTTTTAATGAAGGAGTTACCTGAGGAAATTTACGCACTGGCGGAAGTTTTTATGCAATATGGGTATATGAAAGAAGCGGACCGTGTACTGGAGCATTTGCAATTTTTATTCCCTGAAGAGGCACAATTAAAAATTGATCGTGCCAATGTTTTAATGGAGCTTGGTGATGAGGACGAGGCGTTAGACATGTTGTTAGCAGTCGAAGATACCGCTCCAGAGTATCCGCAAGCATTACTAGTGCTAGCTGATTATTATCAAATGCAAGGGTTATTTGAGGTAGCAGAAAAGCGCATTAATGAAGCGCTAGCCATCTTACCTGATGAGCCACTACTACAATTTGCTAAAGCCGAGCTGTTATTTGAGACAGGACGTTTTCTTGAGGCCGCACGCCTTTATGAAGAATTACATGAACAGCAGGAAGACTTTGCAGGTATCAGTCTGGTTGAACGATTAGCTGAAGTATATCGTGCAGGCGCTGCCTATGAAACAGCTTTAGACTATTATTTAGCAGCACTTGAGGACGAAGTGAAGCCAGATATTTTATTTGGCGCAGCATACGCTGCATTCCAATCACAAAAATATGAAATGGCGATTAAACAATTAGAGGACTTAAAGGAATTGGATCCTGATTATTTCTCTGCTTATTTATTACTTGCGGAAAGTTATGCTATGACAGAAGACAATAAAAAAGCATATGCTGCCATTAAAGAAGGTTTAAAGCGTGATGAGTACGACAAATCATTATTCTTATTCGCAGGTAAAATGGCATTAAAAAATGCATTGCCAAATGAAGCTGAAAGTTATTTACGTGAAGCGATTGCCTTAGATCCTGAATATATGGAGGCAGTATTAACACTTATCTCTATACTGACACAGCAAGAACGTTTTGAAGATGTTGTTGAATTATTTGAGACATTGCAAAAAAATGATTTTGAGTGGAACACTTTATACCCTTACGCTGCCGACGCATATGCAAATTTAGAATTGTACGACCGTGCATACGAATTTTACCGTTTGGCATATACTGATTTTAAGGAAGACGCAGCATTTTTAGAGAAATATGTTTATTTCTTATTAGAAGAAGGCAAGCGTTCAGAGGTTAAAGAGGTAATCGGTCATTTAATCAAGCTTCAGCCAGGTGAACCACAATGGCAAGAGATGTTAGAAGGCTTAGAATTAGAGTAAAGGAGGGAGTGGGTATGACTGCTTCTGTATCAGTTGTCGATAAAAAAGCATTTGTTCGCTGGTTTTTGAAAAATTACCAATTAAAACGTCGTGAGTGTGTATGGATTTTAAATTACTTATTAAGTAATGATGAGTTGTTAAAACGAATACGGTTTGTAGAAGAAGCACACTATTGTCCTAGAGCAATGGTGATGTCTACAGTAGACTCAACAGGTGTACCATTTCGTTTTTATAAAGGCAATGTGATGACAGCCGATGCCGAGAAATCTTTCCATGACTTACGTTTACATGAGCAAGAAGATATGTATATACAATTGAACTTTCCAAATATACCGCCAAGTGCACAATACTTAGCAGTTCTTGAAGAAAACCCTTATATGCCAGAAACATTGATTGTTAGTGAAAAGGATCGTTTACTGGCTGAAGAGTTACTTTCCAATAGTTTACTCGTATTCCAAGAAGAAAAATTACTTGCGCAAATTGATGAAGCTCTAGATAAGGGCGATGAAGAACGATTTTATGAATTGTCTAATTTGTTACAAGTTTTAAAGGAAACTGCTAATTTACAATAATCTCAAGCCGAATAGGTAAAAATTGAATGCCCTTTCTCCACCTCTATATGGTAACATGACTAGTGAATGATTGTTTTCACTTTTTATTGGTTATCCTATTTAAAGAGTGGAAAAGGGCATTTTTATTTTGTAATCGTAAGGAGGGTTGTTGGATGTATTTTAATGCAAACGATGTAACATCTTTTTTAGCGCAGAAGGATTTTATCGATACAGCGATTGTACCACTCGTAGGGATCGATTTTGCTGCTGAAAAGTTGAAGCAAAGTGGCGCAGAAGCAGATTACTTATTATCGTTAACGGCTTTTATTGAACAACAGTTTAAAGGACGTTTACTAGTGATGCCACCATTTTCATATAGTACGACCTTGAAAAACGAAGAATTGCCAGCGCAATTAGAAGCACAATTACATACTGCTGGTTTTAAGCATGTGTTCTTCATTACTTGTGACCATTTTTGGACAAATATTGGAGATGTAGTAAATATAATTTGGTTGCCAGCTATTCCGTTAGAATCCATGGATAAAGGCGTGAAAAACACCATTCTCGAAGATCAGTTACGGCAAGTAATCCCTGTATTTTCGACTAAATGGTCACAAATTTAGCAATTTGTTTCAATAAATGTTCACATTCTCCAGGTTTCCACAGAATGCTATATTGACCAAGCTATGGACTTGATATATCATAGATATGTCCTAGTATTACTATTTGTAAAAGTATGTCCGTTGGACTGACCTTTAAAGTTAGAGGGGGGAAAAGGATGAGTAACAATCGAGTTTCACGTCGTCAATTTCTAAGCTACACACTTACTGGTGTTGGCGGATTTATGGCGGCAGGTATGTTGATGCCAATGGTTCGTTTTGCAATTGACCCAGTCTTACAAAAGCATGAAGGTGGGGATTTTATCAAAACCGAACATAAAGTCGCCGACATTACTGAACAGCCAATTAAAGTTGACTTTACTTTTGAACAAGTTGACGCATGGTACAAATCTAACGTTACAAACGTAGCTTGGGTTTACAAAAGTGGCGACCAAATAATTGCTCTATCACCAGTTTGTAAGCATTTAGGTTGTATGGTGGACTGGGGTGGCGATAAAGCACACCCAGATCAATTCTTCTGTCCTTGTCATGCAGGGCGTTACGAGAAAAACGGGGCAAACATTGCAGGTACACCACCTCTAGGTCCGTTGGATGAATTTGAAGTACAAGAAAAAGATGGTTATTTAATGATTGGTCCAGCAAGAGCAAATACTCTAGTTTAATTTGTAAGGGGGTACGAATTCAGTGCTAAATAAAATTTATGATTGGGTCGATGAACGATTAGATATTACACCAATTTGGCGTGATATTGCCGACCACGAAGTGCCAGAGCACGTGAACCCTGCACACCATTTTTCAGCATTCGTTTACTGCTTTGGTGGATTAACATTTTTCATCACAGTAATTCAAATTCTTTCTGGTATGTTCTTAACAATGTACTATGTACCAGACGTCGTGAATGCCTGGAAGTCAGTTTATTATTTACAAAACGAAGTAGCATTTGGTGAAATCGTGCGCGGTATGCACCACTGGGGAGCCTCATTAGTAATTGTAATGATGTTCTTACATACGCTTCGTGTATTCTTCACAGGGTCTTATAAGAAACCTCGTGAGTTAAACTGGATGGTTGGTGTAGGTATTTTTGGAGTAATGATGGGTCTTGGTTTTACAGGATACCTATTACCATGGGATATGAAAGCATTATTCGCTACTAAAGTAGGTATCGAAATTGCAGCATCTGTACCGTTTATCGGTTCGATGATTAAAGTATTATTAGCGGGTGACAGTACTATTCTTGGTGCTCAAACGTTAACACGATTCTTTGCGATTCATGTATTCTTCTTGCCTGCAGTATTGTTTGGGTTACTTGCAGCACACTTTATCATGATTCGTCGTCAAGGAATTTCAGGGCCGTTGTAATACTTCTTGACGGTTCGATGATTTTTTAAAGGAGGGGACACTATGCATCGCGGAAAAGGAATGAAATTTGTCGGCGATTCTCGTATCAAAGCGAATCACAGAATGCCGAACGTTCCAAAGGATTATTCCGAATATCCAGGTAAAACTGAAGCTTTCTGGCCGAACTTCTTACTAAAAGAATGGATGGTAGGTGCTGTTTTCTTAATCGGTTATTTACTGTTAACAGTCGCTCACCCATCTCCACTTGAAGGGCCAGCTGATCCAACAAGAGCATACACGCCATTACCGGACTGGTACTTCTTATTCAT
Organism: Lysinibacillus sp. C5.1; assembly: GCF_016350185.1. Taxonomy (NCBI): domain Bacteria; kingdom Bacillati; phylum Bacillota; class Bacilli; order Caryophanales; family Bacillaceae; genus Lysinibacillus; species Lysinibacillus sp. C5.1. The sequence continues at coordinate 1,621,289 of NZ_CP066226.1, forward strand.
GTACCAACTCTTAAAATACTCATTTGCTTCTGGTCCATATAATGTTATCGGAGCAATTGTCATTCCAGGTCTAGCATTTGGAGCGCTATTATTAATGCCATTTTTAGATAAGAGTCCAGAACGCCGTCCGTCTAAACGTCCGTTACCAACTGCGTTTATGTTATTAACATTGGCTGCTATGTTCTATTTAACTTGGGAGTCAGTTGTTAATCATGACTGGGAAGCTCAAAAAATTCAAGGTGCTATCGTGGAAACTGTAGAGTTCGATAAAGGCTCAGAAGGTTACCAAATCTATGCCGGCTCTGCATGTATTACATGTCACGGTGAAGGCTTAGAAGGTGGTGCTGGTGCGCCAACACTTATGAACACTGGCTTAACAGCTGATGAAATTAAGGATATCGCACACAATGGTACGCCTAGCGGTAAAATGCCAGCAGGTCTATGGACAGGATCTGATGAAGATCTTCAAAAGCTTGCTGAGTTTATCGAAAGCTTAAAAGCTGAATAATTTCAAAAAGAGTCAGGAAACTGACTCTTTTTTTCTAGTTTTTATCAAAATTATATCGATGTTTACGATATACTTAATAAGGCACAGCTTTGAAAGGAAACTACGATATGACATAGTGGACTAAGAAGCGCAGCCGTCACATCATACATAAAAATCGAGGAAAAAAGACATCTTAGAATAGACGGATAGTAAAGGAGTTTTAATCATGCAAATAACGCCTGCAAACATTTGGTATCTCCTTACGCATAAAACATTTTTAATCATTTTACTGCTTATTAACTTGTTAGGAACCATTTACGGCTATTACTGGTATGGTTGGCAACTTGCGATAACAAAGCCCATTTTTTATATTTTTGTACCAGATAGTCCCACTGCTAGTTTATTTTTTTGTTTTGTGCTGCTGGCATGGATTTTAGGAAAACGATGGCCATTGATGGAAGTATTAGCGCTTGTGACATTGGTTAAATATGGTATTTGGGCAGATGTGATGAATCTTTGGACGCTAGTTGAAACGGGCTATATAGGCTGGCAAGGTTGGATGCTGATTGCTTCACATTTTGCGATGGCTGTCCAAGGTGTTCTTTATATCGGTAAATATGTATTTTCATATTGGCATGTTGCTTTTGCTGCGGTATGGACTTTGCACAATGATGTTATTGACTATGTATTTGGACAAATGCCAATGTACCGTGATTTAGCAGACTATACAAGTATCATTGGCTATTTTACATTTTGGTTATCAATTGCTTGTATTTTTATCGCCATTTTCTCAATTAGGTGGCGCAAATATTTGCCCAATTAGGGAAATCTCTATAGAATTATAGTATCGAGATAGAAAGGGGTTAGAAAATTGTCAACAAGCATGTATATTGTTTATTTTGCGATTATTATGCTGCTGCCATTGTACGCACAGATGAAGGTAAAAGGTACGTATAAAAAGTTTGCAAAGGAACGTACCATGAAGGGACAAACTGGTGCTGAGGTAGCTAGGGCGATCTTAGATGCGAACGGTTTGTACGATGTGCGAGTTGTGCCAACCCAAGGTGTGTTATCTGATCACTACAATCCTGCGACAAAAACAGTCGCATTATCAGAAAGCAATTTCTATGAAGCAAGTGTTGCTGGCGCAGCAGTTGCTGCCCATGAAGTAGGTCATGCTATTCAGCATAAAGAGGCATATTCAATGCTTACTTTACGTAGTAAGCTTGTACCAGTTGCAAATATTTCATCAAACGCATCTTGGATATTCGTTATGATTGGTATTTTTTCTGGGTTATCAAACATGTTATTACTAGGTATTGTCCTATTAGCAGCAGGCGTAGTGTTCCAATTAGTTACGCTACCAGTTGAATTCGATGCATCGAAGCGTGCATTAGTGCAAATGAATTCCCTTGGTATTATTACCAATGAAGAAGAACGCCCTGCACGTAAAGTGTTAAGTGCCGCTGCGTTAACTTATGTGGCAGCAGCAGCAGTAGCTGTATTAGAATTATTACGTTTAATATTAATATTTACAAATATGCGTAGTGACGACTAAAAAACTTGTTATAGTGGGTTAACGGAACTGACCCCAATAGATATAGACAAATAAAAAAAGCATCTTCGATTGAAATCGGGTATAGATACCCAAACTTCAATTAGGAGGTGTTTTTTCTATGGGAACAAGAGTGAGTTATCCATATGATGTAAAAATGAAAGCGATTGAGATGCGATTAGCGGGTGTACCTGTCAAACAGATTTTATTGGATTTAAATATACGCCATAAAACGCAGGTCGAAACATGGGTGCGTTGGTATAGAAATGGTGAAGTGAATCGTTTGAAACAACCAGTAGGCAAACAATATAGCTTTAATAAAGGTCCTGAATCTGATAACGAACAAACGAAATTAGCATTGGAAAACCGTTATTTAAAGCAACAAATAGAGGTGCTAAAAAAGTACGCGGAGTTGGAGAGGAAGTGGTTGGAGAAGTAGCAGTACAGTTAGTTGCGTCATTGAGAGACTTGATGTGTGTAAAGGACATTTGTAGACACTTAGGGATTGCACGATCTACCTACTATCGTTGGAAACAGGCATCAACCGATGCAAGGTCTCGTCAGGCAATAGAGAGACGTATCGGTGAACTGTGTCGTGCGCATAAGTTTCGCTATGGCTACCGAAAAATCACGGCACTTTTACGCCAAGAATTACGCGTCAATCATAAAGTCGTTCAACGTATCATGCAAAAATATGGTTGGCAATGTCGTGTGAAAGTGAAAAAACGGAAACAAACAGGTCAACCTCACGCTATCGCAGCCAATTTATTAAATCGTGATTTTGAAGCAAGTGCACCCTTACAGAAGCTCGTAACCGATATTACTTACTTGCCATTTGGTCAGAAACAGTTGTATCTTTCAAGTATTCAAGATTTATATAATGGCGAAATTATTGCCTATTCGATTGGAGACTGCCAAGATACAGATTTTGTGTTGCATACGTTAGCCCAACTCCATGATGTACCTGAAGGTTGTACGTTGCATAGTGACCAAGGCGCGGTGTATACATCTTCTCACTATCAACAGGCCGTAAAAGCAAAAGGCATTACCATGAGCATGTCCCGTAAAGGTACGCCCGCTGATAATGCCCCAATCGAATCGTTTCATTCTGTGTTAAAGTCTGAAACATTCTACTTAGACAATTTGAACAGTACTACGACGGCCATCGTAGAACAAACTGTCAAAGACTATATAAACTATTATAACAATAACCGAATTCAAACGAAACTAAACAACCAGTCACCGGTTCAATACCGACAACTGGTTGGGTAATGCTTTTTTGATTACTGTCTTATATAACGGGGTCAGTCCCAACCACTATAACAAGTTTTTTTAATTTATTTACATAGCTAGTATTTTAGAATCTATTTCATCTGCGCTACTGCAATATGTGAACCTTAATGTAAAGGTTGCTTTTGATCGTCCAGCGTAAAGCCTTCTCCCGCAACATCCCGAACTTCTGAAATAGAGACAAAAGCATGCGGATCGACCTCATGAATAATCGATTTTAAGCGTACAACTTCATTGCGTCCAACAACGCAGTAAATTACTTCTTTTGCTTGTTTTGTAAAGTGACCGTGACCTTCTAAAATCGTGACACCTCGTTCCATGCGCAAAGTAATCATATCCGCTATCGCACTAGATTTTTCTGAAATAATGAGTGCGCCACGCCCTGAATAGGCGCCATCCTGTACAAAATCAATAACACGAGCACCTACGAATACAGCGACAAGCGTGTACATCATTGAACGTGCATCTAAAAATGTTAGCCAAGATAATAAAATAACAATGGCATCGAATATAAACATGGTTTTCCCCATACTCCAGCCTAGATATTTATGTCCGAGACGTGCTAATATATCCACACCACCAGTTGTACCTCCGAAGCGGAACACAATTCCTAGTCCAAGTCCAACGAAGATACCGGCAAACAATGCCACGAGAAATAAATCATCCTCTAAGTGAATAGTGAATTGGTATTTCTGGAAAATTTTCAGGAAAATTGATACTGAAATGGTACCAATTAATGTGTAAATAAAAGATTTTTTACCTAGTAAGCGCCAACCTAATAAAAACATTGGAATATTCAACAGTAAATTAAGTAATGCGGGGTCCCAACCTAGTGTAAAATAGAGAACAAGGGTAATTCCGCTAAAACCGCCTTCACCTAAATGATTTTGCATATTAAAGTGTACAAAACCAAAGCTAAAAATGGCTGCTCCGAGCATTATTGCGATAATATTACGTATTTTAATCTGTTTAAACATAAGACCTCCTGTAGTTCTTAGCTATGAAGTAGTGGATTCTATTATCTGTCATTTTATTGTTTTTGACAACAATGGTGTAAATTTTATACGATGGTAATTAGGAGTGTGATATTAGATGACAGAACAGATTACGATGCAAGCCTTGCAAAAACGTGTGGATGATTACATTGGGCAATTTAAGGAAGGTTATTTCCCACCTTTTGAACTACTCGCACGTTTAACGGAAGAGCTTGGAGAACTGTCGCGCGAAGTGCAGGACGTTTACGGTCAAAAAAAGAAAAAGAGCACAGAAGAAACGAATAGTATTGAAGAAGAACTAGGTGACTTTTTCTTTGTTTTAGTATGCTTTGCTAATGCACAAGGTATAAAATTAGATGAGGCACTGTTGCGTGTCATACATAAATTTGAGACGAGAGATAAGGATCGCTGGACAAGAAAGGAAGAGGAATAATGTCGATTCGTGTAGCCATTGCAGGGCCAAGAGGAAAAATGGGAGCAGAAGCTGTACATACAGTCATGAAACATGCCAAAATGGAGTTAGTAGCTGTACTAGATTATAAAGAGGTTGGTCATACATTAGCTGATTTAGAAATGTTCCCAGCAAGCTATACAGCACCAATATTTACAGATATGCATGAACTAATAGAGGCAACGGCCCCTGATGTTTTAGTCGATTTAACGAATCCACATGCAGTATATCATCATACAAAAGAAGCATTAAATTTAAATGTACGACCAGTGATTGGTACAACAGGTTTTACAGATGCACAACTAGAAGAATTATCAGCACTTGCGAATGAGAAGGAGTTAGGTTGTATTATTGCACCAAACTTTGCGATTGGCGCGATTCTGATGATGAAATTTGCTAAAGAAGCAGCAAAATATTTACCTGATGTAGAAATCATTGAGATGCACCATGACCAGAAGTTAGATGCACCATCTGGTACAGGGGTTAAAACAGCACAAATGATCCAAGAGGTGCGTGCACAAAAAATGCAAGGTCATCAAGAGGAGAAAGAAACGATTGAAGGAGCAAGAGGAGCAGATTTTGATGGCATGCGCATTCATTCTGTTCGCTTACCTGGTTTAGTGGCACACCAGCAAGTATTATTTGGAGGAGACGGCCAACTGTTAACAATCCGTCATGACTCATTAAATCGTAATTCCTTTATGTCTGGCGTTGCTTTTTGTGTAGAAGAAGTTATGAAAATGGATCAGCTCGTTTATGGTTTAGAAAACATCATCTAAAGAACGGATGGAATACTTATGAAAATTGCATTGATTGCACATGATCGCAAAAAAGATAATCTAGTACAGTTTGCTATTGCTTACCGCGATATTTTAAATGAGCATACGCTTTATGCTACAGGTACAACAGGGCAACGTGTGATGGAAGCTACGAGCTTAGAAATTACACGTTTTCGCTCAGGTCCTCTTGGAGGAGACCAACAAATTGGCGCTATGATTGCCAACAATGATATGGACATGGTGATTTTCTTCCGTGATCCATTAACAGCACAACCACATGAGCCAGATGTTTCTGCACTTATCCGTCTTTGTGATGTTTACCAAGTGCCACTGGCAACAAATATGGGAACTGCAGAAATATTACTAAAAGGCCTACAAGAAGGCTTTGTGGATTGGAGACTGATTCAAGAAAGACGAGACTAAAAGACGTGATTTTAGAAAGGATGATCATCGAATGAGAAAGCTAAAAATCGGCATTACCTGTTATCCAACTGTTGGAGGCTCTGGTGTGATTGCAACAGAATTAGGAAAAATGCTTGCAGAGAGAGGACACGAAATACATTTCATCACCTCCAGCGTACCATTTCGATTGAATAAAATTTATCCGACCGTCTTTTTCCATGAAGTAGAAGTAAACAATTATTCAGTATTTCAGTATTCGCCGTATGATATTGCATTAGCGAGTAAAATGGCGGACGTGATTAAAGATGAAGGGCTAGATGTACTCCATGTACATTATGCTATCCCACATGCTGTATGTGCGGTGCTAGCCCGAGAAATGAGTGGGCAAAATATAGGTATTGTGACAACGCTACACGGCACAGATATTTCCGTGCTTGGACAGGATTCAACGCTTTCACAAGCTATTAAATACGGCATTGATAAATCTGATATTGTCACAGCAGTATCACAGTCACTCAAAGAACAAACTTACAAACTAATTGATACAGTAAAACCAATTGAAACAATTTATAACTTTGTAGATGAGCGTGAATATCGTCCACTTGACGCTGGTAACTTAAAAGAACAGTTTGGTATTCAAGCTGATGAAAAAGTTATCATTCATGTGTCAAATTTCCGTAAAATTAAAAACCTTCCTCATATTGTCGATGCCTTTATGAAAATCCGCGCTAATATGAAAGCGAAACTATTGTTAGTAGGAGATGGACCTGAAAAGCATCGTGTGATGGACCAAGTAAAGGAAAGTCCATATGTGAAGGATGTTTTATTTTTAGGCAAGCAAGAAAATTTAGCTGAATTATACGCTATTAGTGATTTAAAGCTATTACTGTCTCAACAGGAATCTTTTGGCCTTGTACTGCTAGAAGCAATGGCTTGTGGTGTGCCATGTATCGGTTCGAACGTTGGTGGAATACCAGAAGTCATTGATCATGGTGTCGATGGCTACTTAGTAGAATTAGGCGATACAGATGCAGTAGCTGAGTATGCTGTAGAATTATTAAATGATGAAGATAAATTACTTCGTTTCCGTGAAGCAGCAATGCGCGCAGTCAATGAAAAATTCCATTCATCTAAAATTGTCGAGCAGTATGAACAACTGTATGAAAAGGTAGCGGAAATAAACCATGCAAAACACTAAAGAATGGCAAGCAGCCTTCACAGTTATTGAGCAATTGGAGGAGGCTGGCTTTGAAGCAGTTGTCGTAGGTGGCGCTGTGCGAGATGCAATTTTAAATCGTCCTGCACATGATGTTGACGTAGCGACAAATGCATTGCCACAAGAAGTTAAAACTGTTTTTAATCGTACCGTTGATATCGGTATTCAACATGGAACTGTACTTGTCATTGTGCCAGAAGGGCCTGTTGAAGTAACAACTTATCGCACAGATGGAGAGTATACAGATCATCGAAGACCTGAGGAAGTTCATTTTGTACGTTCCTTGAAAGAAGATTTACAGCGCCGTGATTTTACGATGAATGCTATAGCCATGCGTAGAGATGGGTCATTTGTTGATTTTTACGGTGGACAACGTGATATTGAGGCTAGCGTGATTCGAGCTGTAGGGGAGGCGAAGGTGCGCTTTGCCGAGGATGCCTTACGAATGTTAAGAGCTGTGCGATTTTCAGCACAGCTTGGCTTTTCGATTGAAGTGGCTACCCTTCAGGCAATGCAGCAAAAGGCCCCCGATATTGCATGGGTTGCCAAAGAGCGCATGAAGGCTGAACTTGATAAGCTATGGCTAGGAAAAGATGTATATAATGGCATTAAAAAGCTTGAAGAAAGTGGACTTGTGTCTTATTTACAAGGGGATTTCCAAGTAGACCATTGGCGTGGTTTTGCTGTAGAAAATGCAACTTGCGGTTGGGCGTATTTTGCTCTTGGACAAAAAGAAAATTGGCAGGAAGTGTTGCGTGCTTATCGTTTATCGAATAAGGAAATGGCATTTGTGAAGGCTGTTTTAAGTGCGTTCCATGCCTTACAGAATGGCTGGACGAGCATGGACTATTTTACGTATTCGCTTGAGGAGCTTGAAACAGCACACTACTTTGCACAATTGAAAGAGCAAGTTACCATTTCGCAGCACAGTATACGTGAAGTGCAGGCAAGATTACCAATAAAAAATCGCCAAGAGCTTGTAGTCAATGGAATGGATTTACTACAATGGTCTGAACAAAAACGTGGTCCATGGTTAAAAGAAGCGTTGCAAAGGATTCTAACGGCTGTTGTTAACGGGGAGCTAATAAATGAGCGAAACCACATAAAGGATTGGTTTGAGCGTGCGTATGTCCATAAAGGATGAATCATTGTTGATATAAAGTAAATTAAGCAAGTGACAACAAGTGACCATGAAAATACGTCATTAAAAGGGTCACTTGCTTTATCTTTTTTGGGACATAGCACACACTTTATACATAAATCGTGAAGTAAATTTCAATCAAGGGGTGTTTGGGTGATGATTGACATGAACCATTTAAAAGGTGAGAGAGTGATACTGAGAGAAATGGAACAACAAGATTGGAGCGCTGTGCATGCATATGCATCGCAACCAATTGTTTGCCTATATCAACCTTGGGGTCCGAATTCCGAGAAAGAGTCACAGGATTTTGTAACACAAGTAGTTTTGGAGGCGGCTAACGTTCCGAGAAGTCGCTTCGTTTTTGCTGTTATGGAAAAGAATCGAGTCATCGGTGCTGGAGAAATGAATATTCGGGATTTTACCAATAGACAAGGTGAGATTGGTTATATTATTCATCCAGATGATTGGGCAAAGGGATACGCTACTGAAGTAGCAAAGCTTCTGATTGAATTTGGATTTAGTGCATTCAATTTACACCGTATTTTTGCTACTTGTGACCCAAGAAATCTAGGCTCGGCAAAAGTGTTAGAAAAAATCGGTATGACTTACGAAGGTAGAATACGGCAAGATTTGCTACTAAAAGACGGCTGGCGAGATTCTCTTTTATTCAGTATTTTAAAGCATGAATGGTAAATCTTATTCGCATTTCGTGCTAATGAGATAGGTTATGGGTTAAGGTTTGCAATGAAGAAAAATACTAAAGGATTGGTTTGAGTATGAGTATGTCCATGAAGGATGAAATTTTAAAAAGATTATTAGCATCTAGCGGTGAGGCGGTTTCAGGACAGGAGTTGGCAGATTCACTAGGGGTTTCACGTACGGCTATTTGGAAGCATATGCAGACGTTGCAAGAGGAAGGCTATACTTTTGAAACCGTTAAGAAAAAAGGTTATATGTTGACTGGTGTACCGAATAGCTTAAGTCCCACACAAATAGAATTATTTTTAAATACAGAGCGTTTTGGGCGAGAAATCCACTATTTTGATGTAGTCGATTCCACACAAACCATTGCCCATAAACTTGCACAGGAAGGTGCTCCAGATGGCACAATTGTGATTAGTGAAGAACAAACAGCAGGGCGTGGACGTATGGCAAGACCATGGGAATCAGCAAATGGTACGGGTATTTGGATGACCATTATTTTACGACCAGATGTCTCACCACAGCAAGCATCTTCGTTCACACTTGTCGTAGCGGTTGCGGTTACAATGGCGATTAAAACATTGTATAAACATGTAGAGCCTGCTATTAAATGGCCAAATGATTTACTGATAAACGGTAAGAAATGCACAGGTATTTTAACAGAGATGCAGGCAGAGGCAGATCTTGTACAAGCATTACTTGTAGGAATCGGCATCAATGCCAACCAGCTAGAAAACGATTTCTCACCAGACATCGCAGATATTGCGACATCGTTACGTATTGCGGCAGGGGAGGAAATTAACCGTGCTGCACTTGTCGCAACAATTTTGCAATATTTGGAGCAGTTTACTGCACTATACGTGAAACAGGGCTTCTCTAGTATTAAAGCGCTTTGGGAGCAGATGTCGTGCACGATTGGTCAACGCATCGAAGTGACAACTTTAAGAGAACGCTTTGAAGGAATTGCTAGCGGTATTACAGATGATGGCGTGCTTCAGCTAACGCAAAACGATGGGACAATACGAACGATTTATTCAGGTGATATTAAAATTTTATAAAAAATGAAAGAGGATGGGACATAAGAGAAAAAGTGTTAGATTGAACCTAGGAACTGACCCCATTAGGTATAGACAAATAAAAAAAGCATCTTCGATTGAAATTCGGGTATAGATACTTAAATTTCAATTTGGAGGTGTTTTTTCTATGGGAACAAGAGTGAGTTATCCCTATGAATTAAAAATGAAAGCGATTAAGATGCGATTAGCGGGTGTACCTGTCAAACAGATTCTATTGGAATTAAATATACGTCATAAAACACAGGTCGAAACATGGGTGCGTTGGTATAGAAATGGTGAAGTCAATCGTTTGAAACAACCTGTAGGCAAACAATATATATTTAATAAGGGTCCTGAACCGGACAATGAACAAACGAAATTAGCATTGGAAAACCGTTATTTAAAGCAACAAATTGAGGTGCTAAAAAAGTACGCAGAGTTGGAGAGGAAGTGGTTGGAGAAGTAGCTGTACAGTTAGTTGCGTCACTAAGAAGCATGATGTCTGTAAAGGACATTTGTAAACACTTTGGGATTGCACGATCTACCTACTATCGTTGGAAACAGGCATCAACCGATGCAAGGTCTCGTCAAGCAATAGAGAGACGTATCGGTGAACTCTGTCGAGCAAATAAATTTCGCTATGGCTACAGAAAAATTACAGCACTTTTACGTCAAGAAATGTGCGTCAATCATAAAGTGGTTCAACGTATCATGCAAAAATATGGTTGGCAATGTCGCGTGAAAGTGAAAAAACGGAAACGAACAGGACAACCTTATGCAATCGCAGCAAATTTATTAAATCGCGATTTTGAAGCCACCGCACCGTTACAGAAGCTCGTAACTGATATTACCTACTTGCCATTTGGTCAAAAACAGTTGTATCTTTCAAGTATTCAAGATTTATATAATGGTGAAATTATTGCCTATTCGATTGGAGACTGCCAAGATACTGATTTTGTGCTGGATACATTAGCTCAACTTCATCATTTGCCCGAAGGGTGTACGTTGCACAGTGACCAAGGGGCGGTATACACATCGTATGATTATCAACAGGCCGTAAAAGCAAAAGGCATTACCATGAGCATGTCCCGTAAAGGTACGCCCGCTGATAATGCCCCAATCGAATCGTTTCATTCTGTGTTAAAGTCTGAAACATTCTACTTAGACAATTTGAACAGTACTACGACGGCCATCGTAGAACAAACTGTCAAAGACTATATAAACTATTATAACAATAACCGAATTCAAACGAAACTAAACAACCAGTCGCCGGTTCAATATCGACAACGGGTTGGGTAATGCTTTTTTGTTTAGTGTCTTATATATCGGGGTCAGTCCCCCCAATCAATCTAACACTTTTTTGCTATGCGGTTGTTGCCCGCGTCTTACATTATGTGCTGTTCGGAGCTGGAGTCACCACCTCCGCTACCAACAACTAGTGAACACTTCTAATTTTTTTAATTGCAAAAGCAAGAATAGCTAAGGTCCCCATATAGCAAAAATTTATGAACAGCTTTCCTCTGTTCCTTAAATTTTTATAGTTTTGTCCCATTCTCTTGTTTTTTAAGTAAGATAACGTTTCATGATGAGCGCTGAGGCTATGTGACGTTTAGTTTAAGGATAATTCTAAATCCCCATGTGACAGAGACACATTTAGCTGATTATGTCCTTCAAGAGGTTGTGAAGCCTTGCTATTGTGCTCACGATCATTCACTGTAATCTCCCCAAAGCTTGTTTTTAACTCAAAGCCTAGTTCACTTTTTTTATTTTGCAAGTCTAACGTTGTATCCCCAAAGTTAGAAGTGATTTGTGATTGACCGTTAAGTGTTCCTTCTATATCAATTTCTCCATGCTCGCTTTCAACAACAAAGCCATTACTGATGAATTGTTCGAGTGTCAAATCCCCGAAAGCCTGTGTAATCTCCGTTTTGTCACTAGTAATATTTTGGAGTAGGATATCCCCATAATCCCCTTTGATAGTTAGCTGTTGGTAGTGTAGTCCTTGAAGCATCGTATCGCCAAAATCACTGTCTACTATAAGCGAATTTAACTTTGCATCTTTTGGCACAGTAATGATGATAGAAGGTGTTTGAAACGTTCCAATGCCAAATGTGACGCCATTTTTTCCTTTACTTTTTGTTTCAACTGTTAATGTACCATTATCCATGCTGTAAGATACATCTGTGTTTTTAACAACATTTGTTTCTAATGTGTAGCTATCGCCCTGAAGTATTTCAACATCTCCATAGTTGTTTATTACATGGATATCTGAAAATGCTTCGATTGTATGGGAATTCTTTTCGAGCCCAATATTACTTGGTACAGAGAAGCCGTTATCCCCTTTTACAATTACCCATTTACCACCAGAGGTAAAACCAACGACGGCAAGTAAAATCCCTAAAGTAATCATACTAAAAGCGATGAGCTTATGTCGTGAAGTCATCTATAGTCCCCCCTTGTGCTTTTTCGTCATTTTATGGAACAATTTTGCTAATACTTCCACGCAAACCATACCAATTTTCTTTAGTAAGCGGGCAACGATTGGGAAAAGCAGGACGCCTAAACCTGTTACTACTAATCCTATGCCTATAAAGAGTAATGCGGTTGGCCAGTGTTCAGTTAATACGAGCACTCCTGAAATAAGTGCTACAATACCGCCAAAAAAAATACTTAATACCATTGCAACGATTGCAATAACAAAACTAAAAATAACTGCTCCAACCGATATAATAAGTGCTACCGCTACGGCAAGTAATGGTAAAGATAGTGGTGCCGACAAGATTGCAAGAATAATAAGCCAAATAGCCGTCATATTTTTCTTTGTAGAAGCGGGTGTCGCATCTAAATCCTTTAAGGCAAAATCAGCCATTATTTGTGAGGCCACAACAGAAGGAGAGCCTAGTTGTTGTATAACTTGTTGCTCATTTTCTACGCCTGCTTCATCAAAATACTCTTCATAGTAGACAAGCGCTGCATTTAGTTCATGCGCTGGAAGACGCCGTAATTTCCCTCGTAGCTTTTTTAAATAGCTTTCTCTATCCATCTAATTTCCCTCCTAAAAGTACACAGTCAACTTTTTGTTTATACATTTGCCATTCCTGTAAAAGCTCGAGCAATCGTTTACGCCCTTGCTCGGTAATTTGATAATACCGTCTATTTCGTCCTTGATAGGGTTGGTCATACGTTGTTAGATAATTAGCTTTTTGTAAACGACGTAATACCGGATACAGCGTTGATTCGGATATATCCATCACAGATTGCACTTGCTGTGTTAACGAGTAACCGTATGCATCCTCTTTATCGACAATGGCAAGTACACAAGCGTCAAGTAATGCGGAGCCAAGCTGAAATGTCATCTTTCCACCTCACATTCTATTACCTATACAAGGTTTTATATTATATGTTGTATAGTATGTGGATAGTATATGACGTATAGTATATACTTGTCAATTTTTTTTACCATTATCTTTACAAATAAATGCTCCTTGTAGTGAATTGCTAGAAAAAACTAATTGAAGATTAGCTAGTGAATCTGTTATAGTAATGGCTGAAGGGCAGTATCCTTGTGAACGGCACCTTCAACAGCGTTTTACAATTTACAACAAATATCTGCCTTGATCTTTTATAGACAGGGACGGAAGAAAACGATACGTTCAAAATTTAACTTGATTGAGTGGGGAACCTAATCGCAAATGATAAGTCGCGACTAGTTTTTATCTGCCTAATTAACGTTAAAACCTCATCATGCATCTGAGGAAAAAACGGTACTGAACGAACTCATGACCTTTCTGTCCAAATTTAGGAATAGAAAGGTCTTTTTTGTTTTCTTTCCTTAAAAAAGGAGGACTACACAATGAAGACAACATCAGATTTTTTAAAGATGAAAGCAAATGGGGAGAAAATCGTGATGCTAACAGCCTACGATTATCCTTCCGCAACATTTGCCGAGCAAGCCGGCGTTGATATGATTTTAGTGGGAGATTCACTTGGAATGGTTGTACTCGGTTATTCTTCTACGATGCCAGTGACAGTAGCCGATATGGTTCATCATGCAAAAGCTGTCCGTCGTGGGGCAAAAAATACGTTTGTTGTCGTGGACATGCCATTTGGTTCTTATCACGGGGATGTCAATGACACGTTAAAAACAGCGGTATCTATGATGCAAGAAACGGGTGCAGATGCCCTTAAGGTTGAAGGTGCAGGAGATGTCGTGCCAGTGATTAGTAAATTAACATCAGCAGGTATTCCAGTCGTTGCACATTTAGGTTTGCAACCGCAATTAGCAGGTGTGCTTGGAGGCTATAAGGTGCAAGGGAAAACCGCGGAACAGGCAGCTCAACTTATTGAAAATGCCAAACAATGTGAAGCGGCAGGCGCATGTGCAGTTGTTTTAGAATGTATTCCACATCAACTAACGGATTTAGTATCCGCAGCACTTACGATTCCGACAATTGGTATTGGGGCGGGTATTGAGGCTGATGGACAAGTATTAGTTTTCCATGACATGCTGAGCTATGGTTCGCACCATGTGCCAAAATTTGTAGCACAATTTGCTGATATGGGAAGTGAAGCCAGCAGCGGCATTGCAAGTTTTGTTAATGCTGTGAAGACAGGGACATTTCCAACATTAAACCACTCCTTTACGATGAAAGAAGAAGCATTGGATCAGTTATACGGGGGCGTAAAGTAAATGAAAGTCATTACTACAATCAAAGCACTGACATCAGAAATTCAAGCAGCTAAACGAGCACAAAAAACAATTGGACTAGTGCCAACAATGGGTTTTTTACATGAAGGTCACTTAACATTAGCATCAAAAGCTCGTGCAGAAAATGACCTTGTTGTGATGAGCATTTTTGTTAACCCAACACAATTTGGGCCAAATGAGGATTTTGAAAGTTACCCTCGTGATTTGGCAAGGGACACTGCTTTAGCACAATCTGTCGGTGTAGACATAATCTTTGCACCAAGTGTGGAAGAGATATATCCGCATGATGGTGGTATTCGTATCCGCGCAGGTGAGCAGGCAACGCTTCTATGCGGAGCAAGCCGTCCAGGGCATTTTGATGGTGTTTTACAGGTGGTCTCAATATTGTTTCATTTAACACAGCCAACACGTGCTTACTTTGGACAAAAGGATGCCCAACAAGTGGCACTTATCTCTACGATGGTGCGAGATTACCATTTTCCTTTAGAGATTCGTGTTGTACCAATTGTCCGAGAGGAAGATGGCTTAGCGAAGTCTTCTCGTAATGTATATTTGAACGAGGTGGACCGCACAGAAGCACCGGCGATTTATGAGGCTTTGCAACTGGCTCAACATAGCTTTTTAGCAAATGGTGATGCAACAGCAGCCCTTGCAAAGGCAAAAGCTCATATCGCAGCACGCACACATGGCAAAATTGACTATATAGAATTATTGGCTTATCCGGATCTTCTGCCTGTAACAGCCCAAACGGAACAAGTTCTTTTGGCAGCCGCCGTCTACATCGGCCAAACACGTTTAATTGATAATTGTATTTTTAATGTGAAAGAAGGAAAATAACATGTTACGAATGATGATGAATAGTAAAATCCACCGTGCTACTGTAACGGAAGCGGATTTAAATTATGTAGGCTCGATTACAATTGATGAGGATATTTTAGATGCCGTTGGAATGTTACCAAATGAAAAAGTGCATATTGTGAATAATAACAATGGAGCGCGCTTTGAAACGTATATTATTGCAGGTGAGCGCGGATCAGGCGTGATTTGTGTCAATGGGGCAGCAGCGCGCCTCGTACAACGTGGAGATATTGTAATCATTATTTCTTATGTTTATGTGGATAATGCAGAGGCTAAGGACCATAAACCGACAGTAGCCATTATGGGAGAAGGCAATACCATTAAAGAAATGATTGCCTACGAGCCAGAAGCAACTGTATTGTAGTGCCAGTCACCCACACAATTCTTTTAGTAAAATCCACTTCGCTAACGGTGTATCCGCAGAAAGCGAAGTGGATTTTTTTGGGTGCCAGTCACCAGAACGATTCGCAAAATTCGCATAATTCATATGATTCTCGTGCATTTTTTTATTGAAATGGCGCAAGGATGACCTGCGAGATGTATTTATGATAAAATTCATCTATCTAATGTGAACTGTGAGTTGAGATGTATGATGGAAAGTCAAAAGTATGCAATAGTTGATTTGGAGACGACAGGTCATTCTCCAGCAAATGGTGACCGAATGATTCAAATTGCCATTGTCATTATGAAGGATTGGAAAATAGAACGCACCTATACAAAATTTATTCATCCAGGGAAATCGATTCCGTCCTTTATTCAAGATTTAACGCATATAACGGACGAGGATGTGAAAGATGCCTTGCCGTTCGAGGCACATGCCGACTACATATACGAATTAATTTCCGATTGTGTTTTTGTCGCGCATAATACGGATTTTGACTTATCCTTTTTACAAGCAGAATTTAAACGAGCGGGTTTACCAAAATGGCATGGTAAGAAAATGGATACAGTTGAACTAGCAAAAATTTTATTTCCCATGTCTCTTAGCTTTAAGCTAGGTGATTTAGCCGCAGACTTAAATATTGAACTTGAAAATGCGCATAGAGCGGATGATGATGCGCTGGCAACGGCTGAACTTTTTAAACGTAGTTGGAAAGAGCTTCTAAGCCTTCCACAACTAACGCTCGAACAAATGCATAAACGTTCATTCCGTTTAAAATCTAATTTGTCCCAGCTTTTCTTTGAAGCATTACAACTTAAACGTCATCATAGAACAACTGATGAAAATATTACGTACTATCGCAATATTGCAATTTGTGATGGTCGTCAAAAACGGGTTCTAAAATCCGAGCTAGCACCTTATCCAAAAACAATAAATGAAAAAGAAGCACTGATGACAAAAGCTATGCCCAACTTCGAGCAACGACCTGCGCAGTTTACGATGATGGATACGATTTGGCAAGCATTAAATGACAAAGAAGAATGTGTGATTGAGGCTTCGACAGGCATAGGCAAAACAGTCGGTTATCTTTTACCTAGTATTTTATATGCGCGGGCTAACAATAAAAAAATTGCGATTAGTACGTATACAGCACATCTACAAGAGCAACTTGTAGAAGAAGAACTACTAAAAATCGAAAAAATTCTTGATACAAAAGTAAACGTTGCTGTACTGAAAGGCATGCAACATTATATCGACCTTGCTCGCTTTGAACAGTGTATGGCATATGCAGATGAATCATATGATGATACATTTACCATTTTACAGTTGCTTGTCTGGCTGACAAAAACGCAGACAGGCGTATTAAGTGAACTTAATGTTTCCGGTGGGGGACAGCTTTTTTTAGAAAAAATTCGCAAATTGCCTGAGGAGAAACCGACAAAGGGCTTTGATTTTTATGAGCAAGCATTAAAAAATAGTACGACAGCGGATTGCATCGTGACAAATCATTCGATGGTCATTAGTGATTTAGTTCGTCAAACACCAATCTTTAGACAAATCGATGGGTGGATTATCGATGAAGCGCATCAAGTTATTCAAGCAGCTATGCAACAAGATGAAACCGTCTTTTCCTACACACAATGGAAATATATTTTTGGCCAAATTGGAACAATGGAAGATACAGCGCTCTTTCAACAATTCAGTCAGGCAGCTAAAAAGAAACAGCGCATCCCAATGCAAAGTTTACAGCAACTTGACAAACAATTTATTCGATTACAGCGCGTTTTCGATGACACCATTGGGCATGCTGTACAAAAAATGCAACAGCAAGTTCGAGGCAAACAGGCTAGTAGCAAATGGACCCTGTTCTTAGAGGATGTATCACTAGCAAAAGAGCCGCTTTTACAAGTCAGCAAACTATTACAGCACTGGCTTGATCTCGCGGTGGAAGCTGGTAAAGCTTTTGAAAATAATATTGAACAGTTAGACAAAAATGAGGTTTTTATTTTATCTGAGTGGCACTATTGGATTCGAGAGTTGAAGCTAAGAATTGCGGAATGGGAGGAAATTTTCCTTTTACATCAGGACGAACATTCCGTTTGGTTTGAATTTGATTTACGCAGTGTCCCTGGCAGTCTGCATGTTTATAAGAAGCCAGTTAATGTTACACCAATTATAGAAAAAGTAATGGCGCCACTTCGTAAACAAGCAAGTATCGTTTGGACTTCAGGCACTTTAACGGTACCAGGAAATGAACGCTTTATTACACGTCAGCTTGGCATTTCAGATAGTGTCCAAGTTATGCAGTTACAAGCACCAGCATCATATTATTCTGGTGCAAAAGCGTTTATTGTCACAGATATGCCAGATATTCAACAGGTGACGCAGGCAGATTATATTGAAGCAGTGGCACATGCGATTACACGCACGGTTCGCATGACAGAAGGACGTTGCTTTGTGTTATTCACTGCCCAAGATATGTTAAGAAAAACAGTTGAGCTGATACAAGATAGTGAGCTTCTCGATGACTATATGCTCTTTGCACAAGGTGTCACAGGTGGTAGTCGAATGCGCATTCTTAAATCATTTCAGAAGTTCAACCAAGCAGTGCTATTTGGCACAAACAGCTTTTGGGAAGGGGTAGACGTTCCTGGTGATGCACTTTCTTCTGTCATTGTTGTACGACTACCGTTTTCTTCACCAGAGGAGCCAGTGTTCAAGGCACGAGCCAAACATCTAACATTACAAGGGCACAACTCCTTTACGGAGCTATCTTTACCGGAAGCAATTATGCGCTTTAAGCAAGGATTTGGCCGTTTAATTCGATCATCCCAAGATAAGGGCGCATTTATTGTGCTAGATCGCCGTATTAGCACAAAATCTTATGGCAAAGAATTTATTCATGCATTACCGCCTATAGATGTCAAGAAACTCCAATTGCCTGAATTGCTGAAGGAATTAAGTAATTGGCAGAAATAAAAAGAATCCCTTTTAGCATGAGGCTAGAAGGGATTTTTTAAATGAAATGGGGAACTGTCGTTTCTTCATTATGTAAATACGCGACACAGTTACGTCCATTATTTTTTGCTTGATACAATGCTTGATCGCATCTTGTTAATAATGTTGTAAGCGTATCCCCATGTACATAAGTGGTTACACCAAAGCTACTCGTTTTTTGCTTTACGATTGGAAACTGATAATTCTCTAGTTGATGTCGGAGCTGCTCAGCAAGTTGAAGTGCTTCATGTAATGTGGTTTGAGGACAAATAACTAAAAATTCCTCACCACCCCATCGACCGATTGTATCCTGTTCCCGAATAGATTTTTTAAATAACTCCGCTGCATTAATCAATACAATATCCCCAACTTGATGACCAAATTCATCATTTACGGCTTTAAAATAATCAATATCGAGCAAAATAATAGAAAGAGGCGTTGCATGATTTTGTGCTTGCTTTAATGCTTCATCCAATACATCATCTAAGCGGACTCGGTTTGGTATTTGCGTCAATTTATCAGTATTGGCGATATTTTCAAGCTCTTGCCTTGCTTTTTCTAACTCTTGCGTTCGTTCCTGTACTTTATATTCAAGCGTTTCAGTTAACATTTGCTGCATTTTTTGATGTTCTTTTTTAATAAGATTAATTTTATCCCCGAGTGCTAGTGATAAAAAGATTGCTTCAAAAGTAGCTCCAATTGCTGGTATATCCTCGAATATTCTTGGATGAAATGGAATGATACTTAAAAAGGCTAACGCTTGAACAATAACAGACCCTAGTAAAACTGACCAACCAATCAAATAAAAACGAGCCATTTTTTGTCCTTTTAACCATACAAGGAGTCCAGATAACCAAAGAAAGGAAAGTACTACGACTGCAAAAATGGTTGTGAAATTATTGACAATAGCAACATCTGGAATAATAAATACGGCAATAAGTGATAAAATTGAAAGCCATAATAAAATATTTGCGAGTAAGTGATACTTCGGTAAATATGTTTTTAACTCTAGAAACTCTTTGGAAAATAAAATCATAAATATCAGTAAAAAATTACTACTGATCACTAACGATCGGATAAAAAACCATTCTGGCAAGAAATGACCTGCAATTTCCAAATCTAAGGAGTTCATCGTCGCTTGATAAAAAATAAAACTTAGCATATACAAGACATAATAAAAATACGCTTTTTCTTTTAAAGAAAAAAACAAAAATAAATTATATATTAATAAGGCAAACATAAAGCCATAAAACATACCCGAGAAAAATTTATATGAAATGATTTTTTCTAAAAAGCCCTCTGTTGTATACAAATAGGACATAAAACTTTTTGGAAGAACGCCATCTAACTTTACATAAATAGCTGTAGTAGATGGGTCTGTTATAGTAAAGACATTCGAACGGTAGTCAATCTTTTGCTCGTTTATATGGGCAACTCCGCTCTTTTGTTGGTCATAAGAACCATCTTCTTTTACTAAAAACAATTCAACATTGTCTAGTTTATCAATAGATTCTAGCCAATAGGGCCCTTGTTTATTATCCATAATTTCTGCGGTATGGAGCCTTAGCCAAATCGTATCGTTTGTATGCCAAAAAAACAAATAATTTTGGTTACTTGTCTCAAAGGATTGATCATAATCACCAGATAAGATGTCCTCAATTGTAATGGATTTTGAAGGATCACGAAAAATATCAAAGTATTGCCCTAATACAATAGGCTCTGAAAGTTCTGTGGCATAACTTTTTAAAGGAAATAGCATTACCGTACTTAATGTCGCGAACATTGCAATCATAACGATAACTTTTATTACAATTTTCTTTTTCATATTTTTCTTTCACCTACGTTTCATAAATAAGTCATTCAATTAATCGTAATAGAATGATACGTAATACTTAGCAACTTAGGGTATTAGCTCCTTAAGAAGAATATACCTTAAGTAATATACCATATTTTATTTGCTATTTTCTGAATTTACCAATAAAATACATGATTTTTATATTATCGAATGTTACCTTAGACCATAAGAAAAGAATGAGGAACGAGGGGTGTTCAACGTTTCCAGCATTTTAGGATGAAGTATCCTAAAAAATGCAACATGATTAGTGGAGACAGAGAATACATCATTTTTATAAAAATTGCTGAAAAAGAAGAGGTACTTAATGGATAGTAACGTAAATCTTTCGTTAGATGAAATGAACATCATTTTAAATGGCATTTACGCACTAATGAATTTTATTAGTGCATTTTTGTATTGCAAAAAATTTTGATGAAAACAATTTCTTCTCGACGAGCTGAAATTGCTCTTTGTATAAAAAAACGGTTATTGCAAAAAATAAGACCGTCATCATGAGTGTTGTAAAAAATTTACATTGCACATTCAAGAAATGGCAAGTAATTTTGGCGTTATCGCCAAGACAGTTATAACAGTGTTGCGTTTAAGAATGGTAAAGGTTTGTCATTACCATACAATGATTGCTTCGCTGGAACAACAGAAGGAAGGAGGTGCTACAAATGGGTGTAGTATATAGGATTGCCTTAGTTCTCGTAATTATTGGTGCAATTAACTGGGGACTAATAGGATTTTTTAGATTTGATTTAGTCGCATATTTATTTGGCGGTCAAACAGCCGTATTGTCGAGATGGATTTATGCACTTGTCGGAATTGCTGGGCTTATATCAATCCCAATCCTTATGAAGCGTTTAGATGAGGAAGAAGACTTCGATGCACATACTCGTATTCACAACAATCCGAGTTATGGTATGGAAGCTGGGGAAGAAGCCGATTTTACAGACGTGCCAAAAGCGAAGAAAAAGGATTCAGGAAATAAAAAAATGTAAGCTTTTTAAAACTGATGGCCCTTTGGGTGCGTCAGTTTTTTAATAACAAGAAGCCGCCTCAAAAAAAGAAACGGCTCCTCCTATTAGTCGTTATTACTTGGGAAGGCAAAAGAGGATGCAGACTCGTTCGTATCCTCAAACCATTTTTCGGAAATTGTTTTAGCCTTTGTAAAGAAGCGTACTTGATCAGGCCCAAACATATGACCTTCGCCAAATTTTGAACGTTTCCAGCCACCAAAATTATGGTAGCCAACGGGAATTGGAATAGGTACGTTAACGCCTACCATCCCAACTTCTATTTCAGAAGTGAATTTACGCGCAGCAGCACCATTATTTGTAAAAATCGTGACGCCATTTCCTAACTCATGGTTATTAATTAAGCTTATCGCCTCTTCCAATGTTTGTACACGTACGACATTTCGTGCAGGTCCAAATACTTCCTGTTCGTAAATTTCCATCCCTGGCTTGACGTTATCTAATAGAGTTGGCCCTAAGTAAAATCCTTTAGAGTTTTTTGAGATATCGGGTTGGCGACCATCGCACACGATTGTAGCACCTTCTTGAAGACTACGATCGATAAAGCCGATGATGGAGTCCTTCGATTGTTGTGTAATAACAGGACCAAAATCTACTTCTGGATCCGTGTAAGGGCCTACTTTTAAATTGGCAATTTTATCGGCTAATATTTTAACAAGCTTGTTAGCCGTTGTATCACCGACTGGAATAATTGTTGAAATCGCCATACAACGTTGAGAAGCCGCCCCATATGCCGCCCCTAAAAAGGCATTTGCAGCTTGTTCCAAATCGGCATCAGGCATGACCACCATATTATTTTTACCACCACCTAATGCTGTTACTCGTTTTCCATATTTTGAGCCTGTTGCGTAAATATATTCAGCAACTGGTGTTGATCCGACAAAAGAAATCGCTTCAACAGAAGGATTTTCTAATAATTCGGTTACCGTCTCTTTATCACCATTGATGACCGTCCAAATCCCATCAGGCAAGCCAGCTTCCTTCCACAGCTCTGAAAGCAAGAGGGCAGAGCAAGGAACACGTTCAGACGGTTTTAAAATAACGGCATTTCCTACTGCAATTGCCATGCTTGTAATGGCAAGTGGCACCATCACTGGGAAGTTAAAAGGAGAAATTGCCGCCACAACGCCAAGGGGCGCTTTTGTAGAATAGGCATTAATATTTCCGCCTACATTGACCGAATATTCCCCTTTAACTAAATGAGGAGCATTAATTGCCAAATCCACTGACTCTAAACCGCGGGTAATTTCACCCTTAGCATCCTCAATGGTTTTGCCACTTTCAGTACAAATCATGTCAATTAATTCGTCCATACGTGCTGTTAGTAATTGTCGAAACTTCAGTACAATCTCCGCCCGTTTGCCAACTGAAAGTGCGCGCCAAGCTGGAAAGGCATTTTGAGCAGTAGCGATTGCCTGTTGAACCTCCTCCTTTGTAGCAAGTGGGACATGGGCAATGACAGCTCCTGTACTCGGGTTATAGACATTTGAAAAGCGCCCGCTTTGACCCGCCACTACGGTGCCATTAATAAAATGCCCTAATTCTTTTACGTCCGTATTCGTTACCATCCTCATTATTCCTCCTTCGTTTATATGCACTAAAAACATTACATAAGGTATTCTTACTCTATTCATTGTGAAAACGATACGACGATAAGTAGTTTTGTTATGCTTTATCTGTTTAACTTTCTAGTACCCTATTGTCGCAACTTCCCTTATACCAACAGGTGGGGGTAATCTATGACGTTTAAAGGCTACGTCAATAATACTTTATATGAATAGGAAAAATAATTTAGAAGGGTTATCTATTAATAGAAAATTCTGATATATAAAACGAGGTGTATAAACTTAGTATCTCATTCATTATTGATGTGTTAAGACATCTTCAATTAAAAATGCTAAGTAGAGATTGGTTTTGGTAAATGGATTTGTTAAATCCATATCTAACATTGATTCTATTTTTTTAATTTTATATAGCACAGTATTACGGTGAATAAATTGCCGTTCGCTAATTTTACTTGTACTCCCATTTTCCTCGAGAAATATGCGCAAAAAGGCTATATAATCCGTATTGTGCAGTTCATCGTATCGTTGTAATTGACCTAAAATATCATGGCTAAAGGATTGCATTAATGGTTGGTTTTGTACGGCCATAATAATTTGGTAGGCACCGATATCTTTATATTTGTACAAAAAACGATTGTTATGAAGCTGTGCTAATTGGATAACGGTTAACGATTCTTCATAGCTTTTACGAATATTTTCATGTTCTTTTTGATAGTTTCCTTTGCCAATAATGATATCGAGAAAGCCATTTTTTTGTTTGATTTTTTCATAGATTTCTTCAACTACTTTTGAGAAGGGGATGTTCGGTGTATTAATTTGCGCTCGGTCAATTAAAAAAATGAGGTGATTTTTATGTTTTAGTTTTAAAAAGCGTTTATAACGATGTTGAAAGGCAAATTGGATCATCACTTCATAGCGGTCAATGCTAGATTGTGCACCTATTGTTGTGCAAGTGATAATAGCAAGTTCTCTACCTTGTGGGAATCCAAGTTGCGCCAGTTGTACTTTCCTCGTATCCATCTGTTTTTTGGAGTGAAAAAGTAAATTGTAAAGTACCCTTTCTTCAATGGAATGTTCTTGATGATGGTTAGCTATAAATTGAAAAGTAGTTTTTAATAAATCAGCTACGCGGCAATGCCAAGGCATTTGAAAAACAGGGAAATCATGCTCGTTAGCAAAAGCGATGATAGATTCAGGAATGGCAGGAATATAAGGGCCGATATTGATAATAAATCCTGCTACTTTTTTGCTATAAGCTAACTTAACGAGTTGTTCTAAGGAATCTTCCTGCTGTGATAAGTTAATACCTGTCGTGACGACCAATTCATTTGGCCGACAAAACATAATTAAATCAATGCTCTCTACTACGTTAATACCTGTAACTCTTCGATGTACACCACTATGTCCAGCTACTAATGTAAGCATAGGGAATTGAACTCCCTCCACAATTTTGCGAATCGTTCCCATCGTTTCCCCCCTTATTATGAACATAACTTACCATATATCATGTGCAGATGCACATATTTTTTTAGTGTTATATCCATATCTCTTAAAATTTATCTATTTTAGAATGTTTAGTAACTACTGTGAAAGAGAGGACTTGCATATGTATAAATGTAATAGTAGACGATTGCAAGATTCGATTGAACAATTTAGTCAGTTTGGAGCTACTTTAAACGGTGGTGTCACGCGTTTATCTCTTTCGAAAGAAGATATTTTAGCTAGAAATTATTTTTGTAAGTGTTGTGAAGAATTAGGGATGGAAATCAAAGTAGATGATATGGCCAACATCTATGCGATGCTACCAGGCCAAAAAGAAGTTCCGCCAATTGTTATGGGCTCTCATTTAGATTCAGTTGAAAAGGGTGGGAAATTTGATGGTGTTTTAGGTGTGTTAACAGCATTAGAAGCGATTCGAACATTAAAGGACAATGACGTAGAGTTAGATGTGCCATTAATGATTGTGAATTTTACGAATGAAGAAGGGGCTCGCTTTGATCCGGCGATGATGAGCTCAGGCGTCATTGCTGCAAAATTTGAAAAAGCCCAAATGCTACTGTCTGTCGATAACAATGGCATGACTTTTCAAGCCGCACTCCAAGCAAGTGGTTATGAGGGTGAGCAACAACATCGCTTAAAGGAAGCCCTTGCTTATATTGAACTCCATATCGAACAAGGGCCCGTTTTAGAAGCAAAGCAAATGGAAATAGGTGTTGTTGAAGGGGTACTAGGAATGGTTTGTTATGAAATTACCTTTACTGGCCAATCCAATCATGCAGGAACAACACCGATGGCAATGCGCCAAGACCCGATGATTGTTGCCGCAAAAACAATGGTATTTTTACATGAACAGCTTGGCAAGATTGATGAGCAACTAGTATATACCTTTGGGCGGATGCATGTTTTACCTAATATTCATACCGTTATACCAAATAAAGTGACGTTTACAATTGATTCACGGCATCAAAATCCTGCTATTATGCAAAAGGTCGAGGAAGTATTGAAAAACTTGCCTACAGAAGACATAGGTTGTCGTATAGAAGCTGTGAAACTATGGGGAAGAGACACAGTATTATTTGATCGACAAATTTGTGATGAAATCGAAACAGCTTGCCAACGATTTGGCTATACCGCTCATCGAATGTTTAGTGGAGCAGGGCATGATGCGCAATATATAGCGACGATGATACCTTCAGCAATGATTTTCGTACCGAGTATTAATGGAAAGAGTCATTGCGAGGAGGAAGAAACATCATTTGAAGATTGCGCAAAGGGAGCAGATATTCTCCTCGAAACGGTATTAACGATGCAAACAAAATACAGTATGGGGCAAACGTACAGCTTACATTAAAATTTGAAATTTATCATGATTGTTACGTCTCTATTACTAACTAGAAAGCTGCCAAAGTGATGCTGCAATGAATCAAGTTAAAAGAAGAAAGTGAAAATAGTTTACTTGAATATCGACCACGAAAGGTAGGATAGTATGAAAAAAATCATTCAAGGTGGACGAATCGCAACTGCTTCAGATGTCTACGAAGCAGATATTCTTATTGAGAACGGAATCATTGTACAGATAGGTAAAAATTTATCTGTTGCAGGTGCGGAAATCATTGATGCTACTGATAAATACGTAATGCCAGGAGGAATTGATCCGCATACCCATTTAGATATGCCTTTTAATAATACAGTAACAGACGATGATTGGAAATCGGGTACGATAGCGGCTGCGTTTGGCGGCACCACAACGATTTTAGACTTTTGTTTAACAGCAGGTGAAGAGAAACTTTCTACTGCTGTTGAAAAATGGCATGAAAAAGCAAAAGGGAAATCTGCAATTGATTATGGATTCCATTTAATGATTGGCGAACTAACACCACAGACAGAAGCGGAATTACCTGTGTTACTAGAGCAAGAAGGAATTACCTCTGTAAAGGTTTTTATGGCCTATGCAAAAGAATTCCAAGCGACAGATCGCACGCTTTTTAAAGCGTTCAAAATTGCAAAAGATGTTGGTGCAATTGTTATGGTGCACTGTGAAAATGGCTCAGTTATCGATGAGCTTGTCGAAGAGGCAAGACGTGCGGGACATAAAGAGCCGATTTATCATGCGCTTACGCGTCCAGCACAATTAGAGGGAGAAGCCACAAAACGTGCGATTGAACTAGCCCATATCGCAGGTGCAACGCTTTATGTTGTCCATGTTACTTGTAAAGAAGCGGTGGATGAAATTATTGCAGCACGTGAAAAAGGCTATAACGTCTATGGCGAAACATGTCCACCTTATTTGACATTAGACCAGTCTGCTTTAGCACAACCAGGCTTTGAAGGGGCAAAATATGTATGGTCACCGCCACTTCGTCCGAAATACCATCAGGAGCATTTATGGAATGCCTTAAAAGCGAAGCAATTACAAACAATTGGTTCCGATCAATGCTCGTTTAGTTTTAACGGCAAAAAGCAATTAGGGTTAAATGATTTTTCTAAAATTCCGAACGGTGGACCGTTTATTGAAGATCGCTTTAGTATTTTATATTCAGAAGGGGTTGCCAAAGGGAAAATAACTGTCAATGAATTTGTTGATATGATTGCTACAAATGCTGCAAAAGTTTTTGGTCTGTTTCCACAAAAAGGGACAATTGCTATAGGTTCTGACGCAGATATCGTGATTTTTGATCCTAATGTAAAACGCGAAATTTCAGCAAAAACCCACCATATGAATGTGGACTACAATCCATATGAAGGTTGGGAAGTGACGGGGGAACCGGTCACTGTGCTTGTCCGTGGGGAATATGTTATTAAAGAGAAAGAATTTGTTGGTGTACTAGGCAGTGGTCGCTATATCAAACGCCAACTGAAAACGACTGCGGAAACGATAAAAATCTAACTTGTTTTTGCAAATATTTCGTGTGGCTTCAACACTGTTGTCACACAGTCAATGTAGCACCACCTTTCAAGCAGGATTTAAACAATCATGCAAAGGTGTAATTAGCAATAGGTAATACATGGCCGATTGTTTTGACTGGAGAACAAAACAATCGGCTATTAAACAATGGCAAGTTCAACAAGAACACATGAGGGGGATGTGGAAATGGTTCCGATGCAAGAGCATGCAATGACCAAGCTACTTCAGCGTAATTTTGTTGAGTTAACAAGTCGAATGACAAAAAATGAGGCAATGGAAGAAGCAAATCGTTGCCTTTATTGTTATGATGCACCCTGTATTAAAGCTTGTCCAACAAGCATTCAAATCCCAAATTTCATAAAAAAAATTGCATCAGGGAATATGAAGGGTTCTGCCACTACTATATTAGAAGCAAACCCAATTGGTGCAAGTTGTGCAAGAGTTTGTCCAACAGAAGAGCTCTGTGAAGGGGCATGTGTGTTAAATTCCTCAACAAAGCCAATTAGAATCGGAGAACTACAGCGTTATGCGACAGATTGGGCAATGGAGACAGGTGCACAGCTGTTTAAGAAAGGCGAAAGCAATGGACTGAAAGTAGCCATTATTGGGGCGGGTCCTGCTGGTCTTTCGGCGGCGCGTGAGCTTAGTCGGTTTGGTTATAGTGTCACAATCTATGAGGCTGAAGCGAAAGCAGGTGGTTTAGGAAGCTATGGTATCGTGTCGTTCCGCTTACCAAATGAGGTAGCAGATTGGGAAGTCGAGCAAATTGTCAAACTCGGTGTGAACATTCAAACAAATACGACAGTAGGTAGCGACATTTCTGCAGAAGAAATATTAGCACAATATGACAGTGTCATTTTAGCAGTTGGTATGGGGGCTGTGCCACATCTGGGTATTGAAGGAGAAGGTCTGTTAGGCGTGCATGATGCCATTGAATTTGTAAAACAAACAAAAGTGGGAGCGCTTCCAACTGATTTAGTAGGGAAACGTGTTGCAGTTATTGGTGCTGGGAATACCGCAATTGATGGTGCTACTTGTGCCGTGCGATTAGGTGCGGATAATGTGAAAATACTTTATAGAAGAACGCAAAAAGAAATGACCGCATACAAATTTGAATTTGAATTTGCCAAGCAAGATGGCGTGGAGTTTCAATGGTTAACAGCGCCGAAAAAAATCATCGGCAATGATGCAGGTGAAGTGATTGGCATTGAATGCGTTCACATGAAGCTCGGTGAAGCAGGAGCAGATGGTCGTCAAAGACCAGAAGAGGTTGCAGGATCCAATTTTATTTTAAAGGTGGATGCAGTTATTAAAGCAATTGGTCAAACGCGTTTTGTGTCATTAATTGAAGCGTTTGGCTTACAGCATACAAATGGCGTTGTTGATATTGATGAAACGACGATGCAAACATCGAATAAAAAAGTGTTTGCATGTGGGGATGTTGTTTTTGGCAACGGACAAGGAGAGGCAATGGTTGTAACAGCGGTTCAACAAGGAAAAGATGCTGCTTATAAGATTCATGAACGTTTAAGAAAACCAAGCGAGATTGCATAAGGGGGGCAGTGACATGGCAGATTTACGAATAGATTTAGCGGGGATAAAATCACCCAATCCATTTTGGCTCGCATCCGCACCACCTACGAACTCAGGCTATCAAGTGCAGCGTGCATTTGAAGCTGGGTGGGGTGGGGCAGTTTGGAAAACATTGGGTGAACCGATTTTAAATGTTTCTTCACGTTTTGCAGCGGTTAGTTATAACGGGCAACGTGTGGCAGGTTTTAATAACATTGAATTAATAACCGATCGCCCGTTGGAGGTAAATTTAAAAGAGATTTATGAAACGAAAAAAAGGTTTCCTCATCACGCCATTATTGCTTCCCTTATGGTAGAACCAAAGCAAGAAAAGTGGCATGAAATTGTCAAACGCGTAGAAGATGTGGGGGTAGATGGTCTTGAGCTTAACTTTGGTTGTCCACATGGCATGGCAGAACGAGGAATGGGCTCCGCCTCTGGTCAAGTACCTGAATTGGTGGAAAAGCAAACGTATTGGGTGAAGGAAGTAGCACGTACGCCAGTTATTGTGAAACTAACGCCAAATATAACGGATATAACAGTAACAGCAGAAGCGGCGACAAGAGGCGGAGCGGACGCTATTAGTATGATTAATACAATCAACAGCTTGGCAGGTGTTGATTTAAATACATGGAATACAATACCTCATGTTGCAGGTAAAGGGGCGCATGGCGGCTATTGTGGTCCAGCTGTGAAGCCAATAGCACTCAATATGGTAGCAGAGTGTGCTCGTAATCCTCACATTCAGGTTCCGATATCGGGTATAGGTGGTATTTCCAATTGGCAAGATGCAGCAGAGTTTATGTTGATGGGTGCAACGGGTGTGCAAGTTTGTACAGCAGCTATGCACCACGGATTTAGTATTGTCGAAGATATGATTGATGGACTAAATAATTATTTAGATGATAAGGGAATTGCTTCGGTAAAGGACTTAGTTGGTCGCTCGGTGCCTCGATATTCGGACTGGGGCAATCTAGATTTAAACTATAAAATTGTTGCGGACATCAATAATGATGTATGTATTAACTGTAATAAGTGTCATATTGCTTGTGAAGATACGTCCCATCAATGTATCGATTTGTATACGGAAAATGGAAAGCCTATGCTAAAGGTTCGCGAAGAAGATTGCGTTGGTTGTAATTTATGTTCGATTGTCTGTCCGGTTGATGGAGCAATTTCTATGGTCGAAAGACAATCCGCTATTGCGCCAATGACTTGGAATGAGCGCCAATTGTTAATGAATAGTCTATCTAAATAAAAGGTTCATCTGTGTAATGATTAACTGTTTTTCCACCTTCCTTACGAATGATTTCGAAAAGGGAGGAAAGCCTCATGGAGTTGTCACGGAAATCTCGTTTATTCAGTAGAGCATTTTCCCCATGTAAGAGCTAACTGGTACAAAATGCTAGATTTCAGGGGATAATGATTCGATGTCTGGATAAATGCATGCTGTCAGTACATGGTACGAATGATATTCGGATTCCTTGTGCCGATGCATAATCTATTCAAAAAGGAGCGAAATGTATGGAACATGACGGGAATTATTTGAAATCCCCTGATTTACTTCCAGTGACACATCAACAAAGAAATATTGGAACATTCGGTTTTGCAGTCATTTGGATAGGCATGGCTATTGTACTAGCCGCATTTGCAATTGGTGGTTCTGCTATTATGAGTTTACCTTTGCCAATGGTTATTTTAGCGACATTGATTGGCTCTTGTTTAATCGGTGTATTTATGACATTAATTGGTGATATCGGGATTGAGCATGGCTTATCTTTTCCTGTATATATGCGTGCTCCATTCGGTACTTTTGGAACGCACATTCCATCGTTAGTGCGAGGCGTAACAGCAGCCTGTTGGTTCGGTATAAACACCTATTTCGGCGCCATGGCTATTAATGGCATTCTTAATTTACTTTTTGGTTTTAATAATTGGTTTCTATGTTTTCTAGTCTTTGCTGCTCTACAATTATTTAATACTTCGTTAGGTATTAAATCAATTGAGCGTTTTGCAGATTTAGCGGCGCCCATTATTATTTTAATTTCCTGCTGGATGTATATAACATTAGCAGATGCGGCCACAATACAAGGCAAAGATGTCTGGTCTTGGGTTGAGACGCCAACTACGGGTGTAGCGGCTTTTACAGCATTTATGATTGTTATCATGGCAAATATGGGATTCTGGGCTACGTTAGCCGCTGATATGCCATCATTGTCTCGCTTCTTTAATGCACCTAAAAATGAGCGCAACTGGTTTAAACGGAACAAAACCCAGTTGGTCGGTTCTTTAATTGTTATGCCCATCACGAATACATTTATCGTTACAATTGGCGCGGTTTGTTATATGGCGGTTGCATCTGCAGATCCAATCAATGCATTACAGCAAAGTGCAAGTGGCTTGATACTTGGAATTTTATTATTAATGATTGTTTTAGCGCAATGGTCAACGAATACGTCTGCTAATGTGATTCCAGCAGCTACTATTTTCTCTAATATTGGCGGCCCAAAAGTACCATTCTGGGTTGGCGTTGTAATTGCGGGTGTAATAGGAATTCTTGCACAGCCATGGAGCTTATTTGATGTTTTAGTCAACGCGCTCTTAATTATAGGTGGTATTTTAACAGCCATTGTTGGTATTTTATACGCAGATTATTATTTAATTCGAAAAAGACGCATCAATGTCAAAGATTTGTATGAGCTAAACGGTCAATTCAAATATATGAATGGCTTTAATTTAGCAGGCTTAATCGCTTGGGTTATCGGCGGTGTCATTGCAAATATTTTCTCTGCTTATTCATCACTAGTGGGTTTTATCGTTGGAGCGTTGGTTTACTATGTATTAGCGAAGTACTGGTGGTTTAAAAAGTATCCTCAAGCTGAATTAGAAGATCCAAGTGATGCGAAGTATTTAGGGATTACAGCTGGTCATAACTTAGATGAACTATTTGGGCAAGATTTGGTGCCACAACCCGCAGTTGGCTCAGATGACGTTGAGGCAGTAGATCAAACGGAACCACTTTTAGAAATAAAAGGTGCTGATTAGTAGAGAGAAGGGGTGAGCGCATGTCAGATTTTTTACAAAGTACAGAAGAAATAAAGAAAGTTGATGACTTTTTAGACAGCGGCTTTAAAATACAATATGTCTATGAAAACTTAAGTGGTATGTTTGTAGAGTTTGCACGGCAGGAAGAAGTTGTACATTTGCAAATTCTTACAGCGGATGCCCGCAAATATTTCGCCGCAAAACTTCAGGAACAAACCTTATTGCAATAGCTATTGCGTAAGCCGCAACCTCTGCTACCACGCAGATTGTTGCGGCTTACGTTTTGTGCGTTTCCACAAGGGCAACACAGCTTTTAAATTGTTTGCAAATTGTTTGAGTGACTGGCACGATTTAGTTCATCGTGCTATGCTTTCGGCCATATACAAAGTACACAATTAAACCGAATACAAACCAAAGTCCACAAGCAATCCATGTATGAATAGATAGCTGGGAAATTAAAAATAAGCACATCAAGAATGACAGAATCGGTAGTACAGGGAAGAACGGTACTTTAAAACCACCTGATGGAATATTTTTGTTTTTACGTAAATAAATGACGCCTATTGAAACGATTGTGAAAGCTACTAGCGTCCCCATATTGACAAGTTCCGTAAGCTTCGATAACGGGACAAAGCCAGCGCAAAAGGCTACAAGGATAGCGAATACCCAAGTGTTCTTGACAGGGGTTTTAAACTTAGGACTCAGTTCAGCCATACTTTTTGGCAGTAAACCATCACGGCCTAAAGCATATAGCAAGCGTGTCCCTCCATAGGACATGACAAGGATAACCGTCATCATGCCGACAACTGCACCAAGGGAAATAATACCCGCAATCCAGTCTTGATGAACAAGTTGCATAACATAGCTGACTGGATCACTAACGTTTAAATCAGTGTAGGGCACCATACCTGTTAATACAAGTGAAACAACAACATAAAGAACTGTACATATTAATAAGGAGCCAATAATACCAATTGGCATATTACGTTGGGGATTTTTTACTTCTTCAGCTGCTGATGAAACAGCATCAAATCCAAGATAAGCGAAAAATACAAGAGCAGCGCCACTTAATACACCACTTACGCCAAATGGTAGAAACGGTTGCCAATTTGTTGGTTCCACGTAAAATACACCAACGCCAATAAATAGTAAAATAACGCCCACTTTCAAAAAGACCATAATGGAATTTAATCGAGTGGATTCTTTTATGCCTAGCATTAAGAAAAAGGCTGTGGCCAAAATAATAACGATGGCAGGTAAATTGATATACGTACCAGCGGCAGGGTTAAATGACCCTGAGATTGCTGTTGGCAGCGAAATATTAAAGCCAGCAAGGAGCGCACTTAAATACGATGACCATCCAGTTGCAACGGCTGCAACGGCTAATCCATACTCTAATAACAGTGCCCAGCCAACTAGCCAAGCAACGATTTCGCCAAATACAATGTAGCCATACGTATAGGCACTCCCTGTGACAGGTACGCTTGAAGCAAACTCAGAATAGCACATACCTGCTAATGCACAAACAATAGCGGCTATGATAAATGAAAAAACAATTCCTGGCCCTGCATGGGTAGCTGACACCGTTCCAGGCAAGATAAATATCCCTGTGCCAACAATTGCGCCAACCCCAAGCAAAATCAGGTCAAAAGCACCTAACGATTGTTTGAGCTGAATAGTTCCTTCCTTTTTCAATAAATCCGCTATATTTTTTCTTCTAAATAATAAATTTCTCACATGAAAGCCTCTTTTTCTTAGAAATATGTAAAAATCTTATACTTTTTTGACATTCAGGTCAATTATTTTTACGAATTCGAAGTGAAATTGGTCGAATTTTAAGAAATATTAAAATCTAAAGAAAAGAAAGAAGTTTTTTAGTATAAAAATGATAATTATGAATATTCTGAAATAATAATACTATTAAAAAGAGAAGGAAGTTTAACGATATTATTACGCTACTAATATAGTAATTGAGCGTGCGTTATACATGGGAAAAGCAGGTAGTGAATTTTAAGAATTTTTGTTTCTTTAGCACATTTATTATGTTCTTTTAACTAGATATATATGGATTGTTGACTTCTTTAGTAGTGTCTAGGTAAAACTGTTTTCAAAGAGGATATTAAATCGTGTATTTATTATATTAAAATTTAAAAAATATTGTTTTTCCTAAAAATACATTTGTGTTTTTGAGAAGAATTTATTATTATTTATAAAGTAATTTATCGTTCTTATATTAAGATAGAAAGAGGCGTATTCAAGTGGCAAACAAAGAATTAAAGAGAGGGCTGGAGGCGCGACATATTCAAATGATCGCTCTAGGTGGTACGATTGGTGTAGGCCTATTTATGGGTTCCGCTAGCGCTATCCAGTGGACTGGGCCATCCGTGCTCCTTGCATATGCTATCTCGGGCATTTTTATATTTTTCATCATGCGAGCTATGGGTGAGATGCTCTATGTAGAGCCAAGTACTGGATCTTTTGCAACATTTGGTTATAAATATATTCATCCATTGGCGGGTTATTTAACTGCGTGGAGTAACTGGTTTCAGTGGGTTATCGTTGGGATGTCTGAAATTATAGCAGTCGGAACATATATGCAATATTGGTATCCTGATTTACCTGCATGGATTCCTGGGTTAATTGCTATGGTTATACTAGGTGTAGCAAACTTTATTTCTGTTAAATCATTCGGCGAATTCGAGTTTTGGTTTGCGATGATTAAGATCGTTACAATTGTGCTTATGATTGTGGCTGGTATTGGTCTTATTTTCTTTGGGTTTGGAAATGACGGTATGCCAATCGGTTTATCCAATCTGTGGTCACATGGTGGCTTCTTCACAGGTGGTTGGACAGGTTTCTTCTTTGCATTATCTTTAGTCGTGGCGGCTTACCAAGGTGTAGAGCTTATCGGAATTACGGCTGGAGAAGCAAAAAATCCGCAAAAAACAATTACCAATGCTATCCAAAGTATTATTTGGCGCATTTTAATTTTCTATATCGGTGCGATTTTTGTTATTGTAACGGTTTACCCGTGGGATGAGTTAGGAACGATTGGTAGTCCGTTTGTTGCTACTTTTGCTAAGGTAGGGATTACGGCAGCGGCTGGTATTATTAACTTTGTTGTAATTACAGCAGCTATGAGTGGTTGTAATAGTGGCATTTACAGTGCGGGACGTATGCTTTATACACTGGCTATGAATGGTCAGGCACCTAAGTTTTTTGCAAAGGTTTCAAATAACGGTGTTCCGATTTTAGGTACTGCTGGCGTATTAGTTGGGTTAGTCATTGGTGTTATTTTAAGTTATATTGCACCAGAAAACCTATTTGTTTATGTTTATAGTGCCAGCGTACTTCCTGGGATGATTCCTTGGTTTATTATTTTAATTAGTCAAATTCGGTTTAGAAAAGTAAAAGCAGCGCAAATGGAAAATCACCCATTTAAAACGCCTTTAGCTCCTTTGACAAACTATGCAACCATCGCGTTTTTAGTTATGGTGCTTATCGGTATGTGGTTTAATGAGGATACGCGTGTTTCGTTAATTGTAGGGATTGCTTTCCTGATACTTGTAACACTTAGTTATTATGTGTTTGGTATTGGAAAAGAAAGACCTGCTAACAAGCGTACTAAATGATCGAAAAAGGATGTATCTCTTTAATTTGAGATACATCCTTTTTTATAGTAGAATCAAGATTTTTTAGAGATGTTCCATACATAGTTATTCAAAAAAAGGATAAGCTACATAAAGAAATATGTTGTGTTCATGATACATACGGGCGTTTAACGGGGGTTGAAATGGCATGGAAGAAAGAGAACAGCAAGTAATTGACCAGATAAAGGACAAGGTTCAAGAAATTGATGATGTCGTTATAAAAGAGATGGTTACTGATGCAGGGGATGCGACAATTATCTATTTCTCTTCTCTTATCGAGAAAATGACTTTACAATCGATGGTTTTCATACCGTTAGCGAACCATGTTAATCAAATTTTTCAAGTATCTGATGCA
The DNA here is from genome assembly GCF_016350185.1 of Lysinibacillus sp. C5.1. Lineage (NCBI taxonomy): Bacteria > Bacillati > Bacillota > Bacilli > Caryophanales > Bacillaceae > Lysinibacillus > Lysinibacillus sp. C5.1. The sequence goes on from NZ_CP066226.1 coordinate 1,657,773, forward strand.
GTAGAATTAGACGATGTGGATTTGATTTTGCAAAAATTAGATGCAGGCCAAACCTTATTGTTTTTCCATAAAACAGCGCAACTTCGAGTGATTGACACCTATAGTGCCCCTACACGTTCGATAACAAATACGGAAACAGAGTCAACAGTTATTGGACCACAAGATGCTTTTACTGAATCATTAGAGACCAATATTTCATTAGTAAAGAGACGGATTCAAAATCCAAAGTTAAAAAATGAAACACGCACTGTAGGAACAGAAACCAATATTAAAATTTCAATTTTATATATAGACAATATCGTAAATAAAGAAAATTTAGACACGCTACGAGAGCGAATCAATCAAATACAATTCCCTTTTTTTACAGATATATCAGAGCTCAAGCAACTGATTGAAGATAATCCGTTATCTCCTTTCCCGCAGCATTATATGAGCGTACGACCAGATAGTGTTAGTCAGTATCTTATTGATGGAAGAATCGTGATTTTTATGGATAATAGTCAGGCTGCGATTGTTTGTCCTACATCCTTTTTTGAAATGTTTGTTTCAGTCGAAGATTATTATAACCGTTGGACAACAGCCTCATTATTACGAATGCTTCGATTTTTTGGCTTTTTCCTAACCATTATGATTACGCCGATGTATATCTCTGCTTTAACATTTCATCCTGAAGTATTACCTTATGAGCTTTTGTTAAATCTTCAGGAATCCAGAAGTAAAGTTCCATTTCCGCCACTAATAGAAGTATTGTTTATTGAATTAATTATTGAAGTGCTGCGTGAAGCAGGTTCGCGAATGCCTGCTAAAGTCGGTCAAACGATTGGTATCGTTGGAGGTATCGTGATCGGTACAGCAGCTGTTGAAGCGGGATTGCTTAGTAATATTCTAATTGTATTGGTTGCGACATCTGCCTTACTGTCATTTCTACCACCGATCTTTTTATTGAGTAATACAAGTAGATTTATTCGGTATATTTTTATTTTGTCTGCTGGTCTGTTTGGGTTATACGGATTAATGCTAGCATTTGCATGGCTATTTGCTCATTTATTACGATTAAATTCATTAGGAACACCGTATATGTCACCGGTTGTTCCTCGTAATGCCAGTGATTTATTCGATAGTATTATTCGATTTCCAACAAAATATTTAAAAACCAAGAAGGGTATTTCTAGAGCACAAAAAAAATAACAGCTTTTGTAGCATTTGAGGTGGTTTTAGTTGAGTACAGGTAAGAGCAAGAAAAAGTTATTAAATGCATATCATGTTGTGTTTTTAGCACAAAGCGTCATGATTGGTACTGGTATTCTCTCCCTGCCTCAGCAACTTAGTTCTTTAGGCTATAGCCAAGCATTGATGCCATTGATTTTTGGTGTGATTGCAAGTGTTACACTGTACCCAATGATTTGGATTAATTCTAAATTTCCAAATGACAACCTATTTCGTATCAATGAAATCCTACTAGGTAAATGGTTAGGGAAATGTATCAATCTTTTTTTCGTTATTCAATTTCTCGTTTTTATTGCAGGCATTATTAGTAATTATATGCATCTAATTCAAAGTACTGCTCTTCAAGAGCAAACTATTACGGGGCCTGTTTTTTGTTTTTTATTATTGCTTATTTATATTGTCAGTGGAGGCATTAAATCGATTGCCCGTTTTTGTATCATGACCCTTTTTCTAACGATAGGTTTTCTATATTTTACACATTGGGCATTTGAAAAGGGCCATATGAGTCACTTTTTACCTCTATTTAATTTTTTTAGTGTAAATGACTTTTATGAGGCATTAAAAAGAGGGTATTTATCGGTTCTAGGTTATGAATTAGTCATGTTTTATTTTCCCTACATTGTCGATCAAAAAAAAGCATTCCGTCATTCGTTAATTGGCATTTGGATTAGTATCTTACTTTGTTTTATTACGACAGCGATTAGTGTTATGTATTATTCTGAATGGCAGCTAGAATATGTGGAATTTTCAGTACTAAACTTGTTTAAAGCTGGGGAATTTTCGTTTATTGAGAGAATTGATATTTTTGGCATTACATTATGGGTTTTTTTAATTTTATCGACCGTGGCCGCCTATTTATGGTGTGCAAAAAAAGGGGTAGAGACTTTAGTATCTAAAAAAAGTAATGTTTATTTGTACATCTTAGTTGCGATTATTTTCTTTGTTGTAAAAATGCCATCTTCCAGAGAATTTCAAGATAAATTATTTACAAGTGCCAATTATGTTGGCTATATGTTAATTCTTTGGCCAGTATTATTAATGATGGTTTATGTACTTCGAAAAAAGAAGCAGGTGCAAGTATGAGCAGAAAACTTCTTTATGTAACTCTTTGTATCCAACTATTCGTTTTAGCCGCCTGTACGGAAAAAGAAGTAAAAGTTCCGCTTGAAGATGTCGGAATGGTGGGCATTATCGCATTTGATTATATTGATAAGGATAGTATGAAATTAACCGTCGCCATTCCTCAATATTCACCTGAAGCGCAACGAAGTACGCAAACTTTTTCTGTGACTACGGAACTTGTTTCAAATGGCATTGTGGAAATAGAAAAACTTTCAGACAAAAAAATTGTTTTTAATCAGTTACGCGTTGTGTTGTTTAATGAAGAGTTCGCACGTCAAGGCAATATTCGAAAAGTGCTTCAGCATTTATACCGAAATGCCGAAGTTGGTAATAAAGTACTTATCGCCATTGTGAAGGAAAAAGGAGAGGAAATGCTGAAATATAATTATCCTGATAAACCGAATATTAATTTCTATTTAAACGATTTATTGCAACCTAGCATTAATACAGCATTTAATCCTAATACGAACATCCATGATTTTATGTATACCATTTCGAATCCGGTATTTGATCCTACTATACCGTTTATTGATAAAAATAGTGATAAAATCGAAATAAAAGGGATTGCTGTATTTAAAGGTAACCAGATGATTGAATTGATCACGCCGAATGAGGCACTCATTATTCAGGCAATCCAAGGAAGAAAAAATCTTGCGCCATTAGATATTAAAATGGAGCAAGGACATGGCAAAGAAAAGTTATTGATTGACTTAGTGGAAAATGATGTGCATATTGAGAGTAATAAAAATATGCATTCACCTAAACTCACGATAGCATTAACAATCAAAGGAACATTAAGTGAATATAAAGGTGCACGAGAAAATGATTTATTTACTATAGAAAGTTTAGCGGATTTAGAAAAAGACGTGAATAAAGAGTTGGAGCAAGATATTAAAAAGTTTTTAGATAAACTCAATGAATGGCAAGTAGATCCAAGTGGTCTTAGTGAATATTTCCGAATGTACCATCGCGGAAAATGGACAACTGAAAAAAAGCGGGAGATTATTAGTAAAGTAGCAATTGATGTACAGGTGAAAACATCCATCATTAGTACAGGGACATTAAAATAAACTGATTCAGTGAAGAAAGTTGAATCATCAGAATTACACAAGCAGGAAAAGAGCACGGTCAACCAATATAAATAATGCCGTTATTGACGGGTATATGTTCACAGCTATAATCAACAGAAAGCTATAAAAAGGCAATTTATCATTTGAAAAAGTGATAAATTGCCTTTTTTTTAGAATGATTTTCGCATAATAAAGCTTACATGTCGGCCACATGTTTTGTCTTGGCGGTAGGAGAAACCTTCTTCACTAAGATACGTACATGTTTGATCAATGGTAATTTGTTGTGACGGAATGCCGGCAATTTCACATTGCTTTTTCACAGTTTGCTGATTATCAATGTGATACTTGTTTGTGTCAGCATTGAAATACATAAAATTATCGGCATAGCCTAGACGATTAAATTGTTCATAGACATCACCATCAACCTCAAATTTTTGCTGGCTAAGTGCCATGCCAATTTGAACATGGAAATCCTGTGGATTACAGTGCTCTTGTTCTATTAAATGACGGAAAAGTTTCAATGTCACTTCCTTGACTGTTCCTTGCCAGCCAGAATGAATGACACCGATGACACCACTACGTTCATTATAAAAAATAACAGGTACACAATCAGCAGTAAAAGTACAAAGCATTACATCTTGGTCAAATGTATAGAGTGCATCGGTATTGGCAATGGCTGTATCTTGCCTCAGCGCGCCTAAACCTTTATCTGCTACAGTTGCACGATAAAAATTAGCACTGTGTGTTTGTTGAGTACATATAAAATCATTGATATCACATTGCAATGAAGCTGCTAATTTCTTTCGATTGCTTAACACATCCTCAGTACTTGTGCAGACATGTAGTGCCATATTATTTTGTTCAAGTTCCAAATCGTCCTTTAAGGTAGTTCCTGCTATGAATTGCTTATTGTTGTAATAAAATTTAGTTTTCATATCATCACCCCGTTTAACTATATCGGATTAGATTGCCAATGTATAGCTTATGCAATATGTATCTGGTGTTACAGGCTATTTGACCTCACTGTGTTTACTTATAAAAAACGGACTTTCTTTAAACAGACATAATAGATTCATACCTTATCATACAGTAGCAAAGTAGAGGTTACATTACCAACATTCAAGTAAAAAGGAGTGTGTTTATGAATCAAGACTACTTTCTCTTAATTTGTCAAATAGGCATGGGTCTGTTTTGGATAGTGACATACATATTTATTATAAAACGTGGTTTTCAGGATGAGCAATATGGTATGCCAATGGTTGCAATTTGTGCCAATATTTCATGGGAGTTTATCTTTACGTTTATATATCCACACAATGATTTTCAAAGAATCATTACGTTTAGTTGGTTTGTCCTTGATCTTGTAATTATGTGGCAGTATTTAATATATGGGCGCAAAGAATTTAAAAATACAATGTCTACCACACTTTTTTATACATCTTTCCTTTTTACATTGGCAACAAGCTTTTTAGTTATTTTGGCACTCTCGCATGAACTTCATGATATGCAAGGGATATATGCTGCGTTTATACAAAACTTAATGATGTCAGGGTTATTTATCGGCTTGTTTTTTGCAAGGGGGAGTCTGGCAGGTCAATCTATGTCTATTGCAGTGTGCAAAATGATTGGAACATTATTTGCAGCCGTCGCATTCTATTTCTATAGTAGCATCCCACTTATTACAATTATCTCTATGGCAACCTTTATGTATGACTGTTTATATATTGCCTTAATAAAGTGCCAGTCACCCAAACAATTCTGAATATAGTGCCAGGCACTCAAACAATTTAATGTGGGCGGGAAGTTTTCCATTTATCATGAAGTTTATGACTGGAATGGTGCCTTTGCTGTTTAAAATCTTGTAGTAATATATTCCTGTTACAACTATATTTCAATTTTATTACTGACAAGTTGAGAATAAACACTGATAAACTCGTAATCTATTCGTCAATTATTTCAAATGTCATACAACTGTAAAAATCCTTCCAAATATTTAGTGATGCATTATTTCACTAATCTATTTACCATAAATATAGAGCAAAACAGGAAGGAATGATTTACATGTTTAGAAAAGTAAAAAAAGTAGCGATGGCATCCGTATTATCACTATCCTTATTGGTACCAATTAGCGCAATGGCCGCTGACTCATATACAGTAGTAGCAGGCGATTCTCTTTGGAAAATTGCTGTAAAAACACAAACAGGTGTACAAGAATTAATAGATGCAAACCCTCAACTGGCAAACCCAGATCAAATAAATATAGGTCAAAAAATTAATATTCCAACAAATGAACAAGCTTCTGTAGAGCAAGAAGTAGTGAAACTTGTCAATGCAGAACGAGCGAAAGCAGGTCTGCCAGCATTAAAAGAAGATTGGGAGCTATCACGAGTAGCAAAATATAAATCTCAAGATATGCATGATAAAAATTACTTTGACCATACTAGCCCAACGTATGGTTCACCATTTGCAATGATGAAGAAATTTGGCATTACGTATAAAGCAGCTGGAGAAAATATCGCCAAAGGTCAAAAATCAGCTTCTGAAGTCGTAAATGCGTGGATGAATAGTGAAGGACACCGTGCAAATATTTTAAACAAAAGCTATACACATATCGGAGTTGGCTTTGTAAAAGACGGCAACTATTGGTCTCAAATGTTTATTCAAAAATAAGATATTCAGAACTGTTTCTCAAAGTGGAACAGTTCTTTTTTATGACGTGCATTCATGAATTATGCGGCCTTTGCGTGTCGTCTATAAGTTGACAAAAAAGAGCAACTACCAGCTTTCAAGAGCTGTTAGTTGCTTTTTATTACTTTTTGGCAAGGAGAATAGCTTGTGAACGGGATTTTACACCTAGTTTTTGATAAATAGTAGATAAATAAACGCGAATAGTACCAGCCGATAGATTTAGCATGTTTGCAATTTCACGATTGGTTACACCCTTGGCTAACAGATCAAATACCTCTTTTTCACGCGGTGTCAACACTTCATGACGAACTACATTGGTTGTACAGCTTTGTAAATAATGTAAATAATAGTCTGGGTAAGGATTCCACTTAGCTGCCAATGAATCTAATTGAAAATATTGCTCCAGAAGGGGGAGTAGCTCTTTTTCATCTGCCAATGTCCGAACATAGTAGTATTTAGCTGCCCATTGCAATACTTTATGTAAAATATCTAATGCAATAGCAGTGTTTCCTAAACGATGCTGACAAATAACTTCTAGTACTGTTGCTTCTATCATCGTTGCAACTTGATCATCTTGCTGTGCCTTTGTTTTAACTTGAATGATTACTGGTAGTGCATCCTGAGGTGTGTCCTTTAATAACAATAAACGAGCATAAACGAGCTGCCAAAATGGTTGCTTTGTTTTTGTTGCTAGTAAGAGCATCTCTGCGTTTTGGCTATCTCCCTCGACGATAAAACAATAGGCTTGCATAATTTGAATCGACGTTTGCCAATGTTTTTCCGAAACATCTTCTAACACCTGAGACAACATGATACGAGCTGTATTTGACTGTTGCTGATGAGCGTATATTTTCGCTTTAAGTAAATACATAGGGATATATAAACCTGGGTCTTGATGTTGTTGACCTAATGCAATGGCGATTTCCAACTCTTTTTGGGCAGCTTCTATAAAACTTCGCTCATATAAAGATTCAGCAGCAACCCCATAACTAAATGCTGTCACATTTGCAGTTTGTAATGTTGTTTCTCGAAAAAGTTTGCTAACAGCTTCGCCTTCTTCAAACAGTTGCAGTTTTCCTTTAGAGCCAATACTTGTACGTGAAATCTTATATTCAAAAATATTATAGGGAATCGGAACATTATCCCAGCGAGAAGGAGCAGGACCATTCGCAAGCAAATTGCGCATAATCTCTTCAACCAATTGTAAATTTCCGCCAGAAGCGACAATGGCATACGCTTTTGCACTTTCATATATATAGGCCATTGCAGCATGCTCTTCTTGCGCCATCCATTGTTCTACATGCTGTCGCAGTTCAAGCTCTTCCATTAGAGAAGTAGCTATTTTTGTGTCCATTGTTGTTATAGAAGTTAGGAAGCCGATAACAAGCATTTCATACGAAACGGTATACTGAGCACTTCGAAGTTGATGCAACCAGCGCATGAATGTTGTCGTTTGCCCGGAAGCGTATAGCTGGACAAGATGTTCTGCAATCCATAAAGCAGCTTGATTATATTGTTCATATTTAAGTGCAAGTTCAATGGCAGAATGATAATTTCCTTGATTATAAATAGCATGTGAGACTTCTTGGACAATAGTCTGTACTTGCTGCACGGAATACTGTTTATTTAGTTCTACTTGTAAAGCTTCGGCAAACAAATGATGGTAGCGAAAAACAGGCTTTTTTGTTTGGAGACGAATAATAAATAGACCTTTTGCTTCTAAACTTTCCAACAGTTCAAGACTATTTGACTGCTTTGTTAGTTGGTCACATATCGCTGGTTCTAGCTCGTGCAGTAGGGAGGTCTTTATAAGAAATTTTTGCGTTGTTGTCGGAAGGTTTTGAATGATTTCTTGCCATAAAAATTCAGAAATAAACGGTTGTGCGATATGATCGTATAAGTCAACTTGGTGTTCATTTGCCAAGCGTGTTAATAATAGGCCCGCTACCCATCCTTCCGTTTTGTCCAACATTTGTTGTAAAAATTGTTGATTGAGTGGTGTTACCTGTTTGCAAGAAAAAAATTGCTTCGTTTCTTGGAACGTAAAGCGTAAATGATCCGCATCGAATTCTTGTAGCCATTGTTTCACTCGCCACTTAGCAATAGGGAGGGCTAGGGTTGTTCGAGTCGTTAGATAGACGTGTATCTCTACAGGTAAGTACTCGATAAATTGTGTCATAAGTTGATGAATTACCGGATTATCGATTACATGATAATCATCTAATACAATTTGAATCGGTTTTGCTAAAGCATGGAGCTCCTCTAAAAATGAATTTATAAAAAATTCCAGTGTAGCTAGGTCTTGGGTGTGTAAAAGCGGTGCAAGTACTTGATCGATAGGGCATTGATAGGCTTTTGCAACGGCATGCACAGCATACGTCCAAAAACGAATCGGATCATTATCAGCAGCATCAAGTGAAAGCCAAGCGACCGTTGCCTTCTTAGATTTGAACCAACTACTTAGAACAGTCGTTTTCCCATAACCTGCTGGTGCACGGAGAACCGTCACTTTTTTATAAGTTTGGTTCTGTAAAAGATCAAACAATTGCTTGCGCTCAATCAAATCAGGTGTATTGAGAGGAATAGTTAATTTAGAAGATACTAGTGTAGTAGACATCTTTTTTTACCTCATTTTTTTAAATTTAGGATAATCATGTAATTAATTTTACTACAAGCGTTAACATAATTTCGAATGTTAATAGTCCTAGCATTAGATAAATGATAAAAACATTGATTTATCAACGTTTATAAGGTTATTTAAACTAATTAGCCCCAGTTTTAGCCCCACCCATTTCTAAACTTCTGCTGAACACTTCCATTGACTGCTCTTCCAACTCTTTCATTACATGCCCGTAAATTTCATAAATCATTGCTGGAGTATTTCCTAATCGTTCAGCAATGGTTTTTACGTTTTGCCCACTATTTAATAGAATCGTTGCATAATTTTATTTGGAACGGATTATTAGATGATGGGAAGTTGAAGTATCTTTTGTCAACAATTGAAGCAGGATTATGGACTATCTTTTATTCTTTGGATAACAATGTCACTTGAAGGTCTACCAACAATCAATATTACGGTCAAATTCCTCTATGTATAACTCTTTGAGCCTAAACGTAAGGAGAAATGGTTAAAACGTAACAAAATCACGTTATTTAATAAATATAAGCAGTCTAAGTACACGTTTAATAAAAGGCTGCAACGTGTGTTCTATGGTAAGAATAGTTTGATTCAGGTCAAACAAGAACTAGAAGGTTTGTACGAATTGAAGTTTATCGAGAAAGAAAACATGATGCGAAGTTTGATCAATTCCAAGCATCTTCACACCATACATTGGCGTATTTATTAAGATCAAGTAGTGTATGTGTTACAAACGATGATTTACAAGACATGCAGTTTGCTTGTAAGCAAGAGGTCATTACGCCAATGTATTATGCTGTGGAGTCGAATGAAAACGCGATGTCTACGGTGAAAGCTGTCATGGCCGACATTTTAAGTACAACTGTGTGAGAGATTGAACGACAAACTGGTAATAGTTGAGTGTTAGGGGCGTATTTCCGCAGGATCTGCCCCCTTAGCTGCAATAGAAAAAGCGATCCCTCATAATTTTTACTTTTTCACCGAGAGCGCACATACATTCGACTTGATAAAATTGTCGTTTTGTCGTCCATTTTGGCAATTCTCTACAAAATATAAGGAAAAACATAAAAATTCATTATCTAGTGAAACCTTTTCATCTAAAATGTTACTCTAACAATATAGGAGGGATTTAGATGGAACAATTAGTAAGAGCAGCTATCGACGGTCAGCAAGCTGCATTTGAGCAGCTAGTAGAAGCTGAAAAGTCTAAGCTTCTCGCAAAAGCATACTCCTATGTTAGTAACAGAGAAGACGCATCAGAAATTGTACAAGAGACATTGCTGCAAGCTTTTAAATCAATGCATCAATTAAAAGAACCAAAATATTTCTCTACATGGCTATTTAAGATATTGCTACGACAATGTTTTGCTTTTCTACGCCAAAAAAAGCGTACACTAGTAGTGGAAACTGAGCTTATACAGCAACAGCTATTTGAACAAGAACCTTCAGTGAACTGCGAATTTGTCCATGAGGCATTGTCTTTACTTCGAAAAGATTATCAAACCGTACTTATATTATTTTATTTTTATGATTTTAAAGTACAAGAAATCGCCTATCTTCTAGATAAGCCAATCAATACGATCAAAATGTATTTACATCGTGGTCGTATCCAATTAAAAAAGCAACTTGAACAACGAATGAACAAGCCAATCATGCAGAAAGAAGTGATACATATGCTAAAGGAACAACTAGCGAAATTAGCGTTAAACTTTGTGTCAATTCCTGATAACTATCAATTACTAATAGAGGATTATTCAAACGAACAAGCTACATTTATGTGGTCTACAGACGAATTAGAAGAAGGAATTGAAGTGTCACTTGATCCGAAAGGAAAATTATTAGATTTAACTAGACCTCCTTCAACAACAGGTACACTTGTCACAACGCAGCAGCAGCAAGCCATTGCAGAACAATTTTTAACAGCGCAATACACTGAAGCATTAGATTATTTAACTGTATCTACTATCATTGAAAAAGAGGATGGAACAAATTTTTTATATAAACAATTTGTGGGAGGCTATCCTCTTGAAAGCTATTACACGAAATAATCGTTTCCAAGTACGGAGAAATTATTAATTTTAAGTACAATGGGTACACGAAAGCTCCACCCAAAATCCCTACGCAGCTTGCCAGCAAGGACAAGATTTTACAACAAGTATTTAAAGCCCCATGGACATTATCGGTGAAATATTTAGTTAGTGACAATTATTATGTTCCACAATCTGGCCTGTACCCGATTTACGAGAGTCCAATTGTATACCAGTCATTTAATGCAATTAATGGAAAAGTATTATTTGAAGAGGAAGTTGAGGAAGACGTATCTTCCTTCACCAAGTTTCCTTACGTAAAACCACTCGAAAAGCAGAAGACACTTGAAAATATTATAGGTGTAACAGATTGTATGGAAAAACTACGGGAAATCGAAATAGACGAAAATACACTGGGCATTGTATGGCGAAAAAAAGATTGGAAAGCTCCGAAAGATAAATCGATGGAAAATTTCCTGCTTGAACGTATAGAGGATACGGTGAAGGCGAAGGTTGATAAGCATTCAAGGAATTTAAAGGAGTTCATGTGGTTTAAAGAGCGTACAGGTGAACTGGATCTTTCGTTCGACGATTGTCGCGATATTGCTTGTACATTTATTGCGACCTATTTTAAACAATATGTTCCTTATTTACAAATGCAAATCAAGAAACCATCCTTTAATGAGGCGAACCGTGCATTTTTCACTTTTCCGCTGCACGTAGCTCCTGGCTTACAAATAGAATGGGAACATTTTTACGTTGGCGTAAATAAAACGACGGGATTCATCGATATATTCAGGTCTCCTAGTATTGACCTAGAACTTCTTTACTCCTATGATTCTGCAACTATTCAACCTATAGAGAACGTAATACCTGCCTTAAAAAAGGCCGATGCCTTTTTACAATGGTCTAGACAGTATGATGAAAATAAAAATGATGAAGTATTACAATATCGATTGGGACTATCGGAAACAAAACAGCAGATTGTTGGTATAGATGCAACGACAGGACAACTTATAGTCAGTAAACTTTAATTAAATCGGGGAATATATAACTTTTATAAGCCTACAAATGAAACAAAGAGACACAGAACAAGTTATCTTTTCATACCATATTGTTATCAAACTAATAACGCTCCTATTCATTCTATAGAGAAAACCACCTAAAACATTATTACTTCAATGTTCTAGGTGGTTCTTCTCATAAACCACGCTTGCTAATAATACGGTTCACCAAAACTAATAGTTAACTGTAATACCTTTTTTGTCCATCTTTTCCTATAGTTGTGAAAAATCTTTTTTCTACTAAAAGGGATCACGTCAGATTTATACCAATAAAGCGTCCAATCGAGGGCTAAATTTGTGCTTAGTCTAAGGCTGTTGTCTTAAAGATTGTTGCTTTTGAATAATTAAGGATAATATTCACTGTTGATATAATTACATTAAATGGAGGTAAGAGATTTTATGAATTTCATTGAATTTTGAAGCATTATTGAACTTGAACTAATGAAAGCTTCATAACAACTTCGTTTCCTTCCATTTCTCCGGTTTCTGAAAAACCAACTTTTTGATAAAGTTTTTTTGCTACTAGATTTTCTTCAACATAATTTATTTGAATATAGTCGAATAAGTTTTCTTGCTTCAAAAATTCTATAGCTTTATTTAACGCTTCCTTACCATAGCCTTTTCCTTGATGTGCACTCCCTAACATAAAACGCCAAATTTCTACTTTCCTATTTTCTATTCTATAGTCAAACATTATAAATCCTACAATTGTATCATCATTATAAATAGCATAGGGCTGGGCCCTATCGTAAAATACCCATGCTTGTGCAAGTGATTTCATATTTGACGAAACAAAATTTTGCTGTTCTCCTACAAGTTCTAAACCAAAAACTTCTTGGTAGTTATTAGGGTTCACTTTCTCTAATCTAATCATCCATATACCTCCAAACTTTGTTTGAAAACTTAAATATTGCTATAATTATAGCAATATTTAAAAGGATATTCATTTCTTTTCTGATTGGGGTTTCGATATATTCATACGGATTAAAAACATTAAAGTAAAGAACTGTTACCTAAAATGATTTAAGAAGGTTAGACTTTAACTATTGGAGGAGGTAAATAAATGAAATTTAATTTAATTAATATTGATAATTGGGATAGAAAACCTTATTTTGAGCATTTTTTAAATCATACAACATGTACATTTAGTATTACTGCAAATATAGACATCACACAGCTATTACAACAGTTACGAAAAAAGAACATCAAGTTTTATCCTACTTTTATATATATGGTTACTAGGATTATTAATGCACACGAAGAATTTAGAACTTGTTTTGATGAGCAAGATAGACTTGGATATTGGGATGAATTGATACCTAGCTTTACAATTTTCCATAATGATAATAAAACGTTTTCTAATATGTGGACGGAGTATTCATCTGATTTTGATACATTTTATCAAAATTATCTAGAAGATATGGAACTATACGGTGCTATAAAAGAAATGACCTCTAAGAAATTTCAGCCAAAAAATACTCTCCCGATTTCGAGCATTCCATGGGTTAGTTTTACAGGGTTTAACCTAAATATTATTAATGACGGAAGGTATTTATTGCCAATAATCACTAGCGGTAGGTATTTTGAACAAGAAAATAAAATATTTTTACCTTTATCATTGCAAGTACATCATTCAGTTTGCGATGGATATCATTCCAGTATATTCTTAAATGAGTTACAGCAGTTAGCAGATAATTTTGGTGAATGGTTGTATATACGTGAGCACTAGTAGTTGTGACTAATAACCAGTTTATTTTCTATTGATCTCCATGAAAGAACTTATTAATCTTTCATTCTTTGTATTGTAGCACTGATTTTCTGCTTTATGGATGTCTAACGGGAGACAATTAAACAAAATAAACCTATTTAGATGTTTATTTTTAACTCAAACTTTTTTTATTAAACAGATGAACTAGCGTATTTCTGTAATTAAAACTACTTTGCAATGAAATCGTGGGGGCAGCCTCTTTCCATTTTTTATACAAAAATAATCGTCTTCTTTTGTAAAAAGAAGTTACCAGACCACATTCAACATAAAGGACGATTATGGATAACCAAATGATTACACAATCAGATTATTATATGAAAATGAAGACAGCTTCACAAAAACCACGTAAATTGCTTTTGTTTATATTCTATACGGATACGCTACTCTTCTATGCTCTATTCAATTTATAGAATAGCGGGCATTAAGCTTTTCTTGAGATGCTGATATACAGCTGGCCCCCTTGCTGGAGAATCATGCCCGCATAGGTTCCCGTATCATGGACTATCGCCATTCACACTGAAATGATTATTGACCAATAACCGTTTAAATATTTTAAGAGATAATATGTAAATTAGGTACATAAAAATGCTAGTAATAAAAATGATAATCAAGTTAATACCGAGTAAAATATATTCACTCGAAGTGATATGCCCGCGATTTCCATATAAAATTGCAACATATAAGAGATAAATAGAAATGCTGCCAACCATGTTATTATGTATAAATAGTTTAACCTGTTGTTTCAGCATAATACTTATCTCCGTTATTCCCTGCCTGTTTTTTCTTATTTATTAGATGCTAACCGCCATTTCTTCAGAGCTTCTTTTAATAATTTCATTTTTAAGGTCATTGGCAAAAGAATAAGTTTCATTTGGATTTTTTACATTAAATAATATAAAATTTTCAAAGTTTTCCTGTTGCATAACCGCCATTTTCTTCTTTAAAAAGTGATATGAGAAATCTTGATACAATGAGTCTGTCCATTCATATACTTTATACAAAGAATCAAAAAAAATTCTATTATCTTCTCTGCATTGTCCATTTACCCATTGTCTTTCCTCAACAATATGATCTTTAACAAGATGGCCACTTCATAGTTTCTCGGAAAAACGCCCGATTGTGAAATATGGACCATAAAGTTTCAAAACAATGCAGCTTAGAATTCTACTTAATATCCCCATAACCACCAACTATAGTAATAATAACTAAAGAACTGGATACACTAAACTTTTTTATAATTGTCATTTTTCTCATTCCTTTCGTAATTTAAAAATAAATAATTCTTCAAGAGGGGGACCTAAAATATATGACAATGTAAATGCCAATTCTAAACTTATTGAATTGAGTACCGTATTAGATGATGATTCTGAGGTGAAAATCCTGCGCTTTCTTGGCATTCCAGTTACTACGGAGTTATGGGATATCTTTTCTGCTTGATAATCTTCTCCAATAGTCACAAAAAAGTCATAAGGAATTCATAAGGTAATCATAACCACCCATTATCTTAATAGATAACAATTAAAAGAAGGGGTGGTTCAATGATAGAAATTAGAAATGTTAGTAAAACCTATTATCCCGATAAATCAACACCAATTCCTGCATTGAAAAAGGTAAATTTAATATTAGATAACGGTGAGTTTGTAGCGATTGTAGGGGCTTCGGGCTCTGGAAAGTCCACACTTCTCAACACACTTGGGGGTCTGGATAAACCCGATTCTGGAGAGGTGTACATAAATGAAATCCCTATGTCGACGTTTAACGATTATCAGTATTCTGATTACAGGAAAGATAACGTGGGATTTGTATTTCAACATTTTCACCTAATTCCTCACCTGACAGTGTTGGAAAATGTTGAATTGGCTTTGGCTATGAGCTCGTATGAGAAAAAGGAAGCTTACCAAAAATGTGTACAAGCCCTTCAAGAAGTTGGTCTGGAAAAAGCGATTCATCAAAAAGCTAATGAATTGTCAGGAGGGCAGCAACAAAGAGTCGCGATTGCAAGAGCATTAGTTAAGTCGCCAAACATCATCTTAGCGGATGAACCTACGGGTGCCTTAGATTCCCATACTTCTAAAGAGATAATTGATTTATTGAAAAGTATTTCTGAGCAAGGCCACTTGGTCGTTGTAGTCACCCATGATGAGGCGGTTGCTGAGCAAGCTTCAAGAATCGTTCGAGTTAAAGACGGAGAAATTATCGAGGATAGGAAACAATGTACTCAGGATGCTGTTCAAATGGAGATAACAGAAGAACCCCGGAAACGTTCTTTTCAACTGAAATCGGCATTTAGACTTTCTTATCACAGGATTAAGGAAAAAAGGTGGCGCTATTTCCTTGTATCCATAGGTATCTCTATCGGGATATGTGGATTTTTACTGGCTCTGGCGTTCGGGAGTGGCATAGACAACTATATACAGTATTCATCTGATAAAGTAATAGATAGTAAAAAATTAGATTTTAAAAAAGAACAAGATTATATGGTTAGTTCCGATTATTATGAACTCAAGAAAAATGAGCATATCAAATTAGTGCAGCCTGAATTCGAACTATCGGCAAGAATTGAGAAAAAGCCAGATATCATCAGTTTTGATGTTAAGTCTTTACATAAAGAAAAAAATAGAAAAGATTACGCCTCGCCAAAGGTATTGTATGGTCAACTTCCAAACGATGGGAAGCACGGAATAGCCTTGTCAGAAAGCACAGCCAAAAAAATGCTGAAGGAAGGCGGCAAATTGGAAGAATTAATCGGTAAAGAGATAACTATTAAATTTCTGTCTATGGACGAAATTACAAGCTATCCCTCTAGATGGGACACGCAAAAGCTGAAGATTTCTGCCATTACGGAACAATCTTTTATTGGAAAAGAATATTCTTATATTCCCTATGATTTCCATACAGAAGTAGTTAAACGTTCAAGATTTATCGGAAAAGACTCAGAAATAACGACCAACAACTATGAAGTGTATGTGGATAATAAAAGTTCAATCAAATCAGTTGTCAACCAGTTTAAACAAAGCTATACCATTACAACACCTGAAAATGTATTGAAAGAGTTAACTAAAACATTTAAAAATATACAGCTTGCTATTACTGGAGTTTCTATGCTAATTCTCTTAATCTCCTCTATTATGGTAGGAATTATTCTTTATATCAGTGTTTTAGAGCGTAGAAAAGAAATCGGTTTGTTCAAAGCAATTGGCGGCAGGAACAAAGAAGTTCGCTGGATCTTCTTTTCAGAAGCAATTTTGTTGGGGGGCATGGCTTCTATCAATGGTACAGTTCTAGGCATTGTGGTTCAGGTTATTTTAAATCGTGCACTAGAAGCTAAAATTCATTTCGAGCTGTTACAAATAGATGTATTTACAGTACTGTTAACTATAGGATTTGGCATCGTTATTAATGTATTGGCATGTATGATTCCAGCTAACCAAGCAGCAAAGTTAAATCCGATTCAACTGCTTAAACAGGATTAATTATTAAAAAAAGGATGATAATTATGTTAAAAACAGTACGTTTAATGTTCATGATTTTGATTATAACCATATTAACGGCATGCAACAACAATATTCAGGAAACAACCGAAAAGCCTGAAAACAAAAAGATTGAAGAATCCCAGAAGACGAACGAAGATTCGATGGATAGCAACCCGATTGAAAATAGTAAAAAAAGTAGAGAAATAACGCCTGAATTAGTGAAAGATATTAAAAAGATTTTGATAGACGATGCAAGCAAGCTATGGCCATCGTTCAATACTGATGATAAGCAAATATTATTATTAAATCCTTCAAATAAAATGGCCTATTTGATTAACAACCAGAAGACCGATATTGGAACTAAAGACGAGGTGATTGAGTACAGTACGGATTCCATTAAGGATACACAATTGTTAGTCACCCCCTTCCAATTAACAACATTTAACGATCATCCTACCTATGCATTTAACCTTGATTTTGCGTCAGACTTGTATTCTGACGCAGGTGAGAAAACATACGAACGTGTGTTTAAGTTTATTGTTCATGAAGGGATTCATATTCTACTACAGTCTGGAAATTCTGTGGAAGGACTTGGTACAAGAGCTGAAACATATCCTGAAGATACTGACAGTAGATATTACCGAAATGAAATGTACCAGTACCTGAAGGAGGCTATTGGCAAGAACAAAGATGAAAAAATAAATCAGGTTCAAAAAGCAGTATATTTTTATGAATTATATCTAAATAGCAACAAAAAGAATAAGCAGCAGGATGGCTACGATAATATTGAAGGAATGGCTACTTATCTAGATGCAAAAGCATATCAGATGATTAAACATCCAGACGCAACTACAGAAGAAATAAATGAGTTGACTGCACAAAGTATCATAGATAACTTTATTCCAGCTGATCAAGAGCAAGAAAAAGTACTCTTGATGAAGGGTCAAGAATTTTATGATATTGGAGCTTTAGCAATTGCCTCTGCAGTTGACTTGAACCTTAATGACAAAACAATATTAACAGCTTCTCCTTTAGGATTATTAAATTCTCAATTCGGTAGCAAAAAAGCTGAAGGTCATCAAAATATTAAAAAAGCTAACGCTGATTATTACAATTCTTATAATAGTAAGCTAAAATCTTATATAGATGATATAGCATCCAAACAGAGGGATGACAAATATGTAGCAGTTAGAATCCCTGTTACAATCCAAAACTCTTCAGTTATGTATGAGGATATGATTGTAGAATATCAATATAAAGAGATTCCGGCAGAAATACAGACAGCGACTAGAGAAATTCTTCTTCCAGATACTCGAATTAAACTTAATAAAATGAAATCTATTTTCATAGAAGCTCCTCTGGAAGGTTTGGAAGGTTTGGAAAATCCGGAGAAGATGAATCCAACAATGATAATGGGTTACACGATTGTATTTATTCCTAAAAAAGATATTGAGTTCTCTCAGGATAAACTACTTACGATTCAAAGAGATGATTTATTAATTTTTGATGCCAAGTATGTAGAAAAAGACGGAGAGTATCAAATATTGGTGAACTAACGTATCCATATATTTAGCAGGCATCCTTCTTCGTACGGCAAGTAAATCTACTATGAAGATGCCTGCTTTATCCCGTATTAACGGGTAGTAATTTATTTGTAGTGAAACCGAAGCGTCAGGTACAAGACTCAGACCTCAATATTCAGCGATGCAAAGAAATTAGCTGGGAGTATTTACTGACCGTAAAAGCCGATTAGTGAAGATTACTAATGAGAGAGGGTTAAGTAACCCCCACTGATTATAGCTTCACTTTATTGATTGAGGAGATAATTAATGAAGCGAACGATTTTAATTATAGAAGATGAAATAAAAATTGCTAATATAATAGCTGACTATTTTACCATGAACGAATACAAAATCCTAATTGCGACGGATGGTAAGGTTGGTCTGCAAATGTTTGAAGAAGAATCAGTCGATTTAATTATTCTTGACATCATGCTACCAGAGATCGATGGATTCTCCGTGTGCAGAAGAATTAGAAAAAAATCAGACATTCCTATCATCATGCTGACAGCACGTTCAGAAGTAGAAGATCAGTTGATGGGCTATGAATTTAAAGTGGACGATTATATGACTAAGCCGTTTAATCCTGAGATTCTAGTAGCTAAATCTAAAGTTCTTCTCTATAGAATCTATACTGTTAAAAAAGAAGAAAAAGATAAAGAAACCTTGACACTAAAAGGAGTCACGATTAGCAAACTTACACGTGAAGTATGGATAGATAGCACGTCCATTGAATTAGAGCCAAAACAATTTGATCTTTTACTATATTTGATGGAAAACAAGCATATTGTCTTGTCTAGAGATCAAATATTAAATGAAGTATGGGGATATGATTATTTCGGAAGCGCAAGAGTAGTTGATGCGCAAGTCAAAAAACTTAGAAAAAACCTACAGCATAAAGCCTACCTAATTAAAACCATATTTGGTTTAGGCTATAAATTCGAGGTGGAATAATGCGAAAAAGAGGGATTGCCTATAAGCTTTTTTTAATTCATATCTTATTATTTACCTCTATATTTATAATCCAAATCGTCTTTCAATCGATTTATTTCGAACCTTATTATATCCATAACAAGAAACAAAATATGGAAGAGTTTGCTCGTGCAATTCAATCAAAGATTAATAATCATGAGCTAACTGACGCTATTAATCAGTACATTTCCGAAATGTCAGAGAGTAATAATGCTATCATTTCGGTTATCGATGATCAACTTCAGCATCATTACGGATCGTCATTAAACAATAACTACACACAATTCGTGGTCAGAACGAAGGACAACAAGAAGTATAATATCATAGATGATTTACTAGCCATCGACTATAAAGAAATAAATGAAGAAGACATCATATCCATAGACGGGCTTTTACTGGATGATAAGGAATCCTTGGTTCTCCCGAATAAAATCAAAATTGGTACCCAAGTCTTAGTGCCACCCGAGATATCCTCGATATTTTTTGAAAGATTCACTATAGATGATAATGACTTAATAAATCAGCAGCCTAAGCCTATTGCAATTGAAGGGAAAGTGATTTCGAAACCAACTGAAAGTAAATCCTTCATAGCGCAAAAAAATGTCCTCATTCAAGAAATGCTTGTCATGATGAATAGAAAAGAAGAACGAGTATCTCCAAATCAAATATATACGGTACGGGATACACAGACAGACATTAATAATTTAGTGTTAACTGAAAATGTGGAAGGAACAGATTTAGTAATATTCGCTGTCACTTCTCTTCAATCTGTAGATGAGGTTATTGGAAATTTAAATCAGTACTATATTATTTTATTTGTTTTCACGATGATTATCGTTATTTTAATAGCTATTATTTTCTCTAAGACATTATCCAAGCCTCTAGTTAAAATGAGCACTATCGCGAATCAGATTGCAAATCAAAATTTCAGCGAAAAATATCTTGTCCATTCCAAAGACGAGCTAGGACAAATGGGCGAGGCATTGAACAAAATTTCTACAAACCTAGAACAGAAAATTACGGAATTAGTCCATGCCAATGAAAAACTTGCACAAGATTATGAATTACAGTTGAAGTTGAAGGAAAAAGAAAAAGAGTTTGTTGCCAATATATCTCACGAATTAAAGACCCCTTTAACTGTAATAAACGGTTATATTAAAGGTATAAAAAATGGGATATACGACCAAAACGACTTAAAATTTTGTGATGTTATTTTGGATGAAGTTGACAGAATGACAGAAATGGTGCAAGAAATGCTTGATATTTCGAGACTGGAGTCTCCTACATATCAGCTTATTGAGAGCACTTTTGACTTATGGCATACTTTCTTAAAGGTGTTCGATAAATTCAAAGTAATGGCTGACGAAAAAGGATTGCAGATTCTGTTTGAAATTGATGACGAAGCTTATGTAAGTGGGGATATAAAAAGAATTGAACAAGTCATCACCAACTTATTTATAAATGCTGTAAAATATACACCAAAACAAAACCGTATCAACATCAAAATTATCTATCTAGAGAGTTTAAACAAATATATGTTCAAAATTGAGAATGAGAACACATTCATTCCTTATAAAGAAATGGAACAAATATGGAATCCATTTTACAGAGTAGAAAAATCAAGAAGCAAAGAATTTGGTGGTTCAGGCTTAGGTTTAGCTATTGTAAAACAAATACTGGAACGTCATCATAGTAGCTTTGGCGTAAATAATACTAAAAATGGAGTCGAATTTTACTTTGACTTGAAAGCGGTTAGTACAGATTACTTGGATTACTAATCACCAACTGTTTTCCTCTACCTCTGTTGAATGAAGATAAATAAAAGGGGTGCTCTAAAAGCCATTTGTGAACTTTTGGAATATCCCCTCTAAACATTTGTTACGCGATTGTAAATGTCGAAATAACAATGTACATTTTTGCTAGTCTGAGCATCTACACTTTCATTGATTAACTACTTTCCTATACAAGTGCGTGAATAATTACAACTTGACACGTGGCCACTACTCGCACAATTCGATAGCCTAGAACCCAGCTATATCAAGGGCTTACTAACCGGCCAAGGATGTCATGCTCGTCTCTCCCTGTAAAGGTGTAATATATATAAATCAAAATGTACTTGGGGAACTGACCCCAATAGGTAAAGACAAATAAAAAAAGCATCTTCGATTGAAATTCGGGTATAGATACTTAAATTTCAATTTGGAGGTGTTTTTTCTATGGGAACAAGAGTGAGTTATCCCTATGATGTAAAAATGAAAGCATTGAGATGCGATTAGCAGGTGTACCTATCAAACAGATTTTATTGGAATTAAATATACGCCATAAAACACAGGTGGAAACATGGATGCGTTGGTATAGAAATGGCGAAGTCAATCGTTTGAAACAACCTGTAGGCAAACAATATAGCTTTAATAAAAGTCCTGAACCGGACAATGAACAAACGAAATTAACATTGGAAAACCGTTATTTAAAGCAACAAATGGAGGTGCTAAAAAAGTACGCAGAATTGGAGAGGAAGTGGTTGGAGTGACAACAGCTAAATATTTGTTGGAAAAATCTGAACCTGTACATTAATAAGACAATTAAAAAGGCATTCTGTATTATAAAACTATTTATTATATATTAATTCTTTTAAGTATGATTTAACTTGTAATATGTATATTTCCCCACATTATTTTATTGATTTAGTACAATAATTGAGGGGATTTTGTATAATTCACCATTGACCTAAATGACTTATTTAATATAAAAAGTGAACTCTAAATTATTAAATTAGGTTAATTCATTAAATAATGACTCTGAGTATAACAAGTTTAAAAAGTCGGAAGAACATTTAATTAAGTTATGGACATACCAAGGAAGATTCGTTACTGTAAGAAGGGCGATTCCTGCATTACCTTTATTATTAAGCTATTTGATTGAACTGTTTAAATAGTTTTAGATTTGCATAATACTGGCTTTAAGGGTGAGATTACTGGCTTTTATAGAAGATTGAGAGGAACAAAAGACATGCTTTAACATATGGATATTTTCATATAACCAGATGAATTTAAAATGCTTTATTATTAAATGATTAACTAGTTTAAAAGGTTAATGCATTATTGAATTATTATTCTAATATACTTTTTTAAAAGAAAGGTGTTTCAAAATATGGGAGGTTTAGATTTATGTCAATTAAAAAGAAAATTTACTTAGGGTTTGGGAGTATTATGTTATTTCTATTACTTAGTTCTACCATTGCATTTGTCCAATTAAGTAGTGTTGATAACAAGTATACATTTACTATAGAAGACAGAGTCTATAAACTTTTACAAGTCGATGCAATATTAAACGCATCTTCTTTACAAGGTCTTTACATTCGTTCTTACATACTTGATCCAAGTGATGAAACAATTAAAAACCTGGAAAAACAGGAAGAACTAATCGAACAAAAAACTGCAGAATTAGAAAAAATAATAAAAAATCCTGAAATGCAAAAACAACTTCAAAGTATAAAAGAAAACCAAGCAAAATTTAATCAAGGTGCGCAAGATATTATCAATACATATGACAAAGAAGATGTTCAAGCTTCAATTGAAAAAATACAAGTCTTGGTGCGTCCTGCAAACGAAGGTATTCAACTTGCGGTGAATAAAATTTCTGTTTATCAAAAGGAGTTGATGGAAAAGGCGAACACGGAAGCAACTAAAATTGCAAATAATAGTTCACTGATCATTTTAGGTATTGCTATCGTAACCACAATTCTTGCTCTTCTCATTTCAGTATTTATTACTCGTTTAATTACTGTACCTATTAATAAACTAAATGCTACTGCAAAAGTTATTGCTGAGGGTGATTTAAGCGGAGAAGATATAAATGTGAAAACAAACGATGAAATTGGAGTATTAGCTGATTCATTTAATGAAATGAAAAGGAGATTACATTCAATTATTAATAATGTTGCTGCAAATGTAGAGCAGACAACGGCCGCTGCTGAACAATTAGCAGCCAGTACAGATCAAGTAGCTATCTCATCCAATGAAGTAG
This sequence comes from Lysinibacillus sp. C5.1, assembly GCF_016350185.1. Taxonomy (NCBI): domain Bacteria; kingdom Bacillati; phylum Bacillota; class Bacilli; order Caryophanales; family Bacillaceae; genus Lysinibacillus; species Lysinibacillus sp. C5.1. Next base: position 1,681,407 of record NZ_CP066226.1, read on the forward strand.
CCAATCGAATAGAGGTAACATCAGAGGGTGCTAATCAATCAGCTATAACGGGACGAGAAAGTGCGACCGCAATGGATGAAACTGCCCATGGTGTACAACGAATTGCAGAAGCAACACAGCTACTTAATTCAAAAGCATTAGACACACAAGTGATTGCTAATGAAGGCGGAAAAACATTACAGACCGCAGAAAACCAAATGGCTGTTATTCAACAATCTTCTCATGAGACAAATGAGCGAATTAAACAGTTAAGTGCACAATCAACAGAGATAGAAAAAATTATAAAAGTTATTACGGATATTACGGAGCAAACAAATCTTCTTGCCCTTAATGCAGCTATCGAAGCGGCACGTGCTGGTGAGCATGGAAAAGGTTTTGCAGTCGTTGCCGATGAAGTTCGAAAGCTTGCAGAAGAATCAAAAGCTTCTGCTCATCAAATTGTTGACCTAACAACATCTATTCAACAAGAAACAAATGCAGTTGAAAAGGCAGTGAGTGTCACTGTGCAAAATGTCGAAGAAGGTGTTACCTTTATCCAAAATGCCCAAGTATCATTTGATACTATTATGAAGGCCATTCAAGAAATTACTTCTCAAATTGAAGACGTTTCTGCTTCTACTGAAGAAATTTCGGCAAGTACTGAAGAAGTGGCCGCTTCAGTAAATGAAATGGCTTCTGCTGCAACTACCGCCGCAGAACAATCCGAAATGATTGCTGCAGCTGTAGAAGAACAAACAGCAACGATTCAAGAAATCAATGCTGTAGCTAAATCGTTAAGTGAAGGTGCAATGACAGTGCAAGAAGAAATTAATAAATTTAAAATATAATGAAAGGATTAAATTGGTTAGTTGCTTTATGAAAAAAATCATCCTTTTCTATTAAAAAGAAGTCCTCATTTCCATTTAAAAAGGAGATGAGGATTTTCTGCCTGTTTAAAAAAGAGAATATACCTTAAATGAAATGGCTTAATGAACAATCCCGTAATGTTTACTGGTATCCAGGAGTAAACTAATCTTTGATCTTGAATATTAAGTTTACTAAATTAATAGTCCTAGATTAGATAAAGGGATAAAAGCATTGATTTATCAACGTTAATAAGGGTTTTTAAACTAATTAGCCTCAGTTTAGCGATTTCCTGACTAAGCCATTCACAAAGGGCTATCAGTTCGTTTGCTTGCTACTTACTAGCTCGCTGGACAAAGCCAACTTTTTGGCCATTTTTTGTAGGATTATTGGGGAGAGACAGCGTTGTAATTCTTGTGCGAAAAGATGTAGTTCATTTGAAATGATTGGATTCATCAAAAACGCCACCCTTTCTCGTAAACGAATATTTTTACAGAAAGAATAGGCTTTTTTTCGATTTTTGGGAAATTAGTTTCGTTAGCTTGATGGACATATAACGGTACCCCTGTTGGAAATACATTAATTTCCGCTTCAATCAACGAGAGAGCCCTTTTATCAAACATTCCACTAAAAAAATCATGCTGATAGAAAAGATGTTATCTCATTGAAAATCTATATTCCTAAATGAAAGACACACACATTGATTCTTTGTGCTCTTTATTTTTCGTAAAAGTAATAATAAATATTGATTTTTAGTTATATATAACTATAATAGAGTAAAGTAGCTGAAGTGATGAACGGTTGAATGGATGTAAGCTAGTAGTGAAATACCTTTGTATCACTACTTACTATAGGGGATTTTATTAGATTTTTTGCCCTCCTTATTATTATACGAAAAGCCCTCGAAACTTCTAATTGCGTATAGTCTAAAATACCTAATTCTAGAATAGCTTCAAGTTACTAACCGAATAGAAATACGAAATGGAATGTATGTATTCAAATGAAAAATAATATTATGCAAAGTTGAGGGGAAAAGATGGTCTTTTTCATAAATAAATCTAACAACTGGGATCAATATATAAATGCTTCAGAAACAGACTTACCTAAAGTGGGGGAACGAGCGAAGGAGCGCTTATCGTTCTTAGGTGTTGACCAAGAAACGCTTAATAGGGTAAAACAATCAGCGAATATATTAGCTCCTTTTAAGAAGGAAATGATTGATAAATTTTACGGAAGAATACAATCTGAACATATATTTAATCAACTTATTGTGCAACACGCCACAGTCGATCGTCTAAGAGAGAAGATAGAACAATATATCGATCAATTTTTAGAAGCGGAAGTAGATCAGCATTATATCGTGACGCGAATAAAAATAGGGGAGTACAATAGTCGAATTAATTTGACAGCAGAAAATTTTGTTGCTGCACATGATTTGCTGATTCAGATAATGACCACAATTTTAATGGAAAAACTACATCGACATCCTAAGCGTATGATAGAAAGTGTGGTTGCTGTACAAAAGCTAGCAGCCTATGACAAACAATTAATCGTTGAAGTATATATGGAAAATACGTTTAAATACTTTTTAAACGAAGTATCCGACATGTTAAATGATATGATGAGTTTAGATACAATCAAACAACTGCTTTCGAATATGCAGAAAAAGATAGATGAGACCCATAGTGTAACTGCGGCAACGGAAGAAATGAGCGCTTCTATACATGGGGTAGCAAATTATGCAGTTGAAGTAGCAGAAGGAACAGATGAGGCGGTTCATTCAGCGGAAGAAAGCGGAAAAGTCGTAGATGAAACGATGGAAGATATAAAGCAAGTCGGTCATGTATATGGAAAAATTGTAAAGAATGTAGAACAACTGAATCAAGAAATTGACTATACACAGGATATTGTGAGAATCATTAAAGAAATCGCTGATCAAACCAACTTATTAGCACTTAACGCATCCATTGAAGCGGCTCGTGCAGGGGAGCATGGACGTGGTTTTTCGGTAGTTGCTTCAGAGGTGAGAAAGCTGTCAGAGCATACGAAGGAAGAAATCGTGAAGATTATTGCTAATATGGAGTCATTGCAAAATGTATCTTTGGAAGTCATTGAAGGGATTGACCAAACGGAAAAATTAGTTGAAAAGAGTGTTGTAGGGGCAGAAAGTGCAAGTGAAGCATTAATCAGTATCGTTGAAATGATGAAAGGGATTAATGAATCAACCTCCCAAATCGCAGCGATGAGTGAAGAGCAAACCGCTACGATTGTGGACATCGCTTCACGAAATGCCAGTATCTATGATAATAGTGTGGAATCACAAGAAATATCAAAACGAACAGCAAAAACATTTTTTGAAATTAGTAATAAAATGGATACGTATCGAAAAAAATTCTTAAATATCAATGTGAAACTAACATCAAAAGATATTTTAAAAGTGGCGAAAACGGACCATTTACTATGGAAATGGCGAGTGTATAACTTAATTTTAGGCATAGGGACGATCGACTCAAAAGAAATGATTTCACATAAAGAATGTAGGCTAGGCAATTGGTATTACGGAGATTTACCTAATCATGTGAAAAGCAAAAAAACATTTAAAGACTTGGAACAACCGCATATGAAAGTACATCAAAGTGCTCAACTGGCAGTGAAATGTTTTGAAATGAATGATCCTATAGGAATAGAGAAAGCCTTTGAAGAATTAGAGAAATATTCCGAAATTGTTTTGGGTTTATTAACGGATTTAGAGAAAGAACTTTAGTAATAAATAGAAGCGCAATAATCCTTGTATTGTAAGGATTATTGCGCTTTTATAATGCTATTTTATTTGTATGTTTAAGGTAATGGCTATAGTTTATATTGTTTGACTAATGCATCTAGTTCTGTAGACAGGGTAGCTAGTTGCTCTGTTCCTTGAACGCCAGCTGATGCCTCTTGTGTAATAGCGGTAATTTCTTGAATGGAAGCATTGATTTCTTGTCCTTCTTCCGCCATACCTTGAACATTTTGCATCATACGCACTACATGATTCGCTACTTGTTGCATTGCTTCATTAATAGATTTAAATGTTTCTGTTGTTTGTTGTAATTGAGCAGATCCTTCTTGTATTTTCATAAATCCAGTAGCGTGGTACGTATTTAAATTCAAGCTGTTGTTGGTTTGGGCAAGTGTACTGATCTTTTTCTTCATCATAATCCCCATTCGCTATATTATATTCGTTTTGCCTCTTCGGTTTCCTCTGTTTTTTTACATACATGTTGTAAGGCCTCTCACTTAAGGTTCACAAGGTTATCTTCATAATTTTGTTCCAGCATCGGTTAAGATATGTTTTAGTAACTTCAAATAATGGTGGTGGTAATCTTGAAGTTATCGGTCGTACTGGTTGGTGACCGGCTTCATTTCTTGTGGCGCGACTCTAGCCCATCATTTACATGGAGCGGACCTTTCCCCCTTATTTCTGATGATGTTGAAGTATTGGGAGGTTAGCTGGAGCCCTATGCTATAACATTCTTTACCTTTAATATGTGACCCATACTTTTTTTCAACTAATTCCCCCGATTGCTACACTTCTACTAAACACTTCCATTGCCTGCTCTCTAATTCAGTGGATAAAGAAACAGCAGGAAAGCGTATTGAAGAACGCTCGGCTGCTGCTTGGGACATATAACGGTTTTGGCATTCTTATAATAAACACTTTTTAAATAAATTGAAAATAGCTAACTATTTGCTTCAATTTCTGCCCCTGTAAAAACAGTTTTTTCTACAAAAGCCCCTGTAGCTTGGGGATCTGTAGATAATATTTGTCCAGTAAGATAGTAAGTATTCACACCAGTAGGCGGTGAGAGGTCTACAAAGGTAAAGGTAGTAGCATTGCCATTTACAAACCCGCTATTCACTACTACATCTTCAATCAGGAAAATTGATGAAGTGAACGTAGGGTCATTTCTAAATATTTGGAGAGCAATTTGTACAAAACCTGGTGCAGGCGCACCTGTAGATACCCTTGTCTGAACTGTTCCAGTAAACCATACTCGGTCACCTAAGTCGTCAATATTTAATGTGACAGTAGCTAACAGTGTTGGTAACAACGTAAGCTCAATAAAAGTAGGTATAACGATATTTTGATCAAATTCCGTCAATAGCCCGCTGCTTGCCGGAGGTTCTTTTTCTCTCTGTGGCTCTGGTGGACAAACTGCTTTTATCTTAGTATATTTTTTACATTCTTGTTCTGAACAGCATCTTTGAACGATTTTATAGGTCTTATTTCTATGCATAAACTCACCCCAAAAAGTTTCAACTTATTATCTCCATAATATGTTTTATAGGGAATTACGCTAGGGCTAATGGAGAAATTCCTTTATGAAATTTGTTAACTGCATGAAGAAGTGGATTGATTCATAGAAGGGATGTTAGCGGCTTTGATATACAGACTTACAAATGGTTCTAGATGGCAGTCGACTTTTCTTTACTTCTACTTATCTTAGAGTGTTTTAATATCCATTTCTTTCGTTTGAAGCAACCATACTAAAATGGACAAAGTGAGAAATAAATAAGCATAATCCTTAATTTATAATTTAAGTTCTTTTTAGTAATATCAAACATAAAATTTTTATAGAAGTTTGAAGAAAGGCGCCTATTAGATGCATGAAATGTCATTAATGTATGAAATCATTCAGCTTGTTTCAGAGGATGCGAAATTAAGAGGTTTTCAAAAAGTAAAACAAATCCAAGTGATTGTAGGAGATTTATCAAACGTGTTGCCAGATGCGTTAGAATGGGCATTTTTGTATTTTTGTAAAGAGAGAGCCTGTCTTCTGAATGAAGAATCACAACTAACAATTATCCGTGAAAAGGCAATATCACAATGCCAAAACTGTTTATTTCAGTTTGAACCGGACTATCGCATCGCCTTTTGTCCAAAATGCAATTTACTAGATGGTCTGATTATATCAGGAGAAACATTTCAAGTTGAATTTTATGAAGGAAGTGATTAGTTTGAAAATAAAACTTAAAGAAGAAGTATTAACCGATCTGAATGCCGCGGCAACATTTAATCGGAATTTGTTTAAAGAGAATAAAACACTAGTAATTAATTTAATGAGTTCACCTGGTGCAGGTAAGACAACCCTATTAGAAGAAACAGTTAAAAGACTAGAGGACAAGTTCAATATTGCTGTGATTGAAGGAGATTTAGCGACAGAACGAGATGCAGAAAGATTACGCTCTCTTGGAATCAAAACAGTTCAAATTAATACTGTGGGTGGTTGTCATCTAGATGCAAGAATGATTGCCAAGACTATTCCAGAATTCAACTTTGAATCTATTGATATACTCTTTATAGAAAACATTGGTAATTTAGTTTGTCCTTCTGGTTATGATTTAGGCCAAGATTATAAAGTTGTCGTTTTAAGTGTTCCAGAAGGTAATGATAAAATACCGAAATATCCTGTCATGTTTCGAAGAACCGATTTAACGATTATTAATAAAATAGATCTTTTGCCATATGTAGCTTTCAACATCGAAGAGGCGAAACAAGATTTAGCACAAATTAATCCCACCGCACAATTCAAATTAGTATCTGCAACGACAGGGGAAGGTATAGATGATTGGATTAATTGGATTAAGGATGTTTATCGTACATGTATCAAGCATTAAATGTCGTTGTGCAGGGAAAAATACAAGGTGTAGGTTTTCGTCCTTTTGTGTATGATCTATCAAAAAAGTACGACTTAAAAGGAACTGTACAAAATACCGTAGGCAGTGTATCGATTATTATAGAGGGTGAAGAAGAAAGACTACACGAGATGATACACGAATTAAAAAGTAATCCACCAAAAATATGCAACATCACGGATTTGGAAATACAAAAAATACCGCCTCATTATTACAAAGATTTCTCTATTCTTCAAAGTAAAGAAAGCAAACATCCTACGACTCTTGCTATTACTCCAGATGCTGCAATTTGTGAATTATGCTTAGAAGAAATGATGAATCCACAAAATCGCCGTTTTCAACATCCATTTATTAATTGTACTCAATGCGGTCCACGTTATACGATAATACATCGTTTTCCATATGATCGTCCTCAGACGACTATGAGTAAATTTCCGATGTGTTCAGACTGTCAAAATGAATATCATAACCCAAATAATCGACGGCACCATGCACAACCAATTTGTTGCCCTAATTGTGGACCAACATTGAATCTACTAAATACAAAAGGTGAGTTAATAGCGCATAACCTTTTCGCAATCGCCAAAACCACAGAGTTATTAAAACTCGGGAAAATCATTTCCGTTAAAGGAATAGGCGGTTATCATCTTGTTTGTGATGCCACCCAAGAAAAAGGAATAGATTTACTACGGAATCGAAAAAAACGTCCTCAAAAGCCATTCGCTATAATGGTAAAATCACTAGAAGTCGCGCGGAAATTTTGTTATGTAACATCTGATGAAGCCGCATTATTAACAAGTTCAGCAAATCCTATCGTTTTATTGGAAATGAAGAAAGAAAATTTATTACCACTTAATATTGCTCCTGGATTAACCAAGCTTGGAGTTATGTTACCCTATACACCTATTCATCATCTGTTATTTGATACGCCAGAACTGGAATGTCTAATTATGACAAGTGCCAACAGAAGTGGCTCTCCCATTTATTACAAAGATTCAGATTATGACGGTTTGAGTGAAATTAGTGATTATATCTTAACGCATAATCGTGAAATTGCACATCCAATTGATGATTCAGTAATACAACATAATGGAGAGAATACGGTCATTATTAGAAGTGCTAGAGGTTTCGCACCTGAAGTAATTGAATCCAATATGAATGTTTCAAATATTATTGCTCTTGGTGGAAATCAAAGAAACGCATTTGCTATAGGGGGTCAAAAAGGTCTGATACTTAGTCCGCAAATTGGAGATTTAGAAAATGAGGAAATGATGAATAGCTTGAACAAACAGCTTCAATCTTTTAAAGAATGGTACACTGTTGACGAAAAATATATCGCCGTTGATATGCATCCTTTATACGCAACTACTATACTGGCAAAACAATCGAAAAGTGAAGTAATACCGATTCAACATCATCACGCTCATCACGTATCTTGTATGGCAGAACATAATCTCAAAGAACCATGTTTGGGTATTATTTTAGATGGTACTGGTTACGGTAATGACGGTCATATTTGGGGATTTGAATTTTTATATGGAGATGCAAAAAGAATCAGAAGATTAGGCCATTTAAAGTACACACCTTTACCTGGAAGTGAAAAGGCAGTTAAAGAACCGTGGCGAAATGCAGTTGGGATGATTGTTTCATCTTTGAAAGAAGAAGGAAATAAATTTGCTACACAACTTTTCCCTGAAAAATCAAACGAAATTCATGTCATAGAACAAATGATTCTAAAACAATTAAATACAGCAATGGCAGGAACTTGTGGACGCTTATTTGATGCGGTTAGTGCAATATTGGGCATCTGTACAAGTTCTACTTATGAGGGAGAAGCAGCAATCAAGTTATCTGATTACTTAACTCGTGACACAATGAATAAATCAACGAAGGATATGTATTCCTTCGAAATTATAGAAAATCCTCAAGAATTTGTACTTGATATGAGTGCTATGATACGTCAAATAGTCATTGATAAATTAGAACAAAAACCTATTGTCCAAATTATCCAAAAGTTCCATCAAACGATTGTTGAAAGTTGCGTTAAAATGATTGTATTAATTGTGAAAAAATCCCCTGTTTTAAATAGAAATGTCGTTCTTTCGGGTGGCTCGTTCCAAAATAACTATTTGTCAATTGAAATAACGAATAAGCTTCGTGAGGAAGGGTTTCAAGTATATACACATCAAAAGATTCCATGTCATGATGGTGGCTTAGCTATAGGACAACTTTTAATTGCTGCACATAAAATTATAGATAAAAATAGTTAGGAGAGACTAGAAACAATGTGTATAGGGGTTCCTGCTAAAGTAATAAAAATAAAAGCGGAGAAAGCATTAGTGGATGTAATGGGATCAAAGATGTTTGTTGGAATCGTTTTTGTACCAGAAGTTCAATTAAACGATTTTGTTTTGTTACATGCTGGGCAAGCCATGACTATAGTTGATGAGAAATTTGCAAAAGAGAGTATGGAAGAATGGAGGAATATAATGAATGGAACATCTGATACATTTATCTAATCCTATTATTCTACGAAAATCTTTGGAAGCAGTCATTCAACTTGCTGAGCAATATAAGAAAGAAAAAGGTAGAATCCCTGTACTGATGGAAGTATGTGGTTCACATACAATGGCTTTTGCAAAAACTGGTATTAAAACAAGACTGAAAGATCATGTTCGTTTAATTGCAGGACCAGGATGTCCAGTTTGTGTAACAGATCAAAAATCCATAGATACCATGATAGAATTATCGCGAGATACCAATCGCACTCTTTGTACATTTGGTGATATGGTGCGTGTCCCAGGATCAAAGTTTTCTTTAATGGAGGCAAAAACAGAAGGCAAGGATATACGAGTTGTGTACTCCCCGTTAGACAGTATTAAAATTGCAGAAGAGAATCCAGAAAAAGAAGTCATTTTTTTAGGTATTGGTTTTGAAACGACTATACCTATTCTTGTGGCAACTATTCAGGAGGCAGAAAAAAAGGGATTAACAAATTACACTATTTGGATGACAACGAAATTAGTGGAACCTATACTAAGGACGCTACTTAATGGCAAAGAGATTAATATAGATGGTTTTTTATTACCTGGTCATGTTTCTGTGGTGACAGGAAAGAATAGTTTTGATTTTTTAGTAAAAGAGTACGGTATTTCTGGTGTAATAACAGGGTTTGAACCAGTTGAATTGTTAAGAGCGATTTATAAACTATTACAGCAATTATTAAGCGGAAAAAATGAAATTATTAATGATTATAAATATATGGTCAAAAATGACGGAAATATAGTCGCGAAAAAGTTGATGGAAAAATATTTAGATTACCACGATGAAGCATGGCGCGGTATAGGCGTAATTCAAAACAGTGGCTTCATTTTAAAACCTGAATATGCGATATTCGATGCAAAGAAAAAGTTTAATGTGTCTGTTGAAGAGCCGCGAAAAACAAAATGCCGCTGCGGTGAAATTATTCAAGGGGTAATAACACCTGAGGAATGTATCCTATTTAGTAAAGGGTGTACACCATTATTTCCAATTGGTCCTTGTATGGTTTCGGCAGAAGGTACTTGTGCAGCACATTACCAATATATGAAGGAGGGATAATTTGGTGCAGCGTATTAGTTTAACACATGGAGAAGGCGGCGAGTTAACTCATCGGTTAATTAAAGATGTTTTTATCGAATCTTTTGGTAATCTTCAGCACACACAACTTGATGCAGCAATCATTAAATTAAACGCTTCAAAATTAGCAGTTACAACAGATTGTTACGTTGTAAAACCCTTATTTTCCCAGGTGGAGATATTGGTAAGCTTGCTATTACGGGAACAGTCAATGACTTAGCAGTAAGTGGTGCAACACCTCAAGCTATTACTGCAGGTTTTATTCTTGAAGAAGGATTTCCAATAAGGCAATTAAAACTTATCGTTAAAAGTATGGCGGAAGAAGCCAAAAATGCAGGTGTGTCAATTATAGCTGGTGACACGAAAGTAGTAGAAAAGGGAAGTGTTGATGGATTATTTATTAACACAACTGGGATTGGTTTTATAAAAGAAACACATCAATTGTATCCAGAAAATATAAGCGTGGGCGATATGGTAATTGTAAGTGGAACAGTTGGAGACCATGGTATTGCTATCGTATCTGCACGCGAGGAATTGGGGTTGATGACAGATGTACAAAGTGACTGTGCTTCATTAAATCATTTACTACAAGAGCTTTTAGAGCAAGTGGATGGGATTCGTGTAATGCGTGATCCTACACGTGGTGGTGTATCAACGGCACTTGTCGAACTATGTGAAGAATTGCATTGTACAATTGAAATAGAAGACCGTTCAATTCCTATTCGGCAAGAGGTAGAAGGAGCATGCGATATTTTAGGTTTTGACCCACTCTATCTTGCTAATGAAGGTAAAGTATTGCTGATTGTTGACAAAAACCAAATAGATTGTGTTTTAGATATCCTACAAAATCATGAACTAGGCAAAGATGCAAAAGTAATTGGCCAAATTACTGAATGTCAAAAAGAAGAGGGGAAGGTGTTATTAAAAACACCTATAGGTTCTACAAGACGTCTTTTCCGTCTTTCAGGCCTGCTATTACCTAGAATTTGTTAATGAAAATAAACATGAAGCATAAAATGTGTGGAGTCTCTCTAATTAGGAGGAAAACATGCAAAATATCGAGATGCTTCGATGGCAGTTGAACAGCCTTGTTTCGCAAGTACAACAAGATATTTATACACTTTCTACAACTAATCAATCATCAATAACCCCTGTAATTCTTCAAAGGTTATGGGATACAACTTCTAGTATCCATTTCATTGGTGAATTACTTGTCAATCAAGCTTTAAATTGTTACCAGCCAATATCTGATAATTCACAAATAATTTCTGTAAACAGTACCCCTAAAAACACTCAAGTGCCACCTACTACACCTCAATCGCCAAATCAATCCATTCCACATTTAAACGAACGTAATTTTACAATAGGAGAATTAGCAAATTTCAATGGTAAAAATGGAAATCCTGCTTATGTTGCTGTCAACGGCACTGTTTATGATATCACCAATAATCGAGCATGGGCAGCAGCGACCCACTTTGGTTTACTAGCTGGTAAAGAATATTCACAAGAATTTGCTTCATGTCATGCTGGACAACAATCTATTTTAACAACTCTACCTGTTGTGGGGAGGTTATATCTTGAATAAGCTTATTTTACCGCCGGAAGATATAAGTAATGAAGCTATTTCAAAAAGGTTAACGACAAATGCGTTAAATAATGTGAACAATGGACTGATTAACAAAAAGAATCTTGTGTATTTAGAACTGAATGGTTGTTCAGGAAATATAATATCTTTGTTAAACGGGCAAAATCCAGACTTCGAATACGCTTTTACATCAATGGTCAATATTCTTTACAGTAATTCGTTAATGGTTTCGGAGGGTGAAAAAGCTATTGCAAAATTAATGAACGCACTAGAAGGAGATTATATTTTAGCCGTTGAAGGGGCAGTAGCCTTAAAAAATAATGGTCTTTACAACATCATTGGTAGTTGGAAAGGAAAACCGTTAACAGGACTAGAAGCAATCAAGTTGTTAGGAGAAAAAGCATCACACATATTGGCAGTCGGTGCATGTGCTACACATGGTGGAGTGTCAGCAGCAAAACCAAACCCATCTGAATCAGTAGGTATAAACAAAGTTCTAACAAATAAAAAGATGATAATGTTACCTGGTTGTCCTGTACACCCAGATTGGTTTTTAGGAACCTTAGCCCATCTTTTATTATATGGGGAGCCAGATACAGATAACTTAAACCGCCCATTGATGTTTTATAGTACGCTTATTCATGACCGTTGCCCAAGAAGACCGTTTTTTGATCGGGGAATTTTTGCGGAGAAATTAAGTGATAAAACTTGCTTATTCAAACTTGGATGTCGTGGCCCAGTAACGAGAACGGATTGTCCGACAAGGCAATGGAACGGGCACGTAAATTGGCCAATTGGGGATGATACACCTTGTATTGGGTGTGCGCAATTTGGTTTTCCAGATGCGATGGCTCCTTTTATTAGCTATGACACAACGAGAGTGGTAAAAGATGAATAAAAGAATTATCATAAATCCTTTGACACGTATTAGTGGTTTTTTAGAAATTGACGTTCGGATTGAAAACAATGTAGTTGTGGATGCAAAAACAAAAGGAAACTTATTTCGAGGATTTGAACAAATGTTAGTAGGTAGGAGTCCTTTTGATGCGGTTTACTTTACACAACGAATATGTGGAATTTGTTCGGCGGCTCATTCTATGGCTTCCTCACTAGCTTTAGAAGATGCACTAAAAATTGAGCCTATGGAACAAGGACGCTATTTACGAGACATCATTCATTGCTGTGAGTTTTTACAAAATCACATTCGTCATTTTTATCAATATACTGTTCCGGATTTTGTTAAATTAGGTCAAAATACACTCTTAGAAACAGATCATCATGATTTTCGATTAGCTAAAGAAATGAATAATCGGATTGCACAGCATTATTTAGATTCACTCGCTATCAGTCGTTCAGCACACCAAATGTTAGCGGTATTAGGAGGGAAAGCACCACATAATCATGGGGTGTTTATCGGTGGTATTACAACAAAAGCAACATCTGAGAAGGTAGTATTGATTGATTCACTATTACAAAAAATTGTAGAATTTATAGACGAAAAAATGATTCCTGACGTTTATGATATTGCTCATTATTATCCCGAATATTTTAAACTAGGTGGAGGGTACGGTAACTTATTATCTTATGGTTCATTTCATAATTATAAAGAGTTAGGAACACTGTATACGAATCCACTTGTTCTATCAAAAAAAGGACTAGAAGTGTTTAACGAAAATAATATAGAAGAAAAAATAGATTATTCTTATTACAAGTTGTCAGAGAAAACTGATAAACAAAATCAATTGGCTCTAGAACCAGACATGGATAAAAAAGGGGCATATTCTTGGGTAAAGGCACCACGATATAATGGACTTCCTTTTGAAGTAGGACCACTAGCAAGACTAATTTTAAGTGGAAATTATATAAATCGTATTTCAGCAATGGACCGTACAATTGCCAGAGCATTAGAAACAAAGAAAATTGCAGAAATTATGAAAATACTACTGAAACAAATTATACCGGATGTGGAAATGCAGCAAAAATACGACCTCCCTTTATCAGCATCTGGTAGGGGACTAGTAGATACTACAAGAGGAGCATTAGGGCATTGGCTAGAGATTAAAAATCAGAAAATTTCCTTCTATCAAATTATAACACCATCAACATGGGATTTTTCAACCCGAGATGAGAATGGTTATAGAGGAGTAGCTGAAGAAGCGCTAATTGGTACACCGATAGCCAATCCCGATGAACCAGTTGAGATTGGCAGAATACTACGTTCTTTCGACCCGTGCATGTCATGTGCAACACATGTATACAGCCCCGGAAAAAAAGTGAAAACTATACAGGTGTTCTAATGGAAAAAGTTATCGTACTTGGTATTGGAAATCGGTTAATGATGGATGATGGGATTGGCATTTATTTAGTGGAAGAAATGATGCGAGATGCAAGTGCACAAAATATCCAGTATATTATCGGAGAGTCAGACATCGACTATTGTATTCAACAAATCGAAAATGCAACGTTTGTTATTATAATAGATTGTACCATTACAGGTGGGCAACCAGGAGAGATAACAATTCATTCATTAGATCATGTTGTTGTATCTCGTTCATTCGACTTTTCAGTTCATAATCTTCATTTATTCCAAGTATTGTATCAATTGAGAAATCAAATTAAAGGTTATCTAATTGGAATTGAGCCATATAAAATATCATTTAATTTTGGATTAAGCAAAGTCATAGAAAATAAAAGAAATGAAATCGAAAAAAATGTAAAAGAAGTGATTCAACAGTTAATCAACATAGCATAGAGACTACTCTATTAATGGTGGTCTCTATGCTATTTAGTAAGTGAAAAAGGAGACTTTGGACGACCCAAAAAAGGAACCAACAGAGTAAATTTTTTAACAATCCCACTATTTAAATGATAAAAGCATTGCGCATTTGAAACCTTTCAATCTCATCATTAGTGAATAAGAATTTGCCTATTTTTAACGTTGATAATCCGCATTTTTTTTCAAGCAGTGTTTGGGACGCTTTCTATATGTATTATTGATAGCGTTTCGTTAATTTATCTTTATGACTTTCCATAATTTCTGTCAAATCAATTTCGTATTTGTCTGCTAAAATAAATAAATTATCCAATACATCACCCAGTTCTTCTTTCAAGTTTTCGATTTGTTGTTCTTTAGATTGTGTAATTTCATCTGGACGGTCGCGACCAATCTCAAGTGTACGAATGGCTTTTGATACTTCACCTACTTCTTCTGTTAAAAAATTCACACGAATAAATGGATTTAAGTCATACCAACCTCGTTTTTTATAAAATTCTGTAATCCATTTTTGATATTCTACAATATTCAATGCAATCTACTCCTTATTTTTCTATAATGATAATAATAGCATGAAGGAGGCGTTAAATTTGAATATTGCAGTTTATTGTGGCGCGAGTTTAGGAAACAATGAAGATTATATCGAAGCAGCAAAAGCGTTAGGTAAGTGGATTGCCAATCATGGTCATACGCTAGTGTATGGTGGGGGAAAAGCAGGATTAATGGGCGTCATTGCTGATGAAGTTTTATACCATAATGGTGAAGTAATCGGAATTATTCCGACATTTTTAGTAGACCGAGAGCTAAGTCATCCAAATTTAACTCGTTTAGAAATTGTCAATTCAATGTCTGAAAGAAAAAATAAAATGATTGAATTAGGAGACTGTTATATTGCTTTACCAGGTGGACCAGGGACGTTAGAAGAAATATCAGAAGTTATTTCATGGGCAAGAATTGGGCAGCACAAAAATCCATGTATCCTGTTCAACGTAGCAGGTTATTACGATAAGTTAAAGGATTTTTACAATGGTATGGTAACAAGTGGATTTTTAACAATGGCTGACCAAAAAGCGATGTTATTTACGGATTCCATTACAAAAATGGAACAATATATAAAAGAATTTACACCGGTCTCGGTAAGAACATATTAATGATACATAATAAGCGCATCTTTTCCGTTTGAAACCTTTCACAAAAGCATGTTAATCAACAAAATGGCTCTTTAAAAGAGGAATACGCATTCCTTATTAAAGAAATGCGCCCGATTGTTGATTAACTTTATCTACTATATGACGTCCAAACCCTATATAAATATTTACCATCTACCTCTATCACATCTCTATGTAATATAACAACCACATTAATGTATCTCGCCCATTGTGGTATTAGTTCAGTTAAACAATCAATAACCTTTACATCAGGACTGGCATAACCGACATTTTCTTCTCTCAAAAAGTGATTTGAGAAATCTTGATACAAAGAGTCCGTCCATTCATATACTTCAAACGGAGAATCAAAAATTCTATTATCTTCTCTATATTGTCCATTTACCCAATGTATTTCCATAACAATGCCCCCTAACATGTTTTTTATGAATGAATTATAAAAAAATGAGCGTTCCTCAACAATATAATCTTTAACAAGATGAACACTTTCATAGCTTCTCACAAAAAACGCACGATTGTGGAAGATGGAGACCATAAAGTACTAAAGAATGAGCAATGTATAGTTATTTATACGCGATTGCTTTTAGATGACATTTCACAAGAGTGTTACAACTTTAAAAGGCTGTTGGCAGTGGAAAAAGACAAATGATTAAAAAAGAATTTGCTTCTAGCTGTTCGTAGATCCATTCTCCTAATATAAAAAATAATTTCGATACTATTGAATTATGTAGATTATTGTCGAAATATACCTATATATAGTTGTGGGAGGAAGCAAATGAAGAAGAAAAATTTACAGTTACGAAGTATCTCAGGGAAGTTAATGCTACTTATCACAACTATTATACTTGTCACAGTTGTGATTATCGGCTCAACAAGTTATTTGGTTGCCAAAAATCAGCTCTTAGAATCAGGTCAAAGAGAACTACAAAGCATTGTTAAGGGGGCCTATACTTCATTAGAATTGATTAATGAAGAAGTAGAAAGTGGCAAAATAACACTAGCGGAAGGGAAAGAAAAAGCGAGAATTATTCTAAATGGACCAGTAAATGAAAATGGAGACTACGATTATAAAAAATCCCATTTTACTTACAAAGAAAATGGTTATATATTAGCTTTTGACGAAGATTTAGTGTTGCAACTGCACCCTTCTAAAATAGGTGGAGCTCCTACCGATGAACTTAACAGAAGCAATCGAGAAAAGATAGTTGCAGGTGGTAAGTCCAAAAATGAATCAGATCGATATGTCGTTTATTCCGACAAACAGCCTGATGGTTCTTTTAAAGATAAAACAGCCTATACAGAATATTTTGAGCCTTGGGACTGGACTATTGGAATTGCTGTTTTTCAAGATGAATTTTATGAAGGATTAAACATTTTACAATATATTATCTTTGGTACAACAGTTGTACTTATTATTTTAAGCTCACTTGTGTTTTATTTAGGTATTCGCAGGAAAATAAATACACTAAAAGATGTAGCTGAAACATCATCAAAAATTGCTGATGGTCATATAATGGTTACCAATTTGCCTGAATCAAGTGATGAAATTGGACAACTTGCGATTGCTTTTAATAAAATGTCACAGCAATTACGTACGCTTGTCGAAAATACTAAAAATACTAGTGAACAATTATTGGATTCAGCGACAAACTTATCAGCAATTTCAGAAGAAACATCAGCTAGTAGTGATGAAGTTGGTAGAGCAATTACCGAAATTGCTACTGGTACACAAGAACAAGCCCATGATTTGGACAAGATAAACCAAACAGTAGAGCTATTATCTTGTTCAATAGATACTACGGAAAAACAAAGTAAAGTTATGTACGACATTACAAAACATGCAGAAAAACTATCATCCGAGGGAATTGAAATCGTTCACCAATTACAAAAATCAAATACGGATTCATTAGCAGCATCACAAGAAGTCAGTCATGAAATAAAAAATTTAAATAGTAAAATAAATCAAATCACACAGGTAATGGAAACAATTGAAACAATCGCAGAACAGACAAATTTACTAGCTTTAAATGCGAGTATTGAAGCAGCAAGAGCAGGTGAGTATGGTAGAGGATTTTCAGTTGTTGCCGATGAAATAAGGAAACTAGCGGAACAATCAAAAAATGCTACTCATCAAGTACAAGGAGTCGTTTTATCCATTGTTTCAGAAACTACTAAAACAGTTGAAACTGTAGAAGTAACAATGGAGACTGCTAAAAAGTTAAATGATGATGTTGTTCTAACACAAAGCAAATTCAATCAGATGTCTGATTCTGTTAAACAAATAGTAGAATCGATATTAGCAGTAAATAAAGAAATGGACGTTATGACATCCTATAATAAGTTGATGAGTGAAGGAATCGAAAGTGCGTCCAGTGTATCAGAACAGACGGCAGCTTCAGTACAGGAAATTGCATCGTCCATAGATGAGCACATTAAAGCAATTGCTGATGTTGCTAGTGCTGCTGAAACACTAACGGAATTAAATCGAGATTTAAATGCTTTAATGGACAAATATACTTTATAACAGGATAGTGATGGGTAGGACATGCTCTAAAACTACTTCAAAAGATAACCAGTTTACAAATTAGATATAAAAAAATGCATCGAATCAAATGTTTCGATGCATTTATTCTAGTTAGTAAGTTGACTCTTCAATTTGCCCCTTAAATTTCAAAAATGATATTCGGAATGACTACAATATAGCCTTTAAATACGCATCTCTTTATTTTATTAAAGAAATGCGCACATTTGCAGTGTAGTTAGGCGTATATTCACCAAAACGTTAAGTAATGTACTAACGTATTAATTCCTGCAAACTTTACAGACATAATTATAAGTATAACGATAATACTTAATACTACACCAATAGCCTTTTTACCAGAATTATCCATGTTATCACCATCTCTTAAATTATATTTCTTCGTCAAACGATAAATTTACTGGCTCGTCCAGCAGTTCACCATGCACATCTAAATTAGTTGTTGGAATATTTTTATTTACTTCTTCAAAAGTGAATTGATCTGCCCATACAGTTCCTTGTCCACACAGCATGATACCAAACGAAATAACAGCACTTTGGGTGGGAACATCTAAAATAATAGAGTAGTGGTTCCACTTTGTTGTGCCTTTAATGGGGCGATTACTCATATTATCAAATTGAAGAACATCTTCCGTTGTGTTGTCTACTCGCATCCACATCCCAGCGTACGTATTTACCTCTTCCGTACGGATGAAACTAGAGAGTCGAATACGTTTTCCAACAAACTGATTAGCCTTAAATGTTTGCATCATGGTAGCGAATTCAGTTGAATCTAACACTGTTTTGGATTTTAAATAACCTGATGCTTTCCCCTGATGAACAACTTCATAATCAATTCCCATTTCGTAATTAAAAGGATTTGATCCACTTAAAAACCAACCTTTCACCTTTGTATCCATATTTGTTTCCTCCTTCATTTTCATCACGTCTGACATTATTCTGCGATATTTACCAGGTGGTAGCTTATAAATCTCTTTAAATGCTCTCGTAAATGATTCTTGTGATTCAAACTGATAATATAAAGCAATATCCAGAATGCGTTTACTTGTGTAAAGCAAGGCGGAAGAAGCATTAGCCAATCTTCTTAACCGAATATATTCAGTTACCGTCATGCCAACCGTGGCTTGAAATATTCGATGGAAGTGATACAATGAAAAATTTGATTGTGCTGCAATATTTTTTAATGTAAGTGGTTCATGTAGATTTTCTTCCACATATAAAATAATTTTTTTAATTATAATTTCATGGTTATACAACGAAGACACCTCCTTTAAATATAGAATATCAAGGTTCTTCCTTCGTTTTTTGATATATCTTGCGAAGTAATCGCTGCATCCTAAAAACCATTAAGAACAGGTTGATGTAATAATACTCTTTTTATAGCTACAACAATAGAACCTGTACAATATAACAAACCAACTTGCTCGAGAAATTTAGTTTATCGTTACACTGGAAAGGCGCTCTATAATGGAATAACTGAATAGTTTTGAATGGCTACGTTCGTAATAGAGAGAGCCAAACAGGTTCTAGCACAACAAGAAAAAACAATCGTACCATGAAATCAAGTTTGGTTAGCAACGCCGTACGAAAGGAAAGCACATGGCAAGGATTATAAGTATCACATCCTCCTTGGCAAATAATAGATGATTCTTCGATAGTGATGTGAAAGAAATAGAGTAGAAAATAGTGAAGTAACAAATTGTCCTGATTGTATTCACATGTTGGTGAGTATACTACCAAAATTACGTGTTTCATCGTTTGTAGGTTATTTGAAAGAAAAGAATCGTTCCACACCCTACCACCAGACCATAAAAATCCATGTTGAGTGGACCTTTTGGAATCGGTGCAGAAATGTAAAAATGTAAATAAGGAGATGAATTCAGTGTTTAAGGATTTTAAGATAACGGAAGGCAGGCCTTTGTATATTCAGCTTAAGGAATATTTAATAAGAATGATGACGAACGGGCATTTACTTGAACATCAAAAGCTTCCATCCACTCGTGAACTCAGCTCATTATTAGCTATCAGTCGAAATACCGTTCTTACGACTTATGCAGATTTAGAACAAGAAGGCATGATTTATGCAGTAAAAGGAAAAGGACACTTTGTAAGTCATGTAGAGACCTTTCAAGCTCCAACTATCGAGTTAAATTGGACTGAAAAAATCAATGAGCAAACCTTTTTATCTGAAAAATTAGATCTCATGAAACACGGAGTACGTTGGAATAAAGAAATGATTTCATTTACAAGTATCGCGCCCGATGAAAAGCTATTTGATGTAGAAAATTTTAAAAAGGCATTTTTAAATCGTATGTCCATTGAAGGAGACATTGTTCTTAACTATGGTTATGCAAAGGGCTATAAACCGCTTATCGATTACCTCCTTAACTACATGGAGATTAAGGGAGTAGACATTCGAAACAAAGATATTTTAATTACCAATGGCTTTACAGAAGGACTGGATATTCTTTTATCCACCTTAAATAAAAAGAACGGCCGTGTTATTTGTGAAAATCCAACCCATCATGCAGCCCTCAAGCTCTTTCGATTACATGGCTATGAGATTGATGGCATTGAAATGGAGGATGACGGTGTCAATGTTAGTGAGCTAGAAAAATGCTTATCTAAACAGGAATATGATTTTGCCTATTTCATTCCGTCTTATCATAATCCAACTGGAATCGTAACATCCTCTCAAAAAAGAAAGAAAATCATGGACCTGTTTTCGGCCTATCAGCTTCCTATTATAGAAGATGGATTTAATGAAGAATTACGTTACTCAGGGTCCCATCAGGCTCCATTAG
Organism: Lysinibacillus sp. C5.1; assembly: GCF_016350185.1. NCBI lineage: Bacteria > Bacillati > Bacillota > Bacilli > Caryophanales > Bacillaceae > Lysinibacillus > Lysinibacillus sp. C5.1. The sequence goes on from NZ_CP066226.1 coordinate 1,702,411, forward strand.
CTGCTTTTGCTGGAAACGGCAATAATGTGATTTATATTGGTAGCTTCTCTAAAATTCTTTTTCCTGGCTTGCGAGTTGGCTGGATTTTAGCAGACAAAGAGTTGATTTATTATTTGGAAAGTATGAAAAGAGCTCGAACGGTGCATACGTCAACTTTAGATCAAGCTGTGCTATATCAATATTTAAATGATGGCTACTTTGAAAAGTATATAAAAAAAGCAAAAGCAGTCTATAAGAAAAAATATGAACTAGCTGTCCATTATTGTAAGCAATATATTCCATGTAAGCGAATCACAAGTGACGGTGGGCTCCACCTTTTTATAGAACTAGATCACAACATTGACTCACAAAAGCTTTTAGAAAAGTGTTACCAAAAGGGAGTTGTTTTTTCGACAGGTAATGTATTTTACACAGACAGTAGTGGACAACATACGTTGCGGTTAGGATTTTCTAGGTTACATGAGAAAGAAATTATTCAAGGAATTAAAATCATAGGAGACACTTTAAAAAATAATTATGGAGGTTAAAAAAATGAGAGTTGGCGTCATTATGGGTGGGGTTTCTTCCGAGAAGCAAGTTTCGATTATGACAGGTGAAGAAATGATAGCTAATTTAGATAAAAATAAGTATACAATTGTACCAATCCACATAGAGAAAAAAGAAGATTTAGTGGAAAATGCACGGAATCTTGACGTTGCGTTACTGGCGTTACATGGCAAGTATGGTGAGGACGGCACCGTTCAAGGTACCCTTGAAACTATGGGAGTTCCCTATACAGGAAGCGGTGTCCTGTCCAGTAGCTTATGTATGGATAAGAATATTTCGAAAAAAATCATGAGGTCTGAAGGTGTGCAAACACCAGATTGGATTCATCTTATGAGTATTGAAGAGCTTAATATGGATGAACTAGATAACATGGGATACCCAGTAGTAGTGAAACCTAATGCAGGTGGCTCAAGTGTAGGCGTAAAAATTGTGTATGACAAAAAAGCGGTAAAATCTACGATTGCGGAAGTATTCAAATGGGATTCCGAAGTGATAATCGAAAAGCTGGTAACGGGCAAGGAAATCACTTGTTCGATATTGGATGGCAAAATTTTGCCGGTAATTTCTATTCGTCATCAGAACGAGTTTTTTGACTACACCTCTAAATATAATGATGTGACTACAGTTGAAGAGGTGATTCAGCTACCGCCTGAAACATATCATCGTGTTGTTGCTTCAGCGATTTCTTGCTATAAATCATTGAAATGTAGCGTTTATGCCCGGATTGATATGATCATCAATAACGGCGTTCCGTATGTATTGGAAGTTAATACATTACCTGGAATGACGAAAAACAGCCTGTTACCTAAAAGTGCACAATCAGCAGGTATTCCGTATCCTCAGCTACTTGACTTAATCATTGAAAAATCACTTAAAGTAAAGAGAAATGATGGATAGAGCAATAATAAGCAGATATTAGCCTTAGCAATATTTTTACATATTATTGAAATAGAATACGAACAAAAGATAAAGATAAAAGAATCGTGGTGTCCCATAATGATCGAAACAAAATCTTATTTAGCAAACGCTGTAGAACAATTAAAGCCTTCTGGTATACGCCACTTTTTTGACTTGGCTACAAAAATGGAAGGTGTTATTTCTCTTGGCGTAGGAGAACCAGACTTTGTCACACCTTGGCATGTCAGAGAAGCTGCAATTTCATCGTTAGAACAAGGCTATACTTCTTATACAGCAAATGCTGGACTACTTGAACTAAGAGAAGAGATTGCTTTATATATGAAAAAATACTTTTCAGTTACTTATGCTCCGCAATCAGAAATTATTGTGACTGTGGGTGCTAGCCAAGCAATAGATATAGCTTTAAGAGCAATACTAGATCCAGGTGATGAAGTCATTGTTGTGGAGCCTTGTTTTGTCTCGTATGCTCCACTCGTAACAATGGCTGGAGGCGTACCTGTTACTGTGCAAGCATTAAAAGAAAATAAATTTAAAATTCTTCCGCATCAATTAGAAGCAGCTATTACAAAAAAGACCAAAGCGATTATGATTTGTTCTCCTAATAATCCTACTGGTTCTTTGCTTAATAAAACAGAATTAGAGAAGATTGCTGAACTTTGTGAACAACATGATTTGCTTGTACTTTCTGATGAAATTTACGCAGAACTTGTTTATGATGAAAACTATACGAGCATTGCCTCTATAGAAGGAATGCACAAGCGAACGATCTTATTTAACGGTTTTTCAAAGGCATTTGCGATGACAGGATGGCGCTTAGGATTTGTTTGTGCTCCTGAAGAAATATCACAGGGCATGTTAAAAATTCATCAATACACTATTATGTGTGCTCCAACGATGGCCCAATATGCAGCGCTAGAAGGGCTAAAACATGGTAGATCCAATGTAGAGGATATGAGAAACATTTATCGCCAACGTCGTAATTTTATCGTTAAATCTTTTAATGATATGGGGTTAAGTTGTCATTATCCGGGCGGAGCATTCTATGCATTTCCATCCATTGCGTCAACAGGACTAAGTTCTCAAGCATTCGCAGAGCAGTTGTTATTAACTGAAAAAGTTGCTGTTGTTCCAGGAGATGTTTTCGGTGAAAGCGGTGAAGGAAATATTCGTTGCTCCTACGCTGCTTCTATGGAACAACTACAAGAAGCGATGAAACGTATTCAGCGATTTGTTAATAATCTTGAAAATCACAATCCCCAGATTTAATATTAATAAAATAAATGATGCTACACACTTCTATTGATTGCTTCTCTAACGCTCTCATTACAAGTCCGTAAAATTAAACAACATTGCTGAGCTATACCTAATCGTTCAGCAATGTTGTTTTTTCGTTATACCCATTATTTATTAGAATCATTGCAAAAGTTTGATGACATCCATTAATGGATGTAACTCTCTTTGACGGTGTCGTTGATAACTGTTCCATAGCCTAACGACGTATAGCAAGTTTTGTTATATTATGAACAACACGAAACAGCTTTATTGATATCTTTTTCACTTACATACACGGAACCTTCAGTATCTATTATATATTCTATATCATTTTCTTTTAATTGTTCGAATAACGATTTTCGTAACGCGTCTGATAAATTTTCTTTTCTAGCAAAAGAAACGTATGTCCCGTTAGAACGATTCTCATTACTACATCCACTCAATATACTCAAACATAAGACGATAGATAGCAAACACTTGCATTTCAATTTCACGAATTTACCCCCTAATGTGGAAAATCAGTATATACCTTTAAGTAATAAAAGTAGAAGGTGAACCTTACTAATAAAGGTCATTTCACAAAAAACTCGGATAGTCACAGTGATCTGACTTTTTTATGATTTTAGAGAACAAGCTTCTAGGCTTAACAGTAAGCTTACTTCAACAGCACCCCTATATAAAGAGCTACCTCGTGACCTCTCCCTAACAGCAAATACTTAAAATTAGTAGTTGTAATTTTTATTTTACCTCAACCTTAAAAACAAAAGTCTTTTATTCATATTAACACCCCTTTTATTATAGATTCCATTTAGAGAAAATGAATGTTGCAAGTTGTAATTTACAAAAATACTAATGTATGTATATATAAAGTGAAAAGAGAAATATCGTTGTTGACTGTGAGCTGACTTACGAATAAGACAGTAATCCAATCCTATTAGTCATAATGCGAAACTGTTTGAGAAGAAAAAGGGAGGTATTATCAATGAACGTAATAGAAATTAAAAATCTAACGAAGACTTACGGCAAAGCAAGGGGAATAGCTGATGTTAGTTTTAACGTTGAACAGGGTGAAATTTTCGGATTTATTGGACCTAATGGTGCTGGAAAGTCGACAACAATTCGCACATTATTATCGCTTATTTACCCAACGAGCGGCAGCGCCACGATTTTTGGCAAGGACTGCATTCAATTTGCACCCGAAATAAAAAAGGAGATCGGCTATTTACCATCAGAAATCTTTTACTATGACAATATGAAAGTAAAGGACCTATTAAAATACTCAGCTAGCTTTTATAAAAAAGATTGCAGTAAGAGAATGAAAGAGTTAGCAAAAATGATGGACTTGGATCTGAATAAAAAAATCGATGACCTATCTTTAGGAAATAAGAAGAAGGTCGGGATTGTTCAAGGGCTCCTCCATGAGCCAAAACTCATTATTTTAGATGAACCGACAAGCGGGCTTGACCCATTAATGCAACAAAAATTCTTTGAATTATTAGAGGAAGAGAATAAAAAAGGTGCTACGATCTTATTTTCGTCGCACATCCTCAGTGAGGTTCAAAGATTATGTAATCGTGTTGCCATCATTAAAGAAGGTAAAATTGTAACGGTAGAAAAGATTAGTACGTTACAAGAGAATAACTATAAAAAGTTTAAAGTTGAGACGGATGCACCTCTAGACAAAAATTACTTCCAAATCGATGGGGTCAATAAATTAGATATTCACAATAACGTAACTAGCTTTTTATTTAAAGGTAATATTAATACGGTGATGAAAAAAATCGCTGACATTGAAATTACGAATTTGTGGATTGAAGAACCAGACCTTGAGGAGATCTTTTTACATTATTATGAGAAGGAGGTCTAAGCATTAATGAATATCTTGATACATGAATTGAAAACGTATCGAAAGTCTACAATTATTTGGTCGCTATCGTTAATTGCCATTATGATTATTTTTATGTCAATGTATTCTACATTTGCTGAAGATGCAAATGGTTTTATGAAAATCGTTGAAAACTATCCAGAGGCGATCAGAAATGCAATGGGGTTTAATCAAGAAAATTTTTTTACTATTTTAGGATTCTATAGTTTCCCGTTATCGTTTATTACTCTTTGCGCAGCAATCCAGGCGATGAATCTCGGCACGTCCATTATCAATAAGGAAGTCCGTGAAAAAACAGCGGACTTTTTGCTAACGAAGCCTGTTACCCGTACAAAAATCTTGACAGCTAAGTTATTAGCAGCCTTCGTTTCGATTGTCGTGACGAATATCTTTTATTTCGCTGCCGCTAGCTTTGTGGCATTACAAGTTCAGACGGATGATTTTAGCTTAAAAATTTTCTTGCTGCTTTCACTTACAATATTCTTTATTCAGCTGATATTTCTATCCTTAGGAATAATCATTTCGGTTACTGTCCAAAAAATCAAATCTGTGCTGACCGTCTCGCTAGCTACCGTCTTTGCTTTCTACTTTGTCGGAATGTTCAGCGATACGACTGGTGATGAAGTGAAACGTTATTTTTCGCCGTTTAAATACTTCGACACTGCTTATATCATGAAACATTCCAGCTATGAAACAACATTTTTAATTGCTGGTGCAATGATTATTATTCTTGCAATTGCAACTAGTTATGTTGTCTATAGTAAGAAGGATATCCATGCGGTTTAAAAATGTTAGCTTTGCTTGTAGAAAGCGAAATGGAGGGGTTCGGTAATGAATATATTTTTAAAAGAATTGAAGTCTCATCGAAAATCACTCATATTTTGGAGCATCGGTGTTTTCCTGATGGTGGCATCAGGAATGACTAAATATGAAGCGTATTCGTCATCGGGCCAATCGATAAATAAATTGATGGCAGATATGCCAAAATCGCTACGGGCTGTATTCGGTTTCAATGATTTGGATTTAACGAAAGCTAGCGGCTACTATGGTATGCTTTTTCTCTATTTAGTGTTAATGGCAACTATTCATGCAGTCATGCTCGGAGCGACCATTATTGCCAAAGAAGAGCGAGATAAAACATCTGAGTTTTTATTCGTTAAACCAGTATCTAGAAGTAAAGTTATTACAGCCAAGCTATTGGCTGCGTTGATAAATATTGTGATCTTCAATCTCGCAACATTCGTTTCGTCTATTATTCTTTTAGGGAAATACAGCGATGGCGAAGCGGTAAATGGTGAAATCGCTATCTTAATGGTAGCAATGTTCATTTTGCAGGTGTTGTTTATGGTTATTGGCAGTGCGATTGCTGCTGTAATGAAGAAACCAAAAACGTCTGCATCAGTGGCTACTGGAATCCTCTTACTTATGTATGTGTTATCAATGATTATTGATCTGAATGAGAGTATAAAAGGAATAAGATATTTTACACCATTTAAATATTTTGAAGCGAAAAATGTAATGTATGGCGGTGGGTTAGATATAAGCTTTGTCGTAATCTCCCTAATATTGATTCTATCATTTTTGGTTATAACCTATGTTTATTATAAAAAAAGAGATTTGAATGTTTAGTAAAAAGACCGTCATTTGCGGTCTTTTTTTCATGGGAAAAATCACAAAGATAGTTAACATTGCAAAAAAACCTATACTAGTGAATTTTCCGATGATTGCAGTTTCACTTTTTTCCAAGATTTATACGATGTTAAATTTTTTGAATCTTTTCTCGTTCTTCTTTCGTACGTTAAAGTAGGAAAGGAAGTGGAGGCTCATAGAAATGGAGAAAACGAAAAAAATGATGGTTGGTATATCAGCAACAGCCTTAACGTTAAGCTTAGCTGGTTGTGACACATCAACAAGTAGCTTACCATCAAAGCCAACAGATGAAAGCTGTAATGACTGGGATTGGTCAGAGGAAGAGGGCGTATGGCAATGTGATGAAAGTCGTTCAGGGCATTATGGAGCCTACTATTACGGGGGAAGCTATTATAATACCAAGTCAGCGTTAAAGAGTAGCAGCGACTACAAAAATTATAAAAGCAGTACCAGCTCTAAAGCAGGGCGATCCAGCTCAGGGTTTGGCAGTGGATTAAAAAGTTTCGGAGGATAAGAGAGGGCGAAAAATATGAATGTGTATTTAAATTTTTTATCATATCTAGGTGTATCCATTAGTTTATTAGTAATCGGTATGTTGCTATTTACGCTAAGTACACCAAAAATTAAAGAGTTCCAATTAATTGCGCAAAAAAATGTAAGTGCTGCGATGCTATTAGGTGGTAAAGTAATCGGCTTAGCCATCGTATTAGGGGCGGCTGTAGAGTATTCGATTTCATTATTTGATATGGTCATCTGGGGTGCAATCGGCATTGTAGCGCAAGTCGTTGTGTTTTTCATAGCAGAACTAATAACGATTCGTTTTAGCATTCAAAAAGCAATTGAAGAAGATAATCGAGCAGTTGGAACAATTTTATTATCGTTATCATTAGCAGTTGGTTGGATTGTTGCGAAATGTTTATCATATTAGTTTGAGGAGGGGTAGCTCTGAAGGAGTTAATTTATTATATTGATAAAGGAAATGGATATTTTGAGCCGTTTTTTGAATATATGGAACCCAAAGTTGGCCTAGATGAATTTTATGCGCGACAGCTTTGTACATATTTTATCATGCAAGGTATACAATATGAGCTTATATCGAATGAGATGGAAGGGAATGTGGAAGTGCTTGTATTAAGAGAGATGGGCCGTAATTTATCAGGTGAGGATGAGCGAAGCTTTCGTGAACGAGGCATACATATCGAATTTAGAAGTCCAAATGAACGTGAAAATTATCCATTGCTCTTACGTATCCCTTGTGAGACACATACTGAAGTTATTCGCTATTTATTAAAGAATGTTGTAGATATTCCTAATATCGGACAAATGCTTGTTACTTCTACTGAAATTGATGAGGACCGTGGCGTTTATGTGATTTATGTAACGGAATTGAAAGTGAGCTGAATGGTTTCATGTATAAAAGCGAGCGCCAACAGTTTTATACGCAAATTGAACAGTTTTGGGCAGATTTATATGACGAGGAATATGCCCTTTATGATATGTATGAAATAACAGAGGAAGAAGTTGAAAAGATTCGGTTAGCAACGGAACGAACGGGTAAAATTTTTTTTAAAACGGCTCATTTATTACGCAACGTATCCAATGAGACATTACTTGAAATGGGTTATCCAGAAGAAACGCTCCATTTTCTCCGTTTAAAAACGATGGAGGTTGAAAGCGTAATTGCGCGCTTTGACTTTATTCCACATAACGGTAGCTATAAATGTATTGAAATGAATGCAGATACACCGACGTTTATTAAGGAATTATTTTTTGTCAACGAACGCATTTGTCATGCGTTCGCAATGGAAAATCCGAATGCTGAAGCGGAGCAGGTTTTAAAAGATTTGATTCAGGAAAGCGTTAAACAAAATAAATGTTCTCCAAAAACACATATCGTCTTTACTGCGCATGAACAAAATATAGAAGACTACTATACAACGCTTTACTTAATGCAATTTATATCTGGAGCCAAATTTACGCCGTTGCATCAATTACAAATTCAAAGAGGTGTCGGGTTATTTGATGAGGACGGGAAGCAAATCGATATCCTGTATCGTCAAACGTTTCCGATTGAAAATTTAATTCTAGACGAGGATGAAGCACAAAATAAAATCGGCTTGTGGCTATTAGAGTTAGTTGAACAAAATTTGTTAACGATTATCAACCCACCCTCTGCTTTTTTACTACAAAACAAAGCAGTACAAGCTGTCATTTGGGGCTTGCACGAGGAAGGAAATGAATTTTTTTCTGCTGAAGAGCATGAGTGGATTGCCGATTATTTGTTACCTACCTATTTAGAAGAAAGCCCTTTTATGGACAAAGGGCTGCGCTATGTAAAAAAACCTGTATTCGGTCGTGAAGGGGATACGATAGAGATTTATGAAGCAGATGGACATTTACTAAAGGCGGATGCACAAAAATCTTATCATCACTATACAAAGGTGTATCAGCAATATATCGAGCAACCAAAAACAACATTTCACAGTGAAAAAGGCAAACAAACAGGAGACATATTGGTTGGTAGCTTTTTAATTAGCGGAAAGCCAAGCGCAATTGGTTTACGCATAGGTGGAATGATTACAAACAATTTATCGTATTACTTGCCGATTGGAATAAAAAGAGGGAAGTTTGGGTTCTGAACGATTTTAAAAGAAGAGGAAGCAATGAACTTAAAGTAATGTGAGTTGAATTCAACGGAAGTTCTCCCAAGCTAGCGAGAATAGAGAGTATCAAAGTCATGACGGCTCTGCCAGCCAGTCATGCGCACATCTATTATGAATGAACTGAAAATCCATTCTTGAACGCAAATCGTCTTTAGTTTTATTCCATTTCGAAAGATATAAATAAGTAACTCCTAAAACCATTTTATATTCATTATAAACCTACTAACGTAACAGTATTTGGGAACGTTAGTAGGTTTATTTATGTAAATGTTATAAATCCTTAAAATTTAAGCACACGTTAGCCGAATCAGGAACGAGGATATACAACAATCACGCCATTTTCTTGACGTTTATTTTTTTATGGTTCACTAATTCCTACTGCAAGCAACAGAAAATAAACAAATACTAACACGGCACCATTTAACAAGATTCCTGTAATAATAAACCATAGTTTTTTAGATAAGATAGCAAAGATAATGCCTAGTACAGAAAGCACTGTAAACACATTTATACCCAAAGTTAAGTTTGCGTTAGGTCCTCTGATGATAAAGAAAAAAATGATACTTATTGCTACTGTCAAAACTGATAAAACGCCTAATATATTTTTGTTCAAAAATGTAACCCCCTTTAAATCAATAAGTTTATTAATTAAGCAGGCTTGTGTGTGGAGCACCTTCATGCATAGTATTCAATTACTTATGATTTAAATATAACATTATTTACTTAATATAACTAATATTGGTTTTTGTATTTACGTTGGGAACTACCCCAAACATCTAATATTTACAAGACGTGAGGAAGTCCAAAACCGCTATCAAAATCGTTAGTTAAACATGCTAGACTCGAGTGAAGGTATAGATTATTCATATTTATATTCGCAACGTTTTTTCGAAAATTATATTCACCATTGTGAAATGCCATAATTTTATTTAATCAATGTTGCGACATCGTTTTCTATTTCAAAAACTAAAAAATCATTATCTTCTTCTACAACTTCTTTTTCATATCTAAGTTCTTTATCAATCAGCATTTCAAAATAATTTGTTTCAACATTAAGTTCAAACACTGGACATTGGTCAAATCTGACATCGCCAATAAATATTGCTCTAATTTTTTTCATTTATAACTCTCCCTCAATACAATTTCAGTATCTGATTCTACTATTCATGTATTCGATAAACACATGCACCAACAACTAACTATAATTTTGAACCACACCATGGACAGAATTCAATTGCTATACTTGAAGAACCACCATCATGAATAATCAAACCGTATGTATTATCTTTATCCGAAAAAATGATTATTTTGTCAGGACAATCAAATGGTTCGATATGCATGTCACATTTGAAATTTGCATGGTAATCCATATACTCACAACAATGTTGTTTCGCCATATTCAACCTCTTTTCCTAAAGTAAACGGACCCGATTTCGGCACACTTGGCGCCTTTATTGGATAGGTTCGTTTCAACACTTCACAGTTCCAATCATTGTCTATTTTAATCGAAACGTTGCATAAGTGCGACGTAATCCATGAAAAGTGTGTGACAGGTACCATAGCTTAATTGAATGTAAAAACTTTATAGTCTGTACGGAATCATTGAGATACATGGTATGATTTCTCTTGAAATCAATTTCAGAGGTGTTGAAGTATGGATTATGGTCCGATTAAAACAGAAAATCTATATATTAAAAATACAAAATATGCTAATAAAGGTTGGTGATAATAAATGAAACATATATTTTTAGTTGAAGACGATTTGGAAATTGCGAAAAACCTCGCTCTTTTACTCCGCTCTGAAGGATTTACCATCACCCATGCTGCGACGCAAAAAGAAGCCATACTCATGCTTGCTGCGCAGAAATATGACTTGGCATTGCTTGATATTTCACTTCCTGATGGCAACGGCTTTGCAGTCTGTACGGATATCAAGCAAACTCAGAACATTCCAGTAATCTTTCTAACAGCTTCTGGCGATGAAGGCAGTGTTGTAACGGGGCTGAACATAGGGGCTGATGACTATGTTACTAAACCTTTTCGTCCACGCGAATTGATTGCTCGAATTGGAACAGCATTACGAAAAAACGGCCATTCTCCAGTTGTCTTTGAAATGGGGGACCTTCATGTTGATCCATTGAGTGGCGTAGTCAAAAAGTATGGGCAAGAAGTTTTTCTTTCTGCGCTTGAATACCGATTATTATTAGTGTTTATAAATAACCCTAAAAGTATTATCACGCGCGACAGGCTATTGGACGAATTATGGGATGCATCAGGCGAATTTGTAACCAACAATACTCTAACTGTCTATATTAAACGCTTAAGAGAAAAAATTGAGACAGATCCTGGCAACCCGCGATATATTTTAACTGTTCGTGGTACAGGATACCGACTAGGAGCTAGCTATGTTGCGGAATAGGGAGATTCGACAATTTACACTTTTATTTACCGGCATCACAATCATTACCGCCATTTTAGGCTTTACTATTCAGCCCGTAGCTGGCCTATTAATACTTTCTACTTGTGCTACATTTGGTACCTTATTTTTCCTATTTACAAAAGCGCATTATCAAAGGATTACACAAATTTCAGAGCAAATAAATTTAGTGCTGCATAATACAGATCATTTGTTTATTGGTAATGCAGAAGAAGGCGAACTGTCTATTTTACAAAATGAAATTACTAAAATGACGCTTCGCATACGAGAACAAAATGAAGCACTGAAAAAAGAGAAAATATATCTAGCTGATTCACTAGCCGATATTGCACACCAACTACGTACACCACTAACTTCAGCGAATTTGATTGTATCTTTACTGAAAAACAATCCAGAGGAACATGAGCGTAAAACGTTGCTATGGGATATTCAAAAATTATTTGTACAAATGGATTGGCTATTAACCTCTCTGTTAAAATTATCACGTTTAGATGCAGATATTGTAAATTTCAAAATGAAACCATTGGATGTCACAACCTTAATAAAGGATTCGCTTCATCCATTTCTTATGTCGATGGATTTACATAATATTACACCTCAAGTGAATACAGCGGACAGACTAGTTATTCATGGAGATTTCGGTTGGCTTTTAGAGGCCATTCAAAACATTTTAAAAAATTGCATAGAGAGTATAGGCAATAACGGGACGATTCAAATTGTTTGTCAGGAAAATATACTGTATACAGAAATCACCTTGCATGATAGTGGACCAGGTTTTAAAAAAGAAGATGTGCCCTACTTATTTGAACGATTTTACCGTGGGAAAAATACGAGCACGACAGGATATGGCATTGGCCTAGCGCTTTGCAAAACCATTATTACGCGCCAAGGGGGAACTATTAGTGCCAAAAATCATCCGCAAGGTGGCGCAATTTTTTCTATTCGTTTCCCAAAGTGACGAATCTCTCACTTTAGAGTCACGAGGATGTAAGTTAAAAATTCTATTATAAGGGTACAGCACAAAAGGAGGCTCACATAATGGAGTTTTTAAAAATTGAAAACTTATACAAAACATATGGGCAAGGTGAAAATCAAGTGACAGCATTGGACAATGTTTCACTTACGATAGAAAAAGGGGAATTTACTGCCATTATCGGTTCATCTGGCTCAGGTAAATCGACATTACTACATGCAATAGCTGGCGTAGATGTACCGACAAGCGGAAAAATTTACTTGAACGGACAAGATGTGTATGCTCAAAATCATGAAAAACTGGCAATTTTCCGTCGTCGAGAAGTTGGTCTGATTTATCAATTTCATAACCTTATTCCTACGTTAAATGTCGTAGAAAATATTACATTACCGATTTTGATGGATCGACGTAAAGTGAATGAAGAACGATTAATGGACTTATTAAACTTACTTGGCCTCGAAGACCGAAAAACCCATTTACCAAATCAACTATCAGGTGGTCAGCAGCAACGCGTTGCGATTGGACGTGCACTGATGAACGCGCCAGCCGTGATGTTAGCTGACGAACCTACAGGTAGTTTAGATAGCAAAAATGGGCATGAAATTATGCGTTTGTTAAAATCCAGCCACGAAAAATATCAGCAAACGCTGATTGTAGTCACGCACGATGAAAATATCGCCTTACAAGCGGATCGGATTATTTCCATGTCTGATGGCAAAGTCATTCGAGATGAGAAACGGGTGGCAAGATAATGAATATTTTCAATAAAGTCGCCTTGCAAAGTTTACTAAAAAACCGCACGCGAACGATTGTGACCATTATTGGCGTTATTTTATCTGCAGCGATGATTACAGGCGTTACGACCTTTGCGACCTCCCTACAAAACTATATGATTAATGGCTCGATAATAAAATACGGCGATTGGCACGTTGGATTTTCTGATGTTGACGCTACATTTATCGAACAACAAAATGAAGATAATCGAATAGCCAATACCATTACCTTTGAAAACATTGGTTATGCCAAACTGGAGGGAGGTAAAAACGTCAACAAGCCGTATCTCTTTATTGCTGGCTTTGACCAAGACACGTATGCCCATTTACCAATAACACTTACTGCTGGTCGATACCCTAAAAATAACACGGAAATTCTCATTCCTTCGCACCTTAAGGAAAATGGGGGCGTGACGATTTCTGTAGGTAATACCCTTGCATTGAATGTTGGAAGACGTATAAGCGAGGATAAACAGCTCTCACAATATGACCCTTATCTTTCAACTAATCCAGAAAGCTTTGTAGCTGAGCGTAAGAAACACTATACAGTCGTTGGGACATTCAAACGACCTGGATTCGAAGAGGTAAGGGCACCTGGTTATACATTAATTACAACAACTGATGCTATGAAAAAAGCGAGTAGCTTTAGTACCTTTATTAAAATGAAAAGTCCTCGTAAAGTGCATGATTATGCAGATGAATTCGCAACTGAACATCAATTTGTTACAAATGACAACGTGTTACGATTTATGGGTCTGTCAAATGATAAACTATTTAATCGTCTCCTCTACTCAATTGGTGGCATGTTAGTTGCCTTAATTATGCTCGGTTCAGTTTTCCTTATATACAATGCCTTTTCCATTTCGTTAAACGAACGTATGCGACAATATGGAATTCTGATGTCAGTAGGTGCAACGGCAAAACAATTGCGAAATTCTGTATTATTTGAAGGACTATGTATTGGTGCTGTTGGTATACCAATCGGTGTGCTAGTTGGCATCCCAAGTATCAAAGGTGTTCTTTCTCTTGTGTCGAAAAATTTTGAAAATATTGCCTATGATAATGTACCATTAACTTTGACCGTTTCAATACCTATCATAATCGCCACAGTCGTTATTAGTTTGATGACCATTTTAATTTCAGCTTATATCCCAGCACGCAAAGCTGCTAATACTCCAGTTATGGCTTGTATTCGTCAAACAAATGAAATTAAAGTGGAATCAAAAGCCATTAATACGTCTAAATGGATGGAGCGTATTTACGGCTTAGAACGCACACTTGCGCTTAAAAACTTTAAACGAAACAAAAGACGATATCGCAGTATCGTCCTATCACTTATATTAAGTGTAGTTATGTTTGTATCGTCTAGCGCATTTAAAACAACGCTCCAGCAGGCTGCAGAGTCATCCGTTGTCAATACGGATTACGATATTATGTTCTTTAGTGAGAACATGAAAGAAAACGATTCATTTCAGCTATTTGACAAACTACAAAATGTAGATGGGGTTTATAAAGGCTCTTATCAATCCATGATGGAATATGCAAGTAAAATTAACTTACATGATTTCTCAGCAGACTACCGTCAAGCAGCAGGTTATGTTGAGCTCGATAAGACGATTGATGTACCGCTAGACATGCAGTTTTTAGAGGATAGTGTTTACCTAGATTTTATTAAAAGCTTAGGTTTAGATATAGCTGAATATACAGGGGAAAATGCGAAAGTCATTGCCGTTGCCAAAGTGAAAAATAAAACGGCTACTGCATCGGAAAAAGACAACATAATAGATATGTTTACAAAACAGTCGATGAATTTAGATATTACACCAAACGTAAATACTAGCGCAATCTTAAATGAAGAGCGAAATGTAACGATTACATTTGTCGATACGTATCCTGTCGATCCATTACCAAAGTTACCGTCTGAAGTAAGACCGTACACGTTTATGATTGTTGCACCATATCAATTAATCGATACATGGGCACTAGCTGATGTTCCGATGGATTGGGGCTTAACGTTCCTATCAAAGGATGCATCGCAGTCAGTTGATGAAATGAAAAAAATAATCGAATCGGAAGAAACCTCATACGAATATTCGATATACAATGCCAATGAAATATTTGACCAGAACCGCAATATTATCTTCATCATTGATTTGTTCACCATTGTTTTCGTCATAATGATGTCACTTATTGCAATCGCCAATGTGTTTAACACCATTTCTACGAATATTCGATTACGTAGACGAGAGCTTGCAATGCTTCGCTCAGTTGGTATGTCCAATCGTGATTTCAATAAGATGATGCGCTTTGAATGTGTTCTTTATGGGTTCCAAACATTACTATTTGGACTCCCTATTTCAGGTATTTTAGCTTGGCTAATCTATAAAGGGATGTTTATCGGTGGAGCGGAAGTTGCATTCACATTCCCTTGGAGCAGTATGGGCATTAGTGTACTGGGGGTATTCCTTGTCATATTTATTACAACAATGTACGCACTTCGCATAATTAAAAAAGAAAATATCGTCGATGCACTGCGTGATGATATGAATTAATTTTAAAATGTAGCGAATAGCTATAGACCTAAACGGCAGTTTTGAATCTTTCAGAACTGCCGTTTTTACTTTGGGCATCCAACTCTGTAACAATTATATGATGATACTAGTGGAGAGATTAAGTATGTTATATCGCCTATATGGTAAAAAATTATGGCTATTCGTTCAAAGACTCTACCGAAATAGTCTCACACCCGTTAAAGGTAGCAAATTTTTTGAGACAGCTGTTTAAAGCTGTACGCAATTGAGTTGTTTGCTTCACACTGTTCTCGTACCAGATGTTTTTAACAACGAGTGTGTTAGTTTTTCGCTCCGCGATAATCTCAGCTCGTCCAATGAAGCGTTCGCCATATACGAGGGGGAGCACATAGTAGCCGAATTTTCGTTTGCTTGCAGGTGTGTAAATCTCCCACGTATAATCAAAGTTAAATAATGCGGTAATCAGTTTTCTATCCCAAAGGAAATTATCGAGCGGCGCAATCAGCTCGCAACGCCATTTTGGTTCTGGATTTTGCAAAACCACTTCAATAAGCGGTAAATCCTCCGCAAGGCAATACAGCATATCCTTCATTTGATCCACAGTAACGGCAACAATACGATCTTCCTGCAATAGCTGGCTAAAAACCTCTTTGCGTTGTGCTGCTTTCAACCCCCAAATATTCAACCATGCATCTGACGCACGATTCCATAAGAGACCGACCGAGCCGATTCGACGTAGTACCCGCCACTTATAATGCGCAAGTTCATCAACTAGGGGCTCTGATGCAGTCAGCAGAGTTGGCTTTATGTACTTCTTGGCTAAATCGTAATATTTACGGCTTCCCTTTTTATGATGGATAATCAACTCACCCGTTGAATACATCTGTTCCAGTACTGAGCGAGATGGATTGTTTCCGCTACTCCAGTGAATGGCTGATTGCCAAGAGAAATCTCCATCCAATTTTAAATCATCTGAACTTAGTGCACCATGATTTTGGATATGAGCCCGTACTAGCGTTGTCAACGCTTCCATTTCGGGATAGCGTTTGGCATGTTGTCGGGCGGCTTCCCTATAGCGTTCAAAATACGGCCAGTCCTCAATAGGCATAATAGCGAGGTTCTTGTCGGGATAATCGACAAGGCTTCTTTCTTCATACAGCAAATCGGCGAGCATTTCTTTAGTAAATTCTTTGATTCGGGACTGTAACACCAATTCGGCATTTTTTCCGCAAACATCGATAGGGTCGTATTGAATACAACCAACTTGTCGAGTAAAGTCCATTACACCCCGTTTCCCGCTAAATTTATAGTCGTCCAAAAGTCCATGTTTCAACAACAGAAATTGTCGTGCCTGGCGGTTTGTTAAGTGAATCATCTATGCACCTACCTCTAGTTTTAGTGTAATTCAGGGGAGTGGAGAACAAAAAACGAAACCGTGAAGGGAATTTTTTTTATGGATAGTAAGTGTAGCATGCTCCTATAAAATATCTTATTCTAATTTGGCATACTGGCAATGTTCCTTCCCGCCACTGCAAATGTCATTAAAACATCATCCCCAATACATCCAAATTTCTCCTCTTAGCACCATTTCTGTTTTATTATACAGAATACAGTGAAAATAAACAAACATATGTTCCGTTTGGTGGATGAGTGAGAAAAGACCTCAAATAAGGCTGTACTCTCTTATTTTTGCACAGGACACATGGGAAACGACACATATATAACTATAGTCTTGTAAAGATTACAAAATGCTGTTAAAGCAATAGCAAAATCTTAATGGGTGTGTTTTTAATTGCAAAAGATAAAGTAAACGAACAAATATTTAAGCAACAGTCAATAATAATCCATAAAAAGAAACACACTATCTTAACGAGTCGAATAAGATGTTGCTGTAAGTAAGTCGGAGGTAGGTGTTTAAATTGAAAAAATGGATGGTTGTATTTTGTTTAGGCAGTGTAATGGCTTTAGCAGGTTGTCAGGATAAAATAAAGCATGAACAAATTGAAAAAGACGACGTTCAACAACCCGTTATGTACACGCAGGACAAGGGGCAGGAAGTAGGTCCTGTAGTGGTTGAAATTGTTAATCCACAATCTAAAGAAATCATCCACATCGTATCGCCCATAAAATTAGGCTTTGAAACAGACCCAGTCTTGTATAAAAAGAACATTGAACAATTGGCACAACAATTAGCGAGAGGCACAGAAACAAAAGTTGGTTTTGATAAGCGAATGATGCTTGATAAAGTCGATGACAATGGTCGGATTATAAAAGGTAGTCCATTAGTTATTTTAAAAGAAAGTGAATTGGTAGAAAAAATTATGGCAGCATCAGCAACGGGTGGCACAGTAGAAATGCCACTGTATATTACTGAAAGTGGCTATTATTTTGAAGACATACCCTATTTAGAAGATGTTGTAGTGGCTTCTTATACAACCTACTTCAATGGAGCGGATGTTGGAAGAAATAAAAATATTGAACTTTCAGCAAAAGCCATTCACAATGTGATTGTTGGTAGCGGAGATACTTTTTCGTTTAATACTGTTGTAGGCCCTAGAGATGAAGCGAATGGCTATCAGCCCGCACCTGAAATTATTAATAAAAAGCTTGTTATGGGCATTGGTGGGGGGATTTGCCAAACATCTTCAACATTGTTTAATGCAGTCGATCAACTCCCGATTAAATTTGTGGAGCGACACCATCATTCATTAGATGTAGGATATGTTCCAAAGGGCAGAGATGCAACGGTGTCCTATGGTGGCTTAGATTTTAGATTTCAAAACACCAGTGATGTACCATTTTTAATTAAGGCGACCTATGGACAAGATTTTCTGACAGTGGAAATAAGGACAGCAAAAAAATACCAAGAAATTTTAACAAAGCTTCCCCCACAATAAGAAAGAAGTTGATGTAGGAATAATAATCAACTTCTCTTGTATTTTAAGACACTTATAAAGAGTGTCTTTTTTTAGAGCCTAGGCAGTGGTGATAGAGTTCATAAACCTTAAATAATAGTTAGTATTTCTGCAGGAGTAAATACTTTGTAATCGGGTTCTGCGGATTGGACAATCTCAATGGCATCATACCCCCAACCAACCCAAATAATTGGAATACCTACTTTTTTGCAGGCGACGATATCTCGTTGCTCATCCCCAATATATAAAACATCGGATGTTTTTAAATTGGCTTGTTTTAAATACTTTTTTATCACTTTATCTTTACCAAAAATACGGCTCGAACAAAGTACTTCGGACACATGGTCGATACCATTAGTTTGTAAAAACGCCAAAATATTATCTTTTGAATTGGAGGAAATAATGGCAATTGTATATCCTTTCTTATCAAGTTCCTGTATGACCTCTTTCATACCGTGAAATAAATGAACATCTTGTAATGATTGCTGATATAAACGATAAAATTGCGGGAGTATAGTAGGTAGTTTGTGTAACGGGAAGTTAAATAATTTACTTCGTTCAGCAATCGATAATTTTTTTAGTGCATCAATATCTTCTAACTGTACTTCTTTGAATGCATGTTTTTTAGCAATCGTATTCCATACAGAAGCAAACACTGCCGTGGAATCCGCAAGTGTGCCATCAAAATCAAATATTATATGTTTCATTGTATTTTTCTCCTTAAAGGGTATTTGGCTTTACCATTCATAATACTTAAATCAATATAGTCATTCGTTCATGATGACATGAATGCAAAAAAGGAATATAAGTGCCTGTCACTTGGATTGACTGGCAATTTCTTTTTCCCGTGTTTTGACTAAATAATAGGCATTAACTGAGGACGTGATAGGAATAATGGCTGCTATACCAATACCCGCACAAAAAATTGTAATAAGTTCTGTGCTAAACACTTTGGAGTTGATAATTTCGCCAATCGAATAGTTTAAATCTTTAAACCATATTAAAAGACCTAGGTATCCACCAAAGAAAGCAAAAAATAGCGTATTTGTATCTGTTCCTAAAATATCCTTCCCAATATTTACACCAGATGTGAATAATTTTTTTCTAGTCATATATGGGTTGTGGTGAAAAATTTCATGCATTGACGAGGAGATGGAGATGGCGACATCTAAAATAGCTCCAATTGTACTCATAATAATAACTGAAGCGCCTATTTGAACAAAATTAACGCCAATATAAAGCGAAAATATGCTAATCTCCTCAGCAGATTCTTCTCCAAATCCTTGAATCATAGATTTCTCTGTGACAACCACAATAAAAATTAGCAGTATCACAATGGTAATCATTGTCGAAATAAATGCGGTAATTGTTTTGCTGTTCTTTTCATTAATATAAAATAGGCTAATCCAACTAATGATTGTACAGGCAATAAACGTTAACACAATGGGACTGTTCTTAGGATTGGTCATTAAAAAAATTGTTATAAAGAGTACCCCGAAGTTTAAAAATAACGAAAGAAATGAACGTACCCCTTTTTTACCACCGATAACGAGCATCAAAATAAATAAAATGGTTGATAGCCACACTAATACATTCATCCTGTTACCCTCTTTCGTTTAATGAAAAAAATAGAAGTGTAAAGGCTAATTGGAATTGTTAAAACAACGCCGATGCCACCTGCTAGAGCGCGAGCTATTTCTAATGAAAGATTCATGGAAAGTGTTAGCCCTAGTGTAGAAGAATTTTTTAAATATAAAATAAGCATAGGGATGGAGCCGCAAATATACACGAAAAATAAAATGCTCGTAATGGTGCCCATGACATCTTTGCCGATATCAAGACCTGAAGCTTTTAAGGCTTTGTCTGAAATAGTAGGATTTTGTTCATATAAAGCAAACATGGAAGAAGCCATGGTAATCGAAACGTCCATTACAGCCCCAAGTGCTCCGATAAATAACCCAGCCATAAACACTATGCGATATGGTCGTGTTAAAAATTGCATTTCCTCATAACGTAGGCCGTTTTCCGATGTTATCCATAACACGAAAAAGGTAATAAGTAATGAAACGAAAGTGCCTAGTATTGTTGCAAGCATAGCAGCATAGGTTTTTTCATTTAATCCATTAATAAGAATCAATGAAACACATGTAAATAATAGAATACATACACCACTGACAAATACTAAACTAACGTTAGCGTGTTTTATATATAAATCCAATGCGAATGATAATATTAGTGCATTCACCATCAAACTGATGATTGATAATAAGCCCTGTCTTTTTCCAACAATCAGTAAAGAAAAAATAAAAATCCATGCAACCACTAATACGTACTGGTCACGTTTGACGTCTAAAATCGTACCTGTTAAAGTCCCGTTATTATCTGTATTTGCCTTAATAGAGACAAATATTTTATTCCCGACCTTGTATTCGTGATCAAAAGCGGCAGAAGAAGAATACTCATTTATTAAAGAAACAAGCCGCCCCTTATCTTTTCCATTTTTTAGTACTGCTGTGATCCGCTGCGTGTATAAATAATCGTCATTACTGTACATATCTGAGACAGATGTTGAATCTTCCAATTCTGTTTTTATAACTTCTGCGATTGGACGCTCATAAAATGTTTCGTTATGTTGAACGAAAATAACAGAAGCTATAAAGCATAGTACCAAGAAAAAAATTATTACTATCCGTTGGGTTGATATTGTATTAAAAATAGTAGTAAACAATAAAAAAACCTCCTATGAGGGGAATTTGACAATGCCAGTAACAAGCGACTGTGTTATATGAGTAGCGTTGAATAATAACACACACTAACATTCCAATTTTTAGATGTCAAGCTGGTTATATGTGGTCATGTAAGAAGTAACGCTTATAACAGATGAAAGTTTCTTTTAAGAAACAATGAAGCATACATTGATGGTGTTTTAAATTGGATATAGCCTAAAGATATAGTCATGAAAGTATTTGTTAAAGAGCTTTATCCAAACAAAGGATAAATCATTATTTTAAATCTGCTCGTATAGTTTGTGTGCCAAAGTAAGTAAGGATCTGAGAATATTAATAAAATTTTAGGTGGATAATCTATTAAAATAATGTTATCGTATGAAGTAACTAAATAATATATCCTTCAGGGTAGGGTGAAATTCCCAATCGGCGGTGATGAAGTAATTCAAAGTCCGTGAGCGCAAGCTGATTTGGTGCAAATCCAAAACCGACAGTTACAGTCTGGATGGGAGAAGGGTGAAAGTATAAGCTTTTTAAATTCGTATGACTTTAAAAGGTCTATTTGGCTACGCTTATATAGCATACTACTTCCCATCGCTTCTGTTGGGAAGTTTTTTATTTAGGCAAAAATTGAATAAATATCTGTTCTTCGGGGTAGGGTGAAATTCCCAATCGGCGGTGATGAAGCAATTCAAAGTCCGTGAGCGCAAGCTGATTTGGTGCAAATCCAAAACCGACAGTGATAGTCTGGATGGGAGAAGAACAATGAGATGGCAGCCTGTGGAAAATTTTTGTATCCACTAGGTTTATTTCGTGACGTCTTATGGACAAGTACTCCCAAAACCCCTTTTATGTGAAAGGGGTTTTTTGTTTGTTTCGATTATAAAAAATGAAAGGGGAATTAAAATAATCACTATCAAAAGGTTTACGACATAGGGTTAAGAAAGTAGGTGGAAAATTGTTTACAGGTATTATTGAGGATATTGGTACAGTAAAAACCTTGCAAAGCGATAGGAGAAGTATGGAAATAACGGTGATTTCGCCCAAAATAGTGGCGGATGTGAAGCTTGGGGATAGTATAGCCGTAAATGGGGTTTGTTTGACAGTAACTCATTATAATGACCAAGAGCTAACAATGGATGTAATGCCTGAAACAGTGAAAGCGACGAATTTACAGCAACTAACTGTTGGAAATGCGGTCAATTTAGAGCGTGCAATGCCAGCCAATGGACGATTTGGTGGCCACTTTGTTTCAGGGCATGTAGATGGTGTAGGGAAAATTTTACGTAAACGTCCAATGGCAAATGCGGTCTATATTGAGATCGAACTTTCAGAAGACTTAACAAGCTATTGTATTCCTAAAGGTTCAATCACAATTGATGGAACGAGTTTAACGCTCTTTCATGTTGAAAAAAACAGTGTCACAGTATCGCTTATTCCACACACATACAAAGAAACCGTACTAGGAATTAAAAATGTTGGGGCACTAGTCAATATCGAAACCGATTTAGTAGGCAAATACATTATTCACCAGCTAAAGGGTAGTCAGCAATCGTCGACTATTACAAAAGATTACTTAGCGAAGCATGGTTTTTAACCTGCTATAGAAAGAAAAAACATAATTTATAAAGTGATATCTATTAGGAGGTGGCAATGTTGCTACATTCAATTGAAGAAGCGATTGCCGATTTAAAACAGGGCAATATGATTGTTGTCGTGGATGATGAAGACCGTGAAAATGAAGGAGATTTACTGGCCCTTGCAGAGTTCATGACACCAGAAACGATTAATTTTATGGCGAAATATGGTAGGGGGCTTATTTGTACACCCATTTCACAGCAGCTTGCACAAAAATTAGCGTTGCAGCCAATGGTCGTAGATAACACTGATAATCACCAAACAGCGTTTACTGTCAGTATTGATTATAAAGAGACAACAACAGGCATTAGTGCGTTTGAACGTGCTTTGACGATTCAAAAAATGCTAGCGTCACATGCACAAGCATCGGATTTCCGTAGACCTGGACATGTTTTTCCGCTAATAGCAAAAGACAATGGGGTATTAGAGCGTCGAGGGCATACGGAAGCTACTATCGATTTGGCTAAACTTTGCAACAGTGTACAAGCTGGCGTGATATGTGAAATTATGGGCGATGATGGGGAAATGTTACGCTTTGATGATTTAGTGAAATATGCAAAAAAACATAAATTAAAAATGATTTCGATTGACGCATTAGCAACATACCGTCGTCAACATATGCAAATAGAAAATTCACTTACTATGTAAAAGAGGAGAATGAAATGATGGGCAAAACATTTGAAGCACAATTAATTGGCAATGATTTAAGAATAGCGGTGGTTGTTGGTCGTTTTAATGAATTTATAACAAGTAAATTATTAAGTGGTGCATTAGATGGGCTAAAGCGTCATGGTGTAGACGATGATTTAATAGATGTTGCGTGGGTACCAGGTGCATTTGAAGTACCGTTTATCGCAAAGCAACTAGCTGAAACGAAAAAATATGATGCCATTATAGGTCTAGGTACAGTTATTCGTGGCTCTACAACGCATTATGATTATGTGTGTAACGAATCAGCTAAAGGCATTGCAAACGTATCGCTTTCGACAAATGTACCAGTGATTTTTGGTATTGTCACAACTGAAAATATTGAACAAGCGATTGAACGTGCTGGAACAAAGTCTGGCAATAAAGGTTATGATGCAGCGATGTCTGCAATTGAAATGGCTAATTTACAAAAAATGATTGGCTAAAAGGATGCATGGTCGTAAAATTTATTGCATAATTTTTTGGACATTGGGAAATATATGTTTATAAGTATTTTAGTAAAATAATTTGTTTGAATTTGGTTCAGTAGGAGATGAGGAATATTCAATCAATAGAACAAGAAATCGAATTGAAAATGTTGAAAGAATTATTTCAACGCTCTGCTGACGTAATTTTTCAATCTTTTACCTTTCAACAACAGCATGTTTATTTTATTACATGTGAGTCGATGGTCGATCAGTTTTTATTGAATAAGGTCATTATCGATCGAGTTCAATCTTTGTTTGAAGACAGCTCTGTAAACTTATTAGAGGAAAAAATAAAAAACGATTTACACATTCCTAATCTTCAAAAAGTAACCAATTTAGATGATGCTATTACGCGTGTATATTCAGGGTTTGTTTTGCTTTACTTTGAAGGGGAAAAAATTTTATTTTCAAGTAAAATTACAAAAAAACCAAATCGAAATCCTGAAGAAACAAAGCAAGAACTAGTGGTAAAAGGGCCGAGAGATGATTTTATAGAAGATGTTTTTATTAATGTGGCCTTAATTCGTAAGCGATTGCCTACAAATTCTTTATGCGTGGAAACAGTGGAAGTCGGAAAGCGCTCTAAAACGACAGTGGCTGTCCTATACATGGGTGATATAACGGACAAAAATATGGTCACGGAACTAAAAAAGCAATTAAGGAAAATTAATACAGATGTTGTCTTTAGTGGCGATATAATGATGGAAAGTGTGGAAAAAACCGCGAAAATTTTACCGCGACATGATTATACAGGGCGACCAGATTTCGCAATACAAGCGCTAGTCAGAGGACGAATACTTCTTTTTGTCGATGGCGTATCTTACGCAATTATTACGCCGCCTAATATGTTTCTACTTTTTAAATCAGGTGAGGATAATGATTATCCATCTATGGTCGGTACATTAGAGCGTCTGTTACGAATCGTAGGGATATTAATAAGTATGCTTTTACCCGGTTTTTGGCTAGCATTAACGACTTATCATCAAGAGCAGATGCCAATATTACTGTTAGCGACGGTTGTCCAATCACGTACTGGCTTGCCTTTTCCAACGATATTGGAGATATTGCTAATGTTATTTATGTTTGAAATATTTCGCGAAGCAAATCTACGCTTACCGTCTATTTTGAGTGGAACAATGAGTGTCGTAGGTGGACTAATCATCGGAGATGCGGCAATCAAGGCAGGCATAACGAGTCCTTCCATGATCGTGGTGATTGCCATCTCAAGTATTGCCGCCTATACTCTTGTCAATCAATCCTTTGTAACTGCAATGAGTATTTTTAGGTTATTTGTTATCTCAATGGCCGCTTTCTTTGGATTATTTGGTTTCTTTTTGTCCTTGTTTTTCATTCTTATTTACTTTGCCAATATCCGTGTATTAAGCGTTCCGTACTTAAATATTGGTGCCAATTTAAACTGGTCCGACACCAAGAAAACATTAATACGTCTATCGCCAAAAGGATATAGTAAACGACCAAAATTTTTACATCCTCAAGATGAGACGAGGTCATCGAGCAAAAATTAGATGTCTTTCAGTAGCACGACAATTTACATCTATCACATGTGCTGCTTGCAATCGTATTGACCGATTATGTTGAAGTTATTTTTAAGCTTGACTTGTAAAAACCTATGGATTGGACAAAATACAAAGTGAAGAGTATAGATTAGATTTTCCATTCTATATTTTTCAAGACCAATCATAAGGGGTGGATAGTTATGCCGAATGTCCAAGTTAGCTGTGCAGTATCAAATTGTGTTTTCCATGCCAAAGGTAATTATTGCGGAGCTGAAAAAATTGCAATCGACATGGATAAACGTAATACGAACAAACGTGATGCGGAGTTTGCTTCTGACTTTGAAATGCATACAATGTCAGAAGAGGCAGCAGCCATTCAATCATCCGATACGTGTTGTAAAACATTCAAATCAAAAGAAAAAAACTTTAGCTAATGGGTATCGTTTGTTTTGGATAATGTAAATAAAGATAATATCTTTATTTCACCAAAATAATTTATCTATACCTTTTACTACTGATTTGGTCACGTTAAAGGTTGTCTTCCTATAGGAAGGCAACTTTTTTTATACCCTTGACCTTCCAGTTACTTGAAGGATTACGATGATACTGAAGATTGAATAGCTGTATGGGAGGGATTTCAATGAATAAATATCAAGAATTAATCGTATCTGTAGTAGCTTTAAGAGGCGATGCTTATGAAATAGGTTTTCAACAAAGTAACGAAATAAAAACAAATGCACATTTAGCGCAAAATGAACAACTGTTAGCTTTATCTGCTACTTGTAATACACAGCGGGTACAAGAGCTGTTGCGACATGTTTCGCCCAATCTTTTGCAAGAGATGAAGGGATTAGCGTTTGGCTTAAAACAGCCGTATGAAACCATTATAAAAATGTATAGCGGTTATAATATAATATTTCCAAATATGGGATGTACCTCGGTTGTACACAATGGGAAGTATGTAAGAAATTATGATTTTAGTCCAGTTATGTATGATGCAAGACTCGTTTTTTCTAAACCGTCTAAAGGGTATGCCAGTGTAGGTTTTAGCCAGCAAATTATTGGTAGGTTAGATGGAATGAATGAAAAAGGGCTTGTAGTAGGGCTGCATTTTGTCAATAATGATTGGAAAGGAGATGGCTTTTTGGCGACTACAATCGTTAAAATAGTGCTTGAACAGTGTGAAAATATTGAAGAGGCTATTGCACTTTTAAATAAAATTCCACATCGCTATTGCTACAATTACTCCATGACAGATCAAAGTGGAAAAGCAGTTGTGGTGGAGGCTACACCAATAGAGCGGGTAGTTTCTGCTGAACATCCGCTTATATGCACAAATCATTTTGAGTCTCAACAATTGGCAGGGAAAAACAAAGCTTGCATTGAGGGTTCAAAACAACGAAAAAGCTTTATAAATCGCTATGTAGTAGATGCGCGTACGACCATGTCTGTCTATCACCATTTCAATAATGGAGATTCTCCGTTATTTTTTAAACAATATCAAGAATATTTTGGTACTCTCCATACTGTTATATACTCACCGAAGCAATTAGAGGTAGTTGTTGGAATAGGTGAAAATTGTGAGCCGCAATCATTTTCTCTCCAACAATTTATCGAAGGTAAACTTATTTTTCCGATAACCATTAAAGGAAACATAATTCAGGCTATCTAATTTGTTAGGCTTGGTTTATAATTTAATAGAATAAATAGGGGAATGGCGTAACATTTGTTGGGCTATTCTCCTTTCGTTTTGTAGCTATTTCGCTTTTCGAAAGAAAAATAAATTATTCCATTTTTGCATAACAATTACTAAGTTTTAAAAATAAACTTGGATAAAAGTATTGTTTTCAACGTACTTTAAAAAATATACATGAAAAAACGAAAATTACTATAGTATAATATTATTGTTATTAATATAAATATTAATTTGTTCTAGGAGTAATTACACATCGTTAAATAATGAATACAATAGATGAGGAAGTACCAGTTTGTATGAAAAATCGTAAAATTAAACTAATATTAGTATTAGCGACAGTCTTATTGTCATTGTTCACAAGTTTAAATGTGCTCACTTCATATGTGAAAATGAAAAAGACGGTGGAAGAATCTATCGCTAACCAAAGCTTAGAAGCGGCTATTTCCATCGCATCATCAATTGATGTTAAGTTGTATCAAAAATTTGCAAATAATCCTGTGAAAAATGCAACTTATTGGGAAATAAGAAAATACTTAAATGATGCACGAGAAAAAATAGGGGCCTTAAATGTCTATACGTTAGAAATTGATAATCCTAAAGTATCAAAAACGATGATTGCCGGTGTTCCTAATCATCTCACAGTAGGCTTTGATATTGGACAAATTTGTACTGTTCCAGAAAAGCAAATCAAACTAGCTTATCAAGGGTTGACATATGTTACGAATGTCATTAATGACCCTCAACACGGAGATTATCTTTCTGTAGGCGCTCCTATTAAGAATGAAGAAGGTCACGTTATTGGCTATCTCGGGATTGATATAAGCGCAGACAAACTTAATGGTAACAAAGGAAAAGTATTAGAAAATAATTTATTCTTGTTTATTTACAATGGAATATTTATAGTAATCGTTATTGCATCGTTTTTCTTTTTACAGAGATGGTATCAAAAAGAAGTGACAAAAGAAGTAGAGGTAACAGAAGATACCTACCAAACTGAAATAAAAGCGTTAATTACCTCTGTATCGTCCTTAAGACATGACTTTACCAACCATATTCAAGTGTTGCATGGGCTTTTACAATTGGGAGAGCCAGATCAAGCGAAACAGTATTTATCATCATTATCTAAAGAGGTACAGGAAATAAAGTCATTGAAATTAAATATTAACCATCCGGGGCTGTCAATTTTATTGCAAACAAAAAAGTTAGCTGCTCAAAATCATAATATTGAGATGGATATATCGGTTTCACAGGATACTTTCGATAAAATAAAAACAACTGATATCATTAAATTATTATCAAATTTAATTGATAATGCGATTGATGCGACAACTGAATTGCCTGAAAGTGAACGCAAAATGAAAATTTGTTGTCATGCGGATGAAATGAAGTATGTATTTGAAATTGTTAATACAGGACCAACAATTCCAGACCCTGATCAAATCTTTAAGCAAGGGTTTACAACGAAAAAAGCTGAACTAGGAAAAATTAGAGGCCAAGGCTTGTTTATTGTGAAAGAAGTTGTGAAAAAATACAACGGCACCATTTCTATCCAATCTACTGCACAATTTGAGACAACAGCGATTGTCATTATTCCTTTAAAGTAAATGGGCAAATGTACTTGGCTGATAGTATTAAAATTTTTTGATGTGGTTTGTCTATAGGGCTGTTTATTAGCAGTTTTTTCCTTCACGGCTAATTTTCGCGTGAAGCAAAGTCATTTTAACAGGATAGAATAATAGCTTAAGCTTCCTACATATATAGAGTAGGAGGCTTTTGTTGCTAAGAAAATGCGGATGTTTTTGCATAGCATGTATGAGCTAATATCAATCATACATTAACAGTAAATCTAATAGGGCAGGTTAGGAGGATAAAAACAATTTGGAACAGCCAATCCTTGATTTACTAAGAGCAGGTGGATTGATTTTATATGTTAGACATGGAGAAGCAACTGTTGGTGAAGATCAGCCATATGTTAATTTTCAAAACTGCTATACGCAAAGAAATTTATCTGATTACGGTCGGCGAGAAGCCGTTTACTATGGACAAATGCTGCGGTATTGGCAAATTCCAATTAGTTCACCTATAATGACAAGTCCGTTTTGTCGAACAATTGAAACCGCACAGCTTGCATTTCCAACAATGTATCTACAAATTGACCCGTTCTGGTTTTCAATTACTAAATTAGCAGAAACGATTTTCACTACGGAACAACAACAAATTGTAATGGAAGCCCAAAAACATCTAGAAGTAAAACCACCACCTGGGACTAATCAAGTAATTATTGCACACAGTTTTCCGAAAGGGACTGCCATAGGTGAAATGACAAGCATGGGAACCGTTATTATTAAGCCCAAAGGTGTGGGTAATGGCTATGAAATTGTAAAACAGCTAACATTAGCCGATTTAGCAACCTTAGGGACGTTACAATAATAATTTTGGGGGATAGAAATGAAACGAGAAGGAATTGTAAAATGGTATAAAAATGAAAAAGGCTATGGACGTATTATGCTGAATGGTGAGGAAGACAATCATGTTTTTGTTCATTTTAGCTCGATTTTGCCGGATAAGGAAAGATTTCCAAATGCATTTCGCTTTCTGAAACAAGGCCAAAAAGTCTCCTTTGATTTAATTGAAATACCCAATTCTACTGATCAAAAGCAGGTTGCAGAAAATGTCATTGTGCTGTCAGACTAATATGCACGGGCGTAATAGTTTGTGGCAACCAATAGTTCAATATTCTATCGACGAAAAAGTACGATACCGATTTATAGAGACGTTAATCCATATACAGGATTGGCGTTTTTTTCTTGCGTTTATTAGAGCTTATGGTGTTTTCTTATTTTTCGTAGATAAGGAAGGTACGCTGTAGTATGGTAGATTATAAAAATCGATTAAATATACATCTAAATTTATAATTATTTGTATTTTGTATACCGAAAGGGCGGGTCACTTATCATTGAGTGACCTACCTTAGTTGTCTGTTTAGGGCAATGAATTTATTGGAAAAGATAAATTCCTTGATGTATAAGTTATTTAAAAAATAAAATATTCTAATAATTTTTGTTGTTGTATGGTAAACTTGATTGTGTTATATAACAATATGAAGAAAATATTTTTGTAGGTTGTATATGATTTCCTTAAAAAGGAAGAGAATAATAAAACCAAGGTTTAAGTCTTGATAGATTTAATGGAAGCGTATACAGTAACTAATGAGGCAAGTGACAGATAATCGTTTGGTTTGTAACACTTAGCTTAATGAGAAAAAATAATTGTTGAGCTTTTGTTATTGAAGAGGATTGGAAGTAATTGTTTCGTTTGTTTAAAGAAGTGTGTCTTTTGACCTTTATACATAATTGGAGTGAAAATGCTGGAATATCCCGTCGAAAAAGCGAAAATTAGTTTGAAGGTACCTTGTGAATGTTAGCAAATCATGTAAAATAGAGTCGATTAAGCACTTTTAGACTAAAAGGTCTAGTGCTTTTAGTATGAGTGAAGTTAAAAAATATCTTTCATTAAAAAATGATGGATAAATTATTTTAGTAGTAGCATACTAAAATTCAATCAGTTGACTTTATACAACATATAACATCTTTCAGACGATGCATTTATCCGATTTGATCAATGCACCATTCTCCTGGAAACAGGGGGAAGGTTTTTGTTTTAAATATGTACAAAGGACATTATGAGCGGACTTCGCACTTTTTACTACTTTTTAATTAGTTTATTACTATAATATTGTAGTAGATATTTTATTCTTTAAATAGTTGTGATAGACTATTGTAAGTTTATAGTTGATACAGAAAAGGTGTGTGACTAGTTTACACCTACATCATTTCTGCAAATCTTAAAATATAAGGATGGTAAAAATGAGTAACAGAGTAACTAAATCAGACGTCATCTTAATTGGTGCCGGAATTATGAGTGCGACTTTGGGGACAATGCTCAAAGAATTAGCACCGGACTGGAATATTACTGTGTTTGAAAAACTTTCAAACGCCGGTGAGGAAAGCTCTAATGAATGGAATAATGCAGGAACAGGGCATGCAGCACTATGCGAGCTTAACTACACTTCTGAAAAACCAGACGGTACTATTGATATTAGCAAAGCAATTAATGTTAATGAACAGTTCCAGGTTTCGATGCAGTTTTGGTCATATCTTGTAAAGAACAAGCTGATCCAAAATCCGCAAGATTTTATTATGCCATTACCACATATGAGTATGGTAAGAGGTGAAAAAAACGTTGAGTATTTAAGAAAACGTTATGAAACAATGTCAAATAATCCTCTTTTCAAAGGGATGGAATTCTCTGATAATCCAGAAAAACTTAAAGAATGGATTCCGCTTATTATGGAAGACCGCCCAGCAAATGAGGCCATTGCTGCAACAAAAATTGACACTGGTACAGACGTTAACTTCGGTGCTCTAACACGTATTTTATTTGACCACCTAAAAGCGAAAGATGTAGATATCAACTACAACCATAGTGTCGAAAGCATTAAACGTACGAAAGACGGTTTATGGGAATTAAAAGTACATGATAAAGATGGCTGTAAAATGGAATACCATACAGCAAAATTTGTCTTCCTTGGAGCTGGCGGAGGAAGTCTTGAATTATTACAAAAATCAGGCATTCCTGAAGGAAAACACATTGGTGGATTCCCAATTAGTGGATTGTTTATGGTTTGTAAAAACCAAGAAGTGGTTGAACAACATCATGCAAAAGTATATGGTAAAGCTGCAGTTGGTGCACCACCAATGTCTGTTCCACATTTAGACACTCGCTTTATCGATAACAAAAAATCATTACTATTTGGACCATTTGCTGGTTTCTCACCAAAATTCTTAAAAACAGGTTCAAACATGGACTTATTTGCTTCTGTAAAACCGCATAATATTACAACATTATTAGCGGCAGGGGTTAAAGAAATGTCTTTAACAAAATATTTAATCCAACAACTGTTATTATCAAAAGATCAACGTATGGAAGAGTTACGTGAGTTTATCCCAACTGCTAAAAGCGAGGACTGGGATATTGTCGTAGCAGGTCAACGTGTACAAGTTATCAAAGATACTGAAGCTGGCGGTAAAGGAACATTACAATTTGGTACCGAAGTAGTAAGTGCTGCTGACGGATCAATCGCTGCATTATTAGGTGCTTCACCAGGTGCATCTACTGCCGTTCACGTTATGTTGCAAGTTATTCAAAAATGTTTCCCTCAACAAGCTAAAGAGTGGGAGCCAAAACTAAAAGAAATGATTCCATCTTACGGTATCTCATTATTACAAAATCCAGAGCTTCTTGAAGAAGTTCATACTTCAACAGCAGAGACTCTAGGTCTAAACAAAAACTAATCAACTTATGAACCTTCGATCCATTTTGGATTGAAGGTTCTTTTTTCATGGGGTAGGAAATGAGTTGGTACGTTGAGCAAAAGTAGAGAAGCTATTCTTTTTTTATATTGCTGTTGTTTCTAAATTTCCAATATATTACTAAATAAGGAACTAATATAACAAAAAAGTAGTTGGAATGAAAATTATAAATGAACTAGCTTCTGTTGTAAACAAAATAAATATCCAGTATACTTTTTTCGTATGGCATATTAGAAAAGATTAACAAAGGATGAGTATAGATGACGTTTGAAGAAGTATTACCGCGTTTAAAGGCGGGCGAGAAAGTAATTCGTGAAGGATGGGGCGGTGCTGAATTATATGTTAAGCTTGTAGGTCAAAGCGTGCACGACGGAGAGAATTTGAACCCCTATTTTTTAATTAATGTGCGTGGCGAGGGTTACACGATGTTCACACCAACAGTATGTGATTTATTAGCCGAAGATTGGAAAATCGTAAACTAAATTCAGTGTCGTTTCAAAGGTTATAATAGTATGCTAAGTGATTCTTAGTATGCTATTTTTTTGATATGAAGGTTAAGCTTTGTAGGCGGTATAGTTGATAAGAGCTGGCACAATGCATGTAGAGCTGCGACTTGTGTCAGTGTTTTTAGTAGTAGATTACTTTTTATAAAGGAGAGATCCTATGAAGTTTGCAGAATATAATGGTAAAACAGTGTTTATTACAGGTGCTGCGTCAGGTATTGGCCAAGCACAAGCTATTGCTTTTTTAGAAAACGGTGCTTATGTTTTTGGTTTGGATGTAGATGAGCGAGGGTTAGGGCAATTACAGCAGCAATACCCTGAGCGCTTTGCTTATACGCTAGGAAGTGTCTGTAAGAAAAGTGATGTAGAGCACGCTTTTCAAGCAGCAATGGCAAGCTTTAGCAGCGTAGATATCTTACTGAATACAGCTGGCGTTTTAGATGGTTTTGCCAAAACACTAGATACCGATGAGGCGCTATGGGACAAAATTATGAATACGAATGTAAAGGGTACTTTTTTTGTAACGAATACGATTTTGCCTCATATGGTAAAGCGTAAATCGGGCATCATCGTTAATATGGCGTCTATTGCTGGGCTGATTGCAGGAGGTGGGGGTGCGGCTTATACAGCATCCAAGCATGCCATTGTGGGCTATACGAAACAGTTGGATTTAGATTATTGTCGTGAGGGGATACGTGCGAATGCCATTGCACCAGGAGCTATTCAAACAGCTATGACCAAAGCGGATTTTGAAGGCGATGGTGAAATGGCAAAATGGGTTGCCAATGAGACGCCAGCGGGTCGTTGGGCACAACCAAGCGAAGTGGCGAATTTAACGCTTTTTTTGGCGAGTCATGCCGCAGATTATATACATGGAGCTGTGGTACCAATTGACGGTGGTTGGATTGCGAAATAGTATTGGTCAATGAATCATTCTTCTGCTATAATACGCAAGTAAGCAAAAACAGCTTACACTACGGCACTTCAGTTAGGGCAATATGCTCTCTTCCTTTGGTCGTAGTTATTACTAAAATAGCAACTTGCTATTTTACAAAGGAGAATGTAAATTGAATACATCTATTGTAAAAGATTCACCGCGTACTTCTGTAAGGGAACTTACTAAAGTAGCACTTGTCGCAGCCTTATATGTGGCTGTAACTGTATTATTGTCAGTGATTAGCTTTGGAGCAGTGCAGCTACGTTTGTCAGAGATGTTCAACTATTTGGCGCTGTACAATAAACGCTATGTAGTAGCAGTAACTCTAGGTGTTGTATTAGCAAATTTTATGTCGCCGACTTGGATTCTTGATGTGCCTATTGGCGGAATTGCAACATTTCTAGTATTAATTCTTTGTCGAATGGTAACTAAAAACATTAAGCAGGATAGTTGGAAAATGGTCATCACAGCAGTGATTTTTGCACTATCGATGTTTACTGTTGCAGGCCAATTAACGATACTGTATGATCTGCCATTTTGGGCGACATGGTTTACGGTTGGTGTCGGAGAATTATTATCGATGACTGTTGGTGGCGTGACCATTTACTTATTAAATAAAAAAATAGATTTATCCAAATAGAAAAAACACATTCGCGCAAGCGAACTGCCCCGTAAAAGTTAGACATCAATCTAACTTTTACGGGGGTTTTTATTTGTAAAGGGAACAGGCGTGTATCGCAAATAAAAAATTCTCGCTGATTTAACAGCGAGAACAATTCAAAGAACTACGAATATTTATTTGAAAATCGGTGTTTTTCTTAAGAGAATACAAACCGGAATTGCCACAATCATTCCTAAAACATTTTGAACTAAGTCTCCAGGAATAGAAGTCAATGGTGCAACCCAATTGGCATATAAAATACCTTCCCCAACATAATAAACGGCTACCATAAATGGAACTGAAATAATCATAGCAAGAACATTAAAAGCAATGCTGTTTCCTTTGCGTCCGTTCGACCAAGCGATTTTCCCTACGATATAGCCTTGTAAGCCACGAGCTACGATTGTAATAGGCGCCCACAATGTCCATCCAGATACAACGTCAAATAAACCCATGCCTATTGCACCTGCAATGGCACCTTTTTTAGGACCAAAAAGAATAGATGCGATAAAGAGCATACCTGTACCAAGATGAACCAATCCACCATTTGCTTTAATAGGTAGTTTAATATTCAATGTGAGTGTTGCTACAAACACAAGTGCAATTAACATGGCTGATAGAATGAGATCAAAAGTGCGTGAATGTGAATAGCTTATTGATTTTTGCATAGTTGTAAACCTTCCTTATTTGCTTTTTCAATGTCAAAGAATAGTTGCGCAAAACCTTACTTCGTAAATCAATGCTGCATGCTAGGATAACATTAGCAAAGGCTTGGCCTATTTAAAAGTATCAATTTTGTAAAAAAAATAGTGGTCAGTTTTACATCTTGCACTAACTGGTACTTAGAGATATAAAGTAAACTCTGCTTGTTAACGGAATTTGATAAAAAGAATAGAGTAGAAAAAGGAAATAATTACTTATCTAATTATAAGAAGATCTGTCTTAGGATTTGTTATTTTGAAATAATTTCTTCGAGTAAATAGCTAGGTGGAAATATGATTTCAATACACAACATAATTTCACTTTCTTTAGCCAAACTAATAGAAATGACTAATGGAGGATGAAGAAATGCAACAGCAATCATACAATGCAGGGGATATTGTTTATATCTTTTACCGCAATCCACATATTCAAGATGTCGCAAATATACAGGAAGCGGCAGTTGTTACTAATCCGGAAAATCCAAATGAATTGGCGTTATTTCTTTTTGAAACTTACTATCCGTTAACGAATGACTTTGTTATTTTTTCAAGTGAGATGGATGCGGAGCAAGCATATCATCAATACTTTCATTGATGGAGGTAGAGGATGCGAAAACCATTTACACCTCAGCTCGTTTATTTTGAACCTGATGCGCTCGACTATCCGCTTGGACAAGAACTAAAAGAGAAGTTTGAGCAAATGGGCATAGAAATTCGTTATACTACATCTCATAATCAAGTGCGCAATCTTCCTGGAGACAATGATTTGCAAAAGTATCGGATTGCCAAGTCAACGCTCGTCGTGGGTATTCGAAAAACATTAAAATTTGATACTTCTAAACCGTCAGCAGAGTATGCTATTCCTTTTGCCACTGGATGTATGGGGCATTGTCATTATTGTTATTTGCAAACAACGATGGGCAGCAAACCTTATATTCGCACATATGTCAATGTTGAGGAAATACTTGAAGCTGCAGACAACTATATGGCAGAACGAGCACCTGAAATTACGCGCTTTGAAGCATCGTGTACATCAGATATTGTTGGAATTGATCACTTAACACATACGTTAAAAAGAGCGATTGAGCATTTTGGACAAAGTGAGTTTGGTTTACTGCGATTTGTAACGAAATTCCATTATGTGGACCATTTATTAGATGCCAAACATAATGGCAAGACAAGATTTCGTTTTAGTGTAAATGCGGACTATGTGATTAAAAACTTTGAGCCAGGCACATCTCCTTTAGATAAGCGCATTGAAGCGGCTGGAAAAGTAGCGAGAGCAGGCTATCCTCTAGGTTTTATTGTTGCGCCCATTTATCTGCACGAAGGTTGGGAGGAAGGCTATTATCATATGTTTGAGCGTCTAGATGCGGAATTGCCCCATGATGTAAGGGACGATATTACCTTTGAATTTATTCAACATCGCTTTACAAAGCCTGCGAAAAAGGTAATCGAAAAAAACTATCCGATGACAAAATTAGAATTGGATGAAACTGCGAGAAGATACAAGTGGGGGAAATATGGGATTGGTAAATATATTTATCAAAAAGAAGAAGAGGAAGACATAAAAGAACATCTTTATGGCTATATGAAAAAATTTTTCCCCAATGCGAAACTAGAGTATTTTACGTAAACATATCGTTGAATTCCGTTCCAGGCGCTCCCTTTCCGCAGGCACGGCTTTAACTAATTTTTGCGACAAAAGCCGTAAAAAATGGATTTTCAGCTCGTGTTGTTCTGAGCTGGAGTGTCGCGCCTTCCACTCCACTCAACTAGTCAAGCTCCTAGCATGCCGAATATTTTTGAGGTAACAATATACCTCCTCGCCTTTGCAAAGAATTCTACGTGGTCATGAGATTGTCATAGTAAACGTTTAAAAGAAGTATTTCATTTTTTGCTGTTCCTTGAAAGCGTCTGTAC
The DNA here is from genome assembly GCF_016350185.1 of Lysinibacillus sp. C5.1. Lineage (NCBI taxonomy): Bacteria > Bacillati > Bacillota > Bacilli > Caryophanales > Bacillaceae > Lysinibacillus > Lysinibacillus sp. C5.1. Next base: position 1,739,823 of record NZ_CP066226.1, read on the forward strand.
GAAGTGGAAATCCAGAAACAGTTTCATTCTATGAGTTTGTTTACACTTTCAGACACACCGTTATGTATGGTGTGTTTTCTTGTAGCGCTGCATCGTATAATCTTTAAGTTGCTGGTAAGGCTAACAATAATCGCGACGAAAAGGGGGAGTTACCATCATGATGTCATTTCAACCAAGCTGTTGGTCGGAGCACGGAGAGCTTACTGCGGTTATGCTTTGTGCGCCTTCCAAATTAGATGTACCCGATTTAAAAACGGCAGAAAATGTACAATGGAGTGCGGCTGTTTCACATACCCAAGCAATGGACAGTTTTATGGAGTTGAAAGAGACTTTACAACAGGCAGGCGTGCACGTAATAGATTACGCAACACATCTATTAGCAGATGCACAGCACCTTAGCGAACAACTTCTAAATCGTTATTTTGTGCGTGATCTTGCATGTGTGTTTGGTAACCGAATGCTACCAGGTGCAGCGGGTAGCTCGATTAGACGACCTGAATATGGACATGCGCACACATTACTTCAGAAATGGTTTCCGCAACACTTTATGCCCGCTAAGGAAAGTAGCCATGTATTAGAGTTTGGAGATGTGATGGTGTTAAATCGTGATGCTGTGCTTATTAATATAGGTGTAAGAACGACAAGGCAGGGTGTAGAGCAGATAAAAGACAGTATTTTTCAAGCAGGTTTCTCTGAAATAGGCATTATTGATTTGCCTCGAAGCTCGGATACACTGCATTTAGATATGAATTGTAATATTGCCAACAACGATGTCGTCATAGCGAAAAGTTTTATGCGTTATTTTCCTATCCAAATAATTACAACAAGTGGGACTCGTTTTGATATGACCGAACAATTTTTCAATCGTCATGGGTTTGAGTTGTATTGGTTAGAAAAGTATAACACCATTCCTGATATCAATTTTTTAAATCTCAATCCCGAAACATTGTTAGTCAGTAAAAAGGCGACTAAACAGCATTTTAAAGCGCATCCAAAATTACAAAAGAAAAATATTGTGGAAATTGACGTGACAGAGCTTGAAAAAGGCGGTGGTGGTATTCGCTGTATGACATTACCATTAGTGCGAAAATCGGTATAGAGGTGATTTCTATGGAGTCAAAAACAAGCAAAGGCCAAATGTCTTGGTGGCAGTTGTCCCTGTTAGGTGTAGGGTGTACGTTAGGTACAGGTTTTTTTCTTGGAACAAGCATGGTCATTGCAAAGAGTGGGCCTGCTGTTTTAATTCCATTTATTTTAGCAGCCATTGGCACCTACATTGTCTATGATGCGCTCGTGAATATGTCTGTTGCCAATCCTGACAAAGGATCATTTCGTACGTATGCAAAACAAGCTTTTGGCAATTGGGCAGGTTTTAGTAATGGTTGGGTCTATTTAATTTCTGAACTATTAATTATGGGGAGCCAATTAATGGCATTAGGAATTTTCACGCGTTTTTGGTTTCCTAGCATACCGCTATGGATGAGTGCATCAGGTTTTGGTGCACTTGGCTTGCTCATTATACTGACGGGAATGAAAGGCTTTGAAAAATTTCAAAATGTATTTGGGGCAATGAAAGCCGCTGCTGTTGTAATGTTTATTGTAGTTGCTGCTAACCTAATGATAAAGGGGATGAATAGTGAGCCAAGGCAAGTAGATGTTATTCTAGCAAACTTTCAAGGCTTTTTTTCGGAAGGAGTAAAGGGTGTTTGGCTTGGTTTACTCTATGCATTTTTTGCTTTTGGTGGCATAGAGGTGATGGGGCTACTCGTAATCGATTTAAAAGATCCCCAGCAGGCACCGAAAGCCGGAAAAGTAATGATTGTTATCCTTACTACAATTTATGTAATTGCACTAGTCTGTGCACTTACATTAGTACATTGGGCATCATTCACAATAGACGAAAGCCCGTTTATTACTGCTCTTGCAAATTTTAATATCCCATTTGTTGCGGATATCATAACCGGTATTTTAATTATTGCTGGATTTTCTACAATGGTTGCGTCCTTGTATGCTGTTGTCACGATTTTAACGGCTTTAGCTGAAGATCATGATGCACCAGCGATATTAGCGAAAAAAGGAAAAATGAAAGTTCCATTACCAGCCTTTCTGTTCCTCACGGGTGGTTTAATTATCACTATTACAATCGGCTTCCTGATTCCAGAAAAGATTTTTGAATACTTAATAACGGCAGCAGGATTAATGTTAATTTATAATTGGCTTTTTATTTTAGTAACCTATGCAAAACTTATGACATTAACGAAGTGGCAACATGTAAAAAATATTGTTGGGATGCTGCTAATTGCGGTAACTGTTTCGGGCACTTTAGGCGAAAAAACAAGCAGACTCGGTTTTTACATAAGCTTACTGTTCATCGTCTTCATTGCACTGGCAACATTAATTGTTATGAAAAAACGGAGCAACCATCGCTCCGTTTAATTTTTTCGTTTTTGTGGCAAAGTGAGTGGTAAATTGCCTCTTACAAACGGACATTGGGCAGGGCTATGTTCATCATCACTTAAAAAGTATTGCTTCCATTCAAAATTATCTTTTTGCCCATACCATTTTAAGTCGGGGTGTTCTGGAATAGCATCATATTGTTCGATGCGCTTTCGTATTAACTTTTTTAGTTTTTGGCCTAGCACAGTCGTGTCATTTATATCTTCAAAGACCCAGCGTGGCTGAAATGCCATTAGTAAAGTTGAAAACTGGCGGCTTTTACGCAATTGATGGGCAGGTGTTGCGCAAAAGACAAAATAAGGCTCCCCATTAAAACAAAATTCCCATGTATGATTAGACGGATTTACGGGGATTTCTCTAGGCCATTCTATTTCGTCAAAGGCAGTTACATGATTTAGCATGGTCCAAAATAAAGCTCTGTAATCTTCTACATCATAATTTTCAAGCATATCTTTTGGCGTCTCAAAGAAAATGGCGTGCGAAGTATATTTCCCAGCAGATCGAGCACAGTCACCATACGCCCTTAAGCAATTTGCCAAATCTTTAGCTGATTGTAACTCTCGGGGATCGCCAACGAAACTGTAGCGTAGTTGATTCGAAATAAACCCTGTGCGCGCAGGAATACAAGGGAATGCATTTGCATCATCTGCAACCATTGAAGCAAAATCTTGAAATGCGATCTGTTGCCATAAGGGAAGGGAAGCCAAATGCTGTTCAAGCCAAATTTTATCAAAAACTGCTCCCACATGAGTCACCTCCTTTATACATCTTTAGACTATTAAGGAAAGTGTCATTGGGTGACGAATATTAGGGATTAAATTCTAAATGAGTTGATAGCCACAATACCTGTAGCATTAGTATGATTCATTTACATTAAAATGTTTGACGATTAAGGTTGTTTAAAAACCTTCTGTTGCAAAATATCCAAAGCGTGTTTGATTTCCTCTAAATCTTCTTCTGGAACATGTTGAATGAGCTGTTGAAAGCGTTCTTCGATACGGGCAAACGCTTCATGCATCATTTGTTCACCATCTGCTGATAGACGTACAAAAAATTTACGACGATCCGCTATATCACTTATTTTTTCAATTAAATTTTTTTCTTGAAGTTTCTTGAGCTCGCGACTTGTATTGGGTAACGACATATGATGACATTCACTAATTTCGGTAATCGTAACAGGTTGGCTTACTTTTAAATACTCTAAAATTTTGTATTGAACAGGCGTAATAGCATCCGTATTAATGTTTTGTGTTAAGTCACTTGTTACTTGGTGGACGGCTGCGGTAAACGTAACAAATTGATTGAATAATGCATTCTTGTCCAAATATCTCACCTCTTACTGACAAGATATCAAAGAACTTATCTTAAAACAATTATCATTTGACAACTAAAACAGTATTCGTTATTATTTACTTATCAAATGATAAGTAATAGGGGGATGTTATGAACACGTTAGTCATTTATACGTATCCAAATCATCAAAGTTTGAATTATGCTTTTTTACAGCAAGTCCTTAAAGGTTGTAATGAAAATCCGTACATAACCGAATTACAAGTGTTAGATTTATATGAGGAAAAATTTGATCCAATTTTACATTTTCACGAACATAAACGAAGACGTGATATGTATCGCGAGCCTAACTTAGAGAAATATAGAGAACAACTTACATGGGCAGATCAGATTGTTTTTATCTATCCGATTTGGTGGGGAAGACCGCCTGCAATGCTTTTAGGATATATCGATCAACTATTTGCATCTAATTTTGCTTATAGAGATAAAAAAGGCTTGTTTCCAGAAGGACTTTTAAAAGGGAAGTCGGTCGTCTGTGTGTCTACAATGAAAGGCCCGACAAATTATCCACTCTTTTGGTTGAATAATGCGCATAAAGTGTTAATGCGAAAAGCATTGTTTAATTTTGTAGGAATTAAAAAGGTGAAGTTTTTTGAATTTGGCAATATGGAAAGTAAAAAGGGAGGGCAACAAAAAAAGTTAGAAAAAGTCTATCAGTATTTTAGGCAGTGCCAGTCACCCAAACAATTCTGAAAATTTTCTTGATATTTATTTTACAAACTGAGGTATTTGACAAGCTAATGTCAAATACCTCGTTTTTATTTGGCATTATATGGGCTGAAGTAGGTTGCTATGACCGTCTTCTACGCCATCTATTTGCCGTGTGGGCTTGTGTTTGGCTTGTTTTTGAAGGATATATAGGTAGCGGTACAAACTGTGAGACATTTTGTGTATGAGTCGCAACATGAGGTGCAGTTTCCTTCGCAACGGACAATTGCTTATTAGCCCTTCTAGATACGTGCTGTGTTGGCTCAGGCGCTGCTGTAATATTTTGAGCATTATTCAACAAGGGGGGAGTGGTGTCCGAATCATTTGAAATGGTTGTTGCTGTGGTGCTATGACTTTCTGTAACATGCGCTACTTCAACATGTGGCTCCGATACGGGATGTACATCTTTCATTACGAGAATAGGTCGCATCATATCATGATCCTCATGTTCGAGGAAATGGCAATGCCACATATAATTTCCGATATGGTCTTTCCAGTGCATAATAATTTTTGTAACCTTCCCTGCATCAGCTTTGACGGTATCTTTCCAACCTCGTTCGTAGTCACGTGGTTTTTCTGCAGGACCAGTAAATGCTAGCTTTCCTTCATTTTGATAGAGTTCCACGTCAAATGGTCGTCGTTCAAGAATTTTAAATTGAATTAAATGCAGATGAATAGGGTGTATAAACGGCGTAGCATTAATAAAATTCCAAACTTCTATACTATCAAGCGCAGGCTTTTCGGTAGCAGGGTCATGGTACATTCGGTCATTTAATAACAACATAGGTCTTCCGAAGTCATCCGTAGTGGCACTTAACGGTAAGTTGCGTTCAACCTGTGCATGATGAGGGTGTAAATCCATTGACATTGCAAGTCTTGCAGGCACTTCACTCGTATCCTCATATCGAAGTGGGCAATTTACGTTAAATTGCATAATGACGCTAGTATGCTCATCAAAAAAATCGGTATCACCGTTCATTAAAGTGATTTCTTGACCTTCGCATGTTGAAAAGTCAATGATGACATCTGTTCGCTCAGCTGGCAATAATTCAACCGAGAAAATTGCATTTGGGGCAGTTAAAAAGCCACCATCTGTGCCAAGCTGAATCATTGGCTGCTTGTTGGACAGGCTTAAAACATAGCCTCTTCTATTTGAACCGTTTAACAAACGAAAACGATATTTGCGAGGTTCAACATTTAAATAAGGCCATACTTTACCATTGACAACGATTGTGTTTCCAACAAATCCAGGTGTAATGGATGGATTCACCGGCACTGGGAATGGAGGACCTTCTGGATAGAACAGTGAGCCGTCTTCATTAAAGGATTTATCAGCAATTAATAACGGATATTCATAATCGCCACATGGTAAGTTTGAACGTTCTTCTATGGAGTCTCGAAGCAGGTAAAAACCTGCAAGTCCAGCGTAAACATTTAGGCGCGTTAAAGCCATTGCGTGGTCATGATACCACAAAGTTGTACCTGGTTGATGGTTCGTATATTCATGTATTTCTTTATTAAATTTAGGACCAGTATACGTATAGTCTCTTGTATACCAAGCTTCAGGATGTCCATCGCTTTCCCAATCTACATTGGCACCGTGAAGATGAGTTACTGTTCGAACCTCTTGGGAGTCATTAGCCGCATGAAGAGTAAAATCAACTGGCAAAAAATGTTTGGTCGGCAATTGGTTTTTATATTTGACATAAATCGTTTTGTCTTTTGAAGCCTCGATGGTCGGTCCTGGATAAAGCCCGTTATATCCCCAAATCGTGGATTTTGGAAAGTTTTTATGAAAACTATGCTCTGCTTCCAACATCTGCAACTCGTAATAATCTTTCTTCGGATGTCTGCTACTGAATTTTGGTTTTGCGGTAACGGGTTTCGGTAAGGCATCTACAAATTTGGGGATTGTTGCTGGGTCAGCAGGATTGATTTTTTTATTCAAAACATCACTTCCCTTACATTTTTACAAACTTAACTTCATCATATGGGTAAAAACAATAAGAAACGAGGACAATAATGGAAGTATTTGTGCTAATATATAAAAAATATTAAATTTCAAAAATTCATGCAATCTGCTAATGAGTAGCCAATAAGGCATATATTTACTATACATAAAACGAAAGCAGCGTTTTTAGTTGATAGCGTAAGGGCCGCTGATGAACGAGCAGTCCCTTTGCTTATTGTGGCTTACTAGTATAAAGGAAGGGCAAGTATTATACGCTTTTTACAAAACATTCATCATTCGATATGTTTAGTAATTTATGGGATATGATAGAAATGACGGACGAGTGTATAGGACTTCGCTTATAATTAATGAATAGGCTAACTGCTACATTAAGGTGTGATGGATAAGGGAAAATCCGAGCTTAGAGAAGTGGTGATGAATTGGAGTTAACATTAGAACAATTAAACAAAACAATCCTAGAAATGCGGACGAAAGGGCGGTTGACAGAAGCTCTAACTCTTGCTGAACAGGGACTTTTAGTAGCATTAGAAAATGATAATCATAGGCATGGACTAGATTTATTCTTCCAAAAGATATTAATTCATCATGCGCTAGGTGATACATTAAGCATGGTACGTCATATCCAAGAATATGAGGAGTGCTGCCAAAAGTACGGCACGAAAAAGGACTTTATGAATTACAATCTGGTCATGTCTTTAGTATATGATCTGGTTGGTTTCAGAGAAAAAACGGTGGAAATGACAAAAAAGTCTATAGAATATGCTACGCAGTTAAAAGATATTAAAATGCTTGTACGTTGCCATAGTAATCTATGCTATCTAGAAGTTGAAAATGGCTGTTATATGGAGGCTCTGGAAGCGGCTTTTATTGCAAGAAATTATAATGTGGAGCTTGCGAAGACACTTCCAGAATTAGCGAAATTACAAGAGATTCGCATTCATAATAATATGGCGGATGTGTATATTTTAGAGGGCGATTTTGTTACTGCTCAAGCTTTGTTGGATCAGACATTGAATTCTGAAATTATTCAAAATCATAAACGAGAAAAGGTAGCTGCATTGTTTGGCTATGGTTTTTTATACGAGCATCAACATCGACTTGAAGAAGCGGTAGACTATTATAAGCAAGCGATAGAATTAGCACAATCCTATGGTGATAACCCCATTACGAAGAAAGTGATGCGAATGCTTTTAAACGTACTTTATCAATTGGATTATCGTAATGAAATATTTGATGTGCAACGCGCTTATATAGAGCTATCAGAAAAAATGAGTGCAGATAATCTGCTTCAACAGGTGATGAATCTAGAATTTAATCGGCAAAAAGAGACATTGGAAAAAAGAGCGCTATATGATCCGTTAACAGGTGTCCTAAATCGCCATTTTCTTGATATAGAACTGAATGATTGGTTAAATGAGGCACAGGCATGCCACCAATATGTTGGTGTAATTGTACTCGATATTGATTATTTTAAAGCATACAATGATCAATATGGCCATTTATTTGGAGATATGGTGTTGCAACTCCTTGCTACGGGGTTAAAAGATTTTTTGTATAATCAAGAAGCGGTGATTATCCGTTATGGTGGAGATGAATTTATTATTTGTCTTCGGCATAAAAGTAAGATGTTTTTAAATGATAGTATAAAAGAATTGCATGCCTACATGTTAACTTTAAAACTAGAACATGAATATGATAGCTATCCATTAAAGGTTAGTTTAGGCGCTTGTTTGAATGACCAAAAAAATTATGAATATATAAAGCTTTTTAAGCAAGCAGATCGCAACTTGTACAAAGCTAAAAATAACGGTCGTGCTAGTTATGTTATTAGTGTACAATAAAAAGTTTTGCAGCTTTAAATGCATTGTCTATTTTAGTAAAAATCCGCTTTCATCATTCCCACTGTCAATACTAGGCAGTGGGAATAAATTTGTTTTCATATAATTATCCTTTTTAATATAGAAAAAAGAGATTTCCCTCAAAAAAACTTTTCTCTTTGTGAAAAAGAATAGGAACTTTTGACGGGAAAGGGCTGTCTATTTTCATGAAAGAGTAAAAATCGAAAATAGATACTCTAATCATTTGAAAACGTTGGTTTATCAACGTACAATAAATGAAATTAGCAAACACGACAACGGGATTTTGGTGTATAATGTTGTGGTATGAGGAAAGAAAGCAGGTTGGCAAAAATGGTAAGCAAAATGAAAGTGTGCGCAGTGTTCGACACGCAAAAATATCAGGCATTCTTAGCAAACAAAAAGCTAGGTGTGAAACATAAGGTGAATATATGAAAAACTGGTTGATTTTCATTTCTGTCTTTATGGTTTCCTTATCACTTGTCATTAGTATTTTAGTACTCTGGAAAGCCGAGGCTCCGTTTAGTTCAATTGAAGAAAAGGCTGAACAGTTGGCACTTGATGCCAAAGCCCTAGCAATTGTCACGGAGTCCTACACATATAATGGCAAAAATTCGTATGTTACTGTATTCGGGGTAGACGAATACGGTGACAAAAAGGCTGTCTTTGTTCCAACGAATCTAGAAGAGGATTCCATTCAGGAAGTATTTTTGAAAGATGGTATTACGGAAAAGCAAGCATTATCGGTTTTTAAAAAAGAAGGAAATGTACAAAAGGTTCTTCATATGAAATTAGGCTATGAGGAGGCTGGAGCTGTTTGGGAAATTTCATACCTGAACGATCAAGATAAACTCAACTATGTCTATATTTTGTTTAAGGACGGCGACTGGTGGAAGCGCATTAAGAATTTATAAGAGGAGTAGATCCCGTATGAAAAAATTATTAGCAAACCGAGTGAAAACTTTAACACCATCTTCAACATTAGCGATTACTGCAAAAGCAAAAGAATTAAAAGAGCAAGGTATCGATGTAATTGGTCTAGGTGCTGGTGAGCCAGACTTCAACACACCACGCAATATTCTAGATGCGGCTATTGACTCTATGGAAAAAGGTTTAACAAAATATACACCTGCCGGCGGTCTTCCAGTTCTAAAGAAAGCCATTATTGACAAACTTCAACGCGACAACAATCTTACATATAAACCGAACGAGGTTATCGTAGGTGTTGGGGCTAAGCATATTCTTTACACGTTATTCCAAGTTATTTTAAATGAAGGCGATGAAGTAATCATCCCTATTCCTTATTGGGTATCGTATCCAGAGCAAGTGAAATTAGCGGGTGGCGTGCCTGTTTATGTTGAAGGAACACGCGAACAAGGTTATAAAATTACTGCGGATCAATTACGAGCAGCTGTTACGGATAAAACGAAAGCAGTCATCATTAACTCGCCAAGCAACCCATCTGGTATGATTTATTCTCGTGATGAGCTAGCAGAACTTGCGGCTGTTGCAGAAGAAAAAGATATTTTAATCGTGTCAGATGAAATTTATGAGAAGCTTGTATACAATGGTATTGAGCATTATTCAATTGCACAACTTTCAGATGCATTGAAAGCACGTACAATTGTAGTCAATGGTGTAGCTAAATCTCACTCTATGACAGGCTGGCGTATCGGGTATGCAGCAGGTGATGCAGACATTATTAAACCAATGACTGACCTTGCTTCACACTCTACTTCAAACGCGACAACAACTGCACAGTATGCAACAGTGGAAGCGTATAATGGACCACAAGACACTGTAGAAGAAATGCGCCAAGCATTTGAATCTCGTCTTGAAAAAATCTATCCACAAATTAGTGCAATTCCTGGCTTCAATGTATTAAAACCGCAAGGCGCATTTTACTTATTACCAGATGTAGCAGAAGCGATGGCTCATACTGGTTATGATTCAGTAGATGCATTTGCTGCGGATATTTTAACTGAAGCAAACGTAGCAGTGATTCCGGGCTCTGGCTTTGGTGCACCAACTACAATGCGATTATCTTATGCTACATCTTTAGAATTATTAGAAGAGGCAGTCCGTCGTATTGATGCATTCGTAAAATCAAAATGGCAAGACTAATCCTTCTAACCAACTTTGGAGGATTTCTATGAAAAAAATTATGATTCAAGATATGCCACAGCATATCGGCGAAACAGTCAAGCTAGGTGCTTGGTTAGCTAACAAACGTTCAAGTGGTAAAATTGCTTTCTTACAGCTGCGCGATGGTTCAGGTTTTGTGCAAGGCGTTGTTGTGAAAGAAGAAGTAGGCGAAGAAATTTTTGCGATTGCAAAAGGTATGACGCAAGAAACGTCGATGTATGTGATTGGCGAGGTGAAAGCCGACGAGCGTTCAAGCTTTGGCTGTGAACTAGCAGTTACAGGCATTGAAGTGCTACATGCAGCGACTGATTTCCCAATTACGCCTAAAGAGCATGGCCCTGAATTTTTAATGGATAACCGCCACCTATGGTTACGTTCTCGTAAGCAACATGCGGTGATGAAAATTCGTAATGAAATTATTCGTGCTACTTACGAGTTTTTCAACAATAATGGCTTTACGAAAATGGATCCACCAATTTTAACGGGTTCAGCACCTGAAGGAACTTCAGAGCTATTCCACACGAAATATTTTGATGAAGATGCGTATTTATCTCAATCTGGTCAACTTTATATGGAAGCAGCGGCAATGGCGTTAGGGAAGGTTTTCTCTTTCGGTCCGACGTTCCGTGCGGAGAAATCTAAAACACGCCGTCACCTTATCGAATTCTGGATGATTGAACCGGAAATGGCTTTTGTGGAATTTGAAGAAAATTTAGAAGTACAAGAACAATATGTTGAGCATATTGTACAGTCTGTTCTGGCAAACTGTACGCTAGAATTAGAGCGACTTGGCCGTGATACATCTACACTTCAAAATATCAAAGCGCCATTCCCGCGTATTTCATACGACGATGCCATTAAACTATTACATGAACAAGGTTTTGATGATATTGAATGGGGAGATGACTTCGGTGCGCCACATGAAACTGCCATTGCCAATTCATTTGACAAACCAGTATTCATTACGTGCTATCCAACAGGCATCAAACCATTCTACATGCAACCACATCCTGATCGTGATGATGTTGTGTTATGTGCTGACTTAATTGCACCTGAAGGTTACGGTGAAATTATCGGCGGTTCAGAGCGTATTCATGACTACGAATTATTAAAATCTCGTCTAGAAGAACATAACTTATCATTAGATGCTTATGCATGGTATTTAGAACTTCGTAAGCAAGGATCCGTACCGCATTCTGGATTCGGTCTAGGGTTAGAACGAACAGTTGCATGGATTTCTGGGACAGAGCATATTCGTGAAACGATTCCGTTCCCACGTTTATTAAACCGCTTATATCCATAATCGGTTAGCAATAAACAGAAACAATTGCAAAGTCGCGTAGTGAAATTTCTACGCGGCTTTTCTACTTACTTAGAAAAAAGGAGTCATGTCTACATGAATACAAAAAATAATCGACTCCGTACATGGACTGAGCAGAGAACGATACACATTCCTCAGCTCTTTTTTCAGTTTTATAAGGAGTTAAATATTGAGGATGATGAGGCGCTTATCGTCTTGCATTTACTTGCCTATCATGTTGAAGGAAATGATTTTCCTACACCAACAGACCTGATGAATCGTCTCACGATGCCTAGTAATGATATTACATCGCGCTTACAAAGACTTATGCAAAAAGGCTTCCTTGAGATTACACGTGACGTTGATAAGACAACTGGCAAGCTGTACGAAAAATATTCGGTGTACCCTCTTTGGGAACGTATCTTGCAGATTATAGAATTGAAAGAGCAACAAAAATCAGCGACTACGCTTCGTCAAGAAGAGGGCGAGGTATTCCGTTTATTTGAAGAAGAAATGGGGCGTCTTTTATCTCCTTTAGAGCTAGAAAAAATTGGTTCTTGGTTAGATGAGGATAGGCACAGTCCTTCACTTATTAAAGAAGCGTTAAAAGAGGCTGTGTTTGCTGGAAAACTAAGCATTCGCTATATCGATCGGATTTTGTTGGAGTGGAAAAAGAAAAATATAACAACACCACAAGCTGCACATAAGCAAGGCGAACAGTTCCGTGAAAAGCAAAACTTGACTAGACCGCAATCCCGCACGTTACAGCAAGAAACGCAGTCGACAAATAAAGTACCATTTTATAACTGGTTAGAAGAAAGAGAATAGGGGGATTTTAGGGAATGTTAACAAAAAAACAGTGGGAGCATTGTTTAGCTGAAATGGACCGCATGTTTCCTGATGCACATTGTGAACTTGTGCATGACAACCCGTTCGAGCTGACAATCGCCACGTTATTATCTGCACAATGTACGGATGTACTTGTTAATAAAGTAACGAAAACATTGTTTCAAAAATATAAAACACCCGAAGATTATTTAGCGGTGTCCTTAGAGGAGCTACAACTGGATATTCGTTCTATTGGTCTTTATCGAAATAAAGCAAAAAATATTCAACTTTTATGTGAGCGACTTTTGACTGAATATGGTGGGCAAATTCCTGCAAGTCGAGAGGAACTTGTTACCTTGCCAGGTGTAGGTCGTAAAACAGCGAATGTTGTGCTATCCGTAGCCTTTGACATACCAGCGCTTGCAGTCGATACACATGTAGAGCGCGTATCTAAACGATTAGGCTTATGTCGCTGGAAAGACTCAGTTCTTGAGGTGGAAGAAACGATTATGAAAAAAACACCGATGGACAAGTGGTCGAAAACCCATCATCAGCTAATTTTCTTCGGTCGCTATCATTGCAAGGCACAAAATCCAGGTTGCGCAACATGTCCGTTATTAGGTGATTGTCGTGAAGGACAAAAGCGTTTTAAAAAAGGACTGGTGACCAAAGCATGAATATTGATGCAATCACAAAAGAAAAAATTGATGAATGGTTTGCAGATTGGGCATTGCTAGAAGCGCAAATACATGCAGCCCATCAAGCACGTAATGGGAAAGCAAAAGGCCTTATGGAAGAGGCTATACGTTTGTTTGAACATTTAGTTAACGAAGCAGGTGAAGAAGTATTGCCCATAAATGGAGTGGAACGTTTAACTTTTATTAAAACGAAACCAGGTCAATATGCGTGTTATCGTCAAATAGATGAATTATTTAAAGAAACGAAAAAACGAACGGCACGTTTGCGCTTACAGGCGGCTAAACGCTAAAGTATACATGATAAATATAAGGTTGTCCGATAAGTGATTGAACTTAAAAAGGACAACCTTCTTTTATTTATAAAATATAAAAACAGGTGTAGAAACATTTCGGTTTCTGCACCTGTTTTTTAGTATTTAGTAAATCTTAAATTAATTATTGTTCACTATCATTCTCTTGGTTTGGCACTACGGGGTCAGTTGGTGTTACAGGAGGTTGGCTACCAGCATCGTTGCCATTGTTGCCAGTACCATTGCCATTATTGCCATTGTTACCGTTATTGCCGTTATTACCACCGTTGTTATTACCATTATTGCCGTTATTGCCATTGCCGTTATTGTTGCCATTGTCCTCACCATTGCCTTGATCAGGCGGTGTAGGTTGTTCTATATCCGGATTATCTGGATCTTCGGTACCTAAATCCTCATCAGGCATGCTCGAAATCTCGAAAGATGTCGTTCCTGGTTCACTGCGTGTACCATCTACAATCGCTACGACAGAAATCGTGTAATTCCCATCTTCTAATGTGTTGCTAACAGTTAAACCTTTATTGTCAGTAGTTCCAAGCACTACCGTTTCGCCACCTTCGCGTGTAGCAGATACTTCAAAAGTAGTAGCCATTGGTTCATCTGTTTCTGGGTCAAGAATGGCATCATGTTCCCAGCCAATATTAATAGATTGACCTGCTAAATCTAAACTTGCACTTACATTGTAAGGTGTAGAAAGTTCAGGTGCTTCATACTCATTTGAAACCTCTGTAGGTTCTGTACCACGCACAAATAGTTCTGTTTGGCGCAATTCACTTGGAGTATAAGCACTAGCTAGTTTCAGTGGGCTAGAGCCTACTTCAATCGTCGCTTCTACAACCGAGCTTGGCTTTTTGAAACGTGCAGTTTCAATGTTCGCAGAAAGGTCTTTCATAATATTTTTAAATAGATGTTGTGGTAAACGGCGTTCATCCCATGTAGTGATTGGATCTGAACGTTTTTCGTATCCACTCCAAATAGCGATTGAATAGTTAGTAGTGTAACCAGCGAACCATGAATCTGGCACACTTGTATCTGGTAAATTATATTTATTAAACTCATCGTTTGAATAGTTGGTTGTACCTGTTTTACCAGCAATATCTAAGCCTGAAACATTTGCGGCTGTACCTGATGCATCTGGTTTATTGCTGACTACATCACGTAACATATCTGTGACCATATAAGCCGTGTAATCTTCCATGGCAACCGTAGATTTTGGTGTATAGTCTTTCGTTGATTTACCATCGCGGTAAACAATTTTCGTAATGGCATAAGGATCAGTATATACACCGTTATTCCCAAATGCCGCATAAGATGCTGCCATTTGAATAGGGGATATTGTAATGTCACCACCACCAATTGCATCTGTCTCGTAAGCAATTTCTGCCTTAATTCCTAACCGACCGATAAATTCTTTCGCTTTGTCAGCGCCAACTTCTTTAAACGTTTTAACAGCTGGCACATTGCGAGAAGCATATAACGCTTTACGTGCTGTCATAGCACCTAAATATTTCCCATCCCAGTTTGTAATCGTTTGATTTGTACCTGTATATTTCATTGGATCATCGACAAGTGTTTTACCTGTTGACCATTTTAAATATTCAATTGCTGGACCGTAATCGAGTAATGGCTTCATTGTTGAACCAGGGTGGTTAATCTTTAAGTCATCTGCATAGTTAAATGTACGATTGCCGTAATTTCGCCCACCGCCGACTGCTTGAATTTGACCAGTTTTTGTATCAATAACAGCAACGCCTGATTCAATTTTCTCTGTTGGGAAATTGCTATCGTCATTCATGATGTTTTCTACAATTTGCTGTGCATTTGGATCAAGTGTTGTGTAAACTTTAATACCTTCAGCCATAGCAGAACCATCGCCATTTTTCTCTAGCTCATTAATGACGATATCCAGGAAGGCATCGTATTTAGAACCAGCAAATGATTGGCGTGTAGCGTCGTCTGAAAGACCTGCTTGCACATCAACTTTTTTCGCTTCTTCCATTTCAGCTTTTGTAATTTTTCCATGCTGGTACATTAAGCCCAAAACTGTATTTCGGCGTTTCTCTGCCAGCTCTGGATTTTTTAATGGATTGTATGCGTTTGGACGTTGAACTAAGCCAGCTAGTAGCGCTTCTTCATCCAATGATAAATCTTTTAACTCTTTACCATAGAAATATTGAGCTGCTGTCCCAAAGCCATAAATACGGCCAGACATCAACATTTTATTGAAGTACATTTCAAATATTTCTTCTTTTGAATATTTGCGTTCAAGTTGGAAAGCAAGCCATGCCTCTTGTGCTTTACGTTTTAATTTTTTCTCATTTTGTAAAAATGAATTTTTGACAACTTGCTGTGTTAATGTTGAAGCCCCTTGTGACCCAAAACCATCACGGAAGTTGGCAAGTATTGCACCACCAAGACGATAAAAGTCCATACCATGATGTTTAAAAAAGCGAACGTCTTCTGTTGCGAGAATGGCGTTAATCATATCTTCAGGAATGTCTTCGTATTTTACGTATTTTCGATTTTCTGCACCGATTGTGGCGAAAATTTCACCGTTTTTATCATAAAATTCAGAGGAAACGGGGTCCTTCAATAAATCTTCATCCAGTTCAGGAGCTGTACTTGCATAATAGGCAAATACACCTGCCCCGCCGACTAAACCAACAATCCCTATAATAAGTATTGTTAGAACAATACGCTTCAACCAAACTTTAGGCGAAGATTTCGCTGCTTTCGGCGCTTTCTTTTTATTTTTTTGAGCGAGAGCTTTTTGATGCTCTCCGCGTGTTTGACGACGTTCACTCATTTTTTTATCTCCTCACTTTCAGAGCCATGACTTGTTGCTTCAATAAACTGCTGGAGAACAGGTAAATAATCGATACGTGGATAATAGCTTGTTGGAATTTCATAAGCTTCCTTTTCAATGGTTGAAAAGGGAATCGATTTACGTTCACCATTGTTCATTGCATGCCAGGCCTTTTGTAAAACTTCGTATGGCACTAAAAAATAACGCTCAAAAGCTGAAAAACGAACGATAATAAATGCCACACCATTTTGTTCCTTCACTTGCTGCATATGTTTCATTTGATGTGTGTGTATATTTTTTAGTGGAAAGCTCGTCTTCGAGGCGGTCTCCTTTGCATCAAAATCAATATAGTGCCCATTCCAAACACCATTGTAGTCAGTTGTAGAGGGCGTTCGGAAATAAGCTTCACGAATAACGGCAGCACTTCGTGATGGATACTCTACTTTGACGATTTGTACGGGAACAGGTTTCTTATGAATAATAGCAAGTCGCCTTTCTAAATAATAGTCGTTTGCTTCATTAATTTCATCCTCAAGCGTCTTCCCTCGATTACTATAGGAGAAATCCTTCTTTTTCCCCTTTTTTTCTGCTTTTTGAATAGCTTGTGCAGGGGTATAGATTTTCCCATTTGGATAACGAATTGTCACTTAGCTCACCCTCTATAATACTGCTATTATACACAATAGTTTACCATGATTTTTGTAGAACTTCACCACAGTCAGCACATTGCTCTAAAGTTAGATGACAATTGCTAATTCGTAGCATGATTCGCTGTTTAAAGTAGAAAATTCGCCAAGGAAACAACTGCATTCGTCATAGAAATTGTCCTATTAATACTTTCATTTATTGCTAGATTCGTAGAGATAGAGTCTTTTATCAGCCTATTTACGAATGCTGCTCTTAGGTAGTATTTATTAAAAATTTATCGAAATACTTCTTCTTTCAGCTAACTTACGCTTTTTTTGTCACGCATGAAGGTTATTTTATACATGCGAGGAATACATAAGTAAAGATAAAAGGAGGCGTTGTATTGAACAAATTAGGACAATTAGTTGCGCAGTTGGATCTGGTCAATCAATTACTTATCACGAGGGTGTCATTAGAAAATAATGCACATAGCCTGCAATTTTTTATGCAGCTCAAATCTGTTAGCCAGAAAGTAAGCTTAGCAGAAAAGAACTGGCAAGTAAAGAATGCTTGTTCGCCTATTAGTAGTGAAAAATGATAGACTTTGGTACACTAACCTCATACCTATAAAAATGATTCATTAGATGCAATCGTTTAATGCTTTTAGCGCGTGTTAAGAATGACGAAGAGATACTTTCAGATAGTTTGCAGTAGTATGTCGTAAAGAGAAGAGGAAGGCATATGAACCTGAACTTATGTTTTTTCAACATTTGACACAGTGTATTATTGGTTGTGAACGATCATCACACAATCATTAGCTAAAGGTACAATGAAAGAGATGAGGTGCGAAATTGTTATTAATACAGCAAACTTCCATATTAATAGATGAATGTGAAAAATGTGTTGCACGCTTTTGGCAAATGCGCGAGGAGGATCGGACGCCAGATTTTTTTGCAGAAGTCAAGCCGCATGCGGATGTCATTCATCAACTGCTGAAAGAGTGGCAGCAAGAGGCGACTGCTTGGATTCAAAAAAACAGACCGAAATATATGCATATAGGACAAATTGCTTCAGCGGCTGAATCGATGGAGCAATTTGTTGTGCAATCTTTTTATAAAGAAACAAGTAAAAAACGCTTTTTAGATGCAACGCATTCTACTTCCTATACGTTAAATAATTTTTATCGCTTAGTGAAGGAGGCGCAACATCATGTTATCGAAAAAACGGACAATTAATGCATTGTTAAATGAATGGCGCTATGATGACGAATTAAAAGAGCGAATTATTCATTGGCACACTTTAGAAGGCCGCGAAGCGAAGTACGCGCCTTTCCCAGAAAATTTACACCCTGCGCTTGTGAAAGCTTTACATGCCCGAGGAATTACACAATTGTATACACATCAACGGGAAGCGTTTGATTTGGCGGCGAGTCACAAATCCTTTACTGCCGTAACACCGACAGCATCAGGGAAATCTTACTGCTATCATTTACCTGTATTACAAAAAATTTTAGAAGACCGCAATGCACGGGCAATTTATCTATTTCCAACGAAAGCGTTAGCACAGGATCAAAAAAATGATTTAAATGACCTGATTGAACAGAGTGGAGAGGACATTTTAAGTTATACGTATGACGGTGATACGGCTCCTGGTATTCGGCAAAAGGTACGGAAGGCAGGGCATATTGTGATGACCAATCCAGATATGCTGCATTCAGGTATACTACCGCATCATACGAAGTGGGTATCGCTCTTTGAAAATTTAAAGTATATCGTTATTGATGAATTACATACATATAAAGGTGTATTTGGTTCACATGTGGCACATGTCATTCGCAGATTGAAACGTATCTGTGAATTTTATGGTAGTAAACCTGTGTTTATTTGTACGTCAGCAACGATAAAAAACCCAAAAGAATTAGCTGAAAATTTAACAAATGATACCCACACTTTAATTGCTGATTCAGGTGCTCCAGTTGGTAAAAAAACATTCCTTTTTTACAATCCACCAATTATCCATAAAACATTTGGTGTTCGGCGTAGTGCGGTTTTAGAGGTAAGTGATCTTGCCAAAAGACTTTATATAGCTGGCATTCAAACGATTATTTTTGCTAAAAGTCGTGTGCGTGTTGAAATGATTGTTACTTATTTGAAAGAACTGACGCGCAATAAGCTACAAGATGAATCTGTGCGTGGCTATCGGGGAGGCTATTTGCCGTCAGAGCGACGTGTTATAGAACGTGGGCTTCGTGATGGTACAATTCAAACCGTAGTTAGTACGAATGCGCTGGAGCTAGGGGTGGATATTGGTCAATTACAGGCATGTATTATGACAGGCTACCCGGGAAATATCGCAAGTGCATGGCAACAAGCGGGCCGAGCTGGTCGACGTCAAGACGAGGCGCTTATTATTTATGTTGCACAGTCTACTGCACTAGACCAATATGTGGTAGATCATCCACTATTTTTACTAGGGAGCGACCCCGAGGAGGCACGTATATATCCTGAAAATATGTTGATTTTAATGGATCATCTTAAATGTGCGGCGTTTGAGTTACCGTTCACAACAAGCGATACGTACGGAGAATATGACATACAAGAACTGCTCGACTATTTAGCAGAAGAAGGTGTTGTTTTTAAAACGAGTGAAAAATGGCATTGGATGAGTGATCGTTTTCCTGCACATGATATAAGCCTCCGTTCAGCTTCTCAAGAAAATGTTGTAATTATTGATATGACAGTACCTGCTCGTACAAAAGTCATTGGGGAAATGGATCGCCATAGTGCTATGACATTATTACATGAAGAAGCAATTTATTTGCATCAGGGCATTCAATATCAAGTAGAAAAACTTGATTGGGAAGAAAAAAAAGCTTTTGTGCGAGAAGTAGATGTTGATTATTACACAGACGCGAATTTAGCAGTAGAGATGAAAGTGCTTGAAGAAGATCGAAGTCGCATCTACCAAGGTGGGACTATTAGCTTTGGTGATGTAGGATTAGTCGCACAGGCTACCATCTTTAAGAAAATAAGCTTGAATGATAAACAAGATAATATTGGCTCGGGTCCAATCCATCTACCACCAGATGAAATGCATACAAGCTCGTCATGGTTGTCCTTTAGCAATACACTACAATGGTCTGAGGCAGAATTAACAGAGGCGATGACAGGTGCAGCCTATGCAATGAATGCCTTTATCCCGCTATTCATCCAATGTGACGCCAGTGATGTAGCAGTAGTTCCACAGGTAAAGGCTACACATAATAATTTGCCAACGTTTTTTGTGTACGACAAGTATCCAGGCGGAATTGGTTTAAGTGAAAAAGTGTATGATTTATGGGAAGACTTATTGACCAAGACAATGAATCATGTCGTAAACTGCCCTTGTGAATCTGGCTGCCCATCCTGTATTGGGCCTCAAAATGCTTTAGTAAACATGAAACGGAAAGTTAAAGAGTTACTGCAAATTTTATATTAATATACACAAAAGAAGAGGGGATGGGGTGTATTATTGTTATACCACCAAATTATTTTCTTCGGTGGGATGCTCGTAATTGCCATTATCGTATTCTTCCACACAATATATTAGAATAATATGTAAAAAATGCTCCCCAAGTAGATAGATTTTATCTTTAAATACTACTTGGGAAGCTTATCACATTTACTGCAATTAACGGTTGTTTAAGCTTCTTGAAAGCTACACAAAATCCTTGTAGCATAAGAATCAAACAAATCTTTCGTTTTTTCCTTTATTCAGTTCCCCAGCAAATACTTCTTCTGGAGTTTTAAATGAATTAACCTATTTTAAACTTGAAATTTATTGATTTCGTCTTGTAGCATCATAGCACCTTCACTCATTGATTTCGACACAGAATTAATTTCGTGAATAGTTGCCGTTTCTTCTTCTACTGCGGCGGATATCATTTCAGACTGTACAGTTACCTGCTCAGCAATAGATGATAATTCATTGATCGATGCAGCTACTTCTTCAGTGCTAGCAGAAATTTGTTGTGTAGAGGCAGATACCTCTTCTATATGAGCACTTATCTCTCCAATAGCATTTAGGATATCACCAAATGCAGATTGTGCATCCGCAATGTATGACACGCCTTCATCAACTTTTTGAACAGATACAGATACAGCTTTATCCACTTCTTTTGTATCTTGCTGAATAAGAGATGTTATGTTCACTATTTTGTTAGCAGATTCTTTTGATTCTTCCGCTAGTTTGCGAACCTCTTCAGCCACCACAGCAAACCCTTTTCCATGTTCCCCAGCACGAGCAGCTTCGATAGCAGCATTAAGTGCAAGAAGATTTGTTTGTTCTGAGATGTCTGTTATAACTTTTGTAATATTTTCTATTTCCGCTGATTGGATGGTTAGTTGTTTAATACGATTATTGGTATCATTGGAAGTTTGTTGAATAACAAGCATTTGACTTTCAACAGCTTGTAATATTTCGCCACCATTATTTGCAATCAATTGAGTGTCTGAAGCTTTGGTATTCAATATTTGCGTGGCTTCTGCAATACGTTGTACACCGTTGGCAGTTTCATCGAGAGTCATAGAGCATTCACGAGCATTAGATGAGGCTTGGCTTGCATTTAAGGCCATTTTTTCTACACGTTTAGCTACATCTTTCGAAGAATGAGATACTTCGTCTATACTAGCTGCTAGTTCTTCAGCAGAAGAAGTAGTTAGTTCCACATTTGTCGCCACATTATTTACTAGTTTATGTAAATTGTGTTTCATAAGATTAAATGAATCGGCTAATTTGCGAATTTCATCTTTAGTACTGACGTTTACATCTTCTTGATTTAAAATACCTTCAGCAATCGTTTTGGCAGAAGCCGCTAATTTGTTAACTGGGATCGTAATTGCACGAGTTAACACTAAAGCAATAAAAATAGCTGAAATAATTGAAATCGCAGAAATAACAATAATTAAAATGGAAGCAACTTTTGCAGATTTAGTGGAATTCGCCTGTACTTCTATCATTTTTTTAGTTTGAAAATCGACAATTTCTTTAATAGAGGATTGGATTGCTGAATTTGCTGGGCCTGCATTATTACTTAGAATATGTATAACTTCCTGTAAATTTTCACCGTTATAAATGTTTAAAATTTCTTGTGAAGCTGCGTTAAATTTTGCTTGATTCTCCTTTAGCGTTTGTATTTCTTTTTGTAATTGTTGTTCATTAAAAGTGCTCTCTAGTTCTGTAATTTCATCATTTATTAATTCTTTGTGAGATTCTAATTTTTCTAGTGTTGTGGGATTATCCGGCTCTAGTATATACGATCGAATGTAGTTTCCTTGAGATGAGGATGCATTCAAAATCTTATTCACTAGTATAGTTTTGTATACTCTATCTTCCAGTAAGAATGTATACTGGTTATTCAATTTGTTCATTTGGTAATAGGCTAATGATGAGCTAATGAGTAAAAATAAAATGATAGTTCCAAATCCTGCGTAAAGTTTGTTCCGTATCGACATAAGTTGTTCTCTCCAATTCCTAATAATGTTATAATCCTATCATTTTAATTTTAGAAATAAAGTTATAAAATGTTATTTTTTTGTTAAAAAATAGACAAGGAATAATGAAATGGCATTTTTATATTCTAATAATTTTAAAAATTAAATATATAGTGAATAATAAATTTTATTGAATGAACGATATAACATCACTTTAATTTCAATACTTGCAAGAAAAAAAGTTGGGTAATAGAGGTGAGGGATAAAAAAATTGTTTTTTCTTTTATGTGTAAGAGAAGGTAGAAATTTGTGGATTATATAACAAGGTGCACCGTGTGGCTCAAAAATGCAACTGGGGGAGGTTATCACTAACGTAACGGGGGTATTAAAAAGTTATTGCGAATGTAGTTGAATAAAAATAACCAAGTCATATGTCGTAGACTTGGTTATTTTTTATTTATAGGGTTTTACTTTAAGATACTATTATTTTTTAAATTGTACTGCTCTCCCCAATCTCTCATTAGTTTAATTATAGGTTCAAGTGTTCGCCCGAACTCAGTTAGTGAATATTCTACTTTAGGCGGCACTTCTTTAAAGATTTCTCTATGAATGATTCCATCCTTCTCTAATTCACGAAGTTGTAACGTTAACATTCTTTGGGTAATATCGGGCATTAAGCGTCTAAATTCATTGAAACGCTTCGTTCCTGACATAAGATGATATAAAATAACACCTTTCCACTTTCCGCCGATTACGCCAAGTGTTGCTTCAACGGGACATCCATAGGCATCTGGACAAGCTGTATAAAGATTTAATTTACTGTCTGACATTTGAAATATCTCCTAAGTAATTAGTATAAAAATTGATACTATCAAACAAAAATGTGCGTACTTACATAATAATAATCATTTAGCTTATTATAACAGACGTAAGGGAAATGATTAAAAATAAGTGATAAAGGAGTAATTTTCTTTATGAAAAAAATGAAAGCTGTAGGTTTACAACAATACTTACCTATTGATCATCCAGAGAGTTTATTAGATTTACAAATAGAAAAGCCAAGGGCGAAAGGCCGAGATTTATTAATTCGAGTAAAGGCGGTTTCAGTGAATCCCGTCGATTATAAAGTGAGATCTCCGAAAGACAAGTTTGAAGACATGCCAAAAATTTTAGGATGGGATGTGGCTGGGATTGTCGAAGAAGTAGGGCCATTATGCACACTGTTTAAACCCGGCGATAAGGTATATTATGCGGGAGATATAACACGTCCAGGTTGTAATAGTGAGTTTCATCTTGTTGATGAGAGAATTGTAGGTCATATGCCAAAGACATTAAATTTTGCGGAAGCTGCCGCATTACCATTGACTTCAATTACAGCATATGAGGCATTATTCGATAGAATAAAAATTAGTAGTTTTTCAAAGGATAATAAAAATAAAACCATTTTAATTATTGGTGCGGCTGGGGGAGTGGGCTCTATTGCCATCCAACTGGCTAAATGGGCTGGATTAACTGTTATAGGTACAGCTTCGAGACAAGAGTCACAAAATTGGGCAACAGCATTAGGTGTAGACTATACGATAAATCACTATGAGGACTTTGTTTCACAGTTAAATTTACTTAATATTGAAGCGGTTGACTATATTCTGTGTTTAAATTCCACAAATAATTATTGGACTAATATGGCTGAGGTCATAGCTCCACAAGGAACGATTTGTTCTATTGTGGAAACGGATGAACCACTTAATTTAACTTTATTAAAAAATAAAAGTGTAACGTTTGTTTGGGAGCTCATGTTTACTCGGTCGATGTATCAAACTGAAGATATGATAAACCAACATAAACTTTTAAATAGAATAGCTATTTTAATTGATAGTCATATTTTAAAAACCACAATATCTGAAATTCTCTATCCAATTAATGCAGAAAATTTGAGAAAAGCACACGCAATTCTTGAAAATGGAAAAACCATTGGGAAAGTAGTGGTTGAGGGGTTTGAATGATGGTTATGACTGGCTCCATCCCTTTCTTCGCATTCCGCAGCTCCTTATCAACATGGTCTGTTACTTCCTAATGAGCTTAATCGTACATTGTTTGACTGTTCATACAAATTTGTCAAAGTAGCGCCAATAGGGAGCTTGAATACACCAATATATTATATCGAACAATCTTTTTTCAAATATAAGGACTTCAGACCAATGTTGTTTGAAGTCCTTTTGTGTGTTAGAAAAGACGCATATCAACTGAGGTGTTTGTTTAAATAAGTTAGACTACTTCGAATGAACGCTTTCTACTCTATTCTTACCATATTCTTTTTTCTCATAGGATGAATACTGAATACCTCATGTTGATTACCCGAAGGTAGAATGATTTATTGTGTAGTTTTACAATTTTAACAATTATAAAAAAAATCAAAAAAATTGAGTGTGAATCCGAAAAAAAGATTTTCTATTAGACCATAAATCAGTATTATTAAAAAGTAGAAAAAAGATAAATATTTAACTGGTTATTTTAGGTTAAAGAGTGGGGGACACGGATGAACAATCAAAAGCAATTTCAGCTATCGGTTGTATTACTTCTAGTAGTTACAATAAGTATCGTTCTATTTTTTGGGGGAAGTGCTAAAGCCGCTACTTCTGATGTTTTGGATCAAGAGCAGACGAGTTATTCTAGTAATATTTGGGTTAATTCTGATTATCCACGCTATCAAACATTTACGCCTTTCTATTCTGGGCAACTAAGCAAGATTGATATTGGCATAATGGATCGTTTTGGTTCACCTGGAGCACTAAAAGTAAGTATTTACAAGGAAGGGGATTTATCGACACCCCTTGGCTCTGCACAATTAGCATCATTCGGCTCGGGTTGGACATCGGTTGATTTTTCAAGCATATTACCATATTTGACGAGGGAAACGATGTATCGAATGGTTGTTTCTACTGAAAACGGTGGCAGTGCTGGTTTTGGGTGGTTTACAAGTAACTATGATGCGTATTCAAGAGGGTACTCATCAGGGTTTGGAATAGATTTCACTTTCAAAACGTATATGATTCCTGATTACGCACTATCCCCAGCAGAGAGTCAAGTGACAATCAATAATACTAGCCTTGTAGCGGATGGGACAAGCCAGACGACTGTGACCATCCAGTTAAAAGATGCACAAGGAAATAACATTACTACTGGTGGGGAGACGGTAACGATTGCGTCATCAGTAGGAACGGTTAGTGCTGTGACGGATCATAACAATGGTAGCTATACGGCTACTCTAACTGCCCCGACGACAATTGGTACTGGTAGCATCAATGCAAGTGTCGGTGGAAGAACGATACCAACAACGGCTAGCGTGCAATTTGTCTCTGGTCCACCATCATTAGCAAAGAGCACCGTTACTGTTAACGATAGTTCGCTGCTCGCGGACGGAACAAGCCAGACGACTGTAACCGTGAAGTTGAAAGATGCGCAAGGAAATGATGTTACAACTGGTGGAGCGACAGTAAGTATATTGTCAACTCTAGGGATAATTGGTACCGTCACAACTCATAACAATGGTACCTATACAGCGACTCTAACCGCTCCTAGCACTGTTGGTACGAGTATACTCAGTGCAACTGTTAATGGCAATGCCATTGCCGCCACGACCAGTGTGCAATTCATTCCAAAACCTGCGCAAACGGTGGTCGCTTCGGTGGCATCGAATACGCCAACAGTAGGTTCCAATAATATGATTACGTTATCTGTAAAAAATGCACTGGGAGATATAGATACAACCTTTAATGGCATTAAAAACGTTACGATTTTGGGCTACAACCAAGCACCCAATGGGTCGTTTGGGAATGTAAATGGAGAGCCATTGACTTCATCAAGTCAAGTAGTCGCTATAGGCTTCACGAACGGAATAGCTACAGCGAATTTGAAATTGAATGCAGCAACGACACAGTCAATTGAGTTTAGCGTGTTAGGTGTAAACACAGCTAGTAGCAATTCGGTAACGATTACACCAGTTGCGGGAAGTGCGGCTAGCATGAAGGTGACGACAGCACTTAAAGCCCCCACAATGAATGGAGGATTATTTAGTCAACAACCTGTAGTGACACTTTATGATGCTTATGAAAATGTCAGTGTCAATGATTATACTAAAATTATTACTGTGGCGAAAAAAGACGCAGGCGCATGGACATTAACAGGGACGTTAACAGCGAAAGCAAATGCTGGAATCGTCAGCTTTTCTGATTTAGGATCAGTGAATTCAGCGAATGTTTCTGGCGCACAGTTGTCATTTGACGCAACAGGACTCGGTCAGATAACAAGCTCAGGTGTTACACTTTTGCCAAAACAATTAACGGTCAGCTTTGATGCAACCGGTGGTAGTCCAGTAGGAGACTTAACAATCTCTTATGACGAGAAAATCAATGCACCAACAACGCCAACGAAAACAGGTTATACATTTGCCGGTTGGTACAAGGATGCAACGTTGACTTCTGAGTGGGATTTTGCGGCCGAAACAGTGACAGAGGATACAACCCTGTATGGGAAATGGGACGCAAATAGCTATACGATGACGTTTCATACAAATGGGGGTACAGCGGTAGCCCCAATCTTAGCAACATATGGCGAAAAAGCAACAGCGCCAACAGCGCCAACAAAAACAGGTTATACATTTGCCGGTTGGTACAAAGATGCGACGTTAACTAACAAGTGGGATTTTGCGACCGAATCAGTGACAGAGGATACAACCCTGTATGGGAAATGGGACGCAAATAGCTATACGATGACGTTTCATACAAATGGGGGTACAACGGTAGCCCCAATCTTAGCAACATATGGCGAAAAAGCAACAGCGCCAACAGCGCCAACAAAAACAGGTTATACATTTGCCGGTTGGTACAAAGATGCGACGTTAACTAACAAGTGGGATTTTGCGACTGAAACAGTGACAGAGGATACAATCTTGTATGTTAAGTGGGCAATCAATAGTTATACGGTGACCTTTAACACAAATGGTGGAACTACCGTAGCGCCCGTCACTATAACATATGATAAAAAAATAACGAAACCGGCAGCACCAACAAAGGTAGGTCATACGTTTGCGGGCTGGTATAAGAGCGATACTTTGACAACACAATGGGATTTCCTAATAGATGTGGTGACAAAAGATACAGCGCTCTATGCAAAATGGTTTGTAAATAGTTCATCTGGTAGTGATGGTCAATCTTCGACACCAACAACGCCGTCCGTTCCAGAGAATCCAAAAACGCCATCAAATGAACCAAGTAATCCTGTGGAAACGCCACATACTGAGCCATCAAAACCAGAGACGGAGGCGCAAGACATTATTTTCTCTGATGTTCCGAAAACGCATTGGGCTTGGGAGATGATTCAGGATATGACGAGAAAAGGAATTATTACTGGCTATCCCGATAAAACATTTCGTCCGAATGATTATATTAAACGTCAGCATATTGCCATTATGTTTACGCGTGCTTTTGAGCTAGAAGCAATACGTGAGACGGTATCATTTAAGGATGTTTTGCCGAGTCATCCATATTATGAAGCTATTACGAAATTGTATCAGGCAGGGATTGTCGATGGTTCAAATGGAGAATTTCATCCAGATGCCTTTCTGACACGTGCACAAATGGCTAAAGTGCTTGTAGAAGCGTTACAGCTAACACCCAATGGTATAAGCCATTTTAAAGATGTGCCACCGACACATTGGAGTTACAACTATATAGCGACCTTACAACAAGAAGGAATTGCATTAGGGGATGATGGCTATTTTAAACCGAATGATCCTCTGACACGTGCACAATTTGTTGCATTGATGTACCGAGCAATGAATCGCTAATCGAAAAAGCACATCTTTTCACTTTTTACATAAGTGAGAAGATGTGCTTTACTAATGATTAAGATTTAATATGATAGTTTTAGAGGACCTGTTTATTGAGGGAAATAGTGGCATGAAAGCGTTTTTAGTTGGAATATTCATTATTTAAACAATTTAAACTTTGTAAATGAAGATATTCATATGCAAACAATCGGTGCATAACAATTCATTAAAATTCATTTTGGTACGTATGATAACATTGGCTTTATTCACCATATCTAAAAGTAACGTGATTATCGTACACCTTTTTTGACTAACAAATTGAGGCAATGATAGGTACAGAATAGCGCGATGAGCCTTTTAGTCGTCTAGATTTGGTATGATATATGTAGCATAAGAGATTCTAGGTAATCGATAAGGTTATTCAGTGGAACATATTGTAATAAGTTTGCTTTGGCAACAGGCTTTCCACCTTAATTGATAGCAGGAATGGATGGCTTGCTAACAGTAGTAAAAAATCTTACAGGTAGAAAATGAGTGAAGTCGATGTCTTACGAAAATAAAATACTACAAATGAAAAAAATGCTCGGAAAAAAGGTGCAACAACCAGTTGCCAATGAGCAATCAACGTATCAAAAGCCGGTTATACCAAACTATGTGAATCAGTGGGAGAAAGCTGGTCTTACGCGTATCGATAATGAGTTTGGTATTGTTTTTAAGCGACAAGTACATTATCCTTTCCATTATCAGCACGGTCATTATCCATTACAGTCATTTTTTGACGCGCTAATTAAATGGCAATCCGCTGATTTTGATCATCCTTATGCATTAGATGTGGACGAAAATGTCCTGTTTTTTGATACAGAAACAACAGGATTAAAGGGTGTTGGAACACAAATTTTTCTTCTTGGTTTTTTAGAAGTGACCAAACACGATTTTGTATTAACACAATATGTCTTAGCTGATCCAGCACATGAAGCAGCCTTGCTGTTTGAGTCAAGGCTTTGGCAAAAAACAGCGACAATTATTACGTATAATGGCAAAAGCTTTGACTGGCCACAGCTAGAAACACGTTGGACACTCAACCAAAAAGTTTTACCTAAACTTCGTACCCAGCGCCAAATCGATTTATTGCATAGCTCGAAGCGATTATGGAAAAATGATATGGAGCGGTTGAAACTAAAATCAGTAGAAGAAGAAAAGCTTGGTTTCTCACGCGTTGGGGATATCCCAGGCCACTTAGCGCCAATTATTTACTTAGATGCTGTGAAAAGTGGTGTGCCAGATGCACTTATGAAGGTACTTGTTCATAACGAGTGGGATTTGTTGTCGCTCATTACCTTGTATGTTCATTCCACTTACTTATTATTTGAACAATCGAGTGATGAATCAGCCAATACTTACACGAATATTGGGAAATGGTATGCTGATTTAAAGAAACGCCCACAAAGTGTAAACGTTTTAGAAAAGGTAACAGCTCAATTTGATGCGCGTGAAGCAGGAAATGCCCAATTTTATCTTGCTATGCAACTTAAAAAAAATAAGCAGTATAGCAAAGCAGTTGATGCCTTCGTTGCTTCACTCCATTTTATAGAGCCACGAAAAAAGTTGCAGGCACTAGAACAACTAGCCATAATCTATGAGCATCACTTAAAAGATATGAAACAGGCCCTTGTTTATACATTAGAAGGCATACAACTGATTACTTCGACTGAGGATTGGCGAATGGAACAAAAACAAAAATGGGAAATTTCTTGGGAAAAGAGATTGCACAGATTAGGAAATAAGCAATAATTTCCCGGGGAAGCGCAAGAAACGACAAGTTTAGCCTTACAATTAATGTTTTCAGACGATATAATGTTATGAAATATGCTATAATGAATTCGTGTATGTAGTGCGAGGAAGGGCGATGTGTATGGACATTAAATTAACTTCAAAAATGATTCTTGAAAAGGAATTTAAGAAAAATTTTAAAGGCTATAATGTAGAAGAGGTCGATTCTTTTCTTGATGAAATAATTCAAGATTATGAATCGTTTGAAAAAGTAGTTGCTCAATTAAGAGAAGAGAATAGACAACTAAAAGAAGAAATCGAGAATACACCAAAGAGACAACCACAACCAGCCGCATCCGCAGCGGGTACAACCAACTTTGATATTCTAAAACGTCTTTCAAATTTAGAAAAACATGTATTTGGTAGTAAACTTTACGAATAATTTTTATCATTTACATTGTATTTATCATAAAAGTCTAGTATAATCTTCGTATCATCATGAAATTCGAGTAATCGCTGCGGCGCTAGACGTCGTAGAGGAAAGTCCATGCTCACACGGTTCTGCGATGGCCGTAGTGTTCGTGCTTACTGAAAAAATAAGGTAAGGCAGCTTAAAGCTGACGGCGGAAGGAAGACCTAAGTCTATTGGATATGGTCGACACTTCCTGAAAGTGCCACAGTGACGAAGCTTGTTTGGAAACATACAAGGTGGAACGAGGTAAACCCCACGAGTGAGAAACCCAAATTATGGTAGGGGCACTCTCTTGAAGGAATTGAACGGATAGAGGGACAGAGTTCGCTCTGTAGATAGATGATTACTACCCGGTCGTACGAGGCGTAAGCTGTTTGAGTACTCGGGAACAAAACATGGCTTATTGAATTTTTTGATGCTTATCTACGAAATAACAAGCGCTCTCCAATTCGGTGGAGAGCTTTTCTTTTGAACTAATAAAAGAAGTAACTGTTACTTAACGATGTCTAGTCATACGCGATATAGGCCTGAGGTAATATGAATACCATGGATTGTGCCTTTGTCGATACGCTTCGAAGTTATAACATCACCGTTATCGTATGAACGCGACATACATACCTACTAAATGAGTAGGAACGCGCTTTTCTAAAAATAAGGGTAGTATCGATAAATAGGATGGAGCGGAAATATGGGCGGAGTAATTACTAATCTGGATAAGATTAATTCGATTTCTAAATACCCCACTTCCTTACTGAAGAAAATTTTTGAAAATGTATCTGAAGGCATTATGATTACGGATAAACATAAAAAAATAGAGATGGTTAATCCAGCATTTGAATTCGTTACAGGCTATAAACGCGATGAAGTGATAGGAAAAACGCCCGCGGTATTGCAGTCAGGTGTACATGAGTTATCATTCTATTTGACAATGTGGGAAAAGATACGACAAGAAGGAATATGGCAAGGGGAAATTTGGAATCGTCGTAAAACAGGAGATGTGTATCCTGAATGGTTAACAATTGTTAGCATAACGAATGATAGTGGAGAAATTACTAACTATTGTGGCATTTTCTCAGATTTATCTGAAAGAAAAATAGTAGAAAATGAACTAGAAAAACGTTTGTTAACGGATTCATTAACAGATGTATCGAATCGATTTGCTTATATTGAGAGAATGGATAGCTTACTGGAATCGTCTTCTACTATTTCTCATTCAGTACAGCATGCTGTCTATTTCTTGGATTTAGACAGATTTAAACAAATAAATGATACTTTAGGGCATGCGGTGGGAGATACGATTCTGATAGAAGCAGCAAGACGTATTCAAACATTGCTCAAAAACAAAGATATCATTGCAAGATACGGTGGAGATGAATTTATCGTCACATTGACGAATGTAAAAAATGTTCGCGAAGCAGCAAAATTTGCAGAGCAAATTATTGCTATTATGGAACAGCCAATGAACATTAATGGACAAGAAATTTTTGTTTCAACAAGCATTGGCGTAAGTATGTATCCGGCTGACGGCGAAACATCCGAGCAACTTATTACTTGTGCAGATAAGGCGATGACCTATTCCAAAAAGAATGGTCTTAACGGCTATTCGTTTTATTTTGATGAATTACAAACAGACACGCAACGCGTTCTTTTGTTAGATTCTGAATTGCGTAGAGCGATTGAAAATCGTGAATTTGAGTTGCATTTCCAACCTAAAATTATGTTGGAAAACGAACATATACAAGGACTAGAGGCGCTTGTTCGCTGGAATAATGAGCGACTTGGCTTTGTATCGCCTGCTGAATTTATTCCTTATGCGGAAGAAACGGGCCTTATCATTCCTTTAAGTGAAGTAATTATTGAGAAAGCATGTGAAGCTGCAGCTAAGTTACAACAATTTGGTCGCAAAATACCGATTGCTATCAATATTTCGAGCATTCATTTTAAACAGCAAAACTTTTTAGAGTCCATTCAAACAATATTAGAACGTTATAACACCTCTGCCAATAATTTTGAAATAGAGGTTACAGAACGCACTGTCATGAATAGTGCAACGGAAACGGTAAGCAAGCTTGTCCGTCTAAAGCAGCTTGGCTTTAAAATCTCTATTGATGACTTTGGTACAGGCTATTCATCATTGAGCTATTTAGTTCGATTCCCACTCGACTGTTTAAAAATCGACCGTAGCTTTATTCAGCATATTTGCTCGCTCGATGAAAAGCAGGCAGTTGTAGATGCTATTATTCAAATGTCACATCGTCTAAAAATGAAAGTTGTAGCAGAAGGTGTAGAACAAGCGCAACAAGTGGATATACTACGGAAAATGAACTGTGATATTATCCAAGGCTATTATTACAGCAAACCGTTACCACTTCCCGAATTGCTGGAGTATATTGAGTATTGGGAAATTGAACATCAAGGAAGGAAATAATGTATGGCAAACTATAAATTAGTCGCAACAGCTGCAATGGGCTTAGAAGCGATTGTAGCACAAGAAGTACAGGCACTCGGTTATAAAACGACAGTCGAAAATGGCAAAGTTTATTTTGAGGGTGATGAAACGGCCATTGCTCGTGCCAACTTATGGTTACGTGTAGCAGATCGAGTGAAAATTGTTGTAGGACAATTTCCTGCAAAGTCTTTTGAACAATTGTTTGAAAGTGTAAAGGCACTACCATGGGAAAAATATTTACCGGTGGATGCATCTTTTCCTGTTTCAGGGAAATCAGTAAAGTCTAAATTATTTAGTGTGCCAGATTGTCAAGCGATTACCAAAAAAGCAATCGTAGAACGCATGAAGCAACACTACAAACGCCTTGGTTTTTTAGATGAATCAGGTGCAACATACAAAATTGAAGTTTCAATCTTAAAAGATGTGGCTACACTTACTATTGATACTTCTGGCGCTGGCTTACATAAGCGTGGCTACCGACAAGCGCAAGGGGAAGCACCGCTAAAAGAAACATTAGCCGCTGCACTTGTTCAGATTTCTAAATGGAATCCGAACCGTCCGTTTGTCGATCCATTTTGTGGTTCAGGTACAATTGCCCTAGAAGCAGCAATGTATGGACAAAATATCGCACCAGGCTATAATCGAGAATTTATTTCGGAAAGTTGGCCGTGGATGAAAGCGGAAATTTGGGATGCTGTGCGAGATGAGGCGGATAGTATAGCCAACTATGACCAACCACTTGAAATTTTTGGATCAGATATTGACCATCGCATGGTAAGTATTGCACAAGAAAACGCGCTAGAAGCAGGTTTTGGGGATATTATTACGTTTAAACAAATGCAAGCTCGTGATTTTACAACACAGCTAACAGATGGTGTAATGATTGGGAACCCTCCATATGGAGAGCGTATTGGCGATGTAGAAGTTGTAGAGCAAGTCATTCGTGATTTAGGACAAGTCATGAAAAACTACCCAACTTGGTCGGTATATATGCTATCCTCCATGAAAAACTTCGAAGAATTATACGGTCGTCAAACAACGAAAAAACGTAAATTATTCAATGGTTTTATTGAAACAAATTATTATCAATATTGGGGACAAAAGTCCAAGAGAGACTAACTAGAATAACGGAAGATAAGATTTTTTCTTATCTTCCGTTTCGTCGCGTATAATAGGAACAGATTGTATGAGGGGGAACGTCAATTGCGTAAATCTTTACCATTTGCATTAACGAAGGATCGCTCGTTTTTCGAGTCATTAGGTGACTGGATGGGCGATGTCCTTTATGATGAATTACCAGAAAAAGGATTTGAATGCCGTGATGAGCAAATTTTCATGGCCTATCAAATTGAACAGGCGTTAAAAGAAAAAAATGTGTTATTTGCTGAAGCTGGAGTAGGAACAGGAAAAACGATTGCCTATTTACTGCCGGCTGTATCCTATGCACGCTATACAGGTAAACCAGCGCTAATTGCCTGTGCAGATGAAACATTAATCGACCAGCTCGTGAAAGAGGGCGGCGATATTTATAAATTACAAAAAACACTCGGTTTAGAAATTGATGTCCGTTTAGCAAAATCACGTGATCAATATTTATGCTTAAAGCGTTTCGAAGAAGCAGAAAAAGTCGAAACGGATGAGTGGATCGATGATATTGCTTTTTCAATTCCCGATGGTGTCTATGCACAAGGCTCGATGATTGCAGTCCAACCATATGGTGATCGCAGTGATTATCCAACGGTTAGTGATGAAGATTGGCATAAAGTGAATTATAATGCGATTATGCAATGTTCAGTATGTGATTTGCGTAATCGCTGTGGTCAAACATTACATCGTGCACATTATCGTAAATCAACGGATTTAATTATTTGCTCGCAAGACTTTTTAATGGAGCATTTAGCAACGAAAGAGTCCCGTGAACGTGAAGGGCAGTTAGCGTTACTTCCCGAAGTATCAATGATGGTGCTAGATGAGGGGCATTTATTGGAATATGCGGCGCAAAAAGCAATGACATATAAGGTGCAGGCAACGACGATTGTTCCTCTGTTAGAGCGTTTAATGGTAGATGGAGTACGTGAACGAACTTTGTATGCAATGGAAAAATTGCAAGACGATCACGAACTATTTTTCGATCAGTTGCGTGATGATATTATGGCGTCTGAGGAAGAACGGAAGCGTATTAATAAATCTGCAACACTTTTAAAGTATGGTAAACAATTGATTGCCGATGTAGATGTACTACTAGAAGAATTTGTTTTTGAATCAGAAATGTATATGATTCCAGAGTATGAGTTAAATATGGCAGAGGAATATTTAGAGCAATATCAAGCGTCACTTCGCATTTTTACTGCACAAGGCGATGCTGTTGATTGGTTAGAGGAAACAGATGGTGAAGAAACATTAGTTATTATGCCACGACTGATTACAGAAGTTTTAGAAGAAAAGTTATTCTCAAAAAAGCTTCCAATCGTATTTTCTTCTGCAACATTATCCGTCAATAAGGATTTCTCATATATTGCTTATAGTCTTGGTATCCATAATTACCAATCTTTCTCAGTTCCATCGCCGTTTGATTATGAAGCAGTGATGAGAATTTATTTACATGAGCTATCTCAAAATAATAAAACAGCCCGTGTCCAACAATTGTTACGAGACGGTGAGAAAACATTAATATTATTCAAATCAAAACAAGCGATGTTAAACTTTAAAGCAGAATTACCACTAATGGAGCGAATGTATGTGGCGTTTGAAGGAGATCGTGAACTTTCAGCTATTGTTCGTGATTTCCAAGAAGGTACAGTAAAAACACTATGTTCCTACCATTTATGGGAAGGTTTAGATTTGCCAGAAGAGGCGCTAACACGTGTGATAATATATGACTTACCTTTCCCACCACATGATCCATTATTTGACGCGAAACGGACGTTTGCTGAAAATCCGTATGAAGAAGTAGAGTTACCATTTATGCAATTGCGTTTGCAACAAGGAATGGGACGATTAATTCGCACATCGAATGATCATGGCGATATTCATATATTGTTAAATGAGGAAGAAGCGAAACAGCAGAAAACATTTGAAAATATTTTAGCAGTGACACCAGAAATAAAGTAAAAAAAAAGGCAAGTTTACCATTAGCGTAAACTTGCCTTTTTGCTATTTTAAAATAATAATTATTGTGCCGCTTTTAGAGATTGTCGAAAAAAGTGTTGAATATTTCTGTTTTAAACTATATAGTTCTTTGTAATGCAATGAATTTTATTAAATATAAAAATTTTTCTTCTTGAAAATAATTTTGCAAAAGGTTTATAATGATGACAAGAAATTTAAAGGAATAGTCACAATCACTGTTGAGTATTCTATGATAGGGGGTGGACCTGTCGAGCATTCAATCGTTGTGTAGTAAATATACAAGCTTATCAGGTAAGGATATCGAGAAGTTAGTAGAAATTGAAACTACACTATCTTATTATGCTGAGTTGACAGATTGCTATATGTTCATAGATTGTATGATGGAAAATTTACCACATGCAATTGTTGTAGCAGAGGCATTCCCTACAAAAGAAATTGGTTTATATGAAAAATCAGTGATTGGAAAATTTGTCTTTGAAAGCTTCGAGCCAGCAGTATTTGCAGCTTTTAAACATAAAGAAAGATCATCCATTTCGAGAGCAATCACACAGGAAGGTCTAACTGTAGAACAAAACGTTGTCCCCCTCTTTAATGATGATGGACAGGTTATCGCCGTGTTGATTCAAGAAAAAAAGGTTAAGATGCAAACTGCACCAAAGGATGATTTTCAAAATATGCCTTTTGCATTAATTGAGCATATTGTCGAACCCAACGCGCAGCCAATTCCAGTTGTGTCTGATTTATTAGTAGAGTCAATTATTCTGACAAATCATGAAAATAAGGTCATTTATAGCAATCCTGCAGGATACCGATTTATAACGGAACTTTCAGGACTAGAAAATTTCGATAATGTTGCTTTGGATAAAATATTACCTTTTTTACAAGAGGTCTATGATAAAGGCGATGATGTCTTTTTCTTAGAAATTACAATTGATCGTAAATCTTTTATTGTGAAAAAAATTCCTATCCGCAGTCAAAATGATAAAGTGACACTGCTTATTATTCATGATCTAACAGAGCTAAAGCTGAAAGAAAATGAACTGATGATGAAAACATTTGCTATACGGGAAATTCATCATCGTGTAAAAAATAATTTACAAACGGTTACAAGCCTATTGCGACTGCAAATGCGCAATGACCTAGCGGCTTCAAATGCAAGTGCTTTTCAGGAAGCATTAAATCGCATTTATAGTATTTCTTCTGTTTACGAACTTATTTTAGAAAATGAGGATAATGCGGAAGAAAAAGTGGATGTTATCGCTTTGTCTAAAAAAATAGGGTATAAAATGGTTGGCACTTCTCATACAGCAGCCATTCAATTAATCTTCCATCACGATGAACTACAGCTATATTGTCATTCTAAAAAGGCGGTTTCACTCGCATTAATTATTTGTGAGTTATTACAAAATGCTTTAAAGTATGCTTTTATTGATCGTGAGGAAGGAACAATTGATATAAAATTTCTTCAGGATGCATCTTCTATTTCACTTCATATTTCCGACAACGGCGTTGGGATGCAAGAGGTGAAGGCATCTTTTGGAATGGAGATTATTACAAGACTTGTTGAATATGATTTAGCTGGCACATTTACAATTATCCCTAGTGAACAAGGTACACATACTCAAATTCAGTTTCCTGTAAGTGAGGAGGTATTTATCCTAAATGACTAGGAAAGTTATGATTGTCGAAGATGAATCACTTATTGCAATTGATTTGAAGTTTATGCTAGAAGATAATGGTTACGAAGTAGTAGCACAGGCAAATAATGGCGAATCTGCGATTGAACTAGCTTATACACATAAGCCTCAGCTGATACTAATGGACATCAAAATGCCGAAGCTAGATGGACTAAAGGCGAGTAAAATTATTGAACAGCAGCT
Organism: Lysinibacillus sp. C5.1; assembly: GCF_016350185.1. NCBI lineage: Bacteria > Bacillati > Bacillota > Bacilli > Caryophanales > Bacillaceae > Lysinibacillus > Lysinibacillus sp. C5.1. The sequence goes on from NZ_CP066226.1 coordinate 1,777,876, forward strand.
CGGTATACCAGTGCTTTTTATATCTGCTTATAGTGAAAAAGAATTGTTATTATACATGAAACAGGATAATATTTTAGGGTATGTTATGAAACCGTTTTCTGAGAAAAATGTCCTACCAGCGTTGGAAGTGGCGTTTCATCAAATCGATAAATTTAACCGTTTAAACGGAGAATTATTGCATAAGCAAAGCGAGATAGAAAAGCGAAAAGTCATCGAACGAGCGAAAGGTTTACTGATGCAAGTAGAAAATCTTAGTGAAGACGAGGCATATAAAAAAATTCGCAATGAGAGTATGCAAAGTCAACAGGAAATGGTAACAATTGCAAAACGAATTATAAATACATTACAAGTAAATAGATGAAGCAAAGACGCTTTAAAGAGAATTTTTCTTTAATGCGTCTTTTTTTTATATATATTTATCAAAATCAAAGGGGGGATAAGTAGGATGGCAATGATAGGAACGATCATCGTTTATATTATTATGATTTGTGCAGTTTTAGGTGCAATCGGAGCGATTCGAGATGCAGAGTATGGAATTGGTAAAGAATTTATGAATGGACTCCATACAGTAGGTCATATTTTTGTACCAGCGGCAGGAATCATGGCAGCTATACCTTACTTAACGTGGTTTATTAGTCATTTTATTAGTCCGATTTTTGAATTGATTGGAGCTGACCCAGCAATTGCAGCTACAGCAATTTTAGCGTCGGACATGGGGGGATATCAATTAGCAAATGCTTTAAAAGAGTCGTATGAAGGATGGGTGATGGCGCTTGTCGTTGGTTTTATGTCAGGTGCAACCATTGTATTCTCGATTCCAATGGGGCTTGCGATGTTAGACAAGCGTGATCATAAGTATATGGCATTAGGCATTATGGCAGGCGTATTAACGATTCCGATTGGTGCATTTATTTCGTCGATTATGATTGTGATGTTTAACACAGAGGTTCGTGAAGTGATTAGTACAACATCTGCACCAACCTATGTGTTTGCCATTTCTATTTTACAAATATTACTTAATTTATTACCGTTATTTATTTTTGTTATCTTAATTGCGTTAGGGCTAAAGCTTATCCCGAATGGCATGATCAAAGGGTTTATGATTTTCGGTCGTGTGATGGATGCAGGTATTAAGCTTGTGCTTGTATTCTCTATTGTCGAAATTTTCACAGGCATTTTTACTAAGATTTTTGGGGCATGGGGCTTTGATCCCATCATGGCAGATAGTGTAGACCAATTCCGTGCATTAGAAACGGCCGGTTATATCGGTATTATGTTAGCGGGTGCATTCCCAATGGTGTACTTAATAAGAAAATATGCTTCTAAACCGCTTGAAACAGCAGGGAAGAAATTAGGTCTTTCTTCAGTAGGAAGCGCAGGGATTTTAGCGACAAGTGCTAATATTTTGGCCATGTTTACACTTGTTCGTCAGATGCCACCAAAAGATAAAGTAATCAACATTGCTTTCGGGGTTTGTTCAGCATTCCTGTTAGGCGACCATTTATCTTTTACGGCTAATTTCCAACCAACCATTATATTGCCTGTTATAGCAGGGAAGCTGTTAGCAGGGGTGCTTGCCATTATTTTAGCTTACAAGCTATCAGTACCGACCGCATTAAAACTAGAACAAGAGGATCGTAAGGCAGGCATTATTAAAGAGGGAGAATATTTAACAGATCAAAAGTCTTGATAGAAAGAGGTGATGAAATGTGAGTGAGGAAAAGAAACGTTTTATTCAGGAGTTTGTGCCGGGTAAGCAACTAACATTGAGTCATCTTATTGCAAATCCTGATCCAGATATGTTTCAAAAACTTGGTATACAAGAAGCAGGTGCGCTCGGCATTATGACTTGTACACCGAGCGAAACAGTTATTATTGCTGGGGATTTAGCAACAAAGGCAGCCAATGTAAAACTAGGTTTTTTAGACCGTTTTACAGGTAGTCTCGTTATTGTTGGCAGTGTATCTGAAGTAGAAATGGCGATGTTGGAGATTAATCGTTTTTTATCGGAAATGCTCGGTTATACGCCATCTAAAATAACGAAGTCATAGGATGTGTCAAATGAAAAATCGAGTAATGATAATAGGTGGTGTGCAAGCTGGTAAATCAACGCTAATGAATGCGTTATTAGGCAAAGATGGACAAGCTATTAAAACTCAAGCACTCGTATTTGATGACTGGATTGTTGATACACCTGGAGAATATATAGAAAATCCAATGTACTACAGGAATATTATGGCAACATCACTTGAAGTAACACATGTGATTTATTTGCAAGATGCCACGTCATCAAGGAGTGTTTTTCCTCCGCAGTTTAGCTTGGGTATACCCAAAATTCAAATTGGTGTCATTACCAAAATTGATGCACCCCTTGCAGATGTAGAAAGAGCAACAGCATTGTTAAAAAATGTGATGACGCACGGTCCAATTGTGAAAACATCAGCATGGCAAAAGCAGGGCATTGAGTTGATTGCACCACTTATTCAACTGCGGTCAGACGAAGAAATTCGCCAGTTTGTCAAGGACCGTGATAGTCCCTATCTCATATATTGCCCATAGTGGCATAAAGGAGGTATAGGTTGAAGACAGAAAAAATTTATAGTGCAGGCATTGATATTGGGACAAGTACAACAAAGATGGTTGTCAGTAGTTTTCTGTTGAAAAATGTTGCTGGTGTGACCCATGTGCCACGAATAGAAATTATTGAAAAAACGGTGTTGCATCAAAGTCCTATTATTAAAACACCGTTTGTTACGAAAGACATTATTGATATGGAACAAATAGAAAAATTTATATTTCAGCAATATCAATTGGCTCAAATTTCACCAGCGGATATTTCAACAGGCGCCATTATTATTACAGGTGAATCTGCTACGAAAGAAAATGCTAGGGAGGTTGTCCATACCCTTGCAGATGCAGCTGGACAGTTTTTAGTTGCCACTGCTGGTCCGGATTTAGAAGGGATTATTGCTGCAAAAGGGGCGGGGACTGTGCAACAGTCCAAAAACACAGCTAAAGTAATTGCCAATATAGATATTGGTGGCGGTACGGCAAATATTGCAGTGATGCAGTTCGGTGAAGTGATCGGCACATGCACCTTACATGTTGGCGGTAGATTAATCGAATTTCAGCATGGCAAAGTCTATTCTATCTCACCTCCTATAAAGCAATTAATGAAGCATTGGTCTAATCCATTACAAGTAGGTGACTCTGCAGAAGACGTGCGCGTTGCACAACTTATTCAAGAAATGGCGGACTTTTTAGCTAACACGTTAAGCGGACAACTACAAGATGCACAACATCCATTATTGTTAGGACATTTACCAAATTGGCATAAGCCTGTGGATGCAATCGTTTTTTCAGGTGGTGTAGCTTCTTGCATTTATGATCATGATTGTTCGCAGCGCCAATATGATGATATTGGTGAAAAACTAGCGAACATGCTTTTACAACATGAGCAACTTCAAGCGTTTTTATGGCTACAGCCGCAGGAAACTGCTCGCGCTACAGTAACTGGAGCAGGAACCCAAACAACCGAAATTAGTGGTGCAACGATTCAAGTTGATGCGGATGTATTACCGTTAAAAAATATTCCTGTATTTAATTGCTCAGGTGTAGCAACGAAAGCGTTTGATCAAATCGTGAAGACAGCAGTGGACAGAGCAGATGCACTTTTTTCACTGGATGATCACCGCGCACCCTTTGCACTTTATTTTAGTGAGTTACCGTATTTAAGTTTTGAAGATGTCCATGCATTGTGCGAGGCCATTTTACGATACTTAGGAACAAGAAGCTCCAAGGACATACCAATTATCATAGTCATTCAATCAGATTATGCAAAGGTCATAGGGCAAACGCTACAAGCCATTAATCCAACAGTTCCTATACTATGCATTGATCAAATTAAAGTAGAAACAGGCGATTACATTGACATTGGGGAAGTGCTACCTTCTGGTGTTGTCCCCATTGTAGTGAAAACACTTGCTTTCCACTCAAAGTAAGGAGGATGAACGTGAATCTATCGGTGATATTTGGTGGAGAAAAATATAATTTTCAGTCATTAAAAGATGTGATGGCTAAGGCCAATGAGGAAAAATCAGGAGATCAGCTAGCAGGGATTGCTGCTGAATCTGTCCAACAACGAATTGCAGCAAAAGCTGTTTTAAGTGAATTGTTAGTCAAGGATATACGCGAGAATCCGCTAGTTCCACCTGAAAATGATGAAGTGACACGCATTATTGAAGGCGATATTAATGAACAAATATATGGCGAAATAAAAAACTGGAGTATTGAACAGCTTCGAGAATACATTTTATCGAATGATACAGGTGATCGAGAGTTAAAACGTTTAAGTAAAGGCATGAATTCAGAAGTAATTGCAGCCGTTACGAAATTGATGTCTAACTTAGATCTTGTTCATGCAGCCAATAAAGTAGAAATCTTATCAACTTGCAATATTACGATAGGGCAAAAGGGTACGCTTTCTTCAAGACTACAGCCGAACCACCCAACAGACAATATCGATGGCATTATTGCCTCATTAAAAGAGGGATTGTCCTATGGAATCGGTGATGCAGTTATCGGCATTAACCCAGTAGATGATTCGATCGAAAGCGTTAAAAAGGTGTTACAGGCGACAAAAGAATTTATTACTGATTGGTCGATTCCAACGCAGAACTGTGTATTGGCTCATATTACAACACAAATGAAAGCCATTAAGCAAGGAGCTCCTGCCGATATGATTTTCCAAAGTATTGCAGGGACAGAAATTGCAAACCGTTCGTTTGGCATTTCTGCTGACTTAATTCGAGAAGCAGAGGAACTCGTGAAGAAACAGGGAACGGGAACGGGCCCGAATTTATTTTACTTTGAAACTGGGCAAGGTTCCGAGCTCTCGGCTGAAGCACATATGGGCATAGACCAAGTAACACTCGAATCACGCAACTATGGATTTGCTAGACATTTTAATCCGTACATAGTCAACACAGTTGTTGGCTTTATTGGCCCTGAATATTTATATAACAACAAGCAAGTCATTCGGGCAGGGTTAGAAGATCATTTTATGGGTAAAATGCACGGCATTCCTATGGGCGTGGATATTTGTTACACCAATCATATTAAGGCTGACCAAAATGATGTGGAAGATTTAAGTGTGTTACTAACTGCAGCTGGTGTCAACTTTATTATTGCGGCACCGATGGGAGACGATATTATGCTGAACTATCAGTCTATGAGCTTCCATGATGTTGCAACATTACTCCAAACATTTGGTAAAACACCAGCACCTGAATATTTAGCTTGGTTAGAAAAAATGGGCATTTACGAAAATGGTCGTCTTTCAGCTAGAGCTGGCGATTTATCGATATTTGAAAGGTAGGTGAGACCATTGAATGAACAGCTAGTATCCATGATTACACAGCTTGTGATGGAGAAAATGACCAATACATCGGGCACTTCTTCAGAAACAGCTCCACCAGCTGAAGAACAAAAACAACCATTAATTAAATTTTATGATAGTGCGGCTAAGCATACAGAAGAACTATCAAGTCCACAGGCAACATCAGATCAATCGTTAATTAAGCTTTACCAAACAGCTTCAACAAAGGATTATTCGCAAAATACTACTAATTATGATGTTTCCACAACTGTAGAAACGGCGAAGGCTTTTCAATTTGAAGAGCAAAATGTATCAGAAAGTGTGCAAGCAGCTAAAAAGCATACACCTGCAAGAATTGGTGTTGGTAGAGCGGGGACAAGACCAAAAACAAAAACTTGGTTGAAATTCCGACTCGATCATGCGGCTGCAGTAGATGCAGTGTATGGAGAAGTGACAGAAGCACTATTACAAAAACTGAATGTCTTCCAAGTAACAACAAAAGTAACGGATAAAGAAGAATATATTACGAGACCTGATTTAGGTCGCCGCTTATCTGATGAAGCGAAGACACTTATACAATCAACATGTAAAGCACGCCCAACCGTGCAAATTATTATTTCCAACGGCTTAAGTGCGAGTGCGATTGAAGAAAATGTCCAAGATGTATATTTAGCATTACAACAAAGTCTTACCAATTTAAATATTGAAATAGGCACTACTTTTTACATCGATAAAGGGCGTGTAGCGCTTATGGATGAAATTGGCGAGCTATTGCAAGCTGAGGTCATTGTTTACTTAATTGGTGAACGTCCTGGTCTAGTGTCAGCAGAGTCGATGAGTGCGTATTTATGTTATCAGCCGAGAATAGGTACGGTTGAAGCAGATCGAATGGTCATTTCCAACATTCATAAAGGTGGTATTCCTCCATTAGAGGCAGGAGCTTATTTAGGAACTGTCGTGCAAAAAATATTGCAATACAAGGCAAGTGGCGTAAACCTTGTCGCAAAAGAAGGTTAGGGGGAACAAGCAATGCATCCTCATAAAATTATGGCTGATATTTTGGCTATGCAGATGATTCCTAGAGTGAATAGAGACTTGGCAGCACAGCTTGCGTTGAAGCCAAATCAGCATAGCATTGGGCTAGTCACACTAACCATTGATGATGTCGGATATGTGGCTTTAGATGAAGCGACAAAAAAAGCAGATGTGGAAGTGGTTTATGCAAAAAGCTTCTATGCAGGAGCGGCTCATGCGTCAGGACCATTATCTGGTGAAATGATTGGCATTATAGCGGGTAGCTCCCCAGATGAAATTCGCAGTGGGCTGGAGGCAATTGAGCAAAAGGTGCAATTTGATACGTATTTCGAAGCCATTAATAATAATGAAAACCATGCACTTTTTGCGCATACTGTGGCAAGCTGTGGCAGCTATTTAGCACAGTTAGCAGACGTTAAGATTGGCACTGCGCTCGCTTATTTAATCGCACCACCACTTGAGGCGGTTGTCGGTTTAGATGCCGCTTTAAAGGCAGCAGATGTAGAGCTAAAACTATTTTTTGGACCACCTTCCGAAACCAACTTTGGTGGTGGCATAGTTAGCGGCAGTCAGTCTTCCTGCCAAGCTGCTGCAGATGCATTTAGAGAAGCAATTGAACATGTTGCGAGAAATCCGGTTATTTAGAAAGGAGGCGGCTTTATGGCGACATTAGATAAAGACTTATTAGCCATTCAGGAAATGAGAGACGCTGTTAGTCAAGCAAATGCAGCACAAGCGGCCTATATGCAATATTCCCAACAACAAGTGGATAGTATTGTGAAGGCTGTTGCGGATGCCGCATTTAAAGAGGCAGAACGATTAGGCAAAATGGCTGTCGAAGAAACAGGGATGGGTATCCAAAATCATAAAAAAATGAAAAATGAAGTAGCGTCAAGAGATGTATATGAAGATATTAAAGATTTAAAGACAGTTGGCGTGATTGGCACAGATCGACTAAAGAAAGTAACAGAGATTGCTAGTCCATTTGGCGTTATCGCAGGAATTGTGCCAACAACAAATCCTACATCTACAGCCATTTTTAAAACGCTTATTTCTTTAAAAACGAGAAATGGCCTTGTGTTAAGCCCGCATCCATATGCCGTTAAATGTACAAAGGAAGCTTTAGATATTTGTAGAGTTGCGGCAGAAAATGCTGGTGCGCCAGAAGGGTTGTTACAATGTTTAACAATGTCTTCAATGGAAGCGACACAACAATTAATGAAACATCCACAGATTCACTTAATTTTAGCAACGGGCGGTGGGGCGTTGGTCAAAGCGGCATATAGCTCTGGAAAACCAGCCTATGGGGTAGGTCCTGGCAATGTACCAGCTTACATCGAAAAATCAGCCAATATTCAAAAAGCCGCACGTCAGCTAGTGCAAAGTAAATCCTTTGATAATGGCACCATTTGTGCGACAGAGCAGGCCATTATTGTGGATAAAGTGATAGCTGAACAAGTTTTAGCAGAATTAAAGAAACAGCATGCTTATATATTGAATGCTGAAGAAAAATTAAAGATGGAAAAGTTAATATCTCCTGTTCCTGGCAAAGTGAATCCACAAATTGTTGGAAAATCAGCGGTGAGTTTAGCACATTCTATCGGCATTATGGTGCCAGAAGAGACGAAAGTACTTGTTGGGTTGGAGATAATGATTGGAAAAAACATTCCATTTTCACTAGAGAAGCTATCACCAATATTTGCTTTCTACACAGTAGAGGATAGCACAGAGGCCAAACAAGTGATGATTGATCTACTGAATATTGGAGGACGGGGACATTCTTGTTCTATTCATACGGAAAATACAGCGCTAGCAGAGCAGTTTTCGCTTGATTTACCAGTGTCGCGTATTGTTGTGAACACGCTATCTTCAATTGGTGCGGTTGGTGGTACGACTGGATTAGCACCATCCTTTACATTAGGTTGTGGGACATTTGGTGGTAATATTACGTCCGATAACATTACAGCTAGACATTTATTAAATATTAAGCGCATGGCTTATGGCATGAAAGATGTAGAGGTGCCAGCTCCGGAATTTGATTTACATCCGGTGGTAGAAAATATAAAGGCACAAGCACCATCATTGGATACAAAAGTGGTGCAACAAATTGTTGATCAAGTTTTAAAGCAAATTACATTACAAACTAAATAATTGGAGGAATGACAAATGAGTACAGCATTAGGAATGGTAGAAACAAAAGGTCTTGTAGGAGCAATTGAAGCAGCGGATGCAATGGTAAAAGCAGCAAGTGTCAATTTAGTAGGGAAAGTCCATGTTGGTGGCGGAATTGTTACTGTTTTGGTTCGTGGCGATGTAGGTGCAGTAAAAGCAGCAACGGATGCAGGTGCAGCAGCAGCTCAACGTGTTGGAGAATTGCTATCTGTGCATGTAATTCCACGCCCTCATAACGAATTAGAATTAATTTTACCAAAAGCAGAAGCTTAATTACACGACTGAAGAGGCATTCATCGCTTGTAAATTAATGTGATGAATGCCTACTATCAACAGTAAAAAATCAGTTACTAGATTTAGAGGTGGCTAACTTGAATATAAAATCACAAGCATTTCCAGTTGCCATTTCAGCCCGTCATATACATGTAAGTGAAAAAGATTTACAAGCACTATTTGGTCCAAACGCAACGTTGACAAAGGATTTTGACCTTTCGCAACCAGGACAGTTTGCAGCAAAAGAGCGTGTCTCCATTGAGGGACCAAAAGGAGTCATTCACAATGTGCGTGTATTAGGACCTGTAAGGGCAGCAACGCAAGTGGAAATCAGTCGAACAGATGCGATGAAACTAGGTTTAAACCCTCCCCTAAGACAATCGGGAGATATCGAAAATTCAGCTAGTATTAAACTTATCTATCAACAACGAGAAGTGTTAATCGAGCAAGGAGTCATTATTGCACAGGCCCATATTCATATGACAGAAGAAGATGCGAAAGCATTGGAAGTACACAATAATGAAATCGTTTCTGTAGAAGTTGACAGTGAAAGACCTGTAACATTTCGTGCTGTAGTAGTACGTGTCTCAAATGATTTTAGCTTAGAAATGCATATTGATACAGATGAGGCCAATGCGGGCTTTATTGCACAACAAGCACAAGGAAGAATTGTGAAATCATGTTCGTAAGGAGGAGGTTTGATGCAAGAACAATTAGTGCAAAAAATCGTCGAAGAAGTTTTACAGCAAGTATTAAAAAATCAGCCTTCCCGCCCAGATGACGGTAAAATTCCAATCGGCGTATCCGCGCGACATGTACATCTTGCACAGGCAGAAGTGGAGCAGCTTTTTGGAGAAAACTATCAATTAACGCCGAAGTTTGAGCTCTCGCAGCCAGGACAATTTGCTGCTGAAGAAACGGTCGTCATTGCAGGACCAAAAGGTTCTATTGAAAGAGTTCGCATATTAGGTCCAGCACGAACGTTAACACAAGTAGAAGTGAGTTGGACAGATGCGATGAAACTCGGCGTCAAGCCGCCATTAAGAATCTCTGGGGATATTAAAGACTCTAGCCCTGTGACGTTAATTGGTCCAAAAGGTAGTGTTGTTTTGCCAGAAGGTCTTATTATTGCACAAGCGCATATTCATATGTCTCCTGCCGATAGCGAAAGATTTCAAGTAGTAGATGGGCAGTCGGTACAAATCAAAGTGCAAGGACTACGACCGATTATTTTATCCAATGTGATGATTCGTGTATCTGATCGCTATCGTTTGGAAATGCATATCGATACGGATGAAGCAAATGCAGGCTTAATTCAGCAAGGTGCTTTTGCAGAAATTGTTAATGGACAAGTGATGGAACCTTTGACTGTAAAGGAAATGCCACTAGTCGCAAAGCAAGCGCCTGCAAAACAATCTATCTATCACTTTGAAAAAAAGTTACTTTCACAGGTAGATGTACTGGAAATCGAAGCTCAAGAAATTGTCGTGCCAAAAAGAACCATCGTGACAGCATTAGCTTATGACAAAATACGAGAGCTGAATAAAAAAATAACGATTCGCTCTGAATAATAAGTATTATCCAGACAACCTAAAGAGGGTGAGTTTATGCAGATGGGAAGAGTGATTGGCAGCGTATGGGCAACACGTAAGGAAGAAGGGTTAAATGGCTTAAAACTATTAATTATCCAACCAATTGATTCCAACCAACAGCCAATTCGTACGGAAATAGTAGCAGCTGATCGCATCGGTGCAGGGATTGGTGATGATGTACTGATTACGAGTGGAGGGTCTTCCCGTTATATTATGAAGGACAATCCCCTCCCTATTGATGCAGTTGTAATCGGAATTATAGACTCTACAGATGTAATGCGAGGTGAAAACAATGAGTAGCGCAATTGGCATGATTGAAACAAAGGGATTAGTGGGGTCTTATGAGGCTGCGGATGCGATGATTAAAGCATCTGATGTCACGATTGTTAAACAAGAATTTGTCGATGGTGGTATTGTAACAGTCGTCGTAACAGGCGATGTTGGCTCAGTACAAGCAGCAGTCGATGCTGGTAAAGAGGCGGCAAAACGCGTTGGAGAATTATTAGGCGCACACGTCATTCCTAGACCAGACGAAGATGTTTTCAATATGATTAAAGGACCAGAGACGCCAAAGAAAAAACCGGTCTCAACACCGGCACGTGCTAAAAAAACAACAGAAGCAGCAACTACGGACAATTGAGGTGAAGCATAATGGCATTTCGCAAAAATAAAATTGCTGTTATTGGAGCCGGTCACACGGGTGCAACATTGAGTTTATTCCTCGCACAAAAGGAATTAGGCGATGTTGTGTTGCTAGATATTCCAGAAGCTGAAAATCCAACAAAAGGGAAAGCACTGGATTTATTACAAACAGGGCCGATTGAAAAATTTAATGTGTCGATCCAAGGAACAAGTAATTATGAAGATATTGCAGGCGCATCTATCGTTATTATTACAGCCGGTATTCCACGTAAACCTGGGATGAGCAGAGATGATTTAGTGACGACAAATGCGAAAATTATTCAACAAGTTTCGAGACAAATTAAACACTATGCACCTGATAGCATTGTTCTTGTATTAAGCAATCCAGTAGATGCGATGACATATGTATGTTATAAAGAAACAGGATTTCCTAAAAATCGTATTATCGGGCAATCTGGCGTATTAGATACCGCACGCTTTAATGCATTTGTAGCCCAAGAGTTACAAATTGCACCCGAAGATGTATCGGGATTTGTATTAGGTGGACATGGTGATGAAATGGTGCCATTAATCCGTTATTCCTATGCAGGAGGCATCCCGTTAGAAAAGCTTATTCCCCAAGATAGACTACAACAAATCGTCGAACGTACACGTAAAGGCGGCGGTGAAATTGTAGGCTTATTGGGCAATGGTAGTGCTTACTATGCGCCAGCTGCTGCTTGTGCGCACATGGTGGAAATCATTATGAAAGATCAACGAAAAATTATTCCTTCCATTGCCCTGTTAGAAGGAGAGTACGGCTACCATGAATTATTTTTAGGTGTACCGACGATTTTAGGCGGTAATGGCATTGAATCGGTTATTGAATTGCACCTTACACAGGAAGAACAAACGGCGCTCAATCAATCAGCACAAGCCGTTAAGCAAGTATTACAAATTTGCCAAAACATATAACTAGTATGTTTGAAGACAAATAGCGTTTCCCCAACGTTATATGTCAGCTTTACAATATGTTTGATTGGAAACCGAGCATAAAACTAGTTGAAACCCCCATTTTAAAATAAATGCTCCCTTCAAATAGAAGGGAGTTCTTTGCTTTTAAGCCTAAAGATTACTGATGATAATTTGTGCAATCGCTGATAAGACATGAGAGATGTGCATTCCACAGAAGATTGCATAATGGTAGTGTTAAAACTCTGAATTATCAAAATTGTTTTGGTGACTGGCACTCGAATATACAAAATTTTCGGAAATATGCTAAACTAGTAACGTAAAAAAGGAGGATGATTGGATATGACTGTACAGCAATTTACAGACTATGTGAAAAAAATGCAGCACTATCAGGAAGCATTGGGGGTAATCTATTGGGATATGCGTACTGGTGCACCTAAGAAAGGGGTAGCGCAGCGTTCAGAAGTAGTTGGCACATTATCGGCCTCCTTGTTTGACATGCAAACGAGTGAGCAATTAGGGGAACTACTGACGGCTTTAGAGGCACAAAACACAGAACTGGACTATGTAACACGCCGTTTAGTCGAGGAAGTACGCAAAAATTACGATCAAAATAAGAAAATTCCCGCTGAAGAATATAAAGAATATGTTATTTTACAAGCGAAAGCGGAAACAGTTTGGGAAGAAGCAAAAGCGACAAATGATTTTGCGCAATTTTTACCTTATCTAGAGCAAATCATTGAATGGCAAAAGAAATTTATACAATATTGGGGCGTTAAAAACGGTTCTACATACAATACGTTACTTGATTTATATGAACCAGATATGACGACGGAGGTGTTAGATCAAGTATTTGGCGAATTACGTGAAACGATTGTGGCGCTTGTCCAAAAAATCGCAGCTTCTCCAAATAAGCCAGATACAACGATGTTATTTAAACAATTTCCGAAAGAGGCACAGCGAGCATTGTCATTAGAGATGCTAACGCAGCTTGGCTATGATTTTGACGCAGGTCGCTTAGATGAAAGTGTCCATCCATTTATGATTGGCATTAATCATGGCGATGCACGTATTACAACGAAATATGATGAGCATGATTTCCGTTCTGCTATCTTTGGCACGATTCATGAATGTGGGCATGCGATGTATGAGCAAAATATTGATGCCAAGCTTGCCGGTACACTATTAGCAACTGGGACATCGACAGGCATCCATGAATCGCAGTCACTATTCTATGAAAATCTGGTTGGTCGAAATGAAAAGTTTTGGGAGCACAACTATGAACGCCTGCAAAAGCATTCACCAGCACAGTTTGGAGATGTTCCGTTAAATGATTTTCTTCGTGCTATTAATATGGTAGAGCCATCACTAATTCGTATTGAAGCAGATGAGCTAACATATCCACTGCATATTATGATTCGTTACGAAATTGAACGTGATTTGTTCAATGGGGATCTACAAGCAAAAGACCTTCCAGAAGTGTGGAATGCGAAGTATGAGGAATATTTAGGCATCCGACCTGACAATGATGCGAAGGGCGTTTTACAAGACGTACACTGGGCAGGGGGCATGTTTGGTTACTTCCCATCCTACGCATTAGGAATGATTTATGCGGCACAATGGAAGTATGCGATGGATCAAGATCTTCCAAATTTTGATGACTTACTGTCAAAAGGGGAGCTTCTGCCAATTCGCGAATGGCTAACAGACAAAGTCCATCAATACGGTGCGCTGAAAAAGCCGTTCGAGCTACTACAAGAGGCGACAGGAGAAGGCTTAAATGCCAAGTATCTTGCAAACTATTTACAAGAAAAATATACAAAATTGTATCAGCTCTAAAAAACAAGCGATTTCTCTCCAATGAGAAATCGCTTGTTTTTAAAATATTTTACCAGAGCTTAAAGCCTTTTGAGCCTGCTGGTGAATTTGAAATAATATCAAAGATTGGAATTGTGTAAGCAAAAATTATTAACGCTACTAAAATGACCAGCCATACTTTAAAGTTTTCAAGCATAGGTGGTGTTGGACCACTGCTTTCATGGATTGAAGCAATTGGGAATTCCTCTTCGCCTTTTGGTGCAAACCAAGCGAGCTTAATCACGACATACGTAATAACTAAAATCGCAATAAATAAAATAGTACCACCAACCGCTTGCGCAATCTGATAGGGAATCCAATCATATGCTTGTTGTGCACCGCCATATTCTGAATAGTCAGAGCGGCGTGGAGCACCAAGTAATCCTGCAATATGCATGGCTGTTGACATGATCGTCATACCTACTGCCCATAGCACGCCAGAAACAATACCAAGTGAATTTAATGACTTTGTCAGTTTACGACCTGTTAAATGAGGGATTAACCAAAATGCTGCTCCAAAATACGTTAAAACAACTGCACTTGCAAATGTTAAATGGAAGTGCCCTGGAACCCAAATAGTATTATGAATAAGTTGGTTCATCTGGTAAGATGCATTGACAATACCACCGGCACCACCAGGAATGAAAGCAAGCATACCGATAAATGGAACGATAAAACGTGCATCTTTCCAAGGTAATTTTTTAAACCAGCCGAAAAGTCCTTTACCACCAAGCTCACGACCACGTAATTCAAACGTTGCAAATAAAGAGAATGCGGTCATTAAGGAAGGCACAACAACTGCCATTGTTAATACTACTTGAATAAATTTCCATGTTGTATCAATACCAGGCTCTGTTAATTGGTGATGTAAACCAACAGGTACTGAGAAAATTAAAAACAGCATGAATGATAAGCGAGCCAATGAGTCAGAGAAAACTTTTCCGCCAATGACTTTAGGAATGACTACATACCACACCATATAGGCTGGCAATAACCAGAAGTAAACGAGCGCATGGCCGAAATACCAGAAAAGTGTACGAGAAAGTAATACATCTACGCGTTCAATAAGACCAAGTGACCACGGTAATAGTTGGAATAAAACAGAAACGGCTACGCCTAAAGAAGCAACGAACCACAGTAAATTATTGACTACTACCATAAAAGATAGTAGGGGAGACGTTTGGCCTTTATGTTCTTTGCGCCACTGAACATAGCGCAATATTTGTCCTGCCGAACCAATCCAAGAGCCAACAACTACGAGTGTTAAACCGAGATAAAAAATCCAGTGCGCTTGCAATGGTGCGTAAAATGTATAAAGGACAGTTGCTTTATTTAATAACACCATGACTGCAGCTGCAACTGTACCGATCGTCATGAACCAAAAACCAATCCATCCAAGCAAGCGTTGTTTATCTGTAAAAGTACCAGATGTACGACTAACACCTGCGATTTGAAAACCGAATATAAAGAACGTTGTTAAAATAAGACCGAGTAAGACACCATGAACTGTTAATACTTGATAATAACCAATACCAGCTGGCAATTTGAATTGACCTGAACGTATAAATACTTGTAATAAACCGGCGAGACCACCTAATAATAATGCGATAAATGCCACATAAACATGGGCAAGGGCTAGTTTCGCATCACGACGATCCACCTTTGTCATAGCGTTATTTAGACTCATTTGGATCCACCACCTTCAGCATAGAATGCATAAGCGTATGTCCTGTACCGCAGTATTCATTACATACTATTAAAAATTCACCAGTTTGATTGATTTCAGCTACATATTCAGAAATATATCCAGGTTCAAGCATCATGTTAATATTAGTGCCTGCAATTTCAAACCCATGAATCACGTCTTCACTTGTTGCGATAAATTTTACTTTTGAACCAAGTGGTACTTCAATTTCAGGTGGATTGTAAAAGAAAGCAGATGCTAAAATAACCACCTCATAATCCCAATCCTTTCCTTCCACTTTGTGTACACCTGGATTTGTAAATGGTGCAATTTCTTTTACTTTTTCATAATCGATGGTTTTCTTATTACTGTTTGGATGTGAGCCTTGATGGAATGCACCGATACCAAGAATAATAAGAAATGCAACTAACGTAGCTACGCCAAATACCAACCAGTACTTCTCATATTTATGTATATGCATATCTCTGTTGTCCTCCTCTGTTGTATTACTTACATCATGTTAATGAAATAGTGCCTTTTACTAAGGAAATTAAAAGCGGTCCATAAATAAATTGAAGCAGTATATCCAAATTAAAATAATGATAAAGCCTACTCCGAACACGCCATAAAGTGAACCTTTTAGATTATCTTCTGGTTTTTTATTATTAGCCATTTTTACTCCCTCCTAAGCTTTCATAGTAGCTTTCTTAAAGTCATAATATTACTATCCAATTCAATTTGATGTGAAAAAAATCACACATCTAAGTAGAATGTGTGAAAAAAATGTGAAATATTGAAATGCAAAAGGAGTTGGCTCTAATATGAGCCAACTCCTTTTTATGCGTATAACAAAGCGTATTCATAAATACTAGCTGTAGTTACATAGAATGTATCGTTTGAAAGAGCCACAGTTAACTTGTTATGACTTCTTCTTCAATCGTCAATAATACCGTAAGTGCACCAATGTTGGGAATCGTAACTGGTAGAACAAATGCTTTTTCAAAACCATAAAGTTTTGTGTTACCAACCATAACAGTAGGTGGTGTAATATCAATTTCTAAATTTTCCTGTCCTACTGCTGTACATAAATTACCTGCAATCATATTGCCAAATTCACCAGTGAAGGATTCTAGCATTTCTCCTTCTAATGGCATACCAAACATTGTACTGCCGATACCGCTAAATACTTCAGGGGAGGAATCTATAATTACACGTCCCTTTACATCTCCAATTAGGCCAATTAATACACCCATTTGCTGTTGTTGAAAGGGCTCAGAAATAATACTTGGCGCTTTCACTTGGATGTCCATAGGTAGGATTGTTTTTAATGCATGGATTGTCCCGTTTAAAATAGTTTGAAAGTACTTCGAATTACTCATCATTACCGCATCCTTTTTCCGACTTTTCTACATCTTACCATGCTGAAAGGGTAAGATGAAAGTATGTCTTGACGAAATCGGATGAAATTTATATTATATTAATGAGAATGATTTTCAAAATCAACGAATTTGTGCTATAGTGTACATAATAAGAAGAAAAGGAGCGGTCAGCAATGACATTCGTTTTCATTGGAGCAACAGTAGCTATTTATATTGGAGTAGGGAAATACGTGATGAAGCAGGCGACTGCACATTTAAATTAATAGTACTATAGTTTGTGGTACTGATTTTCAATCGTTTTTACAGTACATTAATATTTAATTCAAGAGTATGACTTGTGTCATACTCTTGAATCTTTAGATAATATATTTGATGCACAATTTTTCGGGAGTGGAATTTATGGGTTCATTATGTAATTGCAAGGAACTTGTGCAAATAAAAGTGGAAGCAGATATTGGTGCTGATCCATTATGGTGTAAGGTTTGTGGCTTTAATTTGGATATGGATAAAATGGAGATTTCTGATTCCTTAAAGATACAGTTAAGATCATGGATAAATGATTATGGAGCATGGATAAATGTGGACTCTGATAGCTTAATTGTTGGAGGTGAGAATCTAGAAAAACAACATAATGAAATAGGACTAAGATTAACGGAAAAAGTGATGAGTGAAATAAAAAATAAAAAAATTGTTTTTCAACCTTCTTCAATGTTTTTGAATAGTAATTAAATAGAAAGGAATACTCTAAATGAAAAAAGTACTTGTTCATTTAATGGTTTTTACTCTTTTATTTGCTACTATTGGGACAACTGTAAGTTATGCAAAAGATGATGAAGTTTTTGAAGATGATTACATAGTTGATTACCACGAGGGTGTTGAAGGTTTTGATTGGGCAATTTATCTGGATGATTCAGATGATAATGGAGGTTCTGACAATAATTTAGAAGAGCCTCAAATTGAAGCAAGGGCTCTTCCATTTGTTCCTATTGTTATTGGAGTCGTAGTAAGATTAGTTGCCAAATGGGTAGGAAAACAGGCTGTAAAGAAAATTTCTAAGCATGCAGCTGAAAGAGCTGCTCAAAGAGGTATAACTGAGAGGCATTTTGCATCCGCAATGGCATATGGAACAAAATATGTAGATAAAAATACCGGAGCGAAAATTCTTTATCATTCTCCAACGCAAACTACTTTAGTACTAGATAAAGCTGGAGATGTAGTAGTGACTTCTTATAAGCAAATAGCTCCTAAAGAAGTATGGATACACAAAAATTGGTGAACGACAATCGATTACTAAAATCTATGAAATTCTATTTTCTGAAATCTGAGAGGTTGGGACATAACTAAAAAATTTAAGGACAGAGGAAAGGTGTTCATAAATTTTTTTCTAAATAGGAGATTTTAGCTATGCTTTTGCAATAACTAAAAAATAGAAGTGTTCACTAGTTGTTGGTAGCGAGAGCGGTGACTCTTGCTCAGAACAGTACACAATGTTAGACGTAACAGACCGCACTTTAGAGAAGGTTGCGGCTTACTGTGCTGAGCGGAAAGCACCGCCTTAGCGGGTAACAACGGCATAGTAAAAGGTGTTAGATTGATTGGGTTCAATCTAACACTTTTTTCTTTTGTTC
Source organism: Lysinibacillus sp. C5.1 (assembly GCF_016350185.1). Lineage (NCBI taxonomy): Bacteria > Bacillati > Bacillota > Bacilli > Caryophanales > Bacillaceae > Lysinibacillus > Lysinibacillus sp. C5.1. Next base: position 1,796,466 of record NZ_CP066226.1, read on the forward strand.
CAGATTCTTTTATTTATCGAATTTTATAGTTCGGATTTCAACTTGGATAAGAAACATCTAAAGTTTAATAGTATAGGACAAAAAATTTAGAATAATAGCATAATTTAATAGCCATCAAGGGCATTTATTTTTAATGTTTGATAAAATTGAAGCAGGTTGCAGGTTATAGATTTCGGGGAATTGGAGAACCGACTTTGCAGTATTTATTAAAAAAATGAAAAGGGCTTGCGATAAAGCAATGTCCGATTGAAATTAGGTGAAGAATATGAAAAAAATACTATTAACGGGCTTTGTCCCATTTTTAGATTACACAATCAATCCTACGATGCAAATTGTAGAAAGTTTAAACGGGAGTATAATGGACGGCTATGAAATTGTTGGACGGACGCTATCCGTTGATTTTCAGCAATCCGCGCAGCAGTTAAAGGGATATATTGCGGAAATACAGCCTGAAATTATTATATCCTTAGGGTTAGCTGGTGGACGATTTAAAATCACACCAGAGCGCATAGCGATTAATGTGAAAGATGGAGAGCCTGATAACAATGGCTATGTGCCTGTTGATGAAAGCATTGATGATGGTGGGCAGGATGCCTATATAACCAATTTACCTATTCGGAAAATGGTTGATCGATTATGTAAAGAAGGTTATCCTGCAGAAATTTCAAATACGGCAGGTACTTATCTATGCAATAATATTATGTATGAAGGGCTAGCTTATGCTAAGCAACATACAGGGATTCGTGCTGGCTTTATTCATATTCCGGCATCTTTTGAATTAGCGATTCAGCACGGCAAAATACCAGGGTGGAATATGCAAGATTTAATGACGTGCATTAAGCTTTGTATCGAGGAAACCATTCGTGAAACAAATCATTGAGTTCCCTCATACAATGTGGATTAGTCAATACACAATCCGTTTTGCCTTCGATGAAGTCATTTCGCAAGAAAATTTTCAGCTAGTCCAACAGTTTAACCGCTTTTTGAAAAAAATGCTACATACCAATCTTATTGAAAGTGTTGCTAGTTATCATACGGTTACAGCATATGTGAAACACCAAGTAGATATAGCCTTCTTACAAGAACAATGGCTTACAATGCAAAGGAACGCCCAGGTTGGTGAAGTAACAAGTCAACCATTACAAATACCAATTTGTTATGATGAGGAATTTGCTTTGGATATGCACCGTGTGATGGATGTTACAGCTTTGCCATTTGAGGCCATAAAAAAATTGCATATGGATAAAGTATATAGTGTCTATTTAATCGGCTTTTTACCTGGATTTCCTTATTTAGGGGACTTACATAGCCAATTATTTGTCCCACGTTTAACAAAACCACGCCCGCTTGTGTCCGCAGGATCGGTCGGTATTGGCGGGTTACAAACTGGGATATATCCCCTCGATTCACCAGGGGGATGGAATATTATCGGTAAGACACCTTTCACATTATTTGATATTCATAGGAAAGCCCCTTTTCTCTTTACTCTTGGAGGTCAAGTGCAATTTTACGAAATAACCAAACAGGCGTTTTTAGAAATAAAAGTAAAGGAGTGTAGCAATTGAAGCCACTTCTTATTGTTAAAAAACAAGGTGTTTATGGTAGCATACAAGATCAAGGGAGGGAGGGCTACCGAGCATTTGGGGTCCCTCGATCAGGGCCAATGGACAAAGTATCATTTCAAGTTGCACATACTATTGTAGATAATGCGACAGTGGACCAAACGTCGTTTGAAATGTTTATAGGTGGTTTTGAATTTCAAGCGTTAAATGATGGAACTTATGTATTGACTGGTGCAACTTGTCTGTGTTTATTAAATGGACGTCCAATTGAAATGTGGAAAACCTTTCAATTATTTAAGGGAGATATTTTATCTATCAAAAGCGTAAAGAACGGCTCCATTGTTTATCTCACACCTAAAGGTGGATTTTAAACAGACCTTGTACTTGGTAGTAAAGCCAGCTTACCAATGGTAGATAGTACTCCATGTGTGGGCAGTGTGTTGTATGGGCAACATGCAACGCCATTATCATGGACAAGAGGGCTGTATGCACCTTACCGCCCTTATTTTCATACGGCTATTACAGTAAGGGTTTTTAAAGGGCCTCATTTTCAATTATTTACAGAAGAAAGTAGCCAACAATTTTTAGCTAGCTCCTATCAATTTTTGGGCGGGAATCGTATGGGCTATTATTTAAAAGGGAACGTCCTCGATTTGAAAACGAGGAAAGATATACTTTCAGAAGCGACCCAATTTGGGACAATTCAAGTGCCACAAAGCGGTCAGCCTATTGTTTTAATGGCCGATGCCCAAACAGTCGGCGGCTATCCAATCATTGCTACCATCCATGAAGATGATTTACATAAAGTTGCCCAAATGCGTATGTTTAACACAATAAGATTTGTACTAACGGAGGAATCGTATGCCAATTGATATTAATTGTGATATGGGCGAAGGTATGGATGTTTTGACACTCGACAAAGATGACGAAATTTTAGACTATGTAACGTCAATTAATATAGCCTGTGGGTATCATGCAGGGAATCATACAATCATGCATAGGACTGTACAAAATGCTATTCGTAAAAATATTCGTATTGGAGCACATCCAGGCTATCCTGATTTTCAAGGATTTGGGCGTCGAAATATGGATGTTAGTGCGGAAGAAATTTATAATATGATGGTCTATCAAGTTGGTGCTTTGCAAGCATTTGTCTCGGTAGAAAAAGGCATTCTTCATCATGTGAAGCCACATGGCGCACTGTATAATCAAAGTGCCAATGATATAGAAAAGGCAACAGCCGTTGTCAATGCGGTATATGATTTAAACCCAGCGTATGTTTTATATTGTTTAGCAGGTAGCAAAATCGTGCATATTGCGAAGGAAAAGGGCTTACGCGTCTATGAGGAAGTTTTTTCGGATCGTCATTACAATGACGATGGGACATTGGTAAGTAGAGAAGAGCCGAATGCATTAATTCAAACAGAAGAAGAAATGCTTGTGCATGTCAAAGGTATTTTAACTGCCAATGAAGTGATGTCTGTCCAACAAAAGAAAATACAACTTTCTGCCCAAACATTATGTATACATGGAGATGGCCCACATGCATTGACTTTTGCAAAGAAGATTTTTGCGTTAAGAAAACAAATAGGATAACAAAATGGATGGATGCTCAATAAAAGAGCGTCCATCCAATTAAAAAATACATTGAATGACTCGATTTAATAGCAAAATACTTCTTCTAATGCTATTAAATAGTTGTCACTAATTCTACAGCTTCAATAATAATTGGAGTGCCTGCCGAGATAGTCGCTGTCACAGTGTTAAATGTTATTTCTGTTGCGGAAACTGTATAGGCATCACCTTCTTGAAGCACACCATTGATATATAAATTATAGTAGCCATTAATTACGACTGGGAAAGCAGTTGCTGCAGTACCACTGTCAGTCAAAAACGTTGTTGCAGCAAGTGTTGTACCATCTGTAATGGCAAGTGGTGTTGCTAAAATATTAAAAAATTTCGTGGATGTGCCTGAAACATTGACATTAATATTAATAATGGAAAGTGCCACGTGCATTCACCTCCTTTCAATAGTGCTAGTGAGTTTCGTTAAAAAAGCCGAGAGATTCAATAATAATGGGTGTTCCTCTATAAATAGTTGCGTTATCAGCATTTAAGATGAGTGCATTTGGTGTTACGGAATAAATGCCACCTTCCTGCATAACGGCGTTAATATAGAGATTTACATAGCCATTTGGATAGGTGATAATAAATTCTGGTACATTTACGCCGTTGTCATCAGAAAATAGATTCGCTGCTAAAGTGGCCCCATTTGTCAATTGAATATCGGATGTTACTATATAGAAATATCTATTTACTCTAGGAATAACCATCCCTTCAGGAACAATGATGGAAGGGGGTTGGGGAATAGGGACATCACGAGCTATAATACGAGGCCATCTAAATTGATTTTCACAATCGCATAACGGTGTAATCTGAAAACAATGTTTTTGCTTTACCATTTATATAATCACTCCTTTTATTTTGATCTTTATGCCCCTATAGTTGTATCAGATTTGTTTAGTGCTGAACCTCAAATTGTTATTTTGTAACCGTTTTTTAACCTTCACTCTTATCTAAAATATGAAAAAAAAGAAGAATTGCTTAGTTAACTATCCATTTTGCAGATAAAAATAGTAGATTTTCTACAAGGATCATGCTACTTCATTTTGGATAAACATGACTATGTTGACGAATATTACGTCTGAAACCTTGATATATATGCTTTTCAAAGTAAATTAGTGTTATACTTTGCATATCTAATAAGGTAGAATACTAATTGTGAATAATTAAAAGGATAAAGGGGTTACAGTTTTATGAAAGAATTTGACCAACAACTAGAGGGGCTTTTAAAGCAAGCTTCATTACAATACATAATCTATCAGCATAATGGTGATACAGAGCGTATGGATAAAACCTCGCTATTTGCACGTAAATTACAACAGAAAGAATATGTCATCGGTTTTGCTGGCCATTTCTCTGCTGGTAAATCAAGTATGATTAATGCCTTATCTGGTGAGAATTTACTTGCGTCAAGCCCGATACCGACAAGTGCAAATATTGTGAAGGTGCATAAGTCAGAAGAAGATTTCGCCGTCGTTTATATGCATAATGAAAAACCTGTTAAGTTTGAAGCGGGATATGATTTTAAAACCGTTAAAGAACTCAGCAAAAATGGAGATCTTGTATCACAAATTGAAATTGGTCATAGCGCTTCTACATTACCTCTTGGCGTAACAGTGATGGATACACCTGGTGTTGACTCGACAGATGACGCACACCGTATGTCTACAGAATCAGCGCTTCATATTGCAGATATTGTATTCTATACAATGGACTATAATCATGTTCAATCGGAATTGAACTTTCAATTTACAAAACAATTAATGAAATATAATCCGAATGTATATTTAATCGTTAATATGATTGATAAGCATAAGGAAAATGAATTAAGCTTTGAAGACTTTAAAGCGACTGTTCACAATTCATTTTCAGCATGGGGCGTTGTGCCAAAAGGCGTCTTTTTCACATCTTTACGAGAGCCAAAGCATCCAAATAATGATTTTGAAACAGTGAAAAAAATTGTGATGGATAGCATGAACGATTGGCAAGATCAGCTTGTACAGACAGCGACCAATACGCTACGTTTATTGCAAAGTGAGCATGACAACTTCTTAATGGAAGAAAAGCAAGATCGTTTAGATATTGATGAAGATATTTTAAGTGCCGATGATTGGGCACATCATCAGGATATTTTAGAGCAATATAATAAGTTAAATCGTCAAGTAGAATTATTCTCAGTGGAAGCTTGGAATGAAACATTTGAGGAAGAACGTAAAGAGTTACTTGCTAATGCAGCCATTATGCCGGCCGATGTGCGAGATAAATTGCGTCTTTATTTAGAAAGTAAGCAGGAAGGGTTTAAAGTAGGCGGTTTATTTTCAGCGAAAAAGAAAACTGAGGAAGAGCGTAATCGTCGTAAAGAAGAAGCATACAGTGCCTATCAAACAGTTGTACACGCTCAAATTACGGGTCATTTAAAAGGGTTAATGAAAAAGGCATTAAAAGATGTCGGGGCGTTAAGTGAGGAACGTGCGCAAGCAGTGGATGCTTATGTATTTGATTTACCATTTTCGTTAATTGAACAGCAAGTACAAGTCGGTGCTATATTAACAGGAGAGGCTGTTCTTAATTTTGCCAACCGTGTTGCAGAAGCAACGAAACGTTATTTTATACAGGAAACAGATGTGTGGAAGGATGCCCAAGCAACAACATTACAAACTGTTGCAACTGAAACGGCAGCACCATCTAAGTTGAAAATGGCTGGTATGCAGGCAAAAGTAGATGCCATTCAAGCTGTACTAGAAATCGAAAGTTATCAGCAATATAGTGCAGGTGTTATGCATCAAGCAAGCAATGAAATTCGAAAAGAAGCGAATGATCAACTCACACTTTGGGAAAAAGCGTTTGAGCAGGATTTAGCAGATATCCGATTATTTGACGAGTCGATGCTCAAACCAAAAGAAGAGATTATTCAGCAAGAGGAAACGCAACATGCAGTGAGTACATCTAGTCTACCTATTGAAGGTGTTATAAAACGGGCACTTCATACAGCCAATGCAGTGAAAGAGGTCCAAGGTTTTGCAGAAGTAGCAAGCTATTTAGAAAACAAAGTAGAGCGATTACAGAAAAAGGACTTTACGATTGCATTATTCGGTGCGTTTAGTGCAGGGAAATCTTCCTTCTCGAATGCCCTAATGGGTGCAAAAGTGTTACCAGTATCACCTAATCCTACAACAGCGGCTATTAATAAAATTCGTCCGGTGACACCAGAGCATCCTCACGAAACAGCAGATGTTCAGTTAAAAACGGCAGCACAAATGCTTGAGGATATCCAAGGTTCTTATGCGGCGATTGGTTTAACGGTTTCGTCTTTAGATGAAGCATTTAACCGTGCAGATGAAGGACTAGCGGTACAGCTTACTGATGAACGATTAAATGTGCATAAATCATTTATTCGTGCATATAAAGAAGGCTATCCAACATTTAAAACGGAACTTGGACAAGTGTTACGTGTAGAGCGTGAAGAGTTTGAAAAATTTGTAGCACAAGAAAATAAATCATGCTTCGTCGATAATATTGACTTTTATTATGATAGTCCGTTAACGCGTATGGGTGTAACGCTTGTCGATACACCGGGGGCAGATTCCATCAATGCACGTCACACAGGGGTTGCCTTTGAATATATTCGTAATGCGGATGCCATTTTATTTATTACGTACTATAACCACGCATTTGCTAAAGCGGATCGAGAGTTTTTAATTCAATTAGGTCGTGTAAAGGATGCCTTTGAACTTGATAAAATGTTCTTTATCGTTAATGCGATTGATTTGGCAACGACAGAAGAAGAACAAGAAGATGTAAAAGGTTATGTTCGTTCAGAATTACAAAGCTTTGGTATTCGTTTCCCACGTTTATATGGGGTATCTAGCTTAATGGCATTAAAAGAAAAAGTAGAGGGTGCTTCATTTGCATCGGGCATGCCGCCGTTCGAGGATGCTTTCCATACATTTTTAAATGATGAGTTAAGTGCATTAGCGGTGCAGGCACTTGCAGAAGAAGTGGACAAAACAGAGCAACGTTTAGGTGATTTAATTGCTCAAACAGAGGAAAACTTAAAACGTAAAGATGAGCGTTTAGCTGAGTTGACTACGCTTGAACAGCACATTAAATCGAAGTTTAATGCGTTAAATACAAGCATGATGGAAAGTGAAACAAAACAGGAATTAGATGAATTATTGTATTATGTTTTACAACGCGTCTTTTATCGCTACCCTGAATTCTTTAAAGAAGGATATAACCCTTCAACCTTTGCGGCTATGCCTGCACAGCAAGCATTAGAGCATGCGTTGAAAGAAGTCTTGCAAAGCTTACGATTTGATTTTACACAGGAAATGCGTGTTACAAACTTCCGCTTATCCCAATTTATTAGTAAGAAAATGCAACTTCGTTTTAAAGATGAAGTCCGTGAGCTGAAAGAAATGAACCGTAGCTTCTCGTTTTTAGCCTTTGAATCATCTGAGCCAGATTTATTAGCATTTGAAGGTCCATTTGCAGATGGTACAAAATATGCAAGTGTGAAATCGCATTTCCGTAATCAAAAAGCATTCTTTGAGAAAAATGAAAAAGTCAAGCTAAGTGAAGCGTTAGAAGCATTAACAAAGCCAGATGCTCAAAATTATTTAGATGGACAAAAAGTAGCACTCATGACTTGGGCCATAGCCTATATCGGTGAAGAAGCGGAAAGATTACGCTTGCATATTTACCATCAAGCACTAGAGCAAATTGCAACTGAACGACTTGTGTTACAAGAGGAAAGTCGATTAGCTTCGTGGAAATCAATTTACGCACAACTACAATACGCATGAGGTGATTCACATGGGAAAAGTGTTCAAAACAGTTGAGGAAATTCAAGTTGACGGTGTCCGTTTTGTAGATGCTCGCTATGATTTACAAAACAAACAATTTGGAAAGCAATCATTTGAGGCAGGTCATGCACCAGGAGCGGTGTATGTTGATTTAGAGCAGGATTTATCGGATATGGAAAGCGAAAACGGCCGACATCCGATGCCGAGTAAGGAAAAGCTTACGTCTGTCTTTCAAGAATTAGGTCTGCGCTACGAAGATCAAATTGTCGTTTATGACCAAGGAGCATCACCGTTTGCACCGCGCGCTTGGTGGATGTTAACCTATGCAGGTTTCCCAAATGTGGTCATTGTCAATGGTGGAGCGACGGCATTGGGAGAAAAAGTGACGTTCACAAAGGATATTGTGAAATATGCGCCGACAACGCTTGATTTGAATTGGCAAGATCATCTGTATGCGCCACGTGAAGTAGTTAAGGCAATTGTTGATGGAGAACAGTCAGCAACGCTATTAGATGCACGAGCTGCTGCCCGTTACCGTGGTGAAGTTGAACCGCTTGATAAAGTGGCGGGTCATATCCCAACTGCTAAAAACTTTGATTGGGAGCAGTTAAAAGTTGAAGGAACACTGCAAGCTAATGATGCGCTTCGTGCGAAGGTTGCACAAGATGAACAGATAGTGGTTTATTGTGGCAGTGGTGTCACAGCATCACCGCTCTACGCAGTACTTGCAGATGAAGGTTATGAAAATATTCAGCTCTATACAGGAAGCTATAGTGATTGGATTACAGCATACGATGTAGAAACTGGAACAAATGAATAATTAGGAGAAGACGTTCACCTTGGTGGGCGTTTTTTTCTTCAGAAATACTTGGCCAGATTAAAATAAATCGCTCATGGGGCTTCAAATGGAAATTTACGCTAAAAATGACTCATCATTCATTATATGCTACACTTTTTTTACAAAGGGGAAGGGGGAAACATATGTATAAATTAGAGAAAAGTATTGAAATCGAACAACACGGTAACGTGCAATGTGCACATGGTAAAGTAGCTGTTCAAGGTATAGGAATGAGTGTCTATAGCTTTTATGTGGATGGACTCCTGATTGATACAGGTTCTAATTCGCTTGCAGAGGAGTTTCAATCTTTTTTTCGCGAGCTGTCGGTTGAACAGGTTGCGTTGACTCATGCACATGAAGACCATTCGGGCAATGCTGCTTGGATTCAGCAACAACAAAAGATCCCGATTTACGTTCATCGTGAGTCCATTGCCAATTGTGCGGAAGACGGAAACTATCCATTCTATCGTCAGGCGCTCTGGGGACAGCGACCAGCATTTATTGCACAGCCATTTGGAGACACACTTGAAACGAAATCTGCCACTTGGGACATTATTGCGACACCAGGACATACAACAGATCATCTGTCGTTTTACAATCGGGCAACAGGTGCCATGTTTACAGGAGATTTATATATTCAAACGAAGACAAAGGTTGTGCTCGATGAGGAAAACATCGTACATACTTTGGCATCGTTAAAGAAACTATTACATTTTGACTTTGAGCAGGTCTATTGTTGCCATGCAGGTTTTCTTGCGGATGGTCGGGCGAAAATAAGCGAAAAAATTGCTTATTTAGAGGACTTGGAGGGAGAGGTGCGAAAGCTCTATTCCCAAGGCTACACAGACGATGCCATAACGAAAGCCATTTTTCGCCGAGAGTACCCAATCACCAAGGTGTCGGGGGAGCAATGGTCATCCAAACATATTATTACCGCTTTTACTAAGCAATTTAAGCAAGAGTCTTAAAATACATCGCGGGTAAAGCGTGCTACTTCGCGGGTATTTTAGCTCAATCCGCGGGTAAAGCGTGCTACTTCGCGGATATTTTAGCTCAATCCGCGGGTAAACTGCACTACTTGGCAAGTATGTTCCTTTTTAATATGAGTTTGTCCTCGTTCTGAGAGTCCTTACCGTAAGGACTCTTTTTTCTGTTGCTAAAAAAGTTTGTGAAAAAATGTGAATAAAATGTGGCGGATTTAGATGTAACAATGGATGCGCTTACATGAGTTTGTGAAATTTTTCTCATTTACTGCAGTAAAATACTATGTGAAAAACTGAACAGGTTGATTGCTGTTATAACTACGTTTTTTAAAAGCTGAAAAAGGTTATTTGTTATATTATAATAATTGATTGTGAAATTAATAACAATACAATAAAACGTTATAAATGATAGATAATGTTGATTTAACAAAGAAAATACTGCTTTTTAAAGTTTTTTCGTTGACTGCTATTTCACAAAGTATTATGATACTGACATACAATAAAACAGAAGGAAAAGGGGCGGATTGAATGGATATTATGAAAAAAGCGTTAGATATGCATGCACAATATAGTGGGAAATTAGAGGTGATTTCAAAAGTACCAGTGCAAGACTCTTATGATCTTAGCCTTGCGTATTCGCCTGGTGTAGCGGCACCTTGTATTGAAATTGAAAAAAATCCATCGCTTGTCTATGACTATACAATGAAGGGTAATATGGTGGCTATTGTATCTGATGGTACTGCGGTGTTAGGGCTAGGGGATATTGGGCCGAAAGCAGCACTACCTGTAATGGAAGGGAAAGCAATTTTATTAAAGCGTTTTGCCAATGTTGACGCTTTTCCACTATGTTTAGATACAAAAAGTACGGATGAAATCGTCAGCATTGTGAAGGCGCTTGCGCCAACATTCGGTGGTGTTAATTTGGAAGATATTTCTGCACCACGTTGCTTTGAGATTGAAGATCGACTACGTCAAGAATGTGATATTCCAGTGTTTCATGATGATCAGCATGGTACGGCAATTGTTGTAGGTGCTGGGATGATAAATGCAAATCGTATTGTGAAGAAGGACGTAGCGACGATGAAAGTAGTCATTAACGGAGCTGGTGCGGCTGGTATTGCCATTTTACGTATCCTTGTACAAATGGGCTATAAAAATATTTATATGTGTGATACAAAAGGAATTATTTATGAAGGCCGTGCGGAAGGTATGAACCCGATTAAAGATGCGGTTGCGCATTTAACAAATCCGGAAAAATTACATGGTACGTTGGATGATGCTCTCGTAGGTGCCGATGTCTTTATTGGCGTATCTGTTGCGAATTTACTAACAGAGGCACATATTGCATCAATGAATGAAAATCCAGTTGTCTTTGCACTTGCGAATCCAAATCCAGAAATTACGTATGAAAATGCGAAAGCATGGGGTGTTCGTATTATGGGGACTGGTCGTTCTGACTATCCAAATCAAATTAATAATGTCCTAGCTTTCCCAGGAATTTTCCGCGGAGCATTAGATGTCCGCGCAACAGATATTAACGAAGATATGAAGTTAGCAGCAGTAGAGGCGATTGCTTCTCTTGTGAGTGATGAAGAATTAACTGAGGAATATATCGTGCCTAAATCATTAGATGAGCGTGTTGTTGAAATTGTTTCACGTGCAGTTAGTGGAGCAGCCGTTGCATCTGGTGTATCTGAGTTATTCCAGCAACAAACCGTCCTTTCGGTATAATGTAAATTGTTATGGTCCAAAAAATCTCCCGCTCTCAATAATTTGAGAGGGGAGATTTTTTTAAATCATACTGATACCGATTATTCCGATGAATATGATAATAAGAAGGATAAATAGTATGACTACACCAACAATTGAAGGAATAAGAACTGTAAAGAATGCCTTCCAATTTGAAAATCGATGTGCTTCTGCTACAACACCAACTGTAATAACCATAGACCAAATGCTAGTAACAGCTGTCATAAGTATTGACGGCCAAAAAATCCAAGGGGCTGATTCCATGTAGTTAGCATCCATTAAAGACTCAGGTGATGTAAATAGCCATATTAAGTAGAATGGAATAAGCGCAATAAATGGTACACCCGCTAAGCTCAATCCTTTAAACATTTCAGAAAACGTTGCACTACCTTTAAATAATTTACCGACTAACCACAAAATTAGGGTAGAAAAAGCTGTACCAATAATTGCTGAAATCGGTGCTAAAATCACACAGAATAGCACGATAATCCAAGGGGATACATCAAGTAAAAAATTACTATCTATAAGACCAGTAAGCATAGCTCCAATATAGGCAATGGACATAACAAGAATTGCATAACCGATTGATTTGGCATCAATCATATAGCGAGCAGTTTGCTTTGGATGCATCCAAGTAGACAGAAACGGATTCACTTTAGACCTTTCTTGTTGCGGTGTTTCATTATAGTTTTCCATTAAAGTACCTCCAAAGATGATAATATATGTTTCTATTCAATATACGAGTGAAGTGGTAAAAGGTTTCAAAAAAATTTGTTAGATTGGAAATTTTGGATTGAATGTAAAAAATATTACTACTACACACTAAAAAACCCCCTCAATGCATTGGTTGCATGAAGGGGAATCCGTGATTAGTCAGCTAACATAATTTTTTCAAGCTCTAATGGCTCAATATATTGTTCACCTTTGTAAGCGCGCATATTGCCGCCAGAGATTTCATCAATTAATAATATTTCATTTGTTTGTGCGTCACGGCCGAATTCTAATTTAATATCGTATAGTGTTAAGCCTTTTTTCGCCAGCTCTGCACCAACGAATTTAGAAATTTCAATTGTGCGTTGTTTTAAAATAGCATATTCTTCATGTGTTAACAGGTTTAACATCGCTAAAGCATCTTCAGAAATTGGAGGATCTAGACGATCATCATCTTTGATTGTTACTTCTACGAAAGAGTCTAAAGGTTGTCCTTCTTGTACGTAAGCACCATAGCGACGTAGGAAAGAACCGACAGCTTTGAATCGGCAAATGACTTCTAACCCTTTTCCAAAAACAGTTGCGGGCTTTACAGTCATTGTAGCATCATCGAAGTTTGCGTCTACGTAGTGAGTAGGGACACCTTGTTCGTTTAGTTTTGAGTAGAAATAAGAAGTTAGGCGAAGACCTGCAAGACCTGCACCATCAATTGTTAAACCAACAGTATTTGCGCCCGGATCAAATACGCCATTTTCACCAGTTACATCATCTTTAAATTTTAATAAATAATGACCATCTTCTAATTTGAACACATTTTTCGTTTTACCTGTATACAATAATTCCACAAAAAACCCTCCAATATTTCATAGTACACAATAATTATAACACGAATGTTTTAAATATATAATATAAATAATGTTCGTTTTAATCTTTGTTATACTTATTTTTTCACCTATATTCTACAAAAAAATAAGATGATAACGAATGTTCGTTATCATCTTAAGTGAAATTAAGAAGATTCTAAATTTTATCAATAGATTCTAGTTACTAGATGCTAGAATAAATTGTAAAAGGATTTTATTAATATACGCCTTCAGATAGCATACCATCAGCAACTTTAATAAAGCCAGCGATGTTTGCTCCAACAACTAAGTTGCCTGGGTAACCGTATTTATCAGCAGCAGCTTTACTATCTGCATAGATATTTTTCATAATTTGGTGTAACTTCGCATCTACTTCTTCAAATGACCAGAATACACGGCTTGAATCTTGTGCCATTTCTAGTGCAGATACAGCAACACCACCAGCATTTGCTGCTTTAGCAGGACCAAATAATACGCCAGCATTTAAAAATTCGTTAATTGCTTCAAGGTCAGATGGCATGTTAGCACCTTCACCAATTGCTTTTACACCGTTTGAGATTAATGTACGAGCAGCGTCGCCATTGATTTCGTTTTGTGTAGCACATGGAAGCGCGATATCACATGGAATTGACCAAATTCCTGTACAACCTTCTGTAAATGTAGCATTTGGACGATAATTAACGTAAGTTGATATACGGTCACCTTTTACTTCTTTAATTTCTTTAACGGCATCAAGATCTAAACCTTCTGGATCATAGATATAGCCTGAAGAGTCAGAGCACGCAACTACTTTTGCACCATAAGCTTGAGCTTTTTCAATTGCATAAGTCGATACATTACCAGAACCAGAAACGACAACTGTTTTACCTTCAAAAGAATCATTTGCATCTTTTAACATTTCTTCTACAAAGTATACTGTACCGTAACCAGTTGCTTCTTTACGAGCTAATGAACCACCATAACCAGGAGTTTTACCTGTTAATACGCCAGATTCATTTGCTTTTGTTAAACGTTTGTATTGACCCCATAGATAACCCACTTCACGAGCACCTACACCGATATCACCAGCAGGAACATCGACATCTGGCCCAATATGACGGTATAATTCAGTCATGAATGCTTGGCAGAAGCGCATGATTTCTGAATCGGATTTACCTTTTGGATTAAAGTTAGATCCACCTTTACCACCACCGATTGGTTGCCCAGTTAAAGCGTTTTTAAAGATTTGCTCAAAACCTAAAAACTTAATAATTGATTCGTTTACAGAAGGGTGGAAACGAAGTCCACCTTTGTAAGGACCCATTACATTGCTGTATTGAACGCGGTAACCACGGTTCACTTGTACTTGGTTGTTATCATCTTGCCAAGCGACACGGAATGAAATGATGCGATCTGGCTCAACGATACGAGAAAGAATATTTGCTTTAATATATTCAGGGTGTTGTGCAAATACAGGCACTAATGAAAGGAAAATTTCTTCAGCTGCTTGTAAAAACTCCGCTTGATGGCTATTTTGTTGTTTTAGTTGCTCGAACACGCCGTCAACGTATTCTTGTGCTAATTGTTCATTGCTTAAAGTTGTTGTTGTCATTATGAAAACCTCCAAATTGGTTGATAGGTGTATCGTATATCTATTTTTCACACTATTCAATAAAATACTTTTTCCAAGTTGGATAAGTTTGTGAAAAAATGAGCAAACAGGGTCAAGAAAATATTATATTAAAATAATATCAAGGTACTTGATTTATCTAATAATGAGAAGGGAATGATGCCTTATTGTGAAGGTATTAATTGATGCTGATGCCTGTCCAGTCGTGGATTTAGCGCTATCTATATCATCTGAGTTTGAGATTGAAACTATCTTGTTTTGCGATACATCACACCGTATTGAACGTGATAATGTAATAACAATTATTGTACCAAAGGGTCCAGATTCGGTTGATTTCACGCTAGTGAATGCGCTTTCAAAACATGATATTGTTATTACACAGGATTACGGTTTAGCGGCCATGGTGTTGGCACGTGGAGGTTATCCAATCGATCAAAATGGCAGGGAAATGTCTAATGAAAATATCGAACGTTTGCTCGATATGCGCCATGTTGGGCAGAAAATTAGACGTGCTGGAGGACGAACCAAGGGACCTAAAAAAAGAACGAAAGAAAATAATATGCTGTTCGAAATGAAATTTCGACAAATTTGTGAACGAGCAATTTTAGCGCAAAAAATGGAGGAATCAGCAGATGGAAAATGACCTAAAACACGAATTATTTCACCAATATCCACTATTAGAAACGATAAAAAATCGGGAGACTGTATTTTGGGAGAATACAAAATGGATGAAAAAGGCAAAAACAACACTCTTTTCTAACGAGGAGGTTAAAGATGCGGAAGAAACGCTGCAACGCTTTTCTTCCTATTTAACTATTGCTTATCCTGAACTATTACACAGTAAAGGGCTGATTGAATCGCCTATTCAACAAATTGCACAAATGAAGAAGGCACTCGAGAGAATGTTCGCACTATCCATTCCAGGTAAATTCGTTTTAAAATGTGATCACACGTTGCCTATCTCTGGCTCCATCAAAGCTCGTGGTGGAATCTATGAAGTTTTAAAGCATGCAGAGCGTTTGGCAATTGCTAATGGTATGTTAACAATAGAAGATGATTATGCGGTGTTCGCCACTGAAAAACTACGGACGTTTTTTCAGCAGTATACGATTGCCGTAGGTTCAACTGGTAATTTAGGGCTCAGTATCGGCATAATGGCTAAAAAATTAGGGTTCAATGTCGTTGTACATATGTCTAGTGACGCAAAAGAGTGGAAGAAAGCGTTGCTAAGAGAAAAAGGTGCAACGGTTATTGAATATAAAGCAGACTATAGTGTTGCTGTAGAACAGGGGCGTCTGGAGGCTTCACAAAATCCAATGTGTCATTTTATTGATGATGAAAATTCAAAAGATTTATTTGCTGGCTATGCAGTAGCAGCAAAACGCCTAAAAGTCCAGTTAGAAAAGACAAACATTCAAGTGGACAAAGCACATCCATTGTTCGTTTATTTACCATGTGGGGTAGGGGGTGGACCTGGAGGGGTTGCATACGGTTTACGTGAAATATTCGGGGAGTATGTTCATATCTTCTTTGCAGAGCCAACTGCCTCACCTTGTATGATGATTGGGCTTATGACAGGCTTACATGATGAAATCAGTGTAGAGGATATTGGCTTGGACAATCAAACAGAAGCAGACGGTCTTGCTGTAGGGCGTGCTTCTAAATTTGTAGGAAAAGTGATGGAATCGTATATTAGCGGTTGCTATACTGTAAAAGATGAAGAATTGTTTATGTCCCTTGCTTTGGCAATGGAAAGTGAAGGGGTATTATTAGAGCCTTCTGCACATGCGGGAATGTTTGGTCCCATTCATTTGCTAAAGAACGGACAAAACTATATAGAAAAGCATCATTTACAGGATAAAATGGAACAAGCTACACATCTTGTCTGGGCAACAGGGGGAAGTATGGTACCACAAGAGATGCGAGAAGAGTACATGGCGAAGGTGAACATGTAGCAAAAATAAATAATGAAAAACAGTTAATGATAAAATGATGAGTAAAGTCAATAAAAAGACAGATATGCTCTGTTAGAGTGGTATGTGTCTTTTTATTTTGCAGGATGTTAATTAGGAAATTATTTTTAGTTAATAGGAAAGGATTGAACGTTATTGAAGGATTCATTAAAGCAGGCGATTATTTTACAAGCAGTAGAGGAGTCAGTTACTTATACGGATAGTAAATTAGGTGGAAGACCGTATTGTAAATTAGGTGATGATTTCCCAGTACATAGTAGTGGCATACCATATATGTTTATAGCACAGCTTAATTTTACAAAGCTACCTAAGCTAAAAGATTATCCACAGCAAGGGCTTCTACAGTTTTTTGTGTTGGCGGATGAAGATTATGGTGTTGACAAGGATGGCTATTATTGTCGGTATTATTCGGACTTTGATCCCTCTCATGATATCGAGCCATTTTCAGATGAAGAAATGGATTATGAGCTATGTGAACCGATTATTTTTGGGGGTCCTTATGCATTGAAGGCAACATTACTTCAAGAGCTAGTTCCGTATACGGATCCTCGCTCCGTTCATTATGACTTACCAATAGAGAATCCTGCTTATTCAAAGTACTTTGATGAAACAGATGGTAGTGGAACGAAAATAGGTGGCTATGCATTTATGGATAAAAATAGCTTTGATGAAAAAAATAGCAATGCTGAGTTACTATTTCAATTAGATATGGAAGGTAATGCCAAAAAAACATATGCTATGATAGCAGACTCGGGTACATTACAATTTTTTATAGAACGAGATTCGTTAATTGCAAAGGATTTTACTCAACTTTATTATTATCTTTATAGTCTGTAAGAAAATTGTCTAGATAAGAAAAAATGTTAGAACGACTTTGGAACTGACCCCAATAGGTATAGACAAATAAAAAAAGCATCTTCGATTGAAATTCGGGTATAGATACTTAAATTTCAATGTGGAGGTGTTTTTTCTATGGGAACAAGAGTGAGTTATCCCTATGAAGTAAAAATGAAAGCGATTAAGATGCGATTAGCAGGTGTACCTGTCAAACAGATTCTATTGGAATTAAATATACGCCATAAAACACAGGTCGAAACATGGGTGCGTTGGTATAGAAATGGTGAAGTCAATCGTTTGAAACAACCTGTAGGCAAACAATATATCTTTAATAAGGGTCCTGAACCGGACAATGAACAAACGAAATTAGCATTGGAAAACCGTTATTTAAAGCAACAAATTGAGGTGCTAAAAAAGTACGCAGAGTTGGAGAGGAAGTGGTTGGAGAAGTAGCTGTACAGTTAGTTGCGTCACTAAGAAGCATGATGTCTGTAAAGGACATTTGTAAACACTTTGGGATTGCACGATCTACCTACTATCGTTGGAAACAGGCATCAACCGATGCAAGGTCTCGTCAAGCAATAGAGAGACGTATCGGTGAACTCTGTCGAGCAAATAAATTTCGCTATGGCTACAGAAAAATTACAGCACTTTTACGTCAAGAAATGTGCGTCAATCATAAAGTGGTTCAACGTATCATGCAAAAATATGGTTGGCAATGTCGCGTGAAAGTGAAAAAACGGAAACGAACAGGACAACCTTATGCAATCGCAGCAAATTTATTAAATCGCGATTTTGAAGCCACCGCACCGTTACAGAAGCTCGTAACTGATATTACTTACTTGCCATTTGGTCAAAAACAGTTGTATCTTTCAAGTATTCAAGATTTATATAATGGTGAAATTATTGCCTATTCGATTGGAGACTGCCAAGATACTGATTTTGTGCTGGATACATTAGCTCAACTTCATCATTTGCCCGAAGGGTGTACGTTGCACAGTGACCAAGGGGCGGTATACACATCGTATGATTATCAACAGGCCGTAAAAGCAAAAGGCATTACCATGAGCATGTCCCGTAAAGGTACGCCCGCTGATAATGCCCCAATCGAATCGTTTCATTCTGTGTTAAAGTCTGAAACATTCTACTTAGACAATTTGAACAGTACTACGACGGCCATCGTAGAACAAACTGTCAAAGACTATATAAACTATTATAACAATAACCGAATTCAAACGAAACTAAACAACCAGTCGCCGGTTCAATACCGACAACTGGTTGAGTAATGCTTTTTTGATTATTGTCTTATATATCGGGGTCAGTCCCTTTAGTCAATCTAACATTTTTTCTCTTTTGTCCAAGCTCATAGGTCAGCTAATTAGGGGCTTGTAATCGTATTCGCCTGTGCGGCTAAAAACACTTTATGTGCTGCGCTGACACCTGCACCTGGCTCAAAGTCATAGGCAAAGTCTTGCAATGCCGCTTCCATTAAAGAAACGGCTTGTAAAATATCGCTAGGGAAGCAGTAGCCCATATGCCCAAATCTAAAAATTTCCCCTTGTAAAGGCCCAAGACCACCAGCAAAATCTAAATGATAGTGTTGTTTAAGGTGATGTAAAAACGCATTTAATGCAATACCTTTTGGCGCCATGATAGCAGTAATCGTTGGTGAAGCGAACTCATCCGTTGTCAATAATTCCATGTGAAGAGCTTTCATTGCACTGCGCACCATATTTTTCATCAATTCATGGCGTGCAACAGTGTGAGCAAAGCCACCTTCTTCTTCAATGAGTTTACATACTTCACGTAATCCATAAATAAGTGTGATGGTAGGGGTATTTGGTGTCATCCCTTTGTGAGCCCAATCACGATAGCTCAATAAATTTAAGTAATAAGATGGCATAGTATTTTCTTCGATAACTTTCCAAGCTCTGTCACTAACGCTAACGAGAGAAAGCCCAGGTGGAAGCATCATCGCCTTTTGCGAGCCTGTTACGAGGATATCAATTCCCCACGCATCCATCTCAGCAGGAGCTCCACCAATACAGCTTACGCCATCAACGATAACTAACGCATCGCTTTCTTCACGCACGACTTGTGCTAACGCTGCAATGGGATTTAAAATACCTGTTGACGTTTCGTTGTACGTAATAAAAACAGCTTTAATATGCTGTAGAGGTTGTAAAAAAGTACGCAACTCTTCAGCTGTGCATGCTTGTCCCCATTGTTTTGCTAGCTTATGTACGTTAAAGCCATATTTTTCGCAAATTGAAACGAAATAATCTCCAAAAGCTCCTACGGTAATGACAACAACATCATCGCCCGCATTAACGGTATTGACAGCAGCAGCCTCTAGTGCTGCTGTGCCACCAGATGGAAGCAATAATATGTCCTGCTTCGTGCCGAAAACAGCTTTCACTAGCTCTGTCGTTTCACGATATAGCTCAACAAATTCATTGCTTCGATGGCTGAAGATATCTCGGTTCATCGCAAGTTGCACTTTTTTAGGAATCGGTGTAGGTCCTGGATGTCTTAAAATATTTTCATACATAAATAAAATCCCCTTTGTTTAAAAATTAGAAATTCTAAATTTTCTAACTATAATATAGCATATTCATCGGGAACGCTGGCTTCATTTTGGAAAAAATATTGGAAATAGGAGGGGAATGAACAGAAACGACAAGGTATAAGCACAAAAAAATCCGCTTTCCGTCTTGCTGGACGAAAAGGGATTTAAAGAGGCTCTTTACACTACAACTATACGATAAATGGTCGTTTCATACGCATTAAGCCGTAGATAGCATAGAATAAGCCACATGTAATAATAGATAAAATAATGTAGAGAACGGCTTTTCCAGACTCACCAGTCCAGCGGAATAGAAGACGATATGTGTAGTAAACCCAATAGCCGAACATAACAAGTGAAGCAATAAATCCAACTAATGGGACGAACGAAATGATAAATAATGCTGCATAAATGAATGTTGTTTTTTTCGCTGTTGCACGGATTGTCGCATCATCATCACCATTGGCGGTAAGTAGAAATAAACTATAAATATTGATAATTGGAATCCATGCTATATAAGCTACATCGCTAAAACCGTTTGTTTTCGAAGCCATAAAATAAATAAGTGCATTCACAACGTACCCAACAATTAACATGCCCAATAATACGAAAAAGAAAACCACCATGAAACCACCAAAGACTGCATCATAATCACTATAATACGGATCATAATAATTCATTAAAACTCTCCCCTTTCAATACGTTTATTTAAGCACATAAAATCCACATCATTTCCCAAGAAATATCGTAATAGTCCTATAAAAATGGACTAATTACTTTAGGGAACATTAAATCACTTTATGATATCATCCAGTTCAACATGCTCTGTAAGTAAATAAAAAAACAACTATTTTTTATAAATATCGGTATAATTGTAAGCAAGATTTATTGTATGGAAAATAAAAATATAGAAAAATAAGTTATTCACTATAAAATTTGATAAATCTAAATCCCCCTGATTTATCAGCTAGCAGAAGGAGACCGTTTGTATGAATCGTCCAATTTAAAAATCGCTCATTTTAATGAATGGTATTTCGTTAAAAATGGGGGAGGCAAGTTTCATGAATCGTCCAATTTAAAATCGCCCATTTCAATGAATTTATTTTCTTGAAAAATGGGGGATAGTTTATGAATTTGGGTAGAAATTTTTGGTTATTACTTGTAGGGCAGTCACTTGCCAATATAGGTGACGTTTTATATATCGTAAGTGTTATTCATATCATTTATCTTTTAACGGGATCAGCTATTGCCGCATCCTTTGTGCCATTTACGATTGCAACATCGATGTTTGTGTCCAGTATATTGACGCCGCTTTTGTTCGAGAAGGTAAATTTAAAGTGGTTAATGGCAGGTTCGCAAATCGGAAAAACGTGTTTATTATTTGCTTTAGGGCTATTGTTAGTTAGCATCTCCACAACAAATTTTTACCTGTTGTTTATTGTCATCAGTATGATTGCATTTCTTGATGGCTGTGCCAACCCAATAAGACAGACATTGGTTCCTCATTATGTGAAGGATGAACAATTATTGAAAGCAAATGGTATAGATGAAGGAGTCACGCAATTTATTCAATCCATTATGTGGTTTGTAGGGAGCCTAATTTTACTTGTTCTCAGCTCTCAGCAACTTATTTGGGTTGTGGGGTGTTTGTTTGCCATAGCGAGTTTTGTATTATCTTTATTAGAAAATGTAGACCAGCCATCACTCGAACAACAAGGGAAAATAGATCAGGTTGTTAAGGGCTGGAAAACATTGTGGAATGCCCCTTTGTTACGTCAAATCGTATGGATTGATATTCTTGAAACCATTGCGGGTACGGTATGGATTGCAGCCATTATATTGGTATTTGTCCATGATGCTTTGCATGTTGACAAGCGGTGGTGGGGCTTTATCAATGGCACATATTTTGTGGGATTAATAGTGGGCAGCATTTATTGTGTGAAATATAGCGCATCCATTGAAAAGAACATAGCGCAAGTGATGGTGATTGGATCATTATTTACGTGTTGTGCTACTATTTTATTTAGTGTCAACAGCATGCCAAACATTGCATTATTTTTAACTTTTTGTGTGGGGCTTTTTGGGCAAATAAAGAGCATCCCACAACATACCGTTATTCAAACAAGTGTTTCAAGAAAGGAATTCTCAGCTGTTTATACGGCTTTAAGCGCTATCTTAACGGGGGGATTTGGCATTGCCTCTTTAGTAATGGGCATAATAGCAGATGTATTCGGCATAAGAATAGTATTTATGATTTCGGGTCTATTACTAGCAATAGTAAGTATCCTAATCGGTAAAAATAGGCAGTTGTTTGTAATCAAAATGAATCAATAATAAAGAGGCTTACATCTCTTCTATGGGATGTAAGCCTCTTTTATTTGGAAATAAGGCTATTATTTAAATTTAAAAGCTTCAAAGTTGACATCGATATCGTTAGTGCTAGATTGTTTAAACTGTTTTGTAAAACGTTTTACCATTTTTTCAGGCCCACACATAAAGATACTCGTATGGGCTGGCACTGAAACATCATCAAATGTCAGCCTGTCCATAGTAGTCGTATCAATAAAATTCACTTTGAAATGTTTATTGTTTTCTGCATATTTTTGCAAAAGATCTTTGTGAATCGCATCGTTGTGCCCACGGTAAGTGTAAAATAATTCAATGTCTCGATCGGTAGGATTAGATTGTAAATAAGATAAAAAAGGTGTAATACCTACACCGCCTGCTATCCAAATTTGCTGCTGATAACCTTTGTCAAAGTCTAGATGACCATAGGGGCCTTCAACGGCTACTTTTGAATCTAATTGTATCAGTGCATTGACCTTTTTAGTAAAATCTCCAAGTGCTTTAATCGTTACATATATTTTTTGCCCATCTCCACCTGAAATAGAGAAGGGATGTGGCGCTTTTTCTAGCCCCGTTTGGAAAATTTTTAAAAAGATATATTGGCCATTTTGATAACTCAGTTTGCGATCTAAAGTTAATTCTAATTCAACAGCACTGTCACCTAATTTCCGAATGCCTGAAACTTTACCCGTATGTTTAAAGCGCATGTCCTGATACATTGTCAGCATGTACAGAGCGGACATAGTCCCGACAATAGCAGTAATGGCCGTAAATATCCCTAAAGGTGTCGGTTGAAATAAATCATATCTACTTGAGAAGTATGCATGGTAAAGACCTAATGCATAAGGAATTAGCAATAGGCGGTGGATATAGCGCCAATGCTCATATTTTAGAAATTTAGCAAATAATGCTATCACTATAAGTCCGATAAAGCCATTTTGCGCCAGCTCTCCAAGTTCTTTTGCAAATTCACTTAGCGGCGTTTCAATAGCTTGGTCTCCATGAGGGACCAAATCCTGTAATTGACTGTGTAGAATGACCAACCCTAATGACAAAATCGCCAAATATTTATGGTACATATAAACATATTCTAAGCCGTGAAACCATTTTTCAAGAATTTTCACTCGTGTTGCTAATAAAAATACTAGAAAAAATCCAGTAATCGACAATCCGCCGACGATGTGACTAAGCTTATTTAACACATGTATCGTTTCAATCGGAGTGGCAAAATACCATAGTAAGCAGCTGCCACACATTGTTATTAAAATAAATAGCATTCCTTTATACGATTTCATATTAACCTCCAGTAATCATTTTTCTCTCTCGACATACTAGATATACACTAAGTTACTGAATTATTTCTGATATTTTGATGTTCGTGTAATAAAATTTTAAAAAGATAGAACGTTGTAAAATAAAAACGTATGTTTGGAATGTATGTTCTATTTTAATGAGGAATATGGTACAGTAGAAAAGTAACATGTTTAATACATAAAAAGTGAGGTAGATATCATGCAAGGGAATACACATATTGTTGGAGGCATCACAGCAAGCCTTGCTTTTGCACAAATTTCGAATGATAATCCATTTGTATTAGTAGGAGCGGGTGTACTTGGTGCATTACTTCCAGATATTTGCCACGGAGGAAGTAAAATCGGGAGAACCTTTCCTCTTATTTCAAAAATGGTAAACAAGCTATTTGGACATCGCTCTTTTACACATAGTTTATTGTTTGTGGTTCTTGTCGCGCTATTGTTACAGACAATTATTCCATATCCGTCGATTGTTGCGGGACTTTTAATAGGGATGTCGAGTCACATTATATTGGATATGGGAACGAAACAGGGAGTGAAGCTTTTCTTTCCGTTCAACATGTCGGTTCGTTTTCCACTAACAACAAGAACAGGTGGAAAAGTAGAAAAGATTGTATTTACATTATTATCTGTACTTTCGCTATACTTGAGCTATGAGCTGATTAGTCGATTTATCAGCGAAATATAAAAGCAAAGCCCTTGTCTTAAGCTTACTTAAGACAAGGGCCTATGCATTTTTATAAATTGAAGTGAATTGTTTGAATTGTTTGGGTGTCAGGCACCTCTATTCTCCTTGCACTTCTTCTACTGTTTGCTCCACTTCTGCGCGTGTCATTTTTTCACGACCTTCTTGCATCGCTTTTAATGTTTTGTGCGCTAGCGCAAGTGGGAGTCGGCAGAACAATAGAATGGTACGCTTATTAATAGCCTTTATATAAAGGTCTGCTTTGGCTAAGTTTTCCTCTGCATAGGCAAATAAATCTTCTCGTGTCCAACCGTCCGGCACGAAGCTTACACCACGCTCATCTAAATCTTCATGCTGGTTACGTAAAATATTGACGGCTTGAAGTCCGCGACCATAGCCAATCGCTAAATCACGATCTGTTTGAATGCCTGCACCCCACGCCCATAACTCTGACAGCATTGTTCCAACGAGACCTGCCACATAGTATGTATAGTCATCCAAATCTTCACGTGTATGCACTTGCCAGTTGGCTTTTGCCCATTTTCCCATGCCATAAGCCATTTCACTTGTAGAAGCTTGGACAATTTTTCGAGATCCATCTGGACAAAATGTTAACCAATCTGCTAGGCGAAGGGAAACTTCCGGCAGTTGATCGGCATATGGAGCTAATAAGGTTTGATATGCTTCAGCATCGAATTCATTTTTTAATAATTCACTTATTGCTGAAAGTAAATCAAACTTCACATCATTCGATAGCTTTTCATGGTCTTCAATTTCGTCAATGGCACGCATCGCTAAATAAGCAGCGGCAACAGACATTTTTAAATCATTTTTTAAAAAAGTAATAGGTATATAAAATGTGCGACTCGTTTCTTTTAAAACATGCATCGCTTCTTTATAAAGTGTTTTTTGATCTTTCACTTGTATTCCTCCGTTCAAATGGTCAAGCCTCTATCTATATCGTATCGCAAAACAGGAGAAAGATAAAACAGATTGTTTAAATTCTAGTCATAATCTTTGAAAACACTTCAAATATATGATAAAGTTTAATAGTAAACTATTTAAAGCTATACAGTATTTGAATATCGGTATTAGTTTTAAAGTACTTGGTGACTGTTGGTATAAAAAGATACGTTACAGCGCTTAAGACGCTTAGGCGAAATAGAACAGAGAGGAAGTTTTTATTTATGGGTCGTTTAGACAACAAAATTGCAATTATTACAGGTGGCGCATCAGGTATGGGTGCTTCAATGGCAGAATTATTCACGAAAGAGGGCGCAATCGTTATTGCTGCGGATATTAACGAAGAAAATCTAGCTAAAATTTCTGAATTAGAAAATGTGGAAGGTATGAAATTAGATGTTTCATCTGATGAAAACTGGGCTGCATTTACAAAAGCAGTTATTGAAAAATACGGTCGAATTGATATTTTAATCAACAATGCTGGTATTTCTTCACAAAAATCTCCACAAGATATTACAGACCAAGATTGGGCGATTATGCACAAAATTAACTCATTCGGTCCGTTTTTAGGAATTAAACACGTTTCTAAATACATGAAAGAGGCAGGTAAAGGCTCAATCGTTAATACATCTTCATACACAGCTATTATCGGTTCTGGCTTAAATTCATATACAGCATCAAAAGGTTCTTTACGCGCCATCGCACGTGCTGCGGCTGCTGAATTAGGAAAATCTAATATTCGTGTAAACACAGTATTCCCAGGTGTAATTGAAACACCAATGACTGCGAACATCGGTCAATTCAAAGAAGCAATGGATATGTTAGTTCGTGCTACTCCAATGGGTCGTCTTGGCCAACCAGAAGAAGTTGCCAATGCTATTTTATTCTTAGCATCTGATGAAGCTTCATATATTACAGGTGGCGAACTAGTAATTGATGGCGGATATTCTGCACAATAATTATGTTTGCTTGTTAGAATTCATACGATTTCAAAAAGAGTTCACTGTTTTGACAGGGGCTCTTTTTTTACATAAATTTATATAATTTGTTTAATTTATCTATTTAACGAGCTTTTTTTCATGTTATTTTACATGAAAGTTTGCCAAGTTATTGCACAATCATTTCAACAGCGGTAAAGTTTAGGGAGAGCGAATATTCAATTATGCCTCGGCGTAATGATCGCTGACCTTTCGCTTTCGCGCAAAATAAAGTGCGTCAGGATTTTGAATTGTGCATACACAAAAAACTCCTTTTGAAATCCGTGACAATCGCCGGAGGCATGAACTTTTATTAGTTAGCGTTTAGACACACGCTGAATAAAAGAGTAAACTAGTATTCATATTCAACTAACCATCTATTTAGGTAGAAAAATTTCTGCTGAATAAAGTTAAAGGAGAATGGTATGCCAAAGGCTATAGGTATTGATGCAGGTGGCACATTGACGAAGGTTGCTTATTTAGACGAGCACAATGAGCTTATTTTAACAACTTTTCCGTCTAATGATTTGCAGTCTGTAATGGAGTGGATTCGAAATAATCCAGATATTGAGGATATTGGTGTTACGGGGGGGCGTACAGAACAATTACTTGATGTCATCAAAACAATGAAATCGATTCATTATATAGTAGAGTTTGAAGCTACATTGAAGGGAGTTCGTTTTTTACTAAATAAAGAAGGATACTTCTTCGAGCGTAGTATGATTACCAATATCGGTACAGGAACTTCAATCCATTATATGGAGGGGAACACCCATATACGTGTAGGAGGGACAGGCGTTGGGGGCGGAACCTTGATTGGATTGTCAGCGCTTACAACAGGGATTACAGATTACAATGAAATCCGAGAGATGGCTACAAAGGGTAATCGTGAAGGTGTAGACTTGCTTGTCAAAGATATTTATCAAGGTATGGATACACCTATTGACGGGCATTTAACGGCAAGTAATTTTGGTAAAGTCAGTATTACTGAGGAATTGAAACAGCCTGCTGAGGATATTATTGCGACTGTTCAAGGCCTCGTTGGTGAGGTTATCACGACGCTTAGTATTCAATATGCCGAGGAAAAAAATGCACAACATATTGTGTATATTGGCTCTACCTTAAGTTATAATGAACATCTTGCACAAGTCATTGCTAATTATACACGCACGAAAAAGCATACACCTGTTTTTATCAATGACCACGGTTTTTCCGGTGCAGTCGGTGCCCTACTTAACATAACTGAATATACAATTGTCTAAAGGACAAATAAAAATGTACATCCCTAACGATTTTAGTGATGTACATTTTTTTTACGAATGGCTATCGTTGGTTTTTAAGTGCAATTACTTTCGCTCTTGAATTGACACCTAGCTTACTATAAATAGTAGATAAATAAACGCGAACTGTACCATTAGATAAATGCAGTTGTTTGGCTATTTCTTGATTACTCAGCCCTTTTGTTAATAAATCGAAGAGTTCTTGTTCGCGCGGGGTAAGTAAATCAGTCGGTTCCTTCTTCACTGTACAATTTTTTTGTAAATAGTCAAAATAACTTTTAGGGACAGGATTCCATTTAGATGTTAAGGACTCTAATTGAAAATACTGGTTGAGAAGGGGCAGTATTTCTTTTTCGTCTAAAAGGGTTCGTACGTAGTAAAACTTTGCTGCCAATTGTAGCGCTTCGTGTAAAGTATCTAAAGCTATATCATGGTTGTCTAAACGTAGTTGGCAAACGGCTTCAAGAATGGTTGCTTCAATAATTGTCCCAACTTGCTCGTCTTGTTGTGCTTTTGTTTTAACTTGTACAACGATAGATAATGCATCATTTGGTTGTTTCTTTAATAATAATAATCTAGCATACACTAGCATCCAAAATGGCTGTTTCGTTTTTGTAGCCTGTAGGATAGACTCTGCACGCTCGTCATCACCCTCCACAATGTAACAAAAAGCAATCATAATTTGGATAGTATTCCGCCAATGTTTTTCAACAACATCTTCTAACAATTGTGTCAGCATAGCGCGCGCTGTATTGGTTTGCTGTTGATGCATGTAAATGTTAGCCTTTAGCAAATACATAGGAACAAATAAGTTAGGATCTGGCTGTTGTTGAGTTAATTGGATTGCAATATCAAGCTCCTTTTGCGCATCTTCTAGTAAATTTCTCTCATAGTACACCTCAGCAGCAATGCCAGATATATAGGCGGTCACATATAATGTTTTAAAATTTGTATCCCGAAATAGCTGTGTAATTTTTGGAACTTCATCCATTGCGGGTAATTTGCCTTTTGAAGCTAAATTTGTGCGCGAAAGTTTATATTCAAAATTATTGTAGGGCATTCGTACTTTATCCCAACGACACGGAGCTTGTTGTGTAGTGAGCTGTTTTTCTAATATTTCTTTCACGGTTTGTAATTTCCCACCCGAGGCAACTAAGGCATATGCTTTGGTTCGTTCGTAAATATTCGCGATAGCTATATTTTCTTTTTGTTCCATCCATTGTTCACTGAGTTGACGCTGTTCAAGCTCTTCCATTATGGAGGTAGCGGTTGTCATTTCTAATATTGAAATTGCACGTTCATAGCCCAAAATAAGCATTTCATAACGGACTGTTTGTTGATTGTCTCTTAGCTGTTGTAACCAGCGCATGAAAGTTGCAGTTTGACCTGATAAAAAAAGTTGAACAAGATGATGAGAGATCCATTGTTGGGCTTGCTCATATAGATGATGTTTTAATGCTAATTCAATCGCGGAAGTGTAATCACCTTTTCCATAAATTAATTGAACCGTTTTTTCGACAAGGGACTTTATTTCTTGTTCGGTATATTGCTTCATCAGTTCTTCTTGTAATGCCTCAGCAAATAAATGGTGATAGCGGAAAACAAGTTTTGATGATTGAAGACAAACTGTGAACAAGCCATTTTCTTCTAAATAAGCTAATAGTTCTGCACTATTCGTCTCCTCTATTAATTGGTCACATATAGCAGGCTCTAATTCATGTAAAAAAGAGGTTTTTAACAGAAAATTTTGTATTGTTTTTGGGAGTTTATGAATAATGCCTTGCCACAAAAAATTAGAAATAAATGGTTGTACTTCATTAAAATTAGTTAGACTCGTTAATAGTAATCCTGCGATCCATCCTTCTGTTTTATTTTGTATTGTTTGTAATTGGTGTTCGTTTAATGAGATTGAATTTTTTAAGGAAAAAAACTGCTTTGTTTCTTGGTAAGTAAAGGGTAAATGTTCGGTATTACATTCATGTACCCATTGTTTTACTCGCCATATCGCAATTGGTAATGGAAGAGCTGTTCGAGTAGTCAAATATATGTGAACATAAGATGGTAGTTGTTCGATTAGTTTAATCATCGTGCGATGAATTGTTTCGTTTTCTATCAAATGGTAATCGTCCATTACAAGATGAAAGCTTTTTTTAGCCGTATTTAGTTCATGGATAAACGACTCCATCAGAAAATCGAAAGTGGAAACATCTTGCCCTTGTAATAGTGGTGCGAGCACTTTATCGACATCGGTTTCACAGGCTTGCGCTACTGCCTGAAAGACAAAAGTCCAATATCTGATTGGATCATTATCTGCTTGGTCTATGGCGACCCAAGCAATTGGTTGTTGAGAATGGATAAGCCATTGACTTAAAAGTGTTGTTTTGCCGTAGCCTGCTGGCGCGCGAAGTATTGTAATCCTTTTCTGGTCATTTTCACGAAAGAAATCATGTAATCTAGGTCTTTCAATTGTTTCGGTCGTACTATAAGGCACATTTAATTTCGCGGATGATAGAGAACTTGACATGGTATGTCTCCTTTTATGATTTAAGTTATGACGTACAGTGAAAGTATTATGTAGTATATCTTCTTATAATATATGAAGTTTGCTAGATTGTTTATTCCAATTTGTCAGTATGGTAAGTCTTACAGTAGTTGGAATTTTTCCATTGAAGTTTTCACCATAGCATAAAACCTTCACGCGTGCGCACATTACAAGGAGGAGGTGAAAATCTGTGGGAAATAGAAATAATAAAAATAACAATAAAACAATGAATAAAAGAACACATAATCCTTTTGGAACGTATAAAAGTAAAGACCTTGATGATAGTAATAGTAACAATAACAACCCAAATGATAATTTAAACGAAGAATTCAGTGCAGAATTTGATGCTAAAGCGAAAAACAAAAACAATAAAACGAACCATGATAAAAACCAACAATCCAATAAAAAGAACTAAAATGGGGGAGTTAGCAATGGCAAAGAAAAGTAAAACAAGTTTCAAAAAGAAAAAGAAAGAAGATACACATAAAAGAAATGATCGGGAAGAATATTCAGCCGAATTTAATCAAGTTATTCATAATAATCCCCAGCAACCAAGCAAAAAAAGTCGTTAAGTAATTTAAGTGGAATGCTCCAAGTTACTATTTGGAGCATTTTTTAGTTTCAGCAAGGCTAAACAAATACATACATCTAAACGATTCGATTTTCTTTATTTTGCTTAAGGCATAATGATTTTTAGGATGTTGCACATTCTATAAAAAAGAAAGGGGCTTACAACATGCGAAAAATACTTGCAGCACTTGGGATTATGATGACAGTATTGGCGCTTCCACAACAAATGCCAGATGCCAATGCTCAACAACAAACGCCTGCTTATGCAAAATGGGGCAAGCTTGCGATTGAAAAAACACAGTCATCCTATCCTAATTCAAAAATTATTGATTATTTGCATGAAGGCAGTGAAATAAAAGAAGGTGCAACGATTGAAAAATTTAAACTGTGGTTACAAGAGGGTGACAAAGAATTTGGTGTTTATGTAACAATAAAATATACGACCAAAACACAACAAGTAGTTGATATCGAGCTTCAGGAAACGTCGAAATAGAGGCTGGGACATATGAGAAAAAGTGTTAGATTGAACCTAATCAATCTAACACTTTTTTGCTATGCCGTTGTTATCCGCTACAGCGGTGCTTTCCGCTCAGCACCGTAAGCCGCAACCCTCGCTAACGCGCGGTCTGCCCGCGTCTTACATTGTGTACTGTTCCCGCCGGAGTCACCACCTCCGCTACCAACAACTAGTGAACACTTCTAATTTTTTTAATTACAAAAGCAAGAATAGCTAAGTTCCCATATAGCAAAAAATTATGAACACATTTCGTCTGTTTCTTAATTTTTTTTAGTTATGTCCCAACCTCTTCTTCCTTATGCTTCTATTTTTTTGATAAACTCACGCATTAATCCAGGTAAATCTGGCCATGCATGACCACTGACAAGGTTACCATCGGAGTGCAGATTTGCGTCAATATACGTACCGCCTGCGACTTGAACTTCCGGTTTGCAGGCGATATAAGCTGTTAGTTCGCGCCCTTTTAGGACTGCCGGTATTGTCGCGAAAATTTGTGCGGCATGGCAAACAGCTGCGATTGGTTTATTTGCTTCAAAGAAATGGCTTACAAGCGCCGGAACATGCTCGTTTAATCGGATGTATTCAGGGGCACGCCCACCAGGAATAATTAAACCATCAAATTGTGCTGGATCGATATCCGCGAAGGCTGCATTTGCTTCTATGCCATATGCTGGACGCTCGATATACGTATCCACACCATCCACAAAATCATGACAAACCGTTTGCATCTTTTTTACTGATGGAGCAGCAATAGTGACATGATAGCCCGCCTCTAAACAGCGGTAATATGGATAGTAAATCTCTAAAGCTTCTACTGCATCACCTGCGATAATTAGTATGTTTTTCCCCATGTTTCCATCTCCCTTTTTTAGTCTAGTAGCTTTATTCGACATTTACTATAAATTCCCTGCTAGTAGGGGTAAAACAGGACATATTGCCACTAAACTCGTGAGAATCGCCACAAACCATAAGAAAAACGCCATAAAATGCATGCGCAACGCCAGTATAAATATCTTCCTTTACAACATAAAAAATGAGGCGTATAGTATTTATTTAGCTAGGTAAATAAATGAGGGGGAGATACAATGAATCCAATTTTCCATGCATTATTTCAAAAAAGTCGATATTTAACGAATTGTTTAAACGAAGTTTTAAAACAACATCAGTTGTATAGTTCGCAATGGACCATTTTATATTGTTTACATAAGCACGGTTCAATGACTTTGACACAAATTTGGAAGTATTTAAATGTCGAGGCGCCAAGTATAACAAGAGCTATATCGCGGCTTGAAGATTTAGGCTGGGTGGAAAGAGTTGAAGGAGAAGATAAGCGCGAAAAAATTGTGACATTATCAGCCATGGCGGAAGAACGTTTACCGATTATTACAAAAACGATATTAGCATTTGAAGCAGAAATGGTTGGTTCCCTGACTGAAGAAGAACAGTCACAATTTATAAATCTATTGCAAAAAATGAAAGGTTGATTGATATGCAGCAAGAGGAAAACACACAAATATGGACGAAGCGGTTCATTAGTTTATTTTTAACAAATATAGCGGTATTTTTTGTTTTTTATGGTCTAGTCACAACTTTACCTTTATATGCGATTGGTGAACTGCACCAAACGGATAAAGAAGCGGGATTATTACTATCGGGGTTCTTGTTATCTGCCATTATAGTACGCCCGTTTTCTGGTAAGTTATTAGACGTGTTCGGTAAGAAAAAGCTATTAGTTATCGCAATTGCAGGCTATTTTTTATGTACCATTTTATATTTATTTATTCATCCATTTGGCCTTTTATTAACTTTGCGCTTTGTGCAAGGGATTTTCTTTAGCATTATTACGACAGCAGCCGGTTCTTTAGCGGCTGATATTGTGCCGGCAAGCCGTAAAGGAGCAGGGCTAGGCTATTTTACAATGTCCACAAATTTAGCCGTAGTCATTGGTCCTTTTATCGGTTTACTACTAATTCAATATAGTAGTTTTAATGTTTTGTTTATCGTTATGAGTATCTGTATTTTAGTAGGGGGTATACTAGCTGTAACAGTTGATACAGAGGATTTACCCAAGCCTGAACATACGGGGAAATTGACATTTAAGTTTGATGATTTATTTGAACGGAAAGCATTGCCAGTAGCTGCCATTGCAAGTATGGTCGCGTTTTCTTATGCAAGTGTGTTATCATTTTTGTCAGTATACGCACAGCAAAAAGATTTAATGGCTGTGGCAAGTCTTTTTTATGCTGTATTTGCAGCCGCTATGTTAATTACACGACCTTATACTGGCAAGCTTTATGATACGAAAGGACCGCAGTTTGTTATTATCCCCGGTATTATTTCTTTCGCAATTGGACTAATCCTCCTTGCTAATGTTGCAGGAGCAGCACTATTTTTAGTTTCGGCCATTTTTATTGGCTTTGGTTACGGTGCTGTGACGACAAGCTTGCAAGCTCTAGCAGTTCAATCAACCGCTCATACTCGTAGTGGCTATGCAACCGCAACATATTTTACAATGTTCGATCTTGGTATTGCCCTTGGATCCTATATTTTAGGTATGGTCGCGGTGCAAGTAGGGTACGCTTCCGTCTATTTTACAGCAGCAGCTGTACTTGGGATTGTTTTTATTATCTATTTGCTTCGTTTAGCAAAATTAAAAGCCAAGAAAGTAGCACACACGTAACATATTTGTGAATGCCGATAAACCTAGAAATCGCCCATTACGATTGTAAAGGGCGATTTTATTTTGTGATTAGCCTGAATGCTATAAAAAAAGATAAACAGTTAGGGCATGCCTAACTGTTTTATAAATCATGATAAGCGTCCATAACCTACAAAATGTTTCTTCCAGTAGGAGCTGTGAATGTTGGCAATGCTAACACCGCCATTACTAGCATTAATCATTTGGTTATTGCCAATATAAATACCTGCATGTGAAATGCCTGCTTTATAAGTATTGGCGAAAAATACTAAATCCCCAACTTGTGGTGATGTTATTTTTTTTGCAGCATAATAAAAGCCTGCTGCTGATTTGCGGCTTGTCGAAATACCAGCATTATTATAAACATAAGTAATGTAGCCTGAGCAATCAAATCCTGTGCTCGGTTTGCTACCACCAAATGTATACTTTACACCTAATTGCTGTTTGGCAACTTGAACAAGGCTTTTCGGTGCGCTCGGGGTTGCTGGAACTTTTGCAGGCGTGCTATTCAGCGTTAATTTTTGTCCAACACGAATATTTGAAGAAGTTAAGTTATTCCATCTCATCAATGTTTGATAAGAAATGCCGTTTTGACTGGCAATTTTCCATAGAGAATCCCCAGATTTCACTGTATATGTTGCAGCAGATGCTGTGTCAATTGTTGAAAAAAGTACAGAAGAGCCTAAAGCTAATACTGCTAATTTCATCCCCCACTTATTTCGTTTATTCTTTTTCATGATATGTATCCTCCTAAAAACATTAAAACGTATTACTTGGTACAATAATGATATTAACATGCTAATATTACAGTTCTATGTCAACAAAATAACATTAAGGATACAATTCATATAGTAATGGAGGAACGCTAATTAAGCTTATGACTTAAGCAATAGAAAAAACTAGCCCTGCGCATACAGGGCTAGTCCATTGTTACTTTGTATTTAATTGTAGTGCGGGACCGAAAAATTCGTAATGGATTTGACTGTCAGCGATATTGCATTCGTGTAAAGCATTTACTGCTGCTTCCATAAACGGAGTTGGGCCACAAATGTATACTTGCGTATCTAGTGTTAACAGAGGTCGAAGCACATTCGCATTAATGTACTCCTTATTATCAGAATACAACACTTTATGATGGGCATTGCTGTCTTTTTTGAATACGCGGAACAGCTTGCTTAAACCAGTAGGACCATTTAAAGCATTCATTTTATTTTGAATATCTTCATGGAAAGCAAGGACCTGTTCATTCCGTGCACATTGGAGAAACGTAACATTTTCTTTATTTTCAATCGTTTGTAACATCGCATTTAACGGTGTTACACCAATACCACCACTAATGAATAGTACGGGAGCACTTGTTGGCTCATATGTGAATACACCGGCTGGTGCACTAACATCAATAATTGTTCCAAGTGCAGCATCATGTAAGAAGTTGGAAACTTTCCCTTTTGGACTGTGTGCACTTTCTCGTTTCACAGAAATTCGGAATTCTTGCCCATTACTTGCTTGGGATAATGTATATTGACGATTTAATAAATAATCTTCACCTGGAATTGTTACACGAATAGAAACATATTGGCCCGGTTTGTACGCAGGTACTTTTGAGCCGTCTATTGGTTGCAAGTAAAAGGATGTAACATCATCGCTTTCTTTGACAGTGCGCGTAATTTTGAATTGTTTAAATGCGCGCCAGCCATTATTTTGTTCTGCCGCTTTATATAAATCTTCTTCCACTGAAATAAAGATATCTGCAATCACACCATACGCTTTGCCCCAAGCTTCGATGATTTCATCAGTTGCTGCATCACCTAAAACTTCTTTAATAGCTGCAAGCAAGTATTGACCGACAATTGGATAATGCTCAGGTAAGACGCCAAGACTTACATGTTTATGTGCAATTTGTACGACAACTGGTACGATCGGTTCTAAGTTATCGATATGTTGTGCAGCGGCATACACTGTATTTGCTAAAGCGCCCTGTTGGCGACCTTTTGTTTGATTAGTATGGTTGAAAATATTTAATAGTGATGGATTATCTTTAAATAAATTGTGATAGAAAGTTTTTGTAATGGCTACACCGTGTACCTCCAAAACCGGTACTGTGGATTTAATCACGTTAATTGTATGTTGATCTAACATGTTGAACACGTCCTTTCGTGCTTTACTATATGCTTAAACAATCTTTAAAGCAATATATAAAATACATCTTTAACAAAATGGACACAAACATGTATCTGTAATACTTCTTTTGGTTAAAAGTTCTTCGCGTTGTTTGGCACTAAGATGAATATAGTAGAATTACGATAAAAGGAGATATTTTTAGAGATTGTTTGTTGAAAAACTATTAGTAAATGTGAACGATTACTTTGAAATGAAACGAAATAATTATTCGGTCGTAAATATAGTAAGGATAAGCATACATTTTTTAACTATGAATAATATGGCATCTATTGAACTTTTACATAGATCAAATAAGGAGGTTTTCGCGTGAATCAATATCCGACAATAACGGAATGTCCAAAATGTGGTGGACTAGAATTAGGGAAGGGAAAACATAGTGGTTATGCATTAATGCACCCAGTGAACAAGATGAGCTTTGGCTCAGAAGTTGAATATATTCTTTGTACAGACTGCGGTTTTATTATCGAAAGCTATGTCAAAAAGCCCGAGAAATTTAAAGGGACACTTTAAGGTTTATTTTGATTGAGGAGGTGATTTAAATGAAATTTTATATACTAGGGGAAAAAAATGAACGAATAGAAATTGAAGTACTAATAAGAAGTTACCCTAATAGCACAGATTATTGGGATGCCAATTGGATTACATCAACGATAAAAATAGAAATCCCAGGTTACTTAGTTCAATTTACTGCAGATTTAAGAACAGACGAATTAAGGGATTTTCTTGCTGAATTAACTATGATAAGTAGTGATTTAAGTGGTAAAGCAATGCTATTAAATATGGAAGATTATATATAACTTGAATGTCAAATGAACAAGATGGGACAACTATTGTGGTCAGGTCAAACATGTTATCCAGTAGGCAACGGAGCGGTGTTAAAATTTGAATTTAAATCTGATCAATCCTATTTGCAAAGATTAGTAAAGGAAGTAGAAGACATTTTGCTAGTTTTTCCAGTAATAGGTAATCCTGATTAGGTGGGATAAGAGGAGGAAGCTTTGTGACGAAAATTGCAATTATCTCGGATATCCATGGAAATAAAACGGCATTGGAAGCAGTTTTAAAAGATATTCGCTTAAGAAAAATTGAAAGAATTTTTTGTTTAGGTGATTTAATTGGCAAAGGTCCGCGTGGATCTGAATGTATAGAACTTATCCAAAAGAATTGCGAACGAGTTGTGCGAGGCAATTGGGACGTATTTATTCAATCGCCTACAGACAATGATTTTATTCAGTGGTTCAAAAATAGATTAACAATAAAAGATTATCAGTATTTAAAATCGTTACCATTTCACATTGATCTCGAATTAAATGGACAATTGATAAGGTTTTTCCATGCGTCTCCAAGAAGTGAATTTGAGCGTATTTTGGATAGTCATCCACTTGAGAAGCGATTATCTATGTTTGACAATAGTACAATAACCGATCCAAACCATAACAATAAAATTCCTGATATTGTATTCTACGGCGATATTCATACAACTTTTTTACATACATATACAAATGGTATTTTGTGTAACGTGGGGAGCGTCGGCAATTCACTGGATTTAACTTCAGCTTCCTATGCAATACTAGATGGAACCTATGCAAACAATGCTATTCAATTTATTAGGGTAAAGTACGATAGAGAGGCTGAGCTTCAGGTTGCACAAGCGTTGGGTTTACCTCAATTCGATAAATACTATGATGAAATTATGTTAGCGAAATATCGCAATGTATAATGGTTTTTTAATATATTTGTAAAGTAACATAAGAGGGAAAGCGATTTAACAAATAAAAATCCATTTCATGACTATGGCTAAGATACTTGAAAAAAGTGTATAGTGTATAGTAGATAAAAAGGATTGTAAAAATATTATTAAATAGAGGTTACTTTATGAATAATTATTTATCGTTAAAAGACCATGTTTATAATTATATCGTAGATCAAATCAACAACGGGAATCTGATTGCTGGAAAAAAGGTCAATGAAAGTGCGATTAGTGAAAGCTTAAATGTTAGCAGGACACCCGTTAGAGAGGCATTAATACAATTGTCTTCTGAAGGGTTATTAGAAAATGTGCCAAGAAAAGGGTTTGTAATTAAAAACCTAACAACAGAAGAAGCGAAAGAAACGTATTTTATTATTGGGGCATTAGATGGTTTAGCTGCTTCATTAGCAGCCCCTTTTTTAACAGAGAAACATATGAATGAAATGGAGTTTTATATTCAAAGTATTGATTTAGCCATTAATACTGGTAATTTCTCGATGTATCATAAAATGCAGGAAGCTTTTCATGGCGTCTATCTTTCTGTCTGCCCAAATAAAAGTCTTGTAAATCTTCTTTTACAATTACAAAAAAAGTTTTTGAAAAACTTCGCTCATTCTGGTGAGGCAGAACTGACAAAGAAAAGATTGTCTCAAACTAATAATGAACATCGAAAAATGATGGAATTATTTAAAAAAGGTGAGCTAGCTGAACTAGAGAGATACATGAAAGAAGTACATTGGAATATTGA
Organism: Lysinibacillus sp. C5.1; assembly: GCF_016350185.1. NCBI lineage: Bacteria > Bacillati > Bacillota > Bacilli > Caryophanales > Bacillaceae > Lysinibacillus > Lysinibacillus sp. C5.1. Next base: position 1,835,155 of record NZ_CP066226.1, read on the forward strand.
TAAAGCAGAGCTTATCCCACTTTAGGATGAAAAATGCTCGCTTATACACAAAAAATAATTCTGTCTTTAAAAAGACAGAATTATTTTTTTTGTTGAAAAAATTAAAATATAAAATATAATATACAATATACATTATACGAATTTGTATAAATTGAAAGCGTTAGGGATTAAAAAATCTGGTTATTTTAGGAGGGAATTACACAGTGAAAAGTTTAAATTTCGATTTAGCAAAACAATTGCGACACGAATTGCATCAACATCCGGAACTTTCGAACGAGGAAGTGTGGACAAAGCAACATTTAATCAATTTTTTGAAAACGTATACAAATCTAGAAATTGTAGATAAAGGAAACTGGTTTTATGCCATTTACTATGCCCAATCAGCTACGCAAAATATCGCGTTCCGTGCAGATTTTGATGCACTTCCGATGGATGAAGTAATTGATCTTCCTTGGGCTTCTCAATTTCCAGGTAAAGCACATAAATGTGGACATGACGGTCATGCAGCGACTTTAGCGGGTTTGGCACTGGAAGTCGATCAAATGGGCGCTGATAAAAATATCTTTTTCCTCTTTCAGCCTGCGGAAGAAACGGGCGATGGAGCCATTCAATGTGTCGATTTTATTAAAGCACATAATATTGATGAAATTTTCGCCTACCATAATATGAGTGGGCTCGCTTATAAAACCGTCGGAATTATTGATGGTACAGCCTTATGTGCTTCTAAGGGTATGACCATCCATATGGAAGGTTCACCTACCCATGCCAGTCAGCCGGAAAAGGGCATTAATCCAGCATTTGCGATTGCGAACATTGTCCAAGCAATTCCTGATTTTACAGCTCCAGAACGCCATAATGGGCTTGTCCTTTGTACAGTTGTACATATTGATGTTGGAGAAAATGCTTTTGGTATCGCAGCTTCGAAAGGGGATCTACGTTTAACGATACGTGCCCTATATGAAGAGGAACTCAATACGCTTCAAGAAAACCTTGAACATTTTGCCAAAGTTCAAGCGCAACAATACGGCTTACAGGTAAGTTTTCACTACAATGATGAATTCCCGGAAACGGTCAATCACAAAGAAAGTGTAGATAAGATTCGTTGTGCTGCAAAATCGGAAGGTATCGCATTCGTTGAATTGAGCGAAGCTTTTCGAGGGTCTGAAGATTTTGGACACTTTACGAAGTTAACAAAAGGAGCCTATTGTTTCATAGGGAATGGTGAAGATTACCCACATGTCCATACACATGAATATGATTTCCGTGATGAATTAATTGAATCGGGTGTGGAGCTTTTTAAAGCATTAATTAAATACTAATTTTGCTAATAACAAGAGGGATTTGGAGGATTTCACATGTCATTAAAGGACAAACAAAAGGGAATTAACTTTCCACATGTTTACATTATGTTCATGCTCGTCATGTTGCTCGTTGTAATATTGTCTTGGATTGTTCCAAGTGGGGAGTATGAGCGAATTGTCAATCCAGATACGGGTATTACCGAACTTAATACAGAAAAATTTACGTATGTGGAACAAGCAAAACCAATAGGGTTTATGGATTTTTTCACAGCTTTACATAACGGGGTAGTGCAATCAGCAGATATCATTGTCATGTTGCTGTTTGCAAGTGGCGCCCTATTTATTCTTGAAAAGTCTGGTGCGATTGCAGCCGGTATCCATAAATTATTAAGCATTGCAGCAGGAAAAGAAAAACTAATTATTATTACTTTACTCATCTTGTTTTCCGTATTGGGAACAATTGGCTTCGGAGAAGGAGGCATTCCATTTATTCCACTTGCGATGGCTGTTGTGATGGGCTTGGGGTATGACCGCATCACGGCTTTTGCCATTCCAACTGTGGGCTTAGCCATTGGTTTTACATCAGGAGTGGTTAACTTTTATACGACGGGTGTTAGTCAATCAATTGTTGGATTGCCAATTTATTCGGGTTTAGCATTCCGTATCGTTGCCTTAATGGTCTTTGTCATTATTTCAATCATTTACATTCTTCGCTATGCAAATAAAACAAAGGAAGATCCGAGTAAAAGTATTGTGGCTACAGAGTATTTGGAAGAGCTGGAGAATTCAAAAACAGCAGAATATGAAGAAGAAGAATTTACACGGTCTAGAAAGTTGGCATTAGTAGGTTTAGTTTTTGTATTAGTTGGTAGTGCTTTCGGTGCGATTAAACTAGGATGGGGCATGCCTGAACTATCGGCTGTCTATGCGATTTATGCGATCGTACTAGTCCTAATTTTAAAACTTAAACCAAGCGAGGCTGCTGAAACATTTGGTATTGGAGCGGCGAGATTATTGCCTACAGGTCTAGCCATTGGGTTTGCACGTTCGGTGATGATTTTAATGACGCAGGCGCAAATAATTGATACAGCAGTCCATTCATTATCGAATCTATTAAGTAATACAGGAACTATTATTACTTTATTAGTCCTTTTCATCGTGGTGATTTTCTTTAACTTCTTCGTTGTTTCAGGAAGTGGAAAGGTTATTATTTTAATGCCGATTATGGGACCTTTAGGGAAAATATTAGGCATTAATCAGCAAGTAATGGTTGTCGTCTACCAATTTGGTGATGGCTTCACGAACTATTTATGGCCGACATCAGGAGGGCTAATGGCAGCGCTTGGTATGTCAAATGTTAGTTATTCCGCTTGGGTGAAATTTTCAGTGAAACTATTCCTTTTACTACACTTCGCGGCATTTGTCTTAATATTAATTGCTCAATATATGGATCTAGGACCATTATAATAGATTAATTCATTCTAAAAAATAAAGGGGATTGCAACATGATGAATATTTTACAACATGCTAAGAAATATGAAGAACAAATTATTCAAGATCGGCGCTATTTACATCAATATCCGGAAATTGGCTTTGAACTACCGAACACACAAAAATATATTCAACAACGTCTTGATGAAATGGGGATAGCCCATAAGCAATGTGGAGTAGTCCCCCCTGAGATAAAAGAAAAATATGCAGTAGCAGGATTTGGTTCGCAAGATTATTGTACAGGCGTAGTTGCGACAATTGGGCAAGGAAGCCCTTGTATACTTTTGCGCGCTGATATGGATGCACTACCCATTGAAGAACAAGTAGACTGTGAATTTACTTCAAAAAATCCAGGTGTGATGCATGCTTGTGGTCATGACTCCCATGTGGCAATGCTTTTAGGCGCTGCACAAATTTTAAAGGACAGGGAAGCAGAGTTACAGGGTACGGTTAAATTATTGTTTCAACCTGGTGAAGAGTGGGGTTATGGTTCTAAACTAATGATTGATGATGGTTTACTAGAAAATCCAAAGGTGGATGCTGCTTTTGGGATTCATATTATGCCCGATCAACAAGCGGGCACATTATCTGTCCATAAAGGGACATTAACGCAAGCGATGGATACGTATATCGTTACAATTCAAGGTAATGGTGGCCATAGCTCGCAGCCACATAAAACAATTGATGCGAATATGATTATGAATCAGTTATATACTAGTTTAAACCTATTAATAACACGAGAAGCAGATCCAAACCATAGTGTCACCTTTTCGGTAGGTGCTATGAGTGGCGGTACGGCGACCAATATTATTCCTGACAAAGCAGTGTTACAAGGCAATATGCGTAGCTATGACCAACAAACACGTGACCACTTATGTAAACGCATTCCGGAGATGATTGACCATACGGTAAAAGCATGGCGTGGAGAGTATCATACAATCGAATTCCATACACCAACAACTTATAATAATCCACAATTTATTGATGCCATTACCCCATTTTTACAACATGTAGTAGGAGATGAAAATGTGGTGGATAACGGATACCTCGGGGGTTCGGAAGACTTTTCTTACATTTCACAGGAAGTACCTTCTGCATTTGTTGTGTTAGGAACTGGCAAAGAAGGCGAGGCTCCAGTGCATAATCCGCGCATGCGCCAAAATGAAGAGATTTTTAAATATGGTGCTGCTCTACATGCAAATGTAGCAATAGGATGGCTAAAACAACAGCATAAATAATATCTTGAAAAACAGTTCAGCTACGTTGAGTAGTTGAATTGTTTTTTTGGTGGAACAAGTTGCGCTTCTGTTATATTCAATCGTTCAGAATAGAGAAATTTTTATTGAATAATATTCTAATAATTCAATCAGGATATTGACAATAATGCGCCAGTTTGATATTCTTTAACACATTAGTAGTTTAGCAAGAGAAAGTGTAGTTTTTGCTATAAAACAAATTACAATGTAAGGGGATATTAAATCATGAAGCGTATTTTTACACTACTTTTTATGCTTACAGCTATTCTTGCTTTAGCAGCTTGTGGTAATTCTGGAGATAAATCGAGTACGACGGATAGCTCGAAGGAAACAACGAAAGCAACAGACAAAGATACTATTATTATAGGAATCGATGACAAGTTTGCACCAATGGGATTCCGTGATGATAAAAATGAAATCGTTGGTTTTGATATTGACTTAGCACGTGCTGCTGCTGAACATATGGGAATGGAAGCTCAATTCCAACCAATCGATTGGAAAACGAAAGAAGCAGAATTGATTAGCGGTCGTATCGATGTAATTTGGAATGGTTACACAATTACAGATGAGCGTAAAGAAAAGGTTTTATTTTCAAAACCGTACCTAGAAAACTCACAAGCTGTAATGATATTAAATAAATCGTCTATTAAAAAATTAAGTGATTTAGCAGGAAAAGAAATCGGTATTCAATCACAATCATCTGCTGCTGAAGCACTGAATTCAAATCCAATTCACAAAGAAGTGAAAAACGTAACAGAATTTGCAGACAATGTTTTAGCTTTAACAGATTTAAAAACGGGGCGTGTAGATGCAGTCATTATTGATGCTGTTGTAGCAGAATATTACATGACGCAAGAGCCTGACACATTCAAATTATTAGATGAATCATTAGCACCAGAACAATATGGAATTGGTGTCAAACCAGGTAACGAAGCATTATTAGAAAAACTGCAAGCCGCTTTAGATAAAATGAATGAAGATGGCACAGCCGCAGAAATTTCAACAAAATGGTTTGGTGAAAATAAGGTTTTAAAATAATGGTAATAAATCGTGTACTTATGCGGCACGTTTTAATTGAATGTTATCAGTCGATAAGAGTTTCCTCGTGAAACTCTTATCTTTTTGGAGGGAAAATAATTATGGCGGACTACTGGCAAACAATGATTTTGCCGATGCTTGAAGGCGCAAAAATGACGGTGTTGCTGTTCATTATTGCCATTTTGGTATCGATTCCACTAGGTTTTTTGCTTACATTAGCTGTGAAAAGCCGTATCAAACCACTGTCTTGGCTAGCCAATACGTATATTTATGTCATGCGCGGTACACCGCTATTACTACAATTGTTATTAATTTGCTTCGGTTTACCGATGGTGCCGGTAATCGGTGAATATCTGGTACTTGACCGCTTTGTCGCCGCATGTCTTGGTTTTATTTTAAATTATGCTGCCTACTTTGCAGAAATATTCCGTGGTGGCTTATTAGCAATTGATAAAGGCCAATACGAAGCAGCGCAAGTGTTAGGTCTGTCAAAATGGCAAACAACAACACGCATTATATTGCCACAAATGTTCCGTGTAGCGTTGCCTGCTTTATCGAATGAATCTGTTACATTGATTAAAGACACAGCACTTCTTTATGCGGTAGCTGTACCTGAACTGCTGCATTTTGCACAAACAGCTGTCAACCGTGACTTTACCATTGTGCCGTTCTTTATTGCGGGCGCTATTTATTTGGTTATGACGCTTGTTTTAACGGTATTCTTTAAGTGGCTAGAAAAACGGTTTAAATTTGAATAGAGGTGGACACAGATGGCATTGCTTGAAGTATCGAATTTGAAGAAATCCTTTGGCAAGTTAGAGGTGCTAAAGACCATCACATTGAACGTAGAGAAAAATGATGTCGTGGCTGTTATTGGGCCTTCTGGATCGGGTAAAAGTACAATGCTTCGAAGCTTAATCCATTTAGAAGAAATTAATGGCGGCAGCATTTGTGTAGATGGTGACTATTTAGTGCAAAACGGGGCATATGCTAAGCAACAAGACATTAAAAAAATTACCGCAAAAATGGGCATGGTATTTCAACATTTTAACCTATTCCCTCATTTAACAGTACAACAAAACCTTGAAATTGCACCAGGCTTACTAAAAACGGAGTCATCGGATGCAATTAAAAAACGTTGTCAAGACTTATTACAAAAAATTGGTCTTGCTGATAAGGCACAGGCCTATCCAGCGAATCTATCTGGAGGGCAAAAACAGCGTGTGGCTATTGCACGAGCACTTATGATGAACCCACAAATTTTATTATTTGATGAGCCCACTTCTGCCCTCGATCCTGAACTGACAGGTGAAGTATTAAAAGTCATGAAAGATTTAGCGGAAGATCAAATGACAATGATTGTTGTGACACATGAAATGGGGTTTGCACGAGAGGTCGCAAACAAAGTAGTCTTTATGGACGGCGGCGACATTATCGAGGCCAACCATCCAGAAGCGTTCTTTACGAATCCACAACACGAACGGACAAAAGCATTTTTACAAAGGAATTTAAAATAATCTAGAAGCTGTCTCATTTGAGATGGCTTTTTTGTTGATAGAGTCATGAGGAAATCGCCAGTATAACTTCAGGTAACGTCACGAAACCCTCGGGAATCGCCACAAAACCTACAGAAAACGCCACTAAACTAATAGGAAACGCCATTAAAATTGGCATGGAAATCTACATTAAATTGATTGACAACCTTTATGGAGATAATTTAGAATAATCTAAAAAATTATTGAAAAACTTCATTTGTCTTCGAAAAACCCTACAGAATAACTCTCTTTACGAAATCCATGTTGGAAATATTTTTTAACAACTACATAATAAGGTGGCGAACACTATCAATAAAAAATTTAGTGTATTGTTGTCATTGATTATTTGCATTCTTTGTTATTTTGCCTTCGGACAATTGGCAATAAAAAGTGACGGCGAATATATAAAAGTTGCTGTACTGGACAGTGGTATAAATAAAGATTTGGATGTCTTTCAAGGTGTCGCATTTGAAGAAGTCAATTTAACGCATCCTGGGGAAAAAATTAAGGATGATTTTAATCATGGTACGCCAGTCGCGGGAATTATTGTAGGAGAAGCAAAAGCTAAATTAAAAATATACGATATAAAACTTTTAGATGCACAAGGCAATGGCTCCATTGATCATTTAATAGAAGCTATTACATGGTGCATAGATAAACAGGTAGATTTCATTAATATTAGTTTTGGCTTTCAAACGCCCAATGCTGAACTAGAATCTATTATTGAAAAAGCAGTAGAACAAGGAATTACTATTGTCGCCGCAGCAGGTAATACATATGGTTTAGCAACTGACTATCCAGCAAAATTGGCTGGTGTATTGTCAATTGGTTCTATTAATGAAAAAAATAAACGATCCTCTTTTTCAGCTATTGGAAAAATTGATTATGTTTTTAACGGGGAGAATGTACAAAGTATTCATCATAATGGGCAAGCATCTGTCTTTACGGGAACCTCTTTTGCAGCTGCCTATGCAACACATCTATTCATTCAGTTGAAAGAAATATATAAGGAGGTTGAGTCAAAAGAAAATTTTAACGCTATCTTACAACAATATACTGTGACAAAAGATTTTTGGAATGAAGTTGAATATGGCAAAGGTACGATATTTATACAATAATAAAGGAGAAATGAAACGATGAAATGGAAAAAACACTTTATATCTATTATTATTGCAGCGTTGCTATTTGCAAATATTGCACCCAATTTGATTTCTGCACAGGAATATGATGTAGTATCTGATGAGCCTATTGTGATGATTTCCATAGATGAAATACAGGATGTGAATACAGAAGAATACCAACAAGAACTATACGATGAATTAAATAAAAATCTTATTTATTCAGACGATAGTACGGTAAATATTCGGAATATTGAAATATATGATAACGAATTACTTGTCCAAACAACTTTTGAGTCCGAGGATTTGAAAGCGGATTTAGACATCAAGTTTGATAGTGAAAGCGAAGACATATTAATCGATAGTGTCATCGAAGAAAACGGCACTGTTGAGCAAAACCATTATCGTGTGACGATGCAACAACTGGAAGATGACCATTATAGTACAATCTTTACGGATTTAGAAACGGATGAAACGTATGAAAGCAATCCAGCAAGATTACAGGCACACGTAATACCGCCATTGGTATACTTAATCGGTGGTGCGGTCGTTAGATATACAGTACAAAAATTTGGTTTTAAACAGGTTCTGAAAATTGGCAAACGTACATTTTTTAGTAAATCAAAAGATGCGGCGAAAAAGGCTGTAGCCAACTTTACAGATATCACTTTGGATGTAGGCGGTGGTAAAAAGGTTTACTTTACGAAAGCTAAAATGAGACATATTCTAGAAAATCATCATCCAAATTATTGGACTGGAAATAAAGGGAAAACGTTTTTTGATCCAGATTTATCGGTTCATGATATTAAAAATATTGTCACTACAGTAATTAATAATAATAAATTTGCGATATCTAAAAGATTAAATGATATTCAAGGTATAAATGTGCGAGCAAAAGTAAACAGAATTGAATATGAAGTTAGGCTTAATAAGTATGGTCATGTAAATTCAGCTTTTCCAGTTGGAAAATGATGAGAAAGTGTGGTTCTTTGTATGAGTAAACTAAAAATCGAAACATTTATAGGGAAAGAAGATATAACTGCTCCTGTTTATAAAATCGAAAGTTTTCCTATTACCTCTCCATTAGCAGTAGAAAAGGCGCAGAACATTTTAGAGGAAAACGAAGGAGATTACTTAAGTGGGTTTGTAAGCTTGATTTATAATGAGATGGTGATTTTTGGTGAAGAACAATTAACGGAAGATTTATTAGATACGTGGTGTGATTTAATCTATATTTTAAACCATAGATATGATGGAAGAAGTATTGATATTACTTTTTTAGATAATTACAAGGGCAATGCATTAGTTCAAGAAATTGGCCATTTTTATGAAATTCAACTAAATCATTTACAGCGTTTTCTCGTACCTATAGAGCTATTCCGGAATGAGGTAAAGAAGGAATTTCTTAATTTTGTGGAGTTTTGTAAGAATGAAAAATTACAGTTCACCGAAGAAAGTTTATATCGTGGAATTTTAGAAACGTATGATGAATTACTTTATGATGAAGATGAAAGAAGTTGAAAGGTAAAAATACAGACAAGGGACTGTTTATTTTCAATGAGCAGTCCCACAATATACAGTATTATTTAAAAAACTTGGAACTCATTTTCAAAAAAGTGTGGTGCTTTTTATGAATAAACTAAAAATCGAGACTTTTATAGGAGAAGAAGATATAACTGCTCCTGTTTATAAAATCGAAAGTTTTCCTATTACCAATCCATTAGCTGTGGAAAAGGCACAGAAGATATTAGAAGAAAACGAGGGTGATTACTTATGTGGCTTTGTGAGCTTAATTTATAATAATGTGGTGATTTTTGGCGAAGAGCAAATAACGGAAAGTTTATTAGAAACGTGGAGTGATTTAATTTATATTTTTAATAATCACTATGATGGAAGAAGTCATGGAATTGTTTTTTTAGATAATGCTTCCTATAATGATACGGTAATTCAAGAAGTTGGTGAGTTTTATGAAATCCAACTAGATTGTCACCAACGCTTTCTAGTTCCTATTGAACTTTTCAAAAATGAAGTGAAAAAGGAATTTATTAATTTTGTGGAGTTTTGTAAAAATGAGAAATTACAGTTTTCCGAAGAAAGTTCTTATCGTGGACTTTTAGAAACGTACAATGAAATAAAATAAGCGAATAGGGGACTGCTTGTTTTAGCGGGCGGTCCCCCTATTTTTTTAATTTTTTTCTTTTTGAATAGCGTTGCGTGCTAGTGCATCTGCTGCTTTATTTTGCCCATCTGGAATCCATTTGATGAAAAATAAATCAAAATTATTTGCAAGTGTTAATGCTTGTTCAAGAAAAGGTTTAAATTCTTCGTTTTTGACATATTCTTTTTCTATAGATGTAACGACCACTTTTGAATCGGAACGGACGGAGACAATGCTTGTACCTAGTTTTTGTGCTTCTTCTAAGCCCCGTACTAATGCGGTGAATTCGGCGATATGATTATTTGTATGACCGATGTACTCACTAATTTGTACGTGATGGCCTTCTCCTTTAATAAAAATGCCAATGCCGCTAGGGCCAGGATTACCTGCACTTGCCGCATCGATATAGACCTCTAACATGAAAATCCCTACTTTGCGATTAGACTTCCATTTTATTGTACAGCAATGGGGCTGTTTGACAACCTCCAAATGATTGAAACAATTTTTGTTAAATTAGGATGAACAAAATAGTTGCTTGAACACAATGTTGACTTCATAATAGAAAGACATGAAATTTGGACGTGAAGGGGGCGAATGTTCTTAATGGATAAAGTGACGGTTATGAAAGATATTGATGAACTACATGATATGTACTGTGCTGATTGCTTAGTCATTAAGCAACTGCGGAAAGAGCGTGGGAAACAAGGGGCCCATCGTTTTTGTATTGAGGCGTGTACAGTAGGAGAGCGACTGCAGTTTTTAGGGGAAGAGCTAATGAAAGTGTATAGCAAATAAGGCGCCGATTGTGAGAACTCACATAAAAATATCCAATAAGAAATTTTTATGCATGAAATTAAGCATATGTAGTGCTTTTCTTGCATAAATAACTATATGTTCGGAAATAATAAAATTGGTTGGTTACCATAGAAAAAGCTACCTTGTTATCTGTTATTATGCAGATAACGAACGTAGCTTTTTTCTATTTATTTTTTGAAACGCGGGTAAAACAGTGTAAATCGCGGATAGAGGTCCATCAAACGCGGGTAAAACAGAAGAAATCGCGGATAGAAGGCAAATACCGCTTTAGCAAAACAAGTGTTAGATTGATTGTAACTCAATCTAACACTTGTTTTTGTTTTTTATTTTGTTGAAGCGTATTGACTTAAATCTTGGTAGTATTTTGTTAAAGAGGAAGGGGAAATATCGAAAGTCGCTGCAATTTCTTTGACTGTCATAGAAAGTGATTCAAATAGCTCTTTTTCCTGACCGTAGCGAATAGCACCTGCTGCGATGGCCGCTTCTTTACGTGCAGAGGGTTGTCCTTCGATTAAGTAATCCTCTAATAGTTCAAGCATCGGTGCTGTTTCACGCTCATTTTGTTCAAGGAATTCCTTAACTTGCGTAATAACACCGTTCTCGAAGTTTGTGAATTCTTCGCCCTTGTAGCCGTTAGACACAAGTAGCTCCCAGAATGTTAGATGATCTTCTTTTAAGAATGTTTGAACTTTCTTATTTGAAGCCTCGAAGTTTTCTTTTAACTTCACAAATACTTGTTCATGGTCATGTGGGAAGAATATAAGCGTTGATACCGCTAGATAATGCGCTTCCTGCTTCGTGCCATCTGGCAGGATAAACGCAAAGACATGCATTCCCTCAGGAATTGGCTTATCATTTTCGCGACGGATATAAATTTCTTCATTTGAAAGAACATGACTAGCTTTAAAATATTTTTCCTCTACAACAGTTACCGTACCAATAAAGAGTGTAGGTTGTGACCAGCCTTCAAGTACTTTTAAAGTTGAAGGTCTTACCGTCTTTTTCTTCGTTTTCTTTAAATACCCTTTCCAAATAGATGGCTCTTGATGGAAGAAGAAGTCGTCTAACGCAATCGCTTCAATAAGCTCACGTTGTAGTACGCTCTCTAATTTAGGCTGCCATGTGCCAACATGCTCGATATAAGCACGAACATCTTTGCGTTCTGGATATTCTAAATAGAATGTTTGTAGTACACGCTCTAGTTCTTCGATTGCTACAGCTTCAACTGTAACTTGCTGTTTACCTTCACAACATTTTTTGTATTTTTTGCCGCTACCGCATGGGCATGGATCATTACGTTTTACCATAATTAGAAACACTTCCTTTGAAAATTGTTAGTCGATTTTTGCTAAATAAATTGCGTACACTTAATAATAACGGTACTTTTGTATGAAGAAAAATGATTATCTATTTTGAAATATCAAAAAATTAGAGGGACGCCCTAATTCTATTATATGTATGTATTTTCTAGCTTAGAACTAAAAAAAGAAAACCATCTACGCACTTGAATTGAGCGTAGATGGTAATACTATTAGACTTCAATCTCTGCTGTTAGTCTTTCAAGCTCGTCAATTAACTGACCGATGTAAGCAATTGTATCTCGCAGCGGTTGATCTGTCGTGACATCAACACCTGCCATTTGGGCAAGCTCTACAGGCGATTTAGTGCCACCTGCTTGCAGTACTTTTAACCATTCATCTACAGCCGTACTACCTTCTTTTAAAATACGTTGCGATACTTGTGTAGAAATCGTTAAACCAGCACTATATGTGTATGGATACAAGCCCATATAGTAATGAGGCTGACGCATCCATGTTAATTCTGCGCCTTCTAGGATATGGACAGTATCGCCCCAGAAATCTTCTAAAACAGTACGTTTTAATTGATTCAATACTGTAGCATTCACTGATTCGCCAGCGTCCACTAGTTCATATACTTTACGTTGGTATGCTGCCTCTAGTAAATGTGTGACGAAGTTATGATAATATGTTTTCGATACGATGTTTGATATAACCCAACGTTTAAAGCGTTTATCATCATTATGTGTCAATAAATAGTTTGCTAATAGCATTTCATTCATTGTAGATGGTGCCTCGATAAAGTAGAGGGAAGGGCGATTATTCAAATACGATTGATGTGCATGTGCATTAACAAAATGACCGGCGTGACCAAGCTCATGGATTAGTGTGAATACCTCGTTCATACGCTCATTCCATGACATTAAAATGTACGGATGGCTACCGTAGGGACTTGAGCAAAATGCGCCTGTAGATTTTCCTTTATTTGGTGCGTAATCAATCCAGCGCTCGTTGAACGCCCTTTCAATCATTTCCTCATAATCTTTACCCATTACAGCTAATGATTTTTCAACATAATCTTTTGCTTCTGCCATTGTTAATTTTGGATCATAGCTTGTATCAAGTGCTATTTTTAAATCAGCAAACGTCATTTTATCTAAGCCATGCGCTTTTTGTACAAGCTTGGCATAACGACGCATATGTGGGGCAAGCTCTTTTGTAATAAGGTCAATTTGACGATTATAAAGCGAACGATCGACATCTTGGTCAAATAATAAAAAGTCAATGACAGAGTCGAAGCCTCGTAAATCGGCGATTGTTTTCTCTTGCTGGATATGCGTGTTATATACTTTTGCCGTAGTATGTTGATACTCACGAAGCTTGTTAGAAAAGGCATTGAATGCTGCTCGACGTATCGTTGGATCGCTTTCAAGTTCCCAATCATTTTCGAATAACACATAGCTAAGCGGATGATTTTTGCCATTTGCTTCAAACTCCCCGAAATGCATATCCACGAGCTTTGTCGTGTTATAAATTTCATAAGGTGCGTCGAATGTAGAACGCAAAGCAGCAAGCGTTTTTTCTACTTCAGGATGTAGTTGATGAGGCTTTTGCTTTAACAGTTGTGTGATATAGCGATTATATAGGGGACTTGACGCTGCAGCTTGCTCTAAAATGGTTTCGTCTAATGCAAGCAATTCGCTATTCACGAATGCGATGGAACTGCTAATTTTTCCAATCGCAGTGCTAAATTTTGCTGCGCGCATTTGTGCAACGTCATCCGTACGATCAGCCTGTATATTTAAGCTCGCATAGGTTCCCAGAGGGATAATGCCTACTTGTAATGCTTCAAAGGCTGTCAGTACCTCAATTACCTTTTGCGCATCCGTAATGCTCCCCTTATAGGTGCTTTCAAATTTTACTGCATCTTCTACAAACTGAGCTAATGCAGGTTCAAAATCAGCGTCATTTTCAAGTAAATCCTGTAAATTCCACGTTTCTTCCACTGCAACATCTTTCCTTAATGGTAATACTTCCATGTCAGAACACCCCTTTTAACGTAAGTGATTCCATTATAACGAAACTATTTCGAAAAGTGAAATAATTACAGGGGGAAGAATAAGATTTTAGTAGCCTAGCGAAATCATGATTTTTTTTTAAAAAGAAGCAGAACATGTTTGAAATTGTGTCAGTAGGGAAAAATGAAGTATAGCCAGAGTACAAAGCAACGCATACTAAAGGCTAGTATGAATTATTGGAGGAGATATTATGTCACAAAATTTAAACAAGCAACTAAATAAGCTAGTAGCAACATACTCTGTACTGTATACAAAATTGCATAACTACCATTGGTATGTAACTGGCAGTGCCTTTTTTACACTGCATGAAAAATTTGAAGAATTATATAATGAAACAACATTAAATTTAGATGAAATCGCAGAGCGTATTCTATCCAAAGATGGCAAACCAGTAGCTACTTTAAAAGAGCATCTGGAGCTTTCTTATATAGAAGAAGCAACAGGTAAAGAAACAACGGAAGAAATGGTTGCTACAACAATTTCTGATTTCCAAAAGTTGATGAAAGCTTTAAACGCAACGATGGAGCTTGCGGCAGAAGAGGGCGACGATCGAACGGAAGACTTATTAAACGCTATGTATCAGTCACTTGAAAAACATGCATGGATGTTAAAAGCATTCCTGAACGAATAACTTTAAAAGGAAGACAAAAAAACAGTAAAGGCAGTTCCTCTGATACGAATAAGTATGGAGTGGCCATTAAAAATAGGAGGACATATATTGCATGAATGAACAAAATCCATATATTGAAGTGGCACACTCGAAAGAGGAAATGCTAGAAATATTAAAACAAATGCATAACCGAGGTTTTCACACGAATGATATTCATATTATTGCGAAGGACGCTACGCCATTTGCGGACATTAAATGGGAAACAGATATACACACGCATGAGGCAGGCAATTGGCTCGATCAGTTTAAATCATGGTTTACAGGTGAATCTGCTGTAAAAGAAGGCGTCAAACGTTTTCATTTAAGTGAGGGGCAAACGGCCTATTATGCACAACTTGTAGAGCATGGTGCTATTGTTGTGTTTGGCGAGAAGGCCAACACAGATGCCCCAGTAACAATAGCGATTGATCAAGAGGAAAATCGCTATTGGCATAATCCACTTGAACCTCGCGTTACTGCGCCTGAACCATTTATTGATACGATTGATCATGTCGAGACGCCTGAGCAACGAGAGCATCGGTTAAGAGCAGAAGAAAGTTTGGAAGAAGCGGAACAATTGAATAAAGATAATACGTAAGTAAAACCCTCTTCTGTTAATGAAGTGACCCCTAAAAGTTAGACACGGTTATTTCATTTAGGCAGCTTGGGTAAACTGAGTTCGGTATTGTACCGGACTCAGTTTTAATTTTGCCTTAATTCGTTTCGTATTGTAATACGTTATATAGTTTTCAAGTTCCAATTTAAAATGCTCAACACTTTCGAACTCCTTTAAATAAAGGAATTCCGATTTCAAAATCCCAAAGAAATTCTCCATCACCGAGTTGTCATAACAGTTGCCTTTACGTGACATACTTTGCACAATGCCTTTTGATGCAAGTGCGTGACGGTATTGCTTCATTTGATAATGCCAGCCTTGATCGGAATGCATCAGTAATTGGCGTTCCTCTGGTAACTTCTCTAATGCTTTCTCCAACATTTCTGAGACAAGTGAATACGTTGGTCGATGACCAATTGTGTAAGTAATAATTTCTCCGTTAAATAAGTCTAAAACAGGGGATAAATAGAGTTTTTCACCAAACAATTTAAACTCTGAAATATCTGTTACCCACTTTTCATTAGGGGCTTCAGCTGTAAATTTGCGGTCTAAAATATTCGGTGCGATTTTACCGACTGTCCCTTTATATGATTTATACTTTTTCATTCTGACTACGCACTTTAAACGAAGTGTTTTCATGATACGTTGTACTTTCTTATGATTCACTCTTCGTCCACGATTTGCGAGTTCATCACGAATGCGACGGTATCCGTAACGCCCTTCATGTTCGTTATAGATGGATTGAATTTCAGCCTTTAAGTCGGTATCTGGATCGGGACGATTCAGTTTCTTCACTATGTCATAATACGTACTACGTGGAATCTGTGCGAATTCGACAAGTGCCTTCACCGAGTATTTATGCCTTAATTCATAGATGACCTTTACTTTGTCTTCTTTGGTGATGTTTCTTTGGCTTGAACTAAGGCGTTCAACTTTTTTAAATACTCGTTTTCCATTTCAAGCTGCTTGATACGAGCTTGAAGTGCTTCTGGTGAGCCTTCTACTGGTGTATGTTTTGGTTGTTTATTGGTTTCTTTTTTCATGGATGGACGCCCCTTTTCCTTTGATTGAAGGGCATCGAATCCTTTTGTTTCAAACTGTTTTCGCCAATGAATAATGGACGATGGAGCTGCTATACCAAAGATAGCCGCTGTTTCTATTAAGGACGTGCCGTGCTCAATCATGAAGTTTAGTACGTCTAGTTTAAACTGTGCTGTATAGTTTGTATATGATTTTATAAACGCTTCAACACCGTTATACTCATATTGTTTAGCCCAGTTAAGAATAGCCTTATGATCTGTCCCAATCGATTTAGCAATTTCATGTGAACTTTCTTTGCCTTCTAAGTATCGTAAAGCTGCTTGTAATTTTTCCTCTGCAGTATATTTTGCCATTAAAAACTGCACCTCCAATTGTTAGATGTGTCTAACAATTGGGGTGCAGTTCATAAAGAAGGGGGTTTTTACAATATATTGCTTTACTATTCTGTTCTCGTTTATTGTTCTAACTATTATAATAGTATAAAAAAGGAATTGCTGAAAGGATAGCCGAACTGATGCCAAAGGGAAGAAAAACGACATTAGAGGAACGAGTTCAAATCGTTTTCTTTTGTTTAAAGCATGATAAAAACTACCAACTTACTGCAGATAGGTTTCAAGTGTCGTACCAACAAGTTTACCAATGGGTTAAAAAATATGAAGCGGGTGACGAAGCATCGCTACAAGATAAACGCGGGCGAACTAAAAAAGAACAGGAGCGTACAATAGAAGAACAATTTAAAGAAGAAATAAAATATCTTGAACGCGAAAATGAACGTCTACGTACAGAAAATGCATTGCTAAAAAAGCTAGAGGAAATCGAAGGGAGGAGAGTTATGTAAATAAATATACAGCCATTCAAGCATTGCATCACAACGACAACTACTCTATCTCGCTACTATGCGAATGCGCAGGAATTGCACGCTCAGCCTATTATAAATGGACACAGCGCGTACCAACAAAAAGGCAACTTGAAAATAACGAGATTTTAAAAGAATTAAACGCGCTACATGAAAAGGGACAAGCAAACGTTGGCTATCGCAAAATGAAGCTCCATCTAAACCATAAATACAATAAACAATTTAATCATAAACGGATTTATCGATTGATGAAACTAGCTGCTTCGCCATCACAAAGTATGCAAATGGGCGCACCACAGCCTACCCCAACTCTAAAAAATCCTGTTGGAAATCTATTCAATGAGGAATAGTATTGATTGTAGTTTAGAAATTGCGGAATACTGCTAAAAATATATAAACTAAATTAATAAACCGAATGCTAAAATGAAGGACGCTTGTAGTACATATAATATGCATTCGGTTTATTTCGTCTACTACTATATTTTGGCTATAACCCTTTGTTGAAGTAGTTACTATTTTAAGTGATACTAGGATTAAATAAACCTTATTGTTACAAACGGCTTGCCTCCGAATCGTTCCAATTATAATAAACAAAATTTAATTTTTGTCCATTCATTGCAAACTCTTCAGAACTTGTGCCAGTGTATATAAATCCATTTTTTTCTAATACTTTTTGTGAAGCTATATTGTTTGTTGTTGTTTTCGCAGCAATTTGTCGAATGCCTTTATTGCTCGCGATTGTTAATAATAACTTTAACGCTTTATTAGCAATGCCCTTGCTGCTATGTTCATCGCCAACTCGATAACCGATATGACCTAACTGTTGTTTTTTATCTATGTCGGTTAAATTGATGCGCCCAACGATTTGTCCAAGTTCATTTTTGATTAAATAGAAATAAGATCGTTCTTGCTCTTGTTCATGTATTAGCATAAGGTTTTGCTTTTGAAAATTATTAAATTCATAATAATCATCACCACGACTTGGTACCATTTTTTCGAAATAAGCCCGATTAGTAAGCTCGAATGTATATAAACTTTCCATATCAACGTATGTCAATTGGCTTAATGTAATATTCATAGAGTCTCCTTTTTGGAAAGATGTATCCAACATTTTTATTCCATTATACGTAATTTAAGGACATAATGCTTTAACAAACTCTATCAAGTATGCTTGTTCAAAGTACTCAATGTAGAGTTCTTTTTATTTGGATGCCAATCGTACATAGTGTATTAAGATTTTTACCCTTTTTGTTATTTTTTATTTTATTTAAGGTGTCTACTTGACAGGGTTCGACAGTATATTGCATACTGAAATTATATAAATAACAATAATTTGGAGGGGTAATTATGCCACAAGATTTAAACAAGGAATTGAATAAACTCGTAGCAACATGGTCGGTACTGTATACAAAACTACATAACTATCATTGGTATGTAACCGGGAATGCCTTTTTTACACTCCATGCAAAATTTGAAGAATTATACAATGAGGTTACATTAAATTTTGATGATACGGCTGAACGTATTCTATCCAAAGGTGGCGAGCCTGTCGCTACTTTAAAAGAATACCTTGAGTTATCCTATGTAGAAGAAGCAACGGGAAAAGAGACAGCAGAGGAAATGGTCGCAACTACGATTTCTGACTTTGAAAAGCAAATGCAAGCTATCAATAATACGATGCAGCTTGCTGCAGAAGAAGGCGATGACCGTACAGAAGATTTGCTGAATGCGATGTATCAATCCCTTGAAAAACATACGTGGATGTTAAAAGCCTTTCTTGATAAAAAAGGCGCTTAAAATACAGAGCACTTGGAGTTTAGTTAAAGCTCCAAGTGTTTTTTAAATTTTGGGAGGACAGGCAATATGACAAACAGGCAACAGAATAATAATTGAGATGACAATTATTACAGTTGTATAAAGGATGCATAAAAAGGGTTTTTTCTTAAAGTGTCGGGGTACATACATAGTAAGCCTTACAAATTAGGAGGAATTGAACATGATGAATGAACAAAACCCAAAAATTGAAGTTGCACATACGAGAGAAGAGATGTTTCACATTTTAAAATGTATGCGCATGGAAGGTTACCACACGGATGAAATCCATATTATTGCAAGAGAAGCTAGCGATTTGGAAGATGTCAAATGGAACGCTGATGTGAAAACCCACGAAGCTGGTAATTGGTTTGACCAAATTAAATCATGGTTTACAGGAGAAACAGCGGTTACAGAAGGATTAAAACGTTTTGATTTGACAGAGGGTCAGACAGCATATTACGCACAACTTGTGGAAGAAGGGGCCATTGTATTATATGCGGAACATGATGACAACATCGATCCAACATCGGCTACACTTGGCGTCGAATCACAACGTGCACAACTGGATGCGCTGGATACACGTGTCACGCCACCTGAATCGATTGTGGATGAGACACCAGCTCAACGTGAGGAACGCTTAAAGGCTGAAGAGCGTATGAATGATGCTGAACAAATAAGAAGATATTTGTAGTTAACGATAAATGATTATTGTCGCGGAAAGCGCTCACCGAGTGGGCAGAGCAGCAGATAATAGAAAAGAGTGGGATTGATTATGGTCAATCTCACTCTTTTCGTATTGATTAATGCATCACTTTTTCCTGTTCATGTTTTCTTATAAAGCGTAAAAGGTGAAGATGTTCCAGTTGGGCAACAAGATTGCCGATTAAAATAAAGCTACCACCAATCAGTAATTTAACCGTAAGCCCCTCACCGATAAACATCATGGCAAACATCGCGGCAAAAATAGGCTCCAATGAAAAGATAAGCCCTGTATGTGTAGCAGATGTATACTGTTGTGCAACAGTTTGGCCAACAAAGCAAAAGGCGCTACAAATAATACCAAGCCCTAAAATGGCAATCCATGAAGTAGTAGAATTTGGAAGTGTTGGTGTTTCAAAAAGTAGCGTTAATACAAGTGCATACAATCCAGCGAAGCCGAGTTGATAGATGCCGTATGAAATCGACTCTACGCTACGAGTAAATCGACCGTTTAACAGCAGATAAATTGAATAACTTAACGCAGCAATAGCGACTAAAATATCGCCTGTTTGGAAAGTAAATGAATGTTGTACAGTTAATACAGTAATACCAATCATTGTGCTAACAATCGCAAAACTAACAGCTTTTGAAGGCAATTTTTTGTCGATAAAGCTACTGAATATAGGCACTAGCACAACTGTCAGACTTAAAATAAATCCTGCGTTGGAAACGGAAGTAGTCTCCAGTCCGAATAAGCTAAGTGCAAACACAATGAATAAAAGCAAACCTTGAATAGCTGCGTATTTTAATGTTTTGAAATCGACTTTGATCATGCGTTTATAAAAGAGTATGCCTGCTGCAAAAAATGCGATAATACAACGCAACGCTACCACATTATAAACAGCCAATGTTTCAAGCCCCATAACCATAAACGTATAAGACAATCCCCAAAACATTGTTACAATTACCATTAGTAAATTTGCTTTTCCTTGATTACTCATTATGCCACCTTCAATCTGTGTACTAAAACAGTTTTATACTAAAATTTACTATATATCTTGTATTGTGATTAGTAAAACGAATGTTTATAATGATTAATATTAAAAAAATTCATGTATAAGAGGGAAAGTGAATGAGTTTAGTCAAATACGAGATTTTGAATAAAGTTGCTGAAGTATCGAGTTTTACAAAAGCAGCTGATGCGCTTGGATTAACCCAATCGGCAGTTAGTCATGCTGTTTCAAGCTTAGAGAAAGAATGTGGATTTGCACTAATCCATCGAAGTCGAACAGGTGTAACATTAACGAGCGAAGGACAAACGATGCTGCGTGCGATGCGTCAAGTTCTCGATGCAAATGAATTATTACAGCAAGAAGCGGCCCATATTCTTGGTGTGACCCGTGGTAAATTGCGAATAGGTGTTATTTCTAGTATTTCATCCAATTGGATGCCCGAAATTATTCGTATTATGGACAATCAGTTTCCAGGCATACAAGTAGAATTGCGCGAAGGCGATTATTATGAAATCGAACAGTGGTTACAAAGCGGTGTAGTGGATGCTGGGTTTTTAAATGGTCAAAAATCGGAACAATTCCAATTTATCCAGTTAGTACAAGACCCTCTTTTATGTATCGTTTCCAATCAAAGTTCTCTCTATAACCGAGCAGAAATTGATATTGCTGAATTAGAGGATATGCCTTTTATAATGACGTCATATCGGGGCACCAATGATGTAAAAGTTCTTTTAGAGCAGTATCATGTGAAACCAAACATCCGCTTTGAGCTGTCAGAGGAAGTAGGAATTATTTCAATGATTTCGCATCATTTAGGAATTAGTATTTTACCTCGCTTAGTTATTAATCGATTGCCGTCTTCATTAAAGGCCATCCCGTTAAAACAAGGTGGTTATCGAACAATTGGGCTGGCAATGAAATACCAAGCCTCACCAGTGACAAAAAAATTTGCGGAAATTTTAAGTGCATGGCTGAAAGAACAAAATAAGAAATAGGTTATTTTAACTTTTTACGTTAAAATAGAACATGAAGAAAGCTTAGTATTTCATGATAGTTTGAAAAGAAAAGGTGAGTGTGAGTGGGGACATTACAAGGAAAAACCGTACTCATTACAAGTGGGGGAACACTTGAAAAATGGGATCGTGTGCGCGGGCATACGAATTTATCGAAGGGGACGATGGGCTGCTATTTGGCTGAAGCAGCATTAGAAGCTGGGGCAGATGTTATCTATATGCATGGCTATTTTGCACAACTTCCAGTTAACCAAGATAAAATGCGTACTGTACGCTTTGAGGGGATTGAAGATTTAGGTGACAAGGTTCGCCATGCGGTACAGGAAGGACAAGTAGATATCGTGATCATGGCAGCGGCCGGCTCTGATTGGGTAATTGATAAAGTTTACGATCAATCGGGCAATCTCATGGAAGGTGCGGGTAAAATGCCGTCAGACGAGCCTCCTATTATTCACTTTAAAAAAGCACCGAAAGTGTTAGGACAAATAAAGGGCTGGCAACCGAATGTCACGTTAGTAGGCTTTAAGCTAGAGGCAACAGAGGATGAACAGTTCTTACTATCGCGTGCACGTCTTCGTATGGAAACGGCGAACGCACAATGCATGGTTGCCAATAGCTCGCAATCGCTGTACGGTGGTCAAGAGCCTCATTGGATTGTACCTGCACAAGGTGATCCCATCAAAGTAATTGGCAAACAAGAAACGGCAAAAGTATTGATAAATTACTTACAAAATGTATAACAACAAACTGTGTAGAAGATGAAATTCTGCACAGTTTTTTTGTTGTCATACATCATTCCGTTCCAAAATATGAATAAAGTAAAGGTGATTTACCACTTGCCACTACCACTATCGATGAAATAAGTTATTAAAAATATGGAATTGTAAGGGAAAAATGAAACTTTTTACTTAATTACAAAGTATTCAGCTAGGTTTTGTAATATTTATATTGACAATAGGTTTTCTGAATTATAGAATTATTTCCAAGAAACGTAGTACTGATGCTAGGAGAGATGTTCAAACGCTCTTTGGCAAAATTCAGTGCAATTTTTAGAGATAAGAGAACAAACCAATCATCTTGATGTTTGAATGTTTTTATACAAAAAGTGAAAAAAGAAGGGGTGTATCGTATGTCTCAACTGTCTAAGATTGATGATAAAAAATTAGAAGTGATTGCGAAGGCCATTCAAAATTTAGAATTTGGTGAAGTGCAAATTACCATTCAAGATGGTGTGATTGTACAAATTAATCGACTTGAAAAGCAAAGATTTCCACAGAAAAAGTAAAGTGTTATTAGAATGGGAATAATTAACAAAAGACTACCTTAAAAGCGCCCTTTGACGCCACATAGGTAGTCTTACACTAAAAACCGCTAACGAACTCAATAAATGTTTCTTTATTTGACATATACTAGTTTACTGTCTGTTAATGCTTCGAACAAAGTGTTAGAATCCTTTTCGTTCAAATGAACATATTGCTGTTCACCTTGTACGACCTCTAGTGTGTTTTTGTTTGGAGCAATCCAAACGGCATAAGTGATGGCTTTTGCGTTGGTATTGGAATTAACAAATTGAAATATAAACTCATAGTCTGGCAATCTTGCCATATCGACTTTTCGTTTCTCCCAGTCAGCATGATGTAGTATTCGTTTAACCGCTTTTACCTCTTTGGAATGGGTAATTTCCTTGAAATCCTCATAAGCTCCGTCTTCTGCCATTTTTTGAACTTCAATTTTTTGTTTTTCTAAGCTTGTACAACCTGCAATAATGAAAACGAATAATAAAGGGACAAGTATATTTCTATAATCGGGCATGATAATCGTTTCACTCCTTTTACATTCATAATAATGCGATGAGCAGCGATTTTAAAACGTTAAAAAAAGGTATCTCAAAGGGGAAATTTGAAATACCTACTTAAACCAGATTATTCGTAAAAGCTCGTTGGAATTTGTCCAAGATGTCTACGGTGATAGAGCAAAGGTTCCTTCTGTCTATTATCAATTTGTAAAACTTGCCCAATAAAAATCGTATGGTCACCTGCATCAATTTTATTATATGTTTCGCATTGTAGCGTAGCTAACGTATCATGCAAAATAGGTAAACCATGTGCAGAAGTAGACCAATGAACTTGCGCAAATCTGTCAGCGATTTTACTTGAAAATACCGTACATAAATGTGTTTGCTCATGCGCTAAAATATTGACCGCAAATTTTTCTGTAGTACTAAAAAATGGATGTAGTTGTGATTTTTTGTCCAATGACCATAGAATGAGAAGCGGATCTATGGAAACCGATGCAAAGGAATTGACCGTTAAGCCAATCGGTTCATTTAGATTATTGCAAGCTGTAACAACTGTGACACCTGTTGGATAATTCCCTAATGCCTGTTTAAATGCAGTTACTTTGTCCGTCATACACATCACCTCTTGTTATGTTATGGAGAAATCCGTTTGTTTGTTCTTGTAGCATTTTCTTCGTTCTATTATGGATAAGCCTACAAAATAATCTAGCAACTGTAAAGCGTGATTCAATCAATTATTTTAAAACAATTCATTGAAAGGATTTTTTAATTTCTGATGGGGTATCTGGGCTTCTACGTTATTCTATCTTTAGTCATTTGTTTCAGTAGCAGTTATTGCTAGATGGAGATATTAAAGGGACAGATTAAATGAATGTGAGGTAAATATATAATGGGAATCGTAACAATTAACGAATTTATTGTAAAAAGAACTATAAACGATTTGGAAGATGCGGTAAATAATCCTGATAAGTACACGATAAGCATAAATGATAACTGGGATGAATTTGTTTCTTTTATCAATAATAATCGGAGTAAATATATAGAAGACGGCCTTCTTACACTTGATGGGGGGTTATCTATTAAAAAATATAATAAAGAGATTTTAGGTGTTCGATATTGGGATTATCTTCCAGAGCTATGGGCATATATTTTAAATGTTATTGAAGAATACTTAGAAGAAGGAATTGGGAAATGTTATTTTCCCGATCAACCAGTTAGAATTCAATTAAAGCAATTAAAAAATAAAAAAATACAATTTTTATTTGATAACGACGATCATGTGTTAGAATTTGAACAAAAAATGTTATTAGGAATCTTTTTGAATCGTGCTGAAGTCTTTTTTAATGTTCTTGTAAAAGAACTTGATTTGACTGGATACAGCTACCAAATTGAAAAAATTCAAAAATTAAAAATCCGTATATAAATCAATTTAAAAGCATTGGATTATGACAAGAGAGAAAAGTAGTTAAGATTAAAAATAAAGTATTGATATTAATATAATTTATAAAGTAGAACCGATAAAAATCGGTTCTACAGTCTTTTTTCATTTCAAATAAGAATAGACCGTGGAATGCACCGCCGTAGCAAACAGCAATGACCGTGTAAAAAGTGTTAGATTGATTGCGCCCAATCTAACACTTTTTTGGTTATTAGTCGCCTTTTTTAGTTTACAACAAGTGGTGTTTCATTGCCCTCATTGTCTTCGTTATGTTTGTTATCACCTGGAATAATTCGGTTTTCAGTGTCTTTATCGAAGAAGTGGACTTTGTTCATATCGAGTGCTAGTGGGATAACTTGACCAGGTTTAACATTGGCATGTGAATCCACACGTGCAATAAATTGCTGCCCTTCGACCTGTGAATAGAGCATGATTTCAGCCCCCATTAATTCCGCCACTTCAATCGTTACCTCGATTCTAGACCCTGGCGATGATTCAATAAACGCCTGTTCATCGTGGAAATCTTCTGGACGTATGCCCATTATAATTTCTTTATGGTTGTAGCCTTGCGCTAGTAAGTATTTCATTCTTTCTTGTGGAATAGTAATAGAAGTACTGCCAATGTTGAGTTTGCCATCGGTAAGCGTACCCGTAAAGAAGTTCATGGCAGGGGAGCCGATAAAACCGCCAACAAAAACATTTTTAGGTTGCTCATAAACTTCTTTTGGTGCTCCTACTTGCTGAATAATACCATCTTTCATAACAACGAGGCGCGTTGCCATCGTCATAGCTTCCGTTTGGTCATGGGTAACATAGATCGTTGTTGTTTGTAGGCGTTGATGAAGTTTAGTAATTTCTGCACGCATTTGAACGCGTAGCTTGGCATCTAAGTTCGATAAAGGCTCATCCATTAAAAATACTTTCGCATCCCGAACAATGGCACGTCCCAATGCCACACGTTGCCGTTGACCGCCCGAAAGTGCTTTCGGTTTACGATTTAAATATTCCTCAAGACCTAGAATGCGTGCGGCTTCGTTGACACGACGGTTAATTTCATCTTTCGGTAATTTGCGCAGTTTTAATCCAAATGCCATATTTTCATATACGCTCATATGTGGGTAAAGGGCGTAGTTTTGGAATACCATGGCGATATCACGATCTTTTGGTGCAACATCATTCATGCGTTTTCCATCAATGATTAAATCTCCCTGAGAAATTTCTTCGAGACCCGCGACCATACGTAATGTGGTAGATTTACCACAACCTGAAGGACCTACGAAAACAATGAATTCCTTATCTTCAATGTCCAAATTAAAATCTTTTACTGCCGTGACATTTTTATCATAGATTTTATAAATATGTTGTAATTTTAGTTCTGCCATTTGGTTCATCTCCCTTGTAATGGTTTTTTAGAGTATAAGAGAAAATTATGCAAAATGTATATGTATACATTACACAAAATATCATTGGGCACATTGAACAACTATTAATAATTTTCTGATTTTAGCAACAACATAGCGAGTGAAACAAATGCGGCATTGGCAAAGGATCGAATATCGATTCCTGTATTTTCTATAAACTTATCCAATCGATACTGTAGGCTATTGCGATGAATATAAAGTTTTTTTGCAGTCGAAGACGCGTTTAAATTACATTGTAAAAAGACTTGAATTGTATCAAGCATCTCCTCCCCTTGCATACTTTCAACAAACAAATTGGAAAGTATGTTTTTGTTAACGAGTGATGGAGCATGAATGAGTAGTAAAGGCAATGCTTCGTGAAATGTGAGTGATTTTTCACGATCAGCGAATCGATGGATCGCTTTGAAACATTGGTATTCATAGCTAAACTTTTCTTTTACGAATAAATCAGCTTGATGCAGTTGACCGATATAACTATAAATTTTAACAAAAAAATCACTTGTTAATGTATCACTTAGTTGGCTAAATGCCTCTTTATCAAAAACGACTTGGGGCTTTTCATCTACGATAATGCCATGTGTATCGTCCATCATAAGTATTACCGGTTGCTGAAATCCTCCTGTAATGGCCTCTTTAAAATTATGTAAATCATCAATTGGTTGTTTGAGATAGAAATAGCAAAAACGCAAAGTCTTTACATCTTGTAAAAAGGGTAGCTCTTTTCCATCGTTGTTTAAAAAATCATACCATTTTTGTTGAACGCTAGAGTTATTTTGCCCATTCATCGTATTGTCTATGGGAAGAAATAAAGTCAGTAAAAGATTACGTTCGGCATCTGAAAGGGCTGTTTTGACGATGCCGAATTTACAATTATCCTCTGTTATAAACCAATATTTACTGTTGTCTTGTGCATTATAGGTAGTTGTAAAGGCAGTCTGAAAATAATTTTCTAATTTCTTAAGCATTGGTTTCTCCTTTTTAGACTGATTGTAAACAATCGTATCTCCATCTGTAAAACAATTTAAATACTTCTAGACATCAAGTAGGCTAGTCTGAAGCCTTTTATATCGGTCCTTTTAAATAGATTTCGGTCATGTCTATAAGGGGTAGTTTTTTATTATTGTTTACGAAGGTGGAATTTTTCTCCGTAAATTAAAAAAATAAAGAAAATTATTTACAACTTTTTTGACTTGTTATAATATTACTTGTAAGCGTTAACAGAAATGTTTGGCGTTTAAAAAACGCAAGAGGTTAATGCCATGCTTTATCATTTCGAAAATAGGGCATTAAACCATGCTATTTTCGTGGTGTTTTGTCAACGGACAATGATATAAAAACTTTTTAGGTGGTGTTCAAAGGTGAATTTAGAAAAATATAAAGGAATCATTCCTGCTTTTTATGCTTGTTATGATGAGCTAGGAGAAATATCTGAAAGTAGAACGAAAGAATTGTGTAACTATTTATACAAAAAAGGTGTTAAAGGGCTTTACGTTGGTGGAAGTTCAGGAGAATGTATTTATCACAGCTTAGAAGAAAGAAAAGCGACCCTAAAATATGTGGCACACCAACTAAAAGGGAAGCTTACATTAATCGCACATGTGGGGGCACCATCAACAAGGGATAGTGTAATTTTAGCAAAATATGCAGAAGAATTAGGCTATGATGCTGTCTCGGCCATTCCACCTATTTACTTTAAATTTTCAGAAAGTTCGGTTTATAAGTATTGGACGGAAATTATGGATGCAACGACAATGCCATTTATTATTTACAATATCCCACAAACGACAGGTTTTGACCTTTCACTCAATCTCTTTAAAAAACTAATAGAAAATGAAAAAGTGATAGGGGTAAAAAATTCTTCTATGCCTGTTATGGATATTGAAAGATTTAAGGCTACTGCCGGTGACAATTTTATCGTCTTTAATGGGCCTGATGAGCAATACGTTTCAGGCAGAATAATCGGTGCTGATAGCGGAATTGGTGGAACATATGCCGTAATGCCTGAGCTATTTTTAATGGCAGAAAAATTTGTGTCAGCAGGGGATTTCGCGAATGCTAGAAAAATTCAACATGATATTAATGATATTATCGTTGCTTTATGTTCGTTAAATGGTTCTCTATATTCCACGATTAAAGAAATTTTAAAACAAAACGGGGTTCATATAGGCAGTGTCAGAGCTCCATTAGAGCCGGTATCGGGTGACGATTTAAATAAAATCGCTAGTATTAAAGCGTTAATCGACAACGCCATCCAAAAGTATAAAGGGTAGTCCACTTGAAAAGGTCAACCGTTAGTAATAAAGGTTGTCGATAATTACAAGTGTAATTTCACATAGGGGAGGACACAAGCTAATAAAAAGCTTGTCTTTCATATAGGCAATTTTATTTTAATGACATTCATAAGGGGGAGTCGTTTATGTTTCAAAGGCGTTATTTCGCAACTGCAATAGCAATCTTGTTTGTACTTTCAGTGCTAGCAGGATGTACAAGTAATTCTACTGATAGTTCAAAATCTAGCTCTAGTTCATCTGATGTGGTAGAGCTAAAAGTATGGTTAACTCCGCAATGGAAAGGGGTTTTAGATGCTTCTGAAAATGGAGCAGATTATGATAGCTTCTTCAAACATGCAGGGGAGCGTTTCGCTGCTGAGTATAAGGAGCATAACGTTAAGGTGAATGTAGAGGTAATTGCAGGGGAGCAACGAGATGAGCTATTAAATGTCAATCTGAATGGTGGAACACCTCCAGATGTGTTCTTTGAAAGTGTATTTGCCATGGGAGACTACGCGCATAGAGGAGCATTAGTACCATTAAATGATATTGTGGATGAGGAATCAAAAAAAGATATTGCTCAAGGTTATTGGGACAGTGTGACATTTGGTGAAGATGTGTACTTCTTCCCGTTCTCGCATAACCCAGGTACTTTAGCTTACAATGCGGACATGTTTAAAGCTGCAGGACTTGACGAGTACATTGGTGGAGAGTATGAAATTAAAACTTGGACACTAGCTGACTATGAAAACATATTAAACAAGTTAAAGTCCGATATACCGAAAGATCAATATTCCAATGCGTACCCTATGGGATTATATGCGTTAAATAATCAAGGTGATACTTGGAATCTTGCTTATTTAAGAATGTTTGGCAATCCATTTTTTGATAACAACGGCAATTTAATCATTGATGATGCTAACGGTGTGAAAGCAGCCAATTGGTTAAAGAAAATTTACGATGATGGCTTAACAAATCCAGGGGTAGAATCCGTTTCTTCAAATGACGTGAATGCGATGTTCCAAAATCAACAGCTTGCAATTAGTTTTACTAACGCAATATTATTCAATAACGCAAAGGCTGATATGGAAAGTGGAAAAGCGCCTAAGTTTGATATAAGACTAGCAAACATTCCTTCTGAAAGTGGCGATCCATTATCGTTCACGTATGTAACGGGTGCAACTGTATTTGACACAAAAGATGAAACGAGAATAAAAGTTAGTAAAGATTTTGTGAAATTTATTTCCACAGATGCTGAACTTGTCAAGGCTTCTAAAAATGGTGTACCTGTTAGAACATCAGTTGCCAACGAGTTCAAATCTGAAAAGCCTTATTTCGAGGCGTATTCTGCTAACGACCCTTACATGTTTAACTTCACAGGTAACGTACCGGGCTACAGCCAATTAAGACAAGTTTTATATCCAGAACTACAAGCACTATACACGGGTGGAAAAACGGCGGAGCAGGCTGTGAAAGATTATGAAACAAAAGGCAATGAGGTAATTGAAGAATCAAAAGCAGATTCTGTAATTTATAAAAAATAGCATGGCGTGTATATAACTTTACAACAATTTAAGCCCCTAGATGCTGGGGCTTAAATTGTAGAAAGGTAAATGATAGCGATGAAAATCAATAAAAAATCGTTTAAAGAAAATATGACAGGTTACTTGTTTATCGCACCTCAAATTTTACTTTTTCTTATATTTTTAGTTTACCCTATTATAGAAGGAATCCGTTTAAGTTTATTTAAAATAAATTATCAAGATGAAGTGTTTGTTGGTTTTGCTAACTATAAAAAATTATTTAGTGATACTGTATTCGTTCAGTCTACAATCAACACCGTTATTTTTGTAGTATGTATTGTCGCGCTGACGGTGTTTTTTGCCCTGTTTGTTGCCTCTACTGTATTTGATAAAAATGCGAAATATGTGTCTTTTATACAAGGTGCATATTATATTCCGGTAATGGTCTCGGCGGTTGTTATGAGTATGATATGGAGCTTTTTGCTAAACCCTGCAAATGGACTTATTCCTTTTATAGCAAGAAAAATGGAACTAGCCTCCGTCAACTTTTTAGGGGATACGAATTGGGTATTACCAGTCATTATTTTCGTTACATTTGCGACAAATGTGGGGCAGGCCATTATCCTTTATATTGCCTCTATGATTGGGGTGCAAAAGGAACTTTTTGAAGCGGCTGAAGTCGATGGTGCAAGTCGCATGAAAATCATATTCAAAATCATTATTCCAATGGTTAAACCGACGACGATTTACATTATTATTATGAATATTATCGCAGTACTTAAAATATTTGTCGTTATTCAGTTATTAACAGGTGGAGGGCCAAACAACGCCTCTACGACACTCATGTATTACTTATACAATAATGCATTTAAGTATAATCAGCTTGGTATTGCTTCTGCAGTAGGTGTAATTATGTTCCTCATTACATTAGTGTTATCTACGCCACAGCTAAGAACAATGCTCAAGAAGAATTAGAGGTGAACGAGTATGCGAAGAAAGAACAACAAGAGGAAAAGAGAAAAAATAGAAATCATAACAAATTGCATTGTACTATTTTTTGCCGGTTTAAGTCTTTTCCCGCTCTATTGGCTTGTGACAAGTTCCTTTAAGAACAGTGCGGATGTAGTAAAAATGCCACCAGATTGGTTTCCAAAAAGCTTAAACTTTAGTAACTATGTAGATGTATTTAACAATCAGCCAGCTTTTATATGGACTTATAATAGTTTGTTTGTAGCTTTAATGTCCACATTTGCTTTAATTGTTGTTAGTTCACTTGCGGCCTATGCCTTTTCTCAATTGAAATTTAAAGGGAAAAACATCATTTTCATTATTTTTATTTCAAGTTTAATGATACCTAAAGAGGTTATGATTGTTCCGCTATTTAGAATTATTCAAGATATGAATATGGTCAATACATTAAGTGGTATGATTTGGCCTAATGTCGCAACAGCCTTCGGGGTATTTTTACTAAAAGGATTTTTTGATACTATTCCAGATTCATTAAGAGAAGCGGCCAAAATCGATGGCGCAAGCGAATTCCGTATATTTTTTAAGATTATGTTGCCATTAGTTAAACCGGGTATAGGTGCTTTATTTATTCTTAACTTTGTGCAAGTTTGGAACGACTATTTATGGCAACTTGTTGTTGGGCAAGACGTTCATTCCAAAACATTAATGGTAGGAATCGCAACCTTAATGCAAGATTTAAATCCTAACTTTGCTTATAAGATGGCTGGTGCTACTGTAGCAGCAATTCCGATGTTACTGATATTTATTTTCTTCCAGAAGTACTTTACAAAAGGAATAACGATTGGAGCAGATAAGTAAATGTTTATCCATGGAGATGTATGCAAATGAATAAAAAACAAAAAGTATTTGACGGTATTAAAAGACAACTGATTGTTTCATGTCAGGCACTTCCAGAAGAACCTCTTCACAGCCCTTTTATTATGGGGAAAATGGCTTATGCGGCGATGCTTGGGGGAGCTAAGGGCATTCGGGCAAATAGTATTGAAGATATTAGAGAAATTAAGCGTATGGTTGAACTGCCGATTATTGGTATTATAAAAAAGACGTGTGAAGGGTCCGACGTAGTAATAACACCTACTGCTCATGAGATTGAATTGCTTTATCAGGAGGGGGTAGATATCATTGCGCTAGATGCCACGAAAAGGATACGACCTGATGGCACCACTATCAGCGAATGTTTCCCTAAAATTAGGGAAACATTTAAAGACCAAATTTTTATGGCTGATTGCTCCACGTATGAAGAAGCAAAAGTGGCCTATGAACTTGGGTTTGATTGCTTAGGTACAACATTAAGTGGTTATACGGAATATACAAATGATAAAAAATTGCCGGATACAGAGTTAATTAAAAGATTAGTCCAAAGTTTTCCGATTCCTGTTATTGCAGAAGGTGGTATTTGGACTCCAGACGAATTGAAACGCGTTTTTGATTTAGGTGTTCATACAGCAGTGATCGGTACAGCAATCACTAGACCGATGGAAATTACGAAAAGATTCGTTCAGGCTATACAATAGTGAAGATTGCTAGACGAAGAAGAATAGTGTTTTAAAGGATGATGCAAGTGAAAATATTAGCCGCTGATATTGGTGGAACATCGATAAAAGTAGGGATCGCAGATTATAATGGACGCTTAGAAGTATTTAAAGAATATGATACGGAAAGTAACAAAGGCGGAAAGTATTTAGTTGAAAAACTAATTAAGATAATCCATGAGTTTCAAGGCTTTCAAGCAATAGGCATTAGTACGGCAGGTCAGGTTAATAGTGCAGATGGTTCTATTATTTATGCTAATGATAATATTCCAAACTATACGGGAACTAAATTAAAGGAAATTCTCGAGAGGCATTTTAAAGTGCCTGTTAAAGTTGAAAATGATGTCAATGCAGCTGCCCTAGGGGAAAAGCATTTTGGTGCAGCACAGAACTATCATGATTTTATTTGTTTAACTTATGGTACAGGTATTGGTGGTGCCATTATCATAGACTCTAAAATTTATAAAGGGCATAATGGCTTAGCAGCAGAATTTGGGCACGTGATTACGCATCCTTTCGGTAATAAGTGTAACTGTGGTAAGCAAGGATGTTATGAAACGTACGCTTCGACAACGGCTTTAATAAAAAAAGCACAGCAAATAAACGCTGACTTTATAAATGGTAGAGTCATTTTCGAAAGAATGCATCAGGGAGAAAAGAGCTTAGAAAAGGTTTTTCAAGATTGGATAGTAGAAGTAGCATTAGGGTTAACTTCCTTCATTCACATTTTTAATCCTCAAGCGATTATAATAGGTGGTGGTGTTATGGAGCAAGATCATCTTGTTGAGATTATAGCACATCAAGTGAAAGCGTTAACGATGGAGAGTTTCACAGATGTTAAAATTATGCAAGCCTCACTTGGAAATAAAGCCGGCGTTTTAGGTGCTGTGTCACTTCATTTACGAGGCGATTAATAGAAGGAGTATTAAAATGGCAAAACAAGATATATTTTCACTTATTCATTCGAGATACAATTCTTTTACTAACACGGAAAAAAAGGTAGCTGATTATATTCTCGAAAATATTAAAGATGTTATTTACATGTCGATTACCGATTTGGCTGATGCGTGTCATGTAGGAGAATCAAGTGTATTTCGATTTTGTAAAACGATGGATTTAAAAGGCTATCAGGAGTTTAAAATTATGCTAGCTCATAGCATTTCTCTCGATAATGAAACCCCGCAACTATCTAGTGCCATTACGATGCAAGATACAATTGCGGAACTATCGTCGAAGGTTTTATCTTCAAACGTTCAAGCGCTAACGGAAACCTTTAATTTACTATCGGAACAGGATATTGCACTAGCTGTTGAGTGCATGATTAATGCCCAAAGAATTCACTTCTTTGGCGTCGGCTCGTCCTTAATGACAGCAATGGAGGCCAAAAACAAGTTTATGAGAATTACGAATAAAACCGAGTGTTCGCTCGATTCACATCTGCAAATTATGTCTGCTGCTTTAATGACAAAGCAAGACGTAGCTGTGCTTATATCTTATTCGGGTTCAACGAAGGATACAATTGAAGTAGCAAAAGTAGCAAAAGAACGAGGGGCAAAAATTATTTCAATCACGAGATTTGCCAAGTCTCCTTTAACAAGTTTTTCTGATATTACATTGCTTTGCGGCGCGAATGAAGGGCCACTTCAAGGGGGCAGTTTATCTGCAAAAATATCACAGCTCTATCTTTTAGATTTACTCTATTTAGAATACTTTAAGAAAACAAATAAGGACTCCGTTCATAACAAAGAACTGACTGCACAAGCGGTTATAGAGAAGATGTTATAAAGGCAGACAAAATATTCGGACAAGTAAATTGATTGGTGGGGAGAGTGAGGTTGATGGAACAATCAATTGTTTTAACGAATGCCAAAATATATGCAGAAAATGGCATTATTGATGATGGATTTATAAAGATGACGGGTATGAACATTGAAGCTATAGGATGGATGCACAATTATAGAACGGATGAGCAAGCGGTTATCATTGATTTACAGGGACATAACGTAATACCTGGCCTCATTGATATTCATATTCACGGTACGTCTGGTGCTGATGTAATGGATGGAGAAATTGCATCGCTGGAAACAATTGTCGAAGCATTGCCCCAGGAAGGGACAACGAGTTTTTTAGCGACGACAATGACACAATCGGACGACCATATTTCACAGGCGTTAAAAAACGCAGCAAATTTTATAAAAAATCATCAACAACCAGGTCAGGCAGAGGTGCTAGGGGTTCATTTAGAAGGGCCATTTGTGAACCCTAGCATGGCAGGGGCTCAACCAGTGGATTTTATCGTGCTGCCAGAAATCTCGCTATTTGAAAAATGGCAAAAGCTAGCTGAAGGAACCATTAAACTAGTTACGTTGGCTCCTGAGCAAAAAGGGGGCTTGGAACTAATCCAGTATTTGAAACAACATGGTGTTGTCATCTCAATCGGCCATTCGAATGCGACATTTGCGCAAGTCCAAAAGGCAATGGCTGCGGG
Source organism: Lysinibacillus sp. C5.1 (assembly GCF_016350185.1). Taxonomy (NCBI): domain Bacteria; kingdom Bacillati; phylum Bacillota; class Bacilli; order Caryophanales; family Bacillaceae; genus Lysinibacillus; species Lysinibacillus sp. C5.1. The sequence goes on from NZ_CP066226.1 coordinate 1,870,445, forward strand.
GGCTACGCAAGTAACGCATTTATTTAATCAAATGAAAGGATTGCATCACCGAGAGCCGGGCGTCGCGGGGGCTGCTTTGTTGCTGGAAGAATTATATGCTGAGTTAATTGTAGATGGCATTCATGTATGTCCTGAAATGATTCAGTTAGCATATCAAAGTAAAAAAAGTGAGAAGCTCATTTTAATTACAGATTCCATGCGTGCAAAATGTTTACAAAATGGCAATTATGATTTAGGCGGTCAGTTGGTCATCGTGAAAGATGGTACGGCTGAATTACAAAATGGCACATTAGCGGGCAGTGTGTTAAAACTTGATGATGCAATGAAAAACATGCTGCATTACTGTGATGACTGTACACTGGAAGATGTTATTAACATGACGTCAAGAAATCCTGCAAAGCAGTTAAATATTAGTCATCGAAAAGGAAGTATTGCAGTAGGGAAGGATGCAGATATAGTAGTTTTAGACGATCATTACGAGGTACTAATGACTTTTTGTAGAGGTGTCCTATCTTATCAAAAAGAACTATCAAAGGATGACTAGCATTGGTTTATTTAAGGAGTTTTGTTGTCGAAGAAGCTAATTGTTTTCTTAAATACTAGTAAGTATCGTTTCAACATAGATTTTGTTACGATGTCCGTCGTTTAATATAAACGCTATTTTCACCTCTTTTCTTATCGTTTTCCTTCAAAAGAATAATCTTTTTCACGCTTAAATATTCGGAATATTTTGAATTTTTATAGGGCTATTTAGAAATAAAAGCAATCCCCCAAAGGAGGTGATTTGCGCACTATTTTTTATATCCATAATAAGAAATTTATATTTCCAAATGAAGAGGAGGCGAACGTATGAAAAAATTTTTGGTAGTAGCTATGGCATCAATGCTGGTTTTAGGTGTTGGTGTGGCAAATAAAAAAGTAGAAGCTTCTAGGGACGGAGAATCAGTGGACAGAATAACATGGGAATATGCAGGAGAACTTGAGGCACAAAAAGGATTTGACAAGAATATTGGAACAGCTGGCGTCTTAGCTGGCTCTTATAAAGATTATTTAATCGTAGGAGGAGGTGCTAATTTCCCTTATGATACAGTTTTAAATGGAGGGGCAAAGAAACATTACTCCGATGTCTATGTCTATAAAAAAGATAACAACAAGTTAACGCTGGTAGAGCATACGAACCTTAATCATGAGATTGGTTATGGAGCGTCTATCACGACAGAAAAGGGAATCTATTATATTGGTGGCAGTCCTGACAAAGAATATGCAGATGATATCACATTATTGACGGTTGACCAAAATCAAAAATTGAAAGTAGAGAAAATAGGGGATTTGCCATTTACATTTAGTGATGGGATAGCGGCTGAAAAGAATGGTAAATTGTATATTGGACTTGGTAAGCAAAATGCAAAAGAAAGTAATAAATTATATGAATATGATTTAAAAACATTGAAAATAAAAGAGCTAGCTTCGATACCAGGGGAAAGTGTTCGAAACCAAAGTGTGGCCCAAATATTAAATGGAAACCTTTATGTATTTAGTGGTGGCGGATCTGTTGCCTATACAGATGGTTACCAATATAATATTGAAAAAAATCAATGGTCCAAAGCCTCCTCTGTAAAACTGGATGACAAAGAGCTATCTTTACTTGGCGCTAATTCAGTCAAATTAAATAACAATGAAATGATGGTCATTGGCGGTTTCAATAAAGAAGTTTATGATGATGCAGTAAAAAATTTAGGGACATTAAAAGATGATGAACTTTTGGCATTTAGAACAAAATACTTTACTGCAGACCCTTATGAATTTAAGTGGAATAAAGATGTACTCATCTATAATGCGCAAGAAGATACTTGGCGTTCTGTAGGAAAAGTCCCATTTGATGCACCTTGTGGTGAGGGCTTAGTGTTAATGGATAGCAACATTTATTCTATAAATGGAGAAATTAAACCAGGGGTAAGAACAAACGCAATTTATGCGGGTACACTATTGTTCGATTAAGAACAAACGGCTGCGTGTTGCTCATACTTTGAGGGAATGATTGTGTGAATCATTCCCTTTTTTGGGTGGTAACAATGTCTTCAATAATTTCGCCTTCAACAAATGAAGGGATATCTAAGCCAAGTACATGATAAATCGTTGGTGCAAATACCCGTTGTCTCCTATTTCAAACGTTTGACTTAATAGAATGTCCAATGTCGATAAACAAGAAAAAGGAGGTGCAAGCATGAATCTTGCACCTCCTTTTTCTTACTTTCTAGCAATTTCTGCAACTTCAGTACCTACATGTACGGGTGGAAGACGGTCTTTCCATGGAACCGCTTCCTCTAATTGTTTCCCAAGCTGAAGCAGAGTTAGCTCATCTGCGAAGCGCCCTGTAAATTGGAGTCCGATTGGTAAGCCTGACGCACTCATCGCAAGTGGCAATGATATCGATGGTTGACCTGTTGCATTAAACAAGTTTGTGAACGGTGCGTATGTGAAAATTTGTTCTGTCCATTCAATTGCTGAAATAGTTGGATTATTGGCATTTAGCTCCCCGATTTTGGCTGGTAAAGTGGCGATTGTTGGACTTAATAGCACATCATAATCCACAAAGAATGTTCCAACTTGGCGTGACACAAGTGCATTGGTATGGATGGCTTCTAATAGTGCACTAGCTTTTAACTCTTTGCCATATTCATAACACTGCCAAATGGCTGCTTCAATATGATCGCGTGAAGGTGTTTTCCCAGTTAATGCGGCAGCACCTTCAATCATTTTATAAATATTCGCTGTCCAAATATTGACCGTTGCACTGGAAAAGGTTGCTTGGTCATAAACTGGTCGTGCTTCAACTACTTCATGCCCTAACTGTTCTAATAATTTAACCGTCTTATGAACGGCCTCAATACATTCCATATCGACGGATACACCAGAATTAGTTGCTGTAGTCCAGGCGATTTTTAGTGGTCTTCCCTTTTGTAGTATCGCTTTACTATAGGGCATTTCTGGGCTTTGTATAACCGAGTAGCAACCTAAGTCTGGCCCTGCTACTTGATCCAGTAAAGTAGCGGTATCACGAATGGTTTTAGTAAGGGCAAATTCAATGGCTAGTCCATTTAATGCTTCGCTATTGTAAGGGCCCATCGGTACGCGGCCACGTGAGGGCTTTAAACCGATGACACCACTGCATGATGCGGGAATACGAAGTGATCCACCACCATCATTACCATGTGCGATAGGGACAATGCCGCTAGCAACAGCAGCAGATGCTCCACCACTTGAACCTCCTGGGCTATGGTCTAGATTCCATGGGTTACGAGTAGGGCCGTAAACGACAGCTTCTGTTGCAGCATTATAACCGAATTCCGGTGTTGTCGTTGTACCACTTAATACAAAACCTGCGTTTTTAAAACGTTTCATTAATTCACTGTCAACGGACATCACCGCCTTTTCTGCCATACGACTGCCCATACTATGTGGCACATCCTCTGCATGAATGACAAGTTCTTTAATTAAAAAGGGGACACCTGCAAATGGTTGTTGTTCATGTAAAGTTGATATTGCTTTTTCAGCCTGTTCCTCTAATACGCTAACAACGGCATTAATCGAAGCGTTCACTTTGTCAATTCCTTGTAGCGCTAATGTTGTAAGTTCTTGCGGTGTCACCTGCTTTGTTTTTACTAACTCTGCTAATCCAAGCCCATCATAGGAAGCATATTCTTGTAAATTCATCTGATCACCTCATTATTAGTTTGACTTACAAGTTTATTTTAAAATGATAAATGAAAAAGTAACATTACCCAAAAGGATAAAATTGATTTAAAGAGAATATATGTGTTTAAAAGAGAGAATAGAGGTGATTATAATATTTTTTGAAATAAAAGAGGTGAACTATTTACTAGAAGCAATGGTTAGAATTTCAAATATTAATTTGCAACAAACAAGTGAAGATTTTAAATTGAATGTTTTGCAAGTATTAAGTGAATGTTGTCACTACGAGCATGCTATATTCTGGGAAGTGATAGATGACGAGTTAACTAATCAACCAGTGTGTTTTAATGTAGAAGCGTATACAGTGGAAAATTATTTAAATGTATATAAATTTTATGATCCTTTACATCCGATGAATATGCAAAACCAGCCTGATATTCAATTAATGCAACAAAACGAAGTGATATCAAGAAAGAATAAGCGTTATTATATAGAAAGCTTTTTACAATACCATGATTTTATAGATGAAATGGTGATGTATTTGACTATACAACATAAGCCATCCGCGGCAATTGGCTTTTTACGCAAAAAGGGGGAAAAGCCCTTTACCGAACAGGATCGACAAAAGCTATTAGTTGTGAAGCGCTTGATTGAAAATAGTTATTTATTACATCAATACGTTCAGCCAGCACAATCATTGCAAATTACCCAACGTGAAAAGGAACTGTTACGCTATTTATGTAAAGGGTTTAAAAATGCAGAAATTGCTAGTATTTTATATGTCAGTGAAAATACGGTGAAGAAGCATCTGCAAAATTTATATCGGAAATTTCAAGTCACTTCCCGAACGCAGCTCGTGTTAAAATATGCTGACAACTTTCGTATATAAAATGATGTACAAAACGTAATCCTTACGTTAAACAAATATTAACTACTCGCCTTATACATCCCATAAAAAATGACCAATAGCAGTGTTGTATGTTAAGTAAGAACACTGGCATTGGTCATTTTTTTATAGTCTATTTTTTCAATTACAATCCTCTTAAGCAGCTACAAACTTCGCAAAATCTTAAAACAAAATCCATTGTAGGCCTTGAATGACATCATTTAAAATAGTTTCATAGTATAGAGAAAGTACTATAACTATTTAAATATTTTTAATTTTAATTTAAACCAACAAAACTAACTGGTAAAGTATATAATGAAAGGACAAAAGGAGGTAGAAGTATGACTTTGTATTTTGATCATTTAGTTCATCAAGTTCAGTCACCAGAAAATATGAAAGTCTTTTTAAATAAACGTCATATCCATACCGTGAATGGTGGGCAACACACAATGTGGGGGACATATAATACGTTAAGCTATTTTGGATTAAGCTATATTGAACAAATAGCAGTATACGATCATGCACTATTTGAGGAAGCGGCTAAATTACCGTATTCTCTGCATTATACGTTCAAACAGAACAATGAGCGCTATGGTTTTTCAAGAATTGCTTTACGTACAACAAATATAGAGCAAGAGGCACAACGATTAAGTGCTCTTGGTTTCGATGTTTATGGACCAGATGCTTGTAGTCGAACGAGACCAGATGGATCAGTTGTGCATTGGAAACTATTGCATTTTGGGAAAGTAGGGCAAGCAATTGATTTTCCATTTTTTATTGAGTGGGCTGATGGAGATGAGGAGCGCTATGCGCAGTTAATAGCCAGTGGGGCGATAACAACATCACAAACGATTTCAATGGAATCTGTGCAATTTTATGTGCAAGATGCACAGGCAACAGCAAAGTTATGGCATGAAGTATTACAATTACCGGAGCCAGTTGTACATTCCGAGTTTATTGCCTTACATTTGCCAAATATTCGTTTAGATTTCTATGAAGAAGCTGCTGCTACAAAAATGATGCTTGGACATAAAAGTGAAGGGCCTTTCGGAGTGACATTGAAGGATACTGATCGAACAAAGGAAACATTAATGTTTCCTTCGGCATTTTATTGGCTTAACCCTTAGAGATGTTTAAAGTAGGACCGTTTATAAATAAGGAGCTGTTCAGTTGTTGAACAGCTCCTTGTACCTTATAATTTCACAACATTGGATGCTTGCGGACCGCGATTGCCTTCCACTACATCAAATGAAACCTTTTGCCCTTCTTCAAGTGTACGGAAGCCTTCCTCTTGTATGCCCGTAAAATGTACAAATACATCTTCTCCATCATCACATTCAATAAAGCCATAACCTTTTTCGTTATTGAACCACTTTACGATTCCTTGTTGCATAAGCATTCGCCTCCAATGCGCTTGAATGTAAAATACTATCAATTAAATCGTGACATAATTGAAAAAATATGAAAAATTGCATTTTCTCTTAGAACATACATGAATTCATTAGAGATGTCAATTGATTGTCGAAATATTGCATAACTAACTGTGTATTCTTTCACAATAAAGTCTATAATGGAGTTGAATCATATATAGAGAAAGTAGGGTTCCATATGACAACGAAAAATCAACCTTTATCAGATTTAGAAATTGCTAGCCAAGCGGTAATGAAGCCAATTATAGACATCGCCAAAGCGGCCGGCATTCCAGAGGATGCATTAGAACAATACGGTCGCTACAAAGCTAAAATCGATCCTTTAAAAATAACAGCTCATGGTGAGGATGCAAAGGTGGTATTAGTGACCGCCATTAGTCCAACGCCAGCTGGTGAAGGAAAATCAACAGTTACGGTTGGGTTAGCAGATGCCCTTCATCAATTAAAGAAAAATGTTGTTGTTGCATTGCGTGAGCCTTCCCTAGGCCCAGTAATGGGTGTCAAAGGGGGCGCAACGGGTGGTGGCTATGCACAAGTTGTACCGATGGAGGATATTAACCTACATTTTACTGGTGACTTACACGCCATCACAACAGCGAACAATGCGCTGTCAGCATTTATTGATAATCATATCCATCAAGGGAATGCTTTAAACATAGATCCTCGTCGTATCATTTGGAAACGTGTGATGGACATGAATGACCGTGCGCTTCGAAAAGTGGTGATCGGTCTTGGTGGACCAGTACAAGGGATGCCACGTGAGAATGGCTTTGATATTACAGTTGCCTCTGAAATTATGGCGGTATTTTGTTTGGCAACTAGCATAGATGATTTGCGTGAGCGTTTAGCAAGCATCGTGATTGGTTATACATTTGATCGTGAGCCAGTATTTGTGCGCGATTTACAAGTACAAGGCGCACTCACATTACTATTAAAAGATGCGTTCAAACCAAACTTAGTGCAAACATTAGAAGGGACACCTGCTATTATTCATGGCGGCCCATTTGCCAATATCGCACATGGCTGTAACTCCATTATGGCAACACAAACAGCACGTAAGCTAGCTGATATCGTCGTAACAGAAGCGGGCTTCGGTTCCGATTTAGGCGCTGAGAAGTTCATGAACATTAAAGCACGTAAAGCAGGTTTTAAACCAAGTGCGGTAGTAATTGTAGCAACCATTCGTGCATTGAAAATGCATGGCGGAGTAGCGAAAACAGCACTTGTTGGAGAAAACGTGCCTGCCCTGTTACAAGGCATCGAAAATTTAGCGAAACATGTGGAGACGATTCGTACATTTGGTGTTGAACCAATTATCGCGTTAAACCGTTTTATTACAGACACAGAAGCAGAACTAGAAGCCGTGCTAAACTGGTGTCAAGAAAATCATGTGCGCATTGCCCGTACAAATGTCTGGGAAGAGGGCGGCAAAGGTGGATTAGCCTTAGCAGAACAAGTAATATCTGTGTTAGATGAAGAAAATAATTTCTCTCCTTTATATGATGTAACCGAATCAATTGAAGAAAAAGTACGTACTATTGTGCAGAAAGTTTACGGCGGGAAAGATGTCCAATTTACAGACCAAGCGAAAAAACAAATGGCGCAAATCGAAAAATTTGGTTGGGATACGTTGCCGATATGTATGGCCAAAACACAATATTCGTTATCTGACCAACCAAGTTTACTAGGGCGTCCTGAAGGCTTTACCGTAACGATTCGTGAAGTCATTCCAAAGCTTGGTGCAGGATTTTTAGTTTGCTTAACAGGCGATATAATGACAATGCCTGGTTTACCTAAACAGCCAGCTGCCCTACGTATGGATGTTGATCGTGAAGGACATGCGGTCGGGTTGTTTTAATTAAATATCGCGGGTAAAAGTAGTTGTTTCGCGGGTAAAGTTTAAAAAAACGCGGATAAAATACCTCAATTCGCGGGTAAAAGCATTCACAATATAAAAGCTGCCAACATCTCAATAAGATGGGCAGCTTTTATTGTTCCTTCAGCGGGAGGGTATTACATGCAGTCAATTTCTTTCCTACTTCCTTCGTAACGTATTACTTCCTTTTTACCTAAAATGAACTTCGGAAAAATGTTGCCTAAATGAATTATCGATCCTTGTTAGCACGACTCCAATGATGCGGCATTTCGCAAAATGATCACATAGTGGATGATACATGAATCATTAAAGGTAGGCGTTACGTTCCAATCTACTCAGGTACGAATAGTAGAAGGTAACATCGTTTAATGAAGAATCCATCATACCTTGCTACATTTGGTAAAAGCCTTCGTGGTCGTGCAAACAAAACTAACTGGTTGTTCACAAATTTTTGTATTGTACATGTACTATGCGGGTTGACAAACTTGAAAATAAGGGAAAATGTTCACTTTTATTGAAGATGATCGGTTACACTATACGCATTTCATCATTCTGTCAAACAGTATTCAATTGTAAGCCCGCTGAAGTTATTTAAGCTAGTAAAACACATAGTTTTTTGTACGCTACGCAAATTGTGAGTATACAGAACAATAGAGGTTGTTCTGTATGTTTATTTTACAATAGTCTGAATAATTAATCAATTGATATGTATTTTTTATTTGTTTTTCTCTAGAAAAGGCTACATCGTTACCAACTTCCGATAGCAATACAGTATAATAGGCAAAGAGGAAGGACTGAGAATGGATATGAATGATTTAAAAAACAAGGTACGTGGTATCTATGAGCAATTTGATGCGAGTCATGATTTTCAACATATTGAGCGCGTTTATGAAAATGCGGTAGCGATTTTACATACAGAACCAGATGCAGATGCAGAGGTTGTGAAAATGGCGGTGCTTTTGCATGATGTGAGTGATAAAAAGTATACAGATAGCAAAGAACAAGAAGAACAGCTTATTAATGAATTGCCGATTAGTGATGCAAAAAAACAACATATTCGTGATTGCATCGCACAAGTGTCGTTTAATGGGGGCAATGAACTGAAAGCCACTTCACTTGAAGCGAAAATTGTGCGTGATGCTGATCGTTTGGATGCCATTGGCGCAATCGGCATTGCACGGACATTTGCTTATGGTGGTGCCAAAGGTCGTAAACTCTACGATGATACAGAAGAAGCACGTACAACAATGACCGAGGAAGATTATCGAAGTAAAAATACATCTTCTGTAACCCATTTTTATGAGAAGCTTTTATTATTGAAAGATTTAATGACGACTGATAAAGGCAAGCAAATGGCAAATGAACGCCATCAATTTATGGTCAGCTTTTTACAGCAATTACAGAACGAAAGAGATGGAAAAGCATAATGAGTCATTTAATCGTACAAAATTTAACGAAGACAGTGGGCGATAAAACGCTCTTTCAAAATATCGAATTTACAATTTATGAAGGGGAGCGTGCGGGTCTCATCGGCATTAATGGTACAGGGAAATCTACGTTGCTGTCCATTTTAGCTGGTCAAATCGAAGCGGATGCAATTGCCATTGATCGTCCGAATAAATATCGTATAGCGTATTTACCCCAAGAACCAACATTTAATAGTGGTGAAACGGTACTACAAGCCGTGTTTGCAGGCGATTCGCCCGTTTTACAACTGAACCGACAATATGAAGAAACTGTGGCTGCGCTTGCGATGAACCCAACGTCAGAAAGTTTACAAAAAACATTGTTTAGCTTACAGCAACGTATGGATGAGGAGCAAGCTTGGGATGTCAATGCCCTTGCGAAAACCGCGCTGACAAAGCTTGGCATTGAAATGTTTGATAAAGAAGTGTTAACCCTTTCAGGTGGTCAACAAAAACGTGTCGCTTTAGCAAAAGTGTTAATTGAGCCAGCAGACCTTTATTTATTGGACGAGCCGACCAACCATTTAGATGTACAGTCCACAGAATGGTTGCAGGAAATGGTATTGCGCTTAAAAGGTGCTGTTATTTTCATTACCCATGATCGTTATTTCTTAGATGAATTATCAACCCATATATATGAAATTGCCGACCAAACGCTATATCGACATACAGGCAACTATGGAGACTTTTTAGAGGCTCGTGCGATTCGTGAGGAAATGGCCGCGGCTTCAGCCCAAAAAGATCGCAATCGTTATCGTTCGGAGTTAAAATGGATTCGTCGCGGTGCAAAGGCGCGCTCCACAAAGCAAAAAGCTCGTATTCAGCGTTTCGAACAATTGGAAGACAACTTAGAACGCAAGTCAGATGATGTGTCACTGGAATTGGGCTTAGCGACAACACGCCTTGGACGCAAAGTATTAGAGGCTGAAAATATATCAAAGGCTTTTGGTGCACAAAAAATCGTTGAGCATTTTACGTTTTTACTGCAACAAGGCGATCGTATTGGTATTATCGGTGCCAATGGCGTTGGTAAATCCACTTTACTTAATATGCTAGCTGGCGAACTTTCACCGGATAAGGGAGAGATTCATGTCGGTTCTACCGTCAAACTTGCCCATTTTAAACAAACGTTACCGAAAATGAATGAAAATGAGCGCATGATTGAATATATTCGTGAAGCATCAAATGACATCACCGATGCAGAAGGTGTACGCTATTCCGCTGCTCAAATGTTGGAGCGCTTTTTATTCCCACTGCATGCACACGGTACACCAATCGGTAAATTATCCGGTGGAGAACGGAAGCGACTGCACTTATTAAGACTTTTAATGGAACAACCAAATGTCTTGTTATTGGATGAGCCGACAAATGATTTAGATATTGAAACGCTAGGAGTATTAGAAGACTTTATCGAACATTTCCCAGGCGTTGTCATCACCATTTCCCACGATCGCTTCTTCCTTGATCGTATAGCTAAAAAGCTATGGATATTAGACGGGCAAGGACATGTCGATGAGTCGCTTGATATTTATAGCGATTATTTACAAAAGCGTGAGCAGGAAACATCTGTCAAGGTAGAAGCACCAAAAGTGGAGAAACAAAAGATTGATAAGCCAAAATCTGACAAGAAAAAACTGTCGTTTAAAGAACAAAAAGAATGGGAAACCATTGCAGATGAGATCGAAAAAACAGAGACAACGATTATGGAAACCGAGGCAGGGATTGCAAACGCTGGCGCTGATTTTACTAAATTGCAGGAGTTAACGGCGAAATTAGATGAACTAAATGCACATTATGAGCATCTCATTGAAAGATGGTCGTACTTAGATGAAATCGTAAACGGATAAGGAGTGTATTACATGAAAATACTTACAATTGAACCGACACCAAGTCCTAATTCAATGAAGATTATCGTCGATACGGAGTTACCGTTTGGCAAAAGCTTTAACTTTACAAAGGACAACAAAGACGAAGCGACAGGAGAAGCGGCAGCTATTTTAGCCATAGAAGGGGTTAAAGGCGTCTATCATGTAGCGGACTTCTTTGCAGTCGAACGTAATGCAAAGTACGGCTGGGAAAGTATTTTATCGAGCATTCGACAAGTATTGGGGGAAGATGTAGCGGAGGCTAGCGACATCCAAATTGCCAATGAATTTTTCGGTGAAGTTTATGTCCATGTCCAGTTCTACAAGCAAGTGCCGTTACAAGTAAAAGTATTTGACAATCAGCGAGAATACCGTGTGAGCTGTGGTGATCGTTTTGTCGATGCATTTAATAACATTATTGCTACTGATGTCGATGAAAACTACATCTTCCAACGTAAATGGATTGACTATGGCGTTCGTTATGGTGAGCTTGAGGAAATTGCGGAAGCGGTCAAACAGGAAATCGATGTGACCTATTCTGTACAACGTTTAGCTGATATTGTTGCAACGGCGAATGATACAGAAAAGACCAATCAAAAACCAGCTAAGTTAAAAATAACGGTGGAACAGTTCCAACAGCCTGAATGGGAAAAACGTTTCCAATTACTTGATCAAATGGCAGATCCCGAGCTTGATGATTTACCACTTTTAGATTTAGCGTTGCAAGATGAGCAAATGTCCATCCGTCGTTTGGCAACGGTCTACTTAGGCATGATTGAAGATGTAGCAGTAGTACCATACTTGGAAAAAGCATTGCGTGATAAAAGTGCTGCGGTGCGCCGTACGGCAGGAGACTGTATGAGTGACCTAGGCTTTGTGGAGTTTGAAGAGGCAATGCAACAAGCATTACAAGATAAAAATAAACTTGTCCGCTGGCGCGCAGCAATGTACCTATATGAAGTAGGAACAGAGCAATCTTTACAAGCGTTAAAGGCAGTCGAAGATGACAAAGAATTTGAAGTAAAACTTCAAGTGAAAATGGCGATTGCCCGTATTGAGCAAGGAGAAGAAGCAAAAGGCTCAGTGTGGAAGCAAATGACCGAATCACGTCAACAATAATTGCATAAAAGTCATTACAAGAGCATCTAATTTCGATGCTCTTGTTGTATTTTTCGCTACTAGAATCAAGAGACACTAAAGCATCCGAAATCATCGATAAATTCTCCAGTATCGCTAATCAGGCGTGGAAAAGTAATTTAAGTAGTAGGTGAAGCCGCTTTTTCAAATGCTTTCTTAAAGGCATACATATAATTTTTAATTGCTCGTTGACTAATTTCTACTTGTGGGACCATGTGTTCAAAGCCATGAAAGCATCCAGGATATAGATGAAATTCGGTCGGTACACCCGCTTTTGTAAGCCTCGCAACATATTCAATAGTTTCATCACGGAATGGATCTAAATCGCCGATAAATGTATACGTAGGAGGAAGATTAGCATAATCGTCTGCATGCAGAGGAGCTGCATAAATAGGCGCTTCACTAGCATAATGAGGCCCTAAATACATTTCCCATGCACGCTGATTTTGCGGACCATTCCATACTCTAGCATCAGTAATTTCATTATTTGACGGTAAAATACAACGATTATCAATCATTGGATAAAGTGGCATTTGAAAAGCAATTTTCGGCCCTTTTCGATCCCTTGCCAACAAGGAAACCGCGGCAGTTAATCCACCTCCAGCACTTGCACCATGGACTGCAAGCCGTGTTAAATCAATCCCTAGTTCAGAAGCATTTGCCGCTAGCCATTCAAGGGCTGTATAGCAATCTTCTACACCAGCAGGGTAAGGATGTTCAGGTGCTAAGCGATAGCCAACTGAAACGACAACACAATCTAATTGAGCAACAAGCATTTGACAACTTGCATCAAACATCTCGATTGAGCCAATGATAAAACCCCCACCATGAATATATAAAATAGCAGGTACAGCGCCATATTTTTCAACTGGTTCATAAATTCGAATACGAACGTCTGGGGCCCCGTTAGGACTAGCAATAAAGCGCTCTGATATCATAACATTCTCCATTTTTACTTCGTCACCGCTAAGCATTTCATTCATCGCACCACGCGACTGTGCAATATTCTCTCTTGTTAAATGCAAATCTTCCATAGCTGATAAGAACGTTTTTAATTCAGGGTGTACTCGATTTTCCACTTGCATGCCCTCCTTATATTGAAACGATATTTTAATTGTGATTAAAATATCACAATTAAAATATAGTACAATGATTAAGAGAAGTCAAACGAAAAAAAGAGTATTTAGAAAATTGGGGGAATGACAATGCAGTTACTTATCCAATCGGGTGATCTTGGGCCAAAATGGTTCCATGTCGCATTGCGAGCAATTGTCCTCATGGCGGAATCGAACGAACTACTAAAAAGTAATGTCATTGCCGAGACACTAGGGGAAGATGCTACATTCATTAGAAAAATGCTCGCCAAACTTGCAGAACAGGATTATGTACAGGCGCATAGTGGTCGTTATGGGGGCTATTGTCTCAATAAAACACCAGCGCAAATTACGATGCAAGATATTTATAAAGTGTTAGGAAATGACAATGAAACACCCTATTGGTCGGTGCCATCTACCGGTTCAGAACGTTTTATCTCTATGGTTATTGCAAAAGCCGAAAAAACGTTTCAATCGGTACTGGCAGACTATACAATTCAAGATATTTTGGAGAATAGAAGTCAATAGGTGGTAGGGAATAAGACTCGTAGACTCTGTACTTATTTTAATAATGGAGGTGCATCTATCTGTGCATTGAGAAATCGACTATCAATGGCGTATTACTAAGTACAATCCTGCTTATCGAAATGCAGAAGGCCATTATTTGAGAGATGAGTGGACAAGTGCTTCAGAAATCGGGAAATCTTTTCATGGAGAAATATTAACGTTAGACGACTATTTACAGGTCGAGAATGCGTATGTAGATACGGTAATGAAATGTCTTGCGGTTTATCAAATTGAGAATGTCCGACTAATCCATCTTGAGACATATGGTCTGTCTGACGTGGATAAAAGTTCTCCTTTATATGATGCTGCGTTTGATACAATTTCGTTGGCAGAAGATATGCTAGTAACCATTGCTCAAATTCCTATCGTCTGTAAAATGGTGTTGCGAGAGTTTATTCATTGCCAATTGATTACCGAGGATTTATTTGTCCAGTTCGGTTATGACTACTATATGTATATTGGAGCGAACAGCATACAACAGGAAGCACTTCAATTTGCGAGCGAGCAATGTCTTTTTGTAGAGCAAATGATGTCTCCCTATTATCTTTCTGAAAAGAATGTTATACGAGAAGTGTCATGGAGTTTTCCAGGAGAGGCAATAATCGAAGATAGTGAATTATTGACCGATATTACGTTAGAGGAGTTGCAAACTATTTTTCAACTCTCTTCTATTCATCCGGTTACAGGCTCTTACAAAATTACAGAGGACAATGCGAAGTTTTTCCAAAAGAAAATCAAGCATAAAATGGACTTTAATAAGTATGAATACTATTTATTAGCTGGAAGTTAAGTAAATAGAGATGTTCGAAGTTGTTATTAATATAATATATGAACACAAACACGCGCCTGAAACGTTGCTTTTAAAGCGTTTTGGGCGCGTGTAAGTTATTACAAACCACTGTTTATTTGGGAAGGAGCTAATATACTAACATTTATAATTATTTGAAACATAGTAGTTTGTGTTTCCCAGATATTCGAAATATTGAAGAGATAATAATGAGAGGTGATAAAATGCAGTTACATGACTTTATGCACGAAAATTACCCCAATTTACTACTTCGACCACCTTTATTTTATAATTGGCATATAGGGATCCGTTTTGAACTTGGGGTTAATTGGAAAATAGAATATGATTATCCAAATAATCCTTATGTGTTAGGGTGTTATAAAAGAGCGATTACTTTATTTGAAGCACTGCATAGTCCAAATGAAGAGATTTTTGTAGTGATGGATATTCATGATGTTAAAAATAATAGAAACTTAAAACGTAAATTAAAAAATTTTCCACGTTATGTGAACAAATCTTTATTGTTGAAATTAAAGCATGAAGCGTTACCGTATATATTCCCTGAAGATAATGAAGATGGGAAATTAATAACGCATCGTTTTACTTTACAATGTAAAACGTTCGATTTTAACTATATTCCACTGTTAAAAGCCATTTGCAATCAAGACTTGGGATTGAAACCGCAGATTTACTATGATGTTTACTTCATAAATATTAATAGGAAAACCATTTTTCACGTCTACGATGACAGAGGTTGTGATTTGTTGGCAACTTCTCCCGCTACAATAAAAGATATTTACAAGAAGCAGAATGACTGGATTTTAGACTATGACAGGGCGGAAATTGATAAGGTGTTTTTATAGAACATGATAGTGAATGTCTACCTTTATTAAAAACCTATCTGAAAGGAAAGAAATCGACTATTGGAGCTAATAGCATCCACCTTAATTACCGAAGATATTGCGCACTAGTATCAAAAGCACACGATGGATTTTATTAAGTATGCGTAAAAGCTAGAAATTAAAATACAAAAGCACTCGCTCAAAACGTAACTTTTATTGCGTTTTGGGCGAGTGTTTTCTATTGGGAAAAAGCGGTAAAAAAAGTTCGTGTGATTCTATGAATGATTATCATTTTGTCCAATATATTAGTAAATATACAATATGAAAATATAAATTGTAAATATTTTCTAATATAAAGGGGGCTTTATATATGCTTGAACCAACGATCAAGACAACGGCAACGTATCAACGAGATCGGGAAACGGTTATTGCCTTAACACAAAAGCTCGTGCGGATTGAAAGTGTCTATCGCGAAAATGACCCGCATGGCAATGAACAGGAAGTAGCCAATTACGTGGCGCAATGCTTGCGGGCTAGCGGTATTGAAACGTTTGTCGAAGAAGTTGTACCTGGTAGACCGAATGTTATTGGCATTATTGATTCGGGAAAGCCAGGGAAAACGCTACTTTTTGAAGGACATACAGATGTTGTAACCGAAGGCAATCGTGAAGCATGGACATATGATCCTTTCGGTGCGGAAATTATTGATGGACGTATGTATGGACGCGGGACGAATGATACAAAAGGTAATCTCGCTTGTATGATAACAGCTTGTCAGTCATTGCTACTAGATGGCGAGGAATTTACGGGCAAAATTATTTTATGTATCCCATGTGATGAAGAAGGGCTCATGTTAGGCATAAAACATTTTATTCGCAATGGCTGGGCGGATGGCGTAGATGGTGCCATTATTTGTGAGCCACAAGAAAATAATGTTTGCATTGCACAACGCGGTGCTATTCGCTTACAGGTCGATATTTTCGGCAAAATGGCACATGGCGCGATTTCTTGGAGTGGCATTAATCCGAATTGGCGGATGGCACGTTTGATTGTGGAGCTTGAAAAGTTAGAAAAAGAAGAGCAAGCGCGTTTAGGTCGTGATCCAATGCTTAACTGGCCATCCATTACACCAACGATTTTACGTGCACCAGTAAAAGGGGATGCGCAAATTAATGTAATCCCTGATCATTGTATGACGACGCTAGATATTCGCACCGTTCCAGCCCAGGATCATGATGAATTATTAGGCAAAATCGATGCCATTATTCAACGACTCCAAGCAGATGATCCGGACTTTCAAGTGGAGCTTACGGTGCTGGATAATCGCCCAGCAACCGCTACTGCAAAAGAACAGCCAGTTGTCCAAGCTATTTACGAAGCGGTAGCAGAGGTGACGCAAAAAGAGCCAATTTATAACGGAGTGCCAGGTGCTACGGATGGAACCTTCCTCCATGTACATGGTATACCAATCGTCACTGTTGGGGCGGGTGACCGTGAACTACCGCATCAAATTGATGAATATGTCGATATTGAAGAGCTTGCAGAAACGACGGCTATTTATCGTTTAGCAGCATTAAAGTTTTTAGCAGGTGATGCATAATGGTCAAAATCGCAGTTATTCCTGGAGACGGTATTGGTAAGGAAGTGATGGCAGAAGCATTAAAAGTGCTTGCACAACTGCGCCAAGATGAACCATCTTTAGACATTGAAACGACCATTTTTCCGTGGAGCTCGGATTATTATGTACAGCATGGTTGTATGATGCCAAAAGATGCGCTCACTACATTAAGAAACTATGATGCGATATTATTCGGTGCGATTGGTGATGCGCGTGTACCAGATGATGTTACGATATGGGAATTTATTATGCCGATTCGTAAGCAATTCCAGCAATATGTCAATTTTAGACCAGTCAAATCACTACAGGGCATTGCTTCACCATTGGCGAATAGCAAAGATATCGATATGGTTATTTTCCGTGAAAATACAGAAGGGGAATATTCGAATAGTGGTGGACATATTTATCATAACCAGCCACAGGAAATGGCGATTCAAAATACGATAATGACACGGCTCGGTGTTGAAAAAATTGTACAAGCCGCGTGTGATTATGCTCATCAAAATGGCAAGTCGAAAATTACCAGTGCAACGAAATCAAACGCCATTATCTATGCTATGAAATTTTGGGATGAGATGACGAAAGATGTTGTGGCACAAGCTTCGCCAACTTTAACGTTGGAATCTCTCTATATCGATGCATTAGTCGCTTATTTTGTAGAGCGGCCGCAAGATTTTGAAGTAGTGGTGGCATCGAATTTATTCGGCGATATTTTATCGGATTTAGGGTCGGCACTTGTTGGAGGGCTAGGGTTATCTCCTTCGGCAAATTTAAATCCTGAAAAAGCATTTCCATCAATGTTTGAACCAGTGCACGGTTCTGCACCCAATATTGCAGGGAAAGGGATTGCTAATCCGATTGCGCAAATTTGGTCACTTGCGTTATTGCTTGGGCATATTGGAAGACCTGATTTAGAAAAGCGAATCGTTGCGGCAATTGAAGCAGTGTTAATCGAGGGAGCCGTGCAAACAGCGGATATTGGTGGACAGGCAACAACTACACAAATGGGTGATGCCATTTGTCTGGCGCTTGAAAATATTAAACAAACAGCAAGGGGTGTGTAAGATGGCAGTTACACAGCAAGTAATCATTGTGACAGGTGCTGGTGGAGGAATGGGGAAGGCGATTATAGAAGACCAACTGGGCAAAGGGCATATTGTGATAGGTCTTGATTTATCGGTTACTTCACTGGCACATCTAGCGCAACAATCTTTGCAAACATATGAAGTCAATGTTTTGCAAGAAGATAGCATACAAGCCATTGTCCATGAAGTTTACGCCAAGTATGGACGAATTGATGGGTTGGTCAATGCATTAGGCATTGCACAGGCTGCGACGCCGATTGAGCAAGTAACAATGGATGATTGGAATCGACTAATGGACGTAAATGTGAAAAGTCTGTTTATTACAACAAAGGCCATTGTGCCGTATATGAAGAAGCGGAAAAAAGGTTCGATTGTGACCATTGCATCGATTTCTGCGGTGCGTCCTCGTCCCGGTTTGCAGGTGTATATTGCTTCTAAAGGAGCGGCGGAAAGCTTTACACGTGGGCTGGCAATTGAGCTTGCCTCCCATCAAATTCGGGTCAATACCATTCATCCAGGACCAGCAGACACGCAAATGCTAGCACAGTTTACTGCACATAATGCAGATGCTGAACATGCAAAGCACAATGTTTTTATACAATCAGTGCCACTTGGGCGTTTAGTCGACCCATCTGATATTGCAGGTGCCGTAAGTTACCTACTATCAGATGCAGCAGGCATGGTAACAGGGACAACGTTACATGTAGACGGAGGCCGTGGCTTATAGGAGGAGTACGATGCACATTATACCGATGCTAATAAATGGAAAGTGGGTACAAGGCGATGGTCAGGCGTTTATAGATGTTGTCAATCCTTCTACTGGTGAAGTACTCGCGCAACTAAAAAATGCTAGTAAGGCACAGGTAGATGAGGCGGTACAAGCTGCACGTATTGCGGTTGAAAGTGAAGAGTGGCGCCAAGTGAAAGCTTTTGAGCGTGGTCAGCTATTACTCGAACTGGCACAGTATATTCGCATGCATGCTGAAGAATGGAGTTTGCTAGAATGTCGGGATGTTGGAAAGCCCTTAACACAAGCACGTGCCGATGTTGAAGCAGCAGCACGTTACTTTGAGTTTTACGGTGGGGCTGCCGATAAGCTTATGGGAGACACGATCCCTATCGAAGACGGTATATTAAATGCTGTCGTGCTAGAACCTGTAGGGATTACCGTCCATATTGTACCGTGGAATTATCCTTTACAAATTACGGCAAGAAGCGTTGCCGCAGCAATTGCAACAGGAAATGCAGTCATAGTCAAAAGTGCAGAAGATACCCCGTTGACAACCCATGCGATGACACAATGGTTTGCTCGAAAATTCCCAAAAGGGATTTTTCAACATATTACGGGATTAGGTCGTGAGGTAGGCCCGTTGTTAACGAGGCATCCTGACATTAATCATATTACATTTACTGGTTCTGTTGCTACGGGTATAGAAGTGATGAAAGCAGCAGCCCAAAACATCGTACCTGTCACATTAGAACTCGGTGGAAAGTCCCCGAATATTGTGTTTGCGGATGCGCCAATGGAACAGGCATTAGAAGGCGTAGTCCGTGCCATTATTCAAAATGCGGGGCAAACATGCTCTGCTGGTGCGCGCTTACTAATTGAAGAAGATGCAAAAGCGTTGTTTATCAAGCGGTTAGTTGACAGGTTTCAAACTTTGAAGATTGGCCCAGGGGAAGCTGATGTTGATATGGGCCCTTTATTAAATGAACGGCAATATGTAAAGATTTCCGCACTGTTGCAACAAGCAAAAGAGGATGGTTATGTGATCACGGGTGGCGACACGCTAACAATAAAAGGCTATGAAAAAGGTTACTATATCCAACCAACGATTCTCGATGGCGTAGATGCCGACGCTGAACTGGCGCAGGAGGAAATTTTCGGACCGGTGTTAACTATATTGACATTTTCAACAGTGGAGGAAGCAATTACCTTAGCAAATGGTACGGATTATGGATTAGTCGCTGGTGTTTGGTCTAAAGATTTAGACACGGCTCATTATGTGGCTAGCCGAGTGAAGGCAGGACAAGTATTTGTCAATAATTACGGCGCAGCAGGTGGGATTCAAATGCCGTTTGGTGGTTATAAAAAGAGCGGAATCGGCCGTGAAAAAGGTTTTGTGGCACTAAGAAATTATACCCAAATGAAAAATATTGCGATACGCTATGCAACACCTGAGCGTACGTGAACAGGGGGGAGCATGTGGAACAAGCACAAGACAAGCAAGTGTTGTTGGAAGTAAAGCAATTACACGTCCAATTTCATTTGAAAAATGGGAAAAAGGCAAAAGTAGTCGATGATGTTAGCTTTGTTATTTATAAAGGTGAGACGGTAGCACTTGTAGGGGAATCAGGCAGTGGCAAGAGTATAACATCGCTGTCAATCATGCGCTTGCTTCCGATGCCTCCTGGAGAAATATCCGCTGGTACCATTACATTAAACGATAAAAATCTACTCGCTATGAATAATAAAGAAATGAGTAAGATTCGAGGCAATGAAGTGAGCATGATTTTTCAAGAACCGATGACATCACTTGACCCCGTTTTTACCATTGGCAATCAAATGATGGAAGCGATTCGTAGGCATCAAAAAATATCTACAAAACAAGCGAAAGAAAAGTCACTACAACTATTAAAAGAAGTGGGTATCGCCAATGCAGAAAAGGTTCTCACTGAATACCCGCATCAGTTATCCGGTGGCATGCGACAACGTGTGATGATTGCTATTGCCATGTCCAATAACCCCCAACTATTGATTGCAGATGAGCCGACAACGGCATTGGATGTTACGGTGCAAGCACAAATTGTAACGTTAATGATGAAGCTGAAAAAAGAACAGCAATCAGCCATTTTGTTTATAACACATGATATGAGTGTTGTTGCTGAAACCGCAGATCGCGTCATGGTGATGTATGCTGGGCAAATTGTGGAGCAAGCGCCTGTTCGTGCGTTATTTCTCGAACCGAAACATCCCTATACAATTGCCTTATTAAAAACGATGCCTACCTTAGAAACTGATATAAAAAGGTTACCATCTATCCCAGGCACTGTACCACCTGCCTATGCATTACCAGAAGGCTGTCGTTTTGCACCACGTTGTCCATTTGTGATGGAGCATTGCCGTCATGTTTTACCAGAAGTTACGTTGTTGCAGCATCAACATCATGTAAGGTGTCATTTATACACGGAAGAAGGGGCGTTGGTAAATGACGGACAAAGAAGTATTACTTGAAATTCATCATTTAAAAGCTTATTTTCCTGTGAAACGTAAGTCTATGAAAGAAGCAAAAAAAGTCGTTAAGGCTGTTGATGATATTTCAATTGACATCTTCCGTGGGGAGACACTTGGTATTGTTGGGGAATCAGGGTCTGGAAAGTCAACATTTGGGCGCGCGATTTTAAAGCTTGTTGAACCGACAGCTGGAGAAATTTTGTATAAAGGCCAAGCCATTCATCATTTGAAGGGGCGCGAATTGCAAAAATATCGCAACCAAATGCAAATGATTTTTCAAGATCCCTTTGCATCATTAAATCCACGCATGCGTATAGGCGCCATTATTGAGGAACCAATGGCTTTACAATTGTCATTAACGAAAGAGCAGCGTAAAAAACGGGTCAGAGAACTATTACAAAAGGTTGGTTTACCGGAAGATGCTATGCACAAATTTCCCCATGAATTTTCAGGTGGGCAAAGACAACGAATAGGCATTGCCCGAGCACTTGCCATCAATCCGGAGTTTATCATAGCAGATGAGCCAGTTTCTGCTTTAGATGTTTCCATACAATCACAAGTATTAAACTTGATGATGGATTTACAGGATGAATTTCAATTAACATATTTATTTATTTCCCATGATTTAAGTGTTGTCAAACATATTAGCGATCGTGTTGCAGTGCTGTATTTAGGAAGGATTGTGGAAGTAGGCACAAAAAAAGAATTGTATGCACATCCACTTCATCCATATACACAAGCATTACTTTCAGCGATTCCTGTTGTGAATTTTGATGAACCGAAGCAATTAGTCCCATTACAGGGGGAGCTACCAAGCCCGATGAATCCACCGATTGGTTGCGTGTTCCATACGCGCTGTCCGTTTGTCATGGAGCAATGTCGGCTAGCGCGCCCTCCATTGCAACAAAAAAATGAGCATCAGCAAGTAGCGTGCTTTTTATATGAAAAATAATCAGAATATTCAATTTTTAAAAAGAGGGTGGGTTAATGTTTGGCAATATTACCGATGTACCAGGCGTGAAAGTAGGGCATGCGGAAGATAGAGAAGGCATAACGGGATGCTCCGTTATTTTAGTGGAAGATGGTGCTGTTTGTGGTGTCGACGTGCGAGGCTCTGCACCAGGCACACGTGAAACAGATGCATTGGATCCTATTAATGAAATTCAACAAGTGCATGGCATTTGTCTAGCGGGTGGCAGTGCATTTGGTTTGGATGCCGCAACAGGTGTTATGCATTACTTAGAGGAACAAGGTGTAGGGGTAGATGCGGGTGTTACCAAAATACCAATTGTACCTAGTGCAGTATTATTTGATTTATTTATTGGTGACGCACATATAAGACCATCAGCTCAGATGGGTTATGAAGCAGCGAAAAATGCCAAGATTGGTGCTTTTGTAAATGGCAATATTGGCGCAGGCTATGGTGCAACAGTTGGGAAATTAGCAGGTCCACAATTTTGTATGAAAGGTGGTTTAGGCAGTAGCTCGCTTGTAGGGAAGGATGGGCTTATCGTAGGGGCTATGGTAGCGGTCAATGCAGTAGGCGATGTAAAGGATCCTACTACTCGAACAACGATTGCTGGGGCGCGTAACCGAGCAACAGGGCAATGGCTGGATAGTTGTTCCCATTTAGAAGAGCATGGTCAATCTCAGGCACTCGCTGGTACCAATACGACCATTGGCGTTGTTGCGATGAATGCAAAGTTAACAAAGGCAGAGGCGAAAAAAATCGCACAACTAGCACAAAATGCCTTAGCACGTACGATTTATCCTGTCCATACTATGCTAGACGGTGATACGATTTTTGTTTTAGGTACAGGACAGCAAACGTATCCAGTGGACTATATTGGACACTTAGCGACAAAGGTCGTGGAGGAAGCGATTATTGCTGGTGTTAAAGGTGCTACTCAATTAGAGGACGTAGAAAGTTATATAAGTATTCAACAACAGCATAAAGGGGGAGAAATACTTTGAAGCAGAGTAGAAATTGGGTTTTCCTAATGTTGTTATTGCTTTTAGGGGTAATGATTAGCGCATGTTCAAATGATAATGACAAAAAAGATACAAATAAAGTACCGACAAATGCGCCAGTAACAACAGATACACCGCAAGAAATTGTAGTCCGCATTAATGACGACCCGGATTTTTTAGATCCTCATAAAGCAACAGCCTCGATTTCCTATCAGATGATTCTTAATATTTTTGAAGGATTGATGGCACCCGAAACAGATGGCTCCTTAAAAGAAGGGCTTGCGGAAAGCTATGAAATTTCACAGGATGGTTTAACTTATACGTTTAAAATTCGTTCAGGTGTGAAATT
Source organism: Lysinibacillus sp. C5.1 (assembly GCF_016350185.1). Classification (NCBI taxonomy): domain Bacteria; kingdom Bacillati; phylum Bacillota; class Bacilli; order Caryophanales; family Bacillaceae; genus Lysinibacillus; species Lysinibacillus sp. C5.1. The sequence continues at coordinate 1,894,346 of NZ_CP066226.1, forward strand.
TCATAATGGCGAGGATTTAACAATAGAAGATATTCAATATTCGTTTGATCGCTTAATGGGCAAAAATGGTGGCGAAAAAATGTCGAATAACTTTGATAATGTAGCATCTACCGAAGCCCCAGATACAACGACTTTTGTCATTAAGTTAAAAGAACCGAATTCCAATTTCCTCTATTCCTTGACTGCTCGCCAAGCCGCCATTATACCGAAAAGTAATGACGGCAAGCATAATGAAAACCCAATCGGGACTGGTCCTTTTGCTTATGTGAAATATGCTCCAGGCTCAAATTTAGTGTTGAAAAAGAATGAAAGCTATTGGAAAGAAGGCTTGCCTTACTTAAATAAAGTAACTTTTGCGTTCCAATCCGATGATCAAGCAGCCATTATGAGCTTAATGGCAAATGAAGTTGATTTAACAAGTGTCCCTTGGCAACGGGTAAATGAGGTGGAAAATAGTCATCATTTATCGCATCAAAACAATAACTCTTCTTTAATTGTCACGTTTAATGAAACGAAAGCACCGTTTGATAATATCAAAGTGCGTCAGGCTATGAACTATGCCATCAGTAAAGCGGATATTATTGATTCTGTCTTTGCTGGTTATGCTGTACCACTTGGCTCGAACATGAGTCCAGCAATGGGAGACTATCAAAAGAAAGGGTTAGAAGATAAGTACAAGCTTGATGTGGCAAAGGCCAAGGCATTATTAGCTGAAGCAGGGTACCCAGACGGCTTTAAAACCAAAATTACTGTATCTTCTCATAACGATATTTATTCCAATATAGCGCAAATTGTTGCCGCTAACCTCAAAGAAATTGGTGTAGATGTAGAGATTGAAGTGGTGGAATGGGGGATTTGGCTTGATCGTGTGTACTTTGGTCGCGACTATACTATGACGACGATTGATTTAACAGGTCGTGCCTCTGCCTATGAAATTCTAAATGACTATATTTCTACCAATGACAGTGAAAACTTCTTCTTATTTAAGAATGAGGAATACGACAACATCATGGCTGACGTTTTAAAGGAAACAGACACGGCAAAGCAAATTGCTTATTACCAACGTGCACAAGAAATTTTAGCGGAGCAGGCAGTGTCGGTTTATGTAGCGGATTACCAAATCGTCTGGGGTTCTGACAAGCAAGTAACAGGGCTAAAGAGTTATCCATTCTGGTTCCATGATATGTCCGAGGTAAAATTCTCAAACTAGAAAGAGATGATTGCAAATGATGTATATGATACGTCGATTCATCCTGTTAATGACAACGATTCTTCTAGTGTCGATGATTACGTTTGGCGTTTTTCAAATTTTACCTGGGGATCCTGTTCGAACAATGTTAGGAACAGAAGCGGATGCAACACAAATTGAAAACTTGCGGTCTGAGCTTGGTTTGAACCGTCCCCTTTATGAACAATACACTGATTGGATAAAGGGACTATTGACAGGAGAATTAGGTCATTCAATTCGTTTCTCCATGCCTGTAAAAGATTTATTGTTGGATAGACTGCCTGTCACGATGTCACTAGCTGTCCTGACATTAACCATTGTATTAATGGTTTCCTTGCCACTTGGCATGTTTGCTGCGAGACGCCAAAATAAGCTGAGTGATGTATCCTTATCGACATTGACACAAATTGGGATGGCGGTGCCTTCATTTTGGCTCGGGATGATGCTGATTTTATATGTGGGTATGCAGTTTAGTTTTTTTAAAATTAGTGGCTATATTCCGTGGTCACAAAGTGTTGCCGGGGCGTTAAGTACGCTTATTCTGCCGGCGTTAACTATCGCTATACCTCAAATTGCTGTCAACTTCCGTTACGTGCGTACGGCCATTTTAGAACAAATGCAACTTGATTATGTACGGACAATTCGCAGTAAGGGGATGTCGGAACAAAATGTGATGTATAAGCATGTGTTAAAAAATGCTATGATTCCGATTTTGACCGTTTTTGGTTTGATAATGGCAGAAGTTGTGGCAGGAACGATTATTGTAGAGCAGGTATTTTCCTTGCCAGGTGTTGGACAGCTATTGATTACAGCGATTAGTAATCGCGATTTCCCACTAGTGCAAGGCATCGTGATGTATATTATGGTAGCCGTTGTTGTTATTAATTTTATCGTCGATATTTTATATTCTGTGTTAGATCCAAGAATCCGATTACGATGAGAGGTGGATGCAATGGACATTGTGAAACGATATATGAAAAATATAAATTTACTCATTGGTCTACTCGTCATCGTCGGGTTTTTACTTGTTATGATTACTAGCTTCTTTTATACGCCGTATGATGTGAATATGATGAATATTCCCGAAAAATTACACAGCCCAAGTAGTAAGTATCTATTTGGTACAGATGAATTTGGACGTGATATTTTTAGTCGGATGATGAAGGGGACACAAACAGCCTTTGCGGTAGGTTTATTAACGGTTATTATCGGTACATCATTTGGTATTTTAATCGGTGGACTAGCAGGTTTTCTAGGTGGCTGGGTCGATGAACTATTTATGCGCTTAATGGATGCGCTAATGGCGTTTCCAGGCATAATTTTAGCGTTAATGCTAGTAGCTGTTTTCGGGCCTGGCGTTGTCAATACCGCAATTGCCCTTGGTGTGATTGCCATACCTGCTATTGCTCGAATTGCACGCAGTGGCTTTGTCCAACATCGGGATGCCGAATACGTACTAGCCGCTAAATTAATTGGTGTCAAACCTTATAACATTATGTTTCGTCATATTTTACCTAATATATCATCCCAAATTATTGTGGCAGCAACGGTTACTTTTGCGACGGCCATGCTTGCTGAAGCAGCACTAAGTTATCTAGGGCTTGGCGTTCAACCACCAAATCCTAGTTGGGGGCGTATGTTAAAAGATTCGCAAGCGTATTTAGTAAAAGCTTCGTGGTATACATTTGCACCAGGTGGAGCTATTACTCTATTAGTGCTAGGGTTGTATATGTTGAGTAATGCTGTGAGGGATTATATGGACCCCCGCTCCAAATAGTTTTAGTGATTGGCAATGTAATATAAAACGTTCTATACTATAGTAATTATATGCTCATAACTGAGGAGGACTATTATTAATGAACGCAACCATTATTACAACAGACAGCGATTTGCAAACGGCTTTAGCTATTCGCAAAGCTGTATTTATAGAAGAGCAACAAATTCCAGCATCCGAAGAATACGATGAATTTGATACACTTGCTGCGTCTTGTGAACATATTCTTGTGTATATCAATGAACAACCCGTTGGTACAGCTCGATTACGTGTAGTAGACGGCTATGGCAAACTGGAACGAATTTGTATTTTACAGCCATTTCGTAAATGCGGGCTCGGAAAAGTGATCATTGACAAGCTTGAAGGGTTGGCACAGGAGAAAGGTTTAACGCAATCAAAACTTAGTGCACAAGTATATGCAGAGGGCTTTTATGAAAAGTTTGGCTATCGTCGCACAGGAGAGGAATATTTGGACGCAGGCATTCCACATGTTTTAATGAAAAAGCAATTTAACAATGCTTAACGTGTAGTAGGTTAAATACCCGCGGAATGAGTGCTTTTACCCGCGGAAGTGGAGCATTTACCCGCGAATCGAGTGGCTTTATCCGCGAAAAACATAGGAATACCCGCGAATCGAGATCCAATACCCGCGATGTACTAGAATGAAAAGAGGTCTTCTCAAATGATTTTTTTGAGAAGACTTTTCTAATTGTTAAAAATCAGTGGTTGGATGCCATACACCTTGTTCATTTTTAATCATTTTCATTTTGAAAGGTACATTTGTAAACGGGATAAAGAATTGAATGGTTCCTTGCGATTGACTAAGTTGTTCAAATTCTGCTTCCTCAATACCATTATAATTATAAGCGCTTATAAGCATTTGAATTTCCCTTGTGAAATAATATTCTTTTATATTTTGTTTGTCTAAATACTTTTCAATTTCGGAACGTGTATGTTTCGCTAATAATGAATAATGTGTTAAATAATCGCCTTGTGCTTCTGAAAATGCATACATTTTCGCAACAGTTAGTGGTTTAACACCTTTAAGGATATTTAAATCATAATTTTCTTTAAACGCATTATAAAGTGATTGTTCCTCGGTGGTTAACGTAAAGGTTGGCTCAAGTTTTTTTACTCCTACAATTTTACCGATGAATGTATCATTCTTTACTACTCCAACTGTCCCACCTTTTTTATTCATATAAACGGCATACTCATTTTCGTGCAATGGTGCAAGGTTTACATCAATCGTTTGCATTTTAGCATCGCCCATATGGAAGCGACTGTTAAAATAATATTTATAAATTTCCTGCTGTTCAGGTTGAGGAAATTGTACAGGAGCCACTGCCCCCGGCAAAGCAAGGAACTTGCCATTTAACGATACTTGTCCATTCGATGTTTGTACGTGATCGCCTTCAATACCAAATACCGGAGAAACTACGATATCGTAACGATCATAGTATGCAATGTAATCACCTACTTCAATTTCTCCTTGTGGATCAATCACCATGGGTAGATTTGATAATGCCCACTGTTTCCCCATAACATAAGAGATAGTTGGGTTAATGACTTTTAAGTTTTTCGATTCGATAATCGGTAGTACAGTTTCATTTTTTTGCAGTAGTGAAACAAGGTCATCAGGGTCTGTAGGTAATGTCGAAACGGTTTTAGACGCAGTAGCCTCATGCGGTGTAAATTGTAACTTCAAAACGAAGCCTACAATCAAAACAAATGTCAGCGCTATTAAGGGTACTTGCCAATGCTGGTTTGGAGTGCGTATTTTTACAGGTCGCTTAGGTGTAAGCATACGTTGTTTCATGTCCTCCGTAAATGGAACGTCTGCACGAAGTTCTCGCTTTAGTTGCTCCTTTAAATTATTCATGGATAAACACCTCCGGCTGTGCTGATAATTTTGATTTTAGTAATTCTTTTCCTCTACGTAATCTTGTGCGCACAGTATTTTGAGAAATATTCAGCAAGTCTGCAATTTCTGATGCCTTAAATTCTTCATAATAAAACAAAATAATAGCTTCTCGATAGTGAATTGGTAAACTCATTACTTCTTCCTTTAAAGATAGAAATTGTTGTTGTTGCATGACTTCCTGTTCAGCAGATTTTTCGTTCGACCAAAAAGGAGTTAAAAATTGCAGCACGTTTCTGCGCTTTATTTTACGCAATTCATCGTGACACCGATTAATTAAAATTCTGGTTAAATAGGTTTTCAGTGTTGCGTCCTTGCGAAAAGCGTCACCCTTTGTGACAAAGGTCAAAAAAACATCTTGCGTAATCTCTTCTGCGAGTTGCTGATCCTTTACATATAAATAGCTCAGATGGAAAAGGTATTCACCATATTCCTCCACTAGCTGTTCCATTAAACTACCACCTTACATGTCTTTTAACTCTTAGACGTAAAAATTCAAGAAAATTGTTCAAAATAATGAAAATAGTTACAAGTCTTCTATATGATTATTACAAAAATATGGAGGGGGCTATGGATAATGTATTACCTATAAAACAAACTCCATTTTGCGTATGTCAAAATGGAGTCTTTAATTTAAAAAGGAATAGGGACTTCCTGTAATGTTGGGTAAGATGTGATGGCACCATGTTTTGTTGTGGATGTAGCGGCATAACGATTGGCAAAGGTAAGAAGGGGCGTAGCAAATGTTTCGCAAAAGGCTTCGAGCGACTCTATTGTAATGTTTTTCTGCAACAACGTACTTAAAATGGCACCGATAAAGGCATCACCTGCACCTGTTGTATCAAGCGCTTGTACTACTTCAGCAGCAACTTTTACATGCTGTTGCTTCGTGTAAAGACTAGCTCCTTGTGCACCATGCGTGACGAAAATGACTTGAGCCTTGTCTTGAAATAATGACTGCACGGCTTGCTGCTCATCGTCTATATGCGTTAAAAACGATAGTTCATCATCGGAAAGCTTCACGATATGCGAACGCGGAATAAAGTTTAAAATCGTTTGCCGGCATGCTTCAGCGTCATGCCAAAGGGGGAGTCGTACGTTCGGGTCAAAAGAAACAAGACTCCCCGTAGCATGCGCTTGCTCAATAATCGCCTGATGTGTTTGCTTCATTGGACTATCCACCAAGTTCACCGAGCAAAAGTGGAGGATAGCATGAGCTGTTAGTAAATTTGTCGGCAGTTGTGCTGGGCTGTACAATAAATCAGCCGCATTTTTTCGATAAAATAAAAAGTCACGTTCACCATCCGCAGTCAAGGACACAAAGGCAAGGCTTGTTTCACCTTCAGTTGTTTGTGCAATATATTGTGTATCTACACCAGCTTGTTTCACGGTAGCAATCAAAAAGTCCCCAAATGCATCTTGTCCAACCTGTGTTAGTAGGGCAGCGGGTTGGCCTAATTTTGCACAGACTGCTGCTACATTCGCCGGTGCACCACCCGCATTTTTCGTAAACTGTTCGACCGATAAAAGCGAACCACTTTGTCCAGCGGGCGTAAAATCAATTAAGAGCTCACCAATTGCATACAGTTTTCGCATACAATACCTCCTTGTCCAATCAATGCTTCATTCCTGCAAATGAGCTTTTTGCTTTGGAATATAAATAGTATAAAAAATCCCACCAAAAATGAGTAAGATACCAAGCGTTTGAATAGGGCTAGGCATGAAATCAAGCAGTAGCATATCTAATAAGATAGCGACAACGGGATCTACAAATACTAAAACAGACACTAGTATAGTAGATAGGCTACGAATACTATCAAAAAATAAATAATAAACGAATCCAGTATGAATAAAGCCTGTTCCTAAAATATAAAGCCAATTCGTTGTTGTCAATCCTTCAAATAATGAAAAATCTACAAACGGTACTAGCATCACAATACCTACCGCCGTTTGTATAAATGTTAAGGCATAGGCGCTTAAATTTTTTATCGTTCGGCTTGTTAACATCGTAAATGCATAAAATAAAGCTGAGAGCAATGCCCACACAAAGCCTGACTGCATAAATTCAGATAATGAAATAAAGTTTTGTAAACCAATAATAAAAATACTGCCGATAAAACAAGTTATCGTTGCGACAAGGGCTTGTACAGTCATTTTTTCTTTAAGCAATAACGCCCCTAAAATAAGCACAAAAATAGGTGCTAAATTATAAATTGAAATGGCAATCGAAATCGACATCTCCTCAAAAGCTTTAAATAAAAATACCCAGTTTAAGACGATAAAGACCCCACAAAGAAGGGTGCGCAATAGTTCCTTTTTGTTCCACACCTCCGTTTTATGCCCGCCCGTTATTAGCCATAAAGCGCCAAGAAAGAGCGTTGCACAAACACAGCGGATAAAGACTAGCTCTGTAGCGGGTAAGCCAGTATGGATTGTGAAAAAGCCGATGGAGCCAAAAATGGCCATAGACACTGTAAGTTTTATGATTGCTGAGACATTCATAACAAACCTGCTTTCTAGTAGTATGAAATGGCTACTATTTTTTAGCTATTACAATAATGGAGAAACCGACAGCGTTGTCTACTGTCGGCTCTTGTATCATTAGAAAACGATTACTCACGGATTTGCCCATTTCCATGGATGAAATACTTTGTAGATGTTAATGCGGGTAAGCCCATTGGTCCACGGGCATGTAATTTTTGTGTACTAATCCCGATTTCAGCGCCATAGCCGAATTCAAAGCCATCTGTAAAGCGAGTAGAAGCGTTAAGATAAACCGCCGCTGCGTCTACATTATTTAAAAATGTATCTGCCACAAGCTGATCTTCAGTAACAATGGCCTCTGAGTGGTTCGTACCGTATTGATTAATGTGTTCGATAGCCTCATAAACGTTTTCAACAATTTTGACGCTAATCTTCAAATCTAAGTACTCCGTTGCAAAGTCTTCCTCTGTAGCGGGCTGCGCAAAATCTACCGCTTGGCAAACTGTCGCATCACCTACAATTGTCACGCCTGCTTCATGTAGTGCATTTAGCAACTGTATACCGTGTTCACTAAACCACTCCGGATGAATCAGTAAGCTTTCTGCTGCATTACAAACAGAAGGACGTTGTGTTTTTGCATTTCGGCAAATGTTTTCTGCTTTTATGTAATCGGCAGTTTGGTCCACATAAATATGGCAATTGCCTGCGCCTGTTTCAAGCACAGGCACGGAAGCTTCTCGAACAACTAAATCAATGAGAGCTTTACCACCGCGTGGAATCAGTACATCAAGGTATTCTTTTAAATGGAATAATTCCTTTGCTGTGTCACGACTTGTATCTTCGATTAATTGCACTGCATCGACTGGGATCGACGTTTTTTCAAGTGCTCGGTGGATACTTGAAACAAGGGCAATATTTGAAAATTTGGCTGAGGAACTACCACGTAATAGCACAGCATTACCCGTTTTCAATGATAATGTGGCTGCATCCACCGTAACATTTGGTCTAGCCTCATAGATCATGCCGATAACCCCAATTGGCACCATACGCTTCTCAATGAGTAAGCCGTTATCCTTTTCAATATGCTCAAGCGTAGTTCCAACTGGATCATTTAATTTCACCAGTAAATGAATGGCATCAGCCATTGCTGTAATACGTTCCTTGTTTAGCATAATACGATCAAGTGTCGAAGTAGCCATGCCTTTTTCTTTCCCATTTGCTAAATCCTTCAAATTTTCTGAAATTAGTATATCTTGATCGATTAGTAATTGTTCCGCAATTTTTGTTAAGGCATCATTTTTTTCGCATGTTGTTTTAATATTTAAAACATAGCTTGCCGCTTTTGCTCGTTTTCCTTTTTGGTATACTTCACTTGTCATTTGAATTCCTCCTATTTCGTTTGTATTTTTAACCATTTATCCCGATGAATAACCTCTATCGGGTAATTGGTTAATTCATCAGTTCGTTTTCCCATGGCGTGTGCTAGCTCAAGTGATGAATATAATACTTCGCCGCGCCCAATCAGTTTATTATGGCTGTATACCTCGACAACATCACCTTGTTCGAAGTCTCCTTCAACACGATAGACACCTGCAGGCAGTAAGCTTTTTCCATTTTCTAATAATGCATGTTCCGCACCGTTATCTATAAAAATTTTACCAGAAATTTCCGTTAGTGCAATCCACTGTTTGTTATTTGTTAAGACAGCGAGTGCTTCATGCTCTACATATGTCCCATCGCCTTGCCCATCTAAAATATCGATTAGCTTTTGAGCCCCGTAGCCCGTCCCGATAAATACTTTAACGCCTGCATTTAAAGCTGCACGTGCTGCTAATAGTTTGGACTCCATACCACCTGTGCCAACTTTAGAGCCAGCACCGTCAGCGAAGCCTAGCATTTCATCTGTGACTTCAGTTAACCGATCAATGCGTTTTGCTTGCGGATTTTTATTGGGATTGGCATCGTATAAACCATTAATGTCTGTTAGAATAATAAGCTGGTCTGCGTGGACAAGCCCACTGACAAGTGCGGATAGCATATCATTATCGCCAAATGTTAATTCACTGACCGATACCGTATCGTTTTCATTAATAATTGGGAGCATCGAGCGCTCAAGCAATTCCTCAAATGTTGCATAGGCATTTTTATAGCGTTCTTTTTTCGAAAAATCAGTTCGTGTAAGTAAAATCTGAGCAGGCATTATATCATAAATACTAAATAGTGCATGATAGGTTTGGATAAGCAAACTTTGGCCGACTGCTGCTGCTGCTTGTTTCCCTTTTACTGTCACAGGGCGAGAAGGGTAGCCGAGTTGTTTAAAGCCTGCTGCTACAGCACCAGACGAAACTAGTAATACTTCATGTCCACATTTTTTTAATTCCGCAATAGCTTGCACGTGATCCATTAAGCGTACTTTATCAATTTCGCCTTTTGCATTTGTTAAAGAGCTACTGCCGATTTTTACAACAATTCTTTTTCTTTCCATCCTAATTCCTCCAGTTCACCATTTGGGAGCATTCCTACCGCCTAAGCCACAAATTGCTGAATAAAGATAAAAAAACCTTTTCGTCCTAAAAACTAGGACGAAAAGGTTGCTTTCCGTGGTACCACCTACATTGAATATCTTGAGATATTCCACTTTCCTCATAACGCTTGAGACTGCGCCTAGTTTGGCTAGGACGTTTCACGAAGTAGGTTCTGTAGTCTTTTTTGTACAATGTCTTACAGCCGATGGACATCGCTCTCTTACCAATTAGTTTCTACATACTAATCTTCGTTCGTTTTATTATCATGTATTTTGGAGAGATTATGGCATAGAGTATAACCACAAGTTCTCATTCATACTACTAATTGAATAAAGAATGCACTACTTCTTTGTGTCTGTCAAGCTGAATAGAAAAATTGTGTATAAATAAGGATAAATTGCAGAGGTTTGCAACCGCCAATAATTAGTTGAATACTGGGAAGTGACCATTATTTTAACCACCAAATGGCAACGAGTAAAGGGAGCATCGCCAATATCATCACAAAGAAACTCCACAAAATTTGTTTCCCTGTTGTCATGTTTTTAGGTTTAATACTCATTTTTTCATAGAGTTCGTTAATAGCACGTTGCTCTTTTGCATAGAGCATTGATTGAAATTCATCATAATCTTGAATATAACTAGATGGGGGCCTTGGGCTAAAACGTAGATTTCGAATATCTTCCGTAATATCTTTTTCGCCAATCCAGTAGGTAATAACGGGTGCTAAGCCAGCAGAATGCATTGCTTGAACCTCGATATCGTGTGTTTTCATTTTATAAAAGACATTTCCTTGCTCGTCCTCAAATTCTTGTACAATATCACTTACTGCCATCGACGAATCACCTCTTTCTTAATACAATAGGGATTGAATTCATAGTGTTGAATTCTATTATAATGCATAAACAAAGGGAAATGTTGCGCGAACGAGCATTAATAAGGATAATAATTTTTTATAAAATTTTTTATATATAGTCATAAAGTTACAAGTGGCGTGTAGTATAATGTAAATACAACCATTGTAATTAGGGTTTTTTCTAACAAATAGCGGGGGGAAGGGTAAAATTGGAACTTTCGTCGTTACTAGCATTTTTAGGTGCAGCTATTATTTTAACTATAATGCCGGGGCCGGACAATTTATTTGTCCTTGCACAAAGCATTACACAAGATAAAAAGGCTGGAATTGCGACTTCACTAGGTTTATGTACGGGCTTACTGGTACATATCGGAGCTGCAGTTTTAGGTATCTCAGCCATTGTCTATCAATCGACCGTTATGTTTTCGATTGTCAAATTTGCTGGGGCTGCCTATTTATTATACTTAGCATGGCAATCATTTCGAGCGAAGAATGATGCATTTACATTGGAGCACCAAAATATTCATACGTTCGCTTTGCTATATCGAAAAGGAATTTTAATGAATATCTTAAATCCAAAAGTTTCTTTATTTTTCTTAGCACTATTGCCACAGTTTGTAAATCCGTTACTTGGACATGTGGCGTTACAAATGCTTATTTTGGGTATGGTATTTTTAGTGCAGGCACTGATTCTATTTTCATTAGTTAGTGTTTTTGCTGGGAAAGTAAGGGAAATAATTATAGGTAAACCTACTATTGCAAAACGCCTGAATATCGTACAAGGTGTACTATTTACATTTATCGGTATAAAAATCGCACTTAGTAAACAATAAAAGGAGGAGATTGTATGGCTATTTTACATATTACCTTTAGCTTGTCTACACAAGGGTCCATTAAACACGCGATTCGACAAAACCATTTACAGCGGGAAGAGTCAGTGATTTGTATTAATGATAATTTCTCTATTGGCCCACTTACAAGTATGGAAGAGCGAAAAAATTGGTTGGATACACATATTTTTAAGGATGTAGAAGAACAAGAATTATATGAAGACATCCACAACAAGTGGACAAAAGCGATAGCTGGCATCCCATGTGATCTGGATGTTTGGATTTGGTATAGTCAAAATGCGCATGAAGAAATTGCTTTACGTTATGTGATGAGTGAGTTTGTCAATAAATGCAGCATGGTATTTGGTATAGATGCGACGGCTGGTTTACAGCGCATACAACAAGACATGGCCATTCGTTATACCGGTGAGTTATCATCGGATATGTTAATGAAGTTACGTCCAGAAGCGAAGCGTTTTACAATTGAGGAGTGTCAGCGTCTAGCTAAAGAATGGGACGAGCTCAAGCGAAATCAAAGTATATTGCGAGTTTGGCAAAATGGTATTGTTCATGTAGAAGAGAGTGAGTTTGATGTAAATATTATTAACAGTGCAAAATATTTACAAGCTAGCAACAAGGAGCAATGGCTTTCACCAGTGAATGTTATCGGGCAAATGGTAAATATAACGGACGACTATATAAATGAAACATTTATTGAAAATCGATTACTCTACTTGGCTCAACAAGGATTGTTTGAAATAAGCGGTGACACAACGGATATAAATGCATATAAAATAAACTATATCGGGCAATAAGGTAATCGTAAAAGAGAAAAAGAGGCTGGGACATAAGAGAAAAAGTGTTAGATTGACTGCCATCAATCTAACACTTTTTTGCTATGCCGTTGTTGTCCGCTACGGCGGTGCTTTCCGCGGGCACACCGTAAGCCGCAACCCTCGCTAACGCGCGATCTGTTGCGTCTAACATTATGTGCTGTTCCCGCTGGAGTCACCGCCTTCGCTATCAACAACTAGTGAACACTTCTAATTTTTTTTTGCAAAAGTAAGAATAGCTAAGTTCTCCATATAACAAAAAATTATGAACATCTTTCCTCTGTTCTTTAAATTTTTTTAGTTATGTCCCATCCTCTTTTTGTTATGTTGTTCGCATCTTACTTTTTGAGCAGAGGTCACGCATCTTTTTGTTCCTTCATTTTGAGTGCCCGCCTCTTTAGTCGCGTTCTCTCGAAGGGCCCATCTTCTCATAATAATCAAGAACAAATTGCTGGAATTGACGTGCGGACGGTGGGAGGTAACGATTTTCAATCCAAGCCATTCCAATTATGCGTTCACATACCATATCTTCAACATGTATTTTTACAACCTTATTTGGATTAAGATCTTCATCATCAGGTAGGAGGGATACCCCTAGACCGGCTCCAACAAAGCCTGCAACGGTAGAGACCTCATCACCTTCATACGTAATTTTAGGCTTAATGCCCGCAGCACTTAACAGTCGATCAGCAGTACGGCGTAATGCATAGCCTTTTTTCATAAGGACAAAGTTTTCATGTTCTAGTTCCTTCATCGTTATACTTTTACGATTGGCTAGATGATGATCGATGGGTACCATGATATAAAGCTCATCTCTCCATAGCTCTTTCCAACAAACAGGTGGTTCTGTATCAATCGCTGCAAGCAAACAAAGATCTAGCTCACCTGCCAGCAATTGTTTAAGCTGTGAGTGCGAATAGTTTTGTGTGAAATGAAAGCGGATATGCGGATGTTGCTGACGAAAGGCGCGGATCAAATCAGGAACAATACTTGTGCCAAGTGTATGTAAGAAGCCTAGTGACACATCTCCAAGCTCAGGGTTATTGAGTTCCTGTAATTCTAAAACAGCTTTTTCATATTCTTTACGCATACGTTGCACACGGTATAAAAACAATTCTCCGTAGCGATTTAGCATGATTGAACGACCTTGGCGGTCAAATAAAGGAACACCTAATTCCTCCTCAAGCTTTGCAATCGAACGACTAAGTGCAGGCTGTGAAATCGCTAAAACATCTGCTGCACGTGTCATATGTTCAAGCTTCGCTACTGTTGCAAAATATTCCAATTGTTGCCATTCCAATTTCACTCACCTCTAATAATAGTATGGATATTAGTTACCTGCATTATAACGGTAAAAGGATAGGAAGTATAGGCAACTTGGGAAAATTTTAAATGGCAGCTCATCGGAAATTAAACAAATGAATTTTTTACATTTAGAAGTACCTCTAAAGGGTGATTACAGAAGGCATCAACCTTACACCATTCATGCATAAAACGTATCGAAACGATAAAAACTATAAATTGTACATTATGAATAAAGGGTGTTAAGATAGACACATAAAATACACAAATACAAATTTCCGTGAAGGGGATATTATAAAATGAAGTTATCAAAGCCGCAACCTCTAACAATTGAGGGAGGCAAAAAAGCCGTACTATTACTGCATGGATTTACAGGTAGCACAAAAGATGTGAAAAAGCTAGGGGAATTTTTATCCAAACGTGGTTATACCGTTCATGCACCTATCTATAGTGGGCACGGGGTAGAACCGGAAGCCCTACTAGAAACAAAACCTGAAGACTGGTGGAACGATGTAGTAGAAGGCTACAACTTCCTAAAAGATAAAGGATATGAAGAAATCGCAGTAGTTGGTATTTCACTTGGCGGAGTTTTTTCATTAAAAGTAGCAGAGCAATTTCCTGTTAAAGGAGTTGTTGCCATGTGTGCGCCGATAACACGTGATAGCTCAAAAGGATTATTTACACGTTTATACAATTATGCAAGACTTTACAAGCACTTTGAAAACAAGTCCAAAGATCAAATTATTTCTGAACTACACGAATTACGTATTTCACCAAAAGATTCTTTAGATGGCGTAACACGCTTAACAGAAGAAACACGTGAAGATTTACCTGCAATTAAAGCACCAACTTTAGTATTGCAAGGACTACTAGACGATGAGCTATATCAACAAAGCGCTCCGTTTATTTTAGATACAGTTAAAACAGATGATAAAGAAATTATTTGGTATGAAAATTCTGGTCATATTATTACGTTAGATAAAGAACGTGATAAAGTGTATGAAGACGTGTATAATTTTTTAAACCATATAGAGTGGTCTGTTGCAAACTAAGAGCTGTCGTCTGACAGCTCTTTTTATTTGTTAATTTTTACTTAATAAGCTAGGAACTGTACTATTAGCATTTATCTTAGAAAAAACTATTGTTTTTATAATAAATGCCTGTTACCATAATGAAATTGTAGTGAAAATTCATTCGATTTAACTTATTTCAGCAAAACGCTTTATTTTTATTAGTGATGAACGAATGTGATAAAATCACTGAATTGCGTAGGGGGTCGAACTCTAGCTGTAGTAAGAGAAGCTTCATTGAATATCTTCCATTCTATATGGAGCATTTCGAGCAAGCTCGAAAAAAATCAGGACGCAATTACGCTAAAACGTAATTGATTATTTGCTATAGTCAAACACATCTAAGGAGTACATCAATTATGCAAAAGAAAATACCTTTTTCTACATATGCAGTCATTGGAACGATGCTATTTGGACTGTATTTTGGAGCAGGAAATCTAATTTTTCCAATTCAACTTGGACAACTAGCAGGGACTAACTTTTGGTTTGCCCTTGTCGGTTTTTTAGTAACGGCAATCGGGTTACCGTTTTTAGGTATTTTAGCGATTGGTTTATCGGGCAGTAATGGACTGCGTGATTTAGCGAGTCGTATTCATCCTTTATTCGGCGTTATTTTTTCATTAGCGCTATACTTAACAATTGGTCCTTTCTTTGCGATTCCAAGAACGGCAACAGTGCCATTTGTCGTTGGTTTTGAACCGTATATTAATGCGGAACATACAACCATGTTACTTGCGTTGTTTAGCTTTATATTTTTTGCCATTGTCTATTATTTCTCGTTAAATCCAGCGAAGATTATGGATTATATCGGTAAGGTGTTAACACCAGCCTTTTTAGTGGTATTATTTATTTTAATTATTATTAGTATTGTAAAGCCGATGGGGCACTTCCAACAGCCAATCGGTGACTATATTCAATCTTCCTTTATGACTGGCTTTAAAGAAGGTTATAATACAATGGATGCACTAGCATCGCTAGCGTTTGGTATTGTTGTCATCAATGCCATTAAAAATGCAGGGATTACAGATCGTAAAGAAATTGCTAAGGCAACATGGAAATCAGGCATCTTTGCGATGGCACTAATGACGTTAATATACGGACTTATTACGTATATGGGCGCATCTAGTATTGAATCTATTGGAACATTTGACAACGGTGGTTTAATTTTCGCTGCGGTTGCGGATCATTATTTTGGCTCTTTTGGTGCAATTTTATTAGCGGTCATTATTGTGCTAGCTTGTTTAAAAACGAGTATTGGCTTAATTACTTCTTGTAGTGAATTTTTCCATGAAGTGTTTCCAAAGGTTAGCTATAAAATGTTTGTTCTATTATTGTGTGTCGTGTCCTTCTCTATTGCGAACTTTGGTTTAAATAATATTATACAATTTGCTATTCCAGTGCTTATGTTCTTATATCCACTTGCAATTGTTCTGATTTTACTTGCTTTAAGCTCTTCGTTATTTAACAATAAGCAGGCTGTATACGCATCGGCTATGTTTTTGACGTTTTTCGTTAGTCTAATCGATGGCTACAAAGCGCTTGTTATTAGTATTCCTGGAGCACAATTAAGCTTGTTAGACACAGTAGAGCAACTATTTTCCGATGTTTTACCACTATATGATATCGGTTTAGGTTGGATATTACCGGCTATGATCGGTGTTGTGATTGGCTTGATTTTGCCTTCTAAACAAACGAAAATCATTCACTAGTTTTGTCATTTTAGTGATTTACTTAATAAAAAAGTGTTAGATTGAATGTCAATCTAACACTTTTTCTTATTTTTATATACGAAAATAATATATGCAGAAAATTTATTCAATTTAATTTATAATGTTACTTATGATTGTGATAAGGAGAAGGTGAGCAAATGCACGAACTTTGGATGTTTACAGCAGTGGCGCTAATGATTGTTATGGTGCCTGGAGTAGATTCACTACTAGTTTTAAAAAATACAATCGTACATGGCAAAAAAGCAGGCTTTTTTACAATGGTAGGGATTGTCCTAGCACTACTAGTTTGGACAACTTTAGCAGTACTTGGCCTTGCAACGATTATATCAAAATCAATGGTCGTATTTTTAGTCATCAAGTATGCGGGTGCAGCTTATTTAATTTATTTAGGCATTCAATCATGGCGTGCAAGGGCACAAAATATGATGTTGCAAGAAGAGGTTACTATCAAAGAAAATGGAGAAAAAAATGTGCCGCTTAGTTGCATGACACAAGGCATTACAACGGACTTATTAAACCCAAAAACATTGTTATTATATGTAACATTAATGCCTCAATTTATTCAACCAAATTTTAATATTAACGCGCAATTAATAGTGTTAGCAGGCATTTTAATTGCCTTATCCATTGTTTGGCTAGGCATTGTCATTCTTGTGATGAATGTAATTCGCAAATGGTTTATGAAGCAGACTGTACAAGCAATGTTTAATAAAATAACAGGTGTAATGTTAGTAGGCATTGGTGTTCGCATTGCCACTGAAAAAGTATAAGAAAATTGAAAAAAAGCACGCAATGGTCAATTGCCATTGCGTGCATTTTACGTTTTGAAGAAAATAGTGGAAATAGCCATTAAACTTTGGGAAACGCCACTAAAACTTGAGGAATGGCCACTATACTTGAAATAATCATAAACTAGCAAAAAAATGTTAGATTGAAAGCCATCAATCTAACATTTTTCTCTTTTGTTCAATTATTGAGCTGTAGGGCTTTAGGTTTTTTAAGTGCAACTGCTATGATTGCGATTGCTAGTGTAACAACGATAATCATACCTAATGCACTGCTATTACTTATCAAGCTTTCAGTGTTACCGCCAAAAATAATTGTATAATAACCGTCAGCACCGTATGTCGCTGGCAAAAGAGAAGCGACGCGATGGTAAAAATCTGAAAGCATCGCATTCGGTACGAGGACACCAGATGTAACAAGTTGTAATGACAGTGCACAAATATTAAAAATCATGCCAAGATTACCAAATAGAATAACAAAAACTTGTGCTAAACATAGGAAAGCCCAAAACATAAACGCTTGGAAAAAATAAATAGTGAATAAACTTTCATCACTTGAAATCGCAAATAGCTGCATTAAACCAATTGTTAGTAAGGGCAAAATAAATGCAACAGCAAAATTGAGCAGTTGCCGTGCAAAGAATAAAGACCATTTCGAAACGCTATCTTGAACCATTTGGGCTGCTTGTTGGTGTTGCATAATCATCACCATCGCACCAACAAATGAAGAAATAATCACCATTAACGGGACGAAATTCGCAGCAAACCCTTTCGCATCATTTGTTTTAATAATAGTCGATTCAACGATACGATCTTTTACACCCATAATGGTTGTCGTGACAGTGTCCTGAACAAGCAAGGCGCTATTTTGTTCCATTGGAAGTTGTGAAAATTGTTGGGAAAACGCCTTTACAATTTCGCCTTGCTGTACAGGATATAACTGATGATTAACTTCATTTGTAGTCTGTTTTGCTACACCCTCCATCATTGTTTTGGCAAGGCTTGCGTTCGCTTGATTAATAAAATAAATAATGTTTGCTTCTTTACCTGCTTTGAGCTGAGCAGTGAATTCTGCTGGTATATGAATAATCATATGAATATAACGGTTTTCCAAATCCTTTTCCGCCCTATCGATGGAGGTAAAATCTTTTGACGCAAAGGGCAATGACTTTTTAAGCCCATCTATCACTTCTTGCCCAAAGGCAGCATCTTCGCTAATATAGCCGATTGTTAAGTTATCTGTTCGATCATTTATGCCATCATATGCAGTCATCCAAATAGAAAAGAATATTAATTGAAATGCAATTGTAGCGACAATGCCAATATAGGTTTCACGAATCTTAAATAATGCTTGTAATCCTTTTGTCATATCTTCTTATTGCCTCCTAATAAGTAAGTACTTGCTTGCATAGTAGGAAAAATTTTTTCTAGGAAGTTAAGCCCCTAGAAAAAATTGCAACACTTGTCTTTATTAATTCTTCTGTTGGAAGGGTAGAAACGATTGTACCTAATCGAGCGCGTGAAATAAAGTGACCAAAATTAAGGGCTATAAGAGATAGTGCAGCCGCTTCAAAGTTGACCTCACGAATTTTTCCTTTATGATGCATTTCCTTAAAGTAATGTATTAGTTCATTTTTAAAGAGTAAAGGAACATTTGCTATTTCAGCATTTATTTCAGGAAATTGCATCGATTCCTTAAAGCCAATCATCACAAAGTCCTTGATAGACATCATATACTCGAAATATTGCATTGAAAAGCGGGTTAAATCCGTTTCTAAATCCCATGTAACCTCTTCACGCATTGTTTTTTGCAAAATTGGGTTGTAAGAAAATTTGTCTACAATCGTTTTTAAGAGCCCCTCCTTATTGCCAAAATGGCGAAAAATAGTGACTTCATTGACCTGTGCTAAGTCGGCGATTGCCTTTGTTGTGGCTGCGGTATAACCTTTTTCGCTAATTAATTGTAAGGCTGCATCTATTATGCGTTGTGCTGTTTCTTTTGTTGCCAATAAACTAAGTCCTCCTATGCAAGTAGTTACTTACATGCTACCATGCACGATTTAGATTGGCAATAAAAATAAAGCGCTAAATTGTAAAAGAGGTTGGTATTTAAATTATTATGCCATACTATTCTATTATCGTTGTTGACAACTATATCGGACGTTGATATATTTTAATTATATCGTCAGTCGATATATTGTTAGACGATATATTGAGGGAGGTTTTAGTATGACACAGGAATATCCTCCATTAACTGAGGGTGTTTATTATATTTTGTTGGCATTATTTGAGGCGCGTCATGGCTATGGCATTATGCAATTAGTTGAAGAAATGAGTAAAGGCCGTGTTCGTCTTGGCGCAGGTACTATATACGGAGCTATCAAAACATTGTTGGAGCGACAATGGATTGAGGCACTAGAAGATGATGGACGCAAGAAGGAATATATAATTACAGAAAATGGAAAGAAAGTGGTTGAATACGAAATTTTGAGATTAAGGGAACTTTTTGACAATGGTATCCGTATAACGAATGGAAAAGCTTAAAAGCGCATTTGCATGTAGGAGGTGTTGACATGAAAAAAATTAAATTTCGCTTTTTTTTAGATTATGAAAAAGAAGAGGCATGGGTAAATGATTTGGCTGCACAAGGATGGCATTTACAAAAGAACATAATTAGTTTCTTTGTATTTGAACAAGGCGAGCCAGGAAAGTATATTTACCGCAATGAATTAGTTGAAGGTAAAAAGAAAGATTATTATGAATTTTTGGAATCGATGAATATTGAATGCGTTTCTAAATTCGGCGTTTGGGCATATTATCGAAAAGAAGCGATCGATGGGGACTTTGAATTATTCTCAGACGCACCTTCTAAAATACAATATTTAAAATCAATCACTAGATTGTTTATCCCAATTGCGTTGCTCAATATTATCATTGGCATTTTTAATATCATTACGGGATTTACAGCGTCTCCAGTAGCGTTCATGTCTATTAATCTTGGCATCTTGAATATGGTGATGGCGCTGTTCATGTATGTACCGATTCGAAAAATTCAAAGACGTAAAAAGCATTTGGAACATGATTTACATATATTTGAGGGGTAGGGAGGATGAAAGATGACATTACAATTACAGCATGTCACAAAAAAATATAAAGATTTTACAGCGGTTGATAATTTAAATTTCACTATTGAGAAAGGTGAAATTTTCGGGCTCATTGGTCAAAATGGGGCGGGCAAAACAACGACTTTTCGTATGATTTTAGATTTACAGGAAACAACTGCTGGTACGATATCATGGAATGGAAAGCCTGTCAATTCGATTAACCGAGATGTACTTGGTTATTTACCAGAGGAGCGTGGGATTTTTCCTACGATGAAAGTAGAGGACCAATTATACTTCTTTGGAGAACTGCGAGGCATGAAAAAAGCAGCGCTTAAAAAAGATATTGATTTTTGGATTAGTCGTTTTGAGTTAGAAGAGAAGCGTAAAGATAAAGCAGAAACACTATCAAAAGGCAACCAGCAAAAAGTACAGTTGATTGCAAGCTTTATTCATAAACCCCAATTTTTAATTTTAGATGAGCCTTTTAGTGGTCTTGACCCAGTCAATAAAGATTTACTAAAAGATGCTATTTTACTACTAAAAGAACAAGGTACAACTATTTTATTTTCAAGTCACCAAATGGATAATGTGGAAGAACTTTGTGATCATTTATGTTTACTAAAGCGGGGCGTTTCTTTATTTTCTGGCAGTTTATTAGATTTAAAGAAACAATATGGGAAAACAAAGCTGTCTGTGCGTAGCAATTGGTCTACTACGGAATTACTTCAGCTCGAAGGTGTGAAAGATGTGCGTGTAGAAAAAGAGCAAACAGTGTTATTGCTTGAAGATGAACGTTTTGCAGAAAGTATTTTCCAACAGTTGTCAGCGGGCAAATATATTGAAAAATTTAGTTTAGATTATTTAACATTGGACGAAATCTTTAAAGATAAGGTAGGTGGTACTGTTGTCGAAGTTTAGTTTGTTAATGAAGCAATTATACAAATCAAAATTAAAATCCAAATCATTTATATCAATGACCCTTCTATATGTAATTGCGATGTCCGTTGCTATTTTTTGGTCGGATATTAAGGAGCTTTTTACAGGCGATGATGAGGCGCAGCAAATTGCAATTGTTAATGATACGAGCGCAGATTTAAGCGGCATTTTTGTGTCCAATAGCGATATGACATTTATTCAGGATGAATCAAATATTAAAAAGTTGGAACAACAAGTCAAGGACGGGAAGCTCGCCGCACTTGTTGAAGTAAGTGATCAGAACGGTCAATTGCATGCGGAAATTTCAACATTTCAACCGTTAAAACTAAATGATCAATCGACGATATCATCTTTATTGCAATATGCAGGTCAGCATTATGCTGTGCAAAAGCTATCTCTAACTTCAGAACAAGCGGCACAAATTATGGCAGCAAAAACGGTTATTTCAAATAAAAATTTAAATGCAGAATCTACTGGCGGAAAAAGCGAGGAAGAAAAGCAATCAGGGCTTTGGGTATCCTATGCTGTCGGTATTTTAATTTACTTCTTTATTTCTACGTTCCTATCAATGATTACAACTGAAATTGCTTCTGAAAAAGGCTCACGTGCGATGGAAATGCTATTAGTAAGTGTGAAACCAGCAACACATTTTAAAGCGAAAATTGCAGGTGTTTTGCTGCTAGCTTTGACGCAAATGGGCATCATTGCAGTAGTTTTCCTTATCTATGCAAAATTCGCGAAAAACGGTGTGATTTGGGAAATGGCGACAAGCATTGTGAAGGAGCTATCAGTTGGCTATGTGTTATATGCGATGCTATTTTTAGTATTAACAATTATTTTATATTTAATAGTCGGTGCATTATTCGGCTCATTAGTATCGAAAGTAGAGGAAGCAGGTCAAGTATTGATGCCTGCAATGATGATTACATTAATCGGTTTCTATGTGATGCTTTCAGGTATTGGCAATCCAGATACAATTATTATTAAAGTATTCTCTTATATTCCGTTCACTTCTGGAATGGTGATGCCAATGCGTATTGGTGCAACGGATATTGGCATGATCGAACCATTACTGTCCCTTGGTATTTTATTGGTGACGATTATTGTGGCTTATTTATTTAGCTTATCATTCTATAAACGCAGTGTCTTAACGTATAGCACAGGCGGCGTAATTCAAAAGTTTAAAACTGTTTTAAAAGTAACAACATAATGAATGATGGAAAGCAGCTATTTACATGTAGCTGCTTTTTTAAATAATATAAAAAACGTTGATTTCCGTTCCTTGCGCTCCCTTTTTTGCAAGCACGGCTCCAACTAATTTTTGCGGCGGACGCCACAAAAATGGATTTTCCACTCGTGCTGTTCCTGCTGGAGTGTCATGCTTTTCACTGCAATAATTTGCTTCTACACATAGAGTAAACGAGGTAACATTCATAAAAATACATCATATTTATTATAGTCAGCAGTCTGATAGTTACTAGGATGTGACTATTTTCGACATCAATATACTAATTTTTAGAAATGATGTAAGGTGAAATGAAGAATCAGTCGAATTTTTAGTTCAAACAAGCTATAATTTGGAGAGTAGTCATTTTGTTGAAGATGCGATAAGTGTCGCAATCTAACTTAACTTTCACGTAAACGCTTGAGATAGATGAAACTTTTTCATCTCGTAATCGTATGTAATAAAAGAGATAAATCGCAGGGGGTATTACTTATGTCTGAAATGAACAACGACTTGTTAAAATCAAAAGATCCATTCGCAACCGAAAATCCACTGCTACAACCTAACCCGTTGTTGCAGGCTGAATCAGTACAAACACCGACACTTATTTCTGAACAAGAGTTATCACAAATTGCACAAAATCAACTGGCTTTAAAGAAAGATCCTGAAGTGCATGCACTTGCGCAAAAAATTGATGTGAAAGACCAAATCGCCATGTTAGAGCTAGGCAAAGAAACAGCGAATGGTATTTCTACATTTTCAGATAAAATGTTGGCGACAATGAGAGCTAGCAAACTTGAAGAATCCAGTGTCTTATTAAATAATTTAAATAAAGTAATGGATAAATTTGACCCGCAAGATTTTGCGGAAGAGAAAAAAGGCGGTTTCCTGACAAAGCTGTTTAGTAAAGGTAAAGAACAATTAGAAAGATTTTTATCGAAATATGACAGCATGAATAAAGAAGTCGATGTCATTTACCGTGAAATTCAAAAATATGAAGTTGAAATGAAACGAAATACAATCGACCTAGAAAATTTATATGACCAAAATTTAAACTATTTCCAAACATTAAGTAAATTTATTGCAGCTATTGAAGTCAAGGCAGAAGAAGTACGTTCAGCCTTACCTATGTTAGAGCAAAAAGCGCAAACAGGTGACCAACTAGCAGCTATGGAATTTGAAACGATGCAACGTGCTGTAGAATTATTGGAACAACGACGTTATGACTTAGAAATGGCGCAGCAAGTATCATTCCAATCGGCACCGCAAATTCGCTTAATGCAACAAGGTAATAACCATTTAATCGGTAAAATCAACTCAGCCTTTGTTACAACAATTCCAATTTTTAAACAAGGTCTAATTCACGCTGTAACATTAAAGCGTCAAAAGCTAATTTCAGATTCTATGAGTGAGCTGGATCGTCGTACAAATGAAATGCTTGTTCGCAATGCTGAAAACATTAGTAAAAACAGCGTCAATATTGCCCGTGCCGCAGGTAGCCCAAGCATTAAAATTGAAACGATTGAAACAACATGGCAAACAATTATGGCAGGCATTCAAGAGACAAAACAAATTCAAGCAGAAACAGCAAGAAATCGCGAAGAAGGCCGTAAACGTATTGAAAAACTACAACTTGAATACGAAAAACTAAAAAAAATGTAATAATAAAACAGAAGACTGTAGACAAACTTGTACAAAATGCAAGTTTGCCTACAGTTTTTTTATTTTCCCTAATATTTAAACTACATGTGGCTCTCTTGAGTGGAAATCCCCTTAAAAACTCCCATTCCGATAAAATTTTTCATTTATTTCACAGTTATTTTCAACTTATTTCATATTTTTACCGTATCATGGTGAATTGAAAGGAGATTGGAAACAATGAAAAAACTAGTCGTTTTAGGAATGATTTTGTTAAGTATTCTCGCTATCAATTTTATAGACAATAAGCACGACCTGAATGCGGAGGCAGCTAAGTCTAGTTTAGAAAAGGATGTACCTAATAATACAAATTGTGCATTTTGTAATATGGTTGTGTACCAAAAAAAAGACAAAATGGGTGTTTTTTCAGGACAGGCTATAAAGAAGAAAGGGAAGGTAGTTTATTACGACGACATTGGATGCCTTTTATATGATGAAGTAAAAAATAAAGCAACTTATAAAAAGTATGTTCGTGATTTCAATACACTAAAGTGGGTGCAAGCTGAAAAGGCGACGTATGTTAGAACTACGCTAGCATCCCCAATGGACGATGGGTTTATCTGTTTTGCAAAAGCATCTGATGCCAAGGCCTATGTTGCCAAACATTCAGATACAGAAATTGTTTCGTTTAAAACCGTACAAAAAGAGAGCATTGAAAAATATCAATAGGTATATAGAAAAGAGCTTAATTGTGAAAGGAACATATTAAAAATGAAAAAAATTTTACGCCTCGGATTGCTTATATGTGTTATGGTAATAGCGTTTTTAACTGGTAATCAACATTCAACTGCCCTTGCAGCGATGACTGATGTGCAAGTGATGAAAGATGGAGAAGTCGTTTATTATAAAGATGTGTTTTCAGCATTATATGATGAATTAAATGAAGGGGTAACACGCACGAAAAATGTAAAGGATTATAGTACAAAAAGATGGGTTCCGTTAGATTCGGTTACAATCGTTAAATTAAATGCATTAAAAAATATTTATTTCGCAAAAGAAGTAGCGGCAGATAATTATATTAAGGCTTATAAAGAGAAAAATAATAGTACTTTGAAAAAAGTTAAATTCAGTACGATTCAAGCGAGTGCTGAGGAAAAATATAATAAAGAAGCACCTAGCCTTGCATTGAATGTAAGTAAAACAACACCGACGACGACAGATGTGACAGTGAATGTAGATGTTACAGATAATGAGAAAGTAATCTTGAAACAGTGGGCAAAGGGTACAAAGCCAGCAAATCAATTTTCAGAAACCGATACAACATTCACAGAGAACGCATTTACAGTAAGTGAAAATGGAACGTATACGGTTTTTGCTATAGACAATAATGGGAACAAAAGAACGAAATCCATAACAATCACAAATATTGATAAAGCGGCACCAACCATTACATTGTCAATCCCTGAAAGCGATGTAACGGCGGTTAGTAAAAAAATACAAGTTCTTACCACGGATGATAATGAAATCCAAAATCAGAAATGGGCTTATGGAGATAAAGACGTCGAATACTTTATAGATAAAGGTTCAAAAATTGCCACTTTGCAAAATGAAAAACAAAAAGATAAAATTATTGCGCTGAAAAATGGCGTTTATACAGTATACGCAGAAGATAAATTAGGCAATAAAGCAGTAAAAACAATTACAATCGATGGCATTTCTGAATTTACAGAAGTAACACAAACGGGGGTTCATTGTGAAGTTTGCCGTATGGATCTAAATAATACTGACCCAAATAAAGTGTACGCTGCCAAAGCAATTGACCAAGAAGGATATACGCATTATTTTTGTCGAATTGGATGTATGTACCATCAAGAACATTCAAATGGTTTAGCATTTACGAATAAATATGTTCGAGATTATGGCGCAACAGCACCACGCACAAATAACTGGATTGATGTTGAAAAGGCGATAACGGTAAAATTTAATAGTAGCGAAACAGCTAAAGGCATTATGGGATGGAAACTATTCCACTTCTCTGATTTATCAAGTGCAGCAAACTACTTAGGTATGAGCAAAGAACATGTAGTGGCTGAAAAATTAGAAAATATTATGGAATATACGAAAACGAATAATAAGGGCATGAATTATCAATATGAGGTTGATAAAATAGCGCCGTAATATACGTTTGTCATTGAGACTAAATAGAAAGCGAAAACTCCAATATCGTATTTGTTGTTGAGACAAATCACGATAGGAGTTTTCGCTTTGTGTCATTATATGTAGCCATCTATTATCCTTATTTACATTGGAGGTATTACTTTTTGTGGTTAAAAATATGATTTCCATCATAATTATTATCACTTTAATAATCATTGTTGCTATTAATGTGAAAAAGCCGATCGATGAAAAAGAAACAATGAAAACAGAAGAAACAGCGCAAACTGAAACCAGTGCTCCGCATGCAACAGAGGATACGCAAAATCAAGTAGAGTATAGAGCACCCGATTTTGAGTTGCAAACGTTAAAAGGTGAAACAGTCCACTTATCCGATTATGTAGGTAAAAAGGTATTTTTAAATTTTTGGGCAACGTGGTGTCCACCGTGTCAAGAAGAAGTGCCACATATGCAAAAGATTTACGAAGAATATCAAAATCAAGGGGTAGAAATTTTAGCAGTGAACGTAACAAATAAAGATAAGGGAAAAGAAGTGGTTGCTCAATTTGTGAAGGAACATGGTTTAACTTTTGACATTATGTTAGATGAAGAAGGGTTTGTAGGAAGTAAATATCAAGTTATTACGCTGCCAACGACTTATATAATTGATACAAAAGGAAACACGGTAAATATCATTGAAGGGCCAATGAATGAGGCATTAATGAAAGAATTGATTAATACGACTAAATAATTACATTTGACGAAGAGCATGTGCTTAATATTCTGCGCTACTTATAACGAGTAGCGTATTTTTATTTAAATACAGCACAATAATTGCGCTGCTATCAGTTTTTTAGACAGATGGACATCAGATAGCAGCGCATCGGCTTATTTCGTTACATTGGCATTTAAGTGTTTACAACTGTGCGTTATGATCCGATCGCATGATGGAAATCGTTAAACGTGATAGGCACGAGCGACGTAGTAGGCCAATGAGCCACTTTTTGAATTACAACGAATGCTTAATTTAATACCATCTTTTTCGGTTTCCCAAAACTGTTTATTATTTTGAGCCGTTAATTCAGCAGCTTCTTGTGCATTTTTATCAAAGGCACAAAAACAGTTATTGTCAGTATACAAGGAGCTTAAAGGACATTCTACTCCAAAAGTAAATTGAGTGTCTGTATGTCCATACTTCATTGTAAAGCCATATTGTGTGCCATATAAAGCGCTGTCTAGTTTTTGACTGCCAATAAATCCTGCTGTAACAAACTTACGATCTGGGAATATTACCGCATTGTTAATTGTTTCTGTGAGATATGTGGGTTTTCCATGCACATTAAAATCGTTAGCAAATACAAGTGGTTTGTCCAATTCATTAATTAATAGTATAAGTGCATTTGCGGGCTTCTCCATAAAATAAATAAGTGGAATAATAATGGCAATAATCACAAGACAAACGACAGCAATAACTACTGCTACGGTAGTAGATGTAAGGGCTGCAAGAGCAATGTAAGCTTCAATGATTTCTCCTCCGCCTGCAATCGCTAGTGCTGCTGTAGTGGATTCTACGCCAATGCCTAATATACCAGTGACAATCATTTGTGCGGCTACATGTTCTATTTGATCATTCTCCATGCCCTTTAATCGTTGAAGACCATCAAGCAAAGCTTGAATTCGGTATTTAATATCATCACCTGTTGCATTAATTAGGTTTTCATATTCTTCTTGTGTTAACGCAATGGGGGACTTAGGATTCCTACTGTCTGATATATTGGTTGCCTTTATAGCTGTTGCTAATGCTTTTTTTCTTTCTTCAATAAAAGAATTATGCAAACTAATTATTTGTTCTTGAGAAGTAGCTTGATTTAACAAGGTAGCATATTCAGGGAATAATGATTGAAATCCCTGCTTTAGCTTGACATCAATATTATCTGCATCGTACATCGTCTTGTAAAACCTCCTTTAGAAGTGGGATGAGGATAAATGAATCTCACTGTAGTATGTATGGCATTTCAAATGTTATACAAAGATAATAGGTTTTACAAAAATTACAAGTTATACAACCTGAAGTTGTTCTCATAGCATTTTCATTATGTATAGGTCATAGATCATCTATTTTTTAATGTTAATTTTCTAACTATTAACATTTGTCAGTATTAGGTAGTTTCTTTTTTTAGTATTTTTAATTTGAATGTATTTATATGAGAGAAAATTAGTATCTTGCAATGGCATGCTGTCAACCTTAGCAGGCTTGCATTGTCGTTTATATATGTACATTTTTAATTTTGCCATGAAGGAGTGATAAATCACCACTACATAATAGGCTAATCGATATGG
The DNA here is from genome assembly GCF_016350185.1 of Lysinibacillus sp. C5.1. Classification (NCBI taxonomy): domain Bacteria; kingdom Bacillati; phylum Bacillota; class Bacilli; order Caryophanales; family Bacillaceae; genus Lysinibacillus; species Lysinibacillus sp. C5.1. The sequence goes on from NZ_CP066226.1 coordinate 1,923,078, forward strand.
TTGAATTTAAAATGTTAATTATAGGTATATTATATTATTTTATGTAAATATTCTAAAATTTTAACCAAATTAATCTATTTTACAGTAATGTAATGTTTGAAGTTAAAAAATTTTAAAGGATGGTGTTTTAGATGGAACCATATGTCGGAGAAATTCGAATGTTTGCAGGTAACTATGCTCCACAAGGATGGAGCTTGTGCAATGGCCAGCTCTTACCTATTGCAGAAAATGAATTGCTCTTTTCTTTAATTGGTACAACTTATGGAGGAGATGGACAATCGAATTTTGCGTTGCCAAATTTTCAAAGTAGAGTCGTTGTTCACCAAGGGCAAAACCCAATAACGGGGACTAATTATACTATAGGACAAATGGGGGGGACGGAATCTGTCACTTTAAGTACATCACAACTTCCAGCTCATACGCACCTAGTAAAAGCTTCTTCTCTTACTGGTACAACACCTAGTCCAGAAAATGCTGTTTGGGCGAAAAACATACAATATTCGACACAACCACCAAATAGCACAATGAAGGCAACAAGCATTTCAAGTGTTGGCGGAAATGCGCCTCATGACAATGTAATGCCCTTTTTAACCATTAGTTATATCATCGCTCTTTACGGTATGTACCCATCATTTAATTAGGAGGAATGAAAAGATGAGTGAAGCATTTGTAGGAGAAATCAAATTATTTAGCTTTGCAGGCGTACCAAATGGATGGGCATACTGTAATGGGCAATTATTACAAATTAATACAAATCAAGCCTTGTACTCCTTATTGGGCACAACTTATGGAGGTGATGGCATTCGAACATTTGCCTTACCTGATTTAAGAGGAAGGGTTCCAGTTCATGTAGGTAATGGTGTGACAAGAGGACAAAAAGCTGGACAAGAAACACATATGTTAACCTTGAATGAAATGCCGACGCATAACCATGCTGTCACGGCTAGTTCGGAAAATGCTTCATTGAAAACGCCTACTGGTAATGTATGGGGCACATCCACTGATAATGTCTATTCAGTTAATCAGCCAAATACGAATATGAATGCACAAGCTTTATCATCATCTGGCAATTCACAGCCGCATCAAAATATGCAGCCATACAGTGTGGCGAATTATTGCATAGCTTTAGTTGGCATTTATCCACCAAGAAATTAAAGAAAAAGGAAGTGAAGAAATCATGTCAGAAGCCTACACGGGAGAAATTAGGATATTTGGTGGTAATTTTGCGCCACAAAATTGGGCATTTTGTAATGGTCAGTTACTAAGCATAGCTTCGAATAGTGCGTTATTTGCCATCTTAGGTACTGTTTATGGAGGAGATGGAAAGACAACCTTTGCTTTACCCAATTTAAATGGGAGGGCGGCGATTCATCAAGGAACAGGTGCAGGATTAACGCCAAGAAATATCGGAACAACTGGAGGTTCTGCTACCGTTACATTACTAACAACAGAAATGCCTAGTCATCATCATCTGGCCGCTTGTAACAATGTACCAACAGCAAGTAATGAGCCAACGGGAGCGATTTGGACCGAACAGCAAGGTAGGGGCTCACTCCCTGCTTATTCAGTTTCAGGAAATACAACCATGAATGCGATGACGATCGATCAAGCAGGTGGAAGTCAACCACATAATAATATGCAACCGTATTTAGGGTTGAATTTCATTATTTGTTTATTTGGAGAGTTTCCTTCTAGAAACTAGGAATGATTTTGGCGAAGGGTGTGAATCAACTAAAAAGGAGAACCAAAATGGGAAAAAAGATTTTTATAATGATGCTATGTTTGCTGTTGATTACGTTTAGCCAATTAACTGGGATCAGTTTTTTGTCACCTGTTCAAGTAGAGGCGGCTAGTTGTGATACACCGAATTTTCCTAAGTGTACACAAGATTTAACACAACCTACATGGCTAGCTGATACGAATAATGGCTTTGTAGTAAGTCGTACTGGTGATGATGGTTTTGATTTACTAAAGTATAGTGATGGGACACAGTATCCTGCTGGGTATTATATCGATGCAGATGAACATTCGCTACCAAAATCAATTCGAATTTCCGCTGGCGAAAACTTTGCGGGCGGTGTCTTTAATTTAAAATCATTAAAGATTAATACGATTAATAAACATAACGCAAACGATGCGCTAAGTTTAACGATTCAAGGATATGATCAAGAAGGAAATCCAAAAGGAAGTCCCGTAACCTTTAAGACCGTTGCCTTTCATGAACCGATTTATGATATTCCGGTAAATTTAGAGGGCATTCACTCATTTGTCATTACTGTCAGTGTACAGTATATAGCTACTGTACAGGCGGGGATATGGGATGTAACATTTACACACTTTACAATCGAGATTCCTAATAATCCGCCAACCGTTACCAATAGCGCAATTACACCTTCAACTATCACTGCATCAGGAGTACAGTTGGACTGGGCGAAAGCATCTGACGATTTAACAGCTCAAGGTGATTTAGAATACCGTGTCTATCAATCTAGTAGTAATAATATTGATACGGTTAGTGCCATTGAATCCAATGGAACAGCTCTAGGAAGCGGTTATGCTAAAGATATTACGTCCTATAATGTTACAGGACTTACTGCCAATACAAGCTATTATTTCAATGTTATTGTCAAAGATGCTGATGGCTCCAAGAGTGCCTATTCGATGCAGCAGGTCACAACACTTACATTAAATAAACCACCTACATCCAATAATGGAACGGTAAATGTTAATGAAGGTCAAGTGTATACATTTAATTCTACTTCTTTTGCTTTTTCTGATGAAGATGCTGGCGACACGTTAAAACAGATTCAAATCTCTGCAATCCCAACTAGTGGCCAACTTTTCCTTGATAGCAATCTGAATGGGCAGTTCGATGCTGCCGAAGCCATTCCAAATGGTATGACAGTTAGTAAAGTTGACTTAGATGCAGGTAAGTTAAAATACATTACCGACAATGGTACTGCTTCAACGTTTGCATTTAAGGTAAGCGATGGTATGAATGATAGCGGTGTCTATACGATGAACCTTATTGTCAATGCACGCCCTAACGTGACCATTTCATCAAATAAGACTAGCCCAACTAATAGCAATCCAATTCTTATAACGACAGTATTCAGTGAGTCAGTAACAGGCTTTACGGTGGATGATATAGCTGTTACAAATGGAAATGCTATATCTCTATCAGGAAGCGGTACCACATATACGGCACAAATATCACCGATTGCAGATGGAGCTGTGAAAATTAAAATTCCTGAAAAAGTTGTTGCGAATAGTAGTGGTGCATTCAATAAAGCTTCAAATGAATTGCAAATAATCTATGATGCTACACCACCTACCAATATTGCGCTTAGTAATACGACTGTACAAGAAAAGGCGCCCATTGGTACAACAGTTGGGACACTGACAGCAACAGATTCAGGAAGTTCACCAACATTCAGCTATACATTACAGTCAGGGGATACAAGCTTCTTTACGATTGTTGGAAATGTATTGAAGACAAATGCGTTATTTGCCTACGATACGAAAAATAGTTATAAGATTACGATAAGCGTAACAGATGAGGCTGGCAATACGTTTGATAAGGAGTTTATAATCCAAGTTACTAAAAATCATGCACCTACAGGCACAATGACTATTCATAATGGACTAGCATCTACAAGTACTCCTAACGTTACCTTAACAATGACGGCAACGGATACAGAAGGAGAAGCGATAGAAATGCGCTTTTCGAATGATGGGATTACGTGGTCCGGTTGGGAGCCAAACATATCAACAAAAAGTTGGACATTATCAAGCGGGGATGGTAATAAAACGGTTTATATGCAACTAAAGGATACGGCTGGTAATCTATCGAATGTATTTTCAGATACGATTGTGCTCGATACAATGCCTCCAGTTATAACAGGTGTTGCAAATAGTGGGGTTTACAACACCGACGTAACGATAAGTTTTAATGAAGGAACTGCTACCTTGAATGGAGCTTCCTTCACAAGTGGCACTATTGTAAAGTCAACTGGAAATTATACTTTGGTTGTAACAGATAGCGCAGGAAACTCGACTACCGTTACTTTTGCGATTGATAAAGTTGTGCCACAAGCAGTAGAGGTGATCATTAAATCGACTAATCTAAATCCGACAAAGGCGAAGGTAGGCGATACCATCACTTTAGTAATGAAAACAGATAAGACGATCCAAACACCATCTGTTACCATTGCCGGAAAACCAGCTACTGTAAGTGGCGCTTCAACGAACTGGCAGGCGACTTATGTGATAGCGCATGGTGATTTAGAGGGCATAGCACCTTTTACCATCAATTTCAAAGATGTGCTAGGTAATGCAGCCATAGAGGTAACAGACGTAACGGATGGCAGCTTTGTTACAGTTGATGGCATAAAGCCAACTGTAAAGAAGGGTACTATGGTGTCAAACAATGCTAATCCAACAGTTGCTAAGGTTAATGATAGTATTACAATCGACTTTGAGACAAGTGAGGCAATTCAATCGCCAAATGTTACGATTCTAGGACAAACAGCAAATGTAAGCGATAAAGGTGATGGGGATGCTAAAACATGGCAAGCAAGCTATACGCTTCAGTCAGTAGATGCAGAGGGACCGATTCCTTTTACAATGGATTATCAAGATTTAGCGGGGAATGATGGCTTACAAGTGACAGACGTTTCATTAGGAACAGTTGTCGTGTTTGATAAAAAGGCTCCTGAAATCACAACCTATTTCCCAGCGCATCAGGCAACGAATGTACAGCCTACAGATAATCTTGTGCTAACGTTTAATGAAAAGGTCTTGCCAGTTACGAATAAAAATATTGTAATTCGCAATGCTTCTACAAATCAAATTGTTGAAACGATTGACGTTACGCATGCCAATGTTTCAATCGCGAATCACAGCGTGACAATAAATCCTACAAAGGATTTAAATAATAACACGGCTTATAGCATTCAAATTGATGCAGGAGCATTTATTGATTTGGCTGGTAATGTGTATGACGGCATTACGAATACTACGACTTGGCATTTTACAACGAGCGCATTGCCAACGTACACCGTTATCTATGACAGCAACGGAGCGGATGGGGGGAACGTGCCTATCGATTCGAAGCGCTATAAAACGCAGGAAACAATAACGGTGTTAAATCATGGGAATTTAAATAAAGTTGGCTTTTCATTCGTAGGTTGGAATACGAAAGCTGATGGAAAAGGCGTTACTTATAAAGCAGGGCAAACGCTTCAAATGGGGAAAGGGAACCTCGTATTGTATGCGCTATGGTCAGCAAACTATGTACCAGGAGATGGGGGATCATCAACAGCAAGTCCTGACCCCGTTGTACCAAGTAATCAAGTTATGGTGAATATAGTAGATCCGCGTAAGCCAAACGAGGTACTCTTACAAACCGTGTTAACACGTGTATTTAGTAACGGTAGTTTCCAAGATAGCGTGCATTTTACGGTGGCAAATGCAAACGAGTTTCTTCGAAAATTAGCAAATCAAGAAGATAAAAAATCTCGACTTGTCATTCCCGAGATGGCGCAACCAGCAAGTGAGACAAAGGTGATACTTGCTAAAGAGGCTGCTAAACGATTACTAGAGAGTAAATCCTATTTTGGTATTGATATGACGATGGTCAAAATAGATGTTCCCTTTACTTCTATGACAGACTTCAATGAAGATATTTACTTCCGAATCGTTCCGATTAAGGATGCCCTAAGGCAAAAAGCAATCGAAGACCGAGCGAAACAAGCGGAAATAGTGTTACAACAGAGTCATGGCGCTAATGTAAAGCTTGTTGGTCAATCAATATCGATTGACACAAATCTACAAAATCGTCCGGTAACAGTGCTACTACCATTACCAGCGAATTTAACTTCAGCTCAACGGGAACAATTGATGGTTTACGTAGAGCATAGTAATGGTTCAGCCGAAATCATCCGTGGACGTATTGTAGAATTTGCGAAAGGGCAAACAGCGATTGCTTTTGATGTGCAGCATTTTTCTACTTTTACTTTACTATATGTAGAACAAGCACAACAAGAGGAACCCGAAAAGGAACCTACAGAAGATAGCAAGTCATTTGCTTCTTATATTCAAGGCTACGCAGATGGTACATTCCGTCCGAATGCCTATGTCACACGTGCGCAAATGGCAGCAATGCTAGCAAGAAACCTAAGTAATCATAATGTACCAGAAGCATCTAATGTTTTTTATGCAGATACAGCTGCTTCGTGGGCAAAAAATGATATAGAGTATGTTCGTACCGAAGGAATTATGCAAGGTCGTCAAAATGGTTCATTTGGTCCGAACGATATGATAACGAGAGCCCAAATGGCGGTCATTGCTGTAAGATGGATTGATAAGCAATGTGCAGAAGGAACTACAGATACGCCGTATTGTGCAATAACAGCAAACGGCGAAACATACAGTGATGTGACATCTACGCATTGGGCTGCTCAGGAAATCCAACGCATAAGCGCAATGGGTATTATGGTTGGCTCAGGTAATGGTCAATTTAGACCTGAAGAGAAACTAACACGTGCACAGGCGGTAAAAGTCCTAAATCGACTTTTCGATCGTCCAGTATTGACAGATAGCACAGTACCAATCTTTAAGGATATTCCAAACAATCACTGGGCTTTCTATGAAATTCAAGCTGCTGCAACAAATGAAACAAAATAAGGACATTCCATTATCTTCTATTACGATGCTATTAGCTGGCGGTTTTTAATAATCGCCAGCTATTTTAATGTTCACTCGATTTCCCCCTCCCTACTCTCCTGATGTTCTGTAAACAACTAAACTATCTGATATAAAATTCCTATCTTTATAGGATTAATTGAATATGAATTTTATAATTCATTTATCCTTTTTAAGTTCTAATTTTTAATAAATTACTAGGTATATAGATATAACCTAACTAATTGAAAATGCTACTTTCTATCAATATTTCAAAATATTCAAATATTACGATATTCGAATTAGTTTATTTGTGATAAATTGGAAATATCACACTAAACTGAAAAGTGTGACAATTAAAGGAGGAAGGGGAAATGAGATTTGAAAAAGTTTAAGTTAACGACATTTTTAAGTAGTATTTTAGCTTTCATTATGGTGCTTTCTCTCTTGGCTCCATTATCGAGTGCTAGTGCTGAAGAATCGAAACCATTCAAGCAGGATGGTCAAAGCGAAAGTATTATTCAATTAAAGGCTGCTATCGCTGAACAGCTAAGCTTGTCTAAAGATGGTCCAACGCTCCATGAAAGCTTACAAAATGTATCAGGCAATCAAGAGGTGGCAGTTATTGTTCATTTATCTGAAATGCCTGTGGCACTAGAGCAAGGAATAAGCCAACTTAAAGGCCAAAGATTTTCTAAAGCTCAGGCAAATGAAGCTCGCTCTAATGTAAAAGCACAACAAGCACAAGTACAAAAAGAGTTAGCTGTTAAAAATGTTCAGATGACGCAAGGCTACACATTCGATACAGTTTTAAATGGCTTCGCAGCAACTGTAAAAGCAAATGATCTTCCAAAATTGCTTACAATCGAAGGCATTACATTAATCGAACCAGATGCCATTGTTTACGCATCAGAAGATGATACGATGAAATCATCGGAACTGGTTAAGGAAGATCAGGTAGAAGCGCAAATGAATACAAGTAATTCTTTCCTTGGCATTGAACAGCTTTGGAACGAAGGATTGGAAGGACAAGGCATTAAGGTAGCCGTATTAGATACGGGTATTGACGCCGATCACCCTGAATTTGCTGGAATTTATAAAGGTGGAAAAAACTTTATTCCATATTCATCAACTTACTCGAAGCCTCGTGCAGATAACGATGCATCAGAAACATTACCTTCGGAGCGTCCAGTTGGAACACCGGAGTTTAATGAAAAAGGAAGCGCATTCTATACTTCTCACGGTACACATGTTGCGGGAACAATTGCAGCAATCGGAGCTAATCAATACGGTATTAAAGGAATTGCACCAAAAGTAGACCTTTATGCTTACCGTGTTCTTGGGGCTTACGGAAGTGGTGCTACATCCGGTATTGTAAAAGCAATTGAAACGGCTGTATTAGAAAAAATGGACATTATCAATCTTTCGCTTGGCGGGGGAGCAAACTCTGAAACAGACGCTGGTTCATTTGCGATTAATAACGCAATGATAGCTGGCACAATCGGAGTCATTGCAACAGGAAACTCTGGTCCAAATCGCGGAACAATGGGTACGCCTGCAACGGCTCGTTTAGGAATTGCTGTAGGGAACACAACGAATCCTGAAACAATGTATAACGGGGAAGTCAAAGTTACCGTTGGCAATTACAACTTAACAAAACAACTTCCGTTAATGGGTACGACTTTTGGGAAAAATGTAGCAACACAGCTGCAAGGGGAATTTGATTTAGTAGCTGTCCCTGGAAACGGTGAAGTAAAAGACTATGAAGGAATCGATGTGGCGGGGAAAGTAGCCTTGATTTCTCGAGGCGGTATCGCATTCGTTGATAAAATCGCCAATGCAAAGGCAAATGGAGCAGTTGCAACAATTATTCATAACTTTGCTGGTGGAACGAATGCACCAAACATTTCAGGCACATTCCTTGGTGATTCATTTGAGTTTTTACCAACATTTGATATGTCCCAAACAGATGGTGCTGCCATTCGCGCTGCTTTAGCAAGTGGCGCAGGAAAAGTAAGCTTTAGTAAATTTGCTTCAACAAATACTACGGGCGATGAGGTAAACTCTTCTAGTTCACGTGGTCCATCTACACCAAACTTTGATATTAAACCAGATGTAAGTGCACCTGGAACAAATATTATGTCTACGATTCCAATGTATAAAAAAGATTTCCCTAATGCCAATTATGCTGAAGCATATGCTCGTAAAACAGGTACTTCTATGGCAACACCACATATCGCAGGTATTGCGGCGTTAGTTAAACAAGCAAATCCTGATTGGAATGCGTTCGATGTAAAAGTAGCGCTTTCTAATACAGCAAAAGTTTTAGATAAGACAAAATACGATGTATTTTCTCAAGGGGCAGGGCGTGTCAATGCATATGCTGCAGCTCATCCGGACATTCTTGCTTATGCACTTGATAGCGCAATTTTAGATGGAACGGGTGCAGTGGCAGAAAACTTGAAAGGTACCGTTACTTTCGGTCCACAATCACTTAAAGATAGAGATATTTCTGTCACGAAACAAGTATTAGTAAAAGATATCAAAGGGAACGGCGGTAACTATAATGTTTCAGTTGATGTAACAAAAACATTTGGTGATGCAACTGTTACAGTAGACCAGCCAACATTTAATCTAGTAGGTGAGCAAGTTTTAAATATTACGTTAACAGCTTCGCAAGCTTCCGCTCCAAACGGCTCTGAATTACTAGGTTATATTTACATCGGTAATGGAGCTACAGAAATTTCATTGCCATTTGCAGCCGATTTTGGCGCAGAGGCAACAACTGAAGTGAAAGACTTGACTATTACAGAAACGGATCTTTCCTTTAACGGAGATGGAGTGAAAGACTCGGCTGTACTATCATTCACATTAACTGGAGATGTAACAACGAACTATATTGAGCTTTGGGATATTATGAATCCAGAAGGCGGAGAATATGGAGATGGCTACATTGGCTATATACATGCAGGGACTGCACTAGGAAAAGGTTCTTATACGCTAAAAGTAGGTGGGCAATACAAACCATGGGGATCGGCACCTGCCACAACGATTCCAGATGGTGTGTATACAATTGACTTTACTGGTCTTGCAGCATCAGGCGTAGTGTCAGACTATGTTGGACCAATTTTCGTCAAATCGACTAAACCAGAAATTACTGGTTCAGTAGCGCAAGGCGTTGCTACTGGGCAGGTAACAGATAAGTATATTGATTACAATGTAACGTTAAGTGCATATGGTTTAAATTACAATTTAAATGATAAATTAAAAGCTTCCTATATTGCGACGGTAAATGGGGAAGTACAAGCGCCAGTTGCGTTTGAACTAAATCAAGACGGTAGCTTTACATTCCCAGTAACAGCAGAAACGAATGCGGTTACAGTAAAAATTAATGACGCTGCGGGGAATGTTGGGGAAGCAGTGATCTATGAAAAAGAAGTGGTAGAGCCAGTGGTGACACTTTCTGTAAATCCAACTGAGCTCAACCTAACAACTGGAGAAACAGCACAACTAACGCTAACAGAAACGTCAACACCTGCAGAAGGTGAAGCAACAGTGCAAGATGTAACGTCTAAAGCTACGTATGTTGTTGGAGATGAAAATGTTGCCACTGTAGTCAATGGCGTAGTAACGGCAGTAGGGGAAGGCACAACGACAATTACTATGTCATACGGTGCGAATGAAGTGACGATGAATGTGACAGTGAAAGCACCTAATGTAGAAACTCCAATTGTCACATTAGAAATTGACCAAGCGCAGGTAGAAACAAGAATTGGTAAAGAGGTTGCGATTAAAATTACGGAAGTTACTACTTTTGAAGGTAAAACGACAGAAAAAGATGTGACAAATCTGGCAACATACGAAGTAGCAAATGATAAAATAGCTACTGTAAAAGGAGGTGCCGTAAAAGGAAAAGGTCAAGGGAATACGACGATTACAGTAACGTATGGTGAGCATACACTAACATTTGATGTGTTGGTTGTAAAGCCAGGTAACGGTAACGGCAATGGTAACGGCAATGGAAATGGTAACGGTAACGGCAAAGGTAATGGCAAAGGTAATAACAATAATAATGAAGTTACCGAGGGTGACTTATAATTACAATCAGTTCAAACAAAAAGAGAAATTGCACTGCGCAATTTCTCTTTTTATTATGGACTGTAAAGCAACACTAAGATGGATGTCTCTAGTAAACTAACTGGTTGGGCTGGATTGCTGTGTTCCTTAAATTTAAGAAGCCTGTATTTTTTATTTTGACAAAAAAGACTTTTGTCATTATGATAAGGTAAATGAGAATGATTATCATAACGAAGGAAGCTGAAAGATGTTGAACAAGGTAATCCCATTACACGAACAATTTAGTAATGGAGTGAGATATAAGTGATGAGCAAAATGGATCAATCAGCATTAACATGGGAAAAAATGCAAGATGGTACACTAGCTGTTCAAACGACGGAAACGCTCATGGTGTTAACGCAAAGTCGCTATAAGGAATTACTTCATTTTGAAAAATTATTAAATGACATGCATCTTGATGTAGATGAGAAGCAACTTGTTTTGGAGCAAGAACAGAAAAGTTTAAAAAAACAAAACACAACGCTTGAAGCAGACATACAAAAACTAACGCAGCAAAATGCGGTGCTACAAAAAAAGCTTACCGAATATAATTGTGTAATCGATGAGCTGAAGGAACTCCGTCGACAGAATACCGACTTGCTAATTGAGCTTAGTAAATATACAGCTCTTTCAAAGGAATCGCTATCAGGCCCATTAAAATCAATGATTCGAGATATGCGAGAGCAAGGTGTAGGCATTAAAGAAATTCATATTCGTATAAAACGTCAAATTAATCCTGATATAAGTTATAGTATGGTGCGAAAATATATTTCTGAGCTAGAAAGTGAGAATAAAGCGTAACAAAACGTGTTTAAGCGATAAACAACACGTCCATAGTAATTTTGTGCATTTACAGTTGCCAATCAAAGTCCTATAATTAGTCTATTCTTTACATTATGAATGTCATCATGTGGAAATACGAGAAGTCGTAAGTGATTTAAGAAGAGTAGGAGAATTTAAGACAATGTCAAACGAGAAAAAAGGAGTATGGGCAGCGTTTTTAGCCTATGCTATTTGGGGAGCATTCCCACTTTATTGGAAACTGCTTGAGCATGTGCCGAGTATGGAAATATTATTAGGGCGTGTCATATGGTCTTTCGTCTTTACAGTATTAGTAGTGATTATTGTCGGTATGCGTAAAGATTTAATAGCTGATTTAAAATATTTATGGACGCACCAGAAGAGTTTTTGGCAACTAGCTTGTGCTTCCTTTGTTATTTCAATGAATTGGTACTTATATATTTGGGCAGTAACACATGAACATTTAATAGAGACAAGCCTTGGCTATTATATTAATCCACTATTGTCGGTTATTTTTGGTGTGGTCTTCTTTAAAGAGAGTTTGAGTCGTGCACAATGGGTTGCAACAGCAATTGCCTTTATTGCGGTCATCATATTAACGGTAAACTATGGAACAGTGCCTTGGGTGGCAATTCTTATTGCGTTATCATTTGCTATTTACGGGGTATTGAAGAAGAAAATTACCCTGGATGCAACAAGGGGACTTGCCATTGAAACGCTATTTATCCTGCCGTTTGCACTAGGATATTACGTCTATTTATTTACAACAAGCCAAGCGTCATTTTTACACGTCAATATCCAAACGGATGTACTCATGGTCGTGAGTGGGATTGTAACAGCAGTGCCCTTAATTTTATTTGCAAAAGGTGCTCAAAATATTCCGCTTTATTTATTGGGCTTTATACAATATGTGGCACCGACCATCGTGTTAATTTTGGGTGTCGTTCTGTATAAGGAACCGTTCAGTCCAGTAGAGCTGTTGGCATTCAGTATTATTTGGATAGCCTTATTATTGTTTTCTGGTTCAAAAATTTTAGAAATAAGAAAAGCACATCATAAATCTGCGTAACATAAGGTAAAAGTGTTAGATTGACAGCGGTCATTCTAACACTTTTTTCAATGTCCCGTTCTTCGTTTATTACCTCGAATCGATTTCTGCTTTAATCGTTAAATAGGTTTCCTTAATTTTTTGCTTATATGGAAGGTCAATTAAATCGATTGAGTCAATATAAGCTTTTTTGGCAATTTCATAGGCAGTCGTCAATTCACCATGCTGTGCATAGCAAAGAGCTTTATAGGAAAAACATTCATTCATACTAAGCAAATCATAAGGATGTGAGATGAAAATAGGGATTTCTGTAAAGTGGTTAAAGGCCTCAAGTGATTCCGCATAACGACCAAGTAAATACAACGATTTTCCCTTTTCAGCGTAATAAAAATTCGAATCTAGTTTAGTGGAGCCAGTAAGTGCACGGAATTGTTCGATTTCAACTAATGCTTGCTTATAATCATGTGTATAATTGTTATAATAATGGGCTTTTAAGACGTATATAAAGGCGTCGACATCAGCTTGTTCAACAAACATGCGATATTGCTCCAACTTCATAATCATTTTATCTGCCTGTTTGAAGTCACCATCTATCATCGCACAATAGGCACCAATACGGTATAAATCATCGATATGATAAAACAATTGATTTTGATGTGCATGTTCTATCGTTTCTTTGATGAGTTGTTTACCAGCTTCATGTTCACCGATGGCTAGTTGAAAAATACAAATATAATAAGCTAATTTTGCAGTATCTCGGGAATCTAACGGATAGTTTTCATGTGCAACTTCTTCTTTTACTTGTAGAATACAGCGATAAGCCTCATTGTATCGACGATTTTCTGACAAAATAGCGAGTTGTAGAATATAAGTTTTTAACCAATGGCTTAATAAATTAATTTCTCTAAATATTTGCCGTGCTTGTTGTAGCGGCGCCTCCCATGTCAATAAACCTGCCTCATATTGTGCATCAGCATAGATATACAGTAAACGTCCTGCTTCATAGCTAAGAGGGAAATCTTCTATATAAGGTTGAATGATATCAACAATTTGCTGATGGTTATCCGCATCTCCTCGTCTTACTTCAGCAAACATAATTTCTACTTGCTCCAGCAACTGACGTATATCAGAGGATGCTACTTGTTCAAGTAGTTCACTTGCTTTGACTCCAAGTCGTTCCGCAATATATTCTAAGCTTTCCATTGATGGCTTCGCTTTATCGTTTTCTATTTGGCTGAGCATACCTTTTGTTAGACGATCGGCAGCAAGCGCCTCTAATGTTAATTTTCGTTCTTTTCGTAATTTGCGAATTCGCGTGCCTAAAGAGTCCACTGCCCCGCCTCCTTTCTTTACTACTAACAATAATCACTAATCTTTGTAAAGTCTATACATTTTGCCAAAAGCAAAAGAGAAACTCGATGCCACCTAATTGTTTAATTATATTAAACTTTTTATTGCGCGAAAAGTGGGAATCGTGTTATATTTTGTTTAATAAAATTAAACTTTTAAATTAAATTAAAATATGGAGGGGTTTTTTAATGAGTGAAGCGGCAAAATATAAAAAGGCGACCTATCATTTGTGGACTTTTACCGCCAGTAAAATGATTGCAATGTTAGGGTCGCATGTATTGTCTTTTGGTATTAGTTTGTATATTTTAGCGATGACGGGTTCCGCTACCAGCTTTGCAACAAATATGATTTGTTCCATATTACCTAGAGCACTTGTTGCGCCAATAGCAGGATATGTCGCAGATAATTATGCAAAGAAAAGAACAATATTAATAGCGCAAGCTGGGACGATTTTAACGATGGCAAGTTTATTGTTTTATACAGAGACAATTGGTATGTCTGTTAATGCGATTTATGTGACTACCGTATTTTATACGCTTTGTTCAGCATTTTCGAGCGTAACCTTTACTTCAGCAATTGCAACACTCGTTAATCCAGAACGTTTACAGCGGGCAATGTCATTTAACCAAATGTCGGTGTCTGTAGCGGCTGTTGGGGGACCTGTTATCGGTGGGATGATGTACGGCTTTTTCTCTATGGAAGTATTTTTAATTGTTCATATGGTAGCGTATGCGATAGCCTTTTGCTTAGAGGCCACGATGAATTTTAATTTGTATAGTACGCGAGGGGACACTGCTAAAGCGGAAAAGATATGGCAAGGACTTGTTGGAGGCTTTCGCTATATCAAACAACATAAGGTGATAAAAGTTGTGATGTGGCTATCGTTGTGGATTAATTTATTTTTCTCTGCCATTGTCGTTGGTGGAACGTATATCATTATCGAATTACTAAAGGTTGAACCTACCCATTTTGGTTTTATTGAAGCAGCGGGGGCGGGTGGTATGTTAGTGGCTTCCATCTATTTTGCATCACGTGCCGAAATAAAAGTGCCACTTCGTTTTTCTAAAATAAGTTTATTGTTGCTTTCAAATAGCTTAAGTTTTGCGATAATCCCTTTAGTGACAAATCTTTCGTATGCAATGATTGTTATCTTTTATATTGGGTTGTATTTTATTTTTGCTATTTTTGAAATGGGTGTAAATATGCCTCTAGGCGTTTTTATGCAAAAGCTTATTTCCGAGGAGTATCGCGGACGTGTATTTGGACTAATGGAAACAATGGCGATGTCCATGATGCCAATGGGTATGCTTGTCTATGGAGTACTATACGATTCTCTCCCAGCAACTGGTATATTGCTGGTGACGAGTATAATTATAGTGGTAATGACACTTGTATTACTGCGGAGGTCAGTTTTAAAGGAAGCGCATCCTGAATTTTACGATGACAAAACGCTAGTAAAGAATAGCAAACTAATACCAAATAGGTAGAATTCTAGCAGTGGCGAAAACGGGGATTTAGTGGCGATAACCACTATCGGATCGATTCAATATAAAGCAAAACAGGCATGCAGTACATCTGGCATGCCTGTTTCCATCATTATTGATCTTCGATAACGATATAAGTGGCTTTAATCGGACCGTGGACACCAACGACAGGAATCATTTCAATATCTGCGGAATTACTAGGACCTGTAATAAAATTAATGCAAGAAGCGATATGTTCTCCATTTTGAACTTTTTGGCTCATCCATCGAGCCGCTTGGGTGATGCGTGGAACGATGGTGCTTTTAGGAATTAAAATAATCGACTTTTCTGGTAAAAAGCTTACCGTTCGCCCTCTATATTTATCGCTAAATAGGACGGCTGTTCCAGATTCGGCTAAAGTCATCTCACTAATTGTCAAACCGATATTTGCTTTTTCGGCTTGTCGGATATTTTCCTCTGGCTGTGTTTCATCCCATACATAAAGTTCAATATCGGCTTGTGGCCATTGTGTATGCATCAATTGAGCTAAACCATAATTTTCAAAGCGTTCGTCTTGCCATGTAATGACAGAGCGTCCACCGTATTGCTCTACGACTTTTTGTAAATCCGTTGCTAGATTTTCTGTAGTAGTAACTATAAGATCAGTATTAATATTTTTACATTGCTTCGCTAAGACAGCAACGAGTTCATCTTTCGTAGCATCTTTTAACACACGGTCTTGAGGTTGGTATTGCCAAATCGGCTTAGCCAGTGTTGTTTTTGGTGCTCGTCCAAGTTGCTTGGCAATATTCGATAAAAATGCATCTCTATTTACAATGCTTCCTGCCATTATTCAGAACCTCCTTTTGTACGGCTGTTAAACCAGCTTCGGAAATTTTCTTTATTCGGAGCTGGGAAATCTCTTGCTTCTGTCCATGCTTTTAATGGTCCTGGGCCGTTTGAAATTTTATTATCCTTTGTAAATGGAGACATGGCTGGTGATGCTATTTTCGTTGCCATTTTGTATAAAGTAGGGGAGGAAGCACCTAAGCCAAACGCCTTCATAAGAAGCTTTTCGGACACCGGGGCTCTTCCTTCATTTTCAACGATGACCTGACGATGGCGATGAATTAGTTGATGCAATGGGATTTTGACAGGACATGCATCTGTGCAAGCGCCGCATAAAGTCGAGGCATATGGTAACTCCTTGAAATCATCATAACCACCTAGCAATGGTGACAACACAACACCGACAGGACCTGAGTAAATCGAACCGTACGTATGTCCACCAACATGACGGTATACAGGGCAAGCGTTAACACAAGCTGCACAGCGAATGCATTGCAAAATTGGTTGGAATTCCCCCCCTAAAATAGCTGAACGGCCATTATCGACAATAACTAAGTGGAATTCATCTGGCCCATCCGTATCGCCTTCATCTTTTACACCAGTTAACGTCGTAATATAGCTTGTTAGCTTTTGTCCAACAGCACTTCTCGTTAATAAACTAACGAGGACCTCCATTTCTTCGAACGTGGGCACAATTCGTTCCATGCCCATCACAGTAATTTGTGTTTTAGGTAAGGCGGTTACTAAATCAGCATTTCCTTCATTTGTAACGAGTGTGATGGAGCCACTTTCTGCGATAGCGAAGTTACAGCCAGTAATGCCAATATCTGCTGTTAAGTACTCATTTCGTAGTTTTTCACGAACATAAAGGGCTAGTTCTTCTGGTTTTTCTGTTTGCTCATAGCCTTGTTTTTCTTTAAATATATCGCGAATTTGCTCTTTATTTTTATGCAAGGCTGGTACGACGATATGCGATGGGGGTTCATGATCTCCAACTTGCAAAATATATTCGCCAAGGTCTGTTTCAATCACTTCACAGCCCAGTTGTTCGAGCGCGGGATTTAAATTGATTTCTTCTGTTACCATGGATTTAGATTTGACGATTTTTTTCGCTTGTTTTTTTTCGGCGATTTGTTGAATATAGCTAGTAGCTTCTTCGGCAGTTTTAGCAAAATATACATGTCCACCACGATTTGCTACATTTTCACTCAGTTGATATAAGTAATAATCTAAATTGGCGAGAACATGCTGGCGAATTTCCTCACCATGTGAACGCCATTCTTCCCAGTGCCCAAGCTCATCTGCTTGTTGCAATCGGCGCGTTTGAAAGCGTTCTTGTGCACTGGAAACCGCACCTCGCATAAAGGTATTTTCTAGCTCTTTTGATACTCGCTTATTAAACCTATCATCGCTTGTTTTCATTGCCATTCGATTATCCTCCTCTAAAAGCCACTTATCGGCAGTTTAGTACTTCCGCAATATGCATCACTTTAATGGGTTTGCCTTGTCGCTCAATACGCCCCCCGATATTGATTAAACAGCCCGCATCCGCACCGATTAAAATATCTGCTTCCGTTTCTTCCACGTTTTGTACTTTTTCATTGACCATTTCTCCAGAAATATTCCCCATTTTTACTGAAAATGTGCCGCCAAAACCACAACAGCGGTCTTTTCCTGGGAGTTCTACGTATTGTAAACCTTTAACATTTCCTAATAATTTCATTGGTGCTTCTTTCACACCGAGCAATCTAGTCATATGGCAAGAGGTGTGGAATGTCGCTTTACCTTCTAAATGTGCACCTACATCTTCAATCTGTAGAATGTCTACAATAAATTCCGTGAATTCATATGTTTTAGCAGCTAACGCCTGTGCTTTCGCTTCCCATATAGGGTCCCCTTTAAATACTTCAGGATATTCTTTAAACATATAAGCACAAGAGCCAGAAGGGGAGACGACGTACTGTGCATGTTCAAAAGCAGTTATCATTTTTTTCATCGTATTTTTCGAATCCTGTACATAACCACTATTATAAGCAGGCTGTCCACAGCAAATTTGATTTTCTGGAAAGTCGATGTCACAACCTAGTCTTTCTAAAACTTCGACAACTGCTTTTCCTACCTCACCTTGAAACATATCGACTAAACAAGTCGCAAACAGTGTTACTTTCATGCTTTTCGCTCCTTTTGTATGGATTTGCAATTTCAATTGATTAATCAACTGGTCATCAGATGACTTGGTGGACAGTTAGATTGTTTTTATCATACTACAACCTATAAGATGGGTGGAAGTGCTATTTGCAAATTTTCAAAAAATAGGGGAGGGACAAAAAAGAAAAGTGCTAGATTGTGTTCAATCAATCTAACACTTTTTGCGATAACATCAGCTCTGGCAATTTATGAATTTTATTCCTTTGTAGATTCGGTTGTGTCGAAATAGTGCATTAAAACTTCCTCTACATTGCTTAAATGAGAAGACATTGCATGCTTTGCTAGCTCTTCGTTTTGTTGTTTAATGGCAAGAAAAATTTGCATATGTTCATCATATAATTTTTCGCTTGTCGTTTTTTTAGAATACAACCAAATACGACGCGTTTCTTTCATTGTTTCAATCATTAAACCGGATACTTGGTCTAAAATTGTTGCCAGTAGGGGGTTTTGAGAGGCAGCAGAGATTGCCGCGTGAAATTGAAAGTCCGCTTTTTCACCAAGCTCTCCATCACCCTGTGCTAGTTTCATGTCATCTAAAATACGCAACATTGTTTGTATATCTTCATCTGTCCGATGAATGGCAGCACTGGCAGCGGCACCCACTTCAATAATTTTGCGTACTTTTAATAGATGGGAGACATCTTTTTTATTTGTTAATGTGAGTGTTGAAAGTGGGAAGTCAAGTTGTTTGGATGGAGTGCTCTTAACAAAAGTGCCGGAACCTTGTTTAATTTCGATTAAGCCCATTGCTTTTAGTGCAGATAAGGCTTCTCTTATGGCAGACCTACTTACTTGTAATTGTTCAGCAAGTTGTTCGACAGAGTCAAGACGATCTCCTGGTTTCAGGTCGCCAGCTCGAATTTTTTCATAGAGCATTTCTGATACTTCCTCATATATTTTTTTCGGTTTAATTTTCTTTAATTCCAAGGAGCTACACCTCATTCATCTCAATCAATTGCTCTATATAAGTATATTATACATGAAGAATGCTAATTTACTCACTGTTTCTCATGAATACTTTTCTTGGGTGTTTAGGATTAAAATATTGTACAGTTTTGCTAGTAATTGCTACTTAAAGTAGCTAAAATAAAAATTTTATTTTAAAAATATATTGAATTTTTAAAATTTAGTTCATATAATTTTAACATATAGTCATCAGATGACCTAATCTATTTAAGTTTGGAGGGCGTAAACCAGCTTAGCAAAAAAGTGTTGAATGTTTAATTACAAGATAACTTCAATTGACGTTTTTACAAGTTTGACAAAACGAAGATAGTAGCATTGGAGGAGCAAGAGGCTCGTGATGGTCGTGTCTTGCTTCTATTAGACTGCAACTGAAAACATCAACAATCTGTTAATGCCGTATTGTCATGATTGGGGAGAACTTTTTATTTTGGGGGTATGCAATTTGACATTTACACAAAATTTTACTGCTGTGGGGGATAGTTTGACGTGGTCGGCAATCGTCGCTGTTATACCAATACTTTATTTTTTCTGGGCGTTAGCCATAAAAAAAATGAAAGGCTATATGGCAGGTTTAACAACTCTGCTTGTCTCTTTATTATTGGCTGCCATTGCATTTAAAGTGCCGCTAGGGACAGCGGTAATGTCCGCCACACAAGGGGCTGTGTATGGTCTACTACCAATCGGTTGGATTATTATTACATCGGTTTTTTTATACAATATCACGGTTAAAACAGGGAATTTTAATATTATCCGTTATTCTGTTTTATCGATAACCGAAGACCGCCGTATTCAAGCGTTACTCGTCGCGTTTTCATTTGGTGCATTTTTAGAAGGAGCCGCTGGTTTTGGCGCACCGGTTGCTATTTCAGCAGCATTATTAGTAGGTCTTGGTTTTAATCCGTTATATGCTGCAGGTCTTTGTTTAATTGCAAATACAGCCCCAGTTGCATTTGGTGCCATCGGTGTACCAATTACGGCTATGGAAGGACCAACGGGTATCGCCGCATTTGAAATTTCAAAAATGGTTGGACGTCAATTACCGTTTTTAGCAGTCTTTATTCCATTCTTCTTAATTTTTATTATGACTGGTTTTAAAAAAGCTTGGGAAGTGATGCCAGCCATTTTAGTATCTGGTATTTCATTTGCTGTCACACAATTTTTAAGTTCGAATTTTCTCGGTCCTGAATTACCGGATGTTTTATCTGCTCTAGTATCACTTTTTGCACTTGCCGTTTTCATGAAGTTTTGGCAGCCGAAAACGATTTATCGTTTTGCTTCCGAACAAGAGATTACAGCTGATACAATGTCTAAAAAAGAGTCGTACAGCGGAGGAACAATCATAAAATCTTGGTCACCATTTATTATTTTGACGGCTTTTATTTCTTGCTGGGGGATTCCTGTAGTCAAAAGTGCTTTAACGGGAAATTATGACGGTACAAATGTTATTTTAAAAGGGGTAAATTTAGTGGGGCAAGCGATGACATTTACGGCTGAAGTACCGCTTTTACATAATCAAGTAGTGAGTGGCGCAACGGGGGAAGCAATTGCAGCTTTCTATAAGGTAGAACTTCTAGGTGCGGCAGGTACAGCTATTTTATTATCTGCCATCGTTTCTAAATTTATTTTTAACGTTTCGTGGCGCAATTGGGGAACAACATTTTTTGAAATATTAAATGAAATTAAGTACCCGCTTATTACGATTTGTAGTGTCGTTGCCTATGCCTATGTGACAAATACAGCAGGTATGATGACAACGCTTGCTTTAGTTTTAGCGAAGACGGGTGTATTATTCCCATTCTTCTCACCTGTGCTAGGTTGGCTCGGTGTATTTATTACAGGATCTGATACATCTTCAAATGTCTTGTTTGCCAAGCTCCAGCAAGTGACGGCTGATTCTGTTGGAATGGAACCGGTGCTTGCACTTGCAGCGAATGCATCGGGTGGTGTAACCGGTAAAATGATTTCACCACAATCTATCGCAGTCGCCGCCGCCGCGGTTGGACTTGTAGGGAGAGAATCAGAATTGCTGCGCTTCGCATTAAAGTATAGTGTGATGTTGCTATTATTTATCTGTATACTAACCTTTTTACAAAGTAATGTCCTAACTTGGATGATTCCATAGACCAGTGAATTTTTTAGTAAAAGGTATTGAGAATCGCTTTCTCAGTACCTTTTTTCTGATTAGCAAACATAAAAGGGCTTTATTTTAAATTCTTGTATTATTGCAAATTTCGTTGACAGAAAAACGTAGCGGGCGCATAATTCAGAAGTGCCTTTTGCAAAGCAAAAAGATTTCGCAGTTTCTACAACTTTTCGTCAAGAAACGTTCACAAGCATTAAGGGCGCAATTTCCATTGTTTTTTGGTACGATGGAGGCAGTAACTGTAAGGAGAGAATGAAAAATATGGAAACTGATATTAACGTTTTTCTAGCGTTTGGAGCGGGCTTTTTAAGCTTCATTTCACCGTGTACTCTGCCACTGTATCCAGCATTTTTATCATACATAACGGGAATGACTTTGGATGAGCTAAAATCTGAACGTGGCATGATGCAAAGGCGTGCTATTTTGCATACGCTATTCTTTTTATTAGGATTTTCAATTATTTTTATTATGATTGGTCTAGGCGCATCATTAGCAAGGGAATTCTTCCTAAACTATCAAACATTATTGCGTCAAGTTGGCGCCATTTTAATCGTTATCTTTGGGTTAATGATTGTAGGGTTACTGCAAATTGATTTTTTAATGAAAGATCGAAAATTTCAATTCAAAAATCGACCATCCGGCTATATAGGTTCCATATTAATCGGCATCGCATTTGCGGCGGGTTGGACACCATGTACAGGTCCAATTCTAATGTCCATTATTACGTTAGCTGGAGCAAATCCTTCTTCAGGGTTTAGCTATATGTTTGCTTACTATTTAGGTTTTGCCATTCCATTCTTTGTGTTATCATTCTTCATTTCACGTATGAATTGGATTCGCAAACACAGTCAAAAAATCGTAAAAGTTGGCGGCTATATTATGATTGCGGTGGGGATATTGTTATTCTTTGATGGTTTAACATATATCACGCGATTATTGCAGCCTATTTTCGGTGGATTTATTGGCTTCTAATCTGCTAAACTAAAGGGCATACCATACTTTAACGTGGAGGGAGATGAATACGTGCCTACAGTTTTAGTAGTGGATGATACGCTATTTATGCGTGTTACAATCAGTAATATGTTTACTGAATGGGGTTATGAGGTAGTTGGCAATGCAGTGAATGGTAAAGAAGCTGTAGAGCTGTATCGAGAGTTACAACCAGATCTTGTAACAATGGATGTAACGATGCCCGTTATGACAGGTATTGCGGCTGTAAAAAGAATCATCCCAGAATTTCCTAATGCAAAGATAGTTATGATTACAGCATTAGGACAACAAAAATTAATTGTAGAAGCAATTGAAAGTGGAGCGAAAGATTTTATTACAAAGCCTTTCGAGCCAGAAAAATTAAGAGCTGTAGCAGACCAGCTAGTTGGTCAAAGTTGCTAATTTAACATCAGAGGAGGATTCTTTATGTTAAGCAATATCCCTTCTCAATATTATGTTATAGGTTCGACTATAATGGCCATTATAATGGGTAGCTTTGTGATGGTATTACGTATGCGAGCTTCCAAAAAACCTACAAATGAGAAGAAAATTATCATTCCACCTATTGCCATGTCATCAGGTGCGTTAATGTTTTTATTTGCACAATTTCGAGTGCCACCTATGCAGATTTTAGAAGCTGCTGCGGTAGGTATGGTGTTCTCGACCATTTTAATTGCTACTTCGAAATTTGAAGTAAAAGGTCACGATATTTATTTAAAACGTTCAAAAGCGTTTGTATTTATTTTAGTTGGGCTGTTAATCTTCCGTGTTGTGGCAAAAATGATTTTAAGTAGCTCGATAGATGTCGGGGAGTTAGCAGGTATGTTTTGGATTTTAGCATTTGCAATGCTATTGCCTTGGCGAATTGCAATGCTGATTCAATTTAAAAAAATCAAGAAAACGATTCCATTAAAAAATATGTAAAGAAAAGAAACTACACTAGCACATTTGCTGTTGTAGTTTTTTTAACGTATACAATCATTTTTTGTATGAAGAGGATATGGTGCAATAAGCGATTTCTAATCGACAACGTGGTATACTAGGAACCATGTTAAAAAATGAGGAGTTACTTAGATGAAATATTTTAAACCACAGATGCAGTTGCTTGTAAAAGAAAACCGTGAATTGCATGACCGATTAAAAGAGCTAATGGCGGATATGGATTTGCAAAAAAACTATGCATTAAAAGCACTGTATCATGCAGAAGTGGCAGACGGTGGGCGCTATCAACAAGATTACCAAGCGCTTGATCATTTATTTAAATAAAGCATAAATCGCTAAACTAATTAAATCGTTCTATATCAAAAAAAGCCGCACCTATTGCAGTGCGGCTTTTTTGCATCCTATTAGTCAAAAAGATGCTCATATGGGGTAACATCAATTTGCATTTGATCTAATTTTTTACGTAAAAATTTGTGGTCACGTTTAGGCGTAGCTTGAATATAACCGCGTATAATTAAATCATTGTCTATAGCTGTCGCCTTTTCTTCTAAAGCGAGCTCGCCAATTTTACCTGCAATTTTTTCTTTCGCCACTTGTCTAAATAGCTCAGGTACTGGGCTCACCAACTCATATAGAAATTCCTTCTCAGGTTGTCCCCATAGATGAATCGTTTTATCTAAGTAAAATTCCTGCCAATCTAAATCTGATTTCCCATCCTGCTTTGGTAAAGCCTTTAAAAACTTGCGGAACATGAAAAATCCGCCAATAGCCATTAGCGAAATAAGGACGACTACCCAAAATAAAATAAACCATAAAAACCAACCATCTAACAAATCGTTCACCTCTTTGTCTTCTCTCACTCTATTATAAAAGCTTCAACAAAAAAATTCATCCTTATTGTGCCTCTTTTTATAAATCGTTTAAATAAATGTAAGTATTGCACTCTAGTGAAAAAAGTTACTAAGTTTGGCACAGTATGTTGTTGGGCTTGATGAGCAAGCAAGATGAGCTACTGCCCATATTCAGAAGAATCTAAGTCTCTTAATTTATTTCTAGTCAGTAAGTTTCCTTATACCCAAACCTATCACCCTACAACGAATATACTAGTTTAAACAACGCGGACTACTAGAGGTGAAGAAATGGAGCAGGATTCATTGTTTTTTAAAGGGCTGACTGGTGAAGTTGTCACGTTAAAAGATGCGAATTATGATGAGGCACGACAGGAATGGAATCGTGCAATACAAAAGTATCCAATCGTAATCGTTTATTGTGAAAGAAAGCAAGATGTTATCAATGCTATTCGATGGGCACGTAGACATTGTGTACCTATTCGAATCAGATCTGGTGGACATCATTATGAAGGATATTCTACAGGTGATTATGTATTGGTTATTGATATTAGTCGAATGAATGCGATGACAATGGATAAAAAACGTCATCGCTTAAAAATAGAAGCCGGAGCAAAAAATGCTGAGGTGTATGAGTTTATTGGTACGAATGGTTATACTTTTCCAGGTGGTACTTGCCCAACTGTTGGTGTAGCAGGGTTTACGCTCGGAGGAGGCTGGGGATTTTCTAGTCGACTATACGGTTTGGGATGTGATAGTTTAGTTGAATTTGAGTTAATTAATTACGAAGGAAAGCTTATTAAAGCAAATAAACAGTGTAACGCGGATCTTTTCTGGGCGTGTCGTGGGGCAGGGGGAGGTAACTTTGGAGTTGTGGTCAGTATGACATTTCAGTTGCCAAAGCCCATCAATGCTTCTATTACACTTATTAGATTTTTTTATGTAGGGTCAACGCAAGCTAAGCAAATGCAAGTAATGAATATTTTGCAAAACTGGTTGCCACAGTTAGATAAACGAATGACAGTGGTTGCAAGCTTTTATAATGCGGAAGGCGAAGGGTTAGGTATTTTTGCTAGCGGATTTTTTTACGGACCTTCGGAGATGGCTAAGAAAATTTTACAACCCTTTGCTGAGGTAGAAGGGTTTCAGCTAGAGCTAGCACAACTATCATTTTTAGAAGCGGTTAAAAAGGTAGAAGCGACCTATCCACCATATGAAAAATTTAAGTCAACAGGTAGATTTGTTCAAAGACATTATACACTTGCGGAGCTTCAAAACACCGTTGCGCTACTAAATAATCCTCCACAAGGTTCCGTGTATACGGCTATATCTTTTTATGCATTAGGCGGAGAAATTAGCCAAGTTGGCAAAGCGGAAACCGCATTTTTCTATCGCAATGCTAAGTATATTATGGGTATTCAGTCTGTGTGGGCAGAAGATCAATACGCAAAGGAAAATGAAGCATGGGTGCGTCAACGTTTTGAATTTATTAAAACCATTACGGAAGGCTCTTATGTAAATTTTCCAATCAATCATCTCTCAAATTATGACAAAGAATATTTTGGAGGCAATGCACAACGCTTGCATCAGGTAAATAAAAAGTATGATCCGTTTAATGTCTTTAGTTTTCCTCAAGGATTAGGCTAAATACTGCATAGGGCGTTCGTAATGAATGTATTTTTCACTGGGTTAAGTGCATAACAGAACACTCGAACATAAGGCGATGATTGACGTTCATCGTCTTTTTCGTTATTTCTAAAAAGGAAGATACACGATGCCCATTTTGAAAATTAAATCGAAGGGGCAAAGTAAAGCCAACAGGGCTATTTTTACATCCCTTTAAATGGAAATATAAATTTGCCTTCATTGACAAAAGTAACAACTTGTTGTTAAAATCAAGTTGTTACTTTGAACCAGATAAACTTATATAAAGTTGGTCAAAGGTCTAGAGACAAGGAAAGTCTCTTCTTAATTAAGGGGGATGTAAAATGGTCAAGTTGAAAACAGTAGGACTTACTTTTGGAATAGCTGTTTCGTTACTATTAGCAGGATGTGGTGATAAAAATGATGGAGATGCAACAGGCAAGACCAAAAGCATAGGTGAGCAGGTTGATTATAAAATTATAGGGATTGAACCAGGAGCAGGATTGACGGAGCTTTCGGAAAACACGCTAGCGGAATATCAAAATTTGCAAGGTTGGGAACTGGAGGAAAGTTCAACACCTGGGATGTTAGGTTCATTAGAGCAAGCTATTCGAAATGAAGAGCCTATTATTATTACAGGATGGACACCGCATTGGATGTTTTCATCCTACGATTTAAAATTTTTAGAGGACCCTCAAGGGACATTAGGTGGAACGGAAAATATTAATACACTTGTGCGCAAAGATTTGGCTAAAGACTTACCCGATGCCTATACACTGCTAGATCAATTCTATTGGGAACCAGAAGATATGGAAGCTGTAATGTATGAAGCTCAAACAACTTCTTTTGAAGAGGCGGCAGACAAATGGATCGCACAAAACGAAGAGAAGGTAAATGAATGGACAAAAGGGATGACAAAAGTGAAAGGCAAAGAAATTGAATTAGCGTCTACTCCATGGGATTCAGAAAGAGCTTCAAGCAGTGTACTACAAGCAGTATTTGAAGAACTTGGATACACAGTCACAATCACCCCAGTTGATCCTGCCATCATGTTTCAAGCAATCGCATCAGGAGTAGCCGATGCAACTGTCGCTGCTTGGTTACCAACGACACATAGCTCCTTTTATGCAAAATACAAAGATGACTTTGTTGATTTAGGAGAGAATTTAACAGGGACCAAAAATGGATTTGTTGTTCCTACATATATGGATATCGATTCCATTGAGGATTTACAACCAAAACAATAGGTTAAGAGATAACAAGGGGAATTTCCTAATAGTTAGGAAATTCTTTTTTTTGTTAAAGTGGAAGTAAAAAGGGATTCATTACAAGCGTGTCGAAATAGGATGAATTGAATTCTATGTAACTTACTATAATGTAGAAGACTAAATAAGCCAGTTTTGAGCAAATAGAAGGAGTCAAAGAGATGACGTTATATTCCGTTCTAGTAGCAGATTGCGAATTACAAACAGTAGATTGTACAGGAATTACTGAAATCACTGTAAGAGAATTAAAAAAATTACATCCGATAACAGGGGATACGCCAGAACAGCCTTGGCACTCGATGGATGATGACGCAAGGATTGTCTATGCGCCAGATGAATCAGCTTTCGGTCAATTGCATATTTTCGAATGGAATAATCCGCCCTATGATTTAGCGCTGTATAATGAAAAAAGTTATGTATATGGCATTGAGGGCAATTGGGGCCCGCAATTTTTAGATGATTTATTAAGCTATTTAAAGCAACATATCAAACCGGAGCAAAACGTGGACTTAATTAGGTTTTGGGCAGGAGAATATGACCGAACATTAAAAAGCCGTCGTATCCATATTGCCGAAATCGAAAGCCATCACCTTGAAAGCTTACAGAATGAACAGTACATATGTGTCGCATTTGTGTAACTTAAAGCATGTGAAGTCTTTTTTCTAGAATAAAGTTAGGATTTTGGTATTTGAATTATGGCAGATTTCCGTGCTATGTTTTCATGCTGTATCAAGGAAATAAGATTTATAAAGGGGCTGTATATCAAATGACTATACAAATCAAAAAGTGCAAGCTTGAAGATGTACATGTACTCCGAGAAAAAAGTATTGAAACGTTTCAGGATACATATAGCAAACAAAATAAGCCTGAAAATATGCTAGCCTATTTGGATAGAGCATTTCCTCCTCATCATTTGGAGCGGGAACTAGTGAATCGTGGTTCCCAATTTTATTTCATTTATTTCGATGAAGACGCTGCGGGCTATTTAAAAGTAAATACAAATCACTAAATTGGAAAGGCGGACGATTATGTTTATTCCTAAATACTATAAAGTGACAGATGTTCATGAAATTGAAGCGTTTATTCAAATGAACTCTTTTGCTACACTTGTCACAACAAAACAAGGCACACCAATCGCCACTCACTTACCGTTAATGTTACATAAAAAAGGCGAGGACACGTATCTTACTGGCCATATGGCATATGGGAACCCACAGTGGAGAACATTTGCATCTTGTGGGGATGTGCTCGTGATGTTCCAAGGGCCCCATGCATATATTTCTTCTTCTTGGTATTCGCACGAAAATGTGCCAACGTGGAATTATCAGGCGGTCCATATTTATGGCACAGCAACACTTTTAGATAAAGATGAATTAAGCGAAGATTTAACGTGGCTGCTAGAAAAATATGAGAAGCATAGAGAGCAACCTGTTTTATGGGAAAACCTTTCACCAGAGCTTTTAGAAAAAGAAATGAAAGGTATTGTTGGATTTAAAATAAAGATTAGCGATATACAGGCTGCCTATAAATTAAGTCAAAACCGTACTGATGCAGACTATGGAAATATTATTGCACAATTGAATAATGAAGCAACACCAAATTCAAAACAAATAGCAGAGCAAATGGCAAAGCAATGTAAAAAATAACGAGAGGCATCTTTTTTATTGCGCTAGATGGACATGCAAAGCATGATTGTTTAACCATATTTTAATAAATGTTATGATGAATTAATAACTGTGAAAAAGGGGATTGTTTTAATGGAAAATTTACTCTCAATAGAGCAATTTGAAAACTTAAAAAAAGGTGAACGTACAATATTTGTTTTTTCAGCAGACTGGTGTGGAGATTGTCGATTTATTGATCCGATTATGCCGACAATTGAAAAAAACTACAGCAATTATCATTTTGTGAAAATTGACCGCGATGATTTCATCGATTTATGTGTTGCATTAGATGTATTTGGTATTCCAAGTTTTCTAGCTTATGATAAAGGCAATGAAGTTGGCCGCTTTGTTAGTAAGGACCGTAAAACACAACAAGAGATTGAAGCTTTTTTAGATGGATTAACTTTATCGTAAGACTTGCCTAAGCTATAGGGGACGCTATCTCCTATAGCTTTTTATTTGCCTGCTTTCAAGCTGTTACATAAGCAATACAACGTTCCACATACGCTAGTACCTCTGCTGAAATCGGGTATAATCCTGTTTTCTCTGTAGGGAGTTTTCGAACTTCCCAAAATTGATCCATTAAATCCGTGTCGCCTTGAAACGTATCGTTTGATAATTCGATTATTTTGGAACCAATTTGAAAGCCTTCGTCCGATTCAGCTTGAATATTGTTTTTGATACACCATTCAATTTGTCGTAGTAATCCAATATATTGCTGTGTCATTATGTCATTGCTACTGAGGTTTGGAATAGTTTGTTGTAAAAATGTTTGTTCATGCTCTTGGAAATAGTCCACCCATTTTTTAGAGGTGCTTTGAGAACGTTGAACGAGTTCCGTCACATGTTCCCACGATAATGATTCTTCTAAATCCATCATATTAATCAATGATGTCGTATGAGAGATACTTGTTTGCAGTTCAGCAAGTCGTTCTTGTAAGTAATTGTGATGTGAAATTAAAATTTGTTTATAGGAAAGTTTATCTAATAAATCACGAATTTTATCGAGTGGAAGTGACAGCGTTTTTAGAATGATGATTTTCTCTAATTTAAACAAGTCTTCTTCTGAATAGTATCGTCGTCCATAATCATCTTTAAAACTTGGTGTAAGCAGATTAATTTGATCGTAATACCGAAGTGTGCGAATGGAAATATTTCGCTGTTTCGCTACCTCTCCAGTCGTCCATTGTTTCATTTTCATTCCTCCTGAAAAAAAGATTGCAGGTGACGTTACGTCATCTCATACACTTAGATTACATCATATAAAGGAAGAAGGATAGAGAATGGAAACGAAACAAATGAACTGGAAAAATCAAGATAATTGGGGATGGAGAGAATTTATTTTATTATTGCTAGTAGAGTTTGTTGTTGTCATCGGCATTATTAAATGGCTAGTGAAACCAATGTATGCTCACTTGTTTCGTAATGAGCTATATGCTGGAACATTAACAGGGTTCACGATTGCAATTACGCTTGTTTTTGGTGTTTATTTTATAGCGCTACGCCCTAAAAAGCTTTCATGGCGTGAAGTAGGAATAACATCAATTTCGTTGAAGCAATGGAAAACGATACTATGCTATTCGGTTCTGTTAATGATTGGCGCCTTACTAATCGTTGTGCTAACAAGTTATATTGGGTTTTCGGTGGAAAATAGCAAAACACAGGCCATACAGCAGAACGTAACCTTCTTTACGGTACTAATAGCCTTTCTCTCTGCGGCTGTTATTTCACCAATATACGAAGAGATTTTTTATCGAGGGTTTTTATATCGCTGGTTACGTACACGCTTAGGATTGGTCGGTGCCATTATCCTTAGCTCATTTATTTTTACGATTGCTCATATCCCCACCTATAATGTCATGCCCGTCAACTTCTTTAGTGGCATTATTTTTGCTTTAGCATATGAACGCACGAATTCTATTTGGCCTTCCATTATCATTCACGGCTTAACGAATGGCATGATGGTTTTGCTGACAAGTTTGGGATGAATAGATGGTTAACATCGACAAAAAAACCAGGTCTCATTAAACTGAGAGCCTGGATCGGTCGATTGAATCATGATTTTGCTTGACGGTACCAGATAATCACAGGGATTAATAATAAAGATAATAGTCCACCAGTTAATGATAAAGTGGCGTAACTGGAATTCGCTACTATCATCCCCGAAAGTGCCCCTCCTGAAGCACCTGCCAATGCGATAAAAACATCAATTGTGCCTTGGATTTTAGCGCGTGTTGAAGGTTCTGTGGCATCAACAATTTGAGCAGTTCCGCTAATTAAGCCGAAATTCCATCCTATACCTAATAAAGAAAGAGCGACGATCAGCATAAACATAGAATCACTTGGTGCATAGGCCGCTATTAAACCTGCAAACAGTAAAATAACACCAGCAGCAATACTCATGGCTGTTCTACCAATCTTGTCAACAAGGATACCTGTGACAAGAGAAGGAAGATACATGGCACCAACATGGAAACCAATAACGATTCCTACAGCACCTAAACTTTGTCCATGATGTTGCATATGGATGGGCGTCATTGTCATAATGGCTACCATAACGATTTGCGTAAGAATCATCACAACTGCGCCAACGATGATACCTTTTTTATTCATTAAAGGAGGCGCCTGATGAAGAGCTTCTCCAGATACGATTTGATGTTGGTGATCTTCTATCGATTTTGCTAGCAGTAAAGGATCTGGACGAAGCATGATGAAAAGAACCAAACCTGCTAATATAAATGCAATGGCAGATAATAGAAATGGACCAGCTAATGAAGGAATACCGATAGAAAGCGCAAATTTGCCCATGACATCCACTAAATTTGGTCCTGCTACGGCCCCGAATGTGGTCATAACCATCGTAGTACTAATGGCCGTTGCGCGTTGTTTGTTATTTGCTAAGTCTGTACCGGCATATCGAGCCTGTAAATTTGTTGCTGTGCCTGCACCGTAAACAAGTAAGGAAGCAAATAGTAAAAAAACACTGTTAATTAATGCTGCGATAACAACGCCAATAGCGCCAAGACCACCAGTGATAAAACCAGTAGCGAGCCCTATACGGCGACCATAGCGTTGCGAAAGTCTTCCCACTATAAAAGCGGCCCCTGCTGAACCTAATGTAAATAGGGCAGAGGGTAATCCGGCAAATGCGTCCGTGCCAAGCATTTGTTGGGCTAAGAGAGCGCCTACCGTGATACCAGCAGCAAGACCTGCTCCACCGAAAATTTGCGATAAACTAACTACAATTAAAACCCTTTTATACATTTTTTTCAGCTTTTCGGGAGAATTTACATACTGCCCGATTGAATGATTTACACTAGCCAATTATATGGAACACCATCTTTCTAACTATATGATTAACAAAAACTTTTAGCTCATTTACCAAGCTTACCATACTCCTGCAATTGTAGATATATGCCAATTTGCAGTGAAAAATTTTGTTTATTACATAGAACATAGCTTGTAATTTTAAAAAAACTCCTAACGAATAAAGCTTCGTTAGGAGGTGCAAATGATTTTCCTTCTATTGATTATGATCGTACCAAGGATTTAGGTGAATCAGAACTTCTTCTACATTCGGATGTTTCTCCATTATCGTTTTCTTGATTTTACGGATAATATCATGTCCTTCTTGGATTGTTAAATCAGCAGGTACCCCCACACGCAAATCGACTAATACATAGTGCCCATGTTCTCTCGCTCGTAGACGATCTATTCGTTTTACTTCAGGAATAGTGAGGATTAACGTTTTGAAACTAGCTAGTGTATCAGGACTTACGCTTTTCTCCATAAGTGTGTCGATAGCTTCTAATAACATCCCATAGGCAAGTTTGAAAACTAAAATGGTCACAATGATACCCGCAATGGGATCACCATATGTAAGGATATGAATATGATAATTTTCCCCAACAAGTGCAAGCCCGATTCCTAATACGGCTGCTAATGAAGCATATACATCAGCAAGATGATCATAAGCAGTGGCAATTAAGCCTTTACTATTTGTTCTTTTGCCAATTTTTATCGTATATACGTATAAAAGGAGCTTCCAAACAAGTGATATGATAGCCGTAATAAAGGCAATTAAACTTGCTTTTTCAGGTTCCTGAAAGAATGCTGTAACGGATTCATAAGCAATATAAAGAGCTGCCATTATTAATATAATTCCTACAATGGCGGAACTAATTACTTCTGCTTTTCCGTGTCCGTATGGATGATCTTCGTCGGCAGGACGTTTAGAAATACGCATAGATGTTAAAGCGGCACCGCTTGCTATTACATCACCTGCATTATGATAGCCATCAGCTAAAAGAACGGGACTGTGGAAGATAGTACCAACTGCTATTTTTAAAATAGTTAAAACGATGTTGCTTATTAAACTAATCCATCCAGCAACGATTGTAGTATTGGAATTTGTGCTTTGATTCATAAATGTATACCTCCAATAAAATTCTTTCCTAAAAGCAACAAAAACCTTTGACTCGTTTTAAGTCAAAGGTTTTGATTAAAAAAATATAGGTTTTGTGAACTTGAAATGTGTATCATCTTTCTCACTCCAATATAAGCGTTCATTGAGTGTAACATATTCTATTCATCGGTTCAATCATGGTTTGTCCAACTTTTTTTCTTAAAAACAATGGGGATATTTATTGTTCAGTGGTACTATTTAATAATATAGGTAATAAAAGGTAAAAAATTGTATAACGTATTAAATAAGAAAGGACGTAGACTTATGAAACAAATTATAGCACTTGGGGGCGGTGGCTTTTCTATGGAGACAGAAAATCCTTTGCTGGATCAATATATTCTTCAGCAATCTATGAAAAAAAATCCGAAAATTTGCTTTCTTGCAACAGCAAGTGGGGATTCAGAAAATTACATTTGTCGATTTTATCAATTCTTTGAAAAACAGGATTGTCAGCCTTCGCACTTATCATTATTTAACCCACCTACAAGAAATATAGAAAGCTTCTTACTGGACAAAGATATTATTTATGTTGGTGGGGGGAATACAAAGAATTTATTAGTGCTATGGAAGGAATGGGGATTGGATACTATTTTGAAAAAAGCGTGGGAGCAAGGAATAATACTAGCTGGTATTAGCGCGGGCTCCATTTGCTGGTTCGAGGAAGGGGTGACAGATTCTTATGGGGATGGATTGGAACCTTTACAGTGTTTAGGTTTCCTAGAAGGGAGTAATTGTCCCCATTATGATGGAGAATCGGATAGAAGACCTTCGTATCAACAGCTTATTACTAATAAAAAAATTAAACCCGGTTTTGCAACGGATGACGGTGTTGCCATTCATTTCATTGAACAGGAAATCCATACTATTGTAAGTTCAAGACCTAATGCGAAAGCGTATAAAGTATATGATGATGATAATAAAGTTATAGAGAAAGAGCTTGCAACAAAATTTCTAGGTTTTAATTAGTAGTGATGGAATGGCAAATTCCTTTCAAAAACACAAAACCCCGAATAGTTCCGCTTTTCTTGAAAGGTTCTTTGCCCGGGGTTAGTGTTATAAGCGGGCTCCTAACTTAATGATCCGAAGCCGAAGCTTACTTTCGCTGACACAACATGCCTTTACTTAGTTAGTATGTGCGATGGCGCTGATTTCAATTAGTTGTTCTGGTGATGCCAAGTAAGTCACGCCGATAAGGCTACCGGCTGGTCGATGTTGCCCAACGTAGTCCTTGAATAGTCGAAGGACTGGTTCAGTATGTGCTTCCGCATTTGTTAAATAGATTTCCATATAAGCAAGGTTAGATCTTGTTGCACCGAATTTTTCCAAAACGCCATCTAGATTTTTAAGCGTTTGCTGTGCTTGTGCTTCGATATCGCCATCGCCAACGAATGTACCCTCCGTATCATGGGAAAACTGCCCCGAAATGTAGATAGTGCCGTTGACACTGTAGCCCTGTGAAATACCGTGATCCCAAAGGTCGTGATTGTAAATTGTAATATTCTTCATTTTTTTCTCTCCTTTACTTTAAAGTAATGTCAGTATAAAATGAACGCGAACAAAAAAATAGTACGCACTTTTTTGAAAGGTACTATCAGAAAGGATAGTGTAAATATGGGTTTGGCTGATTACAAAGACACGGGGACTATCCAAGAAACCCCGTTTGGCTATACATTATCAGTAATTGGTGGTAAATGGAAAATGCTAATTATTTATATTTTGGCGGAACATCAAACGGTTCGGTTTAATGATTTGAAACGCAAAATAGGTGCAATTACCTTTAAAACATTAAGTGCACAACTGAAAGAATTAGAAGCAGATGGAATAGTCAGTCGAAAAGAGTATCCGCAGATTCCACCTAAAGTGGAGTACAGTCTTACAACTAAAGCGGAAACGTTATTGCCTGTTTTGGAACAGTTATGTGAGTGGGGAGAAAAAAACAATACGCATTAATGTCTTGCTGTAAAGCGTACCTCACAAACTAAATGAAATGAGCGATGAATGGATGCAGGAGCTACAGTTAATTTGCCATTTCTGTTGCAGAGATTGATTGAAAGCTTCAATAATCTCTTTTTTTCTGTTTCTTAGTATCAATAATTTTAAATAGAAACAACAGTAGACTACAAGAAAAAACAATAGACAGTACACCTTTAACCGCCCGCATGACAAAAGTATCAATAGGGAAATCGAATAAAATATACCCCAAACAATATATCCACGATACAATTATCAACAATTGAAATACTATTTTCTTCATGACATATTCTCCCTTAAAAGTAATGCTTTTTTTACTAGCTAAAAAATTTTATCTACAAGAATCGTAACATAGTAAGGTGCAGGTGGACACAAATGTAAGATTAGATGAATTTTATTGCACAAGATTAAGGTGTATGTCTGTTTCTAACTTGAAGGTTTCTACAATGATGACTAATGGTCACTTGCTAGTAAAGAATAAGAAAAAGCACGATTTTATCCAGTTTTATCATTAAAGCAAAGATAAGTTTAAAAAGATATATTAACCTATCATTTTTTTATTTCAACAATTAATAAAACAAGAGCGCAGATACAGCTATCACGCTAAGGATTAATCCGAAATTAAACATAGATATAAATAAAGAAATATAACTCAATTGCTTGTAATGCAGCAACTGAAGTATTCAATAAATATACCTGAACCTACAAATTACAAGTTGTTTGTCAGAAGAGAAACTAGTATTTAATTTAAATACTAGTTTTAAAAATATATTGTATTTCGATAAAAATATATTGAATTATAAAATATAATCGGTTATTCTTTAGACAGTTGATAGGTGGTGAGTTATAAAACAGCAGGAACTAACCAAGTGGGAAGAACTTACTGTTTTCTGTTGGTTATTTGCTTTATTGCTCTGTGCTTTTTTAGAAAAAATATGTAAAGTATTTGATTGTCAGAGGCAATCTATCTATCATGCTCATCATTAATTTCTATCAAAAAACGCAAGACGTAGTATAAAAAGTGTTTCTATAATGGGCTACCAACCATAAAATATAGAACCAGCCACTCATTTAAAAGGGAGTGGCTGGTTTTTTTTGTCTAAATCGTCTACAAAATGATATTTTTTTGACAGCTCTAAACATTATTCAAAAAACATACTTGAATGGACGAGCGAAACTGCTAGATAAAGGAGTGTATAGCAGAGCCATTGAGCGGCATAATGATAGCAAGGTAAAATTCCACAATGGAACAGTGAGGGTCTCCAACTGCTCTATTGCTTCAGCTTAAACTATATAAAAATTAAAGAATGGATGATGAATTTGTCACATTTTAATAATCATGGGCAACAGGATGGGAGTAAAAATAAAATAGCCTTGAAATGGACTTTCTTTCTTATAGCGGGGTTTATGATTGTCGAAGTGATCGGTGGCATCATGACAAACAGTTTAGCGCTATTATCAGATGCAGGCCATATGTTAAGTGACGCTGCAGCGTTAGGGTTAAGCTATATTGCTGTATCCATTGGTCAAAAAGCCGTAACAAATCGAAAAACGTATGGCTATCGTCGGTTTGAAATATTTGCTGCTTTTATAAACGGTCTTACGTTAATTGCCATTTCGCTTTATATTTTTTATGAAGCTTTTCGCCGATTTTCAGAACCACCAGCCGTGGCAAGTACGGGTATGTTAATCGTTGCAACACTTGGTTTACTGGTCAACATTGGCGCAGCGTTTATCCTTAAACGAGGGGATAATGATAATCTCAATGTGAAAAGTGCTTTTTTGCATGTTTTAGGTGATATTCTCGGCTCTGTAGGAGCGATTACGGCAGCATTGCTTATTTTATTTTTTCAATGGAATTTAGCCGATCCTATTGCAAGTATGATTGTGGCGTTTCTTATCATTATTAGCGGCTATCGTGTTACGCGGGACTCCTTTAATATTTTGATGGAAAGTGCGCCAGAAAATTTGCCAACGGATGATGTCAAAGCGAAGTTAATGACTGTTGAGGAAGTCGAAGAGATTACCGATTTACATATTTGGTTAATTACAATGGATTTCCCATCTTTAACTTGTCAAGTAGTGGTAAATCAAGCAGCAGATGAACAAATTGTATTACGGAAAATACAAAATCTGTTACACGACGAATTTGCATTGCATCATATGACGATACAGATTGAAAAAAAGAACAATTAGAACGGAAATATCATTACGTGATGGGGAATCTACATAATGCAATATCCATGTAGATTATTCAAGAAAACTAATCAGCGTATACTTACTGAATGATAGCGTTATATCAAATAACGATTGCACATTTTGTATAGTAGTTTTTTCGTGATGTCAACTTCCGCGTATCGATCCTCCTTATTGTAAGCCGTATTTGCACTTCTATGCGTTTGTGTAGAATACTTGCTGTTGGTTGAATGCATCAACTGTTGTTTCACCCGATGCTGAGAACATCTTAATGGACAGTAGCGTAATCCACTTCTTTAGTGAATAGTGTTTGAATTGCCTTAAAAGTTACATCCACAACTAAAATTAGGGGTTTTCCTTTAAAACAATCATTGTTTAGGGGAAAACCCCTATATTTTTTACATATAGATTTCACTATGATGAGAGTGTAAGTTTCAAACACAAAATGCAGAAAGAAGGAAGAAGCATGAAAAATTCTTTCAAAATTGTCATTGTTGGTGGGGGAACAGCTGGTATATCTGTTGCTGCCCGCTTATTACGAAAATCGCCAAGCCTCAATCATGAAGTGGCGATAATAGATCCAGCCTCAAAACATTATTATCAACCGTTATGGACGTTAGTTGGTGGAGGCGCTGCTAAAAAAGAAGATTCTGAACGTTCTATGGAATCTCTTATTCCAGAAGGTGCAGTATGGATCCAACAACCCGTACTTGAATTTAAACCTGAACAAAACGAAGTCATCCTAGGAGATCAAACATCTATTTCATATGATTACTTAGTTGTAGCAGCAGGGATTGAAATTAACTGGGGTGCCATTAAAGGCTTAAAAGAAGCACTTGGTACAAAATCTGTTTGCAGTAACTATTCATTTGAACATGTTGATTATACTTGGGAAACGATACGCAATTTAAAATCGGGTACCGCCTTATTTACACACCCAAATTCACCTGTAAAATGCGGTGGTGCGCCACAAAAAATTATGCATTTAGCAGAAGATTACTTCCGAAAAACAGGTGTTCGTCAAAATATGCAAGTTGTATTTGGTTCTGCCAATCCAGCCATTTTTGATGTACTGAAATACCGTGAAGCGTTAGAAAAAGTAGTGGAACGCAAACAAATTGATGCACGATTCAGACGTAACCTAATTGAGATTAAAGCGGATGAAAAAATCGCCATTTTTGAAAATCTAGACACTGGCGCAAAAGAGCAATTGAAATATGACATGATTCACGTCACACCTTATATGAATGCACCTAAATTTATTGCGAACAGCCCTTTAGCGGATGACAATGGTTGGGTTGATGTGGATATGTATACATTGCAACATAAGAAATATGCAAACGTTTTTGGCATTGGCGACTGTGCAAACTTGCCAACCTCTAAAACGGGAGCAGCCATTCGCAAACAAGCACCTGTGGTAGCTGAAAATGTTGTGGCATGTATGCGCAATCAAACAATGGACAACACATATAACGGTTATTCGTCTTGTCCAATCGTGACAGGCTACAACAAGCTAATTTTAGCAGAGTTCGACTATAAAAAAGAGCCTGCTGAATCGATGCCATTTAACCAAGCTGTGGAACGTGCAAGCATGTATATGATGAAAAAAGATTTATTACCAATCATGTATTGGGATGGCATGTTAAAAGGAACGATGTAGAAAGGAGGCATGTGTGATGGAAACGAATCCGTTACTAGAGCAACTAAAGCAGCCGGATATTGAAGCAGCGCTCGTATCATTGCTACGTCAATTGCCAACATATGAAAAAAACTTACAAGCCATCGGGAATGTTGTAAGTTTTGGACAAGCGGTATTGCAAGATCAGCAATCCATTCAAAAATATGATGAACTTGTACGAAGCTATAACGTAAATCTCGAAACGGTGGAAGCATTAGTTGGCTTACTAGAAAAATTGCCGAAGCTTTTACAAATGATCAATCAGTTAGAGGATATAGTGGATTTTGTAACAGCTGTGTTAGCCGATCAGCAAACAATTGATTATGCGACAGCAAGTATTAAATCTTACACAGAACCGATTGTAGAAAAAGGAAAACAAGGATACTCGCTCGTCAAAGATATACAACAACAAGCAGAAGCAACAACTGAACCAATTAAACTCTTTACGATTATGAAGTGGTTAAAAGACCCGAGTGTTCAAAAGTCACTGAAATATGTACAAGCAACAATCCAAATTTTAAATAAACAATCCAATTAAAAGGAGAGAATTTTATGTTATTACGTTATTTCTATGATGAAAAATTAGCACATGCTTCTTACATGGTAGGTTGTCAACGAAAAGGCGAGGCAGTGATTGTGGATCCAATGCGCAACATTGAGCCATACATCCAAGTAGCTGAAAAGGAAAATATGAAAATCGTTGGAGCATTAGAAACGCATATCCATGCTGACTTTGTAGCAGGTTCTCGTGAATTAGCTGATCGTTTTGGTGCTACGATGTACATTTCCGATGAAGGCGATGAAAACTGGAAATATCAAAACTTAGAGGGCATTCAACACGTACTATTAAAAGATGGTGACAAATTTGAACTTGGTAAACTTACTTTCGAAGCGATGCATACGCCAGGTCATACGCCAGAATCTATTTCATTCCTATTAACAGATGGTGCAGCAGCAGATAAACCAATTGGAATATTTACAGGTGACTTTGTATTTGCGGGGGATATTGGCCGACCAGACTTATTAGAAAAAGCAGCTGGTATTAAAGGGACTGCTGATGCAGGGGCAAAAGTGATGTATACATCTGTAGAGCGCTTTAAACAATTACCAGACTATTTACAAGTATGGCCAGCACACGGTGCAGGTAGCGCATGTGGGAAAGCACTTGGTGCAGTACCATCGACAACAGTAGGCTATGAAAAACAATTCAACTGGGCAATGCAATTCGACAACGAGCCAGACTTTGTGAAAGCTTTATTAGATGGTCAACCAGAACCACCTTATTACTTTGCAGTGATGAAATCAGTTAATAAAATTGGCATTGAGTTAATTAAAAATTTACCAGAGGTAAAAGCCATTACTACTGTTGAAGAAATTGAAGGCCTGATTGCAGCTGGTCAGCAAGTAGTAGACACGCGAGATGCTCAAGCCTTCTCACAAGGACATATTAAAGGAACGATGAACGTGCCATTTAATAACTCCTTCACAAACTGGATGGGCTGGATTGTTAACTACAAGGAACCGTTATATTTACTTGCTAACCCTGCTCAAATGCCAGACATGTTAATTGCACTTCGCTCAATCGGTATTGACCAAGTACTAGGTTATGCCGATGTAGAAGCGATGATTGAGCAAGCGAATGAACTAGATTCATATGAAAATATTACACCTTCTGAGGCAAAAGCGATGATGGACACAGAAGATGTAGCTGTATTAGATGTGCGTAATCTGACAGAATATAATGAAGAACATATTGAAGGTGCACAGCACATAATGGTTGGTACATTAAAAAATCGTTTAGACGAAGTACCAAATAAAAAACTCATTGTTCAATGTCAAGCAGGTGGTCGTTCAGCCATTGCAGCAAGTGTATTAAAAGCAAATGGCTTCCACAATTTAGTCAATATGACTGGCGGCTACGGTCAATGGGTGAAAGAAGTAAAATAAAGTAATTAGTGCAAAGAGTGCCTTCCATGTGAGGCACTCTTTTTGGAGGTTTCTATGATCATTTTTCTAATTGTTGCCCTAGCCATTGTTTTAGTACGGGCTTATTATATTCGTTTTGTCCCTGTCAAACAGGTGAAAGATATACCGTACCGTCAAGTAGCTGAAGGACATCAAATACTTGATGTACGTGATTACAATACAACCGGCTGTTTAGTTTATAATAGTAAGCATATTCCATACGGCTATTTACCACGTTTTTATAAACAAATCGAAAATCGCCCTGTCCATCTGATAGTAGAGAGTCAAATGGATTTAAATCTGGC
The DNA here is from genome assembly GCF_016350185.1 of Lysinibacillus sp. C5.1. Lineage (NCBI taxonomy): Bacteria > Bacillati > Bacillota > Bacilli > Caryophanales > Bacillaceae > Lysinibacillus > Lysinibacillus sp. C5.1. The sequence continues at coordinate 1,964,639 of NZ_CP066226.1, forward strand.
TAGCCGCTTTTTACGAAAAAAAGGGTATAGTGTAAATAGCTACACGATGATGAAAAGACCGTGTAAAGTAAAAGGAATGATGTATAAGGAGGTGTAAAGTATGCATTCCCAGCTTCAAAATGAGTATTTACAGCAAATTTATGAGCATATTCAAGATGGGATTATTATTATGAAGGAAAGCAGGGAAATCATTATGATGAACCCTGCTGCACAACGCTTAACTGGTTGGCAAAAAGGTGATTTTGTGCCGTATTGTTCTTATTGTATGACTCGTAAAAGGGAGCAGAGTGAACCAACATGCTATTTAATTGCAAACAATGAAGTGCCTTCATTTTTATCGGAAATGCCCATTTATCATGGTCGAAAGATTGATGTCGAAATGAGTACAGCCGCTATTTATGCTAATGAAAATACAGGGGAAACAGAATATTTACTTGTCTTACGTGATCAGGAAACATTAAAAAAAGCACAAGAGGCTGCCATTAATAAAAAAATGATTCGAGCATTAATCGAAGCAAAGGAATCAGAACATAAACGCTTAGCACAAGAACTACATGATGGAGTTGGCCAATCTTTATTTTCGGTATCTATTGCGTTACAAGCGATTGAATCTTTTGTACAAGATAATGCGCAGTTGAATGAGTATATTTCCGAGGTGCGTGCGGAACTGCAAAAAGTTATGAATGACATTAACGCATACTCTCACCAATTACGACCGCACAGTTTAGACCAATTAGGCTTAGAGCCGACTATTCAGGCGACAATTGATGCGATAAAAAAACAAATAACGGGTTTAGATATTCAATTAACGACACGTGGTCTTGATCGATGTGACCCAGCAGGTGAGATTAATTTATATCGAATTACACAAGAAGCATTGCATAATATTATTAAATATGCAAAAGCAACCCAAGTGCATATCCATATTAAAAAGGACAACACGCATATTTATATGACCATTCAAGATAATGGGATTGGCTTTGAACGAGACAAGATTCAAAATGCAGGGCTAGGGTTAAAGCATATGGAGGAACGGGTCGATCAGTTGGGTGGTACTTGTTCAATTCTGTCCAAAGTAGGACAAGGGACATGTATCGATATCGTCATTCCAAGATGGAGGCCGCAATATGATTAAAATATTACTTGTCGATGACCATGTTTTAATACGGAAGGGCATTGCGCTCCTTTTAGGGAATTATTCAGATATGACAGTTGTAGGAGAGGCAAGTGATGGAGAAGAGGCGATTCAGCTTGCCTACCAGACTGAGCCGAATGTGATTTTAATGGATATATCAATTCCAAATGGGTTGGACGGATTTACTGCGACAAAGGAAATTAAAAAAAATTTACCTGACACAAAAATAATTATGCTGACAATGCATAATGAGATAGCCTATATTCAACAAGCGATGGAAGTAGGAGCAGATGGCTATATTTTAAAAAATAGTCAAGGTGGCGAAATGTACGAAGCGATTCAAAGTGTCTATACAGGTCGTCGCTACTATGAAGTGGGCTTACCAAAAGGTCAACTAGAAAAGTTATTTAAGAAAAAAGGTAAAAACAATGCCGATATCTTATCTACACGTGAGCAGGAAATTGTTCGATTAACCATTTTAGGATTTACGAATATGCAAATTTCAGAAAAGCTATTTATTAGTGCTAAAACGGTAGAAAACCATAAAGCCAACATTATGCAAAAGCTAAATTTAAAAAGCAAGGCAGAGCTTATTCAATACGGTATTACAAATAAGTATATTACGTAGCATACGTGGGCTGCCCAATAAAGTCTTTTTCTTTCTAAAGTCTGACGTTTTGTAATGGAACAACCTTCTATATATCTTCCCTGAGCGATAAAGCAATCTGCTTTATCGCTTTTTCTATGCTAGGGTGTTATATCTATCGTTTTCCTCCTCTTATCGACAATAAATAATCGCCTTTTCTTCTGAAGGATAGGGGCTTCCCCCTATATTTTTAAAGCAATTCACACTCTATACTTAAAGAAAATAAGGTAGAAAGAAGGTGTGACGATGGAGTTTTCATTCATCGTTGTCATATTTTTAATTGGTTTTGTCGGATCATTCGTATCAGGAATGGTAGGCGTTGGGGGATCCATTATTAAATACCCTATGCTTTTATATATTCCACCATTATTTGGGTTAGCAGCTTTCAGTGCACATGAAGTATCCGGTATTAGTGCTATTCAAGTGTTTTTTGCATCGATTGCAGGAGTATGGGCATATCGCAAAAGTGGCTATTTAAACAAATCGCTAATTCTTACTATGGGTACGGCAATTTTAATAGGTAGCTTTATCGGTAGTTTTGGATCCAGCATGTTACCAGAAGCAGCAGTAAATATTGTATATGGTGTTTTAGCCTTAATTGCTGCTGTTATGATGTTTATTCCGAAAAAGCAAATTGACGATAAGCAGTTAGATCAGATTACATTTAGTAAACCATTAGCAGCGGGTTTAGCGTTTGTCGTTGGGATTGGTTCAGGGATTGTTGGAGCAGCAGGTGGATTTTTATTAGTACCAATCTTACTTGTTGTCTTGAAAATCCCAACACGTATGACGATTGCCACTAGCTTAGCGATAACATTTATTTCATCAATCGGTGGAACAGTAGGGAAAATTATGACAGGCCAAATCGACTATGGGCCAGCAGCAATCATGATTGTGGCAAGTTTACTTGCAGCTCCACTTGGCGCAAAAATAGGTGGCAAGCTCAATACAAAAGCACTACAAGCAATTTTAGCAGTATTAATTTTAGGTACAGCTATTAAAACATGGTTAGATATTTTGTAAGTAGTGAAGGTTAAAAATTACATGCTCGTATTGCAACGAGTGGTGATGATGCCACAACCAGATGCTCATTAGATATGAGTATCTGGGCTTTTTTTATGTAGGAATAATGAAGGTGGAAAAAGCGTTTTTTCAGGTAGCAGCGGACTGCTCGATGCCTATCCCAGTCGCTGATGGCTTTCTACGTTAAATTTTCAAGAGAAACATGTCCCTATTTTTACAAATAGCTGTATATATTGTGTAGAAAGGGGGTGTTACGGATGGCAAAAACCCAATTATTAGATGCATCACTTCGCTTAAAGTATGTGGTGGGACATACTGAAACAAATAAGCCGAAATTTGTAATTAAAACCTACCGTAATGTAAACGACACGCATACACCAACAGCGTTAGTAACGGTAGCGAAAGCGATTGCGAGTCTTTCATCAAAGCCACTTGACAGTATTAGTAAGCAAGAAATAACAGAATTGTCGTCATTACAATAAAAAAGGAGGTAGGACTGATGGCAAAAGTTTTAGAGTTGCAATTTCATACAGCATTAGGAAAAACGGCGACGATTGCCATTGATGCACCGAAGCCACATGTTACATCTGCTGAAATTCAACAAGTGATGCAAACAATCATTATGAGTAATGTATTTGGTGGACAAGCAGGTGCTTTGGTTGGCATAAAAGGTGCACGTATGATTGATCGTCAAGTTTCAGCGTTTAACATGAACGAATGAATGACATGGTCTTTGCAGTTGTTGCAAAGACCATTTTTAAGACAAGCAAAGCATGTCGAAAGGAGAGGGCAGTATGGAACAATGGCTGACAATGTTATCTGATATTGGTTTTCCTATCCTCATGTCGTTTTACTTATTACATCGAGTAGAGGTTAAGCTTGATGCGATTCATGATGTGATTGTTTCACTTAAGTGAAGTTGACTTCACAAAGATGTACGAAAGCTGTCACGACAGGTGGTTGTCAACGCTTACATCATTCGATAAGATGGGGGTAGTGTAAGTAGGGAGTGTGTAAAGATGAAAAATAAAGTAATGTGGTTTGTACTACTATTGACTTTAGTGACTGTACTTAGTGCATGCGGGAACGCAAAGTTTAAAGCTGATTATAGTTTGGAAATGCAGGATTTTGAACATATTAATCAACGAGGAGAAACTGTTTCACTAGACAGTTTAAAAGGGAAACCTTGGTTGGGCATGTATATATTTACGAATTGTAATTCAGTTTGTCCACCAATGACGTTTAACATGACGCAAGTGCAAGAAAAGCTGAAGAAAAAAGGGATAGAGGATTATAATATTGTCGCTTTTTCAGTAGATCCTGAGGTGGATACGCCGGAAGTACTAGCTGATTATTTAACGAGATACACTGTACCTGACGAATCTAAATGGAATCTCCTTACAGGATATTCACAGTCATATATTGAGCAATATGCAGTGAAATCAACAAAATTACTTGTCAAAGACGACCCGAATTCAGATCAAGTAATCCACGGTATTCAGTTTTTCTTAGTGGATAAAGACGGAATTCTTGTAAAACAATATGACGGATACGCAAAAGATGCAAACGATGTTCCAATCGATACAATTGTTTCGGATTTAGAAACGTATATAGATGAAAACTTATAACATGATAAGCTAGTGCTACATTGACATAGCGCTAGCTTTTTTGTAGCATGATGACAATACTTCGCGGGTATTTAAGGTTAAATCGCGGGTATTTCATGATTTTTCGCGGGTATTCAGTGGTAAATCGCGGGTAATACCATGCTTTCCGCGGGTATTAACTTGTATCCACAGAGAAATAGTTTGAGAATTGGGAATTGTTTGGGTGACTGGCACAAGGGGGAGGTAGTTAGAAATGAGCATAGGTGAAACATATTTAAAAGCTGTACGAGAAAGATTTAAAACGATTAAAGCGGACGGTGATAAAGCAATCGCACAATTAGATATTGAGCAATTGCACTGGGCTTTCAATGAAGAGTCCAATAGTATTGCAGTCATTGTCAAACATGTAAGTGGCAACATGATTTCAAGATGGACAGACTTTTTAACGACAGATGGAGAAAAAACAACAAGAAATCGTGATGAAGAATTTATTGATAGTATTGATACTAAAGAAGAGCTACTAACTATTTGGGAAAAGGGTTGGCAAGTCTTCTTAGATTCACTACTAAGCTTAACCGAGATGGATTTAATGGCACATGTCTTCATAAGAGGGCAACAACATACAGTGATTGATGCGATAGAAAGACAGATGGCACATTATGCAGCACATGTTGGGCAAATTATCTATGTTGGGAAGCAAATAAAAGGGGAAGAATGGAAAACATTGAGTATTCCAAGAGGGCAATCGCAGCTATTTACAGAAGCGATGAAAAAAAGCTAATTTTTAATTTTCAAAATTGTTTGGGTGTCAGGCACCAAAAAAGCGCCATTCCTTCAAGTAATCCTTGAGGGAATGGCATTTTCTTATGAGCGATGATCTTCCCAACAGTCTGTATTTTTCAAACCTGGGATGGACTTTGCGTAAAATACAGGATTTTTTCCTGCTTTTCGTTGTAGTGTAAAATCATCTAATACACGGAAAGCTATTTTACCAAGTATCATAATTACCGTAATATTGATGAGCGCCATAAGACCCATAAATAAATCCGCTAAGTTCCAAACAAGTTGAACTTGTGCTACGGAGCCGAACATTACCATGGCCAGCACCAGTAGACGATAAACGGTCATCCAGCTTTTATGAGCATTGATAAACTCAATATTGGATTCACCGTAATAATAGTTACCAATAACAGAACTGAATGCGAAGAAAATAATACTAATGGCGATAAAATAAGGAGCCCAGTCACCAACATGCACTGCTAGAGAATTTTGTGTAAGAACGATTCCATTACTTTCACCTGTTTTATATAAGCCCGCTAAAATAATGATAAATGCAGTGGCAGAACAAATCATAATTGTATCAAAAAATACGCCTAAACTTTGCACAAGCCCTTGTTTAGCAGGATGTGATGTATTAGCAGTTGCTGCTGCATTCGGCACACTCCCCATACCAGCTTCATTGGAAAATAAGCCTCGACGAACACCTTGCATAATGGCTACCCCAATGGCACCGCCCGCAGCTTCTTGAAGGCCGAACGCTTGAGAGAAAATAAGTTTAAACACGGTTGGGATTTCCCCTAAATTTGTTACAACGACATAAAGTGCAACGAGTAAATAAAAGACGGCCATTACAGGTACAATTACTTGTGTAAATTTAACAATTCTATGTACACCACCGAAAATGATCATAGCCGTTAACACTACTAATACAATGCCGATAATAAATGGTCTAATATTAAATGCTTCACCTACAGAAGTCGCAATCGTATTAGACTGTACTGCGTTAAAAATAAAGCCAAAGCTTAATGTTAAAAGGATACTAAAAACAATCCCTAACTTTCTATGACCTAATGCCTTTTCTATATAATAGGCAGGGCCACCACGAAAAGTATCGCCGTCTTTTACTTTATACACTTGAGCAAGTGTACTTTCAATAAAAGCGGTTGCCATACCAAGAATGGCAATAATCCACATCCAAAATACGGCACCAGGACCACCGACACCTATAGCAAGTGCAACACCAGTTATATTACCCGTACCTACACGAGACGCTGCGCTAATCGTGAAAGCTTGGAACGGAGAAACCCCCGACTCACCATCTCTTTTTTCTGTTATTAAACGAAACATTTCTGGGAAAAGACGTACTTGTACAAATTTAGAGCCAAATGAAAAATATAATCCAGCAGCTAATAATAATATGATTAAAAGATACGTCCATAGAATATTATTTGTATTATCTACTATATTTGATATCCACTCCATTTATATTCCTCCTTTTTTTAATAAGTTTTAGTCTACACTCTTTTTTTATAAAATATCAAATTTTTAAAAATTCTTAATAATAAAAAGATATTTTTCTCGAAATGATTTGCTGTGTGGTGGTAATATATAGAAAAGGTAAAATGGATACAGTTCACCGTTGTGGTAACACAATACTTTTTCCAAATTAGTATTCAACTTGCTTTTTCTTTTATACCTTTAATTTGAATACATGAAAATGTATCGAGAGCAGTTTATTTAAAAATGACGATTAATAGAATAGGGAGTGGATGATGTGAAAACGATTGGCTTAATTGGTGGTATGAGCTGGGAATCTTCAGCTATGTATTATCGCCTTCTAAATGAGCAAGTGAAGCAACAATTGGGTGGTTTACATTCGGCAAAATGCATTTTATATAGTGTCGATTTTCAAGAAATTGAATACTATCAAGCAAATGAACAATGGCAAAATGCGGGAGAAATACTAGGAGAGGCTGCTTGGTCTTTAGAAAAAGCAGGTGCCGATTTCATTGTGATCTGTACGAATACAATGCATAAGGTCATAGAATTTATGGAAGCGCGTTTGACTATTCCGATTTTACATATTGCCGATGCAACAGCCGTTCAAATTCAACAGGCTGGTCTGCAAACGATTGCGTTGCTTGGCACAAAATATACAATGGAGCAAGATTTTTATAAACATAGAATTGAACAGTTTGGCATAAATGTAATGGTGCCAAACGCGGATGAACGAACAATGGTTAATCAAATTATTTATGAGGAATTATGTTTAGGGAAGATTGAAACAACTTCAAAAGAAAGCTATTTACAAATTATTGAGCGCCTTGTGAAATCAGGTGCGCAAGGAATTATTTTAGGTTGTACGGAGATTGGTTTACTAATACAACAAGAAGATGTCCAAGTCCCTGTTTTCGACACGACTATTATTCATGCGCTTGCTGCTGTAGAACATGCATTAAAAGAGTAAAAAGCATTGAGAAGGGGTGAAAAAATGACACAAAAAGTGCGGGAGTTGGGTATGGTCATTGGCACATTACCAGTCGGTAAAAAAAATTGCATTACGGATGTACAAGGTGTTCAAGTTGGGCATGTCACACTGGATGAAAAGCTAGATGATGTGGGGGCATATGCATGTACTGGGGTGACGGCGATTTTACCACATGGTGGCAATTTGTTTCAACAAAAAGTTACAGGTGCTAGTTATGTGCTAAATGGTTTCGGCAAAACGACAGGACTCGTGCAAGTCAATGAACTAGGTGTTATTGAAGCTCCTATTATGCTAACAAATACGTTTGGGGTGCCCGCAGTAACGCAAGGAACATTGCAATATATGTTAAATACTAATCAGGATATTGGTCTTTCTACAGGGACAATTAATTTGGTTGTTGGGGAATGTAATGATAGTTATTTAAATTCGATTCGAGCTTGCCCAATCACACCAGAGCACGCGCTCCAAGCAATTCGTAATGCGTCCGAAAATACCGCTAAAGAAGGTGCAGTTGGAGCGGGAAAAGGCATGATTTGTTTCGGCTATAAGGGCGGAATAGGTTCTGCATCGCGCATAGTGACTCTAGAACAAGATAAAATTAGCTATACGGTGGGGATTATCGTGCTAAGTAATTTCGGTCATAGCTCAGAGTTTATAGCTGAGCGTTACAATCTGCCAAATCCTAATAGCAATGCTGCGTTCTCACCAACAGATGGTTCCATTATTATTGTGTTAGCAACAGATGCACCGCTTAGTAGTCGCCAATTAACACGTGTTATTAAACGTTGTGGTATAGGGCTTGGACGAACAGGTAGCCATTTCTCTCATGGAAGTGGTGATATTGTCATCGGCTTTACAACGGCACACCATATTGCGCATCATTCGTCCCAACATTTGGAGACACGTATACAGCTACGTGAAGATCATCCTCTTATGAATCATTTATTTACCGCTGCTGCGGAAGCAACAGAAGAAGCTATTTTAAATTCCCTGTCACAAGCGCAAACAACAACGGGTCGAGACGGACACGTAGTAGAAGCCTATTCATTTAAAAAATAAACGAAAAGCTATTGAACATTCGAATGTTTCAATAGCTTTTTTGTTTACATGTTGAACGCTTGCCAAAAAAGCAGTCTCTATAGTGTTTTCTTTTTAGTGTAAATACACCTGATAATCATCTAATACATACATCAACTCTTATGCTATCCACGCGGTACTATTTTACTAACTAGAAAGTCGGGTAACTGGATAGAGGACACCTTTATGTTGCTTCAAGAGGTACATTCTTTACCTAACATTCCTAGCATAATGTGTAAGGGCAATGCTACTGTAGAATGAAAAAAATCAGAGCAGATTGCACTTATTTGAAGCAATGAAACCAGGTTTACGTCCAGAAAAAGAAAAAGTTCAATGAAGAGCTCAGACGCATGCTACTATTCTAGATGCAATTATCAAGGTGAATGGATGGGTTCTTTTGTTGCAACGCTTCTACAAATGCCTGTCTATCTATTGGGAAATCTGAATGGTTTTATATTTTTCGTAATTAATTTCTATGCGATGAACGGAAAGTGATGGTGCCACAAAAGGATTCGTTGTATGCCGATTGGATTTCATTTTAATAAGCCCATACGGTATTTGGAGTGTATCAGTTCGATTTTGTAGCGAGTATTGAACCATATTGTTCTTAATAATTACCATGGTATCACCTCCATAAAAACTTCCCTTTCATTAAGATATTTGGGCAATCATGTCTATTTTTAAAGTTTACTTAATCGCTAAAGTCGTATAAAAAAATAAATGTTTCGACCATATATTGTAGTGTTTAAGCGCTGCATAGCAAATTTTGTATAACGATTAGATAATAACCATTATTATGTAATTATTGTTTTTTTATCTAGTCAACTATGAAGCGGTGTGTTAATATTCAATGAAAATACTGAATTATCTAACAATTTAACATTCTTTACGATAAAAGGTGATGCGAATGCATGAAAAATTATTGCTGCCAATTGCACACGAGACACCGACAAATCCATCCAATCCTATTGTGCTTAACAGTTGTGAGCCATTGATGAACATTGACCACCTACACCCAAGAATCTTTACCCAGCCCGTGTACTATAAACAACAAATTGCTAGTAGCTTACAATCCATTTACTTGCGCCAAGCAGTATATGAGCGATTACAACAAGCTTTATTACTATTACCTGAAAACTATAGTTTGATTGTCTATGACGGATACCGGCCGCTACAAGTGCAACAATATTTATTTACACATTTTGCTGCGCAACTCAAAGACCAACACCCAAACTTCACAAAAGAAGAAATTTTTAACAAGACATTAAAATTTGTCGCTTTTCCAAGGGAGGGGCAAGAGCATCTACTACCACATTTAACGGGAGGTGCCATTGATTTAACGCTCGCAAATAGTAAAGGGAAAGCGTTAAATCTTGGGACAGCATTTGATGAGCTTAGTGAGAAATCTACGACCCGTTATTTTGAACAGCATCCTAATGAAAATAAGGAAGCCTGTGTTCATCGGCGTCTTTTGTATCACTGTATGACGGCAGTTGGCTTTACGAATTATGCTGAGGAATGGTGGCATTATGATTTACACAATATAGCTTGGGCAAGAAGGATAAATGCCAAACAAGCTTTTTACGGTGCAATAGAGGCACAGATTGATGACAATTTGATAAAGGAGTATCGATATTTATGAAAGTCTATATTAGTGCAGATATTGAAGGCATTACAGGCACAACATCTTGGAGTGAAACGGAACTGAATGCGCCTGACTATTATTTTTTTCAAAAGCAGATGACGAAGGAAGTGGCGGCAGCAATTGAAGGTGCCATTTTAGGAGGCGCCACGGAAATTTTACTAAAGGATGCACATGATTCAGCTCGTAATCTTGATATTTCGAATTTGCCAGTTAATTGTAAGGTCATTCGCGGATGGACATATGATCCGATGTGTATGGTAGCCGGACTTGATAGTAGTTTTGATCGTGCTATTTTCATCGGCTATCACAGTAAAGGAGGCAGTGAACGTAATCCATTAGCACACACGCTATGTGTTACTGCTGATATTAAAATCAATGGCGAATACGCAAGTGAATTTCTTATCAATACGTATGCCGCTGCTTTACATGGTGTTCCTGTTTCATTTGTTAGTGGAGATGTTGGACTAACAGAAGAAATTCAATCCTTCAATCGCAATATTGTGACATTTGCTACCAAGGAAGGGGTGGGGAATGCCACAATAAGTGTCAGTCCTCAATTGGCAATTGCTGAAACGCAACGACTTGTGGAAGCCTCTATGAAGGTCTCCCGAGATGACTTACAAGTGACATTGCCTCAGCGATTTATAGTGGAAATAATTTACCGTGACCATACACGCGCTTACCGCAATTCCTTTTATCCAAATGCAACGTTTAAGCCCCATAACACGGTTGAATTTGTCACGGATGATTATTTTGAAGTACTTCGAATTTTACAGTTCTTAACATAAGAATAGACTGTAGGTGAATGTATGAAGATTAAAGATATTGTGGTTGCAACGGTGGAAGCTCCCCTTATTGTGCCATTTAAAACAGCATTAAGAACCGTGCGTAACATTGAAAATATTGCCGTTTATGTGCATAGTGAGCATGGGCAAATTGGCATAGGTGAGGCTGCGCCAACTGCTGTTATTACAGGAGAAACTTTAGGTTCGATTAGAGATGCTATTGAACACTATATTAAGCCGGCCATAGTAGGTATGGATTTACAAGAAATAGCCGTTGTGATGGAGCGAATGGACAACAGTATTTATCAAAATACGAGTGCGAAAGCGGCGGTAGATATGGCGCTTTATGATTTATTAGCTCAGCATCACAAGACCCCATTGTATAAATTATTAGGGGGCTATCGCAAGGCATTAACAACAGATATTACAATAAGCGTGAATAGTGTAGCGGACATGATAAAAGATAGCCTGTCTGCGGTGGAACGTGGCTTTCAAATATTAAAGGTCAAGGTTGGCAAGGATCCAGCGACAGATATCCAGCGCGTGATGGCTATACGGGATGCAGTAGGCAAAGCCATTACATTACGTGTAGATGCCAATCAAGGGTGGACGCCAAAAGAAGCCGTTCGGATAATTCGTGCACTTGAAGATGCAAATAGCAATATCGAATTAGTGGAACAGCCTGTGCACTATGCTGATTTAACCGGCATGCAATATGTAACAGCCAATACGTTGACCAATATTCTAGCTGATGAAAGTGTCTTTTCGGCAAAAGATGCCCTCACTATTATCGAACGACGTGCTGCTGATTTCATCAATATTAAGTTAATGAAAACAGGTGGCATTTTTCATGCGCAAAAGATTTGCCATATTGCAGAAGCGCATGGCATTGCTTGTATGATGGGCTGCATGCTTGAAACAAAAATTAGTGTGAGTGCGGCTGCACATTTTGCTGCATCACAAAAAAATATCACAATGATAGATTTAGACGGACCAAGTTTATGTTTGAAAGATCCTATTGCAGGTGGTCCTATTTTTAACAATGATCGAATCACAATGACGGATGCAAATGGAATAGGATTTTCAAGATAAAAATACGTAGGGGGATGCTTATGAGGAAAAGGAAATGGTTTCTTTTAGTATGTCTAGTCGTCTTTCTTTGTGCAGCCTGTAGTAATGATTCTTCTGACGAGAAAAAATCAGAGTATCGGGTCGTTTATTCAGGTGAGATTAAAACATTAAACTATTTAAAAACCTCTGAAACAAATGAATTTGCTGTAGCTGCCAATTTAGTGGATGGCCTCATTGAATATGATAAGTATGGGATTGTGCAACCAGGCTTAGCGAAAGAATGGTCGTCAAATGAAGATGCGACTGTTTGGACATTTAAGCTGCGTGATGATGTAAAATGGGTTACCCATAATGGAAAGGAATATGCAGATTTAGTGGCACAAGACTTTGTGGATGGTTTGCAGTATGTGCTCGATGCAAAAAATGAATCTTCGACCGTCTGGAGTGCCATGGTAGTCAAAAATGGGGAGGCGTTTTATAACGGTGAGCTAACTGATTTTTCAAAAGTGGGCATCAAAGCAATCGATCAACATACGGTTGAATACACGCTGGAGGCTCCTACACCTTATTTTCTGTCGATGTTGAACTATGTATGTTTCTTCCCTGTAAATGGGAGGTTTTTAACGGAAAAGGGCGAGCAATTTGGAACTACACATGAAAATTTCTTGTATAACGGTGCCTATCTATTAGACAAATTCGAACCTCAAAATGAGCGTGTTCTTGTAAAAAATGATACGTATTGGGATAAAGACAACGTGCTGATTGATCGCATTCGGTATAAATATAACAAAGAAGCAGCAACCGTTGCGCCCGAACTATTTTTACGGGGCGAAATCGACACAGCAACGATTCCTACTTCGATTATTGACGAATGGCTGAAGGATGATAAGAAAAAATCCCAAGTACGTCAAACGCAAAATAATTTTTATTCGTATTTTTATGCCCTAAACTTTGACCCGCAATTCGCTGCGGAATATGAACCTGAAAACTGGAAGATTGCCGTTAATAATAAAGATTTCAGAAAATCGCTTTTCCATGGGCTTGATCGTGTATCAGCGATGCTAACGGTGGAACCATTTAACCCTCAAGATTTACTAAGCAATACGATCACACCGAAAAACTTTGTTGATGTTGAAGGAGTCGACTATACACAACTTGATTCATTAGCGGCGATTACAAACAATGATTCTTTTAATAAAGATTTAGCTTTACAGTATAGGGACAAAGCGAAGGCGGCATTAGAAGGGAAAGCGACTTTCCCAGTAAAGGTATTAATGCCATATAACGCCGGAATGCCTGACTGGGCCAATCGTACCCAAGTCATTGAACAACAAGTCGAAAAATTATTAGGTACTGACTATGTGGATATTATCGTTGAAGCAGGTCCTTCGACAGGTTTCTTATCAGAAATTCGACGCCCTGGTAAATTTGCATTACTAGAAGCGAACTGGGGGCCAGATTACGCAGACCCGTCAACGTATACAGAACCATTTAGTGTGGATGGTACTTACAATAAGCCAGAATTAGCTGAAGGCTATAAGGAAGCAAATGGTCAAACTGTTTACTTAAATTTATTAGAAAAGGCGAAAGCGACAATCGATACGGCCGAGCGTTATAACCTTTTTGCTCAAGCAGAAGCTTTCTTAATTGAAGAGGCCTTTGTTATTCCATACTCTGTAGGTGGTAGCGGTTATGTTGCTTCAAAATTAAATCCATTTGAAGCCCAGTACTCACCATTTGGTGTGACAGCAGAGAAGTTTAAAGGACAGCAAGTGTTAGCAAAGCCAATGAGTAATGATGACTTTAAGAAAGCATTGGCACAGTGGGAGCAAGAACGTATGGATGCATTGGCGAACGCAGCCAAATAAAAGAAAGGAATAATCATTGCCAAAATGCAATCCGTAGGCGTATAGTGGTGATTTTTTAATATCGAGGAGATGACCGAAAATGCTGATTCGGCATCTCCTTCCTGCTTTTGTAACAGTTTTACTGGAGGGAGGATGCTTAAATGCTTTGGTATGTAGGAAAGCGCTTGTTACAATCCATTGTTACGCTATTTATTATTATCACAATTGTGTTCTCATTACTACGATTAATGCCAGAAGAAGGCTACTTAGGGGCAGCGGCAGAGAAAATGTCACCCGCACAAAAAGAAGTGTATTTAACGAATTTAGGATTACGTGATCCATTGCTTGTTCAATTGGGGAATTTTTATACGGATTTATTGCAAGGTGATTTAGGCAAATCCGTTACATATCGTACGGATGTGCCTGTTGTGACAATTATTGCAGATAAAATCATGTATTCATTGTTCTTTGGGTTAGGAGCAGTTGGCATATCGCTGTTAATCGGTGTACCGCTCGGAATATTAATGGCACAAATGAAGGGGCGCTGGCTGGATCGGTTAGGAACTGGCTATATAGTTTTTGTCGTTGCAGTACCAGCAGCAGTGTATTACTTAGTTATTCAAATGTATATTACAGATATTTTCCGTTTGCCGATGTTGTTTGATGAATATAAGCCAATCACCTGGCTATTACCGCTTACTTCGATGGCGTTAGCACCGACTGCTTCCTATGCGATGTGGATGCGCCGGTACATGGTAGATGAATTAAACAAAGATTACATTAAGCTTGCACGTGCGAAAGGCGTGAAAGAGCGTACCTTAATGTTTAGTCATGTATTACGCAATGCTTTTATTCCAATGGCACAATATTTGCCCGCAACGATTCTTTTTACGATTACAGGCTCCATTTATATCGAATCTTTATATTCTATTCCAGGGATGGGTGGATTACTCGTGGATGCTATTCAACGACAGGATAATACGATTGTACAAGGTTTAGTACTAGTTTTTTCATCACTTGGCATTATTGGCTTAATTTTAGGTGATATTGCGATGGCGCTCGTGGACCCACGGATTAAATTAGGGAAAGGGGAGAGTGTGCGCTAATGAGTATGTATACAGAGGAAATCGATCATATATCAGACAAGTCCCGTGCACAACTATTTGACTTTGTAGAAGCGACTGATGGTCAGGCAGAAGACACCGCCTACTCCAATTATTCTTATTGGCGCTCCACTTGGAAATCATTTTTAAAAAATCGAGTGGCTGTTTTCTTATTAGTAATGGTTTGTATTATTGTGGCGTTCACCATTTTTCAGCCGTATTTGCCAGCACAAAAATCTCCGACCGAAATCTATCTCGATGACCAAACGGGATTACAGGCACGCAATATTGCCCCCAATGCCGAGTTTTGGTTTGGTACAAACTCCATTGGACAAGATTTATGGTCCCGCATTTGGGCTGGCACAAGGACCTCGTTAATGATTGGCTGTGTGGTCGCATTGGTGGAAGCGTTTATCGGCATTACAATCGGAACACTGTGGGGCTTTTCTCGTAAGCTAGAAATGCCGATTACACAGCTTTATAACGTTGTAGATAATATCCCAACAACAATTGTCCTTATTTTAATGTCTTATATTTTACGTCCGAGCATTTCCACCATAATCATTGCTATGTGCATTACGGGGTGGGTAGAAATGGCGCGCTTTATTCGAAATCAAATCGTAATTTTACGAGATCGGGAATACAATTTAGCATCGAAATGTTTGGGGACATCAGATTATCGAATTATTGTAAAAAATTTATTACCTTACTTAATCTCAGTTATTATGCTTCGCATGAGTTTAGCGATTCCGTTTGCGATTGGCGCAGAAGTGTTTTTAACATATATCGGTTTAGGGCTACCAATTAGTGAACCATCATTAGGGAATTTAATTAATGAAGGGCGTGTCCTGATGATGTCACCTGATTTAAGGTATCAGTTAATTTTCCCAAGTATTGTACTAAGTATTATTACGATAGCATTTTATATTATTGGGAATGCATTTGCAGATGCAGCAGATCCAAAAAACCATGTATAGAAGGGAGATAATTGTTTGTGAAGCAAATAAATTCCCGTATTTTAACGATTGAAAACTTAGTCATTACATTTACACTACGAGGGCAAGTACTAACAGCTATTAGAGGAATCTCTCTTGATTTATATAAAGGAGAAAGTCTAGCCATTGTTGGTGAATCAGGTTCAGGAAAATCTGTTCTAATGAAATCAATTATGGGCTTGCTCGATAAAAATGGTTCGATTGCCCAAGGTCAAATTATATACAATGGTATGGATTTAGCGCTATTTAACACAGAACAACAATGGTTAACTATTCGAGGAAAAGAAATCGCAATCGTTACACAAGATCCGATGACATCATTGAATCCATTGAAAACGATTGGCAAACAAATTGAGGAATGCGTGGTGTTACACCAAGGGCTCAAGGGCAAAGCAGCTTATACTGAAACACTTAAATTATTAACCGACGTCGGTATTGGTGATGTAGAGAAACGTTACAAGCAATACCCTCATGAATTTTCAGGAGGCATGCGGCAACGAATTGTGATTGCTATTGCGCTCGCGTGTAAACCGAAAATTTTAATTTGTGATGAGCCAACAACCGCATTGGACGTAACTATACAAGCACAAATTTTGCAACTTCTAAAAAGCCTTCAGCAAAAATATAGCTTAACAATCGTTTATATTACACATGATTTAGGCGTTGTAGCAAAAGTTGCGGACCGTATCGCGGTCATGTATGCAGGGGACATACTCGAAGTTGGTCGTACACATGAAGTGTTTTTTAATGGAAAACATCCGTATACATGGGCGCTTCTTTCGTCACTACCACAACTTGGGTTAAAAGGGCAACCGCTTTATTCGATTAAGGGGACGCCACCCAATCTTTTTAAAAAAATTAAAGGTGATGCGTTTGCCCCGCGCAATCCATTTGCTTTAAAAATTGATTACGAAGTACGTCCGCCATTTTTTCAAGTAAGCGATACACATTTCGCGCGCACTTGGCTGTTGGATCCCCGTGCGCCCAAAGTGGAGCCTCCAGCAGCGTTACAAGCTTTTTTTGAAGAAGGGAGGCAGTACGCCAATGAGCGATAAAGAAGTGTTATTAGAAGTGAAAAATTTGCACATTGTGTTTGGTAAAGGCAAACATAAATTTGTGGCAATAGATGATGTCAGCTTTCATATTTATAAAGGTGAAACATTCGGATTAGTTGGCGAGTCGGGCTCTGGGAAAACGACTATTGGCCGCGCTATAATGCGCATCAATGAAGTAACGAGTGGTCAAATATTGTACCGTGGAAAGAACATTAACGGTAAAATCTCGAAGGATTGGGACAAACAAATAACGCAAAAAATCCAAATGATTTTTCAAGACCCGATGGCTTCGCTTAATGAACGGGCAAAGGTGGATTATATTATATCGGAAGGTCTGATTAATACGAAAAACTTTAAAGATGAAGCGGAGCGTCAGCAAAAAGTACAAAACGCACTTTTAGATGTTGGCTTATTACCCGAGTTCGCGAGTCGCTTTCCGCATGAATTTTCTGGCGGTCAGCGTCAACGGATTGGCATTGCACGTGCATTAGTAATGGAGCCAGAGTTTATTATTGCGGATGAACCAATTTCAGCCCTCGACGTATCGATACGAGCGCAAGTGCTCAATTTATTATCGACGATTCAACAACGAAACAACTTAACCTATTTATTTATTGCCCATGATTTATCAATTGTTCGATTTATTACAGACCGTACAGCAGTCATTTATAAAGGCAAAATTGTGGAGTTAGCAGAGACCGAAAAACTTTTTTCTAATCCAATTCACCCGTACACAAGAGCATTGTTATCAGCAGTGCCAGAACCCAATCCGTATAAGGAGCGAGAAAAGGTCGTAGAAATTTACACCCCGTTACAGCATCAATATGAGCTAGCGCCTCCTTCATTTATAGAAATAGAAGAAGGGCATTATGTTTTAGCTAATGAAGAGGAAATAGCCAATTATCGTACATTACGAAAAGTAGAGGTGAGCGAATGATTGTGCCTAAAGCTTTGCTAAAAGGGGATACGATTGGTCTACTTAGTGCTTCTGGTGCTACACCACCAGAAAAGCTAGCTCCCGCCATTGCTAGTATTGAGAAACTTGGTTTTAACGTCATTGTGGGGGAAACATGTCGTGTTAGACATGGATATTTAGCTGGTTCAGACGAACTGCGCGCATATGATGTCAATGAAATGTTCCGCAATCCCCATGTGAACGGCATTTTTTGTATTCGTGGAGGATACGGGGCAACCAAAATTTTACCAAGACTAGATTATGAGATGATACAAGCAAATCCCAAAGTATTCGCAGGCTATAGCGATGTGACAGCACTACATATCGCCTTTAATCAAAAATGTAATTTAGTGACGTATCATACACCAATGCCTTCAACAGAATTTATTCAACAAAATATGGATCATTATACATGGAATTCATTTTTGAATTGTGTGATGGCAACAGATACCATGCCGTTTCTGTTGGAAAATCCTCCACAGCAACCAATGACTACACTCCTAACAGGGACTGCAACAGGTCAACTCGTTGGGGGCAATTTAACATTGATTACAGCGTCACTTGGCACGCCATATGAAATTGATACAAAAGGTAAAATTTTATTTTTAGAAGATATAGATGAGAGTGAGCAGTGTATAGATCGCATGCTGACACAGTTAAAATTAGCTGGGAAGCTTGATGATGCAGTAGGTTTACTATTAGGGGCATGGACAAATTGCGGGCCTGAAAACCCGAAGCAGCCAGAACAGAGCTTATCCTTAAACACCATTTTTAAGGAAATCTTAACACCTTTGAAGAAACCTATTTTATCAAATCTTGCTTGTGGTCACTGTTTACCAACGATGTCACTGCCTTTAGGTCGTATCGTAACCATAGATGCGGAAACGCAAAACATTACAGTGGTAGGGTAGGTGCATGATGCAGCCAACGATTCAACGTATTATACAGGAAGCTCCATATAAAGTGCATATGTTTGTAAAAGATTTTAAGACAAATGACTTTGTTATCAACGAGCGTCTAGATGAAGCTTTTTCCAGTGCTAGCTTAATTAAAGTGCCTATACTCATTGCTATTTTCGATTATATAGATGTATGCAATATACCTATCAATCAAGTAATAGCCATTAGCCCTAGCGATTGGGTTGATTTTAGTGTGATTAGTGAACAGCGAGTAACATCCTGCACAATCTATGAACTGTGCGTTTGGATGATTACGACAAGTGATAATACTGCGACAAATGTATTAATTGATGTAATCGGTATGGAAGCGCTAAATAAGTACTTTCATAAAATCGGACTGACCCATACACAATTACAAAGAAAAATGATGGACTTTGAGCGACTTGCAAAAGGCATTGATAATATAACAACAGCGCGCGATATGGCGCATCTATTTAGCCAAATTTATAGGCAAAATCTGCTATCTCCAGTGTTAAGCCAACTTGCTATTGATATCTTGTGTCGTCAGCGTTTTCATGAATGCTTGCGCCGTTACATCGTCGATGATGTGACAATCGCCCATAAAACAGGTGGTCTTGATACCGTTGACCATGATGTTGGCATTGTTTACAGTCACGTACAAGATTATGGTATTGGCGTTTTTATCTCAGAGGTCAAGCAAAATGATGTCGCCAGACAATTAATCGGTCGTCTTTCAAAGGTAGTCTATGACAAGATGATAGGAGTGAAAGGAGAGACAACATGAACGCGATTGTCATTGCTATGATGGCTAATCTTTATGCTGAACCCAATCGTCATGCCGAGCTTGTTGATGAAATACTTTACGGTATGCCTGTTCAAATTATAGAAGAATTAGAAAATGATTGGCTGTACGTTCGCACTGCCTATCGCTATGAAGGTTATTGTCAGCGAAAGCATGTCCTTTTCGATGATGCGATTACAAATACTTGGATTCAAAAGGCTCAACATGTTATTGGACAGCGTTTCGCAGATGTTTTACAAGAACCGAAAATACAAAGCACCAAAATCATCACATTGGTAAAAGGTTCTATTTTATACAATGTAGATTCCGACACGACATCAAACACGCCATGGACTGCCGTTCAATTAGTGACGGGCGAAATTGGCTATTTACGTTCTCAATGGTTGCATCCTAAAATTGCTGAACATACTTTTGAAGAGCATGCGTTCCGAGAAAATGTTGTACAAACAGCACTAAGCTATATAGCCACACCGTATCGTTGGGGAGGTAAGTCACCGCTAGGCATAGATTGTTCGGGCTTATGTTCGATGGCTTATCTGCTAAATGGTGTAATTATTTTCCGAGATGCTAGAATTGTAGAAGGTTTTCCAATTAAGGAGATAACAATTGATCGTATGCAAAAAGGAGATTTGCTATTTTTCCCAGGGCATGTAGCACTGTATCTAGGGCAGACTCTTTATGTTCATGCCTCACTTGGTGGCAATGAGGTCAATGTCAATAGCCTTGATGAACAACATCCGTTATATCGCCAAGATTTAGCAACGACTATTACCGCAATCGGAAGCTTGTTTTAAATGTATGTAATGCTTGAAGAAAAATGGATGCAAAAAAACGAGGTATTTGACGGTAGTTGCATCGTCGAATACCTCGCCTTGTGTATGTTTACGCTAATATTGATAAATATTTAACTGTTGTCCAGCTTCAATATTATCTGAACGCAATTGATTCCATTGTTTAATGGATGTTACTTTAACATTATGCGTCTGTGCGATATGCATCAGCGAGTCACCATCCGCAACTGTAATGGTTTTTTTATTTTTTACAGGGCTGTCGTATTGTTGTAAGTCGTATTTTGCAATTAGACTATTTAACTTTTCATTGTAAGTTGAATCTGTTGCGTAAGAGCCTGTTAAAAATTTTGTCGCATCTGCATAGGATGTTGTGTTGCTTTTAAAGACACCTGTATAAAAATTTTTGTTCCAAGACACACCATTGCGGAGTAATTGGACATAATCTTTCATGGATTCTTCGTAGGAAGGATATTTGCGGAATTCAGCCATCACTGTTGTCAGATTACCAGAGCCATCATCCTCAACTGTTTCAAGTGTCACGGAATCATTTTGAAATTTGCCTTTCATACCAAATAAATTGTTATTAGGAGTGGAACTAAGACCACTTTGCCCATGCTTACTTTCTAAAATGGCTTGCGCAATCATGACAGATGCATATAAGTCATTTTCAGCACCGAGTTGTCGTGCTGTTTCTGCAATAGAGCCAATAAATTCTTCCACACTTGGACCTTCATCTACATATTTTTGAACGGCAGTGTCGGTTGGCTTCAATAGCTGAATCAAAAAATAAGTGGAAATACTGATAACAGACGCTATGACAATCATTCCGATTAATAGTTTTTTGAATAATCTCATGTAGTTATAGATGTTGAATCTATGCAACACCTTCCTCCTTTCTTTTCTCTTAAAAAATCGCTTACTCTTTTCATATTGTAAAACAACTAGATAAAAAAAAGCATCGTTTTTCACTAGAATTCATAATTAATACAACGAACTTTCATATGAAAAAGTTTCATATAGCGCGTCTAAGATGTACATGAAACTATAAATCTATTAAAATCGCTTTGTCCTATTGTTAGTTTAACCGTTTGAATATGTGGAAAGATATACTAGTGGGAAGAACACGGACATTTAATCTATCAAATTTATAAGGAGCTTAGTCAATGATTGCATTTGAAAATGTTACAAAAAAATATGATAATAACCAAATTGCAGTAAATGCCATTAATTTTGAGATACAGAAAGGGGAGTTTTTTGTCATTATAGGCCCTAGTGGTTGTGGCAAGACGACATTACTAAAAATGATTAACCGATTAATTCAATTGACTGAAGGAACAATACGAATTAACGGTAAAAGAATTAGTGATTATAATATTCATGAACTACGATGGAATATTGGCTATGTGCTCCAACAAATTGCACTTTTCCCTCATATGACAATAGCTGAAAATATCGCCATTGTTCCTGAAATGAAAAAATGGGAAACGACAAAAATTCAACAACGAGTTCATGAATTATTAGAAATGGTAGGGCTAGAACCAGCTCAATATAGTGACAGAAAGCCAAATGAACTGTCGGGTGGGGAACAACAACGGGTTGGGGTTGTCCGCGCATTGGCAGCAGATCCCGAAATTATATTAATGGATGAGCCATTCAGTGCATTGGATCCAATTAGTCGAACAAAATTACAAAATGACCTGCTTGAGCTTCAACGTGCAATAAATAAAACGATTGTCTTTGTTTCACACGATATGCAAGAAGCGTTAAAACTAGGGGATCGCATCTGTGTGATGAAAGATGGAGAAATAGTACAAATCGGTACACCAAAGGAAATAATACAAAATCCCGTCAATGATTTTGTTCGAAAATTTATTGGGGTCAAGGAAGATGCATTGAATGTGTTTACCATTCAACAAGTGATTGAACCGTTTGTAGAGGCGAAACATCAAAGTTATGTGATACATAGTGTTGGTGATCAGGCTACTTTACAAGTCATTTTACAACAATTGGCGCACTATGAGTGTCTGGCAGTGAAAAGCGAAGAGGAAATTATTGGAGTTATTACAAGGCAATCAATGTTGCAGTTTTTAGCCAACCATTCCACGGAACGGGGTGAGGCAAATGACTGATTTTTTACATGTGTTGGATGAACGCAAAGGTCAACTCATTGCATCGTTAATAGAGCATATGCAAATATCATTTATTGCCTTATTTTTTGCAGTAGTCATTGCCATCCCACTGGGTATCTACTTAACGCATCAAAAGAAAATAGCGGAAAGTATAATTGGCATTAGTGCAGCCTTACAAACAATCCCTTCATTAGCGTTGTTAGGATTGTTAATTCCGTTACTCGGCATTGGGAAAACGCCTGCTATAATCGCTCTTGTGGTCTATGCCCTCCTGCCCATTTTACGCAATACATTTACAGGCATAAACGAAGTCAATCCGTCTTTAAAGGAAGCGGCAATGGCAATGGGGATGAATACAGCAAAAAGATTAGTGAAGGTGGAACTGCCACTTGCAATGCCCGTTATAATGGCAGGCATTCGCACAGCCATGGTATTAATAGTTGGAACGGCTACATTAGCTGCATTAATAGGCGCTGGTGGATTAGGTGATATTATTTTGCTTGGTATTGATCGTAATAATACTTCGCTCATCCTATTAGGTGCAGTTCCAGCGGCCATTTTAGCATTAGTGTTCGATTATCTTTTGAAAAAGCTAGAATCACTATCTTTTAAACGAACAGTTTCGGTATTACTTGCCATTAGTGTTGCGGCTATGATGATGGTTGCACTGCCATTCCTAAACTTTAATAACAAAGCAGATATCGTCATTGCAGGTAAACTTGGTTCAGAGCCAGAAATCCTGATTAATATGTATAAATTATTGATTGAAAATGATACAGATTTAGATGTTCAATTAAAACCTGGACTCGGCAAGACATCCTTTGTTTTTAATGCCCTAAAATCAGGAAGCATTGATATATATCCAGAATTTACAGGTACGGCAATCGCAGAGTTTTTAAAAGAACAAGCGGTAAGTAACGATCAAGTAGCAGTATATCGACAGGCAAAAGAAGGTATGTTGAAGAAATTTGATATGGTTATGCTCAGTCCAATGCAGTATAACAACACATATGCTTTGGCCGTTTCAAAACAACTAGCGGAAGCTTATCAATTACAGACGATTTCTGATATCAAGGCGATGCAAGAGTCGATTAAAGCGGGATTTACGTTGGAGTTCAATGATCGTGAGGATGGTTACGTAGGCATTCAGAAGCGCTATGGGATTGATATTGCCTCTGTTACAACAATGGAACCAAAGCTAAGGTATCAAGCCATCCAATCAGGTAATATCGATTTATTGGATGCTTATTCAACTGACAGCGAATTACGCCAATATGATTTGACTGTATTAGTGGATGATCAACAGTTATTTCCCCCGTATCAAGGCGCGCCATTGTTAAGAAACGAAACACTTGAAAAATATCCTGAGCTTGAAAAGGTGTTAGGGAAACTGGCCAATCAAATCACGGATGATCAAATGCGTGAAATGAATTATCAAGTTAACGTGGAAGGGAAAAATAGTGAGGATGTAGCTAGGGCATTTTTGAAAAATGCAGGTTTATTATAAGCATTTGTATGAATCGCGGGTAAAGTGCGATATTTCGCTGGTACATCCCGCTTTTCCGCGGGTAAAGCGTACGGCTTCATAAGTATTTTATTTTTATGTAAGAAGTTGTTATTTTTTTAGAGCTCCCCTTACAAATCATGTCGTCATATTTTAAAAACGGACATATTATAACGAGATAGGTCAAATAATGATTTTGCTATCGTTCGAGTAAGGAGCCATTGCTAAAACGCAATAGGAAGGGGCTGGGAACGTTGGGTATTGAAAAAGGAAGAAAGCACTTTGTATGCGAAGCGCTATACGATATAAAAGCACTACAGGATATCATAACAGATTTTCATTCAAAATATTATGGTCAGCTTCTTGTAAAAATAATTGGTAGTGATACCATTCCCTTTTTTTTAATAACGCATAATGGAGCACATTTACGATTAATAGATACAGTTAAACAGTTTGAAACAGAGTTTTTTCGTATAGAAGCGATTGATATAGATCGTTGTCGAGGCACTATTTCGCTGTTACGAGCCTATGATTATGAAGGCAATGAAACAAATGTAATTGCTGATGTTGTGAGATTAGAAAGAACATCGACAGAAAAATCAATTGAGTTAGGCAGTATATCAGCTATTCAGTTATTAAATCCAGACTTATTAAAAAAGAAATTTATCATTGAGCCTAAATGGTAAAATAGATGATTTACCTATAAAACTACTAAAATAATTGCAGAACTAGAGCATCTGTCCATATGCAAGCTGCGTAATCTGAATTTAATAGAAAGAGTCTATAGAAAGGAAGATTAACGCATGACAATTATAGGAATGTTGCATCATCGTCTAGATCCTAAAACTGTTATCAAGTCATATGCATATGCAGCAGTTGCAAAAGCAGAAGGAGTAGAATTTTTTTACTTTACACCTAAAAAGGTAAACTTTGACAATCGTACGATCAATGGGCAGGTATTAGAAGATGGGCAATGGCATGAAAGAGTGATGCCCTTTCCAGATGTAATTTATAATGCTGGAAGTCCAGAAAAATTAGCGGTGTCAAAAAAAATAATAGAGCGATTGAAAAAGGAGATTCCGTTTACTACACATTCAATCGGTAATAAATGGAATGTTATGGAGCGACTTAAAGAGGCGAAAGAATTTGATAAATACATTATTCCAACAGAAATAGTAAAAAACACAGATGTCTTTCATAGCTATATAGCCCACCATAAAAAAATCGTATTTAAGCCGATTGACGGCAGGAAAGGAAAAGGAATCTATTTTATTATCAAAATAGGAGACCATTTTGAGGTACGGCAAAATAGCGAGAATCGTATGTACTCAAAGCAACAGTTAAATGCATTAATCCATGAACTTCTTGAAACGGGTACGTTTATTATGCAACCGTATATTCAATCGAAAATGAAATCGGGTCAAGTTTATGATTTTCGTCTACATGTTCAAAAAAATGGGGAAGGTAAATGGGTAGTGACAACAGTTTATCCACGTATTGCACCACATGGATCAATTATTCCAAACATCAACAATGGCGGTTATACAAATTATTTGGATCCATTTTTAGAGCAAGAGTTTAAAGAAGAAGCCTTTAATATTCGTCGGATGTTGGAACATTTCTCATTATCTTTGGCACGCCATTTAGATGACATTCAGATGACGAAGTTTGGAGAGGTCATTGATGAGATTGGAATAGATGTCGGGCTCGATGCGCAACAAAAAATATGGATCTACGAGGTAAACTGGCGTCCTGGTTGTCCGCCGGCGTTTTACTTAGAATTAGATGTTGTTATCCATTCGATTCGTTATGCAAAGTACTTAGCAGAAACCCAACAACCGATAAAAAAACCAAAAGCAAAACCTGCAACTTCAAACACAAAAACAGTGGTACCAAAACCTACAGATTCAAAACCAAAGCAAGTCGAAGTAACAGCACAATCGAACCATGGAAAATTCGATAAACCAATAATTGCGATTACTGGTAGTGCAGGAAAAACCACATCTAAGGCATTTTTAGGGTCTATATTGTCTAAAAAATGGAATGTATTTGAGTCGAAGGATTACTGGAATACGACTGAACATACTAAAAAACATGCAGAAGAAATCAACGATTCTCACCAAGCCGTTGTGCTCGAATATGGAATGGCTTATCCAGGTATCATTACAAACCACTGTAGCATTATCCAACCGAATATAAGTATCGTTACAAATATTGGACTTGCGCATGTTGGGAATTTTGATGGAGATGTTCGAAAAGTAGCGAAAGCTAAGTCAGAATTAATTCAAGGTATGGATCAGCAAGGGTTACTTATTTTAAATAAAGATGACGACAATTCAAACTATTTATTGACCGATCAATTTAAAGGGAAAATCCTGACTACTGGTATTCACACAGAAGCGGACTATCGAGCATACGACATACAATATAAAGAAAATGGCATGGCATTTAAGATGGAACTGCAAGGTCAGGAAATCCAATTATTTATTCCGATTTTAGGAGAACATCACGTTTATAATGCGCTGAATGCGGTTGCGGTTGCAGATTATTTAGGGTTTACGCCACAGGAAATAAAAGCAGGTTTGCATTTTAAAAAGCCGCCAAGAAGGTTGACAGTGTATAACTGCCGCGATCATATAACGGTCATCGATGATACTGTTCACTCCCATCCTCAAGGCGTAAGGGCAGCCCTAAATGTGCTAACAAATGTTAGCAACAAACGGCGTGTGGCAATAATTGGGCAGATGCGTGAGCTAGGTGATTTAAGAGAAGAAGAATATCGCAAATTAGGCGAATTTATTGTTGAACAAGGCATTGATCTTTTAATTACCTATGGCTTTAGGACAGAAGAAATAGGAGCAGCGGCCATAGCAAAAGGCATGGATTCAAACAAGATTTATCATTTTACGAATAAAGATCAATTGCATGCGCTGTTAGAGAAAATAATCGAACCTCATGACACGATTCTTGTCAAAGGTGCTAGTAAAACGAATATGTTTGAAACCGTTAAATTTTTAGACCAAACATTTAAAGCATAACGAGGAAAACCCGAGTAGTTGCCCATTGGATAGGGCAATTACTCGGGTTGATTGTTGTGAATGCAAACAAAGTAAAACGATGTATCCAGCGCGCTATTGCCTAAATTGCTCATAGTAAAGCGGATGAAGCAAAAGCCACATCCGCAACTACAGCATATTTACTAAGAAGATAGATTAAGTTGGAACGATAAGCAGCAATCGCCCCCAAATTAGAGCGCTTTTAATAGAAATTTGATTTCTTTGGCGGCGGTTATAGCATTGGTTTTCGCTTGAGCTAAAGTTTTACCCTCGGCAATGACATAGGCATAGCGATGACCCATCGACAACGGTGGGGTTAACAATGTTCCTTTTCGCGGTTTTACATATACATCGACAACACCAGGTGCTTTTGTTGCCCTTGTTTTACCGATTACTCTTTCTAACACACCTTTGCTCTCTACTATGACATATTTTGTAAAGATGAATTTTTTATGCCTAGGTTGGACATTTGGTTGTTCCCCTAAAAATAATTTCAGTGTTTCTTCCACTAAACTAAATCCGAAAGCCGCATGTAGCATATTATTCATAGCGCCACCTGAAATTCGAGGGTTAATCTCAATGAGCTTCCATCCTTGTTCTGTTAAACGAAGCTCTAGATGCAATGTTCCATTTTCAATATCAAATACTTTGACAATAGAATGGAGCACTTCTTCAATCCCTTTTTGAATATCAGAAGGTACTTCCGCGAGTATACCATAGCCTGTAATAATAAATCGTTTACCTTGTGTAATCTCTTGTTCAATAATACCGATTGTGTGAACTTGTCGCTTATAGACCATTGCTTCAACTAAGTATTGGGGTCCATCAATATATTCCTCAATCATGATGGTTTCACCAGGGTTTTTATTTTGGAGAAATGTAAGATGTGAATCGAGTTGGTTTTTATCTGTCGCCAGTAGTACGTCTTTTGAACCCGTTGATTTAGGAGATTTAACAATCAATGGAAATACCATGTTATTTGAAAATGATTCATGCGGTTTTTTTAGGAAAAATTTTGGGGAGTATGGCTGATCCTTTAATAGATTTCTTGTTTTCTCTTTATCTTCCATCATTTCAATTGCTGCTGATGAAGTATAGTTTTGGCAAAATTCATCACATAAAATAGAGGCAATATGAACAAATGGATCTACAAAACTAACAATGGACTTTATCTCTAAACCGGTATCAAGCAAATCATGAATTTCCTCTATCATATCTTCTATATTGGAAGTATCGATAAAAATCATTTTATGAATGTCTGGATAGGCTTTTCTCTGTTGTAATTGTTTTTCATTGCTTGTGAACAGTATTGTCAAGTAGCCCAATTTTTCTGCTGCTTTTATCGCTTCACGACTAGACCCAGATTTGTTTGTACCGATAAATATAATTGCCTTCAGTGAAATCACTCCTTCAATTGGCACTTGGATTATTAATATACACCTTATATATATGCTGTGAAATAGTTTTCTTCTAGTTATGTATCATGTTTACATCCAAGCAACTTTTAAAGTGCTTCATATAATAGAGAAGAAAGGAGTGTGAAATGATATGAAGCCTCTATCGGTGAAGAATTTAACAGCGATTACTGCAGGTAAATTATTGCAAGGGTCGGATGAGGTGCTGATCCAGTATGGCGCATATCGGCTAAAACAAGTGAAAAAACCGTACACAGCTCTATTTACAGACAAACGCATAGTAAACTGGAAAAGTCTTGAATCGCTTGCTCCTCTAGTGCTTGTTACAGAGTGGGTGTATAGTCAGCATGAAATTCCTCAACACGTAATAATTATTCAAGTAGAAAATACAGATGAGGCCTACTGGAAGTTTGTACATTATTATCGTAGTCAATTTGAAATCCCTGTTATTGCAATTACTGGAACATCAGGCAAAACTACAACAAAAGAGATGATAAAACATATTCTTTCTGCTGAAAAAGAAGTAACCGCTACGACTTTAAGTAGTAATTCTAGAACCGCTTCATTGCAGTATTTACTTAGTATTGAAGAGGAAACAGAAGTAGCAGTTTTTGAAACAGCTGTTGGATCACCAGGAGATGTAAGAAAAGCAGGGAAGTATTTTAAACCGACAATCGGTATTATTACCAATATCGGCGCGCACCATTTAAACTACTGTAAAACTTTGGAAGGTTATATACAGGCGAAAGGTGAAATGGTTGAAATAGTGAATCCAGATGGTGCATTAATTCTCAATGCAGAAGATGTCAATATACGAAAAATTGATTTATCGAAATTTAAAGGACGTATTATTTACATCGGCCAGCAAGCATCATGCCATTATAGAGCAAGTCATATTCGCTATGTAGAAAATGGTATGCAGTTTACATTGCATCATAAAAAGAAAAAATATGAAGTTTTCGTTCCTGGATTTGGAGAACATCAAGTCTATAATGCATTGGGAGCGATTGCGGCCATTCATGAATTACGTGTACCGATTTCCGTAGCGATTAAACAATTAGCGACATTCAAGAAAGTGAATAAGCAACTACAACTTTTTGAAGGAATCAATGGTTCTATATTGATCGACGATACTTGGAGCTTAACAACAACGTCCTTAGAAGCTGCTTTAAAGGTCTTAAATTCATTAGGAGAAGGCAAGAAAAAAATTGCCATTATCGGAACGATTACGGATTTAGGGTCCTGGGGGTATATTATCCATGAGCAAGCAGGAGAATTAATCCATAAAATTGGTGTAGATGTTCTTATTACTATTGGAGAGCACGCCCGAATTATGGCTGATCGTGCAGTAAAATTAGGCTTTAGTAAGCCCGTTTATATATTTAATAATAATATTCTCGTTTATAAGTTATTACATGAAATAGTAGATGAGAATACGATTATTCTAATAAAAGGAGATATGTATAGTAAGCAAATTTCCCAACTGGCCGCTGATTTAAAAGTTAAAAAAACGTTGCCAAAAGAAAATGATTCTAGGCAATAATGCACTTGTCATGAAAGCTGGTTAAAGACTGTGTCGCATAAAGTCATATCATAATATTGTATAGTAATCTTCTAGAAAGGAGCGCTTTAAATAAAGGATAAAGCATGTCATCAAATAATAGTTGTTACTAGAAATAGGGTAGAATGGTTCTTCATTACCCACACTTCTAGTGATTATATTTCATACTATACTGAGAGGGGGGAGGAGTTCACGTGCAAAATATTCGCGTGACTGTGGTTAGAAAGTTACTACAAGGGGATTTAGTAAGTGGTTCTGAGCAATGGCTTATCAAACATGCCATCTATTATAATCGCCATGATTTGACGCAAAAGAATACACTCATGTTTATCAATAGAAGTGAGACCATTAATTGGGAAGAAATCGATAAAAAGGGACCATCCCTCGTTATTTCAGATAAACCTTTAGAAGAACTAAAAAAAGCACTACCGAATACAACAGTTATTCGAGTGAAAAGTACGTTGCAGGCATACTGGAAGTTTATTGAGTATTATAGAGGGCTATTTGATATACCAGTAGTCGCATTAACGGGTACATGTGGAAAAACAACTACAAAAGAAATGATTAAACATATTGCGAGCAAAGACTGGAATGTGCAGGCATCTATTAGTAGCAAAAATGAACCTCGCCAATCTTTACCTTATTTAATAGGCATCGATGAAACGACAAAAGCAGCGGTTTTTGAATTAGGGCTAGGGAATACGGGGAATATTAAGCATCAATGTATGATTTATCGACCGACGATTGGTATTATTACAAACATCGGTGTCCATCATTTAGATGGCTGTAAAAATCTTGAAGGCTATATAAAAGCTAAATCTGAAATTTTAGAAGGAATAGCTGAAGATGGCACGTTAATCATCAATGCAGATGATGAAAACACAAAAAAAATTCCTCTGCATACGTTTAAAGGGAAAATTATTACGATTGGGGTTCAGGGAAAAGCCGATTATAAAGCTTCGAACATGCAATTTATAAACAACGGTATGAAATTTACCCTGCAAGTAGCTAAGGAAAAATATACAGTATTTGTACCTGGCTATGGAGAACACCAAGTATATAATGCATTAGCGGCCATCGTTGCTGCAAAAGAAATGGGCATGTCCATTCAGAATGCAATCTCACGTTTAAAAACATTTAAACCGATGGCAAGGCATCTAGAAATGTCAACCGGTCTTAAAGGAAGTACTATCGTAGATGATACATGGACGAATAATCCTACATCGGTTGAAGCAGCCTTGAAAGTTTTAGATACGATAGGAAAAGATAAAAAAATAATCCTTATATTAGGTGATATAAAGCGATTGGGTCTTTTCGAAGAGAAGTATCATCGTGAGATTGGCTCCATGGTGGCTGAGCGAAATATTCAAATGCTGATTACTATTGGAAAAAGAGCAGAACATATAGCAGAACAAGCAAAAAAAGATGGTACTACTGCGGAAGTTCATGTTTTTAAAGATGTTGCAGGAGTTTTAGAATTACTCAAACCAAAACTTGACCAAGATACGATTGTGCTTATAAAAGGCCCAATGTCGAGTAGATCCATGATTGAATTTGCCAATCATCTAAAGGAAATCTAACAGCATAGCAGGGCAATCTTTATGGTAGCAATGACAAGCAAGACTTTAACAATGTAAAGTTCCATTCAACCATTTAAAGCGAAAACATAGCATACAAACGTGTCAATGACACTGCTTTGTATGCTATGTTTATATATTTGCTAGCAGTCATTCAATTGTTTATTGCCAGATTGTATGTCTTTTAAAATACTCGTTTTGCTGTTAAATAATGTTCCTTATAATAATCAACAAATAGTACTCTTGTCGTAACACCGCTTGAAGTTGGGATAATGAGACGTTGATCGCCAGCGTAGATAGCTACAAGCGATGGATTTTTCGAACCTTTCACACCATTAAAGAATACTAAGTCACCCTTTTTCAAATTGGCACGTGACACCGTAGTTCCTTTCGCCATAAGTTCTTTTAAGTTTGTAGTACCAAGTTTTACGCCACTTTTACGGTAGACATATTCAACGAAACCAGGTGCTGTAAAACGTAAACTTTGTTCATTAATTGTGGAACTAATTGTTGCTTTATTTTTATAAGTAATCGCATTTTCTACGATTTTATCGCCCTTTGTTGCGGGGTTGGCAGATAATAATGTTGGTAATACTCTGCGAGCAGATACATAATTGTCTTTATAATATGGCTTACTATTCATATCTGAAATGACAATATTTTGTTTGGAATCAGCCATATGAATAATTTTGTTATTACCAATGTACATGCCTACATGATCAGGATCCGTGCCTGTTTTTTTACTTTTAAAGAATACTAAGTCACCTTTTTGCAATTGGTTTCTTGCAACATATGTCCCTTGTTGTATCATGTAATTTTCATTATACGTACCAAGATCTACACCATTCTTTTCAAAAATATACATAAGGAATGAAGCACAAGAAAATTTGTAAGGATATGTAGACTTGTACACGCTATTACTGTATGTAGCCTTACCAATTAAGCTTTTCCCTGTTTGAATCAGTTGATCGGCCTTTGCTGCAACGGCCTGGTCATTATTTTGCGCATTTGTCGTCGCAGCCTCCACTTTTATCGGTTCAAATGTCCCTTGAACGATTCCGAATGAGCTAAACCCAATCGACAATGCTAATGTAGTTGTTAAAAAATGTTTTTTCATGCTGTTTTTTACCTCCTGTAAGCGAGCAGTAAATTTTTCTGTTTGCTTGCCATTGCAATAATCGTAGCATGAAAAACATGGGGTTCTGCTAGGTAAATGTTTCCACAGTGCACGTTAATCTACCTGAAAACCTTGATAGTAAAGGCTTTATCGCTTGAATTTACAGTTTCATTACAAATGTTTCAGTTTGTGATGATAAAAGGGGGATTGTGTCATAAACAATCAGAACTTTTTCTATATTAAATAACATTACAATAGAATTTAAAAGGAAGTCAGAATACTTAAAAAATGATAAGCAATGTGGCAATAGAGCGTACTGCCATACGAATTTTATAAATCAAATTAAGAATATTTTATGATAGAAAAATAACTTTTTTTCTCGAATAATGCTTATATAAGCACGCTTTACAACCTTATTTCTTATCATCTTTTGTTATGAAATACATAGTTCGAGTCATGGGAGTTAAAGGGATAATATGTTATATTTAGGGAGAAAACAAGCAAGACTTTCATCCTCAAAAGCTAGCGAAAAATGTTGTTTCGTAGAAGTAATTGATATAATTTCACTAACGAAAGGGGAAAATGGTATGTTACAGAAACTGAGGTTCAAAACCATTCGAGCAAAAATTTTGAGTGCATTTTTCATTGTTGTATTTTTTATTGCTTGTTTTAACACGTATAGCTACTTTGCCAATAAGCGTGTCATTTCTGCTGGCGAAGAAATTGTTTATAAAGAATTACAGTTGTTAACAGCAAATGAAAAGTTAGCATCCACAATCAGTGTTCGAACAACTGCTGCAAAAAGCTATGTTCTGACTGGTGATCAGAAATATAAAAAAGAATTTGAAGCATACGTAAAAATTGCTGAAGAAAATAATAAACTATTAACGGAATTATCAACTGATACAAATCTATCGAAAACTGTAGAAAAAGCAAGGGAATGGCGAGGTTTTGTGCAAACGAAAGTGTTTGATGAATATGATAAAGGAAATGTAGAATTGGCTATACAAAACTTAAATTCTATTGACTCGCTTGCTACAGAGGTTAGAAAAGGTTATGAGGGGCTTGCGCAGGCAAGAGAAGCTTCTATTAATGAGCTAGGACAGGCAATGATTGCCCAATCGAAAGAGTCACTGAATGTAGGGTTAGCAATAGGCGTGATGATAACTTTAATCGCAATTGTAACCGCTTACATATCAGCGCATATGATTGCTAATCCGATAAAAGCGGTAATTGAAAAAATATCGCAAATGGCAGATGGCGATATAAGTCAGCCTCCATTGCCAGAAAGAATGAAAGATGAAATTGGCTTGCTGGTACAATCGACAAACACGCTCAATCAAAAACTTCATGAAATTATTGGATCAATCCATGTTGTTGCGGGCAATGTAGCTGCAAATAGTGAGCAGCTTGCACAATCTTCGCTAGATGTAAAAACAGGTGCAGAACAAATAGCATTGACGATGCTTGAGTTAGCGGGTGGTTCGGAATCCCAAGCACATAATGCAAGTGACTTAGCGCAAAGAATTGATACATTTAAAGTAAATGTCCAACAAGCAAATGCACAAGGCATTGATTTACAAGGCTATTCAAGTGAAGTATTACAACTTACGACAAGCGGTCAACAATTAATGAACACATCGACACAGCAAATGTTTGCCATTGATACGATCGTGCAAGAGGCTGTTGCAAAAGTAGCAGGGTTAAATAGACAATCGCAAGAAATTTCTAAGTTAGTATCAGTTATTGACGATATTGCCAATCAAACAAACCTATTAGCGTTAAATGCTGCAATTGAGGCGGCACGGGCTGGAGAACAGGGAAAAGGCTTCGCAGTTGTAGCTGCTGAAGTGCGCAAACTTGCGGAACAGGTTTCTTATTCGGTCACAGATATATCATCCATTGTGGGGCGCATTCAAAACGAAACGGTTGGTGTAACAGCTTCCCTTCAAACGGGATATGAAGAAGTAAAAAGAGGAACAGAGCAAATTACGAATACCAATACAACCTTTGAACAAATAGCCTCTGCGGTTAATAGTATGTTTAGTAATATTCAAGGAATAACAGAAAATTTACAAGGTATTTCAACAACAACAGAGCACATCAATCGTTCTATTGATGAAATTGCTGCTATATCCGAACAGTCCGCAGCAGGTGTAGAGCAAACGACTGCAACAATCGACGAGACAGTCGTAACGATGGATGAAATTTCAAAAAATACAGATGATCTCGCTTCGATGGCTGAACGTTTAAACAAAGAAGTACAGCATTTTAAATTATAAACAATAAAAGCAGCCACTTTGCAATATTGGCTGCTTTTGTCATTTAGATGGGTTGCATCATCTCTACTCGATTACCGAAAGGGTCTCGAAATTCAAAGCGTTCAACATGTGGAATTGGCACGCAATCAAGTATTTCGATTTGGTGTTCGGATAAGACGTTCTTCCAATGCGCTACGTTGTCAACTTGATAGGCAATATGCGCTTTTGTTGTATATCGATCAAACCCGTCCTCTGTCCCAACATGTACTTCTTGATTTCCTACTTGTAACCAAAAGCCCCCACGTCCTTGAAGGGAGGTGGGTTTCTCTATTTCTTTTAGCCCCAGTACATGGCAATAAAACGCTTTCCCCTGTTCCTCACAATCTTTTGGAATGGTAAGCTGTACGTGATGTAAACCGACAATCATCATAATCCTCCTTTAATTCCTTTATATTTACGTATAACTATATACTTCGCTTCACTACTTGGAATACCTTCTAAAGTATGATAATAAGTCTATCTTTTATTAGAATAATATTTCCTTAATAACAAGTATCGTTTATTTTGACAGCAAATAAGTACTTAATCAATAAATTGATTTTAGAAAAGTTATACTTTTCAGAAAAATGTGTGTTATAGTAACAACATAATTAAATATTGTGTAAGAGTTGGTGCCAAATGAAAGTTTGGCTTAAAAGGGAAGTCGGTGCAAATCCGACGCTGTCCCGCAACTGTAAATCGGAGCAATTCACAAATGCCACTGGGAGACTGGGAAGGCTGTGAGGCGTGTTGATGAGAAGCCAGGAGACCTACCAATATCTAGTATACACCAAATAACCTACGTGGAAATAGGTGGTGAGATGTGACCCAATTGGCACTGTGCGACAACGAATCTTTATACGATAATCAACATTTATCGTATCGTTTCATCATAGCTAAATTGTATTGACAATGACTACCATTTTCCTGAAAAGGAAGATGGTTTTTTTATTTTAATTAAAGGGGAGAAGGATATGACGTATTCAACGACAGCAATTGGTTACCCATATATAGGAGGAGAACGTGAATGGAAAAAAGTATTAGAAGCCTTTTGGAGAAATGAGCTGACAGAAATTGATTTTTTACAAAAAATGAAGGAAATTCGTCTTGCTCGTATTGATAAGCAGCTCCGTATTGGCTTAGATATTGTGACTGTTGGGGATTTCACACTATATGACAGAATGCTCGATACAGCAGTAATGTTTGGCTTAGTTCCCAAGCGCTTTGGTTGGCAAGGAGGCAAAGTTGAATTACAAACATATTACGGAATCGCGCGTGGTAATCAGGATGCAGTCGCCAGCGAAATGACAAAGTGGTTTAATACCAACTATCATTACATCGTACCAGAATTTGAAGGGCAAGCTCTGGAGTTAACAGAAAATAAAATTCTTGCGGATTTCCTTGAAGTGAAAGAAGCATTTGGTATTACAGCCAAACCAACGCTGATTGGGCCCTATACCTTTTGTAAGCTAACAAAAGGCTACGATAAAGTATCGCAAGTTGCATTTATTTTAGCACTATTACCACTTTATACGCAGGTTATCAAAGAACTCGTTACAGCCGGTGCTAATTGGATTCAATTGGAGGAGCCTGCCTTAGTTACCTCATTAGATGAGACAGAGGTTAAACTAGTGCAAGAAATCTATATACAATTAGCAGCAACTGTCCCCGAGGCGAACATCATGCTACAAACTTATTTTGAATCATTATCAGCTTATAAAATGCTTATCGAACTACCAGTAAAAGGAATTGGTTTAGATTTTGTGCATGGCTATACGCATAATATGGAGGCGCTACGTCAATTTGGTTTTCCACAGGATAAAGTATTGGCAGCCGGCGTTATTAATGGACGAGATATTTGGCGCGCTAATTTAGCAGAGGTTAGTACAACAGTTAGAGCAATTGAACAACTGACCAGTGCCGAGGAGCTATGGATTCAATCATCATGCAGCTTACAGCATGTGCCAATCTCCACAGCACTAGAAACAAAATTAGAGCCAGTCTTAAAAAATGCACTTGCATTTGCAGATGAGAAATTAGTGGAACTAACAGAGGTAGCAAAGTATTTAAACGAAAAAAATCATGCAACAAATTACACTATTTCAGAAAGTATGAAGGCGATCGAAGCGTTAAAAAAACATCCTGTTCGAAATAATCAGGCTGTTCACAGGGCAGTACAAACAGTGTCAACACAGGATTTTGAACGGCAAAGTGATTTTAAAACGCGTCAACGAATTCAGCAACAGGCACTTCAATTACCGTTATTCCCAACGACTACAATAGGTAGCTTTCCTCAATCGGATGAGGTAAAACGGACACGTAGTGCATGGCGGAAGAAACAGTTGTCCGATGAAGCTTATGCAACATTTGTCGCACAAGAAACGAAACGTTGGATTGAAATACAAGAAAATTTAGAGATCGACGTACTTGTGCATGGTGAATTCGAACGTACGGATATGGTGGAATACTTTGGTGAAAAACTCACAGGGTTTGCTTTTACAGAAAAAGCTTGGGTCGTATCGTATGGCTCCCGCTGTGTGAAGCCACCGATTATTTACGGAGATGTTGCTTGGGCGACACCTATGACAGTGAAAGAAACAGCCTATGCTCAAAGTTTAACAAATCGCTACGTGAAAGGAATGTTAACGGGGCCAGTAACAATCCTAAACTGGTCCTTTGTACGGGATGATATTCCACGGAAAGATGTGACCTATCAAATAGCACTTGCTTTAAGGAAAGAGGTAGAGGCACTCGAAGCGGCCGGTATTGCTATTATTCAAGTCGATGAACCTGCTTTGCGTGAGGGCTTGCCATTACGCACGGAAAATTGGGGCGCTTATTTGGACTGGACCGTGAATGCATTTAAGCTAGCAACGGCGAACGTAAAGGATGAAACTCAAATTCATACACATATGTGTTATTGTGAGTTCAATGATTTTATAGAACCAATTAGTGCACTCGATGCTGATGTACTATCTATTGAGACGTCTCGTAGCCATGGTGAGCTGATTGCATCGCTACACATTCGTCCATATGAAAAAGGGATTGGATTAGGTGTTTACGATATTCATAGCCCTCGTGTACCGAATGAACAAGAAATGTTAACAATCATGCAAGATAGCCTACAAGTATTATCGACTAATCAATTTTGGGTCAATCCAGACTGCGGATTGAAAACGAGAAAAGAGCCAGAAACTATTGCGGCACTTGCCAATATGGTGGCAGCTACCAAAACATTGCGTCAACAAATCCAACAATCAACGTACTAATTGAGACAGCCCCCTAAGCGTAAAAGTGCTTAGGGGGTTTTTAGCAAATTGTTCGCAGGCAGGGCTAGCACTAATTTTTATGGTGTTACGCCACAAAAGTGGATTTTCCTCTCGTGCTGCCATACAAGAGTGTCGTGCATTCCACGCAATCAACTTGTAAAGTTTGCTTGCTCATTATAATGCTGCCCCGAAGTAAGGTGAAAATAAATCTACATTTGAGAAGGGTAACCTATGTAAGAGGAACCTTTGTAAAACATGAGTTGTGCATATAGAAACATTTCCTTCATAATTTTTCTTATAAAGAGTATTTTATTCTGTTTTTATGGATTTAAGCATGGTAAGCAGTACCCGAATAAGGTTTACTTCAGTAAAATAAGGTATAGTATATGTGTTGAGTAGATTTTGTTAACGACTAGTAAAGTAGGTGAACAAGCGTGGGGAAATATCAATTGGATACTAAAGGTAAGGTAGCTGTGGCAAAGTATCATGAAAAAAACAAACCTGCCAAATTTGATAAAAAGCAGCAAATTGAAAAAATACGTGCGGAGTATTTGAAAAAGAAGCAAGAACAAACAGATAAATAAGATGAACAACATAGGAAGACTAGAGCTCCCTATGTTTTTTTATTTCCTTCTTTAACATTAAAAATAAGAAAAATACACCAACCTCTACGATTATCGGGATATACATACTATTTAAATGGAAGAATAGCATACTTACCAAAATGGCTATACAAATAAAGATAGAGCTATATTGATAGTTTTTTGATTGGTAAAAAAATGCATAGGGTAACAAATGGGCACCGTAAATTATTGCATATGCAGGTAAGACTAACATCGGTGCTTTAATTAATAGAAGAATACAAATGATTAAGTATAAAATTTGATTGTTTGTCGCAATCAGCAGACCATTAATCAATGGATTTTCTTTATAAAATAAATCGACATTTACTATTTTGGCACAAACAATGGAAACGGGAAACAGTAAAGCACCACAAGATAAAATGCCAATATTTTTAATCATTAAATCTATAGGAAGTAATGCGATTGTTGTAATCACTCCCCAAATAAAGAGGGAAGCCATGATAAACGGGAGCCCCTTCTTTTGTTTTTGCGCAATATCATTTAATAGGACGTGTAAGCTAGTATTAATGTTCATTTTCTGTCTCCTTCATGTTCTAGCGATTGATTCAAGCTAGCTGCTAGTCTTTTATTTTCATATTTTGAGAAAAAGTAAAATCCGATGATATGACCGATCAACGTGATGGCGAAAATCAGCAACAAATAAGGTTGAATAAATGCTAACATTTGCCCTGAAAAAAGGTAGACCATGCCTACGCCACAGAAAAAATTTAAAAACGTACTAATGATAATTTTGAACGTACCTTTTAATGTGGAGTAGTTCCATAAGTAAGGGTAGGCGATACCAAAAACGATACCAAGTAGTACACTAATACCAATTAAATTCCAAATATAATAAAAGTTGACCAGTTCTTTATGTAAATTAAAAAGTGTTATTAAAAACACA
This sequence comes from Lysinibacillus sp. C5.1, assembly GCF_016350185.1. NCBI lineage: Bacteria > Bacillati > Bacillota > Bacilli > Caryophanales > Bacillaceae > Lysinibacillus > Lysinibacillus sp. C5.1. Next base: position 2,004,819 of record NZ_CP066226.1, read on the forward strand.
ATCCAAATCAATCCCAAAAATGAAGTGGACAAAAAGCTGTTTTTTAAGTCTTTGATCATATCAATTTCTCCTTAATAGATTTTGCATAATGTCTACTGACAATATACTTATTTTGTTGTTTTGTTATAACTTCCAGTCTTGCGTGGCTTCCTGAAGCAAACGACTGGACTTGATTCAAATTTAAAATCATTGAATTGTTAATGCGTACTAATCTAAAAGATTCTAAGTAAGCTAGTTCTTTTAAAATCTTATTCAGTAATAGTTCAGTACCATCTATTAAAAAGATTTTAGTAAAATGACCAGCTGCTTCAATGGCTTCGATAGTATGGAGGTCAATCAGTACCTGCCGATTTGTTTTAAAATCTGTTGCACTTAATGGTATAGATTGTAAAAAATGCTGTTCCAATGTAGAAAGTAATGTTTGATTTGATGGATGACTAATAATGTCAATTTCGGATGACGGTTGTTTGTTTTTCCAAATAAAGTTGAATTTCATGTTGTTCTCCTTTCTGTTTTAATCGTAGCAACATCGCTTTGTTCTTACCATGAATTTTCGATTTGTTGCAAAAAAAATAGACTTTGTTGCAACTCGATTTAGTAAGCTATACAACGATATATGAATATTGCATTAATATGTATTAAATGTAAAATTTGCCACTATACTAGATATTAGTAATCTATTTGAATAGTGTCAATGTACACAATTCTTTAACAGACGAAATGGAACAAGTGGTATGTTTTTTAGCAAATTCATTATAAAAATTAATTAAAGAGGACTAGTTCTTTTGCCTTCCACAGCTGATTGTGGAGGGCTTTTATTATATAAAAAGGAAATGGTTTGATGAAAATAGACAGATGTTATGACTTGAAACATGAATTGCATAAGGTTGTATGAGCAGCACAGGTCAAACTGTATTGGCCTATTTCAATTGCTGTAGATATTAAAGTAAGCACGTTAAAAGCCATATATTTGTAGGGGCTCATCTTTTTAATAGAAGCTATTCCTTATTGAAATGTCCAGCGCTTTTTTATAATTGGTTAAATATAAAATAGACCTACTTTGGAGAATTGGCTATTTTTATTACAAATGGAAACAGTTGTCCAAATATACTTTATTTGAGGTATTATAAAAGAGTTCGAATAAAATTGAACGAGAGAGGAGTATGTAATATGAAAATAACAAGCGTAGTTATAACAATTTTCGCACCTTTACTTTTAATGATTGCAGGGTGTAGTTCGCAGCCAGAAGAAGCATCTATGGGCGAAGTGGAAAAGGAAATTTATACGCAAGAACAGGTAGAGTCTATGTTCAGTGAAGATAGTTTGGAGGCAGCGAAAGAACGAATAGAGGAACGGGGCGGCGCAGATTATATAGTACCACCTGAGCATACTGCTATCGGAGAAAATCAAGCAACGGTAGTAGAACTTCAAGAGTCGGACATTTTAGACGGAGAAGATTCGAGTTTTGAAAAGTATGACAACGTAGGAGAAATACGTCTTGATACGTTAGAGCTGGACTCTACTTTTGAGGATCAAGATAAATATACAAATGTGCTGCTGAAAGAACTAGGCATGCAGGATAGTTATTATGCAATACATTTTCCTCTATTGTGGACAGCCGGTATTCTTTCAGATGGACTCAAAGAGCATAGTGATGGCACTAAATCTTTTTATCTAAGTAAATACTCTGTGCTTGTAAATTGTCACTATAAGGGCGCTAATTCTGACGTGAACGAAAAACTTCTTAGCAATTTGAAGCACGCATATAAAAACAATATGCCTGTAATTGTCTATGGCGAATATGAGCAGTATCTGACCGAAGAAGGATACGCTGACTATCGTCTGATCATTCATCGAATAGGCTTTAAAGAGGTCATTTAATTCAAAAAGAAAAACTAAGGGGTTGAACAATCCTACATGACTAAAACTTTGCCAATGTGAAGGAGGGTCTTATGATATTTGGCTTTAAGTAGTACCAACTTTACAATCATCTTTGCTACATGATAAGTATCATGTTCACGAAATAATATACACATGTCAACGTACATAATTCTTTATGGTATAATAATAAAAACGGAATAATAAGATAGAGGTACAAATCGAATTTCGATTTGTTTAAAAGGGAAGATCGGTGAAAAGCCGACGCTGTCCCGCAACTGTAAATGGGAGCACATTTCAAAAAACCACTGTTACGTTTGTGTAATGGGAAGGTGAAACGTGTGATGAACATAAGCCAGGAGACCTGCCTTTATCTAGTACAACCAAAAAACCTACGAGGATAGGGGGTGTTGAGTGTGACTAGAGAATTTCTTCTGCATGCTCATAGTACGACGATTGTCAAAAGGGTAGCTTCTATGCATAATAGAATGCTTTTTCTGTCATGGCCATCGACGTATTATGTCGTGTATTTGTCATAGTAGGCATCTTTCTAAAGAAGGAAAGATGTTTTTTTATGCTAAAAATGAAGGAGTGTATCACATGAATCCACATGTTATCGAGTATTATGAAAATCTTTTTAAATATGAAATTATGCAAAAGCAGTTTGATGGAGCTAGAAAAACGTTAAATGAGCTTGTCGAACAATTTTTTGGGCAAGATGAAGCGCATCATTCAGACATTTATACAGCTTATTGCAATGTTAGAAAAGAAATAATCGGCTAAAAATAGCGTAGGCTACTTTCGACAACCCATTAAAGGGATGCGAGAGTAGTCTTTTTATTTTATTAATTTTTTTCTAGGACTTCATTCTTATTTCACTTTTATTTTATATAATAAATTTGCTTTTAATATAAAATCGATTGGAGAACTAGAGATGAAAAATGCAACTTATTCAAGTTTTTGGCGAATGCATTTTTATGCGGCATTATTTATTACACCACTTCTAATCACACTGACATTAAGTGGCATTGGGTACTTGTTTTATACAGATGTAGAAGATCATTTATATGAGGACTACTTCTTTGGCAATAGTAACAAAACCGAAGAATTGACAATCGACGAAGGGGTTCAACAAGCGGAAGCGGCATTTGCGGGTTATACAACAACCAAAATTATTGAGTTAGATGAGCCTTACAATACACGATTAACACTGTCAAATAGTGAAGGCGATCAACGCTATGTGTTTTTAGATGATAATAATCAAATTGTTGGTCATCAAGATCCTACATACACATTTTCTAATGTGTTAAGAAGCTTACATAGCTCCTTGTTTGTTGGGGGAACGGTAGTCAATTATTTAGTAGAATTAGCGGCATGTTGGGCAATCTTTTTATTGCTATCAGGTCTATACATGACCTTTAAAGGAAAAGTATTAAAGAAAGTAAAACAAGCAAATAAACGACAAAAAAATAGAAAATGGCACGCCCTACTTGGAACGATTATTACAATTCCAATGGTTATTATCATTTTTACTGGATTACCTTGGTCTGCATTTATGGGGAACTTTATATATACAGCAGCACAAGATAATCCGTCCTTCGGTATTCCGTTATTACAACAACAACCGCCGACATCTGATATGAGTGAAATTCCGTGGGCAACACGTCAGGAAGAAGCACCATCTTCGTCTAAACATGCACACCATGGAATGGGTGCTGCAAGTACAAGCAGAAACGAAAATCAGTTAGATGTGGCAAGTTTACAACAACAAATTGAGGCTAATGGTATTACAAAGCCATATTCCATTATTTATCCGACAAGTGATGACGGTGTTTTTACCGTGGCTAAATCAAGTAATACAGGGGTAACAGGACTCGATGTGAGCCCTTATGACGAAGCGACAATGTACTTTGACCAATATAGTGGTGACTTTATTTCTAAGGTAAACTATGATGACTATGGCATTTTGGCAAAATGGTTCACATGGGGAATTCCGTTACATGAAGGTCACTTATTTGGTTGGCCAAATAAGCTAATTAACTTACTCGTTTGTGTAGCCTTTTTAGGTGTTATTTTCTGGGGATTCCGTACATGGTTATTGCGCAAGAAAAAAGGCCTATTATCAGCACCCCCTCAATTATCACAGAAAATCTCGATTCCTTTTATCGTGATAATCGTTCTATTAGGTGTTATGATGCCGCTATTTGGCCTATCTTTAATTCTTGTCGCATTCGTTGAATTCGCGATGAAAGCAATGAATAAAAATAAACCGACAAATGACATGAACTAAAAACCTTTTAAACTAGTATGCTAAAAATTTCTCCTAGCATACTAGTTTTTTTTGACTTGAAATCTTTGCAATGAGTAACAAACCCCTACGTATAACAATCTTACGGAGTGGGCAAGAATGGTAACGGAGGTAGACCAACTAATTGCGATGTTGAAGGATTCGTGTGCAAAAAATTCGAAAGGGGTTAGCCAATTGACTATGAAAAAAAGCATTATGATACCCATTCTTTTAACAGGGTTGCTAACGTTAACAGGATGTAATTTTCTGAATAAACAGGAGACATCCAAGCAAGGGCAAGCACAACAAGAAACAAAAAACGAGATAGCAAAAGAAGCAGTGCAAATCACAGAAATAAAGCCAATAAACATCATGACTTTACAAGTCACTTTTTCTGAACCATTGTCCGAAGAAGGTGTGAAAGTAGAAAATTTAGAAACAATAAAAAAAGCCTTTTCATTCAATCATGATTTAAGTATTGTCAATGTGCCACGCTTGAAAATTGGTGCTACAAGTACGTATATTGTGCCAGTCACTATGCAGAAGGCAGGAACAAACTACACACTAAGATACAAAGATGGCGAAACAAAGGCCTTTGATGGCATCGATGAAAAAATAACGCTCAGCCAAACGAAACAAGTGACAAATGATACTTTTGAAATTGAATCATTTAAAGATGAAGGTGTAACTGATTATTCGAATATTATTGAAGCCTATAAAGAGGCGAGAGGTGACTTGTCGTTCCAATTGAATGATGACAATAAGGACGAAAAAGGTAAGCAGTATCAGGTCATTTCCTCTTTACGGGATCGTGTCGTAACAGTGACTGCAGAAAATGGTGAAAAGTTACAAGCTGATTATGTGTTGTTTACACAAGCTGCAGATGGCAGACAAGCACCAAAATTCCGCTTGCCAGAAGGAAAAGCGTTAAAGGCGGGGACAAACTATACCGTGTCAGCTGACTGGGCAACTATAAAAAATCCAACCTTCAAAGCAACTGACATAGCGCCTTTAACGATTAAGTCGGTTGAACCAATTGATGCTACATCATTCCAAGTGACACTCGATCAGGATCCTGGTATGGAGTTATTTGCAGGTCGCAGTGTCGAATTGCAGGCTGAAGATGGCTCGACTTTACAAGCACAATATCGCTATTCATCTCGTAAAGGGGCTGTCGGGATATTTGATGTAAAGGACCAAACATTAAAGGCTGGTGGCACATATAAAGTGCTACCCATTAACAATTGGGCAACTGCGGATAATGTCACGTTAACAGCAAAGTAATAAGGCAAGTAGTCAGTAGTGAATGCTTTCACTACTGGCTTTTTTTCAAGCTTAAAGAGTTGTATTGACCTTTTTCTTTAGCGTAATATAGTGCTACATACATTTAACAAGGGGTTAGAAAATGAAAGCATTAGTTTTTGAAACATTTGGTGGACCAGAAGTATTACAATATCAAGAAGTAGCTGATCCTATTCTGACAGATAACGAAGTTTTAGTACGAACAAAGGCCGTTGGGTTAAATTTTGCTGATATTTATCGAAGGAAAGGCAATTATCATTTAGCAGGTCAGCCACCATTTATTTTAGGCTATGAAGGGGCTGGTGTCGTTGAAAAAGTCGGTGCAAATATACACAATATCCAAGTAGGCGACCGCATTGCATTTGCGGACGTACCCTTTGCGAATGCTGAATTAGTGGCAGTGCCACATGATAAAGTGATGTTATTACCAGTTGAAATATCTTTTGAAATGGCGGCTGCCATATTATTACAAGGGTTAACGGCACAATATTTAGTGACAGATAGCTATGCGATTCAACCAGGTGATACGGTTTTAATTCACGCAGCGGCAGGTGGTGTTGGTCAAAACTTAATCCAAATGGCTAAGTTAAAAGGGGCTAACGTCATTGGTCTCACATCTTCAACAGAAAAAGCGCAAGTAGCATACGCCATCGGGGCGGACCATATCTTTTTATATAAAGAGCAATGGGTGCAACATGTGAAGGATACTACTGATGGTCAAGGGGTTCATGTTGTGTACGAATCGGTAGGCTCTACACTGCAAGATAGTTTAGAGGCAACAAAAATCGGTGGAACAGTGGTGTTTTTTGGCATGTCAGGGGGAGATCCTGTGGCGGTGGATCCTCGTCTGTTAATGGATACTTCGAAAACGTTAACGGGGGGAGACCTTTGGAATGTACTGACTTCCTTTGAGGAAAGAAAAATACGTTCACAACAATTGTTCGACTGGATTATAGATGGTAAGATAAAAATTTCTGAGCCGACTATTTTTGCTCTTGAAGACGGTGCTCAGGCACATACTTTACTGGAAAGTCGCAAAAGTATCGGTAAGATATTATTACAACCCTAAATAATGCAGATGGAGGATTGCTTGTCTCCTTTACTTTGATATTGTAACACTATCATATTTGAAAGTTGGAATATGATAGTGTTTATCCAACTACTAATTCATGATACGATAAAATACAATATGAACTATTGAGGTGAGCACAATCTCATGTTTCTAGATAAATTGAAGCATCAGTTACAGCAAAATCAATCGCTATTTATTGGAGAAGAGACTGCTTTTCGTTCGGCCGTTTTAATTCCATTAGTTCAAGTGGATGACAAGTGGCATATTCTTTTTGAAGTACGGTCATTGACAATGAGAAAGCAACCAGGAGATATTAGTTTTCCAGGTGGGCGAATTGATGCCACAGATGCATCTCCATTAGCTGCAGCGTTACGGGAAACGCATGAAGAGTTAGGCATCGATCCAACAACGGTACATGTTGTAGGACCATTAAGTCCATATATTACATCTTCTTCATTTGTAACGTACCCATTTGTAGCGATTATTGATACCAATCAAATTATTCATGAATACAACAAAGACGAAGTGGAAGAAGTATTGACTGTACCAATTGACTGGTTATTAAACTATGAGCCATATATGCATTTAGTATCGGTTGAACCAATGCCTTCAATCGATTTTCCATTTGATAAAATTGTTAATGGTGCGCAGTATAAATGGCGAACGCGGTCAATGGAAGAATGGTTTTTTGATTATGAGCAATACACGATTTGGGGTTTAACCGCCCGAATTTTAAAACACTTTATAGAACTGATAAAATAGCAGAATAGCTACATTCCACAGCTTTGTTCCTCACACCTATTCAAAATAGCTATGCGCTACATAAGGGGCACATCTCCATAATTATTTAAAAGGCGCGTATGCTTTTCTTTATTTAGAAGAAAAGTATACGCGCCTTAACTTACTTCGTACAATAATAAATTCGATAGTCCAATACCCCTTCGTATTTTACATTCATCTCAATGTTTTGCTCCATGACTTTGTACAATTCAGGCTCAATCTGCTGTGAGTAGTGAAATTCAGGCGCTGAAGAAAAAGATTTATTTTTGCGAATGTGAATCGTCTGAAAACCAGTTTGTTTAAATAGTGTTACCCAATCTTTTTTCGTGAACAACAGATCAAAGCCATAAAATTGTTTGATTTCCTCCGCACTCACGTCGTCAAGTTCTTGTTGTATCGTAAATTCAATCGCAATTAGCTGACCACCAAATTTCAATAAACGATAAATTTCGTTGAGCGCTTTGTGCTTGTTGACAAAGGACAGAACAGATTCCGCAATTATGAAATCGAATTGTTGTTTAGCTAAAGGTAGTTGTTCAACGGAACCTTTAATAATTTGAACTGGTAGGGAGTGTTTTGCCATTCTGCTTTGAGCCTTCTCAACCATAATGGCATTGTTATCGATGCCCGTAACATTTGCTTTATAATGAGATGCTAAGTAGGCGGCGGTTTGGCCTGTACCACAGCCTACATCTAGTATTTGAGAGTGTTTGGTAATGTTCTCATTTTTCAAAAGTTGCTTTGTTAACGCCATGCCCCCAGGATGTGCCCCGCCAACGCCAAATTTAGATAAAAATTCGAGATATTTGGATTTTTGAATAACGATCACCTTCTTTTTTCTTCTTGTTTGTATGATATGAAAAGAAAAATAGTATGGTTCCTAGTGGAGGAATGAAACGAACGATAGGATAAAAAGCAAAACGAAATGTCTAATTATAAGTTTTCAATAGGTTTCCATCGAACGCTTCTATACTATTTATTTTGATGTAGGTTCTTCAATAGTCTAAACATAAAAAATTTCTAAACGTATACTATATAAACGTTTTATGTATAGGAGGTGAATTGATGCAATATTATTCGCAAAATCCTAGAAGGAGACCAGTCCCAAGAAGATATAGACAAAGTTTTGATCCTATGAATCAAGGTAGACGCGTACAACCCTTCAATTTTAATAGTCCACAACCTTTTACGTTCAACAATCAACAACCCCAAACTTCTCGATTTGGAAATTTATCAAATAATTTACAGACAATGATGGGCCATGCAGGAACAATAACGAATGGGGTTAATATGCTAAGGCAAATGGGGTCTTTATTAAGTCTATTTAGATAATAAGGGGAATTATTGTACTCTTCTTTAAGAGGATAGACGTTTAATTTGGCGCGTTTATTCTCTTTTTTATGAAAATCGCCATTAAAAGCCCAAGTATCGCCAGTAAACCCTAAGAATACGCTCTAAAAACGGGCACCAAGTTTGTATCAACAAAAGTGTTAGATTGACGGCTGTCAATCTAACACTTTTGTTTATCTACTTTATTTCGATAAGCTGTTTTCGATAATCGAGCGATTTTTTTCTTTAAATACTTCGTTATGAGAGGATACTACTGCATGTCGATGAGCCGTTGGTTCCAAGTACGTTTTAATGGAGTTAACGGCGTTTGCTGCATCTTGAAATGTGCCAAGTAGAAGATGAATTTTCCCTTCAAACGATAAAATATCACCTGCTGCAAAAATTCCTGGTTGTGCTGTTTCGCCAGTTGCTTTTCCTTCAAAATAATAGTCATCTTTTTTAGGAATGGCAATGGCTTCATCAAATGTGAGCGAGGCTTCGCGATTATAACCGTGACTTACAATGACTTCATCAATTTGGCGTGTATAGCTTTGGTTGGTCCGAGAATTTTCACATGTAACGAATTGAATCGCTGTTTTATCTGGATTGGCAGATAGTTTTGTAATGGTTGTATTACATTCGATTTGTACACCAACATCTAGCGCCTCTTGTATGGTTGCTTCGTGTGCTGAAAGCGTGTCCTTACGGTAGACAATCGTTACGTTTTTGGCAATCGGGCTAAGTTCTACTGCCCAGTCGAGTGCCGCATTTCCGCCTCCTGAAATAATAATATCTTTATTTACAAAGCGTTTATAAGACTGGACTGTATAGTGTAAATTGGACATTTCGTATTTTTCAGCACCTTCTAACGTCAGTTTTTGCGGATTAATAATACCACCACCAACAGCTAACAGAACGGTTTTCGAATAATGTTTTTCTCCCTGTGCTGTATGTATTACAAATAAATCTCCTTGACGTTCGATAAAGTCAACCTTTGTGCTTGTTAGCATTGTTGGTTTAAATGTTTTGGCTTGCGCAATTAATTGTTTGACAAATTGTTCGCCTAAAATGGGCGGGTGACCGCCTATATCCCATATTAACTTTTCAGGATAAAGTAACACCTTTCCACCTAGCTGTTCTTGGCTTTCGATTAATTTTGTTTTCAAGCCTCTTAATCCACTATAAAAGGCGCTATATAAACCTGCAGGTCCACCGCCAATAATCGTTACATCATATAAATCTTGCACTTGTATCGCCACATCCTTAAAAATTTATTGGAAAAGTATTGTATATCCTTATTGGATAGTTCAATCATTTAAATGATAATGATTATCAATATCGATTCGTTGCTATCATATCATGCGTATAAGTAAAAAGAAAGAGAAGCTTTTCCATTTGAATCCATCTTTGTTGGTTAAGCCTAAGAATCGCTTCTATATTTAAGCTTCTATCTAGACAAGAAGAACAAAGTGCTATATAGTTAGCTAGGCTAACTATATAAGGAGGGGTAATATGACGATTGAACAGCAGTTTTTTAATGAGTATCGCTTAATGTACCGACCGTTTACTAACCAACTCAATATGCAACTGGAACACTTTCAACTTTATAGTTCACAGTGGGCAGTATTGCGTTTTTTAATTGATAAAGGGCCACATTCGCTCGTTGAAATTGCGAGCTTTATGTCAATTGAAAAGCCGAGCGTAACGAGGCTTGTACAAAAGCTTGTAGAACTTGGCTATGTGGAGACAGTGGCAGGCAAAGATAAGCGAGAAAAAGTGGTACAATTAACGCCATTTGGAGAAAACATCGTGCAAGAAGTGCAGGAGCACTTAAAACCATTTTTAGAAAAAGCACTAGCAGGTGTGCCGACACAGGATATTGAAACGGCTACTCGGGTTTTAGCGACCATATGTATGAATATTCATCAGTAGGAGAGAAAAACAAGTGGAATCAACAAGACATAAATTATGGACAAAAGACTTTTTAGTTGTTTCTTTAATTAATTTTACGATTACGTTAATTTTTTATTTATTAATGGTGACAATAGCTGGCTATGCAGTGGAGCAATTTGACGCTTCAACAAGTACGGCTGGTCTAGTGTCAAGTATTTTTATTATCGGGACACTATTTGGACGACTTGGCACAGGACGAATTATCGGTGATTTAGGCAGTAAAAAAACATTATTCATTGGCTTATTATTATTTATGCTATCGACTATGTCTTATTTTATTGCTTTAAATCTTCCTTTACTGATGATGAATCGTTTAATGCAGGGGATAGCGCTCGGTGTAGCGAGTACGGCTACAGGTACGATTATTGCACAAATTTTACCACCAGAGCGACGAGGTGAAGGGATTGGCTATTACAGCTTAAGTGCGATTTTAGCAACTGCAATAGGTCCGTTTATCGGTATATTATTAACGCAGTTGTTTGAAGATTATCGTATGATTTTTGCGGTCGATTCGGTTTTAGCAGTAGTTTGCTTCATGATGTATTTTATGGTGACCGTGCCAGATGCGCCAAAAAATCCAAAGATAATGGCAGAGAAAGCGGGCTTCAAGCTATCCAGCTTTATTGAATTGCGTGCACTGCCTATCGCTGTTGTAGCTCTTGTTATTGGCTTTGCTTATTCAGGTGTGATGTCGTTTATGACATTTTACGCAAAAGAGCTTCATTTGGTCACAGCAGGCAGTTACTTCTTTATCGTTTATGCCCTTGTTATTTTAGCAACTCGTCCATTTACAGGGAAAATACTTGATGCAAGAGGCGCGAATATTATTATTTATCCGTGTCTAATCTTGTTTGCAATGGGCATGTATGCATTTAGTACAGCGACAAGCACTGTTGTATTTTTAATAGCTGCGGCTTTTATTGGTATTGGTTATGGTAATTTTAACTCAGTAGCCCAAGCAATAGCTATTAAGGTTACACCACACGAGCGTTTAGGGCTCGCCACTTCAACGTATTTTATTTTGTACGATTTAGGATTAGGTGTAGGGCCTTATTTCTTAGGGCTTTTTGCACCGACGATTGGTTACAGCGCTATATTTTTATCGATGGTAGCGGTAATTTTCCTTTCAATCGTGCTCTATTATGTCTTATATGGGAAATATGAAAAAGTAAAACAAGTCAATATTTAGTAGATTATAATCATTATATTGTAGAACAAACGTCTTTTTGCTTGTTGGAAATAAAATTCAACTGCAAAATGACGTTTTTTTCTTAAATTAAAAATACTTCTTGCAATCAAATATGATAATGATTATCATTCACAATAGAGACTAATTCGGGAAGCAGGTATTTAGCATGAAAAACAAATCATTATTATCAGTGTTAGTTGCAGGTGGCATAATTATGGCGGGCTGTGGCAATACAGAAGACACAAAAAAAGAAGAGAAACCAGCAACGGAGCAAGCAGCACAAACGGCAGCGGTAGATTTGACTACTGAACTATCAGCCTATCAACAATTTGCATTAGAACAGATGGATCATTTCTTGCTAGATACAGAAAAGTTCGTCAACCTGTTTAAAGCGGGTGATATGGAAGGTGCAAAAGCAGCGTATGCGCCAGCACGTATGTACTTCGAGCGTTCTGAACCAATTGCAGAAAGCTTTGGTGACCTTGATCCACGTATTGATGGTCGTTTAGCCGATATTGAAGAAGAAGGTAAAGGGAAAGAAGAGTGGACTGGCTACCATAAGCTTGAATATGCACTTTGGGTAGAAAATACAACAAAGGGCTATGAGGCAGTGGCAGATCAGCTACTAGCAGACGCTAAAGAATTACATGCACTTGTTCAAACAGTAGAAGTAACACCTGATTTAATGATTACAGGTGCAGTTGATTTATTGAATGAAGTATCTACTTCAAAAATTACGGGTGAAGAAGAAATTTATTCACATACAGACCTCTATGATTTTAAAGCGAATATTGAAGGGGCAGAAAAAATCTTTGAAATTCTTCGACCAAAATTAGAAGCAAAAGACAAAGAGTTAGTTGCAGCGTTAGATGAAAAATTTAAAGCAGTGGATGACTTATTAGCACTACATGCAACAGCTGATGGCGGTTATATTTCTTACGAAGATTTAACAGAAGAAAATACAAAAGCATTAGCAGCAGCAGTGAACCAACTAGGTGAGCCATTAAGTCAAATGGGCATTATTTTGGAGTGATAAAGAATGACAACGTCTAATGATGAAAAATGGATAAATAAAAAAATATCTCGCCGTGACATGTTAAAACTAACAGGCATGGGCGTGGCTGGCATTGCGATAGGTGCTTCTGGCTTTGGTGGTGTAATGAAAGCGATGGGTTACGATATGTTTGAACCTGTCGCTGATAGCACAACAGCAAAAAATAAAGTTAATTTCTATGGTAAACATCAGTCTGGCATTAATACACCCGTTCAAAAACATATATATTTTGCTTCTTTAACGGTTTTAGTGACATCAAAAGAGGAGCTACAAGAGTTGTTCAAGAAATGGACACCTCTTGTTGTTCGTTTAATGAATGGTGAATTAATGGTAGATTTAACAACAAATACTAGAGTTCCAACGGGTGATACCGGAGAAGCAGAAGGCTTAGATGCTTCGAATTTATCCATAACGTTTGGTGTAGGTCCTTCACTGTTCGATAAGCTTGGCATGGCACATTTAAAACCAGCCGAATTAGCGGACTTACCACATTTTCCGAAAGACCAACTACAAAAGGAATATACAGGTGGAGATCTTTGCATTCAAGCCTGTGCGGACGATCCCCAAGTGGCGTTCCATGCTGTACGCAATTTAGTACGCGCTGCTTCTGGCAAAGTGGAGATTAAATGGTCCCAAGCGGGCTTTAACTCATTCCCTGCTAAAGGGGGGACACCTCGAAATTTATTTGCATTCAAGGACGGTACAGTCAACCCTTCTATTAAAGATGAACAAGACTTAAACAAAGTAGTATGGGTCGATAAAGGGTGGCTTAAGGGTGGCTCCTATTTAGTGGCTCGAAAAATCCAAATGCATCTTGAAACATGGGATCGTACATCGTTAAAGGATCAAGAAGCAACGTTTGGGCGTTATCGCGATAGTGGTGCGCCATTTGGTAAAACGAAGGAATTCGATGATTTTGATGTAGAAGCAAAAGATAACAAGGGCGAGTATATTATGCCCGATACATCGCATGTCCATTTAGCACGTAAATCAGGTGCTCGCATACTACGTCGCTCTTATTCTTACGCATCAGGCGTTATGTCGAATACAGGAGCGCACGATGCAGGGCTCCTATTTATCTCTTTCCAAAAAGATCCGGCGCAGTTTACAACAGTGCAAAACAGTCTAGGACGAATGGACAAAATGAATGAATATATTACTCATCGAGGCAGTGCCGTTTTTGCTTGCTTCCCTGGAGTACAAAAAGGGAGTTATTTAGGTGAAGCACTTTTTAACGCGCTGTAGCATTATAGTATGCTTATTATTGGCACTTGCGGTACCAGTACAAGCAGCAGAATCTTATAGTCACTTGTACATTTCCATTAGTGACGCTCTGATGAATACGAAGCAAGACAAGCAAGCTGAAGCAACGCGTGCACTTGAACAATTTGCAACGGACTGGGCGACTGTAAATTCACAACAAACTGAAGCAAAAGAAAAGGTTGATCAAATACTTGAGCAAGCTGTAAAGGCTTCTTCAAAAGAAGAGCGTTTAACTGCATTGTCGGCTCTATCGAATGCATTACGTGCATTAGAAAAGCTCGAAAATCCAGTAGATGAAGCGGAGCAACGAGCTGACTTTGGTCTAAAAATGAAACCGATTATGACTGCCTTTGAGCAAGCGTTAGCAAGTGGTGATATAACAACGATTGACGCTGCGTACAAAGAGTTTAATATGAAATGGAATAAAAATGAAAGACCAGTACGTGAACAAAGTATTGCAATGTACGGTCAAATTGAAACACAAATGGCTTTTTTACGTATTACAATTTCTTCAGAACAGCCTGATGTAACATTAATGCAATCACAATTTGCAGAACTTAAGAAAACGATTGAAGATTTTGTAGCAGGTAACGAAACAGCACAAATTGTAGCAGGTGAATATTCTTTAGCGTCTTTAATTGCGTATATAGATGAAGCTAACGATTTGATAGACGATGGTGACTACAAGGCAGCATCTGATAAAATACGCGAATTTATTACGATTTGGCCAAGTGTAGAGATTGAAATTTCAACACGCAACGGTAATCTTTATACTAAAATAGAAAGTGATATGCCGATTATAGTAAGTGACTTATTAAAGACTCAGGTCGATGAAAAGACCATTAAAAGTAAACTTAATCAGTTCCGTACCGAAATTGAATTAATACAAGGTAATGCCGATTATTCCATTTGGGATTCAGCACTTATTTTGTTGCGTGAGGGCTTAGAGGCATTATTGATTATCCTTGCATTAGTGTCATTTTTAAATAAATCAGGACAAACATCGTTACGTAAATGGATTTATATCGGGGCTTTAGCTGGGGTAGTATTATCGGCTGTAGCGGCAGTATTAATGTCAACGATCTTTCATTCAGCAACGGTCGATACAAACCGAGAAATAATGGAAGGTTATGTCGGTCTTGTAGCTGCTGCAATGATGATAGGAGTCGGGATATGGCTTCATAGTAAGTCCAACGTTGCGAGCTGGAATCGTTATATTTCAAAACAAATGGGCAATGCTATTTCAAGTGGTTCCGTATTTGCTATGGCTGCTGTCAGCTTTTTATCGGTGTTCCGAGAAGGAGCAGAAACACTTGTGTTCTATGCGGGAATTGCACCGAAAATGGCGACCTCTCAATTTATACTCGGTATTGTTTTGGCGCTTGTCATCTTAGCTGTTATCGCAATCGTCTTATTCAAAGCGAGTGGTAAAATTGCCATTCATAAGCTTTTTGCGGTGGCAACTGTGTTAATTTATGTGTTAGCATTTAAAATCATCGGTGTCAGCTTGCATACATTACAACTAAGAGATAGTGTACCAACGACCATTGTGGATGGCCTGCCAGTCATTAGCTTAATTGGCTTCTATCCAACACTAGAAACAATGATAGGGCAAGCGATTTTACTTGTGCTAGTAGTAGCAACTATTATCTATAAAAAGAAACAAGCAAAATAGCGAAAAAAGAGACTGGGACATAACCTTAAAATCTTAAATAGAGGTACATTGGTTATGATAAATTTTTGCTAAGAAAATATATAGAATATATTTTCTATTATTTCTTTTGCAATGAATAATAAAATAGAAGGCTTCACTAGTTGTTGGTAGACGAAGTGGACAATAACGGCGCAGCAAAAAAGTGTTAGATTGACTCCCATCGATCTAACACTTTTTCTCTTTTGTCCCAGCCCCTTTTTTTATGGTGCAGTATGCCAATGCGAAGGCATACGCAAATAAAATGGTAGTTTTGTTTGGTGATTACCGATTGCCGAATTGATTTGCATTAAAAACATCGCAGTGGAAAGGTTCGCTCCGCACAAGTTAGCATCACGTAAATCGGCACCGATAAAGTCCACGCCTCTTAAATCAGCATTTTGCAGGTTTGCCGCAATTAAATAGGCACCGCGCAAGTCTGTTGCTGTTAAATCTTTCCCCTTTAAATTTTTTCCAATCCAATTAGCCCCTCTATGGTGAGGCGCATTTTTTTTACTTACAGTGTTGAATACAAGCTTATTGCGAATTTGTGCACTGGTTTCTAATAATAGGTTGTTGTCGGATTGGAGGAATATCTAGAACCACTAATGCTGTTGCCTCTAATTTAGAAAGAGTTAGTAATGTCTCTAATTGTTCATGCAATTTGTCGTATAATTTAGGTGATATCCGTCACTTCCGACATCATGATTTGTTCTCCTCGCCTCTCTACTAACTTACTATAATTTTAATATTAAATAACTTTTAATGGATATTATTATCAATATTTTTTATACTGTAAAAAATCAAGAAACTTATTTAAGTTTGCTGTAAACTAAAGAGAATATAGAGTGAAAGAGTGATGGCATGCTACAGGTAAATGTGGAGGATTCAAGTTTAATATTAGAGGGTGGGACGTTTCGTACATTGTTTACATCTGGTGTCTTGGATGCTTTTTTAGAGCATGACATTATGATGCCTTATGTTGTCGCTATTTCAGCAGGTGCAATCAATGCATGCTCGTATGTATCACAGCAAAAGGAACGGTCTTTACGTGTATTAATGGATTATCGCCATGATAAGCGCTACATGGGCTTGAAAAATTTCCTTAAAGAAAAAAGCTTATTTGGCTTGGATTTTGCGTATAATGTGATTCCGAATGAGCTAGATATTTTTGATTGGGATACGTACAAGCAGTATGATGGGAAATTGCTTTTTGGCGTAACAAATGCAGCAACAGGACAAGTTGAATATATGGATGCAAAGGAAATGGATCGCCAATGTACGATGTTGCGTGCAACTTGTGCTATACCAATCTTATTTCCAAAAATCAAACTAAATAATACGCCATATTACGATGGTGGCTTAGCAGAGCCAATTCCGATTATGCATGGTGTTGAAACGGGTTTTAAAAAGCATGTACTAGTATTAACCCGACCTAAAGGCTACCGTAAACAGCTAGATCGGCAAAGTAAATGGGCTATGAAACTACTAGCTAAACGTTATCCGAATTTAGTAAAAAGCATGCAAAAACGTGCAGACCATTATAACGCTTCACTTGATTATTGTGAACAATTAGAGGCACAAGGAAAGGCATTTATATTCCGCCCAACACAAGCACTTAATAGCTTTGAGAAAGATACAGTGCAAATGCGTAAAAATTACGACATGGGCTATCAGCAAGCGATGCAACAAATAGATGCATTAAAGCAATTTTTAACTTGATTTTAAAATGGTAAGGGGAGGGCCAACGTGCATTTTGGGCTCTCTTTTTCATAGCGCTTAAGCATCAACGTTCATTATGTAAAAATTGTAGAAAAGATTTCATGTCACATCACATTTCGATATAATAAATGAAAACTAGAAGAGGCGCGTATATGGAAACAGAATGGTTACGCACGTTTATCGTTGCGGCGAAAACGGAAAATTTCCGTGAGACGGCGGAAAGGCGCTTTATCACGCAATCGACGGTATCCAAACATATTCAGCATTTAGAAAAGGAATTGCAGACAACGCTTTTTGAACGTCAAACAAAGCATGTCAAACTCAATCGAATTGGTGCACACTTTTTACAACAAGCTGAAAAAGTGGTAGAAATCGTTGATGAAGCAGTACATAGTACACAATTGATGAAAAGTGGTTTTACTTCGAAATTAACAATAGGTGTAGCACCTCAAATAGCGAATTCCACATTACCAGCTATTATCGATCGTTTTCAGCAACAAAACCCTACCATTCATCTTTCTATTGAACTGTTAAAATCTAATGAAATTGGGGAAGCGGTTTATGCGGGAGCTATAGATATAGGGATGTCGAAATTAACCTCCACCCGTGCGGTGCACACGAAAATGCTTGCCCAAGAGCCACTCCAACTTATCGTACCGATAGGGAAAAAATGGACTGATCCAATGACGCTTTTACAACAAGAAACGATTTTAACACATGAATACGCGTCTTATTGGCAAGAAGTACAACAAGTACTTCAGCAATTGCCAAGCTATAAAAGCATGCAGGTTAACCAAACAGAAGTTATAAAAAACTTTGTCAAACAAGGGCTAGGAATTGCCTTTTTACCGAAAAGTGTTATTGAAGCTGCTTATGATGAGCAATCGCTCCATAGTTATTCGGTAAAGGAATTCTCGCATATTGTGTCCAACACTTATTTTTTATCAAAGTACGTAACGGCTGATATTGAAGCATTTTTTACGGTTTGTGATGCTGTCTATCAAAACAGAGGGAGCTATTACTAGAAGAGAAGGTGATATTTGCATGTATAATATGATGTCAGAAATAAGTCGAATCGTTAGTGGACCCATCACGTTATTTTTAAATTCCTAC
Organism: Lysinibacillus sp. C5.1; assembly: GCF_016350185.1. Classification (NCBI taxonomy): domain Bacteria; kingdom Bacillati; phylum Bacillota; class Bacilli; order Caryophanales; family Bacillaceae; genus Lysinibacillus; species Lysinibacillus sp. C5.1. Next base: position 2,023,451 of record NZ_CP066226.1, read on the forward strand.
GAACATTCTCCACTTGTTATCGCGTTACTTCTAGGCCTAGTTGGCGCACTAGCACCTTGTCAATTAACCGGCAACTTGAGCGCCATAACATTCTATGGTCATCGTACCATTCAAATGAAAAATAATTGGAGCGAAGTAATGGCTTTTATGATCGGTAAGGTTGCTGTCTTTAGTTTAATTGGCTTATTAGCTTGGCTATTTGGACAATCATTTGAAACATCAATAACTACTTATTTTCCAATATTTCGTAAGACAATAGGACCCATTATGTTGTTAACAGGTCTTGTCCTAATCGGCATTTTAAAATTAAAATGGCTGCATCAAATATCATCCCATATCCCGCTTGTATTGAAAGAAGGGAAGGCAGGCTCATTTCTAATGGGGGCATGCTTTGCCATTGCCTTTTGTCCAACGATGTTTGTGCTATTTTTCGTTTGGCTGATGCCTACAGTTGTTACTACTTCCTATGGATTGGTTTTGCCAGCGGTTTTTGGTCTTGCGACTTCCATGCCACTTATTTTAATATTGGTACTGATTCAAATATTTGATACAAAACGCGCCATTATGAAAACAAGTATGAAAATGGGAAGAGTGATACAAATCGTAGCAGGTATCATTTTAATCATGATTGGCGTAATGGACACTATTACCTATTGGGGTATAACGATATGAAAAAGAAGTACGTTGCGCTTGAGTGGAACAATTTGGAGGCTGTTGCTGTAAGGACAGTCTCTATTTTTATTTGTAAAAAGGAAAGGAAAGAGGGAACATATGATTTATGCAATCGCATTATTTCTATTAGCAGGTATTGGTGAAATCGGAGGTGGCTATTTAATTTGGCTTTGGTTAAGGGAAGGCAAACCATTTTATTGGGGCATTTTTGGAGGGATTGCATTAGCTTTATATGGCGTGGTGGCGACTTTTCAATCATTTCCGACTTTTGGTCGAGTCTATGCAGCGTATGGAGGAGTTTTTATTGTGCTGTCCATCTTGTGGGGCTGGGGCATAGATAAGCAAAAGCCTGACATGTTAGATTTAGTTGGTGCTGGTATTTGTATTATCGGAGTCATGGTTATGTTAATGCCGCGTTCATAATAGAGAGAAAGTGTTAGATTAATGGTCATTAATCTAACACTTTTTTTGCTGTGAACGAAGTTGTGCACTACGGGGGACGTTTCTCAAAGATTAGTGGCGCTAGCATTTGTTTTTGTGGCGTATCATGACCTTTTCGTGACGCTAATCATTTTTTAGCCCTTTGTTGCAACAAAACGTAAGCGCCAATAATCAGCAATCCATTGTTTATCTCGATAATTAGTTGGTCGCAACAGTTCTTCACATTTTGCATAAACGCGTTCTTTTTCATGCTGACTTACATGCTGGAGAATGTTGTTGCTAAACATAACAAGCCAATTCCGTAAGCCATCGTCACCTTGAAGCGGCGTCGGACGTTCATATAAAGTAATCATTTGTACAGTAAAGCCCACTTTTTCGAGCATCGTTTGATATTCGTCAGCTGCTGGAAAATACCATGGGAAATACTGCTCTTCATATGGCAGCCCAAGCGCCTCCATACTTGTTCTAAGTGCTCCGACAATAGAAGCGATATTCCCGTGGCCGCCCATTTCTGCAACAAAACGTCCTTGTTGTTTTAGTGCACGATAGATATTGTCAATCACTTTATCTTGTTGTTTCATCCAATGAAGCGCTGCATTGGAAAAGACTGCATCAAATTGATGGGTGTAGTCCATAGTAGCTGCATCTTGTGTGTTAAAGGTAAGCGTAGGATATTTTTGTTGAGCGCTTAAAATCATATCATGTGAAGCATCAATGCCGTGTACAACTGCACCACATTGCGTTATTTCGTTGGCTAAATCTCCTGTGCCACAGCCAACATCTAAAATATGTTCTTGTTTTTGTGGTGCAAGTAAGTTGACTAAACTTTCTCCGAATTTTGAAACAAAGTCATGTTTTTGATCGTAAAGAGTTGCATTCCATTTTGTTGTCATTGTCTACCATCTCCTTTGTTTTTTAGCATAACAAAGAGAGGTGTGGAACGAAAATTCGAAAAAAGGGCTGTTTTGATTCCAATTTGGAATGATAGAAAGAAAAAGAATCCGCTCGCTCTACGGGTAATTCGTAGTAAACGAGCAGACTCTTTTAAGGTAATATCAATAATTAAAGCTTTGTGAGCGTTTTGCCGCTCCAACCAAATAGTATTGTTAAAACTGGACCAAGCAAACAGAAGAAGGTGAATGGTAGATAAGTAGTTGTTGGAATATCTAGTACACTAGCGATAAAAATTCCGCACACGCTCCATGGTACAAGCGGGTTCACAACAGTACCTGCATCTTCCATGACACGCGATAAATTTTTCGGCGCAAGTCCAACCTTTGCAAACTGCGCTTTAAATGCCTCTCCAGTAAGCAAAATGGACAAATATTGTTCACCGATTAATGTGTTGACGCCAATTCCTGTTAGCGCAGCACCCGTAATAACGGAGCCAGCACTTGTAAATAAGCTTTCAATTTTTGCTAAAATACTTTGAATAATACCAAGTGTAAATAATAATCCGCCCATTGTAAGTGCAAGTAATACTAAAGCGATTGTAAAGAGCATACTATTCAATCCGCCACGAGTAAGCAGTGCATCTACGTCTTTAATTCCTGTATTGGATACATAGCCATTAAACAACATGTCAAATACGTGGGACAGGGCCAGTGGTTCTTGTATGTAAGCAAGTCCAACGCCAACGATTGAAACCACTGCAAGTGTAATAAGAGCAGGTGCTTTATATAAGGTCATGATAACCAGAACAACGATTGGTAGTAATGTGTACCAATGAATAAGGCCTGTAGAAAGTAATCCTATTTTAAATTGTTCAACCGTTTCAAAAGAAGTATTGGCACCAGACGGTGATAGCAAGGCATACAAAGCAAACGAAATCACAAAGGCAGGAATAGTCGTCCAACCCATATTTTTAATATGCTCAAATAAATCAACACCTACTGTACCCGATGCTAAATTAGTTGTATCAGATAGCGGTGACATTTTATCGCCAAAAAAGGCGCCGGAAACAATAGCACCAGCCGTGATGGCTAACGAAATATCCATTGCGCCAGCGATTCCCATAAAGGCCACGCCAACTGTCGCAACTGTTGTTAAAGAGCTACCAACGGAAATCCCGACAATGCTACAAATAAGAAAAACAATGGCAAAGAAAAAGCTAGGTGAAACAGTTAAAAAACCGTAATATATCAGCGTTGGAATGGTGCCGCCCATAATCCAACTCGAAATTAAAATACCGATAAAGAAGAAAATAAAGACAGCACCTAAACCAGCACTGGCACCAGCAACCATCCCAGATTCAAGCTCACGGAACGGTACTTTTTTCAATAGTCCATAGGCAATTAAAAGTGAGATTACTAAAATAATGGGGATATGTGGCGTTGCTTTTAAATAGCCAATACTAATGGCCATTGTGGCAATAATTAAAAGTGTAATGAAGCAAGCCTCAATAAATCGAGGGTTACTTTTTGCTTCAATGCGAAACATACGAATCCTCCTAACAATTACTTCTTCGCTTCAATGCGGTGAAGCCCAAAAGTATTATAGCATGCTTATAAATATTGTCAATTGATTGAAAATTCTGTCTATATAGACTGTTAAAAAAGATAGCGATATTTTCTCGCTATCTACTAGTTAAAATGCGCAACATAATCCCATGCATTTTTGATAATTAAGATACACGTCATGACAATAAAAATAAGACGCATCATGTTCGTCCCCCGTGTTAACGCAAATTTAGAACCTAAAATAGCACCGAATATCATAACGAAGCCCATTGGCAAGCCATATAAAAAATTGACCTGTCCTAATACTAAAAACATTACAAGTGCAGCCAAATTCGATGTGAAGTTAAATGCTTTTGCATTCCCAGCAGCTTGCAAAAAATCATTTCCCATCATTAAAAGGATGAAAATAAAAAAAGAACCTGTCCCTGGGCCAAAAAAACCATCGTAAAAGCCTACCCCCGTAAACGCACAAAGAAAGGCTATTTTCTTTCCTATACTTAACATACGTTGCTTTGGCTGTTGTCCCCAATCTTTTTTTAAAACTGTATAAGTTGCGACTAGTACGAGCATAACAAGCATAAGTGGCTTTAAAATCGAAGGTGATACAAGGTGCACAGTGTATGCACCAATTAAAGAGCCTAAAAAAATAAAAGGTAAGATTTTTCCAATCTTTTTAAAATCGACTTTACCTGCCCGCAAAAAAGTCAGCATGCTAGTGCCATTACTGATGGTATTCGCTAGTTTATTCGTTGCAATGGCTGTACTTGGTGGTAATCCTACCGCCATTAATGCTGGTAAAGAAATCAAGCCTCCGCCACCAACAATGGCATTTAAAAAGGATGCGATAAAGCCAAATACTAATAATGTACTAAGTGAAAGTAAATGAATATCCATGAAAATAACCATCCTTTTGCATCATACAATGTTTTCTTGTAAGCGTACTGCTTATGGCTAAAAATAACAATGGTGTTTGTATATTTTGTGGATTTAAAATTTACAATTCCTTTACATTGTAAAATTATAAGAAAAAATTTTTTTCAAGTATTTTTATAAAAATTAAAGAAAAAACGTTACATTCAACAGCAAAAAACGTCTTTTTATTAGAAGATTTCCAACGTTTGTAACTTGTTTACGTATGTTTGAATGAAATATGGCAATTTTAATATTACATTATTGTAAATTCAATTTATTTATCTTTAAAGTTATGTAGAATTATGTAAAGATTTTGTTATGATAGTTGCAGAAATCGACAATATTTATTCAACAGGAGGAACATAATGTTCAACTCAAGTAAGCAAGATCCATTTTTTCAGGCTTTATTAAAAATTTCTCAAAATGTGAAAGAAGGTATTTACTTCGCTCATAACGCGCGTATTCATGATATCGATGCATTAAAAGAGATCGCCGATACAATGAAACAATATGAAACAAGCGGTGATAAGCTGATTCATGAGCTAATTGTTATGCTAAATAAATCATTTATGACACCTATTGAACGAGAAGATATATTAGCGCTAGCAAATAAATTAGATGATGTAATTGACGGGATGGAAGGCTGTATTGCCCATTTTAATATGTACAACTTAACAGAAGTAACAGAGCCGATGCGTCAATTCCTAACGTACATTGCTAAAAGTACAGATGAAATGGTACAAGCAATGGAGCTACTAAATAGTAAAAAGCTTGTAGAAATGCGTAAACATGCCATTCAAATTAAAGACTATGAGCGTGAATGTGATGAGATATTCCGTTCTTCTATGAAGCAATTATTTATTCAAGAAAAAGATCCAATGCGCATTATCGTATTCAAAGATATTTACGAACAATTTGAAGATATTGCAGATTGTTGTCAAACAGTAGCGAATACAATCGAAACAATAATTATGCGAAATGCGTAAGATGGAGTGTACTAAATGGATACAATATTACTGATAACAATATTAGTCGTTATATTCGCACTTGTGTTCGACTTTATTAACGGCTTCCATGATACAGCCAATGCTATTGCAACATCTGTATCAACGCGTGCCCTAAAGCCACGTACTGCTGTGTACATGGCTGCGGTAATGAACTTTATCGGAGCTATTACATTTGTTGGAGTTGCGAAAGCATTAACGAAAGATATTGTTGACCCGTTTACACTAAATACGTATGACGGTGATATTACAGGGTCAGTGGTTATTTTGGCAGCTTTACTGTCAGCTATTACATGGAATTTATTAACATGGTATTTTGGGATACCGTCTAGTTCGTCCCATACTTTAATTGGTTCAGTTGCAGGGGCGGCAATTGCTGCGGCAGGATTTGATATTCTAAACTACACAGGCTTTATTAAAATCCTTCAGGCGCTTATTTTCTCTCCATTACTTGCGTTTGTAGCTGGTTTTTTCATGATGTCACTGTTTAAAGTAATCTTTAAAGATATGAATTTATATCGAACAAATAAAGGCTTCCGAACGATGCAAATCGGTACAGCGGCATTGCAATCATTTACACACGGTACGAACGATGCGCAAAAGGCGATGGGGATTATCACCCTTGCATTAATTGCAGGTGGTTTACACCAAGGTGACGATATTCCGTTTTGGGTTCGTTTTGCAGCTGCCTGTGCGATGGGTCTCGGAACATCGGTTGGTGGTTATAAAATAATTAAAACAGTCGGTGGTAAAATTATGAAAATACGCCCAGTGAATGGTGTAGCAGCGGACTTAGCATCTGCTTCGATCATCTTTGGTGCGACGTTAATTCATTTACCTGTATCGACAACGCACGTAATTTCTTCTTCTATTATGGGCGTAGGTACTGCACACCGTGTCAAAGGTGTGAAATGGGGTATGGCACGTAAAATTGTTACGACTTGGGTAATTACAATGCCAATCTCTGCCGTGATGGCTGCTACAATTTACTTTATTTTAAGCTTATTTTTCTAAAATAGTGAAGGAATGCACAACTTATGTGCATTCTTTTTTCTTTGCTTTGAATTTGCCCTTGTTAATACATGTGAGTCCATCTATGGTAATTATAAAGAAAGTATAAAGTTCAGAAGAAATACATCAATCCATAGTAAGGTTATGTAACAGGAGGAAAACGATGAATGAAAAGCTATTACTAATAGAGGATGATCACGCAATAGGTCGTATCGTCAAAGATACACTAGAGCAAGAGGGATACTTCGTCACATGGGCAACTACAGGTTTAGAAGGGCTAGCAGACTTTCAAGCGCAACCATTTGATTTAGTATTAGTCGATTGGATGCTACCTGAAATGGATGGCCTTACTGTTTGTCAAAATATTCGTTGGGAAAGTGATGTGCCCATTTTAATGATGAGCGCCCGTAAAGACGAGGCTGATAAAGTGGAAGGCTTACAAGGTGCTGATGATTATTTAGCAAAGCCTTTTAGCTTGGCAGAATTAAAGGCACGTGTTGCCTCCCATTTACGTCGATGGCAACGCTATAAGAAAATAGAAGTGACAGAACATGTCGCTACATTTACATTTGGCTTAGCAATTGACTGGCATAAAGAACTAGCAACACTGGAAAACAAAGAACTAGCCTTAACTCAAAAAGAGTTTGCCCTGTTAAAGCTATTGGCTAAAAATCCAGGCCAACTATTTTCAAAGGAAGAGTTATATCAGCATATTTGGCAACAAGCGAGTGTAGACGAGACACATACAGTCACTGTGCATATTAAAGCATTACGAGAAAAATTACAGGATCCGGTTAAAACACCACATTATATTCAAACAGTTTGGGGCAAGGGCTATCGCTTCATAGGAGAACCGTTATGAAAATAAAATCTTGGCTACTGATGATGTTTTTTATTGTGATGATTGTGCCAATTGGCGGGGCGTATGGCTTATATATATGGATCAATGCCTATTACCATGATAAAAGCTTTGCAGAATATATTGAGAAATGGACGACACTAAACGATGTCAAGTCGGTCCTGAACGATCCAACATTATATGCCAAAGATGCAGATATACAACAAGTAAAAGTACTTACGAGTGATCAACTAGCTATTACGCTATACGCAAAATCTGGCTTTGTTTATTATTCATCTAATCCGTTAACCTCCGGATTTGTTTCAAGAGAAAATGTGTTAAAAAACTTATATGTATTACAGCAAAAATACAATGCGTTTACATATAAGGAACCCGTTTTTCAACAAGGCGATTTAGTTGGCATTTATGAAATTCAACTTATCAGAAAGGACTGGGTTCAAGGTGTAGAGAGGCGTTCATGGCTCGTGATAGCGAGCGCGATTACGTTATTTCTAGCCGTTTATACAGCAGTCATTTTGTTGCTTAACCGTAAATTACATCGACCGTTACAAGCATTAATGCAACAAATGGATTCATTTGGGAAGGGACAACATGTTGACGCTGTGATGGCTACAAGAAAAGATGAAATCGGGGAGCTTACAAATACTTTTTTAAGTATGCAAAGGGAAATTGAGGTCGCACGTGTCCATTTAAAAAATGAGCAAAAGCAGAAGGAACTGATGATTGCCAGTATTTCACATGATTTAAAGACACCCTTAACAGCAATTCAAGCATATGCAGAGAGTCTACAAAATGCTTCCCTCACTGCGCATATGCAGGAAGAATATCGGGCAGTGATTTTAACAAAGGCAATGGATATGAAGCAAATGCTAGAAGATTTACTTATGTACACGTTGCTTCAATCGACAACCTATGATGTAACACTGGTCCCAGTAGAAGGACAGGAATTTTTTGATATGGCAATCTCGGATTATGAACCACTTTGTCAAAGTAAAGGGCTATCCTTGCAAATGTTTTGTGATGTAGAGGGTACCTTTGCTGTTCATCCCTCACAAATGCAACGTGTAATTGACAATCTGATGAGTAATGCAACTCATTTTGGCACTTTAGGCACGACTATTTATTTAGCAGCTATCAGCAATCAAAAACTCGATTGGGGTTTTGATTTTGTGAACGAGGCGCTCACAAAAAAAAGCGGCATGTATTTAGTTGTGCAAAATAGTGGAGCAGGTGTAGGTGAACAAGAAATCGAGCAATTATTTGAACCATTGTACCAATCAGATCATGCCCGAACAAAGACAGGACAACGAGGCACAGGGCTAGGCCTTAGCATAGCGAAACAAATTATTGAAAAACATGGTGGAACAATAAATATGGTATCCAAGCGTGGAGTTGGCACAGCAGTACTGTGTTGGTTACCGCCTTACAAAGGAGAAAATGACAAATGAACTGGAAACAAACAATACGAGTTGGGGGACTTATAACGCTGATGACATTGAGTTTAGTTGGTTGTAATTCAGAGACATCTTATTCCCCGCAAGAGATTATAGACCAATCATTACAAGAAACACAAGAGCTAGCAAGTTATTATGGAGAATATACTTTGGATATAGATGAATCCGGAGTCGCTAACGTAAAAGAATGGATGAAGGATGGCAAACGTCGGATTGAGATGTCTGTTGATGGCGATCATGTTATTGCTGTTAATGACGGTAAACAAATTATTTCCTATAGTAAAAAAGAAAACAAGGCAACGATTATTTCATTTGAAAATGGAGAATTAGGAGATTTTATGGGGCAATCGGCAAAAGACAGCGCCCAAGTATTATTAAACTTAGTAAAGGATTCTCACGATATAACCATTGCTGGAGAAGAATCAATTGCTGGTCGAGATACGTATCATATTACAGCGAAAGCACAAAAAAAGAATACATTATTAGGTGATGTTGAAGTATGGATTGATAAAAAAACGTGGTTGACGTTAAAAACAATTACGACGAACGCAGGCAATGTGACGACGCAAGAATATTCTAAGCTCGATGTTAATAAGAAAATGGAGGAGAAATTGTTTACTTTTGATATTCCAAAAGATGCAACGGTAGAAAAAATAGATCCCCAAAATCAAACATCAACGGCAACAATCGAAGAGGTGAAGGAACAACTGGGTAACTTTTTAATGGTACCTGAGGTGAATGGCTTGTCCATATCCTCAATCGTCGATATGAAAGTGAAAGAGCGCCCAGAATTTTCTTTTGAATTTGAAAAAGATGACCAACCTGCATTTTCAGTTTCAGTTCTTAAAGAAGCTAGTAATGAGGAATTTGGTAATCTTGGGAATGAAGAAGAAATACAAGTACGAGGCAAAAAAGGCACATGCATGGATTTAGGAGAACTTTTTGTTATTTCTTGGTCTGAAGATGGCTACCAATATAACATTATAAGTGAAAATCCTGAATTTACTAAAGAAGAAATTTTAGCATATGCCGAGGAAATGACCAATGTTCAGTGAGGTGAACGGTGTGCAAAAGGCGAATTTTATAAAGTGCATAGCATTATTTTTATTTGCTACTGGGTTTTTATACGGTGTTGGTGAAACGTATAGCGTTCCATGGCTACAATTTCAATTTCTAGGTGAATACAATAATGAAGGTTTTTATTTTAGCTTTAGTTCTCTTATTCCGTTACTCGGTGGCATACTCATAGTGGCAATATATGAGACGATCGTTAAACGATTTATCTAAAAAAGAGAAAATCCACTACTATTTGAAGTGGATTTTCTCTTTTTATTGGATGGTTAGGGGCGTTCACTTTCGTTTCATACGCAGGAGTCCGATGAAATTTAACTAAGTTAAGAAAGAGCTAAAAATAGAAAATGTTAAAAATATATAAATTAAAACAAGTCTCTTTTAAAGAGGCTTGTTTTTTAAATTCCTAAATTAGGTTAAATTACTCATATGATGGAAAATAAATAAGGATAAAGAATTGTAATATTTTAGAAGCGAATGTAGTATTAAGGGAGTAGGAAAAGAAAAAGGAGGATGCGGTATGGATTTACAAGAATTTGAAGAACTATGGATTACCCTAAATGAATTATATAGTGCAAATCGCTATTTAGAATATATTGAGTTAAGCAGTCCCGCTATTGAAAGTGCCAATGCACTAGCGTTGTATGATAAGGCAATGCATCTATTGCGCTATAGCTGTATGAGCTATTATCAAGTGGGCGATCTACAAATATCCATCAATTTATTAGAAAAATACCGCGAACTGACTTTTTTATATGGGAATGATATTGACGTCATTCAATATTATTCACTTGCCTCCATTTATTGGGGAACGTTCGGACAACAAAAAAATGCGAAGAGCTTTTAATGAAAGGGCTAGAAATTGCAGAGCGTATTCAACATATTGAAAGCATGGGGAAAATTTATAACAATCTAAGTGGTTTAGAAATTGAACTCGGTAAATATGCAAAGGCAAAGCGACTTGCCTTAAAAAGCTTATTCTATACGAATGAATTTGATTTGAAGCACGATTCCCCCTATAAGGGTATTATACATGCCAAGACTAATTTAGCTATTGCCCATATTTGGCTGGAGGAATTTGAAGAAGCGAATACGCTCTTACAGGAATTATTGATGACAATAAAAGACCCTCCTTATAATAAGGCACAATTAGAGGTGTTTAATGCGCAAGCACTACTATATGAAAAACAGGGTCGTATTGGTGAAGCAATTGATATGTATCAAAAATCAAAGCATTATGCATTGCAAAATAATGATCTATCTTTGTTACAGACAATTTACAATTCATTAGTTAAGCTTATTGAAGAACAAGGGAATAAAATTATTTTAAGCGCTGTACAAAAGGAATATATTAATATTTTATTAGAAATACAAAGGGAGAATTATACTCAGGTACTATTCGAAATGGAGTATAACGATCAGAAAAAACACTTTGAGCGAACTTCCTATATAGATCCGCTTACAAATATTTATAACCGACGTTATTTTGATGAACAGGCGAAAGAAATGGTGAAAAGTGCAGCAAGCAATCAAAAACTACTTGCTCTTTTGATGATTGATTTAGATCATTTTAAATCAATCAATGATTCAAATGGTCATTTATTTGGTGACGATGCATTATCCATTACAGCGACCACATTGCAGCAGTTTTTTCAACCGTACGAATCCATTGTCGCACGTTTTGGTGGTGATGAATTTATTGTTCTCCTTCATCTAAGAGAAGGGGAGTCAATCTCTATAATAGCTCAAATTCTATATCATTCATTAACTTCACTGGCATTGACAGTCAATGAAGCTGTCGTGCAATTAGAATTTAGTATAGGTGTAAGCACGAATGAACATGGTTATATTAAGCAACTCGAACAATTAATCCATAATGCTGATAGTGCACTTTATACATCAAAACGGAATGGACGTAACCAAATAACACTCTATAACCAATATAACGATGCGGGAAATAGTAAATAAAGGAACATGTTTACTAGTCTGTACTTTCAATCGTGTATAAACATCCGTGACCTTTCAAAGGACAAAACAATGTAATACCTTACTAGTAGGTGTAAGGTTTTGTAAAGTCCATAAAAAGCGAGCGGATTTTTTGTTGACATAAAAACTAAAGTTGAGTGTAGTACAGTGTGCTTCACGTGCTACTATTCGTTTGCAAACCAATTAAGCAGTAAGTAATCAAGGGTTAACGTCAGTAACAAGAGAAAAAATATTTTATCAATCGTGAATCGGAAGGTCTTTGGTAAACGTCAGTAGTGTAGAAAGAAGGTGAGGCAGCAATGGAGATTGAACAAATAATTGCAGAGCACGGGGATTATCTACTGAAGGTTGCCTATCTATATGTGAAGAATGAAGCAACTGCAGAGGACATAGTTCAAGATGTGTTTATTGCCTTTTATCAAAAGCAACAGCAGTTTCGACAAGAATCCTCTTTACGTACATATTTGGTCAAAATGACAGTCAATCGCAGTCATGATTATTTACGCAGTTGGAAAAGCAAACGGCTGTCATTATTTGAGAAAATAATAGGACGCGCAACGACCATTACGCCGGAAAAAGAATTGCTCGCTAAAACGACTAAACAGGAGCTAGTAACAACTTTATTCACTTTATCAGTGCCATACAGAGAAGTACTAATTCTCTATTATTTTGAGGAAATGACCACTGTAGATATTGCCAAGCTAGTTCGTTGCCCAGAAGCAACGATTCGAACAAGGTTACAGCGGGCAAGAAAACAACTAGCATCAATAATTGGTGACGATGATTGGGAGGTGTTACGTTATGAATCAATTTAAAAAAAACGTGTTAAATGAGCTACAGCATGTAAAGCTGTCCGCTGAAAAAAAGCAACAGATTGCACAAAAAGCTAGGAGTAGAAATAGACAAAAACAGAATAGCCAGCGGCAGTATCGTATTGTGTTAGCGACATTTACATTGCTTGCCATTGGTTTTAGCGTCCTTGTCACACTAAAAACGGAACATCCTACAAGGACAATGCAAGGAGCGGCTTTACAGCAAGAGACAAATAGATGGAGCTTATGGATGCTTTTAGAACATGATTGGATAAAAGGACTAGTGCTCTTAAGTTTATTTGTCACTATTGCATTGTGGATCAAGCGTATATTGCTAAAAAAAGGATATGGTTTGCCAGTATGTATGGCGTGTGGAGAAGTATGGACGGCTAAGCTAGTCCGAAAATATTATTGGAAAAATGGACAAATGTCTTGTCCACATTGTCAAAAAGTACATTACCGCACAAAAAAGTCGGTACAATTAAACGCATTCACTAATTTACCTATACCATTTATGGTTTTTATCAATTATTTCTTTAGTAATCTTTTAATGGGTATTAGTTTTTATATTGTAAGTGTAGCCATTTATCTTTATATTTTAATTCCTGTTGTCATAAAACTACAGGAAGATGACCCTAGCAATGAACCCTTGTGGTAAGTTTTTAAAGGACGATACGAAATATAAAAGTCTCTTTTTATATGAATTTGTCAAAATCGATTGACAACTGTTTTTATTTGCTTTATCTTTTGGTTAACCTATTTTAAAGATAGGTTAACTAAAGGGGGATTTTCGTTTGAAGAAGAGTAGTACTTACAATTATGTGTTAGCGGCATTCGGAGCGGCTATTATCGCAGTTCTTGCACAGGTTACGATACCGCTACCATTGATTCCAATTACAGGACAAACTTTAGCAGTAGGCTTAGTTGTCACAATATTAGGTACAAAGCTTGGTACACTATCTGTACTTGTATATATTTTACTTGGCACAGCAGGAATACCTGTATTTAGTGGTATGTCAGGGGGATATGGTATTATCATAGGTCCAACAGGCGGATATATTGTAGGCTTCCTTGCAGCGGCTGTTTTAATGGGGGTATACTTAGATAAATTTGGTATTACTTATGTACAAGCAATGATTGCCAACATTATCGGCATGGTTGTAACATTGGCATTCGGTACAGTATGGTTAAAAATTGTTGGTGATTTAACATGGACTGCAGCATTTATGGGAGGAGCCGCACCATTTATTATTGTGGGTGTTCTGAAAGCAGTACTTGCTGCATGGCTTGGTGTTGTTGTACGTCGACGCTTAGTAAGTGCACATTTAATTGAAGCAGTAGCATAGGGGGTTATAAAGGATGGCAACGCTTTGGACAGGTGGAACAATTTATACGATGGAACGAGCTGGTGAAACAGTTGAAGCTGTTCTTGAGAAGGACGGAAAAATTGTGGCAGTAGGAACGGTAGATACCCTATTACCACAGGCAACTACTATCCAGCATTTGCAAGGGAACGTTATGTACCCAGGATTTGTCGATAGCCATTTACATATTATTGGCTATGGAGAGAAGTTACTGCATATAGATGTTTCAAACGTAACTAGTAAGGATGAGCTGCTCCATATCATTGGTGCGCGTATGGAAGGCGTTTCTGCAGAGCAATGGGTTGTTGCCATTGGTATGAATGAAACAGCGTATACAGAGCCCATTTTTCCAACTTTGTCAGAGCTTGACGCACTTGGTGAAGCCCATTTAATTATTAAACGAAGCTGCCATCATTTAATTTTAGCTAATTCTAAAGCACTTGCATTTGCAGGGATTACTAATGAATCACCTTCTCCAGAAGGTGGCATTATTGAAAAAAAACAAGGTCAATTAACAGGAGTTTTAAAAGATACAGCATTGTACTTGATTGTTAACAACATGCCTTATTATACGCCTGCATATATAGAGGAAGCGCTTCAAAAATCTGTTGCATCTCTTCAATCTTATGGTTTAGTTGGAGGGCATTCAGAAGATTTAAGCTACTTTGGGCCACCGAGTCAACCAATTCAAGCTTTTCGTAAAATTGTGGATGCCGAAAAATCTTTTAAAGTGCATTTATTACAGCACCATTCCGTTTTTGAGGAAGTTGCGTTGTTAAAGGAACAATCAACGCCGTATGTGGAATTTGGTGCTATGAAAATATTCGTCGATGGTGCTTTTGGTGGCCATACTGCTGCACTGCGTGAGCCTTATTGTGATGATCCAGATAATTATGGCATACTTGTACATTCGACAGCCCAATTAGAGCAATATGTGCAACTTGCACGGCGCTATGGACAAACAGTAGCTGTGCACGCAATCGGAGATTTAGCCATTGAGACAATACTAAATGTTTTCGCGGCATATCCACCTCTTGAGGGGCAACTAGATCGTTTAATTCATTGTAGCCTAGTTGATGAAGCGATTTTAGACAAGTTGGCAGCATTACCGATAGCCGTAGATATGCAACCACAGTTTGTACAAGGCGAATATTTAGCTGAAATAGTAAAATTAGGTGAGAAACGTTCACAAGGTCTACATCCACTAAAATCTCTTTTAGATAGAGGGCTGATTGTAGCAGGAGGTAGTGATGCACCCATTGAAGTGCCGAATCCGTTATACGGAATTTATGCTGCCGTGGCAAGACGAAATTTTGGAGAGAGTCATGAAGGCTTTGGTCCTCAGGAGAAAATTTCGCGCTTTGAAGCGGTGCGTTTGTATACAGTTGGGTCTGCTGAAATCATCGGTCAGGAGCATAGGCGAGGTAAGATAAAAGAAGGATTTAGTGCTGATTTTACCGTGTTCGACGATGATATTTTTACAGTTGATATTGAAAAAATCCCACATATTCAAGTTGCATATACAGTTGTCGATGGTCGTATCGTTTATGAACAGACAAAAAATCGTTGTGAGGCATAGCCACACAACGATTTTTTGATGTTTCTCCTATTGTCTTTTTGATAAATTGTGCACTTGTTCCTCCAAATCTCGGACACGTGTTGTCAGTTCATCCACATGTTGTTGTAGTGTGTCTCGAGAAGGAAGGACGGCTGTAGACTTTACATTTTTAATCATTTTTATCATAACGAAAAACATAGCAAGAAAAATGAGAAGAATAAAAATAGTACTAATGATGTCCCCAATATGTAGTTGCAACTGGATTTCCCCTCCAAATTTTATTTGCTATCTGTATTTACTGGATGGGCAAGTAAAAAGTTTCAATTTTTTAACGAACATTGCATACAAATATGACAATTGCCTCAAATAAAGGCATAAATAAAATGCCGCAGATGTTTAAATGCGCTTACAAGTCGCATGAAAAGTCTGGGTGCCATTCCATACAGCCGTAATGGATAACATTTTCTATGTTGAGAGTAAATTGAATTACAATATCTATCATACGTTAGTAAGAAGAAATAACTTAAAACGGATAGCAAATTGTCAATCAGGAAATGGGATAGTACGAAACTGGGGTGAGGGAATGCAAAAAGCTCGTCAAATTATGCGACAAGCCATCTATAACATTTATACGTATCGTATCGACTATATACGGGTTTTCGTTATGATTCGTGTATTTCAATTTTCACTAGCAATACCGGTGTCAACACTCGTTTTTAATGTAATGCTTAATGTAACGGGCTACACGCATATAACGGAACAAAATTTACAAAGTTTTTTAATGCACCCCTTTGTCATAGCGATGATGATCCTTTTAGTAATGGTCGTATTGCTCTTTATTTACTATGAGATGGGTTTTCTGTTTATAATGGCTTTTAATCAGCAAAGGGGTACTCGTTATCGGTTTTTGACAATGTGGCAACAACTAAATCGAAAACTTCCTTATTTTTATAGCTTACAAGTTCTTTATTTATTTATCTATATAGCTCTTTTATTGCCCTTAGCTTCATTTGTACTCCCTCTTTGGCTAACACAGGGGATAGCTATTCCACACTTTATGACAAATGAAATAATGGGTACACCTACAGGTAGAATACTGTATGCTGCTGTTGCTAGTATCTTAGTGATGGTTGGAATAAGGAGTATGTTGACATTGCCTATTTTTACAATACAGCCAAAAATTTCACTGAGGCAATCATTTCTCCAAAGTTGGCGTTTTTCAAGACGGGGCTTGTTTAAACTACTTGTATTATTGGCAATGGTTTTAACGATTCATTTATTACTTTTAATCGTTGTAACAGTAGTCGGTATACTACCACTATTTTTCCTGGAACGATTTATGCCAAGCACAGCGCTGTTAACAGCAGGATTTACTTTGGCATTTCTTGAAATGGCCTTTATTGTGCTGTTTAGTCTGTTGCAAGCTATGTTTTCACAAGTCATGGTTGCCATTACGTATAATACGCGTGTTTTGGCTCTAACAAGAAACGCTTATCAAAACAAACGCTATTTTCCTTTGCCATTAGTGCTTTGTGTTATTTTTTCAATTTTAAGCATAATCAATATTTTTTCGTTAGAGAAAAGTGTGTACGCACCAGATACTAAAATTATTGCACATCGTGGTTATACAGCAGGCAATGTGGAAAATACAATTAGCGGGCTTGTTAGTGCAGCGAGTGCAGGTGCAGACTTAATTGAACTAGATATTCAGCAAACAGTAGATGGAGAATTTGTGGTCTTTCATGATCGTACATTAAGGCGTCTAGCAGGGAAAAATGGGGTTATTGCCAATATGACGCTAAGTGAATTAAAAACCATTACAATTTATGAGAATGGGATGAGCGATAAAATTTCTTCATTGGATGATTTTATCGAAATTGCCAAGGCGCTAGATGTTACATTATTAATTGAGTTAAAAGTACATGGGAAAGAAAGAGAAGACCTATTGCCTCGATTAGTAGAAAAGTTACGCGCCTATAAAGTGCTTGATACGTACTATGTACAGTCCTCAGATGCGCAATTGATGACACAACTTAAAAATATAACACCTCATTTGCGTGTAGGAATTGTTTATGCGCTGAATATTGGACCGATGGATCATTTAACTGTAGATTTCATTGCGTTAGAAGCATCGTGGGTGGACGAGAGCTTAATTGCAGAACTCAATGCTCAACATCTAGATTTGTTTATCTGGACTTTAAATAAGGATCGTTCTTTACAGGAATTTATTGAGAAAAACGTTTCGGGCGTAATTACAGATCATCCAGATATAGCGTTAGAGATAAGAGCAAAACAAAGTGAACAGCAATACTTTCTACAACGCGTCCTAAATCGATTATCATTCATCTTTTAGCTCTGTGAAGTGGCAATTATTCTCTTTTGAAATTTTTTTGAAAATAATATGGTAATAATGTAACCATTTCCTTTTACAATCGACTACTTCAATGAACTCGTGAAATGAAGGAGATGTATTTTTTATGAAAATGACAAAGGTCGTACCATTTGCAATGACAGCATTATTATTAGGGGGCGTTGCAATCGCTCCAACTGCATCAGCAAATGAAGGAGAAGCAGTTGTCACAAATGCCCAACAGGATGAACAAACGCCACAAGTGCAGCCGGTTTTTATTAAAGTAGCCGGTACAATTGAAAGCGTGGAAGAACGTAATAATGCAACGTATTACACAACGAAAGATGGCGAAAATACGAACGTCTTTGTCGTAAATAAGGACACACTTATTTTTGATAATACGGGGAAAGAAGTAAAGCTACAAAAAGGTGATAAAGTAACAGCATATACGTATGCAAATAAGCCAATGCTGATGATATATCCACCACAGTATAATCCAGAAGTTATAATCGTGGAAACAAAGGAAATGGGTAGTGTCACTGTTGACTTTTTCAATAAGGATTTAGTCAATACGGATAACAGTTTAAAATTAAATGTTGGCAAAGAAACGGTGATCCAAAGCCAATCAGCTAAAGAAGTCTCAGCTAAAGATTTAGCCGAACAACATTTACTTGTGTTCTATACAATTACAACAAGAAGTATTCCTGCACAAACACCGCCAACAAAAGTCATTGTGTTAGATGCTACAGCGAAAGAACAAGGTGAAGAAACAGAGGAAGCTTCAGCTAATGCAGCAGTACAAGAAATTATTAAAACAGATTTTTATGAAGTGGATGGTACAACAATGGTGCCATTACGTCTAATTGCAGAAGAATTAGGCTTTAAAGTGGAATCAACAGGTACTGGCGCTATTGTTTCAAAAGGGGCGCTATCCTACACAATTACACGTGGTGAAAAAGCATACGGCTACAATAAAGCACTTCGTTACTTTAAAGTAGCACCTGCGTTATTAGAACCAACGAAAACGTATGTACCTATTGAATTTTTTGAAGAATTAATGCAATAACATGTCCCAAACCCCTCCAAAGTACAATGAACTGCACCCCAATTGTTAGACACATCTAACAATTGGAGGTGCAGTTTTTAATGGCAAAATATACTGCAGAGGAAAAATTACAAGCAGCTTTACGATACTTAGAAGGCAAAGAAAGTTCACATGAAATTGCTAAATCGATTGGGACAGATCATAAGGCTATTCTTAACTGGGCTAAACAATATGAGTATAACGGTGTTGAAGCGTTTATAAAATCATATACAAACTATACAGCACAGTTTAAACTAGACGTACTAAACTTCATGATTGAGCACGGCACGTCCTTAATAGAAACAGCGGCTATCTTTGGTATAGCAGCTCCATCGTCCATTATTCATTGGCGAAAACAGTTTGAAACAAAAGGATTCGATGCCCTTCAATCAAAGGAAAAGGGGCGTCCATCCATGAAAAAAGAAACCAATAAACAACCAAAACATACACCAGTAGAAGGCTCACCAGAAGCACTTCAAGCTCGTATCAAGCAGCTTGAAATGGAAAACGAGTATTTAAAAAAGTTGAACGCCTTAGTTCAAGCCAAAGAAACATCACCAAAGAAGACAAAGTAAAGGTCATCTATGAATTAAGGCATAAATACTCGGTGAAGGCACTTGTCGAATTCGCACAGATTCCACGTAGTACGTATTATGACATAGTGAAGAAACTGAATCGTCCCGATCCAGATACCGACTTAAAGGCTGAAATTCAATCCATCTATAACGAACATGAAGGGCGTTACGGATACCTTCGCATTCGTGATGAACTCGCAAATCGTGGACGAAGAGTGAATCATAAGAAAGTACAACGTATCATGAAAACACTTCGTTTAAAGTGCGTAGTCAGAATGAAAAAGTATAAATCATATAAAGGGACAGTCGGTAAAATCGCACCGAATATTTTAGACCGCAAATTTACAGCTGAAGCCCCTAATGAAAAGTGGGTAACAGATATTTCAGAGTTTAAATTGTTTGGTGAAAAACTCTATTTATCCCCTGTTTTAGACTTATTTAACGGAGAAATTATTACTTACACAATTGGTCATCGACCAACGTATTCACTTGTCTCAGAAATGTTGGAGAAAGCATTAGAGAAGTTACCAGAGGAACGCCAATTACTGATGCATTCCGATCAAGGCTGGCATTATCAAATGAAGCAATACCGTCACGCACTTGCATCAAAAGGCATTGTGCAAAGTATGTCACGTAAAGGCAACTGTTATGACAACTCGGTGATGGAGAATTTCTTTGGGATTTTGAAATCGGAATTCCTTTATTTAAAGGAGTTCGAAAGTGTTGAGCATTTTAAATTGGAACTTGAAAACTATATAACGTATTACAATACGAAACGAATTAAGGCAAAATTAAAACTGAGTCCGGTACAATACCGAACTCAGTTTACCCAAGCTGCCTAAATGAAATAACCGTGTCTAACTTTTAGGGGTCACTTCAAAATGGAGGGGTTTTTTTACTATATTAAAAACTGAATATTCTAAATATTTTCGGTGACTGGCACTTATTTTTCTTCAGGATTCTTAAGGTTTTTCGGCATGTTCTTTTAAGGTTTGATTTCTAAAGTAAGATTATGAATTCAAACCAAGAGGTGAATAATTGTGAAAAAGCTTTCTTTTTTATTTCAATTTATGGTGAATCCTAAAACGATAGGCGCGATTGTGCCAAGTTCGAGTTTTCTAGGTGATAAAATGATTGAAAAAATTGACTTTACAAAAGCAAAATATATAGTTGAATATGGCCCAGGTACAGGTGTTTTCACAGAAAAATTGCTTGCCAAAAAAAATGCCAAGACGGTTGTATTATTAGTAGAAAATAATTTGAAATTTTGTTCGTTGCTTAAACAACGCTATAAAGACCATGATAATGTATACATTAAATGTGGATCTGCTGAAAATATTGAAACATATTTGCAAGAGTATCATATTCCTTATGCTGATTACGTTATTTCAGGGCTTCCATTTTCGAGTTTGCCCGAAAAGTTATCATACAAGATTTTAGACAACACTACAAAAATTCTAAAAGACAATGGATTGTTCATTACATTTCAATATACAAAATGTAAAAAGGCATTCATTAAACAGTTTTTTGCCAAATTAGAAATAACAAGAGAATATAGAAATTGGCCACCTGCTTACATCTTTAGCTGTGCTATAGCAAATAAACATCCGGAGGAAATAGTAGATGTCAAAAATACTAATTGTTGACGATGATAAAGAGATAAGAAATCTGATTGCAGTATATTTAGAAAATGAAGGGATGGAAACTGAAAAGGCAGAAGATGCAGTGGAAGCATTACAAATGCTCGAAAAAAAAGCGTTTGACCTTATTGTTTTAGATATTATGATGCCGAAAATGGATGGTATCGAAGCATGCTTGAAGATTCGGGAAGAGCGTAGCATGCCTATTATTATGCTTTCAGCAAAATCAGAGGATATGGATAAAATTAAAGGACTTGCTGCTGGTGCTGATGATTATTTATCTAAACCATTTAATCCATTGGAATTAATCGCTAGGGTGAAATCCCAATTAAGAAGGTATAAAAAGTACAATACGGAAACTACTTTCGTAAAAAGTGTAATCGAGATAGGGAATCTAACAATCAATACAGATACACGTCAAATTTGGGTACAACAGCAAGAAATTAGATTAACACCAAAAGAGTTCGACATTTTAGAACTGCTTGCTCGAAACAAAGGGATTGTTTTAAGTATTGCAAAAATTTATGAGGCAGTTTGGAAGAATGACTTTTATAAATCTGATAATACGGTGATGGTGCACATTACAAAAATTAGAGAAAAAATCGAGGACGATCCAAAACATCCAATTTATATTAAGACAATTTGGGGTGTGGGGTATAAAATATGAGAACGATTAAGTTTCGTCATAAAATCTCTTTTCAGCTTCTTATGATGATTGTCATCAGTTTATTCGGTGCTATTTTTGTGATGAGTATTATATCTCGTCCTATATTTGAGTTAATTAATTTCATCATGAACAATAATCATCTCAATGTATGGCAAGCAAGTGTAGCTTTTACTGCTTGGTTTTCAACAGCCATTATAACTTTTGTGTTAATTTTTAGCATGCTAATAAGGAAAAAAATCATGTATGTCAAGTTAATCTCCGATACCGTTCAACAAATTGCAAGTGGAGAACTAGGACAAACAATTGATATTAAAGGGAAAGACGAACTATCTCAGCTAGCGATAAATATCAATTACATGTCGCAAGAGTTAGAACAGAAATTTATACATGAAAGACAAATAGAAAAAGAAAAAAACGAGCTTATTACAAATATATCCCATGATTTACGGACACCATTAACATCAATCATTGGCTATTTGAAATTGTTAAAGGATGGTCAATATACACATAAAGAACAACTTCAAGAATACTTGGAAACGATTTATTCCAAATCATTAAGACTAAAAAATCTGATTGATGAACTGTTTGAATTTACCCGTTTATCGAGCCCTGATGTGAAGTTGAATTTGAGCAATGTGGACATGGCGAGTTTACTACAGCAAATCGTAGGAGAGTATAGTCCAATATTCGAAGAGCAACAATTGACTGTTCAAAATTTAATCACTGATGAAGACATACATGCTGTAATCGATATTGAAAAAATTGTGCGTGTTTATGAAAACCTTTTTATTAATGCGATAAAATACAGCGAAAAACCATCAGCATTACTAATATCGTTTGAGGCTAATCATAATACTGCCATTTTAAAAGTATCAAACAGAATGGCAAACGCTCCAATGGATAATATCAATAAAATGTTTGAACGGTTTTTTAGAGGGGATAAAGCGAGAATGGATGCACAAGGTAGTGGTCTGGGCCTTTCCATTTCAAAAAGAATTATGGAGCTGCATCATGGCGATATTTGTGCAGAGTACAAAAATGGTTGGATTACGTTTACTGTTGAACTTCCAATTAAAGAAAATTAATTTAAGAAAATGGAAATTACCTTGTTGTATCATATTGCAGGGGGGAGTTGGGAGTGACCAACGACATGCAGTTTCGCTATTTGTCTTTGCTGAACATTGGACAAATTGTAGATGTCCAAAAAATTGGTAAGAATAAACTATTTGAGAATAACTTTTAACCTAAGCAAGACAAGAAGGGGAAAAGTTATTTTTGATAGTTTTTTGACGGCTAAATCTATTTATTGGTAAAATAACAATAGATTAGTAGAATTGAATCAAGAAGTAGGAGGAGAATAGTGAAAAAATTTTTTCTAATGTTACTTGCAGCATTTGTAGTATTAATGGTTAGTCCATCAACATCCAAAGCGAAAGTAATCTATGACGGCGTAGAAATTGTCAAAGGGCAAACGGGGAAGCTAACGTTTTCGAAAGATGTAAAAGTGTATAAGAAAAATGCCAATGGTCAGTTTGAATCGATGTTAGTCAAAAAGGGAAATTACTTCCGTGTATATAATATTGAAAAATATAATAAACAAACATATTATTGGATGAGCTCTGGATATCGTGTACAAGCAAGCGATTTAACTGTATTTAAAGCGATTCCGTTTAAACAACGTGTACAATTTTATCAAAATCCTGCCTATATGTGGATTAATAGAGATAAACCGTTTTACTCGTTTTATAATGAGAGTGATAGTTTGGCAACGCATGCACACTCTTATTATACCTATCTAAATAAATGGGGGAATTTTATCTTTGAACAGGGGGAACTTGTCAATACATATGATATGAGTTTTGTAGGTGGCGGTATTGAAAAGCGAACAATTGATCCAACAGATATTCAACTAATCGAACCGCAAGTTGTGAATAAGGATATATTATTTATTGTCACAAAAGATACGGTACAGCATATTAAACCATATTTAATTAACAATAACGATTATTATCAAAGACTTGCACGTCCATTGCCAACAGGTACTGTTCTTAAAAGTGCAGGTTTTAAAATTGGTAACTATTATGCAGTGACGTTTAATAGTGAATCTGACCTTTACAGCACATTTTTCGTTCCTGAAAGCTATGTAGTTGAAAAGGCGAATTAAATCGCGGGTAAACCAGCGTAAATCGCGGGTAAACCACCACGAACTGCTAATAGGGGTGGAATTCAACGATGGCAGTATTAACACGACCATCAAAATATAAAGGCACCAAGAGTTCAAAACTTCTTGGTGCCTTTTGTATTTATGCATTCGGATAAATCATTGTAGCTGGATCAACATATTCATCGAACTGTTCTTCAGTTAATAAGCCTGAAGCGATGGCCGCTTCTTTTAGAGTCGTGCCTTCTTTATGTGCTTTCTTCGCAATTTTTGCCGCATTTTCATAGCCAATATAAGGGTTTAAGGCTGTTACAAGCATTAGCGAGTTTTGCAAGTTATGATCCAGTACCTCTTTGTTTGGTTCGATGCCGATAGCGCAGTGATCATTAAATGATTTCATCGTATCTGCTAGCAGACGTGTCGATTGTAGGAAATTGTAAATAATAACAGGTTTAAAGACATTCAGTTCAAAATTACCTTGCGAAGCGGCAAAGGCAATTGTTGCATCGTTCCCAACTACTTGCGTAACGACCATTGTCATCGCTTCACTTTGCGTCGGATTCACTTTACCTGGCATAATGGATGAGCCTGGTTCATTTTCTGGAATAGTAATTTCACCAATACCAGAGCGTGGACCACTTGCTAGCCAACGTACGTCATTGGCAATCTTCATCAAATCAGCAGCAAGTGCTTTTAATGCACCATGTGCCACAACCGCTTCATCATGACTTGTTAAAGCATGGAATTTATTTGCTGCGGAAGTGAACTGTTTGCCCGTTAGTTCACTAATTTCAGCTGCTACACGCTCACCAAATTCAGGATGTGCATTAATACCCGTTCCGACAGCCGTACCGCCAATCGCAAGCTCTTTCATGTAGTCCACATTATGTTTAATCATTTGCTCGGATTTACCTAGCATAGCAGACCAGCCACTAATTTCTTGTCCCAATGTCAGCGGGGTAGCATCTTGTAAATGGGTACGTCCAATTTTAATAATATCTTTAAATTGCTCTGCTTTATCATCCAACGTTGCCTTTAATAAACGAAGGCGAGGCAGTAGATAGTCTTCTACTTTTAGTACGGCTGCAATATGCAACGCAGTTGGAAACGTATCGTTCGAGCTTTGAGATTTATTGACATCGTCATTTGGGTGAATGCGGTCAGCTTCGCCAGCATCTTGTAAAATTTGGTTTGCACGATGCGCAATCACCTCGTTGACATTCATATTCGATTGGGTACCACTACCAGTTTGCCAGACAACAAGTGGGAATTGATCGTCCCATTGACCATTTAAAATTTCATCTGCCGCTTGCACAATTGCATTGGCTTTAATATCCGAAAGCTTTCCTAATTTATTATTTGCGATTGCTGCACTTTTCTTTAAAATCGCCATAGCTTGAATCAATTCAATCGGCATGTGTTCAGTACCAATTTGAAAATTCTCTTTACTACGT
The DNA here is from genome assembly GCF_016350185.1 of Lysinibacillus sp. C5.1. Lineage (NCBI taxonomy): Bacteria > Bacillati > Bacillota > Bacilli > Caryophanales > Bacillaceae > Lysinibacillus > Lysinibacillus sp. C5.1. The sequence goes on from NZ_CP066226.1 coordinate 2,048,985, forward strand.
TGGGTTTGAGCACCCCAAATTTTGTTGGCAGGTACTTTGATCTCACCCATAGTGTCTTTTTCAATACGATAATCCATTGAGAACAGCTCCTTCAATTTATGTAACTAAAAAACGGATATTCTTAGTGTGATGTAAGAATATCCGTTTAATGCATGTTTATTTCAAAAAATAAGGGGGGATTCTGAAATAAACAGTTTAGAGAAAAGAAATAATCTATATGATAATGATAATTGTTATCAATTAAAAAGTCAATTGTTCTGCTCAATAAAAATACTATTAATGAGAATAGTTCGCATTTTGTTCAAAAAAATCAATTATTATTGCGAGTACTGTTATGTTTTTTGTCTACCCACACCTTGTATGTTGATAAACATAAAAAAGGGAAGAACTATCTTTTCTTCTTCCCAAGATCTTTTGTTAAAGGTTGTTTTTTTGATATTTTTTCAAAAAGCACAATGACATGATACTGGCGCTCATTCATTTGAATAACGTCCACTACTTTTGCTTTTCGACCTTTAATTTGGATGTTTTCATCAATAGTTGGAATGCGAATTAATAGCTGATTCAAAACGGAAATCTTATTTTCATAAAAATGAACAACATGCATTTTCGCAGTTCTCCTTATTTTGTATTTTAGTCAATTTATGAGTAACTGGCTGATTATAGAACAGTTGGTATAACAGGATAAATAGCATGAAAATCCCATTGGAAAGCATAAGGAAAGCCTCCTAAACGTTAGAATTAGGAGGCTAATGTTATCTATAGCGTTTTTTTGGAGAGCCGTTGTAACCATCTTTTTTGTTTCCAACTACTTACGATATAAAAAAGACTAGAAAGTGCTAATACGCCACTCGATGCTTTTATAAGGAGGGCATATTGTAAATACAGGCCAAAGAAAACTGCGCCTAATGCTAGTACACTAATGATAAAGGCTTGCTTTTTTTGATTTTCATAAATTGCAAAGACAAAATCCCTTTGCTGCAATGCATCTTTTTGTACTAACATTCGCTGGGGTGTCTCCACAAGGTCTTGCAGGGAATGGAATACTTTAAAAATTGGGAGCGCATTAAGCCATTGTAAAACAGTTTTCCAATTATTTGAGCTTCCTTGCTTGATCCAATCTGAAAATACAGGTTTAATAATGTCTAAAATTTCTTTCTCTGGATTAAGGGTCAGCAACATACCTTCAATTGTCACAAACGAGCGCCCTAAAAAGATAAATCGTGTAGGAACTTGTATAGGAAGTAATTTTATCATGTCATTCATTTCTTTTTTGACAGCAAATACATCCATTTCCTTTACTTTGTTTAAATCCAATAGTAGTACTTCTCTTAGAAGATTTTCAATGATTTTTAAATCCGCTCCTAGTAGTAAAAATCCTAAATTTTTTAATGTTTCAGCCGCTTGAGCATAATTTTTTAATAAAATAGCCTGCATTAAAATTTGAAAATTGGCTGCATCTTTTCTTGATATTTCGCCAACCATACCAAAATCAAGAAGGACAATTGTACCATCCTCCGTTACTAGCACATTGCCAGCGTGCGGATCAGCATGAAATAGCCCAGCCTCTAGCCATTGTGGTAAGAAAATGCGCATTAATCGCTCAGATAATGCTTCTTTATCAATTTGATTGGAAGTTAAAAATGCGTTATCTGTTATTCTTGCACCATCTATCCATTCCATTACTAATACTTGAGAGGTGCTAAGTTCGGGATACGCACTAGGAATCTTAAGTTCATCAATCGATGCAAAGCGTTCGCGAAAATGTGTCATGGTGTCTAGTTCTTTATTAAAATCTAATTCCCTACTGATGACATGTTTGACTTCATTAAAAAGCAATTTAAAATTAATAAAGCCTTTAGGTACTGGAGCAATATATTGCGCAAACCACATAATAATAGCTAGCGAACGAAAATCCGTTCGCATAATAGTTGGTATAGTGGGTCGCTGTACTTTAATTGCTACATTCGTACCATCCTTTAACTTTCCGCGATAAACCTCTCCAATGGATGCGGAAGCGACAGCTTTTGTCTCGATTGAAAGAAGTACATGGTCAACAGGACTTCCCCATTCTTTTTCCAAAACAAGTTGAATGTCTTCCCAAGGAGAGGGAGGGACTTGATCTACTAAATCCTGTATTTGGCTAATAAAACTTTTTGGTAGTAAATCTTCGCGAATACTTAAAAGTTGTCCGACTTTAATCAACACACCTTCGAGTTCAAATAACGTTTCTCGAAATTGTCGACCAAGCTTTTCCCAGAGCATTTCCCATTGTGGTTCCGATTTTTTTCGAATGCGAAACCAATAAACTTGCAACAACATGGAAAAAGCGAAGGAAAGTATTTTCCACATACGATACCAACTTTTCCTTTTTTTCATGCGACATACCTCCGATTTTTTATTTGAGCAAAAAGACAAATTATATGTAAATATTTCCTATAAATCGAATATCTAAATCATACACCAATTGCCAATCTAAATGGATTGTATTTTATGTATCAATCTAATAAAAAATAGCACTGAAATTAACCTTAGGGGTTATTTATGCCTTACAAATACTTCTTCTAGAAGCAAGCTAGTGGTGAGAACAAGGAATGCACCTAGTTTTGAGTGTATGTTATGGACTGCATAACGCATTCTATTGTATAGATAGGAGTGGTGATATGAAAGATGTAAGCTACTTACAAATAGCCATAGAAACAGTTGTAACTTTTTTCGTACTTCTTGCCCTCACACGTTTTTTAGGGAAAAAACAATTAAGTCAACTTACTTTTTTCAATTACGTAACAGGAATCACAATTGGCTCGATTGCCGCAAATATGATTGTTTTAAGTACTAAAGATTACATGAAAGATTTGGTAAGCTTAATTATTTGGTGTTCGTTGACGACACTAATCGGCTATATTAGTTTGAAATCAGGGAAAATAAGAATGTTGCTTGACGGTCAGCCTACAATTGTTATAAAACATGGCAAAATCGATCGAAAAGCATTGAAGCGAACCGGTGTCAATATTGATGACTTAACGATGATGATTAGACAATATCAAGTTTTTTCAATTGATGAAATAGATTTTGCCATTCTAGAACCGAATGGTACGCTTAGTATTCTTAAGAAACCGCCATTTCAAGGTACCCAAAAAATAGATATAAACATCTCACCAGAAAATCCACCTTTTTTGCCAATTGAAATAATATCAGATGGAAAATTATTGAAAAGAAATTTATTAGAAGTTGGGAAAAATCGACAATGGTTAAAAGATGAACTGAAAAAGATGTCTATCGAAAATATTGAAGAAGTATTCTATGCTGAAATCCAATCGAATGGGCAATTATTTATCCAAAAATATTAGACCAGCACGTAATTTTAAATACGTGCTGGTTTTTTAACAGTTTCTTGTACCCATGGATATTCCCAAAACTGTCCCTTCTTAATCGCACGGTTCTATTATAAACTTCCAATATCATAGGTAAGGAGAAGTGATATGGATGGAAACTAATATTCGTAAGGCGGATCGAATGTGTACAAATGAAGGGCAAATTTATAACTTTTTACGAGAAGCTCAAACAGCTTTTCTTGGCTTGGTAGATCATAACATGCCATATGTCATTCCGCTTAATTTTGTATTCAAAGAAGGGATTTTTTATATTCATGGCGCAAATGAAGGAAGAAAAATCACCATCTTACATACGAATTCAAATGCTTGTATGACCATAAGTGAAAATTACGGAACAATTGCCGATCCGATTCCTGCTAATACAGATACTGCTTATATGAGCGTTATCGCAAACGGTATCATCGAAGTAGTAACAAATTTAGACGAAGCAACGGCAGCAATGCAAGCAATGCTAGATAAATATGTCCCAGCTTACTATCAAGCGCCCTTATCAAAAGCACATGTTGAGAAGTATCAATCTTCTTTAGGAAGTAAAACGATTGTTCTAAAATTGAAACCAATAACGATGACCGCTAAAGCACATCAAGATAATGGACAAATGAAGTTTTATCCTGGTAGATCCATTCAACAGGATATTTAACATAGCAACTTGACTTGGAAATAATAGTGGGGAATGTTTACACGGTGGCTGCTGGTAAACAATTCGAGAACTCGTTCAAGCGTCTTTGTACTGAATAAGATAGCTATAGTCAGCCTACTGATATTGTTAAAGGAAGCCTTTATGTAATTAAAGTAGTACTGCGGATAACTTCGTCTCTCTATTTTTGGGAGATGGAGTTTTTTAATATAAGAAATAATGAAAAGTAGAGGAGGCTATATGCACATCATAACAAACAATAACGTATCAATGATAGGACTGCTAGCACTTGTAGTTTCTACGCTTTTAACCACTATGAGCTAAGTGTTGAACGCCAATCAAGTATAGGAAGTACCACCCCTTCTTATTCAAATCGTTATAATGGCATAATTTTATTATCTTTATTAGTAATTTGCGCTGGATAACTGAAATATTTCTCGGGAAATATTGTGTAGGTAGTTACTGTAACGGCAAGAGATGTCGTGTTTCCGATATAGGTATGACAAGTAGGTATTCGGTCTTGTTCGCTATTAAAAGGAATGATGAGTTTGTGCTATATTTTAATATTCTGACTTTTATTTCTGTTTAACGCTAGTCTGGTCACCTATTTCCCCTAGTTGGCATTATGCTGTTATAGCTAGCAGGTATTTTTTAATTGTATTTGGAAAAGAAGACCGTTTCACAATAGCTATTGGGAGTTATAATAGTAATAGGGAGGGGAATAAGGATGTATTTAAAAGCATGCAAAGTTTTACAGGACAACATAGAGGAAAAACACCTATATCCTTTTAATATACCTAGTTTGCAGGATTTACAAGAGTTAGCGTTTCCAACGAATGTGACGTTTTTTGTTGGGGAAAATGGCTCTGGAAAATCGACGTTACTGGAAGCTATTGCGGATTGCTGTGAATTTAATACAGCAGGTGGGGGACGTCAAAATACCTATGAAGTACATAAGGCGGAATCGGCATTAGGAGATTATATTCGCTTATCTTGGTGGCCTAAAGTGACGAACGGCTTTTTTCTAAGATCGGAGACGTTTTATCAATTTGCAAGTCATATTGATTTGTTAGAACATCCGAATAAGTATGCTGCATTTGGTGGCAAATCACTACACCACCAATCACATGGCGAGTCCTTTTTATCGCTATTTATGAACCGTTTTAAAGGCAAGGCGATTTATTTATTGGACGAGCCAGAAGCGGCTTTATCACCTACGAGACAACTTAGTCTTCTTAAAATCATGAAAGATTTAGAGCATGAAGCTCAGTTTATTATTGCTACCCATTCGCCCATTTTACTTGGTTATCCGAATGCGACCATTTACAGTTTTGACGATGGGGGAATTGAATCGATTCGATACGAAGACACTATACATTATATTGTAACGAAGCGATTTTTAAATGCACCAGACACTATTTTTGCAGAGCTATTTGATGAGGAGAGAGAATCATGAATCAACGAAAAGGTTTAGTAATGCGAGAAATACGACTTGATGAGATGGCTCAGTCAATTGATTTACTAAATTATGTATTTCAAATGTCTATGTCCATTCATAAGGATCGTCGTTTCGTCAATGCCAAAAGTAAACAGTTCGATGAAGGGCATGCATTTGGCTGGTTTGACGGCTCTCAACTAGTATCACAAATATTAAATTTACCTTTTCAAGTAAATGTACATGGGAAATTTTATGAAATGGGTGGTATTACGGCTGTTGGTACCTATCCAGAATATTCTAGACACGGCTTGATGGAAAGTCTTATTTTGAAATGCCTCGAACAAATGCGAGATGAAGGTCGATATATTTCTTATTTATTTCCTTATTCCATTCCATATTATCGCAAAAAGGGTTGGGAAATTATGAGCGATATTGTGGAGTTTCAAGTAAAAGATACGCAACTCCCTCATTATGGCGGACTAAACGGTAAAATTCGCCGAGTCGATCCAAAAGATGAGGATGTAGTCGCTATTTATGCACGCTATGCCAAAAAAACACATGGCGTTATGGTGCGTAATAGTATTGCGTGGAATGAAAAATTTCAAGAAGACTTTTGGGAAGAAAAGTTTATAGACAGTGATGTCAAACTACAAGCTGCAATCTATTACGATGAGGACGATGTGGCACAAGGTTATATGTTCTACCGTATAATGGAAGAAAATTTCTATATTGATGAGATTGTTTATATGCAGGAAGAAGCTCGTAAAGGGTTATGGAACTTTGTCTCTGCCCATAGCTCAATGGTCTATAACGTGTATGGGAAAACAACGGGCAATGAAGCAGTCGCTTTTTTACTAGAGGATAGTGAAATTATTCAAAAGGTTTCTCCTTACTTTATGGCACGCATTGTGGACGTAAAGGAATTTTTAATGCGTTATCCGTTTATAGGAAGTGACTTCCAACTGCGCTTTGCGGTAACTGACCGTATTGTCGCTTGGAATAATGGTACCTTTGTTGTCACAGTGCAAAGCGGGGAAGTATCTGTTGAGAAGGTGAGCGAACAATTATCCGAAAATGCTATACAACTAACCGTACAGACGTTAGCTACGATGCTATTGGGCTATAAACGACCTAGCTATTTAGAAAAAATCGAGCGCTTACAAGGTGAAGCAATTGAATTGGCCCTTTTAGAAGCTGTTCTACCTGTAGGTATCCCGACATTTATAGATTATTTTTAAAAGAATTTGTGCAGGGAAAACCTGTGCAATTCTTTTTTGCTTTAATGGAGTGCTTCTTTGTGAAAGAATATGGCATAATTAGTGAATGGAGGGGATGCACTGTATGCCAAAATGTATTGAATGTAAGGAGAAATGGACTTGGAAGCAATCGATGCGTTCGATTGTAACATTTTCACGATTTATCAGTTGCCCTTATTGCGCAAAAAAACAAATGCTCACTTCAATGACTCGTATTTCTATTTTACTTTTGGTCTTTGTACCTTATATTACAATGCCCTATGTTATTGAGGAGGAAGTGAAAAGTTCGGCTGTGGCAATAGGAATTGCTATTTATTTATTGACCTTACTGATGATGATGCCGTTGTTAATGGATTTACGGGAAATACCAAAGCATTTGCAAAAATACGCTCAAAAATGATACATAGTAAAAACGCGGGTTTTTGAAAGCCCGCGTTTTAATGTTGTTTGGAACGTAGCAACGGCCATGCTTGTGATAATAATTGAACGCCTTCTTGGATATTCTCGATTGACAACATACTAAATCCTAACTGTAATATTGGTTCAGTGTTTGTCTGTTGCAGATAATACTGGCTAGTTGGGTACACTTTTACACCGCAATGCTCAGCAGCTTGGAGTAGCTCTTCTTCGGTTTGCTGCACATGCAACTTAATCAATACATAAAGACCTGAATGCTCCCCCAATATCGTCATATTGTGCCCGAAATGCTTTTTAAGTTCTTCTACAAGACAGTTCATTTTATGTTTATAAATAATACGCATTCTTTTAATATGACGTGTCCACTCACCCTTTTCCATAAATGCCGCCATCGTTAATTGATGGAGAGAAGAGGCATTATGTTCAAATTGATCAAATTGTTCTTTGTAACGATGGGTAAGTGACTTAGGCAATACCATATAGCTTAATCGAATACCTGGTAAAAAAGATTTTGAAAAAGTTCCCATATAAATAACGCGCGAATGGTTGATAGAGGCAAGCGCCGGAAATGGTTGCTGCGTATAACGAAATTCACTGTCATAATCGTCTTCGATAATGTAACCACGTACTCTTTTTGCCCATTGAATCATCAATTGCCTTTGTTGAATAGACATTGAAACACCGTAAGGGAAATGGTGGGAGGGGGTTACATATAAAAGCCGTGATTGCATGTGTGTCAATAGCTGAAGTTCAGCGCCATGCGCCAAAACAGGTAGTGCTTCCAACTCAAAACCATTTAATGTAAATGATTGACGTGCACCAACATAACCTGGATTTTCAACAATTACACTTGTAAAATCATGCTTCAAAATAAAACCGAGATACAATAACAATTGCTGTGTACTGCTACCAACAATAATATCATCCGCCTCACATTTTACCCCACGTGCTTGAAGTAAGTAGTGAACAAGCTGCTCTCTTAATACAGGCTCCCCAAAAGGATCGCCATACACAAAACTATCTGCTAACTGGAGTGCTCGATTAGCAAATTGTCGCCAAGTTTTTAGCGGAAAATGGGATTGATCGACAGCACCAGCCCGAAAATCAATTTTTATAGCTGGCAACACCTGCTGTATTTTTTCTGTCCTACTTGTTTGTTCCTCTTCCTGTAAAAACACTTGTTCCAATACATTAACGAAATAGCCTTTACGACCTTCACCACGTATGTAGCCTTCCGCTACCAACTGTTCATAAGCAGTTAATGTCGTATTACGACTGACCTGTAATGTCTCCGCCAATCGCCGAATAGAAGGAAGGCAATCATTGGACTGTAAGATTCCTTGCTCAATTAAAGTCTTTAATTGCTGATAAATTTGCTTATATTTCGCCTCATTATTGTGAATAGGAAATATAAAATCGTCCATATCAAAACCTCCATGACATTTTAAAAAATACAAAAAAAGCGCTTTTTATATGTCAGTTACTTATGTATTAGCGTACAGCAATCTTTGTAGAAAGGGAATGCTAATATGCATTTGATATATACTAGTTTGTAATTTTAAATAATGGTAAAATAATGAAAAAGTACAGTGGGAATAAATGGTGTATTTTGAAGCGTTGGAATACACAGGTCAGTATTTCGTAGCGCCGATGATATCAGCAATCTACCAGCACCAAAACAAAAAAAGATTATGTCTATGGCTTAAAGCAGATGGAAGGGAGGGTTTTAATTGTTTGCTCAATGTATTCCTTTTAATGATAATGTGAGGGGTAGAATAGGTGGTAATCCTCCAAAATTCATTGAAGAAAAAATATCTGATGATTACAGGTTTTATGCAACTCTAGTTCATCCAGAAAAAGAGGATGTTATGCTTTCGATTATTATTCATAAGGATTTTGATACTTTATTGGAAAGAAATATATATCCTTCAATTGAAGTACGGGTTATAGAGCATAAATACTCCGAAATTGGAAGAAATACGGATAAGCGTATTTTAGATTTAGGTATAAACTCCATAAGCGATTATTCGCAAAAACAAGGGAATAATTATTTGTTTATTAAAGTTTTAGGAGAACCACGACTTATTCAACCGAAAAGTTATTATGATAAAGAGTTGAAAAATGATAATTACTCCTTTTTTCTACAAATAGACGAAGAAGGCTATAGTGATAATATGGATTATGTATTTATGTACGGTGCATTATATCTATATAAGCATAATGAAACAGGAGAGGTTATTGCTGGTTTCTGGCAATGCTCTTGAACAACCATGCTATAAACTAGAGTCTATTTATCGGATAAATAGACCTATAAAGTGAAGGAGGTATTTATGGTGACTTATGATGAAGTGGAGGCTATTTTATCACAAGTGTTGGACAAAGAATGGGGGGTCTTTGATTCCCCTTCTACACGGGATTGGGAGGCACTAGAATATAAATTTAACTGTAAATTTAGCGACGACTTTAAGATATTTATTACATTAATGTCTAAATATGTGCTTCCGGGAATTTTAAATGTATCAACTGCAGAAAATAATGGCAATGATTTAATAGGATTTGTTTATGATTACGAGATTAAGAATGGTAATTGGGATGCAAATTTGATTCCATTCCTAGACGTAGGAAATGGGGATTATTTTTGTCTTAGTGCCAAAGAAAGTCCGAAATCACCTGTATATTACTACTATAGTGACAATTTTGATGTGGAAGAATATAATAAAAACTTTGAAGAATGGATAAAAAAACTACCTCAATATCATAATGGATAATATTTGAAAACCTTGATCGTTCAAGGTTTTTTATTTAGATAGATTGTTAATAATTCTTTTTTAGAATAGAGTAATGCTAGAAGCTTATAACATTTAATAGACTAGGTCATTGTTATTTGGAGGAAATAAATGAATTTAAATTTTAAGTCTACACCCTTAATCACTAAAACAACAAGAAATATTGATGCGCCTGAAATCAATACTTATTTTCAAACTTATATACCTTCGAGACTAATTGAATTTTGGAAATCTTATAATGAAGTTTCATTTGAAAACGGAATCAATATTTATGGTTTTGACATCGCAATCGAAAGAAACGGTTTGTACGAAGTAAGTACTTATGCACCAGAATATATTTTGATAGGAGATGATGGAGGAGGGCAAGGATTGTTTTTAAAAAAGAATAGCGATCTTAACGTATTCTATCAAGATTTCGGTGCATTATCGTTGCCTTTTTATACTTTAGATACCGATTTATTTAGATGGCTGGAAAATGATGCTGTAATAAAAGATGATGATTTTACTTTAGACGAACCTGATTTGATAGATAAGGTAAAAGTTTATATAGTCAGAAAACCAAATGAAGCAAATAAATTTATTATGGAACTAAGAAAATGTTTTAATTTGAACCTTTCTATTAACGATATAAAAGAAAAACTGAATAGTTTACCTTTTTTGGCTTTCCAAGATATCACAATTATGAAGTATGGCAAAACAATTGAGATTTTAAATCAAAAATACAATTGTATAGAGGTTCGTAATTCAAAGAATGTTATTATAATTAGCCCAGAGAAAAATTAGTTAATATAGCGCAACTACAAAGAAATAAAAACATCACTGTACAATTAGAGATATTTAAAATATTATGGTAAAATAAGGATAAATATTTCGGACATATGTAAAGAAAACGCTAAAAGACGCTTTCATTACATATGTTTTTTATTTACAAAAAAGGTGTGTTGTTCATGCATATATATCGACTTGGAAATGACCATGATTTGAAAGATTTAACTTATTTGAATATGTTAAAAAATGCAAAATAAAAGACCGTTAAAAAATGATGTAGCAAAACATCACATAGAAACGAGAGGATAGACATTTTATGAAACAACTAGAAAAATCAATATTAAAATTTATACAGGCGATGAATGAATATCCAAAAGAAGAATCCCCCGTTGAAAAAAACGGAGGAGTCCGTTATAGGTCAAAATTAGCAAAACTTGATGTAGATGAAAAAATTTATCTTTCTCCTGAATTAGTATTATTTTATCAACAGTGTGAAATAATTTGTAATATACGTCCTGATGGCCATCAATTAGATTGTACAGATATTGACTTAGGGAATAGCCTCCTTTTTTTGTATGCCGCAGATAAATTGGTTCGTAGACAAGAAGGATTTCGTTGGATTGGAACCGAAAAAAGAGAAAATCCAAATTGGAATCCAAATTGGCTTGTAGTTGCAGATAAGGATGATGATCCAATTGTAGTTGTCACAAACCAAGAAAATTCACCTGTTTTTGCAAGTTATGAAACGAGTGCCTTATTTCCAATCGCGGATTCTTTTTCTGTCTTTCTAGATGCTCTTTCGGTGACATTAGAAATAATACATGAAAAATTCAAAGGAGAAATAATGGATGAGGAAACTTTTGAAATCTACGATGATTTTGTTGAAATATTAAAGTCTTCTTTGATTAGTATTTTGAAAAAAGAGGAATACACTGATAATTTAATTGATTACTTATATGGTTAATAAATCAAATGGTAGAGGGGTATCTCACCCTTAAACGTCAGCAACTATTAGAACCTATTTCGTAGATTTTATAAAACTACAGAGAGGTAAAAGGTATGAGAAGAGAGCTAATAATATTACCTAAAATGGGGATAAACGAAGTAAGTCTATCTATGACATCTTCAGACTTAAAATATGTCTTAGGTGAATTGGAAAAGAAACCTGTCAAAGGAAAAGAATTTTTTCAATTTCATGATGATTATATATTTCATTTTGTAAATGATGTTTTGGTAAGTATATCAGTAAACAATCCAGAGATTATTTTATTGAATGAGCAAAAAATAGATTTAATGAATGAATCAAAGCAATTTTTATTAAAAGAAAATCCGTATTTTGTGGATGGATGCTATATATTTCCACAATATAACATGACGATTTACGGTTTAGACTGTCCTGATGATGGCATTCAAATAACAATTTATTTAGATAACCAAAAATATATTTATGAGAAAGGAATAAAATTAGGTACTCAATTCAGAAGTATTGAGAATCAGCTGAAAAACTTAAGATATGAAATTACTCCGTATCAATCTGTAGGATTATTGAAATTCGGTATGCAGCCGAGTGAAGTTGAAAATATATGGGGAATGCCTTTAAAAATAAGCAAGAATACTAAAAAAGGTATCACAACAGAAAACTGGAAGAATAGTCAAGCAATCTATAATGAAAAAGGACAGTTAATACAAATAGCTTTAAATTGTAAAGAGGATGTTTTTATTGATAATAAACTGTTATCAAAAATCGGCTCTAAATTGGCTAGTTTGAAAAATGAAGAGTACTTTATCAACAGAAACTATAAAATATTTTTCAAGTTTGGCATTGCATTAGACAATTTAGGAAACCTTTCTTCTAAAGATTTTGTTTATATTTTTTCAGAAGAAATGATTCCTTACTGGAAAGATTTATATCGCCCTATAATCTAACGATGCATCATAACGGTTTGAAATCAATGCACTCCCCAATAGATACTTGCCCTTTGCAAATGATTGGGGTGGAAATTTATTTTGTATAGTTTTAGAAAAAGGTCGTGTTGTTCTTATTTGGATGGACTTGGGTGGGGTTACAGAAAGAAGCATTAATTTTTTATCTAATAACTTTGTCACTTTTATAAATAACCTTGAAGCATCTGAGATTGATTAATATATAAATAGGTAAAAAATGGAGGTTTACATAAAAATCTATTTGAAGCGGCCAAGAAAGTAGTGTTTACAATGACAAAACTTGAACAAATATTTCAAGAAAACGAAGAGGTTTTTTATGAAATTTATACTGCAATTCGTGAGAACAATATTAACAAATTAGATAATTTATTGTCTAAAAACCCAGAGTTTATTCATGTTCCCGTTTATGGAAATGAGAAAAAAAATGAGAGTTTGTTACATTTTGCTGCTTTTCTTGAAAAAAGAAATATATGCATCTATTTAATTAAATCTGGGATTGATATTAATTTCGTAGACGGTTTTTATCATACACCATTAAAATTTTTCGCTTCTCATGGTGATTTAGAGTGTATAAAAGATTTTATATTAAAAGGTGCATGGGTAGATGGAGATTGCAGAGGAAAAGTAAACCAGCCAAACACAAATATTAAAGGTTAATTTAGGAGGGACTATGTCTTTTGAAAAGTTAAAATATATTTTACCTGAATCTATTTCGAGAAAATTTCCATATAATGTTTGTGAATGGAAAGAAGTGGAAAGTAAATTAGGTGTTGTATTGCCATCAGATTATAAAAAGTTAATCAATTTATATGGATCTTGTACTATCGGCGGCTTTATAATGATTTACTCTCCTTTTACAAAAAATGAGAATATAAATTTATTGAATCAACAAAAAATAAATAAAGAAGCCTATCTAACGTTAAAGGTGAATTTCCCAGAGGACTTTCCATATGAAGTATTCCCATCAAATGGCGGCGGATTATTGCCTTGGGGGCGAACAGAAAATGGAGATACATTGAATTGGATTGTGGATATTAATCAAAGAGACTGGGTTATATTGGTAGATGATAACTCAGGTAATTACTTTAAATATAAAGGCTCTATGAGTGAATTTCTCTATGACATATTAAGTGAAAACATTATTTGTCCTATATTTCCTGATGATTTTCCTAATAAGTAGTAAAAATCTTTACTCTCTTTTTTGATTTAAAGGGTTTTTATGATTGGTAAGTTGAAATGGTGTGGGAAATATGCGGTCAGTCTAATAATTTAACATTGATAGCAGAACTTCAATTTGTTTCGTCAAATAAAAGTTATGCATATAAACATAAAAATATAACCGTTAAATTTATTACAAACACTAAATTTAAAGTAGAGGTTTATTATATGGTTTTTTCAATAGTTACAGATACCGCTGGTGCAAGAGTTGGTGAATTAGCTAGTGAATTAAGAAACGCATTGGAAACTAATATTAATTCAAAATATAGCAATGTCGATGTTTCGATTGGGATAGTCTTTAGATGCTTACCTGAATCATATGGAAGAAAGTCATTTATTAGATATACTAAAAAAGATAACTATTTGACTATTGATATTGCAGTTACGGTAGAAGAATATGAAAAAATGTATAAAGTAGAGCAAAGGTATAATTTAGAGAAACTATTTATAGAATTTTTAAACACTGCGTTAGAAAAATACACCTTTGAAGGGCTTGAAAAAGAGAGGTTCATAAGTGACATTAAAGTATGGGCTGGAGAAATCCCTTTGAAAATGGATAATGGTTCATCAAAATTGGGTAATTGGTTTAATGAAGAGATTGATTGGTCAGTGGATCTTGATAAATAAATTAGCAACAGTACTGAAAGAATGTAAATTTATTATGGGAAATATTATAATAAATCTTTTACACATGTAGTGATTTCATTACATGTGTTTTTTAACCTGCATGTGTTAAAACTTTTTACATGAGAGACAAAAGGGAATTTATACAATAATCATGAAAGAGGGCAGCCAGCAGGTTACTTAAGTATTATTTTTTCAAAATTATGTTGAATAATAGAAGGGAAAATAATATGGTTAAAAGAAATAATGGAAATTTTTGTGTACTGAAGTTTAGTAATTACAACTTAATATGCTGTCCAGATACAACATCCTTAAGGTTTTAAAAAAGCAAAAACTATTGGGGTATATATGCTGATCAAATAAGTCCATAAATCAAAAAATTGGATTCAAAAAAGTAATGCGCGTCCCAAAAAGTGAAGTGAGGTTGATTTTAATGTATGAAGAAATAGAAAAAATTATAGATTGCTTAAAAGAAGGTTTAGAAGAAGATCCTTCAAGTATTGTTTTTGGAAAATTAAATGATGGTATCGGAGAAATGAATGAAACAAATACCTTAAAATTAGGGGTTTATTACAATTTATTACGTTTAACTAATGGAGCACGGTGTGGCGATATTGATTTGTGGAGTTACAGTGAATTAGGAAAAAATCAATTTGTTCTCTCAAATATACAGGATGACAAAGAATCGTGGTTATCCATTGGCCAGATTCTTTATGAACCATTAATAATGAACAGATTTAATGGAAATGTTTTTACATATATCGTAGATGAAGATTCTATGAAATGTTTTGGAGAATTTAATTTTTTTTTAAAAAATTCTGTTTTGGGATCTGATTATTGTAACATTATCCCGAATTCTGAAAATGATGATTGGTTTATGTTTCTGAAAAAGAAAGGAATAATTTCTGTCTAGGAGATTAAAGATGGAAATCGAGTAGCGGATTTCTAAGAACAACCTTTCCTCAACGTATTTGTAATAGGATACATAATATTTGATCCACTAACATTAACAAACTATTTGGAGAAAAATAATATTATTGAAAACGAATTGCTAAAATTTTTTAGTGAAAATGAAAAAATTGGCCGAGAGGTTATATCAAAAGGTTGCATTATTCCAATATACGAAATTCCTGAACTTGATGATTATTATCGAATAATAATTAACCCTGAAAAGGAAAATATTGCGATACTTAAAGAAAATTTAATTTTTACTTCAATACCTTTTCCGCTACATGTCACAAGCGGAAATATCATTATATCAGATATCTCTGCGATAATGAATTGGGATAAAGATTATTACTTAAACTATAACTATGAAAATTTAAAAGATGAAAGCTATGACAATTGTGACAGTGTTCAGTTGTCAAAAAACAATTATTCAGTTAAAATAACGGGTTACTGTGGAAATAATTTGAAATCAAATACTGAGTTTGGCTATATTTTCTATTTTAGGACTACTCAAATACTACCTCACTTTGATTTTACAAAGAGTATCGATGAGTATAATTTTGTCGTTGACCCAGAAAATCGAAGGACATAAAAATACTATAGAGCATAGGGGGAGTATAAATGTTTTATTGTTGCTCATCTCAGTTAACACAAAAAGATTTAGAAGAAGTTGAAATCCTATTAAACCTTCAATTACCTTTAGAATTGAAGGAACATTACCTTCAATATAATGGTGGTGTACCTAATAACCCATGCTATTTTGAAGAAAATTCAGGTCTGGAAACTAGGGTCCATGTATTTCTTCCTTTAAAATTTAATAACAATTTAGGGTACACATTGGAAAAGGGATTTTTGGATTTTAAGTCCAAAAAGATTATTCCTGAAAAGTATCTACCATTTGCAAATGACGCAGGAGGGAATGTTTTTTGTATAAACCTTGATTCAAAGGAAATTGTATTAGTTTATTTAGATTTAGGAGAAGTGACGAACAGATGTATTAAATTTTTAGCAAATAGTTTTATGGAATTCATCAATAATCTTGAGGAATGTTTGGATGACGAAGTAGAAGATGATTTCTGATATGAATAAAGTCCATTGTTTAATATATACGGACAAGCTAGGGGAGTATTAAATTTGTAAGAGAAGAAAAAGGTCATTTGAAGAACTACTTTGAATAACAAGACTTTGGAGGGAATCAAAATGGAAGCGAGGATGTACATTCAACGATGGTGGGGAGAATATATTGGCGGAACAGATGATACTTGCACTTTAATTGATTATTTGGTTAACAGAGAATTTGAGATAGAAATCCCCGTAGAGATAAACGTTAAAAATTTGTTGCAAGACTTCCAACTGACTAATGCTCGGGAAATAAAAGACTTTCGTCAAACGAAGGACATTTACTTTAGTGACGATAACGGCCATCGTCAGGATATAGGTTGTGCAATCAATTTTATAATGGATGTTACGGCTATTATTGTTGAATGTCAGAAAAATGAAAAGGTTCGTCTTGTGGATTTGGATGGAGGTAGCTTGGACAAAAATGCTGTTATTTCTTTAAAAGTAGAAAAAGAAGAGCTGGCACTGCTAAGGGGAATAGTAGAGGATTTTGTTCATCACCCTTTACGTTATGATTTGGCTGAGTTTTGTTCTGAAGATGATATGAGAGAAATTGCAAAACACTGTAAGGAAATTATAGCAGAACTGAACATGTAAACAGCAATTGAAGAAGCAAAGATAAGAATTTATGTAGAGCTGTGAAAATAGCACTGTGTGAACGAGTAAAATTATAATTTTAGGAGTGGTGTTACGATGAGTATTGGCTTGAAAGAGATATGGGATGGGGAAATCCCAGCAGATGAAATGGCTTTAGCAGAGCTATCTGATAAAATATGGGAAATTGGCGGACTGGACACGATTAAAGAAAAGGTTTCGCCAGAGTTATTTCAACTTCACATTGCCATCAATACGATTGGCAACTGGCAGTCGGATGGTTGGGACTATATCTTTGCGTATCAGTCTGAACTGGTACCGCATATTTCAGAGGTTTTGGCGAAATTTGGCTTGCTTCATTTGCAGCATGCTTTTGACGAAGTTTATGCAATTTTTCCAGATTTCATAACATTTGAGGATAATTCACTTTATTGTGACATGATTAACTTCCTGCACAATATGCGACATAAAGTAAGTGAAGAACGTTTGAATGTGTACACACAAGATGAGCGTCAAGCGATGGTGAAACAATATCAGGAGAAGATTCATCAATTGGATAAAATGACGGGGCCTCTATGGGGATATGGCAGCCCAATGGATGGTTGGGCCGTAATCTTTGAGAATTTAAAGGATTAGAATGGATAAGGCGTTCATAAACTCTAAGAAAGAAAAGTTTTTATATACAGCATTTATCAAAAGAGCAAAGATTAAAGGATTGATTAATCATGTTATTCCTGGATTATGGCCTTCGTTTTGCAACACGTACTACATAATTGTGACAAGACATTTATCATTAAATCAGCCTTTTACCTCCTGTATGCCCTAACGGTAAGACATTTCTATATAAAGTTGACGATTGACAAAATACTTGCTAATATATTAGCCATCTAACATATTAGTGGGTGGTTTTTTGTCTTTATACGAACAGGTTAAGCGCATCAATGAAGCAGAATATACGATAAACCGTTTGATCTATAAACATTATAAGCAATATTTAAATAGCGGTATTACAACGCAACAAGCGGTTGTATTAGATATTGTATACTTATCTAAACGTATTACGGTCGGTGAAATTGCGATTGAAATGAATATTAGCTCTAGCGCAGTTAGCCAATTAATAGCGAAGTTGGAAAAGAATAATTATATCAAGCGAGAAATTAATTTACAAAATCGGCGTGAAGTATTTATAACGTTAGCTGAAAATGGCTTAGAGTATTTTTCGAAGCAAGATTATGTAGAACGACAAATTGCTGATAAAATTTATTGCAAACTTTCATCAGATGAGTTAGATGAATTAGAACGGATTGTTAAAAAATTGAAGGAGATTTCGATGAAGGAGTTATTATAAAGCTTCTTCATACCCAATATGTTAGATAGCTAATTTATTTAGGGGGTTAACAAATGAAGATTATACTTAAAAATATCGCTTTTAAAGGTGCAGTGTATTATGAAAAAAACGGACAAATCAAGCACTATTATGATGGATATCAAGAACTCGAAAAGAAGCAGAATATTAACCCAAATACACAATTTAATTTAGCATCATTAAGTAAAATGTTTACTGCCGTAATGACGTTCCAGCTAATAGAAAAAGGACGGTTACAGTTAGAAGATAAAATTTCAAATTGGTTTTATGCACCTTATTTTACCGAAGTAACAGTAGCACAATTACTAACACATACATCCGGTATACCAGAGTACATAGCAGAAGATACAACAATAAGTGTTGAAACATTTATTGAAGTAGGGCTACCACAATTTGCGCCAAAGGAGTACTGGTCTTACAGTAATACGAATTATGTTTTGCTTGCGAAAATAATTGAGAAAGTTAGCAATTTATCATATGAAACATATTTACGACAATATATTGCAGAACCATTAAATCTTACCTATACAACAACTCAACCTGCCAAACAATGGGAAGCGCATGGTCAAACGTATGATTATGAGGAGCAACGATATAGAAACGTTTCGGATGACCCGTATTTTCATGAAATTGAAAAATATAATGATGCATATGGTGACGGTGGTATTTATGGAACAGTGGCAGAGGTGGCTAAGTTTTTAAAGGCATTTTTGCAAGGTCAGTTCATTAGCAAAGAGCATGTCCAATTGATGTTAACCCCAACAGAATTAGCTGATAATTATGGCTATGGTTTTATTGTTCAAGATGGTTGGGTTGGTCATACAGGAGGATGGCTTGGTTGTTCAGCACAAGCTTTTATTAACACAGCCACATCGGAATTGATCGTTTTAGCAACGAATCAAGAAGTGTTTCCTCAATATGAACAAGAAATTATGAATTACTTAATGGGAATACAATCTTCTGTAGAAGCACCAAAACATATCGACATTTTATCGCTCTCTAAAAATGATGATATTACGGGTCGATATGAATTAGGAGATGAACTTGGCACAAGATTTACGATTATAAAAGAAAGACAATTTATGATTTCATTTGAACATCAGTTGCCTGTGCCACTTTATAAAATAGATGAGTCGTATTATTGGATACGTAATACGATGAGTTATGTAAATATCGAGAATCAATTATTTATTGATGAAGGTGTTGAAGTACCTTATCAAAAAGTTAATTGATATAGTCAGAAAAGTTACATGTATGAAAAGCCCAAAAGCAGTATGTACATGATAAAGGAATTAATTTAAGACTCATTGCCGCAAATACTGTAGAAAATAAACTTTATTTTTCAATTAGCTGAAGTATTGGATTAATGTGTCCGTTAGGAATTGGATGATAAATGGATGGAAGAATGTCTGTTTCAAAGATATCTTGGAGTTAAGGAGGTAATCGCTTGCTTATTATGGTATTGAATTAGATGAGCGATTTGAACGTTATTGAAATGGGGCGTGGTAGGAGCACCCCGCTGTGAAGATTAAAGAAGTAATAAAAATGTTTTATTTTGAAGTGATTTAATAGAGGTTTGTTCCGGAATAGAAGATTCAAGTGTGAAGTGAATTTAGTTTGTAAAAGTTTTCTAAGTTTTAAAAGAAGCACTTGTTTGTCACTAGCAGGAAGCAAGTGCTTTTCATGTATCACTTTCATAAGTTTAGAAGGTAATTGTTATTTAAATCGATTTATGAGGACAAACATACTGCATAAAGTATCCTATTGAATTATTGAGAAGAGAGTATGTCTTCTAGTTTTCTCAAATACTTCTGGAGAAGGAGAAATAATGGATATAAATGAAATTAAGAATCTACCTGATAGAGTACCAACTGAAACACTTATATCGATGTTTCAAAATGCATTAAATCAATTTAAAAATAATGAAATTAAAAAAGATAATTTTTTATTAACCCTTAGTCAACTAACAGACAGGCAAACTATGACATACGAGTTATTAAGAAGTGATATAAGAAATGATATTGATAGAACTCTCTCTAGATTATGGAAGACAGATTCATATGATGAAGTAGATACTATTCTTTCTATTGTAGTAAATTTGGGGCTAGAAATTTGTTTTAAGAAAATAAAAGAATCACTGGGGCATTATAATACTATAGATAAATCAACCCTAGATGAAATTCAGGAAACAATAAATGAAGTTGGCGAGAATATTGCTAATCCTTATTATGATTTGGAAAAATTTAAGTGAAAAATAAGATGAATTGCTAAAAAAGCAAGATTACCATATAATGTTGCAATACAATTAAATCATAAGCCCTATTTGAACAAATTTATATTGTGTTAAAAGACACTATAGTTAAAGTTATGACTATTTGTAAGATTGGAAAATTACCATTGTACTAATTGATATTGAGTGCGCTATAAGCCCTTTGTATTTGACTCATTTAGCCTACACGATTGAGAAGTGCTATTTTTACAATAAAGCAATAAGAGCAAGAACAGGATAAGGTTTATTTTTACATATAAGAGATTGATTTGAACAAGAAACAAACAACCAGTTTATGTAAGTTGAATGGTTTAAGCATAATTAACATGTGGTATAAAAGATTCATATGGTCAATACTATGAGCATTTTAAAAATCACGATTGTTATTACATAAGATATAAATTAAAAGCACTTGATTGCCTACAACAGGGGATAAGCGCTTTTTTTGCATGTTTAAATATTGAGTGGTTATAAAGATAAAACCAAAAGAGTTGCTTGGAACAATCTATAAGTGTTGAAATCGACGCTACTATATGGTTTACATTCTCTTAATATTCAATTAGGAATATTTTAAATGATTTAACCAAAAATATTGTATAGTTATTTTCAATAAAAAAGAATAGAAGGATGGGATGATTAGAAATGAAGAAATTTTTCTCTCTGTTGTTTATTTTATCTTTGTTTGTATTTATGCCCTTGGTCACTAACGCAAATGATCTTTCTGAAGAGGCCATAGAACTTCAGCGTAATGATAGAACCGACTTTTCTATTCCTGAAAAAAGCGATTTAACATCAATCATGGGAGATGGGGATAGTAAAATTTATAAAGTTGCCCTTGGTATGAACAGAAGCGAGAAATTAACCTTGGTAACTAGAAAAACATTTGATGTAACTATTACAGATCCAAATGGTGATAGAATCGTTCAAGAAACGGGATTAGGGGACGAGGGTAATAGACAAGTAGAATTTGAAACAAGTATTGTTGGTGAATATTATATTCAAATTAAACCTTCGGAAGATGGAAGAAATAATTATCCTTATAGTTTACGAACAATTGTAGGAGAGCCAGTCTATCTTTATGCTAATCCAAGCTATCGAGTAGATTTACGTACTTCTTCTATATCTTCAAGAAAAACAACGAGTGATATTCAATATTTTGATTTAACGAATATTAGCAGTATTCCTGACGATGCTATTTTAACAGATTTTACAATAGGCGGTAAGGAGACAAATCGCTATTTAGTTAGTTTGTATTCAATTAAGAGAAGTCTTCGTCCAACATCTAGTTTTTCTTGGATTGATGCTACGTTCCCTTTATATAATCCAAAACAATTAGATGCTGTTCCAAAGCATGCTCAAATAAAAGTAAAGCAACCTTATGCATTTAAATACTCTGCTTCTTTCGATTTACCGGGAACCTATACTTTACAACCCTTTGTTTTAATAAGCTATAAACGGGAAATGAAATAATAGGAGGATTTAAACATGTTGCACTCATTACGTTCAATTTCTCAAAGACAAACTTTTAACTCTCCATCTTATCCAAAAATGGTGTTTTCTCGTAAAGAACAACAGGCTCCTTTAAACTCAAATCAATTAGGCTCACAATTACGGGAAGTACATCACCATAAGCGGGATAATCGTTTGACCATCGAGAAACATCCAGTTGTAGGTAATCCAAATAATTATAAACGCTTCTCCTTAGAGGGAAAAAGCCAAATGTTAGCGAGCATACAAAATTATATTCATACCGGTAATCCTGCTTATCTAAATAGTGTAAGAGATAAGAATAAGGTTTTAAAGGGGTTTCAAAGTTTAGGAAGTGTAGCTTCAGCTTTGAAAAAAATGGAGTTACATATTCAAAAAAAACAGACTAAATTAAACTCTAATATAATAGAATCTCCATCAAGAGAAAGTAATTTTCACAATCAATACCAAGCGAAGGTTCTCCATGTCGATTCAAATTTTAATTTGACTATCAAAAACAATCAAGTTTATGGTATTCCAACTGATTATGGGATTATTAATTATCAGTTTATTGATGATGGGTCATCTAGATATGTAAAGTTATTACATTATGATAATCAAATATCCGATCACAAACGTGTTCATTTAGAGCGAAAACGGCAATTGTTACAGGACATCCAAACCTTTATTCATACAGGTAGTTCTTCATGGTTACACACTGCAAGAGATAATGGTGAGATTTTACAGGGCTTTGAAAGTTTTGGCATTACGACTGAGGAACCCTTTACCATAAATAATGGGTCTAAACGATATCGAATTAGTCCGAGCGGCATTTTGCACAATGTTGATTTAGAAAGTAAAGGAATGCGCGAACAAGATTGGCGCAAATATGGTCACGACGAAAATACAGTTTTTTTAATTCAAGGGAAAGAGTATAAAATGGATGAAAACGGAAGACTTCCTTTACCAGAAGATTATGTTCATAAATATGAGCAAGTAAAAATTTTTAAAAGAAACTAAAAGAGGGCTATAATGGCTCTCTTTTTTTATGAGTTCAAGTAGACGATGACAAATGGTACTATATCTAACGAAAGGTAATAAAAAAATGTGCATCTCTTTATACAAGTTGTCTTTGCAAAAATCCAAATGCATTATAAATGTATAAATTATGCTATTGATTCTTATAGAAGCGGACAGTATGGGAGAAAAAGATAATGGAGATTTTAGAATTACCAATTGAATTTGAATTTAACGGACAAAGGAACACGATATATCCTAGCTTAATTGTATGGAACAATGAACTAACATTGGTCGATACAGGGTATATAAATTTTTTACCATTGATTGAAAATGAAATTATTAAACGTGGCTATGAAATGAAATATTTAAAGAATATTATCATTACGCATTATGATGATGATCATATCGGCTCTTTACATGATTTCAAAGAAAAATATCCTTGGATAAACATTATTGCTAGTGAAATAGAATCATCATATATTAGTGGCGAAATGAAGTCTGAGTGATTAGTTCAGGCGGAGGAATTACTGGAAAATATGCCACCTGAAGAAATAGCATTTGGCAAATGGTTTATCAAGCAACTAAAGGAATTAAAACCTATTGCAATCGATCAAAAGGTCCATGATGGTGACATGATTTTATATAACGAATGTCGAGTAGTTGCAACACCTGGGCATACATCCGGGCATATTTCATTATATTTTCCAAAGTTAAATAGTGTTATTACAGGGGATGCTGCTGCTAATGAAAATCAACAATTAGTTATTGCAAATCCACACTTTTGTTTAAACATGGACAACGCAAAACACTCTTTGCGTAAAATTCAAAACCTTCAAGCTGACACGTACTATTGTTATCATGGTGGGAAAATTACTTTATAGTAGGGGGTGAAGCATGTTTAAATGGCAATTGTGATTGAAGAAATTAAAATTTTAGCGCATCACTTTATGTTAATAAGTTTTTTACATTAAGCAGCACGTTATTGACACATTGTGATGACATGTGTCAATAACGTGCTCGTATTATAGTTTTCCATTTTTAAAGTAGATGCATTAAAACTTTTTCTTGAGCTTACGTTGTAGCACTTTAAGAGAAGTTTTATTTTTCTTTGTTAATTTTTTCAAAGTTTCTTTAGCGTATTTATTCGCAGGGGCTAATGCCAAAATTTTATGGCAAGTTTCTAGAGCTTTTTCATTACTCACTAACTTATCGGGCACCTTATTTAGGATAATAAGTGTTCTAACGTATCGGGATCTTGTTCATTTGTCAAAGCTACTAGCCTTTCAGCGTGAAAGAGGGCGCAGTGATAGGCACCTTCTATATGCGTTAATGAACATATAAATAAAGATAATGCAAGATTGTGTAATTCAACAGATTCTTCCTTCATCAATAAATAGTGCAAAAAGTATAATTCATCATATTGCCGTTATCGTAAGCGATCGATATTAGTTGACTCTGAAATTGGTCGAAATCGCTTTTGTGATATAACGCTTCAGCTTCTTTAAAGTTGAATGATAGAATTTGATGCTCTAGATTTTTTAACATGAAATCAACACCTACATATTACTAATTTTTAGCTATTTAAACATTTTAAATCGCATAAATAGATAAGAAGGGCTCTTAACCATTTTAAATATCACTAGGTTAAAAAGAATCCTTATAACGTTTTAACCTAGTGCTTGTATGTCTTTTCACAAATGTAATGAATAATTTTACTTCATTTTACTTTGCAATTCTTTAAGGGAAGTTTTCGCCGTTTTATTCGAAGGGTCTAACGCTAAAATTTTATGGCAAATGTCAATCCATTTTTCATCACTTACTAATTGATCGGGCACAGTATTAAGGAATAATAAATGTTCTAAGCTAAGTGTATCTTGTTCATTTGTTAATTCAACTGCTCTTTGTGCGTGAAAGAGGGCACAATGATAGGCGCCTTCAATAGGTGTTAATGCATTTACAAATAATGAAAAGGCAAGATTGTGTAACTTCGCTGACTCTTCTTTCATTAATAAATAATGCAAAAAGGTATAATAAATCATATTTTTGTTATTATAAGCACTAATTATGATTTCATTATCAAATTGCTGGAAATCCATTTTGTGATATAACGCTTCAGCATCTTTAAAGTTGGCTGATAAAATGTAACGTTCTAAATTTTTTTCCATTTTTTATTCACCTCTGTACTATTGATTTTACTTGATAGGAAAGGTGCTTGTACTTTTTTCACAAGTGCATAAGATCGTTTACTTCATTCTGCGTTGTAACTTTTTAAGTACACTTTTGGCAATTTCATTCGAAGGCTCTAACGCTAAAATTTTATGGCAAGTTTCAAGGGCTTTTTCATCACTTACGACTTGATCGGGCACCCCGTATATGAATAATAAATTTTCTAAATCCCCTACATCTTGTTCATTTGTCAATTCTATAGCTCTTTGTGCGTGATAGAGAGCACAATGATAGGCACCTTCGATAGGTGTTAAAGCATGTACAAATAATGAAAAGGCAAGATTGTGTAACTTCGCTGACTCTTCTTTCATTAATAAATAATGTATAAAGGTGTAATTCATTATATTTTCGTTAGCATGAGCACTGACGATTATTTCATCATCGAATTGCTGGAAATCCATTTTGTGATATAATGCTTCAGCATCTTTAAAGTTGGCTGTTAAAATGTGAAATTCTAAATTTTTTTCCATTTAATTTTTCACCTCTGTACCATTGATTTTACTTGATAAGAAAGGCGCTTATATATTGAAGCAACCCTAAGTTAAATAGACTTATTTACCATTTTAACCTAGGGTTTGTACGTAAATTATTCAACATCACTTTTGTAATATAGTATCATAAAAGTTAATTTTTTACTGAAAAAATCAATTTTTTATTTTCTATTCACCCACCCATTACTTATGTGTATTTTACCATTTTTTCTTACAAAAGTTACTGTTACAGTATGACCATTCATATTTAATATCTTCTGTCTTCCATCTTTCTTATAAGGCTCCTCTTTTCCATAACGCATGACGTGAGACATGACTTTTGCTACATCATCCCAATTATTTATTGTTACTTTATCCCAATCATGCTTTGAATCTAAGATGTGCTTGCGTTTATTACTACCTAATCTTGCTACAGAAGGTAATACTTTATCAAAACTTTTACTGCGAATGGCATTAGTTACAGCTTTTTTACCAAATCTTTTAATCGCATAAGAAATACCATATCTTGCTACGGCGGCTATAATGACAAATGGTAAAGCAGAAGATTGTGCTTCTAAAGTATCGATATCATAAATATCGCCAGTAGATTGATCGACAAAAGTTGCTAAAAAATCCTGTCCTTCATTTGTATGAACGATTACTTCATATTCATGGGAGATTTTTTCTCCATCTTCTTCCACTGTACCATGCAATAATATGGATTCGGTAATAGTATCATAATATATTACAGTTGATACATGAACATCTGTTGTGTTTATGTCAGTATATACTGTGACCAAATCATTATCTTCTTCGACATGTAAATCTAATTGTTCAGTATCATCTATTCCGAGCTCTTGTAATATTTCATTTTCGACTTCAATCGTATTATATTCGATCGTGTTCGCTTCATCATTTGCGTAAGATTTGAGTGGATCAACACTTGGCACAAGAGAAATTAGCATTGTTATTACAATTAATTTAATTAAGAATTTTTTCATCATTCATTACTCCTTTTCCTAATTAAGTTGTATAAAACCATGTCCGTATTCTTCATCAAATCCAGGTAGTCCTAAATCTTTCACGTAAGGTGCTAGAAAGCTATTTAAATTAGTACTATTAATCTTTTCATTAGTTTTTCCAAGTAAATAAGCAATAGAGCCAGTAACGAAAGCTGCCGCAAAAGATGTACCATTAAATATGCTGTAGCCACCATTTTTATCAGTAGATAAGATATTTTTACCTGGTGCGGCGTAATCGATTTTGCCTTTTCCAGAGTAGCTATAGCTTGTGAAATCAGGTTTTAATGCAGAAACTGAAATGACACCTTCGTATTTCGCTGGGTAATCAACCCTTAATCCTAGTGTGTTACCAGAAGCTGCTACAATAATAATTCCTTCGGCTAAAGCTTTCTTTATAACCTTTTCAAATTCCAGATTATTTGTTTCAAATCCAAAGCTGATATTGATAATATCTACATCATTTTTGATACTCCATTCGATACCGTTGATAACTGTTTGAAAGTCACTTTTACCTTGGGTATTTAAAACTTTGACATTATAAATCTCTACATTATCCTTTGCGATTCCAGAAAAGCCCATTTTATTATGAGATGAACCGATAATCCCGGCAATGGCTGTCCCATGGTTTAACTCATCAATTGGTTCTTGGTCCGTTTCGATAGCGTTATACGACGCAACGATCTTATTTTTTAAAGCAGCATGATGGGAAATACCACTATCCAATATCGCTACTTTAATCTTTTTATTAGTTGGTTTTTCGCTCTTTCCAGAAGTTGAATGAATCGCATGATACCCCCAAATTGCACTGTCTTCATATCGAGCAAACTTTTGAATGGAATAACCTATAAGGAACGCTAGTAACAACATAACAAGCACAACTAAAATGCGTTTTTTAATATTTCAATCACCCTTTCTTATCTCCAAATAATCTTAAGAACTGACTTCTAGATAGATTTGGATATTGATGACTCAACTAATATCCTCATTTTGATATTTTTATAATAAGTGATGATTGATTAGATATTTCAAAATATTCGCAAAAGAATATTTAAAGATAAGTTCCTACGATTTTATAGTGGGAGAAAAGAAGAGATGGAATATTATTTTCTAGTATTCTTTTAGGAATATTTTGATTATATGGGTTGAAATTTTTGTATATTTGTATAAATAAAGAAACTTAACATGATAGATTTAGTACAGGATGATGGGGGAAGGGAGGTTAGGCATAATGTAGTAGAAGTTTTTTGAAATATAAATGAAGTAGAGAAAATCGAGGAGTGAGTAAGTATGAAATTCATTCCGAAAGTCTATTTTATTAATAAACAATTCACACAAATTTTTTATGCACAATTTCTATCAGGTCTGGCAGATAAAATTATCCTCTTTATTTTACCTCTATGGATTTTAGAAGTAACAAGATCATCCATCTTCGTTTCCATTTTAAGTGCTTGCAGTACAATTGCTATCGTGATTCTTTCTCCGTTTATGGGGACTTTTGTCGATAGATTATATAAAAAAAATTTAATGCTTGTCGCAAACAGTATACGCTGTTTGTTATTGATTTTACTTGCCGTTATTACAATTTTGGGCTATTTTGATTTTTTATATATACTCCTTATTTTTATTGTTTATTCATTTGGTAGTACGTTACATTCCCCAGCAGCCAATGTTGCGCTCACAATTATTGTCAATGATGATGAGCTACAGGAGGCTGTAGCTATTAGACAAACATCGAATCAGCTAGAGAGCGTTTTAGCGCCAACGTTAGGTGGTCTGTTATTTAGCGTGTTTAGTCCAGGAAACTTCTTTCTTATTAATGGGTTGTGCTTCGTTCTTTCTCTTCTTATATTGTTAACTTCAAATATTACAGAACAGCATAAAGCTAAAGCGAAACAATCTTTTCTAGTAGACTTAAAGGAAGGCGTGTCTATTCTTTTCCAAGATAAGATATTAAAAACCTTTCTTTTTAGCGCGGCTATTATCAATATTTTAGGTGCAGCAATTATGTTAACACTACGAGTAATCGTTATTAATATGGAAGTAAGCTCATTATGGTGGAGCCTTATTTTTGTTGGCTCACCTGTTGGGGTAATCATTGGGGCTTTTATGTCAATGAAATGGAAAGTACAATCCAGCATATTTATTTACGGTTTTATATGTTGTGCGGTCATGGGGTTTTTTAATATATTGATGAGTCTAGCTAATACGCCACTCGTGCTAACGATTTTTTACTTTTTATCTGGAATAGCATTTGGTATGGGGAATACTTATTTTGGCATAATGTATAGAAGAAAAATTCCCGTTGAAAAGCAAGGAAGATTTTTTGGATTTTTAAGTGCTGCCTTATTAATATCCATTCCAGTCGGACAAGTTTTTACGGGTGTGTTATTAGATTCTATTAATCCAAACCTTGTTATGGGGATATTAGGCTTGCTAACTGTCGTTACTGCATTAGTCTCAATAAAAGTATTAGGTCGTGAACAAAAGAAAAAAATCGAATATTCGAATTGATGGAGCGAAAGCTCTGACTTCCATTAATACGCTTTGCAAGCCCCTTTCTTTCAAGAGGTTTGCAAGGCTTTTATTAATGGACAACAAAAAAACGCTAATTGTACAATAAAGGTAGATTTGGTACGTTACTCGATTTTGAAACAGGGGAGAGTGGTTTTAAGAATAGTTTGATTTTCTTCAAATTAGCTTCCTCTCCCAGTACCGATTAACCAAAGTGTTGAAGTTGTTATTTCCATCTTGACCTCATTGATCAATTTAAATACCCCCTTGTTAACTACATCATTACATACATTTCAATCATTTTAGAAAAATATTCATAAAAGAATATTTTGTAAGGAGTGAATGGTAACGTGAAAGGTTATGGTGAGATTACAAAACAAATAAGGATTAGCAAAGGGTATACGCAAAAACATGTGGCAGCTCATTTTTTAACACAGGGTGCGTATTCAAAGTTTGAGAATAACAATACGGACATCACCTTTGCCTCGATGCATGGGATAGTAAATCAACTAGGTATTACATTTGAGGAATTTTTTTATATTCAAAATGGCTATCAATATAGTAAACGGGATGATATAATCATCCAATTTTTTCGTTTACCCTATAACAATGAAATAGTACTTTATAGACTGAAGGAAAAATGTAGACTTTATTTAAAAGAAGCTAGGGAAGATCAACAGATTATTCATATTTCTACTATTTTAGATGGATTAATCATTCTAGCTAAAGCAGGTGATTTGGAGCAAGCGAGGGCTATTGTTGAACCAGTTTGGCAAGACTTATCTAAATATAACCAACTTTTTGTAGCGGATTTATATATGTTAAATGCCATTTTATTTTTATTCCCTTTACCAACAGTTCTTCAAATCAAACAATTTGCTTTACGGCATATTGCTTTGTATAAAAACTTTCGTCATGTTTCACGTTTGAAAATTAATATTTCGATGAATATTACTTTGCTATTAATACAAGATAAAAAATATTCAAAAGCACAAAAAGAAATTTCAAACGCGATATCTTTATGCAAAACAGAAAATGATTTCATTTTATTGGGTATTTGTTATGTCAGAAAGGGAATCTGTCTGAATCACCTCGGACAAGCAGGTGGAAAATGGATACGAAAGGGGAAAAATATTTTGATGGCGCTTGAACAATTCATGTTATTACAGTTAGTAGAACAGGAAATAAAGCAATACTAAACTAAGTACATCATTGCATTTCATTAGGACCACTTGCATAATAAGTCTTAAGAAAGACTGTCAATGTTGTAAACTGTAATCTAATCTTGATTAAGATATGGCTATGGTAGTCATACTTAAATACAGCTGACTCATCGGAAAAAGAAAGGGTGGTATTTCTATGACGGAATGGCCCAAAGGCGTCGCTAAGCCAGCTATTCGAGCATTAAATGCTGCTGGCTATACACAATTGCAACAATTAAAAAAGGTCGACTTAGCGACATTAAAAAATCTACATGGAATAGGCCCCAAAGCACTCGCAGCAATAGAAGCGGCATTAAAAGAAAGTAGGTAATGGATTGAATAAACTCACATTATTTTTAATAGCCATGGTCGTCTATTATATCCTTGTTATTTTTATTGTAAGTAAGCTATTTATGTTTCCAATTATAAAAGGAATGATGCTCGTTTTCTTTATTGGGGCAGGCTTTATATACTCAAGAAGGATGCGCAAGAAGTTACAGTAGGTTTAATTCTTATAAAGAGGTTGAGGCAAGTACATAGGTATGTTTTGTATTCACAATTTCAATTCAATCAATAGGCTGGAAACGTAATTTATCCCATGTCTTAACATTGTAAGTGGCGTGTGAAAACAAGAAAACAGTCGATTGAGAAGGTAAAAGCCCTTTAATTGACTGTTTTTTTATTCGTTTCGTGTTTTCTAAGCTCACATGTTATGGGGTTGGAAAAATTTGCATGAAAGTTATGTACTAGACTTACGATGAATTTAGTTAGAGGTGGATAAAATAAAATATTTAATCGCTTTATATGTAATGATGTTGCTTATTGTTTTTGTAAATGATCAGGGAATTTATGTTAGGTGGTCGTTATTCAGCCATTGCTAGTTGGATTATTTGTATGTTGTTCTTTTTTGCTAATGCTAGATACTATTTAAGTAAGATTGGTAAGTAAATAATAATAGAAATACTACATAAAAAATGTGGTTGATACTGTAAATGTGTCGCAACTTTAAATGAAACTTTTCGAAGGAAGGGATACGATTGATTTCAGTTTTAGTTGTGGATGATCATCCAATTGTTTTAAAAGGGTTAAAAACGTTGTCACTGGAGATAGAAGATCTTAATTTTGAAATTGAGAAGAATCCTCATAAGGTTCTTGATAGAATGCAAGAGGAAGAATTCCAGGTATATTTAATTGATGCTTGTATTGCCACCAATAACAATCTAGAACTTATGACAGAAATTAAAGCAAAGCAGGAACAAGCAATTATTATTTTATATACGACTGATGGTGTTCGTTCGTATTATTCCCTATTAGTTGAGAAAAAAGTGGAGGGCATTCTTGTAAAAACCGCTCCTTTTGATCAAATCATCTCTACAATTCGTTTAAGCATTCAAGAGAAGATTGTGATTCCAACCGATTTTTTAGATTATGTAAATGACAAAATAAATGATCGATATGCTAACTTAAAGTTAACGCATCGAGAACTAAAATTGCTGCAGATGTTAATGAAGGGCTACCCAAATAAGAAAATTGCAGCAATATGCAATGTTTCTGTACGTACGGTAGAACGCCATTTAACACAGCTTTTTAGCCTATTAGGTGTGTCTACACGATTAGAAGCGGTTGAGGTTGCAAAAGAGAAACAATTGCTTAATGAAATGAAAGATAATTGATGATAAAAAGTGTCGAGGGAAATCGGCACTTTTTTAGTTTTTTCAATTGCACGTCATCACTTGCCATTAGCAATTACTAGAAGCGAAAAAGCTCGAACTTGGGGTATTTAGAAGACTGTTAAGAAAGGAAATTTAATCGTGACCGACAGAAATTATGACGGTACCGACAAAAATATTGTCGGTTGAAATGTCGGTTATTGTAATGGTAAGTTAAAGTTAACTCGAGTGAAAGTTAGAAAGTTGCAACTTTTAATAAATATTTTTTAGGAGGGAATTTTTTAGTTTTTTTAGCATCAGGATGAAGTTTTTATAGAGGAAATACTTTGATTGTAAGTAATGATAACAAATACCTAGTATGTGGAAACTTTAATTATATAAACAATGTTGTTTGTACTGTGTTAAGTGATATATAAATCACGAAACTGGGAATTAATTAATACTAGATTCATATATTGAGATTTTAACATAATTTTCAGGAGGGAATTTTATGAATAATAAACTTAGTATATATTTTATGGTTATACTTTTGTTAATCATTAACATTTTATATAGTGGAACTGCTAGAGCTGAAACTAAAATTATTTATAATACCATAAATGATACAATTGTGCAAGTAGAAAATTTGATTAACCATTCAAAAATTGTAGAAGAAAATCTTATAAGTGTGGATGATAAATCTAAACAAAGACTAATTTTGGAACTGGACAAAGAATTGAAGAAAAAAAATAGGAAGTATAATGTTGAAATTTCAGAAAGGTATAATGTATCAGATTACACTATTTTAGGTAGAACCCTGCCAGATGGTGAAATTCAATATTCTTTAAGTGTAAACTCTATTTCCCTTAATGATAAAGGAATAGTTAATAACGTAGAATTATTGAATTTTATATTTACAGAAGAATATAAGCTAATAAATGTTTATGAATTGAAAGGCATTTTAGATGAAGATAATAATGTTCACTCTAAATTATGGGTTGACACTAAATTAATTGGTACTTTAAATACTAATATTGAGACTATTATAAAAAATGAAAATGCTGATGCAATTGGTGATGAAATAGCTGAAAAGCAAAAAATAGAAAAAAATAAGTCTCTTATTAAAAAAAATTTTAGTGTTTCAGGATTAGCTGATCGGTGGAAATGTACTCAATCCTGTGTTGCTTCAAAAGGAGTTAACTTATTGGTGTTTGGAGCTATGCTCGCTGTTTGTGGATTAGTATGTAATCCGGCAGCACTTGCAGCTTCTGCAGGATTAGCTGGTGGTGCTTGTTATGCTTGTGCAAATTCTGCAGGGATATTAGGGGTTAATACAGTAATAAATTGTTGGAATACATGCCCTTACTAGAATGAGGTATTAAGGTATTTGATTTTATAGGTAATTAATTATCAAATACCTTAATATGTATATCTTGAAATTAACAATATATCTATCTATTTTTAGATAATATTTCATAGATTGAGGTGGATAAATGAAATTTTTAATAGGTTTATATTTAATTATGGTACTTATCGTATTTGTTAATTTCATCAGTGAATTTATTTTAGATGGTCGATATTCTGCAATTGCTAGTTGGATCATTGGTATGATGTTCTTTTTTGGAACAATCTTTTTTGCAAATGCTCGATATTATTTAAGTAGGCATGAAAAGTAGAAATCTATCTGTTTGTTAAGAATTAGATGAACCATTTGCTTTTTTAAATAAAAAAAATAAAAAATCCCCTTATTCATTAATGTCATAAATCAAGATATCAAATAACTTTTCGTTCGTATAGAGCAGTATTGCCCATTGGCCTTTCTCTGATATTTGAACGCTCGATGGGGCGTGGGCATCTGCGCCATTATTTGCTCCTCCAAGTCCAATTGTCCAACCAGTCGTTAATATGGGATGAATTGTTCTTGTTTCTTTATGATAACCTACAACTGTTAACTCTGTAGGATTGTCAATACCCCAAAGATGCCACATCCACTTTTGACCATTTAAGCTTGGGGCATCTGCACCAATCACTCCTGACTTGTTTTCATTTCCGATAATATTGTTATGGAGTGGCACCGCTTTTTGCTCCCAATCAATCTTTTCAAAATCACTTGCTTTAACGAAATTAGGCATGTCTTCCGGTAGTGTTATCTTGTTAATCGTTTCGTCTGAAGTACAAGCGGTTAACGATAATAAACTAAAAATTATTAGCATAATCAGTAATTTCTTATTCATATTATTTTCCCCCTTAAAGAACTAGACGATAGATGTCATTAATAGTTTCTTATTTTACTGACAGTTTTAAAATGAATAGCGATTAGTAGATATATTGACTGTAACCGACAAAAATATTGTCGGTTGAAATGTCGGTTATGGACAAGATAAAATTAATTTAACAGCTTATCGAAAGGAGAAATTTGTATGCCCTAAGAAAAGAATTATGATTGCTGTCTATGCACTTCTGTTAACAATCGGCATTAGTAGCAAAATTGTATTTGGTAAAGAACAAAATGCTGTAAGTAGGGAGAGGATTGAGCATGAATATGCTGTAGCTAAAGTATTAGACGAAATGCCTGATATAGCCCATAAACTTCAAGAAAATACTAAAGAAAGTGGTTTAGTTTTAGTAGAAGAATCGTTGGATAAAAGAAAAGCAGAGTTTAGATTAAAAGTTCATAATGAAATGAGTCATTTGAAACATAACAATGCTTACTTGGAAAAAGCCGCTGTAGAGGAAACAGAAAGGTATATAGATGCGATACGAATTGCGAAAGCGATTTATGGTGTAAGTATCTCCCAAGATGAAGTCAATCAATATATTGCTACAAATGTTGCGGATATCGTATTGCCAGAAAAGGAACGCTACGCAAAGGCACTGGGGATATCTCTTTATAAATTAGATTATAGCTTTGATCGAGATTTTTATGTGATGGACACATTATGGGATAAGCTAATGCCTGTTTTAATGGCGCGTTACCCTCAAGAAGATGGGGAAGATAGTAATTTATATCTGGACAGAATAAAAGACGAATTTTATAGCCACTCATTAACAAGATGACAACTATATGATAACAGCAGTATCAAAAAATATTCGCTGAGCTAATAAGGAGGAGTTTTCATGAATAAGAAGAGAGCTTTATCAGTATTAGGAGTATCTGTAATGATGTTTTTGGGGGTAACAGGAGTAAGTGCATATAATGCTAAATTTAGTTTTGATATGAATACAGGTCTTTTCAATGGAAAAGTCTATACTTCTCCAGCATACAAGTATACAAAAGACGAAGATCCATTTTTAAGAGTGGATTTTATTGAATCGAGTGTACGGACAAAATTTGGAGTTGTTAATTCCAATGGTGATGCCAGAAGCTCAACTTTGACAACTCGTAGTGCTACTTCTAGTTTATTGAATAATCTAGGAATGGCTCAAAATCATCAATATCGGATGGGCATACAAACAGATGATGGAAGTTGGTATAATCGGTACAATGTCAGGGGGGCCTGGAATCCTGATTCCTATTAGAATCTAACAAAAAGGTTTCCCTCCATATTTTCATGGAGGAAAACCTTTTTGCCTACTATTTTTAAATAGGTGGTGATGATTATGCTGAGGAGGGAATTAAGGCGTGCTGTCTTCAATAAAAGAATGGTTTTAGTTATTATAATTATGTTTATTTTATCCTGTTTTTCTGCTTATAGTTATCTATTAAGTTCACACTTTTTTATTGATAGGGATGCAAATGACTTAACACCTGAAAGCCTAAAACATCTTCTTGAAGTAGGGGGGAATACATTTCATATTTGGCTGAATGGTTTCCATTATACACAAATAGTATTTGTATTAGCCGCCATCTATCCTTACGCTGCCTCTTTTGTAGATGAGAAAAGAGGACATTTTCATTATTTTTCTGTTATCCGTATGGGGCATATAAAATATCGTTTTACTAAATTATTTGCCAATGGCGTTGCTGGTGGTTTGGCATTATTTATACCAAATGCTCTTTTTTTCTTAGGGACGAGTGCATTTTTCGAAAATAAAATTCTCTATCCATTTGAATTTCAACCAGACGGATTATTAGGAGATTTATTTGCTACGACTCCTTTGTTTTATATTCTGTTTGTTTTAGCCTTGCATTTTTCTTTAGGTTTTTCGATAGCTATTTTTGCTATGGGGATAACAAGTTTCTTTTCAAAAATTGTTTACGTTTATGCTATTTCTTTTGCCCTTTACTTAACATTTGATATTTTTATTTCCAATTTTAATGGACTAGAAAAATTCGCATTAACTAAAATTTATTACGTCATGTCAAGTATAGACTTACAAGGGAATGATGTAGTGATGATGCATCTATTTTTAATCTTCTTAGGAACAGTAGCATTTTATTTAAATAGACAATGGGAGTTAAAAAATGGTATCTAATTTCTTTAAAATCACTTGTAAAAGAATTTTAAAAAGTAGAAAGTTTCTATGTATTTTAATTTTTTTACTCATTCTTCCCCTCATAGTCTTGCTGATGAATGACTGGTCAGTTGATAGTAACAATTGGAATGGTCTATTTTTTATCTTTGGCAATAGGTATCTCTATTTTTTATTCATTATGCCTGTGTTTCTTATTTTTCTATATGATCTTGCAAATGAAGGAAACCTACGTTATTGTGCGGGGAGGTTACTTACAAAAGCTACGATAATAAAAGTTCAAATTAAAACAATGATTTTATATGGCTTCTTTCTAACTATCTATGTTTTTGTCGTTGTTATTATAGAAGCTATTTTAATTCTTGGGGGAACATTTGCATGGAGCAACGAAACCGCATTCGGACTTGATCCTTATACGTTTTTTCCTTTGGAATTGTCACCGATGCTTATAAGTAGCTTTTTTGCGATAAAGTTTTTTATGACAATTATTTTTCTAGGGAGTTTTTATTTGTATTGGCAAAGTATAACGAAAAGGCAATCCAGTAGGTTAGGCGTGAGCATCATGTTTTTTCTCCTGCTTTTTAATGCTATTGTAAATTTTCATCACATCCCTTTTTTGAATATTTTAGATTTAAGTTTTGTAAATATCTATTATTTGAACCCGCAAGATAATTCAATTTTGTTCCAGCTGTTCAGGTCACAGGCTCCGCTAAGTCTTTTAAGTATTGGACTTCTTTTTCTTGCGTTGCGTCTATCTAAGGGGGTGAATTTATAACGTTGTTTTTCCATTTGTTGTCGATTATACGATACAATATTCGTTTTATCTCTAAACGAGTATTCCTTTTCTTAGGCTGGATAACAGCAACCTTGATTTTCCATACTTTATATAACCAGGGGTATACTAACTATTCGGCGATAGATGTTTATTTAGTATGTATAGGGATGATACAAATGGAGAAGCTACATGTTATACAAATCCTCATTCTATTGCTTCCCTACTTTGGAATTGCCATGATAGTAGATGTATACATAGCGCATATGATGGGGAAGCAAGCTATTTTTAGTATGCTAAGAATAGAAAAGCGATACCTATTTATTATTTCGCATGTTGTATCCCTCGCTTTTGTACTATGGTTGGTGTTATTTGTCTATCAAATCATATTATGGATTAGTTCGTTTACGCTGTATGACCATTCAATGCCAATTACTGAATCACTGTTCTCAGGTATAGAAATCCCCCAAGAGAACATGTTTCTAAAGCTAATACTTCCTGCATTTGTTGGACAATTTATCGGTACTTTTTGTGTTGCATGTGTGCAACTTGCGGTATCAATTAAATTTAACCGACTAAATAGTGGGTTTATTTTTGTAGTTATCCTCTATTTTTTACAATTAGTTTTCCCAATAATAATAGGACAGCATACATTTGTTGCAAATATACTAGTAGATTACGTAACTTACATACGCTTTCTGATAACACAGTTACTGGTAATAGGAGGAAGCGTGATCTATCTCTCCATTTCTAGCCAAAAAAATATGTTAATTTTTTCGGAAAGGGGTTAAATGATGCAACAGTTTATTGTAGAAGTAAAAAATATCTCAAAAACTTTTAAAAAGCAGTGCATTTTTCATGCTGTATCTTTTTCATTGGAAAAGGGTAAGGCGTATGGTTTTATCGGTCATAATGGTTGCGGTAAATCTATTTTATTTAAAATACTGAGTGGTTTTCTTTCCCCTGATAGTGGTGAAATAAAAGTATTTGGACAAACGCTCGGAAAAGAAATAGACTTTCCTAAAAATACAGGCATCATGATAGAAACGCCTCATTTTCTTGATGACTATTCTGGTTTTAATAATTTACGCTATTTAGCTGCAATACAAAATAAAATAAATGATGCAACGATTAAGTCTACACTTGAAAAGGTAGGGCTAAATCCTGAAAGTAGACAACCTGTAAAAAAGTACTCTTTAGGTATGAAACAAAAATTAGGGATTGCTCAGGCTATTATGGAGGATCCTGATTTATTAATCCTTGACGAGCCATTTAACGGATTAGATAAAACGAGTGTGCGAGAGATTCGTACATTATTACTTGAACTGAAGAACAAAGGTGTGACGATTCTTCTAACGAGCCATATGTCAAAAGATATTGAATTGATATGCGATGAGGTACTTGAATTCAATAATAAAAAATTAGAAAAAATGAATGTTACAAAATTTAGCAATAGAGATGAGGATGTACTTCCGCTATAGAACGACAACCGACAAAAATATTGTCGGTTGAAATGTCGGTTATGGGCAAGTTACTCTAGCAGTAACAGAATCAATGCAAGCAAAACAGAAAGGGGCAATCAATAATGAAAAACATTCTTTCCTTAATTTTAGTGCTTTGTGGCGTCATCATTGCTTTGACTTTAATGGGTTTTATTCATGTACCGTTATTTTACCCGTATGCGGGAATAATAATTTGTTCGACGATATTATTACGAATTATGATTAATACAAATATTCGTTCAGTTCAGTAAAACGTCTTTGTCTTAACTGTTCAAGCTAGTAATCGAGAACATTAAGAGCAAACGATACAGAGGTGAATGATAATTTGAATATACTTAGTCAAGTTCCGCTTTTAAAATTATTGGATTTAAAGATCGATTTTGCTTTTAAGCAACTTTTCGGTAGTGAACGAAATAAGCAATTAACAATCGCATTGTTAATTGCTATTTTACAACGTACTGGCAGAGTACCTATAAATGAAGTGACTTTTATTACTCAAGAAGTCAGTGGCGAATATAAAGAGGATAAACAATGCCGTTTAGATATTGTTGTCAAAACACAATATGGAGAGTTCATAAATATCGAAATCCAATTAGCCAATAAAAAAGACATGTTTAAACGTACTTTATTTTATTGGTCAAGATTGTACAACCTTCAGTTACAAAAGGGAAAGGGATACCATACATTGAACCCGACCATTACAATTAATATTTGTGATTTTACTTTTTTTCCAAATGCAGCCCATTATCATAGCACCTATCATTTATATGACGATATTTCTTTACAACGTATACAAGATAATGTGTTAGAAATTCATTTTATTGAAATGGATAAGTTTTTGAAGGCATGGGCAAAGGAACAACATCCTTCTAATAAATTAGACAGGTGGTTACTGTTGCTA
Source organism: Lysinibacillus sp. C5.1 (assembly GCF_016350185.1). Taxonomy (NCBI): domain Bacteria; kingdom Bacillati; phylum Bacillota; class Bacilli; order Caryophanales; family Bacillaceae; genus Lysinibacillus; species Lysinibacillus sp. C5.1. The sequence goes on from NZ_CP066226.1 coordinate 2,088,919, forward strand.
GGTATGGTAGATGACAGTAAAAAGATAGTTCGTCAAGATATATACAATGCATTGGAGGACATCGCAATGACAGATGAAAACATACGTAAAGCGTTTCAAGCATGGCAAGAAATTAGTCAAGATCCCGAAACCATTCTTGCTTATCAATCAAGGGTCAAATATATGCTAGATGAAGCTGCTAATATCGAAGATGCAAAATATCATGCAGAACAGGAAGGCATGGAAAAGGGCATAGAAAAAGGCATGAAAAAAGGAATGAAACAAGGTATAGAAGGCATTGCAAGAAAGATGATTAGAAAAGGTAACAGCAATGAAGAGATAATCGAGTTAACAAACTTATCACTTGAAGAAGTTCAATCTTTACGCCAAGAGATTTAATAAGAGAAAAAGCATTCTGGGAACATAGCCGTTCCTTGAATGCTTTTTCTTTTATAGTGGATCTGGAATTATCAATGATTGTTGATCTAGCGTGCTATGTCCACTAAACGCCCATTTTTCTACGCGTATTACTTGCTTTTTTAGTTTGCTGACTTTTCATTTTTTTTGTAGAAGTATCGCCATTCATTTTCCCTTTAGTCGCAGCATTTTTGTTCTTTTTATTTTCTAGTTGTTGTTTTACTGCTTCTTGCAGACTCATTTTCTTTTTTGGTGCTTCTGTCTGATTATTTTCTGTCATAGGAGATTCCCCTTTTTGAATAAGATTGTTAATAGTTAGTTCCAGTATAATCTATTTTCCGTAATTTGTGAAACCCAGTACAAAAAACGGAAAATTTGTTGGGGGAGCGTTAAGTACTGCTTCTTTCTATTTCTATAATAAAAACAAACCTTTGTTATTTTCAAATAAATGTTTATAAAATGCATATTTTTGCTTTATTTTTCTCATTCTAATATATACAAGCACATTGAAAGGATGTGGGAATATTTTGTACAGTAGAAAACAATTTATATGGGCATATTGTATTTCTAGTTTTACTTCGATTATTGGCACAATAGGCATTTTTCTAATATTAAATTATTATCAATATACAGCTGACTTTGGATTATTTTATAAACTGTTACTTGCATTTATTAGTGGAGGTCTTATTGCTTTTGCATTAGGGCTGATATTAATGAATTTATATTTTGAAAGTATCTTCTCCCACAATAAAAAGAAAATGAATGATGTAATATAAATTGTAAAAGTCGTTTGGTCCAAAATTTTAGGATGCAATCGACTTTTTTATGGTTGATTATCGTATAAAATGAGATTATTTGCTGTTAAATGGATATTTAAGAATGAAAAATATCCCAGTACCTATTACTGCTAAAAGAAAAGATGCTAGTAAATCCAGTAAACTTAAATCATCCATTTCCTTCACTAACTTTATGAAAAAAACAAGAAAGAAAAAGCCTGATGCGATTATTACTTTATCTTTTTTTGACGTATTCCTAATTGGAAACACCTCCTGATTGTTTGAAGAAGATGCATGCAATAGCAATGTATTTAAACTATCATCATAGTAAGGGCAGTACTAGTCAAATCCAAAAGGAAATCTTATATCTAATAGTGTAACTATGCATGTTAAGAAAAGAGCCCATACCATAGTCGTGAATAACCTTCTTGTATAGGAGGATTTTGGTGTTTCTTTGTAAGGCGAACCTGTTACAAATAAAGATACGAAAATAATTAGCGTAAAATACAAAAAATAAGCGAGTGATTGATAATACCACATAATACTTCACCAACTTTCCTTGAAGTACGAAATGGTTGATAACTTGAATTGTACTTTTTGCACAAGAAGCTGGCATAACAATCTTTCCTCAATAGATACCTAGCATTATCGGGTAGTAATTGAGTGAGTTAATCAAATCCAAAAGGAAATCTTATATCTAAAAGAGTAACAATACATGTCATGATAAGAGCCACTACCATAGAGGCTAGTAACCTTCTTGTATAAGAAGACTTCGGGGTCTCTTTGTAAGGCGAACCCCTTACAAATGAAGGTATAAATATTATTAAAGTAAAATATAAAAAATAAGCGAGTGATTGATAATACCACATAATACTTCACCAACTTTCCTTGAAGTATGAAATGGTTGATAACTTGAATTGTACTTTTTGCACGAGAATGTTACTAATTAAAATTCTTACATGCCAAATACCTAGTTTCATAGTAGAAGGGTCAATTCGTAAATGAGGATTTGCCTGAACTTTAGTTGCGCCTTTTTCGAATCGTAAAAGGTTGTCCATTATATAGTACGTTTCTTCAGGACTAATCCATTCAATTGTGATAATATGCGCTGTTGTTTGCGCCATTTTATTGAAATGCAATGTGATTGACAATGAAATAAAAACATCATTTACAAATACTGTAGGTGTAATATTGACACCATCTATTTTTTGATTGTTTATAGTAACACTTGCTGTCATATTAACTTGTTGTGTTTTTTGCTTTTCTGTATAAACAGAATAAATCATTTGCCCATCTTGGTGAATTATTGGATTGCTCGGATCTAAAAAGTAGTTATCCTTTGTTTGAAAGTAATATAATGTATTGTTAGGAAAGTTTTCAATCTTTACTTCCCAATATTCTTTTACTTCATTATAAAAGCATTGTTGAGTCAATAACTCATCATGTATTTTGTAGCAAATATCCAAATGTTTTATATTTTCAGAAAAATTAAGTTTGAAAGAAGCGATTATTTCCACCATCCTCTTTCTTGCCCTAAACGATAGCCAAAGTTTACGCCAAGTGTTACGCCTAAGCCAATACCAGTTGTTTTTACTGCTGTTGAAACAACAGTCTTGGCAACATTTTTAACGGGTAAGTGAACATTAGCAACATTTTTTATGTGTGCATTTGCTTTGTTTTGGTTGGCTGTTTCTCTAGCAATACTTGCACCCTGCAATCCACCACCCACCGCACTAGCGATAGTTGTAACGGGCCAAATCTGATCTTTAGCCGTTTTTTTAGCAGCATTTACAATACTTGATCCCCAACTCGACATAAGTCGTCCTCCTTTGTCGTTTATTTACGGAAATTTTATCATTGAGAATCATTCTCGGTCAATGGTTTTATGGGGAAATTTTATTATTTTTTTGCTAATAGTTGATAAGGAAAAAGGGGCGCTAAAATCAGTAGTTAGGCACTGTGTAATTATAAGAAAAAGCTAGTGCGCAAAGGTGATTGTGCAGCTAGCTTTTTGCTTTATGTTAAAGTAATAGCCCGCGAATAATGCCGGCGATAAAGATAACGAATAACAAAGCAAGAAATGCATATGCATGCCATTGTTGTAAAATACGATGATGTCCCATTGCCACTGTTAAATCATTAAAAAGTGAATATGTAAAATATAGCAAAATACTGTTTTTAATAAGACAAAAAGTAATCATACCATTTTGTCGCTCCAGATGAGAAAGGAATGGCTTGTGTTTTCGTACTACTGGATAAGCAGCCTTTATTTCTAAGTAGTGTAAAAGTAAAAAAAGCATTAACGCTACAAAGGGTAAATAGAAAATGGCGATTTTAGGGCCAAACTGTGCATGGTCAGTCGTAAAGCTTTGTAAAACAGGAATGGATGAGGGGAGCTTACGATATTGAATTAACGTTGCAGTAATGCTAGCAGTAAAAATGGTTGCTACAACAATCGTTAGTTGTTTACAAAGCCGCGGCATGGGTGTTTTTTGTTGTGCATGCATGAAGATCACCTCAATATGTTCATCTTTCAAAATAGGATTCTGTTATACTGTAACATAAGATTAACATCATTTGGATGTAGAAAGAAGGATTAGATGGAATACGTTTTATTTTTAGTGATCGGTATTGCAGGAAATCTAATTGGTACATTAGTCGGCGGTGGGGGTTTAATCACATTGCCAACGATGATGCTGATGGGCGTGCCGGTTCACTCAGCGATTGGGGCAAATAAAGTTTCCAATATGGTCAGTGCTTTTTCTAGCTTTTATACGATTTATAGAAGAAAGGAATTGTCATGGGCGGAAATGCGTTCCGTTTTGCTTGTATCTTTAATTGGGGGAACATTAGGTGGGCTTTTTGCTTCCTTTCTGAATGGTCAGACGTTAACACTAATTGCTATTATTTTACTAGGCTTTGCACTAATCATGTCCTTTATCGGTGGGGCTGATTTTGGTGAAGTGGACAGTTTTAAAATGAATCGAAAAACAGGTCCCATTTTGCTTGGGGTAGGATTTTATGATGGGTTATTTGGTCCGGGTAGTAGTACGTTAGCGTTATATACTTATGCCCATGAAAAACTTTCCTATATAAAAGCAGTAGGTTTGTCTCGTGTAGGCGTTTTTGCCATGTGTGCTGGGGCAGCTATTACGTATATTGCAACGGGAAAAATTGAATGGCCGCTAACAATTGTCTTAATGATAGGCTCCATTATTGGTGCACAAATAGGCATTATCCTAGCTACTAAGGTAAAAGCGAATCAAGTAAAAATTCTGTTACGCGTTGTCACAATTGTGTTGATTTTGCAACTTTGTTATGATTTCTTCCACCAGTTATAAGGAGGGTTTCCATGTTTGACATATCACCATTTCCAGCTTTTTCTTGGTCATTTTCACGCCATAAAACGTTAACGAGCTGCGCCAGAAAATATGGATATGAATATTATTTTGCTCATAATGGCTGGTTGAGCTATCAAGTTGAGCCCTTTCATCAGCATGTGTATCGCTTAAAAAAGTTGCAAGCGATGCCTATTTTATTTGGACAAATTGTTCACCGGCTCATCGAACAAACCATTATTGATTATTTGCAAACGGGGGCAGTGCCGTCAGTTGCGGAGCTTGTTAATCGTGCTCGTGGTCAACTAAATGCCGCCTTTATTGATTCAACCCGTCATGGAGACTTGTGGCGACATCAGCCTAATAAGTATTACATGATGCAGGAAATTTACTATGACGGTCAACTAAATGCTGAATTGATAACAGACTATAAAAGTAGGTTGGACGCAGTATTTACAAACTTTCTTCTAAGTGAGACGTTTATGCAAATAACTGCGCAAACAGGTTCATTACGGGTTGGTGAACCCGAACAGTTTCGCTCAATGAAAATTGAGGATACACAGGTTTTTGTGGTGATGGACTTTCATTATTACGATGATATGGCCGATAAATGGATTATTATCGATTGGAAGACCGGAGGAAAATCCGATGATGATCGTCAGCAGTTAGCGCTCTATGCCTATTACGTCCAACAAAAATACGGGGTAACGTTAGAGAAAATTGAGGTATACAATGAATATTTACTAACGGGGCAGCGAAAGCAATATACATTTACATCATTTGATATGGACACTATTTTACATACATTTCGACGTAGTGTACTGGAAATGAAAAAGTTTCAAGCAGATATTCTGACGAACGAGCCAGTGGATATTGAAGACTTTCAGCAAACGACGGATGAATGGCGCTGTAAGGGCTGTAATTTTAAAGAATTATGTTATACCAAATGAGTGGAATATGGAGCGAGTGACCGCAAGAGACCAATTAATTTAAATAGTCGCACGCATCATTTTTATATATGAGTGACCTAGTTGCTCCTGGATAATCTTAAAGTTTATATTTCGGCTACCATGGTATAGTAACTGTAGATTGTTGTGTTTTATCTAGTATAACCAAATGTTAATAAGGGTAAAGGGGAATTATTTATGGCTTTATTAAAAGATTATGGTGGTCAACCTAGCTGTGAAGTTGAAATAAATTTAAAATTAGTTAATGATGAGAGTGTAAAATTCTACATTCATTTCCGTTCCGGACCTGCTTTTCCAGAGGTACATACAGAAATCGCTTGCTTAAAAAGAGATTTCTTAAGGTTATTAGATGATTTAAAACAAATTGATATTATGCACCTAAGTATGCTAGAGCCTCACGATCCAGGTTTGTGTATTTATCACATTCCTCTATTTGGTAATTATTATTATCCTGGACATGGTTTTCTTCAAGTACCCGAACATGAAAGGGATGAGTGGGAGCCTTATTATAGATTAATTTTTGTATTAGATGCAGGGGAGAAGAATAGTCATAGAGCATCAGAAAGTGGTCCTGCACTATGTCTAAAAGTAAAAATGGAACAAATTAACGAATTTGTAGACAGTTTAATAGCTGAGGTAAATAGTTTTTGAGTTTATAAAGAAATCACTGGTGCAGTATAAATTAGTGCAACACAGAACGTTAATCAAGCCCTTAAAACACAAGTTGAGTACTTATTATTAAGTCATCAAAATAAATAACTAGAGGCTGGGACAAAAGAGAAAAAGTGTTAGATTGATGGCAGTCAATCTAACACTTTTTTGCTGCGCCGTTGTTGTCTGCTTCGGTGGTGCTTTCTGCTCCATATAGCAAAAATTTATGAACATTTTTCCTCTGTTCCTTAAATTTTTTTAGTTATGTCTCAGCCTCAATCTTTTTTCAAATATAATGAGTTTATTTTTTCTGATTATTTAAATAACGTTCTCTAGTGTATTGTGTGTAGTCTCTAGTAAGTTTTGAAAGAGATGTAGGGTCAACATTAGATTGCATAACCTCAAATAATTGCGGGTCGTATGAAATGATTTTATCTTTATATGAAGCTATTTTTATAATTTTCAGCAATCCTATATCACCCAAACGATTATAATGTTCACTTGTAATAAGGATTTCTTGCTCACGGTGCAAGTTTACCCATCTTCTTATGCGGAATTTATTCATATGGATATTATTGTTTAATTTCATGAGTTTGTTTATCCTCCTTCTCTGTTCCTATTGTAGGAAATAAAGAGTGGAAAGTATATAAAAAACAGACAACTAATTAGTTAGCGGTTCCTTGCTGCATAATAGTTTGTTCAATTATTTCCTCAAGCGTATAACCAACTTTCAGTAATTCTTGGGTTGTTTGTTCTAGTTTGTTCATTTTGAAACCTCATTTTAATTTTTCTTAATTCCGATATTAATATATTTAAATTTGTTAGAAATATCAAAAACACTGAATTTATAGGGGCGTGAGTAACGCTAATAGAACAGAACACTCCGAGAGAATGAATGGTCTTTCGTTATAAAATAAGTGACTAAAAAGCGACCAAAAACGATTTACAGTAACAGTTAGCGATTAATAATGATAATGCTATAATTGAAAACCGTTGTTACATAAAGGTTTTGATTTACTCAGAACCTGTATGAGAGCTTAAATTAAGTTTCAAGCAGATATTCTGACGAACGAGCCAGTGGATATTGAAGACTTTCAGCAAACGACGGATGAATGGCGCTGTAAGGGCTGTAATTTTAAAGAATTATGTTATACCAAATGAGTGGAATTACGCAGTGAATGACGGCAAAAGTGGCTAATTAATAATCATGGCTAGCTTTAGTATGCCTTGTGAAGTTTTGGTTATGAATTGACATTTACGACATATAAATAGGATTGCTACGTCTTGCAAAAGTTAACGTAACAATCCTAGTATCAATATTTCCATGGGGGGATGTTTAGTAATTGGCGTTCAAGAAAAGTTGTTTAACAATCGTGTTCCTAACATCTTGTAGTTATCATTAGATACAGTCTAAATTATTTAAAATATCAGTCACTTTTGACTGCATGGTCTCATTCTCTATGACAGCGTGAATTAATGGTCGTTTTCCAATAAGTTCTATAATCATTTGATGCTTATTTTGTTGAGCGAAATGGACGATGTCACCAAATGGAGATTGATTATAATAAATATCCACATCATAGTATTTTCTTAATTCCCGAGCAATCACAAATAGTTTTGGATGGAATTCTACGTTGGTATTAGCTAACAATATTTTGGAAGGTAGCTCGATATTTTTATCAATATAATCTAAGCTTTTCAAAACGGATAACAGTCTTTCTAAACCAAAGGCTAAGCCAACGCCTGCTTCATTTGCATTGCCAACAGCTGAAACTAACTGATTGTATCGCCCACCGCCTAAAATTGCTCCGATTTCAGTATCGATTGCAACGCCCTCTAATATATAACCTGTATAATAATCTGCTCCTCTTGCTAATGTTAAATCTATTTTTATATTGGATTGAACATTTTTTGGCAAATAAGACATGATAAATTTCAAATCGGCTGCCGCCTTTGCTGCGGAAGGGCAGTTATCAAAGAACTTTTCAATTTGATTGATTTGATTTTGTAAATCATCAAATTGCGTTAAAAGGTTAGCAAAACTTTCAATTTCCATCAGGATTTGATTTGCGATATTTAAAGGAATATTATTTTCTAATAGTTTGTTTTTAACACCTTGTAATCCATCTTTAGACACTTTATCAGCATAGTCTAAAGCTCTTTGTAATCCGAGGTGCTCTTCTTTGCTCTGCAAACCGACTTTCAGTGCTAAAGCTTGTATAAGTAGTCGGTGGTTTATTTTTAAAACAAAGTTTTTTATGCCTAATATAGTTAGTAATTCATGTGCCATTACTGTAATGTCGATTTCAGCTAATAAACTGTCTGCGCCAATTATATCAGCATCGCATTGGGTAAATTCTCTAAAATGACTTTTTCCAGGCTCGTCATCTCTAAAAGAGGGACCAATTTGATATCTTTTATAAGGTCTTGGTAAATCTGGATACATACTTGCTACTCTAGCCAGTGGAACGGTTAAATCATAGCGAGCAATTAAATCCTTGTCGTTTTTATCTTTTATATGAAAAAATAACTTTTCTCCTTCTCCGTGGTGTCCGTTAAATGTCTCTAAGTATTCTAAAATAGGTGTTTTATGTGGATTAAAACCATAGTTTTCATATACTTCTTTAATAATATTGATGATGTGTTCTCGATATCTCATATCAAGCCCTAAAACATCTTCGGTTCCTTCAGGAATGGATAGTTTCTGTTCACTTAGATTTAAAACCATGTTAGAATCTTCCTTTCGATGAGTAATTGAATTGAACTAAATTTTGTTTTGAAAATATATTAAAAAAGTTAATCCGATTAAGATAAATAAGCCTCCTAATAATTGAAGCGGTTGCATAACTTCCTGCAAAAATAGTAAGCCAAAAATAGAAGTAAATATCGGTTCGACCATACTTATCATAGAAACATTTGTTGAATTAAGAATCTGTAGAGATTTAAATAACGTTATTTCGCCAATAATAGTTGAAATAACAACAATGCAGAATACGTAAATCCATGCATTTGAAGTAAAATTCCAATGTAGTTCATTTCTAATTAGGCCAATTAAAATTACACCTAGTGCAGCAAATAAGGTAACATACGTACTTGTTACGACTGGGGAGTTATTATCAGTGACTTTTTTTCCAAGGATCATATAAAGTGCGTAGACAATAGCTGCTAGTAACGCTAAAGCTACACCTTTCATATTTATACCTTGAAAAGAAACCCCTAATAAAAAAATCATGCTAATAAAGGTGAATAATAAAGCGATGATTGATTGTATCTTTAACTTTTCTTTGTAGATAAAAAAAGAAAAAATTGATACAAATATAGGAAATGAAAATAATAATAAGACGGCCATCGATGATGTTAGATATTTTAATGATTCAAAATGCAAGACTGAAAGCAGTGTAAATAACACACCACCTAATAGAAAAAGTAACTTGAAATCCTTTTTGCCTATTTTAAACGTTGTTTTTTTCCATATTAGAAATATAAAAAATAATAAAGAGCTTATTGAAAATCTTAAAACGAGTAATGTATAAACGGACATACCAAAGCTATATGCTTTTATTGCGAAAATAGGCATTATGCCAAAGCATAAAGCTGAAATAATTGCATAAATAGTGCCCTTTTTTAAATCTCTCACACGAACCTTCCTTCACGAATTTATGGAAAGATGAAAAATAATAGCAATGTAAATTTTTATTAATCGCTAGAATCTGTATATTTCATAAGTTTGCTGCAACAGCAATAGATATACCCTCGAGTTAATTTAATCCTATCATTACAAATTCCGACATTACAATGGTGGGATTCCGAAATTTTTGCTTTCGGAGACCGTCAAAATTTGTGCGGACACCGTAAACATTTATGAAAAAGTGATGGAGGGACGATAAAATTTAACGATTAGAAACGCTGGTATAGAGGCGCTTTTGATATACATTGGAGAAATTGTTAAGCTTCTTGCTAACTGTTTTACAAACATTTAATAGACAGGGTGAAATTGATAGAATATGGCAAATTAATGGCGCTGATGAGGATTCATTTGGAACGGTTGAAGTAGGTGAGTATATGAGGTTTGTAGACAAAGAACGGAAAGGATTAACTTTCTTCTGAAAAGGGTCATTAGATTTTAGCGGAGAGTAGGGAAAATGCACACAGCGTTAGCCGCAACCAAACCACTTACAAGTAGAGGGTTGCGGCTAACGCTATGTTGAATGGGAAGCGTCCGCACGTAGCGGAAATCAACTGCAGTAGTTAAATTCTACAGTGGGTGTACGCGCTAAGATGCTATTACCGTCAAGTTATTTGTGTAAAACAAAAAAACCAATAATCGCAATAAAATTGAACAATACATTTACAAGCATATAGACAGGTCGTTGTTCTTTATATGTAACAACCATCGAAATGATAGCTGATACAACCGCTAAAGGAATAGTGACAAAAAAGATACCCCACAAGTAATAGCCATCTATGTATACCATAGCAGTCAGAACAGCAGTAATAATGGTCCATATCATGGTGTTTTTTGACATAATCTCTCCTCCTTATGCTTAAAAATACAAAAAAATCATAGCATAACAAGGCGATTATCGTAAACTAAGAAGCTAAGGTGATAGTGGCTACTAATGGAAAATCGGTGGGTTGAAGGATCCCACCGATAAAGTTTCCAGCTATTTAGTTTAATGCCATGAATTCGTTTAATTCTTCAACTGTTAATGGTTCTGTTTGACCAATCTCCGTATGCACATCAAAGACAGCCGAGTTTCGAATTGTTCCAGTTATTTCACCGGAAGTATTTTTTAGGACACTGGCTGCATTAAGGAACCAAAAGTAATGATCTTGTACTTTCTTTGGGAAATTTGCGCCAAACATGCCGTTGACAAAAATAGGTGCACGGAAATGCATCGTCTCTTTTTTCAATGTACCAACAATTACAATTTTCTTCTTACTTCTTGGGGGTACTGTCACCTCAATTTTTGCTGTGGCTGTTTTAGATTCTGTTTCACTCTTTGATTCTCCTGTAGTCGTACTAAAAGAGAACTCCATGCCTGATTCAAAAATTCCTTCAATCGTAAATTTGGAGGAAAAATTTAACCCAGTTGTACTTTCAGAAGACCATGTTTGTTGACTTTGCCAGCTACCTTGAACTTCTAAAGTCATCGTAGCTGCTTCATCTCCATGATTTACTGCAATATTGCTCCCAACAATGATTGACTTAGGTGGTGCCCCATCTCCTTTTGTATAAGAAAAATCACCAAGTGTTTTGAAACATGGGTGACCATATTGTTCAGTGATTGCAGGCTTAACCCCCTTAAAATATGTTTCACTATTGACGGCGATTCCATCAGGGTTGACTTTGAATTTTTCCTTGAATGCTTCTCTCACTTTGTCATAACTTGAATTCACTGCTGGTAAATCTGCAAACGAAAATTTTTCTCGAATTAGTTGAGTTGTCATGTATCTTCCTCCTAGTATATACGTACTTTGTGCGAGTTACCTCGATGATAAATTGAGTGCTTCCGACCAAGAAACCTCCTTTACTACTTTATTTATTGATACTTAGTATTTAATAAGTACCTCTTTATCACTGTAAAACAATAAATGGAAATGCAATACTGATAAATGTTAATATTTAGGTTATTAACATTTAGATTAAATTTTTTCATGTCTCTACAGAAGCGGGATAGTTAGACAACAGTAAAAAGGCTTTTTGAATTTTTAGGATATTTAATATAATAGATAACAAACATACTAGGAGGAGAAATTATTGAATATTGCACAAATTAAACATGCACTATTTAAAAAGGCTACTATCTTTCAAACAGGAGGATACCGACCAACAGAGGAATTAGGTGAAAGTTGGATTGGCAAAGTTGTATGGGAAAAAGAAGGAGAAACTATTCCATCTAATTTCGACCCTATTTGTACAATGTTTTTATATAATTTACCTTATGTACCAAAGGAATTAACAAGTTATCAATTATTAACCCTATATATGGACTTCGATGTATTCAATAATCTAGATAGAGATGATTTAGTTTCATTTTTTAAGATCAATTGTTATACGGAACTGGATGAATTACAAAAGGTAAATAAACAATCTAAGAAAATAAAGCCTTTTCCTTTAACCCCTGTATTCATTAATAATGATGCACCTGCTTGGGAAGATTCGGATAGTATTGCCCCAGCAATTGAAAATGAAATTTTACGGCTTGAATTTGAGGAGGACATTGAATATTACGATGACATTGTTGAAAAAATATATGCCACGCATAAAATTGGCGGGTATCCTTCTTTTACTCAAAGTGGCGTTTCTTTCGGGGAAGAATACCCATTTATATTTCAAATAAGTTCTGATGAAAAGGCTCGCTTCAATATTATAGATAGTGGTAGTTTTTATTTTTTCTACAATCCAGAAAAAGGGGATTGGATTGTGTACTGTGATTTTTATTAATGTTCGAGTGTGGTGTGTCAAGAGTCCCTAAGATTGAAAAGATGAGGGACATCCTTCGATATTAGAATTTTGCTAAATAAGCCAGTTGACCATTTAACAGGAGGTTGTGAGTTATGATCCGCAATGGAGAATTCAACTACCTGGGAGCTTACAGTGGTGAATGGGTGAGGACGAAGACTATAACTATGCTTTTATAGTAAAACAAAGTGTAACTATAGAAAAAGAGAACAACTTGTCCTTTGTTAAAAAATGAGCTAGGACAATCATTTCCAAGCTCATTTTTCCTGTGCTGTTTAAAGTCATTGTAAGTTGAAGATTTAATCAATATTTGAAATAAAGGATTGGCCTTATAACTATATCAGCATAGCCATTATCTTCCGGTGTACTCTGTGTATCATAAATACCTCTGTTTGTATCCTCAAATTAATAATTAGCAATTTCGATTAAATTGTTGTCAGGATCACGAATATAGACTGAAGTAATGGGGCCAATAGCTCCTGTTCTATTAATTGGTCCTTCTTCTATTCGAATAGCAAATTGATGTAAATGTTTTATGACAGCGGGTAAAGGTACTTCCGTAATGAAACATAAATCAGCACTGCCTGATGTAGGTCTAATGGCTTTAGGTTCGAATTCTTTACCTACTTCATGTAAGTTTATTTTTTGTTGGCCAAAGCGAAGTGCCTTTCTTCCTTCTCCGAATGTCACGATTTCCATTCCTAATATTTGTTGATAAAAAGTACATGTTTCTTTAATATTTTTTACAGTTAAAACTAAATGATCTAGCTGTGTAATTTTCATTTGCAAGCTCCTTTTTTGTCTATTTCGCTTATATTGTAAATGAATAGAAGGGAGACTAAAACTAGTCTTTTTAAAACAACGGGGGCTATTAGCTGAACATATGCCCAATGAATAATGTAAAAGAGATGATTCCTGCAAAAATCAGGGTTAATGTGATTAGTATAAAGCTTAAAAGTAATGACTGTATATTTTTCACATCTTTCAAACCAATCAGCGCTAGAAAAAAACAAGTGATTGTCATAAGCAATACAGCGCTTAAAGGGTGAAAATGAAAGTAAGTTATAAAAAAATTTAAATATGTGGCAGATGAACTGATGATAAAAAATAAAAGGAGGGTGCAAATGAATAGTACCATGGATGCTAGATTTGAATTTACTTCCATACAGTACCTCCTATCTATAGAATGCAAACGATTTTTTTACAAGCTATGTTCCATGCAATGCCAAAATACAAAGGGAAACGGTTATACTTTTTACAATAATAAGTAACAATGGTGGTGACAACATGGGGATCGCAGAAGTGTTAACGGTTATTTTTATTGTGCTCAAGCTAACAGAGGTTATAACATGGTCGTGGTGGTTGGTGCTGTTGCCAGCGATGATTTCTTTTAGTATCTACGTGCTTATTTTAATAGTAAAATTGGGCGTCATTATGGTCACGGTCGTGGCAATGAAGAAACGTAAAGAACGATAGGTGTTACCGCAATTGTCACTATTTTTTAAGTTGGGGTGAAAAAGATGAATGACAATGTAGAAGTTTTATTAGAAAATCATGAAGCATTTGTTACATTTCTAAATACTAAGTTAAGAGAGTTTAATGATGAACATTCATCTTATCATAAAGAAATACGAAAGAAGGGTGCAGTGCAGCCTTTAAATATTATTGTTTCCAACGAGAGGTTTATTGGGATTGGTTAGAAATCAATAAGTTTTGGTTTAGCAAGGAGTATCGAAAACAGGGCTTGGGTGGAAAATTGCTTTTACAAGCAGAAGCCACTGCAATCAAAATGGGCGCTAAAAAGGCATTGTTAACTACCTATGATTTTCAAGCGCGAACATTTGATGAAGCAAGAGGTTATCTAGTTGTTGGGGAAATAAAAGATTATCCGCCTGGAAGTAGCTATTTCACGATGGTTAAACAGTTAGTTTAATCACGTCAATAAGGAAATATTAAGGTACAGTGTAAGACGCAATATTTTGGATGGCGCAGTTTGCGTCTTACTACATATGCTGTTCCTGTTACTAGGTCTTCTTGCTAATTTTTATGTCATATTAAAATAATTTTTCAATATACGTCGTGTCCAATTTATCTAATAGCTTATAGTCTTTCATATAATTTTCTTCATATAAATATACAAAAAGGTGGGTTGAATCATCAATCCGTATGCCGATTTCACGATTATCATTAATCTTGAATGTTAACCAGTATGCCTCTTTTACGTCAGACTTGGCAAAAAGCACTTTGCGAATCGCTTTATCTTCGAACAAATGCATCATTTCATCGATTTTCGCTGTATCTGTTATTGTAATTGTTTTCTCATCAGATGCTCGGATAATTTCAATTTCCTTAATCTGTTCAATATCGAGTTGTTCGATTACTTCCTTATTAAAAGTAGAATCTCGAGTAAGTAAAGTTGTCGCCACATAAAGGATGATAAGGGGTAATAGAATCGTGAAAAGTATTTTATATCTTTTTTTCATGTTGTTCTCCTTAAATTCTAAAAATTCGCACATATGTATTCTGTTCCACGCTATAATTGAGCATATACTGAAATGATAAAGGATGGCAATAAAATGAACGATAATCATCAAGAAAAAGAGCTTTTTTACCCAGATGGGACATTAATGTACCGTGGTGGCGTTAAGAAAAATGATTTTGGTCATGATATATACGATGGCAAGGGGACGATTTTTGATCAAGAAGGTGAACGATTATTCGAAGGTGAATTTGTTAACCATATGAAGCAAGGTAACGGCATCATGTATTTAAAGGGACAAATGATTTATCAAGGCGAATTTATTCAAAATAAAAAACAAGGCAATGGTATTTTATATAAAGATGGAAAGATTTATTACGAGGGCCATTTTCGTAATGATTTAATGGATGGCTATGGTATTTTGTATTTTGAAGAGACTGTTATTGCACCTTTTAAAGAAATACGGGCGCAATATCCGCATTTAAATCGACCACATTATGAAGGTGAATTTGTACATGGCATGAAAAAAGGGAAAGGTACACAATATTACCCAAGTGGTTTTTTACAATATGAAGGCGATTTTATGTGGAACCATATGCAAGGAGCAGGGAAGCTGTACTATGCCCCCGAAACACCAAGCACAGTGGAAATTGAATCTGCTTTAACCCCCCTTTACTATGAAGGGTATTTTTTTGAAGATATGAAGCATGGTAAAGGAAAAGTGTATTCAAGACAGGGGGTACTTGAAGCGGAAGGTCAATTTAAAGAGGATGCGATGACAGGGAAAGGCACTCTTTATTATGCCAATGGACAGGCATCTTATATTGGCGACCTTGTAAATGGAGAAAAGCATGGTCGCGGGGATTATTATAATGAGGATGGTAAAATTATCTATAGCGGGGAGTTTATCCACGGAGAACGTTTACGTATTACGCCTGAAGTAGAGAGAGAGATTAACAAGCTACAGGGGCAATTAGATGGCCTTGTCGGGCTGCCGAATGCCAAGAAGGAATTACATAATTTAATCAACTTCATTAAAATTCAAAGTTTACGTGTCGATCATGGCTTAACGAGTTTTCCAATTACGTATCATCTAGTCTTCTCCGGTAACCCTGGAACAGGCAAAACGACTGTTGCGCGCATTATTGGGCAAATATACAAACATCTTGGTGTATTGTCTAGTGGGCATTTTGTTGAAACCGATCGAGCGGGATTAGTAGCAGGTTATGTTGGTCAAACCGCCTTAAAGGTACAGGAAGTAGTGAAAAAAGCGACCGGTGGTGTGTTATTTATCGACGAGGCTTATTCATTAATTCATGATAAACAAGATGCATTTGGTAAAGAGGCCATTGATAGCTTATTAAAGGCAATGGAGGATTTACGGGATGATTTAGTCATTATTGTAGCTGGTTATACCGAGCTGATGGAGGCATTTTTACAAGCCAATCCAGGTTTTAAATCGCGTTTTAATCATTTTGTGCAGTTTGATAATTTTACTACGGATGAGCTGTATGAAATTTTTGCGATGCTCTGTAAAAATAACGATTACCGTTATGGTGATACTTTTACCCACTATATGAAAGCACAATTAACTCAAATTCCTGTTGAATCCATCCCGAACTTTTCAAATGGACGTTATATCCGAAATGTCTTTGAAAAGCTGGTAACAATCCAGTCGAATCGTTTAATCCAGCAGCCTACTATTACAAGAAATGAACTGATGGAATTTACGGCTTCAGATATTGAACAAGCGATTGCGGAAAATCTTTTTGATAGTACGTTTTAATAGCTAGGAAGTTGACGACCTATAAGCATTCATCATATTCACTATGAACGATTCATATAGTGAATAGATGATTTTTATATAGTAGGGAGAATTTGATGAAAAAAATAGTGCCGTTACTATTGTTACTTGGGTGTGTTTTACCAACATTTTTACACATTACAATCACCTTTAATAACAACATCAATGTCAACAAGGGTAGTAAGAAAGAAGATTAGCTATTTATATGAATGCGATGAGGCTGGGACAAAAGAGAAAAAGTGTTAGATTGATGGCAGTCAATCTAACACTTTTTTGCTGCGCCGTTGTTGTGCGCTTCGGCGTTGCTTTCCGCTCAGCACAGTAAGCCGCAACCCTCGCTAACGCGCGGAATGCCCGCGTCTTACATTGTATGCGTTCTGAGCAGGAGTCACCGCCTTCGCTACCAACAACTAGTGAACACTTCTATTTTTTTTTAAATAGTCAAGTTCCTATAATAGGGAAAATTTACGAACATCTTTCCTCTGTTCCTTAAATTTTTTAGTTATGTCCCATCCTCATTTAAATTCTGTACCAATGTTGTTTGACAAAATTTACAATATGTTATATTCTGTTGAAAACATACGATAGCGTATGTTGGAGGGTGAAATGATGCAATTAACAAGAGAAGACTGGATAAAGGCTGGTTTACATCAATTAGCGGACGCAGGCATACATAAAGTTCGTATTGAAACGCTCGCACGTATACTGAACATAAGTAAAGGTAGTTTTTATCACCATTTTCGTGACCATCAAGAACTGTTAGATGCTATGTTCAATTATTGGGAAATGGTTGCTACAAAGCGCATTATTCATAGTATGGAGCAGGAAGATTCGTCATTAGAAGAGCTTTTTACAATCAGCTTTAGTAGTGATAAAAAAATTGAAATAGGCATTTATACTTGGGCTAAATATAACCAAGTTGTTGCAAAGCGGTTAGTCGACATTGAGGAACAGCGAATTCGTTGTATTGCTCATTTATATCAAAAAAAAGGAAGTGATGAATTAGAAGCGGTCGAACGAGCAAGACTTGCTTATTTAACGTATATAGGATGGATGACAAGGTTTACAGAAAATCCTAATTTTACGATAGGAAAAATGCTTGAACTATTACTAAAGATATAACAAGAAAAGAAACATGTCCCTTGCAGTTGAGTAACTTAAGGGACAAATAAATGACCAAAACATACGTTATCGTATGTTTTGGTATGTAGTATACAAAGTGGGAGGGGAATAGGTAATGATCAGTTTACTACTCGTTGTATGTGTTCTGTTTTTGATAAGCATAATACACGTCTATTGGGCATTTGGTGGTCGTTGGGGTGCGATGGTAGTACTCCCTATAAAGAAAGGCAGCCAAGAACCGGCTTTCGTTCCTCGTAAAATAGGAACGTTATTAGTAGCATTCCTTCTTGTGGTAGCAGCTTTCCTACTCTTAATAAAAGGGATTTACTTACAGAATGTTCAAGAATTTAACTTTTTTACACTTGGTTGTACGGTTTGTGCAGTTATATTCTTGATACGAGCAATAGGAGACTTTAAATATGTAGGATTTTTTAAAAAAATAAAACATTCACAGTTTGCAAGAAATGATACATGGTTGTATAGCCCACTCTGTCTCTTCATTTCTTTAGTGTATTTATTTGTACTTTTTTAACTTTGCTTGTACAATCTGACTAGCAATTGGCAATAGAGAGATAGAGGAGGAACGGGATTGAGGCAAATTATTTATTTACTTCGTCATGGAGAAACGGTTTTTAATACGCAAGGACGATACCAAGGCGAGTTGGATTCACTCTTAACCGATGTTGGCATCGAACAAGTTCAACAAAATGCAGTTATGTTAAAAAGCTTACTAGGCAATCCTCAAGATTGGAAAATTATTTCAAGTTCTTTAGGAAGAGCATTGCAGAGCGCAGAAATTATTTGCGAAACGATAGGCTATGATTTTAATGATGTAGTAAAGGATCATCGACTAGCCGAAGTGGCTGTTGGAGATTGGGCTGGACTTACAATAAAAGAAATTGAAAAGTCTTGGCCAAGTCTTTTAGAAAACACAGACCATTATAATTGGTATTTCAATGCACCGAATGGAGAAAGTTACGACTCGGTTGTTGCTAGATTGACTGATTGGCTCGATAGTGTAAAAGATGAACAAAACGTGATTGTCATATCCCATGGTCTAACTGGGCGGATTTTACGGGGCATTTATGCTGGATTAGCCAAGGACCATGCATTAAAGTTAGATGTATCACAGGATGTATTTTTTAAATTATCCGATAAGAAAATCCAAAACATTTCTCTAGCGTTCGATGATTTTTATTGATATTTAGTAGCTTTTATTACGTAACGCGAAATATTGGCGCAATCCTTAAGAATTTCTTCATAAATATCCTACAGGAATATTCATAATTGCCTCCTATTATAATGTGTGGGAGGCGTTTTTTTATGAAAAAGTTTGTATTAATTTGTTGTATTGGTGTCATCGCATTTTTTTTCTATACGAATAAGTCCAAAGAACAAGTAGTGGATATTGAGCTACCTTCGTTACATAGTAAAAATGCTTTATTGGTAAACGATAGCGGAGAGGTGTTATATGAAAAAAATGCGGATGCTATTATCTATCCAGCATCATTAACCAAAATTATGACAGCCATTGTAGCGATTGAGGCGAGTAAAGATCTTCAAATGCAAACGATGGTTACACCACAAACAATTGCAACATATACTGCGCAAAATGCTTCGATGGCAGGCTTTCAGGCAGGTGATTTTGTAACGATCGAGGATTTACTATACGGTACTTTACTTGCATCAGGTGCAGATGCAACAGCCACGCTAGCAACGGCCATTGCAGGGAGTGAGAAAGCGTTTGTGGAACTGATGAACGATAAAGCACTTGAACTAGGGTTAAATGATACTCATTACGAAAATGTTAGTGGGCTTCATGATCCAGCACATATATCGAGTGTTCGTGATATTAGCAAGCTCTTTCAATATGCGATTGAAAATCCTACTTTTTATAAGATTATGACGACAAAAAGCTACACAACGCAAGTGCCAAATGAGTTAACGATTGCTAGCACTTTATTTTCAAAAATGGATGGGGTCGAAGGTGCCATTCTTGGTGGCAAAACCGGCTATACACCTGAAGCAGGGCTTTGCTTAGCTTCTTTAATTGAAAAAAATGGCGAAGTGTATATTTTTGTTACGACAAATGCGGAAGGGCATGTTTGGACGCCACCTTTACATGTTGAAGATGCAATGGCTGCATATCAAGCACTATAGGAAGATATGGCATAGCAAGCTGAACGGCTTATGCACCAAAAGTAGAGTAAACCACTTGGAAGCTGCTGATTGGCACATATGTTGGGGATGCTGTGAAGGTTAGCAAACTAGCGATAAACGTATGCATGGAAATACAGTGAAATTTAGATTCTGAATGGATAAGATTACATTATCTCAAATAAAGTTTTTGCAAAAGTATAAGAAGGAATTTAACAGTATGCCGCCTATGTGGATTATCAAAAATCATTCTTACAGAACTTTTCAATTAGCAAATCTAGTTGATTCTTACTATTTTCTGGTATAATAACATTATCAGATTTCAATCCTATGTTTTGTATATATTTTACACGGGAGACGACATCAGTGATTGTAAAAAGGCGGTGTAGAATATTGAAAAAATTATTACCTTTTGCGTTATTATGGGCATTTTTATGTAGTATGGCTATTGGGAATCATGTTTCCGCTCAAGCTAGTATGCCTGCTATCCAACAAGTTCTAAAGGATGCGACGGTGTATGAAGAGGCTTCCACAGAAAGCAAGGTGAATGGCTATATTAAACAAGGCAATTTTGTGCAAGCCTCAGCTTTCAATGAGGAATGGATACATATCCGAATGGCACAGTTAGAGGGGTATGTGGAAGCCTCAACATTAGCAGAGCTAACGCCAGAAAAAGCTGTAGTGGCGAAAAAAGGCGGCCTAAACTTAATGTCCTATCCAAGTCCAAGTGCACAAAAAGTTGGACAGCTATATGAAAATAGTATGTTAATAGTGTATGGCATAGCACCTGGTGGTTGGTCATATGTGCAATATGGACATGAATTTGGCTATGTCGCGACAAATGCGCTGAAAAAACCAACTGCGACAAAAAAGCAGGTAAATGCACCTAAAGGGGCTATTATTCATTTAACTGCGAGCCCAAGCGGTGAAGTGCTAGGCACGCTAGCGCATAAAACCATTGTGCAGCAATATACAATAGTAGCAGGCTGGGCGTATGTGGAAGCTGACAATCAAAAAGGGTACATAAAGGCTTCAGAGCTAACGGACTTAACCGTAAATAATAAAGTTTACAACCAAGGAGTACCAGTAGCAAAAGGAGCGAAAAAGCGGGTGGCTTTAACATTTGATGATGGACCGAATGCGAAAGTTACGCCACAAATATTAGCCATTTTAAAGAAATACAATGTAAAAGCAACATTTTTTATGGTTGGGAAAAATGCTTCTAGCAATGCCAAAATTGTAGAGCAAGTGTATAAGGATGGTCATGAAATTGGCAATCATACATGGAATCATCCGAAGCTAACTAATTTAGCGAAAACAAGCGTTAAAGAAGAAGTGGATCGGACAAGCAACGCCATTTACGCAGCTATTGGTCAATATCCAACTGTTTTTCGCCCACCGTATGGAGCGACAAATGACCAAGTACGCTCTGTTATCCCAATGCCTTCTATTTTATGGTCGATTGATACACTCGATTGGAAGCATCGCAATGCCGATAAAATATTAACGTATGTCAAAGCATCTGTCAAAGATGGCAGTATTATTTTAATGCATGATATTCATCAAACGACAGCCAACGGGCTCGAAAATGTTATTCTTTATTTACAGAAACAAGGTTATGAATGTGTAACGGTAAGTGACATATTACAATAATGCATTCTATGAAGTTCTTTCTATAATGGAAGAAGCCGTGCAACG
The DNA here is from genome assembly GCF_016350185.1 of Lysinibacillus sp. C5.1. Taxonomy (NCBI): domain Bacteria; kingdom Bacillati; phylum Bacillota; class Bacilli; order Caryophanales; family Bacillaceae; genus Lysinibacillus; species Lysinibacillus sp. C5.1. Next base: position 2,110,774 of record NZ_CP066226.1, read on the forward strand.
GTCTTATAAAGACTATGCACGGCTTTTTTCATGTTATTTAAATAAGTTAATGGTTGTAATAATAATAGGAATACCAAAGACATCAATTAAAAATGCACCTACAATTGGTACAACGAGGAATGCCTTTGTAGAAGGACCGAAGCGTTGAACAACTGCTGACATATTCGCCATTGCATTCGGTGTTGCACCCAAGCCATGTCCTGCAAAGCCTGCCACCATAACTGCTGCATCGTAGTTTTTACCGAGTAATTTAAATAATACAAAAATACAGAATAGAACGATGAATAGTACTTGTACAAAAACAATGACAAATAGAGGTAAAGCTAAATCGGCAATTTCCCATAGTTTAATGCTCATTAACGCCATAGATAGGAAAACACCTAATGTGACGTCACCGATTAAAGAAATACTTTTCATGTTAATGGCATTTGGTTTCACTTTATCTAAAATATTACGGACCAATACAGCGACAAACATGGCACCTACGTAACCTGGTAATACGAAACCTGTAGCTTCGGAGAATATAGTTCCAACATACGTTCCGACAGCCATACAAAATGTGATGATTACCACTTGTGTAAAGAATGAATCCGATGTAATTTGTTCATGTTTGTTTTCATATTCAATAGCTTCTGCTTCTTGTTCATCTGGTGTTAAATTGTATTTTCCAACTAAATATTTGACAATCGGTCCACCAATTAGACCTCCCGCCACTAAGCCACATGTTGCAGCCGCCGCACCGATTGTCATAGCAGATGAAATTCCTAAATCTTCTAATGTTTGACCGAAAGCAGCCGCCGCACCGTGACCACCTTCCATAGAAACTGCACCTGCCATCATACCGATTAATGGATGAATGCCCATTAGTGAAGCAAGGGATACACCGATAACGTTTTGCATTAGCGCAAGGAACCCACATGCTAGCCAATAAATGACTAATAGCTTACCGCCTAGTTTTACCAGTTTAAAGCTAGCACCTAAACCGATTGTCGTGAAAAAAGTAATCATAAATAAGCTTTGTAATGATGTATCAAGAGATATTTCTAATAGGCCAGTTGTTTTTAATATTGTGGCTAGTGCTGCAAAAAGTAAGCCACCAACAACTGGTGCTGGAATACAGAAACGCTTTAAAAAGTTTATTTTATTAATAAGGAAGCTCCCGAATGCAAATAACGCGACTGCGAGAAATATTGTTGTAATTTGATTAATTTCGATCATGAACCGTTCCTCCTAAGTAAGTTGTTGAGTGCATCATAGACAAAATAAGCACCCAATTTGACTGTTTGACCATTTTCATCTAGTAACGGATTCACTTCACATATATCAAAAGAATGGGTATGTGGATGGGATGCTACTTTTTGAATTACAGCTCGAACCGTTTTGGGATCTAGACCAAAAGGAGAGGGTGCACTAACACCAGGTGCGTAAGCTGTGTTGACAACGTCCATACATAAAGTAAGTAAAATATAATCATGATTATCCATAAATTGCTGTAGATCGTTCATAATGTCCGCGTTGTTGTCTGCTGTCATTTGTTCTTCTAACACATAATTCACTTGCAGCTCATGTGCCTTATCAAACAGCTCTTGTGTATTTCCATAACGTTGAATACCTAGTACAAAATAGTCTGTATGTGGATCTTGTTCTAAAATTTGACGGAACATTGTACCGGATGAAGTTTGTTCATCATATGGTCGTAAATCAAAATGTGCATCGATGTTAATAATGCCGATACGGGCATCTTTTTGTAATGCTGCACGAACACCTAAGTAATGCCCATATAATGTTTCATGACCGCCACCAAGGATAATACATTGCATGTTTTTAGCGCGTAGACCTTGAACAATTTCACCGAGCTCTTGTTGTGCATCCTCTAGTGCATGATTGAGGCAAAGAATGTTACCGACATCGATAATTTCCTGTTGCTCATCAAATGTCCACGGTAAGCTTGCCAGTGCACCACGAAGTGCATTGGGTCCATTCGCTGCACCAACACGCCCTTGATTGCGGCGTACCCCTTCATCACATATAAACCCAACAATCCCAGCATTTTTTTGTTGTGAAGCGCTTACATCGTTAATAGCCAATCGTTTTACTTTTTGATGTAATCGGAAACTACTTGGATTAGTAGTTGAATCGATGCGACCTTTCCATTGCTTTTGATCTGTCATTGTATACATCTCTTTATCAACTCCATTAACATTATTGTTGTAGTGTTAATTTATTATATATTCACATAATTATATTTACTAATATATAATTATTATTAATCTATAGTTTTAAACTATAAATGGGGGGTAGGTTGTTTTGGATTTAAAACAATTACAATATTTTATCGCTGTTATTGAGCATATGAATTACTCGAAAGCAGCTGAAAAATTGCATATTTCTCAGCCTTCTTTAAGTAATGCTATTAAAAAATTAGAACAAGAAGTTGGTTCTTCTTTACTTGAAAGAAATACAAGAAATTTGCAATTAACCGAAGCAGGTCAGCTTTTATATGAACGAGCAAAAGTTATTTTAAAAAATATGGAAGTGCTAAAAATTGAAATGGACGAGGTCATTGTACATGGTACAAGTGATTTGACCATCGGTGTAATAGAGTCGATTAAGCATTGGTTACCGAAAGCAATTGTCGAATATAAAAAGCGCTATCCACAGATGAAATTTCATTTAGTCGATATTTTAGGTAGCAAGCGTGTCAAGAAATCACTGAAAGGCTATAAAACGCATGTAATTATTACCAATCAATTGATGGACGATGAAGAGCTAGAAGTGAAGTGTTTGTATGAGGAACGACTTGTCGCTGTATTACCTTTACATCATCCGTTAGCGACGAAAGATTTACTGACCATTGCAGATTTAAGCAATGAGCCTTTCATTATTAGTACAGATGGATTTCAAACAAGGCAGGATATTTTGAATGCATTTGAACAAGCGGGTCAAGCAATCAATGTTCAATTTGAAATCGAACGTTTTGAAACGGCTGTATCCCTTGTTCGCGAAAATTTAGGTATTACCATTCTGCCTGAAAACTATTTACAGGGGCCAACCGCGAAGACGATTGTTCAAAAAGAAATTGATTGCCCTAATTTACAAAGGAATGTTTATTTAGTGTATTTAAAAAATCGACATCTGCCCTTTGCAATCCGACAATTCATTGATGGTGTTATACATTATTTTGATAGTAAAAGATAATGTTGACGATATTTTAATATAGTTTTTATTTTTTATGGCTGTAAAAAGAAGACATAATGGAGATGCTTTTTTTAGCTGTTTTTGCATATGAATTTTCTCTTTTATTCAATTTTTTATGGAATAGATGATTGATTTACATGCCGTATAGCGGTAACATTTAATGTAAGAATAAGAATGAATATTCATTCATTTTTCATTCGTGTTGTCAATCAAAGGGGGGCTTTCATATGAATTTTTCTTATAGTGAAAAAGTAGTAGAACTGCAAGGAAAACTGACGAAATTTATGGAGCAGTATATTTATCCAAATGAGGCACTGTATGCGGCACAGGTGGAAGCAATGGCGGATCGTTGGGGAGCGATTCCTCCGATTATGGAAGAATTGAAGCGTAAAGCACAGGAAGCGGGGATATGGAATTTATTTTTACCTGATAGCGAGTATGGCGCAGGTTTATCGAATATAGAATATGCTCCTTTATGTGAAATTATGGGCAGATCATTAATAGCGCCGGAAGTCTTTAACTGCAATGCGCCGGATACGGGGAACATGGAGGTACTTGTACGCTATGGGTCAGATAAGCAAAAAAAAGAGTGGTTAGAGCCGCTATTGCGTGGAGAAATCCGCTCTTGCTTTGCGATGACGGAGCCTGCAGTGGCCTCTAGTGATGCGACCAATATTGAGGCTAGCATTGAACGAGATGGTGATCAGTATATTTTAAACGGTCATAAGTGGTGGACAACCGGGGCTGGCGATCCACGCTGTAAAGTCGCGATTTTTATGGGAAAACATAAGGATTCTACGGCTTCGATCCATGAGCAACAATCAATGATTCTAGTTCCAATGGATACACCAGGTGTCAAAATAGAGCGCATGTTAACGGCCTTTGGGTATGACCATGCACCTGAAGGTCATGGAGAGGTTACGTTTACAAATGTACGAGTACCTGTGGACAATATTTTATGGGGTGAAGGGAAAGGTTTTGCGATTGCTCAAGGTCGTTTAGGCCCAGGCCGCATTCATCATTGCATGCGTCTTATCGGAGCAGCTGAACGCGCTTTAGAAGAAATGTGTAGCCGCTTACTAGAGCGTCAAGCCTTCCATCGACCGCTAGCAGACCAAGGCGTGATGCGTGAACGAATAGCAGAATCACGTATTGATATTGAACAGGCAAGGCTGCTTACGTTAAAAGCAGCATACATGATGGATACAGTAGGGAATAAAGAGGCGAAGGCTGAAATTGCGATGATTAAAGTAGTCGCACCGAATATGGCATTGCGTGTCATCGACCGTGCCATTCAAGCATTTGGTGCTGCTGGCGTTGGACCTGATACGACGCTCGCTGCTCAGTGGGCCAATTCACGCACATTGCGTTTAGCAGATGGACCAGACGAGGTGCATCGTAATACTGTAGCGAAATTGGAACTGAAAAAACATGCCCCAAAGCAAAAGGAGCTGGTAAAATGACTGTTCTTGACCTATTTAGCTTGCAAGGGAAAACCGCTATTGTTACAGGTGGTGGTCGTGGACTTGGTGCACAAATTGCGCAAGGCTTTGCAGAGGCTGGTGCCAACGTTGTGCTGTGCTCACGCAAAGTGGAGGCTTGTGAGGAAATGGCGACACAACTCGCACAATTAGGTGTCCAGACACTTGCGCTTGCCTGTGATGTGACGAAACCAGAGGAAATTGCCCATGTTGTGTCAAAAACATTAGAGACCTTTGGTAAGATTGATATTTTAGTAAACAATAGTGGTGCTTCATGGGGGGCGCCGGCTGTCGATATGCCATACGAGGCATGGCAAAAGGTGTTTGATGTGAACGTCAACGGTACATTTTTAATGACACAGGCTGTTGGTAAAGTGATGCTTGCACAAAAAGCGGGGAAAATTATTAATATTGCTTCTATTGCAGGGCTTGGTGGTACACTTCCTGATTTTATGGATACAATCGGTTATAACGCTAGTAAAGGTGCAGTTATTACGTTAACCAAAGATTTAGCGGTGAAATGGGGACCATCAGGCGTAAACATTAATGCCATTGCCCCTGGGTTTTTCCCAACGAAAATGTCAAATGTTTTAATAGAACGAGGACAAGATTATTTGATGGGGGCTACACCTTTAAAGCGTCTAGGTGCTGAAAATGATTTGAAGGGCGTTGCATTATTTTTAGCAGCTGCAGCTTCGGATTATGTTACAGGTGAGGTGATTGTGGTAGATGGTGGAATGAGTGCAATTATTTAAGGGGGGTTCCTATGGATACGATACAAGTAAGGGCAAGTGAACGAATCGATACAGAGCAATTACATGCTTTTTTAAAGCGACATTTCCCAGACTTACCAGAGGGGAAACTAGAAATTTCTCAATTTAGTGCGGGTCATTCTAATTTAACTTACTGTTTAAAAATAGCGGATTTTGAAATTGTACTTCGCAGACCACCTCTTGGGCCAGTGGCAAAAAAAGCGCATGATATGAAGCGTGAATTTACCATTTTATCGGCGCTTCATCCGTTTTTAGCTGTTGTACCAAAACCATATGTATATGTCGATGATGTCAGCATTATCGGCAGTGACTTTTTCTTAATGGAACGAAAAAAAGGTGTCGTGTTGGACACACGTTTCCCATTAAGGACAGAATCGACAATAGCACTCGCACGTCAATTGTCTGAAAAAATGGTGGAATCACTTGTAGCGCTCCATGCCATTCCATATAAGGAAACGGCTTTAAAGGATATGGTCAAGCCTGAAGGGTTTATGGAACGCCAAGTGGTTAGTTGGGTTGACCGTTATGAGAAAGCAAAAACAGCTGAGCTGTCAGAGGTAGCAGCGCTAACGGCTTGGTTAAAGGCTAATATACCGACAAATAATGAAGCGACAATTATTCACTATGACTATAAGTTCAACAATGCGATGTTTTCACAAGATTACTCAGAAATGATTGGGCTTTTTGATTGGGAAATGACAACAGTGGGTGATCCGTTAGCAGATCTCGGTGTTGCGATGAGTTATTGGATGCATGCAGATGATCCAAAAATGTTGTTGTATGCATTAGGGGAGCCACCGATTACGGTTCATCCTGGATTTTATTCGAGAGAGGAATTTATCGCGCACTATGCGGAGAAAAGTGGTCGAGATGTCTCAACAATCGGCTATTATATAACGTTTGCTTATTTTAAATTAGCGGTCATTTGCCAACAAATTTATTATCGTTATGTCAACGGACAAACGAAGGACGATCGTTTCGCACAAATGGATACAATGGTAGCTGCGCTTATACAACAAGCTGCTAAAAGTATTAAATAGAAGTATAGCTACAGTTTGATTGTAGATAATCCTGCGATTCGGGTTTATCTACAATCTTTTTTGATGGTAGCTAATTTAATTGATAGATAACAACTACAGATTATCCGACACTATAATTTGTAGTTTTAAATTATCCTCTCGCACCAACTTTATTATGCAATACAAAATATTCACGATAAAGAAATAAAAGAGGGGGAATGCATGTTCTTCTTTGGGGGAAGGAACTAGGCAGAAATAGCAAAATCAGTATTTTGCGTAAAAACTTCATCAAGATGTTGCTTTTCTTAGGCTCTCTGAACTCTCTTGTTAAATTCCCTTTTAATAGAACCATCAAATTTAATGTCGAATATTTAAGAAATTCTCGTATTCGAACTGAAAAAAATGTCGAAAAAATGAATTTTAAGAGTAAATTTGTATTAAATGCATTTAAATTTTTAAAATATTCAATTAATATATAATTGTCGAGAAAAACAAAACTATTAAATTATTAAAGGAGGTATATATGAAAAAGTTTCTTTTTTATATTTGCTACCTTAATCATTATCTTAGTGTTTACTCATCATGTTGTATCAGAAAATCAGGAAGTCCAAAAAGAAAGGATTAAGGTGGCAATTTTAGATAGTGGTATTAATGAAGAATTTTTGGAAAGTGTTATTGTTGATGAATTTAATGCTATCGACCCGACATCGCCGACTATTGATGAAATGAGTCATGGAACTCCAATTGCCAATATTATTGAAAATAGTGAGATAGACTTGTTTGATGTAAAAGTTTTGGACAAGGACGGTAAGGGGAAGGCAGATGACTTAGTTAAAGCCATAGAATGGTGTATTGAGAAAGAAGTAAATATTATCAATATCAGCTTTGGATATCAAACGGAAAATTTAGCTGTCAAAACTATTATTGGTGAAGCCGTTGCAAATGGAATTCTTATTATAGCAGCGGCTGGTAACACTTTCGGTTTTGGTGTTGATTATCCAGCAAAATATGATGAAGTGATATCTATTACTGCGACAGATAAAGAATTGAGACGACTTAGTTCAACAGGAAAAGGAAAAATTGATTTTGCCTTTGTGGGAGAAGACGTCGTAGCTATAGACAAAGATGGATATTATAGAAAATTTACTGGGACGTTCTTTGCAACTGCAAAGGCTACTAAATATATTTCCAGTCTAATCGTTGCACAAAAAAAATCGTTAAGTAAGGAATCAATAGTGGCACTGTTAAAGCAGCAAGCAAAAGATTTAGGTGAAGAAGGTTTACAATATTGATACAACTGAATTAAATGCTTCTGTATTACCGGTTTTTGTGTATGTTGTTGGAGGAGTTGCAATTCGAACAACTGCAAGATATGTTCTTGGAATACCAATTAAAAACTTATCTCATAGAGGCTTTAATAGTTTTGACTCTTTAAGGAAATTCTTGGGGAATGCTGGTGTAAATAGACAATGGCATCATATTGTTGAACAATCACAAATTGCAAAGTCTGGCTTTAGTAAAACATCTATTCACAATACTCGTAATATCGTATCCATTGATATACAACATCATCAAAGAATTACAGGATACTATAATTCTATTCAACCTCATACGCAAGGTAAACGAGTAAGGGATTGGTTAGCAGGAAAGAGTTGGGATTATCAATACGATTATGGTATAAAAATTATGGATAGATTACGATAATAACTTGAGGTGATAATGTGCAAGATGAGAAAATATTAGTTGAAGAGTTTATTAATCATTGCTTGATAGCAGAAGAAACTCAGATGACTGGAGATTATAAAAGAGGAAACAAATCCAATAAGGCGCTGCTTGCTATTTTGGAGCAACTAAAGCAATCATCTGAACTTGCAACAGACGTGTTAGATGAGCTGTTTTTACATGAAAATCCTTTTGTCTTATATGTTTGTAGTATTTATGCAATTGTATTGAACTATCGTAGAGCTGAAGCTTTAAAAATGCTTGAAAAGATTGCAGGAATGGAACAGAATATGACCAGTTTTCATGCAAGTATAGTTCTTGAACAATATGAATCCGGCGAACTTTTTAAACTGTATGGTGTAAGTAAATAAGCTACCATTAAGGAAATGGCTTAGCGATGATAGTTGTTGATTTTTTCTAAATTAACTTAAAAGTGGTGATTTAGATGGATAGTCAAATGAGTTTACTAATGGAGGTTCATGATTTAATTGAAGAATACTCTAAAATGGGTGATAGCCTACGAAATCCAGAAAACGCGATAATAGGCATAGAGGATGAGCTTAAATTAAGTGTTGAAGAAGTCAAAGCGTTAAAAGCAAATGAATTTGATTTTCATAGTATTTGTGGCATTGAAAAGATTGTTCGCGATCGGATGCTTTCAACCTTTTTTCACTTTTTCTGTATTGTAGATGGTGTTGGTGATCCTAAATTTAGAAAAGATAATACGGTGTGGTTAGGGCTAAAATTAGAACAGAGAGGTCTAGATGAGGAACGAGAGTATGAGGAATTTCTACATGATATGCTATATGAAGCATATTGGAAATGGCGAGAATTGAAATCTTAAGATTGTAGATTTGATTTGTGGATAGTTTTTAAAAATTCATACAGCTAATCAATAAAAGTACTTTAAACAAGGCTACATCTATCTGTTTAGAGTACTTTTATTGCATTAAAGTGGTTATAGACTGGGCTGTTTACTTGGATACAAATGATGATAGATAAACGTTGCTATTCATTGCTAAGACTATAGAATGATAGCAGTCCTAAACAGAAAATGAAGAGTAATGTAAAAAAAATAAAGAAAATAGTTTTACTTTTCACGAAATTCACCTCTCTCTTACTCTTATCTGTTTCTGAAGTACCTCATAAATGTTCATATGTAAAACTACGTAATTTATATACTAGAATTAAATAACTGAAAAATCAAATAATTAAAAGTTGGAAAGGGTGCATTATATGTCTTACAAATATAATAAATATGTAAGCTTTATTACTGCGATATCTATCCTTGTACTAATTTTATTCGTTACTAATAAAGTAAGCAAAGAGGTGTTTTTACTCTTATTTGCTCCTCTAAGTATAGCAATGCTAATCTTTGGAACTTTGGAGTTTAAAAACACTTTGAAAGATAAAAGAAATATTGATTTACATGCATCAGAAATCATAAGAAGATTAAAAAAGGAATGAAAACGGAGTAGGATGTCTACATTCATACAATAGAAAATAATAGCTTTTGCAAATGTCGGTAAGCTTATGTGATACTCTTGTTGATTACAAAGCCTGACTTGTTAAACTACTAATAGTAGGTGATGATGAGCAGATATTAAACGATTGTAAATTCGGTTTATGGAACCGTTTAACGCTACAAACATGTATGAAGATAAACAAATAAAAGCACGCTAAATAGAATAGTTCTGTTTAGCGTGCCTTTTCAATTTATTTATTGTACTCCTTGTGCAAAATGCTGTAAATTTCCAAATCAACAATACCTTTACCAGACCAGAATGTAGCTTGTCTTAATAAACCTTCTTTCATAAAGCCACTTTTTAAAAGCACTTTTTTTGACGTATCGTTCATCGGCATAACCTCTGCTTGAATTCTATTAATGTTCGCTTCATCAAATAAAAATTTACAAATGGTTTGTACAGATTCCGTTGCAATGCCCTTATTCCAATAGTCCTCTGCTAAATAGTAGCCGATTGTTACCATATTTACTTTTTGGTTAAAATCCATCGCTTCGATTATACCGACTAAAGAATCTGGTTGATCTTTATAAAAAATCCCCCATTTCACTCTATTTCTTTTCGTGAAGTCACGTTCAAAATGACTAATCATTTTTTGGACAGTTTGAATATTGTGTTTCGGGATAATGCCACAATACTGAAATACTTTTTCATTATCGTAGATAGCGAATAACATGTCTAAATGGCTTTCTTCTATTTGTTTAAATTGTAGGTTGCTAGAATGTAATAATGGGAAGCTTTCAAAGATTTTTTCTACATTCATTGGATTTTCTCCTTTGCTTGTCATTTGGCGAAGTTGTTTTAATGATTTGGAATTTTCATTTGGTAAAGTTATTTAAATAAGTATGTATTCAATATTTTCTAGTTAAACCATTATATTGTAAAGTGGGAATTGAGTAAATCTAAAATAAAAAAGCTGCATCGTATAAAATACGCTACAGCTTCGAATTGGTTTGTGCCCTTTGATGGTGCTACTGAAAGCAGTATACCATAGATTACTAAATAATTGTGATATTTATGTATTATAAATCTTTTGAAATCAATGGAAGTACGTGATGTCATCATTTTTAATAGCCAATAACAGGTGTCTGTCACTAGTAATTAGCTTTCTACATATTATGGAAATCTAGTCCTTGATAAGTTTTTTACCCATAGCCCCTCTTGATGCTGAACGTCGAGAGGGGCTTGTTATTTTATTTGCGAGAGCAAAGTTAGCTTTGTCAATCGGACAAAAAATTTAATCTCTCTATCAATTATTATCATACTGGATTAGGACACGGAATAGATTGTTATAGTTCTACTATTAGGAATATGGAGTCGAGAGCAAAAGAGCACATAATTTTTACTATTATGTAACAGAAATCACGGCTTGTAATAGAAAAAATACAAGTCAAAAGGGGCCAAGTGATAGAAACGACATTTTGATAGCTAAAAGACTGTGCAATAAAGATAAAGTTGTTTTCCTTCTATTGCAATAGTCCGCTCTAGGTTGAATAACACAACTATTATTAATAATTTACACTGGAAGGAGAATCAAATGACACAGTATCATCAGCAGTCGTCCGTTGAAGTCATGAATAAACTGAATGTGACCAATCAGGGATTGAGTGATTATGACGTTCAAAAGAGGCAAGAGGTTTACGGGTATAATGTTTTAGAGGAAAGTAAAAAGGTAAGTACACTTGCCGTTTTTTTCGGCCAGTTTAAAGATTTATTAGTGATTATTTTAATGGTAGCGGCTTTTATTTCATTTCTATTAGGTGAAGTAGAAAGTACGATTGTTATTTTGATTGTTATTATTTTAAATGCAGTTCTGGGCACTGTTCAACATGTAAAGGCAGAAAAATCTTTAGGTAATTTGAAAGCACTGTCTTCGCCCATAGCGAAAGTAATGCGTAATAATCAGATAATAGAAATTCCTTCTGAAGATATCGTTGTGGGAGATCTTCTATATTTGGAAGCTGGAGATTATATAAATGCTGATGGAAGATTACTAGAAAGCCATAATCTTCATATTAATGAAAGTTCGTTGACAGGTGAATCATTAGCTGTCGCAAAAAGTGCCGATTCGATTAAGGAAGATGTAACCATTGCGGATAAGAAAAATATGGTCTTCACTGGAAGCTTTGTCACGAATGGACGAGGCGTTGTTATTGTGACAGCTATCGGAATGGACACGGAAATTGGGAAAATTGCTAATTTACTTGATACTGCAAAAGAAAAGAAAACGCCTCTACAAGTAAGTCTAGATCAATTTGGAGAAAAATTAGCTTTAGGCATCACGATGATTTGTGTTGTTATTTTCACAATTGATTTGGTTCGAGGCCGTGAATTAGTAGAATCGTTTATGTTTGCTGTTTCGTTGGCAGTTGCCGCCATACCAGAGGCATTAAGTTCGATTGTCACAATTGTCTTGGCTTTTGGGACACAAAAAATGGCAAAGGAAAATGCTATAATACGAAAGCTTTTTGCTGTTGAAAGTTTGGGAAGTGTTTCGGTTATTTGTTCAGATAAAACAGGGACTTTAACTGAAAACAAAATGGTTGTCCAACATGTATACGTTAATCAGAAAGTGATTCCACACGATCAACTATATATGAAAAATGCAATTGAGAAAGATCTGATTTTAAAGGCGTTATTATGTAATGATGCGTTGGAAAGAGATCATAAGGAAATCGGGGATCCTACTGAAATTGCCCTTGTGAAATTAGGAAAGCAGTATGATTTTGATGAATTACTTGTTAGAGACCATTGTCCAAGGGTGGCAGAGCTCCCTTTTGATTCAGATCGGAAGCTTATGAGTACGGTTAATCGGATTAATCAGCAAAGTATTATGATTACTAAGGGAGCACTAGACGTTCTACTATTCAAAATGTCAAAAATGAATACGTCGCAAGGTCTAGTTAATCTGACGCAAGAACATCGAAAAAAAATCGAAGAAGTGAATCGAGATTTTTCAATGAATGGTTTAAGAGTATTAGCCATTGCATATAAGGAAGTAAGAGAAGGCCGTCCAATTACTGTATTTGATGAAAGAGATTTAATTTTTGTAGGATTAATAGCAATGATGGACCCACCTAGAAAGGAATCGAAGGCAGCCGTTGAAAGCTGTATTAAAGCAGGTATTAAACCTGTAATGATTACAGGTGACCATAAAATAACAGCCACTGCCATAGCCAAACAAATCGGGATTTTACAGGACCCATCCGAAGCGATTGAAGGAGCTGAAATTGAAGGTTTAACGGATCGCGAACTGCAAGAAAAAGTTCAAGATGTTTCAGTTTATGCTCGCGTAACGCCGGAACAAAAAATTCGTATTGTGAGAGCGTGGCAGGAAAAGGGCAATGTCGTTGCGATGACCGGTGATGGTGTCAATGATGGTCCCGCTTTAAAACAAGCTGATATCGGTGTAGCAATGGGAATAACCGGTACTGAAGTAGCGAAAGATGCATCATCTATGATATTAACAGATGATAATTTTTCAACGATTGTCAAAGCAATCTCGAATGGACGAAGCATCTATACGAACATTAAAAATGCGATTTTATTTTTGTTATCTGGAAATGCAGGGGCAATTTTTGTCGTTTTATATGCTACTATATTAGGTTTACCCGTTCCATTTGCACCTGTTCATCTATTATTTATTAACCTACTTACCGATAGTTTGCCGGCCATTGCCATTGGACTGGAACCAAATAATAAAAACACCATGAAGGACAAGCCAAGAGATATTCGCACACCATTGTTAAATAAAGCTTTTACGACGCAAGTTATACTGGAAGGTTTATTAATTGCAATTGCTACAGCTGTTGCTTTTGAAATCGGATTGTCAACAGGAGATACTTTAACAGCTAGTACGATGGCGTTTACTACTTTATGTTTGTCGAGATTAATTCATGGCTTTAATTCCAGATCGAAGCAATCGATTTTTGCCATTGGTGTATTTTCGAATAAATATACTTGGTTAGCATTTTTAATCGGTTTTGTTGCTTTACATGCCGTATTATTTGTTCCATCATTTACGGGTATCTTCGAAGTGGCCGCATTAAGTGGCGCCCAATTAGGCTTTATTTATAGCTTATCGTTTATGCCGTTTTTAGTTAATCAGTGGTTTAAACTATTGTTTGTCAGAAGTAAATAAGGCAACTTCATAAAGTGTCAGGCACCCAAATAGTGCTTGACACTTTTAATATTTCTTTAAATTCCCAGTTGTAAAAAGGAACGTACGTGCGTAAAATATAAATACAAACAAACGTTCTTGTTACGGACGAGGGGAGAAGGATGTTGGATGAAAGAACAGTTAATAAAAGCAATGCAACGCAATCAGTCAGTTCATATGATGTATGTATCCAAATGCGGTGAAATTACAAAAAGGCAAGTGAAAATCATAAAAGTTGTAAATAACTGCTTTTCTGCATATTGCTTCACACGACAAGCAAAGCGTACTTTTATTATCAGCAATGTTCTTGCAATTATTCCAGTTATAACACAAGAGCGTGATGTCGTGTGAATTATGAGGCGATGCCCAATAGACCTATTATGTGTATCGATATGAAGTGTTTTTACGCTAGTATCGTGGCGATGTTACATGGATTAGATGTTTTAAAAACACCAGTTGCAGTAGTAGCGAATTTTGACCAGCCAGGTAGCGTAGTGCTTGCTGCATCACCATTAATGAAAGAGAAATATAAAATCAAAACTGGCAGTAGACGTTATGAGATACCAAAACATCCTGACATTAGATTATTTGAGCCTAAAATGAGTTTCTTTATTCAAATGTCGATGACGATTACAAAATTGATCGCTAATTACGTACCTGTTGATGCGATACATGTGTATAGTGTGGATGAAAGTTTTGTTGATTTAACTGGCACGGAAAAGCTTTGGGGTTCACCCGAAGAGACGGCCAAGGAAATACAAAAGGCTATTCTTGACCAATTTAGTATACCTAGTGCAGTAGGTATGGGACCCAATATGTTAATCGCCAAATTAGCTTTAGACCTTGAAGCAAAGAAAACAGGTTTTGCTAAATGGACGTATGAGGATATTCCAAAGAAACTGTGGCCTGTTCGACCTTTATCTGAAATGTGGGGCATAGGAAAACGAATGGAGGCAAATCTAAATGCTATGGGAATACAAACAGTTGGTGGTTTGGCTAATGCAGATTTAGCAGAATTAGAAAAGTGCTTTGGGGTAATGGGCAATCAACTCTACTACCATGCATGGGGAATAGATCTATCTAAATTAGGGGAGCCGTTAATAACAAACGGAGCATTAAGTTTTGGTAAGGGTCAAATGCTGATGAGGGATTATCACACACGAAAAGAGATTGCGGTAGTGCTTCTAGAAATGTGTGAAGACGTAATGAAGCGCACACGTGATGCAGGGTTTGTTGGCCGTACAATTAGCTTAGGTCTTTCCTATAGTCATAATGCCATGACCAAAGGGTTTCATCGTTCGAAAACCATTGCAGTGCCGACAAGTGAAACGCTTGTGATGTATAAAGCTTGTATTGAATTACTGGATGAACATTTTGCTGGAGAGCCAGCACGACAATTATCAGTCAGAATATCCAACCTAGAGAAAGAGCATAGCATTCAATTGGATTTATTTGATGAACGCAAGCCACAACGTCAGATAATTGGTCCTACAATGGATGCCATACGTAACAGGTTTGGAGCTACCTCAATATTAAGAGCCGTTTCTTATACAAAAGCTGGTACAGCTATAAAACGAGATCGCTTAGTTGGTGGTCATTTGGCATAGGAGTGATTGGAATGATAAAAGATAGAGGGACGATTAAATGGGCATCGATGATGTTGCCAGAACATTTAGAGCTTCTCAGAGAGTACAAAGAAGAGTATATGGAACAGCCAAGAGAATTGACTGAATGGGAACTGGAAGAACTACAAAAAACAATTAATCAAGCTTTTAATCAACAGTTGACCGTTACAGTAGAAGTGTGGAAGGACCATACAATCACACAATGGACTGGTATAGTTAAATCGATGAATACGAATGACCTCATACTTGAAACGCTACTTAAAACGGAGAGTATCCCCATCCCAAATATTCAATCAGCCCAACTGGATGCTGATTACTATGATTAAAGCCGATGAAAGACAGTTACTTCATAAGTATCTTTTGTTAGAGCTAGCAGTTAAATCATTACAGGTTGATTATTGTAAATTAGAGCAGTTTAAAATGAAAACAGTATTTCTTCCAATGATGGATTCATTACTAAAGGAGCTAAGACAAGAATATTTTAATCTCAAACGAGAACTTGCACAAAAACGTATACGAGTAGTAGGTTGGCAACCGATAGATGAATACTTTAGTGACGTACAAGTTGCTACTGCAGGGAATGATGTAGTACTCCGTTATGCAAATCAAGCTCTTAAATCACAGGTGGAGAAGCTGTTGATTAATCATATACGGCGCGTTGAATAAAGAGTGATGACAAAAATTCTTTCAACCTTTATTTATTAGCAAAACCGAAAATACTCCATTTTGCAAAGAGATTTGTCAAAATGGAGTTAATATTTTTAACTAAGTATAAGATTTTATAAAATTTGATTAGAGTCGTATACAACTAAAACACTCGCTAAGGCAAACCGAAAATGGCATTACACGGGTATCTCCAGTTCAAATAAATTTTCTCAAAAATGTATGATATTATACAGTTGAATGGAAAGAAAAATAGAATTGGGAGGTTCAATATGAAAAGTGAAAATAAACAATATGCCATAACTGTTATTACCAATATATTAAAAGTAATGCATCGTAAAGAATATGAAAAAATATTAAATTATGTGGATGAATCTAAAGTGGATGATATTGGTGATTTATTCCATTATGTCCAAGAAACATTAAACTTAAATGGATTGGATTCATTTGATGAATATGGAGCTCCATGTAATTTCCATCCCCAATACGAATATGCACAAATTAACTTTTATGAATTCAAGGACAACAGTGGATTTGCAGTTGATTATGATTTAACTTCAAATTCAAAACGGGCAGATATGTGTTTACAAATGGAGTTTTTATATACGGATAACGGATTAAAAAGTGTTTTTATCACAGTTGACCAACAGTAAAACAATAATTTGAAAGAGTCGCAAATCAACTTATAAATCTAAATTTAAAGGAGAATATATGGAAATATACAATATGAATTTGAATATTCATTATTCTGCACCACAAGAAGTTTGGGATAAGTTGGAGCGTTTATATAGAGAAATGCCTAACTGGAACCACTTTGTAAACGGCTGTCCACAGTGGTATGGTTCAGATGGTAAATTGATAGAAGTAAGTATTGAATCAAGTGGACTACAATTTTATGCTCAATTGCCATCAGAAGAATGGAATGAATGGATTACATTATTTAAGAAACGCGCTACAAAATTATTGGGATATGAAGTGGGCGAACCAGAAGATGGTTTTGCATTTCATTATTATAATTAACTCTCAGATTGTCCATAAACGTAACTTGACAATACATAAGACACCTCGGTGTCTTTTTTATATTATCGACAATTCTTTGCAAGATAAAATTCAATCGTGACATAAGGATTAATGAAGGTCTTCATAACCATATCAACCTTGATACAAGAACAAATGTAAAGCGCATGTTTTGAAATCTTTTTTCAAAACATGCGCTTAAAGTTTGATAAAGAGTGCCATTTATTTGAGAGCGAACGAACAACCACCCGTAGCACGGTGTAATCGACTGACCATCAGGGAGAAAAGACCTCAGGGTTATCGTCTCGCCATGCGCCTATGCAGCCAATTAAACAGGCCGTGTAGCTTCTCATTACGCAATCGATTGCACTATCCGCATATTCAATTGCAATATTTATGTTCGGCTTGCGCCAAGCCAAAATTTGACCAGAGAACCCAGGCCACGCACATTTTTCATCCATTTCAGGTCGACCATATGCCTTTATTGACTCATCTGGTGTTGAGCACATCGTGATTCCCTTAGGAAGCTTTCCAGAAAACGGCTTTTTAATTCGATCATCTGATCCAGGAGCAAGAAAATGTATAGCACCAATAATCCATTCATCTTGATTTGTATAGTGGAGTCCAGTCAAATCATTTATTTTTGAGGCACGATAAATATCAATGCGTATCGATGCTTTTACAGACCAAATAATATCGTCGTTGAAATAGCTGTTCGGGGAAGGCATTCGCTTGACATTGAATGATTGCAGCAAAGCTTGAACATTTTTAGGACTATATGGATGACCAAGCATGTCAATAAGCTGTTCAGATGGTTCTTTCATGCATATTTCACTCCTTTTGCTTCGGTTCAAGGGAACAACACGAAAAAGGCATTCATCCCCTTGAGCCAACTTTTTAATACCCGTACCCCATGTGACGGGGCAAAACGATTGGCAAAGTATTCATTTTTATATTCTACATTACTTCTAATCTTCCCTTCTTCCACTATACGCCTGTCAGCCATTAATGCCGCGTACTACCTACACTATCACATACCGAACTGTAGACCGCATCCACTGCGCATGATGAACACGTGATATTTATCAAGACTTTTCATGCTTTTTTATTGTCCTACAAAATAATTAAAAATTTTTTTAGTTTAATTGAAACTTTTTCAACTCTCTGATTCTCTTCTATATTAAGAAAGAAAAAATAGCAAAGAAAGGTGTATTGGAATGAAAGCAAGGAAAAGAATTAGATGGACAAGATTTGTAGCGGTCATTTTGTTCTTTACTATCATGCTAGGTGCGGGATACTACTTTTTAGGTGGACAAGTTGAAGAGCATGGGCAAGCTGAAAATCTTGCAAGTGATAAGGCAAGATTTGAAGAAAATGATGATAGTGAGGATGTAATAGAGGAAGAAGGGACAGAAGAAGAGGAAGAAGAATTAGAGAATGAAACAGTTGTATTGAATCCTGACGGAAAATATATAGCACTTACATTTGATGATGGCCCGAGTGTCAAAGTTACACCACGCGTTTTACAAACATTAGCGCAGCATGAAGCAAAGGCAACATTCTTTATGTTAGGAAGCAGAGTTGAGATGTATCCAAATATTGCGGCACAAGTCGTTGCTGAAGGTCACGAAATAGCAAATCACACCTTTAGTCATCCAAATTTAAAGAAATTGACGCACAATGAAATGACAGAAGAAATCAATAAAACAAACAAAATTATTGAAGCAACAACAGGTGTAACTCCAACCTTATTTCGACCTCCATACGGGATATACAACCAAGACATTCTAAATTATACCGCGTCAGAAAATTATACTACAATTATGTGGTCTGTCGACTCGTTAGATTGGAAAAGTCGCAACCCAGCAGCTATAAAAAACGAAATTTTAAATCAAATCGCAAATAAATCAGTAGTGTTAATGCATGATATTCATACAGCAACAGCTGAAGCCTTACCAGAAATATTAATGGCATTAAAAAAAGAAGGATATGAATTTGTAACAGTATCAGAACTGTTATCGCTAAAAAGTGAAAAAGTCGATCCCTATTTTGGCAATTGATTGTGCAAAGGAAACGAATGTAGTCCATAAAACCATGACATAATAACAATGTTATTCAACATTCGTATATTGCATTCCCTAGTAACGTTTAACGGGAGGTGAGCCTTTGAATACTCAAAGAATCGAAGAGAAATTTAATGAAATTTATGACAAAACCTATCATCAATGTGTAGTGTATGTCATTAGCAAATGCAATCATACGAGTGTTATCCCGGATATAATACAAGAAACTTATATAGCGCTGTATCGAATACTAAAGGACAAGGGGATTGATTATCTAAAGAACCCAGAGGCTTATGTCATACGAATCGCTAAATCTAAAATCTACCAACATTATTCTTTAAAAGAAAAAGTAAAGCGTATCATACCGTTGTTTGATATAAATAAAGAAGATGAAGAATATAATCATGCAGATACGGACATAGAGCAATATGAAAATGAGATAGAGATGGCAATAGAAAACAAAGAATTATTATCTGACATTTGGAGCTTTTTGCAAACCAAACCTCAAAAAGTGCAAAAGGTATTTTACTTATTTTATTATGCTGAACTTTCAATTCCTGAAATTGCAAAATTACTACATTTAAATCAATCCACGATAAAAAATTATATTTACCGCACCACTCATGAAATACGAAAAAAGTTTGGGAAGGACGGTTGAGGCGATTATGAAGCAGCATGAACGAAAGGTATTAAAACGTGTTATAGAAGAAAACTTATTAAATAAGGAAAGGATACGAAAAAAAGTATTAACAATGGCTGAAAATGAAACGATGCCCAAGAAGAAAGATTTTTTAACGTTTTTTAAAATGAAGTTTATCGTGATTCCTTTAACGGCCTGTCTACTATTCATGTTCTTTGTAAATCTAAGTCCGACTTTTGCTCTGGCAATGTCAAAGGTTCCTGTATTAGGAGCAGTAGTAAAAGTGATTACGATTGATGAATATATAGAAAAGACAGATTCGATTGATGCACATATTAAAATTCCTCAATTCTCTGATATAGGGAATCCATCATTAGAAAATCAGATTAATACGATGATTAAGGAAAAAATTGAGAGCCTTGCTGCGAAAGCAAAACAGGACTCAGCGGAATTTAAGAAAAACTTCCTTGGAGAGGGCGAGGATGCAAGGGATATTAATGAATATACACCTAGCACATACAAATTTGATTATGAAGTAAAAAGCTCAAATGCAAAAATCTTGTCATTTATCATTAATGAAACAGAAACTACAAATGGATTAACATTTGATACAAAGTATTTTTATAATATTGATTTAACAACAGGAAAGGAACTAACGTTAGAAGATTTACTAGGAAAAGATTACGAAAAAATAGTAGATCCAGAAATAGAGCGTCAAGTGAAGGAACGTGCGAAGACCGATGAAAATCTTTGGTCGTACTATCAAGAATATTATTCTTCAAAGGGAGATGGTGGAATAGACGAATATACGTCAAAAAACTTCTATATTAATGAACAAGGAAATCCAGTCATCTTTTTCTATGAATATTACATTGCTCCACCCTATGCTGGTCCACAAGAATTTGAGATTAAACGCTAAACATATTAAAACAACAGAGAAAACCCAGTTCCCTCTACAAAAGGTACTGGGTTTTCTATAGTATTTCGTCGATAAAGTAACTATATTGCAAATATTATCATTATTTCTGTTTTAACGAAAATTACGAGGTACTACATCTCCTTGGTGGGTAAACTATTAGAAATTAGGTGAAGATAATATGTCGATTGAATTAATCTTAACAGCATTAAATAAAAGGTTAGATAAAGAGAATAGCATTATCATACAAAGGGAGAATGGAGAAATTTTAAATGTAACCTGTGATTGGAATTGTCCAATATCAAATCATGAACTACAGGAATTCACTTTAAAAACTCAACATGTTTTACCGAAAGAATTGTGCTTATTTTTAAAACAAAGTAATGGAGCGAAATTATTTAATGATGATGGTCTAGGTTATGATTTCTTTGAAATATTTAATTTAAGCCAGATATTAAATTATATCCATGAATATGAGACCAATATATACTATCAAAGTGCCTATGATAAAAATTGGTTTATGATGGGTAATTATAGAGGATATGGTGTATATGTTCGTTGATTCTCAAAAAGTTGCTAATGGGGAGGATGATTATCTTATCTTTGTTCATGAAGGAGACATTCAAAGGTTACCTATGAACTTTGAAACTTGGTTGGACAGATTTATTGTTACACAGGGAGCTAGATATTGGCTATGGTAAAACTAGCTAAACAGTATAGAAATAAAGCGAGTAAACGAAGATCAGCTACTTAATTTAAATATTAGTAGCTGTTTTTTTGTATAAAACGAAAATATATCAACTTTAAAGCAAATGGTATCTTTAAATCTATTAAATGTATTTATTTTAACAAAATTCACTTTACAAAATAAACAGAATCCTAATAAAATTAAGATAATTGAATGGCCGGAAATAGTGAAACAAATTACAATTTGGAGGAAAGAAAAATGAAGAAGTACCAACTTTTTGCAAGTATTGTAGCTGTTAGTTTGTTGACTATAGGATTTGGTTCATTTGCAAATGCATCCCCTACATATCATGGGTATTCAGGGAAAGTTCCGATTATTAATGATTTAGAGACCCTTGATGCTGTTAAAGAAACTACAGGTAGTGCATACAATTTAGTTTCGTATATTCAAAGAGGAAAATTAGTGTCATGGGTTGAAAAGGGAACTAGCAATGTTCCGAATAAAGTGGCATACAAAGAGCGCAAAGTTGTTGTGATGGATTATTTAGGTAATGCAAGTTCATTAGTAGGTGAGAAAGTTCATTTAAATATGTCAACTTCTCCTGGCACATTAGAAACAGTAGATACTGTGGGAACGTGGACACCTAATTAATAGATAATCAAAAAAGCTACTCAATTTTTGGTCATTCAATCCAGTGATTAAATGGTGAAGGTTGAGGTGTTTGCGTTGACAATGTATATCAGGCAAGAGTTTAGAAGAGCGTTGTTATCGAGAATGGGACTGGCCACAATGGCATCGTCTATTCTTCTCGTGTTTATTGGTATGCTGGAATCATTAATATGGATTCATAGCGGAGTGATTTCAATTGTTTATTCTTTTTTGCAGGGGTATAACGCTGGAACTGCATCCTTTATTGTTCTAGCATTCCCAATAATCGCATGTATGCCGTTCGCTAGTTCATATCGAACAGATATTCAGACAGGATTTCATCATTATATTCAATACCGTATGAAAAAAAGCCACTATATGACAATTCGTTTAGCTGTGAATGCACTTACTGGGGGAATAGCTGTTGCAATTGGTCCTATGATGGCTTTTGCTTTTTTAATGGTGTTAAAGCTTCTATTAAATGTACCGATGTTAGGACACAGAGACCAATCTCAACTAGGCCCTGTGGTTTTTTTTCAAAGTATGGGTGTAAATTCGCCGATGATGATGATGGTTATAATGATTGGAATTATGTTTTGTTGTGGCATAATTTTTGCAACGCTAGGTTTAGGGATATCAACGATTATTCAAAATAAATATATTGCGATTTTCGTACCGTTTATTTATTTGATTCTTTCTGTCACAGTATTGGCGAAAATTCATCCTGCTTTCAATGCGATGGCATTGTTTGATGTGGACCTAATTGACCAATATCAAATAGGACAAACTTTTCTATATGGCGTAGTGCTTGTTGTAGTAGGGATAACACTATTTTTTATAGGAGGGGCAACAAAGATTGAAGAGCGGTTTAAAGAGTAAAAAACGATTAAAGTTATACTTATCCAAAAAAAGTATATTATTCGTTTATATTGTGTTGATGCTATACTTTTTCAATTTATTACAATCGACAAAAGTAGTCGAAGGAAATATCTTTGACTTATTATTTCATCTTACGGAATTTCATCCTCTGTTTTATTTCATCTTGCCGGCATTTTTAATCATTCTAATATCGTTATTTTCATTAGGGCATGTGCAGAACTATTTGTTAATTCGATTTAATACGAAACGGCAATGGTATCATGTCATTCTTTTACAAATAGCAAAGTCCGTTACATATTTCTGTCTAATGCTTGTTGCTATCATGATATTCGAAGCTGCATTTGTATTAGATTTTACTAACCAATGGAGTAATTATAGTGTTCAGCACTATAAACACCATACGGAGCTATTGAAGAACAATACACCTCTTGTTTTGACTGCGATGTCGGTCATTCTTCTATGGTTGTTTCTATTTTTTTTCGGAATGCTTTTTTACATAAGCTACTTGTTTACAGGACGGATTTTATTAGCTTGTTTAGCTGTTCTTCTAGTCAATCTAGTCAACATAGGTGTGTCATTATCAAAAATAACACTGATGACTTCCTATTTATTTTATGACAACATTAATATCTTTCAATATACCTATAATGTAATTTCTGAAATAAGTGAACTTCCATCTACCATTCTATTATATTGGATTGTGTTAATTATGATTTTTTATTTAATTGGATTTTACTGTATCAATAAAAAGGATATGTATATTGGAGAGAGAAAATAATGCTAAAAACACTCTTTACTTACTATTTATGTTCTTTCTTTAAACTGAAGTATGTTCTTTGTAGTGTTGGCATCTTTGTGCTGAATAGCATTGTTGTTTATGCTTCATATGGTGATTTTACCCCAAGTGGCTATGTAAATCAGATTGTATTTATGTTTTATATGCCTTTAAATTTCCAATTTAACTCATTGCGTTGGTTGTTGATCTTTATTCCTATTCTCCTATTGCTTAGTTCCTTTATTTTACGAGAGCTACGTGCCCATCCAACTTATCTTATTCTAAGAATGAAAAGCTATCGTGATTGTTTTCATAGCATGTTTCTTGCCTTATGTATTAGCATAATTGGAACAATTGGAATGGGATATGGGATAACAGGAATACTTGTTTTCATTTTAAATAGTCGAATAGTGAACCAAAGCGACATTAATTTATCGTTGTTCCTAACCACGAATGGATGGCAATTCCTGTTCAATCATTTTATGCTATTTGTGTTGACGTTCGTGTTATTATTTATAGTCCATACAATTTTTTCGTTTATCGTCAATAATGTTGTCTTCGCAATGTTTCTCGTTATTATTAGTATGATTTCTTCGGTTGCTGTTGGCTATTTATTTCCGCCTATTCTAAAGTTTTTACCGCTAACTTATTTTTTGCTCGGCTTGTGGGAATTACAGGGAATATCCTTTGCGTGGTTTAATACTATAATCGCGCTATGTATCGTGTTGTCCTATAGTGTGCTTTATGGCCTTTTTATTAAATTGAGAGAAAAAATAGTTGGGTAAAAGGAGGTTGTATTTATGACCATACTCGAAATACATAATTTACATAAAAAGATAAAGGGTCGTCAGTTGCTGAAAAATATAACATTAGTCATTGATAAACCTGGAATTTATGGGATTGTCGGCAGAAATGGTTCAGGTAAAAGTTTATTATTTAAGACAATTGCTGGACTTTTTGTTCCGAGTAGCGGCACTGTAAAAGTGTTTAATGACATTATCGGCAAAGGTAATTTTCCGAAATCTTTTGGTGCATTATTAGATACGCCTGGATTTCTAACCCAATATTCAGGTTTTCAAAACTTAAAGATACTCGCCTCAATTCAGAATAAAATCAGTGATCAAGATATCAAAAACGTTTTGACGTTAGTTGGGTTGGATTATAATGATAAAGGACCGGTACGGAAGTATTCATTAGGCATGCGACAAAGGTTAGGGATTGCACAGGCAATTATGGAAAATCCCAAATTACTATTATTGGATGAGCCGATGAATGGATTGGATCAATCGGGTGTAGCGGAAATGCGAGACATGATTCTGAACTTTAGAAAGCAGGACATAACCATCCTTTTAGCAAGCCATAACCCTGAAGATATTGCCTTACTTTGCGATGAGGTTTATAAAATGGATGGAGGGGAGTTAGTACGTTATTCAAATCCAGTGAGACTATCATAGCTCAAGTATGAAGTGGGCTATATAGCCGAGCCGATTGAAAAACCGCTTATTAGAAGGAACATCCATGGTGATAAGAAACTCTACATCTCTTTCAAAGGATGAGCTAAAAGAGCCCTAGCAAGAAGAAGGTGATGAGGAACTTGAAAACAAGCACGCATAAACTTAAGAAAATCATAAGCCGTACTTTAATTTAATGCATTCTCTACAGTATTGAAGACCGTTCTAACGGTCTTTTTTAGTTAGCATTTCCATCATTATCGGAATGTCCAGTTGTTAAACAGTTCAATAAATTGACATATACATCGTATACGATATAAAATAAAAATACATCGTATACGATGTATTGAGAGGTGGATAAGAAATTAAAGCATTTTTACTTGAAAATCAACTGTGTTTTGCTGTATACAAGGCAGCTAACCAATTTACAAAGTTATATCGGCAAGTGCTGGAGCCATTTGGTTTGACATACCCGCAGTATTTGGTGCTACTTGCTTTATGGGAACAAGATAGTCTAGTAGTTAAACAAATTAGCGAAAAATTGAGTTTGGGCATAGGCACGTTAAATCCAATATTAAATAAGCTTGTTGATAAAGGATGGGTGACGAAAGAAACATCGTCTAAGGATAAACGTGCTGTAATTATTTCTTTGACTGAGAAGGCAAGAGCAACTGAAACGTTGATTACAGAAAAGTTAGTGGAGAAAATGGCACATTGTGATGCTTTGACAGTAATAGACGGTGATTTAAGGGCACAGTTGCAAAATTTAAATGAATTATTAACTCAATTAAATAACATGGAGGTAAAAGATGAGTATTTATGATATCAATGTAACATTAGAAGATGGTTCAGAATATAGTTTAGAAAAATACAAAGGTAAGGCTTTGTTAATAGTCAATACTGCAACAAAATGTGGTTTAGCTCCACAATTTGAAGAATTAGAACAATTGTATACTACTTATCGAGATATGGGGTTAGAAGTGCTAGGTTTTCCATCTAATCAATTTAAGCAAGAAATGTCTTCAGCGCTGGATGCCGCTGAAGCTTGCCGTTTAACGTATGGCGTTACATTTCCTATGCATGAAATTATCAAGGTAAATGGTAAAGAAGCACATCCTCTTTATAATTATTTAAAAACGCATTCGAAAGGCTTCTTAGGAAGTAATATTAAATGGAATTTCACAAAATTCTTAGTTAATCCAGAAGGAGAAGTAGTAGCTCGATTTGGTCCAACTGATAAGCCAAAAAGCATTGAGTCGGATATAAAAAGAGTTTTGAATTTACACTAATATTGAAACAGCGAAAAATGCGGTTTTAACATTTTCAAAAGCCCTTCCTATTATGGAGGGCTTTTATTTTGAATGTGGGTATTCCAAAAGCTTCATATTGTTACTTAATTGTATAAATGACGATTATATTTCCTTGTTCTGTATCTATGTAAACGTTCGGATATTAAGAATTGAATAGACTAGAGAAGGTGCAGAAAAAGAAAGGGGGATAATAGATAGATGGAAATTTCAAATAATGCACTAAATCTCATAGCGAAGTGGGAAGGGTTTCGCTCCGATGCCTATATAGGTCCTGACAATGTTTGGACCATCGGCTACGGAACAACAAAATGGCCAAGTGGCAAAGCAGTTGAAAAGGGGCAAACCATTACAAAAGAAGATGCGTGGGAACTATTACGAAAGCAAGCACAAGAGCATGCTACTACCATTGGATACTATGTTAAAGTACCACTTAACCAAAATCAGTACGATGCACTGGCAAGTTTCCAATATAATTTAGGACGATATATTTTAAGAAATAGTGCCCTATTAGTATATTTAAATAATAAGCAATGGGAACAAGTAAGCAAAGAAATGCTATTATACTGTAATGCTGGTGGAAAAAAGCTACAAGGGCTTGTGAATCGTCGTCTAGACGAAATTGCCCTTTTTTTAAAGCCTGTTGTTATAATAGATGTAAGTAAAAAAATAGAATATATTGAGATTGACAAAGAGCCAAAGAAATTCCGTATTCAAAGTGGGAAATATAATAGTCAAGAGGCAATGTTAGCTGCGATGAACGACGCATTAAAACAATATTATTTAGCGTATGCAGAACCAGTAAAAGGTAGCTCAAATGAAAATGGCTGGCGTTTTATAAGTGGTTGGTATAACGCAATAGAAGAAGCAAAAATCATTGCCCAGCGCGCTATTTTAGCAAATAAATTAAGTTACGCAACGATTCGTGGGACAACGCTTTAGGGTGTCAGGCACACAAACAATTCTGAATTGTTTGTGTGCCTGACACTAAACTTTTCTTGAATGTTTAAGTTTATGTAGTTCCTTTGTTAAATATTGAACTTGTTTTTCTAATTCATCAATTTTGTTTGAATTATTATTATTATTGTTGTTTGATTTCTGTGCTTCCTCCAATGCCATTATTGCTGCGATAGTAGCTAAGACATCTCCTAATGTAGTAATAATTCCCGCAATAACTGCTAGCTTAGCAGCATCATTTTCCATACCCGCTAAAAGATCAGTAAAATTATCCTTGTTTTTACTCATCTTTTCACCTCCCTAACCGAAAATCCTTATTACATCTTATTCCTTATCCATTTTTTAATTCGGGAGTTTAAATCAAAAGTTAGGCATAAAATGGTTTAGCTCCTATATTAAACACTTTTGCTAATGGACAAAGTGATGATTTTGAGTACAAAATAAGATAAACGTTTCAATTTATAAGCGTTCGCATTATGATTAATCATGGAAATATTTAATGATCTTCACCAAAATATATAGTAAAGTTCAGTGGAGGGTTCAAATGACACCAAAGCAAATTGTTGAGAAATTTTTTAAAGAAGTACGTTCGGGGCGTAATCCAGATTACGCAGTGGAATTAATGGCAGAGCAAGTATTGGCCCACCAAGTAATCTCTGAAGAGGAATTAACAGTACTAAGAACGCCTAAAGAATACGCTGATCATGTAAAAGAAATGATAGAGGCTTATGGTGACTTCTCATTAGAAATTCAAGAGTTGATGGTCCAAGATTTTAAAGTTTATGTTCGCTGGAAACAGGTTGGCAAGCATATTGGTGAAGTTGATGGATTTCAGCCTACAGGTCTTCCAGTCATTGAAATAGCAAGTGCTGTATACCGCATTGAAAATGAAAAAATAGCAGAATATTGGATTCAAATTGATCGTGCTGGTATGGAAAAACAACTGGAACGCAATAAAAATTAATAACATCCCTAGTGTTTGGAAATATTTTGGGCAAACCGACCGCTTTCTCTTTTATAATCTAGTGCTAAAATTAAATATTCGATTTAAAAACAGAGTTAATTCTACATAGATTAATTCTGTTTTTTGTATTGCTTGGTCAAGCTTAAAACTTCGAGAGATTAGGTTAATGATATTATATATTATGGATTTATAAGTTTAACATGTATAATAAAGGGGTATTAAGGTAAATATTTCTATTTATGTATTAGCTTCATAATAGAATGATAACTGACCAGTACGCTACAATTATAAATCTTGGCAAAATGTATATTTATTAACGAAGAAAAAATAGGAGTGATTTGATTTGACACAATTTACAGCATTACAAGAAGCTCATGCCTTCGCAGAGGCATTTCTACTAACTACTGAGCCGTCATCTTTAAAACATCCTTATAAAAAGGATAAAGGTCGATATCCACGAGTACGAAAATTTATCCAAAACTATTTATTAAATGGTTCTAGTGAAATATTCAATTCCTCTCCCATACAACAAGGTGTTGGGCAATTAATGATGTTTTGTGCTCAGTTCGCCCAACAAAAGGCTCAAAATGGAGAACGTGATGAAGTTTACAAGGAAATTGTTAATATAATTATTCCAAAACTAATCGATAAAGCATTAAATTTCCCAATAAATCCAATTGATCAATTAGCAGGCTTAATTTATTTAGGTGCAGCAATGCTAAAAAAGTTAGATGAAACACAGAGCGATGTTTCCTTTTCTAATTTAGATGCGTTGTTAGCGCAATACCGAAACCATTTTGCTAATGAAGTATTAAATTCTAAAGAATACCATATTATTATGTACTATCGTACGCCATCTGCTTGGACATATGATGATGTAGAAAAATCGTACCGTTTTGCTACGGGGCCATATGCCGGTCAAATTGGCTATTGGATAACAACGGCAGAGCCATTAACAGATCCACAGAAAACTTACTTAGATAAACAAACAGTTCTTGATGATGGAGGAAAGGTTGTGTTTGCTGGTATTCAACCAGGGACTAGTAGTAAAAATTATTTGAACCATCATGCAGATTTTAATACGAAAAACCAAAGATTTATTCTGAATTCTTCACTGAATGCGATTGCGTGTTGGATGGCAGCACATATATATGATGTAAAGGTTCATGAGACTGGAGCTTCCTTAGAACCTGCACATAATTTGAAAAACGCAATTCGTGATGTACTTAGTTATACTCAATGGGGAATCAATACTTCAGTGGCTAATGCCTCTAAAGGTTGTTTTCAGCAAGAGCCCTATAACAATTCATTATCTGCAAAAAGGGTTCTTCCAGTGCATGGGTTTTCTGAAGTGAACCTGACAAATAATATGTTACGTGCGCGATTCGATTCTCCAGCATATAATGCATTTGCTATAACATTCTTGCAAATCTATGCAAGCTTAATAGAAAATCCGACAGCTTCATCATGGAACAGTCTTGTTCCTAATAACGATTCGGATTCGGCAGTTATGGTTACGCAGTTAATTAATACTTACGAGGCTATTTTTGATAACTATGCAATTATTAAAAATAACCTAATTAGTCATTTGTTTAGCCATGCTAAATATTGGGGAATGTACATTCCTGAGAATGCCATGTTGGGTTCATCAGCGTTAATGAAGAATCCATGGCAAATGCCTAATAAAGGTGAGGGCATCAATCAAGCAATGATTGGATTATTTAATGTTTATCCTGGCGTTACGGGGCAAGGTTCTACAAGCATTGATAATAAAGTATCAAAGGCCATAAAACTGCAACTTGATATTGGGCAATCATTACATGGTCAAAGTAAGTTTCCTTCCCATGGTCGTTCAGGTCTTTGGGATTTAGCTCGCCTAGATATATTAGCCGATGCTTGCAATACAAATGGAACTGTTGATTTTGCTACAGACCTTACTACGACTGATAAAGAATCTCCAAACTGTGCTGGAGCACGCCGAGCATTCTACGCTTTAGCGATGGCATTAGTAGTGGATCAATCTAACAATTTTGCTTTAAATTAATAGTTAAAGCTCACTACGGATAAAAGGGTAATAAACAACCGTAAGTTCTTTTTTGATTCACTAGAAATATGGAACGGGATGCTAGAAGTGAGCTAAATCGACATTAGAATCTTAGGAATTGCATGCCTTTATCAACAGGGATAGGGGTTTTTAAGAATCCGTGAGCAATGCTTTTGCTAGTTTAGCTAAAACATGTCGTTTCTTGCGCTTACCCGGGAAATTTTTTTATTTCCTGACCTTACAACCATATTTCCAATAAGACATTAGGAATGTTCAAATAGAGCTAAAAATAACGAAAGGCATAAAGAGTGCACTTCTTTATGCCTTTTGGTCAACAATATAAGCATGTGAAAAATAGGGCTTATACGTTTTTAACCCTTAGATTTATAAAATTAAAGAATTTGTGTTAATTCTGAGTTCACAAATCTTTGAGCATCAATGATAACACCTGATGCTGTTCGCCCGTAAACGCTATATAATCCACCAGTTTGATTCGGAGCAATTTCAACTTCATATTGGAACGAACCAGCTACACTTGGTGTTACAAAAGTAGAAGCATTTGCAGCGGCTAAAAAAGGAGTTGTAGATAGTAATTGTCTTGTGCCATTAAGTCGATAAACGCGGACTACTCCAGATAGAGAACCTCCAGTTAGATTAAGAATTTTGACACGCACACTAGAGGCATTAGCTGGTAGATTACCTGTATTTTCAATTGGACCAGTAGTTAAAGGCATATATATTCACCTCCTTCAAACAAAAAGTTATAATCTGCAGATTACATTTTTATAGTATGCAATGCTCTGTTACATTCTCTAGTCATATTAACCAAGTCTTTTTTAATAAAAATTAAATAGAAAAACTAATAAGTGAAAATATAAACAAAGGTGAGACTGTCTAGCAAGGCATAATACCTGATAGAAATACCTAATGAGAGGGAAATATAAAAAATTATCAATAGTTAGTGATGGCGTTCAAACTGATGATTCTATTCGTCTGAAGGTTGTGTAGTGGTGCAGTCCACCATAATTCAAGACAGTGGATGTGTTGTCAGAAATATTGTCAATTTGTTCAAATTGAGAAATATAATCTTGATAAGTTTGGAGGCAATGACTTCTTAAAATAAGTTCATAGTGGTTTCAGTGAGCACAAAGGTTTTCAACAAATGGGGAAAGTAAAAAAATATAGAGCGATTACTATCGCTCTAGAATACTATTATATAATTAAAATTCCTTGTTTCTTTCAAGCTCTTCAACTCGTTTTTCTAATTTTTTAATTTTCTTTTCATTAATACCAGTAATGAAGAAAGCTGCAATCGCTATTGAAATAGTAAATATAGCAGAAGAATCCATTGTAATACCTCCCAATATTTTTAATTAAATTATAGCAAATATAGCCACAGCTCTCCCTGCTGAATTACATGTACTTGCTTTTGAGAGTAAGCTAATGATTAATTTGTTTTTAAATGGTAAAATTAAACTGTTGTACAAAGGAGGTGTAATGCGTGGGGGAGTTCTTTATTGCAATAGTAATTTTAGTCTTGATAGTAGGGATTATAATTACCTTAAAAAAGATAAGAAGTACTAACTATAGTTCTACCAATCGAAGCCGTTCTAACTATTCAGGAAATAATACAACTGATTTTATTTCATCAGGTTCAGTCTTTTCGTTACAAGATACAGATAGAAATGATTGTTCAGACACCACTTCAAGTAACAGTGATTCTGGAGGTTCTTCGTGCGATTAATTTTTAAGTCGTTTCCGAATCGGAAATGGCTTTTTTATATTAAAATAAACTTCTATTTAATTGGTGCACCTATTAATCGCATCTCAATGACTTTCATTTTTACTCAGGGCTTGTGTCGGGGGAAGAACGGAGCGATTACAACATGTACAAATTAAAAATATAGAAGCGACAACTCTGATACGATGGTATAACAGGAATGTTTAAATTATTGTGATCTACCGTATTTAGTAAGGACACGTACAAAACGACACTGTGCTCATGAAATGATAATTAAATATTCGTCAGTTTGAAGAAATGGTATATATGGATGATGAAAGTCGATTGAAGCTAGAGCAGATGCAGGTGAATATTGATAAAACCAAATTGGAGATTGAAAAGCTTGGTTCTGATCAACAAAATAAACCTATAGAAATTAATATTGTCAGCAAAAAAAAGCAACCTTAATTGGCTGCTTTTTTGTCGTTTTGTTCAATACCAAGAGCTTCTTTAAGGGATGCTTGAAGTATCTGAGAGAAGTTTAAACCGGCATCTTCAGCTGCATCTCTTAACCAACGAGGTAGCGTACAGTTTTTAGTTACTGCTTTGTTAGCTGCTTCGTTACGATATGGGGGCATATAGATGTCAATAAATACAGTTCGATCAGTAGAATCTAATAGCTCGATGCTTTCAGGAGTCGAAGGTGCAGGAACAGGTAAGTCCTTTTCTTCTAATTCTAAAATACGAAATGCCAACATTTCTTTAGCTTCTCGAATACCAGAAGTAATATTTTCGGCCAGGATGGCAGTTCCTTCGAAATCAGGGAAATACATTCCTAAACCACCTTCAGCAACTTCAACAACAACAGGAAAGATAAAATGATTTGGGTAACTCAATTTAAAACCTCATTTCTGATTTAGTTTTATTTAATTATTTAATTATTATATGTTTATCCATACGAGGTAAGGTAATAAGCAAAGCGGAGGGGTTAAAACTTAACCCCTGATGTCCGTTCGATACTTCTTAAAGTTCCTTTAGGAATCGCTTGACCACTACTATGATAGCTAATGTCTGCAAATCTTGTTGGGTCATCTTTATGTATGTATCTTTGATGACTGCCAGGACCCTTATGAGTAGGAGATTTGATGAATCCTTCTTTTTTGAGTCTTTTTAGCGCTTCTCTTACGGTTACTTGCTTTCCCATTACCTTACCTCCTTTCTAATTCTATTATAACACGCATTAATAATGCGTGTCTATTTTAGAGTGCAAAAATACACGTGTTTTTTATGCGTGTAATGTTAAAGGAGTTGAGTAAAATGACACTATTAATTGAAAAAGAAGTAAATCCACATTTCGAAACTTTACTATTCGACTGGCGTTGTAAGACACAACTCCTCGAAGGTGGTTATGGCTCATCGAAATCCTATCATGCTGCATTAAAGATGATCTTTAAATTACTTGAGGAAAAACGTACAGCTTTAGTCGTTCGTGAAGTTTACGATACCCACAGGGAAAGTATGTTTTCTTTATTTAGCGAAATCATCGAAGATTTGGGGTTAGGGGTAAGTATGAAGATAAGCTCATCACTAATGACAGTAAAGTTTCCAAACGGATCAAAAATCATCTTCCGAGGTATGGATAAACCAGAAAAGCTAAAATCAATCAACAATATCTCACTTATCTGGTTGGAGGAATGTAGTGAACGACATTATAAGAAGTTTGAATATCGAGATAGCGCAAAGTTTACAAGCAGGTGAAAGCTACACTGAAATGGCACACAGGATTGAGAATATGGGGCGTTGCATCCATGGATATTCAGTGCCGGTTTCTTTCGATTTACTTAGTAAACGATAAACTTCCTGAATATAGACGAGGCAGAGACTACATGGATGATTTAGGACTAACGTATAGGCAGGCGTTTAACAAAGCTTACAAAGAAGTTAAGCCACCAAGTGTGACTTTACCTTATGTAAGTTATTACGAGTGGAGAAAGAAATTTAGCAGAGAGGAGTAAAAATAAAGAGAAAATATGTGTTATTAATCTTCCTCAATAATCGTGCTCTATTGGGATTTATGCTTATCTAGTGGGGAATTTTACTTAAACTAATAACGCAGATGATGGGGTATACTAAAAATCAGAAATAGATTGTTAAGAATTATACTTAAACTATAAAGACAGAATAATCTAATTCAAGGAAATAAGTTAAATTTAAATGATAAACTAGAGTTTACTTATAACTAATTAAGAAAAATAAACTTATATGATAGATAATAAATACTATATAGAGGTGGAATTATATGCCTAAAATTGACAATATGTTAGCAATTCTATGGATGCTTCGTTCAGGTGAAAAAATTACTGCAAAACAAATTTCGGAAAAGTTAGAGATGAATATAAGGACTGTGTATCGTTATATTGATACAATTTCAACAAGTGGCGTACCTATAATTTCAGAACCAGGACATAACGGTGGATACACTTTATTGAACAATTTTATTGAGGCTCCTCTTTTTTTTGATTTTGAGGAGCAAACATCACTTTATCATGCTGCTGTTTTTGCAGAAGAAGCTGGATATTATGGCGGCGAAGCACTAAATAGGGCTATTTCAAAGCTAAGCAAATATTCAAATCAAGAGCAGAAAACAAAGATCAACCAACATTTAACTAGTCTTGAAGTAATAAGTCGATTAAGTTCACTCTCTATGGAAGCTTTTTTGAAGGAGTTGGAGCAGGCCATAGCTGACGGGTACTCAGTAAAAATTCTTTACCATAAAAGTGGCGAAAAGCAATTAAATTATAGATTGGTCGATCCGTACAGAATTATATATTGGAATAATAAGTGGTATGTGATTGGATTTTGTCATCTGAGGAATGATATCCGTAGTTTTAGAGTAGATCGAATTGAAAGTCTAATGCTAACCGAAAATAATTTTAACCGGCCAGAAAATTTTTCAGCACGTGACATTTTTATAAAAAATCTTCTTCCAACTATAGAAGATAAAGATAGGATTATTTCTTTGGTTATTAATGGGGATAAAAGTGTATTGGCTGATATTTGCCAACATTGGTTTTTAGGACATTATTTACAAACACGGACTTCAAATCAAGCAGTTTTTCTTCTTGATAAAGATATAATACATACATATGTACCTTATTTACTTTTACCGTACAATAAATCTATTAAAGTTATCGAGCCAACAAGTCTTAAGAAAAGAATTATTGAAGTTCTGTCGGAATTAATAAAATTTCATCAAGTATGATAACTTCCCTGACGTTAACTGTCAGGGAAGTTATTTTATAATAGCTATATCAATTGTGATTGGAGTGTTATTGGATGCAAACAAAAAAAGTTTTTCTATATGTATTTAATACAATGTCGGACTGGGAATATGGATATTTAATTGCTGAACTTAACTCAGGAAGATATTTCAAAAAAGATTTAGCACCTTTAAAAGTAATTACAGTAGGAGCTAATAAAGAAATGATTACTACTATGGGAGGACTGAGCATAAAACCAGATATTTCACTTGATGAATGTATTCTTGAGAGTAAAGATCTTTTAATTTTACCAGGAGGGACTACTTGGAGTGAAGAAATTCATCAACCTGTCTTGGAGAGAATTGACCAAGCTTTAAAGTTTGGCACTATTGTTGCTGCAATTTGTGGTGCAACTGAGGCTCTTGCGAATATGGGATACTTAGATTCTAGAAAACACACAAGCAATGACCTAGAGTATATTAAAATGGTCTGTCCTAATTATAAAGGGGAAAAATTTTATGAGATGAGACCTGCGGTATCTGGTGAGAATTTGATTACTGCATCAGGAGTAGCACCTCTAGAATTTACGATGGAAGTACTGAAAAAATTAGATGTATTTGCACCCGACACATTACATTCATGGTATAACCTAAATAAGACTCATAAACCTGAATACTTCTTCCAGTTAATGAATTCAATAAATAGCTGAGCTAAAAAATCAACTTAGCAGTTTTATATTAGTTCAAATAAAAATCATGCTTTAGACAATGTCAAAGTATGGTTTTTGTATAACTTAAATATAGTTTATGGAAGTAAAAAACTTACAAAGCACTCCTGAAGTTGTTATAAATAGAATTGGTAACTAAATCTCTTTTTAATCTTATTGAACAAAGGTGTGTTTTTTTCTTTGGCAATTATGTTGGAACAATCTTCTACAATCGGGCGCGATTCTATAATAAGGATTAGTGCTCGGTTTCATTAAAGGGCCAGATTGCGGAATATCAATTTTTTATATGGTACAAATAACGACACTTTGGGAAGGTTTTATATTTTAATTTACAAGTAGATGGAAAAAATAGTTTATAATTTATATAATGGTAATTCAAGGAGTTGATTATTTTGGAGAAATCTAAGAAAAAGGAATTATTAGACTGGGTTAAGTCTACAGTAATAACGTGTGTTATTGTTATCGCTACGATGGCATTTATTGTTTCCCCAACTAGAGTAGGTGGTGCTTCAATGATGCCAACATATGAAGATGGAGACTTCGTTCTAGTAAATAAAATTGGTAAGAAAATTTCTGGTATTGCAAGGTTTGACGTTATCGTATTCAAAACCCCTAATGATGAGATTTATATTAAACGTGTCATAGGATTACCAGGAGACCATATTGCTTATGAGAATGACACCCTTTATGTAAACAATGAAGCCTCGGAAGAACCATATTTAGATTTGTATAAAAAACAACTACTAGACACTGGTACACTAACAAAAGATTTCACTTTACAGTCTTTAACAGATCATTCAACGATACCAGAAGGCTACTTATTTGTTTTAGGTGATAACAGGAGAAATAGTATTGATAGTAGATATTCTAGTGTGGGATTAGTACCAATGGATAAAGTATTAGGGAAAGCCAACGTTAGATTTTATCCATTTGACAGCGTAGGTATTGTTAAATAATTTGATTCATCAGAGAACCTATAATTACAATAACGGATATTTAGTGTTACAAGGATTTATAAAGTATACAAAATAAACCTTATAAACGTTCCCAAAGGAAACTTTGGTGACATTGAAAGGAATTCAATAACATCTTCTAGAAAACTTAATATATCAACTTAGGAGGTTTTTAAATGTCTTCTCATATTAGAGTTCGAGCTGGTGCAATAATAATAGAGAATAATGAAATATTATTAACGGTGTATAACGACCCAATAAGAGGTATCGTTTATGATTTACCTGCTGGAGGTGCAGAACCCAATGAATCAATTATAGATACAGTAAAAAGAGAAGCCAAAGAAGAAGCGTGTATAGATGTAGAAGTTGGTCCACTGGCTTTTGTTTATGAATACACACCTCATCTTAATTTAGATAAATTTGGTAAAATACATACATTGGTTATGATGTTTGAATGCAAAATAAAAAGTCCTAGTAAACCAAAATTTCCAGAAAACCCGGATTCAAATCAAATAGATGTAAAATGGCTATCTATTTCAGAGTTACAAAATATTGAAATGTATGCAAACATCGGACCGTATTTACAGGAATATACGCAAAGTCCTAGAAACATTGATTTAATAGAAGAGCATAAACTAAATGATGTTTATCGAGTTCGTTAGAGTTATTTTATACAATCCCATACAAAATAACGTTCCCAAATAAAAGTTTGGACGTACACCAAAAAGTCACAAATGTTGTTAAATCAACGTTTGTGACTTTTCTTATGCGCATTATTTATTCAGCTTTTTATGCAGAGAGTAGTTTGACTGGTTAAGTATTCATTATTAATTTTCATGTTTTAAAATTTCCCAAATATCACGTAATCTCTGAACTGCCTCTTCTTTCGAATATGGAAGTTCTTTGTAAAACTTCTGTAGTTCTGGACTGTTAGCAAAAGCTTGAAAGTCTGCATCTTCAGCTTCTTGAGGAGCAAGACTTTGTTTTTCTGTACGACCAAGAAGGTAATCAATTGAAACATCAAAAAGTTTAGCGATACTACTTAAAGTATCAATTGGAGGCATTTTTGTACCATTTTCATAAGCTGTATAAGTAGTTCTTGCAACACCTATTTCTTTAGCAACAAATGATTGAGTATATTCAGGCTTTGATTTCTTTATATTTTCACGAACCTTTTTTAAACGTTGTGCAAGAATATCCATTTATACGCACATCCTTAAATATTATTTTACTACTTATGATTGTATATGTTACCTAAAGGAACTTCTATATTTAATTATTTATTGTTCCTTAAAGAAACTTTGATATTCGAAAAGTATTGACATGTTCCTTTTAGGAACTTATATTTAAATTAATTAATGTTCCTAAAAGGAACTTTTGAAAGGGGAGAGGTTATGAGAAGTTGGCTGAAACAGATTCGAATAGCACAAGGAATAAAACAGGAAGAAATAGCTGATTCTGTGGATATTTCACGTGGGTATTATGCAAACATTGAACGGGGTGAAAAAACACCATCAGTAAAAGTGGCAAGAAAAATAGCAACTTACCTAAAATTTGATTGGACAAAATTCTTTGTACAAGAAAAGGAGGAAGTAAATCTATGAATCTTACATTAGCAACACAAAATCAATTTAATTCAGTTCTTTGTGACTTTTGGCAAAATGAAAAAGGCGAAATTTTCATGACTCGTGATCAAATAGGTCAAGCACTGGAATATAGTGATCCGCGAACTGCTATCGCAAAGTTACATGAAAGACATGCAAAAAGAATAGATCCTTTTTCAACTGTTACCAAACTGACAACAGTTGATGGTAGGCAGCGAGAAGCGGTTATTTATAACGCAAAAGGGATTTATGAAATATGCAGATGGAGTAAACAACCTAAAGCTGATGCATTTTATGACTGGGTTTATGATTTGCTTGAAAATCTTCGTAATGGAGAGCTATTGGTATTAAAATCTCAATCTGTAGATACAGAACTAGAAATTAAACGTATGCGTGCTGAGGCAATGTTGAATAACAGCCGTACACGCCAAGCTAAATTAATTCTGGACATGCAGAAAAATAAAATCTTATCTCCTGTAGCTGTTGAGTTGTTACAAGTAAATGCTTTAGAGGTTTTAAGTGACCAAACAATTGATTACCGTCCAGAAGTAAAAAAGACATATACAGCTAGTGATATTGGTTCAGAATTAGGTATTTCACCGCAGAAGGTTGGCAGTATTGCAAATAAACATAATCTAAAAACCGATGAATACGGATATTTTGCATTGGACAAGTCGCCCTACAGTAGTAAACAAGTAGAATCTTTCCGATATTACGAAAAAGGTCGTCAGAAGATACAAGAAATTGTCCAGGGGAAGTTGGTTAACTAATTGGGGAACAAAAAAAGAAAAGCCATGCTTTAAGCGGCAACTTAAAACATGACATAATTTTGAGTGACATCCACCCATATCATAAATCTATTATAACCGAATATCGTTATATTTAGAAGTGGATGTTACTCCCAGGAGGGAACATCGTGCAAATACCAAGTGAAAGTTGTTTACAAGCCATGATCCATTATTCAGAGTTTTATAATCTTACACCACCACTATCGAATGATTTCAACGATTGGTGCAAAAGTGTGGTGAATGAAATGGGTGATAGGGAAATACACCTACTTTATTTGGCTGTGAATGCTGCATTAAATAAAGGTCTTGGTTGTCAAAAGTTAATGACTATAATGTTTTATGAACTTCAAAGACGTAAATTGGAAATAGAGTTTTACGTAATTTAAGTTAACGCTTTATCACAAATTAAGACCTGAATTATAAAAGTTATAAAGGGAGATACATATTAGTCTTAAATAATACGTATCTCCTCTTTGCTCAGTAATTACGCATGATTTGGATAATTATGTTAATATTGATATGTATCTGGTGTTAAAACTTACTTTAACTCACGAGGAAGGAGTTTTTTTAAAGTGTTATTTAGTATCGATTGTGAAGATAGGAGTAATATGAAATAATTCCTGACAAATTGATTGGAGGAACAAAAATGCAAGGCTTTAAACGTTACTACTCATTAGTAATTCTTATCTTGTTGTTATCAGGGTGTGCGGGTGTAGAAAAAGATATACCGACCTCAAATGCGAAGATAACAATTGAGCCATATAAAATAAGTGAAAAAGAAAGTCTGCTAATTAGCAAAACAGGGGTAGAAAATATTGAATTTTTTAAACTAAATGGTATTTTACCCGAAGAAGATGATTTGCAATTTTCAGTAGAAGTATATGAAAAAGGTAAGTTGAAAGAAGAATTGCTTAAGAGCTGGGGTGTTAACGAAAAAAAATATCAAGAAAGCTTTATTTCATTTGGAGTTAGTGATTCTAATCGTTCCTTAAAATTATTATCTGGCATACCGTCTGGAATTGCTTCGACAACTTATTCAAGTAGCATGACGTCTTCTTCTCTTAGTAATTTAATAAGCGAAAATGTTAAGTTAACGAAAAACAAACCGGTTTATTTGGCGGCATGGCTAGGCACTACAAAAAACGAGCTGCTTACTGTGGAAAGCGAAAATGGTGAATTCCCCACTGGCGGCTTGGAGGAAGCTGAGCTTGCATTTTTATATAAAGTATTATGGACTGATAAGGCAATGAATGAAAATTAGTGGTGCAACAAATAAAGGGAGACAAGGACTTAGTATAATACTGGTGATGCACTCCCAGGTACGATGAGTAAGTTGAGGAAAGAGGTGATGGAGAACCAATGGATTATTTTTCATTGATTGCTATTATATTTGTCTCACTTATTGCAGCTGTTGTTTATGAAATAAAAAAGAAAAATGATATAAAACTTGAACAAATTAAGTTAGAACGAGATAAAGTAGCTTTGGAACAAAAAAGATTGGAAATTGAGAATAAAGTGGATTAATGATTCAACTGACGGGAGCTTTATATCAATAGCACTCAACTAATTAAAAAATTTTTTATAAAATAATATCTAAACAAGCCATTCATCCTGAGTGGCTTTTTATTTTG
This sequence comes from Lysinibacillus sp. C5.1, assembly GCF_016350185.1. Classification (NCBI taxonomy): domain Bacteria; kingdom Bacillati; phylum Bacillota; class Bacilli; order Caryophanales; family Bacillaceae; genus Lysinibacillus; species Lysinibacillus sp. C5.1. Next base: position 2,151,969 of record NZ_CP066226.1, read on the forward strand.
TCTTTCTTCTCGCAGACGCTATAAAGAACGGGAAAAATTACTATCGAACAGTTTAGGGATTCCATCGAATAACTAAATTGGGCAAGGAGGACATGATGAAGAACAATCTATTTCATTTAAGAACCTATCTACCTTTAGCTATTCAAATGTTTGCTGATGGTGGTGAAGAAAATCCTTCAGGTGATCATCCACCACAAGGAGATGGCGGAAACGGACAAAGGGCTACAATGACACTTGAAACGGTTCAAGCATTTCTAAAAGACAATGATGAGGGTAAGAAATGGTTGCAGTCATTTGCTGATACACGTGTAACGGAAGCGATTAAAACGTATGAAACGAAAACTCTTCCAAAGAAACTAGAAGAGGAAATTACAAAGCGTTACCCGCCGGAAACGGAGGAAGCGAAACAGTTACGTGAGTTAAAGGCACAATTTGAGCAATCGCAAAAAGAAGCTGCACGTGAAAAGTTAATTAATCAGGCGTTATCTATTGCAACTGAAAAGCGTTTACCAAGTAAGTTAGTAGCGTTCTTTGTCGGTGAAGATGCTGAAAAGACAACAGCTAATTTAGGTGTACTTGAAGCGGAATTTAACGCAGCTGTTCAGGCAGAAGTGGATAAACGCTTTAAAGATGGTGGAACGCCACCACCACAAAAAGGAGGGGGCTCAACAACATTGACGAAAGAAGCTGTACTGAAAATGACAACGGATGAAATCAATGCGAATTGGGATGAAATCGTGAAAAACAATTTACTATAATCGATTAGCAGTAAGGAGGAAATATCGTTATGACGATTAAAAACTTTATTCCAACAATTTGGTCAGCTCGACTTTTGCACAATTTACAAAAATCATTAGTATTCGGACAAGCTAGTGTCATCAACCGTGATTATGAAGGTGAAATCAAGGCTTACGGTGACACAGTAAAAATCAATGGTATTGGTGCGGTATCCGTAGGTGATTATACGCGCAACAAAAATATGAAGGATCCAGAGGAACTGACAGATCACACGCGTAATTTAGTGATTGACCAATCGAAGTTCTTTAACTTCCAAATCGATGATCTAGATAAAATTCAACAAAATCCTAAATTAATGGATCATGCAATGCGTGAAGCGGCTTATGCCTTATCGAATGTAGCGGATCAATTTATTGCATCTCACTATGTACATGCTGTTAACACAATTGGTACGGACACGAATCCGATTGCAGTAACAAAAGCCAATGCTTATGAGTACCTTGTGGACCTTTCAACGAAATTGGATGAATCCAACATTCCGACACAAGGTCGTTTTGCTGTTTTGCCACCTTGGTATGAAGGTCTATTATTAAAAGATGATCGTTTTGTCGGTTCAGGTGCATTACCAGCTGATGAACGTTTACTTAACGGTGTTGTAGGTCGTGCTGCAGGTTTTTTACTTATGAAATCCAATAATGCACCATTTGTTGATACAGGTTTTGAAGGCGTCGTCGCAAACTCAAAAATTATCGCAGGACATAATATGGCATGGACGTATGCTGAACAAGCTGCAAAAGTAGAGGGCTATCGAATGGAGAAACGTTTTGCAGATGCAGTAAAAGGACTTCATCTCTACGGTTGTAAGGTGGTTCGCCCAGAAGCTTTAGCGGTACTATCAGCTAGACGACCAGCGTAAGGAGGGGTTTAAAAATGTTCGTTAAAAACGTAAATACGGGTATCACATGGGCGGTCACTAAAGAACACGGTGCTCGCCTTTTGCGTTCAGGTGATTTTGAGGAAATACAAGCAGAGAAGCCAAAACGTACCATTTCTAAAAAAGCAGAAACAGAAACTGAAAAGTAGGTGGTCAATATGTGGCAACCAACTCAAGAAGAAATTGAGCAGTTTAAACAGTTAAATGGCGAAACGGGAGCTAAGCATGATGCGTTTTATTGTGCAATGGCTCCTATTTTATTTGATGTAGCAATCGACCATTGTAACGGTACGTGGTGTCCTGAAAAGATGCCTTACGGTGTGCAACTATTTATCGCTAAGGCTATACAATTCAATATGCAAACAACAGGGTTAAAAGGACGTGTTATGGGGACAGTCTCCTATTCTTATGACACAGAGTTTCCAAAAGCCATTTGGACCTATTTACGACCATATAAGAAGGTGAAGTTTCATGCATTACGATGAATTTCCTCATACAGTCGAAGTCGTTGAGAAGCAACGTATTTCTGATGGTGCAGGGGGATGTAAAACTGAGTGGATGCCAGTGGATACAATCGAAGCGTTTGTTGACACACCAACAAGCAAAGAGCAGTATTATGCACAGCAGCTAGGCAATTCATTACAACGTTACATGTATTACCCCTACAGAACTGATTTAACTTCTAGTATGCGATTATGCTTTGAAGGGGAGATATACGAGTTTGCAGGACGTCCTGAAGATCAAGGTGGCCAACATGAAATGATGCGTGTGGCTTTAAAGCTGGTGATGTCATAATGGCTCGAATTACTTTCAGTGGATGGAAATTGTTAAGAGCCGCGCAACGTTTTGAAGAAGGGATTTTAGATAAAGTATCCGACATTGTGTACGAGACTGCAAGGCTTATACAAACAGAGGCTAAGGCACTTGCGCCAGTCGATGATGGTAGCTTGCGTGACTCCATCGAAATGAAGATGCTAGGGAAGTATAACGCTGTTGTTACTGTTGGTGCACATTATGCTATATGGGTGGAGTGGGGAACAGGCATTTATGCTCAAGGCCCTGGAGGTAGTCGTGCAAAGAAAATCCCATGGACTTACTACAGTCTAAAACTAGGTCGTTATTTGACAACTGAAGGAATGAAACCTCAACCATTAATTATTATGCGCTGCCTTATTTCGAGTTGCAGCATGCTATTTACCAGAAGTTAATTGCTTGTGAAGCACTGACTTCTATCACTCAAAAAAGTGAAGAGGATTTAGGCGTATACGATGCAGTAGATGAAAATACACCATATCCATATGTGACGATTGCAGAGCCTTATTCATCGCCTTTTGACACGAAAACGAGCAATATTGAAACGATTACTTTTACGATTCATGCTTGGTGGATGGATAACGATGCGTACAGTGGTAAACGGAAGGTGTATGAGATGCTATCAGCTTCTCAACAAGCGCTGATGGCTCAAAATTACAAGCTTCCAAAAGTGAAGGTGCTAAGTGTCAAAAGGCGTGAATCTCGTGTTTTTGATGACAATAGCCCCGGCGTAAAGCATGGCGTCTTAGTAGTGCAATATAAAGTGCAGAATATTTAACAGTCCTTTATGGGGCTGTTTTTCTTTTAGGAGGGGAAATTACACATGCAAAACGGTAAGGATACAGTATTAATTGTCCAGCTTGCTACAAATGCGTTAGGTGAGGATGGGTACCTCATCGGGCATCTAACTGAAAATAGCCACTCAATCGAAAATGAGCTAGTTGATGAACAGACGAAGTTTGGACGGATTCTCGCATACGGCCAATCGAGTGAATCCTTTGAAGTTACGATGTTTGGTGACAAAACAGATTCTGGCCAAAAAGCAATCTTAGATGCCATTCGTAATAAGGTGCAGCTAAAAGTTTGGCAAGTTGATTTAAATACAGTCAAAAATGATAGTAATGAAGATGTACATGATGCCATTTTTGCTTACACATTAGTTGAATCAGTAGAGATATCGAATCCAGGTGACAACTTCCAAGAAATCTCCTGCACGTTACAGGTCATCGGAGAATCCAAACCAGGACAATTGCCGAAGCTACCTGATTCCGTTATAGCATTTGCAAGGAGTGCATTTGAAAAGCCGGGAGAGAAAACAGGTGAGTTCGGTAAAGCGAAAGAAAAAGCAGTACCTGTAACGAGTGTGACAGTGACACCTACAACAGCATCCATCGCTGTGAATGCTACCAAACAATTAAGCGTTGTTGTAACTCCTGAGGATGCATCAAACCAACATGTAACATTTGCATCGAGTGATACTACGGTTGCGAAAGTATCGCCTACAGGTCTTGTAACGGGACTAACAGCAGGAACATCTACCATCACAGTCACTACGGTAAGTGGAGCTAAAACAGCTACCGCTGCAATAACGGTTACAGCTTAAGGAATAGGGCGCAATATGCGCTCTTTTCTTTTTTACTCGTTTTAATAGGAGGGTTAAATCATATGGCAACATTAACAATTGAAAAAACTCAATATGAAGCAAAATTCGGATTCGCTTTTAAAAATTTAGCAGATAAAAACTACAATCAAAAGGATAAGGAAGGTAATGAGGTAGGTGGATTCAGTGCCATCTATACAGGTTTATTGCAATTTGATTTGGATGCTTTAAAAGCGTTTTGGGATTGTGGATTAGCGCATTTAGGAACAAAAGGCCGTCCATCAATAGCTGATATTGAGGATGCTTTAGAAGCAAGAATTGAAGAAGATGGTGACACAACCATGCTATTTAAAGAAGCATTTCGTGAAATTAATAACTCGGGTTTTTTCAAAAAAGATGCGAGGTCGTTTTGGAAGAACTTAGAGCTATTCAAAACGATGGGCAAAACAGAGGAAGAGCAAGCGGAGAATGCCAAGGGCGTACAGATCATGCTAGACGCGAAAGCAGAGTTATTGGAAGAGGAAACCAGGTTGATGGACTAGAATGGCTCGATGTCCTATCAAACGCTGCTGAATATTTAGGTGTTCATGATGTGGATTTAATTATGTCATGGACACCAAACGAGTACAAAGCACTTTTACAAGGCGCACAAATGAAAATGGTGAGTGATTATGAAAATTTAGCGATTCAAGCCATGTATATTCGCAAGGCTGAAAATGAAAAACGTTTAAGGTTAACGGACTTATTTGATGCTGAAAAAGCTAGAAAAAGAATCCTAGCAGGTGATAAAGAGTGGAAGCAATCTAAGAAAATAGACACGTCACTTTACAAGAAAGCGCAGGCTGATATGAAGGTGTGGGCTGATAAATTAAACAAGAAAGGATAATGCAAATGAACGAGAATTTTACTGCACGAATTGGCGCGCGTATTACGCAGTTCATGGCACGGATGCGCCAAGTCCAAAACACAATACGCACGACGGCAAATGATGTGCGTATTGATATTGGGGCAGACATTAGTCAGTTCCGTCGTCGCATGGCTGAAATTCGAGCGCGCATTGCAGCTTTAATTCGTGAACGAGTCGTTATTAAAATTGAAGCGCGAATAGAAGCATTTCAGAAAAAAATCAACCGGATTGCCACGAATATTCGTGCTTTTGGTGAGATAATTCAACACACCCTCATGGGAACAATTATGGCCGTCTTTCCAGCAATATCCCCATTATTAGCGAATACTGCTGTTGCTATTGCGAATTTAGGTCCGATGATTGGTACTGTCGCTGGTTCTACATTTGCATTAGCCGGTGCCTTTACAGCTGCTGGTGCCACAGCGGTTGCGTTTGGCGCAGTAGCAATCCCGACAATTAAAGCGTTATTTGATGAAACCGGCCCACCATTTAATGCATTACAAAAGAAAGCTTGGAATTCATTTGAAAGTGTAAAGGATACTTATCAGTCACTTGTAAAAGAGACTGAAACACCAGTTTTGCAAGCTTTTACAAGCGCCATGCACGCAACAGATGCCATACTGAATAAATTACGGCCTCTATTTATCTCAAGTGCACAAGCAGTGGCAAATTTAATGGCTCAACTCAATACGGCTATCGATACGCCACCTATACAAAAGTTTTTAATGTATCTAAATACTAGTGGTGCCTCACTGTTGGAGACGTTTGGTCGCTCATTTGGAAATGTGTTTAAAGGGTTGCTATCGATGTTGACAGCTTTTGCGCCATTAAGTATCAGTACAGCAAACGGTTTCGAAGCAATGACAGCACGATTTGCAGAGTGGGCAAATGGATTAAGTGGTAGTGCAAAATTCCAAGCGTTTATGGATTACGTGAATACAAATATGCCAAAGATTCGCGCTATCTTCCGAGATGCAATCGCTGGCGTTGTGTATTTCTTTAGTGCATTTGCGGGTTCTTCATCAAGCATGATGGACGGGCTCGTATCGATGATGGGTCGATTTAAAGAGTGGTCAGCCACACTTAGTCAAAATCAAGGTTTCCAACAATTTATTGATTATGTCCATCAATCAGCGCCTAGTGTTATGAACCTAATTGGTAATTTAACGACTTTCCTTGTGAACTTAGGTATTGGCATGGCGCCTCTTGGTGCAACCATTATCAATCTAGCCAATAAGTTTTTAACTTTTGCTAATAGCTTGATGGAAAACAATCGATCTATTGGGGTTATCATTGCGGGTCTTATTTCGTTTGGTGGTATTTTACTTGCCATCGTACCAAATATAATTGCATTCAAAGAGTTATTCGCGGGGTTAGGCCCATCTATGTTTGGTGGTATTGGGAAAGCGCTGAAATCCGTAACCGGGTTATTTACAAACTTTAGCGGAACAATGGCATCATTGGGTGTTAAAGTGATGACCTTCGCTACAAACTTTGGGAAAGCATTTGGACTAATTACGAATCCAGTAGGTTTAGTTGTCATAGCAATCGTCGGTTTCATCGCCATATTAGTACGTTTATATCAAACGAATAAAACGTTCCGGAGTCAGGTTCAAACTGTTTGGGAAGCAATTAAAACTGCAATTTCCGTGGCAGTAACAGCCATTAAAGAATTGGTGATGTCAATCTGGTCACAGATTACAGCATTCTGGACGGAAAACCAAGCAAGTATTAAGGCGACTGCTTTGGCTGTATGGAATGTAATCGAAAATGTTGTGACGTCTGTGATGTCAGCCATTGGGACAATCATGCAAACGATATGGCCAGTCGTAAAAGCGCTCATTGTCTCTACATGGGAAGCGATTAAAAATGTGATCCAAGGTGCCATTAAGGTTATTTTGGGTATCGTCAAAACATTCAGCGCACTATTTAGAGGTGACTGGCAAGGTGTCTGGGATGGAATAAAACAAATCCTTAGCGGTGCGTTACAAGCAGTCTGGGGTGCAATTAATCTTTACTTTGTAGGGAAATTACTTGGGCCTTTAAAAGCATTTGGCTCAACTGCAAAAACGCTTTTACAGGGCGTTTGGACAACGATTAAAGGCATTTTCACCAATACTTTAAATACGATAAAAAATACAGTTACAAACGTTTTTAACGTACTGAAAAATACGATTAAAACAATTTGGAATGGTATTAAATTGTTTTTCAATACTGTTCTCAATGGCATTAAATCTATTTTTACGAGTGTTTGGCGAAGTATCGCTTCATTCCTAGATAATTTTTTCACAAGTCTAATCGGCACAATTCGATCTGTTTGGAATGGTATTAAGAGCTTCATCTCAAGTGTCTTAAAAGCTATTGCAAACATTATTAAAAGTATTTGGAACGGTATTAAAACAACCATTAATACAATTCTAAATGGTATAAAAAGGACTATTGAAACCATTTGGAATGGGTTTAAAACAACCGTATCAACGGCGATGAAAAACGTTAAATCGGCTGTTGTGAATGGATGGAATGCGGCAAAGTCTTTCTTACAAAATATTAGTCTAGTGAAAATCGGTGAATTTATCGTAGCTGGATTAGTGAAAGGGATTAGTAATTGGTTTGGTAAAGTAAAAGCCAAAGTGATGGAACTTGCTCAGCTCTTACCTACGTGGTTACGAAATAAATTAGGTATTCACTCCCCATCCCGTGTCATGATGGCAGTCGGTAAATGGATTCCATCGGGACTTGCAAAAGGGATCAGAGGCAGTGCAAAAGTCGTAACGAAAGCTGCAGCAGTTTTGGCTGCAAATGCAGTTCCCGATATTAGTTCAAGTCTTTCTACTACCAAAGCTGAAATGAAGCTTGCGGCATCAAAATTAGCCGAAGCTGCTAGAGCAGATTTGCGTATCTTAACGGACGGGCTATCGGTGAAAAGTGCCTTCAGCAGTGCTCAAAACACAAGAATTACAAGCGAATCTGTACTTGATTTATCTATGCTTGAAAAAGTCGTTCAGCTACTTGGAATTATCGCTGATAAAGACCTGTCGCTTGAACTAGATGGCCATGTTTTAATGAATTATGTAGATGAGCGAACGGCAAGAAAAGTCGACCTAAAACGTTCTATGAGAGGAGTGTAAAGGATGGATGCGAAGTTAGTAAAAGTGAATGGAGAAGAAATTGTTTTGTCTCATGAGCGTTTTGTGACACAAGACATAATCGTTTCTCCTATCGAGATTAAGCGTGATATAGCGGATGTCGAAAGACGAGCAGGAGCAATCAACGAATTAGTTAAATATGGCACTCGTACAATACAACTTCAACTGATGTTTATCGCAAAAGACCATTCAGACTTTGAAACACTTGAAAATAGAGCGTTTGATCTGTTCACAGATTTAGAACCATATTACTTATATAAAGCTATACCAACCAAGCAATCCACAATGTACGAATTCGAGCTACCAGGTAAGAAATGGGGTAGAGAACTCGATTTTATCCCTAGTGAGGTTGCTTTTTTACATGGGAAACGATACTTCGTTATCAATAGCGATATGTCTAAGGTTGCACAAAAAGGTCTCACAGGGCGATTTACTGTTGCGTTGGAGACTTATATGCTTCCTTATGCTGAAAGCGCTGCAACATTAAAAGAATTAAAGCTGTGGGACATTAATAAGTGGGAATGGAATCAAGGATTGACGTGGGACGAGGATTTACAGTACAAGTTTACGGCCAATAATTTCACAGTGAAAAACTTAGGCAATGTCAAAATTGATCCGCGTGAAAGTGAATTGAAAATAACGATTAAGGCAACAGCATCGAGCTATTTAGAATTTAAGAATAATACCACTAGCGAAGTGTTTAGGTTTAATGGCGCTTTAACAGGTACAGATACATTAGTTTTGAATGGCATTCACACTTATAAAAACGGTGCGAATGCCATTTTGAATACAAATAAAAAGCTATTAACGCTTGTGCCGGGAAACAATGTTTTTTCGGTGTCCGGTGGAACTGTTCAATCAATCGAATTTGATTTTAGATTCCTATACAAATAGAAAGGATGTGCGGGAATTGACTTTAGAATTGCATAACACAGAAAATCCCATTAGTAATGCAGAACGAATGAAGCTCAATGAGAACTGGCAACGAATTATATCGGGGTATAGTTATTTGCAACAACAAATCAAAATGTTGTCTGGCAGTACAGAAGTTGATGAATTGTTACAGCGATTAAATCAAGCTGTAGATAATGCGAATACTACAGTGCAACAATCTATAGAGACGAATAACACAACATTGCAAGAAGCACTTAGTACTATCTCGCAAAAATTAGTACAGGTTAATAAGGCAATTACAGAAGCCAATTCTGCTCGCCCTGAAGTCAATACTGCTAAACAAGGTGCTTTAGCGGCATCAGAGCAAGTTCAAACAGCCCTCGCTTCATTGGAATTAATGGTTAAGAATATGGGTTCTAGGGGCAATTGGAATAATACGACGCAATATTATAAAAATAATTTGGTTCTCTTTAATGGCTCATCCTTTATCGCCTTACAGGATAACTTAGGAAAGACGCCTCCGAGTGATATTCAATCGAATGTGTATTGGTCAATGCTTGCTAAACAAGGACCTGCAGGGAAATCAGCATACGAACTAGCTGTTGAAAATGGATTTAAGGGAACGATGAAAGAATGGATTGAATCTTTAAAAGGTCTCCGAGGTCCAAAGGGTCCACAAGGTCCACCGGGTCCGCAAGGAGAAACACAGCATGCAGTAAATTTCAATCAGGAGATTCAGACATTGCAGACAACAGTAAATCAGTTGAATGAAAAAAAGGCAAACAAAAAGCTATCAGACAGCATCCAATGTACACTTCAGGCTGGATGGAGTCATCAACGAAAGGCCCCTTTAATCTATTACAAAGACGATTTTGGCATCGTGCATGTACAAGGGGAAATCATTAATTCCGGAAGCCAATCTCATAATGTATGTACAGTATTGCCAGTTGGATTTAGACCACGTAGTGATGTGGATAGACGGCAGGAAGTAGTTGCCATAGGGTACAAGTTTAATCATAGAGCGGTGAATGTTCCACCAATAGTAACGACAATTAGCATAGAACGCTCCGGTTTTATCCATTGTGATACCCAATTTGACAAGATCGCAATGGCATTTTCATTTAGGACAGATTAGGGAGGAATTCCTTGTGCGTAAGCAAGTTTATCAAGTGGATAGCGACGGGTTTATTGAGGAAGTATTTTTAGGCGAATTGGACGAGGAAGGTAATCTGATTGATCCAGTTGGTGATTACGTCACAACAAATTTACCACAACCTTTACCGTTCTATCGACCAAAATGGAATGGGGTTCAATGGGTTGAAGGTGGAACGGAAGAAGAGCTGGCTAAGCATAAAGAACAACAGTTACTGAAGAATTTAAAGCCGTCAGTGGAAGAAATAATGGATGCTGATTTAGAAGTAAAGATTCTTACCATGTTATTAGAAATGGAGGTAATCGAGTAATGGAGAAACATTTAGAAGGATTAACTCTGGTGCAAAAACGATTGGTGAAAGCTTATGCTACAAGCATTATGGGAGAGGTTCGTACGGTTAAAGATGTGAAACCAGAAGAGTTGCGGAGATACGTAGAGTTAGAAATTGCGGAACGGGAAATTGCTCATCTTGCTAAATAATTGTTGGTTTGTAATAAAGATCGATAGTTAATAAAAAAAGATTAGTAGTTTAAAAAAGTTGCATCGTTTATGCCTTTGGATGGTATAATTTTACGTATATTTATTTTAGAAGGAAGTGAATTCATGAGTGATTTAGAAAAAATCAAACTTGTGAAGCCACCATTTCCCAAGCTACGATGTTTTTCTTTCGAACCTATAATTATCTAGGAGTGTACTATTTTGAAGAAAAACATCGGAAACAAAACACCTAGCTTATTATTACTGATTGTACTAGTAGGCTTCCCACAGATTAGTGAAACTATTTTTAGCCCATCATTACCATCTATCGCAGCAGTATTTGAAACTTCTATGAGTGATGCACAGCTTACGATGAGTGTGTATTTTATCGCTTTTGCCTTCGGAGTATTTTTCTTTGGGCGTTTATCCGATAAAATCGGTCGTCGCAAGGCAATGCTATATGGGCTATTCTTATATTTTTTTGGTAACGTACTTTGTTTAGTAGCAAATGAAATGGCGGTTTTATTAGTCGCACGGTTTATTCAAGCTTTTGGTGCAAGTGTTGGCTCTGTCGTGACACAAACGATTTTACGAGAAAGTTTTTCTGGTGTTGAGCGTCATAAATTGTTTGCTCAAATTACAGCTGCCCTTGCCTTCACACCTGCCCTTGGTCCATTTATCGGTGGTTTTACTGATTATTATTTTGGCTTTAAGGTCGTATTTTTTGTGTTAGTTGCTATGAGTATTATTGTATTTTGCTACGCGTATATACGCTTACCTGAAACAGTGCTAACAACAATCCAAATGAAGCCTATACTACCAATAGTAAAGCGCATGTTTACAAATGCGCGTCTATGGCGCTACGGCGTATTAATTGGCGGTATTAACGGTGTATTATTTAGCTATTATACCGAAGCACCATTTATTTTTACGCAATACTTTAAACTAACAAGTGCTGTGTATGGTTTTTTAGGTATTATCGTTGCTCTCGCTTCTATTGCGGGTGCGATGCTATCTAAACGACTTGTTAGCCATACAAAACCTGAGAAGATTATCGTACAAGGGTTAGTCATTATGCTCATCGGTACATTGCTCGCTACATCGGTGCAATTTTTACCAAATGCATTACAAATGCCAACCATGATTGTTAGTGTGTTCATTATTTTATTTGGTACAGGTACCGCTTTACCAATCTGTTTAAGCATAGCGCTCATTGACTTTCAAGACGTCATTGGTTCTGCCAGTGCGATATTTAGCTTAGGGTATTATTTACTCGTTAGCGCTACAATCTATGGTATGAGCATTTTCCATAATGGAACAGTCCTTGCAATGCCCCTATATTTTTTAGCACTAGGGATTGTTATGCTCTTAATAAGCTTACCATTACTTTATAAAAAGATGTGAAGTGTTAAATTCTTGCTCTACGTAATAGAGCTACTATCGTATTTAAAAGTTGAATTGAAAATAGACGTCATTTCGAATGTGAAAGCTACAATAATCGTTTCATAATGTTGTTTATAAAAGTATCCTCTTTTGAGGGTGCTTTTTCTTTTGCTTGAAAGTAAGCATATGAAATACATTTTCAGTTGGTGATAAAGAATGCTAGTCGTTAAAAACTTTGCTGGAAATCAGACAGAGCCTTTTTTCACAACATCTGCACCAGTATTCGAACAAGATACTCTAGGTAATTTAACGCTTGAATTCACAATCAATAAATCAAATAACGAAGATGGATTTAACCTTCTTCAAGAAGAGTCAATTGTCACAGCAGCTAATTATGATTTTCGAGTAAAACAATTAATTGATAATAAGCCAGAACGCAAAACCATCCTTGCCATCTCGACATTCTTTGACTTAGCGTATCAATTTAAAGATAAAACTTTTGGTGGCACTCATAGCAGTCAAGAGTTTATAACCTACTTGCTTTCTGGTACAGGTTGGAGCGCAACTATTGATTTCACGGAAACTGCTACAATTTATAAATTTGGTTCAAAAAACATCATCCAGTGTGTTAATCAAATCTGTGATGCCTTCAATTGTGAATTTGAGATATTACCAAATAACCGAGTTCACTTTAGTAAATCACTTGGTCCGGATAATGGAGCACAGTATCGCTATGGTCATAACATTAAAGCACTTAGCCGAAAGATTGATACAACCCATCTACGAACAAAAATTACAGCAACAGGTAAAAATGGTTTGACTGTAACCTACACCTCACCAAATCACACAATATGGGGTATTCGTATTGCTAATCCAATTAGTGACGAGCGATTTACAAATGCAGATAACCTATTGAAAAAGGCTAAGGATGCACTTATTGACTATCCAGAAGTATCGTTTGAGCTGGATACAATCGAATTATTAGATAAACAGTTAGGTGAAAAGGTATGGCTGATTTACGAGCCGATTGAGGGCCTGAAGCTACAGACTCGAATACTTAAACGTTTTTGTATTGTAGATGAGGTTACAGACGAGTTAAAGACTATGGCTGTCACACTAGGCAACTCCTTACCTCGCACAATGTCAGATAATGAGGTTGATACGGAAGAGCTTATCGAAGATACAAAAGAAGAACTAAGTGAAGTTATCGAGGAAAATAAAAAGGAATATAAGTCTGCCATCACACAAACTGATAGCCGTATTACCCTTGAGGTAGAAAAGTTAAATAAATCAATTGCTACTATTGATTTGAAAGCCGACCAGATTAGTCTATCAGTGAGTAATCGAATTGCAAATGAAGTGGCTGCTATTAATGTTCGTGCTAATCAAATACAGTCAACGGTAAGTGCTCAAAACGTTTCAATTGGCAACTTAAATAACCGTATAGGTAGCGCTGAAAGTAGTATTACACAGCAATCTTGGCAAATCAGTCAAAAGGTAAGTACAACGGATTACAATGGCAATACCATTGCATCTTTAATTAATCAAACATCCACCACAATTAGTATTCAAGCATCAAAAATTAATCTTGTAGGCGCAGTTAGGGTTCTTTCAGACATTAGTGGGAATTTAGGTTCGATTACTTCGGGTAACATTCATATTAAAGAAGATATTCACATGGGACGCAGACTCTACTTTAGTGATATGACATCTGTAGGAGGCGCAAATGGGACGATTCAATTAAGTGCTTGGAATGACATTATATATAGCGGATCACGTCACTCTTTTAATGGAACGGTTGATTTTAGTGGAGCAAGAGTAGTAGGCCTTGGCGGTGGAGGAAATTATGTAAGTACTAACACGCTTGGTCTAGAAATTACACAAAGTACAAATAATGCAAGAACAATTGTTTTTAAACGATATGGTCGGGATTTAGGTACGATTACATTAAGATAAGGAGAAATATTAGCTATGGAACAGAATTATTTTCTAATTTCAAATGAAGGAACAGCGTTCGCATTAGAGGGGAAAATAGACTTAGGACAGATTCAAAAGATTTTAAATACACCACAAAATGTTGCTGTACGATTAGGACGTAAAGTGGTCAATAAGTTTATGATTCATGCTGTGGCAAAAAATGAATGTTCCGACATGGAGAATTATAATTTAGGTATCACAGTCGGACAAAGTAAGCTTCGTACGAATGCGGGTGATTTAGAAAAGGTATTAGATGCACTAGAATCTGATATTAATAAAATGGAGTATGTCTTGATAAATGACGCAATGTTGATTTTTAAGCATGCTTTTCAGGTTGCTGAAGCGGAATAAATAAACAAAACGTAAGCAAAGACTTAGCCTTATTTTTATTGTCAAAAAGTTATTAGAGAAAATTTCCCTCTTTTATGATTATATGGATAGTAAAAGGAGTGAAGTTTGTGGTAAATATCGTTAAATCAACTGAGTATTGCGATATCTTGAAACAAGTTAAAATTCAGGATGGAGAAAATGTATATGCAATTGAAGAAATTTATGTAAAAGCCCTTAAAAGAATTGAAGTTCGTTTCGCCTGGTATAAAATAAATGAAAATGGTGCATTGAGATATATTAAAAATGCATTAGATTTAGAAAAAGAAAGTTTGTTTGAATTGTTGAAAATGTCTATTGAAGCAGGGATTTTCGCGAAAGAACAATTCCATGCTTTGTCGAAATAAAATTAAGTCCAAATATTTTTGCCTTCCATAATCATCTGTGGAGGGCTTTTATTATGAAAAAGGAAGGTATCCAATGAAAACAGACACATTATATACATCACTTGTAGGCGGCTCCGTGGCAGGGGTCGCCTATTTTGTTGGTGGCATTGACCATTTAATCAAAGCATTCGTTATTTTTATGGCGATTGATTATATTTTAGGCGTTATGGTTGCGTTTGTTGTGAAAAACGTTGATAGCAGAAAAGCTTTAATCGGACTGTTTAAAAAAGTGGCCATGATTTTGATGGTCATTGCAGCAGTACAACTGGACTTGGCAACCGAAAGTGGCAACTTTATGCGCAATGCCATGATTCTTTTTCTAATCGGGATGGAAGGAATCAGTATGATTGAGAATCTTGGAAAGTTAGGGATGAAAGTGCCGAAGTTTTTAACAAATGCTTTTAAGCAACTTCAAATCGACAATGATGATAAAAAGGATGATAAACAATGAGTGTTACAACTACATGCCGAGATTTAGGTGAATTACTACCAGTAGCCCAAACGGCTTGCAGATTGCTCTTTCAACAGTGCTATAAAGCAGGGATAAAAGACATCTTTATTACCGAAACATATCGTTCACAAGCACGCCAAAATTATCTATATGCACAAGGCAGAACAAGACCAGGCAAAATAGTGACGTGGACGTTGAAGAGTAATCACACTTCACGATTAGCATGGGACATAGCAGTGGCTCCCCCTAAGCCCTTATATGATGTAGATACATTAACAAAAGTCGGGGCAATAGCTCGTAAGTTAGGTATTACGTGGGGCGGTGATTGGGCACGTAGAATTGACCGACCACATTTCGAAGTGAAGCCCAATTGGAAGATGCCTAGAGGGTACAAATTAGAAGGACAAGTAATTGTGCCAAGTAACAGTAAATTGAAAGTGCAATTAATTGTGGAAGACAAGAAGGAGGAAATCAAAGTGGCAAATACAACATGGAATCCAGGTTCACCAGCGATGAGAACTGAAACAGAGAACTTTATTGCACAAGCGGTTAAGGATGGAATTATACAGGCTTCACACTTGAAGGACTTACAGAATGGAGTCATGACGACGGATCGTTTGATTGGTTTGTATATTACGATTCAGCAAAGACGTAACATAAAGTAATTAATTTTAGCCCTGCTCAAAAATGAGTGGGGTTTTTATTCCTTAGTTAATGGACCGTCGTTTATAATGGCGGTCTTTTTATATATTTTTAAAAGTCACTCAGTTGAGGGATTTATTATAAACCATTAATCGTTGTTTTATTAGTAATGAGTTTTAATCCTGTTTTTTTTCCTGCTAATTTGACTTATGACATTCTTCATTCATTACATGAAAATTATATACATACTTCGAATTAATGTAAAAAGAAGGGAAAAATATTAATTTGAAGAAATTAGTAATATGAAAAATTTAAGGAGTGAAGCTAATGTTAAATAAAACAAGAGCAATAATGTTATTAAGTATTTTTTTGTTAATAGGTTGTTCAGAAAATAATTTAAATAAAGAAAATGAAAAGAATGGTGTAGGTAAAATAGAGGATAATATGTCTATAAATGAGATGGATTTCCAATTGAAAGAAATAAAAAGTTATATATTAGATCTTAACGATAGTACTACAAATGAATCTTATAAAGGGGTCAGATTCGAAATATTTTTATTTACAGATAAAAAAATACCTTTTGAAAGTTATCAAGATTTTAAATTAGAAGTTAAAGATATTTCTGATTCAAAGATACTTCTAGGCCCAGTTGGGAAATTAAATGTATCCAATACTAATGAAGGATATATTTATTCATTTTTTGTTGAAACGGCATATGGAAAATATAAAGATAATGAGCTTGAAAATATTATGAAAAATCGAGATTTTCAAATGTTTTTAGTATATAAAGGAGAAAAAATTAGTTTAGATTAAAAAATTGATTATTTTGGAAAATTAATATAAAATTAATTTGTAATAAAATACTAAAAAGGTGGATTGTGGAAATGAATAAACTATTTAAGAGTATTTTTTTTCTAGTAACAATACTATTTGTTACAAATGTAAGTGATGCTTCTGCAGAGTCTGTTGAAAATCTAGAGGGAACAACAGTGGTACAAGAATTTGAAGTAGAAGGGAACCAAAATGCGACTGTAGAATTTATCGATCCAGATTTGGTTGGTAAAAGTAGAAATGAACTATCAAAAATTGATGATAGTGTTTCTCCATTAGGAGTGATTAATGAAGTATATTCATACTCATATTACTCATATGGTTCTCATTCAATTGCTGCTTACAATGTGGGGCCAATAAGTAACCAAAAATTCTTAGTAAGTGTTGCTAGAGGGCAAACAAAAAATATTTCTCAAACAGTTACTGTATCAGGGACAGTAACATATGAAGCGAGCGTAGAAGGAAGTCTTAAAGAGGTAATTAATATTGGGTTAACTGGATCAGCAAGTGGTACAATTTCATATACTTATTCGAAATCAGAAAGCTATGTAGGTCCAGATGCACCAAATACAACTCGTGATTACTATGGAGCAATACAATATGATTTATATAATACTACTGTAAAAAAGTATGATGTATATAAAGTCTATAATGGTAATGTTCAAACAGGTACTACAACTTATCCCGGAAAATCGACAACAATTAATAATGTTAAAAAACCAAAAGCTATTGTAACTATGAGAGATTTTATTAATTAATTAAAAAGGACCACTCCTTGATTGAAGTGAAACTTTAAAGTTAGGCACGGGTTATTTCATTGGTAGCGGATTGGGTATGGGTTTGATATTGTATCGGACTCATGCCTTTTAATTTTGTCTTATTTCGTTCTAGATTTTTATCAACATACTTGCAACACTTTAAATCGATGTAAGTGTTCCTCTTAATTAACTCCGTTTTACAACCCTACAATTAAATCAAAATAAAGTTTTTAAAGCGAATATTGGCAATGATATTTTAAAAACGAATAAAAATAAATTAAAAAGCATAAATAAAAAATGCTTGAGACATTTTTTTACACCTAAAAAAGCAACCAAAGCAACAAAAAAGCAACCAAAAATCTGAATGCAGGTGAATATCGGTGAAATCGAAACATTATACAAGTGTGAAAAACCTTGCTATAATGGGCTTTGTGATTACATATGAAAGAGGGTAAAAGCATGAATGCTTACGACGAATATATGCGTTCATGCTTTTTCTATGTCTTGATATATCAACGTTTGTAGGGGTTTTTTAAGGTTGGCTTTTTGAAAAAAGTCACTGAAAGTAAACATTTATGTATTCTTATTGGATTATGAACATGCTTTTCGGAAATGCTTTTATAATATCCTATCAGGAAATAATACCTAAAACATAACGAATAGTTTTATAATTTATGTATAATATTTTTGTTTATTATAATGTGCTTTTATAATAAGAATAACCCTATTATAATAATTTAAAAAGAGGAGGTTGTTTTTTGTCTGAAAAGGTATTTGTAAGGGATAATTTCACATGTCAGAAATGCGGAAGTGTTGGAGATATACAAAATTTAGTTATAGATCATATAACTCCTAAGTCTTTAGGGGGTTCTAATACTATTGAAAACTTAATAACGTTATGTCGTTTTTGTAGTGTTTCTAAGTATGACCAAGAGTATAAAGAATTTTTATGGGATTCAGTAAATAATAATACTAATTATTTTAGTACGTTTCAAGAAAGTTTGGACAATATTAACAAGCTATTAGAATTAGAAATAGCAGATTCTAATGTTAATAAAGCCTTTTATCGATTGTTGTTTTCAAATATAATTACGTCATTGGAAACATATCTCTCGGATGCCTTCATTAATACTGTAATAAATAACAAAAAGTATATTCGCAGATTGGTCGAGACAGATCCAGAGTTCAAAAAGAGAAAACTTGAATTTTCGGAAATTTTTAAATCCGTTGAAGAAATTAAAGAAACAGTTTTAAGTTATTTATTAGATATAATTTATCATAATATTGGGAAGGTACAGAAGATTTATGGAAGTGTTTTACAAATTGAATTTCCAAGTGATTTATCAAACATATCAAAAGCAATAAAAATTAGGCATGATTTAGTACATAGGAATGGAAAACAAAAAGATGGTAATATCAATGATATAAATAGGGAAGCAGTATTGAAATGTGCGGAGGATGTTTATTCTTTTGTAAAACATATAGATGAAAAATTAAGAACACTAACAAGGTGAGTTTTGAAAATCGTTGTAGTCCTAACTACAATGTAGTATCTCTATGAATATTTTTAATTTTTCAACAAATTCAGATTCAAAGCTTGCTGTAAATGAAATTAAGATAAATAAAAATGCCGTTTGTTATCCTGTATAAGTGGAAAATCATAAAGAATTCTGTGTGGAATATTAATAAATTCTCATTTGTAAGAGATACTAAACAATTTGCTTAATATCTCTCTTTTTTCACAACTTTTAATCCAGTAATTTTGTAAACCTAGCGTGCATCCTCTCATTAGCAGTCACACGCATCCCAGCTGTAACATGCAAATAAATCTTCGTAGTTGTCTCAGAATTCTTATGCCCAACCCGATTCATTATAAAATTCAAATCCACACCTGCCTCTGCCAGTAGACTAATATGTGTATGGCGGAGGATGTAGGTGCGGAATTGTTTGTTAATGTCCGTTAGTGCACCGATGCGTCGGACGGTTTGGTTGAGCATTTTGACGGTAGGGGGGATGCCTTCCTTATCACCGAAAACAAAGTCGGACTTAGTCCATTCGCGAAATTCACGCCATTGGTAGAGCTGCTTTAATTTCTCCACGACAATATCATCAATATCGACGGAGCGGACGCTGCCTGCAGTTTTTGGGGGAGTGAGCTCGAAGTCACCCCTTAAACTTTTCTTTGCATACACTGTTTTGTTGATGTGAATAACCTTCTTCTCTAAATCCACATCTTCATACTTTAGTGCAACGGCTTCGCCTGGTCGCATTCCTGTAAAAGCGATTGCGTAGATCAGCGTGCGATATATGATATTACGATGTTTGTCCACGTAACTTAAAAATTCCTTCAGTTCATCGGTTTCTAAATAAAGCTTCGCAGTGTCTTCACTGCTAGCTTCCTCTAACGTCATTTTCTTCTTCGGTACAAAAGTAGCTTCCACAGGGTTCATCTCAATCAAACCAGCTTCCTTAGCATAAGCAAATAGCATTTTGGCTGTATTGTGGGTGCCCCGAAGCGTATTATAGGCCGTTCCATAGCAAATAAATGATTGAGCAATCCTTGTAATTCGATAGATGTAATAGCGGTCATTTTCTTTTTGGCCAAGTATCGATTGAGTAGGGAGATACAGTAGGTACGATGTTCGTTGGTTGTTTCCTTGTTGCCTTTCATACGGTAAAGCTTTAGCCAGTCTTGGCTAAATTCTTCAAACGTTATCTTCGCATCGAAGTAATATGCTTTGTTTAATTCAGCTATAGCTTTTTCAACTCTTTCACGTGCTTCCGTTTTACTTTTACCACGCCGTAATTTGATGGCGTTTACCAGTGCCAGGTTACGAGGGCCTTCACCAGTGCACCGCCAAGTTGTTTTATTAATTTGAACGTAATGCATTAGCTGTCACCACCTTTATGAAAGTGCTTCCCAAATTATTTTTAGTTTCTCGACTTCTTTCTCATTACAGTGGGGAAGAGACTTGTACCATTGCTGTAATGAGGGATTGTGGGGAAAAGGTTCTTTTAATGCAGGATTATAAGTAGGGTCATCGGACAAACCTGCAACGTCAATTAGGTTTATGTAATCATATTGATAGGCTGTGGCAATGCGTTGCAATGTTTCAGGCGTTGGTTTGATCGCATTGCCAGTACGACGATCCGTTCCTCTTTCAAGCATAGCCAAGTAAGAAAACGTAATATCCATACGTTTTGCTGCATCACGTAAAGATTCATCACCACGTAGTTCCTTTAATAACTCACCTAAACTCAAAATCGTTCACCTTCATTTCATTTGTTTTGAATGCATATACCATTCTGCTTCCAACTATAAAATAGAGTTATCATTTTGCCTATTCCAATTCAGCATAAGTAACTTTTTACTGCGATATTGTCCCAATCGTTTAAATGCAAAGTCATATTCTACATTAAATAGTCGGTGTATATTTTCGACAGTAAGATCACTAGGGTCTAGTTCATCCAACATAAAAGAGGGGATACAGGCATGGTATATAAAGTTGTTTGCTATATATTCTTAATATTCACGGAATAGGGGAGACATACGTCGTTGATTGCCAGTATGTAAGAGAACATGGCCTAGTTCATGGCAGAAATCTTGCCATTGTTGCTGATTTGTCAATTCTTCATTTATAAATATGTATGCTTGATTCTTTAAAAAGAGTGCTTGGCTTTTATCTTGCCAATAAAATACTTTAGTCCCCAGGTGCAACGCAATTGATTGAAAATCCATTTGTTGCGGTTCTATGATACCAATTCTTGTGTAGAGTTTCTGGATAAAATCCTCTGTATGTGTTGTATTACTCAATTAAACCCCTCCAATACTGCAAATAAACAGAACAAATGTTCTTTTTATTGTATAATAAAACCTCATCTCTTGGAATAAGATGAGGTGCTTGCTTATTATTTTTTCTTTCTTCTAGGAGTTTAGAAATTGGAATAACATTTTTATTATCAGTAACTTTTTGCTGTTCGTATTATAATTCATTTTTAATATAAAAATTATTGGAAAGTAATTCTAGCATTTCGATTTGTATATATTGTGTTTTAAACTTGTAATTATATAATGAATTTTAAAGGTTTTTTTAAGCCTTTATTAATCCGAATACTGCAAAAATTTTTCTACAGGACCTAAGTTTTGTGGCTTTTGGTTTATCTTATTTATAGATCTCTTTTTTTGATCACATTTTATTCGCAACCAATTCCATCACCATCTCTGTCAAGGTGTCGAGCATAGCCAGGGTCACCAGTACGGATAGGGGATGCACCAGCTGCACGAACTTGGCTACAGTTCTTGTAATAGACATCTTGAGATGTGCTAGCTGGAGCGGATTGTGTATTACTAGTTCCAGATGAAGTGGAATAGTTATCACTTGAAGCAGCTAGTTGTGAAGATTTTTGAGCGTTTGCAAGTTTTGTTGATAGGTCTTTATTTTCATTTTGAAGAGTGGTTATTTGATTTTTCATTTTATCTTGCTCTTCTTTTAAGACCTTCTTCTCTAATTCAAATCCTTCAAGTTGTTCATTTTCTGCATCTAGAATTCTTTGACTTTCTTCTGAAACTTTAGCCATATCATCTTTCAAGCTTTCAAGCTCATCATTTAATGTATCAACTTTTAATTGTAATTCTTTGTTTAATTTAACCTGCTCATTATATTGGGTACCTGGTACTGTTTCAAATTGCATTGAAATCGCAAGTAAAATGAAACTCCCAAGAAATGTTGAAAAGAAAAGTTTTTTAGAAAATACCTTTTCTTTTTTACGAACTTTCATAAACAGAAAATACAGTAGGTAACCTATGGAAAACAGAAATGCAAGAGCTCCAATAAAATCTAGTACTATCATAAAAGTTTATTCTCCTTTGTTATAATTGCTTATTTTATAGTTCTGGACAAAATAAAATATATTAAATTTTAACCTTTTGTTTCATGTGTACGGGGTCCATTTTACGAGAGATGAGTGATATGAAATCGTCTTCGTAAATGATTTGGATGTCGAAGCCTTTGTCGATTAGTTCCTGGGCTTTGATTTCTTTTGTACTTTTTCCTTTACTACCGACAAGTTTTTTGTCTTGTTCACCAAGAATTAAATAGTCTGTTTTACGACTAACACTACTTTTTAAGATTGCACCATAATCGGCTGCCAATTTAGCTGCTTTTGTTCGGTCGAATGATTTTAACTCCCCCGAAAAGACAATTTGTTTATCAAAGAGTGGGTGAGTAATATCAAAGACTGTTGTTGATGGTTGAATGTCAGTAATTTTTGTAGAACGGAACTTGGTTTTGCCAAATGTATTCGGTGCATTAATAACAGAGAATGCTTTGATGGGAATGTCATTATATACACTTATGTATTCTTCGACAGTTGGAATGCCTTTTGCTTTTAAACTTCGTAAAACTAATTCAGCACAAACACGTGCATCATCCAATCCGTGATGGTGATTTTCTAATGGGATGCTAAAATACTCTGCACGTGCCTTTAATGAGCGCTCGAAATCACTTCCGCAAACCCGATTTGTGAACGGGATAGTACAAAAATAATCGAATTCATTGGTAGCAATGTCAAAAAAGTCTAGGCAGCTTTTCAAAACACCCAGATCGAATTGAGCGTTGTGGGCTACAATATAATAGTCACCATTGAAATAGTGGGAAATTTGCGGCCAAATTTTATGGAATTTTGGTTTAAACATTACATCAATCAATGCAAGTCCATGTATTGCTTTATGTTCTGGATCCATCTCAAAAACAGCTGGGCACATTAGGAAATAATGTTCATTAACAATCTGATTATTCTCTACTACAACTAATCCAAGTGAGCATGCACTGTGGCTTTTAGGTGAAGCTGTTTCAAAATCTATTGCTACAAATCCTTTCATACAAACATCTCCTTGTTATGTATATATTATCGTGCGTAAATATAACTATAAAAATGTTAAAAAATTAAACTGTTTTACAGTTTATTAATATGGATAATTGAAATTACATCTTTTAAGTATTTCTTTGAAAATAAAATATATCTATAAATGTTTTATAATTACAAATATACATTATTTTAAAGGACATGCAATTAAGAGCATGTCCTATTTATTCTCATTTTTGATGATTTCCCAAATGTTTCGAAGTTTGCGTACTGCTTCTTCATCTGATTTAGGAAGTTCTTTGTAAAATACATTTAATTCTGGATCATTGGCGAAGGCTTGAAAGTCAGCTTCGTCTTTTTCTTGTGGTGTCAGTGCAGAGATGTTTGTACGTCCAAGAAGATAGTCAAGTGATACTCCAAAGAAGTCAGCGAGTTTCTTTAATGTTTCAAAGTCAGGTTGTCTACTTCCTTGTTCATAAGCTCCATATGTAGCACGAGCAATACCAACCTTGTTTGCTACATCAGCTTGTAAAAGTTTTCTTTCTTTCCTTAAAGAAGTTAAACGAGTGTTGAATTCCATGTTTGTAACTCCTTCCTTATAAGGAATTATAACGCTACAAAATGTAGAATTAAACATTTTCTTCTAAATGAAGAATTTTTGTTAAAAAACTACAAAAAGTAGAAAATATTAATCAGTTATATATTCTACATTTTGAAAAATGAAAGTGGGAGAAAAGTGCGCCATTGGCTAAAAATATTTCGTGAGAAAAAAGGGGTGACTCGTAATAATTTAGACTACCGCACTGAGCGCGTGAAGATTTAGTCATTTAGTTTTCGTTAGTTATATCCAATCTATATCTTCTCTAAATTTTTTATTTAAGTGGGTATATACTCTTCTTTTTGTTTTGGTAAACATCGGATTAATTGTCACTGCTGTTGATGCTGAAGTAAGCTCTGGAATGATTTCAGGGGCAGTAGCTATAACCCATTCAATTAGCCTTTCTTTCTTGAGATTCTTTTTGAATCCAAGAATACCAAACGGTTCAATCATATTATTTAATTTGTTCCGTTTGTATGCACCTATTGCAGCAACAATATCAACAACAACAACAAAAATATTATGTTTAATTAATTCTATAATATTATCATTGATAACAAATCCTAAGTTTTCATGATTGTGATATAGATGATTATAAAGGAACTCTCGAAGTATATATGGTAAAAGTGTTTAATTGCCCTGTGATTTTCCTAGCTCAACTCAATCGCAGTGTCGAGCAACGTCAGGACAAACGCCCTGTAATGAGCGACTTACGAGATTCAGGCAATATCGAACAAGATGCTGATGTTATCGCATTTTTATATCGCGATGATTACTACGCCAAAGAATCCGAACGCCAAAATATGTTGGAATTTATTATCGCTAAGCACCGAAATGGAACGACTGGCACAGTGTTCGCCAGCTATGTAAAAGACACGGGCCGACTGTCCAATATAGCCTGGAGTGTTGCCAGATGAGCGACCTTATTACGGTGAAGGAGGTTTTGGAGTATGCGACAGAGTTTAAATTGTGTTGGTTTGCCCATCAAGTCTATTGGGCTGTGTCTACAAAACAAATTCAGTTGGAGGACGATTCTAATAAATTGCTAGAGGTAGCCTATGATGATGCGGCAGTGCGTGAAATGACTAATCGTAATGTCCTTGGCATTGGTCGAATTAAGCTATATGTCGTTAAAAGCTTTGGCCAATATGCTTTTTACTTTGCTAGTGATCCATTTGAAGTCAATATGCTGCATCAAGCGTTATTTGGTGAAGTGGCAGGAGCCATTACAGAAGCTCATCGATTGTTAACAAAGGTGATGTATTTTGCAGATTTCGATATACAAACCTCACTGCTAGAATACCGAAAAACGATTGTGCAATTTCCAGCCTACCTTGGTCATGCAGCGGCAGGTCAATATAATTTGTATCGCCTAGATTTGCACAAAGGGGGGAGAAGGATTGTCTAAGCAAGAACGTGAAGAGATCATTGCCATTATCATGCTACGCAAAAACTATGCAGAAGAAATGCTTCGTAATATGTCAGATGAAGAGCTAGTAAAGACGTTGGATTAGTTATAAAAGTGACTTTAGCTTGAAGAAAAGAGAGGGATGAAGATGGATAATGTAAATATCTATGAAATCCTTGGCGTTTCGTATGACCCTATTTATCAGGCGCTGAATCAGCTTCATGATGATCAAGAAATTCATATCGGCAAACATACCATTCGTAAAACAGCTAAATTTTACGAAATTGAAAATGATCGTTTACATGAATGCTTTAAAGAAAAAGAACGTTGCTATCAAGTGTTAAGCAATTTAGTCATGACCAATTAAAAAAGCTATGGCGGCAACCATAGCTTTGATAGAGCAAAGGCTTCTCCCTTGCTACCAGTAATATCATTATAGCATAAGGGGGAAGCATTTATGCGATTAAAACCACTAGTCATTTCGAACGACGGCATCCTACAAATCGACATCATGGAACTCCCCGAAAACTGCGTCATCGTCCTCTCCGATGGCATCGCAAAATTCACCGAGCTCCCTGCACACGCTAAGACAAAGATTGTGACGTATCAAGGGAAGGTGAAACGTGTTGAATTTGATGAGGGGGAGGAGTTTTGAACTCAATAATGATTTTGTGCTAATTGATTATTAAAACTAGACTCAAGATGATCTCTGAAGCCCTTTTGTATTAATTTTCTCGCTTCGGAAACATCTGCATTATAACTTTTTAATAAATTCTCAAGGTGTTCTATAGCATCTGGTATATTTAATTGTGAAAAAGTAATAAGGTAAATAATATAGAACATTTTTTGATCGGAAACTTTGTAATTATGGATATTATTGTTATATTCTTTTTCTATTTCGAAGAATTTTTCTGCTTGGTGTAAACAATTCTCGAGTGAAAATTTTTCTGATTTAAATATTTCGTCATAATAATCTATAAATAATCTTCTTTTTTGATTACTAGCTCTATCTGGATAACCTATTGATGAATATAGTATTTGGGCCATTTTTTCCATAGAAATTCTTTCTTTGTACTCTTTTTCTACATCCCCTAAGTCGCCAGCTTTCCGTGCATATTGAATACCGATTTCTGAAAAGTATCTTTCTAGTTGTATTTGTATAATATCAATTGATTTTAAATCAATATCTGAAATTGCATTTTGACTATTAGTATATTCAGCTATAGAGTTTTGTAAAGTATCATCTTTACTTGTTTTAAAGATTCTTATTAGTACATAAGCCTCTCGTAATTTTGAAATTTTTTTTGAATCTTCATTATCATTTAAAAATCTATAGATTGATCTAATTGTTTGACCACCATTAACTATTTGGAAATTTTTGATTGTAAACAGATATTTTACACCGCTGTTTTTTGGTTCACAGTCAATGTTTTCGGCTGTTATCGTAATGCCGTTATTAAACATAAAGAAATATTGATGATTTCTTAATAATGTATCAATTATATTTTTATTATATTTTGTATCACCTAGGTAACCTCTCACATTGTCATATAAAAGTGAAAAGTCTAACTGAGAACTCAAAATTTCTTCATCGTTTTCTATTGAATAATTATTGGATAACTCTTTATTGTTTGAAGAGATTCTGATTAAATCTAGTAATGATAATTTTAATATATAGGATTTTTGGGTAGATTTTTCATCGCTTTGAAACGACAAGAATTCATTTTGGGATATCATAAAAGTACTTTTACTATCTTCATTTTTAGTATTATAAAATCCAATAATATCATCTAGTGAAATATTAATTATTTTCATTCCATAATTAGATTCTAATAATTCAAGATATTCATTACTACTGGAAGAGAAACCTTTTGCTTCGTTGGATACCATATACATTGATATGTTACATATCTTACTGCTATTTAAATGGCTTATTATCTTGTTTAATTGTTTATGAACAAGACTGTTTGTATTTTCATCTAATTTTTCATTTCTAATTAGATATTCAAGAAATTTAGTACTTCTAGATATATCATTTTCACTTTTTGTTTTTTCTGGATTAAATGATTCTCTATATTTAAAGTTAAATAATTTAATGTCTATTTCACCATTTGTGCTTCTCATTATTGAAACTGCATCCATACCTAAATCATTAACATCAGTATCGTTGTTTACGTATCTATTATATACAGTATCAATAATAGTGCATGTATTACTATTATCTTCATTTGTAGTATCTTCTGATGAATTTGAATCTAAAAAACCTGTAACATTTTCTAGAATTAAATGATAAAAACCTAATCTTTCTTTTGTTAGGTCATCTAAATGTGTACTGTTTTGAACTTTAAGATAGTCAAACATTTTTTTACTTTTTAATTTTATAAGGATAAAGTCATTTCTATTAGCCATTGTAGTCTCCTTTAAATTCTATATACGCTAATTAGCATTATTAGGTATAATAGTATCATAAGAATTACAAAAATTTAACATGATTTTTCACCTCGAGAAAATTGCTTAGGGTGCTTTGTTTTATAAAAGGAGTTTTATTAATAATGGATACTTATAAAAAGGATAAGGTGAAGTAAATTTGAAATCTTTTGATTTTGAGGAGAATAAAAAAATTATTAAAAAAGAAACAAACTTAAAACTTTTTACTATAGCAGGATATATATTTATTATGATAATATTAGGTTTTTTTGTTATTTAATTTCCTTTTTTGTGTCTGTATGGATCTTTCAGAATTTATCTGTTTGGGAAGTATATAAACATTTATTTTCTTATGGAGCAAGAGGTATTGAAGAAACTCTTGCTGGATATAATATTTTATTATTTGCGATTTTATCAATTTTTTCAGTATTAATTTATGCTGCCATTCTGAAATTCTTAAAGAAAATAAATAGTTTTAGAAATAATTATGAAGATTTGAGAGAACAAATTTATGATGTGTTAACGATGTTAATTTTTCTTTTTGGCTTTTTACCTTTAATGCTAAAATTTTCTATAGCAAATGATTATAAAACATTATTTAAAGAGATTGATATTACTTTTTTAATATATATAGTAGGATTATTACCACCCTATTTATATTCAAGTTTTTCGAAAATATACTATTCTATTGAAGAAAAACAATTTAGTAAATCCCTAATAAATCATATGGAAAAAAAGATTAATAATAAATAACTTTTATTTGTGTATAAAAGTTCTACCAGCCTACTGGAGGACAACATTGGATAGCAGCAAACAAGCTGCCGTCTTTTGTTGTCCTCTTTTTATTTTAACCAAAGGAGAGATGATTAGTGGATATTCTAAAAAATATTGATGGCAAGGCAACACAAAAAGCTATAAAAAAGGTCTTACGACAATATCGAACGTATCAACTAACGACACCTGAAGATTTATTGCCTACGATTACTGCGAATTATAACTTAAACATACCATCCTATAGTGGAGGAATTCATTCAAAAGTTGAAAATGCAGCGATCCATAATGTAGAGCATTACAAGCAAGCGAAAGCCTTTTTTGAAAGATTTAATCGTGCTTTTTACAAATTGACGCAAAAAGAGCGACAGATTATTGTAATGGCTTGTTTAGAGGAGACGCCTTTGTATAATTATCAAATCTCAAAAAAGCTCCATATCAGTGAGCGTACATTTTATCGTATTAAGGCACAAGCATTGTATAAATTGGCTTTAGTATTGCGGGTGGAGGTATATGAGGGGAATGAGGTGACGAGTCAATGAATTTTGTTCAGCCAATACGTGATATAGACAAGATTGGTGATGTTCGTAAAACATTGCAAGACAATCCACGTGATGAATTGCTTTTCTGTTTTGGTATTTATACTGGGCTAAGAATAAGCGATATTTTGCGTTTAAAGGTAGGAGATGTTCGTCATAAGCATGTGTTGTTTATTAAAGAGTCAAAGGTTCAGAAAAAGAAGCAAAATAAGACAAAACGCATTCCAATATTAAAAGAATTGCAAAAAGTGCTCTCTCCATATGTTGAGGATAAAGAAGACCAGGAGTATTTATTCAAATCACGACAAGGTAAAAATAAACCAATCACCCGAGTAAGGGCATATGCTATATTGCGTAAAGCTGCTTTGGCTAATGGCTTGGATGAAATAGGGACACATACTCTACGTAAGACCTTTGGTTATCATGTATATCAAGAAGAAAAAGATGTGGCGTTGCTGCAGGATATTTTTAATCATTCAGCTCCCTATATTACATTGAAATATATTGGGGTAAATCAAGATGCAATCGATCAAGCGTATCAAAAATTAAATAAACGATTGAAATTTTAAAATAGCACTGATGTTGGTGCTATTTTATTTTGCCCATTATAGGAAATGGTTCAACATCTTGAAATAACAAACACTTTTACACGCTAAAGACATTTACAAAATAAGGACTTGTAAAGCTCATGATTTGAATGTGGTGTAAAGTATTGAGAAATCTAACTTTTTAACACTTTCTGTACCTTAACAGAATATAAGATATGTTAATGTGAATATGGTATGATTTTCAAAAAGGGGATTTGATTTACGTGTTGGAAAATAAATTTGAAGAGATTATATTCACTAAAAAGGATATGGAATTTTTAAATAAATTAATGAAGAAATTCTATCTTAAAAAGATATCTAGTACGGAATTCAGTGCAAATATAAATGAATTTAATAAATTAAGTGAAAATAAGAAAATACTTTGTAGAGCTAGACTAAATTTTATATTGGAAAATACTACGCCATTATCATACATGGGACCTTTAATTAGCTATGTTGTCTCAATAATTAATTTGTTTATCTTGTATATTACTAGAGAGTATAAAGGAGCTGACTACTACTACATACCAATGATAGCGATAAATATCTTATTTCTACTATTTTTTATGTGGCCATATAGATCAGAGAAAACTAGAATTTCTCAGTGTAAATATTTATTAGAGCTATTAAAAAGATAATGGCAGACTCGTGGCAGGATTGTGGCAGAAAGTTGCCAGACTTTTTCGGATACGGCATGTTAATATAGTAGTATGTAATAAATAGTAAACAACATAACGATAGGCGATGCAGCACATGCTGCGTCGTCTTTTTTTGTCTTAGGTTCTTCTACCCAAGAACGCCAGCCTGCGGGTCTCCGACGCGAAAAAGTGCTAGATATAGTGCCAAAAAAGGTGTTCCTTCCATCCTGTAAATCAAGTGAGGTGAGTACATGTGTGACAGCGAAAACGAAATTGGATGATCGAACGATTGTCAATACGAAAACGATTGCCAAAATGTTTAATATGACAGAAAGAAATGTTCGTTATTTAGTTGAAGAAGGTGTAATTGCGCGTGTTGCTCATGGCCGCTATGATCTGATCGATACCGTCAGTCGCTACATTACTTTTTTGAAAATGTCCTATGATGGCATTGATGAGAACAAGGTGATGGAGTCTTTAGATTATGAGAAATGGTTGCATGAGAAGGCGAAACGGGAGAAGGCTGAAATTGAGTTGGCGCATCTAAAACGAGAAATGCATAAGGCGGATGAGGTGGAGAAAATTCAAAATCATATGGTGATGGCGTTTCGTTCAAAGATGTTGTCGCTCCCTTCAAAGTCTGCATTACTTTTAGCGAGTAAGGATGACCCGAAGATGATAGAGGCATTACTGGAAAAAGATATTCATGAGGCATTAGCTGAGCTTGCTGAGTATGATGCAGCACAGTATTTTACAGAGGATAATGTTGAATTAGAAATGGATGGTGATGAAGATGGTCCAAAAACAGACAATGAGCCTGTTTAAAGGAATTGCCGGCTTAGTAGCGCCTCCTCCAAAACTTACGGTATCGCAGTGGGCGGATAAGCATCGTGTATTATCTAAGGAATCATCAGCAGAGCATGGGCGATGGAATACGGAGCGTGCACCTTATCAAAGAGAGATTATGGATGCAGTCAATGATCCTGGGGTTGAACAAATTGTTGTGATGTCGTCTGCACAAGTTGGGAAATCCGAAATATTAAACAATATTATCGGTTACTATATCGATTACGATCCGTCACCAATGCTTTTAATGCAGCCAACGCTTGAAATGGCAGAGGCTTATTCAAAAGAACGCATAGCTGCCATGATACGGGATACACCAACTTTAACGAAGAAAATTAATAGTCCTAAGGCGAAGGATGGAAATAATACGTTGCTACAAAAGAAGTTTCCTGGTGGCCATTTAACGCTTGTTGGTGCCAATTCACCTGCAAGTCTTTCTTCTCGTCCTGTTCGTTTAATCCCTTCTGACGAGGTAGACCGGTTCCCAGCATCTGCAGGTGCTGAAGGAGATCCATTAGCACTTGCGCAGAAGCGAACAAAGACTTTTTGGAACAGTAAATGGGTATCTGTAACGACACCTACTATTAAAGGTGCATCGAGAATTGAAGCGGAATATGAAGAAAGTACAATGGAACAATGGTGTGTATCTTGTCCGAGCTGTGGGTTATTTCAACCGTATAGTTGGTCACAAATTCGTTTTCAGACAGTGACGATGGAATGTGTGCATTGTAAGGCACAACATAACGAAGTGGAGTGGAAGTCACGTCCTGGAAAATGGATTGCGCGAAATCCTGAAGCATCGAAGCGAGGTTTTCATTTGAATGCACTAGCATCACCTTGGGAGAATTGGGCAAAGATTATTGCAGAATTTAAAGAAGCAAAACGTAAAGGGCTAGAAACATTTAAAACATGGGTCAATACAACGCTCGGTGAATCTTGGGAAGAAAAGACTAATGATCAAGACCATACGAAGCTTGTGTCCAGACGTGTTCGTTATGATTGTGAAGTGCCTAAGGATGTATTAGTGCTGACAGCAGGTGTCGATGTGCAAGATGACCGTCTAGAAGTGGAAATAGTCGGCTGGGGAGTGGATGAAATTTCCTGGGGAATAGCTTATAAAATATTTTATGGAGATCCAGCGCAGCAAGCTGTATGGAATCAAGTTGATGCATTTTTATTAAAGGATTATATACGGAACGACGGTGTAAAGCTTTGTGTTGCTGCCACTTGTGTGGATTCAGGTGGGCATTATACAAGTGAGGTCTATGATTTTTGTAAAGACAGGGAGCACCGTCGAGTATTTGCGATTAAAGGAAAGGGCGGTAATGGCGTCCCGTATATTAATAAACCGTCAAAAGTAGGGAGACAACAAGTACATTTATTTACGCTTGGCGTCAATGAAGGGAAGGATTTAATTTATTCCCGATTGAAAAATAAATACGAAGATAAGCCTGGTTATTGCCATTTTCCGTTAGAAGCGGATAAAGGGTATGACGAGGCTTTTTTTATTGGCTTAACAGCAGAAAGAAAAGTGACACGCTTTTTTAAAGGAGTTCCGCGTATTGAATGGGTGAAACGTTCTTCCAATATACGAAATGAACCGCTTGATTTACGAAATTATGCAACAGCTGCTTTACGTATTTTAAATCCGGATTTGAACTATCTTGCCGAACACAATTTAACGAGCAACATCTATACGCAAACAACGAGGCGGAAAAAACGTAAGCGGAGAGTGATTTCTAAAGGAGTGTAGAAGATGGCTTTTACGGTTGATGAATGTAGAGAAAGGTTAGCTATATGGTTGGAGGCAGAGGCGAAAATCGCCATTAATCAGAGTTATTCGTTAGAAAATAGACGTTTTGACCGTGCAAATTTGGCGCAAGTAAGGGACCAAATAAAGTTTTGGAGAAGCGAATTAGCTTTAGCTGAAATGCGAGAGTACGGTCGAAGTCGTAGACGAGTGATACGAGTTGTGCCACGTGATTTGTAGGGGGTGTGACAAGTGAACTTATTGGATAAAGCGATCGAGGTTGTTTCGCCTGAAAGAGCATTGAAGCGTGCAGGTGCTCGCAAGCGACTACAAATTATCAATTCAGGTTACGCCAATAGTGGCGCGAATAGGCGTAAGAAATCGATGATTGGTTGGATTTTTAAAGGTGGTTCCACGAAAGAAGATATCGATGATAATCAAGATACATTGCGTCAACGATCTCGCGACCTGTATATGAACACCCCACTTGATGAACAAACAAAGCATGATTAAAGTGACACAAAAAGTAGTGACTGGTTACTGTCACATTTGTTATAAAGATTATGAGGTGAAGGATTTGCCAAAGAAATAGCTAATTGAGATACACAGCTTGAGGGCTTGCTTATAACTGTATAAAAAAAGCAACAATACTTTGTGTTTAACACGAAAATTGTTGCTTTTTTACATGTTCCTTATCTTTCTGTCGCTTTACCATAGATTGTTTAGTTTAATTATACCTAAAATTAAATACAAGGATTTCTATTTTCTAGTGTCAGAATTACAAATCTCAATACCGTAAGTTTGTTCTAAAGATTTTTTAATTTCCTTAAGTTCTTTAGTATATTCTACACAAATATTTTGGTAAAGATTTTTTTCTGTCTCATCACAAAAATCAAGATGTTTTGACATTTTTAAAAGATCAATTTTTATTTGATTATACTTTCTCAATTTATCTTCAAATGGCATTGTATCACCTCGTTTGAGAATATTAAAGGTGGCAAATGTGATTGAATCGAGGATAAAGGTTTTAATAGTCCTTTGCATTAAGCGCTTAACTATGTCACTTTTAAATTGTATAATTGTTTTAGAAGTTATAATGAGTAAGTGAGATTTTAGCGCATTTTATCAATAATGCTCCAAAAACTAGGTGCTTTTTCTCGAAAATTAGTATTTCTTATTTTTTCGAATATTTTTATATGCAATTCTTGCTTTAAATCTTCCCTTTCATTTAATGATGTTTGATATAGTGCTTTTCTTATAGAGCCCTCGAACTTTTTTAGATAATCCTCAAAACATTCATAGCAACCATGGTTATCTTTATCCATTTTCTTCGCCTTCTTTCAGTAAATTAATCTGCAATTTTAATTTTCTTAGAGCATTTTTGTGAATATTCGAGATATTTTGAGGTGTGGAATTAACTAGTTCAGCAATTTCTTTGTTGGTTAGTCTCTTTACATAAATTAAATCTAATATTTTGTATTGATAATCAGTTAAAGAGTTTAAAGCTCTAATAGTTGTTTCATCAGTTAATTCATCTCTTAATGTTTTGTATTTAGTTGTAAATTGCATTGAACTTTTGATGTATTCATCATTAATTCTAGGCATATCTAAAGTTAAAATATATCTATCGTTTATTTTTTTTACTTTTTTATCAAAATCAATAGCATAATATTTAATTAAGCTAAAAATATATGCATTCATTCTTACTTTTTCGTAATACAATTTAAACTTATCCTCAACTTTATCTTTATTTTCTATTGTAGGATTCAAAATAGCTTTCTTATACAGTTCATAATGATGTTTATCTTTTAGAAATCCTGCTATCAGTGGGTTTTTTTTTAAGGCATTTTCATTAATTGCATATTGAAAGTTAGAGTTACATAGAATATTTTTACTTTTCATAGTATCCCCCTTTTGAATTCTTCCTATTTTCATAAGTGTAATATATAACTTAATTATAAATAGCTTATAAGAATATTTGTTCTATTTTTATTATCGATTTATTTTTTTATTGTTTATTTAATATTAAAAAATCATTAATAGTCAAATAATCTAATAAAAAATAGGAGGTCTTAGAATTAAATTTAAGTATATTCCAAAACATTTCCTCTAACTATTAAAATTGAATTTGTTGGCATTCTTATTTAAAAACATCTCTTATTTCACACTTAAATTACAAAGGAGATGATTAAATGATAAACAATGAGATTATTGTAAATCCAGGGAAAATAGTTAAGTTATTCAAAACCTTAAGTACTGTACCCGACAATCTAGATAAAATAAGAGCTAGAGAAATTTGGGATGAGACAGATCAGGGCTCAGGTATTATAGTTGCTGTTTTAGACAGTGGAATTCAAACAAATCATCCAAGCTTAAAGCGTAATATAATTGGAGGTTTTAATTTCACAGAAGATGACGAAGGAAAAACGGAAATTTATAATGATTATTTAGGGCATGGTACTCATGTTTCGGGTATTATCGCAGCATTAGATAATAATAAAGGTGTAGTTGGTGTTGCACCTAAGAGTAATTTACTTGTATTAAAAGTAATTGATAAACATGGTAAAGGAAGCTTTAGGAGTTTAATTAATGCAATTAATTATGCTATGGAATGGGTTGGCCCTTATGGAGAAAAAGTAAGTGTAATAAATATGTCATTAGGAGCTACGAAATCTATTGAAGAGTTGCGAAAAGTTATTAAAATGGCACATTCCAAAGGGATAGTATTAATCGCGGCAGCTGGAAATGAGGGAGATGGAGATAAAGAAACAAATGAGATATCCTATCCGGGTTTCTACAAGGAAGTCATTCAAGTTGGCTCAATTTCAGAAGTACTGACGCCTTCGATATTTTCTAATTCAAATGATAATCTTGATTTTGTAGGCCCAGGAGAAAATATCCTCTCAACCCATATAAATAACGATTTCGTTGAATTAACAGGGACATCTATGGCAGCACCATTTGTCGCGGGTTCTGCTGCGTTAATATTAAAGCTAAAAAACTCCAATGAACCCCGCTTAAATCCTATTTATGTATATGACTATTTATTAAAGCATGCTCTTCCTTTGAAAGAATTCTCAATAAATCAAGTTGGAAACGGATTTATTCAATTAAAGTAGTAACTGTAAATTAAGAGATTAATATAGATACGAAATATTATTACTTATTACTACTCTATAATGATATAAAAAATTTAGAATAGTAGTTGAATCTTTATAATTAATTAAATCATTCATTCTTTTTAAAAATTAAAAGGAGAAACATCAAATGATAACAACAGGAGATATTCCAATGTGGATTAACTTAACTGGAAATTTTGGTTTTCCAATTGTTATTACAGTTTACTTATTTGTAAGATTTGAAAAGAAAATAGAAAAATTAGAAATAGTAATCTTGCAATTATCTGAAGTTATTAAAAATTGGAATAAGTGACTGCCAAAACAATAATTTACGGTTACTTTTAAAAGAGTTTTTATAAATTTAATGATAAACAAGAGCTGTTAGATGAATATTAAAAAAGTGAAAGGAATTACTTTGACTGTATTAGAAAGAAATAAGTTTAAAATTAGAAAGCATAGTGTGGTTTTCAACTTGAAAAAATTCTTTAATTATAAAATACTCATATTAAGAAATCACCTTTTATCCAATCAGGTGATTTTTTTTTGAAAAACAGCAGACATTAACATAAATCAATTGCTAGGACGATTTGTCTTTGAGTTGTATTGATATGAAGAGGGAGATGAAATTAATGGGTTAATACTATATTTTGTGATTTTTTATTTACTGAATATTTTGTATATGATATTATACATTTAATAAGATGTGTATAGTATCATATACAAGGTGGTGTCGAAATTTGGTTAATATTGTTGTTTGTAACAATGTAAAAAAATTCAGATTATTGAAGAGTATGACACAACAAGAATTAGCAGACAAAGCATTTGTTCATCGCCAAACTATAGTTTCAATAGAAAACAGAAGTTATGCACCTTCAATTGTTGTTGCTTATGCTATTAGTTTAGTACTTGAAAAGGATATAAAAGAAGTATTTTACATTGATAAAGGGGGTATTTCTTAGTGGGTTTAGTAAGAGTTCCAAAATTCCTAAAACTTTTATTTAGTTTGATTTTTGTATTAGTTTTTACTTTTGTGGCATATAATTCTTTTACCAGTGGAGCAACTTTTAATGGTGTTATTTTTTCAACAGCAAATATAGTAGCTTTCTACTTTTTAATTAAAGAAACTTTAATTACTGTTAAAAAGAAAAATTTGTTTGAAAAAGAAGTGCTATTAGACAATTTTATTATTGAAAGATTAAAAACATCATTAAGTTTATCTTATCTTTACTTAATTATTCATTTAAGTATCTCTATTTTTGCGAATGATAATCTCGTTGCATTTAAAGATTCTGTAGCCTTTGCATTATTTGCGAGCTTTAATATATTTATGGTTACTCAAATTTTTCAAGCATTTTTTTATTATAGTAAAGGATAGGTTTACTATAAATGCCTTTATTCCACTTTATTATATGAGTTGAAAAAACTCTAATAATTAATAAGGTGGTTTTTTTATGGGGAACATTGTTAAATTATCCATTTCTCAAAAGTCAGAAGTTACAAAACGGATTGAGGAACGTTTAAACGGTAAACTTGGTTTGAATTTGAAGTTAACTAACGAACTTCAAAGTTTTTCAGATAATCTTAATGCTGTTGAAGTAGACTTATCTGTTAATGATTCTAATGAAGTATTAGGAACGCAATATATTCAAACTGTTTTACAGAACGGTGAATCAATTGAGCTACAATATACAGAGGCGAAAGATGTTTGGTTGTATCAACTAAATAAAGTCGAAAACAATAAGGAAGTTGTTAAACAGGAATTTGAAAGGTTCAAAAACTCTAAGGATTATCAAACTGTATTAGACTTCCTTAAAGAAGGAGAATATGACCTAGCACCTGGTAGCCAGAAAGTGTTGAATATTGAACAGTATTCATTTGATGAGAAATCCCAAAAATCTACAAATAATTTTATACAAGCTTTATCTTTAGATATAGTAGATAGTGATAAAATAGTTGGGACATTTGTGTTTGGTGATAGTGCACTTATTAAATTTAAAAACGATGAAGGGGTAGTTGTTTTTAATGAAGATATGCCAGTAATTGTTCCAATGGGAGCTGGAGGTAAATGGAAGAAGTGTATGGCTGATTGTATTGGGTGTGGTTCTTGGGAGTCTTGTGTTAGTGGCTATTCATGCTTAGGTGCTTGTGCAAACTGTCTCAATCCTGTAGCTTGTCTTTTTTGTTTAGGGTGTGCAGTTGCAAGTACTTCGTGTTTGTGGAAATGCAGAATGTGTGTCTCGCCATCATCAAGACCACAGGAGTGTCCTGTAAAATAATTTTGAAGCAAGGTTAGTAGCTTTCATTGGTACTGAACAGAGCACCTATGTTATTGGTGGACTGTAGTACATTCAGGTGTTATCAATGCTTCACAGTTGAAGGATTTACAAAGAGGAGTGATGACTTCTGACCATTTGATTGGTTTATATATTACAATTCAACAAATGAGTAATAAATAAAATAGCAAGACCGCCCTACCACTAATTATAGTGGAGGGCGGTCTCTTGATTAATACTCTCTTACTTCAAATGAAGCAATCTTGTCGTGTACAATATATTCAGTTACTTTTTTATAAGGTGAGATAGTTTTTGTGAATTTGAAAGTTGAAGTACCTTGAGCACTTTCAAACCAATTCAAGTAATTATTTAAAACAGTATTTGTAACATCATATTCTTTTGTAATACCATTTACTAGTGTGATACTAAGGATAGCACTAGAAGATTCATTAATAGGTTTTTTAACAATCACAGTGCTAGTAGCTGAAATATCAGTGTTTTCGATTTTTGCAGTTATGATTGCTTGGCCTTCACGAATAGCTGTCACATTTCCATCCTGATCTACAGTTGCAATTGATTCATCACTTGATGACCATACCACATTTTTATTTATAGAGTTTTCTGGTAAGACAGTAGCAGTTAATTTATCCTTACTACCTTCCAGTATTTCTATTGAATTTTTGTCTAATGAAATGAATTCAACATCTGGAATTTCAACTGGTGATAATAATGTTCCATCAACATCAATTGCATCTAATTCAAAAAAACTAGCTGTATCGAGGTTTTTCAATATAACAATATGTGTTCCTGGAGATAAATTATTTTTTTCGTAAGATACTCTTTGACCATCATTTATATTTAGTGAGTCGATATTTTGAGAGAATGTATCGACAATCTGTCCGTCAATACTAACTTCAATACTCTTGCTTCTTGCCACCCAAATTGCAGAAAGTAACCTAATTTTAGTTCCATTAAATCTAAACGTTGCTGTGTTATCTCTAGTAAAGAATGCAGTAGAACCCTTGTAAAATATTGGATGATTATGCGGAGTGTACTTAGAAGTATCTCCTACAATTACTTTAGGACTATTTCCGTCGTATCTATTCCAACCTTTTTCAGGTTTTTTGAGTTGACTTCCAATTATTGCACTATTTTCAGGAGTATTATTTAAATTAGTTACTCCTTCTTCATAATCAACCCCTTCTGCTGCAGATGCACTTTCAACACTAAAGCTAACAAGTAATAACAGCATTAATGCAGAATAAATAAAACCTTTTTTAAACATATTTACCATTATGTATCCTCCTTAAAGTTGTATAGGTCATTTCTTGAATAAACCTCCAAAGATAACATTAACTACTTATGGGCATTTTTGCTATAATAAAAATCGATTAATTTTGATAACAAAAAAAGCCACCCGATTTGTACTGCACCCCAAAAGTTAGACTAAAAATCTAACTTTTGGATTTCAATACATTTGAGTGGCTTAATTTTTTATTTCATTTTTTCGAGAGCTTTATTCATTTGTTTTTCATTTGATTTTACAGCTTCACTATCTACTGCATCAACACCACGATATGTATATTTCATGTTTTGGAAATAATCAAAAGCGAAATCCTTTAGTGCACCTTCGCTATTTTTCTCAACAAAATAAGATTTAAAAATGTTAGTCAACATTCGCTCATGGTTTTCGATTTCACTTAAATAATTACCTGATTTATAATCATCAACTATGTACGTTGAAAATTCCTTCACTTCTGCTTCCGTAGGATTATACTTCATTAAAAATTTTTCAAGTGCATAAAACTTATCAGCCGGACCATCAGAATTTGTAGCCAACTTTGTTATTTCATCCTGCCATTTTGCCGTCTCTGCATTTACAGATTCTTTTGCAGGAGCAGCTTGTTCACTAGCTGGAGCTTCTTCTTTAGGTGCAGCTTCGTTTTCATCACCACATGCAGCAAGTAAAAATGCCGATAAGGCTCCAACATAAAATAATTTTTTCATTTTAAAAACTTCCTCCTTTATAATACCTTATCTATTTTAAGAAATTAGATGGTAAAAGTATATAAAAAAAGAAAAATAACCAATATTAGTTATTTATTAATTCCGTTCCACTAAACTTTCTTTTATGTTCTAATTTGAATAAATATAAATTTAAAAGTATGAATATTACTTGTTGCAGTCAATTTTTTACACCTAAAAAAGCAACCAAAGCAACAAAAAAGCAACCAAAAATCTGAATGCAGGTGAATATTGGTGAAATCGAAACATTATACAAGTGTGAAAAACCTTGCTATAATGGGCTTTGTGATTACATATGAAAGAGGGTAAAAGCATGAATGCTTACGACGAATATATGAAACAGGTAGTGAAGCCGATGCGTGAAGAGTTGGTGGAGGCTGGATTTAAAGAGCTGACAACGGCGGATGCTGTTAATGAATTTATGGCGGAGGCAAAGGGGACTTCTTTGGTTGTTATCAATTCGGTATGTGGATGTGCGGCAGGGTTGGCTCGTCCAGCGGCTCGGGAAGCGGTAGCTGCGGTTAAACCGGATAATCTTGTAACTGTATTTGCAGGGCAAGATCCAGAAGCAACTGCTGCAATGCGTGGTTTTTTTGAGGATGTACCACCAAGTTCACCATCAATGGCCATTTTAAAAGGTGGGGAATTGGCTTACTTTATTCCGCGTGAACAAATTGAAGGCTTCCCAGTGGAGCAAATTACTGCGCATTTAACAGGCGTTTTAGAGCAGACATGCGAGAAGTAAAAACAATTGTCACTACAGCGGGCAGACCAGACGACTTGTCTGTGGTGCTCGCTGATTTTGTGTGTAGCAAGTTAGATGTTCCCTTTATCTCTCGTCATAAACGCTCAATCCGTAAACTTGCAGAGGACTTTCAGGCGAATATCATTGTAGCAGGGAAAAATCGCTATGAATATTATGCATTTGGCGCAGAAGAGCCCTTTTTCTTTCATCCGAATTCCGCAGCATTTCGCTTAAAGCGAGTAGCGAGGGGAGAAATGGAGCCGTTTTTAGAGGCGGCACAGCTCGAAAAGGGCGATTCGGTCTTAGATTGTACGCTCGGTTTAGGTGCTGATGCGATGTTAGCCGCATTTACTGTTGGTCAATATGGAAGAGTGGTGGGACTGGAAGCGAATCCAAATGTGGCGTTTATTGTAGCGCATGGTATGAATACATATGATACCTCGGAGCTTCCGTTAACGGCCTGTATGCGGCACATAGAAGTGGTACAAGCAGAAGCAGTTGCTTATTTAAAATCACAGCCAGACAGTGCATTTGATGTTGTCTATATGGACCCAATGTTTGAAGAAATTATTGAGGAATCGAATAATTTTCAGGCACTTAGGGCAGCGGGAGCACATGTAACTTTAACTGAGGCATGGGTCGAAGAAGCGAAACGAGTGGCTAAAAAGCGTGTTGTTTTAAAAGCTCATTATAAATCAGATTGGTTTGAAAAATATCATTTCTCCAGATTAACGCGTGTGACTTCAAAATTTCATTATGGCGTTATTGAGAGACAATAGACGACGGGAACAGACATCATATCATGTCTGTTCTTTTTTTCTTGTGAAAAAAATTTTAGCGTAAATGAACGTTATAAAAGAGGTTTCAACAAAAAAAGGGCTTAGCAAAATTTTTCTTGTAATTAGCGTTAATTTTTATTCAATTAGCTATGTTATCCTACTTTTTTCGTTGCCGCCCGTGTTTCTCAAGTTCCGCTTGTAGTCATACTAAAAGATGTAAAGCCTTTACTCTTCATTCTAACATTTACGTTTGTCATCTGTTCTTTACGAAAGGGCATGTGAGCTGGTCATTTGGGATTAGGTCGATATCCATTGAAGGCATTACTGCGGGCATATGATTTGTTTGGAAGTATTCAATTATTAGTGGTGTAGCTTCACTCTTAACGCTAACTACAAAGCCTTTTGCTTTAGCAAAAGGGCTTGAAAAATTATTAAAACCATTACGAAGTTGCGTGTACCAATTGAACAATTTTCCTTAATGATTGTTATTGTCATTTGTTTTAAACAAATATATTGAGTTACAACGGATTGTTCTAGCTCAAACATCAAGAGGGTTTGACATTCAATTAATGGCTTTTATAAAGCGTGTTTTTTTCTTTATTCCCATTATTGTTTACAACTGTTCAAAGGGCAGATCGCCTTCGCGATTCCATCGATGCAAGAAGCTATAGTGATGGCAAAGAGCGTACAAGCTATATTGAACTACGCTATGGGAAAGAAGATTTGATTGACGAGTTTGATTGTACTAGTTTTTATTACTATTAAATGGGGTGGGTGTTTAGATGGTTATTTTGGAGTCGTCATTGATTATGAAACAAGGTACATTACCGATATTATCGCACTTAAATTTACCTGTTGTGAGCGTTATTATCCTTGTTATAAATGCCATGAAGCGCACGCACAATATGCTAAGAATTGACGATTCAAGCCTATATGGAGTCAACG
This sequence comes from Lysinibacillus sp. C5.1, assembly GCF_016350185.1. Classification (NCBI taxonomy): domain Bacteria; kingdom Bacillati; phylum Bacillota; class Bacilli; order Caryophanales; family Bacillaceae; genus Lysinibacillus; species Lysinibacillus sp. C5.1. The sequence goes on from NZ_CP066226.1 coordinate 2,194,761, forward strand.
TCCTGCGTTTTTATTGAAAGATGTGCAGCTCATTATCCTATTTATTTTACCAAGCCATAGTTTATAGTGAAAAATGTGATTTTACTTTATAAATTTTTTGTGCTATAATTAAAAACGTGCTATTTTAGGTAGCATCTTTCAGTAATCTGGCATTCTGCTTTTTGTTTTTTAGGATACTTATTCACACTGGCGCATGCTTTGGGGCTGCAAGGACGCAAAAGAAGGTTGGGTTTGCGTTGCTTAAGTTAGAGAGCACACAGTGGAATTTTACCGCGGTGAAGAAACGAAACGTTTCGAAATAATATTCCCCAGATGATTGGGTTGAGACTTTACAATTTACAGAAATGTTACCTATTAAATACTAAAGGGGTAGTTTCGCTAAGGCGAGGCTACCCCTTGTCCAATTTCGGATAGGAATAAAAATAATAAGTATATGTGATTTAGCACCTGCTTTTTTATAAAAAGTTAGGTGTTTTTTTAGTTTTTTCTCCTAAATTACGACATATATCGACAAATTATCATGGGTTATATTACCGTTTACTATTGTGGGAAAATAAGTAATAATAAAGTGCGGAGTTTTTTAAAAAATCAAATATATACTATTTGACTGAAAAATTCTGAAAAAAGATTGAAACGAGGGTGTGGCATATGAAACAAGTAAACGAAGTACCAAAAAGTGTATTGAACCAACTAGCAGAAGTAGCTCAGCAACAACAAGAAAGTTTGGAGGCACTTGTAGCATTCTATTCCCAAGAAAGGTTGTTAGTTCGACTGGCAGCTTCTTCCTATGAAGATCAATATTGGCTATATGGCGAATTTTTATTAGGGACATTGACCAATGATATTGTAAAGTCTTCTTCTGGAATTACATTATGCGCCAAAAAAATGGCCAATAAAGAAAGTATCATCAAACATGCTTTCAAAGAAATTTCTACAGTGAAAGTAGCCGAAGATGGGGTTGCGTTTGTCAGCGATGAAATAGAAGTATCCTCTAGCGGTGAAGAAGAAATTCAAATTAGGATTCCTGCGCAAATAGGGCACATAACAACATACATAGAAATAGCAATAACTTTATTTAATAGTGCTTCCATGGCTCCTCGAAAAATTGCAACCGCATCATTGCTAAATAGTTCGTCAACTGAACTATTAGGGTATCCGACAGAGCTCATCATTGCACATAAATTTAATACCATATATCAATATCCAACATTAGAAGAAACGTTGAAAGATTATTATGCAATTTATTTACTAGCAAGTACCCAAAATTTTGAAGGTCGTGTATTACAAGAGGCTATACTCGATACATTCGAACGACATAAAACGACAATTGAAAAAAATCCGCCTGTGTTCTCAAAACGTTTTGATTTGGACGACAGCAAGAACAAAGCATGGCAACAATTATTAACGCAACAAGTATCCTTTGCTAAAGTTCAAAAACTTGTTCACCAATTTTTATGGCCAATTTATAATCAAATTGAAGTAGAAGATGAATTCTTTGAAAATTGGGATTATACATGTGGTAATTGGCGATAAAACATTGAAAAATCCGCGAGCTCAAATAGCGTTCGCGGATTTTTTATCTGTATCTTTAATTTATCCGACATTTTCTGGACTTAAAATATCGGATATAGTAGGTTGTTTTTAATTATGATAGATAGCGAAAGGAGTGATATTAATGGATTGGATTGTAAGAATAAATAGAGTAATGGATTACATTGAACAAAATCTATCCGGTAAAATAGACGCCAAAGAGGTAGCAAAATTAGCATGTTGTTCTGAGTACCATTTTCCTAGAATGTTTTCAGCTATAACAGGATTTACATTGGCGGAGTATATTAGGCGAAGGCGTTTATCGCAAGCTGCATTTGAACTTCAAAACAACAGCTCTATTCGAATTATTGACCTTTCGATTAAGTATGGATATGATTCACCTGATGCCTTCAGCCGTGCTTTTAAGAACCTCCACGGGGTTACTCCAACAGTAGCTCGCAAGAAAGGGATTGAATTAAAAGCCATCCCAAGACTCTCCTTTCATATTTCAATCAAAGGAGATGTAGAGATGGATTATCGAATCGAAGTATTAGAAGTTGAAGTTGAAATTGTAGGTGTGAAACAAGAAGTTAGGACAGCTGATGCTTTTATTGATATTCCTAAAATGTGGGAAGCTGCGAATAAAAATGGATTGTTACAAAGATTAATAAATATGTCATGGGAAAGCCCACAATGCAAAATGGAAGGGATTTTAGGTGTTTGCGGCAAACAAGCGGCAATTACAGATGAAGAATTTGATTATTTTATGGGATGTCGCTATTCGCAAAAATTCCCCAATGATATGGAGAAAATCGTCATCCCTAAAAATACAACATGGGCTGTTTTCCCAAATATCATGGATGCTTGGAACCGTTTATATACTGAATGGCTGCCATCGTCCGGATACGAATTGGCAGACCTGCCTTGCGTTGAAAATTATTTAGCACCTGATCGCATTCCTAGTAATGAGCTTTGGGTTCCTGTCCTACAAAAATAGTTTTTAAAACGTATTTACTGTGCATATAGATGTAAGTTGAAGAAGACCACTCCACGAAGGGTGGTCTATTTTATTGAGTAAAATCACTAAACAGAAAACAACGAGGTAAGGTGTGAGAGATGTAAAATATAAATGTTGGACCAATCTAGAAATGGTTTTAATGCGCCATTCATTTGCATACAGTGGGGTGAAAGCAATCATTGAAAGGATGTGAAGACACGATGAAAGTGAAGGTTAAAGAATGGCGTGTAATGTCCGATCATAACAAACAATTATTATTAAACGCGGTAGCTACGAAATAAAACCTTAATGAGTGTCTGAAAAGATAATCACTAACGAATAGCTAAAACAATTAAATAAAATATTGACACTTACTTCGGTAGGTGTTTTTTTATTATAAACTGTTGGAAGCACTATAGCTCTACTAACAACCGCTTTGCAAAGGCTTGTTTAGATAATAGCAGGTTAAATGGTATGATAAGAATAGATTGGTAAATCGGATATAAAAAATGAGAAGGGAGGTAGTGTGAATGGAAGTTAGAAAGCCGAACAACTTTGAACTAGATGAAATCATTGCGCTTTCGCCACAAGCTTTATTTGATGGTACATTGGGCGAAGTAAGGGCAACCAATGAAAAAGTAATGAACCTTATTGAACCTCTTCTAAATAAAGGATGCTATTATTTAATCGCAACAGAGAATCATAACTTAATGGGATGGATTCTAATTGGTGAAAATAAAGACCAATTTACGGAACAATTAAATGGTTTTATTTATGAGCTATACGTAAAAGAGGCCTATAGAGGCAAGGGTATTTCGAAAGTATTAATGAATGTTGCTATTGAGCAATTGAGACAGGAAGGATATTCAGAAGTCAGACTTAGCGCTTACGTAGGGAACCATGCGATAAAACTATATGAAAAAATGGGATTTAGTTACAGAACCGTAAGTATGAATTTACAATTGTAAAAGTCCTTAATCATACACAATCCAAATAAGTACCTGGTTGTATTTAATAATCGATTGTTTTTGTTAGGATGGATTTCATAAGTCCATTCAAAATTATTTGCTTATAGCAATCGTGCACTCAATAGGAGCTTTACATGTTAAGGGAATAACAAAAAAGATTGAAGCCAAAGAGCTTCAATCTTTCTTATTCATACATTTCTGTATATGCGTTTGCCGTATTTGATTAGCCCTACCAAGTCCCTTAACAGCACCTAATAGAAGCTTAATTTACATCATGTTGCAATAAAAAAATTTGAAAATAATAGCAAAAACCTAAGTAATACGGCATTATACATACAAACTGTGTTCGGTATGCATAGTAACTAAATTAGTCAGTGAAGCATAAAGAAGTTAAGTAACCTAACATTAATAAAAGACCAATACCCATTGCGATTGACATACTTTGTACCTCCTTTTAAAAAACGACACATTTATACATAAATTATTGTACAATGAAATGTAGAAATATGAAACCTTTTATTGGTTGGAACGTATTATATTATAAGTAGAATTACCAATTTGTACATAAAAGAGAAGGTGTTAATTAATGAAAAAGTGGGTTCAAAAAAGTATCGTAATTATGGTTGCGTTTTTAACATTTGGATTAATTACGCCAACACATGAAATTTGGGATGCATTCGATCAAAACCCTTCGAATCGCGCCTCTATCGGTCCTTCTCCTGGGACAAGCACTGCGCTAGCCGCTGAACCCGAAGCAAAAGCGGATGAAGCAACTGAAATACAGCAAAATGCGATTGACTACGAAGCACTTCTAGTTGACGCAGCAAAAGAGCAATCGTATATGAAGTTTGGAACAAAAATCGGCCCTAAAATTAGCAATGAATTTGATTCTATTATCTTCCCTAAAATAGAAGAGGCAATAGCGATGACAGTGGCTAACGTTGAAGAGGGGTCATTGGCAAATCTCACAATTACTGAAAAACCAAGTGGCAACTATGGTGAAAAAATTTTCAATATTGTTAATAACGAAACAGGCAATGATTTAATTCGCTTCCATGTGCGTACAGAAAAGCGCCCACAAGAAGGCTACTACTACAACTTCCACTATCACAGTGCCGAGGATGATTTTATGGCTCACAACAATCTCGGTGATATTTACTGGGAAAAAAACACACCACCGAAATGGTTGTCTTGATAATTTTAATTGCTTTCAAATAGTGTGAAAAGCCTTATAATCTAAGGCTTTCAGACTGTAGACAAACTCGAAAAATTTCGAGTTTGCCTACAGTCTTTTTTCATTTTAAAATAAAAATAGATGTCTACTCCCGTTGATTTCCGCTACGTTCGGGCGCTTTCCGCGGGCACATCGTAAGCCACAACCCCCGCTAACGCGCGGTCTGTTGCGTCTTACGTACTGTGCGTTCCCGCAGGAGTCGCCCGCCCTTCGCTCCAATTAACTTGATATGAATTGCTATCAATCAACTATAAATAAAATAATCTATTTGAGGTGATGGAAAATGATGTCGAAGAATCAAATCAATGAACGTGAACAATTAGAAATACTGACAATTGACTAATTGGTGCCACAAGACCATTTAGTTCGAAAACTAGAGGCAGCGATTGATTTTTCGTTTATCTATCCATTAGTGGAAAACCTCTATTCATCTTTAGGCCGTCCAAGTATTGACCCTGTTGTTCTCTTTAAAATGACCTTTATTCAATATGTTTTCGGTATTCGCTCAATGCGTCAAACTATTAAAGAAATTGAAACGAACATGGCCTATCGTTGGTTTTTAGGATTTGGCTTCCATACAGAAGTTCCACACTTGTCTACCTTCGGTAAAAATTATGCGCGACGGTTTCAAGACACAGATGTGTTTGAACAAATTTTCTATCGTATTCTAAAAGAAATTATGAAGAAGGGTCTCCTGCATGCAGACCATGTATTTATTGATTCCACACATGTAAAGGCAAGCGCTAATAAGCGAAAGTACGATAAAAAAGTCGTTCGAAAAGAAACACGTGCTTATGAAGAGAAACTTCAACTGGAATTAAATATTGATCGTGAGGAACACGGAAAAAAGCCCTTCCCTCCAGAGAAATTTGAAAAAGACGAATGGAAAGAAATCAAGGAGAGTAAGACAGACCCTGAGAGTGGTTATTATGTTAAGGATGAACGGACAAAGCAGTTTGCGTATTCATTTCATGCAGCGACAGATGAAAAAGGTTTTGTATTAGGTACGATTGTGACTCCAGGAAATGTGCACGATAGCTATGTATTGCAGCCACTTGTTGAAAAAATCATTAAAAAAGTGAAAAAGCCATTAGCGATTGCTGCGGATGCTGCTTATAAAACACCTGCCATCACTAACTTTTTATTAGAGAATCAAATGTTACCTGTTCTCCCTTATACACGTCCTAAAACAAAGGATGGTTTCTTTCGAAAGCATGAATATGTGTACGATGAGTACTATAATTGTTATCTTTGCCCACAAGGGCAGGTATTGAAATATACGACAACTACGAAGGAAGGGTATCGCCAGTATAAATCGAATCCATCGATTTGTGCTAATTGCCCCTGGCTATCACAATGTACAGAAAGCAAGAATCATCAAAAACTTATTCAACGTCATATATGGGAAACATATATGGAAGAAGCTGAACATTTGCGCCATTCATATGCTATTAAACAAATTTATGCAAAGCGTAAAGAAACGATTGAACGTGTCTTTGCAGATGCAAAAGAAAAGCATGGTATGCGATGGACAACCTTAAGGGGTCTAAAAAAATTGTCCATGCAGGCGATGCTTACTTTTGCTGCCATGAACTTGAAAAAGCTTACTACTTGGACATGGCAAGCTGCTTAAGGAGAATAGGTATGCTCAAAGAGTATGGTCAACTCGGCAGTGAAATCTAATTATTTACTATAAAAAATGACAAAAGGCATCAAGGTTAAAACTTCTTGATGCCTTTTGTCGACAATCTGCATTCATTATTAATAATGAAATATGGAATATCTGAAGGCGCTTTATTATCACCACTTAAATTAATTGAAGGCATTAGGGAGGTTTAAATATGACATTAGTGTATTTGTATCAACAAGAGGACGGTAGCTGGACTATTTTTTATGATAGTACGTATATTCCAGAAACTTTTAAAAACAAAATTATCACGACAAATATTCCTGAGTATCCACAAGACGGTAATGGCTATGTATTAAGTCGTAATCCTGTTACAGAGGAGTTCTATTGGGAACTTGTGACGTCTGAAGAACCGGAGCTTGAACCAGAGCCCGAACCTATCCCACCAGTCGAAACAATTGGAAGATGCCTAAAGGTTACAAGTTAGAAGGACAAGTAATCGTACCAAGTAACAGCAAATTGAAAGTCCAATTAATTGTGGAAGACAAGAAGGAGGAAATTACAGTGGCAAATACAACATGGAATCCAGGTTCACCAGCTATGAAAACTGAAACAGAAAACTTTATTACACAGGCAGTGAAGGATGGTATTATTAATGCTTCACATTTAAAAGATTTACAAAGTGGTGCAATGACAACGGATCGCTTGATTGGTTTATACAATACAATCCAGCAACGTAGAAATGATAAAAAGTAACCGAAATCAGTACGGTACCTGTTTAAATTAATCAAATAATTATCAAAGACCAGCAAAGCTATTTTTAGCCGAGCTGGTCTTTGATAATTCCAAGTTAAAAATTAATTAACCGCATACACATGCACTACAAATGAAGAGGTTGCTCCACTTGGATCGGCAATATACAGAGAGCGAATCGATTTTGCATCTGTTCGATTACCACTTAATATTCCTTTAAAGATAACAGGATCTGTCGCAGCAGATTTATCTTGCATTACATTAAATTTGATTGCATTTGAATCTCCTCCACCTTCAACCTTCCAAAGTAATGTTGTTGTTCCTTCTGGAAGGCCTTCTGTACTGAAGTTGCCACTTGAACGATGCTTTTGTCCACTTTGAGGATTCTGCTCAGATGTAACACTTGCAATTAACGTATTTGTTGTTGTTGACATTTTAAAACCCCCTAGTAATTTACTTTATTTTGAAACTAATTGTATTTTACTATATAAATGTTAATTATGTTTAAAAAATACATATTTTCGTTAGTTGAATGTAAAAAAATATAACGTGATTGTAATAGTAATCTCAGTTGCAGATACCAATGACGAAGCCCAGGTACTCAATTAATTTTGAGCCTGGGCTTTTTGTGTTTCATACAGTAACGAGCAAACTTTATTGTAAAAAGTATTAAAATAAGTTTTGTTATAATTAAATTCGCCATTAGTGTCAACGGCAATAAAACCTGTGATATTCTCCAGAAATGCTAAGTTTTCTAATTTTTTTAATCTATAGCTGCTATATTCATTTAATTTAAGTAATTCTGTAGTAGATGTTGTGCATCGTTACTTTTATAGCATGTTAATTTCTCGTTATTCGCATAAATCTCTTTGAATAGCAATATTTAGGGGTCATACATTTGTTTTAATTGGTCAAAAATCACTTGATAAGTATAAAGTTGAAAGGTCCCGTACTTTTTTCATAAAGCATATTTGTAACAAAAGTTGTTATACAATCTCGTTTAACTTCTGTATAAGTATCTTGCATTTCCTCAAATATAGAAAGTATCAAATTATTGTCTCCAGGTTCTAAATCAGGGAGTTGTCCATCCAAAATAGAGTTTTTCATTTTATCTTGAAGTATTAGAAGGCAATCATCTATATTTTTGGATTTTAACGGAGTTGGTCCTCCTAATATGATAGGGATTAATATATCTTTTGTAATGTCAGCAGTTGTATTCAATATTTCTTGCTTTTTAGCCATTTCATCACCTATATTCCTAATAATTGCTTTTTTTCGCGTCAGAAGAAGTTATATATAAAATATATTCATATATACTTCAATTCTGTTTTAATATTGAAGATATTGATATAGATGATATGTTAAGGTATAAAGATCAGTTCGAGGTTAATGAAGTCTTATGTGAAATGTATGATTTTAAAGGGGCTTATTATAAAATTGAAACCGAAGGAGAAGTTAATCCTTACGATGGTGGAGAAGATATTTTAGATATAAAAGTTTATCTAGATAATAATAAGATACTTTCTGGAGAAATAAATTTATACTATGGTCACATAGAATTTAACGATGATGGGAATGTTGGTGATGCTTCAGAAGAAAGTATTGAAGCAAATATCGATGATGTTATTCAAGAGATTAGGGATTTTAAAAGCGTAGTACTTAATGAGATTAATAACAATACAAGGGTATTAGATAGAATTATTGAAAATTTAGGCCTTTAAATTTTAATGAAATGAAAAAGATCACTCCGCGATGGGTGGTCTGTACATTTTGCTCTATAGAGAAACACTTACTTCCGGAGTACGTTCGCTGGTACGAGATGGTGAAAACTAGCATTCGACTTAATAAGACGATTGCGGAGTCGTCAACACTACGGAGAGGCTACTAATTTGGTAGTCTCTTTTTTATGAGAATAATGTATCTCCTATGTATGCAACAGCATATAAAAATGCAAATCCTAAAATGATTACAATGATTGGGACAATAATTTTGGTTCGAATAAATTGCATGATACCACTCCTATTACTTATAATTTTTAATTATGAATCAAATTTCTTATAATGACAATACGTTCCATTTATCCTATGATATAGGTAGATGGAGGTGTCTATAATGGATATAGAAAAGAAATTGAAAATACGCAATATTATTAGTGTAGCATTAATTGTATTTATGACTTTTTCCTATATAAGACTTGTTTTAAGAGATGGAATAACTCAAGTTGGTTTCTTATATACAGCTATGTATGTGTTATCTGTTGGTATTACAATCTTTAGCTGGTTCTATCAATGGAGAACTAACCAAATAATCAAAAGAAGTCAAAGTCACATTTAACAAGGTGTGGCTTTTTGTTATATCGAAATATAATGATTACAATCATTTCTATTTGTATTATGATTAATATGAAAGGAGGTAATTGTATGACAATCACAATGGATAGTGCAATGCGACTTGCTTTGGGTGCTCGAATTATCGCTATGGAAGAAGTTCTAGTAGCTAAAGGGTTAACAACGCGTGATGAACTTAAACAGAGAGCTGAGGCACAGGTTGAACAGCTTGCCTTGGACGAAACAGATAAAGAAGATATTAAAAGATTTTTACTAAAATAAAGAATACATAAAGTCGCACTAACTACGAGTTGCGGCTTTTTATTATGCATCAAAATTCTATCACACAGTTAATCCTTTCCAGTTTATGATTAGTGTAAAAGGCGGTGAAATATATGAGTGTAAAAAACAAAGTAAAATATCTTAATATAGTTACAGTAATTGGTATGTTATTATCAACATTCTTTTATATAAAGGCTGTTCTAAGAGATGGGTTTGAACAAGTTGGGTTTTTAACAACAACATTATATGCAGTAGCTATTGTAGTATCAATTATAAGTTTTGTAGTACATTGGAAAACTAAACAGTTCATTAAGAGAAATGAAGGTCATGCCTAAATAGGCTCTTTTTTATTATAAATATTTCCACTAAACACTTGTAAAACGGTACTATAATAGTGGGAGGTGAAACATGGCAAAGATAGAGAAGATCATCGATAAGATGAAAGTCCAACCTGGGCATAACCTTCGCAGAAATAAAAAAAGTCCTAGAACATAACGGATACAAGGTAGTAAGAGTTGCGGGCTCACATCACCAGTTCCGAAATGGACAAGGACTTCTAACAACCATCAAGCGTGAAAATCCAGTAGACATTCAAGCTGTGAAGGATGCACTCAACAGAATAGGGGAGTAAATTCTCCTTCTGTTTTCCCTTTCTATCTTAAGCCATATCACATGAAAAATCAAAAAGACTTAGATTATTATTTGTCGTTGCCGTATACATTTCAAGTGCGTAAAACAGCGTCAGGTTATTGGGCTAACATCAAAGAAATAGATGGATGTCACACGCCAGCGGACAGTATCGAAGAAGCCTATCGAGATTTAGAGAAAGTTTTACAAATGACTATTGAAACCAAACTAGAATTCGGCGATCCGATACCTGAGCCAGTTGACCAAGATTACAGCGGAAAGTTCAATGTGCGTGTTCCTAAATCATTGCACAAACAATTAGCATTGGATGCGGAAGCCGAGGGCGTATCGTTAAATCAGTATGTGGTGTATAAACTTTCAAGATAATAAATGAGAAGTCACGTTCATTTGAGCGTGGCTTTTTATTATGCCATGAAGCCCGATGGATGGATCGGATGGACTTTGTGAGTAGAACTATAAATTGTGGAGGGCTGATACAGATGGAAAGGCAAATCTAATGTATAATAATCCTTCTGAAATGGTGACATTTATAGAAGGAGGTCTTTTATGAACGAACTATTAGAAGTCGCAGAAATTGCGAAAAGACTTAGATGAATAGAAATAAGGTTTATGATCTTATTAAAACTGGTCAACTTGTAGGGTTAAAACTTGGTCGAATGAAAGTATCAACTATTGAACTTGAAAATTTTATGATTAGGAATGCTGGTAAGGATTTAACAGACCCATTTAACGTTAAGGACTTATAATGTAAAAGGATAGGTGGTTATTTTGAAACAAAACATTAATTTAACTTTTTCTGTTGAAATGCCTGAAGAATATATAATGATTTCTTAAAAAGAGTACCGGGAATTGAAATCGAAATCTTCATCTAGTGTGTGTAGAAGTGTAGGTGACACTGGGCAGCCTTCCAATCAATGAGTGGTAGTCCATAAAATTTAGATAATTGGATAGAATGGTAGATGGATCAAATAATGATATGGAAAAACGCTCTACTTTGGCTGGATTTTTAATATTCATTGGTAGAATATAATATTACTGGTATATAATACTGAGATATTATGTTTTTGAAAGTGAGTAGGAGGAGAATAATGAAAAAACTATTTATTGTGTTACTAACAGTATTTGTGTTTGCAGTAGTAAATCCAATAAAGTCAGAAGCAAAGGTAATGTATGATGGAGCAGAGGTTGTAAAAGAACAAACCGGAAAAATGACCTTTAAAAAAGATATCAAAGTATACAAGAAAAATCCAAATGGTACGTTTGATTCTTTAGTGGTTAAGCGAAATAAATTCTTTAGAACGTATGATATTGAAAAATATGATGGCAAAATATTTTACCAAATGGGGCAATATCGGGTACAAGCAACGGATTTAGTAGTTTTCAAAGAAGTACCAATAGAAATTCGTTCGTCTTTCTATAAATCCCCAATCTATATTGTTAGTACTCGTGATGGTATTAATGCTAGCAAAAATTATGGACACTTTATCAGAAATCAAGAAACATGGTTTATTGATTTCAAAAATACAAAGAATGGACAACTACTTAAGTATTGCAACAGTGAATATGAAAAAGACGAATCTTGTTATGAATACCCTGGTACAGATCTTAAAATCGTTGAGAAAATATGGACGGATAGTGGCGTACGTTATGAGGTAATAAAAGATGCGGAAGGGAAAGGCGTACCATTAAAAGAATCTAAAACTGAAAGAATGATGAAAAAGGGAAGTACTGTTTTTTCAAGGTTTTATCTTGAAATAAATGGTTATATATATGTAGCTGATGACTTAGAAGGAAGACTGGATGATGCTGTTTGGCTCCAAAAGAACTTACTAAAGCCCGTTAAAGCTGAGTAATAGATTTTAGGCTTAGATGAATAGACCACTCCATGTGATGAGTATGAAATTTTGCTCTATAGAAAAACACTTACTTCGGTAGGTGTTTATCTTTTTGGCAAGGGTTTTTTCCACAAAAACACTCGTAACTTTGGTTTGCCTTGTAATCCCATCATATGTATGGGAGAAGCATGGTTGTGAGGATGACTATAGTTTTGATAAGGATGAAGTTCAAGATATTTCAACCTTAATCAATATCAACCTGACATCTACTATTACGTATATGCAAGCGCTTTTGCCAAACTTAAGACAAGCGGAGAATGGAAAAGTTATTTTAATTGGTTCGACGGCAGGGTTAGATCGTAACGAACAATGCGCAAGTATCACTCTAAATTCGATTTACGCGGTATTACAAATGTTTGACATGAACATTTGAGAGAAGATAAATTGTATAATTCCAGGGGAACTTGCTGCAGAAGTTCCTTGGAAAAAGCCATTCATTTATATGAAGGAACACGTATCCCTTTACAAGATATTGTATCAATAGTCCAATGTGTGATTAATTTATCACCCGTATTTTGTGTAAAGGAAATAAACATCCCTTCCATAACGGACTTAAATGCTTGAAGTGTTTAATGATTAAGATTGAAAGGTAAAGCCACCTCAAATTGTTCTCCTCTTAATAAATCAACACTCGTTTACCATACGAGTGTTATTTTTTTTGTTTTAATTCCTTCATCATGACGCATCTGAATAAATTTTTAATGTTAATGGTTGAACTATTAACATTCCTCAATGTGCAACTGTAATCTAAAACTCTATTATTGAAAATAAAGGGGGGTATTTTATATAAAAAATTTATGAAAGCGTTATATAGGCTATTTACTGAACGATGTAAAGGAGAATTAAAGAAAGATGCGTAAGAAGTTTTTATTCGTGGTACCTGTCACGTTATTTTTATTTGTATTACTTTTCAATGAGAATAAAGTTTTAGCAAATAATTTTACAGAAGATGGTTTTATTTATAATGATAATATAACGGGTATAGTACCAGAAATGTATTATCCAGGTGGGGTAACAATTTACGGAGATAATAATCCCAGTCGAAAAGATTTGGTCATTCCAGATACGCTTGGTGGTAAGCCTGTCACAAATATATGGTATGAATCATTTAATAATAAACAACTGACCTCCTTGATTCTGTCAAATAATGTAAAGTTAATAGGTTACAATGCATTTGATAATAATTTACTAACTTCAGTAGTACTCCCCAATCAGCTTGAATGGATTGGAGATTTTGCTTTTGCGAATAATAAGCTATCCAGTATAACAATACCTGATACTGTAAAAAGAATCGGCCAGGGTGCATTTGTTAATAATGATTTACAGACAATAACGATTTTAAGTCGGAATACAATTGTATTACCAAATGCTATACCTAAACAAACGAAGATTTTGGGAACAATTCCATCAAAGGCAAAGGAGTATGCTGATCAAAATGGAAATCCATTTGAGTATTTAGGATTTACAATTACCTACGATGGAAATGGCCATACAAGTGGCAGTGTTGCAGCAGATTATATAGATAAGACAACACAATCATTTACTGTGAAAAAACAGGAATCATTAAAGAAAGATGGTTACGTTTTTACGGGATGGAATACAGAGCGGGATGGTAGCGGCACTGATTATCATGTAGATGAAGTAAAAACAATGACAGGAGATTTAACACTTTATGCTATTTGGTTGCCACAGCAACATGTAACGTTTAACACGGATGGAGGGAGTATAATTCCACCTCAATTCGTGAACGATCAAACATTAGTGGTGGAACCACCTGCTCCAACAAAACAAGGGCATACATTTGAGGGTTGGTATAAAGAGGCAGCACTAACAAACAAGTGGGATTTTATGAATGATGTAGTAAGCAGTCCAATTACTTTGTATGCGAAGTGGAAAGTCGTTCAACATGAAGTGACGTTTAATACAGGTGGAGGAAGTGCAATGCCATCACAACTAGTTGATGACAACACAGTACTGATAGGGCCATCTGTTCCAACGAAACAAGGTTATATATTTGCTGGTTGGTATAAAGAGGCAGCACTTATCAACCAATGGGATTTGACAAATGATGTAGTAACGAGTGCAACAACATTATTTGCCAAATGGAAAGTCGTACAATATGAAGTGACGTTTAATACGAATGGGGGCAGTGGAATCCCTTCACAGATGGTCGATATTAACATGAAGATAAATGAACCCACTATCCCAATAAAACAAGGTTATACATTTGGTGGATGGTATAAAGAAGCAACATTGACAAATGGGTGGGATTTTAAGAAAGATACGATAACAGGTAAGACAACGCTTTTTGCAAAGTGGTTTGTTAATAGTTCTCCAGATAGTAGTAATAATAGTAGTGATTCATCACCGCAAAATGTTACAGTATATTTTGAAACAAATGGCGGGAGCGTATTAGGTCACTTGTCTGTAGCGTATGACACAAAGATTGCAACGTTACCGATTCCTAAAAAGGAAGGTTATACGTTTGGCGGCTGGTATAAAGAAGCTGCTTTAATCAATGAGTGGGATTTGACAAAAGACCGTGTGACGAAAGAGACCAAGTTGTATGCGAAATGGATTGCAAACATAGCGCCAAAGCCTACCCCAGAACCAAGTCCGGAACAAACAACACCTGAACCTGACTTACCAAAAGTGTCCTTTCATGATATTGCGGGCCATTGGGCAAAAGAAATGATAGAAGAAATAGCTAGTCAAGGGATTATCACAGGGTATTCAGACGGTTCGTTTCGTCCGAACGAATTTATTCAACGACAGCATGTAGCATTGTTATTTTACCGTGCTTTTGAGTTCGAGCCGACACGCAATGCGCTTACATTTTCGGATGTAACTGCAAACCATCCATACTATGAAGCCATTACGACATTACAACAAGCAGGAATAGTCGATGGTTCACAGGGGAAATTTAATCCTAATGCTTTAATGACGCGTGCACAGTTGGCAAAAGTCGTGACGCTTGCGCTAAAGATAGAATTAGGAGGCTCTAGCACATTCCAAGATGTTCCTCCAACGCATTGGAGCTATGGGTATATCGCTGCATTAGCAGAACTTGAAATTGTAATTGGCGATAACGGTAAATTTAAGCCAGATGAACCCGTTACGCGAGCACAGTTTGTAGCCATTCTATACAGAGCATTGAATCTTCGTTAGAATCTATTAAATTCATCGACTAATGAAATAAATGAAACTCGTATTTTGATTAAAGTTTTATCAAAATACGAGTTTTCGCTTTACTTGTAATAATAGGTTAGAGTTTAAATATAAAATGGAAGCTATATATATAATTTACAATAAATGTGTTATACTTATTTTGTTTTACAAAAAAAGAAAAAGGGGGAAATAACATCTATTTGGTGTGATATGTATGAGCGAATTGAAAAAGGTTTTTGGGAAATTAAATAAAATCGATATGTTTTCACCGTATTTCTTTTTGCCATTTATTTTACTGCTATATTTTTTTATTAGCTTATTTGATTGGCATAAATTTGAACAATTCGGTATTCATGTATCTATTTGGCCGGCTGTAATTTTAGCCGTTATTTGTTATTACATAGGTGTATTTTTAATCGATAAACTGCAATGGACAATTCCCACATTCGGACTGTCATTCTTAGGGAAATATATCATTCATTTTATAGTTGTTTTAACGTTGCTTGGATTAGGTTCCTATTTAATGATGATTTTTAGTGGGAGTCTAGGGATAACGGACGAAGCCAATCGCCGAAACTTAGATCCAAAGTTAAACTTCTTTAGCCAATTATTATGGTTTGGGGTTTTATTGCTGTTATCTTATAAAATGATTTTGGAAAAGAAGATGACCTGGAAAAAAGCAATCGGATACGGTTCGATTTTTGCAGTTATTATGTTTCTATTTCTATTAATGGGCTACCGTACACCGCTTATTATTATGTTATTTACTGGGATTATTGTTTTCCATTATGTTGTGAAAAGAGTGAAGCTAACATGGTTTTTAACAGCATTATTCGTAATTGGTATCGGATTTTCGTTGTTTGGCTTTATACGTGTGATGACAGAGGATACGACAAAGGCATTCAATGATCGTACGCAACCCGATGTAGAATTAACTGCGGAGGAAGAAAAAAACCTATTAACGGCTGAACAAAAAGTAAACTTAACACCGAAATGGGTGCGTGCATTAAATGCTGAAGCTGTCACAAGTCATATCGTGTTAAGTACCATTATCGAATACACAAAAGAAGAAGATTACTTAAAAGGTCAAATCCATCAAGGCATTTTTAGTACAATTTTACCTGGCGAGCAAATCTCACCACGTATGAAAGTTACCGAGGTCGTTAATTCAATTACGGTCGAAAGAGGTATATTGGTCACACGTGAACAGCGAACAACAACGCCAACTTTTATTGGTCAATTGTTTTTAGACGGAGGTTATTTATTAGTAGCAATTGGCTTCCTATTGTATGGCGTATTAATTTCTCTAATTTATAATAAAGTAAAACAAAATGGCATACGTAGTTTCCATACTGTCGCTTACGCATTCACAATTACTGTTTTTACAGTATCCATGCACACCGGTTTACTGGATTTAATCTTTGTTCTGATGCTTGGGTTCGTTATTATTGCATCATCTATTTTGCCATCTAATAGGCAAAAGCTGAATAATTAAAATAAATAAAACTATCCGCTAAAGTTAATGGTAATAACTTTTTTAGGATAGTTTTTTTGTGCGCGGTTCGCTTAAAACAAAAATGGCCTTCTCCAAAGCGGAGAAGGCTTATTAATAATCAAGTAATGCGCTCAAAAAATGTAATGGTCTTATCCATATCTGTCACATGTTGATTACACGAATCGCTGTCTGCACAAATGTAATTGCTGTGATTTGTATAAGTGCCGACGATATTTCCTTTAATGGATGTAGTAAATAGTCCAATTTCAGCGTGACGATTACAGATTGCGCATATACCACGAATTGTATGATGGGCGAAAGTGCCTTTGATTGCCTTTAATTTATCGTCTTGCTCTATAATGACATATTTTCGATTGGTACCATAATCATCCCAAGCGAAATAGCAAATTTGTTGAAAATCCATTTGTTCAAGATTCGGCAATTTTAGCTTCTTTTCTTTTTTAAACAGGCTTTTGATTGTGCTTGCCGTAATTGGTTTAAATGGGATAACATACGATTTTAAATCATTTAAATAGGCTTCACCTGTTCCACGTTCTGTTACAGATAAAATAGGCTCAATGAGTTGCGCTTGCGCAGGCGTCATGACAACTTTTTCAGTAATTTCTGTTTGTACAAGACCACGCACAGTCAGAATGACGTTTTTATCTTGTGTAGTAGCAAGTGTTTGTAAAATTTTATTCATTTGTTGCTCAAGTAAATGATAGTTAGCCACCGTTAAAAACGGCTGAATTGCTTGTTCTTCCATGTGAATTCACTCCTGTAAATTAGGCTTTTTTTATTTTAGGCCTAAAGAGATCATCCATTTGTGGGGTTAACCTAGACCTCTTCGACCTGATAATTAATGGGTCTAGAGCAGGCATTACAAAAGAATGCGACCATTTCGATTCCTCCTTGTAAAGCAAACTATAAATATTTTAACATTAAAAGGGAACGAAATAAAGAAAGAGCGGTGGGGGAAGAAATAACATGCTATGTAAGGGGAGATAAACTTGTGCATTCAAGTTTTTACAACAAGAAGGCAAAAAAATTGGCTCATATAAAAAGAGCTACAACTTATGTCAGCAATGACATAATAAATTTTCCACATAGCATAAATATTGCATAGACAAGTAAAGCGCTTAGTACGGCAATGCCAGGCTTATACCAGTTTGTTAATAGGAAAGCGAGCACAGTGAAAAGTAACATGCCTACTGCACCAAAGACCGTATTTTGTAAAACATTGTGAAAGGTGTCAGCTTTCATATGCTTCATTTGCATACCCATGTTAATAAGCGTAAGAATTGGCAACGCCGTAATAATGCCCGATAAAAATAAATACTTAGATTGGCTTAAAAGTAAGGCTAAAACCATAATAGTTCCACCAACAATAAAATAAATCAAATATAGCAATTGTAACCCTCAGTTTCTTATTCTCTTCAAGATTAGTAGTGTAATAATACTGCACATAACTCCTGCTTACAAGGTACTCCGAATGTAAGTAGCAAAAAGTTAGCAAAAATAGATGTTGATTTGAAATTAATAGCGAAATTCTGTAGTAGGATGGTAGCAAATGCAAGAGTGTATACCATAATATAGGTTTGATGCAGATTAAAAACAGTTCATCCAAACACGAATATGGCGAGGGTTCGTATTGTCAGCGCAGTAATGAAAAGATCAGTAGTAAACAGAAAAAGACAATGATTTAATGGGAGAGGAAAGGGTTGTGTTAAATTCTAATCCTGTGCAAAATATGTGAACAATTGCAAGTATTAAAAATTTCATTTCTTTAATAGAAATCTCTTTTAATATATCGTTATATACGATATAATCGTGAGTGACGATATATTAAAGGAGTAAAAAGTATGATACAAGATATAAACTATTATTTTACAAATATTTTCTATCATCTCCATACAACACATGAAGATAATATTTCCCATCAAAGTGTGCGTATTTTACAGATGATTCAAAAGGAAGATGAAGTGACGGTTCGAGATATTGCAAAATTATTAAATATCTCGCAAAATACTGCTTCAGAGCATGTAAAAAAGCTAGAACGACATGGCTGGGTTGAGAAGATTCGAGCAGCCAATGATCAACGTAAAGTGAAGCTTTTTCTTACAGCGGATGGATTACAGATTGTAAAGAAAAATACGGAATTAGATGATAACAAACTAAAGCAGGCGCTACTTCTTTTATCAGAAAAAGAACAACAAAGTGTTTTAGAAGCATTTCAGCTATTAAGCGAGGTGTCGAAATGATTTATACAGTTGTAAAAATTATATGTTCTGCTGCGATTATTGCAGTTGTTACAGAAGTTGCTAGAAGATTTCCTACATATGGTGGTATGATAGCCGCACTGCCACTTGTCAGTATTTTAAGTATTATTTGGCTAACCGTTCAAAGTGAACCAAATGAGCATATACAGCGATTTACGGTTGGTGTGATAGTTGGACTTCCTGCAACAATGGTTATGCTATTTGTTATGTATTTGGCAATGAAATCGTCTATTCATATTGTTTTTGCTATAGGGCTAGGAGTAATGTCATGGGTAATATGTTTAGGTATTCAAAAAGCCATCGCTGGTGTATTTCATATTTCAATATAAAGTAGGTAGATTATTATGCCAATCATCCATCGTTCACAAGTTTCAAAAAAGGATGTTCAAGCGTTTTTTCAAACACATTGGGGAAGTACGGAAATGGTTATTTCCAGTGGTATTTATGATTGTAGTACATTAGAAGGTTTTGTATTTGTAAATGACAATCAAACAATAGTAGGTCTAATAACCTATGAAATTCGGGGAGCTGAATGTGAAATTATTTCCCTTGATAGTATGGAAGAAGGGAAAGGAATCGGCTCATGCCTTGTAAAAGCCGTGGAAGAACAAGCACGTCAGCATCACTGTACTGTTGTTTCACTCATCACTACGAATGATAATTTACATGCACTAAAATTTTATCAAAAACGAGGCTATTCTCTCGTAGAAGTTCTACCAAATGCGGTAGAGCGAGCAAGAGCATTGAAACCGGAGATTCCTTTGATTGGCCATGACGGTATCCCCATTCGCGATGAAATACGGTTGCAAAAAACATCTGTCTCCATATAAGGCAGATGTTTTTTTTATAGTTCACGATTGTATTAGTAAAAATTCTGTTCCGCTACGGTATTTGTCGTTTATACTAATGGTGAAGCTTGAAAGTGAGGAATCTAATGAAAAAAATAATATTTATCCTATTTTTTAGTGTGTTAGTAGTGGGAGCGGCTTTTATCATCTATTTGAAAAGCAATCCACCACTTGTTGTCAATGGTTATACAAACGCTGATGGAAATCCGTCTATTCGATTAATAGAAATTGAGAATAAAGGGCTAAGAGAGCTACAACTACAATCGATACTTGTCGATGAAAAGTTGCCAGACAATGCCAAGCTAGTCATTAGTAAATCAGAACCGTTTGAAGTTGGCGCAAAAATTGAGAACAATCCTAATATGACATTTCATAAACTAACACAAGTGAGTATTTTTCCTAGTCAATACATAGATCGTCAGGCAATTGGTAATCAAGCGCAACATTACGCATTACAAGTACATGCTACAGCAATTCAAAAGATTACGATTCAATACAAATATTTAAACATACCATTTACATTAACGGCAGAGCTTCAATCAAATACCTAACAAAGAACGGTGACATATCGAAATCGGCATCTTTCAATGGGTTCATCCAATTGTTTTTTTCTCAAATTTTGTCATATCTATTAGGCGCTTGTCTTTTCATAAGATTGTTTGATGAAAAAAACCTGTTATTCCTAAATTGTGGTAATCTAATCGTAATAGTTATTGGAATGAAGGAGGGGTCTAATGGGTTTAGTCATTGTTGGCATCATAGCTGTTATTAGTATTTTAGTGTCCATCTTCATAATTGTTCGGAAACAGTCCAAAGGTGATATAAGGCTACAAGTGGAAGCGATATGTGAAGGAAAAAATGAATTAGATCAAGCAATAATGAGAATCTACTTTACATTTTCGATTGGTAAACTAGCTAGCAGAAGTAAAGAAATTATCGGTAGTATTGATTGGTCAGAAGG
Organism: Lysinibacillus sp. C5.1; assembly: GCF_016350185.1. Taxonomy (NCBI): domain Bacteria; kingdom Bacillati; phylum Bacillota; class Bacilli; order Caryophanales; family Bacillaceae; genus Lysinibacillus; species Lysinibacillus sp. C5.1. The sequence goes on from NZ_CP066226.1 coordinate 2,215,773, forward strand.
CTGGATGCCTGTTAGCTACAATTTGAAAGAACATGGCAGCTATCGAGAAGAACGTATCCTTACTTTGACAGAAGATAAGTACACTACTTTTGAAATAGATGCGACAAATGCGATAGATGACCAAGGGAGCGGTGAGGGTTACGTCGTTTTAGTGTTAGAGAAACCGACACAGACCATGCTATCAAGAGCTGGTGTGATGTTAGTCATAACAGCTAACTTAGTATCCTATCAATTATCAGATTCTATTAGTTGGCATAATGAAGTAATAGTGAACCATATTTAAATTAGAAAAGCTATTCGTAAGGATTAAAACTTATGAGTAGCTTTTTTGTTTAACAAAATGGGTAATGGCAAGGCGATAAAAAATTTTTTCAAAAAAATGTATGCGTTTTACATGTTGGTACGCTCATATTTCAGGGATTTCGAGAATGGAAAAAATTTTTTTCAATTATTGACAACTTTTGAGATGTCCGATATAGTGAATACCAATTTCATGAAACCATGAAAACAGCTATGATAAGGACGAGAGTTTTGATGAACGATTTACAGAGAGGGGAGACTAGGCTGAAAACTTCCTAATGCAACGTCAATTCTTACTACCTTTGAGCAGTGCTAGGAAACTTGCACCGTTATTTGCAACGTTACTGCAAAGACAATGAGCCGCTAGTGCATCTAGTGGGAATTTGGGTGGAACCACGGGTAAATGACACATACTCGTCCCTATTTTAGGGACGGATATGTGTTTTTTTTAATTTTTCAGTAAAGGAGAAAAGATCATGTCAAATCAAGTTATCAATATTCAGTTTCCAGATGGAAAGCAACAAGTATTTACAAAAGGTGTTGCACTAACCGACATTGCACAGGCGATTAGTCCAGCACTGCGCAAAAAAGCAATTGTAGGAAGTGTCAACGGAACCATTACTGATTTGACGCGCCCTATTTTGGCAGATGCCCAAATCAACCTATTTGATGCTAGCACACACGAAGGAATTGAGGTAATTCGTCATTCCACAGCGCATTTAGTAGCACAAGCGATTAAACGCTTATATCCAGAAGCCCAATTTGGCGTAGGACCAGTAATCGAAAACGGTTTTTATTATGATATTGAATTATCACATTCTCTTGTGCCAAAGGATTTACAAAAAATAGAAAAAATGATGCATCGTATTGTGCAAGAAAACATTCAAATACAACGAAAAGAACTAACACGTGAAGAGGCAATCCGGTTGTTTCAACATGATAAACTGAAATTAGCATTACTAGCTGATATTCCAGAAGATGATTTCATAACGCTTTATGAGCAAGGTGATTTTTATGATTTATGTCGTGGCCCGCATGTATCCTCAACAGGTAAATTACAGCACTTTCAATTAATGCATGTATCAGGGGCATACTGGCGCGGCGATAGCCAAAATCAAATGCTTCAGCGAATTTATGGTGTTGCATTTGCTACAAAAGAAGAATTAAATGATTATTTTATCTTTTTACAAGAAGCAGATAAACGCAATCATCGTACATTAGGAAAAGAACTCGAATTATTCATGTTTTCAGAAGAAGCGCCAGGTATGCCTTTTTACCTAGCTAATGGCCAAATACTTCGAAATGAATTAGAATCTTTTTTACGCAATTTACAAACAAAATATGATTATCAAGAGGTTCGTACACCATTTATGCTGAACCAGCGTTTATGGGAACAATCAGGACATTGGGAGCACTATAAAGAGAATATGTACTTTACACAAGTAGATGCCCAAAGCTTTGCGTTGAAACCTATGAACTGTCCAGGACATATGCTGATATTTAAAAATGCAAGACACTCATACAGAGATTTACCGATTCGTATGGCGGAATTTGGACAAGTGCATCGACATGAGTTTAGCGGAGCATTAAATGGACTGCTACGAGTGCGAACTTTTTGCCAAGATGATGCCCATATTATTGCCACACCACAGCAAATAGAAGATGAAATCAATTTAGCGCTGCGAATCATCGATCATATGTATCAAGTATTTGGTTTCCAATACGAAATTGAATTGTCGACGCGCCCTGCTGATTTTATGGGGCATATTCAGCTCTGGGATGAAGCGGAATCGGCATTGGAAAATGTCCTGAAAAATGCGGGTTATTCATATAAAATAAATGAAGGAGACGGAGCGTTTTACGGCCCTAAAATTGATATTCATATAAAGGATGCTATTAAACGAAGTCATCAATGTGCAACGATTCAACTGGATTTCCAACTGCCTGAGAAATTCGATTTAACATATTTAAACGAACAAAACGAAAAAGTAAGACCTGTTGTAATTCATCGCGCTGTTTTCGGTTCGATTGACCGCTTTTTAGGTATTTTAATTGAACATTTTGGTGGAGCCTTTCCGACGTGGTTAGCACCACAACAAGTTATTGTGATAGGGGTGGCTAAGATACACCAAAAATATGTTCAGCAAGTAGTACAAGCTCTTGAAAAAGAACATATACGGGTGCGTGAAGATAACCGCCAAGAAAAGTTAGGGAAAAAAATCAGAGAAGCTCAATTGAAAAAAATACCGTATATTCTCGTATTGGGCGATCATGAATGCAACAATCAAAGTGTAACAGTGCGGAACTATGGTCAACAAGTGTTGAATGAAAAACCATTACAGCAATTTATTGAAGAAATTAAGCTCGAAATTAGCGAAAAAGCATTGCCTGATAATTAAATGCAATAAAATAAAAGCCTGATAAGATGTTCAATCAGGCTTTTATTATTTTTAATAAAATGATTTAGTATGCACATGTATTAAAGTAAGAATTTTCGTATAGATACAAAAGTATAATCGTTACTTCTAGATATGTTTTTTCATGCATATTATATAGTGTAGATAGAAGATTATTTCATTTATTATTATAGAGTATTGGCAGATTTTATTATTGGTGAGTAGGTACTACCCCCTATAAGTAAATTTTTTGTTTCTGCATCAATCACTGCATATTTATGAAATTCTTCTTGTGCATGTTGGCGATAGGAAGCCAAGAAATACACTTGTCTGTTTGGATGAATCATTGTGTGATTAGAGAGATCCATTTCTTGACTGACAGTATCTGTTTTCGTATAAAAAAATTCACGAGTTTCTGGCACGTCTTTAAATAATATTTTTTCACGCATGCTGAATGTTGCACCATGATATTCTTCATAGAGTGATTTATCTAATTGCTTATAAAATTCGTCTTCTACAAGAAAAGTTTGAAAGTGATTACTAGGGTATTTTAGCGTAGTGTTTGTTGTTGTGATTGGTTCACAAATAGTAGCAGTCGACTCTTTTGGTATAGACTGTGAGTGTGAAAATAGATTAGAAAAAACGACCAAGGTTAAAAGAAGTACTTGCATAATTTGGCCTCCTATAATTAGCGTTATAGGTAGATTTCCCAATTTCTTGTTATATATACGTTTCATGACAATAACATACAGAATTCTGGGAAAAGGCGATATAGCTTTTTAACGAGTGAAGAAATTGAATGAAAAACCAGCCAAGAAAATACTCTTTTTGACTGGTTTTATCCAAAATGCGCGTTTTTTATAAAATGTATTGATAATGACCCCTCCTTTTTAGGAAGCTTGTTTAAAATATCTGTTTAGCAACACATCTAGCTCTTGGCTATAGTCAACTACAGCAGGGTGTGTAAATCCTAAATCTTTTGCCTTTTTATACATAATTCTCCTTTTAATCTCGATTTCAAACTTCAAGAATTGTTTAAACAATAAATTTACCAACTTTTTCTCCTCCTAATTTTTCTACATATTCTTGATTTAAAATTCTCATGGCTTCGATTCAGCTTTTTCATTGTATATCAGTTAAAACAAAAAAATTGTCACATTGTGTATAGGAAATGAAATTCGTAATTTAGTCACATATAAGTCTATGTATGGATCATACTAATAAATAATAGACTAGTTTCATTTCTCCTTATTTTCAGCTTTTATGTTACATAATTAGCGCGTATAACGAGATTTTCTTTAAGAAATCGTTAAGAACTTAACGCGTATGATATATGTCTTTTTTACTAGATGAATTATTCTTCCTACCTAGAAAAGAAATTGCTAATAGTTACATTCATTCATATATTGTCGCAATTTATCAAATCCTATTATTTGCTGTTTAATTATTAGGGATTTTTCTTTTTTAAAATATTGAACTGAACAGTTTATAAACAACTGTTCATAATGTGATGGTTTTGGGAATCGAAATGCTCAAAATACAAGTAAGTAGCAAATGAGTAACGCACACATTCATTATTTTGAATGTGTGCGCTTTTTTAGCTACGTGGGGGCCATTCTTCACGTAATAGGCCAAATAAGAGAATATCGTGAAATTTGCCAAAGCGGAAAATTTCATTCCGTAGTATCCCTTCTTTTGTAAAGCCACATTTTTCATAAGAGCGAATGGCTCCTACATTAAAGCTGAACACTTGTAGTTTAATTTTGTTGATTGCAATGTAATCGAATATGAAGGTGATAAGTGTTTGCATTGCATCTGTTCCTAATCCTTTACCTTGCCATTTTTCACTTACTGATATGCCTACTAAGCAAGTGCTGTTGGTCCAATTGATAGAAAATACACCACATGATCCAATAAGCTGTTGCGTCGTCTTTTCAAAAATGCCGAAGAAAAATTCTTCTTTTTTTCCACTAATATTTCGAAAGAATGAAGAATGGTCTTCAACTGTATGTGGGAATGGTATCTCATCATTAGCAAGTAATAAAGTAGGCTTTTCATTCTCTATTTGTATATACTCTTCTAAATCAGAGGATGCCATTTGTTTTAATATAATTGATTGTCCATTTAGAAAATCTTTAAAATATTGTTCCATATAAAATCTCCCTTATCTAAGGGTGCAGTTTGTGTACTATCCCTTTGAAAATTAGTTTTTTTCAAACAACGTTTCTACTGCGTTAATTACAATCATATTCACAGCTCCTTTAATTTGAATAGTATAATAATAGCATAGTTTGGAATTTTAAGTAATTACATGAAAAAATAAAATGCAATCAAACTTTGTCAAATGATGGTTGGGTTTTGCTAGTAATTCCTAAAATAGGTTAGAATTTAATAATAAAAAATGTACTAGTTGGAAGAAGGGGTATAATGCGGTTAAAGTTTTATGATCAAACAGATTATTCATTAATTGAACAATATATGTTATCACAGAGCAACTTCTCTATACAATGTCCCCAATGGCAAGTCTTAAACTCTCCGAAACCGATATCAATCGGCATGCCATTTTAGCAATGAAAGGTGAGAAGCTTGTCACTTTTTTTGTTCTTCACGAAAATGAAGGAGTAAAACCTTATTCAGAAAATAACCAAGCCATTTTAATTCGTGGATTTTCAACAGATATGCATGAACAAGGAAAAGGGTATGCCAAAGAAGCATTACAATTATTGCCTACATTTGTACGACTGCATTTTCCTACAATCAATGAATTAGTGTTAGGTGTTAATTTTCCGAATACAGCAGCTCAGGCGCTCTATAAAAAATGTGGCTTTGTCGATGAAGGCATATGTGCAGTAGGCATCAAAAGCGAGTTGAAAGTGATGAGCTATTATTTACAAAGTGATCATTGAAGTGAGGAGGAATGCAGATGTACATAATAGAAGCAAGTATGGAACACTTCACTTTTCTCTGTGCATTGGATAAAGAAGTAATAGGTGACTATTCAAGAAGTGATCGCATTAAGCATGCAATAGTAGAAAGACGATGCATGATTTACAAAATACAAAGTTGTATTGCAGGATTTTTAATTTTTACAACGGATTTCTTTGATTGTAGTTTTATTTCATTAGTTATAGTCAAACCGTCTGAACGTAGAAAAGGTGTTGCTACCGCACTATTAGTAGATTTTATTGAAAGAGCACCCACTGCCAAAATTTTCACGTCAACGAATCGTTCCAATACAAAGATGCAAAACATATTTAACGCTACAGGATTTAAAAGAAGTGGCTATATAGAAAACTTAGATGACGATGATCCAGAAATTATTTACTTTACATTAAAATAGCAATCTTCGTATTCTTATTCATGGACAGGAGGGGGGACTAGCGTAATTTGCTCCCTTTTTCTCTGTCATAATTTTGTAACATTATCTATTAATTAGGAAGGATGAGCTTCAAAAAGGGCACTTAATGTTTGGCATGACGTTCTATAATGGAGAAGCAATTTACAGCTTCTACAAAAAAAGGATGTTGGAGGTCGTTGTGTTGAGTACTGAAAATTTAATAAGCTTAAGTGGGTATTCGTTATTTTTTGCTTTTATCTTGCTGTTAATTGCGATTTTACCGTTAGGATTAGCAGTAAAATCTGCAAGGCGTTCGTTTAGGAGACTAGGTCTTATACTTACATATTCAGCTTTCATCTTGCAATTAGTGTATTTTATTTTAAGATGGATTGCAGTCGAGCATGCACCTGTTAGTAATATGTATGAGTTTATGACGTTTTTTGGCATTATGCTAACAGCTAGCTTTCTTATTATTCATTACTTATATAAACAAATTGTCGTAGGGTTATTTGTAATTCCAGTAGTACTAATTATTTTGGGCTATGGAAGTGTTTTTACAAATGAGGTGAGACCTCTTGTACCTTCGCTGCAAAGTAACTGGTTAACAATTCATGTTATGACAGTAGCGTTTTCAAGTGCTATTTTATCGATATCATTTGCAACTGGTATTATCTATTTACTGAAATCTTTGGATGTTCATAAAAGGACGGGTAGTACCGTTGCGTTAGAGTTTGTTATGTACTGTTTGATTGTGGTAATTGGATTTAGTGCTACAGCAACGGTATTTAGTGTAACGACGGAAGAAGTACACATTCAATTTGAAAATGCGCAAGGTATGAAGGAAAAGGCAGTCTATACGATGACACCACTTATTGTTAATGAAGGAGCGGTCACAGAAAGTGGAGAGACAATCGGCTGGTTGAAGATTACGCCATCAATTGATGCCAAAAAGTTAAATTCTATCGTATGGGCATTTATGGTAGGAACCATCTTGTATGGTGCCATCCGACTGCTCTTGAGAAAGCCACTCATCGTGCTATTAAAACCATTAACAAGCCGTGTACAACCAGCTTTAATGGACGAAATTTCATATCGGGCGGTAGTGATTGGCTTCCCATTGTTTGCTTTAGGCGGTTTATTATTTGCTATGATTTGGGCACAGATTGCATGGGGAAGGTATTGGGGGTGGGACCCAAAAGAAGTCTGGGCGCTCATTACGTTTTTATTTTATGCGGCATTTCTGCATCTTCGTCTGTCAAAAGGATGGGAAGGGGAGAAAACAGCCTGGCTATCTATTGTTGGCTTTGGCATCATTGTATTTAATCAAGTTTTCGTCAATTTAGTCATTGCTGGTCTGCATTCTTACGCATAAAAAATAAGGAAATGAAAAGAGACATCCGTAAAGGATGTCTCTTGGACTTTGAACTGTTAATTCTTGAACGAGAATTAAAGTTTTACAACGTTTGTAGCTTGAGGGCCACGGTTACCTTCTTCAACGCCGAATTCTACTTTTTGTCCTTCTTCAAGTGTTTTGAAACCTTCAGATTGGATAGCAGAGAAGTGTACGAATACATCGTTTCCACCTTCTACTTCGATGAAGCCAAAACCTTTTTCTGCGTTAAACCATTTTACTGTACCTTGAGTCATTTAAAAAACCTCCAAAAATAAATTCAACAATCATATTCCTTCAATCAGTATAAAATAATACCATAATCAGAAGCTCGCTAGAACACGTTACTATTGAATACGTGGTTTCATTGTTTACGATGAAGCAATTTAATTATTACTTTCATTATATAACAGATTCATACATTTATCCAGCAAATGCCGTTTTTTAGTAAGAAAAAATTACATAATATCATTTTTAACTATAATGATAATAAAAAATGCTAAAAAACAAAGGTATAAAGTGCTTGGTATACTAAAAAAACACTAAAAATCGTTTTATATTACCATTTATTTGATTTTCGATATAACTTTATAAACGACATGTAGAAGTTATTGGGAAAATCCGAGTGACTGTCACCGCTCAATTAGTCAATCCATGCTTTTTCTTTGGCAACAATGACTGCTTCAGCACGTGATTCCACATGTAATCTGACAAAAAGTTTTGATAAATAATTTTCCACTGTACGCTGAGTAACGCCTATTGCAGAGGCAATGGCTTTATTGGTACATCCTTGTGCAACCAGCTGCAAAATTTCCTGTTCTTTATGACTTAGTAATACTTCCTGCTTAGCATTGGAACGATTCGAGTGCTGTTGGACAAAGTCTAAAAAATCTGCTGATAATAAAATTTCCCCTCGCAAAGTGGCTTGGATTGTTTGAATTACCTGTTCTTTTGTAGCGAGCTTCGATAAAAGCCCATCTACTTTTTTTTCTACAAGAAGCTCGTAATAATCGGATAATTCGTAGCCTGTATAAAGAATAATTAGCGCTTCAGGCTGTTGTTTCTTAATCATTTCAGCTAGTTGAATGCCGTTTAACGGTTTCATATTAATATCAATTAAATAGAGCTGAAAGGGGTGTGATTCCATTCTAGCCAGTACATTGGCACTTTCTTGTTCTGTTTCAATATGGACATTTTCTAGATCTTGTAATAATGTTTTTGTTCCGTCTAAAACGACAGGATGATCATCTATTATCAATATTTCAATCATTTGTAGGGTTCCTCACATTCCTCTTGAATTTGAATATAAATATGCATGCCATCATTGGGTTTGGAGGTAATGGTCATATCTCCGTTAAAGGCTCGAACACGTTCTCGAATGCCGTTAATGCCCATAGAAGCGGAGGATTGCATTAAATCTTCAATATCACAGCCGATACCATTATCGTCGTATTGGAGAACAAAACCGTGGTTTATAGCAAGTAGTTTAAGTGAAACTTTAGATGCATCGGCATGTTTAATAGCGTTATTTAGCATTTCTTGAACTAGACGATAGACAACTAAATGTAAAGTTGGATCTTGGAACTGAACTCGATCGATTTGTGTATTTAATAGAAAGTTTGCACGTATTTTCACTTTTTGTACGAGTTTTTTTAATGCCATTTCTAAACCAAAAGTATCAAGTAAAGGAGGGCTCAGATTTTCGCAATACTCCCGTAAATCTTTCGAGGCATTTAACAGTTGTTCCCGAATATCTAATACTTTCTTTTCCTCAATAATCGGAGAGCTAGCGATAACATCTAATTCTCTCGCTAAATGTAATTGCTCCTGTAAAATAGTGTCATGTAATTCCTGTGCTAAAATACTCTTTTCTTTCTCAATAATATTCCATAATAATTTATCAAGCCAAGGAAGTTGGGTGTTATGGGTGTCTTTCATGTGCTGAATATCTCGTACTAAATCTTCAATTAGTTTTAAATTATCAATAAACATAGAGACGTATAATGCTAGTAACTCCAACCATAGAAGTTCTTCTTTTTGTAAAGTGTGTCTAATTCGTATAAGAATCTTTTCATCTACTGTATCATGGATCAGAAGTTGTGTCAGTTGGCTCTCTACTTGAATTTCACCACGAGAAAATGGGACATCTTCCATGATTGTTTCAAGCGTAAATGCAGTTGTCCCGAGTTTTTCGGTAATTTCATATTTGAGACTTGAAAGTAATTCCTGTTGGCTTTTAGCTTTACTAATACGTTTAACGGCTGCATATAAATTATGGACATAATCACCAGATGATGAAAATATAATTTTTCGATGTTTAAAGTCAAGTTGCTCTTTGACATAAAAACTGGCTATAAAACCAATAAAAATAATAAGAAAGACAATAATCATCAATTCAATTGAAAGATAGTCCAAAAATAGGATGGCTAATAAAGACGATAAAATAAATGAACTGAAAAAAGCGAGTGATGAATAATAGCGAAAACGAGATAATTGGTATTCAATATCAAATAAGCGTTCGTTCACTTGAATAAAAATAAAGGAAAAAGGTATAAACAAAATAAATAAAACACTAATTTCAGGTCGTATTATCGCGTTATACCCTAAAATTTCGGGTACAACAAACAACAATAGAAATGGCAAAAATGGGACGATACAAGAAATAGCGATTAAGCGTATTTTAGCTAATCGGGTTTGTAAATAGCTCGTTAATAATATATAGATTGCATAGAGTACCAATACCGCAAATAGACTGAGCGTTACAATCGGGGTAATAACCCTAAATTGTGGAAATAGCATTTCAATGATAAAGCAACATACAATAACAAACGGGAGCAAATAGAGCCACTTTACATCTATATACTTCCATTTTATGTGTAAAAAACGATAATATTGTTGTAGGAAATGAATGATAAGCACTAAGCACAAAACTAAACAAATACCGTTTACAATCATGCCAATGATGTTTCCTCTACTTGAAGCCCCTACACTTGTATAAGCTAAAGAGCAGGTTAATAAAAATAGCATTAGTAATTTCGTAATTAAAGTATGGTTATTTCGCTTCCATAAATAGATGGCAACACTTAAACAAAGGATGAAATAAAACATCGGAAAAACAATATGTAAATATAACTCTTCAGGTAAATCCCTATGTTTAATTTGGACTGTTTGAACAGTACCATCTGGTTTTAGTAGTGTTAGCTCTTTCGCCGTTGTAATATAAATATCTGCTTGAGAAGTGCCAAAACCTTTAGCGGGCTTTTGATCGATTGATAGGATCATATCACCTTGCTCAATCTTTTTTTGTTGAGCCCATTCTGAGTAATAAGGATGAATAATAACAGGTAGTGTATTCGATGTATCGACTAAAATATTAATATAAGGACCACGAATGGCAACAACCAGAACATAAATGCCAAGAAGTAAATATGTTAAAAAAATACTAAAAGTTAATTTGCTCATAAAAGACGCTCTTTAAATATTATAATCATAGTATAGTGCTCCGTTTCATCATGAAGTATCTACTATATTATCCATAATTTTTAATTTTTTTGGAATACCGAAATAAAGTGTTTCGGAAAACCACTAACATTTTTTCGGAATAACGAAATAGTCTTTTCGGTATAAGCTGTGATAATGTGAATCTAGCCTAAGTGACGGAAAGGGGGAGCACTGTGTGAAATGGAGTGTGCTGTCACTCATCCTAATTTTCCTAGTCGCCATAGTGGCGTATCCCAAAACGACATTTGCTCAAACTTTTAATAAAGATGCAATAGAAGTAGATATTTGTATCATTGGAAGCGACAATCATTTTGTCTATAAGATTCCAAAACAGTTACATAATGATACGCCTTATTTTGAAATGCAAAATGATATCGAAGCTTCCTTAGCTAGCCATTGGAAAGTGCAAGGGGGTCATGTTGAAACAAATCATTCGAATGTAGCGTATACTTTTTTTATCGAGGATTTATTTCAAGAAAAACAAGATGGTCATTTGAAGTTATCTATACCATATCGCACTTTAGTAGGCATGTTTCGTGAAGATGAAGCAATTCAATTGCGCATTATGGCGAGTAAATTAATGAATTGGCAAGTAAACGCAAAAGAATGGGCGTCACTAGGATTTGTTCAGCCACTGACTTTTTTGAGTGAAAGTGAATATGTCTACAATGGGGCTGTTAACGAATTGTTGCAACAACGAGTTGCCCATTTTGATGGGGCGATCGCTAAGCGTCAAATGTTGTTACGCAGTGTTATGTATTTTAGTTTTATTATTGTTCAAATTTTTGCGTGTTTACTATTATCCAGACGTTTGAAAAAACGAATCATTCAGCACCCTGAAGAAATGCATCAATTTAGAAAACTAAATTATATGTACCAAATCATTCCTTTATTTATTGTTATTGTGCAGATTATATATTTAGTGATGTCTGGTCTGCTAACAGCATTTGGCCTTTACTTTAGTCCTGGCATTGATTTGTTGTTTATTATTGGGCCAATTCTTTTTACAATTATATTGTTGCCGATGTTTTTTGTTCCGACAGAAAATGAAATTGCAAAAGAATTACAACATAATAAAATGGATTCACACTTAGAATAGTATCCCTGTTTGTAATTAATACAATAAAATGCGATGTAGCTGTTGGAAAGTAGTTTGTTTTTGTAATTCGACGTTCACTCCTCAATATAAGATGGTATAATGGTCAACAGCATATTTGAAGGAGCTGGTGACAAATTGACGCATCCAGAGACTGCGTATTTAAATTTACTACAACATATATTAGAAAATGGGATAAAAAAAGAGGACCGTACGGGGACAGGTACGTATAGCATCTTTGGCCATCAAATGCGTTATGACTTAAGTCAAGGCTTTCCGCTTTTAACAACTAAACGCGTACCATTTAAACTTGTAGCTAGTGAGCTTCTTTGGTTTATTAAAGGAGATACAAATATCCGCTACTTATTACAACATAATAATCATATATGGGATGAGTGGGCGTTTAAAAAATGGATTGAATCCGATGAATATAATGGACCTGATATGACGGATTTTGGTCGTCGATGCTTAACGGACGAAGCGTTTAATATTGTTTACCAAGCTGAGCTGGCATCATTTTGCGACCGTATTTTAACGGATGATGATTTTGCAAGAAAGTACGGCGATCTTGGGAATGTCTATGGCAAGCAATGGCGCAATTGGACAACGTCAAACGGGGAAAGTCTTGATCAACTACAAGATGTTATTCTTCAAATTAAGCATAATCCAGACTCACGTCGTATTATTGTCAATGCATGGAACCCTGAAGATGTCATTAATGCAGGGGCAAAAGGAAGCAAAGCGGCTTTACCACCTTGCCATGTTATGTTTCAATTTTATGTGGCAGAGGGCAAATTAAGCTGCCAATTAATGCAACGTAGTCTAGATACATTGCTTGGCTGTCCATTCAATATTGCCTCTTATGCATTATTAACACATTTAATTGCGCATGAATGTGGGCTTGAAGTCGGCGAATTTATTCATAGTATTGGCGATGCACATATTTATGCAAATCATGTGGAGCAAGTAAAAGAACAGCTTTCACGTGAGCCGCGGGAACTACCAACCTTGAAAATAAATCCGAATAAAACGTCGATTTTTGACATAGAACTTGAGGATCTATCCATCGAGGGCTATAATCCACATCCAGCAATTAAAGCACCGATTGCGGTTTAGTCAAAAGTAAGCAGCAGCCATTTTGGTGGCTGCTTTTTTGATGGCATGGACTAGGTCCAAATAATCTATTTTGATAAATAGGCAAGTTGGTGGATGTTTCGATAGGGGGCGTTCTATTATAGTATTTATGGTATTATAAGGTATATTTTCTAATAAAAGCTTTAGGGGTGGCTAGGTTGAGAGAAAGAATAGTGCTACAAACGACAACAAAAGCAAAGATTCTTCGATTGCACGAAAATGGGGAGTCCTCGTTCCCAAAAAATCAGCAGCCTCAACAGGATAGTCCAGCTATTACCACTACATTAACACAAGAACAATTAGTAAAAATGATGCAAATTATTGAGGAAATCCGTGTGAATGGTACTAAATAAAAATGTAAGCGCCTTCGATAAATAAAGACAACGCTAATTACCTTAACTCTTGTCCGGTTGTATCATAAAAAGTAAATATGGCAGGAAACGTATCTTCTGCATCAGGAGGTAGTTTAAATGTTTTCATAAATGGCGCAGAAGTATCAACTTCGACTTCTTTTTCAAAATTCATCAAGTTTGTCAATTGTATTTTGGCAACATTGCTGTCTAATTCGTGTACATATAGTGTGCCATAGTTGCCTTTATTGGTTTTATATTGTCGATAGGTTTCTGAGGGATCTGTTGCTAAATAAATAAATTTAAGTTTGCCATTCCACCCTTTATTAAAACGGGCATGACCATACTGACTATCGTTTATTTTCAGCTGGACTAACCACATATTTGTTTCTTCTATTCGTTCAAAATGCATGATTTGTATGCTACTGTCGATAAATTCTTCTAAAAATTCTTTCACTGTTGTTTCGGATGATTTTAGATGATAGTCGTTATAATAAGCATTTCCGTAAATGAAAAGTCCTAATAATAGTAATGGTGAAAATGAGCATATTACAATTAATATTAATTTGATTTTCATGCTAAATATCCTCCTGTCAATAAAAGTTTTCACATTTAATCTTTATTCAATTATATCGATTTTTACTTTTACTCGTCTATCGATTATATTTTGATGATGATTTCTAACTTGTGTAGTAAGAAATCATCACTATAAATTCAAGCGCCTTCTAAGCTATAATGGCGAAGGAGGTGTTTTTAGATGAACGTAATTTTTATAGAAACAATGACAGGGACAGAGCTTTTACAGATGGTATCACATGATGTGGCTGGCATACTAGCTGCGGCTCAAGGAGAAAGTGTAACGTTCCCCGTTGGTCATTATAAATATGAATTTCACAATCTAGATTTCTATGAAGAAAATGGTCAAATCCAACAAGAGCTCGTTATTTATATGACAAAAATTTAAATTCGATAGCGGGTGTATTTTTGTGAATAATGAACAGGTTAAGATATGAGCATATGACTTGCGATTATCTCAACCTGTAACTATAATAGTTACAACAGGTGGTGATTCGTATGGTCAATAGTCGATTTTCAGTCGCTATCCATATACTTTCGCTCATTGCTACAACATCTGATAAAAGTCAGCTTACATCTGATTATATTGCAGGTAGTGTCAATACGAATCCCGTAGTCGTACGACGAATGATTGGGAAATTGAAAAAAGCAGGCTTGTTAACTTCTCAGTCAGGACTTGCCGGTTATGGCCTTGTTATTGAACCAAAGGATTTGTCATTGTTGAGCATTTACCGTGCGATTGATGGTCCAGAGCAACTATTTGCAATACATGATGAACCGAATCCTGCATGTGCTGTCGGCCGAAAAATACAGCATACGTTGGAAACCGTTTATATAGATGTTTGGCATGCAATGGAAAAACAGTTACAAGCACAAACATTACAAGATGTGCTAGATCAACTTCGTTAAACGTAACGAGGTCGGTCTTACTGTATTCAACCTGTAACTAAAACAGTTACAACTAATTATAGGAGGAATTTATAATGAAAATAGGCGTTATTGGAGCAACAGGAAAAGCAGGGCAAAAAATAGTGGAGGAAGCATTACAACGTGGTCATAACGTTACAGCCATTGTTCGTTCAGCTTCTAAAGTAAAAGAGAACATTACAGTGATGGAGAAAGATGTATTGGATTTAACACAAGAAGATGTAAAGGGTTTTGATGTTGTTGTGAATGCGTTTGGTGCACCACTTGGACAAGAAACATTACATGTTGCTGTAGGTCGTCATTTAATCGCTATCTTTAACGGCATTGCCACAAAACTATTCGTAGTGGGGGGAGCAGGCAGCCTATTTGTAGACCCAGAAAAAAAGATTCGTGTTATGGAGACGCCTGATTTTCCGGAAATGTTTTTGGCAACTGCAAAAAATCAATGTGAAAACTTGCAAGACTTGCAAGCATCAAATATTTCGTGGACATTTTTAAGTCCTTCTGCCCTATTTGATCCAGAGGGGCCACGTTCAGGTAGCTATACAACAGGAATAGATCATTTGTTAGTGAATGCTTCAGGTGAAAGTTATATCAGCTATAGTGATTATGCGATTGCTGTGTTAGATGAAATTGAAAATCCACATTATTTAAATAGACGTTTTACTGTTTCTTCAACTAAATAATCCTACTGCCGAGCGTATGAAATATGCTCGGTTTCTCGCTATTTCTCGTCGTTTACGAAAAAAACTTTCATTTTACTGATAAATGACTGTTTACAAGACGGCATTTATTAGCTACTATCAGTGTGAGTATTAGTTCAAAGGAGACGACAATAATGTCCACACAACGTATAGAAAAAGATTTTTTAGGTGAAAGAGTATTACCAGCAGATGCTTATTACGGGATTCAAACGCTTCGTGCAACAGAAAACTTCCCAATTACAGGCTATAAAATTCACCCAGCCCTAATTAAAGCAATGGGTATTGTAAAAAAAGCAGCAGCATTAGGTAATATGGAAGTACACCTATTATCAAAAGAAATTGGAGAGGCTATTGTCGAGGCTGCACAAGAAGTCATCGATGGTAAATGGGATGCTGAATTTCTAGTAGACCCAATCCAAGGTGGTGCAGGCACTTCTATTAATATGAATGCGAATGAAGTTATTGCGAACCGTGCTCTTGAAATTTTGGGTAAAGCAAAAGGGGACTATCAAACGATTAGCCCGAACAGTCATGTTAATATGTCACAATCAACAAACGATGCCTTCCCTACAGCGATTCATATTGCTGTATTAAATTTAATCGATGAGCTTCTGGTGACGATGGAAAATATGCAAGCCGTATTCCATCAAAAAGCAGAGCAATTTGCACATGTTATTAAAATGGGACGTACGCACTTACAAGATGCTGTACCAATTCGCTTAGGACAAGAGTTTGAGGCTTATTGTCGCGTAATTAACCGTGATATTGTTCGTATCCGTCAAACACGTCCAAACTTATATGATGTCAATATGGGGGCAACAGCTGTCGGTACTGGGCTTAACGCTTTCCCAGACTATATTAAATCTGTAGACCAACATCTAGCTGAAATTTCTGGCTTACCATTAAAAGGTGCTACACATTTGGTAGACGCTACGCAAAATACAGACGCTTATACGGAAGTGTCAGGGGCACTAAAAATTTGTATGATTAATATGTCTAAAATTGCGAATGACCTTCGTTTAATGGCATCTGGTCCTCGTGCAGGTTTAGGAGAAATTATTTTACCAGCACGTCAACCTGGTTCATCTATTATGCCTGGTAAAGTAAATCCTGTAATGCCAGAAGTGCTAAACCAAGTTGCATTCCAAGTAATTGGGAATGACCATACAATTTCTTTAGCATCTGAAGCGGGTCAATTAGAATTAAACGTAATGGAACCAGTGCTTGTATTCAACTTAATTCAATCAATTAGCATAATGAATAACGTTTTCCGTGCATTTACAGAAAACTGTTTAAAAGATATCGAAGCAAATGAAGAACGTATGAAGGAATATGTAGAGAAAAGTGTGGGTGTCTTAACAGCAGTCAATCCACATATCGGTTATGAAGTAGCTGCTCGTCTTGCACGTGAAGCAATTCTTACAGGTCGTTCAATTCGTGAACTTTGTATTGAAGCAGGTGTCTTAACGAAAGAGCAATTGGATTTAATTTTAGATCCATATGAAATGACACATCCAGGTATCGCTGGTTCTAGTATGATGAAATTAAAATAATTTCTAAAGAGGCTGGGACAAAAGAGAAAAGGTGTTAGATTGATGGCAGTCAATCTAACACCTTTTTGTTGCGACGATGTTGTTCGCTTCGGCGGTGCTTTGCGCGGGCACACACGTAAGTCCAACCCTCGCTAACGCGCGGAATGCCCGCGTCTTACACTGTGTGCGTTCTGAGCAGGAGTCACCGCCTCCGCTACTAACAACTAGTGAACTCTTCTAATTTTTTATTTATTGCAAAAGCAAGAATAGCTAAGTTCTCCATGTAGAAAAATTTATGAACACCTTTCCTCTGTTCCTTAAATTATTTTAGTTTTGTCCTAACCTTTATCTTTTTTTAGTATACCAATATACATATAAAAGATGGGCGTATTTCTATCAATCTTAGGATAAATAAACTATAATAATGGTATTATAGTAATATTATAGTTAGGGGATTTTGGTATGACTTTACGAAAAAAAAGTATTTTTGGGTTTTCATTATTAAATTTAATAATGATTGTAGTATTAATTATAGATCTTGCTAATTTAACAGCATTAGCATGGCTATCTACAATATTAACGATTATTGGTATCTCCATTACTTTATCCTATATCTTCTATGTTAAATATAAAGTGATTCAACCTATTAACCAATTATCTAATGCTGCGAAAGCAATTTCAGTAGGTAACTTTGACTCTGATGTCATTACTGTACAAGACAATAGTGAGATTTCAGAATTAGCAAAAGCTTTTATAGAGATGAAAGAGCAATTGCGTACGATGACACTAACAATTGCCAACAGTTCGACAGATTTATCTGCCAGTATCGAAGAGTTGTCTGCAAGTACAAATGAAATTACAATGGCTGTGGAAGAAGTTGACCATCAAATGGAAAAAACGTCAAATGGCCTTAAACAAGCCGCACAATCGGCAAACAATAGTGCTGTTGCAATGCAGGAAACAGTAGATGGCATTGAGCGTATTTCGATTGCCACACAGGATGTTTTCAACCACGCGAAAGAAGCGAATGATATCGCAGGTAATGGTGCAGAAATTTTGCATGTTGCGAAAAACCAGATGGAGTTTATTTCATCGTCAACAGATAAAACGAGTACCTTAATAAAACACTTATCAAATAAAATGACAGATATTAAAAAAATGACAGAAATGATTACAACGATTACAGATCAAACGAATTTACTTGCTCTAAATGCTGCGATTGAAGCGGCACGTGCTGGAGAACATGGGAAAGGTTTTGCGGTCGTTGCGGAAGAAGTTCGTCATTTAGCAGAGCAATCCAAGCATTCTGCTATTCAAATTGTGGACCTTGTAGTAGGTATTGAAAATGATACGAAACAAGTTTCTGTGGCTGTGGAAGAAGACTTGAAAAATGTTCAACAGGGGGTCTATGTCATTGATGAAGCAACAAAATCTTTTGGCAATATTTCGCAGCACGTGAGCCAAATGACTGACCAACTCGAAGGCATTTCGACAACTGTAAATTACTTGTCAAATCGTGCAAATGAGGTAGCTAATCTCGTGTCAACAATTGCAGGGGGTATGGATCAATTGTCCAGCTATACAGAAGCTGTGCTACAGTCAATGGATGAGCAAACGGCTTCCATGCAAGCAGTCAATCAAGTTTCACAGGAATTAACGATACAGGCTGATGATTTACAAAAGATTACAAATCAAATTCATGTATAAATTAACAACGGATAGTTATTTAGGTGATAGATAGTCATTTTAGCAAGTGCACATACATTTAGGCTGCTGTTTGACTTTAAAATACGACTACTTTACAATATAATGTAATAGTTTAGTAGGAATTTTCCAATAAATTCCTTAACAACTGAATAGCGTGTAGTAAGAGGTGTAAATTGCATGCAATTTACTTAAAAGGGAAGTCGGTGAAAATCCGACGCTGTCCCGCAACTGTGAATGTGAGCGTCTTTTCAAATTATGACCACTGTCAAACGACGGGAAGGTGAAAAGAAGCGATGACCATAAGTCAGGAGACCTGCCTGTTACGAGTACACACCATAAACCTACGAGGAATAGGAGGTGGCATGTTGACAAAACAGAATAATCTGTTCGTCACAGTACGTCAAACAACCAACACCAAAGGATGTAAAGGGATACGGCATCAAGCCAAATCGCTTCCATTGGTGCACTGTTTGATGTTATCGGATGAATGATATTTTTTAAGTACGATAGCCATAATCACGGATTTCCTCTACATTTGTAGGAAATCCGTATTTTTTATGTAATCGATACCTTTGTTTTGAAAATATGTACGAGAAGAGGTGCAAGTATGACAAAAATTCAGGTATGTTCAACACGAGAAAAGAAAAATGTTGATATGAAGATTTGTAAGCAACCGCGCATGGAAGTTGCCAAGCAACGAAAAACGAGAATGGTCATTGAGGCGCTAGTTGATCAGTTTTTAGCCACAGGGCTTATTCCGCACGATCGATTGTTTGACTGCATTTTTTATAATAAAGACATTATTTGGATTCAAAATGATGTCTATGAAGGATACCTATTTGCAAAAGCAAGTGTGGCTGATGAATTGAAAACAAAAAAGAATGGTTTTATGATGTATATGCCGACCAATCCGATTGTTTATGAAGTAAATGAAGAGGCCTATCATTTAATTACACGCATCGATTCAATTCGAGCTAAACCCAATTTGGATCGCCTGAATGTAGAGCCCAAACCTATTTTAAGTGCTGCAAGAGTCAATGATTTACTATGTTCGATGGTAATGCGTTTTTATCAAACGTATTTGCAAGACTTATCGTTATCAATTCAGGAAAATCAAGATTATAGTAAAATACAACATTTAATAGACTATGTAGAGGGTGAATATGCTCAGTTTTTACAAAGTGTAAAAGAATTAAATGATTATCATTTAAATTGGCATCCGCGTGGCAATGGTCATCAATTGTTGCTGCAACGCATTGAGCAATTACAGATTTTAAAAAGTAAACCTGGGTCGGTTCTTGTGGATTTCTCAAATCATCATGGGTATGTGATTGTGGAGTCAGCGAATTCTTTGAAAAGGAAAACGAAAAAAGCGTTGTAAATTTTTATATCTGTATCGATATGCATACTATGCAATATTCGATTTTTTTCTGAAAGGCATCGAGAAATTTCGATGCCTTTTTATTTTATAGACAATGCATGGCTGCTTT
Organism: Lysinibacillus sp. C5.1; assembly: GCF_016350185.1. Lineage (NCBI taxonomy): Bacteria > Bacillati > Bacillota > Bacilli > Caryophanales > Bacillaceae > Lysinibacillus > Lysinibacillus sp. C5.1. Next base: position 2,236,213 of record NZ_CP066226.1, read on the forward strand.
TGCCTCATACCATGGAACTGCATAGCCTTTTCCTTTTGCACAAAAAATACTTGACGACGTATAGTCAGGATCAGCCTGTTTATTATAATTAATTTGTTCGATTATTGCCTCGCTATTATGACATATATCATAGCCATCGAATTGTAAAGATAAAGAGCCTTTGCCGTTTGTGTAAGTAGCAAAAGTAGTACTATAGTGCATAAATGTTGCAACTGGTACACGTCCTGTTAAAATGACTTGCTCCTCTGACAAGATCGGTGAGTCAAAAGTACCGTCTGCTTGTTGGATATCGTTCATCATTCTGCCGATAAAATCATTGGATGCTTTCATTTTGAAGCGGTAATAGGGCTCAAGTAAGATATTTTCGGCTTGTTCTAGCCCTTGTCTTAATGCACGGAAAGTAGCTTCCCGAAAATCTCCTCCTTCGGTATGCTTGATATGAGCTCGTCCTGTCAACAGTGTAAAGCGAATATCAGTAACAGGAGAACCAGTTAATAAACCGTGATGCTCGCGTTCAAATAAATGTTTTTCGATAAGGCGTTGGTGACCTACTGATAAATCATCAGCATGACAGGCATTAACAAACGTATTCCCAGTTCCGCGGATGTTCGGCTCCATGAATAAGTGTACCTCGGCATAATGCTTGAGCGGTTCGAAATGTCCGTAGCCTGTTACAGTCGTTGCAATAGTTTCCATATACAAAATTTGAGGTTTATCAAAGGTAATAACAAGTGAAAAACGATTTTTTAATACTTCAGCAAGTACTTCAAGTTGTATGACACCCATAATATGTACATGAATTTCTTGGAATTTTTCTTGCCAAACGACGCGTAACGATGGCTCCTCGGCTTCCAGTAAACGAAAAATCTGTAAAATTTCCTTTATATGCTGTTGCCCTTCATACAGTACTTTTGCTTGTAATGTAGGCACAAGTTCATAAGGTTTTGGGAGTAGTGTACTTCCTAAAATGTCTCCTATCTTCGCCAGGCTAAGCCCTTTCACTGCAAAAATGTCTCCTGCTTGTACGGCTTGGGTTGTCTGAAAACGACGCCCATTATACAGCCTAATTTCAGTTATTTTTTCGGTAACATCGCCAAATGCAAAGTCATCACGAGTATGCAATGTTCCTTGTAAAGCTTTTATAAAAGTTAAGCGTTGTGTGCCATCATGGCGAATTTTAAATACTTCCCCTTGAAAGGGTGCTTGATGGTCGAAGTGTGTCTCTGTCAGGAGAGGAAGCTGTGATACAAATTCCTTGATCCCAATATCTTTTAAAGCAGCACCAACAAAGCAGGGAAATGCTCGCTCTTCGTTAATCATCTTTTGTAATTGTGACAGGCACGTTGAGGCATCGAGTGTATCTGTTAAAAAGGCCTCGAGTAGTTGTTCATCGCGCTCGGCTAGCCACTCTGCAATATAGCTTTGTATAAAATCTTTGCGTAATGGGGAATCGATTAATAGGATGTTGTCGGAACAGTCTTTTTGTAATTGGTTCATCACCGCATTGATATCTGCCCCTTCGCGGTCGATTTTATTTATAAAGAAAAAGGTTGGTATATGGTATTGACGGAGCAATTGCCAAACCGTTTCTGTATGACCTTGTACACCCTCTACTGCACTGACAATAATGATGGCATAATCCATTACACGTATAGCACGCTCCATCTCAGGTGAAAAGTCTACATGCCCGGGTGTGTCAATCAGCGTATATGTATCATTTTCTATTTGCATCCGTCCTTGTTCCGCAAAAATGGTAATTCCTCGGGCTTGTTCAATTGCATGATTATCTAAAAATGTATCTTGATGATCGACTCTTCCACGAGATTGGATACTATTTGTGTGAAATAATAATTGCTCACAAAAAGTTGTTTTTCCTGCATCGACATGTGCGAGCACACCAATCGTTTTATACATAAAAATCCTCATTTCTAATGTAGTCTCTTCTCATTGTACCAGAATGATCGCTCAAACATTTCGTGACAAATAGTTCGCATTCGTGTTTAAATAGTGATAGTTTATTAACAAGTATCATTTATGGATTTTTTTGTGCGATTGAAATCAAAAATACCTTCTGCTAGTCTATTTTTATAACTAAAAACTGCTATATATTGGTGCAAATGGCTTTAGTCATTTGCTTAAAAGGGAAATCGGTGAAATTCCGATGCTGTCCCGCAACTGTAAATGGGGAGTTTATACAATAGTCACTGTAGTTGAACTATGGGAAGACGTATAAGCGATGAACCTAAGCCAGGATACCTGCCAATATGTATTTTTTACTTAACACCACGAGGATGGTGATAGTGATTGTTTAAATACCCAATGTATTTATCACTATGACACCCTCTTGGAAACAAGGGGTTTTTTTTATGTGCTAGTAGCAAGGAAATCATTGATTTCTTCCTATACAAATCCAAATACATAACTAAAGGAGAAATGGAACCATGAACAAATGGAAAGGCATGTGGCTAGTTGTTGCCATTGCGATTATAAGCATTTTAGGCGCTTGTAGTGCGAAAGACAATTCGCAAAGTGCTGCACAAAGTGAGCATATCGAGCCTGCTCAAAGCGAGACGACAGAAGTAACCATTGACAATAATGGTACTACACAAGTTTATACAGAAGCACCTAAAAAGGCGATTAGTTTAAATCAGCATGTAACGGAAATTATGTTAGCTTTAGGCTTAGAAGATTCAATGGTTGGTACAGCCTATTTGGATGATAAAATTTATGAACCTTTACAAGCTGCCTACGAAAAAGTACCAGTAATAGCAGAGCAGTATCCAACAAAAGAACAAGTGATAGATAGTGAAGCCGATTTTTTATACGCTGGATGGAAAAGTGGCTTTAGTGAAAAGGGTGTTGGTACACCAGAAGAATTAGAGACACTTGGTATCCACACATATTTACATCAATCTTCAAGTATAACGAAACCAACGCTAGATGATATTTTTAGGGATATTCGCAATATCGCAAAAATTTTCCGTGTTGAAGATCGAGGAGAAGCATTAGTCGATCAAATGACAAAAGAAGTTGATGCAGTACGTGCAAAGTTACCGCAAGGGGAAAAGGAGCTACGTGTGCTTGTCTATGATAGTGGAGATAAGGAAGTCTTTACTGCTGCTCAAAATTTTATGAATGAGCTTGTCACTGTCGCTGGTGGTAAAAACATTTTTGGTGAAGTTGAATCTGGATGGACAACTGTCTCAAAAGAAGAAACAGTAGAACGCAATCCGGAAGTAATTGTCGTGATTGATTATGGTTCTCAAAGTGCTGAAGACAAAATACATTTCCTGAAAAATGATCCTGCATTAAAGGAAACAGATGCTGTGCACAATGAGCGTTTTGTCATATTACCACTTTCAGCTGCTTCAGAAGGGGTTCGTGCGGCAGAGGCTATCAACATTTTGGCTAAAGGATTCTATCCAGAAAATTTTTAATAACTTCAGAGAGCTAGCTATATGCTAGCTTTTTTTAAGGAGAATAAAAAATGAATGCATTTCGTTCAAATATACCAGAATGTACATTTGAAAAATTAAATATAGATGGTCAATTTACTCGTCTAGCAGTAAGTCCTGGTATTATCAATAAACATTATACACCCGCGCAATTTCAAAAAATTGCAGAAGTCGTAGGGGACAGTGGGGCCATTAAATATTCAGCATACTATAATCTATTGTTGTCTATCCCTACGCAAACAGTTCAAGACGTTATAAGTGAACTGCAAGAAGCGGGCTTATATATGACACCATCAGGCTCCATCGTTGCGTTCAAGGCTTGTGATTTTTGTGATGGAGAGAGGATGGAAGCGGCGGAGATAACAGAACAATTATACATTGAGTTGCAGGGACAAACGGTGCCTTCCAGACTGCGTTTAAATGTCAATGGCTGTGCGTCCGCTTGCTATAATGCCGTCTATGATGATATTGGACTTGTCTATCAAAAAGATAGCTTCGATGTTTATTTAGGTGCTATTCCAATGGGGGCAAAAGCACAGGCGGGTACACTATTTGCTAAAGGCGTTTCCGCGCAAGAAATAGCCAGCTTTTTACAGCGTATAATTGGGGTATATCAACAACATGCACGGCCAAATGAGCCGTTCTATAAATTTTATCGCAGAACGAATACTGCTGAATATTGGCAAATAATGCATAATGTAAAATAAAGTAAAGTTATCCTTTTCGTTGTTTATGTACGATGACAGTATCGTTATCCAAAATGATAGATAGACCCTATGGAGCGAAGAACGGGAAGCAACTTGTACTCAAGTGTTAGATTGACTAATGTCAATTTAACACTTTTTCTTTTTCTTAAATTGGACATATATACCGGCAGTTTAGTTGAATAAATCATATGTCATGTGCTCACGCTAAGTCGATTACATTTTAAGGGGATGTAGAAATGTTTAATCGTTTATCAGCACAAAATGGTGTGTTTCGATTACCGCCAATACAGCGCAAAAATAATAAAGAGTTAGATGTTGCTATTGCAGATCTTGAAGCAAGAGGATTTCGTTTAGTAAGACGCGGGATTCAAAATGAGAAAAAGCAACCCCATTCATCGTACAATAAAGTTTGGGCTATTATGGAAAAATTGATGACTTAAAATATAGGGAAAAATAACAAAAAGCTGCTTTGATTTCTCTCAGCAGCCCTATAAGTAGTGAAACACTACGAACTTATATTTTGTCTTTTTATTGTCATTCTATACTTTAAATAATGCATAGACATAATTAAAGATTTTGACAAACTATTTTTGACTGAATGTAACTGTTACTAGAAGTATTAGATAAGGTATATATGTATACAGTTTTGTCAATCTAGTGCTATACGGGAATCCGCATAAGAAAGAATTTGTATTGCTTGATGGCATGCCAAAAGTTAGCAGCATTAAAGCCTCATGTAATGATCACTGCTCATGGTGTACTAATGGTTAGTGAAGAATTGAGTGCGGCACTGCGAAAATTTTGTGAATGATTTCGTTCACATTGCCCACACTAAAAATTATAAGAATGAAGTGATAGGTCCCTAAAGATTGAAGATTTTAGGGGCTTTTATTAGTGCCAATTATTAACTTCATTTGTACTATTTAATTGAAGGTGTAATCGCTGTGACATTAGGGAATAATAACACAAACTTAGAGAAAGAAGGAATGATTATAAAAACCCATGAAGAGAATAATCGTTCAATGCTAAAAAATGGACATCCTTATGCAAAGCAAAATGTATGGTCAGGGTTTCTTTTTGGTATAGGATTAGTTGCATTTATAGATGAAACCTTTTTTCATCAACTATTACGCTGGCATCATTTTTACGATAAATCGACAACTGATATTGGTTTAATATCGGATGGTTTTTTCCACGCATTTAGTTGGTTTGCGACAATTGCAGGTTTATTTTTATTTGCAGATTTACGTCGCAAAAATGGACTAAGGTTAGCAAGATGGCTAGGTGGTGTATTTTTAGGAGCAGGAGGGTTTCAATTATATGATGGTATTATTCAACATAAGTTAATGCGGATACATCAGATAAGGTATGTAGAAAATGTAATAACATACGATTTAATTTGGAATATCCTTGCTGCAATACTACTCATTATAGGGATTTATCTTACTATCCGTACTAAAAACGCTTATCACATACAAGAGGCTACATCTTATGAGCGCTAAACATAGTAATCATATTGCTCAGATGAATCAGGACGGCTTTCTACACGATTATGCACAACTATTTTTTTTATTGTTATTTAGTATTTTATTAATCATGTATATTAGTGCTATTGTTATTTCAAATCGTCATTATAAAACGTGGCCCCTTTATCGCATTGTATGTTTTGTTTTAGGGATAGTATTAGCGGTTATAGCGGTTGCTGGGCCTTTAGCAAATCGTGCAACGATGGATTTTACGGCACATATGGTGAGTCATTTACTTTTAGGCATGTTAGCGCCATTGCTTATTGTGATGGCAGCGCCTATGACACTTTTACTAAGAACTTTGAGTACTTCATTAGCACGTGCACTTACCAAAATACTAAAAAGCTGGCCTCTTCGTATACTTACACATCCAATAGTTGCGACTTTACTGAATATCGGAGGGCTTTGGTTATTATACACGACTAACCTATATGCACTTATGCATGACAATAGTTACTTACATGTAGTTGTCCATTTACATGTATTTCTAGCGGGGTATGTATTTACAATCTCTATTCTTTATGTAGACCCCGTACCTTACAGAAAATCCTTTATTTACAGAGCAATCGTTTTAATTATAGCATTGGCCGGACATGGAATTTTATCAAAATATATTTATGCGCATCCGCCTGAAGGTGTGCCAATAGCACAAGCAGAAATCGGAAGTAAGGTTATGTATTATGGTGGAGATGTAATTGATGCGATGATCATTTTCATGCTTTGCTTACAATGGTACAAAGCAGTAAGACCGCGAATAGTAGAACCGATGCAAAAAAGCGATAGTTTAGAAAATCGACAAATTGATTCTGTCTAGCACCATTTTTACTGAATATGTTTTCAGCGCATTCGCGTAAAAATTGTTGATAACGAAATGGGGAATGATTATAAATTTGGCGTCAATACGCTCAAAAAAAGTGTTAGGTTGACTGAAGGAAGGTGGTCTAACACTTTTGTTTTTTTATGGATTGGTAGTCATAAAAAGGGAATAAAGCTTTTACTTTCACTCTCGCTTTTAGATGTTGAGTCAAAGCTTTTGCTATGTCAGATAAAGAACTTAATGGAAGCTTGATTTAAGAAAAACTAGTAGACAAAGTTGAAAAACTCGACTTTGTCTACTAGCTTTGTGAGTGACTTTACTTAAGTCACACTTTTTAGTTTAGCTTTTGAATAAAAACAACTTTTAAGTAGTTGAATTCAGGATGCTCACGTGGCACACGGAAATCCTTTGGTAAACCGTATTCCTCCACAATTTTATAACGAGTATGCGTGTCATTAAATGCTTGCTCGATAAATCCTTTAAATTTTTTCATACCAAAGCTTGCATTATTCGTAGAAGCCACAATAATACCATTTTTTTCAGTTATTGCGATTGCATCCTTTAATAGCTTAGGATAGTCTTTAGCAGTTGAAAACGTAATTTGTTTTGTTCGAGCAAAGCTAGGAGGATCTAATACAACGAGGTCAAATTTCAACTGATGGCGTTGTGCATATTTGAAATAATGGAATACATCCATTACTTTAATATCCTGTGCTTCATAGTCAATATCATTGACACTAAATTGCTCAATTGTTTTGGCTAAACTACGTTTGGCTACATCGACACTTGTCGTTTTTATAGCTCCACCTAGAGCTGCTGCTACAGAAAACGCACCTGTATACGAAAATGTATTTAACACAGTTTTAGCTTTTGAATAGCGTTCACGAATAGCAAGTCGTACTTCACGCTGGTCGAGGAAAATGCCTGTCATAGCACCATCATTTAAATGGACAGCGTAATTCATGCCATTTTCCTTCACGATTAGTGGAAACTCACCAGGCGTGCCCATTACAAAATCGTCTTGTTCGATATATTGCCCTTTACTATCAAAACGCTTTTTCTCATATATCGCTTTATAGTTTACGGTTTCTGAAAGTGCCTCATAAATGACCTCTTTAAATGAATAAATGCCGGCACTATACCAACTCACCATATAATAGCCATCGAAGAAGTCAATTGTTATACCACCGATGCCATCACCTTCGCCATTAAAGACACGAAAAGCAGTCGTATTAGGATTGTTAAAGAATAATTCACGATTTTGAACGGCTTTTTTAATTTTTTTTGCAAAAAAGGTCTTGTCAATTTCTTCATCGGCATCGGTTGTTAACAGCCAGCCAATGCCTTTATTTTGGATACCATAATAGCCAGTCCCAATAAACCGGTTATGAATATCTAATAGACGAAGTAAGGCACCTTCTTCAGAAGGTAATTTACGTGTATCAACGGCATCTTTTAAAATAAGCGGATAACCCTTTTTTAATGGTCCTGCAAATTGATTGTTAATTTGTAAAGCAATAGTTTGTGTCATGTTGTCATCCTTTAAAAAACATTTTGCTCTATTATCGCATTGTTTAGTAGCATTACACAAACTTATTTCACGAATGTCGCAATTTTTTCAACTGTTTCAATTGTGGCTGCTTCAAAAAACGCCATTTTACTGAAGTAACTATGAATCAAACCAGCCATAGGGATATGTTCTACATAAACACCCGCCCTAGCTAATTTTTGAGCATATGCAAGTCCTTCATCGTAGAGTACATCTGCTTCTGCCGCAATAATCATTGTTTTGGGAAGAACGCTCAAGTTTTCAATGTGCAAAGGGGAGACAAGTGGATTCGTAAAGTAGTTTGTCTCCGTATATTGCCCTGCAAACCATTGCATCCCTTGTTTATCTAAACCAAAGTGTTCGCCATAAGCATTATAAGAATCCGTCGTAAAATCAAGATTTACAACAGGGTAAATCAATGCTTGCGCAGTGATTTTAGGGCCATTAAATGTAGCAGCTAAATAGCTAACAACAGTTGCTAAGTTTCCTCCTGCACTATCACCAGCTACTGATAATTGGCTATTATCACCACCAAAAGTTGCAATGTTATCAAAAACCCACAGTAAACCATCATAGGCATCGTGTAAAGGTATTGGGAATGGGTATTCTGGTGCTAAGCGATAATCGATAGATACGACAATGGCATGGGCTTTGTCTGCAAGTAGCCGACAACCTGCATCAGCGGATTCTAAATTGCCGAATACCCAGCCACCACCGTGATAATAAATAATTACGGGTAATTTTTCTGCCTGTTCCGGAATGTAAATACGAATATTTATTTCTTGGCCATCACGCACGCTAATTTTTTTATTTTCTATAGAAGCAAGTTGTGGTGAATGGCTAGATTGCCATGGTGGAACTGTACGTGAGTTTCTTGCTTCCTGTGGTGTCATTTCATAATAATGGGGTATTCTAGCTGTTTCTTGAATATAGCGAATAGCCTCTTTTGTTAAACGTGTCATGATCATCATCCTTTAATCGTTTAAGTATTAATTCTTATTATAAACTATTCTTATAATTTTACTAGGTTTTAGTATCAATTAAGAAAATTATTTTAATAATGAGCAGAAATATTCCGATAGTAAAGTAAAAATATGTTTATAATAGAATGAAGGATATAACTTGGAGGGTAAGCATGATTTCATTAATAGTAGCACATGATCATAACCATGTTATTGGCTATGAAAACGGTATGCCGTGGCATTTACCGGGAGATTTACAATATTTTAAGGTAAAAACGATGGGTAAGCCTATGATTATGGGACGTAAAACATTTGAATCGATTGGACGACCGCTACCAGGACGACGAAATATTGTCGTTACACGTGATGCAAATTATCGTGCGGATGGAATAGAAACGGCGACAAGTATTGAGGAAGCTCTTGCGTTAGCAGGGGACGTGCCGGAAATCATGATTATTGGCGGTGAACAAATTTTTAGACTATCTATGGAGCTAACGGATCGCATATACATTACAAAAATTAATCATTCTTTTAAAGGGGATACTTTTTTTCCAGCATATGAAGAAGAGTTTGTTTTAGTTGCGTCACAAGAACCAGAAACAGCACCTGAAGGTTACACATTTCAATATCAAATTTTTGAACGCAGACAATGACATAGGATTTAGCAGCAAATAATAGTTGTCCTACTTGTAAAAAACGCACAGTGTGAGCTTTTTTATTAGAAGTCAAGTTAGAAGCTGAAACTATTATTAATAGTGAATTCTAATTTAATATCACACATTATATATAGAAATTAAAGGGATAGAAGAGCTTACATAAATTGGCTCTATCTATCCTCTTTTTTAACACAGATGCCCCAATTTACTACAACATTAAATCAATCTAATGTTGCAGTAATTTAAAAGGAGCTTATATCAATTATTAATTGTACAGTAAAGCCTAATTCTTAAACTTCTATGTCATAATATAGGTTGTTTTCTAAAAGATTGTTGCTATTCAACTAACGATGCAGGTTAGTTGAATAGTGTTGTTAACTCTCACATAACAACTTGTCTATATTTTTCCATTATTGGTATTATTGTTGGTTTCGCAAATACGATGAAGTACAATTTAATATGTGGGAAATTCAAACCGCATTTAAAGAAAAACATACGCAGGGAGGATATAATGATTAAGAATAAATTTCTAGAGATGATTGAACAGTCAAATATTGCAAATCATAAAGAGTATTTATCTCAAGTATTGAGGCCAGCAATTGATATACTTAGGCATACAGATGCCGAACCACAATTGGGCTGTAGTCGTTTTGGAGGAGCACCTGATTTACCAATTGGTAGCGAATGGCCAACGTATGAGAAAAAGCCTTATCGCTTCCTTGGCCAGATCAATTTCGCAGAAATCACTTCAACTGAAAGAGGTCTGCCATCGAAAGGACTCCTAGGTCTCTTTGTAGCAGATGATTATGATAATGAAGATGATAGTTATCTAGAGGCGTTTGAGGACGGATATATTCATGGTATCTATATTCCCGAAACAACGAATCTTGAGACGATGATGCCACCCCATTCAGATATTGGCAAGACCACAGTGATTGAGTTTCTCCCGACTATTGATATTCCTTATGACGAATACCAGTTGAAGGACTGGCCTTTCGATGATGCACAGAGCGACATATACACCGAAATCCGGGATTCTCTACATAAAAGTTCGGACTATCTTCTAGGCTACCCTTCGCATTCTACACTAGCATATGATCCAACGCCTGGAGCAGAATGGATCTCACTTTTAACCGTTGATTCGGATGAGAGTCTTGAGTGGTGTTGGCATGACGGCGATAAATTAATGATATTTATTGAAATAGAACGACTGAAAAACTTGGACTTTAGTAAGCTAAAGTCAGATGCAGGCTAAAGAGCAATTAGGAAAAAGAGATTTATGAAACATTTCACTTAGTGTAACGGGGTGCTTTAGTTGAAGAAGAGACAGCAATCGCTGTCTCTTTTTACTCCTTAAATGATTCAAAATGAGCTTTAACCCATTTATTTTCGTTTTCTGAAATATACTGTTCAGCAAGAATTAGTCTTTGTGCAAGTTCTTGCTTTGATAGTTTCATATACTTCCTATGAAGATTGTCAAGATTACGATTGGGTTTAAGCATTTGGAAACTAACGTCCAGATTCAAGTTGTTTGTTTTAATTCCTTTGTTATTTTCTCTCTGTTTAAAGGTTTTACTATGTTGCTTGTAATATTCATACAACTCTTCATTTGACCGTATTGTATTTTCGTGAATCCCTTAACTTCGGTATCGCCTTCTTTAGACCATTGAGCAACATTGGCAAAAGAGACAGGTATACCCTTGTTTATTAACCAATCAATTGTTTCTTTGCCTATTCGTATCGCCCAGTCACTAAGTCTTTTATGATTTTCGGTTAGCCAAGGCCGTTTATTTTTTGAATTGAATGGTGGGGTCACTGTTCAATCAACACAATTTCTTTCAGTTCAGTACGAGCGTGTTGACTTTAGGTTTTATAGTACTTTTCTGTTCAAACTCACTAACTGGAATCATTAATTAAGTTTCAATAAATCAGATTCAATAATTCTCCAACCTTCTTTATCGCTATTTCTATATGCGTTAGGGAATTGCCTGACCGTATCCAACGTTTAATAGTTTCTTCGTGCTTATCTAATAAGTCAGCCACTTCTTTTACTTTATATTCTTTCAAGCTATTGCCTCCAAACAGAATGTATGTTTCGTTAATATTCGTTCTGTTTTACCACAACATTTAATTAATATAAATATTTACTTATAATGGGTAGAGGTGGTGATAAACGGGGTCTTTAGAGGTCTAGCAAACAAAAAAGTACACCACTAGATTATGAGTGATGTACTAATTATTTAATATAATGTGTGACATTAAAGACAACCTCTTGATATTACTGTTTAAATTTTATCGAGTAACACCGTGCGTTGTCTTTTATATTCGATGTGGATGCATAAATTTATAAATACAGATACACACAAGCATACATTGAACCACACCCTGCTAACACAAACAGATGCCAAATTGTATGATTATAAGGAAGTGAGCGCCACGCGTAAAAGATAGCACCAATTGTATAGAACAAACCACCAGCTAATAAATAAGCAAAGCCATCACTCCCTAAGAACAGATAGATTGGCTTTATGGCAAAAATAATTAGCCAACCCATAACAATGTAGAAAACAAGAGATAGGATATTAAAACGATGAATAAAAAAGCATTTAAATAACACCCCAAGTAAGGCTAGCGACCATATGATACATAATAGTGTTATGCCCAATGTATCTCCAAGTGCGATTAATAAAAATGGTGTGTAGGTCCCAGCAATTAAAATATAAATAGCGGAATGGTCGAGGATAGCAAAAAAATATTTATATTTTTCAGGCAGACTATGGAGTAAGGTTGACATCATAAACAAGATAATGACAGACGCACCGAAAATACTAAAAGTTGTAATATACAGTGCTCGCCCGTTGTGAACGGCCGTTAATAGTAACATTACAAGTGCTGGAATACTTGCGAGCAACCCTACCCCGTGAGTAATGGCATTCCACAATTCTTCCTTCCGTGTTTTATAGTCAAATGAATTCATCATTGTACACCCTTCCTTCGTTCTATATTTACAATAGCCTATTCAGTGGACTATTCCTATGTATGTTTGTCATATATTTACTTATCTAAAATGTCATGTCGATTTATAGAGGAAAATGTTAGACAAATTTAATGAAAAAAGGCTATAGTATCCAAGGTAGCGTAAATGAAAAGACTTGAAATAGACAAGTCAGATGACAAATGTCATGTTTACATATGGAAACATTAGTCTATATAATAATTTCAATGAAGTAAAAGGATGTGTCGAAGTGGGACGAATTCATATTGTAACGGACTCAACTTGTGATTTAACAAAAGAAGAAGTAATGCAACACGGTATACATATTGTGCCGTTAACCATTCAAATTGATGGGAAAACGTATATAGATGGAGTGGATTTAGAGCCACAAACTTTTTTAGGTTTAATGAAAAATGCGAAAGATTTGCCGAAAAGTTCTCAACCTGCACCAGGGAAATTTAAAGAATTGTACGACGAGCTTGGAAAAGATGGAGATCAAATACTTTCCATTCATATGACAGGTGGCATGAGTGGAACAGTCGAATCAGCTCGACAGGCGGCACAAATGACAGATGCAAATGTAACTGTCATTGATTCTCGCTTTATTGCAATTGGGCTTGCGATACAATTACGAGAGGCCATTAAAATGCGCGATGCAGGAGCGACTGTGCAAGAAATCGTCGCACGTTTAGACAAAGTACGTGAAAATACACATTTATATGTGATTGTTGATACACTTGAAAATTTAATTAAGGGCGGTCGAATTGGTAAAGGAACAGGCTTTATCGGTTCTTTGCTCAACATAAAAGTAATTGCGAACTTAGAAGGTGGCGCATATAATCCTGTGTCAAAAGTTCGTAGTCACAAACAGGTTGTCAATTACTTATTTAAGCAATTCCAAGCTGATACTGCTGGTAAATCAGTAAAAGCTGTGGGAATTTCACATGCTGACGGTTTAACAACAATGGGTGGTCCCTTAAAAGAATTAGTAGAAGGAACAGGCTTTGATGAGGTAGAAATTGCCTTTACCTCTCCCATTATTTCTACACATACCGGTCCAGGTGCAATTGGTTTTATTTATTTTGCCGAATAATTGATAAGAGCTGCTACATAAGTAATTGTAGTAGCTTTTTACTGTTCTTAGTCAGCTTGGAAGATGGTTAACAAGTATTGAGATGAATATGCTTAGATTTTTCTTGATAAATTGGAGCATCGTCACTTTTCTTTGTCGTGACAACTATCTATAATAGAACTAACAGCAAATGATGGAAGGTGGTCAAATGGGCATCTGGCGAATTATTTTGTCATGTTTGACCGTCTTAATACTAAGTGGTTGTGCAATATCAATAGATGAACCGAGTCCGCAGGCTGACGATGAACATGAACAGTCAGGGACGGAGCAAGATATGAGACAGGATGAGCAACAAGCAGAGGAAGAGACAAAGCACTCTAGTAATGTATTGACGCAAATTTTTGAACATTTTTTTGAGCCTACACCAGAGGATTTACGGCAAATTGATGATGACAACGCAAAACAACTACATTACTTGGCACTTGGAGATTCATTAACAGACGGTGTCGGGGATGAGTATAGTCAAGACGGTTATGTTGGAAGATTAGCAGATTCAATGTTAGCTTGGACTTCGATATCAGAAGTTAAGGTTGAGAATCGGGGAAAAAGAGGAAGACGTAGCGATCAGCTATTAAAATTATTAAAAAAAGGGCATTATGATGAAGAGTTACAACAAGCACAGCTTATTTCATTAACAATGGGTGGCAATGATGTAATGAAAGTCGTCAAAAAGGACTTGTTTAACTTAAAAAGAGATGCCTTTGATAAGGAATTATTAACCTATGAGAATCGTTACAGTAAAATAATTGACAATATACGTGCAAAAAATCCAACTGTACCGTTATTACTTATCGGGTTTTATAATCCCTTTTCAATTGTCACCAATGAGGCCAATGAATTTGATACGATTATTACAGAATGGAATAGCGTTATCAAAGAAATAGCAAGTAAGGATTCAAACGCTTGTTATGTCTCTGTAGAAGACTTGTTTGATTCAAATGAAGAACTGGTCTATCACACGGATTTTTTTCACCCCAATGCAAAGGGGTATGATAAAATGACGGAGCGAATTTTAGCAGCAATGGAGCAATGTAAAATGGAACAAAAAATTAATAAGGAAATAGGCTTCGGGGAGTGAAAAAATGAATAAATGGAAATTCGCATTTTTTGCGTTAGCAGGTATGGTTATTTTTTCAATTCTCCTCGTCGTTTATTTAGCAACGAAGCCAGTTGAAGGATTTGAATTAGCGAAGAGTGCAGACAGTGAAGAAAACGTAACAGGTAATGTTCTTGTAGTACAAACGACTACGAAAGAGTTGGAGTCAATTACCAAAAAATATTTAAAGGACACAGCTAAAGGCTCACCATTGCCATTGGATTTTACCATTGGAGATGATATTGAATTACGAAGTAAATTAACTGTTTTTTATACAGAAATTCCGATTTCAATGAATTTTGACCCGATCGTTGATGAAAAAGGCAATATTATTTTAAAGCAAACAGGGATGAATGTAGGGCTTTTAAACATTCCGCCGGAGACGACCATGAAAATTATGCGAGATTCGGTGGATTTCCCTTCATGGATTACGGTGAATCCAAATAAAGCTGAAATTTATATTGATTTATCGCGAGTAAATATTGCTTCAGGTTCGAGGGTTCGTGCGAAGGAATTAGACTTACCGAACGATAAGATTTTATTGGAAATTATCGTCCCAGGAAAATAAGGAGTGAAAATAAATGGCAATACAATATGCGACATTTGCAGGCGGCTGTTTTTGGTGTATGGTCAAGCCATTCGATGAAACACCGGGCATTAAAGCTGTCGTTTCTGGTTACACTGGTGGACATGTTGAAAATCCAAGCTATGAACAAGTCTGTTCGGAAACAACAGGTCATGTAGAAGCGGTTCAAATTACATTTGATGATGACATCTATTCATACGAGCAATTATTAGCTACATTTTGGACATTAATTGACCCAACGGATGCTGGTGGGCAATTTTTTGATCGTGGACAATCCTATACAACGGCCATTTTTTACCATGATGAAGAGCAGCGTGAATTAGCTGAACGTTCAAAGGCAGATTTAGAAGCTTCTCGTAAGTTTGATAAGCCGATTGCTGTAAAAATTTTGCCTGCAAGCACATTTTATGCTGCGGAGGACTACCATCAATATTATTATAAAAAAAATCCAATGCACTACGAACGTTATGCAGTAGGTTCTGGTCGCAAGGCATTTCAGGAACAACATTGGGGGCATAAAAAATGAATAAAGAGCAACGTTTAAAAGAACTGACAGATATGCAATACTATGTAACGCAGGAAAATGGGACTGAGCCACCGTTTCGTAATGAATATGATCAACATTTTGAAGAAGGAATTTATGTAGATATTGTTTCAGGAAAGCCACTCTTTAGCTCCCATGATAAATTCAATTCTGGTTGTGGATGGCCAGCATTCGCAAAACCAATTGCACAAGAGCATGTGACGGAGCATTTTGATACTTCTCATGGAATGCGTCGTGTAGAGGTAAGAAGTAAGGAAGCTGATTCTCATCTAGGACATGTCTTCCCAGACGGTCCTCAAGAGTTAGGTGGTTTGCGTTATTGTATCAATTCTGCATCACTTCGTTTTATTCCAAAAGCGGATTTAGAACAAGAAGGCTACGCTGAATATAGCGCCTTATTTAAGTAATAAGCAAAACGCCTAGTACGCTTCTCGTGCAGGCGTTTTTTTTGGGGAAAACAAAAAGAGGGTGGGGTATAACTAGAACGATATAGCAAAAAAGTGTTAGATTGAACTGCAATCAATCTAACACTTTTTCACTTTGCCTGCTCCTCTTGTCTTAAATTTTAAACGTACCTACAACACTACGTAAACTATCTGCTTGATGCGCCAGTTCAGTTGCCGCTGCATTAATTTCTTGCATGGACGCAGAACCTTGGGTAGCAGCAGCAGCAGACATCACCGTATTGGAAGCTGTTTGTTCAGCATAAGCATTTATATGCACAAAATCACTTGCTACAGCATTACTATAATCAAGCGTATGGGCTATTTTATCAACCATTGTGGTAATAATCGCAGTCGTTTCTTGCGTTTGCGTTAAAATATTGGACAATGACTGGTTAGTTTCATTTGTCACCTCAACGCCTCGAATAACCGTTGTAACACCTTCTTGATTTTGTGTAATAATTGATGCCACTTCCTCTTGTATGGAATTTACAATAACTGTGACTTCTTTAGCCGCAGTTTGTGATTGCTCAGCAAGCTTGCGTACTTCATCTGCTACAACAGCAAAGCCACGACCATGCTCTCCAGCACGGGCTGCTTCAATCGCCGCATTTAATGCAAGTAAATTTGTTTGCTCAGAGATTGCAGTAATCGTACTGATTATAGAGGTTATATCGGCAGATTTGCGGCCGAGTGCCTCAACAGTTGTAGAGGTAGAAGCAATTGTTTCTTCAATTGACTGCATGACTAAGGTAGATTGTAGGACAGAACGACTTCCTTCATCTGCTGCTTGTTGCATGGCGATTGAAGCTCGTTGTACAGCATTGGCTTGTTCATTCAACTGATGCATAGAATGGTCTAAATCACTCATTTTTTGTTGAGCACTATTCATGCTATTGATTGTATTCTCACTATCACTTGCGATATCTGCACTTGCATCTGCAATATTTTGAATTGTGCGTGCATTTTCATCAGCTAGCGTCATAAGCTCTCGGCTACTATTTGATACATGATCTGCAAGTTCACTGACGCGTTTAATAAGGTTTGAAATAGACAAAATAAGTGTATTCGTCGAGTTAGCAATTGTAGAAAATTCATCATGGTTACGTACACGGACACGCCTTGTTAAATCACCACCCGCTTGAGCAATATCTAAAATGGAATGGTTAATCGCACGCGTATTATTTTTTAATGAATTAAATAACATATAACCAAAAATGATAATGGCAATAAGACTGATAATCGAAAAAATAAAGAAATAAGTATTGGATACAGTTACCTGTTTGTTCAATTTATTAAGTTTTGTTTTGTTCGATTCATCCATTACTATATTGATGGCGTCAATATTATTATCAATATGTAATTTCATTGTTTCGCCAGTGCCTTCAATCATAAGCTTCCTTGCTTGTTCAAGACCAAGATCATCTCGCATTGTCATGACCTTTTTTGAGTATTCAAGGTAGTTTTTATAATACTGGCTAATTGCTTGTATATGACCAAGTTCCACTTCGCGGTCTGCAAATTTTTCTTGTAAGGCAGCTATTTTTTTATTAATAGAATCAATTTTCATTTTGTAAGAAGTGGAATAACTACCATTACCGGTAATTAGGTAAGCTTGTTCGAGGTTGGTTAATCTAGCAATTTCATAGGCAAGCTGATTTACTGTAAGCTGTTCTTGTACATTCTTCTCAGTGAAATCCTCCATTTGTTGTTGAAGATTTGTAATATTGATATAAGACAATATACCCATTGTTGCATTAATGAAAATAAGCAAAGTAAAAATGATAAGTACTTTTCCTCGAATTAAATGATAAAAACGTTGTCGTTTTTCTGTAGTAGGAGGGAGATTGTGCCTACTAGCTTTAGAATCTATAACTTTCTTTTTTCTAAAAAAGTTAGAATCTAAGAGAGACGGGCGGTTTCTCATAGGTTTACTAGCCTGACTCTTGTTTTTCATCGCCATCACCTTCCTAATTTTTGCATTGATTGACTTCAATTCTATCGTATTATACTAAAAAATTCTATCCTAATTTCACAAAATTTTCATTTTTCAGATAAAAAGGCGTAATATTTTTGCATGACAAAAGTCTATAAGGTGAAAAGGCTATTCGATTTTTCTTTACTAGTAAAAAATACTTAAAGAAAAAAATGATACATTTTATGACGAAATGTATTTTTTTTGATAAACTAGCGGAAAGTAAAAATGAAAAGGGGAGGCATTTTTCAATAATGAAAAAGAGCTTTTATTTATATGTATTAACATTCAGAGGGGGAGAGTGGTCAGATGCAAAAGTTCGATTTGCTGAAGAAGTTTTTCATGAACATAACTTTCCTAAACAAAGCATGGATTTTGATGAGTTATCTACATATATCGAAACGTTTGCAACAGAAAATTTAACAACTGAAGTGTTTGATGAGTTATGGGATTTATACAGTGAACAAGGACGATAATGATTCGCAATACTTTCATTATTTGTACTTTTATAGTTGCTAGACGTCTAGCATTGCGTAAATACGTGAAACAAAGTATTATTTATAGTGATAACTGACAGAAAAGAGGGATTGCAGTATGAGTATTCATATTAATGCAAAAAAAGGCGAAATCGCTGACACTATTTTACTTCCGGGAGACCCACTACGTGCTAAATACATTGCTGAAACGTTTTTAGAAGATGTTACATGCTATAACGAAGTCCGCAATATGTTTGGTTATACTGGTACGTATAAAGGTAAACGTATTTCTGTACAAGGTACTGGTATGGGCGTGCCTTCCATTTCCATTTATGTAACAGAATTAATGCAAGAATATGATGTACAAAAGTTAATTCGTGTAGGTACTTGTGGTGCAATTCAAAAAGATGTTAAAGTTCGTGATGTTATTTTAGCACAAGGAGCAACAACGGATTCACGTATGAATCAAATTATTTGGGGCAACAACATTGACTTTGCACCAATCGCTAATTTTGACTTATTATTAAAAGCTTACAATGCAGGTAAAGATGCAGGCTTAAGTCTGCAAGTAGGTAATATTTTCACAGCAGATCTATTTTACTCAGACGAGCACCAAAATGAAAAGCTAGCTAAATACGGTGTACTAGCTGTAGAAATGGAATCAGCAGCACTTTACACATTAGCAGCGAAATTTGGCCGCCAAGCACTTTCTATTTTAACAGTAAGTGACCACATTATTACTGGTGAAGTCACAACATCAGAAGAGCGCCAAACTACATTCAACGACATGATCGTTGTTGCGTTAGAGGCTGCTATTCAAGAGTAGTTGATATAGCAAGGTTTATAACAAGTTTAAAGTTATAAGAATAAGAGCAACCGACCTAAAACCGACCATTTTATAAAATGGAATCGAAGAAGTCGGTTGCTTTTTCTTTATCTTTCATGGTTAGGTGGCTATAGGTATTAACAGTCTCTTGAATATTAACATGTCCAAGTTGTTCTTGGATAATTTTAAAATTAACATTTTTACTAACCATAAATGATGCATAGGTATGTCTTAAACCATGGAAAGTGAGTTTAGGTAGATTGTGTCTTTCTACTATTTCGCGCCATCTTCCAGACATACTGTCAGGATGTGAAGGGAATCCGTTTGTTTTTGTAAATAGTAAATTTATTGGTGTGCCTTTATCATCCTTCATAGGTTTCCA
The DNA here is from genome assembly GCF_016350185.1 of Lysinibacillus sp. C5.1. NCBI lineage: Bacteria > Bacillati > Bacillota > Bacilli > Caryophanales > Bacillaceae > Lysinibacillus > Lysinibacillus sp. C5.1. The sequence goes on from NZ_CP066226.1 coordinate 2,256,340, forward strand.
AGCTTCACCTGATGCTAACTGTAACTTCTTATGATCTTTTACATATTGTTTTATTTCTCTCATTAACTCTGCTGGTACATTGACAGTTCGTGGTCTTTTGGTTTTTGTAGGACCTAAGAAAAAGTTTTTATCTTCTTTGTCATATTGAAGAGTCGAATCAATGAGTATAGTATTGTTAACGAAATTTAAGCATTCGTGTCTAATTCCTGCGATTTCAGACATTCGTAAGCCTGCTAATGCAGCTAATTTTATTTGCAATGCATGCTTTGGATACATTTCTTTTGTCTTTTTTAAGAGTAATTTCAATTGTTCCTCGTCGTAAAATTCAATTTCCTTATACCTTTTAGAGCGAGAAGGTCTTTCAACACCATTCATTGGATTAGTTTCGATTACTTGCCACTTTACAGCTGTGCTAAAAATACTCTTTAACACCATGTATTTACCTGGAAGTGATTTTTTATTCTCTTTCTTTTGTTTTGTGAAAAATTGCACGATATGAAATGTTTTAATTTTATCCATCTGTAATGAACCAAGACTTTCTAATATCCCATTTTTTAAAAAGATTCATACGAATTTCTGCTTTTTACTGTAAGATCTACTTTTACATACATGTTCATCCAACGTTCTGTAAATTGTGCAAATGTGATTTTTTCTAAACTAATTGTTGATTCATTAGCTACTTGGATTTCCATTTCTGTTATTGCTTTTTTTATTGCTCGTTCAGTTAGGTTATTTAAAGTAACAGTTTTGTATTTTCTAATACGCTTTCCTTTGTCGTCATAACCTAGTTCAACCGTAATTTCTATACGTGGCTTTCCATTTTTATTAGGTTTTAATTCTCTATAACTTGCCATAATTATTCTCCTTTCTTTTAATACTTCGAACCAAAACTTCATCATCACCTCCTTTAGTGAGAATGTTTGTTCTGTTTAAGGGTAAAATTTTTTAGGCATTTCAATCCAATCAAACATTTCTATTACACCTAAAGGTTCAAAGCAAATTGTAAAGTTGTCTATTAATACATATAAACCGTATTTACTTTTATACCAATCAAGAGCAGCTTCTAAAAAATCCCCGGTAACATCAAGGTAGTCAGCTAGTTCAAAGTGGTTTGTTATATGTAAGTTATGAGCTTGTATAATTCTTATAATAGACAAACAGGCGAATTTACATCGCCAGTTATATCCAATCCAATACCAATTAAACCTACACCAACAGTTGAAGAAATGCAGGCAAAGACGTTACTAAATACAGAAGTTTTAATAGCAATGAAAAATATCGGAGTGTAGGAGGAACGAATATGAATATTGTATATCGAGCTGCGGAGTTATTAATCACTAGTTTGGGTTGTAACTTCGAAGAATGTATTATTTAAGCATCACACTTGAAGGATTTACAAAGTGGTGCGATGATAACGGATCGTTTGATTGGTTTATACATTACAATTCAACAACGACGAAACAAGTAGTATTGTTCAGTGTTTGTTCAGAACATTGTAGTAATCTTTTAATGTCATTGTAAACAAACAAAAGAACACGCATATATCAATGACGAAGCCCAGGTACTCAATTAATTTTGAGCCTGGGCTTTTTTGTTTATTCATCATAAGGTCTATATTTTTTTCGAAGCGATTCAAGCTCATCTTTTTTCTCAAGCAGTACACTTTTTAAAAACATTTTAGGCTGGTCTTTAGCTGCTTTTAACTTTCCGTCTTTCATTAATTGCCCTAGACGAACTTTCGATATTTCCAATACCTCTGCTGCTTCGGCTGCGGATAGTAATTCAGTATTTAAAAATTCAAGTAGTTCTTCAGTTGTGGAAAATTCATATTTCATGCAATCACCTTTCCTTTGGTAACATAAATATTATTAGCCTTATGAAGTGAATTAAAACAGTTGTTCCATAAAGTGCTAATAATACATAATCAATTGTTGATGGACTTTGAAGGGGCTAGTATTTATCGCATTTTACCTTATGTCCCATCGAGCATGTCCCAACGAATGAAAGCCGATGAAGCTAGTAATGACGCGGTTTGTCGTCCGCAATCTGAAAACCAACCATCTAATTCTTTTAATCTTTTAAGTTCTAAACAAGCAAATAATATTATGAGTCTTGGTAATGAATTGGCTTTGCAAGCTGAAAAGAAAAAAGAGTATATGAACGAGTATCAAGTTATGCTGTTCGACTTCATGAATAGCTTGCCATTAGCAGATAACTTGAAAGATGAAATGCACAAGGTTGTATTGGCAGCACAAATAAGTTCTGTGGAGGACTTTATTAAAGCTAAAAACGTACTATTCAAAATTGCTATGGATATTAAAGAAGGTACGTTAACTGTAGCAAGTACATTAAGAGCTGTATTTGTAGGGGCGTATAGCAAGGCTGTGGAGCGTTCAAAAAATAAGCTATATAAAATCATCTTCTATAGAAGAAACTCCATATAAAGAACGTCCTGTACCTTTCTATAACTGGTTAAAAGAACGTGATAGCCTTCCACAATCTATTAGTAATAGTCCATGTATTTAGAGAATTGGGTAGAATGGTAGATGAATGAGATAATGATGTGGGAAGACACTCTACTTTTGTTGGGTTTTTAACATCTGTTGGTAGAGTATAAGATTACTAGTATATAATACTAAGATATTATGTCTTTAAAATGAAACAGTGTAGGGGGAGAATAATGAAAAAAATATTTACTGTGTTACTAGCAGCATTCGTATTTGCAGTAGTAAATCCAACAAAATCAGAAGCGAAAGTGATGTATGATGGAGCAGAAGTTGTCAAAGGGCAAACAGGAAAAATGACCTTTAAAAAAGACATCAAGGTGTACAAGAAAAATCCAGATGGTACGTTTGATTCTTTAGTGGTTAAGCGAAATAACTTCTTTAGAACGTATGATATTGAAAAGTATGATAAAAAAATATTCTATCAAATGGGGCAATACCGCGTACAAGCAACGGATTTGGTAGTTTTCAAAGAAGTACCAATAAAAATTCGTTCATCTTTCTATAGTAATCCAGTGTATATTGTTATCAATCGTGATGGTGTTTATAATATGGGGTATTATGGGAAATTCTTCAAAGATGGTGGTATTGGTAGTATTTCTTTCTTGGATACAGATAGTGGACAACTGCTGAAGTTTTCCGAGAGCTATGGCGGTGAAGGATTATGGTATGATAAATATCCTGGTACAGATCTTAAAATCGCTGAGGAAATATCGAGAGCAAGCAATGTACGTTTTGAGTTAACAAAAGATGCTGGTGGGAAAAACACGCCACTAAATGAAGCTAAACCTTTAACAATGCATGCAAAAGGAAGCATTTTTACATCGCTAGGTGTTGAAGTTAATGGTTATCTATATGTGGATAATGGCTTAGGAGGAAATGGCGAACAATATTTTTGGCTTCCAGTGAATTTATTAAAGCCAGTTGGAGATAAGTAATAGATTAAGAATTATATAAAGCCCTCTTATTTATTTGATAAGGGGGCTATTTTTTATGGTTGATTGACATGCGGATAGGATGTCTATCGATGTCTTGGGTTTAGCTAAAAAACTATTAAAAGACCACTCCGAAATGGGTGGTCATATTACTATAAAAATGCTCGACTGAACCGACTAAAAACCGACCAAAATAAGATAATTAAAGATTTTCTATTACTATAATTGATTTCTAAATACAGTTCATAAACAGCAAGATACTGATATAGAGGTCTTTTGAGTATTAGTGATTTTCTAAGAAAGTTCAGGTCATTCAATGACATGATCGTTGTTGCGTTAGAGGCCGCTATTCAAGAATAGTCATAACAGGAATTTAAAGTTTGGAATAAATGTCAAATGGACTACACTAAAAATTAATTAGATTTTTAATCCTCAATGGGTGACTCGATAAATGAGAGCCTGCTGGGTTTTTTATTTTTAAAGCGTTAAAAAGCACCGTAGCTCCTTTCATTTGGTCTTGACCAACAGAGAGTACGTATTAAGTGTTTCATGTATAGCATGTCCTAATTGCTCTTGGGCTTAGTGGCTCACTTCTAGAGGTCGAGTCGGTACATTTTGGTCAGTAGAGGTCAGAAGCTTGTCAAAGAGCTATCAATCGCTACAAGGGAAGGTTCGGTATTGGCTTTCCCTATATTTTGATGATGATTGATATCGGAATCAATAATTAGAAAAACAGCAAATTAATCAAAGAATTTTCTCTTAAGTTGAAGCATACCTAAGCGAATTCTTTAAAAGAAGCTATATAAACTATATGTTTATATCTTTTTTTGCGCAATTGTATGAAAAGTAAGAATTTTCATTCGTTTAATATGGTATATTCATTGAGAAGAAAAAAATACATTAGTATTTGAATATAGAATATTGATGGAGGAGAGATATACATTGTTTGAGATGTTTAGAAAAAAGAAGCAAAACGATGAATTGGATGTTAAACAGGGGGAGGTAATAAAAGGGGGGAATTTTGAGGAAGTAGATTATGTAAATTTTGAAGATGAACAAGTAGAAGAATTAAAGGTAGAAGCAGAAAATATAGAAGTGGAAGATATCGGAAAACATGGAAAGTACTATTCAGATGAAAAGTTATGGGAAAAAATTCGAAAGTTCTCTAAGAGAGCTGGCTCCTCAGTTATATATGCAGTTCTAATTCTTTATTTTACATTGCAGAAACCCGAAGTACCTTTGAAAGTAAAAGCTACAATAGCGGGGGCATTAGGATACTTTATACTACCAATAGATTTAATTCCAGATGTTGCTTTAGGAGTAGGTTATGTAGATGATTTAACTCTTGTTATGGCAGCATTGATTCAAGTGGCTATGTACATTGATGAAGATATAAAAAATCAAGCAAAAGATAAATTAAAAGATTGGTTTGGAGATGATGTTGATACATCTGATATAGATGATAAATTATGATCGTAATTTTGGAATTGAGAGCTATAAAGGCTCCCTTTTTGTTCTAAAATTGTACAATCATTCTTTTACTTATGAACGATATAAATTTAATTTATATCGTTTTTTTATGATATCAAATGTATGATTATATAAAAATTGTACATTAAAGGGGTGCTGTTATGACTGAGCAAAAAGAGTTAGATTTAATGATTTCTAAAATTGAGATGGACTATAAATAAGTAACAGATAAAGAGATAACTAGATTAATAGAACTAATTAATTATAAGTTTGCTGACAATGAATTTATAATTAAACAGTAACAATAGATGAACTAATCAGCATGTTAGATTTTATTACTAGAGTTTTGTTTGATTTAGGATAAAGTTGAGAGAGAAGAAGGGACTGTTAATCCTAAAATGGTCATCAATTGATAGTAAATGGTTTGGGGAAATATGGTATACAATAGGTGAAGTAGAGGAAAAGGAAGAGAGTCCTGTGTTTTTTCAAAACAATAAAGTATATACATAGTAGATCTTCCAACCAAGTTCGTATAGTATGTAATACTCCCTAGTTGAGATAAAGCTGATAAATAATAATATTTTGCATCGTGGAAGCACATACCCTATAGTTTCTTTAGGGTAAGATCACACGGGAATGTAGTTCCTTACGAAACGATTTCATTTGATAACCAATTGATATACGATGAAATCAGTAGTTTTGACCAAAGCATTTATTGATAAAAAAGGTTAGGTACTTACTGAGAGGTTCAAGTAAGTTCTTTTTTAGTGGTAGCTTTTGAAAAGAGCTACGAATTAATTTGTAATATAGTAGAATGAGAGTAAGTAAATATTCCACAATAAAGGAGAATGACAATGCCTATTTACAATAAGTTGGTAAGAGATAAGATTTTAGAGATTATTGAATCAGATGGATTAAAGTATAATGCAAGAGTTTTAGAACCGCAGGAGCTTCTAATAGAAGTAAAAGCAAAAATGATTGAAGAAGCCAAAGAGTTTCATGGGGCAGCAAACGTTCAGGAGAGTGTTGAAGAATTAGCAGATATTTTAGAGCTAGTACATACAGCTATAAATGCTTTAGGTGTAAGTTATGAAGAACTAGAAGCGATTCGTGCGCAGAAGAAAGCCAAACGTGGTGGATTTGAAAAGGCAATTTATTTAATTGATGTAGAGGATAAGTAACCTATCTTCAATGGAGTGTTTAGATGAATAATTACTTAGAAAATGATAATACCTTAGAATCGAATTTTCGCTCGATTTACTTGTTTGGTAGGAATGTTGCAACTTATAAATTTGCTTTCGCTAAAACATTACTTGAATTAGGCGAGAGTAACAAAAGTTTTGTGAGCTTAGAAGAATTATCCCCTATATTTGCAAAGTATATGTTAGAGCATATTAGAAATGGGAAAAGACAAATAACAAGTCAGTCATCTAAGTTTATTAGTGCTTTGGATTTGTTTTATCAAAACCAAATTACGTGGGAACAGTTACTTGAAGTTACTGAAAAAGTAGGGTTTAACAATGTAATAGATGCCTTTCATAATATTCCTAATGGTGAGCTTGATAAAAGATTTTATGAGAAGTCCATCCAAGGAAAGACTTTAGGAATTACGTTGACCGATAGCATCTATTTGTTGAATGAAAGCTCCCAAAAAGAAAATATATTCAGTGAAATTGAAGGTAGATGGAATTTAGTTGAAAACGCATGGACTGAACGAAATCCAAAACTAGAAGTTCAGTTTGATACAGACCTTGAGCAGTTTTTCTTTATAAAGCCTATGACACCACAGCAGTTCATGTTGTCTCATGAAAGAATCAATCTAACTTCTGCTAGAAAGCCGTTAAACGGGTATCAAAAGGGAAAATGCTTCTATTGCTATAGACCGATTTCAATTGAAAGTAACCAATTGAATACTTGTGACATAGACCATTTCGTGCCACTCTCAACACAGTTCAACAGTACCCATGATTTAGATCTAAATGGTGTATGGAATCTAGTTCTAAGCTGTCAGGATTGCAATAGAGGCGAAGCTAATGGGAAGTTTGCTAGACTACCTGAAGACCAACTTTTACAACGATTGTACAAGCGTAATGAGTATCTTATCGAAAGTAATCATCCGCTAAAAGAAACGATAATAATGCGAACAGGGAAAAACCCGCAGCAAAGAGCAAACTTTTTAAATACTATATATGGTTTTGCGAAGTCTCTAAGTAGAGCTAAGTGGCAACCTAAATTTGAATATGATGTTGGATTTTAAGCATATAATTTTTTATGCGGTGATTGTATTAACGACAGGGGCATAGTTTCTGATATTGAGATAAGGTATCTTATTATTAGGCTAATCAATCAGCAGAACCACATTATTTTTCAAATGCAAAGGATGCAAGGATTATAGAGAACTAAGGCATTGAGAAAGAGCTTGAGCAGATTAGCGTAGGTGGGCTAGGTGAGTAATTGAAAGATATTGTTCAGTAAGGAAGGAGGGAATATTATGCAAAGATAAAACAGACTGCACATAGCCAGCCTGTTTATAAATTTATCTAGTTTTAACATTACTTTTATTGGGTTCTTTAGCAAATGGAATTAATACAATTCCTGCGATAAATAAAATGTTACCTGTCCATCTTATCCATTGATAATACGGATGGTCCTGTAAAAAGTACAGTGAAGTAAGCATAATAATGATACCAATACCAATCATCAATTTTAATGAAATCGGAATTTTTGACACGAGTATGTCTCCTTTTTATGTATATTCTTTTGAAATAATAGAACTTATTCAAGGGTAACATATATGGGGTTATATGTAAAAATATTCTATCTGATACTCTGTAATGTCCTCATATCCTCCAGTAAACTAATGAACAATATGAGAATTAAACGAAAATAGAGCGACAAAAACTCGCTCTATAAATCTATTATGTATTAAAGAAATTACTTGTTATTTTCAAGCTCTTCTATACGTTTTTCTAAATTTTTAATCCTAGCATCAGCTGATGCAGCAAAAGCAAACGCAGCTGCCGCTAATGCAAGAGCTCCAAAAACAAAAGTATTCATTGGAAACCTCCTAATTAATGATAAATATGCGATATTACTTTTTACATCTATGTTAGGTAACTGGTATAGTAAATCGTCTTTTGCTTTTAAACCACAGAAAGAGCGTTTAAAATATGATGATGGAATAGATACTGATTTTTACAATTTAGAGTCTTATTTATCTTCGCTATTAGATTGTTATCAACATATTGAAAAAGACTTTCCTTATATGTATGAATATATTGTAGTATATTTAATCTTAATTGAAAAAGATAAAGGTTTAAGCTATGAAGAATGGTTTCCTGAAATCAATTCAGATATTTTTAAAAAACTTCGGGAGAAGATTTTAATTCCTAACAGCAATTTGGCTCATGGTGGACATCCAATAAAATTTTTATTTAGAGAAGTTGGAATAGAACCATTTTTTTCAACAGATTTTTTTGAAGAATGATTTTTTTAGTAAGTCATATTTAAGTGTGGACAAGGAGCCGGGGAACATTTGGATTTAACAATGATGCCGGTGGGGAAAGAACTCCATAAGATGGAGCTAAATCTGAAACAATGTATGAAATGGGAAGCTTTTTCGCTAGACAAACGATTCCTATACCTTTTCAAGATTTCGATTCTATAAGGAAACAAGAGCTATTAGAACTTTAAAAAGAACTTGCATTAACCTATCCTTTAAGAACAGGTTTTCTTTATTTTAGAATATCTCTGATGTTTTAGTTATTTTTTCATTATGAAGGTTTATAAATAAAAAATAACAATCAAAAATCAGATGCATACCTATTCAGACTCAATGAAATAAATGGTCCCAAATGTAAGCTTGGTAACACTTAAAACAGCGACAAATACTGCTAAGTCAGTGTTTGTCGCTTTTTTTTATAGAAAACAGTACTAGACACTGTGAGAAATTATTTTAAAGAAGGACTGTTCGTTCCACTTGTTCTGAATGGCTGTAACATATAAATAGACTTTCCTTGAGATGTGCCTAAAGGAAGCTTGAGGAACCATATAATTACAATTTATGATACGTATAGTGATGTTTGTTTCACTTTTAAATCTAAACTTCGCCCTTACAATATATTGAAAATTTCGAGTTAAAATCAGACAATATGGATTTTGATTATAGACATGTAGGTAAACAGCACCTTTTCTCATAGGTATACCCGGAATAATGGAAAAAGAAGTAGTCATTAAAGGGGGAAAGACGGTCTTAGTAAGGTTATATGGCATGACGATAGCCAAGTAACTGCGTTATTTGTTCGTAAATGTATTCGGATAATTCAAGAGCAGAGGTGACTATTGAATAGTCCACAAAAATTGGGGAAATTAAATCAAAAACCGACAGGGAAAATCTGCCGGATAAACAATTAATTTAAGTTATTTCCAAATCCATAATTTGCTTTAGGGCCAGAAGCTCCTTGGATGTAGTCTGCTTCCGCATTTTGGACTTGTTGTCGTACTTGTTTTGCATCAGTCTCAGTTCCGAATTCTACGTTGTTCGTTGTATTCATAAAATTTTGATTAAAAAAACGACCAGAAGCTTGATTTTTGTTAGCTTCAGCTTGCTGGATTTTTTGTCTAATTTGGTCAATAGTTTGGTTCTTGTTTCGATTTTTTGACATATTTTCACCTCCTCAAATTAGTTTGTTCAGAAGAGGTTTACTTATCCCTAGAAACTTTTATGTAAAGAAGGGAGGTCGTGACGGTCAACCAACGCCACAACCTAATAAGTGCGTGCGATACACTCAATAATAATTTGTTCAAATTAAGGTTATTTATACATTAAAAAAGCCACAGCGTTGTCACAAACAAGGGCAATTTAAAGTAACGAAAGAGTATTTACTTCAGTGGATTGAAAATTATTGAGAAGGGAATAGAGAGGTTGGAGTCCTTCATAGATTGTTAGAAGGGGATAGTATGCGTGCAATTGGGAAGCGTGTGAGATTATCTATTATCTAGTGCGACAATTTATAGAGTAAGAAATATTTTGAGTCAGATTATGAAGTAGCCAATGTGCTATTTCTTTTCAATCGACCATTTCTAGATGGTTCAAAAGACTTTTACTTAAACTCCGGTGCTATTAGAATTAAAGTAGAAAAAGTTAAAGGGGGATAAATTTGATTAAAAAAATCGATATAACTAATCTTAAACTTGCTGAAGAAGTTTTAAACATTCAAATACCTTCATATAAAGTGGAAGCGGAAATAATAGACTTTTATGATATACCGCCATTGAAAGATACAGTTTACACGTTACAACAATGTGGTGAGACATTTTTTGGTTATTACGTAAAAGAAGAATTATGCGGCGTCATTTCTATAAAAGTAGAGAATGGTATAATCGATATACATCGGTTAATGGTACATCCTAAACATTTCAAAAAAGGAATTGCCAAGATATTATTGGATTTTATTGAAAACGACAATGAAGGATTGGAAACAATAATAGTATCCACTGGATCCAAGAATACACCAGCAGTGACTTTCTATTTGAAAAATGGATTTTCAAAAACAGAGGAAATAAGTATAACAGAACGCCTATCCATAACTTCTTTTAAAAAAGATCTAATATAGTTTTATTAAGCAGTTAAGTACTCTCCTGGAATAAGGAAAGTGCTTTTTTCATTAAAGAGCCAGGTTGTTTATTGGCAAGGGGATATCAAAAATAGCGAAATGAAGAAAAGTAGCACATGGTATAGTAAAGAAAAGTATCTAAGGAAGGATGTTTTACGAGCAATTTAGCAAGTCATTTTTTAAACAAAAACAAATAGCATAGGTATTTTAATAGGCTTGAATGATTATGGATAAAATAAGTTAGGTAAAAACACGCAACTTTTGTTGGGCTATTAACATCCATTGGTAGATATTAGATTACTGGTATACAATAATGAGATATTATGTTTGTTTGAAATAAAACAGTTAGGGGAGAATGATGAAAAAAATATTTATTTTGTTACTAGTAGTATGTGTATTTGTGATAGTAAATCCTACAAAATCAGAAGCAAAAGTGATGTATGATGGAGCAGAAGTTGTAAAAGGGCAAACAGGAAAAATGACCTTTAAAAAAGACATAAAAGTATATAAGAAAAATCCAAATGGTACGTTTGATTCTTTATTGGTTAAGCGAAATAACTTTTTTAAAACGTATGATATTGAAAAATATGATGGCAAAACATTCTATCAAATGGGGCAATATCGGGTACAAGCAACGGATTTGGTAGTTTTCAAAGAAGTACCGATCGATATACGTTCATCATTCTATAATAATCCAGCTTATGTCATGATTAATCATCAGGGTGTGAAAACGAATGGTATGGATACTTTCATTGAATATGGCACACTTTTTAGAGTTGGAAATCGAGAAGAGGTTTGTAGACCACAAGTATCATTAGTATCTATTGACAATGGTAAATTCAATTACCATTATTGTATTGGAGACATTGAAGGTGGAGATGTAAGCAGTACAGGTATTCTCGATAGCACTGATATTCGAATTTTTGAAAAGAAAACAAGAAATAAAGGCTCGTATATATTAACAGAAGATACAGAACAATATAATGGTCCGATGATAACAAGATACTATGGTAAAGAGTTGAAGGGAACAGTCTTTTATTCACCAGGAATTGAGATCAATGGTTATTTGATGGTGGGAGATGTGAACTTTGGTTTTATTCCAGCCAATCTATTGAAGCCAGTTGAAGAATAGACTAGAAAAAAGACCACTCAATGGGAATTGACTCGAAAATAGGGATAGACAAAAAAGCATTTTCAATTGAAATTTGGGTGTAACTATCTTAATTTCAATTTGGAGGTGTTTTTTTCTAGGGAAAAAGAGTAAATTTTCCTTGAGTTAAAATAAAAACCATCGGGGTGCACTACTTTCTTAAATTGAAATTGTATCTACTGTAATAAAATGAATATTGTAATATGCTATTATAAATAGGTTAACAATGTTAATAGAGTTCTAGAATGTTCAGAAAAAACAATTGTAAGGAGTCCCATAATGAAAAAGAGAATAAACTATTTAATCTTACTTGTAACTGCCATTTTTATTGTTGGTTGTACGAACGTAGAAGATGCATCCGTTACAGTGAAAGAAACAGATTCACAAGAATTAACAACAACTTCGGTAACAGAAAAAACAGCATCAGAAAATACAGCAACTCAAACAAAAGATGAACTGTTCAAAGGGTACAAACTGATTGAAGTGGATGGTGGCGATTTGTCAGGACATCGCGAACCTAACGTCGTCGTTGACATTGGCTTTGGGGACCGCCATTACTATGCATTTACGAATGAGGCAGGGCAATTGGTTCGTGTCATTGCTGACGAAATCGTTCTACAAGATGACCGTACCGAACCCGTAACATCAGCTGGCAGATACTACGCGGATGAAGCAAAAGTTCCTGGTGTAGAAAGAGCAGATTTAGATGAAGGACATATTATTGCAGATTCCCTTGGTGGGGTATCAAACGCTTATAATATTACGCCACAAAATAGCACCCTTAATCGACATGGTGATCAAGCATATATGGAAGACGCTATTCGTAAAGCTGGTGGAGCTACTAATTTTGAAGCTATTATTACATATCCTAATAAGGAAACGCAGATTCCTTCTCATTACAAGTACACTTACACTTTAAAAGGGAATAAAATTGTAGATGAGTTTGCTAACGGTAACCCTGATGAAATAAATAAATCTCTCGGATTAACTGAAAGTAAATCAACTAAATCTACTAACTCAACAAGTTCGAATAAGTCCAATGCTTCGAGTGGCACTGAAGATATTTCGAGTGTTGATACAGATGGAAATGGACAAGTGACGATTAAAGAAGCAAAAGCAGCAGGTTATAGCATGCCAATAACTCGTGAACACTGGTTGTACAAATATATGCAAGACCGTGATAACGACGGTTTGGTAGGTGAATAAGCTTTTTGAACTTGAGGATAAAAAACATGCTTGTCCTTGGACGATTTATAAAAATAGTGCTCAATAATGAGCGCTAATCAGGCTATAGACAAACTCAATGATTTTTGAGTTCGTCTAGCTGAATGTTGAAGTTGTCAAAGCGACTATGTAGGTAGTATATGAATAGATTGAAATGTCTGGTTCTAAAATACCTCTGTATTTTTTAGGAACCAGACATCTTGTATTTTATATTGATTTACTTCCAGTATTAGTGTTTTCCAAAAATTGAAATATAAAAGGGTTCACTGTAACCTATTTAAATGATGTTTTTAATATCATCTTTAACAAGGTTTCTATACGTTTTAAGAGTAAATACGGTTAAGATTCTTCTCTTATTAGTAGAGCAGAGAAGGAAACCGGTAAATCGACATATACCTTTCCAACATCTGTGATTTCATAAGGTCTATAAATAAAACCACTTCTATCAACAAAAGGCAGATCAATCCCTTGACTATATACTTCGCCAGTACTAGAAGAAGAGCGACATGTGCATTTACGGTTACATGAACAGTTATTCGCACAACATCCAGGTGATTGAACTTGCAAATCTATAATGCTAATTTCAATCCCACCTCTAAGCAGCGTCCTTACTTGTAACTCAGGTTTGAACCTAACTCTATAAAAGCCTGGTTGACAATCATTTTTTTCTACTGTAAACGCATACTCTTGACTACATTCAAGTGTTGTTCCATCCAAAATAGCCCCTTCACTGCTGATTATTCCTGAAATAACATCTGTAACACCTTCTCCTGTCCCGAATCCAGGCCTACCTACTTGTACGTTTACTGGATCAGGTATTATTTCTAAAGTAGGTTCTTGATCAGGAGAGACGATGGAAAAAGGTTTAGTGAAAATAACTCTGTATGTCCCCGTATTTGGGGCGTGAGAGACAGTGAAACCGACTGATCCTGAGGGAATAGTTCCATCTCTTCTGACTATTCCAGAAATTGTACGAGGGTGCGGAAGTATCCCGTCAGAGTTGAAATCAATCCCAAAGACACTAAATGATACAGCACGTTCTATACTTTTTCCGCCTTGGCTAAGGACATAGGTAAAACCAGACGTATTAAATCCGAAAATATTTATTTCTATAGGACCTCCTCCGCCTACATTTCCGCAACATGAACATTGACAAGGCTGGCATTGGTGACAGCATTTTTTTGAACAACGGTTAGAGCAGTTAGAATGATTCTGACAATTGCAATGTTTAAGCGAGTTGTTAAAATTTTGATTGCCATTATCTTTGTTTAAATATCCCATTTTTTTACCTCCCTTCATATCAGATTCACCTGGTAAGTTAAGTTTATTTGCCAGGATACTATAGGATATGAAATAAGAAGAGTAACGTGTAGTTAGTAGTCTATTATTTGTTTAATTAGTTAGGAATGGTAGTTTTGTCTATATGCTAATCACCTGAAACAATTGAAAAATCAAAGCTAGTAAACGTTCAACTTAGTAGGTGGAGGATGTATAACTATAGAAAGACAGAAGATTGTAAAATAAATCTAAGATGAAATTTAAAGCATTTGCGGCATTTGGTTGAAGAATGGTGGGGCGAGGAGTGACAAAAGCTCGTGGGCGACTTGCTGGGCGCCACGAGAAGGGGGGATTAGAAAATATTGAGATGATGAAGGCTTTAATTGAAAGAGAGATATCATTAAAAAAATGGGCTTGTCTATAAATATTTTTTACTATTTGTATACTAAGGTAGTGAACATCCCACCTGTTCCATCCGTAAAGTTATTAGAAACATGATGTGCGATATGGCAGTGAAATGGCCATATACCTGGATTATTGGCTTTAAATATCACATCCCAAGTTTCACCAGTAGCCACTAAAATAGTGTTTTTAAATATTCTATTATTAACTATAGAGTTACCATCAGATTTTTCGATTAAAAATTGATGGCCATGAATATGCATAGGATGATGATTAATCTGTATGGCTCCTAACCTTAAACGAACAATATCACCATATTCTATTGCCATAGGTGTGGTAGATGGAAAACTCTTTCCGTTAATCGTAAACATGTTAAATTCCATCGCAAATGGATTAAGATGATATTGACCAGTTTTGACTTTTTCCCCCTTTTGCAATCCACTAAGACTCCACTCCTGCATAAGTAATAGATAGTCCTTATTCACATTTATTTCATGTGGATCCAGAATAACGAACCCCCCTAGTAATCCCAGCATATCTTGCTTTGCAACATTCACATGAGAATGATACATATGGGTTCCAGGAGGGTTATTTATGTGAAAGTGATAATCAAAATAATGCCCTGGTTCAATTCTAGGAGAAGGTTCTACCTCTGGGACACCATCCATGACGTTAGGAACGTTCAGCCCGTGCCAATGAATACTGGTAGCTTCAGGGAGTTGGTTTATTACTCTTATACTGATATAGTCCCCTGGATAAACTTGAATGGTCGGTCCTGGAATACTACCGTTGTATCCCCAACCTTTAATAAAAACACCCGGCAGTATTTCTTGATTTACAGGTTCTGCCACTAATTCGAAATATTTAATACCATTTTTCATCGTATATTCTAGAGTAGAAATATCCGGTGTTATGACCATAAAAACACCTCTTTAAATTTTTGATTTGTAAACAATAAAGAACGCTACATTATATTCAAAAATATATTGATTTAATACAACCTGTTACGCCTAAAAATACGGTAGTCAAATTTAAAGAAAAATGAAACCATTCTTTGATTCCAACAAGTAAATATAATTTTCTGTCATATTACTTTGTTGCAAAGGAATATAAATTTATTGATTTACGATATATTTTTGTTGCAATGTAATTTGTTTTATATTACGATAAAAAACATCAAAAGGAGTGGTTGACAGATGGGGAAAACCGTATTGAAATTAACCGACGTGCAAAAAAGCATCGGCGATAAAAAAATTGTCCATGGCTTAACTTTCGAGGTAAAAGAGGGCGAGATTTATGGCTTTTTAGGACCGAATGGCAGTGGAAAAACAACGACAATCAGAATGATTACAGGGCTAATTAGTATGACGCGAGGAGATATTCAAATTTGTGGCCATAGCATTGCTACAGAGCGAGAAAAAGCGCTCATGAATATTGGTGCAATTGTAGAGAACCCTGAATTATATGGATATATGACAGGTAGACAAAACCTAATGCACTTTGCCAATATGGCGAATCATAAAGTTTCGAAGGCGCGCATTGATGAAATAGTTCAGCTCGTAGATTTAGGAGAATCTATACACGCGCTTGTGAAAAACTACTCGCTTGGTATGAAGCAGCGCTTAGGGATTGCACAAGCCTTGTTACATCAACCAAAAGTTTTAATTTTAGATGAGCCAACAAATGGCTTAGATCCTGCCGGTATTCGCAAAATTCGGGAGTATTTACGCGAGCTTGCACAGAAGGAAAAAATAGCGGTCATTGTATCAAGCCACCTATTAAGTGAGATTGAGCTAATGTGTGACCGTGTGCTCATTATTAATAAGGGCACCTTTATTAAAGAGCACAATTTACATGAAAAACAGGCGGGCGAGCATCGTGTGCAGATTAAAACGACACAAACAGAGGGCATTGATGAGCTAATAGACTGCCGCATTATAAGTGACACATCATTTGAGGTAACAGCAGATGAAGTAGAGGTTGCCGCCATTATTGCAAAGCTCGTGTCACACAATATTGCGATTTATGAGGTTATTCCCAAGCAAAAAACACTCGAAGATGAATTTTTAGAAATTACCAAGGGGGCAACTTCATGATTAATTTAATCAAAAATGAGTTAATGAAAATTTTCGTAAAAAAGAATGTGAGCGTGTTTTTAACGGTACTTCTTACGTTGCAGGTAGCGACTGCCTTTATTATTAAAAATTGGCTACCACCAGCGGAGAGGTTTTCAAGCTATGTAACATTTTCTCATTTCAACTTTACGATTACAGCGATGCTTGTCACGATATTTAGCATTTCGTTAATGGTAAAGTCGATTGCTGATGAGTTTCAGCAAGGTACGATTAAGCAATTATTAATTCGTCCAAAGACGCGGGTAGCTATTTTGCTATCCAAGTATTTTGCAATCCTGATTACCGTTGTTCTGTTTATAGTTACGGCACTACTGGTTTCGATGCTTGTAGGAGGCTTACGTTTCGGTTGGATGGCAGATGATTTTACACTCGCCATACTGCTTAAAATTATCATGTACGAGTTTATGCCCATCGTCTTCTATATTACGTTAGCACTTATGCTTGCGAGTTTGTTTACCACAACAATACTACCTGTAACAATTACAATGCTTATATTTTTATTACAGGGTAATATCGTTAACATTATGACAATTGTGTTGAAGAAATATTCGGATGTTGTTGTGTTTAAGCATTTAAGTTTAAGAGATTTGGATGCTAACCCGCTAATTGGAAACAAAACGAATATGCTATCAGAGCACTTTACGTTAACAACGTCCTTTCTTTATGTAGTTATACATCTGCTTGTCATGTTAGTCATAGCAAGTGTGGTGTTTAAAAAGCGCGACATACTGTAAAAGGAGTTGGCAATATGAAGAAGTTAGCAATGTGGTTAAAGTTTCTGATTATAATGGTTGCATTTTCGGGTATATTATTTTGTTTCTTAGTTGTGCCCCAAATGGCAATTAAAATTGAAGGTATGCCGATTATGCTATTTATGTGGGTAACTGCCATCCCTTTTTATCTAGCGTTATTGTTTGCTTGGAAAATTTGCTCAGGAATTACTAAAAAGCTCTTTAGTGAACAGTATGTTAAACATTTTACATACATGAGTTATTTAGCAATGAGTGAGATTGTGCTGTATGCAATTGGCATTGTTTACATCATTATTAGTGAGCAAGCTACGACAATTATCTTCTCATTTTGTTTATTATTTTTTGGAATGGCAGTAACATTAACCGTATTTTTACGTGTATTAGCGAATGTATTTCAACAGGCGATACAGCTAGAGGAAGAAGCGAAATTAACGATTTGAGGTGGGAGTTATAGCAATCATCGTCAATCTCGATGTCATGTTAGCAAAACGAAAAATGTCGGTGACAGCATTATCAGAAGCACTTGACATTACGATGGCTAATGTGTCGATTTTAAAAACGGGAAAAGCAAAAGCAGTAAAATTTTCAACGTTAAATAAAATTTGTGAAGTGTTAGATTGTCAGCCTGGTGATCTTTTAGCTTATGAAAAAGGGGAGGAATGATGTCATATGAAAAAAATAATCGTCGCATCTGTTCCACTAATACTAGGCGTAATATTGATGATTGCGTCAGCGTTCGCACCTTCCAGTGTACAGGAAGATGGCATGCTGTATGAGCCGTACTTCTTCTTAGTGCCAGTAAGTGTGCTATTCATCTTTATCGGTGTCATTGCATTGATGATTATGGCTATTACAACGATTAAGAAAAACATAAAAAACCGATAAAAGTAGAGGAGAAAGTATTTATGAAAAAAATGATTTTTGCTGTTGTACCCCTTGTGTTAGGGATTATATTATTAATCGCATCAAAGTTTGCGCCTGTCACAGTACAGGAAAATGGCATGATAGACGAGCCATACTTCTTCTTAACGCCAGTAGGTGCGTTGCTGATTTTCGTGGGTGTCGTGGCATTAATTATTACGATTATTTCAAACGCCAAAAAAGCATCACAATAAAATAAATGCTAATAGACAAGCTGATATTTCATCATGCTTGTCTATTTTTTATTCACACAAAAGCTAAGTTTGTTTAACTATATAGTTTATTAGTAAAGTCACGAAGCGTTAATTTAAAAACATTCGTGACTTTTTGATGTGTGCCCAAATTTAGTTTATTGACTGTTTAAATTCAAAAAATCATCAAAAGTTTATAAGAATTATATTTTTTTACTTTAACCTTGTATCTATAATTGAAAGGGGCAACTAGAAAATGAAAAAAATTATGAAGTGGTTTTCAGTAAGTTTCTGTATGTTATTGCTTGTGCTTAGCGTCTCTGTCTTTAGCTTCCATAAGTTCAAAGAAAATAAAGAAAGTTTGTTATTAGAGAATAATACGGGCAAACTAATCGATTTTAACGGAAAGAAGATGAATGTTTATTCTGAAGGTCAGGACAATGATACATTTGTATTTATGGCTGGCTCAGCAGTAGCAGCACCGATGTATGAATTAAAAAGCTTGTATCGTCATTTTTCAAAAGAAGATAAAATTGCCGTTGTGGAAAGAGCGGGATATGGGTATAGTGATGTATTTAACGACAATCGGGATATAGATGTAATACTAGAACAAACGAGGGAGGCACTAATGAAAAGTGGGAATAAGCCCCCTTATATTTTAGTACCACACTCTATTTCAGGAATCGAAGCCATCTATTGGGCGCAGAAATATCCGAAAGAAGTAAAAGCCATTGTGGCGTTAGATATTGGTTTACCATCTCAATATATAAAACATCCCGTAGGTTTCGCAGAAAAGACTTTTATGAAAATAGGGAATGCTTTAAGTGAATTAGGATTCCAAAGAGTGTTTCCGAATTTAGCATATAACGATGCCGTCTTAGAGAAAGATTTTCTGACTTCAAAAGAAAAAGAAATATTTAAGGCGATTTCAAATAAACAGGGCATCAACAACGATATGGAACAAGAAATGCTACATGTCGTAAATAATAGTAAAAAGTCTGCCGCATTACCTATTCCCAAAACAACCCCAATTTTATTTATTGATGCTTACCTTGATAAAAATTCTAAAGCTGCTAAAGCATCACTAAAAGACTATCAGGATTTTGCAAAGCAGTTAGACGTTTCAACTGTAATTCAAATAAAAAGCAAGCACAGTATTTACTTGTACCATTCTACTGAAATCTATGAAGAAACCCAAAAATTCTTGCAGGAGATGGTTGAACAATAGTGAGGAAAGGACGAAAATGTTGTTTACAATTTTACTGGTAGAAGATGATAAAATGATTGGAAGTTTATTAGAGAATATATTACAAAAAGAAGGGTATAACGTAATCTGGTTAGAAAATGGAGCTTCATTATATACCGTTATTAAGCAAGTCGACATTGTCATTATGGATATTATGCTACCGGGGGAGGATGGGTATCAAATTTCCATGCGAATTAATCAGCTAGGGCATAATATCCCTATCATATTTTTAACTGCTAGAAGTGATATTGAGAGTAAATTAAGAGGGCTTGAAATTGGCGAAGATTATATGGTAAAGCCATTTGATCCGAGGGAATTATTAATACGAATAAAAAATAAATTAGTTGCTACTTACGGTATTCACAAACAAATACAACATTTATCAATTGATGTTTCGCATATGCGTGTTGTTAATCATCAACATCATAAAGAAGTCGAATTGACAGCGATTGAAAAGAAAATATTCTTTTATCTCTACGAAAACGCAAATTTTATTTTATCTAAAGAACAATTCATGGAATACCTTTGGCCGCTAGAGGATCGCAATTTAAATTTAATTAACGTATATATCAAAAAGTTACGCAGCAAAATTGACGATCGAGATGGTGTTATTATTCAAAATGTATATGGAGAAGGGTATCGTATGAATACTCATATGAAATAATGAAACTAAAAAAGAAATATCAACTATTGCTATTGACGGTTATAGGCAGTGTTCCACTTTCTGTTGTCGTGATTAGTGTTATCGTAACGATCATTTACAATCATTTTTCAAATGATGCACAAACCCAGTTTTATGAGTCAAAAGCTTACCCAATTATGCTAGGATTATTTATCGTCAGTTTCTTTGCTTTGGCTATTCTATTCTCTAAATCTATTAATACATTGATTAAACGGATCAATGTATTAAACAAAACAATTATGGAGTTGGCAAGTGACGACAAGAAGAGGCTTCAAAAGATTCCTTACGCTAGAAATGATGAATTAGGTGATTTAACCAATGCAGTAAACCTCCTTATTGACCGGACGATATCAAAGGAAATTGAAATACAGCAACAGGAGCGAATGAAACAAGAACTTTTAACTCAGTTGCGCCATGATATTAATACGCCTTTAACAGCGATGCGCTTACAACTGTACACAATCGAACATGATTTTTCACAACATCAGGATATTTTCAATTCTTTAAACGAACAAATAAACTATATTTCAAAGTTATCCAATGAATATGACTTTGAACGCTTATCTCGTGTTGATAATTCGTATGTAATCATGGAAAAAGTAGATGTTCTAAAACTTCTAAATACAATTATTTTAAAGTGGAATTTTTTATTTAAAGTCAACCAAATCTCTATTGTGTTAAACAATTGCGCAACTAACTGCCAATGGCGCAGTAATGAAATTTGGTTGCACCGATTATTTGATAATATCTTCCAAAATATAGTGCGTCATGCAGCGTGTGATACATTGGAAATCACTTTGCAAACAAACGCAATTAACTTTAAGGATAATGGGATTGGGTTTAATGTGGAGGAAAAGGGTACTGGTTTACGTATCATCGAAGATATTTGTCGAGTGCTTGAACTACAGAGTACAATCCAATCCAATGAAAACGGTACTCAAGTGACCATATGCTATGCGCAATATTAATACTTTCAGTAAAGGCAACGGTTCGAAATTAAAAGCTGGTCAAAATCGTATTAAAACAGCTTATTACGTTCAACATGTATAACTGCTGTCACCCATATACAACAATCGGAAGCTATTCATACAAGAATTGTGCCTTCTTTTGCTAAAGGTCATATTATAGAATAATAATTTATTAAGCTTCTTTTGACCTAAACGACGCTTTAAGAATTTTAGATTGCAACAGTAACGCACTTGCATTAACACAAGGTTGCTTATTATCTTTGTTTACGCTACATTGCAGTGAAATCCATTTATATAAAGGGGTGTAAAGGTGGACCTATTACTCTGGATAACGATTGCTTTCATCATAATTGGAATTGTTGTTCTCACTTCTATGAAAAAAGAAATGGAAAGTAAGGTCGAGTATATAAAAGCAAATATGGACGACGAAGAAAATTCATCAAAAGCTAAATCTGTAATTTGGTGGATATGGAGCACTGCTGCTTGGGGGATAGTGAGTATATTTCTTATTGTTTGGTGTTTTCATAATCGCTTCGGATAATTGTTGGCTTCAAATGTGCTAAAAAACAGGTACTTATGTAAACACGGAATAAGTATTACTGAAATGTCTATTTTTGAATAATATCGTACCTAATATTTATTATCTGTATCGAAATGAAGGTCAATCTGCCACAATCGGACACGATTCTGTAATTAAAAAAGGAACTATTCTTGTAGTTTTTCAACGCTATCTATTCAGGATAAATTAATAAGAGAGATATAAAGTTTAAGTCCTATAAAGCTAGTCTATTATAGTTATTCATAATTTTTCACTATACAATTAATTAAGGAGTGGAATGATGTTTTTCTTAACACGTGAACGACAGGAAGTATTCAACGCAGCACAGACATATCCATTTGAGGAAGAGATCGATGCTAAATTTGAAAAACATTTGTATGAGCATTTAAGCGAGTATGTAGGGATCTTACCAAAAAAGTTTCAGCAGGAAATTATTGAACGAACTTTATTTCGAAAGGATACGCTAATGGAAGAATTTGAAGAATGGTGCAATGTGACAATTGAGCAGTTCACAGCTAAGAGCCATGCTATTTATGAAAAGCGTGAAGCACTTGTTGAACATTTTAATCCGTCCGCACAAACCGTTTTTTCACAGTCATTTCATGATGGTAAAATTTTGAATGCTGAGCAACAAGGAACTAAATTTACACTTCTCCTAGATATGAGTGGCGGGTTTACAGTCGAATCAATTGTACAGTTAGAGTTTCAACATGCACAAACAGAAGGTCAACTTGAAGGATATTACGTATATGACGAATTAATAAAACAAGAGGATAGATTTGCATTACGAGTGTTATCTAGTTTTGGTAGCCCTTATGCTGAATGGACAATTTTCTTTAAAGATGTGACAGCAAACTACTTGTATCGTCCTGCAGTTTATATTGAACCAGGAGAAATTGCTACATGGGATGATTATGTGCTGGCGCTAAATGCAGATGACAAATACTATATTGTAAAAGATATGCACTTTGTAGAAATTGATTTAGCTAATCTTTCGCAAAAAGATAATGCGATTTATGCTGAAGGGGTATTACTAGGGCATACCTTTGAGGAAGCAAGAGAGCGAATTTATTGTGCTACTTACGAAAATCCGTATGCTCATTTTAGTGAGCCTATTCCGACTGATGAGTTGTCATTGGCTATGTTTGATTTAGACCAAAATATACGCGTTCGTGCTTTCAACACAATTTATGCACTAGGAGAGGATGCTGCAAATATCGTTAATGATACGCTACGTAAAGTCGATGTAAATACAGATGAAAATATGTATTTTGGCATTATAGCAAGTCATTTCGATCAACTCGGTTGTTTAGAGGATGATGTAAAACTGAAATGGCTTAAGGAATAACAAGAGTAAAGTTTATGGAACGATGGCGTAATCATCTAATTTATAGGCTATATATAAACCACCTTAAAGTTGTTTCAACATATTATCAATATGTATTATAGGGAAATACCCTAGGATGATTTAAGAGATTTGTTAAAAGCGGATTGTTTTATGAAGTTTATAAAAAGATATAAATCACAGTGTGCAAAATATATGAAGACATAATACCAGCGTAGCAACATCTAGTACGGTAAGAGGTTCGGGTCAAAATGATATTGATCGTAAAAGGAGATTTATAAATAAAAAACCGACTTATAGTCGGTAAGAGCATTGTCAATATTGGTTTATAAAGAATAAAAACCAAACTGCGTGATTTTGTTCGTCTGAAGCATTTGAACTAAATTGGTTGCTAATATAAGGTATTGTATATTGTCGAGCCACACGATGATAAAATTCGACCGCTTCTTGTTCGTCTTTAAATGCAGTTAAAATTCCGCTTTTAAAATTTAATGGCAATGGCTCTGTTATTTGTGGAGAAGGGTGCTGACCAGTAAGGGAGGTATACATATAAGCAAAACCTTGGTAATGTCGCATTTCATCTTTTCTTATCTCTAGAATACGTTTTTTAACATCCTCATTTGGAGCAAGCTGAGCCAAGTGCTCATAAAATCGTATAGCATTATATTCGCCATTAATGGCTTTAACAAGATCGACAAGAAATTGATTATTTGAAGTTGGTTGTACGCCGTATTGCAATCGTTCACACTCCTTTTTAATAAGCTTTAAAAGTAACTGGCAGTAACATGTAATTATTGCATCATTTTTTTTACTTGTTTTAGTTCAATGATTATTTGGTCTATCTGTTTTTGCAAATTATCTACTTCTTTCGATTTATCACTATTTTGGTTTTGAGGATCCTGATTATTTGATTTTTCTAAAGCATTTAGTGCTAGACCTGCTGCAACTGCAGAAAGACCGTCACCCAATGTTGCGATGGATGCTCCGATATATGCTAATCTTGCTATTTCAATTTCCGTCGTTTCTAGATTTTGTTGTGGATTTTTTTTATGTCTATTCATTACTATATCCCCCTTTACTTTTATAGTGGAAAATAATCTTAACCGTATCCTATGTATTAAGGAAAAGAAAGGTGACGACCTAAATTTTTTGCAGGAACATTGTTGTAAAGAATAAGTCAAATGAATGTACTCTGGAAACGGATTTAGAGCGTCTATACGACAATGGTTGCTAATTATGATAATTTAGGAATGCCAAGAGCTAGTGGCATAGTGACACAACTGGTAAACGGAGAAGCACGCTGCCCTGATGGCTAGTTAAGAATTGTGTACTCCCCTGAGGTCTCTTTAATTCAGAAAATTCAATTAAATAGATAAAGATTTCATTCATCATGATAACAGTTCAATTTTTGTTTCATTATATTAATATTTTCAGTTAAATTTCATTGATAGTGGATAGACTATTTTATAACAAGTGAAATAAACGTTGAATAAATTTTCTTGATGTTTGTTTTGATCTATTGTGTAAATTTTTTTAAAGAAGGAGGCAATTACGTGCCACTACACCCGTCCATTGTGCATTTTCCAATTGCATTATTATTAACAGCAACAGTAATTGAAGTCATCAATTTGTTTTTAAAGAAAGAGTATTTATTTAAGACAAGTACAATTTTGTTTGTAACAGGTTTTGTAACCGGTTTGGTTTCTTTTATGACAGGTGATGCAGCAGAAGAATTTGCGGAACAAAAATGGGGAGAAGTTATCGAATCGACAGTTGAATTACATGAAAATATGGCTTTATTATCTTTAATATTGTTTGGTGCAATTTCAATATTAAAATTATTTGGGCAGAAACTGAAAATTAATACAAAATGGATTGTAACTTTAGTAGTGATTTTAGGTATCATAGGTTCTTCTACATTAGCATATACCGGTCATCTGGGAGGTAAGATGGTGTATGAAAGTGAAAAATTAAGTAATACAAACAATTACGAATTGCCAGATCGTGATTAAAAAATTAGCGTGTATTCCCTATCTGTAAATGCTAGTTTTGCCAATTTCTTATAGCAAGTAATGTTATTTTGTGAATATTTGTTAGATCGTTAAAGTTGAGTAACATTTCTCAAATGATCATAATAAAAGCATTGATACTTGAATTTTCTACTTTTTTCACCTTCACCTACTTAGGGTATTGAAAGTTGTGCAAGTTCATAGCTCCTTGTGCCTTAAATGTTCATTACTACCTCTAAATAATACATGCTCTACAATGAAACACTTGAAAATAATCCCTCTCTTAGGGGGAGAGGGATGCCCTTATTTTTCTATTTTAACGTGTTATTTTCAAGTGAATTCTGACGGTGGCGTGTGTCATTAATCATTTTTATTTTCCCATTACATAGTAATATGTAGAACAAAAGATTAAAAGAAATGGTTTTACATCATTTCTCAACATACATTAAATGAAAAAACAATCATCCTCTTTTATTTTTTCTACAATACGATATATTAAAATAGAATAATTGAAAATATTCTAACCAAAGAGTAGGTGTTAATTAGATGGAGAATCACCCTTTAAATCAGGCAGAAATAGAAATGAAGCAATTAAAATATGCCCAGCAACATTTGGCAAATGAAAGAACATATTTAGCATGGATTCGAACGGCCATTTCCATTTTAGGGGTTGCTTTCTTGGCAACGAGTTTGCACTTTGCTATAGGAACGGTTCGGAATTTTTGGGTAGATTTTTTATCAGCAATAATTGGCTTGTTAGCTTGTTTATTTGGGGTTTTAATTATCTTTACAGCTACATTTAATTATTCTGCAAAAAGAAAACAGATAGTGAATGAAGAATTTGTTCCATCAAATAGACATATCATGTGGATTTCTTATTTTTTAATTATCTTAATATTATTGGTGATTATTTACTTTTTGATGATTAGTTTATCGTAGATCAAAGTCTATCCTCTTTTTTCACCAAACCTGACCTTATAGGTTTGAAAACACATAAAAAAGCCACAAATGTTATTCAATTAACGTTTTGTGGCTTTTTGGTATGTATTAACCAATTTAGTCATTGTTCGTTTTACAGCTATTTGGTAAAATAATGAAAAAAATCAGGAGAGATAAATATGATTAAATACCCGCGCTTAGAAAAAGATGCAACAATCGGAGTCACGGCACCTTCATCAGGGGTTCCGGAGGGGCTACATGAGATGTTTAAACAATCCTGTGAGCGTCTGAAATCGAAAGGTTTTCATATTATTTGTGGTGATACGGTTTGGACTCAAGAAAAAGCTAAATCAGCTTCTGCCGAAAAACGGGCGGATGAGTTTAATGAAATGATGAGTGCCGATCATATAAATATCATCATTCCTCCATGGGGTGGGGAACTGTTAATTGAAATACTAGATAAAATTGATTTTGAACAGATAAAAAACAAATGGGTAGTAGGATATTCAGATATCAGTGCATTATTATTAGCAATTACATTAAAAACAGGTATAGCTACTGCTCATGGTACTAATCTTGTAGATTTAAGAGGCGAATATTCAGATGACACTACTGCCATGTGGCAGGCTGTATTATCGACTAATGGTGGGGAATCTATCCTACAATATTCATCATCTAAATATCAAAAGGAATGGCAACACAATGCTCCCACGCCATGTGTTTTTCATTTAACAGAACAAACTTATTGGAAAACTGTGTCCAATCAACAAGTACAGATACAAGGCCGTTTACTTGGCGGATGTATAGACGTGATTAGACATTTGATTGGGACAGCTTATGGTGATGTCCAAACCTTTAGAAAACAACATATCAGTGGGGAGCCTGTGTTATGGTATTTAGAGAATTGTGAATTAAACACACCAGATTTAAAAAGGTCATTAGTTCAAATGAAGCTTGCTGGTTGGTTTGAGCAATGTGCAGGGATTATGTTCGGTCGAAGTGATGCGAATACGCCTGTAAATAATTACACAGTGGAAGATGTTTATAAAGAGCTGTCAGATGAGCTTGGGATACCTATTATTTATGATGTAGATTGTGGTCATGTTCCTCCACAAATAACTTTTATCAATGGTGCTTATGCTGAAGTAGAGGTAGTAGAGGGCAAAGGAATTGTTTTGCAAATCTTTAAGTAAAGTCAGAGAAAGGGAGGCGAGATGCTATGAAATATACTTGTCCTTGTTGTGGATATAAAACATTAGACGAAGAACCCCCAGGAACTTATGACATATGTACAATTTGTTTTTGGGAAGATGATGGCGTTCAATTTGATGACCCTGATTGTGAAGGAGGAGCTAATCTTCCATCTTTAAGGCAAGCACAAATAAACTTTATGGTATTTGGGGCTTGTGAAGAAAGGTGTATGGAGTTTGTCAGAAAACCAAATGATAAAGATGAAAAAGATCTTAATTGGAAACAGTTAATTTAGAAGAGAGTTAATGTGCTAATATAGCGATTGTTTAATAAGGGTCGAATTTAGGAGGAAGTTGAACTGAGTTATTGTTCATTTATCGCAACAAATTATGTAATGCCAGAAGTGGAAACAAAAGCGAAGACGATTACTGTTAGGGAAGCTATGGAATTAGCAATCAAACCACATGAGTTGGTACCTTGGGAGAAGATGGACCCTAGTGCCCAAATAGTAGTAGTTGAAAATAAAGAGGACTTAAATGAGTTGGTCATTAAAAAGGATGCTTACTATGATGTCAGTGGATATACAAGTTATTCATTCATTTATGAAGTTACTTTTATGTATTCGGAATTGAGGGCAAAGCAATTACTGGCGTACCTAAAGGAAAATATTAGAGAAGAGCAAATAGTGGAATTATGGAGGGTGTGGATTGGTCATGACGAGAATGACCTACATATACCGTATGTTAGCGTTAATTACGAAGAGCTATCCCTCGATAATCTCGTACAAATGTACAATCCGAACCATTAAAAATTTAAAGAACAATATTGTATAGTAATGGAAAGATAAATTAATGAATATTACAAAAAAAGGGTGAAAAATAGTGCGACTGCTTCATGACGTTGCAACAAAATGAACAGCATCATCCGTGACTAAGAAAGCTTATTGCTGGTAGCTTAGTCTTTTTTATTTCCACTATTCTCTTTTTATGAAAATACATATGTTTGAATAAAAATACTGTCTTTTGATTGTCGAGGACCAAA
Source organism: Lysinibacillus sp. C5.1 (assembly GCF_016350185.1). NCBI lineage: Bacteria > Bacillati > Bacillota > Bacilli > Caryophanales > Bacillaceae > Lysinibacillus > Lysinibacillus sp. C5.1. The sequence continues at coordinate 2,284,897 of NZ_CP066226.1, forward strand.
GGGTGGTCGCTATTCGTGTTATAATAAAAACATCTTGTTTGACGAAGTATCCATTGAAAGTAAATGGGTTGTCGGTGTGTTTTTTCTTTGGTAACACCACAACCTTTCATAATGAAGCTGTCACGTAATAATGCATGCGGTCTAATAAACGAAAATAAGGGAACTTTTTTTCTCGTCTGGAGTGATAATATGTTTATTACAATAAGTGATGTTTTGAACATGGAGGGATTTGAAGATGTAGAAGTCCTTGCAGGAGAGACTGGATTGAGCCGTAGAGTTGAAAATGTCTATTTTATGGAAGTTCCGGATATTTACGCATATATCGATCAAAACGGATTGCTACTCACTACCTTGTATCCTGTTGCTGATAAACCAGAGCATATTGAAACACTAATTCCAAAATTAGCTGAATTGAATCTTGCAGGAATTGCCATTAAGCCAGGAAGATATGTCGCTGAAATTCCAACCATTATGGTGGAGCAAGCAAATGAACTTGGTATTCCGCTAATGAAGCTACCAGATGGTGCAAACTTATCTACACTGACTAACCAAGTACTGACAAAGTTTTTAGACGTAAAGACATCGCTGTTGGAATTTCGAAATAAGATGCATCAGCAATTACTGGAGTTATTATTGGAGGGCACAGATGTCAACAAGTTCGTTCATTCGATTGCTAGTCTTGTTAATGCCCCAGTCTTGCTTCTTAACAATGATTTTGAATATGTCGGGTCTTCACTTCACAACGAACATAAAATTTCAATCCAACACAAGGCGTACAATTCAGATGCGAGCAAAAGCACATTTTCTGTGCAAGTCGATGATACCGTTTATGACAAAAATGATTTGTTTATTCAGTGCATTTTTGCAGGAGGCAATGACTATGGCTTTTTGGTCATATTGTTAGAAAAAGAAAAAAATCTAACAGAGGATTTAATTATTGCTATTGAACAAGCCTCCTTTATAATCGCTTTTTTATTTCAAACAGAGCAAACATTGCTTCAAAAAGAAAGAAATCATTTAAGCAGTTTTGTCCGAGACATTTTTCATAATCAATATACTTCCCAAACGGAAATGATTGAAAAAGCGAAAGTGTTTAGATGGAACTTGCAATTTCCGCTTGTTCTAGTAAGCATCAAAACAAATGAGAAAGATAGCGAAAAAAAATTGGCGATATTTCACAAAATGCTTGATTCAGGTCTAATTGAGGGCTCGGCTTCTAAAATGGTGGATGTTCCGATAGAAAATTGCAAAGTTCTTTATATTAATGACTCTTTAGTATGTTTTATTAGTCTGGTGTCTGAAAAGAATGTTCGGAAAAAACTCCAAAATCTAGGGGACACGATAGTCACGCTGTTTGAGAAAAATGGGCATCTTGGGGTTAGTATATCCGATACAGTCCATCATTTTAACCAAATGAAAGAGTACTATGACAATTCAACATTAGTGTTTCAAGTTTATAAAGAACTTTTACAAAAACAGTCCTACGTTCATTTTTATGGCGATATCGGCTTGTTCCGACTTTTTCATTATGTTGATAATCTTTACATGCTGGAAGATTTCGTAACCGAAAAATTAGGGAAAGTGTTCGAATATGATAAAAAGAAAAATACAAATCTTTTAGAAACGCTTAAGTACTACATTAAAAATAATACAAATGTGCAAAAAACGGCAGAGGATATGTTTGTTCATTATAATACGATGCGTTACCGAATCAATAAGCTGAAAGAACTTGGCATCGACGGTGAGGACGGCTTCGAATTAACAGAAATTTCATTAGCCTACCAATTGCATCAATACTTACAACTGAAAAAAGGGTGAGGGTGAAGAACCCTAGCGACGACTTTACGTTGGACATTGTCTTCTCGACAATGTCTTTTTTTTGTAAAAAAGGCGTTATGCTTTGTAGAAAGTTGCCAATTAAAAGTGAAATAAATATCAACTTCTTACAATGATTAAAACGCTTTCAAATGCTATCATGTAGGTATTGAAGGAGGGAGGTTTCAATAAACAGCAGTCATCATAGACGATTTAGGTATTTAGTTTCTGAATTACACTTTGGAATACAAGGAGTGTTGGAAATGCGTGACTATCTTTTGTCTTTAGCCGGTGGTTTGATTGTAGGGATATTATTTTCTTTAGTTAAGTTACCGTTACCTGCCCCTCCTTTGGTAGGTATATTTGGAATGGTAGGTATATTTTTAGGAGGTGTACTAATGGATTCTCTTTTCAATTCTCTCAAAGAAAAGAGAAATGTGAGTACGTAAACGAACCACCAGAAAATGTTTGGTTATGCGGTTTTTAATGAATACATCCCACTAAAAAAGGAGAATGTAAGATGTTGCAGATTATCTTGTCATTCATAGGAGGTTTACTTGTAGGCATTTTATTCAAATTCATCAAGCTGCCAGTGCCGGCTCCCCCTCTTATTGGTATTGTTGGGGTAGTAGGAATCTTTCTAGGTGCTGAGCTAGTAAACGCTGTCCTGCGTCTTTTCTAAAAAGACATAAAATCTTCTTCCTTCATTAGGCTAACTTATAACGTCGGATTATAAACGTTTGAGTTAAGTTGCCTATCTCCATATAATGGACTCAAGTTTTTCCTGTATTATTTTCCGTTTCATCAAAAAAATCATTGCGGTCAGTTTTCTAAAGCTAGATGTTTTGAATACCATTCGAGAGGGAGATTTACATGAATCAAGTATATACAATAGAAGCGAAACCTTATAGTTTTGAATTTGAGTTAGAAACAACAGCGTTAATTATTATTGATATGCAGCGTGACTTTTGTGCACCGGGTGGCTTTGGTGAAAAGCTAGGGAATGATATTACGTTAACACGCTCTATTATTCCTACTATTAAGACGGTTTTGGAAGTTGCACGTGAAAAGGGCATGATGGTTATTTACACTCGTGAAGGGCATCGCCTAGATTTATCAGATTGCCCGCCAAGTAAATTAAAACGCGGCAGCAAGCAAGGAGCAGGCATTGGTGATGAAGGTCCAATGGGAAGAATTCTTATCCGCGGTGAGTATGGTCATGATATTGTGGACGAGCTAAAGCCTGTTGAAGGCGAAGTTATTATTGATAAACCTGGAAAAGGTTCTTTTTATCAAACAGATCTTGAAGTGATTTTAAACAATAAAGGTATTACACATTTGCTTGTTGCAGGGGTAACGACTCATGTCTGTGTTCAAACGACAATTCGTGAAGCGAATGACCGTGGATTTGACTGTTTACTACTTGAAGATTGCTCAGCAGCATTTGATCCAAAAGACCATGAAGACTCCATTCACATGATTAACCAGCAAGGTGGCATCTTTGGGTGGACAGCTCCATCGAAAAATTTGCTTGTTGCACTTGAAGATTAACGAAGAAAGCATTTGCACGAAGTATTTACTAAAGCGTTTTCATTTAAGAGAATAAACAGTTGAGGGCATGCTACATTCACATGTCCAATGCATGCCCGTATCCGTAATTCTACTAGCTATCATGAGAATATGGTGATATCTATGATTCCAACATATACATGTAAAATCAATCAGATGGACGGTCGTCTACTTGAATGGATGCGCCAACAATCAATTGGTGAACCAATTGGAGTAGTCCACAGTGTTTTCGATAATGTAGTAAATTTCACAACTGATGACGGTACAATGCTCTTTTCTTTAGCAAAGAACGAGGTGATTCAATCACCTAGCATGATGAAAACCTGTCAGAATGACTATTTTTCTAAGATGTGTTCGACCATAATGTTGACTAAATCTATTTGTTTAATTGATTATAATTTATTGAAAATCAACGATTGGCAATGGGATTTTTCAAATGCGGCCATTTGGAATAGGAATATTAAGCCGCACTGTCAAGCAAAGCTAAAGCCAACTGTATCCCGCTTGCGGCTATTAAACAATTTTATCCTACAACACGGAGCAACAGGAGGAATCTACGCGGCGTGGAAAAGCTTCACGTATCCAGACTGGGAAGTTCCTATGGCTACACGAAAAAATATCTATTTCTCCCCGTTTCTTGAAGGGTTAGAGCAGCTAAAAGATGATATGAAGGCAGATAAGTTTGACAGGTTTTTTGATAACTTTGCGGGACTTGGCATGGGGTTAACACCGTCTGGCGATGATTTTCTAACAGGGTTATTAGCTACCTGGCAGTATTTTGAATCCCCACTATATAAAAAAATGGAAAGCTGTAGCGCAAAATGGTTGCAGAGATTGAAAGGTAGAACGACTACGGTAAGCTATTTTATGCTAAAGCAATGCCTGGAGGGACAGGTCAACGAAGCTTTACTTAATGTATTGGACAACATAGATGGTAATCCAATCCCTCATTTACAGCGTATTTTAGAAATGGGATCGACCTCTGGGACAGATATGCTGACTGGTGTTAGCGTAGCATATCAACAGCTTATCGACCTAAAGGAGGAAAAATAATTATGACATCTAAAGTATTGATAGAAAGTAACGCCTATCATGACTCGGTAACATTAATGTCACTATCAAGCAAAATAAATCGTATGGATGGCGTCGAGCAGGCCGTTGTTTCGATGGCAACCGAAATGAACAAAGAGTTGCTAGAAAACATTGGTCTGCTAACGGATGAGGCGAAAGTAGCTACGGGAAATGATTTAATTATTGCCTTGATTACAGATACAGATGAGCGAGCAGAGGAAGTGATAACACTTATCCACACAGAATTAACTTCCAAAAAGGTAAAGAAAGGAAAAGACAATTATCATACAGCGAAAACGCTGACTTCTGCATTGCATCTCTTACCGAATGCTAATATGGCGATTATCTCTGTTCCAGGGAAATATGCAGCGCGCGAAGCGAGTCAAGCTTTAAAAAAAGGCATGCACGTTATGCTGTTCAGTGACAATGTAAGTATGGAAGATGAAAAAGTTTTGAAGGAAATAGGGAGAGACAACGGTTTATTCGTAATGGGGCCAGACTGCGGGACAGCAATTATCAATCGCAGTGGACTGTGCTTTGCCAATAAAGTAAGCGAAGGAGGCATTGGACTAGTGGCAGCCTCCGGAACAGGGCTACAGGAAGTGACGGTACAAATTGATCGACTTGGTTACGGTATTACACAGGCAATTGGTACGGGAGGTCGCGATCTCCATGAATCAATTGGCGGAATTATGATGCTTCAAGGGCTTCAAGCATTGGAGAACGATGACAATACAAAGGTCATCACATTAATTTCTAAACCCCCTGCGCGAAATGTTCAGGACAAAATTCTTGCAGAAGTGAAAAAATGCCGAAAACCCGTTGTAGTCTGCTTTTTAGATGGTGATGCAAAAGCAGTTGAGGCAGCAGGAGCTAACTTTTCTCCTACATTAATTGATGCTGCCCGCAAATCTGTTCAATTACTTGATACGCAAGCCGTAATCGAAACGGACATTGCAAAGAGCGTTCAACGATGGATTGCTGAAGAAAAAGCAAAATTAGCAGATGTTCAGCAAGACATTCGTGGATTATTCTGCGGTGGTACGCTGACAGCAGAAGCATTATCCATTCTCCGTTCTTCAGGAAAAAGCGTCAAAAGTAATGTCGCTAAAAAAGAGGAAGAGAAACTTAACGACATTACTCAGAGTGTAGGTCATACGTTGCTTGATATGGGCGATGATGAATTTACAAAAGGTAAACCACATCCGATGATAGAGCCTTCACTTAGAAATGAGCGGATTCTTCAAGAAGCACGAGACCCTCAAACTGCTGTTCTGTTATTAGACTTTGAATTGGGATATGGTGCCCATGAAGATCCGGTAGGTGTAACACTAGAGACGCTTCAATTAGCAAGAGACGAGGCTACACAGGCAGGAAGGCACTTGCCAATCGTTACTTATATTTGCGGCACTTCTAAAGATAAACAAGATTATCAGCAGCAACTAAAGAAACTTCAATCTATAGGCGCTTTTGTTGCTGATAGCAATGAAATGGCAACAAGAATTGCCGCGATGCTTGTACAAAAGGAGGTCAATTAAATTGAGTACAGCGAATGAGCTTTTTAATCAGCCATTACAAGTAATTAATATCGGCACATCCAAATTTAAAGAAGATTTGGAGCTGCAAGGCGTTGAAACCATCCAAGTGGACTGGCAACCGCCTGCAGGGGGCAATCTACAATTGCTCGAAGCATTAGATTTCTTTCAGGAAAATGAAAAAGTGGAAAAGGCGAATCAAGAATCGATACAACGCATAAAAGATGCACATCCTTTTTTAATTGATATTGGACTAGCTATTGATGTCATACCTGGAATGCACAGCAAAAAAATACTACATGCTGGCCCTCCTATTGCATGGGAAAACATGGCGGGTCCGATGCAGGGGGCAGTGATTGGCGCACTTATTTTTGAAGGGATGGCAGCGGATGAGGAACAAGCAAGAGCATTGATTGAGGCTGGAGCAATTGAATTTGGCTCATGCAATGAGCATTCAACAGTGGGACCAATGGCGGGCATCGTCTCTCCTTCCATGCCAGTGCATATCATCGAAAATCGAACACATGGAAACCGTGCTTATTGTACGATTAATGAAGGTCTAGGCAAAGTGCTACGTTTTGGAGCTTTTTCTAGCGATGTAATTGATCGGCTAAAGTGGCTGCGCGATGTTTTTGCTCCGGCTTTGAAAAAGGCACTTGTCCTAACAGATGGCATAGATTTAAAAGCCATCATCGCGCAGGCTCTTCATATGGGAGATGAGTGCCACAACCGCAATAAGGCAGCAACAAGCCTTTTCTATAGGGAAATGACTGACTATTTTATGCAAACAGATTGCAAGACGGACACATTGCGAGAGGTCTTGCGCTTTATTCAAAACAATGAACACTATTTCTTGAACCTGTCCATGCCAGCATGTAAAGCTTCGCTTGATGCAGGACACGGCGTTCCATATTCCACGGTTGTTACGACAATGGCGAGGAATGGGGTTGAATTTGGTATTCGCATTAGCGGGCTAGGTGACAAGGAATGGTTTACTGCACCGGCAAACTTTATTAAAGGCTTATATTTCCCAGGCTATTCAGAGCAGGATGCAACTAGGGATTTAGGTGATAGTGCCATTACGGAAACAATGGGAATTGGTGGGTTTGCGATGGGCGGTTCGCCTGCAATTGTTCAATTTGTTGGAGGAGAGGTAGAAGATGCTATTCAATATAGCGAACAAATGTATGACATTACAGTAAGTGAAAATAGCAATTATGCTATACCAACGCTAAATTTCCGCGGAGCTGCCTTTGGAATTGATGTTCGAAAAGTAATTGAAACAAGCATTCTTCCTGTTATTAATACCGGCATGGCACATAAAGTAGCAGGAATCGGGCAGATTGGCGCAGGCATTGTCCATCCTCCAAAGGAATGCTTCGAAAAAGGATTGCTTCGTTTCTATAAACTATATGGAGAGGAAGAGGCAAATGAGTAGAATATTAATAGCGCTTGGAGGAAATGCACTCGGTTCTACTCCTGAAGAGCAACTACAATTAGTACACGATTCAGCCAAGCCAATTGTTGATTTAATTGAACAAGGTCATGAAGTAGTGATTGCCCATGGTAACGGGCCGCAAGTCGGTTCTATCAATTTGGCATTCGAAAAGGGCTCAAAGGAACATGCAAATATTCCTAGTATGCCATTTGCTGAATGTGGGGCAATGAGCCAAGGGTATATTGGCTACCATTTGCAAAATGCACTCCATGAGGAACTGTTAAAACGCTCAATTAACAAATCAGTTGCAACAGTTGTCAGTCAGGTAGTAGTTGATAAGAACGATCACGCCTTTCAAAATCCAACAAAGCCAATTGGTCCTTTTTATTCAAAAGAAGAGGCTGAAAGATTAATGGCTGAAACGGGTGACCATTATATAGAAGATTCAGGACGTGGCTACCGTCGGGTTATTCCATCGCCTGCTCCGGTTAAAGTCGTTGAAAAAGATATTATCCAAGACTTAGTCAATGCAGGGCGTATTGTCATCGCTGTTGGTGGTGGGGGTATACCTGTAGTGGAGGAAAAGAATCATGCTTTAATCGGCGTAGAAGCGGTTATTGACAAAGATTTAGCAAGTAAATGTTTAGCGGATGAGTTGAATGTAGATTTTCTGTTCATATTGACAGCTGTCGAAAAAGTCGCAATTAACTTTGGGAAACCAAATCAGCAAAACCTGAATCAGTTATCGATCGAAGAGGCAGAAAGGTTGATGAAAGAAGGGCATTTTGCACCAGGCAGTATGCTTCCAAAAATTCAGGCAGCCATATCATTCGTCAAGGGGAAGCAAGGTCGCAAATCAATCATCACTTCGCTAGAGAAAGCAAAGGATGCCATTCTTGGTAAGACAGGCACCGTTATTTTCAACTGAATCAGCTGTTACAAGTAAATGAAAATGTATAGTAAGGAGAATTGGAAATGAACGAAAACAAAACGAAAGTAAAAATTGGCGAAGCATTAAAGTGGAATGTATTTACAGAGCACCGTAAAGTCTATCACCGCGAACTTCTAAGTGCCAAAGAGGCAAATGAACTCGGCGTCAGTGTTAGTTCGGTCTTAAGAGAACGCATAGAAGTAGGTGGAGCCGTATTGCCCCATTATCACGACGTGGCAGAAGTAATTCATATTACAAAAGGAAAAGTAAAACTTCTGCAAAATGGGGAGTGGAAATCCTATCAAGAAGGGGACACTTTCCTTGTACCAAAAGGGGTCGTTCACTCGGTTGCCAATGACGATGTCGAACCTACTGAGCAGGTTAGCATCTTCATCCCTGTTCATGAAGAAATCCATAACGAAAATTTTGCATCCCATATGGTGGACGCAGAGTAGCATGTGAATAAATACGAAAGAGCAATCCGAAATATGAACGGATTGCTCTTTTTATTGTGACGGGCATGAAGCATGAAGGGGGAACGCTAAACGGAAAATTAAATTGTTTAGCACTCTCGCAACACAATAAAAGAAATTGATAAATCATAGCAAGTAGTTTATAGTTTAAATATTTGATTTAGAGGAGAAATAGTTGAAGCCCTATTTAAAGAATTTTTGCTTTTAAGCAGTTTTTGGTATTGTGCGAAATACAATAATAGATTGTACATGGCAAGCTGTTTTTTTAGCGATGTTCATTCCATGGGATTGATAGTGTTATGGTTGTCCATGGAGTCCTACTTAATTCTAATTTTTGTAATATTAGAAAAACAAAGAACTTAGTTATGTCCGGATTAATTGACCCAATATACTAGAAATTGCTGTTTTTCACACTGAAGGACTAATTTTAGTGTAAAAAATGTTATTTGCGCGAAAACAGTATTTATTTATGAAAAAATAACTTTATAATATAATTTTACTCAACTTTCACTCTAGTAATTCTATTGCGAAAAAACTTGACTAAACAAATAGGAATTAAGATAATAACTAAGTAGTTTTAATTATTATATAAATAAAATTAATCTGATAAAGTGAGGAACATAATGTTTGCAGCGATTAATGGAACGAAAATTTATTTTGATGTAGAAGGTTCAGGGTATATTCCACTAGGACCAAAGATGGTAAAAAAACCGGTACTTATTGCAGTACATGGTGGTCCAGGGAGTGATCACTCCGATTTTAAGCCGTGGTTAACGCCACTAGCCGAATACTACCAGATTGTTTATTTAGATCAACGATGCAACGGTCAATCAGAGCGTATCGATGTGACGACAGCAACATTCGAACAGTTAGCGGATGATATTGAAGCGTTACGTAATTATTTAGGCTTAGATAAAATTGCTGTACTAGGACATTCTTTTGGTGGAATGATTGCCCAAGTATATGCTACGCGCTACCCACAATCGGTAAGTAAGTTATTACTAGTTAACACTGCACCAAGCTATGATTTCTATAAAGAAGCTAAAGCGTTTGCGCAACGTATTGGAACGGAACAACAAGTTCAAACTATTCCAGAGTTATTTGAAGGAAACATTCGTGATGACAATCATTTAATCCAATGGTGGGATATTTGCTGGGATTTATATTGGTACGATTATCAAGAAGAACTAGGTGGTGATACAGGAAGCCGTCCAATTGGATCTTTAGAAATTACAAATTATACATTCAAATATTTAATGCCACAATACGATGTGCGCGCACAAATTGCTAATCTTGAAATACCTACTTTGATTGTAGCAGGTCGTCACGATTGGATTACGCCATTAACACAGTCAGAAGTAATGCATTCATTAATTAAAAATTCACGGTTGGCTGTATTTGAAAAGAGTGGTCATATGCCATTTATCGAAGAGCATAAAGACTTCTTAAACGTTGTACGTGAATTTTTATTAAAGGACTGAGGCAAATATGTATACCGAACAATTACAAGCCTGGCATAAGCAACGCCATATAGACGTGACGGGTGCACAAGGTGATTTAACTTTAATCGCAATGCATGAGTTAACGAGTGAAAGTGAAACAACAGTGAAACAAATTGCTGGAAGCTGGAAGCCGACTAGTCCATCCGAACTAGGGCTTACATTAACGGCAACTGCTGAAGACCAATTATTCATTAACGGCGTGCTAGTGGAAGGTGAGGTGCATATAATTGCGGATGAAACAATCGTGCAAACGCGGAATGGCATCTCTGCAATGGCAACTAGTCAGCCTGGCTCTATGCATTTATTAGCCATTTGGGATGAAAACAGCCCTGCACTGCAAACGTTTAGCCATATTGCTGCATACGAAATGAACAAACAAGCAATTTATAACGGAAAGCTTATAAAAGATGATGCGATGATTGAATTTTCTCATACGGGTGATGCTCATCATGCAGCGCGTAGTCATGTATCAACAGGGGTCATTGAAGTGGAAATTGGCGGAGTACATTATAGGCTTCGACCATTTCAATCTGGGCGATATTCAATTATTATTTTCCGAGATGCAACAAGCGGTAACGAAACATATAGTATGGGTCGTATGTTAATCATCGAACAATTAGACGATGATACGGTACTTCTTGATTTTAATAAAGCCTTTTTACCGCCATGCGCATTTTCATCTTCTTTTAACTGTCCGATGCCTCCTTTAAGTAATCGTATACAAAGTAAGATTGAAGCGGGCGAAAAGCAAATCATTTCATTACATTCATAATGATGCACCTAATTTAGAGAAATAGGAGAAATAACAATGTTCAAAAACTCGAAAAATTTTATGTTAGCGTTATTAACAATGGCAGTACTAGTGGTTTTAGCAGCATGTGGTAACGATGAACCTTCTTCTAAGGGAAAAAGCAGTGATAAAAATGTTGTCAATATCGGTGTTACGTACCCAGCTAGTAACATTAATCCATTACAACCAAGTGGATTAGTTTCTACTTATGTTTCAAATCTATTATTTTTACCATTAGTTGATTTAGATTCAAAATTAAACTATCAGCCAATGTTAGCTGATTCCATTACAACACAAGATAATCAAACATTTACAATTAACTTAAACAAAGAAGCAAAATGGACAGATGGTACAGATATTACAACAGATGACGTAATTTACACATTGCAATTAATGGCAAACCCTGTCGTAGCGTCAAATTATGCGTACATGTTTGCTATTGTGGAAGGTTTAGATGATAGCGGTTATTTACCACAAGGTTCGAGTTCTATTTCTGGCGTGACAAAAGTAGATGGAGATACAATTCAAATTAAAACAAAAAAACCAACAACGTTATCGATTTTCCAAGATACAGTAGGGCGTTATTTATTAACATTACCAAAGGCACAACTTGAAAAAATTGCAGTGGAAGAGCTAAATGCAAGTGATTTTATGCAAAATCCAACCGTTACATCTGGTCCATTCATCATTTCAAAAATGGATCGTTCACATTATGTAGAAATGGTACCCAATAAAAATTACTTCAAAGGTGCTTCTTCTTTAGATCAATTAAACTTTAAGGTATTACAAGGAAATCAAATTGCTGCTCAATTAAAAAGCGGTGAAATTGATATGAACATACCGTCTGCAGGTGTTATTCCGGTATCAGATTATGCAAATGTGCAAGGTTTAAATACATTAACAACGGCTTATGGTGAACCATTAGCTACACAATATATGTATATTAATGAAAATGTTGTAGCGGATGCCAAGCAACGTCAAGCCATTTCATATGCGATGAACCGTCAATTAATTATTGATAATCTATTAAAAGGTGCGGGTGAAGTAACAGATGGCTTCTTCCCAAGCAACAGCCCATACTTAAATGAAGATGTTAAACCCGTTAAGTATGATTTAGAAAAAGCCAAACAATTATTAGCGGAGTCTGGATGGGATTCAAGCAAAAAGTTGAAATTAGCTGTGTTATCAGGTGATGCAACATTAGAGCAGGCTGCAAACATCATCGTAGAAAACTTACGTGAAGCAGGTATTACAGCTGAAATCCAAATGATGGATTTCGGAACGATTATTGATGAAATTGTAAGTCAGAAATATGATTTAGCGATTTTAACAGTATCTATTACACCGATTAATCCACTTCCTGATATTTCTTACTTCTTAGGGGAAGGCAATCCAAACGCTTATCACAATGCACGTGTGAATGAAATTTTAGCTGCATTAGCGACTGAAGTAGATGAAGTGAAAATAAAAGCGTTGTATGGTGAATTACAAGAAATAACACAACAAGAAGTACCAATGCCTTCCATTTATGCAACAACAGCATTAGGAGCAGTAAATAAACGTGTTAAAGGCGCTACACCAAGCGACTTCGGTATGTTTATTAACGTACATGAGTGGACTGTTAAATAGAGAGAGATAGGACGTGTTTATATGGAGAGTTTGCTGAGCGTAAAACAGCTGAAAACGGCTTTCGAAACTGAATATGGAAAAGTAGTCAGTGTCGACGATGTAAGCTTTGATGTGAAAAAAGGCGAAACATTGGCGATTGTAGGAGAGTCGGGAAGCGGGAAGAGCGTAACGGCACTTTCTATTATGCGTCTATTAGGGAAGCGCGGTTCAATTGTGCAAGGTGAAATGAATTTAGAAGGTAAAAACTTAACAGCACTTTCTGATAAAGAATTTCAACCGTTACGTGGGAATGAAGTTTCAATGATTTTCCAAGAGCCAATGACCGCCTTAAATCCTGTTTTTACAATTGGTCATCAGCTAGTAGAGACCATCTTACTCCATACAGATGTCGATAAAAAGGAAGCAAAAGCAATTGCGCAAAATATGTTAGATAAAGTGGGTATTCCTAATGCTACACGTGTGATGAAGCAATTCCCATTTTCATTATCAGGTGGAATGCGTCAACGTGTCATGATTGCCATCGCCTTAGTATGTAAACCAAAACTATTAATTGCGGATGAACCAACAACAGCACTTGATGTCACGGTACAAGCGCAAATTATGCGCGTAATGAATGATTTATGTACGGAGTTACAAACAGCTGTCTTACTTATTACCCATGATTTAGGTGTTGTTGCAGAAATGGCAGATCGTGTCATCGTTATGTATGCAGGGCAAGTTGTTGAAGAAGCTGATGTTTTTACATTATTTGAGCGACCATTACACCCGTATACACTGGGCCTAATGGATTCTATTCCATCCATGGATTTTGACGGTAAACAATTGAAGGCAATACCAGGGACGATACCGGGACGGTACCAAAATATTGTAGGTTGTCGTTTTGCAAATCGTTGCGCTTTTGCAACAGCGCAATGTAAAAAACAACAACCACCATTAATTGAAGTCGATAGTGGCCATAAAACGAGATGCTTCGAATGGCAAAAGGTATTGCACAAGGAGGAGAGTAGTCATGACAATCAAAGCTGAACGAAATAACTCTCCGTTACTTGTATTAGAAGATGTTAAAACTTACTATCCATATAAAACGGGGTTTATGAATTTAAAAACCGATTATGTAAAAGCAGTAGATGGTGTTTCATTCGAAATCTATGAAGGTGAAACAGTTGGGCTTGTAGGAGAATCAGGCTGTGGAAAATCAACATTAGGGCGAACAATTATTGGCCTAGAACCGAAAACAGGTGGCCGAATTTTATTTGATGGTCAACAAATGGATTATCGAACAGGTCGCGTAAGTCTAAGTCAACAAATTCAGATTGTTTTCCAAGATCCCTATTCTTCACTAAATCCAAGACAAACAATCGGATCATTACTTGCAGAACCGCTACGCGTACATAAAATTGTCCCCACGCATGAAATACAACAGGAAGTAGAGCGATTACTTGCGTTAGTGGGGCTTCCAGCGACGACCAAGGGACGGTACCCACATGAGTTTTCTGGTGGTCAACGCCAACGTGTCGGCATTGCTCGGGCATTAGCTGTAAGACCTAGATTATTAATTTGTGATGAACCTGTATCTGCATTAGATGTATCGATTCAAGCGCAAATTTTAAATTTGTTTAAACAGCTTCAAGATGAATTGGGCTTAACGTATTTATTTATTGCGCACGGTTTAGGTGCAATGAAATATATTAGTGATCGAATAGCTGTAATGTATGCAGGCAAAATTGTGGAGATGGGTACGACAGAGCAAATTTTCTTAAACCCACAACATGACTATACAAAAAAATTATTAAGTGCTTATCCAAAGCCAGATCCGACGAAACGAAGTATTATTCAGCGTGAAAAGGGGATAGATGCATGATAGGCTATATTTTAAGACGATTATTAATCGCCATCCCCGTGCTATTTGGTGTATCGGTTATTAACTTCATCATTATGCGAATGGCACCAGGTAATCCTGTTGATATGCTTGTAAGCCCCAAGCTACCAGATGCGGCAAGAGAGGCTAAAATGATAGAATTAGGGCTTAATGACCCAGCCTACATTCAATATTGGCATTGGTTAAAAAACTTAGTGTTAAATGGCGATTTAGGCTATTCGATGATTACGTATGAGCCCGTAACAGAGTTAATTGCCAGCCGCATGGGTCCGACCGTTATTTTAATGGGAACAGCTTTAGTATTAGGGTTAATGATTGCGATTCCAATTGGCATTTATAGTGCGACGAAGCAATATTCAAAGCTTGATTATACATTTGTAACGGGTTCATTTTTAGGGATTTCCATACCAAATTTCTTTTTCGCTTTATTATTAGTTTATATTTTCTCGATTCAATTAAACTGGTTGCCTTCAGGCGGTATGAAAGAATTAGGTTCTGAAGGAAGCCTTGGCTCACTTATATGGCATATGATTTTACCAGTGACGGTGCTTGTCGCAAACGTTGCTGGGCGGAACATTCGTTATGTGCGCTCGGGTATGCTTGAAATTATGGGACAAGACTTTTTGCGTACGGCTCGTGCAAAAGGTGTGAAGGAATTTTTTGTCGTGAATAAACATGCGTTGCGAAATGCTTTAATTCCAATTGTCACAATTGTCGGTTTAGAGGTTTCGATTTTATTTGGTGGGGCAGTTGTCATCGAACAAATTTTCTCTTGGCCAGGAATTGGTCAGCTTACACTTTCATCCATTATGAGTCGAGATTACTCAACGATTATGGGATTAAACCTCGTTGCAGCTTTCGTCGTAATAGCTGCCAATATTTTAACGGATATTGTATACGCATTTGTCGACCCACGTATTCGTAAAAGCTATGTTGGGGGTGGCAAACGATGAGTATATTTAAGCGATATTTTAATAAAAAACAATATGATACAGAGCAAACGGTCACTTGGCGTGAAGATTCTGCTATATCGAATACGAAGGGCATGTTTTGGAAACGATTCAAACGGCACAAATTAGCTGTAATGGGACTTTGGTTTTTAGCGATTGTAACGATGGCAGCCATTCTTGCGCCGATTTTTGCTCCATTTGACCCTGCTGAAATTACTGGTGAATTTAGTGCACCACCTTCTTTGCAGCACTTACTAGGAACTGATCAAGTGGGACGAGACGTGTTGAGTCGAGTTATTTATGCAGCACGTGTTTCGCTAGCTGTAGGTATCGGAGCTGTGGCAATTTCTGCGATTATCGGTACGGTGTTAGGTTTAATTTCTGGGTATTTTGGTGGCATGATAGATGGGGTTGTAATGCGTATTACAGATATGTTTATGTCATTTCCATATATTTTGTTTATTTTAGTTGTAGCAAGTATTGTAGGGCCTGGGTTAACGAATATCATTTTAATTTTAGGGGTATTAGGTTGGCCTGGTATTGCTCGACTTGTGCGCGGAAATGTCTTAGCGATTAAGCAATCAGACTATGTGAAAGCGAGTATTGCATTAGGATATAGTACGCCACGTATTTTGTTTAAGCATATTTTACCGAATACGGTTGCACCAATTTTGATTTATGCAACATCTGGCGTTGCAGGGGCAATATTAGATGAAGCAGCATTAAGCTTTCTAGGCTTAGGTGTACAGCCACCAGATGCAAGCTGGGGAAATATGCTGTCTAATGCCCAGTCGATTTCGATTTTAACGGATCAACCGTGGCTTTGGATTCCACCAGGTACTTTCATATTATTGACAGTGTTAGCCATTAACTATATCGGGGATGCATTGCGAGATGCACTGGACCCACATAATTCAAAGTAGTAAAGGGACAAATCCGTAAAAGTCATTAGTTTTCGGATTTGTCCCTTTTTGCATTTAGCATTTTCCGCTTACATTTTTCCCCTCTGCAAACGAAAAAACGGATTTGAAAATTTAATTCTTCAAATCCGTTTCGTTTTTTATTCGACTTTACCGTAATAATCAACAATTTTTAAGAATATTGTCGCGATATTTAACAATGCCCGCTCATCAAAATCGAATTTCGGATGGTGGTGAGGGAATTGTGTAGTTGCCTGTTCATTCGCAGAGCCGACGTGAATAAAGTTTCCAGGTACATGTTGTAAGTAATAGGCGAAATCTTCCGCTCCTAATACGGGTGTTTTCATTTCAAACGCTTCTGCTGTAAAGTGCTCTTTTATTAATTGTTCCACTACTACAGATTCTTCTTCTGTATTAATTAACACTGGATAGCCTTTTAAATAATCGATTTCATAGTCTACATAATTTGAAACTTTTAAGCCTTCTAAAATAGCGAAAATCTCTTTTTCAATCTGGTCACGTACATTTTGATTTAATGTACGAACAGTACCTTCTAATGTAGCAGTATCTGCAATAACATTAAATGCATTTCCTGCGTGTAAACTACCAACAGTGACAACTGCAGCCTCAGTTGGATTTACTCGGCGGCTAACAATTTGCTGGAAGTTTTGAATAAGCTGAGTCGCTGCGATGATTGAGTCCTTCGTTGTATGTGGATAGGCTCCATGTCCACCTTTCCCGAATAATTTAATCGTAAATGCGTCAACAGAGGCCATAATTGGACCAGCGGCAGTTGAAAGTTTTCCTAAAGGTAAGTCCGACGCTAAATGAGCGCCAAATACATAATCCACACCATCAAGTGCGCCATCCTCTATCATAAATTTTGCGCCACCTGGTGGTTTTTCTTCCGCAGGTTGGAAAATTAAACGAATAGAGCCCTTTAATTGCTCTTTATTTTGTTGCACGATTTTAGCGAATGCAAGTAGTGCAGCGGTGTGTCCATCATGTCCACATGCGTGCATAACGCCAGGTACAGTGGATTTATAGGGCACGTCCTTTTCATCATTGATTGGAAGAGCATCGAAATCGGCACGGAACGCGATTGTTTTTCCTGGTAATGCGCCATCAATGCTAGCGACGATTCCTTTTTTACCAACTCGTTCGCGGAATGAGATACCATATGCTTTTAAAGTATCGGCAATAAAAATGGCTGTATTGTCTTCTTCAAATGATAATTCAGGATGCATATGCATATAACGACGATTTGCTACAATTTCATCGAAAAGTGTATGTAATTGTGCTACTTGATTTTGAAAATTCACCAGATCACCTCTAACTAATATATGAAGTTGATAATACGGTTATTAAACCAAGTTGTCAAGTATGATATAAAGATTTAACCTGGGAAACTGGGAGTGACAGGCACGGAAAAAATTCTGAAAATTAAATGCATTTATCTGGTGTGTGTAAATGACCATTAGTGCAATCCTTTTGAGTTATTTATTGCTTTCCCATTTTTGCGAAGTTTTTGAGATATAAAATACCAACAATCATCATGAAAAAGCCAAAACCTTTATAAGTCATTGTTTTCATTGTTTCATTATAGACGGTTATATTTATGAAAATAGACCCAATAAATATTATCAATATTCCAATAATAGAGTTCAGCATTTTCAAAATCACTTATATACCTCCAATCACTATTCTACTGTTTTGATGCTTAAACAAAAGGACTTAGCCGATTACACTTAATGTAAATGGCATAAGTCCTAATTCGTAGAATCATAATTAAAGTGTTTCGCTCTTTAAACTTGCATCCTGACTAATTTGCTTCTTCTGAATACATACAATAACAAAGGCTTGTACCGTCATTGCTATGATGATGAATAATAAATGGGTATTTTGATAAAACCATTGTGACATAAAATAAAATATAGGTGCCGATGCTAAATAGGAAATATATTTGTTTTTCGTGGTGAAGAAAATAATTGTGGAAATGCAAGTAGTAACTAAAATAAGTTCTAATAACAAACCAATAGAACTACTATCTAAATAATATTGTAAATCGTTTAGATAAGCCATACCAATTTCACCTCCTTTGCTAGCAATTATTTTCAAATAATTGTAACATAGCACCGTTTTTATTGGTAGTTAATGGTTAAAAACAGGAGGCTAATGAAAACGACTTCATATTATATAGTGACAATATCTTTTTATAAAAAACGGTTATCAAAGTAAAGTAAAACTTTGAATAGCTACAAAAAAAGAAAAAAGACATATGATGATTAATAACCAACCTGTAAAATGCTTGAAACTTATAGTTTGTAATGAAGCCATACAATGCCAAACATATGCCCACTATTGAAAATAATATACGAAATATTTTTAACAATGTGATTCCCTCCAAATCATTTCTTTTTCACTTTTTCAAACTTTAGCTAAATCTATTAGTGTGATTTTATGTGATAGTGTCCATATGATGGCATTGGACTTTACGTTTCCCCACGTCAGATAGACCAAGTCTCCACTTTGTCCTCCTCCAATCCATTTTGTTGTATATACGTTATGTAAATGGTTTCAAATATTTCACGCGTCTCCACTAAATACTAATATAAGTTTTTTGAATTGGATTGCCAATGTGGATGCTGTCCTTGTCCTTTGCATTCTTTGGCAACCGAAAATTAAATCTACTATTTTAAGCTTTCTCCACAATCTACTAATATTTTTATTGAAGCACATAATCACTCCAATTAGCATAACGAAAGTCTTGTAGTTTTGTAAATGAGAGTATATAAAAACACAAACAAAATGAGTGCGAACACATACTATAAAAGAAAGCACGATAGTCTATACACTCTATTTAAGGAAAGTAACACTACAATAAATACGTCATTTTAGAAAGCGAAAACGAATCTACTTTTGGAAGGGGGAAATCGCGTGGTATCAATACGTCAAAAATTAGTCGCTGCGACTCAAGCTGCAAAAATTACAAATGGCAAAAACAATGCAAAAAAATATATTGTTGTTCATGAAACAGACAATACAAGCGTTGGTGCAGATGCAGATGCCCATGCTCGACTCCAAATAAACGGTAATAGTAGAAATGCTAGTTGGCATTGGCAAGTCGATGATCAAGAGGCCATACAATCTTTTGAACATTATTGGGAATGCTGGGGAGCTGGAACGTATATAGGCAATACACAAGGCATTCAAGTTGAAATATGTGTTAATAGCGATGGAGATTATAATAAGGCAGTAAAAAATGCGGCGAGTTTAATAGCAAAAATAATGAATGATGAAAATATAGCTATCGAAAATGTCGTGCAACACCATTATTTTAGTGGCAAAAACTGTCCTAGAAATATGCGTGCAGGGAAAATCTCATGGACTAATTTTTTGCAAATGGTAACAAGCAATGATACGCCAAAGCCTGAAAAACCACCTACCGAGTTATCGAAGTATCGAATTATTACAGGAACATATAGTACACGAAACGCAGCAATAAGCGTGTTAGATGTGATGAGAAAACGTTTTGGCTGGGTTGCTTATATTGAGCAGGAAGGGTCTAAGTTTCGAGTGAAAACAGGGACTTTTACAGGCATTAGTGCTGCTAAAAGTGCAGAAAATAAAATAAAGGCTGCTAAATTAGCGCAACTGACATACATTATCGATGCATAATGGCTCATCAGCTAATAATATGAGTATTTTAGTTGACTGCTTTTAGGAAATGAGTAAAATAGAAAGGCAGTACTATTATATACTTGAAACTTAGCAGCTAAGGGCAGTGCCTCAGAAGGTATCTGAGGCACATTTTCATGGAAAATTGTAAAATAGGAAGTTTTTTAGACCATTGTGCTATTAATAGCGAGCGTATGGAATCTAAAAAAGTAGCTTATTAATGTACAATTTTATGAAGTTAGTAGGGGGGACAAGAGCTGTCATGAAATTTTGACACTCTTTTTCTTTTCGTCTCCTCTATAACCTGTTAAGATGGTAATAGTGTGACAACAAGTTAGTGTATATGAGAGTGGTGACAATCAAGATGGATGAACAGAAAAAAGATGGTTTGGAACAACAGCAAGAGCAAATACAACAAGTAGAGGTAAAACCTGCAGGCCAATTTATTCAGATGAAGCCGTTTAAGTTTATTATGCTGATGTTCTTTACAATCTTAATTACCGCGGGCTTAACCATTTTTGCGTTAACTTTCGGTGAAAAGAAAGTGGTAGAAGTAAAAGTCCCAATTGAACGTGCGGAATTTACAAAACTATACGAAGCATTTGATATGCTTAAAGGCAAGTATTACAAAGATATCGATGATGAAAAAGTAGTGGATGGCGCCATTAACGGCATGTTTGATGCATTAGGAGATCCTTATTCTGATTTTATGGTAAGGGATGAAGCAGAAAAATTTAACTCGGGATTATCTTCAAGCTTCCAGGGTATCGGTGCTGAAATTCAAGAACGTAATGGTTTTATTACTGTTGTGTCACCTATTAAAAATTCACCCGCTGAAAAAGCAGGGTTATTACCAAAAGATATTATTTTAACAGTAGATGGTAAAAGCATTCAAGGTTTTAGCGCTTCAGAAGCAGTAGCACTTATTCGTGGCGAAAAGGGTACACCTGTAAAGCTTACAGTGAAACGTGGCGAAAATGCTGAACCTATTCAAATGACGATTATTCGCGATGAAATTCCTGTTGAAACGGTTTATGGTGAAATGCTAGATGGAGATATTGCACATATCCAAATTACATCATTTAATGAAGAAACAGCAAAAGAGCTAGAGAAAATCCTTGTTGAGTACGAAGGAAAAGGCATGAAAGGGATTGTCCTTGATTTACGCCAAAATCCAGGTGGATACTTAGATGCTGCGGTTGAAATTTCAAATTTATTTGTACCAGAAGGTAAAGCGATTGTACAAGTGCAGCAAAAAGACGAGGAGCCAGTTATTACAAAAGCTGTCGCAGGGAAAAAATATAATGTACCTGTAACCGTTCTAGTGGATAATGGCAGTGCATCGGCATCGGAAATTTTAGCAGGTGCTTTAAAAGAATCTGTAGGTGCTAAAATTGTTGGTGAAACATCGTTCGGTAAAGGAACTGTACAAAATGTTACACCTTTAAAGGATGGTTCTAATTTAAAATTCACAACTGGTAAATGGTTAACACCAAATGGTAACTGGATTAATGAAAAAGGCATTGAACCGGATGTAAAAGTAGCGTATCCAGCTTATGCTTCTTTACCAATTTTAGACCCGACGATTGAAATGAAAGAGGGCTTGCAGTCAGACTCTGTCAAAGTGGCTGAAGAAATGTTAGAAGTGCTAGGTTATGAACCTGGAAAAGCTGACGGTATCTTTGACCAATATACAGAACGAGCTGTGAAAAAATTGCAAGCTGATAATAAGCTTGAAGAAACAGGCATTATAACGAACGAAACAACTTACGCATTGATGGATGCGTTACGTGAAAAAATGAAATCAGAAGATCCGCAACTGTTAAAAGCAAAAGAGCTTGTCTCTGGTGTAAAAGAACAAACAGAGGGAACAACAAACTAACACTGTAGCTGTCGCAGAAGTCGTCTCGTACGGCAATGCGACAGCTTTTTCTTTAGGAGGAATGAATTGTGAAGGATGTATATTTATTTAGTGGATTTCTTGGAAGTGGTAAGACATCTATGCTGACTGATGTTATACGACAACTAAAAGAAAAAGGGTTAAAGCCGGCTGTAATTATGAATGAACTTGGCAAGCTACCATTTGATTCTCAAGCTGTAGAAGAGGACGTGCCGCTCAAAGAGATGCTAGAAGGCTGTATTTGTTGTTCAGGAGCTGAAAAAACAGAAGCTCAAATTCAGTCTCTTCTATTAGATAGTGAATTTGACGTTCTAATTATTGAAACAACTGGAGCGGCTCACCCTGTAGAAGCATTGGATGCTGTCTATTCCCCTATCTTTGCTGAGCAGTTAAATGTCAAGGGGATTGTTACAGTTGCGGACTCGAAGCTTTGGTTACATCGTGATACATTAACACCGCAAGTGCGTACATTGTTTATGGAACAAATTCGTCACGCGCATTTATTACTAGCCAATAAAACCGATTTATTAACAGAGGCGGAGCAAGCGCAAGTCGTTTATGAGCTACAAGGTTTTAATCCCCAGGCATTTATTTTGCAAACAACAAATGGGCGTGTACCGTACCATTTACTAGAAAATTTATCTGCCACCGTTAAAATCGATAAGCAACATATTGTGAAAGCCCCGATAGCCTCCATGCATTTAGGCTCTCGTTTAGTTGAATTTGAAGGTGTTCACTTTACACAAGAGCAAATTGAAGAGTGGGTACGTGGTTTACCAGATACGGTGTACCGAATGAAAGGCTACGTTCCAATAGAAGGCGTTAAAAATCCAATGCTGTTTCAGTATGCCTATGGAATGGTACAATGGCTGCCAGAATTCATTAAAATGCCTGCAAAGCTTGTTTTAATAGGTGAAAACATTGGTCATGTTCATGTCATAGGTATTGATTAAACAATTAGTGTACCATGCTTTACTTTAGAGAATAAACTTCATCTGCCCGTGTTCTTTCTGAAGATTTAAGTCATTCAGTGGAGCCGAGCAGATTTTTTTATAGGCATAGCCAAAAAATGATTTTGCTCACTTTTTATTTTCGACAGGCAATTTTAGTGATTGGCCAGTGTGCTATTCTATTAAAATCGTAGTCAAAATACGAACAAAAATTGAATACTGTCAACCCTATTTAAAACGTAAGTATTTCATAGGTTGGTGAAACTTGCTAAAAAATATAACAAAAAAACCCCTGTTTAACGGAAACTACTTTTCTATTGGACATGCTAGCAGATGTTGGGAAGATTTTTTATAGAATCATACTTTACGATAGGTTGCAGATAGGAGGAATTGCAAAATGAAAAAAACACTTACTGCAATTTGTGCAACATTTCTTTTAGCAGCTCCAATTCAATTGGCTTCTGCTGCTTCTAATACTACAGAAGGGAACACAGCAAATCAGACAACGAACTGTAAAGTTTACTATTATAATAATTGGTCAAATCACAAGTGGGTTGTAACTAAACCAAATACAACTGCACCGTCAAAAGATACGCAAACAAATCAACAAACAAATAAACCAACAAATCAACAAAATACGACAACGACAACACCACCAACTACATCTAATCCGACTACAACAACATCGGATGTGAATGCTTTTGAACAAGAGGTAGTGAAATTAACGAATGCTGAGCGTACGAAAGCAGGATTAAAGGCTCTACAAACAGATGATAAACTGATGGCTGCAGCACGAGAAAAATCTCAAGACATGCAATCAAAGAAATATTTTTCACATACGAGCCCAACATTTGGTTCACCATTTGATCGTATGAAAGCGCTAGGCATCACTTATAAGAGTGCGGGTGAAAATATCGCCCAAGGTCAACGTTCTCCACAAGAAGTTGTACAAGCTTGGATGGATTCACCGGGTCACCGTGCCAATATTTTAAATGCTAATTATACACATATTGGTGTAGGGTATGTGAAGTCAGGTAACTACTGGACGCAACAGTTTATCCAAAAGTAATATTGTGAAAATTTAATAGAAACAACGTATTTAAATAGGATGTCCAATAAGTCTTCAAGGCTTATTTGGATGTCTTTTTATTTTTTAAGGTAAAAAAATTATAAACAATGAAGAAAACAGGATAATCCAAAGGCATTGCCGTTTGAAATAAGCCATTTTTGCCTATACTTCCAAGTATAGGAGGCGTTTTATGAATAAAGTGGAATTAATGATGAAAAGCTTACAAAAAGCATTTAATCAATCATCCGATTTTACAGTAAGACAAGTAGACTGGCGAGAAGGAACGTCTGCTATTTTATGCTTTTATTCCTCGCTTGTAGATGCAAAAGAAGCGCAAAAATTACTCGATACAATTTATGCACGTTTAGATACAAACAAGCCGTTCTGGAGTGAAACGATAATGACGACTCTGAAGCCATTTTCGTTACCACAAGCCATCGAACATATTTGTAATGGTGAAACGCTAATCATTATTCCTGATACAGGTGAAATGCTTTCACTTACGATTGTCAATCAAGTACACCGCAATCCTGAAGAGCCGAATAATGAACATGTTCTGCGCGGATCACATGAAGGACTAGTAGAAAGCGTTGAAACCAATTTAGCCTTATTACGCAAACGAATTCATAATCCTTCGCTGGTCGTAAAATCCTTTTCAATTGGCAAAGAGACAAATACAAAAGCTTATTATCTTTACATTGACGGAGTCATTAAAGCAGAAACGTTAGCTGAAATTGAAAAGCGTATCGATGGCATTAACATCGATTATTTTTATAGTGTTGGTCAACTAAGTGATGAGTTAGAAGATTCCGTATGGTCGCCTTTTCCTCAATTGCTTAATACGGAGCGTCCTGACCGGGTTGTTGCTAATTTAGTTGAAGGTAAAGTGGTGTTGATAACGAATATCTCTCCAACAGCATTGATTGCACCTGTTACGTTTTTTTCTTTTTATCAATCGCCTGACGATTATAATGGTCGAGTATTGGTAGGTTCTTTTTATCGCATGGTGCGGTTATTTTCATTTTTTGCTGCTGTTTTTTTGCCGGCATTTTACATTGCAATTATCAGTTTTCATTTTGAAGTATTGCCATTAGAGTTGAGTAATCAGGTGAAAAATGATGTGAATGAAATCCCTTATCGGCCATTAATAGAGGCGCTAATATTAGAAATTATTATGGAGCTTATACGGGAATCTAGTATTCGATTGCCTCAATCAGTGGGGCAGACCATAGGGATTGTCGGAGGATTAGTTATAGGTGATGCCATAGTAAGTGCTGGATTAGTGTCGAACTTAATGGTAATTGTCGTCGCTTTAACTGCAATTTCTAGCTATGTTGTACCGTCAGTAGAGCTTAACACCTCTATCCGTATATTACGATTTCCATTTATGGTACTAGCCTCACTATTTGGCTTTTTCGGCATAGTTATTGGTGTAGTGGTATTGTTAATTCACCTTATTAATTTAAGCTCTTTAAAACAGCCATACTTTGCTCCAATTGTGCCGTTCCAACCAAAAGAAATCTATAAAGTGTTCGTGCGAGGACCGTTCTTTAAACCTACTGTCCAAGTGACATCTTTTAGTTCACCGAAAGATGACAGTGTAAAGAATGGTGATACACCTTGAATTTTTCCTTATCCAAAGGGCAATTTTTTTTACTAATGTTTTTCATTGAAACAGGAATTATTTATATTTCCTTTCAGACGCCTTTAATAAGCGAAAGTAAAAATAAGGCCTGGGTGCTATTTATCGTAGCAACCACATTACATTATTTAGTATTACTATTTTTTGAGCGGTATTATCGATATTTTTACTTGAATACATTTTTTCAATGGGTGTATAAGGTGTATTGGTTTTTAATGATAGCGACATTTTTAGCCTATATGGTGTATGTTTTAGCATCATGGGTTTTGCCTCAAACGCCCGAGTGGATAATCATCGTTTTCATTGTAGCACTGTCGTTATACGGTAATGTAAGTCGACCAGAAACCGTTATTAATATTGGTGTTATGTTTATTCCGCTTATATTTATTTTTATCATTTTTTTAATGCTTGCGGTTCCAGATCTTACATGGACAAACTTATTACCGCTCGAATTTAATAATTATAAGGAAATAATTCAAGGCATTATTCATAGTGTTTTTGCATTTATGGGAGCGGAAATGTATCTGATTTATCGTCCTTTTTTACAAAAGGAATTGACTTTAAAAAGCAAGCAAATATTGATGTATCAGCTCATCATTTTTGTCTTTTATTTGATTTCCGTTATGTTTTCCCAAATGTTTTTTACTATCGAAGAGATTAAGTTAGTGCCAGAGCCAATTATCTATATTTTAAAATCTCAAGAAGTTACATTTGTAAAGCGACTAGATATTTTCTTTGTTTATATTTGGTTATCCTGGTCCATCATCACAGTATTAATTTTTAATTTAACGATAAGGGTCGTCCATTTTGGAATAGGTAAGAAAGGAACTAAAAAGACAACCGTTTTTTATCATCTATTGCTTGCGATTGTGCCAATTTTTTTAGTTAAGTTTAAGGTGATTGAATTAATGAAAAATTCCTTCCATTATATAATATTAATTTTCACTTTTCTCTTACCGATTCTCATCATTTTATGGAATAAATGGAGGGGGAAAACGTGTATCGAAAAGCAATAATCGTTCTGTCAGTTGTACTACTTGCGGGTTGTTGGGACGAACGCTTATATAAAAATTCATCAGTCGTATCCCTTGCTGGTATAGAAGGGACAATGGGCGAATATAAAGGATATTATGCTTATCCGAAAACAATTAATAAGCAAAGTCAGATTATGTTAATTGAAGCAAAAGGTATTTCTCCACGTGATGTACGAAATAATGCCGATTTGAAGGTTGAACAAACACTTGACTTGTCTGAACTTTCAACATTGCTTATTTCAATTGAAACGGTAAAAGAACCTTTATATGACCTATTAGATATTTATTTTCGTGATCCTCAAAATCCAATTTCTATTAAAGTGGCATTGACTGAGGGGAGTGTAAAACCTTTTGTTGAGTTAACAAAAGAAGTAACGGATAATGCAGGAGGTTATTATCAACGCTTTATTGAAAGTACAGAAAAAAATACAATTTACCCTAAACTGAATTTACAAATGATCGGATCGACATTGTTTGATAATGCCAAAGATATTGCCATCCCTTATATTAAAATGGATGAAGAAGAACATAGCGCGGAAGCTGCAGGAGTGGCATTGTTTTCTGGGCAAGTGTTTACTGGGAAAATTTTGGATCCTAAGCAATCCTTTTATATGCTTTTATTAATGGATAAAGCGAGTCAACATGCACGTATACAATATATGCTCAAGCTCAATAACGAGGATGTACCTGTCACTGGGGAGGTAATCCATTTAAAAAGAAAATGGATCATCAATGAAGAAATGAAAAAAATAACAATGGATTTTAAAATTGACGTAGAAATAGAAGAGTTTTCAAAAGATCATTTGTATAAAGAGGAGACGTTTAAAACGATAGAGGAGATGTTCCAACAAAGAATACAAGCTGATTTTGAGGAAGTAATAAAAATACTGCAAGAACAGAAGTCCGACACGTTAGGGATAGGACGTTATATTCGCGCCTATCATCCCAAATTCTTCGAGGAAGACTGGCGCGAGCAATATGCTTCACTTACGATTGAACCAAAAGTGAAAGTAACGATTATTCGTACAGGCATACTCCGTTAATAAGGAGCTTGCATCTATTGTTTAACTAACAAAACGCAAAAATGTTGATGTTGAATCACCATTTTTGCGCTTTTTTCATTATAGGGCAAATTTTCTTTGTACGCGTAATAAACGGATTAATAAGGTAATAGCGCCTGCAGATAGACCAGCTACAAGCCCTAACCAATAACCAACTGGACCCAAATCAGTATAGTTAGCTAGTACATAACCTGTAGGCAATCCAATAATCCAATACGAGATAATAGCCATGATAAATGTGATGGTCACATCCTTGTATCCTCGTAATGCGCCTTGCACAGGTGCTTGAATAGAATCAGATAGTTGGAAAATGGCAGCATACACTAAAAAGACTTGCGCATTTTTTAAAACTAGCTCATCGCTTGAATACATTGTAGCGATTTGTTCGCGAAGTAAGTAGAGAATGCAAGCTGAGAAAAAACTAAATAGTATTGCTGTACCTACGCATAAATAGCTATAGATTTTTGCATCACGTAAACGTCCCGCACCAATTTCAAAACCTACTAAAATCGTTACACCCATTGAAATACTTAGAGGAACCATATATAACAACGACGTAAAGTTAATGGCGATTTGATGGGCAGCGATGATTTCTGTGCTAAAGCTACTCATCATCATTGTGACGGCAGAAAAAATACTCGTTTCCGCAAATAAGGAAATACCGATTGGCACACCAATAACTAAGATTTCTTTCCAGCTAAGCCATTGTAACTTTGGCCATTCACGGAAAATAGTAAAGTGTTCAAAAGGCACGCGTTTAGCAATAATCCAAACCGTAATAAAGAAAATTAGCCAATATGTAATGGCTGTTGCAACACCTGCACCAACACCACCAAGCTCAGGTGCACCGAACTTTCCGAAAATGAAAATATAATTTAAGAAAATATTAATAGGTGCTCCTAGCAGTGTAATAATCATGGTTACTCGTGTTTGACCTAACGCATCGATAAAACAACGTAGAACAAAAAATAAAAAGAGTGGAATAAGACCAGCGCACATTGCATGAATATAAGATTTAGCAATGTTATGTACAGCGGCGTCTAATTGCATATTTCCCAGTATCCAATCGAGCCCGATAAATAATATGATAAAAATACATGCAGAAAGTACAAGTGCGACATATAAGCCTTGCTGCACTGCTTGTTTTGCTAATTGTTCTTTCTTTGCGCCAACAAGCTGGGAGACAATCGGTGTTATTGCTAATAATATACCTGAAAGCCCAGTATAGATAGGCATCCAAATGGATGACCCAATGGAGACTCCTGCCAAATCAGAAGTACCGTAGCGGCTAGACATTAAAATGTCGAAAAAAGAAATGAGATAAATGGCTACTTGGGTAATTAGAATAGGTACAATGATTTTTAAAATGAGTGAATACTTTTGCTTTAACGTTGTCGTTTTATACATAGTGAGTAACTTCCTTTTATAAGCATGATGAATTAGTATAGCATATAGTAAACATCATATGATGAAAAATTAAAGCTTCATCTATATCTTTTCTTTCGCATATAGTAAAATAAAAGACTGTAAACAAAAGTGGCGTTTGCTACAATGGCTTTTAAGGAATAGGAGAATTTACGTGAAACAACAAACAATCATTTTAACCGGTGGTGGGACAGCAGGCCATGTATCACTTAATCAAGCGATATTACCTTCTTTACTTGAACTAGGTTACGATGTCCACTATATTGGTTCAGAGCAAGGTATTGAAAAAGAATTAATTGGCGAGGCATTTCCTGACGTCCCGTTCTATGGGATTGCTAGCGGGAAATTGCGTCGTTATTTCTCTATGAAAAACTTTACGGATCCTTTTAAAGTACTTGCTGGCATTATGCAAGCATTTCGCATTATAAAGAAAGTAAAGCCAGAGGTTATTTTTTCAAAAGGTGGTTTTGTCTCTGTACCTGTCGTGATGGCAGCAAAAGTGGCAGGCGTACCGGTTGTCATACATGAATCCGATGTAACGCCCGGATTAGCTAATAAAATTGCACTTCCATTTGCTTCGCATATCTTCACTATTTTTGAAGAGACGCTTCAGCACTTGCCAAAGGAAAAGGCTACTTGTACAGGTTCCATTATTCGTCAAGAATTATTTAATGGGAATAAAGCAAAAGGCCTTGCTTTCTGTGGCTTTACGGCGTCAAAACCTGTTCTTTTAGTGATGGGGGGAAGTCTTGGTTCGGTTGTGTTAAATGATGCATTACGCCATAATTTACCTGAACTACTTCAAACATTTCAAGTAATACATCTATGTGGAAAAGGAAATAAAGACGACAGCTTAGAGTCAATGAAAGGCTATAAACAGTTTGACTATGTTACGACGGAATTACCGGATTTACTGCATGCAGCAGATTTTGTTGTTTCTCGTGCAGGGTCTAACTCTATATTTGAATTTTTAGCCCTGCATAAGCCAATGCTATTAATTCCTCTATCTGCACAAAAAAGTCGTGGCGATCAAATTTTAAATGCAAAGTTATTTAAAAAGCAAGGGTACGCTGAAGTTTTACAAGAGGAAGAACTAACAAAAGAAACATTTATGAAATCAGTTTATACGTTAACAGCGCGTAAATCAGAAATCATGCCAGCAATGGAAAAGACGCAAAGACCTAAAACGCCAAACGAAATGGCGAGGTTAATATTGCAATATAAAAAATAAAAAGCTATGTGTACTGTTATAATAAACAGTGCACATAGCTTTTTTTGTTGGTTATTACATTGCTTGTTCTTCGCCTTCTTGCGTTTGATTGGCAGTTGTTAGATAGAACAAGTCACGTGGTATTTTATATAGATTAAATTGTGCTTCTCCGCTGTTAACTTGTGCTAGTAATGTTGGGTGACTATCATTTGCACTTACAACATAAGGCAACTTTAAAGCGGCACGCTGTGATTTACTATTTTCTACTCGTATACGGAGGAAAACCGTATGGAAATTATAATCAAAAAATAATTCATTTAAGAAGAGCATTTTTGCTTTTTGGTTGTAACCTTGCCCTTGATAGGGGAGTCCTATCCACGTTCCGAGGAAGCCAGCACCGTCTTCCACATCATGAATGCTAATGGTGCCAATCGGTTGACCCCAATCATCAGTTATTGTCCTGGAGATAGCGAGCCCTCTCGCTTCTTCTTCGATTAGTTGCTTGGTCATAAACCAGTATTCGTCCGCAGATTGTGCCTTTTGGCGAACGAAGGGAAAAACAGATGGATGCGATAATAGCTCATAAAGCTCTGTACATTCATGTAGGTCTCGATGTTTAAGCATACGAAACGCCTCCTTTGCAAGGGTAGTTAAAACAATTCCGTTAAAGCATAAAGAATAAAACTAAAATTCGTACTGGAATTAAAAACCCAAAGAACTAGACGTTATAACTATGAAATCCATAATCTCCCGCTGTCTTACTGATTTTGCGACCATACCGAAAAATGGCTAGTTTTATTAATATAATATAACAAGTCTACTGCTTGGTGCAATCTTTTTGCTCTTTTAAACGAAAATTAAGTTTAATTGTCAGTTAATTCAGAAAAAAGGTGAAAGATATCATTTCCCTACTTTTGTTATATATGATTTAAAGTCTATTAAAGTTATATGTTTCATAAAAATGACGAAAAAAAGTATTTCCTTAGTATCGTTTTGCCTTGTGAAAAGTGAAATATTATCAAATTTTACTCGAAAAAGGATAGAATCTTTCGTAATTCAACAAAGTTAAATGATTGTAAATATGTTATAATACTAGTGTAATTTTTATTTTATAAATAAATACATTTATAACGAATTTATATATATATGTGACTTTATAATGGGGAGTGACATCATGGAATATCTTTTAAGCGAAAAACTATTCAATCAACTATTTATTGGAGAAGATTTCGTCTATTTAATGAAAAGAGTTGGAGACGATTATCAATATATTCGCTTAAATCAAGCTGCCCAAGCACTGTTATCCAATAACGCCATTGGAAAAATGCTATCTGCTGTTACTTCTAGTCGGAATTTTGTCATTATTCAAGAAAATTATCATCGAGCAATCGCTCAACATCAGCAGGTCGATTACGTCGATTATGCCTATGTTGAATCGGAAGTGCGAAAATATGAGACATCTGTCCGCCCGATTAAAGACGGAAATGAATACTATATTTTAGCTATTACAAAAGAAATCTTATATGACAGAAGTGTTGAAGATAAGTTTTTATTTATGCGGTCTATTTTTGACCACGCTTTTTTTTCAACCGTTATTTTATCTGCTGAAGGTACTATATTTGAAGTAAATACAAGCTTCATGGAAGATTTTGATTTGGATAACGATATGGTGAAACATCAGCCATTTATCGATTTGCCCATCATTCCAAAAGAGGAAATAGAAAAAATACAAGACTATTTACAAAGAGCAGCAATGGGGGAAAATATTGCAGAGAAGCTTATTAAATTACATACGTTGGATCAACAGGAGCGCATGTATTTAGTATCAATGTCACCAGTAATGCAAGGAGACAATTCCTTTGCTATTTTCTTAATCATGCAAGATTTTACGCAATTCACAGAACAACAGGCCGCATTGCGTTCGACATCCCATGGCCTTGAAGTGTACAAGGCAGCTTTAAATTCTGCCACTTCCATTGCTATTTTAGATATCGAAGGAAAAATCGTGGAAGTAAATGATTTATTTTTAAATGCTTCGGGATTTACAGCCAGTGAATTGCTAGGCCATCCTTATGACCTTATTGAACCCCGTAATAATAAAAAAAGCGTGTTTCAAGCAATCAATGAAACCCTGGCATTAGGAGAGGTGTGGCGAGGTGAGCTGTGCTACCGCACTAAATATCATGCAGACTATTGGGTAGAGGCTGCTATTGTGCCCTTGAAAAATGAATTTGGCCAAGTGGAGCAATATTTATCCATTAACTATGATATTACGGACAAGAAAAGAATGTTAACGGAATTAAAAAATATTGAACGGACATTCCGATTAATTACTGAAAATACAAATGATTTAATTGTCATCTTAAATGAAGATGGTATCATTATTTATGCCTCACCGTCTTACAGAATGTATTTAGGTTACGCATTTGTTGAATTACAAGGCCAGTTTTACAGTGATATTATTGATGAGCAAAGTAAACCAGCGTGGCAAGCGTTTCTAAATGATTTTACAGAGAAGACTGATACACAATTTGAGCTATTGCTTCAAGGGAAAGATGGTACACCAGTTTGGACAGAAGGAAATGTAACGGTCGTTCATGATACAGAACGCGAAACAATCTCACAAATTATTATGGTTTCACGTGAAATTACCCATCGTAAAGAACGAGAAAATGATTTACTTTATCTTGCTTATCATGATAGTTTAACGCAGCTACCGAATCGAAGGTATCTAACAAAGGAATTTCCCAAAATACTGATGGACGCACATGCCAAAAACGCTTGTATTGCCATGTTATATATTGATGGAGATGACTTTAAAGATGTAAATGATCAATTCGGACATGATATGGGGGATGATTTTATCCGCAAATTTGGTAATGTGTTAATTACCTCTGTGCGTAGTCACGATCTTGTTATTCGAATGGGTGGGGACGAATTTATCATTATTTTAACAGGTTTAACGCGTAAACCTGAAGCAAGGCAAGGTCAAATGATGCATATCATTAACCGTATTCGCAATGAATTAAAAAAAGGTTGGACAATCGAAAATCATTTCTTTGCACCTACTGCCTCTATAGGAATTGCCTATTATCCAGACCATGCAACTACATTAGAGGAGCTAATGGATTTAGCAGACCAAGCATTATATAAAGCAAAGGAAAGTGGGAAAAACAATTTATTTATAACTGGCCCACTTTAAAATAAGTCTGTACAAACGAGTATTTACTTGTGGTACAGGCTTTTTAAATGATGTTATGCTAGAAAAGAAGTTATTAGATTGAAATAGAAGGTGATTAGATGCCTAAAAAAATACTATTGGTAGAAGATGAAAAACATATCGCTCGTTTTGTTGAACTGGAGTTACAGCATGAAAGCTATGATGTGACCGTAGCCTTTGATGGGCGGGAAGGTCTTGCACTTGCTACAACAGAAAACTATGATGTTCTATTATTAGATGTCATGCTGCCGGGGATTAATGGAATTGAGATTTGTCGCCGCGTTCGTACGCAGTCTCAAGTACCCATTATTTTACTTACTGCGAGAGATGCAGTGATGGATCGAGTTGCAGGTTTAGACGCAGGAGCCGATGATTACATCGTGAAGCCTTTTGCCATTGAAGAATTACTGGCACGTATACGTACCATTTTACGCCGTGTGGAGCCTAATGAAAAAATGGTGGGTCATACATTACGTTTTCGAGATATTGAAATCGATATTGATGCATATGAGGTATTGGTGCAAGGGCAAAGACTTGATCTTACAAAAACCGAATATGATTTGTTGAAGTTATTAATAGAACATAAAAACCGCGTATGTACAAGAGAGCTTATATTAACTTCTGTCTGGGGGTATGATGCAGATATTGAGACAAATGTGGTGGATGTATACATCCGTCATCTAAGGACAAAACTACCTGGTGATTTAAATGCCTATATCGAAACCGTACGTGGGGTAGGATACGTGATGCGTGAATGAATAAAATAAAAGCCTATTTCAGCAATCTTTCTTTGCAAAGAAAGTGGATGTTGACATCGAGTGCGGTCATTTTTATTAGCTACGCTATAATTTGTATCGTCGTCTATGTTTCACTGCATACTTGGCTACTAAATGATGAAGTTAGTAAAGTGAAACGAACTAGAGATGATGTCGCTTCATTTTTAGAATCACAAGGGCCCAATATATCTATCCAACAAATCCAGCAAAATACAGGATTATTAAAATCGATAGTTGATCGCGATCAAACGGTTAGACTATATAATAATGATGGTATTGAAATTTTGCGAATTAATAATGCCTCCCAAGCTGCACCTCTTTCTCCCATGCAGAAAATTGTGCAAATGACCATTGATAAAAAAGAGGCATATGTCGTCAATGAGCCAATAAAGCTTGGTTTTTTTCAAGTATATATTCAAGTGATTCATCCGTTAACACGTTTTGAATCCTTAATGCGTTATTTGTTGACCGCCATGCTTATAGCAGGAGTCGGCGCATTGTTCCTTTCAGGTTCCATTGGGTATTATTTAGCGAATTATTTAACGAAGCCACTTCATGCATTGCGTGCATCAATGAAAACTGTAATGGACCAAGGTTTTAATGAACCAATACAGCTATCCTACTCATCACAAGATGAAATTGGTGACTTATTGAAAATGTACAATGCAATGATGAATGAGCTACAAATATCATTTGCTCAACAGCAGCAATTTGTTGCGGATGCTTCTCACGAACTGCGGACACCTATTCAAGCAATTGAAGGCCATCTCTCACTACTCAAGCGGTGGGGTAAGGATGATCCAGTGATTCTAGAAGAATCGATAGATACATCATTAACGGAAATTACTAGGATGCGAAAAATGATTGAAGAGTTGCTTGAACTCGCACGACGTGAAGAGAAAGATGACACCAGTGAAGCAAATCCGGTCGCGGTCATTGAAGGTGTCATAAGTGAAATGGCGAAATTGTACCCGAATGCAACTATTACGCTGTCGAAAAATGACGAAATAGGGGCTGTCTTTATAACACCGAATGCTCTTGCTCAAGTAATTCGCAATATAGTAGAAAATGCCATTCGTTATTGTGAAAAAGTTCCGGAAGTAAATATTTCCCTTTTTGTGAAGGGTGAAAAAGTAGAATTTCAAATAACAGATAATGGGATTGGAATAGCTGAAAAAAACCTTCCCTATATTTTTGATCGTTTTTACCGTGTAGATGAAGCAAGAAATCGTCAAATTGGCGGTACAGGCTTAGGGCTAAGTATTTCTAAAATGTTACTTGAAAAATATAATGCTTCAATAGAAGTCAAGAGTGAAGTAAATGTTGGAACCGTTTTCTTGTTGAAGATACCGCTAAAATATTAAGAAAAATACACGCTTTATTTAAGAATTTTAGCCTTCGAGAAAAAAATTGCTTAATTTGCTAAAAAGAGTTGTATTTTCTGTGAAGAGTAGTAAGATTGAGATGGAAAAAACGTTCTTTAAATTATGGATAAGTTGTGTCAAACATCCTTTTAATGAGCGGGAAAATATTATATAATTAATTGTAATTTAATTAATGGAACTGCCGATAGGCAAAATTTGGAGGTCATTTTTCATGTCGAACAACGTTACAACTGTAAGTTCTCCATGGTCAGCTTTCTCTGGTCCTAACTTAGGATATGTGATGGAGCAATACGACTTATTCTTACAGTCTCCTGAAGAAGTAGAACCGGAGTTAGTATCATTATTCCAACAATTTGGTGCACCAGTCGTAGTAGAAGGTGATGTAGCTGTAGTAAGTGGTTCAGCAGCTCCTGCTGGCGATTATAAAAAGGTATTGGCAGCTGTTAAATTAGCTGATGCAATTCGTTCACAAGGACATTTAGCAGCAGATATTTATCCTTTGAAAAATCGTGCACTTCAAACAGCGCAAATTGAAGAAAGTGCGTTCAACTTAAGTCCTGCGGATTTAGCAGAAATTCCTGCTGCTATCTTCTTCAAAGATGTGCCAGCGGGCGTGAAAAATGGTAAGGATGCAATTGATTATTTAAAATCTGTTTATACAGATAAAATAGCTTTTGAATATGGGCATGTTGTCGTAACTGAAGAACGTGATTGGATTCAAACTCAAATTGAATCTGGTTCTTTAAAACAAGCACTATCTTCAGATGAGAAAAAAGCGTTATTAGACCGTTTAACACGTGTTGAGAACTTTGAGAAATTTATTCACAAAACATTTGTTGGTCAAAAACGTTTCTCAGGTGAAGGTTTAGATACTCAAATCGTCCTTTTTGATGAAATTTTAAAAACAGTAGAAGCGAACAAAGTAGAAAATGTTCGTATTGGTATGGCACACCGTGGTCGTCTAAATGTGCTAACACATATTTTAAATAAGCCATATGACATGATGTTCTCTGACTTTGCACATGTTTCAAACGATTTATTTATGCCAGAGCACGGTCGACTTGAAATTACAAAAGGTTGGACTGGTGATGTGAAATACCACATGGGTGCTTCTTATACACGTGAATCAGGTATGAATGTCAAACTAGCGTATAACCCTTCACACTTAGAAGTTGGAAATCCGGTAGTATTAGGTTCTACTCGTGCAACACAAGATGAGACATCTAAGCCAGGGCAAGCTGTGCATAACCCAGCAAAAGGACTAGGTATCCTTGTGCATGGTGACGCTGCATTCCCAGGTCAAGGGATTGTAACAGAAGTGTTAAACTATTCTAAAACTGAAGGTTTCTCAACTGGTGGTACAATTCATATCATTGCGAACAATATGATTGGTTTCACTACGGAACTACAAGACTCACGTTCATCTGTTTATTCTTCTGACCCAGCAAAAGGTTACGAAGTACCAGTTGTACATGTCAATGCAGATAGCCCAGAAGCTGTAGCACAAGTAGGTCGTTTTGCTGCTAACTATCGCCAAAAATTCGGTAAAGATATTATTGTTGACTTAATTGGTTACCGTCGACATGGTCACAATGAAACAGATGACCCAACTGTAACAAATCCAGAAACATATAAACTTGTTGCAAAACATGATACAATTCGTACATTGTATGGTGCGCAATTAGTGTCTGAAGGCCTAGTTACTGCTGATGAAGTAGCAGCACTTGATGCAGCAATCTATGCTGAAATGCAAGTGGCTTACGATCATGTAAAAGAAATGGCAGCTAAAGATGAACATAAACAGATAGAGATGCCAGAAGAATTAAAAATTGAATTCCCACAAATTGATACAGCAGTAGGTGCTGAACGTTTACAAACAATAAACGAAGAACTTTTAGTGTTTGAACAAAACTTCGAGCCACAAAAGAAATTAGGTAAAATTTTAGAAAAACGTCGCGATGCATTTACTTCTGCTAAAATTGACTGGGGTCATGCTGAAACATTAGCATATGCAACAATTATTCAAGATGGCACACCTGTTCGTTTTACTGGTCAAGATGCGCAACGTGGTACATTCTCACAACGTCATTTAGTGTTACATGACAAAAATAACGGCAATGTATTTACACCACTTCACCATATCTCAGGTGCAAATGCTTCATTTACAGTTCACAACTCTCCATTAACTGAAGCTGGAGTTGTAGGCTTTGAATACGGTTACAATTTAGAAAAAGGCAATGTTTTATCTGTATGGGAAGCACAATTTGGTGACTTTGCAAACATGGCACAGGTGATGTTTGATAACTTCATTTCAGGTGCACGTTCTAAATGGGGTCAAAAATCAGGCTTTGTCATCCTTTTACCACATGGTTATGAAGGTCAAGGTCCTGAACACTCTTCAAGTCGTATGGAACGTTATTTACAAATGTCAGCAGAAAATAACTGGTTTGTTGCGAACTGCTCGAATGCAGGTAACTACTACCACTTATTACGCCGTCAAGCAGCAATGTTAGAAACAGAGGGTGTACGCCCATTAGTTGTTGTATCACCAAAATCTTTACTTCGTCATCCATTAGCTGCAGCAAGTGCTGAGCAATTAGCAGATGGTTCATTCCAAGAAGTAATTGAGCAACCAGGATTAGGTACAAAAACGGAATCTGTTGAGCGTATTGTATTAGGTACTGGTAAAGTAATGATCGATTTAGCAGACCGCGTGAAAGATGGAGAAGGCTTCGATCACTTACACATTGTGCGTGTAGAACAACTTTACCCATTCCCAACAGCGCAAGTAGCTGATATTATTGCTAAGTATCCAAATGTAAAAGAAATTGCATGGGTGCAAGAAGAACCTAAAAACCAAGGTGCTTGGAATTACGCATTAGAAACATTATATGAGCTATCTGAAGGTAAAAAGCTTCGTTATGTAGGTCGTCCTGCAATGAGCTCAACTTCAGAAGGCGATGCAGATTCTCATAAAGCAGCTCAGTCTGCTGTCATTGAAGAAGCAGTGGCTGAAACGGTTAAAGTTAAATAAACATATCAACATTACTGGAAGCTGGGCTACTTGCCTAAGGCGGTAGCCCTTTTATGTGCATTATGCACGTTAATCAAAGGAGGAAATGAAAGTGGCTGAAATTAAAGTCCCTGAATTAGCAGAATCGATTACAGAAGGTAGTATTGCACAGTGGGTTAAAAAAGTGGGCGACCGCGTGGAAAAAGGTGAATTTATCGTTGAACTTGAAACAGATAAAGTAAACGCTGAAATCATCTCTGAAGAAGCTGGCGTACTAACACAAATTTTAGCTGAAGAAGGCGATACTGTTCTTGTAGGTCAAGTAATCGCAGTTGTAGAAGCTGGCGAAGGTGCAGCACCAGCACCAGCTGCAGCACCAGTTGCAGCACCAGTTGCAGCAGCTCCAACACCAGCAGCGCCACAAGCAGCAGCTCCAACACCAGCACCAGTTGTAGAAGAAACTACAGGTGAGCGTGTCATTGCGTCTCCTGCAGCACGTAAACTTGCTCGTGAAAAAGGTATTGACCTTGCAGCTGTATCTCCAGTAGATCCACAAGGCCGTGTACGTGTTCAAGACGTTGCAGCTCATGGTACAGCACCAGTAGTAGCGCCACAAGCAGCGCCAGCAGCACCAAAAGCAGTAGTAGCTGTTGACGAATCTCGTGTTACAATTGAAAAAATGAGCCGTCGTCGTCAAACAATTGCTAAACGTCTATTAGAAGTGAAGCAATCAACTGCTATGCTTACAACATTCAATGAAGTAGATATGACAAACGTAATGGCATTACGTTCACGTAAAAAAGAACAATTCTTTGAGTCAACAGGCTCTAAGCTTGGTTTCATGTCATTCTTCACAAAAGCAGTAGTGGCTGCACTTAAAAAATACCCATATGTGAATGCTCAAATCGTTGGCGATGAAATTCACTTAAATAACTTCTTTGATATTGGTGTAGCTGTATCAACTGAAGAAGGTTTAGTAGTACCAGTTGTTCGCGATGCTGACCGTAAAAACTTTGCTGAAATTGAAGATTCAATTGCAGATTTAGCTAAAAAAGCTCGCGATAAAAAATTAGGTATCGCTGATCTTCAAGGCGGTTCATTCACGATTACAAATGGTGGTGTATTCGGTTCATTAATGTCAACACCTATTATGAACGGTACTCAAGCTGCTATTTTAGGTATGCACTCAATTAAAAAACGTCCAGTAGAAGTGAACGGTGAAGTAGAAATTCGTCCTATGATGTACTTAGCACTATCTTATGACCACCGCATTATCGATGGTAAAGATTCTGTAGGCTTCCTTAAAACAGTTAAAGAATTACTTGAAAATCCAGAAGATTTATTATTAAATTCTTAATATAGAAAAATATGTGTTCAAGCCCTGCAAATTTAACGGTTTGCAGGGCTTTTTGTTGTCCCTGTATAGGGAAGCTTCGGTTCTCAAGGAATAGACGAAATTTCGCCTTATACAATTGGTCTAAAGGCCTTTAAATGTAGAGAAATACTGAATCTTTTGTATTGCCGGTAGTATTGAACATGATAATATTTTATGGAAAAATATTAAATAATAATTACAACACTTCTACTTTCTTAGATGTAATTTATGGATTTTAGAAGGATAATAACCTAATTTTGTCATTAGTCAGAAAAATGATAAAACTATCTTGACGAATAGACTAGCTTTATAGTAATATCTAAATATCAATTAAATAAACAAACCTCACTGTTATCTATGTGAGGTAGAGGCGCGGTATTTATTAGTCCATTGCTGAGTTAAAGCAAGCGAAGACGTAATGGAGAAGGAAATATCGCCGAAGTATAAAAGGAGCTCGTACTTTTATGCTGGGTCTGCAGTGAATAAGTGCAGGACTGTCCTAGTAAATCTAATTCCAGTTTACTAGGTTGTGCTATCTCAGAATGATGGAAATTATAGTGAGGATTTGGGCAACTGTCAATAAAAGGTAAGACCTAAGTTCAAAACTTAGGTCTTTTTTTGTACAGTTGCTTTATTTTTTTTACAGAAAAGGGGAGTTTTAGATGAAAAGAAAATGGTTGCTATTTATGTTAACGGCAATGACAGCGATTTTGTTAGCAGCTTGTGGTGCTGGAGACAAATCGGAAGACAAAGCATCAGGTGATGCGGCGAAAGAAGAAACAGGTGGAGAATTCCGCATAGGTATGGAAGCAGGTTATCCTCCATTTAACTGGACACAGCAAGATGATTCAAATGGTGCAGTAAAAATTGCTGATAATGCAGAATATGCAGGCGGCTATGATGTACAAATGGCGAAAAAGATTGCTGAAGGTTTAGGAAAAGAATTAGTTATTGTCAAAATGGAATGGGATGGTTTAGTTCCAGCACTACAATCCAAAAAAATTGATGCGATTGTAGCGGGGATGTCCCCAACTAAAGAACGTAAACAAACAATTGATTTTACAGAAAACTACTATACTTCTGATTTCGTCATGGTAATTAAAAAAGGTAGTAAATACGAAGATGCAAAATCTATTCAAGATTTCTCAGGTGCAAAAGTTACTTCACAGTTAAATACGTCTAACTACAATGTAATTGATCAAATTAAAGGCGTAGTAAAACAGACAGCAATGGAGAATTTCTCTGCAATGCGTGTCGCTTTAGAAGCAGGCAAAATTGATGGTTATGTAGCAGAGCGTCCAGAAGGTATTTCCGCTGCAGCAGCGAATGACAAATTTACATTTGTATCATTCGAAGAAGGCTTTGATACAGATATTTCAAATACTTCAATTGCAGTTGGTTTACGTAAAGGTGATGCAAGTCTAGATAAAATCAATGAAATCCTAAAAGGTATTTCAGAAGATGATCGCCAAAAAATTATGGAAGAAGCAATTCTTCAACAACCTGCAGCACAGTAATTTCGTTGAGGTTGCGCCAAAATGGAAAATAGTATACTGGAAGTATTTCTAGTATGCTATTTTTTGATATAAAAGTATGAATCCTTGGAAATAAAAAGGATTTTTATTAAGCGGTGCAGCCTCAATCATTTTCGTTTATATAGAAGGGTAGCACCTTCTGATAAATGCTCATGTCTATGGTGTGTATCACATAATTTGAATAAAGCAACATCATTCAAATGAAGAGATGATTTCGCTAAGGCATATTTGATATCAAGCAACAACGCGTTGTTAGGAGGAACATCATGAGTTTAGATTGGATCATTTCTATAATAGAAAACAACTGGCAAATGTTTTTACGAGGTGCGTATTATACATTACTTATTTCAATTATCAGTACAGTCATTGGTGCATTTATCGGATTTTTTATTGGGATTATGCATACCATTCCAGTACGTAAAAAGGGTATAAAATATTATGTATTAAAATGTGTTAATTTTATACTGACATGCTATGTAGAATTTTTCCGTGGTACACCAATGATTGTACAAGCAATGGTAGTATTTTACGGACTAGATATTGCTTTTGGGATTGATATGCACTTTATTACGGCAGGTATTTTAGTCGTTTCGCTTAATACAGGTGCTTATATGGCAGAAATTGTTCGTGGAGGGATTGTTTCCATTGATAAAGGACAGTACGAAGCTGCTTCTGCTATTGGGATGGGACATGTACAAATAATGATGTATGTCGTATTACCACAAGTTGCGCGTAATATTTTACCGGCGACAGGCAACCAATTAATTATGAATATTAAAGATACGGCTGTTTTAAGTGTGATTGGCGTAACGGAACTATTTTTCCAAACGAAATCAATATCAGGTAATAACTTCCGCTATTTCGAATCATTCTTTGTTGCATGTGTGCTGTACTTTATCATGACATTTACGGCATCAAGAATATTATTATACGTTGAAAAACGCCTTGATGGACCGGATGCTTATCAAAAAGAATTAAAGGAAATTGACTAAGGAGGACGAACAAATGGCAATCATTCAAATAGAGCATTTAAGTAAATCATTTGGACGTAACCAAGTGTTGAAAGATGTGAATTTTAAAGTAGAAAAAGGAGAGGTTGTATGCTTAATCGGTTCATCAGGTTCCGGTAAATCAACACTCTTACGTTGCATTAATTTACTTGAAACGCCAAATGGTGGCGAAATTATTTATAAAGGGGAAAATATTTTAAACGAAAAGCATAATATTAAAGCTTATCGTACCCATTTAGGAATGGTTTTCCAACAGTTTAATTTATTTAACAATCATAATGTGTTAAAAAATTGTACAGTAGGGCAAGTAAAGGTGCTCAAACGTTCAAAAGATGAAGCAGAGAAAACAGCCTTGAAATATCTGAAAATCGTCGGTATGGATCAATACGTCAATGCTAAGCCACGTCAACTTTCTGGTGGTCAAAAGCAACGTGTAGCGATTGCGCGGGCATTATCGATGAATCCAGATGTAATGCTATTTGATGAACCAACATCTGCGCTAGACCCAGAAATGGTCGGGGAAGTCTTAAAAGTTATGCGAGAGTTGGCGGATTCAGGAAATACGATGTTAATCGTAACACATGAAATGGAGTTTGCGAAGGAAGTTGCAGATCGTGTTGTATTTATGGATAAAGGGGTAATTGTGGAAGAGGGGCCACCATCGAAGGTGCTAGTAAACCCAGAACATGAACGTACAAAAGAGTTTTTAAAACGAACGCTGAAGTAAGTGTAGCGTTCGTTTATCTTCAGCATCAATGGATTTCAGTCCGTGCTGACACTTGATAATGCTTCAGTCACATCTGTAATAGGAAAGCACTCCGTATCGGAAATCTACATGTAAAATGTAATAGCACTAGGCAAGCCCCACCATGAAAAGTCGCGGTAGGGCTTACGAGTGCTAGGAAAGTATTTTTAAAGTAAAAACAAGTTTCTACAGTCTTAAGGGAGTTCCATAACATATGGACTCATTTATTTTCTAGAATTCCATTCTGCATATAAAATAAAGCAAATGGCAAATGCAACAGCGATGATAAAAAACCATTGCGGAACACCACCAAAACTCATAACAACACCTCTAGTATCATTTTATTAGGGTAAATGTGTAAATAAAACGTCATTAAGTACAAAATATAGACTTCTATAGTTTTTTCTCCACAAAAGAGCTAAAATCGTATAAAATAAACAATAGACGTTAGCT
Organism: Lysinibacillus sp. C5.1; assembly: GCF_016350185.1. Classification (NCBI taxonomy): domain Bacteria; kingdom Bacillati; phylum Bacillota; class Bacilli; order Caryophanales; family Bacillaceae; genus Lysinibacillus; species Lysinibacillus sp. C5.1. The sequence continues at coordinate 2,328,880 of NZ_CP066226.1, forward strand.
AAGTGCTAGTAAAGAGAGGTAGAGAAATTATGTTACATTTAAAATGGAAAGATGCGCCAACACTTCGTACGGTTACTTGCAAACATACGAATGCATCAAAATATTTAGTATCCAACGTATTAACAGTAGGAAAAGAGTATGAAGTGAAAAATGAAACAGAAGAGTTCATTTTCATTATTGACAACACGGGTAATATCGGTGGTTACTACAAAGAGTATTTCGCATAAAATGAGTAGGGGTGTCACAGAGAACTTCTGAGACACCCCTTTATATATTTAGCGACCCAGTATATTATTCCTTCGTTGTTTTTTTCATCCCAGCAACATCTAGTTGTAAATGTTGTCTATCCTGTTCTGTCGCAGTATGCAAAGCAAAAACATCTTGAATGGCCGTTTTAAGCTCCTGCTGTGTTTCTTTAAATTTCATTACTTGCTGTTCAAAAGTAGGACTAGTAAAGCGCTCGTTTGTTCGTGCCAGTCTTTCTTCCAATTGATTGTAATGATGATCCATATTCATGGATAACATCATAGCCAATTGATTTTTCCAAAGAGGAATGAGTGTCACAATTGAAAACTCTATTTTCTCAGCAAGCGTTTGATTAGCTTGTTGAATCATGCGTATTTGAGGGGCAGTTTGTAATGCAACCTGCTGGGACACTTGTAAATCATAAATACGTTGGTCGAGTCTTTCCAGTTGTGCTGTGAAATCATTGAGCTGCTGAATAGCTAGCGGTTGTTTAGTTGTTTGTACAATATCCACTTTTGTAGGTAACTCTACTTCAATGGCTTGCTGTTTTTTCATCAGTCCAGCTGCAATGGCAGTTGCAAGCTCTTCAAAAAATCCTCTATTGTGTGCATATAGCTGTTCTAACATTTCTACGTCTTTTAACAGTTGTAGTTGAGCACGTTCGAGTTGAACACCAATTCGTTCGACTTGAATACTAATGCGTTCAAATTCCGTTAATGTTTGTTTGACGCTAGGACTCGTTTTACCGAACATTTTTTTAAAGAAGGAAGGTTTTTTTGGCTCTAGTGCCGCAGGGTCTACACGGTCTAATGTTTGCATTAAGGAATCTAGCATTTGACCAATTTTTGTGACATCTTTATCCTTCACTTGGGCAAGCATACGATCTGCAAATTGAGAGACTGCACGTTGAGAGTCTTGACCTAATGATAATACGGATTCAAAACTACTTAGGTCAATTTGACTTGCATATAAAAGTGCACGACTTTGGGCAAGAGGTGACAGTGTCTCATAGGTCTCCATCGCTTCTTGATTTGACGATGCTAAATAGCTTTGTACAAGAGGTGAGATTCCTTGCAATGAATCTAAATGGACGAAAGCATCTCTGTTAGCTGTCATTTTTCCTCGCCTCGCCATTCCAATTGTTCTTTCCGTTTTAAATTGGAACGGTTTGCGAATTCAATTTCCATTTGAAGATGATCGATATCATTAGAGAGTGCATCCTTTAAATCAATTTGAAACGTGGAATTTAAATCCGCTAATGTTTCACGCGTTTTTGATAATGTAATTTGGATTTCTTTATCTTTGACAGGCTGTTTTGACAACATAGTATACTTTTCAGTCAATTCAACAGCAGAAGGAAGATGCGCATAGAAAAATGGCTCCACGTTGTAAAACTTTCTTGGATCAGTTTTGACAATTTTGATAATGTTTTTTGAAATACGTGTCATTTCGAGTAATTGCTTAAAGGCTGACACGGAACGTACTCGTAAATAGTTTTGGCTTAATGTTTGAATATGTTTGTTAGCTGTCGATAGCTGTAAATCAATATGTTTATACTCATCCTTTGTAATTCCTGCTATGTGCATAACTTTTCTTTTTTGATTTAGTTTTAGCAAAGTTGTGCTCGTTGCATAGGTGCCAGCGAACAAACAACCACCAAGGAAGAATCCTGGATTTGCCGCAAACGCTGTAATAGAAACAGTTGATAGAGAAATTAAAAGGCTAGCGGTATGTCTTGAGAAAAACTGTCCGATACTGAGCATCGTTTCTTCCTCCTTGCTTTTCAATATGTCTATCTTTTAATACGTTAAAATCGACATAAAGTTTCAATAATTATCTTAAGACTTACATAAATTTTACTGCTAATTGCTAAGTTTCTCAATAAATACACTTGTCAAATGGGTAGAATTCACATTTTGCTAGGCGTGTATTCTTTATAGTATGTTCGTTTTATAGAAGACCATTAGCAAAAGTCCGTCACTTACTGTTTTTTCTTGTGTAAAATGACAAGTAGAAAAAAGAAGTCAGACTTAAACAATGTCCGACTCCATACGTACATAACCTTTTAAATCGTCGAAAAGTTCTAAAGCAAAAGAATTTGAATCTGCTTGTAGGCTAACACCCTTTTGAACAAATAGTAGAAATTCATCAATTGCTTTTTTTGAACCTTCTACCTCTACTTCTATTTGCTCTTGAGCATTCAACTTGCAATAACCTTTCAAGCCTAATTCTATCGCTTTTTGTTTGATAAAAAAGCGATATCCTGTTCCATAAACATCTCCGAAAAATTTAATCAGCGCTCTCTTGTTCACGCTAAAACCTCCCAAAAGTAGAGGAGGGTAGTCCCTCCACCTTACTGCATAACACGTTCTTTTTCCAAGTACGTAATTAAATTATTAATATAGAATAGAACACGCTTCGAGGCCTCGTCTACCTCTTGTAAATGGCCATCAGCCTTTTGAATATTGCCTTCTTGATATGCTTCCGCAGCTAACTTAGCCGATTTATGCACTTGTAGGTGATATTCGTCTAATTCACGATAATCTTGTAAATGACCAAAACGTTCCACTGTCCGAGGAGCAGTATACCATTTACCGAGTCGGCATTCAGTATGTGAAGACACGTCACTTGGTTGCACTTCTTCTAAACCAAGGAACATATTATAAATACGCCATTTCCATAAAATATGGTCTGCTTTTGAAAGTTGTAATAAAGCAATGGAAGATAACTGGACATTATTATTTGCGATAATATCATTACGGAAACGATTAATTTCTTGCCCGAGTAAGTGTATATCGCTGGATGTATTATAACTATAATCACGAATATCATCTTGATGGCCTGAAATTTCAATCATTCGTGCTGATACTTCGTCTATGGCAGCAGCTTGCTCCTGCGAAATGGCAGCTGTATTGGTCACATCGAGATTAATCCCTTCAATTGCAGCAACAATAGCATTTAGCAGTGGTAATGATTGTTTTGCCTCAATTGTAGCTTCCTTAATAATCGTTGTTGTTTCCGTTATGGAATGTGATACATCATTGGAGTAACTTTTCAGATGGTGAACATTTGTTGATACTTCACTAAGAGCGGAAACCGTTCCTTCTGCTAATTTACGGACTTCTTGCGCTACTACAGCAAATCCTTTGCCATGTTCACCAGCACGAGCAGCTTCAATTGAGGCATTCAGTGCAAGTAAGTTTGTTTGATCGGCAATTTGGTTTATTAATGTCACAACGTGTTCGATATCATTGACACGTTTTTGTAACTCAGTAAACGAATCAACGATATTAGTAAACGTTTCTTCCGTTTTAAAAATTTCTGATAAAGCATGCTCAATGGCATTCTTACCTTTGACAGCATGATCAACTGATTCCGTTGTTTTTTCAGAAATATGCGAGGACATCCGAGCAACTTCATTGATTGATGCGGCAATTTCCTCTGTTGCAGCAGTAGAAGATTGTATTTCTTCATTTTGTTTATCTAAACTAAATACTAAATCTTTCATGTACATAATTTTTGCATTTACATCCATAAGTGATGAAATTTCAGCGACAACGTTCTCGATTATACGCTCTGTTAATACTTCCACAAGCAGTTCCTGGTCCACATTGACAGCTGATTGGAAAGATTTCATATACTCAAAAGCTTTGTATGGTTTTAAACCAAAGTTATGTAAAATGTAAGTCGTAATATAAAAGGCAAATTGGTTAAATACTACAATTAACTTACCAGGTTCATATTGGTTTTTTCGAAACAGATTGAAAAACTTTACCGTTTCATCCACATATTCATCATCACGAGTGGCCAAGAAAAATTGTGTTAAATAGCGACTAATATTTTCTTCACTAATCGTTTGTTGAGAGGAGGGAGAGATTTCATTTAAATAATTTTTAAATATTGCATTCATAGAAGGCGTAATATCCTTCAATTTATAAAAGAGAGCTTTTAAATTTTCTTCATCTTGTTTATTAAAATGATTAAATGCCAATGTCTTGTTGAAACGGCCTGTTGCACTTAAGTTGGTCCCTCGCTTTAGCAATTGTTCTAGCTCGGCCTTAGGTCGAATACTTGAAAACATAAAAAAAATACCTCCCAAATTAAATAATGAATAATAAGGTAATAATAGCATATTGCAGGGTGTTTTAATAGACATTTCAGAAGTGTTTGCTAAAATTAGAATATCTTATAACAGCAAGGAATGTGGCAAATATGTATACAATACTTTACATGAAAGCTGACTATGAGCCTTGGTGGAAATTTGAAGGCTGGGAAGCTTTTATTCAAACGCAAGAAACGTTTGATACAAAAGAGCAATTTGAGCAAGCATTACAACGGAAATTAGCGCATTTCCGATCAGTATATGAACATGAAGCGACTAAAGAGGGTGGTTTTTGGGCTTTTTGGTCTGAAGATGAAAGTTTTTACTGCGAAGCTTGTGATGATGATGCGCAAGTATACCATGGCATAATGGCTTTTGAAGGACATTGTTAAATAAATTTTCAAATTAATTAAAAAAACAATTTTCTTTATTTGACAAAATTATGAATGATGGTATACTTAACTTAACAATTTAATTGCTTCACCGGAAACATGGATTCACATATTACAAAAAGTGATCGCGTTAGTTCGGTACTCTTTGTAATATGTGAATTTTTTTAATTCGTTGAAGAAATTACATATTGTTCACTTTTATTTTTTTGGAGGTTTTTTTAAATGAAACAAGGTACAGTAAAATGGTTTAACTCAGAAAAAGGTTTTGGATTCATCGAAGTTGAAGGCGAAAACGACGTATTCGTACACTTCTCAGCTATCCAAGGCGAAGGTTTCAAAACACTTGACGAAGGTCAAAAAGTGGAATTCGAAGTTGTAGATGGCAACCGCGGACCACAAGCTGCTAACGTAACTAAACTTTAATTCTCGGTAATTAAAATTACTTTCGTTAAAAAAAGGCACCCTATTTTTATAGGGTGCTTTTTTTGTATACTTTTGCGCTAGTTCGACAATAGTAAGGGCAGGTATTTTGCTATGGACTCGTTTTCAATAGCTCATTTTTAATTATTAATAGGATTATTTTTTCGTTTTGGGGTAAAAGGAAATTAAAGTAGAAGGAGGCAGCTCAACATGGATAACAACGGAAACAAACAGAATAAGCAGGAACATCATGATTATTATCAAACATTGCGGAAGAAACTTGTACAATTTTTCACTTCAAAAACAGGGAAGAATCATCGATATGCTGATTATTTATTATTTGTACCTGATATATTTCATTTACTAATTAAAATCGTGACAGATCCTGCAATTGACTCTAAAAGTAAAACATTAATTGGGGCAACCATTACGTATTTTATTTTCCCAATGGATGTTTTACCAGAAGGTATATTTGGTTTTGGCGGTTTTCTGGATGACTTGATGTTAGCCACGTATGTTCTTAATATGACGATTAATAAATTGGGCCCTGAAGTGATTGAAAAACATTGGACTGGTGATGAGAAATTGCTTGGACTTTTACAAAAACTAACAGAAACAAGCGAGGAACTTTTAAGTAAAATGCCTGCAAAATCAATTGTTACAAACTATCTGCACAAAAACAAAAAATAATTATATTATGTTAACTTAAATTGTTCCGAATTAAAATCCCCCATTCTTTTAGAAAGGGGGGATTGTTCGCTTTGTTCACTGTACCTTCTCCACGTACTGCAAACTATAATTTAACCTTCACTTCAGTACCATCATTTGCTTTGACATCCACTAGTACGATTCCTTTATAATTTTTCAGCTCCCGAACAATATGTTTGAGCACTTCTCTATCTATTGGTGGAAAAGTAAAGTCTATTTTTTTTCTTTCGAAGTGATCTTTTGTCCATTTGTTTGCCATTAGCTGGATAAACTTTGAAGTTAAAATGGAAATAGCGATATTGACAAATGCATATGGAATAGGAATGGTGAAGCGCACACCTTTTGCTTTTACTTTGACATACATCATAAGCGTTTCACTATTCAATAATAACTGAAACGGTATCCCCGTCTGCAGATTTAATATCAACAATTTGGCCATCTAATTCGTTTTCGATTGCTTCTAAGATAAGGTTGATATCTATATCTTTAACATATTTTTCTGATTGAGGTATGCTTGCAGCAATGCTGTGACCTGCCATTAATATTACTTTTACAAGTTTTATAGGCAAATTAACTGTAACATTATCATTTTCGGCAGAAATCACACGAATTTTTAATGTTTTATCTAAATAGGTAGTTGGTTTTTCTAACGATATATTTCCCGTTTCTTCTTTATCCTTTAATGCTTGAATTAGTTCAGATCCTTTGTCTGCATCAATTTTTCCTTCTTGAATCATGGTTAACACTCTTGAAATTTCTTCTTTCATCATTGATTCCTCCTTATTCTTCTTTTAAAAGTTTAATGGCTTCTTCAGCTGTGATTTCGCCATTTTCCAACATAGTGACAACTTTTTTTTCGTCGATTTCATTTTTCTTTTTTGGCTCATATCCAAGGGATGAAATAATGTCTGTTAACTTGCCTCTTACCGTTGGATAGGAAATACCCAATTCTTTTTCAACTTCTTTAATATTCCCTCTGCATGTCAAAAATACTTCCACAAAATGCAGCTGATCCTTTGATAAGGAAGCCAGCTTTGATAATTCAAATTCATTTTCAATCGTAGTGTGACAATGAGAGCATTTTAGCCTGGTTATTTTTAATGTTTTACTACAGACCGGACAATTTGTAATTACTTTATAAGCCATAGTGTGACATCCTTTCTATTTGTTGATTAAATTATATAATAAAAAATCAATAAAATAAACATTAAAATTAAATAAATTAATTTTATTAATAAAAAACTTCAATAATTTAATCTTTTGTATTAAATTGTAGTTTGATTTTCGATTTATAAGAGCAATAGGAGGAGTGACGTATCACTAAATATGAGTGGTTTTTGAAATTGGAATATATTCTTGAAAGAAGGGGGGTACAATTATGTCTAACTGAAAGTATATCGTGTAGTGAAGCGTATATAATCATGATGAAATGTCAGGAAAGATGTAATAGGAGAAGCCCCGCCGCTATCTATTGAAGATAGATGGGGGGCTTTTATTAATCATAGAAGTACATCAGTTGCTAAGTTAATTACGATGCATTAATAGTTTGCTCGATTTGTTCTTGTAAAACATGTACAGGTATAAACAATCCTACTCGTCCATAAGGCTCCTTTTTCATGGTGGCGAACACAATACCAATAACATCACCGTCTGTATTAAGAACAGGGCTCCCACTATTGCCTTTGTATACAGGTGCTTGCATCATCATAACGGGCACCTGCCAATCATCAAGATAAATTTCTTTTAGTAATGTTCCTTTATTTGCAATACCTGTGAAAGCTAGTGGATTACCAATGAAATAAACTGCCTCATCTTCTTGATAACTAGGGCGATTGGCAAGCGTTAACGACGGTAGATTGGTACCAGTAACTTGCAAAAGAGCTAAATCGACTTCAGGAAAACTTTGTACTAATTGTGCTTCCATAAGCCCTTGTTCTGGAAAGACAACAGACAATGTAAGCGCATATTCCACCACATGGGCATTTGTTACTATTAAGCCATCTGGAGAAATGACAAAGCCTGTCCCTTTACTAGAGCCAGTAGAGACTTCAACAATCGCTTTTTTATACGTTTGAATATCTTCTTGCTTTGATAATTGGCTAGAGACCTTGAGAAATTCAATAGCTGGTATCGAGTAAATTTGGAAAATCAGCGCAAATGTATTCATAAATAAGACGAACGCCATGCACCATATCATCCATTTAATAATAGGCTTCTGCTTCTTCGGCTTGCTTCCTTGCAGTCGTCTTTCCCGTTCTTCAGCTAAAGCCTTTTGTTGCTCTGCCAGAACAAGTTCAATCAATTCCTCTTCTGTTAACTCTTCTTCAGTAGTGTGCTTATGTATATCGCTCATGTAAGCTACCTCCTTACTTAAAGAAAAAGGCGCCAGAGAGACGCCGATGTAGACAATTTATTCGATTTTTTGAAGCGTTGAAGTGACCGTAAAAACTTCTTCTTTATTTGTTTTCATTTCGTCTTTAGTATGGATCAGCCCCACACCTTTGGCAAAGTATTTTGTCGTCGTCATGTTGTCCTTTGTTTTCCTAAGCTCAATTACATTGTGGAAAGTGGCGAAGCTCGTTGTGATAGCGGCAGTAGTCGATAGAATGACCCAACCATCAAAGCGATGCCCAACTTGCAGCGGTTGTTGTAAAATCGTTTCCATAACCGGAAAGGATGCTATTTCTTGAGCTGTTGGCACTGTAGGAGCTTCATCGACCGCTTCCATATAAACAAGTTCTATTGCGGTATTTGTAATACGATAAACTTTTAATAAAATGACACCGCCATTATTTTCGATTTGTGCAATTGACGTTTTATCGATATAGCTTGTCTGAAGTGTGTAACTAGCAAATTCGTTGCCTTCACCTTGAAAATAAGCTGTTGATCCATCTGGAGGGAAATAGTCAGTTATCAGTCCTGCATCTAGCTGTTTTGTATTTTGCTCATCTGTTTGGGTCTTGTCATGATTCGTTGCAAGGCTAGCTTGTTCCTGACGCTCAGTTTTTGGATTGTTTGCACAGCCAACAAGAATGAGTGCTAGACATAAGAATATGATTTGTCTCATATCCAACTCCTTTGCCATTTTTCTTTAAGTATACGTGAAGTGACGACTAGATACGAATATTAACAGAACCAGCTCTCTAAAAATGTAATGCGTTTTTGCGTTGCATCCACTTTGACACGTAAACCAAGTGGCATTGCGTGCAATGGGTGTGTATGACAACAATCCACCTCCGCCAAGATTGGGATGGCTAACCCGTCCAGCTGTTCTAACAGAACATCGTATGGTTTTCGTCCTGTTCCTTCATCATCGTATTGCTCATGTTTACCTAAAATAATTGCGGAAATGTTGTTAAAGAAGCCATGTAATTTTAGCATGGCGAAGTTTTTCTCCACTACAGCAATCGTTTTAGATGTATCTTCTAACAGTAAAATATCGCCTTCTTTTATTTGTGGGAAAAAGGGGGTTCCTATAAAACCATACATTGTATTGATATTGCCACCAATTAAACGACCTTCCGCACTTCCTTGTTGTACGGTAATCCATGCATTATCATGTTGTGTTTTTTCTACAGTTTTTTCAAGCCAATTAATACGGTCGTCCGTCCAGATAGGGGGAGTGGGCATTTCATAAGGAATTGGCACGTCTTGCATAAACAACTCTTTAAAATATTGTTCTGTGTAGTTGACGAATGGTGGGAATTCACCGAATGTGGATGCAACAGAAGGACCGTAAAACACCGGAATGCCAGTCTTTGCATAGATAGCAAGTAGGATGGCTGTTACATCCGACAAGCCCACAAGTATTTTAGGCGTTTGTTGTAACGCTGCATAATCTATATAAGGCAACATACTATTTGCATTTGTGCCTCCCATCGTAGGTAATATCATTTTCACCGTAGGATCCCGTAGTAAATCATTGAGCTCTTGTGCACGCTCCTTTGGCGTACCAGAACGGTATGTATCACTTTTGCCAGTTAATAGACCTTCCTTGATGGTAAAGCCGAGTGCCTGTAATCTTGCCTTACCTCGTTCATAACGTGCTTTAGCAAGTACTGAAGCTGGTTTGGAGGGCGAATAAATACCAATAGTATCGCCTTGTTTTAATGGGGAGAACATAAAATACCTCTTTCCAATTATTTAAGTTGTAGCCCATTATACATGATTTTACAACTATATGGGTGAACTCTACTACTTTATGAAATAGATGCTACTATCAACAGAAATTTAGAACATTTGTAGCAAAGTTGATATTGTTATGTATGTTAACCACATTCTAGGAACTTGCGATACTGTTTAGAATTGACTATGATAATGTCAGAGTCAAAAAATGGGGGCGATTTGATGTATCGACAAGTAGAAGATTTTCTAAACGACTGGTCAATTGCAGCGGAAGGAACGGTTCAAGTACTAAAAGCAATAACGGATGACAAGTTAGAGCAATGTATTGTTGAAGGGCATAATTCGTTAGGTTGGTTAGGCTGGCATTTAGTTGGTGCAGCAGGCTATTTTAGTTATTTAGCAGGTTTAACAGTGCCGATGATTCGTCAAGAAGATCCAGTTCCAGCTACAGCAGCTGAAATTGTAGCGACCTATGAAAAGTTAGCCAATAGTATTAAAGAGGAAGCGGCAAAGCTATCAAATGAGGGCTTACTAGAAGAAGTGAACGGTTTTAAAGGACCGATTTCTAGAGGCGCATTATTACGCGCAATGATTGATCATCAAACACATCATCGTGGACAAATGACTGTACTATTACGACAAGCTGGTTTACCTGTACCAGGTGTATTAGGACCAACGAAAGAAATGCAATAATCTAATGAGACGGCAAATACAAGCAGTATTTGTCGTTTTTTAATTTCCAAAATAAAAACTCCCCCAAGTAAGTGGGGGAGCATCATACTATGAAACGTTATTTAGAGAAAGGTTTAGTTTAAACCTTGGCTGTCTTTCCACTCTAAAAACTCATCATAAGTTAACTGTTTGTCTAAAATCGTACCATCTTCACGGATTTCAATGACACGGTTAGCAATTGTTTGGATGAACTGATGGTCATGTGATGTGAAAATCATGGCACCTTTGAAGCGGATTAACCCTTCATTTAGCGCTTGAATGGACTCAAGGTCAAGGTGGTTCGTTGGTTCATCAAGTAAAATAACATTAGCAGTTGCTAACATCATTTTAGACAACATACAACGCACTTTTTCTCCCCCTGATAAGACAGAAGGGGATTTTTTCACTTCTTCACCAGAGAATAGCATGCGACCTAAGAAACCGCGTAGGAAGCTTTCTGTTTCATCATCAGGTGAATATTGACGAAGCCATTCTACTAATGATTTTTCAGAGCCTTCAAAGTATTTATCATGATCGTTTTCGAAGTAGCTTTGAGATGTTGTGACACCCCATTTAAATGTACCAGCATCTGCTTCTTTTTCTTCCATTAGAATATCAAGAAGCGCTGTTTTTGCCATCGGGCTACCTAGTAATACGATTTTATCGTCTTTATTCATTGAGAAGCGAATGTCTTTAAATAACGTTTGACCTTCTTGACTCGCTGTCAAACCTTCCACTGTTAAGACATCATTACCGATTTCACGACCGATTTGGAAGTTGATAAATGGATATTTACGGCTAGATGGTTTAATATCGTCAAGCTCGATTTTATCCAACATTTTTTTACGTGATGTTGCTTGTTTTGACTTTGATGCATTGGCAGAGAAACGAGCAATAAACGCTTGTAATTCTTTAATTTTCTCTTCTTTTTTCGAATTTTGGTCTTGCGCCATTTTTTGCGCTAACTGAGAAGATTCATACCAGAAATCGTAGTTACCCACATATAATTGGATTTTAGAGAAATCCAAATCCGCGATATGTGTACATACTTTGTTCAAGAAGTGACGGTCATGGGATACGACGATTACTGTGTTTTCAAAGTTAATTAAAAATTCTTCTAACCATTGAATTGCTTTTAAGTCAAGGTGGTTGGTAGGCTCATCCAGTAATAGAACATCTGGTTGACCGAATAAAGCTTGTGCTAATAATACTTTGACTTTGTCAGAACCTTCAAGGTCACCCATTAACATATAATGAAGGTCATCTGAGATGCCTAAACCGTTTAATAATGTTGCAGCTTCTGATTCAGCTTCCCAACCGTTTAGCTCTGCAAATTCACCTTCTAATTCAGCAGCACGCATGCCATCTTCATCAGAGAAATCTTCTTTTGCATAAATTGCATCTTTTTCATTTTTTACATCATATAGGCGTTTGTTACCCATAATAACAGTATCTAATACTGTATGCTCATCATATTCGAAGTGGTTTTGTTTAAGGACAGATAAACGTTCGTCCTTACCCATAGAAACATTTCCTTCTTGTGCTTCAATTTCACCAGAAAGAATTTTTAGGAATGTTGATTTTCCTGCACCATTTGCCCCGATTAAACCGTAGCAATTCCCCGGTGTGAATTTTATATTTACGTCTTCAAATAGTTTACGATCGCCATAGCGAAGACCTACATTACTTACTTGAATCATGCAAGTTCCTCCTTTTTTCACAATGGCTCTAGTATATCATGAAATATGTTCCATAGTCTATAAACATTATGACAGCAACGTTTATCGTTCATTGATTTAGTGATTAGCCCTGTTGCTGCCCCAACTACTTCTAAACTGTTACTAAATAAATATACATTCATACCTCGATTTAATAAGATTGTGCAATGAGTATGTCGTAAACCATGCAAAGTAATTTTGTGAAGTGAAGTTTAAGCAGAAAAGGAGATTTTACCTATTAACTGAGGAATTGGAACAACAAACGTTATCTCTGTTTTAAATGAATTGTAATGCAGGGTATCACAGATTGTAACTTGATACACTTAATTAAACCAAAATTGGTGATAATTATTGATAAAGTTAGTTATTTGGCAATTTGCCCTATAAGTAAATATAAAAAAGCACCGTTTCTCGCATTAAAATTGAGAAATTCTCGTTACTCTAGAAAAGCGCACGATTGTGGAAAATCATAACCATATTTCTTCTTAAACTAAAGCCTTCGTTCGTTTAAAAAGAAAGGCAAATCTATAAAGAATAGTACATAATTATTATACGGTTCACCTTAATATAGTTAGTTTCCATTATATATATATATGTGTGTTTACCAGCGATTCATCGCTATTTTCACCAAGACAATGTATAATAAGAAAAGCAGAAGAAGAATTCATTTTTCCTCTAGTGAAAAAAAGAGGTGCACTCACTTGAAACAATTTGAAACAGCATTACCTGAGCAGTATGAAACATTAAAAAAACAGGCCAATTATACGTCTAGCTGGCGAGAGCGTTTAGCCGCAGTCGAAATATTATCGGCTTATCAACATGACAAAATCATAGATATATTAAAAAATCGTATGGAACATGATACTGTCAACAAGGTCCAATTAGCAGCCTATGAAGCACTTGTGGCGCTTGGCGAGGACGTAGAGAAACCATCACCTGCACGTTTTGATATTATCAAAGGAACAGACAAAATTTTCCTACGGGTTAAAAAGAGCTTGCCAAAGGACCATACAGTGGCAGATTTTGCGGATAAACTAAAACGTATGCGTTTAGATGTCTTTGATGCGTATGAAGGCGACAAAGGTGCAGAATTTATGAACTGGTTAGAGGAACGTTGGGCAAAATTGTAACAATAGTTTTACGACTTATGAAAGCAAGTCATTCTCTCCGATTGTGGAGGGAATGGCTTTTTCTTATCTTACGCTGCGGTTCATCGAAACTAATATTAAATTGAATTACTTCTTTTATTGATTATCTATCTTTCTTATTTAATTATAAAACAAACAACTTATTAAACTAACCTGCTCCTTTATTTAAAGTGTAAATCTGCACAATTTCTTAGCTCCATAACGATTTTCTTTAAATTTTGTTACTCAAGAAAATGGCCCGATTGCGGAACAAGAACAATCCTGTCTATCAACCTCTGTTCCAAAACTCGTAATAATCGTTTACATAACAACTGAAAAAAGCATTAACAAGGGTAGGAACAATCCTTATAGTTAATGCATTTATGAATCATTTATAATAAAGTTTGATTAAAATCTTGTGTTGATCGGCCGGGTTTTTTTGTTTAACAAACAGACCAGTTAACGGAATAAATAGGTAACTTAATTAACCTTTATCCGTCTAAAAATCTAAGGAGGGATAATGTGAAAGTGTCAAGATTACTCTGGGGTTTGGTTATTTTCGTTTTATTAACTGCTGTTGGATGTTCTAATTCAGCGGATAAAGCCAAAGTAGAAGTTTATACAACTGAAAATTCTAGTGCGGGAGAGATTTTAAAATTAGATCCTGAAGCCGATATATTTCAATTCAATGGAGTGATTTATAAAACTGGAATTGATTGGGTTGAAGAACTAACTTTAACAAAAGACGAGCAGGTAGGACAAATAAAAACAAAAAACGATACAGATACCAACTTTGAAGACGAAATGTCGAACAAATTACCTGTTGGTGCAAAAATCTTTTCGGTTAAAGAAAAAGAAGAAATTGGAGGACCAATTTTACTCGTTGAATCAGAAGGTAAGCTTTATAAATACTATGGGCTTGTTGAAGGTTAATCAATTTTCAAATATCCCAAAATGGCACGATTGTTGAACAACATAGCTTGAAAATGTTCAAACTTTTTTATAAAAATCTCATATAACCATGCAGGACTAATAACAAATTTAGAAGCGGAAGAAGTAGCTAAACAATGACATGATTTGCATAGCGCACTGTTGCAACTAAATCCATAATTAAACTTACATCTTTTCTTAAAAATAGATTTCTATGAATTTAAAGCTGAACTCTGTGTTTTAATGAGTTCAGCTTTTGTACTATAAAGATTTGATTTTATTCTAATAATACATTATTGAACAATTAAATCGGTAGTGCTATACTTTAATTTGTAATTTAATACAATAATTGCTAGGAGAGCTGGTGTTGCCAGCTGAGAGTAGAGCCGTAAGCTCATGATCCTTTTACCTGATCTAGATTATGCTGGCGTAGGGAAGCAGATAGGATATTGTCTATTATACAAGTCCTTGTTTCCTTATTGTGGAAGCAAGGGCTTTTTTATCTTTCATTAATGGGCTGTATAACCCTCATCTAAAGATTGAGAGAAGCGAAGAAGAAAGATGGGGGATAACTGCCTGTAAAAGCCGATTGGTTCGACTAACCATCAAGTGGGGATGAAGAAGTCCCGCTTGATGGAAGTTGCACTTTATTTGCTATAACATTTTAATTGAATATTGAAAAGACCACTAGGGGTGCACGGATGTGCTGAGAGAGGAAACTCAACTCTTTGAACCTGATCTAGATCATACTAGCGAAGGGAAGTGGCTTACTTTTTGTACTTCAATGTACAAGATTTATAGCCACTTCTCTATGCTTGAGGGGTGGCTTTTTGTATGGAATTATAATGAAAGGAAGTGAACAACAACTTAATTTCTATTTTAGATATGAAAGAATAGGATGATTTAAGAAATGAATAAAAAAATAGCGCTCCATATCATTACAGATGGCCAGCATTCACTACATGAAGTGGTCCATTTTGTAACTAAGTTTGAACCCTATATAAGCTATTTGCATATTCGTGAGCCAAGTTGCACTGCTTCTGAACTCTTTGATTGTATAAGAAAATTAAAATATGCAGGCTTTCCATTACAAAAGATTGTGATTAATGATCGAATCGATGTTGCACTTGCTGCGGATGTTTCTCATGTGCAAATAGGTTATCGTAGTATTCCTGTAGCTATCGCAAGTGAGAAGTTCTCAAATCTTAAAATTGGTGCATCTATTCACTCTCTTGAAGAGGCTACAAATACAAAGGCCAATTGGTTACTCTATGGACATATTTTTGATACAGAAAGTAAGAAAGGAATCGCTTGTCGTGGAACAAAATTATTACAACAGCTTGTAAGCAATGTATCTATTCCTGTGATTGCTATCGGTGGAATCACTCCGCAAAATACAAAAGAAGTATGTGCGTCAGGAGTTTCAGGAATTGCAGTGATGTCAGGAATTTGGCAGGCAAATGACCCTATTGAAAAGGTAAAAGAATATGCTCTTCAACTTAAGGAGTGGGAAGACGAAAAGTTTCGATAGTATGATCATCATCGGTAGTACAATCGCACATTGACTTGCTGAACGCGTTTTCACGTAGCAATTCTTGAGAAAAAGGTAATTGCAGAGGGTGCTTCACATGTAGCTGCTGGATTACTAGGGGTTCAGCACAATGGGATGACGATCCTTTGTATGAAATGGTAAGAAAAAGTCGAACATTATTTCCAAAAGTAGCCGAAAAAATCCGTGCAAAAACAGGTATTGATATAGGGTACGAAGTGAAAGGAATATACAGGATTGCAAATTAAGAAGAAGAATTTGAACGTATTCAACAAATTCGCTTTTGGCAAGTATCAGCTGGAGAAGCAGCATTGTTGCTTTTTTCAGAAGAATTAAGAAATTTTGAACCAAATGGAAGTGATTTCCTTAAAAAGTAATCGCCCATTACTTAATGCTCCTATATTTTTAAAACGATTTTATATTGTATCAAAACGTTATAGTAAATACGTCACTGGTGCAACGATAGAGCCAAATTTATATCAAGAAATGTTAAAGCAATGAGTATTGTAGACATATTACAAAAGGCATTTTCTATTGTTTCAGCCCTACAAGATGCGAGTTGGGACCGAACATGGGCAGGATTACGAAATGGAGGCAGACGTTATATGGAAGTACATTCGACAATTCAAGGGCAATTTGTATCAACAGGACATTATCGTTATAGCATATTGCTAAGCCCATTCGTAGGAGAATATATGTCAGAATTAATGGTGAAACACTATGATTATTAATGGAAATAAGATGGAAGTTCCAGACCATGTGAAAACAATTGAGAGCTTATTGATTCACTTAGGGCTTCAGGAAAAAATAGTTGTTGTCGAACAAAACGGCGTAATTTTGAAAAAAGAAAATTATTCGACAGTGGTTAAGTCTACTGATTCTATTGAGATTGTTACATTTGTCGGAGGGGGTTAACATGTATCAAATTGGACCATATACATTTACTTCAAGATTATTACTAGGAACAGGGAAATTTTCAGATTTTGATATTCAAAAAGGAGCAATAGAAGCATCAGAAGCTGAAATTTTAACATTTGCTGTGCGTCGTATGAATATTTTTGAACCATCCCAGCCTAATTTGCTAGATAAAATAGATTTATCAAACTATCGATTATTACCAAATACTGCTGGTGCGAAAACAGCTGAGGAAGCAGTACGTATTGCTAAACTAGCAAAAGCATCTGGGTTATGCGATATGGTGAAAGTTGAAATAATCGGGTGTGATGATACATTATTGCCTGATCCATTAGAAACATATCGTGCATGTGAAATGCTTTTAGCAAAAGGGTTTATTGTACTACCGTATACTTCAGATGATGTCGTTCTTACTCGGAAATTACAAGAACTGGGGGTTCATGCCATTATGCCAGGTGCGTCGCCAATTGGTTCAGGACAAGGAATTTTAAATCCATATAATTTACAAGTTATCATTGAACAAGCGACAGTACCTGTTATTGTAGACGCAGGGATAGGTACTCCGTCTGATGCAGCACTTGCTCTTGAACTAGGTGCGGATGCAGTCTTGCTAAATTCAGCAGTTTCTGGTGCGAAGAATCCAGTGCAGATGGCAGAAGCTATGAAACTAGCAATTCATGCAGGTAGACTAGGTTTTGAAGCAGGAAGTATAGAGAAAAAAGAGCGGGCTCAAGCTAGTAGTCCTTCACAGGGGATGAGTATTATTGATTAATCGCTATTCAAGACAGGAACTATTTTCATTTATAGGACAAGTTGGCCAAAAAAAAATTCAACAAAAACACGTACTTATTGTTGGAGCAGGAGCATTAGGTAGTAGCAATGCCGAAATACTTGTACGTGCTGGAATAGGTAAGTTATCCATAGTGGACCGAGATTATGTAGATTGGTCAAATTTACAACGCCAACAACTATACAGTGAAGAAGATGTGTTTCAACATTTGCCAAAAGCTGTTGCTGCAAAACAAAGATTAGAGAAAATTAATCGTGATGTGCTGATTGAAGCGTTTGTTCTAGACATTTCGTCATCTGAACTTTTTGCGTTTCAAGATGTAGATCTAATCATCGATGCAACAGATAATTTTGAAACACGTTTCTTACTAAATGATTTTGCAGTCAAGTATGAAATTCCATGGATTTACGGAGCATGTGTAGGTAGCTATGGTATTACATATACCATTTTGCCGCATGAAACACCTTGCCTACACTGTTTGATGGAAATCATTCCTTTATTCGGAGGGACAACTTGTGATACTGTAGGAATTATTGCGCCTACAGTTACGCAAGTTGTGTCACATCAAATGGTAGAAGCATTGAAAATCTTAGTGGAAGATTGGGAAGCAATCCGAAAAGAATTATTGGCATTTGATTTGTGGAAAAACGAGCAAACAAAGATCAATGTAAAAAGTTTAAAAAAGTCTACATGTTTGACTTGTGGATTAAACCCAACCTATCCATATTTAACGAAAGAATCAATCACCAAGGTTGCAGTACTATGCGGTCGTAATACGGTTCAAATTCGTCCTGCAAAAACAAAGTTAGTTAATATTATTGAGTTTGAAAAGAACCTGGCTCCACATGTTCAACATTTGAAGTCAAATCCATTTTTAATTCATTTTCAAGTTAATCAAAATCAGATTATTCTTTTTCGGGATGGACGTGTATTGATTCATGGAACGAATGATATTGTAGAAGCGAAGAAAATCTATCATCAATATTTTGGATGAGGATAGGTATAAAATGTTCCATATTTCCGAGGGCAAGTAAGATTTCATGTAATGGACATCATTTTCAAGATTTATCTGACCAAGAAAACTATCGTTTAAAAGCAAAAGTAGATAATGCAATAATTGGTACGAACGTGAAAATTGTTGATGAGTTAGGCGATGAAGTATCACATGATAGCATATCTATTGGGGAAGTCATCGTCAGAGATAATATTGGGATGAAGGGCTATTGAAAAAACGAACAAGCAACAATATTGTCGATAAAAGATGAAAGACGGCGACCTTAGCCGTGTATTTAAGCTAGTTTAAATTATTTTTAATACCTCTTTTAAGTTAGTATAAAAATGAAAACTTAGAGGAGGTTTTTTTATGTACAATCAACACATTTTGTATTTCAACGTTTTCGACTTTTTCAACCTAATAATCTCGAACTGCTAGCGAGGGAGACAGGTCAATTGAACAAATGCTAATAAAGCATATCCATCTACTCTTTCAATCATATCAGCAGTATTGCTAAGGATAATAATCCAGCAAGCGAGAGAAGATACAAACATGGTAAACTTTTATATGTACTACCCGATAAAATATTTTTGAAGTGGTAGAGCGCAATTTAATGCTCGAGGAGCGAAATTCCATAACTTCGCTCTGAAGGAAGGTGAGTATTTGTATAAAATTATGATTGTTGAAGATGACAAGGCATTGTCAAATGGTATTGCTCTTGCTTTGCAAGGGAGTGAAATGGATGTTCTGCCATTTCACAGTATTCAATCGGCAAAAATGCAGTTATCTAATACTAACTTTGATTTGTTGATATTGGACATTAATTTGCCTGATGGGAACGGACTAGACTTGCTGTGCGAAGTGAAAAGAAACAGTACTATACCTGTAATCATGCTCACAGCAAACGATATGGAAACAGACATTGTAGCAGGACTTGAAATGGGAGCAGATGATTACATTACTAAACCATTTAGCCTTGCCGTGTTGCGTGCAAGAGTAAATACGCAGCTCAGAAAACAAGTGGTCACAAAAGGAAATCAATTTAAACAAGATCACTTTGTTTTTGACTTTGACCGCATGGAATATTTTAAAAACGGAAAGGTAGTTGAGCTGAGTAAAACCGAGCAAAAACTGCTAAAAATTTTAACAGCCAACAAAGGCGTTACTTTAGAACGCAGCGTATTGGTTGAACGTATTTGGAGCGATGGCGCACATTATGTGGACGAAAATGCTTTGTCTGTTACGCTAAAGAGATTACGGGACAAGCTTGAGGATAACCCTACAAAACCCGTATATATAAAAACAGTGTATGGTATAGGTTATTTATGGGCGGTGAAATAAATGGCGTTTTTTAAAGCAAATAAGGTCATTGATCGATTAAACAAAATGATTGATAATGCGATAGAGGGAAGACCAATTGAAAATGGATTTGATGAAAGCAAGCTGTCTGCGCTGGAAACTAAATTATCCCACTACCTTACAGCAAACAGTGCCACAAAAATACAGTTAGCTGACGAAAAATCACAAATCAATCAACTGATTTCCGATATATCTCATCAAACGAAAACGCCTCTTGCTAATATTCTGCTCTATACTCAACTTTTAGCGGAAAGTGAGCTGTCTGACTATGATCAAAACTGTGTGGCAGCTTTAACGCAGCAGGCAGAAAAATTAAACTTTCTTATTTCTTCTCTTGTAAAAGCATCTCGGCTTGAAACGGGAATTATTACAGTTACCCCTACAAACAACAACGTAGCGAACATGCTTGAAACGGTTATAGAGCAGGCTACACCGAAAGCTATAGGAAAAAACATTGCTTTAACGGTAGATAGTAGGGATGTAGAGGCAGTCTTTGATCCAAAATGGACAGTGGAGGCACTATACAACATTGTAGATAATGCCATTAAATATACACCAAGTGGCGGAAGTGTCCAGTTATCTGTCACTCCGTATCAGCTTTTTTGCAGGATTGATGTGGCCGATACAGGACTCGGTATTTCAGAGGATGAAACGGCAAAGATTTTTTCTCGTTTTTATCGTTCACAGGAGGTAACCGACAAAGAAGGCGTCGGCCTTGGTCTTTACCTTGCGAGAGAAATCATTACAGCCCAAGGCGGATATATAAAGGTCAAGTCTAGGTTGGGAGTTGGCTCTGTTTTCTCGGTGTTTCTTCCAATAAAAAATTGAATTCTTTCAGCACTGTTAGATTTGATTTTGCTTCAGAAAGATTCTCGAAAGATTCGAAGTTTATAATATGAATTGCAGAGATGGAAGACATATTTTTTTGGAGGAAATTTAAATGATTATACTTGAAACGAAGGATTTAATGAAAATTTACGGGAAAGGGGATACTGCCGTTCATGCATTGGATGGCGTCAGTATGAAAGTGGAGAACGGTGAGTTTGTTTCGATTGTAGGTACTTCCGGTAGCGGCAAATCCACATTGCTTCATATGCTTGGTGGTCTTGATCGCCCGACTAGCGGAAGGGTGATTGTGGATGGTCAAGAACTTTTTAAGTTAAAGGATGAAGAACTTACGATTTTCCGCCGCCGAAAAATAGGCTTCGTTTTTCAAAATTATAATCTTGTCCCTACTTTAAATGTCTATGAAAACATTGTTCTTCCTATTGGCTTAGATGGCAATACGCCTGATAAAGCATATGTGGATGCCATTATTCACACGCTTGGTCTTGAGCGTAAACTTCAAAATATGCCCAATAATTTATCTGGAGGGCAGCAGCAGCGCGTTGCTATTGCTAGAGCTTTGGCATCAAAGCCTGCCATTATTTTAGCCGATGAGCCAACGGGAAACTTGGATACTAAGACCAGTCAAGATGTTCTGTCTTTATTTAAAGTAACAAGTAGACAATTCAAGCAAACGATTGTCATGATTACCCATGATGAGGAAATCGCACAGCTTGCAGACAGAATTGTCCGTATAGAAGACGGACAGATTGTAGATGGTGGTATCCATGCTTAAAGTAAATAGTAAAAGAACCATTCATTTGCTTGCAAAAAGTTCGTTCAAAGCAAGTAGAATGAGAAACTTATTTGCTATCGTTGCAATTATTTTGACTTCGGTCATGTTTTCGGGGCTATTTACAGTAGCTACAAGCCTTGTTGCATCGATTGAGGAAAGTACTATGCGACAGGTGGGCGGCAGTGCACATGGTAGCTTTAAATATCTGTCAAAAGCGCAATATGACGCGCTGAAAACGCATCCTGATATTAAAGATATTTCTTTCTCTGTAGTTTTGGGCGTGGGTGAAAATAAGGAGCTAGCCAAACACCCTACTGAAATTCGATACACTAGCGGTGAAAACAATGCAAAGGGTATGTTTTCTATGCCGACAACAGGAAAACTTCCACAAAATGATGATGAAATTGCCACAGACACACTCGTTTTAAAGCAACTTGGTGTTTCTGCGAAGCTAGGTCAGAAGGTTACCTTAGACTATTCTTTAGCAGGGGAAAAAATAAGCAAAACCTTTACACTGGTAGGTTATTGGACAGGTGATAAGGTTATGCAGGCAAGTCAAGCATGGGTGAACAAAAGCTATGTGGAGAAGCAACTTGCCAATTACAAACCAAGTAAGCAGGGCTATGATGTAGGTCTTATCAACGCTGATGTCAATTTCAAGAACAGTTTTCGTATTGAAAGCAAGCTGCAAAAAGTGATTGTAGACAGTGGGTTCAGTCTGGACGACATTGATTATGGCGTCAACTGGGCTTATACCGGAAACGGTGAATCTCTAGACATAAGTACCATCGTTGCGACTGTTGGTGCCATTTTAATGATTGCTTTTAGTGGTTATTTAATGATTGCTAATGTATTTACAATTAGTGTGGCAAATGATGTACGGTACTATGGTCTGATTAAAACAATTGGTACAACTCCAAAGCAAATTCGTAAATTGATACGTAGACAGGCGATGTGGCTCTGTTTCATCGGTTTGCCAATTGGGTTGCTAGTTGGATATCTTGTGGGAATGATGCTAGTTCCGATTGTCTTGTCTATTATGAACACCGATGTCATTAAAATATCAGCTCATCCACTTATCTTTATTTTGTCTAGTATTTTTTCAGCAGTCACTGTTTTTGTCAGTGTTTCAAAGCCGTCAAAAATTGCGGCAAAAGTAAGTCCGATTGAAGCGCTTCGTGTTACAGATAACAGTGCAGGGAGTAAACGGAAGATAAAGAAAGGGACTAAAGTAAATTTGTGGACGATGGCCTATTCAAATCTTGCTCGCAATAAAAAGAAGGTCGTGCTTGTCTCCATCTCACTTTCTTTAGGGCTTGTGATTTTAAATGCTACCTATTCGATTGCAAATAGCTTTGATATGGATGAATATTTAAGCCGTTCTATCATGAACGATTTTGCAGTGGGAGACGTGTCTAACTTTAACGTCAATCTCAACTATAGCAACCAAGATACGTTAAGCGAAGGCTTTTTCTCTGAGCTGTCCTTACAAGAAGGCATCGAAAGCATCAATAACATCTATTTTACAGAATATGAAGTGCCAACAGGGCCGCGCTTTGTCGATATTCCTAAACAATTGGCAAAGGAATATGGCGCAGATAGTAAGAGAGTTGAAGCACTTAAACGCTATGCTCAAGAACCAAAACAACTATTGCATCTGTATGGTCTTGATGAGGGTGCTTTGCAAAAGTTAATCTTACTGCATGGCAAAATAGAGGAGCAAAAGCTTTATTCGGGAAAATATGTGATAGCTGCATCATTTGATGCACAAGGCAATATTTTATACTATGCAATCGGTGACAAAATTCAGCTTCCAGATCCAACCGGACAAATGCGGGAATATGAAGTGCTTGCTGTTGCGGACATTCCAGAAAGCATAAGCGCAAGACACTCGCATCCGTTAACGCCAACATTTTATTTGCCAAGCCAAGTCTTTTTAGAGCAAATTGAACAAAAAGCCCCAATGCTAAGCACGATTGATGTGCAAGATAGCGCAATGGAAAAAATGGAGCGTTTTTTAGCAAACTATAGTACTAACACCGACCAAAACATGGAATTTGAATCCAAGGCGTCTTTAGCGGCAGAATTTGAAAACTTGCAAAAAACGTTGAAAATCGTTGGGATTACCATCAGCATTCTAGTAGCTTTCATTGGCATTATGAATTTCATCAATTCTGTCATTACCTCTATCAATGCACGTCGACGAGAGCTTGCGATGCTACAAAGTATCGGTATGCTAAATAGACAGGTAATTAAAATGCTTATACTGGAAAGTACCATGTATATTCTGCTAACTATAGCTGCAACGCTTACTATTGGAAGTGCAATTTGCTATCTGGGTCTAAATGCATTTACAGCAGGGGCAGCCTATATGAAGCTATATTTTACAGTTGTTCCATCACTGCTATGCCTTCCAATACTTCTTGTCATAGCGAT
Source organism: Lysinibacillus sp. C5.1 (assembly GCF_016350185.1). Taxonomy (NCBI): domain Bacteria; kingdom Bacillati; phylum Bacillota; class Bacilli; order Caryophanales; family Bacillaceae; genus Lysinibacillus; species Lysinibacillus sp. C5.1. Next base: position 2,353,023 of record NZ_CP066226.1, read on the forward strand.
AATAGTTCCTGTCATGTGCCAAAAGGTCATTTCAAAAAGCAGTATTGTAGAGCGATTACGTAAAATAGAGTAGGTACCTATTACCATCAAACCTTTGAGCTAGCTAATTATAGCTCCGAATTTACACGCAACAAAGGCAACTCTCTTGGGGTTGCCTTTTGTGTATCTACTAAAGGGGTAGCGAAGAGAAGTGAATGCGAGATTGTTGTTTTGCAGCATAGGCATTCACGATGACTTATACAATTTATACATGGCCGTTTCGTTATCAATAGATTGAGCAATTTTAAAAGCTTCCTCTTGCGTTTTATGATTATTTATAATTTCATATAAAAACCTTATAACGAACATAAAATTAGCATTACCGTCTATGTAATCATCAGGGCCTATATAAGAGTGACAACCACATGCAAGAAAAGCGTTTGCTAGCTGTTCCTTGCCTAATGTGCAACCAGAGCCTATCACTTTCACATCTTTTATATTCGTATATTGTTTAATCTCTTGCTGTCCAAAAAAATCACCTCTTGGCTCATTGCCTTCATAAACATCTTCACCAAGTTCAGGCATACATAATCTACCTTCATCTCCATGAAAATTTAAAATTAAATAATCTACTTTATTATCAAGTTCTTTACCGGATAGAACATCAATCAGATCATTGGGTCTACCTATCCAATGTATATTTACCCTTACGCCAAAATACTCTAGTGCTGATCGTATAGCATACGATTCCATATCACAATTCGGTCCTACGACTAAACTGACATACATTTCAGGTCTACTCAACTTACATCCTCCTTTTTACGTCAATTCACATGCTACAACTTTACAATTAAAGGGATATTGCAGGAAGTTGAACTGAACGAAACCGCCTGTATCCCTTTGACATGTCTTTTCAATTTCCGTTTGGTGAATCTATTCAATTTAGCTATCCGGAATAAATAGATTAGAGATTAAGCCATATTTTTGAGCTATTTGTAGTGCTTCAATTCTAGAATTTGCTTTTAATTTTGAAAAAATTTTAGTTAAGCTGTATTCGATTGTGCGTTGGCTGACATATAACTCTTCCGCAATCATTTTATTTGTGTATCCTTTCGAAATAAGCTCAAGGATATTTTGTTCCTTATTCGAAAGCGTGATAATACTATTCTCTTCAAAATTATTATTAGAAGAAATCGAATTTCTCCGGAGTTGGCGTAATAAAGATAGTGGAATGATTACTTCTTCATTCAATGCACAATAAATAGCATTTACGAGCTGTTCAGAGCTGGACATTTTGCTTACAAAACCAGCAATACCTGCATTAATTAATAAATCAAAATGGGTATTAATATCAAAACCTGTATAAATGACAATTTTCGCCTCAGGATTTACTTGTAAAATTCTTTTAGATAGTTCCAGTCCATTAATGTCAGGCATATACAAATCTACAAGAAAAATATCGAATGTTGGGTTAGAGGCAGCTTGGATAATTTCATCGATATTTTTTAATATCGTGACTTCCATACCGGCAGTTTCCAAAATAGCCTTTGTACCCGTTCGTACTGCAGGATGATCGTCCACAATTAAAACGCTAATCAAAAATCTCACCTCTATTTCAAATAATGATGCAAATGTGAAGTCCTTTGTTCAATGAAGAATTAATTTCTATCGTTCCATTTAAAATTCGAACACGTTCTTTAATGCTGAACATACCGATTTTATTCGTATCCATTTCAGATGACTCGAGTAATCCCACACCATCATCATCGTATAGCAGAATGATATGGCATTCATCGTAAAATATCGAAAGTTCTACTTCGTTTGCATTCGCATGCTTACGAGCATTGTTGAGTAGTTCTTGAACAATTCGATAAATATTAATTTCAAATTCATATGAAAGCCCTTCAAGCCGCCCATCATAATCAAAATAAATAGAGAAATCACAATGTTGTCGTGTTGATTCAATCATATGTCCTAAAGCTTGTTCTAGTCCTTCTTCTTTTAAAAAGGGTGGACGAAGTTCAATGCATGTTTCTCGTACTAAATGAGCTATGTCGATGATATCTTCTTTTAGACAGTCTAACTCTTTACTTATTGATGATTTTTCAGCATGTTTAATAAGTCCTTCTATATTTCTTATTAATTGTAATAAGCCTTGTAAAACACTGTCATGTAAATCCATGGATAAATTAATACGTTCTTTTTCGGTCACATGCATGAGCAGTTTTGAATAGGAAGTAGGCATGATTACTTCATCAATATTATTTTTATAAGAGTCGAGTTGGCATTTCAACTCTTCAATTAAGTAATTATTTTCTAAAACAATACTTGAAAAATAAGATATCGACTCTAGCCACGCCTTTTCTTGTGGGTTCAGTTTTGCATTATTTTTCTTTTGTTCAAAATAGATAATTTCTTTACTAATGCCGTTACTACCGATAACCGTTGCGAAGCCTTTATGTACTTTAAGCAAGGAACCATTTGAATACTGCGCCCAATTAATTTTTTGAATGGCATTATTTACGAGGCTTTGGTGAGCCGTTTTAACAGTCCAATTGTCTACTGCGGGTCTTTTTTCAATTTGGATATAGTTTAAGTTATCAACAGAAAGTACATCTTTAATTTGCTTTTGAAGTGCGTCAATCAATGTAAAAGGATTGGTTTCAAATTTCACTTTTTGGAAAAAGCCATATAAGCTAATGTCTAATCGATTATTTTTAGAAAATAAATGAGGATTTAATTTATAGTCTAAATAATCTTTAATATAGAGCAAGATGCAAGAAAGATAGAATATAAAGATGCCCAGTATAAGTATTTCAATCGATAATAGATGTACTTCAGTCATAAAACTTATTATAAGCGTGGTTAGTATAGAAAATGGTAAAGATAATAACGTAAAGTATTTAATTTTATTTAAAAAGAAGTCAATATCTATTAATTCATAGGTCAATTGCAAATAAACTAAAATAATAGGAATAATGAAAATAAAGATTCCTGTTATTTCAGCAGAAATAATATAACGATCGTGGAAAATAATTGGTAGTGCATAAAACAATATAAATGGTGAGAAGGCAATAAAGTAACCTGAGAACATTATTTTTAGTTTAATGCGTACATTCGGTTCATGGTTAATATAATAGTACCTTATAAGTAAAAATAGTAAGAAAAATATTAAAGACGAAAAAAATTTTAATTGAATAGTCGTACTCGAAATTTCTAGGTCTTTATTAACAAAGGAGACAAATGATATGGCCATAGTAAGAAAATATAAAAGGTATAATACTTTAAGATAACTGGTTTTAATGAATGGAAGTTTAGAATAAGAAAAATGTAAATATAAAAAATGTATAAATAAAATAACGAATATTGGAAGCGTGATCGTATTGATGCTACGTCCAATTACATCTCCTCTTGCAGAAATCGGGGCGCTACTATAACAAAGCGCAATCGTTAATAAAAAATAAGTGAGAACCTGTGATGAACTTTTTTCAGAATGTCGGGTATTCAATATGATTGCTAGCGCAATCGCAATGATGACAGATAAAATTTTAACGAAAAGTTGCACTTCAAGCATTAAACTTTTATTTCCGTTTTCAACGATAAATGTAACAGTTTCATTAGCAGCATTAATAATAGTTAGAGACTCAGCTAACTCTATTCGTTGGAAATAAATGATAGAGTGATGAAGTGAAGGATGAGCGTTATTGACTTTTAAGATTTGGTCACCTGGTTGGATATTTCGATTTATTCCCCATGAATTTTCATAAATAGTATCTACAAAGTATTGTTTATCTTTATTTAATACCTCTATCCCAATTAAAGGATATTTCATTGTAAGATAAAAAAAATAAATGATTAATAGTGTAGTAATAAAAATGGGGAATCCCATCCAAATAAATTTTTGCTTTTTCATCATTTCCTCCTTAGAAGTAAGTGACAATCCATAGGAGTGACATATTAAAATAGAGGGAATTGGCTACTATGAATATTGGACGTAGAAATTAAGTTTTAGCGAATTCCCTTTTGTTGCCATTACAAATAAATGAAGAGTCGTAACCCTTAATTTATTTATGATGTATAGTTCCTTTCAAATGCAATAGGTAGGGATGGTGTGTGTATAGTGGTGATGTATTCAGCTTGCTTTTTAGTTTGCTCGTGCATTTTTTCGAGAAAAAGGCTACAAGTATTATCGTAGTTTCCTCTTCTGCATATCGTGGTGATAATCCTTTTGCGTTATACTGTTACGTTGAAGTTATTTCCAGTAATAGGCTTGCAACTGCGGTTTTTTATTTAAAACAACGTCTATAAGAGCCTTATTCTCTTCTGGAGAGATACCTATAATACAAATTTTATTGTTTTTTAAGAGATGTAAAACTTCAGTGTCTTTCATTAGATAGTGAATGATGTTTTTCATATGAAGATCTCCTTTTAAATGTATTTAAGTAGTGCTTCTTTATATTTTTTAGTAATTGATAATGACATGATGCTGGATTCAGCCTTGTTTCGATACAGTTGTTGGGTGACTTTTGAATAAAGAAAAGCACCTGTTTCTTCTAACAGTGATTCAATCACTTTAGCAAGCTCCAATATTTCGTGTTTTTCTATACTACCGTTGTAATAGTTTTGGATTTTTTCTATCACCGGATGATTTTGTTCCACGGCTAACAAATATAAAATGGGTAAAGTCCATTTTTTATTCAGCAAATCATTTTTCCCATCCCAACATTTCATACCTTCCATATCATTTTGAATCTGACCAATTACCCCGATGTGACTACCGTAAAATTGAACTTCAGTTGCTTTATCCGGATTCGCAAGAACAGTTCCTATTAAACAAGCTAACTCCGTTAAGGACCCAGACTTTAAAACAACCATGTCAATATAGCGATCTTCACAAGATATATTGTTTAATAAATCGATATGTTGTCCTTCAATAGCACGCAAAGCTTTTGTGATCAAGAGTTCTAATGCTATATATTTATGTTTAAAATCGGATTCTTTAATGATTAACTGACATAAAAAGAGTAAGTAACTTGAAATATTTAACGATAAATTTTGGTGTTGAACCCAAGGCGATGAAAGATTATCTTGGTCTTCAATATCATCTAAAATATCAAAAGATAAAATAAGAAGTTCAATTGCCGCTGCTACTTTAAAAATGTGATTTTCTATTTTATTGTTATAAATCACATAATGGAGTACGACTAACTCCCCAAATAAATAACCTTCCTCTTTCTTAAAGTCGATAAATTCATATAACTGCGTTTTCATATCCTTATTCGTTACATAAGTCTCTAAAATATCTACCATAGTTGAATACAATCGATTATTAACATCTAAACTCATCTATAACACCACCATCTCGTAAATAATACCACATATTAACATTATATTAAAATATATCCTAAGCATTGTAAAATAAGGAACTGCTAATATAGGTTAAATAAAGGTGGCAATAAGCTTTTTCGTGCTTATTATCGCTGCCAAACTGAATGCATTGGTCGGTTTTTTCAAATTATTTTCGGTATACCGAAATGTGATTTTCGGTGAATTGCAACAGAAAATATGTGAAGATTTAAATGTCAGAATTATTTTAATACCGGTTAATTAAGTGATTTCTAGACTTTAAGTAATGATAGTAAGTAGTTTCATTTAGATTTGCTAATGAATCAAAAAATTCAAAGTATATTGGAGGCTTATATAATGAGCAATGTTAATTTCGATACGATTATTGTAGGGAATGGAGCAATAGGATCTTCTATAGCATACGAACTTTCCTCTAGAGGTCAAAAGGTTGCACTTATAGGGAAGGAAGCACGTGAATCAGCAGCATCTACAGCTGCTGGCGCGATGAATGGCTGTTATGGAGAAGTGACTGAAAGTCTTATGAAAAGTGAGTTCGGTCGAAAAAAATTATTAATGGACATTAAGGCTAAAAATATGTGGGAAGGTTGGCTATCCAAACTGACGAAAGATTCAGGTGATGAAAGAGAAGTAATCATTGCCCACGGTACGGAAGTAATCCTTAATACGGCAGGAACAAGAGATGTAGATTCTGTTAACTTTATGAAAATTGAACAAGCGCTAAAAGAAAACTCGGAACGCTATGAAATAATAGATTCAGATAACCACGTATGGCTAAAGGCAGATGAACAAGTAAGACCTCTTAAAGCATTACTAATACCAGAAGAAAATGCAGTTGATCCTAACATTTTATTAGCTAAACTTTCCAAAGCCATTCATAATCTTGGAGGAACCCTTTTCAATGAACATGCACTATCAGTAATTACAGAAGGCAATCAAGTTTGTGGGATTGAACTGAGCGAACAGAAAATTTTTGCAAAAAATATCATTATTGCTGCAGGGGTTCATTCGTTAGATTTATTAGATTTCGATTTAGAATTGAAAAATAAAATACCGCCAATGTTTTCAGGGTACGGTGTGTCAATACTTTTAGAATTAGATGACATAGAAAATTATAACAGGGTCATTCGAACGCCAAATCGAGCATTTGCCTGCGGTTTACATTGCGTTCCTCGAAATGGGAAAGAGCTTTACATCGGTGCAACCAATATACTATCGGATATTCCAAGGAAAAATGCCTATGTATCGGATGTACAATTTTTATTAGATTGTGCAGTAGAACAATTACACTTAGATCTTTTTAATGCCGACATTAAAAAAATTCAAGTTGGAAATAGACCGATACCAGCTGATGGATTCCCGTTAATCGGTCAAATTAAATATGATGGTCTTTGGTTGGCTACAGGAACATATAGAGATGGGTTACACCAATCTCCTTTAATCGCTGAACACTTAGCTAACGAAATAAGTGGGATTGTAAACGATATTGACCTTTCTGATTTTCATCCAATTCGAAAGCCTCTCTATAATACACCAAGACATGAATTGATTGCTAAAACAACATCCGAAATGTTTGCCACTGGTTACGAATATCGTTGGGACGTGCAACCTTATTGGCATCCTATTTTAGAAAAAGGAATGCTTCATAGTTTTGAAGAAATTTTAGACGAGCTACATAAGGAATTTGCTCCACCACCTGAAATCCTTTCTCTTTACCTGACACATCCTAAATCTTCTAAAGAACAGCTAAGAACATACTACAATGCGTGGAGTGAATGATGAAGACAAAAGATGATTATATTAACTTGTTAAAAAACGCAGGGGTTTGGGACCCTGTGGGAGACTACGAAAAAATATACAGTCAATATTATTTTACAGAAGCGGGACAAAATGACCCAATAGCAGTAAAGGAATTTGAGGCAGATATTCATGAAAGATGTAATAGAATTCCGTTGGAGCATATTGTAGGCTACGCAGAACTGAACGCTAATAGATATGTTGTTGGAACAGGCGTTTTTATACCGAGAATTCAAAGTTTGGGGATCGTTGAGTGGCTGAAAGAAAATAAAGCAATTGCTCCGAGTTCTTTCGTTTATGACTTATGTTCTGGTTCGGGTGCAATCGGGATAGAAATTTGGAAAATGACAAATGCAAACATTGTCTGTATAGAAAAATCAGATTTAGCTACTAAGTATCTCAAGCGAAACATTTTGCGTCATAATGCCGAGAAGGTTGACGTTTATCAAGGAGACATCAAAGAATATTTTGATGATATGCCGCAAAAAGCAGTCGAAGCAGAGATTGTTATATCCAATCCCCCATATGTACCGAAAGAAATGGCGCAACCCCCTGAGTGGGGGGTGCATCATCCAGAAGAATCGGTCTATGCAGAGCAGGATGGCCTAGATATTATTTATGCGTCAGCTTTATTTGCCAATAGAGCATTAAAAAAAGATGGCGTTGTATTAATCGAACATGATGAAAATCAAGGAGAAAGCGTCAGTGCGATATTAGCAAGCAATAATTTTTATAACATCCAAACAATCGTAAGCGAGAAATATTCTGACGAGACAGGACTCTCCATCTTTACTATAGGTTATAAGCTATAAATAAATATCCAAGAAATATCTCAAATCATAAGGGTACAATCTTTTATCTTTATAAATCGTTCTCAATTTCAGATATTTGTCTACTATTTGCTATCACGCTATATCAAAGGCATTTTAAACAGATGCTCATCTGTAGCTAGAAATTTGTAGTAACGAAATGATTTCACTAGAGAAGGAGGATTAAATAATGAAAGAAGAGTTACTTGAAGAGTGGAGAGCAGAAATCGATACGATCAACACTAAAATTGTTGCACTGTTATCGGAAAGAATGGAAGTATGCACAGAAATAGCAAAATATAAATACAAATACAATGTGAATATGATGCAGCCAAAAAGGATTGAAGAAGTATTAAAGAAAACAAGCATCGTAGCAAAAGAAAACAATTTAAATCCAAAATATATTGAGGATGTATTTAAAATTATTATTAATGAAACGTGTGCGGTTGAAGATAAGTTAATCAAAGGAATGAAAGCAAACCAATGAAAACACTAATAATAGACAATTATGATTCTTTTACTAATAATATTGCGCAATATGTTTATAGAGTAACGAATGTTTCTCCTGTTGTCGTAACGAATGATTATCCTTTTCATAAAATTAATCTATCGGAATTTAATAATATCATTCTATCTCCTGGACCTGGAACGCCAGAAAAGGATGAAGATTTTGGTATATGTAAACGGATTATTAAAGAAGTGAATATGCCTATTTTAGGTATTTGTTTAGGGCATCAAGGGATTAATTATTGTTTTGGTGGCGAGGTTGGCAAAGCTCCAAAACCAGTTCATGGTTACAAAGAGCTTATTGTCAATAGTGGTGACAATCTATTTAAAGGCTTGCCAAATAGTTTTTTTGCAGTTAGATATCACTCTTTAATCTGTACTAAACTTGCGCCTTCCCTTGAAGCAACTGCTTATACTCAAGATGGTTTAATTATGGCGATTGCCCATAAAGAGTTACCTATTTATGGCGTCCAATTTCATCCTGAGTCCATTGATTCGGAGTTTGGCGTTGAATTAATTAAAAATTTTATTGATATTTCTGCGGAAAAATCCTACGGGAGGCCATTACATGTACGAGATTTCGCTTAAAGAAAAGCTAGAGGGTGTAGGGTGCCCAATGCTTGTGGCGCCAAAGAATATTGAAATAGAGTGGGCGTCTTCTCCTATCGATATCTATGAAAAATTATTTTATGGTTCAAAAGATAGTTTTTGGTTAGATGGAGAGTTAGCAAGTGAGTTTGGCAGTCGGTTTTCGATTATGGGAAATTGTGATATAGATGCTGCAATTTCCTTCATGTATTATGTTCAAGATTCAAGGTTGGATATAACTGGCCCTAAAGGACAAGAGTCGGTTTATGGAGATTTTTACGAAGTTATGGACTGCATATTTTCTTTAATAACCAATGAAATGCCTAAAGAGGTGTTACATCCATTTAATGGAGGAGTCATTGGCTATTTAGGATACGAGTTAAAAGCACTTCGAGGGATACCGAATAAACATAGTTCAGATTTGCCAGATGCTGTTCTTTATTTACCTAAAAATATTGTAGTGTTTGATCATCGAGATCAGAAGCGTTATGTGTGCAACTTGTGGGGTGAAATTTTAACTGTATCAGAAGCTCTACTGCAGAAAAGTGAAGAGTCTATACAAAGAAAAACGGTCCAATTTTTAATACCTCCAACAGAAGATGAGATTGACTTAGAGATATCGAGTGATGACTACAAGGACAAGATAAAACAGTGTCAAACATATATTACTGAAGGTGAATCTTACGAAATATGTTTAACAAACCGTGCTTCCCTGCCTTATAGCTTGGATCCATTGCTGCTATATAAAGAAATGAGACTTTTGAGCCCGGTAAGGTATAGCGCTTTTTTCAATACCGAACGTTTTTCAATCGTAAGTTCTTCTCCAGAAATGTTTATAAGCATTGACGAAAACGGAAAAATGGCATCGAAACCTATTAAGGGAACTAGAGCAAGAGGGACTACTGAAGAACAAGATCGTTTGGAGAAAGAAAGTTTAATGACTTCCTCAAAGGATAGAGCAGAGAATTTAATGATTGTCGACTTAGTAAGGCATGATTTTAATGAAGTTTGCCATCCTGATACGGTGAGTGTACCAGAAGCTTTTGTTGTAGAAACCTATTCATCTGTACATCAGTTAGTTTCCACAGTCGTTGGCGAATTAAATTGGGATAATGGTATTTTTAAATCGATAGGTAAATGCTTCCCTGGGGGTTCAATGACTGGAGCACCAAAACTAAGAACGATGAGAATAATAGATGAATTGGAAGAGTCTCCTCGAGGGATCTATTCTGGATCTATTGGTTGGATTGGCTTTAATGGTTATACAGATTTGAGTATTGTTATTAGAACGGTCGTCATTAAAGATCAAATTGCAACTTTTGGCGTAGGAGGAGCTATTATAGAGGCTTCAGATGCAGAGGAAGAGTTCCGTGAAACATTAATTAAGGCAAGTGTTCCGTTTCAAAGTATAAGGAGGGTTCAAAAGCACAATGAAACATGAGACAATAATAGTATTGGGGGGAAATGGGTTAATTGGGCAATTTTTATCATCATTATTAATGAAGTCAGGGCATCATCTAGTCATTATAGACAAAGAGCCGTGTGAAGGAGATTCCTTAAGAGCTGCGTGTGGCAATCTTTACTCGAACCTAGAAATTATCGTATCTGATGTACTATCTGATGATATAAATGATCTTTATTCTTCGGGGGATGCAATTATTTTTGCATTACCCGAATCCTCCTGTTTAGATGTATTAGCATCAAAAGCTCATTTGATGAAGGAAGAAGTAAAAATCATTAATACATGTTCTATACAAAGCTCTTTTTTCAAGCATGGTAAAACCTTTTTACCGAATAACCCTATGGTAGGGATTAATTTTATGTTTTCACCTACTTTGCCTTATCAAGGAAGAGCGGTAGCGATTGTAAAAGAGGAAGAGTCAGAGGCATATACGATGATGAAAACTCTAATTGAATACAATGATATGGTAGTATTTGAGTTTGACCCGCATGGCCATGATGAGAAAGTTTCACTTGTGCAAGCACTTCCTCATATTTTAACGCTTTCATTGATTAGTGTATTAGGGGAGAAACATGATTTTTCAATAAACGAAATGATGCAGCTTTCTCCACCGCCTATGCAGATGATGTTATGCTTATCAGCCAGGCTAACACAAAATTCACCCGATGTGTATTGGGACATTCAAAAGTATAATCCTTATTCCGAGAAAATTAGAAATGATGTCATCCATTCTATAACGAATCTCAATCACATCATCGAAGAGGATTGCTTCAAAGACTTTTCTGTTTTGTTGAAAAACCATGAAGAGGTTTTAGGGGAATCTTTAAATGAGCTGAAAGAAAAGTGGAACCGATATTTTAATAGCAATTAATCTTATGCTTACAGTAAAAGGAGGCATATTATGGAAGAGAAGTCTGTAAGTCCTTTTGTCACCATTGTTAAAAGTAAACCAAAACTATTGGCGCTTTTAATCATTTTATTGCCAGTTTTGAGTGTTACAATTGATAATACGATCCTGTCATTTGCCTTACCACAGCTTACATATGCATTATCACCGAGTGCTGCTCAACAGCTCTGGATAATTGATGCTTACGCTTTAGTGCTGGCAAGTCTACTTGTTACGATGGGTGGTATTGGTGACCGTAAAGGACACAAAAAAGTACTTTTTATCGGTAGTCTTGGATTTTCGATTATATCTTTTATTGTCATTTTTTCGCAAAATGCAGGCCAAATTATTGCTGGTAGAGCGGCGCTAGGTTTTTTTGGTGCAATGATTCTACCTGCTACATTAGCCTTAATACGTTCAACTTTTCTTGACCGAGAGGAGAGAAGATTAGTAGTAGCGGCTTGGGCTACTTGCTTAACAATTGGTTCTGTACTTGGACCAATTATTGGTGGTGTATTACTTACTTTCTTTTCTTGGCACGCAATCTTTTTAATTTCAATTCCTTTTTTTATTCCTGTCATATTCTTTATTCGCAATTTTATTACCGAATCACAAGAAAAGTTAACTGGCAGAGTAGATTTCTTCAGTATTGGCATGTCTTTCATTGCCATGTTTGGTATTATGTTTGGATTAAAACAAGTTGCTACTGGTGGAGAATGGCAAGTAAGCTTACTAAGCATAGGGATTGGCGCTATTTTTGCTGTGCTGTTTGTAAAACGACAGCTTGTATTACCTAATCCTTTGTTAGATATGAGTCTGTTTAGAAATAAAAGCTTTTCGTCGCTTGTCTTTATCAATATGGTCAGCTTAGGTTCATTAATAGGATTTATCTTCTTTGCAACACAATTACTTCAAATATCTCATAGAATATCGCCATTAATTAGTAGCTTTATCCTTGTACCAGGTGAAATATTAGCGATTATTTCTGGAATAGGTATCGTTGTCATCGCACAAAAAGTTAAGCCTAATTTTATTATTAGTGTGTCCCTTATTCTTATTGCGATTTCTTTTTTAGCCGTCTATAGTTTAACACTGACACCTCTAATTATTGGTTTAGCTTTTCTGTTCATTAGTAGTGGTGTGGGCATCATTACTACAGTATCCAATGACCTTATTATTTCATCAGTTATTCCTGAAAAAGCGGGTGGGGCCTCGTCGGTAAGTGAAACGGCCTATGAAGTTGGCGTTGTCCTTGGTACGACGTTAATTGGGGGAGCGATTACGTGGTGGTATAGACAATCGTTTTTACTACCAGATTATCTTCAGACCAAGATTTCAGAAGGTTCGACAGATACGCTTGCAGGTACTTTAGCCGTAAGTGAGTCGTTACCAAAAGATTTATCGACTGATTTGCTCAATATTGCAAACTCTGCCTTTCTAAAGGGCGTTGAATATACGAGCTTAGCAGCCTTTTGTTTCATTTTACTTACTGCTATTTTAACTTTCTTTTTTATTAAAGAAGAGCATCCCTCTAATCATTGAAATTAGGGGGATTTTTTAGTGGAGAACGAATTATTGATAGGGTGACCAACATTAATTGCTAAAATCATGGCACTTGCTGAACAACTTAAAATGAAGGAATGATGATATATGAATAACAATATCGATAATATAATTGAAATAGAAGAGACAATGATGAACTTTATAAGAAAATTTTTATCAGATCAGCAAAATTTGCATAGCCAAAAAGTCATTGAATTCTCAAACGACAATGTATTTCAAATATTGGATGATTTAGCGATACCAAATGAAGGTAGACCGATGTGCGACGTTCTATCTGATGCAGTAGAATTTATTTATAAATATAGAGCTAAGCTAAATCATCCTCGTTATTTTGGTTTTGTACCAGGTCCTGCATCACTTATCTCTTGGGTAGCTGATGTTGTAACCAATGCTTACAATATGCATGCAGGAAGTTGGATGTCAACACCTACGGCTAGTTATATTGAAAAGGAACTGATCGCTTGGTTAAATAATAAAATTGGTTACACCGAACAATCTGGAGGAATTTTTGTATCAGGTGGTTCGATTGCAAATATTACTGCGTTAACAGTAGCGCGCGATAACAAATTAAATGGCGACCTTGCCAAAGGAATAGCCTATATTTCCGATCAAACACACTCATCTGTAAAGAAAGGTCTTAAAATAATTGGTGTAAGCGATCGTAATATTCGAATTATTCAAACGGATAATTTTAAATTAAATACAATGATGTTGAATGAACAAATAAAAGCAGACTTATCATTAGGCTTAAAGCCATTTATAGTAATTGCGAGTGCTGGTTCCACTAATACAGGAAGTATTGATCAGATGGAAGATATTCATCGCATTTGCCAAAAGTTTAATCTTTGGATGCATGTTGATGGGGCTTATGGTGCGACTGTCCTTTTGTCAAAAAAGCATAAAAGTAAATTAAAAGGGATTGAAAAAGCTGATAGCGTCAGTTGGGATGCCCATAAATGGTTATTTCAGACGTATGGTTGTGGTATGATTTTGGTTAAAAATAAAAACTTATTATTTCATAGTTTTCATACTAACCCTGAATATTTAAGAGATGCACAAATAAATAATGAAGAAATCAATTTTTGGGACTTTGGTATGGAACTGACACGCCCAGCTAGAGCGCTAAAGCTGTGGTTCACGTTGCAAGTTCTGGGGTCGGATAAGATGGAGGAATTTATTAATCATGGTATACGTCTAGCAGAATATGCAGAATGTGAAGTATTAAAGTACAAGGATTGGAACATTATAACGAAAGCGAACTTGGCAATCGTCAATTTTCGATTTTCACCACCGCATTTTGACGATGAAATCATAAATAAAGTGAATACAGAAATTTCGAGAAAAATGGTTAGTAGTGCTTATGCCGGTGTCTTTACGACAATTTTAAACGGCCAAGTAGTTTTAAGAATTTGTACGATTAATCCTGAAACAACCGATATGGAAATAAAGAAGACGATTGCACTTTTGGATAAATACGCAAGAGCCATTTCTGTCAAAATGCTTTCCGATGTCAATAAAAGCAAGGAGCTACAGACTGTCAAAAATTGAAGATGCTGTCTATTTGTTTTCGCATCATTTAGATGAAAGGTATTTATTTAATATAAAAAGAACATGTTTTGAAAATCAAAATATGTTCTTTTCTTATGGCCAAACGCATATAAACACCTTATTAGCTGTAGGTATTATACTTGTAAAAGTAGGTGTATTATTTTAATAATCAAACAAATAATGTTAACATAGAAAGATGTATATAATTGGTAATATTTACTTTGGTATAATCTAGGTGTAAAACGGTTACAAGCGAAAGAATTCTTTCATTATAGGAGGATGAACAATGGAGACAAAAGAACAAATATTACACTTGTTATTGCAAAAGGGCTTTAAGTTTAGATTTTATGAAGATCAAAATTTACTTTTCTATACAAAAGAGATTACGGAACCTGTATTTGTTAAATGGTTTGCTGAAGAACACTGTCATTTGCCTGACTGTGATTTAACGCATGTGTCGATTTCCCTTGAAATTACGGATAATCTCGAACGTGCGCAATATACTTTCTTTAATGGAATTGATAAACAATATATTTTTAAAGACTTACTAGAGTTTAGAGAAGTATTGGAAAAGCTACCTAATTTAATTGAATTACGCTAATGGATAATTTTTTAATGAAAGAGTGAGCTTAATGTCAGAAGGAAAAATGCTTTCTGTCTTTACTAGAAACAGTTTGACATTGTCCATCGTTTTCTACTTAAACCAACTCAACGTTGACTTGAAGGATATAATCATGTAAAATATTCCAAAATTAATTAATAATTATACATTCTGTGAAAAAGATAGTAATTCATTTTGAGCTGCTAAGCGAGTTAGGGATGGTGTGAGCCTAATGCAGATCGTTTGAATGAAACGCACTTTAGAGAAGTTTCCCGAAATACTAGTAGGGAATACCGGGGCGTCACCCCGTTATCAATTGAAAGTGGTCATAATAATGGCAACTAGAGTGGTACCACGGGAATGCAATGCTCTCGTCTCTTATTTGAGACGGGGGCTTTTTTATTTGTAGAGGAGGGAATGGATATGATAACAGAAATTGCGAAAAGTTTAGCGATCGCATTACATCAGCAAGTAACAGTAGAGGACATTAAAACATTACTTGAAAAACCTAAAAATAGAGCAATGGGTGATTTTGCCTTGCCATGTTTTAAACTGTCTAAACAGCTAAGTAAATCTCCACAAACCATTGCAGTTGAAATTCAAAAAAATGTAACGTGTGAGTTAATTCAATCCGTCGAGCTAGTTGGCGGATATGTAAATTTATTTTTAAATCAACACCACATCACGCAACAAGTATTAAGTAAAATGATGATAGAGCAAAAATTATATGGAACAAGTCCGATAAGTAAAGGCAATGTTGTATTCGACTTTTCTTCCCCTAATATCGCCAAGCCTTTCTCAATGGGCCATTTACGTTCAACTGTTATAGGGAATGCGCTTGCCAATTTAGCAGAGAAAAATGGTTATAAGGCTATTCGTATCAATCATTTAGGCGATTGGGGTACTCAGTTTGGAAAGTTAATTGTCGCTTATCATCTATGGGGAAACCAACAAGCAATTGAAGCAGCACCAATTAAAGAATTATTGAAAATTTATGTAAAATTTCATGAAGAAGCACAACAAGATGCAACGTTAATTGTACAAGCGAGAGCGGCATTTAAAGCGTTAGAAGATCAAGATGAAGAGGCGCTTGCTCTCTGGCAATGGTTTAGAGAGGTATCATTAGAAGAATTCAAGGGACTATATCAGCTGTTAGGTATTCAATTTGATCGTTACGAAGGAGAAGCGTTCTATAATGATAAAATGGCAACGGTTGTAAGAGAATTACAAGCAAAAGAACTACTAACACTATCAGAAGGTGCATATGTGGTTGAACTTGAGGATATGCCTCCTTGTATCATCAAGAAAACAGACGGAGCTACACTGTATGCTACGCGTGATTTAGCAGCCGCCTTTTATCGACAGCAACAGTATAATCCTGAAAAAATTTATTATGTCGTGGGCAATGAACAAACATTACATTTCCAACAGTTATTTCACGTTATTGAAAAAATGGGGTATGCTTGGGCACAAGATTTATGTCATGTGGCTTTTGGAATGATGCTTCAAGAGGGAAAAAAGATGTCAACGCGAAAAGGGAAAATGGTTCTTCTTCATGATGTATTGACAGAAGCGATTGAGACTGCAAAACAAAGTATTCAACTGAAAAATCCACATTTACAAAATAAAGAAGAAGTGGCGAGGCAGGTTGGTGTAGGTGCCGTTATTTTCAATGACTTAAAAAATAATCGCATCCATGATATTGAATTTTCTATAAACGACATGATGCAGTTTGAAGGGGAAACGGGCCCATATATCCAATATACGCATGCACGCATTCACTCCATTTTGGACAAAGCAGATGGTCCACTTGAGGAAGTGTCTTTCCAACCGTTAGGACAACAAGCATGGCAGGTCTTGTTGTTACTTGAACAATTTCCTCGCGTAATTGCGAACGCGTATGAGCAAGTTGATCCTTCCATCATAGCTAAATATGCTTTACAATTAGCTCGTGCGTTTAATAAATACTATGCAACGAATAAAATTCTAGCAAAAGATCGCTTACAAGGTTGCCGTTTAACATTATGTCATTGTGTAGCTATGATTCTAAACGAAGCATTAGCTTTATTAGGAATCGAAGCACCGAAAAATATGTGACACTTCTCTAAGTTTATTGTGCCAAAAGCACAAATAAAGCAGGATGCATATAAAAATAATGAAATATTGACGGTAAGCAGAGAAAATGCTAAAAGAAGACTAGAAGAAATCGGATGTCTGATAACACTATTTATCAAGGACAATGACATAGTAGTGAACTTGGCATTAGAAAGGTATTCAACGTTATGAATAATAAACAATGGACAGCTTCGACAATCGTCGTTGTTGTCAGTATTTTTTTCGTCGCCCTCAATATGCGCCCAGCTGTAACTAGCATAGGGCCACTATTTAATGTGTTAATGGAGTCTCTTCAAGTATCCAATACGCAAATGAGTTTATTAACATCCATTCCTGTCTTTTGTATGGGGCTTTTTGCACCAGTGGCTGTTCCGTTACAGCGACGTCTTGGTACGAAGTTTGCGATTGCGCTACTATTAACAATTATTGCGTTAGCCAACGGACTCCGATTGTTACAAGAAAGCTATGTTTTGCTTGTGGTCACTAGTTTTGCTGCAGGTTTTGCGATCGCTATTATTGGGCCGATGTTAAATGCATTTATTAAAGAAAAATTTCCTAATCGTTTCGCAACGGTAGTTGGGGTATATTCTTTTGGCATCGGGACAGGTGCAACATTAAGTGCGGCATTAACGGTATCATTTTATAATGGGTTTCATAAAGATTGGACCATTGCCCTTGGTAGCTGGGCAGTGCTGGCTGTGCTTGCTCTTATAATTTGGTTGCTTGTTATCCCAAATCAGGTAGAGCAGTCGTCTGTACAAAAGGATGAGCGAACAAAGGAAACTGTACGTAATCCGTGGAAAAACAGCCGTGCGTGGACGATTTTACTTTATTTTGGTTTTCAAACATCGTTATTTTTCTCGATGATGTCTTGGTTAACGCCTATTTTACAAGACAAAGGCTTAACACTCGTTGCTGCTAGTTCGATGTTAACTTTTCTGTCAATCGTTCAGATGATAGGGAATATTGTTGTCCCAATCCTAATGGAAAAATGGTCAAATCGTATTCGATGGCTATTGTCATTAGGAATCATCGGTGTCAGCGGGTTTGTACTTTTATGGTTCGGGACGGGCTGGCTATTATGGATTGGCGTTTTAATTATTGGGATTGTGCTAAGTGGGTTGTTTCCTATTGGTTTATTATTACCATTGGATGAGGCACGCACGCATGAAGAGGCAAATAGCTGGTCATCAATGGTCATGTCTGGTGGATTTATGATGAGCGCAATTATTCCTACACTAATCGGTTATTGTTATGATGTAACAGGCAACCATTCGTTTACCTTCGTTATCTTTTTGTTATTAATGTTTGGGATTATTGCTACAGCACTTGTATTAAGGAAGCAATAACTAGCATGTCTTATGGATGATGCACAAAGATAGAATGAAAAAGGCAGTAACGGCAAGCAAGTCCCCATGTCGTTACTGCCTTTGCTCGTTTAAAGAGTGCTTCTTATAGCACTTCGCAAAAGTGTGACAAAATGCTATGTTTCTTTAAAATAAGTAGATAAATTATTATAAATACCTTTGATTTAATTAATATAAAACAATAATTATATTATGTAAACTTGAAACAAATGACGTCGTTGTTTATGATAGTAAAGAAAGAAGTTCGATAGAAAGTATTGGTGAACAAATGCGAAAAAAGATGCTTATCGTTGGAGCGGCAACCCTCCTGTTAACAGGCTGTGGCGATCAATCCGTTGCGGAAATGTTTAACAAGGAAAAAACAGCAATTAAATCTGACAAACCCGTGGAGAAACAGGAGGAAAAGCTCATTCCAGAGGTGAAGGTTATAGGGGAGAGCGCTATTGGTGCGGGTATTATTGTGAAGAAAGACCCTTCGATGCTCTATATTGTAACAAACGGAGCGTTGGTCGCATCAAAACCTACTGCCCTTGTGCAATTTAGTAACGATAAACTTGTAGAAGCTGATATACGCTATATATCTACTGCTTATAATATTGCTATTTTACAAGTGAAGTATCTTGCGTCCGTCAATGTTCCAACTGTTTTCAATGGCAAGTTGGATCACTTAGCTGTGTATGTCGATGGCTTACCCCACACAATTAACAGATATAGTGACAAGGTAGCTGCTTATTATATAGATGTAGACCAAGCTTTACCACCCGGTAGCCCTGTGATGGAAGCAGAAAATGGTCAAATAGTGGGCATTTATTTTAATCGACAGCAACAGGGCGTTTCACAACCATACATATTGCCACTTCAAGATATAGTACAGTTACTTGATGAATGGATTACTGACGGCATGAAGGCAAAGGACCGTTTGTCTCAATCTAAAAATTTGTATGCTTATAGTGAAGTCGGTGACAAAGAAGCGGTGCAAAAAATGCTTGAAAAATACGGGAAGAATATTTTTGCCTATAATGAGGACGAGGTAAAAATATTTATTGATACATTTCATGAGCATTTAAAGGCGGCTGTGGGGATTAATGATGCCAGTGTGATGCAGTCTGTTACTGGTGCAGAGGATTTACAGCATACGCTTGAAGATATGGTTGCTTATTATGCGTCCAAGCAAGCCAAAATCCATTTTTCTAATACGACGATTAAACGGATAGAGAAAGTAGGGCAAAATATTATTGTGCGTGCAAAAACGGAATACGTGCTGACCAATTCAGCAGGACAGGAAGCACTTGCACATTCCATCATGACCTATGAGATTTTCAAAAATGATCAAGGCGATTACAAACTAATACGCCTTACAGCAGAGGAGTGAGAAAGAGAATGGAGCAAGCAAGACAAATGCTACAGCACCACTTTGGTTACGATTCGTTTCGCACCGGACAAGCGCAAATTATTGAACAAACATTAAGTGGACAGTCGAGCCTTTGCGTGATGCCGACAGGTGGAGGAAAATCGATATGCTATCAAATTCCGGCATTAATGCTTGAGGGTTTAACGATTGTGATTTCACCGTTAATTTCCCTTATGCAAGATCAAGTCGAGTCGTTGCGAGCAGCGAATATACCGGCAGCTTATATCAATAGTACATTATCAGCACAAGAAGTGGATGAAACGATGCAACTAGCGAGTGGAGGTTATTTGAAGCTGCTCTATATTGCACCGGAAAGATTAGAAAGTGCTACCTTTTTACAAGCATTATCACAATTATATGTACCATTGCTAGCTGTAGATGAGGCGCATTGTATTTCGCAGTGGGGACATGATTTTCGCCCCAGCTATCGCGCCATTCAAAAACTGTTTACATTATGGGCTCAACAACCGACTGTGCTTGCCTTAACTGCTACAGCAACTCCTGCCGTCTGTGAGGATATCCGTCAATTATTATCGATTGACGAAAAGGCAACACTCATTACAGGCTTTGAACGTGAAAACTTAGCTTTTACGGTGTTAATCGGTGAAAATAAAGAGCGCTATATTAAAAATTATATTGAAAAAAATAAATCGGAAGTCGGCATTATTTATGCGGCGACACGTAAATCAGTCGACGCATTGTATGACTTACTGACACGTGCGGGTGTGTCGGTCGCAAAATATCATGCAGGACTGTCAGAGAACTTGCGTATGGCTGAACAAGAACGATTTTTAAAAGATGAGGCGCGCATTATGATTGCAACCAATGCGTTTGGTATGGGAATAGATAAAAGTAATGTTCGCTTTGTCATTCATTATCAAATGCCACGGAATATGGAAAGTTATTATCAAGAAGCGGGACGCGCAGGGCGTGATGGCCTGCCAAGTGCTTGTATTTTGCTCTACGCTTCAGGGGATGTACAAACACAACGTTTTTTAATTGAGCAGACACGTGATGAAGCGCGTATCGCACAGGAATTAGAAAAATTACAAACGATGGTCGATTACTGTCATACAGAGGGCTGCCTACAAAATGCGATACTAACATATTTCGGTGAACAGGCAGGTGCACCATGTAAACGTTGCAGTAATTGTCAAGATAACCGAGAAGTAAAAGATGTCACGGAAGACGCACAAAAGGTATTAGCTTGTGTTGTAAGAATGGGACAAAAATTTGGCAAAACAATGGTCGCGCAAGTATTAATTGGCTCCAAAAATCAAAAAGTCCTTGAATTTGGATTTTCTAGACTTTCAACCTATGGCATTTTAAAAGGGCAATCTTCGAAGGAGGTTTCTAACTTTATCGAATTTTTAATTGCGGAAGGATTATTAGCTGTTAAGCATGGCACATTTCCAACGATTTACGTATCGGAGGAAGGGAAATCTGTTTTGTTAGGCAAGCGAACAGTTATGCGAAAACAAGCCGTGACAGTTCGTCTACTTGCAGACAATGATCCATTATTTGAACACTTACGCATATTACGCAAAGAGATTGCCGATGAAGAAAAGGTACCACCATTCGTCGTGTTCTCTGATAAAACATTGCGTGAATTATGCGATAAAAAGCCTTCAGAGCTGGAAGGGCTCAGACAAGTGAGTGGTATTGGTGAAGTGAAATTCGAGAAGTATGGCAAGCGTTTCTTTGATGCAATGCAGTCATTTAGCTTAAAGTAATGAGAAAAGAATCCATCTAGTGTTTTTCACACGATGGATTCTTTTTGTCTGATTTAGGAAACTGTATTTTGAGAATCTATTATTTATTCCAATGTTGCGCAATAAATTCATCACGTCCTGATACTGCTCGATCTTGTTTATAATGGTCTGGTTCTTTTTTGTAATAGTCTTGATGGTAATCTTCTGCTGGATAAAAGTGTTGAGCATCACGAATTGTGGTTACAATAGGTTTATCGAAGCGCCCGCTATTTGCAAGCTTTTCTTTTGATGCCTGCGCAATTCTTTTTTGTTCTTCGGAATAAGTAAAAATGGCCGTTGCATAGGATTCGCCTCTGTCGTGAAACTGACCGAAGGCATCTGTAGGGTCGATTTGCATCCAATAAATATCAAGTAACTGTTCATAACTAAAAATAGAGGAATCAAATTCAATTTCGACTACTTCTAAATGGCCTGAGTTGCCTTTTTTAACGTCTTCATATGTTGGATTTTCTAAATGGCCACCCATATAGCCTGATGTAACCTTATGTATGCCATCCCATTCTACAAATGGCTTCACCATACACCAAAAACAGCCGCCTGCAAACGTCGCTTTTTCAATCATATTCATCATCCTTTCTTTTGTGAAAATATTATAGCATTATTTTGTTCATTACTGGCAAATAGGGTGTAAAATAACGAATAGATAGATGCTGATGAGGATAGTAGGAGAAAAATGAAACTTTCCTTACTTTCAATCGTTACATTAACTATAAAAAAATAGAGGAGTTATTTTGTTATGGAAGAGCAAGACTATACAAGACGCTCGCAACGTCCTAAGAAACGTCGATTGCGTAAAGGGAGAGCACTGTTTACGTTCTTATTACTCTGTGTCATTGTCATTGCTGGATACAGCATTATGCAATATCGAAGTGGCTTGCAATTAGCCACAGACACGTTGGTACCCCAAGAAGACTTTAGTGGAGACGAAGTAAAGGACGATATTGAGAACTATTTATTATTAGGAATCGATACACGCGGTGAAGAGAAATCGCGAACAGATACAATGATGGTATTATCTTGGAATAAGAAAACAAACGATGTGAAACTCGTATCATTTATGCGGGATATTTATGCAGACATTCCAGGCTATCAATCCTATAAACTAAACACGGCGTATTATTTAGGTGGTGTTCAACTGTTAAAAGACACATTAAGTAATATGTTTGGTTTACCAATTCATCATTACGCACTTGTCGATTTTAAAAATTTTGAATCACTTGTAGACATTTTAGCACCTAATGGTGTGGAAATGGATGTAGAAAAGGATATGTCTGAAAAAATTGGTGTTACCCTTACAAAAGGTACGCATAATCTAAATGGACAGGAATTGCTTGGCTATGCAAGGTTCCGCCATGATGCTGAAGGAGATTTTGGCCGTGTTGCTCGTCAGCAAAAAGTAATTGAAGCATTAAAAAATGAACTATTAGCACCGCAAAATGTATTGAATTTGCCTAAATTCATCGGTGCTGCACAAGGCTATGTAACGACTGATTATTCGTCAGCAGGAGAAATCCAACAAGTTTTAAAAATGGTGTCTAAAGGGAAAGTATCGATAGAGAAAGCGACAATTCCCATTGAAGGTAGCTATGATTTCCAAAACTTTAGCCATGCAGGATCTGCTATTGTGATTGATGAAAAGGCAAACAAAGCGTTTTTAAGTAAATTTTTAGGAATTTCCTTAGAGTGATACTTCGCAAAAGCCAACATTATCCTGTAAAATATAGGTGAGCATTCGGATTGGGGTGAGTAGATGAGTGAAAAAAGACCGAGGGAGCATTCAAACTTCTTTTCGACGAAGTTTATCCGCTTTTTAGGTGGTAAAAATTTATTATTTACGTTAATTATTTTATTATTACTCGCATGTGTAATTTACATGTTTGGAAAAGTTTCCTTTATATTTACCCCGCTACAAGTATTATTTGAGGTTGTTATTTTACCAGGAGTACTAGCCGTAATCGGGTATTATTTATTACGTCCATTATTAGGAATACTTGAAAAGTGGCGTATCCCAAGAATTTGGGGCATTTTAATTTTATATATTGGTGTAGTTGGCGTCATTACTTTACTTGTCGTGCTGGTCTATCCATTTTTAACGGATCAATTTACGAATTTAGCGCAGGAATTCCCTGTCTATTTTATGGCCCTAACACAAAATATAGTGGAATACTTAAATAACTCACGTGTTAATGAGTATTTAGCCACTATGGATTTTAATTATGAAAAAGTCGTGATGAATTTTACGACAGATATTATTGAAACAGTAAAAGATACCGCGGCCAATTTAGCACAAGGTGTTGCAACAGGTATAACAGGTTTTCTTTCAACTTTAACAGGCATTATTTTATCGCTTGTTACGGTACCATTTATATTATTTTATTTATTAAAAGATGGCGAGAAATTACCGAAATTTGTTATGAAAATATGTCCGCCTCGCATGCGTCCGGGTTTACATGATGTTTTACACGATATGGACAAACAAATTAGTTCTTACATACAAGGGCAAATTTTAGTGTCAATGTGTATTGGGGCAATGGTCACAATTGGCTTCTTAATTATCGGCATGAAGTATGCATTGCTACTTGGTTTTTTAGCTATGATAACAAGTGTGGTCCCTTATTTAGGACCAGTTATTGCAATTACACCAGCAGCTATTATTGCGCTTGTTAATTCGCCATTTATGCTTGTTAAACTAGCCATTGTCTGGACGATAGTACAGTTAATAGAAGGGAAGTTCATTTCGCCACAAATTATGGGGAAATCTTTGAGCATCCATCCCATTTCAATTATTTTCGTATTGTTAACAGCAGGTTCATTATTTGGTGTACCAGGTGTAATTTTAGGGATTCCAGGCTATGCGATTTTAAAAGTACTCGTCACACATTTATTTAAGCTATTTAAGCAACGATATAATCGCTACGAAGATGAAGTAGTACAAAAATATGATGTGTAACCAAAAACAGCTACTGCGAGCATTCAGTAGCTGTTTTTTTAATGATATAAACAAAGCATGTAATAAGGATGCCTCCTGTTCACATGCTTCGTTAAATGTTAGGAGATGGAAACGTTTTTTAGACGATCTACTGCTTCTTGTAAAACCTCTTTTGGCTGAACAAGTGCTAGTCGTAGGTAGCCTTGTCCTGCAGTGCCAAACACTGTTCCCGGTACTGTTACAACACCAATTTGTTCAATTAGCTTAAATGCTAAATCTGTACAGTCAATATCGTACGGATATTTTGCCCACACGAACATACCACCATCTGAAGGGGCTGCATCCCAACCAAGCTCGCTTAAGCCATTCATTAACGTTTTGTGACGTACTGAGAATGTTGCACGTAAGTTCTCTGTAATTTCTTCCGCGTGGTCTAAAGCAACTACCGCTGCATCTTGAATTGGTTCAAAAATACCGAAGTCTAAATTCGATTTAAGTTGTTTTAAGACAGCAATCATGTCAGCATTACCAGCAATATAGGCAATTCGTGTTCCAGCTAGGCTGAAGCTTTTTGATAAAGAATTGATCTCCATCCCTACTTCTTTTGCACCTGGTGCCGCTAAAAAGCTTATCGGACCGTCACCAGTAAAGTAAAACTCTGAATACGCCGCATCATGAAGCACAATCACGTTATATTTTTTAGCAAAAGCAATGACCTTTTCGAAATAGGCAAGAGAAGGCATAGCTGGTACGGGATTACCTGGTAGATTTAAGATAAGTAGCTTTGCCTTTTGTGCAACTTCTTCTGGCACTGCATCTAAATCAGGTAAATAATCGTTATCGGCTGTTTGCGGCATATAGTAGGGTGTAGCCCCCGCTAGATGAATGCCTGCATCGTAAGCGACGTAAGCTGGATTTGTTGAGAGAACGATGTCTCCTGGATCACAAAAGGCGATTGGTAAATGAACTAAGCCTTCTTGAGAGCCGATTGTTTGAATGATTTCAGTTGTAGGGTCTAAATCAACATTGCTACGACGTTTATAATAACGGCTAACTGCATCATAAAAACGTTGTGTGCCAGTTAATGTGTAGCCATATGATTCTGCCAAGCCCGCTCTGTATGATAAATGCTCACGGATTTTTGCATGTGGTGGAAGGTCAGGGCTCCCTAAACTTAAATCGATTAAAGACATACCTTTTGCTTGTTGTTGTTTAGCAAAGTGCTTTAAATCTCCGAAAATTGCTGGGGTAAATAGAGACATTTTTTTTGATGGTACGATTTTCAAACTAGTACACTCCTTATAGTTGTATAACAGAATAGTAGTACACATTTTATCATACTAAAGCACAGAAAGGGGAAGTTATTCTGAAAAAAGAATATATTCTTGTAATGGAGAAGATGCTTGCATAGGCTAGCGGAAAAAATTAAGCTTAAATGAATGTATATGCACAAAATAATTACGGGTAACGATGTTAAATGATAGTAGGGATACATTTCTGCTATTATTAAGCAAGGAGGGTGGTTTTTTAGATGAAGGTATGTTCTTTAAGTGGACCAAGTGGAACAGGAAAAAGTACAAGCGCGCTCGTTTTTGCACATAAAATAGGAGTGGAAGCCATTATCGATGACGGTTTACTCATTGTCAATGGCGTGAAAGTAGCAGGGATTTCTGCGAAGTTTGAAAAAAATACGATAACTGCTGTTCGACGTGCGATTTTTTCAGAAGAAGCGCATCGTGAAGAAGTCGTCAAAGCTCTTGATACATATCATGTTCAATCTATATTACTGATTGGTACGTCTGATAAAATGACCAATAATATTGCCAAGCGCTTGGAACTAGGGCCGATTGAAACGTATTATTATGTTGAGGATATTCGTTCTCAAAAGGAAATCCAAAAGGCTCGATTTATTCGCCAAACGCAAGGAAAACATGTTATGCCAATACCGTACCGACAAGTAGAGCAAAATTTCTTTAAACGACTGGTGCAAAAAGGGAAGGAAATTTTCACACCTAAACGTGAAAAAATCGGTGAAACAACCATTGTGCGTCCTGATTTCCAACAGGAATATATTGAAATAGAGAAGCAAGTCTATGTGCAATTACTAACCTATATTTGTAAACAGCAAGATATTGTGAAAAAAGTAGAACAAATACAGTTTAGCCTTGGAGAGCAGGCAAAGGTCATCATTTCTTTGCAATTAAAGATGCCGATAGATTATTCATTACCTCGCCGCTTATATCAGTTACAAGAAGACGTACAACAATCTTTTTACCAGCATTTTGGCTACGAACTAGATGCTATCAATGTTCAAGTGCACTCTGTTGTACAAAAACGAAAATAAAAAACAGGTACTCCAGTCGCAATAGAGCGAGTGAGTACCTGTTTTCTATTTTGATGCGCGTGTAAATTGAGGTTGACGCTTTTCAACAAAGGCACGACAGCCTTCTGTAAAATCACTGCCTACAAATGGTGTAGAACCTTGCCATAATGTTGGTACACTATCGACACATTCTTGTACAGATTGCTTTACAGCAAGTAAAGATTCTGGAGACATACCGGCTACCAGCTTGCCCATTCGAATCATAAATTTATTTAAATCTTTCTCAGTTACTAAATAGTTCAGCATACCCAGTTTAAAGGCTTCATCGGCTTTAAACATACGACCTGTAAATACCAAATCTTTCGTTGTAGATGGGCCAACAAGTTGAACAAGACGCTGGGCAAATTTATTGTTTAATGTGATGCCCAATTTGCCTACAGGAATGCCTAATTTTGCTTTTTCAGAGCCGATGCGAATATCACATGCTAAAGCAAGTTCTAACCCTGCTCCCATTGCAGGACCGTTAATAACACCAATTGTTGGAATCGGCAAACGTTCAATCGTTGATATTGTTTTTTCCATATGTAGAAAAGCTTCTTCTGCCTTTTCTAAAGAAATAGCGTTGAATTCTTTAATATCAGAGCCTGCTGTAAAATTCTCACCAGATCCTCGTAAAATGAGCACTTTATTTTTAGGATTATCTAACACTTTTAGTGCAATTTTAGCTAATTCATCCCACATATTTGCGGTAAGCGCATTTTTCGCCTGTGGTCGATGGATCGTAATAATTGCGAGTCCAGCCGTTTCTTGATAAATAATTTTCGCATCCTCAGCCTCAAGACGAGTTGTTCTTACTTGCATAATTGAAAAGCCCCCTACATTTAAATTGATACTTATATTATATAACACAAAGAGCAATAAACACTAAATAATACGAATTTTCATGTTTTTTCAACCTGTTACACAAGATTAATGGCATTTTATAGAGATTGTACTACAACAGATTATTGCTATTGTAATAAAGCAAAAGATATGAGAAACTACTATAGGAACATTTGTTTCTTTATTTCTTAAGGAGCATCGTCTACAGAAAGATAAGTCTAATTGATAATTACAGATTATCCGACACTACTATTTTAAAAGATAAATAATAACTTACGCACCATAAATAGTATAAAATAAAACTATCACACGCACAGTAAACAAGGAGGGAGCATGATGGTTCCATTAAAGGAAGCATGGCAAAGTTATTTATTACTATTAAATTCTTTAAAGAAAAGTACTGCTACAAAGAAACAATACAACCTTGATGGACAGCAATTTTTAGCTTTTGCAAGTGAGCAAAATGTACAAATGCTGGATAAACAATTGAAAGAATTATTATTTATATATAGTAATTATCTAAAAGAAAATTATGAAAATGTTAATACTTTTAATCGGAAAATAGCGTCACTCCGTAGTTTTGTAGACTTTGTATTTTTGCGAGAATGGGTTGAACCGTTTGATTATGAAAGCATTTTACAGCCAAAAAAGAGGGGCAAGGATTCCTTAAAAGTGCTGACAAAAGAGCAATTGTTAAACATTTTAGAAGTATGGCCGACCTATTTTCAATATGCAAAAACACCTGAGCATGCGTGGCTTGCAAGACGGAATGGTTGTATTGTACAAATGTTTATCGAAACTGGTTGCAAGCCTGCTGAACTTGTCCGTATGAAATGGGGACATCTTGAGATTCCATCATCACATATTTCGATTTCAAACCAGAATGGCAGAAGGGAGATGAGACTTTCACCTATTTTGATGGAAATGTTACAGCATTATAAAAATGCGACGGAGGATATACATCAAGGGAATGTAGGGGAGTGGCTTTGGGTCAGTGAAACAAGTCTTACTAAATCGATCACGACAAAAACAATTGAACGGATTTTTCAAACACTATCAAAAGATATTGGCACAAATGTACGAGCGACAGATGTTCGTTACACGGTGCTACAAAGGGCGTTACAAAGTGAGGAAACGGTTGAAAACATACAACAAAAAATGGGATATGTTCGAAAATGGGTATTAACAGAACGAGGAGAACGTTTTAAGTAAGTGTGCAGCAATTGTCTATCAAGCACAAATTGCTGCACTTCTTATTAAAAATGCGTTAACGCTTTTACTTGAACTTTTACCGTTAAATCATGTTTACCACCTGTATAGACGCCTTCGACAGGGCTAATATCGGTATAGTCACGTCCGATACATAAAATAATGTGATTTTCTAGTACTTCCACATTATTGGTTGGGTCTAACCCAATCCAACCAATACCAGGAATCATCACTTCAACCCAGGCGTGTGTTGCTATATCTCCGATTAAACCTGAATTTTCATCGACATATAAATAACCGCTTACATAGCGAGCAGGTATTCCTTTAGCACGTAGTATAGCGAGCATAACGTGGGTGAAATCTTGACAAACTCCTCGTTTTAAGTCAAATGCTTGGCTTGCAGTTGTCGTAACATTTGTTGCTGTTGGATCATACTCAAATGTTGAATATAAATATTGCATTAAATTAAGCGAAAACAGCACTGGATTTTCTGCGTGACCAATCGCATGAAACACTTCTTCTATCTGAGCATCTGTCATATACGTAAAGTTTGTTGATTTTAAATAGGGCAAATAATGTTCATAAAAGAGTTGGGAATGAAAAATCGTCTGCATTTCGGGTGAATATTGAATGCGATGAATAAATGGTGCACGCTGTATACTAACGATGGATGTTGTTTCTATTTCTAGTACTTGATGTTGCTCCGGAATATAAAATGTACCGACTGTATTCCCCCAAATATCTGCATGCTCACGCGTTAGTGAAGATGGTGAAATCGCGATACGGTAAGACAGCAAGCGTTGACGCTCATCACCCCGAGGTTTCAAGCGGATAGTATTCAAGCTTTGATCGACTTCAGATTCATATTGAAAAATATTTGTATGTTGAATTTCAAATTTCATCGTGTCCGCTTCCTTTTGATTACTGACTTGCGTGTTGAAAGGGAGCTGTAAGTGGTTCCTTTCAAGCTTGTAGGCTGGGTTCATATAAATGATAAATTGCTGAAAATGTATGACCAAAATCAATACATTGACACAATCTTTCCTCCATTGAAAATATAGCTTCCTCTAAGGAAGATGTTGATAAATTGAGCTCGCTAATGGCCGTTAACAAAGCTCGTAACGGTGTATTAAGTGCTACAAATCGAGCAGTGAGATGGTCTTTTTCAATATGCATAAATGCTTCCTCTAATTTTTTTAAACAGACCTTCACGGAGCGTGGAAAATGCGCATCCTGTAATAAATATTGCATGACACATAGTAAATTTGTTTGATGGTGCTTACGTTTATAAGATTCTGTTGCTTTTGATAAATCAAGCAAAAATATCCCATCGGCTTCTTCTATATTGCTAGTCATTGGTTGTTGCTCTAGCATTATTAATATCATACGGATCGTCTTTTCTGCACGTTCAATCCATTTGCCGACTTGCATAAAATAAAAAGGTAAATCTCGTTCCATTGAGTCTTCAACTAGTCCTGTAACCGTTAAAGATGTCTTACGTACATTGTGTAAAAAATAATTTAGGGATATTAACGGAAATGGCCGTTTCTGCACCGTTACTTCTTGTTGCATATATAAATAAAAGGCATTGTGTAATTCCCAAAGCTCAATAGGGATACTATCCCGTGTTATTCGTGCATTTTCTCGAACGGCGCGCAAAGTTGCATGCAAAGCGTTGCTATTGTTCTCAGAGAACAACAAGTACTCAATAAGAGGATTCACTCGAATGACTTCATAGCATGCTAGAAATTCTTCTTTCGAAGCACAAATATCTAAAATAGCTTCCCAATGGTCGAGATAATCATGTTCCTTACCAGATTGCTCCAGCATATTCAACAGCTGTACTTGTAATATATGTGCATTCGTTTCTGTGCGTTCACTATATCTTGCCATCCAATATAGTGCGTCTGCTACTCGACTTAGCATGCGGCAATTCCTCCTTTAATATCCACGTATCTTTTGCTCCGCCTCCTTGTGAGGAATTTACGACTAACGATCCTTCTTTTAGCGCAACACGAGATAACCCACCTGGAAGGACAAATATCTCATCACCTGTAATGACATATACACGCAAATCGACATGACAAGGATAGAATTTACCATTCTGATAGGCAGGTGCACGTGATAACTGAATGGTCGGTTGTGCTATATATTGATTTGGTTGGTTTACTATTTTTTGTCGGAAGCTAGCGATTTCTTCAGCACTGGCATGTGGACCAATCAGCATATCGTAGCCACCTGAGGCACTTACATTTTTTATAACCAGCTCGTGTAAATGTTTTAGTACCCATGCCCGCTGATTTTCATCATCAAGATGGTAGGTTGTGACATTTTCTAATATAGGATCTTCATTTAAATAAAAACGAATCATATCTGGGACATAGGCATACATCGCTTTATCATCTGCGACACCGTTGCCCACTGCATTTAGTATTGCAATATTTCCTGCCTTATAAGCCTCGATTAAATAGGGCACGCCAAGTAAAGAATCTTCTCGAAAAGCAGTAGGATCTAAAAAGTCATCATCAATGCGGCGATAGATAATATCGATTTGCTCTAATCCGTAAATGGTTTTTTTATAAACTTTTAAATTTTGCACAATTAAATCGCGTCCTTCTACAAGCTGAATATTTAGTTGTTGCGCTAAAAAGACATGGTCGTAATAGGCTGAATTATACATACCGGCTGTTAAAAGGACTGCTTTCGGTTCAACATGAGCCTTTAAATTTCGTGGTCGATGTGAAAGTAGCGCTTTTTTCATATGGGTCATTTGTTTTTCAAGGGATTGAATCGTATGTTTGGAAAAAAATTCAGGATACACTTCCTTCATAACATAACGATTTTGGAATACGTATGAAATGCCAGAAGGATTACGTAAATTATCTTCCAATACGCGGTAAACACCGTTTTGATCACGAATTACATCAATGCCAGCTAAAAAAATATGATTATTTATTGGCACTTGAACACCCAACATTTCTCGACAATAATATGGATTTTGTTCGATAAGATTTTTGGGAATAATTCCGGCCGTTACAATTAACTGTTCATGATAAATATCATGTAAAAAACAATTTAACGCTTTGACACGTTGTTTCATACCGGTCTCAATCATCTTCCATTGTGCATGTGGGATAATAATCGGTACAAAATCAAAAGGCATTGTCCGTTCTGTCCCCCCTTGGGCACCATATACAGTAAATGTAATACCTTGTCTAAGGAAGCTCGATTGTGCTTGCTGGTATTTTTCTTCTAGCTGTTCTTGAGAAAAAGCACTTAGTTTACGATGGAAGGAGCGATAATGCGGTTTCGGCTGGTCACCATCTATCATTTCATCAAAAAAAGAACCCGAATCATATAATTTCATCATGTGAACCGCCTCCGAATTTAAGGAATAGTCAAAACATGTTACACTAAAAAGAATACATAAAAGGAGCTAGTAAAAAATGATAAACATTAACTTATTGCAAGCTTACGAGTTAGACAAGCTATCGAAACTAGGTATATCAGACGAGGAAATCTTACAGACATTGCGAACTGGGGAAGTATCGTCATGGCGTACAAAGGAACCCAATTATGAATTTCAAGAAACACTGGCTCTTTATCAAGAAGGGGAGCAACAATTTTTAGACGCGCTGCATGGTAATTATCGAATAAAATATGTAACATTACCTGGCATTCAGCGTTTACTACATCTTCGCTTTCAATTAGAAGAAACGAAGGACTTTCAATTGGCAGAAACAGGTATTAAGAATTTGGTGTGCGACGAAGCCATAATCTCGAAGCTTCTTAGCATGTTATCGACGAACTGGAAAATTACACAACAAATGGATGGCACATATAGCATTTTCGCTAATTAACTACAAATAACCAAAAAATTCCACGCGCATTGTGAGACGAATCGACTCGTATCATTACCCATGGAATCATTTTTCGATTCGTCTCAGCGTATAGTAGTATACTAGAGTTTAATATTCATTTTGAGACGCGTTTATGCATAAATAAATAGACCTTGCAAAAAAATTTCAAAAAAAGATGATTTTTCATACGTAGAAAATCATCTTTTTTAATTACTTAAAATAAGAACATACGTTCGAATAAGGGGGAAAGGGCATTTTTTTATCAATAATGTTCCCAAATTTATATTTGGGAACGTTTTTTATGGTAAAATAGAGAAAATAGAGAAAATAGAGGTGATTTTATGCAAAAGAATCCACAACCTAAAATAATGAAAGACTTCTTAGTGTACTTAACAACAATCAAAGGAAAGTCCCAACGCACTCGAAAAGAATATGAATACGATCTCACTTTATTCTTTCGTTTTCATTTAGCTATGCAAAATGATATAGATATCGCGCAATTAAACGAAGTCGATATTGCTACTATTACAATAGAAGAAATCCGTGACATCACTTTGGAAGATCTCTATTTATTTATGGAGTATTGTGAAGTACAACGTAAAAATTCTGCTTCCGCAAGAGCCCGAAAAGTCGCTACCTTAAAATCATTTTTCAAATACATTAAAGGAAAACGACGCCTTATAGAAGAAAATCCAGCGGAGGAGTTGGAAACACCAAAGATTGGACGCAGAAAACCGATATACATGAATATGGATGAGGCGACCCAGTTTATTGAGGGTATTCAACTGCATCGCGCATCACCACGGAATTATTGCATGATGATGTTTTTCTTAAATCTTGGTATTCGCGTATCTGAACTGTGCCAACTGAATACTTCATCCTTACAAGGTCGTTATTTGACCGTAATCGGAAAAGGAAATAAAGAGCGTACGGTTTACTTAAATGATAGTTGCATGCAAGCGCTAAATAATTATGAACAGAGTGGGAAAACACCATACAAAGGGGAAGGGGAAGAGCCTCTTTTTGTTTCGCAAAAAGGAACACGTTTTACACGACAAACCGTCGCTAAAATTGTTAAGCAAATCAATAAACAATCGGGTCTACAAAAGGACAGACTTACACCACATAAATTGCGTCATACATCGGCGACAATGATGTATAAAGCTGGGGCAGATATTCGTAGCTTACAGCATATACTAGGACACTCCAGTGTCGCTACAACCCAAATCTATACCCATATTGAAGATGAGCAATTGCAACATGTTTTGGAGAATAATCCTTTTAATATTGTTGATTAATAACTAGCGTAAAAGCATACGAACAAGTAAGATGCATATATACAGAGTAGGGTCAAAACTGAAGGGGGAAAATATATGATTTCAACATATCTTGAACAATTAAGTACTACGAGAGAACAACTATTAAAGGAAATAGAAGTATTAAACGATGCACAATTTAATCAAAAACCTGATGCAAACAGTTGGAGCATTGCTCAAATATGTCATCATTTAGTGCTAGTAGAAACTTCAACAATGAAGGCCATTTCATGGGGGTTAGCCTCTCAAGAAAATACCAAACCTGAACCGATCAATGTTAAACTAATGAAAGATAGAACAAAGAAGCTCGCAGCACCAAAAATTGTGGAACCGACAGAGGAAGCATTTGCTGTCCAGCAAATGGTGACATTATTATATGAAACAAGAGCGAAACTAACGACATTTTTGCTTCAACTAGAAGAGCCATCCTTACTTGCTAAAAAAGCTGTGAATCACCCAGCCTTCGGACCATTGCCACTCAATCAATGGATTGAGCAAGTGTATTTGCATGAACAACGACACATTGAACAAATACATGAAATGAAAGGAATTGTCATTTAACTTGGACTAGGAGTTACGATGAAGAAAAGAAAACTAAAGCAGATTATGAAAAACAATTTGAAAGAACTAAGAAATTGTGCGTTTATAGAAATTATTTGGAATATCATTCTATGGATTCCGAGACAAATTTTTCGTTTACTAAAAAATATACTATAAAATTGTATCAAAACCCGAGTTCTGACGTTGATTACGCAGAAGTCGGGTTTTTTAATTTACAATTCGTTATGAATATTTACTTGACGAACAACATAATCTGTTATATATTAAATAAAAATAAAAACAACTGTTATAAAACAGTTTGTGCAGGAGGAATTGTATATGTCAAAGTATCGAGATGGTTATGAGTTTTATTGTGAAATGTGTGAACGTTATGGGCTAGAGCCAATTTCATTCCGTTATTACATTATCCAATTATCACAGCAACAACTTTCAGCTTATAATATGCAAGCAAAACAACTTGGAATTTAAAATAATCGCTACAAAGGATGTGGTTATAACGGACGCCAAAGTGAATAGTTTATGAAAAGCCCAGCCATACTAAATACATGGACTGGGCTTTGATTAATATGAAAGAAATTTCAGAAATATTATTGACTTGAGTCGATATCTGTTATATATTATTTATACAAATAAACAACTGTTATAGTACAAAGAGAAGAGGGAAATGGATGGCACATTATAGAGAAGGTTATGAGTTATATTGTAAAAAATGCGAGCAGTTTAATTTAGAGCCTATTAATTTTTATTATTATATGAATAAGTTATCTCAAAAGCAATTAGCGTGCTACAATGAAGCAGCACACGAAAGGAAGTTATTGGCATGACGGACTATCGACAAGGCTATGAATTTTACAGACAGATTTGTGATCAACATGGATTAGAACCAATAAACTTTCACTACTATATATTAAACTTATCACAAGAACAACTAGATGCTTACAATGAACAAGCAAAAATTGTGGGAGGTCAAATTGAATATGAAGTGTCTTAACATGTAAAAATGCCTTGCTGCCAGCTGTGACAGTAAGGCATTTTTAATTTTTTATAAGAATCTATTTTATTGTTTTAAAGGTAAATAGTATAACGATAGTTTTAATAGTAGTACAAATGTAATTATTGAGATTGGTAAATTGTCGAATGAAGTGCGTTTAAAGTCATTCTTTTTTGTCTAATTTATTGAAATCTATAAAATTAGATAATTGTAGATTTTATATTTGGGTTGAATTAACTGCTTTTCTAAGACTATAATATAATTACATAAAAAAGGGCCAGCTACCACAACTTTATACCTCACTATTATGT
The DNA here is from genome assembly GCF_016350185.1 of Lysinibacillus sp. C5.1. Lineage (NCBI taxonomy): Bacteria > Bacillati > Bacillota > Bacilli > Caryophanales > Bacillaceae > Lysinibacillus > Lysinibacillus sp. C5.1. The sequence continues at coordinate 2,389,174 of NZ_CP066226.1, forward strand.
AAAGAAAAAGTACTAAACCCTCTTATTTTAATGAACGGAGAATGAAAAATGATGAATATCACGCCTGGTAGTATTAATCAAGTTAACTACAGCCTGAAAGAATTACAAGATATTTTTTCAGCAATGAATAGTTCGATCATTGTTGCTATTACAGATCGGACCGGAAAAATAACATTTGTTAATGATCATTTTTGTAAAATCTCGAAATATAAGCGTGAAGAATTAATTGGACAAGATCACCGTTTACTAAACTCAGGTTTCCATCCTAAATCTTTTTTTAGAGAAATGTGGAAATCAATTGGTAAAGGAGATATGTGGAATGGTGAGGTGTGCAATCGCGCCAAAGATGGTAGCTTATACTGGGTGAAAACAACAATCATTCCTTTCCTCGATGATAATAACAAACCTTATCAATATATTGCCATTCGAGTAGATATTACTGCACAAAAGGATATTAAGAAAATTACCCATATTGCTTATCATGATGAATTAACAGGGTTACCAAACCGTCGTAAGTTAGAACAACGTTTAGAAAATGAATTCCATCAATCTCGACGTACAGGTGAGAAGTTTGCGTTATTTTTCATTGATGTGAATCGTTTTAAAAACATAAATGATGGACTTGGCCACATCATCGGTGATATGTTCCTTGTGGAAATGGCAAATCGTATTCGTAATGTAGACTACACATCTAACTCTTTCTATCGCCACAATAGTGATGAATTCGTTATGATATTAAATGATGTTTCACGAATTGAAGAAATGGCAAAAGAAATAATTGGGGTTTTCGATGATAGCTTCATCGTAGACGCTTACGAATTTTATGCAAGTATAAGCATTGGTATTAGTGTTTTTCCGGATCATGCCAATACAATAGAAGATTTATTAAAAAATGCTGATATAGCGATGTATGCTGCAAAATCAACTCGAGGCAATCAATATCGACTTTATAGACATAATATGGATGAGGCAAATGATAAGTGGTTACTACTTGAAACCAAACTACACCAAGCATTAAAAAAAGATATACTAGAACTACATTACCAGCCAAAAATTGATTTAAAAACAGATCGAGTTGTTGGGATGGAAGCTTTACTGCGTTGGTACGATCCTGAATTAGGACAAATGCCACCAGATCGTTTTATTCCGTTTGCTGAAGAATGTGGACTTATCAATGATATTGGTGTTTGGGTATTACATAAAGCTTGTGCACAAGTATGTGCATGGAACAAAACATTTCATTCAAATTTAAGCGTTGCTGTCAATATATCACCCATTCATATTAGCACACCTGGTTTTGTTGAAATGGTACGTGATGTCATTGCAGCTACAAAAATCGATCCGCATTTATTAGAAATCGAAATTACAGAGATGAGTATGCTAGACTATACGGAAGATTTAATTAATACTATTGAACAGTTAAGAGCATTAGGGATTACTATTGCGTTAGACGATTTCGGAACAGGCTATTCATCCTTAAATTATTTAAAAAAATTCCCAGTAGATGTGTTAAAAATCGATCGCGCGTTTGTTCGTGATATTTTACCAGAGAAAACAGGGATTGCAATGATTTCCGCAATGATTTCCTTGGCTCATGCATTAAATCTCCAAGTAGTAGCAGAAGGTGTCGAAGAAGAGGCTGAATTAAATGTACTGCGAGAGCATGGCTGTGATTTCGTACAAGGCTATTACTTTAGCAAACCACTATCAGTGAAAGATTTTACCACAACCATCTTAAATCAATCGCCAACAAGTAAATCTAACTCCTAAATGGGGCTAGATTTATTTTCTTAAATATAGTTTACATAATAATATTATTGTATGAATTGTGGCTGCAAGAAATTCATGGTATAATTTGGTTCTAACAAGTTGCATTCAGGGAAATTGCTTAAACACTTAATCAATTCGCCTTTGCTCTTGCTAAAAGAACGATAGGCGTGCAAACAGCAAGCTGTTATCAGCGAAGATTGCTTGCATTAAATCTAAACAATAATGAAATGGGAGTAGCTGCCAATAATATATACCTATTTTAAAATTTTTGTCTAATAAAGATGCCAAAAATGATAATAGGAGAATCATGATGATTGAATTAAAAACAGCAAGATTAAGAATACTACCGCTAAGTGCAGATAATCTAAAACTACTTATTGAGAATCCAAAGAAGTTAGACCTACAATTTTCTTTCATTGAATCAAGTAGTTCTCTAAGTATGGAACTTCAACAAGCTATGGAAATTCGACTTTCTAAGTTACTACGTGATAAGGATAATTATATTTGGTATACCAATTGGTTCATCGTCTCGCATAGTCAAAATTGTAGTGTTGGGGGGATTATGGTAAAAGGACTTCCAAACAACAATGGAGAAGTCATAATTGGGTATTACACTTTACCTGAATATCAAGGAAACGGCTATATGACAGAAGCACTTGAAACAATGAAAAATTGGTTGTTAAATCAACCCAATGTGAAGTGTGTTATTGCGGATACGGAAAAAGACAATATCGCATCCCATAGAGTATTAGAAAAGTCCGGTGCGAAATTGTATAAAGAAACAGCTGCATTATATTATTGGAAATTTACCCAAAAATAGTGACTTAAAAAAGAGCCTTCATATCAAAAAATGAAGACTCTTTTTGCTATAGCAAAATATGAAATGAATTATAAAAATAATAATGAGGTGAGCTAATGGGCAAATTTTTTGTACCGTCAAAAGGCATACTGTCGTGGAAAGAATACCTTGCAGATCCTCTAAAGCAATGGAAAAAAGGATGCTCTGCTTTTGAATTAGCTGTTAGTTGGGAGAATGCAAATAATTTGCCATACACCGTGGACAATGTATTTAAAAATAGTAACATTACTTTATTTCACAATATTGAAGTATTATTTGGGTTTCCTGAATACAAGGTAGCTTTACCTGGAGGAAATGCAAGTTCACAAACGGACCTTTATATACTCGCAAAAGCGCATAATGAACTTATCCCGATGATGATAGAAGGGAAAGTAGCAGAACCTTTTGGAAAAACTGTTGATAGCTGGTTAGGAGACAACCCAAGTGAAGGAAAAAGGAAAAGATTAGCTTATCTACTCCAATTATTTGCTTTAGAAGAAGCGTCGGTGAAAAAGATAAGGTATCAGTTATTACATCGAGCAGCATCCGCTTTAATAGAAGCAAACCGAGTAAATGCTCATAATGCCCTAATACTAGTCCATTCTTTTAGCAATACTACCGCATGGTTTGAAGATTTCGTAGCATTTGTTGAGCTGTTTCATATATCCCCGAAGCAAAATACGATTGTTGGTCCAATACAGTTTAATCACGTAAATTTGTATTTTAGTTGGATAACAGATGTAAAAAGTATTTAAATGGGCGCTCTTGCGGACATATCATTAGCCGCAACCCTCCGCTCCTATCAACTCGAAAGAGCATCGGATTTTTCGAGCCATTTTGCCTACACCAGAAGACCTCTTTATTTTCAAAGAGGTCTTTTCGTTTTTAATAGATACATAGTTACTTTAACACTATCTAAAATATAAATATAGAATATTCTGTTAATAGGTGTTAAAATGACCATTATACACATATAGTACAAGTTATAAGTCATCTGGGTTCGCATTTTTTCAAGGAGGTATTCATGATAAATAAAAATGATTACGACAATGTTGCCTTTAACCAATTGGAAATGCTACGAAATGAGATTAATCGGACTACAATGAATCGAAAGTTGATCAATAAAATTGATAACTATTATGTACTTTGTATCTACGAACAACAAAAAATAGCGAGTAATGATCAAGCGACGAAAGAAATTACGTTGACAAAAAATGTGATGTCCAACTCGTTTGTTATTTGGGATCGTACCTATAAAGAGAGTGAACAGCTATTTATGAACTTACGAATTTCTTCTAGAAATCGTGTTATCACTGAAATTGCCAAAAACATCGTTTCGTTTTTACTGCAAAAATATGAGGACCAGCTAAATGAAACGCAGAAGCGGACGTCGATGCATAATAACGGACTTCATTACGAGAGATATATTCATCGAATGGAGCAAATGATTAAGGCGAACACATTTCTAGGTGAAGATAATGCGTGGGAAGAGTTTTGCTCATGGTTTCAAGTCTACTTAACAGAGTGGGTACTGGAAGAACTAGAAAGTACGTTAGGCTCTGAAAAGGTGCATCAGTTGAGCAGTCAGGAATTAAATCACGTATTTTTTCAGCAAATAACGAAAAATCTAGCATCTAATGCATCGTTTATTTCAAAATATACAAATATCGTCAATCATTATATGGCGCAATGGTTTCATACTATTATTGCATTAATGAAGCTCACGGATTTAAACGCTCAAGAAATTGCTTCCATGCTTCAAATCGCAAACTCGAGTAACGAGGATACCTTACCACATAGTAAAAATTTAATTTTTTCATTAGGGGTAGAACAGCACCTCCATGTCATGAATAATGCACCGTATCAGTATGTCCGAGAAGCATTATATAAAAATAGTTTTCAATCCATCGACACTACACCTTGGCCGACTACACCATTAGTCAAAGGACATGTAGAAGGCTTAATCCAATTACGCCCGTTTCAATATAATGACGGCCCTATCGACACACATACAGAGATTGAACAAGGCCAAAATCTAGCACAAAGCTTAACGGATTTAGACGTTGATATGTTTGATGCCTTATGTAGTATCTTTCTATCTAAAGCAAGGTATGTTGAAGATATTATTGAAATCCACTTTAATGATTTATTGAGGATTCGTGGTTTAAAGCCGAAATTAGGAGGCGAAGGGCGAAGAGGTGGGTATGAGCAACAACAAAAAGACAAAGTTTTGCAATCGCTTACAAAAATTCAGAGCTTATGGCTCGAATTAAATAAAGCAACGATTTATGAAAAAGGCAAGCCTGTTCAAACAAAACTACAAGGACGAACATTTCTTTTTGTCGATGAAAACCGAAATGAATATAATATTGCTCATATAGACAATCAAAAAACATTTACGGTCACAGTCGATAAAATTTTTACAAAGTATCTTTATGGCTCTGGAAGACAAATTGCCTTGTTACCGATTCAAACGTTGCATTATAACCCCTATAGTCAAAAATGGGAAAAAAGATTGGCACGCTATTTGAGTTGGCGTTGGCGAACGCAAGCAAGAAAGGGCGATTTCTTACAGCCAAATAAAATCCGAACGTTGCTAGAAGCAATTGGAGAAAATATCAATGAACGTACACCTTCTCGCACGAGAGATCGCTTAGAAAAAGCGCTAGACCAATTACTCGAAGATGGCGTTCTTGCTGCATGGCATTATCATAAATGGGATGAATCCATCGCCAATCATAAGGGATGGGTGCGCTTATGGTTAGATGCTACGATTCTTGTTGAACCACCTGAACTTATAAAAGAACAATACCGGTCCATTGAAAAGACAAGAAATACAACACATTCTATAAGTTATATCCAAGATAGCGTACAACATAAAGACAAGGGGGCTACTATTGGCAATCAATTGCGAGCCATACGCAAACAATTTAATCTATCGCTTTTACAAGTTTCTGAAGAACTTGAAATTTCACCTTCATATATAAGTAATATCGAGCGAGGCATCAAAACCCCTTCTGTCAAAATTCAAAACAACATAAAGCGATGGCTTCAAAAATTTCATTAAAAGAATATTGTATTAGCATAAAGCGACCTATCTATCGTTTGAATACGGTATATAGGTCGCTTTTTTTATTCCCACCTATATCCGCTTCTAATCTTCATTTATAGTTAGCTCCTATTGCCATTTTTACCGTTATCCTACCCTTAAGTCGAGGTCATCGTGTGTAGAAGTCGTGGTTAATGTGTGCATCAAAGAAAATAAAAATATTTTAGCCCTTGCCTTGCCTACGCTATTTACTTATTTTTCTTTTTTTCCCTCCCTAATAATTAAATTATTTTACAGCTTCTTTTTTTCATTGTCTTTAAAACGTGTTCGATACAATGGACAACATAATCAAGTGTTTTCTATTATTCGAAACCGAGGTGAAATAATGAAGAAAGAATTAAAGGCTTATGAAACGTTAGAACCTTTGTTTAATCCAAAGTCTGTGGCAGTACTAGGCGCCTCTACCAATCCATATAAAATTGGCTACATTCAATTGAAAGCGCTAATCGATGGTGGATTTAAAGGAGACATTTATCCAATTAATCCGAAAGCTAGTGAAATAGAAGGTCTGCCATGCTACCCTTCGATCACAGCTGTACCCGATGAAGTAGATTTAGCTATATTTTGTGTAGGAGCAGAGCAAATTCAGGATAATCTCCAAGTATGTGCTAAAAAGAAGGTGAAAGCTGCCATTATTTTCGCATCTGGTTTCGCTGAAATTGGTGAAGAAGGTGTCATGTTACAACAAGATTTAGCGACCATTGCGAAAGAACATGGCATTCGTATTATTGGCCCGAACTGTGTAGGGCTAGTGAACACAACGAATGGTATGATTGGCACATTTTCACCAGCGATTTTGGCAGTGCCATTGCATGAAGAAAAAGCAGTAGGCTACGTTTCGCAAAGTGGAGCATTTGGCGTTTTAACATATATGGCCGCTGCACAAAAAGGGTTAAGCTTTAATTATTTTGCAAGTGTCGGCAACGAAATGGAAACAGAATTTTCGGATGTAGTGGAATATATGATTCATGATCCTAAAACAAAAGTGATTACAGGCTACCTAGAAGGGGCCAAAGATATTAAGAAGCTTCGACGTTTAGCAAAAGAAGCGCTGAATCGCAAAAAGCCAATCGCGTTAATGAAAACGGGCAGAAGTACAGCTGGCAGTAGAGCAGCTGCTTCACATACAGGCTCCTTAGCTGGTTCAGATTTAATTTATGATGCATTTTTTAGACAAAGTGGCATTGTCAGAGTCGATGACTATGAAGATATTATTACTTTTTCAAAATTATTTTTATCCAATCGACTACCACAAGGAAAAAATACGGTGTTAATTACTAGTTCTGGTGGACGGGGCATTAACGAAGCAGATCGCTGTGAAGGTTTAGGCTTAAACATTATACCACTAAGTGAAAAGACGAAGACTGAGATTAAAAAGCACATTCCTTCTTTCGGAAGTGCCAGCAATCCAATCGACTTAACGGCAGCCGCTTCAGTAACCAATCCCGAGCTGTATATAGCGCCATTACGAGCACTCATTGCTGATCCAGAAGTGCATAATATTATTTTAACGGAATTTCCATTGTACTGGGAGGCGGATAATCCATACCTTCAGGAGTTTATTGAGCTATGTAAAAACTCCGATAAATTCGTTTTTATTACAACATTCCCATTGGACGGTATGTCTGTTCCTAAAGGGAAAGAGACGCTTGAGAAAAATGGCATTCCCGTTATACCAGGTGATTTAAATCCAATTAAAGGTTTAGCGAAGCTTGTAGAATATAGCGAAAGTTATCGAAAGCATCAGCAAAAAACGCACCAACAAGAGGACACGACAATCAAACGGATAGACATTTCACATATTCGTGGAACAACACTAAGCGAAGCACAAGCTACGGACATACTCGATGTCTATGGCATTCCCACAACGAAACGTACGGTGGCTACTACAGCAGAGGAAGCGGTTCAATTTGCCAATGCTATTGGATATCCTGTTGTCTTAAAAGTCGATTCAGCAGATATCCCTCATAAAACTGAGGCCGATGCTATTCGTCTTAATGTGCAATCAGCGAACGAAGTAATGAAAGCGTTTACTGAAATTTATCACAATGCGAAAACCTATAAAGCCGATGCGCAAATCAATGGTATTGCCGTACAAGAAATGCTACCAGAAGGAACAGAGGTGATTATTGGCGCGACAAAAGATCCGAATTTCGGTCCTGTCGTTATGTTTGGATTAGGCGGTATTTTTGTTGAAGTCTTTAAAGATATTTCATTTAGGGTCGCACCACTAACGAGAGCTGATGCCGTTGAAATGATAGAAGAAGTAAAAGGGAAAGCGCTTTTAAAAGGAGCACGTGGCAAAGCACAGAGTGATATCGAAGCCATTATTGATGTCTTACTCAAGGTATCGCAGCTTGTTACGGAAAATGAAGCGGTGATAGAAGAATTAGACATCAATCCTTTAATTGTTTACGAAGACGGTGTAAAGGCGGCAGACGCGATGATTGTCATCAATAAAGATGTAATAGAAAAGTCAGTAGTCGGGAGGTAAATAGATGGAACTAGATCAACGTTTAATTGGCTTAACAGGACCCCACTATGTTTTTGAAGTAGAGAAAAGGCATATTCGACAGTTTGCACAAGCAATCGGCGATCCAAATCCATTATATGTGGATGAAGCCTTTGCTAAATCAACCAGTTACGGTGGTATTATTGCCCCGCCGAGCTTTCCAGTTGCGATAGGTGCTGACAGTGGACAAGGCATTAACTTGCCATTGGATTACAGTCGCATGCTACATGGTGAACAAGAGTTTATTTATCAACGTCCAATTCGCTCTGGAGATCGTTTGCATTGTCAGATGAAGGTAACAAATGTCTATGAGAAAGAAGGCAAAAATGGAACAATGCAGTTTTTAGTAATGGATACAGAAATGAAAGATGAAAACGGGGAGCTTGTCGTAATTAGTCGCACCAATATCATTTATCGCGCATTAGCCAGTGCTAAAGCGTAACGATACTGTTGAACGAAGATTTACGCTCTTCGTTCAGCTTTCACTCGATAACTAAGGGGGAAAAATCATGCTTCAATTGAAAGAATTACAACAAGGGCAAAAGCTGGCACCACTTGTGAAGCCTGCTGTTACGAAAGTTCAGCTTGTCAAGTATGCGGGTGCATCAGGGGATTTTAATCCTTTACATACGGATGATGCATTTGCTCAAAGTATTGGAATGCCTGGCGTGATTGCACATGGAATGCTTGTCATGGGCTTTCTAGGTCAATACGTTATGGAACTTGCTGGTACATCTGCTACGCTTACGAATTTTAAAATGCGTTTTGGTGCGATGACGAGACCTGGTGATGAAATTACCTGCTTGGCTATCGTCAAAAAAATTTACCAAGAACAAGCAAAACAATTCGTTGATTTGGATTTGTATGCGGAGAAAGCACCAGGGAAAATTGTAGGGTTTGGTGAAGCGACACTACAACTGATTGAACTATAGGAAACAAGGAGGTTGGCAATATGGCTACTATTAAAGATCGCTATGCCATTGTGGGGGTAGGCGAAAGTGAACGTTCAAAAAATTCGGGTACAACACCTTTACATTTAGCATTAGATGCTGCCCGAGCTGCATTAAAAGATGCAGGTTTAGAAGCGCGAGAAATTGATGGTTTTATGAGCTACTCGGAAAATGATTCTTGTACATCACATCAACTAGCAACCTATTTAGGAGTACGACCAAAATATGTAAAAGATATTATGGGCGGCGGCAGTAGTACAGAGATGTTAATTGCGGATGCCATTGGCTTAATCGAAACAGGTCAGGTCAATACCGTACTTATTTACCGTTCAATGAATGGCCGTTCTGGCGTTCGAATGGGAGGAGGTGGCTGGGATGTCAATATGCTACAAGGTGCGATGGATGGCGGAAGCTTTTTTATTCCGTATGGAGCTGGTGGACCAGGGCAATGGTTCGGTTTATTTGCAACGCGTCATATGCAACAAACTGGACTGACACATGAGCATTTAGGACATGTTTGTGTCAGTTTTTATGAGCACGCACAACGGAATCCGAAAGCCTTTTTCTATGGTAAACCACTTACGATGGAAGAGTATTTAAAGACACCACCTTTAAGCTACCCATTCTCTAAGCATGATTTTTGCCTAGAATCAGATGAAGCCAATGCGATTATCGTCACATCGGCTGAAAAAGCAAAGGATTGCAAGTCAAAGCCTGTCTATATTATGGGCATTGAAGCGAGACGCACGGTATCACATGCGCATTATTGGACGAATTTAGATGAAGTGGCATCTGACTTTGTAGCGCCTTCTCTTTATAAAAAAGCGGGGGTGACACCACAAGATATTCAGGTCGCTTCAATTTATGATTGCTTTAGTTGGGTTGTATTACGGCAGTTAGAAGCATATGGCTTTGCAGCACGTGGCGAAGTAGGTGATTTCGTTGCCAGTGGCAACCTAAAAATGGGAGGAAAGCTACCAACGAATACAGCAGGGGGCATGCTTTCAGAAGGCTATACACATGGTATGAACAATGTGCTGGAAATTGTTCGTCAAATTCGTCATGACTATCAAGGAACAGATCGACAGGTGAAAAATTGTGAAATCGGTATTTGTACGGGTTGGTCTGGCCCTGATATTGCAGGTGCAATGATTTTAAGAAATTAGGAGGGAAAGTCATGTATCAAAAACCAATTCCACTGAAAACACAAGATAATCAACCATATTGGGATGCGGCGGATCGCCATGAGTTAATGCTACAAAAATGTCAAACATGCCATGCCTATAACCACCCGCCAGGTCCGGCTTGTGCAAAATGCGGGTCCACAGAACTGAACTGGGAAAGTCAAGGTTGTCATATTACAGGAACTATTTATTCCTATGTGGTGTCCTATAGACCTTTCTTACCGGGCTTTCAAGACGATTTGCCGACGATTATTGCGGTCGTACAGTTAGACCATTTACAAGAGGTAAAGATTATCGGCAATGTGCTGGAGTGTCCACCAGAGGAAATAGAAATCGGCATGCCTGTGAAAATGATATGGCAAGATATTACGGAAGATCGTGCGCTTCCTCAATGGATACAGGCTTAAGTAAATCTTAAATATTCATAGAAAGGGATGATTCGATGGATTTTTCATTTACGGAAAAGGAAGAACAATTTCGCCAAGAGTTAAGAACGTGGTTGGAAGCGAACTTACCTGATGGATGGTTGCAAGGAGACGTGCAACTTGATAAAGAATCGAAAGCATACGAGTTATTTTTACGAGATTGGCAAAAGAAACTATATGCAGGTGGTTGGGCAGCGATTGCATGGCCTAAACAATACGGTGGCCGCAATGCAACGTTGATGGAAGAAATTATTTATCAACAAGAAATGGTACGGGTGAAAGCGCCACCGTTAATTAATTATGTGGGACTCCATATGGTTGCACCGACTTTAATGCAAATCGGTTCACAAGCACAAAAAGATAAATACATTGAAAAGATTATTACGGGGGAAGAAGTTTGGTGCCAAGGTTATTCAGAGCCAAATGCAGGTTCAGATGTAGCAGCTATTCAAACGACTGCCGTAAAAGATGGGGATCGTTGGATTATTAATGGACAAAAGGTATGGACGAGTTTCGGTCATGTGGCAGATCGTTGCTTTTTAATTACAAGAACGAGCCGATTGGAGAAAAAACATAAAGGCATTACGGTGTTTTTGTTAGATATGCATCAGCCAGGAGTGGAAACGCGACCAATTGTTTCAATGGATGGTCAAAAAGATTTTAATGAAGTGTATTTAAATGATGCTGTCGCTTACGATGCCGAAATTATCGGTCAAGTAGATGAAGGCTGGAACGTTATCATTGCACTCTTGATGCATGAAAGAACGGGAATTGGTGGTCAAGTATTTACGTTAGAACAACAATTTCATGATTTAGTTACATTAGCGAAAGACGTAAGTGATGATAATGAACCACTGATCAAAAATCCATTTATTCGAAAAACAATGGTGGATCTGTATACTCGTTCTCGTGGTTCCCTGTTAAATTATTATCGTAATTTAACGAAGCAATTAAAAAATGGTCATCCTGGTGCAGAAAGCTCGATGGATAAGCTGCTTGTAAGTGAATTGACGAAAGAACTGTTTGCTCAAGCCATTTCGATGCAAGGTCACCATGGCATCTTATGGAAAGAACATGCATTGATTGATCGCTCCTATTGGCAGGACAATTATTTATACTCTTTTGGTCAGACGATTGGTGGGGGCACAAGTGAAATACAAAAGAATACCATTGCTGAGAGAATACTAGGTTTACCAAAGGATATGGGTCGATAAAATAGCGGGGGTGGCTGATATGGATTTTTCGTTAAATCAAGAACAAGAAATGTTTCGAAGTTATGTACGCAAATATTTAGATGATGTCGGTCAAACAAAAGTGGCACGTGAGTTTACAGAAGGCAACACTAGCTCATTTCAGAAGCTGTATGCTGGCTTAGCTGAGCTTGGCTGTACGAGTGTCAATGTATCTGAAGCGCATGGCGGTATGGGGCTAGGTCAGTTAGATTTAGTGCCTATTCTAGAAGAGATGGGTCGCGCATTGCTACCAGGGTTATTTTTAGAAACGAACGCTTTAGTTGTACCATTATTGGAGCAATTCGGTACAGCGCAGCAAAAAGCGAAATATTTATCAGCGATTTCGAGTGGCAACCATACATTTACGGTGGCATGGTTGGAGCCTGGCGGTAACTACAAGCCTTCTAATGTGCAAGTTCATGGCACATTAGAAGGAGACGTTCTTACGTTGAATGGGGTGAAAGCGTTAGTGCCTGATGTAGAGCTAGCAAATAGCTTACTTGTTGTCGTGCGAACGGCAGAAGGGCAAGACAAGCAAGGAATATCACTTGTAATTGTTGATTGTGATGCAGCGTCTTTGCAAGTGCAAGGTCAAAAAAATATGGATGAAACACGTTTGCTTGCAGAAGTGACGTTTCATAATGTGCAAGTATCAAGTCAGCAAATTGTGGGCACTGTTCATCAAGGGTGGGACGCGTTGCAAGAAGCTTTATTATCGTTTAATGCAGCGCTTTGCTCTTCAATTGTTGGCAGTATAGAAAAAATTGTAGAAACGGCAGTTGAATATGCCACGATTCGTGAGCAGTTTAATCAACCAATCGGCAGATTTCAAGCAATTAAACATCGTTTAGTCGATATGAAAATGGATTTAGAAACAGCTCGTTCATTAGCTTATTATGCAAACTGGGCGATTGAAAGTGATGCGGAAGATAAAGTTGAAGCGGTTTCAAGTGCTCGCTTATTTGCAACGGAAGCATTTATAAAAGTTGCATCTCAAAGCATTCAAATTCATGGTGGCATCGGCTTTACAGAAGAAATTGATTGTCATCTTTATGTGAAAAGAGCGCGTTTCTATGAAAATTATCTTGGCACTACACAGCAATATTATGAGCAGACAGCAGTCGCATTAGGTTGGTAGCATCAAACCGATTTTCTTGCGTCTTAACCGTTGGCAACGGCATCGTTTTCCAAATAGAAAGTAAGTCATCTTGTATTTGAAAGGGTGGGAAAAACATTGAAAACAATGCATACTTTGAAAGACTATCAAAATGTCATTAATGGGAAAGTCATTCCATCATCTTCAGGTCATAAAATGGATAGCTATAATCCAGCAACAGGCAAGGTTTGGGCAACCATTCCTTGTAGCACAGTTGAAGATGTAGACGCGACAGTGCATGCCGCACGAACAGCCCTGCCAGATTGGTCAGCTCTTTCTGCTAGTGAAAGAGCGGGTTATTTACGACGTATTGGTGATGCCATAGCCCAATATGGAGATGAATTGGCTGAACTAGAAACAATAGATAATGGCTGGGTAATACGGGAAACGAAGTACGGACTTATTCCAGTACTTGCAAATATGTGGTATGATGCGGCCGCGGCTGCTATCCATGTAGGGAGTAAAGGTGAAACCGTGCAACTTGGGCCGAATACAATAGGGTTTACAACACGTGAACCTTTTGGCGTTGTCGTCGGCATTATTCCTTGGAATTCAGCTTTATGGACATTTACGGTGAAAGCAGCGGCTGCCCTTGCAGGTGGAAACACGGTTATTATTAAACCATCAGAGTTGGCAGCAGCAGCCCCGCTTCGCTACGGTGAAATTCTTCAAAGTATCTTACCACCAGGCGTCTTAAATGTTATTTCGGGTACAGGTGCGGAAGTAGGCGATGCGCTTGTAAAACATCCAAACGTGAACAAAGTGAGTTTAACAGGATCAGGAAGAACGGCGCAGGCAATTGCGCAGTCCACTGCACAAAACCCTAAGTCGATGGTATTAGAATTGGGTGGGAAGTCACCTAATATTGTTTTCGAGGATGCAGATTTAGCGAAAGCTGCCAATGGTGTCACGGTCAATGGGATTTTTACTGGTAATGCAGGGCAACTGTGCGTTGGCGGTTCTCGTATTTTAATTCAACGTTCTGTTTTAAATCAAATGATTGCTTTGATGAAAGAGGAAATTGCTACGCATATTCAGTTGGGGGATACTTTAAACATCCAAACACCTATGGGACCCGTTGCCAATGAGATGCAATATAAAAAAGTTTGTTCGTATATCGAGCTTGGGCAACAAGAAGGCGGAGAAATCCTGATTGGTGGACGCTTCGGCGGTGCTAACTTATTACCAGGTCAAGATACATTGGCTGAAGGCTATTGGATTGAACCGACCTTAATCAAAGTAGAAGGTAATAATTTACAAGTATGCCAAGAAGAAATTTTCGGACCCGTTGCCGTGGTAATCCCATTTGATACGGAAGAAGAAGCACTGGCGATTGCAAATGATACAGAATACGGATTAGGGGCTGGTATTTGGACATCCGATTTAAATCGTGCACATCGCATGATTCGCGCAATCGAATCAGGCAATGTTTGGGTCAATACGTATCGAATCGTTGGTACAGAATTACCATTTGGCGGTCAAAAAGCGAGCGGTTTTGGGACAGACTCTGTACGCGAATTTACACGTGAAAAAACGTGCTATATCCAAATTGGCTAGTAGGAAGCCAACACAAAAATAGGCAAGAAAATATAATCCGTAGAACAAGAAAAATGAAATGGGGACGAGTATGCCACAACGGAATAACGGGCTATTTTATGGCTGGTATATTGTTTTAACGAGCTTCTTGATTATGTTTTCGGCATTTTCGATTGTCAATTCTCTACACAGTTTATTTCTTGTGCCGGTAACAACAGAATTAGGCTTAACGAGGACAACGTTTTCGATTGTTCTATCAGTAGGAGGTCTAGGTGTCGCCATCGCTTCTCCCTTTATGGGCAAGCTACTTGCAAATGGCAATATGAAGTTAATCATGTCTGTCTGCGTAATTCTTGCAGGGTGCGGCTTTATGTTATATTCTCTCGCACAATCGGCCGTTTATTTTGCCGTCATTGCCTTTTGTATTGGGATATGTGTTGCTGGATTTTCGAATATTCCTATTTCCATCATGCTAACGAATTGGTTTTATGAGAAAAAAGGGCTAGCTATGGGATTAGCATTTGCAGGTTCAGGCATTGGAACAGCTGCACTAAGCCCGATTTTAACTATGCTCATTTCAAATTATGGCTGGAGAACAACTTATATTATTGCTGGGGTGCTAATTATAGTAATCTCACTGCCATTAATCTTATTTTTCACAAAGAAAAGTCCTGCTGAAAAAGGGACGATTGCGCTTGGGGCCAATCGTGTAGAAATCGCACAGGCAAATACGGAACAATCCGGTGTCACGTTAGCACAGGCAAAGAGATCGGGCATATTTTGGTTATTTATTTTCGGTGTCATCTGCTTTGCACTTGTTGCAGGTGGCGTACAAATGCATATACCCGCTTATTTAATAGATATTGGCCATCCAGCGCTATTTGCAGGAACAATTTTCGGGCTTTTATCTTTATCCAATACCGTTGGCAAGCTTATTCTTGGTGCTATTTTTGATAAGTTTAGAACAACCGGAGGCATTCTTTTTGTAGGCAGTTGTATGACGATCGCGATGGTGTCACTGCTGCTGGCAAACGCGAAGAGTTTTGCGTTCGTATTTGCTATCGCTTACGGTTTCAGTATTGTTATTGCGACAATTGGCCCTCCATTTATGACAGATGATTTATTCGGCAAAAAAGATTTTGGAGCTATTTTCGGTGTTGTCCAAATATTCTTCGTAGCAACGAGTTCACTTGGTGTTATCGTTTCCGGTCTTATCTATGATCTTACACAAAGTTACAAAGTAGCATGGTTCATATTTTTAGGTTTATTTATACTAAGTATGTTTTGTATTCTAATAGCAAATGGTATGAAAAAGAAAAAGCACTCAACTGTTGAAGAAGTGGCTATAGAAGAAAGTATGGAAGGTATTTGATTACGGTTAACTTTAATGAAGAGAGATTTCTCCATTTAAAATAAGTAGTCAATTTACTTATTTTGTTCCAAGGGGGGAACTCTCTTTTTATTGTGCATGTATTTCTTACAGAGGAGCAACTTTGAGCTTTCTAAAAAATAAATATCGAACTATTTTTATATAAACATTCATTAAAGTTCGTCTTTCAAACTAAGAAATGCGCTTTGTTCAGCGGCTGGACAGATGGGGTGTGCACTAAAATACGAACATTTAAAAGAATTGACTCATTTAGGTATGTAGAAAAGACAGAAAATTGTAGCCTACTCGTAATAGACTTCGGTAGAAAAAATTGCTGGAATTAATGCAAGAAGCGGTGTTAGCCTAGTAATAACAATTCGTTTATTCATTTAAAAAAGAGTTAGGGAATAGAAAAACCGGCAAACAAAGATTGCCGGCAAGAGATGATGATTATTTTAAATTGTTTTCGTTTGCAAAACGACCAGAAGCAAATTTTTTATTTGCTTCTGCTTGTTGGATTTGTTGTTTAATTTGATTTATGTCCATTTCATTTCCAAATTCTACATCCATTGCATTCGCTGAACCAGAAGCTTGTAATTTGTTCGCTTCTGCTTGTTGAATTTGCTGCTTTACTTGATTAACATCAGTTTTATTTTGATTGTTCATTAAAAATCACCTCCTGACATTAGTTTGTACAGAAGGTGATAATCTATCCTTTATTTTTTAGTTACTTACATTTTGGTGAGTATTTGTTTTTTTGGCTCTTATAATTAAAAACGAAGGTCGCCGAAATTCTCTGTTTAAATTTTGTAAATTACTTACTGCATCTTTAGTTGGTATTGGCTCCACCATTTTTTCGATTTGTAAGCCATGTTCAATAAGTGTATTTACAATAGTTGATAGTGTACGGTGATATTTTACAACATTGTCAACTAACCAATGTTGCGTACGTAAGCCTTCCAACTGATAATTATCTATTGCAAAATAGAGTAAGTTTCCTTCTGCAGTGGCTATCCAATTGTCTTTTCCCATATTAGCACTTACAATCGGATGCTCTATTGAAAATAACAACACTCCACCTTCACATAACGCGGTACTAATCTTTTTTATAAGTAACTGAAAGTCTGCAATATAGTGAAAAGCTAAAGAACTTCCTATAAAATCAATGGTTTCCGCAGGCACTGTCATCTCTTCAAATGCAACCTGTTCAAAAAATAGATTGTCATGAACATGATGCTTTTTTGCATGCGCAATCATGTTGGAAGAAATATCAATTCCTGTAACGTATTTTGCACCGAGCTTAAGACAATAAGCTGCAAAATCTCCTACACCACATCCGATATCTAATACGATTTTATTTTTAAGTGTCGGTAGTAATGTCAAAAAATGGGGTTGTTCCAATAAAATATTATAATTATGCTCTCGTCCTCGTATTTCTTGATATTTTCTAAAGAACGTATTGTTATCATATATATTCTGTTTCATTTTACCCTTCTATTCATCACAACGTTATGAAGTATTTGCGCAACCTCATTATCACACGCACTATCTAAAATAAATAGACTTATATTTCATTTTTTGTTAGGACGTAGATAGAGGCATGTCTTCTTTACTAAATCTATAAAAACATATGGAAAGGCAGAAATCCCCATTGATTTCTGCCTTTTATTATTCCCTTATCCAATGGATAGTTGTTGCAATGACCTTCTACATTCGTCAAATTGGATTGTTTCATCACTATAATTTTGGACGTTTTTATTCCATCCAAACGTTGATAAGATTACATAATACTACAAGTAGGAGGGATATCAATGGTTGAGGTACGTTACAAAGTAAGAGAAGTATTAGATCAAAACAAAATTGATATATTTTTGAAGCAAGCTCGAATTGGGTATCTGGGAATGGCTGACGGTCATTTGCCTTATGTTGTTCCACTTAATTTTGTTTGGACAAATGGGCTGCTGTATTTCCACGGAGCTACTGGCGGAAGACGCAATCAAGTTATGGATGAAAATCAGGAAGTCTGCTTTACAGTATGTGAAGAATATGGAACGATTACTGATCCAGTGCCCGCAAAGACGGACACTGCGTATATGAGTGTTATCGTTTTTGGGAAGGCTCAACCCATCACAGATTTGGATGAAGCTACACATATGTTGCAAGAGATGCTAAATAAATATGTGCCTGGTTATTATAATCGTCCTTTATCTGAGCAACATGTGGACAAATATCGATCAGCCGTTTTCGGTGGTCCAGTTCAAGTTTATCGGATTGATCCACAACAAATGACCGCGAAAGAAAATCCAATTGAAGTAGGGAAAATGTTTAAAAGTTAAAAACATCTTTCATACACTATATTAAATAATCCATTTAAACGCCACTTCCTATATCCCATAGGTAAGTGGTCTTTTTGATTTAACGAAAACGAGGCGTGCTATTCATTAAATACAATCATCCGAAGTAGTGAATGATCAATATTTATGGACTGGTGAAAATGGTGTTTTTGGATGTTTTATTACAGTCCGTTATTCGTTATGCTAAGAGCGTTCATTTTAATAAAACTAACAAAAGAGGGCATAGCAATGAAGTATCTAACTGAACAATTACCTCTATTTGAAACATTACATATAAAAGACCTAATGACGGCATTGGAAAGTCTGATACACAAATAATAGCAAATCCCCGATGTATGGAATGGACATTCTGACAGGTAAGAATCACTGGAGTTTTCAAATTTGGTTTTAAAGAATGAACGCTATTTTTATGAGTAGAGAGAAAGTGTTTGACCACTATTGGAATGAAAGGTAGGGAAAGTGTATGAATACAACATCCGTTTCACTGCGTTTGCGTGATTTGCTATCACCCACCATAGCTGCTTTTATATCTGTGTTAGTAAACTATGGAGGTACTTTTATCTTGGTGTTTCAGGCTGCCAAGGTTGCTGGCCTGAGTCCTGAAATGACTGCCTCATGGATATGGTCGATTTCCATCGGTGTGGGAGTAACTGGTATTTGGTTAAGTTATCGATACCGCGAACCGATTATTACAGCTTGGTCAACACCAGGTGTGGCATTTCTTGTTTCCGCTTTGGCGGTCACTTCTTATCCTGAAGCAATTGGCGCATATATTATATCTGCTGTAGCATTTGTTATTTTAGGATTATCTGGAATGTTCGAACGTTTTGTCCAGCTTATTCCACCAGGCATCGCTTCAGGGCTTTTAGCAGGTATTTTATTGCAGTTTGGTATTTCGGCCTTTGGTGGTGCGAAAGTTGACCCTTTACTTGTAATTGTCCTATTTACCGCGTATATCCTATTAAGACGATTTACATCTCGCTATGCAATTGTCGGTATCTTAGTAATTGGATTGATTTATTTGATAAGTATGGGCAAGGTAGATTTCAGCAATGTCGAATTGGCCATTGCTTCTCCAGTATTTGTTGTTCCAGCGTTTTCTCTTCATGCCTTATTAGGCGTTGCTTTGCCGCTTTTTATTATTACCTTGACGGGACAATATATGCCAGGAATGTTAGTGTTGCGAAATGATGGATTTAAAACGAGTGCGAATCCGATTTTAATTGTAACAGGATTGGGTTCGCTCCTAACAGCACCATTTGGATCACATGCGTTTAACATTGCCGCAATTACAGCCGCAATTTGTACTGGAAAAGACGCTCATGAAGATTCAACGAAACGCTATATTGCAGGTATTGTCTGTGGTATTTTTTATATAATTGTTGGAATTTTTGGGGTAACATTGGCTGCATTGTTTTTAATTCTTCCTGCAACGTTTATTGCCACATTAGCCGGATTAGCATTGCTCGGTACAATTGGTAGTAGCCTTGCTAATGCTTTAACAAATCCGAACGGACGCGAAATTGCCCTCATTACTTTTTTGGCAACTACCGCAAATGTTACATTACTTGGCGTAGGAGGGGCATTTTGGGGGCTTGTAGCTGGTTTAGCAGCACATTTATTAATTAATGTTCCATTTCTTAAAAAACCACAAAATATGAATGGGATACCACAAAAATAGTTTCATGTGAAAACTAAGTACATGTAACGTGACAAGTTTTAAAAAGCAAAATATTGGAGTCTTGTTTGTAGAAAAAAGGGGACAGTTGTTACAGAGATGTTTAAATAGAAAACGAATCAATTGATCCTCTAGATGAGCATATAGCTAATAGTTTTCTCTAATATGAAAGGTGGTTTTTAAAATCAATACACAGCAATCGACAGAAGCATTCGAAATAGCAAAACAACTAATGCCTGGTGGTGTAAACAGTCCAGTAAGAGCATTTAAATCCGTTGGAATCGATCCTATTTTTATTAGTCATGGAATCGGGTCAGAAATATATGATATTGATGGGAATAGGTATATAGATTATATCCTTTCTTGGGGACCATTAATTCATGGACATGCAGATAAAGATGTTGCGAGTGCATTACTCGAAGCAATAAAAAAGGGGACAAGTTTTGGATTGCCCACTTTGCAAGAAAATAAGCTAGCACAATTAATCACTACTCGGATTCCCTCCATAGAGAAGATTAGAATGGTTAACTCTGGTACAGAGGCAACAATGAGTGCTATTCGGCTAGCTAGAGGTTTTACAGGCAAAAACATAATTGTTAAATTTGAAGGAAACTATCATGGACACAGTGACTATCTATTAGTAAAAGCTGGTTCAGGCATAGCAACATTAGGCATTCCAGATTGTCCAGGTGTACCGTTAGAAATCACAAAAAACACTTTATCCGTTCCGTATAACGATATTGAAGCACTTTATAGTGTATTTGATACACTTGGTTCAGAAATTGCAGCAGTGATTGTAGAACCATTTGCTGGTAATATGGCTGGCATACCTGCTGCCCCCGAATTTCTTCAAGCTATACGTTTGTTCACTACAAAATATGGGGCGCTATTTATTCTTGATGAGGTAATGACGGGTTTTCGTATCGATTATCACTCTGCTCAAGGGCTTTATAACATTCAACCTGACTTAACTTGCTTAGGGAAGATAATCGGTGGCGGGATGCCTGTTGGCGCATATGGTGGCAAAAAAGAGATTATGAATCTAATTGCACCGGAAGGGAATATTTATCAAGCTGGCACTTTATCGGGTAATCCAATCGCGATGGTAGCCGGATATACTACAATAAATAAATTAACCTCTGATAGTTACAACTATATTGAAGAACTATCAGACAGACTAATTCAAGGATTAAAAACAGTAGCCCGTAAATCGAATATAGCGCTGATGACAACTAAAGCTGGAACAATGATTGGGTTGTCCTTTACAGATAATCCTTTACAAAATTTTGATGATGCACGCAAAATAGACTCAGAGATGTTTCGGCGTTTCTATGTCGAAATGCTAAAACAAGGGATACTTTTACCCCCATCGCAATATGAAAGCATCTTTTTATCGACTGCCCATTCAATACATGATATTGATGAAACAATTAATGCTGCAGATGTAGCTTTTCAACGAATGTCATCGTTTCTTTAGAAAATATTTTAACCATCTTAAATAATGGGTGTGTCATAACAACTATAATGATGATGAACTGTATTAATGTTCGCATCATTTAACTGGAAGTGAATGAAAATGTTAAAAATAAACCGAGAAGATAAAATTCCGATATGGCAGCAGTTGCTTGATCAGGCTATCCACCATATAACAACAGGAAAATGGCCACCAGGTGAATTACTTCCTCCATCTCGAGAGCTTGCCTTATTAGTCGGCGTTTCACGCTCAACAATACAAATTGTTTATGAGGAATTATTTAGTCGAGGCTATACCGTTACTAATTGGCGTGGGGGAACAAGGGTAAGTGATTGGGGATTGAAAGCCAACTCAGCAGAAGAAACTACTCCTTATGGACCATCTACGCCAGCATTACCTTTATTAAACGCGGCAGTTGATGAATTAAACAGTTGGTTTGGAGGCGCCGAAAATCGAAACGTAGAAATCGATTTCTGTCCTCATGAGCCTTATTTGGACGAACATTTCCAAAAAAATTGGAGACAATCTTTTTTACAGGCTTCATCCGAAGCAGATTTGACCACTTGGGGTTATGGCAACCCATATGGTTTTACTCCGCTCCGTGAACAGATTCAACGTTATTTAACATTTGAAAGAGGTGTTCATGTAAATATTGACCAAATCATTTTAACTTCTGGTGCACAGCATAGCATTGATCTTATTGCGCAAGCACTGTTAACGGAAGGAGAAACGGTTTCTGTTGAAGATCCTGGATTCCCCGCTGCCTGGACGACCATGCAATATCGACGGATGAATGTCGTTTCCGTACCGGTTGATAACTATGGAATACAAGTAAATCGGATTCATCCGCAAAGCAAGCTTATTTTTGTTACGCCTTCTCACCAATGTGCAGTTGGTGTGATTATGTCTGAACCACGTAGACAACAGTTGCTCCAAAAGTCAGCGCAAGAGCAATTTTGGATAGTAGAAGATGATTATGATGGTGAATTTAGGTACCGTGGAGGTCCACTTCCTACTTTGTTCAGCCAACAACCACAGAATACATTGTATATGATGAGTTTTTCCAAAATGGTGGCGCCTGGCATACGCATTTCGGCAGTGATTGGGCCAAAGGATGCCATTCGTCAGCTTGCTCAAGTACAAGCCCTAACCTATCGACATCTGCCGATAATGGAACAACTAACGCTTAGTCATTTTATTGAACAAGGTCATTTTATGCGTCATATGAGGAGAGCAAGAAATGTTTATCGACGTAGACATGAAGCGATGACCAAGGCCATCATGGCAACTGGACTAGCTGAACGTTTTAAACTAAGTGGCATTGAAACAGGCTTGCATATGCTTCTTGAAGCTGAAGAATCGTTTGATGAAGAGGCTATGACAAACCTAGCGCTCGAAAAAGGAATTCGTGTATATCCACTTAGTAAGTATTGTTTGGAAACGAATCGAAAAGGATGGGTACTGGGATTTGCTAAAATGGATGAGAGCGCAATTGAAGAAGGCATTAACCGCCTTGCCAAGATACTTTTATAATCGAATAATACTATTAGGTTTTAACGTCAAGCCCATGAGGAGCAAACTTTTAGGCGACCATAGCGTTGCCAAAGGCATAGCCAACGATAAAAGTCGATGCCTTCAGTATCTAATGCGAAAAGAGGGAGAGGCATTCCAACATTGGCTCTCTTGATTTTCACCATTAACAATCGATTTTATGAAGATATGCAAGTTTTTTTCATATCATGTATTTAACTGTTGCATTTCAAAACATAAAATCATAATATAAGAATATAGTTATATATAGTTAAAATCACCTTTTACTCAAGGTGATTTTATTTACAATAATATATAAGCAAATGATTATATAAGGAGGGCAAATAAATGGATTATATGCTAATTGAAAAACAATTAAAGGCAGCAGCAGATTTGAATCGCATGAAATTACTTGCGTGTATGAAAAATGGAGAGGTATGTGTTTGTGATTTTGTAGAGGTTCTAGGCATTTCACAACCAGCCGTTAGTCAGCATCTAAGAAAATTAAAGGAGGCAGGTATTATTACAGAACGAAAAGTAGGGACTTGGAAACATTATCGTTTAGTAGAGGAACAAACGCCACTGATGAAGGGAATTTTAGAGCATATTCAGCCTTTAACTGGGTGCAACTGTGGCACAAATGGCTGCCATGTAGGGGGAACTGATAGTGAGTAATGAGTCTTTAACGAAACAGCTGTCTTTTTTAGATCGTTACCTTACTCTTTGGATATTTGTTGCCATGGGGCTAGGTGTCGTATTCAGTATCACAATGCCCAATATTGGAGAATCGTTAGAGTCCATGTCTCTTGGTACAACGTCCATACCGATTGCCATAGGTTTAATTGTTATGTTGTACCCACCATTAGCGAAAGTAAAGTATGAGGAAATGTGGCGAGTGTTTAAAGATTGGAAAGTGCTTTTACTATCCCTTTTTCAAAACTGGTTACTTGGACCATTCTTAATGTTCTTTCTAGCCATCATCTTCTTGCGCGATTATCCAGAGTACATGGCTGGACTCATTATGATTGGCTTGGCTCGCTGTATTGCCATGGTCATTGTGTGGAATGATCTAGCACGTGGGGACCGCGAATATGTAGCTGGCTTAGTTGCCTTTAACTCGATTTTTCAAATCTTAACGTATTCGATTTTTGCATACTTTTTCTTAAATGTATTACCTGGTTGGTTTGGTTTAGAGAATTTCAATGTTTCCATCTCCATGTGGGAAATTACAAAAAGCGTACTTATTTACTTAGGTATCCCATTTGCGGCAGGGTTCCTGACACGATGGATTGGGATTCAAACAAAAGGAAAACAGTGGTATGAGGAAAAATTCTTACCGAAAATTTCTCCACTTACTTTAATTGCACTTTTATTCACGATTGTTATGATGTTTGCTTTAAAAGGTGAGCAATTGGTTGAACTGCCACTTGATGTCGTACGAATTGCTATTCCATTATTTATTTACTTTGTCGTGATGTTTGCTGTTTCATTTTTCTCTTCCCGTAAAGCTGGCGCATCTTATCCGGTTACAGCTGCTCTTTCTTTTACAGCGGCAAGTAATAACTTTGAGTTGGCGATTGCGGTAGCAGTTGGTGTGTTTGGTCTTCATAGTGGCGTAGCATTTGCGGCAGTTATAGGCCCCCTTGTAGAAGTACCCGTTCTCATAGGACTTGTATGGGTTGCTTTACGTTGGCAGAAAAAATACTTTAAAACGATTAAATTATAAGGAGCAAACACTTATGACTAACACACTTTATTTCTTATGTACAGGGAACTCATGCCGTAGTCAAATGGCTGAAGGATGGGCTAAAAAATTGTTACCTACTAATTGGACTGTGAAAAGTGCTGGGATTGAGGCTCATGGCGTAAATCCAAATGCCATTAAAGCAATGGAGGAGGTAGGGATTGATATTTCAAATCATACATCTGATTTAATTGATTTTAAGACATTAAACAATGCCACATTAGTTGTGACGTTATGCGGGGATGCCGCTGCTAAATGTCCGATGACGCCTCCGCATATTCGCCGTGAGCATTGGGGATTTGAAGATCCAGCGAAAGCAATAGGTACAGATGAGGACAAATGGACTGTCTTCCAAAATGTACGCGATGCTATAGGTCAACGTATTGAAAAATTTGTAGGCGAGGAGCTGAAGTAAATTGAAAAAAATTCATATCTATGAGCCAGCCATGTGCTGTTCAACAGGCTTATGTGGCCCTTCTATAGACCCAGAATTATTACGTATGTCGTTTATAATGAATAATTTAAAAAATACAAACATTGAAGCTGTAAGATTTAATCTCACGAACGATCCAAATGCTTTTATAGAAAATGAAGCAATCAATCAACTTTTAATGGCACAAGGAATGGATGCCTTGCCTGCAACGTTTGTTGATGGGGAGTTACTTTGTAAAGGGATATATCCCACTAATGAGCAATTTTCACAGTGGTCAGGGCTTTCAGAAGAAAACTTACTACAAAAGCCAAAAGTACGCTTGTCACTAAAAGGAGATGCGTAAAATGGAACGCTTTACAAGAAGTCATTTCCCTGACACCCCATTTTTGTTTTTTACGGGGAAGGGGGGCGTTGGGAAAACGTCTGTTGCTTGTGCCCTATCAATAGCCATTGCAAATAAAGGGAAAAAGGTACTTTTAATTAGTACAGATCCCGCATCTAACTTACAAGATATTTTTGGTCAAACGCTTTCGAATAGTCCAACAAAAATTGAAGGCATAAACAATCTATTTGCGATAAATTTAGACCCTGAACAAGCAGCACAACATTACAAAGAACGAATGGTTGGTCCGTACCGTGGAAAACTACCTGATGTGGTCATTCAAAATATGGAGGAGCAACTTTCGGGGGCTTGTACAGTTGAAATTGCTGCTTTTAATGAATTCGCAACACTATTGACTGATACTTCAGTGATTGGAAATTTTGACACTGTCGTGTTTGATACAGCACCAACAGGTCATACATTACGCTTATTACAACTACCTTCTGCATGGTCTACATTTCTAGATGAAAATACGACTGGCACTTCATGTTTAGGTCCTTTAAAAGGGTTAGAACCACAACGTGAAGTTTATAAAGAGGCTGTTCATCGTTTAAAAGATGCGAATCAAACAACGTTAATGATAGTGACACGCCCTGAAGAAAACCCTTTAAAAGAAGCCGCTCGTGCTTCTAACGAGTTGTATGAAATTGGTATTCAAAATCAGACGTTATTAATTAATGGCTATATGCGTAATGTCAATTCTACTGATTGTACAGAAGAAGCATTCATTGCACGTCAATCGGATGCATTAGCCAGAATTCCAAAAGAACTAAATCGATTTGAACATTTCTACTTACCGTTTGTACCGTACTCATTATCAAGTATGGAACGTTTGCAAGCATGGATGACTAATCAGGAAATTTCACATACACATGCATCAAACGAAGAAATTAAGATTCCAGAAGTCGAGGAAATGATTGCTGATTATTTAGAACGTAAACCAAAATTGATTTTTACAATGGGTAAAGGTGGGGTTGGTAAAACTACGATTGCTTCTTATATTGCCTTACGCTTAGCCGAAGAAGGTATTCCTGTACATTTAACTACAACAGACCCTGCTGCGCATTTAAATTGGACATTTGGAAACGAACAAGTCAAAAATTTAACGATAAGTCGAATAGATCCGAAAGAAGAAGTTGCAAATTATGAAGCTGAAGTGTTGGCAAAGGCAAGTGAAACAATGAACGAAGAAGGTTTAGCGTTTGTGAAGGAAGATTTAGCTTCCCCCTGTACCGAGGAAATTGCAGTATTTCGTGCATTTGCAAATGTGGTAGAAAATCATCAAGATGAGGTCATTGTTATTGATACAGCACCAACAGGGCATACGTTACTTTTACTAGATGCAACAGAAGCTTATTATCGCGAAATAAGCCGTTCACAAGGGGATATTCCTCCAGCTGTTTCTAACCTGTTACCAAGGTTGCGTGATGCTTCTTATACCAGTGTTGCTATTGTAACACTTCCTGAAGCAACACCTGTTTATGAAGCGACACGCTTACAGGAAGATTTACAGCGTGCTGGATTATCTGTTGATTGGTGGGTTGTCAATCAAACATTTTCTTCAATCCACACAACAAGTGCCATATTAATTCAAAAACAACAAGCAGAAACAAAATGGCTGAATGCAGTACAATCCATCAGCAACAATCAATTCGTAGCCATTCCATGGGTAAAAACACCACCAATCGGAACAAAAGGCTTACATGAACTAAAAGGAGAGAAAATCAAATGAAAATGAGTCCTGAAGGCAAACATTATTTAGAACAGGTAATAGCTGATTCGGAGGTTAAAACACTTCGTTTCTTTGGTATTGCAGGCTGCTGTGGGGTTAATTTAGGTGTAGGCTTAGAAGCACCAACAGCAGAAGATACTATTCAAACAATCGAAGGTATCCAAGTCGCAATCCATCCTGATATTGCACCACAATTGACAGATGTAACAATCCATGCCGAAGAAGAGAATGGTGATCTTGGTTTAGTATTGGAAGGATATTCTCCGACCTCTTGCTAATTAAAAGCCGACAGGAATAGAGGCTACAAAAGTTTGCTTATGTTACAAAGCATAACTATATTACGTCTAGCTAACTGCTAGACGTAAAAAATATCTTTTATATAAGTAATTACTTATGTAAATGACTAAAAAGGAGAAGTAAGATGAACACGCTAAATGTAATGAAACAAAATACATCTTGTTGCACCCCTGCAAAGAGCATTGAAATTCAACAGATTAATCCTAATGCCAATAAAAATTTACCCGTCGTAATAATTGGCGCAGGTCCAATTGGTTTAGCTGCTGCTGCTCATTTAGTGGCACAAAAACAAGCCTTTATTGTACTAGAGGCAGGGCATGAAATAGCACACAATATGCGTAGTTGGGGGCATGTGACGTTATTTTCTCCATGGCGTTATAACATCAATAAAGCTGCTAAAGCATTATTAGAAACCTCCGATTGGGTTGAACCTAATTTAGATACGTTACCAACAGGAAATGAATTAATTGATCTCTATTTAAAACCTTTGGCTGAGTTAGTACAAATAAAGCCTAACATTCAATTAAATGCAAAAGTAGTGGGTATTTCACGACAATTTAATGATAAGATGAAGACGAAAAATCGACTAGAACAACCCTTTACTATTTATGTTGAACGAGAGAATGACATTCATATCATTGCGGCAAGAGCTGTTATTGATGCAACTGGTACATGGGGAAATCCAAATCCGGCGAATACTACAGGTGTGTGGCTACAAAATGAAAAAGCCCTAGCAAATCACATTGAGTATGGTATTCCTGATATAAATTCAAATGCTAAGAGATATGCAAATAAGAAGATTGCTGTTATTGGTGGTGGCCATTCAGCGATTAATACCTTATTGACACTTGCGGTACTACAAGAAGATAATCCTGCAACAAAATTAGTATGGATAATGCGGAAGAAATCTGTAGAAGAAGCCTATGGTGGTGAGGAAAAAGATGCATTAGCTGCACGAGGCGCACTGGGAATACGTATTCACGAATTAGTTGAGACAGGTAAGGTTGAGGTCGTTACACCTTTCTATATCTCACAGTTGCGTCAAGATGAGAACATCCAAATTATTGGTACTATTAACGGGGAAACAAAAGTATTAACAGGATTTGAAGAGCTAATTGTTAACGCAGGTAATCGACCTGATTTTACGATTAACAGCGAACTACGCCTTTCCATCGATGCAGCAACAGAAAGTGTGCAAGCATTGGCGCCTTTAATTGACCCGAATGAGCATAGTTGTGGAACAGTAAGAGCGCATGGAGAAGAAATACTGAGACAACCAGAAAAAGACTTCTATATTGTCGGTGCTAAAAGCTATGGTCGCGCACCAACATTTTTAATGGCAACAGGTTATGAACAAGTCCGTTCCATAACGGCATACTTATGTGGTGATACAGAAGCTTCAAAACGTGTGGAATTAGAGTTACCTGAAACAGGTGTATGTAGTGCTCAACTTGGTCAACCATCCAATACGTGTTGTTAAAAAATTGACTGTTAGCGAAAGCTAGCAGTCTTTTGCACTAGTATTAATTCCTATTGCGCAAGTTGCTGGAACCGTCTTCGGAGTCCTATGTTGACGAAAAATAATGGCATAAATATAATTGACAACCAATAATGCAAAATGGTATTTTTGTTTAAGAAATTTTTAATTGAATAAGGCGACATGACTTTGGATGTCATGTTAGCGAATTGACAAAGAAAATGTTTTAATGCAGCGCCTCCTAAATTGGAGGCGCTGCTTTTTGTATTTTTTTAGAGGAGTGAAATGATGGATAAAAGAATTTACCTATTATCGACGATTGCCTTTATAGTTGGTCTAGTTGAATTAGTAATTGGAGGGTTGCTTCCACTGATTGCGGAAGATTTAAAGATTTCGTATGGCAAAGTAGGAATGTTAATCTCCATGTTTTCATTAAGTTTTGCCATATCAGGCCCTATTTTATTATCTTTAACCTCAAAGATGGAGCGCAAAAGATTATTTCTCATTGTTTTGTTTATTTTCTTTGTCTCGAATATGATCATTGTGTTGAGTGATATGTATACTGTTCTTTTGGCTGCTAGAATATTATCAGCTATGTGTGCGTCGCTTCTTGTTTCATTATGTATCACCATCGCTTCTCAAATAAGCGATGATGCATATACAGCAAGAGCAATTGGCCTTGTATTAATGGGGGTTAGTGCTTCCCTGGTGTTTGGTGTTCCGTTTAGTTTATGGTTAGGTAGCGAATTAGGTTGGCGGGCTCCATTTCTATTTATTGCTATTTTGACATTATTGCTTATGTTAATTGTATTTTTTGCATTGGGGAAAATCGAGCCAAAGAAGAAGTTACCTTTAAAAGCACAAGTAAAGGCGTTAAAGGAACGAAAGATTTTACTTATTCATTCGATTTCCATCATATTTTTTACAGGGCATATGACTTTGTATGCATACTTAACACCATTTCTTCAGTCAACGCTACATTTGTCAGAGAAGTCTCTTAGCCTAATGTATTTAATCATTGGTATATTCTCCATATGCGGAAGTTTATTAGGTGGATATTTTACTGATCGTATTAGTGCAAAACGAACAATTTTCTCCGTACTATCCTTATTTACACTAACGATTGTTGCGATACCGTTCTTAAAATTTTCTGTCGTGCTGTTCGTTGGAGCAATATTATTATGGAGTTTACTAAGTTGGTCACTACAACCTGCGATTCAAAGTTATATTGTTTCTTCTGCATCGACTACATCAGATATCCATCAAAGTTTAAATAATTCTAGTGCCCATATTGGTATGGCATTAGGCTCCACGATAGGGGGCATAACCATTGACGCATATACTGCTGAAATAAATGCGATAATCGGTGGCACAATTGCCTGTATCGCATTGATAGTAGCCATACTAACCTTTAAATGGCAAAGAAACTAAATAAATATATGGTCAATTTTTGTCCAATCAAGCCTAAAGGATTAATACAATAAATAGAAAATATATCATATATTTGTAAAATAGATTAAAATAAAACTAGCCCCGTAACATTGCAGGCTAGTTTTATTTTGATTGTATGAAAGAAGAACTAAAGCACCATAAGTCAGTTAGGCATTTTCACATTTTCATTTGAATATATTTAAGTAATAGCTAATATGAATAGATTAAATATAATGGTGAAGGAGATTGGATGGACACTTCGACAAATACGCATCAAGAGGATGTAATCATTTCTATTATTATACCCGCCCATAATGAAGAAAAGTACATTGGAAAATGTTTAGAATCCATTTCAAAAGCGTCAAAATTATTTCAAAATCAAGTTGAAATCATTGTTGTGCTAAATCGCTGTACAGACAAAACGGAAGAAATTGCAAAATCTTATAATTGTATTACAGTAAACAATGACGATAAAAACCTTTCTAAAATTAGAAACACAGGCGTTGAAAGAGCTAGCGGGGAAATCATCGTAACGATAGATGCAGATACACAGATGAATGAGCATATGCTTACAAAGGTAGTACAAAACTTGAGCTCGGGAAAGTATATTGGCGGAGGAGTTACAGGGAAATTTGAAAGAATGTCTTTAGGGATTTTCGTTTCAACTATGTTATTAATAGGACCTTTACTTTTTAAATATGGTGCCATATCCGTGGGGATTTTTTGGTGCTACAAAGAGGATTTTAAGTCCATTAACGGATTTAATGAAGCCATGCTTATGGCGGAAGATGCTGATTTTGCCAAACGCTTAAAAGTGTGGGGAAAAAAGAAAGGGAAAAAATACGGAACAATTCAAAATGGTATGATAACTTCCAGCCGAAAGTTTGATAAACACGGAGACTGGGTGTTACTTAAACGTCCGAAATTAATTTTAGCTTATCTGAAAGGAACAGATAAACACTATGCAGATGAAGCCTATTATGAAAATCATGATCGATAATCTATGAAGTTGAGGGAAAAATAAAGATTCTAATTGTCAAGCATCTATTAAAATTTACAGAGACGTTAATCGAAGCAGGATTAACGCTTTTTTTATTGAAATTATTTGTTTATAGCTAAAAGAGAGGGGCAACAGATATGAGTAAACAATTAATCATCGGCGACGTAACGCAAGAACTAGCTTCTACACGTCGCATATTGGAACGCTTACCCGAGGAGCATATGTCATGGCGACCACATGATAAATCAATGACCCTTGGTGGACTAGCCACACATCTAATCAATCTGCTAAACTGGCAAATCACAATTATTCAGCACACGGAGTTGGATCTTTCAACAGTACCACTTCGACGAGAAGCAATAGAAAAACAATCTGACATTCTAGAAGAATTTGACGCCAACGTCTCCAAACTCGATAAGTTGCTTGCCGAATGTGACGACAAAGCGCTCGGCGATGAATGGACACTTCGCCATGGCCAGCATATTATTCGCCAAGAGCCGAGAGCACTTGCGTTACGTACTTTTGGAATTAGTCATATGGTTCACCACCGTGCACAACTGGGCGTATACTTACGCCTTCTTGATATTGCGGTGCCAGGCTTTTATGGACCATCAGCCGATGAAGAAGCCCCATTACGTAACTTGGTGTAAGGTTGTAAAGTTGAAAGAGTTGCATAATGCAGCTCTTTTTTCATTTTCTGTAGGCTGATTACTATTAAAAGGCTTTTGGGCGAGGTTTTTTTAAAATCATCCTACAGCTTTCGATTTATTTAATTTTAAAAATATTCTATTTATTTAAAATAATAGTATTTTTCTATGAGGGTAGACTTATTTTTTATGAATCGTCCTAAAAATAATTGAATTCAATTAAAATCCTTTATAAAATGAAAGCGAATTCACACTTTAGTGCATGCACGCTTGTTAATTAAAATGATTTCTTACATTATAAGGAGGCATGTTAATTATGATAGCAGCAGTCGTAACGAAAGACAAAAAAGTAAGTGTAGAGGAGAAGCAACTAAGACCATTAAAACATGGTGAAGCATTAGTACAAACAGAATTTTGTGGTGTTTGTCATACGGATCTACATGTCAAAAATGCAGATTTCGGTGATGTTACAGGGATTGTATTAGGTCATGAGGGTATTGATAAAGTGATTGAAGTTGCAGAAGGGGTTACGTCACTAAAAGTTGGTGACCGAGTATCTATTGCTTGGATGTATGAGAGTTGCGGACACTGTGAATATTGTACGACAGGTCGTGAAACACTTTGTCGCGATGTTAAAAATGCAGGGTATACAGTAGATGGTGCTATGGCCGAGCAAGTGATTGTATCAGCTGATTATGCAGTTAAGGTTCCAGCTAATTTAGATCCAGCCGCCGCTTCTTCTGTCACTTGTGCAGGTGTGACAACTTACAAGGCTGTGAAAGTGTCAAATATCCGTCCAGGACAATGGATTGGGATATTTGGTATTGGTGGTCTCGGCAACTTAGCTGTGCAGTACGCTAAACATGTTTATGGTGCAAACGTTGTGGCGTTCGATATTAATGATGAGAAGCTAGCATTTGCTAAAGAGGTAGGGGCAGATGCTATTGTCAATTTATTAAATGAAGACCCAATTGCTAAAGCGAAAGAACTGACGAATGGGAAAGGCTTAGATGCAACTGTGGTTACAGCTGTAGCTAAAACGCCGTTCAATCAAGCGATTGATGTGGTAAAAGCAGGCGCACGAGTAGTAGCAGTTGGTTTACCTGTAGATAAAATGGATTTAGATATCCCTCGTTTAGTACTGGATGGCATCCAAGTGATTGGTACATTAGTAGGTACACGCCAAGACTTACAAGAAGCATTCCAATTTGCTGCAGAAGGTAAGGTAGTGCCGAAAGTAACATTGCGAAAAATCGAAGAAATTAACGAGATTATGGAAGAGATGGAACAAGGTAAAATAACAGGACGTATGGTAATTGACTTTACAAATTAATAGCTTGTTATCTATTAATTTATAAATAACTAAACTAGGCACTTCCGCTACAAAGGAGGTGCCTTTCTTTTATCTTTACAAATACCTGTGTTTTTTAGTGAAAGGAAGCAATTGACTTTCATCTAGATTCATATTTTTTATGCACAAAGGCGTTTCTAAGTTAATTGAATTAGAAAATTGCTTCTGTCATAGTTACTTAATTTTCATAACTTCAATATATCTATACATTCCTTTTAACATAACAGGGTCATCCTTTATAATTTTAAGCCTTTGTTTTTGTTGGCTAAACATTTCCTCAAAACTTCGACCAATATCAGTACCTAATAGGCTTATAAAGGGCCTTAACAGCTTTTTGGTTACAGTTATTCGTTGATGTTTAGCAGCAAATTTATCAAAAATTAGTATTTTTCCATTCAGCTTTAAAACGCGAATCATTTCTTCAAAGCATTTATGTTCATCAGGCACGACAGAAAGAATTAAACTCGCCACAATATAGTCAAATGATTCATCTTCAAAAGTCATTGTTTGCGCATCCATTTCGATAAATTGGATAGCAGAGTGCTCGAATTTACTTTTAGCGATAGCTAACATATCAGGCGAATAATCAATGGCTGTAATATCATAATTCATAAAGTCAATGTATTCTAAATCAGCTCCAGTACCGATCCCAACAAATAAGATTTTCTGCTTGCTTTGAAAAGGGACTTGTTGAAAAATCTTTTTTCTCGTCTTCAAAAAAACACCAGTATTAAAAAATCTATCATAGAAAGAAGAGCCCACTTTGTAGACAATCTTATTCCACTTATTATTCAATCGGTCATCCCATCTTTCATCCATAAAATTAAAGGAAAGTCATTTTAAATTGCTTAAGGAAGGTAACTCCGTACAGCGCAAGCATTGTCACTAAATATTCCTTGTATACTAAACTATAGCTTCGAACATATCCTCCTTAGACATCTAGAGCTAGCGACATAGGTGTCTAATAAAGTGGGATGAACACACAGATTCCAGCTATTTATTACAGAAAAAAATTGAAGACAATCTACCTTGACTTCAGTCTGAAACCAGTAATAACAACGATGCCTCCTACTTACATATGACAAAGACATTTAACTATAATCAGAACGTTATCAGTATAGAACACGCCATAAATAAAAGGTAGCGTATGATTCCCAATTTTTCCAGTTGACTGATAGTGCTAAAATTTCATCTTTTGTAGGCTTTTGCGTCATATTACGTAATACTTTTATCGAATTAATCAGACCGACATCATCAATTGGAAAAGCTGTTTGGAATCTCAGGCAGCGCATCAGCACGTAATTGGCTGTCCATGGACCGATGCCGCGTATTTGAATTAAGCTTTTTTCGGCATCTTTAAAGTTCATTGCCAGTAATTTTTCCTTCGATAATGTACCATTTTCCATCAATTTGGCAATACCAATGATATATTCACTTTTTTTTGCCGTCATTTTGATATCTGCTAGGTCGGATGGTGTTAACTGTGCAATGCGCTCGTACGTTGGGAACACCCAATATTTTTTACCTCTCCATTCGATAAAATCGCCAAAGCTTTCTACAAATTGTTTCTTTAAGGAGTAAGCAAAGGCTAAATTAATTTGTTGCCCTATAACGCCCCAGCATAAAGCTTCAAATAAATGAGGAATGCCGACTACACGCAATCCATAAAATTTTCGGGCGGGCATTTCAAGTAATGGGTCTGTAGTTGCCATGTCGTAAAATGGCGTTAAATCGTTCTCAAGGTCAAACCATTCATAAATATAGTGTACAATTTGTTGTCGTATCCGCTTATCATTCGGTCTAGAATCATTTAGGAATTGAACAATCATTTGGTTATGTTGGCTTACGCTAATCTGCACTAAGGAGCGCATTTCTCCTATCGCAATAACCTTTGTAATAACATTGTTCTCAACTTCATACAGACATTCATTTTTTTCTCGTAATAGATAGTTTAGATTTGCATTCATATCGAAATGGTTAGGTAATGGAATGACCATCTCATCATTATTTTCATGCCATCTCACTTTTGCATTCTCCTCTACAAACTTATTATTAGGAAACATACACGATTAAAATTTACTTTACCATATCATAATCGAGACGAATTTTGTTATCTTGCTATTACATTCTAAACACCTTATGTTTTTCTACTGATGCGGTTATAGTGTTAGTTATCAAGAATGCGAATAGGAGGGTGTAACAATGGTTCAAGATATTAAAACAAGAGTGGAAAACTTAGATTGGGACACCATTCAAAATGAATTAGATGCACAAGGGTTTGCAAAGCTTCCAGTGATTTTAACAAAGGCGGAATGTGAATTTCTAAAAGCGTTGTATCTTGAGAAAGAGCCGTACAGAACAACAATCAATATGAAACGCTATCGCTTTGGCCATGGGGAGTACAAATACTTTTCCTATCCACTACCTGATATCGTCCAAAGTTTAAGAGAGGTCTTCTATGTAGAATTGTCAAAAACAGCGAATCGTTGGTTGGGGTATTTACGAAAAACAGCACAGTTTCCCAACAACCTTCAAGATTTTTTGACCATCTGTAAAGAAAATGAGCAAACAAGACCAACACCTTTACTATTAAAGTATGAAACAGGGGGCTTTAATTGTTTGCATCAAGATTTATACGGCGATATATTTTTCCCATTTCAAGTAGTCTTTGTCTTAAATCAACGTGAAAAAGACTTTTGCGGTGGAGAATCGCTATTAGTGGAACAAATTCCTCGTGCTCAAAGTAGAGGACATGTTATTACTTTAGCTCAAGGCAGTGCGCTCATTTTCCCTACGAACTATAGAGTTGTTCTTGGTCAAAAAGGGTATTACAAAAATAAGGTTCGTCACGGAGTAAGTACAGTTACTTTAGGGGAACGTTTTGGTCTTGGAATCATTTTTCATGATGCGACATAAAAACTACTTCAATATCTTGCTATTCTATTTCAAGCATCTTACATTGGGAATTTCTAAGGAGTATAGTGTAAAGAGAGGTGAGCGTAATGCTAGATAGGTTCAATCACGAGTGTCATGATAAAACTTCAAATGATATGGAACAGATAACAGATGAAAAGTGGCAAGCAATAATAAATAATGATCCAACGTATAATCATCAATTTTTCTATGCTGTCAAATCAACAGGGATCTTCTGTAAACCATCTTGTAAATCGCGCGTCCCTAAAAAAGAAAATGTCTGTATTTTTCAAAACGCAGAACAAGCTCTACGCGCAAATTTCCGGCCTTGTAAACGTTGCAAGCCAACTAATGAAAAATTACCTGATAGCGAATGGGTCGAGCTAATTACTGCCTACATTGATAAAAATTACACAGAAAAATTAACCCTAGAATCGTTAGCTACAATTTGCCATGGGAGTCCCTATCATATGCATCGCACATTTAAAAAAATTAAGGGTATAACACCGGTTGAGTATATACAACGAGTTCGCGTACATGAGGCTAAACAATTATTAATGCAAACAAATAAAGCCATCGGAGATATCGCCATTTGTGTAGGAATGATGAATACGCCTTATTTTATTACGTTATTTAAAAAGAAAACTGGATTGACACCAGCACAATTTCGACAAATGCATATAACTGGAGGAAAAGATAGTGGTAACAAACAATAAAACAACGCTCTATTGGGCTTTACTAACATTTGAAGATTGGCATTTTTATATTGCTTCCACTTCTAAAGGGTTAGTGTATGTAAGTTCACAGAACAGCGCATTCGAGGAGTTAATCGAATGGGCCAAGAAGCGCTTTCCAGGAAGTCCACTAATTGAAGATAATAAAAAGCTAGAACCCTATATGGTTGAATTGATTCAATACCTACAAGGAAAGCGAAAAACATTTACTATGCCATTTGATTATGTAGGGACACCATTTCAGATAGCAGTGTGGAATGCACTTTGTGACATTCCTTATGGACAGACGAAATCCTATTCAGAAATTGCCAATGCTATTAATAAACCAGCAGCTGTGCGCGCGGTTGGCACAGCGATTGGAGCCAATCCAGTATTAATTACTGTACCGTGCCATCGGGTAATTGGCAAGAATGGCTCATTAACAGGCTATCGAGGAGGATTAGAAATGAAAACACAGCTCCT
The DNA here is from genome assembly GCF_016350185.1 of Lysinibacillus sp. C5.1. NCBI lineage: Bacteria > Bacillati > Bacillota > Bacilli > Caryophanales > Bacillaceae > Lysinibacillus > Lysinibacillus sp. C5.1. The sequence goes on from NZ_CP066226.1 coordinate 2,426,894, forward strand.
AGAGTTAGAAAAGGGAACTTCAACTAGCTACGAGTAATTATGAATGGAGGGGGACGGTGATGAAAAGTGAATTATTCTATAAAAATCCAAAAACGATTCTGAATAAAGGAACTGGTTTTCTTGCTGGCTATACGCATTCACTAAATCCTTATACAGGCTGTTCATTTGGGTGCTCCTATTGTTATGTACGAGCAATGCCTGTGGCACTTTTTCGAGATGGTGAATGGGGCAAATGGGTCGATATAAAAAACGGAGCTGCAAATTTATTAAAAAAGGAGCTTCAGCGCGCCAAAGCTAAAGGAAATGTGACCATTTTTATGTCATCAAGTACAGATCCTTATCAGCCAATCGAGCATAAGGAAAAAGTGACAAGGTCCTTACTAGAAGTGATGGTCGCAGATCCCCCAGACTTCCTTTTAGTGCAAACTAGAAGCCCTCTTGTAAGTCGTGATATTGATTTGCTACAGCAATTTAAAGAGAAAGTTCGAGTAAGTGTAACGATTGAGACAGATTCCGAAACAATACGTAAACATTTTACGCCAGATGCACCACCAATTCAGGCGCGTTTTAAGACATTAGAAACATTAGCAGCCAACAAAATCCCGACCCAAGTGGCTATAGCCCCCATTTTACCAAGTGGGGAATATTTTCCTGAGAAATTGAAACCATTCGTCGATCGAATATGTTTGGATGACTACTTTTTAGGAGATGGCAGTGGTGGATATCGCACAAGAAAACTTGGCATGGAGGAGAAATATGCCCAACTTGGTTTAGAAGATTGGTACGGACCACATGTAATTAATAATGTCTATAATCGATTTATTAAAATCTTTCCAGAAAGTGATGTTTATCTAAGTCAAGCAGGATTTGAGCCCTAAAAGTAATAGCACATTGGCTATCACAAATGGAGCTTTGCAAATAACGGAACGAGCATTACAAGCATCCTTGCTGAATTTTATATAAACGATGCTTGTGCGCTGTGAGAGCTATCGAGATGGGCAACTGTATGTGTGGTTGAATCTCGATATGTTTTACAGTGTAATTTTTATGGGAAAATCCGTAAAAGCAATGTGTAATAATCTACCCTAATATAATTACTTTTGTCACAATTTTCTAGTTATCGAAAGTATGGAAATGGGTCCAAGCGGATTGTGGAGCATCATATAGTGCATTAAAAGGGGCTGGGACATAAGAGAAAAAGTGTTAGATTGACTGCCATCAATCTAACACTTTTTTGCTATGCCGTTGTTGACCGCTACGGCGGTGCTTTCCGCGGGCACACCGTAAGCCGCAACCCTCGCTAACGCGCGGTCTGTTGCGTCTAACATTATGTGCTGTTCCCACTGGAGTCACCGCCTTCGCTACCAACAACTAGTGAACACTTCTAATTTTTTTAATTGCAAAAGCAAGAATAGCTAAGGTCTCCATATAGCAAAAAATTATGAACAGCTTTCGTCTGTTTCTTAAATTTTTTTAGTTATGTCCCAGCCCCTTTTTTACAATATATTAACATACCAAAATGTAAAGCATGACTTGTTTAAACTATTTATAAATTTAATCCAAATCGCTTTAATTCAATGAAAACACCTTCCAACTGTTTTCCTTTGTCTGTTAACGTATATTCCACACGAGGGGGAACTTCTGGGAAAACCTTTTTAATCAAAATCCCATGATTTTCTAGTGTTTTAAGACGGAGGGAAAGTGTTTTCGGACTAATTCCATCCATAGATTTTAATAGGTCACTGAACCGCATTGTTCCTTCTATAAGTAAATCGCGAATTATTAAAAATGTCCATTTAGTTCCAATTACATCGAGTGTTTTCGCAATGGGGCAAGCCTCACCAGGTACTCCTTTGGTCAACACTACTGTCTCAATCACACTCATTTGAAACATCCTCCCTCAAAATTTTTGAGCAATTTACCTCATCATAGCACAATAGTATACTTTCAGAAACTTAATGAATTAAATATCACTACTTCCCTAAAGGAAGTTACTATATTTATAATATCTTTGTATTTGTTAATTTCATCCTTAATTGAGGAGGTGCTCAAAATTATTGTCAGAAATCAATGAAATAAGCTACCGTTGCTATTACTATTTGTACAACACTAAGGGAATTTTCCCGCTGTAGCAAACGGTTAGTAGAACATTGGCAAGACACTAGGTTTGTTTTAAGAGATAACAGAATTGAAGGAGCCAGAAAAAGATGAAAAATATACTTATTATTAACGGTCATCAGAAATACAGTTCAGCTGAGGGGAATTTGAACCAAACATTGATGAACAAAATGGTTAGTTTTTTAGAAAAAAAGAACAATGTAAAAACAACAATTATTCAAAACGGATATAAAATCGAAGAAGAACAACAAAAATTTATATGGGCTGATATTGTCATTTATCAAACACCTATTTATTGGTTCAGTGTCCCCGGCTTATTGAAGACGTATATGGATGAGGTATATGCCTATGGTTTATTTTTTAGGGGTGCTGATGAGTATGGGAAAGGTGGATTGTTGACTGAAAAGAAATATATGTTTTCGCTTACCTGGAATGCCCCTGAAAAAGCATTTAACAATCCAAGTGAATTTTTTGAAGGGAATACCCTAGAAGATGCAATAATGCATTTACATCTTATACAGAAATTTATCGGAATGAAACCATTAAAGAGTTTCTCTTGTTATGACGTAGTCAAAAATCCAAAGATTGAAAAGTTTGTATCCGAACTTGATTTACACCTGCAAGAGATATTGAATTTTTAAACTTATGTAAACGAATAAGGGGAGAGAAATATGTTAAAAGATAAAAAAGTTGTAATTATCGGTGGAAGCTCTGGGATTGGTTTGGCATCAGCTAAACAGCTAGTAGCGCAAGGGGCAGAAGTAATCATTGCCAGTCGCTCCGAAGAGAAATTGCAGAAGGCAAAAGAGCAATTAGGAGTTAGGGCAACAACTTATATTCTAGATACAACACAAGAACAGCAAGTACAATCTTTCTTTGAAAAGATTGGTCATGTCGATCATCTGGTGATAAGCGCGGCAGAAACATCCAGCGGGGCATTCCTCCAAACGGATACAGCACAAGCACGAAAACTGTTTGAAAACAAATTTTGGGGACAATATTATGCAGCCAAATACGGTGCTTCTAACATTTCACCAAACGGTTCTATTATTTTATTTTCTGGCGTTGTAGCCTACAAGGCTATGGTGGGCTCAGCAATACTAGGTGCAGTTAATGCGGCTATTTCCAATTTAGGTCAGACTTTGGCATTAGAACTTGCTCCTATCCGAGTAAACATCGTTTCACCAGGTATAATTGATACACCATCCCGTAGCAAAATGCCAGAAGAAGCACGTAATCACTTCTATAATACAGTTGAAAATAAACTCCCTGTGAAACGAATAGGGCGAGCTGATGATGTTGCACAAAGCGTACTATATTTGCTACAAAATAGTTTCGTGACTGGAACGGTTCTTCATGTAGAAGGCGGCCACATGTTAACTTAAAACCAGAATATATTTCCTAAACAAACTTTTGTAGAACTAAAACTGACCTAACAAATAAAACACCTTTCGCGTTGACTAACGAGTATTGTATATATCAATTAACGCGGAGGTGTTTAGTTAGTGTTCTTTTTAACAACAGTGTGTGGACGATTTTAAGCACCAACGCCACAAACGAATAATTGCGTGCGATACACACAATCTCAATTTGTTAGGTAGAGGTGACTTTTACATAAAAAAAGTAGCGTCGTCACACGCTACAGCAAATTATTGAACAGTAAAGATATTGTTCAGGATGGCTAATACATAACAAGGATTTAGAACGAAATGTCCCTATTACTTTATATGTGAGCTAACAATGATAAGTGTAATTCCAGTAAATAAGCAAATAATTCTCGCCACAGGTATTTTATCAGCTAGTCCAAATAATGCAATTGCTGTTGTTACGATTAAAACTGTTGGACCAACCAATGCAAGCATTGTATTAATATAGAATGCTTTTTCTAAATTGTTCAACTTTAGCATCAACAAACCAGCACTTACTTCAATACTTCCAGACAATACACGTAAAATAACCATAGCTAGAACCGATTTTTCAATAATGGTCATCATCCTATCTTTATAGATAATATTCGCATATCTTATAAATCCATCTCAGTCTAATTATAGAATTCTGTTTGAATGAAATACTAACATCACTATATGTATCATTCGTATGAGATATGCTTGTAATCGTATGCTTGATAGTGTTAATTACTATGTTGATTATCTAGTTAAAAGTGCAAAAAATATTAATACAATCAGTTTTATAAATCTATTTTCTGTTTTGTAAAATCCTGGGGAAGTTAGTACTTAAAGAGAGGTTTATCAATTTATCAAATGAGACTGGAAGGCTACGCTAAGATTTTTAAAATTTTATATTTGGAGTAGATATTTAATAAAACGTCAGCCTTATTCTCTTTTGGAACAATGGTCTTTTTTAGTTAAATGAATACACTCAGCAAGTTTATAAAATAATGAAGATTTTTCTTATTTTATTATATTCTGAAAATAAAATTGACGTAAACTTTCGTGCATGTTATGTTTAATACTAATTTCATAGCAATTATTACAAGTTTGAGTGAAATGAAATTTCATTCAATTAAAAGGAAAATGGGTGTAAATCCCATGCTGTCCCGCAACTGTAAATGAGGAGTTTTGTTTCCATTGACACAGAGTTATTACTCGTGAAGGTGAAACAAAATAATGATTCATGAGCCAGAATGCCTGCTTGTAAGAAGATTCATTGATGATCTACGAAAGATAGGGAGATGGATGGAGACTTACTTTTTGTAGGCTTATCTATCCTTATTCTTTTTGAATAAGGTTTTTTTATGCTTTCTTTTATCTAGTAGTAGATGCTTTTGAACCAAGATAGGAGATAGGAGACAGAAAATGAGATTGACAAAGTATTTACTTCCGTTTGTACTTTTTTTGACTTTCAGTGTTCTTGCAGGTTGTACAAACACTGATACAGAAAAGGGAAAAACAACAACACAAACAAATGACGAAAAAATGATAACGATTGGATGGCCTTTAGATGTCGGTCCATTAAACCCTCATACATATTTACCTAATCAAATGACTGCACAAGCAATGGTCTACGAATCTTTGGTTGAGTATAACGATGATGGGACTATTACGCCTAAGCTAGCAGAAAGTTGGGACATTTCAAAGGATAAGACTTCTTACATTTTCCATTTAAGAAAAGACGTTAAGTATTCAGACGGAACTGCTTTTAATGCGGATAATGTCATTCGTAACTTCGATGCCATATTAGCAAATCGGGAAATACATTTTTGGATGGGCATGGTCAACCATATTGTTGAGGTTGTAAAAGAAGATGATTATACAATTCGTTTGCAATTAGATGAACCTTATTATCCAGTATTAAACGAACTGGCCTTTGTACGTCCATTCCGTTTTTTAGGGGATAACGGATTCCCTGAAGGAGATGCGACGCAAGATTCCATCAAAGCACCAGTTGGGACAGGTCCATGGGTATTAACAGATTACAAAAAAGATGAATATGCTTTATTTAGTCGCAACGAAAACTATTGGGGGGAAAAACCTCTCTTAGAACAAATTAAAGTAAAAATCATCCCTGATTCTGAATCGATTTCGTTGGCATTTGAAAACGAAGAGTTAGATTTAATTTATGGTCGTGGCATCATTAGTTTAGATAACTATTCGTATTTAAAAGATAGTGACAAATATAAAACAGCTACCTCTGAACCATTGTCTACAAAAGCGTTATTATTCAATACGCAGTCAGGACCGTTAGCAGAATTAAAGGTACGTCAAGCCATTCAATATGCTATCAATAAGGAGCAAATGGTTGATAGTATTACACATGGTACAGAAAAAGTGGCCGACACACTATTTTGGGATGCAATTCCTTTTGCCAATATTGATTTAGAACCAATCTTGTATAATCCAGAAAAAGCGCAACAGCTACTTGATGAAGCTGGGTGGACATTACAAAAGGGCGATAAAATTCGTTCGAAAAACGGACAACCATTATCATTAGATTTAATCTATATCGCAACAGATGCCATTCAAAAACCAATGGCTGAGTTGATGCAAGGTGAACTAGCAAAAATAGGGGTACAGTTGAATCTAGAAGGTGCAGATGTAATGGTTGGCCTTCAAAAATTAATGGATAATCAGGTGGATATTAATTTTTGGCGTACAAACGGACCACCAACAGATCCACATGGCTTTGCTAATGAATCAGCTACACCAAATGCTAGTGGTGTTTATGAAGCAAAATTAGGTTTACCAAACACCAAAGAAATTGATACTAAAATTCACCAATTATTAGTTGGAACAGATGAAGAGGAACGAGTGCAGCTCTATACGGATATTTTAACTATGTTCCATGATCAAGCACTATTCTATCCGATATCTTATGAAACAAATAACGTGATTTATCAACCATATATGAAGGATTTTGTGCCTCGTGCATCTGAATATGATATTCCATATGCACAAATGGATACAGAGTAATACAAGTAGAAGAGAGAGTGTCTTACAAAGACAGCTCTCTCTTTATCATAGGATTGGGTAGGAGGTGACAGCATGTACGAATCGACATGGATGTTTTGTTTAAAAAGAATTTTAACGTTACCGTTTGTATTATTAGGGGTATCTATATTGACGTTTGTATTTATTCGCTTCGTTCCAATAGAGCCTGCGGAGGTTATTTTAAGATTGGCTAAAGTTACGCCAACGGAAGAGGCAATCCAGGCATTACGTGAGGAACTTGGGACAGACAAACCTTTACTTATTCAATATCTGCTTTGGTTAATAGGAGTTTTGCAGTTTGATTTTGGTACTTCTTTTGTTAGTAAATTACCAGTGGCACATGAGCTATTCGCTAAATTACCAGCAACTATCGAATTGGCTGTTGCTGCATTTGTGCTCATTCTTGTTTTTAGTATCCCATTAGGTATGATAAGCGCACTGTATAAGTGTGCCATAATCGATAAAATAATTAGATTGTTTTCTATCTTGAGTGTATCAATTCCAACATTTTGGTTAGGTTTTTTATTACTGTATCTATTTAGCTTAAAATTTGGTATTTTCCCGACTAATGGGAAGGGGACACTTGCTCATCTTGTTTTACCTGCGCTAACACTAGCCTTACCGACAATTGGATTATTTGTTCAGTTAATTCGTGCAACGATTATTGAAGAATTACATAAGCATTATGTTCAATACGCTCAGTTAAGAGGATTAAAAAATTCTGTCATACTCATGCAACATGTAATGAGAAATGCTGCGATAACGTTGACTACGATGCTGGGCTTGACACTTGGTAATTTACTCGGTGGTGCGGTAATTGTGGAGCAAGTCTTTAGTTGGCCAGGACTCGGTAGGTTTTTAATTGAATCGATTATTAATCGGGATTACCCGGTTGTTCAATGCTATGTTCTAATTATTGCCGTCATCTATGTACTTTCTAATTTATGCGCCGATGTATTACATCGGGTATTGGATCCTCACCTGATGATGAAGGGCAGGAGAGATTGAAGTGAGTCTAGTAAAGAAACTAAGTCATGTAAATTATAAAAAATCGTTTAGTTTAACAATACTTGTAATCATTGGTTTGTTGGGGATTTTTGCACCATTATTAATGCCCCATGACCCTTTTGCAGTCGATATTACAAGGCGATTTTTAGCTCCTACTTGGCAATATCCATTAGGAACAGATCATTTAGGAAGATGTGTCTTTTCTCGAATACTTTTAGGTATTCGCTATTCTTTAGGATCAGCTCTTTTAATTCAAATAATAGCGATTATACTAGCTATCTTTCTAGGAGCATTTGTTGCTTTAAAAAGAGGTATGATAGATTTCCTATTCATTCGGATATGTGATATTTTATTAGCTTTTCCTACACTTGTACTAGCATTTGGGCTTTTAGGTTTATTAGGTCCAAGTTTGAAAAATGTGTTAATTGCACTTATTTTTACGCAGCTTATTTATTATTCAAGAATGATAAGAAGCTTATTTATAGGGATGAATGAAAAAGAATTTATTCAAGCAGCTAGAATTAGTGGAACTACAGGAGTCGGTTTAATCGTACGTCATTATGTCCCCAATGTGCTACCTATCATCGTAACAATGGTTGCACTGGATGTAGGGAAAGTCATTTTGGAAATTGCCGGCTTTTCATTTATCGGACTTGGCGTGCAGGCCCCCATCCCTGAATGGGGAATGATGGTGAACGAAGGGAAGCAGTACATTCGCCAACATCCTGAATTAATGCTTTATCCGGGACTTGCCATTGTTCTGGTTGTTCTATTGTTTAATCGTTTAGCAAGTAGTCTAAAGAAATTTGAGTAAAGGGGAAGTTATGGACAAAGAGAAAGTGTTAGAAGTGAAAGATTTAACGGTGAAAATCGGCGAAAAAAATGTATTGTCCTCTATTAATATGACTGCCTATAAAGGGCGTGTCTTAGGAATTATCGGGGAAAGTGGTAGTGGAAAAACAATGCTTTGCCATGCCATGATGCAAACACTCCCATCTTTGGCGCAGATTACACAAGGTCAAGTTCTATATAGACAAAAAGATTTACTGGCTATGACAGCTTCTACATTAAGAGCTTATCGTGGAAGGCATTTGTCTATGATTATGCAAAATCCAGCCACTGCCTTCGATAGTATTCAAACAATTGAAAAGCATTTCCTAGAAACATTAAAAGCTCACTTTGTGATGACTAAAAAAGAAATGAGACAGATTGCAATTGATACCATGTATAAGGTCAATTTACCCAACGCAGATGAGCTATTGCACTATTATCCATTTCAATTAAGTGGTGGCATGTTACAGCGAGTGATGATTGCTTTGTCATTGGCGATACAATCCACCCTATATATTGCAGATGAGCCAACGACAGCTCTAGACACAGTCAATCAAAAACAAGTGTTAACATTATTTGATCGTATTTGCTCAGAAACGGGGGCTGCTATTATTCTTGTGACTCATGATTTAGGTGTGATTGCTGAACTGGCTGACGATGTTGCCGTAATGTATAAGGGAGAAATTATTGAGCAGGCAAATGTCTTTGATTTTTTTGATGCCCCTCAGCATCCTTATACAAAAAAACTTTTACAATCAAGAATTACTTTTTAGAGGTGAAAAATATGACACTACTAGAAGTGAAGAATATTGAGAAGTACTATTCTCAAAGACAGTTTATGTTTAGAAGAAAGCAGGAAGCACCTATAATACAAAAGGTGTCATTTTCACTTCAAGAGGGCGAGTGTTTAGGCATAGTTGGGCAAAGTGGTTCAGGAAAAAGTACATTAGGTCGCATTATTTTAGGTGTTGAGCGACCAACAAATGGTGAGGTTTTATTTCAAGGTGTCAATCTTTATGAAGCAACCAGCAAGGATAAAATAATGGTACGGAGAGATTTGCAGGCTGTCTTTCAAAATAGCTACGATTCATTTAATCCGAAGCAAACGATTTTTGAAATATTAGAGGAACCATTACTTAATTTCGAACATTACAGCAAAATAGAAAGAAAACATAAAGTGATGGAATTACTAGACTGTGTGGAATTAGCGAAAACCATTGCCCAACAATATCCTGCACAGCTTAGTGGAGGACAACAGCAGCGTATCAACATTGCTAGAGCGCTTGCCTTAAATCCTAAGTTAATCGTATTGGATGAGGCAATTAGTAGTCTAGACATGATACTTCAGAAACATATATTACAGTTACTTCAAACACTACAAAAAGAAAGAAAGCTAGCATATATTTTCATTTCCCATGATTTACAGGCGACACATTTTATGTCTGATCGAATACTAGTTATGCAACACGGTCAGCTTATGGAGGAAATCCAGAAAGGACAAACATGTCAACATCCCGTTTCTCAAGAACTTTACAATGCAATTTTGCCATCGCATCCACGGGAAAGAAATAAAATGAAATATTAACAAGATGAAATAGTGAAGTATAAATCAAAAGAGCATGAAAACATGCTCTTTTGTTGTTAGGTCATTATATAAACGTTTTGGTCTTACTAAGGATTTAAAGTAAGTTGGTTAAAAATAAAAAACTTTTTCTACAAAGCATTACTGTAAAATCCCATATTTATTTTTTATTCGGTCTAGTTTTTCACTAATCGGTTTAGCTAACAATAGTAAAAAAATTACATTAGAAATACAGTAGATTATCATAAAAGGGACTGCAGAAGTCAATGCAAGTGCGTAAGCTTTCCAGCTAAAAACACCGTACATTGATATTGTTCCCCAAACATCCATACCAAACGAAAAAAATATGCCTGCAAAAATACCAAATAATATAAGTGGTATTTTTTTATGCATTAAACGAGTTTTACCTAACAAGCCAGCAATAAAACCAATCATTCCCCACATAAACATTTGGAAGGGTGTCCAAGGACCTTGTCCAAAAAACATATTGGATACTAACGCAGAAATTGCCCCTGTAAAAAAGCCTGCTTCTGCTCCAAGTGAAAAGCCAGTAATCGCTGTAATAGCTGCGACAGGTTTAAAGCCAGGTGTAACAACAAATAAAGCACGACCTGCCACTGAAATAGCAGACATCACTGCTATGACTAAAATTTCGCGTGGCTGTGGCTTTCTACGCTCAAATGAAAGGAAAAAGGGGACACACGCTAAAATCATAATGACAATCGATACAAAATAATATTTTCGATCAGCAAAAATTGTAATACCAGTATATAAAGAAAGTGGAATGAAAACTAGAATGACAATAAATGAAATAATTAATCGAATGTTTTTTTGCATAGAGTAACGACATCCTCACATGTAATCGCATTGCTCAATATATCTCTTGATATTCGATGCGCAGCAGTTGTATAAAAATTATTTCCACTATAAAATGCTCGTGGTTCGTCCTCTGATACGATACTACCATCGAAAAACAGAGCGCATCTATCGCTGTATTGTGCAGAAAATTCTATATCGTGTGTCACCATAATGATTGTTGTCCCTTTAGTTTGTAAATCTTTTAATATTTCTGCGAGCTCTTCCTTTGAATGTGCATCAAGACCTTTTGTCGGCTCATCTAGTAGCAGTATTTTAGGTTCTATTAATAAAATTTTTGCAAGCGCTAATTTTTGCTGCTCACCACCACTTAAATCATAAGGATGTCGATTTAATAAATGAGTTAAATTGAATAATTGAACAGTTTCTTGAATTTTTGCTTCTGTTACTTTATGTAATTGAGCCATGTCATTTAACTCTAGAAGTACTGTTTTTTGTACAAATAATGATTTCGGATTCTGTGGTAATACAGTTAAAAATTCTTGGTACAATTGTTTACTACTGTAGCTTTTCAGGGCTTTACTGAACAAAAATATTTTTCCATGATAAGGCTTTTGTAGCCCAGATAAAATAGCAAGAACGGTTGATTTTCCAGTGCCGTTTCCACCTATTATCGTTAAAAATTCCTGTCCCTTCACTTGCAAATTAAAATGATGGACAATATCCCTGCCTTTCTTTTCATACCGAAAAGCAACATCCTTTGCCTCTAATACAACATCTGATTTATTTTGAGTTATTGTATGAGGTGTGTGTAAGGGAGAACAGTTATATTGTTGGTTACTAAGCCAGCGTTGTCCCTCACGAATAGTAAGAGGAATAGGACCTATACCGTTTAGTAGGTGGAAAATCTTTGTAGCTGCCGGCAGTGCTGTAATCATCGCGTGATTTGCTGGTAAAGAGTTTAAAATTTCCTTAGGTGGGCCATCAAATAAAATACTGCCTTCATCCATAATAAGTACGCGATCAGCAAGAGGCAACACTTCTTCGAGACGATGCTCAATTAAAATTATCGTAATACCTAATTCTTTATTTAAACGATGCAATGTCTGTATAAACTCCAATGCAGCTATTGGATCTAATTGTGATGTTGGCTCATCTAACAGTAGCAATTTGGGCTGCATCACCATAATGGAGGCTAAATTTAATAATTGTTTTTGTCCGCCAGAAAGCTCGATTGTTTTTTGATGAAACCATTTTTCAATACCGAAGAAATTGGCCATTTCGGCTACCCTGCGGCGAATTGTTGGTGAATCTAGACCTAGGCTTTCTAGTCCAAAAGCAAGTTCATGCCATACTTTATCTGTAACAATTTGATTATCAGGATTTTGAAATACATAGCCAATGTCAGTAGCAGCTACTTCAGCATTTAGCTTCTCCAAGTCACAATCTTTGTAGAAAATATTACCCGTCACCGTGCCATGTGGGCGCAATTCTCGTTTGAAATGGCGAAGCAATGTACTTTTCCCACAACCAGATTGGCCTATTAACACGATAAACTCGCCTTGCTGAATAGTTAGATTAATATTTTTTAAAATAGGAATTGCTTCATTAGGATAAGTAAAGCTTACATTGTCGATTTTAACGATCGCCATTTTAATGCCCCCCAGATTTCAAATACTAATGGAATAGAGAGTAGAATGACATAGCTAATATAAAACAGAATGCTTGCTATATCCCATTTAACTGCTCCGAAAGTTGGATAAAAATAATATGTGGTTGTACCAATAAAGCTTGCAACTAAATTGCTAAAAAAAAGCAATATAATCATTGCCAAAACAAAGCCGTCACGACGCTCGAAAATAAAAATAGAAAAGGCAGTCCGCTTTTTGACACCGTAACCACGAGCTTTCATAGAATCAGCCGTATCAATGGCGTTATCCAATGCCCATGTAATCAAAATTGATAAAATTTGCACGGTACATTTAATACGGTGCCATAGTGAGCCAGTTGTAAAATCCATGCCAATTACTTTTTGCGCTTGTACAATTTGCGTTAACTGATGTCTAAAGCGCGGAACTAATCGCAATGAAATCGACAATGTTAATGATAAAGATGGCGATACTTTTCCAAACAGATAAATAAACTTATCAGATGTCATCATGACATTGTAGCAGCTGAACCATAGCATAATCGCTACAATCATTGTGGCGATTGCGATACCATACAAAATGGCCTCTACAGTAATGGCGTTACCATTTACATAAAGTAATACGAGTTGACCATTATGGCTAATCATTGGATTAATAATCGCCATTAAGAAAAACAAAGGTACATATAACTTCCAGTCCTTAAAGAAAAGTTGTCTGCGTAAAGCTATATTTAAGCTGATTGCTGAGAAAATTGTAATAGTTAAATAGATTGGATGCATAAAAATCATGGATAAGCCGATAGTAGCTACAAAAAAAGAAAAAAGTACGATAGGGTGAAATGTTTCAAATGTCTTCATTAGTTACCATCCCAATGATGTCCTAGGTCGCGACCTAAATCGACCGTGTAGTTCCATTCAATGACATCGCCATCTTTTAATACGTATTGATTGCAACCATAATTTGGATAAACACCATTTACTTTGTACATCCAGCCAGTTAATTCACCAGCACTAAATTCATATAAATGATTAATACCTTCTATATAAACACTGTTATAAATATTTTCGTTTGCTCCTTGATATTCCATTTGAATTTTATGCTCCTTCGTTGCGCGCTGTAATACATCCCAAACAGTATCCTTCTCTGATAGTAGCTCGTATGTTGTTGTCTTTAAAATGATGCCGTTCTTGGGCACATATCTCTCACTTTGTAGGGAAGAGTCTAACTTTTCCCAATGCTTTAGTAATGTATCAACACGGATTGAAATTTTTACAGTGCGTTTTTTAGGTTCTGCATTTTTTTGCTTTTCTGTAGATGAAGTAAGTGTTTTTGTTTGTTGTTTATTATCAGCTTGTTTAGTAGTAGACAAATCAGTTATTGTACTTGGTAATTTGGTGTCTTCTTGCTTTTTGTCCGCTTCATGTTTTGGTTGTTGTTTTCCATCTATCGTTTCTTGCTGTGCTTTTTGCTGGGAATTTTTATCTATTTCCTCCAGTGGGGCCTTGTCATCTATCTCAGACTCCTTCACTTCCTGCTTTTCCTCAGCAGTGTCATTTTCTACTGAGGGAGTTTGTTCTTCCGCTTCAAGTTGTTCAGAGGGAGGGAGGGAGTCAGCGCTTCGGTCCTGATCTTCCATTTGCTCGAATTGCTCAACTGTTTGAATATTGCACGCAGTTAAAAATAGAGCTAACAACGATACGAGTAAGCAGTGTAAAATTTTATTCATATTATTCTTCAACAACCTTTAAGAAATTAATATACATTTTAGCTGCATGTGCACGAGTAATAAAATTAGTAGGATTAAACGAGCCATTTGCGCCCTGTGCTATGTCAAAATCATACAAGAAAGTAATTGCCTGCTGAGATTCCTTTGATAGCTCCGCAATATCATTTAATGGTGCAATGTTTGTTGGTATATAAGGTCTGCCTGTTTTATATGTATAGGCATTTGCTAGCATAACCGCTAATTCCTTACGTAAAATAGGGGAGGAAGGTGCAAACTTCTCCGACTTTACTAATAAATTTGCCTCGTAAGCAGCAGCAATCTCCTGTTTTGTTTCATCATTATAGGAGCTAATGTCTGTAAAAGGTGCATTTTTGGAACTTGTTAAATTAAGAGCGCGAACTAAAATTGATACAGCCTGAATACGAGATAAATTGTTATTTGGCCTAAATGTATTATCGTCATAGCCTTTTAATAATCCTTTAGCTACTGCAGCTTCGATATCAGACTTTGCCCAATGAAATTCAATATCCTTAAAGCTCACTTTAGTAGGGGGAGCTTTAGGATGATTTGACTGAACCTGTGTTGATGGTTTATTTGTTATTTTATCAGACGTATCATATAACTTTGTTTTGCTCTCAATCAGTCGTTTATATGCTGCTAATGTATAAGACGCCTGCTCTGTTGCCATACCATTCGATACGGATTCTGTTAATACATGCTTGAAGCCGCCATCTTTTACATTATAGAAGGTGAAAAAGCTCGTAAATAACTTATGAAAGCGCTGATCTTTGTTGGCATCAATATTTAAACTAGCAAGTGCTGTAATAACTTGTGCTACACTTTCTAAGTTTGTTGTTCCCCAGCTTTGGTAACTACCATTAGCTCCTTGTAAGTTATTTAATGTATCAAGTGCTTTATTAATAGATGCCTTAACATCCTCTCTATCCCTATAAGTTGAAAGAGCTTGAATAGCCATTGCTGTCATATCTGGATCAGCTTTCACTCCTGATAAATTCCATCCACCATCAGGCAATTGCTTTGATAGTATATGTTGAATAAGTTTTTCGCGTGTAGTTGTTGCTTTTTTAGGAAGCTCGAAGCCCCATGTGTCTAAAGCGATTAAGGCAAAAAAAGCACCATTTGTGCCTTGCCATACTACTTTGTCAAAGTCACTTAATTTTTCTACTAAATTAAAGCCGCCTACATTTGTAGGGTCTTTACCGATAGCAGTGAGTGCAATAATTAAACGAGAATAATCAGTATACTTACGATTGTGTAAATTACCCTTTACGGATTGTACATGCTTCGTGACATTTTCATAATATTTATCATAATAGCCTTTCGGAACATTATATTCACCACGTGTAAGTGCCATAATAATCCACTCATCACCAAAAGAAGGGTTTGTTGCTTTATTTACTAAAAACTGACCTGTTGTATCATAAGCATCTACTGTTGATACTTGCTGTGCAGAGACTGGAACCACAATTAACAACAAAGCAAGTACCATTATAAACATCGATAATTTTTGTTTCATTTGAAAAACAACCTCCATTCTATAAAAGATACTAACCCAAATGCTGTGATCACTTGGGTTAGTAAGGAAAATTACATGATGCCTGCGATATTTAACGTACGTTTTAAAATTTTTGCTGTTTGTCCACGTGTTAAAGAAGCACGTGGATCAAATGAACCATCCGGCTTACCTGTCATAATATCCAGGCTATTTAATAGCTCGATATAAGGCAAGTATTCAGCGCTAATATTGCTAGCGTCTGTGAAATTAACCTCTCCTGTGGCTTTCACATCAGCATTTAAATATTCTAAAATGCGTGCCATAAATGCCGCTGCTTGTTGACGTGTAATCGGAGCTTCAGGATTAAATGTTGAAGAAGTTGTGCCTTTTGTAATACCTGCCTCGAACAGAGCTTGAATATCTGTTGCATACCATTTGCCTTCTGTATCGTTAAATGGATTTTCACCTTTTGCCTGTAAACCAAGTGCACGGCTGATTAATACTGAAAATTGCGCACGAGTAATTGGTTTATATGGCTCAAACGTCTCTGGTGTAGTTCCTTTGATTACAAGACGGCTCGCTAAAAATTCAATTTCTTCTTTATTAGCTAAATGGGCAATATCGTTAAATGTTACTGTACTTTCTGTTACAACGAATGTACCACTAGATTTTGTGAAGAGAACAATTTCACCGTTCACAATTCTATGTGGAACAGGCTTGTATTCACTACCATCAAGCTGTAAAACGACCATATTCGGTTTTAACTCGTTGGCAAGTAGCGTAACTTTTAAATATTCTTTATCTATAGTAATTGACTTTGTTTTACCATTAGTAGCCTCAATACCGAATTTGACAGTGAATTGTTTATTTTTAGCTTCTTTCGTTACCGAGGCAATTATTTGCTCACTTTCTGTAAGCTTAATTCTAGTAAATATAGAAGTTGGAATTTCTATTTTGAAATTATTTTTGCTTTGAATAACAAACTTTTGTACATTCTTTTCAAGATATTCTTTAATATGTTTGGATGTAATAATTGCTTTGTTACTACCATCTTCAATAGTAATTTCAGCAACTGGATTATCTACATTTCCTCTGTTTCCTTTGTTTTCTTCATTTCCTTTATTCCCTTTATTCATTTCTTCAGCGCATTGTGTATCTGCGCCTGCACAATTCTTTTCTGTCTCTTTGCAATTTTCTGTATTTTCACCCTTGCATTTTTCTTTGTTTTCTTCAGCTAGAGGGCCACTTTTTTCGCTTCCATCTTCTACATATCCACCGACATCTTTACCTAAATCGGTCGTATAAAGCCATTCAACTGAATCACCAGGGGATAGTGTGTAAAGTGCCGCAGAATAAGAAGGGTATTGACCATTTACACGATACATCCAACCACTTAAAGGACCTCGGTCAAATTCATAAACACCCGCAATTCCGTCAATATATGTTCCATATTCTGTTTGACGATAGCTTAAGGCAACACTGTTTTCCGATGTTACTCGTTTTAAAACGTCAAAAGCAGTTTCACCAGCAAATAATTTAGTTGATGTTGATTTTAATGGCACTTCAGAAGACGAAATTCGAATTGAGAATGTCGTATAACCAATTTCTTCATTATCAGAAGGTTGTCCATCAGGGTTAGAAGGTTGATTTCCTTTATCATCAGGGTTGGAAGGTTCTTCTCCATCGCTTCCATTGTCAATATCTCCTGGATTATTTCCAGTATTATCTGACTTTGTATCTGACATATCGTAAAGAGCAGTTTGATTATTTAATAAACGGTTGTATGCTGCTAATGTATAGCCAACCTGAACCGTTGCCATGCCATTTGCTTTGTTTTCGATTAATACATGTTTAAAGCCACCATCTTCTGAGCTATATGTCATGATATTAGAAATGACTTTATTAAAACGATTATCGTTGTTAGCATTTATCCCTAAGCTTGCTAGAGCAGTCACAACCTGTGCTGGACTTTCAGCATTTTCAAAGTTATCTGACTTATATCCGCCATTAGGTAATTGAATAGCTGCTAATGTATCAATTGCACGATTAACGGCTGTTTTTACTTCTGCATTACTTTGATAGTATGGAGCGAGTGATTGAATGACCATTGCGGTGATATCAGGGTCAGCTTCAGTACCAGCATAGGCAAAGCCACCATCGTTTAATTGTCTTTGTAAAATATATTTAATTAATTTTTCACGTGTTGTTGTAGCTGTTTTAGGTAATTCAAAGTCCCATGTATCGAGTGCAATTAAAGTGAAGACGGCAGAGTTGATGCCTTGACGTGTTACAAAATTAAAATCTTTTAATTTTTCAACTAAATTATAGCCAGCGACATTTGTAGGATCTTTCCCGATAGCTGTAAGAGCTATTATTACCCGAGAGTAATCTGTTGCTTGAGAGGCGATTACGCCACTGTTTGATTTTACATGATTCTCTATATTTTTATAATATTTACTATAATAACTATTTGATAAATTGACATAACCACCACGTGCAAGTGTTAAAATAGTCCACTCTGATTGATAGACAGGCTGCGGTGAGCTTGATACTAAATATTGACCAACAGAGTTATAGGCTTTAATCGTTGTTGGTCTCAATTCTACTAATCGCTTTTGTAAAGTCTCTAGCTTATTATAATTTGATACAGATTGTTTTTCTTGAGCTGACAAATTATCATAGGCTTGTTGTGCTGCATTAACTTTCAAATGATCCGCCCATGTAACCGAGGCTATAGGGGGGAGCACGTTTATTTTAAATATCACTTCTTGAATCCGAGGGGCTGTTGTGAAAATGTTTTCTTTATCTACAAGCTCTTGATAATTATTTATTTTAGTTTTTTGATTTTTATCTAAGGCATTGTATGTTGTCCGAGCTTCTTCTAATTGTTTTTTTGTTGCCTCATCAGCAATCTGAATTGTTTCAGGAAGAGAGTCAATTAAATATATAACATATTCGATTTCTTTATCTACAAGATATTGGTAATTTGTTACATTTACTTTTTGCTGTGCTGGTATTCCTTTGTATATTTTACGAGTAGTATTGAATAGTGAACCTAACTCTTCATTGCTTATTTCTAATGACGAAATAGTAGAAATTAAAAGTCCGACGTATTTCAGTTCCTTTTCTATTAAGATAGCCTCTATTTGCACTAGTTTCTTTTTTTCATTTAGTAGTAAAGCGTTCCATTTCGTACGAGCATTTATTAATTGTTGAGCAATTGTTTCATCGAATGTATCAAATGAAGGAATAGAATTAATGAAGGCTTCTACCAGTTGGCCTTCTTTTTCACCAAGTTTGTTATTGTAATTACTTATTAATGCTTTTTTCTTTTGATCTAGTGTTAATGCACTATATGTTTTGCGAGCTGCTGTTAATTGTATAGCTGTTACCTCATCAGCAACTATAATTTCTGGGAGGCTATTCACCAAATTTATAAAGTTTTGTTCTTCAGGTGTAATAACATATACATAAATTGCCTTAGATACTTCACCAACTTTTGCGTTAATCTGAGCATCCCCAATTGAAATCGCTGTAACTAATCCTTGATTGTCAACTGTTGTAATTGTAGGAGCACTCGATGACCATTCAATTAGGGTACTATCTTCTGTTGTTGAGCTAGCTACAGCAAGTTGCGATGTTTCTCCAATTGTTAAAAATAAAGGTTCTGTCGTATTTAATTGAATATCACTAATTGTATTCGGCGCATTCTCTATTAATGGCGTCATAGTTAATTGTTCATTTGGATTGTCTATTTCTGTGTTATTTATGTCTGAAGTATTTTGTTCGTATGTTTCTCCTTCAAGATGCTGTGCTTTGCCAGTGGCAGCAGGGGATAATAGCGAAAATATTAAAATAAAGATAATGACTAAATGTATTTGCTTTTTAAAAATATCCATTTGAAAACTCACTTCCTTTAGAGATGTTGCTAGTAATATCTAAAAAATAGTACTGAAAAAGTGCATTTCTTTAAAATGGATTCACTTTTTCAGTACTTAATTACTTAGTTATTGGGTGTTACGTCAATTGTTAATGGTTCACTTGTTGAACCACCAAGTAGTGCATTTGCAGAGGCTGTAATCGAGATATTACCTTCTTCAGCTTGTCCAAAAAATGTGATAACTGCTTGTTGATCTGTGTTGACAGTAATTGATTGAGCTGTTAGCGCTGTAGTACCTGTGTTAATTGTCCAATTAGCAATATTAGAGGCATTTGTTAGAAATAGGTCACCCGTTAAATCCACAGTAACCTTTGGATTTATTTGTCCTACATCCACTGTGCTAGCAGTGCCCAGCTTAGCCCATGTCGTATAATAAATATGAACTTTATCATCAGGCTCTAATTTATAAGCATCTAAACCAACAGTTGGGCTAATACCATTTACAGTGTATACCCAACCATCCCAACCATTTAAGCTGCCACTAGCTCGCCCATCAACGGATTCAAGATAAGGACCATAGATAGGATGAATAGTAACTATATATGGAATACCGTTTGCTGTTAATGTATTTTCCATTAGTGATAATGCCGTAGTGCCAGTTGAGGCAATTTCCGTTGTTGCTGGTAGGATGGGACCATGCAAACCGTCAACAGATAATTGGACATCGAATGTTGCAGTTTGTGCCTCTTGATTTGTAGGTTGTAATACTGTTGTTGCACTTGCTGTCGGTGATAATAGCGAAACAGCTAAAAGAAAAGCGAAAGCTATATGCCACCATTTTTTAAAAGTAACCATTTTGAAAACCTCCTAATTTTATTGTAGTGAAAGTTTTTGCGATTAACTCCAATAAAAAAGATGCTTCTCTTAAAAAAGGGAAGCATCCAAGGTAAACAGAAAAGGAGCATAATAAAATAATATGCCTGTCCATCTATTTGCCGTAAGTTCTCCTAGCTTCCGAAGAGAGTTAATACGATGGAATAAAGGCAGGTCTCCTGGCTCGTGTATCCTATTCAGAACCTTCCCATCTACTGGGGGCATTTTTCCCCGTTTGACAGTGGTATTTTCTGTAGTCATCTACACTTACAGTTGCGGAAACAGCTTCGGCTTTGCACCGAATTCCCTATTAAGCTCTTAAAAGAGCACCTTTATTCTGCAATTGCTATTCACTTGATGTTTAGTTTAACATATTTTCCTCATTTTCCAAATAGTTAAATAAAAAGGATAGATATTCCTTATCGAATAATGGAGTTACCTCCATTATTTTTGTTTATGTATATAAGTTATAATCGCAAGAAGAAACCGATAGATATCCCACTCTTCCGAGTGTTAAAGCTATTACAAGTTATGTAGTAGATCGCAATATTGAGAAAAACTAGGGACAGATTTCTAAAATATTGTAGGGAAGAGAATGGAGATAAGCTTTACTACTCAGGGAATATGAAGCTTTTTGAGGAGAAGCAGTTATCTTTAAAGATAATCCTATGAAATTTATCAATCAGGAAGTTTCTTTATTTTTTTATGATAAACAGAAGGTAAAATCATAGCATATAGTACATTTTCTTATCATATATATTATACATTGAAGTGTAATAATGATATTTTATAAATAGATAGACTTTTCACTCAATTTAAAATAAGTAAGGAGTGTTGAATTTGATATCTTTTTCTAAACCAGATGTAGAACAGTTTTTACGAACATTTTCGATTGGTGATTTTGCGGTGAGTCCAGATGAAAAACAGCTAGTTTTCAGTACAAATTTAAGTGGCAAGTATAATTTATGGGCGATGAATTTACCAAATACGTTCCCGACACAGCTTACTTTCATTGACCAAAGCTGCCAAGGGCTTATCTATGACAAACAAGGACGGTTTATCATTGCTGGTTTTGACAGGAATGGGGACGAAAATACGCAATTTTATGGAATTCCACTTCAAGGTGGAACAATGAAAAAAATTATTTATGAAGAAGGAACTCGCAATTCTGTGCCCATTTTATCTGAAGATGGGAACAAGCTTTATTATACATCTTCGAAAGAAAATCCAACATATTTAAATGCATATGTCTATGACTTGGTGACAGGTGAGGAAAAAACAGTTCTTGTGGGAAAAGATGCGCCCACTTTTTTACTCGATTTTAGCCCGAATGAAGAGGTAGCCCTTTACTATAAACATTTTGCTAATACCAATACACTACTATACGCTAAACGAGGAGAGGAGCATATTCTCCTGACTCCGCCAACAGATCAGCAACATACGGTCGGTGACGCAGTGTTTGTATCCGATAACCTCATCTATTTATTAACAAATTACAATGCTGATTTTACGTATTTGGCTTCCTATAATTTAGAGACAAATGAGTTTGTAAAATTGAAAGATTTAGAGAATGAAAGCTTTACTACGTTGAAATATAACAAAGAAAAGCAGTGTCTGTATGTCATCAGTGAAAAAGGTGTAGAAGATCATTTGTATAAGCATGATTTGTTATCGAATAATTGGGAAGAACTCGATTCACCATGCAGTATTATTGAAAAACTTATCGTCACAAAATCCGGTAATTTGTATTTATTAGGAAGAAGTGCGACGAAGCCACATAATATCTATTATTTTAAGGAAAATGGATGGACTTCTTTAACGGAATACACAGTTCCAGGCGTAGATCAAAGTGAATTAGTGGAGCCAGATGTGATTACGTATTCTTCCTTTGATGGACTTGAAATAGAGTCCTTATTTTTCAAAGCTAACAAAGAAAATGATAATGGTGAAATCATTTTTTGGCCGCATGGTGGTCCGCAAGCCGCAGAACGAAAATTTTTTAGAGCTTCCTTCCAATTCTTTTTAAATAATGGGTATAGCATTTTTGCGCCAAATTTCCGTGGATCAACAGGCTATGGATTAGCTTTCACAAAAATGGTAGAGGGAGATTGGGGACACGGTCCAAGACTTGATAATGTAGCTGGTCTCGACTGGCTCATAGAAAATGATTACGCGAAAAAAGGCAATATTTTATTGATGGGCGGAAGTTACGGAGGATACATGGCCTTATTGCTCCACGGTAGACACGCTGATTATTTCAAAGCCGTCGTGGATATATTTGGGCCATCTGATTTGTTCTCATTTATCAACTCAGTTCCTGAAGACTGGAAGCCCATTATGGATCAGTGGGTGGGAAACCCGGAAAAAGACAAGCAAAAACTCATTGAATACTCACCAATTACTTATTTAGAAAACATGGTGAAACCAATGCTAGTTATCCAAGGAGCCAATGACCCGCGTGTTGTAAAAGAGGAATCTGATCAAATCGTGCAGGCTTTAAAAGATAAAGGTCGTGAGGTCGAGTATATGCTTCTTGAAGACGAAGGACATGGCTTTTCTAAAAAAGAAAATGAAATTGCTGTTTATCAAAAAATCCTGTCATTTTTGAATCAGTTCGTTGAATCTAAAGTGAAAGCATAATGATACGTATGATAAAAGTTAAATAAGCCCAACTGGGAAAAAACCTAAAGAGTATTAACAATTCTTTCTTTAAGTAATGAGGGCGTAAGTTGATGGAAATATTAGTTGAAGTGAAAAAAGACTAGATTCTACATCAGTAGACCCTAGTCTTTTTTCATTTATCGTCCGTTTATAAGGGCAAAGAGAACATTGTATGTGCTAGTGCACGAATTTAAATCCTCATTCTCGGCAAATCAAATATAATACCCACGAGGGAATATATGAATTGCTTCTTGCGTTAAATGCAGATATAGAAGCCTTGGATTATCAAAGCGAAACACCTTTATTTGCTCCGGGCTTTTTTTACGTTAAACAAACGATTACAGGGCGAGACAAAATTAGATTTTCGTATTGAAACCCCCTGACCAGCTTCAGGGGGTGTATTGACTACTAAGCATTCGCAATCCATTTCTGTTTTGTACAGCATAAAGCCGCATTCTCATGTTGAAAAATGCGGCTATTTCAAAAAAGTCGTTTGTTTGAATCAACTGTGTATAGTAGCTGAAAACTAGTTACTAATTAATGGGCGATCGACAAGGACCTACCTTTATACCAAGGGAATTGTAATGTTTTTTTATGTTGATAACGGCTTGATAATGTGTCACTTCGTCAATTAGTTGATTTATTTTATGAACATCAACTGGTTTTTTCATTAGTAGGTCATTTAAAATTTGCTTAATTTCTTTAGGGTAAACATTGCCTACCATACTGGAAAGTCCATTGCAGCCACCGAGTATTTTTTCTATGAGGTCAACATCTCCTCCAGCAAACATAATGAAATCATCGGGTAACTGTGTATTTTTATGACGCTTCACATTGTACTCTTCTTTAAGGCCGATAAGGTTCGGGTGTTGTTGAGAAACAAGTTCATTCAGGGATTCAACACTTAGGTTAAATCCAGTTCGGGCAGGATTATTATATAGCACAACTTTTTTAGTAGTATGTGTTAGCAATTCATTAACATAAGCAATGGCTTGTTTTTGTGATGGTTGAATATAAAGTGGAAACTGGACAAGAATGGCATCAAAAACAGATTTCTCAAGTGCTTGAATTAGTTTTATCGCATCTCTCGTTCTCGCACCTGAAACACCAAACATTAGTTCAATATTTTGAAAGTTTTGCTTATTAAAGTAATCAATGATTTGCAATCGTTCATCAATGCTCATTGAATTTTGCTCACCGGTAGAACCAGATACAAGTAGTGACTCAATTCCGTTATTCTTTAAATGTTCAACAATGGGGTTGAAACCTTCTAAATATAAGCTTTCATCATCATGAAAGGGGGTTGGAATAGCAACATTTAGATTTTTCATCAATTATATCCTCCAATTATTTACCCAATAATATTAATATAGAACCAACGTAATACCACCACTTTGTACGGATAAGAGGATGAACTATCTCTCCACGTGTGTTCACGAATCTGTACAAACTTATTGTCAGAGGTATGAGTAAATTCATTGCTGGCAGGAGCTTGTTATTTTACTTTTCTGGTAAAATATCATTCTTATTAGTGATATTTTCTTTAACAACATGTTTTGCTCCTGACCCAACAGGTTCTTCCAAAAACCATGTCCCCATACCGGAGACAGTAGGTACATCCTGGATAGTATAAAGAACAGCATTATCATGATCAGACGTATTGCAATGTTCGTGTGAAAGCCAAGCAGGAGATACAAATACATCGCCTTTTTCCCACTCAATTTTCTCGCCATTAATGATACTATAGCCTTCTCCTTCAAATACAATAAAGATAGCCAAATTACTGTGTTTGTGTGGGTTATTATGTTCACCTGGCGCCAATACTTGGACCACTGCGTTTATAGTAGGGGTCACACCGTATTTATCACCAGTATCTTTATTTATCAGCGAAACTGCGCCTCTGCCATCACCCATAAAATCGCTAGACAATGAATCATCTAATTGTGCCTTTATATCTGTTCCTTTCCAAATACAAGGACGAACAGTCGACTTGGTACTTTTTTGTAAAAAATCTTTGTAACTAATAATATCCGTTCTTTGATCGCTCATTTTAATAACCTCCTAGGTTTTTTGAGAATTTTTTAACCTTCCTGTGCTTCCATCGCCCTATCAAATCTTAAAGGCACCTCCTTTCAGGACTAAGTGAATTTAAAGCAATACAGCGTTGGAAAGGGAAACCCACTTTATTAAATACTGTTATAAACTGGGCTTGTAATTACAGTTTAGGGCACCTCAAACCATAGTTCAATTCAATTATTTATATAGTAATAATAGGTTAAAACTATGATACAATACATATTGCCATAAATTGATTTATGAGGGGGACCCTAGAATGGAATTAAGACAACTTGAATATTTTCGTTCAGTATGCCAGGAACTTCACTTTACAAGAGCTGCAGAAAAGATTGGAATTTCCCAACCATCTTTAAGCCAACAAATTCGCCTATTGGAGCATGAGATTGGAGCACCTTTATTTGATCGAATTGGTAAAAAGACGGCACTTACAGAATCAGGAAGACTACTTCTGAAGTATACTCAGAATATTTTCCATGAAATAGAACAAGCACAAACTGCTATAAAGGAATTAAACGGACTCCAAAGAGGAAATATTTCTATCGGAACATTGTTAACAGTTGAAAATTACCTAATTCCACCGACATTACTTAATTTTCATCGTTTATACCCTGCTATTAAAATTTCTGTGTTTGGACTACGCACGGAAGACATTAGGATAAGCTTGTTAGAAAATAAATTGGATATAGGGATTGTTTTTTTACCTATGAAAGATAGAGAATTAGAATCGATTTCTTTGTACAAGGAGGAACTGGCTCTTGCGGTACCCAATGGGCATCCATTAGAAGAACAGGAAATGGTCCATTTGGATGTTTTGCGGACAACATCGTCCGTTTTATTTCCTGAAAACTACTTTATAAGACAACTTATCAATAAATCTTGCAATGACTTGGGATTTCTCCCTCAGCCCGCTTTTGAAATAACAACGATGGAATCGTTAATTGACATGGTTGAAAAAGGAGTAGGAGTGACTATATTGCCTAAACCTTATTTAGAGTGCCTTAGCAATAATAAAATAAGAGTCATTCCAATTGTAAATTCTAATCTTTCCCGAGAAGTAGGAATCGTCTATAGGAAAGATAAATATATGGGTGCTGCTACACGTATGTTTATTGAACAGCTAAAGGCTACCACAATTAATTTGAATTATAAAACCAATAAAGATACTGATTAAAGATTACCTAGTTGAACCTAACGAGGTCGTGTTGAACACGCTAAAACAACAATGAATTCTCTTAAGGTCCATTTTTTTGGGAAGTTCCGAAATCAAAACCCCCCTTGATGCTCAAGGGGGGTTTCGAATTGTTCATTTTTATCGTTTATACATGATTTTAAAGCAAAATAGATATTATAAAGCTTAACGATCGGAAGTGGTTAGGTTAAAAGTAGAAGACAGAAATAAAATTGGAGGTAGGATAATGGATAAAAGAGGGATGAGGAGGATGCTTTAGATGTTGTCCAGCAAACAGTGCTACCGGCGATTGAGTCCATTCATCGTGAAGCCCAAGTTCGCTTAGTGTATCCACCCAATTTCTTTGTAATTCTATACAAAAAACCACTATGCAAAGTAAAAACAATTAAAGTATAGCTTTTTTTATCAATTTTTTATTAAACTAACAAAAATACTTGCAACATCTGTTTTAGTACTATATAGTACTAATTATGACAAAAGGAAAATTAATGAATCAAAAACGTGTGATTGAAGTAGCTGCAACATTATTTTTAGAAAAAGGGTTTGCTTATACAAGCATGGATGAATTAGTTCGTGTAAGCAAAGTTTCAAAGTCTAATGTGTATTATCACTTTTCTAATAAGGAAGAATTGTTGGATGGGGTCGTCGATTATTGGATTGCAATGTATCAAGCTGCAATTGATGGCTTACTATCTCAAAACCAATTATTAGTTGAAGATCGTATCCAACTTTTTTTAAAGCAATTATCACAAGGAGTACAGACGAGAGAATATAAGGGGGGCTGTCCATTTATTACGCTTTATATTCAAAGCCCTACAAATGCCTCAAAAGTAAAAGAAAAAATAGGTCTTTTTTTCGTAGGATTACAAACGAAAGTTTCTCTATTACTTAAACAAGGGGTAGAGAATGGTGAATTTAAAAAGACAATTAATATTGACGAGGTTGCATCTCTTTTTATTACAAATCTTGAAGGAGCGCTATTTATTTCAGAAACACTAAAGGATGCAACTGTAATCATGAAAACAGCAGATCATTTGTTTAACTTGCTTCGATAAAAGAAGCATTTTTTTTACACCAAATTAGTACTAAATAGTACTAAAAGGAGGATTTATATGAGAACAGTATTTTTAACTGGCGGAACAGGTTTTATTGGAAAGGAATTAGTGAAGGAATTAGCCAAAGAGCAGGTTACAATTCTTCTATTAGTGAGATCGAAAAGCAAAGCAACACGCATGTATCAAGAAAGAGGCATCTTAAATGAGGCAGTTATGCACTTTATTGAAGGTGATTTGACGAAAATAGACTTAGGTCTAAGTGCTGAAGATAGGGAGTGGGTATTGAAAACGGATGTAATTATTCACGCAGGAGGCCCCATGGATATTCAAGCGACAAGCAAAGAGGCTGCTTCCGTATTTTTGAATGGTGCCAAACATATTAGTGAATTCGCTAAAAACATCCACCAATTGAAGGGATTGCAACAATTTATTCATGTTGTAGGCTATATGAGTCCCTTTGATGATAAAAATAGCAAAATTGCGATAGATGTGTTTAAAGAAGGAAACAATTTTTTGAAAATAAAAAATCCATATGAGAGAACAAAGTTTTTAGCAGATCTTTATATCCGTCAGCAGGCATCAACAATAGGTTATCCGCTTTCAGTAATTAATCCACCAACTGTAGTTGGTAGTAGTAAAACAGGGAGTACGGAGCAAACAGGAGGCTTAGGCTTGCTTGTGATGAGTATGCGAAAAGGGCTCATGCCAGTGATTCCTGGAGGTAAGAAATATAGATTACCACTTATTGCAAACGATGAACTAGCAAAGTTTATTGTGCAGGTTTTCAGATTGGAACAACCAGCTATACAAACATATACACTTGTTGAAGATAAACAACACGATCAAAATATTTCACAATTATTAGATGTTGTGTCAGAAAGTATGAATATGACTGCACCTAAAATTTCTGCCCCATTGCCATTTATGAAAGCACTTATGAATAGTGGCGTAAGCAAAATTACCAAAATTCCTGCTGATGGGCTAAACTTTATTACAAATCGAACATTTTCAAATGGTTCAGTGAAAAAGATTATGGGAGAAGATTGGTTTAAGGAGACAAATGTAATGAAATTTTCCCCAGCCGTAATAGCTGATCTGGATTATCGCATGATGTATCAAAATGGCCAGCACAGTCATTTATTTAAACGAACATTATGTTACAATACTACCATTTACCAATCACAAGGAGAGGGTAAACCGTTTATTTTATTACATGGTTTATTAAGTGATGGAGAGGATTTATTTCCTTTAGGGAAAGAGCTTCATGAAAAAACGGGTCGACCTGTATGGATTATGGACCTTCCGGGTTTGGGACGTTCTCCTTTTAAACGAGAGAAAAATCTTTTAAATATCTATTTGAATGTATTGAAAAAGTTATTGGAGAAAGCTACTAATGGTGCCCATCTAATTGGCCATTCATTTGGTGCGTATATTCTTTTGGAAGCATTAGTACAAAAGCACATAGATAAGAAGTATACAATTACTTTACTTCAGCCACCTGTTGCTATAAAAAAGGCTAAATCGATAAATGTTCCTCAATTTATGAACAAATGGACATTGAAATTGGCAACTACTAAATTGATAGAGCGTTATTTATTAAGTAATGGTTTATTTGAAAGTACGGAGAGTATCCCTGAACATTACATTGAAAAAATTACTAGCAGTTTTACTTCTCCTAGAATTTTAAATACTACAGTTCAGCTTAACAGTTTACTATTGAAAAACGTTCAAGGTGATTTCAATGAAGTAACAAAGTATAATCTTCACATTATTTGGGGGGATTATGACAGAGGCTATTCTGCTCCTTCGCATCTTGGTAAGGTTGATTTTGTTCCATATGGACATCATTTTCCTCTTAACCATCCGAGTGAAACGGCTAATTTGGTAATAAAAAATAGTAGTACTAACAGATGAGAATGTATATCCGTATCCTAAGGTAGTAAAATGCGAATTGAACAAAGTATTGCTCTTTACGCATGGCATGTAATTACCCTTATCTTGACAAAGGATAAAGACTTTTATTATGCGCTGGGAGAGTAATCGAGATGGGCAACGGTACGCGTTTCTGAATCTCGATACGTCTCATAGCTCTAATATTATTTTGAAAATTAGTAAATTACATCAGTTGAAGCATTAAGAAAAGATAAAGAAGTTGTTATTCAATTAAAGGGCGCGATTATGGAACAAGGAAAAACGTCTTTTTTACGAAAAAAGGTTGAGTTTAACGTCTTCTTTTGAAATAATTGGTACTAATCTAATTAAAGGATTAAGATTCGTTAGAAAAGAATTTTTAAAATATAGGGGGTCGCCCATGGATAAAAATGCATTAATCTCACTATTCCACAAAGAACTTCGACAAGAGGCTCGAGTAAAAGGTTACATAAGAGAGGAAACAGAACATGTCGTGCGTCACATTTCACAGTTTGGTGAAAAAGGGTTCATTATCTCATCTAATGTAAACGAAAGTGATGTAAGAGAAATTATTAAGAACGAGTTAAACTATTTTAGTAACCTTGAGCAAGATTTTGAGTGGAAGGTGTATAACTATGACAAGCCTACTAGTTTGAAAGATATTCTTGAACAAGAAGGATTCACAGTAGATGACCCTGAAGCACTAATGGTCATGAAGTTAGATGAACAGCATCCCTTGCTTAATTATGACCAAAACTTCAACTTAAAGGAAATAACAGATGAACAAGGCATTCAAGACATTATTGTTCTAGAAGATGCCATCTGGAATGTACCGCATGCTGAGCTGGGAGAAAGACTTTGGAGAGATAAACAGAATAATCCTGAATCCCTATACCTTTATGGAATTTATGAAGATGGTCAGCTTGTAAGTGCAGCTTGGATGTATTTAGAGGAAAATTCCTCTTTCGCCAGCTTATGGGGAGGTTCAACACTACCGTTGTTCCGAGGAAAAGGTTATTATACAGCACTTTTAGCTACTCGTGCAAAAAAGGCATATGAAAACGGGCATCCTTTCCTTACTGTTGACGCCAGTTCAATGAGTAGGCCTATCCTAGAAAAGAGTGGTTTTCTATGTCTTGCATACTCTTATGGCTGCCAGTCACCCTCTACCAAGCAGTAGCGCCTCGTACTTAAAAAACTAGCTAATAGAAGCTCATGTGTTATTCCGTTAAAGGGTGCGATTGTGGACTAAGCGTTTCTTTTCCTATTCAACTAACGGGGTGCGTTAGTTGAATATTCACTTTCCGAAATAATCAATCTTTTTATGATCCACTTTATCACACAAACTTAACAATTGACCAAATGATTGGAAATGGAAATTACCAGTGAAGGAAGAATAATTGGGTATTTGTGGTATTATATAGTGAGCGAAGAAACAGAATAAAATATTCCACCGAGCTTCGCAAACAATTAAAATTACCAATAGGGGGTCTGCCGACAAAATTTAGAAGGATTAATCAGTTCCTACTTTTATAGAATAGGCTGAAATGGTATTTACTTAGGTTATAGTAACAGCTAGGTTTGAATAGCTGAGAATTAAAAGGAGAGATTTCAATATTTATGTTTAAAAATTTTTTCGGAAAGTGCTTAGTAACTTTTTTTGTTTTACTTTTACTTATCCCTGGTTTTACAAATCAAAAGGCTACAGCTAATTCACTACCTCAAAATGAAATGCGTGCAGCCTGGATTGCAACAGTTTCTAATATTGATATGAAGGCAGGTATGAGTAAAACCCAATATACTCAATGGGTTCAAAGTACCTTAGACAAATTAAAAGCTAATAACTTTAATACAGTTATTTTTCAAGTTAAGCCATTAAATGATGCACTGTACCCATCTAAGCTTGCTCCATGGTCATCGTATATAACTGGCAAGACACAAGGGACCAATCCGGGTTTTGATCCATTGCAAATAATGCTGGACGAAGCACATAAGCGAGGATTAGAACTTCATGCTTGGGTAAACCCATATAGGGTCACGATGCCATCGCAATCTTTGTCTAATCTTGCTGCCGATAATGTAGCCCGTAAAAATTCTAATTGGGTAGTGAAATACGGTAAACAATACTATTTAGATCCTGGTTTGCCGGAAGTTCAAAATTACTTATTATCAACCATAGAAGAATTAGTAAGCAACTATGATATCGACGCAGTACATATGGATGATTACTTCTATCCTTATAAAATAAAAGGAGAGACTTTTCAAGATCAACAAACTTTTAAAAAGTATGGTGGCTCATTCAATAATATTGAAGACTGGCGCAGAAATAATGTTAATCAATTAGTAAAAAAGATTTATGCAAGCATTAAGGCAATTAAACCACATGTTCAATACGGAATATCTCCGTTTGGAATTTGGCGAAACAAAAAGCAAGATTCTACTGGTAGTAACACGAATGGAATGAGTAACTACGATGATCTTTATGCTGATACAAGACAGTGGATTAAAGATGGTAGTATCGATTATGTTGCGCCTCAAATCTATTGGTCTAGAAATCATAAAGCAGCAAATTACTCGGTTTTATTAGATTGGTGGGGAAGAGAAGTTCAAACGTACGCAAAAGTCCATCCTGTTAATCTATATATTGGCATGGCCAATCATAAAGTTGGAAATGATTCTGATACTGCGTGGAATAATAAGACGGAAATTATCAGCCAAGTAAACGCCAACAGAGCAAATAATAATGCTCAAGGACAAATGCATTTTTCTCTAAGAAGTATTAACAATAACGCTCTTGGACATGCTTCTTATCTAAATCAGCAACTATACAATTATAAAGCTTTAACACCTTCAATTTATTGGAAAGACTCTGCAATACCTTTACGTCCAACTGATGTTAAATTGAGTAAAGAGTCTTTCGGCATGAAGCTTACTATTACAGATGAAAATAGTACTCAACCAAGGAAATATGTAATATATCGATTTGATGGAACAAAAGAAGGATCATATGAAGACGCTAAAAATATAGTGGACGTGGTTTATAACACACAAGGTAATACGATTTATGTAGATACGAAGGCAAATAAGAGTAAAGTATACACATATGGTATAAAGTCTATATCTGCTACAGGTGTGGAAAGTAAAACTGCTTTTGTTCTAAAAGACGGAATTCCTTACCAGTCAAACTGAAAAGTTTAATCCTAACAACCTCGTAACTATAGCTTACGAGGTTGTTTCCATTAGTTAGTTAAACGCAGAGGAACATTTAGTTTTCCTTATTGTAAAGCAGTTCTATATACGGCCTGGAGATATAAAATGGTACTTATTTTCTCATCAGTAAGGGGCAGGTTACGAACCATCAAAGGTCGTAACAGTTGCTACAAATGCTTAAAAACAAAAGAAAAGAGAATCACACCGTCACGCGTGAGAAACTTTATGTATCGTTAGTAATTAAAACCGATCTTTATGGGTAGTTGACGTATCCAAGCTCTCCTCCACGCAAAATAATTTTAGTTTACATAATATAAATACCTTGGTCAAAACTTTCTAATTATCGGATGTTTCACATAATTTATCGTTCAAAAGGGGATTATTCGTTTAAATAATGCTAATTATCGTTTAATGTAGATTTGTCCAATATTTATGAAAATTATTCATAAGTGTGAACAAACTAAGCTGGTTGATACTTTATTTTAACAAAGGATAAAAAGTTGATATGGAGTATTTCTCCTATCAACTTTTTTATTATCATGAAATGATTTTGTGGATAGTTTAGTCAAATTGGTTGGTAGCAACATCAAAGAAAAAGATTTTGAGAGGTGAATTTTTTGTTTGCTCGATCACTTTAATGCTTGGATTACCCTAAGCGTAATATCCATCTTCTTTAGTCATTTTCCCAAAACGTTTGCATAAGTATAACCTCTTAACTGTAAACTCTTTTAGCTAAGAAATTGTAAAATACTGATTGGTATATATATGGTAAATGACGTGATGAACTATATTCAAAAATCTAATGTAAGGAGCGAAAATACATATGGCGAGGAAGTGAAAAACGTTACCGAAAAATTTTAATGAACTAATTAAAGCAGGTGATATTACGGCATTACAAGAGGTATTTACAAAGTGCGAGCTAGATGCATATGGTGGTTATAGTAAAACAACAGCCTTAAGCTTTTTCAATGTACCGGATGAATTGGTTCGCTGGCTCGTGGAACAGGGGGCAAATATAAATGCGAGAGACAATTACAAAAGAACGGCTTTACATAATCAGGCAATAAGTTGGCGGGGGAATATTGAATTGCTTCTTGAGTTAGATGCAGATATAGAAGCCTTGGATTATCAAAATGAAACACCTTTATTTGCTGCGGCTGCTTTTTTTAAACCAAATGCGGTGCCGCACATTGGTTTCTAAAGGCGCAAATATTAGCGCGGTAAATATGATGAATGAGACGCCTTTGGACAAAGCTTTAGCAGTATGTAGAAATATGAATATTGTTGATCTAGTGGAAGTTTCTGAGATTTTTCTGAGCGCAAGTATAGCTGTAACGCCGGAAATGAAAAATTCTATTAAGCGAATTGGAAAAGACTTCGAATTTTATAGAGAAGGTTTTAATAAAGAATATTTGAACGAAACGGATGAGGCACTTTCCCGTCTTTATGAGCTATTTGATGTTCCACCAGTAGAGAATCGTAAAACGCATGATGGTACGTCTCCAATAACAGTATGTACAAAGTGCTGGCAGGCGCAACATAATGAACTTTGGAATTTACTAATTCCTTCGCAAGGACATGCGCAAACTATACAAGGAGAAGTTATTCGCATTACTGGGAAATTTTAGATAACGGCGGCATCAACTGGGATAATGATTTTCGTAAAATGCTCAAAAGTTTGAACCATTACATTAGCTTAGGTACGCCATTACATCCCTCTGAACTTCAGGAGTCTATCACTTTAGCGAAAGAACTTCACAATGGCGATGGAGATGAGGAATCTGCGAGACTATGCGAATTGGCAGTGCAATGGGTACTTTGCAATCCGAATCCGATTATTTTAGAACAGCCCGAATATAAACGCTAACATATTTAACAAATCCAATTCAATGGTTAAAAAGGATAGAAAAATAAAATTGTTGGAACTTTAAATGACAAACATACAGTATTAACAGGATTCGAAGAGCTTATTGTAAATGCAGGAAGTCGACCAGATTTTACAATTAACAGCAAACTACGTCTTTCTATTGATACTGTAACAGATAGTATGCAAGCATTGGCACCACTAATTGACCCTAGTGTGCATAGCTGTTGAACAGTAGGAGCAAATGGAGAGGAAATATTAAGACAGCCCGAAAAAGGCTTCTATATTGTAGGAGCAAAAATTTATGGACGCGCACGAGCAAGAGCAAGTCCGATCATAAAATGTAACAATTCTTAAAATTAAGGATACTAATCATCCTAGATAAGGAAGTATATTCATGTCGAAACATGTGTGGTAAAATTATCCTAATACGCATGAGAAAAGAGGAAAAAAGACATGAATCGCTATGAACAAACAACGGTCTGGCAACAAAATCTTGCCGTTCAATATGAAACAGATTTGTATACTAAAGAAAGAGAGCTTTTAAGAGTATCGTTTGAAAGCTTTCGTGAAAGGGCAAAAATTCTAGCGGCTGAAATAAACGTGATTTTGCCTGACTTTACAGTTCATGATATTAGTCATATAGATGCTTTATGGGAAATGACAGATTTAATTACTGGAGGAGACTACGAGCTTACTCCTCCTGAGGTATTTGTTCTTGGTGGAGCGTTTTTAATTCATGATCTGGGAATGGGTTTAGCAGCTTTTCCGGAAGGTATTTCAGAATTAAAGAAAAGTATGCTTTGGGTAGATACTGTTGCATCAATTATAAAAGGGGATAATAAAAGAAAGAAAGTTACGGATGACGAAATAAAAAATCCAAGTAAAGAAATTGAAAAAGAAGCGACACAAGAGATATTGAGGCTATTACACGCTAAACATGCTGAGAAATTAGCACAAGTCTCATGGACTGGTCCTGATAATAATAAATATTACTTAATTGAGAATTCAGAACTACGCGAATCGTATGGTAAGCTTATTGGACAAATAGCTCATAGTCATTGGTGGAGTATTGAGGAACTACAAGACAAATTACCAGATAAATTAGGAGCTCCTGGACTGTTTCCTCAGGATTGGGTAGTCGATCCTGTAAAACTTGCTTGTCTTTTAAGAGTGGCTGATGTATGTCATATTGATGATAGGAGAGCACCAGGCTTTTTAAGGGCCGTAAGAAAACCTTCAAATTATGCTGATAAACATTGGGCATTTCAACAAAAGTTATATCAACCAAGATTGGAAAGAGGAAGAGTTGTTTATACATCTAAGACCCCTTTTAGAATAGAAGAAGTAGATAGTTGGTGGCTCTGTTACGAAACACTTAAATTAATTGATTCAGAGCTTAGAGAAGTTGATTCATTACTTGCTGATACCAATAGGAAACAATTAATAGCAACAGGTGTCGCATCTATTTCAAATATGGAACGGTTATCTAAATTAATAACCATAGATGGATGGCAACCTGTTGATACTAAAATAACTGTTGGAAATGTAGCTAGACTAGTGAAACAACTAGGGGGCGAGCAATTATATGGGCATAATCTATTTGCTCCTCTTAGAGAGTTAATTCAAAACGCCACTGATGCAATTCGAGCAAGAAGGATACTTGAGGAAGAAGATGAGAACTGGGGTAAAGTAATAGTTAGAACGGGCGTAGATGAAGACGGGCATTATATTGAAGTTGAGGATAA
The DNA here is from genome assembly GCF_016350185.1 of Lysinibacillus sp. C5.1. NCBI lineage: Bacteria > Bacillati > Bacillota > Bacilli > Caryophanales > Bacillaceae > Lysinibacillus > Lysinibacillus sp. C5.1. The sequence continues at coordinate 2,463,055 of NZ_CP066226.1, forward strand.
TGGGGTTGGAATGTCTCCCAAAGTATTAACTGGACCATTTTTAGATTTTGGACAATCATTTTGGTCAACTAAATTAATGCATGAAGAGTTTCCTGGCTTAGAATCAAAACCCTTTAGTTCAACAGGAAGATATGGGGTTGGATTTTTCTCTGTATTTATGTGGGGTTCGAAGGTAAGAATCTCGACAAGACGCTTTGACGAAGGCAGAGATTCAACAAATATTCTTGAGTTTCTAAACGGAGTGGATGATAGACCTTTGCTCAGAAGTGCACTTCCTGAAGAATACATTAAGAAAGGAGGTACAAAGATAAGAGTATGGTTATCTAGTAAGGTTGAAATTGAAAAATTATTAGATAGTAGAGATACAAGAGATTCAAGAAAGGAAAAAATAACTTTCGAAGAGCTTTTAGAAGGGAAATTTCCAACACTAAATGTTGACCTATACTATGAGAATGAAATAGAGAGTACAAAAACTAAAGTTATTAGTGCAAATGATTGGAAAAATATTAGTCCATTATCTTTAATTAGGAGAACAACAGAAAACTATCAAACATTAAGTGATGGCTCAAAAGAAATAATAGAAAACTTATCTAAGAACATGAGGACAATTAAAAATGAGGATGGAGAGATTATTGCAAGAGCGCTGATTTTCCCAATAGAAATAGGAATGGGAAATAAGGGTTTAATTGGTGGTTGCGTCACAGTAGGTGGTACAAACACTAATCAAATTACAAGTATCCTAGGAGTATTTATTGGCGAATCTGAGAGAGCTTCTAGGGATATTGGAATACCTTTGGTTGAAAGTGAGAAGTTGATTGAGTGGGCAAGTGAGCAGTCCCAATTGATTGCTGGACTGGAATGCGAAGAGGAATTTGAAATAAAATGTGCACATGCTATTAGAGCATTTGGGGGAGAATGTAATAGCTTAAAAATAACCAAAAATAAATTGGAATACTTTAGTTATTCTGAAATCATTTCACTAATTAAAAGTGCTGAATTTAGTGAGATTATTTTCGTACATGATGCTAGTATATCTATTTATGAAACAGAACATAAGTGTAAAATAAACCTATCAGATAACGTTTTTACTTATAAGGGAGGAACACCAGGTATTCTCCAAACTGGTCCTGGTAGATTTGTTAACTGGCCAATTGATAGTTGGGATGTCAGATCTTCATCGTTGGAGAACTATATACATCAAGCGGTTGCCGAGGCTTTAGAAATTGATATTACAATTATGCGTTCAAATTCAGTAAAGATTGGAACAGTCAATAATAGTGATGTGATTATGGACCATGTTACAATTATTAAAGTACAAAATATACTGTGAAGAATCCTGTACAGAAGTTTCTTTCAATAAAAAAAGTAAGTATAATGAAATTAGAGTGTTTAATCTGGTGTAGGACATGAAAATTTTTGTTGAATTATCATACCAGGAGAAGGTTCTCGGAACTAAAGTGAGATTGGTTTACGTTTACCTAAATTTAGAGAAGTATCTGTAATTCGTGCACAGTGGGCTACATCAAATCTTTTAATTGACTGAGTATTACTGATCAAACAAATTCTAGGTATCATTTAAATTTGATACAGATTAACCGAGGTGTATTTTTAAGATACACCTTTTTCTTTGTTTAAAAAATAGCTGTAATAGAGGTGCCAGGAAGTGAAAGTAATGATTTTAACTGCTTCAGTTGCGTTTTGGAGTAATATGACTACAATGAACGATATCGCATCTTATCTTCAAACCAATAGAAAATATAACTTTAATACCGTGAAACTATCAAAAAACGTAGTAGATGATAATTAATAATGAGGATAACAGATATGAGAACAAAAAAATTAATATTAAAAGAGCTATTTATATTGCGATTTTTGCACTGAATGTATTTACGTTTCTGCAATTTGTCAGATTGAGAAATATTTTATAGTATAGGACATACAATTGAGAAGCTTTTGCATATAAATTAATAGCTACCATAACATAGCTTTATTACAATCATTTCTTATTGGAGATGGAAGAACCTACTGTGTTATGCCCGAAGGCCGAAATTGGGGATTCTATACAGAAACGGGCTTTACCAATTTCGAAAGCTTCACAAATACGAAACCACTTTATGATATCTATAAACCAACCGTCAAATCCTCTTCGTATGTGAACTTTTCAATCTCTAAAAACGAGAAGAATGCATACTCCTATGTAGATGCTATTTACAATATTTTTGGCATTGAGAATGCAGAGTTAATATTAACCGATAGAATTAATTACTTTTACTATTAATGGCGAAGTACGGCTTATTAATCAGGAACTTTTTGTAGTTTGCTTCAACAAACGTGTTGTACTTATTCTAGAAAAAGAATATCATCAACAACTATCCGATTTTATACATTATAAATTATTGTCTAAAAGTAGGGAAAGTTTAAAGTTAAAGTTTCTTGTCCTTTTACAGTATCGTGTTGACGTATCCAAGCCCTCCTCCACGCAAAATAATTTTAGTTTACATAATATAAATTATAGGAAGTTATGTTTCATAGTTAAGTATACTTATGATAGTGAGACAGAATAGATGTTCTTGGACATCAAAGTCTAAACTTTACTTCAGTGTCAAAAAGTTTAGACTTTGATGTCTTCTTTATTTATTTCTCAGTTTTTAATTCATCCATTTTTTCTCGTTATTGTACTATCGGTTCTTCAAAAGCTAAATTTTTAGACATGTTGCACATCGCCATTTGTATGCATTTTTACAAGCATCGCTACTTGGTTTCGTAAATCCTTCCTATGGAAAACTGCATCAAGCTGACCATGCGCTAGTAAAAACTCTGACTTTTGGAAATCATTTGGTAATTTTTCTCTTAATGTTTCTTCAATTACACGGCGACCAGCAAAGCCAATCAATGCTTGTGGTTCTGCAATATTAATATCTCCAACAGAAGCAAAGCTTGCTGAAACGCCACCGTATGTAGGGTGCGTCATGATTGAAATAAATAATAGTCCTTCTTCACTATGACGTTTTAATGCCACACTCGTTTTTACCATTTGCATTAATGATAGAATACCTTCTTGCATGCGCGCACCACCACTAGCAGTAAAGATAATAACCGGTACACGTAATTCAATAGCTTTTTCAACGGCACGTGTGATTTTTTCTCCTACAACGGAGCCCATTGAGCCCATACGGAAATGAGAATCCATAATTGCTACAACAATTTCTTCTCCATCAAGAGTACCTAACCCAGTTAGTACAGCTTCGCTTAATCCCGTTTGTTGTTTAGCCACTGAAATTTTTTCTACATAATCAGGGAAATTAAGTGGATTACTTGTTTGTAAATGATCATCCATTGAAACAAATGAACCTTCATCTAAGAAATAGGCTACGCGCTCCTGTGCAGTCATTTTGAAATGATGGTCGCATTTTGTACACACTTTATGATTTTTTTCTAATTCCTTTGTTAACTGAATATGACGGCATTCTGGACATTTTGTCATAAGTCCTTCTGGAAATCTCTTTTCCTGTCCGTCCTCTTTCTTTTTACTAAATAAGCTACGTATTGCCATGTTTTACTCCCCCTATGTTTGTCTAAATGCCTTGTTCAGCATTTTTGTTCGTAAGCTTTTAATGCTTCTTTTTCATAGCCAAGCTGCATCGATTTAAACGGTCACAGGCATAAACTGCTAATTGAAGCAGACTTTTAGTGAAAAATGATTATTTCTGACGTGATGATTATTTCTCGTAAAACATCCAGACAATTAGTCGTACCTCTATCTCTAGCTTTACAAAAAAACTGTCCCACACACTAGTGTTCGCAGAATCACTGTATAACTTATAGTGAATGGCTTCCTTTAAAAGAATTTGTCGTGTTAATTTGACATCCTTTTTTTGATTTTTCATCTTCTAATATAAACATTGACAATATTTCTACGATCTGATGCTTTTGTGTAGAAGCTAGAAACGTACTTCCCCTAAGTCTTGTTTCAATAAGACCTAACAACTTTAAACTTCCCAATGCCTCTATTTATAGAGGATGGCCAGACACCCTGACGTTCTGAAAGGGCTCGTTCGGTTGGTACTTTTCATCAGCCTGTATTTTTTCCATTTTTATAAGCTGTCGTAATTGTTGGACGATATCTAAAAACACTTTCCTTTGTTCGGTTTTTTTATCCATACGATTAACTCCTTGGTCAATCTATTCCCTTGGCATAATTATGTTGTCGCTTTCCTTTCGCGCTATAAACAATGCATCCAAAGGCTTTATCTTCATTCAGTAGGTGTTTGGATACCTAATTATAAAGAAACAATCTCCACCACCTTTAGATGATGGCGTCTCTTACTGAATGAATCCAAAAGTGGTCTGGCCACTTTTGGATTTGGCTTTATCTTACAAAACAATTATTTAAAAGTAAAGAAAAAACTGCATAAAATTTTATGCAATTTCTAAAATTCCTTCAATTTCATATTCTTTTCGTCGTTTGTGCATGTTTACTTTCACTTGTGGTCTACCAAAGCGCTTTTCAAGCGTTCTCTCAATGTAAAGCAATTCATCTTCTAGTAACAGCTCTTGAACAAGATGAAAAACTTTGCGGGAATAAGGTTACAGAGAACGTTCCAAACTCAGCCTGAAGAGCTAATAATGACCATTTGTAAACGGCGATCAACAAGGGAAAGCATGTACCTGGCAACGTCCGTACGTGCCCACTGAGCCAATATTCAGGGTTATTAATCGTAACTTTTTTTAATTGTTGCAACTTTACTAAATCAAGAGTTTTTCAGTATAGTTGTATATCCCGAAATATCAATAATTATGAACAAACTATCCGTATTAAAAAAACAAGGAGAGTTAAAAAACTAGCTTGTTTGAAATTAACTTTCATATAAAAATCCAAATAATATCTAAACACAATTTATAAATCATCAAATACGTTTATTTTATTGGTTTATAGACTTTATGTCCTTTTCTAATAGAAAAAATAAACTCAGCTAATTGTTTAATCAACTGAGTTTATTTTGCGTTGTATTTAGTTTTTAGACAATGCTTTCATATCTGCTACGATTGTTTCAACCGGTACATCTGTCGTGCCATCATAATCTTTTACGACAACACCATCAGCATTTACTAAATAAAAACTCGACATATGTACTACTTGATCAGAATTCGGATCATTTTTTACTAATGAATTAAATGATTTTCGCGCAAATTGCTCAATATATACTTGCTTATAACCAGTCAGCAGCTGCCATTTGCTATCATCAACAACCGAGTACGTTTTTAAATAATTTTTTAATACTTCAGGTGTGTCAACTTCTGGATCTACGCTAAATGCTACGATTTGATAGTCCTTTACGCCTTCATCTTCTAATGACTTTTGCACATCTGTCATATTATATGTCATCGGCGGACAAATCGAATTGCAATTTGTAAATATGAACATGGCTAACCAAGGCTTTCCTTTAAAGCTATCAAGGTTCACTTGCTCATTGTTTTGATTTGTAAAAGAAAAATCTTGTACGTCAATACTCATTTCAGGTTCAAATTTATAACTACCACAAGCTGTTAATAAACTACTTATTACTAGTAATCCAACTAGTACGATCCATTTCCTTCTTAACAAAGTGTACACTTCCCTCCAACTTATCATCGTTTTTTATTGTATAAATTATAGATTACAAATACAAGATAATGGTCTTGAATCTTTTCCTTCTTTATGTCAAACTCCTTCATTTGTATGTTTTTGGTAGCTTTAAACCCATTTTATGCCATATTATTAAAAGTTTTTTTAAAAATTTTTTCAGCATTTTTTTACTAATTTTCTTATTTCCCAAGACATCATATAATTGTTATATAACAAGGTTTTTTTGCTATTCATTTATAGACTCTCTTTTATAGAAAAATAAGGAAAACACTAAATTTCTCTTTTAAGTTCATTTTTTCTTTTACATTCAAAATTATTATCAATAAGCTATTTCAACAATACTATTTCAAGAGTGAAATGGGTTCTCTTTCATACAGATAATTTCTATTAAATCCTTATTATTTCTACTTTATTTCGACTATCTAAATTTGACTAAAAATTTGAAAAACTAAAATTTTAGTATTGCATTATAGGATTCTTCCTCATAAAATAAGTGAATATAACGACGAGACAAAAAGAAATATGTCGTTTTAAACAGCAATATATAACTTTAGGGGGAATAATAATGGCTAACATTACTGAGAACAAAAACGTACAATCAGTTGACTATAATGCAATTGAAGCTATGGAATCGTTCAACAACTTCGTAAAAAAGAAAAATACTTTCCTTTTTTCGATCACAGCAGGGTTTTTAATTCTTTATATTTTACTACCAATCCTTGCTTTCCAGCCTGTACTACAACAAAAAGTTATTGGTAGTATTACGGGCGTTTGGATTTACTCAGCAGGACTTTTCATCATGACAATTGTTCTTTGTACAGTATATGTAAAAAAAGCTTCTTCATTCGATAAAGCTGCAGCTGCAGTTCTTGCAGAGTATCAAGCGAAAGGTGGAAAATAAATGAATTTAGTATCAGTAGGATTCTTCTTAGGAATCGTAGGTTTAACATTAATCGTTACGTATATCGCTGCGAAGCGTACTTCTTCTGCCAGTGATTTCTATACTGCCGGTGGTGGATTAAAAGGATGGCAAAATGGCTTTGCGATTGCTGGTGACTACTTATCAGCGGCTGCATTTCTAGGGGTTTCAGGTGCTATCGCATTAACTGGTTTTGATGGTTTCTTCTTCTCAGTAGGTTATGTTGTTGCGAACTTAGTTTTACTATATGTAATTGCAGAACCAATGCGTAATTTAGGACGCTATACATTAGCCGATATGTTAACAGCTCGCTTTAATGAAAAACGTATTCGTGGAGTAGCTGCTACAGGCACAATTATTATCGTTATTCTTTATATGATTGCTCAATTAGTAGGTGCAGGTGCTCTTATTAAATTATTATTTGGTATTGAGTATTGGGTTGCGGTGTTAATTGTAGGCGTTATGATGACTACTTATGTATTATTTGGTGGTATGACGGCTACTTCATGGGTTCAAATTATTAAAGCTGGACTTTTACTATTTGGGACAGGTTTATTAGCAACACTGGTATTAATGAAATTCGATTTCTCTTTAGTGAAAATGTTTGATACGATTTCAACTGATCACGGCGATAAGTTTTTAGTGCCAGGTATGAAATACTCAAGTTCAATTGACTCTGTTTCAATGATGATGGCACTAGTATTAGGTACTTCAGGTTTACCACATATCCTAATGCGCTTCTTTACTGTTAAAGATGCAAAAACAGCTCGTGCTTCTATTTCTTGGACAACTTGGATTACAGCTATTTTCTTCTCATTAACAATTTTCTTAGGTTTTGGCGCTATGCACTTTGTAGGGCTTGATAAAATCATCGCTGAAAGTAAAGCTGGAAATACGGCTGCTCCACTATTAGCTGAATTCCTTGGCGGCGATGTACTTATGTCATTTATTTGTGCGGTTGCATTTGCAACAATCTTAGCGGTAGTTTCAGGACTAGTATTAACAGGTGCATCTGCAATTTCTCATGATATTTATGGTGAGATTATTAAAAATGGTAAATTAACTGAAAAGCAACAAGTTTTAGCTGCTCGTACAGGCTCAATTTCTATTGCCATTGTATCGATTATCCTTGCATTATTTGCACAAAGTTTAAACGTTTCATTCTTAGTATCATTTGCATTTTGTATCGGGGCTTCTGCCAACCTACCTGTTATTTTATATACAATTTACTGGAAAAAATTCAATTCAACTGGTGCGGTAACTGCCATGGTAACAGGTTTAGTTTCATGTTTAGTTCTAGGTGCTATGGGTCCGAACGTTTGGAGTCCAGTTGAAGGTGCAGCAATCTTTGTTGGAAATCCACTAGTGCCACTTGCAGTTCCAGCAATTATCACGATTCCTCTTGGCTTTATTGCTGGCTACTTAGGTTCTGTTCTTTCATCTAACAAAGTATCTCAGGCTGAGGCGGATCGTATTTACAAAGAAATCCGTGTAAAAGCAAATACAGGGGTATCTGTTTCAGATATTTCCCATTAATCAGATTAAGGTTTTAACGACCCCTTTTTATAGTAAAAAAAGACTCGACTTCGGTCGGGTTTTTTCTTTTTTTATTATAAAAAATTAAACATTTTACTTATCGAACAATACTATTCTTTTTCCAAAAATAAGAAAATAACCAATTTTCACTAGATAAATAGTGTTTATTTTTTCTAGAAAAAACGCATTTTTTCTCGGTTATTACAACTGATTTTTTGTCAAGAACCTAGTAATATCATCATCTTATAAATTTATCTGAATTTTCGAAAACCCTTTAATTTCTAGGCTTTGTCATGTATTTTCTGTTTAAAGTCTATTTTTCAGAAAATTTTTTTTACATAATTTTTCTGAAATGTATTGCAATTTCGTGAACTGTCTCATAAAATTAAGATGTGAATTCACTAAAGTAGCAAAAAATAGTATTTAAGCAGTAAAAATAAACACAAAATGGGGAATGTTTATGGCGAACAATCAAGCAAGCAAAAGCATTGTTATTGATTATGATGCAATTGCAAAACAAGAATCGTTTAAAGCACTTGTAAGAAAAAAGAATGCCTTTTTATGGTCAATCACTGTATTCTTTTTAGCAGCTTACATGTTGCTACCTATTCTTACATCTTACACAACAATCCTACACCAAAAGGCTATTGGGGAAGTCACTTGGGTATGGATTTACGCAGCAGGATTATTCATCATGACTTGGAGTTTATGTCATCTATATGTTGCGAAAGCAAATAGCTATGACAAAGAAGCAAAAGCAATTATAGCTGAATATGAAAACGGAGGTGGCCGCCTATGAGCTTTATCGCAATATTTTTCTTCGTAGCAATTGTTGGTCTTACATTAGTTATTACATGGTGGGCATCTAAACGTACTTCTTCTGCAAGTGATTTCTACACTGCAGGCGGTGGTTTAACAGGCTGGCAAAATGGACTAGCTATTGCTGGTGACTACTTATCAGCAGCTTCTTTCTTAGGGATCGCTGGTGCCGTTGCATTATTCGGATTTGATGGATTCTTCTTCTCTATTGGTTATTTAGTAGCTTACTTAGTGGTGCTATATATCGTAGCTGAGCCATTACGTAACCTTGGTAAATTTACATTAGCGGACATGATTACAGCACGTTTTAATAATTCTAAAGTTCGTGGTACAGCAGCTCTAAGTACCATTACAATTGTATTATTCTACATGATTGCACAACTAGTTGGTGCAGGCGCACTTATTCAATTACTTTTAGGAATTGACTATTGGGTTGCAGTATTAATCGTTGGTGTTATGATGACTACTTATGTTTTATTCGGTGGTATGACTGCAACTTCTTGGGTACAAATTATTAAAGCTTGTCTATTAATGTTAGGTACTGTCATTATTTCGTTCTTAGTATTAAAAGAGTTTGGCTTCAGTATTTCAACAATGTTTACAGAAATGTCTACTGCTACTGACAGCGGTGCGGCATACTTAAACCCTGGACTTAAGTATACAAACGGTATTGATACAATTTCTGTTTTAATTGCCCTTGTATTAGGTACTGCAGGTCTTCCACATATCTTAATGCGTTTCTTCACAGTAAAAGATGCAAAAACAGCTCGTTCTTCAGTTATTTGGGCTACTTGGATTGTAGGTCTATTCTATGTATTAACAATCTTCTTAGGCTTCGGTGCTGCTGCATTCGTTGGTAAAGAAGACATTATCGCTGCAAACGCGGCTGGTAACATGGCTGCTCCACTTCTTGCAGAAGCACTTGGTGGCGACATTCTGTTCTCATTCGTTTGTGCAGTAGCATTCGCAACAATCTTAGCGGTAGTAGCAGGTCTTGTACTTTCAGGTGCATCTGCCCTATCACATGATATTTATGGTCAAATTATTAAAAAAGGTAAGATTACAGAAAAAGAGCAAGTACTTGCTGCTCGTATCGGTTCTATTACAATCTCTATAGTATCAATCCTTCTTGCACTTGGTGCACAAACATTAAACGTTGCGTTCTTAGTATCACTAGCATTCTGTATTGCTGGTTCAGCAAACTTACCAGTAATTATTTACACAATTTATTGGAAACGCTTTAATACGGCTGGTGCAGTAACAGCGATGTTAACAGGTTTAATTTCTGCTTTAATACTTGTAGCTGTATCTCCAAACGTTTGGAATCCAGTTGAAGGTAAAGCAATCTTCGTAGGTAATCCGTTAATAATGTTAACGAATCCTGCAATAATTTCTGTACCACTTGGTTTCCTAGGTGGTTTCATCGGAACGTTACTTTCTAAAGAATCTGATGATGCGAAATATCGTGAAGTTGATGTAAAAGCAAACACTGGTATTTCAGTTCAAGACGTATCTCACTAATACTATCACTAAAACCCCGTAAACTTTATGCTTACGGGGTTTTACTTTTCTCCCTCTTTTCGGTAATATATTGGTAGTGTGAAATGGAGGGATTAGCATGGCACTATCCAAAGCTAAAAAGAAACGTATGCATTTAAAACGGACGCAAGGTAAGGATGTTGAAAAAAAACGTCAAACTGCCCCTTTTAGTACGCATGAGCGCGTGACAAAAACGAAGCATGCTACATTAGAACACAATAGAACAAAACATAGGAAACAGCCACACGGAGACGATTACTCGCTCTAAATGTGGCTGTTTTTGTCGTGTCTTTATAAATCGTAAAATAATTTTGTGTTTCGTGTCAAAGTATTGGCCGCTTCTTGCGTTGTTATACCTTTAAGCATTGCAATGACTTCAATACTTTTAGCCATCATAGACGGCGATGTTCGAGCCTTGTCAAAAGGTCCTTCAAATGGCCAAGGTCCATCCGTTTCCACCATCATCAGTTCCAATGGATACTTTGTAATCAAATCTTGTATTTCCGCTTCATAACCACAATCAGGCGTAATGGAAATATAATAACCATTATGTATCATGCGCACAATTGCCTCATCACTTCCCTTGAACCAATGAAAATGAGCTTTCTTTACACCATGTTTCTCAAGTAAATCACAAGTGATTAGTGCATCCTCATAAACAGCATGTAACACTATCGGTTTGTGAAGTTCTTGCGCTAACAAAATAAATTGTTCTAATAACGCTATATAAGGGCGCTCATCCAATACATGCGTCTGTTTTCGATAATAAGGTAAACCAACCTCTCCAACAGCAATCATCTCACTTGCGTGCAGTCGTATCCAATTAAATAAAGCTTCTTTCTCCTTATCATTAGGCAACGACTGTTCAGGATGAAAACCATATGCTGCCTTGACCTTCGCATAGGCTCTCGATAACTTCAGCGTTTTCTCACAAGATTGTAAGTCCGTACTGACCGCTATAACCGTTTGCGCCTCATCAAGTAGCAAAGGTAATTCTTCTTCTTGATACTGATCTAAATGAATATGTGCATCAATCAACATATGCATCGTCCTTTTCTTCCTTTAAATACTGAAAAAGTTGTTGTTTTAACTGTGTAAATTGAGTGGAATGACGAATTTCCTCGGAACGTGGTCGTGCAAACGGCACAATGATTTCTTCCTTAACCGTCGCTGGACGTTTCGTTAATACAATAATACGATCCGCTAAAAATAGCGCTTCTTCAATACTATGTGTCACGAATAGGATAGATTTTTTATGCTCCTCCCAAATAGATAACAACCATGCCTGCATTTCTAATCTTGTAAACTCATCGAGCGCTGAAAAAGGTTCATCTAAGCATAGTATCGGTTTTCCACTGACGATAGCACGCAAAAATGATACACGTTGCTGCATGCCTCCTGATAATGCATGCGGATAAGCATTTTCAAACGAAGCAAGACCAACCTTTTCTAGCCACGCTTTGGCAAGCTCTTTATTCGGACGACGCTGCAATTCTTCAACAATCATGACATTTTCTAAAATCGTCCGCCACGGTAATAAGCAAGGTTGTTGGGGCATATAGCCAATGCTACCTGTTTTTCGTTGAATATTGTCTCCATTTAACAAAATAGCTCCGCGATCGACAGGCGTTATTCCTCCTATCAATTGAAAGAGTGTGCTTTTTCCGCTACCTGAAGGACCAATGATTGCCACAAATTCACCTTCCTGTACGGTAAAGGATAAATTATACACTACTTCAAGCGAGCCAAAGGACTTAGATATGTCTTGAATGTTCAGCATGTGCGCCCCTCCCCTTTACAACAAGCTTTTCTACAAAACGAATCACACTAAATAACAATAAACTTAATAAGACAATCGCAAATATCGCTACAAAGACGCGATCCGTTCGAAACGATGATTGTGCGAGCGTCATATAAACACCAATTCCCTTTTTTGCACCAAGCCATTCAGCAATGACCGCTCCCATCACACTATAGGTCGCCGCAATCTTAATACCGGAAAAGATAGATGGATACGCATAAGGCCATTCTAATTTCCAAAATGTTTGCCCCTTCGTAGCACCAATCATTGCAAAATAATGTTTGAGCTCAGGAGAGGTTTGGCGAAACCCATCCATCGCCGCGATAACGATTGGAAAGAAGCAAACGAGACAAATAATAATCAGCTTGGGTAACAGGCCAAAGCCAAACCAAATAATTAATAATGGCGCTAAAACGAGCACTGGCACATTTTGAGACACAATAAGAATCGGATAAACAAACGCTCTAATGGTTGATGAGCGATGTAAAAATACCGCAACGCTTAAGCCACACATCACACCAATAGCAAGCCCTAATAATGCTAGCTGAATCGTGGCCCAAACATGGGGAATAAACGTTGAATACGATTCAATACCTTCAATCATAATGGCACTTGGCGCTGGCAATAGCCAATGCGGGATATCAGCTACACGTATAATAAGTTCCCATATGAATAAGAGGAAGGCGATAAAAATAATCGACCTTCCTTTCAGCATTACCTGTTTCACCCTCGATATTTCTCCGTTAATGTTCCCATTGTAATACCAGCTGGCTGATATAAAATTTTCACTTGTGTAATAACATTGATAGCGCCTAAGTCAATCATCTTTTTATTCATCTCTTCAATAATTTGTAACAAAGTGGATAATTCACCCTCCATTGTTGTTTCCAGTGGATGCACCTCATAGTGCACACCGGAAGCATCGATTACAGCTATTGCCGCATCTACAAATGGGATCACATCCTCATATTTTTCTGTTTTAGGTATGATTTGTACACTAATTAATGAATTCGCCATTTATTTTGCTCCTTTCTTTGGTAAGAAGTCGTTTGTAAATGCTTGTTGTGCATTAAAGTCGCCTTCTAAAACGTTATTCTGTGTCATCCAGTCCGCATAGTTTTCCCAAACTGCTAACTTTTGTTCTCCCCATTGCGCCGCATCATCTTGATATTTACCCGCTAACCATTCCTGACTTTTATGCACAAGCTCTTTATCCAAATCAGGTACCGCTTCAAGTAAAATATCAGCCGCTTCACTCGGATGCGCTATCGCATATTCATAGCCTTTAGCAGTAGCTGCGACAAATGCCTTTACGACATCAGGATTATCCTTTATCATTTTTTCATTCGTTGCCAATACAGGTGTGTAATAATCAAGCTGCTCACTATAGTCGGTTAAATACTGCATATTTAACTTTTCCCCACGAAGTTCTGCCTCAATACCTGTCCAAGCATAATAAATCCACGCAAAATCAATATCCTTTTGCATCATTGTGAAAAAGTCGATATCTCCCGCATTGACGATATCTAATTTGTTTATATCAGCATTTTCTGTTTGCATCAGTGACTGTAAAACAGCTTGTTCCACTGGAGCACCCCAGCCACCATAGGTTTTTCCTTCGTAATCTTTTGGTGATGTAATGCCTTTTGAAGCAAGTGATGCAAAACCTGAAGTATTATGTTGAATAATTGCAGCAATCGATACAAGTGGTACACCTTGTACACGAGCTTGCGTAATGCCTTCTTGGATGCTTACGCCAAACTCTGATTTCCCAGACGCCACAAGCTGATCAGCACCTGCATCACCTGGTAAAATAATCTCTACGTCTAAGCCTTGCTCTTTAAAATAGCCAAGCTTTTGCGCCACATAAAGTCCCGTATGATTCGTATTAGGTGTCCAGTCCAGTACAACTGATATTTTTTTTTCTGAACTGGCTTCCTCTTTTTTGTCTTCTTTTGCGCTACATCCAACTAATGTAATTAGTGCAGCAACCATAATGATTAACCATTTTTTCATGCTATATCCTCCTAGCAAGTAATTTGAAAGTGTTCATGATTGAATGTTTCACCAGAAGAAAAGCGTATGCTGTTTTTAATCCGTTTGCAGACGATGCTCATTGTTTTCTAACTGCTTAAGGGAATTCTTCATCCTTAAACAAAAAACGCCTAGGAATTATCCCAGGCGTTTGCAAACGGTATCAAAAAATAGTGTACGAATATTTTTGAATAGATGTTCCCTACGCTGGTACGAGCCAAATCAGGTTCAAAGGGTCAGCATCTGAACGGACGCAATCTCAGCTGGCAACTTCCAGCCCCCCTACATTCTTAACTTATGAACTTTTCGTTGATTATTATACCCCTATCTATCTTCAAATGACAAGCTCGTATTTTTAAACCTTTAAAATCAGCCTTGCTGTCGATGCCTATCATAAGCGAGCAAACTTCTTTCTAATTAGTAATTCGTTTTCCAAAGCATTTTGCTAGATGAAAAAAGCCCAGTTCTGTATAAGAACATGGGCATAATAAATTATTCCTCTTCTTTTTTCATTTTCATTACATGAGAAATGGTACCGTCTGTAGCGATATCTATTTTAAAGGAGCCATTCGAATGGCGATCTGCGCGCGTTAAACCTTTGACATCAATGATTTCTTTTACGCCTTTTTCTGTTTCAACAATGACTTGCTCCTTATCACTTGCTTTTACTACCGCAACTATACGATGTGGATTGGCTTTTAATTCGGTTAACACTTTTAAACCACGTTTTGCTCTACTTGCCATATCGACTTCAGCGACATTCATCTTCTTCACAGCACCTCGTTGGGTAACAATCACGACATACTCTGTATCAGACGGCTTTAATATTGTTACACCAACAAGTACTTCCCCATCTTTTAACGTGATACCTTTCACGCCACCCGTTTTAACACCTGTGACAGGAAGTTCTTCAATTGGGAAGCGGATAGCGTAGGCTGTATCAGTAATCAATAACAGCTCTGCCTCGTCTGAAACAATATCGGCCATGATCATTTCATCGCCTGATTTGACATTCATCGTCTTAATAGGCTTCGAATAACGAGTTACTGCATAATCTGGCAGTGGCGAGCGCTTAATTTGCCCTTCCTTTGTAGCGGTTAAAATATAGGTGTTTGGCTGGTCAAAGGAATCAAAACCATAGACTGCAATAATTGTTTCATCTTCCCCTGTTGGCACAATACTTGAGATATGCTGACCAAGATCTTTCCAACGAATATCCGGCAATTCATGTACAGGCTGATAAATATAATTCCCACGATTTGTGAACAACAACAGATGATGCTGGGTATTTAACGTTGCCTCATACAGTAAATAATCGGAGTCTTTCATGGCAAAATCTTGTCCATTAGATGCTGCATGCGAACGTGTGGATGTACGCTTAATATAGCCATCCTTCGTCACTGTGACCACAACATCCTCACTTGGAACAAGCACGTCTAACGTAATTTTAATTTCTTCAATCTCTTGTTCGATTTTCGAACGGCGTGGTTCAGAAAAACGTTTTTTAATGTCGAGTAATTCTTGTTTAATGACACGTACAAGTTTCGCCCCGCTATGCAAAATACCTTCTAGTTTCGCAATCAGTGCATTTAACTCATCTTGTTCACGACGTAGCTCTGTAATATCCGTATTCGTTAAACGGTATAATTGTAAGCTCACAATCGCCTCCGATTGCACTTCAGTAAAGTCAAATTTCACCTGTAAATTTGTTTTTGCGTCGCGCTTATCATTCGATGAACGAATTGTTGCAATTACTTCATCTAAAATCGACAGTGCTTTAATCAAGCCATCAACAATATGAGAACGGTCTTTTGCCTTTTGTAAATCATAAATGGAGCGGTTTGTCACCACTTCTTTTTGATGGGCTATGTACGCATCAAGTAGCAGTGGCAATGTCATCATCGTTGGACGACGATTATGGATCGCAATCATATTAAAGTTATAGGCTACTTGCAAATCAGTAGTTTTAAATAAGTAATTTAAAATGCCCTGTGCTGGCACGTCTTTTTTTAACTCAATCACGACGCGTAAACCAGTACGGTCTGATTCATCTCGAATTTCTGCAATGCCTTCCAGGCGTTTATCGACGCGTTGTTCATCAATTTTCTTTACAAGATTTGCCTTATTCACATCATAAGGTAACTCTGTAATAACGATTTGCTCTTTCCCACCTTTTAATGGTTCAATGGCTGCTTGAGCTCGAACAATAATTTTACCGCGTCCAGTTTCATATGCCTTTTTAATACCATCGACACCTTGAATAATCCCTCCTGTTGGGAAGTCAGGGCCTTTAATCACCGTCATTAGCTCATCGACAGTCGAATTCGGTTGATCTAAACGCATTAAAACGGCATCTAACACCTCATCAAGTGCATGTGGGGGAATATCTGTGGCATAACCAGCAGATATTCCTGTCGACCCGTTGACAAGCAAATTCGGGAAGCGAGCAGGCAATACTGTTGGCTCCATATCCTGATCATCAAAATTCGGTACAAACTCCACTGTCTTTTTACCGATATCACGTAACATTTCAGCTGCAATTGCTGACAATCTTGCTTCTGTATAACGCATCGCAGCAGGTGGATCTCCATCAACAGAACCATTATTTCCGTGCATTTCAATCAGCATATGGCGCGCTTTCCAATCTTGACTCATTCGCACCATCGCTTCATATACCGAACTATCACCGTGTGGATGATAGTTACCGATTACATTCCCGACCGTTTTGGCAGACTTACGGAACGGTTTATCGTTCGTATTGCCTTCTGTATACATCGCAAATAAAATACGTCGCTGTACAGGTTTAAGACCGTCGCGCGCATCTGGCAACGCTCGGTCTTGAATAATATACTTACTATAACGACCAAAACGGTCTCCCATTACTTCTTCTAATGGTAAATCTTGAAACTTTTCCGTACTACTCATGCTTGGTCCTCCTCTTGTTGGATGAATTCATTGTCTAAAATATTCGAATCATCCTCCATGCCGAAGTTAACATTTGCTTCGATCCATTTACGGCGCGGCTCTACCTTATCGCCCATTAACGTTGTCACGCGACGCTCAGCACGTGCCCCATCTTCAATCGTGACACGAATTAACGTCCGTGTCTCAGGGTTCATCGTTGTATCCCACAGTTGGTCAGCATTCATCTCACCAAGTCCTTTATAACGTTGTAGGATATAGCCTTTCCCCACTTTTTTAATGGCTTTTTGTAAATCATTTTCGGTCCAAGCATATTCAATGACCTCTTTTTTCCCTACACCCTTTGATACTTTATAAAGTGGTGGTAACGCAATAAATACTTTACCAGCCTCAATTAATGGGCGCATATAACGATAGAAGAATGTTAATAGGAGCACCTGAATATGTGCGCCATCCGTATCAGCATCGGTCATAATGACAACTTTATCGTAGGCTGAATCTTCTACTGAGAAATCCGCTCCAACTCCTGCACCAATAGCATGAATAATTGTGGAAATCTCCTCGTTTTTCATAATATCTTGGAGCTTCGCTTTTTCGGTATTAATGACTTTACCGCGCAACGGTAAAATCGCCTGAAACGTACGATCTCGCCCTTGTTTCGCTGAACCGCCAGCAGAATCACCTTCGACTAAATATAATTCGTTTTTCGCAGCATTGCGAGATTGTGCAGGTGTTAGCTTTCCTGAAAGAATCGTACTTCCTTTTTTACTTTTCTTCCCGTTACGAGCATCTTCGCGTGCTTTTCGCGCCGCTTCACGTACTTGTTGCGCACGAATCGCTTTTCGCACAAGCGATGCAGACAATTCCGCATTTTCTTCTAGCACATATAAAACTTGTTCAGAGACAACACTATCGACTACCGAACGCGCTTCACTTGTACCGAGCTTTCCTTTCGTTTGCCCCTCAAATTGTAGTAAATGTTCAGGAATACGGACAGAAACAATTGCTGCTAAACCTTCGCGAATATCTGTCCCTTCAAGATTTTTATCTTTATCTTTTAGTAATCCTATTTTCCGTGCATATTCATTGAAAACTCTTGTCAAGGCAGCTTTTGCACCGGTTTCATGCGTACCACCATCACGTGTACGGACGTTGTTTACAAACGATAAGATTGTTTCTGAATAACCATCGTTGAATTGGAAGGCAAATTCAACTTCGATATCGTCTTGCTCACCCTCTACATATTTGACAGGATGAAGAACATCTTTTTCCTCATTCAAATACGCAACGAAAGCTTCAATGCCGTTTTCGTAAAAGAAAACATCACCTTTGCCTTCCTCGCGTTGATCAATTAACTCAATTTTTAATCCTTTTAATAAAAATGCAGACTCACGTAAACGTTCTGCCAGTGTATCATAATTAAATTTTGTGACGGAAAAGATCGTGTCATCTGGCAGGAAATGTACAAGTGTGCCTGTTTGCTTTGTCTGTCCGATTTCTTCTAAAGTCGTCACAGGATGTCCACCGTTTTCAAAACGCTGTTTATATTTTTTGCCATCGCGATGAATCGTCACTTCTAAAAATGTCGATAAGGCATTAACAACGGATGAGCCAACACCGTGTAAGCCGCCACTCGTTTTATAGCCGCCTTGTCCAAATTTACCACCTGCATGTAAGACTGTGAAAATAATTTCAGGGGTAGGTTTGCCCATTTTATGCATACCTGTTGGCATTCCACGTCCAAAATCGCGAACGCTTAAACTTTGATCTTTATGAATTGTGACAATGATATGAGAACCAAAGCCAGCAAGTGCTTCATCCACCGCATTATCTACGATTTCATATACAAGGTGATGAAGTCCTCTGCCATCTGTGGAACCGATATACATGCCGGGTCGCTTTCGTACCGCTTCTAATCCTTCTAATACTTGAATTGCGTCATCATTATAGACGCTAGGTGACTGTTTATTCGCCAAAAGATTCCCCTCCAAAAAACAAACGCATGTTCTGATTACGTTCTCATCCTAATAATAATAGCATTTCCTGTCAATAGCTAGTGACAGATATATATTTTTTTAATTACGCTACAACGTAATTGCTTCTATGAACTTTGTTTAGAGGCCAATCAAGGGCAGGCTGCTGTCATGAATGACGGCACTTATTTTAAGCTTACTGCCTTGTACGACCAAACAAAAATCCACGACAACTGTAGAGGCGCTATCTTCACTAAAGCGAGCATTGAACGCCTTCTAATTACTTAACATTACAGCCTACCAAAACATCATCGGTAGGCGTTTTCTGTTGAGTGATGATTTTTAATAGCTTCACAAGAGAAATTAAAGATAGACTTCTATTCTACCAAAGGAATGTATGATTGACAAAATTGCCATTTTACCTATATTTTAAGAAAGCACTTAGGTATTAATACAATACTAGTTCCGAATAACCGTACATAAGCTATCATAAGCCTGTGACTTTTGAAATCATGAAGTACTATTTCCTTTTGTATTGAATTCAAGGCTCATGATGAAATCTCCTTCATATCATTGTAGATTAAAGAGAAAAAGTGTAAAATACTTGTTACAAACTATTAGTACCAAGTGTTATTATTTGGATGAAAGGAGTCCACCTATGTTAAACGGACTTATTATTTTATGTGCCTATCTCATCGGCTCTATACCTTCTGGGTTATGGATTGGCAAAATATTTTACAAAACAGATATTCGCGAGCATGGTAGTGGCAATTTAGGGGCTACCAATACTTTCCGTATATTAGGAAAAAAAGCGGGTTTAGTGGTGACGGTGATGGATGTTTTAAAAGGAACAGCAGCCGTGTTACTAGTGACGCTACCAGTATTTGCTGATGTCACGATCCACTCACTTATTTTAGGGCTTGTTGCGGTCATTGGACATATGTTCCCAATCTTTGCAAATTTCCGTGGCGGTAAAGCGGTTGCTACTTCAGCTGGCGTCCTTCTAGGCTATTCTTGGCCTTTATTCATTTTACTATTCATCACTTTTATCGTAACATTAAAGCTCACGAAAATTGTCAGCCTCACATCCATGATTGCGGCACTCGTCGCATTAATTTATTCGATAATCTATTATTTTGTGACAGGCGACTTTGCATTAGGGATTTTAGTAGCCTTTTTATTTACCTTTATCATTTATCGACACCGAGCAAATATTTCGCGCATTAAAAATGGCACGGAGCCAAAAGTTAAATGGCTTTAAAAATGAAAGGAGTTCTCGCATGAATATCGCACTGACAGCGCAAGCTTTACAATGGTTTAAAAATGAAATGGAAGTCGAAAAAGGTGATTCAATTCGCTTTTATGCTAGATATGGTGGCTCAAGTCCATTTCATGAAGGTTTTTCCCTAGGGATGACACGTGAAGAACCAATTGAGATAGGCGTTCAAACTGTAGTAGACGATGTCACATACTATATTGACGAAAAAGATTTATGGTTTTTTAACGATTATACCTTACACGTTGATGTAGACGAACAACTTCACGAATTAAAGTATGACTATAAAAAATAACACAGTATTTCCTTTCGCTATTGAAAGGAAATGCTGTTTTTTTTTCAAAACTAAACCATCTTAAGTTAACTCGTTTTGGTTTAGCTCTCCGCAAAATTGACCATCCTCATACTAGTCAATCTATACTCTGAGGAGGAATATAAATGCCCGTTTCAGAAAACAACAATACCTCCCAACAGCCATTATCGAATTTACTGCACACTTCGCTTTCAGAAAATATTTTTACAATCAAAGAAGCACTTGGTCATAGTAATGATGTGATTATTCGTGAAATTATTATCGACAAACTTGATTGTTTAGCTATCGCCATTATCAACATTGATGGTATTTCTGACAAAACTGTTATTACGGATTTTATACTTGAAAATCTACTGCTTGAAATTGACAACGAACCGGAAAATAAAATTGACAACATAAATGACTATATGAAAAAACATTGTTTAGCGGTAGGTGATGTAAAAGATCTTTTTGATTTTACCGCATTATTTACGTCCATTTTAAATGGTGAGACCGTCATTTTATTAGCAGGGCAATCCGTGGCAATTGGAACAGATACTAAAAACGCAAAAGATCGAGCCGTCACCGAGCCACAAACAGAATCTGTGATTAGAGGGCCCCGCGAATCTTTTACTGAAACATTGCGGACCAACACAGCACTCATTCGTCGCAAAATAAAAAGCCCTAATCTTTGGATAAAATCTCGGGTCATAGGAGAGGTAACCCAAACAGATGTAGCTGTTATGTATATCAATGGCATAGCCAATGACAAAATTGTACAAGAGGTGCTTGACCGACTAGATCGAATTAAAATTGATGGTGTATTAGAAACCGGCTATATTGAGGATTTTATTCAGGACTCGAAATATTCCATATTTCCAATGATTTATAATACAGAACGGCCAGATGTTATTGCCGGTGAATTATTAGAAGGTCGAATTGCGATATTAGTGGATGGAACACCTCTTGTGTTAACCGTCCCTGTCGTATTTACATCCTTTTTACAGGCTGCAGAAGATTATTACCAAAATTGGATTATTAGTTCCCTAATCCGCCTTTTACGTTTTTTTGGTATTTCGCTTGCATTAATTATGCCTTCTTTATATGTGGCTATTACGACCTTTCATCAAGAAATGCTTCCGACGCCAATGCTTATTAGTATCGCTTCACAGCGAGAAGGCGTGCCCTTCCCCGCCGTCGTTGAAGCACTAATTATGGAAGTTGCCTTTGAAATATTGCGAGAGGCAGGTCTACGGATGCCAAGAACGATTGGTCCAGCCGTATCCATTGTCGGTACGTTAGTAATAGGACAAGCTGCCGTGGAAGCTGGCGTAGTATCCGCGGTGATGGTCATTATCGTGGCATTAACAGCCATTTGTAGTTTCCTGTTTCCTTCTTACAGCTTATCAAATACGATTCGTGTCCTACGCTTCCCTCTTATGATATTAGCTGCGATTTTTGGTTTATTTGGGGTGATGTTCGGCATTATGATGATTATCCTTCATTTATGTAGTTTAAGATCTTTTGGTGTTCCATATATGAGTCCATTCGGGCCATTAATTGTAAAAGACCAAAAAGATGCGATGGTCTTGTTCCCACGCAGAAAGTTATTGACAAGACCCCGACTGGTTAGTCAAAAAAATAATGTTCGAGAACAACAATATCACGAAAAAAAGAACTAAACATTAAAGTGCAAATGAGGAATCCATCATGTCAAACAGAAAGATGATTTTGTTATTCTTAATCCTCACTTTATTATTGAGTGGTTGCTGGAGTAAGCGAGAATTAAACGAATTAGCAATCGTCGTGGCACTAGGTATCGATAAGGTCGATGAGGATTTTGAAGTTTCCATTCAAGTAGTAGATCCGAGTCAAATTTCTTCAAAGCAACCATCCAGTGGACGCGCACCCGTTGTTACCTACCATGCTAAAGGAAAAAGTGTGTTTGAGGCCATTAGAAGAATGACAACGTTAACACCTCGGAAACCTTATTTTGCTCATTTGCAAATTGTCGTAATAGGTGAAGAATTAGCAGAGGCAGGCTTAAACGAACCACTAGATTTTATTGCAAGAGATCATGAATTTAGAAACGACTTTGATCTTGTAGTATCTCATAAAACAGCGGCAAAAGAAGTGCTGAATGTCTTAACACCCATTGAAAAAATGCCCGCCAATAAATTATTAAATTCGATCAAGGTGTCGGAAAAATCATGGGGCTCAACCTTATCTGTTCGCACAGATGAATTGCTCAACACCCTTAGTGGTAAAGAAAAAAGTGCCGTTTTATCAGCAGTTGAGATACAAGGAGATTTGCAATTAGGGATTGACCAAACCAATGTAGAAAGAATTAAAACACCTGTTATTTTAAAATATGCGGGTATCGCTATGTTTAAAGAGGATAAATTAGTCGGGTTATTATCAGAAGATGACAGTATTTATTTTAATTACTTGAATAACAAAATTAAAAGTACAGTAGAAGTTCTCGCGTGCCCTAAAGGTGGAGAGTTATCCACTGAAATTACGAGTTCGTCCTCCAAAATTAAAGGGACTTTCAAAAATGGTACGCCGCACATCACGATAAAAATTGATGTTACGCAAAATATTGGTGAAGTGAATTGTGCCATTAATTTAACCCAAAACCACACCATTCAACAGATCGACAAAAAGACAGCAGAAAAGATAAAAGCACATACAGAAAAAACTTTAGCTATTATTCAGAAAAATTATAAGCTCGATTTATTAGGTTTTAGCGAGGCACTCCATCGCAGCGATCCGAAAAAGTGGGAAAAGATTCATAAAGAATGGTCAACACTTTATCCAACTGTACCTGTTACGATCGATGTACAGGTCACAACTCAAGGATTAGGAACAATCCAAAACTCATTATTGTACAATTCAAAGGAGTAACTCACGATGTTCATTAGCATGATCGTCATACTTGTTTCGTTGATGATTGCTTATATTATGATTCCCCCATTGTTGAAAAAAGGCGAAAAAAAAACAATATTCGCCTTTTCTATTTTATTGTTTATAGGCGCCATTTTAAATATCGCCATTGGTTTAAAAATAAATATCCCTAGCCCATTAGATTTTATTACATTTATTTTTACACCTATTAGGAAAATGTTATTATCATTTTTTTAATAAGAATGACTAGAAAGGGTAGTGACTAATGGAAAAACAATTACTTAGTGCCAGACAATTTACAATCATTACCCTTCTCCATTCTATCGGGACGGCCATATTAATTGTGCCAGCGAGCATTACAAAGCAGCTTCATCAAGATGCATGGATTGGCGCAACTATTGGCGTCTTATTAAGCTCTTTAATTGTAAAATTGTATACAAGCCTTGGAACTCAAACACCGCACCTTACGTTTGTCGAAGCAAATGGAAAAATTTTAGGTAAATTTTTTGGAACTTTGACCTCTCTAGGGTTTATCACTCTCGCATTTTTTTCAGCTAGTGAATTGTTATATTTTATTGGCATCTTTATGCAAACAGAAGTAATGCCCGAGACACCTACTTTGTCCTTTGCTGTATTATTTACCATTATTCTTGTTTTTGCATCGTTTCTAGGCATTGAAGTGTTTGCACGGTCAGCAGAAATCCTATTTCCTATATTTCTATTTATATTTATTGTATTTCTTGTTTGTATTTCGCCTCAAATTAATATTGAAAATATCCAACCTATTTTTGAAACAAAGACAACATCTTTAATAACCGGTATTCTTAAATTTATGAGTATTTTTTCATTCCCGCTCGTTATGTTACTTATGATTTTCCCTTCTGCTGTTAATATACCGAAAGCAGCACAAAAAGGATTTTATTTCGGCACGCTCTGCGGAGGAATTGTATTAATTATCATTATCGCCCTCTCAACACTCGTAATTGGTCCAACGAATACTTCCATTGAGTCATTTCCTAGCTATGCACTGGCTCAACGGATTTCTATAGGCAATTTCTTTCAACGTGTTGAAATTGTTATGGCTGTCATGTGGATTATCTCCATCTATATTCGAACTTTTCTCTATTTTTATGCTTCTGTAATAGGTATAGCACAAATCCTAAATATTAAAGATCCACGACCATTGATTTTGCCATTAGGAATGTGCATGATTGCGTTGTCTCAAATTGTTCATCCGAATATTGTGCATTCTAATAATTATAATCAAAAAATTTGGCCGCTATATTCAGGCTTATTCACTGTCTTGTTAGCCTTATTATTACTTGTCATTGCAAAAATGCGAAAGATAAAAAGCAAAACAGCTGGTGATTGTTCAAATCAACAAACTGACCAAAGTACATTGAACTCAAGTGAAACACCATAAAAAATCCAATTTCTCAGTATTTCGATTGAGAAATTGGATTTTTTAAATCTTCACAAAAGCAAATGGAAAGCGACAAATTAGATATGGTATTCAATTTCATCAACAAAATCCCATTCATACGGCGTTTCTTGATAAACATAGTAGTTTAGCCAATTGGAGAATAATAAATGGGTATGTGCTCGCCATGTATTAATAGGTTCTTTAGCTGGGTCATCATTCGGGAAATAGTTAACAGGCACTGCAATGTCGATTCCTTTTGCCACATCGCGACTATATTCATCGGCTAGTGTTGTCGCATCGTATTCTAAGTGCCCAGTAATCATAATATTTTTATTATCTTTTGATTGGACAATAAAAACGCCTGCATCTTCTGAATACGATAGTAAACGTAATTTCGGATGATTGCGTACTTCTTCGATTGAAACAGAAGTATACCGCGAATGTGGTGCTGTAAATAAATCACTAAATCCTCTTACTAAATCGACCGTTAAATCCGTAATCACATGTGAATATACACCCGAACACTTTTCTGGTAATTCAAATTTTCCGATGCCATAGTGATGATATAAGGCAGCCTGTGCACCCCAACAGATATGCAAGACAGATGTGACATTCTTAGCAGACCAATCCATTATCTCTGAGATTTCTTCCCAATAATTCACTTCTTCAAATGCCATTTTTTCCACTGGTGCACCCGTAATAATCATCCCGTCAAAGCGACGATGGCGTATCTCATTAAATGTTGAATAAAAGAGTTGTAAATGCGATTTACTAACATTTTTAGACTCGTGTGTTGCCGTATTTAAAAATGTTATATTGACTTGTAATGGCGTATTTCCAAGCAATCGAAGTAATTGTAATTCTGTTTTCTCTTTTTCCGGCATTAAATTAAATATTAAAATATTTAACGGACGAATTTGTTGTGTTTTGGCACGATCTTCTTCCATGACGAATATTTTTTCCTCACGTAAATGTTCTCCAGCTGGTAAGTTTTTCGGAATATTAATTGGCATATTGTTGTCCCCTTTTCTTTCATTTTTTTCTCTCTATGTAAATTAAAAAATCCCCCTCATTCCATAAGAGCAAGAATGAGAAGGATAATTATCACGTTCACTCTTATCTCTCAAAGGAAAAATCCTTTGGTGGAATTAGCACCTTTCTAACAATGTTAGAGGTTGCTGAAGCGTCATAGGGCCAAATCCCTCAGCTTCTCTTGATAAGATTATTCAATTAAAAAGAATTGTATCATGAACAATTAAGAATTTCAATAATACATAGAATATTTTGTATTTAAATGAATGGAAGCTTATGAATTGTTAAACACTACTATCAAGTTATATTTTTGACAGCCAGTCCCAATTCTAATAGGCATACACGAAAATTAATGGAACCAATAAATCGTAATGGCAATCATAGAGGTATTATGTTAACATATACCTTTAGTAACAGAGAGGAACGTGAATATTTTGATTAAAATTGAACTCCCAAAACCAGACTTAGTAATTCGTCAACGTGAGCAAGTATTAAAACCAGGGGATGTAGAAATTACGCCTTTCCACGGATTTATTGATTTCCATAAAATCACTCGCGAAAAAGGTGGCATTTTCTTATTTTATAATGAAAAAAATGAGCTATTATTTGTAGGGAAAGCACGTAAAATTCGCCAACGTATTAAAAAGCATTTTGAAGATAATGTATCACCAATGAAAAAATACCGTGATGAAATTTTCAAAATCGAAGTGTATGAAATTGATGATCCAATGGAACGTGAAATTTACGAAACATATGCGATTAACACATTCCGTGCAAAATATAATCTAGATAAAGTATTTTATTAAGATTCAAGCCGTTAGCATACATGATGCTAACGGTTTTTCTATTCTATAGTGGCAAAAAGAAAAACCCCAAGCGTTGTCACTCGAGGTTTTCATCATTAGATAAATAGTTTTTCATCTTTAAATTTATGAGCTGTTAGCCAACTGACGATAACAAAGATAATCAATGAAGCTACTATCGGGATGGTCACCGTATGCATACCAAAAATCGTCGGATAAAAGCGATCAATCATAATATATAACGTCATGCCCGTAATCATGGACGCAATCGCCCCGTATTTATTGGCTTTTTTCCAATACAACCCTAGGACAACTGACCAAATAAAGACAGCCTCTAAGCCACCAAATGCAAATAAATTGAGCCAAACAAGTAAATCTGGCGGATTTAACGCAAATACAACGACTGCCAAACCAATCACCGTTGTTACCACGAAGCTAGCACGCTTGATTTCTCGATCATTGGCAGTGGGCTTGATATAGTTCAAATAAATATCCTTTACCACTGTTGAACTAACTAGCATCAGCAACGCATTCACGGTAGACATCGTCGCTGCCATCGGTGCTGCTAACACAATGCCCGCTAAAAACGGCGGCAACACTTTTAACGTAAGCAACGGCATTACCTTATCACCAATTTCAATGCCAGGAATTACTGGACGGGCTAATACACCAATCAAGTGCATCCCGAACATAATTGTCCCAATAGCAATTGTGCCAATAATAATCGCTAAATGCATGCTTTTGGAATCTTTATAGCTCATGGCGCGGACTGCTATTTGAGGAAGCCCTACCACACCAATGCCGATTAAAATCCAAAATGTTGAGACGTACAATGGTGTCAGTTCCCCTTCAGCACCAAATGGTGACACTAGGTTTGGATTTTCCGCAACAAGGGACGTCATAATTTGATCGATGCCACCACCGGCAACGATTGTCCCAATCAGTAAAATTACAGTACCAATCACCATAATGGAACCTTGAACCGTATCCGTTAACGCTACAGCACGGAATCCTCCGATAATCACATAAATTAATACTGAAACAGCAAAAATAAAGAGTGCTGCTGTATAGTCAAGACCTGTTAATGATTCAATTAAGCGCGCGCCCCCGACCCATTGTGCCATCATCGCAGAAAATAAAAAGACAATAATACTAATCGCTGACAATATAACGATGACATGGCTTTTGTAGCGTTCACGTAAAAAATCAATTAATGTAATCGCTTGATAGCGGCGAGCAATAATGGCAAATTTCTTGCCTAGTATCATCAGTACAAAATAGCCTGCTGGCAGTTGAGCCATCGCTAACAAGACCCATCCAAGCCCTTTATTATAAGCAACACCCGGTCCACCGATAAAGCTGCTTGCACTACCATACGTGGCAATCATCGTCATTGCTAGGATAAAGCCGCCCATTTCACGACCGCCAAGAAAATATTCCTGTAAAAATGAATTCGATGAACGAACATGCTTATTCGCCCATATGCCAATCCCAAAAATAATAATTAAAAAAACAAGAAGCGGAAAAATAACTTGCCAATGCATTATTCATCCACCTCCCCGTCATCAAATGGTACCTCTTTAAAAAAGAGCTTTAAGACGAGCCAGATTAATACAATCATAAAACCTGTTCCAGCGATGCAACTATAGAAAAACCAAGCTGGGAAACCCAATACATACGAATACGCTGTTGGATCCCCCGAACCTAGACCATAGGCAAAGCCGTACCAAATCGCAAAGTTGACAAATACAAGCCCAATGCCAATAAGCGCCTCACGATGCGCAATTTTAAAGCGTTGATCTTTCAAAATAGAATCCCCCTAACCTACTCTATTTTACTGTGATGTAGGACTAATGGGAAGCATTGTGAGAAAAGTAGATAAAAAAAGCAAAAGTTAGCGAACAATCCCTATCAAATGGGTATCTTACAAGGCTCCAATCCGAATACGCTTTCTGCCTTTTCGGACGATTGTTGTGATTTTTGTGGCGATTTTCCCCCACTTATTGGCGGTGTCGGCGTCTTTCGTGGCGATTTCACCCATCTTACCTATCTTCAAGAGCTTTTTAATTGCAATTGAAGTGCTTTTTTATCAATTTTCCCAACAATCGTTTTTGGTAATTCATCAATCATAATAATTTTTTTCGGGATTTTATAGTGACCTAAATAGCTTCGACACAGGTTTTCTACTTCGTCTACTAACGTATCTGACTTATGATGGCAGACAATAAATGCTGTGACAATTTCGCCCCAATAATTATCTGGTGCTCCAATGACTGCCGCTTCTTTTACGAGCTGATGACGAAGTATGCATTGCTCCACTTCTTGCGGATAGACGTTCTCCCCACCACTAATAATCATGTCTTTCCTACGACCGACGATATAAAAATACCCTTCTTCATCCATTGTCGCTAAATCACCAGTCCTTAACCAGCCATCTCGTATCGTATTGTCGGTTTCCTGCTGATTATTCCAATAAAATCGAAACATATGCTTGCCTCTAACGAACAGTTCGCCTACTTCATGGGCAGCGCAGCTTTCACCCGCTTGATTGATAATTTTCGCCTCATTAAATTGCATACTTTTACCCACTGCCCCCTTTTTGACATAAGCCTCTTCACGTGAGATATAAAAATTGTTCGGTCCAGCCTCTGTTAAGCCATAACCTTCTTTAAAAAAAAGTCCCTTTTTAAAAAACGCATCATATATCGGCAGAGGGCACGGTGCGCCGCCAGATAAAAACACTTTTACAGTGGGAAAACTACTTTTGTGAAAATAGTTTGTCGTTATCATGGCTTGATACATCGTTGGGACAAAAAGCGAAATCGTTGTCTTATAGAAATTAATTGCTTTGAGTGCTGTTTCCGCTTCAAACTTATCACCGATAACAACCGTCCCACCCGCCATTAACAATGGAATGGATAGTGCGTTAAGCCCACCCGTATGAAACATGGGCATATAGTTTAACGTACAATCGTCTTCACATAAACCCCAACTAATAATTGTATTAATTGCATTCCAATTTACAGAATTGAAAGACAACACTACCCCCTTTGCTTTGCCAGTTGTGCCACCTGTATAAATCATTAGCCAAGGTTCATTTAAATCCAGCTCTATTGAGCTCGCAATAGTCGCTGACGGCAGAACTTGTTGAATAGGGTACATCATTGCAAGTTGTAAAGGGCATGGTATTCCTTGGTCATATAAAAGTAAAGAAGGTGTAGCATCTGCAACAATTTCATTTAACTCCTCTGCACTTAAGCGCCAGTTTAAAGGAACATAAATCAGCCCCCGTAATCCACAAGCAAATAATATAGCAAATAAGTGACTATTATTTCGAGAAAAAACCGCTACTCGGCTACCTGATTGTAATCCTTGAACTTCAAAAAAATGGCTCCATTTGGCGATTTCAAGTGTTAATTGCCGATAAGTCCATTGTTCATTTGTTTCTAAGTTCACTAATGCTGGCCGATTCGGTGTTAAAGATGCACGATTTAAAATCCAGGCTTGCTCTGCAAACATCTTGAACTCCTCCTTTATCACATCATAATAGCGCCATCCACATGGAGTGTATGACCGTGGACATAGGAAGCCTCTTCAGATGCTAAAAATAAATAAGCATTAGCAATATCCCTAGGTGTACCTAATCGTTGAAGTGGCACGATTGCACGCATTTTTTCCAGTACCGTTTCAGGCATCTTTTTGACCATTTCAGTTTCTGTAAATCCAGGTGCCACCGCATTTACATTGATGCCTTTACGCCCTAACTCTTTTGCCCATGTTTTTGTCATACCTACAATCGCCGCCTTTGAAGCAGCATAATTTGTTTGCCCTACATTTCCATATACACCACTTACCGAGGAGGTATTAATAATTTTTCCGTATCCAGCAGCTATCATATGAACACTAACTTCTTGCGTGCAGTGGAAAACCCCTGACAAGTTGACATCAAGTACTTGTTGAAATTGGTCTTCTGTCATTTTTGACAACATGGCATCGCGTGTTATTCCTGCATTATTTACTAAAATATCAATGC
Organism: Lysinibacillus sp. C5.1; assembly: GCF_016350185.1. Classification (NCBI taxonomy): domain Bacteria; kingdom Bacillati; phylum Bacillota; class Bacilli; order Caryophanales; family Bacillaceae; genus Lysinibacillus; species Lysinibacillus sp. C5.1. The sequence goes on from NZ_CP066226.1 coordinate 2,493,990, forward strand.
GACCAGCTTGCTCGATCACAGTTGTCACAAGCTTTTTCACACTCTCTCTATCTGCTACGTTAACCTGCACGAATATAGCTTTTTCACCTAGTTGATTGGCTGCCATTTTTCCCGCGTTGTCATCAAAATCCGCAAGATATACAACGGCTCCTTCTTCTATGAATCGTTCTGCTGCAGCAAATCCTATCCCGTTTGCCGCCCCTGTAATAATGGCTACTTTATTGTTTAAGCGCATTGATTTTCCCTCCAAATTGTAAAAATGTTTCAATTTCAAATAGCAGTTGTTGTAAATCATCGATTAGCGGAGAATGCCCACAATTTTTTAAACTAACAAATTGTGCATGCTTTGCTAAATCGCCCATTGTTTCCTCATTCATTTGCTCCGTAATCACTAAGTCACGGTCTCCTCTTAACACTAAAATCGGAATGTTTAGTTGTTGTACTTCATTCGTCCCTTTCGCCACTTCATTATCTACTGCACTTAAATTAAAAGTATTTAACGCGTGGTAAACTTCGGCTAAATTTCTTTGTGTGAGCATATCGGCTACATAGGCATCATAGTGTTCAGGGTCGGGCTGACGATGGGTATAAATGAATGTATCCCAAATCGACTTCAGACCTTGGCTATTTTTTGTATCGTAGAAACCTTGTACCGTCTTTGTTTTCGACGTATCCATCAGTACTTCTTGATACGTGGCAGCTCTTTTGAATGCGGCTGGAATGCCCGTACCGAAATCACTATAAAATGGATACCCCCTTGTCGAAGCGGAAGCTAATAAAATCAGCCGTTGACAATAACCCGGATAATTTGCAACAAACTGCATGCATACTGCTCCGCCTGTGGACCAGCCAATCATGTCAAAATGGTCTAAGTCAATGGCATCCACAAATAGTTTGACATCATCACTAAAATCTTGAATAGCGCGAATAGGTTGATGATAAGATGAACCTCCAAAACCTCTTAAATCAATGGCATAAATCGTGTAGTTTGTATCTAGAGATTCCAACAGCACATCCCAATGTTTGGAGGAGGTCATATTACCATGAATACACAATAACGTTTGGTTACCTCCATCCCGCTTACGATAAGCCATTGTTTCCCCATTTTTTAGTTGAACCGTTTGTAACATCGTGCTTCCTCCCTATCCCCAGCGAATTGTTATAGCTCCCCATACATAGCCGATACCCGCACTAACAAGCGTGACAATGTCCCCATCCACAATACGCTTTTGCTCTAACGCAAGCTGTAATTATAATATTTGATCAATTTGTCCAATATGACCATAGTCTTGAAGATAAATGGATTGTTCCTCTTTCAAACCCAGTTCTGATAGGATATATGCGTGCGCAGAGCGCTTCATATGAAGCATGGCGATGTAGCGAATATGTTCTTCTTTTAATCCACTTTTCGCTAAAGATGTACGAATGACCTTTAAAAAATTATTTAAAGATTTTTGCTCAAGCCGTTCTTTCATACCGACTGGATCTAAAACATCTAATTGGTACAAGTTATTCGCTAAATCTTCTGGTGTCAGAGGCTTTTTAGTGCCTCCAACGGGGACAACAACATCCTCTGAAAAAGAACCATCTGTCATAATATCCGCCTCTAATAAATGGTTGTGCTTGTAATTTTTTTGTAAAACAATAGCACCCCCGCCAGCGCCCAAATTATACATAAAGCGTGTTCTCGGATTGCGATAATCGATAAAATCAACATTTCGATATCCTCCTGCAAGTAACACGGTGTGAATGCTGTCATCAGATTCCATTAAGCTTTTCGCTAACTTTAGTGCCATAATCGTCGTCCCACAGCGTAACTGCACATCGAATGCCCAAGCATTGACGGCACCAAGCTCTTCTTGCATTTTGATGGAAGCCGTCCAAAGTGGATATTCCTTATGTTCTTCTCCTATATACATCACGACATCAATTGTTTTAGGTTCAATCCCTGCTTTTTGTATAGCCTCTTGTGCAGCCCAAATGCCCATTTGCACCGTATGATCCTGTTCATCAGGAATTGGTTTTTCGTGTATACCCAATTTATGTCGAATAATGTGCTCAGGAATCATCGAACGTGCTGCAATTTCGGTTGCGGTCATTTTCCTTTTGGGCATATAGATTCCTGTACTGACAATACCTACAGTCATTCAAACCCCTCCTTTTCATGTGACAGGGCAGGTGGTGTTTTCCTTTTTGCTTTAAGCTTCCTTCTCCAATTCCAAATCATAAAACGGATGGAGCCTATAATCCCTTTTGGGAAAAAGATGACGGCTAAAATATAGAGAATGCCAAAGAAAATAATCCAACGTTCAAATATTGGATAATCTCTCGCCATGCCTGAAAGTGTATGTTGTGCATACTCAATCACGGCAGCACCAAGCAATGGTCCAACTAATGTACCGACGCCTCCAATAATCGTCATTAATAATGCATCTAGCGTGATGTCCATCGTCATAACACTTGTATTAACAAATCGTAATGACAGCGCATAAAGTGAACCCGCTAAGCTAGCTACCGTCCCAGCTATAATTGATGCGATTACTTTATAATGTAAGGTCTGAAATCCTAATGATTTTGTTCTTTGCTCATTTTCGCGCACCGCGATTAAAATACGCCCGGTTGGTGACTGTACGAAGCGATAGAGCGTAATAAAAACAACTACTAAACATGCGAGTACAAAGAAATAAAAGGTTATACGATCTTTAAACATTTCTGGTGCTCTAAATGTAAACCCGTCATTGCCATATGTAATGGAACGCCATTTTTCAGCAACAACTAAAAACAATCCAGAAAAAGCGAGTGTGAGCATCGCAAAAAAGTGACTTTTTAAACGCAAAGTTAGTAATCCAACAACAAAACTAACAATGCCTGCTAAAAACATCCCTACAACAATGGACAATAAAAAGATAGAAAGTGTCGTATCGACTTGCTTCAGCATGACTGCTGTTGTATAAGCACCTATTCCAAAGAACATGGCGTGCCCAAACGATACTATCCCTGTATAACCAAGCAAAATATCATAGCTCATTGCTAAAATACCAAAGATAAAAATTTGCGTTAATAAGATAATCAATGTCCTTGAATCATTGACGAATGGCAGAAGTACGAGGATGGCTAACATAAGAACAAAACTAAGATGCTTCCACGTCAGCTTTTTCATCATGTCGATCGCTCCTTCCCGATTGTAAATAAGCCTTGTGGTCGGAAAATTAACACGATGGTCATGAGGATCATATTGACAGCAAGTGATAACACCGGTACATAATAAGCCATAAAACTACCCGCAAGCCCTACTAAAATTGCAGCAAGCAGCGAGCCTGAAAAACTTCCCATCCCACCTATCACAACAACGATAAAGCCTAATATTGCATATTCCATCCCCATCTCGGCATAAATAACACCCGAATATGGGGCCATTAACATACCGCTCAATGCGGCTAAAGCAGCACCTACCATAAAGACATATAAGAATACTTGTTTAATATGAATACCAAGTGCTTGCGCCATTTCTTTATCCTGTACACCCGCTCGAACAATTAGCCCAATCTTTGTTCGCTTCAGCATGTATTGGAAAATCCCGAAAATCACAAAACCTACTACAATAATAAATAATCGATATTTAATTATAATGACATCGCCAAATTCCCAACTCCCTGCTAAATAGCTGGGTGTTTTCACGGACACACCATTTGGGCCAAACACGACCTTAATCATCTCTTGTAATACAAGCATTAACCCTAAAGTGATTAATATTTGTTGAATATGATTACCATATACTGGTGTAATAATAAACTTTTCTGTTAATAAACCTAAAATGGCACCTGCAACAAGCGCTCCAATAATGCCAATTAAGAAACTTTCTGTGTACATATACGTAAATATCCCTGCATAGGCACCCCAGACAAATAATCCACCATGTGCAAAATTCAAAACATCCATTAGCCCAAAAATTAATGTCAGCCCTGCTGCAAGCAAAAAGATTAACATGCCTGTAGCCAGCCCGTTAATAACCAAATTTACAATTAGCTCCAATAAACTACACCTCCTTTATCCGATGCCAAGATATTTACGCTTCAACTCTTCATTTTGGATAAGCTCTTTCATGTTTCCTGAATTTACTGTTTTACCATCATCAATTAATGTATACGTATCGCCAATTCGACTGGCCATCATAAAGTTTTGCTCCACAAGGACAATGGACGTTTGCTTCTTCATTTCAACAATGGCTTCCATCACTTTCTCCACAACAATTGGCGCAAGCCCTTTAGAAGGCTCGTCAATCAAAATCAATTGACTATCATTGATAAATGCTCTTGCCATTGATAGCATTTGTTTTTGACCACCAGAAAGATGGCCACCAGCTTTTTTCCAAAATTTCTTTAAATCCGGAAAAAGCTCTAGTACATACTGCTGTCGCTCCATAGCAGCCGTATTCTCTTTGCGCATCGCCACTTTCATATTTTCTTCTACCGTTAAATCGGAAAAGATTCCTTGGTTTTCGGGTACATAGCCAATACCTAATTTCGCCACTTTATGGGTTGGGCTTTTTTTTATCGATTGCATTTGAAATTGAACATCGCCTTGTGAAGCGGGTGTCAAGCCCATAATCGTTTTTAATGTGGTTGTTTTCCCCGCGCCGTTTCTCCCTAGCAGAACACTGACCTGCCCTGCCATCGCCTCAAAATTCACACCCTGCAAAATATGGTATTGCCCAATATGCGTATGAACATCATGTAATTTCAGTAAGGTGTTCATCATACAGACCTCCTAAATAAGCATTTTGTACGGTTTCATTTTGCATAATGGCATCTGGCGTTCCATCGGCAAGAAGCTGACCATTAAATAACACCATAATGGAATCAGACAAATCCAAAATCATATCCATCTTGTGTTCAATTAACAGAATGGTTTTATCCCCTTTATGTTTAATTGTTCGAATTACTTCTAAAATAGCTGGTACTTCTTCTAATGACATACCGGCAGTAGGCTCATCGAGCAGTAAAATTTCCGTATCCAGTGCAAGCAACATCGCAATTTCTAATTTGCGTTTTTCCCCATGCGACAGCATCGTTGTCAACGCATCTCTTTTGTTATGGAGTAAAACAAGGGTCAATAGCTCTTCCGCTTTTTCTGTAATTGCTTGATAACTTTTAAAATGACGAAACATTTGATAACGTATTTTTTCTTTAGATTGCACAGCTAGTCGCACATTTTCTAACACTGTTAAATTTGGAAAAACATTTGTAATTTGAAATGAACGGCCTAGCCCCATACGTGTTCTTTCAACCGAAGATGCTTGCGCAAGCGACTGTCCTTTAAAATACACATCACCAGCAGTGGGTTTTAACTCTCCACTAATTAGATTAAAGAATGTCGTTTTGCCTGCCCCATTCGGACCTATAATGGATTTCAAATGTTTTTCTGGCATTGTAAAATTCACATGATCGACCGCAATATGACCACCAAATCGAATCGTTAAATTTTCTGTTCGCAAAATAGGTTCCATATTAATCTCCTTTCCAATGTTTCTATTGCTCTTCACCTGCTCTTCCAAAGAAGAGATGAAGAGAGACAGAATGACATTGTTTTTCTGTCTCTCCAAGTAAAGGGGGATCTTCTAATTCGAAATCGGTGGTGCTGTTTCCTCAGGACTAAGCTCACGAATTAGCTCGGGCACTGGATAGTCAACACCCTCTTGTTGTTCTAAACGAATCGAATACATCGACTGTAAGGCTTGATGATCTTCTTTTCGGAAAGTCATTGTGCCTTTTGGCGTTTCAAATGACATTCCTTCCATAATGCCAATTAGTTTCTTTCCGTCCGCGTCCCCTTGCGATTTTTTCAACGCTTCTACAATCGAAATCGCGGCAGACATCCCACCAGGTGTAAATAAATCTGGTACTTCATCAAAGCGTTTTTGGTGCTCCTCAACTAACCATTGATTCACATCATTTTGTGGCAACGTATGATAGTACACCGAGAACCCTTCCATTCCTATTAGCGGATTCATAAACTTTAGGGCAATAATATCTGGCGCGCCTGTAGAAATTTTAATGCCTTTCTCTTGAATTTTAAGATCGGCAATTTGATTCCAAGGCGAGTTAGCCCCAGCCCACACAACAAATAAATAATCCGGCTTGGCATCAATCACTTTTTGCAAATTAGATGTAAAATCCGTTGCTGCTGGATCGGCATATTCTTCTAAAACAATGTCTGCACCTAGTTTTTCCGCCGCTGTTTTAAATGCTTTTACCCCATCCCAGCCGAATGAGTAATCAGGAGCAAATGTTGCAATTTTAACGCCCTTGTTAGCGATAGCAGCCGCTGCAGCATATGCATCTTGTGAGGAGTTTCGCCCTGTACGGAATATATAATCATTAAATTCTGCACCAGTAATACTATCAGCTACTGCTGGTTCAACGACCATAATTTTTTCGTATTCCTCTGCTAATGGCAGGACAGCGAGCGTATCACCAGAGCTAGATGAACCAACTAAAAAATCGACTTTATCATCTTCTAGCAGTTTGGTAGCCTTTTGTACGGCTACTTCGGGTTTCGTTTCTGTATCTTCATAGACAATTTCTATTTTTTTACCGTTTACCTCCATGCTACCGTTTGTTGCATATTCGATACCTAAGTCAAACCCACGCTGTGTTTGCTTTCCGTACGATTCTAAAGCACCTGTCAATGACGCCAGTACTCCGATTTTAATCGTGCCGCCTTGTTCTCCTTCCGCTTCCTTGGAAGCAGAACTGTCAGTGGAGCTTTCTTTTGCTCCTTCCCCATTACAAGCTGCTATCAACAAAGTCAAAACGGCTAACAGTAACACTAACCAATACTTTTTCATCCCAAAACCCCTTTCATTGTGAACTATAGAAAGCGCTTTCTTCGCCATGCATTTACTATATAAAAGTCCAGTTACAAATCAGTTACAAATTCGGAATCGTGATTGGAAGAAATAAAAAATGAGTTTGGCTCATGCCAAACTCATTGAAGTGATTTCTTTGCATTTCCCTCTTTTATACGAGTACTTGCGCTACAAGAAAAAAGAGCTATTCGTTTCTTCTACTCGATCTAACCATTCGCTAACAAGCACATGAAAAAGATGAGATTGTTCTATTTGGAGATTATGCCCTGCTCTATCTAAGATGGAGAATGTTGCTCTTGGGAAAAATTTAAGCAAGTCAAGGGCATCTTGATAGCCGACGACCGAATCTTGCTTGCCTAATAAAAACAGGCTCGGTTGGGTACTGCACCCCAAAAGTTAGAGTGAAAAACTAACTTTTGAGGTGATTTTTTATGACTAAATATAATGAAGAATTCAAATTGATGGTGGTTCAAGAATATTTAAGTGGCTCTCTAGGATATAGAGCGATAGCGAAGAAGTATGGTATAGGTGATTCTCCATTAAGGAGATGGGTCCGTGCTTTTAAAGAGTTTGGGCAAAGTGGCTTATCCGTTAAGAAAACGAAGCAGTTTTATTCTGTTCAATTTAAATTAGATGTATTAAACTTTATGAAACGAACAGGTGCTTCCTATCAAGATACTGCGATTCACTTTAACTTGAATGATCCAACTTTAGTTGCTAGTTGGTATCATCGTTTTTTAAAAGGAGGGATAGAGGGCCTGCAAAAAAAATTAAAGGGGCGCCCGTCTATGTCTAAGAAACAAAAATCAACAGCGAATAACCAAGAAAAAACAATGTCACGTGAGGAGCAGCTAGAACGCGAAAATGAACTGCTTCGTTTAGAGGTGGCGTATTTAAAAAAGTTGAAGGCTTTTCGAGAGAATCCAGATGCCTTCCTCGAAAAGCACAAGCTGCCATCGCCTTCGAACTTAAACAAGAAGGATTTCGATTAAAAGATATTTTAAAACAAGTGGATATTCCAGAAGCGACGTATCATTATCATATCAAACTGATGGGGCAAAAGGATCCAGACGTAGAGTGGAAAGTCTTGATTTTAGAGACTTTCGAAAAACATGAAGGTCGATATGGCTACCGGCGAATTCATGCGGAATTAAGAGTGCAAGGACATACAATAAATCATAAAAAGGTACAACGAATTATGAAAAACCTAGGGTTGAAATGTGTGAAATTCGTGCGTAAATCACGCTATAAATCATACAAAGGAACAGTTGGGAAAGTCGCTAAAAACCTTTTGAATCGTAGATTCAGAACGTCATATGCCCTTCAAAAATTGGTGACTGATGTAACTGAATTTAAATGTACAGATGATGAAAAATTATATTTAAGTCCGATCATGGATTTATATAATGGTGAGATTATTGGGTTAAGTATGTCAAAACGGCCGAGCCTAGATTTTGTGTTAGATTCACTTAAACAAGCGCTTCCAATTATTCAAAAGCGTGCTGAATATCGGACAACCATTCATTCCGATCAAGGATGGCACTATCAACACAATACATGGGTGAAAACATTGAGGCAGAACAGGATTTTTCAAAGCATGTCTCGTAAAGCAACGTGCGCAGACAATGCGGCCATGGAGAACTTCTTTAGCTTACTAAAACAGGAAATGTATTATGGAGAACAATTAATCTCTTATGAAGCATTACAAAAGAAAATAAAAGAGTATATCAATTATTATAATAATGTTCGTATTAAACAAAAACTGGCCGGCATGAGTCCGGTAAATTACCGAAAACATGCCAGCCAATTAGCTGCATAATAAAAACTCTAACTTTAAGGGGTCACTACCTTGTTGGAAAAGAATGTCCTTTAAAGCAAAGGAAAACCCATAGTTTTGCAGAATTTTTTCAAGAAAGTTTTCATCCGCCAGTTGACAGCCAACTAATACTTCATTCTTATATCGATTCCAGTTATATGCATCTAAGACCACTTGATGGGTGCTGAAATCGTCTACTTCTTGTTTCGTCAATGTGGCTAAAAAAGGTTGATTAGCTGCAACAATCGTATGTGCTGGCACAATGCGATCTTGTTTTTCGGGTACAATCATCGGACAAACAAGGGCAACACCTAAAATACGATCCTCAAGTTTCTGCATTATACCTCTTGTTAAGTACCCACCATAAGATTCACCCGCTATAACAAAAGATTGACTCGGCAAAACTGTCTGGATAAATTCTACTACTGCTTCTAACATATCATCTGTATTATGGATGTGTTCATAATCTTTTGTTTTACCCATACCTGGTAAATCAAGATAAATACGTTTCCATCCCTCTCGTTGCGTAAAAATCGGCTCCATACATCCCTTCATCAGTCGATGATCGGGAGTAAATCCGTGGAGCATAATAATAGGTTGTACTACACCTATCTCTTCATAATAGATTGTTGCATTCGTTACTTGACAAAATGGCATTTGAGCTCCTCCAATAATTCGACAGATATTACGAAATTATTTAAATAACATTTACAGCTTTACCTATGCTTGCTAGCTCATTATTAAATCATACACAGCCATTGTTGATTCCAACGGCGTTGTTTTGAGCTCTGTTTGTAATTGTTGTACACATCTTTCATACCATTTCAATGCCAGTGAGCGGTTATTCAATTGGTAATAACTATACATTAAAAGACGATACCCTTCTTCCCAAAGTATATCTTCTTGAATTATTTTCTCTGCATAAAAAATGGCTTGTTTAAACTGATGTTGGCGCGTGGCATTTTGGGCTAATCGTTCAAGTACTTCAATATATAAAGTCTGTAATTTATCACGGTCTTGCGTCAACCAATCAATTTGCTTTTTTTCTGCATATAAAACATCTGTCTAACTATGCGCAGCCAGTTGTAGCCACTCATCCGAAAAATGAGGGTCAAACTCCTCCATCCCTAATGCATAATAATAATAAAATCGTTCGACATCTATATGCAAAAACTGAATATGCTGTAGCTGATACATATTGTTTTTGCGATGAATAAAAAAGCTATCCTGACGGGCATTTCGCCTTGGTTCTAGCACTTTTAACAAAGTATTTAAAACAACTTTAAAATCGCGATCTACTGTCTCCACAGAACGTTCTGGCCATAACGCAAGCGCAATTTCCTCTTTAGGCATATACCGTTGGCGATGACAATACAAATACACAAAGAGCTCCTTCGATTTTTCGCGTTGCCATTCTTTATCTCCCAGTTTCTTATGATTTCTGATTAAATTTAAACTACCAAATAAATTCACTTGTATGTCATCTGTAGGGTACACGATATTGCCTTCCATTTGAAAATCATTTCGCAATGTTTGAATTTCGGCATTGTCTAGCCCACAGTGTTCACTATACTGCAAAAGCTCATAAAAAATCATTAAATTTGCTGGGCCAAGAATCGATTTCCTTTGAAAAAAATAATGATAGCCATTAGCAATACAAGTACTAGCAAAGTGCTGAAAACATTGACAAAATAGATGGGCGTTTTTCTCTTGCAAGGCAATAACAGATTGATAGAAAAAAACATGCATCTCCCCATATTGATCGCCACAATCAAGAAATAGCTTATGTGCCTTCACTAATATTTGTTTGGCTTCCTGCCACTCCTGACATGAAATCATCACCTTCACTTCAGCAAGTAAAATAAGGGCTGTCATCCAAGCATCTTGTACTTGCTCCGTTTCCTGCAAACCTAAAGCTAAATATTTTCTGGCAGCAACGTTATCCCCTTGTGCATGTTTAGCAATGGCAAGTCCCATATAGGGTTCCGCCTTTACACGCGAAATATTAATGGTATTCATTAACGTAATCGCCTTTTCATAGGCTTCACAAGCTCCAGCATAATTCGGAAAATCTAATAATAGCAAGGCATGTGCTTTTCGATTGTAGCCTACTGCTTCAATAAAAATAGACTTTTCTCGCACGCCTCTTCGAATGCCATGCTGAGCGGTATACCACGCTTCTTTGCCTTGACCTAATAGGGAGAAAACAAAGGATGCTAAAAGTTCACTTTCCCTATGTGTAGCTACTAATTGCGGAGGCATTTCCAATCTTTCAATCAAAAGATTCTTTGCTTCCACTAGTTGACCCGTGCGTAATAAAATACGTACATCTACATTTGCCCTATGCAACACAGCTTCATTTAACTTGACTTCATCTATAAATTGTTGTGCCTTTTTTGCCTTTCCTAAATTCACTAGATTCTCTGCATACTGACGTTGCAATTCTAAAAGTGCTTCCTCACTTAACGCAGCTTCCGGAGCCAATTGTAAGGCACGCTTTAAATAGGGTTCTGCTAATGCAGGTTGGATTGTATCAAGATAAATGTGCGCTAATCCAGCCTGTGCCTTTGTCATATAGAGCACATCATGATTGCTTTTAGCCATCTTTTCAGTCATTTCGTACGCATATTTAGCCTTTTCATAATAGGCTCGATATCGATGGCACTCTCCTTCAAAAAAATAGAGACGATAAAATTTCACTTTTTCCGCCGCCGAAAAACGATGAATTTTCTCTAATAGCCACTCAAACTGACCAGCTTTTACTAGATTTTCCGCATAATCTTGCAATAGTGTGCCACTAAAGTTGGAATCATTTGTTTTAAATGCATGATGTAAAATAGCATGCACATCGTTTTCTTGAACGTAAAACAAGGCAGCTTTTTTATGCAATTGAACAAATTGTTGCGGATTTTTCTGCCATTTTAATTCTAAAAATCGACGAAATAAAGCATGAAAACGGTAAAAGCCATTTTCAGCCATTGGTTGAATAAATAAATGTTTTTGCAACAACTGTTTGAATGTCTCAGCAGTTTCACTCTGATAAAACTGCGCAATTAACGCTTCGGAGAAAGTAGGAAATATCGCTAATTGAAGTAATGTCTTTTGCTCAAATTTAGGCATCTTGAAGAAAACTTCCTCCGATAAGTAAGTAAACAAGTCGTTTGAATGGATTGTTAACCAGTGGTCTAGCGCTTCATAGTTCCATTGTTCAGCTAGTAATGTGATGGAGATTGCCCAGCCTTCTGTAATGTCCAATACTTTTAGTATTTCATCTTGTGACAAGTGTGTGGCTACATAGTCTTCAAAAAACACAGCAATTTCTTCAGCAGAAAATGCTAAATCCGTTTCTGTTATAAAATGAGCTTTCATCTGCATTTTTAATTTTCGAATGATATCCCATTTCGGTAGTGTTCTAGAGGCGATTATAAAATGAATATGAGGTGGCGAAAATTCAATAATTTTTTCCATAACATAGTTTATATGAAATTCATGGTCGACTAAATGATAGTCGTCAATTACTAGTAAAAAGGAGTGTTCAATCTCACATAAACTATTGACAAATATCTTATACCAACGATTCAATTCTTCAATTTTAGGAAAACGTGATACCTGATTCCAATTGTCAAATTGTACACCAAAGTGCGGTATCACTCGTTGAATACTATAAAGTAAATGTCTTAGAAAGGGTAATATATTATCATCCTCTTCGGAAACACTATACCAAGAAAACGGGCTCGATTCCGCATGTAAAAACTGTGCTAAAATTGTGGTCTTTCCGTAACCAGCACCACTATGAATAAAAGTACAGGTGTGTTCAAGACCTTTTTTTAGTTTTTTCATCAATACAGCCCGACGAATACAATGATTGGATGGAATTGGTGGAATACATTTCGATTGAATAATAATATCTGCTGTCATTTTTACACTAACCTCCCCATAAGAACGGTAAGACGGGTTGTGGAATAGACTACATTCCATTCTTTTTGAATAGTTAAATTATTGACAGTTTACCATATACTATATGTAGTTTTACATATTTCCAATAAATATTGCGATAAGCTATTATTTTATGTAGAAAATAATAGATAGAGAAATAAAATAATCCCGATTATCATGGCTAGATAATCGGGATTGGGGCTTTATTTTTATAATAGTTCCTTACGTAATTGTGCAGCTGATTTTGGAGATAACAGACCGAACGGAATATCGAATACTGTTTTTGCACCTTTTTCACCCGCTTGACTTAAGCGGTGTGCTGCACGTGCATAAGCCACAAGGACACTTGACGTGAAGTTTGGATTACTTTCAAGTTTTAACGAGAATTCTAAAATTTGTTTATCATTAGCGCCGCTTTCACCACTACGAATAACGAAGCCACCATGTGGCATGCCTGTATGGTTGGCATTAAACTCATCTTCAGAGATAAAGTTTACAGTTGTGTTATACTCATCGAAATAGTTCGGCATTGTTACAATTTCTTGCTCTACTTTTGCCGCATCTGCACCTTCTTCAAGCACTACCCAGCATTCACGTGCATGCTTTTCACGTGTAGTAAGCTCTGGATTCTCACCATTACGAACACGTTCAACAGCATCTTTGATAGGTAATGTATACTGTACAGCATTTTTAACCCCTTCAATACGACGAACTGCATCCGAGTGACCTTGACTTAAGCCATCACCCCAGAATGTGTACGTTGTACCTACAGGTAGTACTGCCTCGCCTAAAACACGATTTAAAGAAAATAGACCTGGATCCCAACCTACAGAGATAACAGATACTTTACCAGATTTTTGAGCAGCAGCGTCAACCGCATCGAAAAATTCTGGAATTTTCGCATGAGTATCAAAACTATCAATTGTATTAAACCATTGCGCAAAGTGTGGACCTTGCTCAGGTAAATCTGTTGCAGAGCCACCACATAAAATCATTACATCAATGTCATCTTGAAATTTTTCAGCATCATCTACTAAATATACGCTCGCGTTACTTGCAACGCTCACTGTTGAAGGATCGCGACGAGTGAATACCGCTACTAATTCCATATCTGGATTTTGTGAAATAGCGAATTCAACACCGCGCCCTAAATTTCCATAACCGACAATACCTACTCGAATTGCACTCATTAAAATTCCTCCTCACGTTAACGTAACAATGTGAAACCTTTCACGTTAATTCTACTTACAATAATACTGTGAGTTAGAAAAATTCACAATAGTTTGAGTACGTGTTTTTCTTTAGAAATTATACAAGTTTTCTATGATTTCTATACACATATGGCATGAATGCGGTTACAAATTACTAAAAAACAAGGAGAACTTTTAAGTTTTCGTAAAAGCCATGTAAATCAAGACTTTTTACTCGCTAGGTCTTGTACAATATAAGTAACGACGAAGGGGGCATGATGAATGAAAGGTTATGGTTTCTCACCTAGTACAACGAAGGTTTTTCTAAAAAACGATAAAAAAGCCAAACAGCAATCGAACTCGGTATTCGTTAGACAATTGAGAATTCCCATTGCAACAAACAAAAAATCTACAGCAAAAAACCTCATGAATCACCAAACGGCACTAAAGGTAGCTTATTTTGTGAATATGCCTTTAGCACCGATAAATGACCTTCCTAACAGTATCATAAAAAATGGTTGCAAAGTCCGTAACTGCTACCATAGTGAAAAGCAAATAGCCCGCTGGCTCGTTAAAAAAAGTGAGTACAACAGAGCAAGACACAAACTCCACCGTTATTATTGAATTTCTTGCGCTAATTGCATCAGACGTTGCTCATCCATTATATGATAGCCGTTCTTTTTCTTTTCTAAAATGTTAGCTTCGCAAAATTGAGCAAGAACATATAGTAAATGCCGGTAAGAGACCCCCAAGTATTCACATATCTCTGTATGTTTTTCTTTATAAATGCCTTTGTCAGATGATAGCTGGATAAAGGCAGCTAACCGATTTTCCAGTGGATAAGCCTGATTTTGCGTATACTTAGATGTCATTTTGGAAGCTTTTTCCCCTAAAAAAACACATAATCGACGTAAAAACGGCGCATCTGCTAATAACATGTCTTTGCATCCCTGCGTCGCAATGGATAAACAGATTGTCTCTGTCACCGTTTGAATCCCCTTTGTATACCTCGCCTCATTCAACAATTCAATTTCTCCCATAAAACATGGCGCTTCTATATATTCAATCAGTGATACCTTTCCATTTTTATGGGTCATATACAACTTTGCTTTGCCTTCCATCATATAGTACAGCGTATCTGGAAAAGACCCTTCTTTAAAAATCCATTCCCCTTTCTCAAATTTACATATTTCTATATAAGGATGAATATTAAACGAAAAAAAATCTTCAATTTGAAAATTTTCTATATAGTAAGAACGTTCTTCCCCTGTAAGTTTTTGCATTTTTAATGGACTCCTGTTCAAAATATGAGATATCTCACATTATTGTAGCGAGGAACGTGCTATTATTCAACATAGTTAAATGGAGGTACCAAATTTTATGAACAATCAACGATGGCTTTCTCAAAATTTCTTTGCATTTTTTATTACATGGGGTATTTTCTTACCTTATTGGACAGGTTGGTTAGTCGATGCAAAGCACCTTACTGTATCTCAAGCAAGTGTTGTAATGGGCTGCGGTCTTTTAGCACGGGCAACATCGAATCTATTTTTCTTTCCTATCCTTGCAAAATATGTGCACAATAAACGACTGATTACGATACTAGCAATTGGTGCATTGCTGACAGCTTTACTTTATATTCCAAGCACAAGTTTTATCGCTCTTCTTTTCGTTACCATTTTATTTAGTATTTTTTACCCTGCTCTATTGCCTGCCGTGGAAAGTAGTGCGGCAACGCTTGTACAATATGGCAATGTCCACTACGGTAAAAGTCGTTCTTACGGATCATTTGGCTTTGTTATCGCAGTACTGATTATTAGTATGTTAACAGGCGTTTTTGGGAAGGATATTATTTTTTGGAGCATGATTTTAGGGATTATCGGGATGTTATTCATGCAACAAATGGCAACACCAAAAGAATTGCTTATTGTACCTACGAAAGAACAACGTGCAAAATCACTATCAATGAAAACATTATGGAGCATTAAAGGGTTTCCGATTGTATTATTGATTGTTATTTTATTACAAGGTGCCCATGCATCCTACTATAGTTATGGTTATATCTATTTAGAAGATTTACACGTCGATCCATTCTATATGGGGATGATTATTAACATTGCGGTTGTTTGTGAAATTTTATATTTCATGAAAGCTGATACACTGTTTACGAAATGGCGCTCATCTTCACTATTACTGTTAGCAGCTAGTGGATCGTCGTTACGTTGGTTACTCATCTTCCTTTTTCCAAACGTTTGGGTATTTATCGGCTCACAAGTATTACATGCCTTATCATTTGCATTAGCACACTTTGCCTTTATCGGCTATTTAACAAAGAACTTACCGAAGGAACAAATTCCTAATGCACAAGGCTTATATTCAGCACTGGCAATGGGTTTAAGCACTGCCATTCTCACATTTTTAGGCGGCTATTTATACGAAATATCCCCTGGTCTCGCCTTTGCGGCGATGCTGATTTGTACAGTACCAGCAATCGGTATATTGCTAGCTACTCGTAACAGATTCCAGTACTAAAATTAGAATAACCCCAATGGTTTGATTACCATTGGGGTTTTATTTATATACACTATTTTTCATTGATTTTATGCAAAGTAAACCCTCTAACCAATAACAGAATACCTAAGATAAAGAAAACGATACTGAAAAGAAATAATACATAGCCAGAATCAAAAAAAGAATTATAGAAAGTTTCCTGACCTACATACGTTAAATTTGAGACACTGATAGCCGTAACAATATACTGAGTTGAAATTAAAATAGCTGCAATAACTAAAAACAGTGACCCTACAATTTTATCTTCCATATCTACACTCACCTCACGCATTATTGAGGATTTTTCTTTTTGTAAAAAAACCCTTCGAAGGTCATATATAACGCGACTGCAATACAAAAAATAAGTAACCATGTGTTATTTTCTTTTAGGTCTGTAAAAATTAACACTGCACCCAACAACGTTATTAGTATTTTAATGATTAGTTTCATCAAAATAACCTCTCCTCTCTATACGATAGAAAAATAAAGATATGTCCGAGCAACTACAAGCTAACATTTTTAAAGGTAAAAATCAACATTATATGCACGCCAGTACCTTTTTTAGAATAAACCTGTCATTTTGTTTGACCTATAAAAGTACCATTTCAATTATTGAAAATAAATAATTGAATATTTTTGGTACACTCATAGAATTTCTCGCTTACTTATAACGCTGAACATACCAGTAATACTAGTATGTAGTAGCGTTTGTCCTCATATGAAATTTTCAAAAAAAAAGTTGAAATTACTCTGATTTTTCTTAAAATAAATTATATATAATTTATTTTTTTAAGGAGGAATCTATATGGCATCTATTCTTTTACCTCGTAACTAGCTATTAATTTTCTCGTCACTTTCCTTATCACTCCAGCTATTCTACCTAAAAGGCGTCAAAAAGCCAACACCACTATTTCACATGAAAATATACTAATGAAAGGGAAAAGAGGGATAGTATGACTTCGAAAAAAAGGTCGATTGTAACAATTGTTTCAATGTCTTTAATTTCAAATTTAGTTATTGTGCCATTGAACCCTAGTGATGCTAAAGCGGTGGAAAATAAAACGATTGAAGATGCTACTGACAATGCAATATTTTCTGAACAACAACTAGAAGAAGTTCAAATTATCGCAGATCACGTATCTTATGAAAGAAGAAATGGTATTGGTGTTTTTACAATTTCTAATATCGCAGAGATGGAGAAAAAATTACAAAACATTCATTCTACCGTTACTGCTGAAGAAATAAGTTCTGCGATAGCAGATATCAATACTAAATTAGCTGATGAAAACGGAAATGGTGAAACTACGGATTTACTAGTTAAATCTAGAAACCTTATTCAATATGGAACCGAGACTGCACCACGTATCGTAAAAAGATCATGTAGTAAATGGTTAGGTGGCTTAGGTCTTGCTCATGTCGCAGCTACTACAGGAGCAGGTGTACTATTAGGTATTTCAGGTCCAGTAGGTTGGACAGTTGGGACTGGGATTGCTGCGGCATACTATTTAGGTTCACTGGCATGCCCAAACTAAATTCTTTTTATAAAAAACACCAAATTTCCGTTAATTTCTCCACTTTTTTTATTTTTACATGTTTAACCATGTATCATATCACGCATGCTATTTACCCTACTGTCATCCTTTATATTCTAATGGTGTTAAACTTATTTTCTTTTGAATATTTGTTGAGTCGTAAATACAATAGTCCTCAAAAAAGAGCTATTCCAGCGACATTATATTTTATGTTCACCGGTATTCTAGCTATATTAGCGTATTTATGGTTAACAGATAATTTAGTTGACTAGTGGAAAATATTAAAAAGCGTTTTGCATCGATATTCTACTATGCAAAACGCTTTTTGTTCCTTCTTAATGTAAATATTCACCGATTTTCAGTCGGCTTTTTTCATCCTCGACTTTGCCACTTGACACAACTTCTCTACCCCATATTGCAACTGTTCTCGTGTTGCATACGCATATGAAAGTCGAATATGCTGTGTATCTTGCGCATCATAAATATAGCCTGGGTTAATCAGAACATTGTACTGCAATAACTTTATAAAAAATGCTTTATCCACGATTGGTGCGTGAAATTTTAGCCATATATAAAATCCACCTTTTGATCGTTCCCAACTCGCAATGACCTTCAGCTTTTCATGTAATAACTGTTCAACAAAGTTTGCCCGCTGCTGAAGCGCTTGTCGTAAACCAACTATATGGCGTTCGTACTTTCCTGATTGGAGCCAATGCAAAACAATTTCTTGCGAGATAGCACTTGATCCATAATCTGTTTGCATTTTAATATCCGCTAAGCGTTCGATCACAGTTGTTGGCCCGATTAACCAACCAATGCGCAGTCCAGGACTAAGTGTTTTGGAAACACTGCCGATATATAAAACTTGTCCGCTATCATCTAGTGATTTTATAGATGGGGATCCTTCATTGAAAAGTAATTCATGATAGACATCATCTTCAATAATGGGAATGCGGCATTGTTTACAAGCCTCGTAGAGTTGCTTTTTTTCTAATGATGTCCATACGCCTCCAGTTGGATTATTTAGCGTAGGAACAGCATAAAAAACAGCCTGCCTTTTTCTTTTCTTGTGCGCTAATGTTTGAGCAAGCCCTTCATCTCGGTCAATCGCCACCATTTGCATCCCGACAGATTGAAATGGATGAACAGAATTTAAATAAGATGTTTGTTCCTGAAATACGATGGAACCTTGCTCTAGCAAACCAACTGCAATAAGCTGTAATGCTTGTAGTCCACCCGAAACAATGCAGACATTTTCGGGTTGTGCCTGTATGCCTCTTTTTTGTACATATTGGCAAATTGCTTCCCGCAGTTGCTTGTTACCTTGCGGAGATGAATAACCTAACACTTTCGGTAGTAAAGAGATTTCCTTTAAGGATGCTTCTATTTCTCTAGTAGGTAATAAGCTTGGTGCTAATTCTCCTGTTCCTAAGCGAATGATACTATTCCGTTGCTCATATTCGTTGATTAATTGAATCGTATGATAATTTGGTTTGTGGAGACTTGTTTCTATGTACGTCTGCCAATTCGGTTGTCTGTGTTTAATTAATGTGTGCCAAGAAGTGTTAGCAACATAAATCCCTGAGCCTATCGTCGTTTCTAGTATGCCCGCTGCCTTTAATTCCTCTAGTGCTTGCTGCACTGTACTGCGGTTAACACCTAATTGCATTGCGAGTTGCCTTTGCGTTGGTAACTTTGTTCCTGCAACCCAATCCCCTCGTTCAATGCGCTCTGTAATCCATGTTACAATTTGTTGTTGTAATGTACGATTTCCTTGTCGAGTTGGTTGCCAGTTCATATGTTCACCTCGTAAATTGGGTGGGTAAAATACCATCCAATTGGTCGTTTTCTTTTAGTTATAGCACAGGTAGAATGTGAATGGAAAGGAGGGATTGTCATTGGAGGCATTTCTGCATGGTATGATTTTAGCATTTGGACTTATTTTACCTTTAGGTGTACAAAACGTCTTCGTTTTTTCACAGGGTGCTACGCAACAACGTTTAATATTAGCCCTACCAGCGGCTATGACGGCAGCACTTTGTGATACTTTATTAATTTTGCTTGCTGTTTTTGGTTTATCCGTTATTGTTTTGCAATTTGAATGGCTACGGCTTGTCTTAATGGGCGTCGGAATTGTATTCCTTTTATATATGGGCTATAGCATTTGGCGCTCGGATTCGACAACTAGTCAAAAGAGCGAAACGTTGCCCGTTAAAAAACAAGTTTTATTCGCGCTGTCCGTATCCTTATTAAATCCACATGCTATTTTAGATACAATTGGTGTAATTGGCACCAGCGCATTAAAATATAATGGCACAGCACAAGTACTCTTTACTATTGCATGTGTGCTCATGTCGTGGTTGTGGTTTTTCGGTCTAACATTGGCCGGTGCTTCTTTCAAAAAGCTTGATGGCTCCGGCAAGCTGATGAATTTCTTCAATAAATGTTCAGCAATCTTTATTTGGGCAACTGCTATTTATTTACTGAGTGGATTACTTTAATCTAGTACATAATTTAGAGTTCTTTGATTGATCAACGTTTTGCGTAATGTTTCAAAATCTTTAATTTACAATATATTTATTTACAAATCAATCCAAGTAATAGCTATTCTATATAGCCCCTTTTTGCTCACATTATTAATAAAATAGCTGTAGCGAGTGATAACAAAAATCATTAGCTAACGCAAAGACGAAATCTATATATTGAATTGAAACGTTTATTTTAACAATCATAGAAATCTACATATGTGGTGTAAGCTTTGTGAAAATCATCTCAATTTTTTTAAAATTATCTTGCGTATTTATCTAGCGAATTCTAATATATGAAAAAATATTTCTTTTATTTTACTTAGTTTTATTAAATTTAAGTATCTTCAACAGCTTTAATAAGAGCTTAGTATTTATTATTTTTCTACATTTAGAGGAAGCTACCTCCTCTTTTCATGTAATTATCTCATTTTAAAATATTATAATTTTTATAATAGTCTGACTTATCGCTATATACTTAAATTATTATAAGAGGGAGGGGTATAGAAATGAGCAACTTACAACCTATTTCTTCAGAAGAATTAGTAAAGTTTGAAGAAGTTCGTAACGGTGACAAAATTACTGTTATTCGATGCTAGTTTTAAGACACAAAGAACGAATATTATTCGCTCTTTGTGTTTTACTTTACGTTTG
The DNA here is from genome assembly GCF_016350185.1 of Lysinibacillus sp. C5.1. Taxonomy (NCBI): domain Bacteria; kingdom Bacillati; phylum Bacillota; class Bacilli; order Caryophanales; family Bacillaceae; genus Lysinibacillus; species Lysinibacillus sp. C5.1. The sequence continues at coordinate 2,515,061 of NZ_CP066226.1, forward strand.
AGTTTTGATTAGGAAAAGTAAATTACAAATGATTTTCTTTGAAGGTTGGGGAAAATGATATTATTTTATCTATTTTTATTCTTTATAGTTTTTAATTTATATACGTATTTAAGTCTATATGTTCATGAATTTGGACATTTTATTGCTGCAAAACTTCTTGGAGCAACGCAAACAAGAATTATACTAAATATTAAAAATGTTAACCCTTGTACTACTTTCAGTTTTGGAAGGAAAATAAGCAATTTTGAAAATTGCATTATAACGCTCTCTGGAGTCATATTGCAACTAACGCTTTCCATACTGATTTTGTTACAAAACTATAGCTTATTCATAAAAATAGTTGCAGTTATTCATATACCGGCAATTTTAATTAATATTTTGCCTTTAAAACCGTTAGACGGATATTATTTATTGCCACTATTGAAAAATATAAAAGGTTCTATTATTTTCTTTTATTTGCTATTTATTTTATCTATCCTTATATCAATCTACCTCACATGGCAATATTTATTTTTACTATTCGATAGTTCATTCAATAATACATTAATTATTATGATATTACCCGCGCTAATACTATATAAAATTTTCAGAAAAATAAGTAAATATAGGAGGGTTGAATATGGAAATAACTCATAAAAAATATAAAGTAAGATATGGTAATTCCAAAATTCTTTTAACAAACGAGAACAACTCCTTATTTTGGGAATCTGAAATTTGCCATACAGAAAATACAGAAAAAGAAGAAAGGAATTTCTTTACCGCCACGGATAAAGCCTTCTTTTCCTACCCATTAAAAAAATTAGGGAATGTTCATTTATTTGGAATCCCTTTTAATAAAGGTTCTAATAAAAGTAATTCAAAAGTGAAAAATTTTGCTGCTGCTTTAAGGGAATCGAGCCTACGACTTCCAATATATTTAGATGAATATAATGAACAAACTTCAGGTATTTATGATTATTTAAGAGATAAATATTTGATGAAAAATTGTTTGTTAGTCGATCATGGTGATTTATCAATAGTCAACGATAGTTTAGAAGAAACTAATCACCAAATATTTCAAGTATTGAACTACATAGAACCTCAAAAAACAAAATTTTGTGTAGTAGGTGGAGATCATTCAATCACATATACTCTTGTAAAAAATCTAACAAAGATATTATTGAAAAGAATGCTTATTATTCAATTTGATGCTCATCATGACTGCGGATCGGATATTTTAAAAATGGATAAAGAGATTTGTCATAGCAATTTTGTTCGTTTTTTATTACAAGAGGAAATGATTGCTGGAATCATTCAAATAGGTGTTAGAGGGCTTAGATCATTAGGGCAATATTATAATCATCCTAAACTTTTTCAACTCAATTTTACTGATATAGATAAGCTTCATTCAATTGTATCTGAATTATTAAATACTGGCGATGAAATAATTGGGTATGTTTCATTCGATGTTGATGTATTAGAACCTAGAGATTTCCCTTTAGTAGATTTTCCAAAAATTGAAGGACCAAAATTACAAGAAGTTATCAATATGATACAGGAAATTTTTAAAATTGTACCTTCCATAAAAGCAGTAGATATAGTCGAAGGACAATCAGGTGGTGAGCCTGAACAATATGATTCGGTTCTTCATATTTTATTATATTTACTGGATGAATTAACTAAAAATGGAGGTGAAAAGTAGTCATGTTAAAAAGTGAAGATCAAATTCAACATGATTGTATGCTGAAATTAAGTGAGGAATCGATATATGGTTCTGATTTTGATAATTTTATAGCATTAGTAAATTTATCAAAAGAACTACAACCTTTATTACAATATGATAAATTAAAAATAATACAAGTATGGGAAAAGTATCGCTTTAATAATGAAGTACAAAACTACTTAAGACAGGAGCCATTTGCTTTTTCGGGATTCAAGGAAAAAATAGGTATGGAGAATATTATTTCTTGCTTTGAAAAAGGCGGTATTTTTGCTACTTTTCATTTTGGCCATTACCGTCATGTGCCTCTTGAGTTAACAAAATCTTTGAATAAAGGTAACAATTTTTCATTGGATATTGTAGTAGACAGAGAATCTTATGATAGTGAATTAGAATTAACAAAGTGGAATGAAATTAAGCAAGAGAATAATATAAGTTACATAATAGCAGAGGAAAATATAAGTGGCTTAAAGTTGCTTCGCTTACTTAAACAAGGAGGCTCATTTCTATTATATTTGGATGGAAATACAGGAGCTGGTGAAGATTCAAAACCAATTGAAGTTCAACACATTACATCATTAATAAGGTTAAGAAGCGGTATTTTCCGATTGCTGCTGTTAACTAAAAAGCCACTGTGTCTTGTAATGGCAGATTTAAATTCGGATGGAGAACCTCGTTTGAAAGCTGAGAATCTAAGATACTTTAGAAAAGAGAACTTTGAGCAATCTGTAAATGAAATTTACACGATTTTTAGAAACACACTAATCAATCATCCTGAATTATGGAGGTTTTGGTATAGACATCATCTTTTTGTGAATAGTTGGATAGAAATAAACATTTCAATGACAAATAGTCCATCGATTGATTGGCGAAGTAATAATGGCTTAGGATTAGATATAACTACAGGAAATGTATACAAGTTAGATTATTAAACAGCAGATTATCTTAACTTAATTCAGCTAGTCAAATCTGTTCAGCATGTGGATACAAAGACAGCAAGAAACCGTCGAAATTCTGGAATGGACTTGTCCTATTTGTCATGCATATCATGCGATATAGAAGCAAGTATCAATATTCTGACTGAGGTCTAAGAATGAAAGCCATTTGCTTAGCTAGAAATAGATACCATAGGAACTACGGAATAGCTTAGGAAATAATAGACACCACTGCAAGTAAAGACACACTTGCAAGTATGCTCTATCCCCAAGAAACGTCCACTTCAAGCGTTAAGAATTGTTATGTTTAACTGAGTGGTGAGTAGTTTACAAAGTAAAGATGACCAACCAGTAATCATTTGCCTAGGGGGACTACTATGTTTAAAAATCATAATTTTGTTTTACTGTTTTTCTCTCGTTTTTTTAGTGTATTTGCAGATGCTATGTTATTTATAATTCTATTATCTATGTTAGGCAATTTTGGTATTCGCGCTATCGGACTTTCAATTTTCTTTATTTTTTCTACACTTCCAGCAATAATATTTTCTTTGCCAGCGGGGGCAATTATTGAAAGAAAATACCTTCAAAAGGTCATGAGTTTTACTGACATAATACGATTTGTTTTAGTTGGATGTCTAGCATTAATTAACACAATTCATTTAACACCTGCTACCATTTATATATTTGTCTTTGCCATTGTCTTGTGTAATATATTTTACATCCCGGCCAATTCTTCTCTATTGCCCAAAATTGTTAAGAAGGAATATTTAGCAAATGCAAATAGTTATATCCAAATCACAATGCTCTTTGCAAAAATAGGTTCTTATAGCGTGGGGGCGTGGTCGATTAAAAGTGGATTGAGTTATTCTAGTTTGCTACTTATCGTTGGCTCATTTTACATTATTTCGATGATTATGATTTTAGCAGTAAAGCCATATCACAAAAATTTATCAACCAACGAACCAAAAACTATTATACAGGACGTAAAAGCTGGATTAGCTTATATTAAAATAAATAAATTATATAGTAAGCTGTTTCAAATATTTGGTGCAGCATGGTTAGTTGGTTCGTCAGTGGATCTTTATTTAATATCGTATTTAGTAGAAATATTGGAACGACCACATGAAGATTTATATATAATTACCACATATAGTTTGATTGGAATTGGTTTAGGATCTTTCATATCGCCTTACTTATACAAACGAATTAATCCTAAAATAGGGCTTTATGCTTCAAGTCTATTCTTTGGTATTATTATCGCTTTATTCTCATTGAAATTACCACTGGCGGTATTGTTAATAGGATTACTTTTCGGTGGATTTGCACAAGGCTTATTTTTAATTTTTATAAATACGTATTTACAAAGCAATGTAGAAGAGAAATATCTTTCACGAGTATACAGCTTATACCACTTCGTTTACACTGGAGTAAGCTTGCCAGGATATCTACTTTTCGGATACTTCATTGATCGTATCGGCATAATTAATACAGGGTTTATTATTGCAGCCTATTTAATACTAATTGCTTTAGTAACGATTTTCTACTTACCATCTTTACGAGATAAAAAGGAAATCTTAGAAGAAAGACATTCTTAAAAAAATCCAGCTATCTGTTTTTTATTGATAGCTGGTTATTATATTTTTATTCGTTTTTTAGCTTTTTTATATATGATTGTAAGTATTCTTCATAATTTAGAGCATGATTCAAGGATTCAACCTTATGTAATATATCTATTGATTCTTGAGCAAGTTCAAGACCTTGTTTATATTTTGTATGCATTTTAAATATACCAAAGTAAAAATTTAGAATTGTTTTTTCTAAAATAAAGGTTTCAGGTATATTTTGATTTTTTAATTCATATAAGTATGCTTCGGTTTCTTTCAACTTATTATGCTCCAGACATGTTCTAATAGTATTAAAATAGATATCAAATAAATTACGCTTGTAACTTAACATGTTTTTGAAATATATACTCTTTTTAATGACTTCTGATGATAGCAAAATTACAACATCTATATCCAATAAATGTAACGTATTTCCATAAAGAATTATTTCATATTCTCCCCAGACCTCTACTTGCCATAAATAATCAACGAGTATTTTTAAATTTTCTTGTTTAACTTTGTTGGCAGTAAGGTCCGAAATAATTGCTTCGATCATGATGCTGTTTAATTTATATGACAATACATTAGTTAGTTCAAATTTAAAAATTTCATCATTTCTTAACTTATTCAAAAACTTTAAATCTCCACGTAAATAAGATTCCTTCATGTTTATAATTAATTCTTCAAAATGCTCTACTTTAAATTCATTATTGATATAGATAAATTCTTCAAAACTTACATTAATTCGATTAAGTAACAATAATAACTTAGAAACAGTTATGCCAGTTTCATCTCTTTCAAATTTAGATAAATGAGAAACAGACATTATATCTTTTGCTGTATTATTAAGACTATAACCTTTGTGTAACCGTAACTTGCGAAAAGTATTACCTAAGTTATCCATAAAAATCACCTTTATCATGTATTAAAGTAGAAATTATTGATCAAATTGTCTAAAAAAATAATAATAAAGAAATAGTGAATAAATATTCTTTTGAACCTAATATTAAAGAATTAGCGTTCTTAATCAAAAAAGCAGGTCGTTCAATCAAAGCTCTTATACTAGGGAACCACTTTTCTGAATAGCTTACTTATATTTTCTACTTTTATTAATTTTAAAGACATTTTACCCACCCTCTTTGAAGATAAATATTATTTTTACAAATTAGTATAAAATGCCTTTTACAAGATGAAAAGTGTCTATTTTTTGAATATTTTGTGAACAGAATTGATATATAATATAATTTAACAATAAAGAATATATACTATTTTTAAAAGTAATTTATTGTTTGCTGGAGCTGATATCTTGAAAAGATTAATTATAAAAACCCTATTGTGGCAAGCTATCTATTTATCGGTGGAATATTTATAGTCTTAGGTTTTTCTAAAGGTTTAATCTTCTTTCTAATAGGGGCACTTTCTACTGTTGTGGGCATTAAAAAAACAATAAGCTTTCTTAAATAAAGAAAATATCTTAGTACTAAAACATTGTTTAATTTGTAATTATGTCTAAATATAAATAGTAAGAAAAGTCGATTGAAAGGTTTTAGCGCATCCTTTAATTGACTTTTCTTAAACTATATATAATTAGAAAATAAACGTAATCCCCATTTCCCTATCAAACAATTTCTCCTGAATCACATGTTCTCCAAATTACACTTCCCCGAACAAAATGTCATTTAACCATACATTAGCTTTTAATAATGCCGTATACTGTTGGATGATTTTCACTGTTTCAGCATCCGTAGAAATAGAAAGCGAGATATATTGTACAACTGGTAACTGCCATTTTTTGCGGGTTTCTTGAATGGTACGTATTAACTCTCTTATTTGACCCTCCTGAAGTAAGTCTTCTGTTAAATGTGTATCAAGTAAGACACGACATTCATTCTCTTTTGCTAACACATAATGCTCCTTCACTATGGACTCTTTTAACACATGTGTTATTTGCTGTAGGTGGTCCTTCGTAAAATACAAAGGGCTTATTAACAGAACGATTACTGATGGATGCTTGAAACGTTCGTTCTCCCTCCCATATTTTACGAATTCTTGTTTCCCTTTCTACAGTTGTCTCTTTGTTGTTGTCAACTTGCATGTAAATTCCTCCTATACAGTCGTGTATAAAAGGCATACAAAAACCCCGTCCCAAGTAAGGGACGAGGTTAACCGTGAATACCACCCTAATTCTATTGAAACCCGCTCAATAGCACTTAGCAACGTACAATCATACGTGTTCACTTTAACGATAGACACCCGAATTAGCTTACTTTATTTAGCTAATCTTCAGAGAGGATCTTCATGAAACATTTGCACACCGACTTCCACCAACATGTCAGCTCTCTGTAGAGCAAAATGTAACACTACTCTTTCTCATCAACGAATTTGTATGCTTTTATTGTGACTCACCTTAACAAACTGGCAATTACTTGTCAACTTTCAGACAATCCGCGATGCTTTGATGAAGGGCCACATATTGAGGACTGTTTGCAGTTTGAATATAAAAACTTTTTAAAAATGATTTCCAGTTAAAGCGTAATATTCGATAGTGCCAGACATCAAGCTGTGCCTTTTGAGCAGACAGCATTTCCGTAGTTTCGCTTAATAATGTAATAATTTCTTGCTCCTGCAAACCTTGTTCTAGCATAGTGAATATAGGTACTAACAACCTTTCATCTTCATAATGAATAAAAGCATAATTTGTTTGTAACATCATTTGCCATAAAGGACGCAAAATATCTAGAAAAGAAGCTGTATTGAATTTAGGGCTTTTCACTAATTCATCTATTACGTCCGAGGCATGTGCTACACTATGCGCCCAGCCTTTATCCGGCACATATCCCCTTACATCTTTTTCAGCTAATAAATACGCGATTAACTTATGTGTTAATTCTTCTATCTTGTTCGCTTCAATAAAATCCGACTCATTATCTTTTGCTAATATTAGTGCAACTAGTAACATTGTAAAGGTTCTTGTAAAAACTGAATCGGATTCGCTCTCTCCAATGCCTTTATCTAGTAAGTCCGTTACACAGTATTGTAAAGTGTCGTTTAATAATGCAGGATGTAGTAAATCTTGTTCTACAATCATTGTATAAAAGCAACCATAGATTAGTCCGTCTCGTAGCTCACTATCAACTGAGCCAATATGCACTAGCATAGACTGTATAAGTTTATTTTGATCTACTTGTTGCCAAGCATTACTGTCATTTAGGAATGCTTGAAGTTCACATTTTAAATCCGCTTCACTAAATAATGTTTCATATAATATCATATGTAGTAATTTCTCCTTATGTTTAGAATACATACAATTAATAACATTAATTGTACCTTAATCCATAAGAAAAAACAGCTTATCATGATAAGCTGTTTCCAAATGGTGCTAGTCTGAGATTTCAATCTTCTCCAAATTAGCAACAAAATCATATTGATTTAATGGTTCTTGCCAATTGTACGTGACATTTACACTTTGTCCAATTGCAATTTTATCCTGTACTTCCTGAAGTGGAAACCAGACTCCATTCGTGTGTTTAGTAATGATTTCTTCATTCGATAATTTCCCGATTTCCTCTTGCAATGCCCCTGTCACAACTAAAAATCGGTCTTCCTCCATAGCAACAACTGTCCCATATTTGTATTGTGTAGAAATGTTAGGTTTAGACACGTTGTATTTGTTTTCTAAATAAGCAATTTGTTGGCCATATTTAGCAGTAAAATAATCCATCGCTTCTTTTTTCACAGTCGAGCGAGCATGTATTTGAAAACTACTATCAAATTCCCGATAATATTCCTTCATTAATTCAGCATGCGCGACTATTTTGACTACATTAACCCCTATATATTTTTCGTAATATTCATCAGGAGATAGCTTAAGATTTGCAAGCATTTTCTTCATTTTCATATCATTTTTAATAGCATTTATAAATTGTTCCCGTTCATAATGTTGCCGCTCAGTAATTGCGGCTTGACTAAATTTTATACCTTTACTTACTGCATAAGCATAATAGGCATCAAGCTCGATTAATGTTTGAAAGTTAAGACTAGTAAATTGGCTTTCATCTGTCTGTCCAGCATCATGAAGAATCATATCATATATTTTTTCATTCAATATCGGTACAGCATTTGCTGATAACTCGTCCCCATTGTTGACTTGTGTGTATATAAATAACCCTATACATATTGTCAGGATTACAGTATACATACTATACTGCCCGCGTCTCGATTTCATCGGGATAGCACGTTGTTCAATTTGCTTTACTACATTTGTCATCACACGTTTTTTACTTTCTGTTAAATCCCTTATTACTCGTACATCCATTTTACTCATGTAGCAACACCTCCCATTCAATATGCTCTAGCTTTGGCTTTAATAATTTACGTCCTCTGCGCAGCCTTGTTTTCACTGTACTGTCAGGGATCCTTAGAAGCTTCGCAATTTCAGCAACAGGCATGTCTTCAAAGTAAAAATAACTTAGTACCTCTCGTTGCTTTAATGGTAGTGAGAATATAGCATTTTCGATTAACGTTTGTTCATCTTGCTGAACGAGCATATCCCTTCTTGAGATTGTCTGCTTGGCAAAAATTTTCTGTTGCACTTGAATTTTGCGATAAGTCCAACTACGTAAATAATCTTTACTTTTGTTCATGACAAGCCTCGATAAATAAGCTTTTAATTCTCCACGTTCTTCATATTTTTGCTGATTGTCATAGAACTTAATAAACACATCCTGAACAATATCCTCTGCTTCTTGTAGGTCCTTTACATAATAAAAAGCAAGACGAATAAGTCGTTCCGTGTGCTGTTCCATTATTTCTTCTAGTTCCTTTACTTGCAACGTCTCGCGCCCCTTTCTGTACCCTATAAACGGTGCTCAGAAGCGAAAGGTTTGTTTTTTAGGGAATTATTATTATTTTTCATCAAAAAAAGGAAGAACCATCGTTTTTTCTGTTGAAGATAACACAATATTTGTAGAGGGTGTACCATAAGGCATTGCAGCATCAATAAACTGCTCTAATGTTTCGACAGAGTAAGTTGCGAGTTTAACAATATAACTAATTTCACCAGCTACTCGGTAACATGCCAAAACATCTGGATGGGCATTACAAAAGTCTGACAGGCTTTTACAGTCAATGGACTTAAACAAGACAATCGCTTGAATGGAGCGATCCATTTTCTTAAGATTTACTTTCGTTGTATAGCCTTCAATACTGCCCTGTTCTTCTAGTTTTTTAACGCGTTCGATAACAGCTGGTGAAGATAAATGAACGATTGTCGCTAGCTCCTTCATTGAGATTTTCGCGTTTAATTGTAATTGGCGTAAAATTTCTGTATCGATATTGTCCATTAGAATCCACCTTTTTTTATTAATTGTTTTTTAATTAATTCCTTTCGTTATAAGGAAAATAGACTTGATTACATTATATAACTTCTGTTATTCAGTTACTCCATTTATTACAATTAAAGCAATAAAGGAGGCATCAACCATATGAAAAAAATCTTACTACTTTTAGCAAATGGCTTTGAAGCGGTAGAAGCAAGTGTCTTTACAGATGTGCTAGGCTGGAACAAATGGGAGGGAGATGGCACAACAGAGGTTGTTACAGTAGGATTACATAACAAATTACAATGTACATGGAATTTTCAAGTTACGCCCGAAAAATTATTGCATGAAATTACACTCGAGGACTTTGATGCACTCGCCATTCCTGGAGGTTTTGAAGAAGCGGGTTTTTATGATGATGCTTTTAGTGAAGCATTTCAACAAGTTATCCGCCATTTTAACGAACATAAAAAGCCCATTGCGACGATTTGTGTAGCATCGCTCGCTTTAGGACATAGTGGCATTTTACAAAATAAGATGGCAACTACTTACAATCACCCAACAAGTAAACGATTAGGTCAGTTACAATCTTATGGAGCAGAAGTTATCAACGAACGGATTGTTCGGACAGAACACATTATTACCTCTTCAAATCCAGGCACTGCGTTCGATGTCGCCTTTCACTTACTCGAAATGCTTACATCTACTCCAAATACATTAAAAGTAAAAGAACTAATGGGATTTAAATAATCTTTTTTACGAAATAGGATCAGCTTATATTGCTTTCGTCCATTCACTGTGCGAAGCCATATAAGAAGGTCCTATTTATTTTATATGACGAGTTATATTAAAAGCTATGTAAACATAACTTACTGTAAAGCGCAACGATTATCATTTATCGAATAATCGTTACTACCCGATTAAGTCAAAGAATTAGGAGGCAAATGTGAATCGTCCACTTTCCAAACAATTATTAAATGCTCGATTTTTTCTGTTGCTCATGATTATTTTGTTTCTAACCCCATCTTTTTTTCCTAGTAGTGCCTGGCTCTTTTCTTTCGCAACGCCACTATTAAATCTCAATACTATATTTTTGAGTATTTTAATAGAAGCTTTACCATTTGTTTTAATTGGGGTTCTAATCGCTGGGTTTATTCAAATTTTTATTACGGAGCAACATATTCAAAAGTGTATTCCAAAAAATAAATTTTTGGCAATTATCATGAGCTGTGTCGTTGGTGCACTATTCCCCGCCTGTGAGTGCGGAATAGTACCCATTGTAAGAAGACTTATATCAAAGGGGGTACCTATCCATGCCGCAATGGGTTTTATGTTAACGGGACCTCTTATAAATCCTATTGTCATTATTTCTACATATATGGCTTTCGGTAATGATCTAAAAATTGCAGGGTTGCGCATGATATTAGGCTTTATCATAGCCATTATCGTCGCACTGCTTATTAGTATGCTGTTTACTGGAACACAATTTAAAAAGGGTATTCGAACTAATCATGCGCAGCATGGTACAGCAAAACTATCATTCTTTAAAAAATGTTCAAACATGGTCAATCATTCGATTGATGAGTTTTTTGATATGGGCAAATATTTAATCATAGGAGCTTTTTTAGCAGCTTTTGTGCAAACCTTTGTATCTACTAAAACGCTTGTAGACATAGGCGATCATTTTACATCTTCTATGTTAGTCATGATGCTGTTAGCCTATATCCTTTCGTTATGTTCCGAAGCAGACGCCTTTATAGGTGCATCTTTTAGCTCTATTTTTCCAACGCCATCAATACTTGCTTTCTTAATTTTTGGACCTATGATTGATTTTAAAAACACGATTATGATGTTGGGCGTATTTCGATTGAAATTTGTCCTATCAATACTAACGATCGTGTTTCTCGTTATCTTTTTTATAATATGGCTAATCGCACCTTTTCTTTAAGGAGGCAACTAATGAAATTTCACTTGCAACAAGCTGTAAAGGCCGTTATTTTATGTGCTTTCTCTGTTATGATTTTCAATTTACATGCAACTGGTGAAATAACGAAATTAATTAACCCAAAATATGAGATGTTAAGTAAAACCGTAGCGATTATATTTTTAGTACTGTTTGTAGCCCAATTAAAAAGAATTTTCTCTTTTTCTAATCATCGCAATCATAACGAGTTATGCAAGTGTTGCGCACATAACTTAGTCAACCCACCGTTTAATTGGAAAAGAGTATTATCGTATCTCATTTTAGTTGTTCCATTGTTTACTGGATTTACATTGCCTACAAAATTTTTAGATGCATCCATAGCGCAAAAAAAAGGCGCGACGCTAATGATGACCAATCAATCTCAAGCCTCAAAAAAAGATGAAGTGGCAAGTCGTAACGAAGTCAATAACGATGGTTTGTTGGTAGATCATCCTATTGATCCAAAACTATTAGAAGAAAAACAGGAAATGTCAAAAAAAGAATACGACCTTTTAAAGCAACAACTGGCCCAAAATCCAATTGTCGAGATGACAAATTATATATTCTCAGTATATTACGAGGATATTAATAATAATTTATCACAATATCAAGGCAAAAAAATACGACTAAGTGGTTTTGTGTTAAAAGAAACTGATTTACTAGAAAATCAATTCGTCATTTCCCGATTTTTAATTACGCATTGTGTTGCTGATGCAAGCATTATTGGATTTCTAACGGAAATGCCCGAAGCTGCGAGCTTACAAGAAGATAGCTGGATTGAGGCTGAAGGCACAATTGATATTGGTTACTATAATGGTGTTGAACTCCCTATCATTCGAATCGAACAATGGAAAAACATACAGGAGCCTGCTGAACCGTATATCTATCCAATTGACATTCTCATTAGTATGTAAAATAAAAAAAACCGACCTCCTAAGAGATCGGTTTTACTAAAATAATTATTCAGCAGCTTTCGCGCGAAGAACCATTTGTAGGATACCACCGTGACGGTAGTAGTCTACTTCTACTTCTGAGTCGAAACGAGCTAAAGCTTGGAAAGTTTTAACTGTACAGTCTTCAGATTTAGCAGTAACTGTTAAGATATCACGTGGTTTTACATTGTCAGTAATGTTTACAGAGATTTCTTCTTTACCAGTTAAACCTAGAGAATCAGCAGATTCGCCGTTTAAGTATTGTAAAGGAAGAACACCCATCATTACTAAGTTTGAACGGTGGATACGCTCGTAAGATTGTGCGATAACAGTTTTCACGCCAAGTAGGAATGTACCTTTCGCAGCCCAGTCACGAGAAGAACCCATACCATAGTCGTTACCAGCAAGTACTACTAAGCCAGTACCTTGCTCTTGGTATTTCATACATGCTTCATAGATGTACTCTACTTCGCCTGTTGGCCAGTAAGTAGTGAAACCACCTTCTGTACCAGGAGCTACTTGGTTACGGATACGGATGTTTGCAAATGTACCACGCATCATAACTTCGTGGTTACCACGACGAGAACCGTATGAGTTGAAGTCACGGATTGCAACACCGTTTTCGATTAAATATTTACCTGCAGGTGTATCTTTACCGATTGCACCAGCTGGAGAAATATGGTCAGTTGTAATTGAGTCACCGAACTTCGCCATAATGCGTAAGCCGTCTAAGCCTTTGATAGCTTCTGGCTCTTTTGCAAGACCTTGGAAGAATGGTGGGTTTTGGATGTAAGTTGATTTGTCATCAAATGTGTATAGAGACTCAGTTGATGTTTCAATTGCATTCCATTTTTCGTTTGCTGTGAATACAGTTTCGTATTCTTTTTGGAATAATTCACGGTTAACTACAGTACCTAATACAGCGTTAACTTCTTCAGTTGAAGGCCAGATATCAGCGAAGAATACTTCGTTTCCATCTTTGTCTTTACCGAATGAATCTTTTTGTAGGTCGATATCCACAGTACCAGCAAGTGCGTAAGCTACAACAAGTGGTGGTGAAGCTAAGTAGTTCGCTTTTACAAGTGGGTGTACACGGCCTTCGAAGTTACGGTTACCAGAAAGAACAGACGTTACGAATAAGTCGTTCGCTTTGATAGCTTCTTCGATTTCAGGAAGTAATGGACCTGAGTTACCGATACATGTTGTACAACCGTAACCTACAGTGTTGAAACCGATTTGGTCAAGGTATGTTTGTAAACCTGAATCTTCAAGGTAACCAGTTACAACTTTAGAACCTGGTGCTAAAGAAGTTTTCACCCATTTTGGTACAGTTAGACCTTTTTCTACAGCTTTTTTCGCAACTAAACCAGCAGCGATTAAAACGTATGGGTTAGATGTATTTGTACAAGAAGTGATAGCAGCGATTGCTACAGCACCTGTTGGAATTTCTACATCACCTTCAGCAAATTTAGCTACAGAAGTTTTTTCGAATTCATCTTCAGTTAAACCGAAACCTTGAGTTCCTTGTGGAGCCACTACTGCTTCTTTGTAACGAGAACGCATTTGAGATAGTGGAATTAAGTCTTGTGGACGTTTAGGACCAGAAAGGTTTGGTTCGATTTCAGCTAAGTTTACTTCTAATACGTCAGTATAAACTGGCTCTAATGCTGGATCAAAGAACATGTGGTTCGCTTTTAAGTAAGCTTCAACAACCGCGATGTGCTCTTCGTCACGACCAGTTAAACGCATGTAGTTTAATGATTCTTCGTCAATAGCGAAGTAACCACAAGTAGCACCATATTCAGGAGCCATGTTAGAGATTGTTGCACGGTCAGCTAGTGGTAATTTAGATACGCCAGGTCCGAAGAACTCAACGAATTTACCAACTACGCCACGTTGACGTAAAACTTGTGTTACTTTTAATGCTAAGTCGGTAGCAGTCGTTCCGTTTGGAAGATCACCAACTAATTTAACACCGATAACTTCTGGAATTGGGAAGTATGAAGGTTGGCCAAGCATACCAGCTTCAGCTTCGATACCACCAACACCCCATCCAAGAACGCCGATACCGTTGATCATTGTTGTATGTGAGTCAGTACCTACTACTGAGTCTGGGAATGTTTCGAATGTACCGTCAGCATTTTCGTTTACGTGTACAACTGGAGCTAAATACTCTAAGTTTACTTGGTGAACGATACCTGTTGCTGGAGGTACAGCACGGAAGTTATTGTAAGCAGTTTGAGCCCATTTTAAGAAGTTATAACGCTCAGCGTTACGTTCGAATTCAAGGTCCATGTTAGCTTGTAATGCAGATGCATTACCGTATTTGTCAACTTGTACTGAGTGGTCAATTACAAGGTCAACTGGAATAGCAGGGTTGATTTTGTTTGGATCTCCGCCCATTTCTTTCATTGCTGAACGAAGAGATGCAAGGTCAACTACTACTGGTACACCAGTAAAGTCTTGTAATACTACGCGAGAAGGTTTGAATGGTACTTCAGCTTCTGGATCAGCACCGTTACCCCATTTTGCTAATTCGTTTACGTGCTCTTCTTTGATTACGTATGCATCATATTGACGTAAAACTGATTCTAATAATACTTTGATTGAGTAAGGAAGGTTTGAAACTTTTGCAACGCCAGCTTTTTCAATCGCAGCTAAGTCATAGTAATTGTAAGTTTTACCATTAACTTCGAATGATGCGCGGCTGTTGTGTAAATTACCTTGTGCCATTTGCGGATCCCCCTAAATATCTTTTTGAAAAGGCCTATGTAAAGCATCTTTTCTCCACCACCCATAATAACGTATTTATATTCATAAGTAAATTACATTAATATTATCTTTTTCAATAAGTATTTCTTATGACAAGTGATGTCTTTTATTTATTTTACATGAATGAGCGAATTTGTGACGAAAATGACATATTTCGGCCTGTTTTATTTTAGACATTTTTTTAAAAAATATGCACATTTAGTTTGCAACAATAATAAAATTAGTTGTTTACTATAAAAATACAGGCATTGAACCCCCGAAGCACCAAATAATAAAGGAAAATCAATCCATTCAGTTCGATACAGTATCCTTTGTGACCAGAGACTTTAACGCCATACTAAGCTCTTGTATTTGATCGGTTGTACTAGTCATCATTTCAAGCATTTGATGTTCGTCCTCAACCGAAAGTAAAATGTCACTAGTAGAAGCAGCATTTTCCTCCGTCATCTCATTCAACTTTTCAATTTGTTCTTGAATTTTTTCAAATTGCAAAATGGCACTACTTAATTCATTCATACCACTTGTTAAATCCGTATTGGTTATTGCAAAGGTATCTTTTAAAACGTTAAAGAAATGGCTGACATCCTGCAACAGCAATTCACCATATTGTAGTGCTTGTTCTCCATCATTCGAACGTTGTTGAGCTTCCGTTGATTTTTCGAATATTGTTTTAGTTACATTTGTAATGCTAACCGTAATGGCCGCACTTTCTTCTGCCAATTTCCGTACCTCATCAGCAACAACAGCAAATCCCTTTCCTTGTTCGCCTGCTCTAGCAGCTTCAATCGTGGCATTTAATGCAAGTAAGTTTGTCTGTTCTGCTATATGTTGGATGCCTTTCAACAAGTTATCCACTGTGTGCAAACTTTGTTGCAATGCTTGGACGGTCTCGGCAGTTGAACCGATTGCATTGTTCATAACAATCATTTGAGCCATCGCCTCTTGCATTTTGCCCCACCCTGCTAATACTTCCTGTTGGAGATTACTAGATTTCGCTACCGTATCCTGTGATATGGAAAAGGTTTTATTAACAAATTGTACGGATTCCTTCATTGTTCCGTGAATCATTTGTAAACTTGAGGCTTCCTGTTGAATACTAGCCGCGATATCTTCTGTGGCTTGTAATATTTGCTTACTTGACCCCGAAATACTGTGCATAGTTTGTTGAAAACGTGTAATATGCTCATCTAGTCTATAGCTACTTTGTTCAATTTGATTGAAGGTCATCTGTAGTTGAGCGAGCGAAGCTTTTACTTCATTTTGCTGCGCCGCTGCATGTGTAATTAGCTCATTTCCCCATTTTGCCAGTAGAAAGAAAACAATCATAACGCCATTCGTAATGGCTAATAATGTAATGAATACAATAATATCGTTGAAAGGTCCCAAGAGTGATTCCGATTTCACTATATATAAAATCACGAAGCTTACGTTTAGTATGATCCCAAAAAAGATAATCAGTTCCTTTTTAAAGTACAACGCAATAATGGCAATTGTACAAAGCAAAATATAATGCTTGTTCAATGAAAAACTATCTAGTAAAAACAATGTGAAAACGATACTGGATGGGATCATGCCAAATATAAATCCTTTAATATATGTTTGGATAGGTAAAAAATAATTACATAAAGCGAAAGCAATTACCGCCAGACCAATAAATAAGAACATAATTCCTTTTGTAAGTATCATTGGGCCACAAATAAGAATAGCTAAAATTGAAATGATGGCTAAATTAACACGATGAACTTTCCGTGTATCATAGCGAATATTGACCTCCATTATATTTCTCCCCCTAAAAAATGAATGGACATTCAGTTTGTTTTTCTATTATTATATAGTATAAACATTACTTTTTGTAGACAAAAAAGGTATTTTAGAGAGAATTTAGCTTTTTTAATCAGAAGGGAGATTTTTTAATGGAGAGCGTACAAAAAATAGCACCAAACTTTTTTTGCATTGATACGCACGATTTGAATCGGAAGGAACGCACAAGCGCTTATTTACTTATCGATGAGAAAATTGCGTTGATTGAAACATCTGCAAGTCCTTCCGTGCCCTATATAATAGAAGGTTTAAATGAATTGCAAATTACACTAGATGATATTGACTATGTCATCGTTACACATATTCATTTAGATCATGCAGGCGGGGCTGGTCTTTTTCTTCAAAGTTGCCCGAAAGCAAAATTAGTCGTACATCCCCGTGGTGCTGGGCATATGGTTGACCCAACCCGCCTAATTGCAAGTGTAAAGGCTGTATATGGTGAAGAATTCCAACGCCTCTTTGACCCAATCGTACCGGTTGCGCCTGAACGGATTATGGAAGCTAGGCATGGCGATATTTTATCATTGGGCAATCATCAACTAACTTTTTACCATACAGAAGGTCATGCCAAGCATCACGTATCCATGCATTACTCTGCGACGAATGGAATGTTTGTAGGTGATACAACAGGTGTCTGTTATCCAGAGTTGGCCGATGAAGCAATTGATTTAATTATCCCTTCAACTTCCCCGAATCAGTATGATCCGGATACGATGGAGCAATCGATTCAATTATACGAAAAACTTAACGTTCAGGAATTGTATTTCGGTCATTACGGTGCTTATCAAAATCCAACAGAAGCCTATCGTCAAGTTCGTTACTGGACGCCGTTATTTCTAGTTGAAGGAGAAAAGGCACTAGCTTCACCGGGTACTTTAGCACAGCAAGCTAAATTATTAGATACGAGATTACAAGCACTATTACATCAATATCTACAGCGAAATGGTATTGCAGAAAGCCATCCCGTCTATCAAACACTTCCTTTTGATACAGCAGTATCAGCAATGGGCATTCTTGATTATTTGCAAAAAAACAAACCATCTACTAGCAAATAGATAAAGAATCTGCTCATTTCTCACGATAACTTTGAGAAATGTTGCAGATTCTTTTATTGGTTATTTAAATGCTGAAGCACTGCCTGAAAGTCCTGTTCTTCCCCTATCGCTTGAAAATGGATCAATGGATTACCCACTCGTTTGATTCGCTCTATAACAGCAGGTATCGTAAATTGTTCCGGTGATAGTTTGTCGTTTACTTCATTCCAATGTAGAGGTGTTGCAACTAAGCCCATTTCGTTACCTCTGGTGGAAAACGGCGATATAATGGTTTTCCCTTCCGCATGTTGCACATAATCTAAATACAATCTATCTTTGCGATTTTTCTTTAAACGTTCAATCGTATATAATTCGGGTTTTTGCTCACATAAAAAACGACAGACAAACTCTGTAAAAAGGCGAACTTGTTCATAAGAAAATGTATTGAATGGTAATGGAATATAAACTTGCAAACCTTTGCCACCAGAAGTTTTAACAAAAGACTGTAGTTTAAAATAATCAAATATTTCTTTTAAGTGTAGTGCACCGCTTATGGCAAGTGAAAATGCGTCGACCGAAGGAGGATCTAGGTCAAAAACAATCTCTGTAGGCTTTTCAGTGTCAATCGTTTGAAAAGGGATGTGAAATTCTAATGCAAGTTGGTTCCCTAACCACAACAGTGTTTCAAGATTATTGCATAGGATACTATGATGTTCGCTCATTCTTTCTGTTTCGACAAATGCAGGTAGATGTTCCGGACTGCTTTTTTGATAGAAACTCTCTCCTGGTACCCCATGAGGAAAACGAATTAACGTAATAGGTCGATTTCGTAAAAATGGCAGTATAAAGGGTGATACAAGCTGTAAATAGTACAAATAGTCCTCTTTTGTAATCGCGATAGCAGGCCACACCGGCTTGTTGGGATGCGTGACTGGCACACTATCCGGTATTGGCATAAGCTGGCGTTGCATAAGTTGCCAATTACAGTACTGGTGTTCCATTTCTAATCGAAAGGCATGAAAACGAGGTTCTCTTAACTTACTACCATCAAAGTCGATACATGCGATATCAATGCAGATGGATGGTTCTAATTGCCATGTTTCGTTGTTTTGTTGCCCGTTTGCTTGAAAAAATGTAATAAGGGTATTTAACTCTTCCTTTTTCATCCCATGCCTAAAAACAACCACTTCCGTTAGCACACCCTGTCGATGCACACAACCGTGAAAATATCCATTTCCTTTATCAAATTTGTTCACAATCACTGTGACAATTTTCCAATTCTTAATTTTTAGCCAATGTGTTGACCGTACAGCCTCCTGCCATTTACTCGTCTTTTTCTTGGCAATAATACCTTCACCATTATAAATTTTGATGAAATGCCACAAAGTTTGGCTATCTTCAAAAACATCAATTGCTTGTAAACGATGGTTTTCTTCATATTTAATAGCAGTCGGTAGCTTTAACGATGTAAAAAGAGTGTTTAGTTGCTGTTTTCGCGTTTTTAAATAGCGATTCATTTGACTTTCCCCTTGATAGGAAAGTAAATCAAAAACAATATAATGACAAGGAAAGGATGTGGCATGTGCAGCAATCACTTCTTTTTTTTGCATTCTTCCCCGTTGTTGCACGATTGCAAATTCACTTTTATAGTTGTTAATTAAATACACTATTTCTCCGTCAAATACTAACGGTAAAAATTCTTTGATGTGATTATAAAGACTTCTGCAATAATCAATAATTTCCGGAAACAAATGATTTAACACATTGCCATTTCTACTTTTCAAAATAGGCTCTTCATCAGTCCACTGTAATAGACAGCGGAATCCGTCATATTTCCCTTCTTATCTGTAGTAAAATAAGGATTATCCACAACGTAAACAATGTAAAATAAAATTAGAATTTCGAACGTTGTAGAATTATTATATAGAGTATAAACATAGTTAAATTGGAGGTTAGTATGAAAATACAAAGGGTGAATTTTGGAAATAAAACAACATTTATTGTTATTAGAGATGATCATTTGCCTGTTAAAGAAATTAACGATTACCTGAAATATTTAGATGACATTAATTATTCTATTAATACAATAAAGACATACGCAAACTCACTTTCAATATTTTGGGGCTTTTTAGAATCAAAAGGAGAATTAGATTGGAAGTTCACCAATTTAAAATTAATAGCGGAATATGTTAATTACTTAAGGAACCCTTTTTTCGGAACTGGCATCATTACTACATATGAGGCTGCCAGAACAGAAACAACCATCAATTTATATTTAGCAGCATTGGGTTCGTTTTTTGATTTTTATTACAATAATGGGGTTTTAAAAGATAATCCTCTTTACAGTATAGGTGGAAGTAGGAGAAAAAATTATAAATCATTTCTTCACCATATAACAAAATCAAAACTTCATAGAAATAAAAATATAAAGTTAAAGGTACCAAAAAAATTCCCAAAAACATTGAATGATTCCGAAGTTAAATTAATTATCGAGAGTTGTAATAATCTACGGGACAAATTCATGTTTTCTCTTTTATATGAAACCGGAATGAGAATTGGGCAGGTTCTAGGTTTACGTCATTGCGATATAAAAAGTATGGATAATGAAATACACATTATACCTCGCGACAATAACGAGAACTTTTCAAGATCGAAATCAATAGATACTAATGTCGTACATGTTACAAAAGAATTAATGGGGCTTTATACAGAATATATAGTACATGATTTAGATGATTTAGAATCCGATTATGTATTTGTCAACTTGTGGGGCGGTGCCAAGGGTAAACCAATGAAATATGAAACTGTAAGTAAGTTAGTACAAAGAATTAGTATTAAAACTAAAATTAAATTCAATCTTCATATGTTTAGACATACCCACGCTACAAATTTAATTAAAAGTGACTGGGATATGGCATATGTCAAAGAGAGGTTAGGTCATAAAAGCGTACAAACAACTATAAACACATATACTCATTTATCTGATAAAGATATGAAACGAGAAGTTCAAAAATATAACAGTCTAAAGAATGGAGAATAAATTTATGGAAAATTGGAGTTTACCTTCATCGATAACAAACATAAAGAAAACCTCTACTTTACTCGACTTATATAGTAATTTAGATAATGTGTGGAAGGATAATACTTGGAGATTTGAAAAATTACCCTATACCGATGAAAATACACTTGAGAAAATAAAGAAATGGAATAGTACAAGGCAATTAGAATTTAAAAAGTCAGAATACTTAAATAACGAACTAAAACTAGTAATATTTAATCTCCTACAAGAAAAGATATGGACGATTAAATACTTATCCCAAACTAGAAGATATCTATATGTTCTTTTTGATTGGTTGGACTCGGAGTTCGATAGTTTGTCAGAGCTATTATCATATAGTATTGAACATTGGCAAGTTATACTCAGAACTTATATGGTGAATCAAGGAAAATACGAGAATTTAAAAAGGACTATGCTTAATTCCAAAAGTGAAATTAAAGTATATCCAAGAGAACCTTTACCTATTTATATGTTAAATCAATTTTATAAAATGATTGTTAAACTACTAGATAATAAAAATGAAATTGAAAAAGATATATGGGATATTAGAAAATTAAAAAAGAGTTACAACATAACAACGGGTACTTATACTCTTTCCTTTAAAAAAATTTCTCAGGCTTGGTTAAAAGATATTTCTAAGAAATTTATTATACATCGTTTATCTAGATATAGTTTTAGTAACGCAAATTCAAAATTAAATGGTTTGAAGTACTTTTCCTCATTCTTAACAAAAAGCTGCAATAATATTTCTACTTTAGACGAAATAGACCAAAATACTATTAATAATTTTCATAATTTTTTAAATAATTCAGGGGTTAAAGAATCATATAAAAGTGAAATACTCTGTGCTATTAAAGATCTTCTATTAACTGCAACAGTTGAAGAGTGGTTTCACCCAAAAGAATCAGTAATAGTTAAAATACCAAAAACAACTTTATCAAAAAGTGTAAGATACATTCCCGATTCGGTTCTTAAACAACTTAATAAACATATTAATGAACTCCGTCCAGATATCATGAGAATCGTCTTACTATTACAAGTTTGCGGTATGAGAATTAGTGAAATATTAGAGCTCCCATTCTCTCCATTAATTAAGGATCAAGAAGGCGATTATTTTTTACATTATTATCAAAGTAAACTAAAAAAAGATCATTCAATACCTATTCCGCCTGAAGCAGCTGAAATAATAAAGGTTCAACAGCAATATATAATTGAAAAATTTGGGGAAAAATCTAATTATTTATTTTCTAGCAAGTTTAATACTCCCATTCTTCAGAAAAATTTTAATGAGAATTTAAATAAGCTTTCATATAAAAAAAAGATTCTCAACGACGACGGAGAAATATTCCATTTCCATTCCCATCAATTCCGTCATACCGTAGGTACAAGATTAATTAATACCGGAGTTCCACAACATATTGTTCAAGAGTTCTTAGGGCATGAATCCCCTTCAATGACAAGTGTGTACGCACAAATTCATGACAAAACTTTAAAAGAAAAATTTTTGAGAACAAAAAATCAAGTGGTAAATATTTATGGAGAAAAAGATGGCTTTAATAATGAGGTAAATGAGGAATTGCAATGGTTAAAAAAGAATATCTTAGCACAAACATTGCCCAACGGATATTGTTCAATACCAGTTATTACAGGTCCCTGTAATCATGCCAATGCTTGTCTTACATGTGATCATTTTAGAACTGATGGTACTTTTAAAAACATACTAATTCAACAATTAGAAGATAGTTCAAATCTTATCAAGTTGGCTGAAAAGAATGAGTGGAAGAGACAAATCGAAACTAACACTAAAATAAAAAACAATCTTGAAGCTATATTAAATTCATTATTATAATCCGAAGTACGTAGGAGGAGCCACTCATGAAGAAATTAGCACACTTCGATACAAATGGAATTATTTACAATAAAGTAAAAATGGTTAGCTCCTTTGAAGGCTTGAACAGTCAATGGAAACCTGATTTTTGGAAGATTTCTGAATTGATTAATCTAGCTGATATGATTAATGTCTCGACTATAAGTTTCTCAAAAGACAATCATATCAATATGGAAATGAAGTATACGATAAGTATAATATTAAGTTCAGAAAATAACTGGAGCAAAAAGAAAATTCGTCTTTATATTTACAGTATTAATGCGATTATCTCTTATATAAATTATCTCAATGAAAAACTCCCTTCTCTACTTGTACTAAGTGAGGAAAATAAATTGAATAATTTATTGAATTATCTTCGGGATGAGAATTTCTCAAAAACAAGCCAAGAATTCACTAAAACATTACTAATAAAGATAATGAATAAACTTTTAGTTGTTTATGATGATCGTGAAGAATACGTAAAAGACATTTGGGATACGCGTAAACTGGGAATCACGAATAATTCGATAGTTAAAATAAATATAATAAATTTCAAAGAAATACACCCTTTGTGGTTAAAAAATTCTATTAAAACGTATATAAAACATAATTTACACAATTTAACTTCAAGTTCTGTAGTAAGTATGATATCAGCAATTAAGAAGTTATCAAACTTCTTGATGAACAATTATCCTACAATACTTAGTAAAAATTTATCTAGAAAAATTATTTCATTCCATCTTTTAGAGCTTCAAAAGATTCACACACAACATTCTTTACACTCAATTGCTTCAAGTTATAAAGTGTTTTTTGAATTCATGCATTTCAACGACAATAAAAATTTCCCTAAATTGCTACTGCTAAAGGAAGATGTTCCGCAGAAACCAAAAAGTGCTCCTCGTTATATACCTGATTATGTATTAAAACAGCTCGAAAATAATTTAGAGCAACTTCCAAGCGATATATTTAGGTTAATGAAAATCGGTTTTGAAACTGGAATGAGGCGTAGTGACCTATTACAACTGAAGACTTTAAGTGTACAATCTGACGAAGAAGGCGATTCTTATCTTAAATATTTTCAAGGAAAAACTAAAAAAGATCATATAATTCCTATTTCTAAAGAACTTGCAGGATTTATTGCAGCACAAGAAAAGGTTGTGAAAAATAAGTATGGCGTGGAGGGGAATTTTCTCTTCCCAAATTCTAAAGGAAAACCATATAATGCCGAGCTTATCACAAATAAAATCAATAAATTATGTATAGATAATGAAATAAAGTATGAAGATGGTAGTTTTTACGAATTTAAATTCCATGATATGAGACATACCGTTGGAACAAACATGATTAATTCTGGTGTTCCACAACATATTGTTAAAAATTACTTAGGACATACTGATTCAATGACAACATCAATTTATGCAAGACTATTAAGTAAAACATTAAAAAATGAAATCTTACCAAAAAACAATGTTCTAATAAACATTGAAGGAAATATTGAAATAAAAGATACTACAAAAAAAACCATACCTAGAGAGTTAATTTACCATCAAGTATTGCCTAATGGTTATTGTTCTTTGTCGCTTGACCTATCTTGTCCTCATTCAAATGCTTGTTTAACTTGCACACATTTCAGGACAGATCACAATTTTCTTTCTACTCATTTAAAGCAAATAGAAGAAACCAAACTCATAATCCAAGAAGCAAAAGATAACAAATGGGAAAGACATGAGCAAGCAAATAAAGATGTTTTAACCAATTTAGAAAAGATAGTAAGTAGACTTTCAGAAATCAGGTGAATTTAAATGTCAAATAACCCAAGGGTCAAAAATACGAAAGGTTTAAAAAACCATGCTCAGAAAAAGAAAACTGAGTGTATGATTAGGTTTTCAAAAGCAATTCAAGACTTAATTGATGAAGATCGCCCGATTAATTTCAATACTGTTTCAAAGCAAGGTAATATTTCTACTGCATGGCTCTACAAGACAAAAGAAGTAAGAAAAAAAATAGAATTACTAAGAAAACAACAAGTAAAGGTTAATGATAAGAAGAAAACTATAAATGAAGAATCCAAAACCGCAATAATCTTAACACTAAAGAACAGAATTAAACTACAAGCAACAGAAATACAGGATTTAAAAAAACAAATCGAAGTTTTATATGGACAAATTATTACACTTGAAAGAAAAAATTCTTTATAAAAGAACATTAAATTCTTAATAGTTGTTAATGATATATATAAAAAGGGAAAATACAATGACAACATTAAAACCTATCAAACCTTTTGAGCCGATGACTACAATAGAAATTCCTACAGAAGACAACTGGATTGGCCAAGTTAAATGGGATGGAACTAGGATTCTTGTTTACTCGACAGATAACAAAATTCAAATTTATAATCGTAACTTGAATGAACGTTCAAAGCAATATCCAGAATTACTTATCCCGGAAGTATATTCAAAAACTAAGAAATTTATTATTGATGGCGAAGTAATTGCATTAAAAAACGGTGTTCCATCATTTTACGAGTTAATGAAACGAGACAGAGTTAGAAATGTAGAGAGAAACAAAGAAGTACTTGAAAATACCCCAATTGCTTATATGGTGTTTGATATTCTTTCAATTGATGATAAATGGGTTACAAACTTACCCCTATCTGAACGTCAAAAACTTTTAAGAGAGATGATTATTCCTAATTCACATGTAAATGTTGTAGAGAATTTTACAGATACAAAAGCACTTTTTAATGCTTGCATTGAAAATGAACTTGAAGGTGCTGTTTTCAAAGATTTAAATAGCACCTATATCATTAATGGCAAGGATAAACGATGGTTAAAGAAAAAGAAAAATCAAGATATTATTGCTGTAATTGGAGGAGTAACCTTAAAAAATTCATTAGTTAAATCATTACACTTAGGGTTATATAATGACCAAAACCAGTTAATCTATATAGGTAGCGTGGGCTCTGGAAGTTTAACGAAAGAAGATTGGTTACATTTTACGAAAAATATAAGTTCAATAATAAGTAAAAAATCACCTTTTGAAAATTTTGATGTTAAAGATAATGTTTGGTTAGAACCTCTTTTAACAGTGAAAGTTCACTTTTTAGAATGGATCAATGGTAAAAAATTAAGGCACCCTACTATCGAAGCATTTGTATCAATAAATCCAGAAAAATGCAGATTTAATCAGATGTAAATACATTTAAAATGATATAAAAGTTGAATAGCCAGTATGCGTGAAGACAATAAAGTATTTAATTTTAAAAGCTCAAACAAGAGTAACCCCCGATTTAATTTTAGGTCGGGGTTAGGATATAGTTTTTTAACTTTTGATTAAGATAATTTCACTATACTAAAATAAAACGATAAAGTCGTTTATCAATTTAAGTCTTATTCAACAAACGCGCCAGATTGCTGAGTATGAAAAATGTGAAAAGGCTTAAAAATGGCACCAGTTATTTTTACTAAAGCAAGCTTAACAAGTTTATTACTTATGTTAGTATAATTGTAACCTTAAAAAAGTGAAAAGGAGAAAACATGAGCCTAGTCCCAAGTCAAATGATCAAAATGAAATGGAATAGCAAACATAAAGATTACTATGTAAAAAAGGGTTATTCATTCACAAAAATTGGAGATGAATTTTCCATTAAAGCAGAAGATTTAACAAACCAATCAAAGAATAAAGTGAATGTTTTATGTGATACATGTGGACGAATAAAAGAAATGTCATACAAAGCATACTATGAACAGTATAAAAAACTCGGATACAACAACTGCAAACAACATCTTCAATCCTATTATGAGGCATGCTTTGAATCGGAAAATTACACACTAATATCAGAGGTGACGAATGCTAAGAGTAATTTAGATTTTATATGTGATGAAGGACACAGTAGCGTTACAACCTGGAACAAATTTAAAAATGGAATACGATGCAAGACTTGTGCTATTGAGAAACGTGCACAACAAACAAGATTTTCTTATGCTTTTGTAAAGCACGAGTTTTCTAATAGAAACTACGTCCTTTTATCAGAATCATATAAAAATTGCGAAGAAGAATTGGAGTTTATCTGTCCAAATGGACATGAACAAAAAATTACATTTAGCAGTTTTTATTATCAAGAAGCAGATTGTAGAGATTGCAGAGGGATAAAAATTGGAAATCGGGATCGCCATTCTTACGAGTATATTCAAAACAAATTCTGGGAAAGAGGTTATACTCTATTATCGGATACGTATATCAACTCTAGCCAAAATTTAGTGTACATCTGTCCAGAAGGTCATATTGGAACGGTAAAATATTGTCACTTTAAAGGTGGTACAGGTTGTTTTACATGCGGTGTAAAAAGTAGAACTGGAGAAAATAATGGACAATGGAACCCTGATAAAGAAATGGATGAACGTGTTCGGAAAAGAAAATATCATGAGTACACTGTTTTCCGAAGAGAGGTATTTAAGCGCGATGACTATACGTGCCAATGTTGTGGAAGCCGTGGAGGCAATTTAGTTGCTCATCATAAAGATGGATACCATTGGTGCGAGGAAAAACGAGTAGATAAAGATAACGGAGTTACTCTTTGCGAAGACTGCCATGTAGATTTTCACACATACTTTGGAACAAAAGATAATACAGAAGCACAGTACGAAACTTGGATAAATGAAAAAAAATTAGCTAATAAATAAAAAGTGTTACTCAATTTAATGGCATGTTTGTTGAATCTGATACTCATTTAAATATCTTTATTTCTTTTAAAACAATGTCCCCATAGTATTATAGAAATCTCTTATGATTCGGATGGTTCAAAGTTGAAAAAAGGCACATTAGGAAACATTGATTTCCATTGCGCCTTTTTTAGAAATTGTTAGTGCTAAAAATTCGGAAAAGTGTTGGCGTGTTAATGGTTGATTCGGTTTAAAATAGCCATTTTTCATCAGAACAAACTTCTTTAAATCATTTAATATTTTGAACTGCTGGAAATATAATTATGAATTACATGTTTAGATCTGTACGTTCAAAAAATTCTCTTGGTAAAGCAAACAATACTCCCAAATATTATCGTTTTACTTTTCATACGTTCTAAATATTTCAGTAGCAAGATTTAATATTAGACGAACTTCAGCTTCATTTCTTCCTTCTGTTAAATTTTGTAAGATCATAATCAATTCTTTCTTTTCAAAATACTTATTATTAATATTTAAAGTATCAAATTTAAAGATACTACTAGGTGTTTCTTCCAATCCTTCAATAATCTTTTCCAAGGTTTGTATAGTTATATTCCTGTCTCCTCGTTCAACTCCCGCCAGATACGAAGTTTGCAAACCACATTTCTCAGCTAAATCTTCCTGAGTGAGTTTTTTCAATTTCCGTATTTCTTTTATTTTGCTTCCAACTAATTTGACTAAACTATCCACAAAATCACCTCACTTTTAGACTATGTGAGGTTAGAACTATCTTACAGATACATATAGTATAAATTTGATTGAATTATGAACTTATAAGTACTATAATATTTGAGTATTAAAATTTCTTAAGGAGTTTTTATTATGAGCAATAACTTACCTTCAAATATAGCAATAGAAAATGTATTACAGTCAAAGATGCGTGGTCGCGTTACTTATCAGGGTTTTGTTTCATCTCAAATTGCAGTCAATTTTTCGTATTCCAAACTTTACAATGATCCATCTGGTAAAGGTTATCAACGCCCGATTGATAAAAAAAGATGCAAAGATTTTGCAAGTTATTTATCACAAGGTGAAGACGCTCTTTACACGCCTATTTTATTAAACGCTTCCGGACATTGGGAATTTCATGCATATGAAGGCCAAAGAAGGAATTTTGGGAGATTAATATGCAAAAAAAAAGCTACATTAATGGATGGGCAGCATAGATTAGGCGGAATAAGTGAATATATTAATGAAACAGATAGCACACTTAATGTTCCCTTCTTAGCTTTCCATTATTTAGATGAGGATGAAGAAATCAAATTATTTGATGTAATTAATTCAAAAGCTAAGGGTATTGGTACATCACTAAGTCGCTATTTAAATAGGGATAATGATGACAATAGTTGGATTGCTACAAACTTAATTCTTAAACCAGAGAGTCCTTTCTTTAGTACAGGAACCTTAATCGGAAGAAGAACTAAAGAAAAAAACGTAACATTACAAAATCTGTACAACATCATAAAATTATTAACTCAAAAATCTGCTTTAGCAAATCTCTCTAAAGAACGAAAACTAAATATAGCTTTATTTTACTTCACTTTAATTAAAGAGTTGTTTCCTGAACAGTGGGGCGA
This sequence comes from Lysinibacillus sp. C5.1, assembly GCF_016350185.1. Lineage (NCBI taxonomy): Bacteria > Bacillati > Bacillota > Bacilli > Caryophanales > Bacillaceae > Lysinibacillus > Lysinibacillus sp. C5.1. The sequence goes on from NZ_CP066226.1 coordinate 2,544,362, forward strand.
TAATCAGTTGTATAGAATGACACATATAACATGTTTAAACGCATTGGCGATTGTAGGAAATAAAATAATTAATGAAAATTATTCAATGAAATCCCAACAACCGGATTCTGTTAAATTAACGAAGCTTTTAAGTAACTTGAAAGAGATTGATTGGTTATCTACTGGGAATTTAAAATACATTAAAGGTGCTGCAGGTTCTAAAATGTTAGCAGAAGATATAATCAATTGCCTAGAAAGTTAACGTATTAATACTTAAAAGCCTCCAACTTATTGGAGGCTTACATCTTTACTAAAGGCTGTTTTCGTATAGATTGTTGCTCTCTTGAAAATACAGCACTCGATAATGCTTTTATTGATATAACGAAAAAAGCCTTTGAGTCCTAAGCTATTTACTAGTAAATAAAAAACAGAGTGTTCTACTAAATGCGTAGAAATAACTCTGTTTTTTGTCTTTATTTCATATTTAAATAAGGCAATTTCTCAAATAAAATCCCCCGTTTAATAAGAATTATTTGTATCTCCTATTTCCAAGTTTTTTATTATATTTCGGCTGAGGGCGACCAGAACGGTTTACTTCTGCTGATGAAGTAAGTATTTCTTCCATTTCTAATCTTCCCAATCCCAGAGGAAAAAATGCCACTTTATAATCGACTCTAGCACTAAACAAGTTTTTAACAAGCAATTTAGCTAATGGATGTTTTCCAGATTTGATATCATTCATCCTCAAATCAATGGCTCCGGATTCACCTATATACACAAGTTCAGAGCCTTCCCACACAAAATACAGACCTCTTTTCTTGGGGGCATACTTGAGATAATCCCCATTAGAAAAACTATATTTAACACATCTTGTTGTTGATTTTAGAAAATCATCTATATCATTTTTTATCAGTACAAATGCATCCAATATTTGCCCCTCTAATTTATTCATTGATTAATTTTCTCCTTTTTAAAGGAAGGATCTTGTAGTGCCTTACTCACTGCTGATCCCGCTGTATTTTTAAGTGGTTCATGTAACGCCCTTTTACCTATTGCTGAACTTATTGTATTTTTATATTGACCTTGTAGAGATGAACCTGTAGGCTCCATTAAAGACTTTTCTAAATTATTAATACTAGATAAAATTTTATTTATCTTTACTTTATTTATATCCTCAACTAAGGAATCTCTTTGTTCCTTTTTAATATCTAACTTCTCAATTTTTGCTTTTAAGTTATCTAACTCAACATCTTTTTCATCTAAAGATAGTTGCATCTTTGACCATTCTTCTTTAATAGTCTTTACGGCAGAAGCCATTTCATCTGCGCCACCAGCTAATCTATTTAACATTAATAAATTTAATGATAATACTTCTGGTACATTATTATCTGGATATCTAAGTTGATGATCAACTTCACCATAACCTTCTTCAAAGATTGTCCTAACTTGTATTTCTGCAGTTATTTTCTCATTTGTTGGCATAAATTCAATCAAATAATGAACTGATCTATAACCAGTTTTTCTAGAATTAATTTGAATTCCTAATGCTGTATATATTTCTTGATTATCTCCATCTCTAACATTTGCTTGAGATTCTTTCACTTGCCAATTATCCGAAACAAAATCATGGATACTTAACCAATCTTCCTTGAATATATGAATTACTCGTACACCTATTAAATCTGTTATCTCTTCTTTATAATTACTTGTCGTAAACTGAAAATCCTCGGTAAATTTTTCTCTTCTTTCTGGAGTTTTTCTTATAAGTTTTGCTATTAAATGCTCTGGATCTTTAATTCTTGTCCGAACGGTATGTACCTTTTCTTGTTTCCTAAGTAATCCAGCTATTAAATCAGCATATACTTCCAATTTTTCTTTAGTATTAACAAAGTCTGAGTAAATCTCTTCTAAATTCCCCCAACTAATGTTGTTTTTTTCAAGAACATCAGATTCAAAATTATATTTTTCTAAAAAAAGCTCTTTAGAAATTTCCATTTAGTTACTCCCTCCAAAAAATACTGAACAATACAAATTTATTACTGAAATACTGCACCTACACAGTTAAATCAATTTTAGCATAAATATCCAATAAAAAATAACCTCTTGTAATACTTAAAGAGGTTACTGTTAAGATATCTAATTGTTATTAAAACTTAAATTATGAACTTTATCATCATTAAAATAAGAATATTCCAATTCCGGACAAACATGCAAATAAAGACATTAAATTACGACAGCTCCATAAAGAATGTCATACACCTATTAGCTTCAGTTAAGGAGATTATGAACAACATCTATATGACATTGATAAAAATCGGATATCTCTTTTATACGATTAAAATAAGTTTTTTCTATAATCCCCATATGGAGAATGGTATCCGTATCAGAACAAAACTTTCCTTTTAATTCATCTAGAAGATAATTAATTTGGGATTTATTTAAAGCATAGATAATATCTGATTGAATAATATCGCGAACAATATCATCAAATTCAATTTTACTTAGTTCTATACGATTTGTTTTTTGGTCCCTAAAAGAACTTTTAAGTAAGCGATAAGGCTCAGATGTTACATTTTTTAGTGAATCACCTAGTATTTTTAAATATTCTTCTATAAATAGTTTAATATCTTTAGAAGGGATGTGAATAATCTCAGCTATTATATCGCTAAGTAAATTCAAATCTGTAAAATAAGTTGATTCTAAACAATATCCGGGATATGACATAATGGATTTTTCATATTGGTTTAGATATTTTTTTAATGAGGTTATTGTTCTCTTATTAATTTCCCGAGTAGAAAAGTCTTTATCGAAAATAATGGCTATTTTTTTTATATCAATAAACTGATTCGACATCTTTAAGAAATGACGAACTTTATTTTCGATATCATCTTTACCATCAATAAAAATAAAATATAAATTCGACTGTCTTTCTTCTTCTATTTCACAGAAAACATTAACCATTTTTTCCCAAAACTTAATATCATTTTTCCCTTCAACAAAAATAACTCTATCCACTGAATTAAATTCTTCTAAAGTCGACAAAATATTACCAAGTTCTTTTTTTATATAATATTTAAGTGAAGGATCTATAGGCTCTAAAATAAAAGTTTCATTTTTTACTTTTTGATTTAAAAAATAAAGAGCTCCATTCGAATCCGAATAATCAATAAATTTTTCATTATGAGAAATAATGAAAATTTGGTTGTTTTCGCTTTCGGAATTTAATGATTCCACTAGATTATGTAATAGTTTTGTATGGATATGAGAATCTGGTTCATCCAGTAAAACAATATTAAGCGCAGACTCAAAATATTCGATTGAAGAGAAAATTTCGGCGATTTGTAAAAAGCCACTACCTTGTAGATGCAATTCCTTAGGATTTCCTTCGAGCTCAACTTCTAAATGTATATATTCATCATTTGTACGTGATGTGGTAGTTTTAAAACTAATTGATTGTTCAAAAACGGTAGTTAAATTTGTAGCTATATTATCTGTTAATTGTGTTGTTTTAGTTATTTTATTTCGGAGTACCTCATAGCTTTTTCCTTTTGAAATTTTCTTTAAAACTTGCCCTCTATTCATATAAGGCTCTTTAGATGGAACAGAAGAAATTGGTTGAGTCTTATAGATGAAAATTGCTTCCGAGATTCTCCCGTTATAATCGTTTGCAAATTGTTCAAAATCATCATAGCAAGTGTATTGAATTCTAAAATAAGTATTACTTGGATTACGAGGACATTCAATATTAAAACCTAAATTATATTTTTTTCCACAATAATTGATTTGAAGAGAAATGGTTATTGTACGATTTGTTTCATCAAAAATATTGTAGAGATCTTTATCTGATGTAAAACGTAAGAATTCCAGATCCTCGTATCTTAAATAACGTTTACTATTAGGTTTATAAAATCCTGTTTGCTTTGATAATGTAGAACAGTCATAGCATTGTTTCCATAATAACAAGGCTTCGAAAATACTAGATTTACCTATATTGTTTTCTCCAATAATTATATTAAAAGATTTATCACACAGAATTTCTAAATTAGCGAAACTTTTATAATTATTAATATTAATTTTTTCTATATACATATATTTATCTATCTCCTACATACTTTTCTTACCATCATTACTACTATTTTACCATAAATTCAAATAATAAAACCTAGAGTTTATCTCTTTCAAAAATGTTCTTAGATCATATATCGAATTTTGATTATTTAACTGAGATTCTTCTAAGTTCTCGACAGGATCCAGAATGGTGAAATATTTTTCTGAAGGAGGGTAGTTATAATTGGATTAAAAGGTCGTCAACAATTGCTAGAGGTAAATATGATAAAGAGGCGAGGTTTATTCAACATTTAATGCGATGTTTGGCTTAAAAGATACATTGAAAGTTAATATGCGAAAAGAGTGAACTTTTATCAGAAGTATGAACAGAGAACACAATTAAAATGGTTCTCTGTTCAATTTATCCGCACCTGTAAGCTTAAGAAGAAAAAGTAATAACTATATGAGAAAAAAACTACATATCAGTTTAATTTTTCACTTTAATAGCAGAATTGCCGAATGCTAAATAATCATAAATTCTAAATAAACGTCTTAAGTTTGTTCCTAATGTCTTTTTATCATCGACCAAATCTATATGCTCGATTAAGACTTTTCTTAGCTCCTCAATATTAATTTTGTCTGGCCCTAGAATTGAAATATAGTAGAACTTTTCTTCCAAATTATTAAAACCCTCCATAACTTCTCCTACACTAGTAAATTGCCAGTTGAAAGCAAAGTCACCCATTTCTTTTTTCTGAGCTTCGGTTAAAAAGTCGTTGTATTTTAAATCTCTTTTCTTTTCAATTTTATGATCGAGGCTGTCATTTTCGCCCAATGATGAAAATTTAATAAATCTATTAACAGGTAAAGAACGATCAGTTTTTAATTTTTCTGGAAGTGTGTCTTTTAAAAGTTCATCATAATCATATGTAACCATATCTGTATCAGCAATTATCTCTTTTAACAGATCTTTTCTTGAATAAGTTTTGTAACCTGTTGATGAATGGCGCAATTTGCTAGGTTTAGTAAAATCATCTTTATCAATAAATCCATGAACTTGTCTTGCGAAATGATCTATACCAAATCCTACAACAAACTCAACATCATCATAAGTAGCATTATTTTCATCATACTCCACAACTTGAATTTTTCCTTTAGGATCATTGTGTTTTATTAATTCGAACATTTCCGATTTCATTTGTCTTAATTTTCTAGTACTAAATTTGCGCTTTATTTTTCCTAATGGTTTATATACATTTATAAAATCATCAGTTTTAATTCTTGTAATTGGTATTGTCATTCCATTAACTGTTATGGTTGATTCTTGAAAACTGTCATAATCTCCATTTGCCCGAGTAACAAAAATTAAACGGTCTTTAAGTTTAGATATATTAGTCCCATCTAGACACGCTGTAATAGACTCCAATATTTTAATAATATTTTCATCGGAAAGAGAATATCCAATGAATATTACAGGATGCTCAATAAAAATTGTTAACAATTTAGCAGCCAAATAAGCATTTTTGTTATTAAATTCTTTATAATCATCTTCAGTTAACACAAGAGAATCCGGATCTGTACTACAACCATGTATTTTATAAATTTCATTCACTTCAAAGTTGTTGGAAAATAGCAACTCTTTCTGACCAATGTAAGTTTTCATTTTTTCTTTTTCAAAAATATCTTCTATTAAGATATCCCAGTTAGTTGTAATAATCCCGTCAATTACAACTTCTTTTAGTACTTCTAACTCGTCATCGTATTTAACATTTATTCCAGGAACATATTTTATCCCCTTTAGGTATTTAGCCATTTCTATTTTTAAAGGGCTATTTCTATTAGTCGCGAGTTCCTGGTATTCGTCTCTACTTTTAGAATAACCATCATCGTTCCACCATATCTCATGAAAATCCTCTGCAATCATCTGTGCTGCTACATCCCATTTACTATTTGATGTAGATCTATAATAAGGAAATCCTCTTGGTACAACATCACAAAATTTGCGAATTAACCCTTCCCAATCTTCCGTATTCAAATATCTTCTTGAGAACCCAGAACCGATAAACAGGAATGGAGCAGTGGTAAATTTTTTTAAATGAGCTAATAACTCATCTTCAATGTTCAATCTTGACACCCTCGTTTCTACAATCTTTTTTTAATAATAACACTATTATTGTTATTATTATCCTTTTAAAAATCTTCTCTTATCTCTTTTCTATTATTTATTCTACATAAACACTTACAATAGTTGACATTAAATAGAAAGGAATTTCAAATTGTATTGAATACACTCTACACGCTCTATTATTCCTATTTATATATCAATGTTTCCCTAGATAAATTGTACCATCAATTTACATTGTTAGGAAAGGATTATCCGTATATAGTTATACATCACCCTTATTTTAAGTACATTTCTTCACAACCTTAACATCGATTTCTACATAAATATCCAATAAAAAATCACATCTATAAGAAAAACAAAAGAGGTGACTTGTATTAAAATTTATTCAAAAAAATTAGCAATATTGTAGATGAACAATCCTTTACAAGCGATAGTTGTTATTGGAAGATAATTGCAGATCTTTCCTTAAGTATGGTTAACCTATTATTTTACATTCTCTATTTTTTACCAATGAAATCCAGAACACGTTTAAACGATTGGGTATTGTTGGTGATTAAGAATTCTTCAAACGGATTACCTCTAATTTTAATTTTAGATAAAACCTCTTTCATAGTAAAAATGTCAGGACTTAAATTGTCATTTACTTCTTCCCAAAACAAAGGACATGCTACGGTGCCACCATTATTCCCTCTAATAGAAAATGGTGCAATTATGGTTTTTCCTCTACCATGTTGTACGTAATCAATGTACAACCGATTTGAACGATTTTTTTTTAGCCTTTCAATTGTAAAGAGATCTGGCTCAAGAGAAATTAAATACTTAGCAATAAACTCTGTAAATAAACGAACATCTTTATAGGAAAATACAGTTTCAGTTAATGGAATATATACCTGCATACCTTTATTTCCAGAAGTTTTAACGAATGAAGTTAATTTTAAGTTGTCAAATATATCTTTTAGCATTTTCGCTGCATGAATAGATTGTTTGAAATAATCTTTTGAGGGAGGATCTAAATCGAAAACTATTTCGGTTGGATTCTTTTTAGAATCTATAGTTTCAAATGGCACATGAAATTCAAAAGCAAGTTGATTACCAAGCCAAATTAGAGCATCTTCACTATTACATAATATGTGATTAATACTACCTTCTTTATAAGTTTCTATATACGATGGAGCGTAATCAGGACATTCTTTTTGATAAAAAGACTCACCAAATAAGCCATGTGGGTAGCGAATGACAGTTAATAAACGATTCTTTAAAAATGGTAACATATAAGGTGCAATTTCCTGTAAATAATTAATATAGTCTTTTTTGGTGGTTAATTTATCAATGAACAACCTCTTATCTGGGTGAGTTATTTCTGTTTGGATATTCATGTTATTATCCAACAATTGTTGCCAAGTACAATCCTTCCATGATTTATCTAAAGAGAAGTTCAAAAATCTCAAATTATTAACTTTCTCGTTTTTAAAATCAGAATACTCCAGCTCCACACAAATCCCAGGAGATACTTTTAAATAGCTTTTATCATCAGTTTTTCTATTTAGCAAAAGAGTTTCGAGTAAAGCTTTATTTTCTTTTGTATTTAGACCCTCTCTAAATGTACCAACCGTTTTTAAAATATTGTTCTGAACAACTGCAACCTCATATTCTAAACTTTTAAAGTGGTACCCGATTATTGTAAAAAAAGCCACGTAAGGCATTTTACCCACTCCTCTTTTTAGTTATTGCAAAAGGACATCTTGTCATAGTTTATATATAAACAAAGTTAAAATACTTATAAAACAACATTTGTTTAAAAATACTCTTGATAATATATCGTAAAGCCAATCATCTCCTTTTGGAGGCTCATTTACTTCTACTAGTAACATTGGTTTAATCTTGTACACCTACTTTCTTATTTTGTACTGTTGACACTATTTTTATTTAGCATACATAAAACACATCAAATTATTACATAGTAAGAAAAACGAGGTGACAACATGCATACAGTTTGGAAAGGCAGTATTTCATTTGGTCTTGTCAACATACCAGTTAAACTACATGCTGCTACAGAAAATAAAGACATTAAATTACGACAACTTCATAAAGAATGCCATACACCTATTAGCTATAAGAAAGTATGTGAGGGTTGTAATCAAGAAGTAACGGAAGAAAATATTGTAAAGGCATATGAGTATGCAAAAAATAAGTTTGTCGTTCTAGATGAAGAAGAGCTAGAGAACTTGCGTAAAGAAAACGAAGATAAGGCTGTTGAAATTATCGATTTTGTTAAATTAGGCGAAATTGACCCTATCTATTTTGAACGAACTTATTTCTTATCGCCTGATACTACAGGCAGTAAGGCATATGCCCTATTGCGACAAACATTAGAAGAGTCAGGTAAAATTGGCGTTGCTAAAATTATTATTCGTTCGAAGGAACAGCTTGCGATTGTTCGTGTTTATCAAAATGCCCTCGTAATGGAAACAATCCATTTTCCTGAAGAAGTTCGGAGTGTGCAAGATGTTCCAAACATCCCAAGCGAGCCAACCATTGTTCAAAAAGAATTAGACGCTGCACTGATGCTAGTTGACCAGTTAACAACGGTATTTAATCCAGAAAAATATACAGATGACTATCGCAATGCTTTAATGGAACTTATCGAAGAAAAGAAAACGACAAATTCAGTATCTGCCAGTGATAAGCGTCCACTACCTGACAACGTTACTGATTTGATGTCAGCACTCCAAGCTTCTTTAGACAAAACAAAAAAACCAACAACAAGAAAAAGAGCAACCAAAACGAAGAAAAATGCGTAATGCGGCGCTCACCAACCATAGAACAAAAGGCATCGAGAACTTATATACTCGATGCCTTTTTCTTGTGATATAGCTAACCCCCCACAAAAGGAAACGTACGTTTGTTCATCATGTTATAATTAGTATAAAAATTGATGGATGGTGTCTAATGATCAAAGTAAATATTGAGGAACGTATGAATCACTATCGTGTTCAAGGGTTAAGCCTTTTAGTAATTGAAAAGGGGCAAATTAGTCAAATAGAACATTATGGATATCTTATGGCAGGAACTAGGCAAAAAGTAAATGACCAATCTATTTTCAATGCCTGTTCTATAAGCAAATTTTTCACGAGCATGGTAGTAATGGTATTAGTAGAACAAGGCTATTTAGATTTAGATGAGGATGTCAATAACAAACTGAAATCGTGGAAGGTACCGGAAAATCAATATACGAAGCTAAAAAAAGTAACATTACGAAACTTACTTTGTCATCAATCTGGCATTATAGATCCAGTGAATAGTTTTTCAACTTTAAACGCTGCTCATGCGAAACCGTCAATGGTAAATTTGTTAAATGGCACAACACCTTACTGTCAAAGCCCTATAGAAGTAAGTGGTGAACCTTGGCATGCATTTCATTATTCGGATGCTGGTTTTTGTATTATACAGTTATTAATAGAAGATGTAGTGGCACAATCATTTGACTCGATTATAGAAGAGCATATATTTAAACCGTTAACTATGACACATAGCACACTTTCTACAACATTTGCATCATCAAAAGCACAATCTTTCGCTAGTGGTCACCACAAAAATGGAAAATCGGTGACAGATAACTACCCAATTTATCCTTACCCTGCTGCTTGTGGCTTATGGACATCCCCCGCTGATCTAGCTAAATTATTACTAGAGTTAATAAATGCTTTAAAGGGCTCTAGTAAAATCGGTATCTCTGCAAACCTAGTCGAAGAACTAATTCAACCACAAGGTGCTAAAGAATGGGCTGGTTTAGGGGTATTCCTTGAGGGCTCTGGACAAGAAGTAGAAATCTCCTCCCTTGGCTGGGGTATTGGGTTTCAATGTATGCTTGTATTTTTTCCTTATATAGAAAAAGGAATGATTGTTATGACAAATACTGATTTAGGCGTTCATCAAATGCAAGGAATCATAGGTGAACTATACAAATCACTTATCTCCTGTTCATAAACGACGTTTTTCCCTACCAAATCCAAACAAAACTAAGCAACCAGTCGTTGGTATAATACCGACAACTGGTTGGACAATGCTTTTTTGACCGCCTTTTAGATATATCTCTTTATTGCTAAAACATAAAATCAACTTTCTTGTTTTACTTTATAATGCATTTGCACCATCTGTCCATAACATGTTGTCTTTATTAATTCTAGATTGATTTGCGGATTATCCTTTTTAAATAGGGCTATGCCAGAACCTAATATATGCGGGGTAATGGTAATAATGTATTCGTCAATTAGATTTTCTTTCATAAAAGCATCAAGAATCTCTGCTCCACCAACCATCCAAATATGTGCTCCTGATTGTTTCTTTAACTGTTGGGTAAACGATACAACATTTTCATTCACAAATTCCACATCGTCATTTTTGTTCTTTGCTGATTTCGAGAAAACATAACATTTTTTATCAGAATATGGAAAATCATCAGAGTGTTCCATCACATAATCATAGGTGCGTTTCCCCATTATGATGGTATCAATTGTTTGATACATATCCATGTACCCATTATCCCCTTCCCCTTCTGATTCTAATAACCATTGTAAGTCATCATCCTCTTTCGCAATAAATCCATCTACACTAGTCGCAACAAATAAAACAATTTTTCTATTCATTAGGTGGTCTCCTTTTCTCATGAGCGTTTTGCTTTTGATTAAATCATTAGCACAAACTATACTAAACAGTAAACATGACAAGTAATGGCATGATTAAAAGAAAAGGTGAGAATATGTCTAAAGCAAAACGTTTATTAGATATTCTACTATTTGTAAATGCGAAAAGAAAATTTACAGCGCAAGAACTAGCCGATGAATTTAAAATATCCGTCCGAACCGTGCATCGTGATTTATTGGATTTAAGCGATATGGGTTTACCCATATATGCAGAACAAGGGAGGAATGGAGGATATACCGTTATTACAACACGTCTACTTCCACCTATGTTATTTACAGAAGAAGAAGTTGTATCCATTTTCTTTGCATTTCAAGCGTTCAATTATTATCGTGATTTACCTTTTGATGCTGAAATCCGCTCCGTCACGCATAAATTATATCGTTCACTTCCAAAAGATGCCCAAGCAAAAGTAGATAAACTTCGCTCTTATATTGCCTTTTGGAATCCAAAGAGAACAATCGATACCCCTTTATTAAAAAATGTTTTAGATGCGTCGATTGAAGGAAGTCAGCTTCACATTCAATACCACTCAAAAAAAGCGATAACAACAAAGCATATTCGTCCTATCGGTGTATATGCTCATAATGGACTATGGTATATGCCTGCATACGACTTTCATAAAGATAAAGTTTTATTGTTTCGAGTGGATCGTATCCATGCCATTATTTCAGGCATAAAAGACGACAGCAATTTTACAAACTTAGAAGAATGGTTTGATTCATATGAAGTAAAAACCCCTATTAGATTGCTTGTTGAACTGTCTAAAGAAGGCGTACGCCAATGTCTAAGCGAGCCAAATTTCCAAGGTTTCGTGACCATCAACGAACATGGTACGGGTACTATCGATGCGGTGATTGATGAAGGTGAGCTTCACTTTATCGCTCCTCTATTTTATAGACTAGGATTACATGCAAAAATTATTGAGCCAGAAGAATTAATCCAACATATGCGGAAACAGGCTAAAGAAATTTTAACGATGTATCAAGAAGGAAATTTATAAATGGCTCGTTCCAATTAGGATCTGCGTGGAAAATTTTTCGTTGGTCTGAAAATAAATATTTTATAAGTTATTAAAAATAAGGAAAAGTAAGCAGTAAAATAGAGTTTGCGCCTTGCCCATATGTATACGATGTAACGTTGTGAAATCCTTAGCCTTGTTAATAGTAACTATACTGCCTCTCTCATTATGTATAGAGATGTTTCTTGGATAACAAGACCTTCTATGTTAACATTTACAAAAACCCCAATTAAGGAGTGAAATTATGGCGACCATTGAAGACTTTATGGCACTGGATATTCGAATCGGTACAGTTATGGAAGCGGAAGAATTACCAAAGGCACGAGTTCCCGCTATTAAAATGAGCATTGATTTTGGTGAAACATTGGGCATTAAGCAATCTTCTGCACAAATTACAAAACGATATACACCTGATGAAATCATCGGCAAACAAGTAGTAGCAGTTGTCAATTTCCCGCCACGACGAGTAGCAGGTTTCAAATCAGAGGTTCTCGTAATCGGTGGTGTGCCGATAGAGGGAGATGTCATTCTATTAACACCCGATCAATCAGTACCCAATGGCACAAAAATTAGTTAAAGCACCCTATTCCCATTTTCACTGTCACTTTGCCATCCGTATAAAACATTTTATTTGATTGCACTGACAAATGGCTAAAGCTTGATAACTTCCTCTGCATATTCATAGTAGTGTAAAGCTTAAAAAGCCTTTACAAAAACTCTCCTGTTTTGGGGTCACTTTCTTTAGGGAAGTGACTCTTTTCTATTTTTAGAATATTAAAAATCGCCCACAATAACGTACGCTTTTTTTGTTCATTTCAATTATTGATGAAGTTGTGATAGACTTGAAGTTTAGTGCCTAGAGACATCTACAATTATTTGACCAATATCAAGTGATCAATAATAGAAAAGGATGATAACCCATTGATTAATGAACAACATACCAATAAATATATATACACATATGTCCATCATGTAGATGAATACGATTTATGTAGAATGGAGATGCGCTCTTTTTTCGGTGTAGATTCCCCATCAAACTATATGATAAGCAATCTAGAAGTTGACCCTAGTCGTAGTCCTTTTATACAAGATCGACTTGCAGTGCTGTTTGAAGACCATAGCGTAGAAAATATAAAAAAATTAGTGAAGAATTTAATAGTTGGTGAAAAAACTTATAAGGTAGTTTGTTTAAATAATTTTGTTATAGGTCAAACAAAGAAAATTTCTCAGCCAGAGCGCCGACGAATAGAACGAGAGCTAGGATTGTGTATCGAGGGAGACCCTGATCTAAATTATCCTGAAATTATTTTTGGTCTTATTTTAATAGATGGAAAATGGTATTTCGGTAAACATCTGAAAAGTGAGTCCATTTGGCGTAAACATTTACATAAACCAAATAGTTATTCAACAGCACTTAGTACAAGAGTTGCTCGCGCCGTTGCCAATATCGCCATTCCTCAGCCACAAAATATTCGTGCTATTGACCCTTGCTGTGGAATAGGAACGGTAATAGTAGAAGCTCTTTCTATGGGTATTGATATTGAAGGAAGAGATATCAATCATTTTGTTTGTAGCGGTTCTCGCGAAAATATAGCCTATTTTGGTTTACAAGGAAAGATTACTTTAGGTCCCATTTCAGAAGTAACAGAACACTATGATGTAGCTATTATTGATTTACCATATAATTTGTTTACGCATTCATCACGTGAAGATCAATATAATATACTTAAACATGCTCGTCGAATTGCGGATAAAGTAGTTGTCGTTACTATTGAAACAATTGATGATTTAATACATGATGCTGGTTTCATGATTGCCGATCGCTGCATTGCGAAAAAGCAGTCTTTCTTACGTCAGATTTTATTATGTCAATAAGCCTTCTCTATCACAATAAATGATTAATAACCCATTGGGGCTGATAGGAATTTCTTTCATCGGCCTGAATGGGATTTCAAAATAAACATCCCATATAGCCTATCAAAATTAAAAAGCACCTATTAGTCCTCACTAATAGGTGCTTGCTTGTTTACAATTTATTAAAAATAAGTATTATTTCTCGCCGCTTAATTCTACTAAAATTTTAGCTTGTGATTTATCGTTTGTTAAAGCTTCAAAGCCTTTTTCAACGATATCATCTAATTGAATACGGCCAGTAATAATTCCTTGAGGTTTTAATTGACCACTGCCCATTAAATCAACTGTTTGTTGGAATGATGTTGGTGTGTAAGCAATACTTGAAGTAATTTTCACACCTGTATTTGTTAAATGAATTGGATTCCATTCAATTGGACGAGCAAAGATTGATACAATAACCATAGTACCACGAGCTCTTGTTGCATCGATTGCTTGTTTAAATGTTGGCGCAACACCTGCAACTTCAAATGATACATCCACACCATCTGGAACGATTGCGCGAATTGCTTCTACACCATCTACTTCACCAGAGTTAATCACGTGCGTTGCACCAAGTTCTTTTGCTTTTTCAAGACGTGTTTCAGATAAATCTAATACGATAATTTTACTTGCACCAGCTGCTTTAGCTGCAATAGCCGTTAATAAGCCGATTGGGCCAGCACCAAAAATCGCCACAGTATCACCGAAACGTAAATTACCCTCTTTTACAGCTTGTACTGCTACAGCTGTCGGTTCAACAAGTGCACCGTCTTCAAGTGTCATTGTTTCAGGTAGTAAATAAACATTACTTTCAGGAGCATTTGCATAAGTAGTGAAGCCACCATCGCCATGTAAACCGATGAAGCTAAAACCATCATAAGCGTCCATATCTTCAGGTTTGTTACCGTGCGTTAATGTAGGGTTAATTGCAACGCGATCGCCCACTTTAAACTTAGTAACGTTTGCACCAACTTTTTCAATAGTTCCTGCAAATTCATGCCCCATAATCAGTGGAGCGATTTCACCAGTTAATTCATCTTTTTCTTTTGTTGGAATAAAGACAGGTCCTTCTTGATATTCATGTAAATCACTACCACAAATACCAGCCCAAGCTACACGAACTGTAACTTCATTATCTTTAAGAGCTTTTAATTCTCTGTCCTCAATACGAATGTCTTTTTCTCCGTACCAAACTGCTGCTTTCATAATGTCGAAACCTCCGATGGAATTTATGTCTTTTTGTCACAACTTCATTCTATCACTAAAATAAAATGATACAAATATAATGACTCAAAAAAATTATAGTAATCCTATTAATTTAGTATACAACTAAACCAAAACAATATATTGATGTTCTAAAACAAATAACACTATATATTGTATATCATAAATTTTGATATTTTCTCTATAGTAAAATACATATTTTATTAGTATATTAATAAACGTTTTAAATATTGAAATATTTGCTGTTTAATTAGGGTTCATTTTGCAGTGAAAAGAAGATTAACAATATGAATTGTTGTTAATCAAATCTTTTGGTTATGATAATCGAGGATTTAAGAAATGTCGTTTCCATCATTGTTGGGAGCGTTGGAAAGAATGAACACTCTCTTTCCAAATCTCGAATGAGAACGACATGAAATGGAATAGTTTACAACGGAATAAGAATGCAAAAAATGTTTTCCTACCAACAAAAATAGCAATCCAATTAGCTATAGCAGAAAAAGAAAATATTTTCGATACTACAAAAAATCTCCTAAATATGAAGTAATTATAAACGAACCGAAATCTCTTCTTTTTTCATAAGACTTCCCTTTCTTTAGTATCATTGCCTTGTAGTATATAAGAATAATTTTTCTATATTACATCTCCATATGGATCATTGTTATTCTCACAGCTAATTCTACAATTGGCTGTGAAAAGGTACTTGGAATCATTGGACTTGGAAAATCGCTAATTTGCAAGTCCAAAAGATGCTTCTCCTACTTGAATCCAATCTAAATCATCTGTGCCTTGTATAGCACCTATAAAATGATAATCTGCACTATATGTATCAAAACCGTCTTTATTAGGAATAGCTCTGCAGACCTCTGCCTCTTTTGTAGGATCAACTCCAAGCTGTTTAAAGAAATCCAAACCTTGTGAACTTGCATATAGAATTTGCTTAGTGAAAAGTTGGCAATCCTCACAACCACAATGAGCTTTTTCGGATACTTTCCTATCTTTACAGTGAAATAATTTCTAACAATATATTAACATTCCACAAATCTTTTTAATTCTAATGACCTTGTGTATTTTACTATCGAAAAAGAGCCCCCGATTGTTCATATATCTAACAATCGGGGGCATTTTTTAATACCTTGTACTATATAATAGGCAATTTTTAGCTCATTACATTTACTTGATTTAATTGCTTAATATCTTGTTTACGATCCCACTCAAATGTAATTAAATCTTGACTATTTAAATTTTCAGCCATTAATGAAACGGCTGAAATTCGACTATTGTCATACAGTTTAAAGTAATAGTTTTTACTTTGTGCACACATAGCTGAGGTATAGATGGTATAATCCGTTTTCCCCTCATTTGTCAAAACAACACCTTTTGGGATATTTACAGAAGATAGAATATGGAACAAGTTTGTTACGCCTTCTGTTTCATTTTTGGCTTTTTCAGTATATTTTTTCCAGTATGCTACCCGAAGAAAACGTGCTGACGGCGTAAAATCACCTGGTAATCCTAAGCCCCCTGCCCCTTGCCCAAACGGTGTCAAATCCAAGTCTCCCATCATAATATCTTGTGGCGGATTTGGTGTGACACCAATGTAAGCTCTTAAATTTGTCTGATGCCATTCATAGCCAGGGCTATTCGTCATGACGCCAATCGTTTTTCGATGAATGGTAATGCCTGTTTTATCCGGTTCAATAACAATCGATTCACCAGAAGCATCTGTAAATGTATAGTGAAGTGGGGGTGCAAAGCCAAGTATTATATTGGCCTCATTCAATAATGTATAAGAAGTTAATTTTTCAATAACATCATCGACAGTTACACAATTTCCTAAAACTTGAGAAATTACATACACGGGATTGATGCCTCTTGTGCCTTTTTTAGGTTCGTCAGCATAAGTCGCAAATGTAGCATAGTAAAGCATTGCGCCCATTAATCCCTTTTCGTTTACCCCATCATAGAGAACTGGTGATGTAATGTCAGTGCTTCCCATTCCAACAAAAGCATATGAATTGTTAATGACTACATTTTCTTTCTCTAACAATCGAATGCCGTAATTACGTGGGACAATAATCACTTTACTATCTGGTTCCATTGTAAAATCCATTGTGCGAGCGAATAAACTTTTATCATCTGTTGTACGAATTGATAAGCTACTGCAACCTAACATAAAAAAACACTCCCTTGAAAAAGTATTTTAAAAAAATGTAACGGAATTATTTTTAAATCAACTAACGTATCTTCATAATAAAGAATTTACTTCACTTATCACGAGTACCATAATTAACTAAAAATAGATTTATTCCGCTTCCAAAACCATACTATCACTTCCATTAATGGAAATTCAAGGATAAATTTACGCCGTTTTTTGGCGGTCATACCACCTTTTTTTAAGACTGAAATTTCCAATCCCATGCAATAACGCCACATCGCGCCACATACACCGTCATTTTTTGGCGTTACTATTATTTTCTAATACTATGAAAGTAGTATTTTTAAAAAATCCACTGTCTAACAATTGACTTTCTAATAAAATTCATATTTTTATAGACATGTATTTTTTCACTAAACTGTCAAATTTGATATACGTTTACACATATAAAAGACCCTCTTTGCTTAGCAACTGGTGCAAATATAACTATCTTTTATGATTAGGAGGTAGGTTAAAGGATATGCTATTGAATAGGTAACTTATTATGAACTACTAGTAAATTACAAAATCACCATTTAAGGTTACATTTCATAGAATGGCATTTAATTCACACGATTATTACTGACAACACTTACCAATATTGATACAATCTTAACAATGATGGCAATTATAGATTTAAGATAAAACATTACATATCTTCAATGTAATTTTTATAAATTAAAATAATAGGAGGATTTATTAGTGGGATTATTTGATATCTTTAAAGGGGACAAGGTTCATAACAAACAAGGTATGAATCCCCATTTTGCATTTGTAACATCTTTACTTTATATGATGGGGGCAGATGGTGAATATGATAATGAGGAAATAGGTCAGTTGTTATCAGTTATTGGAGGTAAGAAAAAAGGCAGTACAGTTTATGTAGGTGGTAACAATAATGATTTAATGGACCAAGTTATTAAATACGTAAATAGAAATTCCGTAGACCAATTTTTACTTGAAGCGGCTCCAGCATTAACTGATGCTCAAAAGATGTGCATTTTAGTTAATATTATCGATTCATCTTTATCTGATGGTGAAGCTGAAATCCAAGAACAACAACTATTTGCTAAATTCTTAAAAGCTTTCGGGATTTCTGAAGAAAGATTCAAACCTTTCTTTGAAGTTATTGTTTTAAAAAATGATCGTTCTGTATTCTTAAATCCAAACCATGCTAAAAATCAAACTGGATATAAAGTAAATCTTTCAAAATAAAATCCCAGTCACTCATTTTAAATGAGTGACGTTTTTGTGTTTATAATAAAATCAAAGTTAAATTCATCTCGTTCTTTTGCTTGTGTATATTAGGCTGCTGTATATGACAAGATTATCTTCCCTTACACAAAAGCATTTGTTGCAATAATTCTAGAACAACGTTTACACAAGTATAATTGGGCAAAAATAAATAACCAGATAATGAGCACCTGATTATTTAATCGACCCACCCGAAACTTTTCATCAAAAGAGTTTAATAGTATTAGATTTTTAAATTCCTGCTACTATTTAAGTGAAGTAAGAAATAAAATTTAATTACTATACTGTGATTTAAGAACGTTATTTGAAATATCTTTAAAAACCCGAGACAATATCAAAAGGCGTAGCGTATCCGTTTACTAACACTTGAACTGTGTCATATTTTGCATCACCATGAGTAATTTTAAATACGTACTGTTTTAACTCACTATTTTCTTGACTTACACTATCTAACTTTATGTCTAATATGTTCTCTCTCACTTCAAGCTGAGCTATAACTGTTTCTAAAGATTGAAAAATAATATAGGCGTCTCCCTTTTCACTATCTTGAATGTATTGCAGTGTGGAATTAGGATTAATTCTTTCCGTTACTTTTGTTGGAACACTTTGAATTTCAATAATACTTAATTCTTTTGAATAACAAGCTGCTACTATGATTGCCGTAACTAACATTAAAGAAAATTGTCTCCTCAATTAAGCATCTCATTTCTATTAGGTAACCTTGTTTTCACAAATATTATATAACTCAACATGCCGAAAATGGATGGAGGACATTTTGCTCTTAACGCTGTATATCCAAATGAACCACAATAAGTATTTATTTTTTATTTTTTCGTTCTAATAGGATAGGTGCTATATTTAGTAAAATTGAAACAATGGTTAGTAACCATAACGTTTTTTCCATAGTCGGTACAACATCCAATAAAGCCGCCCAATCTTCAACTTTTACCCAATTAGATACAAGACTATGTTCTGCACAGAGTGTCAATGCTGTAAATGATAACCCCATTGCCATCGCAAGTTTATAATCCTTACCTGTTATATACCTATATAGATTGAAAAAAGTTGCTATTATAGTAATAATACCCAATATTATCCACATAATGATACCTCCCTTTTTCAATATAGACATAAATTGTAATTAAATGGTTCCCACTTCCTCGTTCGGACGCAGTATTGGCGTAAATTACGACACCATGGAAGGAAGATTTTAAACAACAATTTGAAAAAGAGCACCACAAAGGTACTCTTTAAAGATTCGTTATTGCAGTTCAGTTGTTTCACACTTGCAAAAAGAAGCAGCAGATTAAACGATTCTCCGCACATGTACTACTTCACACTTATGTAAGTATTTTAATTGCCGAAGGTATTCCCGTTACCAAGATAGCCAAAATGATCGGAGATACTCCAGAAATGGTTATGAAGGCATATGCTCAGTCGTTGGCTTATGAAGAACTAAAACATGAATGACATTTGGTTAATTCCTATTTTTTACCTTTATTTGGGGTACAAACGATATTTGTACCCCTCCACTCTTGCTATATAAGCTTTTATTAGTCTATCTAAATATATTATGTTCATATAAAAAATCATAGGAAAGATCGACAAATAAATATTCGTGTTCATTAATGGCAATCGAAAATGTTCGCGTAATTTCTCCTGTCTCGATATCTCGATACAGTTCTGAAATTTCCCCATTTTGATCATTTCGCATTTTAATAATCGTTTGTAGGAAATACGGTCGCCAACTCCAATTTTTATTAATTGCATTTGGCTGTAATTCCCATATCCCTTCTACACGCATCACGTTAGGCGTTAATTGGAAACCATCCTCATTACAGATATATAATCGGAAAGAGTAATGATCTAAAAGCTCTGCTAAATGTTCTAATTGAGAAATGTTATCGCTAGAAGGCTTTACTCGATGAACAATCGCTTCTAACTCTTCTCTTAATTTCTTCAACTCGAAATATTGTGCCTGAAGCATCTTCTTTTCAGATGTTATAAATTGCTGACATTCCTCTTTAAAACGTTCCTTTAATATATCTTTCTCCACAAATGTCTTTGCAGCATTTGCTAAATAAGAACCTTGATAGAATCGTCCCCCGTTTTTCCAAGCAAATTGCAATTGGTAAACAGTTCCTATTCCTTCAAACAATAAGTTAGCCCCGATTTTATAAGCTAAGCTTCCAATGGCTGAAATCATATCAGATTGTGCAGACCATGAGTCATAATTCAAATCACGTATATTAACCTTTAAAATTTGAGGTGATAATAATGCGATATGTTCTAAATGACTTTCAGCACCTACTTCTTGCACAGCAATTTTCATACCGAATGTTGTAAAATAGCGAAGAGCGTGGTGCAATTTATTAATATCGCCTAAAAATCGATGCTCGGAAACAACTAAGACAATACGATGTAAATCTTCTTCCCCTATATATTGTTGAATAATATTAAAATGACTTTCACCGAAATCTTGCATTAACAAGTTCGGATTACTTGGAATATAAATATCAATATCGGGTGCTACTGTGTCTATCTGCGTTAATGCAGCGTGTAAAATTTTATGCTCCATATCAATCCGATATTCTTCTGGAATATCTTCATTATTCACAAAATCTTTTAAATTGATTTGTTGACCTTCTATTTGTAACTGTCCGGAAATTTCGTAGGCAATCACCGTATGCGCATCAGCGCTAAATATAGGTTGAAAATACCCATGTATTTGATCTAAATTAGTTAACACTTCAATTGCGTCCATTGTCGAAACCTCCATACTTGAATAATCTATCATTATTCAAAAATAACATTACAACTACAGTTCATTTAATGAAAAAGCTCTCTGACTGTATAATAGTTTGTTTATAGGAATTTCGCAACTTCACATGCCATATTTTTGTTATTCGTTTGTTCGTTTAGACCGTCACTAATTCTTTTTCCTGTTGTTTTTGTGCGATTGTCTCCGGTCTGCGTACCCAACTCAGTCCAAGTGTTCCTTCCCCTGCATGCACACCGACACAAGCACTCAATGGCAGAACGTGAAAAATAATAAACGGATACGCTTTTTCTAGGGCTAATTTCCAATTCATCGCACCTTCTTCATTATTACAGTGAATAACAGCTACTTCTGGAATTTGATGTGAGTCTAAATCATTTATTAGAAGGTTTTCTACATATGCTTTTGCTTTTGCTAGTGCACGTACTTTTTCCTTCATGACAACTTTACCATTATCAAAAGAAATAACGACTTTTATATTTAATAGTTGACTCAAAAACGCCTGTGTCCCTGACACACGGCCACTTTTATGCAATTGTGATAAGCTCGCTGGGATAAAGGACAGCTCGCTATGATCTGCAAGTTCATTGATTTTTTCAACAATTTGTTGTGGTGGGACGCCTTCGCGTTCCAATTGCTGCCCGAGTTCTATCATTTTCATCATTGGGAATGAACCGATTTTAGAATCAACTGGATATACTTCAAATTGTGCTTGTTGTGCTGCTGTGAAAGCGCTTAAATAAGTGCCCGACAAATGTTGCGAAGTATGAATAGCAATAGCACAGTCATAGCCTTGCTGTTTTAACGATTTATATAACGCTACCACTTCACCAATGGCAGGTTGCGATGTCTTTGGATGTGTTTTAGTAGTACGAAGTTTGTCATAAAATTCATCATGTGTCATATCAACAGTTTCTCGTAATACGCCCTCTTCAAAAACAATATTGAGTGGTAACACGTGAATTTGATTGTCCTGTATGAATTTTTCATCTAACAATGCTGCTGTATCTGTAACCCATGCTATTTTCTTGTTCATTAAATGCTGTGCTCCCTGTCTATTGTAAAGTATTAATCCTTATAACTTATGCAACTATACATAGACAGAACCGTGATGAATAGTGACATTTATCATAATTGCACATTTTTTTTACAGCGTTCGACATTTTTTCGACAAAATTCACAATAAAAAACCGTGTCCTAAAAGTAAAAAATGTACACACTTCTAGGATACGGTTATTATTCGTTATTCATTCATAAAGAAATACCAGACTACTGCCGCAATCATTAACGATACAAGGACTGCAATTGTTACACGCAATGGCGAAATCGGTGCGTCTCCTCCAACACGACCTGTTTGACCATTCACCATAAATCGATAAATTTTCTCTTTATATCTAAAGGAAGAAAGCCATATTGGTAACATTAAATACTTATATGTAATGTCATCATGTGTTGTAGAAAATCGCAAATTGGAGACAACATCTGCAAATTTTTCTAAACGAATCTTTGCCGTAATTTCCGCTTCTAAATGATCGTGAATTTCTCTCTTTGCTTGGTTCCAGCCATCCTGTAAACCAATGCTATAGCGTTCTGAGAGAAATCCTGCTACATACTCTGGTTTATAGGATTTATTATTTAATAAGTTAAATGGCTCTATTTTTCGCATCATCTGACGATCATAGCGAGTTGTTGCACTAATTAAATAATCATCTATAAATTCCTGATAGAAACCACTGGTAGTATACCAATCTGTAACTGTACGCTGATTGCCATCCTTATCAGTGACCGTTCGATGCTTACCATAGCTTGCCGAATAGCGTGAGCTTGTTTTTGTATCAAACGTCCAATAAGGTAGATAAACACCTTTAAAAGCATCCGGCTTTGCACTAATTTTAGCAGCCTTTGGCGTAAACCATTTACTTTTAATCCACTTTTGAAAATTTTCGCCTGCTTGTTTATCTGTTACTTCAAATGTACATACGCCATTTGGTGCAAGTGTATTTGAAGCACTCGCTTCCATTACTTGATTTGAGCCACAATATGGACAGCTATCTGCTACTTGTAATGCATCATAAATCGTTTCAGCAGCACAAGCTTTACAAACAACCGTTTTTTTCTCTACACCCCAGTTAAAGTTTCCTCGCTCTTCGGCCTTTGCAAAATCCATTTCTTGGGCCACTTTTTCTTGTTCCTTTTCCGGTTTGGCAATCTCTGTTTCAAAGCCACAATATGGACAAGTTAGCTTGCCTGTTGCGGGGTTAAACTCAATTGATGCACTGCATGATGGACATTCAGCATCGAATTCTAGCTTTGCCTCTTTGACGTTTTCCATTTCTTGCGTCGTCATCATCAGTCATCTCCTTACTTTAGATCATTATCATCGAAAACATCGCCACATTCAGGGCAAAATTTCGGAGGATTTGCAGGAGTTTCTGGCTGCCAACCGCATTTATCACAAGCATATTGCAATGCGCCAGACGGTTTTTTTGCGCCACATTCACTACAGAATTTACCTTTATTGATTGTGCCACATGAACATGGCCAGCCTTCTTCTACTGGCTTTGCTGCACCACAGTTTGAGCAAAACTTACCCGTATTCTCTTGTCCACATGAACATGTCCAAGCATTGGATGGGCTCGATTGTTGTGGCGTTGTTGTTTGTCTCTGTTTATTTTGCTCGCTCATTTGGAATAGTTGGCTTGCATTGACGCCACCCGCTTGTGTTGCCATATTCATCCCCATGAACCCAGCCATTGCACCGCCGTCATTGTGTGAAGCTGCAATCATCGCCTCTGCTTGTGCCCCAGTTAAATGCGCAGCCGCCATCCCAGGATCACGCATCACTGCATTGCGCTGTAGTTGTTTTATCATCGCTTCATCTTCTTCAGAAGCTTTTAATGAACTAATGCCAAATGATACGACTGCTAAACCACGTGTTGCCAACCATTTTTCAGATAACACTTTGTTAAGAGCATCTGCCAGCGCCACTGTATGCGCAGGGATTTCACTATAGCGCACGCCACTTGCCGAAATTTGAGCAAATGCTGGTTGTAATGCCGTCATAAGCTCTGTTTTCAATTGACTATCAATGGCATCCCGCGTATATTCACGCTCTACATTTCCACAGACATTTGTATAAAATAATAATGGGTCTACTATTTTATAAGAATATTCACCATGACAACGAATGGTAATATCAATATCTAAGCCAATATTGCGGTCAATGACACGGAAAGGAATTGGCGCAGGTGTTCCGTACTTATTGCCAACGATTTCTTTTTTATTGAAATAATACACACGTTGATCTTTAGCAGGCTCTCCACCAAATGTGAAACGCTTTCCAATTTGCTTAAACGTTTCCGTAATGTTTGCTGACAAATCATCCCCATACATAATAGATGGCTCTGTAGATGTGTCATAAACATATTCACCGGATTCGGAAGAAAACTCCACTACCTTGCCTTGCTCAACAATCATCATACATTGCCCTTCATTAATGGCAATGATTGAGCCATTACTAATCAGATTGTCGTTTCCTTTATTTGAGCCACGTTTCGAAGTGCGTTTAATACCTTTAGCAACAAGGACATCTGCTGATAAGGACTCACAGTAGAAATACTCACGCCATTGATCTTCTAATACACCTGCTAATGCCCCAATACCTGCTTTTAATAAACCCATTCTATTTCCCACCTTTAAATAAATACTTAATGTTATTTTATCATTAAAAATATTGTCCTTCCTATTGTACTACGCAAGAAAGGACAATTTGTTTCAAAATTTTCACTTGTGCATTAGGATGCTTATTACTTCCCTACTGAAAAACCGTCAAATAATTTTCCACCATATGGTGCAAGGCGAAGCCAAGCGAATTAATAATTTTCGCTAAAGGTCTTGCATAACTAATTTTCATAAGAGTTCGGAATATTCTTTATAATCATCATGTTACGATTAACTTTGCTCAACTACACATTTATTGCACATATAGTTTTAATTAATAGCAATAGAAAATGACCAAATTCAATATTAATAGAGAACTTGGTCATTTTTAATGTTAAGTAAGTTAATCATAGTTATATTTATTTGTTAAATATAACTTCCCCTGTATCTGCTAATTTAATAATTACAGGTCTTTTATCACCTATTCCTATTTCGATATATTTGTTATTCGTCACCTCTTTCACCAATGCAACATGATATTCTTCATAGCCTTCTTCATGAAGTTCTAATCCGTTGTCTGTGTCATAAAATGTATCAATTTCGCATAAACTGGTCTGATTATTATCCCAAGTTATTTCTATTTTAGGCTTTGAAGTACTATACTCAAGTAATTTTAAAACTACATTATCAATATTCATTTTATCTAGCTCCTCATTAGGCTGTCTTTTGATTTTTATCAAAAACGACAATATCTAAATCCGAGGTCTCTATCGCCTCTCCCCGAATGACACTTCCAGCCAATAAAGCCCCATCGCAATGAGGGAAATGTTTTGTAATAAACTGAAGTGCTGCTTCGACTGCGTGATCCCTTTTTAAATAATCAAAATTGCCACCTATTCCTGAAAATTACTGAATTATATAGAATATACTTTCTACACTTGCAGAAAATCTCCTGTTAAAGCGAATCAAATTTTTACAAAGGAATTTGTAATTAATAACAGATTGCTAAAATCATGTATAATAATATATAGCACGATGAAAAATGGTGCTAATACCGTTGTATGGTTAATTTTCTAAACAGAAAGGAGCTATAACATGGACCAACAAGAGATTTTAACGATTATGAACTTAACGAAGAGCTATGGCAGCAAAGAAATTTTAAAAGGAATTGACTTACATGTGTCAAGAGGCGAAATTATTGGCTACATCGGTCCGAATGGCGCTGGCAAAAGTACAACTGTCAAAATTATATTGGGGATTGAAGGGGAATATGGTGGTGAAATTAAGCTATTTGGGGAGGATATTAAACAAAATAGCATTGATTATAAACGGAAAATTGGCTATGTGCCTGAAATAGCCGATGTTTATGATAATTTAACTGGCTATGAGTATTTGACTTTCATCGGCCAGCTTTACGGATTGCATTTAGATGTAGCGACCGCCAAATCTAAATCATTAATGGAATTGTTCGGTGTTGGAGAAGCCTATCATGCAAGAATATCTTCTTATTCAAAAGGCATGAGGCAAAAGCTATTAATTATCGCTAGCCTTATACATAATCCAGATTTACTGTTCTTGGATGAACCTATAAACGGCTTGGATGCGAATAGTGTCATGATTTTCAAAGAGATTTTAACGCAATTAGCAGCCCAAGGTAAAACGATATTTTATTCCTCCCATATCATGGATGTGGTCGAAAAAATCAGCAGTCGCATTATATTACTGAATGATGGAAAAATCGCTGCTGATGGAACATTTGCTCAACTACAAGCAGCTAATACGGCCGGAACGTTAGAGGGGATTTTCAACCAACTAACAGGTTTTCATAATCATAAAGAAATTGGTGAACAATTCGTAGCGGTTGTCCAGGAGGTGTAGTAATGAAAGATTTCAAAGTCCTGCAACTACTTGATAAAATGCAATTTATTTTTCGGAAAATGGGCATTGATTATTCGATTATGAGACAAATCCTCCATATTAAACTAACGATGGATGAACGAAAAGTACCAACCATCTTTAACCAAAATAAAAAAGATCAAAAAAATAGCTACTTCAAATCTTTATGGATTTACGCCCTTTATGGTCTTATACTCATTCCTTTTATGGGGTTTGGTGATAACTATCATTTTCAAATGAGCATTGCATACGGCATAGTTATCTTTATCGTGATGACTACTTTGATTTCCGATTTTTCTTCTGTACTACTTGATGTTCGTGACAGAAGCATCCTGTCAACGAAGCCGATTAATGCTAAAACGATAAATGCCGCTAAAATATTGCATATTCTTATTTATTTAACTTATTTAACAATTGCCTTAACGGCGATTCCCCTTTTAGTCAGCTTGTTTACACAAGGAATATTATTCTTTCTATTAACCGTATTCGCACTTATCTTCATCAATATTTTCATTGTCGTGCTTACAACTATTTTGTATATTGTGATTTTAAGATTTTTTGATGGAGAAATGCTAAAGGACGTCATTAATTATGTGCAAATTGGCTTATCCTTAGTGTTAATGATTGGTTATCAAGTGCTTATTCGCTCCTTTGAGTTTGTCAACCTTGAAATGGTCGTAACGTTCAAATGGTGGAGTATTTTCATCATCCCTATGTGGTTTGCCGCTCCTTATGAGCTTATCTTAAATGGTAATAACTCTTACTTCACGTTAGTAGGCACTATCTTCTCCGTCTTTATACCACTTATTTCAATAGGGCTCTATATAACGTTAATTCCAACCTTTGAGCGGAATTTACAAAAGTTATTAAGTACGAGCAAATCAAAGAAGGAAAAGAAAAGTCGTTTAAAAGATTATTTCTTATCTTTTATATGCCGAACAAGTGAGGAAAAGGCATTTTATCGTTTTGCCTCTCTTATGATGAAACAAGAACGGGATTTTAAATTAAAAGTGTATCCATCATTAGGGTTTTCTTTCGTGATACCATTTATTTTTATGTTTAATATGATGCGGTCAGATCATGTTGACTACTCGACCAGTATAAGCTATTTAAATATTTATTTTAGTATGCTGATTATTCCATCTGCTGTGATGATGTTAGGTCATTCCGCAAAATATAAAGCGGCTTGGATCTACAAAGTCTTTCCAATTAAAGACTATACAGACTTACAAAAGGGTAGTTTAAAAGCCTTTTTAATAAAGCTATATATTCCGCTGTATCTCGTTCTTAGCATCGTATTTTGCTTTATTTATGGCCCGAGAATCATTCCAGATCTATTGATTGTTTTAGTAGCAAGCTGTTTGTACACAATCATTTGCTACATGGGCTTTGAAAACAAAGTTCCTTTCACGAAGCCCTTTGACGAAATCGGTGATGGGCAGAGTTGGAAGGCCTTAATATTATTTATTCCATTAGGTATACTTGCATTTATACACTATCTACTGGCAACAAGCATTTCTTATGGTACTTTTATTTATTTCTTTGTACTGGTCATTGTCAATTTCATTTCTTGGAAATTCTTGTTTAAACGAGCTAAGTAATACTTCAAGGAAATAGACATTGCTTATCTAGCTAGTAAAAATCCACTTTGCTTTAATGGCTCAGTGGATTTTTTGCAATTCTTTTTACAAATCGTAGTTCATAACGATTAATTACCCTTTTATTCCCATCACTCTTACACCTTTATCGGTATAACCGCACTTCTTATATAGTCCTCGTGCCGCCTCATTCCTTACATTAACAGCCAATACAATTTCATTGACGTCACAGTAATGCTGTTTGACAAAGTCAGGTAATAACATTAAAGCTTTTTTTGCATAGCCCTTCCCTTGATGTCGATAATCTGTAGAAAAAGCTCTTATTAAAATGGCATCATCATTTTCACAATATGGCTTTACACCTTCTTTTCGATGTAACACAAAGAATACTACAAGCATCCCATCCTCAATTGCTAAAATGGCATGTCGATTGACATCCTCTTTAACAAGCGCAATACTCTCTTGCGGTGTTCCTGTATATTCAAGTTGTTCAGCTGTTAATTGATACTGGTCAATGAACGCTTTAAAGCGATTATCGTATATGTATAGTTGCATAATTTCCCCCATCTCCATACAGAACATTTGTTCTAATAATAGCATATAACAAATTTTATGCAAGATAAAAAACTTGATGCATTTAACATGGTTAAAAGAAAAAAGACAGCACCAGTTATTATTCTGGTCCTGCCTTTGGCTTACTTCAATTCAATTAACGTAAACATCAAGCTGCTGATATTATTTCGTTGCCACTGCAATTTCTTTATATTTAGCATCCCAAACAGGGTCAATTTTACTTAAAGAAATAGGTCGTAATGTTTCTTTATGTGCTAGAATATGTACGGACTGTGCTGTTGCTGCAATCGTGCCATCTTCATGTAAAATTTCATAACCATATGTTGTACGTAGACGATCGTGTTTCTCTACCCAAGTACGCACGGTTGCCACCTGTCCATAGTGCATAGCAGCCTTATAGGAAATAGATAAATCCATTACTGGCGACACATACCCTTCCTTCTCTAATGCAGCGTACTCAAATCCCGCATCGCTCACTAACTGCGTACGTCCAATCTCCATCCAAATGATATAGTTGGCATGGTAGACAACGCCCATTTGGTCTGTCTCCGCATATCGAATCTCAATCTGTTTTTCACTCACAAACATTTTCTTCACCTCGTCCTACATTATAGCGTAAAAATGCTGATTTGGTGGGGTTTAGGCTTTGGAGATTTCGATAGGTTGCAAAATGAAGGTTATAAAATTTTATTTTGATTTCAAAAATAAAATTTTATGAATGAATACTTTAACACGTATAAACACATATATACTCTTTTAATTGGGGTACCATTATTTTAAAAATTAAAATACATGCAACGAGCAGGTGCAATAATAAAAGTCACTCATTTTGTACTGCACCCCAAAAGTTAGGCCAAAAATCTGAACTGCACCCCAATTGTTAGACACATCTAACAATTGGAGGTGCAGTTTTTAATGGCAAAATATACTGCAGAGGAAAAATTACAAGCAGCTTTACGATACTTAGAAGGCAAAGAAAGTTCACATGAAATTGCTAAATCGATTGGGACAGATCATAAGGCTATTCTTAACTGGGCTAAACAATATGAGTATAACGGTGTTGAAGCGTTTATAAAATCATATACAAACTATACAGCACAGTTTAAACTAGACGTACTAAACTTCATGATTGAGCACGGCACGTCCTTAATAGAAACAGCGGCTATCTTTGGTATAGCAGCTCCATCGTCCATTATTCATTGGCGAAAACAGTTTGAAACAAAAGGATTCGATGCCCTTCAATCAAAGGAAAAGGGGCGTCCATCCATGAAAAAAGAAACCAATAAACAACCAAAACATACACCAGTAGAAGGCTCACCAGAAGCACTTCAAGCTCGTATCAAGCAGCTTGAAATGGAAAACGAGTATTTAAAAAAGTTGAACGCCTTAGTTCAAGCCAAAGAAACATCACCAAAGAAGACAAAGTAAAGGTCATCTATGAATTAAGGCATAAATACTCGGTGAAGGCACTTGTCGAATTCGCACAGATTCCACGTAGTACGTATTATGACATAGTGAAGAAACTGAATCGTCCCGATCCAGATACCGACTTAAAGGCTGAAATTCAATCCATCTATAACGAACATGAAGGGCGTTACGGATACCGTCGCATTCGTGATGAACTCGCAAATCGTGGACGAAGAGTGAATCATAAGAAAGTACAACGTATCATGAAAACACTTCGTTTAAAGTGCGTAGTCAGAATGAAAAAGTATAAATCATATAAAGGGACAGTCGGTAAAATCGCACCGAATATTTTAGACCGCAAATTTACAGCTGAAGCCCCTAATGAAAAGTGGGTAACAGATATTTCAGAGTTTAAATTGTTTGGTGAAAAACTCTATTTATCCCCTGTTTTAGACTTATTTAACGGAGAAATTATTACTTACACAATTGGTCATCGACCAACGTATTCACTTGTCTCAGAAATGTTGGAGAAAGCATTAGAGAAGTTACCAGAGGAACGCCAATTACTGATGCATTCCGATCAAGGCTGGCATTATCAAATGAAGCAATACCGTCACGCACTTGCATCAAAAGGCATTGTGCAAAGTATGTCACGTAAAGGCAACTGTTATGACAACTCGGTGATGGAGAATTTCTTTGGGATTTTGAAATCGGAATTCCTTTATTTAAAGGAGTTCGAAAGTGTTGAGCATTTTAAATTGGAACTTGAAAACTATATAACGTATTACAATACGAAACGAATTAAGGCAAAATTAAAACTGAGTCCGGTACAATACCGAACTCAGTTTACCCAAGCTGCCTAAATGAAATAACCGTGTCTAACTTTTAGGGGTCACTTCAATCTAACTTTTGGGGTGCATTTATTTTGGCAAAATACGATTATGAGTTTAAGAAAAAAGTCGTTGAAGCCTACTTTCAAGGGCATGGAGGTTATAGACAAATAGCTCTTCAATTTAGTATTTCCTCAGGCCAAGGAGTGGTGAGAAGGTGGGTGAAACAAGTAACTGCATTAGGATTTGTCTCTCTTAGGAAACAGGAAAGACGTTCGGATTACACTATTCAATTTAAACTTGATGTCATAAACTATCATTTAAATAGTGGAGAATCTATCCGAGATGTCGCTCATAAATTCAATCTGCCAAATGACTCGATGGTTTCATTGTGGACTACGGCATTTAGAAAACATGGTATCGGTGGAATTTCTCCAAAAACGCAAGGACGTCCATCCATGTCAGACAAACCGAAGAAAACAAAGGAAGAAAAGAAATTATCGCGTGAACAAGAATTAGAACGAGAAAATGAATTATTACGTGCGGAGCTTGCGTTCATAACGTATCAGATGAGACAATACGCAAATCTACTGAAAAACAATAAAATATTTCAAAGCATGTCTCGAAAAGGAAACTGCTTAGACAATTCGCCAATGGAAAATTTCTTTGGCCTACTGAAACAAGAAATATATTATGGGACTATCTATACTAGTTTTGAAGAAAAAAACAAGCGATTGATAAGTATATCTACTATTACAATTACAAGCGAATAAAGAGTAAATTTGGATGTAGTCCAGTCACCTATCGTGTAAGATTGGCTGCATAGAAAGGACAAAAGTCGCTATGGAACTTCATAAACTACAAAAGTTGAAAATAATAGTAGATCGGCCAATGGGCTATAAGGATGATTTTGATAATGTCTATCCGATAAATTATGGTTACGTACCTGGAATCATTGGTGGCGATAGAGAGGAACAGGATGTCTATATCCTTTCAAATAAGGTAAAGGGGCCAATAGATGAATTTACAGGTAAACTTATCGCAATTGTCCATAGAAATGATGATATTGAAGAAAAATGGGTCGTTACTTCAGAGGATGAAAATTACACAAAAGAGCAAATTAGAGAACAAATAAATTTCATGGAACAATGGTTTGATTCAAAAATTGAGCTTTTAAATTAAAATAACGAAGAGGAAGAACTCCTCTTCGAAATAAGTCTAACTTTTGGGGTTCACTACAAAATGAATGGCTTGATTAGATATTATTTTATAAAAATTTTTTAAATAGTTGAGTGCTATTGATATAAAGCTCCCGTCAGTTGAATCATTAATCCACTTTATTCTCAATTTCCAATCTTTTTTGTTCCAAAGCTACTTTATCTCTTTCTAACTTAATTTGTTCAAGTTTTATATCATTTTTCTTTTTTATTTCATAAACAACAGCTGCAATAAGTGAGACAAATATAATAGCAATCAATGAAAAATAATCCATTGGTTCTCCACCACCTCTTTCCTTAACTTACTCATCGTTCCTGGGAGTGCATCACCAATATTATACTAAGCCCTTGTCTCCCTTTCTTTGTTGCATCACTAATGTTCATTCCCTTTTCAGTCCATAATACTTTATATAAAAATGCGAGCTCAGCTTCCTCCAAGCCGTCGGGTAATTCACCATTTTCGCTTCCGATAGTACGTTGATATTGAAGTATATATTTTGAGGACTTTATTTATTCCACTCTTTCCTGACAAATGCCATAGCGCTTTCAATAGTTGTGACGTTCTTATTGAGCCAACTTTCCCCTATATCTCTCACCAACGAGTGAATAAACCCAATTTTGCTAACAATTTTTACATAATCCAGTAATACATTTATAACACCATCATTTAACCCCAACTCTTGTAAATCTTTAACCAGTTCTATATCGTCCTGAGAAACAGAGCCATTGAGATTTTTAAGATAATCAATTGGTGTCGAAGAAATAACCTTTTTAATATACCATTCTTCGTAACTCATTCCTGTTTCAGCTTTAAATCTTTCTTCTGCTTTTGATTTCCATTCCTCGATTGTTATCCCGTACACTTCTTTAAATCGTTCTTCAGCAGTCGAGCCGTATATTACTTTGTCACTTATTTTCTTAAATCGTTTAATATCATTACTCACTCCATTTCATCCCTTTTCAACTTAATTTTCACTTAAACTATATTTCAGTTAGCAGATAGATATTTATTGAAAGTTATTAAAAATTAAATTGAAGAAACCCAAACATGTTCGGTAATATAAAGATTAAAAATAGCCCTGTAAACGAGAAGGTTATAAATCTTTTTCTATCTATACCTAGTCTTAATTCCCAGAGTCCCAGACACACTAAATATAAACCTAACAACATACTAATCATTGGTAATATCACTATGTAAATACTCATTTCGTTTTCTCTTTTAATGATTACGTTACATATATCTCTTTGAACTGACACAGTCCCTTTACTTTAATACGTCTAGCATGAATAGAAGTTCCAATTTTAAGTGATTTATCCATTAATATTTAACAGTTAACAGATGCCTTGATATTAGGGAAATTTTAAAACATGAAAAGGAATAATAAAAACTTAACATTCTAGAGTTGCTACTTTTCATAGAACCGCTCTCTGCATAAAAAGCTGAATCAAAAATGTCACAAGAAAAGTCACAAACGTTGATTTAACAACATTCGTGACTTTTTGGTGTACGTCCAAACTTCTATTTGGGAACGTTATTTTGTATGGGATTGTATAAAATAACTCTAACGAACTTGATATACCTCATTTAGTTTATGCTCTTCTATTAAATCAATGTTTCTAGGATTTTGCGTATATTCCTGTAAATAAGGTCCGATGTTTGCGTACATTTCAATATTTTGTAACTCTAAAATAGGTAGCCATTTTACATCTATTTGATTTGAATCCGGGTTTTTTGGAAATTTTGGTGTACTAGGGCTTTTTATTTTGCATTCAAACATCATAACCAATGTATGTATTTTACCAAATTTATCTAAATTAAGGTGAGGTGTGTATTCATAAACAAAAGCTAGTGGACCTACTTCTACATCTATACACGCTTCTTCTTTGGCTTCTCTTTTTACTGTATCTATAATTGATTCATTGGGTTCTGCACCTCCAGCAGGTAAATCATAAACGATACCTCTTATTGGGTCATTATACACCGTTAATAATATTTCATTATTTTCTATTATTATTGCACCAGCTCGAACTCTAATATGAGAAGACATTTAAAAC
Organism: Lysinibacillus sp. C5.1; assembly: GCF_016350185.1. NCBI lineage: Bacteria > Bacillati > Bacillota > Bacilli > Caryophanales > Bacillaceae > Lysinibacillus > Lysinibacillus sp. C5.1. Next base: position 2,578,818 of record NZ_CP066226.1, read on the forward strand.
CTCCTAAGTTGATATATTAAGGTTTCTAGAAGATGTTATTGAATTCCTTTCAATGTCACCAAAGTTTCATTTGGGAACGTTATTAGGTTTAGTTATGAATACGTTATAAATCCTTGTTGCACTAAAGCGCACGTTTGATCAATAAGGAATGCCGTTCGTTTAAAAATTATGTTTAATCTACAAAATATGGAGTAATTCCTACTTCTCTTAATATGTTATTTAAATTGTTGGGTAATATGTTAGCATCAATACCCGATTTAATTAACACTTGTCTAAGTTCAATGAATAGTTGCTTATCAACGGATCTAAATATATACTCAAAATGTTTTTGATTATCTAACCTAAGTAAATACCAAACCAAATTATCATATAAATATGGGAACTCTTGTTTAATGTTTTCTCTATTGTCGAGAAATGATCGAACATAATCCTCAAAACGATACACTTTATTTTCATCGAAATCTTCGTCTTTTTTAAGTTCTTTGATTGGTCTAAAGATAAAAGCTGACCCCAATTGCCAATTACCAAGACCCACAAAAAAAACAAGTAACGAATATTTTCGTATTTCAGGATCTGGATTTGAAAAGTAAAGATAATAATTGTCATAATTATCTTTACTCCAATCTTTAGCTAATCCTGGATAAACTTCGATTCCCGCTACAATCCTCTTAGCTTTATCAAGTACCGTTTTTGACATCGGTTATTCCTCATTTCCTGGCATCATTATTTGAACAATGCTATATAATTACTACTCCAACAACTAGCAGCTATATTTGCTAACTCAACTATCCTGCGCCGTTAGTTGAAGTATAACCTTTCCAAAGCGTCGTTTGGGGATATTTCTTTGTTTACCGTTGTGAATTCATATAAATCTGGTTATATCCCTTATTCCGCAATCTGGCTCTTTAATGAAACCGTGCGCTAATCCTTATTACAGAATCGCGCCTAATTAATGTATTTTGAGCTAATTCTTCATTTTATTTAGAATATTTCGGAAAACTGTCTTTCCGAAATTACTTGTAAACCGTTTCTTTTTAATAAAGCAGCCGTAACGCCATTCCCTGCAATTTCCTTTCCTATAAATTCACCATTATAAATCATGGAACTTCCACAAGATGGGCTATACTCTTTCAGTACAACTACCGTTGCGTTGACATCAATAGCCTTTTTTAGAGTAATATAAGCTCCTTTTATGTATAATTCCGTAACGTCTCTACCTGATTTTTCGATTACTTTAGCTATTCCATCCAATACATCTTCCCCGTTACCTCCTATTATTTCTGCAGGTTCTCTAGGAGTTGAAAAGCCACCAAGTAATTCGGGACATACGGTTATTGCTTTATTCTCTTCTATTAGTTTCATAATTTTATTATTTAAACAATGTGTACCGTTATATCTTACCTCTAATCCTGCTAAACAAGAACTTACTACTATCATTAATATCCCCCCAATTTAGTATCACCTAATAACATTATACATTCAAGGAATTACTTGACAATCTGGCCCGATTGTTGAATAAAATTTACATAAAACTTCAAAATCAAAATAATTTTAACATAAATATCCAAAACAAAATCACCTCTAATAAAAACTAACGAGGTGATTTTTATCAAACTTTATTTCGAGAACTAAATTAGTTATGCCCATACAAACTTCACTCATCCTTCACCACTAAACTGCTTCCTCCAATCCTCGAAGCTCATAAATGGTACTGTCACACTTGGTGGCTTAACTTCTTTGTAAGCTTTGGTAAGCGCTTGTTTATACATTAGTCCCAAGTCCTCCATGTAAGCGTCTATACGAGCTGCTAAATTCTTTTGATACTTATCATCCATATAGTCTTTGCCACGTCTGTATTCAGGTAATTTACCGTTCACCAAGTAAATCGAATGACACCGACATTGAATATCCATGGATGCAACACCCCATAGCCTTGGACCTTTAGATTTCCACTTTCCATAGTGATAATAGCCGTCTTTATCAGCCTTTTGCCCATCTAGCTTTCTATGAGATTTCCGTACTCTCGTATCAAGGGAGGACATCCATACCTTTGTTAGCCGAACGGTTTTACTCGCCTGTTCTTCTACAGCTAAATCTGCTTGCGATCGTACTCGGCCACCTTCTGTACGAGCAACAAGGATGGCTTTCTTCTTGGACCACCCCATCGCTTGTTCTATACGATAAGCCATTTCAGTGTAGCTTTCGCCAGCTTGAAGGCTTTGTGCTATCTCGATGTTTAGTCGTCTAATAATGTCATTCCTGTGGGCTTCAAATATCTTGGGAAGTGTTAAAAACTCAACTGGATTAGTTAGAGCTGTTTCAACTGAAGGCAATACAAAGCCCATTTCCTCGCCTGTAGATTGTTCTAACAGGTAAGCCATCATTAAGTATCTCTCAATGTATAGTCGTTCCTCTGACGCTCTTATTAACTTAATAATTGCTTTATAATCCGCATTGAGCTCTTGAGCTATTAGCTTCATTTCTTGATTGAAGCGATTGTATTTATTGACGTCAGTCCAAGTGGCTTCACCGTTCTTACCAAACTTTCTATGCATCTGCAGCATTTGGTCGAGGATGGCTTTTAAACGCTTGTTAAAGACAACTTCAATGTCTTTTTCAGCCTTCTTCTCCAGTTCGTCTAGGATTTTATTAATCTCTTGCTGATTCATAGTTTATCCACTTCTTCAGGATCGTCATCCAAGTCCTCTAAGTCTTTGCCATACACCTTAGCGTCCTTCTCCATCTCTTTTAGTTCATAATCTACATCATCCACAATCGACATCTTAGAAAGACGTGTACGCTCTGACACTTGCCCTTTTAGAGCTTGTGATGCCTGTGCCTCAGATAATAAATCCATAGGAACGTTGCGCTTGTACTCGAACCAAAGCTTTAAGTAATCATCTTTCGAACAGATTCCCTTCTTTGCCCATGCACTGCATAACACTTTGAATTGATATCGTAAAGCGGTAGTAAATTTTCGTTCCATCGTTTTGCATTTGTTTTCAAGCGCCATGAGTTTAAACTTCATAGCCACGCCACTTGTGTTACCGGCAAACGCTTCATCGCTAAAGTTCACGCTTTTAGCTAATCGCATGATATTTTCCTCTAAACGATTTAGATGATTCTCAATCATTTGATCATTGACTTCTTTGGTTAGGTATTTAATGTCGTCATCTTCACCCATTAGCTCAAAAATACCAGTGCGTGCAACCTTCTGTGCATCCTCTTCATCCATACCCATGCCTTTCAGCACCAAATACGCTAAACGCCACTGTTCAATCTCATTAGATGCATCAGATAAAGTGCGGTCGTACGCATCAATCAAGTTAAACACTTTGTCCGCATCGCCCTGCAGCTCCTCATTATTTGATATCCCAAATAAAGGACAGTAATCGAATAGATGTTTGCGTTCATCTTTCAGTACAAACTGTGAATCTTTATCTGCACGAGTGTAGAGTTTTTCAGTTGTAGCATCGTAAAATACCAGCTGCTCGATTTCTACCTTTTCACCTTCAGCATTAAGTTCCGCGCTTTTAAAATAGCGAAATCCATATTTAGGTTCACTGACTTCTCCAGTTTCTGAAAGAATGATAGTCTCCCACGGATCAATCACCATCGCACGTTCATTTCCTTCAGTGTCAATGTACAGTAACCGAGCAGAATAGCCACAAATAGCCGTTTTCTTCCCTGATTCACTATCCAAGTCATCAATGGAATTACGCAAATTAAAAAGCTCAATGGCCTCTGTTAATGACTTTAGGCTTTGAGCTTGTTTATCTACCACATATGAAATTGGATTACCGAACATATAGCCAACTTTCGTGTCTACAATTTCAGCGTCGAGTGGATTGTTTAGCGTGTTGTTCACTTTATCATCCACTCGTTGCACATGTGCATTACCTTGGGCGTAGTCTGTAGGTTTACGTGTTAAAATGGGCACTGCAGATGCTTCAGCCTTATAGCGGTTGTAGTTGAGTAATCGTTTATTTCGTTCTGCTTGTGTTTCTTTTATTAACTTATCAAGTAACAAAGGCGAAATACCATTCCCATCGATGTATTGGATATATTCATTCATGCTGACACCTCCTTATCGGTTTTTCCCTTTGAGAATTGCTTTTTGATAATGTGTGTAGATACCATAACGAATCATGTCTAGTACGTCATTCCATAATCTAATTGGTTCACCAGTTGTGCCATTCCATACATATTGATATATTTCATCTTTGAACCTTTTTACTTTATCTTCAACAATAAAAAGCCGCCCTATTTTAAACATTTTGGCGACTTCTTCAATCCCAGATATTACATTCTTTTTCGCATTGAATGCTCTTAATCCTTCACGTCTAAAGCGTTTTACATGCTCAGGTCGTGCCGAATCACAATAGAAATTGATATTACCGTAACGTTTCTTAATAGCCTTCGCAACTGCTACCCAGTAGTCAATTTCTTCATATTGTTTAGCATGCTCTTCACATAAATAAACGTTCCTTTTTTCATCTTCTGCAAATACACCCATCGCCCCAAAGTGATCGTATCCCCAGTCTACAGCAGCAAAGTATTTAACGATGTTGAGTTTATTAAACTCTTCACTGGAAATATAATGACGATCTTCATTAAAGTCTTTGTAGACAATGCCCTCGGCTGCTACCCATAAACCATAAATGTCGCGATCAGTAAACATGCCTGAAGGTGTAGAAGCAATAATGGACTCAACGTATTCAGGATCAAGAAAAATATTGTCAAACAAAGTAAAATGAAATGCTCTGATATTTAAACGGCCGGTCTCTAACATCTGACCATCTTTATCAATGTAATCCGTTTTAATACTATGTGCTGGATTCTCAGTATTGGTATCAATTAATATACGAGCCCCTTGATATGAGCAACGTGAGATAACTTCTTTCACGAATAAATCATGAAGTGCTGTTCCTTCATTAAGTAGAGCTCCTGTCGCGGTAAAACCGCGCACTTTTTTCCACGTATCAGAATTAGCTCCATCAAAACAATATATCTTGTTGCCAAAAACAGAAACAGCATTTGATTTATTAAACTTTAACTCTTTGCCTAGAATGACTTCCATATCGTTTAATATGTTACGTCTAATACTAGCTTGGGTAGCTCCACCTATAATAAAAGACAATCCTTGCCCCTCATATTTAGCAATATGCATTAAAAAAAGCAGAATAAACACGAATGTTTTCCCTGCACGTTTTGCACCACTGGCGAGTAGTATTTTAGGATTTTCTTGAATAAATGAATCCATAACCTCTTTTTGTTTTGGTGTGAGCTCTATCATTATTCATCACCTGCAATCTTACGCAACATCTTAGCAATTTCACTTTCTTGTGTTGATGTATCTCCATACTGAATTTTTTCAATTTCAATTTTTAACTTTTTAACATTCAAATTCATTTGTTTTAACTTCAATTGCTGTTCACTATTGGATTTTTCAATATCATGTTTTTGTTTAATCGCTCTCACAAGTTGACTCGTGACTCTTGTTAGTGCTTCCTCAAGGTTGAGTATGTCATCCATTTTACGAAAAATCGTTTCTTCAACCTCAACAGTAACCATGCGTTCTTTTGCTATTGTGACAGTTTGACCATCCGCACCCGTTGCAGCTTCTTTCACTTTCCGCAATTGCTGCAACACACGTCTTTGCTTTTCTGTCAGACCTTCTTCAATTGTTTTAATCCGCTTCATCATCCTACGTTGCCGTATGGTTAGTTCGCGAACGTTTCTATCAATCTGGAATAACGGGTCAGTTTCAATAGTGCCATATAACTCCCGTTCCTCTTCATCTAGGTAGTCCCACATGAGAGATTCATATTCACCAGTTGTAACAGCGTTCTTATTACCTTGTGGAGCTGATCCACCCTTATTACCTTTTGCATTTTGATTATTGAGGGGGGCTCCTCCTGTATTGCCTACAGCATTTTTATTGCCACGTGGTGCACCTTTTTTGGTTTGCACACTTTTTTCGTTTGGTGTGCATACTTTTTCATTCGCATTGTCCATACTTCGCCATTTGCGTTGTTGCCAACTTTTGACGGTGTTAATGGACACGTTGTACTTAGCAGCGATGTCTTTTTGCTTCATGCCGCTTTTATAATCCTGATAAGCTAATTGATATTTTTCAGCCATGTTACATTAACACCACCTCCGTCAGTTGAGTTGAGTTTGTTTCATAAATCCTCATCCTTTAATAATTGCAAATCTAGCTCGATTAGCTTTTTTAAATCATCCACAGTCGAAACTTTGATATGACCACCTTTGAAGTCCTTTATCCATTGTGCGATTCCTGCTTGTACAATCTTTCTATATCGTTCTTTTGATTCATGAATACTTTCAGCCATGCTTATTTCATGTTGCAGTAGCAAGTCATCTTCTTTTATAGATACAGAACGTTTGTTTGTATTTTTCATTACCTCATCATAACCCCTCACTTATAATGAAAGTGAGATAGCGAGTGGGCTAAAACCGTGCACGGTATATCGCTATCTCTGCCATGATGTGGCATGGTTTTGTAGAAAAGATGAGTGTTAGCGCACTCGTCTTTTCTTTTTTATTTTTTAGGCTTAGGATATGGCTTATTTAAATGCAAGATCTTCTTACGGATTTTTTTGTTTAATGGCATAAGATACTTGTGTTTACCAGTAGTCATATATATTTGGGCATTTGAATCAACATTTTTTCTTAACCATTCAATACGTTGACTTCCCTTCCCATATTTTGAGTAGATAGACTTTGGGTGAACTTTTTTACCATGAATAATAAAATAGTGTTCGCCATCTGTTTTGCCTTGGTAAATCCAATTAGTAGCTTGATATATACCCCCATGATGATTTTGTTCAGTATCTGCATAACTAACGATCAACTCAATATTTGGTGACTGTACTTTTAAGAATTTGATTGCTTTGGCTAATATTTCTGATACAAATGATTTATGATGATTGAGAGCAACCCTTGTCAGTTCACAACATTCCTTTTGTGTAAGTCCATAAGGTGAACCAATCTTGCCATTTGCCCCCCTACTAAAAATCACAACACCAATGAACTTTCCATCTTCCCATGCGCCAACTTTCACTAATTTCCCAGCAGGTAGGCACTTACTATAATGAAAATTTTCACATGCGAATTTAGCCGCTTCATGTGTAGCCCATGCAATTTTTAATGTAGTCATTCATGCTCAAACTCCTCATGGCAGTGTGGACATGTAATAAGCTTAGAAGTTAATACTCCTAGGTCGCCTTGATCATCCTCTGTACCTTCATCAAAGTTTGGAACCTCGATATCGCCTATCATGTGTTTTAAGTCCACCTCGTCAAATCCCGTTAATTGTAAATCGATGTCACTATCTTGTAGTTCTTGTAATACTGCAATTAATCCATCTTCATCCCAATCGCCACTAATTTTATTAAGAGCAATATTCAAAGCTTTTTCCTGCGTTGGCTCCAAGTTCACTACTGAAACATCTAATTCTTGATAACCCTCAGCTACTAAAATTTTAAAGCGTTGATGACCCCCTACCAGATTTCCTGTTTTTTCATTCCAAATTAAAGGATCTATATAACCAAATTCTTTAATAGAACGCTTTAAATTTTCATATTCTGCATCACCTGGTTGTAAATCTACACGTGGGTTATATAGTGCAGGATTAATCTTCTCTATTGGCAACTTAATTATCTTCAAAATAAAATCTCCTCTTTTCATAATAAAATAAGACTTCCGCAATAAATGGCGGAAGTCTTGAAGACAAGAGTATCAAGTTTAAGGTATCAGCTTTTCGAAATGTAAGTATTTTTATTTAATATCACTTTCTTTGGGACGAAATTCATCTAATAATTTATCTTGTAATACAAGCAATTGATATTTTTTTTCATTTACTTTTTTTACTATATTATCTATACTTTTATCATTTTTAACTATTATACTTTCACAGTCATTTATTATATCGACAATTCCCAATTTTGATTCTAGATTTTTATTGTTTTTTATATCTTCAAATCTTTTTTGCTCTCCTTTTAAATTTAATGACACAATATCAATTCCATCTCTAAGTTCATTTCTAAAATCCAACATTTCTAGATCCTCTGCAATATTATAGATAAGTAAGTTATTAATAATTTTATCAATATCTAAAGTAAGATTAGTATAATTAGTAAAAATGCTATTTAAATTAGCAATGTTATTTTTAAATCCATCTTCGTGCTCATTTTTACCCTCTACATCTTCTTTAAGACTAGCGAGAGTATAACTACCATATCTTTCAGCTACATTTTTAAGCATATCCATACTCTTAAAAGCAATCAATTTTAATTTTTGTAGATGGTCTTCAATATCAATTAACAGTTTGGAAAATTCTTCAGTCTTCCGTAATTCTAATTGTAAAATATATCTCTCTCTTTCTGTTTTATCTTGCAATTTAGCTGAATCTTCAATTGCTTTTCGTTGTGATTCTAATTGAGCTTGATGTTGTTGTTTCTGTTCTTCAATCATTTTAATATGATGCTCTTTTTGTTGATCTAATTGCTCTTGATGGTGTTTTTGTTGATCTTCAATTAATTTATTTTGATGAAGATTCTGTTGAAACAGTTGTTGTTTATGGAGATTTTTTTGAGTACTAATTAGAAATTGTGTAGTACCAACAATTGCAATTAATCCTATAATACCTCCTAAATAAGCACCCCAATAACTTAACCATCCATCAATTCCACCTCTTGCAGATGCAAATATTTCAAAATCCATAAATACAGCTAATATCCCTGGTGTTATTAAAATTAATATAACGATAATAACGTACATCCACCAAGGTAAAGATCTTTCTTTTTCGTAAACGTCTTCCTTATTAACATCTGATAGGTTTTTCTTCATTTTCCTCACCTCTCAAACAATATTAGCCTGAGAATCTACATATTGGAACAATTTTCTACATATTCCATTCTCAAAACCACACCAAACTCCACCCTATCGTCTACAAGTACATGCTCGCACTTTTCGTTTTCTAATGTTCCTAAGATACTTACTCACCCGTAAAACTAGTCCGTTATTATATTTATAGCTGTTTGATGCAGTCTTCAAGGCATAATAAAAAGCCACAACTTGGTAGATGCGACTTAATGTTCACTCATGAATTTCTATATTAGAGCGAGAATAACAATCATTACATTGAACCATAGCCAATGTAACAATATTTCCATTACGTCTAACAGTCTTTTTACTTATTTCTACTACGTTTGATGATTTACATTTCGGACATTTCATATTTTTCCCCTCTAATCTACATAGGATAATAATTATCATAGAATAAAAGGTAAGATATGTCATACAAAAGAGACTACCAATATAGTAGTCTCAATGGTTTAGATCATTTCAATGAATAGATATATCTCGCATTGTTATACAATTTTCGTAATTTTCGCCAATGATAAATATTAGTAAAAAATACTAAATAAATACCTGCAAATAGAGCACAACTACCATAAATTATCAATAAAGATTTTCCAACCCCATCAAAATACTTAAATGTACCATTAATGTTATCCTTTTCAGGGTAATTAAAATCTTTATATTCTAAATTTATACTTTCTAATTGGTAATCTTTTCCGTTAATATTTGTAAAAACACCACTTTCAATTTCATTATTAGTATTGGGAACAATAAAGAAAATTATTGCAAAAATTAACGCCGTAAACATTAAGTATACACTTAAGTAATTAGTTTGAAAGTTTAATTCTTTTTCCAATGTATCAATAACTTTTTCTATTTGTTTTTTACTTAGTTCTCTTAAATTATCTTCTGTTTTAAAATTCTTTAATATGTATTTACTGTCGTAAAGGCCACGGTTTAAATCCACTTTTTTCTTTCTAAATAAATTAAACAACTAATCTTCATCTCCTATATAATTCCTAATAATATACAATTATAATAAAAAGACCGTATTAAATCTACGATCTCTATAGGAAATTTCACATAGTATTTCCGTGCGCTTTTTGATAATACCATCATATAACGCTTTTTCAATATTTTCAGTCTCTAGATAGTAAGGTACTATTTTAATACATTACTTAGATGATACTTTTTTAGCATATTTCATCATACGCATTATATTGGCATGTTTCATCTTGATGTAGTTTGTACTGTAATTTAATTCAAACGCTATTGTTTCAAGTGTCTTGCCCTCCACATGCTTACGATACAGTATCTTGTATTCTAAACCCTCAAATGTATTAATAAGTTTCTTTAAATCATAAAGGTCATTTATTTTATGAGCTAATTCATATTCGATTAATTCAATCTTTTCTTCAACATTGGCACCAAGAGACTCTGCTTCAAGTTTGTACTTACCTAAATCATTTACGTTTTCCCACCGTCTTAATTCACGTTTGGTTTTATTTAGATTGTATTCAAGGTAAGTAATTTGATCCTCAAGTTTTCGATAATCCTTCAACCACTCATACAACTTCAACATCTCCCTTTTTTTACAAAATAAAAGAGAACAACAAATGAAAGTAGTGACTACTACTAAGCAAATGTTGTCCTCCAGAGGGCTGGTAGAACAAAATTTAACGTCTAAATTACTTCTACATCTTTATAGCCAAAATTTTTAAGCACTTCTTCAATTTCGGAAACTGCATTTTCTCTATTTTCCAAATCTGGATTTATCGTAATTTTCCTAAGATTCCTAGTATTTATCGGAACTTCTATATAATTTTGATTTTGATTATATTTTGTAGGTAAAGCAATGAATCTGTATTCTTTATCATCCTTAAATTTTATATCCTTTATGAAGCAACTTGCAAGGTTTATATGATGCGTGAAAGGATTTCTTATTCCCATATAATACTCTACTAATCCCCCATCCTTTAAATAATCCTTAAACCGATTTTGCCTTATTGATCTTGTATGTTCATCTAAGTAATTACAAACATTAATGGAATCCTTTAAAGCAATAAAAACTTTAGATGTAGTAAATAGTTGGTTATGGAGATTAAATTCATCTTTATTTTTTAACTTAATACTATTGAATTCATTCAATATGAATATTATTTTTTTAAAATATTCTTCTTGAGAATAATTAATTGATAATAATTTTTCATAGAACTGATCAATGAATTTTGTATCATCAAATAAGCCTCTTTCTTGTGTTTTAAGTAAGTCTATGAATAATTCTGCTGTATTCCCAAGCTCAGAAAAATTTTCTGTATCTAAATATCTTATCTCATTTGAGAATATTTCAAATCCATTAATTTTCTCAAAGACATCATTGTCTGCAAAAGAAAAACAAACATCACCATATATTCCTAGATGATGAGCACTTGAACTTTCTTCTGTAAAACAGGCCATGTAACTTTCCGTCCTTAAAATTTCTGATGCCAATTTTCCAATTGCTAGAGAATTATCATAGTAAAATTTAGTAGTAATACAACGAAATAAAGTTCGAAATGCATCTTTTATTAATTTATCCCTTTGTTCTTTTATTTTTAAAACTCTACTAAACATGAATGTATTTTCAGCTTCGTCTAATTTTATTAAAATCTCTGAAATTTCATTAATCTTGTTAATTATATCTAGGTAATGATTTATCTCATTATCATCTGTTTTAACAATATCAGTTCTACTCATTCGAAATTTTTTAGATTTTAAAATAGATATTGCAGAATTTTTACTACCTGTATAATGGTTTAACAATCGTATCATCCTTTTAATTATGATATTAAAACTCTTCACCCTCATCCCAACGAACTCTTTTAACTTTTCCTTGATGAGTAATAATCCTTATTTCAGCATGTGCAGGTAGTTCAGTTAATTTCGCAACACCGTCACTAAGTATAATTACACAACTTGAAGGTAGTTCTATTGTATCAATTTTTAACATACCATTTCTAGATATTTCTAAATTTCGCATTCTCATTTCGTCAACACCTACCTTGTTTTTTATTTCATCATATTGTTCAGAGATTGACGAATTGTTTAGTAAGTCAAATTTGTGCTTTTAAATTATCCATTTGTTCAATCGCCTTCTGTTACTCTTTTAATTTCTTTAAATCCACAATAACTTGTTTATCAGTCTAAATTACACCTCTTTCTTCATCAAAATAAACAATTTTTATCGTTTATTCTTGATACACAACTTCCATTTGGGTACTGGCTTCCGTGCACTAGGTATGTCGATTGGAAAGACAGTTACACAGTCTCATGAAGCTTTCAATCCTTCAGTAACTGCAATAGCATAATCCAAAGCTTCGTCCTGTGTGCTCAACCCTTTCAGTAACCGTAAAGCTTCAAGGTTCTGATAAAACCCTATCTCGTTTTCTTTGTACTGATATTTTTTGTAGAGGCCAATGTGTAATACCATCTGATTGATTAAGTATTGTTCACCCATTCCGCATTCCTCGCTTTAATTTGATTCTTGCTATATGTCAAAATACGCTTAGGCTTCCCATACTTTTTCCCAACCTCATCTCTCGTCATGCCATGCACTAGCCAGCAATGCTTTTTCGTGATGATGGTCCCAATGTGATGACAGCCAGGCACAGGGCATTTCAGCAGCTCTGCATTTGGTGCGTACCATGTGAAATTTTTAGGCATTTGTATCACACACCACCAATTTATTAAAAGCCTTGCGGTCACCTGTTTCTAGAGCGATATCGATAGCAGCAGCTTTGTAATTTTGTTTGTTGAATTCCTCTAGCTCATTCATGAGGTTTTTTAGTTCCCACTCACATCTCGCCTCACGAACCTTGGCTAAAATCTGTTTTAAATCATTATTCATCCATACTCCCTCCTAAATAGCCAAAGCTAATTGATTTTCATCAATTTGTGCATTGTAAATGTTGCAAACTACTCCACCACTAATCTTGTAAAGCATGTTACCAGCTTGGTATTCGCCATCTGGCAAAGCAACTTCTTCACCAATGCCAAATTGATTTAAACTTACTGTTTCACCATTAAGCACAAAGCCTCGGCTTAATAATTCGACTCTTTCCAGTGAAACATCGACATGTACATAAGCACTTGCACTTACTTGATAAATGGCATTACATACATTACACGTTATTTCTTCCTGTAAATCGCTTATTTCACCATCGTCTAAGGCTTCGTTCCTGACAAGATTTAAGAAGTCGTCTAGATTAACTTTATGACCACAACCACAATCGATAGATTTGTTGTACCTCATCTGTTCGCCCTCCAATCAAGGGGCTAAGCGCCCCTCACTTTAATCTATAATTCAACCCTAAGTCCTTATCGATATGAATAAAGAACTGCTTACACATCTGATAAAAGCGTGTACCGAGCCCTTCGTCCATTTGAACAATCATTTCATCAAACGTTAGTTCGCTGCTAATAAACACTGGCTTATGATTCATATAACGATAGTTCACAACTGAATAAAGCTGTTTAATTTCCCACTCACTCCCTTGTGGCACTTTAATCCTTTCCCCATCTTTCATTTGCTTTGTAACAGGTTTAAACAAGTCATCGATAAAGAGAATATCGACCTGCTTCATACGGATCATCTTGGCCTCTAGCTTTTCGAAGTCTGAACGTAAATCATCGAAGCCTTCCACGAATGGAAAATACAATACTGACTTATGTTTCTCTGTCATCATTAAGTTGGCCAAAGCTATAAGTAAGTGTGTTTTCCCTGATCCTGGTTGACCTAGATAGGCAATACTGTTTTGCTTTGACTTTTGAATTTGTTCAAAATCTGCATAGTATTTAGTAGCCAATAGGTGCATGTCTTGTACTACCTTGGGTGCTCCATTGGTGAAAAAGTTATCAAATGTCATTGCTTTAAATTCTTCGGTGATTTCACTAGCCTTCATCAGCTTGCTAACAATTCTATTTTTCTCGCATTCGCAGTCAACCCAAATTTGAAATGATTTACCGTAAGTAATACTGGCTTCATCTTCATCGACTTTCATTTCAAATAATCCGCCTACATCTTTACACTTCGTACAATCGTACTGTTTGTCATTAATCGAGACTGCTTCTTCGTCCAATAATGCTTGGTACTTTGCTTGTGCCTTTGCTAGTACTTCCTGTATTGGATGCACGTTGTTGAGCCTCCTTTTTCGCTAATAGTTGCATAGATGTTACGCCTTCATATCTCCAATTACGTAATGTACCATTAGCATATTTTTCTTTATTTCTGACTCGTCCATTTAACAGAGCTCGCTCAAACGCTTCAATAACTAGATTTGCATCTTGATAGGTCGATAGATAGTAATCAATATCTTCTCGTAATTTATTGCTAGGTAACTTTTGCAGACGACTGACAAAGAAGCTATATAGCTTTTGAGCATGCTGCTTGTCTGTAGTCAGTACTTGGTTAATATCAGTATTTAGTTTATTCAATACTTGGTTATTATCAATACTTAGTAGGGGCGGATTTGCCACTAGTGGTTTTTCCACTTGTGGGTTTTCCATTAGTGGGTTTTCCTCTAATGGCTTTTCCACTGTTGGCATTTCTACTGGTGGTTTCTCCTCTTGTTGGATAGGCGCTTCATGGACAATTGTCTCCCAAGCAACGATCCTTTTCGTTTTTTCATCTCTAACTGGTTTACGCTCTACATAGCCGTTATCTTTAAGCTCTTTCAGTCCACTTTTGAACGAATCTTTGCCATCTGTAGCATGCGTAATTAATTCGTCCATATAAAACACCCAATCATCTGGCATTGAAAGCATATAAGCCATAATGCCTTTAGCTTTCCAAGATAGACGGTTGTCATTTAATGCTGTACGATTCATCACTACAAAGTTGTTGTTTTTAGCTACTCGGATAATGCCCATTTGCCCTCGCCTCTCCTTAACTCGACCTTTTTTAAAGGTTTTTATTTATTCCTTAAACCAAATTGATATAATATTGTAATGAACTATTTATTTGAACATCATTTATCCACTGAAAAGAGGTAATTTATGAATAAAAGTTTCGTGCATCATTTATGCATCCAAACCAATACATACACCGAATCGTTAAATTTCTATACAGACATACTGGGTTTTAAAGTAGTACAAGAATCACCTGATTTTCACGGACGCAATTTTAATACATGGATTCAATTGGGCGATTTTTATATTGAACTGCAAACTGGAAAACAAAATGAAATACTATGTGACGTAAACACAAATTCCCTGGGTCTAGTTCACTTTTGTTTATGGGTAGAAGATTTAAAATCAGAAGTATCTCGCCTTCATGAATTAGACACTGAATTCTTAATGAAGAATAATGAAATAATTTACCATGTTGGGAATGGTAGCTTATGCAAAATAAAAGCACCTGAAGGAACAATAGTAGAACTTCGTAACAACAAAGGAATTTAATACTTTAATTCCTAACTCTAAATGTCACCTTTACATATCGTTTTTATAAGAACCCCTCTAATCTTTCACAAACCGCAAAACTACCCTTGATTTTGATAATTCGATAGTTTGGATATCTAATCATGTATTGCAACACCAAACGTTTGATTTGATCGTTATCCTTCGCCTGTTGAAAGATCCACGCAGGCAGAAGGACTTTGTGTGGTACGTTACTGTTCAATAATCTTTTCCTCTTGAACTGCTTCTGCTTCAATGATCGAATAATCTGTGATATCAATAACATCACTCATATCCTCTGATACCTCGTTTTTAATCGTTTCATCAGCCTCTACTACCTTCTGCAGCTCGATTGATTTAGGAGAATATTTTAATACTTCTTTTAGTACAGTTTTTTTAGCCATTGCGTCATAGTTAGTTTTCCAAGGGCTTGTCGAACCTTTTTGAACGGCTTGCGAAAACTTTTGAGCATGTTTATCAATACGTTCTCTTGTCCAGTAAACAAAGTCGTATCCGCCATTTTTTAAATGGTACACAGCGTAGTAACCGATTGGTTCGCCTTCTGGATTTGTCGAAGGTACATGTATAAGATCTTTGTGTAATCCGTATGCAAACGAAAATTCATCTTCCTTATACACTTCATGCGCATAAATGGCTTTATATTGACCGCTACGAACAGCTAAATCAATTAAACCTTTATAACCTAACTGGAACTGTACTTGTTTGCCATATGGGATTAAATAAGCTTGTCCTAGCCCTGTATTTGGCTCCACTCCTAGTTGAGCAGATTGCATAAGTGCTGCTAGAAAACTCATTTGGTCACATTCTAATAGTTTTGGTGTAGCACGAACTGCTGTTAAGGCAATTCGTGCAATACGATCAGCATCCATGTGTTTAGGTAATGCTCGTTGAATTTGAGGACCCATACGCTTTAACAATTTGTTTAATGATTGTTCTGGTGTAAGACCTTGTTGTACTTGACTTTGCATTTGCGCTTTTAAGTCATTTGTAGTTGCCATGTTTAATTCGCCTCCTTAATCGACAAACGGCGAAATAATGATTCATTGCAATATTTCTTATATAGCTCCGGTTGTTCTTCCTTTAATCGCTTGCTATCAATTCGATTAGTTGTAATTGTTTTATAAGTCACTTTAAATCGATTCGAATATCCTTCCACGGCCTCACCAAGCTTTATTTTTAGTTGATTTTCATATTCTTTACGTTGGTTTTCGAGTTGCTTTTCTTCACTTTTTAATGATTCAATCGCCTCAATTAATGTGTTCATCTGCTCATCCAACATAATGGCTGAACCATCATCCTGAGGGAACATTTTAGCTAAAAACTCACTAGCAGATGAACTACCATCAATCGCCGGAGGTACGTTAGCAAGGACATGGTTATGCCAGAAGTCTTTTTCTCGCTCAATCATTAACTCAATAAATTCATCATCACGGGCAACTTCTTTCCACACAAAAGTGTTCCCACCAATCAAAACCGCAATATATGCCTTTTCAAATCCAGTGACCGCTAGATAATGTTGCAACTGACAAATATACGCTGCTGGTACTTCGTCACCTTTCCAAGCATCTTTGTTGTACGTAGAAGTTGTTTTACATTCGAGGATTGCTCTTTCTCCAACGATTCGGCGGTCTAAGTTTGCTATCATAAATTGATAATCAGGATGTCGTAGCATACGATTCACACGCTGTACTTTTTTACGTGTTCGTCTTGCAAATTCTTGTGCAACAATATCTTCTAGCACATTGCCCCAGTACACAAATTCATTGTCGATTTCTTCAACCATTTTAGATGTCTTTTCGATGAATAACTGAAACGCTGACTTCCAGCGATTAAATCCAAGAATTGCTGATGCATCTGAACCGCCGATACCGCTTTTACGTAGTTGGAGCCATTCAATACGATCCATCTTTAAAGTAGATACTGCTTCCATTCTTTTAACCTCCTGTGTTAAAATAACGATAATTAATGTTTTTTCTAAGCCACTATTGCGAGTAGTGGTTTATTTTTTTGTGCAAAATGAAGCTTTAAAGTGATCTTCTAAGTACGTGTGAATGTTATCCATGTGAACAATATCACCGTTCTGAAACTCCATGTAATCGTCATTGCTTACTATTAAACTGCCATAAAAATCCCGAAATTCTTTCTCAACCAAGTGATTTGTCGATACTCGATTAACTGTTTCGAGTGTTCCTAATACCATTGGATTCTCAACTTGAAGATTCATGTCCTCACCTTCTTTCTGATGGACTTTCCCATCAAGCAGCTTGTAAAATCAATTGAGGAGCCGGCTAACCAACCCTTTTTACAAACTGCTTGACGAGAGCGAGTTGCGACTCGCAAACGTCGAATATTGTGGTATACTATGTGTAGACAAAACCGCACTGCTGTTTAATCGTTCCCGCGATTAAGCAGCTTTTTTATTGCCAACAAGCAATAACTACTGGTACACCAATGGCGATGATGATTAGACCGCACTTCACACAGAACACTTTGTGGCGGTGGTCACGGCCATCGTCTGGCATGTATAAGTAATCCACTAACCACTTCACCATCGGCACCACCAATTGCCGACCGACACTAGACGTTGTTGTAAAGATAACCTGCTCCATCGTTTAAACTTGAACATCTTGCACCTCCCATTGCTGGATGTGATCTATCACTCTATCTATTTCTGCTAAATCAATTTTTTGATTGGCTTGTAAAGCTTTTAAACTTCTGATAATGTCATAAGCCCTTTCAATAGCTAAGTTGTAATCTTCCATTATTAAATTGGATTCAATTGCTCCTATTGCCCCGTAAATCGCTCTACGATGCTTGATAAGCATAATTACATCCACCATATAAAACCTCCTCCGATAAACGGTAATAACTGATTTACGATTGATAATGCATCCATTCCAAACATCATGGCAGCCGCTGCAACTTGCCCATCTGTAATTTGTATCCACTGCATAAATGTTGGCATATCAATTGTTTTAGTCTCTTTTTCAAATTTAGAAATACACGAACGGCTGCGATGTAGTTTGTCCGCTAATTCTTGTTGTGTGAGATTGGCTTTTACTCGTAGCGCTTTTAAGATAGCTCCGTATGACATTGGTCTCACCTCCTCTCAACGTTCCAAGGCGGAACAAGGGATAGCAAAAGCAGAACCAATTGTTGTTGATAGTTGAGGTAAAATAGTGTCAAGAGGTTGTATGCCCAATCACTTAAGTAAGTAGGGCTTAATTGGTCTTAATGCTTTTAGTGAATGAGGGGCTAACCCTGTATTTAAATCAATCCACTGTGTGTTGGCTTCAACCCATTGCATAAATAAGTGAGAGGGTACTAAAACACCCGCTTCTCGCAATACCGGAAAATCGGCTCTTGCAAGCAACGATGAAGCCTTTGTATCCGCAATTCGAAGCAATTTTTTTAACTCTTCTTTCGTTAAAAACGGTGGCAACTGTTGAATTTGTACATATGTCCCCTGTAAAGTTGCTTCCATCTCCTCACGAATCATCGTGCGAAACTCAAGCATCAAATTCTTCTTAAAATCCTCGCTAAACATGACCAGCCCTCCAATCTATAGGCTGCTTTGCCCGGCAGCCTCTTCCAATGAAACTTTTCGTGGAATCCAAGAATTGATATATCGTAGCGCTAGTTGTAAATCCTGACGACGAATATCCTTGTAACTGGCTACAGCAAACCGGTCTTTAATTTCACGATATAATTCACGAAAAAGTTTTGGTCGTAGTGTTGTGTCCTGTTCACATTCATAGACTTTTGTCGCTACAGCCTTTTGTACGGCACGCTGTTCACCTGACGTTAGGGTAATTTGCTCTTCAACCTTTTCATTGATAAGTGACAGTTCTTTACGGATCTCGTGTTGTTCTTTTTTAATCTCCTGCGTATCTTCAACCAAATCTGCAGTAGTACGAAGAACTGTGACAAGCGCTTGGTCTTTTGATAAAGGCACAATCTTTTCTTTCATGTTGTAGTACTCGTCCACTAGTTTTTCATAGGCATCCCACGCTCTATCGGTGTTAAGAGATTTTGCGTGTAACCATGCTCCCTTTTCAGTCCAAAGGTACAATGAAGAAGCAAATTTTAGGCTTTCATCATTTTGATGAATGGCTTTAAATTGTTTTAAGTCCTCACCCGAAAGATGAATAAAGTGTTTGCCTTCGATATACCGATCTTTGTTACGAGTGAAATTATTCGAAATGACTTTTACATCTGTTTCATAACTTTCAGCTAATTGATTTGTTGTTAACACACGCTGATTATCATGTACGATTACTTGTAATGGATTCATAAATAACCTCCTATTTTTGAAGTCTTCCAATCTGCTAAGCTAGTAGTAGATTGAAAATGATAAATTACATCCAATGACATCACTTACTAATCTTGATAATTCCACATTAAGTTGTTCTCTCACTTACCTAAATACAACAAAATGTTGTTTTAACGTTTAAAAAAATATCAATTGGTTCAACATTAAATAATGCTGCAATCGCTAAAGCAACTTTTAACGAGGGTGTTCTAACTCCCCGCTCGATCATTCCGTAGTAACTCTCAGTGATTGATATGTTGTATTCTTTTAGCAAATTCGCAACAACATCTTTTTGTAACCAACCTTTTTCTTTACGAAGACCTACTAACCTATGTCGACAAGTAGAATGGCTCAAATCATCACCTCCCCAACATTTTGTTGTTTTTATTTTACACAACAAAATGTTGTGAGTCAACAATAAATCGGATTTTTTGTTGTATTTGATTTTTATTTACCTAATTACCCAACTATTAGTTGTATAATGTACTTACATATGCGAAAGAGGTGTAACCATGCCTAATGTCCCACAAAGACTTAAGGAATTAAGAAAAGAATTCAAATTAACACAAGCTGATATTGCTAAATTCTTGAATATTTCTGAGAGTGCCTATGGTTATTACGAACAAGGTCGCAATGAAATTTCAATAAGTAGCCTACAAAAATTAGCTGAAAAATATGGCGTTAGTGTCGCATATATTTTATGTGAAAGTGACGTTAAAAACCCTCATACTCAATCCATAAATGACGAAGCTGAATTCCAAGCATTCGCTAACGATCCTTCATTACAAAAATGGTACAAGGATTTACCTAAGAATCGCGAAGAGGATTTACAGAGATTACGAAAAATGTGGGAGATTTTGAAGGATAATGGTGAGATAAAATAAAGTAACACCAACTGTATATCCATTAAGTTACTTCTGTATGTAAAATATTTTTAGAAGGTATATTTTTTACTTATCTATTTTATTTACATATGTCAAAGGAGTGATTGAATGTTAGACCACCGCTTGAAGATAGCCAGAAAGGCAAAAAAACTTACACAAGAACAACTTGCGATACAAGTTCAAACCACTAAAGGTACAATTAGTAATTATGAAAATGGCTATAGCACTCCTTCTAATGAAATGCTTGTACTTTTAGCAAAAGCCTTAAATACTACAACAGATTATTTACTCGGTAACACTGATTATGATATACCACTTAACCAAACAGAGGACGAAGCTGAATTCCAAGCTTTCGCCAACGACCCATCATTACAAAAATGGTACAAGGATTTACCAAAGAATCGCGAAGAGGATTTACAGAGATTACGTAAAATGTGGGAGATTTTGAAGGATAGCGGTGAAATCAAATAAGGACATGCTTGCATGTCCTTTAAAACTTGTTATTAATTTTTCTATTATTGAGATGAGAAATAGGCATACCATTCGAATGGATGCCTATTTTTAGTACCTAAATAACCTACTTCTTTTTTTTATTACCCTCGAATTATTAATTCGTTTCTACTTCGGATACTTGCTTGTTCCAATAAATTAAATTGTTTAATAGTTTCTTTATAAGCATCATCTTTATAATCAAGATACTCAACTGTAATAACTACAGCGTAATTAAAGAAATCTGACATATCTTCATTAATATAACGATCCATAGCATGTAAAACTAAATATGGATTTTTTAAAGATTTATAATTAACTGTTGCTTCTTTTCTCAATACTGTGTCCCACTTGAAATCAGCTTTACGCTCTTCCTCTGTTTTTGGTTTCTTTGGTGCAGTTGTTATAGGGTATTTGGGCATCTCCCACCCTTGGGCTAGTAGTTGATTAACAAGATGTTTTTCCTCTATAACGTCGACTATCTTTGTTTTAGGGCTCACTCCTTTAGGCGCTTTTAACTTAAACTTATTATTGTGAGGATAAAATGTATCTTCTAATGTTACAGAAGTGTAGTCTTCAGTATTTACAGCATTAGGTTTAGTAGCTACTGAAATCGTCCATTGGATTTTAACTCTTCCCTTATAATCTAAATTCCCAGCAACTGGAACTGCTAATCTAGCATACTTTTTTGGTAAAATCCTATTACGATATAACACAGTAACCTTGTTTTTAGTACACCCTAAAATTTCATCAACATCATCCGGTACCAAACCATAACCACAATATTTATCAGGTTTATCCTCAGGATGTACAGCACTATTTATTACCAGCGCTTTCGCTACTAAAGGATCAACTATATTACAACGCCCAATTAATTCAGCAGATTTTTTAGCAACTAAAGGTGCAGCAAAGCTAGTCCCAGCAGATAAATATCTGTTCACGCCATCCACCCCAATTAAATGGAAAGGAGTAGTTTCACTACCACCAAAATCAAGAATATCAGGCTTAATTTTAG
Source organism: Lysinibacillus sp. C5.1 (assembly GCF_016350185.1). Lineage (NCBI taxonomy): Bacteria > Bacillati > Bacillota > Bacilli > Caryophanales > Bacillaceae > Lysinibacillus > Lysinibacillus sp. C5.1. The sequence goes on from NZ_CP066226.1 coordinate 2,600,863, forward strand.
AACCTTCTCTTCCACTTCCTACACAGCTATATGAAGCTCTCTCTTTAATTTGCTTAGAATTGATTGTATACGCACCTACACCTAATCCATTAACAGTATCTGAAGGTGCCTGAATTCTATCATTTCCATTTTGAAGTTCTCCATCATTCCCAACAGCAACCACAAATAATCTTTCACCATTTTTTGATAACCCATCTATTACATATGTGAAACGAGATATGTAATCATCTTCTATAGGGCCATAAGGACCAATTGAAAGATTGAAAACCTTAATATCAGATCGATTAGGTACAACTTCTTCAACTACGTCTATTACGTCATATAAATCAAAATCTTTTTCATTAAGTAGAGGTAATACTCTGTAACTATCAACATTAATTATCGGAGTCTGTAATTGATCAGTACTGCTATAATGCCTAAGATCACCATAAAGTATTGTACCTGCTACGCCTAATCCATGTTGTACATAATTTAAATTTTTTTCAGTTTCAATAGGGTTGTGTTCAGATATAAATGGTGCTACTAAAGGAGAGTTTAACTCTACCCCCCCATCGAATACTCCTACTTTTATAGATGACTGAAATATTTCCGAAGGTGGTATCGGCAATTTAAACCCCTGAGTATTATTAATTCTAATATTTGGTAACCCTCTGAATTGTAGTGGGTGACAAGTACGCAATGGATTAAAATTCACCATTTTTTTTAACGTATCTTTGTCTAAATAAGCACTAATAAATATTGGTCCTGGTGAATAACTTCGAATTTTCAAAGTTGAAACATCTCCTCCATTTTTGGAAAATAACTGTTTAAACTTCTCAATTAACTCGCTCTCTAATTCCCCAAAAGGATGAAGTACAAATTCAATTCTACCAGCTGACCAATTTTCAGAAAAAATATCTAGCATACTTTCATGGGAATCTAAATAGATTTCTTCTACCGTTCTTATTTCATTTATTAAATTTTGACTCAAAAATTCCTCTGACGAAGCTATGATGTTCTCTAATTCATTAAGATTATCTTCATTAACCCTAATAAAAATATCTTTACCATCCTTTAGTTTTTTACCTTTTTTTGTATTTACCATACCACTCCATTTTTTAGTACCAATTTCAGTAGCTCCCATACTTCTAATAAGTGCTTTTGGATGATATGACTTAGCAGAATAACCTAATGATAACTTTAAATTAAGAACTATTTCAGGTAATTTATTTTCAGCATCTATATAAAGGATTTGCTGTTTAACTTGTGATATTTGATCTTTCAATTTCATTTTTACTTCATCATAACTTGGCCTATTATCTTGATTAGGTGCTCCTTTTCTCGGCTCTTCATGATAAATATAATTTTCCCCTTTACCTAAAATAGGTCTAAACATTTCTCCCATATTCATTACCCCCTATTTTTTCAAATAATATTGTACAGCTGAACTACTTTTCCCTAGCCATTTTGCAATAGTTCGGATTGGAATTCTAACTTGTTCATGGGCTAACTTAGCGAACTTCTTATTAAACTCTATAGAGCCATCATTTTTAAATTGTAGTAACTCTTGAATAATAGCCTCAGCATAATCAACATCATGTAATATCACGCGGCGTTTTGTTCGATCACTTAATTTTTTAATATCTGCTCCGGATAATCCATCAGTAAATTGTACTAATAAAGAGATTATTTCTTTGAGATTTTCAGCAACATCATTAAATTCACTTTCAAGCATTAATTTACGTTCTTTTGGACCGGGTAGTGTAATTTCAATATCTCTATCAAATCTTCTCCAAATCGCAGGATCTAAAAGATTAGGATGATTCGTTGCAGCAATAAGAATGGTATGTGATGGCCAATTTTCTAATTCCTTTAACAACACGTTTACTATTCGTTTTAATTCACCTAAGTCAGACATATCATCTCTTCGTTTTGCGACAGCATCAAACTCATCTAAAAGTAAAATTGATGGTTGATTTTTTACATAATCTAAAACTTTTTTTAAATTTTGTCCTGTTTTTCCTAAATAACTTGAAATAACACTAGATAAATCTAATGTGATCAAGCTAAGTTCGAATCTGTTAGATAAATACTTAGCAATTTGTGTCTTACCGACTCCAGGAGGACCGTGAAGCAATAAAGATGAAGGTGGTGTAAGTCCCACTTGCATTAATTTTTCACTTTGTTCTCTTTCTTTAATGAATGTCTCTAGTTGCTCTGCGATATTTTCAGAAAATATCGGTTTCTCCAAATCAATAAATTCTTCAATTAAAACTAAATCCTTCATAGACTCTGAATCTTGAGGAGTTGGAGATATCCCAATCGATCGTTGTGTACTTGCGCCTATTGAATGTTCTGCTAATGCTGATGCTATTTCATCCGCAATTTTAGGATGATCATCTTTAATTTTTCTAATTATCCTCATTGAAATAGCTCTTACTTCTCTTGAGTTATTATCTAAAGAGGCTCTTATCAACTGAGAAACTAATTTTTCTATACCCAATGTATTATAAACCTCCTTTTAATACATTTATAATACACTCAATAAACCATTTAAATCAACAACTAAATCAATAAATGTATTATTATTTATTAACAATATAAAATACAATACAAGTAAACTTCATGAGATAAAGTTTCACGCCACTACCAATTAGTAGGGTTTTATTGTAAAATAAAAAGAACATACGTTCTAATCGGAGGTGGTTACATGAACTATAGTCATTTAGAAGATTTCATTAAAGAATTCTACTTTAAAATGAATATCACCACTCCTCCCCTTTTGGATTTCAGAGATATTGCAAAAAATTTAGGTATTAAGGTTTTCTATTGGTCAGAAACTAGTCAGGCGTTATATGCGAACGACCTACCCTACATATTCTTAGACGAATCCCTTACCCAGCAGCAACAATGGCAGGATTTTTGCCATGAGTTAGCACATGTGTTACTACATACCGGGGATCAATTCTATATGTATCCCCTCTTCCGTGAATACCAAGAATATAAAGCGAATAATTTTATGTATCATGCCTGTATGCCTACCTTTATGTTGGATGAAATGCAGCTATATGATTATTTGCCTCAAACCGTGGTAAAACTTCAAGAGTTATTTAATGTTGAATATGAATTTGCTTTGAAGCGTTTAACACAATACTTAAACAAGCGTTTCTATGTTCCATATTGGAACAGCAGGAAATGTTGAAATTACTGCTTACTATGGGAAGATAAAAGTATCCGTACTTTATTTTAGAGGTGATTTTATGTTTTGTGAGAGAATCGACAAACATACTTGGCGATGTATTGGAGAAGGTCCTCGTCACCCTATTACAGGCAAACGTAGGCAAGTTACTAGACGTGGTAAAACCAAAAAGGAAGCTGAGGAAAAAGTAAAGCAAGGTGTTGCTGCATTAAAACATCAGTTTACGATTGATCCAGAAATACGTTTTGCAAAATTCTATAACCAATGGCTTACTCTCTATCGTCTGAAAGGAAATAAAGAAACGACTGTTAAATATAGAGAGTATTGTTTATCTGTCCTTAATCGATATTTAGCGGATTACAAATTAATTAATATTACAACGGTTCGCTATCAAAATGTCATTAATGACTTATTTGAAAAAGGCTGCGCCTATTTTACCCTTAGAGGCATTCAAAACGCTGCTAAGATGATGTTCAACTATGCAAAAGAAGTTGGTCTTATTGAGATTAATCCAGTAGATGGTGCATTTGTTCCAAAAAAGAAAATGACGTTGGAACAAGTGAGTGGCCAAGATGTAAGCCAGTTGTTTTTAGAAGCTGAAGAATTAAAGGAGTTTTTAAGAGAAACAGATCAATATCCTAATATCGCTTATCGCACAGTCATTTATACAATTGCATTTACGGGCATGCGTCCGGGTGAAGCACTTGCCCTCAAACTTGAGGATGTGGACCTGAACAATAAAACAATCCGCATTAACAAGACTAATTATGCGAAAGGTGATCGAAAAAAGGACTTTGAGTTAACGCCCCCTAAAACAATTGGAAGTGTTCGAATTATTGACATCGATGATATTGTAGTCGAGAAAATTCAAGAACTTATCGCTTTCCGTAAACTGAGCAAATGGCAAGATCATGGGTATGTATTTGGTGAGCAAGATGGGTTCCCTACTACCGTTAAAATGCTTAATAGAGCTGTTAAACGAATTGCTTCAAGAACGAATATTGACAAGCCATTCCGCACATATATTTTACGTCATACGCACATTAGTCTTTTGGCAGAAGCTGAGGTGGACTTGAATTACATTATGAATCGAGTAGGTCATAAAAACTCCGATACGACGACAAAAATTTACCTTCATGTAACAGGTGGTATGCGCGAAAATGCTTCTAAAAAAATGCATGCTAAATTCACTGCCCTATTAAATGATTAATTCTCAAAAAACTGTTTGGAATTAAAAAAAGGATAAATGTTGCTGTTTGGTTGCTTTTTAGCAAAATCAGCTTCATTTATCCTCTATAAACGTTGATATATCAAGGTTCTCCCGAAACCCGACCCCTTATATTCGTCGTAAGCATTCATGCTTTTACCCTCTTTCATATGTAATCACAAAGCCCATTATAGCAAGGTTTCTTACGAATGTACAAAACCTTGTTTTCGCCCAAATTCGCATGTTTTCGGGAGAAATGTGACTTTTTCGTGACTTTCGTGACTTTTTTTGTGTAACGAAAATTGCTTGTGTGACGCTCGTTACACAAACGAAAAAGACCAGGTCCACGAATAATAGTAAGAACCTGGTAATTGTGAGTATCTGATTCATTTGTTTATATTGTTAAAAAGTAATTCTTCCATTTGCGTTGCAAAAAATTATTGAACAGAAAACTAATAAAGTTATCTATTTTTTATCCTAGTAATTTACCTACAAATTACTTAGAATGGAAATATAATCATTTCTGAGGAGGAGTACAGTGAAAAAATCATTTTTAGGATTGGCTGTTAGTAGTATTTTGTTATCAACGTTATTTATCCCAACTGGCAACGAAAATGTACATGCAACAGCTTTGACAAACAAAGAAGTTATAACCCAAAATACATTTGATAAGGTTTCTAAAAAGGATTCTATAAAAAAAGAATCTGAGGTAGTTGAAACTAAAATTACTTCAGCTAAAGAGTTAAGAACTTATTTAGTATCAAATTATCCAGAGTTGCAAACTGACATCGTCACTATAAAATTTAATTATTCTGTCATTGAAAATGATAATATTAGTGCACCGTATGACTTTTATATAGATTACAATTTGTCTTTTACACCATTCTATCCAAATTTTGAATATGCGATGAATACACACTTAAATTCTATTAAGCATCAAGGTACGGCAAAAGAAGATGTTGAGGAGGCTAGAAAACAATTCAAAGATTTTATAGAAACAATGGCTAAAGATGTAATTGAAAAACTACCCAACAAGAAAATATTCGGGCAGGATTATGAATCTTGGTATGATTATCCATATATAAAAAGAGGTTATAACAAAAGAACTTCTATGAGTTGGACTAATTATGAACCTATTAATATAGGAGTAGAGTGGCCAGGTCCTCGACCAGAAGACTATTTTAGAGTGACAGATCAACTTGATAAAAACTACGATCGAGTTTTATCAGCTCAATACCAACAGGATGAAAGAATGCGAGATCAATTTACAACAAAATATATGTTCTTAAAATACAATGATTTCGAAATTACAGAATTCGGTTGGCGAACATATTTAGATGCATATAGTTATTCGAAATATTAAAAGTAATTATCTCTCACAAACGATGTGGTAATCGCTGAATTAGTATTCTGATGTTGAAGTCTTCATATTATAAATATTAATTCTTTCATGAATACTCATTCTTATATTTTATTTTTTTCAAACATAAAAGCCCGTTACTACTTTTAATTTTAGCAGAGCGGGCTTATTTTTATTTACTACGTCTTTGCTCAATCGTAATATACAAACCAATCAAACGATCCGTTGTCATCAAACCATTTTGTAAATCCTTCAAGTGCGAACCTTGAATAATACCATTCTTCACCGCCTGTGCAATGAAGTTTTCTGTTTCAGTTTTCATTACTGGAGAACCTGGATTCCATGTTGTATTTGCCACTGTAGTTTCCTCCTTCTTGTCTTCCACAATTAATTGCACTTTCAATTTACTGTTACTTGGTACGATTACTTGTCCTTCTAACTTGTAGCCTTTAGGCATCTTCCAATTTCGTTTCACTTCAAAATGTGGACGGTCTATTCTGCGTGCCCAATCACCGCCCCAGGTAATGCCTAACTTACGAGCTATAGCCCCGACTTTTGTTAATATATCTACATCATATAAGGATTTAGGGGGAGCTACGGCAATGTCCCACGCTAATCTTGAAGTATGATTACTCCTCAGCGTCCACGTCACAACTTTCCCTGGTCTTGTTCTGCCTTGTGCATATAGATAATTTTGCCGTGCTTGCGATCGGTAAGTTTCCGTAACAAAGATATTTTTGATTCCCGCTTTATAGCACTCTTGAAAGAGCAATCTGCACGCTGTTTGGGCCACTGGTAATAGTTCACCTAAATCTCGGCATGTAGTTGTGACACTCATTGTTTATCATCCTTTTTTTCATCGTTGTCAATTTGTAACTGCTTAAAAGCACTCGTTAAAAACTTCGGTACTCTCATTCCTAACTTACCAAGATTCTCAATCATACTGATACCTTCCATACCAATTAGAAAAAGAATCATGGCATTGCGCATAAAGTTGGCACTCTCTGTTGCTAAGTCCAGTTGTACTGCAGCAATCACCATCAAAATCATAGCTAGCTTTTTAAATAGCCCTATCAAGGCTTTTCTGCTATCAACATTTTTCACAACAAACGCAACCATAACGCCTAAAATATAATCAATCGCCATAAAAATAACGAAGGCTTTGAATAAATGGTCAATCCCACCAACAAAATAGGCGACCCCTGCCACGGAGCCGCCTACGAGTGATGTATATAATGTGTCTGTTTTCATTGGATACCTTTCTTTTTGCATAATAAAAGCCCTCCACAGATGATTGTAGAAGGCTTAAAATCTATTTTAATTTTACTTATTTTGAAACGATCAAGCATTTAAGTCTGTTATTGAAGGGATAGTAATTTCCTTAACACATGAAACTGGTGATAAATTAATCACACATTGCACAATAGATACAATATCTTGTACAGGTATACGTGTACCTTCATATAAATCAATTGCCTTTTCTGCACCTTCTTCATAAGGTACTTCTGCTGCTAGCTCCCCTGGATTAATACAAGTGACAGGAATTTTATCTCCTCTCAAATGTTCACGTAGAGCATTTGTAATGCCTCGTAAGCCGAATTTAGATGCAACAAATGAAACCTGTGAACTATTTGTATGTTCTAAGCCTGCCGTTGAACCAATTAAAATGACTTTTCCATTTTTAGCTTGTCTTAAGTTTGGTAGAAGCGCTTGAATATACGTAATAGTAGAAGTTAGATTTATATTGATTAAGTTGGAAATATCTTCGATTTCATCCTTATCAAATGTATAGTCATCTTCGAAACCACGCTTTTCCCATACGCCAACATTATATATTAATACATCTATTGCAATGTCTTTTAAGGTTTCCTTTAAAGAAGAGATGTGTTGTTGACTTGATAAATCTATTGAAAGCCATTTGCGATTTACACCATCATTAATATCCAAACTTTCTGGTCGTGTTCTTGACACCATCCATACTGTATCTCCCTCTATGGGTAGACCCTTTACAAAGGCGTCGCCAAGCCCTTGACTTGCTCCAAAAATAATAAAGTCTTTACTCATCCAATCTTCCTCTCCAATAACTATCTTTTGATTATTTAAGATAGAAAACAATATAACAATTAAATCTATTATATTGTACAATATTATTATTTCACTTCATTCTTTTGACTGAAATCCATAAATTTTACTATCATTTTCTTGTTCTAGTTTGTGATACACCACTTGGCGCAAATTTGATAGATTTGGTACTTGATTACGTTTATGTGGACGTGCTAGCACATAGTTATACCAGATAGCTACTAGTCCACTCTGTTCATTAAAAATTTTTTGTTCGCCTCCTTCTGATTCCTTTGCAATTAACGAGGAAAGCTCTATAATCGCCCTTTCCTGCTCTGCTAAACGTTGCTCTTGGTTCGCTATATACGTTGACATCTCCCTCATACTGCTCACTAGAAGTTGGTTTTCTTGTTCTAAACGTGCAGCCTTTTCTTCTGCTGTGTCTTCGTCACCGAACTTTTTCATTTCACCCATTGTGCCATCGGGATTACGTACTTTATATTGAAATGCCATTAGTCCACCGCCCCTGTTATCAAATGTATTTTGTGATGAGATGCCAAGTCTTTACGCGTTGACGTAATTTTTAATACAATTCGTTGTTTAGCTTCCATTCCTTTATGCTCGAAGGTGTCCTCCACGACACCTTGTTTGGCTGTGATGGGTGCTGTATTCACCGGTGTTAACATCGTGTATTGCTCTTGCTCACCTTTTGCAGTCATAGATACTTCCACTTTTATTTCAAGTACTTCATCTTGTTGAATAAACAATAAAACGCCCTTTGCAGATCCGCTAGGCGGCTCGATTTGGTAACGAGCAACGGATTGTAAAATAGGCGTTTTCACTTCTTTTTTATTTAGTTGTATCGTTTTACTTGTCTTGGCTCCGAAATTATCCACGACCTCAAGAACAATCGTATTTTCACCTGTTCTTAATTGTGCTAGCTTTACATAAAACTTCCACGCGCCACCTGAACCACTGTAAATTTCCACTGGCTCACCTGCATTAATACGGCTTGTCACTTTCACCGTGGCATTTGCATCGTCATCCGATGCTTTACCAGATATTTTGAATGTATCGGTATCAACGACACCAGAAGTCACGACTGCATCCACCGATAACAAAGGTGCTCTGTTCACGTACGACCGAAAACCTTTGTTCTATTTTTGGAGAGATTCCTTTTTCCGTATCCTCTGCCCATACAAATAATTTTTGAATGGTTCCTTCGGATAATTGGCCCGTAATAGCCGTTTTACCCTGATAGAGCTTGCCACCTTTAAAAGTTAACTGCTTTGTTAAAGGGAATCTTACCTGACTTAGATTGGTCGCTAATATTTTACGAGGCTCCTCATCACGTTGCCAGATGGACTCCGTAACTTTACAGTAGGTGCTACATTGTGTTCAATTGTCAATACGTCTGAATGGATATAATCGGAGTATACATTGCTTGTATTTTTTGCTCGTACACGCAGTTCTAATGTTGTATGTGTTGGATTAGCACTAATTTGGAGGCTAGTTATATGGAAATGATGTCCAATCGTCTGTGCTATTATATCGGTAATCTACTTCATAAAGTGCGAGATTCGTAGCGCGAGAGGCGCCAAATGTGATGTTTACCGTCTCGTCTGGTTTGAACTTTTTGCCTTGTGTTGGGGATGTTAATGGACCAGGCGGTGCAATGGCTTGATTGACACGGCTGCCTCTGACATACCAATACCCATCACTATGTCCAAAAATGTTGGTTTAACAGCATTTCGATTTTTTTCATTAAATTAATGTAACAAAAAAATTATGAAGTGCATGCAATATTATAACTGACCATAATGAACCGGTTTTCTTGTACACAAACCCGAAGAATAGACCTAAAACAAAAACATAAATATGAGTCCCAAAATGGAAGATTATTTCATTTTGAATCCAAATTGGATAGTGTATCACTAAAAATAATAAAGCAGTTACAATATTTGCTTTCCAAAAAGCTATTTTTTTATTGATTTCTTGTAAAATTAATCCCCTGAAAACAATTTCTTCGGCTAGTCCTGCCATAAGAATACCATTAAGGTAATCATCAAAGGATAATGAAAATTGAAATGATTGCTGATTAATGCTATATGTTTCAAAAGCAAAATATAAGCCAACTAACAGTGAAAGAACGACTCCCCAAAATAAACCTTTTTTAACATTAACGTTCATTCTTAAGTAGTCGAATGAGTTAGTATGTAAATAATATTTTATGTATAACCAAGTTGGAACAATCCATACGATCCCCTTAACCAACGCTTCTAATAATGGAGAAATTATTTCACCAAACAAATAAATATAGTCAATTAACCATAACTCTTTAATTGCCCATACTAAGTAAAATAGGAGTAGAAACCCTATCATCGATTTCACATCATTATTTTTCACTTTACTTTCAATACTTAATTGCGATTCCATTTCTACCTCCTTAAATGTAATTATTTACCTTTTTAGATTATATCATATTATGAACAAGTGGAACGAACAGCCTTACTTTAAAATTATTTTTCACAGCTTCTCTGAGTGTAATTTTCTATAAAAAATTAAGCTAGAAGTATTTGATAATTAATATATTATATGAATCACCCTTGCTGCTAAAATTCAATTTCTAATTTACTTCTTTGAAGAAATTTGCAAAAGATGATTCGCAATATACTTCAGCTTGGAAGAGAACTCCGATTCATTTAGTGTTTTATGCTGTTATAATCGAAATCAACAATTTTAGTTTCTAAGTCGCCTTATAGTGTAGGTCATTGTTAGATGCACTTGCTTGTCAATCCACCCAGTTGCATCGTCGGTAGAAGTATCCCATACAACGTCAAAACTACCTAATTTATCAAAAAATAATTGTTTAGTTGCAACAGTTTTACCATTTATGCTAATGTACCCCAAACATGAAATATTGGTTGTCCATCCTCTGTTCCTCTACTACATTTACTATACGACAACGTTAGCTGAAAAAAGCACCAAGGAATCGTTTGAGGATATTTCTTTTCTTACCGATGTGAACCAGTATAAATCTGGCTAGACCCCCGTAAGAAATTTGCACGATTGAGGAACAATTACTGTGTTGGAAAACTTCCTTAGTGAAAATACCTATAAATATTCTACCTACACTCTAATTAAAATTGAATAATCTAGAAATGATTTCATCACTTCCTGGAGAAAACATAAATATTGAGAACGAAATACATAATAATCCTATAAGTATCAAGCTTAATCTTTTTTTCCCAAGTAACCCCTTAATCACTAAAAATAATCCTATAAATAATATCAAAAAATACCATAATCCCATAATTTCACCCCTTATATAACTTAATACTATGACGTTTCCGTTAACTACAAAGTTCTTCCTTTTTTCGAAATAATTACTATTCTAGTTAAATAAAAAATGTCCCCAAGCGTCCTTTAGTAATCTTTAAGGTGTAATCTACAGTCTGGCCCTTTAATGAAATCAAACCATGTTTCTTATTAAGAATCGCACCCTATTGTTGTATCACGAATATCGCGTTCGCAAGGTTATATATCTTAAACAACGCTTTGGTAGCTTTATATACTTCAATTAACGTAACAGGTTAGTTGACGAGTTATATTTGTTTTATAATGTAAAAATTGGTAAAATAAATATTGACTTTTAAATGTTACAAATAGTGGGAGATGTTAATTGTGCATTCAACATACGTTCTTTACAATATTGTTCCTTTCGGATTTCTAATTTTGCTAGTATATATTTTTATTGATGTATTTCTTGACTATTTTAGAAAAGAAATAAAAAGTAATAAAAAACGAATTATTCTATATAGCTTTATCTTTTACTTAATAAGTTTAATTCAAATTAAAACTGGTGGATTCACGCTCCCTCAAAATCCAGCAGACAATGGTAGAGGATTTATTTCAACGAATGACTGGTTTGGAATATTTGATACGATGCACTTTCATATTTCTATTTTTAGTTATTCAGCTTTATTTTATAATTTTATTTTATTTGTACCATTTGGGATTTTTTTATTACTCCTTTTCAATTTAAAAAGTAACAAAAAAGCAATTTCTATTGTTGTTTTAAGTTGTTTAGTGATACATTTCGCCCATCTTTTACTTGGGCGGTCTGGTTTTACTAAGGGCCACTTTGGTAATATGGATATTTTCTGTTCGTTATTTAATGTTTTGGGTGGGGTCTTAGGAATCTTTTTAGTAAAGTACGCAGTAAATTATATTCACTCATATAAATTAAACACCCAAACAAAAATTGTCGATTAAAATATACACCAAAAAGGCACGAATGTTGTTAAATCAACGTTTTTGCCTTTTCACTTTAACTATTGATTGTACATTTTTTATACAAATTGCACAAACAGTAGAGCGTCTATACTTACAGAGTTTGTTTATAAATTTGCATAAAAACTTGTATAACATATCATCGAAAATTTTATTCCACAATATTATCGCATGTATCATCTACATTAACCGTATTGTTGTACTCATCTATTACAAAGCAACAAAAGCAAAGATGTCCTCAAGTCCAGCAAAATTTTCCACACATAATAGATGCACCACTCTAATGATTTTACTTGTCTTAGCCCCGTAATTATCTACGACCAAAACACTACTAATTGCGCAAGTGATACTTAAAACTCCTAAGGACCACCTGAACCACTGTAAATTTCCATTGGCTCACCTGCGTTGATACGACTTGTCACCTTTACCGTGGCATTTGCATCTTCCTCTTATGCTTTACCAGATATTTTAAATTTATCAGTATTTACAACACCAGAAGGCGCGACTGCATCTACCGATAGCAACGGTGCTCTGTTCGGTACGACGAAAACCTCCGTTCTATTTTTAACAAGATCTTTTTCGGTATCCTCTGCCTATACCGCTAATATCTTAAGAAGACTTCTCTATAAAAGAGAAAATAAAAACACCCCGAAGGATGTTAGCAATTATTATTTAACTTCTAAAAATAGATTAATTCTGCTTTTCTGTCGAGCCAAAGACTTCATCTACCTCTTTAGCAAAAACTTGGAAAATATAGTTTATCTCTTGTTCTTCCGAAGCAATATCTGTTGCTAAACCTTCAGGTGGTTTCCCTCCTTGAATAAACATTAAAATATTATGGTCATCGTCAACTGTTGAAAAATCACCTTTTTTCCAACGTTTTAATATATCTAGATATATTTCATACGGTGCATACTTATCAGACATTTTATGACGTTCATAGTTATCTTTGTTTTCTTCTACCATCTGTATTAAAATGTCGATTCTTTCTGGTGTAATCATAATAGAGCCTTCTTTCGATTCAGCGATAATCTTTTGGTGTGCCATCTCTTGAATCACTTCTTCTACTAGATTGCCAACGAAGGGTTCATCTCCACTTTTCCAATCATCAATTTTCTTGGAGAAAATAGGGTTTTCCCAACCTATACCGCTCACATCTACCGTCGATACAAATTTTTCTTTTGTATCTGCTTTTGAAGTGTTCTCTAATTCTTTCACATCTTGTTCCATCTCTCCTTTGTCATAGATCTTGTCTGAGATTAAAAGTGTACCACCTATACTCAATAACGCAGTTAAAATAACGATACCTAAAACATATGTCCACTTCATTAATTTCACCACCATAATTAACACTTTAATCCAAATTAGCATATATAATCCTTTTTGTAAACAAGGGTTTCATTTTCTCGTCTCCTAGTAATACACTTAAAAAAATCATATCGAACAAGTTTATAAGGCGTGGGTCGGTCGTGAGTCTGTTTTTCCCTAATATAGAGGATTTTATCCCAAGGGCAGAAACATTTACTGCACCGAGTTTAAACAAAACATCGTACATGTTTTACATTTGTTCTTTTTGTTACATCTGTTACTTTTATTCCACAATCGCGCACGATTTCAATCTGCCTTTTAATTAAAAAAGCACTTTCCTAATTCCAGGAGGTACTGCACCCCAAAAGTTAGAGTGAAAAACTAACTTTTGAGGTGATTTTTTATGACTAAATATAATGAAGAATTCAAATTGATGGTGGTTCAAGAATATTTAAGTGGCTCTCTAGGATATAGAGCGATAGCGAAGAAGTATGGTATAGGTGATTCTCCATTAAGGAGATGGGTCCGTGCTTTTAAAGAGTTTGGGCAAAGTGGCTTATCCGTTAAGAAAACGAAGCAGTTTTATTCTGTTCAATTTAAATTAGATGTATTAAACTTTATGAAACGAACAGGTGCTTCCTATCAAGATACTGCGATTCACTTTAACTTGAATGATCCAACTTTAGTTGCTAGTTGGTATCATCGTTTTTTAAAAGGAGGGATAGAGGGCCTGCAAAAAAAATTAAAGGGGCGCCCGTCTATGTCTAAGAAACAAAAATCAACAGCGAATAACCAAGAAAAAACAATGTCACGTGAGGAGCAGCTAGAACGCGAAAATGAACTGCTTCGTTTAGAGGTGGCGTATTTAAAAAAGTTGAAGGCTTTTCGAGAGAATCCAGATGCCTTCCTCGAAAAGCACAAGCTGCCATCGCCTTCGAACTTAAACAAGAAGGATTTCGATTAAAAGATATTTTAAAACAAGTGGATATTCCAGAAGCGACGTATCATTATCATATCAAACTGATGGGGCAAAAGGATCCAGACGTAGAGTGGAAAGTCTTGATTTTAGAGACTTTCGAAAAACATGAAGGTCGATATGGCTACCGGCGAATTCATGCGGAATTAAGAGTGCAAGGACATACAATAAATCATAAAAAGGTACAACGAATTATGAAAAACCTAGGGTTGAAATGTGTGAAATTCGTGCGTAAATCACGCTATAAATCATACAAAGGAACAGTTGGGAAAGTCGCTAAAAACCTTTTGAATCGTAGATTCAGAACGTCATATGCCCTTCAAAAATTGGTGACTGATGTAACTGAATTTAAATGTACAGATGATGAAAAATTATATTTAAGTCCGATCATGGATTTATATAATGGTGAGATTATTGGGTTAAGTATGTCAAAACGGCCGAGCCTAGATTTTGTGTTAGATTCACTTAAACAAGCGCTTCCAATTATTCAAAAGCGTGCTGAATATCGGACAACCATTCATTCCGATCAAGGATGGCACTATCAACACAATACATGGGTGAAAACATTGAGGCAGAACAGGATTTTTCAAAGCATGTCTCGTAAAGCAACGTGCGCAGACAATGCGGCCATGGAGAACTTCTTTAGCTTACTAAAACAGGAAATGTATTATGGAGAACAATTAATCTCTTATGAAGCATTACAAAAGAAAATAAAAGAGTATATCAATTATTATAATAATGTTCGTATTAAACAAAAACTGGCCGGCATGAGTCCGGTAAATTACCGAAAACATGCCAGCCAATTAGCTGCATAATAAAAACTCTAACTTTAAGGGGTCACTACCGGAGAGCGCTTAATTGCTAAATAAACTATATTAAATTTCTTTTTTAAAAGAAGTTAAGGAAAGGCGTTCTGTTATACTTATTTCCTCTGTTTTTGAAAATCCATTTTTCAAATAGAAAGTCACTGCTGGTGTATTCTTGGATCCAGTGGATACTATTATTGTTTCCAATCCTTCATTGTCGTTTTCAATAAAATCCAATAATATCTTGGCAATTCCTTTTTTGAAATGTTTAGGATGTACCATTAACCGATGTATATCGATTATACCATTCTCTACTTTTATAGAAATGACGCCGCATAATTCTTCTTTTACGTAATAACCAAAAAATGTCTCACCACATTGTTGTAACGTGTAAACTGTATCTTTCAATGGCGGTATATCATAAAAGTCTATTATTTCCGCTTCCACTTTATATGAAGGTATTTGAATGTTTAAAACTTCTTCAGCAAGTTTAAGATTAGTTATATCGATTTTTTTAATCAAATCTATCCCCCTTTAACTTTTCCTACTTTAATTCTAATAGCACCGGAGTTTAAGTAAAAGCCTTTTGGACCATCTAAATTTTAATATAAATTTAAAATCCTTTAAAAGTTTTATTCAACAATCTGGCCCGATTGTTGAACATATGTTATTAAAATGAAGTAGCTCATTGAATACTTCATCGTTTTACCCTAAAAATTGTCGTACTAGATATTCTCATATGGTTTCCAATTGCACGCATGCTATGCCATCTAGTAATCTATGAAGAACTTCAATCTCCCCCTGTCTCTATATACTAGTGGTATACGTGCTTGCACTTCTGCAATCTTTTGCTCATACTCTTTAGTTCGATAATTTAACAAATAGACACGATGTTGAACTTCATTAAACACCGGATCACTTATACCTCCATCTGCCTTTGGTAATGTTACATTAAAACCATACATTGCTGTTTTCGCCCCGCTGAAACTATTATCATCAACCTTCGCTACTGGCTTTTGTGCTTCTTCCATTGTCGCAACCATCCAAGGAAAATTCTTAATCCACTGCAGTAAAATCTTTTTCATTAAATTAATTTGCCCTTTTTGGCTCATCAGGTTAGCCAAGTAAGCTGTGGGATAATGCTTCGATAAGGTTTAAATAGCTTAATCCAATTCAAACCCTAGCGTGTGACGACGCTGCTGCTTTTTGTGTTACAATAGAATTAACAAAAATTAGGAGGTTTATTTATGCTTGGTATCACGTACATAGCCTTTACTTTCGCTATAGCAACGTCAGTCATCGTCTTACTTAATGACATGAAAATTAAGAAATTAGAGAAACGGATCGAAGTACTTGAAAGAAAAAAGGGATTTTAATATATAGTTGAATTATAGGGGGATGTTTTAATCATTCTATTTTCATTAATTACGCATATTGTTCAGTAAGCTTTTTTGCTTTCATGACATTAATACCGCTATACATTAGTTAACTAAATAGCGAATTTTTGTTACCATATTATAAATGCTATTATTTGGAGGTGTTTTTTTGACTGACAAGAATAGAACATTACTGAGCTCGATTAGTGGTTTAGCATTATGTTCAGTAGGAGCATATAAAATCTTTACACACAACTTAGAAGCTATGTCAATTCTAGTGGCATATATTTTCTTTATTGGCGGATTGATAGGCTGTGTTTTTAGTGTTGTAAAGTTGTTTAAGATTGAACAAACTTAGCGTTGCTTTATTGTAGCGCTATGCTTATTGGTATTGCCCAATTTCTTTCAAACTTTCAATATCTACTAAAATCTATATAAATAACGAAAGAATAGTTATTTGCCTCTGTAGCTGTAGAAGGGAAGAGCGCCGGAAAACATTGTAGCTGCCGGGTCGCAAGGCAAGGGTTTCAGAAGCACCGAAAAGCAAATGAGCTGAAGCAGGTGAAATTCCTAGCTGGTGAAAGTCCGTAGGGAAGCGTGTTCCCCCTAGCCTATGCTTACGAAAGGAGTGCGGGTTCGAATCCCGTCAGAGGCATCGATCTCCTATCCATACTATTGCTTTACAGAGTCTTTGAAGTCTCTATTCTTTGGTGTATCTTGTATAACCACTCCTTTTCTAGGGTCTGCTAATATGTCACCTAAGTGATATTTCAATTTTGAGTACTTGTTTGCCCTCCTACAAAATTTCCAAAATTCAGGATTGCATGTATCCGCATTAAAATTATTTAAGGATTGAGCCAGTTGTCATGTAATGCTGTACGATTCATCACGACATAGTTATTATTTTTAGCTACTCAGATAATCCCAATTTGTCCTCGCCCTCCTTTTTCGTGTTACAAAATGCCATTAGAATGGGGTATTTCAATTAGGAAATAAAAAAATTTCCCGGGTAAGCGCAAGAAATGACAAAAAAATAACTTATTGAATTAATGCGAATTTTGCTCTTCTTTTGCTAATAAACAGGCTTGTATTTAATATAATGAATATCTTATTTATCAATTTTGACAATCTAAATTTATGGTTTATCAAGGGTAAAACAAGTATTTTGCTATGACAACTTTATCAAGATACTTCGCCCCATTTTTTGTAGGACATCGTTGTCTTCACTCCATGGAATGACAAAATTAAAAAGGGCTAGAAAGCATGATTAGGATAAGTACCATAGCAAAACCCGCGTTTCATCACCACTTCTCATTATATTTATGCTCTTTAAAATGAATGTACTCTGTATTTTTGATTCTCGTCCAACTACTAATAGCATTCAAGATTATCATAAAGATTACAAATAAAACTGAACCTACGACGAAATGCCCTAAGAAAAAAGTTACAAAGGCCGCAACCAATAGTGCAATTATTATGGCGATTGCTAATATTTGTAATTTACTCTTCTTGTTTTCATTCATCGACCCAACCTCCCATTAAACATATTTCTGCACCTTTTAACATGTTAATATGGTTTATTTTACTACGTTCTAAAGTATTATACAAAAATATACTCATCACTAAAAATAGAGCCGTTTATGTATGTCTTGCCCCAGTATGTAAGTAACAAGGGAGGAAACACTTAGTGCCCCTCCCTCGCAGTATACAAAGTTACTTGAAAATCGTTTGGAACATTCTGAATATCTAGCTTACAATTATATTAGGCATTACATAAAAATAGATTAAACTACAGAATTCTCAATAACAATTCCTGAAGACACAAGATTTACTGTATTAGCAATCGAATCACCTACAGGGCAACGTGCTTCAATATATTTTTTAAATTCTTCTACCTTTTCCTCTGATGCATTCGTTTTGATATGAAAGGTATATCGGATTGATAAAAATCCTGGTCTTACATCGGACTTGCCTAAAAAGCCATCTGTATCAAGGTCTCCTTCTAATTCCACCCAGAAATCTTGAAGGTCTATATCAAACTTTTTCGCAAAAGTTCTTGCTACTATTGATTGACATGCCCCTAAAGATGAAAGCAAGAGTTCTACAGGATTTGGAGCTTGATCATCTCCACCTAATTCTTTTGGTTCATCTACAATAATTTTATGTCCTCTAACATGAGCTTCTACCAAAACCTTTTCTTTTAAAAATGTGTTTGCCTTAAATGTTGTTATTGCCATTTACAATCACTCCTCTTTAGAATTTGACTACTTTTTTTATAATTACTGAATAAGGTTTTTATACCTTATTAAGTTTATAAGAATACAACGTTATTTCTTTTATGCTACTTGTAACTTTTTCTTTAGTCAACTACTAATTGAAAATTTTTTAAATTCAAGGATAGCAATAGCAACAAATCTATCCAAACAATCACTTCATTAGATTAATCACTTATTCAACGTATTCGCTGCAAACTTGTATGGCTCGTATTACGTTTCATGGCAATTAGAAAAAAACTTCTTGTTCCCTATTGATTAATTTTTAACGTTATCAATTATTGTTAAGAAATACTTAGCTTGGGATTGTAAATGTTTTGATTTAACTGCTTTTTTAATTAAAAATAATATAACCAAAATATAAACAGCTTGCATAAAATAATAATAGGTTACTGGGAGCTGTTTAAATAAAATTTCTTTTGACATTTCTTTATAGATAAGTAAAAAAGCAAATAGTCCTACACCACTCAGGTTTAATATGGAAACTCTATCATATGTACATTCAATTTCTACTAATCTTGCCTTCAAAATTAACCAATCTTCTGTAGAAAGAGCTTGAATATTTTTTATATAACCTTTTATATTTGAATTTCTTGTCTCATATTTTAGGAGTCTTTTAAAAATAGTATAAAAACTATCTCCATTCCAATCTTTTCTTTTTAGGTGTTTACCTAAAAATTTTATTAACTCTTTATCTTTACAATTATAAATACATTTTATCAACTCCCTCTGATCTCTTGAATTAGTTCCTGTTTCTAAAAATTCACTATTCCCTCTAACCAATTTTTTACACCTCTTTTTTCACTATACCACATTTTTTCACCTTTACACACATTCTATTAAGGTGCGAAAATGTGTTAATAGTACCTACACTATCTGTTTTTAATGCAATAACTTTTCACCTTACCCGCCTTTGTTTCCTTATAAAAGAAAAACACCTCCTATGAGATGTTTCATCAATTTTTTATAAATCTATATTACTGCTCTAAAACCTCTTGGATAGATTGGTCTAAAATATCCATTGCCAGCTCTAATTCTTGTTCCTTAATAATCAGTGGTGGCGTGAGCGTAAGCACATTTCCTTGTGATACTTTAAAACTTAATCCCTTCTCCATACATTTATACATTACTTGTTCTGCTTCGACTATAGCTTTTTCTTTCGAATGGCGGTCCAATACTAGTTCTACGCCATATAATAGACCGATTCCTCGTACATCACCTATAATTTCATACTGCTCTTGCATCTTTTCAAGTCGCATTCTCATATACTCTCCTAATTGATTAGCCTTTTCTATTAATTTAAAATCCTCAATATAATGAAGAGTAGCCAATGCTGCTGCACAGCCTAGGGAACTTTTTTCATGTGTATAATGACCAAGTGCAATATCTTGGGCAACATCAAGTTCTCCTTTTACGAGCATCGCCGCCATTGGAAACACGCCTCCACCCAATCCTTTTCCCAATAAAACAATATCTGGAATAACTCCAAAGTTTTCAAAAGTGAACATTTTTCCTGTTCGTCCTAAAGCAGTTGGAATTTCATCAAAAATCATTAATATATTATTGCTATCACAAATATTGCGTAAACGTTGATAGTACTCTTTTGGTGGGATATGCACGTCTGTACAACGAACAGGCTCTAAAATAATGGCACCGATTTCATTTTCTCTTTCTAGTATATACTCTAGATAATCAAGGGATTTAAACCTACCATTGTCATCCTCAAACAAACCGCGATATGAATTGTAAGGCGCTATATGTAGACTTCCTGGCATTAATGGGCCCATACCGTTACGGAAAAGCGCTTCTCCTCCAACTGAAATTGCGTCTAAAGAGGCGCCGTGGAACGAATCCCACATCGATATCGTTTTAAATTTACCAGTTGCCTTTCGAACAAGCTTTAAAGCCATACCAACAGCTGAAGTTCCTCCAGGAGCCAAAAGTACCTTATTTAAAGGTTCTGGTGCAATAGCAACTAATTTTTTTGCTAACTGGATTGCAACTTTATTTGTATAACGTCTTGGAGAGAATGGAAGTGTATCCAACTGCTCTTTTACGGCACGAATCACATACTCATTCCCATATCCTATTTGATGAACATTATTCCCATGAAAATCCATATACTTCCTTCCATCTATATCCTCTATGTAAATGCCATAGCTTTTTTCTATAATATTTAAACAAGGAGTAGAAAGAGACTGATGTAAATAATACTTGGCGTCATCGTTTATAAACTCAAACGATTCTTTACTTAAATGATTTTCTTGCCAGACGGAACGAGTTTTTGTTAAATTAATATCCCCCTCTGTTCTTAAAACTTCAATGTTTTTATCCATGATTTTATCTCCTCTCATAAAACGTAATTACTTCCTTCACCTAAACAAACTAACATATGCTTTTTAATTAGATATTAATATCCTGTAAATCTTTTCACTTAATGATTTTGTTACATAGTTGTAGTGAAGCAATCATTATATCTAAGCTCATAGAACACCGAAGAACCAAAGGAGATTTTAACAAAAAAAGACATACCAATAAGGCATGTCTTTTTGTGAATTTTCTATTCTGTATCCCTTGCAGCCAATTATTTACCTATATATAAAACTTTGAATTGACACATATACTAAAAATAAAGATACACCTATTAAGAACCAAGCGTAAGCTTTTCTCTCACTTTGATATGCATTAATGCCTAAAGTTAACATCGATAAACTTAAGAAGAATATCGTTACGAAATTAAATTGATAATCACGTGTGATAAGTCCATAAGTTGATAGCGCGATTACAATGATTCCAAAAACAATTGGTAGAATTTTCAGCATATCCTTTCACTCCTCTTTAAATTACATCTTTAATTATCTATAAGATACTATAGAGATAATTCTAAATTTAACATTATATAATTCTTAAGATAAGTAATGCTTTTAACCAATCGCTATTAAGTGCTTGTCAGAAGCATCTTCTTTACTTATTGACCTCCATAGATGTGAGTAGAACCATTCTACTTCTCTTTGAGTATCTCCATAGGCATAATTGATGCAATGAAATGTTTTGGTATTTCGATTAAAAGCAATTTCACCATCCAACTTGTCGCTCTCACGACTATATCGGTATACAATTTGCTTTTCATCCTCAATTATTTTGTTAAGTTTCCACCACATGTTAGCCCCTCCTACTAAAAATGACTATCTTAACTAAAGACTTCCGCTTCTATCTACATCATATTTATAATAAGTGAATCAATATTGTACAAAAGCACTACCTTTTATAAGCGCAATGTATAGATTTCCCCCAAAATTCTTTAACATAAATTTCACCATTGTTATACTTTCTCTAAATAATGCTTGATTATCTATTCCGCTTTGTGTTGATGCAAACGTCGACGTTTTTTGTGCTACAATTTATAGAAAATACATAATGAGGTTAACAATATGGCATTTATCAGGAAATATATCTATCTCTTCTACTTTTTATCACTGTTTTTAATTTTATTGATTCGTGATTATTTGAAATACGGTAATTGGAACTTGCTTAGCAACTTTTTCTTTTCTCTATGGACCGTCCTTATTTTTGCTTTCATAAATTGGGCATGGACTAGTAAAAAATATAAAAAGCAATAGCATTTATCTCTATCTGTATCATAACGACGCAGCAGCTTTTTTAAAGAAATTGACATCATTTGTAACAGAGTAATAGATTTGTAAACACCATTTTAGCAAATCTTTTTAACTTGTTTAGCTTCCGATGAAATTATCACAGTATCAACAATTATTTTCTTTTGGATTAACTATTGCAACACCGATGGACTCCTAAGTCTGTTTAAATCATAGTTGTGCGTTATAAACCTATGATATGCCTCAAATTCCTTTTAGTGCAAAATAAAAAGCACTTTTTTAAGTGCTTTTACTCCTTGAAATTTTAAAATTAATTTTGCTCATTTAAATCATCTGGTTTTACGGATATACTGTTGTATTAATTACTTCACCATTTGATTCATTTTTATAAGTAACGGTTACTTGATTTTTTTCTAGATCTACTCCATTAAACAGTTGATAGAACATACCCATCAGAACAAGTTCAGCTGTAGCGTCGACGTCTAGGGTGTTTTCTAATTCTTCTGGGTTAACTAAAAGTGTTAACTCAGAATATGTATTATTGTAACTTATATCCTTAATAGAAGTAATCTCTTCATCTGTTTTAATCTCTTCTATGAACACGATAATCTCTTCTTCCATATCGTTCAAGATTTCTTTGTGCTGTGATTCAGACATTCTAAACGTTAAAGAACCATCATCGTTCTTAATTACTTCTTGAATACCTTCGTCTTTGGCATCAGCAATCACTGTATCTATATCTTCACCTTCAAAAAAATCAGCCGGTAACGTTACCTCAACATTTAATAGCTCTTTATCGACCTTAAGTGGTTTGCTCACAGAAGTCTTTTCAGTTGTATCTGCAGCAACCTCCTTTTTGTCTCCACTCTCCTTTTCTGAATCCGCACTACATCCCGCAAAAATAATTCCAAATAACAATAATAATGGTAATACTAATATCTTTTTCATAATTAATTCCTCCTCGTAATAAATATACATAATTTGGAGTTAATTTACTAGTTATTTTTAGATAAACGTTATTAAAACTAGATTAGGGCTTTGCCTCCTTCTCTTCCCTTATACGAAAATAGACAGTAGGTTTCAGTCTATCTATCATGTAACTCGACTACTAAAGCATTATAAATACTTCATTAAGTCTAGATTATGCGTGGGTTTTCAATCATGAGGGAATTTTTATATTGACTGGTTTTTCACTGGAAATATGGCTTTAAGTGCATCAACTATATATGTAGCAGAGAAGAATAATGATGTTGCAATAACAATTTAGGAAAGTACAATGCGTTTAGATTTGTTAAACGAAGAGGTGAAAATTGAAAATGCTGATGTTGGAAATATAATTGTTACAAAAGGTGATTATATAGAGACATTGTCAACGCATGCAATAGATAGTCATGATAATAGCGTATTTAATTTATAAATCCGTTACTAGTGGACTGATTATAAAATTACATAGCAGGGAACAATCGGCTCAAACGACTAGACTGGCTGGCTCGTTCAACTATGGACATATACATTAGGAGTTCTTGGTGCAATAACTAGCTTAGGGTTAGGTGCTGGCGGAGGAGCTATTTGTAGGTACAGCGGGTGTAGCTATGTCAGGCGCGCTGTCCTCTTGTTTTGATTAGTATATGGGGGAATTGCGAGCTGGATTTAGCTCAATGTTTTAATGGGCCAATGATATTGGCTTATTATGTCTGTTATTGGTAATGTGAATTTTTTAACACTAGAAACAAATTGATATTGAGCTTTCTTGAATCCTTTAAATTCTGTTTAATTTTTAACATAGTGTTTGGCATTACTTATCAGCTTAAAACTAAAATAAATACTATAAAAGTTTTCAGTATAACTTTTATAGAGGATGAGATTACTCTCAATTTGTCGCCAAACTCGGGTTCTGTAGAGGTTTTTGGGCAGTGATTAGCTGAAACCTAATGATCTTGGACTTTTACTTCATTCAGATGAAAGGTATTGTCCCCCTCCCTTATAACGATTAATTCCTCTTCTAATAAAAATTCTTTGAATAATTCATTCGCATGCTCAAAAGTTAAATCACAAATATTGTATTCTCTCACCATATACCCAAAATATTGATCAAATAAAGCATACGTTTTTTTTAGGGATACATTATAAGATTCATTATGGAAAAATAAGCACCATGTCCCGCCACTTTTTTGTTTTAAAAAAATACCTTCAAATTCACCATTAGTATCATAAAATCCAACATGTAGATGGATATCTTCTTCAAAATTCATAGATAATGCTCCTTCCTATAATAACTTTCCTTTGTAAGGCAACTTATCCTCCCTTCCAGTAAGAACTGGAAGGAATACTGCTGACTTTAAATCCTTTAGTACGCTCTATGCTTTCGACATACTATAAAATAAGAAAATATTTGATTATGATATTATAGTATAGTAGTTTTGTTATAAACAAGGGGAGAATACAATGATACATATAAAAGGAAATAAAGTTACATTACGAACAGCTACTCCTTCCGATATTGAAAATATCTATTTTTGGAAGTATGTTGATGAGAAACAAGAAGCAAAGAAATGGAACGGTCCATATATTCCAGAAAAACATAAGTCTAAAGCTGCGTTTTTAAAGGAATGGACAAAAGATGAACAATTATTTGAAGATGTTCCAAGTTCATTAATCATAGCAGTAGACGAACAGTTTATTGGTGTTGTCGGTGCTTATTGGGTAGATAAAAATACTAACTGGCTTGAAACAGGGATTGTCACATATGATACAGCTTATTGGAATGGTGGTTATGGTTCAGAAGCTTATCGCTTATGGATTGACTATCTTTTTGAAAATACACCCCTTCATCGATTAGGGATGTCTACTTGGTCTGGTAATGAAAGAATGATACGAGTAGCCGAGAAATTAGGGATGCAATTAGAGGCAAGAATTAGAGATGCACGAATTGTTGATGGAAAATACTATGATGCTATAAAAATGGGGATTTTACGAAGCGAGTGGGAACGACAAGAAACGAATTAGTATCTATGATGCGCTGAAGAGATTAGACGCTATCATCAACTTTATAGTATAGTTAACATATATTACATAAAGAGGTGCATTTATGGAGAATAGTAAATAGATTTGTAAAGCTTGTGGTGGTGATTCCTTTGTAAGCGGTCAAGTTGGTAGTGAAACAAGCCAAGGTAATGTTAGAGCTATTGGATCTGTATTTTCTGTTGGTTCGCCATACATTTTTAACTTTTGTAAAGATTGAGGTAAACTAGCTTCCATCAAGGTTACAAAGCCACAAAAGTTTACATAGCCTCTTTTAAGGTTGTAAAGCCTGTAATTTTAAAGTTACACTGATGCACAATGGTGTTTCAATTGACAAAATTCGGAAAGCACTTATATATCACTTTCATTATGACCGTTTTTTTACTATCATGAATTTGGTATTATTTCAAAAATAATCATTGGGCTTTGCTTGAAAACTTTCTTTTTTCCTTATGGATAGCTGTTTTTTTATTTATGGCAGCAATACTACTTAGAAAACAAAAGTGAAAGAGAAATAACATAGACTAGAATAAAAACCTTGAAGGGACTGAACTATGCGCAGATGGCAATATTTTTTATCTAACTGATTAAAAATATTGGAGGTATAAGCATTGATAAAAGAACTACACACTCAAAGATTACATTTAAGAAGAATGGCTGTATCAGACTCACCTCGCTTGTTTAAACTTTGGTCTGATCCAGATGTAACGAAATACATGAATATCACTACCTTTACGCATGAAACGCAAGCAACAGAGATGATTGAACTTCTAGAAGAATTAGCTCATGCTGGTGAAGCGATACGGTTTAGCATGATTGAAAGGAACTCCAACGAAATAATAGGAACATGTGGATTCAATTCAATAGACTTAGATAATGCAAAAGTAGAAATTGGTTATGATATCGCGAAAGCCTATTGGGGCATGGGGTATGCTCTTGAAGGTATAAAGGCACTTATTGAATATGCTTTCGAAACTTTAAAAATCAATAGGATTGAAGCAAAGGTAGAACCTGCAAATGTAAATTCTATAAAAGTGTTACAAAAGCTTCATTTTACATTCGAAGGAAAGTTAAGACAATACGAAAATTCAAAAGGGAATTTTATAGATATTAATATTTATTCTCTCCTAAAAACAGATTAATTTTTGAATTTGGCCTATATCATTTTTTGGTATAGGCTTTTTTGTTTGTCATATAAGGAGTATCATTGCCTACTAAGTAATTTGGCTGTTTTTAAGTCCTGCCCATTATCAAATAGTGACTTTTCACAATGGATTGCTACTTTCTCTAAGACCTATGCAAATAAATATTACTAGCCAGTTTTCTAACACGGATAGGGTTGTTAGCAATGTTCATTCTGATAAAATAATCTGGATTGTCTTTTGAGATAATTACGCGGCCAAGCTCATCCTCATAAATGTTCCATCCAAATAATAAGAACGTTATATTCACATGGATTATATTAGACTTAATATATAAATAGCCAATTATCATAAACAAAATCCCATTTGTAATCAAAGTACTTACTTCTTTAACATTGATGGCTAGTAAAGGAACGATATATGTCACTAAGTAACTTAAAATCTCTTCATTTTTTCTTGCTACGCGCTCACTAACAATCGTGCTGTTTAATTCACATTTCCTAATATACCAAATCGGTAAAAAGGAAAGGGAAAATAATACGACCAAGATAATAGTAACGGTAAACGTTACTTGATCTTCAATAAATGACTGCCAATCAATATTTTCATAAGGGAATATGGAAAGAGCAACAATGACATATAATGGAGAGTATGACGATATAAACAGAAACAATTTAAAAAGATTTGTCATTTTTCCTCCACCCTTTCTTAATAAATTACCTTAAATCATCTCTGCCTCTTTCACCTGTAAGAACAGTTTTATAATAAGCATCATTCAGTAACTTGACGATATCATTTAATTGTTTTTTATCTGTATATTTTATTTTTGACTTTTCTTCGTTTAATTCTATATTTAAGTCAAATTCTTTAATAATTTCTTCTATTTTATCAAAATTTTCAACGAACCTTGTCATTCTCTCAGGCTTTGTCATTAATCGCGAAACTCTTTTAACTATATTACCATCTTCAATGCTATCATTTTTAAATTGTTCAAAGCCTTCTAATTTATTCGTTTCTTCAAAAGCACATAAGACCGAATTCGTATTGTGCACATATTTTGTTTTCAAATCGAAAATTCGTTGCACTGAAACATTATTTACCACTAGTATTTCGTTGTCATAAATAAGTAAATCGAACCCTGGTTCAATGCCAATAAATGAATCTGAGACTTTTCTAAAAGTAGTATCCGCAATGATTCCCCAAAGCCCTTTAGAAAACTTCTTAAATTGCGGAATGCGATTTAGGAAATAAGCATACTTCCCTGCTTCTATTTCAATTTTTATACAGTATAAATCTTTTTGCACATCTTCATTCAATGATTCACCCGGTTCCTGTAAACTTTTGAATAAATGATCATAAGTTATTCCTATATAGGATGACTTACAATACTCCACTACGCCATTCGGTCGACCATTTTCATTAAATTCTAGTTGCTCTTTTCCAACAAGCTTATCAATAGTTGGCTGGATAATATTGATTATCTCTTTTTGTAAAGAATGGCTTATTGATGGTTGAAATGAAAAATAATCTAACATATCATGCGTCTTAATCTTTTCAATTAAAAACAAACTTACTTCAAATGTACCACTCAATAAGCGTTCTGAAATTTTGCTGTTTATGAGCTCGATATTCAATAATACTCCCCCTTCACTCTTTGATAATATGAATAAAATCATACAATATTTGTTTTTTTCCAGTAAATCAACATACATCCATAATGGCTGTCGTAACGTAATTATTTAATTTTGAGCAAGTTACATAAAAATTAATAACAATGCTCTTTTTCTTTAAAACATTCATGCAAATTTATATTTTCAATTTCATAAAATTTTGGTGTTTTACGAATGGTATATTTGCCAATGACGATTTCTTCATCAACCATAAGTTTTGTTAATGCCTCATAAATAGGATCAATTGAAAAGCCAATGATTTCATAAATATTCACATTTCCCATATTTATCCCCCTTTATTTCACTATGCTAACGTCTGAAAAAATATGATTCATTTAAGAGTTAAATTTTATTTGCGTAAAGAAACATTAAAACTGTTCACAAAATTTAAAACATTATTTGAATAAAAGTACTTAATATGAAAGCGTGTCTTTTCAGATGTAGGAAAACATACAAGGAAGATGGTTACGTGTACATATAGTAGCAATATATGAAAGAAAGGAGGACTAACGTGGAAAAACAACCAAATTATTTTATAAAGTTTAAGATTAAATCAAATCCTAATTGTTGTTGTCATTGTTGCTGTTTTTGTTGTAATTGTAAATGTAAACCGCCATTTCCTTCCCCACCAAATTGCAACTATCTAGTGTATGTTACGGATGCTGGTCAAATAGAAACGCCCGACAATAGAGTTTCAGTAATTAATACATCTACAAATACTATCGTCGCTTCCATTCCGGTGGGAACCGCTCCTTTAGAAGTAGCAATCACCCCAGATGGCGCATTCGGTTATGTGCCTGCATACTTTTCGAATAATGTAACAGTATTTAGTACGGCAACGAATATGGCAGTGGCCACCATCCCAGTTGGAATCAATCCTCTAGGTGTTGCCATTTCACCAAATGGAACATTGGCTTATGTTCAACCAAGGCTCTAATACGGTGTCTGTCATAAATACAACTTTAAATACGGTAACTGCAACTATTCCGGTAGGTCTTGCACCACAGGGAATAGCTTTTACACCCAATGGTGCATTTGCCTATGTTGCAGATGAAAATTCAAATGCAATATCAGTTATTGATACGCTAACGAATATAGTTGTAGCAACAATCCCTGTAGGAGCTCGCCCAAGATCCATCGTTTTTACACCGAATGGACAATTTGCTTATGTCACAAATGAAGCGAGCAATACAGTATCCGTTATTAATGCAAATATGAATACAGTAATTGCTACAATTCCTGTTGGTAATGGACCTGTTGGAACAGCTATTACACCCGATGGATCATTTGTTTACATTGTAAATAAAGGTAGTAATACAGTATCTGTTATAGATACGTCTACAAATTTAGTCATTGCAACAATTCCTGTAGGCATCTCCCCTGACCAAGTAACCATCCTACCGAATGGAACGTTTGCATATGTCACAAATCAACTAGATAATACGGTGTCTGTTATTAATATCGCAACAAATATAGTAGTTGATACAATTCCTGGATTTAATGGACCGACTGGTATAAAAACAGGAACAATTTGTATATAAAATAAATTGGATTATTTAAAAAAACCAGAATTAATCTACATATTGTAGCATCTATTCTGGTTTTTTAATGATTATTGATCGATCCATTACTAAATTTACTCTAAATATTCTTGGGCTAGTTGCTGATTTTTATAAATCCCCATACCTGTCTTCAATTTTTTAAATCCCATTTTTTCATAAAAAGGAACATTACCAGTTGTTGCAATTAACTGAATGCATGAAACATTTTCTAACTGCTGCTTCATATCTTCCAAAAGCAACCTTGCAATTCCTTGGCCTTGAAACTTTTTATGGACAACTACATCATAAATAGCTGCATTAAATACCCCATCTGAAAGCGCTCTAACAAAACCTACAATTTTGCCATCCACCAATGCAACTACAACATGAGTACTTGCATTAAAAACCTTCTCGATGATAAGTTCGTTATGTTTATGCCATCCAACAGATTGATAAACTTCTTTTAGCATCCTAATATCTTTCTCTTCTATATCGTATTTAAGCAATACCACCTTATCCCCCACCCTTTCTTTAATTTTCAAATAATTCAAATATCTATTCATCCCTCATTTTACTATATTATCTAGGTGTATTGTTCCAAATTATGGCCTATTTTTCTTCAATAAAAAAACGAGGCTGGGACATAACTAGCTTTGATTAGTGAGAAATCCGAATTTGAATTTATTCAAATTCGGATTTCTCTGTTTTTTTATGTTGTCTCCATATAGCTTTTAGCTAATGGCTGTGAATTTTCTTAAATTCACAGCCATTAATGCGAGACCCATCTCGTTATCAACCTTCGATTTTCCTCGTACAGAAAATCGAGTGAAACGCAAATTAGCCTTCAAGAATCCAAAAACGGGTTCCACGTCAATTTTGCGTTGACGATAAATGGTACTCGTTTTTTCTTCTGAAAGCTTTGTTCTCACATGTTCTTTTTGTTGTTCCCACTTCTCATTCACTGTTAACTTTCGATTCGTTCCTTCTTTTGCTTTTGTACAGAATGAACGGAGGGGGCAGCCGGAACAGTCTTCACATTCGTATACCTTAAACTCACGCGTGTACTCATACTTATCCGTTTTCGTGGTACGATATTTAAATTCAAGCTGTTGTTGGTTTGGGCAAGTATATCGATCATTTTCTTCATCATAAGCCCAGTTCCCTGTATTGAATTCGTTTTGCTTATACGGTTTCCTCTGTTCTTTTACATACATGTTGTATGTGATTAAGGCTTCTCGCTTACGGTTCACAAGGATATCATCATAATTTTGTTCGCTTCCATATCCAGCATCTGCTACGATATGTTTTGGTAACTTCAAATAATGTTGTTCGATTTCATCCAAAAATGGGATTAATGTACGTGTATCCGTTGGATTCGAAAAAATGCTGTAGGCAAGCGCATACTGACCCTCTGTTGCTACTTGTATGTTATAACCTGCCTTCAATTGACCATTTTTCATATAGTCATCTTTCATACGCATAAATGTCGCATCCGGGTCTGTTTTCGAGTAACTATTTCGTCCGTCAAAGATTTCGAAGTCTCTTTGATATTTTAGTTTGCGTTCCATATAGTCGATTAATTGTTTGCGCGTTTGCTTTGGGAATTTTCGTTCCTTTCTTAAAGCCTTTCGCTCTGCCACATCCGATGAGTCCCCAATTTTTCGATCGTATTCAGAAATCACTTCATCTACTTTTTTGACCATTTGGTCAAGGTCTTCCAATGCTAATTCCTGTTCATTTTCCCGTTCCATTTCGGGTATGATTTCTTTTTCAAGTAGCTCATTGTATAGCTGGTTGGACTTTTCAATGAGTCCGTTATGATATTTCTCAATCGACTTTTTCCACACGAATGTAAATTTATTTGCATTCGCTTCAATTTTTGTTCCATCAATAAAAATCGCTTCCTGATTAATTAATTCTTCCTGTACAATTCTTCCTGTACCAGCTGGCAGCGGAATTGAACGAAGCATTGTCGAATCAACTCTTTGACTTCTGAGTGGACACGGAATCGGTTGATTGTGCGATAGGTTGGTTCATACCCTTGTGCTAGCCACATCATCCGAAGACTATCTTTTAAAAGCGCCTCCATTCGGCGCCCTGAGAAGACGGATTGCGTGTAGGCACATAAGATAATTTTAAGCATCATGCGTGGATGATAGGCAGGACAGCCCTCATTTCGAAGAAATGGTTCAAACGCTTCGGGCGGGATACTTTCGACTAAATGATGGACATGGAAGGCAATGTCATTCTTTTGTAATTTCATTTCTAAATCTAAAGGCAAAACTAATTGATTCATGTTATAATTTTTGAACATAAGAACCCTTCTTTCAGAGATTTGGTATGTGGTGTACTTTTATCTTATCAGAAGTGGTTCTTATTTTTATGTAAAAATAATCAAAGCCGTTGAAATTTTACGATGAGTAAAATTTCAACGGCTTATTAGTTTTTAGAGGAGGGTTTTGTCCCAGCCTCTTTGCTTTAAAGCTAAATTAAAAATAATAAATGTACTACGGAAAGAATGCCTAACGAATGTATAATCGCTCTTGAAAATGCATGTTTAAAATTATTTCGAGGATGTCGTTCAAAAAACAAATGCAATATGGAATGAACAATAAAAAATATATCTAAAATCCAAAAAAGAATCGTTTGATACTGACTAAATAATAACAAAAATATAATTATGTAAAGAACTATATGAATCAATGTGAATACTTTGTAAGCTTTCTCATCTTCCATATCCTTTAGTACAACAAACAGCCGCCACTCCGAGCGCCTAATCGCATCCATTTCATGCACAAGAAATAAAGAAAGGTTCAATAAAAACAGGGCAAGCACTAAATCAGGCATTTCCAATCTCCTCATCTTTTTCCTTCATGTTACTATAAAAAGATAGTCTAAAACGAAGAAACTCTGCCAAAATATGTCGAAATCAAGTCTTGAAAACTAGAGAAGTGCCCCATTTTCTAACACCTAATGGCTATTAGGTGTCCAGTCAATAAGTAAATTCGTAGCATGGTTTTTCGTCCATTCTAAAAATTCATTCACATTTCGAATCCCAAATTCTATTACAGCCTGATAAATAAATATTGATGAATAACTTAAATTAGTTTCTAGTAAAGCTTCTTTAATATCAAGAATAGCTTTTCTCGAAGTTTCTGTTAACGCTTTTTTCATAAAAGGCACCAAATCTTTAGAGAGTGCTCCTTGACGTCCATTTGAAAAAAGCCACATATCGATATTCCACTCTTCTTGATTAGCTAAATAAATGATTTTAAAATAATAGCCTTGATAATCAGAATCCATATAATTTTTATATTTTAGTTCCACTACATTTTGATTGTCTACTAATGGTGCCAACGCCATCATTACTTTTTCTGGAATTAATTCATCACTAAATGTCTCCATATCAATATCAGGCGATACGATTAAATCATAAGCGGTTGCACCCACTACAAAACAAGTTCCTATCGTACTCCATCTTTGCATTAATTGTAATTCATCTAAAATTTTTAATGCTCTTCCTTTTTTTCTATTTGCCCTGTCTAAACTGTTCATGTCCATCACCTTATTTCCAAAATTAAGTATTATGATAGAATAAACAATTGTAAAATAAAATGCAAATTATTGATTAAGACGACAGCGGAAATAACATACGCTTTGAAATTTTATCTACGAACAAATAAAGAACAATCATCTGTTACACGCATCATTTTATTCCTTTGAAAAAAATTTCGAATCAATCGTATCGATAACTGAAGAGATAGCAAAAAAATACCCCATGTCCATTTTCTCTTCATATGTTAAATTATTTGAATCCTTATTAAGAAAAACAATCCATTCATTTTCTAATTCACTCATATTTTTTCCGTATACTTCCGCTACTTTTTTTGACAAATCCTTTTCATTGTAAATCTGTTCAAACTTTTCTAACCCGTAAGTCTCTACTAAATATGTTACAAAAGAAGAAGCATGTGTATAGCTCATCAATCGAAGGGTAACATCTTTTTCAGTTATTAGGACAGGGCGAAAATAGGATTCATCCAGATTAGAATCTATCAAATTACTAATAGGGATTAATTTGTTTGCATCCATAAAATATTTTACAAGTTTATGGGGATATGTTTTATTTTCCCCGTACTTTTCTTCCAAATAACTAGCAAAACCCTCTTGTGTAAAATACCCACTGCTTGTATCAAAATCTTTCCCATAGCCCAGTAAGGAATGTGTTAATTCATGTATTAGTGGGTATCTGTCTTCCTTCACGCCATATAGCTCGATTCTAGATGCCAAGCCCAATGAAGCAAGGTCTCCCTCATTGAGATAAACGTTGATTTTATCGGAAGGAACATAAGCAGTTTGAATCGAATTTTGTATTACTTCATAGGCTGTTAGAAGTTCATCTTTAATTTCTTCCACTTTTTCTTGTGGAACCTTAATGTTATTAATAATCTCAAAGGTTACTTTCCCATCAGGTGTCACTACAATCTGTTCATCCTCAATTTCTTGTTCTTTCGGTACAACTTCATCTTGTGTACAAGCCGTTAATAAGCAGATAAACACAACAAACACTACACTAAATTTATACATTTTTACCTCCACAAAACCATTATTTCAAAAATATACGTTTGAAAATTCAAAAAGTTTCATAT
Source organism: Lysinibacillus sp. C5.1 (assembly GCF_016350185.1). NCBI lineage: Bacteria > Bacillati > Bacillota > Bacilli > Caryophanales > Bacillaceae > Lysinibacillus > Lysinibacillus sp. C5.1. The sequence goes on from NZ_CP066226.1 coordinate 2,635,338, forward strand.
TTAGTATAAAAATTTATGTTAGTGTGCTTGCATTGGGAACTGCATTTTACACTTTACTAGCAGTCAAAATCGGTTGATAATAACCTGTATTTTCAGGGAAATGCCATTCAATATTGACGAAACCAATCATACGTAGTACTTTGTTAATTTCTTCCCGTAACAGTGCCCTGTATTGCGTACTATTATGTTTTGTTTTCCATTCACCGTTAATTTCTCTCATAATAAATTGTTTTACTGTATACGTTTTTCCATCTTCTGCCCAATCATAGACCTGAAAAGTCATTCTCTTTCCTTCGTCCAAAACATTTGGATGTGTTGTAATTATTTTCTCTATAACCATCGCATCGTAATCTCTTATCGTAACTAAAAGTAAACCGTTATGATGAAGCTTTTCATACATATTTTGACAAGCTTTGTGCAAATCTTTATCTGTTAGTAAATGCGGTATTGCATTATCCGCCGATAGCACAATATCAAATAAGCCTGATACATTTGTATTGAGCTCCCGAAAATCTGCTACTCCAAAGTTTATTTTCACTCCATAACGGGCTGCTTCTTTTTTAGCTCTCTTTACAGATACAGCACTAATGTCAGTAGCGGTTACATGAAATCCATAATTCGCCAAACCAATTGCTTGTGTACCAATGCCACACGAACAATCTAATAAAGAAACCTGCCGCGTCGAAGATAAGTTTAACTTCGATTGGATAATTTTATATAGAATTTCACTTTGCCGAGCAATGGCTAAATGCCAATCAACAAATATTAGATGATAATCTTCTGCAAGTTCATCATAAAATTTTAATACCGAATCTTCCAATGTTAATTCCCCCAAATCGGTCCTTTGTAACACAAACTGCTATGTCCATACTATGAAGAAAAAATAAAGTCTTATAAAAGCATGAATTTTTTATTATTCTATATACATCATTACATTGAGAGGTGTGATAAAGTGGCAAAAGTATTTAAAATTGAATCACCTAAATTGCCTTTAGCATTAGAAAAAGTAAATATTCAAGATATTTTTTATGAAGAAGATCCGTACTTATCCAATTGTGTTATCGCCAATACGGTCATTGACAATATAGCTATTGATAGACTTATTTTATCAAAAGTACTCTTTAAAAATGTTAGATTCATAGATGTATCTTTTAGAAAAATTGATTTGACTGATGTAATTTTTGAAAACTGTGATTTATCAAATGCCAGCTTTAGGGAAGGCTTAATTCACAGAGTTACATTCGACAATTGTAAAGTATTAGGATTGAATTTAGCAGAAGCTCATGTAGGAAATGTTTCGTTTGACAATTGCATTGCAAATCTATGTGATTTTACAGAGACTCGTTTAAAACAGGTCATTTTTAATCATTCATCGCTACAAAGCGCCAACTATTTTGAATGCAAATTTAATAAAGTCATTTTTAATGAGTGTGATATTAACGATGTGGATTTTTCTCAAACATCTTTAAAAGGTATTGATATTAGCTCATGTCGATATGAAAGGTTGAATGTTACTTTGGAAAGTATAAAAGGTTGCGAAGTATCTTCTGAACAAGCTGTTGGGTTTGCATCATTACTAGGTTTAAAAGTTAAATCTTAGCTCACTACAGGATTAAAACTGTTAGGAAACAATAACTCCCATACTTGCGCAATTACTCTTTTGTATGGAGGAGCTTACCATAAATAGTAGGTGAGCAACACTATAAGTATTTTATTTTCAATAAATCTACAGTTCGCACAAAAACAGCACTGCACATTTTAGACGATGACATTTGTTCAAAACATCTTTCGGGGTTTATACTTGTTACTATTCCATGTTTTCAAATTATTTAGTAAATAAAGTTTCCACTATATTTCGCTATTTATTTCGATGATATTCAATATTGTTCTTTACTTCTTTACTTAATGAAAGAATAAACATTAGTGTCATAAGGCATATTATTTTGATGCATAAAGTTTCTTAAAACCCCTTCTTTTTCAAAACCCAATGCTTCCAATAGCTTATTCGAAGCTTCATTTTCCGTAAAAACAATGGCTCCTATGCGCACCAAATTCATCTCTTGAATACCATAGGAAATAACTTTACCTACAGCTTCCTTTGCATAGCCTTGCCCCCAACTATTAGGGAAAAGTGCATAACTGATATCCGCTTTTTTATGCTCAACAGACCAATCTTGAAAACCAATTGTACCGATAATTTCTTCTTGTCCTTGCACGGATATTCCCCATTTAATGCCACGTTTTTCTTTGAAATTAGTAGAAAAATTTTGGATAATCTGTTTCACTTGCTCTAAGCTCGTTAACGGCTTCTGCCCATAATGACGTAAAACGTCTGGATTTGAAAAACAACTTAATATTGCTTGCGCATCATTTTCTGTCAGTTCTCTTAGCACTAAACGCTCGGTATGTAATATTGGAAACATGCTTTTCCCTCTACTTTCAAAATCGTATTTTTACCATTCTATAACAATAGCACATTATTTACATTACTTATTCTGCGTAGTACTCTAATTTAAAAAGCAGCCATTTAGTATTAATACACTTAATGGCTGCACATCTATATGTTTAGAACCTGTTAACTTAGCTTTCATTACGATTAAAATCCTTTTTAATAAATACAACTATTCTGTTGTATTTATTGATACTGATCGGCTTCACCACCAATAATAAGAACAACGCCATAATACAAACAACCATGGCGGTATACATTATAGTTTGCATAATATAATAATATGTCAAATACGGAGGTGCATACCAATATATCCAACCACTTGATAACATGATCAAAAGCCACCCTGGCAATATTTGCACAAGGAAGTCCCTGCTTTTTTCTTTCATATACATTACCGATTTTTTGAAAACAAGAGACATTATTTTCAAATAAACGAAGCCAATTAAAGCACTCAATAAAATATTAAAAAGAGAATTCATAAGAAATCCTCCTTCTATAATTTTTACATCTTCATTATTATGGTATGCCATGATATTTTTATTTGATAATTATTAAACTGTTCTAGACTATATTGAAAAGCACCTCACTTTAAAGTGAGATGCCTCCTAATTTATTGGGTACTTCTTCCGCTAATTTCAAAAATCTAGCAAGTTTTTTTGTTTTCTAATTCTTCCATAGAAACTAAATGGTTATATATCATTAAACTTCAAAAACTTCTTTTGACTATGCTTTATTTGCTATCATACTCCTTTTTAATTTTTATTAGGATTTTGTTATATATAGATATGCTAATATTTTTAACGACCAACAATAAGAATAATGATACAATGCAAACACCCATTGCTACATACATTATCGTTTGCATTATATAATAAGGATAAAATGGTAGTGTGTAATAAAATATACAACCGCTTGATATCATAACCATTAGCCAGCCAGGAAGTCTTTGTGCAAGAAAGTCCGTACTTTTTCTATTCATATACATTACCGATTTTTTAAAAATAAACGATATTAATTTAATATAAACGAATACTATCAAAGCGCCCAATAGAATTTCAAGGAAAGTATTCAAAACAATCACCTTATATGGTTACTTAGTTTTATTTTTAATTATGGTATAGCATTATATTTTTCCTTTGCTTTAAGGCATAAATTAACATAAGTAAATACAATAAGAATTGTTCCAAAAACAGGTATACTTTTTCCTAGGCTTTTAAATATCTTTTTAATTAATTCCCATGATAATAGATTACCACCCTTAACAGCATCCCAGACTGCTGTTGCAACGCCACCTAAGCCGCCTAATAGAAGACTTCTTTCTTGATCAACTATATTATTAGCTGCTGCTTTAAAATCTCTATACTGCCATTGTTGCTTCGTTGTCGTTTTAGACATCGTACCAAAAATAGCATAGGCATTATTATTATTAGGTGATTCCTCCCAACGAATAGCCGCAATATAAGAACCGCCAGATGCCCCCTTTGAGGCAGTCAATGTTTTTAATTTAGGATTAATATTATTATAAGATTGTTGTTGGAAAGTACTATTAGTATTATATTGAGGATTATTTTTGTTTATTTTCACTTCCACACTATTCGGATTAGTAAGTTCTTTAATCATTATTTCTTCTGTTGTTTCCATTATCCTAATAACTTTCTCATCTATTAATTCTTTCTCGTTATTAGGTGAAATATTAAATATTTTTTGGGTAATTTCATCCGTTCCATCAGGTTTACTGATTACATCTTCAACGTACTCAAAAATATTTCCTGCTTCATCTTTTAATTGAAAAGCTGAATGATTACCATTATCATAAAGCAACGTAAAGCTATTATATTCTGAAGCTAGCGTTAAATTATTTTCGTAACTTGCAATTGTCAATAATGTTGGAGATGCAACAGTAGAAAATACCAAAATTACTACTAAGCAACAAATAAATTTTTTCATACTAATCCTCCTATAAACATTAAATTTTAATCTGTTTATCAGTTTTCAAAGTATTAAAATTATTTACAACCGAACATTATCATAGTATTTTTATTAATGGGTATCTAATACTACCCACCTCATTAAGATTTGGACACTTATTCTCCTATGTCTCGCTAGATCTAGTTAAAATTTATTTTAACAATTACGGTTAGCATTTCAATATCCAAATTAAAAATCAGGGTTATTTAACTATTATTTTGAAGATAATTCAAAATAAATATATTTACTGAATTATTAATTCTTATACAAACTTTGTAGCAATTTGCTAAAATTTTATTTTATTTGATATGTAATGGCGAATAAGATTAAATTTTTTCGATTGGTATGTAACGAGGTATACAGGTTTTTACGATTTGTTTCAACTAAAAAGCACCCCCTGTGAGGTGCTTTTTTTATTGCGGTACTTCTTCTAATAATTTTTCAAAATCTAATAGATACCCGCCAAGTTTTGCTTTTTCTAACTCTTCTATATATTCTTCTTTTCGTTCGGTTAGTCTGTCTTCAAGTGTGTTTTGATAGGCTGGAAATAGATTGTAATCTACTGGTTTCCCCATAAGTTCACCTCTTATATTATATTTTTTATTATTATAAGATATATTGATAATTTCTGACAATTGAAAACAACAAATTTGATTAAAAAGATCGACAATGTCACATGTAGATAGACTTATCCTTGCGCATACTCACTATACTATTTCCCTATGCATTACAATGCACTTTGAATTTCTTGCATAAAATAGGAATATTTTTCTTAATCAACATTTCGTATTTGTCGAAAGAGCAGTATTTTACTAAAAGTTAACTATCACTCACGATTATTCAAAAAGTAATTAACTAAATAATCCATAATTGGTATAATAATTATAATCATAGAAACACACGTAACTTTATAAATAATAACGTAACTTTATAAATAATAAAGTATTTATTTTTTATCTAGTTTGCAGGCTAATAGCTAGTTATCATAACTATTTCATCATAGTAATAGTAGTGTAAAGCAAATTTAGCTTTGCACCTCCTGATTTGTTGGTTAGGGTCACTCTGGTCCAGTGACCCTTTAATCATTTTTCCATTCCAATCTACAATCTTTATACATGACCAAATATAAACGAAAGCAAGTGAGGTCAATATGGCATTCTGGTTAAATGTTCAAACATTAATCTGGTTATTTCCTATTCTTTTCATTATCCACGATTTTGAAGAGATTATATTAGTAGAAAAATGGTTACATACGAATCGAAATAAGATTTATAAACGGTTGCCTCCCAAAATAGCTGACCGAATTGTGAAGCAGTTTTCTATGACGACAGCTCAATTTGCAGCAGCAGTTATTGTTATTTTTTTATTTGTCAGTGCAGCTACTGTTTCAGCTATTTACTATCTCTATAATGGTACTAGTTGGAGTTTATACTTTTTTATAGCCGTTTCATTAGTATTTTTTATTCATGCGTTTACGCATATTGGGCAGACAATTATATTCCGCTCTATTGCTCCTGGAACTATTACATCGGTTATTATAATTATTCCATACAGCATTGTTTTATATAGATCATTATGGATGGAGCAAATTGTTACGTGGAAAATGATTTTGATATCCTTACCTTTTGGTGTGCTCTTTTTTCCTATAGTGTTAACAGCTCATTGGATTGGCAAAAAGTTTATATAATTTACAAAGTTTCAATAAACCTATTTTATTTTCCAGTTCACTGAAACAGGGTTGTTTATTTTACATATTTCAAATGCTTTTTTACAAATGCCACAATGTATTGTACTTCCTCTTCGGTCATATTCAATAAACTACTAACTCTACGTAATTTTGCTGGGGACTTTAATTGTTCTCTTACTTTATCAATAAACATGTATTTGCACTTCCGTGGATTTACAGTATCCCTAACTTGTTTATAACGTAAGTAAGCATATCGAGCAAAGGCGTTCAACATTTCTCGCTCGTATCCCTCTCGTTCTAAGTTCATGACAGCCGCTTCTATCTCTTCGGTTTCAAAAATCCAGGAGCCATCGGTTAATTGCATACTACCACCTCTTTCCAAATAAACTTGGTAAAGCTTGTTGAAGGCAACGTTCTCTTTATCACATCCATTTATGCTTCAATATTCCTTCAACGCCGTTCTTTCGAGATGTGTTATCCTTCAACACGTTCTTCCCCTCATTATTAAATGCAAAATAAAAAGCCCCACCTAGTTAGATGTGACTCTTTTATTATTTTTATGAAAAACAGCTACCATTTTGTGCTGCGTTAAAAGATCAATTAAACGTTTCATTTTTATGACCTGCTACCTCTATGAGATTATTCCTTTCGACTAACAATCCCCGCATTATATGCTATAATCCACAGATACAGGGTCTTCAGCAGTCTTATCCAAAGGCAGCGGTGGTAGAAAATCTATTTTGATAGGCAAATGGCCTTGTGTCTATTTTCTTGCCATTACTGTGTGGGAATTGTTTAATGTAATATCCTTATAAGACATTAAAAAGTATCCATTAAGTCACGAGACTTTTAACTACAATCTACTGCTCATCATCCTTTTTATCGTCATTATCCTTTTTCAACTGTGCAAAAGCATTTGCTAAAAACTTTGGAACACGAATGCCCAACTTACCTAAGTTTTCGATTATACTTATACCTTCCATCCCAATTAAAAACAAAATCATGGCGTTACGCATAAAGTTGCCGCTTTCTGTCGCATTGTCCAACTGAACTGCTGCGATAACCATTAAAATCATGGCTGTCTTTTTCAGAAGACCTTTAAACGTTTTACGAGAATCTATATCTTTGATGATCCAACCAACCATTACACCTAATGTTAAGTCGATTGCCATTAATATTGTTAAAGATGTCACCAATTCATCCACACCGCCAATTAGATATACGATTAATGCGGTCATACCTCCTATAAGTGAAGACCAAAATGTATTTGTTTCCATATCATCACCTACTTTCCTCTATATTAGCCCCCCACACAGGTGATAGCTGAAGACATAAAAAAACTACTTTATTTTTCATAAAGTACTTTTTGGATTTCTTCAATCCCTGCCTTCATTTCTAGCATATTCAATTCCTAGACCTATGGAGGTTAACAAAAATACAGAAAGAACTAACTTTTCGTAAATTAATCTCCCTCAAGCTTCTAACCAGTACCTATCATTCTTTGTACTTTTTGGCACAACCATATGCTTTCTACAATTATCTAAAGTGGGCTAAGACATTAGGGGAAACATAAAATTGTCTATGCTTTTTCGCAAATATTGGGTTTGTTTAAAATGAATTATAAGTGTTTAAGCTACTATGTATTTTGAACAGAAAGAACATTTAAAGACCGTGATAAAATTGTAGTGGGAGTAACTCCTTATACATATTAGCAAAAATTAATGTAGTGAATTAGAATTGCTATACTGCAGTTTAAAAAGTATGTTATAATGCTCTTACTGACAAACCAAACAGGTAACCAATTCAAAGCTGTAGCGTTTTTATACGCTGCAGCTTTTTGTAATGAAAAACTTTACACATTTTTTTATAAAAAACATTTCTAAAACAGATGGGCTTGAATTGGGATAAATACCCCTCCGCATTTCAACAGGGAACATATTATAAATTGAAGGAAGGAAAGGAGGTATGTTTCATGGGATACTACGGAAATGTAGGAAGCTGGAACAATAATTATTGTGGTGGATATAACTACGGCGGTGACTATTACTATGGTGGCGGCAATGGCTCTACGTTTACGCTTATTGTTGTACTCTTTATTCTCTTAATTATTGTCGGTACTGCTTTCTTATAAAAAATGTTATACAAAGCAATGGCATGCATGATGCCAGCTTTACACTCCTATTAACCCCTTTGGGTCACTTCCCCCAAGTGACCCATTTTTTCATGCTTAAAAAAGAGAAAGTACTTGGATTTCCTACTGTGTTTCGCCTTTCTATACAAAAATTCACTTCATTAGAGTAAATTTGGACAAGTATAGTATTGCGCATATTCGCAAATAGTATAAATGGTGTGATGACACCAAATTAACTACGATGGAGGGATTTTGATGAATTCAATTCGAGAAGGTTTAATCCCAACTATTTTAGGTTCTGCTGTTACGGCTGCTGGATATGCATTAAAGCAAAAAAGCGGTTCTAACAAAATGATTGCCCATACAGTCTTTGGATTTGGTTTAGCACATATTGTGTTAGGTGCAATTGACCTTGTAGAACATCGTCGTTAGAAATGGGAGGGCACACTATTGTGCTCTTCTTTTTTATTTGATGTCGTACTTATTCGCTGGATTTGAATGCTATTGATGATGGTCAGGCTCAAATAATAACTAGCGGAATACGCTAAAAAACCTCGATAAGTGCCCATTTAATTTGCACTTATCGAAGTTATTTTAACCTAAGCAGCCTATTATTTCTTATTGTTTTCCATTTTATTCGTTGCTTTTTGCACTTCAAGTAATTCCGAAACCGTGACAAATTTATATCCCTGCTTTTCCAGTTCAGGTAAAATTTTTTCGAGCGCTTTAACCGTTTGACCTCGATCTCCGCCCCCATCATGAAAAAGAACAATATTGCCTTCCTTAGCCCCTTTCAACACAGTGTTGACAATTTTATTAACACCAGGGCTTTTCCAGTCCATTGTATCTTGGTGCCAAGACCACATCACTACTTTGTATCCTTCTTTTGCAACTGCATCAATCATCCCGTCTGTATATTGCCCTTCCACTGGACGGAATAAAGTTGGAGAATATCCACTAATACCGTAAATTGTTTCATGTGTTTGTTTAATTTCCTTCAATAGATTAGGGATAGTCGTTCTTAAAGGATGTGTATATGTGTGAATGGCTAATTCATGGCCTTCTTCATACATTCTTTGAATAACTGCTGGGTTTTTTTCTGCATTTTCACCGACTATAAAAAATGTGGATTTTGCATTGTACTTGTCTAGAACATCTAATATTTCAGGTGTATATTTTTTATGAGGGCCATCGTCAAAGGTCAATGCAATTATTTTTTCATTTGTTTTTATTTCCCATAATATTTGCCCTGCCTCTTCATAATATTTTCTTCCTTTATCAGCAGAGAAACGTTCACTTACAAAAAAAATGGAGGCCGCTAAAATACAAAAAGGCACAATATATAGCATTAATTTCTTCAACAACTTCACTTCCCAAAAAAATTATTTAGTACTTTATTATTTGTGGAAATGATTAAAAAATGCTTTTAAATTTGAATTATTAACTGCCATATGTAGTATAAAAAAACAAGTTATGTGCCACAATAAAATTTAAGCCATGAATCTCCCTAATTATTCATTTGCTGTAGCAAACTGTTGCTACAGCTTTTTTTATTAAAATGACGTAAAGCTGTAGATCCTTCGATGACGGAAAAACACACTCATTTTAACTAATACCATCGTTAAAATAAGTGTGTGCAAATAATCTATTAATAGGCGATTCCTACTCGAGACTTCACGTATTCAGAACATTGAATTTGTTGGTAAGTAAATTGTGCAGTGTCTGCCACAGATATTTCATTTCCACCTTCTGGAAGGAAATCCCGCTCTACGCGATATTTACCTGTATAACGTCCATCTGGTAAATATGTAGGACAAACGATTGTCCAATCCATAGTTGATTGCGCTAATAATTTAAAGGCATTGTGATGTTCTTGTGCTGCAAACGTTGACTTTCGTTTTGATTCACTGGATTGATATCGAAGTAAATTAGGCGTTAGACGACTTTGTAAAATTCCAGCTGTCCCGACTGTTATAATTCGGTTCACTTTTTTACTTGCCATTGCATCGAGAATGAGTGGTAAACTTGCTGTTAACGTGTTTGACCCATCCGTATTTAATGCGCTAATAACGACATCTACATCTGCCATAACTGATATGAGGTCGTTTTTATTTAAGACATTACCAAGTTTAACTTGTAAATTCTCATTCGCTATTATCATTTTACTTGGTGTACGTACTAATGCGATTACTTGATGACCATCGTTTAGTGCAAGGGAAACGATATGACTGCCTACACGGCCAGTTGCACCTAAAACTAAAATATTCAGGAAAATCACCTCTTTCTTTGCGATTATATCATAGATTAGATTAATTTTTGATGCATGCTAAAAGGACACATCTCCTTCGAGAGTGTCCTTATATTTTTTATTCTATATGAGACGTTGCAATAGCCTGAGCTAATGTAGTACCGCCATCTATGTTTTCATAACTATATTGACCTAAAGGTAAACCCCAAATTTCCACAAAATCCCCTTCAAGGAATTCTGTTGATTGATAGCCAATGGCATAAATCGCATTAAAGTCCATATCTTCAATTAAAATAAGTGACACTGGTGTACCATCCTCTAATGTATCTTCCTCTATTTGGATGATATCGCCTGCAAAGGTAACCATTTTCTCTAGATACGGTTTAATATTTTTATTTAAATGCTTGGAAGTGATTTTATCATCCGCAAGCTTTTTTGTTTTTTGAATTGCTTCTTTCGATAAAGCAGGGAATAAATCTGCATTCGTTGAAATAAAATTATATGATTGCTTTTCTAATGTTAGTTGATCTTCTGTGAAAAATGGTACATCTTCTAAATAGTTTCTTGCATAATTAACGACTGGAGCAGCTGCTTCTTTCTCAGTCTGATCGTTTTTAACTTCTTCTTTTTCTTCTGATTCCTTATCTGCTGAAGCTTCTTCCTTCTTTGCTTCGTTACTTGGGATAGGAGTGCTACCTCCTTTGCTAACTTCACTACCACATGCGGCTGCCATAATTGCTACTAACGACAGTACAGCCATGATTAAAAACTTCTTCATCACTAAATCCTCCCAATTCTTCTTTTAACATACTAAATATACCAATAAAGAGGAGTACATACTATAATAATTTTCCAATATTTTTCAACTTTTTGTAGTTATTACTAACTATTTATTTTCTTCTAATAGACTAGGATTCATGTACAAAAATCGTCAATTTCGATCAGTAAGCTGGACATCCACAATAAACAAATTAAAGTTATTCTTTTTTGCAATGTTATTTACTATTTTTTGGATTTTGCTCTCCGTTCGGTTATCGATTTTCTCTAAATTATGTAAACTTATTGTGATAATTTGATTGTCCGATGAGTCGATTAAATATTCAATCGTGCTATCTGGATGATAGCCTTCATCCCTTAGCGCTATAATTATTTTTTTTGTTAATTGCGTGCGTTGTAACTTTTGCGCTATTTCTTCAGATGCATATTGAGAAGAATTATTTTGAGTTAATTGTACAGATGTAGTCGGCTGGTATTTCAAATAAATTGTTACAAATATAAGTAATGCCATCACTATACAAATACCTTTTATAAAACTTTTATGCATTTTCTCCTGCTCTCCTTTTTTCACAAAAAATACGTTTTTGGGCACTGACGCATCACTGGAAAGAGCTTCTTTGTCGCAAAAGGAAAGGAAGGCAACACCGTTATGCTCTTTGACCTTCTTTTTCTTTACTCAAATCTTATTTCTTTCTATCATTTGTATCCAATAGGTATACATACAGGTTTGTTTTTTCAAAATGATTTTAATTTTTAACTCTATTAAGGGACATATTACCAAGTCAATATCATTTCAATTCATAGATTATAAATGTAAGGCTAGCGCGCGCATTACACAAACAAACTAACAAAAGGGAGATTTCAAAATGACAGATAATAGATATTGTAAACATATGAATTGGAATCATTACAAAAAAGATACATGTGATAAACAAGAAGATCGATATTATTGCGAAGTCGAAAAAAAATGCAAACATGATCATAAAGGAAAATCTTGTTGCCGAAAACATGAAGACTGGAAACACAATTATTGTGCTTGTGAAGAAAAATCTTGTTGGAAAGATGACAGAGATGAGGACAAAGACGATCATCACCACTGTGAAGGCTGTATTTGTCATTTATTACGAAGATTTGAATTAGGAACTACAGTAGATCTTTATTTATCAAGTGGCGGTAGCTTCCTTGGTGTTATTTTCTTAAAATTAGATACGTGTAATTGTTGTGCTTATTTTGTTGAAGCTGGAGCAGCAAATGCACCTATTATTGTCGACTGCAAAAAAATTGACGCACTTAGACGAATTGCAACTGTGTAAACAAACCTAAGCTTTATAAAAGAATCTGCTTGCTATTTACGGATGACTTTCAGTATACGTGAATACCGTCTGCTGCGACTTCCAAAATTCTCCGAAATAGTCAAGCAGGTTTTTTTACTACGAAGGATGGTGGACTGTTACAAGCTATTCTTATACAAACTAATTATCCATTAACAATTACTTTTACTACTGGTTCGATCTTTCCTTTCGATACATCTCCTACATAGTCCACATCAATAATGACTGCTCGAGGCTCAAATCGTTGAATACTATCAATGATACGTGCGGTATTACGTTTCTTTGCAAAATGAAAAGGGACTTCAAGCTCTTTTTTTCTGTCCCGTCCTCTCTTATCCGGGTAAGACATAACAAATGTAGATAAAATATATGCTACATTTTGCAATATTTCATCGATGCCTGTAGCACCATAATCTATATTGCTCTTAGCGGTAACTTGATGTGTCATCCTATCAACCTTTCTTTCAAAGAACTTTCATTTACAGTAAACAATGAGTAGTGTCATTAATCGTAAAAGTAACACTTAGTTATGTATGCTAAAACTGCGAAGGATATGTTAAAACTAATCATCCGCAGCCTTATGTACAACTTCTTAAATCTCTTTAACTTGTCATCACATAATAAAGTACATATAGCCAACTAAAGCATCCGTGAATAATTGCCCATAGTATAGAATGATGGACACTCCAAGATATTGTAATGGCTAGAACTGAACCAAATCCTATTCCATTTTTAACTACAGTTTTCTTTTCCATTTTCCGTCCTTCCCCCTTCGTTTTCTTTGTGTATACTACACGATGATCTTTGATGATAATCCCTCCTAAATTTTTAATTTTTTTCCTTAACAGGATATGTACTTAAATCATATCATTATATGTTTAAAAAAAGCTGAACATCATAGAAAGCTTTTATCATTCAATAATTTCTCTTCCCTATTCTTGATTGCCATATTACTGGCTATATTTTTTATTACCCCATTGTTAATTTTTTTACACGTTCTTTTTATTAGCGATGTCACACTACAGCATGCTTTACTTTCTGCCATTGATTATGATTTAAAAGTCATGGTCATAATTAAGGAAAGGAAGTGATTTAAGTTGAAACTGTTCATCATCTTATCGAGCATCGTTGTCCCTGCTATCATGCTATTGCTACAATACAAAAGTGACCGTGCTCGCCTGCTATGGAATGTTTTGGCTGTGCTAGCGCTGATAATTTTTGGTAGTATTGCATCCACATCAATTTATCAAATTATTAAAGACGGTGCAGTATTTATGACAACCATCCACGCCGTTTTTTTAAATCCATTATTTTTAGTTGTTGGGGCTTATCTAGGTGTATTCATGATATACAGATTAATGCTTTTAACATGGAACGAAAAATAACAATTGTATAGGATGATTATTTTAAATAAAGAAAAAAAAGAAGCATTCTTAAAGAATGCTTCTTTTTACAAAACGATCGTTCAATTATAGTTTAACGATGTTTTTAGCTTGTGGTCCGCGGTTACCGTCTTCCACTTCAAATTCAACTTTTTGACCTTCGTCAAGTGATTTGAAACCTTCGCCTTGGATTGCTGAGAAGTGAGCGAATACGTCTGCTTCACCTTCAACTTCGATAAATCCAAAACCTTTTTCTGCGTTAAACCATTTTACTGTACCTTGTTTCATAAATAAAACCTCCAAAAAATAAATTAATAAACAATTTCTTCAAAAAAAATTCACCTATTATAAAAAGTACCGAAAAACACGATTACTTTTTGTAATAGGTGAATTCAATATTTTAAATCAAGAAATCTTATTATTAATTCCATTATATATGAGAACATCCTAATTGTCTAGTGAAATCGTATATTTAAAATATTGCAATAGTATTACTAGAACATATTAGTTTAGTTACTTATTTTTCACGTCCATCATTTCATCTATTATTCCCCTTGTTATAGGCTATAAATTTAAGATTGTTCTAACGATTTCTCTTGTCGACAACCACAATCTACAATATGATCATTGACCATGCCGACTGCCTGCATAAATGAATAACAAATCGTGCTACCCACAAATTTAAAACCATCTTTTTTAAGCTGTTTGCTCATTCGATCACTTAGCTCAGTTGTTACTGGTACATCAGCAATCGTTTCCCAGTTATTCACAATAGGGTGATTGTCTACAAATGACCATATGTACTGTGAAAAAGAACCATGCTGTTGTTGGATACGTAAAAAGGCTTGTGCATTCGTTACGACACTTGCTATTTTAAGCTTGTTGCGCACGATACGTGTATCCTCTTTTAGTTCAGCCAACTTCTCTTCGGTATAGGACACGATTTTAGCAGCATTAAATTGGTCAAAGGCCTCTCGGTAACCTTCTCTCTTTTGTAAAATTGTCCACCAGCTCAGACCTGCTTGTGCCCCCTCTAGACAAATCATTTCAAATAAGTGCTGATCGTCATAAATCGGCACACCCCATTCCTTATCATGATAATCTACATATAATGGCTCGTCTAACTTTACCCACTCACATCTTTTCATTATTACAACCTCCTTCTTTATCTTTTATACGTTTAGAATAGTTCTAAGTTTCATTTTTTGTTTTATATAGTAAAAAATCACAGTTATTTTGTCCACAACAAAAAACTGTGATTTCTTCTTTATTTACATATATTGTGATGTAAGCCTTATCATTTTGACTCACATGATTTTAATAATTTGTTCTATGCATAATATCAAGACACATCGTTTATCGCTTTGACAAAATCCCTTGACATTAATTTAAATATGTATTGTTTGACGTATTTCGTTCGCGCTCATCTATTACTAGATGGATAATAAATGCTAGCTGTTGTTCAATTAACAGATTATTTTGATGAAATATATCAGCTATTGCAATTTTTTGGCTATCTGCTAATTCAACTTTCTTTAGCATCATCATAATTTCTTCTTTCGAAAGCCCAAACATCTTTTCTCACCCCATTTCCAAATTCAAAAACATTTCATTATTCCAAAAACATTATCCAAAGGTCTAGTACTACAGACAGACAATATTATTAATGAACCATTTTTACTAATTATAGGATATAACCTACAAATTAAGCAATCTAAAAACTAAATTTTCTTCTACAAAAACAAACATTGTTATTTTGGATATAATATTACAAATATTTTAAATTTACTTCCGAATAAATTCCAAGTTTTCTCACCATAATGTATCGCGCACAAAAAAGTGGGCAATTTTCTTACAAATCAATACTTCTTATGTCGAATTCTATGAATCTTTGTCCATATTTTGCATGAAAAATTCGTCCTCTTCAAGTATTTTATCTCGTAAAGGTCTTTCATCTTACACACTTAAGACACTTTTATAGCATAGTAAAAAATGGAATATATATGGTATTGAACGTTCCAACCCTACTGTTTATACCCCTTTTCTTATAATTGAAACCTCCGTGTTTACCATTTGACTTGTAACAGACATAAAAAAAGTAATTTCAAAAGTTTGAAACTACTCTTTTTCTTTTTTCAATCTTCAACATTGCTTCCGTTACATGTACTTAATTTATCGACAATTCGTTGTGTTTTTTTACTCGTTGGTTGTTGTAAGTCTATATGAATAATTCTTGAAGAGTCATCTTTTTGACACCTCCCCGCTTGCATTGGTCCCCGAATATATAATTGGCTCTGTTCCTGAACAACTGCCGCTGTTTTAACATTGGATAAGGTGCTATTGACGAGTTCAAGAAGCGATTGATTGGTCATTGCCAAAAAAGTTCGCTCGGTGTCGTTGATTGCACAATTTTGGATGCGCCCCATTGACTTATCAGACCAAAAAATAGAATAAGGACTTTGTTTACATTGCGAGAATTGACTGTCTACTACTTCAACAATGGCATCAATACACGTAATTCCATTACCAACTATATGGTTAAAGGTACATTTGTTGGCAAAAAGACGCGCATTATTAATATAAATATGATGACTTTCTAATTCCTGTATGCGTGAATTTTTTACTGTGATTTTGGCATGATCATTTCCATAAATTCCACCTGTTTGCCCAAACTGTATGATACATTGATCGAGAACAAGACCACTTGCATCAACAATTACGTGAAATTGTGTATGATGATGAATTGTACATTCTGTCATCATGACATCGGCTTCATTGAAAATAGTGATACCTGTTGTGCTGCCATTTGTCACCTGGCATTTTCGAATCTCGGCTTTACTATTCTCTATAAACAGCTGTGGTTTTTTATGATCGGATAACTGACAATCATAGATAACAGCCTTTGATTTTTCACCTATATACAGTCCATTGCCATTACTTTTCGCAATGCGACTATCAGACGCTACAAGTTCGCTTTCATGGACAACGACATTAGTTTCAGCATGGTGCTTGATTTCACATTGATTGATTGTTAATTTTGAACCACTAAATACTTGGATTCCTACGTCTTTTCCTTCGTGAATAAGCGAGTTGACTAAAGAAATTGTACTGGATGCTGCAACAATTTGAGTTTTTTCATGCCCATGAATTTCACAATCCTCTATGACCATGTGAACGTTTCGTATGGCAAAAATTCCATTCATCGTGCCCTCTAGCAACATGCACTTCGACAATGAAATTTCACTATTTTGTGCAATGATTTGTGCTTTCGTATGCTGGTGTAATGTCGATTCAATCAGCATAACACTTGAACCATTATCTATCCGAATGCCAAATTGATTAGATGCGCCTGCCAGTATATCAACATTTTTCATCATTAAAGTGCCAAAGTTAACAGTGACTTGGGTACTTACTTGTTGCTTTTCAATGATGCAGTTTTCAAGCTGCAAATCCCCTTTCACATAAATGCCTTGGCCTTGACTAAATCGGATATTATGGATGTCCACATGCGTATGGTAACGAATAAACACGCCACCTTTAATCGTAACATCCCCTTTACCATAGAGCGTTAACCTTTTTGAAATCTCTATACTTTCTTCATAAATACCATCCCGAATTTCTATAGCATCTCCAACTTCAGCGTCTTGCAGCGCCTGATTGATATTTTGATAACGATGCATTATACCTTTTTTTACTACAAGTATTGCCATCCTCATGCCTCCTGTCGTTTACATGTCGTACTTTATTAAGTACTCCATAAATCACCCTATTCATCCTATTTATATCCCCATTGAACTTACGATTATTCAATTTTAACCAAATAAATAACCATTTCCTCGTTTATCCATTGGAAAATCTATTTTTAAAAGATATTCACCAACAATTACTTATGAACATTAAAAAACCAGCAAGTAAGCGATACATTCGCCTCTTACTGGTTTTGTTTATCGTAATTTGTTGTTTTCTTTCGGTGTTGTATCCAATCGGTTTAATACATTATTTATAATTTAAATTTCCCAATAAGATCATTTAAGTTTTCAGCCATTTCAGCTAGATGACTTGAACTATTTTTTATTTCGTCCATTGAGCTAGCGGTTTGTTCTATCGTTGCTGAAGTTTCTTGAATACCTGCAGCTGACTGCTCAGACACAGCGGCAATTTCATCCACTGATTTATTAATAGTCATCGTATTTTGTACAACTTCTTCTAGCTTTGTTGACATATTGACGATGCTCGATGACATGGAATAGACAGCATTTGCAATTTCACTAAATGTCTCATTCGTCGAAACAATTTGTGTTGTACCTTTTGCAACTTCTCCATATCCTTTTTCGAGAGAGGATGTCACAACGGTTGAATCATCTTGAATTATTTGAATGATACCTGTAATTTCACTAATAGATGAAGATACTTGCTCTGCTAGTTTTCGAACTTCATCTGCTACTACTGCGAATCCTTTGCCATGCTCTCCTGCACGTGCTGCTTCAATTGCTGCATTTAACGCCAGTAAATTTGTTTGCGCTGCAATATCATGAATTACCGCAATAATTTTAGATATTTCCTGTGTTTGTTTATTTAATTCATCTAGTTTTTCAACTGAATCTTTCACAATATAGTCAATTGTCATCATTTGTTGTGTAGAAGCTTCCATACGTCCTTTCCCTTCTTCTGTTAGCTTCATCACAGATTCAGAAAACTGATAGACATCTCTACTACTTTGATTGACATCGGTTACTTTACTTGAAAAATCCATCATACTTGTTGCCACATCAGATGCATTACTCGCTTGCACTTCCGTTCCATTTGCAATTTCTTCAACTGTATCTACAACTTGCTCTG
The DNA here is from genome assembly GCF_016350185.1 of Lysinibacillus sp. C5.1. Lineage (NCBI taxonomy): Bacteria > Bacillati > Bacillota > Bacilli > Caryophanales > Bacillaceae > Lysinibacillus > Lysinibacillus sp. C5.1. The sequence goes on from NZ_CP066226.1 coordinate 2,654,153, forward strand.
TCCCCTCTTTTACTTCTGTAGCAGATTGCATCAGTTCCTCACTATGGGCGGCAACCTCATTTGACACCGTTTGAATATGTTTTAATAGATTATTTAAAATTTGGGACATCGTATTTGTTGCTTCGGTTAATTGCCCTATTTCATCTTTTGATGTTACATTTAGTGCAGGTTCACTTAAATCCCCATCTGTAATTTTCTTCATCCGATTGGTAATTAAGATAATAGGTTTCGAAATAATACGAGCGCTGAATATTGCAATAATAATGGCGATCAAGGCAATGCTTATTCCTACAATAATACTTATAGTTTGCTTACGCTCCCCATCAGTAATAAGTGTATCTCCTACAGCATTTATTGATTGTTTCCGTTGTGCTGCTAATGCCTCATATCCCTCACGGATTTCCGTCGCTTTTTCATCCATTGCAGCTAAATTATGTATGGCTAATTCCTTATTTCCTTGATCGTATATTTCAAAAACATCGTTTTGAACATAGCTACTCCATTCTTTTGCCATTTCAGCATACTTGTTAAATTCTGCTGATTCAGCAATAGCTAGACGTATTTTTTCATTGGCAAGCGCTCGTTCTACATTTTCATCATAAATTGTTTTATATTTTTCATTGCCAGATAATACATAGCCCCTTGCTGCAGCAATTCTTAAACCAATAGTAGATGCTAACTCATAATCAGCAATTAATAATTGCAACTCCTCATCCACAATTTGTTCTGTCGCTTGGTTACTTTGTGCGATTTCATAAAAATTGAAACCAATATATAAAACAATAACGGCAACAACAATACTAAATGAAAATACAATCCTTTTGCTAATCGATTTAAAATTCATTTGTCAATTTCTCCTTCTTATTATCAATTTTTTGGCAATCTCCTTCGAGTATTCTATTTCTTCTTTAAAAAATAACAGGCAATCGATAAAAAATTTAACTGTATTGCTTAATATTAGTAATCTACCATTTTTAAAAAGGTTTAGGATGAAATAATATTTTTTCTTATAATTAGTTGAATAAAACAGAGGTTTCTTTGTGTTTTTTAGCATCCTTTTGATTTTCAACATCATTTTCCCTTCTATTGGATTATGATTTTTACAAAAAAGAAAAATCCATAAATAAGACTTTTCGCTCATTTAGTTTGCTTATTCTAGTTAAAAAATTCAATTTTTTCGGGACTTGAATCTAAAATTCACAAAAGGGAGCTAAGTTGATAGTATATTTTCTCTATACTATTAACATGTAAATTGAATGGTAGAAAACGAAACTAATTATGCAACTGCTCTCAGTAGTAGATAATAGTACTTACAGCAAAAAAGTGTTAAATCGACATTCGTCAATCTAACACTTCTTCTCTTTCTTCAGCTTATTTTTTATTATTGTAGAATAACGTAATTATATTTGTTCTATTTGATAATCTATTCGTAAAAAAGACAATCCAAAAATGCGCATCGTATGTATCGCCGTTAAAGTTGTATCATTTTTCGCCGTAATCGTAAAATGCTCATTCAAAGGTAGTCTCAATATATTTTGTTTGAATGCTAAATAGATACCTGCTTCCCCAGTTTTAGAGCTTGTTATATGTAATTTTCCGTCTTGCTCATATACATATAAAATACCTATCATAGTTGAAAAAGGTAATGGTAAAGCAATATTCATATACGTTGTTTGATTGGTCGTATGTTGTGAGTAAATGGCTACGAATATCGTCTGCTCGTTTATTTTACGAATCCAAGCACGCGGAGCAAGGCGACCATCCTGTCGTTCATCTACTTTCATAATAACGCCATTCATCTCCACTGGTCGACTGGATAGCGGCAAATTAAGCTGTTGCATCCAACGGCTAATGCCTTGATAGATGAATGCAAATGGTTTAAACCAACATCGCCATTGTACCGAAGCATTTAGACGATAATTAGTCGTTTGCTCATAAAAATGTGGAATAATTTGTGGAAGTTTCCTTGTATCTACAAAATCTTGCAGTACATCAACTAAACCGGTATGCGGCTCTTCCAAAGGCTGTAGTTTCCCCCGTATACGACTCACCGGAAACGTAAAAGGCTGATGGGAAGATTTTGGGACGTCTATTCCCCACGCGATTACCCCCATCAATCCAAACAACAGACAATTCACTAAACCATGATAGGTTAACATATCGGGAATACTTATAATCGACGTGCCAGTAAAATTGCCAATAGCATAAAGAAAAGATCCTAAAATTGTCAAACATAATGAGCCGTAAGAAATTCGCAATAGTGCTCCCTGTCTCTTAGGCAGAGTTGTTTTCAAGGACAGTGTAAACAAGCAGTAGATGGCAAATATATAAAGTGCCACTGATACAATTTCAATGACTGTCGAAAACGTAATTCCAAGTGCAACTAACAATGGTCCTGTTAGTAAGATTATGACGACTGTATTGTACCATTTGCTTGTATGGAAACGTCCAAATAAACCAATTGATATAGCAAATAGACAAGCTGAATAGTGAAAATGGATTGCAGTTAACCATGTAATTAACGATGAAAACCCTGTATCTATTTCTGCTATAAAGGCAAAGAACCATAGACCTCCAATAAATAAATAGAGGAGTCCAATATCGATAGCGATTTCAGCAATGTTCGTAAAACCTCGCTGTAAAAAGCGCGTCACACCTTGGTATGCAATATAAGCTGTATAGACAACATATAAACCCGCTAAGACAATCGCTAACTCACGATTAATAGAAAAGTGTAAAATCGTTACAACAAGCATCATAGCGATGATAATGATATGACCTATTTTATTGAAAGAAACGACCATTTTTAGCATTGCAGGGACGAATACAAGTTGCGCAAAAGTAAGTAATAGTAAATAATGTGGTTGCATGCTAAACAGATAGCAACACAGCATAAGTACCCAACCTATTAATAACACGGGACTAAAGAGATTTTTGCGTAAATTCCCCAGCATACATCATTAACCTCCCAATAAGCGGATTATAAATCGATACGTGAATTGTAAAAACTTCTCTGTACTCATCATAGCCTTCCTCGACAATAACGCGCCCTTCTAGCTGTTGCGGTATCGCCCATTCTAGTCTAGACATAACAAATCGTTGTGGCCCTGAACGAATAAGTAATTTCCCTTCTCTTGTCACTGAAAACAATAAATCTGAATAAAAAAGAGCTGGTGCGCCTAAGTAATCTTTGACAATTTTTTTAATTGGATCAACCGTCATCCTCGCATCAAAATGCCTTGTCTTGCGATTAAAATAAAAGGAACGTTCCCATATAACCTCCAATTCTCCATTAGGCATTTGTCGACATGTATTACTGATAGTAAAGGGGATATCCTTTCCTGACTCAGGAAATAAAAACCTAGACTTGGCAGCCATCACATAAAAGGGACGCATCCATTTTGCTCCTGATTGTATATCATGCATCACGCCTTGCGCATTAAACGTTTGACCTACTGGCAATGCATAGCGCTGTTGTAGTTTTGGATGGAGTCTTTTAAAGTCCTCCCCTAATAACGTTTGATAGATGGTCAATCTTTTTTCCCTCGCTTTCGTTTACAACTTGCCGCACTCGGTAAATCTTTACTAAGTACAAATCCTATAATGGATAAGACCCATAATGCGCCATTTAATGTGATTGGGTTGAATGGGGCTATTGCAATATCACTATCTACTAACACAGCACCAAGCGTTAAGAGTGGGAATAACATGATTTGCAGCCCAAAGAGCAACCGCTTCCCTCTAGGTACTAACCAGCAAAGTGCAAATAATACCTCTGCCACACCAATCCAATAAACGAGTGAAGTTGCATTTGCTACATTGCGGTCATTAGCAGTATTCACCTGTGTCAACGAATGTTCTACCATCATCACTTCCAGAGGATGTTGGAACAGTACTTTAGGTATTAGTCCATGATACAACCAAACGAAGCAAAATAATGCGCTAATAAGCAGTGTTAGAAAAAAGCGTCGATATTGCGCAGATGGATTTTCTCCCTTCTCTAGCCACCTTTTCAAAACATCAAAACTAAGTGCTGTTGCCCATCCCATTAATGGACGAAATACCAAGTCAAATAGCAAACCTAATTTGCCGTAGCGCACTTCATAATCATATTGCGTTAAAAAAGTTAACGCTTGTTTCTTCGGAATATACTTCCAATACCCTTTACCCTCTGCAATTGGTGATATTTTTTGTGGCGTCCCAAAATGCAAAGAAGATATTTTAACGCCATCTTTCGTCAAATGTTCCCCTTTACTTTCTCCCCACCCACTCACTGTTACACCAGGCATCACTTTTGTTTCATAAGTAAAGCGTTGCAGTTCTGAAAGCTCTTCTTTTTCTTTATATGTAATGGATGTAAAGCGTAAATCCCACTGTTCATGCAACTTTGGGTTTTGCGTATAATGCCAAGCATCCTCAATCGGTGCTTGTATATCAATTTCAACGTAAATCGGCTTTTTCTTCATCCCACTCTCTCCTCGAAATATCAATTTCAAACAATGATTGTAAGTTGGAAACTTCTTAGTTAATTTTACTATAATTAACATTGTAATAGTGCAATAACGATGAAGTTGATGTCATCAAAAAAAACACCTCTCATTCATGAAAGGTGCTTTTCACACTATGCTCCGACAAATAAGACAGCCTGTCCTATGGCAATAAAAAATGCTTCATGTTGAATCGGGCTCGTTGCTTCTATCTCCAGTGTAATATCAAAATGTGTTTCTTGATAAACCGCTTGCCAGCGTGCAATTGGCTGTTCATCCAACGTAAACACAGACCAGCCTTCCATCTCCTTATTCAGCATTATTTTTTGTTGACCATCTGTTATGATTAAATCTGGAATCATGATTTGCCAGCCGTCATAGGCAATCATATAGTCTTTTCCTGTTACAAAGTCCTTGCCTTTGAAATGTACACGCCCACGTCGTGATACTTTTTTACAGGAGAAAAGACATTGTCCGTCCACTGTGCTGACATCAAATTGTACAAAATATCGATAATCCATCGTACGGTCAAAAGCTTTTTTCAATCCATTGGAGTAAATCCGCTGGACAGTTGATGAGACGTTTCCTTCCTCATTCACTATTTGAACTACTTTCGTCGATTCAATCGTTACAGGTTGTTTATATGTAAAAATTCTCAATTCGTTCGCTCCTTCAATTACGCTTGCTTTCTTTAAGCTAACATAAAATAAGCGTCAAATACAATTCACCTGTTGTATTTGACGCTTAAATTGATTGTATTGTAGTAGGTAGTTACTTATCTAGTTTGAATGTAACGTCGCCTACGCCTAACTCTGAGTTCACCTCAAGCAATATATCTGCCTTTTCATACGCCTCATTAACAAATACCCCTTTACCTTTTGCAATAAAGCCTTCTAGATTCATCGAACCAATGCCTTTTTCGGTCGTTATTTTTACACCGACTTCTGATGGTAAAATGACCGTAGTTTGCCCAACACCCGTTTCAATATTTGTTTTGAAGCTTTTTTTCCAATCGCCACCTAAGTCAACATTTAGGTCCCCTACCCCTGTTTCAATATCTAATTTTTCAAGTTTCAGACCTCGTAAATCAAGCATTGCTTTTGATGCACCTGTCTCTATCGAAAGGTCCATTGGAATATCTTCATTTAATTGGACATCCCATAAATTTTTTGTATTACCAATCTTCACTTTACTAGAGCCTTTATGATCAATCTCAATTTCACCTGTATTGCCACGTAGTTTATACTTCACTTCTGGTGCTAATTTATTAATATTATACTGGGCATTTCCCTCTAACCATTCTTTCGCACCTTTTGAAACCGTCATTTCCCCAACACCTAGATTTATTTCAACATCTAATTTTTGCGCATCATCCTTTTTCACCTGAAAGGTATCTTCTTTTTCCTTCTCTGGAATCACAGAAAAACAACCACTTAAAACGAGCAACGAGCCACACATCATGAAAGCTAAAACCAATATTTTTTTCACATTATTTCCTCCTACTTTTTCATATCCCATTCATTTCATTTTATCTGATTCTCGCTATATGAAAACGACCCTTGGCTTTAACTTCGTCTAAGACCTAAGACGTAGCCGTATCCATTTTCTTTACCATCTATATGCGACTACTTGTCAAAAATTGAACCCTCCATCTTATTCAGTGCGCTTAAGATGAAGGGTTCTGTAAATGAATATATTAATTTTTTCATAGGAAATTTAAAAGGGGTTAGACACTTGGCTGTTCTTGTTCTAACAGTAGTTTTTGCTGGAGGTTGTTGTAAATTCCTTGTTGTTGCATCAGTTGTTGATGGTTACCTTGTTCAACAATTTCGCCTTGTTGAATAACGAAAATTTGATTGGCATTTTCTATCGTTTTCAAACGGTGTGCAATCACAAAACTTGTGCGTCCTTGCATTAAACGTTGTAATCCTTTTTGAATATCCACCTCTGTTTGCGTATCAACGCTAGATGTGGCTTCATCCAAAATTAAAATATCAGCATTTTCTAAAATAGCGCGAGCAATCGCTAGGAGTTGTCTTTGCCCTTGGCTTAAATTAGCTCCCCCTGCTTGTACTACAGTATCGTATTGTGCTGGTAAGTATTTAATAAAATTATGTGCATTAGCAATTTTAGCCGCTTCTTCAACCTCTGCATCCGTCGCATCGAGCTTACCAAAGCGAATATTTTCACGAATAGTGCCCGTGAATAAATAGGTATCTTGTAATACTACACCAACGCGCTTTCGAATCGTGGCCATTTTATACTCCTCAATATTGAGGCCATCAATAAGAATCTCACCTGCATCCACATCATAAAAACGAGTCAGCAAATTAATAATTGTCGTTTTACCAGAGCCTGTAGGACCCACTAGTGCAATTGTTTCTCCTGCCTTGGCTTGGAAAGTAATATTTTTTAGTATCGGCTGATTTGGCAAATAGCTGAAAGATACTTGTTGGAATGCTACATCCCCCTTCAAACTGTGACAATCAATTGCCTGTGGTTTATCTGCCACTTCTGAAGGTTCATCTAAAATTTCAAAAACTCGTTCTGCCCCTGCAATCGCTGATTGAAACGTATTTAATAAGTTCGATAGCTGATTAAGCGGACGGAAAAATTGACGCGTGTATGTGACAAATGCCGCAATAATGCCGACAGTCACGAGCCCCTTCACAGCCAAAAATGCCCCTGTACCAATGACAACTGCTAGCCCCAAGTTATTCATAAAGTTGTTGATTGGCCCTAGTAAGCCGGACGTTATTTCAGCGCGTTGTGCTGAATTTCGAAGGTTGTTATTTTGTAATTGAAAAGTTTCGATTGCTTGCTGCTCCTTACCAAAAAGTGTCACGACCTCTGCACCTGTTATCATTTCCTCAATCGTTCCATTCAGCTTTCCTAAATCACGTTGACGAGCTGCATAGTTTTTACTGCTACGCTTGACAATTTGTTTAGTTGTGAAAACAATCAAAGGGATAATAATGAGCGTGACGATAGCCAATTGCCAGCTCAAGGCAAACATCGCGATGCTTACTCCGATGACTGTTAAAATCGACGATACGATTTGTGTCACGCTCTGTGCTAACGCTGTATTCAAATTATCAATATCATTGGTCACACGGCTCATTAAATCACCAAGTGCGTGTTGATCAAAAAACTTCACTGTTAATGTTTGCAGTTTTTTTAAAAGTTCAAGCCGTAATGTGCGAATCGTTTTCATCGCGACATGAATCATGACATACGTTTGTAACCAAGTAAAAAGGGATGCTACAGTAAAAATACAGGCAAGAACAATACCAAGTCGAATTGCCCCTGCTACTTGCTTTTTCATAATATAGTCATCCACAATATGACCGATTAGATATGGACCAGCTAAGCTTAAAAATGTCGAAGCGATGACGAAAAATACCGAGAAGTACAATCCCACTTTTTGTTGTTTGATATAGTGCCATAAACGTAAGAGCGTTGTTTTTTGATTTTGAGCTTTTTCTGTTGGTCCGCCTATTCGTGGTCCACGTCCAAAATTTATTTGCTTTGGTTGACTTTGACTCATTGTCGTTCACCAGCCTTTTGCTGAGAAGCATAGATTGCTTTGTACGGCTTATTATTTTGTAATAAATGCTGATGCGTTCCTTGCCCAACAATTTCGCCATCTTCTAACACTAAAATTAAATCCGCCTGTTGAATGGAAGTAATTTTAGATGCAACAATAAATGTTGTTGTCTCTTGAAATTGCTCGTTAATCGCCTGCTGTACTTGCTTTTCAGATGCGCTATCTAGAGCGGACGTTGTATCATCTAAGACAAGGATAGCTGGTCGTCTTACAAATGCGCGGGTTAGTGCTAAGCGCTGTTTTTGACCGCCAGATAAGTTCGTTGCCCCTTGTGACAATTCATGTGCTGGCCCTTGTTCAAGTTTCGCAACAAATTCAGTTGCACAAGCTGCATCAAGTGCCAGCTGTAATTCCTGTTGTGTCGCTTCCTCCTTCCCAAAACGTATATTTTTTTCAATTTTCCCTGAAAATAGTAAAGCCTTTTGAGAGGTAAAACCAATATGTTTTCGTAATGTTGCCAATGCATATTGATGTAATGGTTTTCCATCTAGTAAAATAACTCCACTTGTCGGGTCAACTAGTCGTGGTAATAGTTTTACTAGTGTTGATTTACCACTCCCCGTTTTACCAATTATCCCAATTGTTTGCCCTACCTGTACAGAAAATGTAATGTTTTTCAGGACATCCTCCGAATTTTCATAATAGCGGTAGCTTACATTTTGGAAGTCTATCATTCCTTGGATGGACGTCGTAATCGGCTGTGCTACTTCTGTAACTGCCACTTCCCTATTTAGGACGTCCACAATACGCTCCCCAGAAGGAAGAGCACGAGCAATTTGCATTAGAACCATACTCGAAGACATGAGTCCATTTAAAATAATCGTTAAATAGTTTATAAACGCAAGTATAACACCAACTTGCAATGTACCTGTTTCCACTTTAATGGCACCTAGCCAAAGTGCCGCAACAATGCCAATATTGACGACAAACATCGTAAACGGTACCAGTATTCCTACTATTTGTTCTGCGGTAATAAAACGTTTCGTTAGCGTGTCATTGAGCATAGCGAACTGCTCTACCTGATGCTTTTCACGTCGAAACGCTTTCACCACACGAATCCCCGCTAAATTCTCCTGTAATTTTGTATTAACCCCGTCAATAACCTCTTGTACTTTACGATACAAAACACCTGAATATTTTGTAAAAAAATACATGGCCATTATTAAAATCGGTACAAAATTACTAGTAAAATAGAAAATAATTCGCGAGCTGTTACAAAAACAATAATAACAGCCCCAATAAATAACAGCGGGCCACGAACAAAAATCCGTAACGTCATCATAAATGCACGTTGAACACTTTCCACATCACTTGTTAAAATGGTAATTAACTTTCCTGTAGTGAAAGCATCACGTTCCTTTGCCGAATACGTCATTATTTTTTCATACAATGATTGACGGACATCAGAGGCAAAGTGAATAGCCGCCTTGGAACTATAAAAAGAGCACCCAATCCCCCCCACTAGTCCAAGAACCGCACTCATCAGCATTAACACGAACATTTGAAGGACATATGAATTGTCACCATTTGCTATTCCTGTATCAATCATATGTTGCATAATGGTTGGTTGGATTAAATCCATCGTTACCTCAAGCACCATTAAAATAGGTGCAATCAGTGTAAAAAATTTATAGGGTCCTAAATACCTCCCTAACTGTTTAACTACTTGCATTCTTTCGTCTCCGTTCCTTGTAAATCACATACGCTATTCATTATAACTGAAAATCATTCCCAATTGGCAACTGAATTCAGATGGATTTTAGTGACAGGCACTCAAACAATTTTCTGGCTAGAAAGTAAAAATCCACTTGAACTTCTGCGGGAACTCACATACAGAAAGTCACAACATACGGCGCAAAAGCGGGAGTTGTGGCTTACATCATGCTACGCAAAAGCCAAGTGGATAGAGTGACAGGCACTCAAACAATTATATTATATTAAATTACAAGTCATCGAAGCCGTTATCTTCTACATTAACTTTGACATATTGACGGGAGCGTTGTTCAAAGAAATCTGTCTTTCCTAAGTCTACATCCTCGTATGCTTTAATCCATTTTAATGGATTTTTTCGATAACCCTCAAACGGACGCTCTACCCCTAGTTGGTGGCAACGTACATTCGCATAAAAATGGACATAATCATGGACATCTTCCACATCAAGTCCTTCAATTTTTTCACCTATGACTTCATTTGCCCAATCGATTTCAAGTTGAACCGCTTCACGGAAAATCTCCTGCACACGCGCCGCTCGTTCTGGTGTATCATATTCAGGAAATTCCGCTAGCAATTCCTGATAGATTTTCACAAATAAATCCACATGTAGCTGTTCATCACGGTTGATATAATTGATCATCGTTGACGAAGCCACCATTTTTTGATTGCGTGCTAAATGATAGAAGAAGGCAAAGCCTGAATAGAAAAATAAGCCTTCTAAAATAACATCATAGACAATGGCCTCTAACATATTTTCAACATTTGGTTCCTCTGCAAATGCTTGATAGCCTTTCATCACAAAATCATTGCGACGCTCTAACACTGGCTCCGTGCGCCAAAAGTCAAATGTACGGTCTTGTTCATCTTTATTTACAATACTGGATAAAACATAAGAATAGGAATGATTATGAATCACTTCTTGTTGCGCTAAAATAATCATTAAGGCATTAAGGCTCGAATCCGTTAAATAGTCCGCCACCTTGCCCGCAAAATCCGTTTGTACACTGTCTAACAGCGCCAGTAAGCCAATAATTTTCAAAAATGATTCCTGTTCATCCGCTGATAAAGTTGGAAATTGTTTGACATCATTGCTCATATTAATCTCAAAAGGTGTCCAAAAGTTCCCAAGCATTTTTTTATATTTTGGGTACGCCCAACTAAAACGCACATCATCCCAGTTTAAAATATTAGAAGAGCGCCCGTTCACAATGGCTGTCGAACGGTTTGGCGCCTCCTTATCCATCATTTTTCGTTTCGTAATTGTTGTCATTTTCTATTCCTCCTAGCTTGCACAAGACTCACATTCTAGCAATTCAACAGATGTTGAGCGCACATAATAAGTCGTTTTTACGCCACTTGCCCAAGCATTAAGATGTAAAGCGAGTAAGTCTTTTGCCTGAATCGTATTTTGCACATATAAATTAAGCGAAATGCCCTGGTCAATATGACGGGCACGTGCCGCATTTTGTTTAATTGTCCAGTTTTGATCGATAAAGTAAGCAGACTTATAATACCAAGTCGTTACGGGTGATAAGTCCGGTACTGTAACAGGAATTTTGTAATCCTTTTTCTCCTCGGAGTAACTCTTTTGGAAAATCGGATCAATTGTTGCCGTACTGCCTGCCAAAATAGATGTCGATGAATTTGGTGCTACGGCCATTACATACCCATTGCGCATTCCATATTTTGCGACATCCGCACGCAAAGCTTGCCACTTGTCACTGTTGTAGCTACGCTTTTCAAAATAAACACCCGTTTGCCAGTCAGAGCCCTCAAATAATGGGTAAGCACCTTTTTCGCGCGCAAGTGCACTCGATGCACGAATCGTTAAATACGCAATATGCTCGTATAATTTATCAGCAAAGTCAACTGCCTCATCCGACTCCCATTGAATTTCCTTCAAGGCAAGTAAATGATGCCAACCAAATGTCCCTAGCCCAATTCCACGATAACGAGCATTAGTACGCTCGGCTTGTTTCACAGGAATAGTATTTAAGGCAATCACATTATCTAACATGCGCACTTGAATCGGTATTAAACGCTCTAACACACCAGCCGGAACAGCCTTTCCTAAATTGACAGAAGATAAATTACATACAACAAAATCTCCTGGCTTACGACGTGTCACAATCACATCATCTTCTAACGTAATGGATTCGAATTGCGTCGGCGACATGTTTTGGAAAATTTCAGTACATAAATTTGAACTATAAATCATCCCTTCATGCTTATTTGGATTCATGCGATTTACTTCATCGCGGTAAAACATAAATGGTACACCTGTTTCCAACTGTGAACGCATAATACGCTTCATAATATCGATTGCCGGCACCACTTCTCGACTTAATAGTGGATTGGCAATGCACGACGCATATTTATCTCGGAAAGAGCCTTGTCCTTTTTGCTCATCATAACAATCTTCAAGTGAGAAGCCCATTACCTCACGTACTTCATGTGGGTCAAATAAATGCCACTCTCCACGCGCTTCGACTGCTTCCATAAAAATATCCGGTAAACATAAACCAGTGAAAATATCATGCGCGCGTAATCGTTCGTCTCCATTATTTAAACGTAAATCTAAAAACGTAAAGACATCTTTATGCCACACATCTAAATATACGGCGATTGCGCCTTGGCGTTGACCAAGCTGATCCACTGACACCGCTGTATTATTAAGTTGTTTGATCCATGGCAGTACCCCACTAGATGCGCCTTTAAACCCTTTGATAGAGGAGCCACGACTACGGATTTTCCCCATGTAAACGCCTATACCGCCCCCGTATTTCGATAATGTTGCAACATCGGTGTTCGTATCATAAATACTTTGTAAACTATCATCTACCGTATCAATAAAGCAGCTTGAAAGCTGGCCATGCGTTTTTCCGGCATTTGACAATGTTGGTGTTGCAACCGTCATATATAAATTACTCATCGCCCAATACGATTCTCGTACTTTTTCTAAGCGGTTTTCCGTTTCATCTTGCATCAATGTCATTGCAATGACCATCCAACGCTCTTGCGGTAATTCTACAGGTGTTTTTGTATAATCACGCACAACATAGCGGTCCATTAACGTTTTTAAACCGATATACGTAAACAGCTCATCACGACTCTGTTCAAGATAAGACGCAAGCTCGACTAGCTCTAGTTCACTATACTTCGTCGTTAAACAATCGTGATAAAGCCCTGCCTCGGTATAGCGAGCAAGTTGCTCTGGAAATACCTTATAGACATCTTCCACCCCAACACCACGACGGGTAGCAAATTGATCATACAATTTTTCTAAGTAAATTTGGGCAGCAACAAATGTCCAATATGGCTCTTCCTCATCAATAAGACTAAGTGTTTGTAAAATCATCGCATCCGCCCAAGCTTCAAATGTTGCATTGTCATTTTTTCGTAGCCATCTATCCGATAATCTTACAAAGCTTTCAAGCTCCTCCTCTGTGTAACTTTTCTTTAACTTAGCCATCTGCTGTTCGATTTGAATTGTCATATTCCCATTCTCTCCCTTTCTATCAGCGCACACAAAAAAGCGATTACACACCCTGTTTCGGTTGCGTAATCGCTGTAAAATCGGAAATGGAAATGAAGGACATGTACACATCGAAGTGGACAAATCTCTCGCCTCCACTTCTCAATCCCCGAAGATGTGTTGCTGTCTTGAACAACTCGGCAGGTCTCCTGGCTCATGCTTCCTTCAAATAATTGCCTTCCCGTTCTTTCACAGTGGCATCCTAATTATTTGTCAGCACTTACAGTTGCGGGGACAGCTTCGGCTTTAGATATCTCTATTTCCGAATTCCCTTTTAAACCATACTGGTACCGCTTGTCCAATATACTATATATAGTGTTTTAACTCCTAAACAAATCTAACATATTGTGTTTAACGTTTCAATAGGCGTTTTGCCCCTTGTATTCTCGAAAACGCTACTTTTGCTCGAAGCAAGCCCTATTCCAATGCAGTTTTACGCAGTTTCTCAAAATTTCTAGTAAAAATTTTTTGTGCCAGTTGCTCTTTTTCTGGATTGATTCCTAGTAAAATTACCGCACATGGCCCTGCTGTTTTTCCTACATCCAGCGAACTTTTAATTTGTTGCTGACCAAAAAGTCTTAAAAATTCTGCTTGTAAGCCTTGAGAACCTACCGGCCAAACTTGTTGCACAATTTCCTCGCGCCAAGCTTGGTAAATGGGCTGTAGTTGGGCCACATCTTCAGGCTGCGCAAGCACTTCATTGCCAACGAGTGGCAGTCCATACGTATACCAAATCAGGTTGTCACTAGCAAATGACGACCTTGTTTGCATTTCACCTAACATTGTTACAGATAATCCCGATTGCACAGTCGGCATATTGGATTCTGAACTGCCATTTACAGGTGGACATGGTAGACCTGCTTCTTCAAAGACTTGCGCAAGTCCTTCGACATAACGAGACCACGCCTCATCGCCTGAAAAGTTGGCAAGAATAATATGACTGGGTAGGGCATCGGCTGCAAGCTGTTCTAGAAAAGTGACACGCCCAGTTAAATAAGCCGTTAATGTATCCGGAGCCGATACGACATCTTGAGGTTTTTCTCCGATGGCTGCAGCATTATCTGTTGTAACAATCAGATTCCCTATTTTTACTGCATTTCTCAATTTGCTCGCCCTGCCTTACGAACAAACACTTTCGAGAGTATTGGCATCACGACAGCTACAATCAATAAATTGATGACAGTTGCCATGAAAATACTCGCTAATGAGCCCCAGAAAAACGCTGGACTAATGATGAAATAAAATGGGAGTGGTGCGATCACACCGTTTAATATAAGCGCTACTGGCCATTTCCAAAAATGCATACCTTTTTTGTGCATCACACCGAATAGCCATACAACAATAAACATTTCGACCGCAATAATAAGATGCAAAGGTCCAAGTAGAAAACCAGATGTCAATGCTGTAATCAAATGACCTATTAACCCTGCTACTCCTGCCAATACAGGCGATAAAAATGCAACGCTTAAAAATGCTGGCGCTGAGTCGAGTGCCGCCGATGATACAAAAGACGGAATTTTAATAACTGCCCCAACTGCACAAATCGCCGCAACCATGGCTGTTAATGTCAAACTCATTAATTTTTGTCGATTCATTCCATTTCCTCTTTTCTACAAGTATTCTACTGAAGCCTAAACTCGTTTATTTAATACGTTCTGCAATGCCATACCAAATGCGATTTACTTGTTGTGCTTCTACAAATAACGCCTGATACAAGCGACCACACGTGTCACGCAATAGTCTTGCTTGCTTTTCCATCGGTACAACACCACGTCCCATATCGGTTACAATCATATACACTACACAGTTTTTTTCAAGGCTTTTAAGTGTTGTCAAAATGTGATGGATAATGGCTTCATCTTCCTCCAAATTGCGTTTTACGAGCCATTGTTCTAAATTTTTAATAATGAGTGCATCACAATCAGGTGCAACATCTGGTAGTTCGCCATCAATTATCGTATAGTGATCATCTTTTAGTAATCGCTCTACATAAGCGGTTTTTCCGTTATAGGCTCCTCCGATAAAGACATGCATCTAGCTCCCTCCTTCCAAGCTGCTCGGGAAAACGTTAGCGTAAATAGGCGATTATGGGGTGCTTGATATGACCAAAAAGCCTCTTGTTGTGGAGCAAATGCAACAAGTAACGCTCGCACCACCCCACCATGAACAACGAGATAATAGTCATCCTCATCTTTTGGTAACGCTAAAAAACCTGCGACTACTCGCTCACAAAACTGATCAAATCTTTCACCGTTTGGTGGCGCATTTTTCATTGGGTCATCTAACCATCTACGGTACCGAGAATCTGTCTTTAATTGGTCATATGTTTTGCCTTCAAAATCACCAAAATTCGTCTCTCGAAATCTCACATCGGCTATATAGCTAGCTTGTGGAAAATAACATTTCGCGGTTTCTTGACAACGACGTAAATCACTGCCATATACTTTTCTGACAGAATCATTGACTATTGGAAGCGCCGACGCCTGTGCTAAGGAAGAATCTGTCCAGCCAATATAACGCTTTTCCACATTTTCTTTTGTTGGTGCATGTCTCATTAAACGAACAGTAACAATGTCACCCATAGCACAACCTCCATTCCTTCGATTGAAGCACCTAGCAAGTCCCCAGAAACTCCGCCAAAATTACGCACTGTAAACTGCCGAAACAATACAAATGCAATGACTAAAACGACCATTAACAGCAATGGCACTATAGAAAAGCTTGAAACTACGAACACACCACAATAGGCAAGTAAAAGCGTAAGTAACATCAAACTTGTCAGTAAGCGATGATGTATATGTGTTTTAAAAAAATAAGCAAGTCCTTTTTCCTTCGAACATTGTAACGATAGAAAATAGAAACTCATTCCTACACGTGTCAATAAAGGGATAAAGACAAGCATCCATAATGAAAGTTTGTTCTGTACAAAAAGTTCATGTAGCACAACGAATTTTCCCAACACTAGAAATAACACAGATAGTACACCAAATGCCCCAACTCGCGGATCATCTAATATTTCAAGTCGCTTATCTCGATCGCGATAAGAAAAATAAGCATCCCCCATATCGATAAAACCGTCTAGATGCAAGCCTCCTGTAAATAATGCAAATAAACCGATAATCATAAAAGTTAAGAGGACTTCACTGCTGGCTGTCCATTGTGTTAAACAGTAGATTATCGCTGCAACAACAGCTCCCATCAGCGCCCCTATCCAAGGTAAAAATGCAAACATTCCGGTAATTGTCCGTTTAGTTAACGGAATTTCTTTATGTACAGGCAAAACTGTAAAAAATTGAAATGCCAGCAATACACTGTGCCATATAGTTTTCATCGCCTTGCCTTCTTTCTTTCGTGTTATCTCAACCAATTTTAGTGAAGAATATAAAAAAATCTAGTAGATCAATTGCCAATAAGACATAAAAAGCAAACGTTTACAGGAGCAATCAAAATCATTTTCCATGCTACCGTGCCATCTAGATTTTCCCGTTTACTTGTGGAGTTACATCTTTTTTGTGTCAGTCACTAACTAAGCTTAGAAGTTGGTTCCTTATTTCCATTTCTTGACGATACCATAATTTATTTCATAGGCGTCATGTGAAATAGATACAAACCATTGATGGAGATTGCCGAGCAATTGGCGGTACAATTCCACCTCCTGATTTTCATACGGCGGTTCATCAAAAAGTTCATTAGAAACGACAAAAAGCGTCACCTTTTTGTCAAGTAACGTCAATACTGCACTTTTCATAAACCATATTTTTTCCTCTAGACACCCTGGCTTTTCTACACATGGCGTTCCACGATCAAATCCTTCATAAAAGGCATTGGTCAGCCATGTCGTCACACAGTCCCAAAGTACAATATCCCCTTCAACTAACGTATGAAAGGCATCCTGTATTTGATAAGGTGCTTCAATTGTATGCCACGCAATCGCTTGTTTTAAACGATCTGCTTGGTGTCGCACTATGCGTTTTTCCATTTCAACATCCATGGCAACACCAGAAGCAATATATATCAATCGTTTGTTTATTAAATCTTTATTTTGATAGTGCAAAACAGCTTCTTGTTCGGCAAAGTGAGATTTACCGCTGCGAACCCCACCCGAAATAAAAATTAGCGGCACTGTTTTCACCTCTCTATTGTAAATGTTGTGTGCTACCAATAACCTTGACGTGCCAGCTTTCTTCTGTACGCTCTACGATAGTCACGCTTGTCCCCTCTATGTGTGGCGCTGTCCATAACTGGTCAATGCCCCGCTCTAATATGGCATTAATCATGCATTTAATCGTTACTCCATGTGACACAATTAAAATATGTTCATGTGGATAGCGTTGGGCAATATTTTTTAACGTATACATCGCTCGTTCTGTTACTTCGCCAAAGCTTTCGGTGTGAGTGGCGACAAATTGTGCTGGATAATGGGTATACAGCTCGTAGTCAAAACGATTGCTGACCATAATATCCTCCACAGTTTTTCCTTGCCAGTTTCCTAAAAAAATTTCACGTAGATCATCCTTATAGTGAATTGCTAGCTTGCGACCTACTGTTAAATAGTGTAATGTTTCTTTTGCACGACCACTTGTGCTACTATACGCTGCAGTAAAGGGAATGTTTTTCAATTGTTCACCAAGTTTTTGGGCATGTAAAATGCCGTTTTCAGACAATGGAGAATCTAACCACCCTTGCAATCGATGTTCTTTATTCCAAACTGTTTCCCCATGTCGAACTAGATAAAAAGTTGTCACTTTTCTCACCCCTTATTTGCTTTAAACCACGTTTGTAAACAGTTATGTAAATAGGTCATCGCTGTTACATCTTTAATACCGATGCGGAACCATTCACCATTTAACCCCATAAAGTTTTTTGTATGGCGCAGGACAATTCCTTGTCCTAAACAAAAGCTGAAAAATGTATCTGGATGCTGGTTGCTCGGCAATGAAAAGCATACATAGTTTGTCACACTATTTGTTACGCGACATCCGTGTTCGTGCAAAAAACGTTGGAGCCACGCTCTTTGATTTGTGGCATAGTCGATTGCCTGTTGACAATAATCATGCTCATCCAAACAGCCCGCGCCGATAACAAGCGCAAATGCGTTGAGATTCCAATGTGACAACATTGCTTTTAGCTCTGAAACAATAATTTTGCTTGCAACTAAATAGCCGAGTCTTAATCCAGGAATGGCATACATTTTTGTCATCGATCGCACAACAATTACATGTGGATGATGCGCAACATCGCCAATTAACGAATGATCTTCACTGACCCAATCAATAAATGCCTCATCCAATACGAGTTCACAGTCTACGTCCGCTCCATAAGCTATTAAGCGGAGTAGTTCTTCTTTTTTTGGTAAGACACCTGTTGGATTATTTGGGGTACAGATATATACTGCATCTGCATGTACCATTTCTTGATAAAGACGTGCCATTGGTAATGTATAGTTTATAAAATCATCCACAACAATTGGCACAACATGCGCCCCGGCAGCCTTTAGCGTCCGTTCGTACTCCGAAAATGTCGGATGAATGACAATAACACGTTTATTTACATAGCGTCTGGCTAACACACTAAATAACTCTGACGCCCCATTCCCTAGGACGATTGCCTGTTTTTCAATGCCATGAAAATGGGCCACCTTTGTTAAAAAAGGTTCACCATCTGGATCTGGGTAACGCTGGATTAATGGATAAAATGTGCGCCAGCGTGCCTCAACAAAAGAAGGAGGACCTGCTGCATTGACATTCTCACTAAAATCAAATACTTCTGTCGGCATTTTCAGCCCGAGCTGCTGATAGACATTTTGCGGATTTGCTCCATGATTAGGTAATTGCAAAAATTAACACCTCCATTGCTAACATAACAAGCGTAAAGAGCAGTGTAGCAATTCGCATATGAGTCACAGATGTGGCAATGTGCTCTTTCGTTAACGGTACAAGTTTTTCACCCATCGTCGCTCTATACGATGCAACACCTTGATATGTATTTTTCCCGCCGAGTTGTACGCCTAACTGTACAGCAGTTGCTGCTTCCAAATAACCGCTATTCGGACTAGGATGTTTTTTAGCATCCTGTACCCAGCGTTTTAAGCGTTTGCCAAGCGAAACCGTTGTTTCATTTTTAGTACCAAGTACCATTAACAATCCTGTTAAACGACTAGGAATAAAATTTAGGACATCATCAAGTCTTGCGGCAAACATACCAAAATCTTTGTATTTTTCATTTTTATAGCCAATCATTGAATCTAACGTGTTTACTGCCTTGTATCCCCATAAACCAATTGCCCCAAATAAAAATGCATAAAAGAGTGGCGCGGTTACACCATCACTTGTATTTTCAGATACTGTTTCTACTACACCCCGAACAATTTCATCCTCGTCAAGCTGATCGGTATCTCGCCCAACAATCCACGATAATTTCACACGTGCTTCTGCAAAATCTCCTTGGACAAGAGGCTCATAGACAGCTATTGCTGCTTCTTTTAAACTACGCTGTGCTAGTCCAACGCCAATTAATAACCCCTCAATTAGAATTCCAAACACAATGTTCACTTGATAACTAAGCACTACTATCACGGTTACAACAAACATGGTCGTTCCAACAACAGCAAGCGCCATGATCATCCCACGAAATTTTCGCATCTTGCCCTTATTCCACAAGGCGGTTTGCGCTTGAATAAGTTTGCCTATCCACCGTACTGGATGTGGCATTTTAGGAGGATCACCGACAACTAAATCAAATAATAAGCCAATGATACAGGCAATCACTAGTAAAATCATAGTGGATTCGCCTCTTTCTCTTTTTTGTATTTTTGGATGGCCTCACGCATCGTTTCATAAACACCATGCCCAATCACTTTGCCCAACATTGTAATAGGGCCTGCATATTGATGGAAATCGCCTTCTTCCGTCGATGCAATAAGTAAACTATCCGTTGACGTGCCTGTTGCTAATGTACCCGTAGTAGGATCTGTGATATCTTCATCTAGTAGTGCTTTGACCTTTGCCTCTGTTGTTGAGATCATTGCCTGAAACAACGCCTCATCCGATAGTTTTCCATTGATTAGCACCCATGTATTAATCGTTCCAGCGTGATATTGCTCTTGTCGATGAAATGCACGCGTAATATCAACGGCATTGCCCAAGCCTGCTGTTATCATAACAACTAGATGCAAACCTTCATATGTAAATTCACGTATTGTTGCAAAACGAGCGTTTACTGCTGTCATCATCGCAACGGTTTTGTCGATGGGATAACCCTCTGATTGCAAAAACCGTCGCAACTCATGATGTGGTTTTCGTTCATCATAAGTTTTTGGTACAGAGCGATTCAGTAGATGTGTATAGTAGCCAAAGCCAGGATTATGCATCGCTGACGAGACAACTTTCATCGGAGTTATTGTTTGAATCGTAACATAATTATCTACTATTTTTATATCTTCCTTACGTACAATCATCGTCTACTTACCTCCATTATTTATTATATACCGAATTGGTTATTCACTACTCCCTTTCCAACGGGAGAACCCATATTTTGTAGTGGAGGTAAATAAAAAAACAAATTCTTACAAGAAGAATTTGTACTGTTCATTCTTTAATTATGAATACACTGCAAATTTGAACCTTCTGAATTTTTTGTATAGTACAAAATAATAACTTCATCGTATTGAAATTATTTATTTCTTTGAAATTGTATCATAACTTTGATGTTTGCAACATTCATTTTAGTTAATTTTCTTATTGCCTTTGCTTTAAATTTTTAAATCGAATAATTGAACCGGCTATAATAAAAACCCAACCAATCCCAACATATATAATTTTCATGGATTTCGTCGATGCTGGTAAAATGTCCATAATGGTTAAACAGACAACTAAAATACCGATAACTGACAAAATCATGCCCATTGAAAAACTCTTCAATCTATTACGACCTCCTATCTATGTACGAACTCGATTTTACAGCATTACTGTATAAAAGAAAACTCTATTCCTTCTAGTAGTGTTTGATTTTTTGGAGGCATTCATACATCCATGTAACTTATAAAATGAAAGAGCTGCCTTATAAGCTATGAATTCATTGCTTATAAGGCAGCTCCGTTTTATTTTTAGATAATTTTATTGTTTTTATAAAACTATCGTATTGGGTTTACTTATGCTTGCACTTGTGCAAAAAATTCTCCATATAGTGCTTGTAAAATTCGATTTTCATACTCTTGTAGAACACCAAATACAAGACTTACTTCAGACGAGCCTTGATTAATCATTTCAATATTAGCTCCAGTTTTAGATATTGCTGTTGCTGCACGTGCTGCAAGACCTGTGTTATTACGCATCCCTTCCCCAACAATCACAATCATTGAGAATCCATGACGCATTTGGACATCATCTGCCTGCAATTCATTTTTCACACGCGTTAATATACGCGCTTCATTTTCTGGTGTTAGTTGGTTGGATCGCATAATCACCGAAATATCATCTAAACCAGACGGAGTATGTTCATATGAAATATTTTCATCTTCTAAAATTTGTAGAAGCTTACGACCGAACCCTACTTCACGGTTCATTAAATATTTAGACACATATAACGTTGAAAAGCCGCTGTCTGCCGAGATACCTGTAACCGGACGACCTGTAGCAGGACGACTCGGTACAATTCGAGTACCTGGGGCTGAAGGATTATTTGTATTTTTTATGTTAACTGGCACCCCAATCTTATAGACAGGCATTAATGCTTCATCATGAAAGACAGAAAAGCCCGCATAGGATAATTCGCGCATTTCGCGATACGTTATTTCTTTAATTTCCACTGGATCATTCACGACTTTCGGATTTGCGGAAAATACACAATCCACATCCGTAAAGTTTTCATAAAGCTCCGCTTCAACAGCAGCTGCTAAAATAGAGCCTGTAATATCCGAGCCTCCGCGATCAAACGTACGCAATATGCCCGCTTTAGTGTAACCGAAGAAACCTGGGAAAACAATAATTTCTTTTGTATCTTTTAATGGCGCTAAATTTGTATAAGCTTCAGGTAAGGCAAACGTACGCTCAGGTAAATCGTTGACGACTAAACCTTCTTTTGGACTTACATAGCGTGCTGGCATACCGATAGAGTTAAAATATGCTGCAATAAGCTTGGCATTGTTATCTTCTCCTGCCGCTTTTAAGCTATCAATAAATAATTCTTCATTGGAAATATCACCTTGCACACGTTCGCGCAAGTCTTCTGTAATAACGTCACAAATCGTATCATCTAGCTGTAACCCGTCAGCAATAGACTTGTAACGATTAACGACTGTTTGTAGTTTTTCTTCTATATTTTCATTTTGTAATGCCGCATGAGCTAAGTCAATTAGTAAATCTGTTACTTTTATATCATCACCAGAACGTTTTCCTGGTGCTGAAACGGCTACGATTTTGCGTGCCGGATTAGATTTTACAATGTTTGCTACTTTTTGAATTTGTTCTGCACTTGCTACAGATGTTCCACCAAATTTACATACGATCATATCTATCAAATCCTAACTTTTTAAAATAATGTATTCCTCCAAAAAACAATTGAATGTACACAGTGTACAAATTATCGTTCTCTACGTCAATACAATTTAAAAAATTCACGCAATTCGTCGATAGAAAAATGGACAATTTTCGCACTGTTTGATTTATTATACGGATTTCATATGAATTAGTTAAGGTTTTTATAAATTTTTTTCGCATATGTCACATAATCGTGTAAATTTTCGTTTGAACTAGCTTTAATTAGCTATATGATCGTGGCGATTACGTTTGTTCATGAAAAGACGAGCTTCAAGTTAGCTCGTCTCCTTCATCTAATGGCATCCAACAGCTTTCTATCATACGTTGCTAGCTGAAAACTGTTTTCTTTTATGACTAATGAAGAGAGCGCTTACTGTCATTATGATATGCTACAATAATCATTATGTCTGTGCTATTTGATAATGAATTTGTTAGCAACGATTAAAAATGCCACCTTATATAAGATGGCATTTTTATTTGTGCGCTTCCCTTTTAGTCCATTGGGTTAATACCTTTCCAGTTCCTTTTACACCAGCTGGTTTGCACAAGCTTTTGTCTTTCTTCTATATAATAAAGCAAACGCTTACTTCCTTATTATGTGACGTAAAATGGCTGCTATTTTAGATAGATTCAATACGCTTTGCTGATTGATTGATGTGTGACAAAAGATTAGTAACTCAAATTTACGGACTACTCGCTTTATGTTTATATGAAAAAGCAAAAATCTACCACATAGTTCTCGCCAATCACTACATGTGATGTTAAAATAAACTAATATTTAGCAATAACAGATTCATTATCCTTAAATAATATAAGACGCAAATTAGGTTACTTTATTGATAAAGCCAGTGAAGTACATAACCACTTTTCTCTTATTCTGAATACTTATTGCAAAAGATAATAGTTATAAAAGCAAGTTGTTAATACCCCATTTGGTGTTAGTCGACCATATCACTATTTATCTCTATCACTTTTTGCTTTCTTAAAGCAAAGTTAATTTATCGAAATAGATGGAGGATTTGTATGCGTATTAAAACAAGACTTATTCTTGTTACTTCAATTTTTGTGTTGTCAATCATGGCCGTAGGTGGATTTGGGACATGGTCTTTATCGAAGATTGTCTCACAAAATAATGAGGTAAATAATCTGATGGAAATTAAAACAATCACCAAGCAAATTCAATATCGGCTTGCCGGTCTTTCAAATGATGAGCGAGCATTACTATTAACAAATGATCCAACATTCGTGTCACAAATGGAGGAAAAATCAAACGATATTATAAACCAATTTAATCAATTATATGCCTTTTCCATCATATCCTCAGAGCAAAAGACCATTGATGACATTAAGGAAAATTACGAAAAATATTGGAATCAAGTTCAATTCGTTATGCACAATCATACGATAGACCCTAAAAAAGCATCTGAAATTCATTTTGGGGAAGAACGAAGAATACGGAAAGAAGTACTTGACCCTTCGTTTGAACGTTTTATTGCACAAATAGATCAACAAACAGAAGTAGCAAGCGCTAGCTTGAAATCACAATCTAAAATGAGCCAAGCACTACTACTCGGAGTTGCAATAGTTGCCACAGTATCTGGAATCATTTTAGGCGTTTTACTTTATCAATCCATTTTAAAACCATTGCGCCAACTAAATATTCAGATGAATGATATCGCACACGGAAACGGCGATTTAACTAAAACGATCCAAGTAAAAAACAAAGATGAATTAGGGGAAGTGGCTACTTCATTTAACCACTTCATTTCTTCATTAAGACAAATGATGACACAAATTAGCTCTTCATCCGAGCGAGTAGCAGCGTCTTCCGAAGAGTTTTCAGCGAGTGCGGAACAATCAAAACGATCTTCTCATCAAATTACGGAAAATATACAAGATGTCTCGACGAGTATGGATAGCCAAGCGAACATTTTACACGAAAGCACTATTGCCATCGTGCAAGCATTGCAAAGTTTAGAAAGTATGACACATTATACAGCTGATGTTTCAGAAGATACGAATGAAGTTAGTATACAGGCGGATCAAGGAGCACAATCCGTTAAAGATATTGTTTCGTCCATGGAGGCCATTTCACAATCGGTAGACGAAACAAATAAAAATATCAATTCACTCGCTGAAGATGCTGTCAAAATTGGTGAAATCACAACATTGATAAATGACATTGCCAATCAAACAAATCTCCTTGCCTTAAATGCGGCCATTGAAGCTGCCCGTGCAGGAGAGCATGGAAAAGGATTTGCCGTAGTTGCAGAAGAAGTACGAAAATTAGCTGAACAATCCAGTGGCTCGACAAATCAAATCAAAGCACTCATTACACGTATTCAAGAGACAACCAATGAAACCGTTCAAACGATACAAAAAGTGCAAACAAATGTCGGTAGTGGCGTTCAATTAACATCTACTACTTCGGTACAATTTCAAGATATTATGCAATCCATTGCCCATGTCACAGGTAAAGTACAAGAAATAGCTGCCACAACAGAACAATTAACAGCCGATTTTACAACGGTTACCCAACAATATGAAATCGTTTCTTCACTCTTTAAGGAAAATTCCGAAAGCACACACGAAGTGGTCGCAGCAACAGAAGAACAGTTAGTTTCTATGGAAGAAATTCAAAGTGTTGCGCAAACATTAACGAGCATTTCTGATTCACTTAATCAGATGGTGCGTAGCTTTAAAATCTAAACGACAAATAACACCCTAATTGATGTGTGAAATGACCATCATTAGGGTGTTATTTTTATTATCGTTCGTTTCTTTTAGGATTAGAATTTGCCTACAGTGTGTTCTAAGTCAAATCTTCTTCTGCACTTCATTTTATGATTTCGCCATTAATTTTCTTTTAATACGAAGGGACACAAGCTCTAAGATGATCGCGACAATAAGAGCGCAATACGTAATCATCCCAACTTCGTGTAAATCATAGTAAAAACTAGAAGCCATAAATAACTCAAAGCCAATACCACCTGCCGCCGCTGCTGCACCCATCGCCACTGCCACACCATAGTTCGTTTCAAAGCGTAAAAAAATCCACGACACCATATAGGACGAAGACTGCGGAACGACAGCATGCCATACAATATGCCACCAATTCGCTCCTGAGGCCCGCAATGCCTCTATAGTACCTTCTTCTAACTCCTCAAATGATTCAGCAAATGCCTTTGTTAAGTAAGCAATGGTATGCAGCATCATCCCCAGTACACAAGCAATTGCACCGAGACCTGCAACAATCGCAAAGATTAACACCCACAGGACTGTAGGTACTGCTCTAATAAATGAGTTAAAAGCGATTATCCCATTTGACACCATTGAAGGGACTAAGTTTTTCGCGCTAAAAATAGCAAGGAAAAAAGAGAGTACTGCTCCTAAAATCGTTGCTAAAAAAGCTAATGCAAGTGTTATACTAATTTGCTTTAACGCTGTAGCAAATGTAATTTGATGAAAGGCAGGTTCTAAAAACATCATCTTTAAATTACCTAGCGTTAAGGAAATGGCTGTTGACCATGTAATTGTCCCATAATCAAGCAAAAATGGTCCAATCAGTGTAAATAACAGTAGCGCCCATAGTACAAGACGCATGACGATATTCGCCTTTGTCATTTTAGTGATTTGAATTCGACCATTTCTTACTTTAACATTTGTCTCTAAAGGTGACACGTGCATTAAGAAATCACCTTCCTTACTTTGTTTGATGTAAATTCAATAATAAACACAACCGCGATAATCATAATGGTAATAAGCCCTAGCATATTATAATCCAGTTTTTTATAGTAAAGATCAAATAGATAACCAATACCTGTACCTGTTAATAATCCAACTAATGTCGCACTTCGAATATTGGTTTCAATCATATAAAATATCCAACTAAGCATCTGAGGCATCGTATCTGGTAATACGCCTTTCCATACCATTTGAAAATATGTAGCCCCTGTGGCCATTAGCGCCTCTACTCCGTCTGAACTTGCCTCATCAATTGTTTCAATAAACATCCGAACTAAAAAGCCAAACGTCGAGAAAAATAGAGCGAAATAGCCCGTTACAACATTATGTCCAAATGAAATAACAAGAACAAGCGCCCATGCGATTACTGGAACATTACGAAAAATGGATGCAATGAACCGTGCTACAAAGCCAAAGAAACGATTGAATTGTGTCGTTTGCGCCCCTAATATTGCAAAAAGCAAAGCAAATACGGCTGCTGTAGTAGAAGCTATGACGGATAAAATAATCGTCTCCCAAAGGCGTTGTAATACTTTTGGAATATTTTCTATTGTTTCAGTTGAAGGAATTAAATTATTAATCATCCATGCAAGTGTACTAGGAATCGCATATAAACCTTCTATTATATTAAACTTTGTAATGGCTGCTGAGCCGTACGTTAATACAATCAGAACAATCATTACACCTGTCATTCGCCACTTTTTCCTACGTAAAATATTCGCCTCTGTCATCATACCCTCCGAACCTTTTATTCCGTAATTAGTTCATCTACACTTGTTCCATAAATGTTACGTATAGCAAGCTGGTTTAACTGCTTCGGGATATCATCAAATACTTTCTCCCCTTTACGTAATCCGATAATTCGATCAGAATAACGCATGGCAACGTCGACTTGATGTAAATTCACTAACACAGTAATGCCCATAGACTGTGAAATTTCCTTTAAGTGATCCATAATGACCTTAGATGAATTGGGATCAAGGGATGCGATAGGCTCATCACATAACAATAACTTTGGCTCTTGCACTAATGCCCTTGCTATCCCTACTCGTTGCTTTTGACCACCACTTAACTGGTCACAACGTTTATAAATTTGATCCTTCATATTCAGCTTTTCTAATATCGATAATGCAAGTCGTTTCTCTTCTTCTGTATAAATACTTAGGATACCTTGCATCGTGGATTTATAACCAAACCGACCATGCAACACATTTTCAAATACAGTTAGACGGGAAACTAAGTTATAATGCTGAAAAATCATGCCCATTTTGGCACGTTGTTGCCGCATTGCTCTTTTATTGATAGACGTAATATCTTGCTGATCAAAAATAATTTCTCCTTCGGACGGTTCAATCATTCGATTAATGCAGCGTAGCAATGTCGATTTCCCTGCACCCGATTGACCTATAATGGATACAAACTCGCCTTCTTGCAAGGAAAGATTGATATCATTTAACACCATGGACTTATGGTCATAGCTTTTAGCAATTTTATGAAGCTGCAAAATCGTGTTGGCTTGCTCTCTTTCTGGAGCAACAGTAAATGCTGACTGCAGGGGCTGTCTTTCCAATACAATAGTAGTCATTATTCTCTCTCCTTGTATCGTAATTTGATAAAGCTGATAGCATGGAAAATCTCTGAGACTTTTTTGAAAAAGGCTTCTATCTTTAAAGATAAAAGCCCTGTACAGTATTATTTTGATAGTTCGCGAATTGGATTAAACCAAGCATCTTCCACTTCTAAGAAACGCTCGTCCGCCGCCCTATAGAACAATCCAGAATCGCCGGAATCTTTTGGTACAAAAATACTTTTGTTATTGGTTGTTTCATCCGAGATTAAGTGTTCTTTTAATGTCTTAATATCTTCTTCGCTTAATACCGACGTATTGACTACGAATGGAGCGTTAAGTACTGGTGTTACCTGTATCAGCACAAATTCTTTTCCTGTTAACGTGTTAAACGGTGCTGCAGCATTATCTTTTACCTTATAAACTGCACCTGGTGTACTTTCTTTTCCTTCCACTAGCTCAACATAAGCCTCCACACATGTATCACAAAATGCTGCGATATCAGAGCGCTCCATCAACATATTGACAGCTGACCCTTGGTGAGAATCCCCAAATAAGACTTCAGGATATACTTCATTGCCTTCCATTAAAGCTTCTTCAGTTAAATTTTTATCGCTAAAGTGAGAAATAATTGAACTTGTTGGTACTTTGAAACCTGATGTTGAAGAAGCAGAGACGAAAGAAATCGTTTTGCCTTCCGTTGTATCTAACGTATATTTACCAATCTTTTGATATTGTTGTGCCTGATCCTTTGGAACCGCTAGCCAGCTATAATAGACCGCATCGTCTAATGTACCAGACTCTCCGGATGGTACAACTAAGGGTTCGACATCTTTACTTTTGTCCTTCGCTTCGATATACCCTTGCGCTCCCATAAAAGCAATATGTGCATTGCCATTGGCAATTGATTCAATCGCAATCGCATAATCTGTCGTTAATTTATGTTCTACTTTACGCCCTGTTGCCTTTTCAAAAATGGCACCAAAAGCATCACGAGAAGGAGCCATTTCAGAACCTGATTCATTTGGATACCAAACCATTACAAGTGGTCCATCTGATTTTGCATTGGCTTTCTTTGTTTCACTTGTTCCATTTTCCGAACTACAAGCAGCTAAAAAAAGTACAGTCAACATGCCCATCAAAATTGATAACCATCGTTTGTTCATTATTCTTCTCCTTTTTCACTTCAGTTTTTGTAGTTTTGCTCTACATGCCCCATTTAATCATCTCGGAAAGCGCTTGGAAATAGCTCCGCATTTTTCTTAATAAAATTTTACATTCACTAAATAAAAACGGCAGTTTGTAAATTGGATAATGTATATTGCCCTAATTGTACAGGTGCACCATAACGACCATGATAATCTGATCCACCTGTTGTGATTAAATGATATTTTTGAGCTAATTGTTGCACCTGTTCCATATGCACAGGTGTGTGATCAGGATGAAGTAACTCGATTCCATCAAGCCCTTCTTGCACAAGCTCCTTTGTGATATCGAAAGAGTTTAACTGACCAGGATGGGCAACGACAGCGACTCCGCCATCAGCATGAATGGCTTGCAATGCATCAAATGCATCAACATAAACAATATCCCCTGCTGCTACTCCTGTTTTAAATAATGAGCGATACAATGTTTGATAGTATTTTGAACTATATGCCTCTTCTGTCAACGCATTCATAATATGCTGTTTATATAATGTACCGCTTTCGCGAGCAAAGGCGAGTGCCTGCTTTGCATCGAGCGGGAACCCCGCCTCCTGTATGCGCGCTAATTGCCATAATGAATGGGCGTGCCGGCGAGCAAGTAGTGGTGTACAAAGTGCTTGAATATGTGGACATGGACCTTGAAAACCATAGCCAAGCATATGGACTTTGCGCTGACGCTTAAAGTCATAGGCCGATATTTCAACACCAGCAATAAATTCGATATTGAATTGTGCCGCAAGCTTACGCCCCTCCGCATGGTGAGCTGTTGTATCATGGTCAACAACGCCTAGATGTGTGATACCTGCTGCCTTCGCTTGCTGAAATAATTGCATCAAAGTTTCACTACCATCGGAATAACGACTATGTGTATGCAAATCAATTTTCACGCTAACACTTCCTTGTCGCTAGTTTTCATCATTGTAAAAACATCATCGCACAGGCCTTCCATAAACTCTAAATCATGAAAAATACCAATTAAAGTAGTTCCTTGTGCTTTTAGCTTTTCGATGGATTCCCTTACCTTAACTTTCGAGGCTTGATCTAAGCTAGCAGTAGGTTCATCTAAAAGAAGGAGGCGTGGCTCTTTCACTATCGCACAAGCAATATTTAAACGAAGTTTCTCTCCACCTGAAAAATTATTTGGATAACTATTCCATAATTTTTCCTCCAAATCAAAATGACGTAATGCTTGCTTTGCTCGGGCAATAGCTTCTTGTTGTTCTACACCTACATCTAGTAGAGATTGTGTCACCAGTTCTAATGCTGTCGTTCGAGGCATGACGTTTAAAAATTGCGACACATAACCAATTTCATGTTTTCGCAAATAAACAATTTGTCGAGTCGTCGCTTGTAATAAATCAATCTCACCATAGGCATCTGAATGGAATATAATGTTTCCAGCTTGCGGCATATAAGTGCGATAAATACTTTTTAAGATGGTCGATTTGCCACTGCCACTTTTACCGACAATCCCTAAAAAGCCCCCCTCCTTCACATGCAATGATATATTTTCAAGTGCTGGAAAAGTCTTTTGTAAATGATGAATAGTAAACGATTTCTGCAAATTGTGTATAGTTAACATCGTTTCCCCCCCTTAGCGATAATTGGTTTGCATAATAATGTTGCCATCAACCATGGTTGTTGTAACAACGGGATAGCCGTCTTCCATCTGTTCAATAATTAATATATCTGCCTTTTTACCAACCTCAATCGAGCCAATTTCGTGATCAAGATTTACTGCACGTGCAGGATTAATCGTCACAAGTTGGAATAAACGGTGTAAATCTTCATCATATTGTTTCGATAATTCGAAAATCCCGTGTAACATTGCAGGAGGATAATAATCACTACAAATAATATCGATTACTTGTGCTTGAATCGCCTCACTGGCGCTTAAATTCCCTGAATGGGAGCCACCATTTAAAATATTGGGTGCACCAGCAATCGTTTGCATCCCCATCTTCTTTGCTTCTTTTGCCACATCGAGTGTAATAGGAAACTCACTGATTGTTGTGCCATACGATTGAACAAGTTGAAGTTTTGCTACATCATCGTCATCATGTGAAGCAACCGCAATGTTATGCTCAATGGCTAGTCGACTTAGTCGTTCAATATCATCGAAAGTCATTTTCGCCTTATCAACTTGATTTTGAATTAATACATTGGCTTCCTGATCTGACATGGAACGATAGCCGCGCATAATATTTTTATAGATTTCAAGATTTCGATATTGTCCCTGACCTGGTGTATGATCCATAAATGATAGCAAATGCACTTTGCCATCTTTAATATTGCGCTCTAAGTTCGGTATTTGATCGATGGAATCAATTTCGAAGCGAGCATGTAAACGATGTCGTATTAAATGTGGCTCTTCGTGTGAAGCGTAAATAGCATCAACACATTTTTGAACATTTTCCGGATTACGAATTGCTTTATGTGAGTATTTATCATCCCCGTAATAGGATAAGGAATGAAAAATTGTTGTAATGCCATGCGTCATTAAAATGCGTTCGCTCTCCCGTAAACCAATGTTCATGCTCATTACTGAGGTTGGACGAGGGCTGACAATCGTCTCAATATAATCCGAATGAATATCGACAAAACCTGGTGATACATAGCCACCTTTAGCATCTAAAACCTCTATACCATGTAAATCAATGTCCGCTTCATGGACAATCGCATTAATTAAATGGTCCTCCACTAATACAATGTGGTTTTTTAAAAATTGCTGTTCTGTCACAATAACGCCATTTATAATCGCAAGCATCATTTACCTCCTTACAGTAATGAGTAAACTAATTGTTGTGTATATTCGTGCTGTGGATCTTCCAACACTTGATCTGTTAACCCATGTTCAATAATTTCCCCATTCAGCATGACAATTGTACGGTCAGCAAGCATACGAATAACGGCCAAATCATGTGATACAACAATCATTGAAATATTTAACTCCCGTTGTATCGATTTAATTAAATCTAAAACATCTGCTTGTACAGACAAGTCTAATCCTGTCGTTACTTCATCTAGTAATAGAATAGGCGGGTTATTGGACATGGCCTTAGCAATTTGAACCCGTTGCTGCATGCCACCTGAAAAATTTTTCGGTGCTTCTTTACTTCGATGGACAGGAATTCTAACATGTTGTAGAAGTGATAGGCTTCGCTCTTCCATCTGACGAACATGACGATTACCTGCTGCAATTTGCTTTTCTGCAATATTACTCATGGATGAAAAATCCATTTTCAGTCCAAGCATCGGATTTTGATAAACCATCCCTAAAATCGTATTTCGTATATGACGCTTCATTTGACTCGATTCAGTAAAAATATTGTTGTGCCCATTTTCATAATCTACTAAATAGCCTTCTCCTGACGTCACCGTCTCATCAAAGTAAAGACTTTTCATCAATGTCGATTTACCACTGCCACTCTCTCCGACAATTCCTAATATTTCTCCTCGATATAAATCTAACGATACATTTCGACATGCATAGACAGTTTTACAGACAGGGCAAAAATTTTTTTCTAGTTTCATGTCTTCGTGCTGACAATGCGTACAACCATCACCGTACTGTTTGGATAACTGTCGAATCGATAATACCGGTTGTTCTTGCATCATTTTGCTGCCACCTTTTGTTGTAATATTTCTTGCATATAACTTGTATCATTACAAACATAGTAAGTTTCACCCGTAACTTCATCTGTAAGCTCATCAAGAAAGACATCTGACAGACCTGTTTCTCGGCACACCTTTCCTTCAAATTGCTCGACAACAAACGGATAGTCCTCAAATGCAAGCGACTCCACATTTGTATAAGGCGGTACTGCGTAAATTTTTTTCTCACGTCCCGCCCCAAAAAGTATAAGCGCCTCACTTTGATGTATTTTTGGGTTATCAAACCGCGGAATTGGACTAGGATTCATGACGTAGCGTCCATTGACTAATACTGGATAATCCGCCCCTTGAGAAGTCTGGTTATAGCGCATAATTTGTTCAAACAACATTAAATAAGCACCGCTATATTCTTTTTCTGCATGATAACGTTTTGTTTTAAATTCACTCCGTTCAATGTCCCGCAACGGCTCTGGCTCTGGTACTTGTAGCACTAACACTTGATCTGCACGTAATGGCACTTCAGGAATGCGATGGCGTGATTGTACAAGCGTGGCATCTTGCGTACGAGTTGTTGTTTGAACACCCGTTGTCTTGGTCACTAGCTTTTTTATATTAACCGCATTGACGGAGTCATCCGAACCTTGGTCAATAACTTTTAATACATCATTTTTACCAATTAATGCGAGTGTTACTTGCAAGCCTCCTGTTCCCCACCCTCGGGCAATTGGCAACTCACGCGAGGCGAATGGCACTTGATAGCCAGGAATAGCTATTCCTTTCAAAATTGCTCGTCGGATTTCACGCTTTGACTGTTCGTCTAACAAAGCAAATGGTACTGCGCTCATCGGTGCCCCTCCTTTTTTATACTGCGCATTTGTTCTAACTTCGCTTGGAATGTGACATAATGCGGCATCTTCAAGTGTGAGATAAATCCTGTAGATTCAATCATATCCACGTGAAGTAGTACAAATTCTTCGTCATGGATTGGAGAATCGCCTCCAACTTCTAGTGCATGATCTACGATAGACATCGCAATGGCTTTTGTTTCGTTTTGTCCAAAACATGCACCATAGCCAACATCGAATTCCAACACTTGTTGTCCATCTTCATCTACATCAACAGGAATAAACGACTCTACTTCCGTTAGTTTAATGGCGCCAATATAATAAGGGTCCATATCGTCGTCTTCTAATGCAACATAAATTGGTTGCCAACCTACCCGTACCTCCCCAACATTTGGATGTGATGCACCGTAGCCGCGAAGACCTGCATAACCAAGAGATGTAATCGTCCCTGTTTGTCCCCTTGTTAATGTTTGCAAACGTTGAGAACGATTTGTTGGAAACGTTATGGCTTGCTTCGTCACATCTTTAGGTTCTTGATTATTTAAAGCGAACTTTCTTATTAGACCTTCATCGCGTAAATAATCCATTACTTTTGGTAGCTGCTCTAATGCAAGTTCACTTTCTTCCGGTTTATTTATTTGTTCAAATGCCGCCTTTTTTTGCTCAACATCTGCTACGGTTTCCTCCAGCAAATCAAAATCCAATAAGCGGTGTAAATAATCGTGTGAAGCCCCTAAAATTTGCCCTCCTGGAATATCTTTGAAACTAGCCGATATGCGTCGTAGGACAAACATTTCTCTCGCATTCGTTACAGTTGAATAATACAAGCGTGGCAATGTGGAGCGGTGCGCACGTAATAAAAATACAGCCTCCTCTGCATTGCCCTCGCTTTGTTTCATCGCTAAAGAGGCTAAACGTTCACTATATAAACTACTTTCCGACATGACTTGATCTAAAAATCCTCGCATTGTGGACTGTAATGTATGCACTGAAATATGTGCGCCTCGCTTCACGCGCTCATACTGCAAATGCTCTAAAGATGCTTCAATCGCCTCGGCGCCACCACGAACTGCTACATACGCCATTAGCTTTTCACCTCTTCCAACTTCGTTGTGCGTGGTAAAGCGAGCACCTTACCATTTTCATCTATTAAAATCAAATCGACTCCTAGCGGAAACTCTCGATTTCGAATTGCACGCAACGCCAAAATATCAGGAGATAATCCCAGTTCCACTAGTTCTTTATGCAAAATACCAGGCCCTGTTAATTGATAGACAATCTCGTTTGACTGCTGTGGCAATTCCATGACGATTGTAGCGGATTGCTGTGGATCAATTAAATTCCCTATTTTCACTACTTCTAACACTTTCAATATTTGCTCTTTGTTAGCATTTGCAGGCACAATGATAAAATCCGCTTCATGGTAATCTTTCACTTTTGCGCCTGTCCATTGACGTAGTTCTTGGTGAAGTCGCTTCGAATCATCTACTGCTTGAAAGCTGATTTCTCCATCGAACAATGTCATTAAAACAGATAATGTTTGAGGATATAGCCCATCGATGGAATGCAAAGTTTGTAACGTCCCTTTACTGCCTGGTCGAGCAAAACAATCCATTAATGTACGAAATGTCAGTTGCGTAAAGTGTACCGTTTCCATGTTCCCTACCTCCTTATATCGACATCGTGTCGAACTGAACTTTTGTCCGTTCAATTGAACATTTTATTTCTTGTTGCTTCATATCAAGACGTTGTGACAGTTTCGTTAACACGCTCGCCCACTTTGCCACTACAGGTAGTTGCCCATTATAAGCAGCATCTATAATGGCCAGTGCCTTGGAAAGCTCTGGCTCATATTCGCGAACTAAGCCAAGACCAAATGCTTCGCCAATTTTGACCTTAGTTTCTGTTACTAACGTCTCACCTATATAAAAAAGGGATTGCTGTGCCGATTCTCGCATTTTAATCATGACAAGCCCCTCTCTTGGTGCTTGGATTTCAATTACCTCATGGTGACTACAAACTTCATTTGCCATCTGTAATGCTTCTTCACGTCCAACCTCAATTAATAATTTAGTCCGTTCAGCTCGTTTCACTTGACCAACTCCCTTCACCAATACCTTAACTTGGCGCCATGTTCAGTAGTGAAAAGGTTTCGTGAAGTTCATGTAAATTAAGTTTTACAAAAATTAACGGCATTTAATTAAAATGGCGGGGTCACGTAGCAATTTATCTTCCGGTTGTCTTACAGCATAAAAAAAGACTTCAAACACGAATGGTTTGAAGTCAATCTAATCTATATTTGAAAAAAGAAGCGATCCGTTCGATATAAAATTTCTGTGTACTCTAGTAAAATATTATGCTCGTCATCCCAACTATCCGATTCTACCTTGACGAGAGGCACCAATATTTCACATGCAAGCAATGACCGGTCCAGTTCATTTGGAAATTTGACAGCTAAATGTGAGAAGGAACTACGAAATTGTTTTACACCATGCTGTTGATAAAATGTATAGATAGAGGTTAAATCATCATTCACCTGCTTAATGGCAGGCATATTTTCAACAACGACATACGAGCGATGGATTGCTGTGGGTTCCTCGTCAATAAAGCGCAATCTTTCAATTAGGTAAAGGTCGCTATGTTGAACATATGGCTTGCTAAAAATAATATGTTCTTTAGGTACCTGTTCTATTTTCGTCACAACTGATTGATAGTTTGATGTAAATTTGAGCATTTTTTCACTAAAGCTAATATCGCCAGACATTACAACCTCAAGTGGTTTTTGTTTTTCCCGCAAAAAGCGCCCAATCCCCTTCTGCGAATAAATTAAACCCATTTTCTCTAGTAAATCATAGGCATTTCGTACTTTTATACGTGGTACACCAAACATTTCCATTAGAGCATGTTCACTTGGCATTTTCCCATCTTGCGAATAATTCCCTGCCTCGATTCCCTGTAACAAGTAATCCTTCACTACTAGTTCCTGCTCATCCACACGCTTCACTCCTTCTATAAAAAAGGCATAATTTCAATCCATTTGTACCTTAAGTAGCACATTCCAAATAAACTTTATGAACGTTATTTTTTTGTATTAAATGCAAATTCAATTTTCCCTTCCACAAATTGCAGGGCAGCGCTAAATTGCTTGCCACTTTTTGCTTTAAAACCTTTCATTTCGGCTGTTTTCCCGCTCGTACATAAATCTCTAATATTCTTCTCCGTAAGCTTTTTCCCTAATAATCTTTCTGGAAATGTTTGTTTACAGCCATTTTTATATTCCGAGCAACCATAAAATTTCTTGCGCAAGCTAATTTTGCCTACTTTACATGTTGGGCATGTCACAATATCTTTTGCTTTAGCATTCGTTGCAAATTGATCCGCATTAATTGTGATTGTGTTAATTTTGTTTGGTACTTCGGCAATTAACTGATAGATAAATTTGCCAATACTGTCGATAAAATGTTTGGCCGATCCTTCACCACGTCCTATTTTTTTTAAATAAATTTCCCATTTTGCTGTCATCGATGGACTGGAAAGCAAGGTTCCTTCAATTGCTCTACACAATAGTTCCCCTTTAGGTGTGATACTGACAATATTTTTCTTCACCTCAATAAACCCATACTTTTTAATCGTTTCAATAATGCCACTACGTGTTGCCTCTGTGCCAATACCTTCTACAGAATTTAAAACTTCGATTTCAGTCTCGTCTTCAACCGATTTTCCACATGTTTTCATCATTGTAATAAGTTGCCCTTCTGTATAAGGCTTTGGTGGCGTTGTAGTCCCTTCCATAATGGCGATTTGACTTTGGACGATTTCCCCTTTAGATACGACAGGTAGAACTTCCTCACGATGTGAAGGCTCTTTATCGCCAGCGAAAAGCTCCCGCCAGCCTTTTACAAGCTCTGTTTTCCCGACGGATTTAAATTCTACATTTTTCACATCCGTTAAAATCGTTTTTTCATCATACTCATAATCATGATGAAACATTGCAAGCGTTGTATGTAATATTTCAAAATAAATATTTCGTTCATCCGCAGCCATTGACTGCAACGCTTTTTCTGTTGGCACCTTTTTCGTTGGAATAATGGCATAGTGCTCGCTTACATTAGAGCTGTCAACATAACGTTTATGTTGGCCTCTTAAAACAGGGGGAAATGACTGACCAATGAGCTGTTGATATTTTTGCAGTGCTTCGTGTAAATAATTGTATTCATTTGGTGTTATCAGCTGTGAATCGGTACGTGGGTACGATACAAGCTTTTTCTCATATAGCGACTGTGTCAATTTTAACACGTGAGCCGGACTATATTTCCAGCGTCTATTTGCTGTTGCCTGCAAAGTTGATAATGCGTGCAATTTAGGTGGTTGGATTCGCTTTGTCTTATTCGTTACACTCGTAATTTGACCTATATCCATTGGCTGAATAGCGTGTTGTCTCAATAACTGCTCTACTTCTTCTCTAACATTGGATTTGATTTTCGCCTTACCTTTATACATACCATTTTGGGCTGTAAATACTCCTTCAATTTCATAAAACTTTTCAGGCTTAAAATTCTCGATTTCTTGTCGTCTTTTATAAATCAAATACACTGTTGGTGATTGCACACGCCCAATAGAAATACTGCCCTTAAAGCCCTTCTGCTGAAGAAGTAATGTATATAAACGACTACAGTTCATGCCCACTAGCCAGTCGCTAATTTGGCGTGTTTTTGCTTCTTGATACATCAGCAAATCGCGCTCGTTACTGTGCATATTTTGAAAACCTTTCCGAATTTCATCCACCTCTAAAGAGTTAATCCATAAACGTTTTACAGGCTTTTTTACTTTTGTCATTTTATAAATGGAATAAAAAATATTCGATCCTTCACGCTCAGCATCGCATCCATTATAAATCATGGTTACTTGTGGATTGTGGAAGATTTTTTTTATCGCATTAAACTGTGTGTA
The DNA here is from genome assembly GCF_016350185.1 of Lysinibacillus sp. C5.1. NCBI lineage: Bacteria > Bacillati > Bacillota > Bacilli > Caryophanales > Bacillaceae > Lysinibacillus > Lysinibacillus sp. C5.1. The sequence continues at coordinate 2,692,957 of NZ_CP066226.1, forward strand.
TACATTACTAACAACTTTATCTTCATATTTGTCTAAGATAATCGGTAAGGCATCTAAAGACCACTTCTCCCATTCCTTTTTATATTCCTTCGGTTCCTTTAATTCGACGAGGTGACCTATCCCCCAACTAATAATGGCACCATCAGGAAATGTTGAACAAGGCTCTAACTCTATAAACGTTTTCTCTTTGTGTTTAATTTTAAAGGCTTCTGCATAAGCTCGTGCCTGCGATGGTTTTTCAGCTAATATAGCGATTTTTCCCATAAAATGATCACATCTTCTTTTAAATATTTTAGTAGTTTGTTATCTAAAAATGGAAAGAGTCTGGGACATAACTAGAAAAATTTAAGGAATGGAGAACTTGGCTAACTTAGCTATTCTTGCTTTTGCAATAAATAAAAAATTAGAAGGGTTACTAGTTGTTGGTAGCGGAGGTGGTGACTCCGGCGGGAACAGCACATAATGTAAGACGCGGGCATTCCGCGCGTAGCGAGGGTTGCGGCTTACTGTGCTGAGCGGAAAGCACCTCCGTAGCGGACAACAATGGCGCAACAAGTAAGTGTTAGATTGATGGCAGTCAATCTAACACTTTTCTCTTTTGTCCCAGCCTCTTATTGTGAAATACCCTACAACTATTTTACTGTATACCATTTAAAATAGCACTTCCTAATGTCAGAAGCGAAGCAACGATGCTCTCTTCAAATAGAAAAAAACTAAATGTACATAACCTCTTTCTCCTTATCCCATATAGATTTTGGATAACAAGAAAAATGTTTAAGTTAGAAAATATTATATTGAGCTAGCAAATAATAGGGGCAAGATGATAAAATATGGTTATAAAGGGGGATGGGGAATGGGGAAATTAAGTAAGCGTAATATTTTATGGATTATACCAATCGGCATAATAGGCGTGTTTTGGTATTTTTATGGTCCACAAGAAGACATAACGGATAATGAATATATTACATATGTCAAAAACTATTCAATCGAAAATAGTAACCAATCATTCGAAAAAGCTTTTGCTTCAGCTTGCGAAAATCCATATTGGGTTTATTTTGAGACACAAAAGGGACAAGATGTAGTGGAATTTAAAGGTGATTGTCCTATCAACAACAAGAAGGCGAAAGTCAATGTACAATTTTTAGTCGATGCCAAAATGACAACTGTGAAGTATGGTGCAATGTTAGTCGATAGTAAAATGCAAGAAGAATCCGAACGAGACAATTTTCTACTGGCGATAACGACGGAGTAAATCTTATTTTCTTACAATGAGCCTAAACGCACTGAAAGGTGAATTTGGGCTCATGGCTTTATAGCTTATCATTAAAAATAGCATATACATTTGTATCATGTGCTTTCCCTTGTTGATACATATATTCTTTTAATACGCCTTCTTTGTGAAAACCTAAATGAGTTAGTAACTGATTGGATGCTACATTTTCAATAAAGACAATTGCCCCAATCCGGTTAAGTTCCATCTTATCAAACCCATAGGATACAATTTCAGCTACTGCCTCTTTCGTATAGCCCTTTCGCCAGAAGTCGGGGTGCAACTCATAGCCAATTTCTGCCCGCTTATGTTTAGGTGACCATGCGTTAAAGCCGATAGTTCCGATAATGCCCTTTACTTCTTTCCGCTCTATACCCCACCGAATACCTCTTTTTTCCTTATAATTTTCAGAAAAAGTTTCGATTAGTTTTTCTGCTTCTTCAATTGTTGCAAAGGGTTCTAATCCATAATACTGGGTAACAAGGTGATTGGAAAAACAGCGAAAAAGGTCTGTTGCATCTTCATCTATTATTTCTCTTAATATTAATCGTTCAGTCTCTACAATAGGAAACATCTTATTCCTCCTTTATAGTATTTACAATTCTCCAAAATTGGCAAAAACCCTTTTAAAAGAGAACTACCTTTCTAGGAACTTTCAATGAAAAGTTTCGTATTATTTACAGGAGGTATGGAAGAATATGAAAAAAATGAGTTTATATTTGTTGATGCCAATCTTACTATTTTGCCTTTATGTTGTTTATCACCATTTTACTTATACATTTTTCTATACAGGCGATATCAAATATGGTCGCCCTATTCTTTCACCAAATGGTGACTATTCAGCACAAGTTTATTATGACAATTATGGTGGCGCTATAGGTGGAGTCAATTTGATTGTCAATATTATATATCATCAAAAACATGACGAAGAACAAACCATTTATTTTAGTGATGCCAAAGGTAGTGTAAATGTAAACTGGACTGCCGACGATGTACTGTCGATTACGAACTATGACGAATACGCTAATCGCAATACTGAACTAGTCGTAGGTAAAGAAATTTACGATGAGCAAGGAACTGCTTGTAATACGTATAAAATAAGAAAAGCTTTTAATTGTAAGGAACAAGACTCCTAATGTCCTATTATTTCAAACTAAAAACAGCATACTAAGATGCGCTCCTAGTATGCTTTAGCTTGTCGATAAAAGGCATCAAGCAATGCCTTTTATCATGGTTATAACACTTCTTTACCAACGGACATCTGAAACAGAGCATATCCCTAGTAAGGATGATGCCTTGTGTTTTACTTAAAATAATAGTTTACTGCCTCGTCAGCAGAATGAAAAATTTCATTTTGATTATTTTTATAAATAAGCTTTGCGGCTTTACAAGCATCTTGAAAATTTTTGGCTTGGTTTAATTTTTCGTTTACTTGCTCTATAACCGTTGAAAAACCATCTAGGTTATATGTAATGATTTGTTCGAACTGTTGATATTCAATGTCTAGCATAATGGATAACTGATCTTCCACATAATTATTTAAATTAATAAAAATACATTCTTCGATGTCTTTAGAATGCTTATCAATAGTAATAAATGCCTCTTTATACTCTGCAATTAATTTTGAAGATGTCAAAGTGACCTTAAAACCTTGCTGTTCTAAACGTGTTTTACAACATGTATAAAATCGTTCTACTTCTTCGGAAATTTTAGGTGTAATCGTTGTTTTTTTTAATTCATCGCAATGTTGATAAATCGCATCAATTTTCTTCTGTTTTTCAACCAATAATTTGAAATTTGAAAGTGAGTACATTGTAAATTCCCCCTTCATTTTATAGTCGGCAATAGCAAGGGAATTTAGTCAACTTTTCATTCATTCTTATAACTTTTTTGTTCTAATATGCGATGCGTTTAAAAATGAAGTATACTTTCCTCGTTTACATATAAAAATAATTTTGCTGCATGGATTGAATTGTTTCAATCATTTCTTCTCTCAATTCTAAAGGCTCCAACACCTCAATATTCGCCCCTTGACTAAGTAGCCACATTTTAATACCACGACCAAAAACTTCCGCTTCAAACAAGCATTGTCCATCTTTATTGGACAAAATTTTGGCTGTTGGTAAACGATCTAAGACCGCCTGTGGCGAACGCCCCTTAAAAAGAAACTTAATATGCATCAGCTCACCTGCATCCATAAACTGAATGCGTTTACGAAATTCACCTTCTTGAAAGCGTTCGGAGTAGGAGATTTGAAATTTCTTATCTAACTCTAGAAAATGCTGGATACGATCAATACGATAGACAATCGGTAGGTCCTTCTCATGCTTACTATCGTAAGCTATTAAATAGAAATAGTATTCGGAGAAAATAACACCAAGAGGTTTTAATATCTTTTGTGAAGGAATTATCTCACTCTCTCGTAAATAATCAATTTTAATTATTTTTTTCTTTTGAATTGCCTCTGAAATTACCCATATTAAATGTAAAAGAGATTTTTTATGATTTAAGTCAACGTACAAATGCTTCTCATTTAAAATGATATTATGAATAAACTCTTGTTTATCTGCTGCAACAATCGATATAAGTTTATCGATAATATCGCTCATTTCTGATTTTAAAAGCGCTCTTGATTCAATAAGTATTTTAACAATCGCTAGCACTTGTTCTTTGGATAAAACGTTTTTCCCGGTATTCGTTAGCTTATACACTTTTTCTGTTCGCACATATTCTAAATGACAGTCTAGTTTAGCTTTTTCAATATACGCTCGAATTTGATCTAAATCTCGTTGTATGGTTTTTTCACCAACTTGATGTGTAAATGCTTCTTGCTTTTTGCTAATTCCTTGACCATCCATCAATCTGTCGAACATTGAAATGACACGATAGCCTTTATTTTGTTGTGAATCCACCATATATCCCACTCTTTCTACATAGTTACCCTCTTATTATACAAAACGAGATGGACATCATTAGTCCTTATAACTACGAATTTTCTATATAATTGGGATAATTAGTGCAATACTAATTGCATTAGATTCCATTCTTCACAGACGGACATACCGATTTTTTGTAAGTATTATCAAGTAAACTGGCATATTAAAGGACTTCAATCCGAGTAGGTTGAAGTCCTCTTATAGTAGTTAACTTTTTAATTTTACGGCTGTACCATAGACTAAAACCTCGGAAGTTCCGTCCATAACAGATGATGTGGAAAATCGGACGGCTACAATCGCATCAGCTCCTAAAAGCTGCGCTTCTTCTTCCATAGCTCGTGTAGCAATTTCTCTGGAGCGCACGAGCATTTCGGCATATTCTTTCATTTCACCGCCCACAATATTGCGAAGCCCCGCCATCATATCGCGACCAATATTTCTCGATTGGACCGAATTGCCCTTAACCAAACCTAATGTTTCTTCAATCTCTTTTCCTGCAACAACATCCGTTGTTGTTAAAAGCATTGCCATTCCTCCTTATTGTTGTAGTTCTTGAACCGCTAATACAGCATCGTCAATAGAAGTCGTAATGACACCGTTGCGCTTGATTAAACCGATAACAAATAAATTACGGTAAACAAATTGATTTTCAATGCCATCACGTATAAGCGCCTCTATTTTCATCATATTTTCTCGCCCTTGTTGACGGACGTCTGTAAATACTCCAACGATGGGGCGGTTCAGCATTGAAAATGCACCGATTTCAGCCGCTACGCCAGAATCAATTTCTACACCATCTAACACAGCTACTAAAACATCACTCGTTTGTAGCATTGCTAAATCCGCTTCTGCAATGGCTAAACTATCCGCATAGGATGCCTTATCATTAATCGCATCGTTCTCCTGTGGAACATATAATTCAATATTTGGTATCGCTTGTCGAATTGCCGTTGCTAACCGTTCATTTACTAAGCGATCTCCTAAAGAAAATAACCCATTCGCTAAATATGCTTTCATCATACATTCCTCAATTCAATAATTTTTCAAACACTATTTTATGCCGACCTTTATCATCAATAAAAGTCGATACAATCTCAAAACCATGGTGAATATTCGTGATGAGCATGGTTTTGCGCTTATTTCTACCGTATGTACGAACTTTACTATAGCCAAGTTCTAGCACTTTTTCATGTTGCTTTCGCATCAATTGACTAGCAATACCTTGCCCTCGCATTTTTTCGTGAACACCGCCCAACCAGCTATAAAAAACGCCATCAGAATGTGGGTAGCCTAATTTAAATCCTACCATCTCCTGTTTCTCCACAGCAAATAAACAAAGCAGGTCTTTTTTACTTTCCAGTTTTTCTAGAGTAAGATGTGCACCTTCAAACACATGTGCATGAATTTCTTGTAACGGTTGCACCCAATGATAAGGTACACCTTCAACTACAATGATTTGCACCTTTATCACCCGCCTCTTTTCATTCAATCATTATATCAAAAAAATGTCTTACATGTATTCGATAGGCATACAACGGAATTAAATAAGGTGATTTTAACCATACAGCATTGCGGGTTGTCGTACACCTTGTAAATAATCTGCTAGTTTACCAGCAAAAATCTCTTCTAAATAAGGTAACTGTGCAATACAGTCGGGGGTCATTAACGCTGGATTTTGATAAATCTTCAGACCACCGATTTTTAAAAGGGTTGCCACAAACTGCGAACAAAAATAAGCGCGTTCTCTACGTACTTCCTTTTGCATCATCACACCAAAAAGCCCTATAAAATTATATTTATATCGATCTCGATTGCAATACATATAGTGTACAATTTTTTCCATCTCTAAGTACTGATAATACGAAACACGACAACGGTAAATCACACAATCCGCATATTCAAAAAGACCAGCTTCTGCATTTTCCCTTAAAAATCCGCCACTTAGAGGATTATTGAGCTGTCTTCGCCCAAAGCTGTACATATCAAAAAGTTCCTGGTCAAAGGCGATGGAAGCATGGTTCATCTCTTTTCCCGTATACATCCCTATTGCTTTCGATAATAAGGTCCCTGTTTTTGTCAATACTATGTAAATGGTATATACCATTTCGTCACCTACTTCAATTGTTCTGTTAATACCAATACGTTTTAATTCTTCAAATGGTTTCGTAATTTCCTTATTTTTATAGTATAGAAAATAAATCTTAATTTTTACTTAAGCTGAAACTTAAGATTTCCTTAATTTTTAATAGGGTGTAGTTGAATTGTGAAAATACTAGATTTGATACTATGAATGGTTAAACACTAGTATTTTTTCGCTACCTTTATTTATATGTTTAGACTTGTATTGTTATGTAGAAGACAACTAGGTATTCATAAATTTTCACCACTGGGACACTGACTGAAAAATAGGAAATCAAGAAACTGTATTTTAATCGTTTAAAGTAGCTAATTTCTTCATTAATTATCAGAAATATATTATAATTTTTTATAAACTCATCTAAATCCAATCAAAAAATAAAAAGGAAGTGAGGTACATATGAATTGGGTAAAAGTTGCAGTCGCAATTATAATCATTATAGTAATTTTAAATGTTTTAAACTTATTTATCTGGTTCAATCTAAAATCTCAAGGGAATTCTGAACAACAGCATTCTAAACTTGAAAAAGAGGTCATAATTGAAATACAAAATAATGATTGATTATTAGATAAAAATTTTAAAACCCCTCGCGCAATTTTGTTATTTAGCTCTTTCATAGGCGTTCGCTTAAAGCACCAACCTTTATAGTCATAATCTGTGATATTAACGTACATGTACTTACATGAAGGAAGGATGTATGATTTTGCCCATCGACTACACATCTCCATCCACGCAGTTTACGTTTGATGTAAATACAAGCCCCCTATTTAAAAAGGATAATCAAAACTACATCAATATTCTCGGTACTGCCCAATTAAATACATTAGAAAATGTATCCTTGCTTGATATATTTCTAAGTACGAATAATGTTGTAGAACCGCATTATCATCAAAATGCAGGAGAGCTTGTTTATTGTATTTCTGGTGCTGCTACCGTTTCCTTATTAAATCCTTTTACAAAACAAATTCAAAATTACCCAATAAAATCTGGACAGGTAACTAATATTCCACAGGGTTGGTGGCATTATATCGTCGCGAATGCAGACAACACGCATATACTCGCTATTTTTGATGCCCCTACACCCGAAGTTATTTTAGGTTCTGATATTTTGAAATTTACACCAACAGCAATTATGGCGCATACGTATTGCTTAGATGAAAATGTATGGAAACAAACGATTGCGCCTGTTGTTCCTACGACTTATATCGGTCCTCCAAAAGAATGCAACCAATCCTTTCCCACTCCCTCTAGCTCACCCAATTTTATGCAAATGTATCCGCCTTACAACCTAAATTATTACCATTATCCATATATGTATCAAAATGGTTACGAATATTCATGACATGAAGTCTATTGGTTTTCGTTGCAAAAATGCATAAAACATTTCAGAATGGAAAGTCTAACTATTATTCATCATGTATAAAAGAGGTGTATAAACAATGGGCTTTCCTATTATCCATACAAATTTTTGGGATGCTGTGATTGCCGTACCGGTTGTCATGATCCTGACTCAAGCAATTAAAGTTTTTTTCCCTATTCAACCTAAATATGTCCCAGCAATCGCTCTGGCTCTAGGTTTAATGATTTCTATTTTTATTAGCCACAAACATAATTTTTTAGCAGGTGTATTTATGGGCCTTTTTTATGGATACGCAGCCATTGGGAATTATGCGTCCTTAAAGACCACGATTAGGAGCTTTAAAAATAAAACAACAAAAGCATGATGGTAGATAAGGAATGCTTCGTGACGAGACTTCTATATAAAGAGCAAAACAGAGAAAAAGCAGAAGTAAAGTGGCGAAGCCTTCAAACAAATAATGTACATACGTTTTGCTAGATGACACACATACCAAATTGATAATGACTACTTTTCCTATAAATGTATAAAAAATAACAAATCATCCCATCCTAATCTCACAATCAACAACTATAAAATGAGTTAGGACGTGCAATAATGAAAATGTCAAAGCGAAATTTAGACGCTCTACGTTTTAAGGAAGTGTTTGCAATTTGGAAACAACTTGGGGTCAATAATGGCTATATAGCGACCAATCATCTCTTTTTCAAGCATGCCGTGAATCGAGAGTTAAAAGTTATTATTTTGGAGTTTATTCAATATTTAAAAGAGGAAAATAAACAACTAGAGAAGCTATTAAAAGAAAATGGCGTACTTGCCCCACCACTATCCATTGACCAAGGAAGTTTACAAATTGCTAAGATTCGAGGCAAGACAGCCGTAAATGATTGCGAAATCAGTGCCATCCTATCGATGAATATTGCTTCTTCGTTAATTTCAGTCAGTCAAGCGATGGACATGTCTATCGAGCATATGCTCTCTACAAAATATCAAGTCTTTCATATGAAGTATGCCAATCTTGGCGCAAAGTTAATTGCCCTTAGTCACAAAAAAAGTTGGTTACTTGCTCCCTCTACAATGTAAAACGAGCAATAAAGCAATTGTTTAGGTCGTCTCGTACTTTACAAGGCGACCTAAACGGCTATTCACTTAACTGTTTTTCTCTGTTTGTCACTAACAAATAGTCCAGCGCACTCATTCTAGTTAACTTATGTGTAAATTTAATAGCATCAGCTTGTGAATCAAATATAAAATTTTCGAGTTCGTCTGTTGGTATATATTGATCAGCGATTTTTCGTTTCAGTTTTCGTACAGATAAAATGTGTGAATCTTCTTCATATAAAATAATGGCACCAACGTTCCGATAAAGCGTGTGATCAATCGTTGCGACAACTTTCACATTCAATCCTTCAAATTCCGTTAAATCTACCTGCATTTATTTACCAGCCTCCCTCTCTTCTCTTACATTCTATTTCCAACAATCATAGTCCTGCTTTATATCATAATTTACGTTTAGCATAAATGATATTTTATAAGTTACCATTTAAATGATGATTTTTTTGCAAGCGGCGCTCTCTTTAAAGAAAAAATGGCACAACCTAATGCAGCTAACACTAAAATAGCACCGAAGCTTGCTAAATGCATGACCGAACCTGTAACAGTAAACATAGCCCCACCAATTGCAGAGCCTATCGAAATACCTATTTGTAAGGCGGCAGTATTTAAGCTTTGTTGAATATCAGATGTTTTAGGATCTGTTTGTATCAAATAATTTTGTAACGGTGGTGTAAGTGCCCAACTAAGCGCTCCCCACAACACTGTCACGACTAAAAATAAGGGAAACGCGACAATTGTATACGGAATACTGAACAGCACGATGGCAAATGTTGCGATAATCATAACGATCGATTTGCCTGTACCAATTTGGTCACTTAACCAACCACCAATTGCATTTCCGCTTACTGAAGCGAGACCGAATACTAAATAACAAATACTGATCCAAGAAGAGCTTAAATTAAATGCTTCAACTAAAAATGGCGTAAAGTAGGCATAAAGCATATAATGCCCCGCCAACATAAACAGTGTTGTTAAATGCGCACTTGCTATTTTCCAATTAGCTAATGACTTGATTTGAGCTTTTAATGGCACCACTTCAACAACTGGCATTTTTTCTAAAATCATAAATATTAGAATCATGGATACAGATGACAGCATTGCAATCCCTAAAAAAACGGCACGCCAACCGAATGCTTCGGTAATAAAAATGCCCATTGGTACACCGATGACTAATGCCGAACTGACGCCGACAAAAATAAGCCCTAACGCTTTGGCACGATGTCTTGGCTCTACTATTTTTGTTGTAATTGTTAAAGACAACACAATTACCAATGCTGTACTCATTGCTGTGATGATTCTTGCAATCATCACAATGGCAAAGGTTGGGCTGAAATAGGTCATGACATTCCCCAATGTGAATAAAAACAATGAAATAAGATAAAGCTGCTTCCTTTCCACTTTCGCAGTTAACGATAAAAGGACAGGCGCTGAAATAGCATATACTAGTGCAAAAATGGTAATTAATTGTCCTGCTGTTGCAACTGAAACGTTCAAATCATCTGCGATATATGGCAAAATACCGCCTACAATTAGCTCTACCAATCCAACTGCAAAAGTAGTAGCAGCCAATATAAATACTCTCCAATTCATGGAATCACCTTTCTATTACACTCCCATTTTGTAGCAGCATAAAAAAATCCTGACTACAAAATGCAAGCAAATTTTTGTAGTCAGGATTTTTATGGTTCCTGGTAGAGACCCTCAATCCATATTATTGAGGTTATACAGATCATTATTTTACTTTAGCTATATTAGCATATGGATTTTTGCGTTACAACATTTTTCTATCACTCTATTTGCTAACACCCGCAGTACTTTACATAAGCTCAATTTATTTTTATATATTTTTTTAGCTTTTTGCTTATATTTTTTATCATTCGACCATACATAGTAATAGACATGAAATATAGCAATGGGGTGATTGTTTGCGGATATTTGGATTAGTATGCTATTTTTTAATGCTATTTTATGGCGCGGAATTAGTAGTAGAAGAGCTCTCAATCGATCAACCAACATCTAGCTTAGAAAAGAGACAACATCCACTAAAAGAAACTGTTGAAGATTCAACAGTTTGCGTTTACTACCCTTCTTATAAAGTGTGTAAAGCATTATCAGCAAAATAAAGAAAATAAGGAGGCATGCCCATTTCCAATGAGCTGCCCCCTTTTGAATTTTTATCGTTGGTCTCTATTCAATGCCAATGTGAAAATGCTTAAATGGATAAAGTGTCAATTTTGCTTCTCCATAAATAGCATCTTTTGCAATTAAGCCGTAATGGCGACTATCATAACTTTTCAAACGGTTATCACCCATGACAAAGTATTTACCTTCTGGCACCTTTTTCTCATTCGTTAAACCTTCTAATGTGAAATTCTCGGTAATGCGTAGTTGACTCGGATCATCAGTTTGACGATTTACATAATCTTCTTTATAGGCCTTTCCATTTACATACAATACATCATCGATCATTTCGACTGTATCCCCTGGAAGCCCTATCACACGCTTAATATATAATTCATCCTCAGTCGGAGATTGAAAGACAATTTGGTCAAAGCGTTCAATTTTACTTGTTTTACTTACAATAATAATGTCCTTATCCTCATATGTCGGATACATAGAAGCACCTTGTACTTTTATCGGTGCAAATAAAAATTGTTTACAGCCTAAGACGACGATTGCTGTCACGACAATAATTTTAATGTAGGATAGAATTTCTTTTTTCATATTCGTTTTTTCTGCTTGCATGCTCATTCCCCGATACTTTTTTATTTAATAGTATAGCATTTACTAGTGTCTATTGACGAATAAAAACACAAAATGTTTCCATACCATGAAAAAAAGACATAAGCTCAGTCGCTTGTGTCTTGGAAAATATATTCTATTTATGTACATCAACTAGTTGCTTTATGTAGTAGAGTGATGTTGCTCGTTAAATAAATCAACTGCTAATACAATTCCAACAGGCAACGCGATAGCTAACAATATTGTACCAATCATCATCACAATCACTCCCTCAACCATTTCTTATAAAAAATTATACACTAAATTTTCAGATATTTCAAACGAAATAAAAAACTGCTAGCACGTTTTATAACGAAAAAATCATTCAACTAGGCATGCATCCTACCTGAATGATTTTTTTGTATTACATAAAAATTTTAAAACATAATAGTTGTAGCTGTTGCATCATGAATTTAGCTGGACTTTTTTGTACTTTCCGTTTAGGTACATAGCTTTGCATGCAATTATTTAATGCTGTATACCTAAGCACCTGGGTCCTCCCATTCATTCATCTCGCTCCCTTCGCAAACATATTTTTACAACTATTGTAGCCAAATGATCGTGCGTTATTCTAAATGGGTTTTTAACTCTGTTTGTATTTGTTGAAGCTCTGTTTCATCTGGTACATAATACCAAATACGATCAATCATTTTCCCTCCTTCTGCTTCAAATGATAACTGCTCTATACTACTATCCATTTTCTTATATATACTTTGTAGCTGGATTAAATCTTTCACTGTAAAATTCATGCGGACATTGTCTCCGACAACATCGAGCATATCACTAGCCTTTAAAATCACGGAAGGTGTAGAAGCTTTTTTCATTACCGCTTCGATAATTTGACGTTGACGAATTTGACGACCAAAGTCCCCTCGTGGATCTTCGTAGCGTATACGTGAAAAAATAAGTGCTTCATCGCCATTTAAAGATAGTTCTCCCTTAGGAAAATGGTATGAATCATAGGTTAAATCCATATCATTTTGAATCGTAACACCACCAAGCGTATCTATAATTTGTAGAAACCCTTCCATATTAATAAATACATAATAATCGAGTGGAATATCTAACAAATTTTCAACTGTATCCATTGCCATTGGTACGCCTCCAAAAGCATATGCATGGTTAATCTTATCTACTGTGTCATGACCAATGATTTCGGTACGTGTATCTCGCGGGATGCTTAACATTTTCATCGTTTGTTTTTCAGGATTGACCGTAATGACAATCATTGTATCTGAGCGGCCACTATCGTTGCTTCGTTCATCAACACCTAGTAACAGCACAGAAAACGGTTCTTTTTTCTTCATTGTTTTTGGCGCTTCTTCAGTAATGTCTGTCGCTTCAACTAAAGGTGTATTTATTTTATTCATCGTTTTCTGAATAGTATAATAAGCTGTACCTATAAATATTAAAAAAATTGTTAATAGGCTACCTACTATCCAAAGCCATATTTTCTTCTTACTCTTTTTTTTCTTTTCTTTCATTCGTTTCATGTTTTTTTCCATACTTAAGTCCTCTCTAGCTTTTTAAAAAATTTGCCCCTCTTTTTGACGTTTTAGGTTGGAAAAAAGTTTATATGGTCTATTTATATGCATATTGGACGAAAAAAAGACGTACACTAGTATTTACTAAATATGCGTCTTTATATTCGTTAATATGTAAAATTGGCAATCCTGTTTGTAAATGCGCTGTTTTATCTTGTTACTTTTTAACCTACCTTCTATCATTTCCCTACAGTAAGAAAAAATTCCTTCATGTATGTAAAAACCCCTTTTGTACCGTATAGAATAGCAAATTTTCCTTCAATTATAAAGTTTTTTTGTCGATTTTACGTTTATTTTAAAAAAAGATTCATTTAGTCAACTAAAAATTCGCCAATAAAACCATCTCAATCGCATAATCATTTTTCAGGCACAAGCCTTTCGATTTGGTTTGCATTTTTAACGCAATCATTACAAAAAAAAGAGAAATACCTTGAGCAAAAAAACGCTCAAGGTATTTCTCCAAGCTACTGAAAAACGCAACTTTCTTATTGATTATTTCTGTCGTGTATTCCTTGCACTAACTTTTCTTGAATGGACAAATATTGTGCAATCTCTTCATCATTCAATACTTCAAAAAGCTGAATAAATACGTCCTTTCCAACCTCTTGTGCTTTTATTAATGCCTCTACACCTTTATCCGTAATTTGTAAACGAATCGTACGTCTATCCGCCTCATCGTATAGTCTTTCTGCTAAGCCTAGTTTTACTAATTTTTCAGCAATGCTTGTCATAGCACCTTTCGTATAACCAATCGTTTCCGCTAATTCTGCCTGTCTTTGCGGACCTTTAATTTTTAGTTCACTTAAAACTAAAATCGGTGAAATGCCTAGCGGATATGGAAAACCTTTCGTAAAACGTATAATATTAGCATTATTCATCTGATCAATCATATGAATGAGTTTAAAAATACTTGTCTGTGTCAAAAAAATCCTCCTCGAACAATAACCGAGAAAATTAGTGAAGCATGATTGAACCACCGTCAACCATAAGTGTTTGACCTGTGATATACTGTGAATCCTCTGATGCTAAAAATACTGCTACACGGCCGATGTCATCTTCTACATCACCAAAGCGGCCCATTGGGATTTTATTTTTAACAGCTTCGTAATATTCTGGTTGTGCTTTTGCCCATGCTTGTACACCTGGTGAATTTGCAATTGGGCTAATTAGGTTTACATTAATACCGAAACGTCCCCATTCATTTGCCGCTACACGAGAAATACCGCGGATTGCTTCTTTTGCTGCAGCATACGCACCTTGTGTTTCATGACCAGCAATTCCAGCACCAGAAGCAAAGTTAATAATATTCCCTTTTGTTTCTTTTAAATGCGGTAATGCGGCTTGCATTAAATAAAATGTTGGATAAAAACCAGTATCAAATGATAAATCTAAATCAGCCTGCGTTGTATCTTCAATCGTTGCTTGTTTTGAAGCATGTGCATTATTAACTAATACATCTAGTTTACCGTATTTTTCAACAACTGTATCGATTATTTTATGCAAATTAGCACGATCCATTAAATTTGCCTGTAAAAACATTGATTTTGGAGAAATTTTTTGCAATTCCTTTTCCATTGCTTTCCCTGTTTCTTCATTTAAATCTACAATCGTGACGATTGCGCCTTCTTTTACCATCGCTTTTGCCATACCACTACCGATACCGCCAGCTCCACCAGTAATAATTACTACTTTGTCTTGTAATTTGCCCATGAGTGAACAGCTCCTTTTCATTAATCGTTAAATAGTTTATCACTAAATTATTCATAATTAAACTAGATTGCTCACTCTATTGAAACCCTTTACATTTCATTGGCAATTTGCTTGACAATTTCATCAATCGTAGCGATCGCTGAACCTTTATTGCCTTGCGTTAAAATACTAAAAATATACCACTTGCCACTTCTCCCTTTAACATAGCCACTTAACGCATAGGTACCACTTATATAGCCCGTTTTAGCTGAGACACTATAGCCTTTCAAGCGGTTTTCTAATGTTGCTCCAACTAGCTTTCCTTTTCGTCCCGCATGTGGTAAAGCATCCAAATACGAGAAGTACCAAGGTTTTTGTCGAACTTTAAATAGTAATAAGCTTTCCTGCATACTGCTTACGCGGTTTTGATGATTTAAGCCTGAGCCATCTTCAAAGTACCATTGGTCCATATTTAATCCACTATCTATACCATAGGTGCGAATGGCTTCAATACCCGCAGACCAGCTTCCTTCTCCAAGAAGCTCCCTTCCCAATTGCTTAGTGAGCATTTCTCCCATACCATTAATGCTTAACTTTAAAAATCGAAAATTCATATCCTTTAATGGCATGGAGTAAGTAATGCCAACTCGCTGTGCATTTTCTGGCACTTTCCCTTCGGTAAGAGGCATTTTTTGAATTCCTTTTGCTACTAATTTTTCTCGTAATACATCCAGCGTAAACATTGTTGGATTATAAACAGTGACATATGTATTTTTTTCTGAACCTGCAGGTAAATTGCCTGTTACAACAATACGATCTGTTCCATATTCTCTTGTGATTTTGACGGTCGATTTCTCACCCTTTTTCACAGTTTTTGTTTTGTTGACAATGGGGATTGTGCTTGCATATGGTATAAGCTGAATTTTGGCTGCTTGTCCAATTTTAGTGCCAGTCACTTTTACATGGACATTGCCGACATCATATTGGTCATTCGGTGAGAGCGTTAGAGCAGAAATGCGTGATGCATAAGAGAATGCCTCTTCTTGTGGGACTATTCCTTTGGCTAATCGATCGTCATCAAACCACGAATCATCAGCAATCAATGCTCCTGTAATTTTGGTGATTCCTAATTTTTTCATCCCATTGGCGAATGTTTCTAAATGGACAGGTAATAATGTTGGATCGCCCCCACCTTGTAAATAAATATTTCCTTGTAATACACCATTTTCAATGGGACCATCCACATAAGCCTTCGTTTCAAAACGATAATCAGAGCCGAGTAAATCTAATGCCGCAGCACTAACAAGCAATTTATGTGTGGAGGCGGGACGTATCATTTTTTCTCCATGCTTACTATAAAGAACGTCTCCTTTTTCCATTTCTCGCACCGTAATACTATATTCATTGTTTTTCCAGTTTTTAGCGATGATTGTATTGATTTTATTCGTCATCGTTTGCTCATTTGCCTGTGCTTGTTCAACAAATAGCAATGGGTAACAACACAACGTTAAAAGCATCGTCAATATAACAATTTTCTTTTTCATAGATCCTCCATTTGGCAAAATATTCTCTAATTATTTTTTATTTTAAGTAAAAGCGCTTATTTTTTCAATTCAACAACTATTCTAACTTCTTCTGAAGTGGACAGACATCTTTTTTTTCGACATGAATAGACTGTAGTAGCTAGCTAAAATCGCTTTCAAAATAGGAGTTGGTTTCGATGGGCGCAAAATGGATTAAAATATCGATCTTCTATTTAATACTTACAATCGCTTTTGGACTGTTTATGCATTATGCATTTCAACTTCAATGGAAGACGACACATGCACATATTGGTGTCGTTGGTTGGCTAACTACGGGATTCATAGGGCTCGTTTATTGTCATTTTAAAGATGCTGCAAAAACAGGGCTCGCCAAGGCACAATTTTGGTTTTACAATATTGGTTTACCGTTTCTTTTAATTGGGATGATGATGGTTTACTTAGATGTGCCACATTGGTTATTTGAACTGTTCGTATCTGGCGGTGGAATTGCCGTTGGACTTTCTATTTTATTATTCTTTGTCAATGTCTTACAAAATGTGAAAAGTACTTATTAACTATAGAGGGCGTTTTTACTCTACACAAGATAAAGCAAAGGGGCTAGGACAAAACTAAAAAATTTTAAGGAACAGAGGAAAGCTGTTCGTAAATTTTTGCTATATGGAGACCTTAGCTATTCTTGCTTTTGCAATAAATTAGAAGTGTTCACTAGTTGTTGGTAGCGAAGGCGGTGACTCCAGCTCAGAACAGCACATAATGTTAGACGCTGGCATTCCGCGCGTTAGCGAGGGTTGCGGCTTACTGTGCTGAGCGGAAAGCACCGCCGTAGCGGATAACAACGGCATAGCAAAAAAGTGTTAGATTGATGGCAGTCAATCTAACACTTCTTCTCTTTTGTCCCAGGCTCTTTCGATACGTAGAACTCCATTCAACAAAGTGGGGTTCTATATTTTATACAAAATATGCCAAGCATTGAGGAATGACGCTTATTACTGCAAAGAGTTCGCTTGCATTTGATACATTTTTTCATAAATTCCACCGTGTGCTAATAGCTCATCATGGGTACCACGCTCCACAATATTTCCACGATCTAAGACAAGTATTCGATCCGCATTTTTAATTGTTGACAGACGGTGGGCAATAATGAATGTTGTGCGCCCCTTTTTTAGTACATCCATTGCATGTTGAATAATTTCTTCTGTCTCAGTGTCAATATTTGACGTTGCTTCATCTAAGATTAAAATGGCTGGATCAAAGGCTAATGCACGTGCAAAAGATATTAATTGTCGCTGACCAGAAGATAATGTACTTCCTTTTTCAATCACTGGTTCATCATAACCCTTTGGTAAATTTGCAAGCACGCGATCCCCTCCAACGGCTCTTAAAGAATCTTCCACTTTTTGTCGAGAGATTTTCGGGTTATTTAAACTCACATTGGACGCAATCGTTCCGGTAAATAAATAAGGGTCCTGTAAAACAATCCCCATATGCTCACGCATAGATTGACGAGCAACCGTTGTAATATCTATACCATCAATCGAAATCTTGCCTTTAGATGGGTCATAGAAGCGGAATAATAAATTCATAATCGAACTTTTTCCAGAGCCCGTATGACCTACAAGTGCAATTGTTTCTCCTTGATGTGCTTCAAATGTTAAGTTTTTCAAAACATAGTCATCGTTTTTGTAGGCAAAGGAAACATCCTCAAACACGACATTGCCTTTATATCTTGGTAGACTTACTTCAGATACGGGCTCTCCATCTATATCTAACACCTCAAACACGCGCTTCCCTGCAATCAGCGAGCGTTCAAGCTGCGAAAATTGATTCACAATATTGGTGATTGGATTGAAGAGTTTTGTTAAGTAATCGACAAAAGCATATAAAGTCCCTGCTGAAATAATTTGCGTTGTCGTCATCGATTGGGTCCCAAAATAGAAAATAAAAATCGTAAACATTAAAAGCCTTAACGTATTCACTAAGTTAAATGAAGTCGCCGAATCGAGCACTAATAGTTTACGCTCATAGGCATAGTGTTCATTATTCATATCATCAAATTCCTTCGTCATTTGTTGCTCACGTCGGAATGCTTGAATAATTGTCATACCTTGAATGGATTCATTGATCATCGCATTGATATCTGCAATCTTTGTGCGAATAACATCATTGTATTTCGATGCAAATTTCCGATATAAAATCATCCATACATAAATGATAGGCACCATGACTAATGCCAGTAACGCCATTTGCCAATTTAAAATAAACAGCGCTACATATACACCGATGATTGAAATTAAACTTGTCACAAAATTTGATAGCACCTGGACATATAAATTGCGTACTGCCTCGGTATCATTGGTTACACGCGCAACAATTTTCCCTGCTGGTAAATTATCGAAATATTGAATCGGTAACGTTTGAATATGCTCAAATACATCTTTACGTAATTTTTGAACAACACGATTTGCGCCCATTTGTAAATAAATATACATAAAGTAACGTAAAACCGCTGTAGCAATCGCCAAAATTAAATACAATAGTAACAACCACGTAATCGGTTTAATTTCTATTTGACCGATCGTCATATAATTATCGATGATATGCTTTGCAATAAATGGCCCGACAAGTTCGGTAAAGACAGCAATGGTTAAGAAAAATAACCCTAAAAATATTGGTTTTTTAAAATACATTGCATAGCGTGTTAAGCGTTGACTCGTACTCATGAGGCACCCCCTTCTAGCTGCTGACGGTCGAATTGTTCTTTATACCAGCCTTGTTGTGAAAGGAGCTGTTCATGTGTTCCCTGTTCTACTATTTGTCCTTCATCAAGCACAATAATCATATCGGCATGTTGAATTCCCGATAATCGATGGGTTGTAATAATCGTCGTTCGATCCTGTCGTTCACGCTGAATATTTTCGATGATTTTAGCTTCCGTTTTAGCGTCTACCGCTGAAAGTGAATCATCAAGGATTAAAATTTCAGGGTCTTTAATGAGTGCCCGCGCAATTGATACACGTTGCTTTTGACCTCCTGAAAGTGATACCCCTTTTTCTCCAACAAGTGTTTCAAGCCCCATTGGGAGATGGGCTAAATCTTTTTCAAAATAGGCTGCATGAATCGCTTGTTTCAGCTCTTCTTCTGTAGCATCTTCTTTTCCAAATAAAATATTTTCTCGAATTGTTCGGGAGAATAATACATGATCCTGCGGCACATAGCCGATCCAATCGAGTAACTGCTCTTTTGTTTGAGCCGTAATATCAATGCCATCAATGGACAACTGACCTTCTCCAATTGGATACTCACGTAGCAGCTGTCGTAAGAAGGTTGTTTTCCCAGCACCTGTCTTTCCAACAATACCAAGTGTTTGCCCCTTTTTTAGCGACAATGAAATACGTTCCAAGTTTTTCACATGGCTCATTGGATACTGGAAAGATAATTCGTTGAACCCGATTGCATTTGGCGTTGCTACAGCTTGCGGTGTTGCACTATTTTGTACATCCGCTTTATAGCGTAACGTTTCCTGTACACGGTCTAATGAGGCATTTCCTTGCTGCATCACATTAATAAGTTCCCCAATCGCAAAAATTGGCCAAACCGCTAATCCTAAATAGACAGTAAATGTTACAAGTTGCCCTAATGACATCGCCTCAGTCGATACTAAATGTGCACCGTAGCCAAGTGCCACAACATAACTAATCCCTGTCCCTACTTTCGTGATGGGTCCAAATAAAGCGTTGATTTTTGCCGTATGCATATTTTTTTCATAAACGACTTCACTCATTGCCGCAAAGTTTGCTTCGTCCTTTTTTTCTTGTACATATGCCCTTACAACTCGAACACCTGCTACTGACTCAAGGACACTATCATTTAATTCACCAAAGGCGTCCTGCGCTTTCATATACCGTTCATGCACAATTTTCCCTAAATACTGAATAAGAATAGCCATAACGGGCACTGGCAACATGGCAAAAAACGTTAACTTCCACGAAATCATATAACCCATTGCAAAAATAATACAGCCCATATAGATCGTCGAGTCTATCAGTGTCATGATTCCAAAGCCCGCAGTTAGTGACACGGCGTTTAAATCATTTGTAGCTCGTGCCATCAAATCACCAGTGCGATTTTTTTCATAAAATGTCGGTGTCATACGCAAAAAATGTTGCATTAAATTGCGACGTAACATTTTCTCTAAATTAATGGCACCTTCAAATAATCGAAATTGCCAAACAAAATTCAAGACATAACCGCCAACAATAATAGCCGCAAAAATCAACAAATATTTCGTTAAAATAGCTGTTGTCATTGTGCCTGCAGTTAAAATATCAATAATAGACCCTAGTAAATACGGTGGAATAACCTCTAATCCACTCGCAATGATTAAGAGTACAATCGCTATGGTATATTGCTTCCAATATTGCTTAAAAAACCAACTTAATTTACTTAATACATCAAACATACTTCAATACCTTCTTTCCTAAATGCTTTACATCTTCGCTACCCACTATCTAGCAATTCCTTATTGAAAATTAATTTCCTTGTGATGTTTTGCATACACATACACTCCTTTTTCTGTTCACTACCACCTTTTTTTGCAATAAAAAAGACGCATCCCCTAAAAAGAGCATGCGTCTCTTATAAAAGGTAAGGTGCACCCATACCTTTCATTGCATAAAAAATAACAATGTTAGACATGGACAATGTATGCAGCTGTGCTTTTGTATCGTACGGATAAAATCATCATTGTCATGCCCTCCTTTGTTTGGTTTGTTATAGTGTTATTGAAGATTATCATATAATTGAAATAATTGTCAACATTCAAACTGTTATTTTTTATATATTACAGGAAATAATTAACGCTTTAAAGTAGTGAATTGCTTTATTCGCAAGAAAATAGCTTTCATTATAACAAACTTTAAAAAACTACCATCCTGCTTTTGTGCTTGATACAATATAAAGGCATGCGGTGAATCTTATTATCTATACTCGGTCTAAAAATAAAGGAGTCTTTGACATTGAAAATATTTGTTGCAATTGGCTTAGGAGGATGTTTAGGCGCTATTTCCCGCTATTATATTAGTATGCTAGCTGCAAATACGGCGGTCTTTCCATTTTCAACACTTTGCATTAATTTAGTTGGCTGTTTTTGTTTAGCCTTCCTTTTCACCACCTTTACTAACCGCACGCCCCTTGTACTCGGCATTGGTACAGGCTTTTTAGGAGCCTTTACTACCTTCTCGACCTTTTCTGTAGAGACACTTTTACTGTTGGAAAATAGTAAATGGGGACAAGCACTCGCCTATTGTTTGATGAGTGTGTTCGGTGGTCTAGTATGCGCTTGGCTAGGCGCTCGACTTGCAAGGAGGCGGACGCAATGATATTAGTTGGAATAGGCGGATTTTTAGGTGCATTAGCAAGGTTTTACTTAGGTAAATGGATTGTTAGTACATATCCTTGGGCTACCTTTGTCATCAACATAACAGGTTCCTTTGTACTCGGTCTGTTAGTTGGTGCACATCTAAGTGATGCGCTATGGCATTTCTTAGGAATTGGCTTTTTAGGTGCTTATACAACGTTTTCAACATTTGGTTTTGAAACATTGCAACTAATCGAAAAGAAACAATGGCATCTAGCGTTCCGTTATATTTGTAGTACTGTAATTGTCGGATTGCTCTTTGCAGCACTAGGGCTTTCCCTTATGCAGGGCGTCCTTAAAACATTAGAGGTGATTTTTTGACACAACCCACAATCGAGCAGCTTCAAGCTTTAGAGGCTGAAATTGAACATACATTATATACATTAATTGACTTAGAACTTGATGAAGCTTACCAAGAAATGACGACTCTATTTGCCAAATTACTCGCCAAGGTGCAAGCAGCGCACTTAATAGATTATAAGCTTGATGTACTAGTAGAACCTAATAATTACGCTACCGAAACGTGCCTATTACTCGAGAGTTTACTAGAAGCAAAA
Source organism: Lysinibacillus sp. C5.1 (assembly GCF_016350185.1). Classification (NCBI taxonomy): domain Bacteria; kingdom Bacillati; phylum Bacillota; class Bacilli; order Caryophanales; family Bacillaceae; genus Lysinibacillus; species Lysinibacillus sp. C5.1. The sequence goes on from NZ_CP066226.1 coordinate 2,715,304, forward strand.
AACAGGCCCAACAAAAGACATCAGCTTTTAACGCATCGCATCATTTTAAAAATTTGGCTACGTAAAAATCGTCAATTTATAAATGAGCTATTACCACAGATGTTTTAAAAGCGGTAGACAATACAAAGAAAGTGTTAGATTGACAGCAAAACATCTAACACTTTTTTACTGTTCTATTTGCCGCTTTGGCAAGGTAAGTATATAAGCCGTAACTTGCTTGCGCGTTCTCTGTAATAATCTTCTCCTCCAACCTCTATCTTTGCAATCGATTGACCGTCACAAACAAGCTATTTTTTTATGACATGCTTGCCTTTTACCCTCATAAAAACTATATTATGCTATTTCAATCCACTAAAATGCTCATTTTATCGGAACCTTCCTAATCTATACTCGTTTATTATTTATGAGAACGCGATGAAAATCGTTATCATTTCGTTCTATATAAACATTTTTGAGAGGTGTTTTGATGGAAAGAATAAAATTATTGGATGTTGCGAGAGGACTAGCCATAATTGGCACACTGGGAACGAATATTTGGATTTTTGGGTCAGCCGGCTATTCAGTCGATTTAGATGAAACTGATATTTCAAGGATTGGTTCATATATATCTAAGTTTTCAGATTATTTAACGAACGGGAAATTTCTTGGCTTATTAACGATTATGTTCGGCATTGGCATGCAATTGAAATATGCTAGTTTCCAAAATAGGGGGCTCCCTTGGTTTAAACTGTACCTATGGTCTATGATATTGCTTTTTTTAGATGGGGTTCTTCATTTTATATTTGTTTTTGAATTTGATGTATTAATGAGTTATTCCCTAACAGGTATCCTCGTTGCATTTATTATTCAACGCTCAGAGCGAGTCATGAAAATTTGTATGTTTATTGCAGCTAGTATTCACCTTTTTCACCAAGTCGTAGAAGGTTTTCTTATGGACAAAATTATGACGACTCAACTTGCACGAACATTGTTTCCAAACAATCCATATGCCAATATAAGTGCTAATCGTAGTAGTATTGCTGAACAAGCAGCATTAGTTCGTCAGGAAAATCAATTGCTTGAGATAGCTGGATTTTCATGGTGGGAGCAAGTTGTATACAGACTAGAACATTTTTGGGTTTTACGCTCAGAAGCGATTATGATTTTACCAATGAATGTTTTCTTATTTTTACTGGGTGTCTTCCTCGTCAGAAAAGGTTTATTGAAAATGGATGAACACGGCATTCGACTGCAAAACCGCCTACTATGGATTGGATTAGGTATTGGTATCCCATTAAATGCACTATCGTTTTTTAGTACTCAATTTGTCGTTTTAGACCGCTATGTTTTTGCCCCTGTTTTATCACTGGGTTATCTCGGTCTTGTCTTTTTAATCGCCCGCCATCAAAAGTTCGTTAAAACCCAACATTATATTAGTAATGTTGGCAAAATGGCACTTACATGCTATATCGCGCAAAATATCATTGCATCCTTTTTGTTCTATAATTGGGGACTCGGCCTATCCAACCATTATAGTCAACCATTAATCCACGCATCTTGGCTAGGCATTACGTTGTTTATGATTGTATTTTCTACTTTATGGTTACGAAAATATAAACAAGGTCCAGTTGAAACCATCTGGCGTAAACTTGGCAATATCCCTGTGAAACGCCATCTACAAAAATTAACGTAATCCCTTTGATTGCATAGCGCCATTAAAACATGTATGTTCTTCCTAATGGCTAGCACATACATGTTTTAATTTTTTGCTTTATCTTTAAACTGACATTATAAAAACTCTACTTTCTGGCTATTTCAAAATAACGACAATTATTATTACAATAAAGTAATATAGAATTACTTTTAAGTCATCGTCAACTAGCTTTCACGTAAAAGATGAGGAGTACACTAAACATGAAAAAAACACTGACAATTGCCGGTTCTGCCGCACGTGGCGGAGCTGGTATTCAAGCAGATTTAAAAACTTTCCAAGAACTAGGGGTGTACGGCACTTCTGCCATTACGGCCTTTGTAGCAACACATCCTCGTACTAATCAAGGCGTTTTTACGCAATCGTTAGACGTTATTGAGGCACAGCTCCATACGATTGCAACGCAAATTGGCATAGATGCTTTAAAAACAGGGATGCTATTCACCAAAGATATCATTGAGCTTGTGTCAGACTGGCTCTCTACTGTTCAGGTCAAACATGTCGTTATTGACCCCGTTATGTTCGGTAAAGTAGGAACTGCATTAATGGAAGAAGGTGCCATGTCTTCTTTAAAGGATAAACTATTACCGCATGCAACAATTATGACCCCTAATATGCCTGAAGCAGAATATTTGCTCGGTGGTAAAAAATTGACGACTGCCACTGATTTACAGGATGCTGCCCGTGATTTACATAAGCTTGGCACGCAATTTGTACTCGTAAAAGGTGGTCGTCTCGATGGTCCAGCAACAGATGTATTATATGATGGCGTACGCATGGTAACATTGGAAGCCCCACGTATTGATACTATCCATACAAATGGAGCAGGTTGTTCATATTCTGCCGCGATCACTGCTGGCTTAGCACAAGGTTTAAGTGTTGAAGAGGCTGTTATTCAAGCTAAAAAGTTTGTTACTGCTGGCATTCGTCGAGCTATACCGTTTGAAACGGTTGCTGGAGCTATTGACCATCGTGCCTATAAAGCGTTTGGTGAACATGATATTACAGTAACTCGATACTCGTAATAATGGAACATGGCTTATCGTTATTAAAAGCAAAAAAAATCCGTGTGGAGCCTTTTGCAGGCTCAGCGGATTTTTTTATTTGTGCTATCGTTGAAGACGAAATGCTAATATCTTAAAAAGAATATGCACGCATAACTTGGCATATTTCTACATGATAATGACTGTACCATTTTTCTTTCCCTAGTTGTTGTGCTACAACATGTTGTGCATTGTTTTTCCACTGTTGAATCGCCTCTAACGATTCCCAATACGATACAGTAATCCCCTGCCCCTCGGCATTTCTTGTACTTGCCACACGAAGAAAACCTGACTGCTGTTTTGCTAATACTTCAATGGCATCCGCCATTTTGGCATATCCTTCGTTGTCGTCATCCGTCCGTTGTGATGTGAAAATAACTGCATAATAACTATCCATCCTTTACTCCCCCTCCTCTTTCACGACTATTGTATAAAAAATCCTATCCATTTAATTTCAATAAGCTATGTCGTGGCAGTTTTGCAAACTTCCGCTAGTATACATTGTAGTACTACCCTTTATAATGGAGGTATGTACTATAGAACTAACTTTTAGTCATTAAGCGATAGCCATCTCTATTGATTCAATTTACTTGGTGGTTCACACTAAAGATAGCTAAATGTGAAAAAAACAAGATGATATACTATTTTTTCAGTTTGCCTTCATTTTAGCATAGTATAATAATTTGAATATGGAAACAGGAGGGAACTAAAATGAAAATATTACTGGCAGAAGATGATAGTCGACTACGTAAAAATATTGTTCATATTTTAAAAAAAGAATTCCACCATGTAGCATCTGTCGATAATGGACAAGATGCCCTGAACAATACATTTTCTGAACAGTACGATTTAGTGATTTTAGATTGGATGATGCCTCAGCTAAGTGGTATTGCTGTTTGTCAGCAGTTACGACAAAGTGGCTTTAATGGCAGTATTTTAATGCTAACTGCCAAGGACGATACAGAAGATATCATTACAGGACTTGATAGTGGCGCTGACGATTATTTAGTAAAACCCTTTAAGATGGAGGAACTGTTAGCAAGGGTGCGGGCATTACTGCGTAGAAAAAATAAAGTGATTGAGCAAGTTGTCAGAGTAGATAATTTAACCTTACAAGTCGATGCGCGGACTTTTTTGCTTAATAATACCGAAGTAGAATTAACTAAAAATGAATTTTTGCTTCTTGAATATTTATTTTTAAATAAAGGTCGTGTTCTAACGAGAGAACAAATATGCATTTATATTTGGGGCTATGATTATGATGTATCCAACAATTCATTAGATGCTTTAGTAAAGCTTGTTCGGAAAAAAATTGATGATGGGCAAGTCAAATCACGCATTCAAAATGTGCGGGGCATTGGCTATAAATTGAGGGAATCTCATGTTTCATAAAACCAGAAAAAAATTATCTTATTTGTATGCCACACTCTATTTTTTATTGTTTTCGCTGTTTATTATTGTTCTTTATTTTTCTCTCGTTAAATTGATGGAAAATCAACAAATACAAGAATTAGAAGCGTTTTATATAAAACAGGAACATGATTATTTTGAATATGCAAATGACAACAAAAAAACCGTGAGCTATGATCCAAATCGGAATTATTTTTATTATATCTATACAAACGATCATCAATTTATCCATGGGGATGAATCTGTTAGAGGGCTTAAAACACAAGTAGAAAAAGCCTTTTCGCCAGACCGTCAAGTTCACGATGTCGTACGTCGTTTCGAATGGAAAGAACAGCATTTTCTTGTACTCAAAAAACCGATTAGCTATCATGAAAAAGTAGTCGGTTATATACTGATTGGGAAATCTGTAACAACACAACATCACTTTTTTCAAAAAGCAAGTGAGTTACTGCTACTATTAGCGTGTATTTCAACGATTTTAATCGGATTACTGAGCTACTACATGGCTGGCAAAGCGATGGTTCCTATTCAATGGTCATTTGATAAACAAAAAAAGTTTGTTTCGGATGCCTCTCATGAATTGCGCACACCACTTAGTATTTTTTATAGTTCACTCGATATTTTAGAACTTGAGGAAGCAAAGCATTTAACTCCTTTTGGCAAAGAGTTAATTACAGATTTAAAAGATGAGGCCCAATTAATGAAAGCACTGCTTGATAAACTATTATTTTTAGCGCGCCACGATCAACAGCAGGGCTTAGCTCATCAAGAAGTATTACAGCTATCTACTATGCTTGAAAAAATCAGTACTAAATTTCAGAAAATTATGCCCGAATCCATTCAATTTTGCACACAAATAGAAGAAAACATTGAACTACTTGGCGATGCAACAAAAATACAAGAACTGCTTTATATCCTATTAGATAATGCTATTGCCTATACAAAGCAAGGTCAGATTACATTGACACTTTCAAAACAAGCAAACCTTATCACGATTGCTCTAGCAGATAGTGGTATCGGTATACCAGAGCAGGAACTTGCCATGGTGTTTGAACGCTTTTACCGCAGTGACACTTCACGTCAACGCAATGGGACAGGGTTAGGTCTTGCCATTGCACAAGCGATTGTAGAACAGCATGGAGGAAAAATTTATGTTACGAGTACTGTAGGAAAAGGTTCAACGTTTTATATTGAATTTCCCGTTCAATAACATTTCTTAAATTGGCTTAAAAAGCAACAGCATCAGCTTATTTCCTCTCAAGAAATAAGCTGATGCTTTTATTTTGAGCTCCTTAATGCTTGTGGTACTGTTTTGTCTTTTGTCTTCCTTCCTTGGCTGACCATTCTTGCTATCAATATTGAGAGCACACAACCTGCGGACGTAAAATAGAACAGCAGGATATATATGTTGTCTGTATCACTCCCAATAAGTATGCCGTGTAAAAGAGATAGGAGCCAAGCTGGCAATACGAGAAAGTGGATCGATTTCCATATTGAGCGATTCATCGATTTCAACCATAAATCTGAAGTTAATAGTACTAATAAAAATAAGTAAAAAGCAATTATCCCAAGTCCTGAGGCAATCGGTTGATAATGAGATGAAAAAGGGAGTAGCACTTCCACTAATGCATAGGGCTGGTAGTTATCGATGATGAGCACGAACATATGCGCAACAACGGTTATTAGACCTAACCACCCCGCGTTTTGATGAACTTGGTAGATTAAATTTTTATGTGATTTGACAAACGTTGATTTTCTTAACAAACCAAATACAATAGACACTGTAAAATAAAAATATGCTAAAAACCCTAATAACCGAATCCATTCCCATGTACTTGTTAACATACTTTCTCCCCCGTCATTGCCCAGTAACCTGCTTGATTTTCTTTTACAATAAAACGTGCACTGCGGTCGCATATTGCTTCAAGCCATTGTTGCTGTTTGGTCTCATCCACTAAAAAGCAAAGTTTTGCTCCAACTTCTGCATCACATAATGATGATGTTACGACCGTTGCTTGTATTACATCCGTGATCGCAACGTTTCCTGTTTGACCATTTAATAAATGATGCTTCCTGTTTTCTCCTTGGGTCCAACTTCTATAAATTCGATTAGAGGTAGCAATAGCGCCCGAAGCCATTTTTATAGAGCTTATTTCTTTGTCCACATCATAGGGATCGGCAACACCAATCGTCCATATTTTTTCACCTGACGACCACATTTTCATATCCCCACCCCCATCTATTAAGCCGTATTCAGGAGCTATCTCCGCCTCAAGCCATTGCGCTAATTTTTCAATAGCATAGCCTTTTGCAAAACCCCCTAAATCAATTTCTTGCTGTGCTATTTTCATAACTTGTTGATTGCTTAAAAACCGAAAAGGATTACCTGCTATAATAGATTGGTTGTACATTGCCTCCTTTTCAATTGAGGTAAACGGAAAAGATTGATTGTAGCCATGTTGTTCAAGTTGTAATTTTAAATACGGTGAAAATAAACCATTTGTACGAAGATAATAGTCATTGGCCTGCACCAAACAATCGTAGAGGTCGTCACTTACTTGTAATGTTTGCCCGATTTCCAAATTATTCAATTGCCATAGTTCATTGTTCGTGCCAAACCTCGACCACTCTTGCGCTACATAACGAAGCCACTTTTCAGCTTTTTCTTTCCAATTCGTTTTGTTACTCTTTGCTATAGCTAGATAAAATTCCGTATTCATTACTTGTAATGTCAATGTATCCACTGTCATCATCCCTATCAAGTTCTTTTCGTTTTGCGCTCACTTTTGACTGCTGTTTGTTTTGTTATTTCAAAATTTGTCCAATCAAGCTGGACAAGCTCTTTCTCTTTCTTTGTCATGGCCTTCTCTTCTATTTTAGAAAATTGAGCATCAGTTGTTTCAGCTTGCGATGTGTCATTAAATTGTGATAGTAATGCAGCAGAAATAAGTACACCCGATGCGCCTAATAACCATTTTGCTTTTTTTGGATCTTTCATCGTTCTCCACGCTCCTACCTAATTTAATGGTTGACAGACAAACTGTTGATTTTCCTCTTGCCATTCGGCGATAAAGCCTAAGCCATTTGTTATGGCACTAATCGGTAAATAAAGCTCATTATTTAAATAAAAAGCATGTGCAGGTAATGGTGTTTTTACATCGTTATCGTAAGCAACATTTTTCCCTGCGCGATAAATAAGTTCATGATTGGCGTTTTGAATAACCAATATTTCACTTGTTTTGTAATAAGTCGCTGTTGCACCTAATAGCTTTGCCACTGTCTTGCCAGGTACAAATATTTCTCCGTCTTTTGGCATTGCAAACAAGTTTACCTCTTTATTTGTGCCTGTTACTTTTAATACCACTTGTTTTGAATCCGTAAAAGGTAGTGCTTCTTTATCGACAACAACGGATCTTGTCCATATATTCCATTTCCCTTTTTCATTCACAACGTTCGTTGTATCATAATTTTCGTATTGATCATCATCGTCGTCATAATCATCTTCATACTCATAATCATAGTCATCATCATCATTATGATCATAGTCGTCATCATGGTCATCGTATTTTTCATACTTTTCATGTTCATAACCATCGTGATCATAATCGTCATCATCTGCCTTAGCCTGCATGCCATTCGTTAATAAACCTACTACCAATAAACTAACTGCTACACTTATTTTTTTGTTTTTCATTTCCTTCACTCCTTCCATCATTAATAGTAGGACATGAAAATGATAGGAAACTGAATTTTCCCATATAAAAAACAAAAAAAGCTATTTCCACATACAGATTGACCTGTAAATAGAAATAACTTGTCATTGTAACGCTTAATGTGCGTGTAAAATCACCTTTCTTTTCTTCGAGAAAAGGAAAAAAGTTACGGTTAAACTTAAACTAATCATACCAAAAACAATACCCATTCCACTTAAGCCGATTAAATCAAGCATCATACCTGTTGACAACAGCACAATTTGGAACACAACCGAGTCAATCATATTGCGGAAGGAAAAGAATCGCCCGTGGTATTCTTTCGGTACTTGTTTTTGAAAAATCACCATCGTTGTTGGGAAAAAGCAACCGACAGAAAAACCAAATAGTCCGAATGTTAATAAAGCAAAGAACGTACTATCCGCTAGCAATAACATGAGCTCCATTAAGCCAATAATCAATGCAAGTCCGAATAATAATGTCCCTATTTTGACGCGCTCAGCAATATATTTGAGCCCCGCAGCCCCTAACATAAAGCCAATTCCTTCAACTGTATATAATAAACCAGAAATAGTCGTGGACTCATGCATTTCAGTGATTTTCATAATGACTAGATTAAAAGAGCCCAAAAATAATGTCGGAATTAACATTAAAACGAGTGTCATTAATACGACCGGATGCTCCTTTAGCATCGGGTATACGTCCTTAAATCTACCTTTTTCCTTGTCATTGACAGATACATTTACCGCTTCATCAAGCTTTAAACTATTTGTAATAAAATACATGATAATATACACAATTAGTGAAACAATATATAACCATTTCAACTCAAAATAGCTTAACATTAAGCCCGCTGCAGCGGTTCCGACAATTCTTGAAATCGTTCGAGCATTCATTTGCCATGCATTCAAAGTCATTAAATCTTTATCTTTGACAACTAATGGTATAATGGACTGTAAAGCAGGCATATAAAAGGCTGCTGCAATTTGCAACGTGATTAAAAATAATATCATCCATATTACAGAGTTGGTATACAGTGCAATAAACATAAAGAACACACTTAGAATACGACCTACACTCGCAAACTGAATAACTGTTTTTTTCTTTGATTGGTCAATCAACCGCCCTGCGAGTGGTGCGACAACAAGACCAGCTAATATACCAATTGAAATAATTAATGATTTATGGAAATCTGACGGCACGACTTTTTGCATAAATGCTAAGTTGCCAATAATTCCAGCCCATAAGCCAAGACCTACTACAAATTCACCTAATAAAATAATCCAAACATTCCGTTTTCCCCACATGCTGTCTCCCCTCGTTGCCCAATATTAAATTTTTATAACATCCATCGTAACAAAATTATAAATAATCGTACATATAATTTTACAAATCTGGTATTTTATCGACGTGTGCAAACTCCTTTATTCTTGATTTATGTATCACTTTCGCTACTTATCCCTGTTGTACCATGTTGCTAAAGACATCATTGGAAATTCTTCAGCAACATCCAATCTTAATGGCGTAATTAGCTCAATAGAATTGCCATCTGGATCGGCAAAATAGATTGCCGCATGGGCATGTGGATGATTGGGTAAGACGAGCGGCTGTTGTGAGGGCGTAAAGCCAAATGCTGTTTTTATTTCAATGCCAATGGATTGTAACCATTGTTTCACTCGTCCTGCATCCTCTTCGTCGATTTTAAAAGCGAGATGTCGAATAGACGGATGGTAGTCTAATTGCGCTTCCTTACATTCCCACAAACCTATCCAACTTTGTCCTTTGACAATCCAGAAAAAGGCGAATTGCTGTTGCACATAAGCTAATTCAAGCCCTAGCTTTTTATAAAATATAATGGATTGTTGTAAATCGCTAACGGGTAAATGTGCTTCATATAATCCTTTTATCATGTGATCTCCCCTTATGATGAATGACAAAAGTATACTATTTTTTGAAAAAGGGAAAATCGTGCAAAAGGATGAAATATGCTTTTTTATAGTAATTAGCGGGGTTGCTAGCGTACAGATGTGTTACTACACTGTCAAACAAAATAAAGAGATGGGTTTTAAAAGCCCCATCTCTCCCTCTTTATTTACTATCTAAAGTGACTATCCCTTAACATATGTCAAAATTCGGAGTCAAACAGCACCTTTCACAATGTCTTACACTTTAAGCCCCTTCTAATTTACTAACAAGTGCTTTTCGTTTATAGTCCATAAATTTTTGAGCGCATAACGTCATGATAAATAATAGACCGACTGCCGTAGCCATCATACCTGCAATGGACGTGTCCCAAAATTTAGCCAAATAATAACCAATAATCGCCGCTGCCCCTCCATATAACATACTGAATAGGAACATTTGTTTAATTGATTTACTAATTAAATTGGCTGTGGCAGCAGGCCCAATTAACATCGCCACTACTAAAATTGCTCCAACACTATCAAATGCTGCAACAGTTGTAAAGGAAACGGATGTCATAAAACCATAATGTAAGAAAAGTATTGGCACACCAATGGACGCTGCATAAACGCTATCAAAGGTTGCAAGCTTCATTTCCTTAAAGAATAATAATAGGAACCCTATATTAATGAATAATACAAGCAATAATATCCAGACAGCTTTTGGCATTGTTATGGCAAAGAACGTCCATTTATCCCAAGGAACAAATGCGATTTCGCCCATTAAGATATGCTCAACATCTAAATGCACATGGCTAGCAAACAATGTAATTAGCAGAACACCTGCAGCAAATAATGTCGTAAAGACAACACCGATTGCAGCATCTTGCTGTATACCTGAAGAATGTAATAACTGCACTAAGTATGCCGTTAAAATGCCAGCAACCGCTGCACCTAATAGCATCCAAAATCCGTTTAATGTTTGCGTAATGATAAATGCCATCACAATGCCAAACAGCACCGTATGGCTAATAGCATCTGCGATCATCGACATTTTACGTAATATTAAAAAAACGCCAGCCATCCCACATGTAATACCAACCAAAAGACCCGTGATTATGACCCATAATTCAATCATCCTACTTCACCTTGCTTTCGAAACTGTTTTTTTCTAAAGTACTTATACATTTGCCCTGCTGGACTAAATAAATAAGATAAAAAGAAAATGGCAGCAGCTACTAACACAATTAAAGGTCCTGTTGATAAGCCTGTACGCGTAGAACTAATAAAGGTTCCAACAATCCCTGACACACCACCTATTACTGCACTAACTACAAGCATTGAACTTAGCTTCCTTGTCCATAATTTGGCACTAACAGCAGGAATGATTAACAACGCTGACATTAAAATAACACCGACTGATTGAATGCCCGTTACAATTGTCATTACAATCAAAACGGTTAACGTTGCCTTTAACGCTTCAATCGGTAAGCCTATCCCCTTTGCATACATGGGATCAAAGATTAATAGTTTCCATTCCTTATAAAATAACAAACTAACTATTATAATAATTGTTGCACTTAAAAACAGCCATGTTAAATCCGCTTTTGTCATCGTTGCCGCTTTACCAAAAATAAAATTGTTAAGGCCACTCTGATTTCCTAGCGGGCTATGATTGACAACCGTTAAAAATACAACACCTACCCCGAAAAATACCGTTAGCACTAAACCAATAGCAGCATCTGCTTTCATTTTCGAAAATGAAACAATCCATTGGATACAGTAGACAGACAAAGCTGATGTTATACCTGCCCCAAGCATTAATATAGGTAAATCTTTTTGCCCTGTTAATAAAAATGCTAAGGCAATACCAGGTAATGCTGCATGTGCTGCAGCATCACCTACTAAACTTTGTTTTTGAAGAAAGGAAAAAGTACCTGTTATTCCAGCAGCAATCCCAAGCAACATCGTACCCATTAATACCCAAAGCAAGTTTCCCGTTAACATAGGCTGTTCGCTCCTAACATGTCTTGCATCATGAATAGTTTGCCACCGTATGTTTTTTGTAATTGTTCTGGTGTAAAAACTTCTTCCGTTGCACCGGATGCTAATATCGTTTTATTTAATAAAATTGTGTAATCAAAATATTCTTTTACTGTTTGTAAATCATGATGAACGACAAATATACTTTTTCCTTGTGCCTTTAAGCTTTTTAAAATATCAATAATTGTTTTTTCAGTAGCGGCATCAACACCAGCAAATGGCTCATCTAAGAAATAGATAGTAGCATTTTGTGCTAAAGCCCGTGCTAAAAATACACGTTGTTGTTGACCTCCTGATAATTGACCAATGGAACGCTGTGCAAAATCTTGCATGCCTACACTTTCCAAAGCTTGCTTTGCTAAAAGCTTATCTTGTTTAGATGGTCTTTTAAACAATCCAGTATGTCCGTATCTTCCCATTAGCACAATATCTAGTGCATTCGTTGGGAAATCCCAATCAACGGCATTGCGCTGTGGGACGTATCCCACGACTAAACTTTTTGGATCGAATAGCTTTCCTAGTATCTCTACTTTTCCTACCTTGTTTGGTAATTGATTTAATATCGCTTTTAAGAACGTCGATTTTCCCGCTCCATTTGGCCCAATAATTGCTGTAAGCCGACCGCTAGGCACTGTGACGTTGGCATTTTCTAAAACGGTTTTCTTATCATAAGCAACCGATAAATTTTCTACAGTTAATGCATTCATTTTTTCACCTACTTTAATGCATCGACAATAGTGTCGATGTTATGTTGATACATCCCAACGTATGTGCCTTCTTCTGTTCCTTCAGCGCCCATTGCATCTGAGAATAATTCACCACCAATGGCAACTTCATGCCCTTTTTGTTTTGCCCCTTCAATAACAGCTTTCATCGCTTTATCGGAAACACTTGATTCTACAAAAATTGCTTTAATTTTGTTATCTACTAAAAAGTCCACCATTTCTTGAACGTCTTTCACACCATATTCAGCTTCTGTACTTAGCCCCTGTAAGCCGCGAACTTCAAATCCTTGGCTCTCTCCGAAATAGTTGAACGCATCATGTGCCGTTACTAATATTCGTTGCTTATCTGGCACTTCACTAATGCGCTTTTTAGCATACGCTTGTAGTTCATCTAATTTTTCCAAATACGTTTTTTCATTTGCTTTAAAGTCATCTTTAAACGTTGGATATTCTGCTACAAGCGTTTTCGTTACAGCATCCACAACTTGTTTCCATAAGTCAATGTTAAACCAAATATGCGGATCATGTAGAAGCCCTTCATCTTCACTATCGAGTAGATTTGCTTTATCCAACTTATCCCCAACAGCTAGCACAGTTTTATCTTTGGACATTTGATCAAAGATATCGAGCATTTGTCCTTCTAATTGTAGACCGTTATAAAAAATAACTTCGGCGTTTTCTAACTTCGATAAATCGCTCTGTGTTGCTTTATATAAATGTGGATCTACACCAGGCCCCATCAATGCCGAAACAGTTAAATGGTCACCGCCAATTTCTTTAATCACATCGGCAATATGCCCCGTTGTTGCAACAACGACTCCTTCTTTTTTTTCCGTTGCGCTATTTTCTGCGCTACAACCGAAAAGTAACATCATTAAAACCATTACACCTAAAAAACGTTTCATTACCATTACCGTCGTCAAAACCTTATAAAACGCTATAGCGTTTCGTTTACTTCTTACACCATCGAGCCTGAGATTTTGCCGAAGCTACTATCTTTATTAGCATTGTGGTGCAACGAATCCTACATTTTAACCGTATAATGTGCGATTAATCGACTAACGGTAAAGCTTATTGGGAAGCCAGTATGAGTCCAAGCTTACCCCATCACATTGATAGATTCTTTCCATTGTGGATGCTTTTTTATGAGCTTGTCACTGCAAATTTCTAAAGAAGGATAACACTTAACTGTTTCTATCAAAAAATATTGTGTGCATTTAATTGCTATTGTCTTTTGAATTTCACACAGCTTCTGTTGCCCAATGCCTTGCGAAAGATGTCTATTTTTTATCAGCCTCTTGTTCAACTGCAACTTTAATTGGTGGCTTAATTTTCCCACTCTTAGTCGTTTTCTGCTGAAGATGATGATGCGGTTATTCGTTTAATTACATGGAAGTAAACGTATTACTATGAGTTGTTTTATAATGTTGCTTGTTTTGACGAAACGGTTTCCCTCCTTATACTTTTTATAATTTTCGAGAGACGCTTTCGCAGCAACTTGCGTAAACATTTCTCCATTTTCCGTTTGGACAGATGTGTATTTCATCTTTTTTCTAATCACGCCGCTTTGTATGGCGTATTAATTATTTATCATGAATTTTTTCATAAGCTGTTTCCAGCCCATCCAAAATATAATGATTGAAATCGCTACACCAACTGATTGGGTCATTTTCCATAACATCGTCAAAAACACTAGTATGCCTAGCGGAAGAATTGTTAGTTTCAAATCATCTAACTCTTTCATACAGTCACTCTTCTTTCGTTTGCGATATTTTGTTTCCCTTAGGAAAAATATATGCTTAATGAAAAGAAATTTCAACTGTTTTATAAAAATTTCTTTTTAAAAAATTTTTTCTTGCACACATTTTTTATGCGCCCATCATAAATCACCTTTACTTTTTGTGTATCGTTTTATAAAAATTAGAGATGGCTATACAGTTGTAACGGTGTAAAAGCTATAGTTGAAAATCGCTGATATCTTCCGTTATATCGTTCGTACAATGTAGCCCATCATATTCACTAGTAAAATTGACATGATCTTGGATTATTTGATAGAAACATTTGCAGTTTCCATCTATATCCTGCAAACTAAATATAATTACAGCTAGAAAGGAAGTATGATAATGAAACAATTAGTGTGTATATTATTGCTTTCATTACTTATCGTTGCTGGGAACTACAAAGTGGAGGCAGCCGGTTTTTCAGATGTAACGGAAGACCATTTTGCTTACGAGGCGGTTTTGTGGGCAGAAGAATATGACATTATCGATGGCTATGCAGACGGTACCTTCAAGCCGAATGCAACCATTACGGAGCAACAATTTGCAAAGTTACTTGCTAATTATTACGAACTAGAGTCCCCATATGATGAGTTAAAAAAGCAGACTACTGCTGGGAACTGGGCAGATGAGTATTATAATCGCCTAGCTAGTTACGGTGTACCACTCAACGGGTATTTTCATAACAATATTCGAGCAACAGCAATAAAACGCGGTGTCGTTGCACAAGCAATCACCCACCTTGCAGAGGGCAAACGCGGTCTTAATGAATCCATTCAATTTTTACTCGATTCCTATATTTCCACTGGACAAAACCCCAAGTATGAAAATCGGGATTTACAAAAGTTTTTTGGCGTTGCAAACCATATGACACGCGCGCAAGTTGTGACATTGCTTCACCGCATGGATTCAAGGAATTTTTATACGATTTCTGATGATGCACAAAACATTCACGAAAACCAAAGTAACGTTTCATTAAATGCACGAGCGATTAATGGGCAAAAGCAACTCGATAAATCCATGCAACAAGTAGCACCATCTAACAGTGCATGGGAAGGGACGTATACGTATTATTATAAATGGGGCAAAGGAGCGACTGATTTTAATCGCCGTGATGCTATTATTTCAAATGCTACAAGCAAGAGCTTCAACATTTCTTTGACTGCAAGCGATGGACAACAGTCTGGTAGCGTAGAAGGTACAGCTACCATCACGTCTAGCACAAAGGCTATCATGAACAAATCAGACGATGGAAACCGCTGTGTGCTTGAATTTGAACAACTTAAAAATGCACTTAAAATTATTGAAGTAGATTGCCGTTTTGCACATGATGAAGGAACGAACTTTTCAGGCACATTAAAAAAGCAATAAACAAAGGCGGAATATTAACGTCCAATGAAAATACGGTAGGTAGAAGTAGCATACACTATGCTTAATTTGATTTGAGGAGGAATAACATGCACATTACCGCTTTGTATGGTAGCTCCAGACAACACAGCAATAGTGAGGAACTTGCCAACTATGTATTAGAAGGGATCTCCCATGAAAAGTTATATTTAAAGGACTTGAATATTGTACCTATTCATGATTTACGCCATGATGCACAAGGCTTTCAGTATGTAGAGGATGATTACGACCATATTATTCAAGCATTACTGACAAGTGATATCGTTCTTTTTGCCACGCCGATTTATTGGTATAGCATGTCTGGAATCATGAAAAATGTGATTGACCGTCTGAGTCATGCCATTCGTGATGAGCGTTTTCCACAGTTGAAAGAACAGCTACAGACAACAGAAGCGATTGTGCTTGCTGTTGGTGGCGATGATCCACGAATAAAAGGCTTACCGATGATTCAACAATTCCACTATATTTTTAACTTTTTAAATATGCCTTTTTCATCATACATTATCGGAAAAGCCAATAAACCTGGTGACATAGCGCATGATGCGTTAGCTCTGACACAAGCAACATTGCTAAATAAACAGCTTCAAGCCCGCACCACCTCCAAATAAACAAACGACCTGAATGCATGATGCTTTCAGGTCGTTTTTTATAGCTATGCCTCTACTGAAATATGTTGGAACGTTGTCACATCAAATAACCCTGTATCCGTTAACTTTAAGGCTGGAATAACAGGTAGTGCCACAAACGAAAACGTTAAAAGAAAATGGAAATCTAAATGAGGATTAAGTTCATGAAGTGCATTGTGTAGACTTGCTAATTGGCTTTTAGCTTCAGCTGCCGTTACATCCGTCATTAATCCACCGATTGTTAGCGGCATTTCTGCTAGAATTTGACCGTCAGCCACAATAACAAAGCCACCTTGAATTTCTTGAATACGCTTGAGGGCCATTACCATATCTGCATCATTCGTTCCAATAACTAACGCATTGTGTGAGTCGTGGGCTACTGTTGTTGCAACTGCTCCCTTTTGCAAACCGAAACCTTTCACGATACCTAGCCCTGTCGTATGCAATTGATGATGGCGCTCAATGACAGCAAGCTTTAGTAAATCCTGCTCTACAGATGGTACAAACACACCATCTGTGACAGGTACCTCTACGACCAAATGATTTGTAATCAGTTGGTTAGGAACAATTTCCATAACATTGGCTGTCGTGCCTTTTGTAAACGGAATGGCAAGCATATCAGTTTTCATGGCTGGCAAATGGACAGATTGATGGATATGTGCCGGCACTTTTGGTTGCGCACGAGCTGTTAACATTTCACCATTTTCAGCGACTTTAATTCCATCTTTCCAGACCGCTTTTGCACGCATTTCCTTTATATCTTCTACTACTATAAAGTCTGCTTTATAGCCCGGTGCTAAAACACCCCGATCGTATAATCGATAGCACTCTGCTACATTAATGGTCGCTAATTGAATGGCTTGCAAAGGTTCCATCCCTTCTGCAATGGCCATTTTTACGTCAAAGTTAATGCTACCTTCATCCATTAATTCATCGACATACTTGTCATCGGTGCAAAAACCGAATCGACGGGCATTTACTGTATTTACTGCTGGTAATAAGTCACGTAAATTTTTTGCTGCGGAGCCTTCACGAATTAATACGTACATTCCTTGCTCTATACGGTTTAACGCCTCTTCTGCTGTCACACATTCATGGTCGGTATGAATACCTGCCACACGGTAGCCTGTAATTTGCGCGCTTGTTAAGCCTGCACAATGGCCATCTACAACTAGATTTGCTTGTTGGGCTAACAAGATTTTTTCAAGCATACTGGCTTCGCCGTTTAACACAGCAGGAAAATCCATCACCTCTGCCAGACCACGAACATGGTCATTGGTCATAAAGGGTGCTAAATCTTTTGCTGTCAAAGTTGCACCTGCATGTTCAAAATGAGTGCCAGGCACACTTGACGGTAACATAACGAAAATATCCATTTCAGCTTTTTTAGCATCATCTAGCATAAACTGAATACCTTCTGCACCTGCGACATTAGCAATCTCATGTGGATCTGTGATAACTGTCGTAACACCATGAGGAACAAGGACACGACTAAATTCAGCTGGTGTAAGCATAGAAGATTCAATATGTATATGCCCATCAATTAACCCAGGAATTACATAATGACCCGCAGCATCTTCCTCATTATTAGCAGTAAAATGATTTTGGGTATCGAGGGCGATAATTTGCCCATTTTTCACAACAACATCGGCCTTTTTCCAAGTTAATGTAAAAACATCGGCAACAAGGGCATTGCGCAAAATAAAATCCGCCTCTAGTTTCCCCTGTGATGCGATTATGTTATTTGTTAGTTGCTGTAGTTTTTCTACCATATTGAGCACACTCCCTTTTTATTTATGACCTATCATGCATGAATACTGAAGGAGATTCAAGTCATGAAGATTGTTTCACCTTCTATTTCCTTGTCACAATGCCTTCAATAGGATAATTTCCTCACCATTATAAACTAGTTCTTACGCTTGAAGCCGTTAGCGGTAAGTTCTTGAGTGGAACGGAGGCGATGACTCCTATAGGTGTGCACTATGGTAGGTACTTTGCGGTATAAAAAACGACCATCTATCAATGGTCGTTTGTAAATTCTAACTCTTTTGGTGGCTCACCTTTTTTGTTCATCAATCGCATACGAATGGGTTCAATTTTAAGTGTTACCATTTCATCTTTATTGCCAATGAAAATTCCTGTGAAAAATTCTGCTAATTTATTTTTCAAACCTTCCTCTTGAATTTCCGTTAACTTCCCTTCTATCTCAACAAAGGTATCACCAAATCCCCCATTGTCGTAGCCATATAAAATATGTGTATACGGATTTTTCGATAGCTCCTCGATTTTCTCCGAATGCTTATTTGTTACGGTATACAACACGAAGTCTTCATTTTGGAATGTCATATAACGTGAATACGGCTTGCCATTTTCAACGGTTGCCATCGTTCCTATTTTTTCTCGATTTAATACTTCTAAAATTTCATCACGTACCGAAGTCATTTCATCCCATCCTTTCATATTGTTATTTTACCCCTCCATCCATAAGCTAAACCCGCATTTTTTGAAAAATATGAAATGACTATTTTCGAGGTTTTTTCAAAACTATTGCTATAATGTTTTGTTAGACAACATGAATTTTTTAGAATGAGGGTATTCAAAATGAAACAAGCTTTTTTTACACGATGTCTGTTTTTCATCGTTGGCATTATCGTATTATCATTTGGCGTCACGTTAACGATTAAAGGGCAATTGTTTGGCGTTGGTTCATGGGATGTCTTACATATAGGTCTAGCCAAAACGTTTGGTCTAACGATTGGCACTTGGTCCATCCTCATTGGCTTAGCCATTTTAGCTTTTGATATGTTAGTGACGAAGAAGTTTCCTTTGCCAGGTACATTTGTAGATATGTTTTTAGCTGGTATTTTTATTGATATCTTCAACTTCTGGCTTCCTGATATTGAGGGTTTTTGGATGCAACTATTTGCTTACCTCACTGGATTGCTATTACTTGGCTGGGGCTGTGGTATGTATATGGTAGCCAATTTAGGAATTGGCCCACGAGATACATTAATGCTTTTGATGGTTCATAAGCTTGGCTGGAGTGTCACACGTGCTCGTACTTTGATGGAAGTAACAGTAGCGATCATCGGCTTTTTCCTCGGAGGCCCTATTGGTGTAGGAACAGTCCTAATGGCTTTTGGTCTAGGCCCTATTGTACAAGTAGCATTAGCCTATAACGAGAAATTATTTACAAAATGGACTGGTGTGAAGAGCGCGATTATTTAAAATCATACAAATGAAAAAAGGAGCCTTTTATGGCTCCTTTTTAGTTACAAGGATACTACACTTTTTATTCCCTCGGCTCAGCTGTATTTTGTCCCGTTGCTTCTATTACCTCAGGCGTACCATCTACTGTTTCCTCTTGCTCATTTTCTGCTGGTGGTGGTGTAATGGTCACTAATGTATAGTCATCTTCATTGAGAATTTCAAAATGGAAGTTTTGACGAATATCCCCCACATACAGCGAAGTCCCAATAGCAACATTGGTTACATCGATTTCTATCGTTTCTGGTATTTCCGATGGCTGTACTTTAATGCGTATATCACGATTTGGTTGTAACAGGAAACCACCATCTTTTACACCTATCGCTTCCCCTACAACGGAAACAGGAATATCGACTTCTAGCTCCTCTGACATATTGATTGATTTAAAGTCAACATGCTTCACATGACCTTTTAATGCACAGCGTTGAACTTCATTTAACACGGCATTTATTTTCTTGCCTTCCACATCTAATTGAAAGACACTTTTACTACCGATTTCACTTAACACTTTCGCAAACATTCTTGCGTCAAGTGAAATCGACGTCGGCTCCATTTGATAGCCGTAAACAATGCCAGGAATGGCACCACTTTGTCTTAGTTTAGTTAGTGTTGAACGTTGTCCTTTATGACGGGTTGTAGCATTTAAAATGGTACTCATTAGCATTTTCCCCTTTCGTGAAAACTAGTCTCATAAAAGGTTTTGCCCGTTATGTTGATTTTTATACCTTTCATACGATTAACTATTCTTTTCTACTTCTAAAATTTTGTCATTAATAAGCTATTTTTTCCTTCAACTTGCTAAAAGCACTCATTAGCTCTTTGTCGCGATTCAATGCTCGTACTTTCCCGTCATTTGACGTTTAAGAAGAACAAGTATTAGCGCTATTCCTGCTATTATTGTGCACATCATAAACATCATGGCATATGAAGTGAATTGCACAACGAAGCCCATGAAAAAGCTACCTGCCCCAAAACCTAAATCATATGTAGCTAAATAGAGCCCTAGCAATGTGTAACGCGCTTCCTTTGGTATAGCAAAGGACATATATGTAGTAACCGTTGGATAGAGCATTGCCGATGCTAATCCATTAAAAATAGCGGACATATAAACGAATGACCCAAGCATGGGTAACATGGCAAGTAATGTCGTACCGAGCATTGAACTGATTAACACTATCGAGATAAACATTGGATGCCATTTACCATCAGAAGGGATATATTGGCGGCATAAAAAACGGCTACCGACAACGACAATTGCCTGTAAAAATAAATATAGCGCTGGATTGGCAATACCTTCCGTTAGCATATAAAGTGGTACAAAAGTAGAAATAGCTCCAAATACGGCAGCGCCTATTGCCATGACAATAGCTGAGAGCATTAGCCCTTTATGCTGTTTTGTACGCTTTAAAGCATAAAGCATGTCGTTAAGTGAAATCCGTTGTTTTGCTGCTTTTATTTTCGGTAAAGGCGAATTAATAAAGCAAAATAATGGTGCGATTGCTAAAAAGACAATAAATGCCAGTAAATAATGCAGTTCAAACTGGCTCCAAAGTAACAATGCTACTGCCGGCCCGTAAATTGCAGGCATTACGGTGGATAAGGAATACATCGACATCCCCTGCCCACGATCTTCATCTTGTAACACATCTGCTATGCCAAGTTGCATGGCCATCGAGAAAAAGGCTGTGATGACGCCTTGTAGTATCCGCACAATATAGAGACTATCAATGCCAAATACGACATAAATAAGTAATGCTACCGCGTGGGCTAGTAATAGCCATTTCATAATAGTATATGGACTATGTTGTGCTACCATCTGCCCAGCAAATGGACGTAAAAACATACAGACAAGCATATACATCGCCATCATCACACCGATTTGACTTTCTTTAAAGCCTCCCGCTGCTGCCTGAACAGGAAAAATAACGGTTAATACGGCATTTGCCGTAAAGAAAAACATAGCGAGTCCATACATTTGGAGCATGCGGCCCGATAATGGACGATACCTCATGAAACATGCTCCTCTCGATCAAATCCTTGCGGTTGAGAAGGATGCTTACAAGGAATCGGTAATCTTGCTGCTAATAGTCGTCTACTTACTGGATGTGTCATGTTGTCAATTTGTGTTACATCGCTTACAAACTCGACAATTTCCCCTTTATCCATCACAGCTACTTCATCAGCAAATAACTGTACTGCATGTAAGTCATGGGTAATAAAGAAGTAACTAAACCCTTTTTCCCGCTGTAACTGTTTCAGTAGTTTTAATATACTTATCTGCACAAGTAAATCTAGGCTATTGATAGATTCATCGAGGACTATTAGTTTAGGCTCGGTTGCAATGGCTCTTGCTATCGTCACACGCTGTAATTGCCCCCCACTTAATTGATGCGGATATTTATCGGCATCTCTTGGGGCTAATCCAACTTGTACAAGTAACTGTTCGATTTTCTTTACTCGTTCTGCCTTCGATAGTGATAGGTGAAGTTCCATTGGTTCCGCAATAATGTCCTTTATTTTCATTTTCGGATTGACCGCACTTTGGCAATCTTGAAAAACCACTTGTATATTTTTTTGTAACAGTTTCTTTGACGCTTTCACTGTCGTACACACATTCAAGTTATCAAATAGAATCGCGCCACAATCTGGTTGTTCTATCCCTAATACAAGCTTGCCAAGTGTTGTTTTCCCGCTACCACTTTCACCGACAATTGCTAAGCATACACCCTGTCGAAGTGTTAATGTCACATCTTTCACAGCCTGTATTCTTTCTTTTATACGAAACCAGCCTTTTTGCTGATAGCATTTTGAAACATGTTGTATCATTAACATGAGGTTTCCTCCTGTCTTACCCAGTGACCTTGCCTATATTCATATAATTCACCGCTTACTTCCCCCGTCCATGCATCCACTAATTGTTCAAGCGAGTATTTATTATCCTTCGCTGCTAATAGTGCTTGTGTATAGGAATGAACAGGCTCCACTAAAATACAGTTAGCAGGACCATATTCCATAATTTGCCCTCGGCGCATAACCACAATGATATCCGCCATTTTGGCAATTACGCCTAAATCATGTGAGACAATCAGCATACTTGTATTTGTTTGCTGTTGATATAATGCTAATTCCTCTAAAATCTCAAGTTGTGTCAACGTATCAAGAGCTGTCGTTGGTTCATCGGCTAATAACAGCTTCGGGCTAAGACTCGCTGCAAGAGCAATCATAATGCGTTGGAGCATCCCACCACTTAATTCATGTGGATATTTTTTTAAAATTGATGGATCCGGTAGTTGAAAGCGCGCTAGTTGTTGTGCGGCTAATTTTAGTGCCTGTTGTTTTTTCACAGGGGTATGTGCTTGCATCGTTTCAACGAAATGATCGCCAACTGTAACCAAAGGGTTAAACATAGCCATCGGATTTTGCATAATAAGCGCAATATCATTACCTCGAAGCTGTCGCATTTCTTGCTCGTCCATGGCTAATAATGAACGTCCTTCAAATAAAATATCACCATTATAGCGTCTAGAATCCCGAAATAGTTGCATAACTGCATGACACAACATCGTTTTACCACTGCCACTCTCTCCAACTATACCGACTGTTTGACCAGCAGGAATCATCATACTAGCATCTCGTACGACTTGTTTTTCCCCATTCTCGGTTTGTATCCAAATAGAAAGTTGTTGTATTTCTAACATGTCACGACCTCCCTTCTATATTGCTTTTGGATCCATTGCCTCTCGAAGTGCATCGCCAAACCAATTCAAAATCAAAACGGTGAATGAAATCATAATACCTGGTAGAAACATGAGCATCGGATGACTCATCAAATACGTTTTACTATCGCTAATCATCATGCCCCATTCCGCCATCGGTGCTGACACCCCTAAACCTAAAAATGACAACTCAGAAATAAGTAAAATCGTTGAGCCAAGACCAATTAATTTCAATAAAAAAATTTGTGGGAATACAAAAGGTACAATATGTCTTATCATAATTTTCCATTTTG
Organism: Lysinibacillus sp. C5.1; assembly: GCF_016350185.1. Classification (NCBI taxonomy): domain Bacteria; kingdom Bacillati; phylum Bacillota; class Bacilli; order Caryophanales; family Bacillaceae; genus Lysinibacillus; species Lysinibacillus sp. C5.1. The sequence continues at coordinate 2,738,913 of NZ_CP066226.1, forward strand.
GAACTCCTATTGTACGCGCATACTGTACATACGTACTTTCTTTTAATGACCGCACCATGTTGCGAATAATCCGTGCAAAGCCCACCCATGACACAAGCACAATGGCGATAAACATATTACGTATACCGCCACCAAGCGCTCCAACAATTACAAGTGCAAATACGAAATCAGGAATCGCTAGAAAAATGTCGCAAAGGCGCATTAACACTAAATCGATAATACCTCCAACATAACCAGCAAGCAGCCCGACAAACATGCTAATAAACAATGTTACGACAAGTACACTCAACGCGATGAAAAGAGATACTCGTGCCCCATATAATAAACGCGATAACACACAGCGCCCTAAATAATCGGTACCTAATGGATAGTCAGTAGAAAAACCTTGTAATTTCAATGCCATATTGGTCGCATAAGGATCATTTGGGGCAAGCCACGGTGCAAATATTGCCATGGAAATCAGCAATAACACAAGCACACTACTACTAATAAGCGCTATTTTCTTTTTCATTATGCTCCGTCTCCTTTTAACCTTACCCTTGGATCAACAAGTGCACACAATAGATCTGCAACAAAATTAAAGACGATGTAAAGCCCACCAATCATTACGATAAAGCCTTGTAGCACAAAATAATCTCTAGCAAACATCGACTCTACAACAAATCGTCCTACTCCTGATATTGTAAAAACAATTTCAATAATAGCCGCTCCCCCAAGCAATCCACCACATGTCATAGCAAGCGAGGTAACGAGCTGTGGTAAAATCCCTTTCACAACATGCCTCCGTATAATGACCGACTCTTTCACACCGCGGGCTCTTGCAAAGACTACATGTGGTTTATTGACTTCTTCCAGCATGCTGGATCGAATGAGCCGAATGTAGTAAGGAATAAAACCGAGTGCAAGCGTTCCAGCAGGCAAAATGACATGTGCAAAACTACCCCACCCCATTAGAGGAAGCAATCCCCATTTTAATGCCACGATATAGACAAAAACAAAAGCAAGCCAGAAGCTCGGCATAGATGCGAGTGTAAAAATAAACGAACGACTAAGCCAATCAATAAACCCACCTCGCTTAGTAGCAGACCAAATACCAACCGTCAAACTAACCGTAACAATCATAATAAAGGCGGTTGCTGCAAGTGTCAGCGTGACATGAAAACGTTGTAAAAGTTCTGCTGTTACTGACTTTTTCGATACAAATGATTCACCAAAATCCAACGTCATAGCATCCACCAACCAAGTACTATATTGCACGAGCAAGGGACGATTATAGCCCTCTTCCTCACGCATGGATGCAAGTGCTTCTTCTGATATTGGAATTTGATTCATTGTAAAATAGGCTTCCACTGGATCTACTGGAATAACACGAATTAACCCAAATGCTATAATGGTCATACCAAAAAACGCCAGTAACATACTACCCAATCGCTTCGCTAAAAATCGCCCCATTTAGTTACTTCACCTCAAAATTTTTTAGAGGGACTTCATACTGTTGCTTCGAGAATGACAAATTAGCTAACTCATTATTCGCAACTAAATAATTTGTACGGTACGATAACGGCATGAAAATGGCTTCCTCATGAATTGTTTGAAAAATGGACTCGTACAATGCTCGCCGTTGTCCTTCGTCTGTTGAACGAATTACTTTCCCTATATTCGCTGTCAGTTGCTCTGAAACGGCCAATCCTTTTTGTGCGTAATAACCGATTTGCTTGTCACCTGTCATTGTGCGTATATACATATGTGGATCATAGGGTACTCCCCATGTATCATTCATAATCAAGTTATATTGACCTGTTTTACTACGCATTTTGAAAAGTTGATCTTCTTCTCCAATCAACTGGACTTCTACGCCTATTTCACGCCATGCACTTTGTAAATATTCGAAAATGGTCTTATGCACTTGGTCACCGCTGTTATACGGTATTACTAACGTTAATGTTTGCCCATTTTTTGTGCGGAATGTAGCACCGCTTTCTAACGCCCAGCCTGCATCCTCTAGCAGTTGTGTCGCTTTCTCTATGTTGTAAGTATAATGTTCTAGTTTGATATCACTAAATGGAAAACCTGGTGCAAATAATGTATAGGCTTCTTGCTCTAAGCCGTTCAATACATAATCAATCATTGTTTGTCGGTCAAAGGCGTGTTGCAATGCTAGTCTTACATTTTTATCCTGCGTCACTCCATACGTAGTATTGAATGATAAAATTCTTGTAGAAGATGGCTCGGAAATCATTGTTTGATATTTTCCCGTTTTTTGTAACGCTTGGTATTCCGCAGGTGCAAGTTGCCCACTACCAAAAATTAAATCAATATCCCCTTTTTCTAGCGCCATCATTCGCGCTTGTGCATCAGGAATAATTTTGACGATTACTTTTTTTAACTTTGGTTTTTCTCCCCAATAATTTTCGTTTCGTGTAAACTCTGCAAAGCTATCTTGCTGATAGTCAGTTAAAATCCACGGGCCTGAACCAATCGGCTTTGCTATCCCATCCTTTGTCGTGCCACTCTCTGGGAAACCACTATCTGCTAACATACGCAGTGGACGAATCAGTGATAATTCTTGCAAAAATGGATAATAAGGTTCTTTTAAATTGATTTTAACTTGTCGTTCATCCACTATTTCCACGTTATCAATAACAGCAACAACTTCTAGCCAGCTATGTGCAGCACTATTTTCGACAACGGTATCAATATTTCTTTTTACATTTTCTGCAGTTAGCTTCGAACCATCTGAATACATTACATCATCACGTAATGTAAAAGTATAACTTTTACCATCTGTAGCCATTTCCCACGACGTTGCGAGCGCCGGTTGTATTTTTCCATCTTCTCCATAGCTCACTAATGGATCATATAGCATGGCTTGTGCAAACAGTTCATTTGGAGCATACATATGTGGATTAACTTGACCTATATCTTTGACCCAAGACATGGTCAGTACACTTTTTGGGTTGCTACTTGTGCTTTGTTTTTTATCCTCTGAATTTCCGCATGCAGCTAATATACTCAATGCGAAGATAAGTAGGAAACTAGACAATTTTCTCATAATTTGTTCCCCTTTCTCAAATAGTAATGATTACTATTATCACTACAATTTGCAATTCTAATTGATTCTTAACTTTTTGTAAAGTACTTATACAATAAAAAACACCTTTTCTTCCAATAAAGGAGGAAAAGGTGTGAAGGCCGTGACAGGCACGCAAACAATTCTGACAATTATAATCTACCTGCAACTTGTAAAGTTACTGCTAGCATTTTCGCAAATTGACTTCGAGTTATATAGTCGTTTGGACGCAGTGTTGCACTATCGTCTAGCGCGCCAATCGCATAGAGTGTTTGCGTGTGACGCAGTAGCTCTCCTTGGAATGCACGACTATCTTCATAAGGTAATGTCGGTTCATCTTCATGCACAAAATCAACAGCATCCAATGTACGTCCGAGCATTAAAATTGCCTGTTGGCGTGTAATTTTGCCATTCGGATCAAAAATAGTTGGCGATTTGCCATTTATAATACCTAACGAATGCAAGGCACCTACATGACCAACGTACCACGATTTTTTTTGGTCTATATCTGTAAACTGTTTTGTTGGCATCTGCTGGAAGCTAAATGCACGAACGAGTAAGGCACTAAACTGTGCACGTGTTAAAGCATCGTTTACACCAAAATAATCAGGTGTGCGCCCTCGAATAATACCGCGCTCCGCCAAAGTTTGGATATAGCTACTACCTGTTGCTCTTGTTAGATCTCGGAAATAGATTTGTTCAGGGTGCACAAATTTCAGCTCTGCATTATTATGAATGGTTGCAACAACACGGTCCCCTTCATCTCGATAGGCAACAGGCTCTGTAATTCCCTTTTTAAACACTTGCTGTAGCACGCCAGTTTGACCATTTTTAAAAATGACAACCTCAAGCGGTTGACGATTATTGACAATATTCGCCTTGATGCTATAAACTCCATTTTTTTCAGTTGCAGAAATGGTCGCACCATAAGCGGAATATACTGTCATATTTTCCGTTTTCATATGTACGTAATTCGTCGGTTCGTCATAGGCAGATGCTTGCATCGGGCAAGCTATAGACGCCCCCAACAGTGTTATTAACATTGTTTTTTGAAAAATTCCTTTCATACTGGTCCTCCTCTTTTTTCTATTACTATCATAATAGATTTAAATGTGTAAAAATATAGTATTTTTAGCACATACTCCTACCAATCGTCATTTTTAAGTAATAAAAACTTCGCTCACTATTATAACTGCTAATAGTTGAGCGAAGTTCCTTCATTTTATTCTTGATTTAATAACAAATGCAACTCGTGCAATTTTTTAATTTCATAATGAGGTTGAATATCCGTTGCATTGTTAATATTACGAATGTTAAACCAACACGTATCAATTCCTGCTAGCAAACCACCTTTAACATCCGATGTTAGCGAGTCGCCAACAATCATGGTCTTGTCTTTATCTAATCCCTCGATACGCTCAAAAACATAATTGAAAAAAGCTGGCATCGGTTTCTGATAGCCTGTTTGCTCTGAAATAAAAATCCCTTTAAAGTACTTTGCTAAATCTGCATCAGCTAATCGTTTATTTTGCGTCTTCGTCTTACCATTCGAAACGACATATAAATCATAACTACCCGCAAGCTGTGCAATAAGCTCATAGGCGCCATCAACATAATGATGCGCTTCCTGCAAGTACTTTTGGAAACCTGCTTCAAAATATTCTCCGTCTACCTCTATACCAAATTCCTTTAACGCAATGGAGAAGCGAGTATTATGTAATGTATTTTTTGTTACTTCGCCTCGTTCAAAGGCACGCCACAAGGACTCATTAATTTCTTTATAGCGGGCAATCATCTCTGGTGTAGTAGCAATATTTTCTTGTTCAAACAAACGGTCTAGTGCTGCATTTTCAGCCAAATCAAAATCTAATAATGTATCATCTACATCAAATAATAGTATCTCATACTTATTCAAAACGATTTCCTACTTTCTTTGTTACGGTCTTACCGCCTTGCTTTCTTTATCATAACGTTTTTTTGGAAAAATAGTAAACTATACACTCAGTCTTTTCTTTGCATCGGTGTATTTAAAGCAAACAGCCTTTTTTACCGCTTCCTGTACTTCACTTAAAACATGGTTTGTATACTGTCAATCCATTTCCTCACCGCGCGTTAATATTTAGCCAATAAGTTCAACGTATTACATATAACCTCATAGAGTTCTTTAGCGTTTTCTTATATGAACATTATTTCCTACAGAAAGATTAAAATACATTATTTACACGAAAAAAAGCTCTTTCATTAATTTCATATTTGAAAATAGTAGTGAATATGAGACAATAGAATGCTAGAAAGGAAGATGTACGAATTATGACGACCTTACAAACAATTACACCCCACTTTGATCCATGGGAAGCGTATTTAGATGTCGAACAACATGGGCACATGACCCTATCAAATATTGAATTTACAACAACAACTCTTTGCAATATGCGTTGTGCACACTGTGCAGTCGGCTATACATTGCAAAATAAAGATCCGCAAGCCTTGCCAATGGAGTTGATTACAAAGCGACTGGATGAAATTCCACACTTAAAAACGCTTAGCATTACAGGTGGCGAACCGATGATGTCGAAAAAATCCGTGCAAAATTATGTACTCCCCCTATTAAAATACGCACACGCACGTGGGGTTCGTACACAAATTAACTCGAACTTAACCATTGAGCCAGAACGTTATTTACTCATTGCCCCTTATTTAGATGTTTTACATATTTCACATAACTGGGGTACGGTGGATGAATTCGTTGAAACAGGTTTTGCTATGATGGAGCGAAAACCAACTTATGAACAGCGTGCGGCTTTGTTCCAACGCATGATTGATAACTCCAAAATGCTTGCCGAACACGGCGTTATGGTCTCTGCTGAAACAATGCTCAACAAAAAAACATTGCCATACCTAGAGCATATTCACAATCAAATTATCAACGAAATGCACTGTGCTCGTCACGAAGTACATCCGATGTATCCATCAGACTTTGCCAGCTCACTAAGTTCACTGTCTCTAGCGGAAACTCGCGCTGCTATTCATCATTTACTTGATGTGCGTGATGAAAATACTTGGATGTTATTTGGTACGCTACCGTTTTATCCATGTAGTACCGATGAGGAAGATCAAAAACTATTAAAACGTTTACGCGAGACGAAAAACGTGACAGTGCGTAATGATCCAGATGGTCGTTCTCGACTAAACGTTAATATTTTTACAGGCGATGTAATCGTTACAGACTTTGGCGATGCATCAGCGCTTGGCAATATTGCTCACGATAAACTACCTGCAATTTTCGATAAATGGATGGCGACAGATTTAGCCAAATCATTAAACTGCCACTGTCCCGCTGTAAAATGCTTAGGTCCGAACGTCTTAGTAAAAAATATGTACTATCAGCACACTACCTTTACGAGTGGCTCAGCAAAACTTTAAACACACAAAAATGTCCAATGCGCTTGAATGCATTGGACATTTTACTATAAATATTCTTTATATTGCGTTGATTTCTTGTTCTGTACTGGCGTGTTACGCTTTTTTGCAAAGAGCTCCTTGTTACAACCTATTTTCTGCAATTACCGTTACATTGTATTAAAAACATTAGTGTGAAATCAATTCTTTTGCCAGCAGTTTATAACAATTTAAGCGACTTTCCTGCGCATATTGATTGCAGTTTAGCATTACTTCATCAAAGCCATATTGCTCCTGCTCAGCTACTAAAAATGCCGCAACATCCTTCGGTTTGCCAACAATGTTGGCTTTACGATTATTTTCAATCATCATTTTATCCATCTCGGTCAATGGATAGTCCTGCGCCTCTTCAGGCGACATCGCTTGGATAATTTGGCCCTTCATCAATTGAAGCCGCGTAATATCAATCGGTTTCGCTAAGTATTCTGCCTCCTCTAAAGTATCGGCAACCGTTGTCGCATAAGTAACGATAATTTGCGGTTTTTCCATATAATAAGAAGGTGTAAAGTACGATTTATACGTATCAAAAATATCTTTAGACATATTGCCAGTAAAGAACTGGGCATACGAATAACCTACACCACGTTGCCCTGCTTGCATGGCACTTTGACCGCTTGAGCCAAGCAACCACGCTTCTGGTAATTGACTGATAGTAGGTGATGCAACGACTTGATCATAGACTGATTCGCCAGTCTTTTGGTTATTCATCAGTTTTAAAATAGTATCGAGTTTATCATATTGTTCATCAAAATGCTGTCTGCGTCCCTCTGCAAGTGCATAAATCGATGCATGGTCTCCACCAGGTGCACGGCCAACACCAAAGTCAATGCGATTTGGTGCAAGTGCACTTAATGTTTTAAAAACTTCTGCCAACTTGTACGGCGAATAATGCATCATCATAACGCCACCAGTGCCAATACGTAAACGTTTTGTTTTCGCAGCTAAATATGCCGCTGTTATTTCAGGTGCTGAGCTTGCCAGTGATGCGCTATTATGATGTTCTGCCAACCACATACGATTGAAGCCTAGTTCTTCACCTAAAAGCGCTAATTGTTCTGTCCGCAAAAATGCCTGTTCAGCACTATGACCTTTTGGTACAGGAATTTGATCTAAAATACTTAACTTCAATGAAAACACCCTCTCTGTCTGTATGCTCTCTTTACTACTGTAATATAGTAATTCTATTTTACAAAGTAAAAGCACTTACTGATAAGCGAGTTGTTTCATTTCCCATGTTTCATACACCATGCCAATAAGCGTTCCTTTTTGTTGGGAATCAAGGACTTCATCGTTAAATTTCATTGCGAAAAGCTTAAATTCGTTCGCTTCCTCATTCACAACAAATTGCAAAATAGCATGTCCCTTTTCCTCTAAAAACACAATGTCCCCTGAAAGTTCAACAACATGTTGACCCGTTTTCGCCTCATAATAGCGCCAATAGGGTTCTGTAAAAGCATAATTAAAAGCATCACGGACTTTCACATCGGTAAAGTCAACTAAATAGCCCTCTTTTACTGAATCGATGTACACATTATCGGTAACATCCTTTTTCGCATTGAACACATAACCTACAAGCACTCCCATAAATACAACACAAACAAAAACCCGAAAATGATTTCCTAAAGACAAATGTCATCACGTCCCCTTTACGCAAAAACATTATTTTCTTCATAATACATTAAAATAGTTGCATAAAGTAGAAAATTTTTGTATTTTGTAGATTTTTTATATTTCCCTCACAATTGAACCATACTAAATGCGGTACACGAAATTTTTTCAAACTATTTACAGTCACTCTTTGTTCCGCTAATATCAGATTATTATTATAGAAAAGAGATGACGTTGGTGCCTTTTGATTTAGATTTGAATATTTTATTGATTCTTATTATTTTTGGCTTTTTGGCCGCATTCATTGACTCAGTAGTTGGTGGAGGCGGGCTTATTTCATTGCCTGCCCTCTTATTCGTAGGATTACCACCCTCTGCCGCTGTCGCAACCAATAAACTTGCTGGTACAATGGGTTCTCTAACAAGTACCATTACGTTTTACCGCTCTGGAAAATTAGACATCCGATCTGTCTACAAGCTATTTCCATTTGTTTTTATTGGCTCCATGGTCGGGGCATGGATTGTCCATTTAATCGATCCAAGTGTTTTAAAACCGTTAATGTTAATTATGCTAGCCGTTGTAGCCGTTTATACAATATTAAAAAAAGACTGGGGGGGCATTTCTACATATAATAAGCTAACACCTAAACGATATGCTGCTTTCATCCTTATTATTACTTTAATTGGTTTCTATGATGGTTTTTTAGGACCAGGTACAGGCTCATTCTTACTATTTGCTTTTCTAATAGTAGGCTTTGACTTTTTAAAATCAGCGGGCAATGCTAAATTTTTGAATTTTGGCAGTAACATTGCAGCACTTTTAATGTTTATCTACTTAGGGCAGATCCATTATACTTACGGCTTCGCTATGGGGCTTGCGCAAATTGCAGGTGCGATCGTTGGTTCAAAATTTGCTATTAAACGTGGGAGCAGTTATGTACGTAAGCTATTTATTGTCGTCACAATTTTATTACTACTGAAAAATACATACGACTATTTTTCATAAAATCCTTCTTACCTCTTACAGGAGGTAAGTTTTTTTTCTTTCTATCAACTTTTTCTCCACTTTCACACGTCTAGTAGTTGTATACAATATGAAAATGTTAAAAAGGAGCTTCTTTGGACATGAAAACAAGAAATGCATTTCAACATGAAGAGGTGTTTGTCCAGTTAATTCGCGAACAGAAAGAACGATTTTATTTGCTAGCCTATAGCTATACGAAAAATGAGCAGGATGCACTCGATATAGTACAAGACAGCATTCAAAAAGCGATGCTTTCTCTCGATCGATTAGAGCACGTGGATTATATGAAAAGCTGGTTTTACAAAATCGTTGTAAGAACAGCAATAGATTTTTTGCGCAAACACAATCGCTTACAAGTAACAGACGACGACACACTTCAATATTTAACACCTGCTCAAGAAGATATTTACGAAGACATCGACCTAGAGCATGCGTTAGAAGAATTACCCCAGATGTACCGTGAAGTAGTGATTTTGCATTACTTTGAGGATTTAAAACTAGCTGATGTTGCTAGTGTATTAGACATCAAGCTGAGCACAGCAAAATCACGCCTATATAAAGCATTAAAACTGTTAAAAATACAACTCCAAGATGGGAAGGGAGAAACCGCACATGGATAAAAAATTAAAAGATTTAAAAAAACAATATGAAGAAGTACCAATTCCAAAAGAGCTTGACTTTGTTGTGGAAAATGCATTAAAGCAAAGTAAAAAGAAGAAAAAAAATCGAACGCCACACTGGTTACTAGGAACAGCAGCAGCAGCTATGCTGTTTACCGCTAGCTTAAACGTTAGCCCTGCAATGGCACGTACGCTTTCGGAAATACCTGTTGTCGGAAGTGTTGTAAAAGTACTTACTTGGACTGAATACGAAGTGGCAGATGACACATATGAAGCGAATATTAAAGTTCCTTCTATTGAAAATTTAGAAAATCAAAAGCTTGCCAATACATTAAATGAAAAGTATCGTGCAGAAGGAAAAGCGCTTTACGATGAATTTATTGCAGATGTTGGAGATATAAAGGCGAATGGCGGTGGTCACTATGGCGTAGATAGCGGCTATGACATTAAAACTGATAACGATCAAATTTTATCGATAGGACGTTATATCGTCAATACAGTTGGTTCCTCTTCAACAGTTATGCATTATGATACGATTGATAAACAAAATGAAATTTTAATCACGCTACCAATGTTATTTAAAGATGACAGCTATATTCGTGTCATTAGTGACAATATTAAAGAACAAATGCGTGCACAAATTGCTGCATCGAACGAAGAAAAAGTCTATTGGGTCAAAGGTGCAGGCTTGCCTGATGAGGATTTAATGGATGATTTTAACGCTATTGACGCTGAACAACAATTCTATATTTCGGATAAAGGAAAGCTTGTCATTTCATTCGATAAATATGAAGTAGCACCTGGTTATATGGGCGTAGTAGAATTTGAAATTCCAACAGACGTACTGAAAAACAGTCTGGTAAGCAATCAATATATTCACTAAATAGCTGGCACTATCTCAAGTTTCATGAGATAGTGCCTTTTTATAACTTATAATCCTTCAACTTTTTGTCAATGCTAATATGTATCAAAACAGGTTAGAGGGTTTTTATATGAAAAGTGTCGGATCGATTAGTATTTTACATGTTGTCTTCCTAGCAATGACCGTTATTGGCTTAAAAAATCACGTAACCATTATGCCTCCATTATTAGAGGTTGCAGAAAGAGATAGCTGGTTATCCGTTATTTTCACTTTACTAATCATGTTTCCTTGGCTCTTTCTTTTAGTGTATATTCATAGAAAATCAAAACAAGAACCTTTAAAAGATTGGTTAAAACAAAAAATTGGAAAAGTCGGCTCGAATATCGTCATCTATACAATTGTGATTTTTCTTATTGTAATTGCAGCTTTTACAATGATTGAAACGTTACAGTGGATCAATACAACCTTTTTACCTAAAACACCAAAGTTAATTTTACTTGCGATTTATGTCACGCTTTGTATTTTGCTTGTCACAACTAGTTTACAAACAATTGTTATTGTCAATGTGTTCGTTTTATTAGCGGTCGTCGTATTTGGTTTTTTTGTCGCGTTTACCAATTTACAAGTGAAGGACCATGAGTTACTACGTCCTTTTTTAGAGCATGGTTTCCAACCAATTTTATCTGGGCTCATCTACCCCGCTTCCGGCTTTTCAGAATTAATAATATTTTTACTCATCCAACATCAAATTAAAGATCGTCTTCGTTGGCATCACTTTGCCATCATGCTAGTGATTCTAGCAGGGTTAACATTGGGACCTCTTATTGGTGCCATTACAGAATTTGGACCCGCTGAAGCTGCTAAACAACGTTATCCTGCTTACGAAGAGTGGGGATTAGTAACGATAGGACGTTATGTAGAACATTTAGACTTTCTTTCTATTTATCAATGGCTTACAGGAACATTTATTCGTGTTGGGTTTATTTTATACGTTGTAACGGACTTACTTGGCATGGTGGGAGACCACCAACGCATATGGAAAATGGTAGCACTTCCGTTCTTTTTCATATGCCTGCCACTAATATTATTAAATGAGCACATATTTCTAGAACTCAAAGGAAATTATATATTAACAGCTACGTTTATATTCTTTTTCTTACTATCCATTTTTTTAATGATTGTAGCTTTCATGTCAGGAAAAAAAGCAAACAAGTCTAAAGCCGATTACCAAGACACGGAAAGTGGTGACACCTGATGCCTTCAACAGAAAAGTCCTTAGATTTAAACCGCTTAAAGCAGTTATTTAAAAAATCTGCTGACGTTTATTTTCAAGAGTATGTATTTAAGCAGCATCGAGTACAATTCGTCATTTGTGAGGCAATGATTGATCAGCAACTACTCCATGACGTGATTGTAAGGCGCGTTCAATCTCTTTTTGATCATTTAACAGACACATCACTGCAAGATAACGTCGATACAAAGTTACACATCCCTAACTTAAAACAAGTAACAGAAGAATCAGATGCCATATCACTCGTATATACTGGCCACTTACTTCTTTATTTTGAATCCGATGAACTACTTTACGCAAGTAATATTGCCAAAAAGCCAAATCGTAATCCGGAAGAAACACGGATGGAAGTACTTGTTAAAGGGCCTCGAGATAACTTTATTGAAGATATTTCCGTCAATATTGCGTTATTAAGAAAACGACTGCCGACGAATTCCTTATGTGTTGAAAAAATGGAATTGGGAAAACGTTCAAAAACAACGGTTGCCATACTTTATTTTGGTGACATCGCCAACATGGACATTTTAAATAGTATAAAAGTACAGCTACAATCCGTTGATACAGATATTGTCTTTAGCGGTGATTTGCTTATGGAACGTGTCAACAAAAATACGCGATTTTTCCCGAAAACGGATTATACAGGACGTCCAGATTTCGCGATTCAAGCATTGATTCGCGGACGTTTTCTTATTTTTGTAGATGGTGTAGCGTATGCGGTTATCACACCGGTTAATTTATTTTTACTATTAAAATCAGGCGAGGATAATGAATATCCCATTGTTTTTAGTTCTCTGGAACGTTTACTACGTATATCAGGTATTTTTATCGGTTTGCTCTTACCTGCTTTTTGGCTTGCCTTAACGACTTATCATCAAAATCAATTACCTTTACTGTTTTTAGCAACGGTTGTGCAAGGTCGAACAGGTTTACCTCTTCCCTCTTCATTGGAAATGCTATTAATGCTACTGATGTTCGAGCTCTTTCGAGAAGCAGGTCTACGTTTACCATCTGTTATTGGCGGAACGATAAGTGTTGTTGGAGGTTTAATTATTGGTGATGCAGCCATACGTGCCGGTGTGACAAGCCCAGAAATGATCGTTATTATTGCTGTCTCTACCATCGCTTCCTTTACACTTGTAAATCAATCTCTCGTTACGACCATTAGTATTTTCCGTGTTGGTTTTATTTTGTTAAGCGGCTTCTTTGGGTTATTTGGCTTCTTTATATCCCTATACTTAACCCTTCTTTACTTATGTAATATAAGAATATTCGGTTATTCTTACATGCAAGTTGGCGGTGATTTAGACTGGCAAACCATTAAGAAAACACTTTTCCGTTTATCCCCTAAAGGTTACGCCAAACGCCCAAACTATATTGCTCCACAAGATCAAACACGTACGAGTGAGGATAAAAATGAATAAAAAAATACTCTGTATATTGGTAGTACTGACGACACTGCTGTCAGGTTGTTGGGATGTCACTGAACCACAAAGGATGTACTATATTCATGCACTTGGTATCGATTTTAAAGATGGTCATTATGAAACCTATATGCAAATTATTGACTTTGCCAATATAGCCAAATCAGAACAGCCTAATAATCCGCAAGCCCAACAAGCTGAAATTGGACAAGCCAAAGGTAAAACAATAGAAGATTCTTTTTTTGATTTATATCATTCCATTGATCAAAAAGCATTTTGGGGTCATATTACCTACATTATACTGTCAGAAGAAGTCATGAAAAGCAACAAAGTCAATCAAGTACTTGACTTTTTAACTCGTTATCGCGAGATGAGATACCAAATTTGGGTATATGGCACAAAAGAGCCACTCGATAAATTACTAGTCGTGACACCAATTAATAATAAGGCACTTACATTATCAAAACTCGGTGATCCATTAAATTCATTTAGGCAAGAATCTTTTGTTACACCGATTAATGTTCGAAAATTGGTCATCGGTCTAAATGAGCCTAGTCATGAAGTGTATTTACCTCTCGTCTCAATTGATAAAGGATGGGAAACGTCGAAAGGACAGGCTGAATCTATAGAAATAAAGGGTGTTGCCCTGTTATCGAATGAAGGCTATAAAGGGTCTCTCACACAAAATAAAGCTAACGGTGTCAAATGGATGACAAATGAAACAATGCGCAGTGAAATCACAGGGCAAATTGGTGAAGATGAAAATTCCTATGTAACCGTTGCTTTGGAACATATAAAAGTTCATATTACACCTATCGTAAAAAACGAAAAAGTACAATTTGATATTGAAATCAAATTGGAGGCAACCAGCGTTCTTGGTATTACCAAAAAAATCACCACTAAAGAAATTGAGAAAGAGATCGAAAAACAAGTGGAAAAAGAGGTAAGAGAAACGTTTAAGGAAGCTATAGCGTTAGACACAGATATTTACCGTTTATCTGAACGACTTTATCGAAAAAACGTTAAAACGTGGAAAAAATTAGAAAAAAAACGGAAAAATAGAGTTAACTGAAGATTCTATACGCAATATTAAAGTAAATGTTTACAAAATAAATCCTGGCAGAGGATCTTATACTGAAACAATTAGAAAATAGTTGGCAAATCAAACAAAGGCATCGAATCATTTCGCATTCGATGCCCTTTTACTTTAGAATCTTATATTCTACTTAACATTCAATTGGTTGAATGGCTCTTTCACTATCGCCTTTGCGAAATTGAATATGATGAAGTTTCGCAAAAGTACCATCTTGTGCAACTAATTCCTCATACGTGCCGTCTTCTTCAATCCCGTTTTGTGTAACAACAAGCACACGATCTGCGTTGCGGATGGTCGCAAGGCGGTGCGCAATAATAAGCGTTGTTCGATTTTCAGCAAGCTCTGCTAACGACTGTTGGATAATCATTTCCGTTTCGGTATCTAATGCAGAGGTTGCTTCGTCTAAAATTAAAATCGGTGGATTTTTCAAGAACATACGTGCAATAGCAATTCGTTGCTTTTGCCCGCCTGATAACTTTAAGCCACGCTCACCAATTTGTGTGTCATAACCATCTGGCAATTCAGCAATAAAGGACTCGAGATGGGCTCTTTTAGCAGCTTCCTGAACCTCTTCATCACTTGCTCCTAAACGTCCATATGCAATGTTTTCTCGAATTGTTCCTGTAAATAAAAAGACATCCTGTTGGACAATCCCGATTTGTGCACGAAGAGAGGCTTGAGTCATATCTCGTACATCCAAACCATCAATCGTAATGGCACCCTGATGGACATCATAAAATCTCGGAATTAAAGAACATATGGTCGTTTTCCCGGCACCCGATGGTCCAACGAAGGCAATGGTTTGTCCTGCCCGTACATCAAATGAAATATCTTTTAAAACAGCTTTAGACGCATCATAATTAAAATCAACATTTTTAAATGAAATGTCCCCATATAAATGTATTACTGGTTGTGCACCGTCTCGATCCTGAACCTCAGGCTCCTGCTCTATCAACTCACGAAAACGTTTAAAACCCGCCATACCTTTTGGATAAAGCTCTAGCAACGCACTAATTTTATCAATAGGTTTAATCAGAACATTCGTATACAAAACGAAGCTGACAAGTCCCCCATACGATAATTTCCCATTAAAGCTTAACCATGCGCCCACAACAAGGACTACTAACGTTAACAAACGAGTCATCATATAGATGCTTGAATGCGCCCCTGCCATAATTTTATACGCGTATAATTTTGCAGAACGGAAATAGCTATTTTGTTCCTTAAAACGCCCCATTTCAAATGCTTCATTTGTAAATGATTTCACAACACGTACACCAGATACACTATCCTCTACGCGACCGTTGACATCTGCAATTTTTCCGTACAACGTTTTCCATGCATTATTCATCTTGATGTTACTAACCGTAACAAGCCACATTAAAAATGGCACCATAATGGCTGCTATTAGCGCAAGTGTTGGATTGATATTAAACATAATGACGAAAGCGCCCAAAAATGTCATGATGGCAATGAATAAATCCTCTGGTCCATGGTGAGCAAACTCTCCTATATCAAATAAATCATTCGTAATTCGACTCATAATATGGCCGGTTTTTGTATTATCAAAAAAACGGAATGATTGACGCTGCACATGATTAAACAGCTCCTGTCGCATATCGGTTTCGATATTGATACCAAGTTTATGCCCTAGGTAATTGACGATAAAGTTTAATACTGTACTAAGAGCATATACTAGTAATAGCATAATACTCACTTTAACAATCATGCCCCAATCTCCTGTAGGAAGAAGCTTGTCAATAAACCATTGTACAGCTAAAGGAAAAGCTAGCTCTAGTATTGCTACGACAATGGCACTGGAAAAATCGATAGCAAATAATCGTTTATGTGGTTTGTAGTATGAAAAAAACTTTTTATACATATAGGTCTCCCCTCTAAGTTGTTAAAAAATTTCACTTATCATCATATAGTACCACTCATAAGAAAAATTAGGAAAAAATTTAGTATAGCACTACATTTTTATTTGCTTTTTGCGAACAACATGCTATAATCCTTAGTAAGAAGAATTGAATAGCTTTTGACATTTTTGTCAAAGGGGAGTAGCTAGCAGATGTGAGCGATACATCTGATTTCACATTCGTCATTACATGGTAGCAGCCATCGGGTGTGATAGCAAACTCATCTACATAGATGAGTTCTGTACTAGAAATTATTGGTACAAATTATTATTTGGAG
Source organism: Lysinibacillus sp. C5.1 (assembly GCF_016350185.1). NCBI lineage: Bacteria > Bacillati > Bacillota > Bacilli > Caryophanales > Bacillaceae > Lysinibacillus > Lysinibacillus sp. C5.1. Next base: position 2,755,559 of record NZ_CP066226.1, read on the forward strand.
CTTCCAAATAATTGCTTAGCAAGACCTTTGCCTATTTTTTAGGCATGGGTCTTTTTCTTTTGCCTAAAATAAACAATAGGAAAGAGCATATTATTCATTTCTGTCCACAACAAAGGAGGAAACAAATTTGGAAGCGATTTTATTAGAATACGCTTGGGTACTTGTCGTATTAATTGTACTAGAAGGACTATTAGCGGCAGATAACGCGGTCGTGATGGCCGTTATGGTAAAACATTTACCAAAAGCACAACAACAAAAGGCATTATTATACGGATTAGTTGGTGCATTCGTTTTCCGTTTTGCCGCACTATTCTTAATTACAACACTCGTAAATTTCTGGCAAATTCAGGCATTAGGTGCTGCCTACTTGTTATTTATGTCAATTAAACATATTTACGATTCGCGGAAAGCCGCTGGAGAATCAGATGAAATTAAAGAACCTAAAAAACAATCTGGTTTCTGGATGACGGTTATTAAAGTAGAGCTTGCGGACATCGCCTTTGCGGTAGATTCCATTTTAGCTGCAGTGGCAATCGCTGTTACATTGCCGCATTTAGGTAATTTCGATGTCGGTGGTATTAATGCAGGACAATTCGGTGTTATGTTCCTTGGTGGTCTTATCGGGGTTGTCATGATGCGATTTGCGGCACGCTGGTTCGTACGTGTACTAGAAAAATTCCCGTCACTTGAAACAGCTGCATTCTTAATCGTTGGTTGGGTTGGCGTAAAGTTAGCAGTTTTAACGTTAGCACATGAAAAATTAGGCTTTATTCCTCACGAATTCCCACATTCAACAATGTGGAAAGCGACATTCTGGATTGTGTTACTTGCGATTGCGCTAATTGGCTACTTAGTAGGTATCAAAAACCAAAAGAAAGAAGCATAATAGATCATTCGCCTAGACTCAACGTCTGGGCGAATTTTTTTTGCCAAATACGGTCGGCATCTTATACTAGCTTCGTGGCGATTCGTTCTGATTTCGTGGTGATTTGCATTCGTTTCGTGGCGATTCTTCAATTTTTAAAAAACGAAATCTTCTAATTGAGAACGAATATCAATTTAATTTTGCAGTATTTATGACGAAAAAAATCTTTTTCTGTATGATGACCCTCTTTCGCTATATACTATGAGAAGTAGAAGGTATTTACTGCAAAGGGAGGAACTACTATGTTATCAGAAAAACTACACACAGCACTTAACGAACAAATGAATTTTGAATTTTACTCCGCGCATGCCTATATGGCAATGGCCGCATTTTGCACAGATCAAGATTACGATGGGTTTGCCAATTTCTTTTTAGTGCAAGCGGAAGAAGAACGTTTCCATGCAATGAAATTTTATAACTTTTTAAGTGATATGGGCTATCGTGCAACAATCCATGGTTTTGACAGTCCAGAAAATCATTTCAACTCTATTTTGCATGCCTTTAAAACAGCTTTGTCACATGAAAAAGAAGTGACACGTCGTATCTACAACTTATCTGATATTGCATTAGATGAACGTGAACACGCCACAATGGCATTTTTAAAATGGTTCATCGATGAGCAAGTAGAAGAAGAATCAACGTTCGATACATTAATTCGTAAAATTGAACGCATTGAAAATGATTCAAATGCTATCTTTATGCTTGATGCGGAGTTAGCCACACGGACATTTACACCTGGTGCTGAAGCTTAATAAATAATGAAGGGCTGTATCAATTGATACGGCCCTTTTCATTTATTATCTACAATGTTTGTCGTTTCGGTTCGCGAATTTCCCCATCAAATGCTGCACGATAAATAGCCAAAATATCTTCTCGATTTAAGGGCATCGGGCTTCTGGCTAAAATTCTAGTCTGTTTCGTAGCATCATCCGTTAATTGTTCAAGTGCTAATTCCGGTATGGCAAACCCTTTCAAAGTTGAAGGAATATTTACATCCTTTACTAGTTGCTGTAATGCAACTACACATTTAAAGGAAGCATCTTCTTGCGATAAATAACTAGATGACAGCCCCATTGCATCTAAAATATCCTTCATGCGTTTTTCGCAACTTTGACGAATATAGCCCATAACGTATGGTAGTAATACAGCATTTGAATCTCCATGTGCAATATGATACTGACCACCAAGAGGATAAGCCAAAGCATGCACCCCTGCTACACCTGCATTAAAAAATGCTAAGCCTGCTAAATAACTTCCATAACTCATATCTGAGCGCGCTTGCTTATTCTTGCCGTCATGCACGGCTGTACGAATTGAACTACTAATTAATTTAATCGCTTGAAGTGCAAGACCATCTGTCACTTCATTTGCATTAATTGAAACATATGCTTCAATTGCATGCGTTAACGCGTCAACACCCGTAGCAGCCGTTACCTTTGCTGGCAAAGAAATTGTTAATTCCGGATCTACAATGGCTACATCAGCTAGTAAATAATCATGTGTCACGACATCCTTTGTCGTTTTTAACGATAAAACCGAAATATTTGTAACTTCTGACCCTGTACCCGAAGTTGTCGGAATTAGAATTTTGGGAAGCCCTTTATTTTTAAGTGTTTTTGTACCTGTTAAATTTAAATAGTCAGCGACTTTGCCGTCATGAGTAGCTAATACGGCAGCTAGCTTTGCTAAATCTAATGCACTTCCGCCACCTAATCCGATAACTAAATCAAATTGATGCTTTCTTGTATAGTCTACCAGTTGTTCCCCAATTGCAAGAGGTGGCTCTGGAGCAATGTCAGTATAAAGGGTCGTACGATAACCATTTTCTTGTAAAGGTTTATTAATATGGTCCACTATACCTAACTCTTTTAACAACGGGTCCGTTACGATTAATATATTCTTTGCTTCGAATTTTTGCACTTCTACAAGTAAATGCTGTAGACTCCCCCAACCTATATAGTTTGTAGGAGTAAAGGTAAGTTTACTCATGTTCGTTCTACTCCCATCTATTCATAATAGCCTTCTGTTGATTTTCTAAATGATTTAAATTGCACGGGGTCATGGCCGAACCATACTTGCGAATTTGTTTCGTTTGCTAATCTTCGAATTCGTTCAACTGTTGAGTTATAACCTACTGAATCATAGATGATACCAGGAGGCTTAACCGGTGGTCCAAAGCTTTCAGCTGTGTAAATAGCATCTGACGCTAAAATGATTCCCCCTGTTTCTGGCATATTAATATGCAAACCTAGCATACCCCAAGCATGCCCACTACCAAAATTCAATATATTTATACCTTCTGCCAGTTTCACATTATCTTCACCACGTTTGATTAGGCGCCACTGTAAGTTGTTTTTAATCCACATATCTATATCACCCCAAACATACGCACCATCCTTAACATTTCTCGCGTATGTTTGTAACGTTCCATTAAATTCATCTTCCTGCACAATGATTGTTGCATTTGTAAAAAGTTCTAAACAACCTGCATGATCTAAATGAAGATGTGAAGCAACTACATATTTAATATCCTCAGGGCGAACATTTAATTCTTCTAATCGATGATGTAAATAGCATTCTTCTGGCATATTAATAGGGAATGCTTTTTGTGTAAATTCACCCCACCTTCCTTCGGGTCCCATTGAGTTTGGATTACATGCTGTATCAAATAAAATTTTTCCTTCTGGATGATCAATTAAAACTGTATAAACCGGAAATTCAACAAATTCATTTGGTTGATTCGGGTGGTCAATCGTTGCAGGATTATGCATTGCAATCATATAGTTTTTATCCATGCGCATCGTTCCATTATCCATAACAAATAGTTTAGCGTGCTTGTTTATCATCTTCATTTTACAAACATCCCCATTTCATGATTAGTTGTTATTCCAAATAACGAGTTTCATTTCAGTCATTTCTTCGATTGCATATTTAATACCTTCCTTACCTGTTCCACTGTCTTTTACTCCTCCATATGGCATATGATCAACTCGGTATGTAGGCACATCATTTATAATGACACCACCTACATGTAATTTTTTCGATGCCTTAAATGCTGTTTCTATAGATGAAGTAAAGATGCCAGCTTGTAGGCCATAATTCGAATCATTTATTGCTTCGATTGCTTCATCTATTGTGGACACAGTGTTAATGATAACGACAGGCGCGAAAATCTCTTCACAGGAAACGCGGCTGTGAGATGGTACATTATAAAGGACAGTAGGTAATAAAATATTGTTTTCAATCCGACCTCCAGTAATAATTTGTGCACCTTCATTGACTGCCTCTTGAATCCAAGCATATGCACGTTGTTGTTCAGTTTCTGAAATCATTGTTGTTAAATCTGTTGTTGGATCAAGCGGATCCCCTATCTTTAGTTGGGTAATTTTCTCTGTAAACTGTTTTAAAAATGAATCAAGAACATTGTCCAGAACATAAATACGTTGCAAGGAAATACAAACTTGACCTTGATTTGAAAACGCTCCCATTACTATACGATCCATTATGTTTTCTAATGGAACACCTTCATCGACAATTACTCCCGCATTAGATCCAAGTTCTAACGTTACCTTTTTCAATCCGGCTCGATTACGAAGAGAAATACCGACTGCTGGACTGCCTGTAAATGTAATCATTTTCACTTGAGGATGTGCTAAAAATGTATCCCCGATGAGTTTTCCAGAGCCCGTAACTAAATTAAAAGCACCTGCAGGTAAGTCTGTTTGCGCAAGTAATTTTGCTAAAAAATGTGCAGATAGTGCCGTTTGTGTTGCCGGTTTTAAGACAATTGTGTTTCCTGCCGCTAATGCTGGGCCGACTTTATGTGCGACAAGATTTTGAGGGAAATTAAATGGCGTAATTGCCGCTATAACGCCAATCGGTTCCCTCAACGTATAAGCAAAGCGTCCTTCTCCACCTTTTGAAGCATCCATCGGAATCAATTCACCTGCAAGGCGCTTCGCTTCTTCAGCGGCAAACTTATATGTTTCAATTGTTCGGTCTATTTCTGCAACTGCATACTTTAGTGGCTTAGCGGATTCTAACGAAATAATAGTAGCTGCTTCTTCTCGATGCTCAGCAAATAAATTCGATAATTGTTCCAAAATTTGAGCTCTCTGAATTGCTGTTAACATTGCCATCTTTGAGGTAGCTGCATGTGCGCACTCAATTGCTTGTTGCACATCGATCTCAGTTGCTATCGCAAACTGACCAATTAATTCTTTTGAATACGGGGCATAAACATCTAAATATTCATCCGTCATACGCCACTCGCCATTCAACATTAAATGTTTCTTCAAGTCCTCACTCCCTTTTAATGGTTACGTATTCATTTCTGAAAATAAAAAAATGAATACGTAACCATTCTAGTATAAAAAAATAAACTGACACTCATCAGTTCATTTTTTCACCTGTTGTGTTTCTTGGGAAAAGTTTAACAGATTCAGTTTGCTGGATGCAAGCACTTTTTTTCTCCATTACATCAAATAATTTCTCAATCGCTAAAAACCCTAAATTTTTTTCCGATTTGATGCCAACTGTCGTCAAGGAAATAGAACGATGTTTACTCAGTTCTACATTATCAATTCCAATTACATTAAAATCGTTAGGGATATTGAATCCTTGTTCTAAACATTGGTTGAGTATTTCAATGGCAATAGCATCTGTTGCAGCGCAAATTGCTGTCGGTCTTGGAGATAGCAACAATAGTTCTTCAAACACTCGTTTTATATCACCTTTGCTCGTATTTGTAAAAAATTTTGGCACTGCATTTATATCTATGCTCGCCTCAACCAAAGCCTTTTTAAAACCCTCATATCTTCCAAAAAAAGTACTCATTTCATGTGGCCCCCCTATCCAACAAAGGTCCGTATGTCCTAAAGTCACTAGATGATTAGTCGCTAAATAACCTGCTTCTATATTATCTATTTCTACAAAATGTCTATTTTCTTGATGCTTACGATTAAACATAATAAAAGGTATCTCCAGTTTTTCAAGCTTATAAAATAATGGATCCGTATACCTTATAGATGATAAAATAATTGCATCCACTTTTGTTTCTAACACGGAATTATAAATAGTCTCTAGATTATCTTCCGTTCCAAAATACACGTTTACCTTATAGCCTCTAGCATTTGCATAATTTACAATTTCGGTTGTTGTATCGACAAAAAATGGATTATGCAACGGTCCAGAAATTAAAGTAATTATTCCTGTCTTTTGTTGTACAAGTGATCTTGCAATATCGTTTGGGACATAATTTAATTGTTCAATGGCCTCCATCACCTTTTTTAATGTTTTCGGTTTCACGAGTTCTGGAGTATTTAACACTCGTGAAACAGTTGTCTGTGAAACACCGGCATACTTTGCTACATCTTTAGAAGAAACCAAAAAAACCACCCATTTCATCTTTCTATGCCTATTTTATACCATCAAAAGGATAATGTTAATAGCATTAAACTAGTTAAGGTATAAGCACAATCAAAGTTATCCCTTTTATCTGCACTATAACCTATAAAAAACTGAACGCTTATGCAGGAATAGATATAATACGATAGGGCAATACGCAATATAGAGATCGTATGAATAAACGAGGAAACAAGCATTTACGGAAAATTTTATATTTCATGGTGTGTGCCATGCTTAGGGCACAAGGAAAACCGAATCATTTTGTGGACTATTATTATAAATTAAAAAAGCAACCTCAGAGGAAGCCTCATAAGGTTGCGATTGTCGCCTGCATCAATAAGTTTCTGAAAGTGACGTTTCAGTTACTGACGCGTGGCATTCTTTACGATTATGAGTCCGCACTACCAGCTTAGAAATCGTAATCACCTACCTAAAACTATATCATATGGACCTTTCGAAAAAAACAAAAATCGTTAGGTCTTTTTGGCGTATCCAAAATGTTTTGAAGTGTGGATGGAGATCCATCCACACCTCAAAACAAAAACACACATAAATTATTTTCATAATATGATTAACTAATTGTAAGAAAGAGGCTGGGACAAAACCCTCCTCTGAAATAAACGGCTTAGATCATTTTTACATAAAAATAAGAATCACTTCTGATAAGTCAATCAATTAGTTTTGCCTTTAGATTTAGAAGTGAAGTTACAAAAGAATGATATTGCCTGACGTGGAACCCGTTTTTGGATTCTTGAAAGCTAATTTGCGTTTTACTCGATTTTCTGTACGAAGAAAATCGAAGGTTGATAACGAGATGGGTCTCGCATTAATGGCGAATTTAAGAAAATTCACAGCCATTTGCATAGAACTATATGGAGACAACATAAAAAATAGAGAAATCCGAATTTGAAATCATTCAAATTCGGATTTCTCACTAATTGAAGCAGTTATGTCCCAGCCCCTTTTTTTCTACAAGCTGCTAATCCTTTGGATAATAATAATAGAAATTAGCATCTGCATAAGTAAGAAACCCTAACTCTTCATTCGGTTTTAAATTTAATATTTGTTCCGTGCCTTCAAGATAAAATAATGCTTTCCCATCATCCATGACAAATGGTTTTCCCAAATCTTTATACCAATTTTCATTTAGATGTTTAGGATAAAAATCAAACGTAATTTCTTCAATTTTATTGCTCCCTGTATAAGTACAATATTGTGTCTCTATATTTTTTCCAGTGCTATCTTTCAAGTAATAAAAATTGCAGTCAATTTCACCATTTATAGAAGTAAATTCTTGCCTTTTAGCTGGGTTCCCTAACTTATTCACTACATCTTTTCTAGAATTCCCTAAAGTAATCCCACTTACTATGTAAACATTTTTTTGTTTATCATATTTAATGACAAATTTACCTTGTTCAAATAATTCTACCAATGATTTATTATATTTTTCAGCAACGGTTTGCGCTGATTCCCCATTACTATTGACTGAATCAATATTCACTTTATTCTTTATCAGTTCTTCAACAATTTTTTTATCCCCATTTACAATAGCTACATATAAGGGTGATTGTCCTTGTCCATTCAGTCCATTTACATTTGTCCCCTTGTTTATTAATGCTGTTAGAAAAGCCACATTATCTTTTTTCTGATTAAGGAGAACATGGATTGCATTATTTCCTCGTTTATCAACCTGATTCACATTTAGTCCTTTGTCTATAAATAGTTGCACTATCTCATTATTTTCAGTAAGAATAGCCATTTCGTATGTATTTTGGCCATTTTTATTCTCCTTATTTAAATCAATAGCCAGGTTCAGTAATTCTTTGATAAATGCTGTATCTTTTAACTGTTGTAGCAAGGCTACTTGAACAATATTATTCCCTTCATTATCCACATCTTGTAGCTTTACTTTTACATCATGGATAAGGTAGTCAATTATTTCTGGATTTCCTGTCTCCATGGCAGTATATAAAACCGAATGTCCCATTTCATTCTTAACATCCATATCCACTTTGAAATGATGTAACTCTTTTAGTATTTCCATTTGTTCATTGTCGACCGCAAGATGAGCAAGCGTATTCTTTTCTTGTCCAACTGTAATACTCACCATTCCTTTATTCATTAGCGAAATAGCCAACTTTTTATTTGGTAATTTAATGGCTTCGCTTATTGAATTTTCGCCATCCCTATTGACAAAATTAGCATTTGCCCCATTTTCAATCAAAAAATTTATCTCATTCCTATTTTGATGTTTGACTGCCTCAATTAAAGCATTATCCTTATCTTTTAACAAAAGATAATTATCCCATGAAAAGGTAAACTTTGTTATAAAGCCAAATGTACCAATAACGATAAGTAATAAAAGGCTAACAACCACCGAGCTATATGTAAAAATTTTCCTTACCTTTTTCTTAGTTTCTTCACGTTGACGTTCTTTTTCCAGTTGTTCTTTCTTTTGATTCTCTTCTAATTGTTTTTCATATAACTGAATCTGTTCATTAATCGTTTCTTCATTACTATAAATGGAAATAATATGATTTTTTTCTTTTTTACAACGCTGACACGCTTCCATATTCTCTAAGTTGAGACGCCCACATACACATACCCATTTATCATTTAATAGTTGTGAATAATACTTTGCATCATTTCCTTCATGCGCTTTTACATAAGCTAATTGCCTCGGATTATGTATTTCTTTTAATTCTACTTTCTCTAGCTCTGTTTCAGCTTTAGTCCATGTAGTTTCGTCACTAAAAAGTACTTTCTCAATGACAATCTCCACTTTTCTGGCATGTAAAAAATTATCTAATGAAATTCTTTCATTCGTATCAAATGCTTGGCTAGGGCCTATTGAATCGGGAAAATGAAATTTATGTTCAAAACAATTTGATACCGAACCAGTAGGCTCACCAAATTGGTCAAAACAATAGATAGTCGCATTAAAACCTTTGATCGTTTTTTCAGAGATATTATAAAATCGAAATGAACAATAAACGTTACCCGTTTTTTTACTTCTATATAGCTGATACTCAAGCAATTCAATTGGACAATTTATATCAACTAGCATTCTGCTCCTCCTATTAATTCAATAATTCAAATTCTTCTTCTTGAGGTTTATTAGTAACTTTTGAATTTATATCTTGAAGTAATGCAATTATTTTTGCTATCGCTAAAAAGAAAATCCCAGTTAACATAATTGATATTACTGACATCAAAGTCGTTGTCAGATGAGAGGAGTAAATATCCTTCAATGCAAAATATTTTTCTTCTATAAGATTATTATCATAATGTTCAATAGCTGCTGCTTCCCAGTATTTCATATCCTCTCTTTCTTCCTTTAAACTTGAAACCTGCGTTAAACTAAAAATGATAGCTGTTACAATTAAAATGACACTCGTTATCTGCAGTACCAGTTTCATCTGCGTCAACCCTCCACAATTTTAAAATAATTAATATTATATACTAATTACCTAATATTTACTATATAATCCAAAACATCTTAAAAGAAAAAATTCATAAATAATAATTTTTTATGGTACTTTTAATTTATTTTCTATTCACCTGTTGTCAATCCATTTCTCCCTAAATATTAGCATTTGTGAAACAACCACTCATAAATTTGAACGAAATGAATGCGTTAAAAAACGCTCTAAAAGATTCATTCTTCTAGAACGTTTTGTGCTACTTAATCTTCATATTGAATTTCTAATTTATTCGGTATGGCGGGTATATCGTTTGATTTAACGTCCGTCTCGGCAAGTCGTAATGGCTGTAATGCATATTTACTTTCAACATCAAATAGAATGGCTATACTTTCCATTTTGTTGTTCATTTGACTTCTCGCCAGTAAGCCATTTTTAGATAGATCGATACTTATAATATTGTCGATTGTTTCTTTAAGCATTTGCTGATCTTTCGAGCGTAGCGGCACCCTTTCATCCATAAGAAACGGTTGAATGTTTTCTTTAATAAACCCTTGTGCCTCTATTAAACAAGAAAATTCATTTAACTTCGCAGCATATAATTTTAGTTGGTGTTTCTCTTTTGCCCGTTGCTGATTCAGCTCGTTCACCTTTTTCTCAATACGCGCTAAACGCTTTTTGGATAGGTTAATCAAATAGTTTTGGACTGTATTTATTTCTTCCACAATGATAGCTTCCGCTTCCCGTACTTTCGCATACTGCATAACACATACTTCTTGCTGTTCATTTAAACGCAGAACACGTTCTTTGAAAAAGTCATTTTGTGTATGATGGCCAAAAATGGCTTTCATCAACCCTTTTCCATGAATTTTTTTATGTTGTGCGTCCAAACGCTCATATTCTCGCATATATTCATTATGCATATTACGATATTCACGTAATGCCTGTTGATAAATCACTGCTTTTTCAGTAAATTGTTCAACGAAATCATCTTGTAAATAATCATGTTGCGAAATCGTTTGTAAGAGCTGATACAATGTTTGAACATTTTTGAATACGCTTGCTACTTGCTCGTACTCTTGTTCATATTCCTGTACAATGGCTACATCTCGCTGATAACGTGAAAATTCATATTGTGTATCTCCCGCAAATTTTTCGATGTTTTCTACTGCTGATTGAAATGGATCACGTTGCGGTATAATCGTTAATTCGAAGCGGAAACGCTCCAGCCATTGTAAAAAACGAATAATAATTGCGTACGTTTTTTTATCGCTATTCTCTGCAACGCGTTGAATTTGCGCAATTAGATTATCATATTGACTACGCTGCCATAACGCTTTATTGTCTGTTTGTTGTGCTTCAAGGGCATCCATTGCAGAAATCGCTACAAAATCGCTTAATAAATGACCAATTCGTTCTTTTTCAGAACGAATAAAGGCTTCTGTATTATTATTTTTATCGATGCCATTAACGATACAAAGTGGAACTACCCCTTTATTTTTTAAAGCTTCCATTAATAAAACTTCTGCATCGATCGCCATTGATTCTGAACGTAACACCCAAAAAATTTCATCCACTCGATTGATTAGCGATTCGGAGAAGTAAGCCATTTCTCCCCCACCCGCTTCTAATGAGACCGAATCGATAATTGTCACAGATTTTAATAACTCATGCTTAACATATACTTCTAGATAATCTAAATGTTCACGTAAAATTTGTGATGCAAACGTATCACCTGTAGTAAGTAATTCTAATTTGCTCATATCAAATATTGCCACCATACCATCTAAAAAATATGCTTTAATTTCCTCATGCTCACCATATCGTAAAAACGTATTAACCCCTGTCGGATTTTGATCGCTTACAGGTAAAATAGAACGACCAAGAAGACCATTTATCAGTGTTGTTTTTCCTACTCGTTCTTTTCCGACTATCAGTACCATTGTTTGATTGTTTGCATCTTGGATTATACGATTTAAGTGCTTAGCTGTATCTTTCACATATGTATTTTGTACAATAATGCTGTGCAGTTGACGTAAACGATCCACAAACTGTGGCAAAATATTATTCGCTGAGGCTGTATAGTCGATTGGCGTAGTGTCAATATTCGTCATCCTCAAAACCTACTTTCATATGTATCTATAGTTCCATTATAAAGGAAACTATTCGATTTCTTATATATAGTCATGAAATTTAATGACAAAAAAGGACAAACTACTTAGTTCGACTTGTCACAAATAGGATTTCCTTCTTAGGTTAAATTTCTCTATTTTTCACATTTATCGCACAACTAGGTATATGCAATGATAGTGCCTCATGCTAATAACTAGAAAATCCACACATCCCAACACTTTACTTATAAAGCGTAATGTTTTTTATTCGTCCAAACCAGCCATTCTCGCATAAACTTTACTAAGTGTTGGCATACCGCCTTGTGCACTTACTTGCTCAACCGCTAGCGAGGCCGCTATATTCGCAAAGTACACTGCTTCATCCAACGATTGCCCCTCTACTAATGCATAGGCAAGCGCACCATTGAAAGTATCCCCAGCCCCAGTTGTATCCACCGCTTTTGTCATATAGCCAGGGACATGAATAGGATATTCGCCATCAAAGTAACGTGCCCCATCACGACCAAGTGTAATAATTAGTTTATTCGGATATTTTTCGAGCGTTTGATCGAAATCGTTTCCGAATAGCTGGGCACACTCAATTTCATTTGGGGTCAAGTAGGTAATATCATCCATCCAGCACATATCAAAGTTCGCCGCTGGGGCTGGGTTTAACAGCACTGGTACATTCGCTTCCTTACATAATTTTATAGCATGTGCTGTCGTCTCCATCGGAATTTCAAGCTGTAAGATTACCATTTGACTTTGTGTAATGACATCTTTTACAGCATCCAAATGTGTTGGTTCCAGCTTATAATTTGCTCCTGGGACCACGATGATACGATTATCATTGTGATGCACTAAAATATTCGCAATGCCCGTCGATTCTGAAGTTGTTAGAAGCGATGTTGTATCAATATGCTCCTGCTCTAAAACTGTTCGTAATGTATGCCCAAAACGATCATCACCTACACAACCAATCATTGTGACGTTGCTGCCTAAACGAGCCGCAGCAATCGCCTGATTAGCCCCCTTTCCTCCAGGACTTGTTTGAAAGTGTTGCCCAAGAACCGTTTCTCCCTGTTGTGGGAAATCCGCCATTTGTATCACTAAATCCATATTTAAACTACCAATTACTGTAATCATCTAAATCATCCTTTCGATTCCTTCTTTCTATTTTAACGACTTAGCAAAAGAAAGACAAAGGCTTCCTTGTTTTCAGTATTTCGAAGTATCTATACTGGCAACGTTCCCATCAAACAGCAAAAAAGTGTTAGATTGATTCCAGTCAATCTAACACTCTTCTCGGCTTTACTTGCCCATTAGTAGGCTACACGTTGTGCTTCATAGGCAGCAATATGGTCTTCGTATTTAAATGTTAGGGCAATTTCATCCCAGCCATTTAGTAACGTTTCTTTATAATAAGAATCGATGTTGAATGTGTAAACTTTACCATCTTCACCTGTTACTGTTTGTGCTTCAAGATTTACTTCTACATGATAAGGTTTCTCTAAACCTTTTGCTAAAATTTCATCGCACTCTGCTTCCGTTAACTTGATAGGTAATATACCATTTTTGAAGCAGTTATTATGGAAAATATCCGCAAATGAAGGGGCAATGACGACGTTAAAGCCATAATCTAAAATTGCCCACGGTGCATGCTCACGTGAAGAGCCACAGCCAAAATTATCTTGCGCTACTAAAATTTTAGAGTTTTTAAATTCTGCTTTATTTAATACAAAGTCCTGCACTTCATTGCCTTGTGCATCAAAACGCCAATGATAAAATAAAAATTGACCAAAGCCTGTACGCTCAATGCGTTTTAAAAACTCTTTCGAAATGATTTGATCTGTATCGACATTTTTACGATCAAGTGGTGTTATCACACTATTTACGATATTAATTGGTTGCATTTTCAATCATCCTTTCCGTGTAAATGGTGCCTTTACACAGTTTCCTTCACGAATTCTCGTACATCTACAAAGTGACCTGCAATCGCAGCAGCAGCTGCCATCGGAGGTGATACTAAGTGCGTGCGAGCACCAGCACCTTGACGACCTTCGAAATTGCGGTTTGAGGTTGATGCACAGCGTTTACCAGCTGGGACCACATCATCATTCATCGCTAAGCACATCGAACAACCGGATTCGCGCCATTCAAAACCTGCATCAATGAAAATTTTATCTAAACCTTCTGCTTCTGCTTGTTTTTTTGTAGAATGGGAACCTGGGACAACGATTGCTGTTACGTTTTCATGAACTTTACGTCCTTGAATAACATTTGCAGCAGCTCGTAAATCACTTAAGCGTGAGTTCGTACATGAGCCGATAAATACGTATTGGATATCGATTGAAGTTAATGGTTGCCCTTCTTCTAAGCCCATATAGGCAAGCGCTTTACGAAGTGCGGCTTTATCTGACTCATCCTGATAATCTGCTTGCGTCGGAACATTTTGTGATACACCAGAACCCATTGAAGGATTTGTTCCCCATGTAATAATTGGCTCGATTTCCTCTGCTTTAATGATGCGGACTTCATCATATGTCGCGTCCTCATCTGATGCTAAACTTAGCCAATACGCTGTCGCTTCTTCAAATTTCTCACCTTGTGGTGCATATTTGCGACCACGAATATAATCCACTGTTATTTGGTCAGGTGATACAAGACCAGCCTTTGCACCCGCTTCGATGGACATATTACAGATGGTCATGCGCTCTTCCATTGACAGTTTGTGGATTGCCTCTCCAGTGAATTCCACAATATGTCCTGTACCAACGCCAATACCGAATTTCGAGATGATTGCTAAAATAATATCCTTCGCAGCAACACCAACCGGTAGCTCTCCTTCAACGCGGATTTCCATCGTTTTTGGCTTGTTTTGCCACAATGTTTGTGTAGACATTACGTGCTCTACTTCGGATGTACCGATACCAAATGCAATGGCACCAAATGCACCGTGTGTCGATGTATGCGAGTCACCACAAACAATTGTTTTGCCAGGCTGTGTTAAACCTAATTCTGGTCCAATCACGTGGACAATCCCTTGGTCAGGGTGACCCATACCTGCCAGCTCAACACCGAATTCAGCAGCGTTTTTCGCCAGTGTTTCAATTTGATTGCGTGCAATTGGATCATTGATTGTCGGTAGATTTTTTGTTGGCACATTATGATCCATCGTCGCAAAGCTTAAATCAGGACGACGCACTTTCCGTCCATTTATGCGTAGACCTTCAAATGCTTGCGGAGAAGTTACTTCATGAATTAAATGAAGATCAATATATAACAGGTCCGGTTTGCCCTCTTCCTGATAAACAACATGTTTATCCCAAATCTTTTCAATTATATTTTTTCCCATTGTCTTCACCTATTTCTTAAATATATGTTGTCATAATACTTTCCGAAACAAAACTTGTATCAATTTCATTAATAACTTTATCTGTCCATTCATTTGTAGATAGAGTGCGTCCTCCATCACGTGCAAGATCTGCTGTAAAGTACCCATCATCAAATACTGCACTTACTGCACGTTCGATTTCAGCCGCTTCTTCTGCTAGGCCAAATGAGTATTGTAACATCATAGCGACTGACAGAATCGTTGCTGCTGGATTAGCCACGCCTTGCCCTGCAATTTCTGGTGCTGAACCGTGTACTGGTTCGTAAAGTCCAAAATTATCACCGCGAATGGATGCGGATGGTAGTACGCCAAGAGAACCTGTAATAACCGATGCTTCATCACTTAAAATATCACCAAACATGTTTTCTGTTACAACGACATCATAATGAGCAGGATTTGTAATTAATTTCATCGCTACAGAGTCTACTAAGTTGTGTTCTACCTGAACATCTGGATAGTCTTTTTTCTTCGCTTCTACAACTTCGCGCCATAAACGGCTAGTTTCAAGTACGTTTGCCTTATCGACTGAACATAATTTGCCTCCACGTAAACGTGCTAATTCAAAGGCATTTTCAACGATACGCTCTACTTCAGCTGTTGAGTAAACTGTTGTATCAATCGCGCCATTTTCAGTACGCATACGTGGTTCCCCGAAGTATACGCCGCCTGTAAGTTCACGTACGATCATTAAATCGACGTTTTCGGCTACTTCACGTTTTAAAGGTGAAGCCTCTAGTAAACTCGGGAACGCCTTTACTGGACGTAAATTTGCAAATAAGTCAAAGTGCTTGCGGATACGAAGTAAGCCTTTTTCTGGACGTAGTTCTGGTGGGTTATTGTCCCATTTTGGCCCCCCTACTGCGCCTAATAAAATCGCATCACTGCTCTCACACATTTCAATTGTTTCATCAGGTAGTGGATTGTTGTGTTGATCGATGGCAGCGCCTCCGATTGTTCCATATCCTAAATGGAATGTATGGTTGAAACGTTTGCCGATAACTTGTAGTACACGTATAGCTGACGCAACCACCTCTGGCCCAATTCCATCGCCAGGAAGTACTGTAATTTTTTTCTCCATCGTAAAACACCTTTCTTTGTCTAGCGTACGGTTACGCTATTTTAGTAAAGACTCTCACCTGCTTTGCTAGGTGAGAGTCAAATCAAGTTAAACGAGTTCACCTTGTGCTCGAAGACTTACCTGAATTAAATGTCGGTTAATCGCATTTAAATAAGCTTTCGCGGATGCTTCTAATACATCCTGTGAAGAGTTTCGTCCCGTTGTTGATACACCATCGTATCGGATATTAATAACTGCCTCACCAAGTGCATCACGCCCTTTGCCGACAGACTTCACTCGGTAATCAATGACATTGATAGCACCAGGCACAAGTTGTTCTAACGTATTAAATATTGCTTCCACTGAGCCTGAGCCTGTAGCCACAACATTTTTTACATTGCCTTCTGGCGTCACGACCGTCGCGGTAGCAGTTGGAATATTTTCTGTACCATATTGCACTTGTACCATTTTAAGCTCAAACAATGGCACATCTTCGATTTGGATTTGCTGCTCTGTTAGAAGCGTTAATAAATCTTCTTCCGTAATTTCTTTTTTACGGTCTGCTAGCTTTTTAAATTCAGCAAAAGCTTTATTTAGCTTTTCATCTGACAGTGCAAAGCCCATTGTTTCTGCACGATCACGGAAAGCAGCGCGTCCTGAATGTTTGCCAAGAACAAGCGGTACTTCTCCTTCGCCAATCAGTGCAGGTGATATAATTTCATATGTTTCAGGATTTTTTAACACGCCATCTTGATGAATGCCAGACTCATGTGCAAATGCATTTTTACCGACAATTGCTTTATTTGGTTGAATAACGACATTCGTTAGTTTACTAACTAATTGCGATGTGCGCTTAATTTCCTGTAAGTTGATGCCTGTTTCAACAGGATAGATATCTTTACGGATATGGAGGGCTACCGCGATTTCCTCTAGTGCAACATTCCCTGCACGCTCCCCGATACCGTTAATTGTTCCTTCAACTTGTGACGCACCATTTTCAATAGCCGCAATGGTGTTAGCCGTAGCCATTCCTAAATCATCATGGCAGTGTGCTGAGAATTTCACTTTTTCAGCACCTTTGACGTTTTCTAATAAAAATTTGAATAATGCGCCATATTCTTGCGGAGAAGCATAGCCCACTGTATCTGGCACGTTAATCGTCGTCGCTCCAGCAGCAATAACATCATTCATAATACGTACTAAAAATTCGCGATCTGAGCGGAAAGCATCTTCGGCAGACCATTGCACAAGTGGGAAGAATTTTTTCGCATATTTCACTGCTTCAATGGCTTGCTCGACCACTTGATCAGGTGATTTTTTCAACTTATATTCCATATGGATTGGAGATGTTGCTAAAAAAATATGAATATGCGGTTGTTCTGCTACTTTAATCGCTTCCCATGTTGTATCAATATCTTTTTGCACGCAACGCGCTAGCCCTGTAACAATTGAATTTTTCACAGTACCCGCAATACGCTGGACCGCATCAAAATCGCCGGGAGATGAAGCAGGAAAACCTGCTTCAATAATTGTTACACCTAGACGTTCAAGTTGCTTGGCAATCTCAATTTTCTCTGCTGTATTTAAATTAATGCCGGCAGATTGTTCACCATCGCGAAGTGTTGTATCGAAAATATCAATTTTTCGCACTTGTAGCCACTTCTCTCACAACTTTTTCCTTACCTTCATTGATGAATGGCATCATTGCACGTAGTTTTGCACCAACTTCTTCGATTTGGTGGTTTGCACCAGCTTCTTTGAATTTTGTATAGTCTGGACGACCATTTTCATTTTCTTGAATCCAACGACGAGCAAATGTACCATCTTGAATATCTGTTAATACGTCTTTCATGCGGGCTTTAACTGAATCGTCGATGATGCGTGGACCTGCAACATAATCACCCCACTCGGCTGTATCTGAAACGGAGTAACGCATTGTCGCCATACCACCTTCAAACATTAAATCTACGATTAATTTTAATTCGTGTAATGTCTCAAAGTAAGCAAGCTCTGGTTGGTAGCCCGCTTCTACTAATGTTTCAAATCCAGCTTTAACTAATTGAGTTGCCCCACCGCAAAGTACTGCTTGCTCACCAAATAGATCCGTTTCAGTTTCTTCTTTGAATGATGTTTCTAATAAACCGCCACGAGCAGCGCCAATACCTTTACCGTAAGCAAGTGCTAAATCTTTTGCTTGACCCGTTGCATCTTGGTGGATAGCAAATAGTCCTGGTACACCAGCACCTTGTTGGAATTGACGACGCACTAGATGACCTGGTCCTTTTGGTGCTACTAAAAATACGTCAACATCTGCAGGTGGCGTAATTTGACCAAAGTGAATATTGAAACCATGTGCAAACATCAGTGCTTTACCAGCTTCTAAATATGGAGCAATTTCAGCTTCATAAACTGCTTTTTGACGCTCATCTGGTAGTAAGATTTGGATTACATCTGCTTCTTGCGCTGCTTCCGCAACTGTTTTAACGTCTAAGCCATCAGCTTTTGCTGCATCGAAAGATCCACCTGGGCGAACACCTACTACTACATCGAAACCTGATTCTTTAAGGTTTAATGCATGTGCATGACCTTGTGAACCGTAACCGATAATTGCGATTTTTTTTCCTTTTAATACGTCCTCGTTGATGTTTTGTTCATAGTACATTGTAGCCATTGTTTGTTTCCTCCTAATAATTGGGTTTGTTTTTTTAAACTTATGAGCATTTGCAGCTTTACAGTGCGCAGATCACAAGCTTCGATTTTATATGCAAACTATTTTAAAATAGAGAGCTGCGTATTGATGGTTTTTTGTGTTTCACGAACAGATGCCGTTGCACCTGTGCGCGTTAATTCTTTAATACCATATGGGCGAATAAGCTCAATAAAGGCATCGATTTTTTCTGGATTTCCTACCACTTGATATGTCACAACGTTTTTCGCTGTATCAATAATTTGTGGACGGAATGGCTCAACAATCGAGTTCATTTCCAGACGTAAATTTGGTGGTGAAATAACCTTCACAAGCGCTAGCTCACGAAGCACGATGGATTTATCTGTAATGTCATTGACCTTTAACACATCAATTTGCTTCGATAATTGCTTCACCAGTTGTTCAATTTTGCGCTCATCTTCTACATTCACAACAAATGTCATTTTTGAGAAGTTTGGCTGTTCAGTATGACCAACTGTAATCGATTCGATATTGAATTGACGCTTCATAAGTAAACCTGTTATACGGTTTAATACACCACTTTGATTAATCACTGTTACTGTAATTACTCGTTTCAATTCTTTTTCACCCCAATCATTTCATGTAACCCTTTACCTGGTGCAACCATTGGGTAGACACATTCAAGCTGTTTTACACGGCAGTCGATTAACGCTGGCTCGTCAGAAAGCAGTGCCTCACGGAAAATACTTTCCGCTTCGTCAATTGTGTTAATTCGATAGCCTTTAATGCCGTAAGCATCCGCTAATTTAACAAAATCTGGCTGGATTGGCATAAGTGATGATGAATAACGCTCTTCATAGAATGTTTGTTGCCATTGGCGTACCATCCCTAAACAACTGTTATTTAAAATCACAATTTTTACTGGTAAGTTGAATTCTTTTAATAATGAAAGCTCTTGTGCAGTCATTTGGAAACCTGCATCGCCTACAATCGAAACAACTTTTTTGTCTGGCTTCGCAAACTGGGCCCCTATTGCAGCTGGGAAGCCGAAGCCCATCGTACCAAGTCCACCAGACGTTACCCAACCATGATCATTGTTTAAGCGGTAATATTGTGCAGCCCACATTTGATGCTGCCCTACATCCGTCGTCACAATGGCATCACCTTCAGTAATTTTATGCACAAGTTCTAGTGCTTCCTGCGGTAACACCTCTGTGTCTCCATCTTCTTTTGAATACCACAGCGGATATTCTTTTGCATGATTGTTTAAAAATTCAAGCCATTGTTTCGTATCCGGACCTTCAAAATCTTTTTTCAGTAAAGATTTTAATGCCTCTTTTGCATCCGCTACAATCGGAATATCGGTCGGTACATTTTTACCGATTTCAGCCGGATCAATGTCAATATGGACAATTGTTGCATTTGGTGCAAACGTTGCTAAATTCCCTGTTAAACGGTCATCAAATCGAGCGCCAATATTTAATAATAAATCCGACTTAGTAATTGCCATATTTGCTGTTACTGTTCCATGCATTCCGGCCATACCAATGAATAATTCGTGATCGCCATGAATGGAGCCAAGACCTAATAAGGTATTTGTTACAGGAATTTGATACTTCTCAGCGAAAGTTGTTAATTCTTCACGAGCATCGGCAAATAGTACACCCGCCCCTGCTAGAATTACTGGATTTTTCGCTAGCGAAATAGCTTGAATAGCCTTTTGAATTTGCAAATAGTTCGGCTTGTATGTCGGCTGATAGCCTGGTAAATAAATTTCTTCTGGTTCTTGTGGTGGATTATTTACATCAAACAGCATTTGAGATACATTTTTAGGGAAATCTACCACAACTGGTCCTTTACGACCTGTATTCGCAATATGGAACGCTTCTTTCACTATGCGAGGGATATCATTGACATCTTGCACTTGGTAGTTGTGCTTTGTAATAGGTGTTGTAATCCCCATAATATCTGCCTCTTGGAACGCATCTGTTCCAATAACTGTTGTCGCTACTTGACCAGTAAAGACAACTAATGGGATAGAATCAATCATCGCATCGGCAATACCTGTTACTAAGTTCGTTGCACCTGGACCACTTGTAGCGATGACAACCCCCGGCTTATTCGATACACGTGCATAGCCTTCAGCTGCGTGAATAGCACCTTGCTCGTGACGTGTTAAAATATGACGAATTGGGTTTTTGTACATTGCATCATATATTTGAAGTACTGCTCCACCCGGATATCCAAAAATAATATCTACATCCTGATCATGCAGCGCTTGAACTAAAATGTCTGCACCATCTTTCGCTTGAAAAGTTTGTTCTACTTCTTCTGTCGCCAATTGTTCTTTTTCATTAATTGAAACATTCGCACTCATCAAAATATGCCTCCTTCTTGTCTTTCGATTCACAACAGCATACGACTACCTCATCTAGTTAATGAACACTTTCGTGATGTAATGCTGAAAACGGAATATTCTACGCTTAATAAATAATAAAAAGCCTTTTTCTCCGAACGCAAAGAACTACCTTGCGTAGGGATGAAAAAGACTTTTCATGGTACCACCCTTGTTTATAGCAATCATATTGCTACCTCGCGAATAAATGAAAGCATTTATGCACCAATGCAAGTGAACTTACATCCAATACGGTGTCATAAATCATTTATTCATTAATAACGAGCACTTCGATTATGCCCGGAACTATCTAATGGCGATCACGCGTTTAATAGTTCACTCCGAGGGGATGTCGGATCTAGTTGTATCGCCGGCTTCCAGCACGACCGGCTCTCTGGTAGATACAAGGCTCTAGAACCTTTAACCTCATCAACGTTTTAACCTATTGATTTTTTACTAGTTTTTAAGACTAAATTTTCATAACGCCACCTGTTGAGGCGCTTGTCACTAATTTTGAATATCTTGCTAACCAGCCACGTTTAATTTTCGGTTCAAACACTGGCAGTTTTGCGCGACGTTCTGCTAATACTTCATCTGAAACTTCTAAATTGATTGTACGATTTGGTAAATCAATCGTAATGATGTCACCATTTTCAACTAAAGCGATTGGACCGCCTTCTGCTGCTTCTGGCGATATATGCCCGATTGAAATACCACGAGATGCACCGGAGAATCGACCATCTGTAATTAACGCTACCTTTGTACCGAGACCACGACCTTGAATGGCCGATGTAGGTGCTAACATTTCTGGCATCCCTGGGCCACCTTTTGGTCCTTCATAACGAATGACGACTACATGGCCTTCCTTAACAGTACCGTTATCAATATTTTCTTGCGCTGCTTCTTGTGATTCAAAGACAATTGCCTCACCTGTAAATACTTTAATCGAAGGATCAACAGCACCTACTTTAATAACAGAGCCATCAGGAGCAATGTTGCCAAATAGCACCGATAAACCTCCGACTGGGCTATAAGGATTGTCTTTTGTACGAATAACTTGATCATTTGTAATGTGATAATCTTTGACGAGCTCGCCCATTGTTACACCTGCAACAGTCGGACGATTTGGATGAATGGCACCTGGAATAGATGTTAATTCATTAATGATGGCACTAACACCACCTGCTTTATTGATATCATCCATTGAAATATCAGAAGCAGGCATAATTTTTGCTAAATATGGCACACGCTCTGCAACTTTATTAATATCTTCAATGTTATAGTCGATTTCAGCTTCATTTGCGATTGCTAATGTGTGAAGCACCGTATTTGTGGAGCCGCCCATTGCCATATCGAGTGCAAATGCATCATCAATTGCTTCTTTTGTAATGATGTCACGTGGCTTAACGTCTTCTTTAATCATGCGCACTAATTGTTTAGCGGCTTCTTTAATCAACTTATGTCGGTCTTCAGACGTAGCAACGATTGTACCGTTGCCTGGAAGTGCTACACCTAGCATTTCCATTAAGCAGTTCATGGAGTTCGCTGTGAACATCCCTGAACATGATCCACATGTTGGACATGCATTATTTTCAATATCTAACAGCTCTTCAGCTGACATATTACCTGATTTGTGAGCCCCAACACCTTCAAATACTGAAGTTAATGAAAGCTGTTTTCCTGTAGCAGATGTACCTGCCTCCATTGGACCACCAGATACAAAAATTGATGGTACGTTCGTACGAACTGCTGCCATTAACATTCCTGGTGTGATTTTGTCACAGTTAGGAATGTAAAATACGCCATCAAACCAGTGTGCATTAATAACTGTTTCTGCTGAATCCGCTATAATTTCACGGCTTGGTAAAGAGTAACGCATACCAATATGGCCCATTGCAATACCATCATCCACACCAATCGTATTAAATTCGAATGGAATGCCTCCCGCTTCAATTATGGCTTCTTTCACTACATCAGCAAATGTACGTAAATGAACGTGACCTGGAATAATGTCGATATAAGAGTTACAAACCCCAATAAATGGTTTCCCTAAATCTTTTGCTTTTACTTTGCCTGTTGCATATAAAAGACTACGATGTGGCGCACGATCTACGCCTACTTTAATCATGTCACTTCTCATTTTAAACGCCCCTCATTTATTGCTATGTTCGTCGCTATATACAAAATGTTCTGTCTATTTTGTTTTTACCTATCTGATTGCCTTTGTGGCAACTGATTGTAGGAACGAACGTATTAAATTGTTGTTATCATAGTACGAATAACTAGGCTAAGTCAACAGTATTTTTTGAATTGTTTAAACAATTCAAAAACTATACGAAATTTGAAATCGTTTACATGCTGATTAAGCATCAGTTTTATCTCGTTTTGATAAATATTTTGACATTTCGTTCAAATTTAAATTTTTTCATTATAAACACTATTCAGTTGATGATTTATCACAAATGCTTTCATCTTTCCCCATACATTGATTTCAAAATTAGTAGATTCAGTTGTTGTTAAATTCTAAATATTACAATATGAATAATTGCTCTAAGTAACGTGTAAAAAATACTTTGTCAGGGTCATATTGTGCACGAACTGTTAAAAACTTATCTATATTTGGATATAATGTGTGTACTTGCTGTGCAGTTAAATGGCTTTGTTTTCCCCAATGTGGTCGACCATGATATTTTTGCATCAGATTGTGCACCCATTTAAAATAAGGCTCTTCCGACATTCCTTTATACATATGAAAAGCTATAAAGGCGGATTCTTGTCCTTGTGTAGGACTTAAATAACCGGCCTCACCTGCTGTTGTACGGCATTCCAATGGAAAATGCACATGCAAATGCCCTTTTTGAAACGTTGCATGAATTTCTTCCATGCATGCCTCAAATTGTGTTAATGATATGGCGTACTCACTTTCTTGGAATTTGACACTTCTAGGAGTTGGATAGATTTCATAGCTAATGCCAATCTTCTCGGCCTCGACAACATTGGCAGCAGCTAATTTACTCATTGCACTACTTAAAGCTGGTTTCCATTTACATAGCTCCGAAATCGCAAAAAATGCACCATTTTCTACTATTTGAAGTTTTATATTTTCTACACACTTGCGCCATTCACTTTGATACACTGGAGCCATCGCATTCATACGTTTAATTTGAATTGTCTCACTACCAGGAAAGTAGAACCATTCAACATGTCGATGCTGTCGAATATCTTGTGCAAATGTTGCTAGTCCGTTTGTTAATGTGTCCCTTGTGCCAATATAATGTAAACTATAGAGCGGCAACACTTTTAGCGTCACTTTTACAAGTACCCCAAGCATGCCAAGTGAGACATGAAGTGCCTCGGATAAATCGTCAGTCCCTCGAATATGCTCATGGTAAGTTCCATTTCCATCAACAAAACACCAGCGTGTCACAGCAGACGACAACGAACCTAAAGTCACCCCTGTTCCATGTGTACCAGTAGACACTGCTCCGGCAATGGTCTGTTCTTGAATATCGCCCATATTCATTAAGCCAAACCCATGCTTTGCAAGCTGTGGTCCAATCTCGTATAAATAAGTTCCTGCCCACAATGTAGCTTCTTGGTTTTCGGCATCTATCGAAATAAGCCCGCGCATATTATGTAATGACAGTGCAATATGCTCCGGCATGGCAACAGCACTAAATGAATGCGCTGCACCTGTTACACGAATGGTTTTCTTCCTATCACGCGCATGCTTCACTACATTTACAACTTCTTCTATTGAACGAGGTAAGTGCATCTCACTTGGATACGCTATTATATTGCCAGCCCAGTTCGTCCATTTCTCCCCATTTTTCCACTTCTCTACAGAAAACATTGACCATCCCCCCTGTACGTCGCAAAGCTACCTACATATTCGTCTTGCCTTATCCCATGAAGTGTTTGAAATCTTTCGCAAAGCTCTCCAGCCTTTGCATGGCGAAAATAGATGGTATCCCCAATTGTGAGTGTTTTGCCTTTTACCTTAATCGGTGTTTGCACTTCTCCAGCTCCTTCTAAACGCAGAAAGGAAAAATAGGTCGGCTCGTAAAATACCGGATAACGATCATTGGCCATTGCTCCGGACGCTGGATAACCACCACCATGGCAGACAACAATATTAGGCGCAGGTTTCCGCGTGATACGGAGTGCAAAGCCTGCTGCTTTTGAAAGTTGTAAATGGGCAAATTGATCAAAAAGGGCTGGTGCATAAAATGCAGAACCAACTGTCATTTCTGTCACTTCTTTCTGCTCCGCAGTATATGTCATACTGCCTGTACCTCCACCATTAACAAAGCGTAATCGAGGAAAATAAGCTTTTACATGCGCAATAGCTAATCTACGAAATTGGGTTACTTGCTTTTTGGCTTGTGTTTGCATGAAATCTATTAGCCTACCTTTTATAGCATTAGCAGGTCGATTTCCAACACCAGCTATTTGCGCCTCATATCCCATAACCCCTACAACTTCTATATGGGACTGCTGTTTTATATAAGTTAAAAAAGGAGTGATAGACTCCAGCGAGTCAAGAGATGAGCGTTTTGTACCAAAATAAAGTACTTTAAAATCAGTAGATAAATTAATATCGATACAGATGGATACCTTTACATCTAGCTCCGCACCTATTTTTTCTAAAAACGCAACTTGCTCATATCTATCCACCATAAATGTGACGGTTCTTCCCTCTTTTACATAGTGCAATAGCTGACGTACAGCCATGTCTTCCATAACAGGATAACCAAGCAGTACATCATCGAAATTTCTTTGGAGTAAAAAGATGGATTCTGCCGCGGTAAATGTCATAAATCCTGTTATATTCGACAGATGTTGTTGTAGATATTGCAACACCTCTACCGAGCGTATTGATTTTGTTGCTATACGGATTTTTTTTTGCCCACAAGCTTGTTGCACCGTTGCAATATTATCATCAAGTGCATCAAGGTCTAACCAAGCAAATGGGCGCTCTATGCCCTGGAAAGCCTGTTGAAATCTCGTTGTCATTTAATCCCCCTCGTATGATTTATATTGGTCAAGTACTAGAAAAATACGCGAAAATGCTTGTCTACTTCACAATAGGCAACAAAAAACAACCGTGTATTACGACGAAATTGCCTTCACGGTTGTTTTAGTATAGGTCAAGCATTGTACTCACCTTTCTATTAGATTTTTAAGAGATTAGGATGCCAATAAAAACTCAGCAGCTAAATTTAACATTACCACCAAATGTAGCGCAGCAATAAAGAATCCTTGGCGATCTAAACGTTTCATAACAGTCATATTCATAAACTATCACCTCTCCTTTTTTTCACATTATACGCTCACCTTGTTCAATTTTCAAACTATTCTCAATATTAAAATATGACTATTTTTCTGACAGCCAAAACCAAATATGGCATGATAAAGAGTGAAATCATGCCTAAAGGAGTGGACGAAAGTGAAAAAAGCATTACTGGTAATTGATTATACAAATGATTTTGTAGCAACAGATGGTAAATTAACGTGTGGGGAACCAGGACAATTACTTGATACGCCTATTGCAAATTTAATTGAACAATTTATTGCAGAAAAAAATGTCGTCGTTTTCGCTAATGATTTACATGAAGAAAACGATCCATTTCACCCTGAAACAAAGCTTTTTCCTCCTCACAATATTCGCGGAACATCTGGTCGCAATCTATACGGTCATGTTGGTGAAGTTTATAACTTGTATAAGGACAACGTGATTTGGCTCGACAAAACACGTTATAGTGCCTTTGCAGGAACAAATTTAGCCATTTTATTAAAGGAACGGAACATCGAGGAAGTTCATTTAGTTGGTGTTTGTACAGATATATGTATTTTGCATACAGCTGTGGATGCTTATAATTTGGGCATTTCTACTGTTATTTATGCAAATGCAGTAGCAAGTTTTGATGTAGCTGGACATGATTGGGCTTTGCGTCATTTTGAACATACTTTAGGTGCCACAGTAGTGAAATAAACAAATGAAGTCATTGTAAAAATAAAAAGGTCGGTCATTTAGGTTTAATTATCTCCAAAAAGGATATAACTAAGTAATGCCATTATATCTTAACTTTGAGGAGATGAATCATTATGATCAGTTTCATTTGGTATTTAATCATCGGAGGAATTTTAGGTTGGTTAGCTGGCGTCATTTTAGGAAAAGATGTTCCTGGAGGCATTATTGGTAATATTATTGCCGGGATTGTCGGTTCTTGGATAGGTAGTATGGTTTTAGGTAACTGGGGTTGGAAAGTCAGCGATTTTTATGTATTTCCAGCGTTAATAGGTGCAATTGTGCTTATCTTCATTGTAAGCATTATTCTTAAAAGTATGCGTAAAGCTACGTAATTATGTACAAAAAGAGCCATCGTTTAGATGGCTCTTTTATTATTTTGCATTAAGAAGGACGGCTGTTTTTAATTCATCGTGGTAATCATTATACAAATTATAGTAATGTAAGACATTTTTAACGTATTCTTCGCTATGATTATAATTGAAAACGGCTCGTTTTACGTCACCTTTTGCAGCTCCATACTTTGATAAATAATTCGCAGCACTAAATACAGCATCTTCGATATCATAGGGATCCGCTATACCATCTCCATTGGCATCGACACCGTAACCTCCATATTTTTTTATCGTTTCGGGATTCATCAGCTCTGCCTTTGTAATATTGCCCTTCCCTAATCCCTCACAAGTTGGATGTTTCCATCCTACAAATGTACAAGGCATAAATTGCATATGTCCGACTGCCCCTGCTGGCGAAACAAGTGATTTCATGGAAGAAAATCGTGTTTCAATACGATGATGGGCAGCTAACAATGTCCAAGGCACGCCATATTTCTCCTCGGCAGCAACATACACCGGAATATATTGTTCTGGAATGTTCATATCGAAATGCTGCTGTATTTCTTCAATCGCCTTTTGTTGAGCAAGTTTTTCGAAAATCGGGAATGTTTGTAGTTCCTTCCAAGCAAAAAAAGCAAGTACATATACAGTAATGGCTACAGGGATTAATAGTGCTATCATCCCCATCTTCATACTTGGAGATAGCAATGGTTTCTTTTGTTTTTTTTTCGCCATATGTCACACCTAATCATTCTTTGTCTACTTCTATATTACCAAATTTACCGTTTTATGTTGTAGATTTTTTCTATTTTTCTTTTTCCTATGTTTATAGTTGATTATAATTAGGGTAATATAGTAGAATACAATTCGATTGTTTTTTTGGATAATTATAGGGAGGATATATTATATGTGGAAAGACTTTAAGGAATTTGCTATGAAAGGCAATATAATTGATTTAGCGATTGCCGTTGTAATTGGTGGGGCTTTCGGGAAAATCGTTACCTCCTTAGTAGAAAATATTATTATGCCATTAGTCGGTGTGTTAACAGGTGGCATTGATTTAACTGAAAGCTTTATGTTTGGTTCTGGTACAGCTCAAGTAAAGTTAGGTATATTTTTACAATCAATTATTGATTTTTTAATTATCGCCTTTGCTATTTTCTTAGCATTACGTCTTATGACGAAATTTACTAGAAAAAAAGAGGAAGCGGTTGTAGAGGAACCGACACCTGTGCTAGATGCAAAAGAAGAACTGTTAAAAGAAATTCGAGATTTATTAAAAAAACAACAAGCATAATGGACAAGACATTATGTTCCACAAAGGCTATAGATATTTTCGTGCTACGCGAAAACGAATCTATAGCTTTTTTATTTGTGCCTCTTTCAAGCCTCTTTTCATCGTCAAACATCAATCCCCTACTATTCCTACATGATTTATTTTCAATAATCTATGTAATTTTCTGAAATCATCTTGTCCTTCTGTACTTTCCATGTTAAATTAAGTAACAATTATAGAGAAAATTGAAGAGACTAATCGAATTATTCTATTAAGGAATAGAGTCCCCCTAGTGTGGACTCTTTCTATATTAACGATGAAGAAAAGAGTGAGGACATGACAAACAATAGACGTATTGAAACAAAACTTGTACAGCTTGGCAATTTGAGTGACCCTAGAACTGGTGCTGTTAGCCCGCCCATTCATTTATCAACTGCCTATAAACATACAGGGATCGGTGAATCGACAGGATTTGACTACGCTCGTACAAAAAACCCAACGCGTGCCATTTTAGAAGCAGGTATTGCAGATTTAGAAGGTGGCGACGCTGGCTTTGCCTGTAGTTCCGGTATGGCTGCAATCCAACTTGTAATGTCTCTATTTAAACCAGGAGATGAACTCATCGTACCAGATGATTTATATGGTGGTACATATCGTCTTTTTAACTTTTTTAAAGAAACATACAATATTAAACCAATCTATTCTAAATTTGAATCGCTTGAGCAAGTAGAGGCGTTAATCAATGACAATACACGTGCCCTCTTTATCGAAACACCAACAAACCCACTTATGCAGGAATTTGATCTCAAAGTGTATGCTGAGCTTGCCCATCAACACGGTGCATTGCTAATCGTAGATAATACTTTTTATACACCCTACTTCCAACGACCAATTGAACTAGGTGCCGATATTGTACTGCATTCTGCAACAAAGTATATTGGCGGACATAATGACGTATTAGCCGGTTTAGTTGTCTCAAAAGGTGCTGAGCTATCCGAACGTCTCGGCTTTATTCAAAATGGTAGCGG
Organism: Lysinibacillus sp. C5.1; assembly: GCF_016350185.1. Lineage (NCBI taxonomy): Bacteria > Bacillati > Bacillota > Bacilli > Caryophanales > Bacillaceae > Lysinibacillus > Lysinibacillus sp. C5.1. Next base: position 2,785,607 of record NZ_CP066226.1, read on the forward strand.
AATGGTACTAGGAGCAATGGATTCTTGGTTATTGATTCGTGGCTTAAAAACGTTACATCTTCGCTTAAAACAACATGATGCCAATGCCAAAGCGATTGCTGCTTATTTAGAGGAAGAAGAACTTGTCACAGACGTATTATATACGGGCAAGGGTGGTATGTTGTCATTCCGACTACAAAAGCCTGAATGGATTGACCCATTTCTTCGTAACTTAAAGTTAATTATTTTTGCAGAGAGTCTTGGTGGCGTTGAAAGCTTTATCACGTACCCTGCTACACAAACACATGCCGATATGCCTTACGAGGAACGTGTAGCACGCGGCGTTTGCGATCGTTTACTACGCTTTTCTGTCGGCATTGAAGAGGCTGAAGATTTAATTGCAGATTTAAAACAAGTGTTTGATACGCTGAGAAAAGAGGCATAGAAAATGAAACAACATATTGAAACAACGCTTATCCACGCAGGTGTGCGTGATGGCTACGAAAATAAAAAAGGTGCGGTTAATGTACCACTGTATGTTTCTTCAACATTTCACCAAGAAAGCATCGATGAATTCGGTGAATACGATTATGCTCGTTCTGGTAACCCAACACGTGATGCGTTAGAGAAAGCCGTTGCCGAGCTTGAAGGTGGCGTTCGTGCACATGCCTTCTCCTCTGGTATTGCAGCGGTTTCCGCAGCCTTAATGTTATTATCACAAGGTGATCACATTGTCATTACAGAGGACGTTTATGGTGGAACATACCGCTTTGTGTCAAAAATATTACCTCGATACGGTATTACGCATACGTTCGTGGATTTTACTGATATAGCAGCGGTTGAAGCAGCCATTACACCTGCTACAAAGCTTCTCTACATGGAGACACCATCGAATCCTACATTAGGGATTACAGATATCCGTGCAATAGTCGCACTAGCTAAACAACATCAATGTCTAACGTTTTTAGATAATACATTTATGACACCTTTACACCAACGACCTCTAGACTTAGGTGTAGACGTTGTCATTCATAGTGCAACGAAGTTTTTATCTGGTCACTCAGATATTATTGCGGGACTTACTGTAACAGCAGATGAACAACTCGGAAATGACCTGTATTTCATCCAAAATTCTTTTGGTAATATTTTAGGTGTACAAGATTCCTTCACACTACTACAAAATATGAAAACAACCGATGTACGTTTTAGCCGTTCTGTTGCATCAGCACAAAAGATTGCACAGTTTTTAGAAGCAAATTCCCTTGTTGAGCAAGTGTACTACCCAGGTCTTGCCTCACATCCTGGCTATGCCATTCATCAAAGCCAATGTACAAGCGCAGGCGCTGTCTTGTCGTTCCGCCTACCTCATTATGCAGCAGCGAAAGCCTTGGTAGAGGCAATGAAGATTCCCGTATTTGCTGTATCTCTTGGTGGTGTGGAATCGATTCTTTCCTACCCAGCAAAAATGAGCCATGCAGCAATGGAACCTGAAGAACGCATCAAACGTGGCATTACGGATGGATTATTACGATTCTCAGTTGGTTTGGAGCATGTGGATGATTTAATTGCAGACTTTGCCCAAGCATTAGAAATTGCCGCTAAAGCGTAAAAATAAAACTTGCGTGACTGGCACTATAACCCACTTTGACTTTCCGGCGAGCACAGTATAAGCCGCCGAAATCTAAGTGGGTTTTAATTTTACCTAAATATTCAGAATTGTTTGGGTGACTGGCACTAGACAATACGATATAAATAATCGCCATGTCCTTTTGCGAGCTCAACGTCATGTTCCTTTTCAATCCAATAAAACGTAAACTGTAAGTTGCCCTCGTTTAAGCCTGTTGGATTGTGTTGCCAAGTATGTTGGGACTCATTTGAAGTTAAATGGAAAAAATAGCGTTTTTGCAATGCTCCTGAATAATGCTCGGCATAATCCTGTGCGATAAGGCCTTGTACTTCTAAATTTGTTAAACCCGTTTCCTCCACCATCTCTCGTATAACTGCTTCAAGTGGCGTCTCTCCGTCTTCAATTGTACCTTTTGGAATTTGAATGCCTGCTCCCTCTGTATTTTGCTCAAATACAAGGACCTGAATCCGATCATCATAGTTTCGGGTAATATAACCAAATGCTTTTTCTAACACTTGCATAAAAACATCCCCCTTTGTCGTTATGTTATATGTTACAATATATAGAAATTATTGAAATTGTAGGTGATATGTATTGACACTCATTATACGACAAATGAATGAAGATGACATCTCTTTTGTCCAAGAAATTGCACAAACATCTTGGACTGCTACCTATGAAGGAATCATACCAAAGCATATTCAAGAACGATTTCTTCAAGCCGCCTATAGTGACGAACGGTTAACATGCCGTCTTCAAACAAGCCCTTTTTTAGTGGCAACAGTTGGTGAGTCTCTTATTGGCTTTGCTAATTTTTCACATGTTAATGAAGAGGGGCAAGCCGAATTACTCGCTATTTACCTCCTTCCAACCGCTCAACATAAAGGCATCGGTTCAGCTCTACTGGAAAACGGTATTCAAAGATTACAAGGAGCAACTTCGCTTACTGTATGCGTTGAGAAAGACAATAAAATTGGTAGACAATTTTACAGCGCAAAGGGCTTTCAACAAGTTGAAGAATTTGATGAATTATTTGAAGGGCATATGTTAAAAACAATACGTTTGATTCTACCATTAGCAAAAAAATAACGGGGTCACTGTCTCCTTCTTGTTACGAAATATTCAAGTGTTGCCCTCTATTTATATAGGCAAGTCAATTTGCTTAGATTGAATAACGAGGGCTGTTAACCCTTTGTCACTGCCGGACTCATGGACTTGTCCCACGTGCCAAAAAACACTATCCCCCTGTTTTACGACTAATTTCTCCTGATTCTCACCACAGACCCATCCCTCTCCTTCAATAACTATAAATAGTTGTGGAACAGGTGCTTCATGCAGACCTACCAGTCCACCCGCTTCTATGTATATAAACCCTATATTTGTTGGCTCCACTGTTGTCATGATTTTTGTGTAAAATGAATGCAACGAGTTGTAATTGTGAATGGCATTAGCGCCGTCCTTTGTAAACTTATAAATTTTCATAAAACAACCTCTTTCTTATTAACAGAATGAAATATGCATTAAACCAATTTGTACATTAATACATCATCAACATATAGATTGTCAGCGATTTTGATTTCATGTATCTTTCTACCTTCTTCGATAAAACCCATTTTTTGATAAAGGGCAATAGCACTGATATTGCTGGACAATACGCCTAAACAAACTTTCTCGATTAGTGGATTGGCAGCTGCCCATGTCAGTAGCGCTTCAATTAAACGTTTCCCAATTCCTTGCCCTCGTTGATCTTTTCGAACCATCATTCCAAAGCTACCTGTATGGGCTAGACGTTTTCGTTCTGGCGATTGAAATGCTAGCCAGCCAACGATCGTTTTATTGCATTCGGCAATAAGAATTATGTCACGATCATTCGCCAATTTCTTCTGTATCCATGCTTGCTGACCTTCAATTGTTTGTTGGAATTCTGCTTCGGTCGAGATGAAATATCGTTCTTCAGCCATTACTTCCTGCTGGATTTTCAGCATTTGTTGTGCATCTGCAAAACATGCGACGCGAATGTTTATTTGCTTGCTCATTCTAGTTCCTCCCTTCTTACTTCCTTTATTTTACTACACATCCAATACTTATATAGTACAGAACCTTAAATAAAAAAAGCCCAGAAAAATTTCTGGGCTTGATGACACTTATTACTTCTAGCATGATTAAAACTGTCGGGCTTTCGCTTCACTTCTCAAGATACGGTTATGGAGAGTAATCTCCGTTTCACCATTTACTTGAGATTTTGAACGCTTAATCCTTGTCCAGTTACGGTGGATTTTTTGAGATTTCGGGTCTAATTGTTCCGGCCTACTCATTTTACATCCTCCTCATCATTATAGACTTTATAAGTGAATCCATGTTAGTATGACCGTTCAATTAAAAGACTACACCTCTTTTTTTGAAATCGCGAAAAAATTTTTATGTGTGTTGTTTAATAACACGAAATTTTCACCATCATATTATGAAACGCTTTACAAAGAGTACATGAATGGTTTTGTTTTGAGAAAAAATTGTGTGACCTGCCCAAGCATTCATCATGCTGATACTCGTTACTTGACCCTTTTAAAAATAAAAACAGCCACAACATAAGTCGAACCAGTCCTATGTTGTGACCATTTGTCTATCGCTACTGTTCATTGGCGATAAATTTGTAAATGGCTGGCAATAACTTTGGATGTAGGGGCAATGTTGGGTCTGCGTAGGTCGCTAAATTCTTCGTTCTATCCTCCGGTGCGTTTTTTAGAATATGATTCATGCCCTCCAGATAGAGAAGTTCTGCTTTTTCATCGCCTTGCTTAAGCGCTTCGGCATCTGTTGCATTCACTTGGATATCTGTCGTTCCTTGAATCAGTAACACGCGTCCTTTTACGTGTTGAAGTTCAGTAGCTGGATTATATTTCAGCCATGACATCATATATGGCTGCACAGAAGGTCTAAATAATGCTTGTAGCTCAGGCGATACATGTTGCACTTGCTCTCCTTTTTTCAGCGCGGCTAGAATCATATTAGTTTCAGCCGTTAGAGCAGGTGTTAATTGTCCTGATAATTGCTCTAAAAGTAACGTATCAGCCGTTCTACCTGCGCCTGCTATTGACACAAATGATGCCACATTGGTCTTTTGAGCGGCGAGCATGCCAATTAATGACCCTTCACTATGCCCAATAATATGAACGCTTGAAAAAGCTTGATTGGCGGACAATACATGAATAATTTGCACTGCATCGTCAACATATTGATCGATGGAGATATCCTCTTCCTTTTTCAATAGCGATGCATTATCCCCGATACCTCGTTTATCGTACACTTGCAATACCTTCTTGAGCTAATCCTTCAGCAAGCATTTTCAAACTATTATTTTTTCCAGCAATTGCGGAATTTCCATCCTTATCTGTCGGACCAGAGCCTGCAATAATGAGTACGACTGGTGAAGGCTTGTTACTGCTTTTTTGCAGTGCGACCGTTAAATCGCCATCTTTAACTGGTACTGTGAGTGTTTCGTAGGAGACAGGTTGTTCTGGTTGTTCTTTATAGCGCTTTAAAACAAGGGGGAATTCCCCTCCATTTTGTTTAAATGTTGCTTTAATTTGCTCGTCTTTTAACGTCCCGTTTACCTCAATCGCCGAGCCATTTAAACGAATGATTATGTGTACTTTATTACCACTATATGACACACTTTTAAATGGATAATTACTTAACCCTTGTGCAGGAACAGATAATGTTCCGCTCTCTTTTTGTAAGTCTACAATAATTGGTAGTGAACCATTTGGAAGTTCAATATCCCCTGCCCATTTCCCGATTAGCTGTTCATTCATAGCATGCTCATCCTCCTCTTTGTCGACCTGAGTTGCATTTTCTTTTGGCGAACAGGCAACTAATGCGAACGCTACCAAACATAGTACAAAAAGTTTTTTCATCAAAACCCTCCCTCATCACAATACGCATAATCAACACGATAATAGTTATTTATTTGCGACTCCATCTGTCATACATAGAGTATAACAGTTTATTTGCAATATCAACATAATTTAGCAAAAAAGAAAGACCCAGAATAATTCTGGGTCCTTGGACACTTATACCTTCTATTTGATTGTACAGTTGTGGTCTCTACTTCATCTTAAGATACAGTAACCCAGAGATATCTCTCATTACCTACTCCTTAAGATATGTGAAGTATAAACCTTATTCAGCTGTGGCGGACTTTCCTGAGATTCGTTGTCTACTGGAGTTGGACTACTCATTCTGCATCCTCCTCATCATATTAGATGATTAAGTGTATCCTTTAACAGTATGGGCCATATCCCAAAACTCTATACATGTTGTTGAAAAATTTTTATCGCTTCATTTTTTTACAGTTAGCTGCTTTTCTGCAAATACCTGTTGAGCAATCGTTAGCGCATTTTGCACACGAGGAAAGCCGATATAGGGCACTAATTGCAAAAGTGCTTCGACAATTTCAGTAGGTGTTAATCCTGCATGCAACCCTCGTGTTATATGGGTTTTCGTTTGTGGAACAGCACTTTGTGTAACAACTGCTGTGATTACGACAAGTGCTCGACTTTTCGCATCAAGCCCTGGGCGTGAATAGACATCACCATAGGCAAACTCGATAATCATTTTGCGTAAATCGGGCGCTATGTCAGCGAGGGCATCCGATTCTACCATACGGTATACCTCTTCTTCTGTCACATAGTGCTTCATTGTTTCTAACCCCTTTGTAAAACGATCCGTCATATGACATTTCTCCCCTTTTTACATAACTATATGTTCCTTATACAAAAACCCCAATTTCGCGTCTCCGAAAATTGGGGATTGTCCTTCACATATGTAAGGTGCTCTTTTTTTGTTTCACCCTCTGGCTCCACAGAAAAAGGATGAAGGTTTTTCATAGTGCCTCTCTGGACAGCTTTAATGAATATCTATGCAAATGTCTCAAAGGACTTGCACGCAAAATAGTTAAGAAAGACAAGCTTTTGCTTTAGCGATTTGAATATTGACTTGATCGAAACCAGTACCACCTAATGAATGACGACGGCGCACAGCGGCTTCAGGTGCTAATACATCATAAATATCCGCTTCGATAAGCTCGCTTTCTTTTTTCATGTCTTCAATCGGTAAATCTAATAAATAAATGCCTTTTTGAATACATGTAAACACTAATTTACCTGTTACTTCATGTGCTTCACGGAACGGCATGCCTTTTGTTGCAAGGTAATCTGCTAATTCCGTAGCATTTGAGAAGTCAGAGTGGACTGCCTTGTGCAGACGCTCCGTATTGACGGTCATCGTGCGTACCATACCTTCAAAGATTTTTAAAGAGCCAAGAATTGTATGCACTGTATCGAACATTCCTTCTTTGTCTTCTTGCATATCCTTGTTGTATGTTAACGGTGTTCCTTTTAGAACTGTCAGTAAGCCCATTAGGTTACCATAAACACGACCAGTTTTACCGCGAATTAACTCCGCCATATCTGGATTTTTCTTCTGTGGCATAATAGATGAGCCTGTCGAGAATGCATCATCCAATTCGATAAACTTAAATTCATCTGTTGACCACAAAATGATTTCCTCAGCAAAACGAGATAAATGCGCCATTAATAAGGATGAATTGCTTAAAAATTCGACGATAAAATCACGATCACTTACAGCATCCATAGAATTCGCATACACTTCACTAAAACCAAGTAGCTCCGCTGATTTTAGACGATCAATCGGGAAAGTTGTCCCTGCCATGGCACCAGCACCTAATGGTAAGATATCAATACGTTTAATGGATTCCGTAAAACGTTGTTTATCGCGTTCAAGCATCCAAAAGTATGCCATTAGATGATGTGCAAAAGAAATTGGCTGTGCACGTTGTAAATGCGTATAACCTGGGGCAATTGTTTCAACATGCTCCTCTGCTTTTTCTAGTAACGTTTTTTGGAATGTCTCGATACAATCAATGGCTTCCTTTACACGTTTCTTTAAGAAAATATGCATATCCGTTGCCACTTGGTCATTACGGCTACGGCCTGTATGCAGTTTACCACCAACTGGTCCTATGCAATCAATGAGCATTTTTTCAAGGTTTAAATGAATATCTTCATTGGCAACAGTAAATTCAAGCTCACCAGCGACTGCTTTTTCCTGTAATTGTGCGAGACCGCCAAGAATAGCTTCTACATCCTCTGCTGGTAAAATTCCCGTTGCACCAAGCATCGTGACATGTGCGACACTACCTTCTAGGTCTTCCAATACAAGTTGCTGGTCAAAGCCGATGGATGCGCCAAACTCATCGACCCATGCTTCTGCTGATTTTTGGAAACGTCCGCCCCAAAGTTTTGTCATAACAGCTCACCTTTTCCTAAATTACTTATCGAAAAGGTGCAGTACAGCGTTCATGCTACACTACACCCTACTTTTAATAATTATTTTTTATTAACTGAAGAGTTAACCACTGTTGGCAGACCCCATAATTCGATGAAGCCTACAGCAGATGCGTGGTTGAATTGGTCTTCTTTAGAGTATGTTGCTAATTTTTCGTTGTATAATGAGTTTGGTGATTTACGTCCTTCTACAATGGCATGACCTTTGTAAAGTTTCACACGTACTGTACCATTTACGTATTGTTGTGATTCAGCAAGGAATGCTTGTAATGCATCACGTAAAGGAGAGAACCATAAACCATCATAAATTAATTCAGATAATTTTTTCTCAATCACTGGTTTGAAGTGTGCTAGTTCTTTCACAAGTGTTAAATCTTCAAGCTCTTTATGAGCAGTTAACAGTACTTTTGCACCTGGAATTTCGTATACTTCACGAGATTTAATACCAACTAAACGGTTTTCAACATGGTCGATACGGCCAACACCGTGTGCACCTGCTACTGCATTTAGTTCTTGAATTAAATCAGCAAGCTTCATTTCTTTGCCGTTTAAAGCTACAGGTTTACCAGCAATAAATTCGATTTCTACATATTCAGCTTCATTTGGCGCGTTTTCAACAGAAACCGTTAAGCCATACGCTTCTTCTGGTGGAGATACCCAAGGATCTTCCATTACGCCTGCTTCGTTTGCACGGCCCCATAAGTTTTGGTCAATTGAGAATGGTGAATCTAATGTTGCCGGAATCGGTACATTATGTTTCATTGCATATTCGATTTCTTCATCACGGCTCCAACCCCACTCACGTACAGGAGCAAGTACTTCTAAGTCTGGATTTAATGCTTTTATTGACACTTCGAAACGAACTTGGTCGTTTCCTTTACCTGTACAACCGTGAGCTACTGCATCCGCACCCACTTGGTTAGCAATTTCCACTAACTTTTTAGAAATTAAAGGACGAGAAAGTGCTGATACTAATGGGTATTTTTGTTCGTACCAAGTATGTGCTTGTAATGAAATAAGTGCGTATCCTTCAGCGAATTCATCTTTTGCATCCACCATATATGATTCAATAGCACCTACTTGAAGTGCTTTATTTTTTACAAATTCAAGATCTTTTCCTTCACCAACGTCTAGACAAACTGCGATAACGTCCCAACCTTGTTCTTTTAACCACGGAATTGCTACAGAAGTATCAAGACCGCCTGAGTATGCTAAAACTACTTTTTTATTTGCCATACAAAATGCGCCTCCAATTGCTCTATATGATATGTATGTTTATACATTCACTTAAAAGTTTATACACGAATAGTATCATGTTATAAAAATAAATACAAGTGCATTTTTATAAAAAAATAGTTGGTGCCTGACACACAAAATATTCAGAATTTTTCGGGTGACTGGTACCGTTATTTGGCACCGTTATTTCTTATTGAATAGTGGTTTGGCTAAAAATTCGATTGTAGCAGGCGCTAGAGCATATAGTTTACTCGTCAAGCCCATTATTTTGGGCAAGTTTACTTCTCGAACTGGGCGCTCTATCGTTTTTACTGTCGCCTGTGCCACTTCTTCAGGTGTTAAAATAAATCGACCTAGAGACTCACGATAACCGCTTTCATCATTTACTTTATCTAAAAATGGTGTATCAATTGGTCCCGGGTGAATGGCTGTTACTTTAATATTATAGGGTGCTAGCTCCATACGCAGACCATTGGTAAAACCAACAATGGCATGCTTTGTTGCCGCATAAACACTAGCCTTCGGAGTAGCGACTTTGCCGGCCTGTGAACCGATAAAAATTAGTTGCCCCTGTTCACGCGCAATCATTGGTGCAGCTAGACGTTTTGCTAAATACATTGGCACGCGCACATTGAGCTCCAGCATTTCGCTTATATTTTCATCCGATAACAAAGGCGCAATAGCAAATTTACCAACTCCCGCAGAAAAAATGGCTACATCGAGCGGAGGCAGTTGCGCACATACTTCATCAATTGCTGTAAGTGACGTTAAATCAGCTTGTATCACATTGGCACCTAAACGTTGTAATGTTTTTAACGCTACCTCATTACGCCCTGTTGCATATACATGATGGCCTTGAGCAACTAATAATTCTGTAATTTTTAGCCCTACACCACTCGTTGCACCTGTTACAAAGATTGTCTTTTTATTCATTTTCATGTATGAACCCTACTTTCTTCTATACAAATAGATACCTTCCTCATTTTTCCCTGAAACCACAAGATGATTTGCCTCTAAATAATCCAAATGCCCAAGTGTTTTAGATAATGTTAAGCCTAGTTGATGCTGAAAAATCGAAGGATATAAACGCTTTGTCATTTGTACAACGGTTAGCTGATCATTTCCTAGTAACTCATAGACCTTCATGGATTGTTGGTGTTGTCTTTCTAGTCGCTTATCAATGAGAGCTGGTATATCTTCTAAATTTGCGCCATGCCCTGTATACATAATATTCACTGGCAATTGACGCAATATTTCTAGTGAAGCATTATATTGTAACAATGATTTTGGACGACCTGATGTGCGATCTAACGGTGGTTCGATTAATGGATTAGGAGTTATTTTTTCTAATAATAAATCTCCACCAATTACATAATGTAATTTTTCATCCCAAAAAATAAAATGACTTTGCGCATGCCCTAATGTTTCAAATACTTTTAACCCGGGATGACCTGGAACTTCATCGCCATCGTATAAAATTTGGGTTAATGGTCGCTCCCCTACAAGCTCTAATTCCCGTCGAACATGGACACTATGCTCAATATATGCCTGTGGAACCCCGTGTTCGAACAAACGCTCACTGTAAAACTGCTCATGATAACGTAAAAAATCTTCGTCATGTCGTAACCATTTATCGTTATAGGCATGGCCTAAAATTTCTGCATGTGGAAAAGCATCCACCCAACCTGCATGATCAGGATGGTGATGGGTTAACACAACTTGTTCAATATCTTGTAAATCAAAGCCAGCTGCCCGAATACCCCATTTCAGTGCATCATAAGCTTCCATTGTTTTCGGACCAACATCAAAAATCGTTAATGCATCACCTTTGACAATAAATGCATTGACATCTCCTACGTCATAGGGTGTTGGAATTTCTATTTTGTGTATCGACAAAGCTGTCTCCCCCTTTAGTGTAAGTAAATAATGAATACTCATTCACCTATTTTACAAGTTTTTCTTTCTCAAGTCACCCTCCTGTTGACAGCTAGACGTATTATTACTATAATTTTGAATAATCAAATTATTAGATGTGCGTTGAGGAAGCCAAGTATGTAAATGGTGAAGGTGTCTAGAGAGTGTTACATTTGCTGCAAGTAACATCACCCACTCCCAATACAGAACCTACTTCTGAGCAGTTATGACAACATAACCGTTCCCCCTTGCGATAAAAGGGCTAAGAGTTGTGCCGAATTGGCAAACAAAGGTGGTACCGCGGAAACGACAGCGTTTTCGTCCTTCTATTTAAGGACGAGAGCGCTTTTTTATTTTGAATCGGAGGTTTTTCCTATGAAAAAAATTTTATTTATCGGTGCTGGCTCCATGGCAGAAGCATTGATGCACGGCTGGATAAAACAGAACGTATTTACACCACACGAAATTTATGTCACCAATCGCTCAGATAAGGAACGTTTACAGTTTTTACACGATACGTATGGCGTCCAGACTAGCATAGAGGATGCGATATACCAGCAAGCAGACTTGATTATTTTGGCGATGAAACCAAAGGATGCCATCAAGGCAATGCTTGAACTGAAAAACAAAATAACTGAACATACGGCCATTCTATCCATTTTAGCTGGCATTGCTATTAGCACGATCACTGAGCAATTAGGATTACGTCCAGTCGCTCGCGTAATGCCTAATACTTCTGCAACAATTGGCATGTCGGCAAGTGGCATTGCATTTAATGCGCAAGTATCGGCTACACAGCGCGCCATGTTTTTACAATTATTAGAAGCTGTTGGTTCTGTAATTGAAGTGGAGGAAGACCAATTACATGCCGTTACAGCACTCTCTGGAAGTGGTCCTGCTTATATTTATTATCTAATGGAAGCTTTTGAACGGGTTGGTATAGAAGTAGGGCTGTCAAAAGATACTGTCAGACTTCTTATGACCCAAACGCTTGCTGGTACAGCTGAAATGCTCAAACAATCTATTGACGAACCTGATGTCCTTCGTAAAAAAGTGACAAGTCCAGGTGGTACAACAGAAGCTGGCATTAAAGCACTTGAACAGTATCAATTTAATGCAGCGATTGAAGCATGCATTAAAGAAGCAGAAGCTCGATCTCGCGCGCTTGCAAAAAGCAAATAATCCATGCAAAATAGAGGTAATAACTAGGAATTAGGAGGGCTTGAATTGACGAAATTATTTGAACCATACCAATTGCAATCGATTACCTTAAAAAACCGCATTGTCATGGCCCCCATGTGTATGTATTCTGCGAAGGAAGACGGACTTGTAACACCATTCCATCTTGTGCATTATGCAACACGCGCCGCTGGGCAAATTGGTTTAATACTATTGGAAGCTACTGCTGTAGTACCTGAAGGACGCATCTCTAGTAATGACCTTGGTATTTGGGATGACGCTCATATCGAAGGGTTACAACAATTAGTAACAAATATGCAAGCTTACGGAGCTAAAACGGGCATTCAGCTTGCCCATGCAGGGCGTAAAGCAACTGTAGAGGGTGAAATCTTTGCCCCTTCCGCGATGGCTTTTAGTGATGCTTATAAAACACCACGTGAGATGACACTTGCCGATATTGACAATGTTATTGAAGCCTTTAAAAATGCAGCTGTGCGCGCTCGTCAAGCAGGCTTTGATGTGTTGGAGATTCATGGCGCACATGGCTATTTGATTAGTGAATTTTTATCACCTGCAACAAATAAACGTAGCGATCAATACGGTGGCTCACAGGAAAATCGCTATCGCTTATTGCGTCAAGTCATTGATGCCATCCGAAGCGTCTGGGAAGGTCCCCTACTCGTTCGTGTATCTGCTGAAGACTATGCACAAGATGGCACAACAATGGAGGACTTTATCGTCTTTAGTCGATGGATGAAATCGCAAGGCGTAGATTTAGTGGATGTCTCTACTGGCGGAGTCGTACAGGCAGATATTCATCCATTCCCTGGCTACCAAGTGCCACATGCGGAAGCGATTAAACTTGGCGCAAATATCCCTACTGGTGCAGTGGGTCTAATTACAATTGCGCAACATGCAGAAGAAATATTGCAAAATAATCGTGCTGATTTAATTTTCTTAGGTCGTGTTTTATTGCGCGAACCTTACTGGCCTCTGCATGCTGCCAAAGAACTCGGCGCAAAAATCGAACCGCCCGTGCAATATGTTCGTGGTTGGTAACACAAAGTTGGCTGATAGCTTGGAATCTTTCAAGCTATCAGCGTTTTTTTAGCGTTTTGTGGCGATTGCGCTCAGGTTAGTGGCGATTCCCATACTTACTTTGCTGTATATTTTTTAATTGCTGGTATGATGTCACAGCCAATGATTTCGATATTCTTCATAATTTGATCGAAAGGTACGCCTCCAAAATCAATTTGTGCCATAAAACGTTGCATGCCATACAGTTCATATTGATAAAGCAACTTTTCAATAATTTGTTCTTTACTACCAACCATAAGGGCATCTCGTGTATCAATTGCTTCAGCAAATTGTTGTTTTGGATAACCACCCCCACGAATTGCTTGGAAGCCTCCATTAAGGTGAGGATACATTTTTTGCAAAGCTTCTTTTGATGTATCAGCCACGTAAAATAAACTTGTTGTTGCTATCGGTAGCTTTTCTGCATCAAAACCACTTCGATCAGCTGCTTCACGATAAGCATCCACGGAAGGTTTAAAGTTAATAGCAGGTCCACCTAATGTCGTTAACATCATTGGAATGCCCATATAGCCAGCTTTTATGGCACTTGCAGGAGGACCACCAACCGCGCGCCAAATAGGCAATGCGCCATTTTTTGGCTGTGGTAAAATTTGCGCATTATGAAGCGGTGCTCTATACTGCCCTTCCCATGACACAAGTTCTTCTTCATTGAGCTTTTTTAACAGTGCTAATTTTTCCTCAAAAATTTCTTCGTAGTCTTGTAAATTGACACCTAGTAAATGATAGGCTCCAACGCGCGACCCTCGACCTGCTACAATTTCCGCACGTCCATCTGAAATTAAATCGATGGTGGCAAAATCCTCATAGACTCTTACTGGATCGGATACACTCAACACGGTGGCAGAACTTGCAATTTTTATTTTTTTCGTCGCTTGTGCAATGGCACCTAACACGACTGTATGGGCCTGTGTTGTAAAATACGACTGATGACTTTCCCCTACGCCAAAAACATCAATGCCAGCTTGCTCCGCTAATTGGCTCATTTCAATTAGCTCTTGTATACGTTGCTGAGCTGAAATCCGATGACCTGTTAAAGGGTTCGGAATATGATCTCCGAGTGAATAAAGTCCAAATTCTAAACCTGCTGATTGATCGATACGATAATTTTCCATTGTACGCTCCCCTTTAATCGAGTGGTTCTAAAATCGCTTCAATTTCTGTGCGCTGTGCTTCTAAAAATGGTGGCAAATCAAGTTCTCTTCCTAAATCCTCTATAGCAGAATCTACCGTAAAACCAGGCCCATCTGTTGCCATTTCAAAAAGAATGCCATTACGGTCTCTAAAATAAAGGCTCTGGAAGTAATAACGATCGACAACGCCTGTGCTGTCTAAACCGTGCGCTTTAATTACTGCATCCCATTGTTGAAGTTCTTCTACTGTAGCTACGCGCAGTGCAAGATGATGAATACTTCCTCGACCTGGTTTTTCACTTGGTCCTTCCAACTCCTTGACAATGATTTCACCCAACGTTTCGCCAGCAATTGACTGAAGTCGTACTTCTATGTCATCTTCCGTGACAACGCTATAGTCAAAAAGCTCTTGTAATAAATTTACTGTACGCTGTAAATAACGAACAGTCATTTCAACTGTGCCCATCCCTAAAATACGATGCGCTGATGCAATATCAGACCCATCCCATGCTTGCCACTCGGCTGGTATTGCTTGTCCATTATGATTTAACAGCACCATGCGCAAGCCTTCATGATCCTCAAAAAGCAAAGCATCTTTGCCTGCATATGTTGTAATATCACTGTGCTCCACTTGTAATAGCTCAAAACGTTTTTTCCAATATAGTAAACTATCATAGCTAGGTACTAATAAGCCAATGCGCGTAATGGCATTCGTTCCACGGACAGTACGTCCAGCTACAGGCATTTCAAAAAAAGTTAATTCTGTTCCGGCTGCCCCTGTAAGATCTCCATAAAATAAATGATACATCGAAGGAGAATCTTGATTGACTGTTTTTTTCACCCGACGTAAACCGAGGATTTTTGTGTAAAAATCGTTATTCTTTTTGCCATTTTTCGTTAACATTGAAATATGATGATGACCGCTAATTTTTTGCATATAAAGTCCTCCTAATGTTTTCACTTGACTACGCAAGTGATGAAGTAAAAAAAATCACACCTGGGGTAATTTTTTTTCTCTACTATGTTTTTCTAGTTTTGACAGCAGCGTATATAAAGCTTTCATTTCTTCTTCTGATAAAACCTCTTCAAAAAATGAGGATTGAAAGTGAAGTTGGCTTGGCGTAGCAGCATCGATCAATTCCATCCCTTTTACCGTGAGCGATATCGTCTTGGTCTTCCAATTTTGCTTGCGCTCTATAAGCCCCTCTTTTTCAAGGCGTGCAAGCATTCGTGACATACCACCTTGGGTCACAGTAACCTTTTCTGCTAGTTGTGATTGCGTTAATGGTGCATAGGTTTTGATTTGAATGAGCACATCAAACTGTGCAGTTGTTAAGTTAGAACGCTTTAAAAATTCATTCGATAGCTGATTACTTTGATTGGTAAAGCGCATCATCCGCAACCATGTAAGTGAGCCGAGTGTATGTTTTTCCATCACTTCGCCCTCCCTTCCTCGAACTGTAAACTCACTTTACCATGCAAGTGAGAACGGTGCAAGGAAAATATCTCGAATATGAGATATTTTTTTAATTATAAAATTCCATGTGACGTAACCGGATGTAAGCTTCCGTTAAAAGCAAATGAAATTCTTCCCGTTTCTTCTGATATAACCATAATAAGGGCATCACTACGCTCACTTAAACCAATTGCAGCTCGGTGTCTTGTACCGAGTTTTTTATCACCGGTATAAATATCTGACAGTGGAAGCACATTGGCCGCTGAAACAATGCGGTTGCTTCTAACTAACACAGCACCGTCATGGAGAGGATTACCTGGGAAAAAAATAGATTCTAATAAAGAATGCGTAAGTTCTGCACCAATATGAATTCCCGGCTTAATCAGATGATCTACGGCGTCTTTTCTTTCAAAGACAATTAATCCACCGTGTCGTCTTTTTGACATGTTTTGCACGCAAATTGATAGTTCTGGGTATTTTTCTGTAAATGGGGACAAATAGCAATTTAAATAAAACGTTGCCGCTTGCATTTCAATCGTTAAAAAGTTGCCTTTTATTTGCTCTAAATCTGTCAGTAGACAATCTTCTTGAGAATCCATTGAGGCTAAACTTTGCTGTAAAGAAGTAATGACTTGTTTAAGCTCTTCTTTTATTGTTTGCTTTAGTGGAGCAGCGTCACAGTTTGATTGCTTCATGTAACACACCTCTTTTTCTACATAATGATTCACCACTTCGTCCTATTAGTTTTCCTTGAAGGGAATTTTTTATTCGTATTTCGCTCATTTTGCCATTTTTGAAAGTCTAATAAAAAAACACGCTGCATCTTTTGATAATCCAAAAAATGCAACGCGTTGTCATAACTGCTACATATGACCAGCACGAATTTTTTTTATAATGCTAAAAGTTGTATAGGCCGCTGCAGGGGCAAGAACTGCAATAAGAATTAGCCATACTTTCAAGCTTTCAGTTGTTTTTAACACTTCATAATTTGAAATAACATAGATAATAAGTCCGCCTAGTAATAAATAGCTTAATACGTTGGGAAAGATAACAAGTAAACGTAAAACAGCTGGTGGCATCTTTTGTTGATCCATTCAACCACTCCCTTTTTACTTAATTATACGGAAATCATCTATTAAACGCACTATATTTCTATAATAAGACACGCTACTCATTATACGACGTCAACGATTATACTTTATACTTTCCAGCAGATTGTTCTAGTTTTTCTGCTGTCCCATTTAGCATATCGATAATCGCCGTCATCTCATTCATGCTCGTTGCTTGATTTTGCGCTTTTTGTGCAACCGCATCTACACTAGCGGATGTCTGCTTGGCTAATAATGAAACATCTTCCATTGTAGCGGTTACTTCTTCCGTACTCGCGGCAATTTCTTCCGTTGAACTAGAAACTAAATCTACTTGCTCAGCTAACACTTGCACATCATTATGGATGCCTTCAAAGGATTGTCGAGCCTCACTTGCAATGGCGTGACCTGCATGTAAAACATCTGCTGTTGTATAGATAGTAGATACTATATTCGTCGTTTCTTTTTGGACATTCATCACAACATGTGAAATGCGATCTGCAGCAACTTTCGATTCCTCTGCTAATTTACGCACTTCCTCCGCAACAACGGCAAAGCCTTTACCAGCCTCACCGGCACGAGCTGCCTCGATTGATGCATTTAGTGCTAGCAAATTCGTTTGATCAGAAATACCTGTTATAACATTCGTAAATTCACCAATCATTGCAGATAGTTTTTCTAATTCCTGCATACTCGCAACTGAAAGATCTGTTTTTTGATGAACATCTTCCAATTGATTTTGCAAGCGATTCATAATGTGCAAACCATTATTGGCATTTTCTTCGGTGTTACGAGAAATTGTAGAAATTTCTGCAATCGAATCAGAAATATGCTGAATACTACGCGCTAACTCTTCCATAGATTGGGCGCTATCTTCTGTATTTTTTAATTGCCCAAATGAAGCTTGTGCAACTTGGTGCGATTCGTCTTGAATATTGTGCGCTGAATCCAAAGTTTGATGGGCATTTCCATGAATAATGTACGTCGCCTCTTTTATTTGTGTAGCATCCTGTTTTAAATCTCTCATAATGTGTTGGAAGTTGTCCATCATCCCATTAAAAGATGTAACCAATTGACCAATCTCGTCGTTCGAACTTACATCAATCCGCTTCGTTAAATCTGCCTCTCCTTTGCTAATATCTTCTAGTGAATTACGCACTTTTAAAATGCGAGCAACTTGTCGATTAATTGAAAAGCCTGTGATGAGGAATATAACACATACGACTATTATGGAGGCAATAATTGTCCCCAATAGTATATTCGACAACACTTCATTCGACACAATAATTGCTAAAGAGGTACCATTTGATAAAGGCTTTACATATTGTGTAACACGTTTCCCATCATAACGCCCAGAAAATTCAGTATTTTTTGCCGAAGTAAATTGCTCTTTCGTAAAGCCAATCTTAGTTAAATTTTTATCCGTTGTTGCAACAATGGGCTCTCCTTGTTCATTTACAACTGCTGCAAAAAGGACCGTTTTAGATAAATATTTGTTTAGTTCATTTATGTAATATTCACTGCCAATACTAGCTTCTAAATCTAACAGTTGTTGACCGTGTCTTGCTACTTGGATAATTTGCGGTGTAGCTGGATTCCAACTATTAACACCAACAAATTTAAAAAATTCGCTATCCACGTCGCGAATCTGTGCTTTTTGCACAATTTGTGTAGCGCGACCATCTAATAGCTGCATATATTCAGCAGCTTGTCCATTTGGATCGGAACCAAAATTAAAATCAATATATGGTGCTACCGATGTCACTGCCGTATTCCCTTTATCATCGGTACTCCAAATTTCGTCAATCCCGCCTCGTTCAGCGATTTCTTTTAAATCTTCATATGTAGCACCTTTGTCAATAATGTACGAAGCCATCACAGATTCCGCAATCATTTCCTTCTCCATAATTTCTTCTGCTTTTGCTCTGGATTGAATAGCCCCTTCCATGCCCATAACAATTGAGCTAGCGAGTGCCTCACCATTACTCTTGACGCTTTTATAGGTCGCCTGAAAAATGTAAACAGAAAATGCGCCAATTATTAACACCACGATGGCCATAATTTCCAGCATCATTTTCCATTTCATTGATTTCCCCATTGACTATTCCCCCTAAAGTAGGATTGTTTCTATTTCATCATACAACATCATTTCCCTACATTTAATGTAATTTTTCATAATTTTAAATAATAAATTTATTCTAACGATGAAATTGTCATTAATTTGTAATAAAAAATTATCTATCTATAAAGTTGCTAGAAAAATACCAATAGAATGATCTTTTTCTCATATTTATTGTAAAAAAATAAGTTATTTTAGAAGTTTACTTTTTCTGTCCACGACTTTTTCTAGACTTATAGACCCAATAGAAAAACACCTATTTTAATGAAGGCTCATTAAAATAGGTGTTTCAATTTCAAAATAATTACTTTTCATCCAATGCATATAATTATACTAAAATAACAAATTATTATTACTCCAATAAAAAACCGCTTGGTCCGATGTAAGGAAGGTTTGTGGGAAAATGGCTTGTGCTTGGGCTAAAAAAATTGGTAAATCATGTGGTAAAAAACGTGCACTTAAATGGTTCAGAAGTAAATATTTCGCACCAGCTTTACTTGCTACCATCGCTGCTTCTACATTGGTAGAGTGACCATAGCTCGCAGCTAAATCCGTAGTACTCCCATCAAATGTCGCCTCATGCACAACAACATCTGCTTGTTCAGCCAAGGAAATGGCTTGTTCACAATATTTTGTATCCCCCAAAATCGCAAGCGTAAAGCCTTTTTTCGGAGGTGCAACAACATCCTTTGCTTGAATAATGGTGCCATTATCAAGTGCAATATCTTGTCCTTTCTTTAACTGTCCAAGCAATGGTCCTTTCGGTACGCCGTAGGATTGGACTTTGTCCATCAGTAACTCACCAGGTAAATCCTTTTGCTCTATACGGTAACCAAAACAGGGCACGACATGGCGTAATTCACTTGCACGCACCGTAAATTTATCATCTTCGTAAATGACGCCTTCATGTACTTCTACAAATTGCAATGGATACGTTAAATGGGTTTTTGATAAAGCAAATGTCTGCTCTACCCATTGTTGTAAGCCGGCTGGGCCATAAATGGTCAACGGCTCATCTCCACCTTGAAATGAACGTGAGCTCAAAAATCCAGGTAAACCAAATATATGGTCGCCATGTAAATGTGTAATGAAAATTTTTGTCACTTTACGTGGCTTTAAAGACGTATGCAAAATTTGATGCTGGGTCGCCTCGCCACAATCAAAAAGCCACATTTCACCGTTTTCCTCTAATAGCTTAACCATTAATGCGCTCGTATTGCGCTCCTTCGAAGGCATGCCTGCTCCTGTTCCTAAAAAATGTAGTTGCATAACTGCCACCTCAATTCTTTTTCTGTTGTTCTATTGTACCTTATTGCGAAACATAAGAAAAACCTTTGGTGAAAGCAATCGCCAAAGGTTTTTCTTATTATTTCGGTTGCCATGATACAAGTGCTGCGTGGAAATCATGACGGTAGTAATAACGCCCATTTTTTTCTTCTATAAATGGAGCAAGTGAGTCCTCAACATGCGAGCGGTTAAAGTCTGTACTTAATATTTTTTTACTTTGCGTTGTCACAAGCTGGTCATACGTTTCATATTCATACGTACGCTCCAAAGGAATAATTGTACATTCTGCATAAATATCCATTTCATACAATAAATTTAAAAATTCAATATAATCTCTTCGGGGATATTTAATATCATAACCATATTTCTCATGTAATACTTCATAATGTGGTTGAATTGGGCCTGTAGTCATGCCAATAATTGCGCGCTTTTTAGCCAACCGATTCATGTGATATAATGCCGATTTAATTTCGTACATACGATAAAAACAGTTTACACCAAGCACAATGTCATGTGCTGTTAGCTCATTTTCTTCAAGTTTCTCCCACTTCGCATGGACATAGGAAATATGCTTGTTTTCTTGTAAACATTGTTGTAAATAATCAAGGATGCTGTCTGAGCTATCTACACACGTTAACTCTCGTACATAATCTGCAAGCGGGAATGTATAATTGCCCCACCCTGGTCCAATTTCAATCACTGAATGTTCTGGACGAATATGTTGCTTCATTGCTTCAAAAATAAGTGCTGCATAAGGATCCGTTTGCCCCGTTTTTTTGCGGGCGATCGATTGAGACCAAAATTGTTCCTCTAATTGATCGTTCACCATCCGCTCTGGCATTTGTCCTTGCCAATCCTTCATACCTTCTTGCCATAATGCTTCATAATTAATAGCTAATGGTCCTTTTCTTGTCATCCATTTACCTCAATTTTTAACATATCATATATTTTTTCCATATCTAAATTGGCACGCACATGTGATGCTAGCATATTGTAAGCATCTTCCCGTCGTTCCGCATCACTTTTGACTTCACTTGGTAATGTAACAAGCCCTTTTTTCGTACGCATTTCGTTAACAAGCTGACGTGTAAACGTACGATTATGGAAGATTCCGTGGAAATATGTACCGATTACTTGTTCATCCGCACTTACTGCTCCATCTACACGACCATCTGCTAGCTGTAAAAAAGGTGACACTTCATCCCGTAAAATTTTTGTACGACCAAGATGAATCTCATAGCCTGTTAAAATAGCTTGCCCACGTGTTCCAGACATTTGTACGGTTTTTTTATCTCCTACAAATACGGTCTCCATCGGTAACAAGCCGAGACCTTGCGCTGACTCGCCATTTCCTTCTACGGCATCTGGATCTAATAACACTTCACCAAGCATTTGAAAACCGCCGCATATGCCAATAATTTTTGTTCCGCGAGCGCGTAGGTTTGTAATTGCTTGTTCAAAGCCTTGTGCCTTCAGCCATGCTAAATCGTCCATTGTACTTTTAGTGCCCGGTAGGATAAGCAAATCTGGTGTGCCCAACTCTGTCACATTGCCGATTAAACGTACCCCTACCTCTGGCTCATCAAAAAATGGGTCAATATCAGTAAAATTTGAAATGCGAGGTAAACGAATCATCGCCACGTCTACTGGAAATTCGCCAGGCTTTGGCTTTTTAAAGCGTAAGGCAGACAGTGCTAATGAATCTTCCGCTTCAATATTGACATCAACATAAGGTACAACACCAAGAACAGGGATGCCTGTTTCTCGCTCTACCCATTCAATACCATCATCTAATAGCTCGCGCATACCACGGAATTTGTTAATAATCAGCCCTTTAACACGGGCACGCTCTGCATCATCAAGCAATGCAAGCGTCCCGATAATGGAGGCAAATACACCACCGCGGTCAATATCAGCAACTAAAACAACGGCTGCATCGGCTAAATGAGCCATGCGCATATTGGCGATATCGCGATCCTTTAAATTAATTTCAGCTGGGCTACCGGCACCTTCTAATACAATAACATCATATGTATTTTGTAACGTACGAACCGACTTCTCTACAATCGGCATGGCTTCTTGGACAAATTGATTGCGATAGCTTTTCGCATCCATATTTAAAAAATGCTTGCCGTGGACAATGACCTCTGATACCATATCCTGCTTTGGTTTCAGTAAAATCGGATTCATATCAGTTGTCGCCACAACCCTTGCCGCTTCAGCTTGAACCCCTTGTGCACGCCCAATTTCTCCGCCATCCTCTGTTACAAATGAGTTTAGCGCCATATTTTGAGATTTAAATGGCACTACTCTCAACCCATCATCAGAAAAAATACGACATAATGCCGTACATATCATACTTTTTCCAACGTCAGAGGCTGTTCCTTGAATCATAATTGATTTTGCTGACATTTTGATTTTCCTCCTAACAACACTAAGGAAGATTAGACTATCCCCCAATGCGTATATGATCGAAATGAATCCAGTTGATGTTAAAATTCAAGGCCTTTGACAGCAGGAATTCCTTCTTCATAGTAATGTTTCGTTGCATCAATTGTTGACACCAAATCTGCCATAGCAACAAGAGCAGGATTAGCACTGCGTCCTGTTACGACAAGATGCATTGTAGAAGGGCGATGTGCAATGGCTTCAAGCACTTCAGCTAATGGCAGCACATCATCAATCGGAAATTTAGTAATGGCAAGTGCATTGTTCAGCTCATCTAACACAAGTAAATCAATGCTGTCATCTTGTAAAGCTTCCTTTGTTTTTTGCCATGCCTTCGCTAATGCAACACGGTGCTCCTCTGGTGTTTTCGTCCATGTAAAGCCTATGCCCATTTGCTCCATTTCTACGCCAAGTTTGGAAAGGGCAATTTGCTCACCATACGTACGCTCTGGTGATTTGATAAATTGCATATAACGCACATGTAAACCACGCCCTACTGCGCGCAATGTTACACCAAGAGAAGCTGTTGTTTTACCTTTGCCATCACCTGTATATACCAAAAACAAACCTTTTCTAGCCATTTTCCCTACCCCCTTTAAAGCCAAGTGGTTTTTTCTTCAAATGATGTACGCTTTTTATCTTTAAGCTCTTGTTCTTCTGGATAACCTATAAAAATAGTACCGACAACTTTTTGATTTTGGTCCGCACCGATAAATGTATGCATACGTGCATCATGAACAAGCCCAACACCTCGTGTCCGCCACACAAATCCTAGCCCTAGCTCCTCTGCGGCTAACCACATAGACATAATGGCACTACAAACAGCGAAAATATTATCTGCTGTAGCATCTTCATCATTCTCCACCACATCAGCAGTCACTACAATGGCAACAGGCGTCGTTTGCACAACTTTTAATGAACTCTCTACTAAATGAGGCTTCGTTGGAAAACGTTCTTGCAAATAAGTACTTGCCATTTTCTCATAGCGCTTCATAGCATCATTTTGTAAAACATAAAAATGCCACGGCTCACGCATGCGGTCGTTCGGTGCATAGGTTGCTGCTTGTAAAATTTGTTCAATTTTTTCCTTTTCTACTGGCTGTGTTGTATAGTTGCGAATGGCACGACGATTTTTTAACGCTTCGATTACTGTCATGATGATGTCCTCCTTTAAGTAGGTCTTTTTAGTCAACTGCTCTGTTGTCTGACTAGCTAAAAGCGAGCCCTTGCTCTTCAAACCATTGTATTTTTTCACGTACGTTGACTACATCTCCAACGACAATCATAGAAGGATTATGATATCCCTCCCGTTCAATAATGCTAGCAATATTGTGAAGTGGCCCAGTTATCGTGCGCTGTTGTTCGGTAGTACCCCATTCAATAACCGCCACAGGTGTAGTTGCTGGACGTCCATTTTCGATAAGCTTTTTTGAAATATAGGCAATGTTTCCAACACTCATATAAAAAGCGACTGTATCAATTCCAGTTGCGAGTGCTGGCCAATTTAAAAAATCTTGCCCCTTTTGCTCGCGCCCATGACCTGTCACAAGTGCAAAGCTTGTGGCAAAATCTCTATGGGTCACAGGAATACCTGCATAAGCAGGAGCTGCAATGCCAGCCGTAATACCTGGTACTACTTCATAGGCTATACCATTATTTTTTAATATTTCTGCTTCTTCAGCACCACGGCCGAAAACAAAAGGATCGCCACCCTTTAAACGTGTTACGACTTTGCCCTCTTGAGCTTTCTCAACAAGCAATGTATTAATTTCATCTTGAATAAGGTGGTGCTTACCAGGCAATTTACCACAGTACACAAGGTCAGCATCTTTTTTCGCAAATTCTAATAATTTTGGATTCACTAGACGATCGTACGCAATGACATCGGCCTTTTGAATACATTCCAGCCCATATACTGTAATGAGCTTAGGATCTCCTGGGCCAGCTCCTACTAAATATACAATTCCCTCTTTCATCGCGTTTCTCCCGTCAATAGTTGTTGTAAAAATGCCTCTCGTCGATCAATTTCTCCATTACGTGTCCATTCTAATAAGTTTGGCTCAAGAAGTGCTTGTAACGCTGCACGTCTTTGCTCACCTTTTTCAAAATTGGCTGCAACCATTAGTCGAGCTTGCTGTAAAAAACAAACATAATCTTCATAAATAGCATCAAATTGCTCAGCTAAATCTTGTTTTATTTTTCGTGCAAGAGCTGGGCTTGCTCCAGATGTAGATACCGTCAGCACTAAAGGACCGCGACGAACAGTTGCTGGTGTAATAAAATCACTTTCACCTTGCACATCTGCGCGATTTAAGAGCTGCCAATGTTGGGCTGCCTCTTGTACCGCATCGTTGACGTTGGTATTATTTGTCGCAGCGATAATAAGCGTTGCATCATCTAAATCACGTGGTTCAAATTCCTTCGCACGCCATGTAATTTCGCCTGATTTGACAAGGGGCACTAAAGTGTCATGTAAAGTCGGACTAACGACGACAATGTTTGCTTTCGCTGGTAGTAGGGAAGCAACCTTTTGAGTCGCTACATGCCCACCGCCAACAATGACAACTGTTTTAAATTCGATATTGAGATGGATAGGAAAATAATTAGTCATATGTTTTCACCTTCTTACAAGCAGTTAACCAGTTATCTACTAGCTTAGGGTTAGAAACAAAATGAAAATGCGTATACCCCGCTACTACATTGCCTGTTTGATAACCTTCTTGTTTTTTGCCAAAACGTCCTTGTGTTTCGTAAGCGGGCGTATCGTGTGTACCACTGTATGTGGAATAATGGAATTCATGGCCCTTTGCTTCTTCATTTTTTCCGATTAAAAAGTTAGACGCAGTGCCAAAAATTTCACGATAACCAAGTGCTGCAAGCTTTGTTTGCATCATTACTTCACCCGGAATAACACCTAGCATTTCATAGCGCTCACCTTGGCTGTTCGTAATCGCTTCTGTTAAATACATAAAACCTCCACATTCAGCTAATGTAGGACAACCTTTTGCAATTGCCTCACGAATGGAATGTTTTACGACCGTATTTTTTGCAAGTATATCGGCAAATTCCTCTGGGAACCCCCCACCAATATAAAGACCATCTGCTTCAGCAGGAACAGGTTCATTAGCAAGTGGTGAGAAAAATTGCAAAGTGGCTCCTTTTGCTCGTAATAATGCTAAATTTTCTTCGTAATAGAAGTTGAATGCCGCATCTTTTGCAACAGCAATACAAATATTTTTTGATGGCTGTGCCGCAAATAGCTGACCTGTCTCTTGTAGGACAGGTGCCTTTGTTAAAGCTAACAATAAATCCAAATCAATCGTCTCTGCCATTAAAGCACCTAGCTTGTCAAAAAATGTATCAAGCTCACCTCGTTCAATAGCTGGAATAAGCCCTAAATGACGACTTGGAATGTCAATGCCTGTTTCTCGCTTTAAATAGCCGATAACAGGAATACCACATTCTTGCTCAATCGCAGCTTTGGCAATTTCATAGTGACCGACACTACCTACTTGATTGGCAATAACGCCAACAATAGTAGGCTTGTCAGATAGAAGTTGAAAGCCCTTGACTACAGCAGCTACACTGCGAGCCATACTTGCGCAATTGACGATTAAAATCACAGGGCTTTCTGTAACGACACTGATTTCTGCTGCCGAACCTTCATCCGTTAATGGACTTTTACCATCGTAAAAGCCCATCACCCCTTCAATAATTGAGACGTCTGCATCTTTGCTTGCACGTGCAACAATATCTCGGACTGCATCATGCGAAAACATCCAGCTATCAATATTCCGTGATACTCGTCCTGTTACCGCTGTATGATAACTAGGGTCAATATAATCTGGACCACATTTAAACCCTTGCACGACATTGCCTTTTTCTTGCAATGCTTTCATCAGTCCTATCGTGAATGTTGTCTTACCAACGCCACTACCTGTCCCTGCAAGTACAAAGCGATTTGTTTGCATAAGCCCCCTCCTTAAAATACTAATCTTGCTACTGAAATCGTAGCATTGCCTGATTTTTTCTTAGTTAATACGAGCGATTCCACCTGTGCATAACGCATCGCAGCTGGTTCACTTACGCCATAAGCCCCTGTATATTTAAAGACCGTTTCAGAGGGTGATGGGAAATTTATTTCATTTAATTGTGCTGGCGTATATGTTACGAACTCCCAATCATACTTTTTCGTTAGTTCAATAAAGCACGTTTCATCTTTCTTCAAATCAATTGTACACAATGCTTTGACACTTTTTTTCGATAGCTTTAATTCAGCTAGTGTTTCATCAATCAGCTGTTCAATTTCCTCAACAGACGTCCCACGGTTACAACCCATACCAAGGACAACTGATTTCGGTCGATAAATAACACCATTTTCCAACAGCACTTCTTCCTCTTGTTCAATGAGTCGATCGGTAATCAATAGCGTAGCATGCGGTTGCGCTAAAATTGCCGCTTGTGTTGAAGGATAAATTTTTATTTGTTCCGGCATTGGCGTATCACGCATCCACCAATCACGTTCACCCGTTTCCTGTACAATCGCCACATGTTCTTCATTAACGACTGAGGCACTAACTGGTGTTAATTTATCAGCACTGTCCCATACCCAGCCAAAACGTGCCCCAAATAAATCAACGGGAATTGTTTTTTGAACGTCAGAAGCTGTTGTGATAATAGGATTTGCTCCTAGTGCCGCTGCCACTTCATGTGTTAGCTCATTGGCGCCACCTAAATGGCCCGATAACACACTAATGACATTCTCGCCTCTATCATCAATCACTACAACACCTGGGTCAGTCTTCTTATCTTGTAAAATAGGTGCAATCATGCGCACAACCGCACCAAGTGAAATAATTAATATTAAGCCTTTATACTGTTTAAAAAGTGTTGGCAGTAATAAACGAACCGTTCCAGTAAAAAGCTGAATATGCTTTTCATCTTCGTCGCCCTGTTCAAACTTACTCATATAATATAAATCGCTTGCTGCAAAAGTCTGCTGTAGTTTGCGTCCGATTTGCACACCATGCTTGGTAATGGCAACCACTGCATAGGGATTGCGCTGCTCCACTTCAGGTAGCATACCTTCTTGTAATTCAATCACTTGTCTTCACACCTTTGCGGAAGCCATGTGTAAAGGTCGCATCATATAATTTCGAACGGTACTCATCCTTATCATGAATATCCGGGTCTAATGCCCATCCTGCTAAAATCATGGCATGCTTGCGAATACCATTGACACGCATTGCCTCATCTAGCTCAACTAATGTCGTACGGACAATTTTTTGATCTGGCCATGTGGCACGTTGAATAACCGCAACCGGTGTATGATCAGCCCATCCAGCACTTTGCAATTCTTTGACGATTTTTTTTGTTAGCGTGGCACTTAAGAACAGCGCAATCGTACAATGATGGCTAGCAAGATCTCGTAGCTTTTCAAACTCTGGTACAGGAGTACGTCCTTCTGCACGTGTTAAAATAAGCGTTTGTGTTAAATCAGGAATCGTTAACTCGGCACCAATCGCTGCGGCTGAAGCAAATACCGAACTAACCCCCGGAATCACTTCGTAGCCAATTCCTTCCTTCTTTAATAATGCAACTTGCTCCATAATGGCACCATACATCGCTGGATCACCTGTATGCATACGCGCGACTACTTTCCCTGCATTGACACGCTCAACCATGACGGCAACCATTTCTTCTAAATGCATGCCCGCTGTTCGAATTACTTCCGCATCTGGCTTTGCTTTTGCGATCAGGTCTTCATTTACTAATGAATCTGTATACATCACAACGTCCGCTGTTTGTAGCATATGTAAACCCTTGACAGTAATTAAATCTGGGTCCCCTGGGCCTGCACCGACAATATATATTTTTTTCATTATTTACGCACCACCATTAACGTTAAGTATTCTAAATCAACACCGTCTAGTTCACGTACATCCCAAATAATTTCCTCATCAGATGTTACCTTTGTGACAACGGAAGCTTTATCAAGTAAATCTAAATCACGCAGTACTTCTAGCATTAAATCAATTACTTTTGCTACTTTTATAAATACGACAGCATCATGGCTTTCTATCGCTTCACGCATCGCTTCATAATTATCATGGGCTGGTATAATGGCAACTCGATCATCTCCATCAGCAAGGGCAATGCCTAAACGAGACGCAGAACCGTTGAATGAAGAAATGCCCGGTACAGTGCGAATTTCTACATCTGGATGCATGTCCTGCATAAGCTTCATCATATGGATAAACGTACTATATAGCAGAGGGTCCCCTTCTGTCACAAACGCTACGTCCTTCCCTTCTTGCAATTTACCATAGACCAGTTCAACAGACTTCGTCCATTCACGCTCTAAGACGGCTTCATCTTTTGTCATGGGGAAAACGAGACCTAGCATATCTTTTTCCTCTGGGTTGATATAAACATCTACAATACGATGCGCGTAACTTTTGCTACCTTTTAACTTTTTAGGGTACGCAATAACAGGCGACTCCTGAATAACGCGGAATGCCTTTACTGTAATTAATTCTGGATCGCCAGGACCAACGCCTAAGCCATATAAAATGCCAAGATTACTCATGATTTTCTTCCTTTCGATATGCCGAAATAATATAAATTGGGTTTAATGGGACAAAGCGCGTCATATCTAAAATTGGTTTACTACGCGCAAGTTGTGCCTGTAAAATTTCCACTGCAAAGCCACATGTCTTAAACGCCTCGACTGCTTTATATAAATTTTCAATAGTTGCCGCATTTAAGACAATGCGACCATTTGGCTTTAAACGGGTACAACACAACTGTAATAGCTCGACCATTTCCCCACCTGTACCGCCGATAAAAATGGCATCTGGATCTGGGAATTGTTCTAGTCCAGCAGGCGCTTTACTATGAATAGCTGTTATATCAACACGGAATTTTTGTTGATTTTGCAGACAGTTTTCTAAATCAGGTGCATTTTTTTCCACAGCGAAAACTTGTCCTTCTGGTGCAAGTTTTCCTGCTTCAATGGCCATGGAACCTGTGCACGTACCTACATCCCAAATCGTACTGTCCTTTTGAAGTTGCATTGCTTGCAAACTTAATACACGGATTTCCTTTTTCGTAATAAGTCCTTTGTCCGGCTTACGTTGGGAAAACGCTTCATCATCAATGCCAAGTGCATAGCGCTTTGGAGCTGATGTTTGCTGTAAAATCACGACATTTAGCGGGGAAAACTTTGCTTCTTCTAATTCATCAAGAGAGTACCAGCCATATTTTTCATCAGCACCTTGTAAATTTTCTGCAACAAAAGCACGGTATTCCGTCATGCCAAAATGCTTTAAATAACGTGCAAGCACATTTGGATTATTATCAGCATCAGTCAGCAATGCCACTTTCTTTTTACCATCAATACGTTGTGCCAGACCTTTTATTGGGCGCCCATGAATACTTGTTACATAGGCATCCTGCCAGCTCTCACCCATTTTTGAAAAGGCAAGCTGTACGGAACTCATATATGGATACACGTCAATCGTAAGCTTTTTTGCTAAATAGCCACCGATACCGTAAAAAAGTGGATCCCCCGACGCTAAAATAACGGTCTTTCTCGTTTCTTGAGATAGTCTTTCAACGAGCGATGAAAGACCACCCTTAATGACGATTTTTTCGCCTGCAAAGCTTGGGAAAAAATCAAGGACACGCTCACCACCTACGAGCACTTCACAGTCTGTAATCCACTGTCTATACTGAGGAAGTAAACTTTCCTGCCCGTTATCCCCGATCCCAATCAATTTCATCGATTGATGCAATGTCATCAGCCCTTCCTAATAATTGTCCCTGCATCGAATAAATCGATGTGGAGAGCGTCAAGCCACCTCTAATATGGTGTAATGATGAATAACAACACGCTTCACATAAATGATGAAAGAATGCATCATAACCTTTATCTGCCATTATTTCACCAACTTGAGAGGCGGTATTCGCTGCTCTAACTTGTTCAACGGTCTCTTCATCTGCCCCAATATCTGTAGCTAACTGTGCTAAAAAATTAAAATCAATCGCAGCACTTTTGGAGTGCACCATCATCACCCCTTGCGCTACCTTTGAAAATTTCCCCATCATGCCAACGAGCGATACGCGCTTAATGCCAAGCCGTTTACAATGCTTTAACGTAAAGCCGACAAAATCACCCATTTCAATAAATGCTTCCTCAGGTAATGCAGGATACTCAGCCATGCCAAACTTTTCGCTACGTCCACCTGTTGTCACGACAACATGGTCACAGCCAGCAGCTCTTGCAACACTAATAGCTTGGACAATGCTTGCCATATAAGCGGAACTCGAAAAAGGCACGACGGTTCCCCTTGTGCCTAAAATGGAAATGCCACCAAGTATGCCGAGCCGTCCATTTAATGTTTTTTTCGCTATTTCCTCACCATCTGGTACAGAAATCACAACATTAACGCCGCGTGTAATTTGAAAATCATCTAGCACATCTTGCACGGTACTATGTATCATCTTACGTGGTACAGGATTGATGGCGGCTTCTCCAACAGCAACGGGCAAGCCGGGCTTTGTTACTCGCCCGACCCCAATACCCCCATCTAAATGAATCCCTGGTGTATCAGCCCAACTTACCGTACCAATAATGAGGGCTTTATGTGTTGCATCTGGGTCATCACCAGCATCCTTTATTGTTTCGCAACTTACTTCGTTATGACCGAACGTACA
Source organism: Lysinibacillus sp. C5.1 (assembly GCF_016350185.1). Lineage (NCBI taxonomy): Bacteria > Bacillati > Bacillota > Bacilli > Caryophanales > Bacillaceae > Lysinibacillus > Lysinibacillus sp. C5.1. The sequence continues at coordinate 2,817,251 of NZ_CP066226.1, forward strand.
TTTTTCTATCGTAAACGTTGCATCTCGCCCTATTGGCAGATGAATCGTACTCGTTTCTTGTTCTTCATTCGTAATAAGTGCTAGCAAGGCGGCCTTCGTAACGGCTGTTGCACAGGCTCCTGTTGTATAACCGTGACGCATGTCTTTAGGATCCTTTTTTGGCTTCCGCTCCATTATTTTTTCGCCTGTTCGTCCGCTAATAATGAAATGGCATTTAATGCAGCAACCGTCACTGTACTACCGCCTTTACGCCCAACATTTGTAATATATGGAATACCTTCTATTTTCAATAACTCTTCTTTCGACTCCGCTGCTGAAACAAAGCCTACTGGCATACCAATAATTAAATCTGGCTTTGCTAAACCTTCTTTGATTAGTCGAATTAATTCTAGTAAAGCAGTTGGGGCATTCCCAATCGCATAAATACCACCTTCGTGTAATTTTGACGCTTTTTGCATCGAGATAATAGCGCGTGTTGTATTTTGTTTTTTCGCTTCAATCGACACATCTTCATCTGCGATATAGCAGTGTAAATCTCCGCCATGTTTTTGGAAACGTTTTTTACCTGAACCACTTTCTATCATTTGCACATCTGCAATAACATGACGTCCTGCAAGAATTGACTTAATCCCTGCTTCAATCGCTCCTGGTGTAATAATTACACTACGTCCTAATTCAAAGTCTGCCGAAGCATGGATTATGCGGCGGACAACTTTCCACTCATCCTCTGAAAAATCATGTTCGCCCATTTCCTCTGCAATAATTGAGAAACTATAATCATAAATTTTATCTGGGTCTACTGTTAATGGTTTAAAATCTGTTTTGAAGTCCATTTAAATTGCCTCCTAAAGTATGTTTTGCACAGCCTGAAGTACGTCCTCAAATGAGGAATATTGCTGGCCGTATTGGATATTTGGTCGTGCTATTAAAATCGTTTCGATACCACATGCTAGAGCGGCTTCTAGTTTTTCATCTACTGAGCCCACTTTGCCACTTTCTTTTGTAATCATTAAAGTGACATCATATTGGCGGAATAATGCTTCGTTTAACTCTTTTGAAAATGGTCCTTGAATAGCTACAATATCTCGTTGTGCCACACCAAGCGCTTCACATTTTTCCATATTATCAAGGCGAGGCAGCATACGTGCAATGACACGAGTATGTTCTAACCCTTGCAAGACCTTTGTAAATGTAGCAAGTGTTTTACTACCTGTTGTCAGCATAATGACGCCTCGTTTTGTCGCAGCTAATTGTGCTGCTTCCTCATAATCTTTAACGACTGTAATCAGTGGATGTTCGTAATGCTCATTTGCGCGTTCATAGCGGATATATGGAACACCTGCACTTTTTGCCGCTGCCATGGCATTTTTAGAAGCTTCCTCTGCAAATGGGTGCGATGCATCAACGACTAAACGATCCCCTCGTTCAGTAATAAGTGCAGCCATCTCCTCTGCCGTCAATCGACCGACTAAATGAGGCAGTCCAACTTGTGCCAGACTTGTAGCAGCTGAATCCGTGACAACGGTAGCTGTAACAGCATAGCCTGCTGACTGCAATGCAAGTGCAAGATTTCTTGCATCGCTTGTCCCTGCTAACATGAAAATCATTTCACTAGCTCCTCTTCATGATGGTGGTCATGATCGTGGTGGTGATCGTGATCGTGGTCATGATGATGATGGTGATGACCATGGTCGTGGTCATGGTCGTGATGATGCTCCACGAATGCCGATGCATTAATACGGTACTGACATGTATCACAGTTCATTTTTACGTCTCCTGCAATGGCCTCTTCCATACGATCTAGCAACACCGTTTTTAATTTTGGATGGTAGCCAAAGTAATCCGCCAATTGGATGTCTAAATCAGCATATGTGGCTGCATAGCTCTTTTGCATCCCCTCCATACGCTCCATTAAGATGCCTGTAAATAAGAAATACGGCAACATAATAATCTTTTTCGCCCCAAGACGATAACAGCGTTCGATTCCTTCGTCCACTGAGGGATTCGTTACGCCCATAAATGCACACTCCACTGTTAGGACATCTAACTGTTCCCAAAGCAAACGACCAATTTTATAAAAATCACTGTTTGCATCCGCATCACTTCCACCGCGGCCGATAAATAAAATCGCAGTATCTTCTTGTTTTTCTTTAATATTCAAGCCTGTTCCTGATAAACGTTCTGTTAAAATATTTAACACTTCTTCATGCACACCAAGTGGTCGCCCATATGTAAAAGTTACATCCGGATATTTTAAACGAGCTGCATCAATCGCTGCAGGGATATGAATTTTTGAATGGCCTGCTTGCAATAAAATAATGGGCACTGCATACACCTCTGTAGCGCCACGCTTTACACATGCATCAATACCTGCTGGGATATTAGGTGCTTCAAATTCTAAAAAGCAAGTTTCAACGATATAACTGTCGTCAATTGAAGGAGTCAATTGTTGAATAAACGTGCGTACCTCATCATTTCCTGCTGCTAAACGGCTCCCATGGCCAATAAATAAAATTGCTTTCATTTCTTTTCTCCTCACTAGTCGCCGCACGGTGCTGGCTCTACTTTTATTTTGGATGACATATCTTGATACGTAAAATGCAATATTTTTTTCACTCGTTTAAAATACTTAAACAAGCGTTCATTTGGATGTGCATTTGCCTTATATTCCTCGATAATCGCTGTAATAAGCGGAATAAGCTGTTCTGGCTCTAGCCCCTCTACGACCGGCTGTGCTGCGTGTGCTGTTCGACCTACTGGTTTCGCTCCGATAAAGACATCAAATTTACTTTTGCGATAAACAATACCGATATCATCAAACACAGCACGATAACACGCCATACCACAGCCATTAAAGCCAATATTTAATGTTTTCGGCAATGACAACCCACCAAGTTTTGCTTGAAGTTCTTCTGCATATGGGATGGAATCAGCCTTCTCCCCATAACAGAAATCACATGCCTTTAATGACAAGACATCCCCAATTGGTGAGAGTAAAAACCCTACTTCTTTCAACTTCTCTGTTATCGCTTGTGGTTCTGTCGTTGGGATTTTCAAGTGAATTTGATGGTCTGGCGTATACTCCATCGTGCCTTCATCTCCCACCACTTCAGCCAATGCCATCATCTGCTGTGGTGTAAAAAATTTATTTGCTACCCCAGGGCTAACAGCTAGTTCAAAAATTGACTCCATTTTTTGTTGAACTAGCTTTGGTGTGGCTTTTGTTGCAGTTGTCCCCTGCACCATTGCAAGTGCTGTTGCTGCCATTTCTAAAGACGATTTTGTCGGTGTTGATACAGGCGTAATGGCAATATTACTTTTCATCCGTCCTGCATTTGGATCTGCCGCAAAATCATGGCTTGCAGTACCTGTTTCTTGGTTCATTGCCCACGGTTCATTTTCTTCTCTTAAACGCTGATGAGGACGTAAAGGCTGTTGTTCTTCCCCGAGCGTATATTTACGTTGATAGCCTCGCGGTGTAATCATTTTATTATCATAGAAAAACGTCGAAGAGTTGCCGATAATAACCGTTGTTAACATGCCGATATCATGCTCAAGCATCTCTGCTAAAGTCGTCATCGTAATTTCCTGACGCTCTCGGTAGGCACTCTTGACAAGACCTACAGGCGTATCAGGCGAGCGATATTCAAGTAAAATTCGCTGGGCTTCTACAATTTGACGTGTACGGCGACCACTTTTTGGATTATATAAAGCGATGACAAAATCTGCCATAGCTGCTGCTTCCACACGCTTGGCGATTAAATTCCATGGCGTTAAATGGTCACTTAAACTAATGGTACAAGAGTCATGCATAATCGGTGCACCTAGTAAACTTGCACAGGAATTAATAGCTGAAATACCTGGTACGATTTCGACTTCAACACCTGTTGCTTCTGTCCAACCAAGCTCAATAAGCACTTCATAGACAAGCCCCGCCATCCCATATACACCCGAATCTCCACTTGAAATAACGGATACAATATTGCCAGCTTCCGCTTGACGTACTGCTTCTTGCGCTCGTGAAACTTCTTCTGTCATGCCCGTACTAACAATCGACTTTGCACTAACTAAATCTTGAATAAGCTCAACATACGTTTTATAGCCAATAATAAATTCACTTTGTTGCAGTGCCTCCACAGCACGAGTCGTAATATGGTTAAAATCACCAGGGCCAAAGCCCACAACAAAAATCTTTCCTTTTTGCGCCATTTTTTACCCCTCTTTCACCTTATCGATGCCTTTAATGGCTGTTGTTTGCGGTGTACGCTGTAATGTACCTTCTTTCAGTGTAAAAACATGTTCACTATGTAAAGAGTCATGGTTTAAATCTTGTACAAGTGTTCTTCCGTGTTCAACCGATGGCACACGATACCAATTTCCTTGTGGATAAGCGATGACAACACAGGCATCTTTGCATCTGCCATTACAGCGCGTTCTTGTCGTATGTATTTCCTTATCAAGTGCTAATTTCTCGATTTCATCTCGTATTGCTAGGGTAATTTCCTCTGCCTCTTTTTTCATGCAGCTACTGCCATTACAAATAAAAAGATGCGTTTTCATTCCCTCTAAGTTCCAAGTTGTCATTGCTTTTCTCCCCTCATTTACTTTTAGGAAAAAGAAAAAACCTTCACTCTATATCGAAGAGTAAAGGTTTTGTAGAAGCCAAAATAAAAACGAATATACACGTATCCGCTCTCGCTTCACTTCTCCCTCCGAAAAGTTTGCATGCCATCAATAAGCAGGTTTCCTGACTTAAGCTTCCTTTTACTCTCGCGCCTTCCCAAGTTTTCAGTGGCATTGCGATTTCATCAGCTATTACAGTAGCGGGGGCTGTATCGGATTTACACCGATTTCCCTATTATCTCGAACTTTTTCGAGCACTTATAGATGTATCTATATTAAATTGAAATGCTGTAAGTTTTTAAAATGAATTGAAAAACTGTCTCTATCATAGCCTATTTTTTTCATACTTTTCAACATTTCTTTTTCATTTATTAGATTTTTAATAAAATTTCAACAAGTATTTCATTGATAGCGACCGTTATTCTCTTGTATTTATCTGAATTTTCTAGAATGTCAAACAACGAAAAAATTTTTTTATAAAAAAAGGATAGCTTGCGAATGGAAAAACATGTTACACTGTGTCGTGAAATCTCACAATTTCATCTTTTTTCGGTGCGAAGTGTAGCCATTTCGCTTAAAAGGGAAGCCGGTTCAAGTCCGGCGCGGTCCCGCCACTGTACTAGGGAGTTTTATAGAGAATGTCACTGTCCAATGGACGGGAAGACCTATAAAACGTTGAACTAAAGCCAGGAGACCTGCCGAAAAAAACGTGATCGTTTCAACCTACGAGGATAGGTGTGCGGCTTAGCAGATGATGATTCTATTTGCTTTTTCAGCTATGCACTTTTCCTAAATTAGGAGAAGTGCTTTTTTTATTGCGCACGCTACATTCGAAAATTTTGATTTAAGGAGGAGAGATTTTGAAATTATCTTTTTGGAAACTTAGTTACTTCCTACTAGCATTTTTACTAGTACCAAAACAAGCATTTGCCATGCACATCATGGAAGGATTTTTACCGATTGAATGGGCGATATTTTGGTGGATTATTTCGATTCCATTTATTATTTTAGGGTTACGCTCAATTCGCAAAACAATTGATGAAAACCCTGAAACGAAAATGATATTAGGGCTATCAGGGGCATTTGCATTCGTCTTATCTGCATTAAAGATTCCATCTGTTACGGGCAGTTGCTCACACCCTACTGGTGTTGGACTTGGCACAGTCCTGTTTGGCCCATTAGCAATGAGTGTGATTGGGACAATCGTCTTATTATTCCAATCGTTACTATTAGCGCATGGTGGCATTACCACTCTTGGCGCAAATGCTTTTTCCATGGCGATTGTAGGACCAATGATTGCGTATGCTGTTTTTAAAGGTGCTCAAAAAATCGGTCTATCCTTTTCTCTCGCTGTCTTTTTTGCAGCAATGCTTGGGGATTTGGGTACATATGTTGTCACATCCGTTCAACTTGCACTTGCCTTCCCTTCAGAAGTGGGAGGCTTTATGGCTTCATTCACGAAATTCGCAGGGATTTTCGCGTTAACACAAATTCCTCTAGCGATTAGTGAAGGGATTTTAACTGTCATTGTGATGAATTTCTTAAAAAAATACAATGTAAGCGAATTAAAAGCTTTACGTGTTTTCTCTGCAAAGGAGGCACATTAACATGAAGAAAAATTTACTGTTATTAGCTATTGTGATATTTTTAGCAATCATCCCTCTATTCATCCAAAAAGGCGCTGAATTCGGCGGTGCTGATGGTGAAGCTGAAGCAGCCATTGGTGAAATAAACAAAGAATACGAACCATGGTTTGAAAGCTTATGGGAGCCACCAAGTGGTGAAATTGAAAGTCTATTATTCGTCTTACAAGCCGCTATTGGCGCTGGTTTTATTGGCTATTTCGTGGGCTATATGCGCGGTAAGCATAAAGAAGGTTAAACGATGTTACTCATTGATAAGTATGCTTATATGAATAAACTAGCGTCCGTTCATCCGTTAGAAAAAATGACGTTCTCCCTTGGGTTGTTGCTATTGTCGCTTATCATGAGAGATGAACAAATTTCACTCATTACATTTCTTGTAATGAGTGCTTTTATCATTTTAGGCGCAAAAATTCCTTTACAATATTATGCAAAACTCCTGCTTTTACCGAGTTTTTTCTTGCTCTCCAGTTTACTATCTATTTTGATTTCGATTGCACCTGCTGCTAGTATTTTGCCGGCGCATCTATGGACATTTTCGCTAAGCCAGTGGACCATTTTTATAGGAAATGACAGCTTGATAACAGCGCGGCACCTGTTTTTCACCGTTTTGGGCAGTATTAGTTGTTTATATTTTTTAATTTTAACGACTTCCGTACAATCCATTTGTTATGTCTTACGGCAATGGCGGTTGCCAGCTTTATTTGTGGAGTTGGTAGAGCTAACATACCGTTTTATTTTTATCTTTTTGAACAGCATGCAAAAAATTCATCTTGCACAACAAGCACGTCTTGGTTATCAATCACCCATGCAATGGCTTCGGTCGATTTCCATGCTTATTGCAGCACTGTTTGCCGAAATGTTCCAACGCAGTCGCGAACTAAATAATGCGATGCAGGCACGCGGTGGCGAAGCTGTCTATTGGCAGGAAAGTAGTAGCTACAACAAGAAAAACTGGTTAGGCATTGTTATTATTTTCGTATCCCTCATTATCTATGGAGGTATTTCTCATGACTGAGCTTTATTTTAATCTTCAACATTTATCTTATGCTTATGCAGACGGCACTCAAGCTTTAACAGATATTACTTTGCAAATACCAAAGGGAAAAAAAATTGCCCTGCTTGGTCACAATGGCGCAGGTAAATCTACGTTATTTCAGCATTTAAATGGTATTTTAAAACCGACAGCTGGCACTATTTCTTTTTGTAACGAAACGCTTAGCTATTCTAGAAATGCATTAGCAACATTACGACAACAAGTTGGCATCGTCTTCCAAGATGCGGACAATCAACTTTTTTCTGGTACCGTCAAGCAAGACATAGCTTTTGGGCCATTAAATCTTGGCTGGTCAAACGAAAAAATTGAAGAAAAAATCGCGTGGGCTGTTGCGCAAACAGAGGTTGAAGCATTACTTGATAAGCCTATTCACTTTTTAAGCGTCGGACAAAAGAAACGTGTTGCCATGGCTGGTGTGCTCGCAATGGAACCTTCCGTCTTACTATTAGATGAACCGACTGCTGGGCTAGATACTTATTATGCGGCACAATTTTTACAGTACTTAGCTAAATTAGAAGATGGGCAACGTACGTTTTTATTAGCGACACATGATATCGCTTTAGCCTATGAATGGGCGGATCAAATAATCGTGATGGAGGCAGGGAAAATCATTTATAATGGGGATCCAATCGACATGTTCTACCAAGAGGAATTGCTTGAAAAAGCCCACCTTGAACGACCATGGGTATTTGAAATGACGCTTGCCTTACAAACAAAAAAACTATTGGGCGACAATATAGCAATGCCTCGTTCCAAAAAGGATTTACACAAACTTATTGAACAACTTTAAGAACGTATCGAGCATAACGAGTACTAGATGCTAGTTGTCGCCATACACTCCTTCTTAAGGAACAAATCTAGTAGCCACCACCCTCATCTATGAATATCTACCAACCTTGCCATATCCCGTATGCAACGAACCGTGTTGTTGTCAAACACCCACCGTTACATACGGGACGATTAATATTCCTCCGTCTTTCACTCCGCAAAAGAACGATGAACAACTCATGCGAAAAAACCTATAAAACTTTCATTTATAAAACAATATACTAGTTATAACAAAAAAACTTGTAAAAAAATTTTATTGTGGTATGAAACCTTTCTCTTTACCATCCGTTATAAATATTGTAGTTTATAATTTTTTAAGGAGGTAAAAACAATTGAAAAACTGGGTGATGAAATCAATCGCTGTCGTAGCATGTTCTGCCTTACTGGTTCCTGCTGCTTCTGCCTTTGCTGAAGCACCACAGAACCCAGAATCAGTAAAAACTATGCTCGCTAGCAACAACAAACAAGGAGCGAAGCAGTTCAAGCAACAAACAGGAGGAAACGAATGGATTAGTGATAATACGATTATCGTGAAACATTCGGGTCTTGCTAAGAACGTACATAGTAAAATAGGTGCAAAAGTTATTCGCTCCATTCCTTCATTAGGTTACGATGTAATCCAACTTAAAAAGGGACAATCGTTAACAGAGGTTGTTTCCTACTACGCCAAGCAAAAAGGTGTAAAAAGTGTATCCCCAAGCTACAAATATCATTCCTTTAACACTATTGTAGATCCAAAGAAAAAAGATATGTATCATTTGCAGCTACTGGAAATTGATAAAGCACTAGCATTAGCTGGCAATCATGATGTAAAAGTAGCCGTTATCGATTCGGGTGTAGACTATAAACATCCCGATTTGCAAGCGCAAGTACTGCCACCATATAATGCGGTAAAACCTGCCGACTCTCCTGTTGCTGATCCACACGGCACGCATGTCGCAGGCATTGTTGGCGCAACAAAAGATAATGGAATTGGTGGGCACGGGATATCTCCTAATGCCAAAATTCTGCCAATAGACGTCTTTAACGGACAAGAAGACGCTAGTGACTTTGCCATTGCACAAGGTATTCTTTATGCCGTCGAACAAAAAGCAGATGTGATTAATATGAGTCTTGGTGGCTATGGCGAGTCTCCTTTAATAGAGGAAGCTGTAAAAAAAGCGCTTGACAATGGGATTACCATTGTAGCCGCTGCAGGCAATGAATCAACCGATCGATACTCCTTCCCTGCTTCTTTTGAAGGTGTTATTAGCGTTGGTGCTACAAATGAACAAAATAAATTAGCAAGTTTCTCAAATTATGGCCCTTCAGTAGACATCGTTGCACCAGGTGAGGATATTTATAGTACCGTTTATGATGAAAAAAAAGGATCTTCTTTTGCTATATTTAGTGGGACATCAATGGCATCACCTGTTGTTGCAGGTGTAGCGGCACTATTAAAATCTAAATACCCTAATTTAAAGCCTTATGAAATAGAAGCGATTCTTGAATTGACTGCTAAAGATTTAGGAGAACCAGGCTACGACCTTACGTATGGACATGGTCTGGTTGATCCTGTTAAAGCACTACAATTTGATATTAATAATCTACCTAAACGCTATAACGAAACAAAAGAACAACGGTTGAATAACGCCAAAGTACTGAAAAAGAATGTTCTAAATACAGAAAAAGGTGAGTTTAGGCTTCCAGAAGAGAAAAAATGGTACAAGGTTGATTTAAATGCGAATGAATATGCTCAATTATCTTTAAAAGGTGCCGAAAATTACGATTATGCATTTGATTTATACTTCTACCCTACTGGTTATAGTGGCGATGTAGAACCGATTAAAGTAAATGATGTGCGCATGAACCAACAAGAGGGCTATCTATATAAAGCTGAGCAACAAGGAACACTTCTTATTGGTGTAAAAGACCATAATGGAGGCTATAGCTTAAAGGGCAAGTCTTACTTTACATTTACAGCTCAAACAACAAACACATTACCAATTGATAATTTAACGACGATCGATCAAGCAGTGGCGATACAAAAATTCCCATTCAATACACAAGGGAAAAACTATACACTGCTTTCTAAAGATCATGAGAGCGACCAAGACTATTTCACATTCACTGTTTCAAAGCCAACGACGTTGAAATTTGATTTATCTGGTATCCCTGGTGTAACTGCATCTTTAGAACTTTATCTAAAAACAGATTTTGAACATGAACCTTCAGAACAAGGTGACGATAAAGAAGATGATGAACGCCTCCCAATCTCGGCATTAAGCAGCAAAACAAAAGGCGAAGGAGTTAGTCTTATTGTCGATGTCGAACCTGATGAAGAATATGTCCTTAGCGTTACAAATAACAGTGATAACGATTCTTCATTCGAATCTTTCTTAACGTTTTTAAGTGGCGGCATTGACAATGAAGAAAACGATAGAATTAACGAGTCCATTTTTCCTTACACATTAACTGGTGAAGTCGTTTATTTACCTGAAGATGAAGACGGTCTTCCATTAATTGAACCGACACAAGAAGCCGAGGAAAATAATTCTTCCTCACCTGCTCCATCGAAAACAAAAAAACGTCAACAGAACTTTAACAAAAAACTATTTTCAAGTATAGAAGTATCTGATGAAGAAGAGGACTCAAAAGTAATTTTGGAGCATGCAATTCCTTATACGATTGGTAAAGAATACAAGGCATACTTCCAAACAGATGAGGATATCGACTATTTTATTTTCACACCACAAGAAGATGCCATCTATAGTTTCCAACTTCAAAAAGGCAAAAATCAAAGACCAACTGGTAGTATTTTAGAATATGATGAGGAAACGAAAGAATTGCAACTAATTTCTTCATTAACGAATGATCCAGCGATTATTTCACGACTCTACGGCATAACAATCAATGAAAATGATCCCAAGACAATTGCATTGAAAAAGGGCAAAACTTATGTTGCTAAAGTCTTAAATTTCGGAGATCGTTCTACCGAACCATATATTTTTAAAGCAAATAAAATTGCGGCAATTCCCCAAGACCAAAATAAAGAAATCAATACAGTTGAAAATGCCCGTTCAATTGAATCTGGCACCAACTATCAAAATAAACTCGTTTTTTATGATGATACAAATTATTACTACTACAAACATCAGGGCGAAGATACAGTATTAAGTCTTCTCATCAATTCCGAGCCATATACAAATAAGCAAGGAACGTCATTACCAAGAGAGCTACAAATAGATTTGAAATTTACGGGCTCTATCATTGAAGATACTAATGGTAATAAGCAAATTGACGGCAATGAAATGCAAACAGAAATTCCATTTGGCCAAGGTGAAAGCTATTTTGAAAGGCTACTTGGTATATCAGGGATATCGGCGCTAAATACATCATTTAAAGTAAAAAAAGATTATGGTTACTTTATTGCTGTTAATGCCATCGATAACGGCTTAGTTTCGACTCAGCCATATACTTTAACGCTCTTTGATCATAAAAAGAAGGATGAGGATGCGGATTCTAAATTAGTCAATGGTATACCTACAAAACCATCTTCACTCACGAAAACAGACGATAAATGGGTAGCTACTCAATATTTCAATGCAAATGTACCGTTTGGTGATAAGGACTATTTTAAATTCTACAATGACAGCAAGCGCAATGTAACGTTCACCTTACTAACCGAAAAAGGTTTGGATGGTGTTATCCGTATTATTGATGCTAAAGGACGCACAGTAAAAACCATCGATAATTACGGTGCCGATGATGCCGAACTAGGTATCGTACAATTGGAGCCAGGAACATACTATATTGAAGTTAGTGAAGCAAATGGTCGAGCAAGTACACAACCGTATACACTGGCAATACAGTAAATGCATTACCTTTCTGTCAATAGAAAAGCCCTAGATTGCTATCTAGGGCTTTTTCATAATTACCATTCATTTAACCAAAATACTTTACATAATTACAATATTGATCTTGTATCATATTCAGATTTTCATATAATTTACGCGCATGTACATTGTCAGCAGCGGTTTGCAGTGTCACATAACGTGCCGATTGCTGCTCACAATATTGAAACACTTTTTCCATCAATGCTGTGCCTACCCCTTGGCCCCTCGCTTCATCCGTTACATAGATATCATTTAGTATATAAGCACGCTGTAATGCGATAGAAGAAAACGTTGGGTACAGTTGTGCAAACCCTATTGATTTCCCATTTTCCACAGCAATAAAAATAATGGATTCTTTTAAAGCCATCCGTAATTGGATAAATGCTTTGGCATTACTAATATCCGATTCTAGTCCATAAAACTGCCGATACTCATCAAATAGCACTGTTACATCTTCTAATTCATCCATTGTTGCGTGAAGTATTTCCATTTCATTCTTCTCCCCTTATGTCTACCCATGATGGTCTTAAAATGTATGTAGCTAGTGTTCATTATAAAGGAAATGATAGGATAAAGATATTGTCAATAGTACCTCACTAGTCCTATACGACATTCAAAAGGTGCCACCTTTGATGTCACGAAGGACTTCAAAAATAGCACCCTTTCTTTAATGGAAATATTGATCTACACGTTGTATTACTTCATCAGCGGAAAGCCCAGCTGCATCGATAATAGGACCTGCCATAATAGGATCACTAATGCCCATGACATCTCTATCTTGTCCTGTAATTACGCAAGCATCACATTTTTTTGCATCTGTTTCATTACGAAGCTGAATCACTTCATACCCTTTTGCTTTTAAAGCATCTTCTACGTTTGATAACGATTGTTCAACACCAATAATTTTAGACATTCTTCTTCCACCTCCTATATGTTAATGTGCCATATAGGTTACCTAATTATTCACTTATTTTATATTTTATTATGTACAAATAACACAGGCTTCAGATAGCTACAAAATCACCTAACAATATACATATAATCCAATTCCACATGATATACTGTAAAAAAGTTTTAAGCTTTAATCACTAACAGGATGGGAGGATAAACATGATCTATAGTAAAACGGCCAAAACAATAGAAACAGAGCGCTTACTGCTTCGTCTATTTCAGGAATCAGATGCACAAGCAGTCAGCAATTATTGTAATAATTATAATATCTATAAAAGCACATTAAATTTACCTTACCCCTATTCATTAGAATGTGCACTCACATGGATTGCAAATCATGAAAAGCATTATGATCTAGATACTATGTATGAATTTGCTATAACAGGCAAACAAAGTGGACAGTTATATGGGGCAATCGGTATTTCCAATCATCCACAATATAAAAATGGTGAAATTGCCTATTGGATTGGTGAAGAGCATTGGGGCAATGGCTATGCAACCGAAGCCGCTAAAGCACTAATTGATTTTGTATTTACAGAGAAAAACTATCATCGTGTTTATGCTCGCTATTTTAAATCAAATCCCGCTTCTGGTAAGATTATGGAAAAGTGTGGTATGCGATATGAAGGTACTTTAAAAGATCATATTTATAAAAATAATACATTTGAAGATATTGTTTTTTACGGAATTATTAACCCAAAAGAATAAAAGGCAAACGAGGTGCTTACGTCATAAAAACGTAAGCACCTTATTTAAGATCATCTAAAAAATCTTTACTAAAGCTCGTCTGTGATTGAAAAGATGATCGTTTTGCAATATCTGCTCCTCTTTTAATGATGCCTTTGCCAAATCGTTCTTCTATCTCATCCACTACCTTTAAAATTGGCTCCTCTTTGATATGCTCTTCAAAATTAAAAAATGTTAATTGCTGTGTCATTTCTTTCATATTGCTGACATTTGAAATGGTTACGCCTAATAATCGGACAGGCTCCTCATTCCAATGTTTTTGAAAAAGGCTCCATGCATGTTCAATAATATCTTCTTTTAAAAAAATAGCATTGTTGACCGATTTACTGCGCGTATAGGTTTTCCAATTAGCTGTACGGATTAAAATACTCACCGTGACGCCAGCAAGTTTTTTAGCATTTAAACGATCTGCTACCTTTTCAGAAAGTGTAGTAATGAGTTTATATAATTCATCTCTATCCGTCGTATCGTGCGAAAGTGTTGTCGAGTTCCCTACACTTTTCGTATCATATATTGCCTCGGGATCAACAGGTCGATCATCCTCACCATTCGCCTTCTGTTTCATACGAACACCATTGATGCCAAATTGTTGCTTTAATAGCCGTTCATCCGCCACAGCTAATTCTCCAATTGTTTGTATACCCAACTTTTTCAACTTCTCGGCTGTGCTTTTCCCAATTCCATGCATTTCTATGACATTCAATGGCCACAGTATAGATGGTACATCACGCTTACGTAATATGGTAATTCCCATCGGCTTTTTCATATCGCTTGCCATTTTCGCTAAAAACTTATTCGGTGCAACACCTATTGAACAAGGCAATTGTAGTTCGTTCCAAATGCGGTCTTGTATGCCTTGTATAAGGTCCATTACATTTTGACCTTCTACCATCGGCAATTGCATATACCCTTCATCAATAGAAACTGGTTGAAGAATTTCACTATATTCTTTCAATAAGCTAAAAAATGCTTTTGAAGCTGCTCGATATCGCTCAAAATTCGGTGGCAGAACAATTAAATCGGCACACTTTCTTCTTGCCTCACCGACATTCATCGTTGTATAAACACCACTTTTTCTAGCTTCATAGCTACATGTAATCACGATACCTCTACGCTCTTTTGGATTACCTGCAATGGCGATTGGTTTTCCTTTTAATGAGGGATCGTAAATTTGTTCCACTGAGGCATAAAAGCAATTTAGGTCAATATGCAAAATAATTCTTCCTTTATGCATTTTCTCTCACCTCATTAATTATTATCTACATACATTTTTAAAAGAAAGAATGTATCGTTTCTGCGTCATGCTAATCCTTCAATTTAAACTTTTTCTATAGTTTATCACATATAAGAACTTTTGTTCCTTTTTTCACCCACTTGCATTTTTTGCGACAAAAAAAGTGCAGGTACTGTACAATGATTGCACAATAGCTGCACTGTTATTTTATGTTGTATAGGAACCATTAATTTTCACATAGTCATAGGACAAATCACAACCCCATACAGTAGCTTCTTCCTTGCCTAATCCGAGAGATACTTTAATCTGGATTTCAGAATTCTCAAGATACTCTTGGATGACAGATAAATCGACGGTATCGATTGGTTTCCCTTGATAAATTAACGTTTCACCAAAATAGATGGAGATGTTTTCAGGATTAAGGTCTACTTCATCTTCACATTTACCAATCGCCATGGCTATACGTCCCCAATTGGCATCTTTTCCAAAAATAGCGGTTTTCACGAGTGGCGAATTCACAATACTTTTAGCCACTTTTTTTGCTTGTGCAAAGCTCGATGACGCATTGACAGTGACTTCAACTAATTTTGTAGCGCCTTCCCCATCACGGGCAATTTCTTTTGCCAAGTCAATGCTCATATTATTTAACGCTTCAGTAAATTGCTTGATATCCACTTTCCCTGCTAATCCATTCGCCATAATGGCTACTGTGTCACTTGTACTCGTATCGGTATCGACACTAACCATGTTAAATGAATGATTCACGGCTTCTTTAAAAATTGTTTGTAAAGTCGCGGCTGGAATTTCAGCATCTGTTACAAAGTAAGATAACATCGTAGCCATATTCGGCTCGATCATGCCAGAACCTTTTGCAATACCAACTAGTGTAGCATTACCGACTTTGCATATTTTACATTTTGGATAAGTATCAGTCGTCATAATTGCTTGTGCTGATTTTTCTAAGCCTCCTTCTACTAACTGTTCTTTAAGATTGATGATTCCATTTTTTATTTTATCCATCGGTAATTGATGCCCAATTACACCAGTTGAAGAAGGTAAAATATTTTCAGGTGCAATTGCTAACTCTTGTGCGACCAAGTTGACAATTTCTTGAACATTGCGAATCCCTTCTTCCCCTGTTGCGACGTTCGCATTTTTACTGTTAATGACAAAACATTGTAATTTACCGTTTGCAACATTTTCCTTACCAATGGGGATAGGTGCACCACAAAATTTACTTTGCGTAAACATAGCAGCTGCGTTTGCTACAGTAGATGACATAATAACCGTGAAGTCTAGCGTTTCATCTTTAATACCGAGGTTCTTCACACAAGTATAAAATCCTTTCGGCATCATTGTTTGCATATCATTTTCTTTTTTCCCTAGTTCTTGCATTGCCTTTTCCTCCTTTTCAACTTTTAGTCTGCAGTTTCCAAATATTTAACCATCGCTACTTCATCGCAATTATTAATTTTTGGGCAATTCACGCAATCCGTCCAAACCTTTTCTGGCAAATCATCTCTTTTGACAATTTGAAATCCCAGTTTTGAAAAAAACTTTACTTGATATGTTAAGGATATTAATCTTTCCACTCCTAATTTGGGACTCTCCTGAATGATATGTTCCACTAACATTCGACCGATTCCTTTTTGTTGGTAATCTGGATCTACGACTAAGGAACGAACCTCTGCTAAATCTTGCCCTAAGACATGTAGCCCTGCTACCCCAACAACCTTAGAATTGTCCTTAACAACATACAAACACTGTAACTGTTGATAAATTGATAATAAGGAACGAGGTAATACAATCTCTTTATCTGCGTAAATTTTGATTAGTTCATAGACAGGTGTAACATCAGCTGTTGTAGCATTATATATTTTCATAGATTTCTCCTTTTTCTAAAAAAAATTAATATGTTATAAATATGCACTAAACTGATTTAAAATGCAATTTGTTTTTGTGAAAATTTACAGAATATTTGAATCGCGGGTAAAAGTTTATGATTCGCGGGTAAACCTTTGGGAAGCGCGGGTAAAAGTCTCCAATTCGCGGGTAAACTGTGAAAAACCGCGGGTAAATGCCCCTGATTCGCGGGTAAACTTTTGGAAACCGCGCTGTTACGCTCAACAATAAAAAAGTGTTAGATTGCATGCAATCTAACACTTCTCCCTTCCACTCATTCACTGTTAATCTACAAACGCGTAGTCACCATCACTTTCAAGCAATTCCTTTAACACCGTTAAAGCTTGCTCAAGCTGTGTGCTATTTTCTGGTGCCGTAATTGCCAACCGTACAGCATTTACTGGTTTGGCATTACCTACTGCAAAACGTTCTGCTGCATAGACTTGGACGCCGGCTTTCGAAGCAAGTAATTCAAACTGCACACCTGTAAATTTTTTCGGTAATAGAAGCCATCTAAACATGCATTCAGCATCACCTAAAATATTGTATTCACCTAAATACTGATTCACAAGCGCATTTTGTTGTTTAGCATATAAGCGATGTTTCTCTAATATCGTTTGCGCAACACCATCTTGAATTAGTCTTGCTGTAAGCTCCACCATAACAGGTGATACCGAAATATTGATATTATATAGTGTTTCAATAATTTTCTTTCTTAATGCACTAGGCGTCACAATAAAGGATAACCTTAAACCAGGTGATATCGTTTTGGACACGCTGGCAATATACACTACCTTTTCCGGTGCATAAAAGGCGATTGGCGCTAGTGGTTGCTCCTTCAAAAAGCTATAAATGGCGTCCTCTATCACGATCAATCCTTTTTGCCTTGCCACTTCTGCTATCATTTTTCTTGTTTCCAAAGACATTGTATGGGTTGTAGGGTTATGAAAATCTGGAATCACATAAAGACCTTTAATATGTTCATTTTTACAAGCATACAATAGTCCTTCTTTTGTCATCTCTCCATTTTTTTGCTGAATGGCAACTAGTTGAATACCAAGCATATTGGCCGCCGTTTTGATTCCTGCATATGTAATAGGATCTGTTCCAATACGATCTCCTGGATGAAATAAAGCGGCTAATGTGCCGACAATTGCATTTTGACCTCCTGCACCAAGCAATATTGGTTGATCCGTTTGAAATCCAACCTTTTCTAAAAGTTTTGCTGCTGCTTCAGTTTGCCATGCATTCCCTTCTGGTCGACCATATTGAAATAACTTGCTAACATTAGAATCATTCAGCATTTTCTTCATATAACGTGTTATTTCTTCATTTGCATACGCATCTGGTAAGACCGAACCTAACTCGATTAAATGACCAGCATTACTTGTCGGTAATAAAATTTTATTTGCTGCTGCATCAGAAGAAACAAATGTACCACTCCCAATGGAGGCATAAATTAGTCCCTTTTGTCCGCACAGCTTAAACGCTCGTGTAATTGTACTTAAATTGACATCTAAAAAATCAGCCAGTTCTCGTTGTGGTGGCAACTTAGTCCCTGGCAATAAAACGCCTTCCTTAATATCCTGCTCTAACTGCTCTGCAATTGCGATATAGATTGGCGCAGAAATATTGCTTATATTGGGCTTCCAGCTCATTGGGTATTCATCAAATGAGTTAAACGGCATGTTTTAACCCCTTTCTTTTGGCTTTGCATACAATATATAATTGTCTTGCATACAATCATAATATTGTATGCAAATGATTACAATGCTATAATTTTTAAAAAATCAGAAAAAGGGACCGATAAAATTATGCAATATTCTGAAAGAATCTTAAACACACCATCTTCATTCATCCGTAATATTTTAAAAGTAACGGATGCCGAGGATGTCATTTCCTTTGCAGGTGGGCTACCAAACCCCATCTCTTTCCCAATCGATGCATTAAAAGCATCTGTTGACCATGCGATTCGTGAAAATGGCAGTCGATTATTCCAATATTCATCTACACAAGGCTATGCACCTTTACGTGAATACATCGCAGCTAAGTACAAACGTGTTCATGGGTTAGATATTAGTGCAGATGATATATTGATTACAACTGGTTCACAGCAAGCGCTTGAACTGATTGGTAAAGTACTTATTAATAAAGGGGATGGCATTGTCATTGAGGAACCAGGCTATTTAGGCGCGATTCAAGCCTTCACATTAAGTGAGCCTAATTTCTATGGTGTAACCCTTGAAAACGATGGCCTTAATTTAGAAGAATTAGAGAATGCGTTACAGCAGCCAAACGTAAAATTCATCTATACAGTACCTAACTTCCAAAATCCAACCGGTCTTACGTATTCAAAGGAAAAACGTCAACAAATATATGACATTATTGCTAAATACGACGTATCATTAATTGAAGATGATCCATATGGAGAACTACGCTTCCAAGGTGAACCACTTCCTTATATCGGTGCCGGAAAACTCGAAAATAGTATTTTACTAGGTTCTTTCTCTAAAACAGTTACACCAGGTATGCGCCTTGGCTTTATTATTACGAAAAACAAAGTGTTAATGAAACATATTGAAACAGCAAAGCAAGCAACTGACCTACACACAAACATTTTCTCACAATATGTGATTTATGATTACTTAGCAAATAATGATTATACAGAACACGTAAAAAAAATCATTGCTTTATATAAAAATCAATCTGATGCAATGCTAGATGCGATGCAGGAATTCTTCCCTGCACATGTTGAATACACTCGTCCAGAAGGTGGGATGTTTATTTGGGCGACAATGAATAACGGTGTCGCAGCATTGGACGTCTTTAATAAAGCAATGGAACAAAAGGTCGCTTTCGTTCCTGGCGATCCCTTCTATACGTCAAAAACAGGTGTAAACACGATGCGTCTGAACTATACAAATGCAACACCTGACATTATTCGTGAAGGCATTAAACGTTTAGGCAGCATTTTATAATGCAATAAAAAAAAATCGGATGAGCGCTATCCATAAGCGCACATCCGATTTTTATCTTTCATTCGGATAATAGATGGTCATGCCTAGCTTCGTTAATGTATCACCTGCATTACGATAGTCATGCGGTCTGTCAGCTTTAAATCGAATGGAATCACCACTTTTTAAAGTGTAGGTACAGTCATTGACACAAATCATTAGTTCCCCTGCAAAAACAGTAATAAATTCCTCTGTGCCTTCTTTATGACCCTCAGCGCTTAAGTGACCACCTTGATCAATCTCTATTGTATAGATTTCAAAACGACTATCTTCTTGAAATGGAAAATTTGGATACACTCTATATTTTCCATTATCTTCTGACAATACTGGTATATCCTTTTTCAGCACGACTTCTGTTTCCGACTGCGGCTGATGGATAAGAGTTGTAAAGGATACCTTTAAACCAGTTGCAATTTTCCAGATAGTTGTAAGCGTCGGACTAGACTCGCCTCTTTCAATTTGTCCAATCATCGTTTTACTAACGCCACATAGCTGAGACACTTTTTCTAAACTAAGTTTCTCTTTTTCGCGAATAGCTTTTAAATTCCTTGCAAAAATTAAATGAATTTCCTCCAATACAAGCACCCCTTAAAAAATTGTACAATATAACGACCTTTATGTATAATAAAAAACAGGGCGTTATATAGTTTATTTCGAACTATATAACGTACAAATAACAAGGAGGTCTAAAATGCCTTACATATCCTTTTTAGTATTCGTTATCATTACAAGCTTTACACCCGGGCCGAACAACATTATGGCAATGGCCTATGCCAACCAATATGGATTAAAAAAAACGATGCAGTTTTGTCTCGGTGTGGGCATTGGCTTCTTTACAATAACCGCTTTAAGTAGTTTTTTTAATTTTGCTGTTAGTCAAATTATGCCCATTATTACATTTCCACTAACGATTTTAGGTGTAGGCTATATGTTGTATTTAGCTTTTAAAATTGCGACAACCAAAGACCACGTAGATTCGAATCCTAACCATCTAGAGGAGCATAAACGAAACCTTTTACTACTTGGAGCCTTTCTACAGTTCGTCAATCCAAAAGGAATTTTGTTTGGCATTACGGTCGTTGCGACCTATATTTTGCCGTATTACACTTCCTATATGAGTTACATTTTATTTGCATTATTTTTAGGGTTTGTCGGGATTATAAGTACATTTAGCTGGGCTCTATTTGGCTCTACCTTTCGAAAAGTACTTTTACAGTATCAACAACCATTCAATATTTTCATGGCAATTTTATTAGTTTACAGTGCTTTCTCCATACTTTTTCATTAACAAAACCCCTCATTGTACGTTATATTGTACAATGAGGGGTTATTTTTAGATTTAAATCGACCAAGTATTATTTTGTATATGTTAATACGGCATTTTTCTTAAATTTTGCTAATGCGGCTGTTGCCTCATTTTTGTTTGTATATTCAAAAATACGCACATTTTTTTTCTCAAAAACTGTAATAACCCACATCTTAACCTCTCCCTTACCTATTATTTTTGTAATATAACAATCACCTAACATGTGATACAAAGAACAAACTGTCTTATAACAACTCTTGCTAATTTTCATTTTACGCTCTTTTTTAAAAAAATAAAGCTTTATGTGAAGCCCTTCACAAACTGTTCAATTTCAAAACGCTTTCATTGAACATTTTGTGAAAACCATCATTTTATAGGTATATTATCGGAACCATTTATTTACCTTTCTCCTTCTCTTTTATCGACCAAAAAACCGTCTGTGCGCCTTTTCCACGACGCTCACACGGTTTTGAGGTAATCATATTGTGTAGTAGTAGATTTTATTTCATAATGATTGGTTGAATTAAGAACAAAATGCTTCTTCTTGCTTTTGTGTCAGCTCGATTTCAAAGCCCAAATCTTCAAGCATACGATAATCGCTATTGGCTTCTTGTCCTTCAGTAGTTAAGTAATCCCCAACAAAAATACTATTTGCTGCATACAGTCCAAATGGCTGAAGGAATCCTAAATTGACTTCGCGACCACCGGAAATTCTAATTTCCTTCGAAGGATTCATGTAGCGGAATAACGCTAATACTTTTAAGCAATAGCGAGGATTTAAGTCCTGTGTTCCTTCAAGTTTCGTTCCATCAATTGCATGTAAGAAGTTAACTGGAATTGAATCCGCGTCCAACTGATGCAATGCGCGTGCAATTTCCACGACATCCATTTTCGTTTCTTTCATCCCAATAATGGCTCCAGAACATGGGGAAATACCATGTTTCTTTACAACCTCAACGGTATTAACACGATCCTCATATGTGTGCGTCGTCGTAATATAGGAATGGTGACGCTCTGATGTATTTAAGTTATGATTGTAGCGATCAACACCCGCTTCTTTTAATTGTTGTGCTTGTTCTTCTTTTAGTAAACCTAAGCAAGCGCAAACTTTTAAGCCATATTTTGCTTTAATTTCTTCAACGGCTTCACTCACTACATTGACATCTTTACGAGTCGGCCCACGTCCGCTTGCGACGATGCAATACGTACCAATTTTATTTTCAAACGCACGCTTTGCCCCCGCTAATATTTCTTCTTTTGTAATGAACGGATATTTCTCAATAGGAGCGGTCGATTTAGATGACTGCGAGCAATAGCCACAATCCTCTGGGCAATAGCCACTTTTAGCATTCATAATCATATTTAACTTTACTTTTTTACCGTAATAGTGCTTACGAATGGCAAATGCGCCGTCCATTAGCTTTAAAATATCATCATCATCACTATTTAAAATGGCAAGTGCCTCATCATCGCTAATTACCTTGCCTGCAATCACTTCATCTGCTAATTGTAACCAATTCACTAAACATTCTCCTTTTCAATTTGCACAAGTTTTATAGCTCTAGCGGAACGGAATACTTTGTATAGACGTTCAGCTAAAAGGGCAGAAGCAATTGCTAAGCAAAAGTCTGCAACAATACTATTGACAAAGCCTACTAAAAATACATGAGACCAACTTGATTTCATGTTTAACCATACATTTAATGCTACATATAAATAAGGTACTGCGACTGCATAAATAATGATAAGCCCTATAATATTGGCAACAATGAAATGCTTTTTCGTTGGTGATTCTACTCGATCAATCATATAGCCGATTACTAATGCAGCAAGAGCAAATCCTATTAAGTAACCAAAAGTCGGCTGCAATACATATGTAATGCCTCCACCTTGTGTAAAAACTGGCAAGCCAACTAAACCTATTCCTATGTAAACTAGCTGACTTTGAAATCCATTGCGACCACCGAGTAAGCAGCCCGCTAAAAAGACAAAGACAATTTGTAATGTAAACGGCACGAGTGGTAATGGAATTTTAATGAAGGCACCAACTGCTGTTAATGCAGCAAACATCGCAATCATCACAAGTGATAACGTTGACTGTTGTTTCATCATGCCCTCATCCCTCCCGCTCTTCAAAAAATTGAACAATTGTATCTTTTGTTGTTTGAATCATAAATTGCATTTCATCGTCCGTTATAATGTATGGTGGCATGAAATACAAAACATTCCCAAGTGGACGAATCAGTAACCCTTTTGCTAAAGCTCTTTTGTATATTTGATAGCCGATGCGCTCCTCACTCGGTAATGGCTCTTTGGTATCGCGATTCGCCACAAGTTCAATCGCCCCGACAAACCCAACTTGCCGATATTCACCAACAAAAGGTAAATCACTAAAAGCCTCCAAGGCTAGCTTTCGCATGCGTTCACCTTTGTCTTGCACAACGTCTATATACTGTTCCTCTTCAAATATCGCCAATACCTCTAGAGCAACACGGCAGGCAAGTGTATTCCCTGTGTAACTATGTGAATGTAAAAACGCCTTCATCGTGGCATAATCATCATAAAATGCCTGATATACTTCATTCGTCGTCATTACGACAGACAGTGGTAAATACCCACCTGTTAAACCTTTTGATAAACACATAAAATCCGGAGAGATATTAGCCTGCTCACAGGCAAAAAGTGTACCTGTGCGCCCAAAACCTACAGCAATTTCGTCTGCAATTAGATGCACATCATATTGCGTACATAGTTCACGTAAACGTCGCAAATAAATAGCTGGATACATTTTCATCCCTGCTGCCGCTTGAATGAGTGGCTCAATAATAACCGCCGTAATTTCCTTATGATGCATGCGCAACTGATCCTCTACAAAACTAATACATTGGGCATGGCAACTATCCGGATGATGCTTGAATGGGCAACGGAAACAATCTGGGCCTTGTGCTCGTACCGTATCCAATAACAGTGGTTGATACACTTCGTTATAAAGATCTACGCCACCGACGGATAAAGCACCTAATGTTTCACCATGGTAGGCATCCGTTAATGCCAAAAAGCGTTTTTTTTGCGTTTTCCCCGTTTGCATATGATATTGAAAACTCATTTTTAAAGCGACTTCTATAGCAGATGAACCATTATCTGCAAAAAATACTTTTTGTAAACTTTGTGGTGTTAAAGCTACTAATTTTTGTGCGAGTTTAATCGCTGGCTCATGTGAAAAATTCGCAAAAATTGTATGCTCCAACGTAAATGCTTGTTCACTTAATGCTTGGCTAATACGTGGATTGGCATGTCCAAATAAATTGACCCACCATGAAGATACCGCATCAAGATAGCGTTGATTCTGTTCATCATACAGCCATACACCTTCGCCTTTTTTTATAACGATTGGTGGAAAAGCCTCATAATCTTTCATTTGTGAGCAAGGATGCCAGACATGTTGTAAATCTTTTTCTTGTAGCTCAGTTAATACTTGTTTCACGTCTAATCAGCCTTTCAAACAATGATGTGCCCGTAATTGCATACTCATTAATGTCCGACAGCTCTTCCAGCTTTGGTATCGTCATATAGGGCAATGTATAATACTGTAAAATCGTTTGAATATTGTCTTGCTCCATCCTGCTCCCCATATCACCGTTAAATACAAGACCAAGCACTTCAATTTTCCGTGTAGTCAATGCCTCTAACGTTAAGAGCGTATGGTTAATTGTTCCTAGTGCTGTTCGTGTAACCACGACAACGGGTAGTTTACTTTCAACAATGACATCCAACAATGTCGTTTCGCCACATGCATCTAATGGCACAAAGAGCCCACCCGCTCCTTCACAAATAACAACATCCCATGTTTGCTGTAAAAGTTGCATTTGCTTTAATAACTGCTGTGTGTCAATTTGCTGCCCCTCCAGTTGAGCCGCAAAATGTGGCGATGCAGCCTCTTTAAATGAATAGCCATTTAAATTCTCTCTGTCTAGCAATTGCAAGGAATATTTTTCATACATCGCTGTGTCGAAGTAATAGGCTTGTTCACCATCATACACTTCACCAGTTTGGACTGGTTTATAAGGCGTTACACGTACGCCCTGTTTTTGCAAATTACGCATTAATAATGTGGTGACAAATGTTTTTCCAACATCTGTATCTGTTCCAACAACCCAAAAGTGTTGCAACTGTACCTCCCCCTCTTTTAGTTAACCAACTATAGTTTTTAAGTTAACACATTCTTTTTCCTTTTGTAAATGCCTTTTTTTGCATTTTTACATAAATGATTCAGATAATGCTTTTTCCGAGGGTATTCTATCCTAAATTTCACTCGATTGATCGGATATTCACCCCGTTTTATCAACGTTGGATTATTTCCCAAGAAATATTAAAGGGTTTTTATCATAGGTTGTAGTATTAATCAAAACAGGGGGTGGCAAAATGTTTGGACTATTTAAGGAGACAGATAAAAAGCTAGATACATATGAACAAATGAGCAGTATTTTAAATACTTTGCTTACTTACGAAATAAGAGATTTACCGTTGCGTTATGAATTTTGGTATCGTGTAGCTATTCGGCAAGAAGAATATCGAACATTGCAAGCAGAACATCGAGAAAAAATATCAATGCATACGGCCATAGGAAGGTTTCATCAAGTTCAATATGAGGATACGAAACAGAAGTGTGCAAAGCTTGAACGACTGACGGATATTTATAAGTTATTGTGTATCGAGGAAGAACGTCAAACAATGAATCACCGTCTATCTTTCCACAAGGAAGCAATAGAGGAGATTTATAGGCATGTGCAAAAGAAACACCTTTATACGTATAGCGATTCCGTACAACGTCAATTTTGGGATGCCGTTAGTGAAGACATACTAAAAGCAATTGCCCATCTAGATTAACACTAGATGGGCAAACCACTTGTTTTATAGTTTTAATACTTTATCTATTTCTTTTTCAATTAAACATTGAAGTCGCACTTTATCCATTGGTACTAAGCCCATTAAAACATGCAGGGCAAGACCATCAATAAATGCATGTAAATGGACAATTTCATCGTGTAGTACTAGTCCATCTTGCAGTAAATTTTGTTGTTGTAAATAAGCAAATATCTTTTCAATACCGCTCAATATATTTTCTTCTGACGCTTCTCCACTTCGCACCTTATAAGAAACAAATTCTAGCCAAACTTGCATTTCAATAATATGTTGTTCAGAGATTGGCACGAGCTCCAAAAGTACTGCTACAATAATTTGCTTAATCGGTAGTGGCTTTTGTAAATGCTGGGCAATACGCTCATTTACTTGCTGCTCTACTAACTCCATCGCAAATACGATTAATTCCTCATGCGTGTTAAAATAGTAACGAACAGCACCTAATGATAAATTTGCCTCCTTTGCAATTGAACGTACTGTAGCACCTCTAAGTCCATCCCTAGCAATTACATTCCACGTGGCTTTCGCGATACTCGCTTTTCTTTCTTCATGATTCACTATTTTTGGCATACTTCAAGTATAGACTATTTTAATACATTTGTATTATTTAAAACTTTATGGTAATTTTATTTAATACAACCGTATCAAAATAATGGAGGGTTTTTATGATTGCTTGGATTATCGCTGCAGAAATAGCATTTTGGATTGTCATATTAATAGCTTTGGTTTGTAGATACCGTTTTAACAAGCCAAAACTAAGCATTTTCTTTTTTGCCCTTACACCTGTTATAGACCTTCTATTAATCTTGCTAACTGCTATGGACTTAAAAGCTGGTACACCAGCATCCGCTTCTCATGGTATTGCCGCTATCTATATAGGTGTCTCGATTGCCTATGGGAAGACAATGATTACATGGGCAGATGAAAAGTTTCAACAATGGTTTTTAAAAATCCAGATAGAAAAACAGCGGTTAACAGGATTGGCGAAAGGAATCCATGAAGTAAAAATGCTCGGTTTACATGTTCTCGCCTACATTATTAGTACTAGTTTATTGTACGCGATGATTGTATTTATTGGTCAACATACCGATACGTCTTCCCTACTACAAGTGATGAAAATTTGGGGGATTGTTTTAATAATCGATGCCGTCATTAGCCTTTCTTATGTCATTTTCCCCGGCAAAAAATAACAGTCGTGTTCTCTTGCCCCTTACATGTGGAAAGGGATTGGTTGGATAGGTATTGATCGTGCAATACATAAAGATGTATTTAATAACAAAGCAATTACTAACCTTATAATTTCCAATCCATCTCCTTAGCTATAAACACAGCTAGAGGCTGGGACAAAAGAGAAAAAGTGTTAGATTGATAGCAGTCAATCTAACACTTTTTTGCTGCGCCGTTATTGTCCGCTTCGGCGGTGCTTTCCGCTCAGCGCAGAATGCGTGCTTCTTACGCTGTGTGCGTTCTGTGCAGGAGTCACCACGTCCCAGCCTCTTTAGCTGTTTACCATTCCCCTTTATTTTTCTCCATACCTTGGCGTAATATGTCTCTTAATTCCTGTACTTGATCGACTTTGATTGCCACTTTGTTATAACGCTTTTTCAGACCTAACATAAACGTTACTTCCACCGGTTCTTTCATCTGCAATATCATGTGAGGATAGGCTTCTCCAAAGTCACGTGCAATAAAATCGATTGTATCTTTCGATAATTTTTCTTTTAACAGTTCTGGGTTTTCTTCCACTTTTTCAATCGCATCGAAGCGAATGGTCGCTCGCTTCATTAAACCTAAAGATAAATATAATGAATCAGAGGTTGCGTAAATAGGATTTAAGCGAATTGCCTGCATGTCAGCTATAAAAAATAACACAGAGTAAATATTTATAATGAGTAATAAGATGGATAATAGCATGGATTTCTCATGAAGCCACCAGTGGATACCAATAGTCTCTATCACGATGGCATGAATCATCATTATCTGAAAGGCGATATAGCTAGAGTTTTTATGTAACGTTAATCCCGCCCGCTCTTTTCGCTTCCAACTTGCGAATCCGTAGTAAAGAACGAGTAAATCTGTACACAGCATCTGTATAATCCGATACTTTGGAGCATGTTTTTCAACTGCTTGTGGAAAAGAAAAAATGTCTGGTAAAGAACTTGCCCGCACATCTGCTATCATTTTAGGTAAGTAATATACTAACGTTGTAACAAATAATAGTTCGGTCACGATAAGTGCCCCTTCAATTGCAAATCCAGCCCATGTCACCGCCACATACGGTTGCAAATGATCCATTGGAATAATGAAGCGTGCTGCAATACAACCTGTTGCGGCCAAAACAATCGCATACTTAATAGAAAACTTTCGTTTATACAGCATAAATAGCACTGGTATTACGACGATAAAGTCGAGTAATGAGCCAAATACAACGCCCGCTGTTTCTGCTGGTAAAATGGACATACCTAATCCTGTATTATAAAGCGAATAGTTGCTAATTAATACAACGACTAAAAACGCCATCCAGATGTTTTGTTTCTTTTTTAAGACCATCATTTCGAATCTCTCCTTTAACTATTAGACTGCTACACGTAATGACATCACTCTTTTCTTATTTCCTCTACCATGCCTTCTTTCAAAACAATGTTATTTAATTTTTGAATAATTTCCTTCAATTGGACTAATTCTGATCGTTCAAGTTTCGAGTAATACTTGGCAATAATATAGCGCTTAATTTCTTCTTCCCGCTCGAAATACTGATTACCCGCTATATCTAAGTGGACAAAAATTTCACGGCGATTTTTGGGGTTAATTTGTCGGATTACATATCGTTGATCTTCAAGTTTACTTACGAGTTGACCAACAGCACTTGAAGTAATATTCAAATAGTGAGCAATTTGTCCAATGGTTACACTTTTATTTTTATGGATAAAATCCATAAGTATTATTTGCTTTGTAGACAAATCATCTGTTACTAAATGCTGATGGACTTTTATAAAATGGCTATCCATCGAGTAAATCGCATCGTTAATTTCCTGTACGAGTGTATATAATGCGTCATCATGTTGGTCCATCAAAATCATCCTTTAAGTTAGGTTAATAGTTAAGTTAACTTTAATATTAAGTTTATTTTAAAATAGAGTGCATCATTTGTAAACAATTTACAAGGAAAGCAAAGTTTTTAATGTATGAGCATGTCATGAAATATTCACTTTTCTCCGAACACTACGTATTGCGCTGTTCAACTAAAAATTTTTTGCGATACGCATGTGGTGAATAACCCGTATATGCTTTAAAACGCTCAATATAGTAACTAACTGTACTAAAGCCTGTGTCTGATGCAATAAAGGTGATGGGTTTGTCACGATCGCGCAACAATTCCATACTTTTCCTTAAACGGTAATGGGATAGATAGGTAAATGGTGTCATACCGACTACTTTTTTAAAAAAACGACTGCATTCTGCCTTGCTGATAAACACATGTGCAGCTAATTTTTCCAGGGTTATTTTTTCTTGATAATGACGATGAATGTAGTCAAGCATTTCTTTTGCACGCTCATGTTGCACGATTATAGAAGCATGTATCGTTTCCTCAGTAAGCTTCGATTGCATTAAAATAGCCTCCCAAATCGATAATAATCCCCTCCATACCTGAAATTCAAAAAAGGCATTTCGTTCTTTTAATAATTGGGCAACACGTTCTACAGCTTGTGCTAGCTCACCAGAAAGCTTAACAAATGGTAGTCTATTATTGGCTATATATGGTTGCACATATTTAGATGTCAACACACTGCCTTCATGACCGCCTAAAAATTTCGGATCAACATTTATACAAAACAGCAACGACTGGTCCACCTCATTTGGTTTTGCTTCATGTAAACATGCTGCATTGACAAATAGCCCTTCTCCCGCCTCAAGCAGTATGATGTCCGCACCTACACGATAGTTGACACGTCCACTTTTGACATAGACGAACTGTATTTCTTTATGCCAATGTAATGGCAAAAAATCCAACCGATCTACTTGTAATGTCGTTTCGTATAAAGCAATTGGAAATGCATTCGAACCATGTATCGTTAATTCTTGTAAATCCTTCGCTACTTTAATATGCGTCAATGTCAATGCAAACACCTCAATATATTGATAGTTTAAACCGTTAATACGATATTTTTTACAATGAAAATTATATATTATTTTTTTATATTGATAGTTTAGGAGATGTTAGAAAATGAATCAACAACATAAAAAAAACCGTGCTTTTGGTTTTATGCTTGTCATTCTTGGTGCAAGCTTTTGGGGAATTGGCGGAACAGTTGCGCAAAAACTATTCCAGCAAGAACATATTGAAGTTGGTTGGCTCGTATCGAGCAGATTGCTTGTTGCTGGTATCTTGTTAATTGCCATTTACAAAATAACACATCGTCACCAATCCATTTTTGTTATGTGGCGAACAAAGCAAGATGCATTCAGACAAATTCTCTTTAGTCTACTTGGTATGCTTGCTGTGCAATATACATATATGATGTCCATTGCAATCGGTAATTCTGCTGTAGCGACTTTATTACAGTATTTAGCGCCACTTTTCATTATCAGTTACTATATTATTAAAAAATACAGTAAACTCACCAAACAAGATGGCATTGCTGTATCACTTACACTAATCGGTACGACTTTATTGCTGACAAACGGTTCATTTTCCACGCTTTCTGTCCCATTTATGAGTGTATTTTGGGGGGTGTTATCCGGTCTGGCTGTCGCTTTTTATACATTGTATGCCGTACCGCTTTTACAACAATTCCATTCTTTACTTGTTGTCGGTTGGGCGATGCTCATTGGGGGTGTCACCATGAGCATATTCTATCAACCATGGCACATTGAGCTATCGACCTGGACATTTGCGACTACTGCTTATTTTTTCTTTATCATTATTTTTGGTACGATGCTTGCATTTTGGTTTTATATTGCCAGTTTGCATTACCTATCCCCAAAAGAAACAAGCTTACTTGGTAGTTTGGAACCTTTAATGGCCGTCATCACAAGTGTTCTTTGGCTGCAAATTCCATTTGGGGGCTTCCAAATGATTGGCACATTACTGATTCTATGCATGATTTTATATCTTACAGTGTTTCAGAAGAAAAACTTATAATTGTAATTTAAACCCAGTTTAATAGTAAATAACTCTGAAATTTGATTATTCAAAAAATAATTAGTCGTAAACTACTATACGAGAACATTTTCACCATGAAATTATATATAAAATTTACATATTTCGTATATCTTTTCTCCTTGTTTGTCCAGTATACTAAAAAATATCAAGAAGTTAAGGAGGCTATATATGAATAAAAAAGTTATTTTCTTCGAAGTACAAGGCGGCACTGACAAGGGACCTGACGGCTACAGACTTGATACAATGCCGATGGTCAATGCACTTAAACAACGTGGACAAGATGCGGAAGTAATATTTTTTGAGGTAACAAAAAAGGACGAAATTTTTGACTACGTAAAAGAAAATGGCGTTTCCTATGTATCTCGCATTAATCCTGGTAATTTAGAACATGAGGAAGAATATTTCGAAATGCTACGAGAGTTATGTGCAGCAGGTGTGATTGGCATGCCTCATCCGGATGCAATGATTGGCTACGGTTCGAAAGATGTATTATCGAAATTAGTGTCTACTAATTTAGTACCAGATGATACATTTGCTTATTACACGATTGAGGCATTTAAAGCACAATTCCCTACTTCCCTTGCACTGACGGAACGTGTCTTAAAACAAAATCGAGGTTCAACTGGCGAAGGTATTTGGCGAGTAAAATTAGTCGAGCCCCTTGCTGCTGGCATAACAGAAGTACCTCTTGATGCCAAAATTAAATGTACTGAAGCAAAAGATAATCATGTAGAGTATTGGGAGCTAGGTGCATTTATGACGTTTTGTGAGCAGTACATTACTGGCACAAATGGAATGTTAATTGATATGCGTTTCCTTCCTCGTATTACTGAAGGCGAAATCCGCTTATTTATGTTGCGTGACAAACCAGTTCACGTGGTACATAAAAAACCAGCCGATACTGAAGATGCCTTTAGTGCTACACTTTTCTCTGGTGCGCAATATCGCTACGATAAACCAGAGGATTGGGAACAACTTGTACAAAATTTCTTAACACAGTTACCACTCGTTACCAACTTATTAGGTAATTATGATTTACCACTTATTTGGACAGCCGATTTTATGCTAGATACAAATGAGGCAGGCGAAGATTGCTATATTTTAGGTGAGATGAATTGTTCTTGTGTAGGCTTTACTTCTGAACTGGCTTTGGCACATCAAGTAGCGGAAGAAATAATCGCTTGCATTGAGGAACATCGCACAATTCCAGCATAACGATGATGACAACCTAAAAAGGCATTGAGAATCTACTTCTCAATGCCTTTTGTCGATTATCTGTACATTTTAATTCCTTGAATAAATTCATAAATAAAGTAACCTGCGAAACCAATTAATAACACGCCTGATATCATTGTCAGGGTTTTAATCATTTTTCGACTCATCGCCTTACGTGTAACCGAAACAATGGTCATCAAACCTATGTCGTGCAGTAAAATACCGCTAAGTATACCAGCAGCTATTACTAGGAAACTTGCTGACTCTCCTTTGTCATACGATTTTGCTAGAACTACACCGAATACATTTACCCAAAAAACAAGGTTTCCTGGCGAAATGGCTACCAGAAGCCCGTTGCGATACGATGTGAAAAACGATTTTGTTACCTTTTCACCCGCTAGCGTAATGTCTTGATCGGCATTTTTGATAGAATCTAACCCAAGTAAAAACAAGAAGCCGGCGCCAATAATCCACATAGGCAGCTGAATTAGCGGCATAGCTAATATAGAAGCAAGCCCCATATACAGAGCAAAAACTAATACTACATCAACCGTCATACCGCCAAGCCCTACTGCCCAGCCATGCATAAAGCCATTTTTTAGCCCCTGCTTGGTCATTTCGACCGTGATGGCACCTACAGGCATTGCTATAGCAAGCCCTACTAATACATACGCAACATATAAACTCAAACAAACACTTCTTTCATGCAATAAAATAAGCTTCTTACGTCCGTTTATAATCCTATTCTAGCATAAAAATACAGAAATGTAGTGCCTGCCACTCAAAAAATTTATAAATATACAATTAAATATCTACTGAAACGCCCGTCGTTAAGCATATTTACTAAGTGCCAGTCACTCAAACAATTCATAAATATACAAGTAAAGCCTGCATAAACGCACGTGGAATACTATAATTAAAAAGCTCGTCCTTATAGCATTTGTTTCTTCCACTGTGTTAGTAAATCCTCTGACTTAGCGATGTCCACCTTTAACGCCACTTGCTTAGCAGAGCAGCGTTTTTTGGCTTTCGACCAAGCTTCCTCTAGTGCCGGTAAGTAACTTAAATTTTTGGTAGCTGCAACTAACTGGAAAAAGATATTCCCTTGAATATAATACCAACGAGCATTCATGCCATCTAGCTGAATCGCCTCTTCAATGAGACGAAGTGCCAAATACGGGCTCGCTTCCATATGATTAATAAATTGCGCAAATGCTCCCCAATACAGTGCTATATTCGGTTGTAATTTAATCGCTTCCGCATATTGTACCATTGCTTTATCAGGCTCTTTTGCGAGTACAAAATATTCAGCCATTGTATAGTAAGCATTTGCTTGCGCTTCGATAGACCCTGCTAATAATTCATCTACCACTCGACCAAATTGCTCATCGTCCTGACTGCCAATATAGGCACTAAGGACATCACGCTCTGGATACGATCCATCCGCACGTTCGACACTTTGCTTTATATTATCTGCAGTGTGGACTGGCATAGTAGCATAGCCATTAGCCTCTAAAAGTGCCACATGCTGTTGAATAATAGGAAAAGAATCATCTGCTTCAAATGATTCGTTCTTTAATAATGCCTTCGCCAAGCTATAGCTTTCTTTCACTTGTCCACTGACAAATAATTCATTTATTTGTTGTACTTGTTCATTAAATTGATTGATCACGATAAAATCCTCACCTTCACCAAAGAGCTTTCTTATTGGTAGTTTACCATCTTTAGAGCGAAAAACAGCAATAATCATAAAACCAATGCATTCTTATGCTGTTTTTTTAATATAAATAATGTCAGCCTACTTGCAACACCATGAAGAATAATCGGTTTCAAGCGCATTGCAACGTCAGCTTCCAAAAGCACCATTCATCATTCATAGAAAAATAACCATTATTCCCATACGAAATTTAGATAAATCCCTCCATCTTTCAAACTTTTTCACATAATAATAGTTATAATTTGGATATTTTTTCTGAATTATGAGATAATTGAAGTAAAATATTTTCATCTTTGGGGCAAGTAAATTTTATTTTAGGAGGGGCTTGCTATGAATAAACGTTTTCATCTGTTATTACTTATTATGGGCAATTTATTAACACTTGGAGCCATTTTTATTTATGCTGTGCAAAGTCAAGTGCAAGTGGCCTTCAGCACCTATGGCCTCGTGATGGGATTATTAAGTACGCTGTTAATCATTATTTTTTATTTATGGGGCGATGCAGAACCCCACCTTTGAGTGCCAGTCACTCAAACAATTTTTAAACAATTTAAGGTGCATGACTACCAAGTAAAAATCCATGGAGACTTCTGCTATCTACGCTAAAGCATAACCCAATAACTCAACTATGAGCGTTTTTGTAACCTATGTCGTGCAGGCCCGAATACGCAGTGGATTTTTACGCGTTAGGTGCTCAGCTATCAGGGTATCCCCCACTAATTACGGCTAATAAATGTTGAAATAAAAAATTTTTTGTAGAAATTTAAAAACAATGATTGAGTAGTAAATCAATTTTCTGTATAATCAGCTTGTTTGACAATACTTTATATGAACTTGGGGGTAGACAATTGGGTAAAGCATTGATTATAGGAGCTGGCGGAGTAGCCAGTGTTGTGGTACACAAGTGTGTTCAAAATTCGGACGTATTTGAGGAAATTTGTATCGCAAGTAGAACTGTTTCAAAATGTGACGCTCTAAAAGAAAAACTAGACGGCGGAAAAACAAAGATTCATACTGCACAGGTAGACGCTGACAATACAGATGAATTAATCGAACTTATTAAAAGTTTCGGACCAGATGTTGTCATTAACGTAGCGTTACCTTATCAGGACTTAACGATTATGGATGCTTGCTTAGCGACAGGTGTGCACTATGTGGATACTGCAAACTACGAGCCACCTGAAACGGCAAAATTTGAATATAAATGGCAATGGGCTTATAAAGAGAAGTTTGAAAAAGCTGGCTTAACGGCATTACTTGGTAGTGGTTTTGACCCTGGTGTAACAGGCGTTTTCACAGCACATGCTCAAAAACATGAATTCGACGAAATCCACTATATCGATATCGTAGATGCCAATGCTGGTGACCACGGTTATCATTTCGCAACAAACTTCAATCCAGAAATCAATATTCGCGAAATTACAGCGAATGGTCGTTACTGGAAAGAAGGCGAGTGGATTGAAACAGCACCACTTGAGAAAAAAGAAGTGTATAACTTACCAGAAATCGGGCCAAAAGATATTTACCTGTTATACCATGAAGAATTAGAATCAATTGCTAAAAACATTAAAGGTCTAAAGCAAATTCGATTCTGGATGACATTCTCTGAAAAATACTTAACACACTTAAAAGTATTAGAGAATGTAGGCATGACTTCAATTGAACCAATCGAATTCGAAGGGCAAATGATTCAGCCAATCCACTTCTTGAAAGCCGTATTACCAGATCCAGCATCATTAGGACCACGTACAAAAGGTAAAACAAATATCGGCTGTATTATCCGTGGTTTAAAAGATGGCAAGGAAAAAACGTACTACGTGTATAACGTATGTGACCACGAAGCGTGCTATAACGAAGTTGGTTCTCAAGCGATTTCTTACACAACTGGCGTACCAGCAATGATCGGTGCAATGCTTGTTATGAACGGTCAATGGCAAAAACCAGGTGTCTGGAACGTAGAAGAATTCGATCCAGATCCATTTATGGATGCATTAAACAAATGGGGTCTACCATGGCAAGAAAGCCATAACCCAGAATTACTTGACTTAGAGATCGAAGCGAAGGAAAGTAGCCGATGAAACCAATTGATTTCACAAAAGTTCCATCACCTTCTTATGTAGTGGATGAACGACTATTAACAAAAAATCTTGAGCTTTTAAAGTCGATACAAGATCGTACGGGCTGCCGTATTTTACTTGCTCTAAAAGGGTTTTCTATGCATTCAACATTCCCTTTAGTTGGTGAATACTTAGCTGGGATTACATCAAGCTCACTTTTTGAAGCCCGTCTTGGCTATGAAAAAATGGGCAAAGAAGTTCATGTTTATGCTCCTGCTTATGTAGAGCATGAAATGGACGAGCTTCTTGGCTATGTTGATCACATCGTCTTTAACTCTTTCAACCAATGGGCACAGTACAAGGATAAAGTAAAAGCTGCTGGCAAAACAATTGAATGTGGTATTCGTGTTAATCCTGAGTACTCTGAAATTGAAACAGCACTATATGATCCTTGCTATACGAACTCTCGTCTTGGTACAACATTAGCTAACTTCGACAAATCTCAGCTTGACGGTATTGATGGCTTACACTTCCACGCAATGTGTGAGCAAAACTCTGATACATTAGAGCGTATAATTGAAAAAGTCGAAGAAAAATTTGGTGATGTTTTACACCAAATGAAATGGCTAAACTTTGGCGGTGGTCACCATATCACACGTGAAGATTATGATGTAGAAAAACTAGTGAATATCATTAATTATATTCAAGATAAGTACAATCTCCTTGTGTATTTAGAGCCTGGTGAAGCAGTAGCACTGAATACAGGCTACTTAGTTGCAACGGTTCTTGATATTCAGAAAAACGGCATGGACTTAGCTATTTTAGATACATCGGCAACTTGTCATATGCCAGACGTACTTGAAATGCCTTACCGTCCGATGATTATCGGGTCAGGTCAAGCAAATGAGCTAGCATACACATATCGCCTTGGTGGACTTACATGCCTTGCAGGTGATGTTATCGGTGATTACTCATTTGAAGAACCTTTAAAACCAGGCGATCGTCTTGTCTTTACAGATATGGCCCACTACTCGATGGTTAAAAACCATATGTTTAACGGTGTCAACCTACCATCAATCGTTTCATATAACGATGAAGAAGGTATTAAAGTCATTCGTGAATTTAAGTTTGAAGACTATAGCGGTCGACTTTCTTAATCCAAATGAAAACCCCCTCCAACATTGGAGGGGGTTTTCATGTTATTCCTTTTGTTTATCAAAACTTATGCTTCTACGTTTTCTTTTTCATTTTCCAGCATTTTGTGCAAATAATTGATAATTTCTCGAATGCCATCTAAAGAATTTACAAGAATTTTAGGGTCTACATACGTAATCATACGGTTTTCTAAATTGGCCACTGCCGTAAAGTAACGTGTTTTGGAATAATTAACAAGCCCCATTTGCTTTAAAATGGACTCATCTAAATCAAGAATTTCACGTGCCTCTGTTACGAGCAAGCCATAGTTCACGACATCCGTATTGAGGACAATAATACGTGCTGTAGCCGCATTTGATGAACGATTATAGAGAATACGTTCAAAATCCAATACAGGAATTAGCTCTCCTCGATTTCTTGTAAAACCTAATAAATAATTTGGTAAATGTGGAATGGGCGTTATTTGCTCTAATTTTTCAATTGAGATTGCTTGCTCCACCGGTACTGCATATTCTTCTGTACCACAAGCGAAAACTACTGCCTTTACACTTTCCATTAGGTCACTTCCTTCTTTTTAGCGCTCGTGTTTAGCTGACTCTTTCACAATTTCCACAAGTAAATCTGCTAGTTTTTCTAATTCTTCTACAGGAATCTTTTCATTTGTTGTATGAATATCTTCATAGCCTACTGACAAGTTCACAGTAGGGATACCAAAGCCTGCAATAATATTGGCATCTGATCCGCCTCCAGATATACCTAGTTGTGGCGTGCGGTCAATGTTGCGGGCTGCTGCCATTGCTACTTGAACGACTTTGTCTGACTCTGTAACACGGAAACCAGGATACATTAGTTTCACTTCTATCTCTGCACGTGCACCCATTGCAGCGGCAACTTGTTCGAACGTATCTTGCATATGTTGAGTTTGGGCATCAAGTTTTGTCTTATCAATAGAGCGTGCTTCTGCTAAAATCGTTACTTCATCGCACACTATATTCGTTGCTTGACCGCCTTCAAAGCGACCAATATTAGCTGTTGTTTCTTCGTCCAAACGCCCAAGCTTCATTTGTGCAATACATTTTGACGCAACTGTAATCGCTGACACACCTTTTTCAGGAGCAACGCCTGCATGCGCTGTTTTGCCGATGATTTTGGCAAAAATTTTCGCTTGGAATGGTGCTGCTGTCACGATTCCACCTACTTTGCCATCACTATCTACTGCAAAGCCGTATTTTGCACGAATAATTGAAGGGTCCAATTCTTTCGCCCCCACAAGTCCGCTTTCTTCTCCTGCTGTAATGATGAACTCGATATCACCATGTTCGATTTGCTGTTCTTTTAAGCGTTTTACCATTTCAAACATCGCTGCTAGACCCGCTTTATCGTCTGCGCCTAAAATCGTTGTGCCATCAGAAACGATATAACCATCTTCACGTAGAGACGGTTTAATGCCCTTTCCTGGTACAACTGTATCCATATGAGAAGTAAAATAGATTGGCTCAATGTCTAATGAACCTTTTAATGTCGCAATAATATTGCCAGCTCCATGACCATTTCGAGTATGTGCATCATCTTGCACTACTGTAAAACCAAGTGCTATTAATTTGTCGATTAATACCGGCGCAATTAGTTGTTCATGTTTTGTTTCTGAATCGATTTGTACGAGCTCAAAAAACTCTTCTACTAAACGACTTGTCATGTTGTAAGACTCCCTTGATTTACGTGTTTTCCACGTCATAATATAAGTATTAGTTTAGCACAATGACTGAAGAGTTGGAATAATACGCTAGTAGTAACTTCTTTATTTTGTCTTTTCATTCCGTAGAAATCCATGAATCGTTGGTAACCCTTTAGCAAGCGCCCTAGCGTTTATAGCAAAAAAGTGTTAGATTGCTCACAAGCAATCTAACACTTTTTCGCTTTTGACTCGGTTTCGCTGTTAAATTTGTAAAATCGCCTTTTTTTCTTTCTGTAATTCTTCTAAATGAGCTACTGCTTTATGATGTTTTTCCTGTAAACGTCTAATCGTATTATGTACGTCATCTTGTACACGGGATACTTGCTCTCTTGCTGTTGATATTTTTGAATGGACTGACCAAGCAGAAAAAATATCATCAAAGAAATAATCCGCAAATTTTACAAAACCATCTGCCTCCACATGTAATGACTGGGTAGACAAATCTTGGACATCAAGCAATTCATTATGAAAACGTTGCAAGGCAATTTGAGCATTGTGAAGATAGCTTTCGGTTTTATCAAGCGCATCATGCTTTAAATGCGTGGCAATAATGCCACCTCCAAAAAACGTATCCCATGTAGAAAATCCACCCGCTGAATGCAGTGACGCTGCTGCCTGACCTAATTTAGTTAGCGCAATATCCCCCGCCTCTTCTGCTTCCGTTATCTCAAGAATTAGCTGCTTCGTCATCACTTCTTCATTCGCAAGCTGTTCCAATTTGTGCGCATATTCAGGCTCGTGTAGTTGAAGATAGCTTTGCTTTTTTTCTTGCAAACGACTTAGCGCTTGTTGCAATGGTTTTTCATTCGATTGGTTGAGCATGTGATTCACTTGCTCCAGGTCGATTGTTAAATCATGTAGCATTTTTTTGGCTTCATTGCTTTTCAATTCCAAAATTGCTGCTTTATCGACTTTCTCCGCTCTTAGCTCATCTTGTTGCCCTGTCCAAGTTCGAATCATATTCATAAATGAAAAACCTTCGAGCTTATCAAGTTTGATTCGAATTTGATTGAGTTCTATAGAATGTTTGGAAATTTCTTGCCTTGCATGCTCGATTTGTCCTTCAATTAAAAGCTTTTTTTCACTTAATCTATTAACATTTCTTAGCTGGGCATGAAGTTTTTCCTGCTCAGACTGTAATTGTTGCCACTCCATTCATCTCAACTCCCTTACCTATTTGTACGGGTGAGTCGCCATAATGTTTCAATTATCTGTCATTTTTTGAATATATTTTTTAGTCGTTCCATTTAAAAAACCCAGCAGCCAACTGGCTACTGGGTTTGTCCAACTTATAGTGGAATGTTTCCGTGTTTTTTCTCTGGACGTGTTTCGTGCTTGTTTGACAACATATCTAGAGCTTGAATAAGTTTGATACGCGTATCACGAGGATCAATAACATCGTCTACCATACCACGAGATGCCGCAACATAAGGATTTGCGAATTTCTCTTTGTACTCTTCAATTTTTGCTGCACGAGTTGCTTCTGGATCTTCAGACTTCGCAATTTCACGTGCAAAGATAATATTTGCTGCCCCTGCTGCACCCATTACTGCGATTTCAGCGTTTGGCCAAGAGAATACTAAGTCAGCACCGATTGATTTAGAGTTAAGTGCAACGTACGCACCACCATATGCTTTACGTAGAATAACTGTAATTTTTGGTACAGTTGCTTCAGAGTATGCATAAAGGATTTTCGCACCATGACGGATAATACCACCATGCTCTTGTTTTACGCCTGGGAAGAAACCAGAAACGTCTTCAAATGTGATAATTGGCACGTTATAAGCGTCACAAGTACGAATGAAACGAGCTGCCTTATCTGAAGAATCGATATCAAGACCACCAGCTAATACTTTTGGTTGGTTACATACAAGACCTACAGATTCACCAGCAATACGTGCAAAACCAACTACGACATTTTTCGCAAATTCTGAGTGAACTTCCATGAATGAACCTTCGTCCACTACTTGTTCTACAACTTTACGCACATCGTATGGACGCGTTGTTTCGATTGGCACAGTATCCACGATTTCTGGACGGTAATCGTCACCTTCTGGTCGTGGTTGACGCGGTGCTTTTTCTTTATTATTTTGTGGTAAATAGCTTAATAATTGTTTAATTTGATTGATTGCCGCTTCTTCAGATGGTGCACGGAAGTGAGCGTTACCACTTACTGCATTATTTACTTTTGAACCACCTAAGTCTTCAGCAGAGATTTTTTCGCCTGTTACTGTTTCAATTACTTTTGGTCCAGTAATAAACATTTGAGATGTTTTATCAACCATTAAGATAAAGTCTGTGATAGCTGGAGAATAAACAGCTCCACCCGCACAAGGTCCCATAATAACAGAGATTTGTGGAATTACTCCAGAGTAAATCGCATTACGGTAGAAGATGTGTCCGTAACCGTCAAGAGAAAGAA
Organism: Lysinibacillus sp. C5.1; assembly: GCF_016350185.1. Taxonomy (NCBI): domain Bacteria; kingdom Bacillati; phylum Bacillota; class Bacilli; order Caryophanales; family Bacillaceae; genus Lysinibacillus; species Lysinibacillus sp. C5.1. Next base: position 2,858,816 of record NZ_CP066226.1, read on the forward strand.
CACCCTCTTGAATACGCGCGCCACCTGAATCGTTAATACCGATAAACGGTGTGCCGTTTTTAGCTGCTAGATCCATTACTGTCGCCATTTTTTTAGCGTGCATTTCACCAAGCGCTCCACCAAAAACAGTGAAATCTTGAGAGAATAAGTAAACTGGACGTCCGTTAATTTTACCAAAGCCTGTTACTACACCATCGCCAGGGCCTTCCATTTTGTCCATACCGAAGTCTACTGTACGGTGTGTAATGAATGGGTTAATCTCGAAAAACGTACCTTCGTCTAGTAATAATTCAATACGCTCACGAGCTGTTAATTTACCTTTATCATGTTGCTTTTCGATGCGTTCATAGCCACCGCCAAGCTCAATTACCGTCTTACGATCATATAAGTCATTAATTTTGTCGAACATATCCATACTAATCACTTTTCCCCTTTTCCACTTTTATCGCATAATTCATATAACACACCGAAAGATGATTTAGGATGCATGAAAGCAACCTCTGCGCCACCTGCACCTGGTCCTGGCTCTTCCGACAAAAGACGCACGCCTTTTTCACGAAGTTCTGCCATGCGTTCACGAATTCCTGTTACACCGAATGCAACATGGTGAATGCCTTCGCCACGTTTTTCGATGAATCCGTGAATAGCGCTTTTGTCGCTCATCGGTTCAAGTAACTCAATTTTCACATTGCCAGCGTCAATAAAAGCAACACGAACCTGTTGAGATTCAACCTCTTCCACTTTCAGCAACTTTAAACCTAAAGTTTCTGTATAATATGTAATGCGTTCATCTAGATCGCGCACTGCAATCCCAATATGGTCTACTCTCTCCATGGTGACATCTCCTTCTGTTATGGTACATAACCTATTTTACAGATTTTTTTGTCAAAACTCTACTACTTGAGAAATTTTTCAGATTTGCTAAACTATTTATAAGAAAAGAAGGAGCGAACGAGCATATGAGTAATAAAAAATTTCAAAAAGTCGTTGTTTATGCCATGATTGCCATCATGGTCATCTCATCTCTTGCATTCGGTTTATCAATGCTAGTTTAAGAAAATGCAAAGCGTCCACGCTACTGTGGGCGCTTTCTTTCTACCTTTAAACCCTTAAATGATTGCTTTATTTCTAAATACCGATCCATTTCTTCAATGAATTGATAAAGCGCTGCTTGCGCAATAAACTCTTGATGGTTTGTAGGTAAAGGTAGTTTCGCAAAATCTCTTTTCGCTAACTCTAATTTTTCCCTATAACGACCTGCCGTATTTCCAGAATGGACATGCTCCCCAAGGTCTTGGACAAAGTCTGCCACAATTTCCGCCTCTTGTACTATAACAGGTAATGCCGTTATTTTCGGGAGAACACGTTCAATAATTTCAAGCTGTTGCTCACGCATATCGAAATAGACATAATAGTCATTTTGTCTACGAGTAAAATGATTTTCTACATCTTTAAAGGCTAATGATTTTGCATCATTCAACGTTTTGACTGCTTGAATCAGTTCTTGTCCATCCCATAACGTATCACCCTGTCTTAAATAGCTGGCAATTTCTAAAAAAATCTTACTGTACAGTTCCTCTATTTTAACTCTATAGTAATTTAATTCCTTTTGAATGTCTGGCATATACATATTAATGGCGATTCCCGTACCATAACCAATTGCCATTAAGGCTAACTCATTCGTTACCAAATCATACGAAAAGCCCTTAGCTGCGTAAATATGCATAATAATCACCGCACTTGATACAAAGCCATCTGCTACCTTTAACGAAACAATCGTCGGTATAAACAATACAAGCATTCCTGCTAATGTTAACGGGTGATAAGAAAATAGCTCAAAGCTCAAAAATGCATACAGCATTCCAATAATGCTTGCGACAAAGCGAGTATAAGCAGCATGAAGGGATTTTTTCTTTGTTGGCTGCACACATAGAATCGTTAGAATACCGGCTGAAGCATATGAAGCCAATTCAAAATACTGCGCAATCGCAATGGCGATTGCTGCTCCGACTGCTGTTTTTAATGTACGATAGCCGATTGAAAATTTCTTCAAGTCGACTGCCTCCCATCCTGCAGCATTCATAACGAATAGTTATTCATTAGAAGCTCATCTTATCTATTTAAACTTTTATTGTGTTGCACATATATTTAGCCAATATTACAAAAATTCCAAAAGGATTTGACTAAAGTGTACTAGTCACTTTAGTCAAATCAATAAAAGCTAAACTTATGTTGAGCGCACCATGTAGGTGTTAATAAACTTTATAGCTCTTCACAATATTCTTCAAAATTTGCTTGTAAGTTTGTCACTACTGACATTGGATCATGGCCTTCGATTTCATAGCGACCCACTTCTGCTACGACTTGTCCATCTTTTAAAAGAACAAATGATGGAGAAGATGGTAAGTGGTCTTCACCGAAGTGATAACGAGCAGCTGCTGTCGCTTCTTTATCTTGACCTGCAAAGACAGTAACTAAATGATCTGGTCTTTTATCGTAATGCACACATTGCGCTGCTGCTGGACGAGCAATGCCCCCTGCACAGCCACATACTGAATTGACCATAACTAATGTTGTACCTGGACGAGCAAACGCCTCTTCAACAGCTTCAGGCGTGCGTAATTGCTCGTATCCTGCAGCCTCAATTTCTGCACGTGCTGTTTTTAAAATTTCTTGCATAAATAAATCGTAATCCATATTCATAAAGCGATAGCTCCTTTCAATTTCGCGCTGTCTTCATTTGCTTTGCATAACTTTAGGTTGAAAGCGCTCATACATCTCCTATCATAGCAGTAAGTGATGCTTTTGTGCACCTACATGCTCATATAAAAGCGTACATTATTTCTGTGATTGCTCATCGCTAAATAAACGATCTACACCTTGCGTTACTGTTAATTGCCCATTGAGGATTTGGCGCTCTAGTAACTGCACTTGTTCCTTGCGATTTGGGTCTCCGTAAAATGCATCAATTAAATGATCCGTAATCATAGATTGGAACCAATCTCTCGTTTGATTTTGACGTCGGATAGACCAATAGTTATTTGCTTCTACCGTTTGCCTAAATTCACCGATTGTATCCCACACTTTATCGAGTCCCTTTTTCTCCCACGAACTAACTGGCATGGCAGTAGACATCCAACCTGGTGTTGCAGGTTGAAGGAAATGCAATATTTGCTTGTATTCGGAAACAGTTTTTTTCGCTAGTCGAACATTGTCACCATCCGCTTTATGCACAACAATTGCATCCGCCAATTCCATGATGCCCTTTTTCATACCTTGAAGCTCATCTCCTGCACCTGTTAACACGAGCAACAGGAAGAAATCGACCATACCGCGGACGTATGTTTCACTCTGTCCAACACCAACTGTCTCAATTAAAATGACATCGTAGCCCGCTGCTTCACATACAAGCATCGTTTCGCGCGTCTTCTTATGGACACCCCCCAGGGTACCAGCAGACGGTGATGGACGAACGAATGCATTCGGCTTTTTCACCAGTTCTTCCATGCGCGTTTTATCGCCTAAAATACTGCCCCCTGATAATGAAGAACTCGGGTCTATTGCAAGGACCGCTACTTTTTTACCCATCTCACATAACATCGTTCCGAAAGCTTCAATGAAAGAGCTTTTACCAGCCCCTGGTACTCCCGTAATCCCTATACGAACACTGTTGCCTGTATGCGGTAAAAGTTCCTGTAATAACTCCTGAGCCTGTGCTTTATGGGCACTATTAGAACTTTCAATGAGCGTAATGGCTTTTGACAACTGTACACGTGAGCCTGCACGTACATCTCGTGCAAGCTCCAGTATATTAAGGTTGTCTGCCTTTTTCTTTCGGAATTTTTTCGGTATACCATACTGCATACCGTCGTGAGATGCTTCCACGCCACCCATGACAAATAGAGCACTTTCCTGCATCCCTTTGTTTTTGTCCATTATTTAGACACTTCCTCGTAACCTAAACGTTTATAGATTTCCTCAATAATTTTAATGGCAGATACAGGTATCACTGTACCAGGACCAAAGATCGCCACAGCACCTGCTTCATAAAGGAATTCATAATCTTGTGCTGGAATAACGCCGCCAACGATAATGATAATATCTTCACGCCCAAGTTTTTTCAGTTCAGAAACCAATGCAGGTACTAAAGTTTTGTGACCTGCTGCTAATGATGATACGCCGATACAATGTACGTCATTTTCAACAGCCATTTGCGCAGTTTCTTCAGGTGTCATGAATAGTGGTGAAATATCTACGTCAAACCCTAAGTCAGCATAGCCAGTTGCAATAACTTTTGCACCTCGGTCATGTCCGTCTTGTCCCATTTTCGCAACTAAAATACGTGGGCGACGACCTTCATTTTCAAGGAACTCATCTGTCATATTTTTCACTTCAGTAATTTGTTCTTCGTCAGAGAAGTTAGCAGAATAGACGCCTGAAATGGAACGGATGATGGCTTTATGACGACCAGATACAACTTCGATTGCATCAGAAATTTCTCCCAGTGATGCACGAGCACGCGCTGCATCTACCGCTACTGCAAGTAGGTTTTCCTCACCATCTTGTGCTGCTTTCGTTAAGCGTGCAAGATGTTTTTGTACTTCTGCCTCATCACGAGCTGCTTTCATAGCATCTAAACGCTCAATTTGCTTTTGACGTACTAGTGTATTGTCGATATCAAGAATGTCGATTGGCTCTTCTTTGTCCAGACGATATTTGTTCACACCAACGATTGTTTCTGATTTCGAGTCAATTTTCGCCTGACGTTTCGCCGCAGCTTCTTCAACCTTCATCTTTGGAAGACCTGTTTCAATCGCTTTTGCCATACCACCAAGTTCTTCAATTTCTTCGATTAACGCCCAAGCAGATTCAGTGATTTCATCTGTTAGTTTTTCAACATAATATGAACCACCCCATGGATCAATCACTTTTGTCATGGCTGTTTCTTCTTGTAAGAATAACTGCGTATTACGTGCAATACGTGCAGAGAAATCTGTTGGTAAAGCAATTGCTTCGTCAAGTGCGTTCGTATGAAGAGATTGCGTATGCCCCATTGAAGAAGCATTGGCTTCGATTAATGTACGCGTCACGTTATTGAATGGATCTTGCTCTGTTAAAGACCATCCAGAAGTTTGTGAGTGTGTACGTAATGCTAATGTCTTTGGATTTTTTGGATTGAACGTAGACATCATTTGCGCCCAAATACGGCGTGCCGCACGCATTTTTGCCACTTCCATGTAATAGTTCATACCAATCGCCCAGAAGAATGATAAACGTGGTGCAAAGGCATCGATATCAATACCCGCTTTTAACCCTGTACGAACATACTCAAGTCCGTCGGCTAGCGTGTAGGCAAGTTCAATATCATTTGTAGCACCTGCTTCTTGAATATGGTAGCCCGAAATAGAAATAGAGTTAAATTTCGGCATGAATTTCGCAGTATATTCAAAAATGTCCGCAATAATTTTCATCGACATTGCAGGTGGATAAATATATGTGTTACGGACCATGTATTCTTTTAAAATATCATTTTGAATTGTTCCAGCTAGCTGGTCTGGTGTTACCCCTTGCTCTTCAGCAGCAACGATGTAGAAGGCAAGTACTGGCAGTACAGCACCATTCATCGTCATAGATACAGACATTTGGTCTAACGGAATTTGATCAAATAAAATTTTCATATCTTCGACAGAGTCAATGGCAACCCCAGCTTTACCAACATCACCTGTAACGCGTGGGTGGTCTGAATCATAACCACGGTGCGTTGCTAAGTCAAAGGCAACTGAAAGCCCTTTTTGACCCATTGCAAGGTTACGTTTATAAAAGGCATTTGATTCTTCAGCAGTAGAGAAACCTGCATACTGACGAACTGTCCAAGGACGGGCAACATACATAGTAGGGTATGGTCCACGTGTATTCGGTGCTATACCAGCTACATCATGTAAATGTTTCACATCTTTAATGTCATCTTTTGTATAAATATCTTTAATTTCAATACCTTCATTTGTCATGAATTTTTCATCTGACGCCGCAGGAGCTTCAGTTGATAATACTTTTTCGATTTCAATTGCACTAAAATTAGGCTTGCTCATCGTTGGACCTCCTTCATGCTAGCGAACACTGAATTTAATTTTTCAATGATGTTCTGTCCTGCGAAAATAAAGCCGTTTAAGCCATTTGCTAACCAAGCTTCTTCTTCGTCTTTAAATTTACCTGCAACGTCTACAATGACGTTTGCTGGTTTTTTAGCTAAAATCGCTGGTACTAATTCTTTTGTAGTATCGTCATTGCCTGCAATAACAACATATTTTGCTTCTGTTGTATTTAGCCAAGCGAGCGCTTCCTCAACTGTTGCTACTGGTTCGCTTTTTTCTGGTACTAGACCAACAGTGTTTAAGAAACCAGATACAAAGTCTGCACGAGGTTTTGAACTTTTTAGTGAACCTAATGCTAGAATTCCTGTTTTCACATTGGCAGCAGTCATTTGTGCTCGCAGTTGCTCAAACGGAATCGAAATACGCTTCACATCTGCAAATAATGGGTTCGTTTCACTTTCAAGTACATCTGCTGGATTTGCATAAATATTCGTACCAATAACCGATTGTTTGCGTGTTTGTGCCGCTTTAATTCGCGCTTGGTAAGATACTTCTAATGCTTCTGCCAATTTACCGGATGCCGCATACGCGTCCATTCCACCAGCAGCTTCAATTTCTAAGAATAATGCCCAAGCTTCTTTTACGAAGTCCGCTGTTAATGATTCAATGAAGTATGAACCACCGGCAGGATCTGTTATTTTTAAAACATTTGTTTCTTCTTTTAACACTAAAGATACATTTCGAGCAATACGAACGGATTGTTCTGTAGGCTTCGTTAATGCATCATGTGGGTGAACTGTAAATACATCCGCACCGCCAATTAATCCAGAAAGCGCTTCATTTGCTGCACGTAGTAAATTTACGTAAACATCCAATTTCGAGAAGCTTCGTAGAGAAGTTTCCGCAAGCGTTGGAATTTTCACATTCTCTTCCACACCATAAGCGGATGAGAACGCTTTCCAAAGTACTTTAAATGCACGTAACTTCGCAATTTCTGTGAAGAATTGTGTATCAATCGCAAATGAAACATAAAATTTTTGTGCAAAAGCTTCAAAGTTTTCTTCTTGCTCTGCATATTTTGCTGCAATAGCAAGTGCATACGCTAATTCTTGTACGGCATTAGCGCCTTCATTATGGTAAGTTACTGTGTTTGCACTAATTGTTCGTACATTTGGCAATCCTTCAAGCTTGATAGGGTTTTTAGCTACAATATACCCATTCACAGTTTCACGCTGTTCATTTGTGATGTTGTCAAATACTGCTAACAATGGATCATTCTCGTCTTTTACCGTTATTTTAAACGAATATTCAGAGAAATAAGGAGCTAGTTGTGCCAATATTTCTTCAGACCATTCAAAGTTTACACGGCTATCAATTGTCACAATCTCATTACCACGAGCTAAACTATCATCAAGTTGAGCGAAAAATGCTTCACTTGTTTCTGCATAAACTTGCTGTGCCACACGAAATACTTGACTATTTTGCAGGGAACGGATTGTGGCAACTTGTTTATCTAGTTCATCTCCAAGTTTTGCTACTAAACTTTCTTGTGTATAAAGTGGTTCTAAAGTAACACCCTCACTTGTTTTCGTTAAAAGAGACTCGAATGGTTTCCCTTTTAAAGCTTTGATTGCTGCATCTTGCCATTCTGAATAGGACGGCTTTTCAAATTCAATATTTTTCATGTTGTTTGACATGCGGACGCTTAATCAGCTTCCCCCCTTAGTAGTTTCTATTTGTTATTCTACATGACAAATTGCGACTCGAAAAGCAAAAAAAAATCGGAAACCGTTATACAACAGGTTTCCGACAAGTCATCAGTAGACTGACGTCGAAGATTTATTTGTATTTTCGAGTATTTCTTTTACTCTATTTAGGAATTTACCACAAACTAATCCATCTAATACACGATGATCTAAAGATAAACATAAATTTACGATATCGCGTGCTGCAAACATTCCACCAGGTAAAACAACTGGTTTTTTTACAATACTTTCCACTTGTAAGATGGCAGCTTGCGGATAATTAATAATACCCATCGACTGCACAGAACCGAAAGCACCCGTATTATTAACTGTAAAAGTACCACCTTGCATATTGTCCATTGTCAGTTTTCCTGTGCGTACTTTTTGGGCAAGCTCGTGAATTTCTTTAGCAATCCCTTTAATGGACTTTTCATCAGCGTGTTTTATAACAGGGACAAAAAGTGCATCGTCTGTTGCTACCGCAATGGAAATATTTATGTCATGTTTTTGGATAATTTTATCACCCGCCCACATAGAGTTCATCATTGGGAACTCTTTTAAAGCTTGTGCAACGGCCTTTACAAAGAACGCAAAGTAGGTAATATTAAAACCTTCCTTTTGCTTAAAGTCCATCTTTATACTATCCCGATAAGCCACTAAATCCGTTACATCAACTTCCATCATCATCCAAGCATGTGGGACTTCTTGAGCACTACGTACCATATTATTCGCAATGGCACGGCGCACATTCGTTACCGGAATTTCAATGTCGCCTGTTTGCAACACTGGCGAGGATGCGATTGGTTTTGTTGGTGTTTCGACAGCGGCAACAGGTTGGCTACTAGCCGTTGTTGCAACTGCAACTGGCTCAGAAGGTGTTACATCTTTTGGCGTTGGTATATTTCCTGCGTCAATGAGTTGTTGTAGATCTTTTCGTGTAATACGGCCACCCTCTCCTGTACCAACAACTTGCTCAAGTGGAATATCATGTTCTTGCGCCAGTCTAAGTACAGCAGGCGAATAGCGGTTTTTTTGCTGTCTCACTGAATTTGCTGATGCAATAGGTGCAGTAACTTCCTTCGGAGACTCTTGTTTTTTCTGAATCCCTGCATTTAATATTGCAGCACTTACTGTTGACTTTTTCACTGGTGGAGACGCTGGCACTTCACCGTCACCTGCGATTTCAATGGAACAAACCACTGCTCCAACTGGTAACGTTTGCCCTTCTTCTGCAAGTAGTTCTGTAATGACCCCTTCAAAAGAAGATGGGATTTCTGCATTTACTTTATCCGTCACAACTTCTGCTAATGGATCATATTTTTTTACTGTATCACCTGGTTGTACGAGCCATTTTTCGATTGTACCTTCTGTTACGCTTTCACCGAGCTGTGGCATCGTAATGCTTTGAATCGCCATTATCTTTTCCTCCCATCAATTACGCCCCCATCTAGTCAACCCGAATTTTGAATTGTCCATGTACGGCATGCCATTGCAAAATTCGAGATAACTATTTTGAGAAGCTTCAACTTTTTTTCGCAAGCCTTTAAGCCTACTCAAAAGAAACTACTAATTAGATATGCATCTCCTGAGGAGATTTTTAGAATGCAGCTAAATCTCTCAATGCCTGCTCTACTTTTTCAGGATTTATCATGAAAAACTTTTCCATTGTAGGCGCATATGGCATTGCAGGTACATCTGGTCCAGCTAAACGTTGAATAGGCGCATCAAGGTCAAATAAGCAATGTTCTGCGATAATGGCCGCAACCTCACTTATAATACTGCCTTCCTTGTTATCTTCTGTTACAAGCAATACTTTTCCTGTTTTACTTGCCGCTTCAATAATAGCTTCTTTATCTAACGGATACACTGTACGTAAATCTAAAATATGGACAGAGATGCCATCTGCCGCTAAACGCTCGGCTGCCTGTAAAGCGAAATGAACGGCTAGACCATACGTAATGACCGTAACGTCTTCCCCTTCTCGCTTCACATCTGCCTTGCCGATTGGTAATGTATAATCGTCTAATGGGACTTCCCCTTTGATTAGGCGATACGCACGCTTATGTTCAAAGAATAATACCGGGTCTTCATCACGAATTGCTGCCTTTAACAAGCCTTTCGCATCATACGGAGTGGAAGGAATAACAATTTTCAAACCGGGTGTTCCAGCAAAAAGTGCTTCTACCGATTGTGAATGATAAAGCGCTCCGTGAATCCCACCACCAAAAGGAGCACGGACTACTATAGGACAAGTCCAGTCATTATTGGAGCGATAACGGATTTTCGCAGCTTCCGATACAATTTGGTTCACAGCAGGCATTATAAAGTCTGCAAACTGCATTTCAGCAATTGGACGCATGCCGTACATTGCCGCGCCAATACCAACTCCTGCAATCGCACTTTCCGCAAGCGGTGTATCTAACACACGATACTCCCCAAACTGCTCATAAAGACCCGTAGTTGCTTTGAAAACGCCACCTTTACGACCAACGTCCTCTCCTAAAATGAAAACTCGTTCATCTCGTTCCATTTCTTCCTTCATCGCTAATGTAATCGCATCAATATAAGACATTACTGCCATTACACGTCACCTCCGTCCACTGGTGCATATACGTACTTCAAGGCTTCCTCTGGTTTAGCGTAAGGAGCTGCCTCTGCATAGTCCGTCGCTTCATTTACTTCGGCCATCACACGCTCTTCTATTTCAGTACGAAGAGATTCCGTCATAATGCCAGCATCTTGTAAATACTTCTCAAACAATACAATCGGATCCTTCGCTTTGCCTTCCGCGATATCTTCTGCTGTACGGTATTGACGATCATCATCATCCGAAGAGTGTGCAGTTAAACGGAATGTCACCGTTTCTATTAAACTTGGCCCTTCACCGCTACGAGCGCGTTCTGCCGCCTCTTTGACAACCTTATAAACTTGCAGTGGACATTTGCCGTCTACTGTTACGCCTGGCATGCCATAGCCAATACCACGATCGGATACTTTTGCACAACCTAACTGACGTTCCACTGGTACTGAAATAGCATATTGATTGTTTTCTACCATTATAATGACTGGTAGTTTATGCACACCGGCAAAATTTGCCCCTTCATGGAAATCACCTTGGTTGGAAGAACCTTCTCCTAACGTAACAAAGGCGATGAAATCCTCCTTTTGCAAGCGCCCCGCAAGCGCCACCCCAACAGCATGCGGTACTTGTGTTGTTACGGGTGAAGAACCAGTCAAAATGCGGTTTTTCTTTTGCCCAAAATGCCCGGGCATTTGGCGGCCGCCAGAGTTTGGATCTTCAGCCTTTGCAAATGCTGATAACATCAGCTCTTTTGGCGTCATACCAAAATGTAAAACTACGCCCATATCTCGATAATACGGTGCAATATAATCTTTATTTTTATCTAGCGCAAATGCTGCTCCAACTTGTGCAGCCTCCTGTCCCTGACAAGAAATTACAAATGGGATTTTACCTGAACGGTTTAATAACCACATGCGCTCATCTAATCTTCTTGCCATTAACATCGTTTCGAACATAGCAAGGACTTCTTCATTCGTTAACCCTAAATCTTCATGTTTCAGTTGAACGTCTTGCATATGAACACCCCTTTCGCATTAGAAAACGTGCTAAAGTGCCTGTATTTTGCGCACAAGCTCCTTTAGTATCTCAATTTATGTCGGTCTTTTTATCAGTTGTAACTCGGCGTAATGTCTGTAGACGCATTAAAAATGAATAGCTCGCTTATCGACAGCTAAAGCTGATTCCACTAATACTTCATTTAATGATGGATGTGGATGGATTGCTTGACTAATTTCCCAAGGAGTTGCATCTAATAATTTCGCTAATGAAGCTTCTCCTATTAAATCTGTTACATGCGGCCCTACCATATGAATACCCAAAATATCGTCCGTTTTTTCATCGGCTATTATTTTAACAAAACCATCTGATTCTCCATTAACAAGCGCCTTACCTATTGCTTTAAAAGGAAATTTACCAATCTTTAATGCATGCCCTTTTTCGCGAGCAGCACTTTCCGTTAAACCGATACTAGCCACTTCTGGGAAGGAATACACACATTTCGGTACTTGCAAAACATCTAACGGCGCTACTTTTCCTGTCGCAATATGTTCAATAGCGGACAAGCCTTCATGTGAGGCAACGTGCGCCAATTGTAAACCACCGATTACATCTCCAATGGCATACATATGTGATTCCTTTGTTTGATAAGAATCGCGTACTTGAATAAAGCCGTTGTCGATTTCAATATCGGTATTTTCTAAACCAATGCCATGTATATTTGCTTCACGTCCAACACAAAGCAATAATTTCTCTGCTTCAAATTGTTCCTCATTATCCTGAAGCTTCGCCGAAATGAAAACGTTATCATTTTCTATTTTAAAGCTATCTGTATTTAACCGAGCATTCGTCACAATGCGCACACCACGATTTTCAAGCTGTTTTGTCACTTCTTTTACAATATCCGCATCCTCGGCTGGTAAAATCGTAGGACCGTATTCAATTACAGTTACAGCTACTCCAAAATCACAAAGCATAGATGCCCACTCGATGCCGATTACACCACCACCAACAATCAATAATGAAGTCGGTAATTCTTCCATTTGCAATGCATGGTCAGAATTCATGACATACTTCCCATCAACCGTTAATCCTGCCATTCCTCGTGGCTTCGATCCTGTTGCAATGACAACATTGGTAGGAACAAGCATTTCATTTTCCTCACCATTGCGCATCTCTACTGATATAGTACCTGACATTGGTGAGAAAATAGATGGTCCTAAAATTCGACCTGTTCCTTCATAAACATCAATTTTGCCTTTTTTCATCAGTGTATTCACACCTTGGCTTAATTGCTCTACTATTGCTTGTTTGCGCGCTTGCACCTTATTGAATTGCAAGGTAACACCTGTAATGTCTACGCCAAATTCACTCGCGGTTTTATTGGCCATACGATATACTTCAGCACTTCGAAGTAATGCTTTACTCGGAATACAGCCTTTATGTAGACAAGTACCACCAAGTCGTTCACGTTCCACAATAGCTGTTTTTAAGCCTAATTGTGCCGCACGAATTGCTGCAACGTAGCCACCTGTCCCTCCCCCTAAAATAACAACATCATAATTTTGAGCCATATGTTATTCCTCCTTATGAGAAAAGTGCTAAAGCCTCTCTCTCCTAACTGGCGTCATAGTGCAATCCATCGAGGAAAAGCGCTGTATCGCCACAGGCAACAATCTCTATCTGAAAGACATTGCAATGAAAGGTGTACGTCACTTATTGTAATGACGAATCTATTAGCCTAGACATTTATTTACTACTATTTAAACAGAAGAAGTCGACAATGCGACTTCTCTTTAGCGAATAGACGTTGTTAACGGCCGTTCAAAATATTTTTTTCATTTTTTAAGAACTGACTACGCGATTTCGCTACACGAGCAATACGTTCTTCTGCCAAACGATTTGCCGCAACATATGTTGGAATACTATCACGTTTGGAAATTTCAAAGATTTTTTCAATACTATCGTAAATACCATCTACACGTTTCATCGCTCGTTCACGATTATAGCCATACAATTCGTCCGCGACATTGATTACACCACCTGCATTAATGACATAGTCAGGTGCATAAACAATGCCTAGCTCGTGTAAATAATCTCCATGTCGTGAATCTTGTAGTTGGTTATTAGCAGAACCAGCAATAACTTTTGCTTTTAATTGCGGAATCGTTTCGTCATTTAAAATTGCGCCAAGTGCACACGGTGAGAAAATATCGACTTCTTGTGAATAGATTTCATCAGGTGCAACTGCTGTAGCGCCAAAATCATTGACAACACGATCAATAGCCGCTTGGTTAATATCTGTTACTACAAGTTTTGCACCTTCATTATGTAAATACTCGCAAAGCTTGTAAGCTACGTTTCCTAGCCCTTGTACCGATATAGTACGACCTTCTAGCATATCCGTACCAAATGCTTCTTTCGCCGCTGCTTTCATGCCACGATAAACGCCATAAGCAGTTACTGGTGAAGGATTACCCGATGAACCAAACGCTGGCGATATACCTGTAACGTAATTTGTTTCCTCATGGATTAAATCCATATCTGTTACGGTTGTACCAACATCTTCAGCGGTAATATAGCGACCGTTTAATCCTTGAATGAAACGACCTAAAGCACGGAACATTTCTTCGTTTTTATCTTTAAATGGGTCCCCAATAATGACCGTTTTTCCACCGCCAAGGTTTAAACCAGCAGCTGCATTTTTATATGTCATCCCGCGTGCTAATCTTAATGCATCCTCAATCGCATTTTCTTCTGTCGCGTAGGTCCACATACGAGCACCACCTAATGCTGGTCCAAGTGTTGTGTCATGGATAGCGATAATCGCTTTTAACCCAGATGCTTCGTCTTGGCAAAATACCAATTGTTCATAATCATACTTTTCCATATACTTGAAGATTTCCATGAAAACTCGCCCCTTTGCTTTGGAAAGTGCAACCCCTAATGCCCATCCCAATCAAATTTTAAAAAAATGATAAAACTGTTTTGCAATGGATAATATCGCTCCATTTAATTTTACAATACTGACAAATTCACAATTTCGCAACTATTATTACACTTTTCCTACTAAGTAAGAATTTTCTAAAAATTCAGTTACGATTACTAGTTTTTGAGCTTCTTCCTGCGCTTTTACGAGACGCCTTAGATTCATAGGCTTTCTTGACATTCCATTATCCACAGGTACAATTAAAGTTAGGTATGAGGAGGGACATGTATGGCTCGTTTTGCTGCGTTTATTGTCATGCTAATTCCAGGTCTAATGGCCGCAGGTGGCATTAAATTTATGCGTGATACATTATTCGGTAAGCTCATCTCACCTTTCCCATTTTTATGGCTACAATTTGTTGTTGGCATCATTTTCTTTGTTGTCGGCTTTGGCTTTTTCGCAGGCTTTTTATTACACCGCGATCGAAAAAAAGGAAAAGTGGCTCCGCGCTTCCAAAAAAAATAAAAATAGCTATCCAAATAGGCCACAGAACTTTGTGACTTACTGGATAGCTATTTTTATTGACGTAGCTGTACATGGATAACTTTATCCGGAAAATCAGTAATCCACCCTACTACGGATGTATGTGGATTCGTCAAAAACTTTTCACTGCCATCAATCGCATAAAAGCGACATGTCTTAGCACTAGCTACACATGCCTCTAAATAGCGGGGTTTATAATACTTTTTATGCATATGAACACAATCAATTGCCTTATAATCACTCAGCAAATCCCATTTTAATTTTTTTGTGGCGATTAGCGCTGTTTCATGCTGTGGCGCATGACGTTTCACAACCTCTAACAGCTCATAATGAAATGATGAAAAATGGCTACCTGCTGGTAATTTAAGCCCTTGAAGCAGTTGAACGAGCGCATCTTGATTGTCAAGAATGGTCGATTTTAATTCAATATTCAGTGGGAGTTGGTGTTTATTTGCCCATGCTAAAACCGCTTCAAATGTCGGAATTCTATACGATGAAAAAAACCTTCTCCACGGCTTCCCTAATTTAAAGCTCTGCAATTCCGCTATTGTGCAATCATTCACTAGCTTATTACTGCCTACTAATCTTGATAATTGCGGATCATGGTAAACAACGGGTATCCCTTCTTTTGATAGCTGAATATCTAACTCAATCCCATTGGCACCTAGCTCTAATGCTTTTTCAAACGCTTTGAAACTATTTTCTAGCGCATAAGCAGACGCCCCGCGATGCGCAAACACAGGGATGAATGATTCATTATACATTCAGCTCACCAAACTCCAGTAAAAATTTTCCGTTCGTCATTTTATTTAACAACGAGGACTTTTTGCCAATTTGAATATAGGTACCAGGATAGGCTTCCTTTGTAACAATAATTTCTTCTTTTCCAGCATGACGCATTTCATCCATCATTAACTTAATTTCACGATCTAGCGTCACCGCTTCTGCTTTTAACTTTGATAAGCTTTGCTTTGTTTCTTCAAAGGCAGCAATTTGCTGTGTAGACATTTGCTTAAGCAGCGGTAGTAAACTTGTAATCTTCGCTTCACGCTCTGAAATATCGGATTGCAATTGCTTTAACTGTGTTGCTTTGTCTTGCATCATTGCATAACTTTCCTGTTTATTGACACTTTCAATGATTAAATCAGTTCTCCGCTCTAGACGGTTTCCCGAAATGGCTGTAACAATTGTATTTTTTGCAACAGCACGCCCACCAATGATTTTTCCTCTGCGCTCATCGACAAAAATGGAATGGGCAGTAAGTTGTGATCCAAGTGAATAAAAACCGATATGAATACTATCATCTGCGACTAAAATAGCTTCATTGACATGCTTCACGAAAATATTGCCACCGGCTTCAACGAGTGTTGAACCCAAACCAAAAATACCACCTCGAATGTATACATCACCTTCGATTGATTTAATTAGTTTTGCGCCGCTTACCCCTTCCGCACCTTCAATGGAAATATCTCCGGTTGCAATAACAGTATAGCCAGTTGTAACGGTTCCCTTAATGCTTAAAGAGCCATTAAACTCTAAATTCCCCGTCTCAACGCCTACATCTCCATGAATTGGTAGATGGCGATTTACACCAATCGCACCTTTGACATCATCTAACACACCCGCTATTTTCGAACGAATGACGATTTTACCATCTTCTTCTACTTCATACGCTGATTTTTTGTCATATCGAATAGGAAAATCACGACCAGGTGCTGCCGCAATCATTTCACCGAGTACATTTTGACCAGGCTTGCCCATCGTTGCAGGAATTTTCTCACCGAGCCAAGAGCCTTCTGAAATTTCTGAAATAAAATTCATGTCGTAGTAATCGGCTTTCCCATCTTCACGAATGACAGGTTTTCTTTCAGGTTTAGGTAAATATGTAATTTGTGCATCCGTACCTGCCACAGGTGACGTTCCTTGCGCAATTAAAAACGCTTTGCCAGGTTCAACCTTTGAAATATCAAAGTCTAAAATGCCATAAATAATGCCTTGATCCGCTAATGTTTCCAAAATTTGTTCCGTTAATTTTTCTTTATTCTTTTGAATATAATCAGCTGTTTCATATATAAATATAGAGGCAGACATTTTATCTCGAGCAATTTCAGCTTCAACATTTGGAAGCCAGCGTCCAATCTCAACAGGACTTGTGCTTTCTGTCGCTAGTACAGTTTTTAATATAGAAAAATTAGATAACTTTAGTCGTGGGTGACTACGTAAGACGCCATCAAATTCTTTTAATGGAAACCCAGCGCTGTATGTAAGCATAAATACCTTTCCGTTTTCTTCCGATATTTCGAAGTTATCATTTCGAACTAGAATCACGCTACCTCCTCCTTCCCTCTATATGTAAGTATATACAATCTATTTACATTTGTTTAGAGACAATTGTCACTACTCATAAAGAAAATACCCCTACTTTATCAGTAAGCTCTGTACACAGTGCAAACCTTTTTCCTCTAAAAAATAGACGATATATACTATAAAAAAACATGTTTTCCTTCGTTGCAAAAGTGGAAATGTTATTATTGCATAAAAACCCAGTAAATTTTTAGGTTATTTTTAAGAACACTTTGAAAAAGAAATAGCTATATTCACATAAATCCTCATTTTAATTTTTTCGCATTAGGTCTTGTCTACTAAAAAACTTCTTAAAGTAGAACATTACTGCATAAAGTACCGTTTTAACTTACTATTTATTTGCAAATTTACTTAAGTATCCTACACAAAGACTCTGGGCTTTTAGTCATTTATTATCTGTAAATAAGTCACTGCTTAATCTATCTTGAAATGCTTCAATTCTGCTATCCGTGCATAATTGTTCACGCGTTAAATAGAAAACACTGATGCTTCCATTAACGCTCAGTCGCATCTCATATAACTGCTCATTAATTTGTGTTATTTCTAATGCGTTATGATGGTCAAGTTGAAAATTTACGCTTTTCATTTATAATCCCTCCGTCCCTATTATAGTCAAAAAGGCAAAAAAACGATTAACAGCTTTAACCCTGTTAACCGCCCATTGAATACTAACCTAGCACATATTCTGCTAAAACACTTTGCACTTTATAAATGTTAGTCGATTTATTAAAATTTTTCTGTATCGGCAATTGGCTGCCTGAAACCCAAATTTTCAGCTCTGCATCCAAATCAAATGTGCCCGCCGTTTCCACTGAAAAATGCAAAATATTTTTGTAAGGAATTGAATGATATTCGGTTTTCTTACCCGTTACCCCTTGTTTATCGATTAAAATTAACCGCTTATTCGTAAAAATAAACGTATCTCTAATAATTTTATACGCATTTTGAATGGTCTCATTCGGTATTAAGATCTCTTTCATTTCTTCCTGCAATTTATCTAGATTGACTTCACTTGCATTGCCCATTAATCCATCAAATAACCCCATGTCTATTTCCCTCCAATTTTTCAAGCTTTATATAGTATATATTACATTTTGTAACAAAAATACCATTCATAGTTCATTAATGATAGGATACAATCCATCATTAATTTGCCACTGTACTTTGCAGAAATAAATAAACTGGGGGAATTTAAATTAATTTGCAATAAACGGTGCTTTATGTACATAGTTTAAATTGTCGATTTGATGAATGATAAAAGTCGCAATATCTTGATTAGTTATTTTTGTGCCAGGCATATCCGTTAAATGTTCTTTCAAATTTCCTCTTTCTGCGCCATCTACTATAAATGGTAGTCTAATTAACGTCCATTGAATATGTGGATGATTGGTCAAAATATCCCATTCTTTCTTCTTGTCTCCCATCATATTAGAGTACATTATTTTAAACAACGCTGCCCCTATTCTATTTAACGTACTTTTGTGATCGCCTGTTATTGTTAGAGAGCCACCTGTTACACCAATGTAACGATCAATATGTAATGCAGTCATTACATCGAGTATATTTTTAGTGATACTGCTATACATCGCCTTCTCTTTGATTGGTTGACCAAAGGTATTTATAACTACTTGACAATCTTTTAGTAGCTTACGAATATCTTCTACATTTTTTACATTCCCTTTGACGATTTCAATCCTACTGTCCTTGTCTATTACTTTTTCTGGATTTCGAACTAACATGCGGACTTGATATCCTTTCGCTACCGCTTTAGAAGCAATATAACGCCCTACTTTCCCCGTTCCACCAATAAGAGCCACCTTGTAAGCATTAACCATAAAATCCCTCCAAAACTCATGATACTAGGTATACGGTCAAACGTCTGTTTAGATTCAAATTTCCTGTTCTTCAACTTCTATGCCGTATTACTTCAATGGCTCGCTGCCCTATCATTTTTTATCTAACGACGAAAGTATTATAAAATTTTCGGTATATAAAAGACGCCTCTTTAAACAGTACATGTAAACTGTCTAAAAAGGCGTTATGTTTTTCACTGTGAAGCGCCATGACCAATCTAAACAGAAACAATGATCCGGTCGTATGCTCTCGCGCTATGAATGTATTACAAGCAATGTTTACAATTATTGATATATGAATTATTCGCCTCTTGCAGCATTGGCCTGTTTGATGGCAGCATTAAATTGCTCAACAGCAGAACGATGTGCTTGATTCACATCACCGCCATTATAAATCGTTTCAAGAGCCGTTTCTATAATTTTACGACCTTCTGGAAGCATATCCATTAACGCGCCTTGTGTTGCATAAGATTCTTTTGTATCTTGTAGCTGATTTACTGTAACTTGTAATTGGGGTTTTTTAGCCCAAGCATCTTTCACGATTTGTTCTTCATATGCAGACGGATTAATGGCAAAGTATCCTGTTTCTACATGCCACTCTGCTTGCACTTTTGGAGTTTGTAAATATTTCATAAATTCCCAAGCTGCTTTTTGCTCAGCGTCTGATTTACCAGCAGTCATCCAGAGACTAGCTCCCCCAATAACAACGCCTTGACGAACTTTATTTGCTGGATAAGGCAAATAAGCAATACCTACTTCAAATGAAGCATTGTCAATAATATCCCCTGAACTAGCAGAAGATTGTAAAAACATCGAGACATCCCCTGCCAAAAATCCAGCCATCATGTTATCATAATTTGTACCATAATTAGCAAATGTCCCATCATCAACCATATTCTTTACCCAGTTGAGGATTGATTTGCCCTCTTCTTCCGACCAACCGATTTCCGTAGGCGTCTCTTTTCGTCCATTGTCATTATTTAATAATAACGCGCCTTGGTTGGCTAATAATTGCTCCCATAACCAACCGTATGCTTGTAATGCAAAACCTTTCATTTTTGGATTAGATTCAACGATTGCTTTACTTGCTTCTGCTACTTCCTCAAACGTTTTTGGTGGCGCATCTGGATTTAGTCCTGCCGCTTTAAATGCATCTTTATTGTAATACATAACTGGAGTGGAAGAATTAAAGGGCATCGAATAGAACTTCCCATCTAACGAATAATACTTTGTAATATTTTCTTCTAATTCACTCATATCATATCCGTCTGCATCAATTAACTCTTGAATAGGAAGAATTTGTCCACTGTTAATCATCGCCTTTGTGCCTATTTCAAATGTCTGAATTACTGTCGGTGCACTATCTGAACCAGCAACTGCGTTAAACTTTGTTAACGATTCATCATAAGTACCTTGGTAGAGCGCTTTAACATGAATTTTATCTTGTGATTTATTAAAATCTCCTACAATTTTATTTAACGACTCTTGGGCAGCTCCACCCATCGAATGCCAAAACGTTACCTCTTGCATCCGTGTATTTTCAGTAGAACTAGGCTTGTCTCCTTCTTGCCCTTGTGTAGAATTACCTTCTGAACTACATGCTGACAACAATACAACAATTCCAAGTGTAAGAAATGCAAATAATTTTCTCATCTTATTTCTCCTTTTATTGGATTTAAATAAATTCGATTACTTCAATGCACCTTCCGTTAAACCTTTTTGAAGCTTCTTTTGTCCAAAGAACAATAAGATTAATGTTGGAATAATAACAATCACTGCGCCTGCCATGATAACACCCCATTCATTTACCTGCTCTTGGGTCTGTAATTGCTTCAAACCGATTTGTACAGTACGTACCTTGTCATTTGTTGTGGCTAAGAGTGGCCATAAGTACATGTTCCACGAGGATAAAAATCCATATATCCCGAATGTCACTAAACTAGACTTTGCAACTGGTAATACAACTGTTAGATAATATTTAACATCACCTATACCGGCAATTTGACTTGCCTCCCTTAATTCCTTAGGTATTTGTTTAAAGTTTTGTCTTAGCAAGAAGGTTCCAAAAGCTGTTGCAAAGAAAGGGATAGTCAACCCTGCATAAGAATCAATCCAATCTAAATCACGGATTAAATGAAAATTAGGAATAACCGAAACCTCAAAAGGAACCATTAAAGTTGCAATAAAAATATAGAATAATAAATCTCTCCCTTTGAACTCTAAAAAAACAAAAGCATAAGCTGCTAAACTTGATAACAGTAGTTGTCCCAGCATAATAACAATTGACACTAATAAACTATTTATTAAATAACTAAGTAAAGGTGTACGTTCAAATGCTCGACTATAATTATCAACGGTGAGTGCAGTCGGTATGCTACCGGTTAAAATATCTTGATTAGTCATCAAGCTCATTACAAATGCCAAAATCATAGGTCCTGCTAACAGTAAAGCTGAAAGGATGAGAATGACATAAAAAATGACTTTTTTGCTGGTAGACATTGTCATTGGTAATGTACCTTCCTTTCACCTAGCTTAAATTGTAATAATGTCATTAATAAGATTAAAATGAACAGCACAATGGCTTGTGCACTTGCTGAACCAAACCTATAATTTACAAAAGCCTCTCGATAAATCGAGTAAACAAGTAAATTCGTTTCATTTACTGGTCCGCCCTGTGTTAAGATATCAATTTGCCCAAACGATTGAAATGCATTAATAATTGTTACAGTAATTACAAAGAATAACGTGGGTGACAGCATTGGAATTGTTATTCTACGCAATTTATAGAAATAACCTGCTCCTTCGATCTCAGCACTTTCATATAAAGATGAATCAATCGATTGCAACCCACTAAATAAAATTAAAAAGGTAAAACCTATGTTCATCCAAATTGTTGTAGCAGAGACAGCAAGAAGTGCCCATTTTGGATCTGTTAGCCATCCAATTGCTTCAAACCCAAAGACATCGAGTATTTGGTTAAATAACCCCATCGTCGGATTAAACAGATACAACCATAATACAGAAGCTGCGGCAACTGATACTCCCATAGTGGAGGAAAAAATCGTTCGAAAGAAGCCAATTCCTTTAAGTTTTTCATTGGCTATTACAGCAAGGAACAAACTAATAATGATGGTAGTGGGCACCGTATAGAAGACAAATAAAAACGTAGATTTCATGCTTTTCAAAAAAAGAGGTGAGGCGAACATATTCACATAGTTTTCGAGCCCAACAAATATAGTCGTATCACCGCTTGCTTTCGTTAAGAAAAAGCTTAAATAGATGGTCCGAAACAGAGGATAAAACAAGAAAACACTAAACAGAATAATAGAAGGTAATAAAAACAACATCCCTTTATAAAAATTGTTCATTCGGATTTTCTTTTTAACTTGCTCCATTTCTATAAGGTGGTTGTTATTTGTATTATTAGTAGTGTTCGTCATACGCATGTTGTTAAAACCTCTTGTACTCTACCTTGAGAAACTGAGTGAATTAAATTGCCAGTTACCGAATCAAAGAATAATAGATTTTCTGGCAATATTTGTACTGGCACTTTTTGTCCTATTTTGATGAACCATTGTCCAGACCACCTAGCCGTCCATAACTCAGCACCAACTTCAAATGCTATTGATGTTTCATTCCCTAATTGTTCTACATTCACCGCTTCCAAAAGATAGTTTGTGTTTTCAATTGTTCCTGGCAGTAGATGCTCAGCTCGAATGCCAATCGTAAACTGTCTATTTGTAGGTAGTTCCTCCCCAAATAAAGAACTTATGTCTAGATGAAGATGACCTTCAACTACTAATTGTTTGCCCTCTTCTGAAAGAATCGCTTTTCCCAAATTCATCTTTGGAGAACCGATAAAAGAAGCTACAAATAAATTAGCTGGTTCGTTATAAAGCGTAATTGGTTTTCCAACTTGTTGAATTTTCCCATCGTTTAAGACCATTATTCTGTCTCCCATTGTCATCGCTTCTACTTGGTCATGGGTAACATAAATCATTGTCATTCCTAACTTTTTTTGCAATCTACGAATTTCCACACGCATATTCGCACGCAACTTTGCATCCAAATTTGAAAGTGGTTCATCCATTAAACATAGTGGTGATTGACTTACAATCGCTCGCGCTAGTGCTACACGTTGCCTTTGACCTCCGGATAACTCTCTTGGTTTACGTTCCAACAATTCAATTAATCCCATCATTTCCGCGGCTTCATATAATCTTCTTTGTCGCTCTTGTTTCTTCACTTTTTTTGCCTGTAAACCAAATAGAATGTTTTGTTCTACAGAAAGATGCGGATATAAGGCATAATTTTGGAAAACCATTGATAAATTCCGATCTTTTGGTGGAATATGATTTACTATTTTACCGTTCATTTTCAATATACCTTCAGAAATTTCCTCAAGACCTGCAATCATTCTAAGTAACGTACTCTTTCCAGACCCAGAAGGTCCAACAAGGACAAAGAACTCACCTTTGTTAATTGTTAAATTGATTTCATTCAATACAGCTTGCTTTTTTTGGTACGTCTTTGAAATCTTAACTAACTCAATATGGCTCATCTCTAACCTCCTTATTTTTTCTCGCTATTATTTTAAAACATATATTTTTCGAAAAATAAGGATTTCTGCAGATTTATAACAAAAAATTAACATTATTTATAAAGCCTTAATATTTTTATAAATCTGCCTGAAAACGTCTTTTTTGCATATGTATCGTTTTAATTACTTGTTTCTTGCCAAAATCTCGCAAAAAAAAAACACCTCCATAAATGGGATATCCCAGAAATGAATGTGTTTATAGTTTATTTTAATAATTTATCAATTAGTAATGCACTAATAGTTAGTTGCTATAATATTAAAAATCTCTCTAAATAAGTCCTGTAAGCTGTTATAACTGTTAATTAACTCGCCATCATATCAATACGAATCTTGTCCGCAATCATGGCGATGAATTCGCTATTTGTCGGCTTCGACTTTAAGTGGTGTACGGTGTAGCCAAACATCGACGAAATGGACTCGTAATTGCCACGATTCCATGCGACTTCAATGGCATGACGAATCGCACGTTCTACACGTGACGGTGTTGTATTGAATTTCTTTGCTATTTCTGGATAAAGAATTTTCGTCACAGACCCTAATAACTCGATATCTTCAAACACCATTTGTATCGCTTCCCGTAAATACGAGTAACCTTTAATATGAGCAGGTACGCCAATTTCTTTAATAATCGCTGTAATGGTGCTATCAAGCTGATGCTGATTTAATTTTTGAGGAGTTGTCGGCTGTAATACACTCGCCTTTTTCGGTATAGAAGCCTTTTGGCCAGCACAATGTAATATTTTTTGGACAAGCTGGTCGAATTCAAATGGTTTTAGCATAAAGTACGATGCTCCTAAATCCACTGCCTGTTTCATTACATCTTCTTGACCAAATGCTGTGAGCATAATGACTTGTATCGAAGACATACGATCATTTTGATACATCGCTTCCAATACTGCTAATCCATCTAGATGAGGCATAATTATATCCAGTAATAAAATATCAGGTGTGTATTCTTCAAGCATTTGAAGACATACTTTCCCATTCGAGGCCGTTGCAATTATTTCAATTTCGGGATGTCCTTGAAAATAATGCTCCATTGTTTTTAATAATTCTCGATTATCATCTGCTATCGCCACTTTTACCTTTGTCATTTCCATTCCTCCTTCTGGACTTTGCTTTGACTGTTCAAAGCATAAAACCGTTACCCCTAATGTCTTTTTGACACACTGTGGAATTTTCGACATTTTTGGGTTAAAAACCTTTTCAATTTCCAAAAATGAGTATGTAGTCCGATACTTTCTTTTTTTCTCGACAAGTTACGATACTTAACAGCAAATTGTCGAATACACTTATCACTTATTTTAGTGAAAAAATGCTGATAAAACTACACTTTTTTTTAAGTATCGCTAAAGTGTTCACAAAAACCATGAAATACTTGGGTAAAGAGCTAAAATATACTATTTTACCCATGAAAGAACGGAGCTACCAGAGGCAGCTCCATCCAATTCATGAAGATTTTCTTAACATTTCTGCCACTGTAATAGCAGCCCCTTTTTTCGGTTCCTCAACAAACATATGTGTGACAGCACCAACGAAACGACCATCTTGTATGATGGGACTACCACTCATACCTTGTAAAATGCCACCTGTTTTTTCAATAAGCTTTTCGTCAGAAACGATAAATTCAAGCCGTTCATTTTCAACTTTTGTAATTTCAATGGAAAATGTTTCGACTTTACTTCCTTCAATAGCTGTATAAATTTCAGCCTTCCCCAATTTTATATCTTTTGCATGCATAATTTCGATGGCTTTGGGCAATCTTTGTTGATAGCTATCTTCCCATCGGCCAAAAATTCCATAAACCGTATTTTTATCAATACTCCCTAATCGTTCCTGATGTTTTTCAATGGAGGAAATTTTATAGCCGGGTTGACCAGGTAGGCTTTTACGGATTTGATGAATGGATGCTAAGAAAATGGAGCCTGCTCGGAAGACAGGTGCTTCTTGGAGAGTTGAGTCGACAATCTGGTGGCCTAATGCTCCGTAATTTAATGTCTCTGGATCAATGTATGTCAATGTCCCTACTCCATCTGTTTCATCCTTTAAAAAAGAGATGACATGTTCTGCTTCTTGCTTTTGTAAGTCAACTGTTAATGCTTTACCTTCACTTTTTATCGTCCATTTTTGTTGCCCATGGCGAGCAATGGCTTGCTTGGCATCAGCAAGTGTTTTTACCGTTGTATCATTTATTTTTTCGATAACGGCGCCTCCTTTCATCCACTGATTGGAAGCTAATAACACATCATGCGCAACAAAGACATGTGATAATTGAAGCTGAATTCCAATTGCTTCACCCATCGGTATTAATTTTTTGGCCGCAAAAGCCTGAATGGGCATAAATAACAAAACGATGAGCATAGGCAAAATGACAAATTGACGCCAACGACGATTCATACGACACCTCCTTTTGAATTTTGTCTTTATACTATGTGTTGTTGTGCGGTTCTTATAAGCGGTAAATATTTGTGCAAAATGAAAAAAACCCAGAAACATTGGATTGCCTCTGGATTTTCTTATTAATTTAGCGCATTTGTTTTTTTCGTTCGTTTGCCATCTTTAACAATTCTGTCGCATGCTGTAAAGTTAAATCGGTAATTTCTGCACCTGACATCATTCTGCTCACTTCTTCAATACGAGCATCTGTATCGATTTCTGCTAAAGAAGTAAATGTCCGATCATGTTCAACCTCTTTTTTAATGAAGTAATGATGGTCAGCCATCGCCGCCACTTGAGGTAAATGCGAAATACACAAAACTTGAGAATTAACAGAAATAGCTGCAATTTTTTCAGCGATTGCTTGCGCTACGCGACCGCTTACGCCAGTATCCACTTCGTCAAAAATAATGGATGTTACACCATTGGAAGAAGAAAAAATCGTTTTTAATGCTAACATCATACGCGACAATTCCCCACCAGAAGCAATTTTCGGTAAAGATTTCGGTGGTTCCCCGACATTCGTTGAAATATAAAAGATCACTTGGTCTTTACCATTGACATCAAAGTAAGGTAAAGCATCAAAATTTACAATAAATTTTGCTTTTTCCATATGTAATTCACGTAGCTCTGCCATAATAGCCTCGCTTAAATCATTGGCTGCTGCTTTTCGAACATGCGAAAGTTTTACAGCAAATTCACTTAATACTACTTCCATTTCAAGTACTTTTCGTTCTTTTAATTGTAATATTTCATCACGATTCAAAAGCTCACTAAGCTCTGTTTTAATCTTCTCATAATAGGCGAGCATTTCTTCAACAGTGGAGCCGTATTTGCGCTTTAAGTTTTGGAAAAGTGCCAAGCGTTGCTCCACTTCATTTAATCGCGCAGGATCGAATTCTAACTCATCTAATACATTTTTTACCTGATAGGCAGCATCCTGTAAAGCGTAAAAAGCAGTTGTTACCGACTCAGATGCCTCTTTAAACTGTTCATCGATGACCGCCGCATCATCTAATGCGCCCATCGCTGTACCGATCCAGTCAAGCCCTTTTGTCTCTCCCTGAATTGCTTCATAGGCAGCACTCGAACGTTCGAAAATTTTATTAAAATTCATTAGACGACGACGTTCATCTAACAGCTCATCTTCTTCACCAAGCTTTAAATTTGCATCTTCCAATTCTTTCATTTGGAATTGGTACAAATCAATGCGTTGCGCCATTAACTGCTCATCAATAGAAATGGTGGCTAATTCTTTTTTTAATGCCCGATATTCGTTATATTGAATACTGTATTGTTCAAGAATCGGTGATAGTTGCTCTTCTGCAAATTGATCCAATAAATGAATATGTTGTTTTTCATCCATTAGTTCTTGATTTTCATGTTGACCATGTATATCAATTAAACTTGCACCAATATCTCGTAAAACCGATAAAGGGACCAATTTGCCATTTACCCGACAAACACTTTTACCAGAGTCATTTAAATCGCGGCGTAAAATAATAGAATCTTCTTCTATTTCAATG
The DNA here is from genome assembly GCF_016350185.1 of Lysinibacillus sp. C5.1. Taxonomy (NCBI): domain Bacteria; kingdom Bacillati; phylum Bacillota; class Bacilli; order Caryophanales; family Bacillaceae; genus Lysinibacillus; species Lysinibacillus sp. C5.1. The sequence goes on from NZ_CP066226.1 coordinate 2,886,481, forward strand.
CCTGCTTCCTCCAATTTCTTATATACAGGATGTGCAGTGCTTGAAATTTGAAACAACCCGCCTAACTCTGCTTTTTTAGCACCATGACGAATAAATTCTGAATTGCCTCTACCACCAGCAAGTAAATGTACCGCATCAATAATAATGGATTTCCCAGCACCAGTTTCTCCTGTTAGTACAGTTAAACCATCCGAAAAACTAACCGTTAAATCCTCGATGATGGCAAAATTTCGAATACTAAGCTCTCTTAACACAAATTGTCACCTCTGAATTAAATTCAACTGCTATTATATCTCGTGCTATCAGATGCAAAATGACCGCTTTTTTTAAAACAGGCAAGCAACTGTTAACCTTTGGATTTTTGTTTCTTTCTTATAGCATGTCCAATAAGCGATTTTTTGTATTTTCTCGCTCGGCTTCATCGCGACAAATAATTAAAATAGTATCATCCCCTGAAATCGTACCTAAAATTTCAGGCCAATCTAAATGATCCAGTAATGACGCAATAGCATTTGCATTACCTGGGAGTGCTTTCATTACTAAGAAATGGGATGCTCCGTCAATGCTCACAAAAGCATCCGCTAATGCACGATGTAATTTTTGTACTGGATTGAATCGTTGGTCTGCGGGTAAGCTATATTTATAGCGTCCATCCTGCAAAGGTACTTTTACTAAGTGCAGTTCTTTAATATCACGTGAGACCGTTGCTTGTGTCACATTATAGCCTGCATCCTTTAAAAAATCGACTAAATCATCTTGTGTTTCAATTTCATGATTTGCAATAATATCACGAATCCGTATATGTCTTTGCCCTTTATTCATATCGTTCACCTCTTATAAATAGTTAAATATTTGTATAATTACACTACCATTTTCAGCATAAAAGCACAAGAAAAAACACGGCTCTACTTAATGAGCACGTGTTATTTTAGTGCACTATGCGCTTCTTCAACGAGTGCATTAAAAGCTGTATATGGTGGAATACTTTCATCCCCTATAGGATTCACTAAATGGAATAAAAATTCAATATTCCCCTCACCGCCAGTAATCGGCGAAAAAGAAGCATCCTTCACAACAAAGCCGACTTTTGTTGCCATAGCAGCGGTTTTTTCTAGAACATCGAGATGGACTTTTTTATCACGGACGATACCCTTTTTACCAACATTCTCTTTACCTGCTTCAAACTGTGGTTTAACAAGTGCCATGACATCACCACCTGGCATTAAAACCGTTTTTAGTACCGGTAAAATCAATGATAGTGAAATAAAGCTCACATCGATTGTAGCAAACTCTGGTAAACCTTCCGTTAAATCTGCCGCTGTTGTATAGCGGAAATTCGTTTTTTCCATAACTGTTACACGTTCATCTGAACGAATTTTCCACGCAAGCTGATTGGAGCCAACATCTAAGGCATAACAATGTCGCGCACCATTTTGTAATGCACAATCTGTAAAACCACCTGTAGAGGAGCCGATATCAAGCATCAGCTTCCCCTCTACAGACATATCAAAAATTTGCAAAGCTTTTTCTAGTTTCAAGCCACCACGGCTCACATATTTTAAATCTGACCCTTTTACTTGCAGCGGTGCATCGATTGCAATTTTTTCTCCTGCTTTGTCGATGCGTATTTCATTAGAAAAGACAAGACCCGCCATAATGGACCGTTTTGCCTTCTCGCGCGTCTCACAGAGCCCACGCTCTACAAGTAAAATGTCTACACGTTCTTTCGGTTGTTTTGTCATTATTTGTTCAAACCTACTTGCTGTTTTTGTTGTAGTAACACTTGCATACGTGCTACTGTATCTTCTGCTGTCATATGGATTTCCGCTAGCAGTTGGTCTACGTTTCCATGCTCAATAAATTGATCTGGAATACCCATTCGATCAATGATTGCAGTGAAATAACTATGGTCGTGCGCAAATTCTAAGACGCCACTACCAAAGCCCCCCTGTAATACCGCTTCTTCAATCGTTAGCACTGGTTTATTGCTAGTAAATATACGATGCAGCATGTCCTCATCCATCGGCTTAATAAAGCGAGCATTCACCACTTCAATTTCTACGCCTTGTTGCGCGAGCATATGCGCTGCTTCCATTGCCATTGGAATAGTTGTGCCGAATGTTAATATCGTCGCATCTTTCCCCTCACGCAGCACTTCCCAACTACCTATTGGTAAAGCCATAAGCTCCTCATCGAGTGGGACGCCTATCCCATTTCCACGTGGATAACGAAGGGCAATCGGTCCGCCGTTATAATCAATGGCTGTTTTCACCATATGTTGACCTTCATTCTCATCCTTTGGCATCATAATCGTCATATTGGGAATATGTCGAAGGAATGCTATATCAAAGACGCCTTGGTGTGTTTCACCATCTGCACCAACTAAGCCAGCACGATCAATCCCAATGAAAACGTTTAAATTTGGACGCGCAATATCATGTAGAACTTGGTCATATGCACGCTGTAAAAACGTTGAATAAATCGCTAAAAACGGCTTCATTTTTTGAGTAGCAAGACCTGCAGCCATCGTTGCGGCATGTTGTTCAGCTATGCCGACATCAAAAAAGCGTTTAGGAAAGTCTTTTTGAATCCCTTGCAATTTTGAGCCAACAGGCATCGCTGGCGTAATCGTCACAATGCGTTCATCTTCATGTGCAATTTTACGAACAGTTTCAGCGATTAAACTACTCCACGCAGGACCTTTTGTTTCAGATTTAACAAAGGCACCGGTCTCCATTTTATATGGCCCTGTCCCATGCCAATTCCCGATTGTATCGTCTTCTGCTGGTTTGTAGCCTTTTCCTTTTTTCGTAATGACATGCACAAGCACTGGGCCTTTTACTTTTTTAGCATAGGATAAAGTCGTTTCAAGCGCCTCAAAGTCGTGACCATCAATTGGCCCTAAATATTTAAAGCCTAATTCCTCAAAGAAGACACCAGAAACGACTAGATATTTCAAACTGTCTTTCAAGCGTTCAGCAGTTGAAGCTAGCTTCCCACCTAAAACCGGAATTTTATTAATTAACGATTCTAATTCTTCTTTGGCTTTTGAATATTCTTTGGCAGTTCGTAAGCGACCTAATACGTTGTGTAATGCGCCAACATTCGGTGCTATGGACATTTCGTTGTCATTTAAGATGACAATCATATTAGTTTTTGCATGCCCTATATGATTTAATGCCTCAAGCGCCATACCGCCAGTTAAAGCTCCGTCCCCAATAATCGGTACGACGAAGTTTTTTTCGTTTTTAATATCACGTGCTGCTGCCATACCCATGGCTGCTGACAACGATGTCGAGCTATGACCCGTTTCCCATTCATCATGTTCACTCTCCACAAGCTTTGGAAAACCACAAAGCCCTTTGAACTGACGCAAAGTGTCAAATTGACTCGCACGACCTGTCAAAATTTTATGCACGTAAGCTTGGTGGCCAACATCCCATAAAAACTTATCTTTTGGACTGTCAAACATTTTATGAAGCATAATTGTCAGCTCCACAACACCCAGGTTCGGTCCGATATGACCACCTGTGACAGAACATTTTTCAATTAAGAAAGTTCGAATTTCTTTTGCAAGTTGTTCAAGCTCTCTCTTATCTAAGTTTTTTAAAAAGGATGGACTAGAAATCTTGTTTAAATCCACCTTTCTCACACACCTTTTCAATAAATTATTCACCGCAATCGTGTTTCCACCATTATAACAGTGTTATCCATATGCTAAAAGTACGAACACTTATTGTTTGCCTCTTGGCAAACGTCCTCACCTATTCTAGCATATTCTTTCCCTTTAACGCCCATTTTTTCTCTTAGTTTTTACGATGAACAATATAGGCCGCAAACTCACGCAGTAAGCTGACATCTACTTGTAAGTTATCCAGTGCTGCAATAGCTAGCTGATAATGGTCAGCAAGTTTTTCTTTGGCTCCAGCTAACGTTAGTAATGCAGGATATGTGCTTTTATCGCTCGCTACATCCTTCCCTGCTGTTTTGCCTAATTCCTCTGTTGTGCCTTCAATATCTAAAATGTCGTCTTGGATTTGGAATGCCAGCCCAATATGATGCGCATATTCTTTTAAAGTAGCACGGTCTTCTTGCGAAGCATTGGCTAATACTGCACCCGATTCAATACTAAATCGTAAAAGTGCACCTGTTTTATTGACATGTACATGTTCTAGTTCCGTTAGGCTTAGTTGACGTTGCTCACCTTCCATATCGAGCACTTGACCGCCAACCATCCCTTCAGCACCTGCTGCTACGCTTAGAAGATTGACAAGTTCTATTCGTTGCTCCGCTGAAAGATCCATGCGCGCTAAAATGCCAAACGCTAGCGTATTTAACGCATCGCCTGCAAGTGTTGCAAGGGCATCACCAAACACTTTATGGTTAGTTGGTTTGCCACGACGGAAATCATCGTTATCCATGCTCGGTAAATCATCGTGAATTAAAGAATACGTATGAATCATTTCAATAACAGCACCGACTGTAAGCCCTGCTTTTAGGTCTTTACCGTAGATTTCTAAAACTGCTAATACAAACAGTGGGCGAATACGTTTGCCCCCTGCCTTTAATGAATATAGCATCGACTCTTTTAAATGAGCTGGTGCGTCAATTTTCTCAACAAGTGCAAACATCTCAGCCTCCACTTGTGGTGTGTTGCTCTGAATAAAATGTTTTAATTGTTCGTTCATTTTAACTAGTTCTCTCCCTTTAGCGGATCAAATACTGTTGTTTCGCCTGTTTCTTGAACAATTGAAATTAACTGTTCCTCGGCATGCTGTAGTTTACTATGGCAAAACTGTGAAAGCTCCATGCCCTGCTTATATAAATCAATAGCATTTTCTAATGGCACATCACCCTGCTCTAATTGGCGGACTATTTCTTCAAGTGCCGTCATTGCTTCTGCGAATGTTTGTTGTTTCTTCGCCATTGCTATTCCTCCTTACTATTTGGCAAGACATTTGTCACTTCGGCTATTACTTTCCCATCGTGGAAGGCCAATGTTAGTTGATCTTGCCGCTTTAAGTCAGTAGACGATTTCAACACTTTGTCATCTTTATATGCGACTGTGAATCCTCTTGTTAAAATAGCAAGCGGATTTAATGCTTCGAGTGTTCTTACAGATGCCTCAAATTGTTGTTTTTGCTTTGTTACGTAATGTGTTGCAGAACGTGTTAGCTGTTGAATGCGCTGTTCTAATTCCCTTTGATGAAAAACGAGCGCTTTTTTTGGTGATTGCTGCTCTACTGCGCTATGCAATTTTTGAAGTTGTGCTTCTTTTTTCATCAAATCTACTTGCATCGCTTTTTGTAAAGTTGTTTCAAGCTGTGCTAGCCGTTCGGTAAACGGACGATACAATCTTTCTGGCATCGATAAAGGATAGGACTGTTGTAGCTTATTTAGACGTTGTCGCTCCGTTATAAGTTGCGCCCTCACGATTTGGTGAAGCTGCGATTTTTGAGTCAACACTCGTTGATACAATTCTTGCTGGTCAGGAACTGCCATTTCAGCAGCAGCAGTCGGCGTTGGTGCACGTAAATCTGCTACATAATCGGCAATCGTCGTATCCGTTTCGTGCCCTACTGCGCTAATAATTGGAATCCGACTATCAAAAATAGCACGTGCTACAGCTTCCTCATTAAACGCCCATAAATCTTCAATTGATCCTCCACCCCGTCCTACTAACAAGACGTCACAAACAGCATCTTGATTAGCGCGTTCAATATTGTGTACGATGCTTGGTGCTGCTTGTGCCCCTTGTACAAGGGTCGGATAAATGAGAATTTCAGCAAGCGGATACCGTCGCTTTAAGGTTGTACAAATATCTCGAATTGCGGCTCCGGTAGTGGATGTTAAAACACCTATTTTTTCAGGAAACTTTGGAATTGGCTGTTTCCATTCTGGTTTAAAAAGCCCTTCTTTTTGAAGCTGTTCTTTCAGTTGATTAAAAGCAACAAACAGGCTTCCGATTCCATCTGGTTGCATTTCCTGCACATATAATTGATATGTACCATAGCCTTCGTAAACGTTTACATCTCCTCGGATAAATACTTGCATACCCTCTTTAGGCTCGAATGCTAATTTTGTTGCTGCAGTTTTAAACATCGTAGCTGCAATCCGTGCGCCATCATCCTTTAACGTAAAGTAAATATGCCCAGATTGGTGTACTTTAACATTCGATAATTCCCCTTTGACATAAACTTCGCGAAGATGTGGATCTGCATCGAATTTTCGTTTAATATATTTCGTTAACGCTTTTACAGTTAAATAAGAAGCTGATGACATTATTTTCGGCTCCTTTACTAAAATCAAGTTTTTCACAAAACTACACTTATCATAACATTTTTTGTCGCCCCTGACGTGTAAAAATACAGTTTCACGAGAAAAAACGTCTGTCTTTCATCCTATTTTAAAACATTACTGTAACATATTTATTCCAAACTTGGCTCGGATGAAAGTGGCTACTATGTGTCCTTTTTAGTGGCGATTCTTGCAATATTTTATCCGCACACGATGTACTTGCAAAAAGAGAGCCACCTCAAAAGTAATGAGATGGCTCTCTAAGCAAACGAAATTCTATTGTAAGTAATTACTTCATTTTATTCGCAAGCTTTGTTTCTGCCGCTTGCACTGTGTTGAAGAGTAACATCGTGATTGTCATCGGGCCGACACCGCCTGGAACTGGTGTAATGTGAGATGCGATACCGTCAACCTCTGCAAAGTTTACGTCCCCGCATAGCTTGTTGTTTTCATCGCGGTTAATGCCGACATCAATAACAACAGCACCTTCTTTCACATGCTCTTTTGTAATAAAGTTCGCACGCCCCACCGCTGCAATTAAAATATCCGCTTGTTTTGTGAATGAAGGTAAATCTGGTGTTTTTGAATGCGTGTATGTCACCGTCGCATCTTTTTGTAGCAATAGTTGTCCCATTGGTTTCCCTACAATATGACTTCTACCTACAATGACTGCATGCTTTCCAGCGATTTCAATTCCTGAATATTCAAGAAGCTTCATCACGCCAAACGGAGTACATGGTAAAAATGTTTCCTGGCCAAGCATCATTTTCCCAACGCTAACTGGCGAGAAGCCATCTACGTCTTTTTCAACAGCGATTGTCGCAATAACTGTGTCCTCATCAATATGTTTAGGCAGTGGTAATTGTACTAAAATCCCGTGAATATCTTCACGATTATTTAAACATTCAATTTGCCCTAACAGCTCTTCTTGTGTCGTTTCCTCTGGCAGTTTAATTAACTCTGAAAACATCCCAATTGCTTCACAAGATTTTTGCTTATTTCTCACATATGTAGCTGAAGCTTGGTTGTCCCCAACTAGAACAACCGCTAAGCCTGGAATTAAACCTTGCTCCTTTAAAAGAGCTACTCGCTCGGCTACTGAACTACGAATTTCTTGACCAATCTCTTTACCATTAATAATTGCACTTGACATAAACCTTAGTTACTCCTTCCAATTCAACACATTTTTATTGTTCTGTAAATTTAGAAAGTACGCCATTAACAAATTTTGACGATTTATCGTCTCCAAATGTTTTGCATAACTCGATTGCTTCATTAAGTACTACTCTTTTTGGTGTTTCTTGCATGTATAAAAGCTCGTATACAGCTAGTCGTAAAACTGTTCTCTCAATTTTTGGCAGACGGGCAAGTGACCACTTTTCTAGATGCTGCGTTAATGCCGCATCAATTTCCTCTAAATGTTCAGCTGTTCCATTTACAATCTTTTCGTAGAAAGCATTTGTCGGTTGACCTTTAATATGTGCTTTTGCTTCTTCGACTGTAAGATCTGTATTGTCTAGCTGAAACAAAACTTGCAACGCTTTTTCACGTGCTTCATGTCGTTTCATGTAAAGCTCTCCTTCTTAAGTGGCATTAAGGTTTATAATAGCATAAATTCGTACGAGAAACACGGATTCAAGCAAGTTTTCAATAATCTGAAACCTTTTTCAAGCAACTTTCTACTTATTTTAACTTCTAATTTGTTGAAATGTTAAAAATGTAGTGCTACCTTATTTTTAACTTGTGGACCTTCTTACAATATATAACGGAAACTTTTTATAATAGGATGCAATCTTATCGAGCCATTTCTTTGCTGAATGCTATAATAAAAAAATACACTTTCTTTAGCGGGAGTTTGACACAAACGCAACATTTTTTACTAGTGGAGGAAAACAGATGAAAGAACATTATTATACAATCGGGGAAGTTGCAAAATTAGCAAACCTTTCTGTGCAGACCCTTCGTTACTACGACCAAATTGACTTGTTTAAGCCTGCTTATACTGATTCCGCTAGCAATTACCGCTATTATAAAGACAGTCAGATTTTTTACTTAGATATCATTAAGTCACTAAAATATATCGGGACATCACTTGAAGACATTAAAAAGGCGCTTATGCTAACGCCTGAAGAGCTGCTTGTTTTTTTAGAACAACAAGAACAACGGTTGGAAGAAAAAATTTCACGTCTGAATGAAGTAAGATACACGCTGTTGAAAACAAAAAAGCAAATGCAAGAGCAAATTGACATCCCCATCTTCGGCGAAGTTTACACGCGTTTTGAAGAAGAAATGCCAATATTACAAGTGACTACGACTGAACTGACACCCACTTCTAGCACCAATACATACTACAGCATTTTAACAAAAATTATCGAGAATGAAGGAAGTGTCTTAAATAGTCGCTATGGATGTATTTATCCGCTCGCTCATTACAAAGATGTAAATGACATTTTTTATGATGCGATTTTCACTCCACTATTAACGGAACGTAGATTTTCTAAACTGACAACGAATATGAAACAAACCATTGTACCAGCAGGTAAGTATGCTTGCATTGCTTTTATTTATCACCCCGATACGTATTTTTCCTTTTACGAAAAACTTAAAAAATATGTAGATGCGCAACAAACAGCATTTGAATCCACCGTTTACGAATTATATATGCCCGCAACCTTAACTGATGAGCAGGAAAAGAAGTTTATTGTAGAATTAAAAATCAGACAAAGTACGACGCTTTAATCACCTTCCTCATTGTAATAAGAATAATTCTAGTGCATTACATAACTATGCCGTTTTACTTCCACACTAAAAAAATAAAAACAAATCTTTTGACCCTATAGTAACTATAGGGTTTATTGTATTAGATGGAAAATATTCTAGTAGATTATGAATCTCGTGTATCGTGAACTGTTGAAGGAGAGAAAAATGAACAAGAATCAAGCTATAACATTAACTATTTTATTAGCCAATCTCTTTATCGCCTTTTTAGGAATAGGATTGGTTATCCCGGTATTACCAACTATTATGAACGAGCTTAATATTACAGGCTCTGTCGTTGGCTATATGGTGGCAGCATTTGCCATAACACAACTCATTGTATCGCCAATTGCAGGGAAACTGGTGGACCGTATTGGCCGAAAAATCATGATTGTTGTTGGTCTATTTATTTTTGGCCTTTCAGAGCTATTATTTGGGATGGGCCGTTCCATTGAAATTTTATTTTTATCGCGCATGCTTGGTGGTGTAAGTGCTGCTTTTATTATGCCCGCAGTAACAGCATTTATTGCTGATATTACAACAATGGCGCAACGTCCGAAAGCACTTGGCTATATGAGTGCAGCTATTAGTACTGGCTTTATTATAGGACCAGGGCTCGGTGGATTTTTAGCAGAATACGGTACACGTTTACCTTTCTTCGCTGCCGGTGTTCTCGGTTTCGTAGCAGCGTTATTATCGCTCACATTTTTAAAAGAACCGACACGTGCTACGGATGATACAGAAGCCGCATCTTCTATTTTCAGCAGTGCGAAACGAATTTTTAGCCCTTTGTATTTCATTGCATTTGTGCTTATTTTTGTCCTTTCATTTGGTCTTGCAGCATTCGAGTCACTCTTTAGTTTATTCGTTGATCATAAATTTGCATTTACACCATCTGATATTGCTATTATCATTACCGGTAGTGGTATTATTGGTGCCATTGCCCAATTACTATTGTTTGACTGGCTTACGAAGAAAATGGGCGAGATTAATGTTATTCGATACTCCCTCATTCTGTCTGCCACGCTGACTTTTGCCATGACAATCGTTAATCATTATTTCGCAATATTATTTGTGACATTCTTTATTTTTGTCGGCTTCGATTTAATTCGTCCTGCTGTTACGTCCTATTTATCAAAAATTGCAGGAAATGAGCAGGGCTTTGTCGGGGGCATGAACTCTATGTTTACAAGTCTCGGAAATATATTCGGACCAATTATTGGGGGAATATTATTCGACATTGACTTAAATTATCCTTATTACTTTGCTACCATCGTGTTAGTTTTCGGCGTAATACTTGCACTGTTCTGGAAGAAACCAAAAGATATCGCGCTATAAAACCTTTTAACCAATTTAAAAAGGAGTTGCCTTCTATGGTGAAATATCACCAAGATGGCAGCTCCTCTTTTTTTATTCTGGTACTACTGTTTCCTCTTTTTCGAAGTGAATACCTGTAATATGGACATTCACCTCTGCTGTTTCAAGTGCAGTCATATTTAAAATTGCTTGGCGAATTTGCGTTTGTACATCCTTTGCCACTTTCGGAATTGAATAGCCATATTTTACAGAACAAAATACATCAATGGTAATTTTCCCATGTTCTGTTACACCAGATTTTATGCCCTTATTGTGTACTTTCTTACCGAAGCGTTCAACGACGCCAGTTGCTATATTACCACGCGTTGCTGCGATACCCTCTACCTCGTTTACTGCGATTCCAGCTACAATTTCAATTACTTCTGCAGCTACTTCAATTTTCCCAAGCTCTTCTTTACCAGAAGGTGTTGGTTGTACGAAAGATTGTCCTACTTTCTCTGCCATACAAATATCATCCTTTCCCTTACACATCGCAAGCAAATGCTGTTGTTATGCTTATTATACTATAAAAAGGAAGGTTTGGCTTAGAAAAGACGTTTTCATTTTTTTACATACAAGTAATTCTAGAATTTTCTTCCTTGTTGATTAGACATTGAAAGTTAATCACCGGCTTCTATTTTGCTTTCAATGGGCTTTTTCCACATACCAACCATAACCGCTGTGACCATTGCACCAACGACTAACGATACAACGTACAGCAGAGGATTTTGCACCGCCCAAATCACAAAGATACCACCGTGCGGAGCTTGCAACGTACAGCCGAAATATAATGCTAACCCTCCAGCAACTGCTGCACCGACAACAGAACTTACAATGACACGAATTGGATCTGCCGCAGCAAATGGGATGGCGCCTTCAGTTATAAAGGAAAGTCCCATAATATAGTTTGTTTTACCCGCATCCCGCTGTGCTAATGTAAATTTATTTTTAAAGAATGTTGTCGCAAGCGCTAATCCTAGTGGCGGAATCATCCCACCAATCATGACCGCTGCCTGCGGTGCATACTGACCCGCATCAATCATTGCAATGCCAAATGTGAAGGCAGCTTTATTAATAGGACCTCCCATATCAACTGCCATCATCCCGGCAAGAATCATGCCTACCAACACAATATTGGTTCCGCTTAAGCCGTTTAACCATGTTGTCAATTCATCCATTATAAATTTCACTGGGGTGTTGACCACAAATATCATAACGAACCCTACCATTACCATACTGAACAACGGATATAGTAATACAGGTTTGATTCCCTCGAATGACTGTGGCAAGTGAGAGAAGAGCTTTTTTAAAGCAATCACAACATAGCCTGCTAAAAACCCTGCCACTAATCCACCTAAAAATCCCGCACCACCTGATGCCGCTAAATAACCGCCAACCATACCAGGTGCTAAAGCAGGACGATCAGCAATACCCATTGCGATAAATCCAGCTAATACGGGAATTAATAAGGCAAAGGCGTTTCCACCACCAATTAAACTGAGCGCTTCAGCTATTGGCCCCTCTGCATTAATACCACCGATTAAAAAGGATAAGGCAATTAATAATCCTCCCCCAACAACAAATGGCAACATATTAGAGATTCCATTCATCAATGGTTGATAAAAATATTCTTTAAACTTTCCTTCACCGACAACCGCTGCAACTTGACCACTAGCTTCATGCGATACATGATAAATAGGCGCATCTTGTTGTAAAGCACGGTCTAACAGCTCATCTGTTTTCCGAATTCCTGCAGCTACAGGCACTTTAATAACATGCTTACCAGCAAAACGATGCATGTCAACTTGCTTATCGGCTGCAACGATAATGGCTAGCGCTTTGTCAATTTCCGCTGCGGTTAATGCGTCTTTTATTCCAGTTGCACCATTTGTTTCAACTCTAATGGCAATGCCTTTTTCTTGTGCTTTTGCCTTTAATGCATCGGCTGCCATATATGTATGGGCAATACCCGTAGGACATGCTGTTACAGCTAAAATAAGCGGTGCGTTGTCTGCGCTTTTTTTCACTGTATGTTCTTCGTCGCCATCTTGTGCTTTTTCTTGCACTTCAATAATACGAATGACCTCTTCTGACGTTTGTGCCGCCAATAATTGATTACGCAATGTTGCATCCATCAATAAAGAAGAAAGACGGGATAAAGTTTCAAGATGCTCGTTATTCGCACCGGCACTTGCTGCTATCATAAAGAAAAGATGTACTTTTTGTCCATCTAATGCATCAAACGCAACACCTTCTTTTGATTTTGCAAATAATATAGAAGGGATTTTGACTGCATCTGTTTTGGCATGCGGAATGGCGATCCCTTCCCCTATACCAGTAGTACTCTGTGATTCTCTCTGTAAAATCGCTTTTTTAAATCCATCAAAATTGTTTAACCGACCAGCTAGATGTAATTTTTCCGTCATTTCATCTATAGCTGCATCTTTATTAGTAGCAGCCAAATCAATTATAACGGTATCTATTTTTAAAAGATCCGAAATTTTCATAACTGACTACACCACCTCTATTAAATTTTTTTGATAGCTACTTGTTCCATTAATAAATCAATCATGTTTTTTGAGGCTAAGTCTTTGCTAAAAGCAGTTGCACTTCCTGTTGCTACGGCTACTTGCAACGCTTTACGCAAGTCTGGTTTTTGTGCATATGTCCCAATAAAACCTGCTACTAATGAGTCACCGGCACCTACAGAATTTACCACATCCCCTTGTGGAACAGTAGCCTTGTAAACTTCATCATTTGCAAAAAGCAAAGCGCCATCACCAGCCATGGACACAATGACATGTTCAGCTCCCATCGCTAATACCTTTTTGCCATATGATATAATGTCATCCATTGTATGAATCGCTACACCAAATAAATCGCTTAATTCATGGTGATTTGGCTTTACTAAAAAAGGTTTTTCTTGCAATACATCAGCAAGCACCTCTCCACCCGCATCCACCACTACTTTCACGCCACGGATACGGTATTTCGCCGTAATATCACAATAAAAGCTTTTAGGTAGGGAAGGTGGAATACTACCTGCTAATATTAAAATATCCCCTGCTTGTAAGTTTTCTAACTTTTTATATAACTCTTGCATATTTTGTTCGGTTAATGCAGGGCCCTGTCCATTAATTTCTGTCTCATTTTCTGTTTTCAACTTGATATTGATTCGACTATCTTCTTGTACATTTACAAAATCTGTCTGAATCCCTTCGCTTTCTAAAGCCTTTGCAATATATGCCCCTGTAAAGCCTCCGATATACCCTAATGCAACAGAAGGAACACCCATCGTGTTTAACACACGCGAAACATTAATACCTTTTCCACCTGGAAATTTACTTTCACGCTCAATGCGATTTAAGTGATTCAATTGAAAATCGGGCACTTCAACAATCAAATCAATAGATGGATTCAGTGTTACTGTATAAATCATGTTGTCACAACCTTCAAGCTTGTTTGATCTAGATATTCTTTTGCTGCCTCATTAGCCAAATTTGTTGTAAAAATAGTTACTTGATCAATTTCTGCTACTTTTGCAAAAAATATTTCAGAAAACTTACTGTTGTCAGCTAAAACAAATGTTTCTTCAGCTAATTCCATTGCCATTTTTTTAAGTATCGCTTCCTCTGGGTCAGGTGTTGTCAAGCCAAACTTGATATCTACACCATTCATCCCTAAAAAACACTTATCAAAGCGATACTGTTTTAAATTTTCTTGCGCTACAGAACCGACTATCGCTTTCGTATTCATTTTTATTCTACCGCCTAATAAATAAGTCGGAACATTGGCTGACGTTAATGCATCAACATGCATTACACCATTTGTGACAATAATGATTTTTTTGTTTATGACATATGGAATCATCTCCGAAACAGTTGTACCAGCATCCAAATACACACAATCTCCATCACGAATCATACTCGCAGCCGCTTTTGCAATGATTTGTTTATCGTGAAGGTTTTTGGATGATTTTTCTTGCATTGTTGGCTCCGCTACTTTTGAAGATGGCAGTGTTGCCCCGCCATGTATCCGCTTCAAAAGCCCTTGCCCTTCTAATAGTGCTAAATCTCTCCGAATAGTTGATTCAGATGATTTGGTTCTTTGCACCAAACTTTGTAAATCCACAACCCCGTGTCGAGTTAAAATATCTAGAATAATTCGATGTCGTTCTGCAGTGATAATAATGTTCCACCCTCTTGTCACGTCATTTTTAAAAATCTATCCCTTTTCTCATGCCTTATTTATCGACAGCATTTTATCTCGCTTGCCATAAATATTTTTTAACATAAGCTTCTACTTCTCTAGCTGTCGTTAACGTTAATAGTTGCTCTAGATGTGTTGATAAGTTCACTTTTGATAGGTTAGCAATTTGAGCACGTGTCGTTAAAATTGAAGGTGCACTCATTGAAAATTCATCCAATCCTAATGCTAGCAAAATCGGAATAGCCATTTCGTCACCAGCCATTTCACCACACATCCCTACCCATTTTCCGTTCTGATGTGCAGCCTCAATAACCATTTTCACCAATCTTAAAATAGCTGGATGATAAGGCTGATACAAATAGGAAACCTTTTCATTCATACGATCCGCCGCTAACGTGTATTGAATTAAATCATTCGTGCCTATTGACAAAAAATCAGCCTCTTGTGCAAATAAATCCGCGATTACAGCAGCAGATGGGATTTCAACCATCATCCCTACTTCAATTGTTTCAGCTACAGGTATGCCTTCATCTCGTAGCTTTTGTTTTTCTTCTAATAATATTGCTTTTGCCTCTCTAAACTCATCTAGAGTGGCAATCATCGGAAACATTATTTTCAAGTTACCGTAAACGCTTGCTCGTAACAGGGCACGTAATTGCGTACGGAAAATATCCTGTTGCGCTAAACAAAGGCGCACTGCACGAAGACCTAAAAATGGATTTAATTCATGTGCAAATTTCAAATAGGAAAGGTTTTTATCGCCACCAATATCTAATGTACGGACAACGGTAGGCTTGCCTTGCATTTTCTCAAGAACCATTTTGTAAGCGAGAAACTGTTCCTCTTCCAATGGCAATTCATGGCGATGCATATATAAAAATTCTGTACGGAATAACCCTATACCATCTCCACCATTAGCAAGTACTAATTCAACATCTTGTGGCTTTCCAATGTTTCCTGCAATCTCTACCCGATGGCCATCAGCACTCACACTTTCACATAAACGATATTGCTTCAGTAATTGTCTTTGTTCTATACATGCTTGTTGTTTTTCCAAGTACTCATCCAGTACCTCTTGTGTTGCATTCATAATAACTTTACCAAGCGTACTATCAATAATAATTGGTGCCCCTTGCACAAGTTCTTGAGTAGCAGTTTTTGTCCCGACAATCGCAGGAATCTCCATTATTCTTGCTAAAATAGCTGAATGTGAAGTTCTACCACCCCTATCCGTAATAAAGCCTTTGACATAGGATGTATCTAATTGGGCTGTGATAGATGGTGTTAAATCTTCTGCAACAAGAATGACATCTTTTGAAATGCTACTATAATCAGGTATTTCTACACCTAGCAAATGAGCAAGTAAGCGCGTTGAAACATCGTGAATGTCTGTAGCGCGTTCTTGCATATACCTATTATCCATTGCTTCAAATATTTGAATGTATTCATTGGCCGTCTCTTGAACTGCAAACTCTGCATTCCAGCCATCATCGATTTTCCCTTCAATTGCTGCTAGCATTTCAGGATCAGCTAATAGTAATAAATGCGCTGAAAATATAGCCGCCTTTTCTACACCAAATTTTCTATCTGCAATCGCACGAATTTCTGCTAATTGATTTTTAGCTTTGATACATGCCTCTTTTAGTCTAACCTTTTCAGCATGAATATCCGAAATCCTACTTTTTTCAAACGACAAATCGGGCTCTATCAAACAATACGCACTTGCTATGGCAACCCCATCGGAAACGGCAATCCCGCTTAATTCTAGCATTCTTCACCAATCCCTTGAGAAATGATGACTTCCGTAATTTTTTCGATTAATTCCTTTGCATCTGAACCAATAGCCGATATTTCTATAACTGCTCCTGCTGAAATTGCCAAAGACATAACACCCATAATGGATTTTAAATTTGCAGTTTTTCCATCATATGTAATGGAAACTTCTGATTCAAACGAATTTACAGTCGTTACTAATAATGTTGTTGGTCTTGCATGTAAACCTTCCAGCACTGTAATTTTGAATGTTTTTTTCATTTAATATCCCCCTAGCATTACTATCTAAGATTTTTCATGAAGTGTAAGTGGCAATGTATCGACAAGTGCAAAATATTTCAGCCACTCATTTTACAGCTTTATTATAGAATATGAAATAATCATTTTCAATCATTTTCATTCAAAAACACCCAAAAATACTTAGCTCCTTGCTCCAATTACTTCCTATATATGGTACAGTTAAGTTAATCGAAATAGTATCCATAAACACAATGAAGAATAGGGGGGATAATGATGGATAATGAAACAATTGAGAAAAACGAACTTTATGGTTATAAAACCTACAATATTTTTGCTTATATCATCGGCTTATTATTATCACCATTATTAGGGGTTGTTATGGGCATAGTAGGCGTCAAACAACGTAAGAAATATGCATGGAGTATTATTATTGTTTCAATTGTAGGTGGGTTGTTGAATTTTTTCTTAGTTAGTAAACTATAAAATTTTTTACGCTTGTAATGATGAACTTGCGTTATTGGATATCCTTATACGCAAGTTCTTTTTGATAGTTCTTCCGTTCTGTCATTGCAATAGCGTGTCTATAAAAAACCTTCAAACTTTTCAGTTGCTTATTTTTTTACAAACATAGATTAACTCGTAACTGTTATTCGTAGCAACGGTTTCTTTCCAGTCCTGAAAGACATCTACAATTTCAAAACCGTTATACAATAAAATCCGTTCCATTTCTTTTGGATATAGATATCTTAAGCTTATCTTTGTGCTCTTTTCATCCACCATTTGACCTTCACTATTTTTATACTTTCTAATTGTTGGATAGTGTTGGATTTGACTTAAAGCATCATAATGACTAATTGTATAGACATCAACAATATGAAGCGAATCGCGATCAGTATACGTTCTCCAATATTCTTCCGTACTTGGTTGAAGTAATTCCTCTGCGCTAGGAAACCTCGTACCAAAAATGAAGATGCCTCCCATTTTCAAATGTTTATTCACTGAAGAAAGTAAACTATCTTGCGCATTGTTCGTCAAAAAATGTTGAAATGAATTCCCAACTGAATAAATGAAATGACTTTTCGTTGGTAATTGCAATTTTGTACAATCTTGTTCCACCCATTCAATCGGCAAATCAAAATCCGCTGATTTTTTCTTTGCTTCATTTAACATACCTTTATGGATGTCTACTCCTATCATTTGATAACCATTTTTAGAAAGTGGAATCGTCAGTCTCCCCGTTCCACAAGCTAAGTCAATAATTGTTCCTTGTGTAGTTGACGCCCACTTTAACAAAAAGGGCAATTCTGCCAAATAGCTCTCATTTTCTATGTCATATAAAATCGGGTCATCGTATTCTTCAAAATTATACATAACCATATCTTCTCCTCTCTTTTCAATTTATTTACAATGTTAACATAAAACAAAAAATAGACATCTACTAAATAAAAAACCTTCTGACTACTAAAAGCCAGAAGGTTTAAGAAATAGATATTCGATTCTATTCCATCGTTTGTTAATTATTTCTTACTTGTTCCTAATACGTCATTTTCTTCCAAGAATTTCGTGTTGAATTTCGCAGATTTGAAGACGTCGTTGTTCATTAATGCTTGGTGGAATGGGATTGTCGTATTGATACCAGGACCAGCTACTTCAAATTCACCTAGCGCACGATTCATTTTCGCAATTGCTTCTTCACGCGTATCCGCATGGACAATCAGTTTTGCTACCATTGAATCGTAATATGGAGGAATTGTGTAACCTGCATAGACAGCCGAGTCAATACGTACACCATAGCCACCTGGTGTTACATAAGTATCTACAGTACCAGCTGATGGCATAAAGTTTTTGTATGCATTCTCTGCGTTAATGCGGCATTCAATTGCCCAACCATTTAATTTAATATCATCTTGTGTGAATGGAAGTTTCTCACCTGATGCAATTTTTAATTGTTGTTGAACAAGATCGACACCAGAAATCATTTCTGTTACAGGGTGTTCTACTTGAATACGTGTATTCATTTCCATGAAGTAGAACTTGTCCTCTTGATAGTCATAGATGAACTCGATTGTACCAGCACCTTCATAGTTACATGCTTGAGCTGCTTTCACCGCTGCTGCACCCATTTCTGCACGGCGTTCAGAAGATAGAGCAGGAGATGGAGCTTCCTCTACTAATTTCTGCATACGACGTTGAACAGTACAGTCACGTTCGCCTAAATGTACGACATTACCGTACCCATCAGCTAACACTTGAATTTCACAGTGACGGAAGTATTCAATGAATTTTTCTAAATATACGCCAGGGTTACCGAATGCTGCAGCAGCCTCTTTTTGCGTAATATCAATACCTTTTACAAGGTCTTCTTCTGTACGTGCTACACGGATACCTTTACCGCCACCACCAGCAGTTGCTTTAATGATAACTGGGTAACCAATTTTCGCAGCCCATTCTTTACCTGTTTCGATATCTGGAACAATACCAGTACCTGGTACAAGTGGAACGCCCGCTGCTTCCATTGTTGTACGAGCAACGTCTTTAATCCCCATAATTTTGATGGAATCAGATGAAGGACCAATGAATTTAATGCCCGCATTTTCACATGCTTCAGCGAAATCAGCATTTTCAGAAACGAAACCGTAACCTGGGTGGATACCGTCTGCTCCTGTTTTTTCTGCAACGCTTAACAATGCTGGGAAGCTTAGATAAGAATCTTTAGATAGCTTTGGACCGATGCAATATGCTTCGTCTGCTAACTTCACATGTAATGCATCTGCGTCAGCTTCAGAATATACAGCAACCGATTTGATGCCTAATTCTTTACAGGCACGAATAATACGAACAGCGATTTCGCCGCGGTTTGCGATTAAAACTTTTTTCATGGTTTGCACTCCTTACTCAGCTTTTACAAGGAATAATGGTTGACCGTATTCTACTAAATCGCCATCTTTGGCAAGTACTTCAACGATTTCACCTTTAACTTCAGCTTCGATTTCGTTGAAAAGCTTCATCGCTTCTACGATACAAACGATTGTTTCATCGCCTACTTTGTCGCCAACTTTTACGTATGCTGGTGAATCTGGGTTTGGAGCTGCATAGAACGTACCAACCATTGGTGATACAATTTTATGTAACGATGGGTCGTTGCTTGCAGGTGCTGCTACTGGAGCTGCTGGTGCTTCTTCAGCTTTCGCTGGAGCTGCTGGTGCTACTGGTGCAGTTTGTTGTACAACAGGGGCTGTTTCTTGTTTTTTAGGTGCTACTGTTTCAGTTACGACAACACCATTCTTTTTTAATTTAACCTTTGCGCCATCTACTTCATAAACGAACTCGTCGATTGAAGAAGAATCTACTAATTTGATAATTTCACGAATTTCTTGAATTTTGAACATTTCTAACTCTCCTTATGAAATAAAATCTACTACAATCACTATTCTATATTTTTTTCAAACAATTTGAAACACTAAAATGAAAATTAAGTAAATATAAACAAAATAAAAGGCTTTCTTTTACTAAACGAAAGCCTTTTCATTATGCTGATATATAACAATGATTAATTAATAAACAGAATATTCCTTTTTTTCTTTATTATTTAATAGTTATTTGCACTGAATTTAACTTGAACGTCATTTGCGCCTTCCCACTCTGTTTTTACTAAATAAATAATTTCATTTGCTTGTGATTTTGATAATTCTTCTGCCATAACCGTTACGGAAACTTTTTCACCTTCCGCTCTAACAAACGCATCATTATAGCCTAAAGACTTAATCAACATTTCAAGCATTGCTTCAGCCGATTCCTGTTTAATCAAGCCATCGATTTCATTGAAAGCCTCATTTTTTTCTTCAGCTGTATATTCTTCAGACGCAATTTTTTGCGTTAATTGTTCACGTAATTGGCTTCTTTCATCATTTACTTGCATACGCATTTCTTCAAATAAATGACTTGGAGACAATACTTCTTGGGTTGCATCTTGCTTATTAGTAGCTTCCTGATCTGTAACACCTGTAATTGCTGTTTGTTGTAATGTATCATCTGTAAAAATCGTTAAGCCATTAAACTGTTTTGCAGGATCCACCAAATAATAAACTGAAATAACTGCTACAAGACTTAATAATGTCATAAACCAAACTGTTCTTCTACGTACGCGCATTTACTTTTCCTCCTTATTTTCCATTGGAACAATAATAATTCGATGAATAGGTAATTGCATCACTTGACTAACGACCGCACGAATTTCATTTTTTACAAATATATCTGATGCTCCTTCTGAAACAATTAGCATTCCTGTTACATCTTTCGTACCTTGGTCAGTCCCTCGAAAATACTGGCTAAATAGTTTATTTTCATCCTTGGCATCTGTCATCTCTCCGTAATAAAAATATACTTTAACCTCCCCAACACCATGCATTGCCTTAAGCGTTTGCTCAAGTTTTTCTTCATTCGTATTCGGTCTTACTCGCTCATTTGATGAATTCGTTTGATACATAGGAAACACGATGAAAATTCCCACGGAGGCAGCAATCAACATTAAGACGATAAATGACGTTGTTTTTTTTCGTGCCTTTTCCACATCACTTGTACATTGCCTCCTTTCATCTTCTCTTTTTCAAGTGTATGTACGCTTGTTTCCTCCTATGAATTGATAAATGGAATCTTTAATAGCAATTGCAAAAATACTAACGTAATGACAAGTTTTGTTAGTGAAATTATTTGTTTATCATCCGTCAGAAATACGAAAAATTGACAAATAAAGAGCAATGCCAATAAAAGAATCAATCTATCTCCCCCCTGCCAGCACTTGCACGAAAACAATAAGGAAAAAACAAGAAAACATAAATGAAAAAGCAATTAGAAATGATACTGCACATAATGTAAAGAGAGATTTACTAACATGATCAAGTAATTTACATATATCATCAAAAGCAATCGGTTCTAAAATAGCGGCTAATAGTTTTAATGAATACGCACTAACCACAAGCTGGACTGTCGGAATAAACGATACAGTTATTACGGCAATAAAAGCACTTATACTACTAATTGAAGTAGAAAATTGGGTCATATGCTGAAACATTGAAAAACTATCTACGATAAAAGAACCGACTACTGGAATATTTTCTTCTATTAACTTTTTCACTGGCTCTGCAACAGCCTTATTGACACTAAATGCAGCAACACCACTTGCCGACATTAAAATGATGTAGCAAATAACAGACGCAGAAACAATACTCATAATAGTAAAACGAATTAATTCTGCAATTCTCGTAAAAGATATTTCTTTGACAATGACACTGCATACATCAAAGACAATGGCAAAGAGTACACCTGGGATAAGCCATTTACTACTAATGATCGTTAAGACTTGTACAAAAAAAAGCAAAAAAGGCTGCCAAGAAGCAATTGCAGTAATACTACTGGATAGCAAAAAACTAGAAGTAAGAATTGGATAAAAGGCAGTGAATATATGAGAAAGTCCTTGTGCAATTTCATCAATAAGTTGAAATGAGTTAACGACTACTGGTCCAATCGTGGCTAACACAATAAGAAAAAAAAGGATTCTTGTCCCTTTTTCAAATTCTGGTAAAAGCATGTTGACAATTAACGTAATGATGACATAGCCACACAATATGAGCGTCATCTTGAGCAAGAGAAAAAATGGATCGATGAAAAACGAAAGTAGTTGCTCCTGCACTGGCTTCGCCCCTTAGTTTAACCTTTGTAAAATAGATGACACCCCCTGTAAAACAACCACAAATTCTTTAAACCAATACAGTAAAATAACAATTTTAACTGCATCGAAAACGATACTACCTAAAACTTTATAGCTATGCTCCACTAATAACATCGACACCCATTGCCCTACATAAAAAAGACTAGCACTCATTACAATGGCTTTTGCATAAGGCAAAAATGAAAGCATATCGAGAATTTGTTTGACGAAAGGCAATAGGAGTGTCGTAAACAAAAAACTGAACAGCAAAAACGAAAACATTACACTAATTAGCGCGTGGAGTGGCTGTATGACTTCTTTTATAAGCAACAATAAAAGCAGCATGACAACAGCAACAATGACAATTTCCATTTACTTACCCAGATGAGGTTAACCACTGGAAGAATGTTAAAATTTCAGTGAAAAATAGACGTAAAAATCGGAGCAATTCTGCTGTCATATATAAGTAGGCAATAAAAAATAAGAAAAATGAAAATTCTTTCTTCCCTGTTTGATCAAAGAAAACATGAAGAAGCGCTACTACTAGTCCCACTCCAGCGACTCTTAATACGTCTTGTAATTCCATTCATACGCCCCCTCGTGTACAGCAATATATGTCGCACTCCAAAAAAAAAGAACAGTGCCAGTCACTCAAACAATTCAGAATTGTTTGAGTGACTGGCACCTATACTAATTTTTCAATAATACTTTTCACTGTACCGGGTTGCACTAAGTGACTGTTTTCCCCCATCCACATCGATAAATATTGTGGATTGCCTTGTGCTGCACTTTCCTTACGAATAGTGGAGGTTAAATGATGTTGCAATGGATACGGTGCTACAATAGCATCCTTCATATGTTCTGTAAAATGATTGGTTAAGCCACGCGCTGCTTTACCAGTAAAAGCATACGTAATCGTCGTCTGTTGTGGCTTCGACTGCAAAATAGCCTTTTTATACAATGGTGATATTTCACATTCATCAGCTACTAATAATGCAGTACCTATTTGTACCGCCTGTGCACCACCCGCTAGTGCGCGCTGCACATCTTCATGAGAAACAATGCCCCCTGCAACAATAATTGGGATTGTTATGTTGCCTACTACTTGTTGCAGTAAATCTTCACGGGCAATTAATTGCATAGGGTTCGTAAATGAGCCACGATGCCCTCCTGCCTCACCACCTTGTAAAACAACCGCATCCATAGCTGATTGCTCAACTTGAATGGCTTCTTCTAGCGTAGTAGCTGTCCCGATCACATAAATATTTTTATCCTTTAAACGTTGAATAACTTCTAGAGATGGTATACCAAATGTAAACGAGCACACAGCTACTTGCTCATCAAGAACTGCTTGCAATTGCCCCTCAAAAACTTCGTTTGACATCACACTTTGCACTGGTGATAATCCGAGCTCATCATAGTAAGGCTGTAGCGCCATACGTGCTTTTTGGAGAACATCTATATCAATGCGTGGCTCTTCTTGCACAAATAAATTTACGGCAAATGGCTTTTGCGTAAGCTTTTTTACTTCCTGAATAAAATTCCTTGTCTGCTCACCATCTAAATAGCCCGCTCCAATTGAGCCTAGTATCCCAACTTCCGCACAGGCAGCAACAAATTTTGGTGTAGTAACCCCCGCCATCGGTGCTTGAATAATTGGATAGTGCATTTCAAATTTTTTTAACATTGCATTCACTCCTTACTTTTATTGTAAACCTTATTTCTCTTTCCGACCTCCTTCTATTTTTACATATTTTTGTACTTTACTCGATATATGTATTAAAAAAAAGTAAAAACCTACCCTTTTGAAAGAGTAGGTTTACTAAATATTACTTATGCACGTGATACGTAAGATGCTTCAGTAGTGTTAATCACTAACTTGTCACCTTGGTTCACGAAGAATGGAACTTGCACGATAAGACCAGTTTCAAGTGTAGCAGGTTTTGTACCGCCTGAAGCAGTATCACCTTTAATACCTGGTTCTGTTTCAGTTACTTCTAATTCAACCGTGTTTGGTAATTCTACACCTAGCATTTCACCTTGGTAAGATTGAATGTGTACTTCCATATTTTCTTTTAGGAATTTCAATTCATATTCAATGGCAGCTGAAGCAAGTTCAGTTTGCTCATATGACTCTAAATCCATAAATACATGCTCATCACCTTGAGCATATAAATATTGCATTTTACGATTATCAATTTGTGCTTTCTCTACTTTTTCACCAGCACGGAATGTTTTTTCATTCACAGAACCGTTACGAAGGTTACGTAATTTAGAACGTACGAATGCAGCACCTTTACCTGGTTTAACGTGTTGGAAATCTAACACGCGATATAATTGGCCATCAACAATAATTGTTAGACCTGTACGGAAATCGTTTACTGAAATCATTTGTGTTCCTCCATTGTTTATAAGATAATAAGTTCTTTTGTCGAATGTGTTAGTAGTTCATTACCTGATTCAGTGATCAAAATATCGTCTTCGATACGAACACCACCGACTCCCGGTACATAAACACCTGGTTCAATCGTCACGGCCATTCCCGGCTCTAAAACCGTATTTGATCGTTTCGATAGGCCAGGGCCTTCATGTACTTCAAGACCAATCCCATGCCCTAATGAATGACCAAATGCCTCACCATAGCCTTTTTCTGTTAAATAGTCACGTGCAATGGCATCTGCTTGAATACCTGTTAAGCCAGGACCAACTTTTTCAAGTGCTAAAAGTTGTGACGCAAGGACTGTATTGTACATTTCTACTAATTTTTCAGATGGCTCACCAACTGCCACCGTACGTGTTATATCCGAAATATAGCCATTGTATAGCGCACCAAAATCAAGTGTGACAAAGTCGCCTTTTTCAATAACCTTATTTGTTGCAACACCATGTGGTAGTGCCGAGCGAAGACCAGACGCTACAATTGTATCAAAAGAGGACTGTGTTGCTCCTTGTTGTCGCATGAAAAATTCTAATTCATTCGAAACGTCAAGCTCTGTTTTACCTGGCTTGATGTAGTCTAAAATATGTGTAAATGCGTGGTCAGCAATTTCACACGCAACCTTAATAATATTAATCTCTTGTGGAGTCTTAATCAAGCGAATTTTTTCAATTAATCCAGAAACGGGCACTAAATCAGCTTGAATTACATTTTTATACAACTCATATGTACCATAGCTGACAGAATCTTTCTCAAAGCCCAATAATTTAATACCCATCGCTTTAACTTGTGTCGCAATTTCTTCTAGGAGTGTTGCTTCATGTTGCACAATTCGGTAATCCTTAATTTGTGCAGTTGCTTGCTCTGTATAGCGGAAGTCTGTAATAAACACAGCATCATTTTGGGACACAATCGCTACGCCAGCCGTACCAGTAAAACCTGTCATATAGCGGCGGTTATACTCGTTCGTAATTAAAATGCCATCGATGTTTTGTTCTTGAAGTATTTTACGAAGCTTTTGTAATTTCAACATAATTATTTCTCCCTCTCAATAAAAGTGCGTAGTGCTAGTTCATAGCCTTTTGTACCAAGTCCACTAATTTGACCTAGACAGGCTGGGGCAAGATAAGAATGGTGGCGAAATGCCTCACGTTTGTGGATATTGGAAATATGTACTTCAATAACCGGTACGGTCACTCCTGCAATTGCATCATGTAATGCTACACTTGTATGGGTATACGCACCTGGATTAAAGATAATCCCATCATACTTTTCACCTTCCGCCTCGTGCACCCAATCTACAAGAACACCCTCGTGATTCGATTGACGAAACTCGACTGTAGCACCAAGAGAAGCCGCAAGATTTTGAACATTATTTTTGACATCGTCTAGTGTTTCATGGCCATAAATATGTGGCTCACGCTTTCCCAGTCGATTTAAGTTTGGTCCATTCAAACATAATAACTTCACGCAGTATTCGCCTCTTTCTATGTACTTGTTTTTTATTTTATCATACCAATTGCATACAGCAACTAATTTCCTTTTTGTGCTGTATGCTCTTTGTAATGAAAATTAGCTGTTTCAAGTAAAAAGCGCAAAAGGCAAATAACCACAACCATAAAAGGGATGGATAATTTTTTAAAAGATGAGGATTGTAACGGTAAATCCAAAACAAACCACTCCAATGTGATTGTTACCAAAAGTCCGATTAAAAATGAAGTCAAGATTGCAGGTATAATATGAACATATCGTAACGTCATATATAAAAAGAATCCGACTAAAAACAGTGCTAACGTTAAAAAACTCCAATGAAATAATTTAGAACTATCTTCGAACAACTCCCATTTTTTATAGAAGCCTATTGGATTCCAACGAATAAAATGAAAAAAATGAAGCCCTTTTAAACATAATGCTAACACGATCGCATTAACAGCAGCGGTTATTAGTCCTACTTTCAAAGCTACCCCTCCTATAAATAAGCAGCGTGCACATTGCTTACACGCCCTGTCTTTAGCCAATGGCAATGAAATACATAAGCGCTCTTCCTAAAAAAGCAAAATTATACGATAAGTGTAGCCATAAAGAAAATTTACTATGCGTACCTCTAGAGGTTTTTCGCTAAATTTAGTACAATGGTACAGTTGAAATATATAAAGAGAGTGGTGTTAGCCTTGAGCAATTCACCTGTATACGGGGGACAAGCACAATTAGAGGGTGTGATGTTCGGAGGGAAGGAACATACGATTACTGCCATTCGCCGTAACGATGATTCCATTGATTACTATCATTATAAAAAAGTCCAAAAACCAATCCTGCAAAAGCTTAAAAAAATTCCATTTGTACGTGGGGTTGTTGCACTTATTGAATCAGCAGGTTTAGGTTCACGTCATATGCAATTTTCAGGGGACCGTTATGACGTTACACCTGGCGAAGAAGTCGAAAATGTAGAAGAAAGCGGCTCAAAATTACAAATGATTTTAGGCGTAGCCGTTGTCGGGATTCTTTCTTTCCTATTCGGTAAATTTGCATTTACACTAATTCCAGTGTTTATTGCGGATTTATTCTCACCATGGATAGAAGGGAAAGTTGGTCAAGTGCTACTTGAAAGTGGCATTAAGCTTCTTCTACTGCTTACCTATCTATATTTTATTTCTTTAACACCAATTATTAAACGCGTTTTCCAATATCATGGTGCCGAGCATAAGGTCATTAATTGCTATGAAGCTGGTATGGATATTACTGTGGAAAATGTGCAAGCACAATCTCGTTTACATTATCGATGCGGTAGTAGCTTTATGCTATTCACTGTGTTCGTTGGTATGTTTTTATATTTCTTCGTACCTACAGACCCGCTGTGGTTACGAATTGTAGACCGTATTTTATTAATTCCTGTTGTATTAGGGGTATCATTTGAAGTACTACAAGCAACAAATGCATGCCGCAATATTCCTTTGTTACGCTATTTAGGTTATCCGGGTCTATGGTTACAACTACTGACAACAAGAGAGCCGATGGACGAACAGGTCGAAGTTGCAATTGCCTCATTTAATATGCTACGTCGAGTTGAACAACAACCTGAAATTGCTGCAACATTAAATCACGATTAATAAAGTTCCATAACTAAGACAATACAAAAACGCACAATTGTTGGTTAAACAGCATTGTGCGTTTTGTTTTTCCTAACATCCTAAAAGGGCACTCCTCCAGCGATTACAAAGACTGTACCACATTCAATCGTTGCTTTGCGCTTTCATATTCCTCATGTAATGACATAATAATTTCACGCACAGACTCACGTTTTTCAATCGTTGTGACACCATGTCCTGCCGACCAAATATCACGCCAAGCCTTCACATTTACAAGGTGTGTTAAATCAATAGCCTCTTTTGGCGTTAATGTCGACGGGTCAATTCCTTCTTTTATTAAGGATGGAATTAGCACATTGACAGGCACGCCACTAAAGGCATCTGTATACAAAACATCATCTGTTGTACTTTCGATAACCATATTTTTATAAGCCTCTGGTGCATCTCCTTCATGACAAGCAATAAAGCGAGTGCCTAAATAAGCATAGTCCGCTCCAATAATTTGCGTTGCCAATACATCTGCACCACTTGATATAGCGCCTGATAAAATAATGGTGCCATTAAAGAATTTTTTGACTGCAGCGACAAAGCCGAATGGATTCAGTTGCCCACCATGTCCACCAGCTCCTGCACACACAAGAATTAACCCATCTACACCCGTGGCTGCGGATTTCTCAGCATGCTTGACATTGGCCACATCCGCATAGACCTTTCCCCCATAACGATGCACGATATCAATCACACGCTTCGGGTTGCCAAGCGATGTAATGACAATAGGTGGCTCATATTTTTCAATTAATTGTAAATCTTCTTCAAAACGTGCATTCGCTACTGGATGACATATAAAATTGACGGCCCATGGCTCTGTTGGCAACGCCTCTTTAATCTCTTGAAGCCAGTCTGCGCAAGTTGAAACGGGTCTTGCATTTAATAGTGGAAACGAACCAATAGCCCCTGCCCGACTTGCCTCGATGACCATCGCTGGATTCGAAATTAAAAACATTGGTGCTACAATAATTGGTAAACATGACATACTCTCTCCCCCTTTCTATATAAACATTCGAGCTGTCTTCCAAAATCCCTACTTTAATATTTTTCTACATGCAAGTTTTTATGTAATTTTAATTTTCATTATCGTTCACTCCCAAAAAAGCAGAGTTCTAATAATAAGCAAGTATCTTGTCTAAACTACATCTCACACTAAACCCTTTGCCTAATGCTTACCCATGTTGTGCCAAATTTCCAACGCAATTGGATAGCAATTCGAAATTGCAAAAACTTCATCTACCGAGAACATTTTTACAAAAACTTCATGTATCCTAAGCGCTAAATTTTCAACAGAAGTTACTGTTGGTAGCAGCTCTACAATCATCCTGATTTCTGGGTCATATTCATCCTCAGGTGTGTAATGCAAAAATCGCTTTGGATCCCAATTATCAATGACTTCCTTAACAATTCGATAGTGCTCCATATTACACCTCTTTAACATTTTTCCTCGTAAATATAAAAAGTGCGTTAAACTTATTAACGCACTTCTAGTATAAAATAATTTTCCTATAAATTACAATAAATCCAATGTTTAATTACTCAAATGTCTTTAACTCTTCGGAAATGGCTGTTAAAAAATCTTTCTCAAACGTAATGTAATATTTTCCATCTATCATATCATCTCGAATGCCGGCACTTAACGATACTGATTTAATTGAATGAAGATTTATGTTGTTTTCAAACAATTGTTCTAGTGGTATATTGGCTTCAATTTGAGTAGAAAGTTCTTTTAATTTCGCTTGCGCCATTTCGTTTTTCGTTTTATTCACCACAATTTGAATAAGATTTAATAAGTTTTCTTCCTTTAAATTTCTCCCGTCTGTAGCAGCCATCATTAATGCCACAACCTCTTCCCCATTTAAACGATTCGTTCCTTTTTTGAAATCTAGCCCTACTTTCGTGATAGCTCTTACGCGAGTATCTTCTTGCAAGTCATAATCTATACCGTTTATAGATGCAATCCATGCTGAAAAGGTCTCTAAGTCGATGACCGCATAATAATCAATGGGTAAATTAAATAGGTTGGAAACGGTCGTTCTTACATTTTCTGCTCCTCCTGAACCAAAAGCATAAGCAAATAATAATTTATCGTACACTGTAGTCCCATCATTGTTCGCTATCGGTGCATACGTTTCACGAGGAATCGACAGAACTTTCATAGCGTTTTTCTCTTTGCTATATGTGAGTAAAAGATTTAGAGGTATTCTATCGTCCTCCTGTTCTGCTTTCACCGTAATTAAAGTAGTGACAATTTGATCTTCCTGAACTACTGTTGCACTATTGTTCCCATCTTCATGAAAGCTCTTAGGCAACATCGATGGCATAAATAAAACTAGACATAAGCCTAGCACTAATAATGAAATGAGCACTGGCACAATCTTTTTTGAAAAAGGAACAAGAGACTTCTTTTGTACTCGGTGCTTCTTTTCCAACCTACGAATTTGTTCAAAAACCTTTTGTCGGTCTTCTTGCGTAAATCTTAAATCTTGATTAGAAATCTTCTGCATTTTATCTCTTAATCGCTTATCTTCCATTCAATTCAGCCTCCTTTATCATCGACTCTAATCGTTGTTTGGCTCTTCTTAATCTCGTTTTCACTGTATTCATTGGAATATCCAATACTTCAGCAATTTCATCTGTCTTTAACGACTCGTAGTAGTAGAGATACACCACTTCCCGATACACTTTTGGCAGAGAAAAGATGGTATCCTTTAGTTCTTCATTATTGTATTTATCGATTACTGTTTTTTCTGTTGATGGGTAAATCGACTTCGCTGTTTCATGAATAAAACTTTTTACTTGTACCATTTTGAAATGCCAACTTTTTAAATAATCTTTACATTCGTTAATTGCAATACGATAGAGCCATGTCTTTATATGGGCATCATAGCGAAACGTATCCACGTTTTTGTAGCATTTGATAAACGTATTTTGCACCATATCCTTCGCAATTTCAGTATCTTTCACATATGAAAATGCCAATCGTACCAACTCATCACCATATTCAATCATCATTTTTTCTAATAAGAAATCTTTTTCTGTTCTGTCCATCTACTACCCTCCCTTCCTCTCTTAAATTCTGCTATTAGACGATTAGTAAATGATTATAGGTTCAATTTTTTAAAAATAGTATTTTAAAAAGATTTTCTTTTTGAAAAGATTTACCCATAAGAAGATGTCGATCTAAAAGAGAAAAAGTGTTAGATTGACCACAGTCAATCTAACACTTTTCTATACCGTTGTTGCCCGCTACGGTGCTTTCCGCATTGCACAGTAAGACTGCAACTCTCGTACGCCTCTTAAAAGAATATCCTCTTTCACCTAGTTCGTTTAAGAAAATCAGCAGAGGCTGATTAAATATTGAAGGTCCTGTCGTTAAAGAAATATTACAACAACTGCATATATCTGATGTGAATGAAGTAAACTATATGATAAAAATCGAACTGATTGGGAGCTTTATTCGTTCGTTTGACCCTTCAATTAGGAAGTAAATATTTCATAATAGAAGGTATTATTAAGAAAAGAGGAGAGATACGATGTTCGATCAAGTTGGGTATTTTATTTTACAAGCTCTGTTAATTCTAACAATTTTAGTTGTTACAGTTGGAATCGCGCTTGGAGAAACGCTGATTCGAAAAAAATAACACTCCACCCAAATGGATTTAGTTGAAGTTACTTTCTTCATTACTATTCAGAACAATACTAACACAATTATCCAATAGAAAACCACCTCATCTCTAATCATCTATAGAGGTGAAGTGGTTTACTTTAGGTTTTATTTTACAAACCGCATTTTAATTGTGCACCACAGTTTGTACATGTGTTACAGCCACCCATTTCTTCGACTGTGCCTTTACGACAAACTGGGCATGTGTTCCCTACATCTGAGCCGATAACTGTTGTTGACTCAAGTGCTTGGATCGTATCCACTAATACGACTGGACGTTTTGCATGCTCTTCTACTAATTCTTCTTCAAATGATAATTGATCCATATCATTTTCTTCTGCTTTTAGTGTCAGCACTTGTGAATCACGGCTACCATCAACATAGACCGTACCACCTTTAGCGCCACCTTTATAAAGGCGCTCGTACACTTTTTCAACTTGTTCGACCGTATAGCCTTTCGGTGCATTTACTGTTTTAGAAATCGACGAATCAATCCATTTTTGGATAATGCATTGCACATCCGCATGCGCCTCTGGTTTTAATTCCATTGCCGTCACAAACCATTCAGGTAACTGATCTTCCGATGCTTCTGGATGACGGTCTAAGTATTCTTGAACGATTTCTGCTTTTACTTCAATAAACTTGCCTAGACGACCAGAACGATAGTATGTGAACGAGAAGTATGGTTCTAGACCCGTTGCTACGCCTACCATTGTTCCTGTCGATCCTGTTGGCGCTACTGTTAGTAAATGCGAGTTACGTATACCTGTTGCTAAAATTTGCTCTTTAATGTGCGCTGGCATTTTTTGCATAAAGCCTGTTTCTGTAAAGGCTTTACGTAAACGTGCCGTTTCTTCCTCTGTCGCCCCTACTAGGAATGGGAAGCTGCCACGTTCTTTTGCAAGCTCTGTAGAAGCCTCGTAAGCAGTTTCTGCAATTGTTTTAAAGATTTCATCTACAAGTGCATTGCCCGCTTCTGAGCCATATTCTTTTTCACAATAAATAAGTAAATCCGCTAAGCCCATTACTCCTAAGCCAACTCGACGTTCACCAAGAGCTTGTACACGGTTTTCTTCAAGGAAATACGGCGTTGCATCGATTACGTTATCTTGCATACGAACACCAACACGAACCGTTTCACGTAATGCTTCGTAATCAACTGTTTGATTTTCTTTATTGGCAAACTGCGCTAAGTTGACAGCAGCTAAGTTACACACTGAATATGGTGCTAGTGGTTGTTCACCGCAAGGATTCGTCGCAACAACACTTTGACCATATGCTTTCGCGTTTGTCATATCGTTGGCATTGTCAATAAAGAAAATCCCTGGCTCTGCCGAATATGTTGCACAGACGTTAATAAGATTCCAAAGCTCTTTTGCTTTAATCGTACGATATGTGCGTACTTTATAGCCCATCTTCTCCCATTCACGTACGTCTCCAACTTTATGCCACTCACTATTGTAAACAGCCATTTCTTCTTTTGTATATTCTTCAACCGCTGGGAAACGCAGATCGAATTCAGCGTCCGCTTCAACAGCTTCCATAAATTCTTTCGTTAACGTTACAGAAATATTAGCACCCGTTAAAAATTCTGGGTTATGAACTGTGTACGTTCCACCGTCACGCAATTTATTTTCGGCTTCACGAATAATGCCACTATCGAATCCGCCTAAGCCTTCGATGCCTTTATAATTCACAATGCCTTGATACATTGCTTCTTCTTGCATTGAAAGCGGCTTAAAGTTTAATTTTTCTTTCGCTAGACGAATAATCGTCTCATCTGCTGTATTTTCCATTAGGTATCGTAAAATACGTGGATTTTGCATTTTTGAAATAATAAATTCCACGATATCAGGATGCCAATCTGCCAGCATAATCATTTGTGCCAATTCCCTTGCGCGGGTTCGTTACACCCACTCTCTATGTCGCCATAGAAGTTGAGACCATATCTTACATCTAATTAGATGTCCTCGCACTTCGGAGTGACTTCACTCCTACTCTACTCACTTCCGCTATCCTAGCGTGTTTTCGATGGTCGTTGAACCTTCCTCATCGATAGAGGCTTGGCTGCTGATTGTCTTTATCCCACTACTATTTTTAAGCATTCACGCTTACCGTTTCCAGTTACGTTGTAGCTAGCAGTGCATTTATAATGCGTTTTTTAACATTTTCAAAATCATGTTTTATCTCATCTTCCCAGAAACGGAGTAAATTGTAACCATTTGCTGCTGCAATTTGATTCTTTTCAATATCCCTAGCTTTTATTCGCTTTTGAACTGAATAGAAGGAAGAGTAGAACTTTGGATTTCCATGCCAAAAGTCCCCATCACATTCGATTAAGATATTCGTATCTACTAAGTGAAAATCAAATTGTGCGCCTTCGAGTATAAAGGAATATTTATAGGGAATAGATTCTTCTAGCAGGAAAGACTCAATCGTTCTTTCAATGCTCGTTTTTCTATAGGTTGCTCCCTCTATTTGTTTCAAAGCAGCTTGTCTAATTTTTTCTATCGTTTCTTTGCTGTATATCCCAGTCTTGCCACTATTCCAAGACGGGGTGCCATTCAACTTTCGAGTTTTGGCTGTTTTAGAAATAATAGTTTCAAAATGAAGTTTCTTTTGCTCCATAGACATCTCGTTATGCCACTTGCCAGTGTTTTGTGATCTAAGTTGACTTGCACATTCTTTACTGCAAGTTTTTGTCTGACGATGTTTTTCATCAAACAGTTTTCCACATATTACACAAGTTAAAGGGGCACCTTTTCCTCGACAGCTTCTACTGCAAAATTTATTGGGGATGCCTCGCCTTAGTTTAACTATGTTATTACATAAAACATATTGGCAAGTTACCATTTCTTTTGGATAAAAATGAGAAATTAAATAATCATTTAATGTTAAATTATGCTCATTTTTTAAATGAGTTGTAAACCACCCTTGCTTATTGTGATTAATTTTAAAACCACATATTAAACAAGTTTGAGGTTGCTTCGCATCATAAACTTCCATATTTTTCACCTCGATTAAAGTGATAATATTTCAGTCAAAGAGATCCCAGCAATTCACGAGGTTTGTTTACGCAGAAGCACTAAGATTATCCATACCTCTGCGCGATCCACCCTGTTCGACAAGGTGAGTCAATTTTGCAATGTCATCTAGCCATGATACCGAACCTGACGATTTACCGTTCACACCACGTGCTAACGTGTTGCGAGGACGAAGTGTTGAACCATTTGTTCCTACACCACCACCACGGCTCATAATTTCCATTACTTGCTTGCGGTGATCACTGATTCCTTCACGTGAGTCCGCTACAAACGGCATTACATAGCAGTTAAAGAAAGTTACATCTGTTTCAGATCCTGCTCCATATATGACACGACCAGCTGGTACAAATTTTAATGAAACGAGTTGCTGATAAAATTTTTCAAACCATTCTTGTCGTTTTTCAGCTGTTTTTTCAACAGAAGCAAGCCCTGTTGCATTTCGTTTAGCAATTTGTTCATAAAAAATTTCAAGAGGCTTTTCTAGCACGTCAATTGAACGTGTAATCACACCTGTTTCCTGCTCTTTTGGATCATCTAATGCGCTACGGTAGTCTTCTTCAATCAAAATATCTGCTGTTTTTGTAGCCTTATCAATATGTTGAATTGTTCCTAAACCACGTGCGGGGAATTTTGGATCTGCCTTCACTGTTAATACGACGAAATCACCAGCTTTTAGCGTTTTCTTTTCCGTATCCTTAAACGAGTAGCGGTCGATCATCACAAGTCTTGATACACCTTTATGTGTGATATGCATATCAGGCGTGACAGGGTGAACCTGTGGGAATTGCTCAATATCTTTGTTTAACTGTTCAATTTGTTTGTTTACATCGGGTTGATGATTTGTAAGTACCATCGTTTTGCCTCCCCTTACAATAATAAATACACAATATCATGTGCCGTTAAACACTACATATTGTGTATGTCGCTTTTAAAAAGATACTATATATAGTTTTTAAATTCAACTCTTGCAATTTCGGATAGATTGGTTACTGCTTGCCATTACAAGGTTTAAACGGTGAAAAAATATTTTTCTTATACCACATTTTACTTTTTAAAGTTCCAATCATCATGCGCATATTTTTTTTCCGCTAACTCATGCACATATTTTAATTGCTCCTCAGAAAGTGTAAATGGTTTTAATTCAATTTGCAACGATTTTGCAAAACCATCTCGAAAAGCAGTGACACATTGTTCAATGGACACAGGTTCTTTTACAAGACTATTAATGGCAACTGCCTTCTCTGGTAGCTTTTTGCGCATACGTTCTTTCGCCGCTTCACTTGAAAAATTAAAAACAGATAATAATTTATCCTCATCAAGATCAAGTAAAATCGCGCCATGTTGCAAAATAACACCTTTTTGACGAGTTTGTGCACTACCCGCTATTTTTTTCCCTTCAACGACAAGTTCATACCAACTCGGTGCGTCAAAACACACGGCACTTTTTGGCTGCTTCAAATCTGCCTTTTTTTCCTCTGTGTCAGGCACACTGAAATAGGCATCCATTCCTAAATTATGAAAGCCTTGCAATATCCCTTCACTTAGTACTCGATACGCCTCTGTTACGGATTCAGGCATATTTGGATAGCTTTCCGTAACAATAACGCTATATGTTAACTCATGTTCATGTAATACTGCTCGACCACCCGTCGGACGACGAACAAATCCTATTCCTTGTTCACGTAACGCATCTAAATTAATATCTCTTTTCGCTTGTTGGAAATAACCAATCGACAATGTCGCTGGCTCCCACTCATAAAAACGAATAACAGGGGGAATTAAACCCTCACTATGCCAATCAAGCAATGCCTCATCTAGTGCCATATTAAAAGAGGGACTACATTTTCCTGAATTTAGAAAATACCAAGTTGTCATTATGTCATCTCCTACATCTATCAATCATTTCTAGCCACAATCTAGTTAATTTTATCAAACTCATTGGACTATCGCCAGCGCATCTTTTATAATAATAAAGAAGATAGAAAGGGGTAAGAAGAAATTGGATATACTTATCACAATTGGTGTCGTTTTAGTAGTGCTAATTGCATATATCGCGATTAATGCAATGCGACTAAAAAAAGCCGTAACCAACCTAACACAAGAACAATTTATTGAAGGCTACCGTAAAGCGCAGTTAATCGATGTGCGTGAACAAAAAGAATTTGATGCAGGTCATATCCTTGGCGCACGAAACGTTCCTTCTACAGCATTACGTCAACGTTATAAAGAAATCCGCCCAGATTTACCAGTATATTTATACTGTCAAAATACAGGCCGTAGCGCGCGTGCTGCTCTTTACCTAAAAAAACGTGGCTACAATCAAATCTACCAGCTTGAAGGCGGCTTCCGTAATTGGACTGGTAAAATTAAAACAAAAAAACAATAAGCAAAGTGAATTCAATCAGGCTATAGCGACTATTTAACATAGTCCTTTCCTCAGTGAAGTAGGATACTAGCGCTTGGTTTTTTCATAAAAAGAATCCTTTCCAAATGTTTTGGTAAAGGATTCTTTTTGCTAATATTCAGAGTTTCTTCTATATAATAGTAGTTGTCTAACGACTAACCATCTAGTTCGCTGTCACCATGTCCTTCATCATGCATCGGACAGAAAAAAGTATAACAGCGTGAAGCGATACTCGGCTCATTTTGCAACATAATGTGGTGCTGTAAATGGGCACTGTTCACCCGCTCCATATTCGCTCTAAGCTGCGCCTCCTCTTCTGCTACTTCTTCTTCCGTCCAGCCATATTCCAACGTCTTATTTGCCAAGTCAGCTATTGTTTGCGTACATTCCTCCATAAACGTTGCAATCACTGCTTTTTTATGCGCTTCATCTCCTAATTGGTGAAGTACCCATACATAATCTGCGATCCATTCACCTGTATGGGCATAATGTTGGTAGCCTTTTGCATACCACATAGCGGATTTCTGATAATCCCCAATTCGCCCGTACAACTCTCCTAGCTCTACTTCACCTATAAATCGTTGCTGTTCTTGTTCAATGATTGCTATCCACTTTTTAGCATGCTGAAAATCGTTGGCTAACACAAAACATTCGACAGCATGCATCAGCCCATAGTCCTCGCTTTCATACGATTTTATAAAAAGCTGAGCAGCCTGTTCATATTTTTGTTGTGCCTTGTATAGAGTTGCTAAATTATGCGCTACGACCGGTGATTGAAATCGGTTATATGCTTTTTCTAGCCATTGCTGTGCCGAATGATTGTCACCTCGGCGCATAGACAATTCGCCTAATAATGCATATGGGGAATACGTTTTTGGTTGCCATGCAACAGCCTGCAATGCATAGTGATATGCTTCTTCGTATTGATCCTGTTCTTTATGGTAATCTGCCAAATTATGCGCAACAATACAATTGGGCTGTTCAGAAAATGCATCTAGCAATAATAATTTGGCCTGTTCACTCTCCCCTTCTTGTGCTAACAATCGTGCTGCTTCTTTTACTCGCTCCATTCCTCCACCTCTTTTAGCTTTGTAGTTGTAAAAATAATGATAATGTATTTATTACTCTATGTCTAAAATAACTATTTTTTGTAACAAATATATCATCATGAAACCAATTCTTCTTTTTACCTGCATACTACTGAAAATTGACCCTTGTATTATTGGCTCGTCATTGGTAGGATAAATAATATCTTAAAATAAAGATTGAAGCTATGAATGCTATGGATGAAACTATAGCAGGAGCATTTCTGGAGAGAGCGCAATTAGCGTCGCCGAAGGGTTCACTATCTCAGGCAAAAGGACAGAGGAGTAAGATAAACTTTCACCATGAAAGCTATACCACACGACGAATGTTGCATTGGATATGTTACAAACTAAACCTTCAGTCACGGTATTTTTATTCTGACGTTTACGAGACTAGTGTTGCTACTAGTCTCTTTTTTATTTTCCAGCTAGCGCTTCTACGCATCTTATGGGGGAATAAACTTGGAACAACATCAGTTAAAACGAGAATTAAAAAATCGCCATGTGCAACTTATTGCAATTGGCGGAACAATTGGGACTGGCTTATTTTTAGGATCAGGTAAAGCGATTGCTTTAGCAGGGCCTTCGATTATTTTGGCTTACCTCATTGTTGGGATCGCCTTATTTTTTGTCATGCGGGCACTAGGCGAACTACTATTATCAAACGCAGGCTATACATCATTTACAGATTTCGCCACAGAGTACATCGGCCCTTGGGCTGGGTATGTCACTGGTTGGACCTACTGGTTTTGTTGGATAATGACCGCGATGGCAGATATTATTGCCGTCGGTGTCTATGTACAATATTGGTTTAATATTCCGCAATGGGTACCCGCTATTGGCTGTCTAGTACTGCTATTATTTCTTAATTTATTGACAGTAAAGCTTTTTGGAGAACTCGAATTTTGGTTCGCACTGATTAAAGTTGTAACAATTGTTGCATTAATAATTATTGGATTATTCATGCTATTCACAGGCTTTCAAACAACTTCTGGCACTGTATCAGTAAACAATCTTTGGGCACATGGCGGGCTGTTCCCGAACGGTATTTATGGCTTCCTAATGGCCTTCCAAATGGTTGTTTTTGCTTTCGTAGGAGTTGAACTAGTCGGTGTTTCTGCTGCAGAAACAGCAGATCCGAAAAAAAATATTCCATCTGCCATTAATAAAATTCCACTGCGTATTTTACTATTTTATGTGGGCGCATTAACAGTCATTTTATGCATCAACCCTTGGTATGAAATGTCTGCTACAAGCAGTCCATTTGTACAAGTATTTTCATTAGCAGGTATACCTATCGCAGCAGGTATTATCAATTTTGTTGTGCTGACATCTGCGGCTTCAGCAGGCAATAGTGGTTTATTTTCTACAAGTCGTATGCTTTATAATCTTGGCCGTCACAAGCAAGCATCCGCATCTTTTGCTAAGCTAAATAAAAACAGTGTGCCAAGTAACGCACTTGTTCTTTCAGCCATCGTTGTATCAATAGGAGCATTACTGAGCAAGCTCATGCCAGAAAACGCCTTTAGCGTCGTAACAACGATTAGTGCTATTTGTTTTATTTGGGTATGGAGTATTATTCTAATCTCGCATATTATCTATAAACGTAAAAACCGCGCACTCCACGAAGCGTCGATTTTTAAAGCACCATTGACACCTTTTGTGAACTATTTAGTACTTGCTTTCTTCGCGTTTTTGTTAGTAATTATGTTGA
Organism: Lysinibacillus sp. C5.1; assembly: GCF_016350185.1. Taxonomy (NCBI): domain Bacteria; kingdom Bacillati; phylum Bacillota; class Bacilli; order Caryophanales; family Bacillaceae; genus Lysinibacillus; species Lysinibacillus sp. C5.1. The sequence continues at coordinate 2,926,305 of NZ_CP066226.1, forward strand.
TTTCCGAAGCGACTAGAACAGCGCTTTTACTAACACCTATCTGGTTTATCGTTCTTTTCATTCTTTATAAAAGCAAAAATATCAACAATAGATAACAGCAATTTTATAAATTCGCGACAAATCCACTTTAAGACGCAATCACAATGCATTGCGTCTTGTCTTTCATTATAATAGATGATTAAACCGCCTACAGTTCTCCAATTAACCAACACTACTATATGTAGCTATAGAACTAATATTGCTATCGCCTTATACTATCAAGTTGTCAGGCGATAATAGGGATAAAAAAACGTAGATAAGCCTCGGTGCTTATCTACGGTATTTTTCACCTTATTAAAAAATCGTCATATTCCACTCATCTGCAACATGCTTAAGTAATTTTACACCTGCTACACTATTTCCGATATCATCAATAGCTGGCCCATAAATCCCGATGCCACAACCAGCTGGGAAAGGTGATTCCAAGCTTGCGTGATTGGGAACAGCCGCAACAATGGCACCAGAGACACCACTTTTAGCTGGCAAACCGATAAAAGCAGCAAACTTACCTGATGCATTATACATACCACATGTCACCATTAGGGCTTTCGCTAATTTAGCCACTTGTTTTGGAAAGAGCTGAATTTTTCGTTGTGGATGATAGCCATCATTCGCGATTACTAAGCCAATCATTGCTAAATCCGAAACATTGACTTCAATTGCACATTGCTTTAAATAAACTTCCAATGCTTCTTCAACTGGACAATCTAAAAAGCCCGAATCCATTAAATAGTAGGCTAATGATCGATTGCGATTAGCTGTTTGCCATTCAGATTGAAACACTTCTTCGTTTACCTTTAACTGTTTGCCAACCATTTGTTCTAAAAACAATAGGATTTTCGCCACTTTCTCCTGTGGCGAATTGCCATCCAGCATTGAGGACACTGTAATCGCTCCTGCATTAATCATCGGATTAAAAGGTTTCCCAGGCTGATGACTTTCAAGACGAATAATGGAATTGAACGTATCCCCAGTAGGCTCAACATCTACCCTTTCTAAAACATAAGGCAACCCTCGGTCCATACAAGCTAAAATAAAGGTCACAACTTTTGAAACACTTTGGAGGGTAAATAATTCCGTTACATCTCCTCCAACGATTTGTTCACTATTCGGTCCGATAATGGAGATGGCTAGTTGTTGTGGATCTTTTTGTGCTAAAGCTGGAATATAGCTGGCACATTTCCCTTCCTTAGCAAAGGGACGGAACTGCTCAACCCACTGCCCTATCGATTGACTATCGTGATGTTCAACTTGATGATGATGTATTCGCATTGCTGTGCTCTCCTTTTCTAGTTAAAAACAGAGCCCTCATAGCTTGAACTACGAAGACTCTATTTGATTCATCTAAGTCAACCATGTATTGTAGCGTCTATCATAAATTATGACAAAAGAAAATGTCTAAACAGTTACTGCTTTTCGGACTTAGTATACACAATGAATGACTTCTCAAACCTTACCTTAAATATAATACCAAATTATCCCCTGTTAGACTAAGACAAAAATAGTATGTAAGGTTTGTCTTTCCCCTTACATACTATTTTTACAGATTACACAGAAGTCTGCTTACAGATCGCCTGCGTACATATTCTTATACAGATTTTCTAGTTTTTTAGAGAGTTTACCATAGGCTGTTTGCCAAGCTTTGCGAGCAGCTTCATTGCCATTTGTATCAGATACATATAGCGCATGAACCTCTGCTACTTTTTTCAAGTCATTCTCTGCTTGTGTCAGCTTCGAATAATTTTTTACGACGCTTTTTTCAGAAGCAGTTAGTTTATCGTAAGCAGTGCGAATTTGCGTCACTTTCGCTTCTAAATTCGCAATATAATCGCCATTTTGGACAAGTGAATTAATGTCCTCTATTAACGTTAATGCAATATCGTTTGCTTGCTGAAGTTCTTTCTCCTTGGCGATAATTTGTTGGCGAACATTTTCACTGACTAAACTCATTTGTTTAGATGTTAGCTTCGCAAATGCTTTAATAACCGTTGTTGGATTGCTTACAAACGACTTATCGTATTGCTTCATAAATGACTCTACCTTTTTAACATCTGCAATAGCTGCTGTTAAAATTGACGCATTTGTTACGCGTTTTTTATCGCTGGAACTTAGTTTATTATATTGGTTCGCCAAGTTTTGAATATCCTGTATGGATACTTTATATAAATCATCCGTTTCAATTGCCGCAATATCTTGTATTAATTTCGAAATATCAGGTGCAGTCGTGTCTACTAAACGATTTTTTAATAAATCCTCGTACTGCGCTTTCGCTAAATGCTGTTGATTAGCAGGCAGTTTCGCATAAGCCGCTTCGACTGATTCAATTTTTTTCGTTTGCTTTGCAACATCTAGTTCTTCTCGAGCTGCTTGTACTTTTTTATGGAATGCTCTTACCCCAGTAAGATCTTTTGTCGCTGTAGTTAATAAATCATAGTTTGTTACATATTTTCGTGCTGGAGATGATAATTTTTTATATTGCTTTGTTGCCTCTTCTACTTCCGCTTCAAATTGCGTAAATGTATAACTTGTTACATTGGCGAAAGCTTGTATTTTAACTTTCAGTGCTTCCGCATCTGCCTTATCAGTAGGTTCATTGCCATTATTCCCTACCGTTATATTAGGAGAGCTATTTAAAAATTCCTGCGCATTATAAACAAGTGATTGCTGTAAAGTCGTTAATTTATTGTATGCTTTTAGTGTATTACTGTAGCTTGTTTTCAGCTTACTTTCTGTCACGCCAGCGGTGTTAGCAAGCTTTTTATAGCCATCTATATCTTTAATCACTTTTTCTGCCGCTTTAAAGTCTTTTTGCAAGATTAAAATACGATCATAGTCGATAATTTTAGCCGCTGAATTTTTTGTTAAACTTTTATAATCCGATACGATTTTATTAATATTGTTCACATAGCCTTGCCATGAATCTGCTGTAGGCTTAATTTGATATTGCTTATCACCAATATACGCTTTAATTTCCGCATTCAAACGATTGATCATATCCTGCTCAGCATTTTCCGCATTAAGCAACTTCACTTTATAGTCATTTGGCACTAAAAGCAATTGTTTATACGTTAATTTTTCATAGCTAGAGCGAATGGATTTAGCAATTGTCACCTGCTTGTTCGCTGTCGTATTCGCTGTCAATTTATCAAAAAGTTTAATAAACTGTTCTATCTTTTTCAAATCTTGCTTAGCGTCTTTAAGTATCGTTTGATTTTGTACAGCTACTTGATAATTTTTCGATAGTTTCGCAATATCAGCTTCTATTTTGTTTACCGCTAGCTGTAACGCTTCGACACTGTTAGGGGCATACTTAATGAGCGCACTATCATAGTTTAATAGCGCCACAATCTCATTATTAATTCTTCTCACTTCCGCTAAATCTGCGGTATCAGATGGTTCTTTTACTAAAGCTTTAATACCACTGTACAAAGTATCATTTACGTCTAAACTACGTTGTAATAAATCAAGCTTGTCATAAGACGCTTCTAGTTCGCTAATATATTTCGCTAGGTCTTTTTGCTCAACTGTTTTAATATTGTCTAATTGCTTATTTAATTTGCTAATAGCCTCAACATCTGCCAATGCACGCTTTAGCACATCATAGTTCGTAATGCTTGCCTTTGCAGTAGCTGAAAGAGCTTGGTATTTCGTTTCTAATGCTTTTACATTCGCTTCAAATGATGCAAAATCTGTTACCTGATACTTGCTATCGCTTTTGCGTAAGTTCGTAATGCTCGTCACAAGTGTTTCAATTGGCTGTTTCGAAACTGTTAGCACTTCTGTGAAATCAGATTCCACTCTCTTAGTACCGACTTTCGCGATTACTCTGACCGATATATCTTTTTTATTTGTTTCAAGCGCATCTTTAGGAATCGTATAGGACTCTGTATTTACTCCCGAAATAATCGTAAACACATCACCCGTTTTATAAAACCATTCATAGCTATATGTAATTTGATTACTTTGAATTACAGCACCCTTCGTATCAGTAACTTTAGCTCCGATTACTTTCACTGTGTCACCAGGTAACACATTATTTTGAGGACCGTACCCCTCAAAAGAAGGTTTCTCAATTTTTAAGGACAATTCTGGTACCACTATTGGGTTACTCGTATATTTAGTATCTGTCGTCGTCACAGCCTCCACTAGGACTGTTTTACCCTCTGCCTCTACTGGTAATTTAAATGTAGCCTCTGTTGCACTAGGAATCGGTTTATTGGAACCCCCTTCAACATAATACCACTGATAACTTTTTATGTATGTACCAGCTGGTGCACCTTTTAAGTCGGCATTAAGCGTTACACCTACTAAAGGGTTACCTGTTATTGTAAGGGTCGTTACTTCTTCTGCCCCTGCTACAGCAGGCACAACAAATGCTGCGGGAATAGCCGCTACTGTAAAAAGATATTTTTTATTCAAAACGTGTTGACCTCCTTTTTATTGCCTACGATATATATCGGTAAATAAACAAAAATTTCCCTTATTATTGTCAAACAATCTAAAAAAGTAAATTCTACCTAATTTCCAGCGCAGTTCTAGTATTCTTTTGATTGTTACTAACTGAAGTACATACATCAAACAGGGCTCTATTCCATACATATTTACAAAAACATAAATCGACGTACAGTAAACTAACAATTAACAAAAGAGGCATCTCTATAGAGAAACCTCTTCTTTCTTTGTTTTAATTATCATTGTCATCATATACGGGTATCTCCAAATAATAAGATTCATATCACGGGGCGCAACTATTCCACTTTTTTTAAAATGCTGTCGCTTTCATTTTAATAGAATCTCTCAAAATTACTTCTCTTGTAAGATTTCTTCTAATTCGTTTAATCCTTTCCTAAGTAGAATAAAGTTCGGGCGTTTTATAATATCCGTATCTTTTACTACCAAGTTTTGCAAATGCCGTCGTAATTCTTTCGTATAAGCTTTCACAAATGCCTTAAATTCAAATGTATATTGCCATTCTTTTGAATTAGAAAAGACATCAAAATTTGTAATCACAATATATTTCTCTACTTTTTAAAGGTATAGACGTTAGCATTTCCAAAAGTATCAAGAACCTGTTTCTTACACGTTCGATGTAACTCAATTAATTGTCGACTAAATGTAATGATGATTGTACTATGCAAAGTTGTGGAGAAGAGTAAAGTTTCTTGATTATTTTCAAGTACAAATACTTCTAAATAACTGTCGAGATAAAAATCCGCACGAATATTTTTACTTTTTAGAACCGTTACATCATCATCTTCAAGATCAAATCTAATTTTCATTTTTATTTCTCCCCAATTTATTGGTATAATTTTTACTAAATAGTTAAACTTTTGTTAAGTGGATTAAAGTTCGGCCGCTTCATTATATGCGCTTTTTCAGTTACCATCTCTAGTAAATATCATCGTAACTCTTTAACGTAAGCCTTCACAAATGATATACTTCTTTATTTTCTTATCACAGAGGTTCCACTATATAGTCACACACTCTTCTCAGCTTTCAATAATTCTAATGAGGAAATGTAGTCTTAAACATAAAAAACACTTGTTGCTTATTAGGCAATCAAGTGAATAAAGTTCCGTTCTTTTGTATGGATTCTACAATTTATTATTCTTTAAGGAAAACAAATTTTAATTTAAGACAATATAATTAGAAGTTGATAAAAACACTATAACCATCTTCTATCGAACATCCACTTTCCTCATTGAAACTCAGTTAATTCTTCACCAATCTCTTTCTCTTAACGCTTCTTCGATATCTATATCAATCTCAAAATATTGTAAAATTTCTTCTACTGTTATGGCGATTGAATCTCGTGCCACCGTTTCAATTTCACTATCGTGTTCATAAAACTCATCCTGTAGTTCATTGATTGCTACAGTCATTTCATCCAACTTTTCCAGCACCTCTTCAATGGTATGATTGCCCTCTTCAATAAAATGGACTAATTTCATAATATTTTCTTTAATTTTATTTACTAAAAACGTTGGATAATACGAATCTTCGTACATATCCGACAAGTATTCGAATTTAGCATCAAGTTTTTTCACAATGGTTCCTCCTTTGATGTTGATTGTCCTATTAAAAACACTTCTCACAACATATAATACCATTTTTATTCTATCATAAAAAAAACTTACATTTAACCACTTAATAACACTATGTAAGTTCAACAAAGTCTGGACTACGTATATTACCTTCTTTAACCAATAGAACACCTTTAATTTTTTCTTTTCTGCAAGCTTTCACAAAAAACTTCATCTACAACTATCTCTTCTTTTGATTCTTCATTCTTACTATATGGTATCCATTTAGGGAATCTGGAATAAGAGCAATAAAATTAGGCGATTCCATTCATAGTTCATTCCTTCTACATATTTTTTTCAGTAAACCTTTCGTGCAAAACCCAATCTAAATAAATGGGCGAAGTATCTCTATCATTGACTAACATAAAATATTACATTAAGTTACCTCTATCATTAGCTAGTTGGTTATTCGAAAATTTAATTAAGTCTATTGCGAGATGCAATCGCATTTTTTAAACATAAGCCAAGCTCAAGAACTCACTATAATACTTTAGATTTTCTTAATTTTTACATTCGCACCCAAAGAAATAAAATAAATTGCTAAAACTAAAGTATTTTCCCCATATCCCTCAGCTATTAGAAACTCATTACTCTTTGTACATGGGCTTCGTTTTTACTTTTCTAAACTGACTTTTTGAAAATTGCCCTATTCTTACCGCCATCTTCTGCTTGAATATTGCTCGTAAAAATTATCAATATCTTCCTGACTTAGTATTTTCATATCATTAAAAAGACTATCAAGAATATCTTCAGCAATCACTACGTCTTCTACACAACCTGTATTCTTTGCCAGAAGTTCTACCGCTACTTTTATTATATCCCCTTTGTCTGCTTCAGATAGAGTACTATCATTATAAACTTGAATTATTAAATTTTTTATTTGTTCTTTAGTCTTTTTGTTTTCAATGTAATCTTCCTCTTCACTTTTGAATTGCTCATTGTAGTAGTTCTTTAAAAAATCTCTAATTTTGTTGATTTCACTTCGATAATCTATTTTCATAATTTAACGGTCCCCTCCCTTTTTTTATGTTTTTTTAAAGATAGAGAACTTACGAATTGGCGCTAATAAGAAAATGCAAAAAGGAAGTTTATCGACGATATAAAAAAGGTATCCATAAAATTCCCGTTTGGGCATTGTAAAGTTATCAGATTATTATTATGGGGTCAGCATTGACTAAATTTTAGGGAAAATAAACGAGAAAAAATCTTATCCTAAAAGTAAATAATTTTTTAACTAAAAAGAGTAGTTCTAAAATCAATTTGATTTTATGACTACTCTTTTGACATTAAAAGTTAGCGTGAAATTTAGTCTGTAACATATAGGATGACATTCGTTTACTTTGTTTTTTTCATAAACTTACTTTATTTCATCATTTAATCAGAAAAAAGTTCCATAGCTTTTTCTTGTAACTCTATTCCAATGTCCTCCAGTTGCTCTAATAAATCATCTTCAAAGTAACCAGATTGAAATGAAAAAGCACCATATATATCAACCATAGCTAAAGCAAGTTTTTTAGGAGCTGTTTCTTTATCTTTGTAGAAGTGTATCAATATGTCTAATGCTACTCTAACCTTATTAAGTAACTCAGTGTCTAATTCTTTGTTCAATCTTAATTTTACTGGAACCGAATTGTCAGATACTAGTCCATTATATACAGTATCAATTGCTTGCTGTATTTCCATAACCTCACTACCTCTTTTTTGCAAATTTTCATTAGAACCTATTTTCCTTAGAAGAAACTACGTAATTATAAGGACGTCCTTTAAACCCTGATGCTTTAGCCTTTTCTGGGGTTGATACCTCAATAATGCTTTTATTTCCAGCTGCGTCTTTTACCATATCATCTGTATCAAACTCAGAGAAGGGACAAAGCAATAATTGAATACCCATGTCACTAAATTATCTGCGGAGATTTCTCCACAGAATTTCCCAATATGTCAGAATTATCCAGAATGAAATACTCATACAGAATCGTATTGCCATCCCATACAAAATAAGTAGCTCTACCTTCAGAACATTTCTCTATCCGCCAGCTAGTGCATTGTATTGCATAGAGGCTGTCCACTGAGTTTGCTCGGAGCCAGAGGCTGTCATTTGCAAGACATTGCCCAACTCATTACGCGTGACATCGTTTTAACACTTAGGCTACTTGTCATTGCCCACCTCGTTATAGCTACTGGCAATCCACTGGTCTTTTTGCCATTCCTTGATCACTTGTTCAGATAGGTCTCGTTCTAGCTTGACGGTTACATGCTCATTTTATGTCTCTTATAATGAGCCGTTTTTGTCATAGTTAAATGTTTCCTACGTACCATCATAGTAGTCAGAGCGAATAATATTTCCTAGCGCATCGTGCTGATACGCTGTTCAATGATTATCTGGTCGTTGAATCCGTTGCACGAATCCTGCTAGACTTCGCTCATACGATTTTTCCATGTTATCAAAGTCGTTTTCCTTGATATTATGGCCTCTGGTATCGCGTTCAAAGGTTACGCTTCGCCTTTTTCATTGATAGTAGCGGTTAATTGCTCCTCTGTATCGTAGGCATTGTACTTTAGTTGAACGTCGTTACCGTTACCCTCTTAAACTAATACTTAATACTCATTGCTAAAACAAAATTAATAGAAAATAGACTCATTATGACTTAAAAAGTCATGGCGAGTCTATTTCTATTAGAACATGGGCTTTGTTTTTACTTTTCTAAACTGACGTCTACTTTTTGAGAATGACCTAGTCCTTATCGCCATCTTCTGCTTGTATATTGCTCGTAAAAATTATCAATATTTTCCTGACTTAGTATTTTCATATCATTAAAAAGACTATCAAGAATATCTTCAGCAATCTCTCCGTCTTCTGCACAACCTGTATTCTTTGCCAGAAGTTCTACCGCTACTTTTATTATATCCCCTTTGTCTGCTTCAGATAGAGTACTATCATTATAAACTTGAATTATTAAATTTTTTATTTGTTCTTTAGTCTTTTTGTTTTCAATGTAATCTTCCTCTTCACTTTTGAATTGTTCATTGTAATAGTTTTTTAAAGAATTTCTAATTTTGTCAATTTCACTTCGATAATCTATTTTCATAATTTAATCGCACCTTCCCTTTTTATGAATAGTATAGGCACTTTTATGTATTTCACCTTGTATGAGAACCTCAGCATCTTTCTTTTCATAGCTAGATGCTGGATCTTTAAACGCTTACCTGTTTGAGGATCAATCCCATTAGATATATCAAAAATTTTGTTAGAGTCTAACTCATCCGTATCAATAGCAATAATTGTATTTGATCGTCCATAAAACTTAGCAGTACGTTTCTTTTTCGTAGCTGATAAGTCAGTTTCCTCATTGTTTGCGGATGCCTTCGTAGCACTATCTATACATGTATAGATACCATCTTCAACCCATTCATGCGAAATCATTTTTCCGTCCCATAAAAAGTAGTTTCCCCATCAATATTTTAGTGATTTGAAGATAATTTGGCCAAGTCCACAAGAGAGACGGTTTCTTCTTGTTTTTGATACCACTCTTCCTTAATCAAATTACTTGCTATTTTCTTGTATTGCGCAGTTATCAGGCCAAATACCGAAGCAACATAAAGCAAATACTCTACAGATTGGGCATCTCTTTTTTTATATTCATAGCAAATCAATTTTAACACATAATCCGAACGCTTAAAGTCATCAGCAGTGTAAAGATAATCTGGATAAAACTCTTCAAAAAAATCTCCTTGTGAAATCTCATTCTTAAAAAGATTTAAAATCAGTTCAGATTGTCTTTCAGTAAACAGATCACGCATTTCGAGTTGTTCCATTGCATTTCTTTTAATAGTTTCATTGTTAGATTTAGAAAGAGATTTTAATTTTTCAATAGAGTCAGGGCTGTTTATATTACCCAGACCCCAAATACATTTTACAGCTAATGCAAAATTATCATCGTAATCAAGATATTCAAGTTCATGAAATACAGCTTTATAAAGTGATTCAACAGCGTTTAATGGCTTTAGTTTTGATAGTGTAAAAGCAATGTCTTCATGAGATTTGTGCCAATCCGCTTCAATAAGGCTACATAGTACCCTTGTATAATTTAAAGTGAACAAGTCAAATTTAGAAGCAACAAATAACATCCATCTAACAGCTTCCACATCTCGAATTTTATAAGCGCCATACAGTAATTTTAAAACATATTCAGAGTCTATACCGTTTGGAAAAAAAGCATCTATAAATTCTTTCTCAGTCATTTCATTCAACCATAATTTGCGAGCCATTTCTATCTCCATCCCTGTCTATCTCCTTTCGCATACCTTAAAACTTTCAATATTGTCATTAAAGATTTCTAGACCTTTTCCTAGACCTATATTAATATTTGGATCCTCCAACTTAAACAGAACATTATTAGTGTTCCACCCCTTTTTCGCTTCCGGCATGTTGCGTCATACTTGAAAGTTACTTCTGTCTTATCTGGCTTCATGACCTTAGCCATCATGCCATTGCCTTAGTACTCGTACTTCCATGTATCTCCATTATTTTTGACATTCTCTACGAGATTTCCTTCTTCGTCATAGTAGAATTTGGCATCTTTTGTTTCTAGTAATCTACTGCTAGCGCCATAGACACGGTCTTTTTTGTCTTTTGTTTCATATAAATTGCCGACATCATCGACACTACGGTATAAGAAATCAAATTGGCGACTGTCTTGATTAGCCCACACGAGGTTACTAAATTCATCATAGCCGTATGTCACTTTTACACCGGTTAGCTCGTTGACCATACTGCGTAATTGATGATTGACGTCCCAATTGTAGGCGCGTCTTCGTGTATCTCGGCTTTGGCTACTTACTCTATGATGTGTTGGTCGACCTGTAATATCATATTGCCATTTACTAATAACATCCCCTGGTAGGATTCTTTCAATCTCTTGACCAAGTTCATTGTACTGCATCGAGGCTGTCCACTGGGTTTGCTCGGAGCGAGACGCTGTCATTTTCAAGACATTGCCCAGTTTGTTGCGAGTCAAATTGACTTATATTAATTCCAGTACATTGACGGTGTTTTTCGAATAAGTAATTTAACAAAAAAACATATGTAAAAAGAACTTAAGTCTTCTTTACATATGTTTTGTATCTTATTTATGAATATTGCCAATAACTTTTTATAGGATTCTCAATTGAATCTTCTTTCATTTGTGCATATAAATATATAGCACCGAACGCAAAGGGATAACTTTTTCTTGGCTTTATTAGTTTATCTGGATATCCTTCCTCATCAATTTGGAGTATAAAACTAAAGCCATCTTCGTGTAGCTCCTTATAATAATAATCCTCTTCCTGAATATGCTTTGGTGTTCCTCCGAATTTCACAAGAAAACTTTGATTAAATGTTTCTTTATCACTTACAATTGTGGCTTCAGAAATAAAATGTTTTACAAAATCAGGATTGTTAAAAGTATCAAATTTACTCTCTTCTGTTTTAGGATGTTTTATTGTCATTAATGAACAATTTGGATATCTATTTTTAGAGATACGTTCTTCAAAATTTTGGGGTGCAAAAATAGATATCATCTCATTTTCATTGAAAGGGTTAACAATGGACAAATAAAAATACATTGTTGTTTCTTTATTTACTGTGCCTTCCAATTCATCAAAGTAATTTGGTGCATTACCTCCAATCCAACCATTACCGCTATCAATTTCATTAGTTTGAAAAACCATACATTCATTTCGTTCTTGAAAAAATTTATTATACTTCATAGCAATCTCCCTTCTATTATGCATTACATGGTATAATTCCATGTTTTATTCCATGTTTTATTCCATGCTCTATAGCTGCTGTCCTAAGTTCCTTTACCCTTTCTGTTGCAAATATTTTTGCATTTTGCTTATCCATACCTCTATTTTTAACTAATTCCTCCATAATACCACGTCTAGTTAGTGCAGCATTTCTATTAATATTTTGCAGTGCAGTTTGATTTTTCAATACATTTTTGTTATGCATTCCATATTTATTTTGTAAAGCACTTATCCTTTGATGAAGAGGCTCTTCAGTAAGTGCAATAGCAGGATTATGCCTTGACATTGGCCCTTTAAGACGCTCTACGCCTTTATTATGTTTTAACCAAGCATTCTGCAATAGTTCATGTGCTGTATACCCATCGTTCATGTGAAGCTTACTACCATAACGAGCGATTTCAAATTCATTTAATAACCCCAAAGGGTCCGTTGTTGTAAGTGGATTATTTACATATCCATAAAGCGTAGGATTGTTCCCCATAAGCCCAATCGGGTCAACTTGCGTATAGTTCCCTTGCTCTGGATCGTAGTATCGGAATCGGTTATAATACAAGCCAATTTCTACATCTTCATACTGCCCTTGATACCTAAACGGAATGAAGTCCTGTTGACCAGTGAACTCTTTCACTCGCCCATACACATCAAGCTCAGCCGACCAAACCTTATGACCTTGTTCATCATAAGCTTCAACAGGCGTTCCTAGATAATCACTAATAATGCTGTAGTTGCCTTCATTCATTATCTTAGCTGAAGGGACAAAGCTATCATTGAATACCCATGTAACGAGACTGTCTAAGTCATCTGTCTGTGAGGCATTCTCCACTGAATTTTCCAATGTATCAGAATTATCCTGTGACAAATACTCATGTAAAATCGTATTGCCATCCCATACAAAATGAGTAGCTCTAACTCCCGAACACTTCTCTATCCGCCTACCTAGTGCGTCAAATTGCGTGCAAAAATATTATCTTTTATACTGTTCCTAAATAAAGAACAAAATTAGAAACTTATATAAGTAATTTATAACTTTATTTTACTATTAGAAAGGAAATCATGAAGCCGTAACTATCTTATTTTAAGTTTTCTGTAGGATTTAATCTTTAATGTTTAGAGAGTTAAAAAAATAAAACCACCCCCTGAAATTTAGGCATCTGCTCTAACCTTCAGGAGGTGATATACTCTTTTTTACAGTATATTCTAAAAACCTTATTAATACTATGCTATACCTTTAAAGAAACTTTTCCCCATTTTGCTGAACGGTGTTTATTTAACCAATTTTCCATTTTAATTCCCTTAGGACAACCAGTTTTCGGATATTTAATAGGGATCAGTAGCAATAAACTAACTTCATCATCATCTTCCTCTACTTCCTCTACTTCCTCAGTCTGCTCTGAATTCGGATTAAATTGATAATCTGTTAGAATAAATGCATCAATGCTTTCTGGCCATTCTAGTTGATTCCAATTCGTATCCGTCTTTTCAATAACTATTCCTTCATGAAGTTTATTGCCATCCAACCTATATTGGCCCAACAAAAACATTAATTGTATTGGAAATGATTCAACGCATTTTTCTTCAATGAGTTGTAGATTTATTGGCCAATCATACGGAACACTCATCATCAATTCAATTCTTGGTAGAGATTCAAACAAACCAATAGTAAATAGTAACTTAAATTTCTTGTCTTTTTCTATTAAGGCTGTTCTTATGTCTATAGTATCTTTTTTTAATACTGTAGAAAGTATTGAACCTACATTATTATCAATATGTGCTAAAATACCGTCTCCTCTTTCGTTCATTAAATCAATTTGTTCTTGTGCCGATAACCCACCTCTTGACTTTAATAACTCAAATATGTCTTGATGTCCATATACCTTGGCCAAATCTAATGGTGTTTGATTAAATCTACGATGTAACCTATTTATGTCAGCTCCACAGTCCAGCAGATACTTAACAATTTCTATATGTCCCTCAATTACCGCAGAGATTAATGGGGTAATAATTCCTCTGCAATCTCCATCTACCCATGCACCTCTTAATATAAAATCTTTTATACACTCTAATTCACCATGAGAAGCGAAAAATTTTAAAGGTGTATGATACAAGCCGTCTACGAAATTAATATCAATCCCAGATTTAATTAAATAGAGACATATATCTCTTTTTTCAATAAAAGCAGCAAAATGTAACAAACTCTCGTTTTTTTTCTCATCCCCATAAACAGGAACATGAATAAAATCTGGGTATTTAGACAATAAATTATCTAATTTGTTAATATCGTTCTCACGAATTGAAGCATAAATTTCATAAAAAACCTCTTCATTTTCTTGAAATATTTTTTCAAATTTAGTCATAGAAAAATACTCCTTCCTTGGCCTCTTCGCCTAGTTTTTTTAGTGCTTGTTCAACAGCAGTTTTTCCTTCTTTATTAGCCCTTACAAGTGTATCATGTACATACTTCGCGGCTTTTTTAGTATGAGCACCGCCACCATTTTGCGCCCAAGTAAAGTTTCTTAAATCATCATTTAGCCCTATACCATGCTTGTTTATAATATCTTGTGAATCAGTAATGTATTTTCTATGAACAGAATCCCAATTTTTAGGGGCTTTTTCCCGCACAATATGATGATAATGAGGTTTTACCATATCAGTTGGAGCAGGGCCTAATGTTTTCTTATCCGCTGCTGATAATCTACATTTTTCTAAACCAAGTGGATCAAGAAGATAGTTAGGATTAGCAACGTAACTGTATAAAGTAGGATTCCCACCAGCCAGTCCAATCGGGTCAACTTGCGTATAATTCCCTTGCTCTGGGTCGTAGTATCGGAATCGGTTATAATACAAGCCTATTTCTACATCTTCATACTGCCCTTGATACCTAAACGGAATGAAATCTTTCTCACCCGTAAACTGGTTCACTCGCCCATACACATCAAGCTCAGCCGACCAAACCTTATGACCTTGTTCATCATAAGCTTCAACAGGCGTTCCTAGGTAATCACTAATAATGCTGTAGTTGCCTTTATTCGTGATTTTTGCTGAAGGGACAAAGCCATCATTGAATACCCATGTCACTAGATTATCTATGATTTCAGATTCTGTCTGTGAAGCATTTTCGAATATAACTGAATTATCCTGCAAGAAATACTCATGCAAAAACGTATTGCCATCCCATACAAAATGAGTAGCTTTACCCTCCGAACACTTCTCTATCCGCCTACCTAGCGCGTCATAATTGAAAGCTACTCATTATCTGTGAACGATTAATGCGTACTTTGCTCCCAAAGCATCTTTGATTTCGATGTGGTGAAAGATTCCAAGGTTTATTATAATAATAAAAAGAACGAATTACCATATTAAGGAATTCGTTCTTTCATGCTTTTCAATGCTCTACTGAAATTAAAAATGGATTATTAGCAATACTTCGATTTTGAACAGAATTGCCAATTAACCGGCAAACTTGCCATTTGAGAAAAAATTTTTTCTCTTTATCATTATCTAACTACTTAAAAAACTATAAATGCATCATTTTCAAAATAATAAATAAACGCTTGCAGCAACTGATCTAGTGATGGATTTTCTAACTGATTATTTACATTGTCAATTACATCCTCAATACTTGCACCATCTAAAGTTTCTATCCACCCATTTTGTTTCACTTGTTCCGGTAAAAAGTCATCTGAATCGGGTGGAAAATCAAAGCTATCTAATGAAAATATCCCCTCTGTATTTAAATTCCATTCTCTTAAATTTGGAGGAAGATAGAACCAAGTCTCTGGATTCTTTTCTGGATGCGATAAAACATCCCTAACACTAATTAAATTCATTTTTTCTTTCATCATGTATTACACCCTCTTGTAAGTTTTTTAAATCCACCCTCTTGGTTTGGATGAAGACTTCCTTGCACCGGACCTGGAGCTCTATGTTGCCCCCTTGGAACGAGTTGTATCTTTTCTGGATTTTGAGCATTATGGTGCCAAGAATGTTTTGGAGGACTTGTATCCTTGAAAGCACCTCTAGGACCAGGTTGTACATGTTTCACTACTTCAGGCGGAAGCGAGTTTGCCAAACCAGGGTATTTTTGTAAAGCTTCGTATAACTGTTGATTTGCATTTTGGAAATGTTTTCTTCTTGAACTTGATTGGATGTTCTCTGGTATCGATGTTTCAAACCATACACTATAATTTGAACTTGATAATGGTCGCCCAGTGATATCGGTACCACTCAAATCTACTGACTTTAAACCCCAAGGATCTATTTGGGTCACTGTGTTATACACGTATCCATAAAGCGTTGGATTCCCACCCGCAAGCCCAATCGGGTCAACTTGCGTATAGTTCCCTTGCTCTGGGTCGTAGTATCGGAATCGGTTATAATACAAGCCAATCTCTACATCTTCATACTGCCCTTGATACCTAAACGGAATGAAATCTTTCTCACCCGTAAACTCGTTCACTCGCCCATACACATCAAGCTCAGCCGACCAAACCCTATGACCTTGTTCATCATAGGCTTCGACAGGTGTTCCTAGATAATCACTAATAATACTGTAGCTACCTTTATTCGTGATTTTTGCTGAAGGGACAAAGCCATCATTGAATACCCATGTAACGAGACTATCTGCGATATCGACGTCTGCCTGGGAAGCATTCTCCACTGAATCATCCTGCGAGAAATACTCATGCAAAATCGTATTGCCATCCCATACAAAATGAGTTGCCTTTTCCTCAGAACTCTTCTCTATTCGCCTACCTAATGAATCATACTTGAAAGTAACTTCCGTATTATCTGGCTTTATGACCTTCGACATCATGCCATTGCCATAGTACTCGTACTGCCATGTATCTCCATTATGTTCGACTTTCTCTACGAGATTTCCTTCTTCGTCATAGGAGAATTTGGCATCTTTTGTTTCTAGTAATCTACTGCCAGCGCCATAGACACGATCTTTTTTATCTTTTGTTTCATATAGATTGCCGACATCATCGACACTGCGGTATAAGAAATCAAATTGACGACTGTCTTGATTGGCCCATACGAGGTTACTAAATTCGTCGTAACCATACGTCACTTTTACACCCGTTAGCTCGTTGACCATACTGCGTAATTGATGATTGACGTCCCAATTGTAGGCATGTCTTCGCGTATCTCGACTTTGGCTACTTACTCTATGATGTGTTGGTCTACCTGTGATATCATACTGCCACTTGCTAATAACATCCCCTGGTAGGATTCGCTCAATCTCTTGACCAAGTTCATTGTATTGCATCGAGGCTGTCCACTGGGCTTGCTCGGAGCGAGAGGCGGTCATTTGTAAGACATTACCCAATTCATTGCGAGTAACATCAATTTTAGCACCAAGGCTACTTGTAATCTGAGAACGATTGCCTAACTCGTCATAGCTACTCGCAATCCAATGGTCGTTTTGCCATTCTTTGATGACTTGTCCTGATGGGTCTCGTTCTAGCTTAACGTTTACATACTCATTTTCTGTTTCTTGTAATGCGCCGTTTTTGTCATAGCTAAATGTTTCCCATGTACCATCATAGTAGTCAGAGCGAATAATATTTCCTAGCGCATCGTGCTGATACGCTGTCCAACGATTTCCTGGTCGTTGAATCCGTTGCACGATTCCTGCGAGGCTTCGCTCATACGATTTTTCCATGTCATCAAAGCCGATTTCCTTGATAATATGGCCTTTGGTATCGCGTTCAAAAGTGTACGCTTCGCCTTTTTCATTGATAACAGCGGTTAATTGCTCCTCTGTATCGTAGGTGAATTGTACTTGCTTGCCACCTTGTTTGCGAGACGTTAGGCTTCCAAGAATTGTGTAATCAAAAGCGACTTGTGTATGGTTATCCTTTGCAAAAATAATATCATCATAGGCATTGTACTTTAGTTGAACATCGTTACCATCAGATAGATGGGCGCGCACTAGGCGATTTAAATGATCATAATGGAACTTTTCTGTTGCTCCAAGTGGATTAGTTGTACTTATGCAGTTCCCACGACGGTCGTATGTCCATGTTGAACTTGTCCCATCTGGCAATGTGACTTGGCTTAAGTTTAGGTCAGCGTCATACGTTAAGCTTACCATATGCCCTTGCGCATTTGTCACTGTATCGATTAAACGATGCTCATTATAAGAAAATTCAGTCTTTGTACCATCTTCTAAAATCGTTGCCTGTAATGTCCCGTCCTCATTATAAATCCACTGACGACTGCCGCCCTCTGGATTAACTGCCTGAATCAAGCGATCTTTGGCATCATGCTGAGAAGATAAAGTACTGCCATCTGCCAGCGTCATCGTAATTGGATTGGCCCATTCATCATAGCTGAAAGTTGTGACGCGACCATCTTCATCTACTTCTTGCAGTAATTCAAAGTCCTCATTATAGACATAGCTGACCTCACTACCATCCGGATACATAATTTTCGTACAGAGGTTATCTTCATTAAAATAGTAAGTGCTTATATGCCCTAAGCTATTGGTAATTTCGTTATAGCCCTCATAATAGGCAAGCTCACCTGCTAGGACATTGCCATCTCCCCATGTTTTAATAACGCGCGCACCTGTAGTTGGCCCATCGTAACGCCAGAAGAAGCTATTTTTATTGCGGTCTATTTTTTGCATCATTAAGTGATTGACATACTGGATATGTGTACTTTGTCCTAATGCATCTTGGATTTCGATTAAATCTTGAACATCATTGTAAACATAGCGCACTAACACTTCACGACTCATTTGGTTGCGTAAAGCAACTTCCGTCATTCTGCCCGCTTCATTGGTCGTAACATCTAGTATGCGCCCTACGCTATCTGTTACTTGAGATAAGAAGCCTTTCAGGTTATACGCAAATTGAATATGGTGGTCTTGCTCATTTCTTACTTCTTTTAATCGATATGTCGTCTCGGTTGTTTGTTCAAATACATAAAGCAAGCGTGTATCATGCTCAAACAAATGGTATTCCACACCTGTATTTTTCAGGGTCATTCTTTCTTTTTTATTAAAATATGGTAAATTAATTGGTAAAATTGGAAACCCTATTGCGCGACCATCCGTCACCACAATGCCAATAAGGTCTTCTTCTTCAAATATCTCTAAGGCTAGATCGTATGTAAAGTGCATACCATGCCCAGTTAAACCAACTCGACTACTATCACTGTACCACGCACGTTCCCATGCAAGAGGGATAGGGCCTGGAAGTTCGAAATCGACACCTTCATAGATCATACGGCCAGTAATTAAATCAACCGGTTCAAAGCCTTTTTTACAGAATTTATCACTTAAACCTTTTGTACAGTTAAATTTCTTTAATACTTGATGATTGAGTTTGGTTAACTCTGTTTTGGCCATCGCCTTCATACCATCGACAGCTTTTGACACAGCTAGCACTTCATCCATCGAAGCGATTACTTTATCGGCTGCTGTTTTCATGCTTTTTGTGCCTTTGTTAGCCAGTGCTGACACAGTATCGAGTGTTTGCGCAACTTTGGAGTAAGCGGCTTTCATCCCTTTTACTGCTTTTGAAGCATCCACCGCCTTATCTGCAGCCTTGGCGGTTTTACTAGCTGCTTCTGCTACTTTTGCGGCTTTATTGGCCTTGTAGGCTGTTTTTGCAGCATCCCCAACGATTGGCACTGCACCGACTATATTCATCGCCGCGCCCATATAGTCTCCTCTTGCCAAGCTAATACCAGCGTTGGCAATATCCGCGAAAGTCCCGATACCTGGAATAAATCCAGCAACATCTAACGCTAAACTAACGTTATCAAGCACCTTACTAAAGAAGCCTTTTTTCTCTTTTTTCTGCTCTGCTTTTTGTGGGAAGATAACATCCACTTTGGATGTAGCTTCGATTGCTTCTTCATTTAACTTCGGTGGTTGACTTTTTTTCTCTATGCCTTCTTGTTCAATCAGTGTACTAATTAACTGTGTGTCCGCTGCAAGGATTATATGGCTTTGCTCCTTTGCTGAAATGGCAATCCATTCCTCCGCTTCTACAGATAACTCGTTCATACCACTCATCTCAAGTGTTTCATCTGCCGCTAGCATAATGGTACTATTACTTTGAAATGTTACGCCTTCTCCATCATCCATCTTAAGATCCAATACGCCATCTACTGCACTAAAAGTAATATCACCCACACCTAATGTCATATCTTTCCCCGCATTGGTCGCCAATGATTTCACGGTCGTGTCTGCCATTTTTTTCGTTTGTTTTTGCCCACCCTCCGGTGTAGCAGGTGCAACACGCACCGAGCTAATGACAATGGCATCTTGCTCCACAGCACTTGGAAAATGCAATTGGGCACGAGCACCTTTTTGCGGCATTAAATACATGACACCATTTGCATCTGCTGAATAAGCAAACCAATGTGCTTTTTCTTTCTCTTGTTTTTTATCGATATCTAAATGAATTTTGACCGTGTTTTGCGTAACATCAATGATTTTCCCTGTAAAAGCTGCGCCAATCAAATCTAAATTGCGTACTAATCGCTGACGAATACTTTTTTCTGGTTGGGCAGTATATTGGAATTTTAGTACACCCGTTTCGAGATGAATTTCCCGAACCGTAATTATATAGGATTTTCCCTTTAATTGTACCGATGTACCCAAATCGTACGCTTCTGTGCTTTCAAACTCACAAAATGTATAATCGGTTTCACTTACATCCGTACCATCGTTTTCAGTAATCAATCGATACGTATCTATATCCATATGTAATACAGAAGGTAGATGGTCGATTGTTATACGTTTCTTACTTTCGGGTGTGCCAAACCAAAATCGTGGTCCCTTTCCTTGTAAATCAGGAAAAACAACCGCCTGTAGATTAGAAGCCATTCTTTTAATAAATGTCCAATCTGTCTCCATATATTGAATCGAGATATGACCTATTACTTGACCGTTCGACACCTGGTCGATGTAATCCCCATGAGGATAAGCCCCCACAATGGTATCTAGTAACGCTACATAGGTCATATTCGCATCTTGAAAAGAACGTGAGCGTTTTTCAACATCCATATTGGCTGTAAACGATACTGCCTCGACATAGACATAATGCACCCCTTGCGCTGCCTGCAACTCTGCATTTTCAATTCTACCTGAAAACAAGATGTCTTGTTGTCGACCAAATTTTACAACGACTTCATCTGAATGACTGACACGTTGAATATACTTTTGTGCTTGCTCTTCCGCAATCATTCCTGTAAAGGACAGTCTTGCATGATCATTGCCTTGATGTTTTATCGTTAGCTTATTTATATGAATAAGAGGATAAGGCCACTCGAGCACAAGATCCTCGTACGTAGTTATCTTGTTGACTTCCTTTTCTCCTAGCGTTTTCATTACTTACCTCCTTTCAAACACTCTTTTTTAAAAGCCTTGTTTCGGTATTGTTAATTCCTCTTGTCCGTCATGCACAATATCAATTTTTCCTCCACCTGCTGAGCATTGCGTATGACATCGGGACAATAACGCTTGCTTGCCCTCGATATTGACATTTTCCATTCCTTCCATCCAGTCGATGGAGCATGCAGGCGTACATGGTTTTTTTAATTTCAGGCACACGCCAAAGGTTGGGATGTTGTCAGGTTTACGATCGCCCACATTCAATACGGCTTTCCCTTTAATATAAACGCCATGATCCTGCGGTAAATTTAAATAATTTAGATGACTACCATGCTCACAAGAAATAATTGCTCCATGAACCACATAACTAAATTGCTCTTGTTCTGAACCTTCTGTCTCCAAATTTTCTACAACTTGAGCCATTTAATAACCTACCCTTCGTATATGTTGCAAACTACGACTTATTCTTTGATTTTTGTTTGACTCCAGATGCATCAGTATACTTTAGCAATCAACGTTTTTTAGCTTCTTTCAAGTTTTACTCGCTGCAACTGAATGCCAAGAAATGGTCGTCTTAATATACTTTCTGCCACATCTAGATTAACGATTGTAAAAGAATTTCCTTGACTATTGACTTGAAAAATATAATCTAATTCAACCTTTTTCGGGTTTATCACAAGCTCCTTGATACGTCCATCTGGATAATACGTGGTTTCATGAGAAATACAATTCTTCTTTTCAACCTCCATCAACCAATACAAGCGCTGTGTCCCCTTTTTTACATCCGTAAAAACAATAGCTGTAAACGCTAAGTGATCCTCATATTTTGCTAACAGCTTTTTTAATTGCTCTGACACAATTGTTCGAGGCTTTTCTAAATAATCTGGATATAGCCCCTGTTCTTTTTCCACCACTTCTGCAAATACTGAAGAGCACACAAAATCATCATCAAGGTCCGTCTTCAAAGGAATAATAGGATTGATAATACTTTGGTCTTGTTGAACAATAAAGTATTCCATTTTGTCCTCCTGTAAGCTTCAAATCCAATGAATGTCTTTTATCTGGGCTTGGCTAAATTGATACTTCGCTTGATCTCGTTGAAAAAAAGTGGCGCCCTTTAAATTAGCACCCGTAAAATTAGCACCTGCCATTTGTGCAAATTCAAATTTTGCCTGTTGCAAATTCGCATTGCTGAAATCCGTACCAAGGTAGCAAGGAACTTCATTATTAGGAAACTTCAATGTTTTTCCTTGTGCATGTCTAAAATTAACACCAGCTAAATTAGCATTTCGAAAATCTGCATCTTGAATCATTGCATACGAAAAATCAACATTCGCTAATTGACAACCAATAAAATTTGTACCGATGCAAACACTTCGATGCAATGAAGCCTCTGCTAAATTACTGTCTTGGAAATTTGCATAGGAAAAGTTCTTATGGCTCAAATCTTGTTGCATTAATGATAGGTTTGAAAAGTTTTCAAACGTATACGATTGGTTCGCCTCTTTCTTCTCTAACGATAACAGGATATCTTTTTCCACTTGTTGCCGTTCGTCAATCAGTGCAATATCTTCACTAAACCCTTTATATTCGCCAGCTCGGAAACGTAAGCATGTCGCGCGTTGAAAATTGATTGTAGGGACGCTTTCTTGGTGATAGCGAAAGAGATAACGTAGCAATTGGACAATATATTGATGAAACTGTATAACGGTCTGCTGCAGAATGACTCGAACGTCCGTTGTTTGAATGCTAATATATGACTTTCTTTCTTTTTCTAGCGTATTTTGTAAATCCCTCATCGCTTCACTAAGCCAATGTGCTTCATATTTTGCTGTGCATTCTACCCAATCGAAATACCATGTTTCCCCATATACTTCCAGCAAATACGTAAACTTGTTTTCTAGTAAAGATGTTCGTAGCAACGATAGATGAATAAAAGCAACTGGGGCTAACTTACCCTGCTGTTGCTGTCTGCTAATATTCGCAAATAGTTGTTCAAATGCGTGAATGATTGGTTGAAGTAAAACTTCCTTGTCTTGACGAAACTGTCGATCGACTATTGCTTGTAACCGGTTGACATGGACTACCACACATTCATCCATAAAATGCTGTAAGGCTTCTTCTCGTTTCATGCGTCTACATCCCCACTAATTTGCTCGTACTTCTGTTCCTTTAATCTCCATTTTGTCCTCCATCTTGATCGAGTTCTCTTTACATGTCATCTCAATTTTTTCATTGGCATTGATCATAATTTGCTTGGCATTAATAACGACTTTGTCTGTTGCTTTTAAGTTAATGTTTTTATCACTAATAATAGAAATACCATTATCATCCATTAACGAAATCATTAATCCACCACCAGAAATGACAATACGATCAGGAGCTAGTAGAATTTGTTTACCATGCTTCGTTCTAAGTGTTTTTACATCTGGATTAGCCATACGTACTGGGTCTTGGCGACTATCCTCTGGAGGTGCAGCACTACCGCCCCCACCTTGACTGGTCGGATTCGTTGCTGCTAACATAGCACCCGATTGTGGTGGTGCTTTGGTCACGGAGCTAATGGCAATCCCCTCATCCTCACGGTTGCTTGGGAAATAGATTCTCACATTGTCAGATAACTCTGGCATAAAATACCACCCTGTATTATCTTCTGACGCATAGATTGTTGAATATGGGAACCAATAGGCTGTACTCTTTTCTTGCCCCTCGTCAAAATCGACATGAATGCGGATTTTATCTCCTGCCACATCAATGACTTTTCCTTGAATAGACGCGCCGATGATTGCTTGATTATACGTCGTGTGAACACTGAAACCATTCTTTGGTGTAAGCGTATAAATATGCTTCAATAAGCCATTTTTAAGCTTCGATACGATTTTATAAACATATAGTTTTTTGGCTTGGAACGTGACTTCGTTGCCGATTTTGAATAGTTGGGTCGATTCTACTTCATAATACATATAGTCACTGTCCGTTATACTATCGAGATGATTTTTACTAGAAATAAGGAAGTTGCCAATTGCCTTTTTCACACGGTAATTGATTGCATCTATTTTCTGTACAGCACCTGCTTGAAATGGTACGCCGAAGTAAAACTTTGGTGCACTATGAACTGTGTCTGGCACTAAGCCCGTATGAAATCTAGAAGCCATACGTTTTAGAAACTCCCAGTCTGTCTCTAAATATTGCATTGTAAAGCTACCAATACTAGCACCCTTTGTGACATGATCCATAAAGTCGGCACCTGGTTGGTCGGCAATACATTCATTGATCAATTCTGTATATGGCATCTTAGCATGTTGGTACGTTTGGTTTTTTTTCTTCACATCTAATACATACGTATGTGAAACTGCCTTCACCTCCAAATAATACGTACCCAGCACCGATTTCACTTGTACATCTAATGCTAATCCATTAAAAATAGGCGATTGGCCATTACTGCCGATTTGCAATACTTCGATAGCTGTTTCAGCGTCAGTCATGTAAACGTAGGAGTCTTCAAGTTCATCTGGTATAATGCCTGTTAAATGTAATACCGCATGTTCATTCATTTGTTGTGTGATTTCGATTTCGCTGACGCGGATATTATAGGGCATCACAATTAAATCTTTATACGTCATTGCTGTTTCCTTGTTAACTCGCTCCATCAAACAACACCTTCTCCATCCAATGATTTGTTTTCGATTGAGATTAATTCCAACATGCCATAAGCAATCGGTTGCCATATATCCATTTCTTTTTTCAAGCAATTAACTGAACCCGTAGCCACATGGCCATCTACTATAAATAAAAACATTAAATTATAAATTTTGTTATCGAGTGCCTTCGAAATAAAATCAAAATAACCAATTTGTAGACCGTTCACTTCTTTCATGCCGATATCTAACATTTCAGCACCTGGCTGGAACTTTTGCACGATATTCATCATCGCTTCAGTAAAATCTTCTAACTCTTCTTCTTTTAATTGTTGTTCCATTAGTTTCATCGTGACGTTTATGGACGTGCTATCACTTGTGTAAATGTAATCCGGTCTACGGCTTGATGGATATTTAATATTCATTAATTCCGATTCCATCTCTTCAAATGCTACAGGCATAAACATTTGTATTTGATTCTCGTAAAAGCCAATCTGTGCAAATTCAATTGTTTCATCTTCAATTGTTAGCTGGCCATTTTGAATGGCTTTCACAATGTCCGTATGTAACAATTGCTTTTCAATGTTCTCTGTTCGTTTTTTCTGCCTTGCATGCTTGGTCATCTCAATTACTTCTTCATCCATATAACTCATTTTTTCGCCCTCCTTTGTTAAAAAGTCTTTTAGTATGCATAGACCTTCTTTTATTTTTCTTATAGCTAGTGTTGGTATAATACGACTTGCTTTGTGATGAAATCGTTAAAACATGCTCTTCTCTATTAATCTTGTTTTCTTAGCACATCACTACCTAATCCACAATCATACGTTTTGGGCGACCTTGACTGAGTCCCTTCATACGGCTGCCACCCTTTACGTCCATTAAAATACGATTTAAATACTTATGAATTTGACTATTACTTAACGTTTGATAGTCTAGCTCTAGCCTATTGCAAATATAGAAATCAATCGCATCTCGTTGCACTCTCTCCTGATTTAAACACTCTAAGGCAAAGGCTATATCATATGGATTGGTTGGACGATATTTTAAAAGCTCTCGTGCAAAATATTGCAATATAAGTGGGTGGTAGGTGCTTTTTTGTATGCCAGCATAATGACAATGATGATAGTTTACTGTGTTATATTCAGTTGCAAAGTCGAGAAAGTCGATATGCTGTGAGCGCAGTTTGGCTCCTAATTTTAATTTAAAGCGTGCTAATTCTAGTTCATTTTGTGCAAGATCAACGGAATCATCTAAAATAATTTCTGTTGTGTAATGGGTATAATCAAGGTTATTCACTGCTTCAGGAAATCGTACTTTTAATATCGTTTCGTGCCCTGTAGCTTCATAAGGAAGCTCATAGCTACTATGTAGCATATATAGCCTTCCATTATGCTTAATAATGCCTTTTGTAATAATGAGTTGTGAATCTGCTACAATAATATGGACACCCGCAATAATGCCATTCGAGTAATCTTGGAAATACAGATCTAAAAACTCTCTTGGATAATCTCGTAAATTCTCCAACATTTCTCGCTTTAAAATACGACCTTTTTGAAAATGTGGATATTGATTGGCAAACAAGCTGTCACCCACCTCTTTTCTTGTTTTCACTTTTGAGTGCTTACTTTAAGCCGTCGAAGAAATCTAATTCGGATAACTCCGTTTCAAACGCAAAGAATGCTTTATTGCCAACAAAAAGTTGTTCTTCTCTTCTCGCTACAGGAACGACATGGAAACCCCAGTGATCTTCTGCGGCAAATACAAAGAACTTCACTTCGCCATTTGTAATGGAATCCGTCTCATCTTGTGGAATTTTATCTTGATATTGCGCTGCGATATTTTCATATAGAGTCGGCGTAAAGTCTTCTTTACGGTTTATATAAATATATTTATATGGCGTTTGGTTATCGCTACCCGTTAGGAAGAATTCAACTTCCGTCACACCCCAAGGTCGAGAAATGCTGCCATGAATTTGGTTCAGTCGTTCTAAACTGCTTATCAGTAATTTTTCTTGGCGGTTATGTGTAAAAGCACTAACAGCATAAGGCACAACAGGTGCATGGTTCGTGACATTCGTTTCAATCATGCCTATCTTTTTGGCATTTAAGTAACGCAGTGCGCCTCTTAAACAAGATAATTTTAGTTCAGGTACTTTCCCGACATTGTCAGCCTTTTGCCTAAATTCAATACTTCGTCCAGGTACAAATTCCTTTAATGCCTCACGAAAAGCATCAATTTTACACGATTGGCCTGTTAACTTAATAATGGAATATTCGCTAAGTTGCCCATTTTCATAAAACTCTTCCAAAAACTCTCGTACAATATCATATATATCAGCCTTAATAAGATGGTTAATTTCCTTAATATTAAAAAATACGTTCGGATAATCATACACATCTTTGAATTGATTGTTTTCTACTAAAGATAGACACCATCGGTCAACAGCAGTTACGTTCAAATCGCTCTCCTGCTGTAAATCTTTTTCCGAATAAAAACGACTTCGTAAAATGCCTGTTTTTCGGAAAAACTCCTTCTTCATTTCCTCAGCCATTTCCCATAAAAAATAATAATTATTGCGCACGCGCAAATACTCATCACGTGTACGATTTTCATATTCTTTAAAACGTGTAGGAATAATGTCTTCTGCTTCACGAAAGGCCTTTTCAAATTGTTCATAGACCGCTTCCACACCATAATCGTCGACATAGCGATAGATATCCTTGCCAGGTATATCAATGAAAGTATCAATATCGTAGACGCTTGTGCCACGACTATAATAATTGCTAAAGACAATTTTCATAAATTGAAAAATTCGATAGGTAATATTATTACCGCCAAAATTTGTATCTCCATTTTCGTACGTTGTATGGATATCAATTTTATAAGAAATATGTCCATCCTCTATTGCAAATTGACAAGACGATAAATCGGTCGTACCACCTCCACAATCAATTACGAGTGCTTTATACTTTTTTCCATCCATAAAACTATTATTCTCGATTTGATTAGCAATTGTATTATAGAGTACGGCCATTCCTTCATCGAGTGCATGCTCAGTTTCAATTTGATATTCTGGCAATATGGTGTGGAACATATCTAAAAATTGTGTCTTTAGTTTCACTGGACTGGAAATATGCAAATGCTTAAAGCGACATTTAAATTGATGCTCCGCCATGCGTATTATATATAACAAAAATTCCCTTATAATTTGACTACGAGGAACAATGGCTGTATTGCCGTTTGCATCCATTACTTCTTCTAATTTTGTATAATTACTAACCCATCGTTTAATTCCTTGAAACTTTGTGGCAAGAGAGGTATAGCTATTTTTTTTCATCATCTTTAAAGCATCATAACCGACATGATAGTTTATTTGATCTGGATTCGAACAATCTGCCACACTCATCACAGTCGGTACTACTTCAATCCATTCGTTTTGATGGAGAGAATCAGGAAAAGCAACAAAGTTTATGGTATTTAAGTGAATTCTTTTATTGAGCAAATCGTGACTACATGGCGAGGACACATAATCACTATCTAAATAGACTCCTGCCGTCGTATTAGTCGTTCCAAAGTCGATTGCAAGAATAGCTGTAGTTGTTTCAAGTTCTTTAATTTCTAAATCTGGTATAGGTACCTTATAATAATGGAGATTAGTAGGTGGTAGCGGATGTTCTTGATAATACGTTTTGTACATATACTCTGAATCTTGTTTTCTTAAAAAAATAAAGCTGTAATTTTTGTTTTTCGTTTGTCTAATGCCAATTGCTTGATCTGCAGCTAGAAAATAACGATTTGGATATTGGTCATCCTTGCGTAAATTCAGAAGACCACATAGCTCAAGTTGCTCATTCACTAGCAACACATTGGACTCTGTAAGAAATCCACCTGTTTCTACGAGATACTGATCAGGCTTATCGATTTTCATGCCATTATATAAACTCATCTTTGCAGGAATTTTAATTTCTCCATTATCAGAAAGAGGCGTCTTTAAATATGTTTGCATCGCTGCTTCAACTCGTTCAAAACCCCCATCTTTCCGCTCTTTTATAAGAAGGGTTTCTTCAGCACCACGATAACGTAATATCGTTTCGATGAGTTGATCTCTTGTAAGAGTATTCATAAGACCTGTAACCAACTTTTCCTTGTAGCAAATATTTCGAAGTTGGAAAGTTGTCATCTCCATTAACTCAACCCGTGTAAATGTCATATACTTCTTTTCTGTGTAACGATTATTCGCATACAGCTTATACGAATATTTATTCATCCTGCATCCTCCTCCGCTAAAAGATCAATAAAGGGCTATTTGATCTAGCTTCATGGTCTCCTCTGTACCGATTATGCCAAAGTGATATTCCCAATAAACCTCCATATGGAAACTTACTGGCAAAAACAGTTCTTGAATAAGCTGCACTTTGCTAGCATTGCGTTCAGTCTTTTTTTGAGCAATGTATAACAGTAGCTCATCGTGTTCCTCTGATCTAACATAAATAACACAGTGCTTAAAGAGCTTTTTGAGTGTATCTTTTAACAGATAAATAGCATCTCCTGTTTGATATAACCTTAAAAGATTGAGTACTACTATTTCTTGTTCCTTTTTCGTCAAAGCATATAAATTGTCCCGTACTCGTTCTCCGAATACGTTCATTTCCATTTCTTTTAATATAAATCGAACATAATATTCTCTCTTATTCATACCTTGCATGCGATCAATATCGGCTAGAAAATGAAGGACGATATCGAGTAAGTATTCTCTTAATTCCAAATCTGTTAAATTATCAGGATGAAATAGGTCTTTAAATATTTCATCAAAGCGATAATATGGATTGATCTCCATATGTTGCACTACATCTTGTGTATTTAATAATGGTGGGCTTAATTCCATATATGGTGAGAATGTTTTAGCCAGCATAAATTGAATATCCTTTTTACTAAAACCCTTCTCTTCTGCACTAATAAGAAAATCCCAAATATAGTTCATAGCCATGTACCTTCGCATTTATATTCAAAGAACTGCCTTTGTACTTCGGCCACTAGAAAGCTTAAGATGTCGTTTGAAATAAAATTTTTGGCCTCTTTCGCTTTAAATTCCAACAACATCGTTTTTTTGTTACTGTGCTCGCCTAACATATTTATTAAAAAAGGATTGGCTGCATAGCTAAAACTTTTGCCTTGGAATGCCTCCATAATTTTTATGTCAACAAGTTCTAGTTTTTCTGCTATTTCAAATGAATTAACAAGGCGAATTATTTCTCCTTTTGTTTTCACATTTACGCTATACTTACTAGCAAATTTATGCATAAAACGATCCATTCTGCGATTAGACAGTAGCTCGTAATGTAACTTGCCAATCTTTTCTTTTTCCAATTGTGCTATTTTTAATAATTGCCAACTTCCCGATTTATCTTGCGGAGATACGACCGTCAATTCACTGTCGGAGCGCTTAACATATCTAACATTGTTTTCATCACTTTCAATGAGATAGCCATGCTGGTTTCCCATTTTTCGAAGCGAAAGGACATGTTCGTAATTCACTTTATCAATTGCAGGTATTGGAAATCCTACATTTTTTACTTCGTGCCTTTGAATGTTCCACAATGGTACCATGTTCAGGTGTTTCATTTGTTCAAACTCTTGTAAATCAATGGTTATGTTAATAATCTCCGTATCCTCGTTGAAGGTCGGACATTCAACTAACACAACATCAAAAAACTTGTGAGCAAAGGGATGATTGATTGTTTTCCACGGTAACCCATTCATATGAAATATAGGATATAATTTTTCAATTTCATCTAAATACATTGTATTTTTTTGCAAACGCACCTTAATCTCTACAGATCCATCTGTCGTTAATAGTGTTCCTGTAAAAAGCCTTTGTTCTGTAATTAATTGATTAAGTTGCCATGTATCACATTGTAAGAACAAAGTAAGAAGGACTGTTTTTTTATATTCATTTAGTGAATCGAGTAATGTTGCCGCATCGATTGGCTGCTTATCAAGATCAGATGGGAGCATCGGGAATAAGCAATCATGAATTGGATCGACATCTTCTTTTGCACAAAGTGTGACATAAATATCGTACTTATTTTCCAAATCATCGATTTCATTGAATATCCGTTCCTCTAGCCTTTTATTCATTTCTTCTTGATAGTCTATTAAATTGACAAATACGCCACTAACAATATCTTTTAACAGTTGCCGTTGCTCTAAATTTTCAACTTTACGTAACCGTTCAAACATGAGCTCTTTCATCACGTTACTTTCCTTCTTTCATCATCTCCATATTTGAAGGCTCTTCAGCGCCTGTTGCTTCATCCATCGATGGGGTTGCAGCGTCAGCTGCTTGTCCTTGAGGAACTGGGTTTAATTTATCATTTGCATTCATAATTTTTCGCTCTAGTCCTAAAACCTTTGCAAGTAACTCTGTTTCCTGATAAATTTCCTGAGCCAATGTGTAAGATTCAATCGCTTTCCCGTAATCTAAACGCGCATAGCTTTGGTCTCCACTCTTTTCTAAACCTTCAGCTTGTAATTGTTTCTGAGCCTTCTTTAGTTCAGCTATTTTTTCTTCTGTTTCTTCAATTTTTGTCTTGATTTGCTCTTCACCAGTAAAAGCAACAGCTAGCGCTTTCTTTCTTGCTTTTTGATAGATTTGTAAGGCACCATTATAATCTTCAGCCTCAAATCGAAAATCTCCATCCTTGATAGCTTCCACAATTTGTACGATGGAATCCATATTCGCAATTCTTTGTTCAATGACTTCTTTTCCGAAATCTTTTATAAGTTTTCCTTCTTTATTGGCTTTTTCATAATGTTCCATTGCTTCAGAAAATTGCCCTTCTTCAGATGCCTTATCTCCGTTTATGATGAG
Organism: Lysinibacillus sp. C5.1; assembly: GCF_016350185.1. Lineage (NCBI taxonomy): Bacteria > Bacillati > Bacillota > Bacilli > Caryophanales > Bacillaceae > Lysinibacillus > Lysinibacillus sp. C5.1. The sequence continues at coordinate 2,958,075 of NZ_CP066226.1, forward strand.
TTGTGTTACTCTTAACTTTTTCGCAAGCAATTTTCTATGTACGGGGTCTTTTAATTTTTTCGCAGCATTTCTACCTTCACTATATTCCAGTAAAGCATCCGCATAATTCCCATCTTGGAAATTCAAGTTTCCTGTCTTTTCATGCTCTTTCATCTCTACTGTTAATTCTGCTAATTTTTTTGCTTGTTTTGCTTGATAGTAAATCGTACTACCCCCAACAATTAATGTTACAATAAGCGCAGCAGCAATCATTTTGATGTATTTCATTTTTTTCTTGTTTGTTTCTTGATAAACTTTATTAGCAAATATCGCTGCCATTGTATAGTTATTGACAACTTTGCGCTGCCTACTTAATAGTACTTCTTCTAATAATTCAGTATATTGCTCCGGATCCTTTATACTTTCCAACGCATCAGCCATTTCAATTTCACTAACTTCTTCCCAAAATCCAGCTGTGCATAGTAGCAACACATCGCCATCCATAAGTTTCATCTTTTTCGAAATATACGGTTGGAAATTTGATGGTTTACCAAGATAATTGAGTAAATTATTTCTTTCTTCATGATGGCTGATATCGAGAGAACGGTTTCTATCATTCACTAGTTCATCTGCTAAACTTTGATCATTGCTTTTATAAGTCACGATGCCATTTCGAAAGTGATAAAGTCGGGAGTTTCCTGCTACGGCATAGATCATTTTAGAGTAATCCGAGACGACCATGATAATGCTTGCTTTTAACCTTACCCTTAAGCTTTGGCCCTGAAGAACAGCTTGGGCATTTTTTATATACTTTTTTATTCTCTTTCTAGACATCGAAGGTTTTTCCATAAACTTTTCCAGAATGCCTTTTACTGCTAATTCTGCACTATTGATTTCTTGATCAGAATCTAGCCCTTTCACTGCTACCCAGCAAGCAACATCATCCAGCTCCGCATAAGCAAAGTAATCTTTATTTTGCATAAATGAACCCGCTTCAGATAGAAAGCTTGTTTTGAAGTCGCTGTTTTCCTTTCTCATCATTCTCCTCCTTCTTCACTAACCTAATCAGATGCACATCTTAACAATCATTAAGCCCATGTCTTCTCTAATATCACAATGGTTGCATTGTCTTGATTTTTTAAGCGTTTTTGTTCGACAACTTTGATTATATTTTGAGCAATATCATAAGGAGGAGCGTGCTGAGAAAGGATTCTTTCCATTTCTACTTCTGTTAAGGTATCGTAGACGCCATCGCTAAATAGACAGACCTTATCCCCTCTTTTTAGCTGAATCGGTTTATTTCCAGTATCTAAATTTTTAAATCCCTCATATCCTAGATAATTAATAAGTCTCTTTTTAAGTGGGTTTTCTTGAACTTCTAGTTGAGAAATTTCTCCTGAAATATAACGTTCTTTTAATACAGATTCAAAAATATGTTTTTGATTAATTGCTATAAATTCTCCATTTCGAAATAGTGTAATAACACTATCTCCAACAGCTCCCCAATGTAGGAAACCTTCCTTATCAATTACTGCAGCTACTAAAGTGGTTCCCCCATTAGAACCATTTAAATTTTCTACAATCATGCGATTACTTGTTAAGGCCGTTTCCTTAAAATAAGATTGTATATTTGCTATACTTTTTTGCTTCATAAACTCTTGAATAAATGTGGTAACTGCGATTGTACTTGCCATTCTGCCATTGGCTAATCCGCTAATGCCGTCTGCAAGAACTGCCATCGTGCCAACTTTTGTTTCAACTGTAGAGAAATAATCATCTTGTTCGGCTCGTCTGCCAATAGTTTGACCATTTCCTATTTCTATCTTGCCGTGCTCTCCTTTACGCATAAGAATCTTGCGTAGGATGAGCAAAGTCATGATGACGACAATGAAACTAAGTACAATTATGTAAGATAGTAGTGTCTGATCCATGTCTCATCATTCCTCGCTTTGGTTGTTTTCCCATTCGAAGTGAACACCACATAGGGGAATAAATAAAAACATACTTCTTCCTAATTGAATAACATCGTAGGCCGCTAACTCTGTTGGTGTATAAACTGCTTCATTATTTAAATAAGCCAAGCCAGATGCATCTCCTGGAAGAAGATAGAAATTTCTTTTTTTAGGATCGTATACTATAACTGCATGATTACGTTTGGAAATGCTATTATCACCGATTATTCGTATATGCATATCTTCTGCTCGGCCAATGAAATTTTTCTCAGACAAAATTCGATAGTCACGTCCCATTGGTGGCCCTTCAATACAAACTAACCATCCTGTTACAGGGTCAATCCCGTCCATTTCTCCAAGATAGGGCATCGTTTTATCATCTACTTCTGCCACCGCTGTTGCTGTAGTAGTTCTAGGCTCCTGTTCAACCGTTACATTACAATAAGGACAAACATTTCTATGTCTTCTTGAACTAAACATGTGACCATTTGTACATCTAATCAAACTCATATCATTAACCTCCATCTTCATCTTGGCAACAAATCTAGCAACTTTTTATTTTGCTAAAATTCGTGTATTTGCTATGTATATAATATCGCCACTATTTAAGCGATAAGGATTTTCCTGTTTTAAACTACTTTTTACACGTTTGTGTGCTTTTTTTATACCGACACCATTTACAGAGTCTATGTCTTCTATGTACCACATACCAGATACACAATTTAAAACAGCATGTTCATAATTGATAAGCGATTCATATTCCGTGCCAGTTAAATCAATATCTACCTCTTGTTCACTAGAGCTTTTGCCAATCAACATGGAGGTTTTATCATTTAACAACCATTCTTCTACTTCTGCCCCACGTTCATTGAGCAATACAATTTTCTGAATATTTGTATCTGTATATTCATACATTGTCTCTTTTGCTTCGTATTTAATTAATCCATAAGCAATGATAATTATTGCCAGCATCGACCCAATAATAATTTTTAACAGAAAGTCCTGATTCATCACAAATACATATAAAATAAAAAAGAAGGCGATGATTACGATGATAATATCGATAATTTTTATCATCATTTGTCTATTTGCATTGTACGTGTTTACTTCTACAGTATTTTTCATATTATTCACGATAGCATTCTCCTCCTCGCAAACTTGTTTTATTTATTAAAAAATCGTTCGAATAAATCAGTTGTATCTAAAGGGTTCTTCTTTGCTGTTTTATGCAGTGTGGATGATGTTTCTTTCGTTTTTGGATTAAATCCAAAAAAATGTTCGAAATTTTTCTCAATATCATTCATATTAAATGCTTGTTGATGGGTAGTTGTTTGAGCTTTTGTTTTTGTCGAATGTTCATAACTATGATCACTGTTTTTTGTCGTCCCATTCAGGCGAGCATCGTAGGCCTCTCTAGTAGACGTATCTTTCAATACTTTGTAAGCTTCTTGTACTTCTAAAAAAATTTTTTCGGACTCTTTATTGCCTCCACTTACGTCAGGATGATGCTTTTTAGATAATTTTCTGTATGCAAGCTTAATTTGATCTTGGGTGGCTTGTCTGCTGACACCTAAAGTTTCATAATGATTTTTCACTATTCTTCATCCCCTGTATTAGGATTATTCAAAATTATCTAAGGAACTATATAGTCCCTTAGATAATAGTGTGTTCTATCAAACTTCTACATTAAACAGCATAGCCGCCTTCGATTTTCGCTAAATCTGTTTTATCTTTCTTCTGCTTAATGAATAAGAAGAATTCACCAATACCTTCTGTGTCGCCATATCTTTCTGTATAGTCAACAACAAACGCATTTGGGAAGTGAATTTTTCGTACAACTTGATCAGCTGAGATAACTTCAAGTGTTACTTTACGGTAACAGTCCGACTTTTCAGCAGGTACTAATGACCATAATCCTAATTTCATCGTATCATCTGAATTATCACCATCTGTTGCTGTTAGGATTTTACCCTTTACTTTTAAAGTTGCACCCACATCCGTTGAGCGAGCGTTAGAGTCATTCGGTGTATCTGTTTCATACTCGACAGTCATAATGCTCTCTAATCCTAATTCAATTGCCTCTGAACCTTCTACTTTTAATACAAAACCCATTCTTATTCCCTCCTAATAGTTGTTGAATTCACTCTTTAAATCGTGCTTGATAAAATTGACCATATTTCTAGCTGACTTCATTTCTCGTATCGTTTTGCAAGAACGTAACGAGAAATATGTAAGGATTTTATCAAGCCCGTCATTTGAGTAAATTCATATTTATGTTAAAAGATTTGCTTAAATAACAAATCTTAAACATACGATTTAAACAATCGATGTCCGTAGTTTCTTCATGTTCGGTTTTATGCTTTAACAGCACTTGTCCCTTTAGTAATCGTGACTTCAAGATTTTTAACATTACCGTTAAATACAAGGTCGATTTGACATAAGCTTGTTTTCTCATCAATGATGTAGCCAATATCATCTCCATCATGAATGATCGAGTTTACATGACCTTTATCATTTAGCCACTTGCTTTTTTGACTACTTGGATTATTACTAAAGAAGCGAACGATATTCTCATGCTTAAAGTCACCTGATTGGAATCTTAGAATTCTTTCAATATACGTACTAACTTGAGTTTTGTAGATTGAGTCGAATCCATCTTCTTCCATCGCTAAGCTTCTAGCTTTATATACTGTAATACGTTTAATATCTTTATCCTGCAGTTGTGCATTTTCAGATGAGAATACAAATCCAAAGCTTCTGCTATTAATCGCATCTTTAATATTATTTGTAAATCCAGAAATTTCTTTTGCCATCGTAGTCACAGCACGTAATGAGTTGTCACCTGCTTCAATGTCAAAACGAACCCCCGGATAATTTCTCTTCACATTTCTAAATGATTCTTTTAAATACTCTGGACATTGATAAGCGGACACAATTCCTGCTGCTACATAGCTTGCGCCTACATATACACCCTCGATCCAAAGTTTTAAAATATCTTCTTTTTCTTTTGATAGTCGTGCACCATTCTCCGTTGTCTGCATTCTTGTATCAATGACAACCCCAGACTTATCTTTCGGAATTATAGTAAAGTTTGGCAAGCAAGGGATTGCAAATTCACTATAATCTTTGCGAACGAGCACCGAACATTTATCGATTAAACGGTCAATACCTGCCGTAGCGATACCATTAAACGTTGTCTCTTCTTCAGCCATAAAATTAAAGAATATTTGGACTTTATAATCTTTGACTGTATCCAGAAGACTAGATAAAGATTCCATCGTGTTGCCTTCCTGCTTTGCAACTTTTTCATTTCCTTTAAATCGAGATCTAGTCACTTTCATCTTTCCAGAAGCTTCAAGTTCAAGTGATGGGACGATTCCATACCATACTGTATCCGTAAAATCATTTTTCGAGTTGACAGTATTTAAATACGTACGCAATCTTGGCAAATTATTACTTTTAACAAGCATATCTAGTTTTGTATTTGTAACTAATAGCGAAGGTTGCATCCCTTTATTTTTAGTTGCATATTGGTCAAAGTACATTTTGACTCCCAGTAGCTTTTCAACTAATGGCTTTACTGTCTTTACAAATTCATCCTTAGCATCCTTATAGAATTCTAGGTACGTATTGTAATTTTGTACTTCTGTTTCAACATCAAAATCCGCTTTCACTGATGGTAAAGGGGAAAATGTTCTTACGACTAAATCTTTTACATAAGAAGATGGAGATTCTGTGATTGCTTCATAGTCTTCTTCGAAAACAGTACTTAAGCCATAATTACTGTTTTCTTCAATAACCATCAGCTCTGATGAATTCGTTTGAGGTGCTTCAATAATTTTTAATTCACCTGTGTCCCCAATAGTAAGTGTTCCAATTTGTAACTTTTCGGACTCATTTTCCTCCTGATTAGCACCTAGTAAAAGTCTCGTTTTTATATCTTCAATTGCTAATGGCAACATGGCCATAACATTGTTATAGTTTCTGCTGGCAACCTCGAACATAAGATTTAACTTATCTCCAGTGTCTAGCTTCTTCGGATCACCATCATCTAATTTGTCATATTCACCATACAAGTAATGAATTTCTTTTCTTACTTGGCGTATATCATCCATTACTTTTTTAGGAGAAATCATGTCTAATAGATTTTCAAATTTAAAATCTACATTCGTAATTCCTTGGCTTCGTTTCGTATCAATTAGGGTGAAAAGCATTTTCAAAAAATCATTGTTTTGATCAATTGCGATTTCAGAAATGCAATCGTCTTGAATGCCTTCAGGTTTTTTTAACGTATACATTACTTTTTGATTGGCAGCATTGTAGAATGAATAAACTGTTGGAGAGAATTTATCTAAAAATTCATCGAAGCTTTTTACAAGTAGATATTGATTTATTTCTTTAATTTTCTCATCGCTTAGACTATCAATTCCTTTAACATCCCCAACAAGTGTAATTAAATCTAACTTTTCCGGATTAATTTCCTCAAAGAGCATCGTTCTGTTTGTTTGATTAATAATCTCCATTTTTTCGGCTGTAATGTACAGCCATCCCTCCCTTAATAATGGATTAAATAAGCATAGTCATTAGTGAAGTCACATTAAAAATCTTTAAAAATTCCTATTTAAAACTTTTTAGTTATTTTATGTAAATAATTAGGCGTTAGAATCCCTTTTATTTTAGATTTTTAATGCATCATCAAGCATAGTTTAAATTCGTATATGGTATAGATAATCTATAGTACCTGATGTTTAAAATATGTACTGTCTACTTCACTGATGAGTAAAATGGCTTCACTAAAATTTTGTTAAATGAACCCTTCACTAATAACAATTTGTATCACAAAGTAACTATACAATATCTTATTTTATTGTCAATATTTGCATTGGTACATTTTTCTATTAATGTACTGTTATTAGTAATTTTTAACCAAAAGAAAAACAGCACAATCTAGACGTAGTAAATTGCAAAAAAACGCTGATATATCAATAAAAAAACAGCCTATGGATTCATTATAAAAATTCCAAAAGCTGTTTTATATTTATAATTATGTAAATATAAAATGATTAATAAGGATTAAAATTGATACCCATGTGGCTATTTATTATTATATCGCGCTAAGTAATTTTGCATTTTTTGTTTAAATTTCTCAATTAGTATAGCTATTTCCACCCATTTCAGTGAGGAGCACCGTTTTTGGGGCTCGACTATTAGGCACCACTTAATGATTTTCGCCATTACTATACTCACATTTTTATTATAGTTCCTTATATTCACCAGCTGGTCATCAATCACTCTTTGCGAAATATCTAGTGGCACAATATTTGTCATTGAATAGTATATAGTAGCAGCTAGGCTAAAAATATCTGTATAGATTCCTTGTTCAGATTGACTTGAGTACTGCTCGATTGGTGAATATCCTGCAGTTGTATATATAGTAGGATTAATAGTTGTTTCATAGTAAATTGCCGAGCCAAAGTCGAGTAAACGAGGACTGCCTTCCTTATCAATAATAATGTTATTAGGTTTTATATCTCGATGAATAATTCCTTTGTTGTGTAAATAACAAAGTGCATCTATTATTGGAAGAAATATTGTATCAAATAATTGAACCCTAGTATTTAATTGATAATCTAATAAATATTTATCCATTGGCGTCCCTTTATGAAGTGTCATAACAATATAGACTGAATTATTCTCCTCAAAGTGTGTCACATATTCTACAATATTTTTATGATTTACTTGTTCCAATATCTGTGCTTCATGAATAAAATTGTCCTTCAGTTCCTCAAACTGTTGTTTTTTAGATGGCGAGCGATAAATAATCGTCTTATTATCTAAATCCCGTAAAGCTATTTCACTGGGGAAAAATTCCTTTATCACCCGATGCTCGCCAGTTTGCACTTGTTCGGTAAGATATACAATAGACAATTTACTTGTGGATAGAATTTCTTTTATTATATATGTATCTTTTAGTGTTGTATGAACTGATAAACAACACTCCGAATGAATAGCAATCATTATTTCCGCCCATCCTTTACTATATTTTTAATAAAAAGACAAGAGTTAATTACAATTAAATGTATTTATTCAATTTTATTACTATATTAACTAACTATAATATCAGTGTTTATTGAAAATGTCTGCTTTGTTTTCTATTTTACGAAACGAAATAATAGGAAGGATATTGTCATTCTAATGATTTCCAGCAATTCGCACTTTTACACTAAAAAACTGCCCGACCAGTTACAATACTAGTCGAGCAGTTTTTGTTTTTATGCTTTTTGATAACGAAGCACTGGTGTACGGGCAGCGCGTGTTTCGTCTAGGCGAGATACGACTGTTGTATGTGGTGCTTCTTGTACGATCGATGGGTTTTCTTCTGCTTCTTTGGCAATTTGAATCATAATGTCGCAGAAAGCATCTAATGTTTCTTTTGATTCTGTTTCTGTAGGCTCAATCATTAACGCTTCTTCCACATTGAGTGGGAAGTACGTTGTTGGTGGATGGTAGCCGAAGTCTAACAGACGTTTTGCGATATCTAATGTACGAACGCCCAGTTTCTTTTGACGACGACCAGATAATACAAATTCATGCTTGCAATGACGGTTATATGGTAGGTCGTAGAATGGCTCTAGGCGACGCATCATATAGTTTGCATTGAGTACAGCATATTCTGTAACAGCTTTTAAGCCATCAGGACCCATCGTACGAATATACGTATAAGCACGTACGTTAATGCCGAAGTTGCCATAGTAAGGTTTTACGCGACCGATAGATTGTGGACGCTCATAATCGAAGTGGTATGCGCCATCTTCTGTTCTGACAAGTACTGGTTTTGGTAGGAATGGGATTAAATCAGCCTTTACGCCTACTGGACCTGAACCTGGACCACCGCCACCGTGTGGACCTGTAAATGTTTTGTGTAAGTTTAAATGTACACAGTCAAAGCCCATATCGCCAGGACGTGCTTTACTCATTACGGCATTTAAGTTAGCGCCATCGTAGTATACTTTCCCGCCAACTTCATGAATAAGCTCTGCCATTTCGATAATATTTTCTTCAAATAAACCTAGTGTATTTGGGTTTGTTAACATTAATGCCGCTGTGTCTGGCCCTACTACTTTACGTAAATCCTCGATATCGACTAAGCCGTTTTCATCAGATTTAACTGTAATTGTTTCAAAGCCTGCAACTGTTGCTGATGCTGGATTTGTACCGTGTGCAGAGTCAGGAACGATGACTTTATTACGATGTCCTTCGCCGTTTGCTTCATGGAAAGCACGAATCATCATTAATGCTGTCCATTCACCATGCGCACCTGCCGCTGGTTGTAATGTGACTTCATCCATCCCTGTAATTTCGACTAAAGACGTTTGCAGTTCATAAAGAAGTTCCATTGCACCTTGAACAGTAGATTCATCTTGTAATGGGTGTACATTGGCAAAGCCAGATAGACGTGCCACTGACTCATTGATTTTTGGATTGTACTTCATCGTACATGAACCAAGTGGATAGAAACCAGAGTCTACACCGTGGTTACGACGAGATAGTGCTGTATAATGACGCATAATATCAAGCTCAGAAACTTCTGGTAACTCCGCCGCTTCTTCACGAATACAATTTGCAGGAAGTAAATCCGCAAGATCGATTTCTGGTACATCTAACGCTTCTAAGCTATACCCTACGCGACCTTCTTTTGTAATTTCAAAAATGAGTGATTGATTTTCGTTATGCATTGAGAGCCCCCATTTCTGCAACAAGTGCATCAATTTCTTCCTTCGTGCGTAATTCTGTGACGGCGATTAGTACGTGTTGCTTCAGTGAATCGTATGTTTGACCTAATGGATAACCGCCGATAATGCCTTTTTCAAGTAAGCCTTTGTTGATTTCTTTCACGCATTTATTAGTTTTCACAACGATTTCGTTAAAGTGTGCACCTTGGAATGCCACTGTAAAGCCTGCCGCTTCAAAAGCATTTTTTGCGTAGCGTGTTTTCGCAATATTTTGCATGGCCATTTCACGTACGCCTTGCTTGCCTAAAGCAGTCATAGCAACAGATGCTGCTAGAGCTAACAGCGCTTGGTTTGAACAAATATTCGATGTTGCTTTGTCGCGACGAATATGCTGCTCACGCGCTTGTAGTGTTAGCACATAACCACGACGACCTTCACCATCTACTGTTTCCCCAACAAGACGACCAGGCACTTTACGCATTAATTTTGTTGTGACAGCGAAGAATCCACAGTGTGGACCGCCGAAGCTTTCCGCAATACCAAATACTTGTGCATCGCCAACGCAAATATCGGCACCAAGCTTACCTGGTGGTGTTAAAATTCCTAGTGCAAGTGGGTTAGATGATACAACAAATAAACTTTTCGCATCATGTGCAATATCTCCGATAACTTGTAAATCTTCTACTTGACCGAAGAAGTTTGGATATTGTGCAATAACAGCCGCTGTATTTTCATCAATCAGCTCTTTTAAAGCTTCTACATCTGTGACACCATCTTTATGAGGAATTGTGACGATGTCGATTGATTGACCGTATGCATATGTAGCAACGACATCACGATATTCAGGGTGAACCGTTTCAGATACTAAAATTTTCTTACGACGTGTATGACCTGCTGCTAGCATCCCTGCTTCTGCCAGTGCTGTTCCGCCGTCATACATAGAAGAGTTGGCAAGATCCATGCCTGTAAGCTCCGCAATCATTGTTTGGAATTCAAAAATAGCTTGTAATTCCCCTTGTGAAATTTCAGGTTGGTACGGAGTATAAGCTGTATAAAATTCTGAACGAGAAATGACATGGTCCACGATAATCGGTTTATAGTGATTGTAGACACCTGCACCTAAAAATGATACGTTCGCATTTGTATCTTTATTTTTTGCAGCGAGTGCTGATAACTCTTTTAAAAGTGCTGATTCTGATTTTGCTTCTTTAATATCATAAAGGCCTTTGAAACGTACTTTTTCAGGAATATCCTCGAATAACTCATCGACTGACGATACACCAACTACGTCTAACATGTCTTGTTTGTCTTGCTCCGTCATTGGTAAATAACGATGTTTCATAAATGTAGGTCCCTCTTTTCAAATTTTATTTTGAACGCTTGTAAAACGGTGTTTCAACTGTTACTACCTTTAAGTGCTTACCACGAATTTCGATTTCCAATTCTGTTCCGATAGTTGCGAATTGGCTGTCAATTAAGGCGTTACCAACATTACGTTTTGAAGAAGGCAACTGCGTACCTGTTGTCACTTCACCGATTTCTTGACCATCCTTGAACACTTTGTAACCATGACGTGGAATCCCTTTATCAATCATTTCAATGCCGACAATTTTACGCGCTAAACCATTCTCTTTTTGAGCTACTAACGCATCATGCCCAATGAAGTCATCTTTATTTAATTTCACAGCAAATCCAATGCCCGCTTCAAGTGGTGAAATTGTAGCAGAAAGTTCCTGCCCATAAAGTGGCAGACCCGCTTCAAAGCGCAATGTATCACGGCAACCTAAGCCTGCTGGCACAACGCCTTTGTCTTTTCCTGCCTCTAAAATAATATCCCAAAGAGCTTTAATATCCGCTGGAGCACCGTATAACTCAAAACCATCTTCACCCGTGTAACCACTGCGAGATACTAACGCTGTATGTCCTGCAATGTCAACATCCTCTTGGAAGCGGAAATATTTAATCGCACTTAAATCCGTAGCCGTTAATGATTGAAGAAGCTCTTCAGCAAGTGGTCCTTGTAAAGCGATTTGTGCAAAAGCTTCCGATTGATTGTCGATTGTGACATCATACTGATGTTGATTTTCCATCATCCAATCAAAGTCTTTTTCAATATTGGCTGCGTTGACACATAGTAAATAATGATTATCTGCAAGTTTGTAAGTTAATAAATCATCGACAACGCCACCATCTTCATAGCACATTGCATTGTATTGCGCTTGACCAGTAGCAATTTTAGCGATGTCATTGGACAAAAGATTTTGTAAAAACGCTAGTGCATCTGGACCCGTTACTAAAATTTCGCCCATATGAGACACATCAAATAAGCCTGCACGATTACGCACTGCATCATGTTCTTCTTTAATAGAAGTAAATTGTACTGGCAATTCCCATCCACCGAAGTCAATTGTTTTACCACCATACTTTGCGTATTCGTCAAATAGAGGTGTACGTTTTAATTCATTCGTCATTACTATTGCCTCCTTATTGTTTGTATCATTTTACTGGTAGTAGTTCGTCTGCTTTTTTGACATTTCAAGCGCATACGCCGTAACAATGTCTAGACATAAAAAAAGACAGACGAACCCCTTTTCGGGATTCTCTGTCCTTGCACCTGAAAGTTACACCAATCTAACTCGCATTGCGAAAATGCCAATCAGTAGGCTTTCCCCTTTGGTGGCTGTTGTATTACAGCTCTCTCCAGAGTTGCGTCTTGTACGAGTCCTTTTACCTGAGAGATTCATAGCCCTTTGCTACTTGCTCCTTCGGTGGCGTCTACACGCGCTCTCCCCGTACAATCATCCGCCCAAGAATGATCTTGGTACTATTTAGTATTCAATGTACAAAAAGTTATCTTATTAGTCTATATCCTAACATTGATTGCATTGAAAAGGCAAACATTTTTTAATTTAACTCAAAAGACGAATATTACAGTCATATAAATCAATCATCGTTCGCTTTTTAATCTTTTTACTTGAAATACTAAATACTCTAGAATATGCCGAATCGTTCTACCTTCTGTCAGCACTTGAATATGGCCTGCATCGCGATAATACTTTCTTCTGTAATGATACAGCTCCTCTAACTCTTCCTTGGTTGAGCTTTGTACTATTGGTCGATTTGGATCATGCTGTATTCGTTTATAAATATCTTCGAATGTCGCATCTAAAAAGAATACAAGTCCACTGCGTCTCATAATTTTACGGTTTTCCCCATTTATAGCCACACCGCCACCTGTAGAGATAATACATGCCTCGTCGCGGAAATTTTTCAAAAATTCCGTTTCTATTTCGCGAAAACGAGCCTCTCCATACTTCTCAAAAATTTGTGGAATCGTCATTCCCTGCTGTCTGACAATTTCATGATCCATATCATAGTAGGGTAATTTTAATAAATAGCTTAACCGTCTACCTAACGCACTCTTCCCGCAGCCCATAAAGCCAACTAAATATATTTTTCGCATTCGAATCACCTTCTTACTACGATTCTACACTGTCTGACAAAATTTGTCCTAATAAATTTATCGTAGCTCGAACATTCATCTTTTCTAACCCATCATATGTTCGAAACTGAATCTCATAAGACATGCAATACGTAAGAACAAAAGTAGTTACAAAAAATAATAATGCAATTGCGATTAAAAAAACAGCCCCTCTGTCATTTTTCAATAATTGGTACAAAATAGGTCCGCTCCTTCTTTAAACCGCTTGGAAATTCGACAGCGATTGTCAGTTCATTGCCACTCAATTGAAACTGGCAATTGTTTATACCCACAAGCATCGGGACATGACCACCATTCACTCTTTGTCGAATCATATTGTGATAGCAGTCAAAATACTGCCATGTATTGGCTGTTTGAAGCATGATCGTTCTTTGATTTTGCCTTACGGATAAGGAAGTAGCATTGGCCAAATTAGTAGTCATTTCGAAAACAAATAACTCCCATTTTGAATGTTCATCCGTCATGATAGAAGTTTTTATTGTAAGAGCCCACAGAATAATGAAGATGAAAACATGGCAAACGAGCACAAAGACGACCATTTGAATCAGCGCTTCCAATAAAGTATATCCTTTGTTGTTCATCGAATTTCACCTGCTAATTCAATACACTTTTGACGTAGTTCTCTTGTATTTTGAAATGTGACACATATTTTCTGTCCATCAAATAGCCAATGATAATCTACATCGTCAATCGTTTTTACTCCTGCGACTTGCTGGAAATAACGATATTGCTTTAACCCTTCATAAGCCGTTTCGGCAGCGGCAACTTCAAGCTTTTGATGATAGAGGGTTGTTTTCATTGTGTAGCTAATCGGAATTAACGTCGAGCATAACAGCATTACAATAACAACAGAAACAATTGTTTCAACAAAGGAGTAGCCCATTTCATTCATTCGACCCTCATTCTCCCTCGCCCTAGCGTTATGACTACTTTTTTAAGCCCTTGAGGTGTATGAAAATAAAGTGTCCCTGGCGTCATCATATTACCGATAAAGTTAAAGCGCACTGTATAAACGTTTGTCCCTTCTGTCAATAGTTCTACCCCTTTTGGAAAGGGGCGAGTATATTCTGTTGTAAAAAAATCTTTTTTAATACTGTAACGTTGTAAGTGTGGCTCAAATTTTATAAATATATAATCCTTATGGTGCATACTATACGTTTGCAAATAGTGAAGGTCTAATTGCATTTGCATAAAAAAGCGTTCCACTTCTTTTGCTTCAGCTACTTTCACTGATAATTTTGTTACAATGGCAGTTAATGACATTACTATAAATAACACCATGACCATTTCAAGTAGCGTATAGCCTCGTTCATTTTTAATGTGATTCATTGTCCATCAACCTCTGCTGTAGAGGATTGTTTTGCTAATTGCACTTCTCCTTTAGTGGTAATCACGATCTTTTCCTTATTTGGGCAAGTCGTTCCCTGCTCTTTTAAATATCCCTTTGCCACCAAATCGTCTAATGAAGGATACTCCATAAAATCTACCCGATAAGCCTCAACTTGTCCTTGCACCATCGAGATATATGCAGCACATCCTTTTTCATCAATCGTCGCAAAATGTTTTGTAACATTAGGAATTGTAATAAGGATTAAAATGGAAATAATCAACAGAACAATTAACATTTCAATTAAAGTAAATCCTGCTTCTTGTTGTATATGTTTCATGATAGGTCCTCCTATATAAGTTCAATCATGTGATAAATCGGTAACAATAAACTGACATAGGCCGCAACAATACATAAAGCAATAAAAACAAAAAACGTTGGTTGTACAAATGTAAGCAATCTGTGCAACAGGAGTTCTTGCTTTTCTAACAATAATTCACTATACAATACTAATTCCTTCCCTAAGTAACCGCTTTGCTCCCCATGCTCTACAAACGTAGCGAAATCATTTTGCCACACTGGAAGTAAAGTAACTGCCTGTGTTAACGTATCACCAAAAGTAACCCTTTCCTTTATGCGACTAGCTAAAAAGCGTACATTCGGTTGGTACCGTTGTCGCTCTAAAATCTGCAAGCTTGCTTGTAAGGAAAAACCACTGTGCAGCAAGCTACCCAAATAAGCAGCAAATTGTTTTGTCATGGTTAAGCGAAAATAGCTATTCACAAAAGGTATTTTTAACATTATTTGGAGCTGTCTAGCAACCGATAACCTTTTTAGCATACGCTGAAAAATGATGCTACCTAAAGTCAAAACAAAAAGAATTACGATAAATACGTCTGGAACATGTAATAATAATTTAGATACGGCAATAGACGACTGTTCCTCTGTTCCATAATCGTTGCGACTTGTCACCATTGCTTCAATATTAGGAAAGAAAAACGTACGAAATAACAGGAACAACAACAGTAAAAATACAATCAATACTACTGGATACAAAAGTAACTTCATTAATTTTTTCTTAGTCTCTTGGCTCAACGTCATTTGCTTGGCCACACCACCTAATGCTTCAACCATATGTCCATTATGTTCAGCAATTGAAATGGCTACCAAATAATGCTTGGCTAATTGTAAAGTGTCAAATACGCCAATTACACCTTTTCCTTGTTTAAGTGCTTCATCTACAAATTGTTGAACCTCCTCATAGTTTTTCACATGGTGTGGCAGCAGCATCGACACCGCTTGAGCAAACAAATAGCCTTCCTGTATTAAGACACTTAAACGCCTAATAAATTGTGCTTGTTCTTTTAGTCGCCATTTTGTTGTTCTTTTATAATCCAGTTGTAGTTTGTCAATAAACGCTCTGAGCTGCAGCATATTGTTGCCTCATAATTTCTTCTTTTTGACCAGCCAACGTTAGACGATAAGGCATTGCATAATGCGATTTTTGTATCAAAGCTTGAATGGCATGATCAAGGTGGCTATCACATAGTATTTCAAATAATGCTCGTCTTTCCTCTTGCTGTTGCGGAAGGTGTAATAACATTTGTGCCACAATAGCAATTACTGTTTGACGAAGCTCTTCTGGTGACACCCCTAAATCTAAAAGCCGATAGAGACAACTTACTGAATCCTTCGCGTGAATAGTAGACAACACTAAATGACCTGTAAGAGCTGCTTCGATAGCAATTTTAGCTGTTTCTTGATCGCGTATTTCACCGATCATAATCACGTCTGGCGAATGCCGCAAAATCGCTTTTAAGCCCGCCGCATAAGTAATACCCGCTCGTTCATTTACTTGAATTTGAAGAAGATTGACTTGTTTATTTTCTACAGGATCTTCTAATGAAATAACATGGCGTTGAAGCTCGCTAGAACAATGGTGTATTAAAGAGTACAAAGACGTTGTTTTACCAGTACCTGTTGCCCCGCAAAACAATAAAATGCCTTGTTGATTGTCTACTAGCTTGGTTAACTTATCAGCTGCACATTTGGAATAGCTTAAGGATGTAAGTGGAAATGCGTGGTTTTGAAGAAGAAGCCGTATAATCAGGCTTTCTTTTAAATAAGCAGAAGGAAGTGTGGAAACGCGTAAAGCAAAACGATTTTGCTCCACTATTTTCTGAAAAGAGCCGCTTTGTGGTTTACGCCGCTCACTAATATCTAATGCTGCTAAAAATTTATAATAGGACACGATGCGCTCGGCGAGTTCAGTGGGGAGCTCTCCTGCTGTCAGTAACTTATCATATTTTCGAAAATAGATTATATACCGATTTTCTTGCGGTATGAGTAATAAATCCGAAGCACCAAAATGATAGGCTTTCACTAAAAGATGCTCACTCTTTTGTTCTACAACAGATTCAAAAGTTTGCATAATTACCCCTTCTTTCTAGTTCATTCGAATATGACCGCTCTATTCGTTATTTCCTAGTATAAAGAGGAACACGTTACGAGAAAAGCCCTTTTTCTAAAATAAAAATTTGATGGATATTTCACTAGCAAACGCAGATTTTTCTAAAAATATTGTGGATAACATACAAATTTTCACAAATTATGAACAAAACATATGAAAAAGATAATATTTAAGCCTAAAGAATCTGTATCTTTTCCAATAATGCAATATAATAGAATCAGCATGATTTTTTTCCTAACTTTTCATTAACAGCAATTTTTCAAATAATACAATGAGGTGATGTAAATGATCCATCCATTAAAAATTACTAGTACTTTAGCCGACGAAACGAGGTACTCCATTTATGAGTATATTTTAAGAGAGAAAAAAACGGTAACAGTACAAAATATTGCTGATAAATTCAGCATTCATCCAAATGTTGCACGCCTTCACTTAACCAAGCTCTCAGAAATCAATATTATTACAGCAGATTTCGCAAAAACTGGTAAAGGTGGACGACCTGGTCGTGTTTATAAGGCATCAGAAAAAGGTGTTTCACTAACATTCCCTAGACGTGATGAAGAGCGCTTATTAAAATGGACGATCCAATTAGTACAAGAGTTAGGACCATCTGCTTTAACTAAATGTCAGGAAATTAGTTATCAAGATGGCTATCAACAAATGAGAAATTATGTAAATGCTGAATTAAAACTTAATAACATGCTATCCTTCGAACAAAAGCTTCAGCTATTAACAGACAATGCTGCATTAATTGGCTATACTCCACAAATACAGCAAACGGAAAAAGGGAAAAAAGTTATGTTCTCCATTTTTAATTGCCCATTCCAAGAGCAGCTTAATACCCACTCGGACATCGTTTGTACTTTACACGAATCTTACTTAAAAGGACAATTAAATGCATTATTTTCTAGTAATGAATTTATCCAAATCGAAAGCATGGTACATAACTGCGATTTATGCAAATATGAAATTAACGTGACAGAAATCGATAGCTAATTTGTAAAATCCAATTGTTTGTCACAAAGAAGCAGAAGTTCCAGTTTACAGACACCTTTCATATCATTTATAATAAGTAAGAGATTATTGTGTCGTGGGCAAAAGGAGGGGAAATCTTCATGGATAATATGTATAAAGTTATGGCATTCTGGACAGGTATTTTTGCAGTTATGTTCTACCTTGGTGGTATGAACGAGGTATCGCTATTATTCGTAGGTAATACAGGTTTATTCTTATTATTAGGCTTCTTGAACCTTTCAGAACGTATGTACATGTACATTTTCGGAGCATATTTAACTGTATTCTTCGCTGGCTTCACGTACTATACAACATTCATTCACGTACCTGGTGGCGGTCATTAATACAAAAAATCGCGTGTCTCAAAATCTTGAGACACGCTTTTTTTATTACCTATCGCTATCACATGCCGTTTAAAACGCCATTAAAAGCCATTTAAGAAAGGATTCGTTTCCATTTCTGTACCAATTGTTGTGTAATTCCCATGACCAGGGTAAACAATGGTATCTTCAGGCAATGATAGGAGTTTGTCATGAATGGATGCAAGTAATAGTTTTGTTGATCCTCCAAGTAAATCTGTACGCCCTATACTTTGTTCGAATAATGTATCTCCAACGATGGCAAAACCATCTTGTTCAAAAATATATGAAATACTACCAGGTGAATGGCCGGGAGTAAATACGGCATTAAATACAAAATTACTTATTTCAAAAAGTTGCTCTTTTTTAATAATATGTTCTTTAGCAGGAGCAGCAACCTTATAATCTGGTAAAGAAGCATATTTACCAGAACCATTTTTCATCGGGTCATCTAGCCAGCTAACCTCTTTTTCATGAATCCACACAGGAATATTAAAAGCTTCTCTGACTTCATCCACTGCACCAATATGATCAAAATGGGCGTGTGTTAAAAAAATGGCCAATGGCTTTAATCCATTGCTGCGAATTACCTTTATAATTTTTGTCGCTTCTTCGCCTGGATCAAATATTAAGCATTCTTTCTCTTTATTCGATACGATATAACAATTCGTTTGGATTGGTCCAAGGGAATAGCTTCGTACGTTCATCATCTTTATCACCTCAACTTCATATTATACATTCTTTGCCACAATTTGACGATAAAAGTTCATACTTTACTCTATATTAGTCCTCGACAAAAACAGGTAGAACGTTTACAATTAAGGAGGAATATTGTTTACGACATTCATTTTCTGATGTCGAAAGGAGTGTCTTTTTTAATGAACTTATTAATGGTTATTTTTGGTCTAGTAGCGATTTTAGCTGTCGTTGGTACATTCCAAGCAATTAAAGAAAAAAACTTACTAAGCATTGTTTTCAACTTAGCAAGTGCTGGGGTATTCGGTTGGTTCGTCATCATGACAATCGTTCATAGTGGATATCCTCCAGCGTTACACTAAAATCCAGACAGAAAAGAGCAGTCTCTATTAGGAGGCTGCTCTTTTTCTTTTCTGTAGAATTTTTTCATCCATGAATCATGCTAACCCTTATAAAAAATAGGAGGTTTTTTCTCATAAATTACGTTATTATATAAGGGAGTATTTTTAAAATATGGAATAATTTATTCAATTAACCTATATCTATATGCACAAAAAGGAGATTTATGATGAAACGTAAAACGATTTTAATGGTCATTTCGTTAGTAGTTGTACTGGCACTCATTGGTATTGCTGTCAAAAATGAAATATACAAAGAGAGCCAACCTAATTTGATTGTAGATAAACAAACAGGGGCAAAGATGCTTAACTTCAAAAGCCCTTTAACACGCTTAGATGAATCCTCAACAACGTTAGAAGAATATAAAGGGAACATTCTAATTATTAATTTTTGGGCTTCTTGGTGCGGTCCCTGTCATGAGGAAGCGCCGGACTTAAATACTTTTTATGAGCAAAAACCAAATAATGTTGAGTTGCTCGCAATCAATGCAACTTCAAATGATAGTCGTGAAAATGCAATCAAGTTTCAACAATTATACAATTTAAGTTTTCCTATTTTCTTAGATCATGATCGAGCACTCGGGAAGGCTTTCAAAGTCATGGCTTACCCTACTACCTTTATTATTGATGCTGAGGGGACTTTGAGATATACAGTGGAGGGGCAAGTTACACAAAAGGACTTACAACAGTTCCTATCGCATCTATAAAGGATAACTAGCAACGATTGCATTGCTAAATTTTCAAAATTACCTGAATTGTTTGGGTGACTGGCACCAAAAAAAAGGCATACTAGAAGTTCTAGTATGCCTTTTTTGATTTACTTCACTGCATTTTGTTTTAAATTGCCTGTTTTTTCATCATAGAATCGGAGTAAGTCCCCGTTTATGATGGCATCCGAATTTTCTAATTCCGTTGTTGCTCGGTCTGCATAAGGTTGACAAGGCGCTACATCAATTTGTTCCCCTGTTGCTTTGTCGTAGCAAGCCTCACCAGCATAAACGTATTTATCTGTAATGAATCGGCCGTCACGGAAAATAACGAAATCCTCGTGCTCTGGTGAGAATAAATCTGCACCAAGTTGCATATCTTTTGACGTTTCAACGCCAAGTAAATGTAAAATAGTTGGTCGTAAATCTATTTGTCCAGATACCTCTGTCATCTCTTTCCCTTGACCATCGCCAGGGATATGGATGAATAAAGGTACTTCTTGCAATAATGCATTATCATACGGTGTAATGCCGTCTTTTTCTAAATATTGTGCCATTGCTTTATTATGGTTTTCGGAAATTCCATAATGGTCTCCATACATAACGATAATCGAATTATCATAAACACCTTGGTCTTTTAGATCTTGGAAGAAGTCTTTTAGCGCCTCATCCATGTAACGAACTGTTTGGAAGTAGCGATTTAACGTTCCTGAGTTTGATGTGTATTCAGGAATCATCACGTCTTCTGGATCTAAAGTGAATGGATAGTGGTTTGTTAACGTAATTAAACGAGAGTAGAATGGCTGTGGCATGTCTTTCATCAATGCAGCGGACTGCTCCATAAACGGAATATCTTTCATACCCCAGTTGACAGCTTGGCCTTCTTCTACTTTATATGAGTCTACATCATAGAACTTATCAATTTTTAATGATTGGTACATTATATCACGATTCCAGAACGATTTATTGTTCGGGTGCATAACGTTTGTAAAGTACCCATTTTCCCCAAGACGCTCTGCCATTGAGTTATACGTATTACCACCATGTGTGAAGAAGACCGCACCACGGCCAAGACCAAATAATGAGTTTTCTACAATAAACTCAGAGTCCGATGTTTTCCCTAACCCTGTTTGGTGATAGAAATTACTGAAATAATACGTATCTGGATCTTTTGTTAAAGAGTTAAAGAATGGCGTAATTTCGTGTCCATTCATATCATTATTAATCACAAAGTTTTGTAATGACTCGAGAGACACGACAATTAAGTTACGATCTTTGTATTTTCCAAACATATCTTCGTTAATCGCTGCTTGGTTAGAACGAATGTAGTTATTCACTTCTACTAATTCACTGCCATCCGCTAATGCGCGTTGTGCAGATGATTTTGACTGGATATAAATATCATACAGATGATAGTTGTACGTACCTATATTTTTAACAAGTAGTTCGCGGTCGAAGCTACGTGTTAATAATTGTGGACGCTCTGTTTCCGCTAAACCTAAGTTTAAAAATGTCATCGCAATAGCTAACACGAAAAATGCACGGCGGAATTCAACGTTTACTTTTACTGCTGCTTTCATTTTAGGTAAGTACTTATTAGCGATAATAATAATAAAGACATCTGCAAAATATAAAAGATCCCATGGATTAATAATAGCTGCAGCGGAAGTTCCTAAATCACTAAAGTTACTTGTCTGGAATAATACCGGCAATGTAATAAAGTCATTGTAGAATCGATAGAACGCAACGTTTCCATATAAAACAATCGATAATACGATACTCATAGTGATTATATAGCGATTTCTTATTTTAGGTGTTTTAAAGAATAACGATAATCCATAAACAAACAGTAAAAAACTTAATGGATTAATAAACAAAATAAATTGTTGCATTGCATTTTCAATTTTCAACTCAAAGCTTGTGTGGTACACAATGACCGTTTTTATCCAAGTTGCTACGATTGCTAGTATCATAAATGAATGTTTAGGCCACTTAGTTAATTTCATTCCTAACATCCTCCCTATTCCTTACAAAAAAATAATAAAATTTACAATTTGATTTCTGAAACAAAATATATCTTAATCCATTTTTTACAGATAATCAACAGATATATTTTTGGCAGCCTTTCTCCTCGGCTTCATTATAGCTTAACATTAATATATACGTTTTTAAATGTAAAAAGTTTCGTAAAAACATAAAAACAGTGGTAAACCACTGTTTTTACTAATTTTACATACATATTACGATATTTTTACCGTACCCAAATTATTCGCTATTGAAACATTACTGCTTATTTTGCTCAACCCGCAGTCTTGTCGTTTCTTGTCGTATTAACAACAGTGCCATTTGGTAATCTTTAATGTCGAGTACATTCGCCTTGTACAACTCACGAATTTCATCCTCCATTAACATTAAATCGCCAATAGGATCACGTGTATAAATATAAGTGCCATATGTTTTTAATAAATCATAAATATCTAGCATTTTATCCATTTTATTTCGCTCCTCGTTGCGCTTCACAATCAATGCGTTTTGTCGGTGTGATGATAAGATCTACTGGGTAGTCGTGCGTCTCTACAGGCACCTGTTCATATAGTTGCTCATCAAAAAGCACAGACATTAGTTTACCTTTTTTATAGTGTAATACATAGCGATCGTAATAACCACCACCGTAGCCTATTCGATAGCCTTGTGTGTCAAAAACTACGCCAGGAACAAGTATGATATCCATTTCATTTGCGTCAACAAACTCACTTATTTCCGGAATTGGTTCACGCAAATGCATATAAACAGTTTCTAACTGGGCAAACGATTCTATCGCATAAAATGACATTTCTCTTGTTTTTGCGTTACATTTTGGAACTGCCACTGTTTTACCAAGCTTCCAAAGTGCTTCGATTAGATGAATTGTGTCCACTTCTGGCTTATTAGAAATTGTAATGCCAATCGTATTTGCTTCTATTATATATGGTTCCTGTAGCACTTTTCTTGCGATAGCAAATGATTGTTCGCGATATGTAGTTGCACTCATATTTGAGAGTGCTTCACGCACCTTGTTTCGCAACGATGTTTTATCCACGACATCGCACCTCCCTTTAAAATGTAGAAAGCCAAAACCACGTGTGGTTTTGGCTTAATGAGCGATTACTTTGTTTCACGGTGAAGAGTGTATTTCTTCTCGCGAGAGCAATATTTTTTAAGTTCAAGACGCTCTGGATTGTTACGCTTGTTCTTTTTAGAAATGTAGTTACGTTCGCCGCAATCTGTGCAAGCTAAAGTAATATTTACGCGCATTATTAACCCTCCCACTCTATATCAAGAATTTAAATTTGAGCATGATTTATACGACTAACCTATTATAACATAAACTGAAAAAAAATCTACCTTCATTTCATATTAAGTTTGCATGTGGTAAAATACCTTATAATTACATAATTTAATGGGGTGAAACTAGTGGATTTATCCATCATACTTATGATTGTCGGTATCGTTCTTATCTTTTTATCGTTCTTTTTCAAAGATAGTGCGAAAAAAGTCGAACAAGATGTCGAAGAATTGTCCATTTCTATTTTTCAAGAAACGAATAATTTAAAGCGACGTCTCAAAATTGTAGAAGAAGAGCTATTACTAGAACCTGAATTTCAGGTTAAATCATCCATAGCTAAAAATCCTCCGACGCAAAATCCAAAGGTTCAACAGGTTATGCAGGCTGTTCAACAAGCTGCACAAGTAAAAAAGGCTGAGCCGATGCCAAGCAACTTAAAGCCGATTCATGAAATCATTATCAGTCAGGTACTCGAACTCAACAAGCAAGGACTTTCCATTGCTGATATTAGTATTCGCTCCAATTTAACGGAAGAGCAAGTGCGACAAGTGATTGCAAACGGAGGTAGATAATAATGAATAAATCCGCCATCCGTGCATTTGGTATCGCCCTTTTCCTAGTCGGCGCATTGCTTTCTATAGCCGATCGCTTGGATCTGAATATTGGTCTACCGACAGTTGCCTCCTCAAACGATAAGGATGTAGAGGAACTACAAAAAAAACTTGAGCAAGCAACGAAAGAAATCGCAACATTAAAAGCGAACTCGGCGAAAGAAACTGGGAATGAAACTGGGAATGAAACTAAGCAACAAGAAAATGCAACTGACACGTCTGCAGAAGATAAGCGTACTGATAGTACCCCGAAAGCTGATAAGAACGCTGATAATGAAGTCACAATGACACTTCAAATATATAGCGGTATAACGCCCTATATTGTGGCGCAAAAGCTCGAAGACGGTGGCATTATTACAAATAGTGTAGAGATGGAGCTATTACTTGCGAACGCAAAATATGCTCGAAGTTTACAAATCGGCTCTTATGAAGTTAATTCTTCCATGTCATTAGAGGAAATTGCCAAATTAATAACTGGGAAAAAGCAATAATACATCGTAAATGACAAAAATCCACTTCGCTCTCCGCGTAGCACTTCATAAGTCGCAGGAGGCAAGTGGATTTTTTCTATTGAAAATCAAATTGTTTGGAAATTGTTTGAGTGCCTGGCACGCACCTAAACGAGTGCTAAAAAGGCTTGCACGATGTCACTACCTGTCTTAGTGCCTATTGATTCTGGATGGAATTGCAATCCAACAAGTGGATAGTGCTTATGTTGAATAGCCATAATTTCTCCATCATCACGCGAACTGGCAGTTATAATAAAATCTTCATGCAACGTGGATGGCTCTATGATTAACGAGTGATAGCGCATCACTTCCATGTCACCTTCGAATTGCGCAAAAACGCCTGTTTGCTCATACTGTAAAGCGGATAGTTTGCCATGCATTATATTTTTAGCTTGCTCAATTGTTCCCCCAAATGCCTGCCCTATCGACTGATGACCTAAACAAATCCCTAAAATCGGATATTTTGTATATAGTTCTTGTACAACTTGTACTGTGATTCCTGCCTCATTTGGTGTACCTGGACCTGGTGATAAAATAATTGCTTCTGGTTGCATGTCAATTATTTCTTCAATTGTTACTTCATCATTCCTTACTACTTGAACTTCCTTACCAAGCATACTGACTTGCTGAAATAAATTATATGTGAATGAATCATAATTATCGATGAGTAAAATCATTGTTTAACCTCCAGTAGCGCACGAGCTTTATTTAATGTTTCTTCATATTCAGACAAAGGTACTGAATCATACACAACGCCTGCACCTGCTTGCACATGTGCAAACCCATCTTTGATTACCATCGTACGAATAGCCAACGCTAAATCCATATCACCTGTAGCTGAAATATACCCTACCGCACCAGCATAAACGCCACGCTTCACTGGCTCTAGCTCATTAATTAACTGCATTGCTCGAATCTTAGGGGCCCCCGACACTGTACCAGCTGGCAAACATGCGCTAAGAACGTCTAACACATGGACTTCATCACGCAGTTCACCAATAACTTCCGATACAATATGCATGACATGTTTGTAGCGTTCAATGTTCATATATTTCACAAGCTTTACGGTGCCAATCTTGGAAATTCTTCCAATATCATTACGCCCTAAGTCAACTAACATTCGATGCTCAGCGATTTCTTTTTCATCCGTCAATAAGCTTTCAGCAATCGCTTCATCTTGCTGTTGCGTTGTACCACGTGGTTTCGTTCCAGCAATTGGATTTGTTGTAACTTTGCGATCCTTGACCTTTACAAGACTCTCTGGAGAAGTTCCTAAAATTGTGTATGCCTCAAAATCCATATAAAACATATAAGGTGATGGATTCGACGTTCTTAACTGCCGATATAAGGCAAATGGATTGCCTGTAAACGATGAAGAAAAACGTTGGGATAACACGATTTGGAAAATATCTCCCTTCACAATATGCTGTTTTGCGCGCTCAACAATCGCAATAAACTCTTCCTTTGGTATCATTGGTTGAAAATCAATTGTAAATAGCTCCATTGCACCAAATGTCGTACCTGCATGTAGCTGTTGCTCAATTTCAGCAATAGCGGCTTCCATCTTATCTAGTGTGCGCCCTTCATTAAATAAATCGATTGCTGCTAATGTCACCTCTTGCTTTAAATGATCAAACACGATAAACGTATCATAGAAAAAAACATGGACATCAGGCATTTCTAAACTATCATGTAAATATTCACCAATTTTTTCAGCATAAAAGGCGGTTTCATAACCAAAAAAGCCGATTGCGCCACCAAAAAAAGCAAAAGGATAATCCGCTTCATGGAATGGCATTACTTCTTTTAGTTTTTGTAAGACATTATCGTTAGACGTATCCATTTTCATTCCTTTAGTATATTGATAACCGTTTTTATCCCCAATCAGTTCTGCTATTGGGTTAACGGCGATAAAGGAATAACGCCCACTTTCTTCATGCTTGGCTGAAGATTCAAATAGCATCTTATGCTTTCCTGTCAGAGATTGATACACCGATATAGGCGTCATCATATCCCCCTGTAATACTTTGATGGCAAATCTGCTAAGCTCAACTGTCATTCTTAATCTCTCCTTCACTATGCTCTGCTCTACTACACCAAAAAACCATATAAAAAGGCCTTTCCATCGCAAAGGACGGAAAAGCCGTGGTGCCACCTTTATTGGTCTTAAAAGACCCTCTCAACGCCTTGTAACGTAGGCAAACGCTAATCCATACTTAACTTCTGGATTAGGGCTCCGAAGTCCATTCGCTATTTATTTGTACTAGCTTCCACCAACCGCTAGCTCTCTTGAACAAATAATAATAGTTACTACTCTTCATCTAAGCCGATTATTAGTATATATTGTAATGTAAAATATCGAACAATTCAAATTATTTTTTCTCAAGTTTACATTCGTCCGGTTGTTCTGCAAGTACTATCTCATAATCTTGAACAACTTGGCGAATCACAAATAAAATATCCTGCCGTACATTTAACATAACAGCCGTATCATTGGTTGCAACATAAAAACGAACAAGAACCCGATATGATGCTTGATAGAACTCATCTATATATACATGAATCAGCTCTTTTTCAGTATTTGCATGCAAATGAATTTGCTGATGAATTGTGCTTAAAGCACTACGTAATGTTTCTTCTTCGTTTTCCGCAGCTACATATAAAAACAACTCACATTTTCGTTTCTCTCGTTTTGATAAATTATATATTGGACGATTCACTAAATATGAGTTCGGCACATAAACAAGCCCTTTGTCGCCTGTTTGAATAAGTGTACTGCGAAGGTTGATATCCTCAATGGTACCTTCTATTTTTTGATCCTCTGTCGCAATCCAATCGCCTATTTGAAATGGATTGTCGAGTGCAACGGACATCCCACCAAAAACATGGGCTAGGGTGTCACGAATACCAAAAGCAATCGCTACCCCTGTTAAACCAATTCCTGTTAAAAAGCCATTTAGATTAAAGTTCCAAAAGGACGCAATTGTAAACATAGCTAAAATCATAATAAGCACTTTACCAATACGCAGGAAAAACGGTAAAAGAACATTTTGCTCCTCGTCACTATTTAACTCTAATGGTTTCTTTGTATAGTAGTGAAGCACATCATATACGCCTTTAAAGGCAAAAAACACCATGATAGACAACACAAAATTCTTTGTTGCAAAATGTGTAAATAAAAATACTTTAAGTAAATTCGATAAACTTAGGACAACTACTGCTGACATAAACGCATATCGGATTGCCTTATTAAATTGTCCAAGAACAGTCGCTTGAAAATGACGCTGTCTATTCTTTAAAAATGTAACACTGCTCGTAATGATTTTCTTCAGCACAAAATGCTGAAACAACCATCCCACAACACAAAATGCGACCGCAATGGTAATGTCTATCCACGTTGGTACAGTCAAGTTCGGTAATAACCATTTCAATGAATCCATGTAATACTCCTTTTACATACCTATGTACTTTTTCAATTATACTTGTGCAAAAAAATTGATGTTACGATTTACAGTAAAAATAAGCCGACCAATAACGATTTGGTCAGCTTCGCATTTTATTGAATCGCATCCTCTGAAAAAATGGCTCTATTTGCAAACCAGAAGTGATGCTCATTAAAACAATGCTCATTCATCGCAATAACAGAAAATTCAGCATGATAGCGCTGCTTCATTTCATCTAACATGGTCTTTGCACGCTTTCCTAATAAATGTGGTCCATCAACAGGATTCCCTTCAGTAAAAATAAGAACCTCCGTTTCTGCACATTGCTGATTTTCTTGTAGCAAACCTTTTACAAACTGTAGCACAGGCAAAATAGCTGCTTCACCTTGTGCCTTATATTCAATAAAATCTTTAAAATCAGATAGATTTAAATGACCATTTTCAAAGCGGAAGTGCACGTGAATTTGACAATCGTATGGCACGATATATAAATCTCTTTGCTCTTTATATGCATTCATAAATAACGGCAAAATCATACTTTTACAAAGCGCTGAATACCTCTCCATGCCAAAAGTTTGTTCCAGACAAATAATAATAGGCCCTTGCTCTTCCTTGTAATCAACAAATGGCACATATAGTACATTTCCACTTTTAGTTGTATGCTGCTTTAACTTTTGACGTCTCGCTTCTTGCCGTTTTTGCGCATAGTACATGCGTTGCTCTTTACCGTTGGCTAAGCGCTCGGCCTGTTCAATAGCTGGAACGTTTTCTCGGATTTCATGCATAACATCCGCTAGCTCAAGTGCAAATGCTGCCATATTACGCAGTGTCTCACTTTTGTAAAAATAATCAATAAAAAAATGTTGTTCCTTCTCACTTAGCTCTTCTACATGTAAATTTTCATATAGATAATCTAAGTAGTTGCGTTGTTCTGACGAAATCTCTAGACCAAATTTCTTTATAAGTGATTCTACACCGTCTTTCACGAAGCAGCACCTCCTAAGAACATTTTTTTGGATAATGTCTATAGTATAACCAAAAAATTTTTTTGACAATACAAATAAACACACTACAATAGTT
Source organism: Lysinibacillus sp. C5.1 (assembly GCF_016350185.1). Lineage (NCBI taxonomy): Bacteria > Bacillati > Bacillota > Bacilli > Caryophanales > Bacillaceae > Lysinibacillus > Lysinibacillus sp. C5.1. The sequence goes on from NZ_CP066226.1 coordinate 2,987,180, forward strand.
GACGTAGGTGTAGAGTGTAATGTTGCCGCCATTTCTTATATTTAATAGTGTATTAAAGGGCAAAAAGAGAACGGCCACTTAGTCGCAGCCCTTCTCTTTTAATTATTCAATTCATAATGTTTACCTTTAATTAAGTAAAATAAATGTTCGGCAATATTCGTTGCATGATCCGCTGAACGTTCTAAATGACGACAAACAAATGTTAAATGTGTAAATTGCGAAATATGAGATGGACTTTCTGCACCAGCACGAAGTAATAATGTTACTGTTGCCCCATATAAATCATCTACGTAATCATCAAGTTCAGCAATTTCTTTTGCTCGGACAGTATCTTCTTCCCTAAAGGCTGTAATAATACTTTCAAGCATTTCGACTGTCTTATTACACATCGATTGTAAATTGGTCGTTGGGAAGATTAGAGGCTCCTTACCTAAACGAATCGTCTCTTTTGCGATATTAACTGCATAATCTCCCACTCTCTCCATATCAGATGCAGCTTTTACAAGTACCATAAGTCGGCGCAAATCTGTTGCTACAGGTTGTTGCTTGGCAATCATCAAAATTACTCGATCATTAATTTCTTCCTCAAGGCGATTAATATATAAATCATCTTCAATAATTTTTAATGATTTCTCCAAATCTTGCTCTAACAATGCCTCAAAAGATATTTTTAATGCATTAATACTATTTGTTGCAATTTCTACAAACTGTTCTTGAATTTCCTTAAGCTCTTGCTCAAAGCGTTCACGTACTACCATCTATAGTTCCCCCTATGCTTAGCCGAAGCGTCCTGAAATGTAATCTTCTGTACGTTGATCTGAAGGTGTTTGGAAAATCACATCTGTTTTGTCATATTCCACAACTTCGCCGCTTAGGAAAAATGCTGTACGGTCTGAAATACGTGCCGCTTGTTGCATATTATGTGTAACAATAACGATTGAATAATCTTTTTTAAGCTCTTGTACAAGCTCTTCTACTTTTAACGTAGAAATTGGGTCAAGTGCAGAAGTGGGCTCATCCATTAAAATAACATCTGGCTCGATTGCTAAACAACGTGCAATACAAATACGCTGTTGCTGACCACCTGATAAACCATAGGCATTTTGATTTAGACGATCTTTTACTTCATCCCAAATAGCCGCACCGCGCAATGATTTTTCAACAATTTCATCTAGAATTTTTTTGTTTTTAATGCCGTGGATACGTGGACCGTAAGCAATATTATCATAGATTGATTTTGGAAATGGGTTAGGTTTTTGGAATACCATCCCTACGCGAGTACGCAATTCCTCAACTGTATAGTTTTTATCTAAGATATTTCGTTCACGGTATAATATTTCGCCCGATGTACGAACTATCGGTACTAGCTCTACCATTCTGTTTAACGTTTTTAAATAAGTAGATTTCCCGCAACCTGAAGGGCCAATAATAGCTGTGACTTCATTTTCATAAATACTTAAATTAACATCTTTTAAACCGTGATGATCACCGTACCATAAATTTAAGTTACGTGTATCATACACTACTTTTTTCGCAACTTCAGCAGATGGCTTTACATTTATATTAATTGATTTGACAACTGAATTTTCCTCTTTAAAATCTAGTACCATAAGGTCACCTCATTAATAACGTTTTTGGAATTTATTTCGAATAAAAATAGCGATGGAATTCATCATTAGCAGCACAATCATCAGCACTAAAATCCCCGCTGCCGCTACATATTGAAATGCCTCTTGCGGACGTTTAGCCCAATCATAAATTTGCATCGGCAATGCAGTAAACTGGCTTAATAAATCGTTAGGTAAAAATTGTAAAATGACAGGTATCCCAATTACTACGAGTGGTGCTGTTTCACCTATTGCACGAGATAAAGCTAAAATACTACCTGTTAAAATCCCAGGGATGGCAGCTGGTAATACGACACGTAAAATGGTCTGCCATTTCGTCGCTCCCATCCCATAAGAAGCTTCACGTTGTTCATTCGGTACAGCGCGTATTGCTTCCTGAGCAGCCACGATTATTACAGGTAATATTAGCAAACTCATCGTTAAACCTGCTGCTAAAATACTTTTACCTAGTTCCATCATACGAACAAAAATTGTTAACCCAAGTAAACCAAAAACAATTGAAGGTACACCTGCTAAGTTTGAGATATTCATGCGAATAAAATCATTCAATCTATTTTTCTTTGCATATTCTTCTAGATAAATCGCTGTTCCTACACCTAAAACAATCGATACCGGAGCTACTACTCCCATTAACCAAAGTGAGCCGATTAATGCAGCTTTAATCCCTGCCTTATCCGCAAAGCGTGAAGCAAAATTCGTTAGGAAATCAATGTTTAAGTAACCTACTCCTTGCGTCACAATGCGGTAGAGCAAAATCGCTAGCATTACAAGCGCAAATGTAGTTGCCAAGAAAAATAAGGATTTCCAGACTTTATTGAATGTAATACGTTTAGTCATTCGTTTCTTGACGACTGTATCATCGATATAGCGCATGCTAGTAAACCTCCCTGAAGCGTTTCGAAATATAATGAGCGATTAAGTTCATCACTAACGTAAAGATAAATAATGTGAATCCAACTGAGTAGATCGAGTAATAAATCGTCGTTCCATAACCAGCATCACCCGTAGAAACTTGTACAATATAGGCTGTCATCGTTTGGATGGAATCTGTGACATTTAAATCAAATTTAGGTGTCGATCCTCCTGCTAAGGACACAATCATTGTTTCCCCAATTGCCCGGGAAATAGCAAGTACGACTGATGCCACAATTCCCGATAAAGCGGCTGGTAACACTACTTTTATAGCAACCTCAAACTTCGTAGCCCCTAGCGCTAAAGCCCCTTCTCGCATACTGTTTGGTACAGATGACATGGCATCTTCTGATAGTGATGTAATCATTGGTAATATCATAATGCCCACTACAATCCCTGGACTAAGTGCATTAAATAGTTTAAGCTCTGGAATAATTCCTTGTAGCACTGGTGTGACAAACGTTAATGCAAAGAAGCCATAAACGATTGTCGGTACACCTGCTAATACTTCTAAAATCGGTTTAACTGTACGTCTTGTTTTCTCACTCGCATATTCACTTAAATAGATGGCTGAAGCAATCCCAAATGGTACTGCTACAGCAACTGCAATTAATGTAACTTTCAGTGTTCCTGCGATAAGCGGTAAAATCCCAAATAACGGCTCCTTTCCAGAAAATGGTAGCCACTGTGTACCAAATAAAAAATCCGTAATCGAAACACGCTTGAAAAACTCAAACGTTTCAAAAATAAGGGTGAAAACAATGCCAAATGTTGTCAAAATCGAGATAAGCGCTGCAGAAAATAATAAAGCTGGCATGGCTTTTTCCACTATTTTCTTAGTTTTATGATTGCGCGAATTTGCAATTAATTGTTGCACAGATGATGTCTTATTTTCCTTTTGAGAAACCATTGGGTGCTCCTTTCCAATAAGCGAGGGAAAGAGCATCCATCTCTTTCCCTCTATGCATGTCTACTTATTTTAAGCCTTCTAAAGTTTTTAAGCCTTCAGCATATTTTTCTTCAGGTAGACGAACATAACCTACTGCTTCTGCCATATCTCCTGCATTTTCAAGTGTGAACTTAACGAAATCATATGCTGCTGCATTATCTTTCATCGCACTGTTTTTCACATAAGTGAATAGTGGGCGTGAAAGTGGCGTATATTCGCCTTTTTCAATTGTGTCATGTGTTGGTTCAATTCCATTGACTTTAACAATGTTTAACTTATCTTTATTTTCTAAGTAGTAAGCGAAGCCAAAGAAGCCAATTGCATACTTGTCACCAGAAATACCTTGGACTAGCATATTATCATCCTCTGATAATGTCGCTGAACTTACTAGATCAGCACCATCTAAAACGACTTCATCAAAGTAATCATACGTACCTGAGTCAGTACCTGGTGAGTAGAATACGATTTTTTCTGCTGGCCATGAAGGGTCGATATCTGACCATTTTTTCTCTGTGCCATCTTCAGTCCAAATTTTCTTTAGTTGTTCTATAGTTAAATCCTTTGCCCAATCGTTTTCAGGATTCACCACTACTGATAAACCATCATATGCTAAAGCTAACTCAGTGTAAGCTATTCCAGCTTGGTCTAGTTTTTCTTTCTCTTCTGTCTTTATAAAACGAGATGCATTTGAAAAGTCTGTCTCACCTGCGATGAATTTTTCAAAGCCACCACCAGTACCAGAAACACCTACCGATACTTTGACATCCGGTTGTGCACCTGCATACTCTTCAACAACTGCTTCAATAATTGGTGCTACTGTTGATGAACCATCTCCAGCAACTGAACCTTGCAGTTTTTCGTCAGCAGCTTCTTGTCCTGAGTTCGTTTCTGCATTGTTATTGTTTTGCGTTGAGTTGTCTCCGCTACATGCACCAAGCATTAATGCTGAACCCATTACCGCTGTCATCGTTAAGTACTTCCACTTTTTCATCTCATTTGCCTCCGTCACTAACTTTTTTATTTGTGTTTTGCCTTACAATCTTTACTATAATGACTTATTGTTGAATTCGTATAAACCGTTCGTAAAAGACACGTAAAGGAATGTAATGCTTTGTAAACGATTGTAAAGAGACGTTTACAATTGCAATTAAATGATTTGCTTCCTTTAGCAAAGATGCTATAATATTCATTTGTGTCAGGAAATATTATAAGAGGAGTTTGACTTTGTGATTAATCATGCAAATGTACAAAATGCCGATTACTTTAAAACATATTTAACACTTATCATGGATCATCGAGAGTTGTCATTACAGGAGGCTATTGATTTTATGATGACGACGTATTTCTATAATAATATTGAGCTTTATGGAGAAAAACCGAAGGAACAATTTGAATTGGCGATTCAACAGCTTAATCGCTAGTAAAAAGCTATATAGATACTAAAAAACCGCTAGGCATATAAATATGCGCTAGCGGTTTTTTTATTCTTGTTCATCTTCACCGATTTTATCTTTTGTAATCGCAGGTAAAATTGGTTGTTCTACTTTATTATCTGTCACTTTTGTCTTTTCATATTTTGCTTTTAGCTCATAGTAAGCATCTAAAGCACGTCTTGCAATCACGTTATTATTCGATAAATGTTGATTAAGGTTCGTAGTTGCCCATGGAATGACAACAGCATAAGCAACTTCAGGATTTTCATATGGCGCATAGCCAACATGCGTTAAATTAATCGTATTTGTACCATAACGTTCACGTAATGGTCCATAATATACTACTTCGGCTGTCCCTGTTTTTCCGGCAGCGGTAAAAGGTGCGTTCGAAAATGCTGAACGTGCCGTACCACGAGAACCCGTATAAACACGATGCAAGCCTTTTTTTACATAATTAATTTCTTCTTCTGTATTATCGATGTGATTTAAAATTCTTGGTCCTACTTCTGTCACTAATTGCCCTAGCTGTTGACCATCTTTTGATGGATCACGCACTTCTTTCACGACATGGGGCTGAACACGATAGCCACCATTCGCTATCGTTGAAATATATTGTGCTAGTTGAAGCGGTGTATACGTATCATATTGTCCAATGGCTAAGTCGAGTGTTTTACCACCCATTGTTGGACCAGACGGACCTTGGACACCGCTAAATTCATTTGGTAAATCAATACCTGTTTTAACACCTAGCCCAAACTGTGCATAGGAATTACGCATTTTCGGGAATGTTTGATCATTTAATCGCAGCGGCATCATATAACTATATGGCGTGCCATTAATAAGCATTGCCGTTTTAAACATATAAACGTTGGAAGATTGCTCAAGTGCGCTTAAACCATCCATTGAAATATAGCCACCAGGATTAAAGATCGATCTTTTAACGGGTGTACCAAGTAAATGGATTGGTTCATCTCCTAATACTGTGTTCGGAGTAATCGCCCCTAGTTTATAGCCTGTCAGTAGTGTACCTGCTTTTACGACAGACCCTGCCTCATAAGCTGTTGTAAACGAGCCGTATGCATAATCCACAACTACATTTCTGCCCGTTTCCGAATCTTTTTCGATTTTTTTACCTACCATTGATAGGATATCTCCCGTATTTGGGTCCATCATGATTAAGAACGCTCGATCTAATAAACTTGAGCCAGACATTGCTTTTAACTTCAGCAGTTCTTCTTCTACAATTTTTTCATTAGCGACTTGCAACTCGCTATCAAATGTTAATACTAAATCTTTACCAGGCTCGCCTTCATATGTTGTAATGGTATCAACAACTTGCCCTTTTTTATTCGTAATATTTTTGACAACTGTTTTTTGCCCTTGTAAAAGCTCTTCATATTGCGCTTCAATATAACTTTCTCCGACGCGATCATTACGTGAATAATCACGTGCTAAATAATAATTAAGCTTCTCTTTCGGTATCCCTTTTGTTGGTACAGTTGTACGGCCTAACACAGAAAGGGATGATAGTTTAACACGCTTCCAGTCTGTCGTTGTGTTGACTCCTGGTAACTCAGTTAAACGCTCTGAAACACGCGCAAATTCATCTGCTGATACATTCTCACTTTTAATGATTTGAGGTGATAAATTATAGCCTGATACCATCTCGCGGTAGATTGCTAATACTTCTAAATCTGCTTCCGTTAATTGTGCTAATTCTTCGTCTGTAATGCGCTCACGTACAATTTTATCGATTTCTGCATTCGCTTGACTTGTCGTAATATTTTCCTGTGTTTTAATTTTCGTTTGCTCTTCATCAGATATTTTTGCATATGCTGCGTCATGGTTTTTTAAAATCCAAAAATCCAATTTATCGCGTAATGTGACACGATTCGTTGGTTGTTCAATCAATTGAGCCAGCTTTTCAGCAATTGCTAACATATCCTCCGTTTTAGTCGTCTGCATTTTTGTATACGTAATCGCGTTTTCAGGCTGATTATCCACTAAAATACGCCCATAACGATCATACATCCGACCCCTTGGCACACTCGTATTGACAGGTACTTCCTCAGTCCGCTCTAAAATACGAACATAATCTTCCCCTTTAACAATTTGCATATAACCAAGTCTAAAAATTAACATCGAAAATACGATAAATATAGCAAAGAAAAGGACATTCATACGAAATGTTAAATTAGAGTGATGTTTCGCTTTAACACTCGCTGCGCGATTTTTCCCCGGTGCTTTGCGCATATGTATTCCCCTCCTCATCTAATAACTGTTTAAATACACGATACCTAGTATACCATTCGAAGTTGCGTCAGAAAAGCATACTCTTGCATCATTTTCATAATTCGCCTTGTCATCATTAAAATACTAATTATTGAAAAATGTAAAATAGAAGCAATCACATCACTTACACTACAGATGGTCGCTTTTCACACTTCGTTGGAGGAGTCCCAGCCGTTTGCTTCGTCGACCTATTCGTAATTTCCGACTATTTATGAAATGATCTGCCGTAACAATCCTTAACTAGAGGAAGCATCATTTTAAATGACGGTACTTGGCAAGAAAAGTTTCCTTCCGTATATATGGATTTCTGCTATTCGAAAGCAACATTACTAAATGCGCTAAAATCATATAAAAAGGGCCATGCCAAGGTGATTTTTCACCTTATACATAGCCCTTTACATAGAAATAATTAGTAAACTTCCGCTTCACAATAGTTCCGCAGAAACCTAATTATTTTGCTTTTTTATCGCAAATGATTATTTTGCAGCTTGAAATTTAGCTTCTACTGCATCCCAGTTTACTACGTTCCAGAAAGCACCGATATAATCTGGACGACGGTTTTGATAGTTTAAGTAGTAAGCGTGCTCCCAAACATCTAATCCTAAGATTGGTGTTTTACCTTCCATAACTGGAGAGTCTTGGTTTGGTGTAGATGTAACTGCTACTGAATCACCATCAACGATTAACCAAGCCCAACCTGAACCGAATCGAGTTGTTGCAGCTTTTGCAAACTCTTCTTTGAAAGCATCGAAAGAACCAAATTTAGCATCGATTGCTTTAGCTACTTCACCAACTGGAGTTTTTGAACCGCCTGGTGCGATTACTTCCCAGAATAGTGTGTGGTTAGCATGTCCGCCACCGTTGTTACGAACTGCTGTTTGTTTGTCAGCTGGAAGTGCATCGATATTTGCGATTAAGTCATTAATGTCTTTTTCTGCAAATTCAGTACCTTCCACTGCTGCGTTTAAATTTGTTACATAAGTATTGTGGTGTTTAGAATAGTGAATTTCCATAGTTTTTGCATCGATATTTGGTTCTAATGCATCGTAAGCATAAGTTAATTGTGGTAATTCGTAAGCCATTATTAAGTTCCTCCCTAAAATAAAGAAATAATTAGTACATCCTTAGATTATCAAAATTGGTCAAACCATTCAATGAAAAATACCTCAAATTAAAGATTTCAGCCTTTTGACCGAAATAAATAATCCAATTTCTAATATACCCACTTCTTTAATTTGTTAAACTTTATAGTTACCCCCACAATACGTTTAAATAGCAATAAAGAATACGACAATCATCACAATTTGAATAACTGCCTTGGCTACGGTTGACGTTAAAAAACCGATAAGCGAACCCACACCACTTTTTACAGCTTCATTAAAAGTTCTTCGCTCTACAATAAGCTCTGCAATGATGGCGCCTAAAAAAGGCCCTACTAAAATGCCGGCAACAGGAATAACGAATGGCCCAATCAATAAACCGATTGTACTGCCCCACATTCCTGCATTGGAGCCACCGAATTTTTTAATACCAACAGCATTTGCAACCGTATCAGCTCCAAAGAGAAGGACAACAAATAAAATTTCAATTGCCCAGAACCACCAACTTAAATCAGCAAATGAGAAAAATGATCCATAAAGAATAAATCCACCTAGTAAAAATAGAACACCTGGGATTATCGGATACACTAATCCAACAAATGAAACGATAAAGCAGGCAATCACTACGATCCAGCCAACAACTTCCATCAAAGCTCTCTCCTTTTGTCTTGCATGCCTTACATACGAAAAATATTGCCAAAAAGTTTCAATCTAGTGGCGAATTCCTAAAATAGAATCTGCAATATTCACAGCGTGATCCCCAATTCTCTCCAAGTTGCTAACAATATCCGTATAAACAATACCAGCTGCGCCACTACATTCGTTTGTATTTAAACGTGCAATATGCTTTTGTCTTAGTTTATCCTCCATATCATCTATCAAACTCTCTAACTCTGTTACTTCTTGCGCTAAGCTAAGACTCGCCGTATCAAGCGCCTCTAAGCTTTTCCTTACCGCCTCGATGGCAAGACTAAACATACCGATTAAATCTTGCCGCGCTGACTTACTTAAACTCACTTCATGGTGATCCTTATATTGCAATAGCTCCAAAATATTTTCAAAATGGTCGCCAATACGCTCAATATCACGCACATTCGTTAATAGGGTATGGTGTCGTACCGAATCAGCATGAGAAAGCGGCTGCTTGGACACCATCACTAAATAATTCGTTATTTCTTTATCTAAATGATTAAGTGCCACTTCCAACTGTAATACGGTAGGGATATGTGATGACTCCCCTGTTTTCATGTAGTAAAACGTTTCTTCTAAGCCCCTCAGCGCATGTTCACCCATCCGCAAAACTTCTTCTTTAGCTTGCCCTAATGCGATGGCTGGCGAAGAATCAATGAAGGATGGGTCCAGATGTTTCGTTGCAACATCAATACCACCGTCATGTCCAGGCAATAATTTTGTTACTAATAATGATAATCCTGCGATAAACGGTAGTTGAATCAACATATTAAAGACATTAAACGAACCATGTGCGACAGCAATTTGCATTCGAGCTTCTAAATGAAACAACTGACTAATCCACTGCACATAATTTATAAAGGGGGTAAACAGCAACATAAAAATAACCGTCCCAATCACATTAAATAACACATGGGCAGCCGCTGCTCGCTTTGCATAAATCGAAGCACCTAATGAAGCGAGGACAGCCGTTATTGTCGTGCCGATATTTTCACCAAATAAAATCGGTAGCGCACTATCTAAACCGATTAATTGTTCAGCATATAAGCCTTGCAATACGCCAACTGTCGCTGTCGAACTTTGAACGAGCAATGTAAAAATAGTCCCTAAAAATATGCCGATTACCGGTTGATTACTCAAATGAATGGTTAATGATGCGAAGTCTGCTAATTCATGCAGTGACTGCATACTAGCACTCATTAGCTCCAATCCTAAAAACAAACCACCAAAGCCAAATAAAATTTGACCTATGTGATGATAAATAGCCTTTTTAAAGAAAAATAAAAATGCTGCGCCAATCGCGAGGAGTGGATAAAAATAAATACCTATATTAATACCGATAATAAATGCAGTTATTGTCGTGCCAATATTAGCTCCCATAATGACACCTATTGCTTGTCGTAATGTTAAGAAGCCTGCACTCACTAGACCAACAGTAATTACTGTTGTAGCCGAACTTGACTGAATACAAACCGTTACGATTATCCCAACTAACACACCCATAAACGGATTCGTTGTAAATCGATTCAACCATTCACGGAGTCTGTCATCTGCCGATTTTTGTAACCCTTCTCCCATATATTTTATGGAAAATAAAAAGACCCCTAATCCGCCTAAAAATTGAAATAATATGCTTTGCCAATCTATTGTCAATGGTATTCGCTCCAATTCCTACGTCTCTACTAATCTATTCCTAATCATTAAATGAAAATGTACAAAAAGTAAAGAAAACCTTTAACTTCTTTACACAATGTTAACATTTTAGCATCTCATTCTCAGTGAAAGTGATGCAATCCATATCTAGTCATTCACGAACATGTTAGAATAGCGGATGGAGGAGATATAAATATGAAACACTCACAATTATTAATCGATAGCTTAATACACCCTAAAAAACTAGCAGCTTATCGTTTACTACCTATCGGCAAAGTCATTCAATATACCTTTCTATTAATTACCATTGTTACTGTATTTTCATTTGGACGTTTTTCTACTGATATGTCTGTTAATACCCTCGATATAAGTGGGATAACGGAATACATAGATCAAATAAAATGGCTGTTATACCCAGTCACATTCATCATGTTATTTGTACTAACAACGATGTTAGTTTTTGGTCAAATTGCGCTCTATGCTCTAGCAGGTTTATTTATTTTAAAAGTTATGAAACGTCGTGGTGAATACCGCCATATTTGGCGCACTACAACATTCGCTATTACTTGGGCGACTATTTTAAGCATGTTAGCAGAATTCGTACCAACTGCCCGAACAATACTCTCAATCTTGTCATTACTTTTAACCATTACTCTATTAATTATCGCCTTTACAAAATATCCAAAACAACCAATTTCAAAATAATAGGCATGATTCCCCTCTCTTCTCAATATAGTGTAGAAAAAGGAGGGGTTTTTTTGCGAGCATTCTTGTTAACTGTTGCTATTGTGCTTATCGCATTTGTCGTAAAAGTAGATTTAACAGAAGGTACATTATCTCTCGCTGCCTTCTATCCAAAAGATGGGCAAAATACACTTTGCGAAGACCAGCGCGAGCCAGCTTACATTACGGTCCAAACAATTCAAGGCGATACCATCCATAGCTTATTTGCACTACACCCAGCAAAAATGCCGATGACCTTTCCGGAACGACTGGAGCTCTTTTATCAATTAAATCCACATTTACAATTACAAGCACTTGTACCAGGCGAAAATATTAAGCTTCCCCTCTCTTTTGAATTCGAAAACGCATGCGGAAAATGAAAAGTTAACGTTTCTTCCTTGTCCTTATTTTCTTACACTGCTAAAATAAGTGTCAGTGACGGCTGAAAGTAGTGGCCCGAAAAGGAGAGAAAGTTAATGAGTGAAATTTGTCACCGTTCAAAAACACGTCCTGTACGTGTCGGTAATTTAACAATTGGTGGTAGTAATGAATTATTCATTCAAAGTATGTGTACAACAAAAACACATGATGTCGAAGCAACTGTTGCAGAAATTCTGCGACTAGAAGAGGCGGGCTGTCAAATTGTTCGTGTTGCAGTGCCAGATGAGCGTGCGGCTGATGCAATTGCCGAAATAAAAAAACGTATCCATATTCCATTAGTAGCTGATATTCACTTTGATTATAAATTAGCTTTAAAAGCAATTGAAAATGGTATTGATAAAGTTCGTATTAACCCAGGTAATATTGGGCGTAAAGAAAAAGTTGAAGCCGTTGTAACAGCTGCAAAAGCAAAAGGCATTCCTATTCGTATTGGCGTAAATGCCGGTTCATTAGAGCGACACATTCTTGAAAAATACGGCTATCCAACTGCCGATGGTATGGTAGAATCAGCACTACACCATATTAAAATTTTGGAAGACTTAGATTTCCACGATATTATCGTGTCAATGAAGGCATCGGATGTCAATTTAGCGATTGAAGCATATGAAAAAGCTGCACAAGCTTTTGATTATCCGCTACATTTAGGTATTACAGAATCCGGTACATTGTTTGCTGGGACTGTAAAATCTGCTGCTGGCCTTGGCGCAATCCTGTCAAAAGGTATTGGTAATACGCTACGTATCTCTTTATCTGCCGACCCTGTGGAGGAAGTGAAAGTTGCTCGTGAGCTATTAAAATCATTTGGTTTAGCGTCTAACATGGCAACGTTAATTTCATGCCCTACATGTGGCCGTATTGAAATCGACCTTATCTCCATTGCAAATGAAGTGGAAGAATATATTTCAACATTAAATGTGCCATTAAAAGTAGCTGTTCTAGGTTGTGCCGTAAATGGTCCAGGTGAAGCACGTGAAGCCGATATCGGTATTGCAGGTGCACGTGGTGAAGGTCTGCTATTCATGAAAGGTAAAACGGTTCGTAAAGTTCCAGAAGAAACAATGGTAGAAGAATTGAAAAAAGAAATTGATAAGCTAGCTGCAGAAATGGCTGAAAAACGTGCGGCTGAAGAAGCTGCAAAAGCGAACGCCTAAGGGAGGTGCTTGCATGACAAAGCCCCGTTTTGGTATTGATATTGACGGTACAGTGACATGTCCGAGTACACTTATCCCGCATATTAATAAGCAGTATAAGGTCAATATTACACTGGATGATGTTTGTGAATATGATTTTTTATCGGCCTTTCCTTATCCAGTAGATCGCACTGCATTTAACGCATGGTTTAAGGAAAATGAGCCTTATATGTATGAAGTATCAGAAGCTGCAAAGGATGCCAAAGCTATTTTAAATGCTTGGCAACATACTTATGAGCTATATTATATTTCTGCACGTGGTCAGAATGTTTCTGATATTACGATGAACTGGTTTAAATCACAGGCTATTCCGTACGATCACATAGAACTTATCGGAAGTCATGATAAATTAGCGACTGCCAAAAAGCATAATGTCGCCGCTTTCTTTGAAGATAAACATGATAATGCTGTGATGCTCGCTGAAGAATTAAAAATACCTGTTATTTTATTCGATACACCATATAATCGTCTTGCTGTACCTGACAATGTTGTGCGAGTGTATAATTGGCAAGAAGCAAATCAGTTTATTACGAACTACTTTAAGTAATACTGACAAGAAAATATTAAAAAGTAAAAGTGTTAGATTGACTGTGATCAATCTAACACTTTTTGTCGTCAACGTTAATGTATACAACAGAGAACCTAACAGCACTTGTCGTGGTCCTACCCGTTGGACTTCCTTGCGATTTGAATAGACATCACTAAACTTCAAGTATCCCACGCAACCAACGCTCCACAAAATTTTCGAAGGTTATTCCATAATTATCATAGACCGCATGATAAACAAAATATGTTCCTAATCGATCGAGTATCTCATCATTAATTTTCATATGAACCGCTCCCCTTCTTGATTTAAGTTACGTAAAATTTCACTCTAGATAACCATTGCTATTTCCAATTCATTTGAAAAGGTTGTATCGTTGCAAAACCGTCACAATCTGCCTGTTACATACCCTTTCTTCACAATTTTCTTTTCGTTAATATAGTAGTAACAACTAGTAAACTGGGGGTACTCCTTGTGAAATGGATGACAAAACTCACTTTTGTAGCATGCCTGTCTACCTTACTTACCGGCTGTGGCGATCGACTATCTGAAATCAAAGATGCGGCATCGGGCATTAACTCAGCAGCTGATGCTGCCGCGAGCTCTGTTAGTCGTGATGTCCATGCAATAAGAGCGCTAACGATTAACTACAAAGACCAAACATTTACTATTAATGACCTATTTAAAACTATTTTACGTGACATACGCTGGGAATATGACGCCGAATTAAATGAACTACATGTTCAAGGTACATGGCGAGCACCATTATTCTCTGACCAAGCATGGGATACTCCTATGCAAAAGAAGCTTGCTGAAACCGGTTTAGTGACTGTTACGTGTACAATAGATGACGATCAAATTGATAGCGCGCAAACAGCCGTAACACTTGTTTTAAATCAAGAAAAAATACTACAAATGAATGGCGAGGATGCATTACATCATCTATACGATACCTATTTAAATAAATAAGGTCTGTAGCTTTTCTAACGATATTATCGTTTAGAAGAGCTTTTTTTGTAACGATTGACGATTCCTTTAGCAAGCCCTTAGCAACAAGCAGTATTCACAAAAAAATCATATTTTTAAAAATTTTAAAGCGTATTATTTGTATGCTATAAAACTGTCACGTTATAATCAAAGCATCACGTGATGGTTGGGAGGTATTTGCATTGGGACAGAAAAATTAAAAATCGGAGAGCTTGCTCAAAAAACTGGCATTACTAAAAGAACAATTGATTACTATACAAATTTAGGCCTGTTGGAGGCAGAACGGTCCCCATCAAACTACCGCTATTATGATCCTGCCATGATTGAACGACTTCATTTCATCGAGAAACGCAAGCAGGAAGGACTTTCACTCGTAGAAATACAACAAGCACTTAATGTCACAACAACTTATGAAGAAATCGATGTTCAAATACTACGTTTAAAAATGCAAGATTTAGAGCATGATGTAACTTCTTTACTGGAACAAATGAACAATCAAGACACGAAATATAGCCAAACGATTAAAAAAAATGTTTCACCTGAAAGCATTGCATTAATGCAATCATTATTACTACTCATTAATACCTAGGAGGTGACGTTCTGTTTTGCAGAACGACTATTTGGAGACCATATTAAATTTATCGATTTTCACTATTTTATTAGCTTTAACCGCCTTTTTCGTAGCAACGGAATTTGCGATTGTTAAAATGCGTTCCTCTAGACTTGATCAGTTAATTGCAGAGGGCAATAAAAAGGCAATACCTGCGAAGCATGTTGTCAACCATTTAGATGAATACTTATCTGCCTGTCAGCTTGGTATAACAATAACAGCACTTGGTATAGGGATGGTTGGTGAAAAAACCTTTGAATTTATGTTACATCCACTCTTTGAAACAATCGGCATTTCGGATAAATTTATCCCTATTTTCACAATCGGTTCGGCTTTCGCTATCGCTACTTTTCTACATGTCGTTGTCGGCGAATTAGCGCCAAAAACGGCAGCTATTCAAAAGACGGAAACAATCTCATTGCTTTTTGCTAAACCGATTATCGCTTTCTATAAATTGATGTATCCATTCATTTGGTTTTTAAACGGATCGGCGCGTATGCTTCTAAGTTTCTTCGGTATGAAACCGGCTAATGAACACGAGATTTCACATACAGAGGAAGAATTGCGTTCATTGTTATCTGAAAGTTTTAAAAATGGTGAAATCAATAAAACCGAGTTAAAGTTCGTGAATAATGTTTTCGAATTTGACGAACGAATTGCTCGCGAAATTATGATTCCCCGAACAGAGATTGCGGGTATTGAAATTAATGAAACCTTCACTAATATTATTCACTTTATCGCATCCGAGAAATATACTCGCTACCCTGTGTATGATGGTGACCGTGATAATATTTTAGGCTTTATTAATGCAAAAGAGTTGTTTACACATGGCTTATTGGAACAAATAACTGATGATTCTTTAGTGCTCGAAAACTTTATTAACCCTGTTATTCGAGTAATTGAAACAACACCTATACAACAATTACTAGTTCGAATGCAGAAAGATCGCATTCATATGGCGATTTTAATGGATGAATATGGTGGTACCTCTGGGCTTGTGACGGTGGAAGACATTTTAGAAGAAATCGTTGGCGAGATTCGTGATGAATTTGACGATGATGAAGTTGCAGAAATTCGGAAGATTGGTGACAATCATTATATTTTGAATGCAAAAATGCTTGTAGAAGATGTAGAAAATTTATTGCAAGTATCCCTTGATAATGAAGAAGTAGAAACACTTGGTGGTTGGTTCTTAACAGTGAACAACGGGCTCAAAGCGATTAAAAACATCGAGCTAGCGCAATATGTATTTAGCATTTATGAACAACAGGGTCATCAGCTTCACTTTATCGAAGTGCGTCCTCTTCATAAAGCTGCACCCGTTCCTACAGAAGGCTAATAAACGTAAACGAAAGGCTCAGTTGATATAACTTTCACAACTTTAGGGCTATACAAAGTTATCTAAATACTTTTGTCTCATTCCATTATTAGCCATATTTCGATATAATAAATCTGTATATGATTTTATTATCAGGGGGCATTGTTATGAAACTTTTTAAACTTTATCATTCAGACGGTATCCATATTATTACGGATGTAAAAAAACACAAAACAAATATTGAGTTAAAAACAATTACAGGAGAAGTATTATATATTATCGTTGTAACAGATGAAAACTACACAGTATACGATGACCGCTTTGCTGGTGCTTCCAAGCAGTTAAATTCTGTAGAGGCGTTCGATATCGACGGTAGCTTTAGAAGTCTTGACTTTGATAATATGCGCTCATTATTCAAAGAGGCATTCACTAAACTTTTACAGGAAATTGCTGAATGTGTAAACGATGGAGACGAGCTAGTCTATCTTGATACACTTCGACATAAAGTAAGTGCCCAAATTAAAGGAATCCATTTCCGTGTTATTTCGGACACAAAAAAATATGAATATTAAGTAATGGCCTGTTCTACAAATAACAGACTGCTCAATGACTAAGCTTTTTTCTTTGAGCAGTCTATTTCTTTAGCTTAGCCCAAGCTCCCCTTTACCTCTAATTTCAAAATCATCACTTGCACACCTTCCTTTACTTTTTTCATGTATAATGGAGCGTAACAACCTGAAAGAAAGGGTGTTTGAATGAATCGTGAACAACTCATTTTACTCGTTTCAGAAAAACTAAAATTAATTCGAACAGAAAAAGCATTAACGCAAGACCAAATGAGCGATCTCCTTGGGCTTTCCAAAAAAACACTCGTGCAAATTGAAAAAGGTCGCATTAAAACCGGATGGACAACTACAGTTGCAGTATGTGCTTTATGCCGTGAAAGTTCCATATTACAGCATGAGCTAGGTGGTGATCCACTTGAGGTCGTTGACTTAATCGCCAATAACGGCACATTACCGCCAAAGGAAAAAACGATGGGCGGATACATATGGTGGAAAAACCTAAATGAATGGCAAGGCTATCGTTTACAACAAAACGTCATTAGTCAACATTATCGCATTTTAGATACAGACAACTATCGTCTACTGTCAACCTTTGACGAAACACTTGCCATGCAAGAATGGCACAAACTCAAAGAATAATATTAACCGATTTGAATATAAGCCTTGGAAAAAAGGTTTATATTCAAATCACCTAATCTTCTGAATTACATCGCATCTTCCACTAGTACATCCTTCCCCCACTATTCGAAATCTATGGACAAACGAATAATAGTTCTTAAACATTGTGACATAAGATAGAATCACACGACAAACGCTAACAATTACTATGTCGTACAACACTTCTCTTTAAAATATTTCTTCCATACCGAGGAAATCATCAACAAACGAGAAAAGTCGAATTTTGTAAGATTCTTCTATATAATAATTAGTAACGCCTGTTATACTGGAAAGGATGCTTTTTTATGACACGTATACTAGCAATTAGTGATATACACGGTGAATTAGAACTTCTGGAAAAATTATTATTAAAATTGAAGTTCGACGCCACACAAGATAAGTTACTTTTATTAGGGGATTATATTGATCGGGGTCCTGCATCTTGTGGCGTTTTAAATATAATTGAGGAACTACAAGCAACAGGTGCACGTGTACTATTAGGAAATCACGAGGCTATTATGCTCAAAGCTTGTCGTTCTGGTATTCCAAAAGCATGGCATCATTGGATTTCACTTTGTGGCGGAGATGCAACACTTGCAAGCTACGGCTATCAGCCTGAAGATTTTGAAGATGCCATTGCCCAAAACACATTACCTAGCTTTATTCAAACATTGCCAAAGCTTGAAGAACATTTACAGCTTATCGAGACGTTTGAAACGTATATAGAGTTGGAGGATGCCATTTTTGTTCATGGTGGCGTTGTACCTGGTAAAGCCTTAGCGGACACAGATCCTTTACAACTTTTATGGATTCGAGAAGAGTTTCATACAGGCTACAGTGGTGAGAAAACTATAATTTTCGGGCATACACCAACCTATAAATTGCATCAAGACCCAACTAACTACAGTGTTTATTTCGGCGATAATAATATTATTGGTATTGATGGAGGTGCTGTTTTTGGAGGGCAGCTTCATGCACTCGAATGGCCAAATCGACAAATTACATCTGTTGCAAAAGAAAAGCCAACAAGCTTAGAATAACTTGTTGGCTTTTCAATTATGATTCATCGAAATATGCTATTTAATATAATTTAAAAATGACCCCAGCTAGGGAATAAATAATAACTGTTGAGAAGAGAATTGTCATATGGAAAAGCGAGAAAACAAACATTTTCGTCGCCCACTTCACTTGATCCGTGTTACTATGATAACCGTAAATACTCATTACAAGCCATGCCACACTTAATATAAGTGCGACAAGCATAATACCAATACTTAATGAACCAAATAAAAAGCTTGATAATATTAACAGTATTAAATAAAAATTTGTTTGGTAATATGTGCGGCGCATCCCTTTTATTACAGGAAGCATCGGAACGTTAGCTGCTTCATAATCCGCATGTTTACGAATCGCAATCGCATAAAAATGTGGCATTTGCCAGATTACCATCACACAAAAGAGCCCCATTAAAGCAGGATGTGTAATATCAGTAGATACAGCTGCCCAACCAATTAAAGGTGGTACTGCGCCTGATATACTACCAATTTCGGTATTATAAATAGTGCGACGCTTTGTCCACATTGTATACGGCACAACATATAAAAATACACCTAAAAATCCAAATAATGCAGCTAGTGGTGAGGCTAATGCTAGTACAGCTACTCCAACAACAAGCATAATAATCGCTAAACTCATCGTGGATTTTGCTGACATCTCCCCTGTTACAGTCGGACGATTTTTCGTACGCGGCATAATGGCATCTATATCACGGTCATACACATTATTAAAAGCTCCTGCCGCACCTATAACAAGTGCCGAACCAATTGTTGCGAAAATGATTTCTGGTATATTGTCCAATAATGTCATTTTATTTTTATACATCCCTAGCGACAAGCCAGCCCACATAGGAATTAAATTGGATTTTATGATACCTGTTTTAACTGTTTGAGCTAAAACATTAGAGCGCGAATGTTTCTCTATTGTTTTTTCTACAGTTTGTGGATTTTGGTCCGTTTTTAGATTTTGTTCCATTCCTCTTAATTCCTTTTCTCTTATAATTTCTACTTACGTCCTTCGATAGAATGAGACATTTTTTGCATTAAACATATCAAATTATTATTTTACCCCTTTTAGGATAGCTATGTCTCAAAGTTCACATAAAGTACATGATTTTATCAATAGAAGGTATAATGTCAATTCACAACTCCTTCTATGATACCACCGACTTGCATGAATTTGAACCTAATTGCCTTCTTTCCTGCATAATGCTATTCAAGAAAAACAATCTGCACTATACTAATGGGTATGTTCTATCTAAACGAAGGAGTGTCTAACACGTGAAATACGGATTTATTGGTCTAGGTAATATGACCACAGCCATTATTAAAGGAATGTGCAATAGCGGAGATTTTGATTCCTCTTATATATATGGCTATAATCGTACAAAATCAAAAACAACAAAACTCGCAACCTCTTATGGTATACAAGCAACAACTTCCATCGAGGAACTCATGGCAAAATGTGATGTCATTATTTTAGGTGTGAAACCTCAAATGCTACCTGATGTTTTACCTGAGGTCAAAAAACATCTCCAAGAAAAGCATATGATTGTATCCATTGCTGCGGGAAAAAACCTCAATTACTTCCATGGTTATCTTTCAGAGTCCACGCCTATTATTCGCGTAATGCCAAATATCAATGCCCTAATTGGCGCATCAACAAGTTGCTATACAGCAAATGAGCAAGTAACAGAGACACAACTTCGTCTTATCACCATGTTATTTGAAACAATCGGCACGATAATTGAAGTACCTGAACACTTATTCTCCATCTTTACAACAATTGGTGGGGCTTCACCAGCATTCACCTATATGTATATCGATGCCTTAGCTCGCGCTGCTGTGCGTGAAGGCATGCCGAAAAACATGGCACTCGACATTGCTGCAAATGCAGTACTCGGCAGTGCGAAAATGATTTTACAATCAAAAGAGCATCCATGGGCGCTGGTCGATCAAGTCTGCTCTCCAGGTGGAACAACCATTCAAGGCGTATCTTCCCTTCAAAGCAATCATTTCGAAACGACAATCCATGATGCTGTTGCAGCTGTAACAGATAAAGACCGCAGTCTCTCTAAATAAATATTTACGAACAAAAGGCATCGAGAAATTGAATTCCCGATGCCTTTTATCTATTACTTAGGGTTACTGCATATGATCTTGTTCTTGTAGTTGTTGTGCTAAAAACATGCCTAAATCTCGCCAATTTTCTGGTGTAACACCATGTCCATCTGGATATTGCTTGAAAGTAACTGTGGCGCCAAATTGCTCAAACAGTTCTTTACTTTCCATACCCCATTGTGAAGGAATCACATAATCATAATCACCATGAGAAATAAAAGCATGTAAATGATTGACCGTGCGAATCGCATATTCCTCCGTAACAAATTTTGGCGTATATCCGCTTAATGCTACAATGCCTGTAATTAAATTGCCCATAACAAAAGCTAGTGACTGTGCAAGAACAGCCCCTTGGCTAAAGCCAAGGACAAATACTTTATGCGGATCAATTTGAAACTCTTCAATCGCTTCTAAAATAAATCGTTGCAGTGCAATTAACACTTTATCAAAAATAGCACGGTCTGGCTTTCCCACTTCCTGTATCGTGAAAAAGGCAAAACCCGGCTTTTGTGCAATAGGACCTCTCAAACTAATGATATGACACTGGTCTTGAAAATCTTGTACCAATTGCGGTAAATCATCTTCATTGCTACCCATTCCATGCAATAAAAAAATCGCTGGATATTTTTTAGTAGGGTCCATATTTGCTGGTTGTGTATGTTTAAAAGTGAATGGTGTATTCATTGCTATTAATTCCTTTCAAGTAAAATCAAAACTATTTTAACATATTGCCCAATTATACTGCACAGATGTTGATTTTGGAATCTTCCCCTAATTGTTTGAAAATTGTTTGTGTGCCTGACACTACAAAGGCATCGAATTAGAGAAAACGCTCTAATTCGATGCCTACAAATTTTATGTTAAATTTGTTTTCGAAATAAGCCCGTCTGTATGATAGGCTATATATCCGTTAATGATGCGAAGTGTTTCTTGTGGATCAGCGTCAAATAGCACGTTGGATTGTGCAGGCGTTGATACAAGAACCGAGAGTAAATCCATTCGCATCGAATGTCCAGCAGCGCTATAGGCATAGTCATAAATAATCGCTTCCTCTGTAAGACCTTCAGCGTCATACTGTTGATGGAACAATTCTTTTGCCATCTCCATTCGTTCAGCTACTTGCTGACGAATTCGCATTTGATGCATAAGCAATTCTTCTTCAAGTACTGCTGGTTTTACCCATTGTTTCTGTTTTAGCATATTGATAAGCTGATTTTCCCAAACTTGCTCATTGTCAGTAAAATACAACATATTCACCATCAGCCTATCCCAAAAATCTGTTTTCGAACTAGCCGATTGACGTTGCATATCAATCGTCTGATTAAAGTGTTGCTCAACCTTTTCAATATCCATATTACGTACTAAATGGTAACATACATTTTCAATAAATTTATTTGCTACTTCCTGTGCCATGATCGAAACCCGTCCTTATCTCAACAAATCATTACACCTCTATCATACCATGATTGTTAAATAGAAAGAAACGGACAACGTTTAGACATGTTGATGTGGTTGCTGGAATAACACCGATACGCCGGAGTCAATTGCAGCACTGCCAACAGCTTTCGCGACAACGCTCGCTACACGCTCATCCATCGACTTTGGAATAATAAATTCTTCTGATAAGTCTTCTGCTGATACTAACGAAGCAATGGCTTCTACCGCTGCCAGTTTCATCGCCTCATTTATATCTGTAGCGCGGACATCTAATGCCCCCCTAAAAATACCAGGGAAAGCAAGCATATTATTTACTTGATTCGGATAATCTGAACGGCCAGTACCCATAACACGTACACCCCATGCACGAGCATTATCATACGTGATTTCTGGATTAGGATTAGCTAGCGCAAATACTATAGGATTTTCGTTCATTGATTCGATATGCTCTTTCGTTAATAAATTGGCAACAGATACACCGACAAAAACATCACTACCAGCAATCGCGTCTTCTAATGTCCCAACTAATTTGAATGGGTTTGAAATTTTTGCAATCTGGTCTTTGATGCTATTCATCCCTTCCTTACGCCCGTCATAAATAATCCCCTTTGTATCACACATCACAACATTTCTATAACCCATTTGAAGTAATAAGCGCAATATTGCAATGCCAGCCGCCCCGGCACCGTTTATCACTACCTTCATATCTTTTGGTTCCTTGTTGACAATTTTAATCGCATTCATTAAGCCAGCCCCAACAACAATCGCCGTACCATGCTGGTCATCATGGAACACGGGTATATTACACTCCTGTCGAAGGCGATCTTCGATTTCAAAACAACGCGGAGCAGAAATATCCTCTAAATTAATACCACCAAATGTTGGAGCAATCGCCTTAACAGTGCGTACGATTTCATCCACATCTTTTGTTGCGAGACAAATAGGAAATGCATCCACATTGGCAAAACGTTTTAGCAAAATCGCCTTTCCCTCCATCACCGGTAATGCCGCTTCTGGGCCGATGTCACCTAACCCTAGAACGGCTGTCCCATCTGTCACAATGCCAACTAGATTTCCTTTAATTGTATAATCATACACTGCTTGCGGATTGTTTTCGATTTCAATACAAGGCTGCGCAACGCCAGGTGAATAAGCTAAACTTAAATCATATGTATCCTGCACAGGTACCTTTGCTACAATCTCCATTTTCCCTTGTGCTTCTTTGTGCATCTCTTTTGCCTTTTGCATAATATCCATTGTCTAAACTCCTATCTTCTATCTACATGTCATTTAGTTTTTTTCCATTATTCTCAACAAAAAAATTATTATTGTAATACTATTCTAAATAATTAATCTTGTTATATTTTGAAAATTATATTACTTCATCCAACTAAAGTCAACGTCGTCAAGTGCAATCCTATACAAAACTTTTTAAATTGTTAATATTTTTAGAATATTTTAAATAGATGAAATCGTTTTCATTTTAATACTATCCAAAAATAAGTGATTCATACAAAAACACCCTTGTTTCCTTTCGAAACAAGGGTGTTTTAAAGTTTCAGCATTGAGCGTGTAACGCTTCTAAAATAGTTTGTGCATTATCTTGAAGTGCCTGATAGTTATCTTGTAAGTATGTCGGATGCAATGGCTTACTAAATAAAAACCCTTGTACTGTTTCACAATGCCCTGCCATTAAATAATTGAGCTGTGCTACTTCCTCAATTCCTTCTGCCACTACTTTCAAACGTAAATGTTTAGCCATCGATAATATCATATCAACTAATGCTTTATCAGTAGGGTCGCTTTGAATTTTTTGGACAAAAGAGCGATCAATTTTCAAGCAATCGATTGGAAAATCTTTTAAATAGGATAACGATGAGTAACCAGTACCAAAATCATCAACAGCAATTGTCACACCGAGCGTTTTTAATTGATGTAAAATCATCGTGATATGATCGATATTAATGGTCATACTTTCCGTTATTTCTAATTGTAAGTATTTTGGGTCTAAATCAGTATCTTCAAGTACAGATTGAATCATCTCCACTAAATCTTGCTGAAATAATTGGCCTAAAGAAAGATTTACCGCTACTTTGATAGGTGGTAAGCCGGCTTGTTCCCACTGCTTCACTTGCCTACACGCCGTTTCTAATACCCATTGTCCAATCGGAATGATGATACCTGACTCTTCGGCAATCGGAATAAACAAACCTGGTGAAATCATGCCCTTACTTGGATGCTGCCAACGAACTAGTGCTTCAACCGATAAAATTTGCCCTGTCTGCAAATCTATTTGCGGTTGATATTCCACAAACAACTCATGATTATCCAAAGCATGACGTAAATCATTTTCTAAAATAATTTTCTCTGTAATATCGCTAGACATGGAAGTTTCATAAAATACGATGCGTGAAGGTACTTTTCTCGCCTCCTGCATCGCATACACAGCATACCTGACAAGCTCTTCTTCTTTGTAGGCATCCGTCGGGAATAAAGATATGCCAATATTCAAATGCCCATTTAAAGAAATATGTTGTATTTGGAAGGATTTCGCCATGGCCATTTGCAACTGTTTACAAAGCTCCATGATTCGTTGTGTATGATTTGCATCATCAATAAATACGATAAAATAATCTTCTCGAAGCATACTTAGTAAATACTGCTCCGGTATAATATCCTTTAGCCGCTGTGCAACTTGACTAATTAATTTATCTGCATATGAACTACCTAGTGACGCTTTAATAGCTGAAATGCGTTCAATCTCAATAGCTAAAATAGCCTTCTTAACATTCGATTTATATAAGTTCTTATGTAATGTCTCCATTAAAAACCGTTCATTTGGTAGGCTTGTCACCTCGTTATGATAAGCCATATAATGCATCTTCTCTCTAGATTTCTCTAAATGTTTCTGCATTTCTATTAAATCCTGAAACGGTTTTTCAATTGATGAAAAGTAAATGGCTTTAAAAAGAAAATAAAAAGAACACAATTGAAAAATATGTCCAATAAAATTTTTAATATCGTAAACGTCACGATATGTAGTAAAAAGTAAATCACTAATGATTAAATAACTTGCACTACCTAACAACAAGAATATAATATTGGGTGCTACCTTAAATTTTTTTAGTAATAAGTACATGATGAGAAAATGGCATGCCATTGCGACATACTGCAACGAAATTTTTAACGGTGTTGGACCGACTCCTTCAATAACAAGCGGTGGCAGAATAGGGGTAGTCGGTACATATATAAGTATGAATAATCCAACAGTAATAACAAATGGCGTACTATAAATGAACCATCGATACGTTTTATTAAGAATGGCTTTTTCCTTAATAAAAAATATGAGCAAGATACCACATGATAACACTAACCTTCCAATAATATAAAACCATGTTGCAGCATAGGGGGTGCTCTCCATAATAAAATGCGGCATCCCCTTATAAGAAAGTGCATGTGCAATTTCAATTAAGCTATACGTTAAAAATAATGCACCTATGTATAGAGTTCTATTAGATAGAATATAAGGTGTTGTTAACCATGATTGGATGGCAATCGTCATCGTCACAACAATGATCAAAATTTCTATTAGCAAATGAATCGAAACATAATTACTCTTTCCAAAAATCCCGTAAAATTCATCACTCCAATAACCAATGATCATCAATAATACGCTAGAGAATAATATGAATAGTATCCCTTTCCTAAATAAAGAAAAATGTTTATTTAATTCCCACACGATGATCCCTACTTTCACTTGGCTGATAACCGCTACTTTATAATAATTCATTATGTATAAATAATTTTGAGATGATTCTACTAATAGATTACCATGATATACCTAAAATTCAATCAAAGAAAAATGGATAAAATGTTTCAACTGTTGAAAAAAGGAAGAAGACTGAAAATATCCTCGTAATTAACGAGTTTATCTTCAGTCTTAACATGTTCATTTTATGAAAATACATAACTATCCATATTATCAATGGTATTTTGGATTGCATCTTTTAGAGATCGCTGATGCTCGCCACAAGAAGCAATGGCTTCCTCTAATATAATCGCTGCATTCGCTATAAACGGTGCCATCTGTAAATCTTTTGCAAGCTGAATTAACACAAGGGCTTTATTCCACTTCCAGCGAGCATTTGTCGGATCTAAGTCAATGGCTTGCTCTAAATAAGCAAGTGCATCAAAAGGCATCCAACCAAAACGATAAATCGTCTGACCTGTTATGCCCCAATACAAAGCCTTATTAGGATTTGCTTTTACTGCCTGCTTGAAGCAATGGACACTCTCATTGTAATGATGGGCAAATAAAAACAGCTCGCCCTGTGTAAAAAATGATTGTGCCTTTTCATTAGCTGAACCTGATTTAGCCATGTCCTCTAGCGCTTTTACTCGCTTCGCAAATGCCGCTTCATCTTTTATAGCACGTATTGCTAAAACATCATCTGATTCAGGATAACTTTCATTCGCTCGTTCACTATGCTGAGTTTCCAAGAAAAGTGTTGGCTTCGGCAATGTAGCAACATCGTACTCATCCAACAAAGTAATATATTTAGTAGCTAACTCCTTATCAGGCCCATCTGCAATTTGCATAGCAGCCTTATAACATTTCATCAGCTCTCCATTATAAAAGTATTCTTCCATTGTCATCCATTCTTCCTCCAGTTTTCATACACCTCATTCTATATAGTATATATTATACATACTTCACTCTATAAAGCACTCTCCATTTCGTTTGCTATCTATTTGAATAAAAAAGAGACTGTCCCATTGGTTCAGTCTCTTCTGTGCGTTATTTTTTTAATACTTCTTTATCTAAGAAAGCTCGTAAATCTTCTTCAGCTAATGCCCCTACAAAACGTGCAGTTTCTTTGCCATCTTCAAAACGAATAAAAGTTGGCGTTGCTTCGAGATTATACTTATCCCATAAATCTCCATATTCATATACGTTTAATTGTGCAATATTTACGCCTAAATCATCTGCAACCGGCATTAATACGGGTGTGAATGCTTGACAGTGTACACAAACTGGACTAAAGAAATACGCATTGACATCTTCCCCAGCTTTAATCTTCTTTTCTAGCTCATCAGGCAACATAATATTTTGGTAATTTTCATCATCTAATTGGTCAATTGTTTCTTGTTTTAGATTTTTGTCTCCGTATGGATTATTCGCACTCGCCAGTTTGTTTTTGTTTGATACATTTGTAAGTACAATAATCGCTGCAAATAATACAACAATAACCGAACCAATAATTAGTAGCTTTTTCAATTAAACTCCTCCGATTTCACATAAAAAATGTCCTACTTTTAGTGTATTTGGAATTGATTATAAAGTGTTTTTAGAAGCTAGTAAACTAATTCGTCTTTCATAGTAAGTTTTCGCACAATTCAAACATAATTTAATGTATTTATGGAAACCTACTTACTATAATGCGCAAAATGAATTTGGAGTGAAATTTACTATGAAACCTACTTTCCAACATGTTTTTCGAATTTATAAAAGTGATATCTTAAATATAGTATCAAACTGGGTAGTTGCTGTCATTGTTGGTGGGCTCATTTTTTTACCTTCTTTGTATGCATGGTTGAATATCTATGCTTCGATGGATCCATACGCGCACACGGCAAATATGAAAATTGCTGTTGTCAATGAAGATGATGGCACTACAATTAAAGGTGAAAATTTAAACATTGGAAAGGAATTAATGAGCAATTTACAAGCAAACAATAGCTTTTCATGGTACTTTCTCCCAAGGAAAGAAGCGCTCGATTCATT
Organism: Lysinibacillus sp. C5.1; assembly: GCF_016350185.1. Classification (NCBI taxonomy): domain Bacteria; kingdom Bacillati; phylum Bacillota; class Bacilli; order Caryophanales; family Bacillaceae; genus Lysinibacillus; species Lysinibacillus sp. C5.1. The sequence goes on from NZ_CP066226.1 coordinate 3,015,271, forward strand.
AAACATTGGTGATTATTTTGCAGTACTTATCGTTCCTAACGATTTTTCAGAAAAGCTTACATCCATTTTGACCGATCAACCTACAAAAGCACATATTGATTATTATGTAAATGAAAAAATTAATCCTATTGCTCCCAAAATTACAGGTAAAGGCGCCGGTGTTATTACCCAACAAGTTTCGAGTGAATTTATCTCAACAGTCAATGGCACACTTTTTTCTATGTTCAATACCATTGGCATTGAAATCGAACACGAGATTCCAGACTTCAAAAAATTTGAACATTATATTTTCACAATTGAACAACATCTTCCTGATATTGAATCATTTTTAGCTCAAACTGCAAAAGGTGGAAAAGATGCTGAAAAATTATTGGACACCACTATCAGTGAAATACCCGAGATAGAAAAAATGACAACTAGCGGTCTAACAACTATCCAAAATGGTTTACAGCTGATAAACGAGGCAGATACGCTGTTCACTCAGCTTTCCCCCATTGTAAAAGCAGATTTAGAAAGCGTACAAACAATCGCTCAACGATTCTCACAGCTTTTAGAGCAATTGCAAACTATCCAGACAGATACAGCTACCTTAGCAAAATCTAAAGACGAACTGCAAAAGCAGTTAACATCTTCACAAGATAAAGTAAATAATAGTATCCAAACGTTGGAAGCTTTACAGAAGTTAACACAGGCAGATGCCTCCTCTCGTAAACAACTGGAAAACTCTCTCCAAACGGTGATTTCATCGCTTCAACAGGAGCGATCGAATGATGTTATCGCTCTATTAGATAATAAAGGTATTATTCAGCAATTGGAGTCCATACAAGGAAAGTTACAAGCAAATCCTATTGTTAGCGACTCTATGATTAGTGTGCTCTCTACATTACGTCAACTAAATTCTGTAGTAACGGATGTCTCAAATAAAGTACAACAATTCAATAATATAGACGAGCAAACAATAAAAAAAGATATTGCCGCAGTCCAACAAACGGCTCAAGATGCTGCAAATCATTTAAATCAGTTTCTTAGTTACTATTCAGATAAACTGGAACCACAAATTCATACAACCTTGAATGCTGCAAAGGATACATTAACAAATGCATCAACTATGCTAACGAAAGTGCAAAGCTCCATTCCACAGGCAAAACAACGATTAAGCAATGCCAAAAATACGTTAGTAACGGCCAATAAGGCTATAGCTACCATTCAATCTGACTTCCCTACACTAAGTAAAAAGATTATCGACCTTGCTAATAAGCTACGGACATTAGAAAACGAAACCGATATCTCTGAAATCGTTCAATTATTAAAAAATGATGTCGAAGCAGAGCGAGATTTTTTTGAAGAACCCGTCAAACTAGCAGAACATAGAATATTTCCAATTGCAAATTACGGAACAGCCATGACACCATTTTATACCGTTTTATCTATTTGGGTCGGTTGTTTGTTGCTGATTTCTCTGCTTGCAGTGAATATTCACGACAACCCACAATATAGCATTCGTGAAATATATTTTGGGCGATTAATGACTTTTGCAACTATCTCCATTATACAAACATTGATTATTACAATTGGTGATATTTTACTGTTAGACATCTCCATTCGTGCGCCTCTTTCCTTTATTCTTTTTGGTTTAATCATTAGCTTTGTTTTTATTACAGTGGTCTACACGCTAGTATCTGTATTTGGAAATGTAGGTAAAGCACTAGCCATTGTGATGTTGGTTTTACAAATTGCTGGTTCTGGCGGTACTTACCCCGTTGAATTGTTACCAACGTTTTTCCAAGTAATTAATCCATTTTTACCGTTTACTTATGCAATCGGCATGATGCGTGAAGCAGTTGGTGGCATCATTTGGTCCAAAATATGGCTAGATCTTACATTCTTACTAAGCTTCTGGTTAGTTTTTCTGTTGTTTGGCTTGTTCTTAAAAAAATTGCTAGGCGAAAAAATGGAACTTTTAATGAACAAAACACGCGGATTAGATATTTTTCACTGATTTGTGACTACGCTAGCTATAAATATTGACGTGACCAATGTTATAATGGAAATATTGTAAACATGTAGGAGGCGTTTTTTTGAAAAAATTAATATCCATTTTTACGTTGTTATTGCTCGTTTTAAGTGCTTGCGGAACTGACAAACAAGCGACGGAAGAACAGCCAAAAGATACTCAAAATGAAGCTTCACATGATGGACATGCTCATGTAACAGGAGATATTCAGGAAGAGACAGCAAGTGCTGATGTCCTGCCAACATTTTTAGATAGCCAATCTGAAAATATTCGCTTAGTCTACCAAATAGCTGGACAATCAACCGAAATTTTAGAATGGATGCCATGCTACTGTGGCTGTGGAGAATCTGTTGGACATAAAAGTAATTTAAACTGCTTTATTCAAGAAAAAAAGCAAGACGGAACAATTGTATGGGATGATCATGGCACACGTTGCGCTGTTTGTTTGGAAATCGCACTACAATCCGCAAAAATGCATAAAGATGGCATGACTCTAAAAGAAATCCGCCAAACAATTGATGAAACATACAAAAATGGTTATGCAAAACCAACTCCAACGGAAATGCCTGCATAAAAAGTGCTGACACAAAAGAGAAAAGGTGGCTGGGACAAAACTAAAAAAATTTAAGGAACAGAGGAAAGCTGTCCGTAAATTTTTGCTATATGGAGACCTTAGCTATTCTTGCTTTTGCAATAAAAAAATTAGAAGTGTTCACTAGTTGTTGGTAGCGAAGGCGGTGACTCCAGCTCAGAACAGCACATAATGTTAGCCGCGGGCAGACCGCGATTAGCGAGGATTGCGGCTTACTGTGCTGAGCGGAAAGCACCGTCGTAGCGGACAACAACGGCATAGCAAAAAAGTGTTAGATTGATTAGGTTCAATTTAACACTTTTTCTCTTATGTCCCCGTCACTTTTTTTGCTATCGCCTTTGTCTGCTATGCATTTACTTTTAAAGGTTGCTGGCAAGTAAATCGTTATTTAACGAGTCGTAACACTGTTTTAAAATATGGATGATTCGCACCTTGTAAAAGCTCATATAAAATCATTTCTGTGCTCGTTGGCAATATACCTAGTGCTTTCATTTTATCTAGCCCTATTTCCTTATTGGCTTTTGTACGAGAGGACACCGCATCCACAACTACTTCCACCTCAAAGCCTTGTTCTTTCAGTTGTCTTGCTGTTTGATAAACGCAAATATGCGCTTCAATACCTGTCACGATAAATTGGGTACGACCACTTGCTTTAACTGCATCGATAAAGGCTTGCTCCTGACAAGCACTAAAAGCCATTTTGGCAATCGGGGCCCCCTGAAGATGCTGCGCTATTTCTAAGGCAGTTCCACCTAAACGACTTGGATTTTGTTCAAGCCATAACACAGGTACATCCAAAGCCTCCATCGCTTGTACTAGTTTTGCTACATTTTGAATGACTGTTTCACTATCCTCTACAATCGTTGCCAATTTGCCTTGGACATCCACAACAATCAGACTTGCTTGTTCTATTGTAAACATACATACACCCCTTTCACTATTTCTTACCTTTCAGTATACCGAAAATTTTTTATCTATGTAGTTTTTCATCAATATGCAATACATAAAACAAATTGTGTGCCAATTGTGTGCGTGCCTGACACTAAAATGCTCGTTTTCATCGTACATAAATAAAAAATTGAGAATTTTGTTTTTTCTCTTGAAAATTAAGTTATAATCCAATAAAGGTGCTTTTATTAAACAAAACAAGGAGTGTACCATTTTGACACAACGAGCATACAATTTTAACGCAGGTCCTTCTGCACTACCCCTAGAAGTATTAGAAAACGCTCAACAACAATTAGTAAACTTCCGTAATTCAGGTATGTCTATTATGGAAATGAGTCACCGTAGTGCAATTTTCGACGAAGTACATAACGAAGCAATTGCTCTATTAAAAAAACTTTATGCTATTCCAGAAAACTATGAAGTACTATTCTTACAAGGTGGGGCAAGCCTTCAATTCACAATGGTACCGATGAACTTCCTCCAAGCCGATAAAAAAGCAAGCTATGTATTATCTGGTTCATGGTCAGAAAAAGCATTCAAAGAAGCTAAATTATTCGGTACACCTGTTGAAGCAGCAAGCACAAAGGAAAATAAATATCGTAATATCCCAGCATTATCAGATATTCAATTTAATGAAGACGATGCATACGTGCACATTACTTCTAACAATACAATTTATGGTACTCAATGGAAAGAATTCCCTGAAACAGGTCATGTTCCTTTAGTAGCAGATATGTCAAGTGACATCCTATCTAAACCTGTAGACGTAAGTAAATTTGGTATCATTTATGCAGGTGCGCAAAAAAACCTTGGTCCTTCTGGTGTAACAGTCGTTATTATTCGCAAGGATTTACTAGAAAAAGCAAATAAAGAAATTCCAACAATGCTTAAATATACAACACATGCGGATGGTAACTCATTATATAATACACCACCAACATTCGGTATCTACATGTTAGGTGAAGTATTAAAATGGGTGGAAGCTAAAGGTGGCGTCGAAGCTGTTGCTAAACTTAATGAAGCAAAAGCACAAGTAATTTACGATGCGATCGATAACAGCAATGGCTTTTATAAAGGTCACGCAACGCCAGAAAGCCGTTCATTAATGAACATCACGTTCCGCGTCGCTGATGAAGAACTTGAAAAACAATTCCTAGCTGAAGCAAAAGCAGCTGGATTTATCGGTTTAAATGGTCACCGCTCAGTAGGTGGTTGCCGTGCATCAACATATAATGCTGTGCCATTAGAAACTTGCGAAGCACTTCGCGATTTCATGGTAGCATTCCAACAAAAACACCAATAATGAAACAACGACGAATGCTTGTAAAAATAACAACATTCGTCGTTTCTTTTTTTTAAATGCATATTCTGCTCTTTAAACATAACATTCTTTCCTATTACCCCACCGATAGACTTCTATCTCTATGACAACCATATCGGTACAATCACACCTTTGCCATATAAAATAAACTTTAACAACATTTATTAAAAGAAAAAAATAGTTTTTTCTTTGTTTATCGGACATATTACCATCCTCCATTCTTCAACAAAACATAGATTATTAGTGTAAGGCAATAGCTTTACATTAAGTGATGGAGAAAGGAGGTAATATGAATGGAAGATAGACGTTATGTTACGCATATGAACTGGGCTCCTTGTAAATGCCATAAACCTTGCAAATGTAGCCACAAAAAAGAACATGAATGTAAAGAAGAGAAATGCCACAAAGCAGTGAACAACTGCAGAAGCTGCATCTGTGAGCAATTAAGAAAATTAGAAGTTGGAGCTGTAGTTGATGTTTTCTTAGCAGGCGGTCTTAGTTTCCTTGGTTTAACTTTTGTGAGCTTCAATTGTAGAAATTGCTGTGCTTATTTCCTAGAAGCTGGTTCAACATCACCACTTATTATCGATTGCAAAAAAATAGATGCTATTCGTGTAGTAAGAGCATAGTAGCCTTCTTTCACTGAGAATGGAGTATACCCTTTCCTTCTAAACATACTCCTTTGATATAAGTAAAAACCCTGTCAAAACTAATTTGACAGGGTTTCATGTTTACATTCTGGGCATTTTCCGTAAATTTCAAATTTATGATTTTCAATTTCATAGTCTGGAAGCTTTTCACCTAACATTTCCATCGGGCAAACATTCAGCTCTTTTACATTGCCACAATCCATACAAATGAAATGATGGTGATGATGTTCAGATTCACAATGCATACGAAAATTTCGTTCACCAGACAACTCAGTCTCTTCTAAAATGCCAAGCTTTACAAACGTTGAAAGATTACGATAAATTGTATCGAAGCTCATACCTGGAAAATCTTTTTTCAGCACATCTAATAAATCTCGAGCGGTTAAATATTTATCCGTTTCCGCAAACATATTTAAAATTAACTCACGTTTATCTGTTTTTTTATAGCCGTTTTCTTTTAAAATTTCCCACGCTCTTGAAATATTCACTGTGCTTCCTCCCCTTGTTTTACAGATACCTTTAACATCATTTTCTTCACGATAATAACTAGCAATAAAATAAGAATAGACGTAACGACAATCGTACCACCTGGCGCTAAATCTAAGTAAAATGCACTTACTAATCCTATGAACACTGCTACCTCGCCAAATACAATTGCATAGAGTATCGTTTGTTTAAAACCTTTAGCCAGACGCATGGCGGCAGCCACTGGCAAAGTCATTAAAGATGAAACAAGTAAAATACCTACGATGCGCATACTAGCAGCAATTACAAGTGCTGTCACAATCATAAACAACAGGTGAACCCAGCGAGCTGGCAAACCACTTGCTTTGGCATATTCCTCATCAAACGATAGCACAAATAATTCTTTAAAGAAGAAATATAAAAACACAATAACTACAATCGCAATCCCAATAACGACCCATAAATCCTGCCTCGACACAGCCGAAACAGAACCAAATAAATAGCTCATTAAATCGGTGCTAAAGCCACTGGCAAGTGAAATAAAAATTGCGCTAATGCCAATTCCACCAGACATAATAATCGGAATGGCAAGTTCTTCATAATGCTTATATAAACGGCGTAAGCGCTCAATTAATATCGAGCCACTCACAGAAGCAAGTATGCCTAAGTAAATTGGGTTGAGCATTGCTAATGCAGCAACAGACTGACTTACATATAAGCTACCAGCAATCCCCGCAAGTGTAACATGGGATAATGCATCAGCAATCAGTGATAGCCTACGAACTACGATAAATACACCTAATAGTGGTGCGATGATGCCAATTAATAAGCCAGAGAAAAAGGCATTTTGTAAAAACTCATAGTGAAAAATTGCTTCAATCATTGTGCCTTCTCCTTTTAGTGAATCTTTCTCACCGAATGGCCATACCAAGCGTCTAGCGCATCCTGAGAAATCGAATCAAATTCGTTTTTGTAGCCGTGGAAATGAATTGTTTGATTAAGGCAAGCAACATGGCTAATGCGGTTTGATACCGTATCAACATCATGTGTCACAAGAATCATCGTAATTCCTTGTTCCCTATTCAATTTCGCCAGCATATCATAAAAGGACTGCACATTCTCGTGATCAATGCCGACTGTTGGTTCATCTAAAATTAGTAATCGTGGCTCACTGACTAAAGCACGTGCAATAAATACGCGCTGTTGTTGTCCACCAGATAACTCGCCAATATTTCGTTTCATAAAGGCGTCCATCCCTACGGCTTTTAATGCCTCGTATACTTTGCTTTTGGCATCCTTCGAAGGACGCTTAAAGAGCCCTAATTTTTTTGATAATCCACTAATAACTACTTCTTGAACCGTTGCAGGAAAACCAGAGTTGAAGGCATTGGATTTTTGAGAAACATAGCCAATCCATTCACGATGTTTAAACGTTGCACTTGGCTCTCCAAATAATGTGATTTCACCAGACATCGGTTTTAATAAACCTAAAATTATTTTCAGTAATGTCGATTTCCCAGAGCCATTCGGACCTAGGAGCGCCAAAAAATCTCCTTCTTCCACACGAAATGAGATGTTTTTTAATACTTGTGTATAGTCATATTGAAATGACACATTTTTAATGTCAATTAATGCTTGTTTCATGCATGATCGCTTCTTTCTAATTCAAAATCATTACGATTTACAAATTGTAAGTATAAATGAAAGTTTAGTATTTGTAAAGAAAACAAAACTTAAAAGGAGGGATTGTTTGTGAGTATTCAATTTTTGCAACAATTATCTCAAAGTAGTGATAAAGAAGTTGTAGCGATTGCCCGTGCCGAAGGTTTTGACATTACCACTTCTGAAGTGAAAAAGCTTCGACCTTATCTAGAGCAATTCTCTTTTTCTTGGCTCTTTTTAGGTATTCCAAAAGATGTACTCAGTGAAGTGGAAGCAGTACTCGGACGAAAACGTTCTCGCCAGCTTATTGCCCTTTTTACTAAATAATAGAGTATTGCCCGAAAGTCAATTTAGACTTTCGGGCTTTCCTATGTAATAATCCACCAAAATATACCTATATTTTTAAATTTTTTTGAACTTTTTAGATAAATTATTGAAATTTAAAATTTTAGAATTTTATAATAATTGATAATTAGAGAATGAAATACTCTTTCTCTATGCTTGTTGATTGTTGTGTTGCTTGTAGTTAATTTTCAGCAAAATACAAAAAGGAGTTGGATTTTCATGAAGAAAAGACTAGCAACAACAATTTGTGCCTTAGGATTATTGGTGAGTGCAGGTGTTGCAAGTGCAGGAACGAGTGCTATCACCTATGCGAAGGAACTGCCGAGTTTATCGAGAAATATCTATTTAGCAACAGGGACTAAAGACAATAATAGTAACTCAAAAGTTGAAAACTCTATAGTTGGTCAAGATTACAGAGCAACTATGTGGATTGTGGATGCTAAAGGGAAAAAGGTTTCTAATACTGCTAAAGATGTAACTGATAATGATACACGTTTCTTCATTGTAGATCAAAGTGCTGTTGGTGGTGATGTAACACTAGTAGCAGAAAATGACCAAAGAAAATTGGTGAGTGTAGAAATCTCAGGAAGATTTTATCCAGACACAAGATGAAATAGAGCACGTCAAATATTGATATAACAACGTTCATTGTCATTCTTTTATCAATTTTTAGAAAGGGTTGTCTTATTCAAGATAGGGACAACCCTGTTTTTGAGTAGGAGGATATCAATGCTTATCGAATATAAAAAACTATTTAACAATAAAAACTTTTATCTTAGCATTTGTGCCTTAATACTGCTTGTGGTGATTGCTGTCATAATAGGTGTGAAAGAACATAACGATGAGTATCAATTAACTGAACGGATTTATAGCCAATACTATGAAGAAGAAATAGTGAAGGATGTTCTTATTTTCATTTCTCCGCATAAACAATGGCTCGGTTTTACGAATAATTTCGCATCTGAATTGTATTATTTACTATTTCCGTTGTTGATTTCTATTGCACTTGTAGATTCAATTTATCGTGAAAGAAAAAGCGGCTATCAACATTTTATTTTTATGCGCATGGATAGACGGAAATATTACATTGCAAAGTTTGCTACTACTTTTTTCACTGCCTTTTTTATGTTCGTAGTGCCACTATGTTTAGGTGTAGTGCTTGTTAATCTATTTACGAATCATTGGGATTATACAGCCTATGCTAATATTTATATAGGGTTTGTTGAAGGGACATTGGCGATACCTGATAATGCGATAAGTGTTTTTAAAGGAGATATCCAACCTCTTTTTTCGGATTTACTCAGTATATCTCCTTATTTATATGCTGCTGTATTTTATACTATCGGTGGATTGTTTGCTAGTGCGTATGTTTGTATGGGGCTAGCGCTTTCCATGTTTATTAAAAATTATTATTTAATGATTTTTATGCCGCAAATTATTTATACAAGCATTTGGTTTTTAGCTACCAATAGCCCGAAATGGGTTCCCTTTTTCTTTTTAGCCCCAGATGGTATACATGGAGACAACTCCATTTCCATTATGGTTGTCGAATTTCTGATGCAAATTTCACTTACATTTGTCATCTACTTTATTGGCATGAGGAAATATGAAGATGTTTTATAAATACTTGACCTATTGCCTACAGGATATTCGCTTGAAAAAATTGCTCTTTTGGATTGTGGGATGTTTTATGTTCATGCTACATCTATTTGAGGTATTACCTATCACTTCAGTGGCAAATAGATGGCATACGGTGAAAGACTTTATAGTAGCCTCTCGTTATGAGCACTTCTATATTCCTGTTTTTTTATTATTATTAGCGCCTTTTTCATCTAAAGACAATGATTGGCTATTACTTAGAAGATATCGTCACCGAGAGCAATATGCCACGTATAAAATTTGCTTTGTGTTTATCGTGACTGCTTTTTTTACAGTAATTGTTTTTGGAAGTAGTTTGTTGAGCACATCGCTAGCGAAGTCGCTTTTTTCACCGTATCTCACAAATTACAGTGCCCTATTATTATATGTGCCTGAGCCTAAAGAAAACGGTTCATTACTTTACTTTATCTATATGTTTTATTGTGTTACGGCTATTTTCGGGTTGCTTTATATCGTGTTCCAACAACTTTTCAAAAATAACTTCATTAGTGCAATTATAGTTATGATTCTTGGCATGTTGGATCGATATATAAAGCACTTTGTGTTTATTGCCTTTCATAAAAGTGAATATACGTCACCTATTAGTTCATTCTTTATATTAGTGGCTGTTACGATATTATTAATCAATGCCGTTCATTACTTAGTCAATAAACTAGACTTTTACGTGCGAGATGATGATTCATGACAACATTTTCGTTAGAGTGGAAACTACTGCGAGAAGATGCCCTTAAAATTAGTTGTATTTGTATTGTCTATCCATTATGTACTACTTTATTGCTACTCCATATGACATCTCTTTTTGATGGACTGACATTGTACCAATCATATACTGCCCTTTTAGGTAAAGTGGAGGAACTTACTTGGATGTATTGGACTTTGTTATGGTTTGGGTATGTGCTATTAATTCAAATTGTTTGGAAGCCTCGCTCCACTTCTTTTTCCTACAATATGCTATTACGCTATCCAACAAAAGGTTGGTTTTGGCTTAATCGGCTGCTAATCCTACTTATATTCACGGCGTGCTATGTCGCAATCACTTATATCATGTGCTTTTTCCTTTTTTTAAAAGCTCACGTGACGCTACAATTTGATATCTTGATTGTTCTACAGGCATTCTTTCTACTCATTAATATGTACTGTCATGCCTTGCTATGGAAAATAGTTGAATTATTATTTTCAGCGAAAATAGCGACGGTTTTACTGATCGTCCTATTTTTTGCAGGTATTAAACGATCAGCTCCTTCTATTCCGTTCTATTATGGGCTAATGGGAAATTTCGACGCAAACATGTTCGCTGTCATTCTAGTGATTGAAGGGCTATTTATTTGTCTTATGTGTTTATTTATTGTTCGAATCGGCTTAAAAAATGATTATTATTAGGGAGGGTTGCTAGATGTCGATTGAAGTTTCAAACGTTTCCAAGGTGATCAAAAAACGCACGGTGCTACAAAATATTAGTTTTCAGCTAGAGCGGGGCAACATTTATGGTTTTGTGGGGCACAACGGTTCAGGGAAATCGATGTTATTTCGGGTAATCTGCGGCTTAGTGAAGCCCAGTGCTGGAACAGTAAAATTATTCGGAGATGTGTTACATCATGATATTTCGTTTCCTAAAAGTGCAAGTGTTATCCTTGAAAAACCTGGTTTTTTAGAGCACTACTCAGGATTCTCCAACTTAAAATTTTTAGCAGCGATTCGCAATCAAATTACTGACCAGAATATAAAAGCTGCGATAGCAAAAGTAGGTTTAGACCCCGAAGATAAACGCCCTGTTAAAGCATACTCTCTTGGGATGAAACAAAAACTAGCCATTGCTCAAAGCATTATGGAAACACCTGAATTGATTTTACTAGATGAACCCATGAATGGTTTGGATGAAGATTCTGTACAAAATGTCTATGACATTATTAACGCTGAAAAACAGCGAGGAGCAACTATTTTATTAACATCCCATAATAAAAATGATATTGAGTCTTTATGCGATCAAGTTTATAGACTGCGTGAAGGCGTGTTAACTGAAACCTATTGAATTTATTTTCTAAAGTTAAGCGAAAAACCGCCATTTAGCGAAGGGCTATATGGCGGTTTTTATTGTCTTACTCTTCCCAAAATAATTCATCCAACGTTTTATTTAACGTTTTACAAATCGCAATACATAAGTTTAACGTCGGATTATATTTCCCAACTTCAATTAAACCGATTGTTTGGCGGGTAACCCCTACTTTTTGAGCTAAATCTTCCTGTGACAAATCATGCTCTATTCGAGCCATTTTTAAACGGATGTTTTTCATGCTTATCACCACTGTTAATCTTCTAGATTTTTTTGTACGACTTGGTCACTTTTCTTTTTTGCAGCCATATATGATAAGCCTAAAAATCCTGCAAAAAATGGTACATAGATAATTAGCGATACTAAGAAAACCATGAAGAAATATTTATATGCTTGTTGTGTGCTATCTGCATAGTTAAAGGCACTATTAAGACCAAAAAAAATCGCCAGTACCAAACCAGTAGCCACTCCATAAATGATATTTTTCGTCTGTAATTTTATTTTACTGTTACTATCATGAACCTCTACTTCATCTGTTAAGATACCTAGATAAGCCGTCCTAACATAATAATAAACAGATGACACACATATAATCAACCACTCTGTTAATACATTGTCCAAGGACACGCCCATTTTAAAGAACTTTATTACAATAGAAATGGAACAGACAATCATAATCAGCACATACATCTCTTTGTATATTTTATTTTGTAAATTTTTAACACGTTCATCTACTTGCTTTTTTTGTTTCTTATACATAATTTCCCTCCATTTGTTTTATTACTATTAGTATATGAAATCATATTGCTTTTTGCAACATATAAATTGCATTTAGTTATTTATAAATTACAAAATGCAAAGTGATTTACAGTGAAGACATAAAAAAAGACACATTTCCTTGTAGAAAATGTGCCTTAAAATCTAAACTATATTATAGGATTAAGCTTACGATATGTTGTAATTCTTACTTCTTCCAGTAGATGAATGCCTCGTTTTAACAGCTATTTCTGTCTTAGCACCTAAGTAATAAGCTTTGCAAACCAAGCTACATAATGTGCCCCAGGTATAAATAATACTTGCGCCAAAATCGTTCCTAAAAATCTAGAGGTCATCATCATAACAGATGCTCTTTTTAAATCAAGATAACTTCCCCGCTGATTGATAACATCATCCGCAAGTATAGAAATTTTAGGGTCAATAAAAATAATTAACAAAATTGTTGCTACGCCATTGATTAATCCAGACGCCATGACAGCTGTTGCCTTTAATTCAGGGACTAATAAACCCGCATATAAAGAAGATAAAACACCAATAGTATAAATTGCTGTAATCACAATGTTCATCACAAATAGTTTAACTGGAATATCTCGTAAACCAATGCCCTTTACATAAGCCAAGCTTGGCTTGCGAATATGTTTAATACCTCTTCTTACATAGTCAAATGTGAAGCCTTTCTTCAATAAAGCTGGAATCGACCCTCTTTCCTCAGCCAAATGAATGATGCCTCGTGAAAAGATGGCTACGAACGTCGGCAGTAATAATATCCCCATTAGTGTCCCTAAGGATGCCGCTCCTATAATAAAGCGATATTGGCTTTCTACAAAAGCTAGCGCATTGTCAGCAGGCGCTGTATCCACTAAACTCCCCGTAAACGGTTGTTGCATCATATTCGCTAGCCTTGAAACCATCACCATTACATTAAACAGAGATAAAGCTGAAGCTAGTAACTTTACACGTGCCCCTGATAAACGTACCGCATAGGCAAGTGTCTCGATTGAATGAATGATGAGAATAAATAAAGCAATCATAATTAATTTATCTGTAATTATTTCCATTCTCTATACCTAATGTTCTTTCCCATTATTTCACATGTAGACGTTTGAATTTCAAAATAGTTCCGAACCGCACGATTGAGATACCCGCGAATTTAAACTGTTTACCCGCGATTGGTGTTTAAATACCCGCGATAAAACTCTCTTTACCCGCGGAAGCCGTTCAAATACCCGCGATATAGCCTCGTTTACCCGCGATTCATAAAAAAACGTAGACCAAACACAATTTGCATTGCGTTGGTCTACGGTTCTCTTACTCTCCTCGTAAAGCGTTAATAAGCTCTGGCTTATATTCTCCACTACGTAGCATATCAATTTCATATTTATACGGTGCTGTTTTAGTTTTCGCATCACTATTTAGAGCAACAAATGGTGTTTCTAAAATCTTCGGTACCGCCATTAATTGCGGATGATGAACCACGTATTTTAATGCATCAAATCCGATATGTCCAAAACCGATATTTTCATGGCGGTCTTTACCTGCACCACGAACGTTTTTAGAGTCATTTATATGAAGAACTTTGATGCGATCTACACCGATTATTTTATCAAACTCGTTTAATACCCCATCAAAATCTTCAACAATATTATAGCCAGCATCATGTGTATGGCATGTATCAAAGCATACAGAAAGGCGCTCGTTATGTGTCACACCATCGATAATTTTTGCAAGCTCTTCGAAAGAACGTCCACACTCTGTTCCTTTCCCTGCCATTGTTTCTAATGCAATTTGCACGGGATAGTCCTGCGATAGTACTTCATTTAAACCTTCAATAATTTTAGCAATACCAGCATCTGCCCCTGCACCTACATGAGCACCAGGGTGTAAAACTATTTGTGTAGCTTCCAACGCAGCAGTGCGTTCAATTTCAGATTGTAGGAAATCTACACCGAGACGGAATGTTTCTGGTTTTTCTGTATTTGCAATATTAATAATATAAGGAGCATGCACAACAATATTTGTCATGCCGTGCTCTTTCATGTGCAACAGACCATTCATAATATTAAGGTCTGCAATGGATTTTCGACGCGTGTTTTGTGGAGCACCTGTATAAATCATAAAGGTGTTCGCACCATAAGAAAGAGCTTCTTTACTAGAGCCGAGCAACATTTCTTTGCCGCTCATTGAAACATGTGAGCCAAGTAACATATTTATGCCTCCTTATTTTTTGCCGCGAGCTTTTATGCGACGTTCGCGTTTTTTAATTTTTTCCATTTCCCATTTCATATTACGTTTGTAGCCTGGTTTTACTTTTTTCGGCTTACGTACTAAAGATTTTGCTTTCGCATCAATCTCATTTTCGTGCTTCACGCGGTTTTTACGTGCATGACGCTCTTTTAGTTCCGACCATTCACCATCTTTGACATCCTTTTGTACAAACGGTATACCCATTTTCTCAATACGAGCTAATGCATCCTCGTCAGAAGGCTCAAATAATGTAATCGCTGTTCCTTTATTGCCTGCACGTGCTGTTCGTCCAACACGGTGAATAAAGAATTCTAGATCTTCTGGAATTTCATAGTTAATGACATGTGAAATTCCTTGAATATCGATACCGCGCGCTGCAAGATCTGTTGCTACGATATATTGAAACTCTAAATCGCGAATTTGCTTCATCATTTTTTTACGATCACGTGGCGTTAAATCACCATGAATTTGTCCACAACGAATCCCTTGCTCGTTTAAATAGCCCGCAACTTGCTCTGCATTTTTACGTGTATTGGTAAAAATGACCGCTAAAAACGGGTTAATGCCTTCAATAACATCCTGTAAACGTCTGTTACGAGATTTCGAACGAACAGGTACAAGGACGAAATCAATACCTTCTGCCACGGGACGTTTATCGTTCATATGAACATGAACAGGCGCTTCCATGTATTTTTTTAAGAATGGCTGTAAGCGTTCTGGAATTGTTGCAGAGAACACGAACATTTCAAGCTTTTCTGGCATTTGAGAAGCAAAGCCATCAATCTCTTCGATAAAGCCCATATCGAACGCTAAGTCCGCTTCGTCCACAACTAACATTGGTGCCGTATGCACAAATAACGCTTGAGCTGAAACAAGGTCACGAATACGTCCTGGTGTACCAACAACGATTTGTGGTTGCGTTTTTAACTTATCAATGGAGCGTTGTTTGTCCGTACCCCCAATAAATAATTTCGCTTGAATGTCTGTTCCTTCTATTAATTGATTTAACGCATCAAAAATTTGTTGAGCCAACTCGCGTGTTGGAGAGGTAATAACCGCTTGTACCTCTTGTTTGTCAACTTGAATGCGTTGTACGATTGGAATAAGGAAACTATGTGTTTTCCCTGTACCCGTATGTGCTTGTCCAATCGCACTTTTCCCTTTCAGGATTAGTGGAATAATTTCCTTTTGTATTGGTGTTGGTTCTGTGAAGCCAAGCTTTGCAATTGCGTCCTGCAAAAATGGCTGAAAATTATAATCAGTATATTTTGACATAATTCGTTCCTCCTTACATCTTTCCCATTGTACCATGATTCGGCCTTTTAGGGATGTTTACGTACTATTAACATAAGCATTTACAATATTCTCTTGTTTTTTTCATCGATGCAACGCTAACCCTTAACAAACTTACTTTAATTACGACTATTATGCAATGAAAAAAGTAAAGTGTGAAAAATGTGAAATAATTTAATGGACATTTCGTATTTTTTATGTCAATTTTTGTCCAACTAATGATTTGCATATTTTCCACATGTTAATATAAACATGAATAATAGTATTGGAGGTTGATAGTGATGAAAGCAGCAAGATGGTATAAAGCAAGAGATATCCGTGTAGAAAACATTGAGGAGCCTTCCATTGCACCCGGTAAAGTAAAAATTAAAGTACATTGGACAGGCATTTGTGGAAGCGATTTACATGAGTATGCAGCAGGACCAATCTTTATTCCAGTTGAACAGCCACACTCTATCAGTAAAGATATAGCGCCTATTGTAATGGGCCATGAGTTTTCTGGCGAGGTAGTTGAAGTTGGTGAAGGTGTTACAAAAGTAAAAATTGGAGATGCTGTCGTTGTCGAACCTATTCTCTCTTGTGGCGAATGTGCTGCTTGTAAAAAAGGGAAGTACAACATTTGTAAACAACTAGGTTTCCACGGACTTTCTGGAGGCGGTGGCGGATTGTCAGAATATACTGTGGTAGATGACCACATGGTACACAAAATGCCAGCAGGACTTTCTTATGAACAAGGTGCTCTTGTAGAACCAGCCGCAGTAGCTTTACATGCAGTTCGCCAAAGCAAATTAAAAGCTGGCGATAAAGCCGCAGTTTTTGGAACAGGGCCAATTGGTCTTCTTGTTATCGAAGCATTACGGGCATCTGGAGCTTCCGAAATTTATGCGGTGGAACTTTCAGCAGAACGTGCTGCAAAAGCGATGGAACTAGGAGCAACAGCTGTTATTAATCCGCAAGATGAAGATGCTGTTGAACGTCTTCATGCCTTAACAAATGGCGGTGTGGATGTGGCATTTGAAGTTACTGGTGTTCCTGTTGTTTTACAGCAAGCTATTGACTCCACTACGTTCGAAGGTGAAACAATCATCGTTTCGATATGGGAATCAAGCGCTTCTATCCAGCCAAATAATATTGTATTGTCTGAGCGTACTGTGAAAGGTATTATTGCCTATCGAGATATCTTCCCAGCTGTTATGGAGTTAATGACCAAAGGATATTTCCCAGCGGACAAACTTGTAACTAAGCGTATTGGGCTCGATGATGTTGTAACAGAAGGCTTTGAAGCGTTAATGAAAGAGAAAAACCATATTAAAATTCTTGTCAATTCACAAAGCTAATATAGACCCTTTTATTGTAAGCAGATAGAGAAAATACCTCTATACCATTCTCTCTATCTGCCCTATTGAAGTTATACTTTACACTACTTATTCATTGTCCTTCATTTGTTTAAAAATAGCTAAATTCGCCATTAAGAAGTTCACTTTCTCTTCCCCAAATAGACCGAGCGCCCGCCCTTCTGTATTAGCCTCCACAATTTTTTCGATTTCCTTCTCTGACAGCCCGCTTGCATTGGCAATTCGATCGATTTGAATGCGCGCTGCTTGCACACTAATATGTGGGTCTAAACCCGATCCGGAGGCCGTCATAAGATCAGCAGGAATGTCTTGTCTTTTTATAGTCGGGTTCGCCTGTAAAAACGCTTGAATATCTCCCTCTATCCGTTTTGTTAATTCTGGATTGGACGGAGCATAATTGAACGTTCCAGAGCTCACGCCACCATAAGCTATCTCACCATTTTTATCTGGTACAATATCTTCTTGTGTATAAACATTATAGTTGATGGATGAAACACGGCCCTTAAAAAACGCTGCTGATGTAAAGGCTTGCCCAAGCTTTTCCGAACCAACAGCTTTTCCGTCAACTTCCACAATACTACCATTCGCCTGATGCTTAAATAGCCCTTGTGCGATACCCGTTACCGTCACAGGGTAAAGTAAACCACAGACTACAAACATGACGAAAGAAACCATTAATGCTTGCTTTACATTGTCCCAAAATCTATTCATATCATTTTCCTCCTATAGACCAAGCATGGTTAACAGTGGCCCTACTAGTAAATCGATCACCTTTATACCGATAAACGGCGCAAGGATACCACCTAGTCCATAAACAAACAAGTTTTTCTGTAATAATTTTGTAGCACTCATCGGCTTATACTTTACGCCTTTTATCGCAATGGGAATTAACATCGGAATAATCACCGCATTGAAAATTAAAGCAGAAATGATGGCACTTGTCGGCGAATGAAGTTGCATAATGTTGAGCGCATTCATTTCTGGTACTGCAACCATTAACATAGCAGGAATAATGGCGAAATATTTTGCCACATCGTTTGCAATACTGAATGTTGTAAGTGCACCACGCGTCATTAATAATTGCTTTCCAATCTCTACAACTTCAATTATTTTAGTTGGATTTGAATCTAAATCAACCATGTTTGCAGCTTCTTTTGCTGCATTCGTTCCTGAATTCATAGCAAGACCGACATTCGCCTGTGCTAAAGCTGGTGCGTCATTGGTACCGTCCCCAGTCATCGCCACAACTTTTCCAAGTGCCTGCTCATCTTTAATCACCTTTATTTTATCCTCTGGCTTACTTTCTGCAATAAAACTGTCAACGCCGGATTCTTTAGCAATAGCGGCTGCTGTTAGTGGATTATCCCCTGTGCACATAATTGTTTTGATGCCCATTGCTCGCAACTGTTCAAAGCGTTCTTTCAAACCGGATTTTACAACATCTTTCAGATGGATGACACCCAAGATATTATGATTCAACGACACAACAAGTGGTGTGCCCCCAACAGCAGATACTTGATGCACTAACTGTTCCAAATTTGTAGGAATATGTTGTCCTGCTGCAAGACTATCTTGTTTAATCGTATCATAAGCCCCTTTTCGAATGATCGTCCCATCCTGCAAGTTCAATCCACTCATCCTTGTCTGTGCAGTAAAGGGAATATGCTCACTATATTGAATCAGTTGTTGTTCATCCGTTGTAGTTACCCCTAAATCACATGCCAATGATAAGATAGATTTCCCTTCTGGTGTATCATCTGTCAGCGAACTAAGCCATGCAGCTTGCATCAAAGTTTGTTGGTCAACTCCTTTGACTGGTAAAAACTCAGTTGCCATGCGATTACCGTACGTTATTGTGCCTGTTTTATCTAATATAAGAGTATCTACGTCTCCGCAAGCTTCCACAGCTCTACCAGACATTGCAATGACATTAAACTGCGTCACTCGGTCCATACCAGCAATACCAATAGCAGAAAGTAAACCGCCGATGGTCGTTGGTATTAAGCAAACTGTCAGTGCAATTAACGTTGCAATGGAAATGTGTACATTTAAATAAGTAGTCATTGGATATAATGTCACGACCACTAATAAAAAGATGATTGTCAAGCTAACTAACAATGTATTTAACGCTATTTCATTAGGTGTTTTTTTCCGACTTGCTCCTTCAATGAGGGCAATCATTTTATCTAAAAATGACTCTCCTGGCAGTGAAGTAATTTCAATCATTAGCCAATCACTTGTGACAGTCGTACCACCAGTAACAGATGAAAAATCTCCACTGCGTTCTTTTACAACTGGTGCAGACTCACCAGTAATGGCTGATTCATCGACTGTGGCAATCCCTTCAATGACCTCGCCATCATTTGGAATCACTTCCCCTGCTTGCACTAAAACAATATCCCCTTTTTTCAGCTCATGTGCCTGTTTCATCACTTCTGTACCATCCGCTAAAAGGACACGTGCTTGTGTATCTGTCTTTGTATTTTTTAACGTTTGTACTTGTGCTTTTCCACGCCCTTCAGCGATGGATTCTGCAAAGTTAGCAAATAAAATCGTAACAAAGAGAATGATAGCGACAATGGCATTATAGAGCTGAGCATGCTCTCCTTCCGCGCCGCCAAGTAGATTAGGAAAAAACGATAACAACAGAACAAAAATAAAACCGATTTCTACGACAAACATGACGGGATTTTTTATCATCGTAACTGGATTAAATTTCTTCAATGCGCCTATCAATGAGCTCTTTACTAAATCGCTCGTGATAAAACCTTTTCTTACAGTTTCCATTTGATTCTCTCCTCATTAGGAATGTATTTGTAAATGCTCCGTAATTGGTCCAAGTGCTAATGCGGGTAAAAATGTTAGCGCACCAATCATCAGTACAATGGCAACAAGCAAAAATGTAAACATTGAGGTATCTGTTTTCAATGTTCCAACTGAATCGCTGTGCCACATTTTTTTAGCAAGTAGTGAAGCAATTGCTAATTGAAGGATAATGGTTAAATAGCGACCAAAAAACATAGCTAACCCTGTCGTCACATTCCAAAACGTTGAATTATCTGCTAATCCTTCAAAGCCAGAGCCATTGTTGGCAGATGCTGAAGCAAACTCATATAGTACTTGCGATAAACCGTGTGCTCCAGGATTCGTAATACCAGCTACCCCAGATGTTGTGGCAACAGCAAGCGCAGAAAACAGTAGGATAATTGCAGGGTGAATTAAAATACAAAGTGCTATTAACTTCATTTCCTTTTCCTCAATTTTCTTTCCTAAAAACTGTGGCGTGCGACCAATCATTAAACATGCGATGAAAATCGTTAGTAAGACATACATCATCATATTCATCAGCCCAACACCCTTGCCCCCAAATACAACATTTAACATCATATTAAACATCGGCACCATACCACCAATTGGGGTTAATGTATCGTGCATGTTATTGACCGAGCCCGTTGTAAAGGCAGTTGTGACTGTAGTGAAAAGGGCAGATTGGGCTACCCCAAAGCGCATTTCTTTTCCTTCCATACTACCAAGCTCTTGAGTAATTCCCAGGTTACTAATAAGGGGGTTACCCGCACGCTCAGCAATATACACTGTCACTAACCCTATAAGAAATAGCATACCCATTGCAGCAAAGATCGCTAGCCCTTGCTTGCCGAATATTGTTTTTTTCTTTCTATAAGCAACCATTAGACTAAAGGCAACAACACAAGCACCTGGTAGCAACATCATAGATAGCATTTCTACGATATTTGATATAACCGTAGGGTTTTCAAAAGGCGTTGTGGAATTAGCACCATTAAACCCACCTCCATTTGTACCTACATGTTTAATAGATTCAAGTGAGGCAACTGGTCCCAATGCGATATCTTGCATTTTTCCTTCGATTGTTTGAACAGTTTGATTGGCACTGAATGTTTGAGGTGCTCCTTGCGATACTAAAATAATGGCAACTACGATGGAAATAGGCATTAATACACGTGTAATCACACGCACAAAATCTACAAAGAAATTGCCTAATGTATCACTTTTTGCAACTAATCGTCTACAGAACGCCATACAAGCAGCGTAGCCAGTCGCTGCAGATGTAAACATCATAAAAATAATAACGAGCATTTGTGACAAATAACTTAAACCAGATTCACCACTATAATGTTGTAGATTGGTGTTGGTCATAAACGAAATGATGGTATTAAAAGAAAGTGATGCCTCCATATTTTCTATATCATTTGGATTTAACAGCAAAAAAGATTGAATGCGTAAAAGAATGTATCCGATAAAAACCATAAAAGCATTTGAAATAATTAATGACAATACATATTGCTTACCTGTCATATCCACTTGTTTAATGCCGCATACCTTATAAATCACATGATCCACTTTATCCATTAATGGATCGAGCCATGTTTTTTTATGCATTGTCACACGAAAAAGATAATGGCCGGTCAGGATAACAAGCGGTAAATAAATAATACAAACAATGGCTATTTGCCACATACTCTATTCCTCCTAAATACCTATTAATATTTTTCCGGATATAATAGGGCATGCCCTAAATATCCAAAAAGCAATATAAGTATTATTCCAATAACAATCCACATAGCAATTCCTCCCCTTACTCTTCGACTAGCTTGTAGCACCAAGTCGTTAACGCATATAGACTGGCAAAACTAATGAGTAATAAGCCAACCATATATAAATCCATCAATTGCATCACCCTTCTCTCTATTTGATGTTTTTATCATACTGACTTTCAAATTAATGTAGTGTTAGGAAATCGCTTCTTTGTATTAAGAAACAATAAAGGTGTTAAATCTTTACACTTTCTTAATGGCAGATAACGCTATAATACAAATGAGGTGAAGGATGATGGAAAAAATGCGCCCCACTCCCGAAGAGCTTTTAACAAGGTTTCATCAGGAACAAACAACTGTCGGTAGATTGAAGATATTTATTGGGTATGCAGCCGGCGTCGGAAAAACGTATGCTATGCTAGATGCCGCACATTTAGCAAAAAAACTTGGAAAAGATGTAGTAATTGGCTATATAGAGCCACATCCTCGACCAGAAACATTAGCATTACTTGATGGGCTTGAACAAATACCTACTAGAACAATCCATTATAAAGGGAGAACTTTTCAAGAATTGGATATTGATGCGGTATTGGAGCGTAAACCGGAAATTGTCCTTATCGATGAGTTGGCTCATAGCAACGTTCCGGTTATGCGACATACAAAACGTTTTGGAGACGTGGAAGAATTACTAGCAAAAGGCATTCATGTCTATACAACCGTTAATATTCAACATATTGAAAGTCTTCATGATGTTGTAGAAGAAATTACTGGGGTAAAAGTGCGCGAACGTATTCCAGATTATTTAATCGATCAAGCCGCGCTCATTAAAATTGTAGATATCGAACCTGATGAGTTAATTCAACGCTTAATAGAAGGAAAAATATATTCCAAACAACAAGCTGAAAAAGCGTTAGCATCTTTTTTTCGCAAACAAAATTTAGTAGCACTGCGGGAAATCGCCCTGCGTAGAACGGCAGATACGATTAATTACAAACAAATAAATGACAGCGAATCGATTAGGCAAACGACACAAATTGAAGAGCATATTTTAGTTGGTATTAGTAGCTCCCCAACCAACGCAAAAGTCATTCGCACTGCTGCCAGACTTGCTCAAGCCTTACATGGTAAATTCACGGCGCTTTATGTACAAAAGGTGAAAGAAGGTGACGATAACGACGCGAATTCCGAGCGGTTACAACAGCATATTAAATTGACCGAACAACTTGGCGGACATGTCGTAATCGTGCAGGAGAATGATGTCGCAGCAGCGCTTGCTAATTATGCTCAAATGAGTGGCGTCACAAAACTGGTACTCGGCAGGACGGTGATGAAAAAGAAATGGTGGCAGCCCAATGCAAAAATCATCGATCGACTCAATGATTATGTACCAAATCTCGCTATTCATATCGTGCCAGACCAAGAAAACGAACAATTTTATTTTCCAGATCTTCGCAATCGACTAACTTTTGAATGGTTAGATTTGTTGAAGATGTCCGTCGTGTTTAGCTTGGCGTCATGTTTAGCCTTATTTTTCTTCACAATGGGCGTCAGCGAATCGAATATTATTACAATTTATATTCTTAGTGTGTTAATTCTTGCGATTTGGTCATCTGGATGGCTCATGACTATTATTAGCTCGGCTGTAGCTGTACTACTGTTCAACTTTTTATTTACAGAGCCACGATTTTCACTGGAAGCATATCATCGGGACTATCCGATGACATTTATGATTATGTTTTTCTCTGGAATTATTACAAGTAGCTTAACGAAAAAGATAAAAGAGCAGGCCATCGTAGCCGTCCGAAAATCCTATCGAATGGAAGTGTTACTTGAAACGAATCGCAAATTACAACACGCTAAGTCCATCGAAGATATCATTACAGAAGGCATGTCTCAAATTGTTAAATTAGTAGAGAAACCTGTCCAATTTTTTGAAATAGAAAATAACATGATTGCTAAATCTGTTTTTTTTCCAACACCAACTCTATCAAATACTGAAAATACGAAAGTAGCTACCCTATTTAAAAATACAAATGAACTAGGCGTCGTTCATTGGGTCATCAACAATAACCATTTTGCTGGCGTGTCGACTGACATTTTCCCAGAAGTAAACGGCTATTATTTGCCCGTTCTTTCAAGTGGCAGTGTAAAGGGTGTCGTTGGCATTGCGCTTTCAAAGCAAACCCCATTACCTGCATTTGAACGCCATATTTTAAATGCCATTATGAATGATTTTTCGTTTGCGTTAGATAAATGGTATTTGCAAAACTTAAATGAAAAAGTTGCAAGAGAAGCTGAACTTGAACAAATGAGAGCGAATCTTTTGCGTGCTATCTCGCATGATTTACGGACACCACTGACTACGATTTCTGGGAATGCGGATATATTGTTAACGAATACAGTTCAAATTCCAGATATAGAAAAAACTCGGTTATATGAAGATATCTATAAAAATTCAAGATGGCTTGTGCAAATGGTCGAAAACTTACTAGCCGTTTCGATGTTAGAGGATGGACAATTTGCCCTCGAGATGCAGTTGGAACTAGTGGAGGATATTATTCAAGAGGCATTGCTACATGTAATTCCACGCAACAATACGCATCATATTTCTTATCATGTAGAGCCCGAATTAGTCATGGCTTTGATGGATGCACGTCTGATTATTCAAGTGCTTATTAATATTATTAATAATGCCCTAACGTATACACCTGCTGGTAGTGACATCTCTTTTATCGCAAAAGAGGAAGGCGAATATGTACATTTTAGTATAGCTGATAATGGACCAGGTATTGACGATTCATTAAAAGAAAAGCTATTTGAACCATTTATCACAGGGAAAGTGCAGCGCAGTGATAGCCGAAGAGGCTTAGGGTTAGGATTAGCATTATGTCAGACGATTTTAACTTTACACGATAGTAAATTAGTAGTTGAAGATAACTACCCGAACGGAACCATCTTTCGTTTTACTTTAAAAAAAGGAGTTGTCAGTATCGATGAATAAACGGATTTTAGTCGTTGAAGACGACATAGCAATTGGCAATTTAATTAAAATGACCTTAACTACCCAAAATTATGAATTCGATATTATGCAAGATGGTTCAAGTGCTTTACAAAAAGCCATAACGTTCAAACCGAATGTAATTATCCTTGACTTAGGATTGCCTGATATGGATGGCCTAGACTTTATTCACAAAATCCGCAGTTGGACACAAACGCCGATTATCGTTGTTAGTGCCCGCGGTGCAGAGCTCGATAAAATTAATGCGCTTGATGCAGGGGCAGATGATTATGTTACAAAACCTTTTAGTGTCGAAGAGCTACTTGCACGCATTCGAGTAGCTTTAAGAAGAACGGTCAGCGAACATCAAATAGAAAATGAATCAGCCGTGTTTGTCAATGGTCATTTAGAAATTGATTACTTGGCTAACACAGTGTTTGTCAACGGTGTGGAAGTACATTTAACCCCCATCGAATATAAACTATTAGTCGTGCTATCCAAGCATGTAGGCAAAGTGTTGACACATAACTTCTTATTGAAGGAAATTTGGCAAAATGTATTACAATCGGACGTCCCTAGTCTTCGAGTTTTTATGGCAACCCTGCGCAAAAAAATAGAAGATAATCCATCCCAACCAAAGTACATTCAGACACACGTTCGTGTTGGCTATCGCATGCTTCGTTATCATGATGATGACTAAAAAACCGATAGGGCAAGTTAGCAAGCGCATTTACCTCTAGTAACCACACTCCTATTGGGGAAAAGTCCGTTATGCCTTTGAATAAGGTGCCAGTTACATGACATGACACCACTTCATTGGCGACAGACAACTTCCCCTATTGGATTGTCTCCTTTTTACTATCTACCTGCTTTAAAGGAAGCATGACTATCCCCCAACCATCCTTATAGCTTAAAGCGACTTTCATATTGTTTCCTACTGTAAACCTCTTATTGATAGATTGCATAAAAGGTGATACTATATTATTTATTTTGACAATGATTATCACTCACAAGGAAGTAGGTAGATTTCATGGACCTTCATGCGGTTCAATTGGGTGAAAAAGTTAAAGTTAAAGACCTACAGCAAGTCGATGCACTCTTAATGAAACGTTTAAATGCATTTGGCATAAAAGAGGGCTGCCAAGTATGTATGGTTCAAAAAGGTTGGTTTTCTGGCGCCTGTATAATGGAATGCCAAGGTCAGAAAATCGGCCTGCGTAAAAAAGACTTAATGAACATAAAGGTAGAACAATTATGAGGCGATTAGCTTTAATAGGAAACCCTAATATTGGAAAAACATCATTATTTAATACATTAACAAATTCATACGAATATGTTGGCAATTGGAGTGGTGTAACGGTTGAAAAAAAGGTAGGACAGGTAAAGAAGCTCAATAAAGAAATAATCGATTTGCCTGGTGTTTATACACTTAATCCTATTTCTAGAGATGAAAGCGTCGTTACTACATTTTTACTAGAAGAACAAATAGATGGGCTTTTAAATATTATCGATGCATCCAATTTTGAACGAAATATGCAACTAACACTCGATTTGTTAGAACTAAGAAAGCCTATTATTATTTGCTTAAATATGATGGACGTTGCGAAGAAAAAAGGCATCTCCATTAACATAGAGAAATTACAAAGTACTTTAGGTGTACCTGTAATTCCAATTGTCGCTCGTACAGGAAAAGGCATCGAGGGGATTTATCAAGCATTAGAAAGCACTTCCCAACTCGAACAACATTTTACGTTAACATACGATACCCCTATCGAAACAGCCATTGCAACGATTGAAGACCTGCTACAAAATGTGGCCGCTGAGCAAAAAAGATGGTGTGCGATTCAATTTTTAATGGGCAATCAGGCTATCGATGCTTTTTTACAAAACGAGGACTACTTGCATAAAATACAAACGATTCGAACGGCACTAGCAACTGAAATAGGTGAGTCGTTAAGTGGCGCCATTACAAATCAACGGGACAGCTACATCGCAACCATTAAAAATGAATTGGTCATTCAAGAGAAAAGTGAAAAACAATGGACCGAACATATAGATAAAGTTTTAACACACCCTGTTTTAGGTGTACCAATCTTCTTAGCGTTGATGTATTTCATGTTTCAAGCAACGTTTGCTTGGATTGGCGGGCCTCTTTCAGATCTTTTGGATCGCTTTGTTGGTGGACCTTTTAGTGAAACGGTTTATAATGGGTTAACGGCAATCGGCGCATCTTCTTTTATTATTCATTTAATTTGTGATGGTATTATCGCCGGTGTTGGAGGGGTAATCGTTTTTATTCCTCAAATCTTTGTCTTGTTTTTCTTTATTTCTTTACTAGAAGATTCGGGCTATATGGCAAGAATTGCAGTCGTTATGGACCGTCTAATGGAATTCTTTGGCTTGAACGGGAAAGCTTTTATTCCCATGATTATCAGTTTTGGTTGCAATGTTCCCGGCATTATGGCGGCAAGAACAATTGAACAACCAAAGGAAAGACTTTTAACTATTCTTGTAGCTCCCTTTATGAGTTGTTCAGCTCGGTTACCGGTTTATGCTTTGTTTGGCGCAGCATTCTTTGCAAAACATCAATCATTGGTTGTCTTATCTTTATATCTATTAGGAATTGTAATAGCATTACTTGTCACAAAGTTATTGTCTATGACACTCCTAAAAAATGAGACGTCAGTTTTCTTTGTCGAATTGCCTTCCTATCATATGCCCCAGTTTAAAACCCTTTGGCGTTCAACATGGGAAAAAGGGAAAGGATTTCTTCGCAAAGCTGGGACAATTATCTTTGCGGGCTCCGTTATCATTTGGCTATTATCCTATATAGGACCACATGGCACAAATGTAGCGATGGATGAAAGCTTTCTCGCAATGATTGGGGGCGCTTTTGGGGTCCTCTTTATACCACTTGGATTTGGGACATGGCAAGCTGGAGCATCCCTTATATCGGGCTTTTTAGCAAAAGAGGTAATTGTTTCAACAATGGCAATTATTTATGGTGTAAATGAAGGTGTATTATCGTCCACTATGACAACCCATTTTAATGCATTAAGTGCCTATACCTTTTTAGTTTTTGTGTTGCTCTACATGCCTTGTTTAGCAACGGTTGGCGCTATTAAAAGAGAAACACAATCTACTAAATGGACGTTATTCGCTACTATTTATCCGTTTGTTGTTGCCTATTTAATTGCACTCGTTGTTTACGCAATTGGGAATCTATTTATTTGAGGTGTAGAAGATGTCGATAATCATCAATGTAGTCATTGGCGGTATTATTTTTGGCTATGCAGGGGTTACTTTATATAAGAGCATTAAGAAACAGAAAAAAGGGAAATGTGCAGCCTGTTCTTTACAGAAAAGTTGTACAACCAATACATGCGCACCTCCGGCTAAAATAAACGATTCCAATCAACATTAACATAGCAACTTTACAAAGGTATTAAAATAGGCATGGCTCCCAAGTATAGGAGTCATGCCTTTTGTATTTCGCATATGAAACGACAACGTATTAGATATTAAATTTATTGATAACTTCTTTCACTGATAACGCTTCCTCACTTAACGATTTAGCAACCGTGTTAATCTCCTGTATAGTTGCCACTTGTTCTTCAATGGTCGCTGCAACGGCATCTGACTGTTCAGCAGCATGGACAGCAGCGGAAGACATTTCATTTACCGAGGCGGCCATTTCTTCTGTACTTGCTGAAATTTGTTGGGTTGAAGCTGAGACATCTTCAATTTGGTCCGTCATCTCTTCAATAGATTTTAAAATATTATCGAAGGAATGTTGGGCATTGCGAATAAATTTCACGCCTTCCTCAACATTGCCTACTGTTTCCCCTACCGCCTTTTCCACTTCTTGCGTATCTTGTTGAATAAGCGTTACTAGCTCGACAATTTGTTTTGCGGATTCTTTGGATTCCTCTGCTAGTTTGCGTACTTCATCTGCAACAATTGCAAAACCTTTCCCATGCTCTCCTGCACGGGCTGCTTCGATTGCGGCATTAAGTGCCAACAGATTCGTTTGTTCCGTAATAGCAGAAATCACTTTTGTAATATTAACAATTTCAGCAGATTGAGTACTTAGCTGATCGATTCGATCACTTGTTGATTGAGATGATTGTTGAATAATCGACATTTGCTTTTCTGCAATTTGTAAGGTTTGTTCGCCTTCGTTTGCAGCAGATTGTGTACTAATTGCTTTTGTATGAAGCATTTGTGTAGCTTCTGCAATACGTTGAACACCTTGTGCAGTTTCATCCATCGCTATCGAACTCTCCCGCCCAGTTGCAGCAGATTGATTATCACTAAAAGCCATTCGTTCGACAAGATTGGCAATATCGTTTGAAGAATGTGATATCTCGTCCGTACTAGCTGCTAATTGCTCCGCTGCGGAAGTGGTATGTTCCACATTCAATGTCATGTTATGAATAAGTGAATGTAAATTAGATTTCATCAAATTAAATGAATCTGCTAATTTTCTTATTTCATCATTTGTTCGAACTTCTATATCCTTTTGACATAAATCGCCTTTTGCAATCACTTCAGCCGCTGCCGCCAATTTATTTACTGGCACAACAATTGAACGAACTAACAAGACGCCAACTGCTAAACAAATGACTAAAATAATGCCAAATATCCATAAGAACACGTCTCTATTATGGTCGACAAGATGTTCAACATTGTCTAATTTTTTTTGCATTTCGGCAATGCTATCTTGTTGGAATACATCTACTTTTTCATTAATTTCTATTGACGTTGTATCAAATTCAAGCATTATTTGATTACC
Source organism: Lysinibacillus sp. C5.1 (assembly GCF_016350185.1). Classification (NCBI taxonomy): domain Bacteria; kingdom Bacillati; phylum Bacillota; class Bacilli; order Caryophanales; family Bacillaceae; genus Lysinibacillus; species Lysinibacillus sp. C5.1. The sequence goes on from NZ_CP066226.1 coordinate 3,045,013, forward strand.
AGCCTCATGGCCACCTTCTATATAACTAGTTGCCATTTTCTGCCCAGTGCTATAGTAGGCATCAAATGCACGTTTAATCGTATCTAATTTTTCTTGCTGTTGGGGATGAAGGCTTTTCAATTGTTCTAAGTCTCGATAAAAAATTTCACTATATTTTTGTGCCAAGTCAAACCCATCATCTAAATTATTTTGGGCACGTGTGGCACTAATATCCGTTAAATACTGTTGTACCTGCACAACTGACAACTTCATTTCATCTGCTAGCAATGTAGATTGAAATGTCTTTTCCTTTATTACTTGTATTTCCTCTAGCTGCGAAGATGCATTTCGTTGTTGAACAATCCCCATTACTAGAACAAGCAATATAATAATACCAAACGATAACACACTTCTTAATTTAATTGTCACAAAAAACCCTCCTCAATTGGACCCGACTATTACAGTTTTGTAAAAATAACAAACCACATTTACATAACTGTAACATATTTCTTACAATCCAATCGCTATTATTCATTTTTCCACTAATATAATCCATAATACACATTCTTTTTGCCTAAGTTAGCACTTACCAACAAATTATTATACGCTTGCTCAAGTAAAAATATTGTGTATTTTTTTAGAATTTTATTTACAAAGCAGTTGATGGAACGATGTATTTACAGCTGTTCTTTCATGATTCCTTACGATTTCTTCCACTTTCTAGTTATTAGTCGTTGTCGAACGCTAACATCAGCGTCTGCATATCATATCTATAATCAGGTATGTCATCAATGAAAAACGTACAATGAAAGGAGATCATTATGGTATTTAGACCACCTTATCAATTCCCTATGTATCCAAATGGCATGCAAATGCCTGCGCAAATGCCCATGCAAATGCGGATGCCAACACCTCCACAAATGCCACCGCAGTCCTTTTACCCGCCTGGAGGCTTTCCTCAACCACGAATTCCAGGTGGCTTTCCAATGTCTGGGGGCATGAGGGGGGCATTCGGAGGGCAAATGCCGACACCACCTGTACAGGAGCCTTCTAAAATCGGTTCATTTTTACAACAGGCAAATAGTTTATTTAACTCTGCCAAAACGTATACCCCTTATATACAACAAGCAATGCCTATGGTAAAAAACATTCCTTCACTATTAAAACTATATAAAGGTTTTTCAGGGCTCCCTGCAGCTGGAGCGGCGGCGGGTGCGGCAGCAACTGATGCAGCCGCTGCTAGCAATGTCGCAGGTTCAACAAGAACTAGACGTTCAACACAACAAAGTGCGTCGACTACTCCGCGACAACCACTTCCATCGAAGCCGCGCATTTTCCAGCCACCTATGGAGTGAAGGTTTCTTTGTATTCGCCGTGCCTGTCCGTTATAATGTAGGTAGGTAAGCTTGAAAGGAGTCACAACCATGCAAGTATTAAAAATTAATCCACGTGGCTATTGCTACGGTGTTGTTGATGCGATGGTCATTGCACGTAACGCCGCACTCGATAAAACATTACCAAGACCTATCTACATTTTAGGGATGATTGTGCACAATAAGCATGTTACAGATGCCTTTGAAGAGGATGGTATCATTACACTAGATGGTGATAATCGCTTAGAAATTATTGAACAGGTTGAAACAGGCACTGTTATTTTCACAGCACATGGTGTTTCACCTGAAATTCGTGAAATTGCGAAACGCAAAGGCCTAGTATCCATTGATGCTACATGTCCTGACGTAACAGTAACACACGATTTGATTCGTGAAAAATCAGCTGAGGGCTATGATATTATTTATATCGGTAAGAAAGGTCATCCAGAGCCAGAGGGGGCAATTGGTGTTGCTCCAGACCATGTTCATTTAGTACAATCTTCATCGGATATCGATGCATTAAACTTAACGAATGATAAATTGCTCGTCACGAACCAAACGACTATGAGTCAATGGGACGTTGCACATTTAATGGATAGTTTAAAAGAAAAGTTCCCACATATCGAAGTTCATAAAGAAATTTGTTTAGCGACACAAGTACGTCAAGAAGCAGTTGCGAAACAAGCAGGGGAAGCTGATTTACTAATTGTTGTTGGTGATCCAAAATCTAATAACTCAAACCGTCTTACACAAGTATCAGTAGAAATTGCTGGCACACCTTCGTATCGTATTGCAGACGTTTCGGAGCTTAAAATTGATTGGTTAAAAGGAATTAATACTGTTGCTGTCACTGCCGGTGCCTCAACTCCAACCCCTATTGTAAAAGAGGTTATTACTTTCCTTGAGCAATTCGATGAAAAAGACGAAACAACGCATACGATCCAACGGACGGTGACACTTGATAAAATTTTACCAAAAATTAAAACGCCTAAACCTGTCGATAAAATTATGCCTTACTAATTGACTTAGGGCGATGTTAAAGTACTTGAACAAAACGAAAAAGTGTTAGATTGATTGTCATCAATCTAACACTTTTTTGCTACGCCGTTGTTGTCCGCTTCGGCGCTACTTTCCGCTCAGCACACCTTAGTGTCATTTACTAAAATAATAATTAATTGGGCGACCAATGCCACCGTAATGGACATCCATCGTAATTTCCTGTTGTTTTTCTAAATAATCTAAGTACCGTCTTGCTGTTACACGCGCAATGCCCACCCCACTGGCAACATCTTCTGCTGATGCACCGTCCACTGATTGTAAATAATGAACCACTTTTTCAAGTGTTGCTCGATTAAAGCCTTTCGGCAACGTTTTTTCAGACTTTTCTTCATTTGCTAGCTCACGTTTTTCTTGCTCATTATGATAATGGAATAATTGATCGAGCTCTCCTTGCGTAAATTCTCTTTCTGTTTGCATTTGTTGCTTAAAGCGCTTGTAATTTTCCAGCGTTCCTTGTACGCGCTCAAATGAAAAAGGCTTCATGATATAATCGAAGACACCAAGGTGCAAAACTTGTTTAACGGTTTCCATATCATTGGCTGCTGTTACGGTAATAACGTCGACTGGTATTTTCAATTCTCGAATTTTCCGCAAGCTTGTTAGGCCATCCTGCTCTGGCATAAAAATATCCATAAATACAAGGTCTGGTTGTAGTGAACAAATTTGCTCTATGCCCTCTACGCCGTTTGAGGCTTGTCCTATTACCTCAAATCCGGCTACTTTTTCGATGAATTGACGGTTTACTTCCCGCACCATCGGATCGTCCTCTATTAATAACACGTTTATTTGTGTCACTGTCAAGCCCTCCATATACTCTAGTACAACTCATTAGCGAAAAAATCGCTGTATATTAAGAATGATAAAATGTTAATAAAAAGCTCGTCCCTTTGTTCGGCTCACTTATTACTTCAATTTCACCCTGTCCTTTTTGGACAATTTCTTTTATTAAATATAGTCCAATTCCTCGACCCTTTTTTTCTTTCGTCGAATAGCCATTATCAAAAATATGTGCCTTTACTGCCTCTGACATGCCGACACCGTTATCCGTTACTAATATTGCCAGTACATCTTCATCTTCATCCACCGAAATATGCACAACCTTTTCTTCCATCGGACTATCCTTTAATGCATCAAAGGCATTTTCGATTAGATTCCCAAAAATAATAACAAAATCGTGATGATCTAAATTTTTCGGAAATGTTGTCAGACGACTAGCTCTGTCTATTTCAAGTGTAATCCCATGCTCTTTCGCATGAGCAATTTTACTGAGCAATAGACCCGATATATTTTCATTTTTAATGCGCTCATTTAAAAACTTCGTAATTTCATCATGTTCTTCTTTTACTTGCGTTAAGTAAGTAAGTGCCTGATCATAATGGCCAAGCTGTAAAAGACCAGCAATCGTATGCAATTTATTTTTATGTTCATGCGTTTGGACACGTAATGCCTGTACAAACGCCTTTACACCTGTAAGTTCTTCGGCTAGCTTTTTCACTTCTGTACGATCCTTGAACATAGCCACCGCACCAACGGTTTCACCATTTACCTGTATAGGAATCCGATTGCTCATAATACTATGATTATTGATATAAAGTTCACGATTATATAGTGGGCGATCTAGCGCTAATATCTCGGGTAGACGTGTATCTGGTAATACTTCGAAGATTTTTTTGCCTATTAATGCCGAAGGTCGGTGTGCTACGCCTAATATATCACATGCTTTTTCATTAAAGATTGTAATTGTAAATTCTTTATCAATGGCAATAATTCCCTCATGCATTGCGTTAAATGTTTCAGTTCGTTCCACATACATTTTAGCAATTTCGTGTGGTTCTAATCCAAACATTTGCTTTTTCATATGTCGCCCTAAAGTTTGAGCACCCCATGCGCTAAATAACAATGACATAACTAATGTAATGATTAGCTCTTTTTGTATAGACGATAGTAGCTCGCTAACTGTTAACACACTAAACCCTACAATCACTACGCCAATTTGACGTCCGTCATCATTCATAATCGGGACAAAAGCACGCACCATATCACCATGTTCACCATGCGCAATTGATGTATAATAATGCTCCGAAAATGCCGCGTTTAAATCACCTGACTGTGATATGGTCCCTATTTCTTCCGAGTTCGGATGGGAATACTTGCGTCGTTGCATATCCAGAACCACAATATACTGTGCTCCGTTAATATCCCTAATTTCTTCCACAACAGGATTAATATGTTTAGTTGCTTCTAAAAAATCGCTGTTTGCAATGGCCGATTTTAATTCTGGTAACTGTGATACGGTTTTTGCTACCAATAACGCCTGTTCTGCTAACTTTTCTTTTTGCTCGTTCATCACAAACCCTAGTAAAAACGTACCACCAATACTAAAGGAAAGCATGAGTATAAAAAAAGTAAGAGACATGATTTTTCCCTTCATCGATAATTTTTGAAATTTCAATATCATTGCCTCCTTCTTACTATGTATTAGCTTTCTCCCTATGTTAGAATAACAAAAACATGTGAAAATACGAATCAATTGGGTGTATTATATGAAAAATTTTATTTTTGGAACGATTGCCACTGTTTTCGTTTTAACGATTGTATTTAGTATACAGCAAGGTTTTCTGTTTTCGAAAACCTTGCCGTATGATGATGAACAAAAAGGACTCGACAAACAAATTACCATCCATTTAAGTCATGTTGTAGCGGAGAATACGCCGAAAGGACAAGCTGCAACTAAATTTGCAGAACTTGTTGAAGAAAAAACAAATGGTAAGGTTAAAGTACATGTCTATCCAAATGCCTCGCTATATAACGATGAAAATGAATTCCAAGCGTTACAAGATGGAAAAGTTGAAATGATTATCCCTACTTTTTCTAAAATGACTTCTTACCTACCAGATTGGCAAGTACTTGATCTGCCCTATCTTTTTCATACAGATGATGAAGTACGTGAAGTTTTGACAGGTCCCATCGGTGAACAATTACTAGATGAGCTGAAGCCTTTTAATGTTCGCGGCCTCGGTTTTTGGCATAATGGCTTTAAACATTTAACTGCCGAGCATCCAATTCATTCATTTGAGGATTTACAAGGGTTACGCATACGTACCATGCCAAGCAAAACACTTGAAAAACAATTCAGCTTAGTAGGTGCAACGCCAGTATCGATTTCCTTTAGTGAAATTTTTACTGACCTTGAAGCACACGCTATCGATGCACAAGAGAACACGGCATCTAATATTTTTTCCAAAGGCTTTTACAAAGTTCAAAAAAATATGACATTAACTAAACATGGTATTTTAGGTTATTCGGTTTTAATGAATGAAAAATTTTGGGAACAGCTACCACCCAAAGTTCAAAAACAACTAATGGAAGCGATGAAAGAAACTACTGACTGGCAATTTAAGCAAGCAGTTTTTATGAACAGCAATGATTTACGTAAACTACAACAAGAGAACGATTTTGAAATTTACACAATGAGTGATGCAGAACGACAACGTTTTCAAGAAAAACTAGCTCCTGTCTATGATTTCTATAAAGCAGATGTCAAACAGCATCATATACTATCTGAAATCCAAAAAATTGTTTCTCCCTAAACTTTTTGGTCATTTTGGCTAAATCCTCACTTTTCGTGAGGATTTTTTCTTTTGTATTATAATAGATTCAATAATTTACAATCTACTATAAAACAGCCTTCAACCCTTGATATTACTAACTTCCAAACTATCGAAACGAAAAATGAACAAAATGAACAATAGAAACTTTACGGTCATAAAAACTATTGTCGGAAAATTTCAGCTATGATAACCACATGAAAGCGTTCACAAATTATACATTTTTCAAGGGGGAAGTATTATGCGTATAAATTTTAAAAACTTAACGGTACAAGTGCTGATTGCCATCGTACTCGGTATTATTGTTGGAGCCGCATTCCCAGAGTTCGGTGCTAGCTTAAAAATACTAGCTGATATATTTATTAAATTAATTAAGATGTTAATTGCACCTATAATTTTCTTAACGGTCGTTATCGGAATTGGTAGCATGGGCGATGTGAAAAAGGTCGGAAAAATTGGTGGGAAAGCATTAATTTATTTTGAAATTGTCTCTACTTTCGCACTTGCGATTGGCTTACTTGTAGTAAATATTATTCAACCTGGTAAAGGATTTAATACTGATGCAGCCAATGCTGCAGATGTTGCTCAATATACAGAGCAAGCTGCTGCTGCTGAGCATGGATTTGGAGCATTTATAATGCAAATTATTCCTGATAATGTAGTTGGTGCACTAGCAAATGGCGAGTTATTGCCTGTCTTATTTTCTGCAGTATTATTCGGTTTAGCTGCTGCTGCTATAGGTGAACCAGCAAAACCTGTTATCAAATTTTTTGAACACGTTGCAGATATTTTCTTTAAAATTGTCAATATGGTGATGAAAATTTCTCCAATTGGTGCATTTGGTGCGATGAGTTACACAATTGGGAACTTCGGTTTAAAATCGCTTGGTAATTTAGGTTTCTTAATGCTCTCTGTGTACCTTACAATGTTCCTATTTATTGTTGTCATTATTGGTTTAATTACACGTTACTTTGGCTTTAATATTTTTAAATTTATTAAATACATCAAAGATGAAATTTTTATCGTAATCGGTACTTCTTCTTCAGAATCTGCGCTACCTTCTATGATGCGCAAATTAGAAAATTACGGTTGTTCAAAACAAGTTGTTGGACTTGTTATGCCAACAGGTTATTCTTTTAACTTGGACGGTACTTCCATTTATTTATCCATGGCGGCTATTTTTATTGCCCAAGCTTATGGGGTAGATTTAGATATTTGGCATCAGCTTACTTTACTAGGGATTTTAATGTTAACTTCTAAAGGTGCTGCCGGTGTCACAGGCTCAGGCTTTATTACGCTAGCTGCAACACTTGCTGCATTCCCGATGATTCCTGTAGAAGGTATAGCTCTGTTAATAGGTGTAGACCGCTTTATGTCTGAGGCTCGTGCTGTCACTAACCTAATTGGTAACGGTGTAGCAACAGTTGTCGTATCGAAGATGGAAAAAGAATTTGATACGGACCAAGAAAAACGCGCTCTTTCAGGTGAAATGATTCACAACGCTTAAACATAAAACATCCAATCTACTAGTAAAGTTAGTAGATTGGATGTTTTTTTATAGTAAGTCAATCCTTTTGCTAGTTTTCTTGCACGCCCCGTGTCTTAAGAAATTTTTTAGTCAAGCGAATCAGAAAAGCACTTACTATTGCTATTCCCAAAAACGACGTCACTATAAAAACGATCGGGGAACCTATAAAAACGAACATCACATCGGTATGACTTTCTGCTACATATCTCTCCCCTAGTTTTACCTTTCCGAAAATCTCTTTAATATATGACCATCCATACATAATGAAAACGAATAGTATATGTAGGACTAACGAACAAAAAAATGCCTGCAAAGCCGTTTTCAGCATAAACTTTTCCTAGTTCGCTGAAACATAGGAAAGAATGTACACCAAATCATCAATTTTTCCACTTCCCTTTTCTATGGAATAAATAACTATTTTAACATAAAAAGAAAAACCGTAACGCCTTCATTAGTAGCAAGAAGTTCGGTTTATCTTTTCTCTAAAAGGTTAAATATGTTCAAAATGGTTACTTTATTTCTCCTTCCAACACTTCAATCACTTCTTTTAGCGTATTGATTGTGCCGACATTGCCAGGGAAAATGATCGATTCGGAGCAGACAGCATGCACAAAGTTAAAATGATTCCCAACACTCAATAATGAAACCTCCAGTCTTGCTTACTCGTATAGTAAGTAAATTGGAGGTTTTTTTATGGCAACATTTACACTTACATATTCCCAAGCATTTGATAGACCGTCAAAGTACCCTATCCTAAATAGTCACCATGAAACAGTTTGTATTCTCCAACCTGTCGAACGTTCCAATATTGTAAAAGTACTGAATGTAGCTGCACTAGTAGCAACACAACAATCGTTGCCACATCGCTATGAAACGTGCACTACGAAAGGAGAAGCTCTTTTTCAAGTGCGTTCCACACTGATAACACAAGGTGTAAGCCATCACTTAATCATGCCAGATGGAAGCATGATACCTATTCAGCGAAAAACGGTTCAATTATTGGAATCTTCCTATTCCTTTACAATGGATGGCCTCGTCTTTCGTTTTGAGAAAGACTTTACTTCAACCGCATTTTTATATTGCAATGATGAAAAAATTGCGAGTGCAAGCTTTGTAGATAGTGGGATTCGTCGCGAAGGAATTGTCTTTAAACTGTTTCAATCAGATGATACTTTATTTGTCGCTTTAGTAGCCTCACTTTTTCAATCTCTATTTGCCATAGGTAACTAACGACACATATGCTATAATTTGAGTCATGCTATATAAATGTGAGGTACAGTATGAACGGTCAAAATCGAAAAGATATTTATCCGGGCCTAGAGGTCAATATAATTCTTAAAAAAGATCAGCGAACAGGTGTTAAAACGAGAGGTATCGTGAAAGATATTTTAACCAACTCCTCGAACCATCCACATGGTATTAAAGTTCGTTTAACAGATGGCCAAATAGGTAGAGTGTGTGACATACTACAAAAGTAAAGAACGTATAACAAAAGAGACTGTTCTAATAAAGAACAGTCTCTTTTGTTTGAAATTGTGTGAGAATTGTTTGAGTGACTGGCACTTAAATTTGGACTTTTAATTCCTTTACATAGACAGCTGTTCCTGTGATTGAAATGTCCAATTCACCATCTACTTTGTTTACATGAACATGGACGCGACCATCTCGGTCAAGCTCTTGACCTTGCTCAACAACGAGTGTTTTTGGATATAACACTTCAGAATCGATGTACTTTGCGTAATATGCTCCCATGACGCCTGAAGCCGTCCCCGTTACGATATCTTGTATTGTGCCAGAGTATGGCGATGAAAAATGTCTAGCATGCATATCTGCCGACTTATCGAATGCTTGTAAACAAAATGGATGCAACGATGCTGTTGGCATTTCTTGTAATATAGACGGAAATGTAGCAGTTTGTGGACTCATTTTTTCAAACGAGGCTAAGTGCTGGACAGGTAATAATAAAGTCCATAAGCCTGTGCTTCCATAGACAATGGGTAATTCTGCATGTAATTCATCTTCGTTTAAACCAATCGACTGTGCAAGCGCTGCCTTAGAACCGTTAAAATCTACGAATTGTGGTGCCGCATGTTGCATTGTTATGTATAGCTTTTCCTCTTTTTCTTCCAGCAGGATTGGCAATATCCCCGCCTTCGTTTCAATTGTAATGCTTGATTTATTTGCTAAAAACCCTTGTGTTTGTAGAGCATAAATGGTTGCCATTGTGGCGTGTCCACATAAATCCACCTCGTGCCCTGGTGTAAAATATCGGATACGTATGTCTGCTTGATTAGATGGCAAGGCAAAGGCAGTTTCATTAAAGCCTACCATTTTAGCAATCTCTTGCATTTCTTGCTCACTGTATTGGCTTCCTTCCACTACAACCCCAGCAGGATTCCCCTTATTAGGCTCCGTACTAAATGCATCATAATGTTGAACAGTTACTATTTGCATAAACTTCCCCACTTTTTGTTAGAATGTTATCATGGTATTTGCCAGAACTTTTTTCTAATGAATTCTGCTACCTTTATCATAATGCATTTGATTATCCTATGGAGAAGTTTCTTTGAATTTTCATAATTGTTTGGGTGACTGGCACTGTCATTTTATTTTTATCGGGCGTTCCAAAGCCATCAGTTCTTCGTCCAGCGCTGATAATTGACTTTCCACTACATATTTTGCATCTGAAATGGCCGCATTATAAATATATGGAGCAATATTCTCTTTTATAAAATCAAATACCCTTTCTGCCTCAAAATCGGAAATATCCTCTTCACGTTGATTATAGAAAAAGCGTTGTATATCAGCGATGATTTGTTCTTGTTGCTCCTTAGTTAAACGAATAAACACAATTCGCCACTCCCTTCTGCATTGCGTTAAATCAAGTATAGACGAAGGTAGAAATTTGTATAGTGAATTTTTATTTTAATCGCATTTAAATGTAGGCTGTCATGAAGCGCTGGAACATCAGAACAATAATCCACCGTTTCGCTTCTCTTACATAAATGGATTCAAATTTATACTTCGATCACAAACACTTACAAGCCTTTCATCATGCGTTGCAATAATCACACTAGCACCGTTTTCACTACACTTTCTTAGTAGATTAATAATGATTTCTCTGTTCGATTGATCAAGAGAGGCTGTTGGTTCATCCGCAAAGATAATTGTGGCTTTCTTATAAATGGCGCGTGCTACGCCTAGACGCTGTTTTTCTCCTCCTGATAACACAGCCGCCATTTCCTGACCTCTTCCCCCAAGTCCAACCGTATGTAGAATTTCCTCCACAATCTTTGCCTTTGCTTGTTGCTTATTTAATGTCACGTTATAACTAATGTTTTCATCCTCAATAATCCCATAATCTTGATAAATAAATGCCGCTTTATCTTTCCAAAAACTTGTTTTTTCTTTTTCCTTCCATTTACTAGCATTTTGATTTTCTATTAGGATGTCCCCGCTATTAACTGATTGGATAAGCCCTAAACAATTTAACAGTGTTGTTTTGCCACTACCAGATGGACCGGTAATGGCAATCATTTCATTCGGGTTGATCTCAAGAGAAATATTAGAAAAAATCGTTTTGCCACTAATTTCAATGCCAATATTTTTCGTTTGAATAATCATATTCATTACTCCTTTAAGACATTAATTGTGCCGATGATTCGTACGATAAAATGCTTGTTTTGCGGAATTTTGAAAGGAAATGTAACTACCTAGCCAATATAAGATTCCGACAAGCAATGCAGATGAAAGTATAACGCTAAGTTGCATATAGTGGATAAAATAACCAATTATGGAACCGATAATTGTTGTTAAAATGATTGTCATTAGTTGTCGCTTTAAAGCCGGTCTAATAATCGATGTGTATGGGTAACCAAAGGTGTGCAAGGTAAAAATACGTTTACCATTCGTGCCTGCCCACAGTCTGCCATTTAATATAGCAGTCAACAGCATTGTTACGACAATAAGTATTCCTGATACAATATAGTAAACGTATTGTTGTTTAAACCTTTGAGCCGTTTCCAAAGCAACGTCTGCTATCCCATTAATCGACGTGATAGAAGGTTTCATAACGGAGTTAGCTAAAGCTGCTTGTAAATGATTCTCATCAAAAAAAACGATATTTCCACTAGAAGCTAAAGATATTAAGAACCCTTTCGTTTTTACAATGTCTGTTAGCTGACCATCTATCAGTATAACTAACGGATTTTCTGCTTGCACTGTTTCCCCTGCTAAACCAACATTTGGTGGTAATGCAAGAAATTTCGTTCCCACATATTCGTAAAAAGTTAAACCTTGCGCTGGATAAACATCATTATGTTTCGTCCATAGCGGAATTTGCCCTTCTAAAAAGGAAGCCAATTCATCTGGTAAATCTTTAACATTTTTTGCAATGAGTTTCCCGCCCTTGCCTTCTGTTTCCACACCTATTTCTAGCAAATCAATCCAAGCTCGATCTGTCATAATAATATGATCATAGCCACTCATCTCAGATGGCTCTAAAAAAATTGCTTTATCAATAACGTAAGAAAGGCTTACATTATTAGCTTTTTGCATTTTAGAAAAAAAAGCTTCTACCTCGGGAAGTGTCGACTCTTGTTCTAATGAATCCAAGTCAGACATGGATAGCCGAACGATATTGTGCATTTTGTCCCAAAGCGCATAGTCTTTTGACAGTTGATTGGTTATTAGTATAGATGTGATAATGGTCGGGATAACAATTAGCGATAAAATTATAACAAGAACATGACTTAGCTTTCCCATTATGGAAAACCGCTTCAACGGAATTTGTCTTTTGGCTATATGGGCAGCTTTTGGACTAGCAATTAGCGAAAGCAATGCTGTGATGATGGCAACGCCAATTAAGAATAGTATTAGACAAAGTAGTAGAGGATTCAATACGAATGGAATTTGTCGAATGTCCTTTACGACACCTACATAGCCTAATGAAATGAACAAACCTAACAAAAATCCGACAAAGATATAAGATAAAATTGTCGTTGTATCCTCCACATGGATTTTCCTTGTTTTGACACCGCCTAATAATCGAATAGACCTTGCTTTTGCGTGTTGAAATATCCACGTACTAATGGTCGTTACTAATAACAGCAAGGAAGCGAGCACTGCATTTCCTGTACCATTTTGAAATAAGTATGCAAAAATGATTCTTAGTATAGATGGTTCTGGAACCCATAAAAGCCCAATTTGATGCTGTTGCGCCCAATCATTTACTGCTACTTGAAAATCTTTTCCAGCGTTAAAAGCATAGGTGCCTGATAAAGAACGGGTGCCTATTTCTGCAGTTGAAAGCAAGTCACCTGTTAGAGCAGATTCGAACCACTTAATCGCATTCTGCTCTATAAGCAAGCCATGAAATGCTGGTTTTGCAGTACCGAAATAGATGATATCTTTTTTGTTGTTGTAGTTTTCTGGATCTACTGAAGTTTTGACTACAATTGCATTATATTGATCTGTTAGTCGGTTAAGATCCGAAACCAATTGATCTTTTGCAATAGTAGTTTCAGCAAGATTTAAATCAAATTGATGGGTCGTGCCTAATGGCAGCCGCTGTTGGATAAGTGACGTATATTGAAAAATAAGCAGAGACAGCAGCATTACACAAATCAAAGATGTCAGTTGCACTGCTTTTTTAAGCATAACCACTCCCCCTAATCTTTTATTGAGAAGCTTGGAAAGCCTACTGTGAAAGACATTCCAAGCCCCAAAAGGATTAAAGCTTTAGTACTTAATCGCATACCCAATAGTAATATCGATCATTATGGGTAGGTAACTGCACCGCCCAAAGTTCAGCAATTGATTTTTTTCCTGCTCTAGTTTCAGCTGATCTTGATATATTACCATTCAGATTTACCGTGCTTCCATGACAGCGATCCACTGTGTAGTAGGAACGCACTTTAACATCCCAAAATCCATACTCCCACGTGCCACCTTCATTTGGATATTGCGTGATTGGTCCTGGTGCTAGCCATTTACGGGAAATGTCTCCGCGGTTGAATTGATCACTTTGTGTGGCAACCATTGATGTTGTAGCAATTAAAGGTTCCTGAATAGCTTTATGGGACACTGCCAAAACGCCAGATGGCAATAACAATAATGCCACCAACGCTAACACTACTATTTTCACCCTCACAGTTTTTTTGGCTAACATATGGCTCACCTCCTTTCATTTGACAAGGAAGAATTTATGGCTATTTTTTATTATGTAATGGATAGAAATTGATAGAACACTTTACTTTCTAAAAAATTTATCTCTCTCCAAATATGTGAGTACGGAAAATCCTAAAATGCCAAATATCCCAAAAACCTTTATCCAAATAGGCGTACTTTCATAATCCCTGATTAATGATAGTAACGAAATAAATATTAGCATTAGATAAACATATGGTGCTGGAATCTTTTTAATTTTATCGCCTCTTTTCATATAGAAATATACCTCCTATTTCTAGCATTTTGTTATCGTCAACACTGTTCCACATTCCTACAATTTACATTCTCAATGGATTCTCATTTAATTATTTTTTATATAGCATAAGATAATAGAAAAATCAATATATTCTTAATATTTATATAACAATAAAAAAATAGTAGATTTATCTGTAAGACTATAACAAAAAAACGCAACCTTTAAAGGAACTTCCTTTAAAAGTTGCGTTCATTCATATGCGAATCATTCTATTTTTTACATTCAAACGAATAATTTGTTGCTAGAAAGCTCTTTTCTTTTGACACGATGGCTTTGCCTCCATCGTTTTCACATTGCGCAGTCATGGCATTTATTTTTTTCTCATTCATCATATTTGTCATAAGTGTCATACCGCCACCAAACACAGCAATTAGTAAGCCGATAATAATCCATAACTTGCCTGCATTATTCCCAGCAGGTTTCCCATTTGCCACATGTATTCCCCTCTCTTAAACAAATAAAAATGGTTCTGTATGAATAGTAGATTGGACAAATTCTACTCTATATTTTTTGGTCTCACACAATGTTGCCATTTTTTTCGCAACACCCGTAATCATTACTTTTTCAACATGATGACCTGGGTCTACAATTTGCAAACCAATTGCTTGTGCATCCTGTGCCGTATGGAAATACATATCGCCTGTTAAAAAGACATCGGCACCTGCACGCTTTGCCGTATAAATATACTTATTTCCATCTCCACCGACTAGTGCAATCTTTCTTACTGTTGACTGCAAATCGCCGACAACACGAACAGTTGGTACATCTAGTTGTTTCTTTACAAACTCTGCAAAATCTTGTAACAGCATTTCTTTTGGTAAATAGCCAACACGACCTAATCCCATACGATTCGTTTGTTGCTCCAAGCGAATGATATCATACGCAGGCTCCTCATATGGATGGGCATTTAACAGTGCCTTCAATACGCGGTTTTTAATGGACGCGGGCAAAACCACTTCCACTTTGACTTCTTCCTCGACATGTAATTCTCCAATAGAACCAACATGCGGATTTGCCCCTTCAAGTGCACGGAAACGCCCTTCTCCACTCGATGTATAACTGCACGCTTCATAAGAACCTAAACGACCTGCTCCCGCTTTTGCTAATGCCTCACGCAGCACGTCTGCATCGGCAGTCGGTACAAAAACGGTTAGTTTTAAAACATCCTCAGCATACGTTTCTTGTAAAATAGAGCGATTTTCGAGCAGCAATGCATCAGCTAATAAATCATTGACGCCACCTTCCGCTACATCTAAATTTGTATGTGCGGCATAGACCGCAATATCATGTTTAATAAGTTTTTCGTATAATTGTCCAGCGGGATTGTCCGTACGAATATTCGCTAGTCGACGGAAAATAGGCGGATGATGCGCTATAATCAGTTCACAGCCTTGGGCAATCGCTTCGTCTGCTACGGCGTCATTCACATCTAATGTCACTAATACTTTGTTTACAGGTTTATTTAACGTTCCAATGGCAAGTCCAATTGGATCATTCTCCATACATGCAAGATGCTTTGGTGACCATGATTCAAATAGTTGTATAATTTCCTGACCATTTACTGATTTCATGCTATAAAACTCCTTCCACTAACTCAAGTAGTGCTGTTAATTCTGCACGTTTTTCCTCAATTTCAAGAGTTGGCTCTGCCCCTTCAATGGACTGTAAAACACGTTGCCAATTTTCTTTTTCTCGTTGCCATTTCTTTAAAAAAGCTGGTGCTTTACGTAACAATAATTTAGGACCAAATAAGATTTCCGATGGAGATAACGTCATCGCTCCTCTTTGTAAGACAAGAATTTCGTATATTTTTTCATCTTCTTCTAAAATATCTTCATCGAGAATGGCCCAATTATTTGTTAAAGCCCATTCCCGGATAACTTTTGCATGAATATTAGGTTGCAAAATCAGACGTGTAACACCTTGTAAGCTTTGTGGATGTTTCTCTAATATCGACACAATGAGTGGTCCACCCATGCCAGCTATTGTTACAGTATCTACATGATCAGTTGCCTCCACTGCAGCTAAGCCATCTGCAAGTCTAACAGTAATTTTCTCCGTTAACCCTTCTTTTTTTACTTGTCCTAGCGCCGATTCATACGGTCCTTTTACAACCTCGCCAGCTACTGTGCTCGCAGCAATCCCCTTATGAATTAAATAGCATGGTAAATATGCATGATCACTGCCAATATCTGCTACAACCGCACCAGTTGGAACAAATTTTGCCACTGTTTCTAAACGTTTTGATAATTTTTGTGCGTTCATTTTAAACCGCCTACCTTATAAATATAGAGTCCACTCTAGTATGTATGATGTTGAACAAAAAAACAAATGGAGTTGTCTCAGATTTTTGAGCAACTCCATCATAATAGAAGCTGTACTAAAAGCGTAAAGACACTTTTTAGTACAGCCATTTTTTAAAACTATTTTAGAGTAGAAATGTACTCAGCGATTGCTTTTGCTTCCGCTTCGTTTTTCATTCCTGGTGTCATAGGTGTGCCTTCGATACCGTTTGTTAACACGTCTACGATACGAGCTTCATCTAAACCGTGTAGGTTTGGACCAACACCACCAGTTAAGTCACCACCGTGACAACCGATACAAGTTTGTACTAATGCAGAACCATCATCATTAGCTTCTGTAGTTTCGCCACCGCCCTCTTGTTCAGCAGCAATTTCTTTCTTGTTATCTGCGCCTTGTAAAGACATGAAGAAAATAAGACCTATACCAAATGCCAGAATCAAGATGTAAGGAACGACTGGATTGTTTTTCATATGTTTCCCCTCCTCATAATAAGTCTACTTCTATTATAATATAGAATCAGTCAACATCTAATATTGTACTGCATTAAACAAGAAACGAAAAGCCCCATTCGCTAAGTTTTCCTTTGTTTGTAACAATTTCGACATTTCTGTATCAATTGGATAAATTATGTCTTGTTAAACCCAAAATATGGACTGATAATGTACCTTCTAATAACTCAACTCTTTCACTTCTCGCCAATATTTTGCCACCATATTGGCAATCATATACGTCCAATGAAAAATTTAATAGCTGTCGTATAAAACCTTTATGTCCTATTATGCTGTTGATTTATCCTAACAATTTCACAAATAGGTTATACTATTATTTTGATATATTATTATTCGATGTTTTTTCTATTTTTTCTTCTATTTATACTTTTTTAAAAAAGTCATACTACTATATTACAAAAATAAAATACACTGCTATGAATGAAAAGTTCGTCATAGCGGTGTATTTTTTTACATAAAATTATACAAATAATAACCAATAAGTGCTAATAACCCGAGACCACCAGATACTGTGAAATAAAGCAACTTCATTTTGATACCTGATACTAGCCATACCCCACAATTTGCAGCGATAATGACAAACAGCACAGTATTATTTCCACTAAAATATGTAGTATACATGCGAATAGATAAGCTAAATAACAAGATAGCAGCAATAATATGAAAGACAGGTGCTAATAAGTTATTTTTGGTCGCAACTCGAAAAGCCATTATGAATAATGTAATTGTAGCAATGGCTACAATACCTGTTAATAAAAGCAATAAAGAAGTGACTGTAAAATAAATATACAAGAGCAGTAGCATACCCAAGCATAATCCCACTATGAAGAACATCATTTTTCGTTTTTCTAAAGGCAATACTGCCTGTTTATGAGTTGCTTCCTCTAGCTCTTCCACATCATTTCCCTCTGCATAAAGAGTGGCTAGAAAGTCACAGTAGTGCTCTGGTAATAGCTTATTTTGCTTCCAAAACAATATCTCATTTAAAATAATTTTTTTCCGTGGATTTGTCATCGTATTTTCTCCAAACATTGCTTAATAATGGTTGTACTACAATTTTATCTCACAATTAAAGAAAGAACATCTGTAAAAAGTCGCAAAAAACGGAACTTATCATCCGTTCAAATTATGTATTTTTACATCTCTTATATCATTATGTTAAATTAACATGGTTTAATAGTGTTCAAACTGCTAAATGTCCCAAAGAAGGACAGCTACTTTAAAAATAGCTTATAAAGAATAAACCCCGCTACAAAATTTAAGTGGCGGGGTTTGCATATATAAGTTTGAAGTTCTGTTTTACTCTAAGAAATCTTTTAAACGTTTACTGCGAGAAGGGTGGCGCAATTTACGAAGTGCTTTTGCCTCAATTTGACGAATACGTTCACGTGTTACACCAAATACTTTCCCTACTTCTTCTAACGTGCGTGTACGTCCATCATCTAAGCCAAAACGTAAACGTAGTACGTTTTCTTCACGGTCTGTTAATGTATCTAATACATCTTCTAGCTGTTCTTTTAACAATTCATAGGCTGCATGATCAGAAGGAGATTGAGCCTCTGAGTCTTCAATGAAGTCCCCTAAATGTGAATCGTCTTCTTCACCGATTGGCGTTTCAAGAGATACTGGTTCTTGCGCGATTTTTAAAATTTCACGTACTTTTTCAGGTGTTAAATCCATTTCCTCGCCAATTTCTTCTGGAGACGGTTCACGACCTAAGTCCTGTAATAATTGACGTTGCACACGAATTAATTTGTTAATTGTTTCTACCATGTGCACAGGGATACGTATTGTACGTGCTTGGTCTGCTATCGCACGTGTAATCGCTTGACGAATCCACCATGTTGCGTAAGTGGAGAACTTAAAACCTTTACGATAGTCGAATTTTTCAACTGCCTTAATAAGTCCCATATTCCCCTCTTGAATTAAATCAAGGAATAACATTCCACGGCCCACATAGCGTTTGGCGATTGATACAACAAGACGTAAATTCGCTTCAGCTAAACGTTTACGCGCTTCTTCATCCCCTTGCTCAATACGTTCTGCCAGTGCAATTTCTTGCTCAGCAGAAAGTAAATCTACACGACCAATCTCTTTCAAATACATACGAACAGGATCATTAATTTTTACCCCTGGTGGTACGCTTAAATCATTTAAATCGAACGTTTCTTCGTTAGCTTCTTCTTTCATTAAGCTTTCTTCTTCAAATTCTTCTTTACCGATAATTTGAATGTCTTTATGTTTTTCAAGATCTTCAGCGAAATGAAAAACTTCTTCATTTTCCAACTCATAGGGCAGTAATTTCTCTGAAATTTCTTTCATTGAAATTTCACCTTCTGTTTTCGCCTTTTCTTGTAGTAATTTTTTTGCTTCATCTAATGTAATTTCTACTTCTACCTCTTTTGAACGTTCAGACTTGTCCGCCATAAACCTTCCTCCTTCTAAACAACCGAATCGGGTTAAATCGCCGATAACGATTTTCTTAAATGAATAATCTGTTGGGCGATTTCAAGTGCACGCGCATACTCGTGCATCTTCTCCGCTTCCTTTGACTCATGCATCTTTTGATGAATTTCCTGCTCAATTCTATATTTTTGAAGCTGTCGAATAGAATCTGTAACCTCTGACTCTGCTTGGTCTGGATCCCTTTCCACTAAAGCAGCTTCCATCACAATTTTGCGTAATTCAGCGTCATCTAATATCTCGACAAAGCGCTGATAATCTGGATGACCATATTCCTCATAAAATCCTACCAATCGAACAAAAACTGCCATATATGCATCTCGTACAAAAGGCTCTTTTTGCTCACTACGTAATACCCTGTCCACTACATCTATATTATGAAGCATATGAGCCAGTAATAAACGTTCGGCACGTTCTGCTGCGTCCATAGGCTTTTGTCGCTGCGTGACTGGCATCGAAGGTGTATGCGTTGGCATTTCCACTTTCGCAGTGCGTACCTGATTTGCCTCTAGTTTTCGGAATTGGGCATAAATTGCTTCTTCCGAAATCGTTGTTTCATTCGATAGCTGTCGGATATACAAATCTCGTTCAATCGGTGAGGAGCTACCCACTAATTGTTCGAGTACTTCTTGAATATATTGAAGCGTATCATTTTCAAACTGAAAATTCTTATTTCGTCTAGCATGCATCATCATAAAAGCAATATACGTATGTGGGTTTTCCAAAATCTGTTCCTTAAAAGCCTGTCCACCTAGACTTTGAATATACTCATCAGGATCTAGTTTATCTGGTATCACCGCAATATTCACTTTCATGCGCTCCGTTTGTAATAACTGTGCCGCTCGTTTCGCCGCATCAAATCCAGCATTATCACCGTCATAGCAAATCGTAACTTGCTCTACTAAGCGCTTTAGCTTTGTGATATGCTGATTCGTAAGCGAAGTACCCATTGTTGCTACGGCATTTGTTACACCAACTGAAGTTGCAGCTAAAACATCCATAAAACCTTCCATCAACACTACTTGACGATTTTTTCTAATAGAGGTTCGTGCTTTGTCTAGGTTATATAGCACTTCACTCTTTTGAAAAATTGGTGATTCTGGACTATTTAAATATTTTGCCTCTTCACCTGTCGATGACAGAATTCGCCCTGAGAAGGCAATAATTTTACCGTTCTCATCTCGAATTGGAAACATAATACGTCCCCGAAAACGATCAAAATAGCGTTCTTCTCCTTCACGTTTGATTACTAGACCACTATCTGCGATTTCTTGTAAGTTATAACCTTTTCTTTCAAGCAATATCGTTAATGCATCAAAGCTTGGGAGAGACCATCCAATGCTATTAGATTCGATAAGTTCCCTTGTAAATCCTCTTTCTAGCAAATAATTTAAAGGCTCTTCCCCATCTTCTGTGTTCAGCAATAAATGATGAAAAAAATCTGCCGCAAAAGCATGTGCTTCTTTCATCCTTTCTTCCGCTTTTGAAATCTTTGTCGTCGCTTGAGGCAAAGTTGGACCAACATCTAAATGTACACCCACACGTTCACCTAGTTTGACGACTGCATCTGGGAAAGAAATCCCTTCGATATCCATGACGAAAGTAATGGCATTACCGCCTGCACCGCAACCAAAACAATGAAAAATCTGTTTGTCGGTTGACACAGAAAAAGATGGCGTTTGTTCTCCATGAAAAGGACAGAGACCAAACCAATTGCGCCCGCGCTTTGTTAGCTGCATATATTCGCTAATAACATCGACAATATCCGATTGTGTACGAATCTGCTCAATCACTTCTTCTGGTATTTTCCCTGCCAAATTCATCACCATCTTTAATTTACGTTCTAGAACACAATTCGATATCCGTTTTAAAAATCCTTTATTTCTCGACAAAAAAATAGGATTTTTCTCTTTTTAAATATTTTTACCACAATTTTATTATTATAAAACAAAAATTAGTATTTATCTATACCAATTTCAAAACCCACTCAAAAAAACCGCCTCTACTACCCCGAGGTGGTTTACACAATTTGGTTTCTTATTTACAACTTGCTAGCTGTTCAATAATAATATTCGCTGTTTCCTCTACAGCTTTATTTGTTACATCAATCACTTTACAACCTATTTTCTCAACAACTTGTTCAAAATGTTGAATCTCCTCTAAAATACGGACATGCTGAGCATAGATGGCATCATCATTTAACCCTAATGTCATTAATCTTTCTTTTCGTATTGAATTTAATTTATCAGGAGAGATAACTAAACCAAAGCATTTCTTCGGATCGATTTTAAATAATTCTTCTGGTGGCGCGACCTCCGGGACTAATGGTACATTTGCCACCTTATAACGTTTATGTGCTAAATACTGTGAAAGAGGCGTTTTTGATGTACGTGAAACACCCACAAGTACAATATCAGCTTGCAATAAGCCTCGTGGATCTCTGCCATCATCGTATTTCACCGCAAATTCTATCGCCTCAATTTTTTTAAAATAGTCGTCATCAAGTTGATGCACAATGCCCGGTGTCTCTAATGGCATTTCTTCCATAAAGGTTGCCATCGATTTCAACGCTGGTCCTAAAATATCTACAGCATGTACTTTTTCTTTCTCACATAAATCATGTAGTAATGTACGCATGTCTTGTCGAACAAGTGTATAGACAACAAATGCCTTCTGTTTTGCAGCGAGGCACACAATTTTTCGAACAAGCTCCTCTGTTTGAATATGTGGAAAGCGCCGAATAATCGTATTTTCCAAGCCTGGTCGGAACTGGCTAATTACGGCTTTGGCTACTTGATCCCCAGTTTCGCCGACTGAATCAGATACAACAAAAACTCGTAGTCTTTTCATGCTGTTCCCCTTCAATTTTTAGACATTTTGCGCAAGCGACAGGAAAGCACGTGTAATGGTCGTTTTAGTGAGACGACCTACAATCGTCAATCCACCCTCTTGTGGTTCGATTACCGGTAATGAATCTACTTCTCGTTCTATTAGCTTATTAGCTGCAACAACTAACGAATCGGATCTTTCACAGTACGAGATATTTGGCATTCGTGTCATAATAATATGTACAGGAATTTTATTTAAATCCTGCGTGCCAATACTTGTACGCAGTAAATCTTTACGAGACAGAACACCTGTCAAAAATTCGTTTTTATCGACAACGAAAAGGGTCCCGACATCCTCTGAAAACATGAAGCAAATGGCATCATACACCGTCATTGTTTCAGGTACAACAACAGGTCCAGAGTGAAAATCTTTAACTTTTAAATTGTTAATGCTATCCGTTAATGTTACGGATGTTTTTTTACCAGAATAGAAATAACCAACTCTTGGTCTAGCATCTAAAAAGCCAGCCATTGTCAAAATGGCTAAATCTGGTCTTAAAGTCGCTCTTGTCAGATTGAGACGTTCTGCAATATGTTCCCCTGTTATCGGGCCGTTCTCTTTCACAATTTGTAAAATGTCTTCCTGACGTTTATTGAGTTCGATTGGACTCACCGCCTCAAATCTAATAGTGTTATACTTATGCTCAATTATTATATACTATTTTAATGGTTATTGCGAAGAAAAGAACTACATGCTACAATATTGACACAGACGCTTGCTCTCCATGTATTTTCGAGCAATCTTGCGTTATACAGGCGATGATAGGAAAAAAGTATCTGTTCATTTATTTAGCGAGTAGAAGATGGTGAAAGTCTACATAGCAACAGAGAAAGGCACTCCTTGAGCTAACTTTTTGAAAAGAGGTTTTAAACAAAGCGTTTAAAACAATCAGGGTGGAACCGCGGGTATTAGCACTCGTCCCTGGGCATTTTCGTGCCCGGAGACGGGTGCTATTTTTATTTTGGATATGGCGAATTCTTATTTTCAACAAATATGAGGGTAATCTATCATGATTGTTGTCTATCTATTCGTCCTATCAGACAGTTACGTTTCACTCAAATGCAAGGAAAAATTACGAAGGAGGCTATTATTATGGCTAACAAATCAATGGAAACAATTGTATCTTTAGCAAAGCATCGTGGCTTTGTCTTCCCGGGTTCTGAAATCTACGGAGGTTTAGCAAATACTTGGGATTATGGTCCACTGGGTGTGGAATTAAAAAACAATGTCAAAAAAGCTTGGTGGCAAAAATTTGTCCAAGAATCTGAACATAATGTTGGAATCGATGCGGCTATCCTGATGAATCCAAAAGCATGGGTTGCATCTGGTCACGTTGGCAACTTCAACGACCCAATGGTAGACTGTAAAGCTTGTAAAGCGCGTCACCGTGCAGATAAAATCATTGAAGATGCTGCGCTAGCAAAAGGTGATGAAATTATCGTTGATGGTATGACATTCGATCAAATGAAAGAAACAATGGTGAAATACGATGTTGTCTGCCCTGATTGCGGCAAAGCAGATTTCACTGATATTCGTCAGTTCAACTTAATGTTTAAAACATTCCAAGGTGTAACAGAATCTTCAACAAATGAAATTTACCTTCGTCCAGAAACAGCACAAGGAATTTTCGTTAACTTTAAAAACGTACAACGTTCTATGCGTAAACGTACACCATTTGGTATCGCACAAATCGGGAAGTCTTTCCGTAACGAAATTACGCCAGGGAACTTCACATTCCGTACTCGTGAATTTGAACAAATGGAGCTTGAATTTTTCTGCAAGCCTGGTGAAGATCTTGAGTGGCATGCCTATTGGAAAGAATTCTGTAAAAACTGGTTGTTAAACTTAGGTATGAAAGAAGATTCTATGCGTCTACGTGACCACGAGGAAGATGAATTATCGCATTACTCAAATGCAACAACTGATATCGAATTTAAATTCCCATTCGGCTGGGGCGAGCTTTGGGGTGTAGCTGATCGTACAGACTACGACTTAAAACAACATATGGAACATTCAGGCGAAGATTTCACTTATATTGATCCAGTAACAAACGAGCGTTATGTACCATATTGTATCGAACCATCTTTAGGTGCTGACCGTGTGACATTAGCATTTTTATGTGACGCCTATGATGAAGAAGAGCTTGAAGGTGATGACAAACGTACCGTATTACGTTTCCACCCTGCTTTAGCACCATTTAAAGCAGCTGTTCTTCCACTTTCTAAAAAATTATCTGATGAAGCTGCAGATGTATGGTCAGCGTTACGTAAATCATTCCCTGTTGATTTTGATGAGTCTCAATCAATCGGTAAACGCTACCGCCGTCAAGACGAAATCGGTACGCCATTCTGTATTACATTCGATTTCGATTCAAAAGAAGATGGTCAAGTAACTGTTCGTCATCGTGATTCAATGGAACAAGTACGTATGCCAATCGCTGATGTGAAAGCATATATCGAAAAGCATCTTCAATTTTAATTCAAACGATTAGTTAGGTTTTAAGCAAAGAAAACGTGTTAGATTGATTACAGTCAATCTAACACGTTTTTGCTTCGGCGATGCTTTTTGTGGGCATACATGTAAGCTGTAACACTAGTGTATGTCTAGTTGTTTACAAGAGTCACTGCCTACTTCCGCTTTTAAAACTAGCGCTCTATTTACCATCAATTGGATGAAAGGCTTTTAAACGCTTTATCGCCGAATGCACAGTAAGTCGATGAAAGGCTAGTAATTTTCCTTTATAGATGACTCCATAGACACCATAAGGCGTAGGAGAAAGTCTGACTAATTCTTCTCTATTTTGCACATCAATGATTTCAGCATGAATGCCTAGTTTTTTTGCAGCCTCTACAACATTATCCGTTGCAATATCTACAAAGGGACATTGAGGGGTTCGGAATATTGTTAGCTCCTGATAAGATGCTAGCCGCTTATCCCAATCGTTCGGAAAATATGGATTTGGTGCATTTTTGAACTTATAAACGAGCAATTCAAATCCATTTGGTGCCTGCTCTAATTCTTTAAAGTTATGTTTCAAAAAAATTTGCTTACTCGGAACCCACGAACTATTTGCGTTTGTAATGACAATGACACCTGATTTCTGTTGTTTCTTTGCATCTTCTATACAACTATCAATCAATTTCGAGGCATAGCCCTTTCCAGTAATACTTACCCACAAACAATGAATCACAACATGGTTTTCACCAAACACAACCCTTGAAGAATACTCAATCGGTGTATACTCAATAAAACCTGCCTGCTTATTATTGTCCATTATTTTTATATACTTTAATCCTTCATGAAATCTTTCATAAAGCCAGTTACTTTTATTTATATATCCTGTAGCATGTGGATTACTGCGTAGACAAAAGCATCCACTTTGAACAATATTTTGTTCATTCAATTCGATGATACTATCAATTGCCAATCGAACTCCCCCTTTAAAATTGCAACTGCCTTATCTAATCCCTCTTGCAAGCTTACAAAAAAAACCAAATCAACTGTTGATTTGGTCGTCATAAATATCTTGCTTTATGCTTTTAACGATATAAATAATCGCTCTTGCATTTTTTCTTCAAATAGAAACTTTTTCATACTCATCCCTACTAAGTTTACTAACAGTTCCTCAATATCACTTAGAGAGTAATAGAGAAATGTCCCTTCGCGCATAGGACGCACTCGTCTGTCTATCGTCAATTCTTCCTCAATAAAATAGGCAACATTGACTCCACAATGCTCCATTAGTTGCGTAATGCGCTGGTCATCTCCCGGATTGATAAAGAATGGTACAATTTTGTCAATATACAAAATACTCTGAACAAGTTTGATGAAAAAATTTTCTCGAACAGCCGTTTCAACAACTAAAATAGTTGTTTGCTCATGCTGATAATCCATGTACAAAACATTTAATTGTTCTTCCAACAATTTATTTAATATGAGTATGGAATTTTTATATTTCTTCATATCGGTTTGTATTTCTCTCGTTAGTAGTCGAAGAATACGAAAAGCTGGGAGAAAAATTTTTAAAACAATTTCTTTCGGATGTAAATGGTCAATCAATTTATTGAAATGTACCCTTAAAGAATTTTCATCATTACGTATCAACTGCTCGATAAATAAATTAAAAATCTCCTCAAAACTATTGGCACGATAATCAATCATTTTAACAATTTTGACACTATAATTCAGTGGTAAGTTCATGGACGTTTGTTCATCTAGTAACTTTACTTTCGGCAATGTTGGGAACATATCATAGACAAGCTCTACTTGAGCACTACGATTATCTGATAGTAACACAACTGAGTTTACAGGATAGATGCCAAGACATTCTACAAATTTGTTCATAAATTTTTCATTATATAAATGCCGATCACGATATAGAACTGCTAAAGCATCCGTCGCACCATATCCAGAATGATATACACGCTTTGAGGTCATTGCAGAATAGACATCAATAATTTGTAATAACTGAACACCTTCACTCATATCATCTGCACACAGTTGGTTAGGGTACCCTTTTCCAGCAAAGCGTTCGTGGTGATCGCGCGCCAAATAGGCAATATCAGCTTCACCATTTTCTATAAGAAGCTCGTAGCCTTTCGTCGTATGTGTTTTGACTATATCAAATTCATCTTCGGACAGTTTTCTTTTTACACTTAAGATTTCTTGTGGAATAAAAACTTTGCCGATATCGTGAAATAAATAACCTCTGGCAAGCATCTCAATGTCCGTTAAGCCTAATTGTCTTGCAAAAATTGTTCCAAGAACAAAGACATCAAAGGAATGGACAAATGAGTATTCATCCCACTCCTTTAAACGCATAAGCAAATCGTAGCGACTCTTTTCTGCTAAAATCCGTTCAAATATACCTCTGACATATGCCGTATCCTGCGTACTTTTTAATATTTGACCATAACGTAATTCATGTACAACATTTTCTAACGTTGACATAAATAGATTACTGACCGCTACTTGATATTCATCTATCTCTTCATTTTTCTCCAACAGTGGTGCAAAAATATCTTCGTACTCCATTGTACGTTGTATACTTAAATCATGAACAATTCTTACTGAATCTGATGATAGATAAACTGACAATTCTTCTACTCTTCTAAGTTTAAGTAATGCAATAATTCTTTCAGTTAGCACTAAATCTTTTTTAGCTAATAGGCGATACTCGGAAAAAATATCTTCTGCTAAAATATCACCGGCTTCTACTTCATCAATACATAATATCACTTTTTTTAGCATTTTATCAGCCACACACGCATGGTTAGAGCATTATGTGACCTCCCTCCCTTTTCCATAGGACTGCATTAATCTAATAACGTACAATAGTACGTTTTGCTGATAGAGGCATGGTTTTAAAATAGTTTGAAATTACATTCCTAAACTTTAATTCGTATAATTATACAAGAATAATTAATATGACATTTCTTTGTATCTTTACAATATCATAGGTTAAAATTCCTTTTCAACTAGTATATGGGGCTTAAATGATTAGTTAATACTATGCATATATTATAAACCGGCTAAAAATTAGTTATTTTTTCTTATTTATTTTATTTATTTTTATCGATATTCAGGCAATGTTATATTTCATTTGACCTATTTAAAAATATAGATAAATGTATATTTATAAAAAATAGCCATTTTTCTATTAATATAAAGAATGGCTTAAAAAACAAAAAATTTCTCACTAAATGTTATCTACTAATCTTTTTTTCCTAGTAGCATAAGCTCATTGCTATTTATATCTCATAATTCCCATTTTATAGTGGATAATATTCCCTCTATTCTCACCTTCAACAATTTGTTATAAATATATTATTATAGTTAATCTTTTGTGTTAAAGTACGTATTTTTAACAATACATAGTAATACCAACCATTCGCAATCAATCGTCCGGAAGTTTGAAACTGTACATAGGAAGGATCTTTACTAGAAAAAAGCAAGCTATAAAAATGGACATTGGAGGAAACAAATTGAATACACATCGTTTTTATCAACTGGTTATGGCAACAACTATCGCAACGAGCGCCATTGTCATAGCACCCCCAGCATATGCTGCTTCATCATTCCCCGATATAAATCCCTCAACAGAGGAAGGGAAAGCAATCATAAACTTAGCAGAGCGTGGAATTATATCCGGCTATCCAGATGGCACGTTCAAGCCCGCAAATTTTATTACCCGTACACAGGCTGCCAAAATTTTAGCAGGCATTTTACATCTTGATACTGTTCATGTAAAAAATCCTAACTTTAAGGACATTACCCCTGACAATGAAAACTACGGTGCCATCGCTGCACTAGCAGAAGCAGGGATTATCCGAGGCTCTAATGGTTATTTCAACCCAACGAAACAAATTACACGTGGTCAATTGTCGAAAATGATTGTCAAGGGCTTTGATTTAACAATTACTGATGATATTGATATTCCCTTTACAGATGTAGAAGCTGGCAGTGAATATGAGCCATATATTCAAACATTATTTTCTAATAACATTACAAAAGGCACGACACCGACTACCTTTGGCCCTCAAAGCTATGTAAAACGTTCTCAACTAGCTTCTTTTGTAGTAAGAGCAGAAAACACTCAACATAATGCTATGATTTCTGCAAGTCGTTTTAACCAAGATTATATTTTCGCTTCTTATGGTGGAATTGAACCCGCAGAGGATATTTTCACATGGGATGACGAAGAGATGATGACAAATACCATTACGATTAAGCCTTTAAAAGAAGGTACTGGTAAATTAGTCATTTCTGGTTTTAGCGAAGAGACAGAAGAGTTCACAGATTTCTTTTTCTTAGTTCATGTAAAAACTGTAGACGGTAAGCTACAAACAACGCTTGAAGAAGTAAAGGAAGAAGACTATTTAGAACATCTACCGCTCAACTTAAATGAAACGGATTTAACGTTCGCACCTACAGAAGTAAGTATACAAACAGCCGATGGACAGGCTTTATCTTCGGATTCCTATGCACTAGAAACGAAAAATAATAATACAACACTATCGATTTTTAAAGATGGACAATACTTATTAACTTTCACAAATGGTACCCAACAACAAATAATGGCGGCTGATGTATATACGTATGATTTTGTACGTAGTATTGACATTTACGAATTAACCGACGAACTAACATTTACAAGCGATTATTTATCATTTGAACCAGTACAAGTTGCATTAGAAGATTTAGATGATGGTTCTGATCCAACTTACAAAGTACCAGTCAAAGCAGTACTTAATGGAAACAAATTGATTGTAACACCGTTAGCAGAGGGCAATGCCATGATCCATGTAACTGGAAAAAATGGAGAAACTGCATATTTAAATGTTGAATTTATGAAAATTGCAGGTAAATGGGCAACTTATTACGATTTATATGATGATATGGAAGACTACTAATTCATTATGTAAAAATGCCAGAGGGTACATTAATTGTCCTCTGGCATTTCTGTTTTATCTGTAGATGGTCTTAACTGTAATTCAGGCGTTCTTTCTAATTGCTCAATAAATTTCTTTGTTTTAAAGCGGATTCCAGTTTGTTCTTCATAAATCGTTGTAATAATTTTTTTTATGAAATATTTTGTTTCTTTTTTCAATTCCAGTTTACCAATCTGATCAATTGGAACGGTATAAAACATTCGGATTAACTTTAACTGTGTTGGTGTTAGGCGAATAATATATGGATCATGCTGATAACAGCGGTGGCATAAGAAACCTCCTTGTGCAAAAGAAAAGGCAAATTCTCCATCCACTGCACCACAAGAAGCACAAGCATGGAGTATCGGTTGCACACCCGTATAAGGGAGCATTTTCCACTCTACAAAAAGGGTAATAGCTTCCGGATCATAGCCATCTTCAATTGCTTGTAATGCTTGCAAGAGTACTTCAAATGCAAAAGGTTCTGCTTTTCCCTCTTCCACTACACGTTCCACTAGTTCCATAATATAGCTCGCATAGGCTGTCGCTATAATATCCTCACGTATATGACGCATTGAATTGAGATGCTCTCCCTGTTGCAAAGTGCCCATACCTGTATGATGCTGCACCATAAACATGCCATATGTAAAGGGCTGTGTCACAGCTGATAATCTGCTTGAAGGTTTTTTGGCCCCTCGCGCCATCGTTGCTACTTTACCAGCTTCTCGCGTTAGTAGCGTCACAATCTTATTGGATTCCCCGTACGCACGCACCTTTAGCACAATACCTTCCCATTTATAAAGCATCCATCCCCCTCCTTTTTTTCAAGTTTTCCATGAAAATAGAGCTCTCCAACATATTTGGACAGCTCCATTTTCCCTTCTTCTGAATCAAGCATTACTTCAACGAACACTTGTCCACTGCAATAACTCGATACGGTAGACTTCAGTTGAAACCATTAAGCCCTACGAAGAAAATTAATATTCATCATCGCGGAATCCAAAGTCACGAAGATGTGTCGATTTATTACGCCAATCCTTTTGCACTTTTACCCATAGCTCTAAATACACTTTAGAACCCAATAACATTTCGATATCTTTACGAGCTCGGATTCCTACTTCTTTCAGTAATGCTCCACGCTTCCCAATCACAATGCCTTTTTGAGAATCACGCTCTACAATAATTGTCGCGGCTACACGAATTTTTCCTTCGTTTTCTTCATCACGACGAATTTTATCAATGACTACTGCAATGGAATGCGGAATTTCCTCACGTGTTAAATGTAACACTTTTTCACGAATCAACTCGGAAATGATAAAGCGCTCGGGGTGGTCTGTTACTTGATCGGCAGGATAATATTGTGGGCCTTCAGGTAAATATTTAGTAAGTGTTGCTAGTAAGTTTTCAACATTATTACCTTGAAGTGCTGAAATCGGCACAATTTCCGCAAAGTCATAACGTTCCTTATAACTGTCGATAATACCCATTAATTCATCTGGGTGAACTTGGTCGATTTTATTTATTACTAGAAACACAGGCGTTGGATTACCTTCGAGCATTTCTAAAATAAATTCGTCACCTTTTCCAAGCTTTTGCTCCGCATTTACCATAAACATGATAACGTCCACTTCACGCAATGTATTTTTAGATACTTTTAACATGAAATCGCCTAGCTTATGCTTTGGCTTATGGATTCCTGGTGTATCAATAAAAATCATTTGGCTATCATCTGTTGTCAGTACACCTTGTACTTTATTTCGTGTTGTTTGTGGCTTATCGCTCATAATGGCAATTTTTTGACCAATGACTCTGTTTAAAAATGTAGATTTCCCAACATTTGGTCTTCCAATAATTGAGATAAAGCCTGACTTATAGCCAGTATTATTTTCCAGCATTCTCTAAATCCTCCGTTGTAAATGCAAACGGTACTAATTCGCCAACTGACGTTACCGTGACATCACCTTTTAAATTTGTTAAATAGACAGGCATTGTTGGTGGGCAAAACTCCACCATCACTTGGCGACAAGCTCCACAAGGCGCACAGGGGCCTTCCGTATCCGCTACAATCGCAATTGCCTCAAAATCATAAACACCTTCTGAAATGGCTTTAAAAAACGCCGTACGCTCCGCACAATTCGTCATACTATAGCCAGCATTTTCAATATTACAGCCGTGGATGATATCGCCATTTTTAGTCAAAAGCGCAGCTCCCACTTTAAATTTTGAATAGGGAACATATGCCTTCTCGCGTGCTTTTTTTGACTCTTCTAGTAATGCATGCATATCTATCTTCATCTATGCTAATTCTCCTCTACATAAAAATCAAATATGCCTCTTTGACTAGGCACTATCCATTACGCCACAGCGTAATTGCGTCTAGATTTTTTCGAGCCTGCTTGAAAAGCGCCTCTCCAAAATCTGTGACATTTGCTGGGGTTTTCAATTGATTTTTGCCAGCGTTTAAACCACACATGCATAAGAGCATAGTTGGCGTTTATCCTCACATAGCGAAGTGGTAGCTTGTAATGGAACAAAACTAAAACCATTTCGGTATAAAGATAAGTAAACCGATTATAGCACTGAATACCGCAAATACAAGCACCGCACCCGCTGCAACATCCTTAGCTTGCTTAGCGAGTGGGTGAATGTCTGTTGATGCTAAGTCTACAACTCGCTCAATCGCAGTATTGATCATTTCAAGCGCAAACATCAGTGCTATTAATAATAGCACAATCAACCATTCAACTCGTGATAAACCTGTGAAATAACCTGCAATGATAACAATGCACGCACTAAGCAAATGAGATCGAAAATTTTGCTCTTTACATGCTGTGATTATTCCTTCAAAAGCATATCCAAATGAACGTAAATATTTGCGTAAGTTCATTTAGTCACGTCCTAAGCCAAAAGTTTGTAAAATCTCCTCTTGTTTGCCGAACATCACCTTTTCATCTTCAGGTACCATATGGTCATAACCTAATAAGTGCAAGAAGCCATGGACAGCTAAAAAGCCTAATTCCCGTTCAAATGAATGTCCATATTCTTCTGCTTGTTCCTTAGTGCGATCCGTGGAAATTATAATATCACCTAAAATGCGCGGCATGCCTTCAAATGTTACTTCCATTTCTCCCTCGCCTAATTCTTCTAGCGCGAAGGAAATCACATCTGTAGGTTGATCTTTATCGCGGTATTCTCGGTTAATTTCTTGGATAGCCTCATTTGTGACAAAAGTTACTGATACTTCTGTTTCAGGTTCAATCTTTTCCACTTTTGCAGCATGTTGTAAAAGCTTTTCTACAAGCTCCGTATGTTGTGCTGTCACTTCATTTGTTTCATCTGTAAAATCAATCGTTAAAATCATTAGTGCCTCCTACTTATCTGCCTTTGGATATTCAATACGGGAATGGAAAATCCCATTCAACGTCTCACAAAGTACTTGCTCTATACATTTTAACTCTTTTATCGAAATATCGCATTCATCAAACTGATGATCTTGTACACGGTCATCAATAATTGCTCGAACGAGTTTATGAATTTTCTCAGCATTTGGCTCTTTCATCGAACGAACCGCCGCTTCCACACTATCAGCAACGCTTATTACCGCGGCTTCCTTCGTTTGAGGTTTTGGTCCTGGGTAACGGAATTTTGCCTCATCTATTACTTTTCCTTCTTCCTTCGCTTTGTAAAGGAAAAATTTAAGCAGACTTGTACCGTGATGTTGTAGCGCAATATCAATAATTTCTTGTGGCATTTTATAACGTCTTAGCATTTCTGCGCCATCAGTTGTATGCGCAATAATTATTTCAGCACTTGTTTCTGGAGGCATGGAATCATGCGGATTCATACCTGACATTTGATTTTCAATGAAGAAAGCTGGTCGTTTCGTTTTGCCAATATCATGATAATAACAACCGACACGTGCGAGCAATCCGTCCGCACCTATCGCTTCGCATGCCGCTTCAGCTAGATTCGCTACCATTACACTATGATGATATGTTCCCGGTGTCTCCATTAGTAGCTTTTTCAGCAATGGATGATTTGGGTTGGATAGCTCAATGAGACGTAATGTGGAGAGCAAACTAAAGGCTGACTCAAAAAATGGCAATAGTCCCATCGTTAGCGCACCAGATAGTAGTGCTGATAATATCGCGGCTATAAAGTAAAACAATAGCTCAGATAAACCATAAGATGATTGTGTCATTAATAAATAAAATGCGATAAAGCCCATATTTACAACAGAAATCACGGCAACCGCTTGCATAATATGCGAGCGTTTTTCTACACTACGCATAAAGAATAGACTCGCAAAGCCACCAAATATGATATACAAAGTAATTTCCATTTGCATTACAGAAGAATATCCTTCTTGGAAAATAACCCCTGCTGAAGCAGCTGTCATGACAGTAATAAGGACTGCAGCTCGATCATCAGCGAGTAGACGTACAAGCATTGTAGCTAACGCTGTTGGGAATAAAAAGGCAATTGTCACATCAAACCCATCTGCCACTAAGCTTATAAACTTCATTAGCAGGATTGAAAAACTATACACAATAACGGTTACGAGTAATGCATTGCGCTTTTTCTGTTCTTCGATTTCCCAGCGATCAAAATAAATATACATAAATATCATTTGAATGAACGTTAAAATAATTAGCCCTGCAATCGGCTTCAGTGATGCTTTATTACTCACCATACCCAGTAGCTCTAACTGGCGATAAGCCTCATTATCAATAATCTGACCTTCTTGTACGATGATTTGACCTTGTAGAATACGTGTTGGTTCAACGGCTTCCTTTGCTTGTTCTATTCTAACTTTCGTTTGTTCCTCATTAATGGTTTCGTTTTCGATAATACTAGCACGTCCAATTGATACGACGGTACTTAAAATCCTATCAGGATAGCCACGCTGTCCACGTATTTTGGTTTCAAAATCATTTTGAGCAGCTAACACATTTTCTTTTCGAATTGATTTTTCTAGGTATTCTTGTACAAGTTTTGATAGTTGTATGCTTGTTCGCTTTAAATCGGCTTCACTTTGTTGTAATAAGCCTTCTAACTGTGCATCGGTAAAGACGACAGGCATTTGATCCACATCAATGGATTCTAATTTTTTCCGGAGCTTTGCCACTTGGTCGACAGTTGCAACAGGGTCCTTACTACTTTCGACATCCTTTTTCACTTCGAGGACATAATCAAATAAAGACGTCACGATTGCTACACGTTGCTTAGCGACGTCTTCAGAAAATTGATAGACGGGCGTAACTGCGTTAGCAGCCTTTTCTCGTTCCTGCTGTGTCTTCACGGTATCTTCGATGGTTTTCGTTGATCTTACTGTTTCTGACGCAAGTTGCAACGGTTTAAAATCATATGTAACACCCTTTACATTGCCATACATAAATGTAAATTGTAATGCTCCTGTAAGGATGAGAACGACAATCAAAAAGTAGCGGAATCCAATAAGCTCCGTAATTTTCTGAAGTTGTTTCTCCATTTGGCACCTCCCCTATCTATCTTCTATCATACCAATTCAAAAAACATTTTTCCCGAAAAATGTATAAAGAAAGCAAAAAAACAGCTATACGTATATGTATAGCCGTCACATTTAACCTTATATATGCATAATTCGTTGACTTGTCACTTCGCTTTGGTCTCAAACTTTTGCCATTGATTTCCGTTACGGATTGCTCGCTTTCCGCGGGCGTTGCTTAAGTCTCCTCCACCGCTACGCTGTGTTCAGGGTTATCGTTGTACCTGTCGCTTCGCTTTCGGTACAGACTTTTCTATTGTTGTACCTGTCGCTTTGCTTTCGGTACAGACTTTTCTATTGTTGTACCTGTTGCTTCGCTTTCCGTACAGACTTTTCTATTGTTGTATCTGTCGCTTCGCTTTCAGTACAGACTTTTCTATCGTTGTACCTGTCGCTTCGCTTTCGGTACAGACTTTAAAATAACCGCCTTAGGCGGTTATTTTAAAGTTGTTGCTCCTCATAAGCTTGGATAATTTTTGCTACGACTGGATGGCGGACAACGTCGCCTTGCTCTAAAATTTGGAAATGTATTGGTTTGACATATTTTAACGTGCGTTCCGCAACAATCAATCCTGACTCTGTATTTTTAGGAAGGTCAATTTGCGTTTTATCGCCAGTAATAACCATTTTTGAACCAAAGCCAAGACGTGTTAAAAACATCTTCATTTGCATATGTGTTGTATTTTGCGCTTCATCTAAAATTACAAAAGCATCATCTAATGTACGTCCTCGCATATACGCTAATGGCGCGATTTCAATCGTTCCTCGCTCAATTAGACGTTGAGTTTGTTCCGAGCCATAAATATCGTTTAATGCGTCGTAGAGTGGACGTAAATACGGATCCACCTTTTCCTTTAAATCGCCTGGAAGGAAGCCCAATGACTCTCCTGCTTCTACGGCAGGACGAGTTAAAATAATACGCTTTACATGCCCATTTTTAAGCGCTTGTGTAGCCATTACTACCGCTAAATACGTTTTTCCGGTACCTGCTGGACCAATACCGAAAACAACGTCTTTGTGACGAATCGCTTGTATGTATTCTCGTTGACCAATTGTCTTAGCACGAATTGGTTTCCCTTTTGTCGTGCGTGCAATTTCTTCATCGTAAAGTTCTGCAAAATATTCAATTGTTCCTTTTTGTGTCATTTCAATTGCGGTTGCTACATCCCGTTGGTCGATATTAATGCCTTTGCGAATAACTTTTAATAATGCATGTAAAAGATATGTCGCTTGTTCTTTTGCCTCTTCTTCACCTGCAAGCTGAATTTGCTCACCGCGCGTAATAATATGAACGCGAAGTGCCTCTTCAATCAATTTCATATTCGCATCAGATATACCTAGTAACATGACCGCTTCATTTGGATTATCCACTTGT
This sequence comes from Lysinibacillus sp. C5.1, assembly GCF_016350185.1. Lineage (NCBI taxonomy): Bacteria > Bacillati > Bacillota > Bacilli > Caryophanales > Bacillaceae > Lysinibacillus > Lysinibacillus sp. C5.1. Next base: position 3,081,541 of record NZ_CP066226.1, read on the forward strand.
AATACAGTTAAATGTTCTGACATAATCATTCTCCTTGTGGCCCTTGTATTGGACTTGCAATGTTTTCATTGACTAAAAATAGAACTTTCCCTTCAACTGTACCATTCCCCCACTTCGCCTGTAAAAGGTTTTCTTTCTTAATAACTGTTTTTGCAGGAAGGGATTGCAACATCTTTTCATGAAGTAGTGGCATTAACAACGTGTCTATTTTAGATTCATCTAATGTAATTTCCATCGTTTTTGTTTGCTGTTCCTCCACAATGGAAACATAAGGATCTAACCAACTTGGTAAGTCTTTCTTTTGTACATAATCAACCGCTTCTTTATGAATACCTTTCACGACTACACGCCATTGCTTTTGTTGCAAAGATTGGAGCGTTAGCTTCGTTGGTATTTTAAATGTGCATTCAAGCCAATAGTCAGCAAATACCTCTCCCTTTGCCCCAACAAAAACATGATCATCCCCACTTTCAATGACACCACTAACTAGAACGTCCCCATCATACGCTGTATCATTTACAGAAATTTTCCGCTCACCATGTTGAATATTAAAGTGTGTAATAACACCACTTTTTGTAGCGACTAAATGCGTGGCAAGTTTTTCTGTTGTCAGCTCCGTTTTCTTAGGCGATTCCTGTGGTCTTAAAATAACTCGACCACCGTGTTTTTCAATATGCACCCATGCTAAATCTCGATGCTTTTCTAACAGACTTTGCCGAATTACTGCATCTGACGGTAACACTTTTTTCGTCATAGGTGTTTCTAGCCTAAAAGTTTCTTGAAACGTTCGCTCTATTTGTTGTTGCAATTCTGGTGTAGCCGCTTCAATATCGACGCGCCAAACTACTTGCGCACATAGTAAAGGGATTAAAATCATAATAAACAAACCAAGCAATGTCCAAAGTTGAGCTCGAAAAACATGTTGTTCATCTGCATAATGAACAGTCATTTTAAGCCGATAGCGACTGCGTGTACGGCGAATTTTAGACAAGTACCCCATATGCGTTTCAAATGTCACTTCTTGCTCCCGAAAGACGACACGCTTTAATGGTATGTGTTGCGCATGCAATGCTTGAATAAAAGGATGAACATTTTCATGACGCTTTATACGTATGATAATCGGTCGATTATTCCACATGATTGCTCACACCCAAATCTTTAGTCATTTTCACATGTAATTCTTGCAAATCCTCTACTGAAAGATGAAGCATTTCTTCTTTAATTGCATTTATAGCAACGGATTTTCCACGCACAATAATATGATAATCTGCATAAATAAACGAGCACGATGTAGCGTCCGCATGTAAAAAGCGATATGGACCGATAATTTTTAATGTTTCATACTGTGTTAATTCAAGTAGTGGCGTTAATTGAAATAATTTTTTCATAAAAAATGCCTCCTTCTTCGGCAATATATGCGCCAAAAAAGGAGGACATGCTAGTTATTTTCGTTTTGCTTTTGGCGGACCTAAAATTTCAGCCATTACCACTGCTTGCACAATTGCCTTTTGAGAATTTGGTAGTTGAAATCCATTATTGGATGCTGCAACTGTTCTTTCTTTTTTCCCTGCAGCTAAACGACCAAGGCTAGGTCGTTCAATTTTACGACTAGAAGGTTCAGTCGGCGTTAACGGTGGTGCTACATAGCTAGGAATGTGTTCCTTCACACTTTCCTCTCTTGGTTCCACTCGTTTTTCCGGCATGTCTGTCGTCATTTCCGCTTTCATTTCCCCTAAAAACTCTCGTGCAAAATCCTCGAAGCTCTGCCTTTTAGTCGTTGGCTGATGTTGCATCGGCTCATCTACTTCCTTATAAGCGGAAGGTTGCGCCGATTTATTGAAAGGGGGCATTGGCTTTTGTTCTTTTGGGTTTTTTAATTTTCCGAAAAGCGAGCTGACTATGGCAATAATTGCAAATAAAATGAGTTGTTCCATTTGTTAGCACTCGCTCCTTTCCGTATGTTATACGTTCGGTTCATTTGGTTCTGATTTATCTAGGCTTACTTTAGAAATAGAATCACGCATAGCTGTATCCGCTTGAATGTTACGATAATTCATGTAATCCATAATACCAAGATTACCAGAGCGTAAAGCTTCTGCCATCGCTTGCGGAACTTCTGCTTCTGCCTCCACTACTTTCGCTTTCATTTCTTGAACGCGGGCAATCATTTCTTGCTCATTTGCTACCGCCATCGCTCGGCGTTCTTCAGCTTTCGCTTGGGCGATGTTTTTATCCGCCTGCGCTTGTTCAATCTGTAATTCCGCACCGATATTTTTACCGATATCAACATCCGCAATATCAATCGATAAGATTTCAAATGCTGTTCCCGAGTCTAAGCCTTTAGATAACACGGTTTGCGAAATCATATCCGGATTTTCAAGGACTGTTGTATGGCTTGTTGCACTACCGATTGTAGAAACGATCCCTTCACCTACACGGGCAATAACTGTTTCTTCCCCTGCACCACCGACTAAACGTTCGATGTTAGCACGCACAGTAATACGTGCTTTCGCTTTTACTTCAATCCCGTTCATTGCAACACCTGCAATAAATGGTGTTTCAATTACTTTTGGGTTAACCGACATTTGTACCGCTTCTAATACATCACGACCCGCAAGATCAATCGCAGCACAACGTTCAAATGTTAGTTCAATATTCGCACGGTGAGCAGCAATTAGTGCATTTACGACACGATCTACATTACCACCTGCTAAATAGTGACTTTCTAACTGATTAATAGTTACTGGTAAGCCAGCTTTATGGGCTTTAATTAACGGATTGACGATACGCGATGGAATGACACGACGTAAGCGCATTCCGATTAATGTGAAAATACTAACGCGGACACCTGCTGCAAGAGCTGAAATCCACAGCGCCACTGGTACAAAAGTAAAGAATACAGCGACTACAATAAATAATAAGACTAGCCCGACAATTGGACCCATTAGAGCTAAATCAAATCCCATGTTGTTATTCCTCCATCTCTTTTTCTGTTTGTCTCACGACAATGCGTGAGCCTTCAACTTTAATTACTTCTACATTTTTGCCTACATCAACGTAGCCACCTTCTGATACTACATCAATACGCTCATTAACAAAACGAATTGTACCTGCAGGACGAAGCGGTGTAATTGTTACCCCCACTTTTCCTAACAACTCTGTGCGATTAACGTTAGACACATAGCCTTCTTCCGTCGTTGTTGCATCCATCAACACTAACTTGTTTAAAACATGCATTTTTTTACCGAAAAATTTCATCAGGACCACCATTCCTATTATGGCTACTACAAGTGCAATAACGATCGCTATAATCATTTGTGTTATATTCGCACCTGCTAGCAGCAAGCTAAGTATTATAAGCACACCACCTAAAATACCAACAATGCCTCCGGGGACAAAAAATTCTGCGATAACGAGGGCTAGCCCTGCGATGAAAAGTAACAATGTTTCATATCCTGCAAAGCCTGCCACCATATGACCGAAGAAAAATAATCCGAGAGCTGACAACCCCATTATACCCGGAACGCCAAATCCAGGCGAATAGAGCTCCATAACAAGCCCTAAACTAGCAACGGACAACAAAATAGGTATAATTAGCGGGTTCGTAATAAAACGAGCAATTTTTTCAGCGAATGTTGGCTCAATCGGTACAATATCACTACCTTTTAGCCCCGTTACCGCCAAAAGCTCTTGAAAGTTAGCAACCGTTCCTTCAGAATAGCCGACCTTTTTTGCTTCTGCAGCAGATAATGTCAATAAATTATCTCCCCCAGCACGATATTCTGGCAAATTAATCTTTGGATCAGCCATTGCTAATGCATATTTCGGGTCACGTTCAGATGTTTCGGCTGCTGCCTGCATTTGTGCTAACCACGCACTATGCGCCTTATTGTCCGCTGCATTCCCCACTGAATCGATGACAGCCGCTGCGCCAATTGTTCCATTTGGTACCATATATATTTCATCTGCATGTAAGGCTAAAAAAGCACCAGCGGAATGCGCATCTTTGTTAATAAAAGCAATTGTACGAATTTCTGTGGCATCCATAAGCATGGCGATGTCACTAGCTGCATTGACGAATCCACCCGGCGTATGTATCTCCAGTACAATCGCTTCTGCATAATTTTCTTCTGCCTCTTTAAAAGCTCGTTCCAAAAATGCGTGAAGTCCACGTTCTACTTCATCATGAATCGGTACGTGGTAAACCTTGCTACTCGCGAAAGCTGTAGTCAATGGAAACGCTACCAAAACTGTCATCCAAATGATGATGATATAGCTTAGTATTCTCCTTTTTTGTCGCATCTTTTTCCCTCCCTTCTAACATGCTTCTCTACTGTATATACGAGAGACTTTGTAATAAGTTTCACAAAATATTGTTTATTTTTATTATACAGTGAAATTTTAATGAAAGGTTGTTTTTTATCTTCGGTTGGATGGATTTAATAGTTGTGTTGATAATGGATATGAAAAAACCGAATGAAATCTTGAGTGACTTCATTCGGCCTTTTTTTCGAATATGTACCGCAAAATGGAGCATCATGCAAAATACCCAGAATTAATCGCTAGTGCAATTAATTCCAGGTATATCATTGTCTGCTCAGTGAATCATACAATTGCGTGTTTTGAACGTAGGGATTTTTAATGGGAAATTAAATTACCACTTACGTTTACGTGCAGCTTCTGATTTCTTTTTACGTTTTACGCTAGGTTTTTCGTAGAACTCGCGCTTTCTAACTTCTTGAATTGTACCACTTTTTGATACAGTACGTTTGAAGCGGCGAAGAGCATCTTCAAGCGATTCGTTTTTGCGAACGACAGTTTTTGACATCTCTCTTTCCCTCCCTCCGAACACACGTCAATACACAATCGAATTAGGCTAATAACTAACTGTTGTGTACTAAAAAATTATACCGTATTGTCTTTTAACGGTCAATAGAAAGTATTCGAAATAGTTCAGAGAATTTTTTACACCCACTTTGTCCGAATTTTATAGCGCTTTAACGTGAACAATAAGGTGAAGAAATTTTATTTTAAATAAGGGCTTTACAAAAAATATTAGTTGGGCGTAAAATAATCCCATTCAATTTCATAACAGCCAAATCTCAAATTTTTTGTGAGTACGGAGGACCCAATATTTTGGGGTTAATTCTGCATATGTAGAAGGGATGAGTTCTCTTTCGCCATCCTACCCGTCAGCTAACTTCGTCGGCTAAAGCGAAGGAGGTCATAAAGACCACCATTCATTAGTTTTTTTGTGATGCCCAATCCAACATTCTAACCATGAGGGTCTTTTTCTTATGCCCAAATATGGATATGAAAGGCTCACATGTTTTGTAAACAGTTAGGAGACATCGATGAAAAAATTGATACATTATTTAAGTCCACCAAAAATTCTTGTACTTGGTTTTGCCATTATTATTTTTATTGGGGCATGTTTGCTCACTTTGCCGATTGCTACAGAGGATGGAAATGGCCTACCTTTTTTAAATGCCTTGTTTACTGCTACTTCCGCCACATGTGTAACAGGTTTAATTGTAGTTGATACAGGAGACACCTTTACAATGTTTGGTGAAATCGTTATTCTGGCTCTTATTCAAATCGGGGGCTTAGGATTTATGACTTTTGCAACATTATTATTTTTGTTGTTAGGGAAAAAAATCTCTTTAAAAGAAAGGCTATTGTTAAAAGAAGCCTTTAATAATATTTCGATGGCTGGTCTTGTGAAATTGGTGAAAAGAATTTTGTTATTTACAGCACTTATTGAACTAATTGGAGGGCTTATCTTATCGATTCGATTTTCATTTGATATGCCGATTGGCAAAGCCATTTACTTTGGTTTTTTCCACTCGATCTCGAACTTTAATAATGCTGGCTTTGACTTAATGGGAGGGTTTCAAGGTTTAACAGCGTATGTAGCTGATCCATTTGTTGTGTTAACCATTTGTGCGCTGATTACAATTGGTGGTTTAGGGTTTATCGTCATGAATGAGTTATATGAATATCGTGAAACAAAGCGTCTTTCGGTCCATTCTAAAATTGTATTATCAGCCACAGTTATTTTAACAGTGGGTTCTACCCTTTTAATATTTTTATTTGAATATAGCAATAGTAAAACAATTGGTGATTTAACGGGAATGGGTAAAATTTTAGGCTCTTTCTATCAGGCTGTTACACCAAGGACTGCTGGATCGAATACTTTACCTATCGGAGATTTGACTCACTCTACATTGTTTTTAACTATTTTATTGATGTTTATCGGAGCAGGGTCTGGTTCTACCGCTGGTGGGATTAAAATAACAACGTTTGCCGTTTTAGCTGCTACGCTTTGGGCGCAAATTAGAGGGAAGGAAGATGTTGTTTTATTTCGTCGTAGAATTGTGATTGAAACCATTTTAAAGGCATTAACCGTGGCAATGTGCGGGATGGTCATTGTGGTGTTTGTCACCATCTTTCTTAGCATTACCGAACAAAAACATAGTTTTATGATGTATTTGTTTGAGGCTACATCTGCCTTTGGTACTGTTGGACTTTCCATGGGGCTAACTCCTGAATTGACGCCTGCTGGTCGTATACTCATTATTTTAACAATGTTTGCTGGTAGACTTGGTCCTCTAACGATTGCTTTTGCTATTACAAAACGACGAAAGCCAGAAGCTTTCCATCATCCAAAAGGAAATATAATGATCGGTTAATTAAATTCAAGAGGAGCTAACGACTATGACCATCAATCAATATGCCATCATCGGCTTAGGTAGATTCGGAGTAAGTGTTGCTAGAAGATTACATGAAGCTGGCCAACAGGTGCTTGGAATCGATATTAACGAGGAGCGGGTTGAAGATGCCGAGCTTTATGTAACACATGCAGTCGTTGCGGATACGACTGAAGAGAAGGCGCTAACCTCCATCGGAATAGGAAATTTCGACTGTGTCATTGTTGCTATAGGTAACGATATGCAATCCAGTATTTTAACTGTTTCATTGCTAAAAGAACTTGGCATAAAAAAAATTATTGCTAAAGCGCTTGGGAAAAGACATGGGCAAGTATTAGATAAAGTAGGCGCAGATTGGATTATTTATCCTGAACGCGATATGGGTGAGCGAGTAGCAAATCAGTTGCTCTCCCCTAATATGTTAAATTATATTGAGTTATCGAAAGACTATAGTATAGAAGAAATAATGATTCCTCCCAAAATGGCTAATAAAAATTTACGCGATTTAGATCTACGTGCTAAATACAATGTCAGTGTTATTGCCATTGTAAGAGGAGTAGATATCATTATCTCTCCATCTCCAGAACAATTAATTGAACAAGAAGATATTTTAGTCATGATTGGTCATCGTAAAGATATTGCGCAATTTTCCAATATTGAATAGGCTAATTAGCAAAATGAGAAAAAGTGTTAGATTGACTACCAATAATCTAACACTTTATTGCTTTACCGTTGATTTTCACTACGGTGTTGTTATCCACAAGCGTTTGCCTTATCAGCTAAGTTTTATCTCATCTACGTTTTGTTACAGAAGCAAACCTGTACGAATATCCCTTATGTCGTATTTTAAAAAATTTTCTTTGTGTTACCATCTTCTTTTAATAGTTCGACCGCTTCTCTAAAGCGTTGGGAATGGATGATTTCTCTTTCTCTTAGGAAAATTAAACTATCATTCAAATCAGGGTCATCGGATAAGTCGATAATCCATTGGTATGTGGCACGTGCCTTTTCTTCTGCAGCAATATCTTCATAAAGGTCAGCAATGGGATCCCCCTTTGCCTGAATGTAGCTTGCGGTAAATGGCACACCGGCTGCATTTTGATAAAACAAAGCTTTATCATGATTCACATAATAATCACCAATTCCCGCTTCTTTTAACTGCTGTGGCGTGGCGTCCTTCGTTAATTTATAAATCATCGTCGCAATCATTTCGAGATGTGAAAACTCTTCCGTCGCTATATCCGTCAGCAAACCAACTACTTTATCAGGTAAAGTGTAACGCTGATTCATATACCGAAGTGCTGCAGCCAGCTCCCCATCAGCACCCCCGTACTGCTCTATTAAAAATTTCGCAAGCATCGGGTTACATGTACTAACTTTCACTGGATATTGGAGCTTTTTTTCATAATACCACAAACATCTTTCCCCCTAATCCAAACATTTTTCATAAGATGTTACACTTGCCAAGGCCATGGCGTGTCGACCCAATTAAACGGATAATTCGAATAGCTTCTTCCAAAGTTCATGAGTGGTCCATATTTTTGCTCAAAATCAATTTTTAAGCGCATACTTTTTTCAGCATTTTCATTAAATTGTGTGATCGCTGTATAATCGTGAGGATGTGTATCTAAATAAAGATTTAATTCAACTAAAACAAAATCGATGGCCTGAATTTCCTCGAGAAGCTCATAAAATTCTGGTGGCATTTTTTTACTCACCTTTCATCTCACCTCTCTCAGGATTCGGATATGGGCTAAAAAATTGAGGCCATAAAGTGCCAAATTTCAGCGCTTCCTTGGCAGTTTGAAATTGTGGTAGTCCAGGTGGTTGAAAGCCTATATACAATTGCGGAGGTGTTGAATAACTTTTGACTTCAATCGGTTTACAAGGGTCGAATGGACTGATATAAGGCCGCCAATATTTAAATTGCGTAAACATAAAATCCTCCTTTCAAAACGCATTTACGTCATTCGAGTATATGAGAAGGAAAAATTAATTATTCTATAGACAAGTTAGCGTAATATAGATGGTTGATTGGAAGTACGGTCTTTAGTGGTAATTAAAAAAATAGTGTACCGGAGAAATCCCCCATACACTATTTTCTAAAGACCGCTATTAAATGATGTGAACATTAATAATTAGAATCTGCAATTAAGCCTTTTACAATCGCTACACCAGAGCTTGCCCCAATTCGGGTAGCACCTGCTTCGACCATTTTTTGCATATCTTCTAAACTGCGAACGCCACCAGAAGCTTTTACACCTAGCTCTGGACCAACTGTTTTGCGCATCAAGGCAATGTCCTCTGCTGTTGCTCCACCTGTAGAAAAACCTGTTGACGTTTTGACGAAATCTGCTCCGGCAGCCACTGAAAGTTCACATGCCTTTACTTTCTCTTCTTCGGTTAGTAGGCATGTTTCGATAATCACTTTAACAATCGCACTGCCTTTAGCCGCTTCTACCACTGCAGCAATATCTGATTGCACTAATTCAAAGTTTTGGTCTTTTAATGCCCCAATATTAATAACCATGTCCACTTCTTGTGCACCGTTAGCAATTGCATCTTTTGCCTCAAATACTTTTACAGCGGTTGTATTAGCACCTAACGGAAAACCAATAACGGTACAAACTAAAACATTTGAATTTTGTAATAGCTCGCTGCAATATTTTACCCAAGTTGGATTTACGCAAACTGATGCAAAGCCAAATTCTTTAGCCTCAGCACATAACTTTTCAATTTGCTCTTTCGTTGCCTCCGCCTTTAATAACGTGTGATCAATCATACTTGCATAATTTGTTTTCATTTAACAAGCGCTCCTTCTAACTTAAGTTGTCCGTACCTCTTTGGAATGATAACATGTTTTCACGTTTCCGTCTAATAATCGTTACACGAGAGCCAGTCTAGCCAATAAAAATATGTGCTACAAACACTAATTTTATAAATTATTAAATTTTATCATGCCCATACAAGCTTATTATTATGAAGTAAAAAGGATTGTCCATCTTCAACAGATAGACAATCCTTTATCAATTATTTTACCGTTTCTAGTAAACGTACAAACTGCCCTTTAGAATGTGGATAGCCTGCTTGTGTAATTTTGACTTTTACAAGTTGACCAATAAGGTTTTCAGGTCCTTCAAATACTACTTTTAAATAGTTATCAGTATAACCTGTTAATAAACCTTCTTCATCACTACCATCATGAACAAATTCCTCTGGGATTACTTCTAACACATCATTTTCAAAACGACAAGCATATTCCTTTGCTAGTTGGTCGTTTAAAGCGATTAAACGATGCACGCGCTCATTTTTAATGTCCTCATCCACTTGGTCTTCCATACGTGCTGCCGGCGTGCCTGTACGAGGTGAGAATGGGAAAACATGTAATTCAGAAAACTTATGGTCACGAATAAAGTTGTAGGTTTCCATAAATTCTTCTTCTGTCTCCCCTGGGAAACCAACAATTACATCGGAAGTAACAGCTAAATCTGGTAAAGCTTCATGTAATTTTGTTAAGCGCTCCCCGAAAAATGCCATCGTATATTTTCGACGCATACGTTTTAAAACCGTATCCGAACCAGATTGAATTGGAATGTGTAAATGATTGACAACGATTTTTGAGTCACGTAAAACCTCAATGACTTCATCTGTTAGTTGGCTTGCTTCAATAGAAGAAATACGTAAACGTTTCAATCCTTTTACATTCGCTTCTAAATCACGTAACAACTGTGCAAGGTTATAGTCTTTTAAGTCTTGACCATAGCCCCCTGTATGAATACCTGTTAGCACAATTTCAAGATAACCGGCATCTACTAACTGTTGGGCTTGTTTGACAACTTCTTGTGGATCACGAGAGCGCATTAAACCACGCGCCCAAGGAATAATACAAAATGTACAGAAGTTATTGCAACCCTCTTGGATTTTTAACGATGCACGTGTTCGGTCTGTAAATGCCGGTACATCTAACTCTTCATATACACGGTTTTTCATAATGTTGCGTACAGCATTAATCGGTTGACGCTCATTACGATATTGTTCAATATAGCCTAGTAATTTTGTACGGTCCTGTGTCCCTACCACAATATCAACACCAGGAATAGCCATAATTTCTGCTGGCGATGTTTGCGCATAACAGCCTGTTACACAAATAACAGCATCCGGATTTTGACGGACAGCTCTGCGAATAACTTGACGTGATTTTTTATCACCCGTATTTGTTACTGTACATGTATTAATCACATAAACGTCCGCTTTATGATCAAACTCCGTACGTTCATAGCCTTCTTCTTTAAACAGTTGCCAAATAGCTTCTGTTTCATAATGATTTACTTTACAACCTAGCGTATATAGAGATACGGTTTTTGGAGGCGCGTAACTCATAATTAATTTCATCCTTTCAACATCACATAACATTGTGTTTCGTATTTATAAGTATTTTTTTGTGTTCTTATTTTAGATACGAGAACTATAATAACACAAACCTTTTAAAATCAGTACTTATTAGATTTTTTTATAAAATAACTAAGCATAACAAGTAGCTACTGCCGAACTTTAACACGCTCTGCTATCAATTATCTCAATATAATATCACCTTTGAAAACGAAACCTTCTATCAGTAATTGTCATCCTCTTTTATCATTTAATTGTTTTTTATTGTCATATTATAAAATACATTTCTTTTTTCCAATATAGCAACAAAGCTGGTGAAATGATATACTTTCAATGTAATTGTATGATTACATAACTAATAGTGCCCTTAAACGGTTTACAAAAAACGGAGGAATTAGTATGAACATTCTTGAAGCATTATCTCTTTCAGTACCCTATATTCACTTAGCATTAAAAGAAGAAGCAATAGTAGCGGTTATTGATAAAGAAACTGAAACTGTTGTAAAATGTTTAGCTGGTAAACGCATCGATGTAGGTTATCAAGACGGGCACAAAGTAAACGCAAACGATGAGAATATTTACACTGCTTTAAAAGGGCAAAATTCAGATATCATTATCCCAGAAGATGTTTACGGAATTTTCATTTATGCATTTGCTTTTCCAATTCGTGAACATGGTAAAGTTGTGGGAGCACTTGCTTTTGGTTTACCAATCGACAACAAACTTAAACTTGAAGAATATATGAATAAAATGGAAGCTATTATTAACAGTTTACAAGATAAAGTACATAACGTAGCTTCTCATTCTGAGGAGCTAGCAGCCACTAGTGACGAAATTAACACGCAAGCACAGCACGCACTAGATGATGCTAAAAAAACACACGAAGTAACAAATTTAATAAAAAGCATCTCGCGTCAAACAAATTTACTTGGCTTAAATGCATCGATTGAAGCAGCTCGTGCTGGTCAACATGGCGCTGGTTTTAATATTGTGGCACAAGAAGTAAGAAAACTTTCTTCTGAAACATCGAACGCGACAAGTATTGAAACGTCATTACGAAATATTAATAGTAGCCTTGAAAATCTGAAACAAAACATGGGGCAAATTAATGGTGCAACAAATGAACAGGCTCAACTAGTTCAAGATTTCAGCGAAATTATTGGTGAATTAACAGTATTAAGTAGCAAGATGAAAGTTTTTATGCAAGAAGCCTTAAAATAAATAAACTGCTCTAACAGGCAACTTTCAAGCACTGTAATCGCTCCAATTGTTAGATAAAGCTAACAATTGGGCTTTTTTATTCCTGTAATCCTTTGACATTAACCAATCTATTTTTCCAAAAATTTTCTCCCCTTCTCAGCACTACTTTAAAATTTGCTTCTACGGTAAATTCGCTCGATTGCATCATGCTTTTCTTATCTAGCAGTAATTCCCTACAACCATTGGACGGCAATCGCACTAAAAAACTGCCACCTGCATGTGCAGACAGCAGCTTTCTTAAAACGCGCTTTACAAAGGGATTTACACACTGGTAAAATGCTTTACTCCGTGACAGTTCCACTTGCAAAAAATAGCAATACCACAAGGCTAAACCGCAGTTTTATTCAAATTCATACGATATTGCAGATAATGCATAAAGAGGCGCCGTTTCTGCTCGTAAAATTCTTGGTCCTAGAGACATTGTTTGGGCACCTGTTTGCATTAACATTTCAGCTTCCTTACGCGCAATCCCACCTTCTGGTCCAAAGACGATAAGGATGGATTTTGCTGGCTTGTCAACCATGGTTTTTAGCTTATCCGCAAACCTTGTTCGTTTTTCGGCTTTGGCATCCTCTTCATCTGCAATAAAAACCGCATCGAAATCTCCAATTTGTGACACAAGCTGCTTAAAGTGAATCGGTTCATAGATTTGAGGAATATGTGTGCGATGTGATTGTTCCGCTGCCTCTTTTGCAATTTTTTGCAAGCGCTCTTGTTTTTTCGCACCCTTTTTCACATCCCATTTCACAATGGAACGTTCCGCTTCAAATGGTAATAAAGCATACATGCCTAGCTCCGTTGCCTTTTGCGTGATAAGCTCTAGTTTATCGCCTTTAGGCAACCCACACGCCACTGTTACACGCACTGGTAGTTCAGGGGATGGAATGGTTTGTCCCGTCGCTTGCACTAAGACATCCTCATCTTCAAAGGCCGTAATCGTACAAATATAAGCTGTGTCTTGTGCCACAACGATGATTTCAGCACCTTCTTTCATCCGCATAACACGCATAATATGACGGGCATCTTCACCTGTAATGCGAGCTTCATGAATGGCCGTCTCAATAAAATAGCGTTGCATACTGCTCACTCCTCTCAATAGAAGAAGCGCCAAATCGTCAGCACTCGGCTCACAATTTGCGCTTCCTCGGTTCATTTATAGTGGACGACGGGCGATAATTGCTACCCAATCTTCCATTAATAATACTTCTTCAATAACAAAGCCAGAAGCTTCTAGTGCTGCTTTTACATCATCTCGTTTCGCTCCGATGATGCCTGAAGTGACGTATAATCCACCCGGTTTGACAATCGTAAATGCATCGTCAGTAAAGGACATTATTATTTCCGCTAAAATATTGGCAACAACAACATCTGCTGGCTCCTTGACAGTATCCAATAGGTTACCATGGAAAACTTGCACTGTATCGCTTACTTTGTTCAACGCAACATTTTCTTTAGCAGAACGTACAGCAACTTCGTCTAAATCAAGGGCATGCACACTTTTTGCACCTAGCATTGCAGCACCAATGGACAGAACCCCTGAACCTGTGCCAATGTCAACAACCGTGTCGCCTTCTTTCACGACCTTTTCCAGCCCTTGTAAGCACATTACTGTCGTTGGATGTGTTCCTGTTCCAAATGCCATGCCAGGATCTAACTCAATGATTAACTCATCCGTTGAAACGGGTGAATAGTCTTCCCATGTCGGTACAATTGTAAAGCGTTCCGAAATTTTAACAGGGTGATAATATTGCTTCCACGCTGTTGCCCAATCTTCCTCGTTCACTTCTACAATCGAAACAACATTTTCGCCAATATCAATGTTAAATTTCGTTAAATTTGTAATGGCCGCCTTAATCTCTTCGACTGTTTCATTTAAAAAGCTAGACTCTGATAAGTAAGCTTTAACGATGACTCCCTCTTTTGGAAAATCATCTTCATTTAGCGCATAAATTTCTCCATACTGATCTTCACGTGGCTTCGCATATTCAGCTGAATCTTCAATAACAACACCGCTAGCCCCTGCTTCATGCAAAATGTTTGAAATTGCTTCCACCGCTTCATTTTTTGTATGAATGGATAATTCTGACCACTTCACGTAGCTCTTCAGCTCCTCTAATTATTCACCTTGGAATTTTTTCTTGATTTTATCAAATAGTGAGCTTCCTTGTTCTTCTGGAATATCACCACTGATTTCTGCAAATTCACGTAGTAATTGTTTTTGTTTCTCTGTTAGTTTTTCTGGTGTGACAACTTTAACTGTGACATATTGGTTACCTGTTCCATACCCATGCACATTTTTAACGCCTTTATCTTTCAAGCGGAATTGAGCACCTGATTGTGTGCCTGCAGGAATACGTAATTTTACTTTTCCATGCACAGTTGGTACCTCAATTTCATCACCTAGTGCTGCTTGAGGGAATGTTAATTTTAATTCGTAGTAGATATCATCTCCATCACGTTCAAATTCATTGTGCCCTTGAACACGGAACATAATGTATAGGTCACCAGCTGGACCGCCATTAATACCTGGTTCACCCTGACCCGACACACGAATTTGTTGACCGTCATCTACACCTGCTGGAATAGACACTTTGATTGTTTTACGTTTTTGAATTTTCCCTTCTCCACGACAAGTTGAACATTTTTCTTTAATGATTTTACCTGTTCCTTGACATGTTGAACAAGTACGACGATTCATCATGCGACCAAAAGGTGTATCGACTGCTTGGTTAATTTGCCCTGCACCTTTACATGTCGAACATGTTTCTGGTGATGTCCCTGGTTTTGCTCCAGAGCCATGACAAGTATCACATGTTTCATCTTTTGGAATCTCGATTTCTGTTTCTTTCCCGAAAATCGCTTCCTCAAATTTAATATTCATGCGATATTGCAAATCATCACCTTTGCGTGGTGCATTCGGATCTTGACGTCGTCCACCGCCACCAAAGAATGAACTGAAAATATCCTCGAAGCCGCCAAAGCCGCCGCCTCCGAAGCCACCGCCGCCAAAGCCTGCGTTAGGATCTTCGTGGCCAAATTGGTCATAGCGCGCTTTTTTCTGATCGTCACTTAGAACTTCGTAAGCCTCAGCAATTTCTTTGAATTTTTCATCTGCACCTGGCTCTTTATTTAAGTCAGGATGGTATTGCTTTGATAATTTACGATATGCTTTTTTAATATCATCTTTAGAAGCCGATTTCGTTAAACCAAGCACCTCGTAGTAATCGCGTTTCTCCATGATTCACACTCCGCTCTTTTTGCATAAAATCTATTGTAACATGCAGTTTAAAAAACTGCTTTAATTTTCGCCATAATTTTCTCATTACTATCATTGTATCTATGATATCTCTAGCATTATAGAAATGTCACTGACATGCCCATTCTTTTTTCTATAAAGAATAGAAAGAGAAAAGCCAAAGCCGCAAGCGGTCTTTGGCTTCTTCACTTTACTGTGCTGTTGATATCTTATTTATCGTCTTTTACTTCTTCAAAGTCAGCATCAACGATACCATCGTCTTTTTTGTCAGTTCCAGCCTCTGGACCTGCTTCGCCACCTTGAGCCGCTTGAGCCGCTGCTGCAGCTTGTTCGTAAACTTTCATTACTAGAGGCTGTAATACGCCTTCTAATTTTTCTTTCGCTGATTTAATACCTTCTAATTCACCAGCTTCAAGCGCTTTTTTAAGCTCATCACGAGCATCTTCTACAGATTTTTTCTCATCTTCTGTAATTTGCTCACCTAAATCAGCAATTGTTTTGTCAACTTGGAACACTAATTGGTCTGCTTCGTTGCGAAGATCAGCTTCTTCTTTACGTTTTGCATCCGCTTCTGCATTTGCTTCAGCATCTTTTACCATGCGTTCGATTTCTTCATCTGATAAACCAGAATCAGATTGGATAACGATTGTTTGTTCTTTATTTGTACCTAAATCTTTCGCTTTAACAGACACGATACCATTTTTGTCAATATCAAATGTTACTTCGATTTGTGGAATACCACGTGGAGCTGGTGGGATATCCGCTAATTGGAAGCGACCTAATGTTTTGTTATCCGCTGCCATTGAACGCTCACCTTGCAATACGTGAATATCTACTGCTGGTTGGTTATCTGCTGCAGTTGAGAATACTTGTGATTTAGATGTTGGAATTGTTGTGTTACGATCAATTAATTTTGTGAACACGCCACCCATTGTTTCAATACCTAAAGAAAGTGGTGTTACATCAAGAAGTACTACGTCTTTCACATCACCTGTTAATACGCCACCTTGAACTGCAGCACCCATTGCTACTACTTCATCAGGGTTTACACCACGGTGAGGCTCTTTACCAGTTTCTTTACGTACAGCTTCTTGTACGGCAGGAATACGAGTAGAACCACCAACTAAAATTACTTGGTCAATTTCTGAAGTAGATAGACCTGCATCAGATAATGCTTGACGTACTGGACCTACTGTACGGTTTACTAATGGTAATGTAATCTCATCGAATTTCGCACGAGTTAAAGAGATTTCTAAGTGTAATGGACCTGCTTCACCAGCCGTAATGAATGGTAATGAAATTTGTGTAGACGTAACACCTGATAAATCTTTTTTCGCTTTTTCAGCAGCGTCTTTTAGACGTTGCATAGCCATTTTGTCTTTAGAAAGGTCAATGCCATTTTCTTTTTTAAATTCAGCAACTAGATATTCGATTACTGCGTCATCGAAATCGTCCCCACCAAGTTTGTTATCACCAGCTGTAGCTAATACTTCGAATACACCGTCACCTAATTCAAGGATTGATACGTCGAATGTACCACCACCAAGGTCAAAAACTAATACTTTTTGGTCTACATCTTGTTTATCTAAACCGTAAGCAAGTGCAGCAGCTGTTGGCTCATTAATGATACGTTCTACTTCAAGACCAGCGATTTTACCAGCGTCTTTTGTAGCTTGACGTTGTGCATCGTTAAAGTAAGCAGGTACAGTAATAACTGCTTTCGTTACTTTTTCACCTAAGTAATCTTCTGCATAGCCTTTTAAGTATTGAAGAATCATTGCTGAAACTTCTTGTGGTGTATATTCTTTATCTTCCACTTTTACTTTTTCAGCTGTACCCATTTTAGATTTAATTGAAATAATCGTATTTGGATTTGTTACTGATTGGCGTTTTGCTACTTCCCCAACTTGTTTTTCACCATTTTTGAATGCTACTACAGATGGAGTCGTACGGTTTCCTTCTGGGTTTGGAATAACTTTTGGCTCTCCGCCTTCAAGTACAGATACACAAGAGTTTGTTGTTCCTAAGTCAATACCGATAATTTTGCTCATAGTAAAATTTCCTCCTATTATTAAAACGCAAATGCGTTAATTAACTAATTATTTTTTCAAATAGTACGATGACTATTCGTTTACAGATACCATAGTTGGGCGTAATACGCGATCTTTTAAAATATACCCTTTTTGAAGCTCACGTAATACAACACCTTGTTCTTTTTCACTATCTTGTTCTTGCATAACAGCTTGGTGAACATTTGGATCAAATTGCTCTCCTTCAGCTTTTATCACTTGTAAGCCTTCTTTTTCAGTTGCTTCTACTAGTGAACGGTAGACCATTTCAATACCTTTTACAATTGAGACTGCTTCTTCAGAAGTTGGCTCTATTTGTAAAGCACGTTCGAAATTATCTAATACCGGCAATAAATCCGATAACAGACTTTGTGCACGATATTTTTCAGCCGCCTCACGATCAAGTTGTGTACGTCGACGTAAATTGTCAAAGTCAGCACGCAGGCGTAGATGGCGATTTTCCTCATCATCTAGCTTTGCTTGTAATTCTGCTAGTTTCGCTTCATACTGCTCTTCAATCGTTAGTTCTTTCACTTCTTCTGGCGTTTCTGTTTGTTCTACAGTTGCCTCATTTTCAGCTTGTACATTTTCTTGTACAAGGTCTTTGTTTTCTGTTGTTTCAGTCACTTAAATCCTCCTCATTATCATTCACTACGATTCTTCGTAAAGGCTTGAGATAAGTCCATGCGCATTACTTCAAGCAATGCAACAACACGCTTGTAATCCATGCGCGTTGGACCAATAATTGCAATGGCCCCCTGTTGATCCTCACCTATTGAATAAGTCGTCGTGATGACACTACAGTTTTCCATTTCTAACTGCTGATTTTCCGAGCCTATACGAATATGAATACCCGATTCGTTCGGATGGAAAAGCGATTGCACTTGGCTAGTCGTTTCCATTAAGTCCAAAATCATTCGGACTTTATTTAAATCGTGGAATTCCGGTTGGTTGAACATATTTGTTTTACCACCATAGAAAATTTTACTTTCCGAATTTTGCATCGTAGCTGAAACGAGCGAATGGATAAAATCATCCGCCGATCGAACATGTTGCTGCAAGATAGCCAGAATTTCAATTTCCAGCTTTTTATGGATTTCATCTAACGAAACACCGACTAAGCGCTCATTTAAAATGTTCACCATTTTTTCTAGTTCAGCAGCGGTAAAATTAGGTGGTAAACTAAACATGCGGTTCTCAACATGTCCGTTATTCGTTACGATAATCGCTACTGCCGCGTCGCTTGAGAGTGGCACGATAGAAAAACGCTTTACTCGATGTCTTTGGACATCTGGTCCTAAAAGAATCGATGTATACGATGTCAGCTCAGATAAAATATTCGCTGATTTTCGGATAATGTGCTCTACTTCTACTAGACGTTCGTTGAAAATCGATTGAATTTGCTGAATATCCCGTGAATTAATGCCCTGTGGATTCAACAAATGATCTACATAAAATCTATACCCCTTTTCCGAAGGCACTCGACCAGAGGACGTATGGGTTTTTTCTAAAAACCCTAATTCCTCTAAATCCGCCATTTCGTTTCTAATAGTGGCTGGACTAAATGTAATCTCTTGTTTTTTTGAGATTTGGCGAGAACCTACCGGCTGTGCAGACATAATGAAATCGTCTACGATTACTTGCAATATCTGTAATTGCCGATTTGTTAGCATGATCATCACCTCTGTTAGCACTCAACTAAGAGGAGTGCTAATACTATTATTAAGTTATCAAATCCCACATTTTATGTCAACGATATCGCTCAATCTTCTAGCAAAAATTGTTGAAAAACTTCATTCCCGACAAATCGTCCCTTGCGTGTAAGCCGAATGCCTACAGCATCATGTGCCAAAAACCCTTCTGATACTAGCTTATCAATGACATGTCCATAACGGTCCATCATTGACTCATTAAATCTTTCTTCATATATATTGTGTGTAATTCCATCCGTTTTACGCAGCCCTAAAAACATTTGTTCTTCGCGTTGTTCTGTTGCTGTTACAACATGCTCCTGCATGATAGGTAAGTACCCTGCATTTACAGCATCCATATATTTTTTTAAAGGACCATAATTTGAATAACGTGTGCCATTCATATAGCCATGTGCACCTGCGCCAAAACCAGCATATTCATCATTTTCCCAATAAATTTTATTGTGCGTTGAAGTAAAGCCTGCTTTCGCAAAATTGCTGATTTCATATTGCATATAACCATGCAATTTCATTTCTTGCATTAGCACTTCATACATATCCGCTTCTAAATCTTCCGTTGGTAAGCTCAGTTTCCCTTTCGCATATTGATTATAAAAAATTGTTTTTGGTTCTACGATAAGAGAGTAAGCTGAGAAATGTGGTAGCTCAAGCGCAAACGCTTTATCTAGTGAATCTTTCCATTGCGCCATCGTTTGACCAGGCAAACCATACATTAAATCGATGCTTATATTTTGGAAACCGACCTTTTTAGCGAGTGCAATTGTATCGTAGACGTGCGTATTGCTATGTGTGCGACCAATTTTTTTCAATAATTCTTGGTTAAATGATTGAACGCCCATACTTAAACGATTGACGCCTCCATCAAACAAGACATGCATTTTCGCCTCTGATAATTCATCTGGATTCGCCTCTGATGTAAATTCTGTCACACGATCCATTGGAATATACGTGCGAATCATGTTGAGCAATCTCGTCAATTGTTCTGGAGATAAAGCAGTCGGTGTTCCACCGCCAAGAAATATCGTTTCAATTTGTTGAAAATGTTGCGGATATTTTTCCGTAGCAAGCGCCATCTCCTTGCCAAGTGATTCTATATAATCATCCACAGGTTGATTTTTAAAATAAAATTTGTTGAAATCGCAATAATTGCAAATTTGATGACAAAAAGGAATATGAATGTAAACACCTCGTGCCATAGCTATCCCTTCTTTCTTGTTGAGTTTTTCCATTTCTTCATTATAAACAAACGAAATAAAGAACGCTATGAATCCATCCAGATATTTAAAAGAACTGTAAAAACATTGTTTTATAAAAGTGAACTCTCATAACGTCTTTGCAAAAATCAAAAAAGCAAAAACTGTATCAAAATACGTACGCAATATATTTTATATAGAAGATAGAAGATAGAACATGACAATTCAGCTAACATGATGACACACCGCTCGCGGAACCTACCTTTGAAATGGAAAAGTTTCATTTGCTTCTACAATAGAGGAACAATTTATCCAAAAAAAAATCAAAACTACCATCATCATGTGTAGTTTTGATTTTTTTATGTTTACTCTTAATAACATAGCAATCCTACTATTATGCCAAGCACGACCAGTATATAAGGCGGGACTGCCCAGCGCAAGGATAGCAACAAAAATATAGCCGCTAAAAGAATATCTAATCCACTTAGAATTGTTTGCGTCACAATTGGATGGATAAAAGCACTAGCTAAAATCCCAACAACCGCAGCATTAGCACCAGCCATTGCACCTTTTAAAGCTACATGCCTGCTCATAGACAGCCAAAAAGGCATTGCCCCAACAATTAAAAGAAATGCAGGTAGGAAAATTGCAATCGTTGCAACCACTGCTCCTGGCACGCCAGCAATGACCATCCCAATATAAGAAGCAAATGTGAACAATGGACCTGGAACTGCCTGTGTAAGACCATAGCCTGCTATAAAGTCAGATGCGCTCATTAACCCACTTTGCACAAACTGCGTTTCGAGTAACGGTAATACTACATGGCCGCCACCAAATACGAGGGCACCTGCTAGATAACATTTTTCTATAATTGTTAATAAGTCATCTTTTACAAATGAATTAGCTATTGGTAATGCAATCATTAACATAGCAAATAATGCTAATAGTAAACCACCTGTTGTTTTAGATATAGGTAAGTTTTTTTGCGCGGTATCATCTACACCGTTCGTTTGCTTAAACAGCCGTGCACCTATTAAAGCTGCCAATGCGATGACAGTAACTTGTGCAAATGGATTTCCCCAAAATTGGAGCGTTAAAAGCGCCAAAATTGCTATTATCAAGTGCACTACGCTAGGAATTAACTTTTTGGACATATCCCAAATGGCTTGTGCCACGATGGCAACAGCAACCAATTTCAAGCCTTGAATCCATCCCATATCTATCTCTAGATGCGAGTAAAAATAGGCAAATAGAGTTAATAGTAATACAGATGGTAACGTAAAGCCAAGAAAGGAGGCTAAGCTTCCCAACAGTCCGCCACGTAGTAAACCAATGCCCATTCCTACCTGACTGGATGCAGGCCCAGGGAGAAATTGACTAAGTGCCACTAAGTTACTGTACTCTTTATCTGATAACCATTTTCTTTTTTGCACGTATTCAATTTGAAAAAAACCTAAATGCGCTGTTGGACCCCCAAAAGATGTACAGCCTAATTTAAAGGAAATAAGAAAAATCTCTAACAACTTTGGCAAACTGTTCACTACTTTCCATGTGATATACAATCATATTACACGGAGAATGTCTTATAATAGATTAAGATATTGTAAAATTTACTTAAAGCATCGCATATTCATTTCTCGCGTATTTTGATAGCTGGGCCACTTTTAACATCACTTGCAGTAACAGGAATCAGTTTATATGTCTTATCTGTTAGATAGCGTGCATCGAAGCGAATCCCCCACTTTGTATGTTCTTCATTTAATGTATAAGAAGAATCTTGACGCCATGTTTTGCCTGATTGCGATACAATATTAAAATTTAACGATTCATTTGTAGTTTCTTGTGTCTCAACGTATACTGTAGTTGAAATCGGTGTAGATACAACTTTTTCTACCTTAATTTTCTGACCATCACTAAGCTTAATGGTTTTATTAACCGCAATTACTTTTCGATCCGCTTGTAGTTTCTTTTGAGATGCTTCTACCTTAAATGCCCAAGGCTCTGGAATAGGCTTTTCCCAATTCCAATCGTTATAGAGGATATTCAGCTGCAACACTTCATCTTGAGGTAAATCACGCATTTTAACACTGCTATATATTGTATAAGTATTTTCTGATTGGGCAATGGTCTGACCACCATTTCGAACGGTATAATTTTGACCGTTCACGAGTACTTGTGGAAAGAAAAAAATTTGATAGTCGAAATTTACATCTTTCGCCGGTTCAAAAGTTGCATTTAACAATAGTTGATTATCATCAACCATCACCTCGTTTAAAGTCAATCTCCCAAAATCATTTTCTGTTGATTGACCGACAAGTGTTTTATAAGCTGCAAAATCCGACTGATTATCATTAAAAATAGAAGAGACAACGCGGCTACCTACCATTAATAAACCGACAACAAATAAAATACTTACTACAACGATCACCCATTTACGTTTTCCTTTTTTTCGGGATACACTTCATGCACATGCGATTCAACTGACAAACAAACACCCCCAATCCCTTTAATCTATCAACGAGTACTTCCCTATGATTCATTGTAATAACGAGCTAGGCATTATATAACTAAATAAGTGCCAGTCACTCACACAATTTAATAAAAATCCACGTAGATTTCTGCGAACTACTTTGTACTCGCAGAAACCGAAGTGGATTTTTATACTTTAGGAAAACTGATTTTATCCCCTCTTCTTCAACCATAGCAACGTTTGTTGTAAACCTTCCTGATAACTAGTCTGTGGCAACGTGCCAATTGCGCTTTCATACTTTGCCCCGCTCAAAATAACAGGCTCCTCTGTTAAATACATCATCTCCTTCATTTCCTTCATAAACGGAGAAAAGAGTGCTAAAATACCAATCATTGTGTTGGAAACCGTTCGTACTTTCTTTTTATAGCCTGTAATATCCCGAATTATCCCCATTAATTGTTCTCCTGTAATAGGATGCACAGCGGGCACATTCCAATTCTGATTATATGTGTCTGAGCGCAATGCCAATTCAACGATTGCTTTAGCTCCATCGACTGTATAGAGGAATTCTCTTGCCACTTGCATATGCCCAACGAAGTTTGCCTTTTTATTACTCATAACACTTTTTAATGTTTCATTTAGAATTGTATTTTCTGCATTGGGGCCATATAAATCAGGCATATGGACGATTAATGAAGGCACACTACTAGCCTTCAATTTATTTTCCATTGCTAATCGAATCTTCCCCTTTTTCGTATGAGGTTCTTTAATTGCCTCCTCTGTTACAATAGAAGATTGCCTACCATATGCGTAGATATTGTCCACTAGTGCAATCTTTGCTTGTTGCGTTTGTGCGACATTGATAATTGAATGGATACACTGAATATGTGTTTCTTCCCATTCTTGATAGGGAAAACTTATTGCATGAAACATAACATCAATCCCAACAGATGCCTTCCTTACATGCTCTTCATTAAAGACATCCCCTGGAAAAATCGACACATTCGAGTAACTTTCAAAAAGCGCTTGCAACTTCTCTTTCCCCCTAGCGAAAGCCACAACTTGTATACCTCTAGCTGCTAATTCACTCACTATCGCAAAACCTATTCCACCTGAAGCACCCATGACTAATGCTTTTTTCATCATCTATTCCTCCTTTAATTAACCACTGGTCAATAGATGTTAAAAGAAAACTCTAGATTCACTTTCACATCTAGAGCAACATTATTTAAGTCAATGCTTTAACGAGAAATTTAGCATGGACATCTACCGCCTCTTGCGCTTCATCATAGTTCATCACATAATGGTGATAATGTGAAACAAAACCGTGTAATGCAAGAAATGTTGAATGAATATCCGAAATGAACAATGTTTTTGCTGATAAAGCTTGAACCGATTGCGCAAATTTTTCATAGCTAAGATTAGCAGCCTCTTGCGATAATCCATCGATATGAAGATCTTTCGTCATAAACATCAATTCATATTGGCTTTGATAGTTTAATCCAAATTTCATAAAGCCAACAAAGACATCGTAAAGTTTGTTTTGATAGTCTCCAGTTCCATTTACAATGTCATCTAACATTTGATTTAATTCAGTAAAATACTCACCTATAATGCAATAAAATAATTCCGCTTTATTTTTAAAATGATAGTAAATTGCTCCATGACTACATCCAAGTTCTTTCGCGATACTACGCATGGAAACTTGGTGAAAACCCTTTTCAATAAACTGTTTATGAGCTTCGTCAACAATCATCTTGAGTGTCAATTCTTGTGCTGATGGTTTACGTGGCGACATGGAATCCTCCTTCAACTGACCAGTGGTTAATTAATAGTATAAAATGTTTTCATTTATTTGGCAAACCTTAATTTTAATAGAAATCTTTACGGTTCCTCTTCTAAACATTGTATTAAGCAAAACCTCTATTTTCTGACAGTGATTAGATGGTGAAAACTTGCACAGAAAATAAATAAAGGATGCCAACACTACTTCGTCAGCGATCCTTCAATTTATTATTAAATTAAACTTTTTACTACTTTAGATATAACGGCACCTTCTGCTTGACCAGATAATAATGGTTTTGCAATCTTCATCGCTTCACCCATATTCATACCTTTACTAACGCCTGCTGCTAGTAATTTTTCAGCAATTTCCGCTTCGCTTAATTGCTTAGGAAGGAAGGATTTTAATAACACTAATTTTGCTTCTTCTCTTTCGATTAAATCTGCACGGCCAGCATTTTGCGCGCCTTCTAATGCCTGATTCGTTTGTTTTACTTCACGATTAATAATGGCAATCTCCTCTGGTTGAGTTAGAGGTTCACCTTTTTCTTTCTCTGCTAAATCTAATGCTGATTTAACTAGTGTTAGCACACCTTTTGCTAAGACATCTTTTTCCTTCATTGCTGTTTTTAGTTGTTCAAATACTGCTGTTTTTAACATCCAAACTCACTCCTCTATCATTGCTAATTGTCAATGATTATTGCACATTGTGACGACCAAAACAAATTATTTTGCTTTCTTCAACATTTCCACATCGGCCTTTGTTTCTAATATGTCAAGTGTTAACACGTTCATCTTTGCATCTACTTTATCTATTTTTGCACTAAGATTTTGTTCTACTGAATCTAGTTTCGTTTCTAGCGAATTTAGTCTTGTTTCAACCGATCCTAATCTTATTTCTAGTGAATCTAGTCTCGTTTCAACCGACCCTAATCTTATTTCTAGTGAATCTAGTCTCGTTTCAACCGACCCTAGTCTTGTTTCTAATGAGTCTAGTCTCGTTTCAACTGAATGTAGTCTTTTGTCTAGCGCTTTGATTTGTTGTTGAATCTCTGTTTTCACGCCCTGCACTTGTGTAGAGAGCTCCAAAATAGCTTGAAGAATTGCATTTTGATTGATTTCAGGATTCATAATCGACTTCCTTTCTTCAAATTTATCTATTCGTTATTTATTCACTCGTTATGTTCACTGATAAATATTGCTAATCGACTAGAGTTATTCAAACTCTACTATACTATTCTATCTATGCTTTTTAATGAAGTCAAAACATCAAAAATTTCAATTTGTCAAGAATTCGTCTTGCAATTTCACTTCATAAAATCGCATTGCCTTCAAATCTCCTTGATATGAAAAAACCCCCTGCTTGATTAACGTTCGTAAACGATACTCAATCCACTCGTCTCCTGTAAATTGTTGCATATGTCCGTATACTTCACCTATTAAACGTGCCGCTTTCTTAAACGTTACGGTACCCTCTTCTTGATACATCCGCTTGGCACATTCAATAATAAAATCATCATCTCGATTTTCATGTAGGCTATGTAATAGCCCATCACATGTCCATGTTCGTAACAGATGGACTTTATCTGCTAATAAGCTTTTACCTTCCTTCATTAAGGCTTCCCTTGCTTCATTTTTTAGTTCATCCATAGCAAACTGTTCATAAAAATACAGGAGGTTTTCTTCATTCAATTCTCCTGAAGTTCGTGGATAATCCGCTATTTGTGGATGCATCTCCTTTTCATGAAAAGCCTTGTACGTATCAATGACTCGCACTGCATTCACTTTGCCTTCTAGCATGGCTAGTACAAGTCGTAATCCTGTTTGTTCATGTGCATTTTGGCATGTCCAAATAACGATTTTTTGATGTGGTAAAATATTGTTTATTTTCTCTATTGCAGTTTGCATACATTGTCGATAATGATTACGTTCATCCTCGTCCATATTGTACCGCTTGTTGAACCATTCAAGTCTCGCTTCTATTCCCGAAGCTTGATGTATATCTTTTACTGGCCCAATCGATAAATTATCTGGCCAAACAATAATATCCTCTGTCTTTTGATATTCTAACGTTCTAAATGCTGCTTTTAGACTTCCTGCTGGCGAATCACCAAAAACAATATGTATTGTCTGCGCTTTATCCATTTGTTCCTTATCTTCTGTCATATGTAGGAGTATTTGCTGCATGTCCTCTCTCGACTTTCCATTTAATAGAGATATGAAAAGCATTGACTTTGCTTCCGCTTCACTTAGTTGATTGATTCTTTCTTTTAATCGATTAACATCTTCCAACATTCCATTCAAATCCTCTCCACCATTCATTTTTCTAGTTACTATCATAACAGCATTCCCATTTCTCTTATCATAGCGCAATTCATGTTTTTTCTAAAATGTTCAACAACGCAAATAATTGACCTTACCCTCCACTTCTCTTTAAAACAACTAAAACTTTAAATTTAACTAAACTGATTACTTTTTTCTATTAATCGAACCATTCTTTCTATCAGAAAATGTATTGCTCATAAGGATTTATCATGCTAAGATGCC
This sequence comes from Lysinibacillus sp. C5.1, assembly GCF_016350185.1. Taxonomy (NCBI): domain Bacteria; kingdom Bacillati; phylum Bacillota; class Bacilli; order Caryophanales; family Bacillaceae; genus Lysinibacillus; species Lysinibacillus sp. C5.1. The sequence goes on from NZ_CP066226.1 coordinate 3,108,929, forward strand.
AATAATTCCTACAAAACTAATTTGTTAAGTAGGTAAAACAAAGGGGATGATGATATGGGTCAAATTATTGCCAATACCATAAAGCAGTCGATAATCGATTTAATAGGGCATACACCACTATTAGCGTTAAATCAGTATACGAAAGAACTACAACTTGAAGCGGAAATTATTGCGAAGCTAGAATATTTTAATCCTGCGAATAGTGTAAAAGATCGTATTGCTAAAGCGATGATTGAGGATGCTGAAGCACGTGGAGTTTTAACAAAGGACAAAACGATTATTGAAACAACAAGTGGGAATACTGGTATTGGGCTTGCAGCTATCGCAGCAGCAAAGGGCTATAAGTTACGTATCTATATGCAAGATGGTGTAAGCGAAGAACGAACAAAGGTTGTGAAAGCATATGGAACCGAGGTTGTGCCATTTTCCGATGTACCAGAGATGGTAGCGGCATTTGAAGAAACTGATGGCGATTTTGTTGAAACCATTAAAGTATTTAGAGAAACTGTCGTTGATAAGGATGAAAATGTCGTCTTTCTAAATCAACTGGATAATGAAGCCAATCCTAACATTCACGAACGCACTACTGGGCCAGAAATTTGGGAGGACACAGCAGGACAAATTGATATTTTTGTTGCTGCAATAGGTACAGGAGGCACCATTAGTGGTGTAGGTGCTTATTTAAAATCCAAAAATCCAGCCATACAAATTATAGGCGTAGAACCCGCTATTAATTCTATCGCTACAGTTGAACAGCCTGATATTATTGAAATTACAGGTGTGCATCGCTTTTCAGATGCACATGAAGCGCGCGTTCCGTCTAATGTTCATCTTGATCGGATTGATGAAGTGTTAGAAGTAGAAACAGATGAGGCCTATAAAGCTGCTCGCACTGTAGCGCAAACAGATGGTGTTTTAGTAGGTACATCCTCTGGTGCGGCATTGTTTGTTGCAACAACGCTTGCTAAACGTCCCGAAAACAAAGGAAAACGTATAGTCGTACTCTTTCCAGATACAGGATTGCGCTATTTATCTACCGATTTATTTTAACGATAAAACGAAGGATAGCCTTGTTATCTATCCTTCGTTTGTTCTGAAATAGCAAAATTGCCCTTAGCTGTCATAGATATCACAATCTCTTTATTTACCTCTATTTGAATAGGGCTGATAATCGCTTTACGCGTAGAGAAATACCAAAGACGTTCACTTGGACCAATTAATAGATGGGCACTCTCTTCGTAATTTCCCATAAAGGTTAGCGCATCTGGGCGAATATCTTCTCCCTTTAATGGTGTTATATCATATTCCTTTAAACGGTCTACGAGGTCTGCAATCGCATCTGTGGTTAAATTTATTTCTGCTATATTCAGTATATGTTGAATAGAAAATGTATCGGCATTAACGCTCGGATTGATTTGCTGCCGTGCTATCAACTCTACTACATTGTTCTCAGCATCATAAAAATAGCATGAATAGGCATCGATTGTTTTAAAATACACTTCATCGACTCCGTCCAAACTTAATACGTCTACACGCTCTTTTGCCCATTTTTTCGCTAACTGAAATAAATTACTAGGGATATTGAAGGCGAAATGATATTGCTTTGCAACAGAAGCCTCTATTTTTTCGAATCGAACTTTGCTCTCCCCAGCAGCTATGTCAAAAAAATGGGTCCCCTCATCTAATAATTCAAATCCTAATAAGGTACAGTAAAATTCCCTCATTTTATGTAAATCATACGCATAAAGTTTTATTTTAGAAATTTTCATAAATCACTCATCCCCTTAGCTTCTGATACCATTTACTGTACTAAATAACAGATGAATGTTCCTCATGCAAAAGAATGAAAATTTAGAAAATATACTTTAGGTTCCTATATAACCTTATATCGGCGTACGATCTCCGCTACTATTTGGCTGTGAAACAACTAAAAATTCCACATCCTCCTGTGAATCATTGCGCATTTGGTGTGGTTGAAATGGTGGTACTTCAACCCCTTCATGAGGCAATAATATAATCCGATCTTCGCCTATTTCCATTGTTGCTATACCTGATAGCACGAAAAAGTATTGTTGTGCTTGATGGTGGTAATGACAAACTTCCGTTGTATTGGCAGGCATCCGTTCATGAATAATACTTAATTCATTATTTTTAACTAAATGCCAGCCATCACATTGTTTACCCCAAATGTAATGCTCCGCATGTTCTTTACTAATTTTCAACTAAAACAACTCCCTGTTCAAATAGGCCATCTATTCTAATTTCCCTTTTAGAATCAGCCATTCTCGTTTGCGTGAATTTGGACTGCTATTGTACTTTTATTTTTTCAACAGTGGCAACATACATCGATTCTTTTTGTATTTTAATGTACTGATACTTGGTTTCCTTGCAGTATCCTTCACTCTTCAAATACTTTTTTAATTGCGATTTTTTAACAAAAACTTTTTCTGCTTCTTCATATTCTTGGTCATCTGTTTTTTTGGTAATAGCCATCATATAAAACTTCGTCACATTATTCCCCCTTTATTGCCATACTTTATCTAATTGATGTGCATAAAAATGAATCGCATTTTTATAACTAAGTATTTCCGCATCTCTTGTCGTATGTAGCAAGCATTCTAGTAAAAGCTCCATCGCCTTACTATGCTCGTCTAGATTATATAAAGTCATGGCATAAAAGACTTGTAATGCTTTATTAGTCGGAAATAAGTCAATTCCTTTTAAAAACGTCGATTGTGCTTTTTTATACTGTCCTAACGTTCTATATGTACTACCAAGCCCTATAAACGCACCCTCTAACTCTTTGCCTGATAGCCCTTGCTGAATTGCTTTTTCATAGTATGGTACCGCTTGAGACTCTTCTCCTAAAACATCAAAGCTCCAAGCACATTGATAGTTCACAAACGCATCATTCGGGTATTGTTCTACCATTTTTAACAACAAGTGATTTGATTCTTTCTTCTTTTCCTCATTACGTAATTGGATTGCCCTTGCAAGTTGTTGTTCGTACAATGTTATTAGCTCCTTTTAAACAATATGACACTTTTCTTAAGCCCCGTCATGCATCCCAAATTAAATTGTTAATTTCATTAAACTTCTAAATCGTTTTGCATTTTGACTGTCTGGTAAAAGACCACTTCTAGCATTCGATGTAAATGCTAGCCACTGCCAATCTTCACCACCAACAAATGCTAACCTAGACCATTTTTCCAGAAAATCAATAAAGTTGTCCGCTAATTTATAGCCATGTCCTTCCCCATCATCATGACTTAAATAAACAATAGAAGCATCAGCATTGTTATCAACGACATCAAATGCAATGTAGTCTCCATTGCCGACCTCGTAAAAAGCAAATGTTTGATGCCATACTTTATCGTAGTCATGTTGTGGATTTGAAAAAACTTCCTTAATCCACGCATTTTTAGAATTATTTATCTCGTTCAATAATTCTAAATCCCAGTGAAGCATTCCGCTAAAGATTCCGTCCAGTTCACCCTCCAATTGGTAATCATCTAGAAAACCCCAACGGAAGTAAAATGCTGATGAAAACTCCACAAGCACTTTTTTAAAACTTTCAGGAATTTGGAAACCTAATTGGTTCTCACAGTGCGCAATTTGTTGTAGCGTCGCAGGGGCACCAATATCTACTGTTGATACTTCTCCACCAATCGCAACTATTCGCTCCACTATATTCTGAACTCTCTGCTCAAATATACGATAATCCATGGCAATCCCCTCTCTCCTACAACCAAAATGTGTTACTTTCTTATTCTTTTATCATAATACACATACGGTATTTCGTCAGTTATATTTTTCCATTATTTCAGGATTCGTTGCACAATAAAAAATGACCAAGGTCACATCGTTTGCTTACTTGGTCATCTTATACCCGTATATTAACACGTTGTCTTTTTACACTTTTTAATTTGAAGACGACGCCAATAATTACATTTGTAACAAAAAGAAAATTAAATGGATAAAAAACTATCCACATTACATTGGCTTCTAAAGCAAGTTGTAATAGAATCCATAAAATCCAAATAACAATTTGACTTAATATCATTGGTATACTAAACCAATCTCTTATTTCCATATATCAACATCCTATTAATCTATTAAGATCACGACTCTCTTTTCGACTTTTTGTATTCTTTATAACTCAAATAAATGGAAATAATTATTAAAATAGCCATAAAAAAGTTAATGGTAGATTTGGCATCTGAAGATATTGATAAATATGATGCACTACAACTTATCACGGCTGCTATTATTGCTAAATAATATGGTCTTATTTCCATATAACTAGCCCCCTTACCAAGTACTGATTTTCATCAATGCTTGTAAATACGTTAATTCTTCATTATTAATAGACTTTAATAACGATATAATCGTATCATCAGTTAACGCTACATTTTTCGAAAAGGCATAATCTTTTAATAGTGCAATATAGCCTGATATTAAGGCTGTTGCCTGCGATGTACCAGTAGTTTTAATTATAGTCCCATCGGAATGGATTGTTGATATCTCGTGACCAGGTGCGTTAATCGTTGTTTTTTGCGAACCGCTTGTTAAATCAAGTACATTTCCTGAAGTATCTATCGCCCCAACTGAAATAACTTCATCTAAAATTGCAGGATACATCAATTCAGTATTTCCATAATCTCCTGAGGAAGCTACTACTGTAACACCTTTATTTACTGCTAATTTTATCGTTTCCGTAATATCTTTATCTTCAAAATGGCTAGCCATACTTAAATTAATAATAGAAGCATCTTTTTGGATAGCCAATTCAATTGCATTCTTGATAATTGTTGGTGCAACTGAATCATCCCCATTCATTACTTTAATGACGATTATTTGTGCATCTGGACTTATACCTTCTAAAATGCCATCAATCCCTTTAATTATGGAGTACATCATAGTACCATGACCATTTGTATCTTCGATAGATTGATCAACTAAAGATTTTTCAAATTTTAGATTTTCACTGTATAGAGGATTTATACCACTATCAATGATAGCAATTATTTGGGACCCACCTGTAGAAAGTTTATGAAGCTCTTTATAATCTAGCCAATCAAATTCCCAAGTTGTAGCATCTGCACTATTATTTTCATAATCAGACGAAAATACGGTATAGATTGTCAAGGATAATCCAGCAAATATAAAAATCATCCAAATAAATTTAGTTAAAAAACTTTTCAATAAAAGCACCTACTTTATAGCTGTTTATTAATTTAATAAATACTATTATTGAGGCTCGATATTAAAAACTAAAACCCAGTATAAATCTGCTCTAATTCCTCTATTTGTATTTCCATTGTGATATTCTACTCGATTAGCTAATTGGTTAGTCCATAAAGCAGTAATACCATTAATAGTGGCAGGTATTACACCAAGTTTGCCAAAAACGACACTAGCAAGTGCCAGACCCATAGATACAGATGCAGCATCTCTTAAATCATAAACCCATTGCCTAGCTGCTGAAGTACTCATATAACGTCGTTTGCCCCACCAAAAAGTTTCATCGTAAGTAGATCCGCCCTGAATATAAAAATTGTGATCAGTAGAATCAATCATCGCACCATTGTCTAAAACTTTTAGTTCACCTTTTTCAATCTGTGAATTTAAGTTATTGAAATGTGCTTCTAAATCTTCCATTAATGAAGCTTTAGTAATGATTTTATTGCTACCTTGTTGTCTGGCTAATTCATTTAATAGATTAATATCTTGGTTATTTAAATTATGAACTATTTTATCTTCGTCTAAAATAGTTATGCCATGAGGTGAAATTTCTAGATTTGCTTCTATAACAGTTATGATATTTTCTAAACTCTCTTTATATTCTTTTTCATCTACCCCATTTACATATGCCTTTGCATTAAAAGGTACTAGTCCAAAAAATAATGTTAAAACTGTAAAAAATATAATTATTTTTTTCATTTTCTCTCTCCTAAAATTTTATTTTAAAAGAGTTACCTGATTGATATGAAATTTATTTATTATCCAAAAGTGCGAAAAAAACACATAGAATATTTATATGTTATAGAACTTTTGTAACATCAGACTTAACTTTTATTTGAAGTATTCTTTGTTTATCCAAAACACTACGATACCTCACCCTATTAAATAAATGATGTCAATTTGAAAAGTAATATTATATAATATCAACAGCGTATAACTATAGCTAAACTATCCCCGAGTTAACAATAATTTATCATTGATAATGATTCTCACACAATAGTCAAATTACTTTATTTTTTAAGAAAATTTAGACATTTTTTTAATAATAATTTTAGGATTACATAAAAAAATATCATCTTTCCGATGGCTTTTATTTTTCTTTTTTTAAATTCTACCCTCCCAATTTGGCAGCCTTTTTGATACGAATAGACAATAAAAACCACCCTAAATCGAGTGGCATTTATCCTAACCTATATAACTATTGTGCTTCTTTCTTGAAGTGTCCGCCCAATAATCCACTGCGCAACTATAAGATTTGGCACCCAACATAACCACGAAATAATAGGATAACTAATCATAAAACTTTCGAATCCAAATAATGCAGTAAATAATGGTAGCCAGATTCTTAAAGTTACTGCAACAAAAGTTAATGAATAATTGCGTATCATCCATTTTTGGTGTCCATAAACATTATGTTTTTTAATTTTCGTAACCGCTTGATAGCCGGTAATGATCCAGAAAATAGCTAACAAACTAAAACCGAGCTGTGACACAAATCCCCCTGTAGCATAAAACGCTAAATAAAGACCTGCAATACTGCCGAATAAAATGCCTATCACATAGACCTTCCCTGCTATACGATGACGCTTCCTATTTTTTTCTCTAAACTTTGAAGATAGTGTAAAGGGGCCTATTACTAAAGCCACTATACTAAATACAATATGGATATAAAGTAAGGTATACCAAAGCGAATCCAATGTATCCATAAACATCAGTTTCATGCGAACAAAGCCTGCCTGATGGGCATCCATTATTAAATATTGAACTATGGAGTATCCAGCTATTCCAATAGCTAAGCAACTAAATATTAACGTAATTTTTTTCATTTTACAGTCCCCTAAAAAATGATTTATCAAAAAATATCGTGCTACATTCTTAATGTAACACGCCATTTTAGAAGATTTGTAATTCATACAGTAAGTGGTAACTTAATGTGTATAAGAGGTTTTAAATTGTGACTATCATTGCATTTAGCTATTGTAAAATAAAGTAATCTCCCCATAAAAAATATTCAATACATATAATATAGTCAACAATTAACGATGAACGCTGGCATTACCCAATCGAATGTACACAAGCGAATCTTCTTTGGCGGAGATATATTTATTTCTTAATCTTTTTTTCAAACCAGCCAAATGCCACTTCTGCCTCGATATATTCATCATCGGGTGAAACTAAAAAAATAACAAATGACTCTCCTGATGGAAAAATAAATTTTCCATCTTCATCACTTACCAATGTACTTTGTGGTGGTACAATTCGTTTAAATACATTTACGCCTTGTTTTGGAAATCCACTTACAAGTTCAGCAAACTCAATTTTCACTTCGGGCTTTGGAAGTGGCGAAATGGCTTGATTTGCAGATGTTACGTTTTTAGAAATCATCGCATTTCCAGGAGGTATTGCATTAAACCAAATTTCAGCAACAAACGGTTGATTCGAATGATTTGTAATGGTAAACGCATTTACATATAAATCGACATTTGAATAATGCGGATTACTCAAGCTTCCCCAGGCATTCTTCCCTTTCCCTAAACAAATCGGTTCCGTTTGACCAACAAAATATCGTCCTTGTATGGATTGATACAATGGATTAGGAATATTAACAGCTTTAATAAAACGGTCATGATTTTTCATAAATACACACCACTCCTTTTTACACTGTATGTAGAGAGGATAAAAATGTGTATTCGAAAATTAAACTAATGCAACCTAATTTATTTCTCTAGTAACTACATTTCATGATTTTTCACTCGCAATATATAGGTGATAATTTACAAGATATAAAATGAATAGCTATATTGTATGTAAACACAGCCTTTTCTTCTAACTTTTGAATAAGTTAGCGTAAGGAGGTGATAAAACTTGAGTGAGAATAAAACTAGAAATACGAACACTGAAATCAATCAATTTTATAAAGCTGTGGAAGATTTAAATGATGCAGCAGGTGCATTTTTCCGCATTCCTGTTTTTTTTAGCCATCAAAACCTTTTTACTTTAGGATCAGCACAACCACCACTATCTAATGAGCAACGATTTATTATTCGGATGTTTAACGAAATTAAACAGGTGCTTCTTTTCCCAAGAACCATTCCGAATACAGACCAATATCCCAATACTACAATAGAGAATGTCCGGACAATAGTAAACTCTAGTTATGGAACAGCTGCGGCTCTATTAAAACCAACTCGGCGAACGGATCAACTTGAACCTTATTCGCCTTTCTTACAAATAGAACCATCCATGTCTCTACAACGCGGACTTCCTTTACTTCTTGTAAAACAAAGTACAATCAAAGCAGGTGGTATCTGGGGAGATGCAGGTCCACTTGCCCCTTATACCCCATTAATATGGTTTTCTGAAACGACAACTGTAGATGAATTTTTTGATAGTATAGCTTGGAAAGAAGCATTACAAAACTGGGCAGGGCAAGTACGAAGTGGCTATTTTATTCAAACAAACCCTGAATATAAATACACATGTGATTAATAGCTATTTTGCTACCATGCATATGGCTACGATCCTTTTGCCATGTCCATAATAATTAGATCGCGCCCAAAAGCCCAGTCTCATAATTTTGAGAACTGGGCTTTTTTCAATCTTCACAATAACAGTTAATCTGTCAAATTTGCTCAATATGGTGATGGCTAGTTACTTTAACTGCCTTCTTCCGCTGTCAGTTTATCCTGTTGTTGTTTGGTTTTAGATTCTTTAAGCTCATCAATAAGAGTAGTTAAAGATGCTTCTTTATGTAAATCTTTATCTTCAGCATTTTGAAGGTGATCGGCTACTTTTTCTTGCACAGTTTGAATCCGATCCTCTAAATCTGAGAGTTTTTCATATTTTTTATCAATAAAAGTACCCCGGCTAGCATCTAACGCTACTTCACTCGCAAGACGATTTTGTTCGCGTCCTAATGAATTTCTCGACAATTCTAATGTTTCCATTTGTTCTAGTGAAACAGATTTGCCCAAAATATCCTCCAGTGAATTGGCAGGTTGTTCTTTCTTTATTTCTTGATCATTTTGGTTTGTCGCTTTCTTTTGCTCTTCCATCTGCTGTTCAGCTATTTGGGCATCAATTTCAGCTATTTGTTTTTCAAAATCCTTTAGCTGTTCTTTAATAGACGATAAGTCGCCTCCGTTTTCTAACGTCCGTTCGCTTAAATCACTTTTCATTTGTTGAACGCTCTCACGTTGCTTCATTAAACTTTCAATCAGACTCGTTTTAGCTTGCTGACCTTTAAACAAATTTCGTGCTTGTTGCCCTATTGTTAATGTATCTTTACGAATTAGAGCATTTTGCTGAATCGTTTTAGGTCTATTGGAAGATACATTTGACACTTTAATGAAGTTCGTAGAATTACTATCATGCGTTATTTTCATATTTTACCACCTCATAATCTATATCGACAATTTTTTGGCATTTTAAATGAAATCTAGTTAAACCTAATATTGCCTCAATCTAGAAAAAACAGCTACTCACTTTTTAAATAAATGTTTGATTCATTATTTACAGTACCTGTAGAAGCAAGACGAGTTGCCATTACACGTTATTTTGAGCACCGCGGAACAAATCACAATCAATTTGTTGATCTTTATCTAGACCTTTTATACCTGCATATGTATTTCCCCATTCACACATTGTGTTTAATACTGGTACAAAAGATTTTCCTAAATCCGTTAAGCTATATTCTACTTTTGGCGGTACTTCTTTAAATATTTCTCTTCGTACAAGACCATCTCTTTCTAACTGTTTCAATTGATCTGTTAAAACTTTTTGTGTAATGCCAGGTATTAACTCATAAAACTCTTTTGTTCTTACTGATTTTTGGCTTAAGAAAAAAAGAATTAAACATTTCCATTTACCACCTGCTATATTCATAAAAATATTAATTCCCGTATTATAGTTCACCATCTAGTTTCCTCCCAACGCTAAATAGGCACCTTTAAGTGGCTATACCACTTTAAAGTGCGTTATTTTCTTCTATATTATTGCTTACTATAATTAAAGCTGCAAGACAATAAAAATTTCGGAGCTGATAGCATGAGTGTAAAAAATATTTTGGAAAAAAGACGTTCAGTTAGACATTATGATGCAAGTTATAAAATAAGTTCAGAACAAATAAGTTCATTAGTTGAAAGTGCAAGTAAGTCACCTAATGGAAATAATATCCAAGCTACACGATACTTAATTATTGATAATCCGGACTTAAGAAATTTAATACTACCTATAGCCTTTCATCAGCAACAAGTAATAGAAGCTTCAACTTTAATTGTCATGTTGGGTGATTATCAGGCATTTGACAAAAAGAATATTATCGACATACATGAGGAAGGCTTCCAAGCGGGGTATTACGATGAATCGCTAAGGGATTATCTAGCGGATGCTGCAATCAATTATTACAAACACCAATCCAAGGAAGATTTAAAGCTTGAATTAACTAGAGATGTAAGTCTTGCGTCCATGTCATTTATTTTATTAGCAAACGAAGCGGGTTTTGACACGATTACTATGTCAGGCTATGATTCTAAAAAATTAAAAGACATCTTGCATATTTCTGACAGGTATTTAGATGTAATGCTCATAGCTGTTGGGAAAGGTACGAAAGCCGGTCATAAAACAGTAAGACACGATGTAAATAAGATCATTTATAGAAACGAAATCAGTTAATGTTTTGATAGTCTCTGATTAACAAAAAGCAAAACAATATGTTTTTCATGGAAAAAAGCTCAGGCTCAAAATTAATTGAGTACCTGAGCTTTTACATGGTTCTTGTTTACAACCTATATTGATAAATCAGAATTACTTCGTATCGTCCATCTTCAGCACAGTCATAAATGCTTCCTATAGAAACGTTGTATTCAGGATGTATCTATTCGTATCCTTTTCCAACCGATAAACCTTTGCTGTAAAAGGGTTTGACGGTTGTTTTTCTTCGCTTATTTATTATCATTGGTGGGGATATGATGGGGGAAATAACAAAATGACCACCCATCACAGAGTGTTCTTTTATGGATTATTCAGCTAAGCACAAGACATCGATAATCAGCCTATTCGCATGTCCACAACCATAAAAAATAGCCCCCTTATCAAATAAAATAAGAGGGCTTTATATAATTCTTAATCTATCACTTATCTCCAACTGGCTTTAATAAATTCGCTGGAAGCCATGAACTTTTTGAGTCGGATTCACTAAATACTTCTAGATAACCATTAACTTCAGTACCTTGCGATTGAAAAACACTACCCTTATCATACATTGTTTCTGATTTAGCTTCATCCAATGGTGTTCTTTTCCCACCTGCATCTTTTGTTAACTCAAAACGCTCTCCGGATTTACTATGTATAGTCTCAGCGATTTTAAGGTCTGTACCAGGATACTGATAACACGCCATCCAACTACCATCATCGCTTTGGCAATACTCCAGCAATTGTCCACTATTTGTATCCAAGAAAGAAATACCCCATCTACTTCTGAAATTAAATCCGTATGATCCGACCCTATAAATACCATCACGATTAATAATAATATAAGTTGGTTCGTTATAAAAAGAGGAACGAATTTTTATTGGTACTTCTTTGAAAACTACCAAATCTGTTGCTTGTACGCGGTATTGCCCCATTTGATAGAATATTTTGTTATCATATTTTTCAATATCATACGTTCTAAAGAAGTTATTTCGCTTTACCACTAAAGATTCAAACGTACCATCTGAATTTTTCTTGTATACCTTAATGTCTTTTTTAAAGGTCATTTTACCTGTTTGCCCTTTTACAACTTCCGCTCCATCATGCATCACTTTCGCTTCTGATTTCGTTGGATTTACTACTGCAAATACGAATGCTGCTAGTAACACAATAAATAATTTTTTCATTATTCTCCTCCTACTCAGTTATAAAAACATAATTTCTTAGTATTATATACCAGTAACTTAATATTATATCAAGGTTGTTAAAAACCCTACAAAAGTATAGTATTTTTCCAAAACATTATTTCTCCCATCTACCATTCTACCCAGTTCACTTTTATATCCATAGCTATTTTGAATAGCTAGCTTTAATGAAGTCAGGTGCACTTTGAAGCTGTGTAATGGCTGTTAAAGACTTTGAACATCACGTAATTAGCTGAAAAAATGGGAACTTTACAATCAAATTTTTCAAAAAATAAAAACGTGATAATTTCAGTGAAAAAGAATTATAAGAAGTAGCTGATATTGTAGGGATTAAGTTTGAAGCTCATTTTGTGTTAGAAGAAGGTACGAAGATATAAATAATCTGCGAAGGGCTAACATGTTTAAAAGTTGATTAGCAAAAAGAATAGACAATTAAAGAAGCAAGCTAAAAAGTCAGTATATGAAGCAACTGGAATTAAGCCTATTAAGATGAAAAAGCCATTGATTAAGAAAAAGCGTAAACCATCTTTAAAACGAACAATTAAAAAATTATTCTAAATAGATAACTAAATACGGCTATCTGTTTTTTTCTGCACTTTTTATAATTATTTTCCTAAAATGTAAATATATAGGGATTGGTTTACAAATGAAAAAATAGTATTTAGTGCAGCATTAGTATTAAGTCTTGGACTAGCAGGCTGTGGAGAGACAACTACAAAGGACGAAACAGCAAAAGAGGAAAAATCGGTTGCTGAAACATCGAATGATTCTAAACAAGAAACAGGAGGTGGTAAATTGATGAACAAGACTCAATTAGGGTTAGAATAATACAAAAAGGTAAATAACGGAAAAACTAGGTACTCAATTAAAATGAGCGCCTGGTTCTTTTTAAAATATTACGCAATGGCTCCTAAAAAATATGCCCAAGCTACATACTCGTCACCTGGTATAGGTGTAACTACTAGAGCTACTACAATTGCTGAGATAGCTAAAGTTTTTATAAATGGTATATTATCTGACCATTTTTGCGCATCAGGGCTATAGACCTTTATGTACTTTCTTTTTATAACTATGTATATGATATGGTTTACCAGTTGACGAATTCTGTTTATCAATTCTGAAACAGTAATTACTTCCTAAATCATATTCACAACTTTGAGAGTTAACATTCGAAGCCAAAGGTGTTATCTCTATAGGAGAACTAGTATATTCTTCATTTTTTCTTTTTCAATAAGCTCTAAATATAACTCATATTCTTTTCACCGCTCAAGATTGATTGAATCTCTTCTGGTAAACTATTCAATACTTCTTGAGGAATATCCATTTTTTCTGTTTCAATTTCTGCTGCTTTTACTTTATTTGGAGATAAAGGAAGCATAGATATTGTAAGTACCAAAATCATTAATGTGGCTATTATCTTTTTCAAAATAAACGCTCCTTTTTTGCATTAGTCTTGATTTAAATGTAATAATTTTTGTAAAGGAATTTTGTCAAAGTCTAAGTTATATTTCTCCTGTAATAACGTCTTAAAAATATTTTCAACAATACCTGTATAAAATGTAACTACTACATCACAGTGTGCTAATGCAACATGGTCTGTAAGTTGTTTAGAAAATTGATCGATTGGTTCTATATGTTCTTTTTTGACAGGATGCTTAGAATAAACACTAACGGTAATCAAATTCCCCCTTAAATCATCTTCAAAAAAAATATCATTAGGAGATAGGTTTAAATCTTTTATTTCAGACGCTCGATTTTCATCAACTATAAATAATCGATAAACATCTTTACCAAACTTAACATCCCATACTTCCATGTCTTTAAATCTTAGTATTCTTTCAAAATAATCAATCATTTCCACACTCCTAATTTATTAAAAATTATTCAAGTATTTTACATTAATGATTATAAGAGTTAATTACTCCGAGGTATATTAATACCTATCATTATTATATATTAATTTTCAATCAGAACTTCACGCCACTTTTTTGATTGATGTATAGAGTGTGTCTATTTTTATCTGACACCTTCCTTTTTGTATAATAAAAGCCCTCCACAATCATCTGTGGAAGGCTCATTTTAATAACGGTGGCAAATCGGTGGCATCCTCCACCCAAAGGATATAAAATTACTAATAAACAACCTCTACAAACGTTGTTATATCAACATTACTTCGTATCATCCATCTTCAGCACAGCCATAAATGCTTCTTGTGGCACTTCGACTGAACCGACTTGTTTCATACGCTTTTTACCTTCTTTTTGTTTATCAAGAAGTTTACGTTTACGAGAAATATCCCCACCGTAACATTTTGCTAATACGTTTTTACGCATCGCTTTAATTGTCGAACGTGCGACAATTTTTTGACCAATTGCAGCTTGAATTGGTACTTCAAATTGTTGACGAGGAATTAATTCTTTAAGTTTTTCTACGATTACTTTTCCACGCTCGTAAGCAAAGTCACGGTGCACGATAAAGCTTAGTGCATCGACTTGCTCGGCATTTAATAGGATATCCATCTTCACTAGTTTTGACGGCTGATAACCGATTAGCTCATAATCAAATGATGCATAGCCTTTGGTATTTGATTTTAAATAATCGAAGAAGTCGTAGACAATTTCAGATAATGGCATTTCATAAATAATGCTGACACGTGACGTATCAATGTAATCCATCGTCATGAAATTACCACGTTTCAATTGGCAAAGCTCCATTACCGCACCAACATAATCATTCGGTACCATAATTGTCGCTTTCACATATGGTTCTTCAACACGGTCAATTTTTTGTGGGTCTGGCATAAAGGATGGATTGTCGACTTTAATGGACGTACCATCTGTCATATAAACATCGTAAATTACCGATGGTGCTGTTGTAATTAAATCAATGTTAAATTCACGTTCAATACGTTCTTGTATAATTTCCATATGAAGAAGCCCTAAGAAACCGCAACGGAAACCAAAACCAAGCGCTTGTGATGTTTCAGGTTCATATTGTAATGCAGAGTCATTTAACTCTAATTTTTCTAATGCATCACGTAAATCGTTATACTTAGCTGTATCGATTGGATATAATCCACAGTATACCATTGGATTTAAACGGCGATAACCTGCTAATGCCTCTGCTGCTGGACGATTAGCAAATGTAACAGTATCCCCCACTCGCGTATCACCAACATTTTTAATAGATGCTGTTAAGTAACCAACATCTCCAACCGTTAATTCACTTTGTGGCACACTTTTCGGAGTATGTACGCCAACTTCAATAACATCAAATTCTGCACCTGTCGCCATCATACGAATTTTATCGCCAGGTTTAACCGTACCATTCATAATTCGAATGGAAATAATAACACCTTTATAGGCATCATATACAGAGTCAAAAATAAGTGCTTGTAATGGTGCATCTGGATCGCCTGTTGGTGCAGGAACCTTTTCAACAATTTGTTCTAAAATATCTTCAATACCGATACCAGCCTTTGCGGAAGCTAATACCGCTTCTGAAGCATCTAAACCGATAACGTCTTCAACTTCTTGACGCACACGTTCTGGATCTGCTGCTGGTAAGTCGATTTTATTGATAACTGGCAAAATTTCTAAATCGTTATCAAGTGCTAAGTAAACGTTAGCCAATGTTTGTGCTTCGATGCCTTGTGCTGCATCCACAACTAAAATAGCGCCCTCACAAGCAGCTAAACTACGTGATACCTCATATGTGAAATCGACGTGTCCTGGTGTGTCGATTAAATGGAACGTATACACTTCGCCATCTTTGGCTTCATATTTTAATTGGACTGCATTTAACTTAATTGTTATGCCTCGCTCACGCTCTAAATCCATTGAGTCGAGTAGCTGTGCTTTCATTTCACGGGATGTCAGTGATTTCGTTTGCTCTAAAATACGGTCAGCAAGCGTTGATTTCCCGTGGTCAATATGTGCAATAATAGAGAAATTTCGTATGTTCTCTTGTCTTTTTAATCGTGCTTCTCGGTTCATCTCTTCCACTCCTAATTAAACTATAATGAATTATACTATGAACCACATACAAACCACAACATTAGAACGGGATAAATGCTGTTAAATCAATGGTTACTCTTATTTATGCTTGTTATTTTCTGCAATTCAATGCATCAAAAAGCACCCAATTAAGGCAATCAGGCCCAAAAAGGTGCTTTTCAAAAAGTACATAAAATATGACAAGTGTGTGTACAGGAAGCACTAAATAATTCAATAACTAACTATATAGTTAAAAAAGCACCTGCATGTTGGCAGGCGCTTTTTTAATTCTATTATTTGCTACTCAATTAAAGTAAAATTATCTTTCGCAAGCCCATCCATCTTTGTCTCGATCATGTTTAGGTGCATAAGCAGGGTGGTCAGCTCCTACACCATTTGGGTGATCTTTACGAAGCTCCGTACAATTTTTATAGGTTTTACTGCTATTTGAATTACTAGCATTTGAAGAGCCACTTGGTTTACTCGTTGTCGCGGCAGCTGGATTTTTTGAGCTTAAGTAAGTATCTACTACATAGCCCTCGTAATCATCAGTTGTTACGAACGACCAGCCAGCAATTGTAGAATGAACGGCTACTTCTTCATTTTTAGCTAGCTCCCCTACTTGAACACCTGAAGGGCTTGCAATATTTCTAACAATAAGACTGCTTGCTAGCACATATTTAGTCGTTGGCTGTGAATTGCTCATAAAATTAGTAGCAGCATAGCCAATAACATTACCATACTGGACAAAGGACCAACCATCACCAACTGATCCGAAATCTTTGACAACCATTTTATTTTGTAATGTTGCAATCGTTTTACCTTTTAAAGATGGCGTTTCTTTTACAACCAACCCACTTTTCGAACTCGCAATTTTAATTGTGTATGGCGCATCATCAAGTGCATCTTCCATAATATAACCATCAATCATTTTATTTTCGTTATTTAAATACATTATACGAGAAAAATCATTATGTTCACTAATTGAAATAACAAATTTCCCCTTTTCCACAGTTCCAATTACTTTTGAATTAGTATCAGTTTTTTCATATACCTTTGATGAAGAGTCTGTTACTTTTACTTCTTTAAAAGTGCTAGCGTTTGCAATGTTGACATGGAATGCAATTGCTAACATTAGTGTCATTACTAATACAAGTGTTTTACTTTTCATTTTTTGAGTCTCCCTTTTTGTCATTTGCTATAAATAACCTTTTTATGTAATCCTTGAAAGTTCTTATCATAGGTGTCAATATTCTTGTACCGCTTTGGTAACTAGTGGATTCACTGTATCCATCAATCCCTCCTCCCAATAAATATTATACATAATTGGATTATAATTGGTATAAATATATTAAATTAGAATCACATTATTTTTTCTGCATAAGAAAAAATCCCTGTTCTTTCATATAAAAAGACGAGTCACTCCATTAAGTGACTCGTCTCAGGGAGACTATCTAGCGACAGCAGGATGCTTATTAAACTTCATTCATACGAGCATCAATTGCTTGCTGAATTAGACTCGATAAAGCTTCTACCCCTTTTGGCTCCAAATGTACCCCGTCAGGTGCAAAATATTCGGGATGGTTTAAGGCTGTAGAATGCCAATCAATTAGCGTAATATTCTCACGTTCTTGCGCTTTATTCGCTAAAGCATTGTTTACTTTTGCTTCCCACGGACGTGGTACACGTGTGTTCACTAAGTATATTTCTGCTTGAGAAAAAGCACCAAGAAGCGTGTCAATTTGGTCATTTGTAAAGTAACCGTTTGTGCCAAGTTGAATAATGATAGCTTTATCAGGTTGATTAAAGCGGGCGTAACTAGGGATCAGTTTGACTGCTTGCGAAACTTGTCTCCCGATTTTTCCATCTATTGTAATGTTAGGGTAAAGCGTATGTAAACTTGTAGCAATATCAATCATAACAGAATCCCCGATAGCTAGTAGTTCTTTATACGGTCCTTTCTTCGCAATGTCACTTACATCATCTTTCTCCGTTTTTGACGTTGCTTCGTTATTATCAACAGGTGATTCTACTTGTTCATCTGTGGAATCTTGCTCTACTGTATCCTGATCTTTTGCAGAAGCATGTTGCCCACCATTTATTTTAATGTTTGTTGGGTAAGACTCCTTTGTGTCCTGTGGTGCTTCTCCTACTACCCCTGTTATACCAGTAAAAAACACGAGTAAGAAAAGTGGGATAACAGCAGTTGCAATTTTTCTTGCAATTGAAAAATCACGCCATTTGTTCGGATGGATGATTAAATATTGTCGGAAATATAATCGGAATCCTTTTTTACGAATAGGCATTTCAATAAAGCGATAAGATAATTCAGCGAGCAGTAATATGAGCAATAACTGTATAGTAACACGCCAATAGACAGGGTTTCCGATTTCATGAACAGGAGTACCTAACACAATAATAGGGTAATGCCAAAGATAGATTCCGTACGATCTAGAACCAATCCAGCGAAGTGGCTTCCATGCAAGTAGTTTGCCTAAAAAACTAGCTGGATGACAAACACAGGCTATTAATAGCGCTGCATTTAGACAAAGTAAGAACATACCACCTCTATATAAAAATGCTTGGTATTCATCTACGAATAAAATACTGACAATAAAAATACTAAAGGTAATGACACCTATGCTGTTAAGTTCATAAACATGCTTAGTAGAAAGCTTTTTCGTAGAAAGTCTTTTCATCGGCCAAACGAATGCTAACCAACAGCCTATTAACAATTCGAAGGAACGTGTATCTGTCCCATAATAAATTCGGCTTGGGTCAGCTCCTGGCTGATACAGAATGGCCATGAGAATTGCTGAACAAATTGCGCCAATGAAAATAATTGTTGAAAATTTACTTTGTTTTTTAAATAGAGCTAAACCAATCATCAATACAATCGGCCAAATAACATAAAATTGTTCTTCAATCGCCAAAGACCATAAATTCTTCAATGGGGAAGGCGACCCGAAACTATCAAAATAGAAAAGTTTATGATAAATAAACCACCAATTACTAGAGTAGAAAAGGGAAGATAGCGCATCTCCACGCATAGTATTTAAAAGTTCTTTATGAAAAAACATGACCCACACAAAAGTGGTCATAATCATAACATAGGCAGCGGGCACTAGACGTCGAAAGCGACCAATCCAAAATCGTCGCAAACTGACTGTTAATTGATTCCCTTTCATCGGTAAAATGGTTGAAGTAATTAAATAACCTGATAAAACAAAAAAGATATCAACTCCGAGGAACCCTCCACTGGCCCATCGAAAGTTAAAATGGTAAGCAATGACTGCTAGTACTGCTAAAGCTCTTATCCCATCTAATCCTGGGATATAACGATGATTCAATGTCTTGCCTAACATACTGTTTCCTCCAATAAAATATAAAACGTCGTTCCCTTTATTAAGTTATTTACAAAATGTGAGTATATTGCCTAGCCTCTGCTCCTTTTCTACGCTTTATTCTTTACTTACTTATACTATTAAAGACGTATGAGCCACCTAAAAGGTTGATCATTTTCTTAAGCAAAAAAATTTTCCACGGTGGGATTTTGGTTATACCATGTTCATTCGTTTCTTAACTCTATTTTCGCTACCATAGAGTATAAAAAATTACTATATTTCTTACAAATCATATGTATAAAACATCATTAAAGTCATTTTTATATTAAAAATTTGTAATGTTGCAACCAAACAACAAAAAAAGCATCTGCCCATAATGGAAGATGCTTTTGAAACGGCTTTTTTCATTGATGAACACAATCGAAAATCGCCCGATTCAATAAGGCGTATGAGCTGACTTGAAAAGTATAATGCAAGGTATCAACAATTGAAAGACCTAGTAAAAAATTTTTTTAGGTAATTCTCTCAATTGGCACCTTACATACCATTCATTACCCTTTATTGATAGCATCAAACTATTTTCTAAAGTGGACAGCGATGAAAAAGTCGCTTGAACTTGAATAGGAAAAATTCAATATAGTTAATAACTGTTTAACTTTTAGATTCCGTTACAAAGGTTTTTGCAATTGCTTTTCCAATAACAGCAATTGTACGATTTAACTCATCTTCTGTATTATCGATGCCACCTAATTCAATTAAAATCATCTCTTTAGCTAAATCTTGATTGTAGCGACCATCTACATTATCACCACTTTTCGATATAACCCCTCTTGAAACCTTTGGCACAATGTCATTCATGGCAGCAGAAAGACTTTCTGCATAAGCCGTATTCCATCTGTAATTTTTATGTTCTGCGCCTACGACTATGGCAATACGTGCATATGATTGATTGTTGTGCATAGTAGTTGTCGCATTCCGTTTGGCCGAATCTCGATGCAAATCAATTATTAAATTATAGGATTGCTCTTGTAAACGATTAGATAAATAGGGACGTACTGTGTTATAAGCTTGTGGAAAAGTTTTGCCTTCCGATTTCATTACCTTCATCACATCAACATCTAATACATCCGTCTGGATACCGTTCATGCTAAAGTGCTTGGAAATGGCGCCTTGTAAGTTATAAATATTTGTTTTGTCATCATAAACGGCCACTTTTCCGCTAACTGCTTTTACTATCGGTTGATAGGCTTCTTGTGAATGTGTAAATAACAATAATACTTTAAATGGATCCTGCTCTTTTGTCGGCTCTGACGTCGATTTTGGTGTCGATTCTTCCGTCTGCTCTTTTGTCTTTTCTAGTTCACTTTCTTCTTCTAAATTAGTAGCGGCAAACACGACTTGTTTATCCTCTGGTTGTTTCATCGGAGTCGATGCTTGCTTGTTGAACGGAAGTTGCCCAGCAATGACTGGTAATACGAAAAAGAACAATAATAGACCAATTGACCATTGTAGTTTTTTTAGCAAAGTCACACCCTCCTCCCCTTATCGTATGGAGGGGATGTGTCTTTTAGAACGATGAATTTATAGGTCGTTTGCCCATTTTGTAAGCATAGTTGAAATGAGTGTTGCATAGCGATCTATCCAATAATCGGCTTCTTTCGGTGTGACCATTAACTGTGCATGTGAAGCAGCAAAAGTCTCTTCAAAAAGCTGTTGACGCTCCTCTTTTGACCATGTTGCCCATTCACCGAAAATGGGTGTAACGAGAGACATATCAAGTTCTTTATTAATATCTGGACGCCATGAAGATAATGATAATTTAGACGAAGGTTTTCCTCTCTCTGCAACTCGCGCTGCAATCGTGCGTAACATCACCTCTACTGCGTCAGCAATTAGCACGGGTGCATCAACAACTGTTGGAATCCCAATAGCCGTGACAGGGATACCAAGCATTTCTAAGGAAATTTCCTTGCGTTGATTGCCGACACCTGAACCTGGGTGAATGCCTGTATCGGTAAGTTGGATGGTTTTACATAAGCGGTCGCTTGCTCTTGTTGCGAGGGCATCTACGACGATGATGAGTTTTGGTTGTAGACGCTCAGCTAATGCTGCTACAAATTCACCTGTTTCATAGCCTGTTTGCCCTGTCACACCTGGTGCATACATGACAAATTTGTCATCGATTTTATCTAGACTATGCAAGTGATCGATAACATATGGTCCTATGGCATCCGGTGTTATCGTTCGATTGCCTAGCCCTATAATTAATATTTTGTCATCCTTCTGCCAAGAAATTGATTCATGTAACGTTTTAAAGTTTGCTAGCAAGGCTTTTTCAAGTTGTTCAAATCCATCCTCATCTTCTAATGTAAGCGTTGGTACAGAAAGGGTTATATATTTCCCTTCTTTTTTGCCTATTTGTTTCTTGCCTTCTGCGTTCACTTGGACATCGGTTATTTTCACGCGTCCTGCAGTGCGGTCTTCGATTTGAACCCCAGATGATTGTTCAAGTGTTTCTTTTTGTTCCTTCGTTTGATGTAAAACGACCTCTTCAGATTCATCAATTAAATCAGTCCGTTGCCAATTTAAATTTTGCATTCAGCTCACCTCAATTAGTAGTTTGTTCAAACTGTCAAGTAAATATTCTTTGCATTTATCTATTGCAATTTAGCCTAGCGTTTGTTAAAATGATTTTTGTTGTATTGACACAAGAAATCAATGAGAAGATATCATCTCGTACCTATTTTAGGAGGTGAAAGATATGCCAAACATTAAATCTGCGATTAAACGCGTAAAAGTTAACGAAAAAGCAAACGTTGCTAACTCTCAAGCTAAATCTGCAATGCGTACTACAGTGAAAAAAGCTGAAAACGCTGTTGCTGCTAACGCTGAAAACGCACAAGAACTTTTACAAGCAGCTTACAAATCTTTAGATAAAGCAGCTTCAAAAGGACTTATCCACAAAAACGCGGCGGCTCGTAAAAAGTCTCGCCTAGCTAAAAAAGCGTAAGTGTGTTTATAAAGGATCAGTTTACTCTTCTTGAGTAACTGGTCTTTTTTCGTTTTTCAACAATTATAGGATTGCCCAATAAAAAATCCGCTATGCTTCTTCGAAAAAACATGAGGCCCCTAAAGGTGCTCCATGTCTTCCCCTCGGAAAGGCATAGCGGATTTTCTTTATCAGGAAAACAATTCATACTTGCTATTATGTATGAATCTTCCTTAACTAAATCACTCTTTTTAGATATGGTATTTTCTGCATAATCCACACAACTATTGTGGAAAGCACTAAAATAATGAGTACTTGTAATGGAATAGCAAATAGCGGTTTGACAAAAAGCTCATTTTCATCAAAAAAGTACGGGCGGACTTTATCTAAGATCATTGCATGTACTAAGTACACACCAAAACTTGTTTGCCCAACTAACTTAACAATTCTACTTGTCTCATAGCTTCCACTTGCCACTTTACGATTGACCCAATATTTCACAAAAACAAAGAGAGCGATACTCATCGCAATAACATTTGGACTAGAATAGGAAAAAGCATAGCTTGTAAATTGTCCTTGCTGCTCTGTTAAAACATTTGTACGTAGAATTGTTTCAAGTGCTCCAACTATCCCTAGCATGTAAATGCCCACACGCCATTTTTTCGATAGTTCAAATGTCGCTAAATAGTAGCCCAATATAAAGAAACCGATATACTCACTTAAAGGGAAAAATAATGTAAATTCATTACTCACAATATATGAATAATAACGGAAACCCCCATAAAATAATATCCAGAGAACAACCACATAGCCTATCATTTGTTTCGAGGCATGATTAACGAAAATATTAAAGACGGGCGCTAGTAAATAAATACCGATAAGCGCATAAAAATACCACAAATGATAGTATATCTGATTATTAAAAAACATGATTAGAAACTCTTTCAAAGAATACCCAGGATTCCACATATACGTTGCCCACGCATAATAGATTATTGACCAAGCAATAAAAGGTAGTAAAATTTTATTCGCACGTTTTTTAAAAAAAGTACGCAGCGATTCTTCTTTCCGCCCAAGTAACAGTGCCCCACTAATCATTAAAAAAATGGGCACACACCAGCGCGATAATGCATTATAAACAATGCCTGTTTGCCAGTCAAATAAAGTAATTTTGTCATAAAGCACGACATAAGGAGTCGCAGCATGTAAAAGTAATACGCCTAGAATTGCAATGGCTCTAAGGCTGTCCATGTACTGAATTCGTGTATGCACGTTCAAAAACCCCCCACGACATTATACAACCATTCATGCCCAACTAGTTAATCTTTTTTACAGTTGGCGTAGTAAAAATAGTTCTAAATATCGCTCGCGGTTTCCTCCTGCTGTTTTTAACTGTAAATCGACTTCTGCCAACTGATATAAAGCTTTCAGTAAACTTTCTTCAGATGGACGGTTGCGTTGCTCAACCATTAACTTGACACGATATGGGTGAATTTTTAAGTTTTTTGCAATTTGCTGTGGATGATAGCCCTTTTTCAGCAAATAAAACACATTCGACATCGTCCGAACATTCGAAGCAAGAAGCCCGACAAGCATAATCGGCTCCTGCTTTTGGCGCAATAAATCATGGTAAATCGACAATGCCGCTACAGGGTCATGTCCAAAATATGCGTTTAACATTTTAAAGGCATCCTGTTCTAACGTTTTTGCTACTAAATCTTCTACGAGCATTGTTGTTATTTCTCCGCCCTCACCTACATAGAGCGATAGTTTTTCCATTTCCATCTGTAGCTGCAGCATATTCGGTCCAACCATTGATACAAGCTGCTCAATAGCACTTTGTGTAATCGTATTGCCCTGTGCTTTCACAAGTCCTTGAATCCATACTGCTAAATCTTGTTCTTTCGGCGTTTCGGCTTGGACAATGAGCGCATGCTCTTTCATCATTTTTGTCACTTTTTTACGTTCATCTAGCTTTTCGTATGGTGCAATAAAAACTGTTACAGAAAAATCTGAAGGATTTGCAAGCCATGCCTCCAAACGTTTCACATCATGCTCGATTTTTTCTTTTCCCTTTTCAGTTGCCTTTAAAAACGATGCGTTTTTAGCAATCACCAGTTTACGCTCTGAAAAAAATGGAATCGTATCCGCTTCATCCATTACGACATCTACCGGTAATTCCTCTAAGTCAAAAGCCGTCATTTCAATTTCTTCTTCTGTGCCGAGCGCTTCCTTTAAACGTTTCACTGTTTCATCTATAAAATAGCTTTCTTCACCAATTATTAAGTATACAGGTGCAAGCTGACCTTTTTTTATATTGTTCCAAACCGTTGATATCATATTTTTACCTCCATCTAGCAATACTATTAGTATACATGATTTAGTTTCGGTTGTGACTTTGGGCTAAATTGTGTCGATTCCTTGCCACATTGGTAATTCGTCTTTTCGATATAGCTTTTATGAAAATGATGTCTTATAATAAATAACAGAATTGGAGGGATGACAATGAATCCATTTGAAGGTAAAAATATACAATGCAAACGTAACGATGCTATTGATTCTGGCGTTGGTTTCGGCGTATCTTTTGGGGTTTTCACTATTATGTTTATCATCGCAGTAATAGTAGACTACGCAGCAATGTAAGCTACCTTTTATACCAATGTAAAAGACCTTGTTCAGTTTTGGACAAGGTCTTTTTCAGTACGCACATGCCATCTATCTTTATGTGCTACCACTTCAATCGTCCCATCTGTACCCGTTATCATCGTTGCTAATTCACGCCGTCGAAAACGTTCGACTACTATTTCATGCGGATGATTGTAGCGATTATTACGTCCTGCACTAAAAATGGTTAATTTAGGCTGTAGAAGCTCTACAAATGGCTCAATGCTTGAAGTTTTACTACCATGATGCCCAGCCTTTAAAAGCGTTATGTTTGCCAATTGTGGGCCATATTGCTTTATTAACTGATGTTCACCAGCTTCCTCCAAATCGCCTGTTAACAATGCACGAAACGATTCCTGTTGTATAAATAACACAAGGGAATCATTATTGCCCTCATAATGTGTATCATCCGGTGATAAATAGTGAAAATTTGTCGACCCCACACGCCATGAAGTACCTTTCATTTTTTCTTTTACAGGAACTTTTTGTTTCGCCGCTTCCGCTAATAAGTCTTGCATTACTGGTGTATCGAGAGAGCTAGGTGTTACATGAATTTCACGCACCCTAATCTCCTCTAGCACTTCTTCTGCCCCCTCTACATGGTCAGCATCTGGGTGTGTCATAATCATTATATCCACCTGTCGAATACCTTTTCCTTTTAAAAACGGGATAATAACCTGCCTACCAACCTCATAGGGGCGCTTAGGAGCCTTCCAATCCTCTTCCTTGAATCGAAGTACACCTCCAGCATCTACCACGTATACGGCCCTTCTAAACGGTAATTCGATGACTGTACAATCACCCTGCCCTACATTTAAAAATGTCAGTCTCGTTTCGCTATATAATTTAGGTGCAAATTCAATACAAAGAACAGGTATTAAAAGCAATATGGCAACTTTACCATAGCGTCTCGCTTCTAAAAAATACAAGCTACTAAGCACGCTAACAAACGCTAGACACACAAGCCATAATGCAGGTTTCCCAGGCGTCCATAGTTGCATCGGCAAAGCTTGTAAATATATGATGGCTTCCGACAGCCAAGCACGCAAAGGCTCATAAAATTTGAAAAATAGCTTAGCTAAAGGCATCGAGATGAACGAGACAATGAGCAACGTCAGATTTGTCGGTAAAATAACAACCGAAAATAATGGCACAAAAACAATGTTTGCAATAAACGATGAGATTGATAGTTCATAAAAGTGATAAAGTAATAGCGGATACACAAGTAGTTGGCATACAAACGTGACTAACAAAGATTTGAACAACCAGTGCCTGCCCTGCAAGATTGCATTCGAGTATAAAAGGCTCATTGTTGCAAGATAAGATAACTGAAAGCCCAGTTGAAATATTACCCCAGGCTCCAATAAAACAAAGCCAATAAAACTAATGGCTAGTGCGTCATCAACTGGTAACTGCCACCTCGCAAAGCGCATTAACATCACCAGTTCTACAACCGAAACAGCTCGAACTACAGAAGGCGCTCCACCGGCTAACACACCATACATAGGTAACACAACGAGCAGGACAATTGTCGCTATTTCTTTTCGTATACCCACTCGTAGTAATCCTTCATAAAACAACCATGAAACGAGTGCGACATGTAAGCCAGAGATAGCAAATAGATGCGTAATGCCTAGCTTCTGATATGCTCGCTGATGCTCTTCGTCTACATGATCCCGTAAACCAATAAGCAACGCCTGTGCCTCTGCTACAAGGGAGGCAGGAAAAGTAGTTTCAATATGCTTTTTTAGGTGGAATCTGTACTTTGCAAGCACTATGCCTAATGATTTTTCTTTTGATATTAACGACCAACCCTTGACTTCAAAAATGCCCCTTGCGCCTTTGCTCACTAAATATTTATCAAAGGACAAAGCGTAAGCATGTGCTGGTGGATTCGGTGCTACCAGTTCGCCCTGAACGACATAGGTAAAACCTGTAATCGATGTCGTTTCATAAAAATGTTTTTCTTGCTCTGAGGACAATGTATACATCACATAGAGTTTTTCACCTGTCTCTGTTTTTGCAAAACCACTAAGCCGTTGCCCATTTATTTTATAGTCGCTCGTCCATGTTAATTGAAAAGTTGACGGTAAGGGGGAAGGTTCCGTCAATCGAATGGTGGAAAAAAAGAAGAAAGAAAGCAGTCCAACACCTATCACAAGTGCTGGTATCATCATTGCCTCACCTTTTAAAATAAGCCATGATGCTAATAACAGAACACCAACAAGTAGCCAAGCTGACTTGTGTGCCGCAAGCGAAGCAACAAGTACAGCTAGTGCTACATAAATCCATTTATGCTTTATTGTATTTTGCCAAATAATGCACTCACCTTCTGTTCATAAGGGAGCAATTTTTCTGCTGGCATGCCGCTTTCACGTAATGCATGTAGCATATCTATGTACAAGGCTAATTTTTCATTTCTTAAAAAATCAATTTTGCGCTCATCAAAGGGTACATGTAATACTTCTACACCTGCTTTTTTAAATAACTCTTGAGCATATGGATTATTTTTATAATCTGTTGCATAATAGACACGTTCAATCCCTGCTTGAATAATGGACTTCGTACATGGTAAACAAGGGAAATGTGTCACATACAAATCTGCTCCTTTGGTCGGTGTACCGTACTTGGCGCATTGTAGAAGAGCATTCATCTCTGCATGCACCGTACGAACACAATGGTTATCAACAACATAGCAACCCTCTTCAATACAATGTTCATCACCTGTAATTGAGCCGTTATAGCCTCCTGCTATAATGCGTTTATCACGTACAACTGTTGCACCTACTGCTAGTCTTGTACAAGTACTACGTAACGCGAGTAAATGGCTTTGTGCCATGAAAAATTGATCCCAAGTAATACGCTCCATATGACTACCTCCTAAATTTACTTACATTAATAACAAACTGCGCTTCCATGCCACAGTCACTTTTCTACTCTAGTGTAGCCCTTTTAGAAAAGGGTCGTCAACTTCACATTATTTATAAAATTAGTTAACGGTAATGGCATCCTTAAACTTTTCAAATGTTTTTTCACCGATACCTGCCACCTTTTTTACATCTTCTATTGTTTGGAAACGTCCATGTTCCTCACGGTAGGCAATAATATTTTGTGCCTTAGAAGGACCTATCCCAACTAATGTTGCCAGCTCTGTATGATCTGCCTTATTGACATTGATTTTATTATTCGTTGTCAGGTTGCTTTCATTTGCTGTAGCAATGTTGAAACTGGACATTACGTCATCAAGTTTTTCTCCTTTTACAGGAATATAAATAACCATTTCATCCTGCACCTTTTGCGCATGATTAATGTACCGTGTATCAGCGTCCTCACTATAGCCGCCTGCAAGCTGTACTGCATCTATCATACGTTGATTTGGCTTAAGTGCATAAACACCTGGATGCAATACAGCACCCTTTATATCAATGAGCACCTGCTGTACGACCGCTTCTTCAACAGGTTCTTCTATTATTGCTAGCTGATCTGTCGGTTGGATTGTTTCGATGAGCTCTTCTTGGGGAGGTGAAGAGTCAAATTTCGAGAAAAAGAAGTAACAAAGTCCACTGATTACTAGTATGCTGGGGAGCAACACACTTTTCTTATACTTTTGCCATAAAGATTGGATCATGCAAACCATCCTTTCTATGCAAAGGTAATCATATGGAGTCTATTTTAATCATATACTATCGCTCTGATGGAGAAAAGTAGATAGATGCTTTCTATCCAAAACGAAAATGTTCAAGCCATATGTTATTAAAACCTTATATTTAATCAGAAAGAGGCTGGGACTAACTAGAAAAATTTAAGGAATAGAGGAAAGGTGTTCATAAATTTTTGCTATATGGAGAACTTGGCTAACTTAGCTATTCTTGCTTTTGCAATAAATAAAAAATTAGAAGGGTTATTAGTTGTTGGTAGCGGAGGTGGTGACTCCGGCGGGAACAGCACATAATGTTAGACGCAACAGACCGCGCGTAGCGAGGGTTGCGGCTTACGGTGTGCCCGCGGAAAGCACCGCCGTAGCGGACAACAACGGCGCAGCAAAAAAGTGTTAGATTGATGGCAGTCAATCTAACACTTTTTCTCTTTTGTCCCAGCCTTTTCTAAGTATTGGCCCCCATCTTATCAAACTTTCCGGAGTACCTGTTGCAATTATCATTTCACCGCACGTATAAAAATGCGTTCACTTTCGTATTCTGGTGCTTCCTCTGTAAAATCTGCTGTTACTTCTATATCTGTAAAGCCAATCTCACGAAGCCATGTCATATAGTGTTCAACAGCAAATGTACGTTGGAAATGCTCCTCATCAAAACGTTCATACAAATCACTTCCAGCATCTCGAACATAAAACGTCATTTGATGGACAATCGAATGTTCATAGTCCCCAGGCTCTGTATGCCATACGTAACTAATATCTCCATCATCATACGTAAATGGTCCATCTAAAAAGATTTCATCCATTTTAAATAATGAATGGACATCAAAGAACAGTTGACCACCTGGTCGTAACGTATGAAGAATACGCTCTAGCGTCGAATAAACGTCTGCTTGTTCCACCACATAGTTAAGTGAATCAATGGCAATCGTGACAACATCCAGTGCCTCAAAGCCGTCCAATTCATGCATCGACATACAGAACAGCGGCACTTGTAAACCCGCCTCTGCAAAACGCTCTGCGGCTATAGCAAGCATATCTTCTGACAAATCAATACCACTTACCTGATAACCAGCCTTTGCTAGCATCAGGCCAAGCACACCAGTGCCACAGCCAATATCTAAAAGCTTAGGGAATTGATTGCTCGGCGCATGTTGCTCTACCCACTTCACGTAACAATCATACGGAATATCCGTTTGGAGCTCATCGTATACATGGGCAAAACGTTCGTAGCTACTCACTTACGCCTCTGATACGTCTAATTGTGGTGCATCGCCCCATAGACGCTCTAAGTTATAGTAAGCACGCTCATCCTTGTGGAATATATGTGCTACAACATCACCAAGGTCTACTAAAATCCAGCGTGCGCCATCGAAGCCTTCAACACGACGAATTTCGTGTCCCTCTTTCACTGCTACCTCTTGTAATTCACGCGCAATCGCTTGTACTTGGCGATCTGAATTCCCGTGTGCAATGATGAAATAATCTGCTAAAAGTGAAATACCTTGCATATTTAAAACGACAATATCCTCGCCATGTTTGTCGTCGATTGCTTTGTAAGCTGCTTGTAATAAAGTTGAAGTCATCCTTCACTGTCCTCTCTTTTCATCATATCGTTATAACATGCTATAGATAATGGATAGATAGCCTGTTTACTATCAATTAAAAACGCCAATGTATGACGTATGCAGGCACTCATAGCCTTATCCAAATTCTTTTGCGCTTTTTTTCGCAGACGTTCTACACCATCAAATTTTCGATTCGGTTCAATCATATCTGCAACAAAAATTATTTTTTCTAAATTACTCATCGCTACACGTCCTGTCGTATGGAAACGGATTGCATTTAATATCTCTTCATCCGTTATGCCGAATTCACTTTCAGCAATATACGCACCAACAGGCCCATGTAGTAGTTCACTGCCCCAGCCAATCAGTTGTTGATCTAACTGTTGTGTTTTAACGATTTCCTCCATCCATTCGATATCGGCATACTTTGCAATATCATGAAGAATAGCAGCTGTTTCTGCTTTGCTCTCGTTTTCACCATAGATTTTTGCTAACTGTATGGCTGTTTCCATTACACCAAGTGTATGGATATAGCGTTTCTCAGGCATGCGAGGTTTAATCGCTGCTAAATACTGTTCGCGTTCCATAAAGACCTTCCTCTCGTATAAACGTCTCTACCGCTTCTGGCAGTAAAAAGGTTACCGTTCTACCAGTAGCAAGGCGCTCACGAATCAGTGTCGACGATAAATCGATTTGCGGTACTTCCACCATTAATACAGGATACTCCGTAAGCGCCTCTGTCTTCGGACGCTTTACGCCGACAAATTGAACAAGTTCCACTAGCTCATCAATACAATACCACGTATGGAGTGAATCAATCATATCGCCACCAATGATAAAGTAAAACTTCACAGTAGGCTCCTTTTCACATAATGCAGCAAGTGTGTTATAGGAATAGGATACACCGCCCTTATCAACCTCATACGACTCAACACGAAAATGCGGATAAGGTTGAATGGCGCGCTTCACCATTTCTAGGCGTTTGTCATCACTCGCATCATGCGGAGCTTGTTTATGGGGTGGTAGAGCATTTGGCAAAAAACGTACCTCATCTAACTCCAATGCATGAAAAACTTCGTTTGCCATGATTAGATGTCCAATATGCGGTGGATTAAACGTACCTCCAAGTAAACCGACCTTCTTCATCGTTTCACCTTATTTCGCTGCTTTTGGTAACACAATTTTCTTGTTGTTACGTGATTCTTTATATAAAACAACTGTCAAGCCGATTAATTGAACAAGTTCAGCATGTGCACCTTTTGCAAGAGCCTCTGCCACTTCGTTTTTGTCATCTTCACAGTTATCTAAAATACGCACTTTAATTAATTCACGTACTTCTAATGCTTCACGAATTTGCTTTGTCATTTCGTCATTCACGCCGCCTTTTCCTACTTGGAAAATCGGTGTTAAATGATGTGCTTCTGCACGTAAAAAACGCTTTTGTTTACCTGTTAACATAAAAATTATTGTCCTCCTAATTGCGCCTTTAATCGCGCAATCATTGAATTTGTATTTGGATATTCATCGAGCCAGTAATGGAACGCAATCGCACCTTGATGTACGAACATTCCAAGACCAGTTACAACGGTCGCTCCTTTTTCCACAGCCGCTTGTAAAAAAGGCGTCATTAATGGATTATACACAATATCTGCAACAATTGCGCCTTTCGCTAGTCGATTCAATGAAAATGGCATCGAAAAGTCACCCGTTACAAGCCCAGCTGACGTCATTTGCACCAAAATGCCAAAATCAGCCAATGATTCCTCCGCTTGCGCTAAAGAAATTGCACGCCCTGTTCCGAGTTCATCGATAATTGCTTGTGCATTAGCAACTGTACGATTGGCGATTGTTAAATTCATATATCCTTGTTGTTGCATGGCAAATGCGATGCCACGAGCTGCCCCGCCCGCTCCAATTAGAAGCACAGGCTTATCTTTATGTGACTTGCCGACAGCTTCTTCTAATGAGCGTACAAAACCAAGCCCATCAGTATTGTATCCTTTTAACTTCCCCTCTTTTGTTCGTACAACGGTGTTCACCGCACCCATTTTTTCTGCTAACTCATCTAGCTCGTCTAAATAAGGAATGATTGCTGTCTTATGCGGTATGGTCACATTCCAACCACTAGCACCTAATGTTTTAAAACCAGCAATCGATGCCTCTAACTGATGTGATGGTACGTGCACTGGAATATAGGCTGCATCGATTGCCATTTCTTCAAACCAAACATTATGCATGGCTGGTGATTTTGAATGCTCAATCGGATCACCAATTACTGCAAACCACTTCTTCATGTCCTAGTTCCTCTTCTCTTCTTTACTAATATTAAATGAGCGATGGACGAATTGATACTTGTACACCTTTTGGTGCATAAGCAGCAATGACCACATTCGCATGCTGTATCGTAATCCAGCCAAGTCCCGAAAAGACCACATCTGTTTTTGCTTCTTTGATTGAAAACTCATGACGGACTAACTCTGGAAGCTTGTCGATAAAATCTGCAGTCGGAGGTGCCAGTAATTCCCCCTTATGCTCAGCATATAGCGTATCTGCCTTTTCAAGCTTTGTACGGTGGATTGGCAAATCATTTGCCACGTGAATTGTAAATGCTGAACGTTCCCCTTGAATAAAGTCAAATCGCGCAAGTGCACCAATAAATAATGTTTGTCCTGCATTTTGCTGATACACTTTCGGCTTAATTTCTTTTTTGGGCATAATATACTTTAATTCGCTTGCATCAATATAATGTGCCATCTGATGGTGATTAATAATCCCAGGTGTGTCATATAATGCACTACCATCATCGAGTGGAATTTCAATCATGTCCAATGTAGTGCCAGGGAAATGCGAGGTAGTAATGACTTCTCCTTCACCCGTAGCCTGCTTAATAACGCGGTTAATAAACGTAGATTTCCCAACATTAGTACAACCTACTACGTACACGTTTTGGCCGTTGCGATACTGGTCTATAGCCTCCATCGCCTCAGCCATTCCTTGGCCCTTATGTGCACTAACTAACAGCACATCAATCGGTTGTAGACCAAGTGCCTTCGCTTCACGTTTGAGCCAGTTAATTACTTTTTTGGGCTTCACTGATTTTGGCAGTAAATCAGCTTTATTCGCTACTAATAGCACTGGATTTTTGCCAACGAAGCGATGAAGCCCTGGCAACCAGCTACCATTGAAGTCAAAAATATCAACGATTTTCACGATCAAGCCTTGCTGTGTTCCAAGGCCATTCAAAATACGCAGAAAATCGTCATCTGTTAATGACACAGGTTGTATTTCATTGTAATTTTTCAAACGGAAGCAACGTTGACAAATGACTACGTCTTTTTCTAATGATGATGGGGGTGCATACCCTACTGCTGTTTTATCTTCTGTTTGAATTGTCGTACCACAGCCAATACAATTTGGCATTTCGTTCATTCTTGTTCCTCCCAAGTAATTATTCCTTTACGTTTTAAATCATTGAACACACGACGCTCAACGAAACGATTAAATTTTGTTACGAGCCCATCTGATTGTGCAACTGGTTTTACTAACACAGTATGCAAGCCTAAACGTTTGGCGCCCATCACATCTGTAAGTAGCTGGTCTCCTACCATTACTACTTCATTAGGACGTAAGCCTAGTTGAATAACAGCACTATAAAAAGCATTACGAAGTGGCTTTCTTGCCTTATGAATATATGGAATGTTAAGTGGCTCAGCAAAATGCTTTACACGTGCTTCTTTATTATTTGAAGCGATAATGACACGAATGCCAGATTCCTTCATAATACGTAGCCAGATAATTAGCTCTTCCGTTGCATCTGCACGGTCCCATTCCACAAGCGTATTATCTAAATCTGTAATAATTCCTTTAATGCCTAATTCTTGAAGCTTTTCTGGTGTTATTTCAAAAATGCTTGTCACAAATTCATCTGGTAATAAAAAATTATACAAAATAGCGACCCCTAATCTAAACGTATTATTCGACCATTATAGCATATTTGCAAAGGCTTCACCCATGCGAATTGGACTTCCTTGTACAACATTGTCCGTAAATGTAACGGTATCTTTCTCAAATAGCATGACCACTGTCGAACCAAATGAAAAATAGCCAACTTCTTCTCCCTTTTGCCACTGGGCTGTTGTATTTGTTAACACAATGGAATTGACAAAAGTAGCACCGACTTTAATAAATGCCACATGCTGGTCATTTGCCACTTTTAACTCCGTTACAAGACGATAGTTATGAGAAATTGGCTTTTTGCCGTAAGTGAGACCTAGCTGATTGACCGGGAAAGATGAATGTCCCAATGTGTATTGTCTTAACACTTCGCCATCAATCGGGCTATGGATTCGATGATAATCAGCAGGACTTAAATAAAATACGATAAAATGTCCATCGGCATATTGCGCAGCACGATCATTATTCCCTAGTAAGTCCTGTAAAGCATAAGGTTTGCCCTTTACAAGAAAAGTCATATCCCATTCAATGCGGCCAAAGGATTCCACTTTTGCATCCACTGGACTTGTAAAAACAGTAGGATTTTGGTCTACTGGTCGTGCATCTGTTAAAAGCTCTCTTGTAAAAAAATCATGCAAACTTGAAAATTGTTGTGGTTTTTTTGAAACTTCTTCAAGGTTAATATCGTATAATTTCATATAGCTTGGAATTATTCGCTTACTCCACTTCGCTTTAGCAATAGTTTGTAAAAGCTGGGAAGATTGTTTGCCATTCGTTAATTCTATTAAGCGTTGGTATAGTTTTTCTTTCATAAAGCAAAACCCCTATCCATTAAATTAGACTGTCAATTTTTTCTCATCCGAAGTATAATGGTACAATATCTTAAGTGCAAAGGAGTGATCCGCCTTGTTTTTTTATCACAAGTTGGTGGATACGACGGTTAAGAAAATGAAATCGCACGCAGCAAACTTCATCACAATTAGTAATATGTCCTTTGGTGGCGCGGCCATAATGGCCACTTTACATGAATATTATAGCTATAGTGTCTTGTTTATCTTTATTGCTGCTCTTCTCGATCGCTATGACGGGAAAGTGGCACGCGCGCTCGGACAAGTATCTGAGTTAGGTAAACAATTAGATTCTATGAGTGATATTATATCATTTGGTGTAGCACCTGCATTATTAATGTATGAAGTTGTCCTAGTTGATTTTGGTTTCGCGGGCATGATGATGACCGTTCTTTATATCGTCTGCGGTGCGATGCGATTAGCTCGCTTCAATATTAGTGAAGCAAACGGTTATTTTACTGGGCTCCCGATAACAGCTGCTGGTACGCTATTAACATTAACGTATTTTGCGTCGACTACGTTCCATCCAGCCTTTTATCTTTTCCTACTACCGATTTTAGCTTTACTAATGATTAGTACATTCACGTTAAGAAAAGTGTAACAGCGTAATTGCTGTTGCACTTTTTTTCATTGAACGACCTTTCTTAACATATACTGTCGAAAAATGGGGAAAGGATGAAATCATTCAATGAGCGGAATTTTTACTTCTATGTTGCAGTTATGGTTTGAAATCCCTGCGTTATTCGGTTATTTAAAAGGGCAAACATTCCATAAACCCTTTTCTAAAGAAGAGGAAGCTGCTTGTATTGAACGATTTTTAGGTGGTGATGAGCAAGCGCGTCTCGATTTAATTGAGCGCAATATGCGACTTGTTGCACATGTCGTAAAGAAATTCCACCCAAAACATGAACAACTCGATGATTATATTTCAATCGGAACAATCGGTCTAATGAAAGCTGTTGAAAGTTATACACCAGATAAAAAGACGCGCCTTGCAACGTACGCAGCACGCTGTATTGAAAATGAAATTTTAATGCATTTAAGGACCCAGAAAAAAGTACAAAAAGATGTATCCTTATTTGAACCAATTGGCACAGACAAAGATGGCAATGCATTACAAATTCGCGACCTGCTACAATGCGATGAAGAAAGTGCAACCGAAAAAATCGAACATAAAGAACATGTTGCCCAGTTGTACCATTATTTGCACATGCTCGATGAACGCGAGCTGGAAATTGTCACACTCCGTTATGGGCTAAATCAGCATGATGCACTGACACAAAAAGAAATTGCTGCCCGCTTAAATATTTCTCGTAGTTATGTATCTCGCATTGAAAAGCGAGCACTCATTAAACTCTATCAATTTTATAAAAGAGATCAAAAGTCTATTGAGTAATTTATTGTAATTTGTTATTGATAAAAATTCAATCTTGACATAGCAGTACTTGTTTTATTGATGCTCTTTGCATAACGATTTTCATTAGTTGCTAACACATTTTAGCGTGGCTGGTGTCCATTGAGGAGTCCGTTGTTTCCTCGAACAATAAAAAGCTCCTTTTTGACTTTAACAGCCACAAAGGAGCTTTCTATAAAGTATTAATGTGTTGCTTCTGTCAAATCTGCCGAAATAAGCGTGCCGATTAACATTGTAATTATTACGACACCTGCTGTTAAAAATAGCATAATGAATACCTCCCATCGAACTATGAAGAGAATATAATGCCATTGTAGCATTGAAGATTATTTACGACTGTGATTTTTCTCACTTTTTTCACTGCTCACTTTGTCTATTACATGTAGATTTATAGAGCCGTAATTGCTTTTAATACAATTTGTGTTGAATGTTTTGCAGCGACTGGTAAGAACTCATCAAAGCTGATGTTTGATTCTTTGCCAGCAATATCAGATAGTGCACGAATAACTACGAAAGGTGTACCGAATTGATAGCATACTTGTGCAACAGCTGCCGCTTCCATTTCAACAGCTTTCATTTGAGGAAAATGTTGACGCACTGCTTCCACACGTACCGGATCATTCATAAAGGCATCACCAGAGCAAATTAAGCCAATACCGTATTGATGTTCACCAACTGCTTTTACAGCTTCTTCGGCAACTTTTATTAATTTTTCATCTGATTGGAAAGCAGCAGGCATACCTGCCATTTGACCAATTTCATAACCGAAAATTGTAACATCTACATCATGATGACGGACTTCATCTGAAATAACAACGGCTCCAACTTCAAGGGCCTCATCATAACCCCCAGCAGAACCTGTATTAATGACTACATCTGGTTTGAATTCATGTAATAAAATTGTTGTTGACATTGCCGCATTGACTTTACCAATACCGCTTTTTAATAGCACTACTTCTTTTCCTTCATATGTCCCTGTTGTGTATTCACTACCAGCAATTGTTGTACTAGTAGCACCTTCTAAAGATGCGCGTAATAACTCTACTTCCTCTTCCATTGCACCGATAACTGCGATTTTCATGAATTCATTACTCCCCTTCTTTTATCCAACTCTATTAAACAACGATGTGTCGGCTTTGGCATCCGTATTGTAACAAGCACCCGCCGCAAACCCCAATATCCGTTGACGTGTTTCCATAACCTACGGATAATGGCTCTAGTCACCAAACATTGTGCTATTGGGCTATGTTTTTACCCAATAGATTTAAAAATAATCAATACAGCAGTTTTCGTCAATAGGCACCTTCTAATGTATTCAACTGTTCTAGTTTTACAGGAAGCCAGCCTTCGTTATCAACCCATTCCATGCTGACACGATACTTTTCACTTTTATCTTTTGTCGAAACCGTTGCAATGGCTTTATTGGCACCACCATTATTTTGCAAGCGCCAAACAATCAGATTGTCATTTGTAATGCCAGTAACGGCTGTCACTGTCGCAATTTTTTCTGCCCAATCTACAGATTGATCATCGTAGGATGACACATGCTCTCCAGTTTGCGTTGTTGGCGTCGGTTTCCAGCTTTTATCTGTCACCACACGGTCAACAATTGGATTGTCTGACGTCGTTTCCACTGCCGTATTTTGTTCTGGTTGCTGTTCTGCCTCTTTCGACTCGTCTGTATCTTTCGTCTGTTCTTCATCTTGTGACTGTTCGTCGTTACTCGCTATGTCTTCCTCTTTTGAAGGTTCCTTCTCACTGTCATCGTTCTTTTGCTCTTGAGCTGGTTCCTCTTTAACAGTTTCTTGTGCGTCATCTTGCCACTTAAACACATACGTTGCCACTATCACAATTAATATAATGACAATGCCAATTAAAATATTTAACATTTTATCTAGCTTTTTATTGTGAGATGGCTGCAAATGACGACTGCTTCGTGTTTGTCGTTCACCCATGAAGTCTCCCCCTCTCTAGCCAATATTTTATCAAGTTCCACACGACTTGCAAAATAAAAACAGTTAGCTCTTCTCTAGAAAGAAGAGCTAACTGCTTGTACATCTGTGATTATTTAATTGAAAGAATTTTCACTTTCATTTCACCACCAGGTGTTTGTACAACTACTTCTTCACCTTCAGCTTTTCCAAGTAAGCCTTTTGCAATTGGTGATTCATTTGAGATTCGGAATTCCATTGGATCAGCCTCGGCAGAACCAACAATCGTATAAGATTCTTCATCAGAAGATGGTTTACCGTTAATAATTTCTACAAATGTAACCGTTTTCCCAAGCGAAACTACACTGTTGTCCGTTTCATCTTCAGTAATAATTACTGCGTTACGAATCATTGATTTTAATGTAGAAATACGTCCTTCTAAAAAGGCTTGCTCTTCTTTTGCTGAGTCATACTCGGCATTTTCAGAAAGGTCTCCGAAGTCACGTGCAATTTTAATACGCTCTACAATTTCTTTACGCGTTTCTGTTTCTAATTTCACTAATTCTTCTTCTAATTTTCTTTTACCCTCTGCAGTCATTGGGTACTGTTTTTCGTTTGACAAAGTACTTCACTCCTTATTTCATCAATATAAAAACATAAAACTCGACCAAATGCTTTGAAAAATGCATTTAATCGAATTTTATTATTTTTAATCCATTTCAAAATACACTTTGACCTAATAGTATGCATGCCTTACAAAAATATGCTTCATAAAGCATGTAAATATTGTCAATACCACTCTATCTTATTACAATACGTTGTCAGTTTCAAGAATAGTTTTAATTTTCGTTACCATCAAATCAATCGCTACGCCATTCTCTCCACCTTCAGGAATAATAATATCAGCATAACGTTTAGTCGGTTCAATAAACATATTATGCATCGGTCGTACTGCAGATAGGTACTGGTCAATTACAGAATCTGTTGTACGTCCACGCTCTTTAATATCACGTAAAATACGACGAATAATACGTAAATCTGGATCCGTATCAACAAATAATTTGATGTCCATTAAACCACGTAAGTCTGCATCCTCTAATACTAAAATTCCTTCTAGTATAATAACATCTACTGGCTCTACATGGATAACTTCCTTAGCACGCGTATGCTGTACATAGTCATAAACCGGCTTATCGATTGGCTGACGCTTTAATAATTTTTTTATATGCTCAATCAATAAATCATTATCAAACGCTAGTGGATGGTCATAATTCGTTCCTAGTCGTTCTTCAAATGTTAAATGACTTTGATCTTTATAGTAGTAATCTTGTTCAATTACTACGACAGAATGCTCACGGAAAACATCATAAATAGCACGGGTCACACTCGTTTTGCCTGAGCATGAGCCACCAGCGATTCCGATGACAACTGGACGCTTGATTGCCATTAATTATTCTCCTTTCGCATCATGTTGTGCGGTTGAAGTGGTGTCTCACATTTAAACTTAACAATTTGCAATGGATGACGTGCCGCATCTAAGCTATTGCCATCCTCATCCCAAATTTCCCCCATTGTAATGCGGAAATTTTCGATTTCTGGCCCAAAAAATTCTACTTCATCACCTGGTTTAAAATAGTTACGTTGTTGCATCGTTACAATTTTTGTTTCAGGATCATGCTCTAAAATAAGCCCTGCAAATTCATAGGTTGTTTTACGACCATGAACGCCAAACATTTGCTCTTCATGACCTGGTGCATCATGGAAGAACGCCTCAG
Source organism: Lysinibacillus sp. C5.1 (assembly GCF_016350185.1). Taxonomy (NCBI): domain Bacteria; kingdom Bacillati; phylum Bacillota; class Bacilli; order Caryophanales; family Bacillaceae; genus Lysinibacillus; species Lysinibacillus sp. C5.1. The sequence goes on from NZ_CP066226.1 coordinate 3,149,206, forward strand.
CAGTGTCACGATTTGCACATTTATCTAACTCTTCTAGCCATTCCCGTTTAATTTTAAAATTGTCAGGGTCTGCACAATACGCATCAATGACTTTACGATAGACAGAAACTACTGTTGCCACATAGTGAATCGATTTCATACGGCCTTCGACTTTTAATGAGTCAATGCCAAGCTCTATCATATGTGGTATCGCTTCAATTAACTTTAAATCTTTCGGACTCATCGCAAAAGGTGCATGATTGTCATCGAAGAGCGCTTTTTCCTCGCCGTCTTCCAACTCGTATAAATCATAATCCCAACGACAAGATTGGCAGCAGCCACCACGATTGGAGTCACGTGCTGTCATATGATTTGATAACACACAACGACCTGAATAGGCGATACACATTGCGCCATGAACGAATGCTTCAATTTCGATATCGACTTTTTCTTTCATTAGCTTCATTTCTTCGCCGCCAACTTCACGTGCTAAAACAACGCGGTGTAAGCCTTCTTCTTTCCAATACTGTACTGCTTTCCAGTTTGATAAAGATTGTTGTGTAGAAAGATGGATTTCTAGCTTCGGCGCAGCACTACGACATGTTTCGATAATAAGTGGGTCCGCTACAATAATGCCAGTAACGCCTGCTGATTCAATATCCTTTAAATATTGCTCTAAACCATCCATATTTTCATTATGAGCGAAAATATTCGTTGTCACGTAAATTTTTGCTCCATACTTATTTGCAAACTCTACACCTTCACGCATATCTTCGATAGAAAAATTATCTGCGTTTGAGCGAAGACCGAATTCTCGACCTCCGATAAATACTGCGTCCGCACCATAATGGACAGCTACTTTTAGTTTTTCTAAGCTACCTGCAGGGGCAAGTAGTTCAGGTTTTTTTGTAATGACGCGTTTACCGTTTATCATTTCACGGATTTTGTCATTTTGTTCTAATGCCAATGCCATGTTCTTGCCACCTCCTAGTAAACTGTTTCCTTGAAGATAAAGCCCGTATCGAGTGGTCGAATAGCAGGTTGAATTTCTTCAATTTTAGCCAGTAAATCATCTTTAATATCGTCATATGCATCTTCTGATTCGTCAAAATAAGTGTCAATTGCTCGACGATATGCTTCTGTAACTGTCACTACATATTCCGGCGTTTGTAAAACACCTTCAATTTTTAGCGCATCGATGCCTGCTTCAAATAACTCGCCTAGCTCATCAATAATGCACATATCATTTGGACTGAAAATATGTGTACCATTTGCATCCTCATAAATTGGATATTTGTTGTTACGCTCATCATCATGAAGGAACATATTACGGTTTTCTTGACGATTTTCAATTGTCATTACTTTATCTTGATATAAGAAATAATGACCTAGTAATGGACGCTTCGATTGGAACATACAAGTCATGCCGTGTACTTGTACTTCCACTTCTACTTCTGCGTTTTCTTTAATTTCTATTACTTCATCTAATGAAAGCTCACGCGCTAGCACAGCACGTGTTGCACCACGTTTACCCCAATAATTCGCAGTAAACCAGTTGGTAGCCGTCGTTTCCGGATTCCAGTGCAACGGAATGGTTACACCTTGCTCGCGACGCACTATAATAACCGCAGGGTCGCCGTAAATTAAACGATCTACACCTATGCGTTGCATTTCTTTTAAATAGTCACCTAATGCATCTAGTTTTTCGTTATGGAAAAGCGCATTCACTGCAACATACACCTTTTTGCCTGCTGCGTGTATTAGCTTCGTTGCTTCTTCTACTTCGCTCACTGAAAATTCACCTGCAAGACGAAGACCAAATTGTTGTTCCCCAATGACAAAAGCATCAGCTCCAGCTGTTAACAGTGCTTTTACATGGTCTACTGATTGCGGTGTAACAAGCAATTCAGGTTTTTTCATAGTCGTCACCTCTTCAAACATAATAATAAGCCATCCCCCACTGGTAAAAATGCACTTGTATAATCAGGATGGTGCATAATCCAATCGGTAAAGTTTTTTAAATTCCGAATCATTGTGCGCTTGCGACGTGGTACGTCTTTTAAGTCCAAATCGGACAAGCCATGCATATACATATTATCGATATACAAGACGCCTCCCGAGTTGACAAGAGGGGCATATTTTTCGAAAAATCGTTGGTATTGTCCTTTTGCTGCATCTATAAAAACCGCATCAAAAGTTGTGTGAATTGCCTTATCGTCTACCTCTAAAGCATCTCCCTCAATAACCGTAATACGATTGGACACGGTCGATCTTGCAATATAAGCTTTTGCACGAGCGACACGTTCTTCATCACGTTCGATCGTAACAATCTGCACATTTGGCAAAGCCTCTGCCATCCGTATTGCTGAGTAACCAATTGCCGTGCCAATTTCTAAAATTTTTGCCGGATTTTGAATACGTAGCAACTGATTCAGTGCGTCTATTCCAGCTAACTGCATAATCGGTACATGATTTTCTTCCGCATATGCTTCCATTTCTAAAAGCAAGTCATTACGTGGTTGAATAAATGATTGTATATATGCATCCGATAATTCCATTGTAAAATTCACCCTCATTTAAAAGGAAACGAGCACTCCCGTTATCCAAACTTCATCATCACTTTGCTACAAAAAGAAAAAGACCAAACGTGATGTCTTGGTACTTTGCCATACAAAAATGAGCAATTGTTAGTCGATATGCACGAAACAATTGCCACCACGTATAATTGATTAAAAATCACAATTTATAATAGCACGAAAATAGAAGGAAAGCTATTTTTCTTTCCTTCTATCTATTTTATTGTGCTATTTATTTGCCTCAAATTACTGAGATTTACTTAATATATTGTTCTTTCTTTTGCAAATGCTCATCATATGTTTTTGAGAAGTGGTTAACTCCTTCTTTATCTGCTAAGAAATAAAGATAATCAGTTTTGCTCGGATTTAACGTTGCTTCAATCGAAGTTTTCCCAGCACCAGCAATTGGCCCTGGCGGTAATCCTTTATTTTTGTAAGTATTATAAGCGTTTTCCACTTCTAAATCTTCATACAATACGCGATCTTTATGTGAACCAAGGGCATATAAAACAGTTGGGTCTGTTTGTAGTGGCATGCCTTTCTCTATACGATTATAGAATACACTCGCTATCGTTTCACGATCTGTTTGTGCTGTTGCCTCTTCCTCTAATAACGATGCAAACGTTAAAAGTTGATGGACTGACATTTGTTTTTCAACTAACACTTCACTATAATTTTTCACTACATTATTCATCGCTGCAATCATTTCTTCAACAATTGACTCTAACGAAGGTTTTTCTTCAAAATAAGAATATGTTGCTGGGAATAAATACCCTTCTAAGTCATAGCGAATATTATCAGCTAAAACCGCATCTGTAATAAGTTCTGGATAGTTAGCCATCATTTTTTGAACAAATGCTTCACTTGTTACTAAATCCATAAACTCTTTTTGAGTATAAGGTGTTTTCTTTTCTACGATTTTACCTATCTGATCAAGTGTTAGACCTTCTGGAATCGTCATCGTAAAGATTGGCTCACGATACACCTTGCCTGTTTTTAAACTCTCAATCAGCTCGTCCAATGTCATCGCTTGGGTTAAATCATAATTTCCTGCTTGGAATTGAGATTCATTTTTAAACTTGGCGTAATATTTAAAGACTTTCGCATCTTTAATAATGCCCTTTTTCTCTAACAAAGCCGAAATCGAACTTAAACTAGAGCCAATTGGTACTTCAACAGCAATGGTTTTCGTCGCATCCGGATTCACCGGTTTAAGCGCACTTTTAACGTAGTTGTACCCAATTAAACCGATAATGCCAAATAATAATAAAAACGTAATGGCTATAATAGCTACGATTTTTCTCACGATTTTTACCTCAGATTTTTTTTCTTCCATTTTTGAAAACATTTCTTGTTTTTTAGAACCGTTATCCACGGGTTTCCCCCCTATCACTATCCAATATCATACTAGAAATCAACTTTTTCGACAAACAGAAATGACAATTCAGGAGAAATTGCACACATAAAAAAATCTGCTAATACATTCTTTAGCAGATTTGTACCTTTATAATTGCAACGCTCCTTGCTTTTTCTCTTCTACTAACAAACCTTGCGCTAGTTGAGCAATAACAACATCATCAGCTGGTGGATTAAAGCGGCTACACTGAACATCTCGAAAAAGTCGTTGCAATTTATTAGACTTCGACAAACTTCGGCCTCCAACAACTTGCATCGCTTTCGTCACAATATCTATGGCATGTTGACAAATCACATATTTTGCAATACTAACATCCTGCGCTAAATCCTGTTTACCTGTCGGGTGCTGTTCTGCTTGTGCAGCAATACTGTAAAGCTTACGACGTGCTGTTTGATACAACACCTCTATTTCTCCAATCTTTTGTTGCACATGGCTAGCGTGTGCAATTGTATTTTCCAAGCTATAAGAATACGTATTTTTCGCAAACTCGACTACATAATCCCTCGCCGCACCTGCAATTCCTAAATAGACCGCAGGAATTTCTAAAGAATAGACACGTCCATCTGCTAAAAATCGATTCACTTCATTCGGACGGTGACGATATAATAATGCCTCATCTGGCACAAAAGTATCGTGGAAAATGATATCATGACTACCTGTTGCTCGCATGCCCATTGCATCCCACGTGTTCACCACTTCAACCTGCTCATTTTTTGTCATAAGAAACTCGGCAGTTACATTTTCATCTTCTAAATATGCAATAATCGTGAATTGCTTTAAAATTGGTGCTAGTGAAGCAAAAGCTTTCTCGCCGGTAATGATATAACCACCTGGAACTTTTTTGGCAGTCGTGCCAGGCAAACTACCCCGTGAAATATTGCCCTTTCCTCGTTCACTATTAATAATATTTAACAGGGAACCTTCCTCCACAGCTTTACGACTTAGTTCTGCAAAAATATGCTGCGGCCACAACTTCGCTTCTCTTACATTTAAAAACGTTAATAAGTGCCAGCCAACCGCTAAAGCAGTTGACCCATCTCCTTTAGCAAGCTGCTCTTGCACTAATAGCATTTCATAGAGAGAGATTTCCTCACCGCCGTATTTTTTCGGTACAGTCAATCGAAAATACCCTGCCTCCTCCAACAATTTAAAATGGTCAAAAGGAAACGCACCACTTTCATCATAAATAGCAGCTGTTTCTTCAATTTGCCCAGCAAGTTTACGAGCATATTGAACGAGCTGTTGTTCTCGCTCATTCCGAATAAAAACATCACGCATTAATCGATCACCTTACTTTTCGTAAATCGGTTTTGAGGTTTCTTTAGCCCTAAATGTTCACGCAATGTTGTCCCTGTATAATCTTCACGATAGATGCCACGCTCTTGTAATATTGGTACAACCTTCTCTACAAAGTTTTCTAAATCACGTGGTAACAACGGAAATTGCAGCATAAATCCATCAGCTGCCCCCTCCTTCAACCATCGTTCCATTTCGTCAGCAATTTGTACCGCTGTTCCAACAAAGGCATCACGTCTAGCAGGTCCAAACAGGCGGGCATACAACTCACCGACCTTTAAATTTTCTTTTTTAATAATCTCTAAATGCTCGTCAAAATGGCTTTGAATACTGTTGACAGCAGGAAACTCAACTTCAATAGCTGGCGTATCTAGCGAATACTTTGAAAAATCAACATTGCCCATATAACCTGAAACAAACTTCAAGCTCTCATATGGGTCTATCAATGATTGCAATTCATTGAATTGACGAATGGCTTCTTCCTCAGTATCACCTACTATGGGCGAGATACCTTGTAAAACAAGCAACTCCTCCTCCGTTCGACCGAACGACGCTAGCTGTGCCTTTAAAGTGCGATAATGTGCTTTGGCTTTTTCGATATCATCCCAATGGACAAAAACAACTTCCGCTGTTCGTGCAGCTAATTTTTGCCCTGGCTTAGATGCTCCGGCCTCAACAATAACGGGTTGCCCTTGTATCGAACGCGCAATGTTTAGCGGACCTTTCACAGATAAATATTTACCTTTAAATGCCGTTTCATGTACTTTCTCTTGGTCATAAAAAATATTATTTTCACGATCATAGACAAAGGCATCATCTTCCCAAGAATCCCATAATGATTGCACGACATCAATAAATTCTTCTGCTCGTTCGTAGCGATGGTCATGCTCCCAATGCTGATCACGACTAAAGTTTAAAGCTGTTTGGCCGGTTGCATCTGCCGTTGTCACTAAATTCCATGCAACACGTCCATTGCTGATATGATCAATGGACATTAATTGTCTTGCTAATACATACGGTTCACTGTAAGTAGTCGAAGCTGTTGCACCAAGCCCTATTTTGGATGTCGCTGCAGCTAGCGCTGTAATTTGAATCAGTGGGTCAAAACGATTTAAAATATGTGGATGGGATTCGTGATTAATGGCTAAACTATCCGCCACAAAGGCCATGTCGAATTTACCTTTTTCGGCAAGTTTTGCTACTTTTTGTAATGCTTTTATATCAATGCTTGCATCAACCTGCGCTAAAGGATGCTTCCATGCCGCAACATGCATGCCTGCCCCGATTAAATATAAAGCTAACTTTAATTGTTTGTTCTCCGCCATTTTTCATCATCTCTCCTTTTAATATGAATAAAACGTCTTCCATGTTGCTAGTTCATCCAATGGCATGTTGACAGGAATATAGTTCCCCTTTGAAATGTTAGAGACAAAATCTGCTGTTTCTTTACGCTGATATATCTCCACAATTTTTTTCAATTTTGCGTTGTCCTTATCTTCAGGCTTTGCCACTATGACATTAATAAAAGGCTTTGCTGTTTCATTTTCATGAATAAGCGCATCCTTTAAAAGCAAGCCTGCTTCAACAGCTACTCCATTATTAATAACCGCAAAATCAGTATCCTCCATGACACGAGGCGTCGTCGCCCCATCCACTGGCACAATCGTTAAATTTTTAGGATTGTCTTGTATACGATCTTCGCCTCCATTGCCATCAAAATTATCGGTAACCGTTAACAGGTCATATTCTTGCAGCAGTAACAATGCTCGCCCCCAATTGGAAGGATCATTTGGCACTGCAATTTTGGCCCCATCCTTTATCTCTTCTATCCGTTTGTATTTGTTCGAATACAAGCCGATGGGCGCCATAATCGTTGTGCCAATCGCTTGTAAATCTGTGCCGTTATTCTTATTAAATAAATTTAAATATGCGACATGTTGGAAAGCATTTATATCGACTTCACCTTCTGCTAATGCTTGATTGGGATCATACTGTGCTGAAAATGTCACTAATTCTAAATGTATATGTTCCTTTGTTGCTTGTTCTTTTATATATTCCCACGTTTTGATTTCCGAGCTGCGAATGCCAACCTTCACAACATCGTTTTCCTCAGCTTTTGTACATGCTACAAGTAAAAATAATAATGACAAGAGTCCGATAATATACTGTATTTTCTTCATTGCTAGCTCTCCTTTTAAGCTACTCTTCGCAGCTTTCTTTCAATGGTATTGCCGATACTTTGAATAATTTGAACAACAACGACTAATAGTACAACTGTCACGAGAATGGTTACATTATCAAAGCGTTGGTAGCCATAAGTTATGGCAACATCCCCAAGACCTCCTCCACCAACTGCTCCTGCCATTGCTGTTGCCCCGATAAGTCCAATCGTTGCTGTTGTGACGCTTAAAATTAAAGATGGGAAGGCTTCAGGAAGTAAAAACTTATGAATAATTTGAAATGGAGAAGCTCCCATTGCTTTTGCCGCTTCAATGATGCCTTCATCTACCTCAAGCAGAGAATTTTCAATTAATCTTGAAATATACGGTCCAATATGCAAGACAAGTGGTACGATAGCAGCAGTTGTGCCAATCGCTGTCCCAACAAGTAGACGTGTAAATGGAATGATAGCTACTAATAAAATAATGAAAGGAATAGATCGTAACGTATTGACAACTGGATTGACAATCGAGAAAATAATTTTATTTTCAAGTATGTGCCCTTTGCGCGTAACAACTAAAACGATGCCTAATATAAACCCTAAAATAGCGCCAAAAATTAATGAAATGCTAACCATGTACAGCGTATCCAACAGTGCGTCGATGATAATCTGTGTGCTTACCTTCATGTGCAACGACCTCCTCCATATGAATATTTTTACTTTGAATATATAAAAACGCGTTTTGAATCTCTGGTGCTGAACCCACTAGCTCTACAATTAAATGACCGAATGGAATGCCCTGTAGCTCCGTAATATTGCCAAATAGTACATTGACATCGACCGCGAATTTCTTGGCTACTTGTGATACAACAGGCTGACCGACATCCACCCCAATAAATTTCATATTGTAAATTCGTTTCGAACCATCGATGACATTCAATTGCTCATAAACAGATTGCGGTATTTCATTTCGAACAACTGATTGCACAAAGTTTTTCGTTGTGTCTTGCTTTGGTGCAGAAAAAATGTGTAGGACATTATCTTCTTCTATTATTTGCCCGTTCTCCATTACCGCCACACGATTACATATATCTCGAATCACTTCCATTTCATGTGTAATCATCAAAATGGTAATGCCATATTCACTATTGACACGCTTGAGCAACGCTAAAATAGATTTTGTCGTTTGGGGGTCCAGAGCAGATGTCGCTTCATCGCATAATAAAATTGTCGGCTTTGTAATTAATGCTCTTGCAATCCCTACACGTTGCTTTTGACCACCTGATAATTCATCAATAAAGCGATGCGCCTTATCTTGCAAGCCGACAAATGTTAAGACCTCTTGCACTTGAGCTGCTATTTTCGATTTGTTAGCACCACTTAACACTAAAGGCATTGCCACATTATCAAAAACCGTTTTAGAGTGGAGGAGATTAAAGTGTTGAAAAATCATTCCAATATTTTTCTTTTCCTCCCGCAATTGTTTTTTGCTTAGTTTGGTTAAATTTTTACCATTAACAAGCACTTCACCAGATGTCGGCTCTTCTAATAAATTCACTGTGCGAAGTAAAGTACTTTTCCCAGCACCGCTAAAGCCAATTACGCCAAATATATCACCTTTCTGAATAGTTAAATTAATGTGATTTAACGCCTTCACAGTCGCTTGCCCAACATGAAATTCCTTCGTCGTATTTATAAATTCAATCATTCAGATTTCCCTCCTATGCACTTGAATCCGTATAATCTGTTCAACATGCTAAAATACTGGAACGACAGCCCCTTTATATTGATCTTCAAAAAATTTTCTCGCCTTTTCACTTGTCAGCCATTTCACTACTTTTTGAATGGCAGCATCTTGCTGTTTTTCTTTCGTCGTTGCAATAATATTGACATAAGGTGACTCCGGCCCTTCCATAATAAGTGCATCCTCAAGTGGATTATAACCTCCTTCTAATGCGTAATTCGTATTGATAGCAGACGCGTCTACATCATCTAATGAGCGCACTAATAACAATGGATCAACACCTATAAACTGAATGTTCTTTTCATTTTTTGTAATATCCTCAACTGTGAAATCACTGTCCTTTGCATCATCTAATTGGATAAGGTCATTATGTTCAAACAGTAGTAATGCGCGTGAAAAATTGACAATGTCATTTGGCACAGCTACTTTTGCATTTTGTGGTAAATCCTTTATATCGTGAATTGTTTTTGAATAGACTCCGAATGGCTCAATGTGAATACCTTTGACACTTACCAAATCTAGATTACTTTCTTTATTCGTCTGTTCTAAAAACGGAATGTGCTGAAAATAGTTGAAATCAAGTTCACCGTCCGCTGTTTGTTGATTGGTTTGAACAGCATCTTTTAATATGGAAATATTTAACTTCACACCATCTTGTGCAAGATCTTCCGCTAAATATTCTAATACTTCCGCATGAGGAACACTTGCAGCCCCTACATTTAATGTAACAACGTCGTCTTGTTTTACCTGCTTCGAATCTGTACAGCCAGCAAGGACAATGATTAACACGCTAGCAAACCATAACCGTAATTTTTTCATATTATATCCTCCTATTTTTATTAATTTACTTGGTTTAATTACAAATAAATATAGAGCATTTCATGTACAGTTGAATAATTCTCTTAAAATAAACTATTTGAAATTTTCTATTTTTATTACAACAAATCTTATCTGTTTACTTGTAATTGGTCAATGCTATTTTTTCTTGTTTTTCCCATGTATCAATCTTTATGTAATCTTGCAGGGGAAGATTCCCTTGTTTTCTGTATGTTACACACGTTTTTCTCTCTACTAAACACAATATTCGTTGGACGATAGAATCCTTTTTAGCTTCAGATAGAAATTTTCTATTAGACATCGAAGCAAATTGTTTGAGTGACTGGCACTCATATATAAAAAAACATACTCAAAGTTATACTTTGAGTATGTTTTTTTATAAGTCATTTAAAATATCTTCTACGAATTCCCATTCTGCATCTGTTTCAATCGGTAGTAAATCCTCAATCGTTCCATCTGGTCCAGGTACATATTGGGCAGCGAAAATATCACGTTCCTCCATTGGTTCTTCTGAAACAGCAACATAAAGTACATATGATTTGCCAAATTGTTCAGAAGCAAATGTATGAATAACCTCGCACACCTGATCTGTGCCATCTTCATTCGTCACGGTTATAAGCTGTGGTTCCTCCTGAAATTCATCTAACAGTGTTAATACAACTTCATTAATCATTTCCCATTCAGCATCCGTTTCCACAGGTTGCAAATTAATCATTTCCCCGCTGTTATCATCATAATCGAATGTCATCGCTGAAATATCACCAGGAATTTCTTGCCCCTTTTCATCTATCAGTGAGAACAATACATATGATTTTTCCTCGGCATCAAATGTAAATACAACTCGGCATGTTTGCTCTTGACCATTTTCTCCGATAATAATAAATTCTTGTGTTTCCTCGTTCATTTAACTTCCTCCTTACAAATGAGCTGATTGTTTTAGTTCTTGCCCTTGTACGTCCAAGTTGATTGGCGTAAAAAAAGAACAAGGACCGCTTTTGCCATCCTTGTTCTTTACACTTTAAAATGAAAACAATTACTCTTCGTCTTCGTCCTCTAAAGCGTTTAAAACGTCTTCTACCATGTCCCACTCTGCTTCTGTTTCAATCGGTGTTAATTCGCCATCTTCACCGTTTTCAGAAGGTACAAATGATGATACGAAGATTTCTACAGAGCCGTCTTCATCTTCTTCTGCTCCTACCATTGAGTAAAATACATAAGATTTACCGAATTCAGGAGACTCGTGTACGTGAATTACTTCGCAAAGTTGCTCGTTTCCGTTTTCGTCAATCACTGTAATGTGTTGTACGTGTAATTCTTCTTCATGGTTATGCTCGTGAGCCATGTTTGCCACCTCATTAATTAGTTTTTGCTATCTAAATAGCCTTGTAAAATCATCACAGCAGCCATTTTATCAATGACTTGCTTGCGTTTTTTGCGACTTACGTCCGCTTCGATTAGCATGCGCTCGGCAGCCATCGTCGTTAAACGCTCATCCCAAAGTTTAACCGGCAGTGAAAATGTCTCTTCTAATAACTTTTTATAGTTTTCAGAAGCTTCACCACGTGGTCCTACCGTATTATTCATGTTTTTCGGGAATCCTACAACAAATTCAGTGATAGTATATTCCTTCACTAGCTCAGCAATACGGTCGATGCCGAATTCGCCATTTGCTTCATCAATTTTTACGGTTTCAATACCTTGAGCCGTCCAGCCAAGTGCATCACTAATGGCAACACCGACTGTTTTCGACCCAACGTCTAATCCCATAATTCTCATTTCTAGCCCTCGTTATTCTTTTTAATATAAAATTTAACAAGCTCTTCTAGAATTTCGTCACGCTCTAGCTTGCGAATTAAATTACGAGCATCCTGATGGCGAGGAATATACGCCGGATCACCAGAAAGTAAGTAACCGACAATCTGATTGATAGGATTATATCCCTTTTCCTCTAATGAAGAATGTACTTTCAACATTACCTGCTTGACTTCCTGTTCCATTGATTCTTCTGGAAAATTAAATTTCATCGTTTGATCAAATGAACTCATGACCAGCACCTCGCTTTCAGAAATAAGGAGATGTGCAAAGAAGCTCATCTCCGATTTCTCTTTATTATAACCGATTTGACGTATTAATTAAATGGATTTAACGTAATCATACACAGAAAGTAGCGCTTCATCAAGTTTTGAAGCATCTTTAGCACCTGCCATCGCCATATCTGGACGACCGCCGCCTTTACCGCCACAAGCTTCTGCCACCATTTTCACAATATTTCCTGCATGGTAATTGCCACCCACTAAATCTTTCGTTACACCTGCACATAACATGACTTTATCGCCATCAATAGCACCTAGGACAACAACAGCTTTTGTCATTTTACCTTTTAGGTCATCCATCATTTGACGCAGTTGGTTATTGTCTTTCGCTTCAACTTTCGTTGAAAGTACTGTCACATCACCAAATGTTTGGGCTGCATCTACAATAGCACCTGCTTGTGCATTGGCAATTTTTTGTGATAATCCTTCATTTTCACGTTGTAATTCTTTGTAGTCTGCTTGTAGCGCATGAACTTTAGTGACAATATCTTTCGGATTTGCTTTTAATAATGCTGCTGCATCATTTAATAGCGCCTCTTCTTCTTTAACCGCCTCATATGCCACTTTTCCAGTCACAGCCTCGATACGACGCGTTCCTGCGCCAATACCACCTTCTGATACAATTTTAAAGAAGCCAATTTCAGAAGAACGTTTTACATGGATACCACCACAAAGTTCGATTGAATAATCGCCAATGGAAACGACGCGCACAATATCACCGTATTTTTCGCCGAATAATGCCATTGCCCCCATTGCTCTCGCTTCATCAATCGCCTTTTCTTCAATCACGACTTCAATATCTTCCCACACTTTTTCATTTACAATACGTTCAATTTGTTGTAACTCTTCTTTAGTTACTTGACCGAAGTGAGAGAAGTCGAAGCGTAATCGATCAGGACCAACATAAGAACCTGCTTGGTTAACATGGTCACCTAATACGTCTTTTAACGCACGTTGCATAATGTGCGTTGCTGTATGGTTTTTAATGATGAGATTACGTTCACTGCGATTAACTACCGCTTTTACTGCATCTTCAACATGCATTTCACCTGATTCAACAAGAACTGTGTGTAACGGTTGTCCATTTGGTGCTTTTTGAACATCCTTAACGATTGCTGTAAAGCCGTCATTGGAAATTACACCACTATCAGCAATCTGTCCACCCATTTCAGCGTAGAACGGTGTTTTTGCTAAGACAACTAAAGCTTCTTGACCTTCTGAAGCGACCTTCGCGACTTGTCCGTTGACAATCATTGCTGCAACTTCCGTTTCTACTGATAATGTATCATAGCCAACGAATTCACTTGCAACGGTTAAGTTTGCTAGCACTTCATTTTGTACTTGCATTGAATCCACATCTTGACGAGCTGCACGCGCACGTTCACGTTGTTCATTCATTGACACTTCGAATCCTTCATGATCCACTTTCATGCCTACTTCTTCTGCATATTCTTCTGTTAACTCGATTGGGAAGCCATATGTGTCGTAAAGACGGAATGCATCTGCTCCAGGAATATAATCATGACCCGCTGCTTTTTGTGCTTCTACAACTTCATTAAAAATAGCAAGACCACCATCTAATGTTTCGTGGAAACGAATTTCCTCGTTTTTAATCACACGTTGGATAAATTCACATTTTTCCGTAACTTCTGGGTAGAAATCCACCATAATTTGTCCAACTGTTGGTACTAATTCAAACATAAATGGTTTTTCGATACCAATTTGTTTAGCGTAACGTACTGCACGACGTAGTAAACGACGCAATACATAACCACGACCTTCATTTGAAGGAAGAGCGCCATCACCGATAGCAAATGCCACAGTACGGATATGGTCTGCAATCACTTTGAATGGTGTATTAATGTCTTCTTCCGAACCGAAGATTTCACTTAACGCGACTTCACCAGGACGCTTATATTTGCGATTGGCAAATTGTTCAATTTTTTCAATGATTGGCATAAATAAATCCGTATCAAAGTTTGTTGGAACATTTTGTACAACTGATACAATACGTTCTAGTCCCATCCCTGTATCAATGTTTTGCTTTGGTAATGGTGTATAAGTACCATCAGGATTATGGTTAAATTGAGAGAACACTAAGTTCCAAACTTCTAAATAACGTTCGTTTTCTCCGCCAGGATACATTTCTGGATCATTTTCATCTGCACCATATTCTTCTCCACGATCGTAGAAAATTTCAGAGTTTGGACCAGATGGACCTTCCCCAATATCCCAGAAGTTCCCTTCTAATCGAATTAAACGTTCTTCTGGAATGCCAATTTCGTTATGCCATACGTCATATGCTTCTTGGTCTTCTGGGTGGATGGTAATCGATAAAAGTTCAGGATCAAAGCCCATCCACTTTTTATCCGTTAAAAATTCCCAAGCGTAATGAATTGCTTCTTTTTTGAAGTAATCACCAATAGAAAAGTTACCTAACATTTCAAAGAATGTATGGTGACGTGCTGTTTTCCCTACGTTTTCAATATCGTTCGTACGAATCGATTTTTGTGCATTCGTAATACGCGGATTATCAGGAATAATACGACCATCAAAATAAGGTTTTAATGTTGCTACACCCGAGTTAATCCAAAGTAATGAAGGGTCATTAATTGGCACAAGAGGTGCTGATGGTTCATGGTGATGTCCTTTTTCTTTAAAGAATTCTAAATACATACGGCGAATTTCTACTGCTTTCATGTGAAAAGTTCCTCCTCTAATAGTGTAAAATTACGATATGAAGCCGCTTATACGCATAAAAAAGCCCTCATCCCCAAAAAGGGACGAGGACTTTGTATATTGTCTCGCGGTACCACCCTAGTTGTAAGTATTGTGTATACTTACCTCTTTAGCACTTGTAACGTAAGTGAACGGCAGGGATTAGCTGCACTCTGGAGTAGCTTTCGGCACTTGTTGACGTGAGGATTTTTTCAGCCTAGAAATCCCTTTCTTCTACACGCACAAATACGTACTTGTTCCATCATCGTTTTTTCTATTTTCTAACGCACATTATAAAAAAATTATGGCCTTCTGTCAATCATTGCATTTCTATATTGATATGAAATGATGGCAGTCAGCTAAAAAATATATTAGCTATCTAAGATTAACCAAAGTACAACATTTCGAATAGCGCTTAATCTTTATTTTTTAAGAAATTTTCTACTCTTTGTATAAATGGCTCCCGATTATACGATTGGTAGAGTAAGCTCGATAAACGTACTGGGTCTCCAAAGAAATATCGCTCATATAGCGTTTGTCTCGTGCCAAAACTACTCATCGTTAAATCCCATGCTAAACGGAATTTTTTGACACGCTCCTCTCCACCATCCCTAAATGATTGTAAATAATGCTCCAAATCCCCATCATCTGCGCCAAATGCTTTTTCACTCGGGATTGACATTAAGCCACTTGCACCTAATAATTGAATGATTTCTGTAAAGGTTGGATAGACTTTAGGGAAAATTTGAATAGCTACCTGTAATGTTGGATGGTCAGGTCTTATATAACCAAAGTCGTCTCTTTTAGCTTCTAGTTCGGATTTGAGCAATAAAGCTTTCATCGTTTCTAATGTTACAATGATTTCCACTACTTTTTGCTGTACATGTTGGTATTCGCCAATATTGATTGTATTAACAATTGATTGGACAACACCTAAAACAAATTCTGTTTTAGCAATTTGTCGGGACAATACTTGATGTAAAGTATACGCTTGGAAGCCACTCACATTCATGAAGTTATTAGCAACCTCATTATTTTCATAATAAAAAACGCGCTCCCACGGTACCACGACATCATCAAAGACAACAATCGCATCCATTTCCTCAAAGCGTGCGCTTAAAGGATGATCGAACGTTGATTCCCCTCCGACAAATGACTGTCTACATAAAAATTTCAATCCTTTCGTATCACTTGGTATGGAAAAACCAAACCCTTTTTCCTTATCAAAGCCATTTGTTGATAAAACAAGTAGTTCGTCTGTAATGCCACCTTGTGTGGCAAGCAATCTTGCCCCTTTAATTACCAGTCCTTGAGTTGTTTTCCCTACAATTTTAGCCGCAATGATGACCTCTTCATCTTCATAATGATATCGTTGACGGTTTACTTGTGGCTCAATAAACGTATGTGTCATCGTCAAATCATTTTCACGTGCATATTCATAAAAATTTAGCAGATGATCTGGAAAACAATTTGGCTTATCTTTTAAATATTCAGCGGCAGATGCTAATGCCATTAAAGTAGTGTTCATATAATCAGGACTTCTTCCCATTAAGCCATGATTAGATAAAGCCCACTCTCGCGCAGCTTGACGTCTTGTTACTAAATCTTCAACCTTTGTCACTTGTAGAAAAGACATACCTACTCGTTCATTACTCTTTGGTGATACATAGGTCAAGCTATCATGTAACGACTCATCATGCTGCAAATCAAAAAGCTTTGCTTGACTTTGCATTACGCCTTTAAATGCTGGATGTTCTGAAACCTTTCCCGTAACGACTGCGCCATCTATTGAGATATGCGTTTGCAATGCATCGATGCGCTTAATATACTGCTGGCCTGTTATTATTGGCATACATTCACCCCTAAAAAAGTTACCTATGTTTTCATTCCATGTAGTATATGAACTTTTACGTTTTTTCGTTCCACAACTACTTATCTGTACTATATCAATCGTTATTTCACAGCAAACTGTACTAGTTTAATAATACACAACAAAATTGACGATAAAGCTTGAATTATCAGTGATTTTAGATAAAAACGGTTTCAAAAAGCACTTTTCAAACAAGTTCATTTTTGTGTCACATTCATCAAAATACCTCATTTCATTAGTACAACTTTCTAGATTTCTTTTGACTAACTGGAGTAAGATATAGACATCAAGAAAAGAAAAACATCATTTGTCCAATAAAGGAGAAAATAAAAATGAATACACAAATTATTTCCTATGTAGCTCAAATGGAAGCAGCTTTAATGAACCAAATGGAAGATCATAATGAAGAAAATTTATTGTTCTCTATTGCTTCTGATATGATTGCAAAAGAACAAGATCAATACGAAAATGTTTGCCAAGCATATGAAGTGGTAAAACATCACTTAATCGGCTTGCATTAATCCCATCCTTTTGAAATAACATCTACTACAAAACAAACCCGCATCTTCCCTGAAGATGCGGGTTTGTTTTTTGTACATTTTTCGTCGAAAAGCAGTTAGTCCAGTCCACGCTCTTTTATTGCGCAAAAGGTGATACCATTTTTTTGAACTGCGCTAAGCTCGTTTGTTGATCGCTGTAAAGGCGTTTAATTTGGTAGATATCATCATATGGATTGTTGTAGCCAGGCTTTGTTGAAAATGCCATTGTAAACCCAGCTTCTTTCACCGCATAAATAATATTGGCATTATATTGACCAAATGGATAGGCAAAGGCTTTTGCATTCGGTATAAACGTTAAACTGCGCTTTAAATCTTCTACGACCTCATGGTAAGGAATCAACAACATTTTCCCTTTATTTCCAATCATATCGTGTAAATTATAGGTGTGCGATTCAAACGTAAAGACATCTTGCATATAATCCATATCTTGTTTTGACAGTGCTTGTAAATCATTATAATTAAACAGTTGTTCTGCAGGTGAATATTCATTACGATAAGTAATTAAAAATTGAGTTGCTTGAAATCCATAATTTTTTAATATTGGATAGGCATATTCTCTTGTAGATAATAAACCATCATCAAATGTCAAAACAATGGAATAAGCAGGCAATGTAATTTCATTGCGCATAAAGCGCACTAAATCATCCGTACTAACCGTTTCATATTTTTTATCTTTCAAATACTTCATTTCATGAGCAAATTGGGTATCTGTTATCGTTGTACTTACATTTTTAAAGCGTCCTAATTCATTCTCCTTTAAGAAATGATGGTACATCATAACAGGTACGCCACGATCTAATGCTACCTTAGAACTGTGAATATAACCTTCACGTCCACCTATTGTCGTAACATACCAATTCTGCTCTTTTCGTAAAATGGGGTAGCGTCGATTTACATCCAACTTTGCAAATGGCTGTAATTTTTTCGCTGTTCGATCGTAAATTTCATTATTCCCTGATATTGGGATGAAATACTGATTTTTTACTGCATTATCATTACCGCTATTTTTAAAAGACGGCGTATTGACAAATTTTATTTTTGATTTTTCCACATAAAGGAACGTTTTGCCCCACCGTACTTGAACATACATTTCATCTATAACATTGGCAATTTCTAACTGTTGCCCTTTTAACAGTGTCGCAATCGACATTGGTTGTTCTCGGCGAAGATCATAGAGAACAGCATTTTCCAACGCTTCAATATAGCCATTTTGTTTACTTGGCGGGGTTGTTGGTGATGTTGGTGGTGTCGGCGTAGGTTTTTCAACCGGCTTTGTTGATGGATCAGTGGTGTCCTGCCCTTTTTCTTCTGTAACAAAATTACTATGTACAAAACCCAGTCGTCCGTTCACAGCAATTCCGTACCAACTGCCCATTTTACTATATAAAGGGAAACGAACACCTTCCGATAATGTTGCAAATTGCACTAGTTTGTTACCGGTATTATCATAAACAGGCGTTACCTTTGTTGCTACAATGTAATCTCTTACTTTGACAACAGAAGGTACGTTATTTTGATATGTCTTGGATGGAACAACAGTCGTGTATCGTTTATCTACATAACCGTAGTTACCTCCCCAACGAATTTGCCACCAATTAGGTCCATAATCTTTTGTCACTTCAAATGTTTGTCCTGCTGATAATGTTCCTACTTGTTCAAGTGAGCCTGAACGATTATCAAAGACAGTTGCTTCCTCATTCACTTGAATAACTATACTACTGGCATGTACCTTGTGCACGAATGGTAATAGCAGCATGAATAGGAGCAAGTACACAATGCGTTTCAATTTCTTCACCTCATAAAACTAATTTTTCTTATGATTCATCCATAAAATCATATGGAGATATGCCATCCATTCCAATCATTGGATGGATGGATGGTAAGGTTTCGACCGTTAGCTGTAGCACAGTCGTAGCATCCTCTTGTTGATTGTTCTCTTCATTTTGTTGCGTTTGCGTCTCCTCCACTAATATAACCTCATTAGATGCTTCCATTGGGTTAAGTCGTGCGCGCAGAGACGTGAAGCGTTGTAAATCGTCTGTTCGTTGTAAACCGCTAGCTAGCACATCTGGTTCACCACATAAAATTAAGAAATTTTTCGCACGTGTAATACCAGTATATAATAAATTACGACGTAGCATTTTCGAATAGCCACGCACCACTGGCATAATCACCGTTTGAAATTCTGAACCTTGTGATTTATGAATGGAGCAACAATAAGCCAATGTTAATTGATTAAGATCGCTGCGCTGATAAGTTACTTCAATTCCATCAAAAGACACGACAAGTAAATCCTGCTTCTCCACCGTTTCCTTTGCTTTAATAATACTAATGACTTCACCCATATCCCCATTAAAAACATTGCTTTCTGGCTGGTTTACAAGCTGTAATACTTTATCCTTTATGCGATACGTTACATCACCAAAGACAAGTTCCTTTCTTGTACCAGTATCATTCGGATTGACAAGCGCTTGAATCAATTTATTTAAGTTATCAATTCCGGCTGGTCCTTTATACATCGGTGCTAAAACTTGGATATTTCGGATTTCTTGCCCTTTTGCTACTGCACTTTTCACAACTTGTGTTACAACATTTGCCACTTGCTCTGAAGAAGCTTTAATAAAGGAACGATCCGATGTTTTCATCGTTAGATCATTTGGAATTGTACCACGTTTAATCTGATGGGCGAGTTCAATAATGGTTGAACCTTCCGCCTGACGATAAACATCTGTCAGTTCAACAGTTGGTATTTGTTGCGAAGCAAGTAAATCTTTGAGCACTTGTCCTGGACCTACTGGCGGTAGCTGATCTTGATCGCCAACAAAAACAACTTGCACATCCTCATGTAATGATTTTAATAATTGATGGGCAAGCCATGTATCTACCATGGACATTTCATCGACAATGATCAGTTTTCCAGTAACCTCTCGCTCCGTTTCTTCCTCTTTCTCCTGACCTGTAAAGCCTAATAAGCGGTGGATGGTCATCGCAGGTAGTTCCGTAGACTCAGCTAGACGTTTAGCTGCACGACCTGTTGGTGCACATAAAATAATAGGGAACGGCTCTTCTTTTTGCGCATATTCCTTTGGATTTAGTGAAAGACCGTGAAGTTTGGCATATACTTCAACAATGCCCCTAACAACCGTCGTTTTTCCTGTACCAGGACCACCTGTTAAAATCATGACAGCTGAATTAAGTGCTTGTTCAATTGCAAAAGCTTGTGTTTCTGCATATGTGACACTTAACAATGCTTCTGTTTCGCCGATTGCCTTGCGAATTTCATCTTTACTAAAATGCTTCGCTTGACTATTGCGTTCCGTTAGCGCAATTATTTTTGAGGCAATACCAATCTCCGAAAAATATAGAGATGGCAAATATAGTCTCGTTTCTTCACCATAGATTTTATTTTCCTCACGCAAATCGATACATGCCTTGGAAATTGCTTCGTATGGTATTTCTTGGCGTTGACTTTGCTCCAGCATATCTTTCACTTGTGGTAATACATGTTCCGCATCTAAAAATACATGACCATCCGATAACGCTGCTGTATTTAGAATATGTAAAATAGCCGCCTTAATACGGTCAGGATGATTGCCTGTAATACCTAATTTTGCACCAAGCTCATCTGCCCGAAAGAAACCGACACCGTCCACATCTTCAATGAGTCGATAAGGGTTTTCAGTTAAAAAATCAATCGTCTCTGTACGATATGTTTGATATATTTTCATACCGAGCTGCGGGCCAAATCCCCATTCATTTAACTGAATCATAACCCGTTCCAATCCAAGATTTTGCTCAATGGTACGATGAATAACTTCCTTTTTTTCAGCAGATAGTCGTGGTACACCATCAAGGACATTCGGGTCTTCTAATATAAGACGGATTGTATTGGGTCCAAGTTTCTCTACAATTGTTTCAGCCGTTTTTTTTCCAATACCAACAAATAAATCACTCGATAAATAATGAACGATACCTTGCTCAGTTGCGGGCACTTCTTTTGTAAAGGTTTCAACTTGAAATTGTACACCATATTTTGGATGCTGTCTCATCGTTCCTGTAAAACGATATTGTTCGTCCATTTGCAATTGTGGGAAATAACCAACGACAATAATTTCCTTATCTTCATATTGCAAATTTGTTTCTTGAATTTTCACGCGCACAATAGAATACATATTTTGAACATTATGGAAAATAGAGACAATCGGACGTCCAAGAATAAATAGCTTATTCAGTTCAAATAAATCTAGATTTTCTGTCATTATCGATTCGTCTCCTTGCTTGTATATTTCAATCCTATTATTTTACCACAGCGCATGAAGAAAAATCGTTTTATCTAGAAAATCCTCAAATTTTTTAACATTATTTTGACAAATGATGAATTACGGCTATTTTAACACTAAGCATGCTATGATATACAGTAAGAATTTGTTGTTTGGAAGGATTGTGAAGCTAGTGGAATTTAGACCTTGCATCGATTTACATGATGGCAAAGTAAAACAAATTGTTGGAAGCACGCTAGGATATGCAGATCAAGAAGTTATCGAAAACTTCATTTCAGAATATGAGCCTAGTTATTATGCCAACATGTTTGCAAAAGATCAATTAGTAGGCGGGCATGTTATTATGCTTGGTAGTGGCAATGAACAAGCCGCACTAGCAGCCTTAACAGCTTACCCAGGAGGATTACAAGTCGGCGGTGGCATAACGACTGAAAACGCTAAAAAGTACATAGATGCAGGTGCTTCGCATGTAATCGTGACATCGTTTATCTTTCATGATGGACAACTCGACGTCAATCGCTTAGAGCAACTCGTTAAGCTAATCGGTAAAAAACATCTTGTAATCGATTTAAGTTGCCGGATGCGTGATGGAAAGTGGTTTGTAGTCACAGATAAATGGACAAAATTTAGTGATTTTGAAGTCAACCCACAAAACATTTCCTACATTGAAGAATTTTGTGATGAACTATTGATTCATGCAGTGGATGTTGAAGGAAAAAAAGGTGGGATGCAGGAAAGCTTAGTGCGAGATTTAGCAGCTTGGACATCTATTCCAACAACCTATGCAGGTGGCGTTCGTTCTTTAGAGGACTTAGAAAAATTCAAAGCCATTTCAAATGGAAAGCTACATGTCACAATCGGTAGCTCACTTTCTATTTTTGGTGGAGATTTACCTTATACGGAAGTTGTGAACTATTGTAAAAAAGGCGGGATACTGTGAAACTTATCTATAAAGATTATGTTTTTCCATTTAGAGAAACCAATTTAGAACGGATTATTGATGGCAAATATTTCAAAGTTAACACGTTAGATGATTCCTTATCATTACAGATTCAACTTGATAATGAACAAATGCTACTTGAGTTTTCAAAATCATTAAAAGCAACTTGTAGTTTCCTACGCGATCAAGAAAATGAGCCATATATTGGCACTTATATCGACTTGCAAATTTTTGTTGAAGAATTCAATAAGCGTTACAATTTAAATGCAAAAATTATTGTATAATAACCCAAACTATAGACAACATACTTGAGTGTTTTCTCTTAAAGTATGTTGTCTTTTTTTTGAAGAAAATGCATCTTGCACAGCAATGAGTGGAAACAGGACATACTAACAAGAAATTACACCTTTTCGTAGAGTGTAAATTTCTAATTTCCCGTCCTTTTTGTTAAGCTTAGAAGAAGAAATACATATGTTGTAGCCAATTAACCAATACGTGTCCTACCTCGCACTAAAAGAAAGGATTTTTTAAGATGACAAATGAACTTGAAGCCACAACTATTAAAACACTCCAAACAGAACTTACTCGCTTCTTCTTAGCTTATAAATTTGCGTTAAACGAAGTGGAAACAAAAATCAATATTTTGCAAGAAGAATTTAAGCTTATGCACGAATATAATCCAATTGAACATGTCTCCACTCGAGTGAAGTCACCAAAAAGCATCTTATTAAAGATGAAGAAAAAAGAGCTGACACCTGCCATCGATAGTATTCGCGAAAATATTCGGGATATAGCAGGCGTCCGTATTACGTGCTCCTTTGTAGAAGATATTTATAAAGTAAGTGCGATGTTGCAAGCACAAAATGATATTGAAATAGTGGACGTAAAAGACTACATCGCGTATCCAAAAGAGAATGGCTATCAAAGCCTACATCTTATTATTAAAATTCCAATTTTCATGTCCGATCGAATGGAAAAAGTCTATACGGAAATTCAAATACGAACGATTGCAATGGATTTTTGGGCAAGTCTCGAGCATAAAATTTACTATAAATACAATAAGGAAGTGCCTGCACATATTCGTAAGGAACTAAAAGAAGCGGCATTACAAGCTGCTGAATTAGATCGTAAAATGGAACGTCTCAATAAAGAAATCAATATTTTAAAGGCTAATGATACTGAATCGTCCCTGTTAGACACAACACCTATTGCGCATTTAGCACAATACTTATCACAACTGACATTTGACAGCGCAGTTAAAGACAACAAATAATGACTCAAGCAAATAAAAAGTGATAGATTGACTGCCGTCAATCTATCACTTTTTTGTTACCATTGATGCCTGCTTCGACGGCGCTTTCCGCTCAGTACAGTAAGCCGCAACCCTCGCTAGTGCGCGGAATGCCCGAGCAGGAGTCTGCCTTCGCTACCATCAACTAGCGTTCTATTCTTGCAAAAGAAAGAATGGCTGACAACTTTGTCCTTGTTTCATTTCTTCAAGTTTTGTCTCGCCCGCTTTAATTAAATCGTTGTGCAATCATATCGTAAATATAACGAGCTTGATCGTATTCAGGTTGAATGGTAAATGCCTGCTTTAAATGATACATCGCATCTTCTGTTTGTTCAGTGGATACAGCATACAGCACACCTAAGTTATAATGAGCATCTGCATTATTCCAATCCTGTTCGATTAAATAATCTAACTCCTTCTTACCTTCCTCGAACATTTCTAATGCACAGAGCACGATTGCATATGCTAGGCGAATTTGTGTATCCTCTGGTGCAATTTCTGCCGCACGTTGTAAGTATGGCAAAGCAAGCTTCGGATTTTCCATTCGTTCAAAGCACTTGCCCATCATATAATAAACATCCGCACCTGCAATTTTATGCTTCACAGCTTGCTCATAAAGTTTTAACGCCTCGGCATAACGTTCCGCATTATAATATAAATTAGCTAAACCATAATAAGCTGTAGCTGCCGTTTCATCTACAGTAATTGCTTTTTGAAAAAAACGCTCTGCTCGTTCTGTATCTTCTAGGACCGCCAATAAATTCCCAAAATTCACATAGCCAATTGCATTTTCAGGCTCTGCTTCAATTGCTTTGGTAAAAAGCTGTGCAGCATCCTCATAACGTTTCTCTTGAAACGCTAGTATTCCTTGCTCGTTAAAATCCAAATCATTTCACCTCTATGTAGCGAAAAGACTGCACATCTGATCGCTCTTTCGTGTACACCAAGATTATTTGCTCGATGCACTTTAAAGTTTAGCGTCGCAGTCTTTTTCGCGAGTTATCCAACGTATGTTAGTTTTTCATTGTTTTTAAAAACTTCATCAATTGTACCTCCACCTAAGCAAACTTCACCGTCATATAAAACAACAGCCTGTCCAGGTGTTATAGCACGTACAGGTTCTGCAAACACAATATGTGTACGACCATCTTCTAAAATTTCTACCTCTACAGGAGTATCTGTTTGACGATAGCGGAATTTCGCAGTACAAGAAAATTTCCCGGGCAATTTTTTTGTCGAAGTATAGCCCATTTTCACTGCTGTTAGCGATGTTGAGTATAAAGCATCATGGTGGAATCCTTGACCGACAAGCAACACATTACGTTCTAAATCTTTTCCAAGGACAAACCATGGCTCACCGTCTCCACCTATGCCAAGACCATGACGTTGACCTAATGTATAGTACATTAACCCATCATGTTGCCCCATTACTACGCCATCCATCGTTTCCATTTTGCCAGGTTGAGCAGGTAAATATTGACTTAAAAACTCTTTGAAATTACGCTCTCCGATAAAGCAAATACCTGTTGAATCCTTTTTCTTAGCTGTAGCAAGCCCTGCTTCTTCTGCAATTTTACGCACTTCTTTTTTCTCGATATCCCCAATTGGGAACATAACATGCGCTAATTGCTCCTGTGATAGTTGGTTAAGGAAATACGTTTGGTCCTTATTATCATCTACACCACGAAGCATACGTACTTCGCCATCCCCACTGCGATCAATACGTGCATAGTGACCTGTTGCTAGATAATCTGCACCAAGATTCATGGCATGCTCTAGGAATGCTTTAAATTTAATTTCTTTATTGCACATTACATCCGGGTTTGGTGTGCGTCCCGCTTTATATTCTTCTAAAAAGTATGTGAAAACTTTATCCCAATATTGCTTTTCAAAATTGACAGCATAATAAGGAATACCGATTTGATTACATACTTTAATTACATCTTCGTAATCTTCTGTCGCGGTACAAACGCCATTTTCGTCTGTATCATCCCAGTTTTTCATAAAAATACCAATTACTTCATACCCTTGTTGCTTTAACAAATAGGCAGCAACGGAAGAGTCTACCCCACCTGACATGCCGACGACGACACGGATTTGTGATGGGTCACGTGTTTCGATCATTGTGGTCACCTTTTCTTTTATTCAATTCATTTAAACCTTACTTTTTGGCTTTATTTATAGTAAAAGCTTCTTTGATAAGGGTTTAAAGTTATCTTTTGTAGCAAATTATTTTGCCAATTTTTTCACAATCGTAGCTGTTTTTTCTGCTGCTTGACGTACATCTTCTTCAGTTAGTCCTTGGCCAAAGCTAAAGCGAATAGAGTTTCGCAACTCATCTGCCCCTTTTCCATACATCGCTACTAACACATGTGAAGGATCAATAGTACCTGCTGTGCAGGCAGAGCCACTGGATGCGTAAATGCCAGCCATATCTAGGTTCACTAAAAATGACTCTACCTCCATATTAGCAAAACTAATATTTAATACGTGCGGCAGGACATTTTGAGGATCACCATTGACATGAAATGCTAACTTTTCATGTGAAAAAACATCCAACATAATTTGTTTAAAGCGATTGTACAGTGCTCGCTTACTTTCGCGCAACTCACTTGCATTTTGAGCAGCTGTAGCAAAGCCAATAGCAGCAGGAATATTTTCCGTACCTGCACGACGTTTTTTCTCTTGTGAACCGCCAAATGCATAGCTTGCAAGTGGTGTACCTGTCTTTTGATAAAGGAAACCAATTCCTTTTGGTCCATTAATTTTGTGCGCTGAGACACTTAATAAATCAACCTGCAAAGCAGTTACATCAATGTTTTCTAAGCCGTAAGCCTGTACGGCATCCGTATGGAACGTCGCTTTATGTTCCCGTAACAACTGACCAATTTCAGCAATTGGTTGAATTGAACCCACTTCGTTATTCCCGTACATAATTGTTACTAAAATTGTATCTTCACGTAGCGCTTGTCGCACCGCTTCTACAGTTATGCGCCCGTTGGCATCTACTGGTAAATAGGTCACTTCAAAGCCATCTTTCTCCAACTTCTCACAAGTATGTAACACCGCATGATGCTCAATCTGAGTTGTAATAATATGCTTACCTTCATGAGCACGAGCATTAGCTGTGCCAATAATTGCCGTATTATCCGCTTCCGTACCGCCACTTGTTAAAATAATTTCCGTTGGCTTTGCTCCAATGGATTGTGCCAATATATCACGTGCCTGATCTAAATATTTTCGCGCCTCACGCCCAGCTCCGTGAATACTCGATGCATTGCCAAATACATTACGCATCGCTAAAGTCATGGCGTCTATTACCTTGTCATTCATCGGAGATGTAGCCGCATGATCAAGATAGATGTTTGCATTCATGTTGAAAACTCCTTTATACAAAAACACTAAAGTACTGTCTATTCCCAAGAGGCGAAAACGCTGCATGTTAAATGGTCCATCTTTGCACAACATGCAGAGTGGCGAAAACATGGCAGCATATAAACCGTTGGAGGTGCTTTAGTCTAATAAAATTAAATATAGAACATATAGCCGTCTACTACATTTTCCTCTGTATACTGCGCTAAATCTTCAATAGTCGTAGTATCTAATACATTTTTTACAGCATCACGAATTCGTAGCCATAGCTCTCGTTGAGGTGCTTCCTCATTTTCAATACCTTCTACAGGCTGGATTGGCCCTTCTAATACACTGATAACGTTTGCTGCTGAAATCTCACTAGGTGGATTCGCTAGCATATAACCGCCATACGCTCCACGTACACTTTTTACCAATCCTGAATTACGTAATGGAGACACAAGTTGCTCTAGGTACGCTTCCGAAAGCTCTTTTTCAGCAGCAATTTTACGAAGCGGAATTGGACCTTCTCCATAATGTTTTGCCAATTCAATCATAATCGTGAGACCATAACGGCCCTTTGTAGAAATTTTCATTTTATCACCCTCAATTAGTCTAGTCAAAATACTACCAACAGTATATCATAATCTCCTCTTGAAGAACTCGGAAATACTCTTGGAAGGTTATGATATACTATAATTTAGAACAAACGTACGAAAGGGGATAATGTTTTGCATAACGAACCACTCGCTTATCGGATGCGTCCATTAACGCTTGATGAAATCGTTGGTCAACAAGATTTTGTCGGTCCTGATACGGCTTTATATAAAATGATTCAAAATGGACATGTTCCTTCTATGCTACTGTACGGTGAGCCAGGTATAGGGAAGACATCGATAGCCAATGCCATCGCAGGTAGCTCAAAACTCCCTTTTTTTGCACTAAATGCAACACGTGCTGGCAAAAAGGATGTTGAAGATATTGTACAAGAAGCGAGAATTTCAGGAAAAGTCTTACTGTTTTTAGATGAGATTCATCGCTTCAATAAATTACAGCAGGATACTTTATTACCACATGTAGAAAATGGCTCTATCGTTTTAATCG
The DNA here is from genome assembly GCF_016350185.1 of Lysinibacillus sp. C5.1. Classification (NCBI taxonomy): domain Bacteria; kingdom Bacillati; phylum Bacillota; class Bacilli; order Caryophanales; family Bacillaceae; genus Lysinibacillus; species Lysinibacillus sp. C5.1. The sequence goes on from NZ_CP066226.1 coordinate 3,177,423, forward strand.
GGGCTACAACAGAAAACCCCTATCATGATGTTAACCCAGCCATTCGTTCGCGTTGCGGTGAAATTCATCAGTTAAAAAAATTAACTACAGCTAACTTAGTAGAACTTATTCAAAAAGCACTTGCTGATGACAAACGTGGACTAGGGAAATATCATTTTGTACTAACAGCAACTCAAATCGAGCAAATCGCCACTGCAGCTCACGGAGATGCACGCAAGGCATTAACTTTGCTAGAGTCGCTTTATTATGCAAGTGATGAAGTGAACGGACAAACGATTGCTTCTGACCATATTTTAGAACATTTGATTGGTCGAATTGGTGTCTACGGAGATAAGAATGGTTCACATTTCTATAACTTGCTCTCGGCTTTGCAAAAATCCGTCCGTGGCAGTGATACAAATGCAGCGTTGTATTATTTAGCACATTTACTTGAAACAGGTGATTTAGTTGCCGTAAGTCGCCGACTCCTTGTTATGGCGTACGAAGATATTGGTCTTGCTAACCCTCAAGTTGGTACACATATGCTTGCAGCTGTTCAGGCAGCAGAGCGTCTAGGGTTACCTGAAGCACGGATTCCACTTGCTAGCGCTGTTATTGAAATGTGCCTTGCATCAAAATCAAATTCAGCCATTTCCGCAATAGATGCTGCAATTGCAAGCATTCATGCAGGTAAAACAGGAGAGATTCCGCTACATTTACGCGATACACATTATGAAGGTGCCAAAGATTTAGGGCATGTGGGCTACCAATATCCGCATAACAACCCTATTGGGACATTTGGTGGCTGGGTAGACCAACAATATTTACCAGATGAACTTGTAGGGACAGAGTTTTATAAGCCCGTTATTGCAGGAGAGGAAAAACGGATGGCAAGTATATACAACAAGCTTAAATCATTCCATAATTAGTGCCAGGCACTGAAACAATTATGAAAATTTGTTGAAGCCATGCCTGCAAGGCTTCAAAGCAGTCATCGGCTTCTCTAAAAAGAAAAACTGTAGACAACAGGACATTCTTTGTTTGTCTACAGTTTGCCTGTCAGGCTTCTTCCTAAACATCTCCACAATATTAAAAACCATTGTCGTTTTAATGTTCGACAATGGTAGATAGTTATTTCTTAATATATTTTTTAAGCTATTTCTTTCTCTACAAACAATTTAAAGCGTTGTAAACACTGTTTAGCGTCACCTTGTTGAGCAAGCACTTCATCTCTTAAAGCAGATACTTTCTCATAATCTTCTACGACATCCCCGTACAACGCAAAAATGGCCGTTAAAAATTCCTCATTCTCTTCCTGTTCAATACTCGGTAAAGAATAGGCCGCAATCGTTAATAAACTTTCTACTTTTTCTGGTGTTTTTTGTAGCTCATTGGACGCATAAAAAATGGATGCAGCTAAGAAATAACATAACTTTGCACTGCAATCTATAAACAAATGCCAATATGTATTGGCTTTCGGAAGTTCTCCTGCTCTTGCCCCTAAGTATTCCTTATAAAACGTAGTAACCTGTGTATATAAAGGCGTTAAAGATCGCATAGCCTTTGTGTAATTATTAGACGTATCCAAATAGTCAAATACAATACTATTCATTTTTTCTTGAAGCTTTACAATATCTAAGTGATCACGAATTACTTGTATTTCCATTTTCCACTCTCCCATGTTCTCATTTGTTTTGGCAAACGCCATTTCTACTCCCCTTAAGCAGATTTGAACATTCCAAACAAAGCGACCTTTTGTATATATATATTGGAATTATTCAAATTATAGCAATAAACCAAAAGAAGAAGTGAGCTCATGAAAAAAATAAGGCAATTTCGTGAATTGTTAGCATTTTGTGTACGTAAGATTAATTATTTTGGTAAAATTAAACTCTTTGTAAATAGTAGTCAAACAAAAATTGTTCTTTGTCTCGATCAATTATTTCAATAATGCAACCGTTGGCATATTTTTTTATTCTTTGTTTCGGACTATAAAAATACACATTATTTGTAATTAACCATTGGCTTAACGTCAGCTCCGTTGCTGGTTGCTGTTCTGTTAAAATCCTTTTGTGGCGAAGTATATCCGCCATTTTGTAAAAACCATCTGATAATTCATAAGCAGATACATCAAAATTAAAAACAGGTGTCACAACCTGTCCAACATCATAAATATGTATCGTCTTGTTCGCCTCATCAATCGCTAATTCCACTGTGCTAATTTCATCGAATAGATTTAAGCCTCTATATTCCATTTGATAAATTTGCTCCATTATTAATGAATGCCCCCTCTTTTTTAACAGCCCTATTGTATCATAGAAAAAGTGAGCATCAGCCGCATAAATAACATAAGGGAGCATTTTACGTCATTTCTCCTACTGATAGTCATGCCGTAAAAGAAAAGAATCTGCAAGCCATTTTAGGAAAAAGCCAGCCAAACTCGTATTCACAGACACGCTGTGCCCATGTAAGCTCACTGTTCCTAATGGAAAACTTTACAGATTCCTCTTCTAATTAGCATTTTTAAATTGCTAAATTATAGATAAACTACATGTTGCTTGAACGGGGTTTATCCTTGCACGCGGGTAATTTTCACGTCTTCCACAATTTTATTGACTACCCAACTTGCCGCTATTAAACCTGCAACAGAGGGTACAAACGCGTTAGAAGATGGTGGCATTTTCGCTTTGCGGATAGCTGCATCTGGTTTTCCCACATGCTCTACGACATCTGGACGTACAACAATTGGGCTTTCATCCGAGAATACAACGGTTACGCCTTTATGAATACCATCTTTTCGTAATTTTGTACGAATCACTTTTGCTAATGGGTCTGTATGTGTTTTGGAAATATCAGCAATTTTAAAGCGTGTAGGGTCCATTTTATTGGCGGCGCCCATACTTGAAATAATAGGAATGTTACGCTTTAAGCATTCTTTCATAATGTGAATTTTATAAATTACCGTATCGCTCGCGTCGATAACATAATCGATTCCTTGTGCAAAAAATTGCTCATACGTTTCTTCTGTGTAAAACATATGCATATCAATCACTTCACATTCTGGATTAATATCTGCAATTCGCTCTTTCATCACACCAGATTTGGATTTTCCTACTGTTGAAAGATACGCTACTAATTGACGGTTAACATTTGTAATATCTACATTATCCTTATCAACTAAAATAATGCGTCCAATACCACTTCTAGCACATGCCTCGGCAGCAAATGAGCCGACGCCACCTACACCTAAAATGGCTACGGTTGTATTTTTTAATTTTTCGAGTCCTTCAGTACCTATCGCGAGCTCGTTACGAGAAAATTGATGTAACATCCTTACACTCTCCATCTATCGAATTTTTATTAGTAAACCTAGTTATATACTAAGATAAAATCAAACCTATATTACATTTTATCATGATATTGTTCAAGTGGAAATTCTCAAAAGTATTATGCTACCGTATAAGTAAAAATTCGCATAGACATCTAAAGAGCATCGTAAAATCGTTGATTTAGTCAACACCCCATGTTGCATAGTTAGCCTGAAACGATTCAATAAATGATCTATCCAATGGAACGCGGGCCATTTTAAACGCTCCTATACCAGCTCCTCCAATCGGCTCTAAAACAGGTAAAATAAAGTGCAGTGGCATCTGCTCATCTAACGCTAATTGTTCAAGCTGTAACACGAGCATCGGGTTATTTGCAAATACGCCACCCGCTAAAACTACCGGTACATGCTCTTGCCTCCATGCCATATTCACATAGCAAGTTTTGATTGCCTTGTAATACTTCACACAAGCCTCTCGCATAATGTGATTGGCTACAGTATCTCCTTTTGCTGCCGCTTGAAAAACATATTTGCTAAGTGGAGCAATCACTGTTCTTGGATGTGCCACTCCATAAATACACTCTATTAATTGTGGAACATGGTCAACAGTGAAATGTTGTAACACGACATCCGTTAAGGCTGTTGGTGTGGCTCGCTGATCATAGCTTTGAAAAACGGCCTTTAGCGTTTCAACCCCTAAATCATAACCGCTACCCTCATCATCAAATAGATATCCCCAACCACCGACACGATTGCTCGTGCCATGATAGTTAAACCCCATCGTAATTGCACCTGTCCCAGCAATTTGCACAATGCCTTCTTGTCCTAACGTCCCAGCATAGAGCGCAATTAAGGCATCGTTTTCAATGATAACTGTCGTATTCTTATGAACATATTGCCGAATAATTCGTTCTACTACGCCTTCTACTTGCTGTTCCTTCACTCCAGCCATACCAACAAAGCAACTATGTATTGCTGAAAATATTTGTGGCGCTTGTTGTTGCAGTTGCTGCAATAGTCCATGCAGCGTCGACTCAAAATGTTGCCTATCCATCGCAGTCGGATTACTACGTGATGTCACTACTTTGCCATACAAATTGCCATGCTCATCACAAATTACGGCACAGGTTTTTGTACCGCCTCCATCTATCGCTAGTACGTACATTCTATTTACTCCTTTCGATATAAAAAAGGATTAAGCACAGTCTACTGTCGGCTTAATCCCCTCCTGTTTCAATTATTTTGTAAAGCCGAACGACGCCCAAGGTTGAATTTGAGATAATAAGAAGCGTTCTTCTTCCACGACCTTTGCCACTATATTTGTAGAGCCTGCATTGGGCATTGCTTTTAACACTACTTGTAGTTCACCTTTATAGCGCACATCTAAATTATTATCGATTGTTACATCACCTAACTGTAATGGGTGTGTATCATGAGCTGGAAAATCACCATTTTTATATTTCACGCGCGATTGGGTACTTCGAATAACATAGTCCGATACATCACCCCGATTAAAATGGGGCTCTTTAAATAACACCGCTTGTTCTAAAATAGTTGTTTCGGAAGATGGGACAATCTTTAGCTCTAGCTTATTGCGATTTAATTGGCCTAATGCGCTAAGTTCTTCCTTTGAAGCATACATATTACCAATAATACAATCATCAATTAAGCCTGTATGCCATAAATCTTTCGCCTGCACAGTTATTGGTAGATCGCGATGCTCTTCTAATGTTGGTAAACCATGCTCTGTTTTTTCCCAAGGACCATACACTGCATGTTGAGAAGAAATCATCGCCGCTGTTCGTATATGGTTTGCTTTAAAATTTTTGGATGTTGCTAAAAAATGTTGTCGTGATAGTCCCGTATAGCGTCGTGGATAAAAGTTATGACAGCCTATAATATGATTACGGTTCGGTTGATAGGATAAAATATTATCCACATATTTCGTACCATTACTAATATTGAGCTCAATGTTTAACTCACTATTATCTAATGACATCAATGCTTCCTCATGACCTGAAAATCCCATATCTAGGCGCAATGTCGCTAGATGGTAGTGTTCTTTAAAATAAGCAATATTTTTATACGTTAAGCCTAAATCTTCAAAAACTGCTGGTGCAATATCCGCTGAAATAGCAAAGCCTAGCTGTTTTGCAAAATAATTGATTTGCTGTAACTTACGTTTCTCTTTGTCATCCTTTAAAGACAAAAGACATGTAAATATACGGTCAAAACCATTATCATGCGCTAGCTGCACATACTGTTGCATTTCTTCTAGCGTGCTATGCTGTGGGTATAGTGAAATTCCTAACCTTCTCAAATGACAATACCTCCAATATTAAGCTATTACACTTCAACTTTCGGAATCTCTGTTGCTTTTTCAGGCTGTAGTGCTTGCGTTTCTTCCTTTAGTTCATGCTTTTGTTCTTGTTTAGCAATACGGTTAGCCATCGCTATGAATGGTAGGTAAATACAAACTGACACGATTATGAGCACAAGACTCAAAACGGCTCCAGTCCACGATTGCGTTACTAAAAATCCATTAATAATCGGCGGTGTTGTCCAAGGTGCTACAACCGTTGCCGCTGGAACCCAACCCCATTTTGTTACAAAAAATGCAATGGTTACGTTAACCATTGGCGTTAAAATAAACGGGATAAACAAAATAGGATTCAATACAATTGGAAGACCAAATAGTAATGGCTCATTAATATTGAATAGGCCTGGTGCGGCTGATAATTTGCCAACGGTATTATATTGCTTATTCTTTCTTGCAAAAATAAAGATGGCGATAATCAGTGCAATGGTCGTACCCGATCCGCCCATATTGACAAACGCATCAAAGAATGGCTTATTAACGATATAAGGTGCAACATTTCCAGCCGAAATGGCATTGACATTTTCCTGAATCGCAGCTGAATTAATCGTTTGCATAAATGGCTCGATAATATTAGCACCATGGACACCTAACGTCCATAAGAATGCTGGGATAAAGGCTAAAATTAACGCCGCTACCCATGTATTTGTTAAGCCCATAAATGGCTCCTGAATTGTTGAATAAAACGAACCCACAATATCTGGAATATCAAAACCTGCCGTAATAATGGTACGTACTAATGCGAAAATCCCAATCGTTATAATGGCTGGCAGCAATGCTGCAAATGATTTCGAAACAGCTGGTGGTACTCCATCAGGCATTTTAATTAGCAGCTTACGATTGCCTGCTAATCTACAAAATAGTTCGGTAGATAACAAGGCCACAAGAATGGCGATAAATATTCCGCCCGTACCTGTTGTTAATCCTGTTAAACCACCTTCACCAAACGTTCCAAATGTTAAATAACTAGATAGACTAATTACGCCAGCCGAAAGACCATCCTTGTTATAACCCTTCGCCAAGTTGTAAGCAATTGTAAAGGCAAGTAACAGCGACAAAATATTAAATGTAGCATTCCAAATGTTACCACCAAATTGTGTCCATGTTTCATGCTTCCAAATAGAATCAAGTGCATTTTGATAAAAATCAATTGGTAAGTTATTAATTAGTACAGCCAACGAACCTACAATTGTCAATGGCATAATCGTAATAAAACCGTCACGAATGGCAACTAAATGACGCTGGCTCCCAACTCTAGCAGCTACCGGCACAAATTTTTCTTCTAAAAATCGGAACATTCCACACACTCCCTTTGCTTTTTATTGTGACATCAAATACATGATGCTACTCCCCTTTGAGTTGTTCATACAGTTCAATCATTTCTTGCGCTAAATCTCGAAATGTTATAGCATTCATTAAGTGATCTTGCGCATGAATTAATAGCATCGATACTTCAACTTTCTCTCCCCTTGCTTCCTGTGTTAACAATGCTGTTTGCGCATGATGAGCCTCGATTAACGCCTCATTTGCCAGCTTTATTTTGTCCTTTGCTTGATTGATTTGCCCCTTTTTTGCTAACTGAAGCGCTTCCATACATTCACTTTTCGTATTTCCACTATGGACGATTAACCCCATAATGGACTGCATCATCGCTGTTTCTTCCATCGGGCTTGCCTCCTCATCCAATTAGTTTCAATGCCTGTTTCAATACATTGTCACCATTCATCATGCCGTAATCAGCCATATTAATAACATCAATTGGAAAATTTAATTCCTTGAATTTTGCTTCAAAAGTCGATTTTAAGTAGCGAACTTGCGGACCAAGTAAAAGGACATCCGCCTTTTTATTTGTTAACACTTTATCTACCTCACTTTCAGCTATGGCAAAAATATCAGCCTCAATATTTTGTTCCTGCGCAGCTTTCTGCATTTTGGAAACTAATAAACTCGTACTCATTCCCGCTACACACACTAACATAATATTTTTCATTGTCATTACTCTCCTTTTTGTCTTTTTCGTTCTTCATATCCTTGTGACGACTTTCATGAAATCGCTTACTTATACTGAGAATAGCATCTATTGGTATATACCACAATATAGATTTTTCTCCAATTTATACCTTTGTTGCATACTGAAATAATTGGGCTATCGCCTCATTACTTGCGAATAAATGCATTTGCGCAACTGGTATAGTCCAGAAAAAACTTCAAAAATTTTTGCGTTTACCTTTAAACGCCTCTCGTATTACGTTTAGTTATTTTCCTTTTCTCATCTGCAACAGAAATCAAGTTAAAAGTATTCGTAAAATGCAGGCTTATTTGACGGAATCGCCTGTTGCCAATGTTGTATTTCTTCCTCTGCTAGTTCTTTTTGGCTAAAAACAACTGCATCTTTAACACGAAGATAGCCGACCATCATTGCTGAAAATAAGTTGATTGGTAATGTTAACATATGCTGTTCAGACACTGAATTTGCCTCCAATATCGAAACATGACCATCTTTATTTATCCTGTATATTTGTTCATTCCAAGGACAAAATGGATCCTTAAGACGCACGTATAATGTGTGCTGTAAATTATTCCAAGGGTAACGTTTCATAAAAGCGAAAGCATCCACTATTCGAACCATGACATCTTGTGTTACTTTTTTTTCAATTTGTGGATCTTGAAAATTAAAGCCAAAATAGCGATCATTTGCTGTTACTCCCTCAATCGTGTTTACACTTGCAGCATGGGATGAGACAAAACGCCATAGTGCTTGTTCAGCCAGATGATGTGGCGCAATAAAATCATGGATAGTAAAAATACCATCTTGAATCGTATAACGCATATAGCCAGCTATGCTACTTGCAAAAAAACACGCGGCAAAGTGACTGTCCGGCGATCTTCTTGCAATCCGTTTCCACCAAGCAGCGTCTCGAAGCATGCTACCATTCGTCAGGTGTGCCTGTGCATTATGAAACTGCTGAATTGCTTCAAATAATGTTGTATCTGGCCATTCAAAGCTCATACGTTTCACATCATCGTATTGTTTACCGAAATCAGGAAACTTCGACTGTGAAATGGTATATTGAAGCTTATCAAAAAATAGTTCCCAGCCAAAGTAACGATAAAAAGAGACAGAAAATGGTGCCAGTACTGAAATGGTTTGCCCGTTTTGTCGCATTTCCTTCAGCGAAGCTATTATCAACTTCTTCATAATCCCTTGCTGACGATACTCTGGATAGGTTGCCACAAATCCAATTCCCCCCATTTCATAATTTTCACCATGTATCGTCATATTCAGTGGCAGTATTAAGAGCTGACCCACGACTTTATCCCCATCATAAGCTCCCAGTGTTGTACTATGTTCAATCCAATAATGAAAATCGTCACGACGTGCACCAGTATATTTATTTGGAAAGCAATAGTCCCTTAGTCGATGAATTTGTAGGTAATCCGTTGATGGAACGCATTTAATATCCATGACACCCTCCTTTTTAACAAAATATTCCGAATTAAATAATTACATTATTAGCTGTTGTTTTATATATGCTTCAACATCAGAAGCGGTTGCTAACATTAAAATAGCCTCAATATGTTGGCCTAATTGCTCTTTTGAAAGCTTTGCAATCTGTGCCCTTGCTTTGAGAATAGAAGCAGCATTCATAGAAAATTCATCTAAACCGAGAGCCAGTAAAATTGGTATCGCCATTTCATCCGCTGCCATTTCACCGCACATTCCTACCCATTTCCCGTGTTGATGTGCCGCATCAATAATATGTTTAATAAGTCTTAGTACAGCCGGATGATATGGTTGATATAAATAAGAAACCTTTTCATTCATACGATCTGTAGCTAACATATATTGTATTAAATCATTTGTCCCTATGGAGAAAAAATCGACTTCTTGTGCAAATAAATCAGCAATCATCGCGGCTGCAGGTATTTCCACCATTATGCCAACTTCTATTGCATCGGCTATTACAACCCCTTGTGCTTGCAATTGAGCTTTTTCTTCTACTAACATTTGCTTCGCTATGCGCCATTCCTCTAACGTTGCAATCATTGGAAACATAATTTTCAAATTACCATAGGCACTTGCTCTTAGTAAGGCACGCAGTTGTGTACGAAACATGGTTTGTTGATTTAGGCAAATTCGAATCGCTCGGTAGCCTAAAAACGGATTGATTTCAGATGGTAGCTTTAAGTAAGGAAGGTGCTTATCACCACCAATATCTAGTGTACGAACAACTGTAGGCTTCCCTTGCATTTTTTCAAGAACGGTACGATAGGCTTGAAACTGTTCTTCTTCATTCGGGAGTTCCTGCCGCTCCATATACAAAAACTCCGTTCGAAATAGCCCGATACCGTCCCCCGCTGCAAGCAGTACCTTCTCTACATCTTCCAGCTTGCCAATGTTCCCAGCAATCTCTACACTGTGCCCGTCAGCACTTATGCTCGACAACGTACGATATTGTGAGAGCTCACTTCGTTGTTGCTGTTGCAGTTGTTGCTGTTGCATATAAAAAGTAGCCACTTCTGGTGTTACATTCATAAGTATGTTGCCATTTGTGCCATCCATAATAAGGGGCGTGCCGTGTTTAATTTCCTTTGTAGCCGTTTTTGTTCCCACGATGGCTGGAATATCTAGAGAACGTGCGAGAATAGCAGAATGCGATGTTTTCCCACCAATATCTGTAATAAAACCTTTGACATATTTGGTATCTAATTGTGCTGTCATCGATGGAGTTAAATCTTCAGCAACGATTATGACATCTGATGCTAAACGACGAATATCAGGTAATTCCACATGCAATAAATGTGCTAATAATCGCTTCGTTACATCACGAATATCCGCTGCTCGCTCCTGCATATAAGCATTGTCCATTCCTTCAAACATCGATATAAACATTTTTGAAACTTCATGTAGTGCATACTCTGCATTACTGCCTAGTTTCATTTTTTCTTCAATAGCAGCTAACATTTCAGGGTCTTCTAATAAGAGTAAATGGGCAACAAATATCGCCGCTTTTTCTTCACCAAATTTGTCCTGCGCGCTTGTTACGATTTCTTGTAATTCCACTTTCGATTGCGCTAGCGCTTGTTTAAAACGTTCTATTTCAGCCTGAACATCGGTAATCGTCTCTTTTTCAAATGATAAATCTGGTTCCACTAAACAATAAGCATCAGCAAAGGCAATGCCTTCAGAAACGGCAATACCTTTTATCTCTAACATTCTTCACCAATTCCTTTCGTTACAATCACCTCTGTCACCGTTTGCATCAGCTGATCTGCATCTGTCCCCTGTGCCGAAATCGTCACAATACTTCCTGTTACGATTCCTTGTGCCATAACACCCATAATTGATTTTAAATTGACAGACTTGTCATTGTGAGTTAACTGAACATCACAAGCAAATGGTGTTACAGCAGTTACTAATAATGCTGTTGGTCGAGCATGTAAGCCTTCTGGTGTTGTAATCTTAAATGTTTTTTTCATCGATACCCCTCCAAATTTCATTCAAAATTAATCCGAGTTTGATAGTTCGCAATCATAACATCATTATGATGCAAATTCGACTCTACATTGTTACTCTCAAAAACAGGTACTATGTCCTGACAATCCGCCATTATTTCAATAACATGGCTAAATAACGCATGAAGAATAGCAGAACCAATAACCGTTGACGCTGGTGCATATTGCATCCGCTGTAGATGTAATAAGCCATCTCCTACAGGGATATGTGTATCAATAACAACATCAACGACATCCTCTAATCGCTTACCACTATGATGACGAGTTGGTTGTTGGCGATACGCAAGTGATTGCATAGACATAACGAGGACACCCGATTGTTTGGCTAACAATGCGGCATCGATTGGGGCATCATTGCGTCCAGATGTTGAAATAACAATACATACATCGTGCTCATGAAAATGAAAATGCTCTTTATGGCGCGCTATAATTGTTGGGTCTTTTTCATTTTTCGAAGATGTCAAAGCACCTGCATGTAAAGTTAATGGCTCTATTGTTATAGGACGTACAGGCACAAGCCCCCCGGCACGATAAAAAGCATCTTGTGCTAATAGATGTGAATGCCCACACCCAAACAATTGCACGACCCCTCCACTTTGGAGACGCAAAACAATCTGTTGTGCCGCTTCAGCTATCAGTGCATTTTCCTGCTCTAGCACAATATCTAATAGTTTTTGAAGTTCATGAAAATAAGCACGCATCGCATCACCTTTTAATTTCGCTTATAAATTTGTATCGATCTGCACGATAAGTACTTCGTACAAGTTCGAATGGCACACCGTCTGCTAAATAACTTGTTCGTTTAATAATTAACACTGGTGCTGTACTATTAATTTGCAAATATTTACTGTCCTCCTTCGCCACAATAGCTGCTTCCATTTGTTGTATAGCATTGCCAATCTTCTGATGAAATTTCGCTTCAATCAGTGCATACAATGAGCCCATAATTTTTTTCTCATCTAATTCAGGATAAACTTTCACTGGAATATACGTTCTTTCTATTGCCATCGGTTTAGAATCGGCATTTCGTATCCGTGCAACAAAAAATACTTCCTCCCCAGGTTCTAACAATAAGTCACCGGCTATGTCTAGAGGTGGCACAATTTTTTCAAAGCGCAAAACTTTACTGCTCGGTTCCATTCCTCTTGCACGCATATCTTCTGTAAAACTTGTTAATCCCATTAATGGTTGTTCCAATTTCGGATTGGCTACATACGTTCCTCTTCCTTTTTCACGATAGAGCAACCCACTGTTTACTAAATTGGTAATAGATTGGCGTACCGTCATTCTACTCACATCAAATTGCACTGATAGCTCACGCTCTGATGGAATATTTTCTCCTATTTTGTATTCCTCTAAATAAATTCTTTGCTTTAATATTTCCTCTATTTGTATATAGATTGGTATATGAGAATTTTTATCTAACAACTTTGACACCTTCCTAACGCGTTCTACTATGATTTCTCAAATACAACTTTTCCCCGACAAATAGTTTTTTCTACATTTAGCTGTTGATCTAACAAAATCACATCTGCATCAAAGCCTTTTGCGATACGACCTTTTGTACATAGCTGTAATTGTTGTGCTGCATTTGCAGAAGACATAGCAACAAGTTCTGACAATGAACAGTTTGTGACCGCTTTCATATTTTTCACTGCTTGTTCCATCGTTAAAATGCTACCAGCTAATGCTCCATTGGGTAAATGCGCTCCGCTTGCTGTAACATGGACCGTTTGACCACCTAAATCATAATTGCCATATTGCAATCCTTTCGCACGCATTGCATCCGTAATTAAGATAATTCCCGCTGCCCCCTTTAGTCGGTAAGCAAGTTGTATTGACATAGGATGACAATGAACAAAATCCGCGATAATTTCAACTTTCACCGTATTTTCAAGAAGTACGCCACCGACTACCCCTGGATTGCGATGATGGAATGGTCTCATTTGATTGTATAAATGCGTTGCCTGTCTCACACCAACCGCCACTGCTCTATCGACCTCTTCAAACGTTGCATCTGAATGGCCAATTGAAACAATTATGCCTTGCTTATGTAGCGCTTCGATAAACGCTATGCCACCTTCCAGCTCTGGAGCGACAGTTATTTGTTTAATACGGTTGTGACTTAATTTCTGCCAATAAGCAAATTGCTCGATTGATGGTAAAATCATATAGTCTACTGGTTGGGCACCAGCTCGCTTCGGTGACACATATGGACCTTCAACGTGCACGCCTAACAACGTGGCTTCATCTCCATCATTTTCAAATTGTGCTATCGTCTTTAATGCTTGCTCAATGCTTGCTGGTGCCTGTGTCATGGTCGTAGCAAGATAGCCTGTGACACCTTCTTGTACTAAGGAACGGGATATTTGATGCAGCGCTTGCTCTGTGGCATCCATCGCATCACTTCCGGCAGAACCATGAATATGCATATCAATATAACCAGGGAATAGCAACCAGTCTTTTCCCTTACCATCAATATATTGTTCTGCCTGTTCGATTAATTCATTGCCTACTTTCATAATTCGACCATTCGCGATGAAAACATCACCTTTGAACGGCAAATCGGTATCGTTGACGATCGTGACATTGGAAATTAATAATCTGTTGCTCAATTCAACACCTCCACTGCCTTTGCTTTTAACAACTTTGCTGTTCAAGAAAAAGACATCTATTTGCATCATGGTCTAGTTGTCTATACCAATTATAGTATGTTCATTTGAAAATAAAAAGTAATTTTTACAATTTTTCTTATTTTTCTTTCAATTTAACAAAAAAAGTCCTGACTTAAAATAAGCTAATCCCAATAGAAAAAGTGTTAGATTGACCTAATGTCGACCTAACACTTTTTAAACGTCGCTATTCGCTTCTATCAACGAATGTACTCTTGTAAATTGGGTAAATGTAAATAATACAAGCACAATACTACTTTGCTCTAGCATCTTCTAGCACTCTATGTATGGACGAATCCCGATAGTGCCGTAATGCCAATGAAACATTCGTTTTGAACCCGCAATTTGCAGGTGGGTGCCCGCTTCATAGCTTTAAACGTCCCTCTCCATATGGGGCTTGTTTGCCACTACAAAATTAGATGGCTCCCGACGATATAGTGTTCGGTCAAAACTGTTAAATAGAGTTAGCAGTTAGACAAACACATCAGGATTCGTATTACAGATATCATAACACCATATTTCAGATAATTCAAACGATTTCTAGCAAAAAAACAAATTCTTTCGAAACAAACAAAAAATACCTAGATTCCCAACATTTTTTGTTAGAGAACCTAGGTATTCCGCATTATTTTTATCTTTTAAAAGATTTAATCGCGAGGCTTAATTCGCTTAATTGCTCAGGAGATACTTCGCTTGGCGCATCCGTTAATAAGCAGCTTGCACTTGCCGTTTTCGGGAATGCAATTGTATCACGTAAATTCGTACGTCCTGCAAGTAGCATAACGAAACGGTCAAGACCAAATGCAAGACCTGCATGTGGAGGAACGCCGTATTCAAACGCTTCTAATAGGAAGCCGAATTGCGCTTGTGCTTCTTCTTCCGTGAAACCAAGTAGTTTAAACATTTTTTCTTGTAAATCACGCTCATAAATACGTAGTGAACCACCGCCAAGCTCATAACCGTTTAACACGATATCGTAAGCTTGTGCACGTACTGCAGCAGGATTTGTATCCATTAACTCGATATCTTCGTCAAATGGACGTGTGAATGGATGGTGGGCTGCATAATAACGACCATCTTCTTCAGAGTACTCAAATAATGGCCAGTCCGTAATCCATAAGAAGGCAAATTGAGATTCATCGATTAAGCCTAAATCTTGACCTAATTTTGTACGAAGAGCACCTAGAGATGCCGCCACTATAGGAGCTTTGTCAGCTACGAATACTAAAATATCACCAATTTCAGCACCCATGCGTTCAATTAAAGCAGCTGCTAACGCTTCATCGAAGAATTTTGCGATAGGTCCATTTAAACCTTCTTCTGTTACTTTCAACCAAGCAAGACCTTTTGCCCCGTAAATACCAACGAATTTTGTCAGCTCGTCCATATCTTTACGTGAATATTTATCAGCCGCACCTTTGATGTTAATACTTTTCACTTGCTTGCCTTGCGCTACTGTATCAGCAAACACCTTGAAATCACAGCCATCAAAAATATCATTTAATGCTACTAGCTCTAAACCGAAGCGAACATCTGGTTTATCTGAGCCATAGCGATCCATCGCTTCTTGGTACTTCATACGTTGGAACGGTGCAGGAATGTCGATGCCTTTTACATCTTTCATAACAGCTTGAATTAATCGTTCATTCATTTCCAAAATTTCTTCTTGTGTTAAGAAGCTTGTTTCAATGTCCACTTGAGTAAATTCAGGTTGACGGTCCGCACGTAGATCTTCGTCACGGAAACAACGAGCAATTTGGAAATACTTCTCAAAACCTGCTACCATTAATAATTGTTTAAATAGTTGTGGAGATTGCGGTAATGCATAAAACTCTCCCTCATGTACACGTGATGGTACTAGATAGTCACGAGCACCTTCTGGCGTTGATTTTGTTAAAATTGGCGTTTCTACTTCTAAGAAACCTTCATTTTGTAAAAAGTTACGAATTGTACGTGTTACGTCTGAGCGCATTTTGAACGTATCAAACATCACTGGACGACGTAAATCTAGATAACGATATTTTAATCGTAAATCTTCTGAAACGTCAGTGCGATCTTCAATTTGGAAAGGCGGCGTCTTTGCTGTATTAATAACGATTAGGCTTGTTGCTTCAACCTCGATTTTTCCGTTTGGCACATTTGGGTTGATTTGATCTTCTGCACGAAGAATAACTTTCCCTTCAACTTCGATTACGTATTCGCTACGCACTTTATCAGCTAAAGCATGTGCTTCTGCTACATCTGGGCTAAATACTACTTGTGTAATACCTGTACGGTCACGTAGGTCGATAAAAATTAGACCACCTAAATCGCGACGGCGTTGCACCCAACCTTTTAATACAACGTGTTCGCCTTGTAACGTTTCAGAAAGTTCGTTACTAGCATGAGTTCTTTTTGCCATTTTGTATTTCCTCCAACATCTATTTCATTTATTTAAGTAAGTAGTTCACTAATTCTGAGAAAGCGACTTTTTGTTGCTCCCCAGTTGCCATATGTTTGACTGTCGCTGCTTGTTCTTCCATTTCTGTTTCACCTAAGACGATTGTATATTGAGCACCTAATCGGTCTGCAGATTTCATTTGGGCTTTCATTTTGCGATCTAGGTAATCCATGTCGGTTGCAATGCCTTTTGCACGGAATGAACTTGTTAGCTCTACTGCCTTTAGCTTCGCTTCAGCACCCATGGCAATCATGTAAACATCTAGAGCAGATTCTGTATCTAACTCCACTGCTTCAGCTTCAAGCGCTAATAGTAAACGCTCAATACTTAACGCAAAGCCTATACCTGGTACATTAGGACCGCCTATTTCCTCTACTAACCCATTGTAACGACCGCCACCACAAAGTGTTGTGATAGCACCAAAGCCATCAGCAGTAGACATAATTTCAAATGTTGTATGGTTATAGTAGTCAAGGCCACGTACTAAGTTTGGATCTACTTCATACGTAATTCCAAGTGTATCTAAATACGATTTAACTTGAGCAAAATATGCCGCTGAATCGCCTGTTAAAAAATCAGTTAATGCCGGTGCAGAAGCCATTAATGGATGCTCGCGGTCTACTTTACAATCTAAAATACGTAACGGATTTTTTTGCAAACGATTTTGGCAATCTGCACAAAACTCGTGAATATGTGGCTCGAAATGATTAATCAACGCTGTACGATGGGCATCACGTGTTTCTTTATCCCCAAGAGAGTTGATTACTAATTTTAAATCCTTTAAGCCTGTTGATTCATAGATGTCCATAGCTAGCGCAATGACTTCAGCATCAATTGCAGGATCCGCTGAGCCAATTGCTTCAACACCGAATTGCACAAATTGACGGTAACGACCAGCCTGTTGGCGTTCATATCGGAACATTGGTCCAATATAAGATAGCTTGACAGGCTGATCAGGTGCACCAAACATTTTATGTTCTACATAGGCACGTACAACGCCGGCTGTATTTTCAGGGCGCAATGTTAATGAACGACCCCCGCGGTCTTCAAATGTATACATTTCCTTTTGGACAACATCCGTTGTTTCACCAACACCGCGTGCAAATAAATCTGTTTGTTCAAAAATCGGTGTACGAATTTCGTTATATCGATAGACACGACATATATCACGAATAATCGATTCGACCTTTTGCCATTTTTCTGATTGACCTGGCAATATGTCTTGTGTTCCTCGTGGCACTTTAAAAGTCATGAAAATACCTCCTTTTCAATTGCTTATGAGCTAGCCTTCGTATGTAAAATACGAACATACTGTAGATAGACCGACCTTGTACAGAAGAAATCCAACAAAAAAAGCCCTCGTCACCTTGCATAATTGCAAGGGACGAGAGCTGTATATGCTTCCGCGGTTCCACCCTAGTTGACGCATAACGTATATTGCGTCCTCCTCATAATCGGGTAACGGCCGATTCCGTTTTTTCCTACTAAGTATTCCTTTTCAGAAAAAAGCCTCTCAAGTGTTATTCGCCTTATACATTTTTGTAGGAAAGATTGCAGCCTAAGTCTTTCCCTCTCTTTTCCAATAGAGGTATACGCTACTTGCTTGGTCATAAGCGGTTAATCATTTTTTGATTACCCTTTATGTTAGTCACAACATAAGGTAATGTCAACTGTTTTCTTGTTTTTCATCATACAGTTGTTAAAAAAACGATTTCTGTTACCTTTTTCCCTCGAATTTTAGCATAAAAACATGGTAAAATAGCACAAGAAAAGGAGGGGTTCGATGACGACAAAACTTATACATAAAACCATTATCTTTGTCTTATTATTAGCATTTATGATACCACATATCAGCGACAAAGAACTAGCGCTTGCCGATACAAGTGATTTAAAAGTAACTGGAACCATACTTCATTTACGCGAAGGACCTGGGCTCTCTTACCCCATTATTACCACATTAGAAGAAGGCGATTCATTAACATCTATCGGTCGCGAGGGAGACTGGATTCAAGTAAAAACAGGCGATTACGAAGGATGGGTAGCTTCATGGCTAACAGCATCCATAAATGAGCAACAAACAATAGATAAAACTGTTATTTCCCAAGTTGATCGTCTAAACATTCGTACGGAACCAGATATTGCGTCCCCTGTTCTTGGACAACTGTCAACAGGTAATCAAGCCACATTAATAACAGAACATGGTGAATGGGCGAAGATTAATTGGAATGGACTAATTGGTTGGGTATCTTCAGACTATGTGACGATTAATGAAAAAACGGAAAAAACAACAACTGAACCAGTAGTTGAAGTGTCTACAACAACCGAATCAAAAGGGACTACTTTTACGATTTTAGTCGATACGTTAAATGTCCGAAAAAAAGCTGATTTAACATCCAAAATTTTAGGGACTGTTTCCAAAGGACAATCTTATAGGGTGCTTGCTCAAGAGCACAATTGGGTGCAAATTCAGTATAGTAATAAAAAAGCCGGTTGGGTTTATAGTTTCTATGGGACATTTTCAAATGCGGTAAAAACGACTTCGAAAACAACAACATCATCTTCATCATCAACGCTTGAATCTGTCACAATTATTTATAATGGCACCAACTTACGCACAGATGCGACAACCACTGCGGAGGTTGTGCAACGTGTAGATGCAGGTGAAACTTTTCCCATTGTAGGTGCTAAAGATGATTTTTATGAAATTCAATTAGGCGATAAAACCGCTTTCGTTGCCAATTGGGTTGTGACCACTTCACAAAATAATGCAGCGACAAAAACAACTAACAAAACAAAGTCTGAGCCTCGAAAAAACGGGACTTTAAATGGACTAACAATTGTTGTAGACCCTGGGCATGGTGGTAATGACCATGGGACGACTGGACAGCGCGGTACTGATGAAAAAGACATTACTTTGAAAACGGCATCCCTGCTTGCTTCCAAGTTAAGTGCAGCAGGTGCAAATGTTGTCATGACACGTGAATCAGATGAATATGTTGCACTTCGCAAACGTGTGTCTATTGCTCACCAGCATGATGCAGACGCTTTTATCAGTATTCACTATGATGCGACTGACAATAGCTCAATTTCTGGCTTTACCTCCTATTATTTAAACAACAATCAAAAAGGGCTTGCTGAAGCCATACACAATGGGCTAGCTAGCAAAATCAACTTAAAAGATCGTGGTACACAACAAGGAAATTATTTAGTACTACGTGAAAATCGACAAAAAGCAGTGCTGATCGAACTCGGTTTTTTAAGTAATGCCAATGAAGAAAGAGTTATTACAACAGCTAAATTCCGAGAACAAGCCTCACTTGGCATTTATCAAGGCATTTTAGATTATTTTGATGCAAACGAATAAAAAAAACCTTCATTTTCTAATTAAAGAAAATGAAGGTTTTTATATGTGATTTACTTATGTTATCGCTAATGTGACCCATACAATTTCCTCCATGCGAATAAAGAAGGGTGTGCGATTAATTTCGATAACGATATGGTCTGGTAATATGGAGGTCAAATTACCTTGCTGAATATTCTTCTTCGTTTGAACAACGATCATTTGGCCAATCATCAGTTTCAGTGTTTCATATAAATAAGGATTCGACATCCTTCCTATTTGCGTCATCGAAATTACACTTCCTTCCCACATTTAGCCATTCTTTTTAGTATATGAAGGAATGCTAGACAATGTACCTCTATTTTGACTCAAGTAGAATTGTAACAGGTCCATCATTTGTCAATGCCACATCCATCATAGCACCAAAAATTCCTGTCTCCACCTGTAGACCATAGCCTCGTAATGCATCATTAAATGCCTCCCACAAAGGGGCCGCCATTTCTGGTCTTGCCGCACTTGTAAAGCTTGGACGATTGCCCTTTTTCGTATCTCCATACAATGTAAATTGAGACACTGATAGGATTGCCCCACCATGCTCCAAAATAGAGTGATTCATTTTCCCTTCACTATCTTCCCACAAGCGTAGATTAGCGACTTTTTTTGCTAGATAGGCCACGTCTTCGGTTGTATCGTCATGTGTAATGCCTACAAGAAGCACATAGCCGCTATCAATAGCACCTGTTACTTCTCCTTGTACCGTAACAGATGCAGCCTTACTCCGCTGTAAAACTACTTTCATAATGTTAAACCCCTCAATCTATAAAAAATCTACACTATTCTTTTCTCAGCCTTTAGTTAATTACACGCTGCACAGAATATATATCAGGTGTTTGTTTTATACGTTCAACAACCTTATGCAAATGAGAAATATTTGAAATTGAAATCGTTAGGTGAATAGTGGCGATTTTATCACGATCAGCACGGCCGCTCACAGCTAAAATGTTCGTTTTCGTCTCGCTGACGATTTGCATAATTTCATTTAAAATACCAGGTCTATCAAAGGCAGATACCTCAATATCGACAGGATACTCTTTTTTCTCAGGTGTAAGCCCATTCTCCCATTCAACTTCAATAATACGTTCCTGCTCATCCTCAATTTGGATGTTTGGACAATCTGCACGGTGTACGGAAACACCTCGTCCTTTCGTAATAAAACCGACAATGTCATCACCCGGCACTGGTGTACAGCAACGAGACAATCGAATGAGCATATTGTCAATTCCTTTTACAATAACGCCAGACTCTGTGCGCTTTTGCGGAATTGGATTTTTCATTTTTTGCTCAATTTTTTCAAGTGCTTCTTCTTGTTCACGCTCTTTACGACGTTTTTTCG
Organism: Lysinibacillus sp. C5.1; assembly: GCF_016350185.1. Lineage (NCBI taxonomy): Bacteria > Bacillati > Bacillota > Bacilli > Caryophanales > Bacillaceae > Lysinibacillus > Lysinibacillus sp. C5.1. Next base: position 3,198,469 of record NZ_CP066226.1, read on the forward strand.
GCTAAACGATTAACAACTTGTTGCGCTGTAATACCATTTACACCAACTGCGGCATATAAATCTTCTTCATTCGTGTAATTAAATTTATCGCAGACACGTTTTAAGTTTTCCGCTGACATTGTTTCTTTCATGTCGAAATCTTGCGCGCGTATTTCTTTTTCAATCATCTCTTTGCCTTTGATGATATTTTCTTCACGAAGATGACGCTTGAAAAATTGCTTAATTTTGTTTTTTGCTTGGGATGATTGAGCAATTTTTAGCCAGTCACGACTCGGGCCGAAAGATTGTTTTGATGTTAATATTTCAATAATATCACCCGTTTTTAATGGTGTATCGAGCGGCACCATCTTGCCATTAATTTTTGCACCGATTGTACGATTACCGACTTCTGAATGCACACGGTATGCGAAATCGATAGGTACAGAACCAGCTGGCAATTCTATTACATCCCCTTCTGGTGTAAACACGTACACCATATCAGAGAATAAATCGAATTTTAAAGATTCCATGAACTCCTCGGCATTTGAAGACTCGTTTTGGAATTCTAATATTTCTCTAAACCAAGTTAATTTTTGATCGACATTTTGTTTTTCAATATCAATCTTTTTACCTTCTTTATAAGCCCAGTGAGCTGCGATCCCGTATTCGGCAATTTTATGCATTTCTTTTGTACGGATTTGTACTTCTAGTGGATCACCGTATGGACCAATGACCGTTGTATGCAATGATTGATATAAGTTTTGCTTTGGCATTGCAATATAATCTTTAAAACGCCCAGGCATCGGCTTCCATAATGTATGCACAATACCTAACACTGCATAGCAATCTTTTATGCTATCAACTAAAACGCGAATGGCTAACAAATCATAAATTTCGTTAAATTGCTTTTTTTGAAGCACCATTTTACGATAGATGCTGTATATATGTTTCGGACGACCATAAATATCCGCATCGATTTCCACTTCAGAAAGTTGGGATTTCATTTCTCCCATAACATTGTCTAAATAAGCCTCACGTTCATCTCGCTTCTTTTTCATTAGACTGACAATACGGTAATATTGCTGTGGATTTAAATAACGTAGTGCAGTATCCTCCAGCTCCCATTTTACTGTCGAAATTCCTAGACGATGTGCAAGGGGAGCAAAAATTTCAAGCGTTTCTTTTGAAATACGGCGTTGTTTTTCAGCAGGTAAATGCTTTAAGGTACGCATATTGTGCAAACGATCCGCAAGCTTAATTAAGATAACACGAATATCCTGTGCCATAGCGACAAACATTTTACGGTGATTTTCCGCCTGCTGTGCTTCTTTCGATAAATATTTTATTTTCCCCAGCTTCGTCACACCATCAACGAGCATTGCTACTTCCTCGCCAAATTCACGGACTAGGTCATCACGTGTAAATTCCGTATCTTCGACAACATCGTGTAAAAAGCCTGCTGCCACAGTTTCTGGATCCATTTGTAATTCAGCTAAAATACCGGCAACTTGCACTGGGTGAATAATATACGGTTCACCAGAGCTACGGAATTGCTCAATATGCGCATCTCTTGCCAATTCATATGCTTTTTTCACGAATGCGACATTTTCCTCATTCATGTAGGATTTGACTAACTCAAAAACGTCCTCAGGAGTCAAAATTTGCTCTTTCGCCATAACATGTCCACCTTGCTCGTCAAATTTTTCAGATTAGATATAAACTTAATTGTATAAAAAATAGAGGGCGATTGTAAAGGGACTGTGTCATATAGTTTAGATAATATCGTGAACAAGTTTTATAAATGGAAAAAATATTCATTATTATAAATAAAAAGACCCTTTGCTAGGCTGATTTGCTTCGCAAAGAGTCTTTCATTTACATGTTAGTTTGCTTTGTTGTAAGCCACTGCAATTTTCGCACCAACTACTGCATTGTTTTTCACTAATGCGATATTGGCATCAAGGCTCTTACCTGCTGTTAACTCTTTTACTTTACCAAGTAAGAATGGTGTTACGTTTTTACCTTGGATACCATTTTCTTCAGCTTCTTGTAAAGCCTTTTCAATAATGCTTGTGATAAATTCATGCTCTAGTGCATCCGCTTCAGGGATAGGGTTTGCAATAACTGCGCCGCCTTGTAAGCCTAAATCCCACTTAGCACGCAACATTGCTGCAACTTCTTCTGGTGTATCTAGTTTAAAGTTGACATCAAATCCGCTTTGGCGAGTGTAGAATGCTGGAAGCTCAGACGTGCCATATCCGACTACTGGTACACCTTTTGTTTCAAGATATTCTAATGTTAAACCGATATCTAAAATAGATTTCGCACCTGCACAAATAACAGCTACATTTGTTTGTGCTAATTCTTCTAAGTCTGCTGAAATATCCATTGTTGTTTCAGCACCACGGTGTACGCCTCCGATACCACCTGTAACGAAAATGTCAATACCTGCAAGTTCAGCGCAAATCATTGTTGCAGCAACTGTTGTCGCACCTAATTTTTTCGTAGCCAATAAATAGCCTAAATCGCGACGAGAAGTTTTTGCAACACCTTGTGCATTCCCAAACATTTCAAGTTCTTCGTCAGATAAACCGATTTTAATTTTCCCATCAATCAGCGCGATTGTTGCAGGCACCGCACCGTTATCACGAATAATTTGCTCTACTTCACGTGCCGTTTGTACGTTTTGAGGATATGGCATACCATGTGAAATGATTGTTGACTCTAATGCAACAATTGGTAGTCCTTGTGCTTGTCCAGCTTTTACTTCTTCTGATAATACGATGAATTCTTTCATGATGTTATTCCTCCATTTCACTTTTCAACAATTCTTCTGATAATTCAGGTCTTACTGTATATGGGGATGCCAGTGTATTTTTGGCATTCGTTAAGCCTGCGTCTATGCAAACTTCAAACGATTGCCCCCTTAACCAACTATGAATGACAGCACTTACAAAAGCGTCACCCGCGCCCGTTACATCTTCAATTTTCTTTATTGCTTTCGCAGTAAAATGACGTGGTGGACTAGTGGTAGAGGCAGCATAGACTCCTTTGCTACCTGCCGTAATAATGACATGCTCTGCTCCTAATTGTAGAAGCTTTTGAATCGCTTTGTCATAGTTTGCCTCGGTATTGATTGTATGACCTACAATCGTCTCTGCTTCGTCCGTATTACATATAAACCACGTCACACCTTGCAATGTATCCGGTAATCGATTCATTTTGGGAGAAGATACCGGAACGATAACAAATGGAATAGCGCGCGCAATCGCGACTTGTTGGATATACACTACCGTTTCTTTCGGGCAATTTAAATCCATAATAAAGCAGCCAGCATTCATAAGCATTGCCTCGTATTTCTTTAACAAACTCGGCAACAATAAATCATAAACTTCCATATTTGCCACAGCTAATGCAAGCTCACCTTGCTCGTCCATAATTGCCGTATAAGAACCAGTTGAAGCATCTGGTAACTGCTCGACATAGCGCAAATTCATAAATGATTCTGATGCTTCTTGGATTACTTGCCAATCCGCATCTTTACCTGCTGTCGTTAATAACGTCACCTGATGATTAAGTCGGCCTAAATTTTCCGCAATATTGCGTCCAACCCCACCTACACTGAATGAGGAACTAGCAGGATTCGAAGTACCTAATTGAACAGTCCCTTTTACATGAAATTTGCGATCGAGATTGGCGCCACCGATACAAATAATTTCATTTTCCTCAGGTAAAATATAAGCACGGCCAACAATTTTCCCTTGCTTCGTTAAGCTCGACACTAAGTTCGCAAGTACTGGACGGGACAGATTCATCTTATCTGCCATCTCTTGCTGAGACATAAACGGATTTTTGCGAATTAAAGCCAGTACCGCTTGTTCTCTTTCATTCATAGCATCACCTTTTATTATATTTGTTTGTATTATAAACTTTTGTTTGAGCGAAGTCAAAACATTTCTTACGATTTGTTTAATGCTTCCCACTTCTATATTTTCCCTTCAATTGAAACGCAGATATTTTCAATAAAAAATAGCACACTAGATTAATTTTCTAGCGTACTATTTGTCCGTTCCATATTGTTTATACTATTATGCTGTATCAGCATTATGCATGACATTTGGTACTTGTTTTTTTACAATGATGACAAACAAACCAGCGAAAACACAAAAAACGCCAGCCAAGAAAAATGCCCAAGTATAAGAATTGAAAAGTTTATAGATAAGACCTCCCCCATATGCTGCTACTGCTGCACCTGCCTGATGGGAAGCGAATATCCAGCCATAAATAACTCCGCTTTTTTGGGTACCAAAAATTTGCCTTGAGATACTAACAGTTGGCGGTACAGTTGCAATCCAATCTAGTCCATAAAAGACAGTAAACATGATGAGCAATGGTAAAGAGCCTTGCACTAATGCATACGGCAGTAAAACTAGGGAAGCACCTCTAGAAAGATAATACCAAAATAGTAACCAACGATTATCGAAGCGATCCGATAACCAGCCTGATAATGTTGTTCCTACTAGATTAAAAATTCCCATGAAGGATAGAAAAGATGCTGCTGTTACTAACGGAATACCGAAACTAATACAATACGATACAAAATGAGTACCTATTAAGCCACTAGTCGATAATCCACAAATAAAGAAACTACCAGCCAAAAGCCAAAATGCTTTCACTTTCACAGCCTCAAATAAACCATTAAAGGCAATAACGATTGGATTTTTCTTATTTTCTACTACATCTTCCAATCGTTCTTCGTCAAGACCATATGCAAGAAGCCCCACATCCATCGGTTTATTTTTCATAAACAATGCAATAATCATTAACATGATTGAACTTAACACAATGATTAATGCAATTGCCCAACGCCATGAGTAATGTTCAATCATCATCGCTAAAATTGGTAGCAGTACTAATTGGCCTGTTGCAGTGCTAGCTGTTAGTATTCCTAATGCAAGCCCTCTTCTTTTCTCAAACCAATGATTCGCCACAAAAGGACTTAATACTGTTAAAAAGAGACTAGCTCCTAAACCAATAATAAAGCCCCAAATTATCATTAATTGCCATGCTTGTTGCATCAACAATGTGAGCGAGATCCCTATGACTAATATTATCATCGCAGCTAACATCATTTTCTTTAATCCAATCACTTCAAGTAGTGCTGCCATAAATGGGCCTGAAATGCCATATAAAAAAAGGCTGATGGCAAAAGCCATTGCAATGATTGAACGATCCCAGCCAAACTCCTGTTCAAACGGACCAATAAAAACACCGGATGAAGATAAAGTAATACCCGCTACAATAATGGAGAAAAAAGTAATCGCTAAAACAAACCAGCTGTAATGAATACGTTTCATAAAGCCACCTACATTCTCAGATAATGTAACACTTTAAGGATATTTTCATATAAAATAAAAATACATGTATATACATATATAATAATAACTTGTTATTTTTTATGTCAAGAAATATTTTCCAATTAAGTGCTATAATATAAACAATTAAAAAACATAAAAGGAGAGCTTATTTGATGGAGAAAGTATACACAGACATTGACTATACTCAAATTTGCGTATGTACAAATCTTAGAAAGAAGACTAGAGTTGTAACGCAGTTATACGATAAAATTCTTGAACCTACTAATTTAAAAGTTACGCAATACGCTCTGTTAGCCAATATAGCAAAGCATCGGGCCGTTTCAGTTAGTCAACTAGGCATTATTCTTTCACTTGACCAGACGACAATAACCCGCAATGTCAATCTTTTGAAAAAAAATGGCTATGTGGCTATTACCCAAGATTCCCAAGATGGCCGAACAAAAATTATTTCTTTAACGGCTACAGGCATGCAAAAATTAACGGAAGCAGCTCCTATTTGGATGGACATTCAGGAGAAAATCATCCATGATATCGGACCCGAAAAATATAAAGACTTTTATGAAACGCTAAAAAAAATACAACAAGTAGTGAAATCCTACGAGTAATTATCAGAATTGTTTGAGTACCTGGCACTTGGATGGTATTTTTGAGGTAAATGCATAAAAATTCCTACAATTTGTCGTTAAATCACAAAGAGCCCATGGTATTTCTACTAGAAATATCACGGGCTCATGTTAATAATGTTACTTAGTGCTATTTAGTCGTATACAAAACTTTAAAACCTTTATATACCATGAATTAGGAACGATTGTTTTTATAAGGGTCATAATTTTTCAAATCTTCTATTGGGACTTTTATTCCGCGAATATCATAATACTCAAACTGTCCTTTAATATCATGTGCAAAATAAAGATATACTATATTAGGTTCATTTTGAAAAGTTACTTTTACATAATAATTAGGTATCCCGGTAGTCCATTTACTTTCAATCATAAAAATATCAGATTCATCGTAACCTTTTTCTTCAATTAGATACTCCATTACTTTATTAAGTGAAATGTGCTTTTTTACTTGAATGTACACAAAAGGTGTTAAACATAATAGAAGTACAATAGACAGGATAATTAAAAATTTTTTAATAATAACCACTCTCCCTAATATAGTGAAAGCTTGTTTTATTTAGTGTTGAACGAACCTACATTAGTAAAAATACTAGCATTTTTAATATGACCAGGTGTTACGAAGGCTGTACTAGAACCTGTTAGACTTAAATTAGTAATATCTCCAGAATTGCTATAGAAAAATGCTTGCCAAATGAACTTAGAACAGTAATTAGGAGAAAGTGTGTTCAAAGGCTGTAAATTAATAATATCATAAACTTTAGCATAAGAATAAGCATACGCTGCCCAATCCGCTGCCCCTTGTCCTCCTGAACGAGGTCGGTAAATATAAATTGTTTCATTTGCTCCATGTCGACTACTATACGTTTCGACTGTATCTCTCTTCCCAGCCACTTCATCTACAGGATTAACATGATATATTCTATAGTCAGGACCGACAATACCTACATGACCAACAATTTTTGTAGACGTCACTAATGATTTTGAAGAATATAAAACATCCCCTATTTTCATTAATGTTTTTGTGCCAGGATAGTAATTTTCATTTTCTACAGCATTAGGGGAAATCCCATTATTCGGAATTTCTATCTGATCAGCATAAATAATCTCGGTATTCTCATTAATAAATGAATCAACTGGTAATTCATTCGCTAAAACCTTGTGTTCCGTCGAAATTACAAAAAAACTTACTAAAAATAGTATTGAAAAGATTATCTTCTTCATTTTTCTCCCCCTAATTATCTATCGCGAAAGTTATATGGTAAAATATAACATAAATAAATATTTAAGTATATACAAATTTTAAAGAACTAATATTAAAGTTATTTTTCATAATATTAGGGATTTTTTGGTGATTAGAGCAGGATTGAAATGCTCATAAACTAGCTCATAGAGATGATGGTGTTCGTCGAAATAGATTAGCAGCTTTTTATTAATTATTTAAAAAAGCTGTCCCAATTATAGGGACAGCTTTTTTAGTATTAATATTGAATTAAAGTTTTTACGCTTAAATCGCCAAGTTTTGCACGGCCATTTAGTTCTTTTAGCTCGATTAGGAATGCACAGCCAACAACTTCTCCACCTAATTGTTGAATTAAGCGTACTGTTGCCTCGACTGTACCACCAGTAGCTAGTAAATCATCACAGATAAGTACTTTCTGACCTGGTTTGATGGCATCTTTATGCATTGTTAAAGTATCTTTACCATACTCTAAACCGTAATCTGCACTAATGACTTCACGTGGCAATTTTCCTGGTTTACGAACTGGCGCAAAGCCAATTTCAAGCGCATAGGCAACTGGGCAACCGATAATGAAACCACGTGCTTCAGGACCTACAATAATTTCTGCGCCTACTTCCTTAGCATAAGCTACGATTTGATCTGTTGCATATTTGTAAGCTGGACCGTTATCCATAATTGTTGTAATATCCTTGAAGCTGATGCCTTCTTTTGGCCAGTTCTCAACTGTTGTCACGTATTGCTTTAAATCCATAGTTCTTGCTCCTCCTACGAAACTGTATTCGCATATAAATTTAATCGTTCATCAAACCATTGCTTTAACTCTATATATGGCGCATAGACAAGTTTTTGCTCTATTTCAATCTGTTCAGAACGTTGTTTGTAAGACGGTGCCTCAGTTAATGCCGTTTTTGGCGCATTCACGTTGACAGTCGTCAGTCCACTCTCCATTCTAACAAAATTAAGCTCAAAAAACACCTGTGTCATAAATTTTAATGCTTCTAATGGCCAACCAGTATGTTTGGCTAAATCCGGTAAATGCATGTCTAGTGGGAATGCAGGACGTTGCTTTAAAAATTTATAGTACCACGCAAACTGCTCACGTGTAGGTATGCCATTAAAGTACTGGGAATCTGGCATATAGAAATGGGCATAAATACGTGTAGGTGCTGTTTTGCTTAACACATTTTCTAATAATTGAACATTGTGCGGTAAATCTAGCAACACAATATAATCTGTTTGCTCTACATTGGACAGCTCAGCATCTACTAACTGAATTGACACACCAAGCAATGAATGATAATAGCTGATTGTCTCAGGACGAAACGCCAAAAAGACCGCTTCCTCTTTTGGTACCGTGTGTAACCATCGAGATGTTTGGCGTATGCCACGAATATCGAATAATTGCCACTCTGTCGTTTGAACATCTTCAATCATAAACTGTGGCTTTTTACGTCCTTGCCATTCATTAATTTGAAGATCGCCAGTAAACGACACTTTAATACCGTAAGTCAGCTCATGGTATAAATGACCTTTGTTAAATCCTACACTATCCAATTTTTCAAGACCGTCAGTTAATTCCATTTTAATGTGATTTTCTGCAGCACCAATTTTTCGCATCGATGCGATTTCCACATCCTCAAGTACATATACTGGCTTTGGAAAATCAGTGCCAAAGGGACCGAGCATGGCAATTTCTTCAATAGCATCTGCGGAAATCTCATCAATTTTAAGTGGTATATCAATAGAAAGAACTGGCGTTAATTGCTCTTCGGTTAAACAAGCTCTTGCTTGCGCATCCAAGCGTGCGCGCAGTTCATCAACGTGCTCTAATGGCAATGTCATCCCCGCTGCCATCGGATGCCCGCCAAAATGCGGTAAAATATCTCTATTTTTCGCCAATTCATTGTATAAATGGAACCCTTCAATACTACGGGCTGACCCCTTTGCTGTCCCTTTCTCAAAATCTAGTGACAGTACAATTGTTGGACGATAATAAAGTTCAACAAGTCTAGATGCGACAATCCCTACAACACCAGCATTCCAGCCTTCCCCTGCAACAACTAACACAAGAGAATCACCAATTTTCTTATCTGCTTCAATGAAGGCAATCGCTTCATCGGTAATACTTTTCACAATATCTTTACGTTCTGCATTACATCCATTTAGTTGTTTGGCTAATGCTGTCGCCTTTGCTGTATCCTCTGCCATGAGCAACTCAACAGCTGGCGATGCTTCGCCCAAACGCCCAACTGCATTTAAGCGCGGTCCAAAGTAAAAGCCAATTGTTTCCTCATTAATTGTGGCTTGTTCCGCACTTGCCACCTCACATAACGCTTGAATCCATGGACTAAGTGAACGACGCATTTCCTCAATGCCACGCTTTACAAGATAACGATTTTCATCCACTAACGGAACTAAATCTGCAACCGTACCAATTGCTACAAATTCAAATAAATGGGTTGGCAGCTCACCATAAAGGGCATGTGCTAATTTAAACGCCACGCCAACACCTGCTAATTCACCAAATGGATAATGTCCTTCAGGTACACGCGGATGTAAAATGATATCTGCTTGCGGTAACTCCTCCCCTGGCTCATGGTGATCTGTCACGATGACATCCATTCCAAGTTCTTTGGCCACTCGGATTGGCTCAATCCCAGAGATACCGTTATCAACCGTTAGTATTAATTGAACGCCCTCTTCATGGGCTTCACGAAATAATGCTTCACTCGGACCATAGCCATGTAAAAAGCGATTCGGTATTTTAAAGGACACATCTGCGCCAAGGTCTAGTAAGACATGGAGCATTACCGTCGTACTTGTTACACCATCCGCGTCATAGTCTCCGTACACTAATATTTTCTCGTTATTTTCAAGCGCTTGTTGAATGCGCGCTACCGCTTCTGCCATACCATGCATTAAAAATGGGTCGTGAATATTTGCTTCTGTCATATTTAATAAGCTTTCTGCATCAGCTGATGTTGTACAGCCTCGTGCTGCTAAAATTTTTGCCGCAATAGCAGAAAGTTGTAAGTCATTTTGTAATGTTTGGACAAGTTGTGCGTCTGGACGCTCGACCTGCCATCTTTTTTTCGATAAAATCATTTTCTCACTTCCTCACGAAGGCTATTATACCGAAAATCGCGCCTATACGCACTATTCACTAGCTTACTAGTTTATCCAAATTGCATCAATGTTCTAAGATAACGTTTTTTGCATCCATAATAAAAAGCCTACTCTAAAAAAGAGTAGACTCGGTGCCAGGCACGCAAACAATTCTCACACAATTTGCTATAAAGGCGTTGACGTCTCAATCGTTCCTTTTGAGGCAGCGACTAATGCTTCGACCTTCGCAATGTTGCCTTTATGCAAGGCCTCTACTATTGTACTGCCTACAATGACGCCGTCCCCAAGTGCTCCCATGCTCACAACTTGTTGTGGTGTTGAAATACCAAAGCCAGCTAATACCGGTATGTGACACATCTCTCGCAGACGTTGAAAATGACCTTCTAAATCATCCGCAAAACTTGCACGTGCTCCCGTAATGCCGTTCACCGTTACAGCATAGACAAAGCCTTGACTAGCCGCTGCAATACGAGCAATTCGCTCTGGTGGACTTGTTAATGATACAAGCTGCACAATATCCACACCATGGGGATTTAACGTTTGACGCAGTATGGCACTTTCTTCAAGTGGTACGTCAGGGACGATTAATCCTTTGACACCCCCTGCCACACAAGCACTAGCAAATTGCTCTAAGCCATAAGCTAAAACAGGGTTAAAATAGGTCATCACGACTAATGGCACAGTAATTTCTTGACGGAATGATGCAAGTGTCTCCAAAACATTACGCAATGTTACACCTTCTGCTAATGCGCGCTCACCAGCCTGCTCAATAGTAGGACCGTCTGCAACAGGATCGGTAAAAGGAATTCCGATCTCAATAGCTGTTACCCCCATTTTTTGTAGCGACAAGATGGTGGGCTTTACTGTACTAAGTCCTCCATCCCCCGCCATAATATAGGGCACAAAAGCTTTATTCCCTGCATTTTTTACTTGTTCAATTGCCTGTTGTAAATTGGTCATGATTGCTCTCCTCCAAGTACTGCACGTACCGTATGGACATCCTTATCCCCGCGACCCGATAAACAAACAACAATAATATCATCTGCATCCATTTCTTGTGCAATCTTCGCAGTATAGGCAATGGCGTGAGCACTTTCTAATGCAGGTAATATTCCTTCCGTCCGACTTAGTAATTGTAAACCTTCAAGCGCCTCAGTATCTGTGATCGAATCAAACTTTGCTCGACCAATATCATGCAAATAACAATGTTCAGGCCCCTTACCAGGATAATCAAGGCCAGCCGAAATGGAATGAGCCTCCTGCACAAAACCATTGTCATCTTGCAGTAAATACATATACGCTCCGTGTAGAACGCCTAACTGCCCACCAGCAATAGCTGCTGCATGCTTTCCAGTGTCAATACCACTGCCAGCTGCTTCTACACCATATAATGCGACCGCTTCATCATCTACAAATGGATGGAACATGCCAATCGCATTGCTACCACCGCCTATACATGCGACTACTGCATCGGGTAAACGCCCTTCTTTTTCCAATATTTGCGTTCTTGTCTCCACACCAATGATACGTTGGAAATCACGTACAATTTTTGGGAATGGATGTGGACCTAGAGCTGAACCTAAAATATAATGTGTATCTTCAACATTCGTCACCCAGTAACGTAGTGCAGCATTGACAGCATCTTTTAATGTTTTTGATCCTGTCTCTACAGACTCTACCTTTGTGCCAAGTAACTCCATACGGAAAACATTTAATTGCTGTCGTTTAATATCTTCTGCACCCATAAATACGACACATTCCAAATTTAATAAAGCACAAGCAGTCGCTGTCGCTACACCATGTTGCCCTGCACCTGTTTCCGCGACGATTTTCTTTTTTCCCATACGCTTAGCAAGAAGTGCTTGGCCAATCGCATTATTAATCTTATGTGCGCCTGTATGGTTTAAATCTTCACGTTTTAAATAAATTTTGGCACCACCAAGCTCATTCGTTAAATTTTCAGCAAAGTACAGTGGCGTCTCACGTCCTACATATTCCTTTAAGTAATATGCTAACTCGTTCGTAAATGCCTGATCTGCCATCGCTTCATCAAATGCTGCCTCTAATTCAATTAATGCTGTCATTAAAGTTTCTGGGACATACTGCCCACCAAATTTTCCGTAGCGCCCTTCCTTTGTTGGTACGCTATTTGCCAATGAATGCATTATACTCTCCCCCTCTTTACTGCTTGTAGAAAAGCTGCTATTTTTTCTGTATCCTTGCTTCCCTCTGTTTCCACGCCACTTGAAACATCTACCATAAAAGGTGATACGAGTGACAGTGCCTCTTGAATATTGTCTAATTTTAAACCACCAGCTAAAATTAGCTTATGTTGTGGAATACCAGCAGCTTCAAGTAATGTCCAATCAAATGTATGCCCACTACCACCTTTATAATCTGTGCCAGGTGCATCAAATAAGTAATAATCCACATCGTAGTTAGTAGCTGCCTGCACATCTTCAACGCAATGCACAGACAAAGCCTTAATGGATGGATAGCCTTGTTGAATAATAAACGCTGGAGATTCCTCCCCATGATACTGTACATAATCCAATGGCACAGTTAATACTGCCGAACGTAATTCTTCAGGCGTTGGATTGACAAAGACACCAATTTTCTTTATTCCATCGGGTACATGTTTGGCCAATTGTTGCGCTTGTTCAATGGTTACTTGACGTTTGCTTGGCGCAAAGACAAAACCGATGGCATCTGCACCTGCCTGCACTGCGGCTTGCACATGCTGGACTTCTTTCAAACCACAAATTTTCACTTTCGTCATAGTAATGCACCTGCTTTATTTACTTGTAATTGTTGAAGTGCTACACCTGCATCGCCACTGCGCATTAATGACTCTCCTACAAGAACAGCACTTGCTCCCATCGCTGCAACCTTTTTGGCATCATCACTATGCCAAATTCCGCTCTCGCTAATAAGCATACGTTGCTCCCCAAATGGAAAGACTTTTGCAATTTCTCTTGTTCGCTCTAAATCCACTTCAAATGTACGCAAATCTCGGTTATTGACCCCAATTAGCTTTGCCCCAACAGCGAGTGCTCGTTCAAGCTCTTCAATATCGTGCACTTCGACTAATACTTCAAGACCTAAACTTGTGGCGAAGCGATATAAATCTTGTAACATTACATCGTCAAGTGCTGCAACGATAAGTAAAATGATTGATGCTCCAGCAGCCTTCGCAAAGCGAATTTGCACACGGTCAATCATAAAGTCTTTACACAGAAGTGGCGTTTGAACCGCCTTCGCAACGGCTGCTAAATCTTCAAACGAGCCTTGAAAAAACATTTTATCTGTTAAAACCGAAATGGCGGCTGCACCAGCTTGTGCATAAATTTTTGCCTGTTTTACTGGATTAGCGCCCTCTGCAATAAGACCTTTGGATGGAGATGCGCGTTTCATTTCGGCGATAACTTGTAACGTATCAGCAGACTTTAACGTTGCAAAAAGAGCGTTACGTTTTATCTCGTTGCAATTGGCTAATGGATCTGGTTGTGTAAGCAATGCGTCTACTTCTATTTTCTTCTGTTCAATTATTTTTGTTAATATATTCATAGCCCAATCTCCACTTCTTTTATTTTTTCACTAAAGGCAACAACTGCCTCTAATTTCTGCAATGCACGGCCGCTGAAAATACTATCTTTTGCCATTTCAACACCTTCTTGAACGGTTTGTGCTGTTCCTTGGCTGAACAAACCTATTGCGGCATTTAACAATACCGTATCGAAATAGGCACTTTGTTCACCAGCGAGTAATTTACGCATAATAGTTGCATTTTCATCAGCATTGCCACCGCGTATCGCTTCTAGGGGTGCATAGTGTAGCCCGACATCTTCTGCTGTTAAGGCAAATGGAATTAAGTCACCTTTATCTACTAAGATGGCTGTATTTTGTCCGGCAAGTGATGCTTCATCTAACCCTTTCGGACCAGAAACGACAATCGCCCGCTCCCGTCCAAGCATTTGTAAAACAGAGGCATATTCCATTACAAAGTTGGGACGATTAATGCCCGTAAATTGTGTGGCTAAAGGGACGGGATTTGTCAGTGGGCCGACAAGATTAAAAATAGTAGGCTTTCCTAAGGCACGTCGTACTTCCCCAATACGTTTTAATTTCGGATGGACATTTGGAGCATATAAAAAGGCAATTCCTTCTGTTTCTAAAAGTGTCAGTGTTTGTTCAATCGATATATTCGTATGAATACCTAAAGCCTCTAACACATCTGCACTACCTGATGCAGAAGAAATTTTGCGATTCCCGTGCTTCGCCATTTTAACGCCTGCTCCTGCCAAGACAAAGGCTGATGCAGTACTAATATTAAATGTATTTAAGCCGTCTCCGCCTGTACCACAGTTATCCATATAAACCCCAGCTTCTGCTGGCACTTGGAGCGCAAACGAACGCATTACTGTTGCTAATGCTGCAACTTCATGTGCCGTTTCACCCTTTGCAGATAAGGCTATTAAAAATTGGGCGATAGCATCTTTTGGCGTCTCCTGTTGGAACATCCATTGAGCTGCTTCAATCATTTCTTCATACATTAAATGCTGTCGTTGCTGTACCTTTTGTTGTATACTGTCCATCATTTAGCCCCACCTTCATATTCTAAATGTTGTAAAAACAACTGTTGTTCTGCTGTTACATGTGTCAATACACTGCCGACATTTGAATATTTAGTTACCATAACAGTGGCTTGTGTATGCATCTTTTCGTTTTCCACTACAATGGATTTGCCTGTTAATGAAAAATCTAAATGCCCATTAAACCCTATAAATCCAATAGCTCCACCAAAAACACCTGCTGTTTGAGCTGTTTTTTCTACTGTTTGCTCGTTTGCGATATTAATAGCTGCGAATGTTGGCATCATAGCAGCCAATACATCTACTCCATGAAGCATCGGTAAGCGCTGCCCCTCCAGACGTGATGTCATATGCATGGCTTGCTTTGACCGCTCAATTTTCATCGTTTCAACTAGCTTGATAGAATCAGGGAAACAAACAGTGGCTAGTTTTTGTTGTACAGCCGAAACAAGACTTGCATGCGATTTCCTTACCTCAGCATTTTCATATAGCTGATGTTCATTATCTAAATCTTCTACGTTTGTTGCACCTCGTGCACAAGAGCCTTCCGTTGGCGTCGCAATGACATGTTCATCTTGTACTCGAACTAAACTTTCAGGTGATGTTCCCAGCACAATATGATCATCGAAAGTGACAAAATACATGTACGGCGCAGGCGTTTTTTTACGTAATTGGCGATAGAGCGCCAATGCATCTCCTTGTATATTGGCAATAAAGCGTTTGGACAGGACAACACGTGTATGCTCTTCGCTTAACGTCTTAGTTAACGATGTCACAGTGGATTCAAGTTCTTGATTTGATAGCGTTGTTAGTCCATCATAACTCCATGTAGTATCCTCCCCTTCATTGCCCGTTAACAACTGGTGAGCTAGCTCCTCTAAATTTGGCTCTTTTTTTTCTGCATCGATGTTCGTATGAATGCAAGTCACCTCATCCGTTAGATGGTCAAACACAATAATGGTTTCATAGACATGGAAATGAACATCTGGTAGTTCTAACATTCCTTGATGATTTAAAACGATGTTCGTTGCATTACTACCAATATAACCAACGGCACCACCTGAAAAAGGAAATTCGGTTGTATTAGAAATACGTGGCATCAAGCGCTTCAACAGTACAAAAAGATCACCTTTATGTGTATACGTTTTTCCTGTTTTATAGGAATATTCCTCTATCTCATCGCCCACACCTTTATAGGTTTTTCGTGGATTAGCACCGATAAAAGAATAACGTCCTGCGCCTTCATGCTGTGCTGAACTCTCCAGTAAAAATTTATGGGTGCCTTGCAAGCGTCTAAAAATTAAGATTGGTGTTAATGAATCCCCATTGATTGTTTTCATCTTTGTTCTTGAACTGGTTGTTTGCATATCGACAAAACCCCTTTATTAAAATAAATTTGCATATACGAGTTGGGAAAAGCATCAAAACAAAACAAAAAAGCCCTCTGCAAAAAGGAAAATTCCTAATTACAGAGGACGATCATGACCGCGTTGCCACCTCATATTAGAGCTAAAAAGCTCTCACTTATGTGCTTCAACCATTTTATCGTAAATTAAATCAATCGCTGTGGTTTCAGGCGAAGGATTTTCAGGCATGCGCCCTAATCAACAGCTGTGTAAGACACAACCGTCATGATGGAAGCACCCCCGATAACGTGGGGAATCCGTTTGCTATTATATAGCAACTCTCATAAGTCCATTCACATAAGCTACAAATCAGTTTACACCGACCACTGACTCTCTACATTGCACACTTATGCTACTACTCTTATTCAACAATTTCTCAGCTATTCTCATCTATGCTCTGCTCATCTGTTCTAAGGTCGATCTCGCTCCCGAGACCTTCTACCATATACCGAACGAAAAGTTAGCCTTATTCTATGCCAACCTACAATAATTGTCAACCAATTCTGATAAAAAGATTAAAAAGCTGCTTATTTCTTGTTGTATTTGTGAGGCACTTTCATTGTTTTTACGAGATAAAACAGACCGACAAACAAAAACATAACCCCAAAAATATCCAATACAATATTTTTAAACAATTCATCTTTTACTGTTGTATTTAAAAAGAAAGAGCCCACCAGTACAATCAATAAACTTAATACGATTTTCAGCAATTTCATCGAAAATTCCTCCTATAAAATCACTTTTTGGTTTATTTTATCGTATTTATTATATATAATTTTTATATCATATTTATAGTCTTTTTAATTAAGAAAGGAGTATAATCATGAAAAAATTGTTAAATTCCACATTGTTAATTCTACTAGTATTTTCTAATTTCTCTCCCCCATTAGCAATAGCAGAAGTAACAACCAACAATAAAAACTTTATCTTAACCGACACATAATGAAACTTTCAATGTCACAATAAATATTAATAACGCTATAAAAACGGTGATTGTAGATGACGGATACATAACTGAAAACATTGTTTACGACACAATAAAAAATGAAATGCTTTTAAACGGTGAAAAAATACCTGATGAAATAGTAAATTCTTTAAAACAATTTGCAGAAATTGAAAAAGAAGATACTATAATCAATTACTCTCAATCTACACTCTTACAAAACCATAGACCAGTTCCTTTATCAATTGACCAAGGAGCTGGAATTGGTTCAACATGGGTCTATGAATTTACAAACTATGGACAGATTAATGTAACTGGCTTAACTAAAGCTGCACTAATAGGAGCACTGGCCGCAATACTTACAAAAAATGTAATAGTAGGTGTTCTAGCTTCTATAGCAACAGCAATTTTTTCCTCAGTTTCTTCTGAAAGAGGTAGTGTATATTACAAACACATTAGATATACCAAACCTCACGAACAGTTTCCTTTACTATACAAAAGATATAAAGAAGAAGTATATTTTTATAAATATTCACAGTACACGGGACTAATTAGGCACGAAATAATCTATCATTGACACTATAAAGTACCATAATTAAATACATTGATATTTTCAACAAAAGTTTCAATAATTAGTAAAACTACTAATCCTAACATTAAAAAAGAGCCATCTCAACTGATGTTGAGATGGCTCTTTTAAGTATTTATTAAACAGTCGGCTCGTCTGTTCCCCATTGTTTTTTCTCTTTTTTACGCAGTTGACCATCTGATTTTTTCATCTCACGTACTTTTAATGAGTACCAGATTTGGGCTGCGATACAGATAGAAGAATACATACCTGTAATTAAACCGATTAACAATGCGATAGAGAACGTTTCAATAGATGGTGCACCGAAAATAAGGAGTGACACGACTACGATAATTACAGTTAACACCGTATTCACCGAACGTCCCATCGTTTGACGCAACGATTTATTAACAATGTTCGCTAATACTTCACGGTCTTTAATTGTATCATATTGCGCTAAGTTTTCACGCATCCGGTCAAATGTAACAATTGTATCGTTAATGGAGTAACCAACAATTGTCAGTACGGCAGCAATAAACGTAATATCCACTTCTAAGCGCATAAAGCTAAAGACAGCGATAATTAAGAATACATCATGTAGCAGTGACATAATCGCACCTACACCCATACGCCATTCAAATCGAATGGCTACATAAATGATAATCCCAAGTGCAGCAAGTGATAATGCTTTAATCGCATTTTTCACTAGCTCTTTACCGATAGTAGGAGATACAGTACTTACCCCAGGCTCATGGCCGTATTTTTCTCCTGCTACCTTTTTGAATTTTAAAATGTCACTTTGTGATAAGTCATCTTTATAACGGATAACCGCCATTTTACTTTTCTCACCTGAAAGCACGATATCATCAGATGGGAAACCGATGCTAGCCACATATTTTGAAACTTCTTCTTTTGTTAACGTTTGATCTGCTTCAATTTGCACGCGCGTACCACTTGAGAAGTCAATACCAAGATTTAAGCGGAAAATCCCTAGTACAACGATTCCTGCTACAAAAATAGCTAACGAGAACGTATAGAATTTTTTACGGTTGTGTACAAAGTCGAAACGATCAAATTTTGTTGATAAATTTAATGTACCGATATTTTCATCTAAGCTATGTTGTTTCGATTTTGGGATACCAAACCATGCTGGATTATTAAAGTAACCACTATTTACAAGTAACCCTAGTAGTACACGTGAACCCCACACAGCGGTTAGGAAGCTTAGTAAAATACTAATGATTAATGTTGTTGCAAATCCTTTAACAGAGCTTGTCCCGAAGTAGAATAATACAGCTGCAGCTAATAATGTTGTTAACTGTGCATCGACAATCGCTGATAAAGATTGTTTTGAACCAAGCTGGAATGCTTGTTTAACTGAATAACCAACACGCAGCTCTTCTCGAATACGTTCTGCCGCTAGAATATTCGCATCCACGGCCATCCCTATTCCGAGCACAATCGCTGCAATACCTGGCAATGTCAATACGGCATTAATCCAGTCGAACACAAGAAGAACTAAGAATGTAAAAATAGCAAGAGTAATGATTGAGATAAAGCCCGGTAAACGGTAGTAGAATAGCATAAATAGGAAAATAACGATTACGCCTACAATACCTGCAAACACTGTACTTTTCAATGCTTGGTCACCGAATTGTGCGCCCACTGATGTAGAATAAATCTCATCAAGCTTCACAGGAAGTGCACCAGCATTTAAAATGCCTGCTAAATTTTTAGTTTCTTCAACTGTAAAATTACCGCTAATCATAACATCCGTTGTATTTAACGTTTGACTTACTGTTGCTGCAGATGCATAGCGAGGCTTCGCTTTTTGTGATTCCGCTTTATAAGAATCGACACCCTCTTCAAAGTCTAGCCACACAACAAGTAAATTTTGACCTTGTGGTTTGGCAGCAATTTTACTTGTAATATCTGCAAATTTTTTCGCATCTTTTAACGTTAGCGAAACAATTGGACGGTTTTGTTGGTCAAAGGAATCCGTCGCACCATCAGCTTTTAAATCATCACCATCTAGTAGTAAATTATCATCGACATCACGGAATGTTAAATTAGCAGATGTAGATAGCATTTTACGAGCAGATTCTTGGTCTTCAACCCCCGCTAATTGCACACGAATACGGTTTTTGTCTTCAACCTGAATGCTTGGTTCACTTACGCCAAGCTCGTTGACACGTCTACCCAGTGCAGTTGACGTTGCGGTTACAACTTCCGGTGTGATTTTTTGTCCTTCTTTTAATTCTTTGACCTCATAAAGTACCTCAAACCCGCCTTGTAAATCAAGACCAAGCTTAATGTCCTTTAAGATGTCTTGTGCAGTCGTACCCATGGTAGAAAAAAACAGCACCATAAGTAGCACGAATGCAACAATTCGACTTCTTAATTTCATCTATAAATCCTCCTCGAATTGGTGCAAGGGCATCCCTTACACTGCAAACAAGTATACTAGCAATACCTTTTGAAGCGTGTATTCCTCCTTTTCCTTTAGAATTATGTAGCTCGTGCTTCAAAAGGTTTGCTTTACTTATTTCAATCGTTCAATAACGCGCAAATTCCGTACCAATAGAAGATACGTCTTCCATTTCATTATGAATAGTAAGCGGAACAATTATGTAGGGAAAGCAAAGTCCCTTACAATCTTTTACAGCCTTTTTTCGACATGGCTTGTACAAAGTAAAAAAGCGCAACACACTCATTATGAAACACGTTGCGCTTGGTGTCAATTCAACACTGTAGTATTCTTATTAATCTTTTACAGAAACGACATATTCTTCTTGTGTTTTTAATGGCCCAAGCAATGATTTTAATTCCTCGGTGTTTATTTCTGCAAACCAATTATCACTTTGTAAAAACTCTACTTGATTGAATGATACAATATCAGACGGCGATACTGCAAATATAGTTGCGATAATTTCATATAATCGTAATTGCTCAACATTTTTTTTGCGCCATTTTTTTTCTACACAATAACGCCATAATTCTTCTGCGGAAATCGCATCATATTTATAATACTTAAACTCTGCAATCTTACTATCAATTGCCGGACGAATTTTTTCAAATAGTTGTGCATGTTGCATACTCATTTTGAATCATCTCCAATCAAAGTTGTATCGTAAGAAGTGTTTGCATACAAATAGTGTAAATGAATTTTTGCGGCTTGAGAAGGGACGGATGGCATGAGTTCTTTTGTACGAGGTACACTATTTTTAATGTTTGTTATTTTTTTATCTAAACTTTTTGGCTTCTTTTATAGAATGCAGTTTATGCGCATTGCTGGTGAAGAAGCAGTCGGTATTTATATGACCGCCTATCCTGCATTTATTTTCTTCATCTCACTCATTCAACTTGGACTACCTATCGCTGTAGCAAAAATTGTGGCAGAATTACTAGCAAAAAATAAACGTGAAAGCATTTTTGGCGTGATGCGTACGGCAATCATTTGGTCATTTATTGGCATGATTGTTTTTATGCCACTTTTAGCACTAACAATACCTTATATTTCTACTACTCTGTTACATAATGAACAAACAACATTTACACTTTGGATTGCACTGTTTGCCGTGCCTGTTTCGGTCGGTTCAGGATTGCTCCGCGCTTATTTACAGGGCGTTGCTAAAATTACACCAACTGCTTGGGCACAAATGCTTGAACAAGTTGTCCGCATCGGCTTTATTACCTTTATGCTACCATTGGTTGCAGCTTATAATAATGCTTCCATAACGGCGGCTTCTGCTATGGGTATCACACTTTTAGCTGAAGTTGTTGCGTTCCTGTATTTATGGCTACATTACGCCGTTTCAAAGAGGAGATTATTACCAAAGAAAAGCAAAGTGGAGTCTTATCCGGCTTCACCAATGCTTCGGGTAGCCATCCCATCTGCAGGAAGCAAACTATTTGGCTCCTTCACTTGGTTTTTAGAACCGATTATTTTTTTAAAAGCATTAACGATGGCAGGATTAACGGCCTCTGCCGCTACTATTTTATATGGGGTCATTTCTGGTGTTTTAGTGCCCTTGCTACTATTCCCAGCCTTTGTGTCTACAGCACTTTCTATTGTCCTTATTCCTGCTGTTAGTGATGCTGTTGCACGCCAACACAATGCGCTTTTACAGGAACGTATTTCCGTTTCGTTGCGCTTATCTTCTTTAGTAGGCTGCATTGCCGCCACATATTTTTTCGTTCACGGTGACGAGCTAGCCATGAAATTATTTCATCTAGAAGAAAACCGAGGCTATGTGAAAATTTTAGCACCTATATTTTATTTTTATTATATTCAAAGTCCATTACATTCCATTTTGCAGGCCGTTGGTGAGGCGCGCGCTGCCATGATGAACTCCATTTATGGTGGACTCGGTAAACTATTCGTTATGTTTGTACTGGCCTCTCAACCTGGCATCCAAGAAAAAGGAGCTGTTGTAGCCATTGGCTTCGGCGTTTTACTTACATCATTCTTGCATATTGCTACGGTCAGACAGCGCAAAAATTTACGCGCCGGCTTCCGTATGTTTGTTGTCCCTTATAGTTGCTTCATTGCCGTTTGTATTGCCCAATATTTCTTTATGCAAATACTGCCACTACCTTTTATTTTAAGTAGTTGTGTCACATTATTTTTACTATTTACGTTATTATTAATGTCCAATCAATTGCGTTTTACAGATTTCCACTATATTCGGAAATTAGCGAAGAAGGTCTAATGTTCCTTCAATTGAATATGAAGTCGATTGTCCTCCCATATACAAAAGAACACGGTACTACTATCATGAATATTACTTTTAGCTAACTCATCCATTAACCATTTTTCATCTTTATGGATAAGCATTAAATGTCGGTCTTGGATATCACCATCGATAATAAGCGGATAGACAAAAGCCTTTTCATCTTTTTTATAAACGGAAAGATTACCAGAAGGCTCTAAATAGGCATAAGCTATTTCCGTAACAGAGGAGATGCCATTTTCACGTAGTTGCTGGCAAAGGTCATCTAAATTATAGCGCTGTTTTCGCATCTCACTTTCTTGGATAATTCCATCTTTGACAAGCAGAGCTGGATCGCCATCAACTAAATCACGTATTTTCTTATTCTTCAACGATAAATAAGCACTCAATATTTGAATAAAGAGCAAAATAATAATCGGTAAAATAGCATTAAATAATGGGTTTTCATAATCATCTAGCGCAAAGGCAGCTACTTCTGCAATCAAGACGAAAACGACTAAATCGATAACAGATAGTTCTCCGACTTCTCGCTTGCCCATTAATCGAAAAACAATAAGTATAAAAACATATAAAAAGCATGTCCTAAAAATAATTGCTAAATATTCTTCCATACGAACACCCCCACTCTATCAAGGTGACCGTATCTGTTGCTTTTTATACAAAAAAGTGTGGCAAAATTATACGCATTTCGACATAGCCTTTAAAATGGCAAAGGCGTTGTCCAAAGGTTATTTGGGACAACGCCTAATCATATTAAACTTGATCATTTACGACACGTCCAATTGCTTGACGGTCAAATTTAACGCGCACATTATCAGCGATTACTAAAGTGACAGCTGTGTCCTCAATTGAGTCGATAACACCATGTAAGCCACCGATTGTAATAACTTTATCTCCACGCTGTAAGCTACTTTGCATATTTTGCGTTTCCTGCTGTCTTTTTTTTGCAGGACGGATTAAAATGAACCACATCGCCACGAACATCAATATGATCGGTGCAAATCCTAATATTGATTCCATATTCAAAATGCTAGCCCCCTTTCCAAATCTCACTTTTTTAGTATAGACTATTTCACCCTAAAAAAGCGATGAACAAGCCCAAAATTTTTCTATATTATCAATAGTTTTTCTATAACAGGTAAATTTTCGCTAAGTGCCATTCCAATTTTAGAAGTTTTTTGCATTCGGTCCATTAAAACCGTATTTTTCGAAAAATTCTTCTCGGAAATCACCTAGACGATCCTCACGAATGGCCTCACGCACTTGCTCCATTAACTTCAGTAAAAAATGTAAATTATGATAAGAAGTTAAACGAATACCAAATGTTTCTTCCGTGCGAATTAAATGACGCACATATGCACGTGAATAGTTTTTACAAGTATAGCAATCACAATTCGGATCGATTGGACCAAAATCACGGGCATATTTAGCGTTTTTAACAACTAAACGACCTTCAGACGTCATTAATGTACCATTACGGGCAATTCTTGTCGGTAATACACAGTCAAACATATCAATGCCTCGAATAGCGCCGTCAATGAGAGAATCTGGAGAACCTACACCCATTAAATAGCGCGGCTTATTTGTCGGCATTAACGGTGTTGTAAACTCTAGCACTCGATTCATCACATCTTTCGGTTCGCCTACTGATAGGCCCCCTATTGCATAGCCTGGAAAATCGAGTTCTACTAACGCTTCCGCAGAACGACGTCGTAATTCTTCGTATTCTCCACCTTGAATAATACCAAATAATCCTTGCTCTTCTGGACGAGCATGTGCTTCTTTGCATCGCTTTGCCCAACGAGTCGTTCTATCAACGGATTTGAGCATATAGTCATATGTTGCAGGGTAAGGCGGACATTCATCGAACGCCATCATAATATCCGAGCCTAAATCATTTTGAATTTCCATCGCCTTTTCTGGACTTAAAAACAGCTTATCCCCATTTAAATGATTACGGAAGTGCACACCTTCCTCTTCAATTTTACGGAATTGACTTAACGAGAATACTTGGAAGCCACCTGAATCCGTTAAAATTGGGCGATCCCAATTCATAAACTTATGCAGGCCACCTGCTTCCTTCACAATATCATTACCTGGACGCAGCCATAAATGGTACGTATTTGAAAGAATAATGCCTGCATTCATTTCTTTTAATTCTTCTGGAGACATTGTTTTAACAGTTGCTTGTGTCCCTACAGGCATAAATGCTGGTGTTTCAAAAGAGCCATGTGGTGTATGGACAATGCCAAGACGTGCTCCTGTTTGCTTACATGTATGAAGTAGTTCATAACGAATTGCTGGTTGTGTCATAAAATGTTAAATCCTCTCTTATCTAAAGTAAAAACAGTACTCCGATTTCTTGCTTGATTATGCTATTGAACAAATCAAAATCCTGTTGCATCTCTTATGATGATGCAACAGAAGTGAATTATTTTTGTAAACTAGGACGTATAAACATAGCATCACCAAAGCTAAAGAAGCGATATTTTTCTTCTACTGCTTGATGGTAGGCGCTTAAAATCGTATCTTTCGTCGCAAGTGTACTGACAAGCATTACTAATGTTGACTTTGGTAAATGGAAGTTTGTAATTAAACCATCCACCACTGTAAATTGATAGCCTGGATAAATAAAAATAGATGTCCATCCTTGCTCTGCGCGGACTTCTCCATATTTAGAACCAATTGTTTCAAGTGTTCGAGTAGATGTTGTACCAACAGCAATGACATGTCCGCCATTTGCTTTTACACGGTTAATCGTAGCCGCAGCTTCTTCTGTCACACTATAAAATTCAGCGTGCATTTCATGGTTTTCGATCGAATCTACACTTACTGGACGGAAAGTTCCAAGTCCAACATGTAGTGTAATAAAAACAATCTCGACACCTTTTGCTCGTACTTGCTCTAATAATTCTTGTGTAAAATGAAGACCAGCTGTAGGTGCCGCTGCCGAGCCACGTTCTTTCGCATAGACAGTCTGATAACGCTCACTATCATCTAATTTTTCGCGAATATATGGAGGTAATGGCATTTCGCCAAGTTGCTCTAAAATTTCATAGAAAATACCTTCATATTTGAATTCAAACATACGACCACCATGGTCTAACTCTGCTGTACAAGTTGCTGTTAGTAAACCGTCTCCAAATGTGACAACGGTACCTACTTTAACACGTTTCGCTGGTTTTACAAGTGTTTCCCATTCATCCGTTCCAGCCGTTTGCTTTAAGAGCAATACTTCAATATGGGCACCCGTTTCTTCTTTTACACCCATTAAACGAGCAGGTAATACTCTTGTATCATTCAGTACTAGACAGTCACCAGCATGTAATTCCTCTAAAATATGAGCAAAATGATGATGCTCGACTTTCTCTGAGCCCGGTGTCACAACCATTAACCGACTTGCCGTACGATCGACAAGGGGCGTTTGTGCGATAAGCTCCTCTGGTAATTCAAAATCAAAATCTTCTACACGCATGAAAAAAACTTCCTTCTTTTATGTTTGTTGTGGATAATCATATCCAAAATGTTCGTAAGCCAGATGCGTTGCGACACGTCCACGCGGTGTACGTTGAATAAAGCCAATCTGCATTAAATATGGCTCGTACACATCTTCTATCGTCACACGTTCTTCACCAATGGAAGCAGCAAGTGTATCTAAGCCTACTGGGCCACCACTGAAGCGCTCAATCATATTGGTCACAAGCTTATGGTCAATATGGTCAAGCCCTCTAGGATCCACTTGTAAAAGCTCTAACGCTTGCTTAGCAAGGTCCTCCGTTATCATACCATCTCCAAGCACTTGTGCATAATCTCGCACTCGTTTCAGTAAACGGTTAGCAATACGTGGTGTACCACGAGAACGTCTCGCCATCTCGCCTGCCGCTATTTGCTCAATATTCACATCAAATAAATGGGCACTTCTAACGACAATTTCAGCAAGTGACGTATTATCGTAATACTCTAAACGTAGCAGTACACCAAATCGATCTCGTAGCGGGGCCGATAACGCACCGGCTCTTGTCGTTGCACCAACAAGCGTAAAAGGTGGCAATTCAAGACGAACCGAACGCGCTTCCGGTCCCTTTCCAACAACAATATCTAAGCAAAAATCCTCCATAGCTGGATATAGCACTTCTTCAATTGCACGTGGAAGACGATGAATCTCATCAATAAACAATACATCCCCAGGCTCCAACGAGCTTAAAATCGCGGCTAAATCTCCTGGACGCTCAATGGCAGGACCACTCGTCATACGAACATTAACATTCATTTCATTTGCAATAACCGCGGCTAATGTCGTCTTTCCCAATCCAGGAGGACCATATAATAGTACATGATCTAAACTTTCCTGCCGAAGCTTTGCCGCTTCAATGAAAATTTGTAAATTTTCTTTCACCTTTTGCTGCCCAATATATTGTGCTAATCTTTGAGGTCTAAGAGATAATTCAAATTGTTCATCATAACGGCCAGCTTCACTCGCTATCATACGTTCCGACATGTACCTGCCTCCCTTCTATTATTTCAGCTTTAATAACAACTGCAATGCTTGCTTCATATACGCATCTGTTGTTTCCAGCTTGTCATTATCTTCTAGTTGTGGTCGGATTTTATCGAGTTCTTTTTCCGAGTATCCGAGAGCCATTAATGCTAGAATGGCTTCTTCTAGTTCATGTTTATATGGATTAACGCCGAATAAAGGCAGCTCATCTTCCGAACTAGGTAGTTCCATTGTGTCTAGTAAAGATCCAAGTTTACCCTTTAAATCTAGAATCATTTGACGCGCCGTCTTTTTGCCAACACCTGGAAATTTCACTAAAAACGTTTCATCTTCTCGTTCAATGGCACCGATAACTTGTTGCGGGTTACCGGTCGCTAATATTGCTAGTGCACCTTTAGGTCCAATGCCTGACACTAAAATTAATTTTCGGAATAACTCTCGTTGGTCTAAATTCGGAAAACCATACAGCACTTGTGCATCTTCCCGAACATGCAAGTGTACGTAAATTTGTTGTTCAGCTGCCGACGCACGAAATGCAAATGGGTTCGGTGTATTCAATTGCCAACCTATCCCTTGTTGCTCAAGCACGACATATTCTGGCGTAATACGCACTACTTGACCTTTTAAATAATCATACATAGTATATCCCTCACATTCATCGTCTTCGATTATAGCATATAGCGAACGAATGCTCGACTATATGCTATAGCAATAGTGCCGATTCCATGCAAAAATGACCGCCTCGGGGACGGTCATCTCTTCATCACTCTATCAATATCGTACCACAGTTTTGGCCAGTATGTTAGCGCTCGCTTAGTAAATGGTATCAAATAATCTAAAAATACTAGCTGTTGTTCTAAAGGTAAATCTATAGCAAATAACCATTCTCGCAACAGCTCATTTGGAAACTTTAAACGATGGAACTTCCTTTTATCTAACCGTTCAAGCGCTGGCAATTCTCTTAAAATACTAGCAAGATCATAATCTACTGCGGGCAACACGCGATGCAGCCATAATATATACTCATCATCCGCTTCTCCGAGATGGGCTAAGTCAAAATCGATTAAACGTAATTCACCATCTGTACACCATAAAAAGTTATGGTGCACAACATCACCATGCAATAGCGTGATGTCTTTTTCCGGCACATCTTCTAGTTCCATTAACTGCAAAGCCTTTTCGCTAAAATGAATAATTTGCTCCACTTCTTCTCTCGTTAAAAATGCTCGCAAGTCATTTCGCCTACTTTTAAAACGCATATGACGCATCTGCCATTTTAAAAGCTGAGAAAAGGTATGCAAACCTGGTACTCGTTGCCACGCAATTTTTTGGTTCGTGTCATGCAAATCGATTAATAGCTTTAAAGATTGTTCCCTATCTTTTTTATAAGCAAAATTCGCACTATGACTTCCCTCTTGCCACATTTGAACAATGAGTTGATCATCATCACTTTTTACTAACGGCAGGACGAGTGAGGGTTCTAGTCGTCCCAAATGGCGATGAATTGCCCTCACTTTATCTGCTATTTCTAACTGCTTTGCTCGTTTTACAAAATAATGTTTAGATTGATATTTGTACTTCCAAATATTAGGCTTTACTTCCTCGACAATATAGGCTTTTTTACCATCGATAAGGCGTCATCCCGCCTGGGAAAAAGTGCGGTGACATCCATGGTCCAGCTGAACATGGTGGCGGACAATGGCATGGGTCAAATTGCCAATTCGGCATCATTACCGGCTGAGAGCCACATCCACAAGATTGCCCCATTCCGTGCTGTGCGCCGCATCCACAAGATTGATTCATTGGCATCATTGGCATTTGCTCAAATTGAGGTTGCATTTGTCCGGCATTCGGATTAAAGAATGGTGATGTGCTCGATTCTAGGAAATTTTCTCCTCCAACCGCATTAGCTGGCATTGCACAATGCATCGGTTGTTGTTGAGGCATTGCACATGGCATCGGTTGCTGTTGAGGCATTGCACATGGCATCGGTTGCTGTTGAGGCATTACACATGGCATCGGTTGCTGCGGCATTGTGTAAGCCTCTATTTGTGGTTGCATTGGCATATGCCACCACATTTGATGATGCACTGGCTGATGGCAACTAGAACAATGAGGCACCATCGGCATATGCGGTACATGTTGAACTGGTGGCGCTGGTGCTGGTGCTGGCGGCGGCGGTGGTGGTGGCGGTGCTGGTGGTGCTACTGGTGGTGCTGGTATAGGTGCCGGTTGCTGCGGCATTACTAATTGTTGATTCCAGCTAAGTTCTACTGGCTGTGGCACCCACATCGGTTGCTGTGGTTGCGGCATCGGCATTGGCATCGGGAATGGTATTGGTATCATTTGCGGCTCTGGCATCGGCATCGGTGCTGGTGGTTGAACCACAATCGGAGGTGGTGCCGGCATCGGCTTTTGCACCTCTTTTTTTACACTTTCCTTACTTGGCCTTGTTTGAGTAGTAGGCATCTCTTTATGGACTTGTGTTTCCTTATGTGTTTCTTTATGAGTTTCCTTATTTATTTTTTCAGGCAAAATAATTTCCATGCCCGGAACAATATAATCAGGGTTGGCAAGATGGGCATTGAGTCGTTTTAAGTCCTCAAATGAAATACCGTACTCCTTCGCAATCTTCCACAATGTATCTCCCTTTTGAACAATATGAATACGCAATTTTTTCCTCCCTTCCTCTCTACGTATCATATGTTCAATGTTTCATTTGGATACAAAAAATTCACGCAT
The DNA here is from genome assembly GCF_016350185.1 of Lysinibacillus sp. C5.1. Classification (NCBI taxonomy): domain Bacteria; kingdom Bacillati; phylum Bacillota; class Bacilli; order Caryophanales; family Bacillaceae; genus Lysinibacillus; species Lysinibacillus sp. C5.1. The sequence continues at coordinate 3,228,297 of NZ_CP066226.1, forward strand.
GGTGGAAATGCTTCATGGTACACTAATGCATAAGGAATACTACTTCCTTTATTACACGGCAGAGGTGATCTTTTATGAAAAAAATGTTAGGCGAGGAACGCCGACTGCAACTTCTAGAACTGCTAAAAAAAAGCAACACACCTATTACTGGGACAGACTTCGCTAAATTTGCAAATGTTTCTAGACAAGTTATTGTGAATGATATGACATTATTAAAGGCTAGAAACGAACCAATCATTGCAACAAGCCAAGGCTATATTTATATGCACCAAGAGCAACTCAGTCAAACTGTTGAACGCACGATCCCTTGTTTTCACACACCTGAAGACGCCAAAGACGAATTGTTAACAATCGTGGACTGCGGTGGTACGGTTAAAAATGTGATTGTTGAGCACCCCATCTACGGAGAAATTACCGCTTCTTTAATGGTCTCCAACCGTCATGATGTCGATAAATTTGTACAACGTGTAGACGACACACAAGCCAATTACTTATCTGCACTTACAGGCGGCACACACCTTCATGTTATTTCTGCTCCATCCATGGAAATTTTAGACTTAATAGAGCAGTCCTTACAAAAAAAAGGCTATCTAATCACAGATCAATAATTGGCGTGCCAGACACGCAAACAATTCTGAAAATTTAAACGCAAAAATCCACTCCGATTTCCTTACAGCACAACGTAAGCAGCCAGCTAGCACATAGCTTGTAGCGACTTACGTTCCTGTAGAATTCGCAGTGGATTTTTTGTGCTGATTATCGTTGTTCCAGAAAACGCTCGCGTTGTGATGGTGAAGGTAATAAACAAGCTTGCTTTTGACCAAAAAGACGATAGCGATTTTTAGCAAAAAGTTGATAGGCAGTGTTTCGTATACAAGGTGGTATAGCAATCAACACATAAAACACAGGCCATAAGCCATCTAAGTGTCTAGTAATGTTAAGTGCTGCCGTCGATTCAACGTATACTTTTCCTTGCTCAATGTAAATCACACTATTTATATTTGCTGGTACCTTGTATTGTTCAAGAAGTGCTTGACCAACTTCACTTTGAATCGAAGCAAACTTAAAAAACGCCGCTCGGTCACGTTTAATAATAAATTGCACACTACTATTACAAAAATTACAAATGCCATCAAATAATATAATGCCACCCACATCAATCACCCCTAAGTTGCTGTTATTCTTCGTCAGACGTTGTTAAATACGTAAAGTATGTACCAAGTGACTTCACCTTGCAACCAAGCGCCGCCAGTTCCTCCATAGCTCCACGCATCATCGGGTCTTTTTCATCTGCTAAAACATCAATCATGAAGAAATAATCTCCAAGACCTGTTTTTAATGGGCGTGATTCAATTTTACTTAAATTTAATTGTCGCCATGCAAATACCGATAAAACTTGGTGCAAAGCCCCTGATCGATCTGTCGGTAATGTAATCATGAAAGTTGTCTTTGCTTGCCCTTCTGATAATTCCTGTGGTAACCGCTTATTTTGCTTTGATAATACAAAGAAACGAGTATGATTAAAATGAAAGTCATGAATATTGTCTTGCACGATAGTTAAACCGTATTTTGCTGCGGCTGCTGCATTACCAACTGCAGCAATACATTTATCAGGATTTTCGGATACAAATTTTGCAGCGGCTGCTGTTGATGTTGTTTGATGTAACGGCACATCACTAAAACGATAAAATAAATATTTGTGGCATTGAGCTAATGCATGCGGATGCGAATAAACACCTTCAATCGATTCCCAATTGTTCTTCTGCGCTTCATTGACCATTAAATGTTGTTGAATTTTCAGCTGTAGTTCACCTGTTACATAAAGCGTTGCCTCGTGGAATAAATAATCCAGCGTCAGCGGAACTGAGCCCTCTAGTGCATTTTCTAATGGTACAACTGCTAAATCAACTTTCCCCTCTGCCACTGCCTCAATGCATTCTGGAATTGTTGCACATGGGACAAGCCAGTCAGTTGGAAAAATAGATTTTGTTGCTAAATATGTAAATGAAGCTTCTGGTCCTAAATATGCAATACGCTTTTCCCACTGTTGCTCTGTCATCAAAATGACCTCCTCCGCTACAATGCGTAGTATATTAAACATTTATAATGTTTGGAAAACTCTTGCTAAAAAAGAAGAGGCTATGTAAAACAGCCTTCTCTAAAAAGTATTGTGAAAATACGTACTGCTTTTGCTAGCTGTTTGAAATGGAATTGTACATTTCTATAGCAGCTTTTACAAATTTCGCAGTATTTCTGCAGGATAGCGAGTTAAGCGAAACCCCACTGAGGTTTTTACTTCGGCGAGGCTTGCTTATCGCATGCGGAAAGGAAGCGAAATTTTGTATCAACATCTACCAGCATGAACTACTAAAAGACAAAGGGGCTTTACAAACTGCCCCTTTACAACGCACCAGAACTAATGACCTCAGCTGACTCTACGAAATCTAACCTTTTTAACTGCTGTATTAAGTCATCAAGTTCAGAAGTCATGCTCGTCACATCCAATGATAATGTAACATTTGCACGTCCTTGAATTGGAATTGTTTGATGAATTGTCAGTACATTACAATGCGAATTTGTCACAGTTTCTAATAGCTTTGCCAATGTTCCTTTTCGATCTTGAAGCTGTAAAAAGACTGTTAAAATGCGCTCTTGTACAATGGAGTGAAAAGGAAATACAGCATCACGATATTTGTAAAACGCACTGCGCGATAAATCCACTTGCTTGACCGCATCCCAAATGGAGGATACTGAACCACTCGAAAGTAAGTGCTTCGCCTCCAACGTTTTTTGCATAGCATCCGTTAATACATCTTCACGAACTAAATAATATCGCTGATTCGCAACATTCTTCATACGCTTCCCCCTAAAACACCTGTCTTAATCTACAAATTCAAACTCAAACTCTTGCAGACGAACTGTATCACCATTTTGTGCACCACGTTCACGCAATGCCTCATCCACACCCATACCTCGTAATTGGCGAGCAAAACGGCGAATACCATCTTCACGACTAAAGTCAGTCATTTTAAATAAACGTTCAATCGAGTAACCACTAATGATAAATGTGCCGTCATCATCACGTGTAATCTCGAAATCTTCACCTTGTGATTCATGCTTGTACATTACTGTTGCGTCCGATTGTTCCTCTAATTCATCAAATAGAGGGAACTCAGGCGTTACTTCAAGTAAATCGGCAATTGCAAATAACAATTCTTTTAAGCCTTGGCGTGAAATCGCTGAGATTGGGAAGATTTGCACATCTTCGCCCACCTTTTTGCGGAATTCCACTAAGTTTTCTTCTGCTTCTGGCATATCCATTTTATTTGCTACAATAATTTGAGGACGCTCCGTTAAACGAAGGTTATATTGTTTTAACTCCTCGTTAATTGTTAAATAATCTTCGTAAGGGTCACGACCTTCCATACCTGACATATCGATTACATGCACAATGACACGTGTACGCTCAATATGACGTAAAAATTGATGCCCTAATCCTACCCCTTCATGCGCTCCTTCAATAAGTCCAGGTAAATCTGCCATGGCAAAGCTTCGGTGATCTTCTGTTTCAATCATGCCTAAATTCGGTACGATTGTTGTAAAATGATAAGCACCAATTTTTGGTTTTGCAGCAGACACAACTGATAATAGTGTTGATTTACCAACACTTGGGAAACCTACTAACCCAACATCTGCTAGCACTTTTAACTCTAATATAACATTTAATTCTTGTCCTGGCTCACCTTTTTCAGAAAGTTCAGGAGCAGGGTTGGCCGGTGTTGCAAAGCGAGAATTCCCACGTCCACCACGACCTGCTTTTGCTATAATGGCTTGTTGACCATGCTCAACTAAATCCGCGATAACAGCCCCTGTTTCTTCATTCATTACAACTGTACCTGGTGGCACCTTAACAATTAAATCTTCAGCGCGTTTTCCGTGCATCCCTTTACTCATCCCGTGCTCTCCACGATCAGCTTTGAAATGACGTTTATAACGGAAATCCATTAACGTACGTAGACCTTCTTCTACTTCAAATACTACGTTCCCTCCGTGACCACCATCGCCTCCAGCTGGACCACCATTTGGTACATATTTTTCACGGCGGAAGGCAACCATTCCATCACCGCCATCGCCACCTTTTACATATATCTTTACGTGATCGACAAACATTTATTTCACTCCCTATTTGCACTCAACACATATTGCCAGCACGTATTTGTCTGCACAATTGTTTGAATGTCGAATTGTTTCAAACCTTTTTCGGTGAATGCGTCTGCACTCCACAGTCCATTTAGCGTAAATGCCAAAACAAATGTATGATCGTCAACACGTACATCAATCGCTAAGCTCTGCTCCGTAAATGGATCTAATGTATCATAAACATGCATAACTGTTTTGTTTAAGTACTCTACAACATCCTTGTCAATATTATTTGTGACTGGTTTTTTGATCTCACCATTAAGCTCCAGCGGTAACGCCGGATAGCGCCATCCTGCTGTTTGTAGCCACTCCATTGTTTGTGGTAATTGTAGACGATTCATGATAGACAATACTCGTAGCTGTTCCGAATAATGTTGAATAAGTTCTTTCGATTCATCAATTCTACCTAAATCTAAATTCATGCGAATCAGTTGAAGTTGATTCACATAATCATGATTTGCAAAACGTAGTACCTCACTAATGGTTAGTGATTGATTGTTCATCCCATTCACTCCAATAAAGTTATCTTAACTAGTATAACAAGTTTTGATGTATTTTTCCCTTAATTCTTCATTGAAATTTAGCCAAAAAAAGGACTGCAATAAATGCAGTCCTCCGCTTTATGTCTACTTTATTAAAATTAAGCTTCTTGTGTAGCTGGGTATACTGATACTTGTTTGCGATCGCGACCTAAGCGTTCGAATTTAACAACGCCGTCCACTTTAGCAAATAGTGTATCATCACCACCACGACCTACGTTTGTACCTGGGTAAATTTTTGTACCGCGTTGACGGTAAAGAATAGAACCACCAGTTACGAATTGGCCATCAGCACGTTTAGCGCCAAGACGTTTAGACTCAGAGTCACGTCCGTTTTTAGTAGAACCTACCCCTTTTTTCGATGCGAAAAGTTGAAGGTCTAATGCTAATAACAATTTCATTCTGTTCCACCTCCTACTTGGTTGTAGTTGATTTGGATATATTGTCCGTAATTTTGCACCATAGAATACACTTGAGCAGTCATTACTTGGACAATTAATTGTAGTTTTGTATCAATTTCAGGCTCTAAATCTGTTGGTAAATCTACCTTTAGGTAGCCTCCACCTTCAGCTGCTTGTTCAACTTCTGGTTGTAATTGTAGTAGCGCATAAATTGCATTTACCGTGCCAATCGCAATGGTAGATGCACCTGCACATACTAAATCTTTACCTGATTCGTCGTACTCAGCATGTCCTGAAAATTCAAATGCAGACACATGTCTATTTTCATCATGATGTATCGTAACTTTTATCATGTTACACCTCACAATTAAGCATTGATTGATTCAACAACTAATTTTGTATAAGGTTGACGGTGACCTTGTTTACGACGGTAGTTCTTTTTAGCTTTCAATTTGAAAACAACGATTTTCTTTTGACGGCCTTCTTTCACAGCTTTAGCTGTTACTGTAGCGCCTTCTACGAATGGAGCTCCAACTTTTACGTTTTCGCCACCTACGAATAGAACTTTATCGAAAGTTACAACCTCGTCAGCTTCTACGCCTAATTTCTCAACATAGATTTCTTGACCAGCTTCTACTTTGATTTGTTTACCACCAGTTTCAATAATTGCGTACATTTTACTGCACCTCCTCTTAGACTCAGACTCGCCTGTATATGAAGGTGATCCAAAGATACTTAAACCTTCCCAGAGCGGTTGTAGTAGCACGGGTGCTACAAACAATAACATTAAAATACTACCACACGAATTCTATCAAGTCAACCTGTTCATTACATATTTCTCAAATGCTACACGATACTTGCGATATTTCCATTCTTTTAGTACTTGTAGCCATATAAATAGGCAAAGAACAGCTAAAAAAATGGATTGTGGTAAATTTATTAAAGTTATTATGAATAGTATAGAGGCAAAAATAAGAGAAAGCGAATAATAATATTCAACTAATCGCACGCTTGGATAAAATAAAAATAACCATGCTAACACTATTCTGCCACCGTCGAGTGGAATGATTGGTAAGAGATTGATTGCTAGCAACACCAGTTGTACATTAATTAATCGTGTTGCAATTAAATCTGGCATGAAAAAAGCAAGGCCAATCCCCAGTATTGTGGCGATTGGTCCTCCTAGTGCAATCCAAAGTAGTGAAGATGTCTGCACAGCTGCTGGATTTTCAAATTCAATTTCCCCTCCATAAGGTGAAATAACACATGATTTTATCTTAACACCGCAAAGCATTGCGACCAATAAATGGCCCGCTTCATGCCAGAGCAACGAAGTTAAAATAATTGCATAGTAAGCAATTTGGCCACTCAAAATCATGAAAAAGATCAGAGGGATACAGAGTAAGTGCAATTTAACTTTCATCGGTCTCCGTCGATTCAATCCACTGTACAATTTGTTCTAGATTATAATGAGTTTTTTCCTTTTCAATCGAAATATAGAGTTGTCCAGTCTGCTTCATGCCAATTAAATCATTTGCCTGTACAGTCGTATATGGAAGCTGTGCTAAACTATCAAGCATGCCATAAGTGACCGTTGTACCATCCTCATAGCTAATCGTCATCGTTTTACCTGTATATTTTGTATGACCTGTAAAAACAACGAGTCCACTTTGCCCCGCATAAACAGGGAGACCCACTTCATATTGCAACAAAAAACCTTCTTTAAAAACTTGCGCATTGGCGAATGTTAATAGCTCAGTTTGTCCCACATCACTTGAAACCATTATCGTTTCATCCTCTTTTTTAAGCAAACTTTTTCCGAGCTCGCTTAAATATGTCATATCTGCTGATGTTGTTACAAGCTTTCGCACCGGTGTTGCTATTACACCTTGGTCTTCTAATCGAATTACTAGTATGATTGTAGCCACAAGCAAGATCATAACAACCCATTTCCATTTTTTAAACAAGCTCTCATCCTTTTTTCACACTATATGAGGCAGCATGTCCATTCATGCACAAAAAACGTGCCAGTCACTCACACAATTCAACGGAACATAAAAAACCTTTCCGCGCATACGCACGAAAAGGTTTAAATTATCTTGAAAACAATGCTTTAATTTTTGAGAACATGCCTCTTTGCTCATCCTCAATAGCCATGAGCGGCACAGATTCACCTAAAATACGGCGCGCAATATTACGGTACCCTAAAGATGCTTTATTCGCTGGATCCATTACGATTGGCTCACCTTTATTTGAGGAAGAGATAACACCTTCACTATCAACGATAATCCCCAACAGGTCAATTGACAAGTGTGTTGTAATTTCATTGACATCTAGCGTATCGCCATTTTTCATCATATGCTGACGAATACGGTTAATGATCAGTTTCGGCGCAGTAATTTCTTCCTGCTCAAGCAGTCCGATAATTCGGTCCGCATCACGAACAGCAGAAATTTCTGGTGTCGTCACGACAATAGCATGGTCTGCACCAGCTACTGCATTACGATAGCCTTGCTCAATTCCAGCTGGACAATCAATTAAAACATAATCATAGTCTCTTTTTAATTCCTCTATTAAGCTCTCCATTTGCTCAGGTGTGACAGCATTCTTATCTGTCGTTTGAGCAGCAGGTAATAAAAATAGTTTATCATCTACACGTTTATCTTTAATTAACGCTTGATGGATTTTACAACGTCCTTCAACAACATCAACTAAATCATAAATAATACGGTTTTCGAGACCTAGAATAACATCTAAATTTCTCAAGCCAATATCTGTATCTACTAAACATACTTTTTTCCCTTGTAGAGCCAATGCAGTCCCGAGGTTAGCCGTTGTTGTCGTTTTACCGACACCGCCCTTACCTGAGGTTATGACGATTGCTTCTCCCACACTAGCTTCCTCCCTTAGACACATTTAACAATGGTCGAATATTTTTTAACGCATGAATTTGATCGTACGTAATACGCCCATCATAGCCGATAAATGCACAAGCCATGTCTGCTTGATTAATCGCTTTTACATGTTCATCTGACATTGCCTCAACTTGATCGGCAATCATTATATGTGTGGCTTCTAAACGAGATGCCGCAATAATCGCTTCCTTGTTGCCATGTACACCTGCATGCACAATTCCCTTGAGCCTACCAAGGACATATACATTACCACCAGCTTCTACACGTCCATTCGGATTCACATTCCCCACAATTACTAAATCCCCCGAGGCACGTAGAATTTGTCCCGACCTGACCACTCCTACATATGTATCTTGTTGGCTTTCAATCATTTTCTGGTTGCTTTCATGGACAGTCAGTACTTCACTTTGCACTTTTGCTACAATTAGCTGTTCCGATTCTTGAACAATTTTTACTAGCTCTTTTACTTGTTCATCAGAACAGTATCGATAGCCTAAATGTAATTGAACATCCACCTTGCCATCGATACCGCCTTCTGAAACTTTTCGTTTTAGCTCTTCTACTAAATCGGCATACGAACATTGATCGTCTAAACGAAGAACAAAACCGTCCTTTGTTCCCTTCATATTAACTAATTGTTTTTTCATGAATGCCTCACCTCACGTTGCTCTTGTTATTAAGAAACTTCACGTGCTCTCTGTAAGACACGCGCATTAATTAGATACTTGAAGGCCCAACCAAGAATCATTAAAAATAATGTATTAGCAATGATTGTTGGTAGTAGTCGTGATTGTAAGAATTCCGTTAACGGTATTGTTGTAAAAGCGATTAGATAGAAGAATTGATAGAGTACGAATTCTAAAATTGCTACTAAAACAACTGAAATAGTTGTGGTCACAACTAAGTGCTGATGAATTATTTTCACGATAGACCCTGCTAAAAAACAAATAAGTGGATAGAGTACCGAATATAATCCAATAATATCAATGTAAAACACATCATACAAGACACCAAAAAAAAGTCCATACATTACCGCACGTTGACGGCTGTAATAGATGGATATAAATATTAAGTATAAAATTAAAAATCGGGGTACTAGATAATAGATATGTCCACTTACTTCAATCGGTGAAAGCATAGCAAACTCTGGTTCTAGTAAAAATAGCAATACTGCAACAGAGGGAATGAGAAATCGAACCATTACTTTTCCCCCTCTACAGTAGCCTTTTGTGGATTTGATAAATCTACATTTGTCGCGTCACCATCTGAACCATCAATAACTGTCAATGTTCGTTTAGCTATCACAACATTTTCTAAAATTGAAAAATCAGCAGATGGTTTTACATAAGCCATTTTGGTTAAGCCAAAATCATCTGTACTTACTTCTGTAATTTCTCCAATTGGTACACCTTTAGGGAAAATACCGCCAAGACCAGAAGAAACTACTTTTTCTCCTTCTTTCACCGTTAAGCTAGAATCGATTCGCTTCATAATGAGTTCATTTCGTTCTTTATCAAAGCCCTCGATTAAACCGTATGCTTCTTTTTCTCCTAAAACCATCGCGGAAACACGGTAGTTAGGATTGTTTGTATATAAAAGCTCTACTTCAGATGTGAAAGGGGTTACTAGCGTGATTTTACCAACTAGCCCTTTCGCTGTCATAACTGCCATATTTTTTTCTACCCCATGAGAAGAACCTTTATCTAAAATAATTTTTTCTTCCCATTGGTCAGGATTTCTAGCAATAACCGTTGCTTGAATTGGATTAAAAGCTTTTAAACTTTCCGCTTTAGAAAGTTCCATTAGCTTTTCATTTTCAGATTTTAAAACCAATGCTTCGGCTTGTACAGCTGCAAAATCTTCTAAGCGTGCTTTTAAACGTTTATTTTCTTCGTACGTGTTTAAGAGGGAGTCAATATTATTAAAAATACCAGTTATGTAATTTGCCGGCTTCGCAACAATAGATTGTGCGACGCCGACTGTATCTTTAATAATTTGCTCTGGTAAAGTTGCATTCGTCCGATCTCGTAATGAGAAGCTAATCAATGCCACAAGAAAAACCATGCCCACAAGTAGCAGTATTACTTTCTTATTGAAAAAAAACTGTGGCATTGCCTAAACCTCCTTACCCTTTTACTTGTTGTTGACGAATTAAATCAATATGATCTAATGCTTTACCTGTCCCAATAGCTACACAATCTAATGGATCTTCAGCAATAAACACAGGCATATTGGTTTCACGGCTAATAACTTTGTCTAAGTTCGTTAATAACGCGCCACCACCTGTTAACACGATACCTCGCTCCATAACGTCAGCAGAAAGCTCTGGAGGTGTTTGTTCCAACGTTTTTCGTACACCGTCAATAATTGACGATACCGCTTCACGCAATGATTCTGAAATTTCCTTAGATGAAATTTCAATCGTTTTTGGTAAGCCCGTTAATAGGTCACGACCTCTAATCTCCATTTTTTCATCTGGACCTTCAGCAAATGCTGTACCAATCTCCATTTTTACTGCTTCAGCCGTACGCTCACCAATCGTTAAGTTATACGATTTACGGATATATGAAATAATCGCTTGATCCATTGCATCCCCACCGACACGTACAGACTCACTTGTTACGATACCACCTAAAGAAATAACTGCTACCTCTGTTGTACCACCACCGATATCAACTACCATAGACCCTGTTGGATCCCAAACAGGTAAGTTCGCTCCAATAGCTGCTGCAAAAGGCTCCTCAATTGTAAACGCTTCTTTTGCACCTGCTTGGCGAGAGGCATCGATAACTGCGCGTTGCTCAACCGATGTAATACCATATGGCACACAAATCATTACATTCGGTTTTTTCCAATTACCGCCAGAATTTTTACAAGCTTCTTTTAAGTAATATTCAATCATCGCTGTTGTAATATCAAAATCAGCAATAACGCCATCTTTCATCGGACGAATCGCCACGATAGATCCAGGTGTACGGCCAATCATATTTTTTGCATCATTACCAACTGCAACGATATCTCCTGTTTTTGTATTCTTTGCTACTACAGAAGGTTCGCGTAAAACGATGCCCTTCCCTTTAATAAAAACTAATGTATTCGCTGTGCCAAGGTCAATCCCGACATCTTTACTACCTAATCCAAACAAATTGTGTACTCCCTTTCTATTTAAGCCATACTATCGTTGACATAAAATCATACCGTTCATTATAACGGATAAATGCAAGAATTTGTAGTGCCACATACCGCTTCTTGCAGAAAACTTACTATTTTAATTCCCTCGTAAACTAAAAATAGTACGTATAGATTAGCATATTATTTTTTTTCATGTAAGACAACGCATTATAGGCTACCAATTTTTGTGAATGCTATAGATATTTCTATGAATACAATAACGTCATCCAATTAAAAAGGTTCGTTTTGAGTTAACCCACTTTTAAATTTGCTACAACTATACTACTTCTAGATTATACTATAAAAATTTTATCTTTTAAAAACTGATATCTTCTTTGGAAGTATTTACAACCACTTAAAGACTTTGAGACCTTCTGCAGAAATCTAAAAAGCTCTGCAAATATATGCAGAGCTTAAGCTTGTCCAAATAACTTCAATGCGCATTATGATGTATCTGAATGAAAAAACCAACAAGCCGCGTCAAGCGCTTTCTTAGGTTCGTTGCACTTCCTCTTCGTACCTGTCCTGTTACCTATTGCACACGCTTATGGAGAATGTTAACGCCCTTGCCTTCACTTCGCGTAGGAGTTGACATGCCCATTCCTTCATTCAACAACATTTCAATGCACAAACGTATGTAGGAAAGCCTTTACTTTATTAAAACTAAAAATAACCTTTTTCTTTTAAGCTAATAAATTGATGGTCGCCGATGATGATGTGATCCAGTAATTCAATGCCAATAATATAGCCAGCCTCCTGAATTCGTTTCGTTACCTCAATATCTTCTGGACTTGGGGTAGGTATACCGCTTGGATGATTATGCGCACAAATAATAGAAGCGGCAGAGCGCTTGACAGCCTCACGGAAGATTTCTCTCGGATGCACAATAGAAGCATTTAGGCTCCCGATAAATATCGTTTGCTTATGCATAATTTGATTTTTGACATTAAGGAAAAGGACGACAAAATGTTCTTGACTTAGAGAGGTCATATCTGGCATAAGGTATGCTGCGGCATCTTGCGGAGAACGAACGGTAAACTTGTCATCATTTTGCTTTTGAGACAAGCGCCGGCCAAGCTCTATAGCAGCTAAAATTTGAATTGCCTTTACCTCCCCTATCCCTTTAATGGCAATCATTTCTTCAATAGTTGCATGTTTTAAATGGTGTAAACGTTCAAATGTACTTAATACACGATTCGCAAGTGCAAGAACTGATTCTTCCTTCGTACCTGTCCTTAGTAAAATAGCTAATAGCTCCTGATTCGATAAGCTCATTGCACCTTGACGAAGTAGTCTTTCACGTGGTCGATCTGCCATATTGACGTCACGAATCATCGTTTTTGGTAAAACATCTGTTGGCAATAGCTTCACTCCTTCGCAAATTGAATAATATGCTTCGCTATCAATTGCGCAAACAACGCTGCAAGTGGTAAGCCGACAACATTGTTATAATCTCCTTCAATTCGTTTAACTAAAAGGGTTCCCGCTGTTTGAATACCATAACCGCCCGCCTTATCATAAGGGTCTCCAGATGCTACATAAGCTTCTATAAGCTCCTGTGATAAAGTATGGAATATAACTGCTGTTTCTTCTACAAATGTTGTTTCTATACCATTCGGCTCAATGATGGCAACTGCTGTCATCACCGTATGACGCTTGCCTGATAACCGAGATAAGTGTGAAATAGCTTCCTCCCGTGTTTTTGGCTTATGCAGTAACGCATTGTTAAAAACGACGATTGTATCGGCGCCAATAATCGTTGCTGCTGGCACTTTCTTAGCTACATCTCGTGTTTTTAGCAGTGCCACACCTGTTACATAATCCTGCATAGTTGTTGCTTTTACACTTGTCTCTTCTACATCACTTGTTACAATATCAAACGGAAGGTCCAACATAGCAAGCAGTTCCTTTCGTCGTGGTGATGCAGAAGCAAGTACTAATTTATGATTTGTTTCAAACATGATTTCACCATTCCTCCTTCTCTCTATCATAACGGAGAATACGGTTTTTGAAAATTTTCAAAAAATCAAGATAACACTCATATAGCTAACTATTCGACTTAGAATTTCGTTTGAAGACAAGCATTTTTGGACTTATAATGTGCAAATATTTGGAGACGCACGATATTTAAATCACTAGAAATAGAGGTTGCTGCCTTGCCAATACTTTGCCAATCAGCAGGAAGAGTGGAATCCTTCGTTGCCTCTTTAAAATTTAATTTTGTCGTATTTTTATCAGCTAATACTTTTATCACTTCAGCAATTGTCGCCTCCTTGCAACTTTCACCACTAACACTAAACACTTTTTTAAATGTTGGTGGGTCCTTTAAAAACACTAACTCACTTTCTTCGTTCACTATACTTGTCCATACATAAAACTTGCCCTCTACTTCTACAATTGCACTTTCTTGCAATGACGGATGTTCAGAGACAAATGTACTTGCACTTGCATAATTAGAAAATACGCCCGCTTGACTTGCAAAAAACATAGTTGAGTTTGCAGTACCGCCTGTTGTCGGAATTGTTGCGGAGTCTGCCTCTGTTTCAGTTTCGTTTTTCGCTACTTCACTTTCCTTTTTTAAAGAAAATTGGGTACTAGCTTGGAGAACGCCTAAAAAAACTGCAACACCAAAAAGCCCGACAATACCACCAATTAGCATTGCACGCACTACTTGTTTTCTCACTACATGACTAACTATTTTCATACCTTCATCACCTCTTCCTTCAACTATCAAAACGAACATAAAAAAAGACGACACTGTTATCAGCTGTTATTTCATATAAGTATATGTTAGAGAGTATGCTTAAATGCTAATTTAATGCATTACCATTAATAGAAATTGGTGAGGTTCCACATTATATTTTTTACCTTGTTATATAAAGTGTTTGCCTACGCCTCACTAGAGTGTGATTGTTGGCATGAACTTACATAAGTGATAAAAAAATAAAAAAGTCAACCCATTATTGAGTTGACTTTACCTTTCTAATGAAACCTATAATTTGCATGGCGATTTTGTAACATACTGAAAGCAATTGACAAGCCGTTGCTCAAGTAACTATCCTTATCCTTCTAGCAATCCCCTATCTAAATCGCACGCAGGAGTGGAAAAACAGTTGTCACTACCTATGTCCGCTTCCGTCAAGCAAGCTACCGCGCACTTCTGTTAATAAATATAAAGAGCCGGTTACGATTGTTCTACACTTCTTCTCTGATTGCTGTTGTAAAAATGGAATTGTATTTTGCAAAATTGCTTTTTGCGGGGCATGACATAATGCCAACATATCTTGTGCTGACATCGCACGCGGATTATCAAAATCAACAAAATAAAATGTCTCACTAATTTGCTCTAAGTACTGCAAAACTCCTTTTACATCCTTATCACCTAATATGCCGACAACAAAGGTAATAGACTCATTAGGAAACGCTTGGCGAACCGTTTCTACCAATTTTTCTGCACTAGCTGGATTATGCGCACCGTCAAAAATAATATATGGCAACACCTCTTCAAATCGTCCTAAAATGCTTGCCATTTCAATACCTTGGCGTATACTTGCCACGTTGATTGCTACATTTAGCGCAGTCGCAACTTCTAAAAATGCCGTAATGGCTAATGCCATATTATTCGCTTGATGAGGTCCTTTCATATGACGTGTAAGATTTGTGATATGTAAGTCCATAGTCTCATTTTTATAGTTCTCATAGTCATGCATCCGCACAATATGGAATTGATTGTTCAGCTCTAGAACAGGTGCTTGCTTTGCATTAGCTTCTCTCTCAATAATGTTCTTTGCTTCACAAGGTAAATCCCCGATTACAACTGGTCGATGCTGTTTAATAATCCCTGCTTTATGCTGTGCAATGCTTTCAATAGTTGGACCTAAAAATTTTGTATGCTCTAGCGCTATACTCGGAATAATCGAGACAATAGGTTGCACTACATTCGTACTATCTAGTAAGCCCCCCATACCCGCTTCGATTAATGCAATATCGACATCACAATGGACAAAATGCAAAAACGCTGCGACAGTTAAAAGTTCGAAATCCGTTAGTTTACCGCTAAGCCCCGCATTCTTCATTTGATGAAAAACGCGATCCATCTCTAGTGCTGAAATAGGTTGTTGCATTACTTGAATTTGGTCATGCACATTCAAAATGCATGGAGACATGAACTTGCCTACTTTTAAGCCATGTTCCTGCGCAATTGACTCTAAAAATGTTAATGTTGAGCCTTTGCCATTCGTGCCTGCAAGGTGCACAATTTGCAATGTTCTTTCAGGATTCCCTACAAGTGCCAATGCTTCTTCAATCGCTGTAAGCCCTGGCTTAATTACATCATCACTAGTTAAAGCCCATTTTTTCTTATAATCATCGAACTGAGGAATCATTGTGCTCCCTCCTGTATCCATTGGCGAACTTCAGCTATAAAATACAGCGAACCTGTAATCACAACAATATCTTGTTGGTCCTTATGTTGTATGACTTCACTTACTATATATTTCCAATTTTTGTTATATCGTTTGTCTTGATGCGTTGATAACATCGCTAACTGTTCAGCTGGCATGGCATTGGGTAGTCCAATTTGTGTAAAAGATATAGAAGTTGCTACTGCATCCATTAACGCAATACTATTGGCATGGTCTTTATCAGAAAGAGCTGCATAAATAAATCGATAGCGTTGATTTGGATAGACCTTCTGTAATGTTCGAATCAATGCGGCAGTTCCTTCTGAGTTATGAGCACCATCTAATACAATATTATTAGGGAACTGTTCAAAGCGACCTGCCCACTGTGCGTGTTGTAGCGCTTGGCGCATTGACTCTTCGGATAAATGAATAAGCCCTTTTTCACGTAATAAATCCATCGTTGTGATAGCCAGACTCGCATTAGCGATTTGATGCGCCCCTGCCATTTTTAATTGAATATCTGTGAGGTCAAGATGCGCATTGTGATAATGAAATGATTGCATGCCCATCTCCTGCTCCTGTGCAATCACGTTAAAATCATGCCCTAGAACAAGACACCTAGCATGACGTTCATGTGCAACCTTTTGAATCGTAGCAAGTGCTTCTTTATTTTTAACACCAACCACTACGGGTACACCTTCTTTAATAATACCTGCCTTCTCAAAAGCAATCTTCGCATATGTATCGCCTAAAAAGGCCGTATGCTCTAAAGAAATCGTTGTAATAATGGATACAAGTGGTGTTATGACATTGGTCGCATCAAGTCTTCCACCGAGCCCAGTTTCAATTAACGCAAAATCCACTTCTTCATGTGCGAAATATTGGAACATAATAAGTGTGACGACCTCAAAAAAGCTTGGATAGTCCCCATTATAATTTGCCTCAATGATTGAAGCTACGTTATTCATATACTGTAAAAATTGCTCGTCCGGAATTTGTTTTCCATTGATGGTCATACGTTCATTGACACGTGTTAAATGTGGTGAAGTAAAAGCACCAACCCGATATCCTGCATTCTCTAGCATTTCTCTCAGTACATTTACGGTGGACCCCTTGCCATTGGAACCTGCTAAATGGATAGCGCGCAACTTGTTATGCGGGTCCCCTAAACGCGCCAATACTTCACGCATCATGACTAAAGGTTCACGTTTATGATCAATCGCCTTTAATGTAAAAATAAAATCTGTACATGCTTTTATCGTAGTAAACAAAAGAAACACTCCCTTTCACTACAGTATAAAGGGTGACTGGCACACAAACAATTCTGATACAAATTTAAAAACACACAGAAAACCACTGTAGGAGTGATCATTTGTGTGTTTTTAACTAATTTTTTTCAAATAAACAACAAATTATTGTAATTGATGGATGCCTAATAGCGCTCCCATATCATCTAAAATTATTTTTGCATCATTATTTAAGAGTGGCATAACATCCGATCTTTGCACTAGTTCTAACGAATTTTTTAATGTTCTTTTCAGCATCGAAATATCAAAATTTGAACAATACTCATTAATCTTATTTATCACTAGTAAATCTGTACGTGTTAATGAAATCTTCGTATCTTTTTGTCCCTTATTATCCGCTAAAATATGTTTAATAAGAACCCGTCCACTTGCATTTAATAGTCGATAATATTTAGCCTCCGATAACTTTAAAAGATTTGCTTCTATAATTCCCCTAGCGCTCACAAAATCTAAATCATCACAAGCTTTGTTTACTTTCACTACAATTGTTCCAATATTTCCTGACATAATAAACCTCCGTTATTCTTGCATTCAAAGTAAAAGACCATTCTACTCAACATAGAATGGCCATAAAATTAAATAAAAATTTCATTTAATGGTAACCAGGCGATCATAGTTTGAAAAATACTCATTTCTCTTCACCTTAGACCCTAGGCTTTGCGTCCTACCCTTTCGGATAGTTTGCCTTTATCTATTATACTAACTAAAATAGATAATACTATATATTTTTTCCTAACTCAATACATAACTTTTGATGCATAAAAAGAAAAACAGCAAATGACTATTTCGCCATCTGCTGTTTCTTCAAATCACTATGCTATTACATGTTTTTTAATTCTTCTAAACGTTTTAATACTACTGCATGTTTCTCTTCATAATCCGCTAATTTTTCGCGTTCAGCATTTACTAATGCTTCTGGAGCCTTTGAAACAAATTTTTCATTGGACAGCTTACCAGTGACAAGCTTCACTTCTTTCGCCCACTTTTCTAGTTCTTTTTCTAGACGAGCGATTTCTTCTTCTAGATTGATAAGACCTACAAGCGGTAAGAATAGCTCTGCTCCCGTTACTACTGCCGTCATTGATTGACTCGGAGCCTCTAAGCCTTCACCAATTGTTAACGGCTCAGGATTACAGAATTTTTCTAAGTAGGCTTTATTCGCTTCAAGAGTAGCAACTGTTGCACTATCTTTAGCAGAAATGAACAACGGTACTTTTTTGCTCATAGGTGTGTTAACTTCCGCACGAATATTACGCACCGAACGTATAATATCCATAAGGAGCTTCATATTGTCTGCTTCTTCAGCAAAGTGAAGATCCGTACGCACAGTAGGCCATGCTGCCACTGTAATTGACTCACCTTCATGAGGTAAATGTTGCCAAATTTCTTCTGTGATGAATGGCATAAACGGATGTAATAGACGCATTGTTTGGTCTAATACGTAAGCTAGTATAGATCGAGTTGTTTTCTTAGCAGCCTCATCTTCACCATTCAGCGGTAGTTTCGCCATTTCAATATACCAAGAACAGAAATCATCCCAAATGAAATTATATAGTTCACGACCTACTTCACCAAACTCATAACGTTCTGCTAATGAAGTCACACGTTCAATTGTTTCATTCAAGCGCGTTAAAATCCATTTATCGGCTACTGATTTTTCACCAGTTAAGTCGATTTCATCATATGTCATTCCATCCATGTTCATAAGTGCGAAACGGGAAGCATTCCAAATTTTATTAGCAAAGTTCCAAACAGATTCTACTTTTTCCGTTGTATATCGTAAATCTTGGCCTGGAGATGAACCTGTTGCTAAGAAATAACGCAGTGAATCCGCTCCGTATTTCTCAATAACATCCATTGGGTCCACACCATTACCAAGTGATTTACTCATCTTACGTCCTTCGCCATCACGTACCAATCCGTGGATTAATACATCTTTGAATGGGCGTTGTCCAGTAAATTCAATACCTTGGAAAATCATACGAGATACCCAGAAGAAAATAATATCGTATCCTGTTACAAGCGTACTTGTTGGATAGTAACGTTGATATTCTTCATTTGCCTCGTCAGGCCAACCCATTGTAGAAAATGGCCATAGTGCTGATGAGAACCATGTATCTAACACATCTTCATCCTGTGTCCAATTTTCTGCGTCTGCAGGCGCTTCTTTACCTACGTAAATTTCACCTGTTTCATTGTGATACCATGCAGGAATTTGGTGTCCCCACCATAATTGGCGAGAGATACACCAGTCACGGATATTTTCCATCCAACGAGAATATGTGTTTTCAAAACGTGATGGAACGAAGTGAACTTTACCTTCCTCGTCTTTTTGCAGTTCTAAAGAGGCATCTGCAAGTGGTTGCATTTTAACGAACCATTGTGCGGAAAGATAAGGTTCTACAACTGCACCAGAACGTTCAGAATGTCCTACAGAGTGCATATGCTCTTCAATATTGATTAGGACACCTGCTTCTTGTAAATCGGCAACAATTTGCTTACGGCATTCAAAACGATCCATACCATTGTATTTACCCGCAAGTTCATTCATTGTGCCATCTTCGTTCATTACCAGAATACGTTCTAAGTTATGACGATTACCAACTTCAAAGTCGTTCGGGTCATGAGCTGGTGTCATTTTTACTACACCTGTACCGAATTCCATATCAACGTAATCATCTGCTACGATAGGAATTTCTCGGCCCACGATTGGTAAAATAACCGTTTTACCGATTAAATGTTGGTAACGCTCATCTTTCGGGTGAACTGCTACACCAGAGTCCCCAAGCATTGTTTCAGGACGTGTCGTTGCAACTTCCACATAGCCAGAACCATCTGCTAATGGGTACTTCATATGATAGAATGCACCTTGTACATCCTGATAGATAACTTCAATATCCGATAAGGCTGTTTTTGCTGCTGGGTCCCAGTTAATGATACGCTCCCCACGATAAATTAAGCCTTTTTCATATAATTGCACGAAAACCGTTTTAACGGCATCCGATAAACCTTTATCGAGTGTAAAACGTTCACGAGAGTAGTCTAATGCAAGGCCAAGCTTCGCCCATTGCGCGCGAATATGCCCAGCGTACTCCTCTTTCCATTCCCAAGTTTTTTCTAGGAATTTTTCACGTCCCAAATCATAACGTGTAATATTATCTTCACGTAGTTTTGCTTCTACTTTTGCTTGTGTAGCAATACCTGCATGGTCCATTCCTGGTAACCAAAGTGCATCATAACCTTGCATACGCTTCATACGAATTAAAATATCTTGTAATGTTGTATCCCATGCATGACCAAGATGCAATTTTCCTGTTACGTTCGGTGGTGGAATGACGATTGAATAGGGTTCCTTCCCGCTTTCAGGTTGTGCTTCGAAAAATTTACCTTGTAGCCACCATTCATAGCGACCCGTTTCAATAGACTGCGGATCGTATTTCGTCGGCATTGAAATGTTTTCTGTCATATTGACTCCTCCTGTTGTGAAATAATTTTTGACATTTATGCGCTTAGGCAAGCTTCATCATTACTCGTCTTGATTTACCAGTGTATTCACACCAAATAAATCAGTGACAAATGCCTTTGGATTATTCGCTAATAAAATGCATACATCTTTTTAGCAAATAAAAAAACTCCTATCGTCAACAAAAGGACGAAGGAGTTTAAGTTCGCGGTACCACCTTTAATTCCAGCAGAGTAAGATAAGCACTCTCGCACATCACTATTTCTCATATTAGTGCACTTTAAATGCCCTTATACATTAGAAGTAAGGATTCATGCTGGATGTCTTAAGCTTATTACAGCTGGCTCTCAATTCGTTAACGGTGTTTAACCGGCTTTAACTACTATTAGTTCACTAAAGCTGCTCGAGGGCTACGTTCGATTACGTACAAATAGAAACTTTTCAGCTACCGTTTCCTCTCTATAAATGCACAAATAATTTACTCTTCCCTGTCATAGCATCCATATTCAGCTTTCCACATTGTACCGCAAATTCATCTATTTTTTCAAGTGATTTAGTTAATTTCAGCTAGTCTTAAAAAGTAAATAGAAAAGGAAGTGACTATTCATATGCGACGACGTAAGTATAACCCTTGGCTTTTACCACCTTGGCTACGACAATTCCGATTTTATTGTAGAACAATTATTGTACCGATTTGTGGTTTTCAGTTTATCCGTGTTATCATCATCCCAACTTCTGGCGATCTTATCATCTTATTACTTTTACTACTTCTATGCTATTTACTTTTAAAAGATATCATTTGATACACGAACTTTGAGCGGAGTATAGTCTTCTGTTAAATCCCAAATCATTGTTTCTACTTCATTCCAGGAACTTGATTCGCGCACAGCAGAGTGACTGGAAGATTCTCTAAGCACAATTTTTTGTTCCGCCGGTACCGATTGTTTAGCTTTGGCTGATGCTTCTACAGGTGTCGGTTTCATTACTTGGACAGTTTGCTCAATAAACGTAGACTCCTCTATTGGAAGTTGCGTCTTGGCTACAACAACCTGTTCCTCAACAGCATCGATTTTTTCTACTGCTGGCATTGGTAATGCTTCACTACGAAATGTACTCGTCACTGTCCATTCAAGTTGACACATTTGATTGGACAGTATTGGACGAATGTCTTTCACCATTAAGTCCTCAATCGCTGCCTCTTTTGGTAAATCAACATTTAATGGGACTGCATATTCAAAATAGCCAGTATCTCCTTGAATATCGAGTGCATCAATACTGATTAAATCTTCGGCATCCATGAATGTTTGCATGTCTTGAAAATCAAAGCGTACATGCGCTGTGATATGATAAATACCATTTAATCTTAACGAGTCTTCTAATTGCATCGATTGCCATTGTGGCTTTATCTGCACAGCCGCAATTTCTGTTGGGCAACCATATCCCGGAAAACAAAATGTTTCACGCATATTCCAAGTTTTCTGTTCGATAATAATCCCTCCCTTAGCATCATATGAATTGCAATCGAAATGTATGCTAGACAACGATGGTTACAAGATTTTTACCATAAAAAAAGCATGCCTGAATAAAAATCAGGCATGCTTTTACGCTTAAACGTTTACCATTTTAATTTTATTTGCTACGCGATCTGTCAACATTTGTGTAGCTTTTGGAACGATTGGCTTGAAGATTGGATTTAATACAGGACCAGCTAAGCCTCCTGCTGTAACTTCTAAAAAGCCTGTCATTTTTGTATTGTTTGCATCAATGCTTTCAGCTAAGAAATAGCCATTTCCTGTAAAATTATCTGATAGGCCTTTTAATTCAAAAGTTACCTTTGAAGGTGCTGCCCACTCTAAAATTGTAATCTCTACTTCTACCGTTTTTTTCAGTACACCAACATTACCTTTAAATGTCCACGTAGAGTGTTTATCATCTATCATCGTATGTGCATTATAACCTGGGACAAGCTTTGCCCATTTTTCCATGTCACTAACGAATTCCCAAACATGTTCAATTGCTACGGGTACTTCTACTGTATGTGTGCCTGTTGCCATTTTAAAACCACTACTTTCTTTTCTGAATAGCTCTATTATAAACTAAAACGCCCACTATTTGGCTATGCTGAAAGTTTTAATTTTGACAAAAAAAAGCCACCCCAATGGATGGCTTTAGATAACTTATTTTGCTAATTGGGCAAACACTTTATGGAAAGCATCGACCGTTTTCGCGATATGTTCCTCTGTATGTGCAGTAGAAATAAACAATCCTTCAAATTGGGAAGGCGGTAAGAAAATACCTTCTTCTGCCATTAAACGGAAGTATTCCGCAAATAATTGTAAATCAGACGTTTTCGCTGAAGCAAAATCGATTACATCTTCATTTGTAAAGAAGAAACCAATCATCGAGCCAGCGCGATTCACCGTATGTGGAATATTGTACTTTGTAGCTGCAGCTCTAAATCCTGCTTCTAGTTGGTCTCCTAACTTTTTGAAATACTCATAGGAGTTTTCATCAAGTCGGGATAACGTTTCATAGCCTGCTGTCATTGCTAATGGATTACCTGATAATGTACCAGCTTGATAAATTGGACCAGCCGGTGCTACTTGCTCCATAACTTCCTTCTTACCCGCGAAAGCACCTACAGGTAGACCGCCACCAATTACTTTCCCTAGCGTTGTCATATCTGGTGTTACAGCAAAGTAACCTTGCGCACAGCCATAGTCAACGCGGAAGCCTGTCATAACCTCATCAAAGATTAGCAGCGCACCATGCTTTGTTGTTAATTCACGTAAGCCTTCTAGGAAACCTGGCTGTGGTGGGACAACGCCCATATTCCCTGCCACTGGCTCAACAATTACTGCCGCAAGCTCTGCACCAAATTTTTCAAATACTTGTTTAGCACCTTCTAAATCATTGTAAGCCACCGTTAATGTATTACGCGCAATATCCGCAGGTACACCAGGGCTATCAGGTAGGCCTAATGTCGCCACACCTGAACCAGCTTTTATCAATAATGAATCACCATGACCATGGTAAGAGCCTTCAAATTTCAAAATTTTATCACGACCTGTTACACCACGTGCTACACGTAATGCAGACATTGTTGCTTCTGTCCCTGATGATACAAAGCGAATCATCTCCATGCCAGGTAAACGTTCTAATACTAGCTTAGCTAAACGATTTTCTGTATAACTAGGAGCTCCAAAAGAAGAACCTTTCGCTGCAGTTTCAGCAATGGCTTTTACAACTTCCGGATGAGTATGCCCTAAAATTAAAGGGCCCCATGATAGTACATAGTCAATATATTCATTGCCATCGATGTCTGTAATTATTGCACCATGACCAGATTCCATAAATATAGGATCCATATTTACTGATTTAAATGCACGTACGGGACTACTAACCCCACCCGGCATTAAGTTGATAGCTTCTGCATATGCTTGTTTTGATTTTTCGTAAGAACGCGCCATTATTTCTCCTCCAACCAACGTGCTACATCTTTAGCATGATAAGTGATAATTAGATCCGAGCCTGCTCGTTTCATACCTAACAATGTTTCAAGCACTACTTTTTTCTCTTCAATCCAACCATTGATAGCTGCAGCTTTAATCATTGCATATTCACCAGAAACGTTATACGCAACAATCGGTAATGTATAGTTATTTTTCATATCTCGAATAATATCTAAATAGCTTAGGGCAGGCTTCACGATTAAGAAATCCGCACCTTCTTCAATATCAGATTCTGCTTCACGGAAAGCTTCCATACGATTGGATGGGTCCATTTGGTATGATTTACGATCACCAAATTGTGGTGCTCCATCAGCCGCATCACGGAAAGGACCGTAATAGCTTGATGCATATTTTACGGCATAGGACATAATTGGTACATTTTCAAAGCCCGCTGCGTCAAGACCAGTACGTATTGCAGCAACAAAACCATCCATCATATTTGACGGTGCAATAATATCTGCACCTGCTTTTGCTTGTGAAACAGCAGTACGTGCTAAAACATCTAAAGAAGCGTCATTTAAAATTTGATCGCCCTCAATCAAGCCACAATGACCATGGTCTGTAAACTCACACAGACATGTATCAGCAATCACTAACAGCTCTGGGTGACGCTCTTTAATAAGGCGTGTCGCTTCTTGAACAATTCCATGATCGTGGAAAGCACCTGTCCCCACTTCATCTTTTTCTGCTGGTAAACCAAATAAAATAACAGCTGGGATACCTAAAGCAACCACTTCATCTACTTCAGCACCTAGATTATCTAATGAAAATTGAAAAACACCTGGCATTGACTGAACTTCATTTTTAATATCTTCGCCTTCTATCACGAAAATAGGATAAATTAAGTCCTCTTTGTGTAAGTAAGTTTCTTTTACCATAGATCGTATCATTGCATTTGCGCGTAAACGACGATGTCTTTGAAATTGTAAATTTGTCATGTTCTTTCCTCTACTTTCGTTAATTCCTCGATGACTGCTTGCATTGTATAAATACTCGGCATAATGTCTACAGTAGCACCGTGGTTTACAATAGCTGCTTCTGTAATGTGCCCGATTGCCGCCACACGTACCGCTTTCCATCCAACGACTGTAGCTATATCCTTTGCATAGACATCTACAGCCGAAGGACTTGCAAAAATGACAGTAACATCTGAATGTTGCTGGATACAATCGATAATTACTTGTTTTTGGTCGTGGCGCTCAATCGTTTCATAAACCGTCCATTCATTTAATTTGAAGGGCAGCCCATCCTTTAATGTTGTTTTCGCTTTTTCCCCACGAATAAATAAACATGTTGGATTGTGCCCTGCAACAATAGGAAACTCTTTAACAAAGACATCGGCACTAAATATTGAAGGCATAAAGCTAACTTGAAAGCCTAACTTTTCTAATGCCGCAGTCGTTTTCGTTCCAATCGATGCAATTTCCCCTTGAAAATGGCTTGCACTTAAATGACAACGATTCATCTTACTAGCAAAAGCATCTACCGCATTTTGACTCGTAAAGATTAGCCAGTTAAATTGACGTGCAAATGCTAATTGCGCATCATCTTTTGGATCAATAATTTCGCAAGTTTCTATCAATGGGGCAAAAACTGCCTGACCACCTAAAGCGGAAATATCGTCTCCAACTGTTGCTGTTTTAGACGTTCCAGTTAAAATAATTGTTTTACCCTGCAAAGGTAAATTATTTAGCATCTTGCTCTGCCTTAACACGTTGAATTAAATCATAGGCACCTTGTTTCGTTAACATGTCAGCTAGTTCATTACCAATTGCTTCGGCATCAGTACCTACTACCGTCTCTTTATAAATAACTGCGGCATCTGGTGCGGCAACTAACCCTGTTAGTGTAATTTCTTCCCCATTATACTTGGCATAACCTGCGATAGGCACTTGGCAACCACCATCCATAGCAGCTAAGAAAGCACGCTCTGCATGTGCTTCTTTCCATGTAGCACTGTCAGTTAATTTTGCTAGTTCAGCTAATAATTCAGCATCGTCTTGTCGACATTCAATCCCTAAAGACCCTTGTGCTACAGCTGGAAGACAGTCTTCCACTGATAAAAACTCTGTTACGACATCATCGCTCCAACCCAATCTCTTTAAACCTGCGGCCGCTAAAATAATCGCATCATATTCGTCTGTTTCAAGTTTTGCTAAACGTGTATCGACATTTCCGCGAATCCATTTAATTTCAATATCAGGACGTAATGTTAAGAGTTGAGCACTTCGTCGAAGAGAGCTTGTCCCCACTACTGCTCCTGCAGGAAGATCTGCTAATTTCACATGACCTTTAGAAATAAATGCATCGCGCGCATCCTCACGAGGTGGAATACAACCAATTACTAAACCTTCTGGTAGTACGGCAGGCATATCTTTCATCGAATGAACCGCAAAATCAATTTCCTTGTCAAAAAGCGCCTGTTCAATTTCTTTTACAAAAAGTCCTTTACCACCAACTTTAGAAAGTTGAACATCTAAAATTTGATCGCCTTTAGTAACAATTTCTTTTACTTCAAATTCAAACGGCACACCTGCTGCCTTTAGCTCATTGATAAACCAATTTGTTTGCGTTAATGCTAATTTACTTCTCCTAGAACCTACAATAATTTTTCTCAACAGTCTCCAACCTTTCTTCTAATACCATAAATGGAATCGAGATAAGCTACTTCCTAAAAAGAAATTTACGACAACTAATAAATAAGCATAAATATGAACCCACGCATAATTAGTGCCCGTCAGCTTACTTTTACGATTCACATATAAAATACAACAATATAATACTAAAATGATAAAGGACCCTATTATCTTCGCATCAAAGATAGATAAACTCTCTAATCTTAATAATGCCCATTCAAAGCCTAATATTAAACTTATGAATAACATTGGAATCCCTATAAAAAATGATACGTTCATCCAATTGCTCGTTTGCTGTAATGATGGCAAACGTGTCCATAATTGTGACCATTTTTTCTTTTTTAATAAGCGATATAAAACTAAATATAATATCGCAAATACAAAAGTTAACGTGAAAGCAGCATACGATAATATCGCAAATGAAATATGGATAAAGAGCATTTCCGAAATTAATGTATCCCCTACTGCTCCTGTTGGCCTTTTCGGCATAAATGTAAAAATACTAGCAAATAAAAATCCTAATATATTGATAATAAATACTGGTAAATCGACTCTCGCTATACAATGGAGAATAATCGATAATGTTACTAACAACCAAGAATAGAACAGAATTCCTTCATATAAAGATAAAATCGGGAAACGCTTTGTTTCGATAAAAGTTAGTATAATAATGGCACTTTGAATCACCCATACAAATGAAACAAGCCAAAAAGCAATCCGCCTTGCACGTACTTGTTTATAAAAGTAATCAGTAAAGTAAAACACTAGACTGATCGCATACAAGACGATCATCACTTCATAGAGCCTTGTCATTGTCAAATCAGCCAATGGACATCCCTTCTTTATTTCAAAAAGTGCTAAAGCTACTATAAACAGTATCCCAGCCTAAAAAAGACGTTTTCGTATCTTTAGTTTACCATACAGATACGAAAACGCCTCATGTAATTTCAAGTTCGCACACGTCAGCAAAACCATGCAAAAAGCAAAAATTTGCTACATGACTCAAATCGTGAGCCTCAAGCGATTGTGGAGCTCGAATGTCTAGACATCTTAGAAAGAGTACTTTGGTTCAGTAGGTGTTTGCGATGATCGTAAACGTTCTTTACGCTCAAGCTCTTGCTTGCTCATCATATCCACTTCATCTTCCACAGCATCCTCTATGCCAAAAATTTGTTGGAATAAACGTAACTGTTCATTTGCTTTTGGTGAATTTGCCATTTCCTTAGCTTGTAAAATTGGCTCTTTTAACAATTGATTAATAATTGATTTTGTATGCTTACTTAAAATCTTACGTTCTCGATCCGTTAACTCTGGCATTTTATTTTCAATACTGATCATTGTTTCTTGTTGAATTTGGTTTGCTTTTTTACGTAAAGCTGAAATGACTGGCACGACACCAAGCGTTGCAAACCAATCTTTAAATTGAACAACTTCTTTATCAATCATTTGCGTAATTTCCGCTGCCGCACGTTCGCGCTCTGCTAAGTTAGCTTCAACAATACCTTGTAAATCATCGATATCATATAAGAATACGTTTGGCAGATCACCAACACGTGGATCAATATCACGGGGTACAGCAATATCGACCATAAACAGTGGTTTACCTTTACGCAAACGTTCAACAAGTTGCATGAGCTCATAATCAATGACAAAATCTGTCGCACCTGTGGACGTAATTAAAATATCCGCTTCAAGTAGTGAGCATTGTAATTCCCTCATTGACTTCGCTTCACCTTGGAACTTGGCTGCTAAACTTTCAGCTTTTTCAAAAGTACGATTAATAACCGTCACTTTTCCTACGCCGTTACCATACAAGTTCTCGATAGCAAGTTCACCCATTTTACCTGCCCCTAAAATAGCGACGTGCTTGCGTTGTAAAGATCCAAAAATTTTCTTTGCTAATTCTACTGCTGCATAAGAAACAGATACCGCATTCTCCCCAATAGCTGTTTCACTATGTGCTCGCTTCGCAAATGTAACTGCTTGTTTAAATAACTGATTGTAGACCGTACCTGTCGTCCCAATCTCTTGTCCATTTAAGAAGCTTTTTTTCACTTGTCCTAAAATTTGTGTTTCACCAAGCACCATTGAATCAATTCCAGCTGTAACTTTAAATAAATGTTCTAATGCCTCATCTTCTTCTCGAATTGTTAAGTAAGAAGAAAAAGTCTCCACAGGCAAGTTGAACCAATTTGCTAAAAATTGCTTCACAAAGTGACGTCCAGTATGCAATTGATCGACGACTGCATATATTTCTGTTCGATTACAAGTTGAAACGATAACATTTTCCAATATGCTTTTTTGTTTTTGCAGCGCTTCCATTGCTTGCGGTAACTCGCTTTCTACGAAAGATAGCTTTTCCCTAATTTCAACTGGCGCTGATTTATAATTCAAGCCTACTACGATGGTATGCATGAATAACACCTCACACGTTCTAATTCACAAATCTCATTATAGCACAGTTCGACAATAGTTCATCTATTATTTGTGAACATGTCATGAAGAACTATAATTCATTTTCTACTTTAGAATTATTATAAACTAAGTTTAACAAATTATACGTATTGTATCAAATTTTAAAACTGCATACGAGTAATGCTGGTTTCTCTATGTCAAGGAAAGTTCAAAAATAGAATGGTCTGCTAGATAGCTTTCTCTAAAAATGGCATTGAACTCTTTTACACAATAGAAAAAACTGTAGACAAACTAAAACTTGCATCTAGTCGTCTACAGTCGAATCGCTCCTCATTGAGCACTTTTATGAATTTGTAATTTTAACAGTTTTTTGTGAAATTATTTTTCCGTCTTTATCATAAGCTAAAAACTCGATGTCGCCATTGACTTTAAAGTCAACCATAGTTTGAACATTTTTCGTCAACATAAACACACTATCGCTGCGCTTTTTAAGATCAAATTGAACATCACCGCTGACAGAGGAATAACGAACAACGACATTTGCAACATTTGGACAATTACTATCAATTCTTGCATTCATCGTAATATATCCTTTTCGGATGGATACTGTCGCTTCCTCAAATAAATCATCAGGGTTGATACAGCTTGAAGGCGCAGTTTTACATAGAATCGCATCAATTATTTTTTGAGCGACCTGATGGAACTGGTAACTATCAATTGCATGATAATATGTGCCACCTGTTTCCGTAGCCATTTGTGTCAGAATTGCCTCATTAATTTGGTTTTTCTTACCCATACTTACAGTGTAAATTTTGATGCCTTTCTTTTTCGCATCATTAATTACTTTTGTCATTTTTGATTTACTTGTTTTTCCATCAGATACAACAATAATGGATTTAGAAGTTTTTGTATCATTTGAGAATTTAGTAAGAGCTAATTCTATACCCGTAAAAATATCTGTAGCTCCCTTATCCGTCGATGTACGATACAGGTCTTTCTTTAAGACATTATCTGTACTGCCTTCACCTAATACAGTTGCACTTGTGTTCGTTTCAATGACAATATTATTTTTCGCCTGAATTTGATTGATTACTTCCATCATTTTTGTACCGCGATAATTCGTTTGGTCGATACGTTTCATAGAAGAAGAGTAATCAACTACATATGCGACTTCAGTTGCTAAACTACAAGCATTTTTACTAAAGTAAGGATTTGTAAAAATTTCTTTTGTAATCGTTTTATCTGTAATAGACTTCAATATTGTTGCATAACGTGGGTCAACTTTATTGACAAGAGTAGCTTCTATTTTAGATTTCCCATAAATAATCGAGTCAAAGTAAGCGACTGCAGTCCCTGGCCCACCTGTATTATTCAAATAATCCGAAGTATTTGTGACAAAGGATGCCGTTTTTTCTACACCATCAAATTTGATTTTTACCGTTCCTTGATAATCCGTAATTGGTTCTCCACCTGGACGAACTAACGTTACCATAACTTGTGTATATCGGTCCTTACCAGATGGTCTTGCCGCAGCATCTGCACTTTCTTTTAACGCCTCAACACGTTTTTTATAAGCTTCTACTTGTCCTAGTAATTTACCGCCTTGGTATTTTAATAATACGGTACGTTCATAATTACTTAAGCCCGTTAATATAGCATAAATTTTCATAACACTATCATAATGCTCTAATGTTAAATTCTTTTCTTCTGGCATATATTTTGGACTCATTAACTGAATAATCGTACCTACTGGATTGATATTTTCCACTTGTGAAGCAATATTATCATCGATTCCTTGGATTCGATAAATTGGACGACCATCCTCTGAAATCATATACATAATCTCAGTCTTCGCTGGTGTCGTCACAGAATCTTTTAAACGCTCGTTCAATATTTTTTCAAATAAATATACAGAGATATTATAGTTTTCAAATTGTAAAATCGCATTCTCATATCCAAGAGCAGGATACTTCGGATCGGCGCCACCATATTGTAAATACATATTTTGTACAACGCCTAGAGAATTGGTAACATTTGTTTGTTGTCCAATACTAAAACGCTTTTCATCTGCATCAGGATTTAATGGCACGGGACCGTAAACATCAATTACATTTTCAGTGAAAAACTCCGGTGGCTTTTCATATTGTACATAAGGCGGTGTTATAGTACCATTGTCATCTGTATTCGTTGGGTCATACACTTTAAAGTCAATGCGTAATTCTGGCTGTGGTGCGTAACGCACGTGTGCATTTAATTTTTCTCCAACCAGACACTTCATGCTAGGGTCTGTGTTGTTAATAAGTTCAAAACTAATCGTATCACGTACTGATTTTGTAAGCTTTTTCGCTTTAACAAACGCTGTTACAGTTGAACCGTCCGATTGAACGTTGCGAACAGCTTCACCAGCTGAATTGACAATATCAGCTCCCTCTGAAGACGTTACACGGAACGTATAGGACTTATCATCAGCAATCGGGTCACCGTTACATGCCTTTAAAGATACTGTAATCGGCGTCATATCCTCACCGTTTGCAATTAAATCTGGTTTTTCAACTTCAATACTTTGCAGAGCATTATTGACATAGTCAGGACCTGTAAAATCACTATCATTATCCTTCGGTTCTTCAAACTCTCCGCTATTCGAACCCATAAAGCCTGCTGGTAAAGTTACTTTATCATTATCACGACCTGCTGCAGATTTTTTCAAACCTAGGACAGCAAAGGAACCGTTTTGTACACTACGATATAAAAACTCGGCTGCATCACCACGAGATAGTTTCGTAGAGGGATTAAAATCAGCAAATGTTTTTTTGCCTGTATTGCCAGTTGAAATATCATTTGTATATAAATATTGTACTGCCTGTGGTTCATCTAAATCTAAACCTTTAAATGCAGCATATATACGTGCAAAGTGACCTCGTGTAATGGCTTTTGAACGATTTGCCATTACATGTGTACCTTCGAATGGCAAATATAAATCACTATAAAAATTATAGGCAACACTTTCGTTATATGATAACGCATAGTTTTTATCAAGCTTTGCAAACATTGTGACAAGCTCTCGCTCAGTTACTTGCTCGTTTGGCAAAAAGTTATTCGCACCATTTAATGCTAATAAATCATTATCAACTGCCCAAGAAATAGCTTTGTATTTACTATCAGTTGTCGGCACATCTTGAATCGTTGTAGCAGCTAGTGAGACCATTGGTGTTACAGTCATAAAGGCTAGTACAAAACAGGCCAATAATAGCAATGCCTTTTTCGCATATTGCATTCCTTTCAGTCCTTTCATTAGTTAAAGAATAATATATCATCTCGGTAGTTTTGTTTTAAATCATTCTCTAAATAGTTTAAGAATCGCTCAAGCACAGCAGATGCTTGGGCACGAGTTAATGGTTGGTTTGGATTAAATCGGCCCGTTACAGGGTCGCCTGTCATAAGACCAAGCTCATGGACGATATAAATACCATCTCTTGAATAGTTAGGAATTTGTGCATCATCTTTAAATTTTGTAACATAGCCAGGATCTGGCGCTTTGTTTTCAAGCCCTAATGCACGGACAAAAATTGCGGCAGCTTGCGCACGTGTAATCGCATTATCTGGTTTGAAATAATCTGGTGTCACACCTTTAATAATGCCTTTGTTAACTGCCGATTCAATATAAGCATAATCTTTCATCGTACGTTTAACATCTTTAAAGACACTTGTTGATGTTTTTTTCGTATTCTTTTCTTCCATTACACGCAGGTCAACTGCTTTACCAATTGCGATAGTAAAGTCAATTCGTTTCATCGGCGTATTTGGTGAAAAGAAATTACTTGTATCGGAATAAATCCCTAATGAGTATAGTTTTTCGATAGCAGCTTTTGCATAATGATTCGACAAGTCACGGAATTTCGGAATAATAAGACGTTCGATTGTCGGCGTAAATTCTGTATTTAAATCCACTTTGCCTTTTTGTCCAGAAGCTAAATCATACGTATATTCTGAAATTACGTCCTTTTCACTAACGACCGCATAGCCTCCATCAAAGCTTGCTAAACTGCCTGGATTTTCCTCATAATTGAGCACGCGTGATTTGCTTGTTGATAGACGATTTTTCACATGGCTTGTTGTGCCATCACTGTACGAATAAACAGATTCAGTAATTTGCGTTTCAGTTGCTCCCCAGAAATTTTCGTACCCTGCATGACGACTATCCGTTTCTATTATTACTGTATTTGTTTTTGCGTTCTTACCAGAGCCTGTCTGAAATGTATATGTTTTTCTTGAAATAACATTTCCTGAATAATAATCAGATGCTGCGCGGTTATCTGTTACAGTTCCTTGTGAAAACTGGTAGTCTGCTAATGTATACGTTATTTTGCCGACTACAATTTTCTCAGAGTACTTTTTCACAACACCATTCGATGTCTTTTGCCCAATCGTAGCATAGTTAACAACATCTGATTCATAAGCTATATTTCTTGTTAATGTCGCGCCATTACTTGCTGTTAACTTTAAATTATACGTTTCTGTTAATTTCCCTTTGGATTCTTTTTGAGTAATTTTAATATCTTTACTCGTCCCTTTAAAAATAATGGGTGTTCCAGTAATGAACACGGCTTCTTCGTATGTATATTCATTTTTTACCGCACCAGTTGTTTCCACCGATGTGGCAGAAGCATCTGCTAGTATGCTGATCCCCATAACGAACACCATCATTAACGCTAACAGCACTTTCAATACATGTTTTCGCATCTGTTTTTTTCCCTCTCTTTCTTCCCTTGCATATGCACAGATGAAGCTATCCCTACATAGAGAGATAGCTTCCATCTTATTAATCTACTAGAATGAAATGTGCCTTTACAAAGCGGTCAGATAGTACGACTAAACGATCGGAAGGTTTCAAATCAGATGGTTGAATAACTTTCCCTGCTTTAATAAGCGTCGCTTGATCAATATTCATATCAACCATTTGGCCTGCCTCATACCAACGACCATTTTGCCATTGACTCACACTTTTCACATTAATAGTAGCTGGATATGTCGATTTTACTGACTGAAGTTTACCTACTAGCATTAATGGAGCAACTGGTTTTGCATTATTTAACATGTGAAGAGCTTGTACATGCCCGTTGTTCACATAGAAGTAACCGTAATCCCCTTCTGATAAATACAGTTCAATATCTGGCATTACACTATATGTTTTATTGCCATCATCAACCTTTGCCTTTGTCGTATTACTCACAGATAGTACAGTCTTATCTGTTTTCTTGAACACATTTGATTCGATTTTCATTGCATCATCAATTTCAATTAAATAGCCATCCGCTTGAGTTAAACGTCCATAATATAATTCATGTGATGCTAAGTTTGGTGACATAAAGCTATCGCTTGTTACATCCACCACTTGTGCATAATGATCACGAGCAGTACCGTCAGTAATAACAAACGCAGTACCATATGCTAATAATCCTGTTGGTTGAACAAAACGGCCATTGCGAATTAAAATTGATCCATCATGGAAGTACAGCGTGCCCGCATTTTTCAGCTTTAATAATTGGTAATCTGTATCGACTGCAATCATTGGCTCATAGTACGTACGTTCATTATTTTTCAATACAACAATCTTCTCAATAACCTCTTTACCAAATTGCTTCACTGTCGCGTAATATGCTTCACTACCAATATAATTTTTCAACTGACCTTTTTCTATTTTCGTATTGCCAACGTAAATAGGAACCTTTGTAGAAAAACTCATTGTAGATAGTGCAGTTGTTGACGCTGTACCAAATTGCCAGTTCACAAAGGCATTTTGATTTTTAACCGTTAATTTGTTCGCATTGATATTAACCGATTGTATTTCACCTTTGTAAAGATTTTCAACTAATGTTCCTGTCTCACTAATATCTACTTTTGTCACAATCGAAGTACTTGTATTTTTCAGATGAAGCTTTACACGATCTCCTACATACAGTCCACTAATATCAACTGATGAGGAAGCTTTTTGAAACGCTGTATCCTTATTCAAATAATATGTAGTTTCTTTACCGACATCTGGCTTTACCATAATGAACATACCATTAGGATCAATGCTTGTGATTACGCCAGCTATCGTTTTAGGATTTTGTGCGACTGTTGTTGTTTCCTCAGTAGTATTGGAAGTACCACGAAGTTCCACTACACTACGTAGCGAGATTTCAGCTTCTACTTTCATACCTAGTTTAAAACCTTCAATCGTTGTTTCCGTATTATTGATGTACAGGCGGGCACTATTGCTAATATTGTATGTGACTTGGCGACCACTCGCATTTTCTAAAGTGATTTTACTTAGCTGTTTTTCTACTTGCCCACTTGCATTCGTATATTCTGAATAAGTTACATCTACGAAGGTTCCTGTTACTAACTGTGCGGCCTGAACAGTTGGTAATGATGGTAAACTAAATACCATTAAACATAGAACGATCAATATGTATGGAATCTTCTTCAACAATTCCCGCCTCCTTATAAAATTGTTATTTATCAATAGTATATCGTATTATTGGTAGTTTTTCTTATTCAAAAAGTTACATTTTCACATGTTTTTCTATTTTTTCGAATCTACCATAGACATAAAGGAAGAGGTAGCTTCCAATTTCAAGCTACCCTGCCAACATCATACTTGGATATCAATTGTATGTCCGGCTGTTGGATGTGGAGCATCTAACATTTCAACTAACTGTTCCGTGTTTTGCTGTTGCATCTCCATCGCTTGCTTTGTAACAGCTAAAGAGACATTTTGCATAAGATTTGATTGATTCATTGCGATAGATAAAGCTGCAATATCCATTCTAGTCCACCTCCTATTTCATTTATCGGCTAATTTTAGCGTTCATCAAGCAATTTTCTTATATTTGTCCATAACTTTCATGCTAGTAATTAAAAGTGTCAAAGCTCTTTTCATGAAAAATAATAACGACGAAATGCTTGCACATAAAAACAAAAAAACATCTACTGTGCTACATAAGACGCAATAGATGTTTTTAGTTTACATTTTATTTTCAATTGTTTGCCAAGCTTCTTCAAAACCGATGCCTTTTTCTGAAGAGAACACAATGAGCGGATCATTTTTATCCATATCTAATGTTTCCTTGACAACTTTTTTATGCTTATCCCACTTACCTTTTGGAATTTTATCTGCCTTCGTTGCAATAACGATACAAGGAATACTGTAATGTTTTAAAAAATCATACATCATACGATCATCAGCAGTTGGAGGATGACGTAAGTCTACAATTTGAACGACCGCTTTTAATTCTTCACGGCCCGTAATGTAACGTTCAATCATTTTCCCCCAAGCTTCACGCTCGGTTTTTGAAACTTTGGCATAACCATATCCCGGAACATCGACGAAAAACAGTTGTTCTTCGATTTTGTAAAAATTTAGCGTTTGTGTCTTCCCGGGTTTAGAAGAAATACGCGCTAACGCTTTACGTCCAATCATTCTGTTAATGAAAGATGATTTCCCAACATTTGAGCGACCTGCTAATGCAAATTCTGGCAGTCCATCTTCTGGGTATTGGTCCGGTCTTACTGCACTTATGACCATTTCGACATTATGGACTTTCATTTCTTTAAAAACCTCCGTCTAGTGCAATTGCTAATACTTCATCAGCAGATGACACTAGTTTAAATGTTAAATTTTCGCGTACACTTTCAGGAATATCTTCAATATCACGTTCATTATCTTTTGGACAAATGATCGTTGTTAAGCCTGCTCGGTGTGCACTTAATGTTTTTTCTTTCAAACCGCCAATTGGTAGGACGCGACCACGTAATGTAATTTCACCTGTCATGCCTACTTCACGACGAATCGGGCGATGTAAAATCGCAGAAACTATTGCTGTTGCCATCGTAATACCTGCTGAAGGGCCATCCTTTGGTACTGCGCCTTCTGGTACATGGATGTGGATATCATGTGTCTCGAAATATTCCGAATCCACATGAAGTTCTTCTATTTTTGTACGTACATAGGACAATGCAGTTTGTGCCGATTCCTTCATAACATCTCCGAGTTTCCCCGTTAGCTGTATTTTTCCTTTACCAGGAGTTAAAGAAACCTCGATTTGCAACGTATCACCACCAACGGTTGTATACGCTAGCCCAGTTGCCACACCAATCTGATTTTCCTCTTCTGCTTGTCCATAGCGGAAACGGTGTTTTCCAAGGTATTCGATAACCGATTTTGAACTTACAGTAACACGTTTCTTTTCCCCAGACACAATAACTTTAGCGATTTTACGGCATAGCGTTGCGATTTGACGCTCTAAGCCACGAACCCCCGCCTCACGCGTATAATAGCGGATGATATCCAGCACCGCTTCATCTTTGATAACAACTTGTGTTTTCTTCAAGCCGTGTTCTTTTAATTGCTTTGGTATCAAATGATTTTTTGTAATTTGAGCCTTTTCAATTTCTGTATAGCCAGCAATTGAGATAACTTCCATACGGTCCAACAAAGGCCCAGGGATTGTACTTAAATCATTGGCTGTCGCAATGAATAAAACGTTAGATAAATCGTATGGTTCTTCAATGTAATGGTCGCTAAATGTGTTGTTTTGCGCAGGGTCCAACACTTCTAGCATTGCCGCTGCAGGGTCTCCTCGGAAATCATTAGACATTTTATCGATTTCATCAAGTAAAAATACCGGATTAATCGTACCTGCTTTTTTCATCCCTTGAATAATACGACCTGGCATAGCACCAACATACGTACGACGATGTCCGCGAATTTCAGATTCATCGCGCACGCCGCCTAAAGAAATTCGAATAAATTTGCGATCTAAACTTTCTGCAATTGAACGTGCCAATGAAGTTTTACCTACACCTGGAGGGCCAGCTAAACAAAGAATTGGACCACGTAATGAATTTTTTAACTGACGCACAGCTAAATATTCTAGTACACGTTCCTTTACTTTATCTAACCCATCATGATCGCGGTTTAAAATTTCCTCAGCATGCGTAATATTCATTCGATCCTCGGTTGCCTTTGTCCAAGGTAAGGATACTAACCAGTCAATGTAATTGCGAATAACACCACTTTCCGCGCTAGCACTCGGCAATTTTTCATATCGATCAAGCTCTTTTAATGCCGCTTCTTTTGTCGAATCAGGCATGCCTGTTTCATCGATTTGTTTACGCAATTCCGCAACTTCACCAGTTTTTCCTTCTCGATCCCCTAGCTCTGTTTGAATAGCTTTCATTTGTTCGCGTAAGTAATATTCTTTTTGCGTACGCTCCATCGATTGCTTTACTTTCGTATTAATCTTCTTTTCAAGGTCCAGCACCTCTTGTTCATCATGCAAGCGAATAATTAAATGATCTAAACGTTTTTTAACATTTAACATTTCTAAAACTTCTTGTTTATCCGCAATTTTGATTGGTAAATGAGAGGCTATAATATCAGCAAGGCGGCTTGGTTCTTCAATATCAGCCACTGTATTAATCGTTTCTGTCGTGATTTTGTTGGAGGATTTAGCGTATCTTTCAAAATACGTTAACAATGTACGCATTAAGGCTTGCGTTTCCACATCTTTCTCAACTTTATCCTCTTTTACATCAATATCAACAACTGTAAATTTCTCTAATGCTTGATAATTAGACCAAGTTGCACGCGCAACACCTTCAACTAAAATACGTAGTGTGCCGTTTGGCAATTTAAGCATTTGCTTTACATACGCCATCGTACCGACTTGATATAAATCCTGTTCTTCTGGCTGTTCATCGTGCATTTCTTTTTGTGTCACCAATAAAATCAATTGGTCCTCTAACATTGCTTGTTCAAGCGCCGCTACAGAACGATTTCTACCCACATCAATATGTAACACCATCGACGGGTATACTAAAAGTCCACGTAAAGGCAATAATGGTACATTTGTTGTTTTTTGAATTGTTACCATGCGGGTATTCACCTCCGTCAAAAATTTTCTTGTTCACAATCCCGCGCTTCTAGTATGTGTTTAAAAAACCGATTCACACTATCTATTCAAACGAGCCAAAAATTTCATCTATTTACAGTCGCCGGCTTTATGTATGAATAAAAAGCTGACTCTCGATATGTGCGAACATTGCACAATCGAAGTCAGCTAAGTTACTCTTTTTCTCATAACAATAGACAGCTTTGTCTGTTTATTATGCTGAAGTTTTTGTGTCGCTACCTTCATCGAGTTCAGTGCCATCTTCAAGAAGCAATTTCGGTTTCTCTTTATCCGTAATTGTTTTTGCCGTAATGATACATTTTTTCACGTCATCACGTGAAGGTAATTCGTACATTACTTCAAGCATTGTTGACTCAATAATTGAACGAAGACCACGTGCACCTGTTTTACGCTCAATTGCTTCCTTTGCAATTTCAGAAAGGGCACCTTCATCAAACTCAAGCTCAACACCATCTAGTTCAAGCATTTTTTGATATTGCTTCGCTAGCGCATTTTTTGGTTCCGTCAAAATTTGTACAAGTGCAGCCTCATTCAATTGTTCTAGGCTTGCAAGTACTGGCAAACGACCGATGAATTCTGGAATTAGACCAAATTTCAACAAATCTTCAGGAATTAATTTCGACATTAATGAACCTTCGTCCACTTCAACTTTATTAGGATCTGAACCGAAACCAATCACTTTTTCACCTTGACGACGTTTAATGATGGATTCAATACCATCAAATGCTCCGCCTACGATAAATAAAATATTTGTTGTATCAATTTGTAAAAACTCTTGGTGTGGATGTTTACGTCCGCCCTGAGGAGGCACACTTGCAACAGTACCTTCTAAAATTTTTAGCAATGCCTGTTGGACACCTTCTCCAGAAACATCACGTGTAATCGATGGATTTTCTGATTTACGTGCAACTTTATCGATTTCATCAATATAGATGATCCCTTTTTCTGCACGTTCGATATCATAATCTGCTGATTGGATTAATTTTAATAAGATATTTTCAACGTCTTCACCTACATAACCAGCTTCTGTCAAAGAAGTAGCGTCTGCAATTGCGAATGGAACGTTTAATATACGTGCTAATGTTTGAGCTAATAATGTTTTACCGCTACCAGTTGGGCCGATTAACACAATGTTCGATTTTGCTAATTCTACATCATCAATTTTACTGTTTGTATTGATGCGTTTGTAGTGATTGTAAACCGCAACCGCTAAGGCTTTTTTAGCACGCTCTTGTCCAATAACATACTCATTTAAAATCGATAAGATTTCTTTCGGTTTCGGAATATCTTGGAAATCGATTTCTTCCTCAACACCTAGTTCTTCTACAACGATTTCTGAACAAAGTTCGATACATTCATCACAAATATAAACACCAGGACCTGCAACTAATTTACGTACTTGTTCCTGCGGCTTCCCACAGAATGAGCATTTTAAATTGCCTTTTTCATCATTAAATTTGAACAATATGTTTCACCCCTATTCAAGCTACAATCTTACAAGATTATTGAATCATTATCAAATAAATTGATTGCAACATTTACGTCATGGCGCAAATGCATCTAAATTTTGAATTATTTTCAAGTCTATTCAAACGATCTACCAGTTAGCTAAGTAATTGCAGCATTTGCGCAAAAACATTAATGGCTCCCTACTTGCTGTTCTGCAAATAATTCGTGTTGATGCGAGCTTTCAGACGAACCCATGACAACTGTCTGATTTTTCAGCTTCATTTTCGAGGTTTTAGCTCCCTCAGTCGTAAAACCTAAGTGCGTTCTTCTTCCATTTTAACGGAGACACTATACTACTGCTACTTGTCGGCTTTACTACAATGAAGTTAAAGTTTAGCATCGTGTAAAAAATTAAACAACAATACTATGTATAAGATATTAACTAAAGTTGCCTCCAAAAGCATAACAGTTAGTAAAAATTGGATTTTTTCATTCCTCGACCTTGAGAGGTTGGGGCCCCTTTAGTCTAAACTAAAAAGCTATGTGTGATAAAACAAGGCACGGTTTAACGCCGTACCTTGTTTTCTTAATTTTTCTATCTAGTTACGTTAAAAAATCTTATTCAGTAATTTTAGCGTTTTCTACTAAAAATTCAACTGTTTTTTGGATTTTGATATCATTTTCAAGAACAGCAGTACCGCCTAGTGCACCAGTAATTTGTTCTTTCGTCATATTGAATTGAGCTGCCATTTTTTCTAATTCAGCTTCGATGTCAGCTTCAGTAGCTTCAATTTTTTCAGCGTCAGCGATTGCTTCAAGTGTTAATGAAACACGTACACGGCTTTCAGCTTCTTCTTTCATTTGACCACGTAAATCTTCTTCTGATTGACCAGAGAATTGGTAGTACAGCTCTAGGTTCATACCTTGCGTTTGTAAACGTTGACCGAACTCTTGTAACATGCGATCTGTTTCAGAGTTAACCATTCCAGCTGGTACTTCAAACTCTGCATTGTCAGCAGCTTTTTCTACTAATTCATCACGAAGTGTAGCGTCTGATTCAGCTTGTTTTTGTGATGCTGTTTGTTCTTTAATTTTTGCACGTAATGCTTCTACGCCTTCAACTTCTGGATCTAATTCTTTTGCAAACTCATCGTTTAGCTCTGGAAGTACTTTTGTTTTTACTTCTTTTACAGTCACTTTGAAAGTAGCTTCTTTACCAGCTAATTCAGCAGCGTGGTATTCTTCTGGGAAAGTTACAACAACGTCTTTTGCTTCGCCAGCTTTCACACCTACTAATTGCTCTTCAAATCCAGGAATAAATGAGCCTGAACCGATTTCTAATGGGTAATCTTCGCCTTTTCCGCCTTCAAACGCTTCCTCACCTACAAAACCTTCAAAGTCAATTACCGCTGTATCGCCTTCTACGATCGCTTCATCTTCTTTGATTTCAAGTTCAGCTTTACGAGCTAATTGCTCTTGGATTTGCGCTTCAACTTCTTCGTCTGTTACTTCAACTGGAAGTTTCGTAACTTCTAAGCCTTTGTAGTCGCCAAGTTTTGGTTCTGGTTTCACTGTTACTTGTGCAGTGAATGAGAAATCTTGACCATGTACGAAGTTTTCTGTACCAGAAATTTCTGGGTAATCAACTGGCATAATACCAGCTTCGTCGATTGCTTTTGCATAAGAATCTGGAACGATGATTTCTAAAGCATCTTGGTATAAAGATTCAATTCCAAAACGTTGTTCAAACATTTTACGAGGCATTTTACCTTTACGGAAACCTGGTACGTTAATTTGTTTTACAACTTTTTTGAATGCTTGGTCCATCGCTGCGTCTACTTCTGCAGCTGGTACTTCAATTGTTAGAGTACCGATATTACCTTCTTGTTTTTCCCATTTTGCTGACATGTATAAATACCTCCAAAATAATCTAATTTCAATCACGCTTGACGTAATTGCGTCCGGATTTGTTTGAAAAATCCGCAACATATGCCAGCGACTTAACATTTAGCTCAAGTTTTCATACCCTACTAGAAAGTTAAAGCCATTGACATTAAATCCGCCTACTCATGTGAAGTAGAGGATTGGGTTGATCAATTTTAAATGTTAGACAATTTATTCGTAACTACGATTTTGACAACCATTTTAGTATATCATAGATGCGTATAGTTTCAACTTATTTCATACTTCATGGAGTTCTGTTAGTTTTTCTAACATTTGTAAAAAGTCAATGATTTCATAGTCCATTTCCTGAACCTTACCAAGCATCGATTGTACAAAATCTATATAGCTATATGCAATATCATCGGCTTCAAAAGGAAACCATTCAAATGGATAAGTAACAATAGCATGCTTAGCCATTAAATATTGTACCATTTCCAACGTTGATGGGTCTTGTTCTAATTTAGATTCGATAATTTTTTTTATGTCATTATATTGTTTTAATTGATTTGGCAGTGCCAGATGTATTGGATTGACCGTTTTTGTTTGTTTAAATTTTGAAACGATGATATCAATCGAAACTTCTTGCTCAACAAGTAATATTAACGCAAGACTTTGCACAAATGGGTGGATATCAGCACATTCGATAATAGCCTTTAAGGGTTTTTTTAATTGTCGTACATTCGTATCCATTAAACGATGCAGTCGCAACGATTGTTCATTTGGTGTTAGTGCACTAAACTTCTCCAAGTCATATTCTTGTTCTTCAATAAGTTCTTGTACAGCCTCTCTTTGTTGAAGCTTTTTAGCCACTTCACTATTTATACTTTTTAAGCGTTCGAATTTTTCTAGTTGTGCTTCAGGAAGTACTTTTTCTTCTATCAAAGTAGTTATTATGGACTCCACTTGATGGTATTCCTTCAATTGCATACATATTGTAATGTATAGTTCCATTACTTCCACATACATTGAGGTGCCTAGAGCTAGCAGTTGTTCACACACTTCTTTTGCCTTCACATAGCCCTTCAGCTCATATAAAGCATAGGCATAGGCACATAAGGCTTTTTCATCTCCACTTTCATATAAAAACGCCTTTTCAAAGCATGCGACCGCATCTTCATATTGGTATTTTTCCGCAAACATATGACCCTCTCGAATTAATGTTTGGATGGCACCAGGAAAAACAACAATATTGTCATGTTTAATAACATGACGCTTATGCTTTGTCATTTTCTCACCTCTTTAGATTTACTAATTGTTTATTTTTAACAAAAACTATTGAATTTCTATTCATATTTTGTAATAAATTGAATTATAATTAATAATACCCATATTTTTTCATTCATAACAGACATCGCTATATTCATTGTCAGCAAGACCAATACAAGTTGTTCATAAGGAGTGTAATACATGCCATTAATGGATACAATCATGGAATTTGATAGTCGCATCTCCCCCGTTTTTGAGGAATTATCTATTAA
The DNA here is from genome assembly GCF_016350185.1 of Lysinibacillus sp. C5.1. Taxonomy (NCBI): domain Bacteria; kingdom Bacillati; phylum Bacillota; class Bacilli; order Caryophanales; family Bacillaceae; genus Lysinibacillus; species Lysinibacillus sp. C5.1. Next base: position 3,272,089 of record NZ_CP066226.1, read on the forward strand.
AGTTATATCAATTACGACAGCACACGGTCCGCTACAAGATTATTCAATTGACTTTGAATTTTTTACACAGACAAAATTAAATACATTTACAAAAGAAGCAACGACACATATTACAAGTATGCATGGGAATATTCCTGGCTCCATCTCTATTGGCCATCAACATCAAGCGTCACTTTTTATTATTCCCCAAAGCGTTCATATTGAATGCAACTATAAACTTTTGCAAATTGACACTAATGATATGAAACGTATTTTACAGCATCCTCATCCCACTCTCTATTATAGTGAGTGGCTTTTAGAGGCCATCAAAAATGCTAGTATCCTTATGGAATTAAAAACAAATCAAAATACAATGATTGAATGGCCACTCGGCATCAAATCGGCTGTTATTTTATAGGAAGCAAAACTAATTCCGTTTATGTATATCGAGTATAAAGTGATAATAGGGTTGTTTGACTTCTGCCTACAATAGCGTTTCCCCTCTCCCATAAAGTGAAACATACGAAGAACCTTAAACTACGCTCTCACATAGGGAGAAACTTGCAATGAAAATAACATCATAAACGTTAGGACGAGCTAAACTCCTGTCTTATACATTAAAACTACATTTAACCGAGCCTTGGGCATACTACAAGTATGTCTTTTTGTCGTGCATCAACGATGGTTGTCCAGCCTTTGCGCTATTATCATATCAGCTTTCTATAGATTGCGGTATTCCTATTGTGAAAGTAACCATTAAATAATTCGCTACAGACAAATTTCTTGAGTAAAAATGTATAATGAACGAGAGATTTATTTTTGGAGGCATTCATCATGGAGATTAAAGAAGCATTACAAACATTTTCATCTATGACCCTATCAGCACGACAAGCATTTTTTAACAAGGAGGGCGAATGGCTACTAAAGGAAATGTTAGCGCATATCGGTTCAACAGACGCAGAACTTCGCGATCACCTTATCTATAGAATATTTATCGACTTATTGAGTGATAATTTACTAAGCGCTCAGCAACTACAATATTTATTTGACACGGCAACCGGTGAAGATTTCTTATACGCTAACATTGGAGAACAAATGACGGATAGTGTTTTCACCCGCTCTTTTTCAGCTTTACTAGTAGCGAGCATTTTGGCAAAAGATGGTGAACTCCTTATTTTAGATGACGCAAGCTTACAATCTTTCTTTAAAAAAATAGGGCGTTATTTGTTACTTGAAAATGATACAAGAGGTTATATAGAAGGTAAAGGCTGGGCACACAGTGTTGCACACGGAGCAGATTTAGCGGCAATAACAATTAAACATCCGAAATTTGATTTGCAACACGCTCCTTCTATTTTACATGCATTCAAACTAGTAACTTGGAAAGATGTTGTTTTTATCAACGACGAGGAAGAACGCTTAGTCAATATAATTGAAGCATTATTAGCAAGGAATTATTCTGAGGAAGCACTATCCGAATGGGTAGAGCAAGTTTTTGATAAATTCGAAATGCATTTAGTAACACAAGGCTATAATCAACGCTTTTTTAGTGGGCGTACTTGTACATTGAACGCAATGAAGACTTTGTATTTCGCGTTAAAAATGAATAACCTAGCACCAAAACTTCAAAACACACTGTATTTGCAAATTGCAAAGTGGTTGAAGCTCGGTTCCTAAATGAAGGACAGAACATCCAACGCATTTGGATGTTCTTTTTTTCGAATACTAATATTAATATACTAATATTTGTTAATTTTTCAAATCGTTTAATTATGTTAACATAATTTCAACAATGTTCCAATATACCCCTTTATAATCATCCCTTACATAGAAAATTTATCCTTACAGGTACCTAAAACCGACTTTTCTTATACTCCTTTTTTAGATAAAACGCAACTAAAATGTATCAAAAACACAGTCGCATCATGGACTTTATTACAAAACATCGTCTAAAATGTGAAATGATAATTTTCACAAAAAATTTGTTTACTTAGTTAAATACGACAAACGCAGTATTTTCAACGTTTATACAGTGTTAATTTAACAAAACCTTAAAATACCAATAGTAAAATAGCTTTTTTTGTTCAAAAAATGTTCATAATCACCCCCTATTCATTATCAGTTCTATAATTAAATATTTTTTTTTCTGGTGCTGCGGGCGTATAATCCTATATGCAAACAAAGACATGATGCGACCATCTACATTGAAGAATTGTCCATTTTATGGTGCATACATCATCATGTTTGTGAACGCTTGCAAAAGACCAATCATTTACTAGACTTAATGCTTCATATTGAACCATGCCATTGTCATTGTTAATGCAAACGTATTTGATTGGTACATCAGATAAAAGAGGTGACCTCAATACCCACTATTTATAAATGTGAATCAATACTACTACACATGAAATTTATGAATAGCCGTTTTATAGAAAGGAGTCAAACATGAATAAAAAATTTAGCTTAATGTTATTAGCATTTGGCGCTATCGCAATCCTTTCTGGTTGTGAACCATTAACTGTTTTCAATCCAAAAGGACCAAATGCTCAAACATTATCAAACACAATTATTTTATCCATTATTACAATGGCAGTTATTTTACTAGTCGTGTATGTGCTTTTTGCATTTATGCTAACAAAATACCGTGCATCAAAAGCTTCTGCCGATTATGAGCCACCTCATGAAGAAGGTAGTCATGTACTAGAAATTACATGGACAGTTATTCCTATTATTATCGTAGCATTCCTAGCAATTGTTACTGTAAAAACTACTAGTACGGTAGAAACAACACCAGAAGGTTATGACAATAAAGAACCACTAGTTATCTATGCAGCATCTTCAAACTGGAAATGGCACTTCAGCTATCCAGAGCAAGGTATTGAAACTGTGAACTATGTAAACATTCCAACAGATCGTCCTATTGAATTCAAACTGTATTCATTCGGACCAATTACAAGTTTCTGGATTCCACAGTTAGCGGGTCAAAAATATGCGATGAGTGACATGTTAACAACTATTCACCTTGCAGCTGATGAAGTTGGCTCATTCATGGGACGTAACTCAAACTTTAATGGTCGTGGATTTGCGGAAATGGAATTTGAAGCACAATCTATGACACAAGCAGACTTCGATCAATGGGTTAAAGACGTAAAAGCGAACGAAAAACCATTAACTGAAGAAAAATTCAAAGAATTATTAGCAGCTGAACATGTAGGTCGTTCAAGCTACTCTTCTACTCACTTAGATTTCAGCCCTGCACCAATGGCACATGGTGATATGGATATGGGAGGTATGGACCATGGTGACATGGACATGTCTGACGAAGATATGAACCATGAAAATATGGACCATTCCAAAAAAGATGCCGAAACACATTCACACTAATTTCCAAATTTGAAAGGAGCGCATCCTATGAGTATGGAAGAATTATTCCATCCACTGCAAGAACCGATGATTTTAGGCGCAGCTATTAGTATCGTAGTTGGTGCAGTAGTTGTCGTAGCAGGCCTTACGTATTTTAAAAAATGGGGCTACTTCTATAAAAACTGGCTATCAACAGTCGATCATAAAAAAATCGGTATTATGTATATCGCCGTTGCACTTTTAATGCTATTCCGCGGTGGTATCGACGCACTTTTAATGCGTGCACAAACAGCAGTCCCTGATAACGGACTACTTGATGCACAACACTATAATGAGATTTTCACTACGCACGGTTTAATCATGATTTTATTCATGGCGATGCCATTTGTTATCGGTTTAATGAACATCGTTATTCCATTACAAATCGGTGCACGTGACGTTGCGTTCCCACGTCTAAACGCTGTCAGCTTCTGGGCATTCGCAGCAGGTTGTGGTTTACTGAACCTATCATTCATTATTGGTGGTTCACCAGATTCAGGTTGGACAGCTTATTTCCCATTAGCGGGTACAGAATTTAGTCCAACTGTTGGGAACAACTATTATTCTTTAGCACTACAATTATCAGGTATTGGTACGTTATTGACTGGTGTTAACTTCATCACGACTATCTTTAAAATGCGTGCTCCTGGTATGACTTTAATGAAAATGCCAATGTTTACTTGGTCAATTTTAATTACAAACGTTATTATCGTATTTGCATTCCCAGTATTAACTGTAGCACTTGCATTAATGATGTTAGACCGTCAATTCGGTACAAAATTCTTTGCGATGACAGATGGCGGTATGGACATGCTTTGGGCCAACCTATTCTGGGTTTGGGGACATCCTGAAGTTTACATCGTTATTCTTCCTGCCTTCGGTATTTTCTCTGAAGTCATTGCAACATTTGCTCGTAAAAACTTATACGGTTACAAATCAATGGTAATGAGTATGGTTGTTATTTCATTACTATCATTCTTAGTATGGGCCCACCACTTCTATACAATGGGTCACGGCGTTATGGTAAACAGTGTATTCTCTATTACAACAATGGCGATTGCTGTTCCAACCGGGGTTAAGATGTTCAACTGGTTGCTCACAATGAGGCACGGTAAGATTCAATTTACTACCCCAATGCTTTATGCACTTGGCTTTATCCCGATTTTCACAATCGGTGGGGTTACAGGTGTAATGCTCGCAATGGCAAGTGCCGACTATCAATATCATAATACGATGTTCTTAGTTGCCCACTTCCACTATGTATTAATTCCAGGTACAGTATTTGGTGTACTTGCAGGTTACCACTTCTGGTGGCCAAAAATGTTCGGTTTCCGTTTAAATGAGAAATTAGGGAAAGCTGGTTTCTGGTTTATCGCTATCAGCTTCAACGTAGCGTTCTTCCCTCTATTCATTTTAGGTTTAGATGGTTACGCTCGTCGTATGTACACTTACTCTGAATCTACTGGTTACGGTCCACTTAACTTGCTATCGTTCATCGGTGCACTTGGACTTGCAGTCGGCTTTGCGTTAATTTGCTATAACATTTACTACAGCTGGAAACATATGCCACGTAACGAAAAAGCAGATGTGTGGGATGGTCGTTCATTAGAATGGGCTACTCATTCTCCAGTTCCTGAATACAACTTTGCAGTAGTACCAACAATTACACGTTTAGATGAGTTCTGGTTTGCGAAAAAAGAAGGTCGCGATATTACTGCAGGTAAAATTGAGAAAATCCACATGCCTAACAACACAGGTACACCTTTCTGGACAAGTGGTTTCTTATTCCTAGCAGCATTCTTCGCAGTATTTAGTCTTTGGATTCCAGCCATCATCAGCATGCTTGTTGTATTTGGCTTCATGGCTCATCGTTCATTTGAAGATGATCATGGTCGTTACATTTCAGTTGAAGAAATTATGGAAACTGAAAAAAGTTTGAGAGGTGATAAATAATATGAAAATCGATTCTTCACTTCCATTAGAATATAGTACAGAAGAAAACCGCTTAAAGATTTTTGGATTCTGGGTTTTCCTTGGCGCCGAAATCATGTTATTCGCTACACTCTTTGCTGTTTACTTTGTGCTTCACAATCGTACAGGCAGTGGCCCGAATGGTGCTGAGATTTTCGAGTTAACACCAGTATTACTAGAAACATTCCTACTTCTAGCAAGTAGTTTTACAATCGGTCTTGGCGTTCATGCTATGCGCCTTGGCAACAAAAAAGCAATGATGACATTCTTCATCATTACACTTATCTTAGGTCTTGGCTTCTTAGTTATTGAGATTGACGAGTTCGTCACTTATGTTCATGAAGGTGCAACAATTACAACAAGTGCATTTTTATCTTCATTAATGACTTTACTTGGTACGCACGGTGCCCACGTAACATTTGGTCTCTTCTGGGGCGTTGCAATTTTAATCCAAGTAGCAAAACGTGGCTTAAACCCACAAACGGCTAACAAAGCGTTTATCTTCTCACTGTACTGGCACTTCCTAGACGTAGTTTGGATTTTCATCTTCAGCTTCGTCTACTTGAAAGGACTGATTAGCTGATGAAGGAACTATTCCCAAAACAACATGTGATGGGCTTCGGCTTCTCACTATTATTAACAATTATCGCTTTAGCAGTTGTGAAATTTGATATGTCTTACAATATGGCATTTGCAATCCTAGTAGTGACTGCACTTGCGCAAGCAACTGTTCAATTAGTATTATTCATGCACATCGGTGAATCTGAGGATAAGAAAACGTTATATACAACAATTCTATATTCAGTATTCGTAGCTGTTGTGACAATCCTTGGTACATTATTTGCAATGATCTGGGGTTACTAATAAAAATGGCCGAGAAAATGATCCTCATTTTCTCGGCTTTTAAAGTACAACAAAAAAGCCAGTCTCGAAAATATCGAAACTGGCTTTAGTTTGTTTAAAAATAGTGAACTTGCTCTAGGCTGTTATACGTTCATTAAGTTCGTATTAGCGAACGATTAGCACATCACATGTAGCTAAACGGACAATACGCTCCGCTACTGAACCGATGACCATTTTTTCTAACTGATTTAAGCCTGTTGCACCACATACAATTAAGTCTACAGTAGGCAGTTGCGTAAGAATGCTTTTTGGTGAACCCGTTTCTACAACAGCCAATACCTCTGTTACGCCGGCTGTTTGAGCCTCTAATCTTAACTTTTCGATTTTAGTAAGATGTTCCGCTTTCAATTTCTCTGCATACTTTAAGTCATATGCAGTGATAGCACCAAACGACTTCGTATCAATCACATTCACTAGTTGTAATGTTGCGCCATATTCTTTTGCCAATTTTACCGCACGCTCACACGCTTTCAACGACTGTTCAGAAAAATCTATTGCTACAGCGATTCTTTTATAATTCGTAGCCATCATTAATCCCCCTCATCTTTTCTTACACATTCAGAGTTTTCTCAATCATTATATCATAAAGAAAATGGATTCCCCCTTCTATCTGTAGCATAACTAGTAAAATAAAGATATTGACCGTCTACTACTATATCTCGATTCAGCCAAGACTCGAAATAACCCATTCACAATATGCCCTTTCCAAATATGTTCCAATACGCTATTATGTATGTATTTAACTATACGAAGATAGACAAGGAGAGGCTAATGGAAGAAGTTAAAGTCGTCTATGCATTAATTAAAAATGTCGATTATCATATATTAATGGTTCATAATCATGAAGGGCATTGGTCGCTTCCTGGTGGAAAAGTGGAAACAGATGAAACGCTGATAGAAGCTACAATCCGTGAAGTCCATGAAGAAACAGGTTATCTAGTAGAAGTAGGTAAATTACTCGCGGTAAATGAATCAAAATTAACAAGCAGGAATCATCACGCTTTATTTTTCACTTTTGAAGCGCAAATTATAAGTGGGGTTGAAGAAATAGCATTGCCCAATGAAATAACCAACATCGAATGGGTACCTATTGAAATTGCTAACAGTAGAATGCCTTATTATAGAGAAGGAATTGACAAACTTTATGAAAATCACGCGCTCTACTACGACCAAGGTACAATCTAACAAGCTGGCATTTAACGATACATGACCACTATAAATTAAAAAACTATTTTAAGAAGATTTGTCACTAAGTTCATAGGCATAATAAAAGCCACTACTTTTTAAAAGTGTGACTAGCGTAAAACAATTGGTGTAAAGACTAGTGAAAATAAGGGAGAACTTTATCAGTCACTACCTTTTCGCCAACTTCTATCCATTTACTTTTATCATGTATATAGCCATCCTTATCAAGCGGTGTTTGGAATTGGCTCGCTCCCGTTGCATCTAGCAAAGAGCCCTCATCATAATCCAATCCGACATTCGTTACATGTTTAATAACGAATGGGTTTTGAAAGCGAATTTGTGCATCATAAAAATCTAGTTCACCTTGCGTTACAATAAAAGGCACTCGCAAATAGATGGTTTCTCCACCCTCACTCGATAAAATCGTATCAAAACTTCCTTTGTGATACTCCCAATTGCCTCCAATTGTAAAACCATGTCTTTCTATATGATCACGTAAGTAACCAAAGCTTATTTCTTTTCCGACGATATTAGATTCAATTTGTAACAATTAGATACCCTCCTTTGCTGTTGATTGCAGTCTATCCTAAAGACACGAAATACAAACAAGTTTATTCATAGTGTTTTTTATTTCTTTATTCTAAACTCGATTTATTTAAGCAAAGTTAAGTTCTCTGTTTGCATAAAACCATTTCCAGAAGTACAGATACGTTTTAAGCGCTTCTCTACGCTCCCTATTACCTTTTCTCTTCATATAAAGGGAAAGAATCATTCAACGTTTAAAAGAGCGTATACATGCTGTTAGAAAGCTTCAATGAATAGGTTTATTGTCAGTCATCTCAAAAGACACTGAAATAAAAAAACTGTAGACAAATCCCAAATTGCTTTGAGTTTGCCTACAGTCTTAAGCATCGTTGAAGATGCCTATCGTCAGTTTAATAAAAATTAAAGTTTAACGATGTTTGTAGCTTGAGGTCCACGTTGGCCTTCTTCTACAGAGAATTCCACTTTTTGACCTTCGTCAAGTGATTTGAAACCGTCACCTTGGATAGCTGAGAAGTGAGCGAATACATCGTTTCCGCCTTCTACTTCGATGAAACCAAAACCTTTTTCTGCGTTAAACCATTTTACTGTACCTTGTTGTGTCATTTAAATGACCTCCATTAATTGTATTTAATAATATCCGATTTCCTCAAAAGAAAAAAATTCACATATTACAAAAAGTACCGAACAAATAACACGATTACTCTTTGTAACATGTGAATTCATTGTTTCTTCGCAAACGATCTTATTAATTTCATTATATACTACAAAATTTCTTTTGTCTAGTGCTAGTATAAACAACTTTCAATTTCTTTATTCATATTCTTTTAAATCTTTTCAAAAGAGGCTGGGACATAACTAAAAAAATTTAAGGTACAGAGGAAAGGTGTTCATACATTTTTGCTATATGAAGAACTTAGCTATTCTTGCTTTTGCAATAAATAAAACAATAGAAGGGTTCACTAGTTGTTGGTAGCGGATGCTCAGAACAACACACAATGTAAGACGCGGGCATTCCGCGCGTTAGCAAGGGTTGCGGCTTACGGTGCTGAGCGGAAAGCACCGCTGTAGCGAACAAACAATGGCGCAGCAAAAAAGGTGTTAGATTGACTGCCATCAATCTAACACCTTTTCTCTTTTGTCCCAGCTTCTGTTCACTCTTTATTATTTCTCATTAAACCATAATTGGTCTTGATTATCTACATCACCATTATAATTAATACATATTTCTTCCCCAGCCTTAATGTCTTTGAAAGCAAAGAAATCAAATGTCTGGTTTCTAAAATTAATCTCATAAGTTGCATTTGGTTCATAAGAATGGTTAAACAACATCCCATAACCAAGAAGAATTGCAGATTGACCTATACCATATTCAAAAGCATAATCAGCAAGCAATGTTTGCTCGATGTATTGATGCTGTTCATTTGGATAAGAAATGACTGGTGCTTCATGCAACAGCTCTCCTTTTTGGATATCGCACGTAGCAAATACCCCTCTATTGAATTCTCCATCACTTAATGGAGATGTTTTAATTTCTATCATATTCGTTCTCCTACTCACTATTAAAATATACTTACAACTGTACCATTAATTTAGTCCATGAGCTCATTTTTTTAATCTTTTAGGCAATTTTTTTCAATTTAAATCCATTTACGGTCTTTTAAAAGACAAAAAATTAGGTAATCTAATGCTTCTGGTTAGCTATTTTCATTGCAAAAAAATCGTGCAGCACATCACCATTCAAATGCGCTACACGAAATATAGTTTGTCAAATCAATTTTTAGCATTGTTTTTTACTAGATGATGAAGTATAACCACTATGATTATTAAGCCAATAAAAGTACCTGTATTATCTGACTCAATAGCAAAAAATGTAGGAAGAACAAATAAATTGAGTATAAAGATGAATGTCGCCATTATCAATAAAAATCGATATATCATTTTATTAATCGCTCCTTACTGTTCTGTTCCCAAAGCATAGCTATCAGCTCTTTAACCAGTTCTAGCTTAGACAAAGGGAATTATTGAACCCAATAATCGTAACGACCCTTCACTAATCCTTTAGCAATAATATAATCGCCTGCGATTACTACATTGTTAAATGTTTCATAACTACCTGTTATATTTAAAGATAAATGCTCATATATTTTGGTCACTTTTTGCTCGTTTCCATTGATATGAATTGTATCATTTACTTTTAGCGGGAACTGAATCGTTATTTTATGGTCGTGCACTTCACTTGCTAAATGATAAGTTAGCTTATTATTTACAAGTGCATAGCTAAGAACTCCTGCTAGTTGTTTGCCTCCAGTAATTTCATCATCATTTACTAGTTGCATATAGCCTTGCCAGCGATTACTAGCAGTCGGTGAAAACTCGGCTAAATAGTAATCTGGGGCTGTTTGTGATAAGGAAATCTTTTTCGTTGCATCAAATAAAATGTTCGACGGTTCAGCTAAACTTAGTAGCTCTTTGTCCATGATTGGCGTTTTGGATAAAGCACTTGCAGGGAGGTATCCATATATTTTATTTGAAGACACGTAGGCACGACCATCTGCTGTTGTGAAATAGACTGCAACAGATGTGCCCGTCTTTAATGATTGACTTTGCCAGCCAGGACGAACGGATACATCAACATTTTCTTTTACATATTGAATAGTTCCTTCAGGTAAATTGGAAACATAGTCTTGCGGTACATATCCCCATACATAATCAATTGTTGAATCCGTTCTTGGATTGTATTCTACTTTTACATAATCTCCACTTAGCTCGACTACTTTAAAAACAGCTCCATATGGCGTATGCATAATAGTTTTTGCTGAACTACTCGGGGCTTCTTTAATAGAAACGCCTTTTGCTGAGCTTGAAAATATAGGTGTTCCAACCGTAAACTTTTCACCTGCTACTTGTTGTTGAATAGCTAACGGAACATCCTTGTAAATCACTAAATTGGTTGCTTGTACACGATAGCCGCCACTCATCTTGTATACTTTGCCAACAGTCGAATACTCATGGCCGTATACACGATAAAATTCTCCTTTCTTGACAACGAGTGAGGTGAACGTGCCATCAGCATTTTTTTTATATATTTTCACATCCTTTGAAAAGGTCAACTTACCTGTTTGCCCTTTTGTAATTTCCGCACCATCCCAAATAACCTGTGCTTTTATATTTGATTGAAAGCTTAAGCATATTATTAGCGTAAAGAATACTATCCATTTTTTCATAAACACCATTCGCTCCTTTTTATCTATTTGTCTATCTCCACTATTTTGTTCAAGCGTATAGTCGCAATATAATACTAGTAATTGTTACAGCAAAGGCTTCCTCAAAAGAGAAAGCCTAGCTAACAAATTTTAACCGTGAATGAATAGGGCGTACATCAGTTAATGGTAAGCCATTGCGCTTTTAATGCTGCGACAGGTAGTGGTCGGCTAAACAAATAACCTTGCGCATAGTCACAGCCAATTTCGGCTAAGAATTCGTATTCTTCCGCCCCTTCTACTCCTTCCGCTATTACTTTCAAATCGAGCTGCTTAGCTATCGCGATAATGGTTTTGACAAGCGCTTTGTTTTCATCATCTTGGTTCATCCCAATAACAAATGATTTATCAATTTTTAAGGAATCCAATGGATATTTATTTAAATAACTAAGCGAAGAATAGCCTGTACCGAAATCATCCATTGATAAACTGATTCCTAGTTTTTTCAATGCATATAATTTTTCAATCATTGACTCAGCGTACATCGCAATACTCTCCGTAATCTCCAACACAACATAGGATGCATCGAATGACGCATTCTCTATTGCTTGCTTAACATTTTCTACAAATGTTGATTCAAGCAGCTGCTTCACCGATACATTAATACTTATTTTTAAAGGCTTATTTGTTTCATTGTGCCAACGGGCTGTTTGTGCTATGGCTGTAGTCAATATCCATTTACCTATCGGAATAATCATCCCTGTTTCTTCCATAACGGAAATAAATTCATCTGGGGTAACTTGCCCAAGCACCTCATTATTCCATCTAATGAGTGATTCCATAGCAATAATTTCATTCGTTTTCACATCAATAATAGGCTGGTAATAAAGCTCAAACTCCTCATTATCTAATGCTGTTCGTAATTGCTTTTCAATCATCATCTTTCGATAGAAGTGTTGTTGCATTTCTGAAGTAAATAATTGATAGTTATTTTTCCCTCGTTCTTTTACGTAGTACATGGCTGTATCTGCATGCTTAATCAATGTATTCGCATCATACCCATCATTAGGGAACGTGCTAATACCAATACTCGGTGTAATGAAATACTCACTTCCATCAATCCAAAACGCTGTATTAAATTGACATAACAAATCTTTAGCAAATCTCTCACTTTTAGTAGCATCATAATCAGGCAGTAAAATGGTAAATTCATCTCCACCGAGTCGATAGATCGTTGCCTTGCTATGTTTTTCTTTTAGCAATATTTCAATACGCCTTGATACTTCAATCAATAAGAGATCACCCACATCATGTCCAAGCGAATCATTGATATATTTAAAACGATCGAGATCAAAGAACAATATGGCATTTTGACTTCCTTCAAGTTTTGCTTGTTCTAAAAGCGCTATTAAATCTTCATTGAACATCCTTCTATTTGGTATCCCTGTTAATGCATCATGATTAGCTTGAAACTTGATTTCATCTTCATAGCGCTTGCGTTCCGTAATATCAGTTGAAACTGCCAGTAATGTAGCACTATCATTTATATTAATCGGAACTTTAACCGTTTGTACCCATACCACTTCCCCCGAAGCGGATGTAATAGCTTCTTCTTTTATAAAATACTTTTCTGGCAATTTAAACGTATTATCTGGATTGTTGCATTCTTCTCCATCAGTGAAGTCAGCTAGTAAATCGCCGTCCGTTTTCCCAATCATATCTTGAAAGCTCATGCCCATTAACTGTGCATACGATTTGTTCATTAATGTATAACGACCACTTTCATCTTGCGCATAAATATAATTAGGATTTAAATCAATGACCCTGAACAAAAACTGCTTTTGCTCGTATAGCTTTTTATTCATATTATTAACAATTTCAAGATGCATTCTACTCGAAAGAATCAAGATAGAAATCGCAAAGACTAAAATAGCAATCGAGCTTGGGTACAATCTAGAAGTTGGAAACATATTTAAGTAACCAATAGCAAAGCCGATGGATGTGAAAATAGTAAAATAAAATAAAAAAGAACGTTCACTTTTATGTTGTACATCTAAACTAATCAACAAACAAATAATAATTGTGATGATAAATAGAAATACATTAAAATTAAAAATCCATGATAGCTCTCCATCAACAGGAAAGTAAAAAACACTTGTATCCATTTGAATACGTTCTAACCCACGAATACTTTTAGAGCTCCATCCTATTATGTAAACAAATAACGCAAACGCATAAGAGATCAACACAGTGGTCCGATTAACAATAGACCCCCACTTTTTTTGATACTCCGATGGGAGCATTTCTTGAACAATCGTATACCCAACGTAAAAGATGGTTGGTGTTAACATGATTGACCCAAATCGAAATAGTTTAAAAAAGAACATAATGGTCTCTTGGCTAAACAATTGAACAGCATATAAAAATGAAACATCTATATGCCAAAAGGACGCCAAAAGAAGAAATAGAAAAATAATTTTGGATAGTTTATTTTTTTTGAATAACACTAAAATCGTAATTCCAACACAAATGGGAATACCAGATAACAAAAGTAAAAAAATAAAAAACATATAAAGAGCCTCCTAAGTATGTGTCAGTAATAAACAAGCATTATTCCCGCTACTACCATGAGTAGTGATACATACAGACTCTACCGCTTGATGCCTCGTTTCATAAACAATCGGTGTATCTTCAAATCCATGCCCTAATGTTTTAATCGTTGGCGGGATAAACCCATATTCCATTGACAACAAAGAAGATATGATTTGCATTGCTCCCATTGCACCAAACGTGTGACCGATCATTCCTTTAATAGAAGTAATGGGCACATTTGATCCAAATGTTTCTTTTAAAATAAATCGTTCAATTTGATCATTCAATGCTATGCCTAATGCCTGACTATTTATATAACTTGGTCGTGTATCCCCAACCGTTTCTTGAAAAACGTCTAACATATGTCTACCAGTACTATCAGAATTTAATAGTTTCTGCCCTTCATTTCTTGAAATAACCCGTTCAACCTTCCCGTAAATGCTCTGTCCTCGTGCATTTGCGGTTTGTTTACGTTCTAAAATCATAACGCCAGCTCCTTCGGATAAAACAAAGCCTTGATGCAGCGTTGAAAAGGGAACACCCGCTTTTTCGATTGAGCTCTCCGTTGAAAGAGACCTCAATTTTTTAAAGCCATTAATAGTCCATTGGCCTAAAGGAGCCTCTGTTCCTCCTACAATGCAAGCATCGACACTTCCAGACTGTAATAATTGTTTACCTATTAAAATAGCATCTAAACTAGCACTGCAACCAGTTGTGACGGTAAATGCCGAACCACACGATCCGATAGCTTCTGCAACAGAGCTCGAAAGCGTGTGGGTATCAACAAGTGCAACTCCATGAATCGGGAATTTTCTCAAATCAAAACCATCCGCGGCATATTTTTCAATTTCCAAAATCGCTCCAGCGGATGTCCCCATAATGACAGCAATTCGATGTGGTTGAACATCTTTTAAATTTGCCATTTCGATTGCATCCAATGCCGCGGCAATTGCCATTCTTACAGAACGTGGATGTCGGCGATAATTTACGCCATTAATCTCCTGAAAGTTCTGATCAATTACGCCCGCAACGATATTGGCTTGAGGCTGATGCGCATTGTTTAAAATACGCTGTGTACAAATACCTTTTTCTAATACATTTAAAAAACTATGTTTATCTAAAATTCCAGGAGCTTTAATGCCATACCCTGTTATGACTATGTCGTCCAATACTATCACCTTCACGAATTAACTTTATTTTATTATATACAACTAAATCAGACATAGCCATATTGGCAAGCCTTAAGTTCTAAATAGGTGATTGAAATGGATATTTTGTATCACATTTAAGCAAAATCTCGTAATATTTTAAGCAAGGTTTTTCTTTTCATCTAATATTTTACAAGAAAGAATAACATTATTTGTGGAAGTACTAGTATTAATTGACGATTTTGTGGTTAAATTCAACCCACTTTTCCATTTCTCGCTCAACGGCTCGATTTTGCCATTCAAACCAAATGCCGCTACATTCACTGCAATGACTTTCTACTCCGCTTTTATTGTGTCGATCTTTACATGTAAAGACCGTCTTTTTACGACAGCTATAGCAGTAAATTTCTTTATCTTGATTAAATATCACAACAATCAACTCCGACTTTTTCTTAAAGTACTTTCCAATTACTATGTGAATTATTCGTTACGTTGATTTACAACGAACACTAGAATGTCCACTATTTTGGTTTATCATGTCAACAGCAAAAGCCCTTCTAACCGTTGGAGAATGGTAGAAGGGCTTTTTAATGTAAGTAAAGTATTTTGTAAAGTCGGAATATAAGAGCTGCATAACTTTTCTATATTACTTTGCACTAGGTGGAATAATCTCTGCAATTAATAGGAGAAAAAACACCAGTCCAATTAAACAAAATAATACCGAAGCCAAAAATATCGGACCTTTCTTGGTAGTAAATTGCTCGTTTTTGTGAATGATTCCTGTTTGAGCAGTAACTTGAACTTCATTGTATCTAGCCATTGGTCCACCACTACTCAAAAAGTAAAAAATTCCACCTGCAATGGCAAAACCAACAAAAAACATAATTTCGATAAATCGAACAGAGAAAAACGATGCAATCAAGTAAGTAATGATTCCTTCTACAATCAAAGTGACTAGCATAATGAGTACATCTTTCTTTCGCAAATGCCTAACTCCCCTTCTTTATCTTTTTTCTTCATATACGATTAAAACTCTGAAAAGTTCCAATTTTAAACAAATAATGTAGCTTTGTACTAAAAAAAGCACTTCAACCATAAAAAATGGCTTTGAAGTGCTTTACCTAAAGTGGCAGATACTTTATTTACTAGCTTTATAAGCACTTAGAAATTCTTTTACCTTTGTGCTATCTGCTGTTAATTTTAGGCCTGTGTCAACAAGTGGGGAAACTGTTGAAACGGCTGGTTTTTTATTACCTTGATAGAAACTAATAAATTCATCTTGGTTGATCGAGTAAAGGATGGCTTTACGCAAGTCTGCAGATTTCGAAACTTCACGGCCTTTTGGATTGATTAATAAATATGATACAGCATTACTATCCGCTGTTTTTAACGCTAAGTTTGCATCACCTTTTACAACATCAATTTTCGTTTCAGGCACAGATTGTAATACGTCAATTTCACCATTACGAAGAGCAGAAAGTGCTGAGTCATTATCTTCAATGAATCGAACGTTAATATGATTAATTTTCGGCTCGTTTTCAGTCCCTACTTGGTAAGCTGGGTTTTTGACAAACGTTGCTTCATAATCATTTTTTTGAACTAAAATGTAAGGTCCAGATGCCGATAAATGATTGGCATATGTTGCCCCTTCTGTTACAGTAGCTTGGTCACCGTATGCCACATTTACATTTGGGTCATAACTTGCTACGTCAAATGTATTGACTGCTTTAACTGCCGCTTCAGACACAATTCCGCCCGATTGGTGAGCTAAATAGTTTAGCACTTGTGGGAAAGGATTCGGTGTTGTAATTTTCACAACTTGATATTTACCTGCTGCATTATCTACACTCGCTTCGTCCGTTACAACTTGTGCAATCGCTGCAGGAAGTTTAGCCGATAATTCATCTAAAACTGATTGACCGTCAGACGTTTTCACCGCTTCAAGTGCAGTTATATCTGAAACAATTTCTACAGAGTCAATATTCTCATGAATAGAGTATGTGCGGTGATCTGGTACTGAATTTTGATCTTTTGCGCGCTGTAAAGAGAATACAACGTCTTCAGCCGATACTAAATCGCCGGTATCTACCGCTTTGCCATTTTCCACCTTAGCAAAATTGATATCATCACGTAAGACGAAATAGTATTCTTTGTTATTTTCGGAAATAGCGTGATGATAAGATAGTGAACCATTAGAAACGACCTCATCCGTATCAGATAAATTCACTAATCGTACATACATATTAGTATTTAATGTATTAATGGAACCGTCATTTCCTTTTACCGGGTCAAGAGAAGTTAAGGAAGCAATCCCTTGATGTAAAACTAATGTATCTGTTGCATTTTTAGCGGTATCATTAAATGAAATTGTTTCCCATGCTTGTGCACGTGATTTTGGTAAACGGACAGTGTCTGGGTTTACTTCTTTTGCATAAATCCCTTGGAACTTTTGAGAAATATATAATGGCGCAATATACGCATTATCAAATACTAAAGCTTGCTCTAGCTCTTTATACTTCTCTTTTGCAGCATCCCCCGTTAACGTACTTGCTTCATCTATTAATTTATCGACAGTGGCATCGGCAGTCACACTGTAATCTCCACCTGTTTTAAATAATCCTCTTACTGCATAGTCTGGATTGCCGGTTACAGTTGTCCAGCTAGATACCGCTACATCATAGTTGCCAGCATCTTTTTGTGCCGAGTAAGAACCGAAGTCTGGTTGAATATTTAACTTTACTTCAAAACCATTTTTCACTAATTGGTCTCGTACAATATTCATATCTTGTTCTTGTGAAGCCATCCCAAGCACTTCAAGAACTGGTTTAGTACTAGCTGTTTCTGATTGATCATCTTTATTTTCTACATTTGATTTTGTTTCTACACAACCAGCTAACGCAACCGCTGCAACAGTTGCTGATGTAGCCAATGTAAATAATTTTTTGTTCATCTGTCTTTTCCTCCAATATAATAAGTTAATTTGTTTTAGGATCAAGGGCATCACGTAATCCATCGCCGAAAAAATTAAACGATAAGACGAGTAACATAATGCATAACCCTGGGAAAATAGCCACATAAGCATTGGTTTCTAAATACGTACTACCTACTTTTAAAATATTGCCCCATTCTGGTATATGCGGCTCTATACCGAGGCCAAGGAAGCTTAAACTACTAGTCGATATGACCGCTCCGCCAATTGTTAAAGTCGCTTTTACTATCATCGGAGCAAGAGCGTTCGGTACGATATGTTTAAAAATAATGGCGGCATCTGATACGCCTAGCGCCTTTGCTGATTCAACAAATTCAAAATTGGCAATTTGCATGACATTGGCGCGCATCGTTCGTGCATAGGTTGGAATAGCCCCTACACTCAACGCAATAATTAAGTTCACTGTATTTGCGCCAAATGCTGCAATAATTGCAATAGCTAGTAAAATGCCTGGGATAGCATATAAAATATCTAGCAAACGCATGATAATGTTATCTGTATTTTTTCCGTAATAGCCTGAAAACGCACCGAGTGCTCCTCCTATTACAGCTGGAATAATTGTAGAAAAGAAACCAACAATTAATGAAATTTGAGCACCAAATACGATTCTAGAAAATAAATCCCGACCAAAATTATCAGTTCCGAGCGGATAGTCTAAAGATGGCGTTTGTAGCAAGGCACTATAATTATTTTGCACGGCAAAATCGTAATCAAATGTCCATGAACTCACGACCGACAGCGAGAACATAAAAATAATGAAGAACATGCCGAATACAGCCATCGTATTGCGCAAGATTTTATTCCATATTTTTTGCCATTTTTCTACTGCCGATGGATCCGTATTACGTGCTTTTTTAATTAACGTCAAGCCAAGCAGTAATGAAAATAAATTGCCAGTTAGTGTAGGTAAAAGTAACACCACACCAAGGGGTATCATCCATTTTGGCGCATTACTAGCCGTAACGTAACGCGCTACAAGTATAGCCATCACGGCATAAAAGACAGCGAGTGCTAAAAACCCACCCATTGCAAATAAAAATGTATCGACTACATACGGCTTAAATAAATTGAGTGCCGAAATACCGATAATAAAAATTTGTGTAATGAAGGCATAGATAGCAAAAGTATATTCTGCCGTTTTATTTTTTGTTGCGAGCATAAATCCGAAACCTGCTGCAAATACATTACCCACTAGTACTGTTAACATTAATGGGTAACCAAGCAATCTTGTTCGCTTTTGAATTTCTCGTTGTTTAGCTAAATCTTTTTTTATTTGCCACGTTGCGACCCATACATATAAAGTCGTAGCAACGTAAATGATAAATAGCCCAAGGATATAGGGACGCCATACACCGTCAGCAAAATTAAAACTATTTAGTAAAAACAACACTGAAAAAATAGCAGAAAAGACAATGGTAAACTGTGCATTGACATATTCTTGCGTTATTTTAATAAGCAGCTTAACATTCGAGATGAATTTCACACTATCCCCTCTCCTCCTAAGATTTCTTCATTTTTGAACGAATACGTGGATCAAAGAATGCATATAACACGTCGATCACCATGTTGACAATCGAAATCGTAATCGCAATATAGACAACCCCTCCAAGGAGTGCCGGTATATCCGGAATAAATTGTTTATCAACGATATAGCTACCAATACCACTGATGTTAAAGACTTTCTCTGTAACAGAAGCACCGCCAAGCATACCACCAAATAACAGACCGATTACTGTAACAATAGGAATCATTGCATTGCGAATCGCATGCTTGGTAATAACCTTGCGCTCACTCAATCCTTTCGCTTTGGCAGTAATAATATAATCCTCATGAATCACTTCAAGCATGCTTGACCTTGTCATGCGAGCAATCGACGCTGTAATAGAAGTACCTAATACAACAACTGGCATAACAATGGATAACCAATTATTCGGATTATACGTAGCTGGGAACCATTGTAATTTTAATGAAAACGTTAAAATAAAAATCAAACCTTGCCAGAAGCTCGGTATGGATAAACCAATAAGTGCGATAAACATAAACACATAATCTGCAAAAGAATTTGGCCTTACCGCTGAGATAATCCCAACAGGAATGGCAATCGCCACCGCCATTAGTAATGACAATAGGGCAATTTCCAATGTCACAGGAAATTTATTCATAATACTTTGCGTAATATTTTCCTTGCCTTCAAACGAATTACCTAAATCAAACGTAAACAGTCCAGATAAAGAATGCCAAAGCTGCACTAAATAAGGTTGATCGAGTCCATAAATTTTATTAAAATTTGCGACTTGTTCAGGTGTTGCCTCAATACCTAGCAAATTGCGAGCAGGGTCAAATGGTGATAAATATAAAATCGTAAATACTAATGTGGCAACACCAACGATGACAAAGGCACTTTGAACTAAACGTTCAACGATAAACCGACTAAATGCGTTACTACATAAGATAAGGAAAATATACATAAAAACGCCTGGAATAAATGACAAAACTAAAAACAGTGGATTTTCAAGCAGTTCACTAAAATAGCTTTTATAAGAAGGCTTTGCTAAACCATCGTTTGCTAATATTTTTTCAACTTCTCTATGTAGCTTTTGTTCTGTTAATTGATTAACAACCAAATCCAGTTGACGTTCATTCAGTGATTTATTAAAAAATGCAGCCTTTGTTTGTTCCTGTAGCTTATATTCGGCTGCCCAAGCATGTACTTTTCCCTCTGAAATAAATTGTTGTTTTATTTGTGCAAACAACGGCACATATAAATTTTTATCCTTTTTTAACAAATATAAAAAATATGTAACAACATGAACTGGGAATCCTAGTAAAAATAGTGCAATTGAATAACTATGTTTCCTCGTTATCTCGCTAAAAACCCGCTTGAAATAATAACTTCCCTCAAACTTTATAATATTCTGAAAATTAATCATGTATTTCCTCCTTTCTTCGTTTACTATAGTAGTAAGGTATGAAAATCAAACGAAATAATTTACATCACAGGTTATATTGTACAATCCCTACCTGTATAGTATAGTATGTACGAACGACTACATTTCGTCAATAAGAATATTTAAAATTTATAAAAGGATGAGCATTCGATGAGTGAAAAAATTCTTGAAATACAAGATTTACGCGTTTCTTTTATTACTGGTGAAAGTGAATTTGAAGCAGTAAAAGGGGTAAACTTTTATGTCAATAAAGGAGAAACAGTCGGCATTGTAGGCGAATCTGGTAGCGGTAAAAGCGTAACGGCTCGATCCATCATGCGCCTTCTCCCTTCCCCCCCTTCTTTTTTAAAGTCTGGAACAATTCTTTTCCAAGGGGACAATCTAGTGACACAAACGGAAAAACAAATGGAAGCGATTCGGGGAAAAGATATTAGTATGATTTTCCAAGACCCCATGACTTCCACTAACCCAACCATTCGTGTTGGTG
Organism: Lysinibacillus sp. C5.1; assembly: GCF_016350185.1. NCBI lineage: Bacteria > Bacillati > Bacillota > Bacilli > Caryophanales > Bacillaceae > Lysinibacillus > Lysinibacillus sp. C5.1. The sequence continues at coordinate 3,293,439 of NZ_CP066226.1, forward strand.
AACAAATCGCTGAAGGTTTAATGAAGCATCAAAAAATGACTAAAAAGCAAGCCTACAAAAAAACGATTGAATTATTAAAATCTGTTGGTATAAAAAATAGTGAGGAGCGTTATCATCAGTACCCGCATGAATTTAGTGGTGGTATGCGTCAACGTGTCATGATTACCATGGCTCTTGCCTGTAACCCTGCCCTGTTAATTGCTGACGAACCAACAACAGCACTAGATGTCACAATCCAAGCACAAATTTTAAGCATAATGAAGCAAATGCAAGAACGTCTAGGGACATCTATTATCTTAATTACGCATGATTTAGGTGTAGTTGCAGGTATGTGTGATCGTGTCATTGTCATGAAAGAGGGAGAAATTGTTGAGGAAGGCACTACGGAAGAAATATTTGCGAACCCACAGCACCCCTATACAAAGCGTCTGTTAAACGCATTGCCAAAGCTTCATGAAAAAAAAGAACCGAAACAGCCACCCCATCTAGCACAAGATATAGATTTAACTGTACCGCTTGTTGAAGTTCGCAATTTATCAAAACATTTCGATTTAAAGAAAGGTGAGCTTTTAAAGGCAGTCGATGATTTATCATTCCGTATTTTCCCTGGTGAGACATTGGGGCTCGTTGGTGAATCTGGTTCAGGCAAATCCACAACAGGGCGTACGATTTTACAGCTCCATGAACCAACAGATGGTGAAGTGTTGTATAAAGGGGTGCCTGTTACACGCTTATCTAAAAATGAGTTAAAAAGTATGCGACGTCATATGCAAATTATTTTCCAAGATCCCTATTCATCACTAAACCCTCGTAAAAAGGTGCTTGATATTATCGGGGAAGCGCTTGATGTACATAAATTAACGACATCAACAGAACAACGTCGTGCCCGAGTTGAAGAATTACTCGAACTAGTAGGCTTAAAAAAGGAACATGCTTTACGCTACCCTCATGAATTTAGTGGCGGGCAACGCCAACGTATTGGCATTGCGCGCGCTTTAGCTGTCGAGCCAAATTTTATAGTATGTGATGAACCACTGTCTGCTCTAGATGTTTCCATTCAAAAGCAAGTTGTGGATTTACTGAAAGATTTACAACAACGTTTAGGTTTAACCTATTTATTTATCGCCCATGATTTGTCGATGGTCAAACATATTAGCGATCGCGTTGCCGTTATGTATGGAGGAAAAATTGTAGAATTAGCAGAGAGCGAAGAGCTGTATGCCAACCCACAACATCCTTATACCAAAATGTTATTGCAGTCAATTCCGATTCCAGATCCAGCCATTGAAAAACAAAAGAAACGCCAAGTCATGACCGAAGAAGAGTTGATGGTAAACCGTTTTAACTTAGACAATACACAACTTGTAGAAGTTTCTAAAGATCACTGGGTTGCGATGTAACAAAGAACAAATGGTTTTTGTGACGATTTTGGAGGATTTTGTGGCGATTTCATTTGTGCTATTGGCGATTCCAGCGATTTTAATGGCGATTTCATTATTTTTCTTACCCCAATGGATAAACACCCCTCCACTTCTTTATAGTTTACATACTATATATTGAAGAAAGGAGGGATTTTCCATGGGATACTTCGGCGGAAATGTAGGAGGCAATTGGAACAACAATTATTGCGGTAACTATGAATACGGTAATAACAATGGCTATGGTTCAACATTCGCTCTAATCGTTGTATTATTTATTCTTTTAATTATTGTTGGCGCTACTTTCATAAATAGCAAAGAAGACTGCTAATTCTAACATACAGATTCATTGCACCTCTCTATAAAAAAGGGTTATTCCCAGCCTAGTGACCCTTTTCATTGTGTTTCAAAATAGACGAGCTGGTTGAAATACTATCTTTACATTTCTCACTAGCTCCCGCTTTCATACGAAAGAAACAGTCACCCTGCTAATTTGCATGGATGACTGTTTTCATTATGAGCAAAACTATCTCTTCATCGTTTGGACTCTCCTTATGGTGATTAGCCCTCAAACGCTAGAAGCCGCTATTATATGAATGATTTGCTTTAGCGCTTTATCAATTCAAAAAGCTTTCTAAACAGCATAAACGCTCTAGAAAGCTCTTGGAAGGTTATTTATATTTATACTTTAAGCGCACCACGGAAGCCTCTTGCAGCATAGTAGGAATCCGCTCCATTGTGGTACATAAAGACTGTATCGTAGCGACGATCACAGAAGATGGCCCCGCCCAGCTTTCTAATATTTGCAGGTGTTTGTACCCAGCTCGACGTTTTTAAATCGAAAGTACCTAGTTCCTGCAATGCTCGGTATTGTTCTTCTGTTAAAAGTTCAATGCCCATAGCCGTTGCCATATCTATCGCCGTATTTTCTGGTTGATGCTTCTTCCTTGACTCCAATGCTTCACGATCGTAACAAACACTTCTGCGACCTTTCGGGCTCTCCGTTGCACAATCATAAAAAATAAACTCTCCCGTATTTTCGTCATACCCTACGACATCAGGCTCACCGCCAGTGCTTTCCATTTCATTGAGTGACCATAGTTTTTCAGCTTTCGTCTCGAGCTTTGCTTGTACTGAAGTCCAATCAAGACCTTGATGGCGATTCATATTTTTCTCAAATCGCTCTTGCAAAGTTTGAAGTAATTCCTCACATTGTTGGAGTGATAACGCATTATTTTTCTTTGACATAGTTGTTTCCTCCTTATTATTTCTAACTTTGCTACATAACCTATTATTTATTCATTATCTAATAAATCTCGTCCTTCAGTAAACCTTCTGAACTTAAAATATACTTTGTCTGCTGTTCAATGCTTGAAAATGATTCGGTAGCAAAAAAAACACCATTAATATGTTCATCTTTTAATCTGGTTTGTAAATTAATATGTTCACTCGTAAATGGGTAATAAATTATTGCGTAAAAGCTAGCATTCGGACAAATTTTTTTAAATTTTCTCGCCTTATTGATGATTTCATCCGCTCTTTTATGGATATCTTGTTTTGCCTCAATTCTTCTGACATCGATACCAACCTTATAGGGCGCATTGGATGGATGTACTGCATCTAATTGAAAGTTTTCCCCATCACATTCAAACTTAACTTTTTTAAAATCATCCGTTCTTGCATTCTTTTTTAAAATAGTAAGAATCGCTTTTTCCCAACTACCTTTAAATTTTCTTATTTCTTTATCTACATAAAACCATCTGTCCAACTCACATATTGCAGGAATTGCAAGTTCATTGGGTAACATCGGTTTAATATAACCTGCTAAAATAGCCGCTTTTTCTTTCGGTAACTTATCACTATATGTATCAATAGATATATCTAAATCTCGCTTAATCGCCCTTCCTGCAACATTTACCGTCGCTAAAATGGATTTTACCACGATAGGGTAAGCGCTAAATGCATTCGCTAATTCACCAGCAGTCATATTACCAAAATTAATAAATGGTACTTCTTTTATAAAAATAAAAGGTTCGAATGCATGTAATAAAGCATTTTCGACGATATTTTGTCTATCTGACACACCATGAACTTGTGCTACTTGTTCTCTATGGCTACTATACTCCGTCAATTTTTCCCCTTCTTTCTTATAAGAACAGCATCCTCATAGTAAATTTTATTTTTCACATATTTCGAAGATTTCGTATTAACATTGGCTAAATGATGTTTCACAACATCTCGTTTAATAATTTTTGCTTCTAAATTAAGGGATTGAGCCATCTCCACATACATTTCTCCCAGTTTAGCTTCTACATCTTTATAATAAGAAGATTGCACCACAAGACAAGCTTGTCCATTTGGTTTTAGTACTCGTTTGATTTCACGTAACGACTCAAATGCATCTCTAAAATACTGTAAAAATATAGGTAGGTAATAACTTTGGGAGGCTTTTGCATGATGTTCTTTCACTTGTTTTAAAAAAGAACAAATACAACTACCCCACTTTTCGTTTATGACTATATTTTTATCAGCAATAACAGGAGCTCCCATAGTTGCTCTTCTCACTCTATCAAAATCCGTATCTTGTTTATAACCTAAAAACAATAATTCTGGCTTTGTAGAAACAGCGTAATCAATGCGTGTTAAATACGGAGGAGAAGTAATGATATTATCTGCGGTACAATCAGAAAAAATCATTTGTTTACTATCCCCTTCATACAAAGAGGGATAGGAATAGCCATAATTTAAAATATTCGTATAGTATGTTTCTAAGTCTTTTATCATGGCCTTTACATAATGATAAAATAAATGATATGTATCTACTTCGTCGGTTCTCGCTTTACGTATTTCATTTACTAGCCATGTTGGATTTTTACCTACCTTGAATTTCCCTACGTACCTTAAACACCTAAATAGAACGGCAAAGTAAAAAGCTCGTATTGCATCTGATAATGGTGCATCTGAAATATCGCTGTGATGCTTACAAACATCGTCGATAGCTAGTTGAATTTTATTTAACACATTCAGATGTTTATCACTTACAAATTCTAATGTGTCTTCATTATTTAAAAATTCATCTTCTGCAAGTTTGACATGACTAGCCGTTTCCTTAATAGCATTTCCGATACTATCCAAATTCAATTCAATTAAATTTCTAGTTTTAGCTTTCGAAAAAATGACCATCACTGGGTTGATATCTATACCAAAAGATTTGATTCCTCTCTTTTGGCACACTAAAGCCGTTGTCCCACTGCCCATCCAAGGATCGAGTACAATCGAGCTCTCATTAGCTCCTAAATAATCTAGCATATCCTCCACAAAGTATTCAGAATAACTCGCATAATAGGGATGCCAATTGTGAATACCATTCCGTTCATTTTTCCCTCTTTTAGCTGACCTTATATTTTCTGCTAACATTTACTGACACCATCCATTCAAACGCCATGTATTATTAATCAACTAACTAACCTCTAACCATTAGTAAGAAAATCACATGTAATTCATGTATTTGCTAATTCTTATAGAAGGCAAATGCTGCTAACTAAAAGCTATTTTGTGCTGTAAAAACCACGAACTTACTAAACACAGTACACAAATTTTATAAACAAAATCCATCCTAGTCAATTTTCAAATAAATACAATATAGAATTTTATAATTTTTCGTAACAGAATTGCAAATGCTATTCTTTTTAATTGCAGCATTTTGCTATCATTTTACAAAAAAAGGATAAAGAGGGGTCTATACGAAAAAATCAAAAATCAGAAAATTTATATTAACCGTTATTTTATCTTTACTTATAATCGTTGTTGCTAGTTTTTTTATTGCAATAAAAAGTCGAACCTATTCTGCAACAGATGTATTAACGGACGCTAATTTCAATGCAGCCAATCCAGCTGTCACTGTTCATAGAGTCAATATAGGTGACAAAGATATATTTACAGAAATAAAACTCCCCGAAGAAACACAAAAAGAACTTATAGAATCTTTTAAAAACGCCAAATTTGAAAAAGCATCAGTATCCTTGCTTGATTATGATTACCGAATCAACTTCACATTAAATACAGGTTATGCGATATTCTGATTCACATAATAAATCACTGACTGTCATAAGTACCAAAGAGGACTATACAATCTCAAACGATAGCAATTTTTTTACTATTTTAAAAAAGACGACGCAATCAAAGGCATTTACAATTTAGTAAGTGCCTTTTTCATTTCATACAAAACGAAAACAACCAGTCGCCGCTATAATAGCGACAACTGGTTGAATCATTGGCAATGAAAGCTTTTTATACTAAACCTTTAGACGTTGAAAAGTTTTGTAAACAATCAGAACTTACACTGTACGAAACGACTTTTTCCTTGTATTTCTTCACGATATCAACGTGATTATCGTAATTAAAAACAAAGAAGTGTATATCCTTTTTGCCTTTTTTAAAATTGATAACAAATGGCGTGATATTTGATTCAGGTTCTAAAAATAACTTTTCATTACCTGGGAAAATATAATGCTTTTTTAAAAACGAAGCTTCATTAAAATAGTTAGTAAATCTACTTTTTTCTTCTTCTTCTAAATTCTTTCCGTTATAGGTTACGGTAACATCTTTTGCATCCAGTTTTTTGTGCAGTTCAAATTTACTGACAGTCCACCCTACAACGATGCTTGGAGGACTCATTACCAATTTAACAATAGATCCAATCACTATTGTCATAACTAAACCCCATGTCATATCTTATCAGCTCTTTCATAATTTATTAATGTAGTAGCAAGTAATTAAATTGTATCACCTTCATTGCTCCGTGTTTCATTAGAGGGGTGTTTTCAACCACCACTCATTCAAAAGGGATTTACATTCATTGTAACCATCTAATTGGATGTTATTTTGCCCATACATTTATTTTAGAGCTAAAATATAATGTTGATTTAGATAGCGCCTATTGAAAATTGGAATTCAGTAAATGCCCCATTCAAAACCATACCATATAAGATTTGAATATCAAATGAAAGTATTGTGACATAATAATAAATAGGGTAATTTTTAGAACATTTTTTTCAAAGAACAAAACTTTAAAATTTATTAATCATCCCAAATATCATTCCAGATATATAAGGAAACAACCAGATGAACCATACCACCATGCTTAACTTATGGAATTTTTGCTTCATTTTAGAGTCATTTTTCACCAACACAATAGAAGCCCAAATGGCATGAAATAACATTAACACAATAGCTAATAAACCTGTTACGCCATGAAAGCTAAATAAAGATCCTTCTGTAGCCATTTTTTCCATCATGGTCGTTCCAAGCGTATCGCATATGAAGCCTATCCAAAAAATAATCACATGCCACAATTTTAATGTTTTTTGAAATTTTTCTGACCATACTCCTACTGTATAAAAAATTAGTGCTGCTGTAATAAATATTGTAGCCATTATTAGCATTTCAATCACCCGATTCATAGCACAAATTTAAATGTACCTTTATAAGAATGCATACACTTATTGCCCAGATATATTTTACAAAGGCAAGATGAACAACAGATGAACTGGTTAAGATATATTTCATCAGTTTTTTAAGGACAGCACTGTACATTGGTTAATTATTACTAATATTGTATTATCTATAGTGGGGGTGAATATTAATGGATGAAATAGACATTTTAAATAAAGAAGCAATCAAAACAGATTTAGCGTTAATTAAATCTTGTTTGCGGTTAATCAATCAAACAGTCACGTTAAGCAAACGAAGAGGAGAAACGTTTAACGCTTCAGAAAATGAAGAAATACATATGTTAATTTCAAAAATTGATAGGGACTTGCACAAAATTAAAGTAAACATCGAGTATGAAACAAACCATACGATGTAACGTTAACCTTTTTATTTGCACGAATTGCCATTATCTATAGCGTAATATTATATAAACAAAAAGGAAGCGATTAGAGCTTCCTTTTTAAATATCCAACTATCGTTGTAAGCATAACGATAAAAGTATTAAATTCGTTGGATTAATCAAATGTGACAACATTTTGCACGACCGATACCTTATAAACTTCTTTCGTGCTAATTAATATCGTTTTAAAATGTTCAGTTTCAGTAAATGAATACCAAGGCTTTTCATTGAATCCATTAGACAGTTCTTCTACAAAGGTTTCTTGTCCAATATTATTTTTAATTTTATATTCTTCTTCACGGCTTTCGTTAAAGTAAAACTTCACGGAATATTCATAATCCATTAGCCTGCACCCCCCATCTACCTATATCATGGGACAATTGGACATGAAGTAATCAATGAAAAGACAATCAAAATGGAAATCCTGCTATGGTTTCATACAGGAAAATTCTAGAATCCTTCATTTATAGATGTTACTATTTTAAAGGTAAGGATTTACCAGATACATAGGTAGTATTTATGAATAATCATTTGGAGGTAACAATGGAACAAAAGCTTATAAATCAATTGAACGAGTGGCATGAAGTAGACGAACATCAGCAAATTGTCGATACCCTTTTAGCAATTCCTGAAGAAGAACGAGACGATGAATTGATTAGCATTTTGGCTAGAGCCTATAACAATTTGGGTCTTTACGAAGAAGCGCTCAATCATTTTAGTAAAATTTCTGAGGCAGGTAAACAAGATGCGCTATGGCATTATCGGGTAGGCTTTGCTTTCTATTATTTAAAGCGCTATGAGGAAGCAGCTCAAGCTTTTAGCATGTCTGACCAATTAGATTCCGGAGATCGCAGCACCGAGTATTTTTTAAGACAGAGTACCCTTAAAGCCAAGAAGCAAAAAAGTGAAGAACTTCGACTTGCCCAGAAGAAAGCTTACTCCGAGCGTGGTGGCTCCGCAGAAAAGAGAATTCCTTTTTCAGAGATGTCTCTAAGTGCATTTTGGGAAGATAGCGAGTATGCAAGAAAATCCTATCAATCAGAGCCACCGTCGGATGAATTAATTGCCTCTATAGAGAAAGAACTTGGTTATAAACTCCCCGCTTCGTATATTTATTTAATGAAGCAACACAATGGCGGAGTACCGAGAAATACTTGCTTTCCAACAGATATGGCAACTTCCTGGGCGGAAGATCATATTGCCATTACAGGTATTATGGGTATTGGACGTGAGAAAAGCTATTCCCTATGCGGAGATTTGGGCAGTCCGTTTATGATAGAGGAATGGGGATATCCAGACATTGGAGTAGTTATTTGTGATTGTCCTTCATCCGGGCATGATGTCGTGATGTTAGACTATCGAGCATGTGGTCGAGATGGTGAACCTGAAGTGATTCATGTCGATCAAGAAGATGATTATGAGATTACGTTCCTTGCCGATAATTTTGAAGCGTTTATCAAAGGCTTAGTGAATGAAGAACACTATGATACTTCTGAAGAAGACAAAGAAGAAGCCTTGGCTAAAGTAGCGCATGGGAAGTTTACTCCTCTGCTGGAGGAGCTGTGCTCTCGTGTAACAGAGGTGGAACAAGTGGAACAGAAAATCCGTAGCATATGTACACAGATTGTCGAAGAGAAAGGCCATTTTAGTTTTCATGCAGATCAATTATCCTATACCATGTATGATGTGCAATTTTGGTTATATACGAAGTCGTATCCTGAAACTAGTTACGACCAATATATAGAAGCTTATCAAAACATCATCGTATTTGGCAGTGAGTTCGGTCTAGGTGGGTATGCGCCTTCCTTTATTACAGATTGGCTCAATCAACGCCTCAATGAAGGGCTGATTGTACAAGAACATGGAATTATTCGCTTTAGCAATGTGTTAGCAGAGGAAGTCATCCATAAATTAAATGCTTACTAATAATGCAAAGAGGCTGGAACATAACTAAAAAATTAAAAGGGTTCACTAGTTGTTGGTAGCGAAGGCGGTGACTCCTGCGGAAATGCACGTAGCGTAAGACGTAACGAACCGCGCGCTAGCGAGGGTTGCGGCTTACTGTGCTGAGCGGAAAGCACCGCCGAAGCGGACAACAACGGCGCAGCCTCTTCTTATCATTAGTGACGGCACTGCTCTAATCTTTTATACAGTGCAACAGCAAGCTCCGTAAAGCGCTTCTCCTCATCTGTGTTTAATAAATCATGTGAATCCCTCTTGTTCATCCAGTAATCCCCATCTAACAAATCATACATATCAAGAAGTGTAATTTCTGACGTTGCTGGATGTTGAAAAACAGATAGCATCGGTTCCGGACCATCATCCCAGTTATATCCGTTCACAATGGCATGTAATATTTCTGGCGAATTAATGTGTGCTATTTTCTCGCATAGTTTGTTTTGTGACTCTTCATACAACAGCTCCTCAACAATGCTTTGTTCTTCCATTGTCAACGAAAGGCGAACCGCTCCTTTTGTTGCAAGCAGAAGGTCAGCAAGCTTTTTATCTGTACGAGCTGCATTCCAAGCCGTCGCTAAAATACCCAGTGGCGAATCTAGTTCGGCTCCCGCTTCGATCAGCTTCAATATAGCATCCACTTGCTTGAACTTTACAGCTTTTTTAAGTGGCGTTTCACCAAGTTTATCTTGTGCTTCAAGTTCTGCTCCGTGCTCTATTAATATTTCAATCGCTTTTACAGGCATTCGATTAGTTAAAAAAAGCATCAGCGGTGTCCTCCCGCGCTCGTCCCGTTCATTCACATCCAGTTCCATTGCTGCCTGGTGGACAAGTGACAGATTATCTGTCTTGCTAACTTCCTTCCAACGCAAGATTATTCCCCCTTTGACACAGTAACATTATTTAGCTTTGCTGATAAATGGTTGCTGTAATGTTGTCTTTTAGACAGACAAACATATAAAAAATACCTTCAGCATATTCATCAAAATCAGCATAATCAATCTGCCCTATAAAACGCATTCTTTGCTCACAGCAAGGGCAAAGCGGATATGCTGAATCCTGCACCCAGCTTGGATAACCACCAATCTGCGAATTTAATTGTGACATCGTCCAAAGCGCAGCATAATATGGTGATTGTGGCTCATGTGCAAGGGCTAACCTAGGTTTCATTTCAATAGAGCTGTTTACGTCATCAATATCTGGAAGATACGCTGGTTTTTGATTATAACGGCTCCAAACAGGCACACCATCCTTGTCCAATTCCATGTAGATTGTACTAAAGCTTCCACATAAATCACAGGTTATTACCTGCAAGTTCTTGTGCATGTTGAGATAGTGCAAAGATTGATGAGCGGTAGCCACGTCCATTAATTTCGTTAACTTCCTATTACACCACGGACAGGTTGAATGGCTTATCCCAAGAAAATGCGTATACTGCTCTTCATTGAAATCTTCACTTTGTTGATCTGTTTGCCTAATTGCATAGCAGACATGGTTAATTAGGTCACGCCTCTTTCCGTCACGGCTAAGCTCCCATCCGCCTTCAAGAGCGTAGGTTTCTGGCGTTACATACAACTGCTCTGCCCATATTGGCGGCTGTTTTTGCCATTGCCGAAACTGCTCTATGACCATGGCATTACCAATCCAACCGAGCACAAGGAGGAGATGGTTTCGGTTATCCTGATCCCATTTAATACGCTCTAAAAGGAGCTGTTGTATATCCAGCGGTGCATCTTTAAAAACAAGTGGATAATGAAACAAGCTACGCTCTATCAGCTCAGGTAAAGCATTGGCGATATTTTTATTTCGATAGCATACTAGCGACAATAGAATGTCCTCTGCTTCATTGTCATTATTTTTTCCAAGTAATTCCACGGCGTATTTCAACATATTGTCCGCTTCTTGTTCTGATAATGCTATGTATATCTGCTCCATGCTTAACGGATAAGGAATGTATTGGATAAGAGGAGCATACGTTCTTGGCGCATGCATTACCTTAAGAATGTCCACATAATTCGTAAGTCCTTCATAGAGATTAACCGTTTTGCGGTGCTTCTCAATGTAAGCTTGTTGCTTTTTTCGTGCATGCTCCTGATGACATGGCATACAAATACCGCCCGTTTTGGCTGCTGTAGTCGGCAGTATTGTTGCGCTACAGCCTTCCGTCTTACATGGTAGTCGTTGCGTCATATTGGATTCCCCCCTTTCGCCTTATACGATTTTGTAAAATTATAAGCGAGCAGCTTGTTCTGCCAGATCTTCTAATACCACCATTAGAATGCGCCTAGTATCATCTTCAAGTTCACTGTTCAGATGCTCTTGAATATGTGGGATGGCGTGACCTCCAAGCCCCACAAGTTGTTCATAAGCCTCATAATCTGTTCGCCAGAAGCTTCGCATGCTACCTTTACCAAATTCTCCTCTTTCGATTACATCTACCCAATGTTTTACTTGTTGAACAAGGGGACGTTGCTGTATAGCATCGACTGCAGAATGGAATTCCATATCTTTCTTCATTAAGTCAGGCATTGATTGATACAATTGGTTTTCGGGTACAGTTTTTCTTATGAGCTGGCTTAATGTCAAATAATCACCACCAACGCCATCCGCGGCTGACACGTAGGCAATAAAGTCCTCCGTATGGTTCAATTGCTTTAGGTCATTTTGCAATCGATGAATAACTTGGATGGCAATTAAAAAGAGCTCTGAATCTATTATGGTCTTCTCAAATATGTAGTTCTCGTCATTGCTTAAATACGCGGGTGTTTCTTGACTAATACAGTTGAACATTTCAAGATAGGTTTCAAGACCATTCGGCATCTCGTCGTACATAAAGGGATAATCGCCTTCACTAAATTTACAGGAGCGATAGATTTGCTCTAGAGTTTGATTGTAAAACTTGCTACCAGTTTCCAAGTAACTTTCTTGATATTGTGCGTAGTATCGAGCAACCGTTTGCTCTAAAGAATCCCGATTATTAATGTACACTATATAGCTCCCATTATAGCTATCCGTATAGAGTGAGAAAGTATACACATCCTTGTTTCGTCCTTCTTCTATATAGCGAGCAATTGCAGATTTGCAGAAGTCGTAAAGGGCATTCTCCAAATCACGCGTACTAATGAATATCCCATCTTTAGAACCAAATGTCGTTATTTCTTGAATCGTTTGATTGGCCGTACATAGCAGATAACTACCCTTACCTTCTAATTCTCTTCTCCCACTGATTAACCTTCCGATATGAACATCATAACTCATAGTAAAACATTCCCTCCAATTATGTTTAGTAAGCCAATAAAGGTGTTTTGTCATTCCTTACCTGTCCGATTCTCTTTTTTTAGCTTGTAAAGTAAGAAAATTGCTAAGCATTGAATGCTTATTGGGCTGAACAAGGCATACGTAGTTATCGCTTATAATCTGGCTGTTCCAACCTCATTGGATTCGGATTGCTAAGTGCCCAATGCACAGCTAATTCACACAGTCTCGCAGGTTCATCACTACCATTACCGTTGTGAAGTTCTTTCACTAATGTTTCAGCCTCTTGCAAAGTAGCTGGGTTTAATGGCGTGCCCAGACGAAAATAATGACCCAAACTGTGGAGCATCTTTCGATATTGATTATCCCAGTTAATGCTACCGTTATCTAAAATTTCATAAGCGACTTTACCAGTAATACGAATTACCTCACCCTGTATGGTGTTCGCATGGCCTTGTGAAGGAATGAGTAAACCCCATAGTTCATTATGCTGCGCCTGCCAACCATTTGAAGATACTGTAATTAGAGAGCTGCCATCATGCATCTTTCGTTTTCCGACTGGGGAAACAGCAAATAGCTGATATAGACGGTAAAGTGCCTCATCCGTTTGATTCAAATATTCCTTATTAAAGTTATCTCGGTGAAATTCAAAATCGTTGCCAATTCGCTTAATAGCGTTTTGCATATCCTGTGTTACAGTCACTCCAGCGTTTAGCAAAATTTCTGCAACCTTTGCCATATTGACGATATCTATGTTTCTACAGGTTGCCAAAGCTTTTTCTAAAGGGGTTTGTTTCATCTTGTTTTCTGCGCTAAGATTTGCGCCTTTGCCAACTAATGTGTAAACTGCATTTGGATTAAATGACTCTGCCGCTGCAAATAAAGGTGTCTCATTTTGATAATCCAGTGCTTCTATCGCTGCACCCAACTCAAGTAACAATTCAATATTTCCGCACCAACTCATTGCCTGTTTATGTAGAGCCGTTCTTCCGTAACGATCACGCGCATTAATATCAGCCCCCTGCTCCACAAGCCAGCGAACCAAATCATTCGGTACTTTAAAAAAACTTAAAGCTGTTGATTTACTGTAACCACCATGAGCATCTAATTCACATTGTAAAAATACCTCTTTTAACGCTGATAGATCGCCTATTTCAATGAGTTCCTCGAAATTTTTCGGTAAGGTTTTTCGCTTCCTGCCCATTTATGTTCTCTCCTTAAGTCGGTTTTTTAAAATCACTCCATTCCTATATTTTACTACTTATTCATTTCTTGTAGTATGCATTCTCCATAATTCGCGTGTTATTCGTCTGCTTCTAACGAAAAGTTAATAATGCCTATTTCAAGTATTAAACGAAATAAAAGTTCATAGGATATTGTAAAATGCAATGGAGGATGGCTATGAGCATTGAAGTTATTACATTATCACCAACATTATTTCATGTGTTTAAAGCAGGCGAGTCCAATCCTAAAAAGGAAAAGCGTATTATCTATGGGCAAGCTACATCAGATGCTAATGGTGTAGCGACGTTTTATTTTACAGACAATGCATTAGCTACAGGCAATACACTGTTATCAACAATCGACTACGCAGTATCAAGCGTCTATTCCACCAATTCATCGATTAATGCAAGACCGCGGGTACAAATGAGAGAAAAGAACATTGCTGCAAAATATGTCTCTGCTAACGTTACAAATATAAGTGGTGTAACAGTCTTAGGCATTAATGTTTTAGGTTCAGAAAACCCCGTAAGTGGCGTAGTGGTCGATTTCATGGTATTAGGCAGCTTTGATACCCAAACTTAAATCAAGTATGTTCTGTTCCTAATTATTTCCTTCTACATAACAGGATTTACACGATTTTTTACGTTCCTTCCCATGTTATTTCAGCAATTTTTCCAGTATTGCAATAGCTTAATTCCTCAGCCAGTCAAACTAAAAAACGTCCAAAACCCTGTATTCATAGGGTTTTAAACGTTTTTCTTTTTCATCAACTGACGTCCTTAAAAGGAAACTAATATCGCCCGCATCAAAACATTTACTTTATTTAAGCTCTTATTAAATAAAGCTAAGAGATTTTATTTCTATATTTTACCGTCTTATCCTATAAGACTTAATAAACTTTCTCGGTTTTTGTAAGCTAATGTATAGTTTGGATTTAGGTCTATTGCTTTATTGTAATCTTCTAGTGCTTCTTTGTACTTTGCTATATTTTTATATAAGTTTCCTCGGTTATTGTACGCTAGTGCATGGTTTGGATTTAGTTCTATGGCTTTACTATAATCTAATAAAGCCTCTTCATTTTTCTCTAATTTTTTATTTAAGATTCCTCGGTTATTGTACGCGTCTGCATAGTTTGGATTTAGTTCTATCGCTTTACTGTAATCTAATAAGGCCTCTTTATTTTTCTCTAATTTTTTATTTAAAATTCCTCGGTTATTGTACGCGTCTGCATAGTTTGGATTTAGTTCTATCGCTTTACTGTAATCTAATAAGGCCTCTTTATTTTTCTCTAACTGTTTATTTAAAATTCCTCGGTTATTGTACGCTTCTGCATAGTTTGGATTTAGTTCTATCGCTTTACTGTAATCTAATAAGGCCTCTTTATTTTTCTCTAATTGTTTATTTAAAATCCCTCGGTTATTGTACGCGGTTGCATAGTCTGGATTTATATTTATGGCTTTACTGTAATCCGCTAATGCTTCTTTGTACTTTCCTATATCTTTATATAAGTTCCCACGATTATTATATGCGTCTGCATAGTTTGGATTTAGTTCTATCGCTTTACTGTAATCTAATAAGGCCTCTTTATTTTTCCCTAATTTTTTATTTAAGTTCCCTCGGTTATTGTACGCTAGTGCATGGTTTGGATTTATTTCTATGGCTTTATTGTAATCTAATAAGGCTTCTTCATTTTTCTCTAATTGTTTATTTAAGATTCCTCGGTTATTGTACGCTTCTGCATAATTTGAATTTAGTTCTATGGCTTTACTATAGTCTAATAAAGCCTCTTCATTTTTCTCTATTTGCTTATTTAAAATCCCGCGATTATAGTACCCGACTGCATAGTTTGGATTTATTTTTATGGCTTTACTGTAATCCGCTAATGCTTCCTTATACTTCGAAATTTCATAATATAAAATTCCTCGGTTATTGTACGCTGTTGTATAGTTTGGGTTTATTTCTATTGCTTTACTGAAATCTAATAAGGCCTCTTTAATTTCCCCTAATTTTCTTTTAAGCATCCCGCGACTAACATATGTTTGACTATCAAATGAATTGATTCTTATAGCATTATCATAGTCGATTACTGCTTCAGCAATTTTGTCTAATTTAGTATAAGCTTTTGCCCGAATTAAATAATATTCTATAATCGATTCATTTTCTCCTATATATTGAGAAGCTTTTTGTATTACTTCATCAAAACTACTTTTATCAAGTAATAGATTTAGTTCGTTTTTATTGGATTCGTAATTTTTAATACTGTTACCAACAATATCTACCATTCCATCTTCTGAAAGTACTACTACTATACAGTCATTAGTTACAATTTTCTTCGTTTGAATTTTTTCCATTTTTTGATATCTGATAGCTGAATTATATCTTGCCCCCCTCGAACTATCTGCTTCATCAGTGGCAAGTCCATCTAATATCACTCCAATGGCATGGAATTTACTTTCAATATCGATATAGAGTGCACCATCTATACTGGTTAATTGATTAATAAGTGTTTTAGAAATAGTGGGATTACCTAAATTAAATATATCAATCTCATCTACTCTAAAACATTGACTATTAAGTCTAGTAATTTCGCTTTCAGCTAATTTCGGTGTAGTAATTACCACCATAGTTCCACTTTTTTGATGGGAGGCATGTCTAATAATTTTGCATACTGAAGAAACTTTTTCACTTATTTGAAGAGCATCGTAATTTTTACCATGGAAATAACTTTTAAAGGTTTCATTAATTTCACCTTTCAGTTTATCAGTTGGAAATTCAAATTTATTTAAAATGATGGACTTATCTTTAAAGCCTATTATTAATTTTTCTCTAAAATCTTTGGTATTACTTGAAGAATTATTAAACTCAATTAAATTAATTTTATAATCCAGTTTACCCTCAAAATTAAACACGACTATCCTATCTTCTAATTTACTTCCTTTTGAAATACTAGCATCTTTAAATTTTCCGAGACCAAAAATTCGGTATGTATCACCTATTACAAATATATTTTCAGAAGACATTTCAAAAATTTTTCTTATTTTTTTTGTTTCTTTATATTCGATTGGTTGTTTAAAATTTACCACCATATCTATATTATTTTTTCTGTCACCTTCGTTTATTATTAATAATTTTGCAGAAACACTAATTCCCTCATAGTTAAGCATTGATATTTTTTCGATATAATTTAAAAAATTATTTTTCAATTCCTTATTTTTTTCAATATTTAGAACTGAATTTGTAAACTCCATTGCAGTATTTAATAATTTAAAATTTATATTCTCATTTAACATTTTATCTAAGGAACTACCTATATTTTGTTCATCTATTTCTAATAAAATGGAATCCAATAGAAATCGAATAAAGGAGAATTGTTCTTTATTCCAAAATAAATATGAATTGTCTGAGGTAAATCCTTCTATTAAAATAGTAAATAGTTGCTTATCTACTTTATATCTAATTCTCTCCGCTTTATTAAAATCTTCATCTTCAAACAATTGCTCCTCATTCAATTTAGATGAAGTAGTGTCCTCTTCAATTCTATCCTCTTCGCCAAATTTAATACCAATTTTTACATACTCACTAATTTCTGATAAATATTTTTCAACTAATTTTTTCAATTTTTCAGTTTCATTAATATTCAATTTTATTCTCCCTTAATTTTATGACAACAGATTTTTGAAATTTTAGAATTAAAAAAACGATTCTTTTTAATTCTGCCAAACTGAGAACTTCCCACGTTCTATAGATCAAGCCAAAATGTTGGTTCAATATTCTATCATCTCACTCCGAATTGACCAACATCTAATAAAAATCAAATTACCCATTATTATACTATATATTACAAATAAATAATAAAATATCTTCATTCCTAAATTATTGAGGACTTCGGCTAATTGTATGCATATTCCACTTAACTTTCAGACCTAAAAGCAGTTTCTTCAAGCAACTGAAAATGTGTAAATACTTTTCATTTCTATCCTCTTCTAACGTATTCCCCCAAATAGAAAAGCACTTCAAACCCTTGATACTAAGGGTGTCGAAGCGCTTTTCTTTAACTAGAATTTTCTATCTGAACGAACCTTAATACTTCCTAGAAGCGCATACTAACATTGATATATCAATGCTTAATATATAGTACTTACCTCACTCTTTTGAAAAATCATAGATTAGTTAGATTGAAAAAATGTTGTAAATGTGAATTTGAAAAAAACAAGGATATTTTATGGAGATACGTTAAATACTATTTTTAGGAGGTGTCGAAATGAAAAGGGATAAAAAAGATACAGAATTTGCAACAGACGAGTCAGCAAAATCATCCAATATTAAAAAACCGAATGAGCGTGTCGGGCATACTGAACCCCCTCGCCCAAAACATGAAGAAGACCTAATTATGGATGAGAAAAAAAGTAAGTCGACTTCATTATAAAATAAGACCAAATTGCATATTATCTATATTGACCACTTGTAAGGAGTGGTCTTTTCCTTTTTACAATCTGTTTTATCCTATATTAGTTAATAGAAATTCTGAGTGCGACAACAAGCAAATCAGTTTCTCAAATGATAAATTTTTAGACATTCTATACAACGATTGTTTAAAAAACAAATTTAAACATTTAATTATGTAAAAAATTTGAAAATCAAAAAATAATGATATATAATTTCACTAACCTATTTTGGTAAAATTTGTATGATGAATGGAGGATGTTTATGAAGAAAACCTTATTAGCAACATCAATGTTATCTTTACTTTCTTTACATGCTGTTAGTGGTGCTAGCGCTGAAGAACCTATAGACCTTACAAACGCAGTTGACTTTACAAACTCTGAGGACTATACAGAATACGATAACGCTCCGCTTGTAACTTTGCCAAATATTACGCCATATGCTAGTGATATGTCAGGATATGAATATATTCATTCTAGTTCATCTAGAAACAATCAGCTTGAATTTCAACATTTGGCTAAAAATCCTAGTTCGGCCACAGATTCTGTTAGTTATTCAGTAGCTGTTACGCAATCTTCTTCAGCTAATGTTGCTACCAGCGCTACTTTTAAGTCAATGGTGGCTGAAGTTGGGGTTTCAACTCAAGTAGAACTAGGAACATCTACTACAAAAACACTTTCAATCACTTGGTCGATTCCCGCCAAGTCTAATTATTTGTTAAGAGCAGGAAGTAGTTGGGTGCAAGCAAGTGGAACTGAAAAACTATGGAGTGCAGGCAAAGTAATAAGTTCTAAGACTGTGACAGGAAAATGGACGTATACTAGTTGGAGCGATAAGGTTAAACAATGATAAAAATTATTAATAGTAAACTTTTTATTTTTATTCTAGTTATGTTGACATCTATTTTTGTTCTTGTAGCATGCGATAATAATCAACAAATTGAAGATACAAAACGTAACAATCAGCAATTAGAGGAAAAACAAAATAATCATGAACAACAACAAATGGAGGAAGTCAGTAGTACCGTTTCTTTAGAAAAGCAATTTATTCCACCAAATTTTGGAGTTGATGAATTTAAAGTAAACGCTAATGATAAATTAGTGGAATTTAAAATTTCTTACAGAATCAGTCCTCAGCTTTATGATGTGTTAAGACAAATTGATAGTAAATATTATTTTGAATTGAAGATACCCGAAAATATTTCTTCAATAATAAACAAAGATAGTACGGGGTTAGTTCCTGGAGCTATTATGGAATTTAATGCACTAAAATATATTGTTACTCTTAATACAGAAGTAGATAAACCATTGACTACTAGTGAAATAAAAGAGCTAGTACAAAACAAAAATGGTTATGGATTATATGTATATGACCAAGATAAAGATGCAATTCACTACTTTGATGATGTTGAATTGTTTTCTACGATACCTAAATAGAAGGCTAGTTTAAAAGGTTACACGATACTGTAAGCTAATGATAGACATAGAAAAAGGCGACTCTTTGGCCGCTTTTTTCTATGTTTTATTAAAATACGTAAGTGTCCAACGTGCCGCTAACGTGAAGCAAGATGTATCATGCGCATTGTGTAAGAGTAAAATAACGAATAGTCGTTTCCATAGGCGCCAATCATGGCAGTATGCTGTGAATCAATATTTTAGGCCTTTTCTGATTTTTTCATTATGATGTAGTAAATAGAAAATAGTCGTAAGCATGATCTTTGACTTTTAAATCCTATAAATTTACTCTTGTTTTAGAAGGAGTGAATAACATGACAACTTTTTTAAAACCATTTACTTTTCATAACGGCGTCACAATTCGTAATCGTTACTTAATGGCGCCAATGACCACTTACTCAGCAAATGCGGATGATACGGTATCAGATGCGGAGATTACATATTACCGTGAGCGCTCATATGGCGTCGGTGCGGTGATTACAGCATGTGCTTACGTACTTCCTAATGGGAAAGGCTTCCCAGGTCAAATTTCGGCACATAGCGATGAATATATTTTGAGCTTAAAACGTATTGCTGATGCGATTCACGACGGTGGCGCAAAAGCAATTTTACAAATATATCACGGCGGTCGCCAAGCAGTACGTGACCTTGTACCAAATGGCGATATCGTAAGTGCAAGTGAAAACGTTGCAGCAGATGGCGGTGTGGCACGTGCATTAACGGTAGAAGAAATTGAGGAAATCGTCGTAGCATTTGGTGAAACGACACGTCGCGCCATTGAAGCAGGATTTGACGGTGTGGAGATTCACGGTGCCAATACGTATCTATTACAACAATTCTTCTCAGGCTTTACAAATAAACGCACAGACCGTTATGGTGGCTCTGTTGAAAACCGTATGACATTCTTATTAGAAATTATCGAAAGTGTAAACCGCGCCAAAGCGCAATATGCTGATGATCAATTTATCGTTGGTTATCGTTTTAGCCCAGAAGAGCCTGAAGAAGACGGCATCACGCTAGATGAAACGGTTCGACTTGTAGATCGTTTAGCAGATGAAAAGCTCGATTACTTGCACATTTCATTAGGTGATTTCCGCTCAGAAGCACATCGCTATAGCGGCGAAAAAGAAAACCGTATTAAAATTTTAAAACGCGTCATTGACGGTCGAATACCGTTTATCGGCGTTGGTTCAATTTATTCACCAGAAGATGCGAAAGAAGCAATGGAAACAGGTGCTGATTTACTTGCACTTGGTCGTGAGCTATTAATTGAAGCGCACTGGGTGGAAAAAGTAGCCGCTGGTGAACCCGTTATTACGGAAATGGATATGAGCCGTGATAATAACATTCCAGAGCCCCTAATGAACATGATGAAACGTAATGTAGGTTGGGTCCCTGGCGTAAAATAATTGTAAAAACGAACCCCATGACGCACTAAACTAAACAAACATAAAGAACAAAGTTTCTACGGTGATCTGCTTTGGGAAGCAACAGATTGTACTGATGCTAGCGATGGTCAAAAAATCATTTATAACTAAGCCTGTAACAGCCATTCAAGACTTCCCTGTACAGTTCATTTTCTTACGTATTCTTAATAAAGAAAAAGAAGCGTCTCAAACCCTTGATTTTAAAGGGTTTAAGGCGCTTTAGTTGGCTTAAACTTATATAGATAAAGCTTTAGACGTCTCAGGAGTACTTATAAATATTTCTGAGACATTAATTTTACTAGGGTTTCTAGCTTCACTGTGTAGAAATTGTGTATAATTATGTTTTTACTTAGATACCTCTTATTTCATCAATACATAAAATGCTAAATACGATTAGAATCAAGGTTTAATTCTTAATGGAAATAACTATTACACTCGCAATACTTTATATCATTTTTCATATCTTTTTTATACTGGTAATACATCTTTTCTCTTATTGAAGGGATAATTTCGGTATTAAGCCACTTCTTTAGTTCTTTTTGTATTTCTTTCTCTTTTTTACTAATTCCTTAGTCATCTTACGTTTAATTTTATCTAAAAACATTTAAGGCATCGGCAGTTATTCCAACGGCTCCCATTACCCAACCTGCAGCGTTCCAAAATAAAATAGCCTTACAAAGCTTGTTGTAAGGCTTTACTTTTTTAAATACTTGTTCCATCCGTAAAGATTATGGATTTAATTTTGTATTTAAATTTCATATTCTCAAATGGCAAATTATAAAACCGCATATCTTCATCTTTGAATTGATTTAAATCAACAGCAGTATTGAAGTTTGAAGAACCATTTGCAGGAATAACATCCCACTCATATTTGAAATCTAATGTGTATACTAATTCACCAAACATATCATAAAAATATGTTTCTGCTATAAATCCTTTTATGTCTTTATCTGTATGGTTAATATATTTCAAAATAAAATTTAATTCATATCCATAGACATTATCATCAATACTTGGGTCCCTAGGAATAACATCTTCTAAAACTAATGTCAAAGATGTATTTAAATGATTGTCTTCAGCAATCTCTTCATTTTTGGAAATTTTCTCGACACTTTCAACTAAACCATCTTGATTTGATGTATCTACTTCTTCTTTTTCCTCTTGATTTAAAGTTTCTACTTTTTCTTGTTCATTCTCACCTGATTTATCAACACTTTCTTCTTTCTGATTACATGCTGATAAAATTAAAACATAAAATAAACTTAGTAATAATAATAACTTTATCTTACTATTTTCCATAATTATTCCTCCAAATATGTATTAATCTATATGGTATCATAATTAAAATTTCACTCAATACAAAATAAACATTTTGAGTGCTATGTACAATTAATTTCAAAAAATCCCCTCGAAATAAGGTCAAATAACTATAAGAAAAAGAAAATTTCACACCTAAATTTCGTTTATCAATATTCCTAAACACATCTACTATTTCTATTAAAAAGAAAATAAATCCAATAAAATAAAATTCTAATTCAAGCACCTCTAGGACACCAATTAATGAATAAATGTGTAATTTTCTTTATTTAGAACGTATTGTCAAAGACCACCCATCACGGAGTATTTAATAAAAGCCTATCTAGGTTAACACCCTTATTTCTTTATATATGGCTGTCTGAAAAACAAAAATAATGGTAATGCCAATGATAAACCAACTGTAAACAAAGTTAATAGACATATCCACTTTTCTTTAATGTTATACTTTCTCGACTCATTAAACATAAAGATGATAAAAACAAAACATGAAATAAAAAAGTCAACAGCGAAGAAGGTCGATATCGAGTTTGCAAATAATAAATCTATTAATAACCCTAAATCAAATCCGTTTTCGTTCAAGAATTGCACTAAAAAATAATACGGAAATACTGTGCCAATAATAGCAAATAACAAGTAAACTTTTCTCATTTAAAAACCCCTCTCTATGCTTTTCACAAATAATATAGTTTAATAATACCTCATAAAAAATTAATTTGAATAAATATTTAAATTTATCATTCTAACTATGGTTCACCATGCAACATTGATAGTGGAAGGCTATCACCTTCATTTAACCAATTGTAAAAATGTCCTGGACGTTCTTTATATGGAGTTTCTTTTATAGAAGATGATTTATATAGATTCATATTTAAATTCTCTAAAGCTTTGCTATTCGCTGTATATCTATTCTTTACAAAAATCTACAAATTTTTTGCCTGTATTAAGGACATATCTGTTTGCTCTCTTAAAAACTTCACCGCTTTAATTTCACCGACTGACTTTATTTTCTCTTTTACTGAGGCAATCAGTTCATCATTATAAATTTTAGTATAATCCATTTTTTCGCCCCCTCGTGTATTAACGTTTAACGTCCCCAAAGTGGGATTTAGGTATATTTCGAAATAATGGTTGAATAAAGATTATATAACTTAACGGAATAATTTTATCGTATCCCCACTAGATACACTCCTTATAAAAGAAATGCGCCCGATTGCCTAATATCAAGTTTGTGATTTCTACCTATTGCCTGCTAACCTGTCTACATTTCCATATAAAACAACTGTTCCATGAGACTAAAAAGAAAACACTTAGTTACTAATTATATTAATTATTTTCTGTTGAGCATCTTTGGCTTCAGGAATTGGCATAACAACAAACACATGAATCATTTGAGGATAAATAAAGGTATTGATTTCAATTCCTTGTTCTGTTAGTTTTTCATCAAGTTTCATAGCATCTGGATATAAAGCTTCATGTGTTCCAATAAAATGAGTGATCTTCCCAAGTCCTTTAAATTCACCATAAATTGGACTAATCAAAGGATCCGTTACACTTTTATCAGCTGCCCATATCTTTGTAATTTCTTCCATTCCTTCACGAGCTAACAGAGGATCTTTTTTATCATATTCAGGTATAAGAGGATTGCTCAAACTCATATCAACACATGCAGATAATAAAATAATATCTTTCGGTTGAGGCAGATCTTCCATCTTTAAAAGATGGGCAAGTCCAAGTGAAATATTTCCGCCAGCCGAATCTCCCATGATAGTCAATTGATTGATACTTTTAACAGTTCCAAGAATTTCTTTATATAGGTTTAGGATTTTCGGATAGGTATCCTTATAGTTAAAATGAGGTACTTTAGGATAAATAGGAACAATAATTTTCGCATCTAAAGATTGTGCCATATTATCCATAAACAACCAGTGTAAATCTAAAGGTTGACTCGTCCAAGCACCACCGTGTATATAAAGAATAACTTTTTGATTCGAGGACTTTAGGTCATTTAATGTGAAAACTTGCATGCCCTCGAATGTCAGCTCCTGAATATCACTTGAAAATTTAACATCTTCCCCAATAACATAGGGCTTAGTATTTTCAATTCCCCTTTGCTTAAGGAAGCTTTTGGTGTTTTCAATACTAGAAAAACTCTTTTTATTCCCTTGGGAAGTTATCCATTTTTCAAATTGAATACTTTCTTCAGAACGTTCTTCAGTATAAATTTCTACACTCATTTTGATTTCTCTCCTTTAAACTTTTTTTCATCTTGTTCCTTCACACGAATGATTTGAGATAGCCAAGTATTTCTTTATCAGAATCCATCATAGCTATCTCCCATCTAAATAAGTACATTATTTTTAATCCAATTTTTTCGGTTTTACTTCCCTAATGATTTAAGATAACTAACGAGTTACAGAAAATATATTAGAACTCACTTGTAAATAATAACACAAAAAATCCAATTTATGTTTCTAAGCTATATTCAATCAAATGGCCCGTTTGTTGAATAAATTAATTCACATTTTTAAATACATTTATGATTTTGCAAACGACTAATCAAACTTCTTTAAAATCCTACATTAAAAAATATTTATTGTGAAACTGCCCTTTCTCCACACACTACTTAAATGATTAAAAAAGAATTGATTAATTAATAAAATAAATGAAATATAGGTTACTTTGAAGTCTGCTCGGCTATTTATATGCAAATTGTTACACTTAACCTTTTTGCGGCATAGTTAAATAACAGTCACGAAGCGACTTAGCAACACTTTTTTGTAGAGAAAATGTGGAGAAACTATTCATGTTCTATCCTTTTCTAACTTAAAAAGTGCCCCAAACCCTGATATTAAAGGATTTGAAGCGCTTTTCAGTTGGTTCAAACTTGTTCCTAATTTTTAATATTTCTTAAAGTTCTCTGATTGCACAATCCTTTGACGTTTCATTCTTTTCTCATTGTCCTGCTGGCAATTCCCATTGCTTTCACCAAGTGTTATAACCTAAAAGATATTTGTCGTCGCACTTGATTACTGCATATGAGCCAGCTAATCGTAGATAATCATGTATTTTATCTTCTCCTACAATAAGAAAATCAAAACCATTGTTCTTAGTGGTTTTTTATTAATTACCTCCTAGTTATTGAAACATTACTTATTCAACTAAACTGCACCGTTAGTTGAATAAGAAAAAAGAGCTGCCTATGCAACTCAATAATCTTCAAGAAAAGCGCCCGATTGCTGAAGATCGTGATTTAGTACTGCATATCTACTTAAATCGCCATGCTACTTGAACGATTAATAAAATTAGGATGGTAGTTACTAACCCTTTAGCAATTTTTAAAGGTATTTTTGATACGACTTTTAATGCAACTTGTGTTCCAATGATAGATCCCATACCCAAAGCAATTGCATAATCCCATTGTAAATAACCCGTTTGATAAAAAATGATAAATGCCCCAAAACAGCTACCGAAATTTAACACTCTGCTCATTTGTGTTGCCTTTACATAAGTATTTTTAGATTTTATAAAGTATAAAATACTGAATGTTGATGACCCAGGACCAAATCCACCATCATACATCCCAATAAAGAATGACATCACTTTAGAAGCACGATTATTATTAAGGTTTGTATTATTTGCTTGTAGTTCGCTATACCATTTCTTACTTTTAATAGATACAAAAAATGTAAATATGAGCAAACAAATTGCAATTAGATTTAGCCATTTCTCTGGAAGAATTGACGTAACTAACGCACCAAAGCCTCCTCCGATAATCGAAGAAATAATGTAGGATTTCATTATTTTCATATTCAACTCTTTTGTCTTTAGAAGAACAATTAAACTAGATAATGATGCGATTCCTGAAGAAAATTTATTTGTTGCGATACTAAAATGAATAGGAATTCCAAGTAGTAGCATTGCAGGTAACGTAATTAAGCCCCCGCCTCCTGCAAGTGTCCCTATAAATGAACCTAACATGCCAATGCAAATAATGATACTGAGAAACGGGATGTTTGTTGTAGCATTAATTTGTAATAATAGAAAAACTCCACCTGCAAATATCAATGAAAGATTAATCAATGTCCTCATTATTTTTCCCTCAACTTTTTATACAAACCATACAACGCTATTATCAATAAATCTAATATATAATTAAGTAATATTCATAAATAATATTTATGCAAGGGGGATTTTCATGAATCTACACGCTTTAAGAATATTTAAAACGGTAGCCGAATTTGAAAATGTAACAAAGGCCGCAGAGTATCTATGTTTGAGTCAGCCAGCTGTAACGATACAAATTCGCCATTTAGAAAAAGAGCTTGATGTGACATTGATCCAATCGAAAGGTAGAGGAATTCAATTAACGAAAGTAGGACGCATTCTTGCAAAAGAGGCGGAA
The DNA here is from genome assembly GCF_016350185.1 of Lysinibacillus sp. C5.1. Classification (NCBI taxonomy): domain Bacteria; kingdom Bacillati; phylum Bacillota; class Bacilli; order Caryophanales; family Bacillaceae; genus Lysinibacillus; species Lysinibacillus sp. C5.1. The sequence continues at coordinate 3,320,228 of NZ_CP066226.1, forward strand.
AACCTTTTTTCATTAGAAAACTCGATAGAAACAAAAATCGCGAATATAAAAAAACAAGCAGCTGAAACAATTGTCATTGCGTCGACCTATTTACCAGCTACAGCTATACTTCCACCATTCATTTCGAAGTATAAAGATGAAAATGAGCATATTCAATTTGTACTTCAATCAGGAAACACGAAAGACATGATTCATAATTTGCTAAATTATAAGGCAGATATAGGAATTATTGTTACTGAAAATATAGATGAGTCTAATATAGTAAGTAAACATTGGAAAGATATTGAGTTTTATTTCGTTACTCACCCAAAGCATAAATTAGCAAATAAAGAGGTCACTTTAGATGAACTTGTTCAATACTCATTTGTTATGAGAGAAGAAGAGAGTTCAACAAGAAAACTTTTTCAATCCATTTGTCATACTCAAGGTGTGCCATTTCCTAAAATAGGATTGGTTTTTAATGGATTAACGGAATCGATTCAAGCAGTTCTTTCAGGTTATGGTATTACTTTATCTCCATCTATTGCTGTTGAAAGGTATTTAGATACTAATCAACTGCAGAGGATTTATGTGAAAAACATAGAAATTATACGCCCTGTACATGTATGCACACGATTAAACATGCAGCCAAATACTAGTTCTGAATTGTTTTTAGATTTTCTTTTAAATAACAAATAATAAGTTATCAAACCGCCGTTTGGTAACTTTTCATAAAAGAATGTATTTCAACAATATGGCCCGATTGTGGAATAAGAATGCAACACCTGTGTACGGCTTTGGTATAAATAGTGAAACAGAAAATAACCATTTTAGTACATTTATTTCGTGAATATGCCCATTAGCGTTGTAAACAGGATTGTTACACAAAGGTGGTATCAGTCAATGCCAATGTACCCCAACCTACGAAATATTGGTTATCCATACTCTGTCTCCCCTTTTACATTTAACTATACAATAATGTTAGATGAAAAAAGCACCCAAAGAATCGTCTAGTTACATTTACAAAAGCATGTCATTCAATAATCTAACCCTCTAATGAAAACGAGCGCTGATCCATATTATAGAATCGCGCCGATTGTTGATAAATCCTGTTATTATGATTTTTGTTATAGTTCATAAACAAAGGGAAATTTGCATCTACAAATTATTTCTTTTTTATTTTCTCTTCCACTTTACTTTGGTTTTCAGCAACCCTAAATTTTACTATTTGACTAATTAATCCATAAGGGATGGGTTTTCCAATTGGGAATTGAACTGCACCTTTAGAGGTTTTATATCCCGACAATTCATGCTGAAAATTATTAATCCCGCTTGAAGTTGGGTAGAAGCCTATATGGTTTTTGTATGCAGCAAAATGTACCAGATTTCCGTTTAATACAAAAGTAGGCATTCGGTAACTTATTTTTTCCTGGGCATTTGGTGCTGATTCCTTTATAGCCTTTCTTATTGTTTTTAATATTTCTTGAATCTCTTGAGGATATTGTAAAATATATTCATCAATTGATTCAGGAATGTTTTGTTCCATAATATGCCTCCTTGTAAATTTAAGTATTGAAAGGATTTTAAAACACTTTAATATTAAAGTAAATATTCTTTATCTATTTCTCACTCTCTCCAAATATTTCAAATTTAATATTGATGAATTGATTTAAATATTTTTGGTCCATTTGGTTTAAATGAAAATCCTCACATTGTCTTTTGCTTGTTGAAAACTTTAAATTCCATTTTCCCCCTCAATCGTGTCCTTCTTATACCATTTCACCATTTTCCTTTTTTGCTCGAATTGTAATTTTACCCACGCATTGTGTTAGATTTTTATAGCCCTTTTCACCTTTGTGAAATAGCGTAGAGAATAGATTTTCTACTTCAGCTAATGTTGTACCTTTAGAAAGTTTATGTACACGTATTAATTCGATACCTTTATAAGCATCTTCTGTTCCATGAACTTCAACTTCTCCAATGCAGTTTATTTTAAGTACAAACATCCACAATCTTTAAGATGTTATCATGCGATATTGACTAATAGATACCAATACTATTTTCACTATTAAAATTCTGATATTTTAGATAAAAACACATCTATTGTAACTGTTATTAAAAATTCAAAATTGTTAGAATATTATTAATTACCAATATTACACTTAAAACCTAATTTCTTTCAGGAGGGATACAAATGAAGCAAAAGTTACATTTAATTCCGTTTCAAGTGAATGAAGTGGTCGAAGTGGTCGAAGTGGTGCCAGTAGGTATTGAACTTATTGCAGCTCCAAAAGTTTGGGAGAATTCTAAAGGGAAGGGGATTACTGTAGCGATATTGGACACAGGCTGCGACGTCACCCATCCTGATTTGAGTGGGCGTATTATCGGTGGGTGGAATTTCACTCATGATGATGATGGACAACCTGATCGATACATCGATTATAATGGCCATGGAACCCATGTGGCTGGCACAATTGCTGCAATCAATAACTACACAGGAGTAGTTGGTGTTGCACCTGAGGCAAATTTATTGATTTTAAAAGTGCTTGATAAAAATGGATCAGGGCAATACGACTGGATCATAAATGGTATTAACTATGCAGTTGAACAAAGGGTGGATATTATCTCCATGAGCCTCGGAGGTTCTGTCGATGTACCTGAGTTACACCAAGCTATTCAAAACGCAATCACTAATCAAATACTAGTCGTTTGTGCTGCTGGTAATGAGGGAGATGGACAGAGTTCTTCAAATGAATTGGCCTACCCTGCCTGCTACAATGAAGTCATCAGTGTCGGTTCCATTAACCTGCAACGCAGATCTTCTTATTTTTCAAATTCGAATAATGAAGTCGACTTAGTAGCCCCTGGTGAAGAAATCCTTTCAACGTATTTAAACGGAACTTATGCAAAACTAAGCGGAACTTCGATGGCAACACCGCATATATCTGGTGCACTTGCACTCATAAAAGAGAATGCCAACAGAAACTTTGAGCGAAATCTGACAGAGGCTGAGCTGTATGCACAATTAATAAAAAGAACGATTCCTTTAGGAAACTCGCCAAAACTCGAAGGCAACGGCATGCTGTACTTAACAACAGAGGAATACTTATCGGATGTATTCAACCAAAAATTATCTGGACAGGCGTTGAAAATATAATGGAAAAACTAGATTTGCTATACTGTGAATGGGAAACGGCCAAGTCAGACTTTTTAAACTATCAGGAAAATCGACCCTATTATGACGAAAAGAAAGATAAGGAAGTCAGAAATCAATACTATCATAGCATTTCATTCACGAATACTACTCTTTTAGACAGCCTTCACACATTGCTTATAAAAACACATACAGATCAGTTAAACTACAGCCCGCACCGTTATGTGTACCCTTGGGTTGATTTACAGGAAAACGGTTCATTAAAAAGTCTTTATTCTGGAAAAAGGATGGATCCCCTTTCTGTCATAGAGGAGGACGTTCGGCTCCACGAAATGCAGGCAAAAGGGTTAATAAGCATCTTATCGGATAATCTATTTAACTGTGAACATGTAGTGCCTCAATCATGGTTCGATAAAAAAGAACCGATGAGAGGAGACTTGCATCATTTATTCGCCTGCAATCCTACCTGCAATAGCAGTCGCAGCAACTACCCTTATTACGATTTCCATGATTATATCCCTGAAGGATTAATTTTAGGAATCAAAGATGGCTGCGGCAAAGCTGAAGAAAGTAAATTCGAACCAGAATACGGCAAAGGAATCGTTGCTAGAGCTACACTCTATTTCCTAATTCGCTATCCAAACATAATAAAAAAAGAACTAGAGAATATCTCCTTATTGTTAAAATGGCATCTATCTTTTCCAGTATCTATCTATGAAAAGCATCGCAACCTAGCTATCCATGAACTTCAAGGCAATCGGAATCCATTTATTGATTTTCCAGAGATTGCAGAATGTATCGTAACAAATTAAAAAACACTAATTCCCTTATAATCGTACAAAAGAATTAGTGTTAGCTTTTTTAATATTAAACGCCAATAAAGGTATAATTTCTACATGTAGTAGATCGAGATATTAAGGGTGATTGGTCATCTTTTATTCCAAAAATTCGTTTCAAACGAAAATAAAGGAGATGGTTCCAATGACAGTTTATGAGTCTATAACGCTCATGTTTAGTTTCGCTACACTTATTGTAACGATTCTTGCGTTGTCATTTACTTTTTCAAAAAAAAAGTAAATCACCCTCTATACCTTACAGAGTAGGGTGAATTACTAGAATGCCAATCGCCTTTAATGTAATCACCTAAATCCGAACAATCTCATTACCTTTAATAGAAACTATCGCTGGTCTATTTTGGTATTTTTTTACACACTTTAAATCTTCAAGGATATGTTGCAAACCTTATTATTCTTCCCCACTAAACTCTAAAATATTTAAACCCTCGGATAATTCTGGTTCTTCAAAAAAATTAGTAACATGAATAAACGTCTCTTTTGTGTCAAAAGTTGCTCTTTCGGGTTGTTCGATACATCTTTGTGCAATTTGACGTAAGCATTGCTCATTATTTAAATTAAGGAAAATTAGTTGATGGTTTGCATTTACCTCTGATGCAATATCCAAAAACCATTTTCGCTGTTGTTGAGTATTACCTGGAAAATCCATGACTACATCTGTACCAACACTTAATATGTTTTGGACATGCTTTTTCATCATCGGCTTGAGTTGCGCTGAGAATTTAAGATAGTCTTCAAATGTTGTTATCTGATTAGGGTAAAGAGATGCAAGCCATTCATCCTCAGATAACAATACTGCTTGCTTCTCTAAAGCCACTTGTTTTGATTTAGTCGTTTTTCCAGCTCCCATTTTTCCGCAGAAAAAGTATAGAGTCCCTAGTTTTTTCATATTTTTATCCCTCCATCTTATTTTATCGGTTATTTCCTTATCTTGTAACCTAGCTTATTAATAATTGTAATTGTTATGTAATGAAATTGCATTCAAAGGGATTATTAGAAAACTCACCTATTATCCCAATATCACTATAAAGGAAAAAGTCGTTATAGTTTTCTTCCTGGTCTAGTACATTTATCGTTTCTTTAATCGATAAAGAAGCATATCTTTTTTTCTTTAATATAAAGGGGTAGCGATTGACCCAATCCCTTTTACTGCTTTTCAGAAAGATTTAGTTCATATATGATGGAGAAGCTTAATAATTGCTTTGTATCAATAAAAAAGACGCCAAATAATTGGACGTCCCGACTCGTGAAAAAGTACTTAATGCTGGATAAAGTATTTTTCAAGTAAGAAAAGAAATTAAGCAGCTAGCTTTCTGCAAGCCTCTGCACATTTGAAACAAGCTTCCGCACACTGCTGGCAATGTTCATGATCATGTTTCTTACATTCATTGCCGCACGCCTCGCATACTGTCGCACATACTGATGCTAGCTCTGAAGCAAATGGTGTATTTCGTGCTAACGCCTGCTCTAAAAAGTTACAGATATCTGCACATTCCCGGTCTAATCTGATGCATTCAGCCATCATCTTTACATCGTCTTCCTTTAGACAAGCGCCAAAGCAGTAATTGCAGGCAACCACAAATTGGTGTAAAGCCTGGATTAATTTTTGGTGTTGTTCATGTGACAAATTCTATCCCTCCTATTAATTTCTTATTTACCAATAAAGGTATTTTCCGAAAAAAGGTAGATTAACATTTTTTGGTTACCCAGTCTTTTTACACCTTATAATGTCCGTTTTACAACAGAAATGAGTAATCCTAAAGCTTCACCATCTGTCATTGAACCAACTCTTTCGCTATGGTCCACCTTCAAGATTCCTTTTTGATAAGTCGCTTTTAACAATCCTTTTAAATCCTCTTTAGCTGTTGATGTTAGTGTGTTTGGCACTTTTGGTTCCTCCTTTTGTTGAATAGTATTTTTGGGCTTCATTGCTTCTTCAATTCGTTTCAAGAAGCTATTCCAGCGACTTTCGCTTAGTATCCGATGTGGACAATGTTTTCCGTTCCAATCTTGGTGTTTTTTAACTCGCTCAATGCCCCAACCATACTCTTTAAGTAGTTTCGCTATATACTGTACAGCGTTTTCCTCTGCGGCAGCATAACGGGCACCGCCACTTTTGCTGTAACAAATTTCAATACCGATTGATTTACGGTTACCATTTTCTTGTCCATCCCCACAATGCCAAGCATTACGGTTAAATGCAATGGCTTGAATCACTTCTTTATCATCAATTGCAACATGATAGGATACCTGATTGTTGTTAGTAATCATGTATTTAATTTCGTTGCTTGCAGAAGCATCATTCGCAGTATTGTGTACCGTAATATACTGTGGTGTCATAGAATAAGGCGCTTTTATAGGATACTTACTAGCAGGCAATAGGTTTTGTATAAAAATGTAACTCATTTGCTTTCACCCTCTTTTTCGTGATTATTAAAGATTTCTAAAGCACGTTTTACTGGTCCTGGCATGTCCAAACCTAATTTGGCACTATTTTCTCCTAAGCTCACAATTTCATTTAAGATAAATAAAATTGCTACAGCATCAGGAATAATTTGACCAATTGAAAAGCCTTGGTCTAACAGCACTAAATAAATTAAGTTAGCCACTACTATCCAAACCCACATCATGCCCTTTTTAATAATGCCTTGGTAACCTCGTTTACTATTAATAGCTCCCCAATTGGCAGCCGTACCAGTTAAGAGATCAAGGATGTTAAATACTAATAGAACCGTTAGCAATAACCCCCAACCCCCAATTAAAAACGATAAAGCTCCTCCGAATACTGATACAAAAAATCTTTCCATTTATACACCGTCCTTTGCCCTTTTTATAAATAAACAAGCGCCATGAGAAACATCGAGAATCAGTAACATGTACTGTTTGCCCATCTCGATTGCTCTCACAGCGCATAATAAAAAGCACCCTCGGTTGAGAGTGCTAAAACTTATTCCTTTGGTCTTTTGAAAACTAATTGAATATTCGTAACCTTATTTGGTTCAATAGGAGTAGAAGAAATTAATTCCCAACCCTCAGACCCTATTTGATTTAATAAATTCCCTAATAGTTCATTTACATTACCAAATTCCATACCGTTAATTTCAGCTACAAAATTTTGAACTTTATATTCCCAAATCATAAATAACCTCCTCTCCTCTACACTATTCGACAAAAGGAAGGTATTACCTTTTATTTAGACAATAAAATAACGCTAAGCCTATGCTTGCGTTTTACTATCCGTTTCTTGTTCTAATTTGCTGTACACCACTTGGCGCAGATTTGAAAGGTTCGGCACCTGTTCTTTTTTATCTGGATTTACTTTCACATAATTACACCAGATACATACAAGCCCGCTGTTTTCATTAAACATTGCTTTCACCTCCTGGTAATGCAGCGATAAGTGTAGAAAGTTCCATAATGGCGTTTTCTTGACCTGCTATACGTTGTTCTTGGTTAGCCATATAGGATGACATCTCCATCATGCTGTTTAACAGTAGTTGATTTTCTTGCTCTAACCGCGTTGCCTTTTCTTCTGATGTTTCTTCTACTCCGAATTTCTTCATATCACCAAATGTACTGTCTGAGTTGCGTACTTTATATTGAAATGGCATTAGTCCACCGCCCCTGAAATTAGATGTATTTTGTGATTAAATGATAAATCAGTTTGTGATGGTGTGATTTTGAGAATGATATTTTCCTTTGCTTCTAGCCCCTCGTGTTCGAAAGTATCCTCTATTACGCCTTGTTGTACTGGTGCAGTATTCACAGGCGTTAATGTTTCGTACTGTTCTTGCTCACCGCTTAAAGTCATGGATAGCTCCACTTTTACATCCAGTTCTTCATCACGTTGTATAAATAATAAAACACCCTTCGCTGATCCCTTCGGTGGCTCAATTTTATACCGAGCAACAGATTGCAAAATAGGTGTTTTCACTTCTTTTTTATTTAGTGTTACTGTCTTACTAGCTTTTGCTCCATAGTTATCGACGACCTCAATCACAATCGTATTTTGACCAACTACAAGTTGCAATAGAGCTAGTTCAAATTCCCACGCTCCACCTGCTCCACTGTATATTTCAACAGCATTCCCTGCGTTAATCCGACGAGTTACCTTGACCGTTGAATTAGCATCTTGGTCGGAGGCCGTACCACTAATTTTAAATTTGTCCGCATCAACTACGCCAGAAGGTACAACAGCATCAACAGATAACAAAGGCGCTCGGTTAGGTACCACGTAAAATGTACGCTCCACATTCGCAGAAGAAGCTTTTTCACTGTCCTCCGCCCATACTTTTAATGTATGTGCTACACCATCGGCTAGTGTGCCTGTGAGTGCCGTATCACCGTCATATAGCTTACCACCTTTGAAGGTTAGCTGCTTTGATAAAGCAATTTGCGTCTGACTTATGTTTGTTGCTAATACCTTTCGTTGTTCGCTGTTTAATTGATAGAAAACGGTAACTGATTGGTCTGCATCAGCATCATGAGCTGTACCTGCGATATTTAGTGTGTCAGTCTCGTACAATGTTGCATTATCAGATGGTCCAGTTAATGACACTGTTGGAGCAACATTGTGTACAATTTCAAAAGGCTCTGAATACACATAATCAGAATATACATTACTTGTATTTTTAACTCGTACACGTAATTCTACGGTTTTAAATGTCTTATCTGTAGTTATTGAAAAACTACGAGTAAGCGTGTTGTTGTAAGCTAACGGTGTCCATGCACCAGTACTATTGTATCGGTAGTCCACTTCATAAAGTGATAAGTTAGGAGCTGTAGACGCCCCAAAAACGATACTAGCAACTTCGTTAGGTTTGAATTTCTTACCCTGTGCTGGAGCTGTAAATGGTGATGACGGTGCAATAGATTGGCTAACACGTCCCCCCCTTATATACCAAAAACCATCATCGTATTTTCCGTTCAGCGGATATTTATTTTCTTCAGCAATAATACCCGTTTGTATGATTGAACCAGCAATTTCTGTATATTTTAACTGAGAATAATCATACTTGCATTGATATAATCTATCTACTACACCAGCGTTCGGATAACTACCTTGTGAAATGGCCTTAAGAGCATAAGACCCGTAAAAATTCCATCCAGCTTGCCCACTTGATATAGGTTCCCAACTAGTCCATTGTCCTCCAGAAGGGATGTATTTTTGGTTAACTGCGTCCCAAACCGCAGATTTATAAGAACCTTCGAAACTACCATTGCCGTAGCTACAATCAGTTTCTATTGGTTCACCCCAGTTACGCCCTACACTATACTTATTCCAGTAATACTTTGGCTTTGATACTGTATATAAACTACTTTCACGATATGCACTTTCTAATCCTGCTGTATCAACTGCTTTGACGCGCATTTTCAAACTCGTTGCTGTTGGTATTGTGTACGTAAAGCTTGGCGATGTGGTTTCTCCTGCTTTTGAATAAGCTGCTCCGTTTATAGAAACTTCCCAAATGTATTTCGATAAATTACTTTCTGCATCGGATGCAGCACCTACAGAAAATACTTTTGAATCCCCGATTTCTAACGTACCTGATGGTTGTGTAAAAGCTCCTGGTTGTGTTGGAGCAGTATTTACAGCCACTCCTTTTATATACCAGTAATCATCGCTGTGTCGCCCGTTTGCTGGGTACGTGCCGTCCTCTGCCGTAATGTTAGATTGTACAAGTGATCCTTTTGTATACAAAATATTTTTTTGATTATCTACAGATAACTTTATATCTCTTTTAAATTCACTTTCTGATGTAACTGAAAGACTTACCAATGCAGTGTATCTCTTAATCCCATCGTAAGTTATTTCGTAAGCAACATCTCCTACATTATATAGCTCACTAGGATTCCATTTTACAATTCCCTGGTAGCTATTGGAGATTTTATCGAAAGCATAAGACTTATACAAATTATTAAAAGTGCTGAATATATTAGGATTTGCTTTCCACGGTGAATTGTCGACATATTCTGTACTACTAATAGCAGTAAACTTGTCATAATAATACTTAACCATCTTTAAACCACCTCCACTAATTCAACATTGTAGGTCTGCCAATCACCAATACTCATCTCAGCATTAACCGTATCAGTTTGAACATTACTTCGAGCCACTTTTGCGCCTTTTTTGTATGCATTGGTAAGTGCAGAAACGGTAATCGTACCTTGACCTATCGCTGTAATTACAACGTCCTCACTTGCTACATCATCAAAAATAGTGACTTGTGTAAACGGTGTAAAACCATCAACACTAGCCACTTTTAATGTAGTTGTTCCTATTATGACAGCCTCAATAATGTCGGTCATCGCTGTGTCTAATTTGATTTTGTTTGTGCTGCCGTCAAGCGTGTCTGCAAACGTTCCGCTGTTTCCTGGTACACGGCCATCTAGTTCCATTTGAATACGCATTCGTTCTAATTGACGGTACATTTCAATCATAAAACGATAAGCGTTAAAGATTCCCCACTCGAAGTTATTAGCAAACTCTGACATGAACAGCGTCCCGTCCTCAATCACTTCTCCTGTCACTGGATCCGTTACATCATCATACCAATCAGTACGCTCGTAAGGATTTTTCTTAAAATTCAGCGGTATTTCACCATTCATATATTTACTCATTTACTTTCACTTCCTTTGATTCAAGTTGTAGAGGAAATGCTATTACATACCCCTTCGAACCTTTTTGATAGTTCATTGTTTTTACGTACAATTCCCGCCCGTAACTATCGACTAAAACAGCCCTTGTTACCAAGCCTTGTTCTGTCGATAACTTTACGTACTTTCTTAATCCGAACTTTGTGCTGGTATGATAGATTTCTTTATCATAAACAACACCATCAATAGTAACCTTTGCGCCAACTGTAAGATTACTTAAAAATTGTTGAGTTAAATCTATCATTAATGGTTGTATTTCATTCAATCCCTCACACCTCCCACTCTAAATCGACCACAAATCTGATTGTTCATAACGAAGCCGTATATCTCATTAGATACTACTAAAATTTCATTCCCTAAAGCACCATGCGTTTCTGCTGTTTTAAAACGGCCACATATTTTGTAATTGATAGGCCATGCATAGGTGCCACCTATAATAATTAGGCATTCTTTTAAAGCTAAAATTGTTGTCATTAAATCAATATTTAACGGAACAATTCTTTCAACTAACTGCACAACTTCGTTATAATAAGTCGATTGTTCAACTTCGATTGCCACTTCCATTTGAAATTCATTAATATCTAATAAAATCCGATGATTATTTTCTCCGATTAACCCTGATAAGGCCTTTGATAAGTACTCCAACACATAAGGTGCACTTTCTTGCATTCGTGCCAGTAATCGAAGTTTTCGAAATTTCAATGTCTCTTTCTTTCGATCTGCGCGAATACCAAAATCCTTTTCTCTTATAGCAATAGCAGCCTCGCTTGAAGTTAAAATAAATTGATCATTATCCACACCAAAAAGAGCTTCGTCAAGTTTATCCCAGTTAAGCGTAACTGTATTGGACAACTCCCGAAACTCTTTTATATTTTTATAGTAGGATGGTAACTCCTCTAAAAAAGCATTGTTCATGTACTCACTTCCTTCAGTATTACTTTAGAAAGTACCGGAATTTCTTCGACCAAGTTAATATTATTTGCTAAGCCATTCAACAATGTTGAAGCAATATCCTCTATTCCTTCAATCTCTAATAGCCGAGATTCAATATGAGTAATACGAACATTGATGTCTAAATCTTTAAACCAACTTGCACGTAATTCAGCAAAATACGTTTCTAACGTTTCATTCACTTGTGCTTCAATTTGTCCGATCGATGCCCCATTCAAGATCAGTTCAATTTCAACTTCAATATTATTTTTCCCTACACCTTCAACTGTTACTTCATGACCAATAGGCGCAGTACCATAACCCTCACCTTTAAACTCTAATGGATCCATAAGCTCTTGAACATAAGATACAAACTCAGGTATCGGAGCATTAAAATCAGAATCAATAATGATTGCCTTTACTGTTCCGCCACCAAATGGAGCTCTACGTAATCGTACACCACCAACGCCTTGAATTGCTCTAAGCTTTTTCTTGTAGTCCGCGCGATTACCACCAAAAGCTTTTTCACGGATATGTTCGACAAATCTTAAATATAAGGACTCATCCGTCTCATCATCTTCGCCTGGTACAAGTACATCTGCTAATATAGCTTTACCTAGCTTGTTATTTGCTTCTAGAGGCAGCATTTCTCCATAATCCTTGTTACCAACTGCACCTGCTGTTTGTGCCTCTACTTTATATACCCCGACATCTAATCGCTCAATTACATTATAGACAATTGCCTCTAATCGATACTGGCTATTTATAGTCACATCTAGAGGTTGACCATCACCATCTGTAAATAAAGCTCGGCGAATAGCCTTTCCTGCTTTCTTTCGTTCGACTCCATGCTCATTTACTCGTTTTTCAAGATCAGTTCCGTCCGCTGTTGCAGCAAAAGTACGGCGATATAATATTGACATATCCCAATATGTTTCAGCTAACTTTAATGCTGTAGGTGCAAGTGCATCGTATATTACACTACCTTCACGTTTATCAACGTCATCCGGAACACGTTCAAGTAGTTCAGCTAATATTTTGTCGTATGATTGTGATTCTAAGTACTCAAGCAATCCTAATCGCCTCCTTTAACAGACTAACATCGCCATAAATTGTTCGAGCTACAAATGTTATTAATACATCATCTTTTGAGATAAATTCAAGACTAAAATTTTCTAATGATGTAATACGTTCATCTTGTAACAAGGCATCGTATATTCGCCTACTTAAATCCCCGCGAACATATAACTCATCATAGCCAACCATGTTTTGAAAACCATAATTATTTGTATAAATCAGATGTTTAAAGCGAATGGTATTTAATACTTTAAAAATTGCTTGTTCCATTGCTTTTTGACCATCTATTAAACCGCTGCAGCTACCTCGTTTGAAATCTAAATGATACGTTCGAGTGGGTAATTCAACAGCGTCCATTACTTCAATATCAGGGGTAATCGTTATTGCTTCTGTTGGTAGTGCCATACACTATCCCCCTCTCTATACCTGTCGGATACAAAATACTTTTGGCCACCTTGTACTCGATGCATTACTACTTTATCGCCTTCTTTTAACCCATCTTCTAAGACGAGCTTTAGATATTTCATTTCATATTCTTCATAAGGCACCGCAGTCGATTCGCCTTGATTTTGTCGTTTCGAACTTGTCTGTTTACCTTCATCACCAATTTGGCTTTTGGTGTAAATTTTCGGATATTCGAATTGAATACTGGCAACTCTTTCGTGTCTAGTAAGATGCTCCGCAACAAGTAAAAACTCATCGGACAAAATGAGTTTCGAGTGTATTTCTATTTTTAACGGCTTTGCTTCAATGACTTTACCCAAAACAATATTTACTGGATTGGACGCTTGAAACGCTGCCATTGCTGTCGTTTTAATTAACTCTAGTAAACTCAAGAAATCACCTTCAATTCTAAACTCATTGTATGGACTTTAGCGGACCAATCATGTGTACATGTCTCTACTAAAAACAACTGTTTAATCCCTAATTTTTCGATATAGATAAATACCATCTTTCCAGCTCGTACTCGCCAATCACCTAAGCACTTTAAGGATAATTCCTTTTTTTCTTTATTGTGAACCGCGAGTAATACATTCAATAAACTTTCAATCTGAGCGGGTGTCATATTTTCGTCTACCTTTTTGTAATACTGCAACTGACCCCATTTAGCGATATTGCTACTATCCTGCGCAATAAATACTCTTCGCTTGGAAGCCTCTTTATCATCTAATACCAGTTTTACTCGATTATAAGAATCCTCAATTGATACCGAGTAATCAAAGTCATACAAAAGACTTTCTTCACCAATATAAAAATCTGTAGGGGGTATAACAAGATCGCTAATATTATGCAATCCTAGTGAGCCGAAATCATCCATAAAAACAAAGCTCTGGTTTGTAGCCACAATAGCTGAATCAATGTATTTCATGATGACATCTAATGTCTTCTTATTTTCTTCAACCATTCCTGGCGCTGTAAAACCTGTTTTCGCTACAGAACTCAACTTAAGATTTGCCATACTGCAAATACGCTCAACAGCCTTTTCTGTTAACATCGATGGAATAACAAAAGTATCTTCATACATTAAATACTTTAGTTGATCGTAGGCAATGATATTAAATTCGCTATCCTTACCAAAACCAGTTTTAAATGAGTAGCCATAAAATACTTTGTGTCCACCATCGATTACCCTTACAATCGCACCAGATACAATTTTGTTTTCAAGTGGCTTAGGATTTAGCAAAGAAACATTAAGCTCTGATGCTTTCCCTGTTTTTTCAGTCTTCCAGCTAAGTGAAGTGACAGGCACTTCGTATATATTTCCATCACGATTATCAATTAATACTTCTATACCTACCACCTCATTTCTTAGCCGTCCATTCAGGCGGAATTTTCACTTTCAACCCAATTGGCAACTTCCTTAAATCACTATCTTTAATCCCGTTCAAGGTTTGCAGTGCTTTATAATTTGCTCCGTTTCCGGTATACTTTTGCGCGATTTTCCAAAGCGAATCACCCTTTACTAAACTATAAGTCTGTGGTATTTGCTTAGAGTTTTCTCTTGGAGCTTCCTTTTTCACGACTTTCTTCACTGTCTTTTTCTTGGCAGACACAGTTGGCACGTTACTCTTATGAACCAGTTCCATTTTTTTAAATCCAAATGGCACATACTTTTTAAAAGAGATAGTATAATCCACATCGGACGTACCAAATTGATCTTTTGCTTCAAAGCTTTCAATAGTAAACTGGCCGTTAATAGAGAATGAACCGCCTACATAAACAAAGCGGATAACCGTTTCTTCGGCCATCCACTTTTTTATTTGGTCAATATACTTTTTAGGTTCAATAAATTGTGTTTCAGCGTAATGTGTATCCTGCGCCGGAAAAAACGAAGAGAATGAGAACTCGGGTAATTTCATAGGTTTAGGCACTTTAACAGTTCCAATCTTAGCGACTGAAAATTCTTCTCCATCTGCATCCTGTTTAAATGATAATTCTGGCGGATTTACAGGGATACGAAATCCTTCTTTGTCATTGTTAGCACTTAGATAGATTCCTATCATCCATATACCCCCTCTACCGAACGATTCTGCTCATCTTTCAAACCTTGTGTAATAAACTTTACAACTTCATGAACATCCACTTTCTCACGAATATCACCAGTGAAATAAAACTTCGGTTCACTTTGAATATGCTGCACAACATCTTTACTAGTATTTGTTATAGGTGAAGCAGAAATTTTCTCTCGTACTTCGTTTGATACTTCAACTTCATCCCTAACTGGAACATTCAATGCTTGTGATACATAGTCATTTATTTTGGCAACGTTGCCACTCGCATTAGATAAATCACCGAATTTATTAAGCATTTTTTCCATTGCACTACCAGTTGTATCTTCAAAATTATTATGGACCTGTAAATTTGGTGTAAGCGAAACAATGTTATTGATCACTTTACCTTCCGCAATATCTTTAAATAATTCGAGATATTCGTCTGCTAGATTGATTTTGTCTTCAATCTTCCCAACTTTATCTATATTTCCACCATTAAGTTTTTGATTATCATCAGCATTTTTTCCAAGACCTGATTCTGAAGGTGCATTTATTTGACCAAGACCCGAATCTGAAGGTGCTGATTTTACTACATCATCTGTCAAACTGGATGGAAATGGATTAGTATTCTCTTCATCTTTCTTCACTAATCCCGCTAGCCCTTTTGCTTTGTCTACTAGACTACTTAATTTTTCACTGCCAGCAAGTGAAAGAGAATTTCCTAATTCATATCCTTTGTCATATGCATTACCTAAGTCTTTGTAATCTAAACGCTCAAATTGTTTTTTGATTGGTGCAGTCGGCATAGTTACATTATTCATATAATCCCCAGCGGTGTTCATTCTTCCCAGAGTAATCTTGTCAGCCTTTGTAGGCGCTTTAATAAGATTTTGAAGCGTTTCCCCAAAGTTAGTTGCACCACTACTTAATTTTAAATCTACTGTACCTATCTTAGAAAGATCGGTATCTAGCACACCATTAAGTAAACCTATGAATGAATTCACTCCACCAATTGCACCGTTGATAAGATCAGATATTCCGCCTAATGCATTATTAATGACATTAAAAATACCATCTGCTATACCACCAACCGTTTTCAACACCATAGTTCCCATCGTATAAAATGCCATCTGTACACCATACACTAAATCGTTGAATGTATTTGCAATCCACTCAGCTACGCTAATAATATTATTTCCTATGGCATCTAATACAGTTCTAACCATAAGATTAAAGGCAATCCATGCTAGTTGTACAAAAAATATAGCCTGATTCCATGTATTAACGAACCATTCGGCAACGGTAATAGCAAGGTTAGCAATACCTATCATAACGTTATAGAAGGCAGTACCTAGCCAATAAACGCCTCCAACAATTGCACCAATTACAGTTGCAGTTTGTTCAGCCCACATCACCATTGCGGTTACAACTAAAGCAATTACTGCAATAATTCCAATTATGACCCACGTAATAGGGCTTGTTAAATAAGCAGCATCTACTATCCATTGTGCTGCAGCCCACGCAAGGGTTGCTGTCCTAATTAATCCTAAAACAGCATATTTGGTTAGCAAAATTGCTACAATTGATCCTAGAACAACACCCATTATTACAAGTATAGGCACCACCCAATTAGCGTTATCATACATAAATGTTCCTACCGCACCGATTGTGTTGTAAATCATCTCAAGAGCATCAAAAACAAGTGATAATCCAGCTACAAATAGATTAATAAACATCATTGCATGACCTGCTAAAACCCCAAATGCATCCGAATTAACAAATTCGCTGAATCGTTTAAATATAGGTTCAAATGCATTTTGCGCATAGTTTTTAAATACAGTCATTGCATCTGAAAATGTTATCGGCGTTTTACTAAATTTATCTTCAATTTCGTCAGCAGCATTAAATAACGCATTTTTGATAATATCCGCTGTAATTTCTCCATCTGATGACATTTGTTTTAGTTCACTTGTACTTTTTCCTAAAGAATCTGCAATTGCATCTGCAAGCAATGGAGCCTTTTCTGCAATCGATGTAAACTCATCTCCTTTCAATCCTCCAGAATCCATTGCTTGCGTTAATTGTTTTATACTTTCAGCCTTTTCTTGACTACTAGCTCCTGAAGCAGCGAAAGATTTATTCATCAGCTCACTGAAACGGATCGCTTCATCATTGCTACTAAAAGTATCACTAGCGTTTAATTTAGCAACACTAGTAGCCATATCCTTATAAGAGCTTAAACTTCGCTGAGAAGCTCTATAAATCTTATCCTGCAACTCCGCTTGTGTTTGCGAACCGTCATTAATATTAGCGATTCGCGTATTAGTATTACTATAAGAATCAGAAGCGCTTGCTAACTTCTTAAAACTCTCAGTTAAATTCTTTACCGATAAAATATTAGAAGCAAAACCAACAAATTTACTAAAAAAATTATCTACTCCACTTGTGGCGGCTTCTATCCCTCCCGAAGTCCCTATAAATCCATCACCCATATTGCTAATACTTTGATATGCAAGTCTTGCACTAGTCCCTAATCTATTAAAAGCTACACTAGCACTCTGGATAACGACCGTTGCACGTTGCAGGCTACGCATATCCCCTGCTCTGTTGGATGATATATGCATTTGCTCCATCGTTCGGATTGTACTATTCATAGCTTTCATCATCTTATGAAGAGTACCCGTCATTCTATCGGTCAAGGTCATGGTTGTACGCACTGACATAACACTCACCTCATTTTAGGGCTAAAAAAGACATACCCAACAAGGCATGCCTTTTCTATATAATTATAATTGTCTTATTACTTTTTCGAGGCCTCTGCCTCTTTTTCAAGTTCTATATCCAAACTTGCTATAATGAATGCGCGCTCTTTGCGATCCATACTTAAAAACGAGTTAGGCAGTATATTGAACCGATGAAGCGCAACATGTGCATAAAATGCTAGTCCGTCGCGCTCATCGTCACTGCCTTGTATTAGTTTTTTACTTCTTCCACTTCATCTTCGAGCGTAATATCACTTCCGCTAATTTCGGATACTTTTTCTGAAATCAGCGATGTTTCACCTGCTAGAAACATTCTCCCATATAAGGCCTCTGCACCTTTTACGCTATAAGATTGTTGTAATTCTGTATTATTTAGGTCTGGGTATACGATAGCTGCTACGTTTAATCTACGGTTGTATGCTACTGGATCAAATACTCGTTCTTGGCGTCCTCTTTTGCCAGCTACATTTTTAAAACATCTATCGTTAATCAAATCGGCTTCTTCAGATGGAACAGGTCGTAATTTAATAGGTTCTGCAAAACGTTGTAGGGATAACTCGATAGGTTCTACCGCCATTACATTTTCTTTCATGAATGCTTTAAAGTTACTCATTTACAGTTTCCTCCTTATTGGATAACACTAAATTGGTTTAAGATTTCAAAATCGTCAAATGTGAATGAAAATTCGTCTTTTAATGTGTCTGCACTATCTGCATCAAGCATTGCTAGTAATGTTTTATCTGGAACAATATTTCGGACATCCACGGTTTGTTTACCAGCTGCACTAGTAATATCCGCATTGACAATTGTTGCATCAAACATTGGCGATTTCCCTGAACGTAGATAGTTCATGGCCATCGCTCGAACCTCTGGGCGATGGTAATACATCGTCATTTCACCGACACCTTTTGCTCCGACAATTTTTGAACCTTCCATACGAGCATTTAACCGTTTTACTTCTACTTTGTTGTATTCTACTTCCGCCTTGAATTTAAGAATTTCTGCAAATTCATATGTTTGCCCTTCAATATTAATAAATACCAAGCCCTCACGAGAGGACATTGCGTCTTTTGTTTGCATTACGTTTGCTGCCATCTAATTTTCCCCCTTTTATTTACACTCAACGCGCATATATAATTTTTCCATTGCATCGATAAACTTGATACCAATCACTGCAAATACGGCATCTTTTTCATCACCTTGCTCAACAGTAATATCTTCAGGCAAATATGGATTGATCACCCCTAACCGAACATATGGATCGAGCACTGTTTTCATTAATTGCTTCTTAAATAAATCTCTTCCATCTTCATTATTATTCACTTTACCGATGAAGTATTTTCGGAAAATGTGGCGTGTGTTATTTTCAACAATAGTCATTCCTCGATCAATTTTTCCTTTACGGAAATCTTGGTTTTTAGACGGTGTAAATGAATGGAAAGTATTTATATCCTGCTCTACTACTACTTCATCATTATTGAAAGTGAAGACAATATGACCGTCTTGTAATGCTTTAATGATTTCATCATTGGTCATCGCTTCCGCTTCTATTGCACCCGGATATTTTGCATATGTTAATGAACCTACAGTGGATGCTGCAAATGCTGCACCAAACCAGTACACCGCCTCATTTGCACTTAAGATTTCCCCACCATCAAGTGTGACGCCATTTTTAATCGATACTGTGCTTTCATGGTCTGCTGCATTATAATTATTCGTAACGAATGTAACGCGTTTACCTGCTTGTTCTCGCAGTTCTTTTACTTTTAAGGCAAGTAACTCTTTTATTGTATTGTCAGCAGTCCCATATGCCACTACCTTAAAATTCAAAGTATCCAATGCAGACGCGAACCCAGATAGGGACTCGTTTGTAGCAGCTACTGTTGTTCCACCAGCTAAAGTCAAAGTAGCATCACCTGTTGGTAATGAACCATTAAACAATACATATTCATTTGATTTTAAATCTTCGAAAGTAATCACCTTTTGTAAGTCCACTTGAATACCGTCAAAATAGGTTTTTACTGTTGTAGAACCGTCTAATCCAGTTGTCGTAATAATGTGAATCCTATTTCCATCAGTTCCACCGAACTTCGCAGTAGCTGTTAATCCTTCAACTGTCGCTTTCGCTTTCTCACCAACGCCATTAAGGTTATACAAATAAACATTTCCAGTAGCCTTAAAAGCTTCTCGAAGAGGTAAAATATCACCCAGTGCTTTACCGAATAAGCTCCTAAACTTTGTATTTGAAGAGAGTTTAGTAAACTTACCAACATCACCCCAATCAAGTGTCACAGGTACAACTAGAGCCCCATTAGAATCAAGTCCCATTGTATTTAAACTGTTTGTTTCAAAATTAATATAAGCATCAGGACGTACTTTATTTTGCGTTTCCCAAATTCCACCCATTATGCAATTCCTCCTTTTTGCTTCCACTCGGATACTTGTTTATCAGCTTCTATTTTTGTATAAGTTACGCCATCTTGAAGCACAACTTGATACTCTAAACGCTCTTTTGAAGATTGAGCGCTATCTAAAAAAGCAGCCTTAGAGAATTTTTTATTCCCTGGCTGCTTCACTGTTTTTTGTTTAAAAGTCATTATTTGTGTCAAATCCAATGCCCTCCAATGTTTTCATTTTCGTTTCTTCTTGACTGTCATAAAGTCTCACTTTCACTTGAAAATTAATCATTAGTGTTTCATTAACTATTTCCCCTTCTATTTCATGTATTTGGAAACTATCCGCAAGGTATTTAAAGTTGTTTTGGATAACTTCCAGTACATTTAAGCATTCATCATCTATTTCATCTGTAGATGGTAAATAGACGATGCTAAATGAATAGGTCCGAATTGCTTGATTCTTCATACTTCGCTCTTGATGCACGTTTATGATTCGAACTAAAAATGCAGGTAATTTTAAGTCTTGCTTAACTAGTTTATTGTAAATTTGATATTGATTGTTATCAGGATACAAAGATCGTAATTGCATGATTGCTAACGTTTTAATACGATCTGTTACATTAACCACCCATTTTACGCCCCCATTCCTTCTCGATTTCATGTTCCCACATTTGAGGTATAAGATGTTCCATTTCTTGTTCCGTGAGTTTAAGTATATATTGACCATCTACAAAACCTGCTGTTCGTCCAGTTATGACATTATGCCTTTTCTCAACAAAAATCGGATATTCTAACTGATTATAAATAATAATGATAAAATTATTACCCTCTTTAACAATATGGAATTTCCATTTATCACGAAACCCATTATTATCTACAGGTGTAAGCATTTTCACTTTCTTAATAGCTATTTGAGCAACTCTCTCAGCCACTTTTTTGTGTATCTTCTCAGTTGTAATAGTGAGTTCTTTTAAGTTTTCAGCTAACTGCTTTACTTCCTTAAATTCAAATGCCATTAAGTAAACACCCTCCTTTTAAAGGACAACTTCGTTCGATACATAGAGAAATCATTTTTTGCTGATAACACCTCCTCATCCTAAAAAATTATACAACTTTCTTTTAATAGCTCTAGCCCTCCTTTTCCTAAAATAGTGTAACGGTAACATTTAAAAACTTATTCTTTAACGTCTACAAGTTCGAAAAAGACGAGATTAGGCATAATAAAAAGTCGTAGTTACCTACGACCGATTGATAAAATCTTTTTATATACTATTGTTAACTTTGTTGTTTCTCCCTATATTCAAAATATAATACAAACAGAAGAAAATCTTAGATAACTTGCCTAAATCTAGTTTACATGATAATTTCTAACTCACATAATGTTTAAAGTATGGCAACTTTGGAAAGTTTGAAATCGTAGTTACCTACGACCGATAGAAAAATCCATTTATATACTATTAAGTTGTTCGCATTAACTTTGGAACTATTGGCTTTCCCTAAATTCAAAATATAATATAAACAAAAGAAATCTTACCTAACCTGCCTATAGCCTAGTTTACATTATTATTTCTAACTCACATAATATTTAAAGTATGGCAACTCTGGAAAGTATGGAATGTTTCTACTGATTGCTTTCATTCAGTGTATCCCTAAGAGACTATTAGTTAAAATGCAAGAAGAATTACCAAATTGCCAGATGGAAAAAAGTTGAACAAAATGTAATTCAGCTTGCACTTATCCTTTAAAAAAAGATTTATAACAACACAAGTAGACAAAGTTTCAGGCCAATAAAAAGTTTTAGGATCCCTCAATTTATATGAGGGATCCTTTTTAAGCTAACATTTTGATTAAAATATTTTCTTTAATATTTTGTATTTGTGTGTGACTCAATTCCATTTTTTTTGCTATCCAACGCTTAGATTTTCCATCTAACATCCAATTTAATACTTGTATCTCCCTATCGCCTGTAACTTTTTCAAGAAGTTTCTGAACCTCTAATATCTTTTTCTCGTAATCTGCAACACGTTTATTATTTTTCGATCGTCTAATAGCCTCTTGCATAATTGGATCACCTATCCCGCCTACCGCCTTTGGTAATGACGCCTCAATACCATATTGTGCCGTCTTTGCCCCTATGACCATTTCTTCTCGCATTTCTTTGATAGCGTTAACCATCCAATGGTAGTCTGTAATCATTGAATCCAAAACATCCGGTGTAATAACTAGTGCTCTCTCTTTTAACATAAATTTTCCCTCCTAAGTGTAATGATATTCTCCTCTATGCAGAGTAGTAAATTTTCGGCTCATATCGATGATAAAAGCCATTGGGATTAATATGCATTGCTAATGCTGTTTGTAATTCACACTCGTCAAAGCAAATTGTTTTCGATTTATTCTCATCCCCTTTACGCCATATGATGACTGCATACGGTTTTACTCCAAAACCTAAAAATATTGGATTCAAACTGCTACCTCCCATATCTGATTCATAACGAACTGTTAATACTCCACTTTTAAATGCTTTATATCCATTTATTAAAACTAAAACGTTTTTTCCTGTTGTTTCGTCATCTATTCTCCCTCCGATAAAGGGATGGGGGTCTCTCTATTTTTTTTCAAATAGTTTGCGCAATCGATAGTTCACTTTCTTATCCTTCTGAATAGTCACTATGAAATCTTGCGTCATTTCAAACAGTCGACTAGTTAAAGCCTCATCGATATAAAGCATGTCATCAAGAGACAATTCACTAGATATTAATAAAGGTTTGTTGCTCAAATAACGAGCGTTTACCACTTCGAAGATGACCTCAGTCTGCCACGACTTCACATTAACTTTCCCACCGATTGGCTTAAATAAATCGTCAATGAACAAGACATCAACCTCCTTCATCTGAGTCATAATTTCCATTTTACGTTCAAAATTGTTAGCAGCGATCTTGTTCAAGCCATCTTTGTATGGAAAGTATAGAACAGGCACTTGATTTGAATGGATCAGATAGTTAGATATAGCGGTTAATAAGTGTGTCTTGCCACACCCAGGTTGTCCCACAAGCATGATGCTGTTTTGTCTGAAACCTCTAATTTCTTCAAAGGCTGCATAATACTGTTTCACTTTACTTTTCATTTCTACAACTTTGGGATGAACATTATCCGTCGAGAAGTTTTTAAGGCTCATTTTCTGAAACTCTTTTGTAATTGCACTCGATTCAATAAGTCTATTAATCTTGAGCATCATGTTGCATTCACAAACGACATAATAGTCTTGCTCCACTTCAACACCTCGGATATAGTAACCATTTTTTTTACGGACTAAGTAACTACCAGTATCCCTACACTTAGAACAGTTATATTGAGTTTCCTCAATCGCTACAGTAGTCTCCAAATATTGCTTGCTTCTCGCCATTAGCTCCTCCATGACTTCTGCCATTCTGTCGCCCGTTTTTTGCACTAATCTTCACCTGCCCATCTGTAGTTATTACATTGCAATGTATTATTAAAAACTGTATTATTCTCCTGACTGGGTATCAACACGTTTGAACATTCACTCTAGTCGTTTTGTTAATACGTCGGTCAATAACTTTTGTGCCAGGTTTGTAGATTAGGTCCACAATGACATTGCCCTTATCTTTTAGACTTGAAATTAACTTTGTTATTCGCCCCTTGCTAAGACTATAGATTGGTGCTAACTAATTGTTTGATGACAACACCCTTGTTCAACTCACAAACCAAACTTCAACAATTAATATATCCACACACAAAACGAGAGTTATGATACCTTTCGAGGAATCCAAGATCGAATGTAATTCAGTACATTTTGCAAATCTTTCCTACGAATATCTTTATAACTAGCTACAGCAAAACGATTCTTAATTTCACGATGCAATTCACGAAATAATTTAGGTTGGATGTTTGTATCATCTTCAATCTCATAAACTTTTATGGCAACTTCTTTTCGTACAGCGCGTTGTTCACCAGAAGTTAATGTTATTTGTTCATTAAATTTTTCGATAATCATAGACAGGTCCTGTCCATGCTGTTCTTGTTGAATTGCTTGAGTATCTTTCACTAAATCAGCAGTTGTACGAAGATCGGTCACATGTGTTTGATTTTTAAATAAAGGAATTACATTTTCTTTCACCGTGTAGTATTCGTCTACTAAATTTTCATACGCGTCCCAAGCTTCATCTGTATTTAGAAATTTAGCATGTAGCCAAGCTCCCTTTTCAGTCCAAAGATATAACGCTCTACCCTGATTGGAAATTTGTAAGTGTTGTTGCGTTTCTCGAAAATTCAATAATTCCTTACCTTCTAATTTGATAAAGTGCTTATATTCTTTATATCGATCTTTATTTTCTGAAAAGTTTTTATAAATATGGTCACTAATTGTTCCATAACTTTCAGCAATTTGTGCTGTCGTAAGGATTCTACAATTTTCATATAAGATAATTTGTAATAATTTCATGTCAATATATCCTCCTTTATTAATAAACTTTGTATCATATCGCTACACAAACACATTTACACAGCCATTTTGTAACGAATCGTTACTTTTATCATCAAAAAAAAGAACCCAATCAAAATCTAGTACTACCGCAATAGATTTAGCAACATGTACAGAAGGCCTGCGTTTATCTTGTTCAATCATGGTATAATATGCTCGTTTAATTCCAGATGCTTTAGCGACATCATCATGAGTCAGATTATTTGCTAAACGTTTTGTCTTTAACCAAGTTCGATTTTCCAATTATTCACCAACTTTCATATAGCTTATTTATAATATAGTATCAATTCGTTACTTAGTCAATCATATTTGTATCGTTTCGTTACATTTTTATTTTTTATTGGATTAGTAACAATTTGTTACATATAATGATATTTAGAAACGCGAGGTGAAATTATGCTAGGTGGACGCTTGAAATATCTACGAAAATCAAATAACAAAACGCAACAAGATATAGCAGACATTCTAGGCATTACTAGACCAGCTTATACTGCTTATGAACAAGGTAAAAGAAATCCTGATTATGAAATTTTAGAAAAAATTGCGGACTACTATAATGTGTCTATAGATTATCTTTTAGGGAGAACAGATAATAAAGGAGCTTTACATACCCAAGCTGGCATCTCTGATAATGAATACAACAATCTAAGTGCATATCAAAAAGAGGTAATTGATTTCTTTTTAACTAGAGAAGATTTATTTTTTAAAAACCAGCCAGAAAATTTACTGGATGCGTTAGAACAATTTGAAGTTTTCTATGAAGTATTGAAACGGCAACAAGAAAACAAAAAATAAAATCACAATAATTTGCAACGTTTCCAATCATTTTAAAATTCGCCTTTTCTTTGGTGAATTTTTTTGTTACCATAAACAGAACATATGTTTGATAAAAGGGGGATATTATGAATTTTATTTATACTCATCTAGAAGATTATATTCGTGAATTATATACAAGTATTGATGTGACAACACCTAAACATCTTAATCCAGGATTAATCGCCTCACGCCTTGGTTTTACACTATACTTTTTACCTTACGATTCTACCAATACAGGAAATGTAATTTTTATTGATTCTAGATTGTCTGAAGAAAGGCAGTGGCAGGATTTCGGGCATGAGTTATGTCATGCGACGGTACACTCTGGTAATCAAGCTAAATCAATTCAGCTTTTTAGAGAATATCAAGAATGGAAAGCAAATAGTTTTGCTCTCCAAGCCTGTGTACCCACTTTTATGCTTAATAAGCTAAAACTACCTTCAAATGAGGAAAAAGCAATTATTACAATTCAAGCGTTCTTTCATGTAGAATACGATTTTGCGAAGAAAAGATTATATCACTATCTTAATAATCATTATTTTGATGGTTATAGACTCACTGAAGGGAGTAATTATTGTGAAGTACGTTAAATTACGATTGATTAACTGCAATAATTAGTGTTAGTCAGAGTGAAATAGTGTAAACGAAAAAAGTAGTAACCATTCTATCTAAGAACATCAAAAATAGTCAGTTCGAAGATGATGCCGATAAACGAATAGAATAACCATATTATTTTCAAATGAATGCGCAACCCTTTTGCCCTGAAATGAAACAATTAGCTACCCAACATGTGAATAGGATCAGGGCAAGCTGTTGCTTCAATTATTTCTACTCCTTTTCTTTCACATAACTGGCGAAGAATTCTACCTACATCTACTTTAATTTGTCCATAAATAATCTGCCTTCTATATTTTGGCGCAAAGACGATGTGATACTTACAATTCCATGTTGTGTGTGCTAAACTTTTATTATCCATTTGGATCCCCTTTTGTACGAAGTCGGTTGACCAGACCTGAATTTATCGTACGGCTGGGGATTTTTTCTTGTCCATAGCTAGAAGCTCTTTAGAACCCCTCGCATAGCAAGGGGTTTTCAAAAAAACACAATAAAAAGCCTTACAACCGTTGTGGCTGTAAGGCTTACGTTAGCGTCCCAGGAGGGATTCGAACCCCCGACCGACGGCTTAGAAGGCCGTTGCTCTATCCTGCTGAGCTACTGAGACATGGTGTGTGTGTTCCTAAAAACCTCTTAGGAAAGACAATATTTATTATATGTCCTTTATTACATAATGTCAACATGAATTTTACTATGGAGGCAAGGTTTGCCTTGAAAATATTATATACCTATTTATTGTATGATGCTATAGCTTTCTTTATGTTATTTCACTGCATTACATTGTCTTATTTTTTGTTAAAATAATAAGCAAAAATGGAGGTATGTGTATGTTTGAAAAGTCGGTGGTTGTGGTGACTGGTGGTGCGCAAGGAATTGGAGAAGGGATTGTGCGTGCATATGCACAGCGTGGTGCCAAGGTTGTAATTGCAGATGTGAATGTAGAGCTGGGGCATCAATTAGCGCAAGACTGCAATGAGCAAGGGTATTCGGCATTGTTTGTGGAGGCGGATGTGTCTAAGGAACAAGATATTGTTGCGTTAATGCAGCAAACGGTCCAACATTTTGGGACGATTACGATTTTAATTAATAATGCGGGTAAGTTTGAGCATGTGTCACCTTATGATATTACGGTTGCGCAGTGGCATAATCTTTTACAAACGAATTTAACGAGTGTTTTATTCTGTTCTAGAGAAGCGGCTAAAATCATGCGAACAAATGAGCTTGGAGGTTCGATTGTTTCTTTAGCCTCTACACGGGCTTTTATGTCTGAGCCTTATAGTGAAGCGTATGCCGCTTCCAAGGGCGGTATTGTAGCGTTAACGCATGCATTAGCCCGCTCTTTCGGTCCAGATAACATTACGGTCAATTGTATATCACCTGGCTGGATTGAAACCGGTGATTATGAACAGCTACGTGCTATCGATCATGAACAACATCTAGTAGGGCGTGTTGGTGTGCCGGAAGATATTGCACAAGCTTGTCTGTACTTAACAAATCCTGCGAATCGATTTGTCACAGGGATTAATATTACGGTCGATGGAGGCATGACAAAGAAAATGATCTATGAGGAATAATGGACGCATCTGGATTCTTGCACATTCAAGGATCGTGTAGAGTATTCTACACTAGAATGAATTTTTTAAGGGAGTGGTGTGCATTGTTTCCATATTCAAACAGCTATTCCGGGAATTCTTTAAGCGTCATCTATACGGCTCCATCCAACCAGTATACAGCGCCTATTCGGCACTTTTTACAGCCGCAACAGGATCATCGCAGATGCATTAGTAAAGCAGAGGCTGATTTTATGGCGATGAATCGACTGTTGTGGATGGAGCATGTTAATTGGACGAGGATGACCATTATAAGTATTGTCTTTAATTTGCCGGATTTACCATTTGTGCAAGCACGTCTTTTACGCAATGCGACGGATTTAGGTAATTGTCTGCGCCCCTTTTACGGCGATCAAATAGCAGATCGCTATGCAGAGCTAATAAAAGAGCATTTACTTATTGCAGCGCAGCTTGTTACAGCGGCGAATAAAGGAGATGCGGCAACAGCAGCGGCTAAAGAACAAGAATGGTATCGTAATGCCGATGACATTGCCATATTTTTAAGTTCCATTAATCCATATTTAACTAAAGAAGCTGTGCAGCAAATGTTTTATCGCCATTTAGCTTTAACGAAAAAAGAAGCCGTGACGATGATTCAAAAAGACTATCAATCAGACGTGCAAGTGTTTGATGATATAGAGGCAGAGGCACTTGCCATGTCAGACATGATAGCAAATGCCATTGTCATGCAGTTTTGCTACCGCTTTTATTCATAATAAATAAAAAACCAGATTCATCGACAATCAGCATTTGTCCATCAATCTGGTTTTTCGTCTTGGAGAAAAAAGCTATGATTGCTCCGTATCGGTTTGTTGTAGCTCCACATAGCGGTAATATAAATTCCTTAATTCAGATTCTTTAAACTTGCCTAGATGTGTTTTTAATTGAGGATGCACTAAAATCCCTTTTGCGCGTAGCTCTTTGACAAACCAACCTTTTGAATATTGATGCAAGTTGCACCGTCTCCTTTTCTGTTAGTCATCCATAGCGTATGCGCAAAGGTTTTATGCTGTTACCGCTACCCCTTGTTACACCAAAATAAAAACAAAGGACAAGAAATAATCCTTTGTTTACAGTCCATTATGTGCCACAAAACGTTTGGTATGGACAGTTGGATGGTGCTGGTAGCGTGGCATACGCTTCTTGTTCCGCTAAATGAGCGTACGGCTGAGATAGCACCTGTAATAGCTTATCCATAACACGATAATCACCGCGTGTAACAGCCGCTTCTAACGCTTCCTCTACCCGATGGTTTCGCGGAATAACAGCAGGGTTGGTGTCTCGCATTAACTGCTGTGATTGTGCTTTGGATGGCTCTTGCCTTTGTCTTCTTGCTTGCCACTGTTCGTACCACTTTTTAAATTCCATACTATCACAAAGCGCCGTTCCTTCACATCTTTGAAACGTTAGTGAACGGAATGTATTTGTATAATCTGCTTCATGCTTTTCCATTAACGTTAGAAGTTCATCTATTAGTGCGGCATCTTGCTGTTCTTCATTAAAGAGACCGAGCTTTGCGCGCATTCCCGCTAACCAGTTTGTATAGTACAACTGCGGATATTGCTCAATCACTTGCTGAGCTAGTGCTATAGCATCTTCTGGGTCGTCATGGATAAGTGGAAGGAGCGTTTCAGCAAAACGCGTAATATTCCATCCTCCAATAGGCGGCTGATTGGCATAAGCATAGCGTCCTTGTCGGTCGATGGAGCTAAAAACTGTTGCTGGATTATAACGATCCATAAAAGCACAAGGACCATAATCAATCGTTTCACCGCTAATCGTCATATTATCTGTGTTCATTACACCATGAATAAAGCCGACTAGTTGCCATTTGGCAATAAGGGCTGCCTGTCTTCCCATAACTTCTTGAAGCAAGCTCAAATAGCGATTTTCCGTCTGTTCAATCATTGGGAAATGGCGTTGGATTGCATAATCAGCTAACTTCTGAAGCTCTTCATCGCTACCCCATTGTGCCGCATATTGAAATGTCCCTACACGTAAATGACTACTTGCAACACGCGTCAAAATCGCACCAGGTAGTTCTGTTTCACGATGTACTGGTTCTCCTGTTGTCACTACTGCCAAACTACGGGAAGTTGGGATACCTAACGCAAACATTGCTTCGCTAATAATATATTCACGTAGCATCGGGCCAAGTGCTGCACGGCCGTCACCTCCTCTAGAGTAAGGCGTTCGTCCTGAACCTTTGAGTCCGATGTCATAGCGCTCCCCAGAAGGTGTTATTTGTTCGCCTAGAAGAAGTGCTCTACCGTCCCCTAACATATTAAAATGTCCAAATTGATGTCCTGAATATGCCTGTGCAAGCGGCAATGCCCCCTTTGGTATCTCGTTACCCGCAAGCACCTCAATCCCATCTTCTTGTTGAAGCGCACTATAATCTAATCCAAGGGACTTTGCCACTGCTTCATTTAAAATCGCCAACTTAGGTGCATGCACGCGATTTAATTGAAGATGGCTATAGAATGAATTTGGTAGACGAGCATAGCTATTATCAAAATTCCAACCAATATTATTTGCCTTAGTCATTTGATCACCCTTGTTCTTTTCATTTAGTCTTTCTACTAACATGCAATTCATTCGTGGACGTATTTTCCAAAGCCTTTGTAATCCATAAATAGAAAAACGCTTAAACTCTCTTTTAATAGAATCTTAAGCGTTTTTAATAAGTTTAGTTATGCGCGAACAAACGTATGCGTTGACAAACGATCATTGTTCTCTGTGAAAAAATCCACCTGATAATAGCTAGCTTGAATGTCTATAACTGCAAAGCTTTTTTCATTGCCACCTCTTGGCTTTAATAAACTTCCTGGATTGATAAATAAGACATCATCAATCATTTCGACACCTAATAGATGAGAATGACCAAAGCACACAATATGTGCATCGACTTCCTTTGCGCGATACAATAATGCCAACATGGATGATTTAACTTTAAATAAATGACCATGTGTGACAAAAAGGGCAGCATCTCCCACTTGCACAATTATTTCCTCTGGAAAGGCTTTATCAAGATCACAATTTCCCCGCACTTTTTTCATGCCATCTAATGCAGCATGGGAAAAAGGCAGTTCGCTATCACCACAATGAATCATCGTTTCGACATGCGGATAAAAGCCACGTACTTGGTCAATTACATGGCTATCTCCATGTGTATCACTCATGACCACTATTTGCATGGATATCACCTCTTACTTAATAAGGTTTGGCAATTGTTCCTTTAACTTGCGAATGGCATTTCCTCGGTGAGAAATAGCCCCTTTTTCTTCTGGTGTTAATTCAGCCATCATACGATTTAAACTTGGTACAAAAAAGACAGGGTCATAGCCAAAACCATTAGTTCCACGTTTTTCATGTGCAATGACACCTTCGCACGTGCCGAACACTGTTGTTGTTTCAAAATCAGGACCCGCAATAGCAATACAGCAGCAAAAGCGAGCTGTGCGCTTGTCATCTTCTATACCTTGTAAATTTTGCAATAGTTTTACCATATTTGCCTCATCATCATGATCACCAGCATAGCGTGCCGAATAAACACCTGGCTCCCCATTAAGCGCATCTACAGCTAAACCACTATCATCCGCAATAACAATCGTTGCAAGCTCTTTTGCTAAAGCCTCTGCTTTTAACACGGCATTTTCTTCAAATGTTGTGCCTGTTTCTTCAATTTCCATGTCCGGTGCGACATCAAACATCGTCACCACTTCATAACCGAGCGGCCCAAACAATGCTTCGAAATCTTTTGCTTTGCCTTTGTTTTTTGTAGCAATTACAACTTGTTTCATATTAGCAGTTTCCTCCTACTTTATGAGCTATTTCTCCAAGCGCTTGTTTTTGTAGTTCAATAAGCTCACGAATGCCCTTTTCACCTAATGCAAGCAAGTTATTTAATTCCTCACGTGAAAAGGTCGCTTCTTCACCAGTCCCTTGTAATTCTACAAAACGGCCTGCTCCTGTCATGACGATATTCATATCTACCGCTGCATCTACATCTTCTACATAATTTAAGTCTAAAACGGCACCTTGCTCTTCAACAATGCCAACACTTGTAGCCGCTAAAAAATCAGTAACAGGGAATTTTTCTAGTTGTTTTTCTTCAGCAAGCTTGGCAATTGCCTGTGTCATTGCGACAAATGCCCCTGTAATCGAAGCAGTTCGTGTTCCGCCGTCTGCTTGAATCACATCACAGTCAATCCATACTGTACGTTCTCCCAACGCTTCTAAATCGACGATAGCACGTAATGCGCGACCAATCAGACGTTGAATTTCCATTGTACGTCCGTTCACTTTCCCGCGTGACGATTCACGTGGTGTTCGTTGTGCTGTGGCACGAGGTAACATTGAATACTCAGCTGTAATCCAACCTTTGCCCTGTCCGCGTAAAAAACCTGGTACTTTATCTTCAACCGTTGCTGTACAAATTACTTTCGTATTTCCAACTTGGATTAATACCGAGCCTTCTGGATGCAATAAATACTCGCTATCCATTTTCACAGGACGCAATGCATCTGCATCTCTACCATCAAATCTTGTCATCATTCATCGTGCCTCCTAAAATCTTTCGCGCCCTTATTTTATCATATTTTCCACTGATGCGACGATTTACTACATGCAATATATGATATTTATCATATCAATTGCATTACATTTTCATCTACAATGAAAAATCTTAAGCTGTTATAGTAATATAATAAAGAAAGAGGTGATGGTCATGTCTCAATCAACAATTGAGCATAGTAGTTATACCATAAAGGAAGAATTTTGGAATGCGCTAACACATGGAATCGGTGCATTTTTAACAGTTCCTGCTACCCTTCTATTAGTGCATAAAGCTCTAACAACCGGTACAAGCACCGAGCTTATTAGTTACATTATTTTTGGTATTTCGATGTTTTGTTTATACATAGCATCGACCTTATATCATGCACTGCCCACACATAAAGTGCTTTTGAAAAAATTAGATCATAGCTCCATCTTCTTATTAATTGCAGGAACATATACACCTGTAGCGCTTATTGCCGTAGGTGGAAAATTAGGAATGAGCATATTTATCATCGAATGGGTTCTTGCCTTTATCGGCATCGTCTTAAAACAATTTTTCGTCCATCGTTTCAAAAAAATCTCGTTGATTGTGTACATTGGCATGGGTTGGCTGATTGTCTTTGCCTATAAACCATTGGTCGCTTATATCTCATTCAACGGGTTTATGACACTTTTACTCGGCGGTATTTTTTATACTGCTGGCACATTTTTTTACAAAAACAAAAAAATAAAGTACAACCACGCAATATGGCATGTCTTTGTGATGGCAGGAAGTGCAACGATGTTCGTTGCGATTTATTTGTTTATGTAAAATTGTCTATTTCAATATAATGACGACTAAAAAAATCAGCCTAGCTCGTAAGCTAAGCTGATTTTATTTTAATGTAATACGGTGTATGTCAAGCGTACCTTGTTCTAACCAATTTTCTGCAATGGAACGGAAAATCGGCACAGAACCCGTTGCATAAAATTTATGTGCGGGCTTAGCATTTGTATCTGCTAAAGTACCATTATACGCAAGCATTTCCTCGACATCCTTTGCTGTTTCTTCCGCAGAAGATAGCACGAAAACATCTTCTCCGACGACAGCTTCAATTTGTTTTTGCAAAATCGGGTAATGCGTACACCCTAAAATGACCGTATCAAATTGTTCGTTTTTTAACGGTTTTAAGCCTTCTGCAATTAAATTATTTGCAAATTGTCCTTTATATTCGCCACTTTCCACTAGTGGTACGAACGTTGGACAAGCCAATGGAATAATGTGGGTAGACGTATTCAAAGACAATAAGGCTTCTTCATACGCCCCACTTTTAATTGTACCTTCTGTTGCAAGCACAACGACTTCATGTCGCTTCGTTTTCTTTACAGCTGCACGTGCGCCAGCATTAATAACGCCTAGTACCGGAAAAGGCATATTACGTTGTAAACTTTCGAGTGCTACTGCAGTCGCTGTATTACAAGCTATGACGAGCATCTTAATATTCATTTTTTCGAGTGCTTTGGCCATTTGCCAAGTAAAATTCCGTACTTCCTGTCGAGTTCGTGGACCATACGGACATCTTGCTGTATCACCGATATAATAAATCGTTTCGTTTGGCAATCGTTTTATTATTTCCTTTGCTACGGTTAGACCGCCTACTCCTGAATCAATAACGCCTATCGGGGCATTCATACTTTCCGCCTCAATCCTGTTTCATGTGTACATGTAGTTTTTGTAAATAGCTCGATAATTGCGCGACTTCTTGTTCGTTAAATCCTACAAGCATTTCTTGCAAATATTGCTGTCTTTTTTCAATAACCTCTTGAATAATTCGTTCGCCTTTTTCGAGAAGATGAACGACAACGACCCGGCGATCATTTTCATCACGCACTCGCTTGACTAATTCATTTTTCTCCATACGATCCACTAAATCTGTTGTCGTACTAAAAGCTAAGTATAAACGGTTTGATAAATCGCCAATTGTAATATCACCGAGCTCTTCTAACCACTGTAATGCAACAAATTGTGGCGGCGTAATTGTATATTGTGAAACAATTTCTCTTCCTTTTTGCTTCACAATGGCCGCAATATAGCGTAGTTCCTTTTCAACCGTTGCAACGGTTTCAGGTGAGTGCTTTGTTACTTCATCCGACATATAACTATTCCACTCCTAAACATGCGTTGAATAGTTCTATTTTGTCGTTTTTTTCACGAAATAGCAAGTGTCCATTAGTCTAATTTGAATTCTTCTAAGCGTAACAGCTCAATTAACGCTTGAGATCGATTTGTTACACCTAGCTTTTGAATTGTATTGGAAATGTGATTTCGCACTGTTTTTTCACTAATACCAAGCTGCTCTGCAATATCCCTCGTTGTTTTTTCAGCTAATAAAAGCGCAAATATTTCACGTTCTCGGTTTGTTAAAAGAGAACGATGATGAGAGCCATTCATTTTCAGTCACACCCTCCTCCCCCGCACGTATTGTAACTTATGTTAAGGAGTGTTGAGCGGTGACGGCTATTTTCATGAATACACCGAGTTTCCACAAAAATTTCAGAAGTTCTTCTTTTTCGCGCGACAAATGACATGAAAAATGGAATTCTTGACGCCCTAGCTTCTTTTTTCGAGCATGCTCGGGAAAATCTGCGTTACCTGCCACAAGAAATTCCACGCCGACCTCCATCCATGCCTATATTCCATTCTGCCTCACTTAAAAAGATGAAGCACTCAATGAATAGCAAATTACATAATCGCTAACTGTGCTAATTGCGCCTTTTCTTCTTGTGATATCGGCACGCTTTTACCTGTTCGTGGATCCATTTGTACTACTGTACCACGACCTGTAAAGCATACTTCATCCTTTTGATTTTTCGCTAAGTAATGGATATCCATTGATGAGTTACCTAATTTCGCTACTTTTGTATATATACGAAGTACATCATTAAAGAAAACTTGCTTTCGATAATCACATTGTAAATCTGCTACAATCGGAATCCCCTTTACCTTGTCGTCCAATGCAGAAGGCATTAATATGCCTAAATGATTAAAATAATCGATTCTAGCCTGTTCAAAATATGTAAAGCTAACGGTATTATTCATATGCCCATACATATCCGTTTCCGAAAAACGCACACGTACCTCAATATAAAATGAAAAATCCTCTGCCCATTTCTCAAAGTCTTCAATATAATTTGCTTTCATATCCCCAACCCCTTTGTGTGATTGCCTACTGTTAATCTATTCGTATTACCATCGTTAAAAAATGAATACAAATTCATTATAAAGGAAGAGAGGCAATTATGATAGAAAAATCAGAAATTTTAGTGTTTTATTCACGATTTCACTCATCTTCTATCTAACAGTCTATAAAAAAACTCCCTTACACTATTGTGTAAGGGAGTAGCATTGTA
Source organism: Lysinibacillus sp. C5.1 (assembly GCF_016350185.1). NCBI lineage: Bacteria > Bacillati > Bacillota > Bacilli > Caryophanales > Bacillaceae > Lysinibacillus > Lysinibacillus sp. C5.1. The sequence goes on from NZ_CP066226.1 coordinate 3,356,021, forward strand.
CAATTAGTCAACGTAATGGTCAGAACCGAAGAAGTTACGGAACATTTGCACTGTTGTTGCACGGTTTAAAGATGCGATAGATGTTGTTAAAGGAATACCTTTAGGACAAGCAGCTACACAGTTTTGAGAGTTACCGCAGTTAGCAAGACCGCCGTCACCCATAATTGCATTTAAACGTTCGTCTTTAATCATTGCACCTGTTGGGTGTGTGTTAAATAGACGTACTTGTGATAATGGTGCTGGTCCAATGAATGAAGCTTTTTCAGACACGTTTGGACATGCTTCCATACATACACCACAAGTCATACATTTAGATAATTCATAAGCCCATTGACGTTTACCTTCTGGCATACGTGGACCTTCACCTAAATCATAAGTACCATCGATTGGTACCCATGCTTTCACTTTTTTCAGTGCGTTGAACATACGATCACGGTCAACTTGTAAGTCACGTACAACCGGGAAAGTTTTCATTGGCTCAAGGCGTACTGGTTCAGTCAATTGATCAATCAGTGTTGAACATGATTGACGTGGACGACCATTGATTACCATAGAACATGCGCCACAAACTTCTTCAAGACAGTTCATATCCCATGAAACTGGTGTAGTTTTTTCACCGTTTGCCATCACTGGATTTTTTTGAATCTCCATTAACACAGAAATAACGTTCATACCATGACGGTAAGGAACTTCGAATTTCTGCCAGTAGCTTTGGCCACCTTGTGTATCTTGACGTAAAATTTCAACTTTTACCATTCTTCCAGTATTAGCTGCGATTTCCATAATTCTTAGTCTCCTTTCGCAGAGTAGTCACGTTTACGTGGTGGGATTAATGATACGTCTACTTCTTGATATGTGATCACTGGCTCGCCTGTAGCAGGGTCGAATTTCGCCATTGTTGTTTTTAAGAAGTTTTCATCATCACGTTGCGGGAAGTCTGGTTTATAGTGCGCACCACGAGATTCATTACGAAGTAAAGCACCTTTTGTCATTACTTTCGCTAGGTAAAGCATGTTTTTCAACTGACGTGTAAAGTGAGCACCTTGGTTACTCCATTTTTGTGTATCGTTGATGTTAATGTTTTCCCAACGTTTTTGGAATTCACCAAGTTTTTTATATGTTTCTTCAAGTTGGTCGTTATAGCGTACAACTGTCATTGTAGCAGTCATTAACTCACCAAGCTCTTTATGAAGAAGGTAAGCGTTTTCTGTGCCGTCCATTTTCATGATAGCATCCCATTTCGCTTGCTCTTCTTTAACACGTGCATCATAAATATCTTGCGATAAATCTTCAGCATGCTTTTTAAGATGTTTAACGTAATCTACTGCATTTGGACCAGCAACCATACCGCCATAAATTGCAGATAATAATGAGTTAGCACCAAGACGGTTTGCACCATGTTGAGAGTAATCACATTCACCCGCTGCGAATAGACCAGGAATTTCAGTCATTTGGTTGTAGTCAACCCATAATCCACCCATTGAGTAGTGAACTGCAGGGAAAATTTTCATTGGTAATTTACGTGGGTCATCACCTACGAATTTTTCGTAGATTTCAATGATACCACCAAGTTTTACATCTAATTCATGTGGATCTTTATGAGAAAGATCTAGGTACACCATGTTTTCGCCGTTGATACCAAGTTTTTGGTTTACACAAACGTCGAAAATTTCACGTGTTGCGATATCACGTGGTACTAAGTTACCATATGCAGGGTATTTTTCTTCTAAGAAGTACCAAGGTTTACCGTCTTTATATGTCCAAATACGGCCACCTTCACCACGAGCAGATTCTGACATTAGACGGTTTTTGTCGTCCCCAGGAATCGCTGTTGGGTGAATTTGAATGAACTCACCATTCGCGTATGAAGCACCTTGTTGGTATACGATAGAAGCAGCAGAACCTGTGTTAATAACAGAGTTTGTTGTTTTACCGAAGATAATACCAGGGCCACCAGTCGCCATAATAACAGCGTCTGCACGGAATGATTGAATTTCTTCTGTACGCATATTTTGTGCAACGATACCGCGGCAAACGCCGTCATCATCGATAACAACACCAAGGAATTCCCAGTGTTCATATTTGTTAACTAAACCAGCTACTTCGTGAGAACGAACTTGCTCGTCCAACGCGTATAGTAATTGCTGACCAGTTGTAGCACCTGAGAATGCTGTACGGTGCATTAACGTACCACCGAAACGGCGGAAATCAAGTAAACCTTCTGGTGTACGGTTGAACATTACACCCATACGGTCCATTAAGTGAATAATACCAGGGGCAGCATCACACATACCTTTAACTGGTGGTTGGTTCGCTAAGAAATCCCCACCATATACTGTATCATCAAAGTGAATCCAAGGAGAATCCCCTTCACCTTTTGTATTTACGGCACCATTAATTCCGCCTTGCGCACATACAGAGTGTGAGCGTTTTACAGGAACTAATGAGAATAAATCAACTTCAGTACCAACTTCAGCTGCTTTAATCGTTGCCATCAGACCAGCTAAACCGCCGCCGACAACAATTATTTTGCTTTTCGCCATGATTATTTCTCACTCCTCTTAAAAAATTGCAATGATTGCATGTACTCTTATAGTAGCTTCTATTGAATTATACGAAAGCTAAAATAGCAGCCACACCAACTACACTTAGAATTACGAAAAGAACGTTTGTTACATAAGTAGCAATCTTTTGAGACTGTGGTGATTGTGTAATACCCCAGCTTACTAAGAATGACCACAAACCATTTGTTAAGTGGAAAGTTGCTGATAAAATACCAACAATGTAGAATCCAAGCATAAATGGATTTGCAACGATATTTGCCATCATGTCGTAATCAACGTGTGTACCAAGCGCTTTTTGAATACGAGTTTGGAAAATATGCCATGCAATGAAAATTACTAAAAATACACCTGTGAAGCGTTGTAATGAGAACATCCAGTTACGGTATGTGCTGAAACGCCCTGTATTTGGTGTAGCTGTGAATGCAATGAACACACCATAAAATGCGTGGAACATTAATGGAATGTAGATGACAATCCACTCAACTAGGATAAGAAATGGAATTTTTTCCATTACTGCGGTAGCATCATTGTAACTTTCTGCTCCGCCTGTTGCTGTAAAGTTAATGAATAGGTGCATCGTTAAAAACAGACCTACTGGAATGATCCCAAGTAGAGAATGTAAGCGACGCCATAAAAACTCTCGATCTTTCGACAAGACTGTTACCCCCCTTAGTACTTAAAATAGCACAACAAAAGAAGTCATCATTTTGTAAATGATACTCCATTGACTGTGTATTTCATCATGGTACAATATTATGACATGTTTATTGTACTCTCAAGAGCTACGAGCGTCAAGGTAACATAGAGTTTTTGCTAGACCTTATTAAAGAAGCAATCTAGTACATAACGTGTCGTTTCTTCTCGAAAAATCTATCATTACTTTATTGGTGCTAAATTATAAGAAAATTCTAAGAAAGAAGGATTTCTATGTTAAATAATCCATCTAATACTATCTCATCATTTGGATATGAGTTAATTCGTGATCATGTCCTATCTTCAATACTTGGTAAACATGAGGATGACGTACTATATTGGGCTGGCAAGGAGCTTGCACGGAAGTTTCCTTGTAAAAGTCAAGATGAACTTATCGCATTTTTCGCAGATGCGTGCTGGGGTACTCTAGTATTGACAAAGGAGTCTAAAGATGGGCGCATTTTCCATTTAATGAATGAACCAACCCTTTTACAAATTCAAAATCGTAGCTTTAGACTTGAAGCAGGCTTTATTGCTGAACAAATTCAGCAAGTAAAAGGTTACTTGACTGAATGTTATGATGAGAAGCGTGAAAAACAACAGCTTGTCACGTTTACAGTCAAATGGGATGTTAAAGAACGTATTATGAATACAATAACAAATGAATAAACGTTTAAAGGATTCTTTTGTTAGAACAAACCTTATACGTGGGGACAAAAGGCAACAAGATGTTACTCTTGATGCCTTTTATCATTTTATATAGTAGTTACTGTTTGTGAATTTCTTCTTCTAAATTAAACTCCTCATGTAATGCATTAGCAGCTCGAATCATTTCGTCTTGCGGCACAACAACAGAGACTTTAATTTCCGACGTACTCACCATTTTTACTGGAATATCCTCTCGACGTAAGCGATCAAACATTCTGGCAGCTACTCCAGGATTCGATGCCATCCCAGATCCAATAATCGACACTTTCGCTAAGCCGATTTCAAAATCGGCAAAGCTAAAACCAAGTGACAATTTACTATTTTCTAACACTCGTAAAGCTTCAGCAAATTCCTCTTTTAAAATGGTAAAGGATACAGATGGTTTCACACCTTCAATAATAGCTTGAACAATAATATCAACATTAATGCGGTTTTCTGCCAGTATCGCAAACATATCTGCTAACGATGCAGTTGAATATGTATCATAGCCAATTGTTAAACGAATAATATCTGCTTCGAAAGCAACACCACGTACAATTAAATTTTTCTCCATTTCAACTTCCTCCTTCAATAAAGTACCTACTGTATCCACTACACTTGAACGAATAATCACCGGGATTTGAAATTTTTTTGCTAACTCCACTGCACGTGGATGTAGAATATGTGATCCTAAATGCGAAAGTTCCAACATTTCATCATAGGAAATCTCCTGTAACTTTCTCGCTTTTTCAATATGACTTGGATCAGCTGTATAGACACCATCGACATTTGTATAAATCTCAACACGCTCTGCATCTAATGCTGCTGCAATGGCTACTGCTGTCGTTTCTGCTCCACCCTTTCCAAGTGTTGTAATATTGTTGGCAGTATTCATCCCTTGTTCCCCAGCAATAACAACAATTTGTCCTTGTGTCATATGCTCTTGCATGCGACGAACATCGATTTGATCAATACGTGCATTAAAATGCTTTGCATCTGTCTGCACACCAGCTTGCCAGCCAGTTAATGACACTGCATCATAACCGGCCTCTTGCAAAGCAATCGCAAATAGTGCACTTGATAGTTGCGAGCTCGTCGATAACAGTACATCCATCTCACGCTTAGAGGCATCATCTGATAATGCACGTACCATTTTCGTTAAGTCTTTAGCTGTACGGCCCATCGCTGCTGTCACTACTACTACATCATAGCCACGCTCTTTTTTTGCCATTGCAATTTTAGCGACCTCCTGAATCCGCTCTGTTGAGGCGATTGCAGGTCCACCAAATTTCAATACAATACTTGCCATTTTCATCATTCTCCTTTTTTAGATTCGTTTCTAGAACAGCAAAAAGGCAGCCCTCACATAACGTGAAAGCTGCCTGCAACATGTACAATAAAATAGCTTGCGCATGTGTGATAGCTCTCCGAAACGTCAAGATTCGACAGTCCTACATCTGTTAAATGCAAAACCAGCAAAGTTTCGGAACAACGATACTTCACTTCGGCAAGCTCCCCTTTCACACATCATCACTGGATTTGTCCATCCTTCGATGTGCTACTATTGAACCTTGCACCTCTATCATCACTTAAAATAGTGAAATGTAATTTTACCTTTTATGAAAATACTTCGTTATTATGCTTTATTGCACAATCGTTCATACAAGGATTGTTAGAACATAATGGTATTACCATTGCTATGTTCTATTCCAACATTAGCATATGTCTAATCCTTTGACAACGTCTGCTGCTGAAAATAAGTGTAAATAATGTTCGCTAAGTTTGCAGGCATTCCTGCTTCTTGAAGGGCAAGCTCACTCGCCTCACGAATCTTTTTAACTGAGCCAAAATGCTTCAATAGCTGTTGCTTTCGTTTCGGTCCAACACCTTCAATGCCATCGAGTACAGATTGAATCGCATTTTTTTCATGTTGTTGCCGTAGGAATGTAATAGCAAAACGGTGCACTTCATCCTGAATACGTTGAAGTAAATAAAAGCCATCACTCGTTCGTTTTAATGCGATAACATCAGGCGGATCTCCGAATAAGAGCTGAGATGTATTATGCTTATCATCTTTTGCTAAACCAGCGATTGGAATAACAAGACCAAGTTCATCTTCCAACACTTCTCGTGCCACTTCCATCTGTCCTTTACCGCCATCTATTAGCACTAAATCGGGCAATGGCAAGCCTTCTTTTAATACCCTCGTGTAACGGCGGCGTATCACTTCCTGCATTGCCCCGTAATCGTCATGTTTTGCGGCTGTTCGTGTTTTGTATTTACGATATTCTTTCTTTGCCGGTTTACCATCAATAAAAACAACCATTGCTGATACCGCATCCGTACCATGCATATGGCTATTATCGAATGCTTCAATGCGCAATGGTGCTGAAATGCCTATTGCTTCGCCTAGTGCCTCGCATGCGCCAATTGTACGTTCTTCTTGTCGCTCAATCAATTGGAATTTAGCAGCCACAGCAATTTCCGCATTTTTCATAGCCAAATCAACTAGCTCTTTCTTTTGCCCTCGCTTCGGTGTCAGTACTTTAACCCCTAATAATTCGGTTAAAATTGCCGCATCAATAGCCTGTGGAATGAAAATTTCTTTCGGTTTAATATGCTCTAGCTTTTCATAAAAGCGTCCGACAAACGTTAAAAATTCTTCCTCCACGTCCTGATAAATTGGGAAAATGGAGACATCCCGTTCAATTAACTTGCCTTGACGAACGAAAAACACTTGCACACACATCCAACCTTTTTCAACCGCATAACCAAAGACATCGCGATTGGTCGTATCACTAGACACGATTTTTTGTTTTTGCATAACCGTCTCAATATGTGCAATTTGATCGCGGAACTCCTTTGCTCGCTCGAATTCTAGTTGCTCTGCCGCGACTAGCATCTTGTCCTCAAGTTCTTTTTTTACTGCCTCAACACCGCCATTTAAGAACTTCGTCATATCTTCAATCATATCGTGATAGATGTGAGCATCAATATCCTTTACACATGGAGCTAAGCACTGTCCCATATGATAGTACAAGCAAACCTTGGTTGGTAATTGCACACATTTTCGCAGCGGATAAAGTCTATCAAGCAGCTTTTTCGTCTCACTTGCTGCATACGCATTTGGATAAGGACCAAAATATTTTGCCTTATCTTTTTTTACTTTACGTGTTGTAATAAGTCGTGGATGTTTCTCGTTCGTAATTTTTAAATACGGATATGTTTTATCATCCGTAAGCATGATATTGTATTTAGGATCGTGTAGCTTTATAAGGTTCAACTCTAAAATAAGTGCCTCCAAATTAGATGAAGTCACAATATACTCAAAATCTTCAATTTCGCCAACAAGGCGTTGTGTTTTGCCTTCGTGTGTTCCTGTAAAATAGGAGCGCACTCGATTTTTTAGCACCTTTGCCTTACCTACATAAATAATTGTCCCTTGTCGATCTTTCATCAAATAGCAGCCAGGCTGATCTGGTAAAATATCAAGCTTTCGTTTAATTAAATCATTCATCGCCTACCTGCCCCCTTTTTTTTGATGCTAAATAAAAGTGCCATTTGCGATGCCTAAACGGATATCAAATATCACCATTTAACGGTTGCTTCTCTTTTATTATATAACGAAAAAAAGCTGAGCACATCTAAAGATGGCTCAGCTCTTTTTTACAAATTAAGCATGTTTTGCGATGAAAGCTTCTAATGCTTCTTTTGGTTGGAAACCAACAGTTTTGTCTACTAATTCACCATTTTTGAATAAAAGCAGTGAAGGAATAGACATGATTTGGTATTGTGCAGCAGTACCTTGGTTGTTATCTACGTCAACTTTGACGATTTTAGCAGCACTACCCGCAGCATCCATTTCTTCAAGAACTGGTCCAATCATTTTACATGGTCCACACCAAGCAGCCCAAAAGTCGACTAATACTAAGCCTTCTTTAATATCATCTTGGAACGTCGCATCTGTTGCATGTACAATTGCCATTTGAAATCCTCCTTAAACTTACTATGTTTGTAGTATAGCATGGTTAATTTATGTTGAGCGAACAATCTGCCTGCAATGTCTAATTTAGGCTTTACGTACAATCGGCATCCTGTTCCCCTATTTTACTATTCCCCATTTTTTCTTCTCTCAAGCATTAAAAAAGCTAGGGAAGACCCCTAGCTTATGCGTTCACTTTTAACGCTTTAAATTCTTCAATTAGCAATGGAATCACTTCGAATAAATCGCCTACGATACCGTAGTCTGCTACTTTAAAGATATTTGCCTCAGGATCTTTATTAATCGCTACAATGACTTTTGAGTTTGACATACCCGCTAAATGTTGGATAGCCCCAGAAATACCTGCTGCGATGTAAAGGTCTGGTGTCACAACCTTACCTGTTTGACCGATTTGTAATGAATAATCACAATACTCAGCATCGCATGCTCCACGAGATGCACCAACTGCACCACCAAGTAAATCTGCTAATTCTTTTAGCGGTTCGAAGCCTTCCTCTGATTTAACACCACGACCACCTGCTACTACCACTTTAGCTTCTGAAAGATCTACGCCTTCTGAAGATTTACGTACGACCTCTTTAATGATTGAACGTAAATTTGTAATATCAACTGTAATAGATGATACATCACCTGTTTTACCTGGTGCTTTTTCTAAAGGTGCAATATTATTTGGACGGATTGAAACTAACACTACGCCATCTTTTACTTTTACCTTTTCAAAAGCCTTACCCGAATAAATTGGACGGATGAATACTGCATCGTCACCGGCACCTTCAATAGAAGTGACGTCAGAAACAAGTCCTGCTTGTAATTTACTCGCAATTTTAGGCGATAAATCTTTACCATTAGCTGTATGACCAAATACGATGCCTGTTGGATTTTCTTGCTCGATAACAGCTAATAAAGCTTGTCCATAGCCATCTGATGTATATTGTTTTAAATGCGGATGCTCCACTGTCACAACACGATCTGCCCCATGCTCGAATAATGCACTTGCTAACCCTGCAACCGCATCTCCTAAAAGTACCCCTACAACTTCGCCGCCATCAGCGATTTGTTTTGCTGCTGCAATTGCCTCGAAAGATACATTACGTAAGCTTCCTTCACGAACTTCACCTAATACTAATACTTTTTTTGACATAGTATATTCCCTCCGTTACCCTTTAAGATTCGATTTGCGTTAACAAATGACTTAAACTACTTTCGCTTCTGAATGAAGTAAGTTGACTAGCTCTTTTGCTTGAGCAGAAAGTTCGCCTTCTAAAATACGACCTGCTGCTTTTTGAGCTGGCAAGTAAATATCCACCGTTTCTACTTTTACCTCAACATCATCTTCATCGATATCTAAATCATCTAATTCAAGCTCTGCAAGCGGTTTCTTCTTCGCTTTCATGATGCCTGGTAATGATGGGTAACGCGGCTCATTTAAACCTTGTTGTGCAGTTACTAAAAGTGGTAAAGATGTTTCAATTACTTCTGAATCCCCTTCGATATCGCGCACGATTTTTGCAGATGTGCCATCGATTTCAAGATTTGTAATTGTTGTTACATAGTTAATGCCCAATAAATCAGCAACGCGTGGACCTACTTGACCAGAACCGCCGTCAATTGCCACATTGCCTGTTAAAATTAAGTCCGCCTCTTTATCTTTTAAGTACTCAGCTAAAATGTAAGCAGCTGCATTTTGATCTAATTCATCTAGATCATCTTCTGTATTAATAAGAACCGCTTCGTCAGCACCCATTGCTAACGCTGTACGTAATTGTTTCTCCGCATCTTCGCCACCAATTGTGACAACTGTTACTTTACCACCAGCTGCGTCACGAACTTGGATTGCTTCCTCAATTGCATATTCATCATAAGGATTAATAATGAATTCAGCGCCATCCTCTTGGATTTTACCACCTGACACAACGATTTTTTCTTCTGTATCAAACGTACGTTTAATTAATGCAAAAATATTCATATATTCATACCCCCTGCAACGTTTTTTGATTTCCAAGTAAACTTGTAAATATTATATATTTTCAACGTAGATAAACTCCCCTTTCAGTCGTTACCTACACTGATGGAAAACTATTTGCCAGTAAACACAGGCTCGCGTTTTTCGATAAATGCTTGAATACCTTCTTTAGCATCTGCTGATACAAAAACCGTACCAAAGGATTTAGCTTCTGCCTCCATACCTTCATAGAATGAAGCCGGCTTCGCATATTGCAATGCTTGAATTGCTTCTTTCAAAGCGATTGGGCTCTTTTTAGCAATTTTTTTAGCAACCTTTAGTGTTTCCTCAAGTAATGATTCATCGGTAAATGCACGGTTCGCTAAGCCCCACTGCACAGCTTCTGCCCCTGAAATAGGTTCGCTTGTAAACATCATTTCCGCTGCTTTTGCTACCCCCACATAACGCGGTAAACGTTGTGTGCCACCAAAGCCTGGAATAAGACCTAGTTGTAATTCAGGCAACCCTAATTTCGCAGATTCTGTTACAAAGCGCATATGGCAACTCATTGCTAGTTCTAGACCACCGCCAAGTGCCGCACCGTGGATTGCTGCAATAACAGGTTTAGAGAACGTTTCAACACGTTCAAATACTTGTTGCCCATTGCCTGCAAGCTTCGTAAATTCATCTCCAGACTCTACTTCAGTAAATTCCTTAATGTCTGCACCCGCTGAGAAGAAACGGCCTTCACCATGAAGTACAAGGACACGTACAGCGTCATCGTTTTCTACGGCATCTAGCACAGCATCTACTTCTGCAATGATTCCACGAGATAATGCGTTTGCTGGAGGACGTGCAATCGTAATAATTGCTACTCCATCTTCTACTTTCCAACTTAGAAATTCCATTTCTCCACATCCTTTTAAGCTTTAATGCCGTTCAGGATTAATGCCTGAACTTTCGGAACCTGTTCTATCAAATCATATCGATAGTCATTCATCACCCACGATGTAATCGTTTCGTCAATTGTGCCAAATACCATTTGACGTGCCAAACGTACATCCATCGTTTGATTGAACTCACCAGTAACCATACCTTCAATTAGAATCTGATCAAGCAATTGCAAGTAATCTCTTAATACTGCATTGATCTTTTGACGTAAATCTTTATTTGATTGACGAAGTTCTAATTGAGTCACAGTCGCTAATGATCGATCTGTAGCTAGAACATTAAAATGATTTTCAATCATGCGTGAAAGTTTGTCTTTCGACGTGCTTCCATTTTCTATTATATCTTGTAATGACTCTACAAAAACAGCCATTTTTTCATTAAAGACAGAAATTAATATATCTTCTTTATTTTTAAAATATAAATAGATCGTTCCGTCAGCCACCCCAGCTTGTTTTGCGATCTTCGATACTTGCGCTTGGTGATACCCATTTTCTGCAATAACGAAGACAGCTGCATCAATAATTTGCTTATATTTTGGCTTATCTCGTTTCATCTTTATATCACCACCTAAAAAACATACGCACGCCCATTTCCATCTGTGGCACTTTGCTTATTTGCCAATCAGTACTAATAAGTGCTGAAGTTCCCGATACAAAAATTTGAGCGGTCCATCCTAGCTAAATAGGGCGTGGTCAATAGAAACAAAAAAATATGAAAATATGAATGGTTATTCATTCATATTTTCATATTATATTTTACACTCGCGCTTGTCAATACTTTCACACGTAGTTATTTTGCTTCTTTATTCGCTAATTTTGTTTTTTCTTCATCCACTAAGGAACGACGCAAAATTTTTCCAACAGCTGTTTTTGGTAGTTCATCTCGGAATTCATAAATGCGTGGCACTTTAAAAGCAGCCAAGTGCTGACGACAGTATTTATTTAATTCGTCTTCAGTAATCGAATATCCTTCTTTTAATACAATATATGCTTTTACTGTTTCTCCTCGATACGGATCAGGAATACCTGCTACAACGCATTCTTGAATTTCTTCCCGTTCATACAAAACTTCTTCGACTTCACGAGGATAAATATTAAAGCCACCCGCAATAATTAAATCCTTTTTCCTGTCCACCACATAGAAGTAACCTTTCTCATCCATATAGCCAAGGTCTCCTGTTAAAAACCAGCCATCTGCAAAAGTTGCAGCCGTATCTTCTGGACGATTCCAATAGCCCTTCATAACCTGTGGACCTTTGACAGCAATTTCACCTACTTCACCGACAGCAAGTTGTTCTGTATCCCCCGTACGTAAAATGACAGAGTCGGTATTCGGCCACGGTAAACCTACTGAACCGATAACCCGGTTACCCCAAATGGGTGTTGCGTGCGTTACGGGAGAGGTTTCAGTTAACCCATAACCTTCCACAAGCTTCCCACCTGTTACGGCCTCAAATTGTTCCTGTACTTCTACAGGCAGTGAAGCGGAACCACTTAAACATGCTTTAATAGACGATAAATCATACTTCGCAATATCTGGATGATTTAGTAAACCAATATATAATGTCGGTGCACCAGGGAACAATGTTGGCTTTTGCTTATCAATTGTTTTTAAAGCTGTTTCAGCATCAAACTTCGGCAACAATACCATTCTATTTTGGGTAAACACAGATAGTAGCATTACCGTTGTCATACCATAGACATGGAAAAATGGAAGAATACCCATAATTGTTTCTTCGCCATGTACGCATTTATACATCCAGGCATCGCACATTGTCGTATTGGCAATTAAGTTTTTATGCGTTAACATAACGCCTTTCGGGTACCCTGTCGTCCCTCCTGTATATTGAAGCAATGCTAAATCTTCTTCAAAATCAAACGGCAGATTGATCATTTTTACAGGTGAGGACTTCATTATTTCTGTAAATAAATGATTTTGTCCGCTATGCTCCACTTTCACACTAAAACCGTACTGCTTTTTTTGAATAAAAGGATATACTAAATTTTTCGGAAATGGTAAGTAATCTTTAATAGCTGTTACAATGACATTTTCAAGGTCTGTTTCTTTCATGATTTTCATGACACGTGGATACAAAATATCCATTACTAAAATTACCTTCGCACCAGAGTCGGCCATTTGGTACTGCAATTCTCGTTCAGTGTAAAGTGGATTTGTCTGTACTACGACTGCGCCGGCATACATTGCCCCGTAGTAAGCGATTACACTTTGTGGCGTGTTTGGTAGCATAATCGCTACACGATCTCCTTTTTCCACGCCAAGTGCTTGTAAGTAGTTTGCAAACTTAAGTGCAGATTCATATAACTCGGTGTACGTCAAATCCTTACCCATGAAATGAATTGCCACTTTCGATGGCTTCTTTTTATAGGCACGCGTTAAAAACTCTTGCACAGGAATTTCCTCAAACGTTAAAGACGGTGGTACTTCTTCAGGATAATTTGCTAGCCATGGTTTTGCTGTCATACGTCCTCTCCCCTTTGTCCCAAACTTTGTAAATTCTTATTTTAATTATAATGAAAAAGGAATGTACTTTCAAACGCAAAATAGAAAATAAATGCATTTTCGATTAATTATTATGCATTTAACAACATTTATATTACTACTCCTTAATGTCCTTTCCGTTGATATCATTATGAATACCCATTCATTGTTTTGTTTTTTATACAACTGATGGCCATTATATTTCTATATTAGAAAAATTTTTAAAAAGGCAATTTTCATCAGCGTGCAATGGCTACCGATTTCGTGACGATTCCCGCCCTTTTCGTGGCATTTGACCTACTTTTCATGGCGACCCTACAGATTTCTAGACAAAAAAACTGTAGATAAACTTAGAAATCCAAGTTTACCTACAGTTAAATCCCTCGTATCATTATACGGTCAACATATAGTAGACACCGACTGCCAAAAATGCGATACAGACTACGATTAGAACTTTCGCTAATTTTTCCATCCTATAACACTCCTATGCAATACTTGCCCCAATAACAAACGATAAACCGACTGAAATCGTAAAGGAAATAAAGCCAACTGAGCGATTGTCGTTAGCAATTTCTTGATCTACGTTAAAACGAGGGGTCATAAATTCAAATAAGAAATATGCCACAATTAGTAACGTGAAGCCAAATAGTCCCCAACCAATCATTTCACTCAGCGTGCTATGACGAGCAATCGAATAACGAAAAATATTACAAATACCTAATATTTTACCGCCCGTTGCAAGCGCCACAGCTACATTACCATTTTTTATTTCTTCCCAGTTTTTATATTTCGTAACGACTTCGAACAATGCCATCGAGACGACTAAACATAACACAACAACACTAAAATATCCTGCCGTTTCGATAATTGGATATCGCCAAAAGCTAGAATTTAGCATTTTCTCCGTCCCCTTTACAGCTTATTTCAATTCCACAACAGTGACGCCAAATCCACCTTCGCCTGCTTCTCCAAAACGGAAGGATTTCACCCGTTTATGTTTTTTCAGGTAACTTTGAATGCCCTGACGTAATGCTCCGGTCCCAACACCGTGGATAATCGACACTCGACCATAGTTTGCAAGTAGCGCATCATCTATATATTTTTCAGTGCGTATTAATGCATCCTCATAGCGCTCCCCACGTAAATCTAACTCTAATTTCACATGGCTATCTCGATTTTTCACACCAGCAACTCGTTGTATAGGCGCTTTCTCTGGTTTAATGTATTCAAGATCGGTATCGGCAATTTTCATCTTTAAAATGCCCATTTGTACAACCCATTCAACATCAGATACTTTTTCAAGCAACGTACCTCGTTGACCATAGCTTAACACCTTTACCTCATCACCGACAACCAAGTTTTGTGCACGCGCCTTGACTTGAGCCGCTTTTTTCAATACTTTGTTATGCTCAAGCGGAGTGGCTTCTTCCAATCGTTTCCGCGCCTCAATCAGCTCATGCTCTTTCACTACTTGATCAGCGTTTTTACGCATTTCTCGAAGCTCTGAAATAATCGTTTCTGCTTCTCGTTTTGCTTCTTCGACAATTTTGCGCGCTTTTTCCTTCGCTTTTTTGTCAAGAGCTTCTTTGCGTTCTTCGTAAGCTTGAAGCTTGTCCTGAAGCTCTTTACGAAGTGCTTCGGACTCTAGTAGTAAATCATGGGAACGCTCTGCATCGTCCTCTGATTGGCGTCGTGTTGCTTCTAAGGACGCAATCATGGATTCCACCTCATGTCGATCCGTTCCTGTGAAGTTTTTGGCACGATCAATAATGGACTCTGGTAAACCGAGACGACTAGAAATTTCAAAAGCATTGGAGCGACCTGGTACACCAATAAGTAAGCGATAAGTTGGACTCAACGTTTCAATATCGAATTCCACACTTGCATTGGCAACACCAGGGCGATTATAGCCGTATGCTTTTAATTCAGGATAGTGCGTCGTGGCCATAACACGAGCGCCGCGACCATGTACTTCATCTAAAATAGAAATCGCTAAGGCAGCCCCTTCTTGTGGATCCGTTCCGGCGCCTAATTCATCGAATAGCACAAGTGATTCGTGATCAAATTGCTGTAAAATGTCGACAATGTTCACCATATGTGATGAAAATGTTGAAAGCGATTGTTCAATCGATTGCTCATCACCAATATCAGCAAAAAGTTGCTCAAATACCGCTAGCTCTGAACCGTCTAATGCCGGCACCGGTAAGCCTGCTTGTGCCATTAATGTACAAAGACCCACTGTTTTTAACGTTACGGTTTTACCACCCGTGTTGGGTCCTGTAATTACAATAGCCGTAATATCTTTGCCAAATTCGATGTCATTGGCAACCGCCGTTTCGATAGGTAATAGCGGATGGCGTGCGCGCACAAGTCGAATATAACCATCCTTGTTCATTTTAGGCATCGTACATTTATTGGCTTGGCCATATTTACCCTTTGCCAAAATAACGTCAATCTCGCCTAATAGTTTTACTAAATTAAATACATCAGGTGCCACTTCTTCAACCATCGCACTTAAAGCAAGCAAAATGCGCTCAATTTCAACTTGCTCTTTCATTTTGAGACGGTGTATTTCATTATTCGCTTGTACAACTGAATCTGGTTCGATAAATAACGTTTGACCAGACGATGATTGGTCATGCACAATGCCGCCATAGTGATAGCGATATTCTTGTTTAACTGGAATCACATAACGGTCGTTACGAATCGTTACAATTGCATCTGAAAGCATTTTGGCTGCATTACTTCCTCGTGTTAAGCTCTCTAGCTTTGAACGCACTTTAGCCTCTTCTGCTCGTAGAGACTGGCGAATGGAGCGCAACGTTTGACTTGCAGAATCTAAAACAGCCCCATTATCATCAATACAGTTATTAATTTCATGCTGTAAACCTGTTAATACAGGCATAATTTCCTTTTTAGCGATAAAATGAGGGATTTCAATAATTTCATCTGACTCTAAATCTTCTAAGAAATTACGCAGTATACGGCTAGCTCGAATCGTACTAGACACTTCCATTAATTCCATCGCTGAAAGCATGCCTCCGATTTGGGCACGTCTTGCTGCTGGTCGTACATCGAAAATACCACCCATTGGCACATTGCCTTTTACACGTAAAATGGAAAGCCCTTCATCCATTTCTTCTAACAACTGAACGACTTTTTCAAAGTCTGTTTGTGGCACAAGTTCATCAATGGCTGATTTGCCGATTGAAGAAGTACAGTATGTAGCCACTTGTTGACGTACCTTATCATATTCTAGTGTTTTCAATGCGCGGTCTGCGATCACTGAGAACACCTCCTCAACCTATTTATTTCGTCGAATGAACGACTCGAACTGTTCGCGCGTCCATGTATTGACAATCATATCTTTTTTCAGCCATGCCCTATTTGCATAGCGCACACCAATATCCATAAAACGTAAATGCGCGATATCATGCGCATCGGTATTAATCGCTACTGGTACACCTGCTGCAACAGCCATTTCTAAATGCTCAACGCATAAATCTAAACGATAGGGATTGGCGTTCAACTCTAAAATTTTACCATATTCCTTTGCCCATTCAATCAACTGCGCGATATTTGGATTATAACCAGCCCGGTCTTCAATAATGCGCCCCGTTGGATGAGCAATCATATGTACATACGGATTTTGCATTGCGGTATGTAATCGCGCCATTATTTTATCCTGTGACTGTGTAAAACTCGAATGAATGGAGGCAATCACGAAATCCAATTTCCGCAGTACTTCATCGTCAAAATCTAACGAACCATCTGGTAAAATATCCATTTCTGTGCCTGCATATAAATAAAAGTCAGGATGCGCTTCGTTAAAAGCGTCAATTTCAGCTCGTTGCTTCACTAATCGTGCAGGTGTCAAACCATTCGCCACTTTTAAATATTGTGAGTGATCGGTAATAACACTATATTGATAACCACGGGAAATTAGCGCTTCACCCATTTCAGCCACAGAGTACGCGCCATCTGACCATGTTGTATGCATATGCAAATCAGCGACAATATCCTCTAGCTTAACTAAATCCTTGACTTCACTTTGCCGGTCAAACTCTGTTGACCCTGTTCGTAAGCTAGGGGGGATAAATGGCAAATCAAAATGGGCAAAAAATGCCGCTTCGTCTGCAAATGTCAGCACAGAACCATCTGCTTGCTCTACACCATACTCACTAATTTTTTCCCCACGTGTTTTGGCAAGTTGGCGCATGCGAACGTTATGCTCTTTTGAACCTGTAAAATGGTGCAAGGCTGTGGCATACTCAACATCCTTTACTAATCGAAAATCAACACTTACAGCATCATCTAAATCTAAAATAACGGAAATTTTTGTATCTCCTGCTGCCACTACCTCTTGAATAGCGAGTGCACTCAATATTTTTTCTCGTACTGTCTCTATTGCTTCAGTTACAACAATGAAATCAATATCTTTACTTGTTTCAGATGCACGACGGAAACTGCCTGCTACGGAAAAACGCGTCACTTCCTCCATACTACCGAGAAGTGCTTCAATTTGTAAAACGACAGGCTCAAGCTGCCAAATTGGCAAACGTTCTGAACGATTAGCAAAATTAGCTAGTTCCTTTAAAATCTTTTCTTCTGTTTTGGCGGCAAAGCCTGCTAGCTCGCGCACTTTACCCGCTTCACATGCAGCTTGTAAGCTTTCAGCAGAGTCTATGCCTAGCTCTTGGTGAAGCTTCGCAATCTTTTTGCCACCTAAGCCTGGTAACTTCAGTAATGGCAGTAATCCTTTCGGTACAATATCTTGTAATTCTTTAAGCAGACTCGATTCACCTGTCACGATTAAGTCTTCAATAACAGAGGCTGTACCTTTACCGATTCCTTTAAGCTTTGTTACATCCTCCATCTCACTAAGCGAGCGCTCATCACCTTCTAATGCTGCTGCAGCTTTGCGGAATGCGGATACTTTAAACGGATTTTCACCTTGTAACTCCATATATAATGCAATTTTTTCTAACGTACGAATAATTGTTTTTTTGTTCATTTAGAATTCCCCCTATCGTAAAAACACTTCCCTCTGGTCCGAGAGAAGTGCATCATTTACTATTGCCTATTCATTACGGCTTTTGCGCAACTTTGTTTTAGCTTACATTGCGATAGGCAATCAACATTCAACAAAATTTACAATCTGCTTGTGCACAAAACAGCTACGCCCTTAACAGAAATTTCGCCATTTAGCAGATTTCTACGGACAAATGAGTGAATACTACATTCAATTTTCCATGCGTAGATGCCAAATTTTATTAGGAAGCATGGAGATAAATATACCACCAATTTTGGAACATCTTTGTAATGATCGGCGTATGTTCCAAAATAAGGCCTGATATGAACGACTTCGACATTAAATTCTGAATAAAATCAATCGGTACTAATGCCAAAACATACAATACAATAAATAAAATTAAATAATTTTCAATCATGCCAAGCAGTGCACCAAGCCAGCGATTGACCGTACTTAACACTGGTAAATAAGCAATGAAATCAAAGATGGATGCCACAATTTGCAAGGCAATCTTTACTGCAAAGAAAATAACCGCAAACGCAATGACACGATAAAATGTTCGGTCTAAATCTAAGCTGTCAATGACAACTCCAAGGCTTCCAGAATCTGTAACACCTGGATACGGCACCCAAAACACAAATTTCTGTGCTAATGGCTTATAATAAATATACGCAACAATTAGGGCAACAACAAAGCTAACTATATGCATCATTTGTACAATGAAGCCACGTTTTGCCCCCACTAGCAGTCCACCTAATAGAACTACTAATATAATTAAATCTAGCATTTACTTCAACCCTTTAATTTTTTCAATTCTTCTTCTAGTAATTCTATTTGCTCTTTTAAGAGTAAATAATCATGCACCGTATTTACGGCTGTAAGGACGGCAAGCTTTGTGCTATCAAGTGAGGGATTATGTAAATTCATTTCGCGCATACGGTCATCAACAATAGAAGCGACAAGTCGCATATGTCCAATGGATTCGGAGCCGACCATTTTATATGTATGACCATATATTTCCACAGAAATTTTATTCTTTTCTTGATTTTCCATAGTCGCACCCTCCAGTAAAATCTTTTTGCTCACGGTGTTATTCATTATGAGCAACGTCCATACAAAAAAGCTATATATTATCATACCATGAAAGGTATAAAATTGTGAACAATGAGGATAGAAAGGAACGGTTTAATGTCAAATATTGTACTTTTAATTTCAACAACTGCACAAAAAGAGGTAATGTCCTACTACGCAAATTATTATGTGGAGCGAAAAGCACCTGGTGTTGTGTTCGCTGCAAAACTGCCTGATACAGCCATTACGATGTATAAATCAGGAAAATGTATGTTTCAAGGAGGCGGTGCTGAGCGAGAAGCCGCACGATGGGGAACCTCTGGGGCATCAGCTACGCAAAAGGCTTCAACTGTTGGTGCAAAAGGTGATACACTTCCTGAAGGTTTTGCCGCCATGTCTGTGTTAGGCTCTGACGAAACAGGAACTGGGGATTATTTCGGACCGATAACAGTGGCAGCCGTTTACGTTCCTTCTTCAAAAATAGAATTGATTAATGAACTTGGCGTGAAAGATTCTAAAATGCTGACGGATGACTATATGCGAAAAATTGCCCCTGATTTACGTGCGGCATGTATTCATAGCGTACTCGTATTGCGCAATGAAAAATATAATGCTTTACAAGCAAAGGGCTATTCACAAGGCAAAATGAAAGCGATGATGCATAATAAGGCACTTGGACATACATTAGCAAAAATGGCGCCCGAAAAACCTGCACATATTTTAATTGACCAGTTTGCAGAACGCGGGGTGTATTATAATTATTTAAAAAATGAGCGTGAAATTGTCCGAGATGGCGTCCTATTTTCAACAAAAGCAGAACAATTACATGTTGCCGTTGCCACCGCTTCCATTTTGGCGCGTGCAGCATTCTTAAAAGAAATGGATCGACTCAGTGAGCTTGCTGGCGTGGCGTTACAAAAAGGTGCATCTAGCAAGGTTGATGCTTTAGCAGCACGTATTTGGCGTGGACAAGGTGAGGAATTTTTACGCTCCATTACAAAATGGCATTTTGCGAACACCGAAAAAGCTCGTAAGTTAAAATAGATTTATAGGGGTTTCTGCTGTTGGTATTCTCTACTAGCTGGCCGCTTTCCGCAGGCACATCGTAAACCCTTTGCTCCAATCAGGTGAATCTATTTGCAAAGCTATTTCATGTAATGCTCATCAATAATATAAAAAAGACAAAAGGCATCTAGAGCGAACCTCTGGATGCCTTTTGTCGACATTCTGCGCTGTCTCCGTATTCGAGACAGCTTTTAATAGCATAAATTAACGTACTTCTGTTCCTTCAATTGTAGCAATGGCTTTCAATACTTTATTATGCGCAGCAACAACTTCTTCATCTGTTAACGTGCGTTCTGGATCGAAGTATGTGAGGGAGAAAGCAACAGATTTTTTACCTGCCTCCATTTTTTCACCTTCATAAACATCGAACACTTTAATATCCTTCAACAGTTTCACTCCTGCCGAACGAATAACCGTTACTACTTCACCCGCTGTTGTTGCACGATTCATAACAAGTGCGATATCACGAGACATCGCTGGGAAACGAGGCACCGGTTTATAGCCAAGTGGCGCTTCACTTGCATTGGCTTGTAGTAATGCTACTAGATTCATTTCCATCACGTACGTATCTTTTACACCCCATGCTTTTTGCTCCGCTGGATGTAAACCACCGATAATACCCACTTGTTCACCATCTAATAAAATGCTAGCGGTACGACCAGGATGTAAGCCAGCTACTTCTGCTTTCACAAATGTAATGCGCTCTGTTAAACCAAGCTTGCCAATAACACCCTCGATAATACCTTTCAAGACGAAGAAATCAACTTCTTTTTTCTCACCTTGCCAAGCATGATCTAACCATTTACCTGTTAACACAGCTGCTACATGCTCTTCCTCAAACGGTAAGCCCTCTGCTGTTTGACCAAGGAAGACAGAACCAACCTCGTATAATGCTACGCTATCCGCTTTACGTGCTACATTATATGCTGCCGCTTCGATTAAATGTGGAATTAAGCTTTGACGAAGTGTTGAACGTTCTTCACTCATTGGCATTAATAAACGTGTTACGGGCTCCGCTTTTAGTGCAAAGCGTTGTGATAACGCCTCAGACGTTAATGAATAAGTAACCGCTTGATAAAGCCCCGCACCTTCCATAAAGTTACGTACAACGCGACGATTTGCTTGATACGCTGTCAGTTGTCCAACTTGGTTGGCACCTTCTGGTAAAGTCATAGGGATTTCATCGTAGCCATATAAACGTGCAATCTCTTCAACGATATCTTCTTCGATTTTAATATCTTGACGACGTGTTGGTGCATCAATGATTAATAAGCCATTTGCTGCTTCTACACCGAATTTCAAACGCTCTAAAATCGAAAGCATATCTTCTAATGAAATTTTCATGCCAAGACGTTCGTTAATAAAATCCGGAGAGACTACAACACGTACTGGTGTTTTATCTAATTCATCAACGATACAAGTGCCTTCTAACACTTCACCGCCAGCTAATTCAGCAAGCAATGCCGCTGCACGTTCAGCTGCAGGCACAACACGGTTAGGGTCAACACCTTTTTCAAAGCGAGCTGATGCATCTGAACGAAGACCTAAATTGCGTGAAGTTTGACGTACTGTTAAGCCATCGAAATAAGCAGATTCAATCACAACAGTCGTTGTAGATGCTGTTACTTCCGAATTGGCTCCACCCATTACGCCTGCAATTGCCACTGGCTCTTTGCCATTGGTAATCACTAAATCAGATGCCTTTAATGTACGCTCTTGGTCATCTAAAGTCGTGATTTTTTCACCTTCTGTTGCTTTACGCACAACAATTTCACCTGTTGCTAAGCTATCATAGTCAAATGCATGAAGTGGTTGACCATATTCCATTAAAATATAGTTTGTCACATCGACTACATTATTGTGAGGACGTACGCCAGCTGCCATCAAACGGTGCTGTAACCACATTGGTGATTCTGCAATTTTAACGTTTTTTACAACTTTCGCTACGTACATTGGGTTCGCTTGTAAGTCTTCTACACGAAGCTTTAGTAAATCCTCCGCTTTGTCAGAAGATGTGCTATAAGCGATTTCTGGGTACTTTACTTCCTCTGATAGAATAGCACCAACCTCATAAGCTACCCCTAACATCGAAAGTGCATCTGAGCGGTTTGGTGTTAAACCAAGCTCAAGCACTGTATCACGAAGACCTAAAAGCGCTAGCGCATCAGCGCCCACCTCTGCATCTGCTGGTAACACATAAATGCCCTCTGCATAAGCTTTCGGTACTACTTTCCCTTCAATACCAAGCTCTTGTAATGAACAAATCATACCGTTCGATTCGTGCCCACGTAGTTTTGCTTTTTTAATTTTAATGCCACCTGGTAAATGTGCACCTGGACGAGCAACAATGACTTTTTGACCTGCATCCACGTTTGGCGCTCCACAAATAATTTGTTGTGGCACTTCTTCTCCAACATCTACTTGGCAAATATTTAATTTATCGGCTTCAGGGTGCTTTTCTTTTGATACAACATAGCCGACTACAATTTTATCCATACCGCTTGCACGGTCAATTACTGCGTCTACTTCAATGCCTGAGCGAGTAATTTTTTCTGCTAATTCTTCAGGCGCTAAGCCTTTTGTACTTACATAATCTTTTAACCATTCTAATGATACTAACATTTATAGTCCCCCTTACGCCTCTGTTCGCTCGAATTGTGATAAGAAACGTGTGTCACTTGTATAGAAATGACGAATATCGTCGACGCCATATTTCAACATAGCGATACGTTCTGCTCCAATACCAAATGCGAAACCAGAAACTTTCTTCGGATCATAACCAGCCATTTCAAGTACATTTGGATGTACCATACCTGCACCTAAAATCTCAATCCAGCCTGTGCCTTTACATACGTTACAACCTGCACCACCGCATTTGAAGCAAGAAATGTCCATCTCAACAGATGGCTCTGTGAATGGGAAGAAACTTGGACGCAAACGAATTTCACGGTCAGCACCGAACATTTTTTTTGCTAGTGTATCTAATGTTCCTTTCAGATCACTCATACGAATATTTTCACCAATAACTAAACCTTCAATTTGCATAAATTGGTGAGAGTGTGTTGCATCATCATTATCACGACGGAATACTTTCCCTGGACAAATAATACGAATTGACTCGCCTTTTTTCGCTTCCATTGTACGTGCCTGAACTGGAGACGTATGTGTACGTAATAATATTTCCTCGGAAATATAGAATGAATCCTGCATATCACGTGCAGGGTGACCTTTTGGTAAATTTAACGCTTCAAAGTTATAGTAATCCTTTTCCACTTCTGGGCCTTCTGCAATTTCATAACCCATACCGACAAATAAATCTTCAATTTCTTCAATAACGCGTGTTAAAGGATGACGGTTACCTACTTTAATAGCACGCCCTGGTAATGTGACATCAATCGACTCACTTGCTAATTTTTCGGCAATTGCCGCTTCTTCTAATACAGTCACTTTTGTTTCTAACACTGCTGTAACATTTTCACGAACTGTATTAACTAAAGCACCCATTTTTGGACGTTCTTCAGCCGATAATTTCCCCATTCCTTTTAGCAAGTCTGTGATAGGTCCCTTTTTCCCTAAATAAGCGACACGCACATCATTTAATTCTTTTAAATTTGCTGCTGCTTCAATTTTTGCTAGCGCTTCTTGTTCTAACTGCTTTAATTGCTCTTCCATGTAAAAAACCTCCTTGATCATATAAATGCCCGCTTGCTCAAATGGCATAAAAAAACCTCGCCCCCAAAAAAGGGACGAGGACATATTCGCGGTACCACCCTAGTTATTGCGCGCTTTTGGTGCGCACAATCACTTCATTGCCATAACGACTCGATTGAAGCCGGCTTACCTTTACAGCATCTTTTCTTGCTGGTCCCGGTAGCTGCTCGCAGGATGAATTCAAAATTGCATTGGTTCGGCGCTGGCTCTCAATCTCCGGCCTACGCTCCCTGTCGTCCATTCACAATCTTTACTACTTCCTGGTCAAAGCATTTCATTATACAGAATTACATTTTAAATGTGATTATACAATATGATACCACTTCAAATCAAGGGGCATCTGTGCAAGCTTGACTTTAGCATTGTTCTATCGGCGTTGTTGGAAGGTTTACTTTACCGTCGATTTACACTTGTTTATCGGTATTTCTTTCCATTTACACACCAATTTCTATTTAACAAAGCCATATAACACAATACCTGTTGCAACAGCGACATTTAACGATTCTGCTTGTCCGAAAATGGGAATAATAATGTTTTGATCTGTCATCGCTAATAGTTGTGGATTAATGCCACTGCCTTCATTGCCCATCATAATCGCAAATGCACCAGTATGCTGAATTTCATGATACACGACTGCATCCTCATCAAGAGCTGTCCCAAATACAGGTACACCATTGTCCTGAAGCATATCAATCCAATCTTCTAAATCACCGCGGATTACGGGAATATGGAAATGTGACCCTTGGGCAGAACGCAATGTTTTTGGGTTATATAAATCTGCACAACCTTTGCCTAAAATTACTGCATCCAGACCAGCCGCATCCGCTGTTCGAATCATTGTGCCAATATTACCTGGGTCTTGCACAGCATCGATGAGAAGTACCTTGCGCCAAGAAGCCATTGTATCTTCTTCTACCGCTAGCTGTTTGCATACTGCAAAAACTCCTTGAGAGGTCTCTGTTTCCGCAAATTCTTTTGCTACAGCTGCTGTTACTTCCACCATTGCTACATTGTCGATTGGCCATAGCAACGGTAAATCAACACCCTCGCGCACGATTAGCTGTAACACTTGATTATTGTTTTTCAACGCTTCTTCTACTAAATGGAAGCCTTCCACTAAAAACTCACCCGAACGTTCACGCTCTTTTCGCGTAGTTGCTAGCTTTTTCCAATATTTCACTAACGCATTTTGCGTAGATTCTATTCTTTTCATCGTAGTTTGTACCGCCTTTATCCTATTTACTGTTCATTATTATACAGTAGAAAACCACAAATTACATAGTCCAGTAAAACACAGCAAATTGTCAGAATTGTTTGCGTGCCAGTCACTCAAACAAACTCACTTTGTTTCTTCCGTTCTCTTTCGAAGTATATAAAGCCTGATCCGCCTTTTTCAAAATCGTGGCATCGGAATCGTTCTCGGTTGCTGTGGCAATGCCGATACTTATCGTAATTCTTCCTGTCTGCCATTGAGCCTGCTCAACCGTTTGACGAAGTTGTTCAGCAATAGTCCAACAATCATCGACACTGGTATCAGGTAAAATGATGACAAATTCTTCCCCACCATAGCGCGCTACTACATCGCTTGGACGAGCTTGTGCATCTAAAATTTGTGCCAATTGGGCAAGCACCTCATCTCCTACTTGATGTCCAAATGTATCATTGACCCTTTTAAAATGATCGATATCCAAAATTAATAGTGAGAAAGGGATCGCCGATTTCCTGAACATAGCAAGCTGTTCTTCAAGCTTTTCTTGAAAAAATCTTCTGTTTTTCAAACCTGTTAGCTTATCCGTAATGGAAAGTTCTACAAGCGTGGCATTCATAGATAATAACTCTTCTTGTTTGTGCTCAATTGCCAAATGGATTTGCTTTAATTTTGCTAATGCTTGATCCTTTTCTAAATAAGCCGCCTCTAGTTGCTTTTTAGCCGCACGTAATTCTAATTCATAATCAATGCGCTTTTTCATCGGCACTAAAACGCAATCAATACATTCAACCTCTCCCACCGCATACTTCCGACCGTTCAACAGAAAAGGAATGGCTGTACCATTGTCATGCTTTAAACTGATGAATAATTCTTCCACATAATCGTACAAATTAATGGTCGGGTAAAAAAATGAATGAAAAATCATTTTGTTAGGCTTGGACATTAGAATTTCAATATGCTGGTGTAATATATCCACCCGTTCATAACCCATCCACTGCAGAAAGGTCTGATTCACCTCAATCATGATGCCATCAAGTGTAATGGCAATAAATCCACAAGGTGCATAGTTCAATCGTTTATCCATTTCTGATAATAATCCTTTCATTTTCCATTAAAGAAATTGTGTAATTAAGTCAATCGTTTCTTGCGGATGGCTAATATGTGGATAATGGCCTTTTGCTGTCATTAAACGCAACGTGCTAGCTTTTAAATGCTGATGTAGATATTCTGCAACTTCAATCGGAACGATACTATCATCCGAACATTGCATGATTAAAATAGGAATACTTGCCTTAGATAAGTCACTTCGATGATCCGATAAAAAAGTAACTTCCGCAAATTCCCTTGCAATGACTGGGTCTGCTGATTTAAATGTTTGTTCAAGCTCATTTGTAAATTTTGGAGACTCGGGATTATTCATAGCAATAGGCGCTAGAAAACTAGCCCAACCCGAAAAGTTCATTTCCATCATATCTAATATTTCCATAATGTCACTTAGCTCAAATCCACCAACATAGCCATCTCTATCATTTAAATAACGAGGTGAAGGGCCAATCATGATTAGTTTTTCAAAATAATCTGGGCGTTCAATGGAGGCAAGTAAGCCAATCATTGAACTAATAGAATGACCAATAAAAATGACCTGTTGCAGTTCAAGTGTCTCAATGATATCCAAAACATCCTGCTTGTAGCCCTGAAGTGACTGGTATTTTTGAGATTGATAGGCATTAAAATCAGAATTACCTGAACCAACATAATCAAATAAAATAATTTGATAGTGTTCCTCGAATGCAGGTGTAATATAACGCCACATATTTTGATCGCAACCAAATCCATGTGCAAATAAAATTGGTTGCTTCCCTTTGCCGATTATTTTCACATTATTGCGTACAACTACATCCTTCATCGCATTTACTCCCTCTAGAAATATATGTAATATCTTCATTTTGACGATGTATTCAATAATTATCAAGGGAAATAACGAGTATGAAATGAATAATAAAAGGCATCGTGACATAATTTTTTAATAATTTCGAAACAAAGGCTCTGTGTTTTTCCATTTTCTCTGTAAAAATAGCGCTTTTACAAGCGTATAAATTAGTAGCTAGTTACAACGGCAACCCCTGTGTAACAGCACAAATGAGGGGCATGCATGCTACCGAGAAATCGCCAGTTTATCTTTAAAACATAGCAAAAAAGTGTTAGATTATAAGCGCTCAATCTAACACTTTTTCTCTTAGGTTCCAACTTTACTTTATAAGGGAACTACAGCCACTTTCGAATCGGAGGAATACTTTGCTGGAATCGAAATACATTGAATGGATCGTATTTGGTTTTCACTTCTCTTAACCGTCTGAAATTACGTCCATAGTATGCAGTTGGCCAGTTTTCAATCGATTGATCTGGAAAGTTCACATAATCCCCCATTGTAAACGGGGATAATGTCCTTCTTACATCTTCCACCCACTGAATATTTTCCTTTTCATCTTGAGTTTGTTCCCATGAAGTGATGTACTCTTGGGCAATAAGAGCATCACGATAGTAATAGGCAGTACGGTTTGGTGCAATGTGACTAACAGCACCTCTAAGCGATTGGTGCCAGATGCTCGCATTGCTGTTAGGTGCATTTGCTAAAAATTGCTTCATAGTCAAGATGGCAGCATGCGGAAATGGTTTTTCAATAAAGGAACCTGATCTTTTACGGAGTGCCGGCTGGTTACCACTCGGAACATCAAAAAATCGAACTGCCTTCATATAAGGCACTTCTTTTATCCATAGATCCGTTGGTGACCCGCTTTTTCTTAATGGTCGTAACAGCTTTTTTAATTCTGATGGTGCGCCAACAAATATACCTTGCACAACAACTTCCCCCACTTCCTTTGCTTTTAACTCTATTTGTGAGGTTAAACGTTCATCTGTAAAAGGCGCCCATTTTTGCCATGCATCAAAAGCAATCTCAAAATCATCCCAGTCCCAAGAAATATGGAAAAGAGACACTTCCGCTATAGGATGTAACTTAAATGTAAGTGCTGTAACAACTCCGAAATTCCCCCCACCGCCACCACAGCTAGCCCAAAATAAATCACTATTCATCTGCCGATTTGCTCGAATCAGCTCCGCTCCTTGATGGCCACTCGCTCCAACCATTTCAATTTCCATTAATTGATCGCAAGTAAGCCCAAAAGGACGAGAAAGCATACCGATACCTCCACCAAGCGTTAAACCCACAATTCCTACACTACTTTCAGTTCCTCCTGGAATTGTCATACCATGTTCCCATAATGTACGGTATACTTGCCCTAAGTTCGCACCCGCCTCAATGCGAGCAGTTCCATAATCTAAATTAATGGTTATGTCGTTCATTTCACTCACATCAATGACTAGACCGTGATTGATTAAGGAATAATTTTCATAACTATGACGCCCACTCCTTATTCGGAAGTCCTCATTATTTTCCCTAACCCATCTTAAAGCGTTCACGACATCTTTTGTCCTTTGGCAAAAGACAATTTTACTCGGGAATTTTGGCAAACTTAAGTTATTATTTGTCCTCGCTTCATCGTAATCTAGATCAACTGGACTAACAATTCTTCCTGTGAGCTTTACTTTCTTCAACATACAGCCCCTTTCTCCAATAATGCAATGTGCATGTACTATACTATGTATATTTAATGAGGAAAAAATATGCATTTTAAAATGGGAAAGAATGAAAAATAACATGGCATTTCATCATCAGCTATCCATTTTGTTTCATATGATGCATTAACAAAACCTATTAGGGGGAGAACAATGTTAATACATGTAGTTAGTGCGGGTGAAACATTATGGCACATTGCAAACCGTTATGCTGCGCCACTGCAAGCAATTACTCATTTAAATGCGTTACCTAACCCAAATCAATTAATAATCGGACAATCACTCGTTATTCCTTCTGCTTACACAACGCATATCGTCAAAAAAGGTGACACATTATCGAGAATTGCCAAACAATATAACATATCAATGCAATCAATTATTCATATGAATCACCTTACGAATCCGAATGTTTTATCACCTGGAACAAAACTGATTATTCCGCCCATTACACATACTGTACAAGCTGGCGAAACATTATCACAAATCGCTAGCAACTATGGTACAACTGTTCAAGCAATTGTAGAAGAAAATAGCATGACAAACCCAAATATGATTTATGTCGGTTCACAGTTAGTTATTCCTAGAGCCAAGCCTACTATTGAAGTAAATGCTTATACGTATCAACCGCCTGAAGAAGCTGTTCAGTCATTGCATGCAATCGGTCATCTTCTCACTTTTTTTAGCCCGTTTGCTTATATGATAGAGGAAGACGGTACATTACAACCGATTAATGATCAAGCAATGATTGACGCAGCACAATCGCAAAACATCCTACCAATGCTAACTATTACAAATTTTACGTCTACAGAAAGCGGCTCCAACTTAGCCCATATTATTTTATCTAACGAACAGTTACGTGTAAAAGTGATGGATAATATCTTACATGTGATGCAGGATAAAGGCTATAAAGTGTTAAACATAGACTTTGAAAATGTTCTACCGACAGACCGAGAACTATACAACCAATTCCTTCAATTAGCCGTTGATCGTCTGCACCCGCAAGGTTATTTAGTATCAACTGCACTTGCTCCAAAAACAAGGTCTTCTCCAGCAGGGTCAACATATGAAGCATTTGATTATGAGGCTCATGGCAAAATTGTGGATTTTGTTGTGTTAATGACCTATGAATGGGGCTATCGCCTTGGACCTCCGCAGGCCATCTCGCCCATCAATGAAATGAAGAAAGTTGTAGAATACGCTCTAACAGTAATACCCGCTAATAAAATTTTTTTAGGCTTTCAAATTTATGCTCGGGATTGGCTAGTTCCTCATGTCAAAGGGCAAGAAGCGGAAACCTTTAGCCCGCAAGAGGCCATTAGAAGAGCCAAACAATTTGGCGCTACTATTCAATATGATCGCACTACACAATCACCATTTTTCCGCTACGTTGATCAGCAAGGAAGAAATCATGAGGTTTGGTTTGAAGACGCCAGAAGCGCACAAGCTAAATTCGATCTACTCAAGCAGTATCATCTTCGTGGTGTAAGCTATTGGGCTTTAGGTTTTCCATTCCCTCAAAATTGGGCACTATTAGAAAATGATTTCTCTATAAAAAAATAAGGACTACTACTAGAATTTCCCGAAACGCTATCTTTCATAAGCTTTTATGAATCTTGGCAAAACCTTTTGACATTCCTTCATGAATTTCTTACGTTTCCCTAGTATTTCCCATGATAAAAATAGCACTTGAAAGCCATATTAAGAAATATCAAAACTGAAAGGAGACAGCACACATGGGAAGAGATAATAAACAAGGGAAAAGCCAAAATAAAGGCTCATTACCACAGACACCAAAAAACCAAAAAATCGCACCTGATAAAGTAAAAGAAGAGTTTTCTCAAGAATTCACAGAACTTATTAATGCTGTGACGAAAAACAAGCAAAAAAAATAAGGGGGTATTCAATTGGAGTATCAACGCGCACAAGAAATTGTTGCCTCTCCATCGGAATATGAAGTGAGCTACAATGGCGTTTCGATATGGATTGACAAGCTACATGATGATCGCAAAACAGCCACTGTTCATTTACGACGCTCGCTAGAAGAACGCTCTGAAGTCAATATTTCAGAACTGAAAGAAGAATACCTCGTTCATTAAAAAAATAAGGACTCCCCAAAAATCCGCATTGTACTTAATTAGATGCAACCTTGTTGCAGCCTAATTAAGTCAAAGCGGATTTACCATTTTCATTTACTATCTTTTTAAATGCTGTATTCTTCCCCGTATTTAAAACGCTCTAAAATATCATTTGCATGCATATGTAAGTCATTAAACGTTGTTGCAAGCTGTTCAGCTGAAATAGGCTTACTAAATAAATAACCTTGTATATAATCGCAATCCCCTGCAACAAGGAAAGCAAGTTGTGCAATTTCCTCTATCCCCTCAGCGACAACTTTTAAACGTAAATGCTTTGCCATTGAAAGGATCATGGATACAAGCGCTTCATCATTTGGGTCATGTTGAATATTATGTACGAAAGCACGATCAATTTTTAAACAGTCGATTGGAAAATCTTTTAAATACGACAAAGACGAGTAACCTGTCCCAAAATCATCGACAGCTATTTGAATCCCTAGTGCTTTTAATTCATGTAAAAGCTGCGTCATTTGATCAATATTCATTGTCATACTTTCTGTAATTTCCAATTGAAGATAGCTTGGTTCCAACTTACTTCGTTGTAAAATCTCTCTCACCATTTGTACTAAATCTTGCTGAAATAATTGGCCAAGAGATAAATTAACCGCAACTTTCATTGGCGGCAAACCTTGCGCTTCCCATGCTTTTACTTGCAAGCATGCTGTTTCAAGAATCCATTTTCCCAGAGGAATAATAAGCCCTGACTCTTCTGCTATCTCGATAAACGTATCAGGTGGGACAAGCCCACGCTCTGGGTGACGCCAGCGCACTAGCGCCTCGACTGATTCTATTTTTCCTGTTTTCAAGTTAATTTGCGGCTGATAATCCAAATAAAACTCCTGTCGCTCGAGCGCCCTATGTAACTCCTGCTCTAGTAAAATACGATCTGCCACACCGGTTGACATATGCTGTTGGTAAAAAAGAAGTCGTTGCGGTAATTGACTCGCTTCACGCATCGCTAGCTGTGCATGCGTCAATAATTGTTCAGCCGTACAATTGGCGTCATTGAATGCAATGCCAATATTGACATTGCCTTTTAATGAAAAAAGTTGTACTTGCAGCGGCTGATTCATAACGCTTTTTAAATTCAAGCAAAACTGGATCAATTCTTCTTTTGTTTGTACATGATGAATATAAATGACAAACTGGCTCTCCCGTAATTTTGTGGCAAAATAATGGGGTGGTAGCATCGCTTGAATTCTTTCAGCTACAAGTTTCATCATCCTATTGGAATAACTAATGCCTAAGGAGTCACTAATAGTGGCTAGACGATCAATTTCAATGGAGATAATGGCCTGTTGTTGCCTACCATCCTTATGCAGCTTCTCCTTTAATGTTTTTAAAAGAAGACGCTCATTCGGAAGTTGGGTAATATCATCATGATAAGCTTGAAAAGTTAGCTCCTGTTGCGATTGTTCCAAGTCTAGCTTAATTTTTAATAGCTGTTGATAGGGCTTTTCAACTGACGTATAGTAAATTGCCTTTAGAAAAATATAATACGCAAAAAATTGATAAAAGAGTGCAGCGAACATCCAAATACCACTGAAGTTATAGCTACAAACAAATAACAAATCACTCAAAATCAAATAAGCAGACCCACTCATTAGCCATCCAGTTTGTTTTGGTGCCTCCTTATAATGCTTGCTTAAAAAATAGATTGAAACAGCTTGTAAAACCGCAGTCAATAATTGCGCGCTATTTTGTATTGTTGTCACTAATGGACGATCATCAATAAATGGCTGTGCCTTATACAATATGATGAGTACCAGTGCAACAGATAAAACCGCAATGCCATAAGCAATCCTACGATGTGCTAACGTTAACTTTTTTCTAGGCTTTACAATCATTAGTAATACACCAATTACTAATGCAAAGCGCATGAAAATCTGTATCCAAACGCTTAGTAACATTATGTCTAGGCTTTGAGAAACTGCTAAGACAATATTCGCAATTTCTAACAAAGCAATAACGAAAAATATACTACCTATGTATAATGTTTGATTTGATAATAGCTGTGAAAAGATTAACCATGAATGAATAGCAATGGTCATAGTAAATACAACGATAAAAATTTTCATGATTAAACTTAAATAAACAAAGCTACCTTCAAAAATAGCAAAAAGCTGATGGTTAAAAACGATTAGTGGTAGTAATAGTAGCAACGGTATCGCACTAAATCCAAGCTCCTTTTTGTCTATAACTATATTATTACGCGCGTTTTCCAATACTAACCCTCCATACCAAGTTATACTCATTTTAAATAGACGGGTATATATACCCATTAATTCATAGCAAAGACATTGAAATTGTATATATCTTAGACTTCTTACAAATCATAGCACTTTTATTAGACTTTGTATGCATCAAGCAAAAGTATGCTAATATTCAATTTATTTTGATATTAGCATACTTTTACTATCTTTTTGTAGTAATTTCTTTATCGACGGTAGAGACTACGGAGCTTATATATCAGTCTTGTACGTCTCTTTTTGACTGCAGCAACAGACAGATGTAGTTCTTTAGCTATTTCATCATACGTATAGCCTTCTAGGTAATAAAGTTGCAGTATCTTTCGGTCTACCTCATTTAAATTACCCATGATTGTCTCTACTAATAAGCATGCCTCTAGTCGGTTAATCTGTTCCTGCTGACACCTTATACTGTTTAATTTGTCGTCAGCTACAAATGTCACGTTGTCTTGGAATTGTTTATTCTTTGTCAGTTCTTTCAAAATTTCCCCTTTAACAGTTGAATAAATATATGCAGAAAACTGCCCGTTCGATGGATTGGCCTTTTGATAAGCTTTCCACACAGCAATTGCTGCAATATGGCGATAATACGCAAAGTCTTTGTAAATATGGCACTTTAATAAGATAGAAGTAATCATCGGTTGGACTAATTCTAATATTTCCTCAAATGGCTGTTGTGGCGAAAGAAGTTGTTTGTGCTTGTCTTGTGACACTATTACTTTCCTAACGACTTGTGCACAGTCCATTATTCCTAGGTGATACTAGCTTAACGTGCGGCTACCAAATCGTCGACAAACGCTTTTATAAAAAATCATCAACGAAACTTTTAAAAAATCGCCTTAATTTAGCACAAATAATAAGAAGTATTTAAACAAATCATATGTTTTACCTTCATTTAATACATATTTCTTTTTTCGCTGGACACATTATGACTAAGGAGGCGAAATAGATGAATTTTCAAATAAGAGATGCCATTTCAGCAAACGTACATGGGCAATCCGCAGCAGAATTTAAGGATATAGTGCAAGATGCTATTTCACGTGGTGAGGAGCATCTACTACCTGGGCTTGGTGTATTTTTCGAAAAATGGTGGCAACAATCAACTGCTGAAGAACAAGATGCATTCGTTCAAAAGCTTGAAAAAGTATTTGCACACTGATTTTTTATGAACACTTCATTCCAATTCCACTAATCGCATGATAAATTAGATTTATCAGAAAGTTTGGAGGGATTGGAATGACTGTTGCAATAGAGCTACTAGTAAATCAACTTAGAGAGGTATTATCGGATGAGCAAGTGTCGACAAACGACACAGTACGAGAACTACATGGCAAAGATGAATCTCATCATGCGATGAATTTACCTGATATCGTCGTCTTCCCACGTTCTACAGGAGACGTAAGTGCCATCATGAAAATCGCACATGCTAATCTTATACCCGTTGTCCCATTTGGTGTTGGCTCAAGTTTAGAAGGCAATGCTATTCCGATTGAAAAAGGGATATCTATCGATTTTTCTGAAATGAATGCAATTTTAGAGATTCGTCCAGAAGATTTATTAGTGAAAGTGCAACCAGGTGTGACACGTGCACAATTAAATAAAGAACTTAAAAAACATGGGCTACAATTTACGGTAGATCCTGGAGCAGATGCGACACTTGGTGGTATGGCTGCAACAAACGCCAGCGGTACGACAGCAGTTCGTTACGGTGTAATGCGCGACCAAGTACGGGATTTAGAAGTAGTACTTGCAGACGGAACTGTAATTCATACGGGCAACTTAGCAGCGAAATCTTCTTCTGGCTATCATTTGAACGGTTTATTTGTTGGTTCAGAAGGTACGTTAGGATGCTTTACAGAGCTGACATTGCAAGTTTACGGTATTCCAGAATTCGTGACTGCTGGCCGTGCTGTCTTTGAAACAGTGGGCGATGCTGTCAGTGCAGTAGCCACATTATTGCAGGCTGGCATCTCCGTTGGTCGCGTTGAACTAGTCGATGAAGCTTCTATTACACAAGTGAATATTTATAATGAAACAACGTATGATGAAAAACCTACGCTATTTTTAGAATTCCACGGCAACGATGCAGGTATGCGTGCAGATATTGAATTTGCTACAGAAATCTTTGAGGATTTCGGCTGTAAGAGTGTCCAATTTGAACAAGACAATGCAGCACGCAATAAGCTGTGGGAGGCACGTCATTCTTTAGCCTATGCATATATTCATGCGTACCCTGGTAAAAAACTAATGTCAACTGACGTCTGTGTACCGATTTCAAAATTGGCAGAAACGATACTCTATGCACGCGAACAATTAAATACTGTCGGTCTAGTAGGAGGTATTGTCGGACATGTCGGAGACGGCAATTTCCATGCTCTATTAATGTTAGATCCAACGAATGCACAGGAACAGGCTCAAGCTGACCGTTTTAACGAACATATTGTACAGTATGCATTGCTTCGCGGTGGAACTTGTACAGGAGAACATGGTGTAGGGATTGGGAAGATGAAATATCAATCAATGGAGCACGGTGCCTCATTACTTGTTATGAAAAGCATTAAGGCAGCACTTGACCCACATAATATTATGAATCCAGGAAAAATTTTCAACTTGTAGTAGCGATAAATTTTCACTTTCATTAATTGAGAAAAAAAACACGACCCCTCCAACTAAGGAGAAGGTCGTGTTTTGAATATGATTAAAGGTGACAGGCACTTATGTCACGCTCTGTTCAAGTGCACGTGGAACCATTGTTTCGATGAGATAACCTTCTTCTTCATAAATGATTTTCTAGAAACATCTAACAACGGGGCTGGGACATAACTAAAAAAATTTAAGAAACAGACGAAAGCTGTTCATAATTTTTTGCTATATGGAGACCTTAGCTATTCTTGCTTTTGCAATTAAAAAAATTAGAAGTGTTCACTAGTTGTTGGTAGCGAAGGCAGTGACTCCAGCTCAGAACAGCACATAATGTTAGACGCAACAGACCGCGCGTTAGCGAGGGTTGCGGCTTACGGTGTGCCCGCGGAAAGCACCGCCGTAGCGGACAACAACGGCATAGCAAAAAAGTGTTAGATTGATGGCAGTCAATCTAACACTTCTTCTCTTTTGTCCCAGCCTCTATTCGTTACAAATCATAGCGGAAGCTTTTCACCAAGATATCGCCTTTATAAAACTCTTTTGACTCGTCTCGGACAAAACCGAGTGATAAATAGAGGTTGATCGCAACTTGCATAATATCACCAGAATGTAAATAAAGAGATTGATCCTGACGCTTGCGAGCAAAGGCAAAACTTTCTTGTAATAATTTTTTAGCCACACCTTGCCCCCTCCCTTTCGGATGAACTGCTAATAAGCGTACAATCGTTGACTCAATACCAAGTTCAGGAAGACCGTATGCTTTTTCAGCATTTGTAAATAGTTGCAAGCCTCCTACAATTTCCTGCTCACGCTTTGCAACTAATATTGTCTCTGCATTTGGATTGCCAACAGACGACCGAATATCTTGTAAATATTGAGCCCAATGCGCTGGGTTTTTGTAATCTTTCTCATACTGCGCATAACTGTCCACTAGCACTTCCAAATAAGCTGGATAATCTTCTTGTCGTAAATGTTCAATAACAATTTGTGCTACTGTCATAAACAACACTCCTTTCACTTCTTTTTCGATTGAAAACGGGATAAGCACTCAGGCGTTGAACAGCGTTCTTATTGCACACAACTAGATGCCTCCCTTACTATAAGCCGTCACCCTCTTTTCGATTTGGTGAGCAAACCATTCCACAACAATTGAAACACCCCAATAGATTAAACCGACTGCTATAAATGCCTCTAAAAACTTTAAATTAACTGAAGCCACGATATTCGCTGCGCCTGTTAACTCTTTAATTGAGACAAAAAATGCCAAAGAGGTCGCATGCAAAAATCCAATAAAGACATTTGTAAAATTCGGTATGGATTGACTAAATGCTTGAGGTAATATCAAACGTCGCATTGCCTGCGAAAAGGTTAGCCCAACAGCATACGCCGCTTCTAATTGCCCTTGTGGCACACCTAAAATACCGGATCGTATAATTTCTGATGCATAAGCCCCTGCACTTAACGTCAACGCTAGTAAGACCAAAAATAAAATTGGAATCGTATTTGACTGAAAATCCAAACTCAATGCTTGTGCCATTGCATCTACAACAATTGGTATTCCAAAGTAAATAAGCATAATATGCATAATAATCGGTGTGCCTCTGAAAAAAGAAACGTAAAAATTTAATAACGGTGCTAGTATTTTTAGTTGTTTTAGGCGAACAAAGGCGACGATGATACCAATTAAAATACCTAAACAAACAGGTGTAAATGTCATAAACAAAGTTAAAGGCAACACCTTAAAAATTTCCTGTAAAGCCTGCCCTATAAAAGCTACATCGATAGTCATTATCCTTTCCCCCTAGCTCATCGCTACTTCTTTCATATAACGGTTGAGATAGCGTTCATTACGTTTCAATATCTTTTCCGCGAACAGCACAATCACATAATAAACGACTGATAGTGCCAAATAGATTTCTAATGCTCTTGTAGTCGAAGCAATCAGCGTTTCTCCTCGACCGACCATATCCATAACACCAATTGAAAATGCCAATGACGTATCCTTTAACGAGCTAACCATCGTATTCGCCATATTTGGAAAGGCGATACGTAGCGCCTGTGGCAAAATAATACGTAAAAATGCTTGCGCTCGATTTAAGCCGACAGCGTAAGCCGCTTCTAATTGCCCACGGTCAATCGTTAAAATAGCGGCTCTAAAAATTTCTGCAAACGAGGCAGCATTACTGAATGTATACGTTATGATGACAAAATAGATAGCATCCATTCTTGTTACATCAATATGAATCATCTTTAATAGAGCAGGTACACCGTAAAACACTAAAAACAACTGAATTAAAATAGGTGTGCCACGAATAAACGAAATATAAATCGTAACCATTTGTTTTAAAATTGGAATTTGTAATAGCTTTGGTATGGCAGCTACGAAGCCAAACAATAGGCCAAAAACAATCGAAAAAAATAAGATCTCCAGTGTTACGGGTAAATATTGAAGCAATATCGGAAGTACATTCGCTATTAGCATCCAGTCAAAATCATTGCCCATACTTCCCTCATCCTCTCCTATGTGTTAGAAATCTACAGTATAGTCATCACCTAACCACTTTTTACTAAGCTCGCTAATTACGCCTTCTGTTTTAAGCTCTCTAATCGCCTCATCGATACGCTCCTGTAAAGGTACTTCATCTTTGTTTAGTAAAAAGTAAACTTTCGAGTTTAATAGTGCGTCACCAACTACTTTTTGTTGAGCTTCATTGCTTTCGTTATAGTACTTCACTGCAAATGGTGTTGTAATAATTGCATCAAGACGGCCTGTCGCAAGTTGATTATTAACATCCACTGATCCAGAGGAGTACACAATATTTGCCCCTAAATTATGCTCTTTATTATATTTTTCAATAAAAACAGCAGAGTTGCTCGTTGGCGACACACTGACATTTTTGCCTGTTAAATCCGCAATCGATTGGATGTCATTATTGTCCGCCTTGACCGTTACTTGTAATGGAAATACATTATATGGCTCCTTGTTAAATAGAAATTTTTCCTCCCGTTCACTATTGACCTCCATCTGATGTGCGATTAAATCAATTTTCCCTGTTTCTAAACTTAGTAATAAGTTTGAAAATTCCATCGTTTTAAATTCAAAATTATACTCCGGTAGCTTTTTATCAATCGCTCTTACAAGCTCAACATCGTAGCCTGTTAAATCCCCCTTATCATCAAGGAAGCAAATATTAGGAAATTGCGTACCTGTTCCAACCAGTATTGTTTGAACGTTATTTTTACCTTGTGCTTTCGCATCTTTACTACTATCTATTTGTGATTTTTCTGTACTTGAGCAAGCCGTTAACAATAACATAAGTACACATGTTAAATAAAACGTTAATTTCCTCATCGTATCACTCCCTTTCCTAAACTTGCGATGGTAGATGAATAGCAAGTGCTGTCTTAATATATTCAAGTCCAAGTTCTGTAACGGCTTTGTACACCCCATCCTCACTTGAACCAATTTCTACTACTGGCACATAGCGTACGCCATACTTTGTATCAAGAATGTCACGAAAAGCATCGTTATGTGTAACATCAACTGTTCTATAGGTAATTCCTTGCCCTTGTAAATAGGCTTTAACTTCATCACAATAGCTACAACCTTGCTTTGACCATACAACTACATCGATTTTTTTTGCCATGTTTGTTAATCCTCCTTAACTTACTGCTTCATGTTGTTGTAAATGTAAATTTACTGGACTTAATAGTTCAAATGATCGTTGTCGTTCAAATGCCTTTAAAATCGGTGTATGCAAAATAAACTCATCAATTTGATATTGCTTGTGAAAGACATCCAATGTGGCTTTTATCTCTTCAGGCGTACCG
Source organism: Lysinibacillus sp. C5.1 (assembly GCF_016350185.1). Classification (NCBI taxonomy): domain Bacteria; kingdom Bacillati; phylum Bacillota; class Bacilli; order Caryophanales; family Bacillaceae; genus Lysinibacillus; species Lysinibacillus sp. C5.1. The sequence goes on from NZ_CP066226.1 coordinate 3,395,943, forward strand.
TATAAAATATCAGCATCATACTGCTGTACAGTGAACGCTTCTCCTGATTCCTGCCCAAATTTTTCTGCTAATTCCACCGATTGTAGTGTCAAACTACGACCACTTGCCAAATGTACTTTCGTAATTTTTTGTTCTCCTACTAATGCCTGTGCCTCCTCTTTTGTTGGGGCGGCAAAGGCGGCAATTGATACTGCAAAATGACCATTTGGGAAATGCGTGCGATAGGTCTTAGCCGCTTCCTGTAAAATTGCCGGATCACTATTGATAAAGCGAGCAAAGACAAAGGCAATGCCAAGCTTACCTGCAAGAGCTGCACTTTGAGGGCTTGCACCAAGTAAAAATAACGATGGTTTTACTTTAGGAATAGGTGTTGCCTGAACATCTTTTAGTTCATGCTCTGATGGTAGCGCGTTGTCTATTAATTGCTGTAAAAACGTTAGTCTTTCCTCAAAGTCCTCCCCATTGTTCAGCGTGCCAAATTGCAATGCCTTTGTAGACAATGGTAAACCTCCTGGTGCTTTTCCAATGCCCAAATCTACTCTCCCTGGTTCTAACGTTGCGAGCACATGGAAATTTTCTGCCACTTTGTATGGGCTATAATGTTGTAACATAACCCCGCCTGAGCCAATACGCATTGAGGTCGTTTTTGCAAGTAAATACGATACTAAAACTTCTGGTGAAGTGCCTGCTAATGTATCGGTATTATGATGTTCTGACACCCAAAAACGCGTATATCCTAACTGCTCAGCTCTTTGTGCTAAAGCGACTGTATTTTGCAATGCTTGCTCGTTTGTCGCATTGTCGATAATTGGGCTTTGGTCTAAAATGCCTAAAGAATAACTCATACAATACCTCCTCGAAATATATTCATTCAAATAAGTTTACTTGGTTTTTAAACAGACTGTGTGACATAACGGCTTTCTTTAAATGGTAATCCTAAATTACCACGCAATGTATCTGCCTCATATTGCTCTCTGTATAGACCTCGTGATTGCAAGATGGGTACAACTTTATCGACAAAATCATCAAGTGCATCAGGCACTGTTACAGCTACAATAAAGCCATCCGCTGCTTCTTTTTCAAACCATTCCTGTACTAAATCCGCAATGTGTTCAGCAGTACCAAAAAATGTCGTTTTCGGTGTAGCTTCACGTAATGCTACTTGACGAAGTGTGAGCCCTTCTTCTTTAGCATAGGTTTTAATATAATCTGTCGTGCTACGGAAGCTATTTGCTCCAATGTCACCTAGCTCTGGGAATAATGCATCCACATCATACTGAGTAAAATCATGATGATCAAAATAACGACCAAGATAGGCAAGTGCACGTTCAATGGAAACAAGCTCTACTATTTCCTGATACTTTGCCTCGGCTTCTTCGATTGTGTCTCCGATAATAGGTGATATTCCTGGGAAAATCTTCACTTCATCAGGATTTCGTCCAACTTCTGCAACCGCCGTTTTTACTTTTTTATAAAACTTCTGTGCTTCTTCGAGCGATGCACCATGCGTAAATATGGCATCCGCATCCTTTGCGGCTAAGCGGATACCTGCATCCGAGGACCCTGCTTGGAAAATAACAGGTTGCCCTTGTTTTGAGCGCGCAATATTGAGCGGGCCTTGTATCGAAAAGTATTTCCCCTTATGTTGTAAGGTGTGTAGCTTTGCTGGATCAAAAAACACGTCATTTTCCACATCTGCTATAAAAGCATCATCATCCCATGAGTCCCAAAGTCCCTTTGTCACCTCTAAGTATTCCTCAGCAATTTGGTAACGTTCCGCATGGCTAGGATGCTGGTCAATCGTTTTATTATAATTTAACGCTGTGCTCTCTAATGGCGTCGTCACCACATTCCAACCTGCTCGCCCATTGCTAATATGATCGAGTGATGCGAATTGTCGTGCTACCGTAAATGGTTCACTATATGAAGTGGATACCGTTCCTACAAGTCCGATGTGATTTGTTGAAACTGCTAGTGCCGATAATAACGTTAACGGCTCAAAACGATTTAAAAAATGAGGGATTGACTTTTCATTAATAAATAAACCATCTGCAATAAAAGCTACATCAAACTTCCCTTGTTCCGCCTTCTGTGCTTGTTGTATATAAAACGGCAAGCTAACACTTTGATTGCTTGCTACTTTTGGGTGACGCCAGCTCGAAATATTGCCACCTACACCATGAATAATCGCCCCAAATCGAATTTTATCCTGTCTCACCATACCTGTTCTCCTCCTTAAAATTTTTATTTTACTAAACTTAGTGGTTAAGTATGTTTTGAGTTAAAAAATAATATTTCACTTATGCTGTCAAACAGACATGCATAAATAAAATAGGATTGAGGAAGATATTACCGTTCATTAAACGATTATGCAATAGGTCTTATAATAGAAAAAATTTTTTGGGCTATAAATTTTTTTATCATGAAAATGTTTGGGTATTTTCAAACTGAATAGCTGTATTTAGAATATTGTCCCAAAAAGCAGGTTCCAGTGTATTTTTCTTCAAATAAGTTAAAAAAATATGCTGGTTCATATCGAGTAAATGCTTCACATCAATCTCAACAAACTCGCCGCTTTCAAGCTCGTTTTTCACACATAGATGTGGCAAAAAGCTCATATAACCTTTCGTTCGAATAAATGCCTTCGCTACTTCTAAATGGTCTGTTCGCACTTCAATATTTGCCGATACGCCTTCTACCTCGAACATTTTATGGACATAGTTCCAATCAAATGCGCCACATTCAAAAAACACCATTTTTTGCTGCGCTAATTCTTTTGCCTTTAAAACGACTCCTTGTGTCAAAGTATGGTCCCGATGCATAACGAGCTTTACTGCATTGCTTAATAACAACTCATTGCATACTCCTTGTCGATGCACATATTGCATAAACCCTATATCAATTTGGTGACTCTGTAATTTTTCTAACAGGATTGTTGTAGGACCTGTGATGATTTGAAAGCGCATGTGAGGAAAGCTTTCCTTCCATTTAGGTAAGGCATATGCCAAAAAATATTGGGCTGTCACACCGTTCGTGCCAATACATACTTCATTTGTTGTTTGCGTTTCCTGCAATTGCTTTTTCCCTTGCTGAAATGTTTGCACAATCTGTGTGGCAAATGGTAAAAAATCTTTTCCTTTCTCTGATAAAATGACACTTCTTGCATCGCGATAAAATAATTCAACGTTTAACTCACGTTCCAATGATTTGATACGAGCTGTAACTGTTGGCTGTGATAAAAACAATGCATTGGCAGCCTTATGAATGCTTTTATAATGGACAACATATAAAAATGCCTCGATATGATCAATGTTCAAATAAAACCCTCCTAAAATTTCGTATTGTTCCTATTATATAGATATCCATCAATTTTCTCTATAACTGATTGGAAAACTATGTTATTATCAATAACCATTTGAATAAAAAAAAAGCAACCCAGCGTCTCCCAGGTTACTTTCACTATGTAGCGATGAGGCCATCCATCTTGACAACGTACATCGCGCGCAGCTACATCCCTCTGTCTGTATGCCGCTTTATGTTATTCACAGATGACACCACTGTTGTCAATGTGAACTCTCTATATAGCAACTCTCCATAAGAAAGTCATCTAGCCTAACGTTAAGCCATAATAGAAGCTAGAACAGCTTTTTGAGCATGAAGTCTATTTTCTGCTTGCTCAAAGATGTAAGAATTAGGGCCATCTATAACTGATGTTGCCACTTCTTCTTCGCGATGAGCTGGTAAGCAATGTAAGAACATATAGTCTGGCTTTGCATGTGCAACAAGTTCATCGTTGATTTGATAACCAGCAAAATCTTGTAAACGTTTTGCAGCTTCCTCTTCTTGCCCCATTGATGTCCAAACATCTGCGTATACCACATCTGCATCTTGGACTGCTGTTACAGGATCATTTGTAATCGTAATGGTACTACCGTTTTTCTCTGCAATCTTTTGTGCTTTTGCGATAACTTCCGCATCGCATTCATAGCCAACAGGCGTTGCAACAGCTACATGCATCCCTACATGTGCAGAAGCAACTACTAATGAGTGCGCTACATTGTTGCCATCTCCAACATAGGCAATTTTAAGACCTTGTAATTCACCTTTATTTTCAAAGATTGTTTCTAAATCTGCTAATGCCTGACAAGGATGATAAATATCCGTTAAACCATTAATAACAGGAATCGTAGCATGCTCGGCTAGTTCTTTAACCATTGCATGAGAGTTTGCACGAATCATAATGCCATCTAAATAACCTGATAACACATGTGCAGTATCATAAATTGATTCACCGCGTCCAATCTGCAAATCACGCGCATGCATAAACATACCTTTACCGCCCAATTGTTCCATGCCTACTTCAAATGAAATACGAGTACGCGTTGAATGTTTTTCAAAAATCATTCCGAGTGTTTTACCTTCAAGTAATTTCGGACATTTACCTTCTTTTGTAATTATTTTTAGTTGAGACGATAGTGCAACTAACTGTTGAACTTCTTCACTTGTATAGTCTAGCAAAGTTAGTAAGTCTTTCCCTTTTAAGCTTGACACTAACTTTAACTGTACCTCTTCTAATAATTTCATAGCCTTCGCTCCTTGCTTTTGTTACTGTTGAACTTAGTATACACATGCATAAATATAAAATCAACTGAATTTTTATGTTTATTTTCAAAAATTAGAATTCATCAGTTATTTGTGACAAAAATACGTCTATTTGAATATTTATGCATACTCAACGTATTGTCAACATACTACTGCCGTAGTTACATTGATAACCATTTCATATAACCTGTTTTGTTGCCATAAAAAAAAGAGCCTACCCGAAGGCCTGCTCTGGTCACACTTATGCAGTTATTTAAAGCTATTCTAAAATATTCTACTACTCTTCGGCTACACTTCGATATTCTAAAATATCGCCAGGCTGACAGTCTAACGCCTTGCAAATCGACTCTAAAGTAGTTAATCGAATTGCTTTTGCCTTTCCATTTTTTAAAATAGAAAGATTCGCCATTGTTATGCCAACCTTTTCCGAAAGCTCTGTTACGCTCATTTTTCGTTTAGCTAACATCACATCGATGTTAATAATAATCGCCATATCCTCAACCTCACACTATTCAATCATTTTCCGATTTTATGTCTACGATTTCTTTATACAAGTGTTTGGGAAAACCTCAGATTGTGATGACACTCGAATGCCAGCAGTTCCACTCTATCACCTTTAATAAAAATCGCAACAACGAGAATTCCCGCTACAACAAAAGCACTGATAACAATAGCACAGAACTTGATTACTTTTAAAGCCTTAACTGATACTTCTGAACATGTCTTGTTCCTAGCAATGTCAAGCAACAGCTTATATGCATTATTATAAAGCACTAGAAAATACATAAGTTGCTCCTGAAAAAGTTGGTAATGCTAAGTTACTTTCCTCAAACAACTAAGTCGTTTTCGGATTTAATTTCGACCGCTTCTTGTAAAAGTCTTTGAAGAACAGCAGCAAATACTGCTATCACCATAGAGGCAAATGGTACAAGCAATCCAACAAAAATCACACCTGGTGCATCGTCTTTCTCAGCAAAAAGGTAAAAAAGTGGCAAAATCAGGACATGTAAACTACTAATGATAATGGCACAATATTTAATCTTCTTTAAAGATTTTACAGAAAGTTCCGAGAAGGCTTTGTTTTGATCAATGTAGCGTAATAGTTGAAAAGCCTGATACAAAGCAAAGTAAAACGGAATGGAAGATGCATACAAAATAATCGATACGATATATTGTATTGAAGAAAACGCAGGTAATAACTTTTCTGAAAGCGTCCCTAGTTCCGGTACCAGCAAAATACACAGTGCTAAAACTGGGATAGCCATTAGTATGACCGCTATTTTTAAAAACAAAGTTGTTGCTATTTTCATAAAAACACCTCATTGGTTTATATTCAATTTGATTTTAATATATTATTTATCGTTTTACAATAAATAAACATTGATTACCATTGAAATATTACCTTTCTATCCTCCGTAAGCATGCCCACTCGTATTGCTAGGGCTCGCTTTTTTCTTTTCGTAGATTATATATAGTTTGTAGATGGTACTGTTGACACTAGCTTTCATTGTATCTACTAGAACAATAAGCTTTAATACTCCCGTAAACAAAAAAACGGTCACCCATTGGCAACCGTTCATTCTTAAATATCTGCATCCTCTTCATTCTCATACTTCTCTACATATGTTTCATATTCCTCTTTAACATCCGCAGGCATTGTGATTAAAAACTCTTCAAATAATGTATTAAACTCTGAGAATAGGTCATTTGTTTTGTTATTAAACGTTAATAAAGAACCTGTTGGCGATTGTGCTTGGTTTGAAAACTCAACATAAACAGTATACATTTCTTTTAGCACATCATAAGCATCTTCATAACCCTCCGGTACATCTTGTAAATATTTCATACTTTCTTGAATTTCTGTTTGACCATCAACTAAGTCTTGTAAAAGACCTTTCTCTTCATATGTATTTTTTAAGTTTGCTAATGCGACATTAAAATCTCGTCCATCGTCAATAGCATCATCCCACTGTTCAGAATAAGAGGAAATAACCATTGCATTGCTTATTGTTTCCGTATACATGTTAAATGCGTTTACAGCCATCTCACTAACGTATTCTTGCACTCTTTTTTCTTCTTGTGTCTTTTTATAATACAAGAAAGCAATTACTCCACCAACTATTACTACTAGGCTTAGAATTAAACTAATAATTAACTTCTTCTTTGATTTTTTCTTAGTTGGCAATTCTTCATTTTTATTGTTATCTATTACTGTTGTTAAACCTTTACCACATTCTGAACAGAACTTGCTAATCTCACCATTCTCATGCCCGCATTCATTACAAAACACCTAATCACCTCAAGAATATATAGTAAAATAATCATACCACAATATTTGGATTATATATACTGTAATTTACATTATTATGGTGCATCAAGAAGCCAGAATTGAGGACAAAGGCTTGATGCAAAAATGAACTGCCTATGCTTTAGATGCTAATTGAATAGAATCTAAAACTTAGACAGCCATCGCTATATGTACATGAATCCCTCATTTAAGTTATCCGTATATGTATGCCCTTGTTAATGTGAGATTCCTCACATTGCATCTACTAATCTACTTCTGCCCCTGATAGTTGTTTAAAACTTGTACACCTGCCAGTGCAATTGCCGTTAATCCATATCTCCTTCATTTAATGAGGAACTCTGAAACTCCTAAAACATATGATACAACCTGCATGACCTTAATCATTCAGACCTTCCAGCCCTAACTGTTAATGGTCGCCTTATCTAAAATGCTTTTTTCCTCTGATATTGGCTCTTCTTACTTTTGAGCTCGAATCGCCAAAATCTTCGCATCAATGTCAACATTTATATACTTCTTTGGTCTAGCCAACGCAAAAAGCCTCCTAACATTTTAGTTAGAAGGCTAAACTGCATTATAGCATGATTAATCAAATGTTATTTTGTTTACTGCATCGCGGTCTAATTTTTTGATCACTTCAACCATTAACTTCACAGCGTTATCGTAGTCATCACGGTGTAAAATCCCTGCGTGTGAGTGGATATAACGTGTCGCAATACCGATTGATAAAGCAGGTACACCGTTGAGCCAGCGTCATAAATGAGTGCTGCATACTCATTTTACCCCTACCAAATGCAACTATCAAACCGATTCTAACAAAAGAATGTTCATTTATCGTAAGGAACTGTATAAGAACATAGTTCAAGCTAAAGTTTGGGTTTACTTTCATAGGAAATACTTTATTTTCTCAATGTATTCTTTTTTAAGCAAGGATTTTTCATAATTATGATAACGCTTAATATAATTACTTAAAATAATCTGTTCCTGCTTATTATTTGTTTGCTCTAAAAAATGTAAATAGAGTGCTTGATTAATTGAATTACTTATTAATTTTTTATCCTCGTTTAATAATTCTTTCCTAGTTACATTTGGCATTATCTTTCTATTAAAAATATTTATTTCACTTTTAATTTTTTTACTCTGGTTATGGATAATTGCATTTGGCATATGTAGTACTATATCGCTTACATACACATTTCTAATGAACACTCTGGTTCCCATCGCCCCGCGAGATGAAGTAAGATGAAGAACCTTTTCAATACCCTCAACACTAAAAATATTTATTTTATAATCATAAAAATAAGTACCATATTCATTCTCATGATAAAAATCTTCATCAATCTCTTCAATTAACTCAAACTTTAAACCATTTACAATCTCATCCACTTCATGAAGCTTCCCTTTAAAATTGTGTACAGGTATATTAGGTGAAATTACAATATTTGTTTCAATAGAATCATACTTAGACTTATATTCTTCTTCCGCATCTATAGAAAACATTTCATTTTCAAGCTCTATTAATTCGTAAAGACCTGAAGAATCTTCTACATTCATAAAAGATACAATTTGAATTGTATCTTTTTGCAAATAATCTTTTATTGGTATAGGCTCTTTATCACACATTCTTAATGTGCTTCCATCAAAGCTATAGTTATGCTCTGCATCTAAAATCTCATCTAAATACTGAAAAAAATAGTTTTGAATTTCATTAGGCAATATAATTTCAGCATCTATGTCATCTAGATATTTAGATAATGAAATTATAGTTTGTGATTTATTTCTACCTTCATTTTGCTTTAAACTTACTCGTTTCTTATCTTCTTTATCATCTATAATAATTTCAAAATCTTTTATCAAGAAGTTCTCATAAATATATTCTATAATATCCTCTTTATCTTCAAATACATTAAAAAATTCTTGATAGTCTAAAATAATCTCAGTACCGTTAAATTGGGTATCCTCTAGTTTTCTTATCGAAACATACTCATTATCTTTATAGATATCAATTTCAGATAAATTACTATCCCTATATTCCCTTGTTCTAACTTTCACAGTTTCACTTAACATAAAACTTGCTAAAAAACCTATTCCATAGTTACCAATAGGATTATATTCATATCCACTTAATAAAAAATCATCCGACATAAAATAAGAAGCCCCTATTTCTAGAAAATAATTTTTTATTGTATATATATCCATACCTTTTCCATTATCTTTTATCTTAACAATACCATTACCCTTATCTAAAATAATATATATTCTAGGATTATATTCATCATATTCACTTTCTACGTCATTAGCTTTTATTTCTTTCAAAAGCAAACAAGCATCTATAGAGTTTTGTATCAATTCTCTTAAACCTATTTTTCTATCTCCATATAATGCTTCACCCATTAATAGGTTAATCGTGTTTTTATAATTCATTTGAAACTTTAAATCAACAATGGAATATTTTTTGGAATTAATCTTATCAATCACTTTATGATAAAAATTCAATCTATAATTTACAGCAAGTTCTTTTGTTATCTCAATTGCATTTGTCAATTCATAATTTACCCAATCAATATAACTTAAGACCTTCCTGTGTATTATAGGTTCTGAACATATACCGTAAAACTCAATATATTTTTTTCCATCTTCAGCAATTTTTATTTTATCAGTATTTTCTATAGAAAAATGCTGTTTCCATTCTTCTTTACTATATTCAGTAAGATTTATAGCGTTAAATAATCTTTGAGGAGTTCTCATACCATCAAAATCAAGTATATCCGCAATTCTTAGAACAATAGCATAAAATTGTGGTGCTAATTCATACTTGCCTATTTTATATTCATTCTGCACATTATTTTTAAGCCACAATATATCCTTTGTATGGGCTTCACACACTAATGCTACAATATCCGCAAATGATTTTTCAGGCATTTCTGGTAAAACTAACTTTTTATTCAAATTTTCTTTAATGTAATATGATGACCGCTCAGCATGAACTTTTCTAATGTACTCTTGTATCGCTTCAGTTTCATTACCATTAAATTTATTTAATAGTGCCTTATATTTAATATTATTATATTTTAAAGTCCCTAGTTTTATATTTTCTATCTCCTCATCAGAAGCTGCCATTCCAACATCGTGTAGCAAAGCAGATAATAATAAAATAGCTATTTCCAAGTCATTTAGTTCATCAATATTTGGAACTATTTTTTCCATATGTTCTATTATACGTTTGGAATGCTTAGTATCATGTTGAGTATATTTTGGAAATACATAAGCTATTCTCTGGTCTAAAAGCGATTCTATTTCTTTATAAACATTTTGAATAATACTATAAAAATCTGAATCTCTGGATTTTAATATTTTCATAAAATCATTATTTTCAATCATCATTTTCATCCTTCACATTTTTCATTTACACAAAAAGCAACTTAACAAATATCTTATTTATACTTTTACCATATTATACAAAACTTTTAACCTCAAAACCAAAATATCAAATATTTTACTACAATAATTTCATTTTCCAATGAAGATCCAATATTAATTTTACAATATAAGTGGATTATAAAAAGCCTCCTAACTTTTTAGTTAGAAGGCAAAACTACGGTATATCTATTTAGATCTTTCCATGATTAATCAAATGTTATTTTGTTTACTGCATCGCGGTCTAATTTTTTGATCACTTCAACCATTAACTTCACAGCGTTATCGTAGTCATCACGGTGTAAAATCCCTGCGTGTGAGTGGATATAACGTGTCGCAATACCGATTGATAAAGCAGGTACACCATTAGCTGTAACATGGATAGAACCAGCGTCTGTGCCGCCACCAGCCATTGCTTCAAATTGATATGGAATGTTGTTTTCATCCGCCACATCTAAAACAAATTCACGTAAACCACGGTGTGAAACCATAGATGCATCGTAGACAACGATTTGTGGACCTGCACCCATTTTACTAGTCGATTCTTTCGGTGTTACCCCTGGTGTATCCCCTGCAACACCAACATCAACAGCAAAACCGATATCTGGTTGAATTTTATGAGTTGCTGTTTTCGCACCACGAAGACCTACTTCTTCTTGTACGTTCCCTACAGAATATAGGATATTTGGATGTTTTTCATCTTTTAAAGCCTTCATGACATCAATGGCAATCGCACAGCCAATACGGTTATCCCATGCTTTTGCTAATAAATACTTCTCATTTTTCATTACATTGAATTCGAAATAAGGTGTTACCATGTCACCAGGACATACTCCCCATTCAAGTACTTCTTCTTTAGAAGCAGCACCCACGTCGATAAACATATCTTTAATGTCTACCACTTTGTTACGTACATCGGCTGGTAAAATATGAGGTGGTTTAGAACCGATTACCCCAATAATTTCTTCACCTTTGCGTGTTGTAATTGTCACGCGTTGCGCAAGCATTACTTGGCTCCACCAACCACCCACTGTTTGGAATTTGATGAATCCTTTATCATCGATTTGAGTGACCATAAAGCCTACTTCATCTAAATGGCCTGCTACCATAATTTTAGGGCCGTTTTCATCGCCTACTTTTTTAGCGATGACGCTCCCTAAATGATCTGTTTCTACAGCATCTGCGTATGGTGCGATGTATTTTTTCATAACTTCGCGTGGTGCACGCTCGTTACCTGCAATGCCGTTCGCATCTGTTAAATCTTTAAACATTTGCAAAGTTGAATCTAGTTGTGTCATCCTTTTGCCTCCTACATCTTGTATCCCCTCTATTATACTTCGTTTACCGAAATATTCCTAGTGAGTCGTCTGAAAATTGATGTTTTTTTTACTTTTTAGTCTAGTAAATTAATAGCCACTTCGTTGGCGATTATAATTTTCTTCGTTTTTTTCAATATACGCTGACACAACATCCTCAAATGTAAAACCGAGGTTATATGCAAGTAACCCATAGCATTGCCAAATTGCTGCATAACTATGCTCTGTTGGATGGCTTATAAATGTTAATATATAGTTTTGTGTCATTAAAAATGTCTCAGTTAAATCACGCTTCTCTTCCACAACTGGCCATTTTTCTATAGCCGTATAGCCTTTAAGTAGCCCTAGCGATAAAATAAAGTGAATTGAATCCACATACTCCTCTAAAATTACTTCGCGCGCTGATGGTCCTTTCGTACTCCAAAACTTAAAGCAACGTGTTTCATTGGCAAGCTCCGCAAGCTCAACCATTAACGCCAAGCCTTTCTCTTTAAAGACATCGTGTTCAATATTTTGTGTTTTTGCAATAAAATCATCAAGTTCTTTTTGCATCGTAAATAATTGTTGTAAGTTCATTTTTTTCTCCTAAATTTCTAAAATTTTTTTGTATAAAGTGAAACTAAATGTCTCCCCCAATCGTATAGGTAGGAATAACCTTTCTTCAAGGGGGAATTTTTTAAATGTTACCATTACTTATTCGACTTGCAGTGATTGCGCTTATTATCTATGTATTCTATAAAGCGATTCGATATATAACCGATCCTAAACGAAAACTCGATGAAGCCTATGAAAAAGGCCAATATTACTTTTATGATGACGTAAAAAATGTTCGAAAGAATTTCTTTATTTCTTTTAAGGGTGCGCTATTTGAAGGTGAAAAATACTTGGGTACGACCGAAGATGCGTTTGAGGTCGTTACAATTTTCGTTGGTGCCCGCGACACTGCAACTTTACAAGGATTTACAAGGAGTGACTTCGAATATCTCCAACAAGAAATTTTATTTAACTATCCTAACGCTAAAATCAACTGGAAGCAACCCATTGAACAACTTATGCGTGACACATCCTCTTCATGAGGATGTGCCAGGCACTCACACAATTCTACACAATTTAAGTTTTTTATAATGAGCTACTCCATAATTGCACGATTATAAAAATTTGAATTGCTGCAATCAATGGAAAGCCAAACGCAAAACTGTTATGGCGTGTTTTATGACGGAATAAATACATACCTAATACGCCACCAACAGCCCCTCCTGCAATTGCCAAGGTAAACAACGTACGTTCCGCAATGCGCCACTCATGCTTTTTTGCGCGCGATTTATCCATGCCCATCATAACAAGCAATACAACTGAAACAATTGCCATATAGGCAAGTAAAGCTTGAGCCATTAGAACAACCTCCTATGTAAAAAAGACTGATGAAATAACCCCACCAGTCTTCACTATACACTAATTTATTCGCACTTGTCGCTTCGCTTCAATGCCAAATATCTTTTGCCTCTGTTGCTTTGCTTTCGAGGCTGAAACCTTATTTTGCCTCTGCCGCTTCCGCTTTCGAGGCAGAAATTTATTTATATTTTGCCCCTGTCGCTTCCGCTTTCGGGGCAGAAATTTATTTATTTTGCCCCTGCCGCTTTGCTTTCGGGGCAGAAATTTATTTATTTTGCCCCTGCCGCTTTGCTTTCGGGGCAGAAATTTATTTATTTTGCCCCTGTCGCTTTGCTTTCGGGGCAGAAATAAAAAAGAGCGACTTAGTCGCTCTTTTTTATTTCGCTACTGCTTTTTTAGCAGCTTCTGCTAATTGTGTGAATGCTGCAGCATCTGTTACAGCTAAGTCAGCTAACATTTTACGGTTAACTTCGATACCAGCAACTTTTAAACCGTGCATTAAACGGCTGTAAGAAAGACCGTTCATGCGAGCAGCTGCGTTGATACGAGTGATCCATAATTTACGGAAATCACGTTTTTTCTGACGACGGTCACGGTATGCATATTGACCTGATTTCATTACTGCTTGGTTAGCAACTTTATATAATGTATGTTTAGAACCATAGTAACCTTTAGCTAATTTCAATACTTTTTTACGACGTTTGCGCGTCACTGTTCCGCCTTTTACGCGTGGCATATGAATTACCTCCTGCTTTTCATTAAAAAATGAATATTAGTTTATTTTGTGTAGTCAATCATTTCATGTAAACAAGTAATGATTTGATGCGTTTGAAGTCACCAGATGATACAACTTTACCTTTACGTAGGTGACGTTTTTGTTTCGTAGATTTGTTTGCGAATAAGTGGCTTCCGTAAGCACGGTCATATTTTAATTTACCTGAACCCGTTTTTTTGAAACGTTTCGCAGCTCCACGGTGAGTTTTCATTTTTGGCATGTCGAATTCCTCCTAAACTGTTCGTCTAATATTATTTCTCGTTCTTTGGTTGAAGAACTAAGAACATGCTTCGGCCTTCCATCTTCGGTTTTTGTTCAACCGTAGATACTTCAGCACAAGCTTCAGCAAAACGATCTAACACACGTTGACCAATATCTTTGTGTGTAATCGCACGACCTTTGAAACGTAGGCTGCATTTTACTTTATCGCCTTTTTCAAGGAATTTAATCGCATTACGTAGCTTCGTTTGGAAATCATGTTCATCGATTGTTGGGCTCAAGCGAACCTCTTTCATCACGATGACTTTTTGATTTTTACGAATTTCACGGTCTTTCTTTTGCTGTTCAAACTTAAATTTACCATAGTCCATGATACGAGCGACTGGCGGCTTGGCTTGAGGGGCCACAAGGACAAGATCCAAGTTTACACGAGTGGCGATTTCTAGCGCTTCGTTACGTGTCTTTACACCAAGCTGGTCACCATTGTGATCGATTAATCGAAGTTCACGTGCGCGAATGCCTTCGTTTACATACATGTCTTTGCTAATAGTAATCCACCTCCAAGTAGTTGTCGCGAATACATGGTTTGGGCAAAGCCTTGCCCGGTTGAACGGTACATCCTCTTGTCATGTCCATAAAAAAAGGACGGACATTTTTGAAGATGTCCGCCCGCTATATGTGCATGCGTAAATGTACGCAAAACAATTCAACGTGTCATACCTGTTCACAGCCTAAGCGTTGTATCAGGTGAGAAGCGGGCAGCCTCTACTTCAACCACAAACTTTGTATTCATTAACCTTAATTATATTAGCATGTACAATTTAGATTGTCAAATATTTTTACAATCTCATAATTAGTATGTGTAATACACTTACAGTTTATACGTCATTATAGTACAAATAATTATAGATAATCAAGTACTTTATTCAATTAAAAACGTGCAACTTCCGCTTTAATATTCGCTAAGAAGTCTTCGAATGCAATTGTTTCTGAATCTTTTGAGCCGTAACGACGCACGTTTACACCGTTAGCTTCAACTTCTTTATCGCCAATAACAAGCATGTAAGGAATCTTTTTCATTTGAGCTTCACGGATTTTGTACCCTAGTTTTTCTTCACGGTCATCCATTTCAACACGTAATCCAACTGCTGTCAACTGCTCTTCGATTTGTTTCGCATAGTCGAAGTGCGCTTCGTTTGATACTGGGATTACTTCTACTTGTACTGGTGCTAACCAAGTTGGGAATGCCCCTTTATATTCCTCAATTAAGAAGGCAACGAAACGTTCCATTGTTGACACAACACCACGGTGAATAACGACTGGACGATGTGGTTTACCATCTTCACCTACATATGTTAAGTCAAAGCGTTCTGGTAATAAGAAGTCTAATTGTACAGTTGATAACGTTTCTTCTTTACCAATGGCCGTTTTTACTTGTACGTCAAGTTTAGGGCCATAGAACGCCGCTTCACCCTCTGCTTCAAAGTAATCTAAGCCAAGCTCATCCATTGCTTCTTTTAACATGCTTTGTGCTTTTTCCCACATTGCATCGTCATCAAAGTACTTCTCTGTATCTGCTGGATCACGGTAAGACAGACGGAAGGAGTAATCTTTTAAATCAAAGTCTTTGTACACTTCTAAAATTAACTGCACAACTTTTTGGAACTCTGCTTTAATTTGGTCTGGACGAACAAAGATATGTGCATCATTTAACGTCATCCCACGTACACGTTGTAACCCTGAAACAGCGCCCGACATTTCATAACGGTGCATTGTTCCAAGTTCAGCAATACGTAATGGTAAATTTCGATAAGAGTGCATGCTGTTTTTGTAAACCATCATATGGTGCGGACAGTTCATCGGACGCATAATTAATGTCTCATTATCCATTTCCATTGGTGGGAAAATGGAATCTTGGTAATGATCCCAGTGACCAGAAGTTTGGTAAAGCTCTTTAGAACCAAGTACTGGTGTATAGACATGTTTATAACCAAGCGATAATTCTTTGTCTACGATATAACGTTCAATCACACGACGGATTGTTGCACCATTTGGTAACCAAAGTGGTAAACCTTGACCTACTTTTTGAGAAGTAGTGAATAATTCTAATTCTTTCCCGATTTTACGGTGGTCACGTTCTTTTGCTTCTTCCAACATTTGAAGATGGTGTTTTAATTCTTCTTTTTTGAAGAAAGCTGTACCGTAAATACGTTGTAGCATTTTGTTATCAGAGTTCCCTCTCCAATAAGCACCTGCTAATGATAATAATTTGAACTCACGTAGTTTACCTGTTGATGGTACGTGAATACCGCGACATAGGTCGAAAAATTCCCCTTGGTAGTAAATAGACACTTGCTCATCAGCAGGAATCGCTTCAAGTAATTCTAATTTATATTCGTCGCCAATTTCTTCATAAATTGCTTGTGCTTCTGCACGGCTAACGTTTTTACGCTCTACTTCTAGATTTTCAGCAATAATTTTTTTCATTTCTTTTTCGATTGCTGGTAAATCTTCAGCAGTAATTGGTGTTGGTGCATCAATATCGTAGTAGAAGCCGCCTTCAATAACCGGACCAATACCAAGTTTTACTTCAGGGAATAGGCGTTTAATCGCTTGTGCTGTTAAATGGGCTGTTGAGTGACGAAGAATTTCTAATGCTGCCTCATCATCTTGTGTAATAATGGCAATTGTTGCATCTTCTTCAATTGGTGTTTTTAAGTCTACTAATTCTCCATTTACTTTCCCTGCATAAGCTTTTTTACGAAGTCCTGGGCTAATAGATAATGCCACATCATCAGTAGATGTACCTTTTGCAAATTCCTTTACAGCGCCATCTGGGAACGTTAATTTAATCATGTCTGACATTTTGTTGCACTCCTTGTTTGGTTAAATTTAGTGATGCATGATGAAGCAGCGAATCTTATGGTTAACGTAAGCTTGCACAAAAAACCCTGAAAAACAAAAAAGCCCCGTCCCTCACAAAAGGGACGAAGCGTATGCTCGTGGTTCCACCCTTCTTCCTTCCGATAAAATCATCAGACGAAGCTCAAGGCTAGCTAACGGGCTAGGGACCGGCGAAAGATATGCCCTTTCGCTGCTCAGTAGGTAGTAAATAATGTGTCCAAACTAGGAAGCTTACAGCCGATGACTTCCCTCTCTAAAAGCCGTTACACAAAATTCATGTCCTCATCATTGCATTGTGCTATATAGTATATGAGACAGTATACGCTCGATTGTCATAAAATGCAACTGTCAATGTTATAAACGTCGATTTTTGCCACGCATTTCTATAGGCTCCGTCAAAGCTCTCACACGTTCCATAATACGGCCAGCCTTTACGACCTCAATATCCCCTTTTTGAGACTGCGCTAAGTGATGCTCTAATTCATCATAGTTAAAATTAGAGGTAATGAATGTTGGCAATTGTTCTGCCATTCGATAATGGAAGATTGTCCCTAAAATTTCATCGCGTGTCCAAGCTGACATTGTTTCTGCCCCTAAATCATCAAGCATTAATACCGGCGCTTTTTTCACATAATCTATTTTTTCATTTAGCGTATTATCACCGATTGCATTTTTCATTTCACGTAAAAATTCGGGTACGAAAACGACCACTGAACGGATTTTTTTGGAAGCCAGTTCATTCGCAAGTGCACCAAGCACAAAGGATTTCCCTACACCAAACTTCCCATATAAATAAAAGCCTTTCGTTGGCAACTGCCCTGTTTCCTCTGTTTTCTTAACAAATTGTGCCGCCCGTTGCGCGATAAGCACACGTGATTCATCATCAATCATTAAATCTTGGATTGTCGCTTGTAACACATCTTTTGGCATATGCATACTAGCAATCATATTGGCAACATCCCGACGTTCATCCTCACGTACCTTTTGTTCACAGCGCACGTAATCAATTTCAACCGTATTGCGTACAACCCGTAATGTCGGAATAAAACCTTTTAAATAATTGGTGCAATGCGCTGTATGATCACAACCACAGCACACTGTCGATTGACTAATAAATTCATGTAGCTTTGGTAAATTGCGCTCAACAGCATCGTAGCTTAATTCATCTGCGTGTTCTGCTAAAAAGGCCTGCACACGAGGGTGTTCTAAAATCTCTCGCCTCATCGCCTCATATCGCTCTTGAAATGATGGTACATTAATAGCTCTTTTTAATGCTTTATTAATTGGTTCGATTACCGTTCACCTACTTTACTTATCGCTTTTTCCAAGCATTGCTAATATTTTTTGGCGCTCTTTTTCAAAATCCATTGTACTGGACGAAGCGCTCTCGTCTGGTTGCTCATTGCGTTTATAAAACCATTCAGGTACTTTTTCCTTACGCTGATTATTTGCTCGTCCTTTGACATACTGATTATTATTTTTAGCTGGTGCCTGTGGTTTATTTTTCCACGTTGTATATTTATCATGTTCTTGACGTGCAAGTTCCATTGCTTCCTTCGCCGTCTTAATGTTTTTTCGCACCCAGTGATCGGCAATGGTTTCCACATACTTTTTAGGTAGTTTCATATCCGTAGATAGCATGACATATTCAAGTAGTGCATTAACCACGCCTACCGGCATCCCATGTTGCACGATTAAGCTCTCAGCTAATTGTACAGATGTTTGCAATGGCTCTTTACCGTTATTAATATCTCGCAACACTTGGACAGGAGGTGTTGACTCTAAATAATGTTGCAACTCCTGATCTTTGGTTTTTTGAACAGCATCTTCCTCAACCGGTGGAGTATATACTTTGGCAAGCTTTGGTGGCTCTTTTGAAACAGTAAGCTTATAAAAATCGGCTGCCGCTTTTCGTAATCGTTCTTGTGAAATACCTAACTCATCATCAAGCGCTAAAATAACAACCTTTTGCATATCCAATGCCGTTAAATGATAGAGGAATGCTAATTTGGCAATTGTTTCCCGCACTTCAAGCGTCAGCAAATTTGCGGGTACTAACTGGTCAGATAAACCTGCCTGTAGCAACTCAAAATCAAATTGCTCAAAATAAAACGGGTAGACCTTTTGTGCATTTTCTTTGCTATCAATGCCACCCTGCAAATCGGTAGGAATATTGGTATTAACCGGTTTAAAAACATCCATAAAGGCGCGTGATACATCTTTATATTCTGTACCCCTTATAGGCTGAATAAAACGTTGGCGCAATTTCCGATACGCCTGCTCTCCGATTTTACTAAACAAAAACATTGATAATAAAGGATCTTTCATAAAACTATCTGCATCAAGCGGGCGCATAAGCTCATATAAAAAGCTTCGCTGTTCTTCCTCTTCTTTTTTCCAAGTACGTAACAAACCGATTGCTTCAAGTGCAATACGTGCTTCGAACACTTTACCGATTGGTAGTCCTAGCACATTCATTAAATAATAATGATTCATTTGCTGTTTTGGCATTTGCTCTGCTTCAGCCCATAGTGTTAAATAAAGACTGATTGGTTCAGCACCCGTTAGAGGTTGATAAAATAATGTTACTAATTGACGTTCCATCGTGGAAAGCGCATGAGGTAGACGAATGTCAAAAGTATCTGCGGGCTGCAATTCTTTATACAAATGAATCAACGTCATTCACCCTCTCTGTTTTTCCTAAGATTTTTGCTCTGTTTGACGTTGAATAATTTCTTTTATTTCCTCAATAAATACATTGATATCCTTAAACTGACGATAAACCGAGGCAAATCGAACATAGGCCACCTCATCAATTTTTGCCAAACGATCCATCACCATTTCTCCTACATCCTCTGATCGTACCTCAGCGTTCCCAATACGGCGAAGGTCTTTTTCAATAGATAGAACAAGTCCCTCTAAAACATCTAAAGCAACCGGACGTTTTTCACAAGCACGAATAAGACCACGCAGCACCTTCTCGCGGCTAAACTCTTCCCGTGAGCCTTCTTTTTTCACAACGACTAACGGTGTTTCTTCAATTTTTTCAAACGTTGTAAAACGAAAGCCACATGACTCACATTCACGACGTCTACGAATTTCTTTATTATCATCTACTGGCCTCGAATCCACTACGCGTGTTCCGTTAAATTGGCAAGAAGGACATCTCATATTTTTACTCTCCTGATTCCACAACAATTTGATATTTGTATTATAACAAATTTCCTACAAATAAGAAAAGTTCATTTGGTGCCAGGCACTCAAACAATTTGCATTACATCCTAACTTGCAAAAAAAAGCACATTGAAACCATAAGATTTCAATGTGCCAATAGCGTTCATTATGCGTTAACTGTTTCTAGCGCTTTTGCAACTTTTTGCACTAGGTCTACAACACGTGCAGAATAGCCCCACTCATTATCGTACCAAGCAAGTACTTTTACTTTACGGTTACCCATCACCATTGTTGAAAGTCCATCAACTGTAGATGAGTATGTTGTTGTATTGTAATCAGCAGATACAAGCGGCTCAATTGAGAAGTTTAAAATACCTTTCATCGGCCCTTCTGTTGCCGCTTTGACAAATGCAGCATTAACTGAATCAACTGTCACATCTGTATTTAAATCTACAACAAGGTCAACTAGTGATACGTTTGGTGTTGGAACGCGAAGTGCCATACCGTGAATTTTGCCTTCTAATTCTGGTAACACTAATTTTAATGCTTTTGCAGCACCTGTAGATGTTGGAATAATCGATTGTGCACAACCGCGCGCACGACGTAAATCTTTATGTGGGTTATCTAAGTTTTTTTGGTCATTTGTATATGCGTGAACTGTTGTCATTAAACCGCTTTCGATACCAAAAGTATCATTTAACACTTTTGCAACCGGTGCTAAGCAGTTTGTTGTACAAGAAGCATTTGAAATAACATCATGTTTTTCAACATCAAGCTTTTCATCATTTACACCTAAAACAATTGTAACATCTTCGTTTTTACCTGGAGCTGTTAAAATTACTTTCTTTGCGCCTGCTTCAAGGTGCATTGCTGCTTTCTCACGATCATTGAATTTACCAGTTGCTTCAATTACAATATCCACGCCCATTGTAGCCCATGGTAATTTTAATGGATCACGTTCGCTAATAATTTGGACACGTTTACCATTTACAATTAAAGCATCGTCTGCTGGTTCAACCGTACCTTCGAATGTTCCGTGATTTGTGTCATACTTAATCAAATGTGCTAACGTTTCCGCTGGGTAGCTTGCGTTAATTGCAACAATATTTAAACCTTCCTGTACGATCGCTTGGCGGAAAACCATACGTCCGATACGTCCGAAACCGTTAATAGCAACTGATACTGTCATTATAAAATCCTCCTGTGAGTGCATACTCATATTCATTATATACTTTATGCTAATTAGTATAACACAATTTTAAAAAAGATGAACATTATATATCCATAATGAAAAAGTTCTTATTTTCTGAAAAATAGCACCTTTTTTGAAATAAAAAAATTCAGTACTTCATGCTTATTATTACGCTTATAAACAAAAAAATGCACAGCAATAATTGCTGTGCCTAGAATGCCTTTGGCTACAAACTGGTTGATTTCTTCTCTGGGCGAGCACGCCAACTAGCCTAAGATGTGGTACAAAAAGGTGAAAAATAACAAAGGCATCAAGAATAATCTCTCGATGCCTTTTTGGAGCTTCTCTGTGTAGTAATTAACGTTGCGCTTTTTGACTAAAGTACGCCCCAATGCGTCAGAATTTTCTTTAACTGCTCTTCTGTTTGTTGTAAATTTTCATTGTTGTAAATCACCGCATGTGCACTTTTTTCTTTCACAGACATGGGTAACTGTGAATGCATACGAGCTAGCGCATCTTCCTTTGATAATTGATTGCGCTCCATTAATCGCCGAAGTTGCACCTCTTCACTAACTGAAACAACAAGTATTCGCTCTACAAAATGCTCCAATTTACTTTCAAACAGTAATGGAATATCCATCACGACATGCTTTTGTCCAGCCTCTATATATGCATCGCGTTGGCGTAACATTTCCTGACGAATAGCAGGATGCATAATATCATTTAAAATTTTGCGTTTCGCCGGCTCATGAAAAATAATATCACCAAGCTTTGGACGATTTAAGTTGCCATCTTCAAGTAAAATGTCTGCACCGAAATTTTGGACAATAAGTGCCAACGTCTCCGTTCCTGGTTCCACAACATCACGTGCTACAACATCTGCATCGACAATCGGTAATCCAAGCGCTGTCATCATTTTGGCGACTGTGCTTTTACCACTTGCAATACTTCCTGTTAGTCCGATAATCATAGTAAATTCCCCTTTAATGTTGACAATTTGGACAATATACAGATGTACGTCCACCAATTGTCATTTGACTCGTCCCTGTTCCACACACTGGGCATATCTTTTTACCGTACATTTGTAATCGATTTTGCATGCTTCCTGCCTCGCCATTAATATTACGATAATCCGAAATCGTTGAACCTCCCGCTTCAATACTTTGACGCAGGACGTCAACAATTGCCCCAAAAAGTGCACGTTTTCGTTTTTCACTTATGCGGTTCATTTTGCGGGCTGGGTGAATTTTTTGAGCAAATAATGCTTCTGTCGCATATATATTGCCACAGCCCGAAATCACTTGTCCGTCCATAATGACTTCTTTAACAGCCTTTTTCTCGTATTTCGGTAGCATGGATTTGGCTATAAAATAATCACATGCTATCTCATCAAACGGTTCAGGCGCCATTTTTGTCAGTGGCGCATGATCTTCAATTTTCGTTAAAAATCGCAACTCACCAAAACGGCGAATATCTGAATAAATTAAATAGCCACCATCTGCCATTTGAAAAGTCGCATGGATATGCTTTTTAAATTTTTCTTCATTGATTTCTTCAGGCGTGTTGACGATAAACCATGCACCTGTCATGCCTAAATGACTGACTAATACATAGGACACATCTTCTTTCACCAAATGAAAAAATATATATTTAGCACGGCGCTCAATCTTCGTAATCGTCATTTGAGATAATGCCATTTCAAATGCATCGGGCTCAGCTTGCTTAACGATACATTGCTTTCCTTCATCATAAGAAAAGCGGACAATTTCTGACAGTTGAACCTGCTTAATTGTGCGACCTTCAACTTCCGGCTTTAATGCCTGCACGACACCTTCTACCTCTGGTAATTCAGGCATTTTACCCCTCCTTACTTTGCTTCGTACCAAGTTGCCCCATAGTTGAAGTCCACTTTCAATGGAACAATCAACTCAATGGCATTTTCCATAACCTCTGGTACAATTTTTTCGAGCAAGGCAATTTCTTCTCTAGGCGCTTCAAAAATTAATTCATCGTGCACCTGTAAAAGAAGTTTTGCTTGCATGTTTTCCTTTTTCAAGCGAGCATCCATATCAATCATTGCTTTTTTAATAATATCTGCCGCGCTTCCTTGAATCGGCGTATTCATCGCTGTGCGCTCTGCAAAGCTTCGTAGATTGAAATTCGAACTCGTGATATCTGGTAAATAACGACGACGATTCAATAACGTTGTGACAAAACCATTAAATTTTGCATCTTGGACAATCTCATCCATATAGTTTTTTACACCAGGGAAGCTGGCAAAATATTTCTCAATAAAAACGGCTGCTTCCTTACGTGTGATATCTAAATTTTGTGATAATCCATAATCACTAATGCCATACACGATACCGAAGTTAACTGCCTTGGCAGCTCTACGCATGTTGCTATCAACTTCTTCTGCGGTTACATGGAAAACATCCATCGCGGTACGTGTATGAACATCCATGCCTTCACGGAAAGCTTCCACTAAGTTTTTATCCTCTGACATATGAGCAAGTACACGCAACTCAATTTGAGAGTAATCCGCAGAGAAAAGAATCCAATCTTCTTGTGATGGCACAAATGCCTGACGAATTTTTCGCCCTTCCTCTAAACGAATTGGAATGTTTTGTAGGTTAGGGTCCGTTGAGCTTAGTCGACCTGTTGACGTCAATGCCTGTTGGAAGCGTGTGTGTACTTTTCCGTCTTCTTTATGAATTTCTTTTAGCAAGCCTTCAATATACGTTGATTGTAACTTACCGAGCTGACGGTACAGTAAAATATGCTCGATAATGGCATGCTCTGGCTTTAATTTTTCCAACACATCTGCTGCTGTGGAATAACCTGTTTTCGTTTTTTTAATCACTGGTAAACCTAGCTTGTCAAAAAGGATAACGCCTAATTGCTTTGGTGAATTTATATTGAATGCTTCGCCCGCTTCCGCATAAATTTCCTGCTCAATCACTACTAATTTATTATTTAGCTCCTGCCCCATCGTTTCAAGTGTGGCACGATTTACTGTAATCCCTTCACTTTCCATTTCACTTAAAATCGACGCAAGTGGTAGTTCTAAGTTTTTATACAGTTCAAACTGTTCATTTTCCTTTAACAATGCCTCTAGTTTAGGTTGTAATGTCCACACAGCAAACGCTTTACGACTAACATGTTCAGCTAGTACATCACTTGCTGGTATAGCACGTTTTGCTCCTTTACCATAGACCGTCTCATTTGCTTGTACTTCTCGATAGCCTAAATCTTTTGCAAGTGTTGCCACATCATCACCGCTAAGTGCAGGGTTATTAATATAGGATGCAAGCAATAGGTCAAACTCCACCCCTGCTAAACGAATACCTACACGCTTTAAAGCCGCCTGTGCTGCCTTCGTATCTGTTATATATTTAATCTTCGTAGCGTCTTCTAACCATCGATTTAGCAAATCAGATGTAGAAGCCACTTCAAATGGCACATAAATCGTAGCTGTGCCATCCGTTAAAGCAATACCTAGTGGCTGACAAGTATGATAATGCTCATCTTCTAACTCTACATGTATCGCCATAACGTCCTTTAAGTGCTCTGGCTTCACTTCTTGTACAATGTCAAAAGCAAATGGTGCCTGTTGGTGTTCTTCCACAGTAAAATTACTTTTATCTAGTAGCGATTTGAAGCCGAGCTCCTGCCACACACTAATTAGTTCTTCTTCGTTAGGTCCACCATAAGCAAGGTCATTTAACGTTAAATCAATCGGTGCTTCAGTAAAAATTGTAGCAAGCTTTTTACTCATTAATGCCTGCTCTTCATTGGCAACAAGCTTTTCTTTCATCTTGGAAGCCTTTAACGTATCCATTGCTTCATACAGTGCCTCAACTGAGCCATGCTCTTTTAACAATTTAACAGCCGTTTTTTCGCCAACACCAGGTACTCCAGGAATATTATCAGAGGCATCCCCCATTAAACCTTTCATATCTATAATTTGAAGAGGTGTTAAGCCATACTTTTCTTCGATAAATGCAGGTGTGTTTTTTTCGATTTCCGTAATGCCCTTTTTCGTAATATACACTGTTACCTTATCCGTTGCGAGCTGGGTAAGGTCACGGTCTCCTGACACGATAATTACTTCCATATCTTGTCCTGCTGCTTCTTTTGCCAATGTGCCAATAATATCGTCCGCTTCGTACATGTCTAGTTCATAGCGTTTAATTCCATAAGCATCAATCAGTTTGCGAATATAAGGAAACTGCTCTGAAAGTTCTGGTGGCGTTTTTTGACGGCCACCTTTATATTCCGTAAATGTATCGTGACGAAATGTCGTTTTACCTGCATCGAAAGCAACGAGCATCTTCGTCGGTTGTTCTTCCTCCAAAATTCGTTGCAACATCGTTGTAAAGCCGTACACTGCATTGGTATGAATACCGCTATCATTTGTCAGCAGTGGCAATGCAAAAAAAGCGCGGTAAGCTAAACTATTACCGTCTAGTAATAGTAATTTATTCTTAGTCATCTTATTTCCTCCTGAAGTCGTCGTTCTTTTCATTGTAAAACGAAAACGTATGTTTGAAAATGCCTCTTTCCTCTACTTTATCGGGAAAACAGACTTTTTACCAATCATAGGGACGCAGATCAGTTGAAAAATTAAAATCACGCAACATTCCATGGTATTTTCCGTTAAATCCATAAAAAAAGTCAATTGCACATGCAATCGACTCTACTCTTATTGACTAACATTTTTAGCTCTTTCTTTACGAAAGAAAATTTCCTCATAAATAACGGTCATCATGAAAGCATTCATAAAAGCAATAACAAAAAATAGCGGCATACCGCCTAGTTTTAACTGTGTTAGTCCTGCACTAAACACCATGACTACGCCGATTTGCGCGAGGAAGAAAATAAAACCAATGCCCACCTGCCAAATTGGGCGTTTCTCTTGCCGTTTCTCGTACCAAAATATTTTTTTAGAAGCTTTGCGTACATCCTCTGCAATGACTAATCCTAATAAAAATAAAATAACAAAAAATACCGGTATATGATAAACACTGTTCGTCATCCAAGCAAAATCAGATATACGAAAGAAAAGTGTAAAAAACGATGCGATGCTACAAGCAATCCCTAAGTTTTGGAGCCACGTGCTAATGGTTAGTTTCACAGCTATTACCCCCATCTATCATTTCTAAACAACATCATTTTATCAGAAAATAGCAGTCTATAACACAACCAATTATTTGTTAGAATTAATTTCATAGTTTGGATACTAGCATTACTACAAGGTCAAAAGAGAAAAAGTGTTAGATTGATTGTCGTCAATCTAACACTTTTTTGCTGCGCCGTTATTGTCCACTTCAGCGGTACTTTCCGCTCAGCACAGTAAGCCGCAACCCTCGCTAACGCGCGGAATGCCCGCGTCTTACACTGTGTGCGTTCTGAGCAGAAGTCACCGCTTAGCTCCTAACAACTAGTACTATCTATTATATTTAGTATATTCTTTATTAACCCCTGCAAGGATTCCAGTATTACTTTATATAGCCTGATAACACTTTTGCATACGGTGAAGTAGACGGCAAGATAATCACCGTATCCTCACCAACTGTTTTCTTGTACGATTCTAACGTACGGTAGAGCGAATAAAATTCCGGGTCTTTAGAGAAGGAGCTATTGTAAATTTTCGCTGCCTCCGCTTCTCCTTCCGCTTGTATCAATGCTGCTTCTTTATTGGCTGTTGCTAGCATTTCTTGCACTTCTCTATCTGTTTGTGCTTCGATACGGCGTTTATCCGCATCACCTTCTGATAAATATAGTTGTGCAGTTGATTGTCGTTCTGAAACCATACGCGTAAATACAGACTGCTCATTTTCTGCTGGCAAATCCGTTCGACGGATACGTACATCTACTACTTCAATTCCGTATTTATCGTTTAGCAATAATTCATTCACACGTGCTGTTACACGATCATTTAAACTACCTCGAGAGGAATTTTCATCATTAATGATTTCATCGTATTTAAGTTGACCAAGCTCTGTTCGAATGACAGAATAAATAAACTCCTCCATTCTAGATTCTGCCTTCGTCAGCGTACCCGCATTGGAGATTAGTGCTTTCGGGTCTGTAATGCGCCATACTGCATAATTATCAATAATGATACGTTTTTTGTCCTTTGTATTAATCTCTTCCTCTGAAATATTATAGGTCATTTGATTTTTGGGTAGCGTTGTTACACTTTGAATAAATGGTACTTTCATTTTAAGCCCTGGATCACGTTCAAATTTTACTACTTCCCCAAATTGTCGAACAACAGCATATTCAGATTCTTTTACGATATATACATTAGCAAAAAGAATAATGGCAATAGCAAAAACAACAGTTAATGTGACAACAAGAGAAATGTATT
This sequence comes from Lysinibacillus sp. C5.1, assembly GCF_016350185.1. Lineage (NCBI taxonomy): Bacteria > Bacillati > Bacillota > Bacilli > Caryophanales > Bacillaceae > Lysinibacillus > Lysinibacillus sp. C5.1. Next base: position 3,423,615 of record NZ_CP066226.1, read on the forward strand.
TTTTAGGATTCAACGGACCCTTTTTTGACATCTTAATAACATTGTCTCCATCACTTGGAGCAGTATTTTTTGATTTCCCTGATAAAAAATTTAGAAATTTTTCAAGATCTTTATTTTTCTGGTCCATTAATTACCGCTCCCTTCTTTTTTATCTGTTGGTGCCTGCTGTTCTTTTGGCTCCTGTTGTGCTGTTGGTTGTAATGCTTGTAATGGCAAATACTTCATCGTACTACCATCATCATTCATAATATAAATTTGTGCCTTCGGAAGAACATTTTCGAGCGTTTCTAAAATTAAACGTTCTCGCGTAATTTGTTGGTTACCTTTATATTGTTCATACATTTTATTAAAGACTGCGACATCCCCATGAGCTTGCTCAATACGAGCTGTTTTCGCACCATTTGCTTTTGAAATGATGGCATCTTTTTCACCCTTCGCTTCACTAATGCGTTGGTTTTTATATTTTTGCGCTTCATTCGTTTTTGTATTTTTCATCTCGCGTGCATCTGTTACTGCAGTAAATGCCGCACGTACTTCCGCATTCGGTAATTCTACATCCTGTAATTTGACACCTAATACGCCAATCCCAATATCATATTTATCTATAAGTGAAACAAGCAATTCTCTTGTTTCGGCTTCAATATCTGCTTTTCCATCTGTTAACGCAGCATCAATTGTTGAACTACCAATGATTGAGCGAATGGCGCTTGATGTAGCGCTATGTAATATTTCTTCTGGATTTTGTGCATTAAATAAGTATTTGCTAGGATCTGTAATTTTCCATTGCACTACAAGATCTGTTAAAACAATATATTCATCACCTGTAATCATTTTCGTTTCAGCATCATAAGCTTCCAATTCACCTTCTTTATTTTGCTTATAGCCAAACTGTAAACTAAATGTTTCTCTTGACAAAATCTCGACGGATTGTACAGGCCAAGGCAATTTAAAATGTAAACCTGGATTTGTTACCGTTTCATCAGCACGGCCAAACGTGATGACAACTGCTTGCTCCGATTCATCGACTGTGTACCATGAAGTAAATACAGCGATTAGTGCTACAATGCCGAAAATCCCAAGCCCTACCATCATTAGTGTCCTTTTCACACTCATGTCTGTTCCTCCCTTATGCTTAGTACTATTGTATACGGGATATTTCATAAAAAGATTCAAAATAATTTCATAAAGTAAAATTAGATAAATTGTTTGAGTGACTGGCACACATACAATTACAAAAAAAATATCCCGTCACCGTGAAGGTAACAGGATATTCATAACGAAATGTTCTAACACTGGGAAAAATGTAGCTGACAACACGATGCTTATTAGGGCAGCTACAATCATCGCTAAACTAGCAAAAGTACCTTCTAGTTCCCCTAATTCAAATGCTTTTGACGTACCCGTTCCATGCGCACCCATGCCAAGCATTAACCCTCTTGCAGATGGCTTTTGGAAACGACATATCCGCATCACGATTGGTGCAAGTAGGCTAGCTAAAATACCCGTTGTCATAACAAAAACCGCAGTAAGCGTAGGTGAACCACCTATCATATTGGAAATATCCATCGCAATAGGCGTTGTGACAGACCGTGGCACTAAGCTATGAACTAGCTCATCATTTAGCCCAACTACTAACGCTATAATAAAGGAAGAAGCGATTGCAACGGCTGATCCGATTGCAATGCTAAGGACAATTTCAAATGCATGTTTTTTTAATAGATCAAAATTTTTATAAATCGGTACAGCAAATGCAACGGTTGCAGGCCCTAATAAATTCGATAAAATATCAGCCCCTGCATTATAAGATTCATAGGATGTACCAGTTACTAGCAACAATAAAATAATAACTAACGGGCTAATCAAAATTGGCGTAAGCCATTCTTTACGAAACTTTTGATAGAGCGCTTTGCAAGCATAAAAAATCGCAATGGTCCCTAATAAACTGATGACAGCAATCACTATGTTCATGCAGCATCACCCTTCTTTCTCTCTAACCACTGCGCAGTATAACCTGTCACTAACATTACTACAAATGCACTGACTGAAATAACAAGTATTACTTTCACGCCTTGTATACCGAATAATGCATCATAATCAATGATACCTATCGCGGAAGGTATGAAAAATAATAACAATTCACTAAGTAATAACCCTGCGCCTAACTCAATCCATTCTAATTTAATAAGATGAAACTGTAACATTAAAAATAATAAAATAAGTCCAATTATACTACCGGGAATCGGCAAGTGAAGTAAACGAGCAATGCTATTCCCAATAAATAATATTATATAAAGATAGCCAATTTGCACGAAACTTTTGACGATTTTCATGGTCAACCTTCTCTCAATTTTTTATGCTACTATACTTTACACCTAAATCTACTACGTGTAAAACAGAAAAAATCTATCCCCAAAATAAATTTGGAAATAGATTCTTCTGTGGCGAAAGCTAAAGTAGCAACCATAAAAATCTTCATACAAGTTATCAAGATTTTTTCTTCATTATTTTCGTCTTCACAAAATAGGGGGTTTCTATAAAACAGTATAGCCCTCTATTTTGAATCCTACATATAATTATTGTAAAGAATTTGTTAATTTTTTAGGAATCATTACAATCATTTTTGTGCCAACCCCTACTTTACTTTCTACCTGAATTCGCCCATGATGTGCCTCCACTAAATGCTTAACAATGGCTAGCCCTAAACCGGTTCCACCCGAATTTCTACTACGTGCACGATCGACACGATAAAAACGTTCAAAGACACGTGCAATTTCATGCTTTTCAATCCCTATACCTTCATCTTCAATTTCAATAATTCCATACATATCATTTTCCTTCAAGCGAATCGTGACGGTTGTATCTTCAGGTGAATAGGTGATGGCGTTTGTGATTAAATTCGTTACAATTTGAATAACGCGATTTGCATCCCCCATTACTTCCACATCACGAGCAATATCCACATGAAAGCTCATATTTTTTTCATCGAGTCGTGGCCCTGTTAATTCTGCTCCACGTATCAGTACATCCTGCAAGCCCATAGGCATAATATTTACCGTGAAACCATGTTGCTCGATTTTAGATAACTCTAATAAATCTTGGATGAGCATTTGAAGACGATTGCTCTCTTTATGCATAATTTCTAAAAAAGACAGCAGCATCTTTTCATCCTTGTATGCACCATCAAGCAGTGTTTCAGAAAAGCCTTTAATGGATGTAATCGGCGTACGCAGTTCGTGTGATACATTGGCTACAAAGTCTTTCCGTATTTGCTCTAAGCGTACAAGCTCTGTTATATCATGCATAACAATGACAACGCCTAGCCAACGTCCGTGGTCGCCAATAACAGGAGCACCGTACACTTCTTTATTATATAACTCCTGCTGTACTTCCATTTTTATTTGTTGGCGATAGGGCATTTCTGTTAAAAATACATGGTCTATAAATTGCTCAAGCGTTTTCGGTAAGCCAATTGTACGAAAAACTTTTCCTTGTACATCCTCAAGTTGCATACCAAAGCGCTCTAAAAACACGCGATTGACGATTGAAATATTCCCCTCACGTCCAATCATCATAAGTGAGCTGCCCATGTTTTCAATTAACGTTTTTAGCCTTTCTTCTTCTACTTCACGAATCGTCGTAATATCCTGTAAATTACGCGCTAAAATATTGATGGAATGACTAAGAGGCATCATGCGTTCCTGCTCATTCTCGTGTGCACGAGCACGGTAATTTCCTTTTGCTAATTCAAGTGCCGTTTCGGTTACATTATCAATCGGTGCGGTGAAATTCACAATCATGTAACGACTTACAACGGCTATTAATAGCAGCGTAATCGTAAATAATATTGCTAAAACACCATACAGACGGGCACGCACGTATGACAAGAGCGAGTCCTTTATTTCGATTGTTTGAGATGCAACTAATGCTTTTTTATCTTCCTCAGATAAAGTAATTTGACGTTCCTCTAGTACTTTTTCGATTGCTTCTTGACTTGATGAGCTCGCCTGCTCTTTGTATTGTTCTACATAAACAGGAAAAAGCTGACCTATAACAATCATTAGGACAGCTAGAATCGTTCCGAGTGAGAGCATGAATGTCAAGAATAAGCGGTTACTCATTGATTTCATGAAGTTTTCGGCTCCTCAAATTTATAGCCAAGACCACGAATTGTTTTAATAAACATCGGTTTACGACTATTTTCTTCAATTTTATCGCGGAGGTGACTAATGTGCACATCTACAATACGAGTATCGCCTGCAAAATCATACTTCCAGACAGCACTTAAAAGCTGATCACGCGTTAAGACACGGTTTTTGTTTTCGAGTAAATAAATAAGCAACTCAAATTCTTTCGGTGTAAATTCTAGTGCTTCCTCTTGTAAAAATACTTCAAAACGCTCAGGAAATACGCGTAATTGTCCAAATTCGTACATTTTTTCTTGAGATGCATCCTTATCCTCAATCACAACATTTTGTGTAAAGCGTCTTAAAACCGCTTTAACACGTGCTAATACTTCACGTGGACTAAAAGGCTTTGTCATATAATCGTCAGCCCCTAATTCCAAACCAAGTACTTTATCGAATTCATCATCTTTTGCTGTTAACATAATAATCGGTGTATTCATTCGTTGTTGACGAATTTGCTTACAAACTTCCATACCATCTAACTTTGGAAGCATTAAGTCCAAAAGGATTAAATCGGGCTGAATTTCCATGGCTCTATTTAGCCCTTCTAAACCATCGGCTGCCGTCTCAACTAAATAGCCAGCCTGTTCTAAATTATATTTTAATAAGGTCGCAATAGAAAACTCATCTTCTACAACTAAAATTGTCTTTGTCATGTATATTGCCTCCGTTAGTGATTTGAAACCCCCATTTCAAATCTTAAGACGCTCGCTATAATGCCAGTGGTGGTGTCACCAGCAATGTACCTTCAATTACAAGCTGCTTTTGTTCATTATAGGAGAGCACAGATACAGTAATAGTATTCTGTACTTTGTTAACTGCTGTTACCTCTAAAAACGTATCAAATAATTCATAATGATAGAGTGGTCCTAAATACGTTAAATGTTGTTCGATAATACGCGCTCCTGGTCCAGGTATATACTTTGAGACAGCTGACGTAATTATGCCATTTAACATAATAGTTGGTACAATTGGCTTTTTAAAAGGCGTCATCGCTGCATATTCATGTTGAATATATAATGGATTACTATCATTTGTAAGTCCTAAATAAAGCAATAAATCCTTATCTTCTATTTTTTCAGTAATATGAATTTTCTCGCCAACTGTAATTTCATCAATAGTGAGACCAAGCTTACTGTTCTTTTGAAGCAAAGATACGCCAACCCCTTTTCTATCATACTACCTTCATAGTATCAATTTTATTCTAAAAGTACAACGAAAAGCAGAATAACCATTTTATAACTAGGCATAGTATAAAGTACAAAAGTGGCTTTTTTTAATATTTTTCTGCATAAAAAAATCGAGTAAGAATGAATCTTACTCGATTTCATAAACTTTGATTAAGCTAAAACTTTCATAACTGCTTTGACAGCGTCAGCAGAATTATCTAATGCAGCTTTTTCTTCATCCGTTAATGCCAGTTCAAAGATTTTTTCAATACCGTTTGCACCAAGTAATGTTGGTACTCCTAAATAAATATCATTGTAACCATATTCACCTTCTAGGTAGGCGATAGATGGAAGTATACGCTTTTGATCTTTAATGATTGCTTCAGCCATTTCAACAAGTGCAGCTGCTGGAGCATAGTATGCGGAACCGTTACCAAGTAAGTTGACGATTTCTGCACCACCATTGCGCGTGCGATCTACAATTGCTGCTAAACGTTCTGGAGCGATTAAAGTTTCTAAAGGAATACCACCAGCAAAAGAATAACGAGTAAGTGGTACCATTGTATCACCATGACCACCTAATACAAAACCAGTAATGTCTTTTACAGAGATGTTTAGCTCTTCAGCTACAAAAGCACAGAATCGAGCGGTATCAAGTACACCTGATTGTCCGATTACACGGTTTTTTGGAAAGCCCGTTTCTTTAAATACTGTGTAAGTCATCGCATCAACAGGATTTGTCAATACGAGAATGGTTGCGTTTGGTGAATGAGCAGCGATTTCTTTTGAAACAGTTTTCATAACGCCTTGGTTGATTTGAACTAAGTCGTCACGGCTCATGCCAGGTTTACGTGCGACACCTGCAGTAATGATGACTACATCAGAATCAGCAGTATCTGCATAGTTAGAAGTACCTTTTACAAAAGAATCAAAACCTTGTATTGGCGCAGCTTCCCACATATCTAAAGCTTTACCCTTTGTTGGATTTTCAGCTTGTGGGATATCGACTAATACAACATCGCCAAGTTCTTTTTGTGCTGCTAAAAAAGCTGCAGTTGCGCCGGTGAATCCGCCACCGATTACTGAGATTTTTTTACGTTTCAAAGTCATTTGAATACGCTCCTTTTATTTTAGGATATATGCTAAAAAAGGGAGGAGAATAAATTCTCTCTCCCTCGATTAAACCAGGTACTAATATTACTGTAGCAAACCAATTTTACATGAAACAAACGTCTGTTGACACATTCCGGATTGTTACAGTGATCATTTTTACGCTATTTCGTAAAAATTATAGGTTTTTAATTAGTTCGTTAGCGAATTCTGAACATTTCACTTCTGTAGCGCCGTCCATTAAACGAGCGAAGTCATAAGTTACAACTTTTGAAGAGATTGTATTCTCTACAGATTTAGTGATTAGATCAGCCGCTTCTTGCCATCCTAAGTGTTCAAGCATTAATACACCTGAAAGTAATACTGAAGATGGGTTAACTTTATCTAAGCCAGCATATTTTGGAGCTGTACCGTGAGTAGCTTCGAAGATCGCGTGACCAGTTACGTAGTTAATGTTCGCGCCTGGAGCGATACCGATACCACCAACTTGAGCAGCTAATGCATCAGAAATATAGTCACCATTTAAGTTCATTGTAGCTACTACATCAAACTCAGTTGGACGAGTTAAAATTTGTTGTAAGAAGATATCAGCGATTGAATCTTTTACTAAGATTTTACCAGCTGCTAAAGCTTCAGCTTGTGCTTTGTTTGCTGCTTCTTCACCTTGGTCAGCTTTGATTGCATCATATTGGTTCCAAGTGAATGTTTGATCAGCAAATTCAGTTTCAGCTAATTCATAACCCCATTTTTTGAATCCACCTTCAGTGAATTTCATGATGTTTCCTTTGTGAACTAAAGTCACAGAAGGACGGTTATGTTTAATTGCATATTCGATAGCAGAACGTACTAAACGCTCAGTACCTTCTTTAGATACAGGTTTTACACCGATACCTGAAGTTTCTGGGAAACGGATTTGGTTAACACCAAATTCAGTTTGTAGGAAGTTGATGATTTTTTGAGCTTGTTCAGAGCCTGATTCGAATTCGATACCTGCGTAGATGTCTTCTGTGTTTTCGCGGAAGATAACCATATCAACGTCTTCTGGACGTTTAACTGGAGAAGGTACTCCGTCAAAGTGACGTACTGGACGTAAGCAAACATATAAATCAAGTTGTTGACGTAATGCTACGTTTAGAGAGCGGATACCACCACCGATTGGTGTAGTAAGAGGACCTTTGATTGCAATTAGGTATTCGTTAATTTTGTCTAAAGTATCTTGTGGTAACCATTCACCTGTTTGGTTGAATGCTTTTTCACCAGCTAAAACTTCTAACCATTCGATTTTCTTTTCGCCGTTATAAGCTTTTTCTACAGCTGCGTCAATTACGCGAGATGCTGCTGCCCAAATATCTGGACCGATTCCATCACCTTCGATGAATGGGATTACTGGGTTGTTTGGTACATTAAGTACGCCGTTTTCAACTACAATTTTGTTTGACATTGATGTTGCCTCCTAAATTCATAATCATAGGACTGTGTTATAGGTAACACAGTCCCAAATATTCTAGCATAAATTCCAAATTAGCGCTCGCTGATTGGAACATATTTTTGCATGCCTGGTCCAACATACTCTGCACGTGGACGGATTAGGCGGTTGTTAGCATATTGTTCAAGAATATGTGCTACCCAACCAGAAGTACGTGAAACTGCAAAAATTGGTGTGAATAAGTCATGATCGATACCTAAAGAATCGTACACTGATGCAGAGAAGAAGTCTACGTTAGCAGGTAATTTCTTTTGTTCAACGATCATGTCATGGATTTTAACTGACATTTGATAAAGTTCTGGTTTACCAGTTAGTTCAGTTAACTTTTGTGACATTACACGTAAGTGTGGTGCACGTGGGTCGCCTTTGCGGTATACGCGGTGACCGAAGCCCATGATTTTTTCTTTGTTGTCTAATTTATTTTGAATGTAAGATTCAACGTTTTCAAGTGAACCAATTTCAGTTAACATCTTCATAACTTGCTCATTTGCACCGCCATGAAGTGGTCCTTTTAATGCACCGATAGCTGCAGTTACGCCAGAATAAACATCTGATAATGTAGCTACACATACACGTGCTGTAAATGTAGAGGCATTTAATTCGTGGTCAGCATGTAATACTAATGCTTTATCGAACGCTTCTACTTCGATTGCTGCTGGCTCTTCGCCTTTTAACATATATAGGAAGTTTGCTGCATAGCTAAGCTCTGCTTTTGGTTGGATTGGCTCTAAGCCTTTACGTACACGTGCAAATGCAGTCACAACTGTTGCAATTTTAGCTTGTAGACGGATAGCTTTACGGTAGTTAGCTTCTGGATCCATCACATCCGCTTCTTCATCGAATACACCAAGTAAAGATACTGCCGTACGAAGTGCAGCCATTGGATGTACAGTTGAAAGTGGGTACGTTTTGAATTGGTCTACAATTGCTTGTGGAATAGACATGTTGTCTGCTAATTGTTGTTTTAACTCAGCAAGCTCGTCCGCTTTAGGTAAACGAGTGTGCCATAGTAGGTAAATAACCTCTTCAAATGATGCGTTGTCTGCTAAATCATCAATGTTGTAACCAACATATGTAAGTGTGTCATCGATAATTGAACTGATTTTAGATTCCGCTGCTACGATACCTTCTAAACCTTTTGTTGCTGACATAAATTATCGCTCCCTCATACTAATAATTTTTATTGTAAACGCTTTTTCAAACATAGCATTTACGTTTTTTGCTCACATGAACCATTAAGTAAATCGCTTACATTGCTATTATAATCATTTTTGACAGCTTTGTGAATGAAAATCCTTTAAATAAAGAAAAAGTCGGACGAGCGACTATATATGCGTACTAAAGAGGGTGTTTTGTATATTTTGACAATATTTTTTCATTTGAATCGGGGTGATTTTGTAAAAATGAGGAATATTAAATATTTTTCATACGAAAGAACTATTAATATTTTCTGGTTTATTTTCTATTTAGTAATTCTTTGGTTCGTATTACCTGTGTCTCTTGCTATATTTTTATCATTTACCACATATCCTATAATAAATTTTCTTCATAAGTACTGTAAAATCGCTTATTGGATTGCTGCAATTATCGTTGAAATATTGATACTTTCTTGCATTGTTCTCCTCATTATTATATCAATAAACAGCATTATACTCATCTTTCCAGAAATACGAGATACACTCCAAAACTTCCCATTATTCACTGAATATGAATCCATTTTCATGCAGTTTTTACAGGAGAAATCACTGTCTATTTTTGATTCAATCGTCGTTTATACAGCAAATTTATTTCAAATATTTATGAAGCACGTCATTGAAGTTTTTATCTTTCTTGTTGCATATTATTTTGCATTATTAGAAACAAGGAAATCTCGTTATTGGTTTTTCCAATATGTCCCGAAAAAATATAGACATGAATGGCAATCTCATTTTTCCAAAGTTATGCAACTGTTTCATTACTTTGTATTCGTGGAATTTCAGTTATTTACGATTACACTGCTCATTCTTTGTGCAGGCTTTATGATGTTCCAATTTGACCAAGCTATTACGAAAGCATTTATTGTTGCTTTTGCAGATGTACTACCTTTTTTCGGCATTGGTGTTTTTCTTGTCCCAATGAGCATTTACTTTTATTTTAATGGTAATACCTTTTTATGTGTTGCCATTTTACTATTGTATTTGTTTGTCCAACTTACAAGGCAGCTAGCTGAATCTATGCTTTGGTCGAATACACTGCAATTACGAACATTTCACACATTTTTCATCAGTGCTGCCTCCATTTTATTATTCGGCTTTTATGGTATTTTACTAAGCCCATTATTTTTATTTTTAGCTGTTAAGCTGAAAGAAAAATCTATTTTTGAACAATGATAAATTGTCCTTTTTTCATTTTTTTACGCATCCAGTAAAATACGAGCGGTTGGAATAATTTTCGTGTTATTGGTAACAGCAATAACAACCCGATAACATCTGTTATAAAACCTGGTAGTGCTAAAAGTATACCGCCACTAAAATTCAACATGGCATCGACTAATGCAGGTCCCGGAGCTTCTCCTCGTGCTACCATATGTTTTACGTTTTTCACGGAATTAATACCTTTATTTTTCGCTATATAAATACCAATAATTGTCGTTGCGACAACAAGTAATAATGTATTGAAAACGCCAATATTTTGACCAATAACTATTAATAACGCCAGTTCGGCTAATGCATATACAACAAAACTAAGAAAAAATTTTTTCATATTTTTCTCCTTTCTATTGAAAAAGCTATACCTTCTATACGTTATTATAGCCCAATAAGTTTCATCTAAAAAACAAATACATGTAAATACTATTTTTCACTTGTTATGTAAAAGGCTCTAGTACGGTTCCCCCTACTAGAGCCTTGTTATTATTTATTAAAGTACACTTGCATGTCCTTTATAAATAACACCTGTTTCAGCATCCATTGTTATTTCCTGACCGTGGCGAATTAATGTTGTTGCTTCTTTTACGCCGACGATTACAGGGATACCAAGGCTTAGCCCTACAACAGCAGCATGACTAGTCAGTCCGCCTTCCTCTGTAATAAGGCCGATGCAATTTTCAATCGCTGGCATCATATCGCGATCCGAACCTAATGTTACTAAAATGCAGCCATCTGTGTCATATGCTAATGCTTCTGCTGCATTTTTTGCTACAACTGTCTTACCGATTACTGATGCTTTGCCGATTCCTTGACCACGCGCCAGTAAATCACCAATAATGTGAACTTTCATTAAGTTTGTAGTACCTGCTTCACCAACAGGAACTCCAGCCGTAATAACAACTGCATCACCATGCGTAACATAGCCATGTTTTAAACTTTCGTCTACTGCCAGCTCTAAAATTTCGTCTGTCGTTGTAACACGTTGACATACTACCGGATAGACACCCCATACAAGCGTTAGTGTATTGGCTGTATTTGCAGAGCCCGTAACAGCAACAATTGGTACACCAGGACGATATTTTGCAATCATTCTCGCTGTATTTCCGCTTTCCGTTGGTGCCAATACCGCTTTTACGCCTAAGTTTATCGAAGTATAAGCTACTGCCTGAGAAATAGCCTCTGTCATATTCGCTTCTTTTTCACGACTACGTGTCGAAACGATTGCTTTATAATCCAATGAGTTTTCAGTGCGCTGTGCAATTTTATTCATCGTTTGTACAGATTCCACTGGGTAAATTCCTGCTGCTGTTTCACCAGATAGCATAATCGCATCCGTTCCATCAATAATGGCGTTCGCAACGTCACTTGCTTCAGCACGTGTTGGACGAGGATTACGTTGCATTGAGTCTAACATTTGAGTAGCTGTAATAACTGGTTTACCAACTTGGTTACATTTTAGAATTAATTTCTTTTGAACTAAAGGTACCTCTTCGGCTGGAATTTCTACACCAAGGTCACCACGTGCTACCATTAATCCATCTGATACTAAAATGATTTCGTCAATATTATCGACACCTTCTTGGTTCTCGATTTTCGGGATAATTTGAATATGACTACCACCATTTTGCTCAAGTAATTCACGAATTTCTAATACATCTTTCGCTCGACGAACGAATGAAGCGGCAATAAAATCGACACCTTGCTTAATACCAAATAATATATCTTGTGCATCTTTTTCAGTAATACCTGGTAATTGCACTGAAACGCCAGGGACGTTAACACCTTTTTTATTTTTTAAGACCCCAGCATTTTCTACTATTGTGTGGATAAGCCCTTTTTCCGTATCTGTTGCTAACACACGTAATTGAATTAACCCATCATCCAATAAAATAATGGAGTTTTGTTCTACGTCTTCGATTAGTCGGTCATACGTAACAGAGAAGCTTGCCTCTGTTCCTTCTACTTCCGTCATCGAAATATCGATTACTTGTCCTGCTGTTAAATGCAGTTCTCCATTTTGCATATTATGTGTGCGAATTTCAGGTCCTTTTGTGTCGAGCAAAATCCCTACTGGTTTTCCTAACTTATCTGCAACTTCACGAATTAAATTAATGCGCACTTCATGTTCTTCATGTGAACCATGTGAAAAATTTAAGCGGGCTACATTCATACCTGCCTCAATTAGTTTTTCTAAAATTTCCGGTGACTCACTTGCTGGACCAATTGTACATACGATTTTTGTTTTTCTCATTTTCTGCCCACTCCGTTTTACGCCAAATTATATTGATAGTTCTTTCATTAAAGTATACAAGCTTACATCTGACTCATGATGCTTTTCAAAAGCTTCTGGCATATCATAGTCAATTACTGTATGGTTGCGTATGCCTACAGCTCGACCAGATTTACCTTCCATTAATAATTCTACTGCATGTGCACCAAATTGACTTGCGAGGACACGATCACGTGCCGTTGGAGAACCACCGCGTTGAATATGACCAAGAACTGAAACACGCGTCTCTTTCCCCGTCTTTTCTTTTAGTAGTTTTGCCAAATCGCTTCCTGACATTACACCCTCTGCTACAATAATGATACTATGCTTTTTCCCTCGTGCTTCACCACGCTCTAGACGCGATATGATGTCGTCTAAATCATAATCTTCCTCGGGAATTAAGACGGTTTCAGCACCTGCTGCAAGCCCTGCCCATAATGCGATATCACCGGCATCACGCCCCATAACTTCAACAATAAAAGAGTTTTCATGGGAAGTCGCCGTATCACGAATTTTATCGATTGATTCAACGACTGTATTAAGCGCAGTATCAAAGCCAATTGTATATTCTGTTCCAGGAACATCGTTATCAATCGTTCCAGGCACACCAACAACTGGGAACCCTTTTTTCACAAGGTCCATAGCACCTCGATAGGAACCATCACCCCCGATAACAACTAAACCTTCGATACCTGCTTCTCGCATTTTAGCAATACCTTGTTGTTGGACAGCATCTTCTTTAAATTCAGGGCAACGAGCTGAAAATAAATTCGTACCCCCTCTTTGAATGATGCCACCTACAGAGCCTAAATCAAGTAGCTCAAAAGATCCTTTAATTAAACCTTCATAGCCATGCTTAATGCCAACAACATCTAGTCCATGATAAGCTGCCTTACGAACGACTGCTCGAATGGCTGCGTTCATGCCAGGTGCATCTCCACCACTTGTTAATACGGCAATTTTTTTCATTGTCGAACAACCTCCTGCAGTGTTATCTAATATTATTCACATTAACACGAAAAAACAAACTATGTAAGGGTTCTGACGTTAGAAAAACATAACTTTTACATAAAAAATGAAAAGAATGCGCTTTCACACATTCTTCTCATCACAAAGCATCTAAAATTTAACATTTTTAAAAAATTCTTCGTTATAAATTAACGATTAGCTAGTCAGCGCTTTGTTATGTGTTTAGTCTACACTTCTGTATATTGTCCAATTTTTTTAAATTTTTCATAGCGGTCTTCAATTAGTTGCTCACCATTTAAAGAATTTAATGCTTTTAGTGTGTCACTAATACATTCCTTTATATACATAGCTTGCTTTGCTACATTGCGATGAGCACCGCCAGTGATTTCAGGAATAATCCCATCAATAACACCAAGCTCTTTTAAATCAGGTGCGGTAATGCGCATTGCCTCAGCCGCTTGCTTTGCAAGACTACCATCACGCCATAGAATTGAAGCCGCACCTTCTGGAGAAATAACCGAATAAGTAGAGTTCTCTAACATGAATACACGGTTTGCTACACCTAATGCTAAAGCACCGCCACTACCGCCTTCTCCTATAACAATGCTAATGACTGGTACTGATAACCCTGCCATTTCTACTAGATTACGAGCAATCGCTTCACTTTGACCACGTTCTTCTGCTGCTTTCCCTGGGTAAGCACCTTTTGTATCAATAAAACAAATGATTGGACGATTAAACTTTTCAGCTTGTTTCATTAAGCGTAACGCCTTACGATAACCTTCTGGATGTGGCATACCGAAATTACGGCGAATATTTTCTTTTGTGGACTTGCCACGTTGATGACCGATGATAGTGACAGGTTGTCCTTCAAAAAGAGCAATCCCACCAAGTATCGCGGCATCATCACCAAACGTACGATCACCATGTAGTTCAATAAAATTTTCGCACATCGCTTCAATATATTGTAACGTTGTTGGTCGTTCTGGATGACGTGCCACTTGCACTCGATCCCACGGCTTCATATTGGCATAGATTGATTGCTCTAATTGCGTTAAACGTGTTTCCAGCTTTTCAATCTCACCAGTCATATCTACATCCGCATCGGCTGCAATCGTTTTTAATTCATCAATTTTTTCACGTAATTGTACTACTGGTTCTTCAAAGGCTAAATTTTTAGACATGTTGTACGCCACCCTTCGTATGCATTTTTACAAGCACAGCCACTTGTTTACGTAAATCTTTGCGATGGAAGATGGCATCTAGTTGACCATGTTCTAATAAAAATTCTGCTGTTTGGAAATCATTTGGTAGTTTTTCTCTTACTGTTTCTTCAATTACACGTCTACCAGCAAAGCCGATTAGTGCTTGAGGTTCTGCAATATTAATATCCCCCACTGAGGCAAAACTTGCAGAAACACCGCCTGTCGTTGGGTGCGTTAAAATCGAAATAAATAATAGCCCTTGATCGCTATGACGTTTTAACGCCACACTCGTTTTTGCCATTTGCATTAACGATAAAACACCTTCTTGCATTCGTGCGCCACCACTTGCAGTAAAAATAATAAATGGTACACGTAATGCTGTTGCTTTTTCAACAGCGCGTGTTATCTTTTCTCCAACAACAGAGCCCATTGACCCCATACGGAAATGCGAATCCATAATGGCAACGACGATCTCTTCCCCATCCAGTGTGCCTAACCCTGTCAATACCGCTTCATTTAGGCCTGTTTTTTGTTGATCCGCATTAATTTTCTCTACATAGGCAGGGAAATTTAGTGGATTGCTTGTTTGTAAATGATCGTCCATCGAAACGAACGAACCTTCATCTAAAAAGTCTGCTACACGCTCCTGTGCCGTCATTTTAAAATGGTGACCACATTTCGTGCATACTTTGTGATGCTTCTCTAATTCTTTTGTTAACTGGATATGGCGGCATTCTGGACATTTTGTCATGAGTCCTTCTGGAAATGCCTTTTCTTGACCATCCTGTTTCTTTTTTCGATTTGCGCTAAATATGTCGCGTATTGCCATGTTTGACTCCCCCTTTGTTGTCTAAAAAGTTTGACCAGTACCCATCCACTGCTCGTAAGCTCGTAAAGCTTCTTTTTCATAACCAAGCTGCATCGATTTCAACATTGTTTGAAGGATAAGTTTTTCATCTTCCGTTGAGTTTCGATTTAAACGGTCACCGTCATAAGCTGCAAGTTGAAACCAGATTTTCAGCGAAAGCCGATTGCCTGATGTAATAATTATTTCTCGTAACACATCGCGACAATTGACTGTTCCTTCAATCTCCAGCTTCACAAAAAAACTGTCCCACACAGGTAGTGTACGAAGAATCTCTGTACAACTTATTACGCGAATTGCTTCCTTTTCATGAATTTGTCGCGTTAATTCGACATCTTTTTTTGATTTTTCATCTTCTAATATAAACATCGACAGTACTTCTACAAGCTGATGCTTATGTGTTGAGGCAAGGAATGTACCCCCACCATGACGTGTCTCAATGAGTCCAAGTAACTCTAAACTGCGCAGTGCCTCCCTTACAGAGGATCGCCCAACACCTAACCTTTCTGATAATACACGTTCAGAAGGAAGCTTTTCTCCAGCTTGAATTTTTTCCATTCGAATCAGTTGACGCAATTGCTGAACGATTTCTAAAAACACTTTTTTTTGTTCGGTTTGTTTATCCATATGATTAACTCCCGTTATCAAAAGTGGTCTGACCACTTTTTAGCATTGACTATATCTTACAAAATAACTGATGAAAAGTAAAGAAAAAACTGCATATGATGCTATGCAGTTTCTAAATTCTTGTTTAATTTCATAATTTTTCAGTCGATTGTGCATGTTTTACTTTCACTTGTGGTTTCCCAAAACGTTTTTCCAGCGTGCCTTCAATATAGAGTAACCCATCTTCCAGCAACATTTCCTGTACGAGTTGAAATACTTGCGGGAATAATGTCACAGATACTGTACCAAACTCATCTTGAAGTTGGACAAAAGCCATCTGCTCTCCTTTTTTCGTTCGGATTTTTTTTACTTCTTCAATCAGTCCAATCATTTTTACATACATTCCCTCACGTGCATGCTTCAGTTCTGCACATGTAATATTCACATCTGCCCAGTAATTTCTTACTTCTGAAACAGGATGAGCTGATATATAAAAGCCTAGACTTTCTTTTTCATGCTGGAGTTTTTCCTTCTGGGGCATCGCTTCTGCTTGCATATACTTTGGTTTCCCAAAAGTAAACGCAGTTGCCGTTTCTATATCTACATCTTCTGTTGGACGCAATAGTTCTGCATGCATTAGCGCCGCCTCTAAAGTAGCTACGAGCACCGCACGATCCTTACCTAGATAATCGAGCACACCTGCATAAACTAAAGTTTCCATTACTTTCGGTTTGAAATGTTGTGCACTTAAAGCGACTGCCAAATCAAATAAATTATGAAAAGCAGCTGGATTTGTTTTGCGTACTGCCATTACCTTCTCTATAAACGTGTGCGGCACACCTTTAACGCCGGATAAACTAAAGCGAATTCCATCCTTTTCAACTAAAAAGAATTTTGTACTGTGCAACAGCGAAGGTGGATAAAATGGAATTCCTTTATCTTTCGCTTCCGCTACAAGTTGCTGAATTTTTTCCGTATTTCCCGTTGCATTTGTTAATAAAGCAGCATAAAAACTTTGCGGATAATGTGCTTTTAAATACGCCATTTGATACGAGATGACACTATAGGCAACAGCATGACTTTTTGGGAAGCCATAGTCTGCAAAGCGGACAATTAGCGCATAGACATCTTCTGCAATATGTCGATCAAAACCTTGGTTCAATGCCCCATTGACAAAGGCGGCTTGTTGCTCGTCTAAAATATCACGATTTTTCTTACTCACCGCACGACGCAATAAATCCGCCTGCCCCATTGTAAAACCTGCCATCGTTGCAGCAATGTGCATGATTTGCTCCTGATAAACAATAACACCAAATGTTTCGCGTAAAATTGGTTCCAGCAACGGATGGGGCATCGTTACTTGTTCCTTGCCTGCTTTCCGTCTAGCGTACACAGGGATAAATTCCATTGGGCCTGGACGGTAAAGTGCATTGACAGCTACAATATCCAAAAAATGGGTTGGATGAATATCACGTAATGCTTGTTTCATCCCTTCCGATTCTAGCTGAAAAATACCAACTGTATCACCCTTTTGAAGCAACTGGAACGTCAGCTCGTCATGCATTGGAATAAGGTCAAATTCTATCCATGGCCCTCCAGTTTTATAAATAGACCAACGTACTTGCTCTAAAATTGTTAAATTGCGCAACCCTAAAAAGTCCATCTTTACAAGCCCACGCGCCTCCACATCCCCCATCGGCCACTGCGTAATATACACACCATCATGACCATCTTCTATTGGAATTGTATTCACTAAAGGTGTCGGTGCTAACACAACACCCGCTGCATGGGTAGAAGAATTTCTCGGCAAGCCTTCTAGTTTTAATGCCACTTCATACCAACGTTGATGGTATTCATTTTCCGCTAACCAAGTTTGAAAGTTTGGTGATTCTGCCACCGCTCTGTGCAAAGTCATCCCTGGTTTATTGGGGATCATTTTCGATATTTTTTCCATCACTTCAGCCTCAAACCCAAAAACACGCGCCACATCTCTTGCTACTGCTTTCGCAGACAAAGTACCAAAAGTAATAATTTGTGCAACATTAGCCTTGCCATATTTTTGTACGACGTATTGAATGACTTGATGTCGTTTACTGTCCACAAAGTCAATATCGATATCTGGCAGTGTAACACGCTCAGGATTTAAAAAGCGTTCAAATAATAAACCATAGGCGAGTGGGTCGACCTGTGTTATAGAGAGACTAAAAGCAACGAGTGAACTTGCGGAAGATCCACGACCTGGCCCAGTTAAAATACGCTGTTCTTTGGCAAAATGCATAAAATCTGCAACAATTAAAAAATAATCAGCATAGCCCATTGAACAGATGATTCCAAGCTCATATTGGAGTCGCTCTCGATATGCTACAGGTAGCTCAGCCACCTTCAAACGTGCAGCTAAGCCTAAAAATGCCTCTTTGACAAGCAAGTCTTCGGCTGTTTCTCCCTCTTGTACAGGGAATGTAGGCATTTGAACATGCGTTTCTGGAATTTTTGCAACACAGCTAGCAAGCATGCTGGCACTTGCTTCAAGCCATTCTAAACGATCTCCAAACCAACCTTTCCACTGTTCCTCTGTTGGTACAAAATAGTGTTCTAAATGCGCTGTAAGCATCGTGTTTTGAAGCTTTTCCCCTGTATCGATTGCTCTAGCCACTTCATAAGCAAAATGGTCTTCTGGTCGTAAAAAATAGCAACGTTGCGTGGCTACAATGGCAATATTTTCGGCTTCACACCACTGCGCAATCATCGCTTCATTGTCTGTTCTTATTCCTCCTGGTCTTGCGATCCCTACATATAGACGTTTTCCAAACACTTGCTGTAGCGCACTTGTCATTGCTTGCCACTCTGCTCTATCGGCTATTTCAACCGTCGACAGTAGCGCTATACATCCTGCCGCATAGCCTTCAAGCCATTTCCAAGGCAATACCTCGTCTTGTCGAATAGAAACAGCACTACTAATCTTTAGTAGATGCTGATAACCTTCCTGTGTTTGCGCATACAGCACAAGCGGAATTGTTTTTTCATCCCACTGGACCTTTATTGTAAGCCCTATTACCGCATGAATATTTGCTTGCTGCATCGCTTGACAAAAAGGCAAAAGCCCGTACAATTTCGAATTGACAATTGCACAGGCCTGCGTATTTTGCTCTTGTAAAAAAGGGATCAATTGTTCAAGCCGAATCGTGCTTTGCAATAAATCCGCGCTCGTATGCATTTGTGTATATACATGTGTCAAAAGAATCCCCGCCTTTCAATTATGAATGATATGATTGACAAATTTCTTTTAAACGTGCAGTGACACGCTCTGCTTCTTGCCATGAATAGGCAGTTGCCCCTGAAGCAAGAGGGTGTCCCCCACCATTAAATTCTTTTGCTAATGTGTTAATAATCGGACCTTTAGAACGGAGACGAACTCGAATTTGGTCCTCCTCTTCTATGAAAATAACCCAAGCACAAATTCCCTTTACACTGCCTAAACAACCGACTAATAAAGATGCCTCTGATGGCACAACGTTAAATTCTGCAAGTAATTCCTTAGTCAGTTTAACATACGCCGCTCCATGTTCATCCATTATGAAGTTTTGATAAATATAACCTTGTAAAGTTAACAGTTTTTGTTCCATTTCATACATCCCATCGAAAATTTGATTTCGATCAAAATGATATGTAATGAGCTCTGCTGCCACTCTAAATGTTTTTACGGTCGTACTTGGGAATTGGAAACGCCCTGTATCTCCTACAATTCCAGCAAATAATAATCTAGCAGAGGCATCCGATAGTTGCCAATCCAATGTTTCTTTACCTGTTTCAAAAAGCTCGTAAATCATTTCACTGCACGAACTTGCTGTTGTATCTACCCACAATAAATCTCCATATTGGTCATCATTCGGATGATGATCAATTTTTACAACCATCTTACCTTTTGTATAGCGTTGATCATCAATACGCTCCGTATTCGCTGTATCTGTCACAATAACTAAAGCATTTTCATAAACAGCATCCGCAATTTGATCGGGCTCTGCTAAAAACGACAAAGACGTATCGTGCTGGCCTACAGCGTACACTTTTTTATCAGGATAATTGGCTAAAATCAATTCTTTTAACCCTAATTGTGATCCGTACGCATCCGGATCCGGACGCACATGGCGATGTATAACGATTGTCTCATATGCAGTAATTGTGTCGATGATTTGTCTTTTCAAAATGATTTCCCCCAAAATGATAGTAATAACCGTTAGCATTTTTCTTCAATAATCGTTACAATAATGTCTAGTTATGCTAGGAGGTTTACTATGCTCAATTTAATTTTTGTCTTCGCAATTATCATATCATTTGTCTTTTATTTTTATTTTAAAACAAAACAGTTCCGTTCTCCATTACCTATTGCTAAAAATTGGTACAAAAGTAAGGCGAATATAGGCTTCGGTTCCTTTATTCTTGCATTTTCTTTAAACCAAGCTTACTTATTCCCTGGAATGTTTACATTTATCATTGTAGCAATTCTTGTGATATTAGGCATCTTTGTTATTGTAGAAAATATTAAAAAA
Organism: Lysinibacillus sp. C5.1; assembly: GCF_016350185.1. Classification (NCBI taxonomy): domain Bacteria; kingdom Bacillati; phylum Bacillota; class Bacilli; order Caryophanales; family Bacillaceae; genus Lysinibacillus; species Lysinibacillus sp. C5.1. The sequence goes on from NZ_CP066226.1 coordinate 3,444,433, forward strand.
GCTCGCCACTATGGTCAATTTGTGGATGAAGAATATCGTATCAACCGATAATTTCTAATTGCAGGGCACATATCATTGAACATAACGATTAAAGGGATGACCTAGTATTTGCACTAGGCCATCCCTTTTTGTGTACTTAACGCTCCAATAGCTGGAACATCATCATTGCCTTACCGACAAGCATTTGCTCATTAAATACTTCGAAGTCCATCTTAACAAACTTCCGACTCATATCTAAAATGCGGGGCTTAACAGTAAGTGTGCTCTCCATTTGAACAGGCTTAATGAAATAAATCGTCATGTTTTCTGCCACTGCATCGCCACGTTTTCGACGCTTTAATGCAAATGACCCAACTTCGGCTAGTAAAGTTGTAAATGCTCCGTAAGAAATAGCCCCATATTGGTTTGTCATTTGCGGTGTCACTTTAAACTCAACGATTAAATCTTCATCGCCTAGCACTTTCATCTCATTCTTTACTAAATCATCAATTGTTTCACCGTGCTGAGGCTGTCTTTGTGCAAGTTGCAATGCTTTCAGCACATCTTGACGACTAATTACACCTTGTAGAACATTATCGTCATTGACAATTGGTAGTAAATCGATTCCTTCCCAAATCATGCGGTGCCCTGCAGACGCGACGCTCATTTTCATTGAACCAGCGATTGGATTTTTCGTCATAACCTTTTCAATCAGCTCGTCTTCTTCCCTACCAATAACGTCTTTAACAGTGATCATTCCGACCAATTTATTGTTGGCAGTTACTACTGGGAATGCACCATGTGTTGTACGCTCATTCAACTTGTGGAAATGATGAATCGTTTCATCATTGCGTAACACAGATGTCTCAACCATTGGTACATAGATATCCTCAATAAATAAAATATCTTTTTTAATTAACTGGTCATAAATAGCACGGTTAATCATCGTGGCAACAGTAAAAGTATCGTAGCTAGTAGAAATAATCGGTAAATCCAGTGCATCGGCAAGTTGCTTATTGTCATCTGTTGTGTCAAAGCCACCGGTAATTAATACAGCAGCACCTGCACGTAGCGCATTTTCGTGCGCTTTTATACGGTTTCCGACGATAAGTAAGCTACCAGCATCTGTATAACGCATCATATCTTCTAATTGCATCGCACCTATTACAAATTTTGTTAATGTTTTATGTAGACCTGTTTTACCACCTAATACTTGGCCATCTACAATATTAACAATTTCGGCAAATGTTAACCGTTCGATGTTTTCTTTCTTTTTCTTTTCAATACGAATTGTTCCGACACGCTCAATAGAACTTACTAAGCGACGATTTTCCGCTTCTTTTATAGCGCGGTAAGCCGTTCCCTCACTAACTTGCATTTCTTTTGCAATTTGTCGTACTGAAATTTTATCGCCCACGGGTAGTGACTCGATGTATTGTAAAATCTTCTCATGTTTTGTTGACAAAATATCACCTATTTCTCAAGCAATGAATTCTGTTCTTAGTGTACCATATTTTTTGCGAAAATATTGAGTATAAAGGTGTAAAATGTTTAACGTTTCCTATTATTTCAACTACGCACGTGGTGTCAATTATTATAGTACAGCACCTTAAATGATTAGGAACAGTTTACTTTTTCACCAGCTTTTAAAATTTGAACCTCTGCATTTTGCACTAAATTTGCAAAAATTTGCGGATCCTGCTCAATCGGAGGAAATGTATTATAATGTATCGGTACAACAATTTTTGGTTTTAAAAATTCTACAGCACATGCAGCATCTTCAGGACCCATCGTAAAGTTATCTCCAATTGGTATAAACGCTATATCAATTGGATGACGTTCACCAATTAATTTCATATCGCTAAATAGTGCTGTATCCCCCGCATGATAAATCGTTAATCCCTCGATAAATAATAGCACGCCGGCAGGCATTCCCATGTAAATGATTTCATTGTTTTCTGTTATATAAGAGGAGCCGTGGAAAGCCTGTGTAAACTTCACCTTCCCAAAATCGAACTGTTTTGCTCCACCAATATGCATTGGATGCGCTTTCACACCCTGCCATGAAATCCAGTTTGCTAATTCATTTGGTGCAATAACTAGCGCGTCCTTTTTCTTAGCAAGTTCCACCGTATCCCCTACATGATCATTATGCCCATGTGTAAGTAAAATAATATCCGGCGCCTCATCTGTAACCTTCAAATCGGTTTGGCTATTTCCATTAATGAAAGGGTCAATTAAAATTGTTTTATCATTTGTCTGAATTTTAACGACAGAATGACCATGATAACTAATTTGCATAAAAACGTTCCTCCCAATACCATAATATTTGCTCCATCTTTTAATTCGCTATCCATGCGCTTTTTCCCTTTTTTTGATATGCTTGTACAGGATATGAAAAGTGCTATAGTGCTAGCTTTTCCTTTGACATGTATATGCCGAGAAAAGAACCATCGTGCTAAATCATTTTTTGTTATAACCGCGCTGCGGGTGCTCCAAATAAACGTAAGCATTGCATTGCTTATACCTAAAAATGAAGCCACTTGAAAGATGATGTTTTAAATTAACATCGAAAAAAACTAGGTGCAATATGAGGAGGAAATGGATGATGTCAAAAGTACAAGAAATCCAAAACTATTTACAAAAAAATCAAATTGATGCCGCATTCGTAACGACTCCCGATAATGTCTATTACGTATCAGGTTTTAAAAGTAATCCCCACGAACGATTACTAGGTGTGATGATTTTTAAAGAAGCAGAACCTTTTTTAATTTGTCCACAAATGGAAATTCCAGATGCACAAGCTGCCGGCTGGTCATATGAAGTAATCGGTCATCAAGATACAGATAATGCTATGGATGTTCTTGCACAAGCGATTCATAAGCGCAATGTAAATCCATCAACATTTGCGATTGAAAAAGCACAGCTTATCGTAGAACGTTTAGAAGCTTTACAACAATCATTTCCACAAGCTCAATTCGTACGCCTTGATGAAAAAATTAATGCAATGCGTGTGATTAAAGATGAAAATGAGTTAAATAAGTTACGCAAAGCGGCTCAACTTGCCGATTATGCGATTGAAGTAGGTTGCAAAGAAATTGCTGAAGGTAAAACTGAAATGGAGATTTTAACTGCTATTGAAAGTGCTATTCAAGAAAAAGGCTGTAAAATGTCCTTTGAAACAATGGTATTAAGTGGACCAAAATCGGCTTCACCACATGGTAAACCTGGTTCACGTAAAATCGAAAAAGGCGATATGGTGTTATTTGATTTAGGGGTAATTTACGATGGTTATTGCTCTGATATTACACGTACAGTAGCTTTTGGTGAACCATCTGCTCCACAAAAGGCAATCTATAATGCTGTATTAGCGGCTAATACCAATGCCATTGCAGCTGTAAAGCCTGGCGTACGTGCAATGGATTTAGATAAAATTGCGCGCGATACTATTACAGACGCAGGATTTGGTGAATATTTCACACATCGACTTGGCCATGGGCTTGGCATTTCCGTTCATGAATTCCCATCTATTACAGGAACAAATGACATGATGATGAAAGAAGGCATGGTATTCACAATCGAACCTGGTGTTTACAAATCTGATGTGACAGGTGTCCGTATTGAGGATGATGTCGTGGTTACAAAAGATGGTGTGGAAGTATTAACAAAATTCCCTAAAGACTTAATCGTACTGTAAGACAAGGTATTTTACAGTTGGAAATACGATGTAGAAGATAGCACAGTTTCTCTGGATTCTTTTACAGTCACAAAAGAGAAAAAGTGTTAGATTGACTAAAGTCAATCTAACACTTTTTCTTTATCGTTTGTTGTACGTTATGGCGATGCTTTCTGCTCGGAATGCCCGCGTCTTACATGATGTTTGTTCTGAGCAGGAGTCAGCGCCTACGTCAACAACTAATGCTAGCTTCAATATTTTTATTTATTGTAAAAGGAAGAATTGCTAATCCAATATAAATGGATATTTCTGTCCTTCTTTTGGCATTTCATGGTTCAGATGTATTCATACGTAACGAATAGCAACCACAGGATATATTAATTTTAGTTATTCATTATTATTGGATTAATTCATCCACATTCACATATGGCAAGCCTTGTGCTTCTGCTACCGCTTTATAAGTAATATGCCCCTCTAATGCATTCACACCTTTTTTCAATGCAGGATTGTCAATACATGCTTGCTTATAGCCTTTATTGGCAATTTGCAACGCATATGGAATTGTATTATTTGTTAAAGCAATCGTTGAAGTACGTGGCACAGCCCCTGGCATATTGGCAACAGCATAGTGGACTACCCCATGTTTAACATACGTTGGATCATCATGTGTTGTAACACGATCAGATGTCGCAAAAATTCCACCTTGGTCAATCGCAATATCCACAACAACAGAACCTGGTTGCATCGATTGAATCATTTCTTCCGAAACTAACTTTGGAGCCTTTGCACCAGGAATTAGAACAGCACCGACAACTAAATCTGAGTGTTTCACAGATTCTGCAATATTATACGGGTTAGACATTAATGTTTGAACATCGCGACCAAACATATCTTCTAATTGACGTAGACGTTCTGGACTTAAATCAATAACTGTTACGTCTGCTCCCATACCAACTGCGATTTTCGCAGCGTTTGTTCCGGCGATTCCGCCACCAATTACTGTTACTTTACCGCGTTGTACACCTGATACACCGCCTAGTAAAATCCCTTTACCACCGTGATTTTTCTCTAAATATTGCGCACCAATTTGTGTTGCCATTTTACCAGCTACTTCACTCATTGGTGTTAATAAAGGTAGTGAACCATTTGCAAGTTGAACCGTTTCATAGGCAATACCTACAACTTTTTTATCTATTAATGCCTGCGTTAATTCACGCTCTGGCGCTAAGTGCAAGTAGGTAAATAAGATTTGTCCCTCATAAAAGTAATCGTATTCCGATGCTACGGGTTCTTTTACTTTTAAAATCATTTCTTGAGCCCACGCTTCTTTTGCCGATGCAACGATATGTGCACCTGCTGCTACGTAATCTGCATCTGTAAAACTTGAACCGATACCAGCTCCTGTTTCAATATACACTTCGTGCCCAGCATGCGTTAAGGATACAACTCCTGCTGGTGTCATTGCTACGCGATTTTCGTTGTTTTTAATTTCCTTTGGAATACCAATCTTCATATTTCCAATCCCCTTTCATAACCTATGAACTAAGCAATTTTCATCAAAATACGTTTCATCGTAAATGATGCACCCCTTGCATTTCCATCTTACCAAACATGTGCAAAAAATGCTTTAATTAAAGCAAATACTAATTAAATTTACAATATTTATAAAATATCAAATAGTAAGACTATTAAAGATATACGAGTCATTGTACAGTAAATGCCTTCACTTTTTCACAAATTTTCTTCGGAAAGTATTTCCTTTAGAAAATCATTTGATATAATATCATTATACAAATAGGGAGGTAATACAAATGGCTAATCATTATAAAAGCATTGTAGTTGCAGTAGACGGTTCTAAAGAGGCAGAGTACGCTTTTCGTAAATCAATCGACGTTGCTAAACGTAACGAAGGTGCTGTTTTAAACCTAGTAAATGTTATTGATACACGTTCATTCGCTGCTATTGAAGCATATGACCGTTCCATTGCAGAGCGTGCACAAGCTTTCTCTGAAGAATTATTAAATGGTTACAAAAAACAAGCTGAAGAAGAAGGCTTAACAAACGTAAACCTTGTAATCGAGTATGGATCTCCTAAAAATATTATTACAAAAGAGCTTTCTAAAATCGTTGATGCAGATTTAATTATCTGTGGCGCTACTGGTTTAAATGCAGTAGAACGCTTCCTAATCGGTTCAGTATCTGAAGCAATCGTACGTTCTGCAAATTGTGACGTACTTGTTATCCGTACACCAGAAGCTTAATCGCAATACATAAAAAGGTATCCTAATTCGGATACCTTTTTTATTATTTTATTTTCCTTCTTGCCACATCTTCACTTTCTCAAAAAACAGTGCAAGCGCTTGTTTATTTTGCATATTTGGTACTTTTGCCAATAATACTTCTTTCGGGGCTTTAAAAGCTTCCCCTTGCTTTTGTAAAATCACAATACTTTTTTCAAGTGCTTTATTGGCAAACATTGTATCTGGCAATTGAATAATCGCTTGAATCCAAGCATGCTTTTGGATGTACTTATGCAGTTGTTTCGACTGTTCTGATTCAAAAAGATGTGTTGGCGCTAAGAAAAATAAATAGCCTCCGTCTTTCGTATAATTGATAGACTGCTCAATAAATAAATGATGAGCATAGCTCATGCCTTCAGAAGCACAAAGCTCATAATCTAGTGCTACTTCCTCATTCGGATAGTATCCGACTGGTAAATCACAAACAATCGCATCTACAGGATCCACCAATAAGTCTTGCAACGCATCTTGGCGATATAAAGAAACTGGTTGCTCTGTTAAATCTGCTGTTGCTGCAGCTAATTGGATCAGTAATTCATCTACCTCCACACCTGATGCTTCTAATTTTCCATCAAGTAAATTCATAACTGTTAACAATAGATTACCTGTTCCCACTGCTGGGTCCATGATTGTCAGCTTTTCTTTCTCTAATCGATCCGCAAAAATTTGTTCAACAAAATAACCAACTAATAAACCAAGCGTATCTGGCGTCATTTGATGATTTGGCTGGGAACCTTTACGCATCCCTTTTAAAATCGCAATTTGAATAGATTTACGCACATCTTCTTTCGTTGCTCCTTGTTGGGAGAAATCTACTTCTCCATCAAGCCATGCTTCTAGCCCATCAAGCACACCTTCAAGCAATGTCGCATCTTGCTCTTTTTCTATTTTTTCTGCATGCTCATTCAGCATCCCAAATAGTTTTTCAATTTTTTCCATACACAACTTCCTTTCACGCAGAAAAGAGCCTTGACAAAACCTGTCACAGCCCTTTTGTCTAGTATTATCTTAGCCTAAAAGAAGCAAATTATGCTAGTGCTTTCACTGCTGCAATTGCTGCTTCATAGTTTGGATGATCTGTAGCTTCAGGTACATACTCGACATAAGTCACTTTGCCAGTTGCATCTACCACAAAAACAGCACGTGCTAGAAGGCGTAATTCTTTAATATATACGCCATATGCTTCACCAAATGACAGGTCGCGATGATCTGAAACTGTTTGAACAGCATCAATTCCTGCAGCTCCGCACCAACGTTTTTGTGCAAATGGCAGGTCAACTGATACTGTATAAATTACTACATCATCGCCTAAATTTGCAGCTTCCTCATTAAAACGGCGCGTTTGTGCATCACATACACCTGTATCTAATGATGGGACTACGCTAAACAAGCGAATTTTACCTTCTGAATCTTTTAAAGAAACAGGTGATAAATCATTTGCTAATACTGTGAAATCCGGTGCTTGGTCTCCAACCTTTACTTCGTTACCTATTAGTGTTACTGGACCCTTTTTAAATGTAATTTGTGCCATGTTAACGCCTCCTAATCATCATATGTACATAATCTTACTAAATGTAGGGAAATAATTGCAACTAGGACAACTTATCTTCATGCAATTATTGTGATGGCTTGTCAGCTACCACTCCTATTTACACTGTTCACACACATTTTTAAAGATAATTACAAAAAAATGTTAGATGACTGTAATCATCTAACATTTTTACATATCAAAAATTTACATCTCTTTGTCAAGTCACTCAAAGTGATGTTTTGCCTGCTGATTATTCCTCAGGCTTCTCCTCCAACTTTTCAGGCTCTTTAGCAGTTTCCTGAATAGTTGCTGGCGTTTGTACTGTTGCTTGCACAGTTTCTTTTACTATATACACTTTTTCATGAACAACCGTAGTCTCCGCAAAATAATCATGTATACCTTGATTGTCAGGTAAAATCGCAACTAAAATATACAGCGGCGTAAAGATATTACTGATTAAACGACCAATCCATTCTCTGAACAGCACATCTGACCATTGGAGTTTATCATGTTTCAGCGATACTACACGTAACCCCAATGCCATTTTCCCTAAAGTTTGCCCGAAAAATTTCGTCATCAAAACAAAGTAACAATAATAAAGAACAGCTGAAATAATTGAAATAGGTGCATACCACACTGATTCTGATAATGACCAGTCCATTAAGTAAAATATTGGATTAACAGCAATTCCTATTATTGCAGAAATAATTAATCCATCCAGGACAAATGCCCAAAAACGTACCCAAAATCCTGCGGTCTTCAATTCATAGTTTGTCATCACTGTAGGCGTCACTGTTTTATCTAGCAATTCTTGGCTTATCGAGGGTGTCCCTTGCAAAACGAAATCATTGTTTGTCATGGTATGCCCTCCTTAGTATTCACCATATAAATACATCATTTTTGGTGCCTTGTATTCCGTCATAATTTTCATCAACATTTTTTCTTCAGCCGAAGGACCAAATAGTGAACCTACTTTCATGCCAATTAATGACGGTAAGCCTCCTTGATTATACGAGTATTCGAAAAGAACTGCATCCTCTAATCCAAAATCTTGTCGTAAAGCTGCAATTGCCGCTTGCTCATCGCCAATTTCGTCAATTAAGCCTGCTTCAAGTGCCTTTGTACCGCCAAGAATTCGACCATCAGCTACCTTTTTTACATCCGCTTCAGACATATTTCGTCCTTTTTCAACAATATCAACGAACTCTTCATAAGATTCATTAATCATATCTTGCATCATAGCACGTTCTTCTGCAGTAATTTCACGCGTAGGGCTTAGCATATCTTTATGTTGCCCTGATTTAAACGTTTCAAATTTCACGCCAACTTTTTCGGCTAATTCTTGATAATTAATAGATTGCATAATGACACCAATAGAACCTGTTATTGTATCACGATGTGCATATATTTTATCTGCTGGTGCTGAAATGTAGTAACCACCCGACGCTGCCATAGAATCCATCGACACGTAGATAGGAATTTGACGCTCTTCTTTAATTTCTAACAATTTCTTATAAATTTCTGCCGATTCCTTTACTCCACCACCTGGAGTATTCACACTTAGTACAATCCCCTGTACTGTATCATCAGCTAAAATATTATCCAATTGATTTAAGAAAAACTGGTGATCGTAAGCAATGGATTGCCATAATGTATTCGATCCAACATCTTGAATCGTCCCATCCACTTTCAAATATGCGATACGTTTAGTATGATCTTCACCTTCAATAATCGTTTCGTATACATCTAAATTTTTGCCAGCCATCACGCTATCAAAATTACTAAAGAAATCTGATTTAAAAATCGCCATAATTGTGTTAAGTCCTAATGAAAACACTAATAATACAGCTGCAACTGCTAAGGCTATCCACCTTTTTGTATTCATCTAATCGCCTCCTCTTCACGTTATACGTCTAAATGTCGAAAACGTTTCACTTTTAAGTGATTTTTATGTAAAAGTTTTTCCCACATTTATTATTTTGCCATAAACGAAATAGGGATGTACAAAAAAAATCAAAAGTTCATCATAAAGCATGAACTTTGATTTTTCGACATTATTTCCTAGGAAATAATTATTGGTGTGTGTAATGGGCTTTTTCTTGTTGTCGTAATTCGACACGACGGATTTTTCCAGATGCAGTCTTTGGTAATGCTTCAACAAATTCAATTGCCCGTGGATATTTATAAGGTGCTGTCATCAGCTTCACATGGTTTTGTAGCTTTTGAATAAGCGTATCATCACCTGTCACTCCTTCACGCAAGACGATAAAGGCTTTCACAATATTTCCTCTTACTTCATCAGGGCTTGCCACAACAGCAGCTTCTTTAACAGTAGGATGCTTCATTAAGGCATCTTCCACTTCAAATGGCCCAATTGTATAGCCTGACGAAATAATGACATCATCACCACGTCCCTCAAACCAAAAATAGCCATCTGCATCTTTATATGCTCGGTCACCGGTAATATACCAATCTCCACGGAATTGCATGCTAGTGCGTTCTGGGTCCTTGAAATACTTTTTAAACAGTGCTGGGGTTTGACGATGAACGGCAATATCTCCAACCACGCCATCAGCAACAGGATTTCCAAAATCATCAATAATTTCGACTGTATTGCCTGGTGTCGGTTTACCCATAGAGCCGACGCGAGCATCCATGCCAACCAGTGTCCCAACAAGCAATGTATTTTCTGTTTGGCCATAGCCATCACGCACTTGAATATGAAACGTTTTTGAAAACACTTTAACGACTTCACTATTTAACGGCTCCCCCGCTGATACAGCTTGACGGATGGCACTTAAATTATAGTCCTGTAGATTGTTAAGTGCGGCCATAAAGCGATATTCTGTTGGGGTACAACATAACACATTTACTTTAAATTTTTCTAGCAATGACAAGTAAGTCGAAGCATCAAATTTTCCTTTATAGACAAATGCCGTTGCTCCACTACCTAACGTTGCTAAAAACGGACTCCAAATCCATTTTTGCCAACCGGGTGCGGCAGTAGCCCAAACTATATCATTTTCTTGGACACCTAACCAATTCGGTGCTGTCGTACGTAAATGCGCATAACCCCAGCTATGTGTATGAACAGCTGCCTTAGGATTCCCTGTTGTCCCACTTGTATAAGCTAAAAAGGCATGATCTGTACTTTTTGTCGGTGTAGGGTTTGTATAATTTGTAGGATGTTCCTTCATTTTTTCAAGCAATGGTTGCCATGGTGCATGCGCGTGACCAATAACGAATTGCATAATTCCTTTTAAATTTGTTACGTCGTCAAATTGCTCAATATATGGCTCATAGGCGATAATACCTTTGGCATTGGCATGTGTAATACGATATTCAATATCCTTTGTACGTAACATTTCAGAGCTAGGGATGATAGTTAAACCCGCTTTCAGTGCCGCTATGTAAACAATATAAGCTTCGACAGATCTTGGAACCATCACTAATAGCACATCGCCCTTCGTTAAACCCTGCGAAGTAAATACATGGGCAGCCTGATTCGCCTTTTCCAGTAAATTTGCGTATGTAATATATTGAATTTCTTCGTTGTCATTATAAACTATTAATGCATTTTTAGATGGATCTTGAGCATACTTTTCAATTTCCTCCACAATGTTATACCATTCTGGTGCAATTAAATCCTGTCTTTTCATCATAACTTCCTCCTTAATACTAGGTTCATTATAAAACTCATTTTTTACGATTTTCAATGGAAGGACCCTATTTTAAAAAAGTCATGACAATTATCATGGTCTAGTATATGGCATCAGTCACTGCTTTCCAAATAATGATAAAATGCTATTGAATACTATGAAAAGGTATGTTACATTTTGGTCAACTAAAATTTTCATGATTGCAGGGGGACTCTTGTGAGTTGAGAAGGTAAAACCTGACCCTTTGAACCTGTTAGTTAATACTGACGTAGGGAGCAATACACATCTTATTATTGATGAAAAGCTCTTTTTACGTGTGCCTTGTGCCCGAATAAAAAAGAGCTTTTTTTGCATGCTTACGTCCACCAAAAGAGGAGGACTACAATGGTTTTTCAAACGATTCGTAAAAAACAACCGTTGATTCACTGCATAACCAATTATGTAGTGGCAAATTTTCAAGCAAATGGCTTACTAGCAATTGGTGCATCACCGGTAATGGCGGATGATCCGCAGGAAGTCGAAGAAATGGTATCCATCGCATCAGCGTTATTAGTCAATATCGGAACGCTTACTACACGAACAAAAGAGTCGATGTTACTTGCAGGAAAAAAAGCAAATGCCCTTGGTATACCAGTAATTTTGGACCCAGTAGCTGCTGGCGCTACAGCATACCGCAAACAAACGGTACTACAGTTATTAGATTCGATTCATTTTGCTGTTATCCGCTGTAATGTTGGCGAACTTGCCGCGATTGCTAATGTACAATGGCAACAAAAAGGTGTTGATAGTGGTACTGGTTCCATATCTGTTGAGGATAAAGCAAAAGAAATAGCAAAAAAATTTAATTGCATCGTGATTGTAACTGGTGAAAAAGATTTTATAACCGATGGGAACCTTGCGCAATGGATTGCTGGTGGTCATACTCGAATGACAGAAGTGACAGGTACTGGCTGTTTATTAAGCGCAATTTGTTGTGCTGCATATATGGCGGGCAATGAGCCTTTTTCTCAATTATGCGAAACATTAACGAGCTATAAAAAAATTGCTGAACATGCTCATTCGGCTGCTCAATATAATGGTGATTTTGCTGTAGCAGTCTTAAACGAATTGCATCGTTTATCGAAGGACGGTGATATTTGATGCACATTGTTACAACAATAGCGGGCTCTGATAGCGGTGGCGGTGCAGGTATCCAAGCAGATTTAAAAACATTTCAAGAATTAGATGTATTCGGAACGTCCGTAATTACAGCTTTAACTGCCCAAAACACACAAGGTGTCATGGATGTGCTACCCATTGAACAAGCCTTTATAAATAAACAATTTCATGCTCTCTTAGAGGATTTTCCAATTAGCGCCATTAAGACTGGCATGCTTTTTTCCTCTGATATTATTCGTACAATTGCGCTAGCTATGACGAATTTAACCATCCCTCTTATTGTTGATCCTGTCATGATTGCAAAGGGCGGTGAAACTTTATTACAACAAGAAGCTGTGGAGGCATTAAGAAACAATTTATTACCACTTGCCACGATTGTAACGCCAAATATTCCAGAAGCTGAAATATTAGCTGCAAGAAAAATCGAAACCGTGTCTGACATTCGACTTGCGGCGCATTCGTTACTACAGCTAGGTGTTCAATGCGTGATTATCAAAGGTGGCCATCTAGCGAACAAAGATTTTGCTGTAGATTATGTATTTTTTAAAAATGGCAAATCATTCTCAATGCAATCTAATCGAATTGCGACCAAAAATACACACGGTACAGGGTGTACATTTTCTGCCGCATTAACAGCTTTTATTGGCCGTCAAATGCCGATAGAGCAAGCCATTATTGAGGCTAAGAAATTCATTCAACTAGCAATTACTCATAACTTATCGATTGGTCATGGTAATGGACCAACAAATCATTTTGCTTACCAAAAATTTAAAGAAAGTTGCGAGGTGACCATAGGTGAAACGCAGTGATTTGCAGCTCTATTTTATAATGGGTACAGCGAATGCAAAAATCAAACAACCATTAGCAATACTAGAAGAAGCATTGCAAGCTGGTATTACGATGTTCCAATTTCGAGAAAAAGGAACAGATGCACTAACTGATGAACATTATGAACATTTTGCCCGTCAATGCCAAAAACGATGTCATCACTACAATGTTCCATTTATCGTAAATGATGATATTGAGCTTGCCTTAAAGCTCAAGGCAGACGGTATTCATATTGGACAAGATGATTGTCCCATCTCGCTAGTAAGAGAAAAAATTGGTGAGGAAATAATACTTGGTGTTTCGGTTCATACAGCGGATGAATTACAGATCGCTATAGAAAATGGTGCAGATTATGTAGGGATTGGTCCCATTTTTGCCACCACTTCTAAAAACGATGCCAAAGCGCCAAGTGGTACTGAATTTTTACAACAAGCACGCCGTCATTATCCCGAGTTGCCGATTGTAGCAATTGGTGGCATTAACTGTCAGAATGCAGAAACTGTATTAAAAGCTGGTGCAGACGGTGTAGCAGTTATTTCCGCAATTTGTGAAAGTCATAATATTCACCAAACCGTTGAGACCTTTAAATCGTATTGATTGAATAATTCGAGTTACGCTAGTCATAAAAAAAGTAAAAATAAACAAACTAAAACCAGTGCCTTTTACGGTCACTGGTTTTAAGTTCAATAAATGCTTTTTTGCAATTATTGTTTTGGCATACCTTTTAATTGAGATTCTGCCATTTGTACAAGACGTTTAGTGATTTCACCACCAACGGAACCGTTAGCACGAGCTGATGCGTCAGCTCCTAATTGAACACCAAATTCTTGTGCAATTTCGTATTTCATTTGATCAAGCGCTTGTTGTACACCAGGTACTGCAAGCTTGTTTGAACTGTTGTTGTTTGTCATGTCTCTCACCTCCTTGTGAATATAGAATGTGCGATATTCGATTTTTAATACGAAATTTTTAAAGGTAAAATGTAACTCTAAAGGAAAAAGACTAGAAAATATAAAAAAACCGTCCCAAATTACAAATTTGAGACGGTTTCCTTCTTATTATAATGTCGTTATTGGTCTTTATAAGAAAAGAACATTCTTTTTAGTTTAAATCCGTAAATTTTTTATAAAAGATCTGCAAATTTATCTTTAGGCTGTTCTTTTTTCGGGAAAATGTACACTTCACGGTTTATCACAGCACGTTCGATTAGTTCATCAAAATCAGAAAAGCTTTCATAATGCTCTACTTTTTCAAGCTTTGGCTTTGTTTTCGGACTAGCTGGGGTGAAAATTGTACAGCAATCCTCAAATGGCTGAATTGACGTTTCATATGTGCCGATTTTTTCTGCAATATCAATAATTTCTAATTTATCATTTGAAATAAGCGGACGTAAAATTGGTGTATTCGTTACAGCATTAATCGCCGTTAAACTTTCTAGCGTCTGACTTGCTACTTGTCCAAGACTTTCACCTGTTACAATGGCCAGTGCATTAATTTCCTCACGTACTTTATCTGCCACCTTTAACATCATGCGACGTGTTGTTGTCATTGACACATTGGACGGCACTTTGTCTTTAATAAGTACTTGGATTTCTGTAAATGGAATAACATGCAGGCGAATACTCGCACCAAATTTTGTTAGTTCATTTGCAAGTACTTTTACTTTTTCCAATGAATTTTGACTTGTATACGGTGGGCTAAAGAAATGAATTGCTTCTAAACGTACACCGCGTTTCATCATTAAATACCCAGCAACAGGACTATCAATACCGCCTGACAGCATTAATAGTGATTTGCCGTTAGAGCCAACTGGCATACCACCTGCGCCTGGAATCACTTGCGCCATCATATATGTTGAATCGTGGCGTACTTCCACTCGTAATTCTACATCTGGATGTTTCACTTTTACTGATAAGTTTTGATATTGTGGTAAAACATGCCCACCAATTTCGCGTTGAATGCTGTGAGAATCTAATGGGAATGTTTTATCTGTACGTTTCACTTCAACTTTAAATGTTAGCTGTTGATCTTTAAATGTGTCCATGATTGTAAGCGCAAGTCGCTTCATAGCATCCATATCTTTTTCACATGCAGCAACTGGGCTAAATGATTGAATTCCAAAAATTTTCGGTAAGCCTGCTAATAAAACATCCATCTGTGCTTCATCTTGAATGGCAATAAACATTCGGTCGCGTTCTGTGCGGATGTGTAAATGGCCTAAATCTGCAAATGCATAGCGAATATTTTCACGTAAACGGCGGATAAAGTCCATTTTATTACGTCCTTTTGTCGATAGTTCGCCATATCGAATTAAAATTTCTTTCCAAATCATAATAATAGTTCTCCTTTAAGTTCCTTCAATACTGTATTAATAACTTGTATTAATTGGGTTATATCGTCCGATGTTACATGTGCACCAAAACTAACACGAACAACACCTTTTTTAAAATGTTCATCAATATTTAAGGCTTCGACAACATGGCTTGTCTTTGTTTGTCTAGAAGAACAAGCACTCGAAGTCGATACAATCACGCCATGTTTTTGCAAAGCATTGATCAGTACCTCGCCTTTTATATCACGTACACTAAACGATAAAATATGAGCTGCACACTCTGGAGTAGATATTATATGCACAATATCACCAAAATGCGCTAGTGCTGCACGTAATTGCTGTTGCCAATTACGGTAGTTTTCAGAACGTTCTTCCATTGTTTCGACTGCCATACGAGCCGCTTTTGCCAATGCTACTGCTTGAGGTACAGCCACTGTGCCACTACGTAAGCCGAATTCCTGTCCACCACCAAAAGCATAAGGTTGCCATTGCATTGGCTTACGAAAAGCTAAGACACCAGAACCTTTAAAGCCATGGATTTTATGTCCAGAAATCGTAATACAATCTGGCCCATCTTCACCTTTAAACGTTAATGGAAGTTTTCCAAAGCTTTGGACTGCATCCACATGAAATGCCGCTCTACTTTCTGCATGAACGATAGTAGCCGCTTCAAAAATAGGTTGAATTGCTCCCATTTCATTATTGACATGCATTATGCTAACCAATATCGTATCTTTCCGTATTTTGGCTCTTAGCTCATCCAATGAAATAACACCTTGTTTATTGACACGTAAATATTCTATTTCAAAGCCTTCCTTTTCAAGCTGCTTGACTGGCTCTAACACAGAAAGATGCTCAATTTCCGTTGTTATAACATGTTTTCCTTTATGCGTATTACCGCGTGCGAAACCTAAAATGGCTGTATTATTCGATTCGGTTCCACCTGAAGTAAATAGCACATTTTTTGCTTCAGTCTTCAAAATATCTGCTACTTGCTCCCGTGCACGCATTAATAATGCATTTGATTCTACACCCATGGCATGGATTGATGCAGGATTTGCATAATATTGCTCATTTACTGCCATAAATGTTTGCATCACTTCTTGATAAGGCTTTGTAGTAGCACTATTATCAAGATAAATTGTATTAGCTTTCATTATTTTTCACACACTTTCAAAACGTTGATTTAACGGTATTTATCATAACGCAATCTGTCGCAATTGACTACTAAATATTCTAATTTCGTCATTTTAGGTCCGCTTAGCATCGCTTATTTATTGCGAATATGCTGTGAATTTCAGCTGATTTCACACTATAGAAAAATATTTTGGAAAACATTTATTTAGGATAAAATACCCAAAACAACCAGTAAAATGTTCAAGTAAAAGAGTACGGTCGTAAAAAAAGCTACCTAAAAAGGTCACTTCACTTTTTAGGCAGCTAATTCATTTGTTATTGTCTATTTGTTATTGTCATAAAGCATTTATGACTTTGTGAACGCTTCTTCGGCAACAATGGCCTCAATGCGTTTCAAAGCACCTGGCTCCATTTCCTCCACTGCAGTCCCTGCTTCTTCTAAAGCCTTTGCATACCGGAATTGATGAAATGCCTCTTCTGCTTCTTTTAAACGAGCATTTAACTTTGGATTTGTTGCACGGTGGCGATTGCCATATTGAATAATACGTTCGATAAGCATGACGTTTTCAATCAATTCATGTGCTTTCGCGTGAACATCCTCAACACAAAGTGTCGCTGCATTTAAGTTATTATGGACAGTTCCCATATTGAGCGGTACCTCTTGTAGACTTTGCATCACAACGTAAATATGCTCCGCTGCCTCATCTAATCGCGCATCCATCTCTTCAGGAATACCTGGAATATTCGCCTTATTTAACAGACGATCTGTTTCTTGTAACGTTTTTTTCAAGTTGTCCACTTGTGTCCGAGCCTTATTTTCATCAATGCGAAGTTTTTTCATTGTATTCGATAAATGCCCTTGCTCTTCGTGTATGCGCTCCAGTTCTTCACTAATTTCAATTAATTCCTCTTGTAAGCTTGAATAGGCCGATTTTTCCTCTGACACACGCATCGCCAATAAATCATAGCGACGTTGTAATGCTTCTAATTGTTTTAGCGCCGCTTTTGGAATTTCTGCATCTTTTTCATTCAAGTGGTAGCTTTGTTGGACAAATGTTGCTTCATCACTTACTAATCGAGTGGAGTTAATAACATTCGTAATCGATCCTAATAAGCGCTCACAATTTTGGTCGACATAGTTTTTAGCAATCACTTCTTTTTCAAGCAAGTCATAAAAACGGTCTATTTCTTCATTTATTTCAGCAACACGAGGTTTCACAGATGTTAATTTCAGCTCTGCTAGTTCTTCTTTTAACGAAGCAAACTCTTCTTCCAGTTTGTCCAAAGCCTCTGTAAGTTCTAAATGATGCAAGTAGTAAGATTGTTCTTCCATTTCACGCTGACCATTGCGTAATTCTTGAATTGCACCAGGTAATTTTACTTGTAGTTCGGTTAAAATAGTTGGCACATCATTAATATATTCAAACGTTTGCTGAGATTCATTATTTAAGCTAATTACTATTTCACGCGCTTGTAAATAATTGCCCTCGCTTGTGAGTACATCAAATTCTTCAAATTTTTGTACAAACACTTCTAGTTTTTGTTCAAGTGCTGGTAGGGCTACGCCAAATGAGTGCTGATGTGCAAGCAATGTTTTACGTGCTGATCGATAATATTCTTTTAACTGTTCAATTTCAATACGGTTTTTTTCTTCGCTGCCAATTAATTCATTAAGTTCTTCTAAGATTTTATCTTTATCTTTTTCACACTTACGAATATAATCTTCTATTTCACGCTCAATCAACGTTGCTTTTTTAAAACGAAGGCGATTGATTTGGTCTTCAGCATCGAATAAAAGCGAATCAATTTTTGTCATATGTACGTCGATGACTTCATCCCAACTATTACGCCACCGTTCAAACATTTCCTCTGTTTCGCCATTCATGTTTAAAGATTTAACTTTAGAAATTTCTTCATTTATGGGATTGTTTTGTATTTGTAATTTTTCATTTTCAAGTTGTGCAATAATTGTTGTATGTTTTCTTCGCATCATTAATCCTACTATGGCTAAAATTAATAGTAGGATAATCGGAATGATGATATACTCCATCGTAAGCCTCCTATTCTACAATAAACGAATTGGCTAGTTGTATTTATTATATACTATGTTTTCGCCTTTTGTACTAAAATTTAAGTGATTTTCAGAAAAGTGTATTCACGACCTACATATTGACAGCTTCCCCTATGTCATTGAACATAGAGCGTAAATATGTATTTATCATTTTAATAGTTAAAGGAGTGTAAAATGTATGAAAAGAGACGGGCACATCCATAGCCCCTATTGCCCACATGGGTCATCTGATTCATTTACACAATATATTGAAAAAGCAATTGTTGAAAACTTTACCGATATTACATTTACAGAACATGCACCATTACCCTCTAATTTCCAAGATCCTACACCTGAACAGGATAGTGGTATGCGCCCAGATTTTTTAATGCCTTATTTGGAAGACTTACAACGACTTCAAAAACAATATGCACAGGATATTCGCATTCGCATCGGTTTAGAGATCGACTATATTGTCGGCTTCGAGCAAGAAACACGTCATTTTCTTGATACATATGGACATTTTTTAGACGATGCCATTTTATCTGTTCATTTTTTACAATGGCAGAATACGTATGAATGCATTGATTTTTCTGCTGAAAGTTTTATAAATTTTGCCCAAAAAGTAGGTTCTGTTGAACGTCTCTATCATTTATATTATGATACTGTCCTACAATCTATTGAAGCTGACTTAGGACAATACAAACCTAAGCGCATCGGGCATCCAACACTTATTCATAAATTTCAGCTAGCGCATCTTCAGCCAGTTGATGACACAGACCGCATCCAAGAAGTATTAACTACTATGCAGCAAAAAGGATATGAGTTAGATTTAAATAGTGCTGGCTTAAGTAAAACATATTGTCAGGAACCCTATCCACCATTTGCCTTTATCGATTATAGTAAAACGATTGGTTTACCTATCGTTTTCGGTTCAGATGCTCATGCTGCTGTCGATTTACATCAGCATTATAAAACTCTATTTCCAGACAAATAACGTTTAAACGAGGTGCTCATATGTTTACACAAATTAATTACGAAGGATCTATTGCGGATCAATACAAGACATTAGCAAAACAGTTAGATGCATTACTCACTGGCGAAACCGATCGCATTGCAAATTTAGGCAACGCATCTGCCTTGCTTAATCAATTTCTTACTGACATTAACTGGGTTGGCTTTTACCTTTTACAAGAGGATGAACTAGTTTTAGGACCATTCCAAGGCTTACCAGCTTGTGTGAGAATTCCAATTGGACGCGGTGTGTGTGGAACAGCTGTAACAAAAAAAGAGACACTTGTCGTAAAAGATGTTCATGCATTTCCAGGGCATATTGCATGCGATGCTGCCTCTCAATCAGAAATTGTCATTCCGCTTATTCAACAAGAGAAGGTGATTGGCGTTCTTGATATTGATAGCCCTATTAAAAATCGCTTTTCACAAGAAGATCAAACCGGCTTAGAACATTTTGCAGAAACACTACTTCTTCATATTTAATATTTCGCAATATTATCTTATAGCCACTAAAAAATGCCCTGAAATGGATTATAAATATATCATTTCGGGGCATTTTATAGTAAACCATCTATTATGCATTTGTTTGTAACGTCCGATCATGGATACAAAATCTATTTTTCCCATTGTTTTTCGCTTCATATAAAGCTGTATCGGCGTGTAGAAAAACCGATTGAAAAGCTGGTCGATAGTATTGATCCCATGTTATAAGACCTGCTGAAATCGTTACTTTAGGGTCAGTAGCATTCGGAATGACTTCAACTATTGTTGAAGCTAACTCAATGGCCTCTTGCTCACCAACATTTGGTACATACACCGACATTTCTTCTCCACCCCAGCGAGCACAAATACCGCTAGCACCTATTGTTTCTTCTAATTTCACGGCAATTTGCACAAGAATTTTATCGCCTGTTTGATGGCCGTAAGTGTCATTGATGCGTTTAAAATTGTCAATATCAATAAGCAAGAACATACCTGATTGATCTTTTTTCAGGGATTTTTCTACATATTGATCTAAATAACTGCGTGCATATAATTTTGTTAAATGATCGCGGTCAACCATTTCTTGTAGCTGATTGCGTAAAATAGAGTTGGCAATCGCTAACGAAGAATGATGGATTAAAGATTGCATTAACTTAAAGCTATCAAATGAAAAGAAATAGGGCTCTTTGTGCAGTACGATACTAAAGCCATTTATTTTTTCCTCCATTAAGATAGGAATCGCCATAATTGAACGATATTCTATTTGATTTGGGGTTAATCGGCTAAAATCTGCTATAAAGAGTGGATCATTTGTATGCTCAAAATGTTGTTCAACATGTCTAATATAAGTATTACCTTCTTCTGATTTAAATAACGATGTGCTAGCATCTGTCACTTCATAGGTAGCATGATCTTTAAAAGCGAAACAAACTTCCATTGGTTGGAAAGACTTCATTAATTGTTTTTGTAGGAAAAGTAACATTTCATTAATATCAATGCGCATATTTAATCGATGCGAAGTTTCATTGATGAGTTGTAAGTCACTTACGAGGCGATGCGATTGATGATATAATTTTGCATTTTCTAGCGCATTTCCAGATGCTTGTGCTAACATGCGCACAAAGTCTTTTTCCGTTGCTGAAAAAAGATATGTGGTTGGTGCACTCACTTGCAAAATGCCATAAATAGCTTGTCTCCCTTTTATAGGGGCATTTAATAAACGACAATTCAAGTCTCCAGCTAGTTCAGTAGTCAACTCTCCTGATACAAAAGCTTCGATAGTAGCCGGTCTTTCAGACAGATAATCAAAAAGTTTTATATGGATAGTCGTATGGCGATCTTGATCGTTAGATAATATAAGTTCCACATTGAATTCTGGAAAATTATCGCGAATATTTTTTAAAACGTTTTCTAAAATCAAATCAATATCCATTGTTGAGTGAAATAAATCGGTCATGTTATAAAGTTTTCTATATTGGTCTTCATTTAACTTTACTTCGAGATTTTCAATCAGCATTTGTAAAACTTTTGTAAGCGTTTCTACACACTCTTCACCGTAATCCGAAGTCATAAAGTCCGTCCAAGTATCGGTGGCTTCAACAAGTAACACACCCATAGGCTCTTTGCCCTCCGTCTGGAAAAGCACCATATCTGTCATCATATTATAGGCTGTTTTTTCTTTTAATATATAGGGAAGCTTTACTACTTTCTGTTGGTAAAAGCTAGCTTCTATCATTAGCCATGACACAGCATTTAGTTTTGTTTCAATTGTCAAAGAGGCCAATTCTTCTACAGGTATTAAACTATTCCCTTCAAAACTAAGAAAGGCCGCATTTTCAATTTTCAAGTGCTTCTTTAGACACTGTTTAAATGAATAAAAATACTCATTAAAACTGACTAGTCCTCCATTCGAACTCACCCAAATGCTCAAAACATCAGATTTTATATATTTCAGCGTTTGTAAATGGTCTGTCATGAAATCACCTTTTCTATATAACGTACAAATCAATTACTATTAACTTATAATGTATTATACATAATTTGTGTCATTTTGACTATGTAATTCTACCTTACTTTTACATTTTACATTTACTACCGCATCAATAACCATTTCGTATTAGTGTTAAATTCCTCTCAAGGAAATTCCTACTATAGTTCTTTTTAAAAATAGCCATACTAATAATTGACGTCTACGCTCTAAGCAGTTACAATGAAGTTTGTGTAAAATAAACGCAGCAGTGGTATAAGCTTATTACTGTATTTTATTCCTCAATTTTACTGAGTATTACTACACAAAAACTCTCAGTGGCAAAATAGATGGTGTATTGTGTAACCTAATGGCTGCATAGGCGAAAATACATGAAAATAAAATGCGTATAAGAATGGGTACTACTGGTTTTTGTTTTACAACAAAAAAAACCAAATTTAAAGGAGGAGACAACAATATGTCTCGTTATACAGGTCCATCTTGGAAACTATCTCGTCGTCTTGGTATCTCACTAAGCGGTACTGGTAAAGAAATCGAAAAACGCCCTTACGCACCAGGTCAACACGGCCCGAACCAACGTAAAAAATTATCAGAATACGGTTTACAACTACAAGAAAAACAAAAACTTCGTCATATGTATGGTATGACTGAACGTCAATTCCGTACTCTATTCGACCGCGCTGGTAAAATGAAAGGTGTTCACGGTGAAAACTTCATGATCCTTCTTGAAACTCGCCTTGACAACTTAGTTTACCGTTTAGGTTTAGCTCGCACTCGTCGTGGAGCTCGTCAATTAGTAAACCACGGTCATATCTTAGTAGACGGCAAACGCGTTGATATCCCATCATTCAGCGTTAAACCAGGTCAAACGATTTCTCTTCGTGAAAAATCTCAAAACCTTGCTGTAGTTACAGAAGCGATCGAAGTAAACAACTTCGTACCTGACTACTTAACTTTTGATGCAGATAAAAAAGAAGGTACATTCACTCGCCTTCCAGAACGTTCTGAACTATCTGCAGAAATCAACGAAGCATTCATCGTAGAGTTCTACTCTCGTTAATTTTTTAACGTTAGATTACTTACGGTTCTTAAACCTCGTAACCTTGTTTATACAAGCGTTTACGAGGTTTTTGCATATAATTAGTTAATCGGAAATTCACGTTTTTATTCGGATGATTTTGGGAGCACCTGGGGGAGCGTTTCCACCTTAATAAAATATTATGTTATAATTGTTCATTAGAAACAAATTAGAGTAGATGTACTCAAATTTATGTCATGTTTTAAGTTGCCGCTTAAAGCATGATTTTTTTATTTTTGATTAATTATTTATTATCCTTATTTTAGCAATTTAAAAAATACCAGGGTCACAAATTTTTGTGGTTACCTGGTATTTTTACAATTTATAATGTCCGTTTCACAACTGAAATGAGTAATCCTAAAGCTTCACCATCAGTCATTGAACCAACTCGATCACTATGGTCGACCTTCAAGATTCCTTTTTGATAAGTCACTTTTAATAACCCTCTCAAATCCTCTTTAGCTGTTGATGTTAATGAATTAGTCATCTGTGTTTCCTCCCTCTTACGCTCTGTTTTTGGTTGTGTAGTTAGTTTCAATGTTTTCCCTAAATGCTTAGCAAGTTCAGTAGCTATGGCATAACAAATTTTCCCAAAGTCTCGTCGATAAACAACTGCATCTACTACACTATTCACAAAACAAACCTCTATTAAAATTGCTGGCTCGTATGTGCTTGCTAATACACCTAAATCCTTACGTTGTTTAGCACCTCTATTTGGTAGCTCTCCGCCAGTTGCATCAGAAATAGCTTTTGAAATACGTGCTGCTAAAGCTTGCTGGTCATAGTACAAGACTTCTGTGCCGATAGCTTTGGAACTGTCACCACCAGAATTCAAATGGATAGAGACAATTAAACTGTCACGATCCTTGTTATGTTGATTAACAAGATAGTTAATGTTTTGACGTTGGTTAGTTGAGGTATTGTCCTCATAATAAGTACATGGCACATTTGATGCTTTCAGAATCCCGAATACTCTTTTAGCTATCTTTCGTGCCTCGATAACTTCATTTAGGATACCGACAGCACCACTGCCAGGATTAATCCAATGTCCTGGGTGAATTTCAATTTCTTTTATGCTCATTTCACTTTTTCCTCCTTAGTATTAAATATGTCTAATGCCTTTTTAACTGGTGCAGGCATGTCTATACCCAGCTTTGCAGAATTCTCCCCCAAGCTAACTAATTCATTGAAAATGAACATTAATACCACCGCATCAGGAATAATCTGCCCAATTGAAAAGCCTTGGTCTAACAGCACTAGATAAATTAAATTCGCTACGACAATCCAAACCCACATCATGCCTTTTTTGATAATGCCTTGATAACCTCTTTTGCTATTAATCGCTCCCCAGTTAGCAGCCATGCCTGTGAAAAAGTCAATTGCATTTAAAATAAGTAGTACTGTCATTAATAACTCCCATCCACCAACAAGCCATGAGACAGCACCACCTACTGTAGTAACTAAATATTTAGAGATTTGCTCCATTAATACACCGTCCTTTGCCCTTTTTTATAAATAAACAAGCGCTTGATTAAAGTGAAGTGAAAGACACCAAAATAAAATTTAATCCAAATGGTACTTTTACAATAAAACATAATGATAAAAAAAGAACAGCAACCCGATGGTTGCTGCCTTAATTTTTAGCGTTCTACAATAAATGCAGATGTACGGTTGACGTAAGAACTTCCCTTAAAGTAATAAACAGTACGTATTCGATATGAACCTGCTTTTCGCCCTGTAAGTGACCAATTGAAGCATGAAGAATATGAAAAATATCCCGTATGATGATCAACATTTGTCCAAGATGAACCATCCCAATACTGTAAATAGGCAGTGTATTCCAGTCTTGTTCCTTGTGCCGTACCGTCTTTGTATCCGTGACAGAATTCAATATACGTTGACCAACTAACGTATTTATCTACGTCCGTAGAACCATTGATGATAGCGAGAAAGTTCTTCTCCTGTTCTACTTTGTCAAAATATGAAGCCATTCATAAAACCCCCTAGTTTTTTAATGTTAACGGCTTAGTTACCGTCATTATTACTTGTGAAAAAAAATTGCTTTATTGTGACATTGACCATAAAAAAATAAGACACCGAAGTTGGGTAGTGAAACGTGAACAACTTAAAACATAGTGATAAAAAAGAACAGCAACCCGATGGTTGCTGCCTTAATTTTTAGCGTTCCACAATAAATGCAGATGTACGGTTGACGTAAGAACTTCCCTTAAAGTAATAAACAGTACGTATTCGATATGAACCTGCTTTTCGCCCTGTAAGTGACCAATTGAAGCATGAAGAATATGAAAAATATCCCGTATGATGATCAACATTTGTCCAAGATGAACCATCCCAATACTGTAAATAGGCAGTGTATTCCAGTCTTGTTCCTTGTGCCGTACCGTCTTTGTATCCGTGACAGAATTCAATATACGTTGACCAACTAACGTATTTATCTACGTCCGTAGAACCATTGATGATAGCGAGAAAGTTCTTCTCCTGTTCTACTTTGTCAAAATATGAAGCCATTCATAAAACCCCCTAGTTTTTTAATGTTAACGGCTTAGTTACCGTCATTATTACTTGTGAAAAAAAATCGCTTTATTGTGACATTGACCATAAAAAAATAAGACACCAAAGTTGGGTAGTGAAACGTGAACAACTTAAGCAAAAGTTTAATTGATTTTAATAATATTTAGGATAAGTTTCCAACCCTGGAGCCACAAGGACTTCAGATGTTTATTGAAGCTTTTTTCCTGAGAAACGTCGAGAATCAGTAACATGTACTGTTTCCCATATTGATAGCTCTCATAGCGCATAATAAAAGCCCTCCAAAATCATCTGTGGAAGGCCTAAAACGCTAAGCATTTGCTTGCGCTTCGTTTACAACAGTGTTTTTTTGCTCATCTGCTTCAGCGTACTGATAAGCTGAACGATTGATTAAAATTTCATTGTTTATCAGAACAAAAGCCTTTTTGTTAATATCGGTCGTTAATATATCAAACATCTTATCTGTGTCACTTTCTGATGTGTAGGGTAATGTGTTTCTAACCTTTATTGTCACGTTCAGTGTTTCTGTTTTTTCTAATGCTTTAATATTAGCCACTACCATTACTAAATGTTTTGACATACTCTTCTTTCTAATTTTTGCTGCCATTTAAGTATTTGTTTAAAAATAGTAGCGACAGACTCTAAATTTACCTCTGTAGTCAATACGTTTTGACCGTCCATCGTGACAATTATATATTTCTCCAATTTTTATCCACTCCTTTTATTAAGATAAAGTAATGCCTAAATCAGCTCCATACTTTTAAATACAAAAAGCTTTAGGTTGTTGGAACTCTTTGTTATTTCTAACCCTGGTGTATTTGTAGATACAGAGTTTCCCCCTCAACCTAACCCCACAACATTTGCATTGCTAAAATCCACCGTTCCATTAAATGACGCGGCCTGCTATACGATGCCATTCCAAGCGCTTAATTGAATCGTTCCGTTTGCACCACCAACAGAAGTCATATCGCTAAAGTGGAGCTTGTTGCCCATATAAATATCTCTGTTTATATTTATATCTGTAGCGCCTGATATACTACCATTACTGCATCATTAAGGTTTATTTTATGAGCATCAATAGTTACTGAGTAAGGATCTTTTCATAAATTGAATTATCAAAGTTTTTTGCGTGCATGACACCGGAATTTCATTTCTTAAAACTTAATTATTGTACTTATTATTTCTTTTTTGCTTCTATATCTTTAGTGCTTACGAACACATTACCCTTCTTCTCAAAAACAATACCATTACATTCTACTGGTCTTTGGCATCTATCAAGTATTTCATAGAACTCTTTTGAAGAACATTCATCACCGTTCACTTTAAAAGTACTACCTTCCCATACCATGAAATAGGCATCTGCCGTTTTTACAACTATGTCATCCTTTTCTTTTTCATATTGTAAATAATAAATATAATCTATTAACTCCTATTCATGTTTCAAAATTTGATATTGTCTTTCCCTAGTCATAAGCCACACCTACAGCGATTTACCACATCCATAATTTAGACGTACATTAATATCTAGCATTTGGTAGTAGCTTTTTTAATTTCATTATACTAAGGTTGGTGTTTTTCTATTTTATTATAAATAATACGGACATAACTTACTGTTCCATCCTAAATATTACATTAAATAAAAAGCACTTATTTTTCCGTACATTAAAATAACAATTATCCCCATATCAAACAACGTAAACACTATTAATATATTAACAATCAAATATCAGTTATTTACTATTCAAGCAAGGTGTAAAATAGAACAAAATACCAAAAAATATATTTTATTTTTATACGATAGCATTTCTTAAAACATATTTAAATCAACCTTCCTACTCCTTATTATTCTTTTACTACCTCAATTCTAAACT
This sequence comes from Lysinibacillus sp. C5.1, assembly GCF_016350185.1. Taxonomy (NCBI): domain Bacteria; kingdom Bacillati; phylum Bacillota; class Bacilli; order Caryophanales; family Bacillaceae; genus Lysinibacillus; species Lysinibacillus sp. C5.1. The sequence continues at coordinate 3,472,066 of NZ_CP066226.1, forward strand.
TACTTTTTTGTGAAATAATAACAGTTGTAAAATTAACAATTTTAATAAAAATACGTCTTGTACTTTCAAAAAAAATAGAATAATATGGATTTCGGAAGGTGGTTCGCCATCATTCAAGCAATAACAATTATTTCAAAGGGGTTGGAAATATGTCAGACGTTCTAAAGCAATTTGTAATGCCAAAAACAAACTTATTTGGACCTGGAGCAATTCAAGAAGTTGGTAAGCGCTTAAATGATTTAGAAGTGAAGAAGACATTAATCGTAACAGATGAGGGCTTACACAAGTTAGGTCTCTCAGAACAAATTGCTAACATCATCACAGCAGCTGGAATTGATGTTGCAATTTTCCCTAAAGCAGAACCAAATCCAACAGATCAAAACATTGAAGATGGAATTGCTGTTTATCATGCCGAAAACTGTGATTCTATCGTATCGCTTGGAGGCGGTAGTGCACATGATGCAGCAAAAGGTATCGGACTTATTGCTTCGAATGGTGGACGCATTCATGATTATGAAGGCGTTGACAAATCAGAAAACCCACTGGTGCCATTAATCGCGATTAATACAACTGCTGGTACAGCAAGCGAAATGACACGTTTTACAATCATCACAGATACTGCTCGAAAAGTAAAAATGGCGATTGTTGACAAACATGTGACACCACTTGTATCCATTAATGACCCAGAGTTAATGATTGGCTTACCTCCAGCTCTAACAGCTGCAACTGGTGTAGATGCATTAACACATGCAATCGAATCGTTTGTATCGACTAATGCAACACCAATTACTGATGCATGTGCTGAAAAAGTACTTCAGCTAGTTCCTGAATTTTTACCTCGTGCCTACGCAAATGGTGCTGATTTAGAAGCACGTGAGCAAATGGTGTATGCACAATTTTTAGCGGGTATGGCATTTAATAATGCTTCACTTGGCTATGTACATGCGATTGCTCATCAATTAGGTGGCTTCTACAACTTACCACACGGTGTATGTAATGCGATTTTACTACCACATGTTTGCCGCTTCAACTTAACAGCACGTACTGAGCGGTTTGCTCGAATCGCTGAGTTATTAGGTGAAAATGTTGAAGGGATTAGCAAACGTGATGCTGCTGAAAAAGCAATTACTGCCATTGAAAAATTATCAAAAGATTTAAATATCCCAAGTGGCTTCCGTGCGTTAGGTGCGAAGGATGAAGATATTGAAATTTTAGCTAAAAATGCAATGCTAGACGTTTGTGCAGCAACGAATCCTCGTAAAGCAACATTAGAGGACATTAAACAAATTATTACTGCTGCAATGGGACCTGTAGGGAAACCAACAGAGTCACTTGAAGCGGTTGCACTGTCTTAAAATATTAATAACAATGGCGTGTCTCCTTGGGGCATGCCTTTTTCTGTGGAACAAAAAACATTCCCCTGTTGTATGTGTGCCTAGTGACAGCTATACTTTTCTTAAAAAGATATGGGGGAAACATATGCGTTTAATTTCCATTTGTCCAAGCAACACAGAGCTTGTTGCTTACTTAGGATTGACCCATCAACTTGTAGGTGTTGATGATTTTTCAGATTGGCCTTCATCTGTGCAGGCATTACCAAAGCTTGGTCCCGATTTATCAATTGATATGGATGCATTAGAAGCATTGCAGCCCGACTTAGTACTTGCCTCATTAAGTGTACCAGGCATGGAAAAAAATATAGAGGCATTACAGGAAAGGAACATTCCCCACATTGTTTTTAATGCCAACTCGTTAAACGAAATTGCGCAAGATCTTCTAACACTAGGTGCTGCTTGTGGCGTAACGGAGCACGCCCAAAAAGTTGCAACGGAATATTTACAATTTATTGCCCAGCTTCAAGCGGTGGCACAAACGGTTTCCACTCACCCTACTTTATATTGGGAATGGTGGCCAAATCCTATTTTCACACCTGGTCAAGTTAATTGGTTAACCGAAATTAGCAAACTTGCTGGAGGACAAAATTTATTTCACGATTTCGAGTTAGCGAATGTCCAAACAGAGTGGGAAGAAATTGTTCGACGTAATCCAGATTATATACTGATGGCGTGGGTAGGTGTTGCCTATGAGCGAATTAAACCAGCTCATTTATTAAAGCGACCAGGTGCTAACGAGCTACAAGCGGTTCAAATGCAACAGGTGTACGTAATGGAGGAATGGTTGTATTGCCGTCCATCCCCTCGATTAGTGGAAGGTGCACTTAAACTTGCTCAACTGCTACACCCTGAAAGCTATCAGCAAATCACTCTACCTAATTTCTTACAATGTTAAAACAAAAACCTCCCTCGAAGTGATCCATTCGAAGGGAGGTTGAATTGGTGAAAATTGTTTGAGTGCCTGACACCTAAACAAATTTGACCATATGGTATTTTTTCTTGCCGCGACGTACAATGCTAAAGGCATCTTCTAAACGGTCTTTTGCATCGACGTTGTATTCTAAATCTGTGATTTTTTCACCGTTTATGCTAATGGCACCGTTTGTCACATCTTCACGAGCTTGACGTTTTGAAGATGAAATCCCTGCTTCCACAAGTAAATCTACGATATTTTTTGCCTCTTTAGCCATTTCAATAGAAGGAACATCTTTAAATGCATCCTTCATTTCCTGTGCTGAAAGTGCTTTTAAATCGCCAGAGAATAATGCAGCCGTAATGCGAATAGCTTGGTCTAGCGCTTCCTGACCATGGATTAAGCGTGTCATTTCCTCCGCTAAAGCTTTTTGTGCCTTACGTAAATGAGGTTCCTCTTCCACAGACACAGCTAATGCTTCAATCTCTTCACGTGTTAAGAACGTAAAGATTTTTAAGTATTTAATAACATCCGCATCCGCAGCATTAATCCAGAATTGGTAGAATTCGTACGGAGATGTTTTTTTGCTATCTAACCATACAGCACCACCAGCTGTTTTACCGAATTTTGTACCATCCGCTTTTGTTACTAACGGAATTGTAATACCAAATGCTTTTGTTTCTTCTTCATGTGTTTTACGTATAACTTCTAAACCAGTTGTAATATTGCCCCACTGATCAGAGCCACCCACTTGAATGCGACAATTGTAATTGTTGTACAAGTGATTGTAATCAATACCTTGAATTAATGTATAAGCAAATTCCGTAAATGAGATACCTGTATCAAGACGTGAAGCAATTGTATCTTTTGCTAACATGTAATTAACATTGATTAATTTCCCGTAATCACGTAAAAATTCAATTGTACTAATATCCCCAATCCAATCACGGTTATTAACAAGTTGCGCGCCATTTCCATCTTGTGCAAATTCAAATATACGCTCTAATTGTCCACGAATGGCTTGCACGTTTTTGTCAATTTGCTCCACTGTTTGAAGCTGACGTTCTTCAGAGCGTCCAGAAGGGTCCCCGATCATTCCTGTTGCTCCACCAACAAGTAAAATTGGACGGTGGCCAGCTTTTTGGAAGCGACGAAGCGTTAATAAAGGGACGATGTGACCGATGTGCATTGAGTCAGCGGTTGGGTCTACCCCACAGTATAGAGAAACAGACTGTTCTGCTAGAAGTTTTGCCATACCTTCAGCATCCGTTTGTTGGTACAACAATCCACGCCATTCTAAATCTTGTAATAATTCGTTTGTCATTGTTTCTTCCTCCTAAATTGTCATCTTTTAGCGTGTAGAAACAAAAAAGTCCCTACACGCAACAAATTGCATGCAGGGACGTTAATAACTAACGCGGTACCACCCAGCTTGAAGATGTCATCCATCTTCCTCTTCATTCAGCCGCCTTTATCGCAGGCGCGCACGTCTAAGCTCCAAGTACGTAATTCGTCTCTACATTATGACCAGCTTTCACCAACCGCTGGCTCTCTAAACAGGGAATATAGATACTACTGCAAACTCTTCATCACTAGAAAACTATAAGCATTATTCTATACGATTCTGTTTCAATGTCAATAACTATGTTCGAGACAATTCATTATATGCTATAATAAACAAGATTTTAGGAGGTCGATACCTTGAAGGATTGGATTGAGAAAATCAATGTAAAGATCGATGCATTTCTCGAACAAAAATGGATGAAGACATTACGTATTTCAGGCAGCGTCGTCTGGAACTTATTTTTACTATTTTTAGTCTTTGCATTGGTAGGCACTGTATTTGTTGGTTCTGTTGGCGCCGGCTATTTTGCCTCACTTGTACAAGAAGAACCTTTACGTTCGAAAGAAGAGTTACGAAACCTTATCTTCAACTATGAGGAAACAAGTGAAATTTATTTTGCCAACGATATTTATATGGGAAAATTGCGTACAGATTTAGAACGTCGTGAAACGTCTCTTAGCGCAGTAGCGCCTGACTTAATTAATGCAGTACTCGCAACGGAAGATGAATATTTCCGTGAACATAATGGGATTGTTCCAAAAGCTGTTATTCGAGGATTGCTGCAAGACGTTACAAACTCTGCCACACAGACAGGTGGCTCTACATTAACACAACAACTTATTAAAAACCAAGTGTTAACAAATGAAGTTTCCTATGAGCGAAAAGCGAAGGAACTGCTACTTGCCATGCGCTTAGAGCACTTTATGACAAAGGAAGAAATATTAGAGGCATACTTAAATATTATTCCTTATGGTCGAAATGCAACAGGGCGTAATATCGCAGGTATTGAAACAGCAGCTGAAGGTATTTTTAATGTGAAAGCAAAGGATTTAACGCTTCCTCAAGCCGCTTACATAGCTGGTATTCCTCAGGCACCGTATACTTACACACCATTTACAAATACAGGTGTGCTAAAAAGTGAAGAAGCATTAAAATTAGGCATCGATCGTATGAAAACGGTGCTCTACCGCATGAATGAAGCTGGCTACATTAATGAAAAACAGTATGAAGATGCGCTCGCATATGACATTACAGCAGACTTCCGTACACCAGAAGCACGTCCAGAGGATCGTTATCCATGGTTAACGTTTGAGCTAGAGGAACGAGCAAAAGAAATTATTGCTGAAAAACTAGCCAATGAAGATGGTATTGATTCAGAACGTTTAAAAACGGAAGAAAAATTACAAGAAAAATATTCGATTTTGGCAGACCGAGACATTCGTTCAAAAGGTTATCGTATTTATTCCACTATCAACAAGGATATGTTTGATGCTATGCAAAAAGCAGCCGATAATTTTAAATACTACGGTCAGACATATACGGGTAAAGGCAAAGATCCTGTAACAGGTGAGGAAATCGATGTGCAAATGCCTGTTCAAGTTGGTAGTATTTTAATCGAAAATAGCTCAGGTCGAATTTTAAGCTTCCTAGGTGGTCGTGATTTTAAAATAAATCAATTAAACCACGCTACTAAAGCTTACCGCTCGAACGGTTCAACTATGAAACCACTACTTGTCTATGCCCCAGCCATTGAATATGGCGTAATTGGTGCAGGAAGTCCATTAGTTGACGTCAAGTTCTCTATTGGCGATTGGAGTCCAACGAACTATTTGACGAACGATGAGCGTGGTCTTATTCCAGCACGTGAAGCGTTAGCTGACTCAACAAACATTTCAGCGCTACGCTTATACTATGATATTTTAAATAGACGTCCCGCTGAATTTTTAGCAAAAATGGACTTCTCACAATTAAAACCTGAAGACTATACAAATCCTTCAACAGGGATTGGTGCTTTACAAATAGGTACAACTGTTGAAGAAAATACAAATGCATTTGCAACTTTTGCAAACGGTGGTCAATTTATCGATGCTTATATGATTGAAAAAATCGAAGACCAAGATGGAAATCTTATTTACCAACATAAAGTTGAACCTGTACAAGTGTTTAGCCCTGAGACTTCTTATATCGTAACGGATATGTTACGAGATGTTTTAACAAAAGGAACAGGTACAGTTGCAAAAAATACATTAAAATTCTCTTCTGATTTTGCAGCTAAAACAGGTACTTCCCAAAAATATAACGATGTCTGGTTAGTAGGCTATAATCCAAATGTTTCACTTGGTGTATGGATGGGCTACGATAAACAACGCTCACTTAATGCCTTTAATAATACGTATTTACAACCAAGTGTACGTATTAACAAGCTATGGGGTACTTTAATGAATTCTATGTATGATGTAGATCCTAAATTAATTGATGCTCCTTCAAACTTTAAGGCACCAAAAAATGTTGTGACTGCTTCATTCTGTGGTATTTCTGGTCTAGCACCTTCTTCCGCTTGTGCAAATGCAGGATTGGTACGCTCAGATTTATTTAACGCGAAAGTATTTTTACCGTCACGACCTGATGATAGCCTCGCTTCATCAAGCGTCGTAACAATTAAAGGTAAAACGTATAATGCACATCCAAACACACCAGCAGAATTTGTAAAATCTAGTGGTGCTGGTATTAACCAAGCCTTTATTAAACGGATGTTAGGTAGACTGGGTGGGAACCCTGCAAGCCTACTTCCTAAAAATTCATCACTATCAAGTTCATCTGTATCAGCTGTCGACTTCCCAGCAGATGGTAGTCCGCCAGCGGCTGTAACAGCATCCATTTCAGGCAATACACTATCTTGGAGTGGCTCATCTAATGATGTGGTAGGCTATCGAATTTATAATGTAACAAATGGTGGTAACACACTAATTACTTCGGTGCTAGAAGCAACGCAAAGTATAACCGTTGCAAGCGGACAAGCGTATGTAGTTGTAGCAGTTGATATTACTGGTTTAACTTCACCACAGTCAAATGTTGCGTCAACAGGTGGCAGTGAGACAAAACCAGAAGAAGAGGACAAAGGCGAACAACCAACGACGCCAGACGTTCCTATTCCACCAGTCAATGGGAATAACGGCAATGGTTCTGGCAATAATGGCTCTGGTGGCAATGGTTCTGGCTCTAACGGCAACGGGTCTAGTGGCAATGGCTCTGGCTCTAGCGGCAACGGGTCTAGTGGCAATGGCTCTGGCTCTAGTGGCAACGGCTCTAATGGTAACAATGGTTCCGGCTCTAGTGGCAACGGCTCTAACAATGGCTCTGGCTCTACTGGAGGAAATAACGGAGAGACGACACCACCTACAGAACCACCTACAGAATAATCATTTAGGCTTACTACATTGAAATTTCAATTGTAGTAAGCCTATTTTTTTGTCATTATTAAGAGGACTACTAAACAAAGGGGTAGATAACATGAACATTCTAGTTTTAGGGGGCACACGCTTTTTCGGTAAAAAATTGGTGGAGCTTTGCCTTGAGAATAACCATGACGTTACGATTTTAACTCGCGGTCAAAGTGGCAATCCTTTTGGAGCACAAGTTCAACAGCTTTCGGTTGATCGCAATGATGTTGAAGGATTGACAAAAGCACTCGCTACTACAACATGGGATATCGTCTACGATAATATTTGTTACTCTCCAAATGAAGCCCAGAAAATTGCGCAGATATTACAAAATAAAACTAAAAAGCTCGTCTTTACCTCAACGCTCTCGACGTATGAAGCAGATGGAAAGATGAAATCTGAAACTGATTTTAATCCGTATGACTACGAGATTCGTATGGGCGATAGAGATGATTTCACATACGGTGAAGGCAAACGGCAAGCAGAAGCTGTCCTTTTTAAAGAAGCAACATTTCCAGTTGTCGCTGTACGTTTCCCAATTGTCCTTGGTGAGCATGACTATACTCGTCGGTTACATTTCCATGTTGAGCGCATTTTAAATGGGCAACCAATATCCATGCCAAATATTGAAGCAAAAATGAGTTATATTACCGACGATGAAGCAGCAGCATTTTTATATTTTGCTGGAACTGCACCGATTGAAGGTCCGTATAACGCCACAGCAACAGGTACTATTTCCTTACAGGCATTACTTGCACTTATTGAGCAGGAAACAGGAAAACAAGCCAAAGTATCACTTATTGGCGGTGATGAAACATCACAATCACCTTATGGCATTCCAACACATTGGTATATGTCGAATGCAAAAGCAGAAGCAGCAGACTTTAAATTCAGCCATTTAAACGATTGGCTTCCGAGTCTTGTTACGACATTAGTGAAACAACTCCAATAAAATATCGCTCCACTTGCTAGTGAATCGCTAGGAAAACTTCCAGAAAACAACCGCCATAAAACGGATAGCAAAGCAAAAAAGTGTTAGATTGATTGCAGTCAACCTAACACTTTTTTCGTTTTATCTATAGTAGTTTACAAGCCAACGATAGATTATCGTAAAATTGTTTTTAAAATTTGTACAGCTTCGTCAATCTCTGCTTTAGTCACTGTAAGCGGTGGTAAAAGTCGAATGACATTTGGGCCTGCGCCTACCAGTAGTAACCCCTTTTCCTCCGCTGCTGTAATATAAGGCGCTACTTCCGCTTCACCGCAACCGATTCCAAGTAATAATCCTTGCCCTTGTACCGTATAACTTGTTGGTAAATTGGCTTGCAATTGCTTCACAAAATATGAAGATAAGTCTTGCACATTTTCTAAAAAACTTGGCTCAAATACATAATCAAGGACCGTTTCCGCAACATGCATTGCTAATGGATTCCCACCAAATGTTGTACCATGCGTCCCTGGACCGAATGTGTCATAGAACTCTGCTGTACCTAACATTCCTCCCACTGGGAATCCTCCGCCTAAGCCTTTTGCTAATGTCACAATATTTGGTTGTAACACGGTTTGCTCATATGCATAGCGCGTCCCTGTTCTTCCAATACCAGTTTGCACCTCATCGACAATTAATAAAACACCTTTGTCTTCGCAAATTTTGGCGATAGCAGCTGCAAATTCAGGCGTTACACTATTAACACCACCCTCACCTTGAATCATCTCCAGCATAATGGCTGCAACTGAATCGTCAACGGTTGCCTCAAGTGTCGCTACATCATTGAATGGAAGTGTTGTAAATTTATCGACAAGTGGTCCAAATCCATTATGTACCTTACCTTGACCAGTTGCTGACATTGCGCCAAACGTGCGACCGTGGAATGATTTTTCAAAAGTAATGATATGATGTTTTCCAGTATGCTTACGTGCTAGTTTGATGGCCGCTTCATTAGCTTCAGCACCACTATTACAGAAAAACGCATACTTCAAATGTGTATCTGCCACTAATTTTTGGGCAACTTTTTCTTGCCCAGGTATATCAAATAAATTCGATATATGCCAAAGTTTTTCACTTTGTTCTTGAATCGCTTTGACAATAGCAGGATGTGCATGCCCAAGACTAACAACAGCAATGCCGCTTGTGAAATCTAAATACTTTTTGCCACTAGCATCTTCCACAACAGTTCCTTGCCCTTTTACGATTTGTGCACGACGTTTGCCATAGTTTCCAAATAAAGCACTCATTCTATCAGCTCCCCAAGTTATTTTTTAGGACGTCATCTCCACAACATGACGTCCATCCCTTCCCCTTACGGCAAAATCGTTGTACCTACTAATGTATCTCCAACAATCTGCACTGATGGAATTCCTGCATTTAGACAATCGAGTGCCCCTTGCACTTTTGGAATCATCCCACCGTAAATATGACCTTCCTCAATCCACTGTGTTATTAATGAAGGCGTTACTTCTGTTTGATAGTCGCCTTGAATACGAATACCGGAGACATCCGTAACAAGAAGTAAACTCTCCGCTCCCACAGCGAGAGCTACTTCACTCGCCACAGTGTCTCCGTTAATATTAAGCGCTTGACCCTCTAGATTCGCCCCAACACACGCGATGACTGGCACAATTCCAGCAGCAATTAATGCTTCTAACAGCGATGTGTTCACGGATTGTATCTCACCCACAAAGCCGTATATGTCCTTGTCTAAAAAGTCTGCTACAAGTAATTGCCCATCAAAGCCATTTAAACCGACTGCCGCAATCCCCGCTGTTGTTAACTCGTGTACTAGCGCAGGATTAACATTCCCGATTAATGTAGACTGGACAACATCCATTGCTGCTTCACTCGTTACGCGAATACCATTTAATGTATGAGATTCAATATCTCGTGCAGCTAGCTCCCGATTAATAGCAGGGCCGCCGCCATGTGTAATAATAAGTTCAACGCCACTCTCTTGTAGCTTTTTAAAATTGTCAAAAAAATCGTCATTTAAGCCTTCAAGCGTACTACCACCTAGCTTAATCACCATGCGTTTACGAGCGGTATGATGCATTGATTTGAACATAGTCATACGTTAAGTCACATCCCCAAGCATGCCCTTTGCCTTCACCTATGCCAAGTGACACGTGAATTTTAACTTCATGCATTTTTAAAATTTGGATTAATTCATCTTCTGAAAAGGCAATTGGCTCTCCGTTTTCAACCATTGTTGCGCCACCAATTTGAATGGTAATTTTGTCAGGGTCAACTGTCGCGCCACTATAGCCAACCGCTGCAATAATACGTCCCCAGTTCGCATCGCAACCAAATACAGCTGTTTTGACAAGTGGCGACCCAACTACTGTTTTCGCGATTTTACGTGCCTCGTCATCTGAAATAGCACCTTCTACTTCCACCTCAATTAGTTTCGTTGCACCTTCTCCATCTTTTGCAATCATTTTGGCTAAGTCTTGTGCCACGGTTTTTAAGGTATAGTAGAAGTTATGCCAATCAGGGTGTGCTGATGTTAAAGAATTATTGCCAGCTACACCGTTTGCCATCACGACGACCGTATCATTTGTCGATGTATCGCCATCCACTGTAATGGCATTAAATGTTAGGTTCGTAATATCTGATAAAGCTGCTTGTAATACATGCGATTCAATATTCGCATCTGTTGTAATAAAACCTAGCATTGTTGCCATATTAGGTTCAATCATTCCCGAACCTTTCGCTACACCTGCAATAATAATCTCTTTGCCATCAATGATTGTGCTATAGCTTGTATTTTTCATAACAGTATCAGTTGTCATAATGGCCTGTGCAAAATCAATTGCACTCTCTAAGCAATCTTTTGGTTGTAGTTGCGATATCCCGCTAGCTACTGGCTCCATATTCATAATTTCACCAATTACACCCGTTGAGCACACACCAACTAAATTTGCTGCAATCCCTAACTTTTCAGCGGTTAAAGCTTGCATTGTTTGCGCATCCTTTACACCTTGCTTACCTGTACAAGCATTCGCATTACCGGAGTTGACAATCATTGCTTGCATTTTTTTTGTTGAGTAAACAACTTCTTTCGTTACTTTTAATGGTGCTGCCTGAACCGCATTTGTAGTAAATACGCCAGCTACACTTGCTGGTACGTCACTAACTAAAATAGCTAAATCTTTTTTCTTATGCTTTAATCCACAATGTAACCCCGCTGCTTTAAACCCTTTGGGCGATACAATGTTTTTACTTGATAATTTTTTCATAACGTTTGTTGACGCTGTTAATGTCATAAACTAATTCCTCCTTAGTTTCAAGAGTGACTGGTGACTGGCACCAAAACAATTCTAAATATTCAAAATCGTTTAGGTGACTGGCACTTAAATGAACAATGGCACGACATCTAGGCCTGTTGTTTGTGGTAAATCCAATTGTACATTCATATTTTGAATCGCTTGCCCAGCAGCACCTTTAACTAAATTATCAATAACTGCAACAATGGTTGCTCGATTTGTACGGCTATCAACTTTTACGAAAATATCACAATAGTTAGAGCCCTTCACACGATTTGTAGTAAGGCTATTCATATCTGTTATCACTCGGACAAATGGATGTTTTTCATATGTTGTTTGTAGGCAAGTCACTAATTGTTCCTCAGTAATGCCAGGCATTACTGGTGCATACGCTGTCGATAAAATACCACGTGTCATTGGAACTAAATGTGTATTAAAAGTAATAGTCGTCTCCACATTGGCAAACATTGAAATGGCTTGCTCAATTTCTGGAATATGTTGATGTGTATTTGTTTTATAAATGGAGAAGCTTTCGTTCACTTCACTAAAGTGCGTTGTTTGCGATGGTTTATTGCCAGCACCAGAAATACCACTTTTCGCATCAATAACGAGATAATTCGGGTCGATCAATTGCGCTTTTAATAAAGGTAATAACGACAGCAGAACAGCTGTTGGATAGCATCCTGGATTCGCAATAAGAGAGGCATTTTTGACATTATGCGCATTCCACTCTGTTAAGCCATAAACACTTTGCTCAATAATTTCTAGTGGTGCTGCCTTTTTCCCGTACCATTGTTCATAGCTTGCTGGATTCTTTAAACGAAAATCACCTGATAAATCAATTAACTTCGGACCTTTTCCAACTAAAGGTGGTAATAACTCACTTGTCACACCCGAAGGCGTACTTGCAAATACGACATCCAATTTCGATAATGCTTCATAATCTATTTTTTGCAATGGCGAATCTATAATTGTTACTAAATGTCCGAACTTCGAAGAAAAAACGACACCTTCTTCAGAAGATGTAAATAAATCTATCTGTTCAACAACTGGATGATTATGTAAAAAACGAATTAATTCTAACCCTCCATAACCTGTTGCACCAACAATTCCTACTTTCATTCTACTCACCTCTAAAATAAGTTAAAAATAGTATACGTCTGCATAAATATTAAGTCAAATGAATTTTTATTTAATCCTAGTATTTTCTTAATCTTCTGTTATAAATTACAGGAATACAGAATGGTTACGATAAATTCAGAAAAAAGAAGGTAGGAACTCTTTCATAGTCGAATGAATTCCTACCCTCTATATGTTTTCTGATTGAATAAAAATAAATTGCCTATTGCCCCTTCTTAATCTTCCATCGTCGAAAGATCACCAGTTGGTAAATTTAACTCCCATGCCTTCAACACACGTCGCATAATTTTACCACTTCTTGTTTTCGGTAGCTTTTCCTTAAACTCAATTTCACGCGGGGCCGCATGAGCTGATAATCCCCTTTTGACAAACTCGCGAATATTCTCAATTAAAGCATCTGATGGTTCAACACCTTCACGCAAAGATACAAATGCCTTAATAATTTCTCCACGAACAGGGTCTGGTTTTCCAATTACACCTGCTTCGATGACATCTGGATGTTCTAGTAGCTTGCTTTCTACTTCGAATGGTCCTACACGTTCTCCAGCTGTCATAATGACATCATCTACTCGACCTTGGAACCAAAAATACCCTTCATCATCCATATAAGCTGAATCGCCCGACACATACCATTCACCTTTTAGGAAGTATGATTCGTATCGCTCAGGATTACCCCAAATTTGACGCATCATCGCAGGCCAACCTCGACGTACCGCTAAATTGCCCATAGTAAATGGTGGTACTTCATTTCCCGCATCATCTACAATTGTCGCATAAACGCCAGGCAATGGTTTGCCCATTGAACCCGGTTTAATATCCATACTTGGATAGTTACAAATCATATGCGCGCCGGTTTCGGTCATCCACCACGTATCGTGAATACGATGCCCTAATTCGTCACATCCCCAACGTATCACTTCAGGGTTAAGGGGTTCTCCAACAGACAATACATGGCGTAAGGATGATAAATCATAATTTTCTAACATTCCACTACCAGCCCCCATTAACATACGGAAAGCTGTTGGCGCACTATACCAAACTGTAACACTGTAATCCTCGATTGCTTGATACCATGCTTGTGGTGAGAATCGACCACCAACAATCAGCATTGTCACCCCATTTAACCATGGACCAAAAATGCCATAAGATGTCCCCGTTACCCAACCTGGATCAGCTGTACACCAATAAATATCATTGTCGCCTAAATCTAGTACCCATTGTGTAGATTGATAATGCTGAATCATTGCATTATGCACGTGTAACACACCTTTTGGTGCACCTGTCGAGCCAGAAGTATAATGTAAAATCATACCGTCTTCACGGTCCATCCACTCAATATCAAATGTAGCAGCGGCCTCTTTCATACGCTTATTAAAATCTAAAATTTGCGGTGTTTCTTCTATATCAGAACCTATTAAAAATACATGTTGCAAGTTAGGCAGTTTATCTAACGGTACTCGACCCAGTAACTCAGGCGTTGTAACTAACACTTTTGCATCGCTATCTGAAAGACGGTCATATACCGCTCCTTCCATGAATGCTTCGAATAGAGGCCCTACAATAACCCCCATTTTTAATGCGCCTAATAAAGAAAAATAAAGCTCTGGTGAACGCGGCATAAAAATAAATAAGCGATCGCCTTTTTTTAAGTTTGTCGCTGTTTTAAAAACATTGGCAGCCTTGTTTGTCAGCCTTTTCATTTCATTAAAAGAATAGGCTTCTTTGCGTTTTCCATCCGTGTAATACAGTGCAACTTTATTTTTTCTAGCCGTTTCTGTATGGCGATCAATAGCCTCATAAGCCATGTTTACTAATCCTGTTTTATGCCAACTAAATGCCTTTTCTGCCCAATTATGATTCGCTGCTGCCTCCTCATAATTTGGCAAATGATAGTGCCCTGGTATTGCCTTCAATTTCTCCATTGTTTTCATCCCCATGAAATTACCCCTTCCTTTTTTGCTTTAGTCCATTCGTAAGCAAATTTCAAATCGTACTCACGATACCCCTAGCAATTAGGCCTTGACGTACGCGTAGCTGCCTGTCACATCGTTTGCATTTTGCTTGCGTGCAATATAATTTCCCTTGAAGCCTCTTATAAAGGATAAAAAGAGAACCTCCATCCCCATATGGAAAATTAAATTTAATAATGGCAATTGAAACAATTTCGCCATATAAAACAGCTACTGAATGCTATTAAAATTCGCTACTTTCTCCAAAGACAAATACGTTATGTAGCAATTGTTATAGAACAGTTTATGCGCTATAAATATGAACAATGCTTACAATACAACATTCATCTGTTAAATAACAGTTGCAATATACATCTATTTTACACGAATTTTTCAAGAATGTCTCAATATTTTTATTTTTCCGAAAATGTAGTTATATTTCGCAAATTTAAGCGTTTTTCGGCTTTAAATCAGCTATAATGGAATTATTAAACTCAGGTGGTGTAATTATGGAACATAAAAAGACTTTTTTTTCTGTTACAAAGGAGACAAAGCATGGTACTGTTTATGTGGAAGGGCCTGTTCCTCCAGAAAAATTAGCTACGTATACATTCCACGAGGGATTAGTTGCCTTTAGACCTCCTAAACAACAACAGCAAGCCATTATAGAAATCGCAGGGCTTCCTGAAGGTCGCATTATTATCATTCGAAAAGACAACATTATTGTAGGCTACGTCACCTATTTATATCCCGATCCGCTTGAACGTTGGGCAGAGGACCGCATTGATAATATGATTGAGTTAGGAGCCATTGAGGTAATTCCTGACTATCGTGGGACTGGGGCTGGTAAAGCCTTGCTTTCGGTGTCCTTTATGGGGGATGAGATGGAGGATTACCTTGTTATTACAACTGAATATTATTGGCATTGGGACTTAAAAGGGACTGGGTTAAATGTATGGGATTACCGCAAAATGATGGAACGAATGATGAGCTCGGCTGGTTTCGAATATTTTGCTACAGATGATCCTGAAATTACATCGCATCCAGCTAACTGCCTAATGGCTCGGGAAGGCAAACGAGTGCCTCCTGAAACGATGGAAAGATTCGATAGGCTCCGTTTTAGAAATCGCTTCATGTATTAAAACCAACACAAAGGGGATGAGTATATGATTGTAGAAGAAATTATGAATGATGAGCCTTATACACTGGCTCCTACAAATACTGTGTTAGAAGCGCTGAAATTGATGCGTGAGAAGAAGGTGCGTCATTTACCTGTTATAGACAATGAACACCACGTTCTCGGTGTAATTACAGAGCGAGATATTAAAGAAGCACTGCCTTCGCCATTGAAGGATGAGCCGAATTCTCCTGTCTTTAGTGCCAAGGTAGAAGATATTATGATAAAAAATCCACTTGTCGGTCATCCTCTTGATTTTGTAGAGGAAGTTGCACTCACTTTTTATGAAACGAAGATCGGTTGTTTACCAATTGTCTCTGGGGGAAAACTTGTCGGTATCGTCACTACAACCGATTTGCTCTACACATATATTGAGTTAACCGGTGCAACTGAACCCGGCTCTAAAATTGAAATACGCGTGTGCGATACACCGGGCGTGTTATTTGAAATTACAAAGATTTTTAATCTGCATCATGCAAATGTCCAAAGCGTCTTAGTATATCCTGATTCTGAAAATACACAAAATAAAATTTTAAGCGTCCGAGTAAAAACACTAAACCCACTTGCTATCATTGAGAATCTTCGCAAAGAAGGTTTCGACGTGTTATGGCCTAATCTACCAGGTGTTTCATTATAATGAAAAAGGCTGTCTTTGTTTATTCGCCAGAACAACTCGGATATAAATTTTCAGATACACATCCTTTCAATCACAAACGCTTGACGCTAACGATGGATTTACTAAAAAATATAGGGGCGCTCGATGATGTCGATATCGTTCCTGCACGAATTGCAACAGAAGAAGAACTCTTGCTCGCACATGATCCAAAATACATTGAAATTGTAAAAAATGCAGGGCATGGTAAACTCAGCGAGGCACAATGTGCAAGCTATGGTATAGGCACGGAGGATACACCTATCTTTAAAAATATGCATGAAGCAAGTGCCCAACTTGTAGGTGGCACATTAACTGCTGTCGATTATGTGATGGAAGGAAAAGCCGAACATGCGCTAAATCTGGGCGGTGGGCTACATCATGGTTTCCGTGGGCGCGCTTCAGGTTTTTGTATTTATAATGATAGTACTGTAGCTATACGTTATTTACAGGACAAATACAAAGCGCGGGTGCTATATGTTGATACGGATGCCCATCATGGTGATGGCGTACAATGGAGTTTCTATGATGACCCCGATGTTTGTACATTATCGATTCATGAAACAGGTCGCTACTTATTCCCTGGAACAGGTAATATAACTGAACGAGGCAATGGGCAAGGCTATGGAACTTCATTTAACTTTCCAATCGATGCATTTACCGAGGATGATAGTTTCTTAGACATATATGAACAGGCAATGCGCGAAGTCTTTGAATTTTTCAAACCCGATGTTGTATTAACGCAAAACGGTGCAGATGCACATTATTTTGACCCATTAACACATTTATACGGTACAATGAATATTTATAAGGAAATTCCTAAGTTAGCGCACAAGCTAGCGCACGAATATTGTGATGGCAAATGGATTGCGGTTGGTGGTGGAGGCTACGATATTTGGCGGGTTGTACCACGCGCATGGTCGATGCTATGGTTAGAAATGACCGATCAAGAAAAACCATCAGGTCCCTTACCACAAGCATGGTTAGAGCGCTGGCAACCAGAGGCACCCGTGCCGTTTATTCCTACATGGGAGGACCCAAATCCTCTTTATGAGCCCATTCCACGAAAGGCAGAAATTGAAGAAAAAAACGCGCAAATGTTAGAAAAAGCGCTACATATTATTCGCACTGAAAAGCGCAGTTAAGCCGCGGTGCCAAGCCGCGGTGCCAGTCACCCAAACAATTCTCAAACAATTCACTTCAATAAAAAAACACGCAAATCTTACTATTAGATTTACGTGTTTTTTGTTATTTGCTTTTAACAGATTGTCGCTGTTCAATGCGGTGTGGTAAAATAACCGCTTCGTCCTCAACAGGCTCTTTATTCATAAGTTTAGTCAATAAACGCATCGCAACAGCTCCGATATCATATAGCGGTAGTGCTACACTTGTAAGCTGAGGGCGCACCATACGAGCTAACTTAGAATTTTCAAAACTGATAACTTCGATATCCTCTGGCACATTTTTCCCAGCATCCTGCGCACCATGAATCAATCCGATAGCGAGTTCATCGCTTCCTGCAAAATAAGCAGTTGGAGGATTTTCTAGAGCAGATAACGTTTCCCATGCCTCTAAGCCCATATCATAGCTAGATTCCTCTGCAGCAATTAGTGATTCATCTATACTTAAGCCTGCATCTTGCAATGCTTTTTTATAAGCTTCAAGCTTGAATTTTCCATTAATTGTATAAGTAAGTGGGCCTGTTACAAAGCCAATTCGTTTATGTCCATTTTGAATCAATAACGAAATCGCTTCATACGCTGCCTGGAAATAATCAATATTCACAGTGGCAATTGTTTGTGATTCATCTACAGAACCTGCAAGAACAATCGGAACTGGCGAATGATCCATCGATTGTTGCATTTTCTCTGTTACTTCATCACTCATCATAACAATACCGTCCACCTGTTTGCCTAGCATTGTATCTAGCAGCTGTAGCTCTTTATCTTCATGTTGGTCTGAGTTGGCAAGAATAATGTTGTAGCGATACATTGTCGCAATATCCTCCACACCACGTGCCAGCTCCGCATAAACGTTATTTGCAATATCTGGGATAATCACGCCAACTGTTGTTGTTTTCTTACTCGCTAACCCTCGCGCTACTGCGTTCGGACGATATTCTAATCGTTCAATTACTTCTAATACTTTTTTTCGTGTTGCTGGTTTTACATTTTGGTTACCATTAACTACACGAGAAACGGTTGCCATCGAAACATTTGCTTCTCGTGCAACATCATAAATTGTAACAGTCATCGTACGTGCCTCCCTTTTTCCTTTTATAGCCTTATCATACGATAATTTTCGCATCATTTTCAAGAAGAAGTACGTACATGAACAGAAATACCAAGTACAAATAGTACTGTTCTAGACATTAAATTGTCACGATATAATAAACACCGCCTGCTTAATGCGCAAGCGGTGTGAAATCATTATGCATGAATTTCATGATTCTTCATGAATTTTTGTAGCGTTTCGTAGAATGCATCGAATGTTGGAATATCCATTTGTTGTTGTGAATCAGAAAGTGCTACAGATGGATCTGGATGCACCTCTGCCATTACACCATCTGCTCCAATGGCAATTGCTGCTTTCGCACATGGTAATAATAAGTCACGTCGACCAGTTGAATGTGTTACATCGACGAATACTGGTAAATGTGTTTCTTGTTTTAAAATTGGTACTGCTGAAATATCTAATGTGTTACGTGTTGCTTTTTCGTACGTACGAATACCACGTTCACAAAGGATGATGTTCTCATTTCCTTTAGACATAATGTATTCTGCTGCATGAATGAACTCGTCAATCGTTGCTGCTAAACCACGTTTTAATAGTACCGGTTTATTTGTAGCACCCGCTGCTTTTAATAATTCGAAGTTTTGCATATTACGTGCACCAATTTGGATTACATCAATGTAATCAAGTGCTTCTTCTAAATGACCTGGTGTCACAATTTCTGTAATAACACCTAAACCATATTCTTCAGATACTCGCTTTAAAATTTTAAGCCCTTCTAATCCAAGACCTTGGAAGTCATATGGAGAAGTACGAGGTTTGTATGCTCCACCACGGATTAACTTTTCACCTTTAGCTTTAATAGATGCCGCAACGGCTGCTACTTGCTCATATGATTCAACAGCACATGGCCCAAATACAAAAGATGGTTTTCCTTGGCCGATTAGTTCACCATTAACATTAATGACAGTATCTTCTGATTTTTTCTTGCGTGATACAAGTAATTCTTTCTTTTTATCCGCTTCAAGTTGTTTTAAAGCTGTTTTAAAGATTTGTTTAAAAATATAATCTACCGTCATTTGGTTTAATGGACCGTGATTGTGCTCTTTAATAAGATCAAGCATATGTCGTTCGCGCAATGGATCATAGCGGTTAACACCTTGTTTTTCTTTAATTTTACCGATTTCATCTACTACAGCTGCACGTTCGTTAATTAGACGAAGAATTTCTAAGTTTAATCCATCAATCTGACTACGTAAGCTTTCTAAATCCTTTTGGCTCATACTTCTTGCTCCTCTCCCTATGACAGACACTTTCAGAACTCTGAAATGTATGTTACATTTTTAGATATTAGCATCATTATAATCAAAGTTGTTCAGAATGTCACGCATTTTTAATTTAGCGCTTCAACTCGCTAAATTATTTTGAGATATTTCGAGGAAGGAAGCGATTACATTGAGTTCAAAATTATTTGCGCTTGATATCGGTACACGTTCTGTTGTTGGCATTATTTTAGAAGAAGATAATGATCATTTTCATGTACAAGATATTTTAGTAAAAGAGCATAAAGAACGGGCCATGGTAGATGGTCAAATACATAATGTCATGTACGTGGCAGAGTTAATTAATGAGATAAAACAAGAGCTCGAAGAAAAGCACGGACCTTTATCAAAAGTAAGCGTTGCTGCTGCAGGTCGTTCATTAAAAACCGAGCAGGCAAGTGTGACCATTAATATTCGTAACCGTCCTATCTTTACTGAAGAAGATATTAGTCGCTTAGAATTACAGGCCGTTCAACAAGCCCAGCAACAGCTCCTACAACATAAAGAGGATACGAAAACAAGTCACTATTATTGCGTTGGTTATTCAGTCCTTTATTATCGTCTAGATGGTGAAGAAATTGGTAGCCTTCTTGATCAGCAAGGTGACGAGGCACAAATCGAAGTGATTGCCACTTTCCTTCCTCGTGTTGTAGTGGAATCACTAATTGCCGCATTAAAACGGGCAAATTTAGAGATGGATGCACTAACATTAGAGCCCATTGCTGCCATTAATGTGCTCATTCCACCTACGATGCGCCGTTTAAATGTTGCACTTGTCGATATTGGTGCTGGTACTTCAGATATCGCCATTACCGATAAAAGTACAGTTGTTGCCTATGGTATGGTGCCGACAGCAGGAGATGAAATAACCGAAGCACTTAGTGACCATTATTTGCTTGATTTTCCTGTTGCCGAGGAGGCAAAGCGCCAACTGCATTGTTCAGCGGAGATATTAATTCAAGATATTTTAGGATTCGATCAATATTATCCTAAAGAAGAAGTGCTTTCTGCAATTGAACCAGCTGTTAAACAACTCGCCAAGGCGATTGGAGAAGAAATATTACGTCTTAATAATCGAACTGCTCCTAAAGCCGTAATGCTCGTTGGTGGAGGTAGTTTAACACCTAACCTTACAACTGAAATCGGTCTAGTACTTGATTTACCAGCAAATCGTATTGCCGTTCGCGGTGTCGATGCCATTCAAAATTTAACAAAGGAAGCGCACATTAAAGCATCCCCTGAATTAGTAACACCTATCGGCATAGCTATTGCTGCAAAGAAAATGCCAATTCAATATATGAGTTTAACGGTAAATGAACAAATTGTACGCCTGTTTGAATTAAAAGAAATGACTGTTGGCGATGCCTTTTTAGCTGCCAATATTCGTGCTAAACAATTATATGGCAAGCCAGGTCATGGTTTATCCATTAGTGTGAACGGACAAGATATTTTTATACCTGGTGGCCACGGTCAACCAGCACAAATTTTAGTGAATGGACAACAATCCTCTACAAAAACAATTATTAAAACGGGGGATGCCATTCAGCTAATAGAAGGACAAGATGGTCTTCCAGCTACTGCTACAATAAGAGATATAGTGGATCAAGCAGTCATTAAAACGATTACAATTCAAGGAACAAAATATGTCATTGAACCTAAAATTACTGTTAACGGTTCATCCGTTTCAATGGATGCTCTCGTAAACGATCGTGATATTATCGCATATGAAATAGCGGAAACAGTAGAAGACGTTTTTACATCGACGAACAATACCAATTTACTGAAACAATTTGAATCATATGTTATTTACGTCGATGGCAAGCCATTATATTTACCAGCGTTTTCTGCGAATTTACTAATTAACGGAAAACCAGGAAAGCTGTCTTATGCTGTTCAACATAACGATATTATTACTTTTTCCCAACCATCGTTACCAACTGTACAAAGAATCGCTGATCATATGAATGTGTTGTTGGAGGACAAAATCATTGTCCATTTTCAACAGGAACTGTTAGAGTTGAAAAAAACGACGAATGAAGTGCTTGTTAATCAAGCTGTTGTTTCACCGCTCTCTACGGTTCCTAATGGAGCGACGGTTAGCATTCAAGAGAAAGATCGAAGTCCTTGGATTTATCAGGATGTGTTCCGTTTCTCGAATTGGCAGCTCCCTAAAACATTTAAAGGCAACTTTACGATTTTACGTAACGGACAGCCCGCAACCTTTGATACAGAAATTTTCGGTGGCGATCAATTAGAAATTGTACTCGAAGAAGCACCTTTATCATTGTAAAAAAGTAGGTGCAAAAAGAAAAAGTGTTAGATTGACTGTAGGGACTGACCCCGATATATAAGACACTAAACAAAAAAGCATTACCCAACCCGTTGTCGGTATTGAACCGGCGACTGGTTGTTTAGTTTCGTTTGAATTCGGTTATTGTTATAATAGTTTATATAGTCTTTGACAGTTTGTTCTACGATGGCCATCGTAGTACTGTTCAAATTGTCTAAGTAGAATGTTTCAGACTTTAACACAGAATGAAACGATTCGATTGGGGCATTATCAGCGGGCGTACCTTTACGGGACATGCTCATGGTAATGCCTTTTGCTTTTACGGCCTGTTGATAATCATACGATGTGTATACCGCCCCTTGGTCACTGTGCAACGTACACCCTTCGGGCAAATGATGAAGTTGAGCTAATGTATCCAGCACAAAATCAGTATCTTGGCAGTCTCCAATCGAATAGGCAATAATTTCACCATTATATAAATCTTGAATACTTGAAAGATACAACTGTTTTTGACCAAATGGCAAGTAAGTAATATCAGTTACGAGCTTCTGTAACGGTGCGGTGGCTTCAAAATCGCGATTTAATAAATTTGCTGCGATTGCATAAGGTTGTCCTGTTCGTTTCCGTTTTTTCACTTTCACGCGACATTGCCAACCATATTTTTGCATGATACGTTGAACCACTTTATGATTGACGCACATTTCTTGACGTAAAAGTGCTGTAATTTTTCTGTAGCCATAGCGAAATTTATTTGCTCGACAGAGTTCACCGATACGTCTCTCTATTGCTTGACGAGACCTTGCATCGGTTGATGCCTGTTTCCAAAGATAGTAGGTAGATCGTGCAATCCCAAAGTGTTTACAAATGTCCTTTACAGACATCATGCTTCTTAGTGACGCAACTAACTGTACAGCTACTTCTCCAACCACTTCCTCTCCAACTCTGCGTACTTTTTTAGCACCTCAATTTGTTGCTTTAAATAACGGTTTTCCAATGCTAATTTCGTTTGTTCATTGTCCGGTTCAGGACCCTTATTAAAGATATATTGTTTGCCTACAGGTTGTTTCAAACGATTGACTTCACCATTTCTATACCAACGCACCCATGTTTCGACCTGTGTTTTATGGCGTATATTTAATTCCAATAGAATCTGTTTGACAGGTACACCTGCTAATCGCATCTTAATCGCTTTCATTTTTACTTCATAGGGATAACTCACTCTTGTTCCCATAGAAAAAACACCTCCAAATTGAAATTTAAGTATCTATACCCGAAATTTGGGACTGACCCCGTTATATAAGACAGTAATCAAAAAAGCATTACCCAACCAGTTGTCGGTATTGAACCGGTGACTGGTTGTTTAGTTTCGTTTGAATTCGGTTATTGTTATAATAGTTTATATAGTCTTTGACAGTTTGTTCTACGATGGCCGTCGTAGTACTGTTCAAATTGTCTAAGTAGAATGTTTCAGACTTTAACACAGAATGAAACGATTCGATTGGGGCATTATCAGCGGGCGTACCTTTACGGGACATGCTCATGGTAATGCCTTTTGCTTTTACGGCCTGTTGATAGTGAGAAGATGTATACACCGCGCCTTGGTCACTATGCAACGTACAACCTTCAGGTACATCATGGAGTTGGGCTAACGTATGCAACACAAAATCTGTATCTTGGCAGTCTCCAATCGAATAGGCAATAATTTCGCCATTATATAAATCTTGAATACTTGAAAGATACAACTGTTTCTGACCAAATGGCAAGTAAGTAATATCGGTTACGAGCTTCTGTAAGGGTGCACTTGCTTCAAAATCACGATTTAATAAATTGGCTGCGATAGCGTGAGGTTGACCTGTTTGTTTCCGTTTTTTCACTTTCACACGACATTGCCAACCATATTTTTGCATGATACGTTGAACGACTTTATGATTGACGCGTAATTCTTGGCGTAAAAGTGCCGTGATTTTTCGGTAGCCATAGCGAAACTTATGCGCACGACACAGTTCACCGATACGTCTCTCTATTGCCTGACGAGACCTTGCATCGGTTGATGCCTGTTTCCAACGATAGTAGGTAGATCGTGCAATCCCTAAGTGTCTACAAATGTCCTTTACACACATCAAGTCTCTCAATGACGCAACTAACTGTACTGCTACTTCTCCAACCACTTCCTCTCCAACTCCGCGTACTTTTTTAGCACCTCTATTTGTTGCTTTAAATAACGGTTTTCCAATGCTAATTTCGTTTGTTCGTTATCAGATTCAGGACCTTTATTAAAGCTATATTGTTTGCCTACTGGTTGTTTCAAACGATTCACTTCACCATTTCTATACCAACGCACCCATGTTTCGACCTGCGTTTTATGGCGTATATTTAAATCCAATAAAATCTGTTTGACAGGTACACCCGCTAATCGCATCTCAATCGCTTTCATTTTTACATCATATGGATAACTCACTCTTGTTCCCATAGAAAAAACACCTCCTAATTGAAGTTTGGGTATCTATACCCGATTTCAATCGAAGATGCTTTTTTTATTTGTCTATATCTATTGGGGTCAGTTCCTTTCAATCGAAGATGCTTTTTTTATTTGTCTATACCTATTGGGGTCAGTTCCGTAATCAATCTAACACTTTTTGCTATGTTGTTGATGTCAGGCTACGGCGAGGGCTTCCTGCGCGGTTTGTGCCATCTTATATGCGTGCTTTACGGTACATTCCACATGCTCACAGGAGTCACCACCACCGTTTTCATCAACTAGTACTAGTGTAGTGTTCTATAGGAAATCCTAAATTCCCCTTTAGTTTACGCTCGAACCTCTTGTGCTTTCTCTTGCTTTTCAACAGTTTGTTCAGTTGCTTCTACTACGTCCTCTTGTTTTACTTCACCACCATCGATAAATTCATCAAGTGGCTCTTCCCCTTCAAAAGAAACCGTTCCATCATCAAAAACAGTTGGTGCTTTTGCAGACTTAAGCGTTTTAACTTTCTCTACCAATTGTGAAGATTGCTCTTGAATTTGTTTTGATAGTTGCACTGTTTTATCCTTCGCTGTTGACGAGAAGTCTGCACTTTTATCTTTTAAATTAACGGCTTGCACTGCCACATCACTACGTAAATCTTTCCCTGATTTTGGAGCTAATAATAACCCTGCTGCTGCCCCCACTATACCTCCAACTAAAGCGCCAATGACGAAATCTTTCATGTTTACACGCTCCTCTTCATAGATCGATTCCTGCGAATTATAAAGCTGTGGTAATGTACTTTCAAGTTGTTGTTCTTTCACTTCGTTAAAGTTTGGCTTTTGTGTAGTCATGGACAATTCCTCCCATTTTATAATCTAATGCGCCTAGACGTCTGTATTACTACTTGCGAGCAACACATGAAAATCGCCTAAGGCTTTATTTATATTCAGCAGGTGTCAATAAAGCACCTGCTCAATAATAATTATTTTTTGCGACCCCATTTTCTTTTCGGCTTGTCCGATTGAACTTGTTCAAAATTATATACGTCCTCAGGCATTATTTCTGGTGCCTGCTCAATAATTTTACGCTTCTTCCATTTATCTGCAATGCCCATTGCAACATTACTCCACTGTACAACTTGCGCAATTTTTTCTTCGTTCTGTTCAACGCTTTTAGAAATAGATGATGTAATTTGCTGTACGGATGCATTTAAACCATTTACAGACTCACCCATACCTTTCACTGCATGAACAACAGAATTTAACTGCTCCGATTTTTGTTGAATATCTTCGGCTAAGCTATTTGTTTTAATTAACAAAGAAGTCGTTTCACGTGTAATGCCTTCCATTTGTTTCTCAATGCCTGATAATGTGCCTGATAAACTGCTAAGAATGGATTTGAGCGAAAATAACGTCATACCGACGCTGACACACAAAAATAAAAAACCGATTGCTGCAATAATTGCTGCGATATACAAAATGACTTCCATAAAATAGACCTCCTGCTAGTAAGAATTCTCTCTATACTATTACTTACCTTATCTTCGACAAATAAAACTTAAATCCTTCTCAAATTTTAGAAAAACAGCTTATTCCTTACGGATTAAGCTGTTTCGTTGTTTTTTAGTACATCTTCAAAGGCATCTTGGAACTTATGAACATCGCCTGCGCCCATAAATAAAAACACTGCGCCTTTATGCTTTGTTAAAACATCAATACCTTCTGTAGTAATTACAGCACTTCCTTCAATAAGAGAGGCTAAATCTTGAATTGACAGTGCACCTTGCGTTTCCCTTGCTGAACCAAAAATATCGCAAAGGTATGCTGCATCTGCCAAACTAAGGCTATCAGCAAAGTCCTGTAAAAATGCTTGCGTACGTGTGAATGTGTGTGGCTGGAATATAGCTACCAATTCACGTTCAGGATATTTTTGTCTAGCCGATTGAATCGTTGCACGTATTTCTGTTGGATGATGTGCGTAATCATCAATTAACACATGATTCCCGATTTTCGATTCCGTAAAACGTCTTTTTACACCTTTATATGTGTTTAAACGTTCTTGAATAATTTCTGATGAAATACCCTCGTATTGGCAAAGTGTAATAACAGCTAATGTATTCAACACTGCATGGTCGCCAAATAGCGGAATAAAGAAAGTGCTATAAAATTCATTGCGAACAAATACATCAAATGTTGTGCCTTCTGTTGTTTTTTCAACATTACGTGCTTCGAAGTCATTTTCAGCTCCGAACCCATAATAAACAACAGGCACTTTCGCTTGAATACGTTGCAAATGCTCATCATCACCACATGCAATAATTGCTTTTTTCACTTGTAAGGCAAGTGATTGAAAGGCTGCATATACATCTTCAATGTTCGCGAAGTAATCCGGATGGTCAAAGTCAATATTCGTCATTACTGCATAATCAGGATTATAGGCTAAAAAGTGTCGACGATACTCACATGCTTCCATCACAAAGAAGTTTGCATTTTCATGTCCTGCACCAGTACCATCACCAATTAAATACGATGTTGGTTTATATCCGCCAACAACATGCGCCATTAAGCCTGTTGTAGAGGTTTTGCCATGCGCACCTGTAATGGCAATGGATGTGTAATTGCCAATATACTCACCAAGAAATTTGTGATAACGAATAATTTCTACACCGATTTCACGTGCTCGCACTAATTCAGGATGGTCATCAGGAAAAGCATTCCCTGCGATTATTGTCATACCTTCTTTAATATTATCCGCATTAAAAGTAAAAATTGGAATATTTCGTTCACGTAACGGTTGTTCCGTAAAGAAATACTTATCAATATCTGAGCCCTGTACTTGTTCACCAGCATCAAATAAGATTTGTGCAAGCGAACTCATGCCAGAACCTTTAATGCCTGTGAAATGAAAAACTGTCATTAATTAAACCCCCCGGGAAATACAATATCCCATCTATCATCTATTAGGTGTATCGTATTTTGTACTAGGTATTAATACCTTTACACGTACAGAAAAATACGTACTATGTTAAAACATCTTGTCTATTATAGCACTATTTATGCACAAGGATAAATGTGCAACTTTTCTAAAAAAACTAATTTTGACGAAAGTCAGATAATCTTGACGAAAACACCGCAATTCTTATTCAAACATAGCAATTAAATCTTGCTCAGTAATATAACTTTCACGCGGTTTACTACCTCGTGCTTCTGACACAAAACCATGTGATTCCAGCATATCAATTAAACGTGCAGCACGATTATAACCGATATGATACTTGCGTTGAATAAGAGAAGTCGAAGCTCCACCTGCTTCATAAACAAAGCGACAGACATCCTCAAACAAATCATCTTGCTCTGCAGTAACTTCTGATTTCTTTAAAAGTTCCTCTTGATCGAATATATAATCTGGTTCACCTTGCTCACGAACATGATCGATAATCGCTTCTATTTCATCATCTGTTACAAACGTCCCTTGCAAACGTACAGGTGCCGACATGCCATTACCTAGATACAACATATCGCCTCGCCCTAGTAAGCGCTCTGCCCCTTGCCCATCTAATATTGTACGTGAATCGATTTGTGAAGATACCGCAAAGGCAATACGGGTAGGGATATTAGATTTAATTAGACCTGTAATAACATCGACAGAAGGTCTTTGCGTGGCAACAATTAAATGAATACCACAAGCACGTGCCTTCTGCGCAATCCGACAAATTGCTTCCTCAACATCTGCTGGCGACATCATCATTAAGTCTGCTAACTCATCAATAACAATTAAAATATAGGGTAATTTTAAACTATGCTCATTGTTTTTATCTGCTAAAGCGTTATAACGTGTAATATCACGCGCACCTGCATGTGCAAATAGCTGATAACGACGCTCCATCTCCTCTACAGCCCATTTTAACGCTGCTGTTGCAGCCTTTACATCCGTAATAACCGGACTGACTAAATGGGGAATATGATTGAATGGCGCAAGCTCTACCATTTTTGGGTCAATCAGCATAAGTTTTAATTCATGCGGTGCAGCTTTATATAATAAACTAACCAAAATGGAATTGATACAAACAGACTTTCCTGAACCAGTCGCCCCAGCAATTAAGCCATGTGGCATTTTTCGTAAATCAATTGTCACTGGCTTCCCTGTTAAATCGAGACCAAGTGCCGCTTCAAGTGGTGAATCAGAATCGAGGAATGACGCACTATTTGTCACTTCTGATAAACGAACAGCACGAGATACACGGTTAGGAATTTCTATTCCGATCGAACTCTTTCCAGGAATCGGCGCCTGTATTCGAATGTCTTTTGCAGCTAAAGCCAGTTTTAAGTCATCTGCTAAATTACGAATTTTACTTACCTTTGTACCATGACTAACTGTAATTTCAAATTGAGTAACGGCAGGACCTTGCATAATCGATTCTATTTGTGCTGACACTTGGAAATAAGATAGTGCTTCAACTAGTGTATCCCCTTGTTGCTCCATCCACTCTGTATCCTGTGTTTTCTCCTCAGGTGGCTCCAAAAATTCATCCGTTGGCTTTTGGTACACATGAATAGGCTTTTGAGGTGTTATTTCTTTTTCAGGCTCTATATTTAAAATTTCCAGTGAATCATTAAGTTTCTCTTCAATGATGTTTTGATTATCATTTGATTGTGCGATAGTTTTTTCATGTAATAAATCCGTTTCGACAAAAAGCGTTGCAGAAACTTCTTCACTTGCATCCACTGTAATTGCTGGTTGTTCTGCTTGACGTAAAGCATTTGCAACAAACGGTGGTGTATTTTCTTCAAGTGTATCCGCTTCACTTGCTAACTGTTCTGCTTGATGAATTTCATTTGGAACAATCGGTGATACTGGATTTGCTTCATGTGCATCCGCTTCACTTGCTGACTGTTCTGCTTGGCTTACTTCATTTGTGACTATCGGTGATACTGGATTTTCTTCAACAGTATCCACTTCAATCGCTAGCTGCTCTGCTTGGCGCATTTCATTTGTGACAATCGGTGATACTGGTTTTACTTCATTTGCATCCGCTTCAATTGACTGTTTTTCAGTTGGCATCCGCGTCATTGTTGCAACAGGAGACATCGTGATAACAGGATTACTATTAGATTCTGTCATTTTGGAAAAAGGTTCTTGGGATGATGTCTCTATTGAAGATGTATTTACATTTTCTAACAATGCTCCATCGTCGATTTTGTCATCATCGGAAGTAACCGCTATCTCGCTTTGTATTTTTTCTGTAGTCGCTGGCACTTTCGATTTTAATTGTTGTGAAATGCGCCATTTTTCTTTATCTGTTTTTAACATTAAGACATTAAATGGAATGCGACTCTTTTCTTGCTTTAAAGATGACTCCTCGACTACCTGCTGTTCATTTTCTTCACTCGTCGGCTGAACAACCGTCACTTCT
This sequence comes from Lysinibacillus sp. C5.1, assembly GCF_016350185.1. Taxonomy (NCBI): domain Bacteria; kingdom Bacillati; phylum Bacillota; class Bacilli; order Caryophanales; family Bacillaceae; genus Lysinibacillus; species Lysinibacillus sp. C5.1. Next base: position 3,502,057 of record NZ_CP066226.1, read on the forward strand.
CCAATATGGATTGTGGAATTCTCTATTTGTAATTGTTCCACAACGACTTCTTTTACATGAATTTCGGATTGATCTGCTGATAGCTGTTCAACAGCTAGTTCTTGTTGCACAGCATCTTTAATTTGAGCTTCAAAATTTACAGCAAAAGATGTTGTTTGTGGTATAGGTAGCTCTATATCTGCTTTATCTGTCAGTTCGCTCTGCTCTGGAATTTCAAGCTCTTCAAATGTAATCGGCTGCTTTGGTGTTGCTTCCGTAGATGCTTCAAAAGCTACTTTGCTTGACTCTGTCACTTCAACTTCTTCAAAAGTAATTGGTTGCTTCGAAGTAGCTTTGCTATTCGCATCAACGATTGCTTGCCTTTGCTCTATCACTTCAACATCCTCAAATTCACTTGAATGCTTCGCTGGCACTTCCTTTAAGCTTGATATCTCAAGCTGTTCATGTAAATCATTTGGCGTAATGGTAGGCTCTTTTTCTTCTAGTATATTTTCAATAGGCTTATTTGTTGTCGCTTCTTTTGCAATCATAGCAATGGAGGGCTTTTCCGCTTCATGTTCCTCCTTGCGTTTATTTAATAATTGCTCGATTGGACTTGGTTTTGCAAAACCATAAACTGGCGAAGGAACATCTGTTGGTACAAAACGTTTACGATTTTGCGCCATAATTTCGGCAGTATTTTCCTGTTTCGCTTGTGGTTCTTTTATAACAGGTGTAGCTTCAACTTGTGCATCACGAAAAACCATACTCGCTTTTGTCGGATATTCTTGCTTAGGTTGAACACGTGAAATTGTCGTTCGGCCAGTTCGTTTCGAACGATTTTCTAAAAGCTCACGAATTCCAGAAACTTCTATGTCATATACACGGGAATCTACAACTTGATGATTTAAATGTTTTGGTAAAGATAAATCTTCAATTTGGCCATATACATCGTCCATTTGATTAAACATTTCTTTTGGTTGTGAAGCAGGTTGCGGCAACTCTGGTTCATCGTCAATTAAAGGGAAACGAAAAGCTTTTTGTGAAGGTGCTTGCGTCTCCTTTATCGGCTGTTGCTGCTGCGGTTGCTCCTCATACTCTTCGTAATATTCTTCATATTCATAGTCATCTCTATTTAAAATTTTATCTAATTTTCTTTTAAACCAATTCACGTTGTTTCACTCATTTCTCTTACACTTCTTTTATAGCATTGTCTAAGACTATTAAAATCGGGTACTAAAACTATGTTCAATGTCCACATCAAAAAGCATACCATAAAAATGATATAGAAACTCGTATTTATAGGCTCAATCTAGACAAAAAATCGTTATACCACCAGCTATTGGTAGCATAACGATTTTTGCTTCAAACTTATTCGTTTAACGGCTTGGTGTTTCAAATGCACTACCTACTACAGCATCTTCAGGTAAAATTAAAATACCTTTTTCAGATGGTGCATTAGGAATGGCTAATTCACGCGCTGAGCATAACATACCAAAAGAGTCAACACCACGTAAATTGCCTTCTTTAATCAGCATACCTGATGGCATAACAGCTCCAATTTTAGCAACGACTACTTTTTGACCAGCATCAACGTTCGGTGCACCACATACAATTTGTAGCATTTCTTCTCCTACATTGACAGTACAAATACTTAATTTATCAGCATTTGGATGCTTTTCTTTTGTTTCTACATAGCCCACAACAAATTTAGGTGAAAAATCTACATCCAGGCTAATTGTAGCTCCATTGTTCGTAATAGCAGCTTCAAGCTGTGCAACAAATTCTGGTGTAATCTCTACATTCCCCTGCGCCTCAACTTGCACATACTTACTTGCATTAAATAAGTTAAATGCTTTTATTTCCCCTGTTTGTGCTTCTTTTAAAATGGCAATATCACCAGCACGTTCTACCTCTGTTTTCACAATTGCCTCTGTTGCTAATTGTACTAATAGGACATCTCCCACATGTTCTTTGTTGTAAAATACATTCATTGTTTTTCTTGCTCCTTCTTTACTCTGTTTTTTGCTAGTATAAAGATTGGTTCTAGCTCTCCATCTTCATAAATAAATGATAATGACGTAATCGGTACTGTTCCTACCGTAAAGAAATGCATCGTCATCTGTGCTAATACATCATACCCTGTTTCATTGCGAATATCACCTAGTATTAATACATCTTGATGAGGTACAGATACAGTCATATCCCCTTCAATTTTTGAGCGCATATCTTTTAAAAAGCTTTCATTTAAAATACGACTGGCATCATAGCCATCATTGGCATTAATAAAATAAAAGACATTACCAGCTACTTCGTCTTTCTTATAATTGGTTGGTAGTTGCTTAACAGAAAAACGCGCCATTTCTCGGATTTGCTCTACAGTTAATTTTAACGTTTCTAACATGGATTCATCAATAAAGCGATACGTTTTTCCTAAATCGAGTGCATAGAAAATACGTGTTTCGGCAGTATGCTCCGTTGTGATAAAAGCATGTCCTTCTTTCGAAGCTTTCGGATAAGATGTAGCACGAATAACCGGGTAGATTTGCCCAGATTGTTTAAAGCCTTGCTCCTGCTCCTGTTCCATTGCTAAAAAAGTTTGCTCAATCGTATAGACAACTTCTGCAATCGCCGCTTCTTGCTTTTCATTATATTTTGCTAAAATACCTGGTAAAGAAAGCTCCATCCCTTTGTCTAGTTTTTTATGATTTAAGCGTAATTTATCTTGCTTTTTATCAAATTGAAAATCAAACTTTTGCTCATTTAACTGTTTTTTTAATAGGGACACAAGTTGCTCTGATTTTATTTGTTTCAATTCGCTCACGTCCTTTCTTCATAATGAAGCGGCTCACATAGATTTGTGAACCGCTCTTCAAACGATGCAATTATTTAATCTTAACCGAATGAACGATTTTCGTCATCTCATGAAGATTATTTTCAATATTATTTGCTGGTGAAATAGTCGTCATTTTTACACCACCACTGCTGACAATTAACTCAAATTCATCTTTATTATCTGTTTTAGACACCGCAGAGAAGCCGAAAATACCATCCTTGTCATATGTAGTTTCATTAATGACTTTCTTTGAACGATCTTCTTTTAGCAGATTATAATAAAGCTTACTATCGTCTTGTTCACGATCATTGATAAAAAGAATATAGGAATTCGTTCCTTTTGATATTAAAATATTATAGGCATCTGAACTATCCTCAATTTTGAACTTTGACGGTAAAAAAAGTTGAATTTGACCAATTTTGTCGGTATACGCTTCTGGCTCTTCTGCAAATACCTTTTCTGTCATTTGAAGTCCACTAGCAATTTGTTCATCAACCGATTGATTACAACCCGAAAGCCCCAAAAGTAATAGCAGTAAACCTAATGCTTGAAGCCTTGCATAAGACATTTCAATCTCCCTTTCATTGCTAACTTTTTTCTATTTTAAAAAAATTCTAGATAAGTTGCAACTTCACTGCTTCGTTCTCACTAGTTCTAAGACACTATCTTTGTGCTAATGTGAACAAATATTGTCCAACAAGCAGCGCGACAATATGCTCAAACATTGTCTGTCTACTCACTATCCCTTGCGTAAAAATACCTACAGCCCCTGCGCCTTGACGAATATCTAGACGTTGCGTATATTGTTCCATTACAGGACCAAGCTCCCTGCCACCCCTTATTTCCTGGGCAATTTCTTCTGGCAAAATAATTTGTGCACCTGCTGCCGTAAACGTTGTCCCATCAGCTAATGTTAGTGCTCCCCAATTGCAGACATACATCACACCATCTATTTCAGTGACGCCACCTTCAAGTCCAAAGGATAGTGCTGCATCGGTCGCAAGGGCTGTATTTTTCGCCCGATTGATGGCCCCTAATCTTGTTTCTTCCGTAGTTAAAGGTTGCTCTGATACTTGTGAGGCGGCTTTAAAATATGTAAAATTTACTTTTTCAAAATATTGATTAACAATCGCTTGCACTGCTTGGATTTTCGCTTTATTCGTTGTCCCAATCGCTATTTCCATTGATATCCCTCTTTCTTTACATAGAAAAAAGATGCCCTAAAGGCATCTTTTCTGTTACTTATACATTAGCGCGAATCGTTTCTAATGTCGAACGATCTGCTTTTTTCACTAATTCTACGATTAATGCTTTAGCTGCTGCATAGTCATCAATATGAATGATCGATGCTGACGTATGGATATAACGCGAGCACACACCAATCACAGCACTTGGTACACCGTCATTTGATGTATGTACACGACCAGCATCGGTGCCGCCTTGAGATACAAAATACTGATATGGAATATGATTAGATTCTGCCGTATCTAAAATAAACTCACGCATACCACGGTGTGTGACCATTGTACGGTCAAGTATTCGTAATAATGTCCCTTTACCAAGTTGACCAAATTGATTTTTATCTCCAGACATATCGTTCGCAGGTGATGCATCTAACGCGAAAAATAAATCAGGTTGAATCATATTTGCTGACACTTGAGCGCCACGCAATCCAACTTCTTCCATAACATTGGCGCCTGAATATAAATGAGAAGCTAATTTTTCATCTTTCACTTCTTTCATTAATTCAATCGCCAGTCCACAGCCGTAGCGATTATCCCACGCTTTTGCCATTATTTTTTTCGGATTGGCCATCGGCGTAAATGGACATACTGGGATGATTGACTGTCCTGGGCGAACGCCAAGAGCAATCGCATCTTCTTTATTGTCCGCGCCGACATCAATCAGCATATTTTTGATTTCCATTGGTTTTGCACGTTCTGCATCTGTAAGTAAATGCGGTGGAATGGATGAAATTACACCTGGAATTGCACCGTTTTTAGTATATACTTCTACACGTTGTGCAAGCATCACTTGGTTCCACCAGCCTCCAAGTGTTTGAAAACGAATTAACCCATTATCAGTAATAGATGTAACCATAAATGCTACTTCGTCCATATGACCTGCTACAAGTATTTTAGGGGCATCTGCTACTTCACTATGCTTGACACCAAAAATACCACCTAAATGATCTTGGATAACCTCATCTGAGTACTTCTGTAGCTCTGAACGCATAAATGCACGTACTGCATGTTCATTGCCTGGTGCACCCGGTAATTCCGTTAAAGTTTTAAATAATTGTAATGTTTCCTCATTCATGATGACTCTCTCCCCACGAAGTAGAATTTTCTTCCTTGCTTATTGTATCATAATTATTTCAGAAGTCGAAATATTGATATATTTCATAAAAGTCCTTTGCAATGAACGTGCATTCACTCTTTGTGCTATGCTAAAATAGAGCTATAGGAAAAGGAGGAAAAAACCCATGAAATTACGTGATTTTTTAATTGGTGTTGCAACAGGCCTCGCCGCGGCAGTCATTATTAAAGAAGCCAGTGAAAAAGTTTCTCCGTATGTGCCAGCAGGACAAGTACTTGAAAACATAAAAAAGGAATTTAAAAAAGATGCGCCAATAGACGGTTCTTGGATCTTTATGAAAACAGATAATTTCACAAATGGTTTTATGACAATTCCCGTTTATCGTGGTGGGATTTCTCGCATGCACGAGGGTGAAATGCAAACATTCGAGTTCGCTGCCGACGCACGCTCTGGCGTTGTCGTAGAACTAATCGAAGTCTAAACATAATCTTTTACAATAGCATGTGGACATTGTGATACGTCCATATGCTATTTTCTTTATAACTACATATATGTAGTGAAGGATGAACGATGCTGCTCAAGTTGTTTTTCGTTGTTTCGCGGGTATTCCTCGCTTTCGCGGGTAAATCTTCTTGCTCCGCGGGTATTCCTCGCTTTCGCGGGTAAATCACCTTACTCCGCGGGTATTTCTTCTCTTTTCGCGGGTAAATCACCTTACTCCGCGGGTATTCCTCACCCTTCCGCGGGTAAATCACCTCACTCCGCGGGTATTCTTCACCTTTTCGCGGGTAAATCACCTTACTCCGAGAGAAATCAAATAAAAGGAGGTATATGTGTTATACCTCCTTTTACGTAATCTTATTCTTCTAGACCTTTATTATTAAAATACTTTTTATATTTTCGGTAATAGTTTAGATTATTTAGCGTAAGCTTTACCCATCGCTTTGGATTCATATCTTGATTGAAGTAAAGTGAATTGGTGCACTTTCCTTCACGAATCAATTTTTGCGCTTCTAGTTTAAGCTTTTCGTTTGATGCGTATTTAAATAGCACACCTTTCGGAATAATCATCCATAAATGTTTATCCTCAACATATGTTAACTGTTGCTCAATATTTAACATATGGTCATCCGCTACATATTTCATTAAGTTATGACCACTTGCGGTTACATAATAGCTTGAGCGACCGTTACGTAAATTAATTTCAAATAACTTATATTGTTTATCGCGAATATCATACTTCATATCGAAGTTAGCAAAGCCCGTATAGCCGATATCTTCTAAAAAGTGGCGCACTTGATCCATCAGCGCTTTATCATATGTCGTTACGATTGCTGCATAACTACCAATTCCTTCAGGTGAATGCTCTTCCAAAATTGGGTTACCTAGGCACATTAGCTTCACTTTCCCGTCTTTTCCTACATATGCATTTAACACGCGCATATACGAATCATCACCAGGGATGAATTCTTGAATAATCATTGTATCTTGGTAAGTAGAGCTATAAATCGCTTTTAAGATAGCCGTTTTTTCCGCTTCATCATGTGCAACGAAGACCTTTTTCTTTCCTGGGAATTTACAAGCCCAATATTCCACTGAATTGGACGCTTTTAAAATAATTGGATAGTCAAATGGTGGTGTAAAGTCTTGATAGTTTTTAGCTGTAACTGTTGTTGTACCTGGATACTTAAAGTCGTACTTCTCACACATTTTATAAAAATTTTCTTTCAATAATATTTCATCCATTAATGACTCATCAATATAAGGTACTGTAAAGTGCTCCTGTAGAGCCGGTTTGTTTTTAATAATTAGTTTTGCATAATCATCGCCACAAGCAAGTAGCAGTAATTTTTTATCAGCGTATTGTTTTGCAACTTGTGCAAGGGCTGGTGCAAATACGTCTTGTTCATTTAAACGATCGATTTCTTGGAACTCCAATATATGGCTATCCTGTGTTGCTGTTAAATGTGAACGTCCTAATACAAGTGGCTTAATGCCATATGCTTCATAAAATGCTCGGGCCATGCCGTATGCATTCATATCTGATCCTAATAATACTGGTAAAAATGGTTGCTCCGTTGCCATCGTTATTTCAACTCTCTTTTGTGTTTTAGTATAGCTTTTAGTGTATCACATTTTCCAAAATGTTCACGAAAAAAAAGCCCCCATACGGAGACTTTTCCATTATTCATAATGTACTTTGTAATCATTGGATGTAATCCATTTCAATTTCATCGAGAAGATTCGCAGTAAGATGACATTTAATATAATTGGTAAGGCGATAAATAATGTAACAGCTACAGTGATTGTATAAGGTGTCCATCCGACTAAACTTAAATATTTCAACGGTCCCACAAAACCACCTAAACCGAAACCTGCACTGTATGGGGTACCTACGATTTCAAACAGACCTGCTAATGCCCCTAATATTCCCGCAGTAATAATCATCGGAAATGCTATTTTAGGTTTCATGAAAAAATTACGCATTTGAATTTTTGCTGACGCAACATGGGCAATGGCTGTCCCAATATTATTTGCTTTATAACTGGCAATACACATTCCGACGCCAGAAGCACAAACACCGAGATTTGCAGCACCTGCACCGATGCCTGATAACATAATAACTGTCGCAACACCGATTGTAGAGATTGGTGAAATGATTAAGATAGAGAAGATCATGGCAATTAGCGAACCCATTACAACAGGTTGTAATGTCGTTAAATGCTCAATTATCAGACCAACATAGCCTGAGCCTGTACGCACATACGGTAAAATGGCATTTCCGATTAAACCAGGTACGAACATAGCAAGTGCAGGCATTAAAAGAAGTGTAAAATCTTTCAGCTTATTTCCTAAAAATTGCACAAACAGTACAGCCAAAGCTGTCGTAATCCCGATATTAATTACCACACCAATACCGGCGATGGTAATACCTGCATCCGGATCAATTGTATAGACACCGCTACCGACAAATGCAGCTAGTCCAACGCTACATGTTTGAACAGGCGTTAATTTAAAGCAAATACCTGTCATTACACCTATTACAACTGGCAATAGACTCATAGCTAAAACCGATGTATTTAAAATAATTTCTAACTGAGGTACGTAGGGAATAATTAATTTTAATATTTCTCCAACTAATGCGTTTGGAATTAAACAAACGACAATCCCCATACTCATACCGGTTAGTACATTATTAATAAAATTTTTCATTGTAGTTCATTTCCCTTCTGACAATATAACGCTCGTTGATGTTATCTCAGTATATTAATATTAGACTAATCGGTCAATATAAAATATTCAGAATATTGTATACCAATATCGGTAAACAGCATATTCCATCCATAGTCAGAAAGTAGTCGTTTACAACTAGCTGAAAACTGCACAAAAAATATCGGTGCCAGGCACATAAACAATTACAGCAAGATAAATAAAAAAGACTACAGGCAAGCGTCTAATCTTTCGCTTGCCTATAGTCTAGTTCACATGTGTGACCTATGATTAAAATGTTATAACCGCTTGTCTACTGCGTTCTAACTTAGCAACCATTTCCTTACCTGTTTCATTCCATTTCACCATACGATAATACGCATCATGGTAGAAAATAAAACTGTAGCCGTTTGCTAAAGCTTCTTTCATCATTCGTTCCTTAGCAAATACACTCGTCATCGGATAATCATCATATGCTAACACCCATAATGGATTTTGATGCGCATGCGTTGGCATAATATCGGCCATATGTATCATGACCTCACCATTTTGTGACAACTTAATGATGGCATGTCCATCACTATGACCACCTGTGTGGATCATTTCAATGCCAGGAGCTACCTCTAAAGAGCTTTCGTACGTTTCAACTAAATGCTGTACAGGCTCCCAGTTTTCTTTCCAATACGTATTTTTTGAGCGAATATTTGGCTCACGCATTTCATCCCATTCAATTTGTGTTACATAGATTTTAGCATTTGGGAATGTAGGAACTAAAACTTCACCTTCCCATTGCGTCAGACCACCCGCATGATCAAAATGTAAATGTGTCATTAAGATTGCATCGATATCAGCGGTTGTTAGACCAAGCTCTTGTAAACTATCAGCTAGCGTCGATTCCTCTGTTACGCCATAGTTTCGTAGTTGCTTTTCATTTAATTTGTTAAAACCGACACCCGTATCAATAAGGTAATTTTTTTCACCATATTGAATTAAAATAGGCTCTGTTGGTAATTCAATTTGATTGTTTTCGTTTACTGGATATTTACGTGACCAAAGTGGTTTTGGTACTACGCCAAACATTGCACCGCCATCAAGGCAAGTGACACCCCCGTTTAGCCATGATAATGTCATATTGTGAAACTTTAACTGATCCATCCTTACTCCCCCTGCTATCTATTATTTTGTAATAAATTGCGATTCTAAGCGATAAATCGGCTGACCTTTAGCAGAAAATTTCTGCTCGTATTCTGTCATAATATTATCTTCTGGCATATTTGCATGTAGGTCGAGTGATACATACTTCAGTAACATACCATATTCAGACATACTAACTAACGAATACTCGAACAGTCCACGGTTGTCCGTTTTAAAATGAACTTCCCCGTTATCCACTAGAATCGACTCATATAATTTCAAAAAACCCTCATGCGTTAAACGACGCTTTGCATGGCGTAATTTTGGCCAAGGATCTGAGAAATTCAAATACACGCGGTCTACATCATTTTTTTCAAAGAATTTATTTAAATCTGCGCCATTTACTTTTAACAAACGTAAATTCGCTGGAGATTTAGCTTCAAGAATGTTTTCTAATGCGCAAACGATGACACTATCATAAAGCTCAATACCGATATAATTAATATCTGGATTTTGCAGAGCCATTCCGGTTACAAATTGACCCTTCCCAGTACCTACTTCAATGTGTAATGGGTGATTGTTGCCAAAAACCGCTTGCCAATTTCCTTTAAAGTCTTCAGGATTTGGAATAATCACCTCTGGATGATTTGTAATCATTTCCTCTGCCCAAGGCTTATTTCGTAATCTCAATTTTCTTCCTCATTTCTTAATAGTGAAATTATTGATTTTTTATAGTATAACGTAAAAACGTCATATTCGCATGATATTATTGCGAAATGACGTTTTTTGTTTTTTCTAATTTTATACATTTCCATGCTTGCTGTTGGATTGTACAGCGCACAATTGTATCCTGTCCTATTGCACCAATGTAGTTACCATCTGTATGACAATCAACGCTCTGTGCATGTACAACAATCTCAAATTGATTGCTTTGTAAAAAAGTTATTTCTCGGAAAGTTGTATGCTTCTCAAAAAAAACAGTAGCAAAAACTAGTAGTAGCTTCCATCTTGCAATATTATGAACAATGGTTAATTCAATTTTGCCGTCCAATGCATTAGACATAGGTGAAATTTTCATTCCTCCACCAAAATACGGTTGATTGCTCGTTGCTACAAACCATACATTCTGAAATTGCTGTGTTTGATTGTTTGCATAAACCGTTACATCGAAACAGGTAAAACGAAACAGGCCCCTAACTACTGCGGCAGCATAAGATAGTTTTCCTAATCCAATTTTATTAAAATAGTATTTTAGACGCGACTTATTAATATGCTTTGTGACATAGGCATCAAAGCCAAGCCCTGCATTATTGACGAATATTTCATCGTGCATGGTTCCTAGTTGAATCTTTCCTATATCTATCGAACGCTCAAGCATTTCCGTTTTGACGTAAGCTTCAATTTGTGTTGCATTTTGAAATGTTGGAAAATAACGTGCAAAGTCGTTACCAGAGCCTGCACTAATAACACCAATCACAACAAAATCATTATGTACAATGCCACTAACTACCTCATGAACGGTGCCATCTCCACCAACAACAATGATTAACTTTTTTATTTGCCCGTTTTGTGCCCACTCGCTCGCAATTTCTTGACCATGCCCCTCATATTGTGTCAGAGCGACTTGATAATCAATCGTTAAATGTCGTTGTAGTCTATTCCAAACAATTTTCCCTTTGCCATTCCCTGCACGCTCATTGACAATAAATAATACATGCATCTGTTAGTCCTCAGCTTTTGTAGGTGTCTGTTGCCAAATATCACGATTAAATGAAGTCGTTTGGACGTTATTTAAAATTGTTTGTGCAGCGCGGATTTGCATATGCTTCATAGGAGATGATACATTTCTTAAAGCATGCAACCATTCATTATAATTACGACGATCCACTAATCGAACGTTAAAAGATGAGCCTGGATAATCGAAATAGCCATTGCGTGTTAAAATAACTTTGCGAATCGGCATGTCGACTTGATCTTGCTTAAATAATTGAGTTAACACAGATTCCATTCTACTTAAATTAATCATTGGATTCAGTACTTTCGAATCTTTTGTGCCCACTTTTTTCTCCCAAAAACGGTCACTTCCACCTACATACACTGCTTGATTCTCTGCCTCAAGTACAGTAATACAAATACATTCCGTAGGTGACATTAACACAACATCTAGCTCAATTGGTGCCTTTCTCACTTGCAAAATAGGATAGTAAAAAACTAAATAATTATCTGGTAATTTTTGTAGCAATGTTCGCAACAAAGAATCACGTAAAAATCGAGGATCGACATAAGATTTTTCCCGCAAAGTGGAACTCGCCCACTTCATTTGGAAATGAAAAAACTGATCTATAAACATTCGCTTCAACTCATGAATAGACTGAGGTGCGTACACTATATTCGGTTCAAATGATAAAGTTGTTTCTTCTTCAGGGATCATATCTTCGTCATTTGTCAAATCGTTTGTAACGTCCATTTGCTCAATATCTTCTTGCACGTCTTCTTTGTGTCGCCCTGCAAAAATCTTTTTAAAGAGTGAGAAGCGCTCTTTTTCTTCCAATACATCATTGTCTTTTTCATTCGCAGTATGCTGCCACTCGGTAATATCTTCGCCCAATTCCCATTGACGTTTAATTCGATCCCATTGGCTTTTCTTTAAACGTACAAATTGCGTTGGATATCTAGCTAAATCAATTTGATAACGTGAAATATAATCTTGTATTTTCACTAATTGTGCCATGTTTAGGTCACTCCAATCTTACTGCCCCATATCAAATTCGCCTCGTTACTAGTCGGTATCACCGTGATATCGACTAAAGGCGCTATCTTTTTTATTTTACATGACGTTTCAGGAGAATACATGCATATTTTGTTCTATAAAAAAGAGCTACCCTCCTAACTTGGCGAATAACCAAGTTTTAGGTAGCTCTTTTTAATCATTTATACAGATTAGGCATTAATTGAAATTGGTAATTTTGCCTCAAATGCTTTTTGCAATTTACGAGTCCATTCACCAGGAACACCTGCACCAATTTGCTGACCATCCACATCGATAACCGGTGTCACTTCAGATGAAACAGAAGACACAATAATTTCATCCATTGCTAATAAATCGCCTTTTGTCATCGGCTCTTCAATCACTGGTAAATTTATTTCAGCGGCACATTTTAATATAACTTGGCGTGTAATACCATTTAAGATGTAGTTATTTGCTGGGTGCGTATAAAGTTTACCATCTTTAATACCATAGACATTAGCAGAAGAACATTCTGTGATAATATCTCCACGGTGTAAAATGGCTTCGTAGCAACCTTTTTCAGATGCTTCTTGTTTCGCAAGTACCGCGCCAAGTAAATTTAAAGATTTAATATCACAACGTAACCAACGAACATCTTCAACCAATGTCGCTTTTACGCCTTTTTCGAAATTTTCAATTGAACGTTCACCAATTTTAACATTACCTGTTAGCACTGCTGGCACGCTTGCATCCGGGAAAATGTGGTTACGAGAAGTTGTTCCACGTGTAATTTGGAAGTAAACATGACCTGTATTTAAATTATTTTTTTCGATTAAATCATGCAATAATTTGTGTAATACATCTTTTGTATAAGGAATAACAAGGCGAATTTTTTCGGCACTAGCATAGAAACGATCGATGTGCTCTTGTGCTGTAAACATATGCCCGTTATATACTTTGATTACTTCGTAAATACCATCACCAAATTGGTAACCACGGTCTTCTGGTGAAATTGTAATAGATCCTTCTTCAACGATTTGGTCATTCCATAATGAGTATGCCATGTTTATACATCCTTTTCATTTTTAAGTTATTTTCACATTTTTAAGTACAATGATTCCCACTACACAATCAAGTAAGACCAGATGCAGTAAATCAAAGTAAACTTTTCAGTGAAGTGCTTGGCGTGTGAAGCTTCGTGATCTCTTTGGCAAGAAAACATTACGCTCTTAATGACACTTACTTCCCAGCCAGTTCTGCAATGGCTTCTGCATAAATAGCAGCAGCTTGTACTAATTTATCAACAATTACATATTCATCCGCACGATGCATGACATCTGGATCACCAGGGAAAAGCATGCCGAATGCCACACCTTTTTTCAAGACGCGCGCATACGTTCCACCGCCTGTTGAAAGTAAAGGTGTTTCGTTATCGCCCGTTTGTCGGCGATAAACACCAGCTAACGTTTGGATTAACGGATCATCCTCACTGACATAATGAGGTTTTGAGTTTTCTTGAATATCAAGTGAAAATCCTTTGTCTGCAGCTAATCGTTGCGCTTCTGTTATTTTGTCATCAAATGGATACGTTACAGAGTAGCGGAAACTAATAACAATGTTGCCACCTTGCGTTGCATCATACGTTACAATACCAGGATTTAATGTTGTTTGTCCGGACATGTCATCTTCATATTGTAATGCTAGTGCATGACCATAATGATCCTGATGGAATACATCAACGATAAAATCGACAAATTGCTTACTTCCTTCAGTCGTTAACTCTTGTTGTAAAAATGCTGCAAGGTAAACAGCTGCATTGACACCTTTTTCAGGTTCCATTGCATGGGCTGCTTTTCCTTTGATAGTTATTATATAGTGAGAACCCTCCATTAATAAAGAGCCTTCTAGCTGATTTTTACTTAAAAATGTTTGAAAATTCTGTTCGAACGGTGAAGATACGAATTGAACTGTCGCTTTCGCAAAATCAGGTACCATATTTGAACGCTTTCCAGCATTAAATAGTAGTAGCTGTTCTTTCGTTGCATCCCCAATCTGCTTTTGGGACAACACAAGCGCAGCAATGCCTTTTTCGGCATTAATCAGTGGGAAATCCGCATCAGGAGCGAAACCGATTGTGGGCATTTCCTCGTTTTTAAAATAGTGGTCGACACAGCGGAAGCCTGTTTCTTCATCTGTTCCGATAATCATACGCACACGTTTGTTTAATTGAATACCTGCATCTTTTACAAGTTTCATTGCCATCCATGCAGCAACTGTTGGGCCCTTATCATCAATAGCACCGCGCGCAAATAATTTTCCATCTGCAATCGTGCCGCTAAAAGGTGGGTACGTCCAGTTTGATTCATCACCTACAGGGACAACATCTACGTGACATAAAATACCCAGTAACTCTTCACCTTGGCCCATTTCAATATGTCCAGCATAATTATCAACATTTTTTGTTTGTAACCCTTGTGCTTTCCCTTTCGCTAACAACCATTCCAATGCCTTTAACGGTCCTTCACCAAAAGGCACATCCGCAGTTATTGTTTTTTCATCCAGTACACTATTAATTTGCACAAGCTCTTGCAACTCTTGAATTAATTCATCTTGTCTTTCTTTTGCAACCTGTAACCAATCCATCCTATGTACCTCCTCCATTTTATAATAAGATTATTCTACTCTTTACTAAAAAAAATTCAATCATCTTTCTAACTATCATTTTCTTATCTTTCCTTTACACTACCACATATAGCATCTTTTTCACTAATCTCCACAAAATACAGCGCAAACTTTATGAATTAATTGTAAATTTCCACGCCATTCACTAGAAAATCACATCATTATTCTATATAATAGAGTTATCAGAATTATTTGTTCTGAACATAAAATTAGAAAAGGGGATGTCTAAGGCAGCTACTTAATAGCCTCAGTGCACTCCGCACATATTGTCGTCCGCTAGTCTTTGCCAAGTGAATTAAGATGAAGGAGTGGTTCATTTATGAAACCAACTACTGATCGAATGCTTAATCGTATTAAAGATGTGTACATGTTTATTTTAGACAAAGGAACCGTGTCTACACAGGATTTAGTCGAAGAGTTTAGCATCACTCCTCGCACCGTTCAAAGAGATTTGAACGTGTTAGCCTTTAACGATTTGGTGATGAGTCCAAGTCGAGGCAAATGGACAACGACGAGTAAAAAAGTAAAATTGACGTCTTAGTTTTTGCGCACTTTGCGTAAAGCATTTTTGTATGGAAAAAGAATGACCTTTCGTCGGGGTCATTCTTTTTTTCTATTTACAAAGCACTTTATTATCCGTTACACTCGAAACATTCTACATGTTGAGAGGAGGATAATTTTATGAAACTTCCCAAAATGTTTCATCCACTTGTTTGGATTATTTTAGGTGGAACGATTTTCACACGCGTTGCAAGCTTTATGGCAATGCCTTTTTTAGCTATCTATTTACATAACGAAATTGATGCCTCCCCTTTACAAATAGGATTGACCATTGGTATCGCGCCACTTATTTCTACAGTAGGTGGATTTTTCGGCGGTTACTTAACAGATCGTTTTGGTCGAAAAAGTATTATTTTACTTACGATCCTCGTATGGAGTATTGTGTTCTTTGGTTTTGCAACAGCGCATACAATTTGGTTTTTCGTCATTCTAAATGCATTGAACGGGTTATGTCGCTCCTTCTTTGAACCTTCTACACAGGCTTTAATGATTGACTTTACTCCTGCTGATAAACGAAAACGATTGTTTTCATTGCGTTACACAGCCATTAATATTGCCGCAGTCATAGGACCACTTATTGGTGTATATATTGCGACATTATCTAGTCCTAGCGTGCCGTTTATGTTGACAGGCGCTATGTACATTGTTTATGCCATATTTTTATTTTTCGTGTTGAATCGTTACAAAATGCAACAGCAAAAGGCGATGATTCATACAAAAGTGCTACAAACCTTTACAATTCTTTTAACAAACCGTGTACTGTTAAGCTTTATTTTCGGCGCAATCTTAATAAATATTGGCTACTCGCAATTCGACTCAACACTTCCTCAGCTTATTGAGCTCAAAATTGAAGATGGAGCCAAGCTCTATTCGCTACTGATTTCGTTAAATGCTGCGGTTGTACTTTTACTGCAATTACCGATTAGTATTTTTTCAGAGCGCTTCACATCTACAACAATACTGCTTATCGGTATTTTATTCTTTGCTGTTGGGCTCACATTATTTGGCGTATCTACAAACTATCCGTTGTTTATTTGTGCAATGGTTCTTTTTACAATTGGTGAAATATTTACTTTCCCAACAATGAATGTCATGATTGATGAAATTGCGCCAGAGACCCAAAAAGCTACATATTTAGGTGCGGCACAATTTAAAAATTTAGGCGGTTTTATTGGTCCTATTATAGGTGGCTGGCTGTTAACACATTATATTGATACAATGTTTATCGTCATTGCTGCTCTTGTTTTATGTAGTTCCCTATTTTATCGACCCAAAACACAATAAAGAAGCACGAGACAAGTAGGCTGCCTACTGGACTCGTGCTTTTACTTATAACCGTTGTAAAACTACGTTGATTGATTGTATTTTTCTTCTGTTGAAGCTACTTCATGATAACTAGAATATTGGTCCTTACCTGCTTTTTTCGACTGATATAAAGCCTTATCTGCTCGTTCAAATAAACTTAACTCGGATTCATTTGACTTTTCACAAATTACGCCACCCATACTAACAGAAATAACCGACCATTTATGATTCTCTACATTTTTTAATCTACGGATTTTCTCCAAAATCGCACTTGCTACTTGTACCATATGTTCATTGTTCGTATCATATAGGACAATTGCAAATTCATCTCCACCAAATCTTACAACGAAACCTTCTGTTCTTACGACGTCTTTTAAAATTTTAGCTGTTTCAATAAGAATCCTATCTCCTTCAGCATGTCCAAATCGATCATTTACTTGCTTAAAGTTATCTAAATCTATTAATAATAAACCAGGCGTATTGGCTTTTCTTTTTTTCAATAATTTATCCATTTTGCTAATGTATGTTGCACGATTATATACATTTGTTAGTGGATCATAGGTTGCAAGATGTATCGTTTTAGAAAATAGCCTATTAATAACAACTAACATAATTAACGCTGTTACTAATGCAATCATTAAAACATACCAAAACTGTTTTGTGTTATTGGCAAGTGCAGTTAACTCTGTACGATTGCCATATTTGACATAGACTACCCGTTTTGTTGAGGCACCACGCACCGTCTCTGCTTCATACGGTAAAAAACGATAGGTTTCGATATAGCCATCGTCTAATATTTGCTGATATTCAGCAGGCTTCATCGTTTGTAGTGCAGTCTTAAAATGATCCTGGAATTTTTTTGTTTGATTTTTCACAGTTACCCGAGTGGATTCGGTGTCCGAGAAAAAAACACCGTTTGCACTAATCGTTCGAACATCCAGTAAGTCATTATACTTTTCAACTAAATACGCAGCGGTTTTTCCAAAGTTAAATGTTTGAAAGACAGGGACTTCATTTAATTCCAAACCGAGCTCTAATAAGTATTTTTTATCAGGCGTTGCTAAATAACTAAATTTACGGTACTCACCAGTAGTGGTCGAAATATCTATCCCATCTGTAAATAATTGCCCACTCTCTCTACGTTCATCCAATAATGCCGAAAAATTTTTACAGCAAAGCGAAAAATTTAGACCTAAATCTTTTGGAAATGTAGTATAAATTACCGTATTTGTTTGATCCAATATGTATATATCCATACCATGTTGACTTTTCATTTGTTGTAAGTTCCAAGTGTCTATTTTTGGATTTTGCTTATAATAAGTAGCTAATGCTCTTAACTCTTTTTCCATCTGATCCGAAATGTTTTTATCAAAATAAAAGTGCGCATTATCTACAGTTTGCATATCTGCAAGAATATGATTTTCAATTAATGTTCGATTACGAGCTTCTTGTGTTTCAATATTTGTCACAAGAATTTGTCTGTTGACATAAGAAATTACAGCAACAAGTATTAATGCAAAGGCAATTAAAGATATTAATAATTTAATCCGTAGTTTTTTCATTAACATGTCCTCTACTCATCTTCACTATCTTTTTTTGAACAAAAAATATTTCCGGTACGTCAAGCCTCTCCCACGTTATTTTATTGATATATCATATTATACAGTTAATGGGACAAACATGTATAAAAAAAATCCTCGATACTAAAAGTATAGCATCGAGGATTTTCTTTACTCTCTATTTTGTAAGCCTGCTAATTCTTCTGGCGTTAACTCGCGATATTCACCTAATGCTAAGCTTTCATCAAGTTGTAAGCTCCCCATAGAAAGGCGTTTTAAGTAGATGACACGTTTACCTACTGCTTCAAACATCCGTTTTACCTGATGGAATTTACCTTCTTGAATCGTCAATTCAATTTCTGATTGCGGAGCAGATTTCAGAATAACAAGCTTGCCTGGCTTTGTTACGTAGCCATCATCTAGTTCGACACCACGCGCAAATTGTTCTCCATCATCTTGCGTAACAATCCCCTCTATTTTAGCATAGTACACCTTAGGTACATGCTTCTTTGGAGAAAGTAAGTTATGGGCCAAAACACCATCATTCGTTAATAGTAACAAGCCCTCTGTATCTTTATCTAAACGACCGACTGGGAATGGTTGAAAATGTTGATGTAGTGGGTCTAATAAGTCAATGACAGTTTCATCTCGTAAATCTTCTGTGGCAGAAATAACACCTGGTGGCTTATTCATCATGTAATACACAAACTCTGTATATACAACACGTTCACCGAATACGACAACACTTTGCTGTTCTGGATCAACATGCATTGCCGCATCTTTTACATACGTGCCATCAACAGAAACGGCCTTTTGTTTTAGGAGTTGCTTAACTTCCTTTCGTGAGCCATAGCCCATATTGGCTAATAATTTATCTAAACGCATTGTTCCTCCTATTTAAACCCTAATTTACTTGTAATTCGTGTTATGCGCTCACCAAGTAGTTTTTGTGCTAAACCTAAGCGTAACGACAAATAGCCATAAACAGCAGCACCCACTGCTGCACAAATAACAGAATAGACAAGCGCCGAGAATTTACCATCCACTGGACCCATTACAAGTTCTAATAGCTTGTGAACGATTAAAACGCTGACAGCCATTGCGGCTGTTAAAAGTGAAATAAGCATAACACGACGTATAACCATTTCTGATTTATAATTAAGCGTTTTTCGAAGCACTAGCAAATTAATAATAATTGATACACTATAACCAATCGCTGTTGCTAAAATAGCTCCGTCCGCTTCTAGCCAACGAATAAACGTTATGTTAAGGGCTAGCTTTACTAAAATACCTGATAGTAGACTGAAGACAATCCACTTTTGGAAGTCAATACCTTGTAGCAGCGCGGCAGTAACTTGGAACAACGCAAATAAAATTGCCACTGGAGCATAATGAGCTAAAATCGTTGCACCCATTTCGCTTTCAGAGTAAAGCATAAAGTAAATTTCATTCGCTAATAATGAAATGCCCACAACTGCTGGTAATGTAATGAAAATTAAAATTTGATACGTTTTATCCATCGCATGACGTAACGATAAATACTCACCTTGTGTAAAATATTTTGTTATCGTTGGTACTAACGCCATTGAAAAACTTGTTGCTAACATAACTGGAATAATGACTACTTTATGTGTTGTAAAGTTAATCATCGATAAATATTCATCTGTTACTTTGGCTAAACCAATGGAACTCATAGCGCCATTAAATGTTAACATATCCACTAATTGAAATAATGGATTAGCCACCCCTACAAATACCATCGGAATGGAATACGTTATCACTTCTTTATAAATATCCGACATTGGTAGCTGGGTAGACGTAATACTTTGACTACGTAATAAATTAAATTCAGGTTGATATTTTTTCCAATAGTAATAGAGCACCATTAAACCACCAATTGCCCCGATAAATGCTGCAAATACCGCAAAGGACACTGCTGTTTCAGGTTTACCCTTAAAAACAACAACCACTAAGAAAGAACCACCTAATAAAACAACAATTCGGACAATTTGTTCCACCAACTGCGAAACTGCTGTTGGTTCCATTTTGTCATAGCCTTGAAAAAAGCCACGCCATAAACTCATAAATGGGACAACAATAAGCGCAAAGCTTACCCAACGAATTACAGAAGCAATTTGCTCGACAGTAAATTTCTGTTCATCGCTTTTAATAACAAGTTCACCAATCGGTGTTGCCAATATAAAAAGAGCAGCAAAGGACACCATACCCGTTATCATCATAATAAGGATGCCCGACTTCATCAGCTTGCGTCCTGATTGATAGTCTCCTAATGCATTATATTTAGAAACAAATTTCGATACAGCAATCGGTGCACCTGAAATGGCTATTGCGAGCATGATTGAGTAAGGAATATATGCATATTGATACAGCGCAATATTTTCCTGCCCAACAATCGCATAAAAGGGAAAAATATAAATTAATCCAAGCACCTTAGATAAAAACATCCCTAATGTTAATATCGCAGTACCTTTCATTAAATTGGACATCGTATCCATCCATTCATTAGTAAAATCAAGCTTTTTATAAGTGATGTAATAGCATCACTTTTCAAACATTAAAACAAGTAAACCAACTGTTATCTTAACATATTTACAAGAGAACAGATGTAAAAAACACTGAAAAGTTTTTGAAATCCTCAATTCTCCGTATATTAGAACAAATTGATATTCATTGTCTAGTATATTTCCAAAAAAATAGCGGTTCAAAAAATCTACTAGATTCTTTGAACTGCTACTTCTGTGTTACATATCAACAAAGAATTGTTTATACCATACTAAGAACACATACGCTGTCCAAATATAGCGACCACGATTAGCTTTGCCTTCATAATGTTCATCTAAATAACCAACTAGTTGCTTCGTATCGAAAAATTCGTTGGCAAAGTCAGTTGTAAACATGTCCTTCACCATATTATAGTACTTTTCTTCACGCAACCAGTGGCGAATTGGCACTGGGAAGCCAAGCTTCGGACGCTTTGCCCACTCTTCTGGTAATTCCTGATGTGCCGCTTGACGAAGGACATATTTCGTATCAATATCATTGACACGATATCTTGATGGAATATTTTTAGCTAGCTCCATTACTTCTTTGTCTAAAAATGGTACACGTAATTCGATAGAGTGCGCCATACTCATTTTATCTGCCTTTAACAAAATATCTCCAGGCATCCATAAATTCAAATCTAAATACTGCATTTTCGTAACATCATCATCACCAGGTACTTCATCATAAATACGTTTCGTAATTGTTTGAACAGATGGTCCGTTTTTGTATGCTGGTTTTAAGACATTTAATGCATCATCTTCATCCCATACAACCGCTTCACCAATAAAGCGTTCCTCTACCGTTTGTCCGCCTTTTACTAAGAAATGCGTATATTGGTTTTTAGGTAATGCTTCTGCTATACCTCGTAATGCTTTACGTAGACCAAATGGTACTTTCTCGTATTTTTTCATTCGACCAGAGTTTTGGTACCACGAATAGCCTCCAAAAATCTCATCCGCACCTTCACCAGAAAGTACTACTGTTACATCCTTCGCCGCTAGCTCCGATAGGAAGTAAAGCGGTACAGAAGATGGGTTCGACTGCGGCTCATCCATATGCCATTGAATTTTCGGCAAAGCTTCAAAACACTCATCCGCTGTAATATATTTACGCTCGTTTTGAATATTTAATGTATCCGATAAATCCTTTGCTAAGTTTGTCTCATTGAACATATCTTCATAGTCAGAAAAACCAACAGAGAATGATTTATCAGGACGTAGCAATGATGTAATATAACTAGAATCAATACCGCCAGACAGGAAAGAACCAACCTTTACATCACTAATTTGGTGGGCATCTACTGACTCTTTTACTGTTGAACGAATATCTTCCACATATTTTTCAATCGGCGCTTCTTTCGCATGGAATTTTTTATCCCAATATTGGACAATTTGTTTTTGTCCATTTTTAATGACCATATAGTGCGCTGGTGGTAATTTAAATACACCTTTAAAGAATGTTTCGTCCATTGAAGAATATTGGAACGTTAAATAAGGACGTAATGCATTTTTGTTTAATTCTTTAATGAATGCTGGATGAGGCAAGAAAGATTTAATTTCTGACCCAAAAATAAATGTTCCATCCGTTGTGTTTTCAGTGTAGTACAAAGGCTTAATACCAAAGCCATCACGCGCGATAAATTGTAAATCATTCTTTTTGTCCCAAATACAGAATGCGAACATACCGCGAAGCTGTTTGACAAATTCTACACCATACTGCAGATAGCCGAAAATTAACACTTCACTATCCGATTTTGTTTTAAATGTATGACCCTTTTCTTGTAGGTCCTTACGCAACTCTTGGAAATTATATATCTCCCCATTGAAAACAAGCACAATGTTGCCATCTGGGCTATAAAGAGGTTGATTTGCCACGTCTGATAAGTCAATAATGCTTAAACGACGGAAACCTAACGTTACTTTATCGTCACTATGAATACCACCACTATCTGGCCCACGGTGAATAATTGTATTCATCATATTTTCAATTGTTTGGTGATGATCAATCACATTTGTTCCATTAATATAGCCAATAAATCCGCACATCTATTTTTCACCTCATAATTTAGTGCATAACCTCTATCATCATAGCACGAAAAGCCGTTCATTTCATGCTGTCATTATAGATAAAAAATTATAAAGCACTTTATTATAATTTTCAATGTAAACTAGCCGCCCTCTATATAGACTTCATGTATAATAGGAAAAGTTCCTAATAATGAAAAGAAAGTGAGTTCACATATATGTATGATGTAATCGTTATCGGTGGTGGCCCCTCTGGATTAATGGCCGCCATCGCAGCTGGAGAACGAAAAAAGAAAGTTTTACTTCTCGAAAAAGGGACAAAGCTTGGGAAAAAGCTTGCAATCTCTGGTGGTGGTCGATGTAACGTAACAAACAGACTACCTGTTGAAGAAATTGTTAAACATATTCCTGGCAACGGTCGTTTTTTATATAGCCCCTTTACTGTTTACAACAATGAGGATATTATTGCCTTTTTCGAAGGTCTAGGTGTTGCATTAAAAGAAGAAGACCATGGTCGTATGTTCCCTATGTCCAACCGAGCGCAAGATGTAGTCGATGCATTAATTCGTCAATTGCAACGACTACATGTTGAAGTAAGGTTAAATACACCCGTTAACAAGTTATTGATGGATGATGAAAAGATTCTTGGTGTGCGCTTAGAAGATGGAACAGAAGTACGCTGTAAGGCTGTTATTGTAGCAGTTGGAGGCAAGGCAGTGCCACAAACAGGTTCAACAGGTGATGGCTACCCTTGGGCCGAGCGTGCTGGACATAATGTGACAACACTCTTTCCAACAGAAGTGCCCGTTTTATCAAAAGAGGAGTTTATTCAAACGAGAGAGCTACAAGGACTAGCATTACGAGATGTTGCGGTATCCGTTCTCAATAAAAAAGGTAAACCACTAATAACACATCAAATGGACATGCTCTTTACGCATTTCGGATTAAGCGGCCCTGCGGTATTACGCTGTAGTCAGTTTGTCGTCAAGGAGTTAATGAAAACGGGTTATGAACCTGTCACAATGCGTATCCAAACGCTTGTAGATTTCAATGAGGAAACATGTCTGCAATATTTAAATAAGCTTATAAAAGAAGAACCGAAAAAAGCAGTGAAAAATGTTTGGAAAGGCGTCGCACCAGAACGCTGGCTGCTATTTTTATGTGACCGTGCAAATATTGATGTTCAAATGACTGGCATTGAATTATCGCAAGAAAAAATTCGCGCGCTAGCACAATTACTAGTCAATTTCACAATGACGGTTAGCGGTACGCAATCACTCGACAAAGCATTCGTTACAGGTGGAGGCGTTTCTGTGAAAGAAATCGAACCAAAAACGATGGCGTCTAAGAAAAAGGCTGGTTTGTTTTTCTGCGGAGAAATATTAGATATTCATGGTTACACAGGTGGCTATAATATTACGTCTGCACTTGTGACAGGACGAATTGCAGGAATGAACGCCGCATTCGAATGACCCGATTCACTTTGAACAACTTAGAATAGACGAGTTGATAGTAGCAATGGTAGGACTTTTGTGGGAACAGCACACAAAGTAAGCCGCGCGTTAGCGAGAGTTGCGGCTTACTGTGCTAAGCGGAAAGCACCGCCGAAGCGGACATCAACGGGGCATAACAAAAAAGTGTTAGATTGATAGCAGTCAATCTAACACTTTTGCATTTTTGTCACTACTTTATTTTAACTTTCGTTAGACAAATAAACCTCTTCATACGGTTGGATTATGACAAACCCTTCGCCGGAGAAAGCCATTTGAATCGATTCACCGCTGCCACGTCCAATAAATGTACGGAAGCTAATGTCTGTTTTAAATTCAGGTGTTAAATTACCTGACCATGCAACTGTAGCATGAGGATCTGTATAAACCGTTTCACCAGGCTTCACCAATAACGTCAACGGCTCAAAATGTGTTGTAATAGCTACTTTACCGCTTCCTTGTAGCGTTACATTAAACAGTCCGCCAGACATAATACCAGCCATTTTACGCATTAATTGAATGTCCCAATTAATACTTGGTTCAAATGCCAGCAAGTCATTCCCGTTGACACAAATACTTTCATCCTTTAAATCAAAAATAGTCACTTTTTTCCCTTGATCAGCTAAATAGAGACGCCCTTTTCCTTTTGCTTTCATAAGTTGCGTCCCTTCGCCTGTTAATGCTTTTTTAAACATTTTGGAAAGGCCATGCTCTAAAACACGTTCCCGCTCAAACTTAATGTCGCCTATGTATGAAATCATAGCCCCCATTTTTGACCAGACTTCACCATCTAAATTAACCTCTAATACACGCTCTGTTTCTAACTCAAAATATTCGTTCTCATAATCATCTTGTTGCGTTTTCTTAATGAATTCATTTAATGAATACTTTCCCATATCGTCCGCCTCCTTTATACCCTTATATACGTTAATTGCCATGAAAAGATTCACCATTCTTTGTCACAGTCCACCACTACAGACATATAGCACTTTATATACTATTATTTTGATTATTTTTATAGTAAATTGCTGTCACTTATAAATAGAATAACGTTGCAAAATTTCTCTTTTAGTAGCAAAATCACTTTATTTACCATAATCTTATTGACATCAAACATGAGCTGTTATATGTTAGACGAAGATTAATCAAGTGTTGTATAACAATTGCTACAAATAAAAAACCGCATTAGCGTCATATGCGAAATGACACTAATACGGCTATACTTTTCAAGTGCGAATTGAAAGTAAAAATTATCGTGTAGCGGAGACGTCTCCAACCTTTTGCTCTGCTGTTTTTAACGCAGTTTGTTTACGCACATCTGCACGTAGCGTTAACGAAATAATTAAGGAAATGGCAATTAAACCTGCAAATACATAGAATACAGGAATGTAACTATCATAAGCATTTTTAATAGCGCTCACTAGAAGTGGACCAAAAACGCCACCTAAAGACCAAGTTGTTAGTAAATAACCGTGGATAACACCAAGTTGCTTCGTACCAAATAGATCACTTGCGAATGCAGGTAAGTTTGAGAAACCGCCACCATAACAACTAACTACTAAGAAAATAAGTGCTTGGAAAATAATAACGTTTGTCGTATGTGGCAATACGATAAATGTAATAAGTTGTGCTGTAAAGAATATTACAAAGACGTTTGAACGACCAATATAATCTGACACAGCAGCCCAAATTAAGCGACCACCACCATTGAATAATCCCATAACGCCTACCATTGCTGCAGCACCTGCAACTGATAAACCTACAATTTCCTGCGCCATCGGAGATGCAACAGAAATCATCATAATACCCGCAGTTACATTGACTAAATGCATGGACCATAACATCCAGAAATGCTTTGTTTTCACAGCTTCACGAGCTGACATTACTGCTAAATCTTTTTTCACTACATCCTTGCCTTTTTCTGCTGCCGCTTTCATATTCGCAGGCATAAAACCTGGTTTTGGCGGCGCTATATAAGAAGCCCCTAAAATCATTAACGTGAAGTAACTTGCCCCTAAAATAAAGTAAGTTGTAGAAATTCCGACTGCTTCCATTAAGTTTGCTGCTACCGGTGCAGTAATTAATGCTCCCGATCCAAATCCTAATACAGCCATACCTGTAGCTAAACCACGACGGTCTGGGAACCATTTTACTAATGTAGAGACAGGTGCGATATAACCAATCCCCATACCTAAACCACTAAGTAAGCCGTAAGTTAACCAGTATAAAGTGACAGAATCCATAGAGATTGCCACACCTGCACCAGCTTGTCCTGCTCCAAACAGCACTGCTGCTACCATAGCCGATTTACGCGGACCCATTTTTTCTACTAAACTACCAAATAGCGCTGCTGAAAAACCAGCAAGCCCCATCATTATTGTAAAGGCTATCGTAACCTTTGTTTCACTCCATCCCATTTCTGTGACAATCGGCAGCTTGTATACACTGTATGCATAGGCTCCACCAATGGAAAGGTGAATAGCGATTGCAGATAATGCAATTAACCATCTATTTTTATTCATAAATTCTCATTTCTCCCCTCTTTTGCTACCTGTGAAAATTCTATGAACGTCCATGTAAAACAATTTACCACTTATAATTATTCGAATGCAAGATGTTTTTCTAAAAAATATTATTTCTCCAAAAAGTTTTCGACTAGTCAATGCATATCAAAAACATCGAAATCCTTACAGTCCCTAAGAAAAAAGGCGTTTATCAAACAATTTCACCAACATATTTTAGCTATTATTATTTTTCTACCGTACTTATTTACGCTAAATAAATTATTTTAAAATAGTTAAATTTGTGCATATTTTCACATATCAAGCCATGTATTCTCCTACGCTGCCACTAGATTCAAAACCACTAGACGTAAAGGGTTAGAAAATACAAATAATTGATAGACAGAAATATTAAGAACAAAAGAGAATTTTAAAACCTTATCGAAGCAAATTTTCTTTGCGCAAAAGAAATCAAGCTATCACAACATATGTAAACTCCTCCAGTAAGCATTTAAAATGTAAATTAATTTACACAAACGACTTGTATAACGACCTTTTCAAGATAAATTACCTATTATTTTTTATTATTCAAATATAAATTTTTTGATTTACCGAAAACACGTTACAAATAATAGAACAACAAAACCTTCATAGCACTTCCCACTTTTTTCATTTTTTCTCAGAGAACGTATATGTAAATTGTTATAGTACACCATTGAAATGAATACTTTTAAGCTGAATTGTATTACAACAAGCTATTCTTTTATGTTACTTTATTATAGAATGATAGTCCTAGTTCTAGTTAGAAAAATAGGTGTGCTACTCTACATAATCACTGCGCTTACTTAGCGAAATCTTCAATAACAGAGGTGATGAAATGATAAAAGGCTGCCATTTTAGCATTCCTTTTACATACTTATGAAAAACATATCGTTGCGACTAAAAATGTTTATCTTTTCGTTCATAATTGTTATTTTTTCTATCACGACGAGTGGTGCAATTATGATTCATAATCTAGCTGGCGCTTTGGAAAAAGAATTCGGTGCCCGTGCAATAGCTATAGCACGAACGGTTTCGCAGCTGACAGACGTACAAAAAAATGTAGGCACAAAAGAGGGGTTTGAAGTTATTCAACCCATTGCGGAACGTATCCGATTAACAACGGATGTTGATTACATTGTGATCATTGATATGAAACGTATTCGATACTCCCATCCATCTGAAAGTAAGCTAGGTACCGTTTTTGAAGGTGGCGATGAAATAGAAGCTTTTTCACAGCATGAGTACATATCAAAGGCGCACGGTGTCCTTGGCTATTCCATACGAGCATTCGTACCAATAATGAATGAGGAAGGTACAAAACAAGTTGGCGTTATTACTGTTGGGCTACTGGCACCAAAATGGTACAACCTTTTAGACCAATATCAATTTGATATTTTAGTCTCTCTTTTTTGGGGGCTCGTAATTGGTTTAGGTGGGTCTGTATGGGTTGCTAACCATTTAAAACGCCAAACATTGAATTTGGAACCTTATGAAATCGCTCGGCTAGTAGAAGAACGCTCAGGCATTATTCAAGCGATGGATATTGGTATTTTGGCGACTGACGAAAGCGGGAATATAACATTTATTAACCGATTAGCTAGGCAATATACGCATTTCTTTGGGCATAAAGTTTCCAGAAAAGCATTATTTAAAAACACTTGGCTGGCAGAGGATACTATTCAACAGCACGAAATCTATCGACCACTGTTAATGTTCGACCAAATGTATTTAGTTCGAACATTTCCAATTCGGATTATGGAGCAAAATGCCGGATATCTCATCATGTTAACCGACCGCAAAGAAGCAAATATGCTTGCCGAAGAATTAACGGGTATTAAAATGCTTGTCGATTCTTTGCGTGCACAGCAACACGAATATATGAACCGTCTCCATAGTATTGCAGGGCTTATCCAATTGGAACGAAATGATGATGCATTAAGCCTCATTATCGATGAAATTACAGATGAAGAGGAAATCATTCAAAGCTTGCATGATAAATTTCAAGACTATTCAATTCAAGGCTTATTGCTTGGCAAATACTCACGTGCTAAGGAACTAGGCGTTGAACTAACAATTGATGAAGATTCCAACCTTGTAGATTTTATGAGTGGTTTATCGTGTGGTGACATTATTACCATTATCGGCAACTTACTGGACAATGCAATGGAAGCTTGCTTCGAATGTCTACATAAAGATGTTCACTTAACGATTATTGGGGATAAGCACTTTTTAATTATAGAAGTGCAGGACAGTGGGAAAGGAATAGAAGGCATACCACAGCGTATTTTTGAATACGGATTTAGTACGAAACAAAAAGATGGACACGGTATTGGACTTGCACTTGTCAAACAAATTGTCGAATCCAATAAGGGGACGATTCAAGTAGAATCCACTGTTCATGTTGGTACAACAATTACAATTAATATAGGGGTGATGGACGAACAATGAGCAAACTCACAGTTTTTATCGTAGAAGATGATCCAATGGTGCTTGAGGTTAACAAAGGGTTTTTAAATAAAATGACTGGTTTTCAGCTTATCGGAGAGGCTGTCAACGGACGTGATGCCTACGAAAAAATCATTATTCAAAAACCTAATCTCATTTTACTTGATATGTTCTTACCAGATATGACGGGAATGGAATTGTTTTTAAAAATTCGGGCGCAGCGTATTCCATCCGATATTATTATGATTACAGCCGCTCGTGATGCACCTACTGTACAAGAATCCCTTCGACTTGGTGCAATGGATTATCTCATAAAACCATTTCGTTTTGATCGCTTCGAAAAAGCTTTACAACAATATCGAAACGCTACAAAAAGTTTACTAAGCACCGCGACAATTAACCAAGAGGATATTGATCAGTGGTTAGGCATCCAGCACGAAATGCTTGAACTGCCTAAAGGCTTGAACAACATTACAATGGAACAAATTTTAGGTTACTTAACAACACTTCAGGCACCTATTACTTCTGAACAGCTTGCGCAAAATGTTGGCATGGCGAGAGTAACTGTCCGCAAGTACCTAGACTTTTTAGCAACAAAAGGTACTGTGCAAATCGAATTAAAATACGGAGCTGTTGGACGGCCTACAAAATACTATTCCATTAAATAATGGCATCCTGCGCAATTTCTCCACGTTTGTGATTACTAATAGCAAGAAATAAGAATCTGCTCGCTTTTTGTGGGTAAGCAACAAGCATAGCAATATCCACGTTCTCTTCAGGATTTTGCTATGCTATCGTTTCCCATACAAGACGTGCAGATTCTTTTCTTTTGAGAAGTTTTTTAGCATTAAAGCATTTCAATTCACTTACTTACACATAAGAAAAAAAGCACGCAATCTGTTTTGTAACAGTTTATTAAAATAATAAATTGTTATATACCATAAATACCAAAATGTTCATTAATACCATAATATTGAGTATTTCAATAAATACAATACAATAAAAAGCGTTCACATCTTCAATAGATTAGAGGTGAATTTATATGTGGCGCAATCGTATTCTCAAACAATTTGTGAGCGTTCTCATTTTACTGACAGTGCTGTTAGTTT
This sequence comes from Lysinibacillus sp. C5.1, assembly GCF_016350185.1. NCBI lineage: Bacteria > Bacillati > Bacillota > Bacilli > Caryophanales > Bacillaceae > Lysinibacillus > Lysinibacillus sp. C5.1. Next base: position 3,532,546 of record NZ_CP066226.1, read on the forward strand.
CCTGTCAGCAACAAGACTACCCTACAGACAATGAGCAATTAAGTCATGAAGAACAAATTGTTATTCGCTTTTCACATGTAGTTGGTGAAAACACACCAAAGGGAATGGCGGCAGTAAAGTTTGCCGAGCTCATTAAACAACGAAGTAATGGTCATGTAGAAATTCAAGTCTTTCCAAATGGTGTTCTTTATAAAGACGGTGAAGAAATGAATGCGCTTTTACGTGGCGATATTCAAATGATTGCACCAGCCATTTCAAAAATTACTACACTCGTTCCCGAATGGTCAGTGATGGACCTACCCTATGCATTTAAAAATGCTGAGGAAGTACATTCATACATTGATAGTGAAGTGGGTCAATCATTAATGAAGAAATTAAATGACCACAATCTGTTTTCAATGGGTGTTTGGGATAGTGGATTCAAACAATTGAGTAATAGTATCCGCCCTATCCAAGATGTCTCTGACTTAAAAGACTTACGCATGCGCATCATGCCAAGTGATATTTTAGCAGAACAATTTTTAAGTGTTGGTGCCTATCCAAAACGCATAGATTTCAACACGGTCTTCCATCAACTACAAAAAGGCAATGTAGATGGACAGGAAAATACTTTAACAAATATTACAAGTAAAAACCTCCATTCCTTACAAGACTACTTAACTATTAGTAATCATGGTTATTTAGGTTATTTGCTACTGATGAACAATGAGTTCTGGCAATCCTTACCGAAGGATGTTCAAACATTGCTTATTGAAACGCTTGCAGAAGTACAAGAATGGGAATGGCAACTGGCAGAAAATCTCACAGCAGAACGTTTGCAAGAAATGGAAGCTTGTAGTTGTATCAATATTCATTACTTTACAGATGAAGATGTTCAGCAATGGGAATCTGCATTTCACCCAGTGTATGAGTATTACGCAAATAACTATAGCAAGAAATATATACTGGCACTGCCAAAAAACCAATCACGTCATTAACTTGGGTTTAAAGGGGATCCTTTTAACTATAATCAAAACTTTAAGGGGGATTTGACATGAAAAAATGGCTTCTTATGTCACTGATGGCTGTGCTTGTACTAGCATTAGCCGCGTGTGGTGGCGACAAAAAAGAAACAGCCTCTGCTCCAGCAGCTGAAGGAGATGGTGGTTATACAAAAGATAAACCGCTTATTATTAAATTTTCTCACGTTACATCAATTGACAGTGTTAAAGGAAAAGCTGCCGATGCTTTTGCAAAATTAGTTGAGGAGAAAACTGACGGTAAAGTGAAAGTTGAAGTTTATCCTTCTTCTCAATTATATGGCGATAATGATGAACTGGATGCATTAGTATCTGGAAACGTACATATGATTGCTCCATCTGTTACAAAAATGGTGAAAATTGACCCTCGTTGGCAATACGTAGACATGCCTTACCTTTTTGAAAACGAAGAGCATGTTCGTAAATTCTTTGATTCTGACGTAGCAAAAACCATTCTTGAATCCGATCAATTAGCGGCAAATGATATTAAAGGTTTAGTATTCTGGGAAAACGGCTTTAAACATTTTTCAAATGACAAACACCCACTTGTAAATGTTGAAGATTTTAAAGGTTTAAAATTCCGTGCACAAGCAGGGAAAGTTCTTGAAGCACAATTTAAAGCTTTACATGCTGGCTCAGCGACGATTTCATTCGGTGAAACATACGCTGCTCTGCAACAAGGAACTGTAGATGGTCAAGAAAATACGTTCAACAACTTCGATACTCAAAAATACCAAGAAGTTCAAAAGTACTTTTCTGTATCTGAACACGGTCGTCTTGACTACGCTATCTTTGTGAACAAACCTTTCTGGGATAAAATTCCTAGCGATTTATTAAAAGCGGTTGAAGATTCTTTAAATGAGGCTACAACGTTAGCTTGGGATTTAGCTGCTGAAGAAAACGCCAAATCGTATGAAAACATTAAGAACTCTGGCATTGAAGTAGTTGAATTAACAGCTGCTCAAAAAGAGGCTATCAAAGCTGAACTTGAGCCCGTTTACGAAGAGTTTGGCAAAGCGATTACTGAAGATTTAATTAATGGTATTCGTGATTTAAAATAAGCGCTTTAAATTGAGTGTCGATGACTTATCGACACTCACTCTTTTTCTTAAAGTAAATCGCTTACAATATTTCGAAAAATTGATAGACAGAATGCATTCTCATTTTACTTTAAATCGGAAAATACAATCATCATATTTTAAGGAGGCATCCGCATGAATATTTTACATAAACTATGGGGGTATCTAGAGGAAATCCTTGCTGGATTCTTTTTCGTAGCTGGTATTGCACTGATTTTCTACGGTGTAATGATGCGTTATATTTTTAATGAACCCCAAGCTTGGGTAGAAGAATTAGCACGTTACGCCATTATTTGGGGAACATTTCTTGGCTTTGGTTTAGCACTTCGTCACAATCAGCACATCCAAGTAGATATTTTATACGATAAATTAAAACCATCCCAGAAACGAATTTTAGATTTAGTGGCAACATGCTTAAGCATCGTCTTTTGTTTCATTTATACGTACTATGGATTTATTTTAGTTGAAAACCGCTATACATCAGGTATGGTATCACTAGACATCGGCATTCCTATGTGGGTAGTCTACTTAGTACTGCCAATTTCAGGTGTGTTATTTTTACTACGATTTGTAGAAAGATTAGTCAATATTTTAAGAGGAAAGGACGAAGAATATGCTAATCCTCTTACTTAGTTTCTTTATTTTATTATTTTTACGTGTACCTGTCGCAGTCAGCTTAGCGCTTTCAACGATTTTAGTGTTCTTCCAAATTGATTTCAATATGAATATGATTCCACAGCGTATTTTCACAGCTCTCGATTCATTCCCGATGATGGCTATTCCGGGATTCGTTCTTGCAGGTGTACTTATGGCACGTGGGGGCATTTCTAAGTATTTAATAGAAGCATTACGCGCTTGGATTGGACATCTCCCTGGCGGTCTCGCAGTTGTAACCATTGTTGCCTGTGCGATATTCGCAGCCATTTCCGGTTCTTCCCCTGCTACGGCTGCTGCTATCGGTTCCATTATGATTCCTGCCATGATTTCAGCTGGCTATAAAAAGCGTTACTCTATGGGACTTGTAGCTGCTGGTGGTACACTCGGCATTTTAATTCCTCCAAGTGTTCCTTTAATCATTTATGGTATAACTTCCGAGCAATCTATCGGTGAATTATTTATGGCTGGGGTTATTCCAGGTCTTGCGTTAACTGGTATTTTAATCGTTGCTGCTATCTTCTATGCAAAACGCAATGGGTTTAATGGCGATGAGCCGGCATCTTGGGAAGTTCGCTGGCGGAAATCACTAAAGGCCATTTGGGGTGGCTTCTTACCGTTTTTAATTTTAGGAACGATCTATTCTGGCGTTGTCACACCTACTGAATCGGCTGTGATTGCAGTATTTTACGGATTAGTCGTGTCACTATTTATCTATCGTGAAATGAAGTTAAAAGACTTCCGTGAAGTATTAGTTGAGTCTATTAATATTACTGCAATGATTTTCTTAATTATCGGTGCTGCGTCTTTATTCGGTTTATATTTAACGAACGCACAAGTTCCTCAACAAGTTGGTGCTTGGATTGCGGAAAGTGACTTGAACAAATGGATTTTCATGATTATCGTCAATATTTTATTCTTTATCATGGGGATGTTCTTAGAAGCAGTATCCATTATTCTTATAACGCTACCAATCTTGTTACCAATCCTTGTTCATTTTGATATCAACCTTATTCACTTTGCGATTATTATGACAATCAATATGGAGCTTGGTATGATTACACCTCCTGTAGGTCTAAATCTCTTTGTAGTAAGTGGTATTGCGAAGGAAAAACTCGGAGAAGTAGTCAAAGGAGTTATTCCATTTATTATTTTAATGATTGTGTTCTTAGCACTCGTTATCGTACTTCCACAATTATCACTTTGGCTACCAGAACAAATGAAATAACGTGCCAGGCACCCAAACTATTCTGAATTTTCGAATTTGTTTGGGTGCCTGACACTTAAAAAATCCAAATAAGGAAAGCGATAAATATAATAGATGTGTAAGTTGTAGTTGTTAATGCTACGTAATGTCTTTTTTCATGTCTGCCAAAATAATATTCGATTGCTAAATTAGGTAACAATATAACTAAAATGAGCACAAAGTCAGCAGCAATAAATATAATCCATGATTTTAAGTTAAATATACACAGCACAATCACATTGATAAACTTATTAAGATATACGACTTTCTTATGATTGTCATTTACATACTTCGGCTCTTTTGGAATATGGAATTTCCAGCGAACGGCTCTCTCCGCTACCCAAGCCCCTAGCCAAATGAAACCAATCCATACGAGAAAGACCAAAAAGTTAAAGTCCAATTTCTTAAAATTAAAGTCTGTAAATGCGGATATAGCCTCCCCATCATTGACCTCATAAAATTTATTGGTTTTTAGATCGAGAAAGGCAAATTTGTCATCACTTTTAAACATCTGGAGCTTTACCACTTGCCCATTACTAAATTCTATCCATAAATTATTAATCAAGTAATACTCTTCTGATTTTTGTCTTACCACTGCCTTTTGAAGCATGTTCTCAAACAGCTTTGTCTCAGTCCCTTTTGCGTACTCTTGTTGCCCTATTACCCAACCTGTTCTCCCCGCTTTAAATGAATCTTCATACCAATTTTGTGCAATTGACAACTGCTGTATTTCTTCATTTTGCGCTAGTTCAACAATTGAGGCATGATGTACATATTCCATTTGCTGCCATGGCCCACTCGCAATCAAAAAAAGTAGTGTCACCATTATCCCTACAATTATTGCAGGATATTGCCATTTGCTAATTTGTTTGTACTGTTGTTGTGCGGCTTGGTGCACAATGCGCTCCTTTAATCCTTTTGTAAAACGTGGTGTTTCGCCTATTTCCTCATTCAGCTTCTTTTTAAAAGATGTCATCGCCTAGCACCTCCCAATCGCTTCGTTCGAGTTTGTTTTGTAACAGTTGTCTCGCTCTACGCAACCTCGTTTTCACTGTATTTTCTGTACTACCTAGTACATCTGCAATTTCACGTACTTTTAATTCCTGATAATAATAAAGAATCAATACTTCCCGATAAGTAATAGGTAACTCAAATAATGCCGCTTGCAATGTAACTCGTTCCGCCGCTTTAATGACATCGCTTTCTGGCGTTCTTTTACTAATACCAAAATGAAATTTGCTAAGTAATTGATGGCGTTTATTTTTCCAGCTTCTTAAATAATCATGACTTTTATGTACTGTAATTTTTACTAAATAAGTTTTAAGCGAAGCTCTTTGTTCAAAGCGATGCTGTTGCAAATAGTAGGCGAGAAATACATCTTGTACGATTTCTTCTGCAATCGACCAATCTCGTACATATAAATAGGCCACACGAAGGCAATACTCGCCGTGCTCTTCCATAATGGCTGTTAAATGCTCACTCACTTGAGCCCCTCCTTTATTCATTCATCCTATAGTCGTAAAACTTTTAAAGTTGGTTTCACTTTAACAAAAAAAGTGCCCCCGCTTCGGACACTTTTTTTCGTAGCATCGTTTTAAAACTTTAGAATCGTCCCTATTTCTTACATTCTAATTTGCTTAGAGCTGTTTTCTATTTCGTCCATAACTAACATTAACTCCTAAACATTTGCCTTTTAGGTTACATGCTTGTGCCATATTTTTCGCTCGATATGATTTTATCTGTTGGCGTTGATGCTTGTACTTTATAATTGTGCTACTTTCGATGTAGCATCTACCATACGTTTGAATTCCTGCCACTATGTCTTCCATTACGTGTCGACCTCTTCATTTTTAGCAAGATACTGTTTGCTTCCTTTCCGCTCAATCCCTGTATACGTGGCTCGTTTATCGCAATGCATGTAATGTTCCTATTACCAACGACATTTAAAAAAGCCGTGAAGTACGCTTCTTACAACGTATTTCACGGCTTCTTGTTTAATTATTTAACAACAATATTAACAAGCTTTCCTGGGATAACAATAATTTTTACCAAGTCTTTGCCCGCCATATATTCTTGTACTTTTTCATCGGCTAATGCTACTTTTTCAATTTCTTCTTTTGAAGCATCTTTTGCTACAATAATTTTAGCACGTACTTTACCTGCCACTTGAACAGCAACTTCCACTTCATCGTCCACAAGCTTAGACTCATCATACGTTGGCCATTCTTCATAAGATAATGTATTTTCATGACCTAATAGTTGCCATAGCTCTTCAGCAATATGCGGAGCGATTGGTGCTAGTATTTTCACAAATCCTTCAGCATAGGCTGTTGGAAGTACTTCTGCTTTGTAGCAGTCATTAATAAAGACCATCATTTGTGAAATAGCAGTATTGAAGCGAATCCCTTCGTAGTCTTCTGTCACTTTTTTCACTGTTTGGTGATATGACTTTTCTAAAAACTTATCGTCTGAAGTTTGCACTTTCGCTGATAGCGTACCTTCTTCGTTGACAAACAAACGCCAGATGCGGTCTAAGAAACGACGAGCACCGTCTAAACCATTAGTAGACCATGCAACTGAAGCCTCTAATGGACCCATGAACATTTCATAAAGTCGTAGTGTATCTGCACCGTGTGACTCTATGATTTCATCAGGGTTCACGACATTGCCTTTTGATTTAGACATTTTTTCATTACCTTCACCAAGAATCATACCTTGGTTAAATAATTTTTGGAATGGCTCTTTCGTGTGCACTACCCCTAAATCGTATAGTACTTTATGCCAGAAGCGCGCGTATAGTAAATGCAATACTGCATGCTCTGCTCCACCAATATAAATATCAACCGGTAACCAACGTTTTAGTAACTCTGGATCAGCAATCGCCTCTTTGTTGTTAGGGTCAATATATCGTAGGAAGTACCAGCTAGAACCTGCCCATTGTGGCATTGTATTGGTTTCACGACGACCTTTTTTGCCTGTTTCAGGATCTACAACATTTACCCAATCCGTAATATTCGCTAATGGTGATTCCCCTGTTCCAGATGGACGAATATTATCTGTTTTTGGAAGCATTAATGGTAACTCCGCTTCTGAAACTGGAGTTGTTGTACCATCTTCCCAATGGATCATTGGGATTGGTTCACCCCAATAACGTTGACGAGAGAATAGCCAGTCACGAAGACGATAAGATACCTTTTTCTCCCCTACACCTTTTTCCTCTAGCCATTCAATCGCCTTTGCAATACCATCTGCTTTATTTAAACCATCAAGGAAATCAGAGTTAATGTGCTGACCGTCACCTGTAAATGCTTCTTTGTCGATATCTCCACCTTCAAGTACAGCAACGATGTCTAAACCAAACTCTTTAGCAAATTCATAATCACGTTCGTCATGTGCAGGAACAGCCATAATCGCACCAGTTCCGTACGTCGCTAACACATAATCAGCAATCCAAATTGGTACTTTTTTGCCGTTAATCGGATTTACTGCATAAGCGCCTGTAAATACACCTGTTTTTTCTTTGGCTAAATCTGTACGCTCTAAGTCTGATTTCATTTTTACTTTTTCAAGATATGCATTGACAGCAGCTTGTTGTTCAGCTGTTGTAATTTCAGCCACTAGTTTATGCTCTGGTGCAAGCACTGTATATGTTGCACCGAATAGCGTATCAGGGCGTGTTGTAAATACCGTAAAGTTTTTGTCCGACCCTTCCATGCTAAATGTTACTTCTGCACCTTCCGAACGACCAATCCAGTTACGTTGCATGTCTTTAATGGATTCTGGCCAATCTACTTCTTCTAAATCGTCGATTAAACGATCCGCATAAGCTGTAATTTTAAGTATCCATTGTTTCATTGGACGACGTTCTACTGGATGTCCGCCACGTTCAGACTTCCCATCGATAACTTCTTCATTCGCAAGCACTGTACCTAGAGCTGGGCACCAGTTTACCGCCACTTCATCTACATAAGCTAAGCCCTTTTTATATAATTGAATGAAAATCCATTGTGTCCATTTGTAGTATTCTGGATCTGTAGTGTTAATTTCACGATCCCAGTCATAACTAAAGCCTAACTCTTGAATTTGACGTTTAAATGTCGCAATATTTTTTGCTGTAAATTCTGCTGGGTCATTCCCAGTATCAAGTGCATATTGCTCGGCAGGTAATCCAAATGCATCCCATCCCATCGGATGTAGAACATTAAAGCCTTGCATACGTTTGAAACGTGAAAGGATATCTGTCGCTGTATAACCTTCTGGATGTCCTACGTGAAGTCCCGAACCTGATGGGTAAGGGAACATATCAAGCGCATAAAATTTCGGTTTATCCATTTCATTTTCGGTTTTGAATGTTTTGTTGACATCCCAATACTGTTGCCACTTTTTTTCAATTTGTTGATGATTAAAGCTCATTATTTTTCCTCCTTATAGTATGTGCAGTACCACTTATCGTAAGAATTGACAAAATATTTAAAAAATAAAAAAACTCGCCCCTTTCTTTGTTAGAAAGGGACGAGAGTATTCTTAACTCCCGCGGTACCACCCAAATTAGTGATTACACTCGGCTCAAGCTTCCTTAACGCGGAAATAACGGCAAACGTAAAATTTCATATTACGTATGCAGACTCAGCAGGCGAGTTCAATTTGCATCCTTACTAGCTTCCACCAACCGCTAGCTCTCTAAAAAGAACCACAAATTTACTATTCCTCATCAATGTCTTTACATGTATTGCATTTATTCTAATGGAAAGTCCTGAAAAGCACAAGCATCTTTTTATGGTGCCTGGCACGCACACAATTTCCACACAATTATCAAAAAAATTTTTTCTATGATTATTTTCACCAACAATTTTTCATTTCAACCTTCTATGCACATGAAAAATAAAAATAGTCATTACTTTCGTAACTCCCGTCTAATTGACGTTCTTTACATGCTTTTTTATGCTAAAGAAAAAAGTAAAGGAGGCAATAGCGTGTGCCAAGAAAAAAACGGCTTTGGTCCCCAGATCATTATCATCATGTAGTAGTACGCGGTAACAATCGTCAAACTATTTTTCACAATGTAGCAGATTACGAAGCTTTCTTTCGTGTATTACAATATGCTTATCACAAATATTCGTTTACGATTGTTGCCTATTGCGTTATGTCTAACCACTATCACCTGCTGATTCGTTCACCCAAAGTGCCACTAGGCAAAGTGATGGCCAATGTTAACTGGCGTTACAGCAATTACTTTAAAAAGAAGTACAACTATTGCTGTCATCTATATGAGAGTCGATATTTTGCAGACCTTGTTCCCTCACAACTCGACATGCTTAGTGTTAGTCGCTATATTCACCGCAATCCTATCTCAACGTCTCCCCCTATGGTTGACAAAATGGAGGACTATCCTTATAGCTCGTATTATCTCTACAAGCATCCTATATCTTCAAACTTCCCCTTCTTTGATACAAGTATTCTCAATAGCTTTTTTCTTCAAACATTACAACGCCACTCACTATCTTACTGCCAATATTGCGAGGAACATGAAAGCAAATCATGTAATGTAGCACCCCAATAGGAAAGCTCCACACGACAATCCATCGTGTGGAGCTTTTCTGTTCAATCGTCATCAATTGTCAGAATCTTTTCCGTGCCTGTCACTCGAAAAGTCAGCACATTCATGGAAAGCGAAATGTTTACAACCAAGGCATTTATTCATATCTAAATGTGTCAATGCTCTATTTATAGCTTCTCCTGTATGTTCAAAAAAATGATCTTGTCCAATTTGAGCATATAATCCATTACGCATAAGCGCTAGTTTTAAGTCCTCTTGTATGCCCGTGACGAAGACCTTGCCACCACGCTTTGTAAAGTTCTCCACGATATTGCTAAAATAAGACTCACCTGTGGAGTCCATAAATGGCACTTTTCCCATACGTAAAATCAGGACGCTTGGTTGTTCTTGCATAGAATGCAGTAATGTCTCTTCAAACGTTTGCGCTGCACCAAAAAACAGTGGACCCTCAATCGTATAAATACTAATTTGTGGGCAATCATGCTTTTGATTGACAACATAAGGTTGTACCTTTCCATTCTTTTTTGTATGGTCAGGTAATACTTTATCTATAACTAACTTCTCACTCATTCGTTTAGCAAACAACACAACGGCTAAGCCAAGACCTACTTCAACAGCAATCGTTAGGCTAGCGAAAACGGTAAGCAAAAAAGTAATAATTAATACAAGTGAATCTCCAGATTTCGCTTTTACAATATGAGCAAAATGTTTTTGTTCACTCATATTCCACGCAACGACCATTAGTACTGGTGCCATACTTGCTAACGGAATATGCGAAGCAAAGGGCGCTAATAACAATAATGTGACTAATACAAACACACCATGAATAATACCTGACATTGGTGATGCAGCACCCGTTTTAATATTGGTTGCCGTACGTGCAATCGCCCCTGTAGCAGGAATCCCGCCAAATAATGGTGTAATAATATTCGCTATGCCCTGTCCTACAAGCTCACGATTACTATTATGTTTCGTATTGGTCATACCGTCAGCAACAACTGCTGATAAGAGCGACTCAATCCCGCCCAAAATGGCAATTACAAAGGCAGGTCCAATCAATAATTGTAATCGTTCCAAGGTGATTTCTGGTATTGAAAACTTCGGTAACGTATTAGGAATTTGACCGTAAGCCGTAGCAATTGTTGCAACCTGTCCTGAAAAAAAGAAGGTAGCAACAAGTGTAGAAACAACAATGCCTACTAATGCGCCAGGTACTTTTGGAAAAAATTTAGGTGTTAAAAGGATAATTACAAGACAAATAACCGCTATGAAAATACTATAATAATTAATTGTTCCTATATGCACGAACAACTCTTTCATATTTGCGATAAAATATTCATGACGTGTAATATTTGTTAAACCTAAAAAATTAGCTATTTGCCCAGTAAAAATGATAACCGCAATACCCGCAGTAAAGCCTATCGTTACAGGACGTGGTATAAATTTTATAAGAGTACCTAGCTTGAAAAGGCCCATTAAACATAGCAGCACTCCCGCCATTAACCCCGCAATTAATAAATTTTCGTAGCCATATGATAAGACAATGCCTAAAAGAATTGGCACAAAAGCACCTGTTGGTCCACCGATTTGGAATTTTGAACCTCCAAATAGTGAAATAAGTATGCCCGCAATACACGCTGTATAGATCCCATATTCTGGTTTTACACCGGAAGCAATGGCAAAAGACATCGCTAGTGGAATTGCAACAATCCCAACAATTATGCCAGATAATAAGTCCTTTTTAAAATGATCAACTGAATACCCTTCATACCGACCTGTAAACAGTGATTTCATACAATAATCTTCCCTTCGAAATAATTAAGTTTTTCGAATCCAGTTCAGTAAGGGGTGGTAAATGTATTACATCCCCTACATGCACTCTTCGTCATTTTCACTGACGGTCATTTCTTCTAATCTTGAAATTGTATGAATTAAATGGTTGTCAAAGATATCTTTTGCAACACGCAACAATTCAACAATCATTGGATCACTTAAAGAATAGTAAACTTTTTTACCTTCTTTTGTCCCATAAACAATATTTTTTGCCCGTAAAACACTTAACTGCTGGGAAACTGCCGAGCCTTCTTTTTCTAGGCAACTTTGAATCTCATTCACACTTTTCTTGCCATCGACTAACAACTCAAGAATTCTTATCCGTAACGGGTGTGCTAAGGCTTTAAAAAAATCGGCTTTAAACTGTTGTAAGCCTTCTTCCACGTTAATCCCCCCATATCATTCATTTTCACATATTCAAATATTTGAATATGTATGATTGTATCCTTTTGCGTCAACTATTTCAATCCAAAAAAATAAAAAAGCGAATGCTATAGCATTCGCTTTAAGTAAATCGCCTTTAATTTTCAGAATTGTTTGCGTGCCTGCCACCCAATAATGGGCGGTCATAGATCAGACATGGGAAAATGCCTATTAATACAATAACTACTAAAATTGAAACAAGGGCAATCATACCAAATTGATCCACCATAATGCCGCCAAACAATGGACCGATCATCCTACCTGCTGTAGCCGCACTATTAATAATACCTTGGTAAAAACCTTCGCGTCCCTTTGGTGCAAGCTGATTTGCAATGGTCGGTAAAGCTGGTGTATAAAACATTTCGCCAAAAGTTAATACAACCATTGCAGCAGCAAACATTTTAAAATCTCCAGCAAATGCTACAATGCCAAACGACGCTGCAATAAGCGTAATGCCAAATACTAGTTGACGTTTTAGTTGATGTTCCCAACGGCGCACAAGCGGTGCGATTAATGGTTGCCCAACAACAATAAGAAGCCCATTAATCGTCCAAAGTAAACTATATTGTTTTAACCCTAATCCCAAATCTTGCGTATAGGATGAAATGGTTGCACTCCATTGCGAATAGGCAAGCCAGCATAACACGGAGGATGAACTTAAAATTAACAAGGCATAAAATGGTGCCTTATTTGTAATACGTTTACTTTCACTTACTACATTTTTCAATGCTATACTTTCCGCATCTATTCCTCTAAATGTAATCAATGCGATAAAGAAAAATAAAATATACATCGCTAAATTAACAACAAACACATAATCAAATTGATAATCCGCCACAATCCCAGCTAATGCCGGCCCTACGGCAACACCTAAATTTTGCGCTAAATAAATCGCATTAAATGCCTTACGACCACCTTCAGGCCAAGCCGCTCCTGCTAAGGCAAACATCCCTGGAAATACAATTCCTCCACTAAATCCAAGTATGGTTAAAAACCAAACATAATGTGGCCAGCCATGCCAGATTGTTAATCCTATTAACGAAGCAACGGTCAATAAAATGCCCAGCATAATAGATTTATAGCCGCCAATTCTATCAAATAAAAAACCACCTAATAGATTGCCTAATACACCCGCAGCCGAATTCAACATTAAAACAAAGCCAGCCATTGCAAGTGATTTCCCTAAATAATCGTGCATATAAATGGCATTTAAAGGCCATAAAAAAGAGTTGCCCGTCGTGTTCACAAGCATACCGATAATTAAAAACCAAACACTTTTTGGCATATCCTTGACCCCCATTATTTCGTTTCTCTAAATAGCTAGTTTATGATGAAAAATAAAAAAGTACAAGGAAAATAAATTTACCCTTTCTTCATAAAAAACTTCTTAAATAAGCCGTTTTTTTGTGCTTTATGCATGCGTTATAGTAGCCAACAGTTCTGTTCCTTTACCACAAAAATAAATTATTTATTTAAGTAAACAAAGCCGCCTAATATTTGTCTCTGTCTATTTATATTCTTACTCCATGACGGAACCTTACGCACATGATAAAATACAATGTTAGAGGAGTGAAATACATGACAGAAACAAACTTTCCTTTTCCCACAGAGGGGAAAAGATACTATACATGGAATCGCTATTTACGTGATCACTTCGGTCATAAAGTATTTAAAGTAGCGCTCGATGCAGGTTTTGATTGCCCGAACCGAGATGGTACAGTCGCATTCGGAGGTTGTACATTTTGTAGTGCTGCAGGGTCAGGTGACTTTGCCGGAAATAAAGTCGATCCTATTAATGTGCAATTTGCGGAAATTCGAGACAAAATGCATCAAAAATGGAAAGATGGCAAGTATATGGCTTACTTCCAAGCATATACAAATACCCATGCGCCACTGCCAGTTTTAAAGGAAAAATTTGAGGCTGCGTTAGCACAAGAAGGTGTAGTCGGACTGTCCATTGCAACACGCCCAGATTGCTTACCAGATGATGTTGTAGAATATTTAGCAGAACTAAATAAACGCACCTATTTATGGATTGAACTGGGACTACAAACCGTCCATGAAAAAACGGCAAACCTGATTAATCGTGCACATGATTATGCAACCTATGTAGAAGGTGTTGAAAAGCTGCGTAAGCATGGGATTCGTGTGTGCTCACATATTATCAATGGCCTTCCACTTGAAGATTATGACATGATGATGGAAACGGCACGTGCAGTAGCTAAACTGGATGTCCAAGGCATTAAAATCCATTTACTTCATTTATTAAAAGGGACGCCAATGGTTAAGCAATATGAAAAAGGCATGCTAGAATTTTTAGATCAAGACGTTTATACAAAACTAGTTGCAGACCAGTTAGAAATTTTACCACCGCAAATGGTTATCCATCGTATAACAGGTGATGGACCAATTGATTTAATGATTGGACCAATGTGGAGTGTTAATAAGTGGGAAGTATTGAACGGTATTGATGCAGAGTTAGAACGTCGGGGCAGTTGGCAAGGTAAATTTTATAATGCCGAGGTCACAAAATGAAGCTTCAACGCGTCTTACAATATGCACAGCAATTATTAATAGACTCGATACAAGAAGGCGATACTGTTGTCGATGCTACGGCTGGAAACGGCCATGATACATTATTTTTAGCTCAACTTGTTGGTGATAACGGACAAGTTTATGCCTTTGACGTGCAAAAAAATGCAGTCGATGCTACTTTGCACCGTCTGCTAGATAATGCATTAGAACACCGTGCCCTTGTGTTACATACAGGGCACGAAAATATAGCCAAGCATGTTCAAAAACCAGTTGCGGCTGCTATATTCAATCTTGGCTATTTGCCTGGCAGTGACCATGATATCGTAACAAAACCAAATACAACAATTCTTGCAATTCAAGATTTATTGCAACTGCTAAAAATCGGCGGATTAATTGTCCTTGTTATTTACCATGGCCATCCAGGCGGTAAAGAAGAACGTGACGCAGTCATCAACTATGTTAGTCAGTTACCACAAAAATATATCCATGTGTTAAAATACGAATTTCTAAACCAACAAAACGACCCACCATTTGTTATTGCATTAGAAAAAATGAAAGACTTCCCGGTGCCAGTCGCTCAAACAATTCTGAACGCACAAGCAGCCGCTTGCGACGGCCATTAAAATAAAAAAGTCCTCTCAATATTGAGAGGACTTTTTTATACATTATTTATTTTTGCGTTTATCATTGTAATCAACCCAGAAATCCGCACCTTTAATTCCTAGTTTACGAGGATCAAACACAGGGTCTTTGCCTTCTTTTTTCTGTTTCTCGTAATCTTTTAATGCGAGAATCGCAGGCTTCATAATAATTAAAATGGCAATAACGTTAATCCATACCATTAATCCTAAGCCAACGTCACCCATTGCCCATGCAAGGTCAGATGTACGAATCGTTCCAAAAAATGTTGCAATTAAAAAGGCGATTTTAGCTATCCAAATGAAAATCTTTTCGGTTTTCCCTGAGAATAAATAGGCCACATTCGTCTCTGCTATATAGTAGTACGCCATAATTGTCGTAAATGCGAAGAAGAATAAAGCGATTGCTACGAAGCTTGAACCTATACCTGGCAATGAAGATTCCACTGCCCATTGTGTATATGCAGCACCTTCTTTAATACTTTTCGCAAAGGTAATTTGCTCCTCACCAGTAAGGCCATTTTCATTGAATTCACCAACGTAAATAAACGGATCTGTACCTTCCGCAGCTTTCTCATTCTGAACATTATACATACCTGTAAATAAGATCATAAATGCTGTAGCCGAACAAACTAATAATGTATCAATGTACACAGATGCCGCTTGCACAATACCTTGTTTAGCAGGATGTGAAACTTCAGCTGCCGCCGCTGGATGCGCACCAGTTCCTTGACCCGCTTCGTTAGAATAAATACCACGCTTAACCCCCCAAGCGATTGCTGAACCAATAATTCCCCCAAATACTTCTTGTGCACCAAAAGCACTAGAGAAAATTAGCGAAAATACAGCAGGTACTTCTGAAATATTCATAAAAATAATGACGATTGCCATTAGAATATAAGCTAAAGCCATGAATGGGACAACTACTTGTGCAACATTTGCAATGGATTTAACCCCACCGATAATAATAGCACCTAATAATACAACAATAATAATTCCTGTAATCCAAGATTCCATTCCAAAAGCGTTTTCAACGGCACCTGCTATTGCATTTGATTGAACACCAGGCATTAGTATTAACATGGCTATTAACGCTGCAATTGCAAAAATGATTGCAAACCACTTCTGCCCCATCCCTTTTTCAATATAAAAGGCTGGACCACCACGATATTCTGTTTCTTTCTCTTCTTTATATATTTGCGCTAATGTTGACTCCACATAAGCTGTCGCTGCACCGATGAAGGCAATTGCCCACATCCAAAAAATCGCACCAGGTCCCCCCATTGCAATGGCAGTTGCTGTACCAGCAATGTTCCCTGTACCAACGCGCCCAGATAATGCAATCGACATTGCTTGGAAAGAAGAAATTCCTTTTTCTGATTTTTCCCCTTTAAACATTAAGACAAACATGTCCTTAATATGTCTTATTTGTAGGAACCTTGTAATAATTGAAAAGAATAAACCGATCAATAAAATACCATAAATAAACCACGGTCCCCATAAAATACTGTTCATAAAACTAACAATACTTTCCATCTTACCCCTCCCAAAATATGAATATTCGTTCTTTAAGACATTATAGTATTACATTTTTCTGAAAATTACAACATTATTTTTAAGTTACTATACATCTTATTCAACAATATTTTTCGGAGGGGAAACATTCTATCGAATTATATAGCCAATTCTACGCAAAGCATTATTAATAAAATCACGGATATAGAAAAAAATCTCATCTCTCTCTATTTCATGGTACAGATTATGGTAGCATTTTGCCCATTCTTTAAATTGGAATTCAGCAAACTCCTGCTGATGCAACCAATTACGTGTTTGTCTAGTTTCTGTAATGCTATCTCTTTCTCCAGTCATAATAAGCATAGGGGTATTTGGAAACTCTGCTTTCGGCATAATCACTAAATTGCGCATCATCTGTTGTAACTCACGATACCATTTTACTGAGATGACAGACATAAAAGGAAACTCGTCTTTCATTTCATCGCGACCTTCGACACTACGTGATAACTTGTCGAAAGTAATATCATGTGTCATCTTCACACTTGCCGTCAAAGCACTTAAGCTCGTTAATGCATTCGATAATTTCCCAGGCTGTAAGTTCAATTGCAACCAAGGTGAGGTCAAGACAATTCCTGCACATTCATATTTTCTCTTATGCATGGTATGCAGTATTAACGTTGCTCCTAGTCCATGCCCTATTAAAAATACTGGCAAATTATATGAAAAGGCATTTTCAATTAAATGCCTAGTATACTTGTTGTATTCTTTAAAGTCCTCATCATGGACACGTGATAGTTTCGCATTTGCCCCATGATTCGGTAAATCGCCCATGACTACGTGGAAGCCTTCCATTCTAAGTTTTTCAATCAGCCATGCGTACCAACGGTGGTTTTCATATGCACCGTGAACAATAGCAATCACAGCCTTCGCTTGTCCATCAGCTTCCCATTTCCACATTCACATAGTCCTCCTAAATAATTAGTTACACAATAATTATAACGAAATATTCGTACCATTATAAAATTATATTTGCATAAAATTGCGTATTTGATACGATAATACTACATCAAAGAAAGAAAAGAGGCGATTAGCATGATTTATCCTTTTAAAGACAAAACACCTACAATCGATCCATCGGTTTTTATTGCTGACTATGCAACCGTTACGGGAGACGTAACGATTGGAGCAGAGACAACAATATGGTTTAATACAGTGATTCGAGGCGATGTATCTCCTACAATTATTGGTAAACGAGTAAGCATCCAAGATCTTTGTTGTCTACATCAAAGTCCAAAATATCCATTAATAATCGAAGATGAAGTAACAGTTGGACACCAAGTAACCTTACATAGCTGTACAATTCGAAAAAATGCCTTAATTGGTATGGGATCAATTGTGTTAGATGGGGCAGAGATAGGAGAAGGTGCATTTATCGGTGCGGGTAGTCTTGTCCCTCCAGGTAAAGTCATACCTCCCAATTGTTTAGCATTAGGACGTCCAGCGAAAGTTGTACGGGAATTAAATGCTGAAGACAAGGAAGATATGGAACGTATCGTTAGAGAATACGCGGAAAAAGGACAATATTACAAATCTCTTCAAAAATAATGGATGCTTACAAAACGGGCGAATTGCCCCTATAGTTGTAGATGTTTGCATACGTAACAACTCTTTATAAAAAAAATTCGCAATTTCCTTCCACTAACCGCCTACAGTACATCTTGTATGTAGACGTACGGGAAGAAAGCGAATTTTTTCAATCACTTACGTAAAGTCCGCTTAAATCTTTCACTCGATTAAAGAGCACTAGTTGCCTTCACGATTTAAATAGAAGGTGCATTACTCCCCGACTTAGCAGCAAGTAAGAAGAAATGCGAAAGGCAAGATAAAAAGGGGCCACTAGCTAGCCCCTTTCAAAAAAACATTTACGTTTGTTCATTACCAAATCGAATGTTCTTGACAAAACAGATTATAAACTAGCTTTTTCTCTTAGTGCATCTGCCTTGTCCGTATTTTCCCAAGGTACATTTAAATCTGTACGGCCAAAGTGACCGTATGCAGCCGTTTGTTTATAGATTGGACGACGTAAATCAAGCATTTTAATGATGCCTGCTGGACGTAGATCGAAAAGTTCGCGAACCCATTTTACAATTTCACTTTCACTTACTCGTCCTGTACCAAACGTATCAACGGCAATCGATACTGGCTGTGCTACACCGATAGCATAAGCAAGCTGTACTTCTGCACGTTCTGCTAAACCAGCTGCAACAATATTTTTCGCTACATAACGTGCTGCATAGGCTGCTGAACGGTCCACTTTCGTAGCATCCTTACCAGAGAATGCACCACCACCATGACGTGCATAACCACCGTATGTATCAACGATGATTTTACGACCAGTAAGTCCAGCATCTCCTTTTGGACCACCGATAACAAAACGACCAGTTGGGTTGATGAAGTATTTCGTCTGTGCATCTAATAACTCACTAGGAACTACTGGAGCAATTACTAATGCTTTTAAATCTGCTTGAATTTGTTCAAGTGTTGCTTCTTCATCATGCTGAGTTGAAATAACAATCGTATCAACACGAACAGGGACATTGTTTTCATCATACTCAATTGTTACTTGCGTTTTACCATCTGGACGTAAATATGCTAATTCACCTGATTTACGTACTTCTGTTAAACGACGAGCCAATTTATGCGCTAAACTAATTGGTAGAGGCATCAATTCAGGTGTTTCATTACATGCATAACCGAACATTAATCCTTGGTCACCTGCACCAATTGCTTCAATATCCGCATCTGTCATTGAACCTTCACGCGCTTCTAATGCTTGGTCTACACCTTGGGCAATATCAGGTGATTGCTCTCCGATTGCGACTAGTACAGCTAAGTTTTCAGCATCAAAGCCATACTTGCCTCGTGTATAGCCGATTTCTGCTACTGTATCACGCACAATGCCTTTAATATCTACATAAGTAGAAGTAGTAATTTCTCCTGCTACTAATACTAAGCCTGTTGTGACCGTTGTTTCACACGCTACACGGGCATTAGGATCTTCTGTTAAAATAGCATCTAAAATAGCATCCGAGATTTGATCACAAATTTTATCGGGATGTCCTTCTGTTACACTCTCTGATGTAAACAATCGACGGTTTGTCATTTGGTTTTCCTCCTATTACTCTTACAAATAGTATTTGCGAAATTAATACGGTACTCATTACCCATGTCAAGTCCGCTCCTAAAGGATTGAACTCTCAAGCCGTTGTTGCTTTTAACATGAGGATTTCGAAAGATCCGTCATTATAATAAGGAAAGAATTGCACATACTTACCTTTACATTCATTTTAAAAATAAAAAAAATCCTTTTCTCACGTGTACTTAACATGAGGAAAGGAATAATGACTTCTAACCTTTCACTCTTATCGTTCAAGGGGTATCCCCTTGCATCAGGTTGGCACCAACGCATGTCGTGAAATAGTTCATGCAGGTTGCCGGGTTTCACAGGGCCTGACCCTCCACCAGCTCGGGATAAGAGTATCCGTTCAATTCCTCATCTTACGTAAAAGGTAGAACAATGTCAATTATTTTATGTCGTTTTGTTGAAAAGTATTTAAAACTCGAAAATAATTTTTGAATTAGTATAGATTATTAAAGCAATTGTGTTATACTATTTTTGAAATTAAGAAAAACTCCCTCAAACTCAAGGGAATACTATAAAAAAGGATGGTATTTAATCGATGAATTCAGTAGAAATTGCAAACGAACTGAAGGAATTATTAAACGGCGGGAACATTAACGTTCAACTTTCAGTACCACAATTAGCTGAAAAAGCTACATCTCGTGGTGAGGCAATGTTAACAGTAGATGGCGCAGTTCGTGCAGAAACTGGCAAATACACTGGTCGTTCACCTAAAGATAAATATACGGTAGAAGAAGAAAGCACAAAAGATAAAATTGACTGGGGTAAAGTAAACCAACCAATTTCTTCTGAAGTGTTCGATAACTTATATGTAAAAGTAGTTAAATACTTAAAAGAACGTGACGAATTATTTGTATTTAAAGGTTTTGCTGGTGCTGACAAAGATTCACAATTAAGTATTCAAGTAATCAATGAATATGCTTGGCACAATCTTTTCGCCCATCAATTATTTATCCGTCCAACTGAAGAAGAATTAGCTTCTCACGTTGCTGATTTCACAATTATTTCAGCTCCTAACTTTAAAGCAGATCCAGCTGTTGATGGTACAGCTTCTGAAACATTCATCATTGTATCACTTGAAAAGAAAATCATCCTAATCGGTGGTACTGAATATGCTGGTGAAATTAAAAAATCGATTTTCGGTATTATGAACTACCTATTACCACAACAAGGCATCTTATCAATGCACTGTTCAGCAAACGTTGGGGAAGCTGGTGACGTAGCATTATTCTTCGGTTTATCTGGTACTGGTAAAACGACTTTATCTGCTGATCCTGACCGCAAATTAATCGGTGACGATGAGCATGGTTGGTCTGACAACGGCGTATTTAACATTGAAGGTGGTTGCTACGCAAAAACAATTAACCTTTCTGCTGAAAAAGAACCTGAAATCTACAACGCAATCCGCTTCGGTTCTGTACTAGAGAACGTAGCTGTAGACCCTGAAACTCGTGTTTGCGACTACGATGATGGTTCATTAACAGAAAATACACGTGTTGCTTATCCAATCCAATATATCGAAAATATCGTTGATCCATCTGTTGCAGGTCACCCAAAAACAATCATCTTCTTAACTGCTGATGCATTTGGTGTTTTACCTCCAATCAGTAAATTAACAAAAGAGCAAGCAATGTATCACTTCCTAAGTGGTTTCACATCTAAACTTGCAGGTACTGAACGTGGTGTAACAGAGCCAGAACCAGTATTCTCTACATGTTTCGGTTCTCCATTCCTTCCACTTCCAGCAACTGTTTATGCAGAAATGTTAGGTCAAAAAATCGATGAGCATGGCGCACAAGTATTCCTTGTAAACACTGGTTGGACTGGTGGCGAATACGGTACAGGTAGCCGTATGAAGCTTTCTTATACTCGTTCAATGGTACGTGCAGCAATCGACGGAAAACTAAACAATGTTGAAACAATTCAAGATGCTGTATTCGGTTTACACATCCCTACAGCAGTTGAAGGTGTACCAACAGAAGTGCTAAACCCACGTGATGCTTGGTCAGACAAAGCTGCTTACGATGTGAAAGCTGCTGAACTTGCTGGTCTATTCAACGACAACTTCAAGAAATTCTCAAATGTTTCTGAAGCAATCACTAATCTTGGTGGGCCATTAAAATAATGCATACAAAAAGGGAACGATGTATTCGTTCCCTTTTTTTTTAGTGTCTTTTTTTAGTGTCTTTTTTTAGTGTCTTTTTTTAGTGTCAGGCACTCAAACAATTTTCACTGCTTCTTCATCCATTCGCATAATGCACGAACCGTTTCACGATTTTGGGCAGGTGGATATTGGTGGGCAAAACGTTGATCATACCAAGTTTCATACACTTTATTGGCATCTTCTAAGTAAAATGCTAACTGCCTTGCATGCTCAATATCTACATTTTCATCCCGATAGCCGTGGATAATTAGCACTGGGGCTGTAATCTGATCGACTTGAAATAAAGGTGTGCGTGCATCATAGGCTTCTGGAACACGATTAGGTGTCCCGCCAATAACCCGTTTCATCATTCGACGCATATCGGTTCGCTCCCAGTATGTAGCTGTGGCATCCGAAACGCCTGCCCACGTCACAACGGATGTAATATCCTTCCGTAAAATGGCTGTCCAGAGCGCCATAATACCTCCACGTGAAAAACCAAACACATGGATATGATCGTTGCAAAATTGTTTTAGCACATCTACTCCATGCACTGCATCAAAACGATCTTGACCTGCAAACTCATCACGGCCTTCTCCACCTCTATTCCCCCGATAATAAGGGGCAAACACGATAAAACCTTGGGCTGCAAATTGTGCAACACGTGCTGGTCTTACCATGCCGATACTTTGCATACCCCCACGCAAATATAAAAAACCGTCATATGTACCTTCTGCTTTAGGCTCTGCTAGTAAGCCTTTGACACGTAATCCAAGGGATAGATACGTAATTTCTGATAATCGAATAGCTGGATTCGGTGAAGGATATGGACGTTTTTCAACTATTTCACCATTGATTGTCAAAGCGCTTCAGCTCCTCTAGCATTTTTTGCATGCCTTCATCTTTCATATGGAAGCTTAAATTTGGATGGCTTGCAAACTCTTCATCGGTTAACCAGACCATACCCGAAGTTTCCAAATCAAAATCTATCTTCTCCTGACTGACAAATTCCGCAGTGAAGACTGTTTTACAAAACAATAGTTCACCGTGGACAGCATATTCTGCAAACCATTGAAGATTTTTCACATGCACACCCGTCTCTTCAAATACTTCCCGAACAGCAGCTTGCTCTAATGTTTCGCCTGATTCTACCTTCCCTCCTGGCACTTCCACGCCACGACGCTTATGAATCGTACATAGCCATTTCTGTTCATGTTTTAAAAAGACAAGGACATGCTTTGGTTCAACTTGAAACTCCCCTCTTGTAAAGCTTAAATCCACTTGAAATCCATTCAAATCTTGAAATGAAAACATTCCATTCAACTCCTCGTATTATATTGTCACGAATGTATTCATTATGTTATTCGTCTTATTATTTCATGTACTGTGAGGAATCAATCACAAGAAAATAGTGGCATTCGTCATTCGTCATATTGATAAATCTATGCGCTGTATCTGCTTCAAAAAAAAGAGAATCGCCTGCTTCTAATTCTTCAGAAAAAGCACCATGCCCCAATTCAACTCGTAACTTTCCGCTTTTAACAAAAATATACTCTTTTACGCCTGCTTTATGCGCGGGAAATATGCCTGATTCTTTGTTTGGTGGAATAATATTTAACACAAACTCAATACCTCGTGATGGAACGGAAGGTGATAATAAATGTCGTTGAAAACCCGATTTTTCATCAACATAAATGGGTCGTTCATCTTTTCTTATGACGACAATCTCCCTTTTTTCCTGCTGATCTAATAAAGCTGAAAGTGTTGTATTTAAAGCTTCTGCAATTTGACAAGCTACTTGTATCGTTGGATTTTTTTCCTCTCTTTCAATTTGAGATAGCATCGAGGCACTCACATTACTTGCGGCTGAAAGCTCCTGTAATGTCATTTTGTTTTTCTTCCTCATTACATTTACTTGCTTTCCAAATCCCATGAATAAAGCTCCTTTCACTACTTTGTTCGCCTACTATTATTTTTACTATAGTGAAATGTAATTAAAAACTTATCTTCGTTAGCCCTTCTACTATGATATTGTACATTATCAATCACAATCAACCTAGAAGATGTTTGAATCATTTCATGCAAGATAAGATATTTACACTTTAGTGAAAATAAAATATACTATAGTGAATAATCAAGTATAGGAGTGTTGTTTTATGTTAAAAGTCGTATTAGCGCTATTCCCTCTTGTTAGTATTTTATTTATGATTTTTATTTTAAAGAAATCTTCTATTTTCACTGGCATTTTTGCTTGCCTACTTACAACAGTGATTGCTACTTCTCCTGTTTTTCACCTAAACATCGCATTACTGCCTAAACCTTTTATCAACAGTTTTCTTATAACATTGCCAGTTACCTATGTTTTATTTTTTGGAATATTATTATATCATCTAATGGAAAAATCAGGGTCCATCCAAAAAATAGCTTCTTCTATTGCCACCTCTACTGATAATCGGATTGACCAAGTATTATTATTGGCCTTGGGGCTCTCTCCTTTAATTGAATCCGTTAGCGGCTTTGGTCTAGCGGTCATTGTTATTGCACCTATTTTAATGGCTCTAGGTTTCAATTCCTTACAATCTTCCTTCATTGCATTAATTAGTTTATGTATCATACCTTGGGGCACGTTAGCAATGGGGACAATTATTGGTGCATCATTAGGAAACATTCCTTTAGAGGATTTAGGTATTGGAAGCGCTCTGATGTGCATTCCTATTTATATCTACTTTGCCTTCTTAGTTACATACATAGGCGTCAGAAAAGAAGCAATGCAAAAGAAAAAATGGCGGATACTATCGATGGGATTAGTTTTAGGTTTAAGCGTGTGGGTTTGTAATCGTTTCATCAGTGTAGAACTTGCCGGAGTAGTGGGCTCTTTAACGGTGATGGCGGCTATTTTTATTATGATTTCTTTGCAAAATAGAAACAAACAATATTATTCTAATATCTTTTTAAAAAATATTTCTCCTTATTTGTTGTTAATCGCTCTATTAATCGCATCAAGAACTATTAATCCGATTAAAGATTTTTTAACGAGCCTGCTTACCGTAACGATTGCTTCTTATCAATTCCAATTATCGTTTCTTTATTCGCCTGGATTTTTTCTCTTTATTGTTTGTCTCTTTACTTGTACGCTCTTCCGTTTAAATAAGGCATCCATTTTCGATAGTATCAAATTAACAATCAATAAATGTTATCCTGTATTGCTAACGACTTTTTTATATATTGTGGTTTCCGAAATGATGGCAGAGGCCGAGATGATTCAGCTACTATCCGTAACTGCTGCCAACACATTTGGTTCATACTTTGTATTCATAACACCTTTAATTGGCGCAACAGGTGGTTTTTTAACTGGCAGTAATACTGCGTCCAATACTATGTTTATTCGACTACAAACAGAAACTGCTACGCACATAGGTCTGTCACCTACTATACTTGCTTGCATTCAAAATGTTAGTTCTTCGTTCATGACAATGGTCAACCCATCTAGAGTGGCATTAAGTTGTTCAGTATGTAAAATACATTCATTTGAAAATATTATTCAAAGAAAAATGGCGCTAGTTGGACTTAGTACACTTGCTATTATTTTTCTAGAAATTATTTTTCTATCACGCTTCCACTAGCATAATGTTATACAGGTTATGCAAATATAAAAAATGTCTAGCCAATAGCTAGACACGTTTATTGAAATAGGGAAGTTGTTCTACAAATTGCTTTGTATCATCATCCCCATACTCATGTATAAGTGCATAAATTTTCTTCAAACGTAAATCTAACTCGTCATTTTCTCGATCCAAATGATATTGCAAATAAGGCAATTGTGCGCGCCAACCGTTCGCAATTTCTAATAGTTGCATTTGCTGAAATATTTTTTCAAAAACATCTAATGCTTGCCGGTCTACATTAAGTTCGAAATTCCATTGCCCTTCGTAAGGATTTGTATAATACGTTTTATGGGCAAGTGAAAAATAAACACGTTGACGATCCATAGATAACACTCCTTTTTCCATAGTATGGTGGTTAAGTGGTTATTTTATTCGCTGGAATGTCAAACTTCCTTCACAACTAAGTTAGAGCTTCTAATTTATAATAGATATAACGAACAAGAACGGAGTGAATACAATGAGTTTAACCTCGCTAATCACGGTTGCAATCATTATCGTGATATTAGTAACAGTCGCAACCATTCTAAGTGTAAATCGCGCCTATGCTTTTAAACATACGGTCGATGAAAAACCGAAGCAAAATTTTCAGCAGCATGACGAGTAGTTCAAATTTAACCCTTTTATAGCAATATCACTTATAATAACAATATCAAATAGAATTTGGAGTGAAAACAATGGGTGTTCCATTACCAATCATCATTATGATTGCAATGATGATGCTAATGTTTGGTGTTTCCGTAATCGTTATTCTCAAGAAAAAAGGCGATTTTTTTACACAAACAATCGATGCAAAACCAAAACAAAATAATTCACATCACAAGGATGGACAAGCATGAAATATCCCTTTATATGGCTCATTCAGTTATACAGAAAATTTATCTCACCAATGACGCCACCATCGTGTCGCTTCTATCCAACATGCTCTTCTTACGGTCTAGAAGCTTTTCAAAAGCATGGCGCTATTAAAGGTCTAATTTTGACCGTCACACGTATTTTAAAATGCCAACCACTTCATCCTGGTGGCTTTGATCCAGTGCCTGAAAAATGGCCTTCGAAAAAGAAATAATTTTCGAAGGTCATTTTTTCTTGTACTTTTATTCGATGTGCGTTATTATAGATACTGTTAAAAAACAAATCGTAATCATTACTATTTGAAAGAGGTATCCATTATATGAAAAAAATATTTCTATTTTTCTTAGTTGCTGTACTAGCCGTATTTACAGCTGCCTGTGGTGATCAATCATCATCGTCGAAACAGACGGAGAAAACAGATAAATTAACTGTGTACACAACCGTCTATCCTTTAAGCTACTTTACGGAGCGGATTGGTGGCGATTATGTAGAAGTATCTTCTATATATCCTCCTGGTGCTAACGAGCATACCTTTGAGCCAACGCAAAAGGATATGATGAAATTAGCTGACGCGCATCTATTTTTCTATATTGGCTTAGGACTTGAAGGTTTTGTAGAAAATACGAAAAAGACATTAGCCAACGAAGATGTCACTATGGTTGCTATGGCATCTCAAATACCTGATGAAAAATTAGCCGTTAGTACTGGTCATTCGCATGACGAAGAAGATGAAGCTGATCATGCGCATGAAGCTGCCGCTTCAGAAGATGACCACGCACATGACGAGCACGAAGATGCGACTACGGAAGATAATCACGCGCATGACGAGGAGGCTGATCATGGAGATCATGCTCACGGTAGTGTCGATCCCCATGTATGGCTGTCGCCTGTTATTAGTCAAGATTTAGCATTATCCATTAAAAATGCATTAGTTGAAAAAATGCCAGCTCAAGAAGCGACATTTACAGCAAATTATGAAGGGCTCATAAAAGAGCTACAAGATTTAGACACTGCATATAAAGCGATGGCTGACACAACGCAAAACAAAACATTCTTTGTATCGCATGCTGCATTTGGCTACATCGCGGGTCAATATGGCTTAACACAAGTTCCAATTGCAGGGTTAAACTCGCAAAATGAACCGTCTCAAAAGGAATTAACAGCGATTGTAGATAAAGCAAAAGACTTAAATATTCATTATATTTTATTCGAGCAAAATGTTTCATCTAAATTAGCCGAAGTCATTCAAAAAGAAGTTGGCGCTCAATCACTTGTCCTACATAATTTAAGCGTGTTAACAAGTGATGATGTGAAAAATAATGAAACGTATTTTACTCTCATGAAAAAAAATATGCAAACTTTAGAAACAGCTCTAAATGAACACAAGTAAAACAACGATACGAATTACCTGTTTAAGATGAAGAAGGAGGTGCCCCGTAATGCATAAGGGACACCTCCTTTATTATGACGTACTTTTCTTGCGGCATACGCTTTTCATTTTTGTCAAAGTGAAGAAGCCTCTTTATCCTGGCATCCCCGTTTATCTTTGTCTTGACAATAACCAGACGAACTGTAAGAGCGCTCTGTAGGACAACTTTATCCTGTTGTTCATATAAAACGATTTGATTAAGTTTGTCGCTAAGTTGAAAGTCATTTGGTAATTGTGCAGAGTGTTCTATTAATTGTTTCATTTGCAGCGCATTATTTTCTATAATCGCTAGCCCACTATTAGGGGTAAAAAGATTAGCTAATGGTTTCGTAAGAACTTCAATCCTACTTTTCCCTTGCCAATCTGCGTATTTTTCACTTGTTGCTGAAGGAAAACTTGCAAAATCCCATGTATGATCCTGCGCTAATTGCTTATCGGATACGAGAAAATAGTTATAACGTACCTCGCCCTTCCGATCTGGCAATGGGTCATCCCATGTCACATCAATATGGTACCATTCATTATCTAACTTCACTAACACCCATGCATGCAATTGTTCGCCTACTTTCCCTGGCACATATTGCACCTCAAAACCTAGCATATCTAACATTCGATAAAGCACTAAAGCATAGGCCTGACAGACACCTTTGCCTTCGCTAAGCAATGTGTATGGCGAATATTGGCTTCCTACACTATCTTTTGAATACTCTGTTGTTAAGACGATATAATCATGTGCAGCCTGTATTTTTTCTAATTCGCTTAATCCATGCATAGACGCAACAATAGTTGTCAATGTTTGCTCTGTAAATGCCTCCTCTTCCTGTGAAATATGATAAGTAAATTGAAATTGGATGACAATATTATTGGCATAGCCATCATACTTCCATTGAAAGCTGGAAATATTGGCGAAAATATATGGATCTAATATGGCATGTTTGATAAGCTCTGTTAGTTCGTTTTGTAATTCAGAAGTTTTACCAGTGTAACGAATTTCAAATTCAGTAGACAATTGCATCACTTCTTTCTGAATTTGCTGTTGTAATGTTTCGATTGAATTAGCTTTTGCTATATTCTGTGATTCGTAATTTGCGAATACTTGCACATGACTCATTTGTAAAACAAATAATATAATGACAACATTATATATAGTTTTTCTCATATGAGTCATTCTCCTTTACTAAATAGTTTATGCCCCCCATTATTTATTATGTTAAAGAATAATTAATTTAATCAAAAAAATATAATTTCAATAACAGAAGCCTAAAAATTGTTTGAGTGACTGGCACATATACTTTATACAATTGTTTGAGAATTGTTTGAGTGACTGGCACGTGAAGTCAAAAAAATAGCATGCTAGAAGTGACTTCTAGCATGCTATTTTTAAAGGCTAAATCCATTAAAGTTATTCACTGGCAAGTAAAGCTGCTAATTTTCTTCTTAGTAGCTTATTTGCTCCATTACGTGGCAGTGTATCGATTATCTTAATTTGTTTGGGAACTTTATATTTAGCCAGTTTCTTTTCACAGTATTGCTTTAAGTTTTCCATCGTGACCGCTTCCTTTAAAACAACAAATGCTATAGGAACTTGTCCCCATGTTTCATCTTCAATGCCACATACACCCGCTTCCTGAATAGCTGGATGTGCCAATAGCACATTTTCAATCTCTGCTGGATAAATATTTTCACCACCAGAAATAATTAAATCTGCCCGACGATCCACTACAAACAAGTAACCCTCCTCATCCATATAGCCAATGTCTCCCGTGTGAAGCCAGCCCTCCTCAGTTGCGCTTTTCTCGGCAAAACGACCTATGTAACCAGGCGTTACGTGGGGACCTCGAATACATATTTCCCCTTCACCTTGTGCATTGGGTGCTGAAATTTTTATTTGGTTAAAAAACAATGGCTTACCTGCTGAGCCAATCTTTGTCATGGCATCTTCACTTGCCAATGTAGCCGTTTGTGACGAGGTTTCTGTCATACCATATGTTTGAGCTACTGCTAAATGCAATGCACTTGCTCGCTCTAGATAATCCACTGGTACAGGACCACCACCGGCTAGCATCAATTTAAAACGCGGTGACGCCTGCGCCTTATTTAACTCAAGGGTATTTAAAATGCGTTCTAATGTTACAGCGACCACTGACATATGGGTGACATCACCATCCATAATATTTTGCGTGATCGCCTCTACGTTAAAATGCTCATATAGTTGTACTTTATTGCCGTATAACAATGAACGAACTAAAATGGAAAAACCACTTATATGGAATAATGGCACTGCACACAACCAAACATCATCGGCTTGTAAACCTATGTTTAGAACAGAGGCTGTAGCACTTGCCTGATGATTGCCAACTGTTTGACGAACCCCCTTTGGGAAGCCTGTCGTACCAGACGTATACATAATGGATGTTGTTTGATTGAGTGACCATTCTTTTGCAATATCAACATATTGCTCTTTACCATTTTCTATTGTCGTAAATTCATGATAGTGTACGGATGACGGTAATTTTTCTACATCCTCATCTGCAACTAGCACAATCGTTGCTTGTGAATCTTCTAATTGATATGCGATTTCTGCTTGAGACAGCCTGCGATTAAGCATCACCATTTCACATTGCAAATGCATACAAGCATACATCATAACGACCAGTGCAGGCGTACTCGGACCCATAATAGCGATACGATGCCCTTGCTGCACCCCAAGTGCTGTTAATTGTCGAGCTCGTTTTAAGGATAGCTCATTTACTTGTTGAAAGGTCCAAGTTTGTCCTTCATATGTGAGAGCGCTACGTAATGGTGTGATAGACGCACGCTGTAAAATCCAGTTTGGATACATTGTTTGCTTCCTCCAATCATTACACTGATATGGTACTGCTTCAGCCTGATATAGACAGAAAAAGAGGCTGTTACATAACTAAAAAATTTAAGGAACAGAGGAAAGGTGTTCATCAATTTTTGCTATATGGCGAACTTCGCTATGGCTCCTGCTCAGAACGTACACCGTAAGACGCGGGCATTCTGCGTGGTAGCGAAGGTTGGGCTTACGGTGCTAAGCGGAAAGCACCGCTGAAGCGGACAACAACGGCGCAGTAAAAAAGTGTTAGATTGACTACCATCAATCTAACACTTTTTCTCTTTTATCCCAGCTTTTTCTAATATTCCGAATCAAGGGAATCTTGGGAATTGACCAAAGTCTGGTTGACGTTTTTCTTTAAATGCGTCACGACCTTCTTTTGCTTCATCAGTAGTGTAGTAAAGAAGTGTAGCATCGCCTGCCATTTGTTGAAGACCAGCTAAGCCGTCTGTATCAGCATTCATAGCTGCTTTTAAGAAGCGTAGAGCTGTTGGAGACATTTGTAGCATTTCTTCACACCATTGCACTGTTTCGTCTTCTAATTGTTCATAAGGAACAACTGTATTGACTAAGCCCATATCAAGCGCTTGCTGAGCATCGTATTGACGGCAAAGGTACCAAATTTCACGCGCCTTTTTATGACCGATAATACGTGCAAGATAGCCTGAACCATAACCAGCATCAAATGAACCAACTTTAGGACCAGTTTGTCCGAAACGAGCATTGTCTGCTGCAATTGTAAGGTCACATACAACATGTAATACGTGTCCTCCACCGATAGCATAACCAGCAACCATCGCTACAACTGGTTTTGGAATAACACGGATTAAACGTTGTAAATCAAGAACGTTTAAACGTGGGATTTCATCTTCCCCTACATAGCCACCATGGCCGCGTACCTTTTGGTCTCCACCTGAGCAAAAGGCTTTTTCGCCTTCACCTGTTAAAATAATAACACCGACATTTTTGTCATCGCGGGCACGAGAAAATGCATCAATCATTTCCATAACTGTTTTTGGTCGAAATGCATTGCGCACTTCTGGACGGTTAATCGTCACTTTAGCGATACCGTTATAAAACTCATACTTAATATCTTCGTAAGTATGTAATGTAGTCCATTGACGTGACATTGAAATACCTCCTAATTATAAAATTCGCCTCATTACTACTAAGAGGCGCTAACGTAAAAAACATTACGTTAAATACTCCTTTACTATTGTAGCAAATTCAGCTGGATTTTCCACATGAATTGCATGTCCAGCGTCATTTACTGACATATGCTTTCCATTTTTTAATAACGCTTTCATTTCCAATGCGATATTACAAAATTTAACATCTAATGAACCCGTTATTAATAGTACAGGCAATTCTAATTTAGTTAAATTATCCCAGTTTGATGGTTGCATGCCTGTTCCAATTCCTCGTAAACTGCCTGCCAAGCCCTTTTCACTTTGGGCTAATCGTTCTGCTCGAACTGCTTGTTTTACATTTTTAGCTAAACGCTTCTGCGATTCAAATAGCGCAATATTTTCCCACGAATTAACAAAGGACTGTAAACCATTCGTTGTTATTTTCTCCGCTAACGCATTATCACGCTCGCATCGCTCCATACGCTCTTTTGCAGTTCGCAAACCAGGAGAAGAACTTTCTAACAGCAACTTGCTGACACGTTGAGGGTAAGCAATCGTATAAGATAGTGCAATACGTCCACCCATTGAATAACCGAGCAATGCAAAAGTTTCTAATTGTAACTGACAAAATATTTCCTCTAAATCACGCAATTGTTCAGCCATCGTGAAGCGACTTACTTGCTCCGGTACGGCTGTTTGACCATGACCAATTAAATCAATCGCCACAACTCGCACATGTGGAAGATTCTTTGCTAAATTTCGCCATGTAGCAGTACTACCTGTAAAGCCATGCAGGGCAACTAGTGTTTGCCCCGCTTCTTCATTCCATATATCCACATGTGTCTCAAGCCCTCGAATCATTAGCTTTGCCATGCTTTTAACCCCGCATTAATACGGTTCCAAAGCGCGCGGTGTGCATAGACATTTTCTTCACGGTTTGTAAAAATCTCAATTAATCGTAACGGATTTTTTCTCAACGTGTTAAATTTCGGCACTAACTGTGCAATATCCTCAACACAAATGTAGTCCATATTGTACATATGAGCAATGTCTTGGAATTCAAGTGCAGTTGGTGTACCAAATAAATCTTCATAATGAGCCTCTACCGTAGATTGCGGTAAATATGAGAAAATACCACCACCATCGTTATTCATGACAATAATGGTCATATTACATGCTTGATAGCGTGACGCAATTAGGCCATTGACATCATGTAAAAAAGCTAGGTCTCCGATAAGCAAATAGGTTTCACGGTTATTTCCTTGGCTTAAGCCCATTGCCGTTGATACGACCCCATCAATGCCATTAGCGCCACGATTCGCAAAAATTCGAATATCTTTTGATGTTGCCATTAAAAACGTATCGATATCACGAATGGGCATGCTACTGCTAACAAAAATATCACTGCCATTTGGAATGATTTCAAGTAAACGACTTACCATAGCACCTTCGTCAATTGCGCCTTCTGTATAATGCTCAATATACTCAAGTGCAATATCATTCGCATCTTGCCATTCCGCTAAATATGCCGCCTCTAGCGCAGTTTCAGCAAGGTCTAATTGTACGAGCCATTCGCCAATGCTTGCATGCAGAAAATGAGTGGACACCCCTGTTGAATCACGGAACATCGGATCTTCATCGACAACAATATAAGCTTGGGGCTGCGACTTTGTAATAAATTGCATCATAAATTTCGATACAGGCTGTGCTCCTAAGCGCAGAACTGTTTCAGGTTCTACTAGCGCTTTGAAATCATCGTTTTTCATAATGGCATCATAGGTTGTCATAACATATGGCAAACAATCATTTGGCACGGAAGTTCGCATATTCGATAGACTCTCCACAATGATTGGCCATTTTAATTGGCGCACAAACTCCCACATAATGGTTAAATCTGTCCCGAGCGGAAGCTCCCCAACAACAACAAATCCTTTTTTAGTGTCTCGTAAAATAGAAGCTAGTTCTACTTGTGCAGCTTTCGGTGGCGTTAACTGTCCAATATGGCTTTGCTTAAACGTAACAGTTGGAAGCTCCTCTCGAAAATCAATGAGCAACGGTTCACGGAACGGTACGTTAAGATGTACTGGTCCAAATGGTGCACTTGTTGCAATAGCTACTGCACGTGCAATATGACGTTCAATAAATGGCAATGTCGGTGCAGCACCATCCGCTAGCGGAAAATCTACACTCCACTTTACATGTGCTCCGTATAAATTCGTCTGATTAATTGCTTGTGGTGCACCTACTTCACGTAATTCATGTGGACGATCGGCTGTTATAACAATTAGTGGTACTCTTGCATAACTTGCCTCCACAATCGCAGGATAATAGTTTGCCGCGGCAGTACCAGATGTACATAACAAAACGACAGGCTTAGTAGTCGCCTTAGCAATGCCTAACGCAAAAAATGCAGCAGCTCGCTCATCTACTTGACGGTACATCGTCAATTGCTTTGTTGAGGCAAAAGCATAAGCTAGTGGCGTCGACCGTGACCCTGGGCTTACAACAACATGTTGGACACCTGCTTGTACTAATGATGCAACCATTTTATAAACATAATCAGTCAATATTTTCCGTTCACTCATGTACTTGTCCTCCTAACGCTCGAAGCATTGGACGGAATTTCACTAATGTTTCCTCATATTCAGATTGTGGCTCTGAATCAGCTACAATACCGCCACCTGCATATAAATAAGCTTTATCTTTTAGTAGAGCTGCTGAACGAATCGCAACTGCGAATTCTCCGTTACCCTCCGCATCTAACCAGCCAATAGGTGCAGCATAAAGACCACGGTTCATTGGCTCGTATTTACGTATAGCAATCATTGCCTCTTTTCTTGGCACACCGCCCAAAGCGGGTGTTGGATGCAAATGCTTCGTCAATTGCAAAATGGTTGCTTCGTTATTTAGCTGACCTTCAACAGGTGTAAATAAATGTTGGATGTCTCTAATTTTTAGTAAGCGTGGTCCATCAGGTATTTTCATTTCAACACAATTTTTTCGGAACGTTTCCGCAATCATATCGACTACATATTGATGTTCACCACCATTTTTCGGATCATTTAATAAGCTTTGTCCATAAGCTTCATCTTCCTCCGCCGTTTTACCTCGTTGAATAGATCCTGCAACACATGATGAGTAGGCACGACCATTTTCAACCTTTACAAGACGCTCAGGAGACGCGCCGAAAAATAATAAATCTTGCCACTCCAACCCAAACAAATAACTTTCAGGCTGTTCGTGAATAATTTGAGCTAATACTTGAGGTGAAGTTACTTGCTCCTTAAATTGCAGCGCAAGGGAACGTGCAATGACAACCTTATCCGCTTTTTTTGCTTTAATTAATGCTGTGACCTGATCAATTGATGCTAAATAAGGATCCTTATAAGGCTCGAAATAATTTGTGATTTCAGGCTTCGCATACATTTTCACTTCTTTTACTTGAGCAGCATGGATTAAATGATTTCGCTCTTTACGCAACGCCTCTAATTGTCCATCTGCCTCAGTAGCACTTGCGATAAGGTGAATGCTTACATAGGCTTTATCATCACGTAAAACAAACTGATACGTTGCTAAGGCAAAATAAGCCTCTGGAAAGTCAGTCCACTCCCCATCTACATTATTTTGCGGATCGAATGTAAAACCACCAAACAAAATTGGTTGTAGTTCAGCCTGACCTTTTACGCAATTTTTCGTTAAGCGCTTCCACTCTGCTTCTACAGCATCAAAGCGGTTATTTTTTTCGTTATTTTGAATTGTGTGAGCGTGTCCTAGCCCAACCAATGTCATTGTTTTTTCTCTATTTTGCCAATAAAATCGTTCACCTTTATAACGCTCCTCGCCCGCTGCAAAAAATGCAAGAGCCGATAAGCGACTTACTTCGATTGTTTCCATATAAAAATGAAGGTTTTGGCCCAAAGAGTCCACTTCTAGTTCTGTGGCTTGGTACCACTTCTGTTGCATGAAAATTACCTCCGTTATTGCAATGTACATATCAATGATGTTTTCGCGTTATGGTACGTGTTGCGTTGTCCTGCACATACATAACTTCCTACGTCTGTCGCTTTGATGTCACACACAAATCCCTCTGTGACATCCGTCTTTAGCATTACTTGTTCCGCTAAAATAGCCGTCCTATACGTTTGACGGCTCTGTTCTTTCTACTGCTTAATTTATATTCCCATCTCTCAAATGCATGTACTATTGTATCATTTTTTTAAACATAACAGTATGTAATAAGCTGTGAACCTATCCAATTTCTCTTTCTTCGTATAAAATAAGAAGAGTCTACAATAGTTGAAGGAGAGAAAGACCTTATGACCAAAGTCATTGAAGCTGATAGGGGTTTTAAAGTTTGGTGGCATTTAACACGTCCACATACTTTAACCGCTTCATTTGTTCCAGTATTTTTAGGAACAGCGATTGCGCTAGCAATTGAAAAAGAAACCATTCATTTTGGACTGTTTTTTGCAATGTTAATTGCAAGTATGCTGATTCAAGCAGCAACAAATATGTTCAACGAATATTATGATTACAAGTTAGGATTAGATAATGAACATTCTGTCGGCATTGGTGGCACGATTGTGCGCCACGGTGTTCAACCGAAAACGATTATGCTGATTGCCCTAAGCTTTTATGCACTAGCCATGCTACTTGGCATTTATATT
This sequence comes from Lysinibacillus sp. C5.1, assembly GCF_016350185.1. Taxonomy (NCBI): domain Bacteria; kingdom Bacillati; phylum Bacillota; class Bacilli; order Caryophanales; family Bacillaceae; genus Lysinibacillus; species Lysinibacillus sp. C5.1. Next base: position 3,568,993 of record NZ_CP066226.1, read on the forward strand.
TGTGCCTCCACTTCTTGGTGGCTTGCTGTAGTTGGACTAGTATGTATGCTTATAGGTTTTCTATATACAGGAGGGCCGTACCCTATCGCATATTCACCTTTTGGAGAGCTTGTTTCAGGCGCAGTCATGGGGATGGGTATTGTCTTAATTGCCTTTTACATTCAAACACTTACAGTTACATTAGATGCGGTATTACTTTCTGTTCCGAGTATGATTTTAGTTGGCGCCATTATGCTTTCTAATAATATTCGTGACATCGTTGGCGATACAGAAGGTGGACGTAAAACACTGGCCATTTTAGTGGGACGCGACCGTGCTATTTCTGTATTATCTGGCTTTTTCATCGTTTCGTACCTTTGGGTTATCGCATTAGTAGCCATTGATGGGATTACTTTTTGGGCGCTTATCATTTTCCTAAGTGTACCGAAGCCACTCCGAGCAATCCAAATTTTCCGCGATAAAAAAGAAGCCAAAGAAGTAATGCCCGCGATGAAATTTACAGCGCAAACAAATACATTCTTCGGTTTCCTATTAGCAATTGGTTTATTAGTAAATCATTTCTTTTATTAATAGGGTTAGTTAATTGCAACGAAGGCAGCGACTTCAACGAGAACAACATAAAACGTTAAACGTGGCGCCTCACATGCAAGTAGAAAATTGCAACCAACGGTGTGCGTTTGCCAATAGCAGAAATAACTTCGTAGCGATTTTTACTCTGTTGACACGCTAAAGCAGCAACTTATTTAGTTGCTGCTTTTTTTAAATATTGTTTGAAATTATTATGCGCAATTCCACGAACTTCTTCATCTGAAAAATGCTCACGTAACATCTCTAATAAATTTTGCGCCTCACCTGCATGTGCAAGACCTTTGATTGTCATATCTATTCCGTCAAAATCAGAACCTACCCCAAGATGCTCCATGCCAACGACACTTGCCAGATGCTTTATATGCTCAATTAAATCATCCATTGTTGCATTGTCGCCAATAAAATGCGGGTAGTAAACTAGATGAATATGCCCCCCATGCTCAACAAGCGCCTTAGCCTGTTGATCTGTTAAATTACGCGGGTGGTCACAAATTGCACGTGCATTGCTATGGCTAGCAATAATATGCTTTGCTAGCGGCAGTACATCCCAAAATCCTTGCTCATTTAAATGGGCAACATCAATGATAATATCCCGCTCATTTAGCATATTAACAACTTCCTTACCAAATGGCTTTAAACCGAGGCTAGCATCTTGCTCAGCACCATAGGCTACAGCATTCTCTTCATTCCATGTAAGACCTACTAACATAACACCTGCATCCAAAATTGCGGAAAGCTTTGTCAAATCCTCGCCAATTGCACTACAGCCTTCTAAACTTAAAATAGCACCAATTTCATGAGGTGCTAAAGTATCGAGTTGTGACCATTCCGTAATATGCACCATGCCCTCTGTTTGTAATACTTGTGTATGAAAGGCTTCAATTTGGCGCATAACCTCTAAAAATTGCATACTTTGAGGTATTTCAGGGTCAATAAAAATGGCAAATACTTGTGCTTTGACTTGCCCTAATTGCAGTCTTTCTTTATTAGCATGTAATCGGCTATCATTACTAAATTTTGGTTCTTCCAATGTCGTTAACTTTAATAAAACATCACAATGTAAATCAATTATTTCCATGTCAATCACCTCATACAGTTATTATACTGTTTAAGGGAAGAAATGCTCTTATTTTTTACATTTTATCTGATGGTGTATCAGACGAACCAAATTCCTCAAGCTCTTCGAAATCATCAGATTTTGGTAAAGAGGATAACACATCTTCTTCTACTGGTCGCAGTAAATCGTCTCTTTGTTCAGCATGCTCTACACATGTCAATGCATGTGGCATAGCCTCTAAACGGCCTAACGGAATTTCTTCGCCACATATAGCGCACTTACCATATGTTCCATCTTCTATTGCTTGCAGCGCATGCTCGATTTCTTCAGCATGGTCACTGCGATGTTCATCAATGGCCATCTCTGTAAGTTGGTCTGTTAAATCACTCGCATTATCGGCTGGATGGTTATCATAATTTGAGAGCTCTGTTGCCTGCGGTCGCTCTGATTCTTCTAGCTGCTTCTCTAGTTCTTGTAATTCCTGCTGTAATTGGTTTTTAAACTTTTCGATCATTTGTTGTTTCAAAAAAATCTCCTCCTCATACTTTCATTTTTTCCTAAATATCTATTTCTAAAACATCTGTATGAGAAGGATTCCATTAGTTTTGTGTGTATTCTCTAATTACATCATGGAGAAATTGAGTAGCACCTTCTGACACATGTTGATCGTAATAAGCCGTAAAACGTTCATCTGCTATATACATTTGTGCTAAACCAGCATGTGCTTCCTTTGTATATTGTGGCCACGAAAAGCTCAGCCAACGCTTATGCAGTTCTGCCACTTCCATGGCGACATCATGTTTCACGTCGCCTATAGCCATTGCCTCTTTTAATCGTTCAAATAGTTGCTGTTCGAGTTGCTGCATTGCCTTATATTGTTCCTCTGATAAATTCTTAAACTTCGCATTCGATGCATCGACCTTTTCATGGCCGTAGTTTGCACGAATTTCTTTACCGTATTGTTTTTCATTTTCTTCAATCAGCATTTCTTTAAAGCCTTCAAATTTCTCTTCGTTTGTCATTGGTTGTTCCTCCTCAATCGAATGAATGGTTTGTTCCACTGTTTTTAATAATTGATCTAGCTGTTTTTTTCGTTGTAATAAAGCATCACGATGTGTTTTTAATGCCGCTTTATGTTGAAAATCAGGTGCATGAATAATGTTGTGAATGGTTTCAAGCTTCATATCTAACGCTTTATAAAACAAAATTTGCTGAAGAATATCGACTTCTTGTTGCCCATAAAAGCGATACCCTGCTTCATTTGTTCTTGCCGGCTTTAGTAAATCAATTTCATCATAATACCGCAACGTTCTCGTACTTACTCCTGACAATTTAGCAAGCTGTAAAATGGTATACTCCATTGCTTTCACCTCCATATTTATACTGTAAACCTTTCCGCAGCGTTAAGGTCAAGGGGATATTTATATAAGTCTGCCGAAAGGGAAAAATAAAAAGATCTGTGTCCACTTCACCCAGGAACAGATCTTAGAAGTTGCTTATAATATTTGGCTAACTTTTTAGAGTAGCTCAGTACAGTTAGGTTAATCCCCCGCACTTAGATAATATTGATACTTATTCGTATCTATTTTATGTCTTAATTTTTTTTGAAAAAATTGTTGGTTACTCGCTGTAATTGGAAATAACCCGATAACCGGATGAATATTTGAAAGATGCAATATTTCTCTATATTCCTCTATTGAAAAGTCAGTTAGTATTTCCTCACCTACTACGGTATCTTCATTAATTGGCGTCCACATTATCATTCTTTCGATGTTCTCTTCATTGATATAAAATGGAGAAACCATTTCTTCTACAAATAAATTGTTTTCCCGAGCAAATTGTAATGGTTCCTCTTGATAATTATTTGTTCCAATAAACATATAATAGTCATCTCCAAAATGCACAAAAAAATCTAAAGTTATGAAATGACAATATATGAAACCTCTTAATACCATTTTAGAAATAAGAGGGATTTGATCAATCGATACTTCTTGATCATCTTTTAATTGAAAATTGTCTAATTTTTCATCATACAATTGATTATACAGAGCACAATTACTATCTACATCAATATAAGTCATGTTAATCATTGTTAATGATTTTATATGATTGACCTCTAAAAACTTCATGATTGTATTAATATAGGCTGTTTCGACCTTTAAATATTTTTCTAATGTAAAAGTTTCACCATTAATTGTCTTCCCAATGTGAGCTGGGCTTGTCCATTCCAATTTCTTCGTGTAATGCCCTTCATTATTTCTGAAGTCAGGATTATATTTCGTTATCCTCCATTGATATTTTATGTGATTATTCACTTTTATCACCTCTTCCTTTATCATAAACTGTACAAATACCCCAGTTTTGTTCACATTCTTTAGAAGAAAATGCTATAGAATCTAAGCTAGCTTCTTTAGAACTGCACCCTATGAGAAATATTGATAATAACAAGAAGATCGGATAAAAGTATCTAATTTCTATTAAATCTCCTAACTAATTAAATGTATGAAAATTCCGTTAATTCAAAAGTTAAGTCTACATCTTGTAAACACATATATTTTAATTCCTACTAAAAGCTAAATATTGAGATATTCCGTATATAAGTAAAAATATTTTATAAAATGGATAAATAATTTGCAAGAATTAATATAAAAAAGCATCTCAGTATCCAAGACGCTCACCTTTCCTATTTAGCATACTTCCCATGCCACACTATATTTCTGTAGTTTTCTACGTCTGTGTCTCCCTCCGTACTAACAAACAATATCTTTGACTTTGGATTGAGCTGTAAAGCGACCTTTAAATCATAGTAATCCTCATTTGTCATTAATTCATAAAAACATCCAAATGGCGCTGCTCCTGATTCTCCTGCAACAATACGATTATCCGCTCCAAGTGGATTTCCCAAGACGCGCATACCCGTTGCAGCTACTCTCTCACTACAACTAATACTTACCTTTGTATATGTTTTTAAAATATCCCAAGCGATAGGATTAGGCTCCCCACATGCTAAGCCAGCCATAATGGTTTGCATTTCTCCACCGACAGTAACAAACTGTCCAATACCTCGGTTAAAACTCTCATAGAAGCAATTAGCTGCATCAGGTTCGATTAAAACAAATGTTAGTTGTTGTCCATAATATTGTTGTAAAAAAGCGACTATAGCTCCTGCAAATGAACCTACACCTGCCTGTAAAAATACATGGGTCGGTGCTTCTTGCAGATGGTCAACAATCTCTTTTGCCAATGTTGTATAGCCTTGCATAATCCATAATGGAATCTCTTCGTACCCTTCCCACATTGTATCCTGTATCACTATCCAGCCATTATCCTCTGCAAGCTGTGAGGTATACCTTACCGTTTCATCATAATTCATTGAAGTGATTTCTGCATATGCGCCCTCATTTTTAATATTTTGCAAGCGCTCTTCCGCACTACCAGCAGGCATATAAATTCGCGCCTTACAGCCAAGTTCCCTTGCTGCCCAAGCAACCCCGCGCCCATGATTGCCATCTGTCGTTGAAATAAAGGTACAGTTGCCTAATTTTTCTTTCACTTCAGGTAGTTTTAATTGTTCAAAAGACAATTCATCAATATTTTGATCTAGCAATTTCGCAACATATTTGCCAATCGCATAAATACCACCTAACACCTTAAACGCATTTAAACCAAAGCGATAGGATTCATCTTTAACAAAAATCTTACTGACCCCGAGATGCATTGCTAAAGCATCTAAATCATGTATAGGTGTTTTTTCAAAATTTTCATATGTATGATGGAATCTTTCCACACAATTAACCTGTTCTACTGTAAAATTTTGCAGTAAATCTTTACATTGTTGTAAGTTCTCTTGCAAAAGAAATTGCCGATTATACACCCATCTTAAATTTTCGCTCATTCGTATGATCCCCCTTTATAATTACTTATACCTATATTACCTAATATTGCTATTAAAGAGAATCATCATTGTATTCATAAATAGACAATGGGAAACGATGCACTCTCAATTTTTCAATCTAGCAAAAAAAACGCAGTAAATGTGTAATCACATTTACTGCGTTTTAGTATGACCCCTACGGGATTCGAACCCGTGTTACCGCCGTGAAAGGGCGGTGTCTTAACCACTTGACCAAGGGGCCAATGGCGGAGAAGGAGGGATTTGAACCCTCGCGCCGGTTACCCGACCTACACCCTTAGCAGGGGCGCCTCTTCAGCCTCTTGAGTACTTCCCCATAAATAAAAAAATGGCTCCGAAGGCAGGACTCGAACCTGCGACAACCTGATTAACAGTCAGGTGCTACTACCAACTGAGCTACTTCGGAATAATGGTGGGCCTAAATGGACTCGAACCATCGACCTCACGCTTATCAGGCGTGCGCTCTAACCAGCTGAGCTATAGGCCCATTGGAGCGGGTGATGGGAATCGAACCCACGACATCAGCTTGGAAGGCTGAGGTTTTACCATTAAACTACACCCGCGTATATGGTGGGTCAGGACGGAATCGAACCGCCGACACTTAGAGCTTCAATCTAATGCTCTACCAACTGAGCTACTGACCCATATACTTTTACTGAACCTATTTTAAAATGGCGGTCCCGACCGGGATCGAACCGGCGATCTCCTGCGTGACAGGCAGGCATGTTAACCGCTACACCACGGGACCATTTGGTTGCGGGGGCTGGATTTGAACCAACGACCTTCGGGTTATGAGCCCGACGAGCTACCACTGCTCCACCCCGCGATAATATGTTTATTCACTTCGAGTTTTTTGTACACCATTTACTAAAATTAAAACTGGAGGAGGTAGAGGGATTCGAACCCCCGCGCGGTGTTACCCGCCTGTCGGTTTTCAAGACCGATCCCTTCAGCCAGACTTGGGTATACCTCCGTACTATTATATAAATGGTGGACCTTGCAGGACTCGAACCTGCGACCGGACGGTTATGAGCCGTCTGCTCTAACCAACTGAGCTAAAGGTCCTTTAAGATGGCGGCAGAGGGGATCGAACCCCCGACCTTACGGGTATGAACCGTACGCTCTAGCCAGCTGAGCTACGCCGCCAGGATCTTTATACTGGTTATAAATTATGGTGGAGCCTAGCGGGATCGAACCGCTGACCTCCTGCGTGCAAGGCAGGCGCTCTCCCAGCTGAGCTAAGGCCCCATAAATTACAGATTTTTGGAAATGGTCGGGAAGACAGGATTCGAACCTGCGACCCCTTGGTCCCAAACCAAGTGCTCTACCAAGCTGAGCTACTTCCCGTTCATTTATTGGCGCGCCCGGCAGGAGTCGAACCCACAACCTTCTGATCCGTAGTCAGACGCTCTATCCAATTGAGCTACGGGCGCTTGATAAAAAATGGTGCCGAGGGCCGGAATCGAACCGGCACGGTAGTCACCTACCGCAGGATTTTAAGTCCTGTGCGTCTGCCAGTTCCGCCACCCCGGCACATTTGGAGCGGAAGACGAGGTTCGAACTCGCGACCCCCACCTTGGCAAGGTGGTGTTCTACCACTGAACTACTTCCGCATGTGCATAAGATTATTTATCCTGGCAATTATATAAATTCAAATAAAATGGTGCGGGTGAAGGGAGTCGAACCCCCACGCCTCGCGGCGCTAGATCCTAAGTCTAGTGCGTCTGCCAATTCCGCCACACCCGCATTTTATTGTTGGCAATTAAAAATGGTGAGCCATGAAGGACTCGAACCTTCGACCCTCTGATTAAAAGTCAGATGCTCTACCAACTGAGCTAATGGCTCAAAAAAATGGTGCCGGCTATAGGAATCGAACCCACGACCTACTGATTACAAGTCAGTTGCTCTACCTGCTGAGCTAAACCGGCATATGGTGGAGGATGACGGGCTCGAACCGCCGACCCTCTGCTTGTAAGGCAGATGCTCTCCCAGCTGAGCTAATCCTCCTGGGTATTATGCCTAGCGACGTCCTACTCTCACAGGGGGAAGCCCCCAACTACCATCGGCGCTAAAGAGCTTAACTTCCGTGTTCGGTATGGGAACGGGTGTGACCTCTTTGCCATCATCACTAGACTATATTTCGACTTTCAATACAAAGTATTACTGCATTAGCTTTATGCGTTTGGTCAGTTGCGTACTAGAGTAAGCTTCTTCCTTCTCTCAACCGCTTTTGCGAATAGCTTTTATCTCGAAACTCTTATGTATTTCGTTTTGAAGTTGTTTACCTGTCCTTCAAGACAAGAATTATTGTATAACGTTTATCTAGAGAATGCAACACTTTTTTATAAAAAAAAAGAAATTATTACTTTTTAAAGATATTTTTGTTATGTGAGAGAATTTATCGCTCTACTAACCATTATAGCAATTGTTTTTCCAAAAGAAAACATTTTATTTACACAAATCAATAAAATAGTTAAATTGTCGACAAAGAGATGTATATTTTTAACGAACGCTACTACTGTTTCTTTAATGGTGTGCTCGTTTGCATCGCTATGGGAGAGGTAGCTTTTACGCCTTTGCAACAATAAAATTATAGATGGCTTTTGCAGTTATCACTTAAAGCCCATGCTTACTAGTAACGTCAAGAAGCAATTTATTAGAACAAAGAAGCCTTTAATTTTTACAGGAAGTGATTTATCAGAAAAATTAAAGGCTTTTTTCAATACCTAATTTATTTTAGAATGTTAGACAATGCAAAGGTTAATTGATCAATTTCTTCAAATGTTGTTGTTGGTCCAAATGATATTCTAAAAAACTGTCGTGCTTCCTCCATTGTATAACCCATTGATATAATTGCTTTTGTGCCAGATTCACTGTGTATATCACAAGCACTACCAGTTGAAATACAAATACCGGCTTCGTTTAATTTGAGTAACACGTATTGCCCTTCCACTTTGTCCATCATCAAACCACATATATTAGGTAGTTGCCTCACACACTCAATTAATCGACAAGCTGGTGGTAAATGGCTTTGTAGATATTGACGCAACAATTCATAATGTTGACGCTCAAAATGATAGTTTTCAATGGCTGTCGCAAAAGCCACAATGGCAGGTGTATCTAATGTTCCACCACGTAAACCACGTTCATGTGTTACGCCGGGTGTTAAAGACGGCACTCGAATTTGAGGATTTACAAATATTGCCCCACATCCTTTTGGCCCTCCTATTTTATGGGCAGAAATGGTAATTGCATCTACATTTGCACCAAAAGAAGTAGTTGGTAGCTTACAAAAGGACTGTACACAATCTACATGAAAAAATATATTTTGACTGTTTGCTATTAAAGCAATTTCTTCCACTGGTTGGATAGAGCCTATTTCAGAATTTACATGTTGAATTGTTATTAATGCTGTATCCTCTTTTATAGCCTCTCGTACCTGATTGACTTGAATACACCCATCCAGTTGTAAAGGTAATTTTGTAACGGAATAACCCATTTTCTCAAGTGTATTCAATGCTGCATGGACAGACGTATGCTCAGCTTGCGATGAAATTATATGCTTGCCTTTTTTTGAAGCTAAAGCCAGTGATAAAATCGATAGTAAATTCCCTTCTGTTCCGCTTCCAGTAAAAATAATCCCATCACTTTTAACGCCGAGTTTTCTTGCTACGATAGCTCTCGCCTGTTCTACAAAGTAATTTGCTTGTCCTCCTAAATCATGCAAACTTGCACTATTTCCATAATAACGTTTTGCCACTTCACAATAAGCTTCAAGTGCTTTATTCGACATTGGAGATGTTGCTGCATAATCCATGTAAATCATCTAATTCTCCCTTTCTAGTCATCAAGTCTTGTTTTCCTTTTTATTTTATGTAAAGATATGTGTCAAGACAACTGTAAAGAAGGTAGACCTATGGATGTAAAGACAGACATACTCATTATTGGTAGTGGCATTGCATCACTTCAAGCAGCACGACTACTTGGACAGTATTTTCAAGTACAGATTGTTACGAAATCCTCTGTTAAAATGAGTAGCTCTTATCGTGCACAAGGAGGCATAGCTGCCGTTACTAGTCCTGAAGATCATACAAATTTGCATATTGCTGATACATTAGCTGCCGGTGAATGCCATCACGAGAAAAAATTTGTTGAAACACTTATAAAAGATGGTTCTACCATTATGAGGCAATTTCTCTTAGAGGGATTGCCCATCGATCGGCAAGAAACCGGTGAACCGGCACTTGGCTTAGAAGGAGCCCATAGTCATCATCGTATTTTACATGCTGGGGGCGATAGGACTGGTCAAATATTGATTGATTACTTACTTAAACACCTACCGCCAAATATTTCTATTCATTGCAATGAATTGGCTTTTGAATTGATGTTAAACAGCAATGGCGCGTGTATTGGCGTCATGACAAAGGGTGAAGAAGGATTAAAACGTTACTTTGCCCATCATGTCATTCTTGCTACAGGTGGTGCAGGTGCTCTTTATCCAAGCACTTCTAACTATGCAACGAATACGGGAGATGGTATTGCATTAGCATATCGCGCAGGCGCTGCCATCAGTGATATGGAATTTATGCAATTTCATCCAAGTTTATTATGGTGTGATGGCGAGGCTAAAGGATTGGTTTCTGAAGCTGTTCGAGGCGCTGGAGGTATTTTTGTTAATGCACAGCGTGAACCTATTATGACAGGTGTACATCCACTGCTAGATTTAGCACCACGTCATGTTACTGCCCACACATTATATACAAAGCGCGCATCTGGGCAAGAAACATTTATTGATATTACAAACATTCAGCACTTTGAAGAGAAATTCCCTACGATTACAAAACTTTGCATTGACAACGGTATTGATTTACAAAATGGCCTAATCCCTGTAGCACCAGGAAGTCATTTCTTAATGGGCGGCGTTATAGCTGATGACATGGGAAGAACTACGATTGCAAACCTATATGCTGTCGGCGAAGTTGCTTGTACGGGCGTTCATGGTGCAAATCGTTTAGCAAGCAATTCATTACTGGAAGGCATCACATTCGGCCAAAAGATGGCTCAATATATCATACAAACTGGTTGCAACCAAACGAATTTCACGCTTGCTGCTGCAAAATATCAACAGTCGATGCCCCCATTATTACCGAAAGAGCAATTACAACAAGCAATGATGCATACATTAGGCATCGTGCGAAACCCTATCGATATGCAACTTTTTGTAGAGCAATTGCCTTCATTACAAGATTTACTTCAAGTGAATGTGATGAATTTCAATGCACAGCACCTTGAACTCTACATGATGCATATTGTTGCTTCGCTGATGGGGCATGCGGCTCTTACACGAACAGAAACTCGTGGCGCTCATATTCGCAACGATACGCCTAACAGTGAAACAGACTGGGCACAGCGCTGGATTATTTTTCAACAAGGACAAATGAAAGTGAGGAATTCAATGTATGAATATCATCAAACTCGAGGAAATGCTCAAGCAATTTTTTAATGAAGATATAGGAGATGGGGATTTATCAAGCGAACTTATCTTTTCAATCGAGCAAACCGGTTCCTTTTCCTTTTATGCAAAAGATAGTGGTATTTTTTGCGGAACACCTATTATCGAACATGGTTTTCGGTTACTCGATTCTTCCATGCAGATCACAATGCATAAAAATGACGGTGATGCCGTGAAATATGGTGATATTCTTGCAGTTATTAAAGGACCTCTACAGAAATTATTGATAGGAGAACGAGTGATTTTAAATCTTATTCAGCGCATGTCCGCCATCGCCACAGCAGCCAATAGAGCTGTTCAGGAAACAGCAGGAACTTCTGCGAAAATTTGCGATACACGCAAAACGATTCCTGGCTTAAGGATGCTTGATAAATATGCTGTACGTATAGGTGGTGCCTATAATCATCGAAGTGGCTTATACGATGCGATTATGCTTAAGGATAATCATATTGCTTTTGCTGGTAGTATTACAGAAGCCGTACAAACCGCTCGTAAAAAAATTGGGCATACAGTAAAAATCGAAGTAGAGATTGAAACAAAAGCCCAGTTAGATGAAGCCATTGCCGCAGGTGCAGACATTATTATGTTCGATAATTGTACGCCTGAAGAAATAGCAGCTTGGATTCAATACGTTCCAACACATATTGCCACTGAAGCTTCTGGTGGCATTACATTAGAAAATTTACATGTTTATGCAAAGTCAGGTATTCAGTGGATTTCACTGGGTGCACTAACGCATTCAGTAAAAGCCTTTGATATAAGTGCACTTGTACAAATGAAAGGAGAGCATACACTTGTCCATCACTAGTCTACTACAACAAACTTCATTACTTCCTGAGCATTACCGCACATTATCAACGACCGAAATGGAGTCTCGAATTTTAGCTATTAAAAAGAAACTAGGTAAGAAGCTTTTTATTCCTGGACATCATTATCAAAAAGATGAAGTGATTCAATTTGCTGATGCCACAGGAGATTCCTTACAGCTTGCTCAAATTTCTGCTGCTAATACAGAAGCAGAACATATCGTTTTTTGTGGAGTACATTTTATGGCAGAGACAGCTGATATGCTCACGACTGAAAAACAACATGTTTACTTACCTGATATGCGTGCAGGTTGTTCCATGGCAGATATGGCTGATATTTATCAAACAGAGCAGGCTTGGCCTATTTTACAACAACTTTTTGGTAATACAATATTGCCGTTAACATATGTAAATTCGACTGCAGCCATTAAAGCATTTACGGGACGTCACGGTGGGGCTTGCGTAACCTCCTCTAATGCTAAAGAAATGGTAACATGGGCTTTTTCACAAAAGCAGCGTATTTTATTTTTACCAGATCAGCATTTGGGCAGAAACACTGCTTTTGACTTAGGTGTTCCACTAGAAAGTATGGCGGTTTGGAACCCTCATACAAATACACTTGAAACAGACCAATCTCCAGAAAATATCAAAGTCATATTGTGGAAAGGACACTGTTCGGTGCATGAAGGTTTTACAGTACAACATACTGCTAAGGTTCGTCAAACATATCCAAATATGCGCATTATTGTTCATCCTGAATGTAGCCGTGAAGTAGTTGCTGCTGCAGATGATGCAGGCTCTACAAAATATATTCTCGATACGATTAATAACGCCCCAAGCGGCTCGGCGTGGGCAATCGGAACAGAAATGAATCTAGTAAATCGCATTATTCAACAACATCCTGATAAAAATATAATCTCTTTAAACGAAAACTTTTGCCCTTGTCTTACAATGAATCGAATCGACCTTCCACATCTACTTTGGTCACTTGAAAGTATTGACCAAGGTAAGCCACATAATCGCATTCAAGTGGATGCGTCAACGGCTGAAGAAGCTCGTAGCTCTCTTGAAAGAATGCTATCACGTAGTTAACAAAAAATCGTCTACCGTTAAATCGGTAGACGATTTTTAAAATGATCTAGACAAAAAAACACAGTCGATATGATTGCTCATATCGACTGTGTTTTAGTATGACCCCTACGGGATTCGAACCCGTGTTACCGCCGTGAAAGGGCGGTGTCTTAACCGCTTGACCAAGGGGCCAATGGCGGAGAAGGAGGGATTTGAACCCTCGCGCCGGTTACCCGACCTACACCCTTAGCAGGGGCGCCTCTTCAGCCTCTTGAGTACTTCCCCATAAATAAAAAAATGGCTCCGAAGGCAGGACTCGAACCTGCGACAACCTGATTAACAGTCAGGTGCTACTACCAACTGAGCTACTTCGGAATAATGGTGGGCCTAAATGGACTCGAACCATCGACCTCACGCTTATCAGGCGTGCGCTCTAACCAGCTGAGCTATAGGCCCATTGGAGCGGGTGATGAGAATCGAACTCACGACATCAGCTTGGAAGGCTGAGGTTTTACCATTAAACTACACCCGCGTATATGGTGGGTCAGGACGGAATCGAACCGCCGACACTTAGAGCTTCAATCTAATGCTCTACCAACTGAGCTACTGACCCATATACTTTTACTGAACCTATTTTAAAATGGCGGTCCCGACCGGGATCGAACCGGCGATCTCCTGCGTGACAGGCAGGCATGTTAACCGCTACACCACGGGACCATTTGGTTGCGGGGGCTGGATTTGAACCAACGACCTTCGGGTTATGAGCCCGACGAGCTACCACTGCTCCACCCCGCGATAATATGTTTATTCACTTCGAGTTTTTTGTACACCATTTACTAAAATTAAAACTGGAGGAGGTAGAGGGATTCGAACCCCCGCGCGGTGTTACCCGCCTGTCGGTTTTCAAGACCGATCCCTTCAGCCAGACTTGGGTATACCTCCGTACTATTATATAAATGGTGGACCTTGCAGGACTCGAACCTGCGACCGGACGGTTATGAGCCGTCTGCTCTAACCAACTGAGCTAAAGGTCCTTTAAGATGGCGGCAGAGGGGATCGAACCCCCGACCTTACGGGTATGAACCGTACGCTCTAGCCAGCTGAGCTACGCCGCCAGGATCTTTATACTGGTTATAAATTATGGTGGAGCCTAGCGGGATCGAACCGCTGACCTCCTGCGTGCAAGGCAGGCGCTCTCCCAGCTGAGCTAAGGCCCCATAAATTACAGTTTTTTGGAAATGGTCGGGAAGACAGGATTCGAACCTGCGACCCCTTGGTCCCAAACCAAGTGCTCTACCAAGCTGAGCTACTTCCCGTTTATTTATTGGCGCGCCCGGCAGGAGTCGAACCCACAACCTTCTGATCCGTAGTCAGACGCTCTATCCAATTGAGCTACGGGCGCTTGATAAAAAATGGTGCCGAGGGCCGGAATCGAACCGGCACGGTAGTCACCTACCGCAGGATTTTAAGTCCTGTGCGTCTGCCAGTTCCGCCACCCCGGCACATTTGGAGCGGAAGACGAGGTTCGAACTCGCGACCCCCACCTTGGCAAGGTGGTGTTCTACCACTGAACTACTTCCGCATGTGCATAAGATTATTTATCCTGGCAATTATATAAATTCAAATAAAATGGTGCGGGTGAAGGGAGTCGAACCCCCACGCCTCGCGGCGCTAGATCCTAAGTCTAGTGCGTCTGCCAATTCCGCCACACCCGCAATTTATTGTTGGCAATTAAAAATGGTGAGCCATGAAGGACTCGAACCTTCGACCCTCTGATTAAAAGTCAGATGCTCTACCAACTGAGCTAATGGCTCGAAAAAATGGTGCCGGCTATAGGAATCGAACCCACGACCTACTGATTACAAGTCAGTTGCTCTACCTGCTGAGCTAAACCGGCATATGGTGGAGGATGACGGGCTCGAACCGCCGACCCTCTGCTTGTAAGGCAGATGCTCTCCCAGCTGAGCTAATCCTCCTGGGTATTATGCCTAGCGACGTCCTACTCTCGCAGGGGGAAGCCCCCAACTACCATCGGCGCTAAAGAGCTTAACTTCCGTGTTCGGTATGGGAACGGGTGTGACCTCTTTGCCATCATCACTAGACTATATTCGACCTCCATTACACGGCGTATTACTGCGTCAGCTTCTCTCGTTCAATCACTCACGTACAAAGGTACGCTCCTTCAATCACTCGTTTGCTTCCTTGTTCTACTTGTGTCTTGAAGCTCTCACGGCTTTCAATATACATCGTATTTCTTTGTCAGCTTCATTCGTTCAGTCAGTCACGTACAGACGTACGCTCCTTCCTTCTCTCAATCGCTTCCGGGAACTACTCGTATCTTGAAACCCTTTTATGAAAGATTGTTCTTTCAAAACTGGATAAACGGTGCATTGAATGTTTCAAACTTTTGGTTAAGTCCTCGATCGATTAGTATTCGTCAGCTCCATGTGTCACCACACTTCCACCTCGAACCTATCTACCTCATCGTCTTTGAGGGATCTTACTTACTTGCGTAATGGGAAATCTCATCTTGAGGGGGGCTTCATGCTTAGATGCTTTCAGCACTTATCCCGTCCACACATAGCTACCCAGCGATGCCTTTGGCAAGACAACTGGTACACCAGCGGTGTGTCCATCCCGGTCCTCTCGTACTAAGGACAGCTCCTCTCAAATTTCCTACGCCCACGACGGATAGGGACCGAACTGTCTCACGACGTTCTGAACCCAGCTCGCGTACCGCTTTAATGGGCGAACAGCCCAACCCTTGGGACCGACTACAGCCCCAGGATGCGATGAGCCGACATCGAGGTGCCAAACCTCCCCGTCGATGTGGACTCTTGGGGGAGATAAGCCTGTTATCCCCGGGGTAGCTTTTATCCGTTGAGCGATGGCCCTTCCATGCGGAACCACCGGATCACTAAGCCCGTCTTTCGACCCTGCTCGACTTGTAGGTCTCGCAGTCAAGCTCCCTTGTGCCTTTACACTCTACGAATGATTTCCAACCATTCTGAGGGAACCTTTGGGCGCCTCCGTTACCTTTTAGGAGGCGACCGCCCCAGTCAAACTGTCCGCCTGACACTGTCTCCTGCCCCGCTAAGGGGCATGGGTTAGAATTTCAATACAACCAGGGTAGTATCCCACCGACGCCTCCTTCGAAGCTGGCGCTCCGAGATCTCTGGCTCCTACCTATCCTGTACAAGTTGTACCAAAATTCAATATCAGGCTACAGTAAAGCTCCACGGGGTCTTTCCGTCCTGTCGCGGGTAACCTGCATCTTCACAGGTACTATAATTTCACCGAGTCTCTCGTTGAGACAGTGCCCAGATCGTTACGCCTTTCGTGCGGGTCGGAACTTACCCGACAAGGAATTTCGCTACCTTAGGACCGTTATAGTTACGGCCGCCGTTTACTGGGGCTTCAATTCGCAGCTTCGCTTGCGCTAACCACTCCTCTTAACCTTCCAGCACCGGGCAGGCGTCAGCCCCTATACGTCACCTTACGGTTTTGCAGAGACCTGTGTTTTTGCTAAACAGTCGCCTGGGCCTATTCACTGCGGCTCTCATGCGCTTGCACGCTCAAGAGCACCCCTTCTCCCGAAGTTACGGGGTCATTTTGCCGAGTTCCTTAACGAGAGTTCTCTCGCACACCTTAGGATTCTCTCCTCGACTACCTGTGTCGGTTTGCGGTACGGGCACCTCTCACCTCGATAGAGGCTTTTCTTGGCAGTGTGAAATCAGGAACTTCGTCCATACGGACTCGCCATCACAGCTCAACGTTACAGTGTGCGGATTTGCCTACACACACGCCTTACTGCTTGGACGCGCACAACCAACGGCGCGCTTACCCTATCCTACTGCGTCCCCCCATTTCTCAAACGGTGAGGAGGTGGTACAGGAATATCAACCTGTTGTCCATCGCCTACGCCTATCGGCCTCGGCTTAGGTCCCGACTAACCCTGAGCGGACGAGCCTTCCTCAGGAAACCTTAGTCATACGGTGGACGGGATTCTCACCCGTCTTTCGCTACTCATACCGGCATTCTCACTTCTAAGCGCTCCACCAGTCCTTCCGGTCTGACTTCAACGCACTTAGAACGCTCTCCTACCACTGACATCGTAGATGTCAATCCACAGCTTCGGTGAATCGTTTAGCCCCGATACATTTTCGGCGCAGCGTCACTCGACCAGTGAGCTATTACGCACTCTTTAAATGATGGCTGCTTCTAAGCCAACATCCTGGTTGTCTGTGCAACGCCACATCCTTTTCCACTTAACGATTACTTTGGGACCTTAGCTGGTGGTCTGGGCTGTTTCCCTTTTGACTACGGATCTTATCACTCGCAGTCTGACTCCCGTGTATAAATATCTGGCATTCGGAGTTTGTCTGAATTCGGTAAACCGGGATGGCCCCCTAGTCCAAACAGTGCTCTACCTCCAGTATTCTCATCACGAGGCTAGCCCTAAAGCTATTTCGGAGAGAACCAGCTATCTCCAAGTTCGATTGGAATTTCTCCGCTACCCACACCTCATCCCCGCACTTTTCAACGTGCGTGGGTTCGGGCCTCCAGTAAGTGTTACCTCACCTTCACCCTGGACATGGGTAGATCACCTGGTTTCGGGTCTACGACCACGTACTAATTCGCCCTATTCAGACTCGCTTTCGCTGCGGCTCCGCCTTCTAAAGCTTAACCTCGCACGTAATCGTAACTCGCCGGTTCATTCTACAAAAGGCACGCTATCACCCATTAACGGGCTCTAACTACTTGTAGGCACACGGTTTCAGGATCTCTTTCACTCCCCTTCCGGGGTGCTTTTCACCTTTCCCTCACGGTACTGGTTCACTATCGGTCACTAGGTAGTATTTAGCCTTGGGAGATGGTCCTCCCGGATTCCGACGGAATTTCACGTGTTCCGCCGTACTCAGGATCCACTCTGGAGGGAACGAACTTTCGACTACAGGGCTTTTACCTGCTCTGGCGGACCTTTCCAAGTCGCTTCATCTAACTCATTCCTTTGTAACTCCGTATAGAGTGTCCTACAACCCCAAGAGGCAAGCCTCTTGGTTTGGGCTCTTCCCGTTTCGCTCGCCGCTACTCAGGGAATCGATTTTTCTTTCTCTTCCTCCAGGTACTTAGATGTTTCAGTTCCCTGGGTCTGCCTTCAAGACGCTATGTATTCACGTCAAGATACTACGCGATTAAACGTAGTGGGTTCCCCCATTCGGAAATCTCCGGATCAAAGCTCACTTACAGCTCCCCGAAGCATATCGGTGTTAGTGCCGTCCTTCTTCGGCTCCTAGTGCCAAGGCATTCGCCGTGCGCCCTTAATAACTTAACCTATCGGCTTCCAATCCACTGCGCATTTCGTTGTCAGCTTCTCTCGTTCAATCAGTCACGTACGTAAGTACGCTCCTTCATTCACTCGTTCACTTCCTAGAACTGCTTGTGTCTTGAAACCCTATTTCGTTATTAAGCCTATAAAAAACTTAAAAAAATAAATGTGTTTGTTACAATTTCAATGTCGTTTTATCCAGTTTTCAAAGAACAAATTCACTACCTGTTTCTACTTCTTCGCAAATTTGCGACGAAAGCGTAGCGACAGGAGCACAGTTTTGAAGTATTTCATCGTAATGATGAACCTTCAAAACTGAACGCAAAACGTAATCTTACAAACCCAAGGTTTGTATTCCGAAAATATCCTTAGAAAGGAGGTGATCCAGCCGCACCTTCCGATACGGCTACCTTGTTACGACTTCACCCCAATCATCTATCCCACCTTCGGCGGCTGGCTCCAAAAGGTTACCTCACCGACTTCGGGTGTTACAAACTCTCGTGGTGTGACGGGCGGTGTGTACAAGGCCCGGGAACGTATTCACCGCGGCATGCTGATCCGCGATTACTAGCGATTCCGGCTTCATGTAGGCGAGTTGCAGCCTACAATCCGAACTGAGAACGACTTTATCGGATTAGCTCCCTCTCGCGAGTTGGCAACCGTTTGTATCGTCCATTGTAGCACGTGTGTAGCCCAGGTCATAAGGGGCATGATGATTTGACGTCATCCCCACCTTCCTCCGGTTTGTCACCGGCAGTCACCTTAGAGTGCCCAACTAAATGATGGCAACTAAGATCAAGGGTTGCGCTCGTTGCGGGACTTAACCCAACATCTCACGACACGAGCTGACGACAACCATGCACCACCTGTCACCGTTGTCCCCGAAGGGAAAACCATATCTCTACAGTGGTCAACGGGATGTCAAGACCTGGTAAGGTTCTTCGCGTTGCTTCGAATTAAACCACATGCTCCACCGCTTGTGCGGGCCCCCGTCAATTCCTTTGAGTTTCAGTCTTGCGACCGTACTCCCCAGGCGGAGTGCTTAATGCGTTAGCTGCAGCACTAAGGGGCGGAAACCCCCTAACACTTAGCACTCATCGTTTACGGCGTGGACTACCAGGGTATCTAATCCTGTTTGCTCCCCACGCTTTCGCGCCTCAGTGTCAGTTACAGACCAGATAGTCGCCTTCGCCACTGGTGTTCCTCCAAATCTCTACGCATTTCACCGCTACACTTGGAATTCCACTATCCTCTTCTGCACTCAAGTCTCCCAGTTTCCAATGACCCTCCACGGTTGAGCCGTGGGCTTTCACATCAGACTTAAGAAACCACCTGCGCGCGCTTTACGCCCAATAATTCCGGACAACGCTTGCCACCTACGTATTACCGCGGCTGCTGGCACGTAGTTAGCCGTGGCTTTCTAATAAGGTACCGTCAAGGTACAGCCAGTTACTACTGTACTTGTTCTTCCCTTACAACAGAGTTTTACGAACCGAAATCCTTCTTCACTCACGCGGCGTTGCTCCATCAGGCTTTCGCCCATTGTGGAAGATTCCCTACTGCTGCCTCCCGTAGGAGTCTGGGCCGTGTCTCAGTCCCAGTGTGGCCGATCACCCTCTCAGGTCGGCTACGCATCGTTGCCTTGGTGAGCCGTTACCTCACCAACTAGCTAATGCGCCGCGGGCCCATCCTATAGCGACAGCGAGATGCCGTCTTTCAGTATTGTCCCATGAGGGACAATAGATTATTCGGTATTAGCCCCGGTTTCCCGGAGTTATCCCAAACTATAGGGTAGGTTGCCCACGTGTTACTCACCCGTCCGCCGCTAACGTCAAAGGAGCAAGCTCCTTCTCTGTTCGCTCGACTTGCATGTATTAGGCACGCCGCCAGCGTTCGTCCTGAGCCAGGATCAAACTCTCCATAAAAGAAATTTGATTAGCTCAAATTGTTTTGCTGGCATCAATTTTGATGTCCAAAATTTTGTTTCGTTCACTAACGAAGTTAGCTAGTAAAAACTATATTGATTACGTTTTGCTTGTTCAGTTTTCAAGGTTCATTTATTTTCGCTTGTTTTCAGCGACTTTATTATCATAACTTGTATTCAACAAGAAGTCAACAACTTTTAAATTTCTTTTTTCATGTCGTCCTTCTTGTTAAGGACAAGTAATAATATATAATATAGCAATATAAAAATCAAGCTTTTTTCTTAAAAAACTTTAAAATCTTTTTATCATCCACTACAAACAGTAGAATCCCTGCTATTACAATGCATCCACCAATGATTTGTGTAGCGATTAAATACTCTTTTAAAAAAATAAAAGCTAATACGGCCGCTCCAATTGGTTCAAATAATATAGCAATTGATACAACATTCGTACTAACATATTTAATAGACCAATTAAATAAAGTATGACCTAATAAATTAGGGACAATTGCCAATAAAATAAACCACATCCAATCCATAGACGAATACGGACCGAATGATTCCCCCTTTAATAAAACATAGAAAAACAATGTAATCGTACTTACTGCGTAAACAATCATTGTATAAGTCACAAGTGATAATCGCTTTCGTACATCTTGCCCAAATAGTAAGTATATTGTAATAAGTGCACAAGCAATTAATGCAAGCATATCCCCATAGAAAGCAGATCCACTTAGTTTAAAATCACCCCAGCTTATTAACACACTGCCAACAATGGCAATAGCCCCCGCGAAAATAGTTTTCACAGTAATTGCCTCTTTAAAGAAAAAGTATGTACCTACAAACGCAAAAAGTGGTTGAAGTGTCACAAGCACAGTTGAGCTTGCAACAGATGTGTAATTTAGTGACTCAAACCACAAAATAAAGTGAAAAGCTAAAAAAACACCCGCTATAGAAGAAAAACACCAATCACGAATAGATAGCTGTTTTAATTCATTGGTATATTTCAAAAAAAATAGTGGTGCCATAATTATGACAGAAAACAACATACGATAAAAAGCAATAACACCAGCATCCGCAGTTGCTAATTTCACAAAAATAGCAGATAAAGATACTGATATAACACCTATGAAAATTGGAATATATGGATGAATCTTCGGTTCACTCATTGAATCCACCTCCATAAAAAAAACTTATACTTCATTACTTGCGTGATGTACAATACAAAAAAGTAATGTACATATAATAATGACAGCTTGCATATCTCTTAGCAATACGAAATAACAATGGAGGGTTGCGTTTGGAAACATTATTGGAGAATATGATTACATATGAAGTTGGAATAAAATTAGTGATTGCAGCCACATTAAGTTTAGTAATCGGTATTGAAAGGGAATTAAAAAAGAAACCTGTTGGATTAAAAACAAGTTTAGTGATTGCTACATTTAGTTGCTTACTAACTATTATTTCTATCGAGACTGCATACTCAACACCTCCAAGGGGAGATATAAACATTACAATGGATCCCCTTCGTTTAGCAGCACAAGTAGTTAGTGGCATCGGATTTCTTGGGGCAGGTGTCATTTTAAGACGCGGTAATGATAGCATTTCTGGTTTAACGACTGCAGCTATGATCTGGGGAGCTGCTGGCATTGGGATTGCTGTTGGCGCAGGCTTTTATATGGATGCAACACTAGCTGTTATTATCATTGTTTTTGGCATCGAAGTGTTATCTCCTTTTCTTATGAAAATTGGACCAAAACGAATTCGGATGCGAGAAGTATCATTAAAGGTTCAGATTGATAATGATGACCATACAGAATCATTTCTTCTTTTTTTAAAGGAAAACAACATTGTAATTGAAAATATTCGTATTAAAGATATACCAATGGCGAATAATCAAGTATTACACGAATTAGATTTCCGTTTATCGTTAATTGTCTCAGATAACTTACTGTCGTTTTATCGTTCATTACGTACCTTACCTTATATTGAAAAAATAGAAATGGAAATTTTAAACTAGTTGGAGGACTCTATGACAGAAATATTAAAACTATTAAAAGACGGTAATAAACCCTCCCTTATGGCTGCATTTGTAAACACCTTTTTAGGAATCATTAAAGGGATTGCTTTTTTCTTCACAGGCAATGTGGCTATGTTTGCCGAAATGATGCATTCCCTTGGTGATGCTGCAAACCAATTTTTCGTCTATATCGGCTCCGCCCTTTCGAAAAAAGCACCTACAAAGCAATTCCCAGGAGGCTTTGGTCGAATTGTTAATCTTGTATGCTTATTCGCCGTAATTATTGTAGCCATCCTATCTTATGAGACGATTAAGGAAGGCTGGCATCATTTTATGCATCCTTCAGGTGAATCGAAAGGAATGTTTATTGCACTTGGTGTGTTGTTTATTGGGATTGTATTAGAAGGTACGGTTCTTGCAAAAGCAGCAGTCGAGGTGCTACATGAGGCTGGACAAGAAAAGGCTGGCCTAGCTTCTATTGCAAAAGCATTTACGTATTTAAAACGTGCAAAACCTGCCACTAAATTAGTTTTTATGGAAGATTTAGTAGCTACTGGTGGTAACGTTTTAGCCTTTGCCGCCATCTTAATTGCACATTTTACTGGTTGGGCGAGAATTGAAGGACTTGTGTCAATTATTATTGGCTGTATGATGTTTTATGTAGTTGGCAAGGTATTCCTAGATAACGCACGTGGTGTTATCGGTGAAACGGATGAGGAAATGCTGAATCATATTGCTCACCTTGTAATGGATAACCCAAATATTAAAGATATCGTTCGTTTAGAAGTGATGAAAGAAGGAGAATTTCTACATGTAGAGCTTGTGGCAGAAGCAGACCCGAATTTATCCCTTGCTTATTTAGATGATGTACGTGACCATTTAACAGAAGTACTTCTAAGTCAAAAAGGCGTATCAAAAGTAGCCATTTTATTTGATGAGGATGATGGTAGATTAAATTGGCAACATGTTGGAGAACGTCCTACAAAAGAACAATAAACAAATAGCCAATTGCCAACGTTAGGCAGTTGGCTATTTAGTATAAGAATACGTACAAAGTTCTATCATTGACAAAAGCATTTAACCTTCTATGAGACAATTACATAATCCGTAATCATAAAAGTTAATAGCATTCTTAAACAGATCATTTTTTGTATGCCATCCTGTTGAATTATAATTTTTGAGAATTCTAATGTAGCCAGACGATTGGCTAAATCAAATTCTTCAGCATTTGTTAACGGCTCTCCGTCTGGACGACACCCTAAAACAAAATTACCCGCATAGGAATCTTTTAGTACATTCGGATGCATCGATTTATAATGCACTTCGGTAATGGCATCTTCATCATTCATAAGATTATGCGCTACTAAATAATGTTTCAAAGCCCCTTTTAAATCAATTGCAATCGCCGTTTCAGCTAAAATCGTTCGATAATATACTAGCACGATTTCAGCATCTTCTATATTCGGCGTTACCTCTAGCATTATTTCTCCAGAAGGACGAACGTAAAGTTGTACAATCGCTTCCCTTTGACCATCAGTTAATGTGATCGTCGTTTGTCCATATCGCATGCTTTTAAAAAATATACGATTGTCGACTACATATCCTGCGGCAATTTGATCATTGTCCATTCGTAACGCAGTCGCTTCAATTCCTAATACTTCGATACAATTTTTCAGTTCGTAAATATTCGGCTGAAAAAAATGACTCTCACAGTGCATCGTAATATGATTTTCAATCAATTGTTTTAACATTCTCTCTACATCCCCTGTCAATTCAAAAATGATTACATTCATTTTAAAAAAATTACCTGAACAAATTCTGAACAATTTTGACAATTAACCCAAATAATAGACAGGCGTTTGTAATTGATTTTATGTAATGAGTAAAATAAAAAAGATGTATCAAAAGTGATAACCTCACTTTTCGATACATCTTTTACTGTCACACTATAACCTAACGTGCATTTTGTAAAATTGTACGTACATCTTTTTCCTGCAACTTATTGAAGTTGCCAAAAGGTCCGTTTTCCATGGCATGTTCAACAATTTGATCGAATTTAGCATCGTCAATATCATAATCGGCTAAACGATTAGGTGCACCTAAAGATGTCCAAAATGCCGATAGACGATCAATCCCCTCATGGGCAACTTCCTCGGTTGTCTTTCCAGTTGCATCAACACCAAAGACACGTGTCGCAATACCCGCAAAGCGCTCAGGATTAACCGATACGTTTAGACGCATCCAATGTGGTTGCAAAATTGCTAAACCACCCGCATGCGGGATATCATAAATGGCAGATACGGCATGTTCAATATTGTGCGAAGCCCAATCCCCTTGGGAACCAATTGATAAAAAGCCATTTAAACCAATTGTTCCTGCTAGTAAAATCGTTTCACGTAATGTCACATTCTCTAAATCTTCGATAAGTTTAGGGGCCGTGCTAATTACTGTTCGTAATACACCTTCACACATTTCATCAGTAATGGGTGTATTGGTCGCATTATGGAAGTATTGTTCAAAGACATGGGACATCATATCCACTATACCGTAAACTGTATGATTTTTCGGCACAGTCACTGTGTATGCTGGATTTAAAATAGAAAACTTAGGGAAGACAGCTGGGCTACCCCAACTGAATTTTTCTTCCGTTGAAGCGTTCGTAATAACCGAACCGGAATTCATTTCAGAGCCTGTTGCAGCTAAGGTTAACACTGTTCCTAACGGTAATGCATCTTTCACAATAAATTTTCTTTTAACAATATCCCATGCGTCCCCGTCATATTTTGCCCCGGCTACTATTAATTTGGAGCAGTCAATAACAGAACCACCACCAACAGCGAGCACAAGGTCAATCCCTTCTTTTTTACAAATCTCTATGCCTAGACGAGCTGTCTCTACACGTGGATTTGGCTCAACACCGCTCAATTCAAAAATGGACTTACCCGCTTCTTGTAATTTCTCAATGACAGCATTATATACACCATTCTTTTTAATGCTACCTCCGCCATAAACAACTAGCACCTTCTGTCCGAACTGCGCTAATTCTTTCGGTAATTTTTCCAACGCATCTTCACCAAAATGTAACTTCACTGGATTATAAAATGTAAATGAATTCATGGAAATCGCCCCTTTCTAGTTGGATTTTCTCATATTTCTAGAGTAGAAAGCAAAGATTTAAGCACCATTATACGCGCGCGCAATAATCCACATATGCCCTATGTATTTTTTCAGGCACAGGCACAACTCATTCATCTTGTAATCTACTGACAAACCAAAAAAGTCGTCGTAACAAGTTTTGTTAAGTTTAACTTTCGTAATGGCACACAGCTTCATTCTATACAAAAAAGGGTCGCTCCAAATTGGAGACGACCCTTTTCGATAGATTAAACCCAACCGCGGAAGCGTGATGCTTCTGCAGTACGACGCACACCAACCATATATGCAGCTAAGCGCATATTGATGTTACGTGTAGTGGCTGTTGTATAAACATTTTCAAATGCTTCAACCATTTTTTTGTACAGGCGTTCTTCTACTTCTTCTTCTGTCCAGTAATAACCTTGGTTATTTTGTACCCACTCGAAGTAAGATACTGTAACACCACCTGCAGATGCTAATACATCAGGTACAAGTAAAATGCCACGCTCTGTTAAAATTTTTGTCGCTTCTGCTGTCGTTGGACCATTTGCTGCTTCTACGACAATGTTTGCTTTAATATTATGCGCATTGTCAGCAGTAATTTGGTTTTCAATTGCGGCAGGAACTAAAATATCACAATCAAGCTCTAAAAGATCTTTATTTGAAATTGTGTTTTCGAATAATGTTGTTACAGTTCCGAAGCTATCACGACGATCTAATAAGTAGTCGATATCTAAACCTTCAGGATCATGAAGAGCACCATATGCATCTGAAATACCAATTACTTTGGCACCTAAATCATTCATGAATTTAGCTAAGAAGCTACCTGCGTTACCAAATCCTTGAATAACAACGCGAGCACCTTTAATATCAATACCACGTTTTTTCGCAGCTTCTTCAATAACGATTGTTACACCTTGAGCAGTTGCACGATCGCGACCTTGAGAACCACCAAGTACAAGTGGCTTACCTGTGATGAACCCTGGAGAGTTGAATTCGTCCATACGGCTATATTCATCCATCATCCATGCCATAATTTGTGCATTTGTAAATACGTCTGGCGCAGGAATATCTTTTGTTGGTCCCACGATTTGACTTACCGCACGTACATAACCACGGCTTAGACGTTCAATCTCACCCATTGACATTTGACGTGGGTCACAGATGACACCGCCTTTACCTCCGCCATATGGTAGATCAACGATTCCACATTTCAATGTCATCCACATTGAAAGCGCTTTAACTTCCTCTTCTGAAACAGCTGGGTGGAAACGCACGCCACCTTTTGTTGGTCCTACTGCATCATTGTGCTGAGCACGGTAACCAGTAAATACTTTTGTCGTACCATCATCCATTTTAACTGGAATGCGTACTTGTAGCATACGAAGCGGTTCTTTCAGTAATTCATACATTGCTTCGTCATAGCCTAGTTTATTAAGAGCATCTTGAATAACATCTTGAGTTGATGTGAACAGATTTAAGTTTTCAGACATATTAAATCGCCTCTTTGTTTTTATAATGATAGTATATCGGCATCATTGTAACACACTTCCGAAATAAAATGTGAACATTTTGTTAAAGTTTAAATACTTTTTCAATTTGAGCAATTGACCAATCTAAATCTTCTTGAGAAATAACTAATGGTGGTGCAAAACGAATAACTGTATCATGTGTTTCTTTACATAATAAGCCTAATTCTTTTAACTTTTCACAATATGGACGCGCTGCCTCTGTTAATTCCATACCGATAAATAAACCACGACCACGAACTTCCTTAATGATTGGGTTGTTAATTTCACGTAATTTCCCTTTGAAATATTCACCTAGTTCTTGTGAACGCTCTGCTAATTTTTCATCTAATAAAACTTTAATAGATGCGATAGAAACAGCACAAGCTAAAGGGTTACCTCCGAAAGTTGAACCATGAGAACCCGGGTTGAAGACACCTAAAATATCACGATTTGCAGCTACACAAGAAATTGGGAATACACCGCCGCCTAATGCTTTTCCTAAAATGTACATATCGGGCTCTACTTCTTCCCAATCACAAGCAAACATTTTACCTGTACGAGCTAATCCTGCTTGAATTTCATCTGCAATAAATAACACATTGTTTTCACGGCATAGTTCACGAGCTGCTTTTAAGAAACCTTCTGGTGGTATAACGATACCAGCTTCCCCTTGAATTGGCTCAAGTAAAAATGCTGCTGTATTTGGTGTAATTGCAGCTTTTAACGCTTCTAAATTACCATAATCCACAAGTTTAATGTTAGGTAACATCGGTCCAAAACCGCGGCGATATTCTTCATCAGACGATAAAGATACAGCTAGCATCGTACGCCCGTGGAAGTTTCCATTACAAGCGATTAGTTCTGCTTTGCCTTCTTCAACACCTTTTACATCATAAGCCCAACGACGAGCTGCTTTAAATGCAGTTTCCACTGCTTCTGCACCCGTATTCATAGGTAAAACCATTTGTTTATTTGTTAATTTTCCTACAAGCTCATACCATTCACCTAAGTTTTCACTGTAAAATGCACGAGAAGTTAATGTTACTTTATCAGCTTGTTCTTTTAATGCAGCAATAATTTTTGGATGACGATGTCCCTGATTTACTGCAGAATATGCTGATAACATATCTAAGTATTTGTTTCCTTCTGGATCTTTAACCCAAGCACCTTCAGCCTCTGCAATAACGATTGGCAGTGGATGATAGTTTGCAGCACCATAATTTTGTGTTTGTTCAATAACTTGTTGTGATTTTGTCATAAAGCACTCTCCCTACTAACTCATAATAAAAAACTATGAAAGATAAGACTGCCTAGTAGAGCTGAAAAAGGACTATATAATAGAAACAAAAAATATTTGTTGATCTTCATATGGTTAAATCGCGCACCTCGTAGAATTTATTTTCTACGAGGTGTGCTAACTTTTTCTACTTACTATAACAGTCTATCTTTGAACATGTCGTGTCGTCCCACATTAAAATTCAGTAAAAATTAAAGCATTTCTGAAGTTGTTTTTGCTTGCATATGAAGTTGTAGGTAGTCTGGGCCACCAGCTTTTGAGTCAGTACCAGACATGTTGAAACCACCAAATGGTTGGTATCCAACGATAGCACCTGTACAACCACGGTTGAAGTATAAGTTACCAACGTGGAAATCTTCACGCGCTTTTTCTAGGTTCATACGATTATTTGTAATAACTGCACCTGTTAAGCCGTATTCTGTGTCGTTTGCAATTTCAATCGCTTCATCGAAATCTTTTGCTTTTGCAATTGCTACAACTGGTCCGAAAATTTCTTCTTTCATGATGCGAGCAGAAGGATCTACGTCTGCAAACACTGTTGGGTTGATGAAGTAACCAACAGAATCATCTGCTGTACCACCTGCTACAAGGCGTCCTTCTTTTTTCCCGATTTCAATGTATTCAGTAATTTTATTGAAAGCTGCTTGGTCGATTACTGTTGCCATGAAGTTGCTGTTGTCAGCTGGGTCACCGATTGTTAATTCATTAGTAAGCTCTGCTACACGGTTCACTACTGTGTCATAAACATCTTCTACGATAACAGCACGAGAGCATGCCGAACATTTTTGACCTGAGAAGCCGAAAGCTGATTTTACAATTGATTGTGCTGCAAGCTCTAAGTCTGCTTCTTTATCGACTACAATTGTATCTTTACCGCCCATTTCAGCGATAACGCGTTTAATCCAAATTTGACCTTCGTTATGTGTTGCTGCACGTTGGTTAATACGTAAACCAACATCACGAGAACCAGTGAAGCTGATAAAGCGCGTTTTCGGATGATCAACTAAGTAATCACCAACTTCTGCACCAGAACCTGGTACGTAGTTAACAGCACCTGCTGGTAATCCTGCTTCTTCTAAAACTTCGATAAATTTATATGCAACAACTGGTGTAGTTGAAGCTGGCTTTAATAATACTGTATTCCCTGTTACTAAAGCTGCTACTGTAGTACCAGCCATAATTGCGAATGGGAAGTTCCATGGTGAAATAACGATACCGATTCCTAATGGGATGTAATCATAACGGTTGTATTCGCCTGGGCGACTTTCTACTGGTTGGCCGTCTTTAATACGTAACATTTGGCGACCATAGTATTCTAAGAAGTCAATTGCTTCTGCTGTATCTGCATCTGCTTCATTCCAAGGTTTACCTGCTTCTTTTGTCAATAATGCTGAAAACTCATGTTTACGACGACGGATAATTGCCGCTGCTTTGAATAACACATCAGCGCGAATCGCTGGATCTACTTTTTTCCATGTTTTAAATGTTTCGTCAGCTACTTGCATTGCTTTTTCAGCTAATTCTCTGCTTGCTTTTGAAACGCGACCAATCACCTGTGTTTTTTTTGCTGGGTTATATGAAACGATTTTATCTTCTGTAGTAATGCGCTCTCCACCAATAATTAATGGATAGTCTTGACCTAAATAACTTTCGACTTTATTTAATGCCTCTAAATATGCGTTGTAATTTGCCTCTTGAGAAAAATCTGTAAATGGTTCATGTTTGTATGGAATCATACTATATCCTCCTTTTGTGAGCTGTAAATATTTAGTATGCAAAAACTATTGACGCAAAATATTTTTGCGTATAAAATATTCTTACACTTATTATAATGCAAAATTTCGTTGCATATTTCAAGTAAAAAATTTTTGAGGTGCACATTTTATGAATAATTCTGAACCATTACTACCCTTTTATGAGTTTATTGCAACTAATGTATCCGTTGGTATACATGCGATTGACGTAACGGGTAAAACAATTATCTATAATTCAAAAATGAAAGAAATCGAAGGGTTTCATTTTGATGAATTAGCAGATCGTTCAATTATTGAATTGTTTTCCTTCCGTCAACATGAAAGTACTTTAATGCGGGTGTTACAAACCGGTTTACAAGAAATGAATGTGAAACAAACCTATTGGAATAAAAACGGCCATGAAATTACAACCATTAATGATACATTCCCTCTTTTTAAAAATAATCAATTGATTGGTGCGATTGAATTCGCACGTGATATCACATCTTTAGAAAAATTAGTCTATCAGCCGCTACGACGATATGGTGAACCTTTAACTTTTGATATGATTACAGCAGTATCTGAAGCAATGCAACAAGTTATTGTCAACGCTAAAAAAGCGGCGGCGGTAAAATTACCTGTTTTACTTATCGGTGAATCTGGTACAGGCAAAGATTTAGTTGCAGAAGGTATTCATCATGCAGCTTCTACTGATCCTGAAGCCTTTGTTACATTATTTAGTCGACGTTCGGCAAAATCAGTGCTCGATAAGGTGCAGGAACTTTTACAAGATGATAAAGCCTATACTTTTTTCTTCGAACGTATTGATTTTTTAAGTCTTCCAATTCAGGAACAGTTACTTGAGTTATTACAGTCATTACCACCATCCAAATATATGCTAATCGGTAGTGTCGGCAGTGACCCAATTACACTTATTGCAGAAAATAAGCTGTCTAAATCTCTCTATTATTTCTTTGCAACAATGTCCATTACTATTCCAAATTTAACAGATCGCAAAGAAGATATTTTACCGTTCGTGGCAGATTATTTTAGTCGTCATCGTGAGCGATTTGCGTCAAATGTGGCAGAACTTGCACCGGATGTCCAAGCACTATTCTTACAATATGATTGGCCAGGAAACTTAAAGGAACTCGAACTATTGCTAGATGAAATCGTTTCGTTTATGACAACAGAATCAACCGTTACGTTTGATTTACTACCTGTTCATTTTCGATTTAAAGTGCAAAGCCAAGACACATCTGACCATGAACCTGAATTTTTCATGTTCCACCAGCAAAACGATGTCATGCCTCTCGATGCTTATTTACGAGAAGCCGAATCCTATTATGTGCAAAATGTCTTAAATCTATATGAAGGCAATATAACAAAGGCTGCTGGTGCTCTCGGTATGAGCCGACAAAACCTGCAATATCGCATACGGAAGATGAAAAAGGGCTAAATCATAAAAAATAAAAAACGAGGATGCCTTCACATGAAAGCATCCTCGTTTTTTAATGTCCTGACTGTTCGATCCAGTCCTGTAATTTATCTTTTAAGGAATTAAAACCATTCGCATCGGATTCATCCACTCGATCCTGTAATGATTTTCGGGGTGGTGCGTCTTTTTTTCTTGCTGCTGGGCGCTCTTGTAAGGCACGAATCGATAAACTAATTTTTTCGGCCGCTTCATCGATTTCAAGTACCTTGACTTCAACCTCTTGCCCAACTGATAAAAACTCACTGACGTCTTTTACAAAGCCGTACGTAATTTCAGAAATATGCACGAGCCCTTGTGTATCGTCATCAAGTGCTACAAATGCACCGTACGGTTGAATACCTGTAACTTTTCCGGTCAATACGTCTCCTAATTCATATTTTTTTGCCATAACCTTTGCCCACTTTCTATATGTTTGCTACGTATATATCACGATAAATTATAACATACGTCAATAAGTGGGGCAAAAAATCATCCCATCAATCCATGATTGCTGTGATACGATAATAACCTTCCTCTGATTTTGAAAACTTGATGAGGAACTGCCTTCCGTACTTTTCCTGATTGCCTATAGCAACACGAGCAGCGACGGTAGGAAAAATTCCATTATATTCGCCTAGCTGACTAAAAACATCAAGACTCTGTATCGTTTGTAACATACTTGCATCCACTTCGGCATCTGGTGTTAATAAAGCATTTTGCACTGCCTTATCGTCAATGGTCACAGCATATAAGTAAAGTGAGGCAATATTGATTGGGTGTAGTTGATTGATGATTGCTTCATCATTATTGTTTTTATATTGTTCATATATTCCTTTTATTTGTGCAATACGAGACTCATTCATATCGACAACATTAAAGTCACTGTCGTTAATAGTACCTGCTGTTTCTTGCCGTGTCTGTAAAAGTATTGTCCAGATATCATAAGGTTCAAGTTGTGATAATGTAGCGGATTGCTGCATTTGCTGTAATTCTCCTAAAATAGTAGCAGCGGTCTTTTGCATTACTTCACCATACTTTCCACTAGCTACTTCCTCTAAAAATTTCATATAGTCCTGATGAGGTTGCCCGTCATTTGCTATGGCAGGATATTGTTTTGTACCTAGCAATAATACCACCCACGTATTTTTATAGGTTTCTTCTAAAAGCTTGTAATCAAGAGAACTAGCATTTACATCTGCAAGTAATGTACGTTCCATTATTTTAAGTGAGCGCGCCGTTTCTTCTCGCGTATATCGTAAGTCATCTGCCAATAATAAGTAACCCATTTTTAAATATTCGAAATACCCGAAAACGTCCGGATGTAATTGGTTGATATACTGCGGAGCAAATTCTCCATCGATTGGATTTGATTTAAAATAAAACACACCATTTCCATCCGTTTTCAACTCCATATATTGATTATTTGCCGCTTCAATAATAGCTTGTAAATTAGATGGATATTGTTTTACATCTTCATTTTCTTTTAATTGCTGTTGGTAAGGCTCAAGAAGCTTGCTATAAAAACGCTCCAATTCCTCTACAGAAATAACGTAGTTACTATAAACGGCAAACGATTCCTCAAAACTTAAATTTCTAAAAGTTTCTATCTTTTCTACCGCCCGCTTAGGAGTCATTAACCGATTCATTATATTTTCTTCCATAATTTCCACATAGTTCTCATCCGTTAATTTCAAATGCAAATTAGTCGTAAGATAAAAATCTAACATTGAATTTGCGTTTTTAATAAAATCAAAGGCTTCTAGCTCATCTTTGGTCACTTTTAATTCCTTTCTAATATCCTCCTTTTTACTATTAAATTTTTTCGTTAAGTAATCTGCTATCTCTTCCTCAACTGCCTTTTCAACAGGCACATCTTGTGTTACTTCACTGTGTGTATTTTCCTGTTGATTCAATGTATAAAACGATACTAAGAGACCAATTAGCAACACACTTGCAACGCTTGCTATCCATACTGCTGGCTTCTGCCATTTTACGGCTTGTTTTTGTTGTGCGGTAATTGATTGCTTAGGCAGTGCTTCTTCTTTTTCTTCTTCGATTTGCTTGAAAACATTGTCGGGATTTAATTGAGGTTCCATTCGGTCGTATGATTTTTTCAACAGTGCCATGCGCTTGTCAAATTGTTGATCATCCATTCTCAACACTCCCTTCCTGTGTCAAAGCTACTTTAAGTTTTTCTTTTGCCCGCAATATGCGTACTTTTACAGTGGATAACGAAATGCCAAGTACCTCGGCAATTTCCTCATACTTCAACTCATGAAAATAATACAAGACGAGCGGATAGCGATATTTTTCATCAAGCGCTTGAATGCTATGATGCAATACACGGTCTTCCTCAAAATTAAGGACATGCTTTTCAGCTGAAGGACTTGGGGCTTGTCGCTGCGCGCTTAACAGCTCCTCCTTTGCTTGTTCACGTCGCTCTTTTCGATAATAATCACGGGTAGCATTAAGTGTGACTTTATAAAGCCATGTCGTAAATCGATCCTGCTTAAATTGATGTAAAAAACGGTATAGCTTGACAAAAACTTCTTGTGAAACATCCGCTAAATCACTACTATGTACGCCACATTGAAAAGCAAATTTTTCAACTGTTCGCTGATGGATGCGAATTAGTTCAATATAAGCTTCTTTATCACCTTGTTGTGCTCGCTCGATTAATTCCGTTTCATTCACTCGTTATCCCTCCTTTTCTATGTAACGACCTGTTCTTCCTAATTGTTACAATTTTAATTGTAACTGGCTAGCTTGAGAAAATCGCTAGAATTGATAGTAAATCATGCATTTCGTTTAAAGAATTCTACTTGTAGTAAGACGTTGGGGCGTAAAAAGTATTTATAATCAATTTTCAGAAATTTGCCTTGTGTTATGCCATATTTGCGGTAAAATAGAACTTTAGTATAAGGAGGCTTTATTTTCGTGTCATCTAGAGATCAATTTTCAACAAAAATTGGATTTATTTTAGCTGCTGCTGGTAGCGCCATAGGATTAGGCGCAATCTGGAAATTCCCCTATATGGCGGGAACCAACGGCGGAAGTGTATTTATTTTATTATTTATTTTATGTACATTTTTCATCGGTTTGCCGGTGTTAATTGCAGAATTTATGATTGGACGTCGTGGGCAAAAGGATGCTGTAACATCGTTCAAACAACAAGCCCCAGGAAAACCATGGTTTTTAATAGGATGGGGCGGCATGATTATTGCGGGTTTAATACTATCCTTCTATAGTGTAGTAGGCGGATGGATTTTAAGTTATTTAGGACGTTCATTAACGTTTCAATTAACAAGTGATGGTCATAACGGAAATTATGCTGATTTGTTTGGCAATATTATCTCTAGTCCATTTGAAGCGGTACTTGTGCAAGGGTTATTTTTACTGTTAACGATTGCTATCGTATCTGGAGGTATTAAAGGTGGGATTGAAAAAGCAAGTACGTGGATGATGCCACTACTATTTATTTTCTTTATTGTGTTAGTAATCCGTTCCTTAACACTTGATGGTGCAATGGAAGGCGTAAAATTTATGTTTGTACCTGACTGGTCTTACTTAAATGCTGAAACATTTTTAAAAGCGCTTGGACAAGCATTCTTCTCCTTAAGTGTTGGTATAGCTGTTATGATTACGTACGCATCGTATCTCCCTAAAACCGAAAAAATCGGTAATTCAGCCATTAATGTAGCATCTATGAATATTATTATTTCGCTTCTTGCAGGTTTAGTTATTTTCCCAGCTGTATTCGCGCTAGGCTATACACCCGACCAAGGGCCAGGGCTTGTTTTTATTATCTTACCTGCTGTTTTTGAGCAATTGCCACTTGGGGGCCTATTCCTAACGATTTTCTTTATTCTCTTACTGTTTGCTACAGTGACTTCTTCGATTTCAATGTTAGAAATTGTAGTAGCTATCGCCATTGGAGACAAACCCGAGAAGCGTAAAAAAATCGCATGGATTGGTGGACTTATTATTTTCATCTTCGGAATTCCGAGTGCCCTATCTTTCGGTATTCTATCAGATGTCAAAATATTAGATCGTTCCATTTTTGATTTTGTAGACTTTATTACAAATAGTGTCGGCATGCCAATCGGTGCCTTACTGATTTCTATTTTTGCAGGCTATTATTATACAAAGGATATTTCTCGTAAAGAGCTTGCTTCCTCAAGTCTACTGTTTAACACTTGGTATATTTTAATTCGTTATGTGTCACCTATTGCGATTTTGCTTATTTTTATCCAAGGTATTTTGCCGTTATTTCAATAAGAAAGTGAGGTTGTCTAAAAACAGAAGACAACCTCACTTTTATAAGGAAGCAGCTTTCGTGCAATCATTTGCACACAAACCTTTCCAATAAAAAAACACTATATGTCGATTTAAATAATACATTTTGCTTCAAACTTAATGGCCAGTAGTTTATATGAAATGGCAACACAATCTTCAATTGGAATCCACTGTTCAAACGAGTGCTCGTAAGTTTCTTGAATGACCTTCGCAAGAGCAGATGGGTCATCAATACTTTGTAGTGCTGCAACAACATCTGCTGTTTCTGTATCATAATGCTCAGCACCTAAGTGGAAAGGATCCCACTCTGCTAGCAGATGCACGGCTGTTCGATTCATTTTTATATTATCCAAAATACTCACCTATTATCCTTTAATCTTAATAGGTATGATACCATAGTAAAAAAAAAAGAAAAGAGGGATTTGCTTGTCGATTTTCGATCAAACTTTAAATCGTCGTTGTACTAACTCAGTAAAATGGGACGCAATGGAGAAAATTTATGGATTAAGCGATACAACAGAAATATTACCAATGTGGATAGCGGACATGGACTTTGCTCCACCTTCTGCAGTTGCAGCAGCACTGCAAAAACATGCTAAAGAAGCGATTTTTGGCTATAGCTATGTAGGCGAGGAAGCAAAACAAGCGATTGTAGATTGGCAAAAAAGCCGATACAATTGGCACATTGAGCAAGAAGCCATTTCTTTCAGCCACGGTGTCGTATCAGCTTTGGCAAATATTTTGACTGCACTGACTCAACAAGGCGATAAAGTGCTTATTTCTACTCCCGTCTATCCGCCATTTTTTAATATCCCTAAAAGTAATGGACGTGAAGTGGTTACTTGCCCTTTAGTCGCGCAAGATGGAACATTTGTCTATGATTTTGAGGCTTTTGAACAGGCACTTGCCCAAAACGTTAAAGCATACATATTGTGTAACCCACATAATCCAGGAGGCTATGTATGGGACGAAGCCACATTAAAAGAAATTATTCGTTTATGTGCAAAATATGATGTACTCATTATTTCAGACGAAATTCATGCTGATTTAATGTTAGATGGTGCACAACATACTCCGCTTGCAAAACTAGCAGGAGATGAAATTAATCGTGTTATTACCTGTATGGCACCGACTAAAACATTTAATCTTGCAGGAATTCAAGTTGCTTATATTATTACGACTGATAAGAAAAAGCAGGTGCTTTTAGAGGCGGTTAATATGGCTTGCGGGCAAGGTTCATTGAATAGCTTTGCTCCTGTAGCACTGCAAGCAGCCTACACAGAAGGATTACCATGGCTAGAAGAGTTACTTCTTTATATTTCCAATAATATGAATTATGTTATAGCCGAGTTAACGCAATTGCCAGGCATACACATTGCAAAGCCTCAAGGTACGTACTTATTGTGGATTGATTGCCGCCAACTAGGTATCAATGAAAAAGAATTAATGCAACGTTTGCTTGAAGTTGGAAAACTTGCACTAGAACCTGGTTCAAAATATGGTGAAGAAGGCCGTGGCTTCCTGCGTATGAATGTAGCTTGCTCAT
The DNA here is from genome assembly GCF_016350185.1 of Lysinibacillus sp. C5.1. Taxonomy (NCBI): domain Bacteria; kingdom Bacillati; phylum Bacillota; class Bacilli; order Caryophanales; family Bacillaceae; genus Lysinibacillus; species Lysinibacillus sp. C5.1. The sequence continues at coordinate 3,606,211 of NZ_CP066226.1, forward strand.
TTGATACGGTAAAAGATGCCGTTGCTCGTTTTAAGCTCGCATTGTCATAGTGCCAGTCACTCACACAATTGTGAATTTTCAAGCTGTGGCTTACACTGTGCCTGCTGTCGGGATGTATATAAAAAGACTATAGACAAACTCGGGAAATCTCAAGTTTGTCTATAGTCGGAGGCACTCTTTTGCAGAGTGCTTTTTTTAATTGTGTCTATTGTTGGTGCTGTTTCTCTCAGCTAAAATACGTGCTTCGATTTCCTTAGATTTTAATTCCTGCTTTTTAGAAATTTTACGGAAAATCATAAATACGCCTATACATAAAATAAGCATAATTAAAAATTCAAAAGCTGCTGGAATATACGCTGATTTATCTTCTGGGAAATATAAAAATTGATACATCAAATGTTCCATATTTTCTACACGTCCTTACAATAATTATTCAAAAACTGTAATTGACTCGATTTTCACATCTTCAACAGGTTTATCACGGAAGTCTTTTTCTACTTCAGCAATTTTATCAACGATATCCATACCTTCTACAACATGACCAAATACAGAATGTTTATGGTCTAACCATGGTGTTCCACCATTTTGTGCATATGCCTCAATAATTTCTTCTGGGAAACCAGCACCTTGTAATTGACGAAGCATATCACTTGGAAGATGCTTCATTTGTACGATAAAGAATTGAGAACCATTTGTGTTTGGACCAGCATTTGCCATTGATAATGCACCACGTAGGTTAAATAATTCATCAGAAAACTCATCTTCAAATGAGTTACCCCAAATTGACTCTCCACCCATACCTGTACCAGTAGGGTCACCGCCTTGAATCATAAAATCTTGAATAACACGGTGGAAAATAATACCATCATAATAACCTGATTTTGCATGCCCTAAGAAGTTTTCAACTGTTTTTGGTGCTTGTTTTGGGAACAATTTAATTTTTAATGCACCTAACGTTGTTTTCATTTCTACTAGTACTTCGCCTTCTTGTACTTCAGTTGTTAATTGTGGAAACATTGGAGTCTCTCCTTTAAATGTAAATTTCAGTTTCAACGAAAATGATTATACCTTATCATTTCTGACCTCATATTAGTCTAACATACTTCCTAGCTGTTTTCTCCATCAAAGTATTGACGAATTTTGCAATTTTACAATCGTTTAGTCAATTATGTTTGTGAAAATCTAGAAACTTCTGTGTAGTAACAATGGTAGTATAACCCAAAATCATGTTGGAATGACAGACGACCTCAAGGCAATTGTTATTTTGTAATTTAGTATTGTGTAAATAGGTCTGAACGAGTATTTGGAATACATCCAAAATATGCTATTCTGATGAAAGACTTATTTTCAAAGTTGGAGGCATATATGAAAAAAGTTTTTGGTTTTATTATTGTAACGCTATGTTTACCTACCATTTGGTGGATTGGTACAAATATACGAGCAGAGCTGAGTACAGCACAAGCCCACGAACAACAAATTCAGAAGAAAATTGAGGTTCCCGAAGTACAGGTACAGCTTCCTGTCACATTAGTTGATCAGAACGGCCAAACCTTTAGTGAGGAATATGTCGAATGGCGACAACCTTTAACTTTACAAGAAATTCCACAAATTGCCCAGGAAATTTTTATTGCTAGTGAGGATGCAGACTTTTATAATCATGTCGGCTTCGATCTTAGCGCTATCTTACGCGCGGTGGTTGCTAACTCAAACACCAATTCAGCTTCACAAGGAGGCAGTACCATTACCCAACAGCTTGTTCGTATGCGTTATTTATCTGATGAAAAAACATACGAAAGAAAACTAACAGAGCTATTTTATGCCTATGAACTTGAAAAGAAATACGATAAAGATGCCATTTTAACGATGTATTTAAATGAATCCTATTTTAGCAATCAAGTTTATGGAATAGGTAGTGCAGCAAGCTATTATTTTCAAAAACCTATCCAAGAATTATCGATTGCACAGATAGCGTTTATTTCAGCTATCCCTAACAATCCTTCTCTTTATAACCCTTTAAAACATTTTGATGATACCAAGGCAAGACAAGAACGTCTACTTGATACACTCGCGACAAGTGGTGTTATTACAAAAGAAGATGCAATGACGTATAAAGCAGAACCAATCACTTTAAATGTTAAGAACAAGGTACAAAGCTATCCGATGTATAGTACTTACGTTCTTCAAGAGTTACGCTGGCTAGTAGCCGAGAAGGAAGGCTATACAGATCGACTGCTCAACACGCAAAGTGAAGAAGAAAAGAAAACTATTCAAGCACAACTAGACAAACGACTTAATACTTTATATCAGAATGGTTTAACTATTTATACTGCACTGGATCCAACTAAACAGAATCATGATGAAGAGCGCATAACTGCTATTTTAGGCAATGGCCAATTACAGGCGGCGGGTGCTGTTATTAACAATTCATCTCGTGAAGTCGTCAGCCTCTATGCTGGAAAAAATTACGAAAAGTTTGATTATCACCGAGCCTATCAAGGTCCGCGACAGCCAGGGTCAGCCTTTAAGCCACTTGCTGTCTATGCACCCTATTTTGAAACAACAACTCATACGCCAGACTCCATTGTCAATGGTGGGCGCTATTGTGTCGGTTCTTTTTGTCCTCAAAATTATGGAGGATATAACTACGGTGATGTGACAATTCATACAGCATTCCGGAATAGTTACAATACGTCCGCTCTTCGCATTTTTAACGCTGTGGGGGTAGATACAGCTTTCAGTTATCTTGATCGCTTCCATTTCCGTTCTATGGTGGCAAAGGATCATACTTACGCTGCTTCATTAGGTGGATTAACATATGGCGTCACTGCTCTTGAACTTGCAGATGCCTATACAAGCTTTATCGATGGCTCTTATGTGCTAGCCCACAGTATTCGAAAAGTAACAGCTAATGATGGCACTGAGCTATATAGTTGGGACAAGGCACGTGACCAAATTTGGTCGCCTAAAACCGTAAAATATATGCGTGGGCTGCTTGCAGAAGTTGTCTCAAATGGTACGGGGCAAGGGGTTTATAGCAATAGTAGCTATGTTGGGGCTAAAACAGGTACAACAAATGATTACCGTGATTATTGGCTAGCTGGTTTAAATGACCAATATACCGCTGCTGTGTGGCTTGGCTATGATAAACCACAGCCAATGGAAAAACTAGAAGCGTACAAAATTCATCACAAACTCTTTAATGTTTTACTAGAGTAATTTTCTATTAGTGTATCAGCGCCAATTGTTTCGGTGAATTGTTTCGGTGACTGGCACTAGCATAAAAACCCACTTTGTTTTCTGCAGGCACATCATCAGCCTTCGCAGGAGTCAAAGTGGGTTTTTACTTAGAAAAAATTTAGAATTGTTTGGGTGACTGGCACTTTATTTGGCAAATGGGAGACTTGCTAGTACGCCGTTGTACAATTTTAAAATGACATAAACTAATAACGAGAATAGTAATGTCCACATGAAAAGCTCAAATATAAGTAATCCAATTGTTCCACCCATAGACATATAAAGGCTCATTTTATAAATACGATAAATAAAATATATAAAGACCGTTAATACAAAAATACCTGCCAATACATAGATAGATTGAATTGCAAAGGCAGAACACATTGCACCAATAAATAAAATGACGTAGCCTCCACGTGCTTGACTCACCGCAGCCCCTTCATTGTCCTTCGAAAAAAACAACATTCCTAGTTCATGAATTGTTTCACCAACTAGTTTGAGTGCTGAAAAAGCCATAAAAAAGATAAGCGCAAACACAATGAGTAACAATACACGTAATTCAAAATCTGATAAAAATTCTCGCATTCCAGAATAAACACCGATTGCTTGAAACAACTGTAATGCTTCACCTACGGCATACATGCCGAACGTTAAACTAAATAATAAAATTGTAATTAATGGTAAATAACCATATATGTAAGGGTTCCTCATAAAAAATTTTTTTCCTCTGTTTTTTTTGATAACTTCCTATTTATAATATAGCTAAAATTCTCCTTGTATCCAAGCTAAATCCTACGAGTCGATATGCATTCCCTACAAAAGTACGTTATAATTATTACACTTACCTGCATAAAGGAGGATTTTTTTGTTACAAGTACTCTATATTTTCATCCCGATGCTTGCTGCAATTTTTGTGCCTTTTATATATAAAAGCATTAAAAATATTCACACAGGCTGGTTTGTTCTTGCAGTACCTGCTACACTCGCCGTGATTTATGCTACTTATATAGCGAGAGTTGCAAAAGGCGAAGTATTTTATGATGGGATTCCATGGATACCATCACTTGATATTTCTGTTGTATCTTATTTAGACGGACTTAGTTTATTATTTTCATTACTAATTACTGGAATTGGCTCACTTGTTGTGCTTTACTCCATTTTCTACTTAGATAAACATAAAGAAAAACTACATAATTTTTATGTTTACTTATTACTATTTATGTCCGCTATGCTCGGTGTTGTACAATCAGACCATTTAATTACTTTGTACTTTTTCTGGGAATTAACATCTATTTCATCGTTCCTATTGATTGGTTATTGGTACACACGCGATGCTTCTCGCTTCGGTGCACTAAAATCGATGATGATTACCGTTTTTGGCGGCTTAATGATGTTAGGAGGATTTATCCTTCTTTATTTAATGGGTGGAACATATTCAATCCGTGAACTTATTGCAATGGCACCAAACTTAGTGCAACATCCGTTATTCATTTGGGCCCTTATATTATTGCTGTTTGGGGCGTTTACGAAATCTGCACAATTCCCATTTTATATTTGGTTACCGGATGCAATGGAGGCTCCGACACCTGTCAGCGCATATCTTCACTCTGCAACAATGGTAAAAGCAGGTATTTACTTAGTTGCTCGCTTTACACCTATTTTTGCAGCTTCTGAACTTTGGATTTGGCTTGTTACAGGGGTTGGTCTGCTAACGCTCTTCTGGGGTTCGTTCTTTGCAGTAAAGCAAACCGATTTAAAAGGTATTCTTGCCTTTTCTACTGTCAGTCAGCTTGGGCTAATTATGTCATTACTAGGAGCTGGTGCAGTTGCATTTCATGTAAATGGAGCAGCAGATTCAATGTTTAAATATGCAGCTTTTGCAGCCATTTTCCACTTGATTAACCATGCAACATTTAAAGGTAGCTTATTTATGATTGCTGGGATTATCGATCATGAAACAGGTACACGCGATATACGTAGACTTGGCGGATTAATGAGCATCATGCCTCTTAGTTTTACGGTTGCGGCGATCGGTAGTTTTTCAATGGCAGGATTACCACCATTTAATGGCTTCCTAAGTAAGGAAATGTTTTTAACAGCTATGTTATCACTTCAGAATTTCGAATTTTTCGGCTTTGATACATGGGGCGTGCTGTTCCCAATTGTTGCTTGGATTGCGAGTATTTTTACGTTTATTTACAGCTTTTACTTTGTTTGTAGAACATTTACAGGAAAATATAAACCAGAACTTTACGCTCATAAACCACACGAAGCTCCGATAGGCATGCTTATATCGCCGATGATTTTAGCATCATTAGTGGTGATTATTTTCTTCATTCCGAATCTTATTGGTGATACGTTTGTGAAGCCGGCTGTACAAGCTATTCAGCCGTTTTTATATAATGCACCTGAAGATATCAACATTCACGTGTCAGCTTGGCATGGCGAAATTACACCAGAATTAGTTATGACAATTGGCATTGTTATTATAGGCGTCTTATTATTTGTTGCCTTACCTAAATGGCAAGGCATCTACAAGCTATTCCCGCGTGCTCTTACGTTCAATAATGCCTATGACCAAATGATGCTTGCTTTAGATATAGGGTTAAATCGTGTATCACGTCTTTATATGACAGGGTCTATGCGTCACTATCTACTGTATATGTTTAGTGGCATCACAGCGATTTCAATTGGAACCTTATTTGTAAAAGATGCCTTTTCACTATCTTTTGAAGGTACAGCACCAATTCGCTCATACGAACTAATTTTAATTGTCGTGTTAATGATTGGAACAGCGATCACAATTTTTGCAAAATCACGACTGACAGCAATTATTGGACTAGGCTCTGTCGGTTATACTGTTGCATTATTCTTTGTTATTTTTAATGCACCTGATTTAGCGTTAACTCAACTAGTTATTGAAACCATTTCGGTTGCGTTATTTTTATTGGCGTTTTATCATCTTCCGAAGCTTGGCAAGCGCGAAGAACGCATGCGCTTTCAATTAAATCGGGCGATTATTTCAATCGCAGTTGGTGTGATGGTGACACTTATCGCTTTATCTGCACATTCGCAAAAACTTGTGCCGACCATCTCAAAATATTATGAAGAAACCGTTTATTCTAAAGCGGGTGGCGGTAATATTGTCAATGTGATTTTAGTAGACTATCGTGGCTTTGATACATTATTTGAAATTACAGTATTAGGTATTGCAGGTATGGCAATTTTAGCAATGATTAAGCTGCGTATGAATAGAAAGGAGAAACCACATGAAAACAAATGATGTGATTATACAATTTACAGCTAAAATTGTATTCTTCATTATTTTCTTCTTCTCCATTCATATCTTCCTAGCTGGTCATTATACACCCGGTGGCGGCTTTGTCGGGGGGCTTTTAACATCCAGTGCCATTGTACTGTTAGTCCTTGCCTTTGATTTAAATACAGTGCGAAATGTTTTACCGATAAACTACACGTATTTAACGGCTACAGGCTTATTATTGGCATTTGCGACAGCCGCATTCCCGATGTTTTTAGGAAAACCATTTTTTACACATTTCTTTGATTATTTCGAATTGCCGCTTCTAGGTAAGCAGTCTTTGCACACAGCAATGCTGTTTGACAGCGGTGTTTACTTGGTTGTTGTTGGCGTTACGATGACCATTATTCAAACGATTGGAGAGGATGAATAATGGAAATAATTATGGCGTTTGTCATTGGCTTTCTGTTTATGGCAGCGGTTTATTTAATATTATCGAAAAGCTTATTACGCATTATTATTGGTACGGGACTTTTAAGCCATGGTGCCCATTTACTTATTTTAACAATGGGTGGATTAACAGGTGAGGCACCCCCTGTTTTAAAAGAAGGAGCCAAAACGTTCGCTGATCCTTTACCGCAGGCATTGATTTTAACTGCGATTGTTATTAGCTTCGGTGTAACGGCTTTCTTCCTAGTACTTGCCTATCGCTCCTATCAAGAGCTTGAGACAGATGATATTAGCTTAATGAGAGGAAGTGATGAGGATGAATAACTTCCTTTTACTGCCAATTATCATTCCGTTCTTCTTCGGTATGATTTTAATGTTTGGGCAAAAAAATTTAAAATACCAGCGTTCGTTTGCTTTACTGGGCATCCTACTTGCTTTTGTTTCAGCCGTTTCGCTCTTACTAAAAGTTAAAAATGATGGCATTCAGAAAGTCACGTTTGGCAATTGGCCAGTACCATACGGTATTACAATGGTTTCTGATATGATGTCAGCACTGTTAGTAACTACATCATTACTCATTGCATTTTTTGTTGTCTGGTACGGCTTTGGCTCTATTACAAAAGAGCGTGAACGCTTTTTCTATTACCCTGGTATGATGTTTATTTTAACTGGTGTAAATGGTGCCTTTACCACAGGAGATATTTTCAACTTATTTGTATTCTTTGAAGTACTCTTAATGGCGTCGTATTTACTCATTGTGCTAGGTGGAGAAAAAGGACAACTGAAAGGCTCCATTAAATATATTTTAATTAATGTTATTTCTTCTGCTTTGTTTGTTATTACGGTAGCCTACCTTTACTCGGTTGTGGGTACACTAAATATGGCAGACATCGCAGTAAAGATTAGCGACATTCATCAGCCAGGTATTATAACCGTAATTGCTGTTTTGTTTTTAATGGTTTTTGGACTAAAAGCAGCCATATTCCCACTTTACTTCTGGCTTCCAACTTCTTATGCTGCTGCACCTATTCCCGTGTTAACACTTTTCGGTGCACTGCTTACTAAAGTTGGCGTTTATGCGATTACGCGCACATACACATTATTTTTTGTACACGATTTATCGTATACACATGATTTACTAATGGTGCTAGCCATTGGAACAATTATTGCTGGCTGTATCGGCGCACTAGCCTATTTCGATGTCAAGCTCATTATTATTTACAACATCGTGATTGCAGTAGGTGTCATTTTGTTTGGTGTTTCCCAAATGAATGAAATGGCGCTAAAGGGCGCAATGTTCTATTTGATACATGACATGCTTATAAAAGCAGCCCTCTTTATGTTAATTGGTATTGTCATCTACATTACCGGTACATCAGATTTACGTAAAATGGGCGGTCTTATGAAAACATATCCTGCTCTTGGATGGTTCTATTTAATTGCTGCCTTTGGTTTAGCTGGGATTCCTCCACTTAGTGGTTTCGTTGGAAAGCTTTTAATTGTGCAGGGGGGCTTTGAGGCTGGCAGTATGTGGAGTAGTATCTTTATTTTAGCCTCCTCTTTACTTGTCCTACTGTCGGTTATTCGTATTTTCCTATATGCCTTCTGGGGAGAGGAAAAGGAAACTAAGGGAACTGTCGATAAAAAAGTCTATACTACACTTTTTGTGCCGACTGTCCTATTAGTGCTTATTACCGTTGCCTATGGTGTTGGTTCGGAATGGATGACACCATTTATGAATGATGCTGCAAAACTTTTAAATGACCCATCTATTTATATAGATGCTGTAATGAAGGGAGATTAGAGCTATGGCATTTCAAATTATTTTAAATTTTGCTCTTGCCTTCGTTTGGATGTTCCTTTCATCTAATTACACAGCAACAGGCTTTATAGTAGGCTTCATCCTTGGTATTGTATTGCTCGTCATTATGAGAAGATTTTTCTTTACACGTCTCTATTTATTTCGAGTATGGGCAATTATTAAACTCACTGTACTCTTTTTCAAGGAATTAATATTAGCCAATATTCAAGTATTGAAAGTTGTATTAAAGCCCAAGCTGGACATGCAACCTGCCTTCTTTGCTTACCCAACTGTATTGAAAGAAGACTGGGAAATTACATTACTATCAAGTCTCATTACATTAACTCCTGGGACTGTTGTAGTGCATGTTTCAGATGATGCTAAAACATTGTTTGTCCATGCTATTGATATTAGTGATGTAGATGATGCCATTGCATCCATTCGCGACTCTTTTGAAAAAGCTATTTTGGAGGTGAGTAAATCATGATGACGTTTATTATTGCAGCGATCGTAGTGATTTGCTTATCGATGATTGCAGTGATTTACCGTATGGTGAAAGGACCCTCTGCATCAGATCGTGTCGTAGCACTTGATTCCTTAGGTGTATCACTTATTTCTTTAATCGCGTTATTTTCAGTTTTAGTGGAAACAAGCTTCTTCCTAGAAATTGTTTTATTATTAGCGATATTATCATTCATCGGTACTGTTGCTTTCTCTAAATTTATAGAGAAAGGAGATATCATTAAACGTGACAATTCTCGCTAATACATTAGTTATTTTATTTATTTCGATTGGTGTAATATTTATCGTTGTAACAGCTATTGGGCTGATTCGATTACCTGATTTGTACACACGGGCACATGCCGCATCTAAAAGTGCCACACTTGGTGTTATGTGTGTGTTGGTAGGTGTATTCTTTTATTTTTGGCTGATCGAGGATCATTTTAACCCACGTATTTTATTAGGTATTTTGTTTCTATTCATAACTGGACCTGTAGGAGGACATATTATGACTCGTTCCTCCTACATAGCAGGTGTTAAGCCATGGAAAGGAACCGTACGTGATGAACTAGGGCCAGAAATTGAGAAAATGAAAAAAGAACAAGGTATCAAATAACCAAAGTTGAGACAAAAATGAAAAAGTGTTAGATTGACTACAATCAATCTAACACTTTTTTGCTATATCTTTGTCTGTTACTGTCGCTGTTTCTCCTGCCCAATCATTGCTCTAGGGCAAACATTGAAATTGTTTGAGTGACTGGCACGCTTTAAATATAGCCTTTATCCGTTAGAAACGTTGTTAACTGCTCTACACAGTCCTCAATAGAATAGCGTTCAGTATCCAAAATAAATTCGGGATGTTCAGGTTCTTCATAGGGCGCACTAATACCTGTAAAATTAGCAATTTCCGCATTGCGCGCTTTTTTATATAGACCTTTTGGATCGCGTTGTTCACATGTTTCTACGGAGCATTTCACATACACTTCTAAAAATTCCCCCTCTTCCACTAGCTGTCGAACGACTTGACGATCTTGTCGATAAGGTGAAATAAAGGCTGTGAGTACAATTTGACCACTCTCCACAAAAAGCTTAGAAACTTCCCCGATACGTCGTATATTTTCCTTACGGCTCACTTCGTCAAAGCCTAAATCATTATTTAAGCCATGTCTTACATTATCACCATCTAATACGAACGCCTGATTACCTCGCTCAAATAATGTACGTGCAAACGCATTTGCTACGGAAGATTTTCCTGATGCCGATAATCCTGTAAACCATAAAATAAAGCTGTGATGTTTGTTTTGCGTGCGACGCTCTGTTTTCGTAATAGAAGCTTCATGCCATACGATATTAGAACTCATTTTAATACCTCCTTACGCATGCCTTTTATTAGTACATCGACAACCTCTTTACGGCTAAATGTACTTGGAGGCACTTCTCCATTACGGAGCATTTCCCGGACTTTCGTTCCTGATAAAATTACATGTGATGCACTATCATGCGGGCAAGTTTTTGTAGTTGCCATGCCTTCACATCGAGTGCAATAAAAACTATGTTCAAACTTTAAAGGCACAATCCCAAGTTCATCTTCGGTAAATTGTTCAAAGATTTTTTGCGCATCATATGTGCCATAATAGTCCCCTACACCTGCATGGTCACGTCCAACAATAAAATGGGTACAGCCGTAATTTTTCCGCACTAGTGCATGGAAAATGGCTTCCTTAGGCCCTGCATAGCGCATAGCCGCTGGGAACACACCTAATTGCACACGACTTTGAGGATAGTAATTTTCCAAAAGCACTTCATAACTCTCCATACGTATAGCAGCAGATACATCATCCGACTTCGTTTCACCGACTAATGGATTTAAAAATAAGCCATCAATTGTTTCTAATGCCGCCTTTTGAATATATTCATGCGCACGGTGAACAGGATTACGCGTTTGAAAGCCCACAATTGTTTGCCACCCTTTGTCTTTAAACAACTGCCTTGTTTCTGTTGGATCAAATGAATAAGTAGGGAATATTTGCTCTAGACGCTTAATTAACGTAATTTGACCACCAACATATATCCCCTGCCGTTCATGTAACTTTTTCACTCCAGGATGGGCTAAGTCTTGTGTACCGTAAATAAGTAGTGCCTCTTTTTGCTTATCTGGTTCATATATATCCTCAATATGAATCACACCATAGACATCATTACCATAGATTAATTTTGCTTCATCACCTGGTTGTAAAGTTGCTGCTACTGCCTGATCAACAGGAAGTGTGATCGGTATACTCCACACAATGCCAGAGGCCAACCTTGTATGTTCAACAACAGATTCATAATCTTCTTTAGTTAAGAAACCGTCGATTGGGCTATACCCTCCAATTGCGATTAATTCTAAATCACTTAACGCAATGGTATCCAAAACAATCTCCTTCTCAATATGTACTACTGATTTTTGTGGATTATAAGCTTGCACTAAAGTGCCGCCATGTGGTTGTAAACTCATTCAATATTCCCCCTATTTTTATTCAAATACTATGTTTTATATTTAAATGCCTTCACCTGCATCGTATATTGAGCGTTCTTCTTCACGCATTGTTCGCATTAAACTAATAGCACCAAGCGTTCCGATTATAACGCTCCCCATAATGACGATGGCATATAAATCTTTCTCCATAAATAACTGAATTAGACTATAAGAAATCGCTAATGAAAAAATGGGTGATACAATCCAAATACACATGATTTTCTTTACGATATGTTTATGAAAAATTTGTTTACCGCTTTTCGCCATTCCTATACCAATAATAGAAGAGGAAGTTACTTGCGTTAATGGCACAGGTAAGCCAAACAATGAACTAATACCAACAAGCAAGGCACCTGTAGTTGAAATAAGAATGCCTTCAGCTTTTTCAAAACGCACTATCTTTTTGCCATTTGTTTCGAGTACACGTCTTCCTAGCAACAACGCCCCTAGTGCAACAAAAGCACCGCCTAGCCAAATACCCTTTGTCACCGTAATCATACCAGCACCAACAAGTGGGCCTACTGCATTGGCAACATTATTCATCCCTGCTGAAAAAGCTTCGAAAAATCCAGCAAATATGAGTAGCACTGTTAAAATTGGGTGGTTTTTCAAAAAGCTCTTCCCTTGAAATTTATACAGTACTTTGCCAACTATAAAGGCAATGACAAACGCTATAACAGGAACGATTACCCAAAAGGCCATAATCACGAGCAATGATTTGACATATAGCACGCGGTAGGCAATTCCTACACCTACGACCGCTCCGACGGTTACTTCACTCGTCGATAAGGGAATGCCTAACAAATTGGCAAGAAACAACGCACTTGTCGCAGAAATTAATATAATGATGACGATTTTCACAGTAATATACTGTTGTGGCATAATCCCTGAACTGATAGTCTTGACAACTTCACCGCCACCCAATATAGCGCCTGCCAAAACCCCTACCGCACAAATTAACAATGCATGCCATGCTTTTTTTATAGCGCCTGCCCCATAAGCAACACCCATGGATGCTGCTGCACCACTTGCCCCAATATTCATTGCAAAAAATAAACTTATAGCTATTGCAATATATTCCAGCATGATTTAAACGCCCCTATTCATGTAACCCACATTCAGTTTTACCCGTTCCTTGCCATCTACCTGCACGTAAATCATCCAACGTAAATGCAGGTTGTGTGCAGTGTTCACAGCCAATACTCGGATAGCCTTGATCGTGTAATGGATTGTACGTTAAATTATGCTTGGAAACATAACGCCATATATCTTTCCATGACCAATGAATAAGCGGGCAAATTTTAATGGATTTAAATTTGTCATCACGATTGATAAAATTTGTCTGTTGCCGAGTTGGCGATTGTTCTCTGCGCAACCCTGAAATCCAAGCTTTTGCTCCTGATAACGCCTCATGTAACGGCTTTATTTTTCGGATGTCACAGCACTGATTAGGATTGGACTTCCATAATTCATCGCCATATTGCGCCTTTTGCTCCTCAAGTGTCAGCTTAGGCTTTTGCAGTATAATCGTTAGCTGCGGATAGTTTGCTTTTACTCGTTCAATCGTGTCATACGTTTCTTTGAAATGGACATCTGTGTCTAAAAAAACAATCGTAGCATTTGGCTTTACTTTTGAAATCAAATCAATCAACACAATTCCCTCAATACCAAAGCTACACGCATATACAATCTCATCGCCATATTGTGCATAGCTCCAGCGTAACACCTCAAGTGCACCCTTATAGGATTCATCCACTTCAAAATTAGTCGTTGGCTCCTGCCAAGTTGCATACGTTAACATAAAATCCCCCTCGAAACATTTTCGGATATAGAAAAAGGCGTTTTAACAACAGATACAATAATGCATTGTACCTTCGTTAAAACGCCTCTAGTTTGACTAGCCAGCATATATGATGATTGTAAACTAGTAATCTTGTACCTCATTCAACAATCACTTTTCTTATTACCCAATATATACTAAATTACACCTAGTAGTCAACTAGGTTTTGTAAAAATATAAACATATTTAAAGAATTTCATTTTGCACCTCTTTAAACTGTCACTATCGTTATATACAAATAATTTTATTCATAAAAAGAGTCTTTTGCTACTCGTTACTGGACTTAGGGAAAAACCTATCTAAAATTTTAAATATTTTTCAATTCCTTGTTGACTAATAGGAAATATATGTTTAATGTGGTACTAAGCTAAAAAACAAAACATGCTGATCAGATTATCTGAAGGCCATCTCCTTAACATGTGTTGATACATGTTGAAGAGATGGTCCTTTTGCATTTTGTAAGAAAAAGGAGAGATTTTCAATGAACAAAAGAAAAACTATTTTTCAAACAATTGTACTCTTATCAGGGTTAACAATTATGTTAACAGGATGTAATAGCACGTCCAAAGATAACAATACAACTTCGCAAGACACACAAAAAACAGTTGAGTTACTAAATGTATCTTATGATCCAACACGTGAGCTTTACGATGAATTTAATCAAGACTTTATCGCGAAGTGGAAAAACGAAACAGGTCAAGAAGTAAAAATTCATCAATCACATGGTGGCTCGGGTAAACAAGGGCGTGCGGTTATTGATGGTCAAGAAGCCGATGTTGTCACATTAGCACTTGCTTACGATATTGATGAAATTGCCCAAGCTCGTAGTCTACTAAACAAAGACTGGCAAACAGAATTTGAAAATAATTCTACACCCTATACTTCTACCATTGTTTTTTTAGTAAGAAAAGGCAATCCAAAAGGGATTCAAGATTGGGATGATTTAGTAAAAGACGATGTCTCAGTCATAACGCCAAACCCAAAAACTTCAGGTGGTGCCCGTTGGAATTACTTAGCCGCATGGGGCTATGCAGCGAAGTTGTATAACAATGACGAGAAGCAAATAAAAGATTTTATGAAGGCTTTGTATCGCAATGTAGAGGTACTTGATTCTGGTGCTCGCGGCGCCACGACTACCTTTGTTGAAAGAAAAATTGGTGATGTGTTAATTGCCTGGGAAAATGAAGCTTATTTATCACTTAATGAATTAGGGAAAGATGCATTCGAAATTATTACACCTTCTTTAAGTATTTTAGCAGAGCCTCCTGTAGCAATCGTTGACAAAATTGTTGATAAAAAAGGGACGCGTAAAGTCGCAGAAGCATACCTACAACATTTATATAGTGACATCGGTCAAGAGATTGCTGCGAAAAACTACTATCGACCACGCAATGAAGATATATTAGCAAAATACCAAGCGCAATTCCCTAAGCTTGAACTTATTTCCATTGAAGACTTTGGGGGTTGGACAGAAGCTCAGACAACACATTTTAAAGATGGTGGTACATTCGATGAAATTTACGTTCCACAATAAGGAGGCATATGATGACTAGCCTAACATTTAAAAAGAAGCCGGCTCGTGTTATTCCCGGCTTCCACCTTTCACTTGGTTATACGATGCTCTACGTAAGCTTGCTTGTACTCTTACCTTTAGCAATGATTTTCATTCAGACAATGTCGTTAAGCTGGGCAGAGTTTACCGCAATTGTCACCGACCCTCGAGCAATTGCCTCTTATAAGTTAAGCTTTGGCACTGCACTTGCTGCTGGTTTAGTAAACGTTGTGTTTGGCACCATTATCGCTTGGGTACTCGTACGCTACCACTTCCCGTTTAAACGTATTATTGACGGTCTTGTAGATTTACCATTTGCTTTACCTACGGCAGTAGCAGGTATTGCTTTAACATCGCTATATGCACCAAATGGCTGGATTGGACAGTTTTTCAATTTTAAAATCGCCTTTACACCACTCGGTATTATAATTGCTCTAACATTTATCGGTCTTCCATTTGTTGTGCGTACTGTGCAACCTGTTTTACAAAATATTAGTGTAGAAGTTGAAGAAGCCTCAGCAAGTTTAGGGGCTACACGTCTGCAAACTGTATGTAAGATTATTTTCCCTGAACTTGCACCAGCCATTTTGACTGGCTTTTCATTAGCCTTTGCACGTGCATTAGGGGAATACGGTTCAGTTGTCTTTATCGCTGGTAACATGCCGATGAAGACAGAAATTACACCGTTAATCATTATGACAAAGCTTGAACAATATGACTATGCGGGTGCCACGTCTATTGCCGCTGTTATGCTAATTACATCCTTTGTCTTATTATTTACGATTAATCTTATTCAATGGCTAGCAAATCGCCGCTTTATACATTAGGAGGTATTTATGGATCAGTCTACGATTATTGAACCTTTGGCTCCACAAACACGGATTGTAGCAGCAAAGCCCGCTGCCTTACAGGAGCCTCGCTTCTTTCGTTATGTATTAACATTTATTGCACTGGCATTTTTAGCATTTTTTATCGTTCTCCCCCTCGTATCGATTTTTATTACGGCCTTTCAAAAAGGGGCAGACGTCTACTTTGCAGCAATCGCACATCCAGATGCTTTAGCTGCTATTCAGTTGACCTTAACAGTAGTAGCCATTGTCGTTCCTTTAAATGCCATTTTCGGCATTATGGCTGCTTGGGCATTAACGAAATTCAATTACAAAGGTAAAAATTTATTATTAACAGTAATTGACTTACCTTTTGCTGTATCGCCCGTTATTGCAGGCTTAGTATTTATCTTGCTATTTGGTGCACAAGGACTATTTGGAGATTGGCTATTTGCTAATGATATTAAAATTGTTTTTGCCTTACCTGGCATTGTGCTTGCGACTATATTTGTAACATTGCCTTTTGTTGCACGTGAGCTTGTCCCGTTAATGCAAGCACAAGGGAACGCTGAAGAAGAGGCTTCGATTTCTCTTGGTGCAAATGGCTTTAAAACCTTTTGGTATGTAACATTACCCAATATTAAATGGGGATTATTTTATGGTTTGATTTTATGTAATGCACGTGCCATTGGTGAGTTTGGAGCAGTTTCTGTCGTCTCGGGTCATATTCGAGGCATGACGAATACTATGCCGCTTCATATCGAAATTTTATACAATGAATACCAATTTTCAGCAGCTTTTGCTGTTGCTTCATTGATGAGTGTGTTAGCGATTATTACGCTAGTTATAAAAGATATTGTTGCATGGAAATCGAAATCAATTTAAAGGAGGTATTCTTGCGTGAGCATTCAAATTCAAAATGTTTCTAAGAAATTTGGTTCTTTTCAAGCTTTACAAGATGTATCCATCGATATTCAATCTGGTGAATTGATAGCGCTACTTGGCCCTTCTGGTTCTGGTAAAACGTCTTTACTGCGCGTGATTGCAGGGCTTGAAGCATCGGATGTCGGCGAAATCTTATTTGACGGTCAAACGATTACTAATCGTCACCCGAAGGAACGAAACGTAGGCTTTGTCTTTCAACACTATGCGCTCTTTCGCCATATGACGGTCTTCGATAATGTTGCCTATGGGTTGAAAGTACGACCACGTAAAACAAGACCATCCAAAGCAGAAATAACCGATAAAGTAATGACCCTACTGCGACTTGTTAAACTAGACAATTTTTCGGATCGCTATCCAACACAGCTATCTGGTGGGCAACGTCAACGGGTTGCACTTGCACGTGCACTTGCTGTGGAACCTAAAGTCCTTTTACTAGATGAACCATTTGGAGCACTTGATGCAAAAGTGCGTAAGGAATTACGGCGTTGGTTGCGGAAGTTACATGATGATTTTCATATTACAAGTATTTTTGTTACGCATGACCAAGAAGAAGCACTCGATGTCGCAGATCGTATCGTCGTGATGAACAACGGCAAAATTGAGCAAATTGGAAGTCCAGATGAAGTGTACACCCACCCTAAAAGTCCATTTGTTTATGATTTCTTAGGTAATGTTAACCTCTTTAAAGGGCGTTTACATAACGGTAAGTTGACACATGGAGAATTTGCCATTGATGTGCCAGATACGCATGCCCATACCCAAGAAGATGCAGTAGGCTATGTACGACCACACGATATACAAATTGAAAAAACAGCGGTGGCAGGCACTGTCCCCGCTCATATCAGCCATATTCATTTGCTTGGGCCGATTGTCCAAATTGAACTCCGTCGTTGTGACATGGATGAATTTTTAGAAGCAGAACTGACAAAAGAACAATTTTTAAGTCTTCATCTTAACGTAGGTGACAATGTATTTGTGCGACCAAAGCAATTAAAAGTATTTATCCCAGAAGATTATTCTATTTAAAAAACTCGGACAAAAAAGAAAAGTGTTAGATTGACTACCTTCAATCTAACACTTTTTGCTATGTCGTTCATGTCCGTTATGGCAGAAGTTCTTACCGCCAAAGTGTTTGCAAGGGCACACGTAAGCCGCAACACTCGCTGTCGCGGGCCTGTTGCGGCTTACATCTTGCGCTATTTCACAGGAGCCTTCGTGAATTTTTAGGCAATAGAATTCAGAATTGTTTGCGTGCCAGGCACCCTCCTTTTACTCCTTATAAAATTCTCGGCCATCAAAGACGGCTGTTACATAACCTGCACGAATTACAAAATCCCCGAAATGCTCGCCCTCTAAACGGTCTTTTGCATAGTGCAGCAAAATTGGACGTAGTTCGGCTAAAATTTCTTCTTCCCCAATATTTTCGCGATAAATTTTATTTAAGCGATTACCTGTAAAGCTTGCGCCAAGATACATGTTATATTTTCCTGGACCTTTGCCGATAAAGCCGATTTCACCCATTGCAGCGCGTGAGCACCCATTTGGGCAACCCGACATACGAATAACAATTTCCGTATCATGTAAACCCGCTTCATCGATAATCGTATCAATTTTCGTAATGAGTGAAGGCAAATAACGTTCTGCCTCTGCCATTGCTAAACCGCAAGTAGGCAACGACACACAAGCAATGGAATTACGGCGCAGCGCTGAATAGTGGGCCCCGTCTGTTAACTTATACTGCTCAATAAGCGCAGCAATGATTTCCTTTTGCTGTTGCGATACATTGCCAATCATTAAGTTTTGATTTGGTGTTAACCGGAAATCTCCGGTATGCACTTTGGCAATTTCTCGTAAACCTGTTAACAGCTCATAATCCTCAAAATCTTTAATGCGCCCATTTTGAATAAATAGCGTATAATGCCATTTACCATTTGCACCTTTAATCCATCCAAATTCATCGCCCGTTCGGTCAAATGTAAATGGACGCTCCGCTTGTATTTCCCACCCTAGTCGACGATGTAACTCTGCTTTAAACCAGTCGAGTCCACGTGCATCAATTGTATATTTAAAACGGGCATTTTTACGAATTGAACGATTACCATAATCACGTTGTATCGTAATAATTTTCTCTGCCGTCTCAAGTAATTTATCAGGCGTTATAAAGCCAATCATACGCGCAAGCTGTGGATACGTTTCATGATCACCATGTGTCATCCCCATACCACCACCAACTGCTACGTTAAAACCTACAAACTCATCATCTTCAACGATTGCAATAAAGCCAATATCTTGTGAGTAAACATCGACATCATTGCTCGGTGGAATCGCAATACCAATTTTAAATTTACGAGGCAAATATTGTGCACCGTAAATTGGCTCGATTTCTTCTTCTTGGCTATCCACTACTTTTTCGCCATCTAGCCATAACTCGTGATAGGCACGTGTTCTTGGCAATAAATGCTCACTTAACTTTGCTGACCAATTGTAAATTTCCTCGTGTAATGCTGATTGATTGGGATTGACATTACACATTACATTACGGTTGACATCCCCACATGCAGCAAGAGAATCTAAAAGTACTTCATTTATTTCTTGCATATATTTTTTGACATTCCATTTTAAAATCCCGTGCACTTGGAATGCCTGACGTGTTGTTAATTTTAATGAACCATTGCCATATTTTCTTGCCATCTCATCCATAACAAGCCACTGTGCAGGTGTTGCCGCACCACCAGGTGTACGTACACGCACCATAAACTGATACGCGGGCTCTAATTTTTGACGTTGCCGTTCATTTCTTAAATCTCGATCATCCTGTAAATAACTGCCATGAAATTTCATTAAGCGATTATCATCTTCAGGAATACCTGAACTTAAAGGTTCGTTCATTGTTCTTTCTAATGTTCCACGCAAGTAATTACTATCGCTTTTAATACGCTCAACATCGCTTGGTGTTCCAGGTTGTGGGGGTAAAATAATTTTTCCAGTCATTTATCTCGCTCCTTTACTAATAAACATCACGTTGGTAGCGCTTCTGCTGTTTCAAATCATTGATATACGCTTTCGCTTCCTCAGGCGTTTTATGCCCTTGCTGCTCAATAATGCGACAGATTGTTTGATCAACATCAGCAGCCATCGATTTTTCATCACCACAAACGTAAATAACAGCCCCTTGCTCAAGCCATTCATAAAATACTTGTGCCTTTTCGTGAATTTTATGTTGGACGTATACTTTTTTATCTGTATCACGTGAGAAAGCAACATCCATTTGAGCTAATGTGCCTGAAGCAAGCCAACGCTGCCAATCTGTTTGATAAAGGAAATCGGTGACAAAATGTTGATCGCCAAAAATCAGCCAAGAATCCCCTGTTATTCCTAATTCCTCTCGCTGCTCTAAAAAAGCACGATACGGCGCAACACCTGTGCCCGCACCAATCATAATAATTGGTGTATCTGCTTGTTCTGGCAATCTAAAGTTTGGATTTTTATGGACATAAATCGGTAATGTATCGCCCACTTGAATTCGCTCTGCAATACTGCCCGAACACACGCCCAAACGCTTTCGACCATTCGTTTCATAACTCACTTTAGCAATTGTTAAATGGACTTCATCACTATTGGCCAATTGGCTACTAGCAATGGAATACAATCTCGCTGGAATTTTACGAAGAAGGGCTACAAACTGTTGTGCATCCCAAGTAAAAGGAGCAAAATCTTCAACGACATCAAGTAAATCTCTTCCTCTTGCGTAATCCTTCCATGCTGTAGCACTTTCACATAGCTCTGCCAATGCTTTATGCACCGTAAAAGCACTTATTTTTTGTAAAAGAGGCTTCGACAACACTGTAATTTCTAATTTTTTTCGGAGCGCTTCTTTTAATTGCATAGATTCCTCAAACACCGTTACTTCTGTTTGAGGATGAAACTGCAAGGCTGTGATTAATGCATCTACTAAAGATTCATCATTTTCTGGCAAAATACCAATGCTATCTCCAGGCTCAAAATGTAAATTTGCACCTTCAATGGACAACTCAATATGACGTGTTTCCTTATTCGAGCCACGCCCATTTAAATTGATATTTTCCAGTACTTCGGCATAATACGGATGTTTGCGAGAATATGTAGCTTCTTCTTCTAATAATGGCGTTGTATGAGAGACAATTGCTGTATCGCTTTGCTGTAATAATGCCTGTTGAACAGCTGTAAACCATTCGGCTGCTGGTTCATCGTAATCAACATCACAGTCTCTACGTGGAACGATACGTTTCGCGCCTAACTTTTCAAATTGTGCGTCAAAATCCTGCCCAGTTTTACAGAAGAATTCATATGAGCTATCTCCTAATGCCAAAACAGAAAAGTGCAGATGTTCTAATTTAGGCGCACGCTTACTGTGCAAAAATTCATAGAATTGAATTGCTTGGTCGGGTGGTTCCCCTTCACCATGCGTACTCACTACGAGCAAAAGATTCGTTATTTTCTTCAAATTATTTGGCTTAAACTTTGCTAAAGATGTGACAGTCACCTCAATATCATTTGCTTTTAACGCAGCTGCAAATTTTTCAGCGAGTCCTTGGCTATTTCCAGTTTGTGAGCCATATAATAGCGTCACCGTTTTCGTCTCGGGTACTACCGACAATACTGCTTCTTCTACAACGGTATCTACTGTTGTTAGTGGAGCACTTAAGTAACCATTCAACCATATTTTTTGTTCTCCAGTTAATTTAGGTAGAAGTTCATTTAATAGCTTCACCTGTTCCTCATTAAAAGGACTGTTAATTACTTGCAGTTTCAACTTAGCCACCTCACGTATCATTATTAAATTATCTAAGACGTATTTTTTCTTTCTTTTCAATTTGTACAACGTAAAAGTTTTGAACAGTTAATGTAATCGAGCCATGGTTAACTGTATTTAAAATTTGTCGGACATTATCTAATGCTAGATTTATATTTTCTTTTCTTTTATCTACCATTACGAAAAACACCCTTCCTCCAAATAATTTCGTTTTATTAAGTCCATAATACGTTCCACTAATACTTTTCTTACATTATCGTCATAGCCCAAGCTATTACATAAAATCATGTTATTTACCTCATATCCTTGTAAACGTTTGGCTATACTTTGACGTAAAATGCCTGTAAACAATAAATACGGCACAATAAATACCAGCTCATTGTCTTGTTTTCTTTGCGCTAACCATTCCTCCAAATTAGGACCCGCTCCGTATAAAAAGCACGTATCGACCTTTCCATAACCATATTTATCGCGTAATCTTAATGCGATTTTTGTTAAATCCTCTCTTACTGCTGGATCACTACTGCCACGTCCAATCAGTAATACACTTGCATTGTTAAAATGGAGCTGTGTTTCTAAAATTCGTTTTTGAAGTGTATCAATTAATAGTTCATGTACGCCGAGTGGTTCACCGTATGTAAAATGTACTGTTGGATATTGCTTTTGTGCTTTGTCAATTTCCTTGGGAATATCATGCTTGGCATGCTGAGCGGCTAACAACAAAATTGGCATAATCGCAATGTCCGTTGCTCCTTGGCGGAAGCAGTTTTCTATACCTTGTGCAATCGTCGGCTCGGCTAGTTCCAAAAAACAAATTTCTTGTATTGGTAATGCAATGTCCTGTTGCACGCGTTGTAGAAATGCAACTGCTTGCTCTACACCAGCTTTCACACGACTGCCATGTGCTACATATAAAATCGCTTGCATCAAAACACTTCCTTATACTGACATCTCTTTGAAAGGCATTTGTGGACAAACTTCCTCAAACCATTGGATTTTTTCCCTTAATGTCACCACCTTACCAATTACAATCATGCTCGGATTTTGAATTTCTTCTTGCTGTACGACATCCACAATAGTTGCCAATGTACCTAGCACCGTTTTTTGTTGTGCACACGTTCCCCAATGAATAAGTGCGACAGGCGTTTGCGCATCACGTCCATATTGCAGTAACTGCTGTTGAATATAAGGCAAATTGCCAACGCCCATATAAATCGCAAGGGTATCGATTCCTTTAGCAAGACTTTCCCATTGAATACCATCATCTTTTCCTTCTCGCATATGCCCTGTGACCATTGCAAAGCTTGAACTCAAATCTCGATGTGTAACAGGAATTCCCGCATAGGCAGGTGCAGCTATACCAGATGTAATACCAGGTACGACCTCAAATGGTATGTGGTGTTGTGCAAGTACTTCAGCTTCCTCCGCACCTCTACCAAAAACGAAAGGGTCACCTCCTTTTAACCTTGTGACAATAAAACCTTGTTGTGCATAGCTTACAAGCGAATGATTAATATGATCTTGAATCATGGCATGCCGATTTGGTAACTTACCGCAAAATATTAACTTGGCACCCTTTTTCGCATAGGCTAATAAATCCTTATTGACCAGTCTGTCATATAAAATGACATCCGCTTGTTCAATGCAGCGCAATCCACGCACGGTAATCAAATCAACATCTCCAGGTCCCGCTCCTACTATGAACACTTTTCCCATGTCGTTGCACTCCTTTCATTCGATAAAAAAAGAGACTCATACTATCCATAGACACAGTCCTGCCTTTGGATAATAAGAGCCTCTAGTTTGCTAGTCAGCTTTTATTTTTAATTCTTAGTAATATAATAAGAATAATAAATAATTTAGTATATTCTGTCAACAGTTGTTTTATTCATTTTAAAAGTTAAACGACGAAACCAATCATTTTAAATTTACAATACGAAAAAAATGAGACTGGGACATAACTTAAAAAAAATGAGGAATAGAGGAAAGGTGTTCATAAATTTTTGCTATACGGAGAACTTAGCTATTTTTACTTTTGCAATAAATAAAAATTTAGAAGGGTTCACTAGTTGTTGGTAGGAAGGGGGGACTCCTGCTCAGAACGCACACAACGTAAGACGCTGGCATTCCTCGCGTTAGCGAGGGTTACGGCTTACTGTGCTGAGTGAAAAGCACCGCGCCGAAGCGGACAACAACGGCGCAGCAAAAAAGGTGTTAGATTGACTGCCATCAATCTAACACCTTTTCTCCTTTGTCCCAGCCTCACCTTTTTTACTTTTTAATGAGCCCATTGTTAAACTTCTGGCACTCGTTTAATTCACATTAATATGGTCTACGATACCTCGGGTATGGTCTACCTGGCGGGTAAAATGGACCTGGTGGGTATGGACGATAATTTGGATAATTAGGATAGTTTGGATATTGATTAAATTGTGATCCAAGTAGACCGCCTAAAAATCCTCCAAAAAATGGTGCGCCAATTGGCCAAAAGAAGCCACCGAAGCCTCCTGGATATCCTCCGAAATTCCGCATATGCTACCTCCCTTTTTCTCTATCGTATGAAGGGAGGTACATATACCGCAAGTCCTTTGCCTACTCTATTTCTCTTCACCTAAACGTTGCACAAAGTTTGCTAATGTTCGCACCATGACACCTGTACCGCCTTTTGGTCCTAAATCATGTGCAGAGACTGCATCCGATGTACCTGCAATATCTAAATGAATCCATGGTAAATCCCCAACAAACTCACCTACGAAGCCACCTCCGAAAATCATATGGCCATCGCGACCAGGAGAGTTGTTTAAATCGGCAATATCTGATTTCCGAATTCGCTTTTTATCACTTTCTGTTAACGGCATACGCCATACAAACTCATCTGTCTCTTGTGCTGCCTCCATAAAACTCGCATAGAATGCATCGTTATTAGAAAGCGCACCCGTTTTATCTAAACCAAGAGCTGTAATAACACCACCAGTTAAAGTGGCAACATCGATTAGCGCAGTTGCACCTTGTTGTTTAGCATATGTAGTAGCATCTGCCAGTACTAAACGACCTTCAGCATCAGTATTTAAAATTTCAACCGTTTTACCGCTATACGTTGTAATCACATCATCAGGTTTAAAGGCTGTATCCGAAACCATATTGTCCGTAGAACCAATAACGGCTACAACGTTTTTATTAGGGCGTAATTCACCAATAATTTTCATAGCGCCAAGCACAGCTGCTGCACCACCCATATCACCCTTCATTCCAACCATTGAATCTTTAGGTTTTAGAGAATAGCCCCCTGTATCATACGTTACACCTTTACCAACAAGCCCAATCGGATCAGTGAAATCTTCTGTTGCTTTATACTTTAAAGTGATAAGGCGAGGTTCCTCATATGAGCCTTGATTTACACTTAAAATACCACCCATTCCCAGTTCCTCTAGTTGGGCTTTATCTAAAATTTCCACTTCAAAATCATAGTCCATCGCAAGGGACTGTGCATAATTTGCTAAGTCTGTCGCTGTTAATAAATTTGGTGGAAGATTAATTAAGCTACGTGCTTCATTTACGGCATCTGCATAAATAATTCCGACCTCGAAGCTCGCTACAACATTATCTAAATCTTCAGCAGTAGTCACGAAATGTACAGCTTCCATGCGCTTATCTACTTCATTTGAAGTTGTTTTATAATGCGGAATTGTATAATAACCTAGCGTTGTGCCCTCACCTGCTAAAAATGCAACATCATCTACCGTTATTGTTTCTGTTGTAAATGATTCTAGCCAAATCGAATACTCTTTCACTTTTAAAGCATTTAGCTCTTTGCCAACTAAACCAAAGGCTGCACGTAAATCACCTTCCGTTAAGTTTTTACGTTCATCTAAGCCAACAAACAAAATTCGTTTTAGATGGGCATGCTCCTTCATAAATGGCAATTTCGTAATGGCTTTTAGTTCAGTCGAAACATCACCTGCACTAAGCCACCCATTCAGAGATTCTCCGTAAAAAGTCGAAAAACTTGCCCAATCTTGCATTTGTTCACGATGTTTTGTGACCCCCACCACTAATACTTCTGTAGAAATCGTTTCAAATGTTTTTGCTTCTTTAACAATATGCATAAATATTCCTCCATTCAATATTTCTATTATACCTAACTTTCAGAAATGCACGTAATATTTAGCTATTTCTTCTTTTAGAAAATAATGAATGTTATAATAAAGGCAATTACAAGTGAAGGTTGTGATGAATATGTCGATACTTCAAAATACTCCTCTACTCGTCGCCCTCTTTTCCGTTCTCTTTGCACAGTTTGTAAAAATCCCCATTCATTTTTTAATGACCAAACAATTAAAATGGGGACTGTTCACATCCACTGGAGGAATGCCTAGCTCACACTCCGCTTCTGTTACAGGGTTAACAACGTCCATCGCTTATGAAACAGGCTTAGATTCTCCCATTTTTGCCATAGCGGCTATGTTTTCTTTTATTGTCATGTATGATGCAAGTGGTGTTCGATACCAGGCAGGGCAACATGCTGTTGTCTTAAATCAGTTGCGCAAAGATTTTCAAACATTGTTACGTGATATAAAGGATTGGCCACAAATGGATGGGCAAGAAAAAATGGAAGAATTAAAAACCTTGCTTGGGCATAAGCGAAGTGAGGTATTTTTCGGAGCATTGACTGGCATTTTTATCGCCATCATAGCCTATCAATTTATTCAATAAAAAAAGAGTTGGTTCACATCCTCGAACCAGCTCCTTTCACAATTACATTGTGTCTTGTAAATATTAAAACATACGATATCCACTTTTACGTAAATAAATCATTACAATTCCTGCTACAATCGCTCCTGCAAAGCCGCCAGATAAAATAGCAATATCTACTGTTTGAAGTGCTTGCAATTTCTCCAACAGCGCAGGGAAAGCTGAACCAGGTTTAAAAATATAATCTAAAAAGCTTACTTCATCGACAATAAAAACAACAACAATTGGATATACAATTGCCATTAACCATGTCATTCGCAGTAACATATTCAATAAGAATCCGATACCAAAAAACATGACGAAAAATAACACAATTGAAATGATTAACTGTACTAATGAAACTGAACCACCCATGTATGTATAACCTCCGTTTTCCTCTCATTAGTTTACATGATTATGAGAGTGCTTTCAATGAACATATCCTTCATTTCGCATGTTCGTCATATTTTAGTAAATCGTCAACTTTCAGTAAATGTAGCTAGCTGTTCCTTGCATTATTTTTTAAAAAACAAACGGTAAGAAGTGTAACCGAATACCTCTCCTGGATTGATACCTTCAATGGCATCTAATTGATGCTGTTCAAACTGATTAGAAACCATTTCCTTTAACATGACCGATGTCATTTCATCCTGTGCCAATTCCCATGGATATAACCATTTTGCCTCTAACAATTCATTTTCTTGAATACAAAGCTGTTGTCGCTCGTCTTTCATCTTACAATAAAAAATAGCCATATTATCACTAACTTCACCGTGAATAACACCTGTACGGAAACCTATTAAGCCCGAAACATAGCAATCTAAACCTGTTTCTTCTTTTAATTCCCGAACAATCGCCTCATCCACTGTTTCACCTGCATTCACAAAACCTGCTGGTAATGACCAGCGCCCCTTTAAACCACTATAAGCCTTTTTGACAACAAGCCATTGTCCAAGCTCATTGACAGTACAACCAGCGACTCCTAACCAAACTTTGCCTCGATCTTTTTTCATATCCATTCACCTCTATGTCCATATTATAGCGTTAAGCTTTCTATAGTTAGAAGTTTTAATTATAGAAAAAAGACGATATCTTTGCAGTCAGAAGCTTTAAACTCAAGCACACGCATCCTGCGCAAAAGAAATATTCAGAATTGTTTCGGTGACTGGCACTCCATCCAATTGAGTTGTAAGATGTTTTTTAATTTTGCTACTTGCTCTTCTCCGATAGTACGAACCAATTGCTGTTCAATTTCTGCTTTATTCCGTTCATTTTGCTCATAGCACAGTTCACCGAAGTTCGTCATCCGTATTACTTTGTGCTTTTTACTATTCTCAGCGTTGCTCACTTCCACCAAACCTTTAGCTGCTAAACTTTTAATAAATTTATGAGTGGCTTGGCGAGAAAAATCCACAACTTTTGTTACTTCTGAAATAGTCGGTTGGTTTTTATAAATTTTGCTTAAAATATGCCATTCTGAGTTGGATATATGGACTGTATTATGTTTATTCCATTTCTCTTCAGCAAGTCGGCGAAGTATTTCATGACGTTCGCTCAACAAATCAATGACATCTCGATTTTGCAATTCGTCCTTCAACTCGTTCACCTTCATTCCCTAATTTTCGTAATTACTATACAAAAAAACGAAGTCATCGTCAACTAAGTTGACAAAAGTTCTTTTATTGTTTACAATTAATTTAGTCAACTAAGTTGACAATAATGTTTGATGGAGGGATTATACATGTATAATGTTGGCGATGTAGTCATTTATTCATCACATGGACTTTGTTCAGTTGAAGATATTTGTGAACAAACCTTTAGCGACATTACTAAAACTTACTACGTTTTACAACCACTAAACGATTCAAAATTAACGATACGTACTCCTATTGATAATGCAAAAAAACAGCTTAGAGATGTTATTCAAAAAGAAGAAGCCATTCGAATTTTACAATCCTTCACGTCTCCTGGTGTGGAATGGATTGAACAAAACACACATCGTATGAGATTTCACGTAGAAATTATTAAAACCGGCGATCGACAAAAGCAAGCTAACCTCTTAAATACACTGCTACGCAAAAAGATTGAATATGAAGCGAACGAAAAAAAATTCCCAAATCAAGAAGAAAAATTATTGCACTCTTTACAAGAAATTATATTTTCGGAATTCTCCATTGCACTCGATAAACCTTCAGAAGAAATTTATGATTATGTAGTAGCGAAACTTAGCTAACCATCTTTTACCTGTACATAAAGAAGCCGCAAATATCTCTATCTAAAGATATATCGCAGCTTCTTTCTTATTGTACGAATATCCCCTTTCACCAAAATCAAAGTAAACTTATCTACAACACCATGCTCACCCTATGCCCCTAAATATTTACATAACCATTTATTTATTATTACTTTTATATGTTATTATTTGTAATAGATATGTTTTAGTTAACAAATAAGCAACAATACTAAAATTATTTATCATAAATAAAATCGGGAGTAGGACAATTAATGGGGTTCTTTAATAGATTTTTTAAAAAAGTTGAAGAGGTTAATAAAGCAGAAGCTGATATTTCTGAACTTGAGTCTGCATTTACTCTAGCGTCACCATTAGATGAGGCAAATGACTTTTGGAAGGAAATTGCACAAAATATTATCGTAAACGCAGTGAAGGCGACTGACAACACAGTAGAACGTGCCTTTATTTTAATAGATATGGGTCAACAGCCATCTTTCCATATTTTTTACCAAATTGATGGGCATCTATTGAAGTGGTATGAGCTTGAAAATCCTACTATTATAGAAAAAATTCAAAATGAGTTACTACCTCAAGCTTCTAACGTTTCTAAAGCAGTAAATGATCAATTTATTCAAATGAACCATCCTAAAATTTCTTTTGCTGAACTGCAATTTGAATGGGCAACAGGAGCTTGGTTTTCTCATATTATCTGGGAAGATAATGACGATATCAATCTCAAAGCAGAAGAAATTTCAAGTCAATGGTTCAATACTTTGAGTGAGGAAATAAAAAATAAACCATTAGATAGTGATGCTAAACTTTCATGGTATCCTTAACATCTTAATAGGATTATATATTTTCAAAGAAATACTTTTGTGAAGGCTTGTGCGTTTGATCGACTATTCAGCACAAGTCTTTTTATTATGCTTTCTCAATCGCTACTGGAGGTTTACATTACAACAATGTGAGGTTTTTTTATAAATACCCCCGATTACTAACACTGAATATTCATTCTCCATTGCAATTTTCACCTTCTTTAAAACCATACAAAAAAGCCTTTTAAATTCATTATGCTTTTGCAAGCACCAACTTAAAAGGCTTTATGTCTAATAGTTCTAACTATATGAATTTTATTTACGATAATATATTAACTTTGCCGTTGTATAAAGATAGTTATCGTGCACTGTTAGCAATGCCTTGTAACCACTTTTTTCCCAAGTAGTATATAGACTATTATATTTTTCATATGTGAATTGATAGTCATTACCAAATTCTGCAACACCCTTTCTATGCAGAATATCATGTAAAACAGACATTTCATCCCATGTATGATAACTATTTTGATCTGGATAGAAATCATAGCTAATATACTCTAATTGTCCACCTATAAAAATGTATGTTAACTCTGCAAAATAGCCATATTTTTTCGTCTCATAAATTAAATAAGTTTCTCTATCGTCTTGAATTTTTTGAATAAACGTTGATTTTTCATTTCTCTCTACATCACGAATAGACAATTTAAAGTTAATATTATTGAAAGGTACAACAGGTTTCTTTGTCGATAAAAATGAATCGACTACATACCCTTTAACATTCCCAGCAGTTACATAAGACCACCCTACTAATGTAGAATGTACCGTTACTTGTGTACCATTGCTTAATGAACCTACTGAAGCTCCAGATTGACTGGCAATATTGCGAACAACAACCCCACTACTTGTATTTACATACTTAGTCGATGTTTTAGTCTTTCCCATAAAATCGGATTTAACATAGCCTATCACATTACCATATTGCACATAGGACCATCCATTCCCTACTGAACCATAATCTTCAACGACCATATTGTACTTCAATGTCGCTAATGTGGCTGCCGATAGTGATGGCGTAGATTTTACAACAAGACCACTTTTAGAATTTGCAATTTTTATTGTTGAAGGTGGAACGCTTAAAAATGAAGTATTAACGTAGCCCTTAACATCACCAGCTTGAATGTGAGACCAACCATTAGAAGTAGAAAACTCTATTACAAATTGGTTCTTATCTAGATTACCAACCGAATTGGCTGTATCACTCGGCGACTCTCTAACAATTAAGCTGGAGCCACTCACAACTTTCACTGTTCGGTAGTCTGCTGCTTCGGCTACTTGGTGCTGAAAAGTAAATAACATGATGAGTACAAAGGCTGCAACAAACCATTTCTTAAGTATATTCAATCAAATGACCTCCTTTTAATCTTCACTATTCTACCATTTTTACTATTGACTGTATATATTTCCATAATAAATTTTACCTAGTTTTAAAGCTGAACATAAATGAATAAACAAGTATGCAATCCGCTTTCATTGCTTCATTCGACTGTGCACAACCTCGATATACTTTGTAAATGAACATCAAGGCATTCTAGAAAATACCTTAGTCATTCTATGTTTATATTTTTACTTATTTTTATCAATTCAATAAGGTAAGATATTATGTTTAAATTGAAACTTTCGCCAATATATATCGTTAAACTTAGTATTGATATTTTTTCAAAATATGTAATTTATTTATAAAGGAGGAGTATAAGTGTTAAAAAAAGCTATGCTTTCAGGAATTGTTTTTAGTTCAATTTTGTTAGTTGGCTGCAATAAAGAGGAAATTATAGATATTACGGAAAACAAGAAAAATGATGCAAATGTAATGTCAGAATCAAAAGAATTAAATTTAATTTCAGAATTTAAAACAGAAATAATGGCATCTATTACAGAACAAACGGAATTGGATAGTGAGTCAATAGAAGGAATAATGGTAAGTGGTAGTCCCGTTAAAGGAATTATTGATATATCAATAAGCTTTCCAAAGAATACAAAAGTTGATGATAAGATGATTAAACAAATAATTAAAGATTCTATAAAGAAAGTATCTGAAACAGAAAACATCACAATTAGCGAAGAAAATATAACAATAAAAATTGAGAAACTCTAACGGAGAAGTTCTAAGTTGCTTTATAAAATTGTGTAAGGAAAAATGATAAAGAAATATGTTATTGGTTCAAACTACATTCAAATGGAGGTTTTTATATGAAAGGAAAGTTAGTCTTCACTATTGGTTTAACAGGCGTTTTAGCATTGACAATTGGTTTTGCAAAAGACAATATAGGATCAGCTAAAGAACAAACAGATATTACTACGGTTATAACAAAAGAAGAACAAAAAATGGTAGAAAATATGTCCGTTAAAGAAGGATTTATACCACAAGAAAATGGAACAGGTTTCTTTTTTATTAAAGGGGAGCCAACTGAAAAAAAGGATGTTACCGCTGTAATTACAGCACATGAACAAAACACTATAGAAAAAATGTCCATTGAAGAAGGATTTATACCACAAGAAAATGGAACAGGTTTCTTTTTTATAAAAGAAAAATAAGATTGGGTTCCTGTTATTAAGAAGGAACACTCTTACGCAGTTACTATAATAAGAATAGGAAGCCCCTCTGCATTTTTAGCAGAATCCATAAGGTCAATTGATTGTTCAAAGTTTTTGGATATTCTTTCTACATTGTGTTTGTTTACTCTTTTTAAACCATACAAAAAAGCCTCCTCAATTTGTGATGCTTTCCGCAACAGACAAATCAAAAAGGCTTGGTATTCACAGCCCTAATGACGCTAATTTAGGGTTGTGTTTACTTATAATCGGGAATGTATAGACCTATACAACCCTTCTTCAACATTTATATCACGTTTAATTATTCACAAACTTCAGGCGTACCTTCACGTTTTGCTGCTTTAAAGCTTGTGCCGCAGCCGCAAGATGCGATGGCATTTGGGTTGTCGATGGTGAAGCCACCACCCATTAACGATTGTTTATAGTCAATTTTTGTTCCCATTAAAATAGGCGCATCTTCGCGGGAAACAAGAATCGTTAAACCATGTTGTACATCTTCAAAATCGTCTTCTTTTTTCTCTTTATCGAAATGCATGCCATACGATAGACCACTACATCCGCCACCATTAACAGCTACGCGTAAAAAAGAACCTTGCTCCTCATTATGCTCCATCATTTCATTAATATGAAATGCAGCCGCTTCAGTCACGTCTATTACTTGTTTTAAACTTGTCATCCCAATCACCTTCCTTCTTACTTATCATATCAATTTTGACTATTGTATGACAAACATTCAGCTTGAAGTAGATTATTAGCAAAATTCCCGATATTTTCACTTAATTAGTATTTTTTATTCATGTGTTAAATGCATCTATTGGTATAATAGTTATAATTACATCGATGAAAGAGGTATATATTATGGAGATTTCACCGTATTATGAAAAACAAATTCAATGTCTTAATTGTAAAAAAGAATTTCCAACATTAAAAGTACGCTCTAAATTCATAAAAGTGGATCATACGGAAACCGATTTTCAGCCGATTTATGCTGACGATGTCAATGCTCTTTACTACAATGTTTTTGTTTGTGAGCATTGTGGCTTCTCCTTTACAGAGGACTTTACAAAATATTTTGCGCCTGGCGTACAAGATGAGATAAAGACACAAATTACAGAAAAATGGGTTCACCATGATTTTAAAGGTGAACGTACGGTCTTCCAAGCGATTCAAGCCTATAAATTAGCATTTTTATGCGCTACGATTAAAAAAGAAAAATTCGTTGCTACTGCTGGTCTAACTTTACGTCTTGCGTGGTTATATCGTTCATTAAAAAATGAAGGTCAAGAGCAGCGTTTTATGAAAATGTCGCGAGATCTTTATATGGATTCCTATTCAAATGAGGATTACAGCGCAACTCAAATGTCTGATGTACGCATTATGTATATGATTGCCGAGCTATCACGACGTATCGGTGATATCGAAAATGCGACACGCTTCTTTTCTAAGGTTATTGAGAAACAAAGTATTGGTGGCGAAGCAAAAATTATCGATATGGCAAAGGAACAATGGACACTGATTCGCGAAGAAAAAGAAAAATCTCGACAAGCGTAAATAAAAAAAGTTCTAGCCAAAATTAGCTAGAACTTTTTGTACGTAAATGTTAGAAAACTTGTTCTACTTCAATAATCCCTGGTACTTCTTCTAATAAAGCACGTTCAATACCTGCTTTTAATGTAATCGTAGAACTAGGGCAACTACCACATGCACCTAATAAACGTAATTTTACAACGCCATCTTCTACATCTACTAATTCACAGTCTCCACCGTCACGTAATAAGAATGGACGTAATTTATCTAATACTTCTTGAACTTGGTCGTTAATTGTTGCTTCTGCCATTTGTCTCGACTCCTTTCCTTATAATGATTATAATGTTAGCAACAGAAAAAATCCAATATAGAATCACAAGGGAGAATAAATACTATGGATCAAACAAAACCAATTATCGAAATTTATGGCACTGCGGTCATCTGTGCTAGCTGTGTCAATGCACCATCTTCTAAGGATACATATGAGTGGTTGCAAGCCGCTATTGATCGTAAATATCCAGACCAAGCTTATGCTATTCGTTATGTCGATATTGAAGGTCCAATTGAGAATGAACGTGATTTAGATTATGCTAGACGTATTCAAGAAGATGAATTTTTCTATCCACTCGTGCTCATCAATGATGAAGTAGTAGGAGAAGGGTATGTCCAATTAAAGCCGGTCTTTAATGCACTTGAAAATCTTGGCTTTACACCAGACGAAACCGTTTAATAATACATGAAAGGGATTGTTCACAAGTTTACCTTTGAGCAATCCCTTTTATTATTTACTAGTATGCTCAAAAGAATATGAGCAACGCATTAATCATTTTGATATTTGTACATCCATAGTAATCCAGATTTCATTAAACGTGCAATACGACCAGTAACAGTTGTATCTGCTAAGTAAGCAAAGCCTTGTTTTTTACCTAATGATCCCATGAAACCTTTTAGTTTAATATCAGGCATTTTTTCTGGTAAACGCTCACCTTTCCAACGCATACGTAATACTTTTACGATATGCTCCGCCTGCTCCTCCGCTAATTGTGCACTAGGAGAAAAGTCAGAAGAAGCGCAGTCACCAACAACATAGACGTGCTCATCATCCAACACATTAAAGTATTGCGTGACAATCGGACGACCTTGACGATCTTTTTCAACATCCATTTCACGCACAAGTTTAACAGGCTGCACACCTGCAGTCCAAACTACTGCATCTAGTGGTATTTCCTCTTCATGGTTAAAAATTTTCCCTGGTTCTACTTTTGTAATATTAGAATTTGCAATAACATCTACATTATGTTTCGTAAACCAATCTTTCACATATTTACTAAGCTTCTCTGGGAAGTCTTTTAAAATACGTGAACCTCGGTCAAACAATTTTACTTTTAAATCAGCACGGCTTTCTCGTAGCTCACTCGCCAACTCAATACCGCTTAAACCAGCACCAACAATGCCGACAGTTGAGCCTGCTGGTAAACCACATAACGCTTGGAATGTTGCACGTGATTTTGCCATCGTCTGAATGCTGTATGTGTACTCTTCTGCACCTGGTACACCATGGTATTTGTCCTCACAGCCTAGACCAATAACTAAATCATCATATTCAATACGTTGCCCATCCTCTAGAATGACTACTTTTTCAGCACGGTTAATCCCAACGGCTTCACCATACACAGCCGTTAAACGCTCGTGCTCTGGGAAACTTACACGAATTTCTTTATCTGTTGAAGTCCCTGCTGCTAATGCATAAAATTCTGTTTTTAAACTATGGAAAGGCGCTCTATCTACTAACACGATTTCCGTGTCCAAAGGTAAGTTGTTTGGTAAAAGTCGAAGCATGACACGCATATTGCCGTAGCCGCCACCTAAAAGTACTAATTTCCCCATAATAGTCTCCTTTAATGTATCTAATTATAATTGTTCACAAAGTATCCACAAATGAGTATAACCGATTGTGAGAAGTTTCACAATATAAGATTGCATTTTTGTGAAAGATTTCACAATATCGATTACTTCTTTGCATTTTCACACAACAATTATGCCAAAGTCAATTACATTTCGGCAGAATTTGTGCCCCGTAATAAATAAGCCGACTCGAAAAGTTTAACTTAAAATTGGTGACATCCAAAAGTATCTTGCAATAATTTGCTTCCCCACTACAAATAAACGGTTAGTCAGCATTCATATAAACTGGAACGACTTTAACTCAATCAATTTAAATCATTGACGAACGTTTCAAAAGCTAGTAGCATATCAAGGGTGAGGTGAACATATGAATCCAATGGTTGAATTTTGTGTAAGTAATTTAGCAAATGGCTCACAAAAAACTTATGAAATACTCGAACGCGATCCAAATATCGATGTTTTGGAATATGGCTGCCTTAGCTACTGTACAAAGTGTTCTGAATCTTTTTACGCGATTGTCAATGGTGAATTAGTAGAAGCTGCTTCACCAGAGGAGCTCACAAAAGCTATATATCAATTTATTGATGAAAATCCATTATGGTAATTGTAGACAACATGGATACCATCAATATATTTTAAAAAAAGTTTGAGTCCTAACAAAATAAAGTTACACATATGAAAAGGATGTTATACCAAAATCGGCATAACATCCTTTGTTAATTTATACCTCGAGCAAAATTTTAAACCAGCGTTTCAACTAAATAAGTAGGTTGCTGTTCTTTTGTTAAAACTTCGCTTGTTGGTGTTACACCTGTATTGACATGAATGGTATCACAGCCAAAATGAATACCACACATAATGTCCGTATCGTAGTTATCACCAATCATAACCATCTCATCTTTTGTAAAACAATGCTCTAACGCAATGATGTCGAGCATTGCAGCAGACGGCTTCCCGATGTAGATTGGTTCAACCCCAGCAACCTCTCCTACTAGGCGCGCAAATGAGCCATTTCCAGGTAAAAATCCATATTCTGTTGGAAATTTAATATCTTGATTAGTTGCAATAAAGGCAGCACCATTTTGTACAGCAATTGTAGCCTTTGCCAGTGCCATATAATCTAATGTGCGATCGATACCCATAACAAATACATCTGGCTCATTGTCTACAGGTTCAATTCCTTCATTTAACAACGCCAATCGAATCCCATCAGCGCCCATCATTGCTACTCTTTTGTCTGGGAAATTCATAGCTACATACTTTGCTGTTACTAAAGCACTTGAATAAATATGATGAAGTGGTGCTTCTACGCCAACTGCGTGTAAAGCTTCTTGTAACTGCTCTCTCGTTTTAGAGGAATTGTTTGTTACGTAAAACGGCTCAATTCCTTGCTGCTGTAATTGCTGTATAAAAGCAACCGCAGAAGGAATACCTTCCTTTCCGCGGTAGACAGTGCCATCTAAATCAAAGCAATAAGCCTTATAGGTTTTCATTGATGATCCTCAGGTAAAAATGCTGATACGGGACCTAGCTCATTTGTTAAGTAGTTATTCACTGCTGGTGCAAACTGCTTTAAAGCCGGTAAGCTGGCTGTTAAAACCGTCACAACTTCTGCTATATCTACAGATGCGAATTCACGAACGAGCATTTTACGTAAGCCTACAACAGCTTTTAACGATGCTTCCATATCAGTTGATACGACTTTTTCATCGATTAATATATCAATAATATCCTCATAGCTACCTGGATCACGCATGATGAAACCGTCAATCATTAAGTTACCTACATCCATCATTGATTCCATCACATTATGTCCAATACGTTCGAGCGCTAATTTCTTCATATCATTTTGTAGCCAGTTATCCTCTGTCTCCAAAATAGCTAATAGTTTATCTAAGTACTGTAAGTTTGTTGTGATTTTATTTCGATCTACAAAATACACAAGGAAAGCCCCCATTCAAATCATTTAAAGTTGATAGTCTTTTCTCTTCTATAGTACCATATCTATAGGACTGGAAGGAGATTAAAAGATGGAACGTTTTTTCTTATATGATGATGTAGAAGATACAAAAACACGCTTTGTTAGTTTTGCAGGACAAAAACTACGCTACGATTTAGCCATTTTACAATCTAGCCGCTTCTTTGGCAAAGTACTTGTGATGGATATCCAATTTGGCCGTTTTGCGATTATAGGACCAGACGACGTAGAAGAACCTGGCTACCTTGAACACGTATACAACCGTTCGGAAGAAGAGACAGTGGAACTGCGTGAATACTTACGGGAATTACTAAACTAATACTGTTTAAAGATTTAAATAAAAAAATTTCGCTAATCCATTTGCTTGGGACTGCAATAGACCCTTTGGCATATAGCGAAATTTTTTTGTCAAAATCCCATCATGTCTATCGAATATTACACTAAATAGAACCCCTGATGTATCATTATTTATTTAAAGTGGAAGGGTTATCTTTATTATGTGGTTTGTTTTTGTTTTCATTATCATTTTGTTTTTTCGCTTGTTTATTTTGCCCAATAACAGCTAAATCATCTACACTAATATCAAAGCCATATCCGTACTCTTCACGGTCTAATTGCTTTTTCTTTTGCTTTTGCTTTTCGTTAGCCAAAATTATCACCTCCACTTTATAAACTTTCCTTTTTAAAATGATTTATACTTAAACAAAAAAACTAATATGCATCCTCAATTATCCAGTCAACAGCACTTATTAAATCTGGGAATACGGCATCCGCAAGTGGATCATATTTACCTAAAAAAACGCCTTTTGTACCAGCTCTTTTTCCTGCAATAATGTCTGTATCTGTATCCCCCACCATATAAGATTTTGATAAATCCACATTGTATTTTTCAGCAAGATCTACAATTAACTTGCTATTTGGTTTCCGACAATCACAACCAGCTTTTGGTTTATGAGGGCAATACACGACTTCATGAATGATAGCACCTTGTGTCTTTAATTCATTTGTCATATGCATGTGTATTTTTTTGAGCTGTCCTTCTTTCATAAATCCTAAGCCTACGCCACCTTGATTGGTTACAACAAAGACAAAATCAAAAAAGTCGTTTAATTTTTTTATCGCCTCTGGCACATGAGGTAGGAAAAAAAGTTGCTGCGGCTTATTCACAAATTTAACTCTTTTCGTCAACACTTCGTTAATAACCCCATCTCGATCTAAAAAGACTGCTCTTTTTATAAAAATCACACCTTTAATAAGAATCAATAAATGCTAAAGCACTAATCTTTTGTACTATTATATCCAAATTACACACACTATACTTGGCTGTTCATTGTTCAACGGCCGTCATCGCATAAAAAAACCTGATGCACATTTGGCATCAGGTTGTTATTAGCTATTCTGCTATCTGTTCATTGTCATTTGGTTTTGTCACTTCGGTAGCTTCATTTATTACAACATCAGGCTGCATAATAGCTTTACCGCGTTTATGCAAAACAAAGTAAGCACAGCCAAAGTTACAATACTCATATAAGTAATCTTGCAGCGTACTGATTTTTGTATCAAAGGTAGATTTTTGATTTTTATCGTCAAAAAAACCTTTTAACCGCAATTGATTATAACCCCAGTCGCCTACAATATAATCATACTTGACTAAAATATCTGAGTACCGCTCCTTAAAGACTTCTTCCTGAAAAGCTTCACGGTAATCTTCAACAACTTCGTATTCATATCCTTCAATAATGATCAAAGTGACACCACCTTTCTAGGTCTACTAAATTACATTACACTTCGGCTTGTAATTGACGCTCTTTTGTTGCGGCATTCACTTGCTCGTCTGCATGGTAACTACTGCGTACAAGTGGGCCTGCTTCACAATGTTTGAAACCTTTTTCCATTGCAATTTTGCGAAGTTTACCGAATTCAATCGGAGAATAATATTTTTTTACAGGTAAATGTTTTTTAGTCGGTTGTAAATATTGACCAATTGTCATGATATCCACGTTATTCGCACGTAAATCATCCATTACTTCTAAAATTTCTTCATGCGTTTCACCTAAACCAATCATTAAAGATGATTTTGTTGGAATGTCTGGTTGCATCTCTTTTGCTAAACGAAGAAATTCTAAAGAACGTTCGTATTTTGCACGCGCACGTACTCTTGGCGTTAAACGACGTACTGTTTCAATATTATGATTTAAAATATCTGGTCTTGCATCCATTAGAAGTTGAAGATTTTCCTTAATACCTCCAAGGTCTGAAGGCAATACTTCTACTGATGTTAAAGGGCTTTTACGACGAATAGCGCGCACAGTTTCCGCTAATACTTCTGCACCGCCATCCTTTAAATCATCACGAGCCACCATTGTAATAACAACATGTTTTAAGTTCATAATTGCTACTGAATCTGCCACACGTTCTGGTTCTGCAAGGTCTAACTCATTTGGTAAACCCGTTTTTACAGCACAGAAACGACATGCACGCGTACAAACTGAACCCAAGATCATCATTGTCGCTGTTCGACGCTCACCCCAGCATTCATGAATATTTGGACAACGTGCTTCTTCGCATACTGTATGAAGATTTTTTTCACGCATTAGCTTTTTAAGACCCTTATATTCATCGTTCGTGTTTAGTTTAATTTTAAGCCAATCAGGTTTTCTTACATGTTCTTCTTTTTCATTGCTAGTAGGTTTACAGGATGTCATACAATTTCGCCCCTATCAAAGTAATCTTTTGTTGAATATGATCTACCATCACTGTTGTCAATGTATCATATTACACGAACTGCAACAACTAACATTTACTCTCAACCTAACATTTCTATTGATATGGCACCGGCACTTCTATAGATGGCTGTACCGCATCTGTGCCATTCGTATAAATGTTTGGTACTGGTCCTCTCGTTAACCCCATTGCTACAGGAATATCCTGTGATACCGTCGTTGACTTACTAGCAAATGGCACAATTATTTGGACATTCACTTCTATATGAATGCCAACTTCGACATACGCACTATTAATACCAAATTCTCTAATATCCGCTGTAACATTACTATGGACATTGCCAATTACATGAAAACGTATGGGTATTTTAGGCCCTAAATTACCGAGTAAAGGAATATCTGCCGCCTGTGCAAGCGGAACGAAAAAGACAATACCATCTCCTTGTTGAATTTTATTCACATCATATTCAACATTATCTAAATCCGGTAAATGGGACAATTCTCCATGCTCAGCTTGTTCTAAATACATTTTCACAAGTTCAAGTGTTTCTGCACGCACTCTATTAATAATTTCTGTATTAAATTTTGTGGTCACTGACGTACCAGATGGTACATCTTCGATTATATCATTAACGTCCAATACGTTAGAAGTACGTGAGTTAATGGCTTTACTAACAACATACGACGCAATTTTATTCGTCTGCACTTCTGCATATTCCAAATATGTGGGTTTAAGACGCTCATTTAATAAATACAGAAATAATGCGATACAAATAATACTTGCGACAATTAATAAGGTTAAACGATTGAGCTGCATTCCTCTTTTATGATTCGTTCGCAATTTCATCCTTTTTCGAGGGAAAAACAAAAAAATCTCCTCCTGTTCTACAACGTATGAACAGAAGGAGCAAATTATACGACTCTCGTTGGTACTACATAATCAGTTTCAATACTATCAATTTTTACAGTTGGATAGTCCACTAAATTAATTTCATATGTCGCTGTAAGTAATTCATTACGCTCTTCAAAAATTCGAATCCATGGCAAAGCAGCATCCAAAGTATTTTGTTTAGAAACAATGCCTCGGCGACCATCTGATAATTTTAAAATCAGCCCATTCGGATAATGGACAACCGATCTTTTTAATGCATTAACAATTCGTGCATCATAAATAGTGCCTGAGCCAGCTTCAACAATGGCAAGCCCTTGTGATGGTAGCATTTTTTCACGATATACACGATTTGTCGTCACCGCATCGAATACATCCGCTACACCAATTATTTTGGCAAATGGATGGATTTCAAAATCAACTAAGCCACGTGGATAACCACTTCCATCAATGCGTTCATGATGTTGAAAAGCGCAATGTGCAACCAGTAAGGAAATAGAATGCAAATTACGTAATAAATCAAACCCGTAACGCGTATGCATTTTCATCATCTCAAATTCCTCATGAGATAAGCGACCTGGTTTTTTTAATATCTCTTTCGGCACCATAAGCTTTCCAACATCATGCAATAAGGCACCAATACCAATTAAACGAAGATCTTCAGCAGAATGACCTAATTCTTTTGCTATTGCAATCGAGTATAAAGTCACATGAAAAGAATGCTGATATAAATATTCATCAAATAAATAAGCATCTGTTAAAACCGTTAAAATTTCATTATTACCCGTAATAGCTGAGAGTAGTTCATCGACAATCGTGACAATCGCTTTCGACTGTTGATCCAGTATATAAGAGGCATTCACCGTACTTAAACCATTCAATGATTGGAAAGAATCTTTAATAGTTGAAATGGCTTTATTCCGGACATCAGGAGGAACTGTCTCCTTGACTTCAATGCCTTCAGAAATTTTGTCATCAATATATAAATAATGCGTATTCAACTGTTGAAGTCTTTCAATAATACGTTCATTAATGACAACGTCTTTCTTTAAAAGTGGATGACCTGCCTCATTCCAAATGGTTCTTCCTAGTACCATTCCTTCTTTTAATACATCGATTGAAATTAATCGCATGACTTCTTCCCCAATCCATTCTTAAAGCATTTTATCTATCGCTTAAAGAAACTTTGCCCATAATCTAACATAATGTTTCGTAAAAAATCAGGTAAAATATATTTTTTCTTTGCATATTTAAAGCTAGGATAAAAATAACCGAACGTAAACAAATCCAGCGTTACTAATTTATAAGTACGTTCATTATCTGCAATCTTTCCATTAATGAGCAATTGACGCTCCTCATTCATTGCAAAGCCATACGTCAGCATCTTACCAAAAACAACGCCCCTAAACCCTAATCCTTTAAGCTCCATATTGGGCCACTCTTCATTTTTCGATTGCTGAAAAATCTCTTTTATTTCAGATACCGACAATTCGATTGTACATAAATTAATTGGATGTGGAAAAATTTTATGTAAATCAAGCGCGGTTACCATTCCTTTTGGAAGGCCCTCTAAAAAAATCCCTGCATTAAATAACGCACAATCTGCACCGCTTTTTTCTATAATTGCTTCCGCAAATAAGTGAGATAATTGTGAGTAATGGAACCATTCTTTATTGTACATTTTTTCTGTTGAAAATACAGGCTTGTCTAATAACCTTTTGCCTTCTTCTTCTAAAGTTAGCAAAAATTCATTTTCATTTTCAACAATTGGCAAGTCCTTATTATGAATTAAAGTATCCTTTTTTTCAACAATTTCTCTCGTTTTTTTATCATATTCTATCACGAGATGTCCAGTATATTGGCCAAATTTTCCTCCGCCAGTAAGCAATACACCATTGATGAACTTCCCATTTGGCAATGTATGATGCGTATGTGACCCAAAGATAACATCAATTTCAGGACATTCCTCTGCGAGCAGTTCATCTTCAGTAATTCCTAAATGTGACAGACAAACAACAATGTCTACTTCTTTACGCAGTTGATGGGTTAATCGAATAAGGGAACTTCGTGCATCGTCTATTTGCCATTGCAATTCCTTATAATAAATTTCGAACATAGCTGTCGCTGCAATAACCGCGATTTTCGTGTCATTTTTTGTAGTTAACACAACGTAAGGCTTTAGCCACATTGGGTTTTGTCCCTTCGAGGCATTAACGTTCGCCACTACGACTTCAAATAGCGCGTCATCATATAGATGAAACAACTCATCATGAGACAGTGTAATGCCTTCATTGTTACCGATTGTCACAACATCATAACCTGCATCGTTTAATAATTGGACATTTCCCTTACCAATAGTCGCATCTGTATAAATATTTGACCTATCTAGATGATCTCCAACATCAACTAAAAAGCTAGTTTCCCCTAGAGCTGCATATTGAGCACGTTGCGCATTGACATAGTTTTGCATGCGTGGCCAATACTTAAAATGACTATGCAAATCATTTGTGTGAAAAATATGAATTTTTTCTAGCATTCCAGCCACCTCTTCTTTACAATAAGCCCTCTATAATGGAACGAATTCCTAATAATAATAAAATAATTCGAAGTGCCAGGACAAGTGTATCTGATTTAATTTTTTTATTGAGTGCTGCTCCTAACT
Source organism: Lysinibacillus sp. C5.1 (assembly GCF_016350185.1). NCBI lineage: Bacteria > Bacillati > Bacillota > Bacilli > Caryophanales > Bacillaceae > Lysinibacillus > Lysinibacillus sp. C5.1. The sequence continues at coordinate 3,650,003 of NZ_CP066226.1, forward strand.
TAGCTCCAATATAAGCCCCAGGAATAACTGGAATCGTATAAAGCCATGGTACATGACCTAAATAAATATGGCTTGCCGAGTTCACAATGGATGTTAAGAACACCATAAACATGGATGTTGCCACTGCCACATGTGGTGGAAATAAAAATAATATGATCATTGCAGGCACAACCATCGAGCCGCCACCAATACCAAATAATCCTGATGCAAAGCCAACTGCAAAGCAGAACAACAACGCAAACCAAATCGGATAGCCGTAAACATATGTTTGTCCCGATGCATCGATAAACTGGTGTTGTGTACCATTTTTCACAAACCATTGTACAGGTTTCAATTTATCGCGTACAAGTAAAATAATCGATATAACAATTAACAATAACCCAAAATATAAATTAAATGAAGGTAAATCCAATCCTTTATTTACCCATGCACCTACCATTGTTCCTGGAACACTACCTAAAAAAAATATAAAACCACTTTTATAATCCACCGTTTTGGATTTCATGTAGCTTAATGTTGATGCTAGCCCGGTGAAAATCATCATCACAACAGATAGCCCAACCACTTTTTGCGGTGTTATATCTGGAAGCAACCCAAGATTTAACCCAACAAATAAAGTAGCCGGTACTAAAATAATCCCTCCACCTAGCCCAACAAGAGAGCCGATTAGCCCCGATGCTAGTGCAATGATCACTAAAAGAATAAACTCCATTATATTTCTCCTTCAAACATATTTAATTGTTTTGGTGCTAAACCAACATCTCGTATAGCTAATAGCTCCTGAAGCTCCTTTGCATTTTTCGCAGCATGCAACCCTGAGTTATTATTAAATAACACAAATAACTCCTGTACCTTTGGCTGTATAGCTTGAATATGCTGGCCGAGTTGTTGCAATTCTTCTTTATTATAATCATATAGAAACCGAACTTTTCGCCAGTTTTCCATATTGCCAGTATTACGCCAACCATGAATATTACGACCATGAATGCGTACAAGTGCCCTATTTGCCGTTACTTCAGGGTAAAAGGGAACAGAGCCAATACCCGCTTGTGGTTCATCACATATCGTATGAATAAATTGATGTTCCTGCAAGAAATCCATTGTTTGCTGGACAAGCTTGTCTGTATACCACGTGCGATTACGAAATTCAATTGCCACATCGAACTCTTTTAATTGTTGCCTAATATACAATAAATACTGGACATTTTTTGACTGACAATCAAACCATGGTGGAAACTGTGCGAGTACCATCGCTAATTTTCCATGCCGTTTAAATTCATTGGCACACTCGATAAACGCGTTAAACATATCATTTTTGGATTCGAAGGGGATTTCCCCACGTAAATGACCGGTCATTCCTTGATAAGCCTTTATAACAAAACGGAATGAATGTGGTGTTAGTTCACACCATTTCCGTACATTATCAACTGATGGAATAGCATAAAATGATGTGTCTACTTCTACTGTTAAAAAATGACCTGCATAATCAAATAATTTGTCCTTTGAGGCAGTCACACCACTGTATAACGAAGGATGATCGCCCCAGCCTGTTAGCCCAATTCGAATCATAAGACTCCCTCCCTATGTACCTAATGATAGCATACACTTTCCAGTGCAAATACTTACAAAAATAAAAAGCGACTAAAGCTAAAATAGCTCTAGTCGCATGTATTTTTCAAAATTAGTCTATGGAACTTTCCATCATATACAGTTGAATAGAAAGAAATACAACATAACAAGCAACTATACTATAACTTTTCATACACTTTACCCATAAATCAATTGAAATCGCTCGAATACGTTTGATAATTCATCTGCAAAAATTCTAAAGGAAGCGTAATTGGAAGGGATATAAAACTATTTAATCCCTCTTTCTACTATATAATACATGCATATTCCCTTGCCATACAACTTCATCAATTAACTGTGTTCGTGAACAAGCCGGCAAAAAGGGCTAGAATAACAAGTATTTCTATACATCCCTTTTAGATAACTTAATTTGATAATATCACAGTTTTCGGTATCATTTTATAGTGATTAAACAATAGCTACTAATACTTGTATAGCTGTCGGATGCTCATAGAGAAAAGTGCTTTTCCTACGACGTATAACATTTGTTTTAATATAAACATACATTGTAGTTCTATGATTACCAATCACGTTGAAAATCTTTAATAGCTTTCGACATTAATATTTTAATTTTTGCAATATTCTCATTTTTATTATATAATAGAATCGATTTTTAACCAAACATTCTAAAAAATGAAAGGAAAGGGGCAAGGGAAGTGCAAAAAAAAATCATTTATTTCATAGTAGCTTTGATTTTGGTTGTTTCGTTTGGTTCAATTGTTATTCAGCCACAAGCATTGACGACAGATGAGGTAAGTGAAGATTATACAAAAGAAAAGGTTGGTGATACGAGTGGTAAAATATACCAAATAAATAAAGATGAGGTTACAACTTATGGATGGCCTTGGACTGCAATAACTAAAACTGTAAAAAAAGAATATACTTCTGCTGCTGCAGTACCAGATTCAATTTATTACGAAGAGTATATTGATGGTAAATGGTATCATGGCAAACTAAAAAGAACTGGAGAAGTAGAAAAGCTTCAATATACTTGGAGAGCAACTTTCACAGGTAAAATTAATTATTAAAAAAGGAGTGTTATATATGAATAACTTTTTTAATAAAGGTTTATTGATGGTAGGTGTTGCTTCATTTATTTTACCTTTTTCTAATCCAACTGTTCAGGCAAGAGAAACAACTATACCCTTGATACAAGAAACCCAAACTGATGTATCACCATTTTGGGTTTATGATCATATTCAAACAATCACTTTGACTTTTCCTACACCTTCATTAATTCCTAAGGAAGTACCCTATGAGTATTATCATGAAGTTTACGGCGTAATGAGGGGTGTTTTAAAATATGTAAAACATGAGTATATTAAAGGGGAATATATAGCTACATTTACTGGCAGGATGTATAGTAATCCTCTATAAATGATCTTCATTAGAATAAAATTAGGATGAGACAGCCCCTCTTAAATATAAAGTAGATTTGTAGCGTTAGGGAAATACAGACCTACGATGATAAGATTATATCTTAAACAAGGGGTGCAGGATCGCTTAAAATATTTAGATTTTTTGTATAACAAGTTCTGGGAGAAAATTTATAAAAAAAAACGCATAAACAATGTTCACAAACCATTGTTTTGTAATTAATTAAGAAAAGGTCGATAGCATAAAATGGGACTAAACCTGGTATATAGGACAACAATTAAAATAGCATCACTCAACCAGTTGTCGGTATTGAACCGGCTACTGGTTGTTTTTAGTTTTGTTTGGATTCGGTTATAGTAATAATAATTTTTATAGTCTTTTACGATCCATTTCCCTCGAGTGTCTTATCTAATTTGTTGGTCTATTCAACCTAGGTAACAGATTCATCATAAACCTCGCTATGTTCTTTTCCCTTTATCCTACTACAGCATAACTGTAGCTTTCTATTTCTCGGATGCATCTTCCAAGCTAAAGATAAGACTTGTATTGTCATAAATCGCTATACAGCAATTACTTACTTATATATAAATAAAAAAGATCGAGCGCAATGCACTCGATCTCTATAAAAAACATATAATTTTATAATTTGTGGATGATTTGTAGGTATTTCACACATTTCACCTTACACATACCATACAGAAACGCTGATGTAGAAAGGTTTACCGGACGTTTACCCGATACTTCCTTCCATTTCAAACTTGATAAGACGGTTCATTTCTACTGCGTATTCCATTGGTAATTCTTTCGTAAATGGTTCGATAAAGCCCATTACGATCATTTCTGTTGCTTCTTCTTCAGAAATACCACGAGACATTAAGTAGAATAGTTGCTCTTCTGACACTTTTGAAACTTTCGCTTCATGTTCTAAAGAAACATTATCATTTAAGATTTCGTTGTATGGAATTGTATCCGAAGTAGATTGATTATCCATGATTAACGTGTCACATTCAATATTAGCACGTGCACCACTTGCTTTAGGACCGAAACGAACTTGACCCATATAGGTTACTTTACCACCTTGTTTGGCAATCGATTTAGAAACGATTGTAGAAGATGTATTCGGTGCCATATGAATCATTTTTGCCCCAGCATGTTGGTGTTGTCCTTTACCAGCTAATGCAATTGATAATGTCATACCACGAGCGCCTTCACCTTTTAAGATACAAGCTGGGTATTTCATCGTTAATTTTGAACCAATATTACCGTCAATCCATTCCATCGTACCGTTTTCTTCAACAACTGTACGTTTAGTTACTAAGTTGTAAACATTATTTGCCCAGTTTTGAATCGTTGTATAACGGCAGTAAGCATTTTTTTCGACGATAATCTCTACAACTGCAGAGTGTAAAGAGTTTGTAGTATAAACTGGAGCAGTACATCCTTCAACATAATGCACGTGTGCGCCTTCATCAACGATAATTAACGTACGCTCAAATTGCCCCATGTTTTCAGAGTTAATACGGAAGTATGCTTGTAAAGGCGTTTCCACTTTTACACCTGGTGGCACGTAGATAAATGAACCACCTGACCAAACTGCTGAATTTAATGCAGCAAATTTGTTATCAGTGTATGGGATTACTTTGCCCCAATATTTTTTGAAAATCTCTTCGTTTTCACGTAAAGCTGAATCAGTATCTTTAAACACAATACCAAGGTCTTCAAGATCTTGTTTCATGTTGTGGTATACTACCTCAGATTCGTACTGAGCTGATACACCAGCAAGATATTTTTGCTCTGCTTCAGGAATACCTAATTTATCAAACGTTGCTTTAATTTCTTCAGGTACTTCATCCCAAGATTTTTGCGTCGCTTCAGATGGTTTTACGTAGTACGTAATCTCATCGAAATCTAAATCGCCAAGATCGCCACCCCATTGTGGCATCGGTTTTGTATAGAAAGTTTCAAGCGCTTTTAAGCGGTATTCAAGCATCCACTCTGGCTCTTGCTTCATATTTGAGATTTCACGGACGATTTCTTCAGTCAAACCACGTTTTGAACGGAAAATTGATACGTCCTTGTCATGGAATCCGTATTTGTAATCGCCAATATCCGGCATTTTTTTAGCCATTATTTCTCCTCCGTTCACGAATTATTATTCTTTTACGCCTTTTTCCATTGCTTTCCAAGCCAATGTCGCACATTTTATGCGTGCAGGGAATTGTGAAACACCTTGCAGTGCTTCGACATCCTCTAGGTCGTATTTATCGCTATATTCTTCACCCATCATCATTTTTGAGAAAATATCAGCAAGTTCTAATGCTTCTGCTACTTTTTTCCCTTTAATGATTTGAGTCATCATCGATGCAGAAGACATCGAAATTGAACAGCCTTCACCGTCAAATTTCGCATCTTCTACAACACCATCATTCACTTTAAGTGTTAAGTGAATACGGTCACCACAAGTCGGATTGTTCATATCAATTGTGACAGCATCTGTTTCTAAAGATCCTTTGTTACGAGGATTTTTATAATGATCCATGATTACTGAACGGTATAGTTGATCTAAATTATTAAAAGACATCGCCAAAATACTCCTTCGCTGAACGCAACCCAGCAACTAAGCGGTCAATATCTTCCTCCGTATTGTACAGATAAAAGCTTGCTCGCGCTGTCGCTACTTGTTGGAGACATTTCATTAGTGGCTGCGCACAATGATGTCCGGCACGAACAGCGATGCCATTCATGTCAAGAACAGTTGCAACATCATGCGGATGTACATCATCTAAGTTAAATGTAACAAGTCCACAACGCTTCATAGGATCGCGTGGGCCAAAAATTTTAAGTCCGTCAATTGTTTCAAGCTGATCCATCGCATAGCCTACAAGCGCATGTTCATGCTTTGCGATATTGTCTAACCCTACTTCAGTTAAGAAATCGATAGCAGCTCCTAAACCAATTGCTCCTGCAATAATAGGTGTACCACCTTCAAATTTCCACGGCAATTCTTTCCACGTTGAATCATGTAATCCAACAAAGTCGATCATTTCGCCACCAAATTCAATTGGCTCCATCTTTTCAAGGTGCTCTTTTTTACCATATAGTACACCTATTCCAGTCGGTCCGCACATTTTATGTCCTGAAAATCCTAAGAAATCGACATCTAGGTCTTGCACATCCATTTTCATATGCGGTGCTGCTTGTGCACCATCCGCTACCATAACTGCACCATTGGCATGTGCAATTTTAGCAATTTCTTTAATCGGATTAATCGTACCGAGAACATTTGATGCCATGGATACAGACACGATTTTTGTTTTCGGCGTAATTGTTGCTCGAACCTTTTCAAGGTCAAGCGTTCCATCTGCCTCAAGGTCAATGTACTTTAATGTTGCATTTTTTTCTTTTGCAAGCTGTTGCCAAGGTATAATATTAGAATGGTGTTCCATATGTGTGATGACAATTTCATCACCTTGCTCAACATTTGCACGACCATAACTAGAAGCTACTGTATTTAACGCAGTTGTTGTACCGCGAGTGAAAATAATTTCTTCTGTCGTTTTCGCATTAATGAAATTGCGAACCTTTTCACGAGCACCCTCGTATTTGTCAGTCGCACGATTCCCCAATGTATGCACACCTCGGTGAACATTTGAGTTATCAAATTCATAGTAATGCTTAATTGCTTCAATTACTTGAATAGGCTTTTGAGATGTTGCTGCACTATCAAGATAAACAAGCGGGTGACCATTTACTTGTTGATTTAATATTGGGAAATAGCTTTTAATGTCTTTATTGATCATTAGCGAACTTTCCTTTCAATAACCTCCGTCAGTTGCTTTTGAACGCCCTCAATTGGTAATTGCGTAACAACTGGCGCAAGGAATCCATGGATAACAAGGCGCTCTGCTTCTGCTTTCGAGATACCACGACTCATTAAGTAATAAAGTTGTAGTGGATCTACTCGTCCTACAGATGCTGCGTGTCCTGCTGTTACATCATCTTCGTCAATTAAAAGAATTGGGTTCGCATCGCCACGTGCTTTTTCAGAAAGCATTAGCACACGTGATTCTTGCTGTGCATCCGCTTTTGTAGCACCGTGTTCAATGTAACCAATACCATTAAAGATTGACTGTGCTGCATCTTTCATCACACCGTGTTTCAAGATGTGACCATTTGAGTTTTTACCCCAGTGACGAACTTCTGTAGTAAAGTTTAGCTTTTGCTCTCCGCGACCAACTACAACTGTTTTTGTATCTGCATGAGAACCATCACCGATAAGGTGTGTAATGTTTTCAGAGATTGTATCTGAATCATTCATTAAACCTAGTGCCCAGTCTACTTTTGCATCACGCGCTAAGCGAGCACGACGATTTACATAAGTAGTATAACCTTTAGCCAGTACATCAACCGCACCGTAAATTACTTGCGCGTTATCTTGTACAATGACTTCGGAAATAATATTTGCCTGACCTTTCGCTTCTTCAACTGTAGAAATATATGTTTCTACGTATGTGACAGCTGCATTGGCTTCAGCAACAACTAATACATGGTTATATAGAGAAGCTTCGGCATTATCATTTAAAAATACTACTTGTAACGGTTGCTCAATAACGACATTTTTCGGTACGTAAACAAATACGCCACCATTTACAAGTGCTGCATGAAGTGCAGTTAATTTATGTTCATCGACTTTTACTGCTTCAGTCATGAAATACTTTTGTACAAGCTCACCATGTTCACGTACAGCTGTTAACATATCTGTAAAAATAACGCCTTTGTCAGCAAGCTCCTGTGACGTTTTAATAAACGCTGGTGTGTTGTTACGCTGAATATATAAGTTTTCTTGAGACTCAAGATTAATTAACCCTCTTGCCTCTTCTGGTAATTCATCTAATGAAGTTAATTCTTCACTGACAACTGTGTGAGTTGGGAAATTCATAAAATCCCATTTTGTAATATTTGTTCTATCTGGTTTTGGCATATCTAAACCAGCTGCTTTGTCTAGTGCTGCCGTACGAAGCTCTGCAAACCAAGTTGGCTCACCATTCGCTTCTGAGAACGAGCGCACGTCCTGTACTGTTACAGGCAAGTTAAGTTCCACTGTCATGCTAGTTCGTCCTCCTTCTTATGCTTCTTGTTCTTCTGTTTCTTCTTCGATTCCTAGTTCTTTTTTAATCCAATCGTAACCTTCTGCTTCTAAACGTTGAGCTAATTCTTCGCCGCCTGATTTTACAACACGACCTTGCATCATTACGTGTACGTGATCTGGTGTGATGTAGTTTAGTAGACGTTGATAGTGCGTAATCATTAAGCATCCGAAGCCTTCGCCACGCATTGCATTGATACCTTTTGACACAACTTTAAGTGCATCAATATCAAGACCAGAGTCAATTTCATCTAAAATAGCAAAAGTTGGTTTAATCATCATTAATTGAAGAATCTCGTTACGTTTTTTCTCACCGCCAGAGAAACCTTCATTTAAATAACGTTGCGCCATGTCTTCATGCATTTCAAGGAATTCCATATTTTTATCTAATTCACGAATAAATTTCATTAGTGAAATTTCGTCGCCTTCTTCACGACGTGCATTAATAGCTGAACGTAAGAAATCAGCGTTCGTCACACCAGCGATTTCTGATGGGTATTGCATCGCAAGGAATAAACCTGCTTGTGCACGCTCATCAACTTCCATTTCAAGTACGTTTTCACCATCAAGTTCAACTGTACCAGAAGTAACTTCGTATTTAGGGTGTCCCATAATTGCAGAAGCTAGTGTTGATTTACCAGTTCCGTTTGGTCCCATAATTGCATGGATTTCATTTGTATTAATTGTAAGGTTTACGCCTTTTAAAATCTCTTTCCCGTCGATTTCAACGTGAAGATCTTTAATTACTAAAGTTGACATGAAAATACCTCCATAATGTGTTCTATGAATGGGCAACCATTCCTTAATTATTATCATTCTAATCTTAACTGAAAATCGTTCTCTATGCAAACCATTTTGACCACTTTCACTTTTCAATGATGAAATCGTGAAATATAAAGACTTTGTAAGCATTTTCAGATTATTGGAAATCGAAACTGACAATGAGAATCAACAAAGTTTATTTTCAATGAAATATCTCTAATTGAGAATAGATTTCATCTAGCTACATAGTGGAAACCTCGCATAGAGCGTTAATTGTAACGGTTTTGTGACAAATACGCACAAACAACCCTATCTATACTATATCCTATTTCATTCGAATGGAATCACTTCAAGAAATAAAATTATAGAGTACTAGCATAATAAACACGTCAAGCAGATTTACACTTTTTTACTGTATGATGAAAATTTAAATTGCTTTCAGCAGAAGTCTCCATAAAACTTTGTATGTAAATATAAAAAACAAGAATAAACCTGTTCGTAACTTTTAGCTAGGTTCAATGAATGGAAAACCTAGTGATTCCTTCCTTTGCAATTATTTTACCAATGTAAAGAGCATACGAGTTGTGGCAAAGGACATGGCTATAGTAGGAACAACTTAGAAATGAAGATGCAACAAAGCGTGGCATATAACGGGGTGCATTCTTAGTGCATGCGCATAGCCGTTGTAACGGACATTAGCAACATAGAAAAAAAGCGTTAGATTGCTAGCAGGTCAATCTAACGCTTTTGTCTTAAGCTCTCTTCTTTACTATTTTTTAAAAATATAATTCAGCTTATTTTATAAGCCCATAAATAGCCCTTTGATTCAAGAAGGAATGAATCAGGCTCATTAGGCATTTGCACCACAACGGCATTATTTGTTTTTAACTCATAGCCATCATTGATACGTTCAATTTGAATTGGCACTTCTAATTCATTAAATAGCTGGCGCAAGCGATAAATCGTATTATAAAGGTTCGCTAGTGCCTTTCGCTCATCAAGATTTGGCCAAATATCATCTAAAATACGATATTTAGAAACGACTACTCCTTCATTCAACAGCAAATAGTAAAACAGTTCTTCTGTTACCTTTGTGCGCCATTTAATCGCTTGACCGTTCATACGAGTTCCTGCTTCACCTCGAAGGCGAACTTCAAGCTTGGCAATATTGTGTTGTTTCTGACGACCATAATATTTTGCAAGTCGTTCATCTAATTGCAGTACCGTATTCGGTGTCATCGGTTTTAAGACATAATCAAGCGCCTGTACGCGGAAAGCATCTACTGCATACTTCGTATAAGCTGTCGAAAAAATGATTGGTACATCAATTCCTTCCTCTACTAGCTTTAACGCAAGCTCTAAGCCATTTATTTTAGGCATTTCGATATCCAACAGAATCGCATCTGCCTGAATTGTTGAAAGCTCTTTAGCTGCTTCTATGGGCGAAGTATAAGATGCAATAACCTTAAAAAGACCACTCTTCTCCAGTAAACGCTTATGCAAGTTTAGAATAGGTTCTTCATCTTCTACCATAATAATTTTCCACATTGGCATGCTCCTTTAAAGGTTGTTTTAAAATCATTGTAGTTCCTTCATCCAATTTAGATTGAATCATGAGCGAAGCTTTTGGTAACTCTTTAACACGGCGTAATACGTTCGTAAAACCAATTCCATTAGAACTGATATTTTTCCCCATTGTTAAAGCGGCTACTTGTTCTGCCGTCATCCCAACGCCATCGTCGATAATTTGAACTACAAGGAAATTTTCTTCTTTTTCTATTTTCACAATTACACAGCCATTTCCTTCTTTTTCAAAAATTCCATGACGAATCGCATTTTCGACAAGAGGCTGTATAAGCAGGCTAGGCACCTCAACTTTTGCTGTATCAATTGATTCATCAATTTCAATTACAACGCTTAATCTACTACCAAAACGAGCTTGTTCAACTTCAACATAAGCCTGAATGATTTCTAGTTCTTTTTCAAGCGTTGCTCGATGTCCTTCTTTTCCAGAATCAAAAATATATCGTAAATACGTAGACAACATGGTTAATAAATGGCCTGCACGTTCTCCATCTGTATAACAGAAGGAAATAATACTACTAAGTGCATTATATAAAAAGTGTGGCTTAATCTGCGCTTGTAAAAAGTTCATTTCATGCTCAATAGCATTCGTCATCGCTTCTTTCGTTAAAGAAATAGCAGAGAGTCGTGCCAATAATGATTCCTTGGATGCAGGCTTTCGAATGTAATCGTTAGCGCCTGATTCAAGTACAAGTGAAATATTCGTAGGATATTCATTAGCTACTAGCATGATAATCGGTAAATCAATATAGCTATATTGAGTTCTTATTTGTTTGGTTAACACTAAGCCATCCATCACCGGCATCACTTCGTCGATTAATAAATAATCCGGTTTTTTATGCTGAATAGTGTAAAGCGCTTCTTCAGCACTATGCGCTAAAGATATTGCGTAATGATTCTGAAGCAAACTTCGCAATACTTCTGCATGTATAACATCATCCTCCACAATCAATAAATTTGGTAAATTATCATTTAGTGTTGGAAGGGGTAACGGCAGAACATAATCGGTTTTATTGTGTTGTTTTTTCTCATATCCCCCAAAAGGCAATGTGATTAAAAACCTTATGCCATTATGTAAAATATCTACCGAATAGCTGCCACCCATTTGTTCAATTATTGCTTTTCCGATTGATTGGCCCGTTTCGTCTGCAGCGATTTGCTTGATAACGTCAGGTCCAGTTCCTTCAACGACTATTCTTACATCTGCATCAAGATGCATAATCGTTAGAACGACTTCTCCATTGACCGCGTGAGCAATGGCTGTTTCCACCACACGATAAACTATTTGACTAATTCTTTGCTCATCTGCTTGTATTAGCAATTGACTATCTGCATGCGTATAAAATCGGATATTTGCTTTTTCCATCGTACGTTCATGCATTTTAACGACATGCTGAAAAATCATTTGCACATTTACCGGATGAACTTCAATGTGAAAATCTTGGAAACGGATTCTTGTAAAATCCTTTAAGTCATTTACTAAATAAAGTAAACGTTCAAGTTGTTGCTCAAGTAATTGATGCTCTATTAAAGTTCGATGTGCTGATAATGATTTTGTGACGTTCAGTGCATGATAAAGAGGTTGTTCGAGTTCTTTTGTTGTAACTTCTAAAAAAGAATCTTTACCTATTGTAGCCTTTTCCAATCTTTCGCTAAAAACTTCCGCTTCCGTCGTTCGATTAATAAGACGCATTGCGAGAAAGACGTTCATACCTAGAATAAAAAATAGTAATCCACCGCGATTAAGAACATTTTTGCCAGAGAAAAAAAGCTGATCGACTGTGCCACTTATCGAAAAGATAAGTAGTGAAAACATCGAGGCACTTAAAATCATTAGTTCATTTCTAGGTATTTTCGTACTTTTAGTGATAAGTAAGTGGACCAATCTCCCAATTATTATTAAAGCCAAAACATTTATGTATCCAAAGAAGAAATATTGTAAAAATGATAATGACCTTGCAGGAAAGAGTAGCGTTCCTACTCCGTATAAGATTAGCGGCATCGCCAACGTAATAGCTGTTCGACGCTTCACTAGCGTTTCAACAGTATAGACAAAGAAAAAGAATAACGTAACGGCATTGATATACGTAATAAAATCTTGTAATCGAAAATACCATTCGAAGGAGATGGCAGGGTACTCCCGAATAAGCGTCCGTTCACCCCTTGTAGATACTAATAATGCCAATGTGAAAAAGTACAGAGCACTGTAGAAAAAAGCTCGATCTTTCGTCCTTAATAAGTACAAGCTAAAATGAAAAATCGAAAAAATAAATAAGATAATGATTGTCGTTTTCTCTAAATTAACATCCTTTACAACATCGTGAGCAATCGTTTCTGCATCACCAAGATCAATTGGAAAAATGACGCCATGCCGTGCATTATAGAAATCTGCTACTTGCAATGTAATGGTCAGTGATTTTGTTTTAGGCTTAAAATAGATTTCATACACTGGATTACTCGGTACTGCCCCTTCCTTTTGCGTTCCAAGCGTTCCGTAAGAAGCAAACTCTTCTCCGTTGATAAAGAGGCGATGTGCAGACCAAATATTTCTTACACGGATGCCTAGTTTATCGAAATGGGCAGGCAATGTAACTTGAAGCTGATAAGTACCATATTGGACGTTTTCTTTCCAAGGCCCCGGCACAATTTCCACCTTTGCATTTTGCAGAATATCGGTTGGCTTTACATATTCATTTCCAACAAACTTCCATTCACCTGACAAGGCAACTACTTTTTCATTTTTAGAAATACCCGTTAGATCTAATATGCCATCTTTTGCTTGCAGATCTGTATTGCTCGTATCTTGATCGTTAAATGTTAAACCGGCTAACATTGTAATGGCCAGTAGAATTAGTATCCAGCTAATCCCTTTCTTTATCATAAATTTCCACCTCATATACATCTTACAAGACCCAACTCTCAAATTACTAACAGAATAAGTGTAATTTCCCTTTTTTAATATAATCATTAAAAGATTGTGTTAAATCTTTCAATTTCAATTGTCTTTTCTGTAATTTATCATATTTTTATTTCGCACTACGCTATTTTTTCAGACTATTTATATACTAAATATTATATAATTAAAGTATAATCAATCGGATTTTTCGATTAATAGAGGTGAATATCCAGTGGAGTTACGTCAATTACGTTATTTTGTGGAGGTTGCAGAACGGGAACATATTTCAGAAGCTGCTGAACATCTTCATGTTGCTCAGTCAGCAATAAGTCGTCAAATTGCTAATTTAGAGGACGAATTAGGCACACCACTTTTTGAACGCGTCGGTCGAAATGTAAAATTAACACCGATCGGAAAAACTTTTCTCGAACATACGATTACTGCTTTAAAAGCCATAGACTTTGCAGCGAAGCAGGTAGAGGAATATTTAGACCCTGCAAAAGGTACTATTAAGATAGGCTTTCCTACAAGCCTAGCAAGCTATGTGCTACCGACTGTTATTTCAGCCTTTAAGCGCGAATACCCAGATTTGCAATTCCAATTGCGTCAGGGCTCCTATCGATTTTTAATTGATGCTGTTAAAAACCGTGAGTTAAATTTAGCATTTTTAGGACCGCTTCCCCCAAAGGACGAGGCAATCCAATCAACTATACTATTTACAGAAAACATTGCAGCCTTATTGCCAGCAAACCATCCATTAGCTAAACGAGAAAGCATTCAACTGGCAGACTTACGTAATGACCTTTTCGTTCTATTTCCAGATGGCTATATATTGCATAAAGTTGCAATGGACGCTTGTCGTGCTGCTGGCTTTTTACCGAATGTAATCTCGGAAGGTGAAGACTTAGATGCCTTAAAAGGTCTAGTTGCAGCTGGAATTGGCGTTAGCTTACTTCCTGAAAGCTCCCTATATGATTCAGCTGCCCGCTTCACGATTAAGGTACCCATTGAATCACCTACAATACCAAGAACTGTTGGCATTATTTCACCGATAAATCGTGAAATCGCTCCATCTGAAAAAATATTTTTAGAGTTCGTAACTAATTTCTATTCTCGACTTTCACAGTTTCAATGACCTAAACAATTGAGATGCGTCCGACGACGGTGCGACAACAACATTCACAGTAAAAAAAGTGGCTGAGACAAAAGAGAAAAAGTGTTAGATTGACTGCCATCAATCTAACACTTTTTTGCTATGCCGTTGTTGTCCGCTACGACGGTGCTTTCCGCTCAGCACCGTAAGCCGCAACCCTCGCTAACGCGCGGAATGCCCGCGTCTTACATTGTGTGCTGTCCCGCAGGAGTCACCGCCTTCGCTACCAACAACTAGTGAACACTTCTAATTTTTTTTATTGCAAAAGCAAGAATAGCTAAAGTCTCCATACAGCAAAAAATTATGAACATCTTTCGTCTGTTTCTTAATTTTTTTAGTTATGTCCCAGCCACTTTTTCTGTTTATCCAATGCTTCAAGTGTATGCGTTAATCGTCCTTAAATACTTTTTGTAAAATATAATAAGATTGTTTTAAGCGTTCATTGTACTTCGGTTGTTGCCAAGTATCCCAACTATATGAATCCAATGCTGGCAATACATTATTCGTAGACTTCGGTAAAGATTGGACTACTTTTCCTTCTTCATCGACAAATACTACACCAACAAAAATATTATCCACTTTAACTGACGCTGTTTCACCATTTGCATATAAATCTCCCATAAACTCTCGCTGACTTGGATCTTTGGATTGTAGCAGAAGCCAAGGTATTCGTAGCTCAATCACATTATCATCTGTCCATGTGTAGTCAACGAGTGAATTATAGTTAGACGCTTCAGGATTTGCATTTCCTTGTAGCAATTTACCTGTTTCATAAAAGCTAAAGTCTGTCGTCTTTTTTTGTTCTGGTAAGTACAGTTGTTTATTTAAAACATAATAAATCGGCGCAAACTTGCCACTATTTTTAACCGCTGCTTTCATGCGTGGAGGAATCATGCTTAATCGATGTCCATAGAAATAATCATAGAAATCGTAGTATTCATCAATGACAACTCGCGAATCGCTATTTTTATTTAACTCAACAATAAAGTCAACACCATTTGAAAATGTTATATTTTTAATAGTTGTTGCAGATGTATTGCCTTGCTCTGGTACTACGTCTAGTAAAATACGTGGTGATGCTGTTTTTATCTCATCACTCTTCAACTTCATATACACATACTTTTCATCGTAATCCACAGCAAAATCAGTCGAGCTAGAAGGCGAAGTTTTATATAATTGTGTCCCTTCTTCCCAATCATTTAGCTTTCCATCCACTTTTACTTTATTTCGATCAAAGCTCATTAGACCGAATTGCTGTTCATTGGTTTGAGCATTGGACCAAAACGGTCGACGATTCGGGTCGTCGTAATCCATTGTATTCCACGTCCGTTTAAACCACTCATCCTGCCATGTAAATACAAGCCCACCAAGCAAGCCTTCATGCATGATATCTTCATACAAATGCTGCAATGTTTCACCTTGTTTCTTTTCAGACATGTGCCCCTGATTCCAACCGTAGACATTTTCATGTGTCATTCCACGCGATGCTGGAATGCCGAATTCCGCGATAAGTACAGGCATTGTATGCGCCTTATGCAATTCATTTAAATAGCCTGCATAACTATTTTTTTGACCACGGAAATCTACATAATTTAAATAATCTTTATCGAAATTAAAGAAATCTGGGTAATAAGGATAGACATGATATGAAGCAAATTGTCCTGGTGTTTGCATTTCCCCTTTTGTAAAGATGACATTCGGGTTAACGCCTACTAAATCTTCATCTTCTGATGGTTCGGATGGATGCTCTAGTAAATCTGTTGTTACCCAGTTGGTAAAACTCATCGGTCGCATCCAATTGTATTTTTCTTTCTCATAAACTGTAATCATGTCCATCTGCTCAGCAAGCCAATGCTCAAAAGGTGTCGCATTTTTCGTTTCGAAATATGTTCCATTATATTGCCCTAAATTAGCATGCTTTTCATTTGTTCCGACGACCATATGTGGATACCACTCAATCCCAAGCACCCAACCAATTACATATTTTGAAACATCTACATCGTATAAGCCGGATGCATGTCCCGTTACAGGCTTCACATAAATATTACCGTGAATAACATCAACCATGCGCTTCATTTCATGTTGAAAATCCTTTAACGTAGTTGCATCATAAGCATCAAGTGATTGTGATAAGCCTTCTTCATTAATCCAAACACCATGTAAAACGTATAGTGGCTTATTAGGATTTTCTTCGTTGTACTTTGCCAGCGCTCGATAGAAGCCTGGCGGGTGTAATGTATATACCCGTATCGTATTCGCATTCATAGCTGCAATTTGATTAAACCAACGATAATACTCTTCTTCAGTGATTGCTGCTTCCCCAGGAAATGCACCTGGTTTCCCCATACCAATATTGACACCTTTGAATGTTATCGGCTCCCATTTTCCATCTTGTAACACTTCAAACGTTTCACCTTGAACACGTGCATTATAGTTTAATTTGTTTGCATGATTTGTTGCTTGCACTTCTTTTTTCTCAAATGTCTCAAATACTTTGTGCATAACTGGTATGTAAATAGACCAATAAAAAGAGCTGTCAGCAAACTTCTCAGCATATTTATAAAGAGTAGGTAAACCTTTGACTTTAGATAGCGTAGGTAAACGCCCCATATCATTGAAGTCTCCTGCAAAATAATAGCTCGTTGTATAACGTTTATCCTGCGAGACAATCGCTGCAAATTGTTGTGGAATATGATTGTCTTCTAATAACTTTGACCCTTCTTTCGTTAAATCCCACTTATAGTTGGCTAATGCATCTTCAGCATATTTCGGCGTAATAATATCAAACCAATACTCATATTTTGCACTGCTAGAGGTATTAAAAAATTGCTTACCCGCTTCCGTAAATTGAAGCTCAATCCCTGCCGTTTTAATATGTTTGTCCAACTCTAATACTACGAGCTTTTCTGTAATTTCATTAAATACGATAAATCCTCCGCCTTTATAGGACCAATCGTCTCCGTATTCATCTACGATCCATTGTGGTATTTCTAAATTTTTATGATAATCGAGCTCATCGAAATAACGCCCAATCCATCCTGACCATGAAATTCCCAAATAATCTTGAAGCTCTTTTCGAACAGCTTCTGTTGTTGGCGAAGCAAATGTATTGTACTCGGCTATTAACATACTTTTTTTATTACTAGCTAGTCGAGATACAATGGACTGCCATTCTTCCATCTCTAAACCACCGACAATTTTTTCTGAGCGCTGTCCTAGCCTTTTTTCTTGTCCTAAATCATCTTTATACACACCATACGTATCTGCTAAATAAATCACATCATAGTTACTGTAGTCTGTTGGGAATTTTTTTTCCGTTACACTTTTTAATTTGTCATCTGGTTGCGTACCGAAATAACTGTCCACTAAATCATAAGGCTGATTGTCCATCGTATACTTGTAATGATTTAAAAACCAATTCACGCCGAGATGTTCGCGATATGTTTCATTTGGAACTGTTTTATCTAAAATAGCTACGTTAAGCGGGGTATTATCATCCAAGTACCAAATAATAATCGGAGTAATAATGAGCATTAATGTAATGATAATTCCTATATATATTCGCTTCATACACTTTTCTCCTTTTCAGCAATCCCGACACGCTTCATATTTCCCCATTCACTCTTTCTACGTACAAATCGAATTAATCCTTCACAACGCCATAGTAGTGTAAGTGGGCGATACCAAAAAATTTCAGTAAACGCTAAAGTAATCATACGTAACAAGTCTCTCTTTCTTGGATACGTATTCATGCTCCAAGCCTCAAATAATTCGGAAGCAATGGAAAAAATAATACCATAAATAACAAAAAGCAATAATAACAAAATCGCCATTTCATAATAAATTTGCCCTAAGAAAAACGCGATAATAATATAGATATAGCCACCTAGTTCTACAACAGGTCCTAAACATTCCACAAGCCAAAAATACGGAAACGACACCATACCAATCAAACCGTATCGTGGATTTAACGTCATTTTCTTATGTTTCCAAAGACTTTCAAACATCCCTTGGTGCCAACGTCTGCGCTGATTTCGCAAAACACTTAATGTATGCGGCGCTTCTGTCCAACAGACAGGGTCTGGCACAAATTCAATTCGTTTATTTTCTTTTTTCTCTTTAATAAGTCGATGAATATTGACAACGAGCTCCATGTCTTCACCAATAATATTGGTCGAATAGCCGCCTGCTTCAACAGCCCATTTTTTTGAAAAGACACTAAATGCACCTGAAATAATCAACACAAGATTAAATTTACTTAATGCAATTCGCCCCATTAAAAAGGCTCGCAAATATTCAATTATTTGCATGATAACTAAATAATTACTAGGTAATCGCATATCATAAATCGAGCCAAGTTGCATTTTCGCTCCGTTGGCGATACGTATATTGCCCCCAGCTGCAATCACTTCTCCATCAGATAAAACAATCGGCTTCATTACACGAAGCAATGCTTTTTCATCTAAAATGGAATCCCCATCAATGGAACAAAAATACGGATATTGTGATACGTTGATACCAACATTCAATGCATCAGCCTTGCCGCCATTCACTTTATCTACCAATATACAATTCATATAAATTTCTGATTCATAAATTTGGATAACTTGCTTCGTATGAATATTTGTTTTTATAATTTTATTTACAGGTTTCATCTGAAAGTGCTTAATGACCGTTTGTAGAGTATTGTCAGTGGAACCATCATTAATAATAATAATTTCTGTTTGCGGATAACGTAAATTAAGCAATGAATAGACGGTATCTACTACCCCTACTTCTTCATTATAGGCAGGAACTAGTAAGGACACAGGCTTGGAATAAAAGGCATCTATATGCGCATCATCATACTCCGAAGGGTCTAA
Source organism: Lysinibacillus sp. C5.1 (assembly GCF_016350185.1). NCBI lineage: Bacteria > Bacillati > Bacillota > Bacilli > Caryophanales > Bacillaceae > Lysinibacillus > Lysinibacillus sp. C5.1. The sequence continues at coordinate 3,669,412 of NZ_CP066226.1, forward strand.
ACGATATCGCTTACGCAAATCAAGCATTGCGATAATTAACATGGTGCAATATGAAACAATAACAAACAGCATATAAAATACAATTACGCCGCCAAAAAACAACATGGAGTAATGTAAAATTTTCATCTCGTTCCCTGCTTTCTCATTATTGTTTCTTGTGCCATCTCCACTGCATAATGATCAGTAGAATATGAAATAAACTCTTTTAATTTCTCTAATCCGTCACGATCTTCAGCAATCGTCTTCGCAGCTTGAGACCGAACCCACCAATTTTCATCTTGAAGAAGCTGTTCTAAATAGGGATAAGAATAGGACAAGGGGACATATTTAAATATCTTCCCTACCATTAAGCGTACTTCCCATAAATGTGACGTTACGAAAGGAATATACGGATTGATATTTTCAATTACACCAATTTCAAACAGGCCCTTTAGCGCGCGTATTTTAATTTCATCATTTTCATTCGTTAATAATTGCTCTAATTTCTCAATATATTGCATATTTTTTTTGGCCGCAGCCGTATCGATTACAGCAAATTGAATGCTCATTGACCAGCTCGTAAACTCATCAAAAAATCGCATAAATATATCTTCCTCTAATAAAACGAATAATCTTCTATATTCACTTTCAGAGTAATTTGCATTGGGGGCCTTTATTTTTTGAATAAATAATTCTGGCTGAAATAAAGAATATATTTTAAGCAATTGAAAAAACTCTTCCTTAGAGTATTTCGTTGTCTCTAATTTTTTACTAGCATCGAGCAATTCATCGAGCTGCAAATCGGCGATACGATATAATGCGTTCATGCGAATGCTCCAACGTTTATTCATTAAATCATTTTCATAAAATATCTTTAAATACTGATTGGAAAAATTCTTCATTTTCCATCTCATATCATCATTCGTAATGTTCTTTAAATAGGATGAAAAAATCATTTCGATTGCCTGAACTTGCGGCTTGCCACGTGGTATAAGCACCACTGAAAAAATTTCATTATTAAAAAGATATTCATACCAAAGCTGTGAGTAGTCTTTTAAATAGATATCTCTCGATTTTTAAAACGCACTTCACTTTGACGTTGATAAAATATATACATCATGAAGCCGCACAGAACGATGAACAGTATAGCTATTACGGATAAAAGAAAATCAAGCGATAAGTCTATCATTGCCAATACCTCGCAAAAGTTCGTTTAATTTTTGCTTCTAATAAGCGTAAGTTAAACGGTTTAACTATAAATTCATCTACGCCACCTTCATATGCATTGAGTGCGGCGATCTCTGAGTTACGTTCAGACATCATGTAAATGAGGAATCGCTTTTCGTTCGGCATTGTTCGTAAGCTGTGTAAAATTTCTAAGCCATTATTGCGCGGTAAAATATCATTCATAATAATTAAATGCAAATGCCCGGATTGATAAGTATTAGATTGTAAAAAACTATAACCATCTTCATATGCAGTGACATCAAAAGTAAAATTAGCGATATCCATGGAATTTAAAGTCGTTTCTAACACTTTTCTAAAAATAGCATTTTGTTCAATAATACTCACTTTTACAAGTTCAATGGATTGTAAACGATAATCCTCTATCTGTTCAATCCACCATTGCTGTTGATTGCTATCAGCCAGTAATGCTTTATTTTTTTCTACTAGTATTTCAAAGTTAATCTGATTATTACGTATTTCTGTTATAGAAGCTTTTAAGGCAACGTGACTTTCTAGCGTTGTATCTTTCTTTAGTAAATAAAAGATTCTTTTTAAAAATGCATTCGCTTCAACATCGCTACTTTGTAAAAAAATAATGCCCCAATGCTCTCCATCTGCCAATTGGAAGAGTAAATCCGTCTTCCGAATATTTTCCGTTAAAAAATCAGTAATTTGAGCATTTACATTGCTTTGATTTACTTCTGAAGAGCTACTGTGTACACACTTTAAAAAAATTGTGGTAATCGTCATATGTGAACGAATAGCACTTTCAAGCATAATTTCAAAATATTTTTTAACATCTTGTTCTAGCATTATATCTTTTGCGAAAATTACTTCATTCATTATTCCTACCTCCTTGTAGCTCTCCTCGAAATAATTCAAAGCCTTACTTGTTTAGTGCCCGATAGGAACAAAATAAACCTTGTACTAACCGTACATAATTATTGATAAACAAGGTAAACCCCACCAAATAAACTTTTATAGGAAAGCGAGTCAGACAAGCCCCCTCCATATGGCACATGCCATATGGAAGATGCTCGATGCTCGCCACAAAAAGTTAAATGGTGGGGCTTGTCATATTTAATCATTATATAGCTTTTCGCTATTTCAAACTACAGTAAAAAATACGTTTAATTGACTTATCTATCCTTCCTTCATTTGATAGATTGCTTGTCAATCCACTTTAATGTATCTGAACTTAAACCGCCAGCGCGCCATAATACTACCTCATGGTAGCTTTTTTGTTGGACATAGCTAATCCATTTTTCAAGTGTCTCTTGATCCGCATACCATACCTCATGACGTACATTATTGTCATCAGAATAAGTGAAGTAGGCAGCTCCGCTTGCTTGATCTCGTTGTTTCTTTACTTTCGTTTTGGCGAGAAGTTGCTCTGCCTCAATTTCCGTTAAAGCAACTGCTTTCCCTTGTGCAGCCATTTAAATCCACCCGTTGCAAAAGCAATGGCTAGTTTTGATTCGACTTTTGTATTTTTTTTAGTAAGTCATCTAAAAATGAGAATGTTGCTTTTGCTCCAGGTCCACTATGATAACCATGGACATTGTACGCCATAACAGTATACTTTGGGCCATCGGGCAATTTCATATCGAATGGAAAACGCGGTTCTAATACAACATTTAGTGTGATATTTTTTTTGGATAACTGTTGATAAAGCTCTTCTAAAAAAAGTATATATTTTGGAAGATCCTCTTTCGCTACCTTTTCATAATCAATTTCTATTCCCTTGACCTGATATTGCTCAATAATTTGCAATATATTATCGATATGCTTTTGCCTCGTTGAAGTATCTTGGAGCAGGCGATGTAATAACTTACTATCCTTCTGAACTGATGGGGCGTTATCTGTAACATAGTCATTGATTAACGTAAGCATCACAAAATGTGTGGCATGAAATTGTTGCTGTGTTTGTTGCAACATCTCTACCGCATTATCTGTTAATAATAATTGATCTTTACTGTTGAAATAAGCGCCAAATACACGAATATCCTGTAAACCCTGCTGTGAATTTTTCACGTCTTCTATTGCTGATTTTTTTTGCCATTCGGGCAACCAAATAGATAATTGCAACTTATTTTTTATTTTTTAGCTCTTCCTTTGCTTCAACCGGAACTTCTTTGCTATTACTACATGCTGTGATAATTAGTAGTGCCATACAGATAAACCAAATAAATTTTCTCACGTGAATCTAACTTCCCTCGGTTTAGAAGGTTTCAATAAAGAAGTCTACAACGTTATTAAACAATGTCGTTGTTTTATACTTTACTTTATCAAAATTCGTATATTGATTTGAAAAGAGTGTCGTCTTGTTTCCATCTGTTATTAATAGATCATCGATCAATGTATCGTAAATATCATCTGCATACTGTTCATGTGTCGTATCTTTTTTACTATACATTGCTCCGATTCCTATTGATTGAGTCCCATTAATAACTGGATTTACCTTTATTGTCTTCGATAATACATCGTCGACATTTATCTCTATTTTATCTTTATTCACAGCGATATTAAATACTCTTTTTTGTGTTAAATTTCGTGGATATTCATCTTCATCAATTCTCGAACCTTTTTGTGTATCTTGATAGTTATAGACAGTTGCTTTATTAAATGCGTATTGTTCTTCATCCCACTTAATATCATTTAACTGCAAGCGTTCCTTTTCAACAACACTTGCTCCAGGCAATTTTTCTGACACAACGATCTCATTGTCTATTAATGCAATGCGTATATAGCTATTGCTTTTTTCATCATAGTTCAAATATAGAGATTGCTGCCCTACTACATTTCCTTTAAAAGCAAAATTGACATTATATTGATTAGGCAAGGCATCCTTTAAAATAATGCGCCCTTCACTGGATGGTGCAGACGTTATAATGATTTCATTATTTTTAAATTCTGCGGCTCCATTAATAATGGACCATTTTTTTGCTTGTTGCGCATCCCCTACTTCAAATGCTACATTTTGTTTACTCGCTTGGCGGATTTTCATCATCACATGGTTTGTTGACCAATATGGAGATACTTGTAATCGACTTAAGTTATAGAGATCTGCATCTTTGTTATTATAGGCACCTAGCTCTAAATTGAAATGCATACGAAATGTATTTTTAATTTCGGTATCGTTAATACTCTCTACTAAAGGGTCCATATTATTGTAAAGTGCATTGGCATGCATAATGGCATACGCCTTTGGCACTTCATCTAACTTTTCTTCATAAATATCGTGCATTAATTTATAATCCTTTTTAATTCGCGTCTCCATTTCTTTCCGCGTTTCACTCGGAATCATAAACTGATTGCGAATAAAGTCCATTAAATAGTGATTATAATATTCGATTGTCGTTTTATTTGGCACATCATTCTCGTCAATCATGCCTAATGACTGTCCTTGATCATTATAAATATTAATATACGTCAGACGGTATCCATTGGAACCTAATTCCCAAAACCCACTTTTTTGCATCAGTAATAAATCTTTAGGTTTTAAAAATTTATTGTCTCTCGTATCCATTTTATTGGCATACGTAAACATGGTTGCTTTATAATTCAACTCTTCCATAATGTTTTGAGCGAAAATACTTGAGTCTGTGCGTCCATCTTCAAATGATAAAAACAACGCTTTCTCTGGTAGAGGTTTTTTCTTTTCATAAAAATCTAATATATCTTGCTGGGTAATCGTTTTGTAACCTTGCCCTTCAAGTAACTCCAACTGTTTTTCCAAGTTCTTTCTGGACACGTATTTTGGAGAATCATTTCTACTTACGCCAAAGTAGGATAATGCAATAAAACCATCTTTATTAATTAGAGGAACAGTTTCCTCTTCTTTTTTTTCTGTTAAGAACACGACACGTATTAATATCACCGCTAAAAATACAACGATAACGAATTGAGCAATAGAACGAAGTAATTTTCTGCGATTTTTTTTAGCTGGATTTAATACAACATTTTTTTCACTCATTCCTTCTCACCCATTTTTCTTATTTTCAGCATTGAAAATCGGGATTTCCGAATCTTTTGTTTTTCCAATTTCTTTTCCCTTGCCAATACATCTTGAGGTGTTTCTCTTGTACCCCAAGTTGATTTCCAAAATGTCACCCACGCCACAGGCATTTGCCAAAGTAAAATAAATTCGTAGAAAAGGACAAATATAAAGCCAAACATCCACAACTTACTTCGTCTAAAGAATAGGTGAGCCAAGCTCATCAGCATTGCCATTAACAATAGACCCATTAAAAATGTTGTTGGAAATATCCCATGCATAATAGGCACATAGATTAAATTGTAAACTACGACAATTGGTGCTGCGATTGGTACAATTAAACCAATAATGAAGAACAAAAACATAAAAGGTTCTTTTTTCCACATAAATAAAAAGGCTCTTAACGACTCTCGTAACCATGATCGTTTCCAGCGCATTTGTTGCGACAAAAAGACTTTTGTATCTGAAGGTACAATCGTAGAACATACTGCATTGTCCTGATAGCCTGTGCGATGCGTCTTTAAAATATAGTTTGTCATACTACGATCATCACCAAATGTTGCCGGTTGCCCTAAAAACTTTTGATTTAACCATGCTGTTTCATTTTTTAATATAAGCTCTTTACGATAGCATGCAAGTGGCCCCGATAAGCATGTTACGGTGTCAAACCAAGACTCTGCCGCTTTCATTATACGAAAGGCTATATAATATCGAACCGTTTGTAGTTTTGTTAGAGCATTCGTAAACTTGTTTTCTACTTCTGTTCTCCCTGCTACACCGCCCATTTTAGGATCTTGGAAAGGTTGTACTAAATTTCGAATGGCGTGAGGCTCTAAGAAGCTATCTGAATCGACGAAAACGACTAAATCATGTTTGGCCAAATGCACTCCCGCTATTAACGCTTCACGCTTCCCCCCATTTTGAGGTAGCTTATGAAATTTCAAACGTCCCTCTGTTCTAAAACGCCCACCTTCCCTATGAATCAGCTCAATCATGTTATTGGCGGCTTCCTCTGTTCTATCTGTAGAGTAATCATCTACGACAATAACTTCTAATTTATCCACAGGGTAATATTGATTTATACAGCTTAAAATGGTTCTATGAATCCATTGTTCTTCATTAAATACTGGAATAATAATAGAAACACCGGGTTCATATTGAGGATTGATTGGCACATTCTTATAGAAAATACCAAACAAATATCTACTTAGAAGAAATGTTGCTGCGATTATACTATATAAATATAAGAACTTATTAAACTTAAAATAGATGACACTTTCAGCACGCATTAATACAACGATAAGTGAAACAATAAATAAAAATAAACTCGCTACAAAAATTGAAAGTCCCCAACGTTTTTTCGTTAAATACTCATTTAAAGGATTTAAAAATTCAAACGCATAGTAGTATCTCGTTTTTCCATCTATCTCTTTTGTAAATTGACGGACTACTTTAGCTTTTAACTTTACTTTTGATTCATAACCCTCAGGCATCGCTCCATCAGGTATTGTGAACTGCATCGTAACAATTTCATCAGCTAATAATCTATTTGCACTATCCGTATAAACAAGGATACCTGTCACCGAAATATCTTCAGCATAATATTGATAAGGATTTTTTTGTCTAGCTCTTTTAATGTTCACTTCAAATGCAGTTTCATAACGCAAACTTAATAACTGTAAACGATAAATTTCATTTACATTTGTAGGGTCAATATCCCCTTCTGTTTGGTACGAAGCCCCTCGACGATTAACGAGGCTCCGTACATTTTCAGGGTCAGGAATATTGGATAAGATACGTCGATCAGAGCGCGGCATTGTTAAAATCTCTTTTTTCGTTTTCATGATTATCAATTCACTTTCTTATTTGAATCTTCTTCAATCCAAGTCGACATTTTTGCAAAACTATAGCCTTGCTTTTGAAGTTGTTCAATAATTAATGGCAGTGCTTCGACTGTTTTTGTACCGTCTAAAATATGCATCACCACTACCTTTCCTGGAGCTGCCCTAGTCATAACCCGATCATAAATATCTTGTGCCGTATAATCTAAGTTCCAATCAAATGATGCAATATCGTACATGGCAATTGTTTGAACGCCAGTAGCGGCAATAATTTTAGCAGACTCCTCATTAATAACACCTTGATTTGGTCTAAAATACAATAACGGTGATTCTTGTAAGGCATACGTGAGTGCTTGGTGTGCCTTCAATACATCTTCTTGTAACTCCTCTGGTGTCATCGTTGTTACATCGACATGATTATAAGAATGACTCGCTACTTCGTGTCCTCGATCTACAATTAATCGTGCTAATTGAGGGTTTTTTTCAACACCCTTCCCGATTAAGAAAAATGTACATTGAATATTGTAATTATCCAAAACATCTAAAATTTCCTTCGTTCGTTCCTCACTTGCCCAGTCATCAAAGGATAAAGCAATTTCTTTTTTTGTTGTATTTTTCCGATAATAGACATGCGGTTGGACATTTTCATATGCTGGATTTATTTTTATCGCATCGTAGCCTTTAATTTCCTCTAATGATTTAACCAAATATTCGTTTTCAAATACGTCCGTTAACGTAGAAAATGTAAAGCCTTTTTCTTTGCCAAACTGTGCAAGTAACGGGACAACATCAATGACGGCCGGATTAATATACGTATTTAAATGGATGACTGAACCACTATCTACATACTTTCGAATATACGTCATTATTTCCTCTGCACTTTGCATATTACGATCTTTCGGATTAACAGATGCCTCTACAACAGCTTTCATATTAAGAGCATTTGTCGCATAACGCATATTGTCTGTTGCGTCCCCTGAACGACTTCTCACATACTTCGGTGTATAACCTAATTGCTCTTCAAAAATTTGATTTGTTAAATATATTTCTTTATAAGTCTCTTCATAATCTATATCTGCCATATCAGGGAACGTTAATGTACCGTTTTCTACTTCATGGCCTTTGCTCAATATGTTCTTAACCAATTCAGGTTCTTGTGCTAGACGCATACCTTCAATAAAAAACGTTGCCTTGATGTTCGTTTGATCTAATACCTTTAAAAGCTTTTGCATTGTCTCATTATCTGCAAGTCCATTAAAAGTCAAAGCCACTTTTGGGGTAAGAATATTGGCATGATGTAAAATATCGCTCATCGTTCCATCATGTTCTTTTATTTCAATCGACGAATCTACTGGTGCAACTTGACTTTGTGTTTCGGATTGACATCCTGCTATGAACAAAGCGACTAGTAAACTACATAATTTTAGTCTTTTCATTTCCACACAGTTCTCCTTACAATTTATGATAATTTTTATTGGCAAATAAAAAATGGGTATTCCGTGTATCAAAAATTAGTGCAGCATATTGATCGAGCAATCCATAATCAATTTCTGCATGATTCGTTAAAATTAATACAGCTTCTGCTTCTTCGATTAATTGTTTTGATAATGCAACAGTATTAAGTGTGTATTGGTTGACTGAAAAAGTTTCGATAAATGGGTCCACAACCATAACATCATATTGCTTCTCCAATAATTCTTGGATGACGTGAAGTGCAGGAGATTCACGGAAATCATTAATATTTGGCTTATACGTGACACCAATAACAACAATCTTTCCAGCTCGTAGCTCTTTCTTCTGGTCAATAAGATAATTTTCCAGTCTTTCAACCACAAAACTCGGCATGGAATCATTAATTTTATCTGCCGCCTCAATTAATGAAGCCGTAATACCATGTTGCTGTCCTGCCCATAATAAATATTTAGGGTCAACAGGGATACAATGCCCCCCTACCCCTGGACCAGGTGTAAACGGCATAAATCCATATGGTTTTGTCGAAGCAGCTTCGATTACTTCCCAAATATCTACATTCATTTTGTAGCATATTTTGCTCAGCTCATTAACAAGTGCGATATTGATTTGGCGAAAGGTATTTTCCAGTAACTTCTCCATCTCTGCAACCCTTGGGTTAGAAACAGGAAAAACATTTGTATTGATGATCGTTTCATAAAATAGTTTTGCTATTTCTAAACATGCTTCTGTCACACCACCGACTACTTTCGGTGTATTTGAAACGGTAAAATTAATATTTCCAGGATCAACACGTTCAGGGGAATAAGTTAAAAAGATATCCTGCCCAATCACATAATTACTTTTTTCTAAAATTGGTTGAACGATTTCTTCAGTCGTTCCAGGGTACGTCGTACTTTCAAGAATCACTAGTGTATTGGCAGAAATATATTGTGCGATTGATTTGGACGCATCTTCAATGTAAGAAATATTCGGTGTACCATCTGCTGATGTTGGAGTTGGTACACAAATAATCATGACATCTACACTTGCAAGCTTTGAAAAATCCGCAGTCGTTTCCAACTTCTCTTCTTTTAAGACCTCTTGGATAACAGCATCCGATAAATCAGCAATATAACTTTCTCCATTTGTTAGCTTAGCTATTTTTTCGTTATTTTTATCAATACCAATTACTTGAAACCCTTTTTTGACCATTTCTATAGCGAGTGGTAATCCTACATAGCCAAGTCCGATTACACCAATTTTTGCCTGTTTCGTTTTGATTTTTTTCGATAAAGCTAACTTTGGTGAGTCAATTTTAATCCCCATAAACAAATTACCCCTTTACCTAATTTTAAACATTAAATACAAATAAATCCTTTTTTGTGCAAAAGGAATTTATTCTCTTGTCACCACAAAATAAGTACACATTTCCAACATACCTATAGTACTAATTTCAACTAAACAAATTCTAAACAATTTTTAATTGAATGTATATATAACTATTTTAAATAAGTTGATTTCACCAAAAACCTTCATATAATCCTTTAGTATTATATCATTTTTGGTAAATTAATACATGCACTATTTTTCTAAATATAATTAACCAGATGCAAAGATGGCATTATTTCAAAAAAAGAAAAAATATCGTCACACTCCGATTGCTTAAAATAAAATGGCCTTTTCCTAACTGTTCACTTTTTCACGCACCTCTTTTTAACTGTATTAATAAAAGTCACATTGTAACACTGAACAATGTTAATAATTCACATTTAATATAATAAATACTTTATTACTATTGTTATTTACACAAATATGTTCGAAAAAGACGGATTGGACATTGCCTTGAACGACGGATATTTTCCTTACATAAAAAAAGAGTATGTAAGTTTTCACTTACATACTCTTTTTAAAAGTTCATATTATTTAACTGGTACTACTGCGCCTTTCCATTCATCCAGAATGAAGTCTTGGATTTCTTTAGAAGTTAATACTTCTAATAATTTTTTAATTTCTGGTTTATTTTCATCTCCAGCACGTACTGCAATAATATTAACATATGGAGATTCTTTATCTTCTAAAGCAATCGCATCTTTGATTGGGTTTAAGCCATTATCGATTGCGTAGTTTGAGTTGATAAGGACTGCGTCGCCTTCTTCGTTTTCAAACATTTGAACAAGTAGTTCTGGTGCAGTATTCGCATCAAATTTAAAGTCTTTCGGATTATCTACAATATCTTTAATTTCAGCTGCAGTTTTATCGATACCATCTTTTAATTTAATTAAGCCTTTTGCTTCTAATAATGACAGCATACGACCATGGTCTGAAACAGAATTAGATAATAAGATTGTTGCACCTTTAGGAAGGTCTTCAAGAGATTTATATTTTTTAGAGTAAATACCGATTGGCTCGATGTGTACACCGCCAGCATTTACAAAATCATAGTCATTATCTTTAATTTGTAAATTTAAATAAGGGATATGTTGGAAATAGTTTGCATCAATTGTTCCAGAATCTAAATCTTGGTTTGGTAATACATAATCTTGGTATGTTTCGATTTCTAAGTCAATGCCTTCTTTAGCTAAAATCGGTTTTGCTTTTTCTAAAATAACTGCGTGAGGTGTGTTAGAAGCACCTATTTTTAATGTTACTTTTTCTTCAGTTTTTGCACTGTCGTCTGCCTTATCTCCAGTTGTTGAACCTGCTTCATCTTTGTTACCAGCACCACAAGCTGCTAAAGCTAGTACAAGTACTGATAAAAATAATCCTGCTAATAACTTCTTCATTTGTCTACACTCCCTTTATTTTGTTCAAACAATAATATGTTAGCGGTAAATAACCGGTATAACCTTTTTAACGTTTGTCTGTTTTCGAAGTAATCATATCGCCAATCCATTGGATAATAAATACGACTACTAAGATCAAAATAGTTGCCATTAATGTCACATCTTGGCGATTACGTTGGAAGCCATCTAAAAAGGCTAAGTTTCCTAGACCGCCAGCACCAATAATACCAGCCATTGCTGTATAGCCAACAAGGGCAACAGCCGTTACCGTAATCCCAGAAATAAGTGCTGGTAATGATTCTGGAATTAGTACTTTCCATATAATCGTGGACGTTTTTGCACCCATTGAGCGCGCTGCTTCTATAACGCCCTTATCAATTTCTCGTAGTGCAATTAATACCATTCGTGCATAGAATGGTGCTGCACCGATAATAAGTGCTGGTAAAGCTGCATCTGCTCCACGGATTGTTCCAAGTAAAAACTTTGTAAACGGTATTAGTAAAATAATTAACACGATAAATGGTATCGAACGGAATATATTGACGATTGACCCCGTTAAAAAGTTTACGATTTTATTTGCCCATAGTTGGTTCGGGCTCGTTAAAAAGAGGATAATACCAATGGCTAAACCAAGTATGAACGTGATGACCGTTGAGATAGTGGTCATATAAAGTGTTTCATATGTGGCAGACCACATTTTTTCCCAGTCGACATTCGGAAAGAGATTAGTTAGCATCTGCAATCACCTCCGTTTGTACTTCAACTGTATTCAAATAATTTAATGCAGCTGCTACATTTGTCTCTGAGCCATCAATCTGCACAACAAGTGTGCCGTATGCGCCGTTTTTAGTTTGTGAGATATTACCATGAACAATACTAATTTCTACATCAAACTGCTTCACTAAATGCGATATTACGGGCTGCTCTGTTTTTTCTCCTACAAAGACAAGCTTGACCAATTGCCCTGTAGGATAATTCGCTCTAAGCTGTGCAACAGTCTCCTGCGTTTCCTTCGTATCAGTAATTTGAGAGACGAATTTTTTTGTAATTGCCGCTTGAGGTGCTTGGAACACTTGCAATACTTCACCGCGCTCTACAATTTCTCCAGCTTCCATCACCGCCACACGATGACAAATTTTGCGAATAACATGCATTTCATGCGTAATTAACACAATGGTTAAGCCTAATCGTTCATTAATATCAACTAGTAAATCGAGAATTGCATCTGTAGTTTCTGGATCAAGTGCAGATGTAGCTTCGTCACATAACAAAACTTCTGGATTATTGGCAAGGGCTCGCGCTATACCAACCCGTTGCTTTTGACCACCTGATAGCTGTGAAGGATACGCTTTATCGCGACCTTCTAAGCCAACGAGTGCAATTAGTTCTTTCACGCGTGCTTCTCGCTCACGCTTAGAAACGCCTGCTATTTCTAGTGGAAAAGCAATGTTTTCTGCCACTGTTCGGGACCAAAGTAAGTTAAAATGTTGGAAAATCATGCTTACCTTTTGTCTAGCATCACGGAGCTTTTGCCCCTTAATAGATGAAAATTCTTGATTATTGACCTTCACTGTACCTGTAGTAGGTTTTTCTAAACCGTTTAATAAACGAATCATCGTACTTTTACCAGCACCACTGTAGCCGATAATGCCAAAAATTTCACCTTTGTTAATCGAAAGATTTACATCTTTGACAGCAATCAATTCGCCATTTGCGGTTTTGTATTTCTTCGTAATATTTTGAAGCTGTATCATAGCGAATACTCCTTTTCTCATATAGAAAACCCCTTCTCTCAAGACAAGTAGAAGGGGTCACGTACTTTATACGCTAAACCGTTCTCTCATCTTTCAAAGATAAATCTTTGGGTGATTTGGCACCTTTTCACAAATGTGATGGTTGCCGGGCTTCATAGGGCACGTCCCTCCGCCGCTCTTTATAAGAGTTCGATATATTTAATAGTTTTTTAATATATTTGTTACTTTACCACGCTAGCAAAGTTCAGTCAATTGGTTTTTTTAACAATTCGTATAAAAATGGTACGGATTGAAAGGCATAAATCTTTTCAATAACCTCTCCTCCATCGCTAACAAGTAAACAAGGTACACTTTCAATTTGAAAATCAAAAGCTATTTGTTCTAAAAAATTGATATTTGCCTTGCCTATTTTTACCTCTGGCAGTAACTGTTCAATGATATTCATCATTTTAGATGCAACGGCACAAGTTCCGCACATCGGTGTATATAAATAAAAGGCAGTTTTGTCTCCAGACTGTACAGCCGTTTCCCACTGCTCTTTTGACCATTCTTCCATGATTTCACGCAACCTTACAAAATATATTCATTATGGATTGAAAAATGAGCACGCAATAAAATCGTCGCTAGCACTTTCCTCGGTGTTGTTTCTACTTCTTTATATGTTGGCATTGTCCGTAAATGCTCGGCCTCTGGATAATGTCTATCCATTAATGCACGTAGTTTATCGCCTGATGTATCCGCATCAAAAAATGTATAGAGCTCACAGCCCTCATATGGGTCGAGTAATTCTTCTAATTGATGCACACCAATTGTACCATTTGTACAAAGGATTGTAACATCTTCACTAAGAATAGGTTCAATTTGAAGCTTATCCGAACGGCCTTCCACGATTAAACATTTGCCTTCGAACATCACGCCACCCCCATTTAGACAGTTATCTACTACAGCATAACATTTGAATAACCGAATTTCATACTATTGCATCTCAACTTTTTAGCGTTTCCATTAATTCATGGCACTAGCAATTCCTAAGATTGCGCCGAAAAATTGTAGCATTATATAATAAAAAACGCCGGTAAATTTGCCGACGTTTTTCTATTACAGGCTTGTTTATTCTGCAATCAATTTTTCGTATTGCTCAGCTGTCATAAGGTTTTCAATCTCTGATGCATCAGCAGGCTCTACAACGATCATCCATGCTTTTTCATATGGTGATTCATTTACGAATTCTGGGCTATCTTCTAAGTCTGCATTTACTTCAACTACAGTACCTGAAATTGGTGCGTAAAGTTCAGAAACAGTTTTTACTGATTCTACGCTTCCGAATGGATCATCTGTTTTAATTTCGTCGCCAACTTGTGGAAGCTCAACGAAAACGATATCTCCTAGTTCTGATTGTGCGAAGTGAGAAATACCGATACGTACTTTACCATCTTCTAATTTTACCCATTCATGTTCTTCAGAGTAACGTAAGTCTTTAGGTGTGCTCATGCCAAAAACCCCTCCATAAATATGTAATATATTCACTATCAGTGTGCCATACTTCTTTCATAAAAACAAGGATAAAAGCAGTTATTTCCAAGCTTGCTCAAATTCTGTTTCTTTAAAACCTAACGTTACTTTTTTTCCATCTGTCACGATTGGTCGTTTAATTAGCATACCATCTGACGCAAGCAGTGTAAGTTGCTCATCTTCCGGCATTTCCGCCAATTTATCCTTCAATCCAAGTTCACGGTATTTCATGCCAGAAGTGTTAAAAAACTTCTTCAGTGGCAACCCGCTCGCTTGCCAATATTGCTTTAATTGTTCTTTCGTAGGTGCTTGTTCAACGATGTGTACCTCTTCGTATGAAACGCCATTGTCGTTTAACCACTTCTGTGCTTTTTTACAAGTTGTACATTTAGGATAATGGATAAATTGAATCATATTTGTAGGCTCCTCTACTATCATTTTCTGTAGTATACCATCATAACTAGTATGTGCCAAAATGAAACAATTATAATTGTTTGAGTGCCTGACACCAGTGGAATTCAGAATTGTTTCAGTGCCTGACACTTAAATCTATGCGTTCCCGCAGGAGTCTACGTGGATTATTACTTAGTGAGTCTTAAGACAAAGCTATAAATTGTGTGAGTGCCTGTCACCAAAACAGGCACCAAAAAAGACTGTAGATTAAGGTATCTACAGTCTGTTCATAGCTAGTATTATACGATGAATTTTTCTGCTTCGATAAGTTTAACGGAAGCTTCACGTTTTTTAGCAATAAGGTTATAAGGGTTGTTGCGAGTCAGTTTGCGAAGCGCTGACAATGTCATCCGTGCAGCATCTCCATCAGCTGAAGCAAGAATCGTATCTTTTGCCTCTTTCTCAATTTCTGCAAATGCTTCTTGGCAGAAAATTTGCGTGTAAAGTAATTTTTGTTGTGATTTTTCTGCACCCTCACGTGCAATCGCTTTTTCTGTACGTAACACAGCAGACTCCATAGCAAATAGTTGGTTTGCGATATTCGCGATATTTACCAATACTTCTTGCTCTTGGTCAAGCTTCGCACCGTAGCGTTGTGCTGCCATACCTGCTGCTAACACAGCGATTTTCTTAGCATTTTTTACAAGGTATTTTTCTTGTGCTAGTGGTTCTGTACCTACTTCTTCTGGCATCATCATCAGCAATTCTTGTTGTAAATTTTGTGCGACTTGCAATAATGGCAATTCGCCTTTTAATGCTTTTTTCATAAATGTGCCAGGCACAATCATGCGGTTAATTTCATTTGTTCCTTCGAAAATGCGGTTAATTCGAGAGTCGCGATAAATGCGCTCTACCTCATATTCTGCCATAAAGCCATAGCCACCATGTAATTGCACCGCTTCATCAGCAATATAATCCAATGTTTCTGAACCAAACACTTTCGCAATCGAACATTCAATTGCATATTCTGCAATTGCATTGGCAATGACTTTCCCTTGCTTTTGTTCTTCAGGGCTCAATTGGCTTAGACGATCTTCAAATAATCCAACTGTACGATAATTTAATGATTCTGACGCATATAATTGAGACGCCATAGTCGATAGCTTTTCTTTTGTTAGGTTGAAATCAGAAAGCTTTGTTTTAAATTGTTGACGTTGGTTCGTATATTGAATCGCTAGCTCTAATGCACGTTTTGAGCCACCGATTGTACCGACACCTAATTTATAGCGACCGATATTTAAAATGTTAAAGGCAATGACGTGTCCACGACCTACTTCACCAAGCAGATTTTCAACAGGTACTTCTGCATCTTCAAGCACTAATGTACGAGTTGATGAAGATTTAATACCCATTTTCTTTTCTTCTGGCCCAACAGAAACACCGTTATATGCACGTTCTACGATAAATGCCGAGAATTTATCGCCATCGATTTTTGCATACACAACAAATACGTCAGCAAATCCAGCGTTTGTAATCCATTGTTTTTCACCATTCAAAACATAATGAGTACCAGCAGCATTTAACTTGGCAGTCGTTTTAGCACCTAATGCATCGGAACCTGAACCTGGCTCTGTTAAAGCATAAGCTGCAATTAACTCACCTGAAGCAAGCTTTGGTAAGTACTTTTGCTTTTGCTCTTCATTCCCGAAAAGCACGATCGGTAATGAACCAATCCCCACATGCGCACCATGTGTAATCGAGAAACCACCTGCTACAGACATTTTTTCTGCTATTAATGCTGAAGAAATTTTATCTAAACCAAGACCTTCATATTCTTCTGGTACATCCGCCGCTAATAGGCCTAGCTCACCAGCGGTTTTTAGTAAACGTACTGAATGTTCGAACTCATGATGTTCTAAGTTTTCAACGACAGGTAATACTTCATTCGCAACGTACTCTTCCGTTGTTTTGGCGATCATTTTTTGCTCGTCTGTAAAATCTTCAGGTGTAAATACGCGATCTAACGCCACATCCTCAATAATAAATCCGCCGCCTTTAATGATATCTGTAGTTTTTTCTGTCATGTCCAATTCCTCCTTATTTTTCGGTGCCAGGCACGCATACAATTCGCAATTCTTAAACAATTAATTTTTACACAACTTATAAAATTTCAAATACCCCAGCTGCGCCCATACCGCCGCCGATACACATTGTGACAACTCCATATTTTTTACCTTGACGTTTCAGCTCATGAATAAGTTTTAATGTTAAAATTGCACCGGTTGCGCCAAGTGGATGTCCTAATGCAATTGCGCCACCATTGACATTCACTTTCTCTTGGTCGATGCCTAAATGACGTACAACTTGTAAAGACTGCGAAGCAAATGCTTCGTTAATTTCCCACAAATCGATGTCCTCTATAGATAAACCGGCAATATCAAGTGCTTTGGGTACTGCAACGATTGGACCGATTCCCATTACTTCTGGAGGAACACCACCTACCGCAAAGCCTAAAAACTTCGCCATTGGTGTCATCCCTTGCTTTTCAGCTTCCTCTCGATCCATCACCAGAACTGCTGCTGCACCATCAGAAGTTTGCGAAGCGTTACCTGCTGTCACACTACCTTTTACATGAAAGGCAGGACGAAGTTTCGCTAAACCTTCTACAGATGTGCCAGGGCGGACCCCCTCATCCATACTGAAAGTAAATTTTTTCACCTGTAGTTTATTATTAGCATCCACATAATGTTGTTCTACTTCAATTGGGACGATTTCATCATTAAATTTACCTTCTTGAATTGCTTTTTCTGCAAGCACATGCGAGCGTACCGCAAATGCATCTTGATCTTCACGGCTAACATTATACTGTCGTGCGACTTCCTCTGCTGTATGTCCCATCCCCATATAATATTGAGGGGCTGTTTCTGCTAATGTTGGATTTAAGCGTGGTGTATTCCCTACCATTGGTACCATACTCATAGACTCAACACCGCCAGCAAGAATTGCCTTTGAATGACCAAGCATAATCCGTTCAGCTGCATACGCTATTGCCTGTAAACCCGATGAACAAAAACGATTAATAGTCAAAGCAGGTGTCGTATCCGGTAGCCCTGCAAGTGCACCAATGCTACGTGCAACATTCATGCCTTGCTCTGCTTCAGGCATTGCACACCCTAAAATTAAGTCATCAATAGGCCCTTCATAGCCCGCTCTTTTCAATGTCTCTTTGACAACTGCTGCTCCAAAATCATCTGGTCTTACTGTTGCTAATGAACCTTTTTTCGCTTTTCCAATAGGAGTTCGTGCTCCTGCTACAATAACGGCTTCACGCATCGTCTAAATCCCCCTTTGTTTCATGTGCAAATATAGTCATCTATCTAATTAGTTACGAAGTGGTTTTCCCTTTAACAACATATGTTGCATTCTTTGCTGCGATAGTGGATCTGCTACTAGACTTAAGAATGCTTCACGTTCTAAGTTTAATAGATATTGTTCATCTACTAATGTGCCGTATGGTACTTTTCCACCTGCGATAACATACGCTAACTTCTTGGCAATTTTTAAATCATGTTCACTGATGAAACCTGATTCAAACATCCCTTGAGCACCGATTAGTAACGTACCATAGCCTGATGCACCGACAACAGGAACTTTTGTTGGCACCGGTGGTTGGTAGCCTGCCTCATAGAGTGCCAAAGCAGCCTGCTTTGCATCATAGATTTGGTGATCTGCATTGACTGAAATACCATCTGCAAAGTTTAGGAAATTATTGTCTCGTGCTTCCTCACCTGAAGTTGATACTTTCGCCATAGCAATTGTTTCAAATACTTTATTGGCAATCTGTTGATAATCTACTTCCACACCATGCGGTAAGCCTTTTAAGAATTTTTGGTAGAGTGCTTTGTTACCGCCACCCCCAGGAATTAAGCCAACACCGACTTCTACTAAGCCCATATAAGTTTCCATTGTCGCTTGGATATGTGCAGCAGGCAAGCATACTTCTGCGCCCCCACCTAATGTCATAGCGAACGGTGCAGCGACAACTGGTTTTCTTGAATATTTTATTTTTTGCATAGCATCTTGGAATGCTTTAATAACAAAATCCAGTTCGAAGATGTTATCATCCTGTGCTTCTACTAAAATCATGCCTAAGTTCGCTCCGACACAGAAGTTTTTACCTTGGTTTCCGATTACCAAGCCTTTATAATTTGCTTCTACTTCGTCTATTGCGTAGTTAATCATTTGAATAATATCTAAACCAATGGCATTGGATTGGGAATGGAACTCTAGTAACGCAATACCGTCACCCAAATCTATTAAGCTAGCACCGCTATTGGACTTAATAACACCATGTTTTTTCTTATAACGCTTTAAGTTAATTTCTTTCTCATTCACTGGAACTTTCACGTATTGTGAGCCGTTATAATACGCTACGTCACCATCTATTTCTGAATAGAATGTAGTAAAGCCCTGCGCTAACATATCTTTCACAAATAGTGGAACTTCTCGACCTTCTGCCTCCATTTTCGCAACAGATTCTGTTACACCAATAGCATCCCAAATTTCAAATGGGCCTTGCTGCCAGCCGAATCCCCACTTCATGGCATTATCTATTGCGACGATATCATCAGCAATTTCACCATGTAACTGCGCAGAGTAAATTAGTGTAGGTGCAAAAATTCCCCATAAAAGCTCACCTGTACGATCTTTTGCGTACGTTAATGTCTTCACTTTGTTCGCTAGTCCGCGCGT
Source organism: Lysinibacillus sp. C5.1 (assembly GCF_016350185.1). Taxonomy (NCBI): domain Bacteria; kingdom Bacillati; phylum Bacillota; class Bacilli; order Caryophanales; family Bacillaceae; genus Lysinibacillus; species Lysinibacillus sp. C5.1. Next base: position 3,689,102 of record NZ_CP066226.1, read on the forward strand.
TTGTTTCGCCATTTCAATCGAAGGTGTTTGTAATTTTTTAGCTGGACTATAAGCTAAAGTATGTGGGTCAATTTCTAAAATTTCTTTTCCTTGCTTTTGGAAGAATCCTTGACCAGACTTTGCACCTAGCCAGCCGTTCGTAACCATTTTTTGTAGGAACTCAGGTACTGCAAATACTTGCTGTTCCTCTCCTGTCGTTTGGTCATATACATTTTTTGCCACATGAATAAATGTATCTAAGCCAACAACATCTAATGTACGGAAGGTAGCTGATTTTGGGCGACCAATGAGCGGCCCTGTCACTGAATCTACCTCTCCGACTGAATAACCACCTTGCATCATTTGCTGTAAAGTGATTAACAGACCGTATGTGCCGATGCGATTGGCAATAAAGTTTGGTGTATCCTTAGCCAAGACAACACCTTTCCCAAGAATGTCCTCACCAAATTTTTTCATAAAGTTAACAACGTCTGGTGCAGTTGTCGTTGCCGGGATTACTTCAAGTAATTTTAAATAGCGTGGAGGGTTGAAGAAGTGTGTCCCTAAAAAATGTTGTTGGAAATCTTCTGAACGTCCTTCAGCCATCGCATTAATGCTAATGCCCGATGTATTAGAACTGATTATTGTACCTGGCGTACGAACAGCATCAATTTTTTCATACAGGCTTTGTTTAATCGCTAGATTTTCTACAACAACTTCAATTATCCAATCGACATCTTTCAGTTTGTCTAAATCGTCTTCAAAATTTCCCACCGTTAGAAGCGATAAATTTTTCTTAGAAGTAAGTGGTGCTGGTTTTTGCTTTAATAACTTTTGAAGAGCCCCATTTACAAAGCGGTTTCTTACAGCTGGATGTGCTAACGTAAGCCCCTTTGCTTCCTCCTCTTTCGTTAGTTCCTTCGGTGCAATGTCTAATAATAATGTTGGAATACCGATGTTTGCTAAATGTGCTGCAATTCCAGAACCCATTACCCCAGAACCTAGAACAGCCGCTTTTTTAATGTTGTAAGTCACAAGCAATTCCCCCTTATTCTCCCATTGAATGAATGACCATTCATTTTTTGGTCAAAAAAAATCAAAATTGTGCTTCGGCGTTTTTGCGCATAGATTTTGACACTGCTACTGGTTAAAACGGAAGTCGAAACGTCGTATAGCATGAATGCGAAGTTTTCACACTAGCATTACTCAAAATCTGTGACAATCGCCAGAGACTTATTTTCACTCAATTTACTTTCTTCAATCACGAGAAATGTCTTCCACTGAATGAAAATAAAACTACTTTTTCTGTTTTTAGTGTAGATTATTTTGTCTAAATTAGCAATCTTTTTTCTATAATTATTTTTGCGATATACAACTTTTTTTGTTTTTTACGAGCGAAAATAAGACAATAAGTAGCTTCCACATATCCCAAACAGATAACTTTCAGGTTGAAGAGAAAATGTGTAAAATGGAAAGCAAGGAGAGTGATTTACTAATGAAAACAATAACAACTGCAGAACAATTTAATGAGCTTATTTCTGGTGAACAAAAAGTACTTGTAAAATTTTATGCTGGATGGTGCCCAGATTGTACACGTATGAATATGTTCATCGACCCAATTATTGAAGAATACAACCAATTTGATTGGTATGAGCTTAACCGTGACGAGCTGCCAGAAATCGCTGATAAATACGATGTAATGGGTATTCCAAGTTTATTAATTTTCCAAAACGGTGAAAAATTAGCCCACTTACATAGTGCGAACGCTAAAACACCACAACAAGTTACGGAGTTTTTAGCTGCTCAACAATAATAAATCGTAACAAACGTAAAAATAGTATGCTAGGTATCCCTTGGCATACTATTTTTTCTTCTATATCAATCGAAAGCAAACACCTTATTAAAAACACGTAGATTATAAAGCGTTTTTTGGAAGGGAGATATTGATGAAACAGCATTTGTCATTACAAGGAAAATCGCAATACGATGCATCTATTGCATCTCATTATCGTAACTCTGCCTGTGGGCCGACAACAGTCCATGTCATCCTAAAGTACTTTGATCCTTTAGCTCCATCGGTAAATGACCTTTACCAAATCCTAGGTAGCACCAAAGTTGGTTTGTTTAAATGGCGTTTAATTTCTAACCTTCGAAAGCTGTTACCAACATGGGATATACGCGATTGCACGTTAAAAGAGGCGCTGCAAGAAATTGACGCAGGTCGCCCTGTGGCAATGCGCTTTGACCGTTATTTTAGCCTACGATGGTTTGATAAAAAATCGACCTTTGCCTACCATTGGGTACCACTTATTGGCTACGAAGTACAAGATGGTAAGCTATTGTTAATTTTCCACGATAACGGAGGAAACAATCGCGCCAGTCAAATCCGTAGTGCTTCATTTCAACAAAATAAAAACGTATTACGCTTCGTTAAAATAGCACCTAACTAAGGGCATACAATGAACGTGCTTGCTTCGCAATAAGTGTAAAGCCACGTTCCTCTATTGCATTAATCGTCTGGTGCTCATAGTTTGGTACTGCTAAATGAGCAAAATCGGCTTCAATCGGTACATTCGTTTGTATCGTTGCAAGTTCATGTGATAACTTCAGCATATCCAGATTGTCTTTAATTTTGGTACGCTGACCAGGTTTTAAGTCCTCTAAGGAAGCAATCACATTATCAATCGAGCCATACATTTGAATAAGTGTCAGTGCCTGCTTAGGTCCAATTCCTTTAACTCCTGGGTAGCCATCACTCGTATCACCCATAAACGCTTTTACTTGTGCAAATTGAATTGGCTCTATACCATATTCTTCTTTAAAGCGTGTATGTGTATAAAGATCATATTCAGTGTAACCTTTTTTTGTAAAAGCAATTTGCGTTGTCGGTGTGAGCAATTGTAATAAATCCTTATCCCCACTAATAACCGTAATATCAGCTTCATCCTGCCACTTCGTAATCATCGAGCCGATTACATCATCCGCCTCCATACCGACAACGCCAAAATTTTGCCATCCGATATGTTGAGCTAAATTTTTAGCCATATCAAATTGAGGAAGCATTTCCTCTGGCGGTGCTGGACGGTTAGCTTTATAGCCATCATATAATTCATTGCGGAATGTTTGTGCCCCCATATCCCAGCAAACAGCTAAATGTGTTGGTTGCATAATAGATTGTGCCGTCAAAACATGGCGCACAAATCCTTGCGCACCATTCGTTGGTGTGCCGTCCTTTAATCGAATAAAATGCCCCATTGCTGCTGATGCAAAAAAAGAACGAAATAATAACGCCATACCATCAACAATGAGTAATTTTGGTTTTGTAGTCATAATAAAAAATCCTCTCTTATCTATTATTCTATTATAACAGTTTAAGGTGTCAGGCACCCAAACAATTTAGATGTGCCTGTGGGAAGCTTCCGCCCGTAGCAAAACAGACTATGGAGTAGCTCCATAGCCTGCCTTTTCTTTCCTTGATATACGATTGCGATGATCCAATTGAATGCCGGTTAGCCATTGCAAAAATGCAGTAACCCCCGTTTTCACCGTTTCTAAGCGAAGTTCATTTTGTTTTGGATCAGGATAAATAAAGTCAATATGCCGTACACCTTCATTTTCACCAATCAGCTTTAAAATATCAAATAATTCATAGGCCGTTAATCCACCCGGTGTAGCAGCAGGTACATCTGGGGCAAACGTAATATCCAATGCATCTAAATCAACGGATGCATAAATCCTATCTACCTCATACATAAGCTGACGTAGCATTTCACGGATGGTCAATTGGATACCGTCACGTCGCATCTGCTTTAACGTAATCATATGAATTCCTTGCTCACGAGCATAATAAATCATTTCTGGTGAATTAAAAAAGCCATGCAAGCCAACGTTATACATATGTTTTCCCTCTACAACGCCTGATGCGATTAGTTGATGAATCGGTGAATTCATTGCTAAACCTATATCTTCTTGATTTCTTGCATCTAAATGCGTATCAAGTTGAATAATGCCAATTCGCTCATTCGGAAAAGCATTTTTAATCCCCCTTAATGAACAAGCCGTAATTGCATGGTCGCCACCAATCAGGCAAGTGAAGCTTTTCTGATAAGCGATACTTAAATTTTCAGCAGCTGCCTCAATAGCAGATTCCGAAAGCATGCGATTGGTCGAGTCAATTGCCACGTCTCCAATATCAACAATTGCTAATGAACGCAAATCTACTTGTTCATCTAAATTATAAGATTGAAAGCTCGACCACGCTTTCCGAAAAGCAGTAGGATACTGTGCTTTTTTCATAGGATCGTTCGCATAAGATAATAAGGCACCATAGACAATAATATCTACATCATTTGCATGTGGGTTTTGCTTTTGCTTAATCCACTGATGCATGCCTGAGCCGTTTTCTTGTTTCCATTGCCATTCAGGTTGGGTAAACATCTTAACCTACCACCTTCACACCTTTTTTCCAAACCTTTTTCACATGATTTACACCAAAAATATAATGTAACTTTTGATGATTATGGACATCCCACAGCACTAAATCAGCTTGTTTTCCAATTTCGATAGAACCTACGCGATCTTCAATTTGCAATGCACAAGCCGCATTATAGGTAGCAGCACATAAGCTTTCTGCCGGCGTCATTTTCATTGTGATGCATGCTAAGTTCATAACAAGTGGTAGCGAAATCGTTGGCGATGAGCCTGGATTACAATCAGTGGAAATCGCTACGGGTACACCTGCGTCAATAATATCTCGGGCACGTGCTGGATTTTCACCTAAATATAATGCTGTTGCTGGTAACAAGCATGCAATTACGCCCGATTTAGCAAGTGCTTCAATACCTTCATCCGACACTTTTAATAAATGCTCAGCAGAAATAGCACCTACTCTTGCCGCAACATGCGCACCTTGATTTTCTTCAATTTCATCGGCATGTATTTTAGGTATAAGCCCTTGTGCCTTGCCAGCCAATAAAATACGTTCTGCTTGCTCGGGTGTAAAGACATCGACTTCACAAAAAACATCAATAAATTTTGCAAGCTTTTCTTCCACCACCGCAGGAATCATCTCATCAATCACTAAGTTAACAAAGTGCTCTGGGTTTTCTCGATATTCTTCTGGTACTGCATGTGCCCCCATAAAGGTCGGCACAATGTCCATCGGATGCTTATTTTGCAATCGTTGCATAACCCGTAATTGTTTTAACTCGTTTTCTAAGTCTAAGCCATAGCCACTTTTACTTTCTAACGTCGTAACACCATGTTGTAAAAATAAGTCCAAGCGTCTCGTCGTCTGATTGAAAATATGTTCTTCTGTCAACGAGCGCATTTTTCGAGTTGTTGCATGGATGCCTCCCCCAGCATTCATAATGTCCATATAGCTCGCGCCTTCTAAACGCATCTCAAATTCATGTTCACGACTACCGCCAAAAACAACATGGGTATGAGGATCAATCAAACCGGGCGTGACAATTTTCCCTGTAGCATCGACAATCTCCGCTTCCTCTGCACGGGGTAAATATTTTAATATCATTTCTCGTGTTGTACCAAGATCTTGAATCACACCATCTTCCAGCCAAACACTTCCTCCTTCAATAATAGCAAGCTCTCGCATTGCTTCTCGTACTCGCGGACCTTTCTTGTCACTTGCAAGTGTTACTAATTGAGAAATATTTTGAATCCAAATTGGCTTTTGTTGCTTGTCCTTCATCCCTAACTCCCCTTTGTCTATGTATAACCCTCATCCGTTAAGTGAACTTATTACTATGATCTCACTAAAATTGTGAACACGCTTATTATTCTAAAGCAGCCCTATAGTAAGGTACTTACATCTTCGTCACGCCCTGCGCAATTCCCTCTTATTCTCTTAAAATTTCTATAATACCTATCATCCATTAAGCTTGAGCACAAAATGAATCCTTATGTTCGGAACTGCGAATAGTCCCTTGCCAAATCTATAACATCCAGCGAGTTAATTTTTAGCGCACGTTTCATTGCTCGCTTAGAGTAGCAACTAGATTTCAAAGCAAGACAAAAAGCAATAACACTCTATACAGAAATGTTATTGCTTACATAGCATTGCTACCTCATACATGGAATAGCTTTGGAAATGATAGTCTCTTTGTAATTCTTGATAATATTGCAAAAGCTCCTCAAGCATCGCTAAATTTTTATCAATATGTCTTCCAAAATTATGCGGATGCCACCACAAATGATAAAAAGCTCCTTCCTTAGCAGCAGCAAGCATCCCTTCTTTAATTCGTTGTATCTTGCGATGCTCAAATGCACGTAAAATACGACTGTAAGGCCTTAAAAATGCACTTGCTCGAACATTAATAAATGCATCCTCTTTCATTTCTTCTAATCGGACCATATGATTACCCGTAATATTAACATAGCTATCCAGCCATTTCATTGCACCTAATGATAGTCGATTTTTTTTGGTGAACTTTTTCGGATTGTATAAATCATGCCGTTCATTTCCTCTATAGCAAACATAGCCTGCTTGCTGACACGCAGTAAAATAGTTGTCGTTTACCTGATTACGTGGAAAAACAATCGACTTCATCGGTGCAATATATCCTTCACAAATCATGGCCATCGCTTGTAAATCCGATTCAAAATCCGATTCAATTTGTCCACTCTCTAAACAATAATAATGCGAAAACGTATGACTACCAATTTCCTGATAAGGTGTTTGAATAATTTGTTCTATTAACGATTTGCCAAAGTGTAAAAGATCTTCTTGCTCATTTTCACCTACTTTTGCAAGTTGTGAATGTGCTGCATACTTCATCTGCTCGTACTTCACTGGAATGCCTCGCAAGTAGTGCGCCATTTCTCCCTTAGACTCCGCAAATAATAAGCCAACAGTAGCCCATGTTGCATGAATTTCATATTCCTTAAACAGCATTAGGATTTTAGGTAAGGCCTGACGTACTCCATATAAGTTTTTATTATATTGCCCATACCTAAATACATCATGGACACCCCAATTTAGCTCAAAGTCCAAGGAAATAACAAAACCTCCATGATTTACTTTGCTTGCTATTTTCTCCACTTTTGCACGCCCAATAACAACGCACTTATTCTCGAATGTGCGATGTAACCAGAATATACGTTTACAACTTGTCCACCGAAACTCAATTTAAATTGACGAACCGTTTCGATATCTGTTAGCTCACCCATATCATATAGAACGAACCCTTGCTGTTTTAAATACATAAAATTGTGCCATAACAAGAAACGATTCGCATAGCGCATAGGACGTTTTAAATGTGTAGGTAATGCGCTAGCATGACAAGTCGCTACATAATAGGACATCGCTTTTTGTGCATGGACAATATCCAGTCGATAGCATAAGGTTTGTCCACAAATACTTCGCACCTCTGACAATAACAAAGCCTGTTGTTGATTTAATAGCATAATCGCTTCCATTTGAGGTTTATTTATTTGGTCGATTTTTTTCCTTTTGGCAAACTCATTATAAAACTGTTGAAATGCTCGTAAATTATCCTCTGAAGGTTCTTTATATAAGAAAACTTGATAGGACTCTTCTTGTGCACGACGCAATAGTTTTCGAGTGTTTTTCGACAGTGCACTCAACATCATGTACTCATGATCTGTTAATCGAATATGAACCGCTTCACGTTTAATCAACTTACGACTTGGAACAAGTGAATGTGTGTGACAAACTAACTTCATCGGCTTTCTAGTATTTGCTAGCTTTTCTGCAAAGTAAATATGCTGCATCGCGATATTCCATCGCTTACTTCTAATGGATAGAATGAACATCGCCCCCACTCTCTGTGTAATTTTCTACATGATTGCGCTCATAACGAGCACATTTAAAATGCTTCATTCGAGAAATACGTTTATAGCCTATTTGTTGTAGACGTTTTCGCTTACGCCATTGCCAAAAACTTGCCGTTATCCACAGTGTTTTATCTGGTTTTACTTTTTGAATATATGCTGTGATAATGTCGATATTTTTATAGAGATCATAAGTTAAAAAATAGGTTTGCTTTGGCAACGGCTCAACAATTTGCAATGCATCCACACGTAAAGTTTCCGTATGAAAAGCAAAAGCAGGCTTACTCGTTTGAGCAAAGGAATCTTTATAGATGGTATATCCCTTAGACAATAAGGAAATAAGCTCTTCCTGATCGATTTGTATCGCCTCTTGAATCGTCATTTCCTCAAATAACTCTCCTACTGGTTGCTGTGGTATTACCCGATCAGCTGGGGATAACTCGTACAATTCCACGCGCTTTAAACGAACAAACTTTTCAACGAATTGTTGTCCATATTCTAGCCAATCTTTCCCTTTCCCATACTTTACTAAATAGCGTAAATGACCAAGCGTATGACGTGTCCATTTGACAACGCGTTGATTACTGCGCAACATTTCCTTTATGCGTTCCTTCCATACTAATCGTCTAAATAATAACTTGGCACGCTTCGTGTTACTACTGACCGCTAGCCGCCTTGTAAAATCAATACCAGAACGCCACGCTAATTTAGAGGGCTCATAGCCAGCACTCATATCATACAAAAGGTAGTTTTCTGTAAAAATACGTTTTATTGTGGATTGATTCAGCAAATGGTCTACCCCAAAACTTGTAAAGTTTGGCTCATAACCGCTTGCATACATTACATAACGTCCCCGACAACAAATACCGTAATTAAAAGCGAGCCATTGATTGTCAAAAGCAAGAGCATCTACCTCGACTTGCATTGCTTCTCCTTTCAGGAGCATCAGCCTTTCAAAGAAATCTTTTTTCTTTCCTTCTGTAAAGCCACTCGTATCTATTTTTTTTACCCAACATCTATCGTATAACTGAAATAATGCTCTTAGGTCTTCGTGTACAGGCGATTTCTTGCGCAAATAGCCAAATGTTCGCAGCTTATTTTTCCGACGTTCGACATCATGTATTTTTTCCCTTTCCTTAAAGTAGCTATCGAAATCAACTTCACAAAAGGCGAGATACGGTGTTACATCTCGAAAAATACGAAGCTGTAATTGCTTTTCAACAAAATACTGTTCGATTACTTTTGACGATTCTTTGCTTTCTAGTAATCCATGAAAAGAAAATAATACGTGGCGGTGCTTTTTCATAAGTTCATCAAATACGAACGTAATGGCAGAAAGTTGCCACTCTTTCCTTGCGACGATTCCTGTATAATGGGCTATTTTTTCACCTGTAAGGGCATATATGCGCACTCCCCAAAGCATTTTTACCGTAAATGGCAAAAATGCTATAATTTCCTCATTCTTTTGAACAGCATATAGCTCCACTCGTTCTTTTCTTCCTATCGTGATCCACCAGTTATAAAACCATGCGTATTCAATAAATGGATTATCATTTTGTTCATTCGCTAAAATGTCATCCCATATCTCCTTATAAAGCACAAGTTCATCGTCCGTTCGAATGCGAAGTAATTGCAATTTAATCACCCTTCTTAGCAAACTTTGAAATAGCTTGTTCATAAATATCGAGCGTCTTTTGATACATAGGCGAAAACGTAAAGTTTCGTAAAAAACGGCGTTCGCTTGCATCGCCCATTTTTTCACAAAGTGATTTATCTGTTAAAAGTTGTTTTAGCCTTTTTATTAATAGGCTCTGATTTTCATCGTCACGAGGAATTAAAAATCCATTTTCACCATCAGTCACTAACTCATTCACTCCACCAACATTCGTCGCAATAATGGGAAGCCCAGCCCTCATTGCTTCGATAATCGAAATAGGCAAGCCCTCCCAGTCGGATAACAATACAAAGATTTGACTTTCAGCAAGTAATGTTGTGACATCCAATTGATTGCCTAAAAAGGTCACTCTCTCTGATAACCCTTTGTCTTTCACATAATTTTCTAATGACAGTCGCAAAGAACCATCTCCAATAAATTGAAGATGCCAAGGGATATCACGTAACGCCAACAAAGCTTCTAGCAATTGATCCTGTCTTTTCGGTATCTCAAAGCGAGCGACCATAACAAGTTGAGGCTGTTCATTCCGTACTCTATTTGGTGCCATTACGCTTTCTAAATGTTCTATCCCATTGTGAATTGTCTGCATTTTATGAGCGGGTGCAATTCCTTTCGTTAGCGCCAACTTGTGATCATAATCAGATACGGTAATAATTTTTGTTGTCAATGGTTGAACAGTTTTTTCAAGCTGACGATACATTAATTGTTTTTTTGGCGGCACACCCTCTGTAAAGCTCCAGCTATGCGCAGTAAAAATTGTTGGGATACGTAAGAGACGACCGGCAACACGTCCAATGGCACCTGCTTTAGAAGAATGTGCTGCAATAATATCAGGCTGAATTTTTTTAAAAGCTGCTCGTAATTGCCACAGCGCTTGCATATCTTTTGTCAGATGTATTGCTCGCTGCATGGCTGGGATACGAATGACTTCAATTTGCGCCTCTTGTAAGCGCCATAATGATGGATCATAACTCCCCGTCACAATCGTCACTTCATGAGCATCTTGCTTTAATTTTATGGCAAGCGCCTCGACATGTTTTTGAGCGCCACCTACTTTATCCATACGTGTTATTAGTTGAACAATCTTCAGTATCCTCCACCTCCTGCTTTTAATAAGCACCTGTTCTGGCCAGTACGACAAAAAGTGTTTTCACAACAATTTTTACATCCATCCAAAAAGTTACATGGTCCACATAGTGAAGGTCATAGGAAATTTTTTGTCCATGCGATATATTAGAGCGGCCGTTAATTTGGGCAAGCCCTGTTAAACCTGGCTTTACTTCTAAACGACGTGCTTGTAATGCGCTATAGCTATTTGTAATTGCAGGAATTTCAGGCCTGGGCCCAACAATACTCATATCACCTTTTAATACGTTGAGAAGTTGTGGAATTTCATCAATGCTTAACTTACGAAGAACTGCTCCAATTTTTGTAATGCGCGTATCTTGGTCAGTTTTAAAATAGTAATCATCTGGTATACCATCTGTACATATCACAGGCATATTGACAGGTGTTGCCTGTATGGACATGGTCCTTAATTTCCATATGATAAAACGCTGATGATCATATCCCGTTCGAATTTGTTTGAAAAAGATGGGGCGTCCAGTAGTAATAAGTAATAGGAGGAAAATAGCTATCATAAGAGGGATTGTTAAAAACAATAAAATAAGTGCCCCTACTATATCAAAAATTCGTTTTCCATACTGACTGTAAAATGTGAGTGTCTCGGCTGTCTGTACGTGCAATACATCATCCTTTTCATTTTTTTAGTGCTTAACTTTATATATTCATTTCGCCCATTTATAGAACTATTTCAGTCCAAGTAAATACTATGTAAAAATGACAAAAGGAATTACGCTAGAAAAACTTCTAGCATAATTCCTTTTGTCATTAAATCGTTGAGGTGGATGGTTGACCATCAGTCGTATGTTCAATTTGAAGGTGACATTCAATTTGCACATTTCCCTTTAAAGCTTTACTAATCATACAAGTTTGTTCTGCTTTATGTGCTAATCGATTAATACGTCTTTCCTCACACTCCGTTAGATGAGCTACTTTGACATTCGGTTTGTGGATAATTTTTTCATATGTAAAAACACCATCCGTTACGTCGACAAATCCTTCTGCCTCCATTGATAATGTCACGACAGGAATTTTAGAATTTTCAAGTAAAGCGGCAAATGTGATTAAATAACACGTTGCGGAAGCACCCAATAACATCTCATCCGGATTTGTTCCTATTCCTGGCCCATTCATTTCCCGAGGAATAGATACATGTGTTTTCAAATGAGTGGCTGATAAATTGCCTGTACCATTTCTTCCTTGTGACCAAGATAAATTCATACTAAACTTATGTTGCATATTGAATTTGCCCCCTTCAACTCTAAAACTTTAAATTATAATACAATGTTGAAAATGCCCATCCTGCCATATGAATGAATAACAGAATCCCTAATACTTGGGCAGTAGAAAACTGCGTACCAAGAATCACTAAAAGGAGTAGCAGATAAATGGAGATAATCGTTATTTTCCAACCAGTCGCCAGTGAATGAACTGTAATTTTTTCATATCTTTCATCTAGCCCATTTTTACGTGCAGCCATTCTACGTCCCCACCAAAGTCCAAAAACACCGCCTGAAAGTCCTAATACGATACCAAGTAAACCTAGCATTTGTTCCAAAGTCATCATTCATCACTACCTTCCTCAAAAATAAATACTTCTTCAATACTTAGTTGAAATGATTTTGCAATCTTATACGCCAGTTCTAAAGATGGATTATAACGACCATTCTCTATCGAAATAATCGTTTGTCTCGAAACACCTAGTTTTTCGGATAGTTGTTCCTGTGTCCAACCAAAGGAAGCCCTCAGCTCTTTTATGCGCTGTTCCATTTTTCACCACCCCTATGTAAAGCTAACTTTACGTAAAGTGTACTTTACTTTTTTTATTTTGTAAAGCACCCTTTACATATTTTTTCTTAAATTTTCCAAACTGCATTCTTGCATTTTTCTTTCCTATGGGCAATTGCAACAAGCATTAGAAAACAGCACTACTAATTTTATGGTAAAATAGAAAAAACATTTTTTTAGGAGAATTAATAATGACTTTAACAAAGCAACAAGCATTACAAGCACTAAATAAAAACAAATTTATCGGTTTTACGATTACGACAGGAAACATTATTATGAAAAAGGTAAATAAAACTGACTATAATATTTTTGTCTATGAAGAAGGTAGCGACAAACCATTACATTATGTAGGCTCCATTATGAATGTAATGGCAACAATGAGCGATAAAGCTTCCAATAAAGATTTTATTGTCGTTGACCAACTTCCAGAGGAACAGGAGCCCGAAGCGCCTGCTAAAGAACAAAAACCTGTTGACAAGGCCGTTATTAAAACAACTAATTTAGATGAGGAAAGCCGTGCAATTGCAGGCTATGAAGGACTCTATGAAATAACAGCAAGCGGGCGAATTATGACAGTGCGAGAAAATCGTCCACTCGCTCGTTGTAATGACGAATACGGTTTTCATATTGTCCGCCTAACAAAAGACGGCACAGCGTCAAATCATAATGTCTTCGAACTATGGAAGCAGACATTCCCAGAGCTTGAACAAACACACTTTAAAGGTGCCTTAAAAGCGAAATACGGCACAGGCTGTAAGCTAATTGACAAACCTGGCATTCACTTTTAATTTGATTTTTGCTAATGCACTACGTTAACAAAATATCATCTGCATTACAGCATGACAGTTACAATTAAAATTAGACAAGCTAAAAAATCCTTAGCATCGATAAAAAGATGCTAAGGATTTTTGTTATATAAGTAAGGAAAGTATGGCTAGATGCCAAATATGCTCTAATTTATGCCCTTGTTTCAACAAATATTTTTCCCATTTTTCCTGTTGACGATATATTTTTTTCCATTTTAAAAATTGATTGACCCATACACGTTCTACCTTTTGAAATCCCAATGCTGACAACTTCTTACGTTTCCGCCATTCAAACCAATTGGCAGACGTACAAATTGCTCGCCCTTCCCGTTGCACTTCCCCGACTATTATTTGGAGGTTCGGTAGTTCATAATTTTTAATATATGTAGTATTCGGTGGCAACTCCTGTATAAATCCAATTGCTTCTTCACGAATCAATTGATCATGTCGCAAATAAGCTACTTCCTGATTGGTTTGTCCGTACAGTTTATAGCCTTTAAAATAATGCATAAGGAGCTCGGAACGCTTATCGTGTTTCAGTACAGATTGAATATAGATTTCACGAAAGTTCGATTTGTTATGACCTCGTTTTGTCTGTAAATAATAAATATGAAATACCCGTCCACTAAGAACCCTACATTTTAGCATTGAAAACCACTCGTGCAAAGTTGCCTTTGTCAACCAGTATCGCATTTCTCCTAATGTATTACGTTTCCATTCAACCATTCTGCGATTTGCTTTTACTATTGTTAAAACCGTTTCATGGAGCACCATTGCATTTCGAAATAGTCGTTCCCTAATACCTGTCGTACTCATAATGAATTTTCTTGTAAAATCTAAATGAGTATACCATTCAAACTTATACGGTTCGTAGCCACTGCCAAAATCGTATAGTTGTAAGTTTGTACTATGTGCTTGCAGCATATTTTCCTTCTCGATCAATCGTCCAGGTCCGAACATATTGAAATCCGGTTCATGCCCCATTGTGTGACAAAAGTTTCTACCTCGACAGCAAATATCTACTGTAAAGCCAATCCAGATATTTTCAAATTGCAACCGATGAACTTTTAAAGCAAGTGCTGCATCTTGTTGTTTTGCGAGCTGTTCAATAAATGCCCGCGTCCGCTCCTTTGTAAATCCACTCGTATCTACTTTCTTTTGCCATCTTCTTTCGAACAACTGAAACATATTATCTAAATTTCCATCATCAACTTTTTGAAACGTAAGTTGACCATATTCTTTTAATCGTTTCTCTCGACGATGAATACTTTTAAATTTACGCTTATGCTTCTTTAAAAAATCCGGTAATTCAATTGCTCTAAAATCTATATAAGGTGTGACCACACGAAAAATTGAATGGGGCAATTGTCGTTCTAAAGTAAACTTTTCTAAAATCTGAGAAGTATCCTTACTTTCAAGCAAACCATGGAACAAGAAAAGAACCCGTTTATATTGGTTTATCAGTTCTTTTAATAAATATTGCACCACTCGCTCTTTCCAAATTTTTTCGGAAATCACCTCCATATAAGAAGCAAGTCCTTGTCCTAAAAAGCTAAATTGATGAATGCCACCAAATCGAATAGCATGAACAAATGGAAAAAATGCAATGGGCTCTCCACTATGCTCAACTACGTAAATTTCCACATTTTCTTCGCACCCAAGTATCGACCACCACGTCGACACCCAACCATACTCTATAAATGGATTATCGTTTTTTTCACGTTCAAGTATCTTAGTCCAAGTTTCCTTATACGACTCAAGCTCGTCAATCGTTGTCACGAGTCTATACTCTAGCACGTGTGTAGTCACTCCTTTTTGCCTTCAATAACAAAGCATCACGTTCTTTGCCAAACGCTTATTTTCTAGTGTTACACTTCGCATCCTATTTCAGCACTTAGTAGCCACTATATTCATATAAGAACAAAATTAGAACAACTAGCACGGTCCTTGACCATAATCCAATGAATGAAAGAGACTGGGACAAAAGCGAAAAAGTGTTAGATTAACTGCAATCAATCTAACACTTTTTGCTATGTCGTTGATGGCTGTTACCGTCAACTAGTTACTCTTTCCGCTTTCCTACAAAAATCCATATCAAAAGCACTACGCTATACAGTATAGGCATATAAAATAAACTTCCTGCATCCACTCCATTTTTGACAGCAATGCCGATAAGAGCCCAAATAATAACTAGTGGAAACACAACATCCACTTCTACAGTGCGTATATAAATAGCAAGACATGTAGCGACAAAGAGCAATAAATTTGTCCACCATATTTCAGAAATACCAAAGCCATTCCATTGATAATACTTCAGTACAAAACTAATATTCGCCATTAAGGCTACACTAATCCAGCCTAAATAAATCGAGAACGGTAATCTTCCTGCAAAACGAGTATCCCCTTTTGGATAACTACTGTATATCAAGATTAAGCTTATAAGGAGACCTACCATCATTACAATGGATAATACGAAATATGCATAATGCCAACATAAAAGCCACGCAATATTAAACAGACACGTTAATGTAACAAGATTGATAATGGCGGTCTCCTGATTTTCTGTTTTCGAAAAGAAATGAATAAAAATCCATATTCCCAAAACAATATAAATCACAATCCAAATAGCAAAAACATAACCTGCTGGTGTGAAAAGTACCTCTATTTGATTGGATATTTCCGCTGTTGTTTTGCCATTAATACCGATTGTACTTGCTAAACCATTGATTATAATCATTGCTATATAACTTAACAGTGCAACCCACTTCATAGCCATCCCTCCTTATTTTTATCTATATAAGGTACTATATAGCCTTTTAATTATTGATATACATGTTTCCTTTAAAAACACGCTCTCCCCTTTTATACCTGTAGTGGCTACTTTTAAAACAGTCCATGATGAACAGATACTGCTCGTTTCTACTCAAGGACATAAAAAAAATAGAATGATCTACAGTTGGAGATCGTTCTATCTTAGTGAAAATCTATCAGCATATGTGTTATCTACATATGTATGGCTGTCTGATATAAACTATCAGCTGTACTGGCAACAGTGCGTGTTTCGTTCCCAATAGAGCTAATTACCTTTTCTAAATTTTTTACATCCGTTTCTACCTGTACAATACATCGCTCATTTTCCACAATAGCTTGGAGGATATCGTGAAATTTCGATTGTGTTTCAACAGCAGCCTCAACACCATCTGCCACGCTTTCTTCAATACAATCTATCATTTCAACTGCACGCATCGTTAGAGAGGTAGATGTTTGAACAAGCTTCGTAATTTCCTCGACAGATTGTTTTGACTGTTCAGCTAAATTGCGTACCTCCTGAGCAACTACCGCGAATCCTTTACCATGTTCACCTGCTCTTGCCGCTTCAATAGAGGCATTTAAGGCAAGCAAATTGGTTTGATCTGCAATGGCTTTGACGAGCAAAACAATATCAATAATACGATCCGAAGACTCTTTTAAGTTGCCGATTAATGTGCCCATTTCTTCTGTCCGGTTATATATATGGCGCATCTCTTGTTCCAACTTCATGACATGTTGATTACCAACATCTGCATCTTGATTAATATGATGAACAGTCTCGACATTTCTTTCAATTATTTGTGCAATCATCGTCGTTTGCACATCTACTTCATCAATAGACGAATTTGTTTCTTCAGTTAAATTAGCCAAATCTTGACTGATTAAGGATATTTTTTGTTTTAACTCATTTTTAATGTGATTGTATTGATCATTTCTTATTTTAACGTTTTCCTTTTCGTATTCTTCCAACACAATTTGCATTTCAAGATTAATTAATTTTGAAATGGTTAACATAATTTGCTCACGAAGAGCAGGTGCTGTCATCTCTTTTACAATCAAATTGATGATTGCTTCTTGGATATGTTGAAAAGTACCCATATACCACTTTGGCTCTAGACCAATTTTAAAATGCATGCGAGCTAGCTTTCTTTTTCTTTCAATTGCTTCTACATTAAAAGCTCCATCAAACATTGCAATTAAATAGTTCCCTAATGTTTTTTTCAAGCGATCGATTTGGGTACGCTCCTCAATGATTTTACGCAACGATGGAACTGCGAGTATGTTTTGGTAAAATACAGCTGTTACTTCTTCGATACCGTCGCGAACAAATGACTGACATGCTTTTATTATGTAGAAATCTTCTCGTTTAAGCCCTATTAATACCATCTGTTTTTCTAACTCTGGCATAGTAGACAATTCAATAACTGGTTCAAAGCCATCTTCCAACCTAAATAATTCATCTTTAGAAGCTTCTAACTTCCGTTTCCACCATTTTGCCACATTCTCCACCTCAATCACATAATTGTTTAGTACCTGTATATCATGAAAAATTAAATATTGTCAAACTTTTATATATATTTGTTATACAAAAATTATACAAATTATGTTTTATCGTTTAAAATAGAGCTATAGGTTTAAATTTTCCACTTGATAAATCTACAGTATAATTGTTATGATAATTCGATACTTTTCAAACTGGAAAGAGGGTTGACGAACAATGACATCTGTCAATTCAACAACATGGCATTATAATATTAAACAAGTTTCTGAAGTAACGGGTCTTTCTAAGCAAGTCATTCGAAAATGGGAAGCACGCTATCAACTTGTTGAACCAAAACGATTAGACAACGGTCATAGAGTTTACACAGAACAAGATATTCAAATACTACTAAAGGTACGAAAACTATCCGAACAAGGATATTCTATAAAACAAGCGGCCACAGTTGTCAAAACAATGGAGCCAGAACAAGAATCAGATTCTAAACCAATTCCTGTTCCAACTATCCATCACGAAATGAACGATTATGTTTTTCTTCTACTAGAAAAAGGGGCGCATTGTGACGAAATTGAAATTAACCGAATTCTTCAAGATGCCCATTATGCGCTTGGCTTACCCAAATTTCTATCGACTGTAGTTATTCCTTTGTTACATGAAGTAGGTATGCGATGGGAAAAAGCGGAATGGTCAGAATATCAGGAAGCTGTTATCACGATGGTGATCCGAGATTATTTAGTACAGATTAGACGCAACTATCAATATAAAGACAACGCCCCGCTCATTATGGGGGCATGTTTACCAGGGGAATATCATGAAGTCCCACTCCATATTTTGCTTTTACAAGCGATGTTGCTTGGATGGAAGTCATTTTTAATAGGGAGCTCACCTGCACTAGGGGCAATTGAATCGCTTGTTTCGAAGTTTCAGCCTCAAATTGTTATATTGTCCGCTCTAACAACTATGCCTTTTGAAATGCACCCTGTTCTCTTACAGCAATTAGAGGATTTTGCTTCAAAGTATCCATCTATACAATTTTATTTAGGTGGAGCTGGCGCAATCGAATATACAAAAGATAAAGACTTACATTTCATTACCATTGCTCAAACGATTGAAGAAGTCTTCCAATAACCCTATACGGTCTACAGATGGAAGGGAAGCTTGATACTGCTCCTTTTCATTTGTACGAGCTGTAACTTTTTATTTGCTAATTAATGTTTCCCTGCTCTACATAGATAGTGAGATTGTATATTTTTAACAGCGTATCCTCATATAAACCCTTGAATTGCATATATTTTGTAAAACGGACTTCAGATTATAATGGGGCGGGGGAATTTCGCAGTTGAGTGCAATGATACTTGGAGGATTTCTTTTTTTCAGCGTGAGTATAGGAGGAACAATTGCTTGGGTTTTCTCTAAGCTTTTTCAACATACAACCCAGGGCTTATCATTATTATGTGGCGGATTTTTAGTAGGATTGCTTATACTAGACATCATTCCATCCTCATTTCAAATGTACAAGTCTTTTGGCATCATACTAGGCATTCTCATCGGCTATTTAGTTTTTCAACTACTTAGTAGTTTATTTCACCCGACTAATTATCAAAATCCCTCCGTTTCCTTGCTCGCCATTGCAATGGTCATTCATACAATCCCAATCAGTCTTACAGTAGGCAATTTACTAGGAAACTCTGCATTAAGTATAACGATCACAGCTTCCATTATTCTTCATCATCTTCCTGAAGGATTTGCACTTACAACAGCTTTTCTCTCACAAAGTGAAAAGCTATGGAAGCTATTTATTTATTTCATCGGATTCTCCATTTTCTTTATCATTTTTATTTTAATTGGTCAGTATTGGGATTTAACAATAAGAGCACAAGGAATATTAATGGGCTTATCAATCGGATTAATCGGTACGGCTAGTATTTCAGAGTTTATATTGCACCATGTACAAACAGTCACTTGTAAAGCCTTTCTCACCTATATATTATTAGGCTATTTTTTAAGCTATATGTTCCACGTACTTGCAGGATGAATTGTGTCAAAATTGTTTCGGTGACTGGCACGTAAAAAACCACTTTTGCCTTAGCAAAGTGGTTTTTTACTCTTACTATTTATTTACTGTCATCAGTGTAAGCGATAAGATTTTCGTAAATTGCGCACGAGTCAAATTGCCTTTTGGATTAAACTTACCATTTGCGCCTTCAATAATTCCTAATTGCTGTAATAAGCCAATCGATGCTACCGCTTCCTGACGCATGTCACCTTTATCTGTAAAAGTATTATTTTTATTAGCCTTTTCTACATCGAATTCCACTGATTCCAAGTAGCTTGCCGTTACATGAGCCATTTCCTCACGTGTAGCCGGTTTATTTGGTTCAAAATTTTCACCATCAAAAATTTCGAGTAATCCATACTCTTGTAAAATCGCTACTTCCTTTGCCCCCCAGAAGCCTTGCATATCTTTGTATGTAGCTGGACCTTCATAATCTTCATTAACATCTAGTCCTGAAGCACGGAAAATCATTGCAGCTAATTGTCCACGTGTTACTTGACCATTCGGATTAAACGTTGTATCCGTAACACCTGTCACTATTCCAGCTTGATAAAGTAATTGGATATAGTTTTCAGCCCAGTGACCAATTGCATCTGTAAAATAACCACCTGGTTTAAGATCAAAATCTGCACGGTTTAATACTGTCAACCAATCATTCACATCTTTATTACTTGCAGTTTGCCATTTCCCTTCTGCATAAACTTCAGCTTTGTAACTATTACCAGATTGAATAAAGCGCATTTGCATAGCATCACCAAATAGCTTTTTAATTTCTTCGTAGTTTTCTTTAAACTCTTTTTCACCCTCAGGATATAAGTTTGACCCATCTGAATAGCTATCCATTACTGCCTTTAGTGAAATTTTCAAAGTAATGCTATTTTTAGTTGTTACTACAGTCATATTATCAGGATTGTCAATACCTAATTCTGAAAGTAATAGCATTTTGTAGATATCTTGATAAGACATAGACTGCGCTTGGTTTGTTGCTACAACAACCTGATTTGGATGAATAATATTGGCAATATTGTCATTGCCTTGAGCTTGTGCTTGTGTAGCAAAACCTCCTGTAAAACAAGCAATACTTAAAGCTCCAGCTAAAATCGTTTTCTTCATTTTTCTTTCCCCTTTCAATTCATAAATTTAGTGTACTAAATCATCTGTTAACAAATCTATAAATATATGTAAAAATTATTCAAAATTATAATAAAGTCCTATATTTCAAAAACTAAATTCACCGTCTAAATAATTAGTTACATAGGTCTAATTAATTAATAAATTTATTCACTAAAGGGATAACTACTCATCTTGTATAGTCCTTTCAACTCACGATAACAACCTTTGTACAGTACTCATCTAGTATCAGAGACCTCTATCTAAAAAAAATGGTAGCGCCGTTATTTTTATTCCCCATCAGCACATACTTTAAGGAGATAATTTTTTATAGTAATCAGACATAT
Organism: Lysinibacillus sp. C5.1; assembly: GCF_016350185.1. NCBI lineage: Bacteria > Bacillati > Bacillota > Bacilli > Caryophanales > Bacillaceae > Lysinibacillus > Lysinibacillus sp. C5.1. Next base: position 3,710,106 of record NZ_CP066226.1, read on the forward strand.
TTTTATATCATTATAATAATTGAGTTTATTATTTGATTTTAGTTCGTTGGAAGCAGTACTATGGGAGTGTAACAAGGAAATCATTTTGTAACAAAACTATTATATTGATGTAACATTATCAGAGGAGGAAGTCAGATGAATTATCAAAATATTACTGTAGCAGGAAGCGGAGTTTTAGGAAGCCAGATTGCTTATCAGTCTGCTTTTAAAGGATTTAACGTTACTGTATACGATATTAATGACGAAGCTTTAAAAAATGCGCAAGAGCGTATTACAAAGTTAAAACCATTGTACCAGCACGATTTAGGTGCCACACAGGAAGAAGTGGATGCTGCTTACGCTCGTCTATCATTTAATAGTGATTTAGCAGATGCTGTAGCAAATGCTGATTTAGTTATCGAAGCTATTCCTGAAGTTGTAAAAATTAAAACTGAATTCTACACAAACCTTGGTAAAGTTGCACCCGCAAAAACAATTTTTGCTACGAACTCATCGACTTTATTACCTAGCCAATTTGCAGAAGCAACAGGGCGTCCAGAGAAATTTTTAGCATTACATTTTGCTAATACTATTTGGGTAAACAATACTGCTGAAATTATGAAACACCCAGGTACAGATATGAAAGTATTTGATGAAGTGGTGGAATTTGCACGTGCAATCGGCATGGTACCACTACCTTTATATAAAGAACAGCCTGGCTATATTTTAAACTCTTTATTAGTGCCATTTTTAGATGCAGCAGAAATGCTATTAGTGAAAGAAGTAGCTGACCCTGAAACAATTGATAAAACATGGATGATTGGTACTGGCGCTCCTCTTGGACCATTTGCTATTTTAGACGTTGTAGGTATTAATACAGCCCATAACATTGTAGAAGCAAAAGCTGCCGCTACAGGGGATGAAAACATGAAAAAATTAGCTAACCTATTGAAAACAGAGTATATCGATAAAGGTAAATTAGGACGAGCTACAGGTGAAGGCTTCTACCAATACCCTAACCCAAGCTTCGCTAAACCCGATTTCCTAAAAAGCTAGTGCCTGTCACTCATACAATTTAAGCCGTAACATGTCGCACTTAGCGCATGTTACGGCTTTTTTTAGTGCCTGTCACCCACACAATTTCACCATTTATCGATTTAATACTTTTCCCTGAGCACTCACTATTTTAATGTCATATGTACGCTTCTGTGATTGCTCATTTCGGTTTTGAAAATTAATTATTTCATAAACTGTCTCTTCCATCTCCAGCGCTAATTTTTCCGCGTCTTTCTCAGAACTATCTATTGTCGTTTGGATAGTAATGAAAGACTGGTGATCCGTCGTTACATGTTTGAATACTGTATAACTTTCAAGACTTTCCACAATCGTTTTAATAAAATTGGATACCCCATTATCGAGATTGATATCCTCTTCATCCCGTGAGGTTAGTTCCCAGCGTTCAAAAACAAGCGTATAGTCCATAAATGGAGAGTTTGCTATTACACTTTTGGCAATCGGTTCCATATCCTTTGTTACCAAATTAAAATAATCTTCGTCCGCAACAACTTGTAACACCAATTCTTTCTTTGGTGTCGTTTTCACATCTACTCCAACATATATTGCACGCAACTTATCTTTCAATGTAGCCATACTTAATTGTTCTTGACTAACGAATGAACCCTGCCCTTCTTTATTTTCTGAAGTATCGGCTGCTAAAAGCCTATCGACAAGGTTAAAAGTAACTATAGCTACTAGCAATACACCAACAAACATTACTATTTTTCTCAACATGCATTCCCCCTAATTAGAAGGTATGACATAGAAAACATAAAAAATGCCATCATCCACATAATGGGTTCTTGCAAATTTGCTTTGAATAATAGAATACGGAAGAATTAAAACATTTCATTACTTTTAAAAAAGTTCTTGAGAAACATTTTTAATCATATTACCTTAGCTAAAGAAGGAGGACGATACAATGAAAATCACAATTGAAGAATTACCCGCTTCAAAAATTGCCTTTTTTAGAAACGTTGGTCAATATGGTGAACGGCAAAACAAAGGGTTAATGGAGTCTTTTAAACAATGGGCACATTTAAATGACTTGTTGAACCAATCAGCCATATTCGGCATAGCGCAAGATAATCCCGAAATAACACCTAAAGAGCAATGCCGTTATGATGTTGGCATAATGATTCATGATAATTTCCATGTGTCAAAACCTGCACATGTTGGTATATTTAGTGGCGGGAAATACGCTGTTTTCTTGCTCGACCATACTAAAGAAGCAATCAGCACATTTTGGAGCACTGTCTTTTCAGAAATCGAGCAACATCAGCTAATCATGAGACAAGAACCAATAATTGAAAGATATACGTCGCAAATGATTGATAATCATTTATGCGAAATATTAGTTCCGATTCAGTAAAGTATTCGAATTGACTTCTCAGGATTAACGCTTACTGCAAAATAAGAGACAGAGGAAAGATGTTCATAAATTTTTTATTATGCGAACTTAGCCATTAATGCTTTTGCAAAAATAAAAAATTAGAAGTGTTCACTAGTAGTTGGGAGCGAAGGCGATGACTCTAGTTCAGAACAGCACACGATATAAGACGCGAGCATTCTGCGCGTTATCGACGGTCGCGAAAGGAAAGCACCGCCGTAGCGGACAACAACGGCGCAGCAAAAAAGTGTTAGATTGAAGCTAATCAATCTAACACTTTCTGCGCATTTTTTTAATTTACATTTTGCAAAATTTTACCGTCATTCATTTTAATGACTTGGTCTGTATACATAAGCATTTCTTCATCATGTGTAACCATTAACGTCGTGATATTTAATGTTTTAGTAAGATTTCGAATTAACTCCATTACGTCCTTCGACCGTTTCGAATCGAGACTTGCTGTTGGCTCATCTGCAAAGAGCACTTTCGGTTTATGAATAATCGCTCGGGCAATCGCAACTCGTTGCTTTTCCCCACCTGATAATGAAGAAGGATAGGCATTTTTGCGATGATCCATCCCTACTAATTTTAAAATACGCTCTACCTCTCTTTGCTGCTCGTGTTTCTTTAATGGCGTTTCAGATACTTCCAACATCAGCAGGAGCTGTTCTTCTACTGTAAGAAACGGAACTAAATGTGCAAATTGAAAGACAAAGCCAAATTTACTTGCCCGTACTTGTCGAACTTGATCTGCACTTAATGTCGTCATGTTTTTCCCTTCAAAGATTACCTGCCCATCGGTTGTAGGTTGCAAACCTGCTGCAATCGTTAGCAAAGTACTTTTACCAGAACCTGAAGCGCCCACTAATGCTGTTACTTCACCTTCCTTCAGGGTCAGGTTAATGCCTTTTAATATTTCTTCCTGCACTTCACCATTTGTAAACGTTTTTCTAACATTCTCCATTGTAAATTGTGTCATATTAGACCTCTCCTTGTTGTATCGCTTGTAATGGTTGAATTTTTTTAATTTGGATCCCTGAAATGGTAGCCCCGATAAATCCAATAATAAGGAATACAATCGACAATTGCGTTATTGTAGCAAAACTTAAACTAAATGGCATTCCTTGTGGTGCAAACTGATTAAAAACTTGGCTTAGTGTAATAGATAGCACCAGAGAAATCGCAGTAATCACAATCATTTGTGTCCAAATCATTTTGAATAACTTACTTGTTTTTAAACCAATTGCTTTTAAAATACCGTATAAGCCAATCTTCTGAACGTTCATCATATAGAAAAAGATTGCAAACAGCATGCCACTAATGACAACTAAAAACCAGACAATCATATTAAGAGACATTTGTTCTGCGCTATAACTCGGTATCGTATTTAAAAAATCACTTTTTGAAAAAGCTTGTAATCCTGTATACGCTTGTGAGGCATCCCCATCTGGTGTAAACACTAATTGCATTTCTTTAACTCGATAAATTTCTTGGTAATCCTCCATACTAATATAGGCTACTGGCGCATGGCTATATTTCTTTTGTTCAACAAAATCTTTTACAATAAACTTGCCACTAAACTGATTGTTCGTTACTGTATCGCCTATCTGTATACCTTTATCCTTTAATGAGCTATCTAAAATAATTTCTTCATGTTTAACATTTGCAAATAACGGCGAATCGGTAGCTGTTACAAATGCCACGCTTTGTTGCTTTCCTGCCTTATCATTGATAAAGCCCATTTGAATAGAAAAGGCAACAGCATCTTTTTGTTTGCTTAAAATTTCATCTTGGGTACTGCTATCTATTCTAGACAGATTATATGTTTCATCTGCATCTTCATTCATGTAAAACTGCCCCGCTGGCAAATCTTTAATAAGCGCAGCATTGTCTTGCGATAATCCATTTGCCAAACCCGAAATAATAAAGGTTAATAAACTCACCAGAAAAACAATCGAACCTAAAATCACAAATCGCACTTTATTTTTCTTCATTTCTTTTAAAGCTAGGTTCATTTTAAACCCCTCCTATTTCTTTTTACATTCTTAGAATATAGAGTCAACATGAACACAACATGAACTGAAAATGAACGGAAGATGAACTAAACATTACAGTTCAATATCGCTGCCGCTTGCTATTCAAACAAAAATAAAAAACCTCCTACGCATAATGACGTAGAAGATTGTGTAAATGGTGATGGAAGCTCGTTAACCGCGGTAACGCTAAACGGCTAAAATATCGCTCCTAAAATGTTACAAGTAATGTTTTTGAATTACTCGCATTAATTTATTGGCATTTTCTTCACTAATTGAGAACATCGTTTGTCTAAAGTTAAAACCTTGTCCACAAATAGCTTTCATTTCAGAAGCACTTAATGGACGCTTTAATTTACAAAAATCTTGTAAAGGTGTATTTGTCTCTGCATTAGTATAGCCATTATAATCTTGCTTGTTATATTTACCGGAACCTTTTCCGTATCCTACAATGCCAGCGCCGCTTTTATAAAGAAATACAATATCGCCCTTTTGAATCTTTTCTATTTTTTCTTGCCATCCTTTATGATAAGCCGCTGCTTTCTTTTCATCTAACATTTCGTCTGTCGTTAGTGGATTATTGGTATGATTCGTGTTTAAAACGTAGGCGCTACTCTCATATTCTAAATAACTTTCAATTGGCGAATACATATTAAACTCAATATAATGTTCACCATTGACTTCAAATATCCAGTAGACAATGGCATCAATAGTCAAACCATTCTTCTTCCAATAAATAATTGCTTCTACCGTTTGTTGGTCTAAGCCATTTGTCATAACAATGAAATGTTGCTTATTATTAAACATCTCTTGGGTAATTTGATTACTTGCGTCTTTATCAAAATACTGCTTATGGGCATCCATTAACGATATATTACCTTGGCTATATTTGAGGTATTTTTCATTGAGCTCATCGTAACTACTATTGCCGAATAATTGACCATATCTCAATACTTGTAGCAAATTCTCTTGATTTGAACCCCATCTTTTCAATTCAAATATATATAAATCGCCATCTTTATCAACTGCTAAAATATCGGGTTCTTCTTGTCTTGGACGCTCGTTAAATATTGTCATTAAATCTTTGCTAGAAATAAAATCTTGCAGATGTTTAGATACTAACCTTTCTAAATCCTTCTCTTTCCAACCAATCGCATCAAGACTCACTCTTTTTACCTTTTCATAATCCCAGGAGGACTTATTTAATTTATATAACATGTAGTCCATTTCCTTTCATTAAATAGTATCAAATCTATTATTTCACCTATTGTAAATATTTTCAATATCAGTACCCATGACATAAGTAGTTTACAGATAAACCATTTTTCTCTTACTAAAGTCTTTTACACATAACAAATGAACCACCATTAAATGACATTATTTTTCGCCCAATAAAAAAAACCTCGCCATTTTACCCGAATTATAGGTGGTAAAATATAGTGCAAATTGTACTTTGGCAATGATTTTCCTTATGCTATTCTTTATTGTAGAAAATTGAATAGGCAAACCTAAAGAAATTTAGGGACGCAAAGCTATAGGGACTAAGGTTTTTAATAACTATGTCTGCCAGTTGCCGAAGAGTACATACTACTTTTTGTTTAGTAAGGACGTAACACACAACCCACTGATAATTGTATATTAATATAATTTACGAAAGGCATTTTTTAGTGCTATTTATTATAATGTGGGATTTTTTATGATTGCCTTATTTAAAATAAAGCTACTCTTTTTTGAGTAGCTTTTTTATGTACTCTGTAAGAAAAATGCATAAGGAGGAATTTAGATGAAAGTAGTAAAGATTGTAACAGTATCTGCCCTTGCTTTAAATTTAGTCGGTGGTCCAATGAATGTTTTAGCCACTGAAAATCCAAGTGGAGATATAGTTAAAACTTCAGCCGAAGCTCGTACTAATTATTCCATCGCTTCGGTGAAAAAATTTGAATTGTACGGAACAGATATTTTAAAAGCATACGATGACGTATTTAAAATAGCGAGAGCAAACATTCAATCGATTACGAACAACGGCGGAAAATATGGAAGTTCTACTATAGATAAAGCGATTGATGGTGATATGAACAGCCATTGGGAAACAGGGAAACCCAATAGTACCTCCTTCACTAATGAAGTGATCATTCAGTTCCATGAAGCATCTACATTAAATCGAATTGTCTATGCAGCTCGTCAATCTTCTACAAAAGGAAAAGGTTTTGCACAGCAGTTTGAAATTTATAGCTCCACTACAGATACAGGCGATGATTTTACACTCGTTTCATCAGGACAATATACAGGTTCTACTGGAGATATCGTCGAAATCCAATTCAATCCTACAGAATTTAAACGACTAAAATTTGTTTTTACGAAAGCAAATCAAGATTGGGCAAGTGCATCCGAGTTTCAATTTTATAAAGAAGATCCTGTCTCTGACAAAATGGCGACACTCTTTACAGATAGTACAATGAGCGCTGTAAGTGACAAATTCAACACCATAGATGCTATCAATCAATTAGAGGTCGAAACCCAAGGCCACCCCTTCTACGCACAATTCAAAGAAGATATTGACAATGCGAAAGCACTGCTAAGCAATGAAAAAATTACAGCGACAACTGCACTAACTTCGTCATTTAGCCATTATGCCAACGAAGCGTATTCAAAGTTATTTAGAATGGATAAGGCAAACATTAAAGAAATTACCAACAATGGCGGACACTATGCGAGCGCCATTATCAAAAATGCCATCGATGGCGATGTTCATACATATTGGGAAACAAATAAAAGCAACACAGCTACATTCTCAAATGAAGTAGAAGTTGAATTTATAGAACCTGTTACATTAAATCGTATTATTTATGGAGCAAGACCTTCTGACCGTAAAGGCTTTGCCGAGGAATTTGAAATTTACGCTTCCCAAACGTCAAAAGGCGAAACCTATGAACTTGTCTCAACAGGTAAACATAACATGGTCGCAGGATTAGTAGAGGCAAAATTTGCACCGACGACATTTAAACGGGTGAAATTTAAATTCACTAAATCCAATCAAAATTGGGCAACACTTTGTGAATTAGCCTTCTATAAAGAAGATGCATTAAACGATAAAATGGCGCAGTTATTTACTGACGGAACGATGAATACAGTTTCCCCTGCATTCAACAGCATCGAACATATTAACGCATTAGAAGAAGAAGCGAAAACACATCCACTATATGCTACTTATAAAGACAATATCGAATTAGCTAAAAAAATAATGAACGGTGAAGTGGTTACAGAAGGAAGAATTATAGTAGCCGAGCAACACGGGGATATGGTCAAACATGCCAATCAACAATTGAAATTCGGCTTCGGTAACAATTTACAACCAACTGGCCTTGCTGCCCAACCGGGTGATCAAATTACCGTTTACGTTGACGCATCAACAACTGGTCCGTTACCACGCTTGGCATTTTCACAACAAGAAGGTGCTTGGAATAGTTGGCGACAAGGTGTCAGCTTAAAAGTCGGTAAAAACGTCATTACTGTTCCTGCCATCCCTAAAACTTCTTATAATAAGAAGGCCGTTACACCTGGTGGCACAATCTATATTGAAAATCCTTATACAGCGGAACAGCAAGGTAAAGCACCGACCTTAAGATTCGAAGGTGTTGAGAGAATTCCATTTGCAACAAAGTCTACAAACGTAGAGGAGTTCAAACAATTTTTAATCGACTATAAGAAAAAAATTGATGAAGATATAGCGAAGCATCCAAATGTTGAAGATCGCAAAGTGCTTGATATTGTAGAAGTCGTTGGTGACCATTTATTTTGGACAGGTACTGCAACAGGTGCTTACAAAACCTATATAGAAAATGGCTATAGCCCACTCCAAACCATTGAATCGTATAATCGCCTTATGGACGAATTATTTAAGTATTACGGTTTAGATGGGCGCAGTGAAAAACATGATCCAAAATTAATAAGAGAAAACGTACGACTTGCACAGCCTTATGCGTACATGTATGCAGCTGGCGATCATATTGGCACACTGGATGATGTTGTGGCTGATATTTTAGTTCCGATAGAAGAAAAAGGCGGTTCATGGGGGCTTATCCATGAAATCGGTCACCGTATGGATATAGGTGTACGAACAATCGGCGAAGTAACAAACAATATGCTTCCACAGCATATGTCAGCACTTTACGGGAAAATCGATGGACGCATTCCATATGAAGCGAATGTTTATAAAAACGTATTGAAAAAAAACACAAAAGATTATAACGATCAAGGTTTGTTTGAAAAACTAGCCGTTTACTGGCAACTTGAAATGTATAGCCCTGGCTATTGGGGAAAATTAAACGCTCTTTACCGCGAAAAAAATGTCACGCTAACAGATGGCGAACGTTCTAAACAACAATATTTAGTCGAGTTTTCTTCTGAAGCGCTCGGTTTAGATTTAAGTGAACACTTTGCTCGTCATGGCTTTGTCGTAACGGACGAAACAAGAGCAAAAACAAGTAAGTATCCAAAACCAGATAAAAAAATATGGTATTTAAATAATAGTGCGGTCGACTATAAAGGGAATGGTTTGAAAGGAAAAGCAGTAAACGTAACATTGGCATCAAACCAAGCTACCAAAACAAATACGCTCTATTTATCCGTTGATAAAGAAAAGCAAGATGACTTTTTAGGTTATGAAATTTTTAGAGATAATGAATTAATCGGCTTTACAAGTACTCAACAATTTATCGATCAACATATCGATAGTACAAAAAATTACACGTACAAAGTTGTTGGCTATGATAAACAATTAACTGCACTTCAACCAGTAGAAGTAAAGGCATTTACCCCTACCCTATCTATTGAAGATAAGGTTACAGTCAAGCTACATCAAACATTCAATCCTATGGATTATGTTAAAGCAATTTCCTATAGTGGCAAAGATATCACGAATACGGTCGTTATTAAATCGAACACAGTAGATATGACAAAAAAAGGAATCTACGAAGTTGTCTATGAAATCAACGATGAAGGCATCCAAGAAACAAAAACTATGACTGTCAATGTTGTAAGTGATATGCAGTATATTTCTGATATGACAGCTAGCTCTGCCAAAGTTGGTTGGGGTTCATTACAAAAAGATAAATCTGTTGCAGGTGGCACCATTACGTTATTAAGACAAGGTGTTGAGGCAACGTATGCCAAAGGACTCGGTGCACATGCAAACGCAGAAATCGTATATAACATAGAAGGTAAAGGCTTTACCTTCTTTGAAAGTTACATCGGTATTGATCAAGTTTCAAAAGGCAAAGCTTCATCTGCCACGTTTGAAGTTTGGGTCGATGGCGAGAAAAAATTTGAAAGTGATGTATTCAAAGCAAACACAGATCACGGCTACATCCATATCCCTGTTACAGGAGCAAAGGAAGTAAAGCTCATTACAACAGATGCCAATGATAGTGGCAATTCTTCAGACCATACGATTTGGGCTGATGCTAAGTTCGGTAAAGACTCGAGTCAACCTACTTTAACGCTACCTGAAGATTTGACGATGGTGAAATTAAACAGTGATTTCGATTTACTAAGCGATGTAACAGCAACTGATATCGAAGACGGTGATGTTAGTAATCAAATCCAAGTCACTGCCAACGGTTTTAATACGAAGAAAACAGGTACTTACCACGTCGACTATACCGTAACAGATAGTGATCATAATGTCGTCACAGCAACAAGAACTGTCTATGTTTATAGCGACGAAAAATTCGCCTCTGACATCGGTTGGCAATCGGCACAAACTGCGTATAGTACCGTCAACAAAGACAAAGCATCATCAGGCGGTTCAATTAAAGTATTAACGAATGGTGAAGTAAAAACTTTTGCCAAAGGTATTGGTACGCATGCGAATTCTGAAATTGTTTACGATTTAACAGGCAAAAACTATGATTATTTCGAAACACTTGTTGGCATTGACCGCAACATAGCTGAAAACACTAACTCTAGCGTAACATTTAAAATACTTGCTGATGGACAAGAAGTATATAACAGCGGCGTGATGAAATATCAAACAGAAGCAAAATTAGTAAGAGTTCCACTTGCAGGTATTAACGAGTTAAAACTGATTGCACATGACTCTGGCAATGGTAATGCATCCGATCACGCTAACTTTGCTGATGCTAAGTTCTATGTATCAAACGGGATACCAGAACTAACAATTGCAAAATCAATCGCAACAAAAGTTGGAACACCTATTACCATGAACGATAGCTATGTGGCAACTGATGCTGAAGATGGCGATTTAACATCTCAAGTACAAGTAACAGGCTTAGATCAAGTAAACTTCGATCGCGCTGGCCGCTATGACATTACGTATACGGTTGTCGACAGTGATGGCAATAAAGTATCGAAAAATCGCGTTATTTCGGTAGTTAACATGGATGATTATCATTACTTAACTGATTTTCAATGGCAATCTACACAAAACAGCTATACAGCACCATTAAAAGATGTTTCTATTAGTCACAATGCCATTCGCCTAACAGGTGATGATGGTCTTGAGAAAGCATACGAAAGAGGTATCGGCGCCCATTCAAACTCTACAATTATCTATGATTTAAGCGATAAAAATGCCGATTTCTTCACTGCCTTTGTTGGTGTAGACCGTCAAATGTACGGTACGGTAGGCTCTGTAACATTCCAAGTGTTTGTTGATGGAGAGAAGCAATTTGACAGTGGCTTGATGCAATCGCGAGACCCTCAACAATACATTGAAGTAAGCATTACAGGGGCCAAAGAACTAAAACTGGTCGTAACTGATGGCGGCAATGGCAACGGTTCAGACCATGCTTCATGGGGAGATACTAAATTACATTTCGCTAATGCAGAGCGCGTTTTTACACAATCATTAACGCTAGCACTAGAGGATGCCAAAGCCATTCCTATAGAAAACTATACAGCGGAGTCCATTCAAGCATTAGAAGCGAGTATAGCAAAAGCTGAGGAAGTACTTGCCAACCCTCAAGCAATTCAAGCACAAATCGATGAAACGTTAGAGGAATTAACACGCACTAAAGCTGCCCTTATCGCTATTGACTTTACTCAAATCATACCGATTGCAGATAACAATCTTAAACAGGCAATTCAGCAAACATTGGGGCTGTCTGGGGAAATCACATTAGGTGATATGATTACACTAACTAGTCTACATGCACCCAATGCCCGTATTACAAATCTAGACGGCTTACAATATGCTAAAAATTTAACATCACTCGATATTTCGGCGAATAGTATTACCGATTTCTCACCATTGCAAAGTCTAGGTGCATTGGATACTATCACTGCGCAGCCCCAAGTTGTGGAAGTATCAAGCTTAACAGGTCCTATAGCGACGGTTGAGAACTTAGTAAAAGGTTTGGATGGTCAATACTTAAACCCTTATCAAATCGGTCTAAGAAATACGAAAACAATGAAAGAAATCTACGTAGATGTGGAACAACTTACACCAAATACAGACCACTTTACAATCGATCTTTCACACGAAGAACAAGGCACATATATGCTCATCATCGCTTATAAATTAAACGAAGACACTCGGATTCAATTAACTTATTATGTAAAAAATTAAGCATTGTGCTTTAGCATAAATAATCTAATAAATAACGCCCACGGATTTTTCCCGTGGGCGTTTTAGCTTATATACAAAGACTGCACGTCGCATCGTTCAATAAACGCTAATTTGCGCTTCCAAATCCAACTCAGTCATTTTAAAATACGTGGTGAATCGATTGGACAATGCCTCTGTTATTGTCTTACACTGTTCTTCATTCAGTGATTTAGCATAAATTAGGATAACCCCAATATTTTCGTTGTTGGGTTCCAACGGGTTCATCACGACATCTTCTTTCAAAATTAACGCATTGCTCATCGCAACAAAGTTTAACACCGTATTTTGCAACATTTTTCTTTCCCTTGGATTTAACCCCACAGTATCAATTATTTCGACCCTAACATAATTCATACTCTGCACCTCCATAAAATGCCGTGAAAATTTATTTTTTATATTTTACTACTTTTATTTTAAACCGAAAATAATAGATTTTTAAATAAATGCGCATTAACCAAACCATTTTTCCTAATAAAATGGACAACAATCATTAGTATAGTCCATATTTACGATTTTATCTAAATAGTATTTACTACTATAAATTATTTATTTAAAATGAAATTATCCCGATTAATTCAAAAAAAAGTAAGTTTTTTTAATAATTTTTACCACTAAAATAGGCATACAATAATCATAAAATGATTAAAATGGATGAAGCAAAACACGAAGGAGCATTTTCAATGAGTACTGATTTTTTAGAAGAAAAACTAAGAGAAACTTTCTCGTATTTACAATCAATAGAAGGTGTAAAGCCGGTCGACGATATAGTAGCGGCTTTAAACGACGCTACTATTTTTCCAGAAATTACAACATTAATACATAATTCAAAATTCGAATTAGTTTACTTATATGAAGAGCAACAAGTAATTTTAAAAACGATGACGAACGGCATTACGATTGATTCATCTTTTATGCAGGAAGTCCATTTAATCTATCAATATAAAGAAATGATTGAATGTATCCTAACGGGTATTATTGCAACCGATAAAATTAAAAACTATTCATTAAACTTACTTTCCCTAAAATATAGCGAATTAATTCAAAGTATTTAATGGTGATTAGTCCTATAAAGAAGAACCGATGAACGGGAAATTCGCTCATCGGTTCTTTAGCTATTTTATTTTACAACATCACCTTGAATGGGCTCCAAACCATCCGCAAAACGAATGCGTAAAGATTGACAATTAAGAAGGTCTGGTGCGTCCATCACTTGAAAATGGATATGTGCCTCTGAGGAATTTCCTGAATTTCCGCAAAGCGCTATCACATCACCCTGTTTAACCATATCTCCTTGTTGCACAAGACAAGAGTTCTTTTTTAAATGCGCTACCATACTATATTCATGATTGGTATGTTCGATAATAATTACATTTCCTGCTGGCTCCATTTCATACATTTCTCCAGGGATATTATCTTCTAGATGATTGACAACTTTAATTACCTTCCCATCTGCAGGTGCAGTAACTTCTTTATTAAAGGCATAATAGTTTTCATTGACGTTAGGAGAATCTTTAAAGGTCGAATCATTCTTCATGATCACCAAGTCATATGCATATCTTTGTGCTTCATATGCGTAATGGTAATTGACAAACTCATTAACCCCTCCCCAAAATACAAACCACTCCTCTTTTATAGGCATTATATATGTATTTTGACTATACTTTTTATCGCTTTCTGGAAAAACCACATAAGGCTTAATTAATAAGCTATGAATAATATTACTTGAATCCATCGTTACCTGAATCGCTTTCTCTTGTCGATCGTCCAACCAAACATATTGATGATAATGAGCGATTGTTGATTTATTAAATAACTCATAGTTTTGTACATTGGCATTAAAAGATTGAGCTATTTCATTAAATTGCTCATTCGAAACCATCTCTTGAAACGTTGCATGACATTGGTTATAAATTTCATCAAATCTTTCTTGCAAAAAAAACATCCCGAAATTTTGAGGTGTTACTTCACTTGAACTAACTCGCATTCTAAACATCCCCTTTACGCTGACTATATTACTTATACGTTTGATTGGATAATAAGTTTCAATATTTACCATTTTAAAATCAGATAAAGGACTAAGGACGCATCGCAATAAAAAATCGCAGACGAAATAAAACAAGCAAAAAGATTGTTATTCTCTTGCTTGTTTTATTACAGAAAACTAAACGCAGGACAAGCTCCCATTCTTCGCTCTCTCGTTATTCAATAATCCATTCATATAAAATATCAGGTAAATTTTCTTCATTTTCATGCCCTCTACCAATCACCTTAAATCCGTGTTTTTCATAAAAACGTTGGGCCTTTTCATTTACTTCAAATGTATATAGAATTAATTTTCCACTTGATTGGGCTTTCGCTCTCTCCAACAATGTTTGCCCGATACCAAGCCCTTGATAGTTTATATGAATATACAGTTGGCTTATTTCACTATCGTTATAAGCAATCATACCTACAACTGTTTCATCAATAATCGCTAACTCAATTTGAAACTGTTCTGGTAATAGATGATTTAGAAAGTACACATGATTTTCAACGCTATGCATTTCTTTCTGACCAATAGCCTGTTCCTTGCTATCTCGCCACATCGCTACTGTTTGCTCAGCAAATGCTGGGCTGTACGGTATAATCATTAGTTTTTGTTGCGTCATTATTGTGCCTCCTTTTTATAGAGATGGAATATGCTTATTCCACGGAAGATACGCTGGAATCGCCATGTAATCTTGTGTTATCGCCACCAAATGCTCCGAAATCGCCATGTAATCCTGCGTTATCTTCACCAAATGCGCTGGAATCGCCATGTAATTTTGTGTTATCGCCACGAAATCCACAGGGAATCGCTTAATTTGGTACTTGCTAGGATTTAACATCTTACATATTTGCGTTTAAAGCCAATTCTGCCTTTCTCCACTTCCTTTTGAATACTTTCATAAGCGTGGAGGAAACTACTTTTTTTATTATTCTTTTTAAGTTCTACAGGACCTATCTGTTGTGCTGTAGCTAACGCTTTGTCGTGTAACGGGACATACGAGACCCCTACCGTATGGAGGAAATTATTCATAGCAGATTTTGTTCGTTCAGGTGAATTGTGAATCGCACTTTTCACCATTTCAAGCATATTAGCCATTTTACTTTCGGAAAATTCAACATCGGGACGATTACCTAATAGCCAGCAGTAACAACTCCAGCCAGCAGACATTTTTAGTTCTTCCCCACTAGCAATCCATTTATCGGCAACCTGTTGCGCAATGTCCGCTTCCGCTAACGTCACTGCCACCACATAATCTGACAACATATAAAAATACGCCCCATCAATCCAGCGCTCAAAATCTGACTCTGTCATAGCTTTTGGCTCAGCAATAATGCCTGCAAAATACATTGCGTCATAATTTCCTGTGGCATAAAGGGCTTCCGCTAATGGTTGATTCAATTTGATTTTCTTAGCTATCGGCTTCATCGCCCCCGTAGCCACCCCAAAAAGTGGCTCCTGTGCACCATTTGACATATATATTTTTTTCATGCGCTCCTTCCCAAGTGCTTCAAGCTCTTGCATCACCATTTCAACATTCATTTTCACTGCACTCCCTTACGTTAGCTATTGTGACGATTTTGTCCATCTTCAATTTATTTTCATTATGCTATATCACTATGGCATTTGCCAGCTAGCTCTATATTGTAAAAAAAGTATAATCCTTACTTTTATTCCCTAGTGCCTATCAAAATTTCAGTAAAATAGATATTTTTTTGCTTTTTTAATAACTTTCTATTAATATCTCTATGTTACCTTTCTTCAACAAAGGGTATTTATATTAAATAAGTGCGGTTCTTTTTTAGTAATTTGGACAACATATTCAAGACAACACTCACAATTAATAAAGGTACTATGCAAAAGGTAATTATCACATCATGTTTTCAACATCAGGAGGTTACATATGCAATACGTTATTTCTATTTTAGGTATTCTCATTGTATTGTTTTTCGCTTGGCTTGCTAGTTCCAATCGAAAAGAGATTAAATTCAAACCAATTATTACAATGATAATTATTCAAATTTTGTTTTCATTACTGTTGTTAAATACACAATTTGGCTTAATTATTATTAAGGGAATTGCTACTGTCTTTAACAAATTACTGGAATATGCAGGTGAAGGAGTTACCTTTGTATTTGGCGGCTTAGCCAATGAGGGAGAAGCGCCGTTCTTTTTAACCGTATTGCTACCCATTATTTTTATTTCAGCATTAATCGGTATTCTTCAACATCTGAAAATCCTCCCCTTTATTATGAAAGGTATTGGCTGGGTATTAAGTAAAGTAAACGGCATGGGACAATTGGAATCTTATAATGCCGTTGCCTCATTAATGGTCGGTCAATCAGAAGTTTTCATCACATTAAAAAAACAACTTGGTCTGCTGTCAAAACAGCGCTTATATACACTCTGTGCGTCAGCAATGTCTACCGTATCCATGTCCATTGTTGGTGCTTATATGACGATGCTAGAACCAAAATATATTGTTACGGCTTTAGTTTTAAATTTATTTGGCGGTTTTATCATCGCTTCAATTATGAATCCATACGATATTGACCCAAAAGAAGATATTTTAGAAATCGAGCACGAAAAGCAATCGTTCTTTGAAATGCTTGGCGAATATATTTTGGATGGCTTTAAGGTGGCGATTATCGTCGGTGCCATGTTAATCGGCTTTATTGCATTGATGGCAGGATTTAATAGTGTCTTCGAGTTACTGTTCGGCGTTACTTTCCAAACGATTCTAGGCTATATCTTTGCGCCAGTTGCCTTTATTATGGGCATCCCTTCCTCGGAAGCGGTTAGTGCCGGATCCATTATGGCGACGAAGCTAGTAACAAATGAGTTCGTAGCGATGTTGGATTTATCTGGAGGCGATTATCACTTTAGTGAACGGACAATGGGCATTCTTTCCGTATTCCTTGTATCCTTCGCCAACTTCTCTTCAATTGGTATTATTGTCGGTGCTGTAAAAAGTCTTAACGAAAAACAAGGAAATGTTGTCGCACGCTTTGGCTTAAAATTATTATTTGGCGCTACCCTTGTAAGTGTCCTTTCAGGTATTATCGTAAGCTTAATTTTATAAAGAAAATGAAAAGGAAGTGGTATGCTCCACTTCCTCACTTCCTCGTGCCAGGCACTAAAACAATTCTGACAATTGTTAATAACCATTCACAAAGTCAGAGATAGTTTCAATTTCATCTTCTGTTAGTTCTCTTTTCACATGCTTTTTATATGCTTGCATAATTTTTTGTGAATCTCCATCACAACTATCGGTATATGTAGCAATCGTTCTAAGCATCGCTACTTCTTGATTAAACGCTTCTTTTGTTATTGGCTGTTGATGCGAAGGAATATATGTATCCGCATCAAATTGCTCTAATTCAGCCAACAGACGAAGCGTTTCCTTAACTGTATAATGTACTTTTTCAGCATACAGATTAGGATAAATACAATCAGCAAGGAACAAAATCTTTTCTTCTTTTATATAGACCACAACCGAGTCAGCCGCATGATTCCCTCCAACATGTTGAAGGATACAAGTGACACCACCTAGGTCAATCTCCACCCGTTTATCAAACGTGACATCCGGCAAAGCAATCTGAATATCTCGGTGATCTTTGAATTCTTCTTTAATAGCTCTGGCACAAAATTCAATTTCTATACCTTCCTTCACACGTGCATCAAGTGCCTCATCTGACCAAGAAGATGGAATTAACTTCTCCATTGCTGTTTTTGTTTCTTTCGAAGCGATAGACACCATTTGACGTAATGCAGAAAGTCCAAAAATATGATCCCAATGCCAATGCGTTAAAACAACCATATCAGGTTTAGGAACTCCCATTTTTAAAAGTTCTTCCTGAAAATAATGTGCATGCGCCTCCGAATTCCCTGCATCGATCATTAATGTTTTGTTATGACCAACTACCATCCCTAAAATGGGACGATCCGTTTCCGCTATAGGCGTCATATACCAAAAACAATCACCTATTTTATTTATTGAATGCATAATGGGTAAGCCCCCCTTTACTAATAGTTTAATTCAAAAAAGGGCAATTTACTCTTTTAAAGAATTTTTTTATTATAAAAAGGAAGTGGATAGGATTTTGTCACAAATTCAATACGCTTCTTTTAAGCGCTTTATTTCTTTTAAAAATTTTCCAATCTGAACAGGCGCATTTGACGACGTTATTTCAGCTACAACTAGGCGATAGTCATTGTTAGCAATCGCTACTGTTTCACCTTGATAATGACTATGTACATATTCTTTTTTCATCCCAGCAATATTTGAACCTTTATGAACTAAATACACCTTACCATCCGCTTCAACAAATGCTCCTGCAATTTTTGAATTAACACCTTCAAGAGGTACATTGACTTCGCAAAACTCTATAAATTTATCGTCTAATGTAAATCCAAAGGAATTCCACCATTTATTGTTTATATCCACTTTCCTTTTCACAAACCAGTAACCTAAATCTTGTACTTGCCATACATTCGTTTTGCCCGTTCCATGCGCAACAGCCACAGTGACACCTTTTACTTCTTTTGTCCCAACATACTGTTTTAACTTTTCTTCTAATAAGGTTTCATATTTTTGGATATCCTCACGACTTGTAACGATGTTCATGTTCCCTTCTCCCTCACCATGTATTTTTGTTTTAAACCCAATATATTATGCTAGGATACAAAATTCTAACGGCCATTTTGTATGCATCATACGCTCGCCTCAAGTTCTTCAAGAAGCCCAAAAACAAGACAATATAATTGTGCTAACACTTCGTCAAACGGCTGCTGCTCACTAAATCCATCGAGTGCATCTAACGCAAGATTCACTTCCCAAAGCCCATCTTCCCCAGAAAACACCACACTATAGGTCATCTGCTTATGTTGCAAATGTGCTGTAAAATAGGAATGCAAAAACGCACTATACTTCTTTTGCAATCGCAGTCCAAACATGGCACTGTACACACCAAACGCCCCATCAAATTCAAGCGCAAACGAATCCACACGGATCACATCCAAACGTTCAGACGTCACATACATAAATTCATTCGCATGCTCTTTTAAATAATGCACAGGCTTTGTTAGAAAAGAAGCCGTTTCTTCCCCTAGTAATTCTTCCGTTTCCTTATGGCAACGTTCAATCACGTCAAATGACAAAGAAATTGTTTCTACTGTTGCATCCTCGTCTAACAATTCGTGCTTTTGGGCGTATGTCTTTTCTACATCTAGTAATTTACTATGGGCTTGCTCATTTATTATTGTTTCAATTTGATTTTTTAACACTTAGTATCCTGCTCCATTCGATTGGTTTAGGTATAAGTATAGCTTAGGAAGGGTGGGGTATGGGGATAATTTATAAATAGGATTTCCCCCAATTGGTTCAAATTATCAAACTAAATCCTTCAGACTTTTTCCATTTCTATCTTTCCATTCAGTCAACCCATTCGCACTTCGCCCCGTTACAATATCAGCAGCTGCCGACGGGCTAGTAAATAAAAGATCTTCCATTACTACAAATTCATCATTAACAACTTTCACTTTTTCTGTATGTAAAAAATCATTTCTTTTTGCTAATAAACGCTCTGAATACGAATTTACAATGCTATTTGCAATTTTAGATCCCTTTAATACGACAAAACCTTCTTGTGTTTGGATACCTTTAGCATCCACACCACGAGTCGATTTTATAGATAAAACATCATCTGCATTAACTTCTGAGCTATCTTTGATCTCTTCAAATAATTTATGGCCCAATGTATTGACCATCATTACAAGATTGCTAATATATTCATCCATTTCTGCACGGTCTGCTTCAGAAATGGATGGCATGGGAGGGATATTGCCATTCATTAGAAAGTAACGATTTGCAACTTTAGCTTTTTCATATAACTTGTTTTCAATGTACTTAATATGAGCTTTATTTAGATTCTCATCTTTACTTATAAATACAATCACTTCATTCCAAAAATCTTTTTCACGCAAATGGCTTTGTAATCGAGTATAAACTTCCTCTGCTTCCCCTATGTATACAGCCTCTTTATCATCAATATTTCGACCAAATAACATATACACACCAGTAGAATTCAAATTAGGACGATCCAAGCATTTTTTCACTTCAGTTCTAGGAATTCTATACGCCAGCCCCGTCCAGTTAGATAATTCACACGTTAATCTTCCACTTGGGTCTCCATCAATCAAAAACATTTTGATTGTTTTGCCGAAAGTCATTTTAATCACTCCTATTGATTCATATCCACAATTTACTTTCACACACCCACTAGATTTTGCTCCTCAATACCCGACACACCTAAACTATAAAAACGCTCTAAAATTTTATTAAAAAATTCGATTCTTCGATATTCGGTATTTTGGAAAACTGCCATTCGATATTTGTCGCGCTCAAATCGTGCACCTCATCTTTTTTTTATTTATAGGTCATTTATAACCTTATTTTTTATGATTATTTTACCACTAAATTATGTTTTCTAACTTCTAATTTTAGAATAAATTTACTAATTGTTGAGTAATATGCCTTAGTTTCTACATTTCAGGTTCATCTAAAAAACTCTTCCTTAATAACTCAATAAATATTAAAAATGCAGGGAAGCTTTAACGCCTCCCTGCTTAATGAAATATATATTTCCGATGCCATCTAAAATACAGCTTATTCTCTTCATACCTTGAAACTTTCATCTTTTGGTGAATGTTATACATTCCATAGTCTGTGGTTGGAATCCTTTCTGAAATGTGAATTAAGCCCGTTCCATCAAATGTAATATAACCTTGATCGTATAACGCATCATGATTACAGCAAAGCAATACACCATTATACGGATCTAAGCGTTCTTCATTCGAACTCTCGCGCCAAGGCTTTGAATGGCTTGCACGTAAAAGAGCCGATAGCTTGATACCGCAAAGTGCACATTGATGATTCCATAAAGGTAATAAAGTTGCTTTAAATTTCTCTTGGCCAATACGAATTTTACGTTTCGCTTCAGCTTCTGTTTCTGTAATCACAGGAATAAGCGTATTTCGTTCTGTCCGTACTACAGTTCCAATCGCAAATTCTAGCTGTTCATCATCTACTTGATAAATATTCATATCACTAATAATATCCAGCAGCTTGATTGCTAGCTCTTCATTACAGGGATATAGGTAACCTTGGTTTCCATCCCCATCTTGCTGAAAAGCTGAATATTTAACAGGCAATAACATTTTTAACTCATTAAAATAATCTTTAATCGTTAATGAATGTTCTAATTCATGATATTGCAGCTTTACGAGAAAACCTTTTTCTTCCCATTGGTCATATGATGTCATTGACGTAGGCTTTATGCCTTCCTCACAATTAGACAAAGCAATGCTAATTGCGACGATCTTACCTTTTACATAATGAAACATACGGTCTCCCTCGTTCACTTCCATCATACGTCGCCATGAGTGCGGAGTGTTTCCGCCTTTATCTTTTTGTGGTGACCAAATGATTTGTGCTTCTTTTTCTTCTTGATAGGTATACCCTTGCATAACGATGTAGTGGTTCATTTTGTGCTCCTGTTCTATTATTCATTACTTCTATTATAACTAAAGTACAATTTCATTTGATCAATAGAATGAATGTATTTCTTTTGTTCTTGTACCATTTCTTTTTAATAACGTACTTATTTTTAATCCCGTCATCATATGAGACCTTTGTTTTTAGTATGCTTTTGATTATT
Organism: Lysinibacillus sp. C5.1; assembly: GCF_016350185.1. Lineage (NCBI taxonomy): Bacteria > Bacillati > Bacillota > Bacilli > Caryophanales > Bacillaceae > Lysinibacillus > Lysinibacillus sp. C5.1. The sequence goes on from NZ_CP066226.1 coordinate 3,731,935, forward strand.
TTTACTTTTTTGTTCACCTTCCAGATAAATCTTATCCTCAAAAATAAGAAAAACCTAAGCATTATTTATAAAACTAGGCTTTAAGGAATATGATTGAGTTCGTCTATGAGATGTAATATGCTACTAAAATAAGCTAAACTTAAATTATTAAAAAGAAAAAAGGTGATATATTATGAAAAAAACTGTCCATGTCGTTGGTGCGATTATCGAAAATGAAAAAAATGAAATCTTCTGTGCCCTAAGAAGTCCAGAAATGGATTTAGCAAATCACTGGGAATTTCCTGGTGGGAAAATTGAAATTGGAGAAACACCTGAACAAGCGTTAAAACGAGAAATTCAGGAGGAATTTGCTTGTACGATTGAAGTAGGTGCAAAAGTAGAAGATACAACATATGAATATGAAAGAGTAATTGTTAGACTCGAAACATACAAAGCAAAATTAGAAGAAGGACAACCAAATGCATTAGAACATGCTGCCACGAAATGGGTTACACGAGATAAACTTACACAGTTGAATTTCGCCCCTGCGGATGTCCCTGCAGTAGTGAAGATTACAAATGAAGCAAAATAAAATGAATGAAATGATGTGAATTTATATGGAGCAATTGCAACTGATTCAAAAAATCGAAAACTCTCTTTACAAGGGGTTTATCGATCAAAACAAGACTGTCACTGCACAATTTAAACCAAAACTTCTAACAAACAAGCATCATGAAACTGTCTTATCGACAATACTTCAAGAATTAAAAACATGTAAGACATTTATTTTTTCAGTCGCCTTTATTACTGAGGGGGGTTTAGCAACCTTAAAAACAATGCTTTACGACTTAAAGCAAAAAGGAATTAATGGACGCATTTTAACGTCAACGTTTCTAAACTTTAACCAGCCGAAAATGTTTAAAGAGCTTCTTAAACTTGAAAACGTTGAAGTGAGAGTATCTAGTGAAAAAGGTTTTCATTCAAAAGGCTATATTTTTGAACATCCAGACTACTACTCTTTAATTGTCGGAAGCTCCAATTTAACTGATAGTGCTTTAAAAGCAAACTATGAGTGGAATGTATTTTTAACTTCATTAGTAAATGGAGAAATTATTAATCAATTAAAAAATCAATTTGAAGATGCTTGGAATAAAGCGCTTCCTTTAAAAGAAGAATGGATTGCTAATTACAAACAACATTACGAGTTACAGCCTCTTGTTAAATATACTACTTCGAATACATTAGAACTAAATGCTGAATATTTAACAAATACGCTTAAAGAAAGCTTAACAATTCAACCAAATAAAATGCAAACAGCTGCATTAGAACAATTATATACGCTTCGTGCAACAGGCGCTAAAAAAGGATTAATTATCTCTGCAACAGGTACAGGTAAAACGTATTTATCTGCTTTTGATGTTCGAAGCTTTTCTCCAAAAAAAATGCTATTTATTGTACATCGTGAGCAAATCTTAAAGAAAGCGATGCAAGATTATCGGAAAATTCTTGGTGGAAATGAAGATGATTTTGGCATTCTTTCCGGTACTTCAAAAGATATTCATGCTAAATATTTATTTGCAACAATCCAAACAATTTCAAGGGACGGATACTTACAACAATTTTCGAAAGATCAATTTGATTATGTGTTGATAGATGAGGTTCATAAAGCAGGTGCTGAATCCTATTTAAAAATTATCAATTATTTTACTCCAAATTTCTTACTTGGTATGACCGCAACACCTGAACGAACAGATAGATTCAATATTTATGAGTTGTTTGATTACAACATCGCCTATGAAATCCGTCTACAAGCAGCCCTTGAAGAAGAGATGCTCTGCCCTTTCCATTATTTCGGTGTTTTGGACTACGAAAAAGATGGAATAACTATTGATGATGCAACAGAACTTCAAAAATTAGTATCTTCAGAACGTGTAAAACATATTATTGAAAAGATTAATTATTATGGCTATTCAGGTGATCATATTCGCGGATTAATGTTTTGTAGTTCCAAGGAGGAAGTTCATGAACTTTCTACTTCTTTAAACAGTGAAGGTCTTAAAACGATTGGTTTAACTGGTGATAATTCTCAAAATGAACGCGAAGAAGCAATTCAAAAATTGAATAGTGGTGAACTGGAGTATATTTTAACAGTTGATATTTTTAACGAAGGCATTGATATCCCATACTTAAATCAAATCGTAATGCTTCGCCAAACGCAATCGAGCATTATATTTATACAACAGCTTGGTCGTGGTCTACGTAAACACAATTCTAAAGAGTATGTAACAATTATTGATTTTATTGGAAACTATAAAAATAACTATCTAATTCCGATCGCACTCTCTGGGGACCAAACTATGAACAAAGATAACATCCGCCGAAAAACGGTAAATACAGACTATATACACGGTGTATCGACGATAAACTTCGAGGAAATTGCCAAAAAGAAAATTTTTGATGCTATTAACAATACAAATTTATCGACATTAAAAACTTTACGGGATGCTTATACAGAAATGAAAAACCGTTTGGGTCGAATCCCTTTCCTCATTGACTTTATTGAGCAAAACTCAATCGACCCCGAAGTTATTATAGGGTATGCAGATAACTATTATAGTTTCATATTGAAAATGAAAGAGTCCATTCCTTCTCTCACTGAATACGAACTTTCTGTTTTAACAATGTTTTCAAAAGAGTTTTTGAATGGAAAACGAATACACGAAATTCTTTTAATTGAAACGTTACTTTCTACTGATTCCATTTCCAGAGAGTCTTTCGTTCGAAAATTAGAGGAATTTGGAACATATGCAGATGATGCAACAATTCAATCAGTTGAAAACATGTTCTCACTAAAATTCCATGTTCAAAATGACGTGAAAAAGTATAAATTTAAGCCAATTATTGAAACCTCTGATGGACACTATCAATTTAACAAGGAAATTCAAGAGAGTTTGAGAAATTCGTATTTCAAAGTACATATTGAGGATATTGTAAAATGCGCTTATGAAAAAAATAAAAAGTATGATAAAACAAAAGCGATGACGTTATTTGAGAAATATTCTCGTAGGGATGCTTGCCGATTATTGAATTGGCCACATGATGATTCATCAACCATATACGGTTACCGCGCAAAGCATAACACTTGTCCAATCTTTGTTACATATCATAAAAAGGATGAAGTCGAAACAAGCCAAGCTTATGGTGATGAATTTTTAGCACCCGAATTATTTAGATGGTTCACCCGTAATCGCTTAACACTGGAGTCCAGTGAAGTAAAGAACATCTTAAATTATAAAAAGTCAGGGATGGAAATTCATCTATTTACGAAAAAAGATGACGGTGAAGGCACAGATTTCTATTATCTGGGTGAGGCAGACATTGCAGAAGGTAGTGCAAAAAACGAAGTAATGCCTGATGGGAAAGGAAATCATCTATCTGTCGTTACAATGAATTTAATACTAAAACAACCTGTACATTATGATATTTATCATTATTTAGTTGGTGAATAGAAGTTAAACTCGAAGTGAATTAATTGCTTCGGTTTTTCCCATCTTTATTTCTCCCTGCTTATACAAAGCATAAATTTTTTAATAATAATAATGGAGTGAGACAATGACACACTCCATTATATATTATTTTTATCTAAACTTATTTTATTAAATACTCAATCCGCACTTACATATGATAAGGTTTATCGAAAATAATGAAAGTGCAGTTCTCTTCTGAGTTCATATCTATTTATATCCATTCACCGTAGCCTTTTTTCTCTTTTTTCTCTGTGATTTAGCTTTTTTAATTTCTACTTCCCATTCTTTAACTTTTTCGCTATTAGGATTATCATTTATTTTCTTTTGGAATATCTTTATATGTCTATTAAGTTCAGCCAAACTAAACTTATGGAGACGGCGGGTGTTCTACCTATTAAATCAGAAAACCCTGTAATATCAACGTTTACAAGGCTTTTTGTTCCACTTAATAATGCTCTTACAAAGGTTTTAATAAGGTTTTACTAAATTTGCTTACGGAGACGATAAATAGAGAAGTTATCTTACAGCATTACCATAATGAAAATTACTTGGAGCAATTACGGACCTTACAACAGGTATAATGACTTTTCCTTCTTTCGCTGCTATTTCAAATTCTTCTTGAACGCCATCTTCATTAATCAACTTTCCATCTTTGATTTTGTTTCCAAACCCCTGCTCCAGCAAAAATAGCAACACGTCCATCATTTAATTCTTTAGTATATTCTTTAATGAAATTTCTAATATCTCAATTCATAATTTCATCCTAATACTGGTTTAAGCAGATTTGAATTAATCTTAAATTGTGCATACAAGCAATCCAATGGGTGCATATTTTCCCCTCTAACTACATTTTCGCCATGTTTCTTTAGCCAAAAATCTAAATTCTTATCATTTAATTCAATTAAATTATTTAAATACTGCTGTACCTCGTAAGCAATATCTAGAGATCTTGCTTCATTAAATATTGTACTTTCTCTAGTTATATATTTTTCCCTACTAGGTTGTGTTTTTCTAATTAGATTAGAATAAACAAGTTCCGAATAAATCCATGGAGATTTTGTTGTTTGTTGTATGGTTTCAGATACTGGACTAATCGAATTTGGGGTATTAATAAAAATTAAAGCTTCTGTTCTATCGACCATCTTTAAAAGGGCCATAGACAACATCATATGTACATGACTTGTTGAATAATTCCTACGATTGTAATCATACATGTGGTTAGTTTTATCGTAACAATAATCATCATCTATTTGTTTAAGTAATTCATTTGAGTAACCCCAAATTGAAGAATCAATAAAAGCTATTAAACCGAACTTTTCATTTAACCATCCTGCAATTCCTAAAACTTCATCTAAATCATTATGAGAATGAGATAAGAATACATCTGATTTCACTTGTGGAAACCAATCCTCTTCAAGTTTTTTTCCATTAATAGTGGTCGTACCTGAATAAAAATATCTTTTAAGTTCAGTCTGAATTCTGTTTTTTTGTTGGTTAAAGATATCTTCCCCCCTTTTCTTATATTGAGAAAAATCTTTTATGGTATCTAAGTTAAATCCTAAGTACATATCCATACCCCCATTCCATTTATTTAATACTCTAACAATTAGAACAGATGTTTTCAATTAAAAAATATCAATTCCTATAAAAAATATCTATACTTCTTTATTAATAGAGAATCTTAATATTTTACTCTACAAAATTAAAAAATCAGTAATCGAATGAACGGTACTGATCTTTATCCATGCCGAATGTGATTGATTATAAGTTAAAACAATAAAATATTATTTTTCAAAAAATTTCAACTAACATTTTTACTTAGATGATTATATGGGTCTAATTCAAACATGTTGATTCAAATGTCTTCATTTCTTAATGCTATTAGGTGCTTTTCTTGTATACTACTTTTCTAAACCTAGGAGATGTCCCAAACATAATTGAATTACTTAATACTTTGTTAATTTATTGATTATTTTAATTACAGTTTCAATTAGTTCTTGTTCAGATTTTGAGGAATCACCTAAATCCTTATATAAAGATTGGAGAGAGTCGTTTTTAACATACTTTTCCAAATCATTCATAACAATTTTCCATAATCTAAGTGCAGTAAAGCCTGTAGCTCCAATCGGTATAGGAATACTTCCATTTTGAATTGAAATATTAAATTCCTCTTCCATACCATTTGCTAGTATAGTTTCACCGGTCGTTTTGTCCTTTTTATTACCAAAAATAAATAAAGAAATTCCTACATTTGAAAGCATTTCCTCACGATAGCGTGTCCATAATTCATTTAAAGGAATTTCGCCTGATGAGTTTTGAGGAAAAGGTCGTGATTTTAATCTATCTTCAACATGCTTTTCCTTTCTTTCATAAATCTCTTCTAATGCTCCAGCTATGATACAACTTCCAATTCCAAGACCAAAACCAGATACTATATTATTCCCATTTCTAATTATTGCTTTACTAAGATTAGTACTAAATTGAAAAGCTTTATTTTCCCCCCATTCCCCAAAATCAGAGGCACTACCAGAAATAAAAATGTTCTTTCTCCTAACGAGATTCTCTATATGTTGTAGTATCGTTGTAATTTCCTCATACTCATCTACTAAGAGTACGTTTATTCTGTAACGCTTCAAATCTTTAATTTTCAGTTCTTGTTTTATTTCAGCGTACTTAAATTCATCCGTTGTCTTATAATCCTTTTGATTTACTTTTTTCATAAAACAATAATGATTCCTCGAATTTTCACCTAATAGAATTCTTATTCTACTAAGAATATAAGATAGATTAGGATCATCGAAACTAAAACCAATAAACAAAAAAGTTTTAGAAACTAAATCGCCCTGAAGTGCTGTACTAAACAATTTCCGTTTAAGGTCATAGCCCTCATAGTCATCTTTAGTTAATACAGCTTCATGAGATAAAGAGCTGTCACCATGCATTTTATATACAATAACATCTGTATTAGGCATTGTATAACTTAAATTTTCAGGTACAATTTTTGTGTCAACTTTCTTATTATTAGCTTCTAAGTTACATTCAATTAACTTATCGTAGTTAGTTGTCCAATAAGTTTTTATTGGAAGGCGTGCTAAAATATTATGGTTATTTGTAACTCTCACATCTTTAGTAAATTCATCTATAAGGATTTGATTAATTTTCCCTCTTCCTTCAAACTCATTTACATGATACTGAGCTAAAGCTATTAAATCCGATTCTTTATCAATATTTAGACCAAGATCTTCAGCGATCTCCCTCATTAACTCCTTCCAATTTACATATCCTGCGGGCTGAGATAATCCTGCACCTGCAAATATAGTAGCATTTGACTCATTTAACGCCTTAACATAAGTACGAATAAACTCTTTAATTTTTGGAGAAAACACTTCCTAACCCACCCCTTATAATTATTTTTAATAACTAAACTGTTTTAATAATGTTATAGTTTGAAATGTTTTTATTAATATCTATTGAGATATTAATATATTTATCAATATTATCTTTAAAATCTTCCCATTTAACGACTTTTATATAAGAATGTTCACCAATATACACTTGATTATCATCACTATGGTTGTTACAGTCATTGAAAATCGGTGATTTAATATTGAACATATTATTTTTTAAAATTTTAAATAATGTATTTGTTTTATATGTCCAACAATTACAATATGAGCAAGTATTTTCTTCAATAAAGTAATCATAACTATTATTTTCATCTGGTAAAACCACTGCGAGTAATGTGTTTGAGTGACTAGTTCTACCGTTTCTAGTAATTTCCTTAAGAGAGTATGAGATTTCCCACGGAATCCATTGGTCTGCTTCCTCGTTAGAATCCTTCATATTTTTAGAAATAAGAACGATGGTAATACTACTGTCAAAAATCTTATTCCTAAGTTTAGATTCAATAGTCTCATCTTTAAATTTGCTAAGATCTTCCCCATCAGCTTCACCTTTATTAATATGATCTTCATCATCAAGTCTTTGTTGTAGCTCATCAACATAATCTCTTACTGTTGTATCAGAATTGTTATTTATTGAGTAAACACTACTGTCAGCATATTTATATGAAACAAAAATTTTTCTACCCATTTTAATTCTCCTTATAAATTGTAATTGGTTACTTTGACTAATTATCCATTAATTTCTTCTAAATATAATTTCTTTTTTTAAATAAGTATCTGTAACATAATCTGTATAATAACCTGCATCCATCCACGCAATTGCTTGTGAATGATCGTAGTTGTTAGACCACCAAGCTTCTGCATGATTATACGCTGACGGTGGTAATTTAAAACCTAACAGAGTTTCTATTTGTTCAAAAGTTAATCGTACTTCGCCACTATTCCTTCCTTTTAAATATTGAAATAGTTTTTTGTATTTATCTCCTTTAACCACGAACAATTCTCCTTTCTATTATTTTTATTAGATAATATTTCCACTTCATTTATTATATCATCCCGACACCCAACGACACAATATATAGAATTAATTTATTTTATAACACACAATATATAGATTTCACTTAAATATTCGAACTTTATGTAATCGTATTTGGTTTTGTGATTTTTTTATATTATCTTTTCTAATCCTAATAGTTCTCCTCTTCATCCTGTTCAAATATCACAAATTTCTTTATACTTATTATATCTATATGTAAATATATGTATTTACCAAATTGTAATTAAGTTCTTTTTCATTGTTAAAAGAGGTGAGCAAATGTTCGTAGCAATCGATCAAAACAGGGAGAAACAATTTGCCTTTCCTGATGATAAGGTACGCTTAAAATCTTTATCGGCTACAAAAAAACTTTATTGTCCAAACTGCCAAAAGCAAGTCTTCTTTCGTGGAGGGCCAAAGCGTATACATCACTTTTACCATGAAGCTCATGTTGAATGTAGTTTTGTTGGGGAGCCTGAAACACAGGAACATCTTGGAGGTAAATTAGCAATTTATAATTGGTTAAAAGAGCAATATCCAAATGCCTATGTCGCATTAGAAGAACGAATCACTAAGACAAATCAAATTGCGGATGTATATGCGGATTTTGGTAATGATCAAAGGTTTGCATTTGAGGTACAGTGCGCAGAGCAAACAGCTGAAAAGTGGCTAGAACGTCGTAAACTCTATGCTATAGCGGGTATAACAGACATATGGCTATTTGGTGCTAATTATTATAAAGAAATTGATTCTGAATATATTGTGGAAGGCGAAATTGTTCTCCGATTAAAGTACTTACAGCAAACTGTTAATGAAAAAGAGCGTAGTGTTTACTTTATTGATGTGAAAAATAATCTCGTAAAACATATAGGAAAATTTTTCGGTATTTCCTATCGCACCGAAACAAGAGCTTCTATAAAGATGCAGCAAATCCCTATTAATGAAATGAAAATTTATAAGATCCCATCACCTTGTAAATACGTTTTAGGAAATAAACTTTCATATGAAAAGCTTCAAGAATATTTTATAGCTAGAACCAAGGAAGCAGCAGAACTATGGCATGAACGTAAGAAGCAAAACGCCATAACAATGGAAAGAATCCAACAAAGACAAGAGCAGCGAAAGAGATTCAATCTATATAAAAAGTATTTGAATAACTTTAGTATAGAAAAAGTATTGCAGCGGATGTCACATAGGGAACAAGTTCTATTTAAACAATTAATAAAGGAATATGGTTTGACCGATTCAAATTTCCCTGGCATCTTCAATATTCAAATGCAAGATTATAAATTTATTCATACACCTTATCCTTTGTGGCAATTGCTAGTATTTCATAAAGCTATTAAGCATAATTACAGTAAAAAACAATTGATCTTTTCTAAATATTTATTTCAGGATATAAAGGCACAACTCAGATATGATATTACAGACAGTAAAGAAGTTGCTACTTTAATTCACAGCTATCTTGTTCTCCTAGAGAAGTGTGGATTTTTGGACAAAAAAACGTTTTATCGCAAGTATACGCATCCATTCACAATCGAAAACAATATATTACCAATCGTTAATAAAAAAGAACTGAATGCAAATGTTGCTATGTATTTTTCTGAATTTAATTTATTAAAAATTGGATGGGGCGATTACTACAGTACTCAAGTATTTATTAAAGATGAGGAACAAGAAATTTTAGAAAATGCTGTAGCCTATTATCAAAATCTCGTAATTAATAAAATGAATTCCCCTCTACATATTGAAGAAGGCTTAATTAAATGGTTACACCAAACTGCTTTGAACCATTCTATCCAATTAGAAGCACATGAAAAAGAGTTTATCGATTATTTAAATCGCCTAGTTCTAGAGGGTGAATTTATTTCACAGGCAGTATTTGATACATTTATTGCACTGTTAGAAGTAAAATTTAATTAATTTTAATGAGTTAGTGTAATTCATCACTATGAACTTCTAAATTAATCCTCAATATTGTTAAAAATTCTAATAATGAATATTCAATTTCTTACTCACTACTACGAACAAATGTTTTGTAATTGATTAAAATTAACAAGGGAATGTCCAACCCACAAGGTGACTTTTTGGTCGCTTTTTTAGAGTTGGAGTTTTTTCGTTAGGAGGAAGATAATATGCAAGACGAGAACTTAATTTTTTCACTGGAGAGAAGAAGAGTTTATCATTAAATTATGTAAAAATAAGGAGGTGGAGCGTGAAAAGAATGGTCTATATTTGGCTCTACTAAAAATGGGGAAACAAGAACGATTAAAATTAATGAAAAGACATTACAGTATTTAGCTGATTGTAAAGAAGAACAAGCTAAACTTTTTAAAGAAAAGTAATAAATTCAAATACTAAAAAGCAGCTCGTTTTCTCAAATGGGACTAACGGTATCCACGATCCAAACATAACCATTCAATGGTTAACTCTTTTTCTAAAAAACATAACCTTGAACATATAATACCTATGGATTACGTCAGACACAATGTTTCCCTATTCTAAATTCAATTTTCATATTATATATTTATACATTATTTACATATTCTTTTAAAATATTATTAGCGTTTAATATCATTGCTAAGTTCTTTTGTACAACATTGTCCCTTTAGAATCTCATTACAGTTATCTGGCTGTATAGGATTGACGGCTAAACTTGCAGCATCACCAAGAATTAGAATGGTAGTAATTACAGCAAAGATAGAAAACACCTTCTCAATGTTAAAATCCTTTCTTAATTCTTTTTCATACTCCATACTGGTAAAAAGCTCTCCTAGTTTTCTCAAATAGAAAAGCAATCAATGCTACCATGATTGTAATAACCACAAGAATAAACATTAAATTTGCCTCTACAAATGTTGCTTCCATACAAAAAACTATAAATACAACAGCGGTAAAAAATGCTGCTATAGTTAACAAGAATGACTTACCAATAGTGAATGTAATAAATAACAACAAACCTATACGAGAATTCCCACTAGCATTAAGAGCTAGTATCATTGCTGCTTTAGCCCAGTTAGAAATTCCCATTTTATCCCTAAACACTTTGATTTTATCTATCACATTTTCCTCTCTTTCTGAAAACACAGCAAGTATTTTTCTAATGGCAAAGTGAATAAAAACCGAATCCCCCTTGCCGTTTGAACTCGTATTTTAAGTAACATAAATTTTTCACTACCCCTTGAGGGTTGATTGTCTTAATGCTTACTTCCCTCTTCATCTTGATTCTTAAAATTGTTCCCGTCTCAGTTATTTTTTCTGACGTAACTTTTGATACTATTTCTTGTTCTCGTAAAATATGAACAAGGTTAGGATCGTCTGCAACCATTAACCTATATATTCCCCCACTCGCAAGTAGTAAAGTAATCTGACCGCTTGACGGTGGTAAAGGTGGTTACTTACCGCTTATAGCGCGGTATTGTTTGTCCTACGCAATTATCTTATCCAGTACTTTCTATTAAAGTACCTGCGATTAGCATGAGTCCGATTCAAAATCAGACTCATGCCAATACAACTTTTTTAGTTGCCTTCTGATAAAGAGTTTATATATAAGTTACTTGTTCAACTCATTTATAAATTTTGAACCTAGTAGTGTGACGACTGAGTGATCAGTTGCGTCACCTTCGATAATTACTCCGAAAGAGCTTTTTACATCAACTGGGATATCAACTTCAATTACATTGTAATCTTTTGAGAGTGTGTAGGTTTTTAATATTTCACCATCTCCAACAAAACTAATAGTAAATGGTGTTTGGTTTGTGTATTCATAATCATCCATCGTAGGTGAATAAGATAAGGTCGTTTGGTATCGATCCACCTTTTCTATAGAATTAAAAGATACTCCATGAATTACAAAATTAGTATAGAATTTAGAATGAACACCCATCTGTTCTTCATTTTCACCAAAAGCTACCCAAAATACCTCTTTATATTGTTTTTCAGAATTTACATCCGGAAAGGCATTTCCTTTGTTTACTTCTTCATCCGTATAAATATGAGTGTTATATCTCAGGTTATTTTCATTCTCAAGTATCTCTAACTTGAAATCAGTTTGTATAAAAGAATTAGTATGTATATGTTCAGTATCATCTGCTGCAAAAGCAACTAAGGCAAATAATAAAGAAAAAACGATCCTTATAGCAAGGATAAGTATATTAGTAATAAAGCAAAAATTTACCAGTTTACTTTTATTCCTTACACTTTTTAGTGAAAATGTGTAAATTAGAATTAACCCACTAAAAATAAGCGCTTTAATGAAATGATTTTCTGAAAGAATATTAAAAAAGATATCAAAAGTAGAAGGTAAAACTACTATTTTCATAATGATAAATTCATATGCTGGTCTAAGTGTTTTTCCGATAGTTTCATACAAATTAATCATAAAGTATGCTACAGCATCTACAATTGTAACTAATATTCCAAAAGCGACTGTCAAAATAGCAAAAACACCTAATATACAGCCAATCCCTCTAAAATCCTCGCCATCGTATATTGCTCCACTATTCCCTTTACTTGTAAAAAATATTTTTGCCATATAATTCCTTCCTCCCATAAAAATATAATATAACATTTTTTATAAATAGTAACAATGTTATAGATTTCTGTAAATGAAATTACATGTCTTACCACTTTTTATTGCTAATACATTTAACCATCTAGGTAATACTTGGAGAAAAACCTAAAAATTGATATAATCCACTTATAATAATTGTGTTTTGATAAGGTAAACGGGACTTTGACCTCACCCTAACTACGCACCAAATGCATGAGAAAAAAGGAGGATTTTTATTGAACACCCCAAAATTTAGCTGTCGAGGAAAAGTTCGTCGTGAAGAAATAGTTAAACAATATAATCTAAAAATAATTGCTCATACAAAATTGCTAAATGGCCAATCTAAAAAGAGTAGTGCTGGAGGCGAGTGTACTGATGAATATTACACATTTCAATATGAAAATAAAAATCAGGCAAAGAAATATGATAATGGAACATTCCTTTGTGGCTATGCGGCAGCTGAACACTTTATGGCCCTTACAAACTTGGAGGATATTCCATTATTTAACCCACTTTTAGGAATAAGTTCATCTAACACTACCGAATCATCTTCTGGTGGTATTTCACCACCGCGTGACGATATTAAATGGAACCCAATCGCAGAACAATTTCATAATGCTATCAATCTCATCATCGTCTGCTGGAATATTCCTATCTACGGAAAACTAGCTCGTTACAAGGCAGATGTAATGAAATACTATTATAATTACCCCGCCGATTGGAAAATCGAATCTCTGAATGATGTGATAGGAAAGGACAAAAAGAATCGTACACTTACAAAAATGGTTGAAGATCTAAGGATAGATAACCCTACATTAAAAAATTTTAGTTTTAACCTTCTAGAAGCGAAATTAAGTACTATGGACATTAAGTCGAATTTCTAATTGAACCAATACTTCTTGTACAAAAAACACCCCACTTCAAAATGAACTGCACCCCAATTGTTAGACACATCTAACAATTGGAGGTGCAGTTTTTAATGGCAAAATATACTGCAGAGGAAAAATTACAAGCAGCTTTACGATACTTAGAAGGCAAAGAAAGTTCACATGAAATTGCTAAATCGATTGGGACAGATCATAAGGCTATTCTTAACTGGGCTAAACAATATGAGTATAACGGTGTTGAAGCGTTTATAAAATCATATACAAACTATACAGCACAGTTTAAACTAGACGTACTAAACTTCATGATTGAGCACGGCACGTCCTTAATAGAAACAGCGGCTATCTTTGGTATAGCAGCTCCATCGTCCATTATTCATTGGCGAAAACAGTTTGAAACAAAAGGATTCGATGCCCTTCAATCAAAGGAAAAGGGGCGTCCATCCATGAAAAAAGAAACCAATAAACAACCAAAACATACACCAGTAGAAGGCTCACCAGAAGCACTTCAAGCTCGTATCAAGCAGCTTGAAATGGAAAACGAGTATTTAAAAAAGTTGAACGCCTTAGTTCAAGCCAAAGAAACATCACCAAAGAAGACAAAGTAAAGGTCATCTATGAATTAAGGCATAAATACTCGGTGAAGGCACTTGTCGAATTCGCACAGATTCCACGTAGTACGTATTATGACATAGTGAAGAAACTGAATCGTCCCGATCCAGATACCGACTTAAAGGCTGAAATTCAATCCATCTATAACGAACATGAAGGGCGTTACGGATACCGTCGCATTCGTGATGAACTCGCAAATCGTGGACGAAGAGTGAATCATAAGAAAGTACAACGTATCATGAAAACACTTCGTTTAAAGTGCGTAGTCAGAATGAAAAAGTATAAATCATATAAAGGGACAGTCGGTAAAATCGCACCGAATATTTTAGACCGCAAATTTACAGCTGAAGCCCCTAATGAAAAGTGGGTAACAGATATTTCAGAGTTTAAATTGTTTGGTGAAAAACTCTATTTATCCCCTGTTTTAGACTTATTTAACGGAGAAATTATTACTTACACAATTGGTCATCGACCAACGTATTCACTTGTCTCAGAAATGTTGGAGAAAGCATTAGAGAAGTTACCAGAGGAACGCCAATTACTGATGCATTCCGATCAAGGCTGGCATTATCAAATGAAGCAATACCGTCACGCACTTGCATCAAAAGGCATTGTGCAAAGTATGTCACGTAAAGGCAACTGTTATGACAACTCGGTGATGGAGAATTTCTTTGGGATTTTGAAATCGGAATTCCTTTATTTAAAGGAGTTCGAAAGTGTTGAGCATTTTAAATTGGAACTTGAAAACTATATAACGTATTACAATACGAAACGAATTAAGGCAAAATTAAAACTGAGTCCGGTACAATACCGAACTCAGTTTACCCAAGCTGCCTAAATGAAATAACCGTGTCTAACTTTTAGGGGTCACTTCAAAACTGGACCGGGGTGTTTTAATATGTTTGATAAAATTTTATGTTTCTCGCACTAACTATGTATTGAAAAAACAGCTTCAACTTCTCAGAATAAAAGCGCGTTTTCTCAGTAAAACAAATCTATCAACCAGTTTCTTTCGATTGATATTGCTTCAGACGTTCATCTAAAACAGAAATTTTAGAATGCTATATTGCCTTTAAAAAAATTTATGGACATTCGCTTTAGACTCAATATTAAAGGCACACAAATAGACACAACTAAGTGCTCCTTCATGTCCTGCTGTATCAATACCTTATGCTAGTCCACTTACTATTATATAACTTAATGACCGGTGCCAGGCACAGATACAATTTCCATAGAAAAAGGAAATAAACATTAATAAATAAACGTTTATTACTTTCAAATTGTGTGAGTACCTAGCACGAATATTACAACTTCCCCCTATTATATTTCCCAATAATCTTAATAGTCTCATCAGCTACCCGACTGCCAAGAGTTGCATAGAGTTGTTTTTCTCCAACAATATAAAATTCTTCCTTAGCACGGGTGGCAGCAACGTTCATGATGTTGGGATCTGAAACTGCCCACGAAGCTGCTCCTTTGCTTTTTGTGTCTGCACCAAGTACTAAATATACAATTTTAGCTTCTTTTCCTTGAAATGTATGAACTGTGCCAACGTTTGTGACGCGCCCCTCTTCTCGTTGAGTAAAATGTATTTGATCTAATATCTTTATTAATTGGTTTGCTACATTGCGAAAAGGTGTAATTACGTATATCTCATTGGCTAATTCAGGCTTCTCAACTAGTTGGAATTTAATTAAATCTCTTAGCATTTCGCCTTGTTCTTTTACGTATTTATCACGCGCATTTCCTTTTACATCAATCCAAACAGCTTTTCCAATAGCCTCAGATTTTTCCTTTCCTTGTACCATCAGCCCGTTGTATGAAATTGAGTTTGAAATCGAAAACATTGGCTCATTGCATCTTCTATGAACCCATAGCGGAATTCCTACCCACTCATCTTCATTTTTGAAATAACCGAATTGACCGGCAGCGTCGGTTAACGTTTGGGTTGATGCATCAGATGAAACATATCTCTCATCGGCAAGATAATGTTTTCCAATTAAATTTAAAACGTTTGAGTCTAATGTTAAGACTGGTTTAATTTGTGATGGATCGCCGACAACTACTATTTTTCTGCTTCTAAAAATTGCGCCAACGCTTGCTTGTGGAAGTGCTTGTCCAGCCTCATCGATAAATAAATAGCCCAGACTATTTTCATCTAGTGCATTAAACATGCGGCTAAAGCTTGCAAAGGTTGTGCTAATGATTGGGACTGCGAAATTAATCCATTGCCAGGCTTCTCTCACAATAATTTGTCCGGTTACTCTACCAGCATATTCACCTTGTTTATTCCAAATAATCGCTGCCGCATTTAAGTTTTTTACGTTGTCGTATAAAAACTGTTTACGTACTTTTAAAGCTAATATAAAAAGCTTAGTTTGTATGTCACGAAATTTTTCAGTAAACCATGGATTCGATTTTTGTAAATCTTCATAAGCTAAATCAAATTGTATACCTCTTATATTATGCGCCTTTAGCTCCATTTCTAAATTACGAATTTGTTCTCTAATTTTATTTAATTTATCCATTTCATTATTTAACCAATTATTGAATTCCGCAACTTTCATTTGTTTCTCATTTGTTAGTTTTAGTAATAAATTTTTTGTAGTATTCATACACTGTTCATTTTTTTCCTTGAGCTTTAAAAGGTTGCTTCGTTTCAAAATCAATTGTTGTAACTCTTCATTTGCTTCATTTAATTGTTTAAAATAACGATTAATTTTAGCTCTAAAAAATAATCTCTGTAACCAAATAAAACTCGGTTTTTGAGATTGGATCACCTCGAAATTTCTTTCAGCCTGCGCTCGAGTGAAATCTAAATCTTCTACTTGGTGATAATATGAATGATGATTATTACTTAGATTGTTTAATTCCTCTTCAAGTGCATCGATTTTCCCTGAAACCTCATTTACAAACAAATCTAATTCTTGCTTTTTTGCTTGCTCTTTAATTTTAAGGTCTTGTTCTTTCTGAGCTAATTCAGGCTTTAGGTTGCGAAGTTTGTAAATTTTTTCACTCAGCTGTTGAATCTTTTGTCTTTCATAGCTTGCTTTTTGGTACATAACTTTAAACTCTTCATAAATTTTTGGTTCGGGGGTATAATTTTCCTTTAAATCTTTTATGATAGATTCTATTGTTAGCATTAATTGCTCCATATTCGAAGCTTTGCCACCCTCTAAAGAGAACGCCCCCCAGTTTTCATGACCTTTGAAGGTAGATTTAATTTCAAACGTATTACCACTAAACTTTTTCTCTAAATGGCAGTTTGAAATGTGAGTGAAATAATTTACATTTTGTATGGCCTCAATAAATTCTTTATCGATTTCTTTGATTTTCGGTAGCTCATTTACAATATTTTGAACGGCACCGTTATTGGAGCTAGCTACAATAATATTTTTTTCGGAAATCGCTTTTGGTAAACTACCAAATTTGGCAGTTTTATAATATATAATAGTTGGCTCGACACTTTTCTTTGAACTTGAAACTATTTCAATGGCTTGTTGAACAATTAAATCCGAAAATATTTCTTTTAATAGTGTTGTTTTGCCAGTACCGGGGGGACCATTTACACTTATAATTTTATTTTTATCATTCAACGCTAAATTAACTGCAGCTTGTTGCATAAAGGAGAGAGCAAATGAAGTATTACTTGGAAATCTACCTAATGGATAATATTTCGGTTGCAGAACAGTTTCCTCAAAAATTGTCGGATTAAAAAAGGCTGAATGTTTATTACTATCTAGATTATATTTCGTTCCGCTAAACCCTTTTATATATTGATTTAAATTGTCGTTATTCAGTAGCTTCGCTCGGTTTAAATCTGCTATAAAAAAAGAATGTAAGTTTACATCACCATTTTCGATATCCGTTAAATATTTGAAGCGAAAATTATCAGGTGTCACATTATATCGAATAAATAATTCATTAAACATTGCATTAAAATTTTCTTCAAATCTGCGACTCAAAATTTCCTTAAATTCATTTTCAACTTTTCGTAAATCTTCAGGCAAATCTCCTTTATTACGAATGTAACCACTGATTGTTAAAAATAAATAATCCTCTAAAAATTCCATTTCATGATTGAAATAAAGAGCAATCGTAAATTTTTCGGATTTTGCGATGTCTTCATCTGTTTTTTTTATTTTATATTTTTCCCTTAAAATATCTACAACTTCCTCAAAATCAAAAATCCCAAAATACATTACAACACCCGATTTAATAAATCTCTTCTCAGAAAGGTGACTTTTTCTTTTCTGTCTTTCAATATATTCTATAAAAAATCTTTTCCAATCTGGTGCAGGTCCATATAGCAAATCATACGTTTTATCTTTTTTACTAATAGAACCTTCTGATAGCTGTTCTATAGTTATCCATGCATCCAATATATTACGATTATTATTCATCCTTAAACTCACCTATAAGAAAATTTTATTATCTCTCTTTATTGATTCGACTCTATTATGAATTTCCCTCTTGTTTGTTTTCTAGCATTTCCTCTTAATACCTAATTCGTAAATTTGATTGTGTAATATCAAAATTTATTTTTTGCTAGCACATTAAAATTCCACTTCAATTTTTGAAACGATTTCGTTCAATTTAAATTTTGATGGTTGTTCCCAAAAGCGAGAGGGTAATTCTTTGTAGTTTGGAATATCACTATCTAAATCTGTCACTAAATAAAGCTTAAAACTATTTGGGTGTTGTTTGGCGAATTTTAATTCTCCAGGTGTCAAAATAAATGAATTGTTTGTGCTCGTTTATTTGTCTTACGAAATAGTTCCTTATTAATGACGTAATTAATTTCATAATTACTTTCTAAAGAATCTATAAAAGCCTGTGTTATCAATTCAAATAAAGTAGTTTTAGCTGTACTATTTTCTCCAATTAAAATTGAAAGTCTTAATTTAACCTCGCCTTTTACATCCGCTACTTCGGAAGTGGGAAATTTCAAACTAAAATTCTTCAAATTTTTAAAACTATTTATATATATACTTTCTATAAACATAAAATACTCTTTATTTTGTTTATTAAATGACTTATTTTCTCACTTATTTCTGCAATCATTTATATTCCTCTATCAGTAAATAAAATATTTTTATTTAGCCTTTTCAACCGCTACTAAATGTTTTTTCTTTATTTGATTAATTGTGAATACATGACCAGTACTCTCTTTTAAATCTTTAATTGTATATAACCAACCGCCAGCATTATTAGCTGGCGGTTGCGGTTCATTTGGAAGTTCACAAAGCAAACTTAAAAGATAAAATTTATACTTTTGTGCCTTATCGAAATCAAAATCCCTATACCGATCAACAATATAGTTAACAACACTATCTTTAATTATGTCAGGGATATCTATTTTTTTAATTTCGCTGTTCCATTCCTTCATTTCTATAGATAACGTTTTATTAATTCTATAAATTTTATCCATTACACCACCATTTGGTTTTCGAAATGTTATGTATTTTGTAGTTGAATAGTTATAACCGCTAGATATTGGATGGGCATGAACATAATATTTTCCAATCAAATGTATAGTGTCTCTTGCTGGAACTGATAATACAATGGCGTTCTCATCAACTGATTTTTCTGTTTTAAAATCTGCTCCCCAAGAATCGTCTATTTTTTGCGTTTCTTTATGGGTTTCTTTGTAACCCTCTATAATTTCTTGCTCTCTTTGTATTCGTTCAATTGTTATTGCCCAATCAACCAATTGTTTTATTAACCCATTAGCATATGAACTAAATTTTTCAACCTCAGAATCTTCGTCAAAGAATAATAGTAATTCATGATTTTTGTTCAATCCTTTATTCGTAAAGTTAGCAGATCCAACAAAGCAATGTTTTAAGTCAATAAGATAAGCCTTTGAATGTAAATCTTTCAAAGCAAAAATTTGTACACCATTTTCAACAAGTAATTTTAATGCTTCTAAACTGCTAGCTTTTTCTATAAAAGCTTTTCTTTCAAATCTAGTAATTATTTTGCAATCTATATTTTTATCTTTTATTATCTGAACGAATTTTTCTGCAATATTAAAGCTTATAAAAGGGCTAATAATAATTGTATTTTCTTCACACATTTCTATATATTTGAATAACTCTTGCTCTAAATTATTTTTTAATAAATCCATCTTCTTCAACCCTTTAGTTTTTATATGTATATTTTACTATAAATCCCATATAAAAAATTAACTAATTAATTTTTTATGTTAAAGATCCAATTAGCAGAAAACAAAAGGAATAGAGTAACTCTTGTAATACGCAAGAATTTGCACTTTTTTTCAAACTCGAACTTATTATCCTTTTTGTTTGGCTAGCATCATTTTTTGTTTCACTAATCTAGCTCGTGTTTTTTCTAACTGATTAAAATAACCCTGCAAATTAAGTGATACATCTGGGCATAGTTCATATAGCTTCATTTTTTTAAGCTTGAAAATTAATAACTCTTTATCAATATCTTTAATCGAACGAATTATTTCATTAATTTCTTCGCGTACACTCTTAACTTCAGCTAATCGTAATTCTTGCTGTTTTTCTGAGATCATTTTTTTCGCCTTATCAATTTCATTTTGTTCAAGTAAAGTAAGAATAATATGAATAAACTCGAACTTATTCATTTTCAGCAATAGCCTCTATAATAACTTTTTCAAACGTTTCCGCAGCAATTTTTTTTGACTCTATATCTAAATCTTTATTCATTAAAATCGGTGCAAGTTTGCCTAATAGGTCACTTACAATTTCACCTTTTGTTACAATCATCTTTCGGTTTTCTTTTAAAGTGGCCACTTCACGCTTTGTTTCTGCTTTAAAATGTCGAATTTCCGCATCCATTTCTAGTACTTTCGCTTTACTAGTTTGACGGACAGAAATGATATCAACGATTTTGCTACCAACCTTCACCAAATCCGTAACTGTTTCGACTTTCTTCATATTTAATTCATGGTTATTTTTAATTTGTATTTTTTCTAGTTCATTATCTTGTTTTTGTGATGTTGCAACATTACCATCAATTATTTCACCTTTATAAATAACTTCTTCTAAATCTAAACTTCTACGACGATTACTCATATCATTAACCCCTTGTCATCTTATCTAATAAGTGTTGTATATCTTCAATTTCTTGTTGCCAAGCGTCTATTTCTTCTACTTCAAGAGTATTATGCAATTGATCAAAAGTTGCAATCAACTCTTCAAAACACTCATTCACCATCTCAATATTTGTTTTACATAATTTTTCCATATCATTTTGTACAATTTTTAATGTATTCTGTTGCCAAGCATTAAGTCCTTTTTGCACATCTTTTATTAAACGACCTTGCCAACGATTTGCCTCAATTACATAGAAAATTCCTTCAAGTGCGAATGTTACTGCAATCGTTAAATTACGGGTAGAGGTAGCTCCAATTTTCTTTAAAAATTTCGCTAATTGGTTATATTGATCACGTGTGAATTTTTTACCAACTAAATCACCAGCTTTTTTCATTACCTTTTTCCCTAAGTTTGCAACACCAGCTCCAGCCCCACCACGACCACCAAAATTCGATAAGAAGGATTTTAACATGGTATCTGTCGTTCTTGTCGCGATTTTTTTCGAGAAACCTTGAAGAATTGGCACAAATTCACTTGATATTATTTCAATATTTTTTGTGAAATCAATAAACGCTTGGTTAATCAATTCATTTAATTTTTCATTTAAAATAGTCATTTCCTGATCTAAATAATCCGTAATTTTTTTACGTTCTAACTTTTCATAACGCGGCATTAAATGAGCGCTTGTATAACCGATACATTCTTCAGCAGAGTTCCATTTATTTGTTTTTTTTATTTCAAGAGAAATGGATTGATGCATTTGGTTATTTGCATTTTCAAAAAGACGCGGTAAATTTTCTTCAATCTTGTTAAATGTTTTATTAATTAACTCATACGCTTCCTTTTGTTTATATTTTAATTCTGCTATTTCATGTTGCGCTTGTTGAATAGATTCATCGGATAAACGAACCCCTACAACTTTCTTTTGCCATTCTAACTGAATATCTTGGAGTAATTGAATTTGATAGGTTAACAATACTTCATTTACGCGTTGTTGACGTTCTTGCGATTGAATTTCTTTACGAACCGCTTCCCATAAATCTGGCACTTGTGGTAACTTTACTTCATTACCGGGGATTGATTTTACAATAAAATGTTGGATGTCTTCATGTAACAAATCTTTGGCATAGTTAACAATTTCCTTTATACGGCCGGTATCACTTGTAATACCTTCTGGTACTCGATTAATGACTAAAAAGAACGTCAAATCATCTTGCAAATAATTAGAAATATATTGCAGAAATTCAGCATCCGCTTCACCTATCCCTACGCGATAATTTATTACATAAATAATGGCATCACTATTCGGAACAAATTGTGTCAATACTTCTTCATGTTTATCATGTATGGAGCCATATCCTGGAGTATCGAATAACCTCATTCCTTGAAGGTGACAAGGCATTGTTGGTATATGTAAGCGAAGACGTAGTACATCCTCACTAGATTTTAAACATTGTTCATGAAATTGCTCATCTGTCAATTTGCGTAATTTCGCATTTTTTAATATCGCATACGGGGTAATTTTTTCATCAATGTCATATTCATATAATTCAACAATTGTTCCCGTGGTTGGTCTTGCAGAAGTATAAATTACTTCTTGTCCCAATAAACCATTCAATAGTGAAGATTTTCCTGAACTCGTTTCTCCTAACATTGTGACAAAACTTTCAGGATAATCTACACGTTCTTGTAAAAGCTTAAACATTGTTGAGAAGGATTCATTTTGAAGTTTATTCACAAAAGGTTGAATTCTGCTCATATTTTCCTGTAAATTCATGTCATCCCTCCAACGATTGTACAAATGCTAAATCATCCTCTAACACTTTCTTTTTCGCTTTGTACTCATCAATTTCAATAAAGCGCATTTCACGCAATTCTTCATATGCTTTTTCAAGCATATCCGCTTGCTTCTCTGTAATAGATTCAATTGTTTCTTCTATATGTAAAATAAAGTCACGTAAGTTCTCTTTTAGAGAATTTTCTAGTTTTCTCGCAAAATCTTGGATTTTTGGTTCTAATTCATTCATAGTTGTATGTTGTCTATTTTCTTGTACATATTTTTTGGATTTACTACCGATAAAAGTACCGATTATACCAATTGCCGCACCAGCTATCCATCCTACAGGATTAGAAGCAAGTAATAACGTACCAATACCTACACCAAGAGAAATTACTGTAGATATTGATTTTTCTACTTTAAGTTTTTGTTTTTTATTAAACTCATCAAAATTAACAAATTGTCCATCTGGCTGTTGAATTTGGATTGAATCGTAATAACTTTGAACCTCCAACTTTAAGTCTGTCATTTTTTCAATAAAGTGTTCCATAAAATCATCAGCAATATCTTTTTGGCTGTCTTGAAAAGCTGTTGCTAAGCGATCTCCATCTACTACATTCGATTTTACAACTCTGTGCATCAATGTACGTAAATCCTCTTTATGTTTTTGTGCTTCGGATTCAATCCAAGATGTCAATTGCCGTTCTTCTTTACGTAACATTCGTTTTAATTCACGTAATACCTTATTATTTTCTTCTAACTTTTCTTGCATAATGCCTTCTTGCTCACGTAAAAATTCATAATGCTCTTCCGGACCCTTATCATACAGCTTTATTCTTTCTTGAATTACTTCTTTTACATCTATAATTGCCTGTCGTTCTAAATTGTTTTTTTCATCATTAATCATAGAGCGCCAGTTACTTGTAACTTCCGATATAAACGTTTGAAATGCTGGAATTCCTGAAGTATCAATTTGCTGCTGATTTTCAGTTAACTTTCCAGTTAAAGCTCCATAAACATTAATAATTCGAATATCCAAATAATCATTCATTTTATAAGATTTTTGAATTTCATTTAAAATATAAGCATTATGCTCTTTCCCATCTTCTACTTCAGCATTCGCTTCGTCATTCCACTTATTTTGAACAAACCAAGCTTTTGATAACTTTGGCCAAACCATTTTTAAAAAGTTAGCTTCATTTTTTAAGATTGGTGGAACACTACGAATCATAAAAATCGCGGCTGATAATTTTTCTATGTAATCCATTGTCGTCTTTACATTGCTTGGTGTTAAGCTACCAACACCGGGTAAATCTACAAAAACAACACCATTTTGAAGTAATTCATGCTTTTTGAATACTTGAATAATCTTTACTTGCTTTTCATTTCCAGGATTGTAGCTATTATGTACATATTGTTCAATCTCTTTATGATATCTGACAGTAATCGGGCTTTTATCCTCGAAGTGAACAACTATTTTTTCATCACCATAACGAATTTCCACTGGTACACAAGTGGTTTCATCGGCATCTACTGGTAAAATATAATCATCCATTAACAATGCGTTTAAAAAGCTACTTTTTCCCGTTCCCTGAATCCCTAAAACTGGAATATAAAATTCATCTTGTTGTTGATTTGTTAATTTGTGCTGTAAATTTTCGAAATACGTTAAGTTGGTAATCGGATCTTTGTTAGGTAGTACTTTATTTAAAATTGAAACAAACTTTTCATTCATTAAAATTTCTGTAGACATTAAAAATCCTCCCTTTTGGTAAACCACTTTTTATAAAATGGCAAACGCTGATAATCTAAATCTTTTTCTAGTTCTGCTAATTTCGTTAATAAAACTTGTGTATTGATTGCCTCTAGAACTGTCGATTCCATTTGATTCATACGATTTTGAATGGCAAGAAAGGAATCTTTTTGATCAACAGATTTTAGAAGGATTTCGGTCTTACTTTCTAGGACTTCATGCTGTTTTATCATTGAATCTTGCACTATTTTCAGATTCGTCTTTTCAAATGTGCTCAATGATTGTGCTAATCCTTCATTTGCATTATTTTGTGTTGATTCTAATTTTTCAATGGTCGACGATAATTGCATCCCCATTTTTTCACAAAAAATAGTCATCTCTTCACGAAGATTCGTCAAAATAGCATGTGATTGCGCTGAAAAGTTTTGTTGTTCTTCATTAAACATTCGCTGTTGTTGCAATTTTTGTTCATCTAATTGAACTAGCAACTCGTTAAACCTTTCCTCTTTTTGAGCTAGTTTTGTTGTGACATTTTCAAGTAATTGTAGTTCATCTTTTATTTGCTTTAAAATCCCATCTGAATTAGTCATAAACTCTTCTTTAACTACAGCTAGTTTTGTTGTAAATTCATCTATTAAATGAGAATTTTTATTTTTAAAATGGTCCAATCCTTTTTGAAAAAATTGTGTGTTTTGTTGTTCAAATTCATTAAATATATTGGAAATTTCTTTTTGAATCGTTTCAAGTTGTCCATTTTGTAGAGTTTGTAATACTTCCATTTGGGCTTTATATTGCTTTTCTAATTTCGTTACGCCACGCAAAGTATCTTCCACATCACGTGACATTCTAGTAATTGGCTTTATAGACGAAGCGATTTCATCTCTCATATTTTCTATTTCTACTTGTACTGTTTCGTTAATTTGTTGTATTTGGCTCGCTTGATTATTGATTGATTTTTCTATACTAGAAGAAAAGCTTGTTTGAATACTTTGCATTATGCTTTCTTCTAACTCTGACATTATATCTTTAGTTGATTCATCTATTTCAATCATTACTGATTTTGTCATATGATATTTACTCCCATTCTTTTGGATACGGCATTAATATATTGTTTATAGGCAAAAGCAATATGTGATGAACTTAATAAATAAGGCATTTTCTTTTCGATTGTATTCGTTAATTTTGTTAGATGATGTACTTTCGTATCAGCATGATCCAACTCTAGATGGATTAATGAAAATAGAGGACTTTGATCGTTAATTAATCGATAACCATTATTAAATATTGGCATACTATTTATATCATCAAACATTTCTGCAGCTTCCTCATATGCACCACTTTCAATGAATTCAACAAAGGATTGCATGACAAGATTGCATAGCACTTGTTTTTTCTTTAGTTCTGCTACAACTTTACTTTTCATAATTTGTGACTTTGCTTGTCCAACTTGTACAATATTAGCCAATAAATAAACATTAAAATTTGATTGCCCCATCCAATCTATCAATTTCTGTGGGTGTGTTGTAAGGGCATTTTCATAGACAATACAATATTGTTGCAGTATTACAACACCTTTTTTCTTTAATTCTAAAAAGTTTTGATTATTTAGCATCACTGAAGGATAGCGTTGTATGAACTGAACTAAACTATACTCATCCCATCCAATTATTAAAGTTTTATTGTAATTTTGTATCTCTTTATTAGCGTTTTGTACATGATTAAAGCATGTATGATAAATATTATTAACAAAAAACTTACTCATTTTATAAAGGGAATATGTTGTTGGTTCAATGGGCATTTTCACCATTTTTCCAGAATGCATTATTGGTCTATCATGCTTAATTTTTTTTGCAAACTGTTGAATTTTCACTTCATTAGCTTTTAAGTCAATTTCTAATTGCTTAATAAGTTGTCGGATACTACCGAGAACAAAAGATATATTCTTCAAATTTTGACGCGCTTGCTCTTTCTCTTGAATCGCAAACTTTTTATCTTCTAATAGTCGTTGTAAACTATCAATTGCTGCC
Source organism: Lysinibacillus sp. C5.1 (assembly GCF_016350185.1). Taxonomy (NCBI): domain Bacteria; kingdom Bacillati; phylum Bacillota; class Bacilli; order Caryophanales; family Bacillaceae; genus Lysinibacillus; species Lysinibacillus sp. C5.1. The sequence continues at coordinate 3,758,574 of NZ_CP066226.1, forward strand.
TTTAACTGATTTGCCCATTCATCCATTTTCTGAGTTAATACATCTTGCATTATATAGCTGAGGCTTCTTAAATTTTGACATATCTGCTGTTTATCAAGAATATCAACATCATAATAAACCGTTTCATAACCCCAATCTTTTTTGAATAGGCCGCCTACTAGGCGTTTTGCCCCTCCAATAATCCCATCTGATTTTACTTGTTTTGATTCCTGTTTCTTTTTGGAATTAATTTCGAAATATTGGGTATTGCGATGAGTACTCTTTTGAGAAACCAATCCGCGCAATAGTTCATTTAAATCCGTATTACTTAATTGAAATAATTTCTCTATTTCTTTGTGTTTCGACCTTAGAACTTCTATAAAATCAATTTCAATATTGTTCATTTGTTTTTTCGTTGCTGTTATCGTACGTTCAGCACTAATAAAATCTGTATCATCTATAGATTGAATACTTCGAATTTGACCTTCAACATGGTTATTGAACTTTAGAAATTGTTCTTTCAAATGACTTTTTTGATTTACGAGTATGTTATTAGCTTGCTCCATCATTTGTAAATCTTTATCAATTTGTTCCTTTAGATTCTTAATCTCGCGCTTAAAAATAACTTGATTTCCAGATAATTTTTCTTCCTCTAGTAAAATCGTTTGCATTTGTTGAATTAATGCACGTCCCCTTGTTTTAAATAATTGGGGTCCGATTTTTTCACAATACGACTCAACCATATGGATTAAGTGATATAACTGAGATTGCTCTAACTTTTTTCGATTACCTTCATTTCTCGCATCCACAGCCCGTTTAGCAGATAATTGTACAATTTGAACAATTTCATGTAATGATTGATCTGCCTTATCTAAAATATGTTTTGTACGTTCAACATGTTCACTTGCTATTTGTTCACGCGACTTTTCGATTACTCCATTAACACCGATCTTAGGTTCGATAGAGTCTAGCATATTTTGAACAATAATCATTGGCTTAAAATGACTTTGAATTTGCTCTAAAATACGATGCGTTGTTGCATCTGAGTTTGCTTTCAATGTCACGACATATAAGCAAATATCAATTGTCGGTAATAATGTAGATAAAGTAAGTTCTTCATGACGTTCTAATCCATAAGCATCTAAACCGGGACTATCAATAATTTGAATATTATTTGGCAAAAGGAAATGTTTTGACTCTACATGAATTTCTTTTACCTTAAATTTATTTTCTGTATTATTAAATTCATCTCCATATTTTTCAAGGGCTGTTTTGATATTATTTTCATCAACCTCTTCCGTTTTACCATTTTCAAAAAATACTTTTGCTTTTGTTCGTTCACCCTTCGAACAAATTATTATTGACCCTGAGCTTGGGCGAACCGCAGTTGGCAAAATTTTGTCTCCTAAAAGCGCATTTAGTAATGTTGATTTACCACTACTTGTCACCCCAATCAAGCCAATCCGAATTGACTCGTCCTCCCACCGTGCTAATTTATGATTTAATTCCTTAATATGAGGGAGGAAATATTTCGAAAACTCTTCCTTCTCATTAAAAAGTGCTAGTAGTTTATTTATGTATTGTTTTTCACTCATGTTTTTCCCTACTATCCCGAATATTTTACAGATAAAGTAATTATACTATGAATTATCTGATTTTAATAAACACTTCATTATTGCCTGGACCATGGTTTAAAAGATGTTGCATCCAAGTCTTATATTATTTCAAAATTTTTAAAAGTACGGGGTACTAACTTCGAACAGACTGGTATATGTAAACCGTTCAGTTCAGTGGTACAAACTTTCTAAATAACTATCAATTTAGCATGTTAAGTAACAATGAAATTATAACTATCATTTGCCATAATTTTGAAACATAAAACGTTTTAATTCTCGTTGATTGAACTAAACTATTTTTCCTAATTCTTTTCTCAACAAATTTACACTCCTACGAATAAAAACTGCAAATGACTATTACTAATAAAAAAGGTAGATTAATAAATATATCATTTATTAATCCACCTAAAGTTCAAAAGCTATTCAAAAAAATTCAATTGTTGCTCTCTATCAAGTTCTTTGTTGTAAAATACTGAAGAAACCACCTTATCACCATTGATATATTCAATCTTACCTAGCTCTTTTGCTTTTCTAAACCATGTATTTAACTGATTAATTTCTATATCTAATTCTTTAGATAATTCTATTATACTTGCCGGTTTATGAATATAACTATCAATAAAAGGCCATACTAATTCAAATATACCTACCTTTTTATCTTCTTTTGTAATGCTTTCTTCACCAGTACATAAAGTTGCGAAATTTATAGATTTTAAATCTTCTTGACTTATACGAGGCACTCCCATTTTATGAAGTTCTTCTAAACCTTTAGAAGCATCACTTTGCATTACATATAACGGAACCCATTTATTTTCAAGATTTTCAATTGCCCCTGACCATGTACCGCCCTTGCGATAATCACTAGCAGCTACTATTACTAAATTAGACAAACTATATATATATTTATTTCTTTCTAAAGCCGTATAAGCATAAAATCTAGCGTTAGGGTGATAAGGTGATATAACTAACATTTGTTTATTTAATATGTTGTTAATATTTTCTTTCTTTTTTAAGAAACTTATTAACCCGTCTGATAATATAGCAATTGTCTTTCCATTAGACTCTGTTGCTGTTTTATGGGCTATAGAGTCTATTCCCTTAGAACCTCCTGAAATAATGGTATATCCCTCTGAGACAGCTTTTTTAACAGCCTCTTCAGTAAAAACCCCTGATTCTTCCAAAGGTTTTCTTGATCCTACAAAGCCTATTGATTCTGAATTTAATATTTCTAAGTCACCTGCAACATATAAAATATTTGGAGATATACCCTTCAATATTTTTTTAAACCTTTTCGGATAGGTACTATCTGCTCTAGTTAAAACACTAATCCCCATAGAAGCATATTTTTCAATTTGTAATGCCATTAATGGCGCTCTAGATAGTAATACAATTAATCTACTTGCTTCTTCAAACGAAATTCTTAGTTCTGAACATATTTCATCTAATGTTAATTTAAATAAATTCGCTGGTCTAGCAATATTAGACTTAACTATTTTAACTGAAAGATTTACCCATTCTTTTTGAGAAAGTGGTTTATACCCATTTTCTATCTTTTCTTGAGGCATCACATAGGCACAAAGTAACACTGTAGCAAAGCTATCTTGTGATATAATTTCTTTCAAAAAGTACTCCCCCATTTCAAATTTAAGTTCTTGAAAGGGCTAGAGGCGTAACTGATTCACAACCTACCTCCATTAATAATTTTGCACAAATTGCAAATGTCCACCCTGAATTCATTATATCATCTATTAATAATACTCGACCCTGTAAATTATAATCGTTAACTTCAAAAGTATCTTTGATATTCTCTACTTGTTTACTTGAATTTTTCATAAACTTTTGCTCTTCGGAATGTTGCGTTTTTAGTATAACTTGTTTATAAGGTATACTTAGTTCTTGTGATAGTCTCATTACAAAATCAGGCAATAGAGACGGATTACGTAATGAAGGTACAGCAGTTAACCATTCTGGAGAATTTAAAGCACTATAGTTATCTCTAATGTATTGCGCACAGTAATTCACCAGTTCATCACTAAAATATAGGTCGGTATATCGATTTCGAATGATTAATTCCCCAATACCTTCTTTTTTATACAAACTTAAAGCTTTCCCTTGCTTGAATTGTAGATTTGCTCTAATATTACCTCTTAAATCTCCTACTCCTCCGCTTGGCCATTTAGTTTTTGGAGTTATATTCAATCCTAACTGCTTTATATAAATTTCAGCTTTTTCTACATATCTCTCATCTACATTATATAGGGGTGATGAATCATTTACACAGTTATCACACTTACCACAAACAATTTTCTCTGGCTCACCTAAATTATAAATTAAAAAATCCATTAAACAACTTTTGTCTATATGTGCGTAATTTCTCATCAGCATCAATTCTTGTAGTTTAGAATCTAAAATGTTCTTATTTTGAAGTAATGAATATTCTATAGGGTTTGCTGAACGGTAATATTTTGGGCCATCCTTATAAATCAATCCATCCGCTTCCAACAAATCTAATATTTTTGTTAGCTGTCCTTGAGAGATATTATGTCTACTCATAAGCTCATATAGGGATCCTGGACCGTTTTGAATTAGATTTAAAACATTTTCATACTCCTCAAAACTAGTGAAACCGTTTTTAATCATTCCTTCTAAAGATTCAATATCGTTTTCACAATATAACAATACTATTTCTGCATCTAAACCATCCCTACCAGCTCTACCAATCTCTTGATAATACGTAACTAATGAAGTAGACATATTGTAATGTATAACAAATCTTACATCTTTTTTATCAAATCCCATTCCTAAGGCAATAGTTGCGACTAGTACCTGTAAATCGTTATTGATAAGTCTTTGTTCGAGTTCTTCTTTTATAGTGACATCACGTATACCACTATGATAATATGCTGCGGAAATTCCATTTAAACTTAACCATTCCGCTACTCGTTCTGTTTCTTTTTGTGTGGTGCAATATATAATTCCTGTTCCTTCTAATGTACCTCTTTTTAGATGCTCTAATAGCCAGCCAAGTTTGTAATAAGAATTGGGAACGCCCACTACTTTTAACTTTAAATTGTTTCTCAACAAAGAGCCTCTTATTTCAATAATAGAGTTTCCTAATTGTTGCTTAATATCATTTGCTACCCTTACATTAGCAGTTGCCGTAGTTGCAAGCATTGGAACTTGGTACTCTAATGTATTTACAAACTGCACTATTTTTTTGTATTTAGGTCTAAAGTCATGTCCCCAATCGGAAATACAATGAGCCTCATCGATAACTATTAATCCAATTCCTCCAGCTTGTTGAATTAGCAACAAAGTAGTATCTTTAAAAGAATTGCTCTGTAACCTTTCAGGAGCAACTACTAAAATATCACAACTGTTATTACGAATTGCTTCATTGACTTCTTCCCAGTCATCAGTATTATCACTGTTAATAGTGTATGCATTTAAACCCATCTTTTGAGCCGCTTCTAGTTGATTTCTAATTAGTGCAAGCAACGGGCTAATAATAATCGTTAGCCCTTTGTTTTGATCTCTAAATAACTTTGCTGCAATGAAATAAACTATACTCTTACCCCATCCAGTTGGTTGCACTACTAAAACTCTATTATCATTTAGTAATGCATCAACTGCTTGCCATTGTTCATCTTTTAAATTTTCACCAGGTAAATAATTATTGAAAATTTTCTCCGCTATCTCCCTCATTATCAAAGCCCCTTAAAAAGTTTTAATAACTATAATTTTACATTATTGGACTTATTTTTCATATAATAGTTTTTGGATAATATTAGATTATATATTTCATATTTTTTTATACTTGATAATTTAATACACCTATTTATACTTGCATACTTTGTAGTTAATGTGGTTTCTTAAAAAGCTGAATTTCACAATTACTTGAGTTGTTAAATAATTAACAAATGTATCTAAATACTCGATATGTTTAGCTTCAGCCTGAGTTTATGAAATTACATTCATAACTTTTGAACGATAAGCAATATTCATCACTTTGATATTCTCAGGTATCATGTTTCGACTGAGTATGTCTTTTGTATAGAAATATTTACTTTTTACATTAAAGATTTTTTTAACTCTTTAACCGTTTTCATTTTTGGTGATGTATAATTGTTTTCGTATTGCCAAACTGCCTGTTCTGTTACTCCTAACATATCTATGAGATGTTTTCTTGAATATCCATGCATGGTACGTAGATTGGTTAGATTATCACCAATAAAAATGCCAATGTCAAATACAGTTGGATCTAAGTAATCATCATTCTCTTCTGGAGCAATTAACTCTCGGTCTTCCTCTTTCAATTCTGCCCCCCTTGAAAGATCCTCACCTATATATGCTATATTATCTTCCGAGTTTGGTAGACAATATAAGGCTTTCCTAGCTCTTAAAAAGGTGAATAAAGCCGTCACCTTTTTAATTATCTTTTTCAAGTATATATTATAAAACTTTTTCAAATTGCAACGCTTCAATTACTAGAATTGTCGTTATTTTCAAATTTTATCCTTTCGTAAATTTATTTTAATAAATTCTTACTAAAAAAACGTTAAACAATCAATTAAATGACTGCTTAACGTCCAATTATTAAAAATAGATTTTTGTAACAGGTGCTTTTCCTCGAATTATATCTTCCTTCGCTTTCGCTTGACGAACAGTATTCTCTAACGCTTCAATGTCAGTCATAGTAGCATCGCCAGCGAGTTGCAAATCAAAGCCAACAAAATTTGAAGAGTAGCCCTTAGCCTTCACTAACTCTTTTAATTCAGTTAAAAAATCGAGATTGATAGCATCGTGTGCAGAGTTGCGTTCTTTTGTGCTATCTTCTTGCGTCTCAACAATTGTACCTAACTGAATTGTAATTTGACCTTTGTACTATTTATGCATTTTATAAGACCTCTTTGATGAAATTCCCCATGGTGCCCCGTTTCTTAAAGGGCGTGATAATCGCGTGAATAAAATATTATATTAAAAATTGTAAAAAAGCATTTAAAATGAAAAGCTCATTAGCTGAGAGAGTGGACTGAAAAATGCTACAAGTCTTCCACCAAGAGGTTGCTAGATAGATCAAATCTCCTACATAGCTTTCTGTCATGGACATATCTCAAATTTCATGAGCTGAATGCAGAACTTCTAAAGGAAATCCCATGAAAAATCCGACAAGTCAGGTTTTCCATGAAATTTTGTGTTGTGGTTGATGAATAATCCAGTTATATATTAGTTTCCCTAATATTCACTCTGGAATTTTAATTTCATTTCTTGTTAAAATATAGAATTTTTTAGGACTATAATATTTAAAAATCCAGGAGATCTTTATGAATGGAAAAACAAAACAATTTTTAACAAATGTTCCCCCATCATTTTTCTATATTAACGCAATAACAAATTTTTTATCATTTCGAGGAAAAACTAAATTAACTCATTAGACTTTTTCTTGATTCTATAATATTCAAAAAATAATTAATAGTGTTTTCCATTAATATTAACGAATCCGTCTCATGCATAAAAAGTAAATTATCGCTACATATATTTGAACCAATAAGAATACCAACTCCATACTCATTTTCTTTATAACTACCAAAATAATGACTATTGTCTCCATCCCACATCAAATCACCAGTTGCAAGCATTTTAGTTTGTTTATTTGCAGTAAGCAAAACATTTCCTACTCCAACATCAACTTGCATTGTCGAACTTACAACTAACTGTTTAACGTCTTTAAAGATTGGAAGTACATCTCGATTAACTAATCGATAGTATTGATCATCTACAATAATTTTATATGTTCTTGGATATTCAATTGCAGATTTTTCATCCCACCCATAAATTATGTATTTCGAAAGATTCAATTCATCCACTAAGTGTAGATAAGGAAATTCATAGTTGGATCTAGCTTCTCTAACCAATGGCAGGCCAGCCTTCTTAAGGAGTTGATTATATCCCGAAGTACCATATTGTATGATATCATCAGCTAACAGGAAAATACAAAGTCCACCGTTTTGAATGAATAACTCTATTAGATTTAATCTAAACTTCTCTGTTTTTAATTTATTTTCATCTATTTTCCCAAATCGATTTTCTATTATCATCACTTGAAAAGAGCTTTTTATGAATTCCTTCTCTGGAATTAGTTGTTTCCTTAAGCTAGGATTTTTAATTTTCCGGTAAGTATCATCCTCACATATTCCATACGCCAATTGAATATCATAATTTTCTTTTAAAGCATCGATTAATGACTTTGACTTGATATGATTTATTCCGCTTTCAGCTAAGTAAGCATATAGATAAAGTAATTTCGGCTTATTAAATTTATCTTTATAACTTTCCCTATTATTCTCAAAGTCTGGTCTCTTCCCCCTTACAGGCGGCTTCAATAGAGGCACTTGCCAAATCAGCCTTTCCAATTTTCTATAATTGCTATCAAACTCTTTTTCTTTTATCATTCCTAATGCAAACCTACTGCTCATAAAATCAGGAAGTAAATATTCACCGTGTTCATTTAATTCCAAAGCAATGGGAATAAACTTGTCATTTTTATTACTTCTATAGACCTCAGGTGTAATTATTCTAGTCTCAGTTCCTACGCCACCTGCTCTATCATTAGCTCTATCACAGTATTTTTTATCACAAATAACTAATACCTTATCAGCGACTCTAATACTTTCTTCCATGAAATGATATCTATCATGTCCTATTTCACCGTGCCATTGGTCAAGAATAATATCAACACCAGAATCAGCAACCAACTTTTCTGCTAAAGAACGAACCCAATTTATATGTTGTTCCGATGTCCAACAATACGAAATAAAAACCTTTGGAATTTTCTCTTTACTATCCATGTATAACTGTACCTCCTACAATATTTTTTTAAAAAATCTACCCTATTGCTATTATAGACTTATAAAGAAGGGCGATGAAGTCCCTCTGCCATGCCAATACATCTCCGTTTTACTTAAACCTATGCATCAACAGTGAACATCGTTTCATATGTAAGGAGTTTGTCTGACAACACATGGATGTTAGTGTTGTTTACCTTATAGTAATATGTTAATAAAAATGAATGTTTTTCAGAGTGAAGTACAAGCCACCTTACAATTTCACTTTAGCTCGTTCAAACAAGAATGTTACAATATTGACGTTTGATCTAGTGACAAACACCTAACAGTCTTCTAGTTTTATATCGATATTTAGATTCGCAACTTTATGTTGAATTTAAATTCTGCGACTCTCTTTCCCTAAAAGGATATCTTCTAACATTGTGTCATTAATCCATAAACCAATGCCTATATTTTGGTTGTTATTTAAGCGTTAAATTTTTATGAAGCCCTTTAACATTTGAATTTAATTCAACAAATTCCCCTTGTTTTACCTCACTAAAACAAGAATAATTTATAGATTTATTTTGTTTAATATGTTTATCTGAAATTTCTACTATTTTGTTGCAAATTCATCAATACCTATATTATAAACGCTACCAAACTTCCTTTTATAATAATTAAATGTAATATCATCTTCATCAATGTTTGATGGTAAAATGTTATCAATAAAAATAATCTTATCTTTAAAGTTCTCACTATTATATATCACTTCTTGTAAATCAATATCATAGTCAAAAGAAACTCCAACAAATATAATTGCCGATACCGCATCTAAATCAGATTTAAATATATCAAACCAACCAGTTTTACTATCTTTAAAATTCTCAACTAAATAGCTAGTTTTTGACAATTTAAACTCACTAAGTAATGTCTTTGGAGTTAATTCATTAATAAATCCATTAATATGTAAAACTACATCCTTATTGGAATATTCTTTTGCAGATTTACTTAATGTGATTGGTATTCTTTTTATGGATTTCGTAGATGCTGCTTTTTCGAATACATCATCATAATTAGTTTTATAAACTCTTTGCCATGGAATACTAGCAACTATCGCTTGGCTTGATTCTTCAGGTACCTCTTTAGAAATATATAATTGCTGTAATTTTTCTATTAACTATTCTCTACCTATTTTTTCTATATATATGTCTGATATTAGCCCTAAATCAACCCAGCCCCGCTCCTTTTTTTACTTCCTTATCAATCTTAATTTGAATGTTGCTCCAAAAACGGTCTTTTATCCAACCATTATTAAAAAACTTACTTAAAACTGCTTTAATTGATTTCAAACGGATTAGTTTAGTCGCGGCAGTAACTTGTAATACATCTAAAAAATGATAAAGTTTACCTAAGTTAATATCCTCTACATATTCAATGCGACATACCTCTACAAACTGTTTAAAAATATACTCATAACTTTCAATCGTGCGCGGTCTATTACCAGCAATTCGCATTTGATTAAATACTGTATCGAGTGCGTAATTAATGTGCGTACAATCTTCTCTTTCTTCTTTAGCATTTGATAAAACTACTACATCACCATTTACCGCGAATACACCATGTTTTCGCTTTCTATTTGCCATAGAAAAAACCTCCTAATATGTTTACTTAGAAGGTCTTTGAATAAGCTTAAAATATGTAATTTCCGTAGGGATAAGAAAAGGGATAATGCTCAAGAGTTCAACTCCCGTACAATACCCCTAGCTCTTAAAATGTTGATATACCGCTGTTTATAGTATGGTAAATTATGGAGACGGCGGGTATTTAAACCGATTGCTTATAAATCTAGTCATATCAACGTTTCCAAGCACTTCTGATTATTATTAGCCAGATTATAGCCAGACGTGCCAACACCGTATAATAAACAACCATACAGGGAACTAGTTTCTTTTTATCGCTAAATAGTAAATTCTATAAGCACCTGGCTTACTACACTGGTTCGAATGAAATGTTAGCTAGATAAAGCTCACATCTTTCATCAAAAAAAGATTTTATCCTAAAAAATTTTTAGCAAAATGGAAATTACAAAATGAAAAAGATACTCTCAACTATAATTACAACTACATTAACCGTTTAAACTATATATAAATAAAATCGAATAGTATGTGAACTAAAAGCACTTGTAATTACAAGATTTAAGGTGAAAGTGTCTCTAAATACTATTTAAAATCTATATATATCAAATTTTCTTCATTAGTAGTAATAGTTCTTGAGAAATAATCCATAAAATCAAAACAGATGTTATACTGTTTCATAGCTTTATGATAAAAATTCCTCAAAATGAAATCCATAAATCTATTAGGCGAGATTGGACCTCTTACAGGTATCCTACAATTTTCAACTTGCCCAAAAGTTAAATGACTCTTAGAATGATCTAGCTCTTGAAAAAGTGAATCATCTAAATCAAAATCGAATCTAAAAATCGTGGGAAGTACATTCTTCTTTAAAATATCTGCATATATATCAAATTCGTAATAAACTTCAGGATCTTTTTCAAATGGAGATAAATTTATTGAAGGGAAGAAGCCCAACCTATGTGATATTATTTCATCATTAGAATTAAAGGTATACATCATTTGGATAAGTGATCCATCTATAAGTTTAATATTATAGTTCCCTTCTTCTTCTAGCACCTTGTAAATATCTTCATAATCCACATTTTTCATAACTATAGATAGATCTTTAATTTGACCCCAGCTTATTACTTTATTATTTCCTATCATTTTATCACTGGTAAAGTTCTGATTAACACATAAGCCTACTTCAATAAGTTTTGATATGATATTATCTATTTCTTCTTTTACAAGATACGCTACATCAGTTTTAGTCGACATCTCATTCACCTAAAATTTTCTTTTTTAAGGATCTTAGAATTTCTTCAGGTATATCCTCTAAGAATAGCTCTTCATTCTCTAGTGCAGATACTATTCTCCCCAATTCATGATTCGTTTGATAGATAAATCTTTGTTCATTAGCTGTCATATCACGATTTACTACATTCATTTTTCTACGCTGGTCCTCTGTAGGATAAATAAAGTCTAATTTAAAATCGTTTTCCTTAACCTTTTTAAATTCATTTACTAATTTAACCATTTCAGCACCATAACCCGTAATTCTTACCCATGCTTTACTTCTTGTTATTGCTGTAAATAATATATTTCTTTTTCTCGCTAACTCTGGTCCATCATAACACTCTTGACCATTAATAACGTATACCATAGCTGCTTCATTACCCTTTGCCCTATAAATACCAGTAAAAGTGATAGAATTCTCTTCAGTAAATATATCTGGGTTAGCTGCACCAGCTACATGACTATTAATACCTTTCTCAAAAAGTAATTTCCTTAGCAAGCCTACTCTATTTTTAGTATCAATAGGATTCGTATGAATTACCATAATATCTTGATACCTTAATTCATCTACAGTAATATTTTTTTCAATTTCGTTTGCTATCCATTGGGATTGTTCTAAATCACTTTCGAAAGATTTAACTGTAATAATATCATCTATAGATGAGTGCTCCTCTAAAAAAGGTGGACTAGCTTTGGTAGTCCTTTGTAGAACTACTCGCTCACCATCTTTAAGTTGACCTTCCACATCAACATATCCCACTTCTTTCCAAAGGGATTTATTACCAAACATTTGTACCATAGGGTCTTTATAAATTCCAAATCCTAATGCATGGGCTGTAGCTAGAATTGGTCTAGAATTTCTATAACATGTTTCTAACACAATATCAGCTTTTGGATTACCTTCTTCATTACTTAAAACAACTAAAGGATTTCCATCTCTATCTAGCCCAAAAATTTCTTCAGGTGTAGGCATACTTCTTTTATTTAAAGTCTGTAATTCGTCATATGCATAAATTAACATTTTAGGTTCTTTTAATATCTCATAGCATAACTTTAAAAAACCTGGTGTAAAATCTTGTGCCTCGTCCACTAAGATTACATCATACAATTTTTGATACTGTGAAATAGAAGATATAGCTAAGTCAATTACTCCTCCAAATTGATTATCACCCATTGGAAATAATGTCTTAGCTGAGTTAAAATCGTGATATTCAATGCCATGTTCTTTACATACATTATAGTAAATCCCTTCAGACCTTGGACTTCCCCAAGCTTGAATAATCCTAACCATATCCCAATCAACTTCTTCTTTACTTAGTTCAAAAGTGAACCTTGTAATTAGATCTTCAAATTGCTTCTTTAAGGATCTTGTATTAAAAGTCACTGCTATTTTCCAGTCTCTATTTTTCACATGTAAATAAGCAACTTTCAAAGCAAGGACTATAGTTTTTCCCGAACCAGCTAAACCTCTAATTCTTTGAGGACCATTAACTGTTTCAATTATAGCTGCACTTTGCTTATGATCTAGATTAGCTATTGTTTCTTCTAACTTCTTTAAAATAGCACCTTTAGAATCTTCCTTAGTAACATTTTTTCTTTTAGGGTTATTTCTAATCTTAGTAACCGCTTGAATAGATTGTAGTAAAACATTAAAATACTCGGGATTATCCCACTCAATATTATCCAAATAACTTTTTAAATTTTCATGAGTCGGAGATATTATTACATCATCTTCATCAACATTATTCCATGTATTGGCATATGTAACTACATTAATTTCGACCATTAAATTTCTTTTCTTTACCAATGCTTTATAATCTTTTAATTTAATTTCTAATTTATTATAGATTTCATCCCTTATATCTTCTCTATCCTCATATACTGTACTTTCAACCAAATCAAAAGCTAATATTCCATACTTCTCAGAAATATAAATTGCATCTAAATTTAATGCACCTTCCACACTTCCAATAATCGGATAACCCAAATATAAAAATCCGTCATCTTCGAAATGCTCAAAAAAACTAACTAAATCTTCAGCAGAGGCAATTTTTTCATTAGCTCCTCTAATTATTTTCACCATAAATGTCACCTCTAAATATTATTTAATTTTATTATATGTTCTAGAAGTTAAATTAAATAGCACTATCTTTAATTCTATCGATAAATACCAATGAAAAACGAAATAAAATCAGATTGGAATTTTCCATCCCTTACTGCTTATAGTAAACAAGCAAATAAAAAAGGTGTCTTTATGACCATTGGAAAGGACTAGTGAGAATAAACGTAGTAGCTGATAAATTAGAATTGGAATCACTTTTGCTGGAGCACGATATATTTTACAATGGTGAATTAATAAGTACAGACATGAAAAAAATCATCCTTTCAACGGCACTCGATCTGCTGAACATTTCAAAGGAACACTCTATTGGTAAATAAAAAATACCATTGCTTAGTACATATTAGGCAATGGTATTTTGCTTTTCACTGAAGAAATTACTCCTATTTACAAGGCAGCCTGCTTCACTAAGCTTTCTAAATAATCTAGCTTGTACTTAGGTGGAATCGTGATTGGATTTATTCCATGCTCATTGAACAGTTTCAGATATTTTCGATAGGTGCTTTCTGAATAATGCTTAGTAGTTGTATCTAGGTTTCCTTTAGAAACATATTTTGTGAATTTTTTCAATTCTGATTTTTCTCTAATTGATAAATCCATTGCAGCAATCATTGCTTCTAACCTAGGATAAGAATAAAAATCACCAGTAGGGCAAATGTTCAAAATGTACTTGCTCATATAGTTGACGTATTTTTCTTTTTTAAAATAATCCTTTAAAAACCGCGGCTCTCCTTTTTTATATTTTTTGTACTTCAAATGATCTTTTTTAACACACACCTCAAACCTCATCATCCCTCTTTCCCACACTTCAACATGTTCATTTTTATCTCTCCGCTCTTGTTCCTTATCATAGAAGATAGTATGAATGCTTTTACATTGATGATATTGTGACGTAAAATAAATCTTTTTTTCCAAGTGAGCGGTTTTCTTTTTTAACTTCCTGAATAACTCAAAATAAACCTTTCTAATATTTTCATTGGAAATCTCAATATCAAATCGATAATCAACTCTACTAAGATTATGTTGCTCGAATAACTGCTCATCCCCATAAACGATGCTCAATGCTCCTTTAATATAACGCTCAACTTGCTCATAATCACTTTCTTCTACATTCCCTTTATTTAAAATTAAAGGAATATCTATTACCATCTTACAAAATGCATTAAAGTTATTTGAGTATTCCACACTACTAATTCCTTTCATCATATGCCTGTGTAAAATTTGGTTTATCGGTTCCTTGCCATAGTGGTCCTTTCTAAAATTTATATGTTCGTAATCTAGTTGTATTGAAAACTCTGCTGTATGAATCATATTTTCTCTCCTCTTTTGAAGCGGATATTTTCTATTTAACGTAGTTATATCAACGCATTGCCGATTCTTACTTACGCCATATTTCCCGCTTATTTACGTCTCTTAAGTGCTCATATTTCAAGTGACTTTTCATTCTACAAAGTTCCGAGAGAAACTATTCAAAAAAATTTTTTCACACTATGTTTGTCAATTAAAAAAAGCTATAAACGATAATGTAGATATGCATAAAAACATGAATGTTTATGCTTTACACGGGCGTTCGATATGATGAAATACTTTGCCAAAGAAGCTTTATAATAGTATTTATCAACCTGAATTAACGACAAGACGTATGAATAATATTACAAAAAGCCGAGTATACTTCATTGCCATTTATGATATAAACTGAATGCCAAATTCATTTACACAAAATCTATTTTCAATGTTACTTTGCAAACAATTTAAAAGAGGAAAAACGGAGGGAGTGAAGAAAATATGCGAAAAAAATCCTACACCAATTACGATGTAGGATAGGAATTTAATATAAGTTAAAAGTAGGTTTTTATGACCGTTATTCTTGGCAATGTTGCCTTCTAAGTTGATTAGTGTTCCTTAATCCACGTTAATCGCATTGGGAATCATATAATCGAATATATACAGTCAATAAGATAGTCAACGTGATTTGCAGTACACTTTAAATTAAACCTTTTCTTTTAAGTTCTTCAATCATCTTTAACTCTTCAGCCGTTGGAACTGTAGAGATTTCATCCTGAGCAGATGTATTAGGTTGATTTAATCCCCAATCATTTAGAATGATTAATAGCTCATCAGAAATCCTAATATCTCTTTCTCGAATTTCATTTAACCCCCAATCATTATGATTTTTAGAAAGATTAAGCACTAGTTGGACTTTTGATTTTTCATAGCTTTGTTGCTTCTTTTTAAAATATCCATTTCCTGCAATAATGTTTAGTTTTTTCTCAAATGGAACCTTATTTCCAATATGTTCTACTAATTCTTGTACTTCACTTTCAGAGTTATTAGGAAAATAATTTGTTTGCCATTTTTGAGGCAAGATATGCTCTATTTCCCATTTCTCAGGTAGGATATCGTTCTGACTTTGATAAGCAAGAATTTTTAATATCATTCGAACCGTATTACGATGAGCATGCTTGATTTTATCCTTTAATTCTTGTTCACTTACTTTAGAAAAATCAAATGTTGGAATTGGTGATTTGATTATTTCAGAGTTTAAATTCAAAATTCCTCTCTTGACAGCGTTAATAGTCGGGGTAACTATATATCTCGCTGCCAATACTGCAAGTAGTTTCTTTAGAAATTTCAAAAATAGTTCTTCGAAATCTTCCGAATCATTGTATTTAAGATAATATATAACAACTGGGTACTTCCAAAATTCATTAGGATATGAAGTTAATATATCTAGTACTTGTTTAATCTCAATATTTTTCGACCATTCTTCATCTTCAATTTCTACACGATTATTCACTACAAGCCATAAGTTAAGCACAGTACTCAAATTTCCCATCACATCGCTCTTGTATAGCTGTTCAAAATTATTTCTTGAATAGTATTTTCTTATCCCCGGTGTTGTGGTATTTCTATCGTTTTCTAACGCTCTCAAATAGAACATATAATAATAAAACAATTTTTGAATACTTTCATTCGCATTAGTTGCTTCATCGTCAAGTTTTTGCCATTGCTCAATGAAAGTTACTTTTTCGTCAGCATCCAACTGATTGTAGATTTTTGCTTTAAAAATATCTGCATCTGATAACGCTAATCCTCTATCGTTCAAAGTAGAGAAAATTGTTAATGCAGTATCTTGTGAATCTGCCGTAATAGGTAATAAAATCGCTTTATTTAGTACATTTCGAATGAAGTAGAAAAACAACTGTGGCTCATTTGTAGCATACCTCTCTATTAACTCTGTAAATAATCTGTAGTTTAACGAATAGTTATCTTTAGCCAAAACCCCAATATCGCCTGTAATAAGTATTTCTGAAAAAACTTTGTTTCCCTCGTCTCTCATTACTCTGGATTCAATAAGTGTTTTTTCGAAATCAACCTCAGCAGTTAATTCATCTTGTTCCCACAATGCAGATTCAATTTGTCCCTTGAAGTTTTTAACTTCTTTTGTTTCTGTCATTGAATTTAGTTTTGAATAAAGTGCACGTAATAATAAAAACAAAGAGGTAATTCGCTGTTGACCATCTATAATTTCTTGTTCACCATTCTCATTTTCATAAGAAACAATTGTTCCTAGAAAATAAGTACTTTCGTTATTATTTTCTGTATACTCTACTAAGTCCTCAAAGAGTGTTTGAATTTGTTCATCTGACCAGGCATATGGACGTTGATACTCTGGAATAATGAACTTATTAACTTTTCCTGTTTCTAACAATTGTTTAACACTTTGTTTGTTCACTTCTATTGTTGTTGCCACTAAACATTCCCCTCTCTGTTTCACTACAATAAGACTAAATAAAAATAATTGGCGTTTCTCTATTACTTACAATAAAAACTACAGAATATAGAACAATACTTAAAGCTAATCAACTCACCCCTAATGCCTTATAAACCGCATCTATAGGATCTAGATAGAAGATTGGTTGAACTTTTACAATTAAATCTGATGGTACTGTATAGAAGTCTCCTGCTGATGGTGCTGGTAGCAGAATTTTCTTTGCACCTGCATCCACACATACTTGAAGAATATTTGCTAATTCCTCTACTTTTGAAATCGTCCCGCCTACTGTCATATTTCCAACAATCACAAGACCTTCCTGTACAGGCTTTTCTAACGCTCCTGAACAGAGACCGATTAATTCTGCAATTGCAACCTGAGCTGTTAATCCAATGCCCTGCAAGTCTGTAAGATGCATTAAATAGTCCTTGGTCTTGGTACTAATCGAGCTGCTGACACTCTTACTATTGGCAGTGAAATAACGGAATGCGGTATCGAGGCTTTCTCTCACCTCTCGATTAGAGCCTATACCAGCTTTATCAAATTTGCCTGTGCCACTGACAACTTGGTTTTCTAATTTATAGACACCTATCATACCTGTCAGTGCTTGACCTACAACATAGACATGCCCTGGTCGTAACATCCCTTCTGGAATAAGCTTTCCACCGCCCTGCTCAGGAACAGCAACATGCTCTTCTTGCATCGTTTCTTTATCTAAATAAGAAAACATTACATCATAGAATTCCATACCGCCAATTTTTTTCAGCTGTTCTTTTACTCTGCGGCGTCCCTCTAAAGAATATTTCAGGACTTCTTCAATATCCTCACGCGTATATTCACCATGTGGATATAGTAGCTTAACTAAGCCTGACACCGTTTTACGTACGGCAATTGTGTCTCGTTGATTTAAGTTATTACCTAATTTAAAATAACGGTCAATTGCATCGGCAAACGAACGCTTTCTCATCTCACGGAAAAACTCAGCAACATAATCAACGATAAAGCCATAACGATCTGTAAAGAATTCTGGACGCATTTTAGGAATTTCCCAGCCTGGCATATAATAATGCATTCGGTCGAAGAAAGCGGTGTCGTTCGCCATTTCGGGTGGGAATGGGGCAAATAAATGAGATGTTTTCAAAAGAACATCTACACTTTGATTAATATTGCCGACGAATACCATTGATGCGGATGCATTTTTTTCTTCTTTGCCACGTGCAAATGACCCAGAAGCCATATAATCCTTCATTATTTGAATTCCATCTTTATCCTTAAAGCGGATGCCTGCTACTTCATCAAATGCGACACAATCCCACATACCAACCAAACCTACTTTGCGTGTAGACATGTTATAAAAAAGGTTGGCAACAGTTGACTGACCGCCAGATACTAATATAGAATTCGGTGAAATTTCTTTATATACATGCGATTTACCTGTACCACGTGGTCCTAATTCACACATATTATAGTTGTTTTCCACCAAAGGCACTAAACGTAATAATAAGTGCCACTTCACACGTTCTTCAAGTTGTGTTGGCTCCATGCCTGTTGAACGAATTAACACATCAATCCACTCATCTTTTGTGAACTGTTTACGCCCCTCAAAAACCTCTGTGATGTCCATATTCGGCATTTGAATTGGCTTTAAATTGCTCACACTAAATGGATTGATATTACGTACTTCCTCATCAAAGAAGTAATCAATTTTCACCATACACCAAATACCACCTACTAGCAGCTTATCAAACTCTTTCACATAGCTTGGTGGCACAGGAACGCCCTTTAGTCCTAAGTTTGAAAACTCTGCTTCATAAGTATCAATTTTAGGATTTAAAGTAACTGTTACTTTATCGATAATGGAATATTGACCGAGCTCTCGAATTCTTGATTTAATTTTTTCTGCTTCATCTGGTCGCACAAAATTTTCAGCCAGGATTTTCTTCACTCGCTCTACGCCCTCACGAATACTTGCCTCATCGTCCGTAGCTGCATACATACCCAATAGATACTCCAATACATAAACAGGTACGTTTGCCCCTTCTTTAATAAGCTTTGTTAAATCTTTACGTACCACTCGACCAGCAAAATGTTCATTTAATTTTTTATCTAAATTTAGTGTCGAAACCTCGTCCATGTTCACACCTCTTTACTAAAAGTCAAAATCACTGACAATGCCTAAGTTAATTGAAAACGGTATTTTCTCTATTACGACACCCGTTTCTACATCTTTTATATTCAAATAATAGGTTTTAGCACGGTCATACGTAATGCTTTTTAATGCAAATTGCAATTTAAATGTACGTTCTTCAGGCTTATCAGATGTATGATCCCCGATTAATGTTTCTTCATTGGATAATACGCTTCCTTCATCATCCGTCATATAAATTAAAACGGTACGTGGAATCGTCTTATCTTCTACCTTTTCAGTTTGGAAAAACTCTAAGTTAAAAATGCTGTTTGTAATTTTTCGTGTCGTATTTGTTAGCTTAATATCTACTTTCTGAATCGCTTGAACACCTTTTTGACCAGCACGTTTATTTTTAAATGTTAGCAAGGGAACAACCACTTCCTGTAAGCTCGCTCCACCGTGTACAAAGTTTACACCTGCACCTTGCAGGCGATTTCGAATTGTACCATTTGGTAAATAAACCGTTAATGCTTCATCATTTTGAACAATTGTAGATAAATCCACGGCAATTTGCCCCTCTAGTTCACGCTGCTCCTTCGATAAAATATGGCGGCGTTTCACTTCTATTAAATCAATCTTCTCCTTCGCCAATTTATCACTATCAGGAAGCTCTTCGCGTTGATATAAGAAACCATGATCGGCTGTAATATAAACATTCGAGCCACTTAAATCATCACGTATTACCTTTATTAAGGCTGATAATTGATCTAACGCTTTTTCAACGGCATTGAACGTATAGATTTCAGTAGATGCTTTATCACCCATTGCATCAATCGTGTCATGATAGAAGTAAATGAGCTTCTTCCCTTTAAAGACTTCTCTACGTCCTGCCTTATTCATATCTAACACATCCTGAAAATGCACTGCAATACTATCTTCCACATACGATTCAAGTATTCTTTTACGATTTTCTAAACCAGATGAATCCGTATCATCTATCAATACTCGTCCAGTTGCATCAAAATCAAGCTTACGATGAGGTAACAGAGCCGCCATCCCTAATTTTGTTACAGAAGGCACTACACCTAACAGCGTGCCTACCTCACAATCACCTATTGTTTCGGCATTTAATCGTTCTGCTAATTCTACGCCAACTTCATAACGCATCGCATCAGAAATAATAACGAACACTCGCTCACCTTTACGGATATGCGGTGCAATAACTGACGAATAAAAGCTTTGTTGGCTTCTCACTCCTGGCAATGACCAATCGTCTGTCATCTCAGCTTTCACAGCCTGTGACCAATTCGTACTTAGCTCTGCCACAAACCAATTCGTATAAAGGTTTTCTACTAGTGATTTTAATTTTTTAAGCAATTCATTATTACTAGCCTCATCAAAAGCAACATAAAATTTACGGTAATACATATCCATAGCGTAATACTCTTTCACATACGCCTCATGTATCGCAATTGATTCCCCCTGCATAAGCCCCTGCTTATGCTCCTTGTAAAACTCGTGCATTTTCACGGTATAGTACAACGCCTCATAAACAAATGTGAATTGCTCATAATAATGCTTCGCTCTACGCAGCTTAATTAGCTTTGTATAATTTTCAAAGTCCTCTAAATTCTCTAACAAGCTATTCGCAATTTTAATAATGATTGCCTTATCAAAATAGGGAAAAATATCTGCTTGCTTGAATTCTTCAACAGGAATCGATTGAATGATGCTTGCTAATTTCACTTCTTGCTCAATTCCAGCTGCGTACTCATCAAATACAGCGTAATCCGTTTTATGGTGTCGCCAATGGTCGATGAATACTAATGAATTCGTGCGATTACGAACTGCTATAAAGTCCTTTAATCCACCTAAATATTCCTCTTTCATTGCATGACTAAGTGCCGTAACCGTCAAATGAATAAATAATGTTTTCAAGGTCATTACTTCACGCTCATAGCCATAAAGCTGCTCTACATGTTTCCAAAAAGCAGCTAAATCAAAGAACTTCTCCATCTGTGCGATGTATTTATTTTCAGTATCTTCTAGCGTATCTATTAACACCGTTTTTAAGACCGATTCAAAATCAGGTGTTTTAATGCCACAAAGAACGCTCATAATCGCAAGCTCAATCGATTCCTCTGTATAGTTCGTTAAACCAAAAGCCTGAAACTTCTTGAAACGGTCTTTATTATTAAAGAACTTTTCATATTTCTTAATAATCATTCGCAACGATGGATCAATATGTAAGTCACTAATAATTAATGAAATACGATCCGCAAAAAATGTTTTCGAATAAAGCACAATATCGTACAACCAATTTTCTTCGGAATTCAATTCCAAATTGGTGTAAATCAAATAATGCGATTGCGTGTCCTTTTCCTCTAATAAATGCTTCATATAAAATTGATTGTTATTCGTTAATTTCTGTATGTGTACACCATCTATTGTCATTTGATCAATTTCATCAATAAATTCTTGATCCTTATCTACCCAGAATACAATTTTACGCTGCTCGCCACTTTTCAACGGCTCACTAAATGCATCCTGTAATGCAGATTCTATTTGTTCGATATTCAAATGAATCACCTCACCTTATATTATAGCCGAAAACACAAAAAAGCCTCTTCTAATTTTAGAGGCTTGTAAGGAATCCAGTATATAAAATAAGTTTTTAAAATGGCAGCTCTGTTTCAAAATCTTGTTGTACACTTTGTTGAAATCTTTAATGCTGAATTTGCAACTCAATTTTATCTAAAAATGTGAGGACATTTGCCATCGCTCTAACGACAAAATCCGCTTCAATATCATTTAATATTGGATTATCGTGTGCATAACTTTTTTCATTTCTTATTTCGTTATAACTATCAAACAAGGAAATATTATTTTGTATTGCCATTAAAGCAAATTTAGATGAAATCACACTACTATTTTCATAATGTTTTTTTAATTTACCAGCTAATCCATGTAGTGCAATCTTCTTTCCATTCGGATCTTCCGTAGCAATACTATATTTTGTACACAAATCTCTCAAATATTTTACTGCAAACGTATGTAAACGGTCTAAAACTAATGCAGGTTTATTTTTAGCTATAGAACTTTGAATATCCTCTAATAAAGTTTTTAATGTATCTTCTGATTTTAATGGAAGGTTTATTGCGGCTGTATTTTCTTGAAGCCGTTTAACTACACCTTTCAATTCTTGAATCAAAAATTGTTCTTTGTCGGTAGGCTCAGCCTCTCTAGAGTTATATTGATCAATATAATAATCCAACAATTCCTCCATTAGTTTACCAACGATACCACCCTGCTCATTTTGCCATATTTGTCTTAACTTATTTGCTTTTGAACAATATTCTGTATAACCTGGACCTTCGTAAATATCTAAATTTATAGTTTCCATAATAAAACGAGCAAATGAATTATTACTAAAATCCAGAACATAGCCACTACCCATGCCTAATAGTTCTTCAAATAATCTTTTTTCCTTTAAAGTTAAATTTGCCATACTTCACCTCAATATTCTTGGAATACGAGAGAAGGATATACCAAATTGGCATACCCTTCCATTTTATTTTTACTTACTTAATCGGTGCTACTAACCCTTTAAACAGCTCATAATTGTGCTTCACACCGTCATCTAAATCGAATTCAATTTGCTGATCCGCCATATGATGCAATAGCTCATCATATTTTTTCAATTCATCAATTTTCTTTTCTAATGATTTTAGCTTTTTCTTTGCCGCTGCAATTTCTTTAACAGTTGAATCACCATTAATAATATTTAATAAATCATTTTTCTCTGCATCCATTCGACTTTGCACTTCATGTACATAATCTGTGCGAATACGAGAAAGTGTTGTTTTATCATAACCATGAATGTAAATTAAGCAGTTAAAAGCTTTTTCTTTACCTGAAGTGAATAACCAGTAAATAGGAGCTTTTCTACCTCGAGAACTATATTCAGAAATATGATCATTGTAATAATCATTAATAAAATAATTGATTAAAGTCTCATCGTCTGCTTCATCTTTTTTTCTCAGAACACTGCAAATAAATTTTTTATTAAAAGTAAAATTTTCTTTACCAAATTGATTTTCTAAAAAATAATTAATTTTATTTATTAAGTCATTTTTATCAAATAACAAGATATAATCTTTAGAACGACCCGAATATCTCCCTAATATCCAACCGATTGCATATGATAAGAGGGATTTTATAAATCTCTCTTGATCAAAAACTTCTAAAGTCATTTCTGACTCTAAACCAGCTAAATCAATCTCTGCTTGTAGATTATAAATTTCTATAAAAATTTCATTTATTTTAATTTCATTACTCAATACTTTCTCTCTAGAGTGATTTTCCTCTTCAAACCACTTATTAAATCTTTCTAATAGGTTACCTTCATAATCTAATATAAAATGTTTTTTATACTCTAACGCTTTCTCTAAATAAGCCCAATTTCTTTTAGAAATATTAATGTTTTCTTTCACTAAAGAATTAATTTCCTCTAAATGTTGCTCATTAATTATTAATGGAATTTTAGATACTGTGCCTGCACCATAATTAATAGTTGGGTTAATTGCCTTCAAAAAATAATTAGCTACTCTCGATTGCAGTAAACCTTGAATATAATATATAAATTTATTATTTTCACCTAAAAATACAGAAGAACCTGCTGAATCGAATACCGCACCATAATCAGAGAACCTTATCGAAAAAGGTTTAGTAGTCCCTATTGCAGACCATGTTAAACAATCGCTAAAATAATATTGAGGATTACGAATATCGGAGGCTTTAAAGTTTTGTAGTTCTACACCATCATTTTCGTAATTAATGACCCACTCATTATATCCATACCACTTTTTGAACCCTCCACCTTTATTGTAAGGAAACCATTTCTTCATTGATTCTTTTGCTTGTAACTTATTTTTTATCCCTTTCCCAAATTTTCCTTCTTCAACTTCAAACCAAAATCGTAAGAATCTTTCATTATCTGAAGTGTTCATACCTTTTTTAACTGCAGCAAACTCTATACCAAGTGCCTCGCTATTTTTAAGGATTTCTAATGCATTATTTGTTAACCAATAAGAAATAGGTGTTTCTTCTATTAATGAAAATGCTCTAGAGTTTATAGAATACCTATAATTACAATCCTGAGTTATTGCTTCTAATACTTTAATCTTTTGAATATCAGGACCTGGGAAATCTACAAGACGTATATATTCACCTTTTGAATTGGATAAATAATTTTTCATTGTGAATGTACAAACTGGTACCATAGCTTCTGGAAATGCATTATACTCTAATTCAATTAATGAAGTAATCGCTTTTTGATTAACTATAATATCCCTTAACTCTTTATAAGAGGATAAATACATCCAGACAAAAGGAGTTAAAAAACCAATTTGACCATTAGACTTTGTATAAGTAAAACTTCTTTCGATAAATGCAGCGAATAAATCTGATTTACTTTTAGGGTAATATTTATTTATATATGAATTCAAAGTAGTTTCCATTTTACTACTACTTAAATACGGTGGGTTAGTTACTACAATATCAAATTTATCTACTATTAGTTCGTTTTGATTTATTAATGGTAAAAAGAATTCTTTTAATATTCTCTGATATTCAACTTCAAATAAATTTTGAGTGTTATTATTAAGTAATTCCTGAATCCTTTTTTTCAATAATTTCAAATCATCCTTACTTAACGAACTAATTTTTAATGATCCTATTATTTTTGAATTTACAGATTCCGCTATTAACGTTTCTACAATCTGAATTAGACTAAAATCATTACCTTGGCAAATATAATTAATAATGTCATCATCAATTGTACTTTCAATAAAAGTGAAAATATTTAACTTCAAACTTTCTCTTTTTATCGACCGTAGAAAACGTTTATCATATTGTACCGCTTTCATTACCACGGTAAAGCTTGCTAATTGATACGCTCGATTATCTACATCTAATCCATATAAATTCTTCTCTATAATCAAACGTGGAATTTCACGATCAATATAGCCACATTTACTATAAATCTCATAAAGCACATCAAACATATAGGCAAGGATATGCCCACTTCCCATTGCTGGGTCAAAACATTTAATATCCTCTACATTTAACTCTTTATTAACATAGGGTGCAATTTTTTCATCAAAATCTGGTTCAGGATTTGGATTCTCTAAGTAATATTCCCAATTGCCTATTAAATCACGTTGTTCAGGATGCGACTCTATCCAATAACGTCCTAATGCATTTTGCACCATATAACGAACGATCCACTCAGGCGTGAATAGCTGCGTTGCATATGGAATTTCTTCTTTTTTATATTTCTTCTTCGCTTTAATTACACGTTCATTTTCCTCAGAGATATAGTACTGATACAACCATCCAACTATTTCAACTTTTGTCCAGTCCTCTTCCGCAATCACATTCACATCTGTCATTTTACGTACAAATGTATCCGTTCCTAGTAGACCCTTAGGGAACAAAATTTCCAGATATCCTTCAACATTCTCAAACATAAACGGCATATAACGATTTAAATCATTACAATGAACTTTAATCAGATATTCAAACAACTCATCCGTCTTGTTTTCAATTTTCAAGTTATACACAAACTCTTTATCGATCGGTAAATCCAAATTCAATGCCTCTTTAAACATATCTGGCTCTGTACTATCTAGATTCACAGAAGAAAGTACCCGTACCTTTGTTGGTAAGTAATCATTTACTTCCATATAACGTAGGGCTATAAAACGGTTAAACCACGTATAAGCAGCTTCTTCCATAACACGGTCATAGCCAATTTCGTTAACACGTGTAATTAATTTATTACGTTGCTTACGTTCAACATCAGAAAGCGGCTTGCCATCAATAAAGATGGCGTCCGAACTTTCTAATGATGCATGCTGAATTGCGTCAGGCGTAATCCCTAGCTTACGTGCTTGTAGTTGGGTTTTTTCAAGTAGTTCGAGGCGTGCTTCTGTTGCAAAGCTCTTTAAAGCCGATTTATTCATTGTTCAACATCCTTTACTCAATAAACTCAATTTGTTTATTTGATTTGATAATTTGCTTTAATTTTGCAGACAGCGTTGAAATATATTGATCCACATCTTGCTCCGTCGCAAGTGTTTTCATTGGCACTAATTTCGACACTTTTATAGATTCTTTTTGAACAATCGGTTCTTCTACTGGTGGGACATTTGATTCCCCACCGATTATACGCTGTTGCTCAGCTTTACGTTTTTCTTCTTGTGCTATGTCTTGATTGATGATGCGGCTCATTCTATCCTTCAAGCTTGCACTTTGAGAAATCGTAGCATCCACCTTATAAATGTCTGTAAATACTGTAACATCAGCTAATAGCTTCGTAAAATAAGCTTCCACATTTTGCTTTGTTCCCTCAGATACACCATATTGTCGAGATAATAATGCTACCTCATCATAATCTAGCTGTACTCTTTCCTGTGCAAAGGCAATTTTGTCTGTTAAGACCTTATTAAATGAAATATCAAGAGCATTCGTTAGTTCTGGGATTTCTTTAATTTTCTTATATGGAATCGGATCAGATAATATCGCCTGTAGCTGCTGCATTGGCTGTTCAATTTCTTCACCAAATAGGTAGGATTTATTTTCCTCGTATTTTTTAAATGCCGCTAAGCCTTTATCAAATAACTCTTTTTGATTCGTTTCAAAGAAGCTCTTCACATAAGCAATGTCTTCTTCCCAATCTAGCAGGTTATCCTCTAACTCTTTTAGCTTTTCAAAAAACGATACACTATCTAATTTGGCATCAAACTGCTCGAAATACTCTAGCCCTTTATTTAATAAGCTCATACCTGGATATTTACGCCCTTCATAACGAGCCTTATAGCCTTTAATTTCACTTATTTGCGTTTCCATTAAACCTTGAATGTCTTTTAGTAAGCCATCCTCATCATCTGCTAAGTTCGTAGTATTAAACACGTCCTTACAAATACTTTTAGCAGTTCGAATTAATGCTTCATCTACTTTAGTGCGTTTTACTATAATCGCTTTTTCTGATTCTGACGACTTCACTAATGTTGTAATAATTTTATTTGTATCTTTTGCAGGCTCGATATATTCAGAATTGTAGCGAATGCGAATACGTTGCTCTGTTAATAATTCAGCAATAAGTGCAGCAATATCTAACGGCTTCCACCCATATGGCTTATCCTGATAACGATCATATATTTTCTTTACCGTAATTTGTTTCTTAATTTGATCCTGTAAATCAACAAATTCAAATACTTCACGCTTTGCCTCTTGGTTAGGTTTTGCCACAATGGAATCATCTAATGACAGCTGGCTGTTATCCGTATTTAATAAAGCAACTAAGTCTTTTTCGCTATCTAAATGCTCTTGAATATAGCCTAATTTAATAAAGACGTTATCTACTAGAACTTTAAATGCTATATTGATTTTTTCCTTTACAGAAGAGCCTTTAATTTCTACCTTTTCTCCGTAAATGTAGAACTCTGCATCCTTAATCGCCTCTGTTAATAAATCTCTTACTCTCCGTTTACGGTCTTTCACTTCGACCTGCTTGTTATTTAAAATGTTTTGAATGTTTTCAGGTTGCTGTAACGGATTTTTCTTTTTGCGATAGTCCTCAATTTTTAATGCTTCTTCCATTTCCTCTACGTAAGAATCATTTGCACCAAGCTTAATCAACAGCTCTCCACTTCCAGATGTTAGTAGCATTAGTTCCTGCTGTGATTTTTGATAATGATCCGATAATGGTGAAATAATTTGCACACCAATCGAAGACGTCTGGTTGCCGTAATTTTTTTCATCCATCTTTTGATTAAATGGGAAGGCATAATGCTTCGAATAATTGAAACGTTTTTCATCATAAAGGTCGAGGAATATCGTATTTGCTAACTCACGTTTTAATACATCCTCATCGATATTCACTTGCTTAATTTCATTGTTAATATCTTGCTCATCATCTGTCAAGAACACATAGTAGTCACCATTTTTCTGAATTAATGTTTCAGCAATCAATTTACGAACAGCGGATTTAATCTTCTCTTTTAACTGTAATTTGTCCTCATCAATGTTTGTTACCATCAATGTTGCGATATTATCAATAGTAGCTGGCAGCTCTTTCACGTACTTAATCATGAATAGGACTTTTAATAAATCGACATTAAATTCATCTTCCTTTAAAGCTCGATTTTCTTTTGCCCCTTCAATTACACGTGAAATAGCTGGGTTTAAAAATTCTTTAATCGTGTCGTAAAATGCATAAAACGGAATTAAAGTACCTTCTTCTGCTTCTTTATAATAAAGAGCAGCTTCCTTGAAAGCAGAAAGCATCGAACGCTCACCTTCAGATAAATGCTTACCTGATGAGCCATGCTTACGTACCTGTTCAAATACATTTTGTAGTAATTTAAATTGATACGGAATAAATGGATACACTTCCGCAAATTCTTGTTCATGATCATAGCCCCTTAAATCTGCTGTGCTTTCACGGAAGCTAATTAGATTTTTTAATATCGCACTTTTCTCTGGATAAATTGCATTTAATTTATCTGTTACATGCGGATGCTTTTCTAAAATACGCTTTTTAATAACTTCATCAACTGAAATTGAAGATAAAGACAAGCGAGTATCAAAACGTCCTTGAATACGTGAGAAGTCATCACCTTTTACTTTAATAATCGAATCGATGCTTTCCTGAGAAGTAACCATTACCCATACTTTACCTTCGGCGTAAGTACCTAAATCTTCTGTTAACGTTTGTAAATTAAGCATTAAATTACGGTTATCACCGATATACTGTCCAATCTCATCAACTAAAAATACTAAATGGAAATTTGGCCCCTTTGAATCTATGTATTCCTTTACGTCTTTCGCGAACGTTTGAATATCCATTTCAAAGTCATCTACTTTTTCTTCAATCCACTTGCGTGCAGAAGCCTCTGACAGATTAATAACTTTTCCTAAAGCTTCAATGACAAAGTCTTGATCAAAATAGAATGTACTACGGCGTTCTTCCCAGCTTTCGCCTACAAGCGATTGGAACTCCTGCTTAAATGCTTCAAATTTGCCTTGCTTATCAAGGTATTTCTCCATTTCAGCAACACCTGGAATATCTCCGTAATAGCCACGGTGCTCATAAAATACTTTCATAAACACACGTAAAATGGCATCTTCTTTTGATTTGTTATCTAAAGAACTTTTTGAATCAATATTAAATAAAACAACTTCTGTTTCAATATCTGCTGCTTTTTTCATATTGGCATATACTAATGGATCTTTAATCTTATCTTCAAATAGATTTACAGGGTATTCATTTTCTACCATACGGTTTTCTAATAGGTACGCTAAAATCTTTAAGAAATGCGATTTACCTGAACCAAAAAAACCACTAATCCAAACACCCATCTTGTCTGTTTTTCCAACAATTCCTCGTTGGTAGTTTTCATAAAACTTCGAAAGGTGCTTATTCAATTCCTGCGTCACAACGTATTCATCAAGTTCATTATGAATATCTTTATCACTCGTTTGAGCTACTTTAATAACGCCACGAATATCACGCTCAATACTCTTTAAAAACATGTCCTTTAAAATCATCTAAAAAGCCTCCCTATTCTAATCAATTAATCGAAATGCTCTGTAATAGTTGTCATCCTTAAATTTGCTAAATAGCTGTAATGATTGCCCATCATATTGCCCTGGGAAAAACATAACAACTGGTGTCTTATCTAAAATTTCTTGTAGGTTGTTCAAAATGTTATGAGAACGCACAAAAGGATATACCTTTCCTACACCTGTAAGAAAAATCACATTATGACCGTCTAATTTTTCTTTGATTTTATTGAGGAAGATTTCTGGCTTTGCAAAAGTTGTCATTGCTTTAAACAACGCTTCCTTGCCCTGCCTTTCTTCCATTTGAAAAATCCGCTCATAAATACGCTTTTCTTTCGTTATTTCAAGGAGCGTCTTATATAAGTCCACTTCTAATATTTGGCGTGTTGAGCCATCATAGTCGAATTCTTTTTTGATGTGCTGTATATAATCTCTCATTTCAAGCTCATGAACAGGTTCGTAGTCAAATACATAGAAACTAATTTCATTACCTAGACCTCTACCTTCAATAAACTTATCTTCTTTTAGCTTTGGAATAATTTTGTCCAGTCGCTCATTAAAATTAACCATAATAGCCTCCTGCTTCCCCCATCGCTTGTAAATACTTAGTATCACCAAGATGATTCAGATGAATTTTTATACGCTCATCGATATACAAACGGTTTAACTCATTGGATTTTAAATCTTTCAGTAGACCTGCATTTAACAAGATTTTTTTGAATACCTGTTTAAGTTTTGCTACTGTTGTATCAGACCAGCCAGCCATAAATTCACTTTGCTCCATCTTTGCCGCAAAAAATACATTCACATCAACCTTATCAAGGTAATAATCATTGTTGTTTAACTTTTCAGCTACAACTTCCCGCATGAATTCATAGAAAAGAAGATCAAATTTCATGATGGCATAAAGGTTGATCACTTTCCCCACCTCATACGGTTCATCAATCAATAATTGCATTAGTAATTCGTCTAGTAAGTCCACTCGCTTTAAAATATACGGCATTGCTCTTTTAACACTTGATAGCTTTTCAAATTGAAAAATGTTTTCTTCTAATATTTTATATCGAATTTCTTTATCCGAATAACCTTGTTGCTTTAATTTTGCTACTTGCTTCACCTCGTAAAGCATAAATCCAGCACCGGTTAAGACAGAAGAATATCCTATATCCATTGTCATTGATTCCTCGCTCTCTTACAAGACTATTTCACTAATTAATTCCTACAATTTTCTTAAACAATGAAAGTCTTCTTTTTCCACATTGCTGCTGAATGATTTTTGTAAAAACCCCATCCTTCATTAGCTTGTCAGAGTTATTTAAATACATACTATGTACATCTGAAATAAGCTCTTCTTCAGTTATCGCCTCTTGCCAATACGCATCTACTACTTCATTTATAGCCTTTGCTAAATCACGCTGTGTTCGATAAAAACGTTTTACAACCAACTGTAACACCTCAATTACATTATTAGTACAAATCTCATATCTTATTCTTACTTTATTCTCATTAAAGGGTTACTTCAAGGATAAAATCAAATATATTACCATAAATCTTTTAACCTCTCAATTACTATGCTGATTACATACATTGAATCAGCAATCTATGTAGTTACGAAACTAAGCTCATTAACTTCTTCAAAATACAAGTAAGTGTATGGTTTAATCATTTTTGCCGATCCACCTACTTAACATCACTAAATTCGGAAAGCAATCGTTTCTACTTTCCCGTTTTAACTTCAACCATGACAGCAAGTTCAGTAATGCAATATTTCTCCTACGTGTAAGCGATTAGTTAGGGGGATATTGCCGAAGCAATCATGCCCTTCACCCCTTGATACTAAAGGATTTACAATAAAAAAATGAAATATTTTTTTCAACTTTTTTTTCGAAATTTTTTTCAGAATTTAGGCTCTAATTAGGCTAAAAACCTTGGAGGAATCAAATAATAGTTTTTTTAGTCGAATCCTTCCATCGCTAATTAATCCCCTTTGTCCTGGAGGAATGATTCAATAGTTTTTCTAGTAAATTTATTCCAATGATAATTTCCTCTATTCATATAAATGCTGTATATCTTATACCAATTTCATATAAATGCGGCTTGAATAATCAAGAAATCCTATGGCTTTTTTGATATAAGTTGTATATAAGTTATATAACTTTTTTTGCATTATTTTGCTCTGTATTAGCTTTTTCATTGGAAGAATCTAATTGTAGTTTTTTCGGTCATTCTCTTCCTCTTAAATTTTCTTTAAACTTATATAACAGTTATATATAAGTTATATAACTGTTGTATAAATGTTATATAACTTATGTCATTTTTCATATAAATGCGGCACTAATATCCTAGAAGCACCCTATGCCTTTTTCGATATAAGTTATATAAATGTTATGTAACTTATATTGTTTTTGGCATAAGTTATATAATTGTTATATAACTTTTTTTGCATTATTTTGCTCTGTATGAGCTTTTTCATTGGAAGAATCTAATTGTAGTTTTTTCGGTCATTCTCTTCCTATTGAGTTTTCTTTAAACTTATATAACAGTTGTATAAATGTTAAATAAATGTTGTATAACTTATATCATTTTCCATATAAATGCGGCATTAATAATCGAGAAACACCCTATGGCTTTTTCGATATAAGTTGTATAAATATCATATAACTTATATTGTTTCTTGCATAAGTTGTATAATTGTTATATAACTTTTTCGCATTATAAAATCAAAATACTGTCGATTAAAAAGAAAAAAGGGCATTTAGACCTCAAATGTAGCAACTGATCTAAATGCTCTTGTGCACCTATTTGATTGAAATTATTGGCTTGTGATTTTGATTACTTTACGGCAGGAATGCCACAATGGCGTCTGAAATATGACAACTGTATACAACAAATTCCTATATGTGTGCACGCACTTGTTTCCTCCTTCGAACTAGAAGCAGATATTGTCGTACATTCGTGCGTACGTAAGCCTACTTGTTGTCAGATCACTACAAGCGAGCTTTACAGATTACATTCGCTCCAAGCACGCTAATACCATTTCGTTTACTAGCACGTATCATGGAATATCAAAACACTGTTAATTAAAAATAAATTGGTATTTAGACCTCAATAGATGCAATTCTTTTCCTAAGATTTAAGAATTACTTTCATTACTTCAAATGGTTTAGCGTCGACTTTCTTATACTTAATATGACATTTTGTATTTGCTCCAACCCTAAAATACAAAATAAACATCTCTCTGTAATCCTTCTCCTCACATCTAAAATTTCCAATCAAACAACATAGCTACGTAATTCATATGTTTAGAAATAAACAATTTAATTATCTTAATTTTGGTTTTTGTCGTACTTAGAATGCTGATGAATAGCTAATTCTATGTATCCGACACTTTTTTTTGAATATCCATTTCTGCAAGTGTGTAGAGTGTCGTAGCTATACTTCAGCTAGCTTCACATCTTATAACTGACAATCCGATGTGTTCGACACTTTTTTATGAATATGCATTTCTACAAGTGTGTAGTGTGTCGTAGCTATACTTCAGCTAGCTTCACATCTTATAACCGACATTCAGACGTGTTCGACACTTTTTTATGAATATTCATTTCTTCAAGTTTGTAGAGTGTCGTAGCTATACTTCAGCTGGCTTCACATCTTATAACCGACATTCAGATGTGTCCGACACTTTTTTTATGAATATTCATTTCTGCAAGTTTGTAGAGTGTCGTAGTTATACTTCAGCTGGCTTCACATCTTATAACTGACAATCCGATGTGTTCGACACTTTTTTATGAATATTCATTTCTTCAAGTTTGTAGAGTGTCATAGCTATACTTCAGCTGGCTTCACATCTTCCGACAATCGGATGTGTCCGACACTTTTTTTATGAATATTCATTTCTGCAAGTGTATAGCATGGGGTAGCAATTCTTTACTGACTTAATAACACTTACTATCTATTACGGAGGAACAAACAAATGGAACAAACTATTGAAAAATCAATCGAAGAAAAAATTGAAAGCTTAATTACACAAAGCCTTGAAAAAATCCTTGAAAAAAAACTTGGTGAAACAATTGGTCAGCATAATGAGCATGCAGCTAAAGAGTGGATGAACATTCAGGAAACTTGCGACTATATCGGAATTTCCTATAAAAGTTTACAAAAGCTCATCGATCAAGGGCTTAAAGGTATTTCAATTGGTCGCAGCAAGCGATTCTCCAAAACGGAAATCAATCACTTTTTAAAAAATATACAAGCATAAAAAATAATGGAAAACACAAAAGGAGATCATTCTAATGACAACAATGGACAAAGCAGTTAAAGAATATATGAAAAGAGGCGTTCCTCATTATATGGTGAAAATGTATGGGGGTATCGATCCTTATACGAAAAAGCAAATCGATATTACAAAGCGTGGTTTTAAAACAAAAACTGAAGCAAAAACTTTTTATGCCCAAAAACAAGCGGAAATGCTACAACGAAATGATACTGATAATCCAAACCTTACATTAGAGCAATTCTATCATTCTTTCTATGAAGACTTCCTTCTAACTTGTAATCTCGAAAAAAGTACTTTAGGGAAAATTAAAGGTATGTTTAAAAATCACATCCTTCCTTTCTATGGAAATCTAAAGCTTAAAAATATTTCCTATCAAGATACTTTACGGTCATTTGAAGTATGGAAAGATAAATTAAGGAAACCGTCAAAGGTAGCAATCGAACTAAATAAATGCTTACAACAGGCTTTCTATAACGATTACATCCCCAAAAACCCCATTAAACTTAATGGATTGCGGTCATGGGAAAAAAAGCAGGAAAGTAAGGAAAACAATCAACAAATTGAAAAACTGTTTTATACATCAGATGAATTGGATGCATTTATTCAAAAACTGAAAGCAACAGATGATATTTCAAAAATCGCAATTTTTCTCGTGCTTGTAAATT
This sequence comes from Lysinibacillus sp. C5.1, assembly GCF_016350185.1. Taxonomy (NCBI): domain Bacteria; kingdom Bacillati; phylum Bacillota; class Bacilli; order Caryophanales; family Bacillaceae; genus Lysinibacillus; species Lysinibacillus sp. C5.1. Next base: position 3,793,500 of record NZ_CP066226.1, read on the forward strand.
TAGGTTTACGCAAAGGAGAACTTTTTGCACTACAATGGCAAGATATTGATTTTCAAAATAAAAAAATCCTCATTCATCAAGCAATTGGTACGGACGAATCGAATAAGCCTTATATTAAACGTACAAAGAATCTTGGCAAAAGAACGCTTGATATTGATGACGAAACTTTCCAAGCACTATTAAATTGGCAGGAACTTCAAGCAGAGCAATTAAAGTGGCAAAATCTTGAGCATCAAGGCAGCGAGCAGTTTATCTTTCCAAACAATAAAAATACTTTTTATAATAACTGCAAGTTAAATGCCTGGTTAAAAAGATTCCAAATCCAACATGGTTTAAAGCTCGTTTCAGTTCATGGCTTACGTCACAGTTGTGCTTCTCGTATCTATTATCAAACGAATGATGTAAAATTTATTCAACGTTTCTTAGGTCACTCAAAAATAGCAACAACGATAGATACGTATATTCATTGTATTCCTGAATTACACACTCTATCAGATAAGTAAATTAATCATACTGCAAAAGGGATTGTTAGTTGAATCTCAATTCGTGCCAAAGTACATTTGTATTTTGGCATTTTTTCTTTCAAATTTTTTTTACAGGTATTCGCAATAAGTATAAAAATACTCAAAACTAACCCTTTTATTTATATATTAATTATAAAAAAAGCTTGGCAAAAACCTTATTAGATAAGGCTCTACCAGGCTTTTTATATTTTTATTAATTATCTTCACTCAATTGTCTCAATTGTTGCTGGTGGCTTAGAAGTGATGTCATGCAGTACGCTCTCAAATCATTAATACAAGTTCCCCCTACTTTACATTTAATTATTTTTAATAATTTTATATACGGTTGCCCTACCAATACCATACTCCTTTGCAATATCTGTAGCACTTTCTCCTGCTTCAAACAATGCTCGTACATGCTTCTTTACTTTATCATCAATAGCGGGTCTGCCTCCAACACGCCCGCGTTTTCTAGCACTTTCTAATCCAGCTTTTGTCCTTTGCTGAATAATATCCCTTTCAAATTCAGCGAATACAGCTAACATACCAAACATTGCTTTACCTGTTGGAGTAGTAGTATCAAATGCATCATTAATTGAAACAAATTCTACGCCCTTCTCATTTAATTCACCTGTTAATGTAAATAACTCTTTCGTACTTCTAGCTAAACGATCTAATTTAAACACAACAAATAAATCTTCACTAGTTGCAGCTTTTATAGCATGTTCAAGTTCTTGCCTTCCTACTTTACGACTAGAAATCTTTTCTACATACATGATTAGTTCTAATCCTTTTTCTTTAGCATATTTTTCAATTGCTTGCTCCTGCATATCTAAATTTTGATCTTCCGTACTAACACGACAATATCCTATTATTCGTCCCATTTAAGACACCACTTTCTACAAACTTATACGTTTTATATACATTATATAATAGACGAGTTTATAGACAAAAACAACAAAAAAAGGAAGCCTAAACGTTAATTTAAGCTCCATCTTCAAATCGTCTACTAAACGATGGTTTTATAGACGTTTATTTCGTAATTGATATGTGAGCCATATCGCAACCGAAATACTAGATTATTCTGGTAGATAAGATCATCGAGACAGCATGTTTACTGGTAGGCTTTACACGGATTCTTTGCGGGCATAATTCACGTTTAAAAGGCATAGTAAAAATGTTACTTAACATACATTTTACTAGAGATAAATCAACATACTTGAGAACATCAAAATTAATAATTCAAATTAAACCATATAGAGAAAATTCAAAAATCATGCTATAATTTGATGTGAATTGATTATAAATAAGACTGTTTAGTGGTGGTACACCAAGCAATCTTAGCAATAAGCAGAATCGATTCAAAGGCGATTAGCGAGTAAAAAGTAAAAAAATAAACCACTACTCAGCTTTGGGGGCGAGGGCGGTTTATTTTTTTTAGTAATAGCAAATGACAATGCAATTACAGATACGATAAGTGTTGAAAAGCGTATAGCCATCATCATTGCTTCGCCCTTACCAACAGCTTACACCTCGCGATTCTACAATACTAATGTCCGAACGATTTATACACATGTAAAATGAAGAGGGAAAGAGATAGCCAGTATGTAATCATAAAAAAAGCTTACCAATCTTATATGACCAATAAGCATGAGATGAATTCAGATGGATAAGTTTGTTTTTAAAGTTAATTCCCGATTCAACTGAGAGCCATTTAGTCAACGACCTCAAATTGCATCGTTTCAAAATTTAGCTCCATTGGAATGTAATGCGATACGATCATCATTAATGGGAATGCCAGCGTCACTGTATACGCATATACATGTATGAATTGTAGCGGATCAACCTGTGCATATGTTACCATCACCCAATGAGCGAGCACATATGGAACATAGAAAACGATAAAAAAGTAGGCTAAGCATCTAGCGGTTTGTTGCATACTCGAATAAAAACCTGATGCAATATATAATAATATGTCTCTTGTTTCTTCTTTTATAATACAATCACCTCCATAATATCTAATGTTTCCTCTATTATATTATAAAAGTGGTGTACTGCGATATTCTCTAATACACCATCAGACATGTTTTTAATTGTTTAGAAAGTAACTTTATACTATAGCTTAAACAGCAGCATACACCCTTCGTATTTATTCATGTATTAAATCTCCCCTACCCATTTTGTGCAAAAAAAAGAGATGCAAAATATGCATCTACTCTATTTTTCGCCAATCAATGATCTCAATCGTTGCATTTGAAAACTGATTGTACAAGATTAACCAATTGCCAGCGATATTTAGTTGAATCAATATTTCACCGTTAATATTTTCTCGAAATACAAGAACAATAATAGAGAGTTCTTTATTTTCGGAACGCTCTATTACCCCAGCCCTCACCATGTAGTCATTAAAATGGCATTCTACGTATTGTTTTTCATCTAGCTGAGCGTCAAGTAGCGTTCGAATCGTCTGAGCTACATGCTTGTACAGGTTATGTGTATTGAAATCGTCTTGTAATGCTACTGTTAAATCGTGCTTAATTTGCTGTGCTTGCAAAGAATCGCTCCTTTCATAGTGTGTTCGTATCGTCAATCTACATGCTTTGAATCGCGATATTCAATTGGTAGGTAAATAAACTAGATTGTCGAATAAATTAAACGTTCTCCACAGGACAAATACGAAAAGAGGTTTTTTAATCTTTTTATATTACCTGGGGTACAGACAAAAAACGAGAAAATTGTACATATATTTACTACCGACCGACATTAGAAAAAATAAAATACAGAAAATTCATTGGAACAAACGTTCTTTTTTTGATATATTAAAAGTGCTTTATAGGCGATTAGCGAGGAAAATAAATCATTATTCAGCTTTGGGTGCGAGGGCGGTTTACTTTTTTTAGTGAAAGTGACTACGGATGTTCTATCATCTGTAGTTTTTTTGCTTATTTTAAATCGAAGTCATGAGTGCTGCGGTTTTTCTGTGTTTATTTTTTGCATGGATTAATTGCAAAATGTCATCAAATGTCGCTTTGAATTAATTTAAATACACACAAAGAACTTTTTAAGTAATTTCTAATTTTTAAGCTTACTAAATGAGCTATTTTCGTTCAAGCAGAGCAATCGCCTTATCAATTTTCTTAATCGTGTTATCAAATCCAAAATTAGTTACTTTGGTGTGAGGCTGTGTAGATTTTCTCTTTATAGTACGTTTCAAGCCCATGTTTGACCCTCCTGTATAGCTTTTTCATTAAAATTCTCCTTTAAGACAAGGTTGGTTCAATTTTAACATTAAATAACGCTCTGAGATGCTCCGAAAAATCATTTTAAAGAATCATATAATAACACATTTTACTAGGGCTAAATCATACATTATTGAGAGCAACATAATTAATAAATCAATTCAAAGTATATTGAGTAAATTCAAAAATCACGCTATAATTCGGTGTCAAGAGATTATAAATAAGACTGTTTAGTGGTGGTACACCAAACAATCTTAGCAATAAGCAGAATCGATCCAAAGGCGATTCGCGAATAAAAAGTAAAAAAATAAACCACTACTCAACTTTGGGGGGTCACTTCAGGGCGAGGGCGGTTTATTTTTTTGTAAAAGCAAATGACAATGCAATTACAGATACGATAAGTGTTGAAAATCGTATAGCTATCATCATTGCTTCGCCCTTACCCACAACTATACACCTCACGATTCTACAATACTAATGTCCCAACAATGGGTAAAATTTTAATAAAAGGAGTTATTACAATGAACAAAATCGAAGCATTTTGGCAAAATTATTGTGAAATAGAAGGTTTGGAAAACATTCGTTATACGGAAACACTACAATTTGGAGAGAAAGCAAATTTGCTTACAAGTTTAGTAATGAATGAAATAAAAATAGCAACATGCTTAAGCTATCCATTATATGAAATTGAGGGGAATCCACTACCTAAAATGGGCGATTATCAAATTGCATTGAACAATCACAATGAGCCAGTTGCAATTTTAAAATCCTATGCCATCGATATTTATCCGTTTAACAAGGTACCATTAGACTTTGCACTAGCGGAAGGCGAAGGTACATATGAGGAATGGAAGGAAGTACATGTGGCATTCTTTAGCCGCATTTTGCCTCAGTATAACTTGGAGTTTACGGAAGATATGCTGACAGTTTGTACTCGGTTTGAGAAGGTTTATCCAAAATAATTAAAACATGCACCACCTAATCCAGTCCAATCCCGTTCCAAAAGTATCTGGGAACGTTATTTAAATACTATGAAGCACTCAATAATTCCAAACGAATGTGTAGCAAAAATTTTACAACTAACTAACCAGAGTACTTGTTTTTAGTAATCGGATAATGGTAAATTTCAATATCTGAATCAATGAAACCTCTCCGTTTCGCTCCACGTAGTGTGTGATACATATTCTCTCTACCAACAGGGTTGTCCGTATGAATATATATTTTGTTTGCCCGTAACCCTTTTTCACAAATATATTTTACTAAGTCATAACCTGTTGGCAATAGATTACCTTGTAGATCCTCTCCTAAATCATGGTCAAGAGAAAGCATATCTACTTCGTGATTTTCAAGTAAGTGAATTGCTTCTTGAAACGTTCTTGCCACAACAAAACCACTCGGACAATCTCTTAAATCATCCACATAGAGATTTATTTTTTGTGTACCCAAAATAATCCCCCCTTAATGCATCGTTTGTTTCAATTGTGTAGTGTAATAAAATAATTTGCAAATATTCAACCACTAATTACAAATAGCCTTTTTACTATCGTCATTATTTAAACACTAAATGCTCCCAAAACAAAGGTAGTTTATTTATTGGGTAACCATTTTTTATAAGCTATACTAACAATATAGTTAATCGCAGCATTAACTGTATCCCTAGTTTCCCTGTATGGTTCTAGGAGGCATTTTAATGAAAGACCCTATTAAATCGTATACAAAAAAAGATGGCAAGACCTACTACATGTTTAAGCTTTATTTAGGAATAGATAGCCAAACAGGCAAACAAATTCACGTTACTAGACGAGGCTTTCTAACAAAAAAAGAGGCTAGTCTCACTTTAGCTCAATTAAGAGTCGAAGTTAGTAAAGGGGAATATAAGAAGCCTATAACTGAAACATACGAGGATCTATATAATGTTTGGATTCAACACTACGAAAGAACGGTCGAAGAAAGCACCTTTGTCAAAACGCTAGGAATTTTCAAGAATCATATTCTACCTGCATTAGGTCACTACCGAATTGAGAAATTGAGTGTAGCAATCTGCCAAGGCTTTGTTGATGACTGTTCCTTGAAACTAAAAAGATTTCGAATGGTTAAAACTTACGCTTCTAAAGTAATTGATTTCGCTATTAAGCGTGAGTACATCAGTTCAAATCCATTCAAGCTAGTGGATCTACCTAAAATCAAAGCTTCTGCTGTATTAGATACCGAGGTCAACTACTATTCAAAAGAGCAGCTAATTGATTTTCTTCAATGCTTAAAGCAGTATGGTAACGCTCAAATAACCGCATTTTTCTACCTGCTTGCTTTTTCAGGTATTCGTAAAGGTGAGGCACTTGCATTAACCTGGGCGGATTTAAATTTCGATACAAAGGAACTGCTCATTACAAAAGCTCTTTCAAGAGGTAAAAATAACAAGCTTTATATCAAATCAACGAAAACCGATACGATACGCCAGCTTTTAATTGATGATGAAACATGCAGCATCTTATCTGAATGGAAAAAGATCCAGCAAGTTAAATTTCCAAAAGCGAATGACAAAAGCCAATTAATGTTTACAAACGAACAAAACGGCTTATTGCAACAAACGGTTCCTAGAAAATGGCTCATGAAAATCATCGACAATTACAGCTTGCCCTATACACACGTTCACTCATTTCGTCATGTGCATTGCTCTTTACTTTTTGAAGCAGGTGCAAGTGTCAAAGAAGTACAAGAACGATTAGGTCACACAGATGTGCAAACAACGCTCAACATATATACGCACCTATCAAAGCGTGCAAAAAACGATACAATTAATAAGTTTGTGACGTACTTAAACTCATAAACTTGACCCAAAAGTGACCAGTTTTTTAGCCAGTTTCTGCTGAAAAGCCCAGAAAACTCAGTACAACAAAAATAGAAAAAACCCTTGATATACAAGGGTTTTGACCACTCTAGACAACTCTAGAAAATTCAATTATGGAGACGGCGGGAGTCGAACCCGCGTCCAAAGACTCCAATACTTCAGCTTCTACGCGTGTAGTTTGTCCATTTGCGATTCGCGTAGCATTATGCCGACAAACAGGCGTCCTGTACGCTAACCTGGAAATCTCTTGCCGGTGACTCAGGTGGCACCATCGACCGTATCCCACTAAAGTTGGGCCCTACGTACTCTACATGGGCGATAGAGAGGCAGAGCGCTTACGAGCTTACGCTGCGAAAGCTAAGTTTTGTTGTTTGCCAGTTATTATATAACTTCCGTTGATGACGGAGCCGAGACCTCCGACGCGCGACCAAAGCTTGAACCATCCCTGTCGAATCCGTAACGTCCCCTTGAATATGATGCGAGGCACGTGGCGTCGATCAAACAAAGAGCTAGAATTGCTTCTAGTACGGTTGAAGAGTAGTACTACGCTTCAATACATCTGGCATTAACAATACATATTATAAAACAAACCAAGCTGTACTTCAAGTATAGTGCCTTATTTACAGATTGATAGGTCCCCTTTCAATGCCAAAAAGCATAGCAAATGAAAAACACCTTTTGACAATTATTAATCAAAAGGTGTTTTTAGGTTATCGTATATCCACACGAATTGGATCATCAAAGTAAACATATTGTAATTCTGTTTGACCGTAAAGGATAAACGAATCTAATTGAATACCCTCTTCGAATGTGATTGTTGTATACTGTTTTTCTTTATCTTTTCGAACACGGGCTGTATCCCATGCTGTTTTATTGTTCACTGTAATATGCCAGTCGTTAATCGTCGTTGCCTTTGCGTCTGAGGAAATTTCAAGACGTTGGTTGGGTAAGAGCTTTACTTCATATACTGTATCTTTATAAGTAAAGGAGTAAGGTAATTGGTCCAAAGTTAGCGGATGTCGGACATTCGTCGGCAACTCAAACTTGGCACCAGTAACAGCTATATAGCCGCCTTCTTTTACACTTGGATAGGCACTAATTGTTTCAGTATGAGCGTAGCGATCATTTTGAATATTGACGTTATCTTCAGGCATCGAGCGTTGTAATTTTTGTCCATCAGCGTCAATAACGTCATATATTATTTGTGCATTATAGCCTGCATAAGCTTCTTTTTCAGCTAGCGGTAAATCAGCTGTAAACTTTTCTACTTGTTGCTCTACAAATGTTGCCATGTTCTCCGTAAATTTTGTTTCAAATTTGAAGAGAGAGTTCTGTGGTCCATGTTGTGCACGGATAAAGTTTACGTCAACGCCGTCTTTTTCAAACGCAGAACGTAGTGTGACAGTCTCTGTTTGAGCTAACAATTCCTTGCGATCAATCGGTACTTCAAACGTCCACTGACCATCTACGTCATAAATGTGTTGATAGTTAAAAAGAAGTTTAAATTCATCATGTGTCACATTAAATAAGGGGAACTCAAATTTAATTTCATTCATTGATTGCTCTGCAGCATAACTAGCTATTTCACTTTTTCCGCTTGGTAGTACGAGTGCTACATCTCCCACGGTTGCTTCATTGAAGAAATTTTCATCACCATTGTAGCCAGATGTAGCTAGAGTCACTGTAATGTAAGCGTCTGTGAGCTTAACGTCTTTTACTTTTATCGTAATGGGTGTAGAACTAGTTGTTGGCTCCTGCTGCATAGTCGAGAATACTAGAAATAATAATGCCGCTGTGACGAATGCGACTGCTACAAAAGTTGCTCGCCAGTCTCGCTTTTTTGTAAGTGAAGTCTTTTTCTTTGGTAATTGATTCATCACTTGATTTGTAAATGAATCGTCAACATGTACTGGAGGAAACAGGGAGCTTAGTAGCTGTTCAGTTTCAAGTTGTTCATCCAATAATGCAGAGCAAGTTGCACATGATTGAATATGCTTGTCCATTTGCATCATTTTGTTATCTTCTATTCGTCCATCGATAAAATCGTGCATTTCTTCAGTTGATAAGCAGTTCATTATTAATCTCTCCCTTCAACATAGCGTTTCTTAGCCGTTTCTTTGTTCTATGCAGTCGGTTTCGTACTTCCGATATTGGAATATTAAGTGTCTCAGCGATTTCTTCATAAGAGCAATTACTGGCATACTTTAGGACGAAAACTTGGTGCGTTTTGTGTTCCAATGTTGCAAGCCATTGCTGAAGTAACGCGTTCTGTTCTTTTTTGATTATTAATACTTCTGGTGTTTCTAATGAGGGCGTTTCCTCAAGTGGTGTTGCATCTTCCTTATGCTTTCTTTTAAAATCAATCAGTTGATTAATCGCGATACGAAAAAGCCAAGCCTTAAAAGAGCCACCTTTAAAATGAAGTAAGTTTTCATAGCATTTGATAAATGATTCTTGTGCAATATCTTTCGCCAATTCCTCGTCGTTCGTTTGATATGTTAAATAGCTGACAAGTGGCTGCTTATATGTGTCAACAATGATGCGAAAAGCTTGTTGATCCCCGGCAATGATTTTTTGTATCAGCTGCATATCCATGAGACCCCACCTCCTTACTTTAACAACGTAAAAACTTTTAAAAAATCTCAAGTAAATGGAAAATTTTTTGTTCTTTAGGTGATATTATTTTTGTTCCGCGGGTAAACCATCTTACTTCGCGGGTATTTCTCTTTATTCCGCGGGTAAACCTCCTCTCTTCGCGGGTATTTCTCTTTATTCCGCGGGTAAACACATTTCTTCAGGGATATTCTCCCTTATTTCGCGGGTAAACCTCCTCTCTTAGCGGTATTTTCCTTCACTCCGCGGATAAATCACCTCATTTCGCGGGTATTTCCCACAATTCTGCGGGTAAACCTCCTCACCCTCTCAAATACCTGCGAACATCATTGAAAAAAGCTCACCACAACAAGTGGTGAGCCTTCCTCGTAATCTACTAGTATTGATTTTTTGCTTTGAAGGTGCGTTCCATTTCACGTTTTGCTTCTTTTTTGCGCATGTCGTCGCGTTTGTCGTAGTCTTTTTTCCCTTTGCCGACGCCGATTAGTAGTTTGGCGTAGCCGTCTTTAATGTACATTTTTAAAGGGATAATGGTGTAACCATCGCGTTTGACTGCGCCGACTAGTTCGCCGATTTGCTTTTTATGTAGGAGCAATTTACGGGCGCGTAATGGATCATGGTTGAAACGGTTCCCTTGGTCGAATGGGCTAACGTGCATATTGCTAATCCATGCTTCGCCGTTTGTAATTCGAACGTATGAGTCGCGCAATTGGACTTTGCCTGCACGAATAGCTTTAATTTCTGTGCCTGTTAGTACCATGCCCGCTTCAATTGTGTCTTCAATAAAGTAGTCATGTCCCGCTTTTTTATTTTGTGCTAATACTTTCCCAGTACCTTTTGCCATTTAGTTCACCCTCTATTCAAAGGTTGAGCAGGACTTAGCCTGCTCACGCTGGATTTTTTCATTATTTACGTTTTGTTTTTTTCTTTTTGCCTTTTTTGGCGATGCCTTCGTAAAACTTTTGTTTTTGTTTTACGCCTTTTTTCGGGCCAGGGCTTGAGCTGTCTTTGCGTCGGCCACGTGGATCGCGATCACTGTCACCGCGTTCTCTGCGTTTTGAAGAGTCGCCATGGCTTGGTTTTTCCTCGTCACGGCGACCTCTGCCACCGCCTGAACGATTGCTTCGGCTACTGCGTCCGTCTTTGTTGTCGCTATAGTTTTTACGTGCATGAATAACAGTAGGTGTGGCTTTTCTTGTTCTTCCATAAGAAGTTACCATTCCTACGATTTCAAAGTCAATTGATGACTCCTCGATAATGACGTTTGCAACTCGTACTTTGACTTCATCACCGATGCGGAATTGGCGGTTTGTACGTTCCCCAATCATCATCATTTGGCGATCATCGAAGCGATAGTAATCATCCGTCATATTGCTAATATGCACAAGTCCTTCAATCGTGTTTGGTAGCTCGATAAAGATACCGAAGTTCGTAACAGAAGACACAATACCTTCGAATTCTTCACCGATTTTATCAGACATATATTGTGCTTTTTTCAGCGAGTCTGTATCGCGTTCTGCATCAACTGCACGACGTTCGCGTTCAGATGTATGGTCGGCAATTTCATCCATTGCCATTGCCCATTGTGCAAGCGTTTCTTTCGACGTATCTTTATTAATTAAGTACGTGCGAATTAAACGGTGGACAACTAAGTCAGGGTAACGACGAATTGGTGATGTGAAATGGGTATAGAAATCTGTCGATAAACCGAAGTGACCAATGCTTTCTGGATAGTACTTCGCTTGTTGCATAGAGCGTAGTAACATCGTCGAAATAACTGGCTCCTCTGGCATGCCTTCAATGGCTGTTAACACATCTTGCAATGCTTTTGGATGCACCGTATTGCCTGTACCTTTAATTAAAATACCGAAGTTCGTGACGAATTCAAAGAAGCGTTGTAGTTTTTCTGGCTTTGGATCTTCGTGAATACGGTATAGGAACGGTACATTCATCCAGTGGAAATGTTCTGCTACTGTTTCGTTGGCAGCAAGCATGAAATCTTCAATTAACTTCTCTGCTACAGTGCGTTCACGCAGTTCAATATCGACTGGCCAGCCATCTTCATCGACGATTACTTTCGACTCTTTAAAGTCAAAGTCAATAGCACCACGTAGCTCACGTTTGCGGCGTAAAATTTTCGATAGCTCTGCCATGTTTTTAAACATCGGTACAAGCGACTCATAGCGAGCAATTAGTGCTTCATCTTGTTCTTCTAGAATTTTATAAACATCTTTGTACGTCATACGCTCTGTCGTTTTAATAACACTTTGGAAAATTTCATGTGCAATCACATTCCCATTGCCATCAATAATCATTTCACATGATAGCGTTAGTCGGTCTACTTGTGGATTTAATGAACAAATACCATTTGACAGTCGATGTGGAATCATTGGGATAACGCGGTCTGTTAAATAGACACTTGTCGCTCGGTCATATGCTTCAATATCAATTACAGAGCCTTGTGTTACATAGTAGCTAACATCTGCAATATGTACGCCAAGCTTGTAAGTACCGTCTACATTTTTTGTCACTGTTACCGCATCATCTAAATCTTTTGCATCTGCACCATCGATAGTAACGATGGTTTCATGGCGTAAATCACGACGACCTTCTAAATCGGCTGGTGAAATTTCATCTGGCACACGTTGTGCAGCAGCGATGACTTCTTCTGGAAACTCTGGTGGAATGTCATGTTTATACAGAATCGATAAAATATCGACACCTGGATCATTTTTATGCCCTAAAATTTTTGTAATATAGCCTGTTGCTGATTTTAAATCTTCTGGCCATGTGGCAATTTCCACGACAACTTTGTGACCATCAACCGCACCTAATGTATCGCCTTTTGCGATAAAGATGTCCATTGGTAGTTTTTTATCGTCCAATACGACGAAGCCAAAGCCTCTATTTGCTTGGAATGTGCCTACAAATGTTGTTTGTCCACGTTCCACAACCTTTGTCACAGTGCCTTCACGGCGATCGCCAAAGGATTCCTTTAATACGCGAATGAGGACCGTGTCGCCATTGATGGCACCATTTACTTCGTGCGGTGGAATGAATACATCATCCATCCCTTCAATATCTGGTGTCACAAAGCCAAATCCTTTTGCATGACCGATAAACTTACCTCGGAGTAAATTCATGCGCTCCGGTAAGCCGTAACGATTGGAGCGTGAGCGTACAACTAAGCCCTGCCCTTCCATTCGCACGAGCGTTTTGACGAGCTCCTTAAATTCTTCTGCATCCTCAAATCCGAATTCGTCTTCGATTTCTCCAACGGTTAACGGTTTATATTCTTCTTCACCGAAAAAATCGAGTAAACGACTTTGTAGTGAATCTTTTTTGTCTGTCATACTATTGCCTCCTTCATATAAAAATCCTTATTCATATTTAGTGTGCCCAATTTAGCCCTTCTAAAAAACGATAAATATCTTCATGTAGTTGATCTTTTTCTTGATCTAATGTAATGACATGTTTTGAGTTTTCATACCACTTGATATATTTTTCTAGTGACTCAGTTTGATTATATATAATGTTGGCAGATTCTGTCTCTATTACCTCATCATTTGTCGCTTGTATGACAAATATAGGGGCATAAATCATATCGATTTCTTTTCGAGTCTGCGCAATAAACTCACGAAGTTCTTGTAATGATGGCATCCCTTTGTCAGCGATTAACGCCACTTCTGCATCAGTTTCAGCTTCAGTTTTACCTTCAAATTTTTTATAGTCTTTTGCATATTTTAAGACGCCTTCGAACATTACATCTGTTGTTCGCATGGTCATTGGTGCACACATTGTCACAATACCTTGTACAGGATTGTTCAGCGCTACATTTAAAGCCATCACACCGCCAAGTGATAGTCCTGCCACCGCAATTTCTTGATAGCCAGCATCTTGTAATTGTTGGTAGGCTGCTTTGACATCTTGCCACCAATCAGCTGGACCAGTTGTAATGAGTTCTTCAGGTTGCACACCGTGCCCTTTATAATGCGGCGCTAATGTAGTATACCCTTTTTTCTCTAAAAATCTACCAAGCATACGCACATCTGCCGAGCTACCTGTAAAGCCGTGTAATAATAACACGGCACGAGGGCCTGCTTGAAAGAAAAATGGCTGTGATAATGATTTGTTCATTCGCAAGTTCTCCTTCACTGTAAAACATATACTCTCTATTATAGCCATATCCATGATACATTGGCTTATTTTAGTGCATATTTAGTATAATTCATACTTATTTATCTATAACTATCTATGTACATAATATCAGCATGCTACTCAGTGAACTAAAAGATAAAAGAAAACGCCCAACCATTCGAGGTTAGGCGGCATATCTTCAACTATTATAGTTTTGCAATCGCAACTGCTAAAATAAAGAATAAAATGGATAATACAATTGTTGTACGGTGAAGAATTAAATCCATACCACGTGCTTTTTGCTTGCCGAATAGTTGTTCAGCTCCACCCGAGATGGCACCTGACAAGCCTGCACTTTTACTAGATTGTAATAAGACTACGACAATCAATGCTAATGATACGATAATTAAAGCTACTAATACTGCTGTATGCATACACTGCACCTCCCGAACTTTGAAACATCACAACATACTATATTATAACAAATAAAGGTTCTCATGACAAACACAGAATATAGGGTGACAGGCACCGAAACAATTCAGAATTTTATAATACTAAAAAATCTCTATGTCGCACGTCAGTGCCAGGCACTCACACAATTTTAGCACTCGCCTAAAAAAATTGCCTCTAAAAGCACATTCATGCTTTCGAGGCAATTTTCAAAAAGGAACAGCTAGTACTAGCGATTCACCTTATTTTAAGTTATAGAAAGAGTTTAAACCAAGGTACTCTGATGTTGCACCAAGTTGATCTTCGATGCGTAGAAGTTGGTTGTATTTCGCAACGCGGTCTGTACGAGATGGCGCACCTGTTTTGATTTGACCAGCATTTGTCGCAACTGCGATATCAGCGATTGTCGCATCTTCTGATTCACCAGAACGGTGAGAGATAACAGCTGTGTAACCAGCGCGTTTCGCCATTTCGATTGCTTCGAATGTTTCTGTTAATGTACCGATTTGGTTTACTTTGATTAAAATTGAGTTACCAACGCCTTGCTCAATACCAGCAGCTAATTTTTTCGTATTTGTTACGAATAAATCGTCTCCTACTAATTGAACGCGAGCGCCAATGCGATCTGTTAATAATTTATGACCAGCCCAGTCGTTTTCATCTAAGCCGTCTTCGATTGAGATGATTGGGTATTTAGCTGTTAACTGTTCATACCAGTCCACCATTTCTTCAGATGTTTTGACAACACCTTCACCATCTAAATGGTATTTGCCGTCTTCTTTATTAAATAATTCAGAAGAAGCAACGTCCATTGCTAATTTCACTTCTTCACCAGCTTTGTAGCCAGCTTTTTCGATTGCTTCAAGGATTACAGTGATTGCTTCTTCATTAGAACCAAGGTTCGGTGCGAAACCACCTTCATCACCTACAGCTGTGTTGTAGCCTTTGTCTTTTAATACTGCTTTTAAGCTGTGGAAAATTTCAGCACCCATACGTAATGCATGACGGAAGTTTTCTGCGCCTACTGGCATTACCATGAATTCTTGGATGTCTACGTTGTTATCTGCATGAGCACCACCATTTAAGATGTTCATCATTGGTACTGGTAATTGTTTTGAGTTGAAACCGCCAAGATATTGATAAAGAGGTACATCTAAATAATCTGCTGCAGCATGTGCAACTGCCATTGATACACCTAGGATTGCGTTCGCACCTAGTTTACCTTTGTTTTCTGTGCCATCTAGCTCGATTAAAGCTTTGTCAATTACTACTTGGTCAAGAACTGAGAAATTACCTTCTAATTCTTGTGCAATAATTGTGTTTACATTTTCGACAGCTTTTAATACACCTTTGCCTAGGTAACGTGATTTGTCACCATCGCGTAATTCTACCGCTTCGTATTCACCTGTAGAGGCACCTGATGGCACGATTGCGCGACCAAAAGCACCTGATTCTGTAAATACTTCAACTTCTACTGTTGGGTTCCCACGTGAGTCTAAAACTTCGCGCGCATAAACTTGTGTAATAAATGGCATAACTAATTCTCCTCTTTTTCGATTAATGATTTCCCTGTCATTTCAATAGGTTGTGACACCTCTAATAATTCTAACATGGTTGGCGCCAAATCGGCTAAAATGCCACCATTTCTTAACATTAAATTTGGTTTTGTCACAATTACTGGAACAGGATTTGTTGTATGAGCTGTCATCGGTTCCCCTTCTAACGTAACAACCTCGTCAGAGTTACCGTGGTCAGCTGTAATAATAGCTGCACCGCCTTTTGCCAGCAGAGCATCTACTACTTTCCCAAGACATTCATCCACTGCTTCAATTGCTTTGATCGTTGGCTCTAACATGCCACTATGTCCCACCATATCGGGGTTCGCAAAGTTAAGAAGGATGCCATCAAATTTATCGGCTGCAATCTCTGCAAGCAATGCTTCTGTTACTTCATATGCACTCATTTCAGGTTTTAAATCGTATGTTGCGACCTTTGGAGAAGCAATTAAAATACGTTCTTCACCAGCGAATTTCTCCTCACGACCACCACTCATAAAGAATGTAACATGAGGATACTTTTCTGTTTCTGCAATACGAAGCTGTGTTTTCCCATTAGAGGCTAACACTTCACCTATCGTATTTTTTAAGTTGTCATTTTCATAAGCAACTTGCGCATTCACTTCATCACTATAATGAGTGAACGATACGAATTTTACATTTTGCGGGTGTTTTGCAGAGAGCGCAAACCCGTCAAATGTTGGATTTGTAAATACTTTTGATAATTGAATTGCGCGGTCAGGTCGGAAATTAAAGAAAATAACCGCGTCATTATCTGCAATTGTCGCAACGGCTTCACCATGTTCTTGCACACTAAATGGAATAACAAATTCGTCGGTTACTTCACGCTCATAGGACTCCGTCACACCGGCAATTGCGCTGTCCGCTGTTTGTCCTACACCATCCACCAGCACATTATACGTCAATGCCACTCGATCCCAACGCTTGTCGCGGTCCATTGCATAATAGCGACCATGAATCGAAGCGAATTTACCAATGCCAATCGAAGCCATTTGTTTTTCAGTTTCTTCAATATAGTTGATTGCTGTCGTTGGACCTACATCACGACCATCTAAAAATGCATGAACAAATACTTCATCTACGCCTTGTTCCTTCGCTAGCTTTAACAGCGCAAACATATGCTCATAATGGCTGTGAACACCACCATCTGATAGTAAACCCATTACATGTAGCTTTGAGTGATGTGCTTTTACATGCGCTACAGCATCTAAAAATGCTTGGTTTTTAAAGAAGTCTCCTTCACGAATCGACTTGTTTAAACGTGTTAAGCTTTGATAGACGATACGACCGGCACCAATATTTAAGTGCCCTACTTCAGAGTTCCCCATTTGACCATTTGGCAACCCTACTGCTTCACCTGCCGCTGTTAATGTTGCATGTGGAAACTGATTCCAAAAACGATCAAAATTTGGTTTCTTTGCTTGCGCAACTGCATTTCCGAATGTTTCATCACGAAATGCAAAACCATCTAAAATAATTAATGCTACTGGCTTTTTAGGCATTTGCTGCCGCCTCCAATAATTTTAAATATGATTCGGCTTGTAAGCTCGCACCACCGACTAACGCACCATCGATATGCTCTTTTGATAACAATTCTTCAATATTATCAGGCTTTACGCTACCACCGTATTGAATACGAACAGCCTGTGCTGTTGCGGTATCGTATAATTTTTCAACAACTGCGCGAATAGCACCACATACTTGGTTGGCATCTTCTGCCGTTGCTGTTTTACCTGTGCCGATTGCCCAGATAGGCTCATAGGCAAGTACCATATGCTCCACATCCTGTGCCGCAAAACCGGCAAGTGCTGCTGTAATTTGACCAGCTACCTTTTGCTCTGTCGTACCAGCCTCACGTTCTTGCAATGTTTCACCACAGCAAATAATTGGGACGATATTATGCGAAAGTGCTGCAGCCACCTTTTTGTTAATAGCTTCATCTGTTTCGTTATAATACTCACGTCGTTCAGAGTGGCCTAAGATGACATAGTCCACAGCAACGCTCGCAAGCTGCGCAGGGCTAATTTCGCCAGTAAACGCCCCTTCATTTTCGTAATGCATTGTTTGTGCGCCAATTGCTAATTCAGATTCACTAGCAATTTGCACAAGCGTTGGTAGGAATAGTGCCGGTGCGCAAATAACTGCATCTACGTTGTCATTTGAAGGTAGTTTATCCTGCACAGCTTCGACAAACTGTATTGCCTCTTCAAATGTTTTATACATCTTCCAGTTACCTGCAATAATTGGTTTACGCATCGTTTATGCCTCCTATCTATTATGTTTGCTAAAAAGATTACTTTAATAAACGCTATTATTTGTCGTTTAATGCCACAATGCCAGGAAGCTCTTTGCCTTCCATTAACTCAAGTGAAGCACCGCCACCTGTCGAAATGTGATCCATCTTATCAGCTACTTCGAATTTTTCGACTGCTGCTGCAGAATCTCCGCCACCGATTACCGTGTAACCAGCAGTTGTTGCCATTGCCTCTGCTACAGTTTTCGTACCATTTGCGAATGGTTCCATTTCAAATACGCCCATTGGTCCATTCCAAATGATTAACTTCGATTTTTCAATCACCTCTGCATAATGCGCAGCTGTTTTCGGTCCAATATCAAGACCCATCCAATCAGCAGGAATAGCATCAACATCGACAATTTTTGTCTCTGCATCTTTCGAAAATTCATTTGCTACTACCGCATCAATTGGCATATGTAACTGCACGCCTTTTGCCTGTGCTTTTTCAATGAAAGATTTTGCTAGTTCAATTTTATCTTCTTCTAATAAAGATTTACCGATATCATGACCTTGCGCTTTAATGAAGGTAAATGATAGTCCCCCACCAATAATTAAATGATCGACCTTTTCAAGTAAGCTCTCAATCACACCGATTTTATCTTTCACTTTTGCGCCACCAATAATGGCTGTGAAAGGACGCTCTGGGTTTGATAATGCTTTACCTAGCACATCTAATTCCTTTTGCATAAGGAAACCTGATACAGCAGGAACATGCTTAGCAATGCCTTCTGTTGATGCATGTGCACGGTGAGCAGCACCAAATGCATCGTTCACATAAACGTCCGCAATTTTAGCAAATTGTTCCGCTAATGCAGGATCATTTTTCTCTTCACCAGCATGGAAGCGTACATTTTCAAGCAGAACGATATCGCCGTTTTGCATGTTCGCGACAGTCGCTTCTACGTTTTGACCGATGGACTCGTCTAATTTAGTAACAGGCTTGCCAATGATTTCAGCTAGGCGAATACCGACTGCTGTTAAACGCATATCTTCTTTTACTTCACCTTTAGGACGACCTAAATGAGATGCTAAAATCACCTTTGCCCCTTGTTCGACTAAATAGTCAATCGTAGGAATGGCTGCACGAATACGCGTTTCGTCTGTGATAACCCCATCTGCCATTGGTACATTAAAATCAACACGTACGAAGACGCGCTTACCTTTTACATCAATATCTTTCATTGTTTTCTTATTTAACATGAAGAAACCCCCTTCAAAGTTCGTAGTACGGACATAATAAAATGTGCTTCACCCATCTTGGCTGTTCACATTTTGAATTGGCGAATAACAGTTTTGGTAACAAGATTTTTCGAGTATGCTTGTAAAATTCCTTTGCTTATCGAATGGCAAAATGTCCAAGCAAGTGAAAGTATACCTTTACCAATTTTAATAGTAGCAAAAGTACCGTTTGATGTCTTGCATCTAACATCTCCTATATCTGTGTACGTTATAACAAGCCATGCGCTCTAAATATATTTATTAAAAAAAGGAGTAAGGGTACATCCCTTACTCCTATTACCCTTGTATATTATATCTTTTCGATATTATAAAGGCTATACTATTTTTGCGTAAAAAGCCGTATTATGTCACACTTTTTACTTCAAATTGCGAATTATGACACTTATTTATGATTTAACCCTTGTTGAGCAATGTATAATGCAAGATCCATTAAACGAGTAGAGTAACCAATTTCGTTATCGTACCAAGCAAGAACTTTCACCATACTATTTTCTAAAACCATTGTAGAAAGGCCATCCACAGTTGAAGAATGATGATTACCATTGTAATCAATTGATACTAATGGTAGTTCATTGTAGCCTAAAATACCTTTTAGCTCATTTTCTGAAGCTTCTTTTAAAGCGGCATTAATAGACTCTTTTGTAACATCTGCTTTTAGTTCTACCACTAAATCCACACATGATACATTCGGTGTTGGAACACGCATAGAAAATCCATCTAGTTTACCTTTTAATTGAGGTAATACTTTGGAAACTGCTACTGCTGCACCTGTCGTTGTTGGAATCATTGACACTGCCCCTGCACGCGCACGACGCGGATCAGAGTGCGGGAAGTCAAGGATACGTTGGTCGTTTGTATAAGAATGGATTGTTGTCATCATACCGCGTTCAATGCCAAATTTTTCATCCAAAATTTTGGCTACTGGTGCAAGACAGTTTGTTGTACAAGATGCATTTGAAATGACATCGTCTGTTTTTGGATTGTAATCCTCATGGTTCACACCCATTACGAATGTCGGCATATCTCCTTTAGCTGGTGCAGATAAAATGGCTTTTTTAGCACCTGCTTCAATATGCTTCCCTACATCTTCCATTGAACGGAATCGACCTGTACATTCAAGGACAACATCTACACCAAGCTCGCCCCATGGCAACTGCGCTGGGTCTTTTTCAGCGTATACTTTAACCTTTTTTCCATTCACTACGAAAGAATCTTCATCTGCATTTACATCAGCATCATAGATACCATGTACAGAATCGTATTTTAATAAGTGTGCAAGCTGACCAGCATCTGTTAAGTCATTCACTGCAACTACTTCAAATTCATCATGCTTCATTGCTTCACGAAATACTAAACGACCAATACGTCCAAATCCATTAATTGCTAACTTTAATGCCATTGTCAATTCCTCCAATAATGTTTTCATTGATTTATTTTTACAGTAAACGTTCAGCGATTGCCTTTGCTGCAGCTTCATCTGTTATAAAAATCGTCTGCTTCGGTGCTACCTTAAAATAAGATAGCATGGCATTCACTTTTTGTTTGCCTGCTGCCACCGCAATAATATGCTTACATTTTTCAACTTGTTCAAGTTGAATACCAATCGTGCGAATACGATGCACAATTTGTCCTTCGGCATTAAAATAATAGCCGAATGCTTCACTAACAGCACCTTTTTCTTCGAGAATACGTAAATCTTCGGCAGATGTATTACGACGAATCGCCATTTCTTCAGCAGAGCCGATACCATGAATAACGCAGTCAGCGCGGTCATAGTAAGCCATTATTTCTGTTACCATAGGCTCTGTTAACATCGCTTGATAAGCCTGTTCACTTAAATGCTCTGGTAAAAATAATGTACGGTGCTGGGCATCCATTTGCATAGCGAACGTAGCAACCAGTGTATTGGCCTGCATGTGCATTTCATGACCGATACCACCACGAGCAGCAACAAATGTAATGTTTTGCTGATGATCGACTGGTTGTAAAAACTGCGCTAAGGAGGCAACTGATTTCCCTCCAGTAACAGCCACTACTTGCTCATTGGCAATAGTCGAAAGAAATTGCTGTGCCGCTTCTTTTCCGAGCAATGTTAAAACGGTTTCGTCATCGTTGTAATCACCTGGTACGACTAGCACATGTTGCAATCCTAATTGTTGTTCGAGCGCTTTGCCTAGTTGAGTAAGGCCCGACCATTCATACACTAATGCTCTTAACTGTTCAATCACTAATTCGCCATCACTCGTACATACCATACCCGACTTTTGGGAATCTAATAACCCTTGCTCACGTAAAATATCTGTTTCTTTACGGATTTCACGTTCTGTCATTTTTAGTGACTCTGCCAGCGTTCGTCTACCAATTGGTTGCATCAGCTGTACCGATTGTAGAATACGATATCTCGATTGTAGAAGCGGATTCATTTCCGGAAGTAGTCTTCGCTGTGCCTCAGGTACAGTTAACATATCTATCTACTCCCTTTCACTTACAGTGGGTCGTTTTTTATCCCACTATATTAAATAATGTCCCACCTACAATTTAATTATAATATGCTTTATAAAAAAGAGCAAGCAATTAATGGTATGTGTTGCTAGTACAACCTTTATACATAGCGACACCCATTATTAGCATAGTAAAAATGACATGCTGTACTGTTTTGTTGGCACAAAAAATCTCGCAATCATTCATTCTGATTGCGAGATGGCTTTGTTCTTATTTAGTGAAAGACAATACTGCGTTTTTCTTGAAGCCTGCTAAAGCTTTTGTAGCTTCCGTTTTGTTTGTGTATTCAAAAATACGAACGTCCTTTTGTTCAAATACTGTAATAACCCACATAGTCAAATCTCCCTTTAAGTTTATTTTTGTAATATAACAACCACGTAAAAATGTGGTACTTTTTCTAAACTGTTTTATAACAACCTTTACTTGATTCTTATTCTACTCCTATTTTTTAAAAAAGAAAGCTTTGTGTGAGGGTCTTCACAAACTGTTCATATTCATAACGCTTTCATTGAACAATTTGTGAATAACGTGAATATACAGGTTTAAAAATATAAAATTCGTTATTCTCTCGGCTAGAGAATAACGAATTTTTTCGCTTTATTTATAACCTTTTACCTCATTCGATATTACTTCATTTAGCGAATGATAATTTAGTTGGCTAAAATAGCTATGTTCTTCTCACGTAATGGCTCTTTGATTTGTCACAAACGTTCCATTAATGTTACATAATCTAAATTGCCATACTGTATAACTTCTCCATCCTTTTCCACTACCGGTATCATCAGCATATATTTTTCATGTATCGCTTCATCGGTTTCAATATCAATCATATCAATGGTAAAACCTAACTCTTCTTGAACAAGTATTAATGTGCGTAATCCTTCCACACAAAGCTCGCACTGGGAACGACTAAAAAATTTCACGTCCATTTTACCAACCCCTTTTACTTTATGGTGCCAGGCACGCAAACAATTTGCACACAATTTCGATTTACGTGCCTTGGCGTAATTATCTTTCTTTATTTTAAATGAAAAAAGACTGTGCAAGGTAACTTTTGCACAGTCTCATCGTTTGTTATTTTTTTAAATGGCTGTCGAAGAATTTAACCATTGCATTATAGAATTCAATGCGGTTTTCTTCGTTTTGGAAGCCATGCCCTTCATTTTCTTTCAGCATGTACTCTACTTCCACACCTCTCGCACGTAATGCTTCTACGATTTGATCAGATTCTGCTTGATTAACTCGTGGATCGTTTGCACCTTGCGCAACAAATAATGGTGTTTTAATTTTATCAACATGGAAGACAGGAGAAGCTTCTGTTAATAGCTCTTTGTCAGTCTCTGGATGCCCTACACGCTCATAGAACATGTTACGCATTGTTTCCCAATATGGTGGGATTGTATCAAGCAATGTGAAGATATTTGATACACCAACATAGTCAACTGCCGCAGCATATAAATCAGGTGTCTTTGTAATACCAGCTAATGTAGCATAGCCACCGAATGATGCACCATAAATACCGATGCGGTCAGGGTCCGCGATGCCTTGATCGATTGCCCATTGCACGCCATCTGTAATATCATCTTGAATTTTTAGACCCCATTGCTTATTACCAGCTTGTAAAAATTCTTTTCCGTATCCAGTTGAAGAACGGAAATTCACTTGTAGCACAGCATATCCTCGGTTTGCAAGAAGCTGTACTTCTGGGTTAAAGCCCCACATATCACGTGCCCATGGACCGCCGTGTGGATTCACGATAAGCGGTAAGTCTTTTGCTTCTTTGTTTTTCGGTAATGTTAAATAACCGTTAATTGTCAGTCCATCTCGGCTCTTATACGAAATTGGATGCATTTCAGCAAGTTCTTCTGACTTTAACCAAGGACTTAATGTTGCTAGTTCTGTTATTTCATCTGTTGTTGAGTCATAATAATAATATTTGCCGTATACAGTGTCACTTGACACGCTGACGATAAACTTAGTCATTTCTTTATTGTAGTCATTGATGCCTATTTCGCTTTCTTCAACACCTAGTTTGTTTTGAATTTTGCGGAATAGTTTCTCAAAATCTTCATCAAAGAATTGATAATGTACTTTATCAGTCATATATGCACCGTATAAAATTTTATCTTTTTCGCTATTATATAATACGCCTGCAACGTCTACTTCATCGTTCGACATAATTACTTCTTCTTTACCTTCAAGATCATATTTCACAGCTTGTACTTTATCTCGACCTTTATTAGAAGTAGCGTAAATATATTTATTATCTTTAGAGAAGGCAAGCGGATTTACTTCATCTCCTGCAGCCATTTCAATAAATGGTTTGAATTCATCTTTTTCTGTTTCTCGGTATAAAATTGTACCTTCTACACCATCAGAAACGACAGCGATACGAATATTGCCATCACGGTCCGCTACCCAATTCGATACGTTCCCAGGATTTTTTGCAACATGTTTTGTTTCGCCTGTTTTGACATTAAGCTTGTACACATCGAAAACTTTCGCATCTTCTTTGTTCATCATAATTAATATTTCATCTTTAACACCTTGTAAATTACTTAATACGCCTACAGTTACCCCAGGGTAAGGTGTTAAATCTTTTTCTTCACTACCATTAAATGAAGACGAATAGATATGGAAGTTCTCATCGCCGCCTTTATCTTTTGCATAAAGCAATGTATCGTCTTTCCAGAAGAATCCTGAAATATCACGATCTTTTGAACTTGATACACGAACAGGTTCACTATCGTCATTCATTTTCTTCACAAATACATTTGAACGAGATTCCCATGCTGAAGCAAATGTAATGTAATTACCATCTGGTGACAATTGGTAACCGAAGTTTCCTGGATTTTTCATAAAATCCTCTACAGAAATTTCTTTTACCCCTTCGTTATTCGTTCCGTTTTTTATAGACTTAAACGTTGTAAATATTTTAGTAGCATCTTGTTTTGAGATGGTTTCACTATTTTCAGAAATACCTTTAAATAAGCCTAGCTTATTCGCTTTTTCTAAATAGTCTGCTAATGATGCTTCTTTTTCCTCTTTATCAAGAGCTCTTACTAAAATTCGAGCAACTTCATCACGTTTAATGGCAGTACTTAAATTTTGTAATTCTCCCTCTTTAACCCACTTATCCATGATTTCTTGACGCATTGCTTGTGACCCATGTTGGAAAGTTAAAGAAGTCACAGCTAATTCAAGAAATTCTTTTGCTGTTAGGCGCTCCTCTTGTGCAACAATTACATTGCTCGTTTCATTTGCAGCTCGTACTTCCTGAATGGAAACAGGATAGACAACAGAAGCTGTTAAAATGACCGCTAAAGATGCTGACAAAAATCTTTTTTTCAAAATGATTCCTCCTTATATCAGTGTGCGTTATATCGTTAGTCGATACAAAGAAATTATAACAAATCTAGTTTTTTTGTCAATAAATGATAAAACTTATTTAATTATCCTCTTTATCCAAAATAAAAAGACTCTTCGTATGAAGAAGAGTCTTTTAGCTAGTAAATTATTTTATTACGAAAACGTGTCAATCCACTGCGGTTCCAGCGACAAAATTGTTTGGGTGCCTGTCACCATTTTCGGGTCACCATTTTCGGCTAGCGCCGCCACCAGCAGATGAGCCTCCGCCAAAGCCTCCAAATCCTCCGCTACCGGAGCCGCCTCTGCCAAAACCTCCACCAAAACCACTTGGATAACCTCCTCTTCCCCGTCCTCTTGAACGTGGTCCGCCTCCTCCATTGGAGAAGATAATGACGACGAGTAAGAGGATTACGAGTAGTACAAACATCCAAGTGGGCATCGATTCATCCTCTACTGGTTGAGTTGGCATTTGACCTTCCCAATGATATTCTTGCGCTACAGTTTGATACAATGCTGTATACGTCGCTTGAAATGCTTGGTCAATTTCACCATTACTTGCAGAAGGATAAAAAGCAGAATCCAATATCCGTCCTAATTTCCCATCTGGTAACGCTCCCTCAAGCCCTTGGCCAACCGCGATCACCACATCATTTTTTCCTTGCCCTTGGCCAAATGTAGCCAGTAGCAAAACGCCGTTGTTTTTCTGCGCATCACCAATGCCCCAAGTACGAATCAATTGGGTAGCATACATTTTAGCTTCTTGCCCATGAATACTATCCACCGTTACAATCATAATTTCAGCACCAGTGCCTTTATCTAACTGCTCTGAATAAGAATTGAGTTCTTCCTTTACAGACGTTGATAATACGTTGGCGAAATCATGAATGTACGTATTTTTCATCGGTGTTGGGAACTGGGCATATGCATTGTTGACTGTTACAAAAAACATGAAACAAGCAAGTATTACGGTCAAACGCTTCATTATTGTTTACCTGAATCACTAAAATCTACTGCCGGTGCTTTTTCAGCCCCAGCTGCTGCCTTAAAGTATTCCTTTTGCTCGAAGCCAAACATACCTGCTACTACATTACCTGGAAAGCGTTTTACTATTTTATTAAAGCCTTGCACTTCATTATTGTAATCTTCTCGTGCTACTGCTAAACGATTTTCCGTGCCTGCAAGCTCATCCATTAATTGGCGGAAATTCGCATCTGCTTTTAAATTCGGATAATTTTCTACCACTACAAGCAATCGACCAAGCGCACCATTTAACGCATCATTGGCGATCGCTTGTTGCTCTGGTGTTTGTGCATTACCTAACTGTGCACGTGCCTCTGTTATGCTGGCAATGACTTCTTGCTCATGTTTTGCATATCCTTTGACCGATTCCACTAAATTCGGAATTAGATCGTAGCGGCGTTGTAGCTGATTTTCGACTTGAGCCCATTTCGAATCCACATTTTCCTCTGCCGTCACAAGGCTATTATATTTTGGAATAAATAATAAAGCGAATACACCTAAAATAATGATAATGATTGCGACAGGTCCAAAAATTTTTTTCAATTTTACAGCCTCCTTACTTTCTTTTCTTATACCTCTAATGTGTTGCAAAAAAACATCGCTATGCTAAATATATGCAAACAGTTTTATGTCGTATGAAATATGGCGAACAAGACATACTAATTACTGCAACAAACTATACATTCAGGAGGCGTTTTTTTTGTCACAATCTTTTTATAATGAATCAAATGATGTAACATCATCTAACCAACAACAAAGCCTAAACCACGGTGGACATGAAGTAATGGACATGCATGAAGCAATTGGCGAAATTATTGCATGTCTGAATCAATCCATGCTTTTACGTCCGCAAGTAAAAGATCCAGAATTACTTAGCATTTTGGACAATCAATATAATTTCACACTCGGTATGTACAATACGATTGTGGAGTCATTTAAAACAGGACATGATCCATCTGTGCCAACAGGTCGTTATGAAATGCAAACAGGAAACAACTTCCAATATGGCATTACGCCTTCACAGCCGAAAAAGCCAATGCAAAATGTGAGTGAGATTAATGATGAAATCATTTCTGGCTTCTTGCTTGGTGCACATAAAGGGTCTGCTAAATGTTTAACGGCAGCAGCGACAGAAACAACAAATCCAGTTGTGCGTCGTGTTGTTGCTGATAGTATTCCCAACTGTATCGAAATGGCATACGAACTTTCTATTTACCAAAATAAGCATGGCTATTATCAAGTGCCGCAATACTCACAACAAGATATGCGTGCATTGCTTGATTCGTACGGCACTACTACAAATCCCCTCCATTAATAACAAAAAACCATTCATTGCAAAATGCGATGAATGGTTTTTCCTATTATTAAAAATTAAAGAACTTTCCCTAAAAAAGCCTTTGTTCGCTCATTTTGTGGATTACCAAAAATCTCTTCTGGCGTACCTTCCTCTACAATAAAACCACCATCCATGAACACAACACGGTCGCCCACTTCTCGTGCAAAGCCCATTTCATGTGTGACTACAATCATTGTCATCCCTTCAGAAGCTAGATTTTTCATAACATCTAATACTTCTTTCACCATTTCTGGGTCAAGTGCAGAAGTTGGTTCATCAAATAATATAGCCTTTGGTTTCATCGCTAACGCTCTAGCAATCGCTACTCGTTGTTGTTGTCCACCTGAAAGCTGCTCAGGATAGCTATAAGCTTTGCTATCAAGACCGACCTTTTTCAAAAGCTCATGACCTAGTTGCTCTGCATCCGCACGGCTCATTTTGCGAATTTGCATCGGCGCCATCGTGACATTATCAATGACATTCATATGAGGGAACAAATTAAACTGTTGGAATACCATCCCGACTTCTGCTCGAATGGCATTAATATTTGTTTTTGGTGCATTTATCTTGATATCTTCTATATAAATGGCACCGTCCGTTACTTCTTCCAGCATATTGATGCAACGTAAAAAAGTACTTTTCCCTGACCCTGAAGGACCAATGACACAAACGACTTGCTTCTCTTGTATTTCGTAATCAATGCCCTTCAATACTTCGAGCTTCCCAAAGTATTTGTGTAGGTTTTCAATTTTAATCATCTTGCTTCTCTCCCTTCTGCTTTACGAGGGACATAACTATTGCTAAATCGCTTCTCTATAAAGGCGACTACCTTTGTTACAACATATGTTAAAACCAAGTATAGTAGGGCAGCGACAATATACGGTTCCCAGAAACGGAAACTCGCACCCGCTACTACTTTACTTGCATATAAAATATCTGGTGCTGCAATAACCGTTACTAGAGAAGAATCTTTTAGTAACGCAATAAATTCGTTACCAAGTGGTGGAATCATACGTCTAAAGGCTTGTGGTAAAATTACTTTTTTCATCGCTTGATTGTGTGTTAAGCCAAGTGAACGTGCTGCTTCCATTTGCCCTTTATCAATGCTCTGAATACCCGCACGAAAAATTTCTGCATTATAAGCAGCACAGTTTAATACAAGTGCTGTAATACCAGAAACCATATAACCTAATGAATGACCAAAAATTGTTGGAATAACCGCTAAATGAATTAGTAAAATTTGCACAAGCATTGGTGTTCCACGGAATAAATCCACATATAGTTTAGATGGCCAGTAAATTAACTTATTTTGCGATAGTTTTCCTAAACCTAATAGTAAGCCTAAAATAATACCACCAAAATAACCGCTGAGTGTTAAAATGATTGTTATACCTATACCACGTATAAACATATCACGGTAGTTCCAAACTATGTCCCATTGTAAATCAAAGATGTCCATCAGAACCCCTACTTTCCCATTCAAATTCTCTACTATTAAATCCCCTAATAAATCAAATGAGCCGCTAGCATGATTCGGCTAACGGCATCGTTTATTACTTAAAGTCCTGACCAGTAATTTCTGCTAATTTACCATTGTCTTTAATTTTTTGTAGACCTTCATTTAATAGTTTTAATAACTCCGTATTGCCTTTTTTCACCATAAAGCCATAGTATTCTTTTTCAAATGCATCATCTTCAATTACTTTAAGTTTTGCATTTGGATTTGCCTTGATATATTCGTAAATAACTGCATTGTCGCCAATTGTTGCATCTACGTTACCGTTTAACATTTCTTGAATAGCAACTGGTTGGTTTTCAAATGCCATGATGTTTGTACTTGCATCGCCTTGTAATTTTTTTGCTGCCATATGACCCGTTGCATTAATTTGTACTGAAATCTTTTTATCTTTTAAATCAGCTAATGACTTAATATCAGAATCTTCTTTTACAACGATTAATAATTGAGATTCATAATATGGTTCTGTAAAATCAAATGATGCTTTACGTTCTTCATTGATCGTAATACCAGATGCACCGATATGTGTTTCACCATTTTTAATTGTTTGGAATACTGGCTCCCAGCCAATGTTTTCCCATTCTACTTTAAAGCCCATTTCATCAGCAATCGCTTGCAAAATATCGACATCTAATCCTACAATATTGCCTTTATCGTCAATTGACTCGAACGGTGCAAATGTAGCCTCTGTTCCTACCTTATACACCTTGTCCTTCGCGCCACCATCAGCCGGTGCATCACCAGTAGATGTGTCTTCTTTAGCACCGCAGCCCGCTAGCACAAGCGTAAATGCCGCCACGATCATCAATAACGTCCAAAAACGTTTTTTCATAGTTTTTCCCCCTAAACATTTAATCATTTTCCGACCACTTCATTTTTCTCAATTCGGAAATGTTAGACTATTAGGTCAATTATAGTGTCAATAGAGTTGATATACAATACGATTTCGTATAAAAGTGATTATTTTTTCATAAAAATGAATTTTACTAAGCATAATGAAGAAAAATTATGTAATAAAAACAAGATACTTGTCACAAAATGTATACTTATGCAATTTTAAGATCGTTTTTATACAGATTTTAGATATTTTTGAGCACAAAAAAAGAATCCCCTCAGATAGGATTCTTCTTTTGGGCTAGCGTGCTAGCCTCACGTTCGGTATGTTCACTAAAAAAATTTTTGGAGTTGTTGCTTTTTGAAGGTTTAGAAAGGAATAAATCTGGGAATAATGCCTACGGGACAATATTCCCCCTATTCCTCTCTTTCTCCCCTAAGCAGGCTGCTAAACTACTTATAGGAGAACGAGCTATAAAAGTATATCAAATAATCAGTAAAATGGCGCCCTCGGAGGGAATCGAACCCCCAGTGCAAGAACCGGAATCTTACGTGTTATCCATTACACCACGAGGGCAATTGAACATAAAAAAAAAGTACTCACTCTAAGGCTTTACGGTAAAGCATCATGTAGATAATCCTCATTTCAGAAGCATACCTGCAAAATAGTGTACTGTACTTTAACTTACGACCTTTCCATTATACAAACGTCTTGCCCATTTTTCAACTATAAATTTTTATTTTTGTTATATATTTTATTTCTTAATATCAGCGTTAATATTTGACCTTCCCTGACTATAATGTGTATGATAAGGTTACAACTGAAATATAATGGATGATTTCAGTAAAAGTATTCGAATTTAGTTTTTTAAGGAGGATTTAACATGAATTTAATTCCTACAGTTATTGAACAAACAAGTCGTGGTGAACGTGCTTATGACATTTATTCACGACTACTAAAAGACCGTATTATCCTATTAGGTAGTGCGATTGATGACAACGTTGCAAACTCAATCGTTGCACAGCTTCTATTCTTAGAAGCAGAAGATCCAGATAAAGATATTTCTCTTTACATTAACTCACCAGGTGGTTCGATTACAGCTGGTATGGCCATCTACGATACAATGCAATTCATCAAGCCAAAAGTACAAACAATTTGTATTGGTATGGCTGCATCTATGGGTGCTTTCCTACTTGCTGCTGGTGAACCTGGTAAACGTTATGCATTACCAAATGCAGAAGTAATGATTCACCAACCACTTGGTGGTGCACAAGGTCAAGCGACTGAAATTGAAATTGCGGCAAAACGCATTTTATTCCTTCGTGAAAAATTAAATGGTATTTTATCTGAACGTACAGGTCAGCCATTAGAAGTCATCTCAAGAGATACAGACCGTGATAACTTCATGACAGCTGAACGTGCGAAAGAATACGGCTTAATCGACCATATTTTTGTACGTAACGAACGCTAATTAGAAAAACCGCTAAGCTCAAATGGCTTAGCGGTTTTTTTAATGGGTGCTAGGCTCTCACGTAAGACATAAAACATCCGCTCACTAGCGCGAGTCGCAACTTTCATATGTGTCCGCCCAACGGCAATATCAAAAACCTCTAAGCTCTTGTGACTTAGAGGTTTTTGATTAGTCTTCCTTTTCAATAAGCGCAGCTAAGGATGAAACCGCTTGCTCTGCATCGCTACCTTCACTGCTTAAAACAACCTTCGTGCCTTTTGCAATGGCTAAGCTCATTACACCCATAATGGATTTGGCATTTACTTTTTTATCGTCTTTCTCAAGAAAAATATCAGCGCTGAAACGATTTGCTTCCTGTACAAACAACGCTGCTTGTCTAGCTTGAAGTCCTAATTTTAATTTTACCTGGACTGTTTTTTCAGTCATTCGCAATACTCCCCTTCACTACCGTTCATCTATTAGTATTATATTACCTCACTTAACAGCAGAAGAACAATAAGCGATTGTGCTTGCTTTCATATCGAATACGCATGAAAACTTAACCGCCTATCTTTTCACCTCTTCTTAATGCATCTGCTATTTCGTCTATTTTACGCAATCGATGATTGACTCCTGATTTACTAACCGTTCCACTTGATACCATTTCACCAAGTTCTTTTAACGTCACATCTTGATATTCCACACGTAGGCGTGCAATTTCGCGCAGTTTTTCAGGCAACTGATCTAAGCCAATGGAATTTTCGATAAATCGAATATTTTCTACCTGACGCAGTGCAGCACCTATTGTTTTATTCAAGTTTGCTGTCTCACAGTTCACAATACGATTCACACTATTGCGCATATCGCGTAATATACGAACATCTTCAAATTTCATCATGGCTTGATGGGCTCCGACAATATTTAAAAAGTCGGAAATCTTTTCCGCTTCCTTTAAGTATGTCACAAAGCCCTTCTTGCGTTCAATGGTTTTTGCATTCAATTCAAATTCGTTCATTAAATCCATTAATGCCTCACCATGCTCTTTATACAAAGAATAAATTTCTAAATGATAGGCAGACGTTTCTGGATTATTTACCGAGCCACCTGCTAAAAACGCTCCACGTAAGTAGGCTCTTTTATGACCACTCTTTTTAATCAGCTCTTTAGAAATCGTATGATTAAATTGAAAATCATCTGAAATAATAGCTAAATTAATGAGCAATTCCCGTGCACCTTCACGTACACGACATATATACACATTATTTTTTTTCAATCGCATTTTCTTACGTACAAGTAGCTCCACATTATATGGATACAACTTCTTCATTATCGTATAAAGCCTTCGTGCGATTGCAGCATTTTCGGTTTGCACGTCTAAGCTAAGTTGTTTGTTAGCAAAAGATAACGAACCATTCATACGAATTAACGCGGATACTTCCGCTTTCATACAGTAGTCGTCCGCTTCTACCTGTGTAAGCTCTTTTTTTGTTTCTGAAGCAAATGACATAGCACGCCCCCCTTTCGACCTTTATTTCTATGTATATGTTCATCTTACCATATACAACAAGCATTCTTTAGGACTCTATTGTAGGCTTCCTTACTTTTTGGGTAAGATTTTTGCATAATCCACAAGCCATTTTGCAACATTTGCCGCATTATGGCGAACTGTCCCATCAGGTCGAATGGTTGCAATATCTCGTTTAATAACTTCTAATCCCATACTTTCAAGCTTTCCTACATCAAATGTTACAGGCTCTGCACATTCTTCTTTATATAGTTCTTTTACAGGATGTGGCAGTTGCTCATCATTGACTAAAATAGAATCGATAAAAGAATTACCAACATGCTTGTGTATCGCTTGCACATGGTCACCTGCTGTATAGGAAATTGTCTCACCTTTTTGAGTCATTAAATTACATACATAAATTTTGCGACCCCTTGCTTTTACAACAGCCTCCCCAATTGCTTTCACAAGCAAATTCGGAATAATACTCGTATATAAGCTTCCAGGTCCTATTAAAATATAGTCTGCCCGATTAATTGCCCGTATTGCTTCTGGTAGCGGTTGCACATTTTCAGGCACTAAAAAAACGCGGTTAATGCGTTTTGATGCTGTCGGGATTTTAGACTCACCTTCAATTATTACGCCATCTTCTAACTCGGCATGTAAAGTAATCTTTTTATTAGCAGCTGGAATCACTCGCCCATGTACTTTTAGCACTTTTCCCATCTCACTAATAGCATGGCTAAAATCCCCAGTTATATCTGTTAAAGCCGTTAACATTAAATTACCTAAAGAATGACCGTTCAAATCATCTGATACAGAAAAACGATATTGAAACATTTGCTCAACAAGTGGCTCCACGTCTGATAATGCAGCGATGACATTGCGGACATCCCCTGGTGGGGGAATATCATAGTCATCACGTAGACGTCCTGAGGAACCACCATCATCCGCAACTGTTACGATTGCAGTGATATCAAACGGGTGATGCTTTAAACCACGCAGTAACGTGGAAAGGCCAGTACCACCACCTATTACAACTAGCCTTGTATGCTTTTTCCCCATTCACTCAATCCTTTCTTCGATTGATGTCACGGTGCGATATCACAGCATTTTCATTTTTGGCTAAGCAAGCACCAAAATATTCTGCCAACGTCACCGAACGATGCTGTCCTCCTGTACAACCAAAAGCAATGACAAGTTGTGATTTCCCCTCTTGTTTATAAAGCGGTACCATAAATTCAAACAAATCCGTTAGTTTTTGAATTAGGATTTGTGTATCCTCTAACGCTAATACATAAGAAGAAACTTCTGTTTGCAAACCTGTTTTATGGCGCAATTCCTCCACATAATATGGATTTTTTAAAAAGCGCACATCAAATACTAAATCTGCATCTATTGGCATACCATGTTTAAATCCAAAGGACATAATATTAATTGAAAAAGTATGATCTGCATCGCTTGCAAATTCATTGACAATTTTCTCGCGTAACTCTTTTGGTTTCATGTTGGAGGTATTATAAACAAATTTAGCGCGGCCCTTCACTTCAGATAGAAGTATACGTTCTTGTTTAATACCATCTAAAGGTAAACCGGTTACAGCTAATGGGTGTGCACGTCTTGTTTCCTTATATCGTCTTACAAGCGTCTGATCATCAGCATCTAAAAATAAAATCCGCGCAACAATATCGCCTTCTTTTAATATATGGTCAAGCGCACCAATGAGCGAATCGAAAAAGTCACCGCCACGCATATCCATGACCGCGGCAATACGTGTAATATTTTTACCTGAATCTCTAAGTAAAGTTAAAAAAGTTGTGAGTAACGCTGGTGGTAAATTATCAATACAGTAATACCCTAAATCCTCAAAGCTTTGAATAGCTACCGTTTTTCCAGCTCCAGACATTCCTGTAATAATGACCAATTCATGTTGTTGACTTTCAACCACCACTGTCATGCAGCTCCTTTATTGTTCTATTGATATTTGTATTTTTTCATGAAGTAATTCAAAATCCTTCGTGTATTCGAATGTACCGTACTGAATGCCTGATTGTGATACAGCAAATTGTAAATTTGTTCGGTCACCTTCAGCCATGGGCAAATGTTTCAAATCCTCAATTGGGTGCCATGCAAGCTTACCTTCTCTTGTTTCTTCGAATGGTACACCTTCTATATCCTTCGCTACAAAAGTATACAACATCCATTCATCTACCTTAACGTTATCTTCTTTAATAACCATCGTATAGACACCTTTTAAATGCGCTTTCAATGGGATTACATTTGTTTCTTCCTGAAACTCACGTAAAGCAGCCTCATAAATAGACTCACCGCTCTCCATTTTCCCGCCTGGTGCTACATACCAGCCACGTCTCGGCTTTTGAAGTAATAATACTTGGCCGTCTTTTACGGCGATTAAGTTTGCAATTCTTTGCATAGGCACACCTCTAATCTCTTTTGCATTCTATTTTTTATTATAGCAAGACCTATCAGAGTTTGTCCTCATTTCACAACTATGGAATCTTGCGCAAAAAAATGATTAAATCAACTTATCCCAAAGGTTTCAAATGCATGCAGAAAAGGTCAACGCATCTTTCAATAACCATTATTTTACACTATTCCCTCTACATATAGTATACAGTTTTCTACTGTAAGACATGACATATCCAAAATAATTAGCATTAGGCTTACTATTACGTAAAATAAGCTACTTGCAACGCTTTAAAAATTCAGAATTGTTTGAGTGACTGGCACTAAAAATAGGTTGCTCCCACCTAATTTAGGCGGAAACAACCTACTAAAAAAATAAAAGGGGGATTGCTAATTACAGTCTTTATATTACACCTTTTATATGTCATTCAAGTTACAGCAATATTAAAACCGTATTAAAAATTTGTATTTTTTTCCGGTAATAACGGCCAATTGCAATGCACTTCTAAGATTTTTGAGACCATCACTCGGTATAACGCTTATTATGCGTTAATTTTTTCTAGTAATTCTTCAACATAATGTTGTGCTGCTTGCGCCGCAATACTGCCATCGCCAGTCGCAGTAACGATTTGACGAAGCGTTTTTTCACGCACATCCCCAGCAGCAAAAATACCTGGTACATTTGTTTCCATATTGTCGTTAGTAACAATATAACCAGCTTCATTTAAAATGCCTAGTGATTCAAAAGGTTTTGTTAATGGCAACATCCCAATGTAAATAAATACGCCATCAGCCGCAAATTCAGATTCTGTGCCATCGACAGTTGATTGCAATGTAACGCTGCCTACTTTACCATCAGCTTCGTTAATTTCTTTCACTGTTGCATTCCAAATGAAATCAATTTTGTCGTTTGCAAATGCACGATCTTGTAGAATTTTTTGTGCACGTAATTTATCACGACGGTGAACAATTGTTACTTTATCAGCAAAACGCGTTAAATACACACCTTCTTCAACAGCAGAATCTCCGCCACCTACGACAACGAGATTTTTTTGTTTAAAGAATGCACCATCACATACAGCACAATAGCTGACACCACGTCCACCAAGCTCTTTTTCACCAGGTACACCCATTTTTTTATACTCTGCACCAGTAGAAAGTATAATTGAGCGTGTTTTATATTCCTTAGCACCTGATTTTATCGTTTTATATTCTTCACCATCAATGATTTCTGAGACATCACCGTAAGCATATTCAGCACCAAATTTTTTCGCATGCTCGAACATTTTAGTAGATAGCTCAGGCCCTAAAATAGTATCAAATCCTGGATAGTTTTCTACTTCTTCCGTATTCGCCATTTGTCCACCAGGGATACCACGTTCAATCATTAATGTTGAAAGATTTGCACGTGATGTATAAACAGCCGCAGTCATTCCGGCAGGACCTGCACCAATAATTACAACATCATAAATTTTTTCTTCTGACATACTTACTTCCTCCTAAACTTGTAATACTTTTTTATAATAACGTTCAGTATGTTCATCGTATGTGAAAGCATGAAGTTATTCAACTAAGTTGCTCACAACTTCAATTTAACTCGTTGGTAAGTACATTAATATTTCATCTATATATTTCGATAATGTTGCTACAGATATGCCATATTGCTCTGCGATTTCTTTTTTCGTCACCTTCAACATGCGAGATGAGCGGAATAAAAAGTCATTTGCACCTGCAATAGCAGCCGGATTTGTAAAGCGATAATTTTGACTAAGTGCTTGTTCACAAAGCACGAACCACATTTGGAACATTGGTGCGACGATTGTCGTCAATTTTCCATAGTGCTCCAACAAAATCTCGGGTACACGTACAGCTCTTAAAAAACTTGCCTCTACTTTGTTTTTCTCATCAAACTGATGGCCGAGTGCATAAGCTAAAAAAAGCTTTTCAAAAGCACCAAATTGCTCTACATCAATCCATTTAGGATGCGCAATGATTTCCTGCTTATGCGCTGTTCCTCGTAATAAAAATAAGCCAAATAAACGATCACTTATATACTCACTTTCAAGCTTTGCTACAATGAAGTCACGATCATGCTCTAATGCGTCAAGCTCATATGTATTTTCCTGCTGACGCCAAGGTTCAAAACCTTCTTTATCTGGATCTAACTCAAGCAACTGCTCCCAAGCATTTTTGGCAATATCATCGTAACCAGAAAAGTAGGCCGCATGAGATAACCAAAAGTAAAACCCTGGATCTCCTAAATAACCACGCTTCTGCATGCTTCGTAGCCATTTAAATGCAGTTTCATATTGACCAATCAGTGCAAGCGTTGCGCCCAATTTGTAACGATGATCCCAAGCATAAGGTTGAATTTTCACCAATACTTCTAAAAGAGCATTTAATTCCTCATCATTTTTCTCATAGTAGGCAATAACCGTTAGATTACACAATGCATGGAGATTCCCTTTATTCTCACGCAAAACCGTGTTCAAAATCGCTTTAGCCTGTTCCGCTTCACCTACATAAAAATAAGCTAAAGCTAAATTATTGTATGCTGACCAAAATTCCGGTCTATCTTCTACTAATTGTTCTAAAATATTGATTGCTTCTGGAAAGTCACCCTTTTCCATGCAACGACGTGCTTGCTCCTGCCGATATAAATCCTCGCCACTGCCTTCCAGCTCTTCATATTCATTGTGCTCAAAAGCAACAAAGTCTAATATTTCTGCCGCTTCATCCGCATATGCACCCTCAGGTTCCATTTCTAAGTATTGCTCTGCAAAGCGTTTGGCATCTTGAATAATGCCGACACATCCTGATACCTCAGCCATATAAAAAATAATTTCTGGCTCATTTGGGTCTAATTGATAGGCACGACGAAGCAGATCATAGGCTTCCTCAAAACCTTGACCTTCTAACTCTACAATCGCTAATTGCAATAAAATCATAGGATCATCTGGACTTAAATCTACAGCACGTTGTAAGTATTTATAGGCTTTATCCATTTGACCACTATTCATCGCTTGAATTGATTTTTTATAATAATAGTCGCCTGTTGGAATGAACGATACGACATTCGTTTGCTTCTCTTTTTGACGTTTCTTTTCCAAAATATTTCCTCCGAAACAAGAAATAAGGAACGCATTATACGTTCCTTTTTACAGTAACTCATATTATACCATACAATAAGCGATATGCTGTTATTTCTCCTCGTGACGTTTTTCCAACACATGTAATACGTCAAAAACATTTACTTTTTGTTCTTGCAGTAAAACTAGTAAGTGGTAAATTAAATCAGCCGCTTCCCATTTTACTTCTTCTGCATCACGATTTTTTGCACCGATAACTACCTCTGTTGCTTCTTCCCCAACTTTTTTACAAATTTTATCGATGCCTTTATCGAATAAATATGTAGTATATGCACCCTCAGGCATATCTTGCTCACGCTTTTCAATGACTTTGACTAGCTCAGGGATAATACTAACCGAACCAACTTTTGCTTTTTCTTGCAGTACTGTCGTAAAGCAAGATGTTGTGCCATTGTGGCATGCGGGACCAGCAGGAAGTACTTCTACAACTAATGCATCGCCATCACAGTCGGCTTTAATGGACACTACTTTTTGTACGTTACCACTCGTCGCTCCTTTATGCCAAAGCGCTTCACGAGAACGTGAGTAAAACCAAGTTTCGCCTGATTCTAATGTTTTTTCTAATGATTCTTTATTCATATAAGCTACAGTTAATACTTCTTTTGTATTGGCATCTTGCACAACTGCTGTAACAAGACCTTTATCGTCAAATTTAATGTTCTCTATCATCTTACTGCCACTCCTTTTTCACGTAAGTATTGTTTTACTTGCGCTACACTCGTTTCTTTGTAATGGAAAATGGATGCTGCAAGTGCTGCATCTGCATCTACATCGTCCGCTAATACTTCGTAAAAATGTTCGGCATTCCCTGCACCACCACTTGCAATGACTGGGACTGTCACGGCCTGTCGTACAGCCTTCGTTAAAGCTAAATCAAAGCCAGATTTTTCACCGTCTTGATTCATACTTGTTAATAAAATCTCGCCAGCACCTAAGCGGACAGCTTCTTTTGCCCACTCTATTACTTGCCAAGATGTTTTGTTGCGACCACCGTGTGTATAGACCATCCACGTGCCGTCTTCTTCACTATAGCGCGCATCAATTGCAACAACAATACATTGTGCTCCGAAATAGTCAGAACCTTCTTTAATCAGCGCTGGGCGTTCTAAGGCAGAAGTATTAACAGATACTTTGTCAGCACCTGCGCGTAAAATACGCTTCATATCCTCTAACGAGCGAATACCGCCACCAACAGTAAATGGAATGGCTAGTGTCGCCGCAGTTTGGCGCACTACATCGACCATTGTGTCACGGCCTTCATGCGATGCTGAGATATCTAGGAAAACAAGCTCATCTGCACCTTGTTCATCATAAAACTTTGCAAGCTCTACCGGATCTCCTGCATCACGTAATGATACGAACTGTACACCTTTAACAACTCGTCCTTCCTTCACATCAAGACATGGAATAATACGTTTCGTTAGCACGCCGCCACCCCTTTTAACCATTGTTCTAATAAGTACACGCCTAACTCACCTGATTTTTCAGGATGGAATTGCATACCTGTGATCGAGCCTTTGGCAACAATCCCCGGGACTTCAATGCCATGGTAGTCAGCATAGGCCACTAGTTCTGTCGGTTCAATATTCGTCGCATAAAAAGAATGGACAAAATAAACGTGCTCGGCAGGTGTCTCGCCTTTGAGCCATGCTGGTCGATTCATCACAATTAATTCATTCCACCCCATATGAGGTACTCGATAAGACTGCTCCCCTTGAATGCCGCTAAAACGTTGAATGCTGCCTTTGAAGAAACCTAGTCCCTTCGTTGGTGTCACCTCTACGCTTTCCTCAAATAATAACTGCATGCCTAAACAAATACCGAGCAATGGTCGATTTTCTGCTTGTACCTTTTGTAAATAGCAATCTAATTTTGTTTCAGCTAAACGTTTCATAGCATCGGGAAAAGCGCCCACACCTGGCAGTAACAGGGCATCAGCTTCATCTAGTTCCTGTTCTTGTGCTGTTACAATGACTTCACAGCCAAGTCGTTTTAGTGCTTGTTCAACACTAAATAAATTACCCATCCCATAGTCAATAACACCTATTTTCACGTTAACAGCCCCTTTGTGGAAGGTACACCCTTAACGCGAGGATCAATTTCAACTGCCGCATCAATGGCACGAGCTAATGCTTTAAAAATAGCTTCGATAATGTGGTGTGTATTATGACCGTACGGTACGATAACGTGGACATTCATTCTTGCTTCAAGCGCAAATTTCCATAAAAACTCATGCACTAACTCCGTATCAAAAGTTCCTACTTTCTCTTTTAGTTCAGGCACACGATACTCTAAATGTGGACGATTTGAACAATCGACAACAACTTGTGCCAGTGCATCATCCATTGGTACAAAGGCATTACCATAACGTTTAATACCTTTCTTATCGCCGAGCGCTTGACGAATGGCTTGTCCTAATACAATGCCAAGGTCTTCCGTTGTATGGTGGTCGTCAATATGCGTATCACCATTCGCTTGAATTGTGCCATTAAATAGACCATGTTTAATAAATAAATCCAGCATGTGATCCATAAAGCCAACACCTGTTTGGATATCCGCCTTGCCCTCGCCATCTAACTCAATAGCAACTGAAATTTGTGTTTCATTTGTTTTGCGTTCTACCTTTGCGTAGCGTTTCTGTTCTGTCATCGTATTACTCCTTTTCCCATCCACGAGATTCTACAGCACGAGCATGGCCCTCTAAGCCTTCCATCCGAGCTAAGCGTGCAATTTTCGGGGCGTTCGTTGCCCAAGTTTTTTCAGTATAATAAACGATACTCGATTTTTTTACGAAGTCATCCACATTTAAGCCACTTGCAAAACGCGCTGTGCTGTTTGTTGGTAGCACATGGTTTGTGCCAGCAAAATAATCTCCAACAGGCTCGGAGCTATATCGACCGATGAAAATACCACCTGCATGGCGCACTTGCTCTGCCACCGCTTCGGCATTTTTGGTCACGATTTCTAAATGCTCAGGGGCTAATGAATTAATTGCCTCCACTGCATCTGACATCGTTTCAGCAATATAAATTGCGCCAAAATTTTCGATTGAGGCACGCGCTACTTCTTCACGTGGTAAAGTCGCTAATTGTTTTTCTACTTCCAGCGCCACATTGTGAGCAAGTTGCTCAGACGTTGTCACTAAAATAGCACAGGCCATCTTATCGTGTTCTGCCTGGGATAATAGGTCTGCAGCTACCTCATCTGCAAAAGCTGTATCATCTGCGATTACGGCAATTTCACTTGGTCCAGCAATCATATCAATCGCGACCTCACCAAATACTTCGCGTTTAGCAAGTGCAACGTAAATATTACCTGGACCAGTTATTTTATCGACGGCTTGAATTGTTTCCGTTCCATAGGCAAGTGCTGCAATTGCCTGTGCCCCACCAATTTTATATACTTCTTCCACACCTAATATATGAGCGGCGGCAAGTACACCAGCAGGTAATTTCCCGTCACGCCCCGCAGGTGATGTGATAACAATTCGCTCAACACCCGCTACTTGAGCAGGAATAACGTTCATCAACACGGAAGAAGGATAGGCCGCTGTTCCTCCAGGAACGTAAAGACCTACTGCATCGAGTGCGGTAATCCGTTGCCCAAGCCAAGAGCCATCTGCTAATTCCAAACGATAGCCAGAACGTTTTTGTTGCTCATGATAAACGCGAATATTGTGGGCAGCTTCTGTTAAATCTGCAAATAATTGCGCGTCGATTGCCTCTACTCCCTCTTTAATCTCTGCCTTTGTAACACGTAAATTGTCTGGAGCAAAGCCATCCCATTTTTCTGTATATGTACGTATTGCGCTGTCACCTTGTGCTCGCACATCTGCCAATACTTGTCGTACAATTTTTAATTGTTCTTCGTTGCCACCTTCAAGTGGTCGTTTCAAGGAAATACCTTTTGCTAACTTTGTGATTTTCATGGAAAAAGTCTCCTTTAAATTTCTAGCTATTCGTGCAGTTCCTTTTCGCAACTTGCGTATTTGCAATTATTACGATGAAACAACATTCATTAGTCGACACACTTCTTTAAACGTTTCACCAAATCGATTATGCGGTCACCTTTCATGCGGTAACTTACGGGATTGGCAATTAAGCGTGAGGAAACTTCTGTAATATACTCATACTCAACTAAGCCATTTTCTTTTAACGTACGTCCAGTTGATACGATATCCACAATGCGGTCCGCTAAACCAATCATTGGCGCAAGCTCAATCGACCCGTTTAATTCAATAATTTCTACTTGTTCGCCAATCCCTTTATAATACTTCATCGCAATGTTCGGATACTTCGTCGCAATGCGTGGTGCAAGTTCGTTCATCGTCGTATTCGGTAAGCCAGCTGAAGCAATATAGCAAGTACTTATTTTCAAATCAAGAAGCTCATGTACCACGCGCTGTTGCTCCAGTAAAACATCTTTTCCAGCAATTCCAATATCGGCTACACCGTGCTCAACATAAACAGGCACATCCATAGGTTTCGCTAGAATAAAACGAATTTTTTCTTCTGGGATTTCGATCATTAATTTACGCGACATTTCAACCTCTTCTGGTAAATTAAAGCCCGCTTCAATAAGCATTTGGTATGCCTCTTCAAAAATGCGCCCTTTCGGCATAGCAATGGTTAATTCATTCACCGCGAATTTCCTCCTGTCCAACAACAACTACCTTTGTAAAATGCGTTAAAAAGGCTGCTTCATCAACTAAACTACTTCTCAACTGTAAAGTCGCTTGTTTACCTGCTGCTCTTAAAGCCTCTATTTTTTCCAGAGCCTCTTCAAAATTTTCTTCTTCGAATAGCACCACAATGGCTTCTTCCTTGTCCGAAGCTTGTGCAGTAATCGTTTCTAATAATCTATCTACACGAATGCTAAAGCCTGTAGCACCGACCTTTGATCCAAATACTTCAAGCAAACCATCGTAACGTCCACCATTTCCTAATGGGAAACCACTGCCTGAAGCAAATACTTCAAATAACATACCTGTGTAATAGCTCATATGGCTTGAAAGAGTAAAATCAAACGCGACATACTGTGCAAGATCAGCGACTTCTAATAATTTTGCAAGTTGTTGCATATATTCTAATGCGTCATTTTTACGCACATATTTTTCAATATCACGAATTTCCTTTAAGGTCATTGCCTCTTCAATAAACTGTAACAATGCATCTGATTTTGTTTTTGGTAAATCAAATGATGCAACTGCCTCCTCAAAGCCTACATAATTACGTTGTACAAGCAGTGTACGCAGGACATCTTCTTGTTCGATGCTTTCTGTATAGTCCTGTAAAATATAATTCAAGACACCTGCATGTCCTATTGTGACTTTGAAATTTTCTAATCCAAATTGTTTTAATAACTCCATTGCTGTAACAATTACTTCTGCATCCGCAAACACGGAATGATCACCAATTAACTCAATACCCATTTGCTCAAATTCTGCGGGACGTCCACCTTCTGTTTCCTGTGCACGGAATACACTTGCAAAGTAAGCTAAGCGCAGCGGTATCATTTCTTTCAATAATTTTGAAGTGGCTACTCGAGCAATCGGTGTTGTCATATCAGGACGTAGAACGAGCGTGTTGCCCTGACTATCTACAAGCTTAAATAAATGCGCATCGGAAATTGCAGATGCTTTCCCTACCGTATCGAAATACTCTACTGTAGGCGTTTTGATAAATTCATAGCCTCTTGAGCGTAAAAAATTTCGACCTGTATGTCTTACAGCTTCTACTTTTTCATAAATTTGCGGAAATTTATCACGCATACCAAGTGGCTTTTCGAACATTTTAATCGACGACATGTGGACACTTCCTTACGTTTCACTTTAATTCACTAGAGTATTAGAGAATTAGAATATGAAAGTATTTTAACTCATTCCTTCAGTTCAGTCAATGTTTTACACATTAAATTCACAAATAATTTCAATACTTCTGTTAATTATACACCTATTTACACAAAGTGAAATGTTTATTGAGACTATTGCCTCACTTATGTAGGAGACATCAAAATGCGGACATTACTTTAAATTTAGCTGTTCTTGCTTTAAAAATATAATAATTGCAATCGAAATGAGTTGAAGGTTGCAGCCTTAGTGTACTGAGTAGAAAGGACCGCTGAAGCGTACAATAACGGCATAGCAAAAAAAGAGATTGGAACATTGCTAAAAAATTTAAAGAACAGAGGAAAGGTGTTCATAAATTTTCGCTATATGGAGAACTTAGCTATTCTTGCTTTTGCAATAAATTAGAAGTGTTCACTAGTTGTTGGTAGCGAAGGCGGTGACTCCTGCACAGAACGCGCACAACGTAAGACGCTGGCATTTTTGCGCGTTAGCGAGGGTTGTGGCTTACTGTGCTGAGCGGAAAGCACCGCCGTAGCGTACAATAACGCCATAGCAAAAAAGTGTTAGATTGATTTGCGGGACTGACCCCGATATATAAGACACTAAACAAAAAAGCATTACCCAACCCGTTGTCGATATTGAACCGGCGACTGGTTGTTTAGTTTCGTTTGAATTCGGTTATTGTTATAATAGTTTATATAGTCTTTGACAGTTTGTTCTACGATGGCCGTCGTAGTACTGTTCAAATTGTCTAAGTAGAATGTTTCAGACTTTAACACAGAATGAAACGATTCGATTGGGGCATTATCAGCGGGCGTACCTTTACGGGACATGCTCATGGTAATGCCTTTTGCTTTTACGGCCTGTTGATAATCATACGATGTGTATACCGCCCCTTGGTCACTGTGCAACGTACACCCTTCGGGCAAATGATGAAGTTGAGCTAATGTATCCAGCACAAAA
This sequence comes from Lysinibacillus sp. C5.1, assembly GCF_016350185.1. NCBI lineage: Bacteria > Bacillati > Bacillota > Bacilli > Caryophanales > Bacillaceae > Lysinibacillus > Lysinibacillus sp. C5.1. Next base: position 3,838,321 of record NZ_CP066226.1, read on the forward strand.
TCAGTATCTTGGCAGTCTCCAATCGAATAGGCAATAATTTCACCATTATATAAATCTTGAATACTTGAAAGATACAACTGTTTTTGACCAAATGGCAAGTAGGTAATATCAGTTACGAGCTTCTGTAACGGTGCGGTGGCTTCAAAATCGCGATTTAATAAATTTGCTGCGATTGCATAAGGTTGTCCTGTTCGTTTCCGTTTTTTCACTTTCACGCGACATTGCCAACCATATTTTTGCATGATACGTTGAACCACTTTATGATTGACGCACATTTCTTGACGTAAAAGTGCTGTAATTTTTCTGTAGCCATAGCGAAATTTATTTGCTCGACAGAGTTCACCGATACGTCTCTCTATTGCTTGACGAGACCTTGCATCGGTTGATGCCTGTTTCCAACGATAGTAGGTAGATCGTGCAATCCCAAAGTGTTTACAAATGTCCTTTACAGACATCATGCTTCTTAGTGACGCAACTAACTGTACAGCTACTTCTCCAACCACTTCCTCTCCAACTCTGCGTACTTTTTTAGCACCTCAATTTGTTGCTTTAAATAACGGTTTTCCAATGCTAATTTCGTTTGTTCATTGTCCGGTTCAGGACCCTTATTAAATATATATTGTTTGCCTACAGGTTGTTTCAAACGATTGACTTCACCATTTCTATACCAACGCACCCATGTTTCGACCTGTGTTTTATGACGTATATTTAATTCCAATAGAATCTGTTTGACAGGTACACCCGCTAATCGCATCTTAATCGCTTTCATTTTTAATTCATAGGGATAACTCACTCTTGTTCCCATAGAAAAAACACCTCCAAATTGAAATTTAAGTATCTATACCCGAATTTCAATCGAAGATGCTTTTTTTATTTGTCTATACCTAATGGGGTCAGTTCCTGCAGTCAATCTAACACTTTTCATCTTCTTTACTTTTTCGGCGTGCACCATTGGACAACTTCACTTCGTTTACGCTCCGCCATCTGTTCCGCAGTGTAAATAATTTGCATCGGATTGCCACCTGCTAGACAACCTGCTGGTACATCCTTATGTACGAGTGTTGCCGCAGACACAATAGCACCGTCCCCTATTGTCACTCCTGGTAAAATGGTTGAATTGGCACCAACCATTACTTCATTGCCAATATGGACATCTCCTAAACGATACTCTTCAATTAAATATTCATGCGCTAAAATTGTCGTATTAAAGCCAATCACTGTATTATTGCCGACATGAATACGTTCTGGGAACATCGTATCTGGCATGACCATTAAAGCGAAAGACGTTTGGTCACCAATCTTCATTTTTAAAAAAGTGCGATACAGCCAGTTCTTCACGCGTAAAAAAGGTGTGAAGCGTCCAATTTGAATGACAATGAAGCACTTCATCACCTTCCAAAAGGACACCGTATCATATACATTCCATAGCGAATTTGCTCCTTCGACACGATATCTTTCCGTTTTACGCGCCATGCCTTTACCCCTCTTTCACAATAGCAAGTAAATCTTTCATATGGTGCAATAGATATTCTGGATTAAACTGCTGTAAATATTGCTCCCCTTTAATTGACCATGCGACACCCGCAGCTCTTACACCCGCATTGTGTCCAGCTTCAATATCATGTGAATTATCACCAATCATAATGGCATCTTCCTTTGCGACACCAAGACGTGTAAGAGCAAGTAAAACTGGCTCTGGATCAGGCTTCACATGTTGGACATCATCAGTTCCCACGATCACCTCAAATAGATGACTAGCACCTAGGATCTTCAACCCTCGGTCAATCATCGCATTGCGCTTTGTTGAGACGATGGCTAATTTAATCCCCATTGACTTTAATTGCTCTAAAGTTGACACAACATCAGGAAACTCTGTGACAAGCTCATCATGATGCGGTTCATTCCAAGCGCGGTATTTTGCTATCATTTCATCTTCTTCTCCTGGCGTTAAAACACTAAATGTCTGTTTTAATGACGGACCCATGAATTTCAAGCAATCTTTTGGCGAATATTGCCCGGGAAATCTCTCTTCTAACACGTGCATAAATGATTGTATGATTAAGTCATTTGTATTTAATAGTGTACCATCAAAATCAAAAAGCAATGCCTTTACAGCCATACTTTCCACTCCTTACTTATTGTCCAAATATTTCACAGCAGGCTTTACCTTCAATCTGCGGTAAATAATTGCCGCAAGACCTATCACAATGCCGATAATGGAAACAACCTGAGCCGAACGCAAGTCTCCTACTAAATAAAGACTATCCGTACGTAAACCTTCTATATAGAAGCGACCAATTGAATACCATATTAAATAGCTAAAGAAAATTTCACCGCGATTTAGATTCACTTTACGTAATGCCAGTAATATTAATAAACCGATGAAGTTCCAAACAGACTCATATAAAAATGTAGGATGGACATATGTGCCTAGTTCTTCAATGTACATTTGATTAATAATCCAATCCGGTAGCATCAGGTTTTCTAAAAATGAACGTGACACTGGGCCGCCAAATGCTTCTTGATTCATAAAGTTGCCCCAACGACCAATAATTTGACCAATCAAAATACTTGGTGCTGCAATATCAGCTACTCGTAAAAAGCTTACCCCTTTTATCCGCGTAAATATGTAAGCCGTCGCAAATGCACCTAATAACGCACCATGAATCGCAATACCACCATTCCAAATTTCAATAATATTGCCTGGATTTTCACTATAATAATCCCAACGCATAGAAACATAATAGATGCGCGCACAAACGATGGAAATCGGCACTGCCCATAATAATAAGTCAGCTAGAAAATCCTCAGGTAATCCGCGTTTTACCGCCTCTCGTTGTCCAACAAAATATGCTAATATTATCCCCGACACAATTAAAAGTCCGTACCATCGTACAGGTATTGGCCCTAAATGAAAGGCGACCGGGTTAATGTCTAATAGTAATAAATCCATCTTATGCTCCTCTCAATATGTTACAATCCGTTTTCCATTAATCATCTAACTCATCTGATGAAGCAATGACTTCATCTAAGCGTCTTGAAAACTCTTCCGCTGCATTGACACCCATTTTCTTCAAACGGTAATTCATCGCCGCTACTTCGATGATTACAGATACATTTCGTCCAGGTCGTACTGGAATTGTGAGTTTTGTTAGTTCCGTATCAATGATTTTCATTTTTTCTTCTTCTAAACCTAAACGATCATAAACCTTGTCTGGATCCCATATTTCTAGCTCAATAATTAAGGTAATACGTTTATATGGTCGTACAGCACTTGCCCCAAACAGTGTCATGATATCGATAATACCAATACCTCGTATTTCCAATAAATGCTCTAACAGCGGTGGCGGACTCCCTATTAAAAAGTTCTCCGACTCTTGACGGATCTCCACACAATCATCTGCAACTAATCGATGCCCTTTTTTTACTAGTTCAAGAGCTGTTTCACTTTTCCCAACCCCGCTTTTTCCGATAATAAGCACACCGATGCCATATACATCGACTAACACACCATGTGCCGCTGTCATAGGTGCTAAACGTCCCTCTAAATAATTGGTTAACCTACTCGAAAATTTCGTTGTTGTCATGTGAGTTTTAAATACAGGTACATGCTTTTCGTTTGAAGCTTGAATAAGCTCATCTGGTACTTCTAAATCACGCGAAATAATAATAGCAGGCGTATCCTGTGAACATAGCAATCGCATACGCTCAAGTTTAACATTCGCTGGTAACATTTCAAAAAAGGAAAGCTCTGTTTTCCCTAGTAGCTGTACTCGATTAGCAGGATAATGCGTAAAATAACCAGCCATTTCAAGCCCCGGTCTAGATATATCACTTGTGGTAATTGTTCTTCCTATACCTTCCTCGCCGCCTAATAACTCTAGCTTAAATTTTTCCATTACATCTCTTGTCAATACTACGACCAATATTTGCAGCCTCCATTCAAACGAATTGAATATTGTTTTATTTTAGCATGCCTATGTATAAAAGAAATGAATTTACACTTGTGTGCATGATGATTAGTAACACTATTATACTTACTTCTAGTTAAAGGTTGTACATAACAAATGTAAAACTATCTCAGAAAGCTTATGCACATGATAAAAATAGAAAAACTAGCGGTCTCCAGAACCGCTAGTTTTTTTTCATTGTATTATTTTTGTGTAGCCAACCATTTTGCAACGGCTTCAGCATCTGCACCTTTAATAAGTCCAGCTGGCATAGCCCCACGACCATTGTTAATTACGTCTAAAATTTCTTGCTCAGATAAACGAGAACCTACATTGTTTAGTGCAGGTGTATTCCCCATACCTTGTAGCTCGCCACCGTGACAAGAAACACATGATTTCATTGCGATTGCTTTACCGTCTGGTTCAGCAGCAGTATCTTTGTTATCTGTAGCTGCTTTATCTCCGCCACCACCACATGCTGCTAAGAAAATCGCTGAACCGAACACTAATGTTAACATTGCTTTTTTCATTAGTACCCCTCCTAAGTAAATGAATATCTTTCCAAGCTATTATACCAAAATTATGCACGTTTGAAACCTTCACCTAACACCTCATAAGCATCAGAAACGATGACAAACGCTGATGGATCAACGTTTTTAATGAGTTGTTTCAGCTTTGTGAACTCTGTTTGATAGACAACGACCATTAAAACGGGTCGTGCTTCTCCTGTATAACCGCCAATTGCAGGTAACTTTGTCACACCACGATCAATTTCAGCATATATCGCATCACGCACTTCATCTTGTTTTAACGTAATAATATAAACCATTTTTGATTGACTAAAACCTAACTGGATAATATCAATCGTTTTCGTTGTGACGTACAGTCCAATTAACGCATAGAGCCCTTTTTCTAAGTCAAAAACAATTGCCGCACTAATTGCGATAATTCCATCAATTAATAGTACACTTGTACCAAGCGATAATCCGGTATACTTTGTAATAATTTGGGCTAGTAAATCAGTGCCACCAGTAGAAGCATTCCCCTTAAAGACAAGTCCTATTCCTAAGCCTACAACAATTCCCCCAAAAAGCGCACCAAGTAAAGGATTATCTGTCCACGGCTCCCAGTGATTTGTCAATAACACAATCAACGGTAATGTTATTGTCCCAATAAAAGATTTGACGCCAAACTTTTTACCAAGTATTATTACTCCTGCTAGAAACAATGGGATATTAAATGCATATTGTACAAGGCCAGGATTCCAGCCAAATAAACCATGTAAAATGGTACTTATGCCACTAACTCCACCTGACGCTACTTGATTTGGTAGTAAAAAGACATTAAAACCTATTGCCACAACTGCGGCACCAACAATCACATAAACATATTCCACAATACTTGCCCTTACATCTTGTGTTTGATTCATTTCCTCACGCCCACTTCAACTATCAGATTTTTCTAAAGATGACGACATGATTATAGCAAATAGTTTTCACGTTGAGAACTTCATCTTGATAAAGAGAAAGTAGTTGGAATAAATGAGAAAAAGTGCTAGATTGATCCCAATCAATCTAACACTTTTTCTCAGCCATTGATGTCCGCTACAGGTGCACTTTCCGCACCATAAGGACACATCCCTCTTTTTTGCGTGCGGAATACCTTTCGCTAGGAGTCACCTCTTGCTACAACTCCTATAACTGTCGTTTTCCCTAATTATAATGATGTTTCTGCCCATTCTAGTGCTTCATTATATAAAAGATCAATACTTGCCATTTCAATATTAATTTGTGATGCTAATTCTTCTAATCGTTGCCAATCTAATTTTCCAAGCGCAATACTAAATTCAAGATAAGGTGTCATCTCTGTTTGACCACCTAATATTGTTTCTGTAATCGCCTCTGAAAAAGGTAATTGTTGCAAAATAACATTCATCGGTCTTTGTAAGATCGCATCAATTAACGAAAACATCCCAACTAAAAAGTATTCAGAAAAGTTTTGCTTATAATTGCGTTTGGCTAATTTTTCACAAACCTTTGCTCTGAACAAAGATGTTTGCATCAACTCTTGAAAAAGATCTGTATCTGCCCTACCATCGAATTCACGCAGAGCTAGTAAATAAATCCACTTGCGAAGATTTGCTAAGCCAAGTAATAAAATGGCTTGCTTAATGGAGCGTATTTTCGATTTTGAACGTTTACTAGAATTATTAATCATTTGTAATAATTTATACGTCAACGATATGTCCCGTTCAATATTTTCTGCTAACAGATGAACGTTCGGTTCTTCTTCCTTTAAGAGCGAAATTATATGAAAATATTGGATGGCATTTGCGGGAATATCCATCGCTTTAATGATTTGAGGTTGCTCAAAAAAGTAACCTTGAAAAAACTCATAGCCTGAATGCTTGGCGACTCTATATTGCTCTTGTGTTTCCACTTTTTCCGCAAGCAATTTAATATGGGGGAAATTTTCCTTTACCATATTTTCTATTTCCATTCTTTCAACTAAAGAAGATATTAAGAAATCCACTTTAATTAAATCAATATGCGGGAAAAGCGTATCATATATTGGTACATTTCCTTTTAAAATAAAATCATCTAACGCTATTTTAAACCCATGCGACTTCAGCTCAATGACACGCTTAACTAGATTTGGTGTTAGTGGTACATCTTCTAAAATCTCGATTACTACTTGCGAAGGATCTAAAAATTCATCGATTGAACTCATAAGCAAGTTTTCCGTAAAATTAACAAAACAAGGCTTACCTTTCGTTACCTCTTCAATACCAATTGATAAAAATGAGTTCACTAACACATCCACTGTTGCAGCATCTGAATCGACATCAGGAAATGAATTTACATTTTTGTTTCGATATAACAACTCATATGCAACGACCTGTTCATGAAGATTAAAGATTGGCTGTCTTCCGATGAATACTTCCATTTCGTTGCCTCCAATTCACCATTTTCTAGTAATTATTATAGCACTTTTCATTACCTTACGCTTATTTTTTCAACACTATAATAAATTTTTCTTATTGAGAAACTAGCATTTACCTATATAATTTACATTTTATTACTAAAAAAGATAAAGCATTACTACTTTATTCATCTATATTAAAAATTTGCTTTTACTTTTTACTTGCTTACCTTGCGCAACATTTACTAAAAAGGGTGTTATACTGATTTTTCAAAAGTAACAGGTTGGACAATAGCATCCTACAGTTTTGCATTGTGATAGTAAATTTTTAAGATTTTATATTTCATATTGATGCCGGACACTATAGTTGAGATTTTTTAAAGTTAACATAGATTTTCCTCCTACCATGGAAATAACAAAAAGCCCTACCACCAAAAATAGTGGTAGGGCTAGCCTGTGTAAATGATGCTTAACATAATTTTCTTTTAGTGTCAGCCTGCAAATGTTATCTGAGGCATCTTTTTATTTCCCACCAAATTTAGATTTAAAAGCGCCAATAACAGCCGGAATAACTGAGATAACTATGATTAAAATAAGCACTACTGAGAAGTTATCTTTAATAATTGGAATATTACCAAAGAAATATCCAAGGAGTGTACAGCTGAATACCCATAAAACAGCGCCTACGATGTTGTACAGTAAAAAGTAGCTATAATGCATCTTACTTGCCCCTGCAACAAACGGAATAAACGTACGAATGAAAGGCATGAAACGAGCAATTACAATTGTTTTGCCACCATGCGTGTTAAAAAATTTCTCCGCTGCTTCCATACGTTCTTTTTTAACAATCCGACCTAAAAAACTTTTCGGAGGAATCGATGTCCCAACTTTATGACCGATATGGTAATTCATTGTATCCCCTAAAATTGCTGCTGCCAAAAATACAGGAATTAGTATCCATAAGTCAAAGGCGCCCATTGCAGCTGTTAATGTACCACTTGCGAAAAGTAATGAGTCACCCGGTAAAAATGGGAAAATCACGACACCTGTTTCAACAAAGACAATGGCAAATAGAATAAGATAACTCCAATTACCAAAATCACGAATGATTTCTTCCAAATGCACATCAATATGCATTATAAAACTTATTAACTCTTGGATGAGTCCTATCATTGGTTTTGTATGCTCTCTTTCAATTTAATTTTTCTTAATAGCTTGGACGTTGTTGCGCACAAAAGGGTTCCAAAACAATACAACAAAGTATACAAGTTACTACTCCCCTACTATATGACAAGCCCTTTTAAAGTATGTAGAAGGATTACACATGACTGATTTTATCACTCCAGCTCAATGCACTCAACTTATTTCACCGTAAGTGCCAGACACCCAAACAATTCTGATAATTTAATAGGTAGCTGTTCCAAAACCAACAAGCCCACCACAAATTTTTTTGTGGTGGGCCTGACTTATCAATTCGTTTATACTTTTTCTTTTAACGTACGACGCAAAATTTTACCTGTTGTATTTTTGGGAAGCTCATCTAATATTTCCACAACTTTTGGCACTTTATATTTCACCATATGCTTTGCACAATAGGCCAAAATATCATCTGTTGTCGTAGCCGCTACTTCCTTGAGTACGATATATGCATGTACTGCTTCACCAAAATTAGGATCTGGGTAGCCAACAACTGCCGCCTCTACGATATTATCATGAGCAAATAGAACTTCCTCTACTTCTCTCGGATAAACATTATAACCGCCAACAATAATCATATCCTTTTTGCGGTCGACGATATAGAAATAACCTTCGTCATCAACTTTTGCAAGATCCCCTGTGTAAAGCCAACCATCACGAATGGCCATCGCCGTTTCTTCAGGCATTTTATAATAGCCTTTCATGACATTTGGACCACGAACAACTAACTCACCAACTTCACCGACAGGAACATCTATACCATTAACATCGACCACTCTATTTTCAACGTTATTAATCGATGTACCGATAGAGCCAGCTTTTCGCTCACGGTCTAATGGATTGAAACATGTTACAGGTGAAGCTTCTGATAAACCATAGCCCTCTGATACACGTACATTAAATTTCTTCTCGAAATTATGTAATAGTGCAACAGGTAATGATGCGCCCCCTGAAATGGCTAAACGAATTGTTGAAAAATCTTCCGGTTTGCCTTCTGGTAATAAATACAAAAAGTTATACATCGTAGGCACACCCGCAAAGACAGTAGCCTGTTGCTCTCTCGCCAATGTGAAAATTTCACTTGGGCTAAAGCGAGGTGTAAGTAAAACGGTTGCTCCACTAATCAATGGTGCATTGACTACGACTGTTAATGCAAACACGTGGAAAACTGGTAATGTTGCAATAATCCGATCATTTGCTCGATACCCTAAATACGTTGAGACATCACGTGCATTTGAATAAACATTTCCGTGTGTCAGCATGGCACCTTTTGGATTGCCTGTTGTTCCCGAAGTGTATAATATAATAGCCGTATCATCTTGTGCGATGTCTACCGGTTCTAACGATCTAGTGGCACTTGCAACAATATGCGAAAATAAATGTGTTTTCGCTTTTGCCTCTTCCGATAAAGCCGCTATTTTTTCAGCTATATCTGCTGTTGTTTCACAAACGACAAATGTCACTACTTCTGGGAATGCCTGTACACCTACTTCTACTAATGGAAGCAATGCATCAAGTGCAATAACCGCTTTAACATCGCCATTTCGTAAAATATAAGATATCTCATCTGGCGTATAGATTGGATTCACAGGAATTGCTGTTGCTCCTAGACGCATCGTTGCATATAAAGCGATTAAATAATGTGGCGTGTTGCCGAGTAAAAACGCCACATGGTCCCCTTTTTGTACCCCTAAATCTTGTAACCCCTGTGCAAAGCGGCCAACTGTGTGCTCAAATTCCCCATATGAAGTATCTTTCCCCATAAAATGATACGCAATTTTTTCCGGCAGCTCTGCTGCTTGTTGACGAACACATGAAACTAAATTCAATTACACCATCCCCTTATCGTATAAAATGAATCGTTATTCAGTAATATTATATAAGAAATATATCTAAAAAACAATGAAACTTTTTATTTCGTGTCAATATTACCTTTAAAAAATTCACTTTTTTCTCTTTTGTACGTATTTTTAAGAACGGATATGGGAGATGTAACGCCAACGAATTAAGTAAAAATAGATAACCTGTATTAGGACAAAAAAGCCAAATGCAAAGAACACTTCTTTAACAATTGAAATATTAGCAATGTCCTTTAAAATGCCTTGTACCATAAAGAAAGCAAAGCCACTGTGCATCATAGCAACGCCCCACGGTAAGAAAAATTGTGGGAATAAATGACGGTTGACTAGCTTTTTCAACTCAATATCTGTTAAGCCCATGCGTTTTAACACATCAAATTTCCGCTTTTCTCGTTCAAGTGAGGTATGCAATTTAAAGTAAATAAAACTACCAGCAGCTAGTAAAAATACAGTGGCCACTAAAACACCAACTAATGTAAATAATGAGTAGGTAGCTAATATATAAGAATAATTTAATCCTGCATTTTCAAAATAAAATGGGCTATGCTTGCCCTTTTTTATACTATAAAAATATTCCGTTGAGGCATCATCCACTATGTCCTTGCCAATTTCCTTCGTCTCCATCCACTGTGGAATATCGAATGTAAATAAATGATAGACGGGTTGCAAAGCGTCCTTACTAGTAATCGGCTTTACAAGCTTCCCAAAGTCTTCATCACTGATCACAATCGAGTTTACACTAACAATGGAACCTGGGAATACGATTTTAGGATATACACTATCAATGGTAATTGGAATTTCGTTTTCTTCTAAAATTGTATGGACTACTATATTTTTAAGTTTCTTCAAAGACTCTTCGGAATATGGTATAAACACTGCTTCACCAGACGCCAAATCAATTAACGGATAGTTAAAAGAAGACAACAAAACATTCATATCAGATTCGCGGAATACTTCCACCTCATTGTGTGTAAAGGAGGATGTTTGCTTGACAACAAGAAAACGGGATAAATGATAGGATAAACCCTTGTCTTCTAACTGCATACGCAAAGAATTGATATGCTCAGCCTCAAACGGATTATTAATATCTCCTTTATAAATAAGCCCTAATGGATTTAATCGGTCATATTGCGTCGTATAAGAAGACATTGTAGCTAAAACACCGACTGATAAAAACGCCAGTGTCGAAACCATTGTAACAACGAAGAACATTTTCACATTATCCATCATAATATGTGTCTGCTCGGCTAAAGATAATAAGCGATAACGTCGCCAATGAAATTTACGTTTCCCACGAGCAATTTCTAAAAAGAACGGTACTGAATCACTAAAAAAATAATACGTTCCAAATGTTGCCGAGAAAGGAATCAATAAAGTTAAACCTATCATCGTCGTATGGGAAACAATCACTGCCAATGCATACGTTGCTAAAATCAAAATAACACCATATGTTGCGCGAATCTTTGAATAACTAGCCACACTAGTTAAATAATCATTCCCTTTGATTAAATCTCGCAATTTTCTCTCACGTGTAAAATATACGCTAATAAACGAAATAACCACAAAAGCACTTGTGAAGACGCCTATCGTAAGTAAAAAAGGTTGCCAAGATACATAGAGCGGTAAATTCTCTAAATGTAAAATTTCTCGAACAATCATAAAGAAAAACTTTGAAAATGAGAAGCCAAAAATAATGCCCACAATAATCGAACCAGAGCCAATAATCATCGTTTCTAAAAAGACAAGTTTGTTCATTTGGCGCTTTTCCATCCCAAGATGCAATAATATAGCGAACTCATGGGATCTCGCCTCTAAAAAGGCACTCATGGAATAATATAAAAAGAACAAAGTAAAGAGGACAAGTACGATTTCTGCACCAATCATGCCGACTAACGATACTTCTCCTAAAATACCTCGTTCAATATCTGGATGAAACATCAGCATTGAATAGATAAAAAATACAGCCACAGAAAAAAAGCTTGCCATAAAAAAGGCACCGTAAATACGGCTGTTCCGTACGACATTACGGTAAGCGAATTGTCGAAAGGTCACCTACTTGCCCTCCTCCTAGTAAGCTCAATACATTTAAAATTCGTTGGAAAAACATTTGACGTCGATCATCACGATAAATCTCATTGAAAAATTCCCCATCCTTAATAAAGAGCACACGATCACAATAACTTGCGGCGATTGGATCATGTGTCACCATCACGATTGTCGTTTGTTTTTCTTTATTAATTTTTGTTAATAGTTCAAGGACATCACGCGAGGAATTCGAATCTAAATTCCCTGTTGGTTCATCAGCTAAAATAAGGCTCGGATTGTGAATCAGCGCCCGTCCAATGGCGGTTCTCTGTGCTTGTCCACCTGAAATTTCATTGGGACGTTTATGCAAAAAGGACGTTAAATCAAGCTTTTCTACAATACCTGCAAGACGCTCCTCCATTACTTCTAACGGCTGCTGATCGAGCGTTAACGGCAATACAATATTTTCTTCAACCGTAAGCATATGCAATAAATTAAAATCCTGAAATACAAAGCCGAGTTGTCTTCTTCTAAAATAAGCAAGCTCAGTAGCATTTAGCTTATGCGGGTTCATGCCATCTAAAATGATTTCCCCACTCGTTGGTTCATCAATCGTAGAAATAATATTTAATAACGTCGTCTTGCCGCTTCCTGATGGACCCATTACTGCTAAAAACTCGCCTTGTTCAACCTCAAAGCTTAATTGATTGAGTGCACGATGCGTCACCTTGCCCTCATATACTTTCGTAACATCCTTTATTTCTAAAATAGGCATACTTTGTTCACCTTATTTCTCGATTAATTCCATAGATTTTGGTAAAAGCCAATTGAATACCACCTCAAAGCCAATTTGAAAGTGTGGTTCTATTTCGGCTGAAGCATTCTTCGCTTCTTCTTGCACTAGACTAAAGCAATGCTCTCCAACTATGACATCCCATGCATCTAACTCACCTTCAATTATTTCACCATAAACTGCATAGTGCCCACTATACATCACTTGCTCGCCTTCAACTGGGAAAGCATTTAGGAGACTTGGTTTATGTAAGTTTAGCCCAAGTGCATCACAAAAATGCACAACTTCATCTTGTAGGAATAAGCTTGCCTGACGGAAATTTTCACAAAACAAACAATCACATAGTTCTGTGTGTGACGCGTACAACTCCTTCGTTTTATCTAATTCAATATTTAATACCCAGTCTTCAATCCGTACTTCTCCCATTTCTGCTCCCCCTAATTTGTAAATGTCACGGTGACAATCGTCCCTTTGCCTACTTCTGATGTAATGTCCAATTGATGCCCTAGTTTTCCGCAGATTTCCTTTGCTAAATACAAGCCCATACCTGTGGATTCTCCAGTTTTACGCCCATTTTCACCCGTAAAAAAGGCTTTGGTCACACGTGAAAGGTCAGAAGCGGGAATACCAATTCCTTCATCACAAATCGCTAACTGAATATGATCATCTTGTTTAATAGCAGACATCACGATCTTTTTATTCTCTTCAAATGTATATTTAACTGCGTTTGTTACAAATTGCCCGATGATAAATCGAAGCCACTTTGAATCACTTGCTACGATAATATCGTCCTCAATATGGATTTCTGGAAAAACACGATTCGTAATAAATAAACGTTTATTTTCATTAACAGTTGCAGTAACAATTGTTTTTAACGGAATTTGTTCGACTTGCATATCCTCTTCAAAGTTTTCTAGACGCGCGTTAACAAGCACCATATCCAATCCTCTACGTAAACGATCTATTTCTTCTTGCACATTCTTTTTATCAAGAGGGCGTTCATCCTGCAATAGCATCTCAATGACAGAAATAGGCGTTTTCATTTGATGTACCCATTGATTCATAAATTGATCGTGGCGCTTTTGGCTAGCATACAAGGAATGAAGCTCATGCTGATACAGTCGGTACAGTTCATGCATATATTTTTCTACTTGCACCGCTTCTGGTGTCTTGGCATTTTTTTGTAACACATCTTCCATTGATTTTGGAAGATGTAATATTTTACCCAAATAACTTTGGCGCATTAAATAACGAATAAGTAAAAAAGAGCATAGTAATACTAAGCTAATACTTACAGAATAAATAGCCGTATCGACGTTACGAAAGCCATCGAGCCAGTACAACACCATAATAAAACCGACTAAAATCAGTTGAAAAATAAAAAATGTTGCATAATCACGTAAAAATAATTTCCAGCCCATTACAACTCACCCGCACTTAATATAAAACGATAGCCTGCTCCACGAACCGTCTCAATTGTTGAGGCAATATGATAATCGGCTAGCTTCTTGCGAACACGTGTCATGTTCACATTTAACGTATTTTCATCGACAAATGCTTGATCGTCCCATAGCTCCTCTAGCAGTTGCTCACGTGTTACTACTTTGGGTGCATGGCCCATTAACAATTCTAAAATAATACATTCTTTTTTCTGTAATGGAATTTCTAAATCATTTTTGTGCAGCTCCATACGCTCTAAATGCAGTACAAGCTGTCCTTGTTTAATCGTCCGTTCTTCTTGTCTAGCGGCATATTCTCCATATGTACGACGCAAGTGACTACGGATTTTAGCGAGAACGATTTCGTAATTAAATGGCTTAGTAATAAAATCGTCACCCCCATTTTCAAGCGCAAAAATTTGATCCATTTCGCCAGAGCGCGCTGAAATGAAAATGATAGGACATGTTGTATGTTGACGTAGCTGACGACACCAGTAATAGCCGTCATACGCAGGTAAATTTATATCAAGCAATACCATATGTGGATTAAAGGCTGTAAATTCTTCTATTAAGTGTTCAAATTCTTGAATCGTTTCCACTTCGTATTGATATTTTCTCAGTGTTTCTGCAAGCAATGATGCAATTTTCACATCATCCTCGACAATAAATATTCGATGCTTCTCCATAATGACACTCCTTTCTATCATATATTGTACCAAAAAAAGGCTACGCGCCCTAATTGCGCGTGCCCTATTTATTGTGAATATATTGGTAACTTCAAGTTCAACGGTTCCATCATGTTTAGACTTTAATTTTTCCACAGCATAGCCGCCTACATTATACGCCAAGTTAGGCTAAAATATCTTTTTTAGGAAAAGGCATTAGCCAACTATTTTTTGTCTACTGTTAATAAATTAATTGTAAAAACTCTTCTGTAGAAATGCCGCCAAAGTATGTTGGGATATTGATATCCGCTAATGACATCGCAATCGCAGCACGATCATAGTTTGTACCAACTAAGCGTTGCTCAACATCTGCAATATCGCCTACACCGAAGAAATCACCAAATATATGTGCTTCTTCAATCACACCATGATTCACTTCTAAGCGAATGTCAATCCCGCCTGAAGGGAAACGATGTGTTTTTTGAATATTAAAGCGAGGGGATTTCCCGTAGTTCCATTCCCAAGTTTGATAGCGTTCAGCAGATAATTGATGAATATTTGCCCAGTCTTCTTCTGAAAGCTCATGATAGCGAATGTTTTCTTCTCCACCGAAAATAGATTTTAAAATTTCTAAGCGGAATGCTTCAACGGTCATTTTATCCTTTAAAAACTCAGAAATATTTGCTACACGTGAACGAATGGATTTAATACCCTTTGATTCAATTTTATCTTTCTTTACTTTCAATGCAGATACAACTGCATCTATTTCTGTATCAAACAGTAATGTCCCATGACTAAACATGCGACCTTTAGTAGAAAACTGCGCGTTACCAGATACTTTACGCCCTTCAGCTAAAATATCATTACGACCCGATAACTCCGCATTTACGCCCATTTTTGCAAGCGCATCGACAACTGGCTGTGTGAATTTTTTATAATTCATAAAGCTATCGCCATCGTCCTTCGTAATAAAGCTAAAGTTCAAGTTTCCAAGGTCATGATACACCGCACCCCCACCAGAAAGGCGGCGCACAACAATGATACCATTATCTTCAACATAATCTGTATTAATCTCTTCAATCGTATTTTGGTTCTTACCAATAATAATAGATGGCTGATTTATGTAAAATAACAGCACCGGTTCCTTCTCTACATCCATTGTCTTTAGTAAATACTCCTCAATGGCAAGGTTAATGCGTGGATCATGAATCCCTTTATTATCAACGAAAATCATAGTCGTTTCCTCCTTCACAAAATATCCATATTTTATTTTAACGTAAATTAGGCATTTTGTGTTGACGAAACGCATCTGTTATAATACACTAGAAAATAATAAAACAGTAATAGTACAGATGAACTTAAAGGAGGAGTCCACAATGTTAGAAAACGTAGTTGAATTTTTCAAGAACTTACCTGCAAAACAATGCACAGAATGCGGTGAAAAGATCGAAGAACAAAGCGAATGCTACAGCAACACTTGTGAAAAATGTAACTGCCTATAAGCATTTGCCTATGCTGTAACGTCATTTCGTGCCCCACACGAACTAATAATGACACCACTCATCATACATTTATGATGAACCATTAATTAAATCTCTTACACTTACACAAAACAGCAGCTGATACGCTCATATCAGCTGCTGTTTTACATTTAAAATGAAATTGTTTGAGTGACTGGCACTAAAAAACAGGCACTAAAAAACACCCACCAAGTAAATGATGGGTGCAAAGTGTTTTTAATCTTCCGCTACTTTTGAGTAACGTTTTGTGTGTAATAACATGAAATAACCAAAAGTAATGACTAAGAACACAATTAGGTAGCCAAATAACATACCATAGTTTTGCCATAAATACGTCATATCGCCTGTTGAGATGCTTGCTTTAAATGCTTGAACAGTATATGTCATTGGCAATAATTTATTGAATACTTGCAATGGTGACGGAATCAGTTCAAGTGGGAATGTACCCGCGCTTGTTGTAAGTTGTAAAATCAGTACAACAATGGCAATGAAACGACCTGGATCACCGAAAATAGAAACTAACATTTGAATTAAAGCTAGGAACACATAACTTGTTAGTAACGCCGTTAGTACAAAGTAACCTAAATTTTGTACTTCAAGACCTAAGCCCCATTTTACAATGGCTACTGTTAATAATGTTTGCACTAAACCTACGAATGCAAGGACTGTCACTTTACTTGTAAACCATGATGCGCCATTTTTCGGACGAATTGCAGGTTCTACAAGTGGGAATACGATTGAAATTAGCAGTGCTCCAACAAATAATCCAAGTGAAATAAAGTAAGGTGCGAAACCTGTACCATAGTTTGGAACATGGTTGATTGATTCTTTTTCTACTTCAACCGGACTACCGACCATATCATATGTGTCATTATTTGCATGTACTTCGTTTGCTTTTTCACTAGCTTCCCCTAATTTGCTAGATAGTGTCGCTGTACCATCGGCAAGTTCAGTTGACCCATCAGCAAGTGTTGCAGAGCCTTCTGCTAACTCGCCAGATTTTGAAGCAAGTGTTGAAGTACCTTTATTCAATGTTGTTGTACCACTCGCTAAGTCATTTAATCCTGAAGCTAATGTTTGTGAACCAGCAACAGCTGTGTTTACACCTGCATGTAATTCACCTAGTTTACTAGCAAGAGTGGCGTTACCAGCTTGAAGGCTTTGTGCACCTTGAACTAGTTCATTGCTTTTTGCTGCTAATGCATTTGCACCAGCTAAAACATCTTTTTGACCTGCAGCAATTTGTGATGCACCACCGCTAACTTGGTTAGCACCAGCTTGTAATTTTTCAGTACCTGCTGCTAATGCATTTAAACCATTGTGCACATTGGTACTACCAGCTTGTAGCTCAGCTAACGTTTGCTTTAAAGCAGCGGCTTGCTCTGCTGGCATTGCATCAATTGTACTTTTTAACTGTGCTGTTAGAGCCGCAATACCCGCTTCTACTTGTGCAGAACCATTAGATAACTGATTTGCTGAACTGTTTAGCTTACCAGCATTTTCAGCAACAGATGTTGCACCAGCAATAATTTGCTGTTGTTTTTCAGTTATTGTTGTAAGGCCTGCTTCTACTTTCGCTACACCTTGTGTGTATTGAGATAGACCTTGTTGAAGACTTGTTGCACCTGCAGCTGCCTGCTGTGCACCTTGCTGTAACTGCACTGTACCATTTTCTAATTTCACAAGACCAGTTGATAAGTCGTTAGCACCATTAGCTGCTTGCGCTGCACCTTTGGTAATTTTATCTGTACCATCAGAAAGTTCAATTGTGCTAGAAGCTAACTGTTCTAAATATCCTTTTAAATCTTTCGCTCCATTTGCTACTTTTTTAGCGCCTTCGTCTAACTTAACAGAACCATCAGCTGCTTCTGTAAAGCCATCTCCTAATGTGGCAATAGAATCAAATAATTTCTCTGCATATGTAGCAGAAACTTGCGTATTTACTTCCGCACGAATGCGATCCATTGCTGTTTCGCCAATTTGTGCTCCTAAGAAGTTCAAGCCTTCATTCGGAATATAATTCATGACTAATTTAGAAGGTTTGTCATCAAGTAAAGTCGTAGCATGCTCTGAGAAATTTGTTGGGATTTCTAAAATCATGTAATAGTCTCGACCATTTAATCCTTTTTCCGCCTCTTCTTTTGACACTTCTATAAAGTCAAATTGCTTACTATCGACGAGTTTATCGACTAAGGTATCTCCTAAGTCTAACTTCACTCCATCCATTTCTGCACCCTTATCATCATTAACAATCGCTACCGGTAAATTAGACATGCCTGCATATGGATCCCAAAACGCCCATAAAAACATGCCTGCATACATGACCGGAATAAATAGAACAGCGATTATTGAAACAAGCATTTTTCTTGTTTTAAGGATTTTCAGCCATTCAGCTTTAATCATATTTTTTCTCACTCCTATACTAATTGACCGAAAACGTCATTTGGTCATTTTACTGCAAAAAAATCGCAAACTTCATCATGTGTAAAATTTGTAGATTTTTTCTTAAAGAACGAGCCCTCGAAAGATTGTCTCCTTAAAAAGATTTAGTATCTTCTCTTCTGGAATCATGTCGCCATGTAGCTCATGCCAATCTACTACGAACGCTAAATACGCTTTTAATAACAGGTAGCTTACTAACTCCGCATCACAATCTCGAATTTCACCTTTATCAATTCGTCGTTGAATTAATGTTGCCATATAAGATAATATTTCAGACTCAATGCGAATTAGAACTTGTTTGACCGCTGGCGTACGTAATTCTTTTTCTTCTTCTATTAACTTCGCAAATAAAAGATGCTTCTCACGGAACTGTAGCATTTTCATCAAAGCATGATGCGCATTATCCATAAAGCTTGCTGATACATCCAACACTGCATCCGCTTCCGCCTTCATCTCACGTACAAGTGACATCGCAATCTCTTGAAATAAAATTTCTTTATTTGCAAAGAATGTATAAATCGTTCCTTTACCGACATTCGCAATTTTCGCCACTTGTTCCATCGTCGTTGCCTTGTAGCCAAACAACGTAAATGATTTTGCAGCTGCTTCAATAATTTCCTGCCTACGATCCATTTGTGACATCCTTTCCTGTTAAGTTATGTACACCTTTTGTACACTGAAATTAAATAATGACCAGAAAACCATTTCGGTCATCTGGTCATTATAATATTCCTATTTTAAAAATAATGCAAGCTTTTAATGATGATTTTTTTCATTTTCTTGTTGCTCTGTGTCCTCTGATGAATCTGTATCCTGATTTGGCATGCTCATATTGGCTTTTTCATCTTCTTGAATTACTTTTGTCATATCAGGTGTACCAGCAGTAATTTGCTGTTTCGGCATATTATGAATGCCATTAGCTGTAGTATGAGCAAACATATAATATACGCCGTCATGATCGAATGTTGTCTGAGCTTTATAGACGCCATCTTTCTCTAATTTACCTTCTAACATTTGACCTTCATCGCGTTTACCTGATTCCCACACTTCGAATTCTACGATTGCATCATCAATATTTTCTTTACCTTGGGTAACGTGAGCAGCTAGCTCTATCGGAGCATTTATTGCTACTTCTTTTGACGTTAAAATTTCTACTTCCAACATTTGAGGCTCCTCTAATGTGGAAGTTGTAGCTGGTTCTTTCTTTTCCCCACACCCAACTAATAATGCGGGTACAGCTAACAATGTCAAAATCCATTTCTTCATGTTCTATTCCTCCATTAACGGCATCGTAATCTTTACTTTTGTACCTTTATCTAATTCACTTTCAATTTCAATTTTACCATGTAACTGCTTTAATAATTGTTCCACTATAGATAGACCTAAGCCACTGCCACCATCTGCACGACTACGCGCTTTATTAACACGATAGAAACGCTCTGTCACATGCGATAAATCTTCCAGCGGTATACCAATGCCATCATCCTTTATCGTAATAAGTGCATTTCCATTATTTTCAACTGCCACAATGTCCACTTTTGACTGTTCATAAGAGTAATTAATAGCATTTTCGATAATGTTAATAAATATTTGCTTAAGCTTCACTTCATCCGCTTTGACAATTAGTTCATCATCTACATTAAGATGCAACGTAATATTCTTTTTTTGAGCTTGATGCATTAAAATTTTTCGTACTTCTCGTAATGTTTCTGCAAGTGGAATCGGATAAAGGGCAATATCCTTCTGTTCGTTTTCCATCCGAGCAAGTTGAAGAAGCTCATTTGTTAAACGTTCCATACGATTTGCTTCTCGCACGATCAACTGAATAGTCTCTTGTTTTTGCTCTTCTGCAATAATACCATTTTGCATTGCTTCACTATACCCTTTTACATAGCTAATAGGTGTTCGTAATTCATGAGAAACAGTTGCTAAAAATGTTTTTTGTACTTCATCTTCACGTTGTATAGCCTCCGCCATACCGTTAAAAGTGCTGGATAGTTTACCTATTTCATCACTAGATTTAACCGGCACTCGTGTTTCATAATGACCATACGACATTTGCTCCACCGCTATTTGTAAGTTATTTAATGGACGCATAATACGTTGAATACCTTTATATACAAAGAAGCTCATCACAATCAAAAAGACAAATGCGCTCAAAAATAAGAAAATGACTTCTTGACTTGCTAACTCACTGATTTTTGCTAATGGGAAGTAAATATAAATAATGCCCTCTAACCTGTTTTGATCTACTAAAGGCAGTACAACTGAAATAAGTTGTCGATCGAACCGAGGCTCATAGCCAATCTTTTGCACATAATTACCTTCTAGCAATTGTTCTCGTTCTTCTGCACCTATCAATGTTTCATAATCAATATCAAACGGAACACATGCACTAAGCTCACGTGGATTTCTAACAGCAAAAATATTTAAATTAGAATAATTATTATAATGTTCAATATCAGCAATAAATTCATCTGTCACTTTGCCACTCGTATACATTGTTTGTAACTTTGTACCGACCTCGATCATCATGCTTTCTGTATCTTCCACATAAAGCTGTTCATATAAAAAATCAGTCAGTACGTACATAAAAACAACTGTAATAATCAAAAATGCAAATATTAGTAGCCAAATACGTGTGGAAATCTTTTTCATTCGCCAGGGTCAAAGCGGTAGCCTACTCCCCAAACGGTTTGAATATACCCTGCCGCTTCCTTTCCAAGCTTCAAGCGTAATGTTTTTATATGGGTATCAACCGTTCTTGTTCCCCCTAAATAATCTATATCCCAAATACGCTCTAACAATTGTTCACGTGAATAGGCATTGCCTGGATTTTTCATAAATAAATGTAATAATTCAAATTCCTTTAAAGTTAACGGGATTACTTTCCCTTCAACTGAAACTTTCCGAGAAATCTCATCTAATTTAATGGACCCAAAGACAACAATTTTTTGCTGCAAATCGGTTATATTGGAACCGCTTCTTCTTAATACAGCATGCATTCGTGCCACTAGTTCATCATTTGTAAACGGCTTTACGATATAATCATCTCCACCGAGTGTCAGCCCCTTTACTTTATCCTCATTCGCATCTCGTGCCGTTAAGAAAATTACAGGAACATTCGACATCGCACGAATACTTTGACAAACTGTAAAACCATCTTCATGTGGCATCATTACATCTAATAGAACTAAGTCGATTTTTTCCCGCACAATAATATCGTACGCCTCCGTTCCATTTGCAGCTGTAAAGGTCTCGAACTTGGAATTATTGAGCATCATCTCGATTAAATTACGCATATCTTGCTCATCATCAACAATTAATACTGTTGTCACTTTTCTTCCTCCCTTACTAACAGTTGAAATGCACCTTTACCAACATCAACTGTTTTTTGTACCTGACCGTCTTTTATAAAATATAATGTGTGGTCGTCATAGCCAGCTACAACAATATTATTCTTAAACTGATTTACAACAAATGGGTTGGCCCCTACCTCTTTATGCCATTTCACTGTACCATTAAAATCAACGACATATAATTCATTATGACCATGGCTGACCACTAACACATTATCTTTCGTCTTTGTTAAACCTACTGGCATTAAAGGCATTTCTATTTCACCATGAACAGCACCTGTTGTAAGATCATAACGTTTCACCGAACTATTCGGTTTGCTTCCTTCACCGTGTCCACCAATCCATAACTCATTTGTCTCTTCAATAATGACAATACCATGTGACGATTTTTCTATTGGCCACTGTTGTTCTATCGTTAAATCTTTAATGGATAACACTGATAGTTTCGTGTCTTTATAGTTCACCACATAAAGCTTATCTTTATACGTTGCCATCGACATCGGATAATTGCCAAGCCGCTGTGAAGCAAGTTCATTTCCTTCCACATCAAAGCTTGTCACTGTATTCATCTTACTATTCGTAACAAAAAATTGTTTGAACTTCGGCGCATAATACACATTGGTCGTGCCAATATCTACTTTTTTTGAATAGAGCTTTTTACCTGTTGAAAGTGCAAAAACATCTATTTCATCTAATTGATGACCATATAGTAAAATTTGGTCCTTATCGAGGAGTATTGCGCCTGTATACGCTTTGTCAAATGTCCAAGATGCAAAAACTCCACCCTGATCATCAATAAAATCAAGCGATGGTTCTTGAATATTGAGAGACGCTATAAAATGCTGATTACGTTCAATTGGCTCAAAAGATTTCTCTGTACACCCTGCTAACCAAATAATTTGTATAAAAGAAAAAATGAAGAATGCCCATTTTTTCAAAATCATCACCTCTGCCCTCTAACTATACTTCACATTTGTGAAATCTGCGTGAAACTTGAAAGGTAAATTTATGACACATTCCCAGCCGATAACAGCGCGTCTTTACTATCAATAGCAAAAGACTTAAGCATCGCAAAAATGCCTATTAACACATATACTACAAAGATTATCGTAAGGAGGAATCACATTATGGTAACCATTAGTTTATGTATGATTGTGAAAAATGAAGAAGATGTTATTGCCAGATGTCTTGAATCAGTAAAAGATTTAGTGGATGAAATAAATATAGTTGATACTGGCTCCAGCGACAATACAAAGAAAATTGTAAAACAGTTTACTGATCGTATTTTTGAATTTGAGTGGGTGCATCATTTTGCCCAAGCGCGAAATTTTTCATTCCAACAAGCTACACAGGACTATATTCTTTGGTTAGACGCTGATGATGTGTTATTGGCGGAAGATCAGGAGAAATTTAAAGCCTTAAAGGAATCTTTAGCCCCTGAAATTGATGCTGTCTCGATGAATTATTATTTAAGCTTTGATGCTGAAGGAAAAGTGAACTCTCTTTTAAGAAGATATCGATTAGTTAAAAGAGATAAGCAATTTCAATGGATTGGTGCAGTTCATGAATATTTAGAGGTTAGTGGACATCTTTACGAAAGTGATGTCGCTATTAGCCACTTACCACTTCATCATGACCACCAGCGGAATATTACCATTTATAGAAAACTCCTTCAATCAGGTGAAGCATTAACTCCACGTGACACATTTTATTATGCCAATGAATTACTAGATCATAATGAAATTGAGGATGCAATCTTTTACTATGAACTTTTTTTAACATCAAAACGTGGTTGGGTAGAAGATAATATTCAATCCTGTTTTAAACTAGCAGATTGTTACTCGACTTTAAATGATAAAGAAAATAATGTAAGTTCTATTTTAAGAAGCTTTGAATATGACATCCCACGTCCAGAGGCATGCTGTAGGCTTGGCCATCATTTTATGGAGCAAGGGAAAAATCAGGAGGCAATCTTTTGGTATGAACAAGCATTGACAATAAAAACAAAACCAAACGCTCCATTTCTAAATACAACTTTTACCACGTGGTTACCTCATATACAACTTTGCGTCCTCTATGACCGTTTACAACAATACGAATTAGCCAATACCCATAATGAATTGGCACGAGGCTACTTACCGAACGATGAAAAAATCTTACACAACAAAACTTACTTTGAGCAATTGTTAAAAAAGATGAATGACAACGCTTAGATTACTATTAAACTTTATGAAAATCAGGAAATGCAATTCTTATAAGAAAGTCTTCTTTCTCTCCTAAGGTGCTTCCCCTATAAGATCATAGTGATTAGCTAGTACACAATTTATAATGCTTATATGAATAAGCAAAGTAGTTAACCGTCCACTTCCTCTATCATTTTTATGAATAGGATATTTGAGAGAGGAGGTGAATAAATGAATTTCCACGATTTTATTTTAAATAACATTTGCAAGAGATGTAATAGTTATCCATGCCGTTGCATTAATAGACCAGAGCAAAACTGTTCTATTTGGCCTGTTAAACCTACTGGTACAACAGGGACGACTGGACCAACCGGACCTACGGGCGCTACTGGGGCTACTGGCGCTACTGGGGCTACTGGCGCTACGGGCATCACTGGTGCTACGGGCGATATTGGGCCAACTGGCGCGACGGGCGCGATGGGCATCACGGGCGCTACAGGCGATATCGGGCCGACCGGACCTACGGGCGCGACGGGCATCACTGGCGCTACAGGCGATATTGGGCCAATCGGACCTACGGGTGCGACGGGCATCACGGGCGCTACAGGCGATATTGGGCCAATCGGACCTACGGGTGCGACGGGCATCACGGGCGCTATCGGACCAACAGGACCTACGGGCGCGACTGGCGATATTGGGCCAATCGGACCTACGGGTGCGACGGGCATCACGGGCGCTACAGGCGATATTGGGCCAATCGGACCTACGGGCGCGATGGGCATCACGGGCGCGACTGGCGATATTGGGCCGACCGGATCTACTGGTGCGACGGGCATCACTGGCGCGACTGGCGATATTGGGCCGACCGGATCTACTGGTGCGACGGGCATCACGGGCGCGACTGGCGATATTGGGCCAATCGGACCTACTGGTGCGACGGGCATCACGGGCGCTACCGGACCTACTGGGGCCACTGGCATCACGGGCGCTATCGGACCAACAGGACCTACGGGCGCGACGGGCATCACGGGCGCTACAGGCGATATTGGGCCAATCGGACCTACTGGTGCGACGGGCATCACGGGCGCGACTGGCGATATTGGGCCAATCGGACCTACGGGCGCGATGGGCATCACTGGCGCGACTGGCGATATTGGGCCGACCGGATCTACTGGTGCGACGGGCATCACGGGCGCGACGGGCGATATTGGGCCGACCGGATCTACTGGTGCGACGGGCATCACTGGTGCTACAGGCGATATTGGGCCGACCGGACCTACGGGTGCGACGGGCATCACGGGCACTACAGGCGATATCGGGCCGACCGGACCTACGGGCGCTACGGGCATCACGGGCGCTACAGGCGATATTGGGCCAATCGGACCTACGGGCGTGACGGGCATCACTGGTGCTACAGGCGACATCGGGCCAATCGGACCTACGGGCGTGACGGGCATCACTGGTGCTACAGGCGACATCGGGCCAATCGGACCTACGGGCGCAACGGGCATCACTGGCGCTACAGGCGATATTGGGCCAATCGGACCTACTGGTGCGACGGGCATCACTGGCGCTACCGGACATACTGGGGCCACTGGCATCACTGGCGCTATCGGACCAACAGGACCTACGGGCGCGACGGGCATCACTGGGGCTCGTGGACCGACGGGACCTACTGGTGAAGAAGGAGACCGTGGAGCTACCGGTCCTACTGGTGCGACGGGTATCACTGGCGCTACCGGCGCTATTGGACCAACAGGACCTACTGGTGCAACCGGCGCGACAGGTGCTATCGGACCGATGGGACCTACTGGTGCAACAGGGCCAACAGGACCTACTGGGCCAGCTTTTACAGAAGGCTTCTCTGCATTTTTAAATACTCTAGCGGTTAGTAACTCTACTACTTTAACTAACTGGAGTGTAGCTTCACCTTATTTCACAACACCAGCATTTAACCCAACAACTGGTATATTCACAGTCCCAACAACTGGAAGATATTGCTTTGAAGCAACTATCAACTACTCAACAGTAGCTGCCATCAGTCTTGGCATTGGTGCAGGTGTTAACCCCTCATTTACAATTCGTAGAAATACTACAACTAATTTAATAAACGGTTTATTCCCAGTATTAAATTTAGCTGTTACCCTATTAACTATTAGAGCAGTTCTCGGTAATGGTACTGTAACATTAGCAGGAGAAGTCAATTTGAATGCAGGCGATTTGATTGATTTATTTTATGATGCAAATGGCTTAAGCATTGCATTGACCTTAGGGGGCGCTAACTCCGGTGGTATTGTTTGGTCATGCCACAGAATTTCTTAATCGCTAGACATAGTCTATTCTATGTTCAACAACTCCTATTACTTTTAAGAAAGATGGAAATCTACTAATCCATTGTGCTCCCATCCTGATTAACATTGCAGTTTCTTTTCAATAAACACTAATTATTTGGCGCCTTAAAATTGCCATGCTAATTTTAAAGCGCCCTTTCTTTATTTCAACATTTAAGTAATCCAACACTGTGAAGAACAAAAAAGTGCTTTCAATGATTGCTACTATCATTACTTAAACAAATACTTAAAAAAATCCTATCAAAAAAAGTAGTACAAATGTAAATTTGCACTACTCTTTTACTGTTTAAACATATCACTTAAAACTTCATTTGCCACTTTACAGCCTTGCTCTACACACTCTGGAATTGAAATCCCCTCAAAAGAGCTACCTGCAAGTTTTACTGTTGGAAAGTGTTGATAAAGTTCTTCCTTTACACGAGCAATTTTCGCTTCATGTCCAACAGTATATTGTGGCATAGCGTTTTTCCAACGAGAGACAACGGTTGTCACGGGTTCACCGTCTAGCCCTATTGTATTCTTTAAGTCTTGTAATACTGTCTTTTCAATCTCTGAATCAGATAAGGCAACTATTGTTTCATCACCGACACGACCAATATAACTACGTAATAATACATAGCCTTCAGGGGTAGTATTCGGCCATTTTCGATTAATCCACGTACAAGATGTTATTGAAAAATCACTATTTCTAGAGACAAAAAACGAAAGTGCATCTAAGTCTCCAAGTTGCTCTTTTTTAAATGCCATCGTCACTGTAGCAATAGTTGCGGCTTTCATCGTATTTAACTCAGTCAAGAGCTGATGCTTACTAAACATTTTTTGTGCCACATTAAATGGCGTTGCGATAATAATTGCATCTGCTGTTATATGTGAAAAATTATTTAGTACGACTTGCACAGCACCATCTTTACCATGATCAATTTGTTCTACTTTCGCACCTTTCATGACTGTCCCTGGAAGTAGAGATTCTTCTAACTTTTCGATAAGTGTCTCAAGCCCATTTTCAAAGGTTTGAAAAATTCCCTTATCCTTCGTTATCTGATTGTAACTTAGAAAATTTGTCCCTGATTTCTTCATCCCGAAAAGTAAACTACGATATTTTTGCTCCAATTCGTAAAGCTGTGGAAAAATAGAGCGCATACTTAGCTGTTCAATATCCCCTGCAAATGTTCCTGCAAGTAAAGGTTCCACTAGGTTTTCTACAACCTCTGCGCCAAATCTTCTTCGAAAAAACTCCCCTAATGGCTGGTCGTCATCCCGTGCAGAACGCGGGAGAATAAAATCTCCCGCTGCACGAATTTTCCCACTAAGTGAAAACAAACCAGATGTAATGAATGACGAGATATGTGGCGTTGCTCCTGACATCAGACTGCTCGGAATAGGGTACAATTTACTTCCTACAGCTACATAAGTCGGTCCTGAATCTCCGGTAATCATCTCATGTTCAATACTAAGCTCTTTTGCCAGTGCTTGTACATGATTTTCACGATCGAAAAAGGATTCTGGTCCACGCTCGATAATAAAGCCGTCTTTTCTAAGCGTTTGGATTTTTCCGCCAAGACGTAATGACGACTCGACAAGTACGATATCTACCGGCAATTCTTTTGTACGCGCTTGTTTTTGCATATAGAACGCAGCTGTAAGGCCTGTAATACCACCGCCAACAACAACTACCTTTCGTCTTTTTTGAGTCACCAACATCATCACTTTCTTTTCGCTTAGCTTAATTTTTTATGAATGGCATCTACCATCGCATCAATAAATAATGGATGTGTATTTGGCATTGCAGGACGATAATAGTTAGCACCTAACTCATCGCAAACCACTTTACATTCATAATCGTTATCATAAAGTACCTCTAAATGTTCTGTTACAAATCCTACTGGTGTGTAAACAAATGAACGGTACCCCTTTTGCTCATAAAGATCACGTGTTAAATCTTGCACATCTGGACCAAACCATGGCTCTGGTGTTTGTCCTGCTGATTGCCAGCCGACTTCTACATTTTTCACACCCGTCGCTTCTTGAATTAGGCGAGCTGTTTCAATTAATTGGTCTTCGTAAGGATCGCCTAGTTCTTTAATTTTTACTGGAAGTGAATGCGCTGATACGATTAAGCAAGCCTTCTCGCGTTCTTCAGCAGACATAGCATCAAATGTTTCGTTCACTTTCCCCTTCCAATATTCAATAAACTTAGGCTCATCATACCAAGACTCAACAGACGTAATTGTTAGGCGGTCACCTGCTGTTTCCGCTGCGCGGCCATTGTATGATTTAATAGAGAATGTTGAAAAATGTGGTGCTAAGACGATTGATACGGCTTCTTTAATGCCCGCAGCGACCATTTCCTCCACTGCATCCTCAATAAACGGATGAATATGCTTTAAACCAATAAATAACTTGTATTCTACTTCATCTTGCACTTCATTTAAACGTGCACACAAAGCTTCAGCCTGTGCTTCTGTTGCAGCAGCCAGTGGTGATAAACCACCAATTGCCTCATAGCGACTGCGTAAATCTTCTAAATGCTCGTCAGACGGTTTACGTCCATGACGAATATGTGTGTAGTACGGTTCAATATCTTCTTCTTTATAGGGTGTACCATATGCCATCACTAATAAACCTTTAACTTTTTTCATAGTCCTTTTCACCTCTAAATAATAGTTAAACTATATTTTTTGTCTGATTTCTATACGCTAGCACCAACTACACCATAATAAAGTGTAATTGTGTGATTTAAAATGTGCTCTTTTTCACTATTGATATTTATGAACGTGCTTGAATTTGTTGGGCACTATATTCATGAATAAGTGTTGTTAAACGTTTTAATACGGCTGGATCAACCTCTGGGAATACTCCATGGCCTAAATTAAAGATATGACCTGGCACCTCTAAGCCTTGATCGATAATATCTTTTGTACGTTTTTCAATTACTGACCAATCAGCAAGTAATAATGAAGGATCTAAGTTTCCTTGTACTGGTTTTGTTATACCTTTTGCACGCGCTTCTTTAATCGGTAAGCGCCAATCTAAGCCTACTACGTCGATTGGTAAATCATTCCACTCTTTTACTAAATGGCTTGCACCTACACCGAATTGAATAAGTGGTACATTTTCTTTTTTTAACTCGCCGAAAATACGTGTCATAACTGGTTTAATAAAGACATGATAATCTTCAACACTTAAAGCACCTACCCATGAGTCAAATACTTGAATCGCTTTAGCACCTGCTTCTACTTGTGCAGAAACGTCCGCAATAATCATATCTGCTAATTTATCCATTAACGCAAACCATGCTTGTGGTTCTGAAACCATAAATGATTTTGTTTTATTATAGTTTTTAGAAGGTCCACCTTCAATCATATAGCTCGCTAATGTAAATGGCGCTCCTGCAAATCCAATTAATGGTACATTAAGCTGTTCTTCTGTTAGTAATTTTATTGTCTCTAATACGAAAGGTGTATGTTCCTTTGCATTGAACTCACCTAATTTTTCTACATCTGCTACTGAGCGAATTGGATTAGAAATAACTGGGCCTACACCCGCTTTAATTTTTACATCTATCCCGATACCTGGTAGTGGCGTTACGATATCTTTATATAAAATTGCAGCGTCCACATTGTAGTTTTCTACCGGTAAACGTGTTACATACGCACAAAGCTCAGGTTGATGTGTAATTTCCTCTAATGAATATTTTTCTTTAATTGCACGATATTCTGGCTGAGAACGACCTGCCTGTCGCATATACCAGACTGGTGTATGTTCAGTCCTTTCTCCTCGTGCAGCACGTAGAAGTGTATCATTAAAAAGTGTTGTCATTGATTATTTCCTTCCCCTCGATGAAATTCAAATCTTAAAAAATCACTTGTTTATTCCATTATTATTGATATCCGTTTTCAATAGTAAACGCTTCCTCTGCTATTGTATAGTTTTCCTCATGAAATGTCATAAAATTGTTCTTTCTACGCGCCTTCTTTTTTGACAAAGCGTTCGACTTGCACTTAAATGGAGTTAATCACGCAATTTTAGCTATTCATAAGGAGGGCAAAATAATGTATATTTATTTAACTTCTGGCACAGGAGAATTTATGGAACAGGTGAAAAATAAGTACCCTGATGAGCATATGATTTTATTGCATGGAGAAGGAAATTCTGTGCTTATACATGAAACGGAAGGAAAATCTGTTTTTGCAACCCCACGTAAATTCGAAGTATTGGATTCTGTAAACGAATTAGAAGAACGCGGCTTCTTTGTCTTCAACAATATTCCCGTTACTGATGAAGGTCGTCCTGTATTTGAACATCGTTTTTTAAATCGCGCACGGGCAATTGAGGACGAGCCTGGTTTTGTGGCGTTCCGACTACTACGTCCATTGAATGGTGACACGTATATTGTCATGACACAATGGAATGGACCACACTCATTTGAAGCATGGAAAAGCTCACAAGCCTATAAAACAGCTCATGCCCAACGTGAAGAGCCGACTGGCGTGCGACAACAAAATATTTTTTCTGCCGCTTCCTATGTTTCAACATATAGCGTTGCCCCTCAAGAAGAAGAAGAGGCTTAATTTTTAAAAGGAGCACTTATTTATGAATCAACAATTACTTGAAAAAATTGATGCTCATTTTGAAGAAATGGTGGCGATTCGCCGCCATCTACATATGCATCCAGAGCTAAGCTTCCAAGAACAAGAAACAGCCAATTATATTATTCAATATTATCAAAAGCTTGGTGTCCCTGTTGAACCAAATGTTAGCGGCTACGGACTTATCGCGCGCATTAAAGGGAACAAACCTGGTAAAAGAATTGCCTTACGTGCAGATTTTGATGCACTTCCTATCCAAGATGAAAAGGACGTCCCTTACAAATCGACAGTAGCTGGTGTTATGCATGCTTGTGGTCATGATGGGCATACCGCTACATTATTAATCATAGGAAAACTTTTATGGGAAATGCGCGATGACTTAGCAGGAGAATATGTGCTGATTCATCAACATGCTGAAGAAGCCGATCCAGGTGGTGCTATCGGTATGGTACAAGCAGGTGCACTGAACGGGGTTGATGCTATATTTGGAACACACCTATCATCCAATCATCCAACAGGTATGATTGGCTACCGGGTTGGTCCATTAATGGCGGCAGTTGATAGTTTTGAACTGAAAATTCAAGGTAAAGGTGGCCATGGCGCACACCCTCATCAAACAAAAGACGCTATTGTGATTGGCTCCCAACTTGTTATGAACTTGCAACAACTTGTGGCACGCCGTGTAGCGCCAACTGAGTCAGCAGTTCTTACAGTTGGCTCATTCGTTGCTTCGAATGCTGATAACATTATTGCAGATACAGCCTATTTAAATGGAACAATCCGTACTTTTGACAAAGAGGTACGTGAAACGATGGAACGTGAATTTAAACGGGTTGTACATGGCACTGAAATTGCTCAAGATTGCACGATAGAACTTGATTACCGTCGAGGCTATCCAGCAATTGTCAATCATGAAAAAGAAACATATTTTGTTCGAGATATCGCGCAAGATATTTGCGATGTTGTTGAAATACCAGCTACAATGGGCGGTGAAGATTTCGCTTACTACTTAGAGGAAAAGCCAGGGACATTTTTCTTCACAGGAGCGGCTCCAACTGAATATGCACCACATCATCATCCAAAATTTGATATTGATGAAAAAGGTATGCTTGTCGCAGCAAAAGTTATGTTAAACGCTGCGCTCGAATATCAATATGTAAAATAAACAAAAAGCTCATTTTACCTACGAAAAATAGGAAAATGAGCTTTTTAACATTGCCACAAACAAACATCCTTTTTTAAGACTTAGACATCTTGGCAGTCAATTCACTTATTACAAAGATAATGATTGGTGTCACATAAAACATCGGCTGTGTCACGCCACAAAGACCAACAATGACAGCTTGGGCAATCATAGTCAGGCGCACTAGTTGCTGAACGGCAACTTTACGTGCATTTTCTGGCAATGGATACAGCATGTCCATACGGAATTCTCCGCTAGCTATTAAAGCTTGCTTTAGCTGAACCGTCGTCGCAAAGCTAAGTGCACCCGCCACAATCCATGTTACCACTGGGATATTGACAAAGGCTGCAATTACGGCTGAGATAACCGTTAAGCGAAGCCATAAATAAAAATGATCGTCTGTACGAATAAACGTACGGAACACTAAATACTTTTGAGCATTGCCCTTTTGGTAGGGAATAAAATTGTAAAACCAGTCAAGCCACGCTCTCCGTCGAATACTTCCATGCAGATGGGGTACATCTGTGAAATAATTTGCAAAACGGTAGAAACTCATCATGCGATTTTGTTCTAGTTTTACAAAATGTTCATATGGTACAGGCTCATTCGCACATTTTTTACGAAACACCCATACATAGACATATCCGATGACCGCCACAAGGAGTGCTAAAAGAAGCTGCATTTGAAGCCCCATATAGACGGTTACACCACATACGATAGCGCGTACTAATCGATCGACCCATATGTAGTGACCACGTTCACTATAACGATAACTAAATTCTCCCTGCACACTTACAAATTTCAAGGCGATGACAATGAAAAATATTGACCAAATATTAAAGGTTGTTAATTCTGTGACAGCTTTTATTAACGGAATACTAATGATATAAACAATTGCCACAATCCAAACTTGTGACCAAAATGTCCACGCTAGCGCCTTTTTAAAATACTGTGACATTTTTGATTCTAATGGCAATAAATATACTTGGTCAGGCTCGCGCAATAATGTTGTTGGGCGGCTAAATGCTAATAGTATACCGATTATTAAAGCAATGAGCCCTTCCGCCGGAAAATCTGTTTCAACGATTTTCAACCATTCACTATATTGATAGCCCCCAGCGCCAACAAGAAATACAAGTACAATCGCTATATGTCCAGTGAAAATAAACTGCATATATTTTTGTACTTCACTGATATAGTGCATGAAGCGCGAGGACCATACATCACGCATGTTCTTCATGGTCCCGCTCCTTCGTCATAGCAATATAGAGGTCATCTAACGTTGCATGAGGCATTGCAAATGCTTTACGTAAATCAGCCATCGTTCCTTGCGCTCGCACTCTTCCTTCATGCAATAAGATAATGCGGTCACAATGTTTTTCGGCCGTCGATAAAATGTGCGTGGACATTAAAATCGATGCCCCCTCTTTTTTCTTTGTATCCATTTGATTTAGCAATGATTGAATACCAAGCGGGTCGAGCCCAACAAACGGCTCATCTATAATATAGAGGCTTGGATTAACTAAAAACGCACACATAATCATTACTTTTTGTCGCATCCCTTTAGAGAAATGCGATGGAAACCAGTTTAAACGCTTTTCCATTCGAAATTCTTTTAACAATAGTTCAGAACGGGCCGCGAGTGTAGCCTCATCTAAACCATAGGCCATCGCGGTTAATGCCAAATGTTCACGCAATGTTAACTCATCATATAAAACTGGTGTTTCAGGAATATATGAAAATGCTGTTCGATACTTGTCCGTGTTTTCTTTTAACGTTACGCCATTTAGACGAATGTCGCCTTCCTTTGGGAGCATTGTACCTATGATATGTTTAATGGTCGTACTTTTACCTGCACCATTTAAACCTATTAGCCCGACAAGTTCTCCTTTACCTATTGTAAATGACAAATCTCTAATCACAGGCTTTTTCGTATAACCACCTGTCACATGTTGCACTTCTAATACCGACATACCCTCACTCCTCTTCTAGTTATTATTTTATCAAAAATTAGCAAATGATTCAGTTATGAGTATGATAGAATAAACTTACATATTAAATAAGGGGGATTTTACGAATGAGCGATTGCCTATTTTGCAAAATCATTGATGGAACAATTCCAAGCACAAAAGTATATGAAGATGAACATGTCTATGCATTCACGGACATTGCACCTGTTGCAAAAGGTCATACTTTATTAATACCTAAACAGCACTGCCAAGACCTATTTGAAATGCCTGAAGATGTAGCGCGTAATTTATATGCGGTCGCACCTAAGCTAGCCAATGCCATTAAAGCAGCATTTAACCCAATTGGCATGAATACTATTAATAACAATGGTGCAGCAGCTGGACAAACTGTTTTCCACTACCACTTACATTTTATTCCGCGTTATGACGAAAAAGAAGGCTTAGGCTTAATTTGGCAAACACAAAAATATACGCCAGAGCAATTGACAGAAGTAGCCGACAACATTAAAGCGAATCTTTAGTGCATTCTTTGGTGCCAGGCACGCAAACAATTTGCATACATGAATGCTGGTTACAATTGGACATGGAACGCTATTGTCAAACGAACAATTTTAGCGTACAATCACTAATAAGTTTCGCTAACGGTCAAGAGGACACGTTAGGAAACAACTAGATTAGCATAGTTGAGGAGAGATTAGAAATGAATACAAAAAATTTAGTGTTAATGGCACTCTTAGTTGGTGTCGGTGCTGCCCTTTATGTGGTCACACCAGGTATGGTTAATGGCATGAAACCTGACTTCATGTTAACAATGATGTTTATCGGTATTTTATTGTTCCCTACAATAAAAGAAACGTTTTTACTTTCCTTGTCAACAGGGGTACTATCCGGTTTGTTTACAACTTTCCCAGCAGGCTTTATCCCAAATATTATTGATAAAGCAGTTACTGGATTTGCGTTTTTAGCAATACTGGTCGTGCTGAAAAAAGTCGTGAGTCATTTTGCTGTATCAGCTATTTTAGTTGGGTTAGGTACCATTTTATCAGGTACAGTCTTTTTATCCGTTGCCCTCTTTGTGTTTAACGCAAACGTTGGCGCAACATTCACAATGTTATTTGTTGGTGTTGTCATACCAGCTGTTGCATTTAACGTTGTAGCCTTTGTGATTATCTATCCAATCGTTGCAAAATTAGTGAAACGCTCTAAATTCAACACGGCAATTTCACAAGCTCTATAACAGCAGCAGATAGTTCTTGTTGCTACACTTTTTAAACGAACAATGAAGACAGGTCCGAACGTAAGACGTTTTAAGGCTAAATATAAGGGAAGAAGCTAAACTGTGAAGCAAAATCACTCGTTTAGCTTCTTTTTTCTTTTTGATTCTATAGATTTCATGGTTTAATAGAGGGAAAGATAACAAATATAGAAATGAGGGTACTTAATTATGAAAGCAAGACCATTTTTACTTGGATTAACAACAGGCATTATTGGTGGGGCAATTGCGGTCCTTTTTTCAACACCTCAATCAGGCCAACAATTACGCACTACTTTATTGTCCAACACAGATAGTGCAAAAGAAAAGCTTCAAGATGTAAAATATCAAGTTAACAACGTGAAACAATCCGTTAGCACATTAACAA
Organism: Lysinibacillus sp. C5.1; assembly: GCF_016350185.1. Classification (NCBI taxonomy): domain Bacteria; kingdom Bacillati; phylum Bacillota; class Bacilli; order Caryophanales; family Bacillaceae; genus Lysinibacillus; species Lysinibacillus sp. C5.1. The sequence goes on from NZ_CP066226.1 coordinate 3,874,408, forward strand.
ATGAAGCGAAAAATAATATACCACAAATAATAAATGATCTAAAACAGTCGATTACTACTTTCTCACAAGAAATCGAACCGACAAAGAATAATTTACAACAAGAAATAGAAGCATTACAGAATTCAATTAACGAAATCGAGAAAAACATTGCACAATTTACTGACAAAAAGAAAAAACCACAAGAAAAAGTACAGGCATAAAGTTTCATAAACCGAAATAAAATCACGTTTTTTTACCAAAAATAATCATCAAAATATTATTTTTTAACCACTTTTCAATTTTTTAATTTTTCTAACTTTAAACTTTTTTTCTTTATTGCTATAATAATTTTAAAACGTTAAAGAAAGCAGCAGGTGATGGCTTTGTCAGAGGAATTATACACGCAAAAAGAAGCGATGCTTTACAGTCAAAGAATTGCACAGTTATCAAAGGCCTTATGGAAAGCAGTTGAAAAAGATTGGCAACAGTGGATTAAACCTTATGATCTAAACATTAACGAGTACCATATACTGTGGATTTCCTATCATTTAAAAGGGGCTTCCATTTCAGATGTAGCAAAATTTGGCGTAATGCACGTTTCAACCGCTTTTAACTTCTCTAAAAAACTAGAAGAACGTGGATTACTAAAGTTTTCGAAACGTGATGATGACAAACGTAATACTTATGTAGAGCTCACTGAAACAGGGACAGACCTTATTATTGAAATGAATAGCAATTATCATAACACATATCATTCTGTACTTGAGGGCTCGTTAGCGTTAAAAGACTTATATGGTCGCTTCCCGGAATTTTTAGATGTGATGGCTGTTATTCGTAATATTTATGGTGAAGACTTTATCGATATTTTTGAACGCTCATTTCAACACTTCCGTGATTCCTTTGACACGTTAGAAGAACGTTCAACTGTAAAAGGATAAATGTATGTTAAAAAGGAGGCGTTTCAGAAACATTTCTGAAATACCTCCTTTCTCTTGCATTCTGTTAGAAATCAATTTACATTAAATAGGACCCTTCCCTATTATGGAGTTGATATTAAACATGCATTGCTGGAAAATTTTAAACCTCGAACATCATTATGGCACCACACGTATCATCATGATGGCTGTAATCGTCTTTCTATCTGTCTTTTCAGTGTCCTATGTGACATTTAATTTATTCAATGATGAGTACTATACTGACCATTTATTCTGGCTATTCGTGGTTGCTGTACTTGCTCTTTACCCTATCCATAAATATATTCACTTTCTCGCATTATTTGACTTACGCCAGCATCTCAAATTACGGATCCGTACCCAATTTTATGTTATTCCTGTACTACACATGCGTATTCGAGAGCCCTTATCAAAAACTAGATATATTTTTGCATTGCTTGCACCCTTTATTGTGTTAAATACAAGTATCGTTATCGGTACATGGCTATTACCTGCCTATACACATTACGGAACATTACTTTTAGCGTATCATTGCAGTTTATGTTTAATTGATATTCTTTACGTGAAATATTTATTAAATTCACCTAAAGATGCCCAAATCGAAGAAACACCGAAGGGCTATGAAATTTTAGTACCACCTACGATTCATTGATTTGCTTGTACTTGTGTTTTATTGAAGTTTTTTGATATGCTAATAATACTGAAAGAGGGGAGGAATAGACTTGCTATTAATGATTGTAGTTCTATTCTCGGTATTCTATTTATTTCAAATTAACCGCATGACATACGCATTGTGCATGCGACGTGAAATTCCCGAAGAAAACCAACCAAAGATATTCCGAACTATCAATATACTTATTACAATTTTACTTGTATCATTTTATGTTGAAATTTTATTTGCAGTCTAATGAAGCCGCATCCGCGCCCGTCCGCACGCGGGTCTTTATTTTTAAAACATTGAAACAGCTATTGGCTTTAAGTGACGCCAAAATTCTTTTGGCCTCGACCCAAGCGTGCGGTGCGAATGCCTAGATATTGCTAAGAAAAGCTAAGGAAAAACATATCCTTAGCTTTTCGGCTTTTTATTAATTAGTATAGGAACGCTGCACCAACAATAATTAATAAAATAAATAACACAACTAATAAAGCAAAGCCTGAGCCGTAGCCACCGCCACCACCGTATCCTCCGTTGCTCATAACTTCACCCCCTTTCTTTTCTATATCCTATGCGCTTTGAAATTTGAAATTTAGGCTATACTCAAGGGGGAACCATTTTGTTTTTAAAACGTTTATGTTATAGTAAAAAATGGACGAAACGAAAGTAAGGAGAGAATATCCATATGAAAAAGACTGTATTATCTTTAACATTAGCAGCCTCAATTTTAGCTCTTGGTGCTTGTAGTGGAGCTGATAAAGCGTTAGTTACATCTAAAGTAGGCGATATTTCAGTATCTGATTTTAACGACAAAGCAAAGACTTTAACAGGCTCTTATGTATTACAACAGATGGTGACAGAAAAAGTATTAGCCGACAAATATGAAGTGACTGATAAAGAAATTAAAGAACAATACGACGCAACGAAATCACAATTTGGTGATAGCTTTGCACAAGCGCTTGCTGAGAACGGCTTAACGGAACAAGGCTTTAAAGATTCTTTACGTGTACAACTGCTTCAAGAAAAAGCTTTAAAAGACAAAGCAATTAAAGAAGAAGACGTAAAAAAATATTATGAACAAATGAAAACAGAATTAAATGGTCGTCATATTCTTGTAGCAGATGAAAAAACTGCGAAAGAAGCTATTGAGAAAATTAAAGGTGGGGCATCTTTTGCTGATGTTGCAAAAGAATACTCAACTGATACTGGTTCTGCAGCAAAAGGCGGCGAGCTAGGTTGGTTTACTGTTGGCTCTATGGTAGATGAGTTCAACGACGCTGCTTATGCACTTCCATTAAATACATTAAGTGAACCAGTTAAATCAAGCTACGGCTATCACGTAATTGAAATTACGGAAAAGCGCGATGTAAAAGGTGTTGGCTCATTTAAAGACGAAGAAGATAAAATTCGTACAACAATGATTAACAAATTAACACAATCTGGTGAAGCTCAAACATTGCTAAAAGACATTGTTGCAAAAATGGCAAAAGATGCAGACTTTAAAACTTCTGATAAAGAATTAAAAGATGCATTACAATCATTTACAACAACATCTGAAGAACAAGCAAAAGCGGCTGAAGAAGCAGCTAAAAAAGCTGAAGAAAAAAGCAAAGACGAATCTACAGATAAAGAATCTAAATAATCGTGGCTTGTCGATAGAAAAAAGGGTTACGCTGATAAAGCGTAACCCTTTTTATTTCCTTTTTGTTTACTGAATACTTGGCTTGTAAAACGAACGATTATCGAGTGGGAATAGTCGCTCTGTAAATTCTCCAGGAGCCGTTTTACCCAATGCTCGCGTAAGCATATTCATTTTTGCATCAATATTATCAATATAATGTAAGATTTCCGCTTCTTGAATCATCGGTTTTTTCGGACTGCCCCATTCTTCTTTCCCGTGATGTGAAAGTACTAAATGTTGTAAAAGCATCACTTCTTCGCCTTCGATTTCAAGCTCACTTGCGATTTTAGCTATTTCATTGACCATAATGGTAATATGACCAAGTAAATTCCCTTCCACTGTGTACATTGTTGCCACAGGTCCAGATAATTCAACAACTTTACCTATATCGTGTAAAATAATGCCCGCGTATAACAAATCACGATTTAACGTTGGATACAAATCAGCAATTGCTCTTCCTAGTCTCAGCATCGATACCATATGATCCAGCAAGCCAGAAGCATAATCATGATGGTTTTTTGTTGCTGCTGGATATACTAAAATAGCATCCTGGTGCTTTTTAATAGCTGCACGTGTAATACGAGAAATATTCGGATTTTTAATATCGAAGAAAAATTGCGTTAATTCTTCGTAAAGCTGTTCTTTTGGAGTAGCTGCAGAAGGAACTAAATCATTTACTGCAATTCCCTCCTCTGGTTTTGCCACACGAATCGTTTTAATACGTAATTGATTTTTCCCGCGATAGTCGTGAATTTCTCCACCTACATGGACAATCGCCTCTGCATGATACATTTTTTCATGCTCTTCGTTTGTGTCCCATAGTTTCGCCTCAATATCTCCACTTTTATCTTGTAGTAATAGTGACATAAATGGCTTACCTACAGTGGTAACCCCTTTTGTCGACTGTTTAATTAATAAAAATTGATCAACTGATTCTCCTACTTGGAGCGTCGTAATACCTTTCATGTGGACGTCACTCCCCTTTCATTTGCTAGTGCTCCTAGATCGACAATTTGTTCTTTTTGCCAAAGTTCGAGCATCCCTTCATGGCAAGTAAAATATAAAATTTGACGTTCATATCCTACTTCTTTCATTAATTGTACCATTTTGTTTGTACGGTTTCGATCAAAATGGACAAAAGGATCATCCATAATAAACGGGAATGGTGCTGAAGTTGCAAGGGTTTTCGCAAGTGCCATTCGCAGAGAAATATAAGCTTGCTCCTTTGTGGCTTGTGATAATTCTGCCACATGATAGCGTAATCCAGAAACAGCTTGTGCTTCGAAATAGCCTTCTTCATGAATAAAGAGCTTATCGTAACGACCAGCTGTTAAGGAGTGGAAAATAGCATTTACTTGCGTAAGGACATGTGGCAATTTCTCCTCACGTAGGCGGAATAATGTTTCATGAATTGCGGTTGCCAACATTTTTTTACTAGCCCATTGTTCTATCAGTTGTTGCAATAGTGCTTTTTCTTGCTCAAATTGTTGCAGCAATAGTCCATATTTTTCATCATTGAGCAATTGTTCTTTTTCAATCTGCAATGTAGCTCGTTCTTCTAGACATTGATCAATTGTTACTTGAAGGGCATTACGCTCTTCCTCTAATGCGTGTATTTTTTCGTAAAGTTGTGCCCCATTTAGCAAACGCTCTTGCTGCTGTATTTCTAAAGAAGCCAACTGATTTTGAATTGTTTGTAATTGTGCCTGTAGTTTTTGTTGCTGCTGAAAGTGCTCAAACATCTCATAAAAAGCGTGTTCTGAATTGACGTTTGCGCTAGTAAATAACTGTGCGATTTGTGATTCATAGTTTTGCAAAAGTGATTGTACCTCTTGCTTTTTTGATAGTAGCTGGGCAACTTGTTCTGTTGTTTGCAACATTTGTTGTTGTGCCTGCTGAATCGCTAAATAGCTTGCACGCAGATGCATAAAAATTTCCTGCTCACTATATTCATTTTTTAAAACTTGCTGTACCGCTTCATAAAGCTCGTTTTTTTCATTTTGTATCGCATGCAAAAGCTTGAATGTGCTCCTTTGCTTTACGTCCATTTCCTGTACAGTGCGAATGCGCATAAACAACTCCGGCAATAAAGTCCTTGGCACATTTCCTTCTAAACGAAAACGCCGCAAAAAGTTTTCCAGCATTTGATTTGCTTCAGCGCTTGTTTGTTCAGCTTGTTGAATTTTATGTTCGAGCTGTGCATATTGGCGTTCTTTGTCGCGCTGTTGTTCATTAGCTACTATCCACCGATCTTCAAGACGCTGTTTTTTCGCAAGCAACTGTTGAACTAAGTGTTCTTCTTGCTCTAGTTCTTTTAATAAGTGGCTATTACGCTCCAGCGGCTCTTCTTCCACTTGTTTAACATGTTTTAAAAACAATAAGAATAATAACCCTAAGATGGCTCCAATCACAATGACCGCCCAATTCTTTTCAACAACACCATAAACAACTGCCACAATACTTAAAGCTAACACGAGATAGATAAAAAGTATCGGTTGCTTCGGTTTCGAGCGTTGTAACGGAACATGTCGTAATTGTTCCAAGCGCCTTTTTTTCTGGGGCCACTGTGCTAAAATATGTTCTTCCTCAGCAGTTAATGCCTCCTGTTGAAGCTGCTTTTTCTGTCTAGTAATGCTATCTAATTCCTCATGTATTTGCTCCAATGATTTTAAATAAAACTTTAACTCTTCTTCTGTTGTACTTAATACGGTCAAGTGTCGTTGAAATTGTTCCTCTTGTTGTAAAGATACAGTTCCCTCAAGAAGTATTGCTTGCGCTTCATTTTCTTGCACACCTAATAAACGAAACTGGGCTTCGATGTCTTGCTGTAAGACAAATAGCTCGTCCTTTAAGTTCTGTTCTTTAACAACAAGCTGATTCCACGTTGCTTCTTTATGCATCAGCCTTGTCATTTCTTCAATGGTCTGTTCATCCGCAGTCAATTGTAGCTTACTTTGTAGAACTTGATATTGGTCCTCTAGTTGCGTCAGTTGCAACGTTTCATGCGTTAATCGATCTTTTAACTGTTCATAGCGTCTAATCCCTTCTGGAGGGAATTGAACAGGTGCATTGCTATTCAGTGACTGCTGTAGCTTATCTTGCTGTTCAATAAGTGGCAGCGCTTGTTTCATGATAGTAAGTTGTTGCCATTCATGTTGCAATGTTTTTTGCTGGTTGTATAATTCCTTTAACTGGTGTTCGAGATGCTGTAATTTGAGCGACTTAGCTTCAAAGGTCTGAATGGTCGCCTGTTCTTTTTTAATCGTCTTTTCAAGCTGCTTTAAATGTTCAATCTTTTGATTAATAAGTGGTAGCTTCCCAGATTTTTTAAAAAGTTCGCCAGCATCTTTGTCTAATTTCTTTTCAAGTGCAGATAGTTGGTGAATACCGGTCGTTCCCGATGCGAGCAATAAATGCGTCAGTTCATCCTCCGACATTTTTTCGATGCCTTGTAGTTCATGAATGGAAAATGAAAAAATAGCTTCGAATGATGCGCGTGAATAGCCATACAAAAGCTTCGCTAACAGTTCCTCATGCCCCTTTGTACCATCTTCTGTATAAACTGTGACATCGCCCGTTGCCTTTCCTTTTACACGTTCAATTGTACACTGACCATATATTGGGTGTTGAATGGTCAACTGACCGCCAAATTTCGGTGATGTCTTCGGCTCATATTTCCTCTGGCTTTGCTGCTTTGTTGGAAAACCAAAAAGCATCTGCAATATAAATTGTTGGATTGTCGTTTTCCCAGCTTCATTCATACCGTAAAAAATGGTCACACCATCTTGGAGGGAAATGGTGATATTTTCATGTTTACCAAAGCCGTAAATGTGGATTTTCTGTATCGTCAACAAAGTTCTCACACCCTTTGAATTTCATCCGCTAATAACGCCTGCGCCTCAAGCTTCAAATGCTCAATTTCTCGTTCCGTTAAAGGTTCAACAAATCTCGCACCACTCGCATGTTGGTACAAATCCTTTAAAATATCCTTCCACTCCGTAATGTCCCATTGATCCATAACGCTTATGACCGATTCTGTTATAGCTGTCGATTCAGAAGAAGCTATACTTTTGTGGATAAATAGTTTTTGCACCCACCCCATCGGTTCAATGCCATCCTCTGCTTCCCGAATAGTTTCTAGCCATTCATCTATCGTGGCATGTTCAAATAATGTTTCAGCTTCATCATCTATATGGTGTAAGTGCAAGTCAATAACTGATGCACCATATTCCATGCGATTGTTGGCGATAGCCTCCTCGCATTTTTGCAGTAACTCGTTAGCATGCATTACATTTGTACAATCCACTTCCACGACGTTATAAACAACAGCAGAAGTTGGTACAAATGTTAAATTAGCTGTGGTTTGTGACAAGGTTACATCGTAAAATCCTTTTACACCTTGTTCATTACGATGGCGGCTTTGAATATTGCCTGGATAAACAATAGGTGGTTCTTTGTGTAATAACTGTCGTTTATGAATATGGCCAAGCGCCCAATAATGATATCCTTTTGCAAGAAGTTGTTCTTTTTTAAATGGTGCATAAACCGCGTGCGTTGAATCACTGGCTTCACTGCCATGCAACATACCTATATGGATTGCATGCTGATCCTGCGCCACTGGATAATGATGGATCATCGCTTCTTTTACATGACGCTGACCATAGCTGAAGCCATAAATATTGACCTGCTGACCACGAATTTTTAATTGCACAACACTCGTATCTGCTGGTAACTCGTAGACATTGCTTGGCAAGGCAAAGCGTGTCCAAGAACCATGTAAATGATCGTGATTGCCATAGCTGACAATAACGGGGATGTTATGCTCAAAAAGTGTTTCCATTGCTGTTTGAAAACGTCTTTGTGCCTGTAAGCTACGATTTTCTCCATCATAAATATCCCCAACAATCAGCAAGAAATCTGGTCTTTCTTCGATTGCCCTATGAATAATTTTATCAAATGCTTCAAAGGTACTTGCTCTAATTTTCTTAAGATTATTGTCAGGTAATCCAAATAAGCCTTTAAAAGGACTATCTAAATGTAAATCTGCCATATGGAAAAAACGAATTGCGGACATCTAATCACCTCTATAAATAAATTGAATCTCATCATTAAGTCTAGATTTTAATTTTTTTGTAGATTTGTGCCTATCTACAGAAAGGATGAATCAAAAGCGAATATTTGTTCTATTTTATCATACTTCCTACAATATGAGAAACGAATTCATGTTACAGCTCTTCTTAAGGTTGTACTAAATTTTCCACAATTTTCGTAAATTATCGAAATATTCGCTAGATATACCGTGAAGTTTATATTTCTTCTATGTATAATAGAGATATAATTTAGTAAAGGGTGGGGTTTGTGTATGAATAATTATCGTTTTACAGCTTTTGAGAAAACTGGTGAAACTTTGTATGATGAAACTTGGACATTTGAAAACGATGAAGCTGCAAAAGTAAACGGTCAACAGCAAATCGAAGAAAAGGGAGTTGCGGAAAAAACACATCGCCTTGTTAACTCTTCTGGAAAATTAATATTATTCCATGTTTAATTGATGACGCATGTCACATTGTAATTAGCTATATCTTTGAAAATAGGTAAGCCCCGCCACTTCGCTTTTTGTGGTCGAGCATCGAGCATTCTCTTTTGCATCATGCATGCAACGGAATCTCGTTGTCTCGCTACAGAAATGTTCGTGGCGGGGCTTACGTTGTATAGTCTATTGTTATCAAAACATCAATCGTACTTTTATCCATCCAGCCTGTTCTTTGCTAAGCTGTGACCTATACCTCAATTCCAGGAATGCCTTATTGTCCTACAAAGACAGGTGTTCTTTTTTCAACAAATGCATGAATGCCTTCTAAATGATCTGCCGTTTTTCGCATAGCTGATTGCCCTTGAGCTTCCATCGCTAAAATGCTCTCTAATTGAGGCATATTCTGACTATGCAAAATTCTTTTTGTCATAATCATTGACGCAATTGGTGAAGCAAGCATCTTTCCTACTAACTGATCAGCCACTGCAAAAACCGACCCTTCAGGTGCAACATAATCAATTAAGCCTACGCTATGTGCTTCCTCGGCTGTTAGCACTTTTCCTTCCCAAATCATTTGTTTTGCCTTTACGGTACCAATTCTTTCCTTCATAAAGAAATGACCCCCACCATCTGGTATTAAGCCAATCCCGATAAAGTTCATTGCCAGCTTGCTATTTTCACAAGCAACGATAATATCTGCACCAAGTGTTAAACTAAATCCTAACCCCGCTGAAGCACCATGAACTGCTGCTATTACAATCATTGGTAGTTGGTAATAGGCCTTAACAATACGAGTTAAATAGCCCATTGCCTCATCAATATTTAACGGCTTATTAGGATCAAGCATTGCTTTAATATCCCCACCCGCAGAAAAAACTTTACCTTCCCCGCGAATAACTAATACCTGTATTTCCTGTTCTTGCTGTAATGCTTCAAAGCACTCCGCTAATTCACGCATCATCACATCATCCATTGCATTCATAGCTTGTGGTCGATTGAGTGTTAATGTTGCACGACGCTCTAATTTTTCTAATGTAATTGTTGAAAATTCCATGTCCCACACCCCCAAATATGAATAGTCATTCACTATGTACTATTCGTCTTTTTTTGGAAAACTCCTTCTGTTCTACGCAAAATAGCTGTTGTTATGCTATATTTAATGTCGAATAATGAAATTAAAGGTGGGTATTTTTGTGACACAAAAGGACTTTCGTGTATTACTTTATTATAAATATGTTGCTATCGAGGATCCTGTAGCATTTGCAGCAGAGCATTTAGCATTCTGTAAAGAACTTGGTTTACTCGGTCGTATTTTAGTAGGATTAGAGGGCATTAACGGGACAGTATCTGGTACGGTTGAGCAAACTGAACGCTATATGAATCATATGAAGGCAGATCCTCGTTTTAAAGATATTATGTGGAAAATCGATGAAGCAGAAGGACATACCTTTAAAAAAATGCATGTACGTCCTCGTAAAGAGATTGTCCACCTAGGGCTAGAACAGGATATTAACCCATTAGAAATAACGGGCGATTATTTAACACCTAAGGAATTTATGACGCGTATGCAGGCAGATAATACCGTTATTATCGATGCCCGAAATGATTATGAATATGATTTAGGACATTTCCGTCATGCTGTGCGTCCAGATATTGAAAACTTCCGTGATCTTCCTGCTTGGATGGAGGAACATAAAGAGGATTTTGCTGGTAAAGATATTTTAACTTATTGCACAGGCGGCATTCGCTGTGAAAAGTTCTCTGGTTGGTTAAAGCGTGAGGGCTATGGTGAAAGTGTCGGTCAATTACATGGCGGCATTGCCACGTATGCTAAAGACCCTGAAGTTCAGGGACAATTATGGGATGGACAGATGTTTGTTTTTGACCGCCGTCGCAGTGTGCCGATTAATCAGGTAGAGCATGTGATTGTTGGCAAAGACTATTTTACCGGAGAGCCAACAGAGCGTTATACAAATTGCGCGAATCCGGAATGTCATAAATTAATGCTATGCGAGGAAAAGCATGAGGCATTTTATATGCGCAGCTGTTCAGATGATTGCCGACGCGCAAAACGTAATTTCTTTGTTGAAGAAAATGGCTGGACAAAAGAGCAAGTGGAAGAACAAATCGCAAAAATTGCACAAGTTCAACGTTAAATTGTTTGAGTGACTGGCACTGCGGGCACGTTGTAAGCCGCAAGCGGCTTACATTTCGTGCTTCCCGCAGATACCCTAATTGTGTGAGTGACTGGCACGGGCTAAATATCGTCCTACTTGCCGTCCAGTGAATAAACATCCGCCAACAAATGTGCCTTCCAACGCGCGGTATCCGTGTACCCCACCGCCACCGAAACCACTCACTTCTCCAGCTGCAAATAACCCTGGCACTGGCTGACCATCCATACCAATTACAGCCCCATCTAAATTGGTTTGTAACCCCCCTAATGTTTTACGGGTTAAAATATTTAAGCGCACCGCAATTAATGGCCAATTTTTTGTATCCAACATTTTATGAGGCTTTGCAACGCGCACGACCTTATCACCAATATAATTTCTCGCTCCGTAAATGGCATTCACTTGGACATCCTTCGTAAATTTATTATCCATTTCGCGATCTCGTGCTAGAATTTGTTCCTTAATTTTCATAAAATCAAGCAAGTCATTACCTGCAAGCTTATTCATACCATCGACGAGTTGCTTTAAATCGTTCGCTATAACAAAATCCTCACCATGATTTTTGAATGCTTGAATCGGCGCAGGTGGACCAGGCAATATACGTTTCAGCAACTGCGGGATGCTTCTATTTGTTAAATCTGGATTTTGCTCTGAACCCGATAAAGCAAACTCCTTTTCAATAATTTTCTCCGTTAAAATAAACCATGAATAATCATAACCTGTTTTTTGAATAGCCTCTAATGTACTTAATGTATCAAACCCTGGAAAGTTGGGTGTCCCAAAGCGATTTCCCTCGGCATCAAACCACAAGGAGGAAGGGCCTGGTAAAATACGAATACCGTGATTGGGCCAAATTGGATCCCAATTTTTCAATCCCTCTGTATAATGCCACATACGATCACGATTAACGATACGGCCACCTACATGTTCAGTAATTTCTAGCATTCGGCCGTCTACATACGCTGGTACACCACATACCATATTTTTTGGTGGTGCCCCAAGTCGAGATGGCCAATTTTTGCGCACTAAGTCAATATTGGCACCAATACCACCACTTGCAACAATAACCGCATCTGCTTCATAGGAAAATGCACCAATGCCAAGACGCGAGCTTTGCTCTCCACGTTGGGCAAAGCTTTCTGCTAAAATTGTGCCACTTATTCCTGCAATTTTGTCGTCTTTTTGTATAAATTCATCGACACGGTGCCTCGGCTTAAAATCTACCAAGCCTTCCTTAATCGCTTTTTTCACTTTATCGGCAAATGGCTTTACAATCCCTGGGCCTGTTCCCCAGACAATATGAAAACGCGGAACTGAATTACCGTGACCACCTGCTAATGAGCCCCCACGTTCAGCCCAACCAACAACAGGGAAAAACTTTATTCCGAACGATTTAAGCCAAGCGTATTTTTCTCCGGCAGCAAAATCTACATACGCTCGTGCCCATTTGTAAGCCCATGCATCCTCATCTTGCAATCGGTCAAAACCAGCAGTCCCTAGCCAATCCTGCCATGCAAGCTCTTTACTATCCTTAATGCCAAGCCTCTTTTGCTCTGGTGAATTTACTAAAAAGATGCCACCAAAAGACCAAAATGCCTGTCCCCCCATCGAATTTTCAGGCTCCTGATCCACTAACAGTACACGCTTCTTCGCATCTATTAATTCACAGGCGGCAACAAGTCCAGCCAGTCCAGCACCAACAATCGCTACATCGTATTTCATACCCACACCCCCTAAAATCTAAATCCAGCTTTCTTTACATACATTCTTCTCTTGTTGTTGCTTTACCTTCTAACTTATTATTACTTTGCAAAAAATGTTTCAGCACAAAATTGTTCGCCTTCCGCATCAAAATAAAGAAAGTTTATTGGAAATAATCTATTATATTCCAATAATTATTTATTGTTTTTTTATCATTTCATTCTCTAGAAATCCCCATGTCACCTGTCTTGACAGATTCGTTAGCGCTTACATTGTCCTCTACAAAAAGACGAACATTATTAAATTAAAAAGTTAATATAGTTCGTTTTTAGGTATTTTTCAGACTTTTGAAGTGAGGAATTTTAATCTTTTTTCGATTTATTGTTGACAAAGGTGAACAATAAGGATTATGATGTTATCAAATTTAATCACACAAAAATATAACGACGGAGACACGCTAGTCGAAAGAAAATCCAAAGAGAGCTGATGGTTGGTGTAAATCAGTGATTTCTACGATATAGTTCCACTCCCGAATAGATAAGCCGAAACTGTCAAAGTAAGCCTATCCGTCACATGCACGTTACGCATATAGCTAAGACTGCAACGAAATCCTTTCGTTCAGTGATTAAGGGTGGTACCGCGAACCTATATTTATTCAGCCTTTCGCCCCTTACGACACAATACCTGTGTTTGTAAGGCGTGGAGGGCTTTTATATTGTTTCGAATAAAGAAAGGAGATTGTTTGCATGCTGTAAGATGCCGCAATATTACAAAATCCGGACTGTCACATAGAGACACCACTAATAATTTTATTTAAAAGGAGCTAATTACAAATGACAACTGCAACAAAAACTATTAACGTATTTATCGCTGACCCACTAAGTGAAGATGGTATTTTCCCACTACGCCAAGAAAAAGATTTAAACTTAAACGTTATTATTGATACTGGGCTAGCACCAGAGGAGTTAATTGCAAAAATCGCTGATATTGACGTATTACTTGTGCGTTCTCAAACTACTGTGACACGTGAAGTAATCGAAGCTGCAAAAAATTTAAAATTAATTGGACGTGCTGGTGTAGGTGTTGACAACATTGACCTAGCTGCTGCAACAGAGCATGGTATTATCGTAGTCAATGCTCCAGATGGTAACACAAACTCTGCAGCTGAACATACAATCGCCATGATGACTTCTCTTGCTCGTCACATTCCACAAGCTTTCAACACACTGAAAAACGGTAAATGGGACCGTAAATCATATGTTGGGGTTGAGCTTAAAAATAAAACATTAGGTGTTGTTGGCTTCGGTCGTATCGGTGTAGAAGTAGCTTACCGTGCAAAAGGGCAACGTATGAATATTATGGCGTATGATCCATTCTTAACTGATGAACGTGCAAATGAATTAGGTGTAACAAAATCTACTGTAGAAGAAATTTGTGCTGCTGCTGATTTCATTACAGTACACACACCATTACTTCCTGAAACACGTAACCTTATTAACAAAGAAAAATTCGCTATGATGAAAGATGGCGTACGTATCATTAACTGTGCACGTGGTGGTATCATCAATGAAGACGATTTATATGATGCGATTGTAGAAGGCAAAGTAGCAGGTGCAGCACTAGACGTATTCGTTTCTGAACCAGCGACTGATCATAAATTACTAACTTTACCACAAGTGATTGCAACACCTCACTTAGGTGCATCTACAATTGAGGCGCAAGAATCTGTAGCCGTTGACGTTTCTAATGACATTATTAAATTCTACAAAACAGGTACAGTAACAAACCCAGTTAATATGCCTTCAATTCCAAAAGAACTTCTTGCACAAGTAGAACCTTTCTTTGAATTAGCTGAAAAACTTGGTTCATTCTTATCACAAGTTACAGTAGAGCCTGTAAAAGAGATTAACTTATCTTATGCTGGTGAAGTAGCAAATTACGACGTACGTCCTTTAACTTCTAATGCATTAAAAGGATTACTAGCTAAAAACCACGGCAACCATGTCAATGACGTTAATGCTCGCTACTTATCTGAACGTATCGGCATGAAAATTAACGAGCATAAAACAACTACTGCTAAAGGCTTCACAAGCTTAATTACGATTGAAGTAAAAACAGCAAATGAAACACATACAGTAGCTGGTACATTACTAAATGGCCTTGGCGCACGTATTGTAAAAGTAGAAAACTATGTAGTAGACGTTGTACCAGAAGGACACCTTCTTTACATTAAAAACACAGATAAACCAGGTGCAATTGGACGTGTGGCAACCAAATTAGCTGAAAAAGACATCAACATCGCTACGATGCAAGTGGGACGCGCTGAAGTTGGCGGAACAGCTGTTATGATGCTAACGATCGATAATGTAGTGACAGAAGAAGATTTAAAATTCGTTGCACAACTTGAAAACATCGACGAAGTAAAAGCAATTGACCTTTAATCATTAACATACGCAAGCAGAGAGTAATTACTCTCTGCTTTTTCTTATTCATGAAAAACGGAGTTTATTTTAACAAGCTGGGACAAAAAGAAAAAGTGTTAGATAATCTAACACTTTTGGCTATGCCGTTGTTGTCTGCCTTACTTTTTGTTTGGGTGTTATTTTAACGCAATACAAATATTTTTTGCTTCGGTGAAAAATTCTAGACTATGGTGACCACCTTCACGCCCTACGCCGCTCTTTTTAAAGCCGCCAAACGGGGCACGTAAGTCGCGTACAAACCAGCAATTGACCCAAATTGTTCCCGCCCGCACATCATGTGAAATACGATGTGCACGCTGTAAATTTTCCGTCCAGACCACTGCATTCAATCCATATTCTGTGCCATTTGCAATCGCTAATGCTTCCGCTTCTGTGTCAAATGGAATAATCGTCACGATTGGCCCGAAAATTTCCTCTTGGCAAATACGTGCTTGAGCATTTTCCTGCAAATATATAGTCGGTTGTAGGTAATATCCAGTACTTAAATGTGCTGGTAATTCAGGACGTTTGCCACCATAAATAAGCGTAGAGTTTTCATATTCAGCGATGCTTAAATAGCTAGTTACTTTGTTGTAATGGGCTTGACTTACGACTGGTCCCATATTTGTTTTAGCATCTTGCGGATCGCCAACAACTAATGCTGCAGCCGCTTCTTTAAAGCGTGAGAGGAATTCATCTAAAATAGTACGCTGCACTAAAATACGTGATCCTGCTAAGCATACTTGACCCGAATTCATAAATGCTGCCTGAATGGAGACAGGAATGGCCTTATCTAAATTGGCATCTTCAAAAATAATATTAGCTGCCTTTCCACCTAATTCAAACGATACCTTTTTTAATGAATCTGCACCATTTTTCATTATAGCTTTCCCTGTTGTTGTTTCCCCCGTAAAAGAAATTAAATCAACTTCAGGATGTGTCGTCATAAATTCTCCTGCCGACTGAACACCAAAACCATGCACGACATTAACGACCCCATCTGGAATGCCAGCCTGTTGTGCTATCTCCCCAAGTAACGATACGGTTAGTGGAGTAATTTCTGCTGGTTTAATAACTGCCGTATTCCCTGAAGCTAAACATGGCCCAAGCTTCCATGTTGTCAGCATAAATGGTAAATTCCATGGTGTAATTAATGCAGCCACTCCAACTGGCTCATAACGCGTATAATTTAAATACGCATCATCCATTGGATATACCTCACCACCTTGCTGTTCCATAAAATCCGCAAAAAACTTTAAATTTTCTGCTGCCCGTGGGATTTCACGCTCTAACGCTACTTGGTAAGGCTTCCCTACGTCTAATGCTTCTAAGCGTGCTAACTCTTCTTTGCGTTCGATGATGATTTCTGCCATCCGTCGAATTTTTGCACAACGTTCCGATAGTGGCATCGTTCGCCAAGGACCTTCTTCAAAAGCTTGACGTGCAGCTTCACAAGCACGATCCACATCTTCAAAACTAGCTTCGTGAACTTTTGCAATAATTTCCTGAGTCGCTGGATTTTTCACCTCGAACAATGTTTGAGAAGAAGATTCTACATATTCTCCATTTATGAATAGTTTAACTTCCTTCAATTTCGTTTGTGTATTTGCCATGATAGACCACTCCTTACTCTTCATTTTGTCGACGTTGGATGGACTTTCCTGCAATCCCCCAATGAGAACTTGGGATTTCATTTAAACATACACGAACCGTTTCCAGTGGTGCCTCGAGTACCGAAGAAACGGTTTTACTTAGTTCTTCTATTAATAGTTCCTTCTGTTCTTTCGTTCGCCCCTCAATAAACGTTACTTGAATAAATGGCATCTCGACTCCTCCTTATCTATCGCTCCACTTGAACAGATAATGATTCCATTCCATCAAAACTGACAGTAAAGCTATCTCCTGCATGCATTGTAGCAGAACCAGTTAGTGCGCCACTAAGTACAATATCCCCTGCTCGAATATGCTGACCACGGGCAATTAATTTATTCGCCATCCATGCAATGGCTCTTGCTGGATGCCCCATAACGGAACCTGCTGTACTCGTCGCAATCATTTCATCATTTTGTGTAAAAATACAGCCCATATTAACCAGATCCACTTCATTCACTGCATATTTTTGAGAACCCACTATGTAGCGAGAGGAAGAGGAATTATCAGCGATTACATCCGGTAATGTAAAATGGAAGTTTAAATAGCGACTATCAATTATTTCCATGGCAGGTGCAACATACGCAGTTGCTGTCAGTACGTGCGCGACAGTCACTACTGGGCCGACTAAATCTTGCTTAAACACAAAGGCAATCTCTGGCTCAATTTTCGGGTGAATAAGTGATTTTAATGATATTGGATGTTGGGCATTGACCGCCATATTCGCTAATAACACGCCATAAGTAGGCTCATGCACTCCCATCATTTGCTGTTTAGCTTTGCTTGTTAAACCGAGCTTAAGTCCCGAGATGGATGTTTGCTCATGTTTGCACTTTAGTTCAATAAGTTTGTCTTGAATATCATAAGCTGTTTCAACGGTTAATTCTGGATAGCGCTCGGCAAACTTCGTAACCTCATACACATCCCGCTCTGCTAAATACAACGCATATGCAATTTGATCTAGCGTATCGGTTTTCATCATCGCTCGTTCCTCCATTCCCTTTATACTGACTGCTTAACAACTGCTAAGTTACGTGCAATCTCTGCTATTAAATCTTCCTGACCACCTACTGCTTTCATTTTGCCAAGTTCTACTAAAATTTCGCGTTCATCTACGTTATATTTTTTCGCTGCTTCTTGAGTGAAGAGTAAAAAGCTTGAGTAAACGCCTGCATAGCCCATCATTAAGCTAGACCCTGTTATTTCCTGTGATCGTGGCATAAATGGTACTACTACTTCATTGGCAACGTCGATTGTTCGATATAAATCAATGCCTGTTTCATAGCCTAAACGATTGAAAACCGCTACCATCACTTCTGTTTGAGCATTTCCACTACCGGCACCTAAACAGCGTAAACTACCATCCACATACGTAGCACCTGCTTCGACTGCAGCCATCGTATTTGCCATAGCGAGTGATAAATTATTATGGGCATGGAAGCCAATTTCGCAAGAAACATGCGATTTTAGCGCAGCTACCCGCTCTTTCACCTCATGAGGAAGCATGGCACCTGCTGAATCTGTCACATAGATAATTTCAGCTCCATAACTTTCAAATAATTTCGCCTGCTCCACTATTACTGACGTCGGAGCCATATGTGCCATCATTAAAAAGCCGACTGTTTTCAATCCTAATTCTCGACTTAAATAAATATGTTGACTAGCAACATTGGCCTCGGTAACATGCGTTGCAACTCGCGCCATAGTAGCGCCCGCCTTCACAGCATTTTTCAAATCTTCCTTTAGACCAATTCCAGGTAATATTAAAACTGAAATCGAAGCATCACCACATTCTTCTTTTGCCGCAGCTATTAACTTCAGTTCATCCACTTTCGAAAAACCGTATTGCAAAGAGGAACCACCTAATCCATCCCCATGGGAAACCTCAAAGTATTTCACTTTTGCTTCTCCTAAACCTCTTGCAACATCTCGCACTTGCTGCTCCGTAAATGCATGACGCATTGAATGACTACCATCCCTCAATGTCACATCTAAAATGGTTAGTTGTTTTGTCATCATCCTCACCTCCAATTAGTTCGACTTGACTGTTCCATGTTGCAACCTAGCCATTTGATTTCCGACTTGCACTGCTGCCGCCGTCATAATATCGAGATTTCCTGAATACGGTGGGAAAAAGTCTCCCGCCCCCTCAACTTCCAGAAAAACTGATATTTGTTGACCATCAAAAATAGGCGCACTCGTCATGCGATAACCCGGTACATATTGTTGTACAGCGCTCACAATCTCTTCAATAGCCTTTGTAATTTCTTCTTCCTTGCCACCTTCATTCACTAATACATGTACGGTGTCACGCATCATAATTGGCGGCTCTGCGGGATTTAAAATAATAATGGCTTTCCCTTTGTTTGCACCGCCTACTTCCTCTAGCGCCTTAGCTGTTGTGCGTGTAAATTCATCAATGTTAGCGCGTGTGCCAGGCCCTGCACTTTTACTCGCCACTGTTGCCACAATTTCTGCATACGTAACATCCACCACTTGATTAATGGCATACACAATGGGAATCGTCGCTTGCCCCCCACAAGTCACCATATTGACATTGTCAACTGCCACGTACTTTTCCAAGTTTGCACACGGCACAACAAATGGACCAATAGCCGCCGGTGTTAAATCGACTATCTTTTTGCCAAGTGCCAGTACTTGTTCACTGTGCGCACTATGGGCATTAGCAGTTGTTGCATCAAACACAATATCGAAGAGCTCTGGACGTGCAACTAAGCCTGCAATGCCATTTGTAATGGTATGATAGCCACGATCTTTCGCACGCTGAATGCCCTCTGATGTTGGGTCTATTCCAACCATTACACTCATCGTTAAATCCTCACTACGCTCAATTTTGTACATTAAATCTGTCCCAATATTTCCAGAGCCTAGAATGGCAACTTTCAATTTGACCACTTTTATTTCTCCTCCTTTCTTTTAAACGTGGCGGAAACAGCACCAAGATGAGCAAACTCCGCTGTAAAACTATCTCCATCTTCTATCGTTACGGCTGATGTTAATGCGCCTGCTAAAACTATTTCCCCTGCTTGCAAGCCAATATGGTATTTACTTAGCTTGTTAGCAAGCCATGCTACTGCCCGTAGTGGATTTCCCATTACAGCAGCCGCTGCTGCACTATCAAAAAGCTCGCCATTGCGATAAACATTCATACCAATATGCGGTAAATCTACCTCAGTCAATTTTGTTGGTGTGCCGCCAATAATGACCATTGCGGAAGAACCATTATCTGCTACTGTATCTTCAAAATTAATTTTCCAATCGGTAATACGACTATCAATAATTTCTAAAGCTGGCACAATATAATCTGTCGCTTCGATAACATCCATCTCCGTAATAGAGGGCCCATATAAATCCTTCTTCAAGATAAATGCTATTTCAAATTCCAACTTCGGCTGAATAAAATGATTAAGAGAAATGGTTGCACCGTCCACCTCAACCATATCCGATAAAATATGACCGTAGTCTGGTTCTGTTACTTGAAATTGTTGTTGCATCGCCTTGCTTGTTAAACCTATTTTTTTACCGATAATGTGTTTGCCCATTTGTTGCTTTGCTGCAATTTGAAGTAATTGAATTGTATAAGCGTCATCGACAGTAATATCTGGTACAGTGGACGTTAATGGGGCAATAGGTCGCTTTGCTTCTTCTGCTTCTAATAACTTCTTTGCATAAAGTTGTCTATCCATTGTCAACCTCCTAAGCCTGCATTGTTGTTTCCACTGCAAGTGAGCCGTATCTTCCATTGAAAAATAGTAAGGGCTCCCCTTCTTCTAGCTGAATGTCCTTTACACTGCCGATAAATAAAGTATGGTCGCCTTCAACATATGTGCTCGCTACTTCACAGCTTATTTGTGCAAGCGCACCCTCAATTGTCGGAGCCCCTTGTAAATCACTGAATTGGACCTCGCGCTTTTCTTTTAGTTGG
The DNA here is from genome assembly GCF_016350185.1 of Lysinibacillus sp. C5.1. Taxonomy (NCBI): domain Bacteria; kingdom Bacillati; phylum Bacillota; class Bacilli; order Caryophanales; family Bacillaceae; genus Lysinibacillus; species Lysinibacillus sp. C5.1. The sequence goes on from NZ_CP066226.1 coordinate 3,895,142, forward strand.
CCGGCAAATAACATAGACAATTCTCGCTGTTGTGCTGATAAAATATTGACTGTAAATGTACCACTTTGCTTGATATGCTCAAGCATTGAAGCCTTCTCCCCGATCGAGATCACTACTAGTTTTGGATTAAGTGAAACAGACATGAACGCATTTGCCGTCATGCCATGAATAGTGCCATTCACATTTGTTGTAATGACAGTTACACCTGTTGCAAATTTCCCCATTGCATTTCTAAACAGACGATCATCCATTACATAACCTCCTCATCAATTAGTGCTGTCTCAAATACTAAAAAGTAGTAGTTAAGACAGCTATTTAGGCACGCTATTTATTAATCACCATTATTACTCACCTATTTATTTCACTGGAACTTTTACTGCACGATCAGGTGTGCCATATAAGAAATACTCATTAGGTAGAGGTGAGCCATACCAAATAATCGCCTCATCTAACTCATTTTCGCGCCAAGTGATTGGCTTCCAGTCAGGGTCAAAAATGAGATAACCAGAGTCACCAAATAATTCTACTCGGTTTCCACCAGGCTCCATTACATACATGAAATACGCTTGGCTTACACCATGTTTTCCAGGGCCCGCTTCTATTTGAATTCCGTTTTCTACGAAAATATCCGCTGTATCCATTAAATGCTGTGGATAGCCATACCAAAACGCAATATGATGGAAGCGACCACTATTACCAGTTTGATCGTTCATTAATGCCACTTCATGTACTAATGGGCTCACACTCATCCACGCACCAATTTCTTCGTTATTATTTAAGACAATTTGTTCACGTAGCTTAAAGCCTAAATGTTCAGACATAAATTCACGATTTTTTGCTACATCTCTACACATTAAATTGATATGATCTAAACGGCGGGCAGGGACACCCATTAATGGCCTTTTTTGTGGACGGCTTTTTAATAATGTTTTTTGATCTTCCGCTGGCTGGAAATAATCTACTTCCCACAAAATTTCTTGTTTATGACCATCAGGTGTAACAAATTGATAAGCACGACCATGCCCTAAATCGCCATCGATCCAACCTTTTCCATAGCCGCTTTTCTCTAACGATGTAACCCGTCGTTCTAACGCTTCAGGTGAACTTGCACGCCATGCCGAATGGCCAAGACCAGCTTCTTTACCTTCTGTTAACTTTAATGTGTGATGATAAAAATCCTCGTACCCTCGTAAATAAACCGATTGCCCTTCACGCGCTGTAATTTGTAGCCCCATATAATCGGTGAAAAATTTTAAAGATTCCTCTGGTTTTGGTGTAAAAAGCTCCACGTGCGCTAATTGTGCTACATCAAAATTTGTCATCCATCATTCCCCCTGATTTTTTATTTATTTGTAAAGTAATTCACATCATCCGGATTTACCCAAGTTGGGTCTGTCCAACCGGTTAAATCATAATCAGCCATACATTGCTCTGCAAAAGCGATAAACTCGTCTGTTTTCCCGCTTCCCTGTGCACCAAACAACGTTTGTAACCTTATGTCTTCATGGTTTCCAGCGTAATTCCGTTCATATAGCTCACTTCGACCACCGAATTCTGTACCAATCGCATCCCACAGTAGCTTGATTGTTTTAATTTTTTCAAGAGCCTCAATACCATTTGAACCACGATAAAGCTTATCCAATGTTGGACGGAATTCCTCATTTAAAAAGTCCCTTGCACTGGAAGGCTGTACAATTAAATTTCCTGCTACGATTTGCTGTATAATGCCTTTAATCTTCGGCCAGCCTTCCTGCAAAAATACACGATAGGCTAATCCACCATTTAAATTTGGAATGACAATACCATTCTCTTTTTTCTCTGGATTCAGCGCCATCGCATCACTTAATGACCAGAACATATGACGCCACGCCATAATCTCGCCTATATGCACTTGGACACCTCGGAATTGATCCGTACCTGCTGTCTTTAATGCCTTTAGCAAGACACCAATAATAAAATCTAATTTCACCGCTAAGCGTGTGACACCTTGGAACGTAAAACGATTAATGAAACCGCTTTCTACAAAGAATGAAGTCGTCTTCTGCATATCTTCATAAATTAAAATATTTTCCCATGGAATAAGCGCTTGTTCGAATACAAGTACGGCGTCATTTTCATCGAAGCGACTACTTAATGGGTAATCGAACGGACTTCCCATAATCGCTGACGTCATTTCATATGAAGCACGGCTTATAAGCTTCACTCCTGGAGCATCCATAGGTGCAATAAAAACCACCGCAAATTTTTTATCTTTGATAGGTAAACCATACGTACCAACGAAATTGTAGTTTGTGATTGCAGAGCCAGTAGCCACCATTTTCGAACCACTAACGATTAAGCCCTTATCCGTTTCACGCTCTACTTGAATAAATACATCGCCGACTTCATGCACGTCTTTATGGCGATCCACTGGTGGATTGACAATGGCATGATTGAAAAACCAATTGCGCTCTTGTGACTCTTTATACCAACGCTTTGCATTTTCTTGAAAAGGTGAATAGTATTCGGGATTTCCTCCGAGCGTTGCAAGGAAGGATGCTTTATAATCTGGTGTGCGTCCCATTTGTCCATAAGTGAGTTTTGCCCAAGCAACAATTGCGTCTCGCCCTTGAATTAAATCATCTGCGCTCCGTGCTGCTCGGAAGTACTTATGTGTATACCCCCCGCTCCCCGTATCCGTTTCACAAGTTAAAATATCTTTGTATTGCGGGTCATGCATGGCATCATATAAACGTGAAATCGATCGTGCTGAATTTCGAAAAGCTGGATGTGTCGTGACATCCTTCACACGTTCACCATGTAACCAAATTTCCCGACCATCCTTTAAACTTTCTAAATATTCCTGCCCTGTCAATGGCTTCGTACTTTGTTGAACAACCATTCCCTTCCCTCCTACAAATCTTTTTTCTTGTTTGACATGTCTATTTCAATTTAATACTTTTTGAATTTTTTGATAATTAACAAAAAGTATAGTCTTCTCTTTTTTTTCTTTAAAATTTGAAAGAAATTTTCGTATAAACTAGAAAAAGTCAGCAAAATCGCTGACTTTTCTCATTTTTCATTTTCTAAAGTTTTAATTGCATAATAAATTTTTAACGCTAAATGACAGCGAAAACGACCATCCCCTGTACGCATGTCTTCCTGCAATAATGATTCAATTTTTTCCATACGATAACGAAAACCAGGGATTGATAGATTCAAAGCTTTTGCAGTTTGATTGACGTTACCGCTATGGTTTAAAAAGACTTCTAACGTATGGACAAGTGTTGCATGATTTTGCTCATCATATTCCAATAACTGACCAAGTACCTCTTTATAAAACTGTAAAAGCTCTCTTGGATTTGTCGTTTTTAAAAATAACATAATATGCTGGAAGTTTTCATAAATGGCCGCTTGTGTCTGTTGTGGGGCTGCGTAACGTAAAAATTGGCATATTAATTTTGCATCGTTATAGCTATTCCCGATTTCTTCTAACTTCTCTGCATTTTTTCCTACGCCAATTTGGAAAGTTGCTTGCTTAAAGCGCTCCATTACCCTTTTCGATAAACTACTAAGGAAGTTCGACATATATTGAACATCTTTCTTGCAATCTTCAAGAATAAGCAGTACTTCCTGATTTTTAATAAAGCACTCCACATTTAAATACTCAGTAGCTAAAAAGCTATGCACTATTTCGGGTTCTTCCTGTTCCATTGTTATAACGATAACACGATTATTTTTACTCGGATCAAAATAAAAAATATTTCGTGCTTTTTTAATAAGCTCCTCAGAGGGAGATTGTTGACTCATAACTTCATCTAAAAAATCCGATTTTTTCTTCCACTGCGATTGTGCGATTTGTATTTGTGTATATAAATAAATCGAAAAAACCGTTACAGCGCGTTCAATAATCATTTCCTGTTCACGTGTTAATGCTTTGTGACTTAAAATTACCAATGTACCCAATTGTTTTTTCATCGTCATAATATCATATTCATGGCGAAACTCTTTTTTCTTACGACTCGCTTCTATATAAAGACGTTCATCGTCCTCATGCATAAAATAGTAACCAATTGGTTTCATTAAGTATCTTCGTTCCACAGTTACACTGCATTGTAACGCATCACTTAACAGGTATAACAGCTGGTTTAATGTATACCCTTCAAGCATTGCATGTGTCATTTGTTTATGAATAGTGTCTGAATGCACAATGGAATTATTGAGACTTTTTAACTCATTAAATGTATTATCTAATTCATCCGCTAACGAAGTATCTTGAAAGTAGCGTAATATTTCCAACTGTTCTTCAGTAGCGTGCTCCTTTGTCCGTACAACAAATTTACAATAATCATCACATTTCCCCCGGCATTTTTCCTCAAAAACGACAATCTCTTTTGGATACGTTTTGGCTAAAAAGCCTGCTACATAACCGATTAATGTCCAACAAACACTTTCATCACTAAAACCAAAATGGCGGACATGTTCCTCTGCCTCGTAAGAATGAAACCATTTACCTTCCATTTCGAACTTATCATTAGTTATTTCCAATACATCAATTTGTACACTGACAACGCCCTCTAATGTATGAATGGCAGCACCAGCCCTAATTAACTCTTTTAACTCTTTCCAGTTGTACATTTTCTCGATAGAGCCACCAGCACTGTAGCCACACGCCCAGCCATATCGTAATAAAAAACCTTTTGCACGCTCCATATTCAAAGTTTGAATAATATCACGTCTAAAAAAGCCAAGCGCTTCAGCTGACTTTAAAATCATTCGATTCCCATTGAATTTTATAATGCCTGAGCGTGGATTAATATCTATAGCATTTTCAAACACTAAACGATTTGCTTTCATGAATAGGCACCCCCATAAACATGCTGTTTTCTCCCATCATGTTTTTACTGTCTACACATCTTCCCTTACTACTACGATTTCCCAGACGAATAAGTAAGCGTTTTCTTGACATTAAACAAAGAAGAGCACAAAAGCGTTGCCAGATCGATAATTCGAAGATTTAAAGTGTTTAAGTTTACTAACAATCATAGTATATTTTTAGTTTTCAGACAATTTAAATTACTAGACATCAATATGTTTGCATAAAAAAAGTACTGACCATTTAAGAATCAGTACTTAAAAAATAGTAAAGATATTAAAGCTCTTGTACAAGCTTTAATAAGGCTGTTAACGAATCTACCTCAAAAGTTGGTGTTACATTCCCAGTTAGTTTGTTGTTTTCACGGTTAATCCAGACATTGCGCATACCCACGCGAGAAGAGCCTAAAATATCCGTATTTAAGTTATCGCCAACCATAATAGCATCGCTAGCAGTAATGCCCGCCGTTTCCATCACATGCTCAAAAATAGAGGCATCTGGTTTTCCTTTACCAAAATCACCAGAAATAATGATATGGTCGAAGTACGGTGCGATTTCAGGTGTAATTTCAAGTTTTAAATTTTGTAAACTTGGTGCACCGTTCGTTAGTAATATCAGTTGATATTTGCCTTTTAGCTCATCTAAAACGGTAAAAGTATCTTCATATAAAAAAGGTGAAACTTTGCGTTCGGCTACAAAGCGTTCTCCTAGTTCAGCACCTAACTTTGCATCGTCAATACCAAGTGCCGCTAAACCCTTTGTCCATGCTTCAGTACGATAACCTGGCACAAGTTTTTTCATTTTTTGAAAAGAATCAGTAGGGTCATCAAATGTTCCCCAAAGCCCTTCAAAAGGGTTAATACCGATTAATACTGTATAATCATATGTTTCGTAGCCTTCATAAAGTGCACGTGCTTCTTTGCGTACGGCTTCCTCTAATGCTGCTGAATCCACATTATGTATTGTCGCTGCATATTCACATGTTTTTTCAAAAGCTGTTTTAACAGATTTTTTGTCCCATAACAAAGTATCATCCAAATCAAAAATAATTGTATTAATTGACATAGTGTCAGCTCCTAGCTTCTTTTCTACTTGAACAAAAAGCATTCATATCGCTTATTTTAGCATATTTTCAAAATAGTTAGCATAGCTTTTTGAGCAAGTTCTCGCTCCTACAAACATCATAATTGTTTGCGTGACTGGCACTCAATTTTTCACGTAATGCGCTACTAGTTGTTTTGTTTTCATGCGAATGAAACGATATGGTTCTTGCATTGCCTGCACAACAGTAGTGGATTCATCTACTAGTGATTCCACAACGGTAAAAAAATCAAGCAAAGCAGGCTTATCCTTTTCATCAATAGCACCAGACAATAGCACAACATGAGCATTTGTTGATTTTGCAGCTAGCGCTATCCCCAATGGCGCCTTTCCATGTAATGTTTGACGATCCGATTTGCCCTCACCAGTAATAACTATTTGAGCGCCTATCAAATGCCTTTTTAACTGTACTGCCTCTAACACAATATCTATGCCTGCTTGGAAAGTGCCATTTAAAAAGGCCATTAATGCACCACCAACGCCTCCTGCGGCACCAGCTCCTTTATAATCGTGTAAACGAATGTGAAATTGTCTTTCCACAATATCTGCAAATCGTTTTAAACACTCATCGAATAAAGCAATTTCATGCTCTTTTACACCCTTTTGCGGGCCAAAAATTGCTGTAGCTCCGCGCTCTCCAATCAAAGGATTATCCACATCACAGGCAATAGTAAATGTTGCCTCAGACAATCGTACATCGAGTTGACTACTATCAATGGATGCTAAATCTAGTAATCCCGACACGCCATTAGCAATGGATGAACCATCACCTTTCCTAAATTGCAGCCCAAGTGCCTGTAATAGACCGATACCAGCATCGTTTGTTGCACTGCCACCAATACCGATAATAAACTGACGAAAACCTTTATCCAGTGCAGCCTTAATTAACTGCCCTGTGCCATACGTTGATGCTAGCTCAGGATTTTTTTCGCTATCCTGCAACAGCATAATACCCGAAGCTTGTGCCATCTCAATAACACAGGTTTCTTCATCCCCAAGCACTCCATAGTTTGCTTTAATCATTCTGCCTAGCGGATCAAGTACACTTGCTGAAATATATCTCCCGCCCGTTGAAGCAATAAGTGATTCTAATGTACCCTCTCCTCCATCCGCTACTGGTAAAATAACTGTCTCAATTGCTTGATTTACATCCAAGACCCCTGCCTGCATTGCCTTTGCAACCTCAAATGCAGATAAAGTACCTTTATAAGAATCTGGACAAATAATGACTTTCATCTTATCCCCCCACTCTGTTCATATTTACCTCGTTCTTAGCAGTCAGATAATCCTATAGAATACCAAATGTTAAGCGCTTACAAATCAGTATAATGACAATAAATTCAAAAGCTAGAGGAAGGTTTTGTGGCGATTTGTCCTGCCTTTATGGCGATTCGTAGACATTAAAACAGCAAAAGTGTTAGATTCTCACGATCAATCTAACACTTTGCTCTTTATGCATGATATAAATCATTTAATAGCTCGATTTTTTTACCTATGGCTTCTTCAAACGTCATAATATAAGCCGCCGGATCTTTTGGATTATGGAACTGTGTAATCTTCCCTGTCTCAGGGTGAACAAATTTAGAAGATGCCCCACAGCCAATCCCTAAAATCGTCTGCACTTCCTCCATAATGACAATATTATAAATGCTTTCTTCGCCTGCTTTACTATAGCCTACATTTTCTAAATTACCTAAAATATTTTTTTGACGGTATAGATAATAGGGAACATAATCATTTTCCTTCGTCCACACTTGTGCCATCTGCATCATTTTTGCTACCGTATCGCGATCAGCTACTTTATATTTATCTTTATTACGCGTCATTTCTGAAGCACGTTTAAAGGATAGCGTGTGGACAGTTAACGACTCTGGTTGCATTTTTGCTGATTCCTCTAAAGAATGTCGGAACTCCTCTGTCCCTTCATTCGGCAAGCCAATAATTAAATCCATATTAATATTATTCATACCGGATTCACGTGCTAACCAAAACTTATCAACCGTTTCTTGTACCGTATGATGACGTCCAATTGCCTTTAGTGTTTCATCTGTATAAGACTGCGGATTAACACTAATTCGATCAATGCCCCATTTTTTTAAAACAGCTAATTTTTCTGGTGTAATCGTATCCGGACGACCGGCTTCAACTGTTACCTCACGAATCGTTTCAGGATGTGGGAAAGAGTCATACATCGTTTGATATAATGCATCCATTTCATGTGCTTCGATTGAAGTTGGTGTACCCCCGCCCCAATAAATAGAAGTTATTTTCATGTTATTTTCTGTCAGCCATTTACCCATTTCACGTAATTCGATGTGTAGTCCATCTAAAAACGTGGTCACGCGCCCTTGCTTACGGTTACTACCAATTGCATAGGCCGGGAAGGTACAATAAGCGCATTTGGTTGGGCAGAACGGAATGCCAATATAAACGCTAATCTCTTTTCCGATATGGTCTAAGTCAGGAATTGTAACTAACTGTCGTTCAACAATGTTTTTCAACAATGCTACCTTTTCCTCTGACAATCGAAAATCACGAATTAACACTTCTGCAATCGCTGCGTCATCCATACCAGCTTTACGGAATTTGTGATAGAGCTTTGTAGGACGGACACCTGTTAAAATACCCCATTGTTGATGCATCCCCGTATGTTGCTCAAGCACATCTAAAAATACATGCGATAATGCACGTTTCATACGAATATTTTGCTCACGTCCAACAGCTTCTGTCGCATATTCAATATGGTAATCATTTGTATAGCGTTTATCATCAACCTCTAATACCGCGCTTGTATAGACAGTAAAATTAGCATCAACGCGGTAACTGAATGCAACTGACATCTCCGCTTCTTGTGCATTTGTACTCAACTTCGAATCCTCAAAAAATAAATTCGCAATATGATTTAAAACGCGAATCCAATCTTCAGGATACTTTTGATCTATTTGAATAATTTTCATCGTTTTCGCTCTCTTCTTTCAATATTCCAGTGTACTCTGTTCAATAAATGGATTGCCTCAATAGTTTAACAAATTTTATTCATGATAAGCAAAACTACCATAATGACAGAATATTCCGTCTAATTATAGACATATAAAATAATATTACTTATAATTTAAAAAAGGTGGTGTTGATAGTGGTTTTAGTTAAAGGCAAGTATTCTCCTGTTTCTAACTTCATTGAGCAATTAGAAGTAGCTTTCCATCATTTTGATTTACAACGCTGTGATGAAAAGACTTTGTATGTAACCATATTACTGAAATATCGTGGGCAAAAAGTTCTTTGTGATTTGATTTATCTTATCAATCAACAAGAAATGTACGGGGCTATCTCTATCAACGAGCATTATAAACACGCCCGAAACTTTATTCAACAACATTTTCGCCATACCCTTCTCTATTGTGATGAATTACGTTTAGCTCATAACTTTATGCATACATTTCCTTTCAAGCAAACTTTACAGCAATTCGCCAAAAAGTATCCGAAGTATATAACAAATAAACAGCTCGTATAGGACAAGTAAGCACAAAGACTCCTACCGCAAAACATCACGAAATCTAATATGTATGGTCAATAAAAAGACTGAAGACAATTTCAAATTTCTTTGACCTTATCTTCAGTCTTAGGAGCTATCATTAGTTTGACACCTCACGTTCGTGTATTATTCCTTTATCATTTCACTCAACCCTGTAATATCAATACCGTTTAATGCTTGTGTAGCCAATCTGTCCGCTTCAGTATTTTCTTTTCTGGAAATTAGTTGATAGTTTGCTTGTAGGCCAAGCTCGCTTAGTTTTGCATCGATCTTATCCGCCCAATCTGACAAATCCTTTTCCAAAGCTGGCCACTCGCCAGTTAGCTGATTAATAACTACTTGCGAATCACCTACAATCTGTATCGGTAGATGATGAGCATTTAATAATTCAAGCTCTACTAAACCTAAATATAGCGCGGCATATTCTGCCTCATTATTTGATTTCAGTTCAGCAGAAAATGCATTTTTTCTTAACCTATATGGCTTACCATTTTGCTCATAATAAATGGCACAACCAAGACCAGATTGTCTCGTTGCACGGTCAAAGCCTCCATCAAAATAAACAGTAATGTTATGAGGTTCTGTTTCAACTTCTTTTAAATAAGCCTTGAGCTCCTTGATAGACCAGTTCGTATTCTGTCGGTCAATAAATTGTAGTGATTTGACACGTCCAGTCCGTTCCATATCTTCTGCCAACAATAAAGCTTGTGCTGCTGGCATTTCCTCTGACCTTAATACTGTTCCCGCACCCTTTGGTGTTTTATAAGCCCATTCAATTAAAACATGCATGACAATCCCTCCAAAATATAAGCTACGGTTAACTAAAGTGAAAACGTGTCTCGAATAGCCGAGACACGTTTTCCTACTTACTTTGTTATATGTGCAAATAACCGTTTATTTATTCGTCGCAACATGTAACAGTCTATCGACAACTATTTTCAGCTACTATAGTTTTTGACTTACTTACATACCTTCATACAACGACTGTATCGGTTTTACTAAAATGCGATTTACTTCTTCGATTACACCACTTAGCTTCATCTCTGCCTCAAGCATCGCTACAATTTTCTCATTTTGTTGCGCAAGCTGAGCAGTTTTTTGTGCATAAATCAGTTCATCTTCTTGTAAATCCTCACCAGCCATTTGTTTTTTCTGTAAATCCACCTGAATTTTACGGAAGTTTTGGAATAACTTTATCGCATCTTCATCTGCCTTCACTACAGCGACCGCTGCTTCCAATGCTTTAAATTCCTCTGTTTTACGGAAAGTAGCCTCCAAAGCATTAATTTCATTATAAATATTAACCATTCTTATTTCCCCTTTCTAAATCAAGTAAACAATTAAACCTTGCACAACACCAATTAAACCACCAAGAACTGCACCTAGCACTGTAATCATTTTAAATTCACGCTTGGAAATACCAAGTACAAGCTCTTCTAGTTTCGATACTGGGAACGAATCCACTTGTTCACGAACTACTTCTTGTAAATTTAAACGTTTTAGTACATCTTCTAATTTCTCTTCCGCTCTAACAAATGCTTTATCAATTACTTGAGGTATTACCGTTTCCCTCATCCAAGAACTACCTGTTGGCCAATAATAAGAAATAGGATGCTGTAAGCGTTCTGCTACTGCTAATTGATCTTTTACATAGCTTTGTAAATTTGCCAATATCGGTTCAAAGTCAATATCCCCTAAATAATCCATAGCCGGTCGGTCTTTTAACTTTTCCCATTCTTGTGTAAAAATGTTTGTCAGCAGCGATGTTGTCCCTGGGGCTTGTAAAAACTTTACAAGCTCGCGTTGTACTTTGCCGACAAGTGAGGAGGAATCCCCTAAAAACATATTAATCATACCGCCAAATGACCCTTTTGACGATAAAAAGTCATCAATCATTGCTTTTATCGTCATCTCGCCTGCGGGTGATAAAAAATACTCCTCACCCTTCTCTAAAATATGTCCCACTGCTAATGGAATTTTAGCATCAATTGTATTTTGGATGTCCTCCGATAACAGTGTACGAATTGATCTCGTGGATAATGTATTCTTTACTGATTCAAATTGTCCCGCTACAATTCGTTCAACTTTTTGTTCAATAGTGGCAGGCATATCAGAGAAGCCAGCTAAATCTAGCCAGTCCTGAATGGTTTTATCGTTCGTGAAAAATGTCTCTTCAACTTTTACTTGTGCAAATTGTTCAACTTTATCTTGAATATCTTTAGAGAAAAATTTCTTTCTAAACGTCTCAGGTGTTAATAAATAATTTACAACTGTAAGACCTAATTGTTTCGCTAGTTCATCACGTCTTTTTGGAATAAGACCCGGTGTAAATGGTACGCGCCAATTTTTAATATAAATTGCTTCGTGCGGTCGAAAAAGCATTTTAATCGCTAGATGATTTGTTATACCACCGATTGCGGCGCCGATAATTGCCATAAATAATAATGTCACTAAAAAATTGTCCATTAGCATCCTCTCATTTCAATCGTATTCACATTTGGCGTAATTTGTCGCCTATTGCACTCATTATAGCAGAGCAATGAAATCCAACGAAAGAAATACCCTCCATTTTATTACGACAAAGCATAATTGTTCCTATCAAAACATCATCCGATATTGTTTAGTTGCAATATTACCACTATCCTTGAATAATATTAAATACATATCATTAGAAATGGGGTTTGTATATGATTCAGCATTTTAGCTTTAAACCTTTATTTGAAAATACACAGCTTCCTGGATGGGCCATTTCCTTTTTCTATCAACGTGAACGTTACGCGGCAGAATATTTAAAGGATGGCGTCATCCAATGGATTGGTCCTATTCCTCCACATGAAGAAGATGTTAAAAAAATGATTCATGAGTTAATGCTCTTCCATATTTATGACTAAAAAAACCAATATTTTTTTGCCTTTGCATAATTAAAAACGCCTAATTTTTACTATTAAAACCACTGCTATTATACGAAAAGTGTCTGTTTATATTGATATTCCTGTATTTTTCTTATACATTTAATAAATGAATTTAATTCTAAATGTTTTATATGCAGGAGGCTATTTCAATGAGTAAAGTCGCACTTTCTGATGACTTAAATAACTATAATTCAAAAGCGTTAATTCGTGCTAAAGTAAAGGAACTTTTTTCGGAATTTTCCGCAAAAATTTTCGAGTTAGTCGATGAGTCCAGTTCAATCGATAGTAAAAAATTCGAAGCACTATCTGGATATAGTAGTAATTTTTACAGTGAGTATTGTAGCCAGCTAAAAGCTATTTTCGAATCTCCTAGTGCACTAGGAAAACGTTCCATTAAACATCTATACTTATCTTACAATGGGAAACATTATGTCCTAACACAACAAGGACTAACCGAAAAGGCTCCTATCACCATCTCCACATACTTAGACGCGATCCCTTTAAAAGAATCTGTTCATGATGTGGAAAAGGCTTGTCTAAAGTTGCGCTTCCAACAGTAAAAAATGATTGCCCTATTTAGAAATACATATTACAAAAGTGTCCATTTATGTGCTTCTCGTTCGCGCAAAAAAGGTTGCCTCATATGAGACAACCTTTTTTTGTTGCATATTAAAATAATTCATTTAAAAAAATCCGCAAGTAAAGCTCTCTTGAGATTTTTGACGTGTCGTTTTATATGAGATGCAAATGCTTCTTTCTCTAAACAAACTATCCTTGCTCCATTTAAAGTTAGCATAATGCCTATTGATTTTCAATCATTTGTCATCTGAAAGTATCCGTTTTCTTTATAAGCAAATCCATCTTAAAATAGTATAAAAAAGTCGTTGTCAATATTTGTGTTTTAGTTACAAATAACTTATGATTAAAACATCCAACAATTTTTTAAATCATAGGAGGTGTACACTTTGTTTACTTCCCTCATTTGGGCGGGGACAAAGGAATTATTTGGACGGAGACATATTGGAAATAACCATTAGGTTGGCGGCATTCGCCCTACTAATTATAATGACAGGATTTTTCGTTGCAACTGAATTTGCAATCGTAAAAGTGAGAACTACCCGCATCGATCAATTACTCGCAGAAGGACATAAAAAAGCGAAAAATGCAAAACGTGTTGTATCGGATTTAGACGAATACTTATCTGCATGTCAATTAGGTATTACCATTACAGCACTTGGACTGGGTTGGCTAGGTGAGCCTACATTTGAAATCATTTTACATCCAGTGTTCGAGTTTCTAAATCTGAGCGGTAGCATAACATCTATCCTTTCATTTATACTTGCATTCTCAATCGTAACGTTTATGCATGTAGTTATTGGGGAATTGGCGCCAAAAACTTTAGCCATCCAAAAAGCAGAATTTGTAACATTACACTTTTCTGGTGCATTAATTTTATTCCACAACATTACTTATCCAATCATTAAATTATTGAATGGCTCTGCACGTGGTTTAACAGGTCTATTCGGTCTTAAAATGATGTCAGAATCAGAAGTTGCACATACTGAAGAAGAATTGCGCATGATTTTGTCAGATAGTTTAAAAGGTGGAGAAATTAATAACGCAGAATATGAATATGTTAACAGTATCTTCGAGTTCTCAGATCGTCTTGCAAAAGAAATCATGGTGCCACGTACTGAAATCGTCGGAATTGAGAAAGAACTTACGATTAAAGAAGTATTTGATTTAATGGGTGTGGAGCAATATACTCGTTATCCAATTATCGACGGGGATAAAGACCATATTATTGGATTAGTGAATATGAAGCACTTATTAACTGCTTATATTAAAGATCCTGCAAATGGCGATAAACTAGTAATTGACTATATGCAACCGATTATTCGCGTGATGGAAACTACGCAAATTAACGGATTGTTACTCAAGATTCAACGTGAACGTATTCATATGGCTATTTTAATGGATGAGTATGGTGGTACATCAGGTCTTGTAACCATTGAAGATATTATCGAGGAAATTGTCGGGGATATTCAAGATGAGTTTGATGAAGATGAAATTCCAGAAGTACAGGAAATTGCAGAAAATCATTTTATTTTAGATGCAAAAATGCTACTAGAAAATGTCAATGATATGCTAGGTACTGACATAGAAGATGATGATATCGATACGATTGGTGGTTGGTTCATGACAAAGCGTTTTGATGCAATCGAAGGTGATAGCATTGAAGAGCAAGGTTATGAATTTACAGCAAAAGAATTAGATGGTCACCACATATTATACTTAGAAGTTCTGAAATTACCTGAACTTGATTTAACAAATGAAATCGAAGAATCGAAAGACGATAAATAAAAATGCAAAACGACTCCCTTTCATATAAGGGGGTCGTTTTATAATGCCCGAAAGTTTTGCGAGGAGGAAACAAAATGGAGCTCTATACAAATTTACGTCAAGGGGAAAAAGGAGCTTGGCTATCAATTGCCACTTACTTAATACTGAGCTCAGTAAAACTCACAATTGGCTATATCGGAACATCAGAAGCTTTAAAAGCAGATGGATTAAACAATACAACGGATATCATCGCATCCATTGCCGTTTTAATCGGCTTACGCATTGCTCAAAGACCACCAGATTCAAATCACCAATATGGTCATTTACGAGCTGAAACTGTTGCGTCACTCGTTGCCTCATTTATTATGCTAATCGTCGGCTTACAAGTTTTAATTGCTTCTTTACAAGGACTATGGGAGCCATCTGGCACAACACCATCTTTGTTAACAGCATTTGTGGCAATCGGAAGTGCAGCCGTCATGTATGTTGTCTATCGTTATAATTTAGCACTGGCAAAAAAAATACGAAGTGCGGCTGTAAAAGCTGCTGCCTATGATAATCGCTCGGATGCGCTGGTCAGTATCGGCACAGCCATCGGGATATTCGGAGCAATTTTTGGCTTTCCGATTATTGATACATTAACAGCCCTTGTTGTAGCTTTTCTAATAATTAAAACTGCTGTAGAAATATTTTGGGAAGCGGTTCAAAGTCTTACTGATGCCTTTGATATTGATGAAGTCGAGACATTATCGGTATTAATTCGCAATGTTAGTGGCGTTATTGAGCTTTTAGATTTCAAAGGGCGTGCGCATGGGAATATGTACTTTATCGATGTAACAGTGACTGTCGATCCTTATTTAAACGTCTTTGAAAGTCATCGTATTACAGAGGAAATTGAACATACCATTATGCGCGAAAACCGCTTTTGTCAGGTGCTTGTGCATATTGAACCACATATCGAAGAACTACCTCCAACAAGCAAAAGCCAGTCACCTACCATTTGATGGTAGGTACTGGCTTTGTTGTATTATGTCACTCGCGTTTTAACTAGCAGTATTGTATTTACTTAATTGCAATATAAATATCCACCTGTGCCTCATGGGGCTGGGCACATCGTTCATCATACAATTCAAAGTCTCCACTATACGTTCGTTCTACTTCCGTAGTATTGGCAAACCAAGCCCAAATATCTTGCCAAGCCTGTATTACAATATCAGGCATTAGCCCTTTTTCTGAAGTGAACACTAAATATTTGGATGCGGGAATTGTTTTTATGACCATACCTGTTGGAACTTCAACGTCAGCCGATACCTCCACTCCAAGCGTAAGTGTATATTCTCCGTTCACATCTGTTTCGTAATCTGAATACAACCCATACATGCCGGCATTGTTTTGTGGACTTGGTAGTTGACCTGCAATATCTTGCTGGTAATAAGTGGTCCATAATTGTGGTATTTTCGCTTGTGCTGTGATTTCGTTCGCATTATTCGTTTTTGCTGAAATCCCAGCGATATGAAAGCTTTGTTTTTCTTTCATCACAGGTTGTTTTCCAGTATCTGTTCTCCATCTTTTTAAACGTGGTAAAAAGGAAGCTAACATTTGTCGTGCTTCTTCTTCTGCCATCCCTTCTTCCTTTAAATGAGGTACACATATGTCAATCATTTCATGGATCGTTACATTCGGCTGTTTAAACGCTCCTAATTCGTAACAATATGTGCAATAGTCCCGACAAACTTGCCCCTCTTTTTCTGTTCCAAATAATTTTTCATGCACTAATGGCATCCCACAGCTTTGGCAATAACTTTGCATAGTTTACGTCCACCCTTCGTTTAATTTGTTATTACTATAACAAAGCAAACTTGACATCTGTATGTCATCTATTGAATGGACAAAAATGATTTTACCTATTGTTTGCTGTATATATTTCGACTATTTCTTGTGCCCGTTTTTGCACGATATCAACTAAATAAGGTGGGTCAAGAAGCTTTATTCGATTACCAAAGCTCAGCAAAAAGCCATAGAGCCATTCATCTTCCGGCAATGCAACATGCACGATGGACCTTTCATAATCTATCTGTTCCACCCCAAATGTTTCTTCAATCAATGTTAAAATCTGTGCATCAAATGACAGTGTGAGTTCTACTAAATTTTCTGGTTGTTGCCATGCTTTATCCCACGGAAGGTCAGATAAATGTACTTCCTTTCGTTCAAAGCTGCGATGCTCCTCTTTCATTTGTTTCATTCTTGATATTTTGAATAGACGAAAACCGTTTCTTAATGTGCAATAGCCGTAAATATACCACATCTTTCCTTTTTGGACTAAAGTGTGCGGCTCTATTATTCGATTGGTCATCGTACCATACGTAGTCGAATACAAGAAGCTTACACAACGCTCGCTCTCGATTGCATTTTTCAATAATGTGATTTGTTCTTTTAATAGTATATTTTGTCCCCATGGACTAAGGTCAATAAAAAAATGATCAATTGATTGTTTTACTTGCTCATCTGCTACGCCTGTTAACTTTTCTAAAACAGCTTTAGCATGGGCATCCTCATAGGAGGTTAAAGCACTTTTAAGAGCAATTGAAAGAGAGGTTAGCTCTTCTTTTGTTAATACTTGTTTATCCATTCGATAGCCTTCCATTAAACTTATTCCGCCATTAACCCCTTGTTGGCTTAAGATTGGAACCCCCGCACAGCTCAGGGTTTCGACATCCCGATAAATGGTTCGAACAGATACGTCAAATAACTCGGCTAATTCCTGTGCTTTTACTTTTTTACGATTAATTAAAATCATTGTCATCGTGAGTAAACGATCTACTTTCATTTCTTCAATCCCTCAACTTTGTACATTTTTTTAAATCACACACTACTTTTCCACAACAAAGTAATTTTCAATTACTTATATCCTATTATTTTTAAGTATTTTTTAAGTACCTTTTGAGTTTTCTTTAAGTCAAATGTACTATAATAACGGCTATTACATAATACAAGCATTAAAAAGGTTTTATAAAATAAGAAAAAAAACAAACTTTAACCCTTCAATCAAATTTCTAGTTTAACTATTATATTTTTATTTTTTCAAAATAGTTTAATTATAAACGCTTATACAATTATTTCAATTCTCTTAACAGTACATAAAAAACTTCTATCCTCTAATAAGGGGGAGACCTTTTCAAAAACAATGAACTAGAGTTTAATGGTTTTCAATTTAATTGTATAAAGGAGATTTTGATGTGATTCGAGCCGTTTTAATAGACAAAGAACCTCTAGCTTTACACTATTTTCAAAATAAGCTACAAAACTTTCAACAAATAGAGGTTACTAAAACCTTCACTAGTGTAAAGCTATTTTTAAATAGCCTTCCATCACTGGACTTTGAAGTCATATTTTTAGAAATAAAGCTTGATGAACTGAATGGGCTTGAAGTTGCTGATATTATCAAAAGCAATCGACCACATGTAATTGTTATCTTTATTACTTCGTATTCAGATTTTGCCATACAAGCATATGAAATTGGAGGACTTGATTATTTACTTAAACCGATTAGCCTAGCACGATTAGAAAAAACCGTATCACGTATTGAACATGAATTTTCTATGCAACAGTTGGTACATCAAACTTCTAATACTACGTTAAACGTCCAATGCTTTAATCAATTCGCTACCTATAGCAACAATAGTCTCGTTTCCTTCAAAACAGAAAAAACAAAGGAATTATTTGCTTATTTCATATTACATCCAAACATGCCCATTCATCGGGATGTTCTCATTGAAATTCTTTGGCCAAATTTAGATTATGTTCGCGCAAAATCGAATTTGCATACAGCCTTATCCTATTTAAGGAAAACGTTAAATAATATGGGATATTCCAATTGTATTATATTTTCAAATAAGTATTATGTTTTTGAAAAACCGAATATCATGTGTGATTTATATGACTTCCAAGATTATTTTAGTGATTTCAAGAAGTTAGATTGCCCCCCTCTGTCATTAATCAATCAATGCCTTGCCATTTATAAAGATGGGCTACTCATTTTTGATGATTATGAATGGGCTACTGCAGACAGAGATAAGCTAACTAAATCCTACATAGAGTTATTGGAAAAAGGCTTTCAAATTAGCATAATGAATGAAACAGAAGTGGCCATAGATTATCTGAATCGCTTATTAGAGTTCGACCCTTATAATGATTATAAAATCGAACAATACTTAAAACTGTTGATTGATGCAGGAATGCAAAAACAGGCTCACTCTGTTTTTTTAACCTACGAACAAAAATTAAATGAAGACTTGGCCCTTACGCCGAGTACTACATTGCAAGAAATGTCGAACAAATTATTTAGTCATAATCAATAAACTTATATGAACGACATGGTGAATCTTTGCAAAATGCACATAACAAAAAGTGTTAGATTGCCTTTAATCAATCTAACACTTTTTCGCTTTTGTCCCATTTCGGGTTATTCTACTGACCACTGCCCTCTGTCAATCCATGCTTTACTGCATATAGCGCAGCCTGCGTCCGATCTTGTACTTGTAGTTTCGTAAAAATATTTGAAATATGTGTTTTCACTGTTTTTTCCGTAACGAATAAAGATGATGCAATTTCTCGATTGCTTTTTCCCTTCGTAAGTTCAGCAAGTACATCTTGCTCACGCGGGGTTAGTGGATTTAACACATGTAGTGCATTTTCTGATTGTTGTCGATCCATTTCAAGCGTCGATGTTGCTTCTGGGTGCAAAGTATGTTCCCCTTGCATAATGCGACGAATTGATAATACTAATTCATCGGGTTCAATGTCCTTTAGCTGATATCCTGCCGCTCCAGCTTCCATAGCTGGTACAACATGATCTCGGTCAGAAAAACTCGTCAACATTAAAATTTCAATTTGTGGAAACTTAGCTTTTATACGTTTTGTTGCTTGAATACCATCCATTTCTGGCATTACTAAATCCATTAATATAATATCCGGCTGTATACTTTCAGCAAGTGCGACCGCTTCCACACCATTTTTCGCTTCCCCTACCACTTCAATATCTTTCTGTGTCTTTAAAAAAAATAATAATCCTCGTCGGACTACATGATGGTCATCTGCAATTAGTACACGAATCATTGTCGTTCCCCCCTCAATACGGTAAACGAATTAGCAGTTCAGTTCCCTTGCCAATTTCGCTTACCCAGTCAGCAGTACCTCCTACCGATTTAGCCCGATCCTTTATCGATTGTAAGCCCATAGATAGAAGCTTAGTATCATGATCAATCACAAAGCCTCGTCCCTCATCACGAATAACTAATAATATATCCGTAGCTGTGACAGTAATATAAAGTGCCGCCTCAAGTACTCCAGCGTGGCGACGAACATTATTAAGTGCCTCTTGTGCCACACGAAATAATGTTTCTTCAATACGAGATGGAAATTGTAGTACGCCCGATACGGTAACATGAAGCTTTAAGCCAAGCATTTCTGCATACACTTTTATCGCTTCTAATAACCCATTTTCCAAGCCTTTTGGTCGTAGCTGCCATATTAGTGCACGCATTTCAGTTAAAGCATCTTGTGTTAAATGTTGAATTTCCTTAAACGTTTCCTTTACTTCACTATCGTTACTCATTTCAATGCCAGCCCTCGCCGTTAATGTCACGGAAAATAATAGCTGGTTGACAGAATCATGTAAGTCACGTGCTAATCGGTTACGTTCTTTCACAAGTGCCATTTCCTGCTCTTGCTTTGTCAATAATATCCGTTTAATGGCCGAGCCCATTTGAAAGGCAACTGATTCAAGTAAAGCAAGTTCCTCCTCTGAAAAACGCACTGTATTTTTGGACGCTACATTCAAGACACCAAAACGTTCCTGCCCCGATTGAAGAGGTACTGTTGCATGATGTGTGATGCCATCGTGATCGCCAACATTCGCAGCAATTGCACTTTCGATACGTTGACATTCAATAATGTTCGAAGCCTTTTTTAACTCCTCATTGCGATAGCGGGAGACACACCAACAACCTCCCTTTTTTAAATAGTGACAATTTTTATATTCAAGTGCCTCTGGTAAATTTTCATGGACAACGAGCTCTGATCGTCCCTTTTCGTCAATAAAGAATATCCAGCCTGTTTCAAAATTTGTGCCATTTAAAAACTTTACTAGTGCGCCTTTTAATGTTGTGACGATTTCTGTTTCTTCGTTCAATAACTCAGCAATTTCCTTTAAAATACTAATATTGGAGTGCTCGTTCTCTCTCACAAAAACACCTCTTTTTATTGGCATTACTACTAGTAATGATAACATTTCCAAGTCGCAGGTGTCTGCCTGAGCCATTCATACTTTAGACTGAATTTCCAACAGATTTTGGAATGCTATGAGCGTATTGGCTGGTTATAATTGAAACATTTTACTTCTAAATTCAAAACACATATAATCTTAACAAGTACAGCGTTATAATAAAGGGAGTTTTGATATGTCTAAAAAAGAGGAAAATAGTTTATTATTTATTTGGATAGTGTCCGTCGTTGCAACACTCGGTTCTTTATATTTTTCTGAAATTCGTCATTACGAGCCTTGTAAAATGTGTTGGATTCAACGTATATTTATGTATCCAATTGTAATCATGACTACTATAGCCCTTATTCAAAAAAATACACGTATTGCGGTAACAACAGCCGTCTTTGCTATAATGGGGGGTACAGTATCACTTTATCATTATGGTATTCAGAAACTAAGCTTTTTAGCTGCATCTGCCCCATCTTGTGGTGCCGTATCTTGTACAGGTCAATACATAAACTGGCTTGGGTTCATTACAATCCCGTTTCTGGCCCTAACTGCATTTATTTTAATTGCAGGAGCTAGCTTCTATTTACTAAAGGCTTCTAAAGCAAAGTAAAGCTCTCTTTCATGTAAGTATATTGTTTAAAAGACAGAACAACATAAGAAAATTCGCGCTATGCCTGCGGGACTGCGATTCAAGCTAGATTATCTAGCGGCTTTAACATTTGTTTCGTGTGAATCACCTGCGGAAATGGAGCGGATTTTTTTGTATCAAAAACAAGGGTATCTAAATAGACCCTATTCCACGGAGGAAAATCGATGTTTCAATATGAAATAAAAGACAGTAATATCACAGTTGAGGAGCTTTTGCGAAATCATTGGCGACTGGGAAAAAAGCTAGTACATGAATTACGTATGGCAAAGGCTGTCACAACAATAGATGGCGAGCCCTTACTTTGGAAGGAGCCACTTCCAGCAGGAACCATGTTAAAATTTACATTCCCAATCCCAGCTTCTAACTATAAACCAACACCTGTTTGTGCAATTGACGTTGTTTATGAAGATGATCACTGTTTAATTGTCTCTAAACCAAAGGGTATGTCCACCCATCCAAATGATGACTACGATACACATACTTGTATGAACCATGTAATGGCTCATATGAAAGAGCAAGGCCTTCACTATGCAGAGCATGTACATCGTCTAGATAAGGGCACTGAAGGTTTGTTATTAGTTGCAAAACATCCTTTAGCCAAATCCATTTTTGATCGGATGATTGAAGAAAAGACGATTATTCGTACGTATGCTGCCGAGGTACAAGGCAATCTTCGCTCCACATCTGGTACGATTGCTGAATCTATTGGGAAAGATCGTCATCACCCAACACGACGCGTCGTTTCAATGACAGGTCAACATGCCGTCACACACTATGAAGTTGTAGCACGCTATAAACATTCTTGTGTTGTCCACCTTGTACTAGAAACAGGTCGTACACATCAAATTCGTGTACATTTGGCGCATATCGGTCATCCTATTATTGGCGATACAATGTACGGTGCACGTGAAACGGCAAGTGGTGACTATGAACTACATGCTATCCAATTAGAATTTGAACACCCATTTTTAAATAAGCTCATTTTAGTGAAAGACGAATCATAGCAACCTCATCGTAGTACAAACCTGCTCAAGGTTTGTGCTATTTTTTATGGAAAAGTTCCATAAATAAAAATATCCATTTTTAATATTTATTTCAAATTAGAATATGAATTTATGAATTAATAATTACTTCACCTATTTTTTACAATAATTTTAATATTGATTTTTCCAATATTGGTAATGACGATGGATTTCTTTCATGTTAGAATAGAGTAAATTGTCAGTCATCTGACATATACATGAGGGAGGAATTCATTATATGAAATGGGTTAAAAGTATTGCAGCAACAACTCTAGCTGCCAGTTTACTAGCTTCACCAGGCTTTGCGGCACATGCAGCAGAAACAGCACCAGCTGCTACAAAGGAAGGCTTTAATTTAACAATTTTACATTCCAATGATACACATTCGCACGCTGAATATGCTCCGCAACGTACAACAAAAATTAAAGAGTTACGTGCAGCAAATCCAAATTCACTTCTATTAGATGCAGGTGACGCATTAACTGGTACGCTTTACTTCAACGAATTTACTGGAGAAGTAGAAATGAAGTTAATGAACCTAATGGGTTACGATGCGATGACATTTGGTAACCATGAGTTCGATTTAGGGTCAAGCCCAGAAGGTCATGCTGCTCTTGCAAAATTTGTTAAAGGTGCTGAATTCCCATTACTTGGAGGCAACCTCGACTTCTCAAAAGACCCATTATTTGATGGCTTACAATTCCAAACAGTAACAAAAGACTTCCAAAACGGTAAAATCTATAACGGCATAATTAAAGATATTGACGGTGAAAAAGTTGGTATTTTCGGTTTAACGACAGAGGAAACGCCATCTATTTCAAGCGTAGCAAACGTACAATTTGCAAACTATATCGACTCTGCAAAAAAAGCAGTAGCTGAATTTGAAAAACAAGGCGTCAATAAAATTGTTGCGCTTACTCATATAGGCTATGACGATTCTGCTGATTGGGATAATGATAAACTACTAGCATCAGCAGTAGAAGGTATCGATGTCATTGTAGGTGGACATACACATACAAAATTAGATAAAGCTGTGAAAGCAGATACTTCATTTAAAAATCCGACAATTATTGTTCAAACAGGACAATATAGTGAAAACTTAGGTGAGCTAGATTTAACGTTTGACGATAACGGTGCTGTTGTTGAATACTTCGGCCAATTACATGCTTTAAATAATAAAGAAAATCCTGTAGCGGCAGATGCTGATGCAACAAAACTATTAGCGCCTTATACTGAAAAAATTGCAGCAGTTAAGCAACAATCAACAGGCAATACAGCTGTTTCAGTACTTGATGGCAAACGTGGACTTTGGGGCGTTCGTGCTGGTGAAACAAATCTAGGCAACGTTATTGCGGATGGTATGCTAGCTGGCGCTAAAAAAATTGATCCAGAAGTACAATTCGCATTCCAAAATGGTGGCGGTATCCGTGCGAGCATTGATGCAGGAGATATCACTGTTGGTGAAGTAATGACGGTAATGCCTTTCGGTAATGCACTTGGTATCGTAAAATTAACAGGTGCTGAACTCTATGAAATTGCTGAACATAGCGTAAAAGAGTTCCCGAAAGAATCAGGTGGCTTCCTACACTTCTCTGGTCTAGAAGTAGAATTTGATGGAAAAGCACCTGCTGGCAAACGTGTTCAATCCATTAAACTAAACGGTAAAGAACTTGATAAAGCAGCTTACTATAAAGGTGCTACAAATACGTTCACTGCTAAAGGTGGCGATGGCTACGAAACACTTGCAAAAGCTTATGCAGACGGCCGTGTAAGTGAACCTGGTACAGTAGACTTTGAAATGTTCATCGATCACTTAAATTCACTTAAAACAGTAGACGCTAAAGTGGAAGGACGCATTATCGCGACAATTCCATTTACGGATATTGCTAAAGGTTCTGAAACAGAAGGTTACGTGCGTGATCTTTACTATCGTGATTTAACACAAGGTACATCGGCAACAACATATTCGCCGAATGCAAACTTAACTCGTGCACAAGCTGCATCATTTATTGCGCGTGTCTTAAAGCTAGAAGCAAAAGGTGCAACAACATTCTCTGATATTACTAGTTTAGAAGCAGCGACTCAAAAAGAGATTACAGCACTTGCAGAAGCTGGCATTGTACAAGGTCAAAATGGCAAGTTCAACCCTACTGCAAAAGTAACACGCTCTCAACTTGCATTAATGTTTGCACGTGCCTATAACTTACAACATGATGCAAAAACTGGTTTAACGGCTGATTTCAACGATATTTCTAAATATAATGAAGAAACACAAAATGCTATCGCGCTTATGCAAGATTTAAAGATTGCTAGCGGTTCAAATGGCAAATTCATGCCAAGTAACAACGCGACACGTGCACATATGGCAAAAATACTATCAAACTACATTCCTTATGTAAAAGAATCGAAATAACATCAATAAAATCCCGCTTCAACTAGTTTGATAGCGGGATTTTCTATAGTTAAAAATTAAATTTGAAATTATCTGGATCTTGGCCAAAACGATGATTGCGATTTAATGTTGTCATTTGATCCATCTGATCCTGCGTTAATTCAAAATCGTATATTTGTGCATTTTCCTCAATACGACTTGGTGTCACGGATTTTGGAATAATTAACGTGTCCTTTTGTAAATGCCAACGAAGCACGACTTGTGCAGCTGACTTCCCTAATTCTTGAGCGATTTCAAGAATAGTAGGATTATCAAGCACACCCCCACGCCCTAGTGGTGACCATGCTGTGACTGCAATTCCATGCTCTGCACAAAATGCCTTTAATGCCTCTTGTTGTAAGTATGGGTGTAATTCAACCTGATTGACCATTGGCGCGATATTGGCTTTTGATAATAGTTTTTGTAAATGATGTTCATGGTGATTCGACACACCTGTTGCTCGTATTAACTTCTCGTCATACAAACGCTCAATAGCTCTGTATGTTTCTTCAAATGTTTCAGGCACTGCCCAATGCGTTAAATATAGATCTAAATAATCCATATTTAAATTTTTTAGTGACACTTCAAAGGCACGTAGCGTTGCATCATAACCTTGGTCCGTATTCCAAACCTTTGTTGTGACAAAAATATCCTCGCGCTTAATGCCTGAATAACGAATCGCCTCACCCACTTCCACCTCATTACCATATAACGAAGCAGTATCAATTGCACGATAACCCACTTTTAATGCCTTATCAATCGCCTGTAATGTTTCATCACGTTCAGTCATTTTGTATACGCCTAGACCAAAGCGAGGCATTTCAATACCATTTGTTAACGTTTTTGTTGATTGTATATTCAAAAACATCAGCCCCTTTCTTTTCCTAGTTTCATTATACAAAAAATTGGATTAAAAATAATACCATTCGTTTCTGTTATCGAATTCTTTCTGCTGTGCGCAAGGATTGTTCTCATTCCGAGGGATTTACTCCTGCTTCGCGGGTATTCTCTCCCATTCCGCGGATATTTACCTCTACTTCGCGGGTATTTACCTCTTTTTCGCGGGTAACTCACCTCTATCGTGGGGACTCACTTCAATCGCGGGATTTACCTCTGCTTCGCGGGTATTCTCTCCCATTCCGCGGATATTTACCTCTACTTCGCGGGTATTTACCTCTGCTTCGCGGATATTCCCTCTCATTCCGCGGGTATTTACCTCTTTTTCGCGGGTAACTCACCTCACCCGTTTACTCAAGCAGACATCAAATTCCATATTACACCTATTGTTTGTCTTCGGGTTCATCATCTACTTGAATTGGATCTGCAATGCGTTCATCTTCTGCAAGTTCAAGACCGTCTCGTAAATGCTCCATTTGTTTACCGAGATCTTGCAACTCTTTAAAATTTCTAGCCATTGTCCCATTTTCTATATTGGGAACCTTCTTTTCCATTTTTATCACCTCTATTATAGTTTTCCCGAAATATTAAAGTCTGAACCATTTCTGACATATTTTATTCAGCAAGGTCGTTTCATTTTTATAATAGATAGGCTATACTAAAAAGAGATTGCTTATAAACATGAGGAGGGTTCTTCCATGAAGTTATTATTAATTATTGGTGTAACTGTTGCTTTCCTAGCTGCTATTTTCACTGCTGGGTACGAAGGCGACTACAAAGCGGACAAATAATACTCCAAGAAAATCACTAAGTATATTTTAATACTTAGTGATTTTCTTATTTTAAAGAAGTAGCCATTGCGGTTACTTCTTTTTTTCGACCAATTTAACTACTTGACTTCCTCCACTTTATAAAATATACTTACTTACAATAAGTAACTTGATAATCAATCATAACTAAAATATTGGAGGAATACTACCATGCATTTTCATGAAAAACCGAACACATATGTCACAAATGTTGAAGTTAAAGTAAGTGATTTACAACGATCATTAACATACTATCAAGACATTATTGGCTTTAAAGTTTTACAGCAAGAAGCGAATCGAGCTACCTTAACCGCTGACGGTAAAACAGCACTGCTTACAATTGTTCAACTGGCAACAATTGAACAAAAAACGAGCTCAACAAGCGGTCTTTATCACTTTGCGCTACTATTACCTACACGCCGTGATTTAGCTAATATCATTACGCATTTCCGTCAATCAGGTGTTTACTTTGGTGCCTCTGATCATGATGTAAGTGAAGCACTTTATTTACGTGATCCAGATGAAAATGGTATTGAAATTTATGTAGATCGTCCTGAAAGTGACTGGACTTGGCGCTCAGACCAAGTGCATATGGTAACTGAGCCGCTTAATATTCCTTCTATATTGGCAGAAGCTGATGGACAATGGCATGGTTTACCTGCTAATACGGTTATGGGACATATTCATTTATCGGTTTCAAGCTTAGTTGCAGCCGAAACGTTCTATACAAAGGGCTTGGGCTTTGACATTGTCACTCGTTATGGTGAGCAAGCATTATTTATTTCTACTGGTCGTTACCACCATCATATCGGTTTAAATACTTGGTATTCTGAAGGGGCACCAAAGCTTGGAGAAAATCAAATTGGTCTAAAATCTTTTACACTGCGTCTAGATAATGAAGAGCAGGCAAATACATTAAAAGCAAACTTGCAACAATTAGGAGCGCCTGTTACTGCTATTGATGGTGGTTTCCAAACAGAAGATCCTGCTGGTAATGTTATTTTACTGAAATTTTAAGGAGGCTTTCTCATGGAATTTGGTATTTACACATTGGCAGATATCGGTCAAAATCCGGTGAATGGCTATATGCCAACTGCTAAAGAACGCCTCGATGAAGTAATGCAATACGGACAGCTTGCAGATGAAGCCGGTCTTCACGTATTTGGTGTGGGAGAACATCATCGTTTAGATTATGCTGTTTCAGCCGTACCAGTCGTATTATCTGCACTTTCTCAGCGGACAAAAAACATTCAATTAATAAGTACGACGACTGTACTTAGTACGGTCGATCCAGTGCGACTATACGAAGATTTTGCAACACTAGATTTACTGTCAAATGGTCGTGCAGAAATTGTTGCTGGACGCGGTGCATTTATCGAATCGTTCCCGTTGTTTGGTTATGATGTAGATGATTATGATGCACTATTTGAGGAACATTTAGCTTTACTGTTAAAGTTAAACCGTGAAGAGCGTGTAACGTGGAGTGGCAGCCATCGCAAACCGCTTCAACATGCTGACATTGCACCACGTGCTAGTCGTGAAATCCCCATTCATATCGGTGTGGGTGGAACGCCTGAAAGTGCTAGTCGTGCGGGTCGTTATGGCGTAGGCCTAAACTTAGCCATTTTAGGCGGGGATCCAAGACGATTCAAACATTTAGTTGATGTTTACCGCGAAGCATTGCTCACAGCAGGACACGATGCGAAGAAAGCAAAAATCACTGTTTCAGGGCACGCATACTTTGCTGAAAATTTAGCGCAGGCTAAGGATGAATTTTATCCACATTACTCAAATTATTGGCACTATGTTAATGCACAACGTGGTATGCGCTATTATTTATCTAAAGAAGGCTTTGACAATATGACAGCTGGTCAGAACGCGCTATTTGTTGGTAGTCCAAATGAAATTATTGAAAAAATATTAATGCAGCATGAAATATTCGGTCATTCACGTTTTATGGCACAGCTTGATATTGGCGCAGTACCATTCAAGCAGGTAGCGAAATCTATTGAGCTACTTGGCACTCATATTATGCCAGCAGTCAATAAAGCACTCAAAGAGTAAAAGTGGTGCCAGGCACTAACACAATTTCCATGCAAAACGGGGCATCAACGGCATAACAAAAAGCGTTCGAATGAATCGAACGCTTTTTTGTCCTTCGCTTGTTATTAGTGTAAACCTGGATAGCCCTGTTGTCGTAGAGCCTCGTATATAACGATTGCGGCTGTATTCGATAAATTTAGTGAACGCACATGCTCACTTTGAGGAATACGTAAACACATTTCTTTGCGCTCATAGGCAAAATCCTTTGGCAAGCCTGTCGTTTCTTTTCCAAACATAAAGTAAATATCCCGATCTTTGTCACTAAAATCATGCGTAGTAAACGGTTCTTCACTATACGTTTCAATTAAATAGACATCCCCATTTTTTGATGCTTCTAAAAAATCCTCAAGGGAATCGTGGTACACCACGTTGACACTATGCCAATAATCTAAGCCAGCACGTTTTAGCATTTTATCGTCGGTTGAAAAGCCAAGCGGCCGTATTAAATGGAGTGAGGTATTCGTACCAGCACAAGTACGTGCAATATTGCCTGTATTTGCTGGTATTTCTGGTTGATATAAGACGATATGCAATGGCATAACGAAACACTTCCTTAGCTAAAAAATTGTAAACCTTTGTTTATTTCCACGAGGACTTCCTCATCTTGTTCTTGATCCTGCGCAGCGAGTAAAGCGTTTTCCGCCTGCTCTCCACCAATCTTCCCCAATGCCCACGCTGCTGTCCCTCGAATAACGGGT
The DNA here is from genome assembly GCF_016350185.1 of Lysinibacillus sp. C5.1. NCBI lineage: Bacteria > Bacillati > Bacillota > Bacilli > Caryophanales > Bacillaceae > Lysinibacillus > Lysinibacillus sp. C5.1. The sequence goes on from NZ_CP066226.1 coordinate 3,924,765, forward strand.
CGCTCATCTTTTTCGAGAAGCTCGATTAAATCAGGTACTGCCGCTTCCTCTTTAAAATGCGCTAGCGCCAATATAGCATTGCGTTGAATGGGCTTTTTCCCACGCCATGAGCCTGAAACATGACCAAACTTTGTTTTAAATTCCCGATTAGAAATCGTTAAAAGTGGTGTTAATAAGGGTTTTGCAAGCTCTGGATCGGGTTTAAATTCCTCATGTATCCAATTGATTTTGCCTTTATTTTTTGGACAGACTGTTTGACAAGTATCACAGCCATATAGCCGGTTTCCTATATGTGAGCGAAATTCATCTGGGAGGTAACCTTTCGTTTGCGTTAAAAAGGCAATGCAACGCTGTGAATTGAGTTGTCCCCCTTCGATTAACGCACCTGTTGGACAAACATCCAAACATAAACGGCACTCGCCACACTCGTCCTCCATTGGCTTGTCCGGTGCAAATGGAATATTTGTCACTAACTCGCCCAAATAAACATATGAACCAAACTCTGGTGTTATAATCGAGCAGTTTTTCCCGCTCCAGCCAATACCTGCACGCTCCGCCACCGCCCTATCTACAAGCGCACCTGTATCAACCATTGATTCAATACGGACATTGCTCACTCGCTCTTCCAGCCAAGCTTTTAATAATGCTAAACGCTGTCGTAATGCTGTATGGTAATCGACGCCCCAAGAAGCTCTGCAAAATATCCCACGTCGAGCCCCCTTTTTACCAGTAGGTGCGTCCTTCATCTTCGAAGGGTATGCGACAGCTATAGCAACAATACTTTCTGCACCTTCTAATAATTGAAGTGGCTCCGTACGTTTTTCAATATCGCTCTCTTCAAAACCTGATTGGAAACCAAGCTCCTGCTGGCGACGCAGTCTATTTTTTAATTCTGTAAAGGGAGCTGCCGTTGTGAAGCCAATCTTATCAACGCCAATGGACATTGCATACGCCACAAATTCTCGTTGTAGGTCATGTATGTTCATTTTATTTCCAACTCCTTACATGATATAATAATAGAAACAAATAAAGTAGGTGATTTTTTATGGAAGTCTCACTTAATCCATCGTTGTTAACGCAACTTCCAGAGCTGAAAATCGGCATTATTCATTATACCAAAATTGTCGTAGCAGAATCGCCCCAAATGATTAAAGGTCGCCTGCAATTATATCAGGAAAACCTCTATTTAGAAATGCAAGATCAACCTGTAACTGAACGTGAAGGTATTGCAGAATGGCGACAACTTTGGAAACAACTTGGCGCTGATCCGAACCGTTATCGTCACTCGGCTGAAAGCTTAATGCGTCGAGTAAGTAAGCAAAACTATTTAACACCGTTGCATTCTGGTGTCGATTTAAATAATTTTTTCTCCCTACAATACGAAATTCCAGTTGGCATTTATGATATAGCACACCTTAAAGGAAACATAGAAATTGCACTTGGCAATGAAGAAACGGGCTACGAAGGGTTAAATGGGCGCTTCAATACGCTCAATCATATTCTCTTTAGTCGAGACGAGGAAGGGCCTTTTGGTTCACCATTCGTTGATTCACAACGTACAGCTGTCTCTGAGGGAACAACTGAAGCGCTCCATATTTTCTACCTTCGCCCTTCCCTTGCCACTGAGGATGCGCAAAAGCTTCTTGCCTCTGCGGGAAAAATGTTCAACCAAATTCATGGTGGAGACTATCAAATTGCTCTTTTAACGAATGCAACACCATCTACTACACTATAAAAGGAAGTGTTTTCATGATTAATCTTGCAGAAGCAGTTAAACTAAAAAGCATTTTAGCAAAGAAGGTTCAAGAACTTATTAATGAATTACATCGCAGTTCTTTTGTCACTGTTGAAAAAGGACAAGCTCCTAAAACGAGTAATCGTGCAATGGCTGTTATTGAAAGTGAGCTAGCACAAGTACGCCTTGATATACGCACATTAGATCGACTTGTCTATGAGGCGAATATTCAGAACAAAGTAGACTTTAAAGGTGAGCAACTTGCACTTGTAGAGGCAATTGAACTGGCTTCACAACTTCGCGCTGAAGCTGAACTTTGTAAACACTTGGGCACACATGAAAAAGAAACTGTACGTATGGGCTATGGTGAAGGTACAATGTTATATGAAATTGCTATGTTCGAGCCAGATGCATACCGTGAACGTTCACTTCAACTAGAAAAGGATGCACATAAGCTCTCTAATTTGATTAATGCCAAAAACTATAGCGTTGAAATACAATTTGACGATTCTCGCTATTTCTAAACTCGGGGCGGTGAGACTCCAAACCGAGTCGGATGTGCTGTTTTCAAAACTACTTTAATGTAGACTTACAACTTAGATCAACCAATGACATGTGACCAGTTACTTTATGACCGATGACCTATCACCAACTATTGGCAATGGCATGAAAAAACTCAATCAGATGAATTGGAAAACGCCATCCGAAACTCTCTTACACCTTGTGTGTAAGAGAGTTTTTTTATGTCTATTTTGCTAATCAATTGGACAAACTTTGTTTAGTACAATTGGAAGGAGCAATAGTAATGAACCATTCTCATGAAAAAGATGATACATTAACCAATCGCCAAGGTCATCCGGTTACCAACAATCAAAATTTACGAACAGTCGGTAATCGAGGGCCAGCAACTCTTGAAAATTATGATTTCCTTGAAAAAATAAGCCACTTTGACCGAGAAAGAGTTCCTGAACGTGTTGTACATGCTCGTGGGGCTGGAGCACATGGCTACTTCGAAACATATGGAGTTGTTGGAGATGAGCCTATTTCTAACTATACAAGAGCAAAAGTATTTCAGGATAAAGGCAAACAAACACCTGTTTTCGTCCGCTTCTCTACGGTTATTCATGGTGGACATTCACCGGAAACATTACGTGATCCACGCGGCTTTGCTGTCAAGTTTTATACAGAAGACGGAAACTGGGATTTAGTTGGAAATAACCTAAAAATCTTCTTTATCCGTGATGCCATGAAATTTCCAGATATGATTCATGCTTTTAAGCCAGATCCTATTACAAATATTCAAGACGTCGAGCGCTTCTTTGATTTCTGTGCAAGTTCTCCAGAATCCTTCCATATGGTCACTTTTATTTATTCACCTTGGGGTATCCCTGCCAACTATCGCATGATGCAAGGTTCTGGTGTCAATACGTATAAATGGGTAAATAGTGAGGGCAAAGCAGTCCTTGTGAAGTACCATTGGGAGCCATTACAAGGCATTAAAAACTTAACACAAAAAGAAGCAGAAGAAATTCAACAAAAGAATTTCAACCATGCTACACAAGACTTATATGATGCTATTAAACGTGGGGATTATCCTGAATGGGAGTTAAATGTACAAATAATGGAGGATGGCCCTCATCCTGAGCTTGATTTTGACCCACTGGATGATACGAAGCTATGGCCGAATGACAAGTTTCCTTGGTATCCAGTCGGAAAAATGGTGTTAAATAAAAACCCTGAAGACTATTTTGCCGAGGTAGAACAAGCAACTTTCGGCACAGGTGTCCTGGTTGATGGATTGGATTTCTCAGACGATAAAATGCTCCAAGGGCGTACTTTCTCTTATTCTGATACGCAACGTCATCGAGTGGGCGCCAACTATTTACAATTACCAATCAATGCGCCGAAAAAACGAGTGGCGACCAACCAAAACGGTGGGCAAATGATGTATAAACGAGATTTAGCACCAGGACAAAATCCACATATTAATTATGAGCCATCAATGTTAAATGGTTTAAAAGAAGCTACCCAAACGGCGAAAGAATACACACCATATATTGAAGGTAATTTAGTGCGCGAATCCATTGATCGCCAAAGTAATACGAAGCAAGCTGGTGAAACTTATCGTAATTTTGAACAATGGGAACGTGACGAATTACTAGCAAATTTAATTCGGGATTTATCCGCATGTAATACAGCTATCCAAGAGGCGATGATTGCATTGGCTGCTGAAGCAGATGAGGAATATGGACGCTTACTAAAAGAAGGTTTACAAAAGGCGCAGCAAAACGCTTCGTCTGCAAAGCCTCTTGGTAACATTAACGGTGATAATGCACCAAAAGACGCAGTCGATAAAGGCCACGATGCCGAACCTTACTAAGAAGTGCCAGTCACCCACACAATTTTACGCACAAAACATTAGCCACAACAAATCGCGTGTAGCGAGAGTTGCGGCTTTCATATTGCTCGAGTGCCAGTCACCCACACAATTCTATCAATTCAAACATTTAATGAACGCCTGGTAAAATTCGAAGCACTTTTTCTTGTGCATCTAAAATGGCATCGACCCCTAATGGGATGGCAATATTCTTCGTTTCATGCCCTATTTTAAAACCAGCTACAACAGGTATTTCTAAATCACCAAAATATTCTTGCATTAACATTAGAAGAGCCTCATCACTTGCTCCTGTTTCTGTAAAGGAACCAATTACTACCCCCGCTAATTGTTCCAGCTTTCTAGCTTGTTTTAACTGTTGCAACATCGAATCAATACGTGGAATTGTCTCTGCAATATCTTCTATTAATAATATTCTGCCTTCAGTCCGAACCTCAAATTTTGTGCCTAAAGTGCTAACTATACGGCGTAAATTACCACCAATAATTGGTCCACGTGCAAAACCAGGGGCAACTACAGTTAATGGAGAAATAGCCTCTGTATACTGTATTTCAATCGGAGAAAACAGCTGTAAAAACATTTTTTTCGATAACTCATCCATGTTATTGGCAGCCATTAGCATCGGTCCATGAAACGTCACGATATTTGCATACTCATTAATAGCACAATGCAAATAGGTAAGATCAGAAAAGCCCCAGAAAATTTTTGGATTTTCCGCTAGCAACTCATAATCAATCTTTCCAGCAATACGAGCAGAGCCATAGCCACCCTTTACGCAAAAGATGGCCTTTACGTCAGGATCTTGAACCATAGCATGAAAGTCTGCAAGTCTTACGTCATCACTACCTGCTAAATAATCATGTTTTGCCGTTATCGTATCCCCTATTTTATAGCGGAGACCCAGCTCATCTAAAAAGGCTAAAGCATTTCCTAATTTCTCTGGCTCAACTAGACTGGACAAACATACAATGCCAACTGTATCCCCTTTTTTTAAATGTGCTACTGTACTTATCACTTTACTTCCTCCTATTCTTTCTCTCATTCTAGCATATGGGTACATGTAGCATTGATTATTCACTCCCTTAATGCCTATAATTGACATTAGTATTTTAAATTAAAAGGAGTTATCGCTTCATGAAAATCCCACCATATGCGTTATTATTACTTGCTACCGTTCTATGGGGTGGTAATTTTGTCATTGGCCGAGCCGTGAGTGGCAATATCCCACCCCTTACATTGGCTTTTCTTCGTTGGTGTGTCGCCTTTATCGTATTTTTACCGATTGCATATCGTAGCGTAAAACGAGAGTGGCACATGCTTAAAGAACATTGGAAAATTGTCCTTATACTAGCCTTTACTGGTGTGGCAGCTTTTAATACGCTCGTCTATATTGCTCTCCACTATACAACTTCGATCAATGCATCGTTGATGAATTCTTCGACACCCATCATGATTTACATACTATCCTTTATTTTTTTGAAGGAAAAACTCTCGTCATTCCAAATTCTTGGAACTGCACTATCACTGAGTGGTGTCCTTTTTATTATTTCAGGGGGTTCGTTTGCAAGCTTAGTCGATTTTACGTTCAATAAAGGGGACTTAATTGTTGTCGTCGCCGTTTTCTGTTGGAGTATTTATTCCCTTCTTGTAAAACATTACGCGGGTCGTTTACCAGGACAGTCAACATTTCTTGTCACAATCTTTATTGGTGCTGTCATGCTCTTGCCATTTTACCTATACGAAATCACAACAATGCCCAACGCTATACACTGGCACTGGTCAACGATTGCCGCTATTCTATATGTAGGTATTTTTGCTTCTATTGTAGCATTTCTATGCTGGAATCATGGGGTCGTACAACTTGGCGCGAATAAAGCAGGTATTTATTTAAACTTTATTCCGGTCTTTGCCTCTATTTTTGCCGTGCTTTTTTTAGATGAGCAACTACATATTTTTCAAATTATCGGCGGTCTTGCCGTCGTTGCAGGTGTCCTATTATCAAGTAAAAAATAAAATAAGCGTAGACTTCAAAAAAGGAGTCTACGCTTGTTTCTTTTATTTTGTACCGCCGTAAATAATCGTTACATTTGAATGATTTAATAATCTGCTAGCTGGGAAAGCTTCAGTCACTTCTCCACCTTTTAATTTTTCAATTGCTTCTAATTTTTTTTCACCAAATGCGATGAGCACAATCGCCCTTGCATTCATGATAGATTGAATACCCATTGTAATAGCATGAGTAGGAACATCTTCTGGATTGTCAAAATAAATAGCATTTTCAGTTCGTGTTGATTCTGTCAGCTCTACAATATTTGTCAGTGAATCAAATGATGTACCAGGCTCATTAAAACCTATATGTCCATTAACCCCTATTCCAAGCAACTGTAAATCGATACCACCTGCTTCGGCAATTTGCGCATCATATGCCACACACTCGGCTTCTAAATCAGTTGCCTTGCCGTTTGGTAAATGTATCTTTTCTTCGTTAATATCCACATGATTAAATAAATTTTCATGCATGAACGTCCAGTAGCTTGCTGGGCTATTTTGTTCTAAGCCCACATATTCATCTAGATTAAATGTTGTAACTTCCTTGAAAGAAATATCACCAGCTTGTTGACGCTTAACTAATTCCTTATACATCCCAACTGGTGAACCCCCTGTTGCAAGCCCTAGTATGCTAGCTGGTTTTGCTTGTAATTGCTCAGTAAAAATATGTGCAGCTACGTTACTCATTTCATCATATGAATTTACTTCAATCCATTTTATTTCATTCTTCATTTATATACCTACCTTTAGAAACGTTATTTTTAACTAAAAATGGGAAATTCATTACGAACTAGTAGTGAATATATTAATTTTACAAGTTATTTAGCTCTATTTCTATTATTTTCTTTCTCTATTTTTCACGTGTATTCTAGTGCTATTTCGGTTATGTTAATTAATAAGGAAGTGAGGCGATTTTATGAATGCTCAAATTCAACAATATTTAAAATTCATTCAATTTCAAGGATCTTTAGAGCCGTCTTTAAAGCTACTTGGTCAATTACAAACGAAACATCTACATACCATTCCCTATGAAAATTTAGATGTTGCTTTGAAACGTGACATTTCCTTTGCTATCCCAGATATTTTTCAAAAAATTATTGTTCAACAACGCGGAGGCAATTGCTTTGAACTTAACATTCTATATAGCTGGCTACTACGAGAGCTCGGTTTTTCTGTAACAAATCGCTATGCGCAATTTTGGCGTAATACGGATGATAGTACACCGATTGAAGAAGTTCCCATGCACCAGCTACTTCTCGTTCAATTTGACGGCATAACTTATATCTCGGACGTAGGTGTAGGTGCTTTAGCTCCGTGTAAACCAGTACCTTTAATTGCGCATCACGAACATCGCGAGGGCAATGAGCTTTACAAAATTGAATGGCATGACACGTACGGTTGGATGCTGTATGAGCAAACATCACACAATTGGCGCCTACTGTACAACTTCACAGATAACGGGAACGATGCCAATTTTGCACCACGTCTTTCTCAACAAAAGAATAAAATCGCCATGATTCGCACCCCTACTGGTCGACATACGATGTTCAATAATGAATTTCGGATATACGAAGGGCAATCATTAACAACTTATACAACACATACCGATAAAGAATGGCTACAAGCCCTTAAACGTTTTTTTCATATATCGCTTACTTAAAAAAGGATGCATTTTTCAATGCATCCTTTTCAATCTTTAATTTGCTGTTCGTTTTAGTAACTCATAAACAACTTCCCCATTGTGAAGTTCCTTAACTAAGCCAATACCATCTACAAAATAATATGTCTTCACTACATCAATATATTTAAAGCTTTCTTCTAATATTGCTACATTTTTATAGTTAACACCACCTGCTCGAACTGTTCCATCCGTCGTTTGGACGGTAATGCGATTGCCGTTTACAGGACGTTCATCGTCTTCATGAACTATCACGCCTATTCTTAGTGGGAGCCCTATATAAAAATCGTAATGTGAGCTATACTCCTGAGCGATTGCTTGCGCATATACTGAGCCATCATAATATAATAATTCATCATAAAACGGCTTATTATTAGTCATATTCGTAATTGTCCAAACATCATTTTTATTATCATTATGACTATATTGATAATTTAATGTATATCTTAGACCATCATCAGGTGAATAATAGGCATAAGTATAGGTATAGGCAGGGTCCTTTAATAAATTAGGATTTGAAAGAGTTAATGCACGAGCTACGAATGCTGAAAAATGGGCTCTTGTTAATGGCAATTTTGGTTTAAATGAGCCATCTTGATAACCGCTCGTAATATTATTGTTCGCTACCGCTAAAATTTCTTTATAGCCCGGTGTCTTTTCTGTAACATCTGTAAAGTAATATGGGCTCGTCGTTCCCTTTAATTTAAAAGCTCGTTGCAAAACAATAGCCATATCTGCTCTCGTCAACGTACCGTTTGGATTAAACTTTTTAGCTGCATCAAATATTCCAGCATTTTGTGTCGCAGCAATCTCCTTATAGTAAATATGAGATGTCGATACATCTTGATACTTCGGATTTTTTACATTCGTTGTTTTTAAAGCTAACGCACGTGTTATCATAACAGCTACCTGTGCCCTTGTGACATACTCATTTGGCTTAAAAGTGCCATTAGGATACCCTTTAATAATCCCACGCTCTACTAAATAATCTATTTCCGTACTTAACGTATTGTCCGAAGATACATCTTTAAAACTAGCTGCATAAACAGGCTGAATCTGGAGTAACCCTAAAATTAAAACTACAATCAACATCTTACTTATTTTTTTCATACTTTTCCCCCTATATTTACTTCCATCTTCGTTATCCTATTCATCAAGTAAAATAAATATTAACTAAAAGCTGTTTTGAAGAGTTGCCTTGCATTAGTGTCCATATACCCAAGTCTTTATACATTTACACTTCTAATCGTGTACATAGCAAAACGCCCCTGCAATACGTTGCAAGGGGGGTTAATAGGTCATTTAAGTTTTGTAGTTTTTATATAAATCAAAGCCTAGCAAATTATCACTCTAGCTTCCCTTATTAGTAAGAGGGTTTATTTACTTCATCAACGCCATTCCCTATTCGCCTTCTACGAAACTACTTCCACAAGCATTTAGTAGAAATATCTTTTTTATACATAATATACCTAAATAAACATTTGAAATATATTATACCATAAAACGAAATTCTTGTTTCGGAGTAAAATGAAAAAATATGGATTTGCAATATCCGCTAATCTTGTAATTTTTCACACCATTTCAATATGGGTTGCATTTAATTCTTATAATCCCCCTTGATGTTTAACTACCTCTTGTAATAAGACGATTCCTTATAAAATAAAAAAGAGTTCTCAAATTAATGAGAACCTTAATACATATGCAATTTTTTAGCCCTAAGGCAATTGGCGTTTAATCCCGGTTGCTAAATCTTTAATGCGAGAATTATGCCCGCTGAGGCTCAATATAAAGCCTAGAAAAGTACATGCTGCTACGTTTATCTTATCCAAGAAAATGGCAATTTTTTGGTTGTGAAGTGCCTCACATTTCGAGTTTGAAAAACACTGTTCCTCAATCATAAGATAGAGCCACTACCTTCTACCACTCTTGCCTTTTATAAAACTGGTGGATGAATTGGAACAGATATAATTATTACTGCAGCACTCAGTATTAAGATTGATAATCCAACATTTTTCTTCATATTCACACTCTCCTTTAGATTTCAATAAATTGCATAGCTTTCTCAAACTGCTTTTCTTGTCGATAATACTCTCCCAATAAATTAGAGAATTGTTGGTGCAATTCTTTTAATTCTTCATTATCTGCTGTAAATGGAATTAACCTCCCTTCTAAAAAATCCATTGCTTTCTTTTTTTCTTCTCCTAGCAAATATAAATAAAAAGTAGCAAATAAATTAAAACTTATTTTTTTCTTATTTTTTGCTTCTTCCTTTAGAATAGTAAAGGTTTTTATACTTTTTTCCGTTTGTTCTAAGCGAAATTGTGTAACACCTAAATTATATAAGCAAAGCAGATAATGATCACAGTTCTTTGACATTAAAGAAGCGCTTTTTTCAAAGTAAATTAATGCATTTTCATATTCCCATCTCATTTGGTACAAATCCCCCAAATTGTGATATATAGCAGGTAATAGCTGCTGTTGCTGTAATAGCTCCACATTTCTCACTAAATGTTCATAGATTTCGATTGCTTCATGAAACACTTTTCCTCGAGAGTAGTTGAGTGCCAGAGACATTAATGTATAAACAATTCTTTTAAAATTAAATTGGTCCTTATAGAATTGAAGAGCTTTTTTCCCATAAATAATTGCTTGGCTTGGTTCTTCTAACCGCCCTTTTATTAAAGCGAAATGATAGTAAAACTCTCCTTCTAGTGATCCTAGTTCTGGATGTATTTGAAGTATTTGAGTTAGTTCTTTAGCTGCTTCCTCATATTTACCTTTTGTAATTAAAACTAATGCATAATAATATGAATGTAAATACCTTTCATGTTGGGAAAAATTTTGTCGGTGGGCATTTAGCCATCTTAATTGATTGTCTGCTAATTTATGCTCTTTAACAAACACATAATAACGTAACTTATAAAGTTCATATAAATAAATAGATTCTGTAAAACCTATTATTTCTTCATATTCTTTTAATCTGCTCATTGTCTCTTTTACTTTCTCATTCTCTAGGTAATTTATATGTTTTTGTAAATCATTTAATAGACAAATAATATTTTGTTCGTTATTCTCTACATCGTGAATACTAATATTTAATCGTTCTAGCAGTAGACGTATTGTCTCGCTATTTGCTTCTTTATTATTATTCTCAATTTTACTTAAATGAGGAATCGAGCAAATCCCCATCGCCACTGAATTCTGTGTCATTCCTAGCTTTGTACGATAGTACTTAATTAATGAACCTATCTTCATTTTCATAACCTCCCGTATAGAATGACTATATTTTACATTTATTATAATCATAATTTTCCCAATAATCAAAAAACCTAAATTATGGTAGATTCAAATTGTAATACTATAACTTACATTTGAAAAGGGGATGGAATGAATGAAAAAAATGAAAAGTACGTTGCTAAGTCTTTTGATTGCAGGATCAGTAATAAATCCGGTGTACGCAACAGCGATGAATAGCGAAGATAGCTCAGGAAACGACGGTGGTCAGGAGAAATTCCGTGTTTATGTTGAGACAAACAAAAAATCAGAAAAATCAACATTAAAAAATCAATATTCTGTTCGTTGGGAATTAACAGAGAACGGATTTTCAACTGATATGAATGAAAAACAATTCGAAGCATTACAGAAAAATAAAAATTACACAGTTACAAAAGTTCCTATCGTTACATTAGATACGATAGGTTTGGAAGACGATAGTATGGTAGAAAATGAAACCCTAGATTTGGTAACTTCTTTAAGAGCTTCTCAACAAATACCTTGGGGAATTAAAGCAATTTATAACAATGATACTTTAACATCTACAACTGGAGGAAGTGACATTAATATTGCTGTACTCGATACGGGTGTAAATACTTCTCATCCTGACCTTGTCAATAACGTAGAGCAATGTAAAGACTTTACAGGTGCGACAACACCCATTAACAACAGCTGTACAGACAGAAACGGACATGGTACACATGTTGCTGGTACGGCCTTAGCTGATGGTGGAAGCGATCAAGCAGGCGTTTACGGTGTAGCTCCAAATGCTGATCTTTGGGCTTACAAAGTGTTATTAGATAGCGGTTCTGGATACTCAGATGATATTGCTGCTGCTATTCGACATGCAGCAGATCAAGCAACAGCTACTGGTACCAAAACTATTATTAGTATGTCTCTAGGTTCTTCAGCGAATAATAGCCTCATTTCAAGTGCTGTCAATTACGCATATAGTAAAGGAGTTCTAATAGTAGCTGCAGCTGGTAATTCAGGCTATGCGCAAGGAACAATTGGTTATCCGGGGGCATTACCAAATGCAATCGCCGTTGCAGCTTTAGAAAATGTACAACAAAATGGGACTTATCGTGTAGCTGATTACTCTTCACGTGGTTATATATCTACAGCTGGAGATTATGTAATCCAGGAAGGTGATATTGAAATCTCAGCTCCTGGCTCATCCGTTTATTCTACATGGTATAATGGCGGTTATAATACAATTAGCGGCACATCAATGGCTACTCCTCATGTCTCTGGTTTAGCAGCAAAAATTTGGGCTGAAAATCCGTCATTGTCTAACACGCAACTACGTTCTAACTTACAAGCGAGAGCACAATCAGTAGATATTAAAGGTGGTTATGGAGCTGCTATAGGTGATGACTACGCTTCAGGATTTGGATTTGCTCGCGTTCAATAATTTTAAAAGGTGAAGCATACTAACATTAGTAATACAAACCATCGCTTTGGTTTGTATTACTATTTTCTTGGTTCTAAACGTATTCACCAGTACCCCTATTACCTCCAAGTAGTATTATAGCTTCGCTTGAACTTATGCACATCATTTAAAAGAAACAATTGAAGAGAACGATCAATTGGCAATCGATACTTTTACAGAAATGTATCAGGAGAATAACAATTAACACCTCACAATGTACAAATTAAATCCAATTAAAAAAGCCCATGTTTATTTTTCAAACATGAGCTTTTTTAGTTTGCTCTCATTTATCAATCACATTTTCTCGGATTGCAGCTTGTGTAAAATGAACCTGCCTGTGTGTAAAATATGTGTAAAAAGATTTCGATTCTTATCGTAACCCAAGAAATGGAAAAAGCTCACAAACCCTTTTCTATCAAGGTTTGTGAGCTTTCTAATCTTACTAAACGTAACGTATATGTACGTGATGATACCGGTGGTCGGGGTAAATATATACCCTATAAGTATTGATAAATCAGCATTTATGCACAACCTTGTGCATAAATTGTGCATTTTTATTTTTTGTGCATTGTAAGGCTATTTTTAATAACGATTAATAGTCTTACTTTTTATTGCACATGGTATTCTTTAAAAGCGTATACTTACTTGTGAATCCTTTACATTTTATCTATTTGTTATTAGTATTCCTGTTTGTTAATCATCTATTAGGAGGGTAACCATGTTTAAACAACTAATTAGTAAAAAGAAACGTCAACTAAAGAAACAAGCTAAAAAAGCAATGTATGAAGCTATCGGAGTTAAACCTATAAAGATTAAGAAACCTAAGCCATTAATTAAGAAAAAGCGCAAACCATCTTTAAAACGAACAATTAAAAAATTATTTTAAAGATCACGTTTCTCTTTTTCATCTGTACTTTTTACTCTTAATTACCTAAAATGGAAATACAGAGGGAGGAATTATATAGTGAAAAAATTAATTTTTAGTGCAGCGTTAGTTTTAAGTTTAGGATTAGCAGGATGTGGAGAAGAAAAAGCTAAAGAAGAACCAAACAAAGAGGAATCTCAAACACCTGTAACTGCTGATAGTTCAGAAAAAGAAGAAAAAAATGAGGATGTTTACTTTAAAGATGGTGAAGCTAAATTAGTCGATTTAAAGGTTAACATTACTCAAACAAAAATAATTCCTGTTGGAGAAAAAGGAAATGAATACGGTGAAAAACCTGTAATTGCTATATGGTATAATACAACAAATCTAAGTGATAAAGAGATTGATCCTACAACTGCTTGGACAGTCGTCTTTACAGCAATCCAAGATAACAATCCTAATTCTGTGAATGAATTAGAAGTTGGCATGTTACCTGACGATAAATTTTTAAATACGCAACTAGAAGTGATTAAAAAAGATGGAACAGTTGAAAATGCAATCGCCTATGAATTAGACGATTTAGAAACACCCGTAACACTAGTTGCAACCCAAGGGATTGAAGGTAAAGAATTAGGTAGACAAGATTTTGAAGTAAAACAATAATCACAAACAAAAAAAGCCCAGACTCAAAATTAATTGAGCGCTGGGCTTTACTGTTATGCAGCTATAATGTTTGCAACTTGTGCAAGTTTAGCTGCTTTAATTTTATTTGCTCCAGCTTGTGCAGCATCCATGCCAGTAAACGTTCCTGATTTAATACGCCATTCCGAATCATCTTGCTCAATATAAGCCACCCACCCGAAACGATGTTTTAACACATCCAAAGCATTTTCAGCAGCCTGCAAAGTACTGTATGTGCCTGTTAAAATACGATACTTATTGTTGTCTGCGATTGGTTTTGGTTGTTTTATAGCACCAGCGTTTTTAACCATTTGTAAGAAGACAGCCCAAGTAACATTACCTGCACGGATTTCACGAGGACAGTTTTTACCACTGTAATAATTGTGCTGAACAACATCAGTAATAGCAAGTCCCTCATCTTTTAATATCTTAGCAACTAACTCTGCGGTATTTTCCACTGTTTTTCTATAGTTGGCATCACTATTCACACACATTTCTACATGTATACCCTCTGTATTGCCTTTCGCTGTTCCAGCAGCCCAGCATTTCCATGTATGTTCAAAGGATTGTACCGCTTCTTTATCATCTACTTGCCAATGCCATGAAGCAGAGCGACTGTTACCATTTGCTTGTAAGCGAGCATGAGCATCAGCGTCAGCACCTGTTCGATAATTGTCAGTACCATGTATAACTACTTTTCTTTTAGTATTTCCTTTACCATTTGTAACTTTAGCTGCCTGTGCATCAGATACTAGCTTTTTACGTACTGTCACCATTACTGTACACCATCCTTTGGCTTGTCATAATTCATTGCTCTCTCACTATCAGAAACACCGCTTGTTGTTGGATCAATGATAATACCAAGCAATCCTAAAATACTTAATACAGTCTCTGAAATAGCTGTAATTTGATCGTTGTAAATTGTAATATCTACATAAAAAATGCCCGCTATTTGATTAGCGAGCACAAGTAACAATGCGATTAATGACACCCAAAATTGTTTATGTTGTAAACGTACTTTCCAATTAATTTTCATACACTTTATCCCCCAATTCATCAATTCGTTTGTGCGCTTGCTTACTCGATTCTTCAACGCGTGTAACACGTTCTGATAAGTCCATACGTGCCTTTTGTTCGACTTTCATATCAACTCGTATATTTTCCACACCGTTATTAATTGAATCTAATTTTGTACTAATAACGGCAGATTCGGCAGCACTTTGTTGTACGTCTTTATCTCTGTTTTTCAAAAATGCAAGATATGTGAAAAGCATTCCAAACAACGCACTTAGAACACCTACGATAGCTGTTAATTCCATTACAACACTTCCTTTTCTGCATAATAAAAAGGACACGTCTATTAACGTATCCCTTTTAGTTTAAATAAAAATCAATTTAGTATTTTGGCAGTTTATGATTTTGAAGAATAAAGTCATTATCTTTCAATTTCCCGCCGAAAGCCATACCCACTATTTTACCCTTTGAGCTATATTTAACTTCTAATTCAGAGAATATTTCTTGCGGATAATGTTCTCTTTGAACCCATCGAATGAATTTATGTGCATTGTCTCCAATAATAGCAATAGGTAAATAATTATCATAGATTACCGATATTACCTGTTCAATAAAATTAGTTGGGCTTTGATATTCCTTCTTTGTACTAATTAAAATTGTTGCAATCGTATCATCATCAAGATTTTTTGATCCAATATGCATTTCTACATCACAGTAACTTACTGGTACAATACCATCTTCTCCGGGTACTAAAGTTGCCAAATAAAAAGGTACTTGAAATTGATAAATCCCCGAATGAAGGTTAAAGGCATACTCCTTTTGCTTAAACATTATTAATCCCCCCTTTCATCTTTATTATTCGACAAAAGGTAATGTTTTCCTTCTAATTTAGACAATAAAAATAACGCTAAGCTTATGCTTGCGTTTTCTCTAACACTTCTTCAATTGGATTACCATAACCATCTAACCCTAAAGCCTCTAGTTTTGTAAGTACTGGAGCTTTTAATTTCGCTGGCACACGTTCAATCGTTGAGCCTGTTTTGTCTGTGTTTGCAATTAATAATACATATCCATCTATCATTTTGCAGACCTCCAATTTTAGTTTTAATTTTATTTTTAACAACAGTGCTCTAAGCATTGTTGGATGTTCCTTTTAATGCAGCTACTTCTTCACGCAATGCAATTAGTTCTTCATAAACACCTAATACAGCATCGACAGTAATTAGATTGTTTTGTTCTGTAACTGTAAATAGCCTACTTATTTTTTCTTCGAGTGTTTCAGTTTGCTCAGGCTCTGTTGGCTGCTCAATGATTGGTGGTTCTTTATCAGATGGGAAAGGTTCATAATAGAAAGAACCATCCTCTTTTTTTCGTAGAATACCAGAACCTTCTGGAACCGTCATTTCTTCAATTTTAGGACGCATCCATTCGGGAACGTTATTAATATCGAAGAATAACGCGTACGAGCCATCGCCATTATGGTGTGCATAACCAATCATTTAAGCACCTCCTTATAATGAGATATAATATTGGATTTAGTTAGCAATCTAAAGTGTCTACTAAATGCTGTAACATATACTTTACCATCTCGTATATACCCGTATTGGTCTCCAGCATATAATGTTCTACCAAAATCATTTTGATTCATATATTTAATGGCAGGAACGCATATATTCGACCCTTTCCACTTCCCGTCAATAAGTCGATATTCCTGTAATATATCGTATCCGTTTCCGTCAATTTGATAGCCTGTGATAGTATAAGGTTGAATGTACATAAGATTTTTGTTTTGATAATCGAACAACGGATATTTCATTAAAACTGCTCCATTAACATATTGATGAACGGTTAAATCATCGTAATTTATAACCATACTATTCGATGACGAACCATTTCCGAAAGCTATCAATATTAAATTTTTATTATCAAATTTATATTTAACACACCATAACGACCTTATACTCGGAACAGTTACATTTGTCAAATTGTTAGATGCGACTAATGTTAACTTACCGTTAGACCTGTCGAATTTCTTTCTCTCCATACCAAACGAATTAGTACTTATTGTCCACAGAACATACACATTATCGTTATCGTCTCCCCAGAATGCGTTAGCTGAAGCATTACCAGTATAATAATATGTTTGACCTATTCCAGAGAAACTCGATGGTTTCCCAAATGAGTCATAATTTATTTTACAAACTTGAATCACGTTTGCGTCTCCGAGAGCTGCCATAAAATATTGACCAAATCTGACCATTTCACCAGTAAATGGCGTACTGTATGAGCCTAGAGTTCCAGAACCACCGTTCCACCCAATGGTTCTGATATATTCATATGTGAATCTATTGAATACTGCGAAAATGGCAACCTGCTGAACTTTATTATAGCCTCTAATATATATATAATTATCGTCAATAAAATTGTTTCCCGTAGCTCCAAACCAGTTTGGAGTGTCCTTACTAATCATGACAGCATTTAAAACTTCTAGAGCTGTCATATCCACTATTATAATACATAAAATGTATATTATTCTCGATGTGGTATTTCTGAATAATGTCCGACACGTTTATACTAGATGCTAAATCCGGAAATTTTGTTTTTAACGATTCCTGAAGTGGAGCTAGGGAATTTTCACCTTCTATTGTTCTAAAATCGTATATATCGTTCATAACTGGTAAATATTTTTTACCAACATTGTCTACTAAAAGTCCATTATTGGCTTCTAATGATTCAATTAAAGTTTTAATCTCTAATTGTGTAGGCTCTGTCGCTACTTGAAATTTCATTAGCTATTCACCTCTTCTGCTTCGAAATATAGTTTACCATCTTCGATAATCCAGCCCGTTGCATATTTTTTACCTGTCACTACATCAATTTGAAAATGTGGCAAACGCGCATGTTTATGGTCTTCAATCATATTAAATAAATTACCCGCAGCATCCTCGCTCAACTTTCCTTTTACAGTTTCAAACCATGCATCGAAACCATTCTTACGTCCTTCTAGCCACGCATAATAAAGTTGCTCCTCTGCTTGTCTCCATGCTGTGAAATCTTGTTCCTGTGCGTCAATCCAAGCTTCTAAAGCTGTGGTTACATTTGTTTGCCATGTTAAAAATTCAGATGCTTTTGTAACTGAATAATCATCAAACCATTGTTGGTACTGATTAAAGATTGTCGTAGTATCTACTTGGTCAACAACACCATGCATGAGACCACATAAGTTATTATTTAATCGCGTATCTGTAATAGTAGCTTGATTAATTGTTAGAGCACCTTTTGCAATATAAACATCTGCTAATGCTAACTCATAGGCATCTGCATCACGCTTTAATGTTGGTGCAACAGGTGAAGCAGATAGCACACCTTTCTTGACCTCCACACTCATCTTTCTTTGAATAAAATCTAATCGAATGACAATACGATCAATACGATTAAGTGTTGTATCTCCAGTGGAAAGAGCTAAATTATAATCCTCATCATTAATTAAATAATAACCATTGACCCACGCTTTACCTGGGCGAACAATTACACTCATTGAATCTCCATTTGCTTTAATTTGTAAGCAATCAGAAGGTTTAACAAAAATACCATTACCAATAAACGTTGCAAAATACCGAGCGAAATCCTCTGCTTTATATCTTCTATCTCCATTAATGGAGTTAAACATTCCAAATTTCATCATTTATTTCACCTTCTTGCTGTGTTAATTTCGAAGTTATTAGCGGATAGATTGATTTAATGAATAACACATCTTCTTTATTTTGTTTTAATAACGGCACAGTATTTTCAAGTATTTCGCCTTTTCTTTCAATTACGAAGTGAACATAGGCTTCACCTTCAATACCAACCATTTCAAATTTATGAAGTTTAAATTTCATCATTGCTACTTCACCATCCTTTTTATAGCCTGCGGAAGAGTAGGCACTGATTTACCAACCGTCACGTAGATTGATTTACCATCCTCCTGAAATACTTCATCTGCTTGCATCACACGGCTATTCATTAAAATCCCTAAATCATCATCTTTAATCGTGACTAAATCACCCAAGAAGAAATCTTCGTTGTATTTTGTATTTTCTTTGGTCACATCTAACTCACAATCAAAGCCGATGAACTCCGTATATTCTGCTATCTTTTCGTTGCCTTTAGCTACAAGTAAATTGTTGTATTCACCGTCTGGAATCGGTATCTGCTCGCCGTCACTGTCTCTTGTATCCGAAATCTCGCGTGCATCAATAAATATTTCACGTCTATTTAACCCTGTAATAGATGTCCCAATACTCGCCATCTTACGCACTGTACCTTCGCCAGCACCGCCTATTAGAGCTGTTGTTTTTAAATCATTGTCTGCATCCTCGTACGTACGTTTAAGCAAGTTACTACGATTCTTTGACAAGATAATACGTGGATTCAAACTTTGATTAATCGTTCTGTCTACCCCTTCATAAAAATCATATTCGAGCTTTCTACCATCGAATAAAGAACGCATTCCAATTTCATGTGTAGTACATAAACTCTCACATACTTCATACACCTGTTTGTATGAAATTTGCTGTTGAACAGCTTGACCAATATTTTTTATGATAGCTAGTTGTATCTGCGGAATTTTACGAGCTGGATCAGTTGGGCTTATCATACTTTCAATGATACTTTGTCTCATTATTTTTTCAGGCGTATCATTGAAGTCGTATTGCTTCCACAAAATACGTCTGTCTGTCCATCGTGTCAGAGAGAAGCATTTAATTACTAATTGATCCACTCCACTACTGTCATCAAATTGGCGATAATAAATAAACATTGCTTCATTATCATCTTGCCGATGAATAATATTTCCTTTTTTCAACAACTCAATATTTTTCATTGTTACATCGACATGCAACTCCGCTTCGGCAAATGGTCCATACTTCTTTCTCCAAAGTAGATAAGAAAACTTACCGATGTATCCTAGTTTTTGAAAATTCTCGTTGTATACATATAGCATGGCTACACCCCTACAAATTGAGGTGTGAAGTAAATAGACACCTCTAAATTAGATACAAATTCAGCAGCATCATAGCGAATCAAGTTATCTCCAACATCCACACTTAATTGAATATCGGAATCATGTGAAAGATAATTGAAGTAATTAATCTGTTGTCCGTTACGTTCAAGAATGGCGTACTCATCTCCACGCTTTGTATTAACAGTAACAACATCTCCACCTTTTAAGGTAGCTTCGATTTTTACAATTCTCCCAGTATCTACTACTTCAATGTACGGATCAACCACACTTCCAATAGCTTTAAATTGAATACGTAGAGGAGAGGCTGTATCGCTATCATTGAAAACGTTGACTACGTTATTCGTCTCTCGATAGCCCATTTCAATACCGTCTCCTTCCGCATCAATTTCCAGCTCAAATTCAAAGGCAGCTACCCACATAGCAATCTCATACTTTTGTTCTTCTGTGTACCACCAAGGATTCGGACATAAAAATGAAATCATAAATTCAGGAATGTCGTGCCTACTGACTACTGGTGTCTTTTCAACTTTGCAATCAATATAACGAACAATATCTCCATTGGTATATTTCAGTGTAAATTGATGTTTAGGATTAAAAAAACGAATAATCTTTGTTCTGTTAATATCTTTATCTAATCGAATACGACCATTAATCACAATGTTTCTTTCTCTGACGCTAGAACCCTTTATATTAGTGCCGTCCTCGTTATAATTTTTTACGTTATAAAATTCATTTTCTAATACTTCTAGTCCATCTGCGCCGTCTAAATAAAAAGGGCTAGACACCGAAATTTCAAATGTCTGCCCTCGATGATTATCAAAAATTAATTTCTCTCGCCTTTGGAAAGACTCAATCATGTCCTAGCCCCCTTTTAAAACTGTAATCCCATTTCTTTTAATGCGTTTTTAGCCATTCTGGCTGACTCGTATGGATCAAGTGCTTTTGGACTTGTAAAACTCATATGATAATGATTTTCTGTTTTTGTAGTCGTTGTTGTAGATGGCGTATTTGCTTGAACTATAGCTGTCTTATTTGAAACAGACTTTTCAGCACTGCTTGCAAGTGAACCATAAACATTATTCATAGCACGTTGCAATCTACCACTAGACTTTTCCATCCCCTTAATGAGACCTTCATTGATATTAACACCAAAGCCCATTGTTACCCTTGAAGGTGAATGAATATCTAATGCAGCAGCTATTGTTCTTGCAATGTTATCTGCAATTTCTTGCGCTTTAGCATATAATGCTCCAGCTGTGGATGAAAGACCTTCTAAAAGCCCATTACCTGCATCTACACCAATTTGCTTTAAGGATGAAAGCTCCGATTTAGTCCCTTGTGTAACAGCTTTGATTTTATCTTGCCATTCGTTATTTAATTTTGATAATTCATCATTGGCAGCCTTTCGCATTTCATCAATTTTTGTTTGAGTATCAGTTTTCATACCTAATAACTCTTTCTCCGCTTGCTCTCTTGCAAGTTGTGATTTCTCTTGATAAAGTGCGCTGTATTGGGTTAATTGTTCATCAGTTAATTGGTTCAAAGCCACAAGTTCTGGCAAAGCTTTTACACCTAATGATGAAAGTTCTTCAAGTAACTCTTTATTAACACCTCTACTTGATAAGGTTTCAAATTCAGATTGCCATTGTTTAAATCCATCAACCTGTCCTTGTAAATTAGACATTAGTTCAAGACCTGTACGATTTAAATCAACTTTGAAAGCATCGAACGTACCTGCATATGACATAAGCGTTGATACGCGATTGTCAAAAGCCGTCTTATACTCTTTGTTTAATCTATCTTCTTCTTTTAATAGATCATCATTTATTTGCTTTATCTGTGATTGATAATCTTTGTTAATGGAAACTATCTCTTTGTTCACTGCTTCTAATGCTTTTCGGTACTCCTTTTGTGCCTCTATTCGTTCTTTACTACCTTCATCAAACAAGCCAATGGTTTTTTCCCAAATTTTCGCTTCTTCTACTAAAGACAGTTCCTCCAAAGATTTTTTATCAGCTATATTTTGTTTAACATTTTCCAATTCTTTTTTGTTAATGTCTTCCACGGCTTTTTTATATGCTTTTTGAGCTTCTACACGTTCTTTCGTACCTTCATCGAAAAGTGCAATAGATTTTTCCCAAAGTGCAGCTTCTTGTTCTAAGCTCATTTCTTCAAGTGATTGTTTGTCGCTAATATATAATTTAATTTCTTCTAACATTTCTTTTTGATTTTTTGTAATTAACTCTACTTTTTGTTTAGTAGCTTTGCTCTCAATATCAGCAACCTTTTTTGCACTATCTTCTTTTATGCGTTCGATTTTCAAGTTTTCATCGGCGGTTAATTTTCTTTTCTTTTTAGCTGCATCACGTTGTATTTTTTCAATATTTTCTGTAGCGCGCTTTTCAATTTTAGCGATTTCTTCTTTTGATGCTGTAGTAATCTTCTTTTCTTCATCTAAATTATTTTCAGCAACGTCAATTAATATTCCGCCTAATTCTTCAATTGATTTTTGTACCTTAGATTGTGAACCATCTAAGCCGTTTACAAGACCCTCGCCTGTCCATAAACCAATTTGCTCAAAAACCTTTGAAGGTGAATGGATACCAAGCAAACTCTTTGCTTTACTTACTACACCATCCACAACTCCAGTAATGGATTCAATAGCATTTGCAGTCATGGCAGAAATACCTTTAATGAGACCGTTAATTATATCTCTACCAATTGACGTAAATTGTTCAGGTAAAGATTTAATTTTATTAATGAGACCATCTTTAATTTCATTCATCTTATTTAAAACATTTGTTTTCATAGTTGAAATGATGTTCACGAAATTGGTAGCTAAGTTCTTAACAAAATTCACGACAGAATTAACCATGTTGGAAATAGTACTAACTGAATTAGTAACCAAATTTTTAAAGAAGTTAATAACAGATGTAGAAAAATTCGATACAGTGGTTGATGCTTTTGTGCCCATTGAAGTAAAGAAGCTAACAATGTTATCCCACATGCCTTTTAACAGATTTACACCCGTTTTAGCCAAGTTCATAACGATTGTTTTAATTCCACCAAAGAAGCTTAATGTCATCCAACCAACTACTACATCAATAGCTCCTTTAAAAATCTGCTTTACGCCTTCCCACAATTTTGAGAAATCCCCTGTGAACAGCCCGCTAAAAACTTTTATAGCCCCCATTATGACATTCAATGCACCATCAATGACCTGTTTAATGGCATTCCATACAGTTTCGACTATAAATTTAACCGCTGGCATGACAAACTCTATTACAGCCTTTATGCCATTAAAGACATTTTGTACAGCTTGTAAAATTTGAGTGCCATTCTCACTCCAAAATTGCTTTATTTGAGCTACTTTTTCACCAATAAAAGAAGCCACTGTTTCAAATACAGTGACTGCAACATCCCTTATCGCCTGAAATACACTATTCACATTTTCTCTAAATGTTTCAGAATTTTTGTATGCAGCCACAAGCGCGATTCCAAGACCTGCTATCGCAGCAACAATCAGAACAATTGGTCCAGAAATAGTCCCTATTGCAGCTACTAAAGCTGGCCATGCAGTTACAAGCCCACCTACCGCTGGCATTAAAGCCATAAACGCACCTGCAAGAATTGCAATCGTGGCAACTATTGCAACAATTGCTGCTGTTAATGTTGCATTATTACTTACCCATTCAGCTATTTTGCCAACAAAATCTGCAATACTAGCCAATACAGGCTCTAACGCTTCTTTAATACTCCCCATCGCTACCGCTAATTGATAAGCTGGGTCTGATTCTAATGTTGAAACATCACCATTTAATGCTTCGGTGTTTTGCGCTGCCGTCCTGATATGTTCATTCATACCCTGAATTGTTTGCGAAACCTTGCTTCCTTGTTCCTCCCAAAGCGTACCGTACATTTTCACACCAAGTTCATTTCGTTTGGTATCATCATCTATTAATGACAAGGCTTGATTCATTTCTTGCATGGCTTTCACACCATTTTGACCGCCCGAAGCTACTGCTTGACCCCATTTAACTAATTGTTGTTCACTGATATTAGTACCTTTAATAGCATCCTGCATAGATTTGTCGATACCCTGACCGAATTCAGCGGCTACAATTCTTCCCTCTTTTAAACCGTCCAAAAGTATATCAATATTCCATGTACCAGTGGCAACACCCGATGCCATTATTGCTTGCACTTGTTCAGCATTGTAACCAGCCATGACAAGTTGACTTCCATACTCTGAAATGATGTCTAATTGTTCTGGCGGAAATCCAACATCTAATAAACCGTTAACAAGACCTAAAGCTTCTTTTTGCGAGATACCGAGTTCTTTACCTATTTCATGTGATTCTTGAATCAACTCTTTAAAATCAATTTCTTTATAGGCATGTGAAATAGCAGCAGCGCCTTTTATGATTTCCTGATTAGTTTCGATAGAAGCGTCTTTATTAAGAGCTAATTGTCTTCGTACACCCTCGTATGCTGCCTCCTCATCACCAATCGCAGCCGTCGTTTCCATAATTGTCTGCCTAACTGCTTTAGTATCGGCTTCGTTCAGGTTCATAGACATTTCAATTTGAGTATTCAAACTAGAAACATCTAATGCTTTTTCTATAACTCCCGCAATTCCTCCGCCCGCTGCTAGTCCTGCAACCACTCCTGATAATTCTTGACCAAATCCATTGACAGCTTCCTCCGCTTGATTAGCTTCTTGAGTGATTCTTGCTAAGTCTTGTCGAACTCCACTTAAATCAGCTCCTTCGGCTGCTCTCCTTAGCGCATCTCTCATTTGGTCAATATCAACGCCAGCACCTAATGCATGTTGTCCCATTATACGTAAAGCACGATTCATTTGATCCGTAGTGGCAGAACCATCTCTAATTGCATTTGTTAAACGTGTGCCCAATAAGTCAGCGAATTGGTTAACATCTGTACCCGTTGCTTCAAAAAAAGCCGATAACTCTCCTGTAGCACGCGCCAATCGACTTTGTTCAACAGCAGTGCTATCTATTTGAGCATTGTAACGTTGCATCTTTGCTTCAGTAGTTGCTAATTCACGTTGAAATGCCCTGTACTGTTCTACTCCTATTTCACCGCTTCTAAATTGAGCTTCTACTTGTGATTGAGCAGTTTTTAAAACATCTAGTTTTTCACTAGTTTTTTGTATTTGCTCTGCTAAAAGCTGCTGTTTTTGAGCGATTAATTCAGCATTCCCTGGATCGAATTTCAAAGCACGTTCAACTTCTTTTAACTCACTAGCAACTTTATTACTTTCCTTATTAACATCTTTTAAAGCATCCGTCAGCCCTCTTGTATCTCCACCAATCTCTATTGTAATCCCTTGTATTCGACCACTAGACATTCATTCCACCTACCCCCTACCTTCTAAAAATAAAAAGCACCTACCAAAAGGTAAGTGCTAGAATGAATCGAAATCTGCTTGTGTTGCTTTGCGAACTTTCGCTTCTTTTTTATTCGGATTTTTAGTTTCTAAATACTCATCAATGTAATCTAAACACATACCAAAAGTCATTGTTTCCAAATCATCATGCGAAAGGTTACATTCTCGACATAACACTAAAAATTGCTCTGTGCTAATTGGGCGACTTGATTCAACAGCATTGCTACTTGTTATTTTTTTTTAGAAGCAATCGTCTTTTCAAGTAACATTTGTAACGGTTCAATGATATCCAAAATCGGGAACTCATCAAATGATTCTAACCATTTCATAGGTTCAGGAATTTCATTATTTGCCGTTTTAGCAAAAACCCAAGCAATATCGAAAAACATATTGAAATCAACATGTTCACGAATCCATTGGATTTTTTCACTTTGACTCATATCATCAAAGCTCTTTTCTGCAACACCCATACTTAGAATATCTTTTAACAAATCACGTTGAAATTGCATCATATAACGCTTTGCAACCGCGCCATTTGATTTAAAAGGTACTTCTTTCCCATCAATAGGTAATGTAATTTCCATTGGTTACCCTCCTCTTACGCGCCCTCAACAGTTGCAATTTTTTGGTATACCTTTTTGAACCAATTACTGTATATTTCTTCTTTAGTTGTTGATGTTGTCTTTGTTTTTACCATCAATTTTTCACCAATTTTTATAGGCGATGCAGTAAGCGTTAATTCGTTTGGTGATACTTCTGTACCTTCTTCTTTTGTATTACCACTGATACTTGGACGATTAGCAGTACAATTGTATAAAACATGACGAGTTGCCTTTTGATCTCCTTCGAACTGGAATAAAAGCGCAAACGG
The DNA here is from genome assembly GCF_016350185.1 of Lysinibacillus sp. C5.1. NCBI lineage: Bacteria > Bacillati > Bacillota > Bacilli > Caryophanales > Bacillaceae > Lysinibacillus > Lysinibacillus sp. C5.1. Next base: position 3,951,173 of record NZ_CP066226.1, read on the forward strand.
TTTACCTTGGGCATTCGCCAATTCATTTAATACCCCATCTGTTGAATCAAGTTCCTCTCCTAATGCGTCAATTGCAAATTGCTGTGGAATAAGTGCAATACTCAATGTAGCCTCATATCCTTGGTTACTATTAACAACATAGTAGACCATGTTATCAGCGAAGAATTTCGTTGCCTCACCAATTGGTTCAGAAGTAATGCTTACTGCACCCGGAATTGGAATTGGTGTTTCAAAAATAATCTCATTATTAGTACCCTCGGTATACGGTGCATAGTGAACATTACTTAATCCAAATTCAACTTTATTTTCTGCAAAGAACTGGATATCTAAATCCATGATTGGTTTCCAATGAAACGGAATAGTAATTTTATCATTCGAATTTTGCGTGATTTTTTTACCATTTAATACGTTATACATACTTTTCACACTCCGATTTTTTAAATTAATGTAACTGAAAATACACATTGAAAGACCCCTTCCGATTCAATAAAAACGGTAGGGGTTTGTTCGTATGGTATTTCATTTTCGTTTAACATCTCTTTTATTTTCTTTTCTGCCGTAAAATCTTTTGTTTTTGTATATAACTCAATATTTACAAGCGTTCCTTCTACAAAGACTTTATTGTCAGCATAAAAATTATTAGACCCATCATCTAAATAGCAAATGAATGGTGGTTCTTGGGTACTTGTGAAATGAGAATAGCGAGTAGGATACAAAGAATTTAATTTATGAGCTAATTCAGTTAGAGTCATTCACTCAACCCCCTTTGTAATTCTCCCTTAAATTCATTTATCAATTTATCCTCCACTGGCGCAATATGAACTCTTGCCCCAACCCTACCACCATTCACCTTTGCATGTCCCTTTTCAAGTAAATGCGTTAACCTATAATGTTTCTTATTGTGAATGATAAACTTTTTACCAACTTTTTTATAATCCCAACTTGCTGCATAATCACCGCCCATAGGTGATTTTGGCGAATCAGCTTTCAACAACTCTACACCGTCACTTGCTACTTTTTCTGAAATAACATCTATCTTTTCTTCTGTTTGACGAGCATATAATGCAAGAGTGCGATTTATTTCAGCAGCCAATGATTCAACGTCAATTGACACCTTTACGCACCTCGCAATACAGCTCAATATCACCGTCATTACGTACAAATGTCCGATATATTGAATACTTCACACGATTATATTCAACTTCTTTTTCGCCATCATATTCATCATGGTCGATGATTAAAGTTAATTGCGCTTTTAATCCTACTTGCATTGTGACGGAAAATTCGCGTTGACCAATACTTACAGGCGCACAGTATACCAACTCTGGTAAAGTGGTTTCTATTTCTTGAAGCATTTCATCAAGAATAATAGTTGAGGACATTAAAAAACACACATCGTCTTTTGATATGTGTTGACCATTTTGTACAGATTGTTTAAGGCTCGGCATCACTTGCACCAGCCTTTTGAATAACACGGTTATGAATACGGAATTTCAAATTTCTAGGAAGCCCTACGTCTTCTTGACGTTTTCTGTAGTTCCATACAGCATAATCCACAATGAGTTGAGTATCTTCTACACTAGTAGATTCAGCCATATTAACGCCCATTTTTTCTATTTCCTTCTTAGCTGTTTTCAAAATGTTAATAAAATAGGTATCACGCAAATTATGTGTAATACTTAAATCTAACTTCAATAATTGCAAACAGTTAGCAAGTAAGGTTTCTTCCATCACTCCTCACCGTCCTCACTTATTTCTTCAATTAGTGGTATGCCAATTTTATTATCAGTTGAAGACAATTCATCAATACGTGCCTTTGTTACACGCCCTTTACGTGGATATTTATCATCTACTTTATAAATATGGTCATTGTCTTTCAAGTCACGAAACATATAAATAACTTTATATTTTGCCACTTATATCACCCTTTCATAATTACGCTCCTGCTACTCCTTCAACATCTTTGATAGTAACTAATACAAACGCATCTACATTAGTTGGCTTCCCATCGTAACGTCCTTTTCCACGAAAAGCAGTTTGATCTTCGACAAATTTAACATGTTCCGAATTGTCGATAGTAATAGATTCACGTTCAATTAGAGTGTATTTATCATATTCACCAAAAAGGACTTGATCCACTTCCACACCATTGTTAAATACAACTGGCAAACCTAATAAATCAGGTTGCTTTAAGTTAGGTAATTTACCAACAACATTACCTTCCGCATTCACCTGAATTGAAAATTCAAGGAAACGATTATAATAAGTCGAGCGTTTCATTACAGCAGCAATTTCCCCTACAGTATCTTCACCAGTATCAATTAACCCAATTTGTTTGACAGTATTTTTAACCAAATTTGCATCCGCTTTAACTTCTACTTTATGTTCTGTTTTTAGAGAAGGTACAATACCAGTTGGTTGTTTATTCGCTGCGCCCTCACCTTTTACAATCGCAATATCTAAAGCCTTTGCGATGGCACGAGCAATTTTCTTTGTTACATAGTCATCCAGATTAATAATTGAATCATTCAATAAATAATTATCTACAAATGTTACTTTACCTACTTTGAAACCATCAAAGTCAATAGCCGTAACTGTTCCTACGTCACCAGTTGGAATAGCTGCTTTTTGTTCAATCCAAGTCGCTGCTGTTGTATCTGTATCCACCAAAATACGAGTTGTACCTTTTACAGTGATTTTATCGACAAGTGGATAAAGTGTTGTGAAATCACCCATTATGTCCATAATTCGATTCACTACTACTTCTGGAATAGTTAATTCTCCACCTGTTACGGCACGGAGGTTTTTAAACTGATCGTAAAACTCCTTTACCTCACTACGCTCGTAGTATTCGCCTGTTTTTAATAATTCACGAACTTGTAAACGATTCATGTTTTCTTCACCTCTTGTTTGATTTTGTAATTGCATAGAACGTTGTTGATTGGTAGGAGCATTTGAATTTAACTGCTCTAATTCCGTTTCAAGTGTTTTTATTTCATCTTCTAAAACAGATTTTTTACTAGCAACTTCTTCTTTATCACTGTCCAGCTTGTTAATTTCAGATTCCACGGTCGAAATTTCTTCATCAGTTTTTGCTTCTTCCAACGCTGCAACTAGTTCTGCACTTCGATTTTGAAATTCTTCTTCACGCAACATCAAATCTACTAATGTTGATTTACGTTGTTCAATTTTCTTACTAACCATTAATTGTTTTAAAGTCATCTTTGTAGCCTCGCTTTCAATTCTTGTTTTCTTTGTTCAAATTTCCGCTCTTTCATTTGCTCAAATTGAGCATGTCTAGCTTGCACACTTGTTTCTTCATAAGCTGGAAATGTAACTACTGAAACTTCGTGTAAATCAGCCTTATTAATTGTCCATTTAACTTTTCCATCATCAAACCACTCTGTAGATTCATCTATGATGTTGAAACCAAATGAACATTGATCTACATCACCGCGCTTTACACGTTCATATAAATTCATTGCATCTGTATCTTTAGGGTTCAGACGAATTTTTCCCCACAGTCCCCTAGAATCTATTTTTAATTCCAATGTTCCTGATTTATTTCGACCAAGTACAAGTGCAGAATCATGATTAATTAACGCTCTAATATCATTGCTTAAGGTATCATCAAATGCTGTTGGTGCTATTACTTCAAAAGCACCCTTCCAAAGTTCCGTTTCTTTTCCAAAGACAGCAAAATAGCCCTCTATAATGTACTCATTTTCTTGCTCATTACGAGTTTGCAACTCACTTACTGCACTCCTAATTTGAATTACATTCCCACGTTCCTTATTCATTCTTATCACCACCTTGTATTAATTTCTTTTGAAGTCCTATCGTGTCTGCTGGAATGTAGTTTTCAAGCATTACAAGTTCATTTAATCCATTCATAGGTGATAGTCCCACTTTATCGCGTACTTCGTTACCCGGAGATAACCCTTTTACATATAAATCACTGTAAACTGCTGCAATTTCTGTAATTGAGTACGCATATAAACTGTGAGGATTAAGTTTAAAATACCAATTTGGCTGATATAAAAGCCCCTTTGTTAACACTTGTTCGATTCCTTTCGCAATTGGAAGGATAGTTGTATCAATAAAATTGTTATATTCATCTTTATTAAATTGTCCAATCCCCATGAAAAAAGCTGGCACTCCTATGAGTCCAGCAACAGTCTTTTTATCCAATTCAACCGCTTCGTTAATTGCTAAATCATTTAAAGTCAAAGGCTTAATTTGTTCCACTTTCACTAAATCAGCAGGAATTACCCAAGGCATACCTGTGTCCGTATCGGACACGTACTTTTTAAGAATTTTTTCTCTACCATCATCACTTGATAATTCTTCTGTTAAAGCATCCACAGCAATGATTAACGGAGGTTTCCATTTATCACTCATAAAGTTCTTCTTTGTATGAGCTGCTTGTTTCAAATTGTGTACTAAGTCTTTCAGGACTACTTGTAGACCCTTTCCCTTCCACGGATATTCTGGATCAGGATTATAAACAAAATGAAGAACTTCATCATAGTTGAAGACTCTAGAGCCGTAACGGATTGAGTACCCATTATTAGTTTCTAATAAATTTACTTTCGATGGTTGTAATGGTATTAGTTCCGAAATCATTCCATCTTCAACAACAGGATAAACAATACTATTCCCTCTACCATCAAGTAACATCGAATAAATAATGTTGTACACCCACGTTTTTCTTGTCATCAAAGAATAAGGATTTATATCAAGCTTTCTTGACAAAGCATTCTTAATTCTTACATCCCCATCATCCGTATTCTCCATTAAGTGAATTGTCATTGTAGAAACTAAATTAGCTATTTTATGGACTGCTGTTTGCACTTCTGGATTGTCCGAAAGCTTTGTATAACCATTGACTAATAAAGATGAATCTTGACCTGACATAAATAAACCTATTGGACTTTCATTTGTTTCTGCTCTGATTTTCCTTTCACTTCTCGTAAATAAAAAACCCATTTACTCAATCCTCTCCTTTCCCAGACGAACCAAAATTATACTCGTACCGTAAAGTAATGCACCTGTTACGATAAAGCCAACAGGAATAGAGAGCATAAAAAAACCTATCGCAAGAAATACAACTCCGATAAGCAACATGATTTCTAAAATATTATCTTGTATTAAACCCAACTAATTATCCCCCTAACCAAGCCGATACATCTGCCGATTTTGTCATATCTTCTAGCATCTGAATTGAAGCAAAAACTGTAGCATCAAATATATCAATACGTTGAGTTTCCATAACTTTTTCGTATTGAATCATATCATCAGTCTTTTCTATAGCAGCAACATTTTGAGTACAGTATTCGAAAGCTTGGGAGTGTAAGTAATAAAAATGACCATCTTTTGCTTTCTTTTCAATTCGTCTAAAACCTTCTGATTTTTTATAAAAGTATTGTGGTTGATCTATAACTTTAAACCCTGCTTGCTTCATAGCTAAAAAGAATTCACGACTAAATTTGCGGTCAAATCCTACTTTTTTGATTTTAAAGCCCTTCTTTTTCATCTTAATAAACCAATTCACAATATCAGAATGATTAACCGTTGCAGTATTACACATAGTTAGCCAACCATCATCTTTCCATCCAAACAAAGGAATCCCATCTTCCTCCGCTTTCGCTGTTGCTGCTACAATCGGAAACCATGCATGAGTGATTGTTATATCGACACCTTGATAATTTCCGTATAATGCTCCTGCTGTAAGGTCATGCATCTTGGATAAGTCTGCGCCCCCATACCAAGTGATAGGTAACTTCGCCAATTCTTCAATAGTCCATTTATATTTTTTATCCGATGTCTTAAATTCATCAATATTGAAGTACGCTTTAATAGCAGATGTATATATGTTTAAGGATTTTGCCAAGAAATCTTTTCTTTGTTGAGGATCATTTTGAGCCTGCAATGCATCACTTAACATATCCTGCGGGCGAATGGACACCCCATAAGCAGGATTAGCCTTTTCATGTTCAATAGGATTCGTATAATCCACATTGCCTTTTTCATCTTCATCCGCTTTTGCTATAAATACAAAATATTGCTCGTCCTCTACCGTTCCATCTAATATTTTCTTACAATACTGTAAACGCTGATAACAAAATGAAGACATATTATCACCTGCTGTTGTAATACCAATCATCAGCTTGTTAGTGTATGCCTTCATTGCTTCTTTAATGATGTTATATTGTTTAGGAGTTTTATAAGCGTGCATTTCATCCGCAATACCAATATTACAGTTCAATGAGTCCTGTTTATCAGGATTAGCAGCTAACGCCTGTATAAAAAGCGAACCGTCTCCAAAATCACCTGAAATAGAATGTTCCTGATTATTATCTATAACTCGGAAATTTTCTTTTTCACCCATTTGACCAAGGTTGAAATTTATAAAATTGAAACTTTCAAGGGCTTGCTTTAAAGCAGCAGCAACAATATACACTTTTGAACCTGATCTCCTATTTAATAAACCTAACGCCCATGCTAATGCAGCAGCAAATGACGTTTTAATATTTTTTCGAGGAATGTAAATAAAAGCTTCTTTGAAACGCCTAATATCAGTATCTTTATGAAAAAATCCTAACAGGTTATAAACTTGATATTTATGAAAAGGCTCTAATAAAAAAGGCTTTCCTCTTAATGGTGTACCATCCAACATCTCCCCTTGCGCATGTACAAATGTCTTTTCAATAATTCCAATAACAAACTCTGCATCTTTTGGGCGGAACTCGTAATCTGGATTTTCTAAATCCCTTAAAAACCTTTCACAACCCTGTATTTGCTCTTTATTTGCTAACTTTCTCCCTTCCACTATTGATTTCGCATACTCCATTACAAGATTAAAGTTCTTATGTTTAGCCACCAAGACTACTTAAAACCTCTGCTAATCCCTTTTTCTTTTTAGGAGTATTGCCACTTGTATCATTTGATTTTGGATTCAGGCATAGCCGATCAGAGTATGCGAGAATATCTTTCCTAAGTGATTCCAAGGTTGCAACAATTGGCGATTTTTTTGCACCACCAGCTGCCGTATAACTTTCATATTCATATCCTTCTTCTTCGAACTTTTCAGTCAAAATTAAGTATTGATGAACAATATCCGAATATGCGTCAATCAGGCGATTATATTGAGGTTTGTGGACTCCAAGGTCTTTCATATCTTTGATTGTCCTTCGCTTAATTGTTTCTTTGCTTGGTACTTTCGACATGCCTTTCACCTCCTCAAAAAAATTTTTCAAAACTTCGCTCTATTGGAAAAGGTCCTCCTCCTCGTTCCTCCCGTATTAGTTTTCTGAACTTTAAGGTAGGGGGGATACCTTTTCACGCCAATATTCTCCTAAATCTGTTAACGTATCATTAACACGATCATGCATCTTATCATGGCACGTACCGCATAAAGATAACAGATTCCAAGTCGTTAACCGCAAGTCAGGTCGTTCTTCTAATGGATTGCAATGATGCACCGTAGTCGCGGTTCGATTCTTACCGTACCGTTTACACTCTTGGCATTCATAATTATCACGTCTTAAAACTGTTTTTCGTTTATTACGCCAAGGTTTTGATTTGTAGAAGTTCATTAGTCGTTACCTTTTATTTGTTCCTTCAAAGTATTTACAATATCCTCTACGCTTTTATTATTTGGATTTACAATTGATATTGTTGTTTCTTTTTGTGTTGGTAGTTCTCCGCTATAACTGATGCCACACTTATGACACTTCACATCGTAATATGGACAACCGTCGTCATCATAATGTTTTTCTGATGAATAGTTTGGTTTGCCGTCATGTAATTCTGCATTATCAATTGCATCCAACTCATCAGCCAAGGCACTAACATGCTTTGCTATTGCTCTAAGCTTTAACTTAGATTTGTCGCCTAACCCTAATTCAATTGTGATTCCTTTAATCTCTGCCATTGTTTATCCCCCTAGTTTTTAGTGAATAGTGGTTTAATATTTACTGGTGGTCTTTCTTTAGCTGTAATTGATTTAACAATCATTGTTCAGCCCTGCACAATTAATAAATCTGATTACATACATCTTTCAACAGCAACTGTTCAATAGATGTTTGCTCTAAATAATCTTCACTGTAATACATTACTGAATCGCCATATCGCTTAAAGTATTTAAAATTCTTTTTAGAATCATGTTGATACAGTTGATATAACTCGGCTATGATTGTCGGGTCTGTATCAACATCTAATAATCCCAAAGTTTCAACTTTATCTTTTAAAGAGACCACTTTCATCCCTCCACAATTATTTGAATATCTTCTTACTGTCAAACCGTCCATTGTATCTCAATTTACTTTGAATGATTTCCATTGTACTTGCAGGATAAAGCCATTCAATCAAAAGTTCTGATTCATTTCTTGAATAACCGATTCGTTGCAAACCATGTGACGCACACTGCTTTAGAAAAGTCATTCCTTCACCACCTCTCAAGGCATAATAAAAAGCCATACCCATTTGGATATGACTCATTAAATCCACTCTACACCTTTTACAATATGCATTAATTCATGTGGTTCCATATAAGTAGTTTTGCCAGTACGTTTGAAATCACTATCTAACAACTCTAATAGTATTTCACTACCGTCTCGTTCATAACGGTTGATGCAATATATTTGGCGCTTACCCCTTATACAAGTAACTACATCATCTATTTCAAATGTTGGATACATACCTACAACTTCTTTTGTATCATCGTTTTCATACCAACACTCATAAGTCATTTGTCGGGTATCTTTCATAGTGCCATCGTCTAGAATATATTTTTTAATGGATAACGGTTGAATCGGTTCGTGACCATAAAATTTACGCCACTCAATTTTCTTCATCGTTTATCACCTCATCTTAGTTGTATCCAATTTTATAATAAAAAGCCACACCTTGTTAGATGTGACTCTGTAGTGTTGACGATTTCACAAACGTCTATTTAGTTGGAAGACTATTGATGTAAAGTAAATCCAATTACTCTACATTTCCATATTAACATAAGTTACATGCCCTTGTGTTGCCCTAAAAGTGCCTTGTTATTCGAGCTTTATACCGTAAATACCAAACAATAAAATAGCTAACCTCTCTGCAACATTATTAATTATTTTATATACGCTACGCTTATTGATGCCATAGCGCTCTGCAATGATTTCTATTTTTATTTTTTCCATATAGCACATCTTTATTATTTCTAAGTCCCGCATGTTGTTTTCTTGCTTATAAATATATTCTAGCGTGTCCAGTGCTTTATCAAGATATTGAATCATCGCTATAGTTGTTTGCGATGTCTGTTTTATGGATTGTACTATATCGCCTCCAAATTCAATTAAATTAATGATATTTTCCTTTTCTGAAATCATTAATCTGGGAATAGATACTTTTGCTTTGCGATCTATTTTCCCTACATATATTTTTAGTTCGTCATAATGTTTTAAGAGTTCTTTCGCATTGTACAATCGCTTGTTACGTTCCCTTTCGTTGATAATCGCTTTCGCTTCTTCATATGATTTAATTGCTTGCTGTGCTGCTATCTTTGCTACACGATCAATCGTAGTTTGTTCTAATTGATTTTCCTCTACCCTTATTTGCTCTTTAACTACTGTCATGATGTCTCACTCCTTTATATACGTATTTTTTCTAATTCATCCTTCCAGTTCAACCTGTAATCCATCCGCTTCTAAAAAACCTGCTAGGACTTCAAAATCATCACTAGCTATCACCATATCCCAAGCAAGACCTTCATAGCCGTATTCTTCTTGTAGAGTCTTTACCGCCTGTTCAAATCTAGTAAAATCATATTCACCGTGATTTATTGTTAAAGTTCGCGACATTAATTTCACATCTCCTATGCAATATCCTCATATTACTCAATTACTAAATTCCGAATCTAAAAACCCGAATATCCCAACACCGAAAACTTTTACAGAATACAAATCTTTCGCAACTCTATTGTCGAATCCATAATAATCAATAATTAGAGCCGATTCAGAAATTGAGTAATCTTGCAATTCACTACAAATCATTTCATGAAGCAATTTAATATTCTCGACTTCAACCTCTGTCTTTAGACTTTCTTCAAGTGAACCTCTATGAAATCTAAAATTAGGTATAATAATCACTCCTACTTATTTTCTTTCAAGTGTTTAGTAATTAATTTTTCAAATAACCAATTTCTTTTGCATAGTTAATAATTTCTTGTTGAATTTCATCACTATGCCCCCAGTCACCGCTATTTAATCCTCCGTAACCATGCTTACCATTTGCTGATTTACCGGTACGAATAAAGTAAGAGAAATCACAAACTAGTGACCACAAAGTTCCGCCATGTGAAAACCCTTGATGTGTAAATCCGCTGTACGCATAAACTTCCTCACTCGTGTAAGCATCCACAAAGTACACTCTCTCATTTTTAAGCTTCATATATGCTGTTTGTGGATTCGCTGTTACTCTATTTCTTTCACAAAAGAAAAACTTGCGACCTCGTTCAGAAATAAAATTAATTAAGTTATTAATAGCTTCTAAACGTTCTTTCTTGTCCATCTATTTCATCCTCCCTACACACTTTACTCAAATGCTGTTCAGTAGGCTTTTCCACCATGTTTATATGAACGACCTTTATTACGCTCCATTTTCTTAATGATCGCTTGTTCCAGATTAATATTTCTTGAACCACATAAATCAAAAATACGGATACATACATCGGCTAATTCTTCTGTGAAATTTTCTGTATCTCCCTTACGATCCGCTTCTAGCGCTTCGCTTACTTCACTGTGTATTAATGCTAACAATGTACCCATTTCTCTTGGTTGATCGTGCCAACCTTTAGAAACTGCCGTTTCATAGGCTTGTTTACATAAATCATTAATTCCACTCGCATTACTTGTTTCTATTTCTATACGATTCTCTGGCTCTAAAACTAAACCACCTTTAAAAGCATTGTAATGATCTGCATAACCTTCACTTAATGCTAATGCAAGAATACAGAAGGTTTCTTTATCACCGTAATTATTAATAGTTTTACTTGGAACACCTACAGCATTTAACTTTTTATGATTTTCTACATTATTTTTAACTAGCAAATAAGCACTTTCCCCACCTTCTTGTTCAATAACCTCTAAACTGTTTAAAACGTCTAAGATTGCTTGTTTATCAATTGATTGCATACTTGTTACCTCCGAATATTTATTTGATTGTTTCTGAACGAAATCTTCAAAGTGTTCAGGTAATCTATTCAACCCAATCTACTAAGCCACGATTTATTAATTCGTCACATAAATTACGTAATTGTTGTTCTGTATCACCTTCATCATTGAAACCAATACGATAAAAAGCATCACCCATTTCCCACAAATCAGGACCTCTCGTTAAAAACTGCGCCATAATTAAATCACAAATGCCTTCACCGTTGCTATAAATCTCTATTGCCGTAGAAAATCTAAAAGTATTGGGTACTTTCATTACAATTGTATTTTTTTGAATAAACCCATCTCCGTTTTCAAAAGTTCCACCGTTAACACTCAACCCCTCTAAATCTTTAAGAGTAGGTGCTTTTTTGAATCTTAATATTTTTCCCATCATATTTTCCCCTTTCAATTACTGAACATTTTCTTTCTAATAAGCACTTGCTGCTGGTACTTCCAAAGCCCATCTACGGCCTTCTGGGCTATTTAGCCAATCCTCAATCTTTGCATTATGATCTATTCTCTTAACACCTGATTTTTCTTTAAGCTCAAGTAAAGGTAAATATTTATGGCCATATTCATGGATTCGTACTTCGTAAACTCCTCCAACTAATTTTCCACTTCTGCGTTTTGTTAGGGTGGCTACATGCTTGATTCTTCGATCTACTGTTACAGACCAACCACATTTACAACTACGTGTAAATATTTCATCGTCAATTACTAAAGCACCTTGGGATGGATTACCACCCACTTTATCGTTGCCGCATTCTGGGCAAGTTGAATACTTCTTTGTTAATTCCATTGCATCTCTCATATCCATTTATTCTTTATCCTCCGATTCTCTTTGCCATTCCCATAAACTTAATTGTCCCTTTAGCTACAATGGGATTGGTTAAAACATGTAAATTGGCAAGCTCCCATGCATACCGGCCTACTGTATAGTCACCAAAAGCCACTTCTAAACCACTTACGGTTTTTCCTTTGGATAATACGGATGCGTACCCTAGTGTTGCTTCAACTTTGTAGCAATCCATTAATTCGACTGTAGCAAGTACAACACCCGTTGGAAGGTCTTTGTATGATGTAATTCCATGTTCTTTCAAAACTCCCTTAATCCAAGAATCCTCACATGCATCTTTATCAATTGATTTTCCTGCGTGGATTGCTAAAGGTCCTCTATACTTTGTCTGCCATGATCGTGTTTCAAATTTCTTTTCACCAAGGGCAATCAGAGTTGCCCATGGCTGTTTTATTGTGATGGCTTTCATAGATTTCCACTCCTTACACAACATCTTTCGAATGTACTTACCTATAATCCATTACTCTCACTGACGTATTACCTCGTTTCGCACATTTGCGTTCTATCCTTTCAAGCAATTCAAAATCGACTGATATGTTAAAAGTAGACATTAATTTTTTTAAAGATTGATTTTGCAAATGAGACATCCTTTTTTTATTTTTTGACACAAGTTTTTTTGCCTTCTCGATTGCATATTTTGAACTAATTGATTTTGCAATACCCATACCACTTACAAAGTCCGATACAATCCACATTGAATATGGATCATCAGCGCTGACTTTAGCAGGACGATGTAATGCTAAGTAGACACCTTCGTGCAATATTAATTGGTTTACTATTACCTCATGCTGAATTGGCCCAAAAAACCCTGGATGCGCTACTAACATTTTCAAAAACAATACCCCTCTCTTTTCTGCACAAAATCTTTCAAACACGAAGATTTTTATTTTTTAGGTTCTTTTCCTTCATCTAGCTCACCATATTCATCCTTCAAATCCATATCAAAACGTTTACAGATTGCTTTAATACCCTGGGCAATGAAATATTGCTTATTTGCAGAAACCTTTTGTTCGTTTGCTTTTTCAAGACAACTGCATAAAATATCGATAAATTCGTCATTCTCACTTAAAATTTCTTCTTTTTTTCGAATCGCCTCATCATATTTATCTGCCTTTTCCTTAATAGATTGGAAACTCTCGTAGTTAATCGTTACAGAAGCGTTTTTCATTTTCTGTCACTATCCTTTCTGTACAATTTTTATCGAATATTCATTCATCAGCATTACGAATTAAATGCGGCTGCACTCTTGTTTTAGGTAAACGTAGTAAAGTTACTAATCCGAAATCATGCAATGCATCTTCGCCTTTAATCGCATCCTCTGGAATCCATACCTCTAATTTGATACGATGATACCCTTTGTGTTTTCCTGTTTTAGTTGGTGCGTGTACTGAAAAGTTTCCAGATGGTGGTGCTAAAACTAGCATACTGTCAGGAGAACTTTCTTTAATTTGACCTGCTACCTTTTTCACTGATTCTTCTGTCATGTCGAAAATTACGCTTTGCATTTTATTAGCCCCCTATATTTTTACGTATTCTCTTTTTAAGTACATTTGATTACTTTCGTCCAGATGAATAACATTGTTTTTTGAAGTAATTAAAACTTCATAATTCTGCATTTTTAAAATGTTTGCTTCTGAAATTATCGTGTTTATTTGCATTGCTGAAATGACTTTTAAAGTAGTTTTTTCGTAGGTAATAACAGTTTGTAACATACTACCTCCCCAAAACAAAGGGCAATTCATCCAACGAGGAAATATTAATTGATTTCAATTCCTCCGAATTTTTCACTGCTTCTTTGATACAACCACGATAAAGACCGCTTCCAGAAAACCATTTATCTTTTGCAATTGTTTTGTTGCATTCTTCATGTAGATGAAACTGTATATGTTTTTCATCTTCTTTAGCGGAAACATAAACTGCACTTTTGCCTTTTTCGATTTCTTCTACGCACCCGTAACATTCATGCTTCTTTCTTGTTGTGACCATTTGTTTTTTTCTTATCTCCAGCATCAATACTCCTCCTCATCAACGTGTCTTCTATCCTCTACTTGTTTTCTATTAGACTTTGAAAATGAAAAAGTTTTAGGTAAACCGTACTTCTGACGCACTTCTTCACGACTCATTTGATGTTCAACACGACAATGAGCTTTTGTTATGATAATTCCGAAGTGTTTACAGCCCTCTACAGGGCATTTGATGTACTCACCATGTTTAGCATTCCAATAAGGTTCAGTCATCAAGAAGCACCTCCTACCGCTTCCAAGTAATGGACTGTATATATTCCTGATTTAATTCGAGTACAGTGATCTCGGAAAAATTGAAGTGGAATTGATTTAGCACCGCCATTATTTTGAGCTGTCCAAGCAGTTTCTAATTGTTCAAATTTGAGATAATAAATCTCCGGCTCGTTTTTACCTTCAATCCTAAAGCAAACTAATAAAAACGCTTTTGCCCCCATGTAATGCCATGAACGAAGTAATCTATATTGATCGTCAGTTAAATTGTTCAATGGGAATCTTTTTTGTTTTGTTTCCTTAGCATCAAAGATAATAGCTTGCCCTCGGTAAATACCGCTATAATCTACCCATGTAGCACTTTCTAATTTTCCATCCACCTTATTCCCAGTGACTTTTAATATTTTCACAGGCGAAGGTACTTTGCGAATATCTGCAAAATTGTTATTGCGGTATTGATTATTTGTCATATCAATTAAATTTTCGAAAAGTTGCCCTCTATTGGCATGGCTTCTTGAATATTGTCGTTTCTGTGTTCTCATTCTATTTCTGCCCCCTTATAAATTTGCGTTTTTACGCAATCCACTCTAGCTCCTGTGCATCAAAAAGTATGGATTCATCCCCGATACGTACTAACACGGAATGACCATCTACTTTCTGGACAACTCCCTTTTTACCTATCACATAACCAAAATAATGTTTGCGATATTCATAGATTTCAGCATTATTCTTTACTTCAATGACTTTCACTGTCTCATGCACTCTAAAAAATGCACGAGACGATTGTGAATAATCATCAAATAGACTTAACTGGCGTAAGCTACTTTCCAACCGCTTCTCCTCCTTCCAAAAATGCTTTTTATCTAATTTTTTTAATGCTCATAATCACGTAATCTTCGGGGATGTCATTTGCTCCCCCTTCTTGCAGGTAAATGATTCTCACTTCTACAAATCTTCCTGTGTACAAGATTTTGTCATCGTCAAATTCATTTATCTTCAACTTGTCACCTACTCGAAAGCTCTGATTATTGAAACCACACATAAAAGTTTTCAAGCCTTGCAATATCGCTTCAAACTGTTCAGGATAGCTATCTAGTTCATGTGTCATCGGCTTTTCTTTTTGCTCTGACTCAATGATTTCCTGTCGCTTTTCTTTTGCTACGGACGGCGTTAGCGGTTTACCCTCTCTGTATTCTTGGACAACCTCTTTTTGCGTTTCTTCTGGCAACCTCGATATTTCAAATGCAGCAGTGATATTTATTTCCCCTTCACTAAATGCTTCTTTTAGTTCAGGAGCTAATTTTTTGTTAATGCTGTCCATCCGTTGCACTTGGGACGATGACACGCCCATAAGTTGCGCTACAATCTCGCGTTTGCGCCCCTTTAGTTGATTACCACTATTTTGTAACTCTTGTAACAGTTCATGTAATCGTGCTGCCTGTTTTGTTTTTTCAGCATCTGTTAACACACGAGTGGTTGAGTTTGCTAGTATGAGTTGTAATTCTGCTTGGATGTCGTCTGTCGATTTAACAATTTTGCAAGGCGCTTTTTCAAAATCTTTATTTCCCTCATTGCGTAGCTCTTGCATAGCCTTTAAGCGTCTATGACCGCTAATTAGCTCGTATGCCCCATCATCTTTTATACGCACCACTAAGTTTTGTTGAAGTCCCAACAGTTCAATACTCGATTTAAGCTCCGAAACATCATCCACACTGTAGTTATTTTTGGGCGATGGCACTATGTTATCCAATGGTATGTGCTCAATCTTAAATGCCACAATTTGCTTCTTGGATTCTGTATTCATTAGCTGTGATAGATTGAATTTCGACATTTACTCCGCTCCTTTCTTTGAAAATGTGCCCGAAACTAACACAATTCTAGGTATTCTTTTACTAGCGCTATATAATCCACACAAGCTGTTGACCGCTTCGCATATTCTAATAACGGCTTTCCAACGAACGTCATTTCATCTACTTTTACAGTCTTTCTGATACGTGTTGAAAACATTGGATAACCCTGCTGTTCTAATAATTCAGCCCCTTGTTGATTCACATTGTTACGCTGATACATTGTGACAAAGCACCCCGCAAAACGAATATCACTATTGAACTCACTTACATCTTCAATCTGCTCTATGATTTGTTCTAATCCATCAAAACTAAATTGATCTATTTTAATGGGCACTAACACATCGTCAGATGCTACTAATGCATTTACTACCGTCATATTAATATCTGGGGCATTATCAATAATTACGTAGTCATAACGCTCTTTCACTGACTCTAGTTTTTTACGTAGGCGTGTTTGCTGTGGACGTGATACATCCATCAAGATTTCCTTATTTGCACGCAATAAATTCATATTTGCGGTGATAATATCTAGCCCCTCATAATTTGTTTGCTGAATAACGTTATCCACATCTAATTCCCTTATTGTTAATAACTCTGATAATCCACACTTGCTTTCAGGATCATACAGCCCGAAAAATTTAGATGTGTTGCCCTGCTTGTCGTTATCAATGAGTAATACACGCTTCCCATGCAATTTCACTAGCGTATAAGCTATATTGATAGCTGAAACTGTTTTAGATACCCCGCCTTTTAGATTAATAATGCTGATTGTCTTCATCGTCATTTATTATTCTCCTTTTACGATTTATTGGTGTGTCAATCCGCTTCATTTGCACATATAGATATGCCCCACTTACGTAATCCGAAAATGACACATTCATTTGTTTGAATTGATAATTTTTATACATTTTTTCAAAGATTTCTTGCGCACCTATTTCTTCTGTCGCAATTTTAGCAGCACGTCTACGAGTTAATTTCGTGTCTGATACCGTCACTTTCGGTTGTTTTAGGTTACGGCTAGGTGTATAGCCTTTTGCTGTTTTATGTCCCTTTTCTTTTACCAAGTATTCTCCTAGCTTTGTAAATCCAAGATCATCTTCTTCCAGACGTTGAGACTTAACACGACCTCTATTCCATAACTTCTCCGCTACTTCACGATCAGGAAAATTTGTCACCATATGATGATGTGCTCGTACTTTTTTCCCATCCCTTGTATGTTCAGTTGAATAAATATATTTCAATTCAAAATCCGCATACTTCTCCTGCTTTTTTAACCAATGCTTCATGCGTCTGATGAGATTAACCATATCTTTTTTTGCTTGGTCATAGTCTTTCGGTAAATATGCATCAGAATACGTATATGTTGTGTACAAATCATTCTCACGAAAGTTTGTATTAATTAATCTCGCTACATGCTTCTGCCTATTCTTTTCATTTAATTTTTCTTGTGCTTTGCTGCTATTTTTATCTCTTTTTGTACGTTTACCCTGTGGTATTTTCCAATATGGGTATGCTTCTACCTCTAAAACCGAACCACTCCAAATGCTTTTTACACGATAGCCTGCAATTGCTCTATCTAATAAACTATCTTCATGCATTTTGCTAATTTCTGACTCACTAAATGCTTCTTCATACGAAGCTAATACATGTCTTACCTTATGCTGTTTATTCTTCATGGCTACTCTCTCCCGATGTGTTAATAATCTAGTATCCTTGTTAAATTTAGAGTTTCGTCGTAAATCTAATATTCATTACAAGGACGCTAATTGACTGTTTGCCATGAAGGTTGCTATACTAGCAATAAGGTGTTTGGCAATAGTCAAACGAGCCGTTTTAACTGTTCAGAGTTGATACGGCTTTTTTTATTGGTCTTTATAAAAGCCCTTGTGACTTCCCACAAAGGCTTTTCTTTTTTGTCGTGCTTTTTTTCAATTAGGAAGCTTGTTTATGGTGCTGGAATAGTTCGAGATCGACCTGTTTCTCGATGAATAATCAACCATCTATCAGCTTCCTTTTTACTTATAAGCCAGTTATTAGGATTCAAACGAAAACTTGCTATATAGATTTTTTGCTGTCTTGTTAAATTGCGACCTTGTTTCACAAAATTCCCCCCTTTTTTATTTGTTGAGTGTGCTAGACACACATTCCGCTTCTTGATATAATGTCGATAAGATAAATTTCCTAGGTTTAAAGTGCTGTTTAGTCGCTCCAACGATTAAGCAGTTTTTTTATGTCATAAACTCTGATTTGCACTAAAATGCACAACCTCTCCGATTTTCCCTTGCTTGTTTAATTGATTAGCAATATCAAATAATTTGTTTCGACGCTGTTCTTTCAAATGATCTTCTAAAGTCTTCGTATAATCGACTCTATCTGTCAGAACGTCTATCCGCTCTTTCACTAAATCGAAATCACCTTTCCGAAAATGTAAATTAATAGCTGTTATCATATCTCTGCAACAAGCACTTTCCTTCGAATGCTCCAATTCCAAAGCATCTATTCCACCTGTACATATAGTTTTTTTGTTAACAAAATCTACGAACACTAGATTTTTCAAAGCTTGTCCGTATGCTGTTTGCAATTCACCTAACATCGTTTTCCCTCCACTTCTTTTTAATTATTTAAACCAATGCTAAAAAAGCGACGTTGCATATATAAGCGCATAATCATTTTGTTGAAATTCATTAAGCGATATAAACGATTGAGTAAACGAGGATCAGCAATATCCATCGCTTTATACTTTTTGTACTTAACCTCGTAAAATGTTTGGTGCTTTTGGATTTTTTCCTCCAAGACTTTCATTTCGTCCACCTCTCTCACCTCACTTACATGTGTTTTGACGTTGCTACCGTCATATCAGCTATAAGTCAGAATAGTTATACCGTCATCGGCTCGGTATCACAGCGCTCTATTGAGTTTTTTATGTATGTGAAATTTCTTATGATGTTCTTTATGTAATGACTTCACATCAAGCAGCTTGTAAATTCTCCACTTAGAGGACTAGGCTAACCAACCCTTACTATTACAAACTGCTTGACATGAGCGAGCATTGCACTCGCAAATGTCTTTTTGCTTTTTGTACAATATGCATTTATTTACTTCCAAAAATTTTATTGAAATTATTATCTAGAAATTTCGTCATCTGGCAGGCATGAAACATCCACTTCTCTCCAACGCTTTTAGGATAATAAACAAATCCACCATTTTCAGAATCTAGTATTTTACGAAACTTCGATGGGTAAAGAATATTCTCTTTAATCCAATCCTGTTTCTTATTAACGCGCTCCTCTAAATTTTTCATAGTCCAGTAGACTCCACTTAACTCTTGGCGCTGTAATTCTTCCAACTCAACTTTATTAATTAGTACATATCCATCTGGTATTGGCACTGTTAAATTCACCTGTAACTGTTGTTGCATAAAAATCTCCTTTCAACCTAATGTCATTAAGATATCGCTTTTTGCCCTACCTCTTTTTCTCGCTCTCTTACGAGTTGTTTATTAAAAACCAAGGCTGCTACGACACCCGATACATAACTTCTTTCTTTTTCATTCAAAAGATGTAATCTATCTACTAAGTTCATAGTTTCTTTAATACGTTCACTATTGATATCCATTACTACCACTCCTTTTGCTCATTTGTGAAGTTGTTAACCACATAATATATTCATTTGTGAAATAAGTCAACGATTTTCTATTAATAACCTTGACGATTTATCACATTTGAGATAATTTAAGATTGTTAGGTGGTGAGTTGATGAATGAGAGACTTAAAGAAATTAGAAAGAGTAAAAATCTAAGTCAAGCAGAATTTGCAAAAAAACTTGGCTTCGGACATTCCACTTTAGCAATGATGGAAATTGGCAAACGCGAGATTTTAGATCGCCATATCAAGACTATTTGTTCAATTTTTGAAATTGATGAACATTGGTTCCGAACTGGTGAAGGTGATATGGTTTATACTCTTTCAGAGGATGAACAATTCGCTGCTTTATTGGGTGAGTTACTTGTTTCTGAAAGTGAAGAAATTAAGAGTATTATCATGAAAACTGTTGAACTAGACAGCATTGATTTAAAAATTATTAATCAATTAATTGATGGACTTATTGAAAAGAATGAAAAAAAGTAGTTCCATAATGGAGCTACTTTTTTTAAGTTATTTTGCTAGGAGTTGAGATTCTAAATGACAATAGGTAGTAGATTGAAATTATTAAGAGATTCACTAGATTTATCAATGGCATCGTTCGGAGAAAAAATAATGATGACTAGCAGCAACATCTCAAAAATGGAGAAAGACTTAAGGGTAGTAACTGATAGAACTATTGCATTAATTTCTAATGAATTTGGTGTAAACGAACAATGGTTAAGAACTGGCGAAGGTGCTATGTTCATCTCTGTTACAGAAGATGAACAATTCACAGAATCATTAAGTGAGATATTAAAAGATGAAAAGAACAGATTAGTGAAAGGGTTAATTACAAAAGTGGTTGAATTGGATAATGACTATTTAATATTGCTCGAACACTTGATTGATGGATTACTAAAAAAACAATCTCAAAATATTTGTCATTGTAGTAGAAAAATCGACTATTAATTTAACAACACCCAAACTTCGATTATAAACTTATGTATACATTGCAGAAAAATAGAAAAAGTAGCTCGTTTAAGCTACTTTTTTTTAATGGCTGCTTTTACTAAGTGATACAAAAGACTTATTAATCTTTTATCATCTTGATTCTCAATTAATTCAATTAACTTTTTCTTCATATGTACCACCTCTTAGGTTAATTGTATAAGAACAGAAGTTCTGTCCTTAATGAAAAAATTATGTAATATTATCCATGGTATTACTTACAACATTCGACATTTTTGTTGTTATTTAAATTATATACGCATAGTTCTTTTTTTCATAAAAATATCGTTAGACGGGCTTCGACATATGAAGAAATGATTTCCTCATCATACAATTTCTCCGACTAAAAGAAAAAAATAAATGTCGTTTCTTGTTGAATTTTAGGTTTTTTTGTAAAAAGTTATTTTATTCCATAATGCATTAATATATATTAATTTTGCTATAATCAAAGAAATTTAGAATTGGAGGGTTATTAATGGCTAGTTACACTAAACGTGGAAAAGCGTGGCAATATTGCTTTTACCACAACCAAAAGCAATATCGGAAAGGTGGTTTTAAAACCAAAAAAGAAGCTCAAATAGCTGCTTCCGAAGCCGAGTCTGCTTTGAACAAAGGTATTAAGCCTATTACAGAATCAATTACTTTTGCTGACTACTTCGAGACTTGGTACAAGCGTTACAAGATGAATATCGTTACCAAAAGTACACTGACTCATTATGAATATACACTTGAGGCAATTAAAATATATTTTGAAGAAACACTAATGAAAGACATTACACGTCATGACTATCAAGATTTTTTAAATAATTATGGATCAACTCGTTCTAAAGAAACTGTTGAAAAAGTACACTCCCATATCAAAGCTTGTGTATATGATGCTGTTGAAGAAAACGTTATCCGAATTGAGTTCACTCGTAAAGCTGTTTTGACAGGTTCTGTACCAGCTAAAAAGGATAGTGAAAAACATTTGAATTTTGCCGAAAGCGAATTATTGCTGAAAGAATTATACAAACGACTAGAACGTGGATTAGGATATTACCTTTTGTTGCTTGGTCTAACTTCTGGGCTACGCTTCGGAGAATTGGTTGGATTAACACGCAAAGACTTTGATTTCGAAAATAACACTTTGAACATTGATAAAACTTGGGGTTACTTAAGTAAAATGCAAGAAGGTTTTGGTCCCACTAAAAACCCCCAATCTGTTCGTAAAATAAAAATGGATGCAGAGACAATGAAAGCCTTCGAAAAGTTATTTGATAAATTACCGACAAATATCCACCGATTAGTTTTCTTTAGTGCTCAATCAAAATATAAAGTAATTGCAAATGGAACCGCAAATAAACTGCTACGAAACACTTTGCAAGATTTAGGTATAACAAACACTATTACGGTACATGGACTACGACATACACATGCCAGCGTATCACTCTATAAAAAATCATCAATTTATTATGTATCCGAAAGATTAGGACATGGGGACATACAAACTACTATGAGGGACTATGCCCATGTTATAAAAGAGCTACGTGAAGAAGATGAGAAAAACACAATCAGTATTTTCGAGAAGATGGCACAATAAATACTTGTGCATTTCTTGTGCATAAAAATTTCAAAACGAAGTCTTCCGTAACCCACCTCAAAAACATAAAAAAAGCCCGAAACCATTGATTTATCAAGGTTTCAAGCTTTTTTCTTAAACTCAAATTTTAGCGTATCCGAGCTTACTGATACCGGTGGTCGGGGTCGAACCGACACTCCAAAGGAACACGATTTTGAGTCGTGCGCGTCTGCCAATTCCGCCACACCGGCATAATACTTTAGAGATAAAAAAAATCGGAGTATCCGATTAAGAAAAAAATATGGAGGCGGCAACCGGATTTGAACCGGTGATAAAGGTGTTGCAGACCTGTGCCTTACCACTTGGCTATGCCGCCATATTATTGGAGCGGAAGACGAGGTTCGAACTCGCGACCCCCACCTTGGCAAGGTGGTGTTCTACCACTGAACTACTTCCGCATAAATGGCTGGGGTACTAGGATTCGAACCTAGGCATGACGGAATCAAAATCCGTTGCCTTACCGCTTGGCTATACCCCAACAATGGGGCGACTGATGGGAATCGAACCCACGAATGCCGGAACCACAATCCGGTGCGTTAACCACTTCGCCACAATCGCCATTGCTTTATAGTTATATTTTAATTTTATAGTAAATGGGGCGACTGATGGGAATCGAACCCACGAATGCCGGAACCACAATCCGGTGCGTTAACCACTTCGCCACAATCGCCATAAAATTAATTGGCAGGGGCAGTAGGAATCGAACCCACACCAAAGGTTTTGGAGACCTCTATTCTACCGTTGAACTATGCCCCTATAAAAAAACTGGTGGAGGGGGACGGATTCGAACCGCCGAACCCTAAGGAGCGGATTTACAGTCCGCCGCGTTTAGCCACTTCGCTACCCCTCCGGGAAAACATGGTGCCGGCTATAGGAATCGAACCCACGACCTACTGATTACAAGTCAGTTGCTCTACCTGCTGAGCTAAACCGGCAAAAAAACATGATGGGTCAGGACGGAATCGAACCGCCGACACTTAGAGCTTCAATCTAATGCTCTACCAACTGAGCTACTGACCCATATTTATTATTTTAAAAATGGCGGTCCCGACCGGGATCGAACCGGCGATCTCCTGCGTGACAGGCAGGCATGTTAACCGCTACACCACGGGACCATTTTTGGTTGCGGAGACAGGATTTGAACCTGTGACCTTCGGGTTATGAGCCCGACGAGCTACCACTGCTCCACCCCGCGATAATACTATTTTGATTTTTTAAAAAATGGTGGAGGATGACGGGCTCGAACCGCCGACCCTCTGCTTGTAAGGCAGATGCTCTCCCAGCTGAGCTAATCCTCCATCTGGATATTCGTTATAAATGGTGACCCCTACGGGATTCGAACCCGTGTTACCGCCGTGAAAGGGCGGTGTCTTAACCGCTTGACCAAGGGGCCTTTATGATTGAAATCCTAAAGTGCTGGCGGAGAGTAAGGGATTTGAACCCTTGAGACAGTGTTAACCGCCTACACGATTTCCAATCGTGCTCCTTCGGCCACTCGGACAACTCTCCAAGAATGGCTCCGAAGGCAGGACTCGAACCTGCGACAACCTGATTAACAGTCAGGTGCTACTACCAACTGAGCTACTTCGGAATAATTTTAGTATGTATAGCCTAGCGACGTCCTACTCTCACAGGGGGAAGCCCCCAACTACCATCGGCGCTAAAGAGCTTAACTTCCGTGTTCGGTATGGGAACGGGTGTGACCTCTTTGCCATCATCACTAGACTATTTGAAA
Source organism: Lysinibacillus sp. C5.1 (assembly GCF_016350185.1). NCBI lineage: Bacteria > Bacillati > Bacillota > Bacilli > Caryophanales > Bacillaceae > Lysinibacillus > Lysinibacillus sp. C5.1. Next base: position 3,975,298 of record NZ_CP066226.1, read on the forward strand.
GACATTACCTATTATAACATATATCATTATAATTACAAGTATTTAAGAAATACTTTTTTATTCTTTCAAAACTCGATAAACGGTTCATTGAATGTTTCAAACTTTTTGGTTAAGTCCTCGATCGATTAGTATTCGTCAGCTCCATGTGTCACCACACTTCCACCTCGAACCTATCTACCTCATCGTCTTTGAGGGATCTTACTTACTTGCGTAATGGGAAATCTCATCTTGAGGGGGGCTTCATGCTTAGATGCTTTCAGCACTTATCCCGTCCACACATAGCTACCCAGCGATGCCTTTGGCAAGACAACTGGTACACCAGCGGTGTGTCCATCCCGGTCCTCTCGTACTAAGGACAGCTCCTCTCAAATTTCCTACGCCCACGACGGATAGGGACCGAACTGTCTCACGACGTTCTGAACCCAGCTCGCGTACCGCTTTAATGGGCGAACAGCCCAACCCTTGGGACCGACTACAGCCCCAGGATGCGATGAGCCGACATCGAGGTGCCAAACCTCCCCGTCGATGTGGACTCTTGGGGGAGATAAGCCTGTTATCCCCGGGGTAGCTTTTATCCGTTGAGCGATGGCCCTTCCATGCGGAACCACCGGATCACTAAGCCCGTCTTTCGACCCTGCTCGACTTGTAGGTCTCGCAGTCAAGCTCCCTTGTGCCTTTACACTCTACGAATGATTTCCAACCATTCTGAGGGAACCTTTGGGCGCCTCCGTTACCTTTTAGGAGGCGACCGCCCCAGTCAAACTGTCCGCCTGACACTGTCTCCTGCCCCGCTAAGGGGCATGGGTTAGAATTTCAATACAACCAGGGTAGTATCCCACCGACGCCTCCTTCGAAGCTGGCGCTCCGAGATCTCTGGCTCCTACCTATCCTGTACAAGTTGTACCAAAATTCAATATCAGGCTACAGTAAAGCTCCACGGGGTCTTTCCGTCCTGTCGCGGGTAACCTGCATCTTCACAGGTACTATAATTTCACCGAGTCTCTCGTTGAGACAGTGCCCAGATCGTTACGCCTTTCGTGCGGGTCGGAACTTACCCGACAAGGAATTTCGCTACCTTAGGACCGTTATAGTTACGGCCGCCGTTTACTGGGGCTTCAATTCGCAGCTTCGCTTGCGCTAACCACTCCTCTTAACCTTCCAGCACCGGGCAGGCGTCAGCCCCTATACGTCACCTTACGGTTTTGCAGAGACCTGTGTTTTTGCTAAACAGTCGCCTGGGCCTATTCACTGCGGCTCTCATGCGCTTGCACGCTCAAGAGCACCCCTTCTCCCGAAGTTACGGGGTCATTTTGCCGAGTTCCTTAACGAGAGTTCTCTCGCACACCTTAGGATTCTCTCCTCGACTACCTGTGTCGGTTTGCGGTACGGGCACCTCTCACCTCGATAGAGGCTTTTCTTGGCAGTGTGAAATCAGGAACTTCGTCCATACGGACTCGCCATCACAGCTCAACGTTACAGTGTGCGGATTTGCCTACACACACGCCTTACTGCTTGGACGCGCACAACCAACGGCGCGCTTACCCTATCCTACTGCGTCCCCCCATTTCTCAAACGGTGAGGAGGTGGTACAGGAATATCAACCTGTTGTCCATCGCCTACGCCTATCGGCCTCGGCTTAGGTCCCGACTAACCCTGAGCGGACGAGCCTTCCTCAGGAAACCTTAGTCATACGGTGGACGGGATTCTCACCCGTCTTTCGCTACTCATACCGGCATTCTCACTTCTAAGCGCTCCACCAGTCCTTCCGGTCTGACTTCAACGCCCTTAGAACGCTCTCCTACCACTGACATCGTAGATGTCAATCCACAGCTTCGGTGAATCGTTTAGCCCCGATACATTTTCGGCGCAGCGTCACTCGACCAGTGAGCTATTACGCACTCTTTAAATGATGGCTGCTTCTAAGCCAACATCCTGGTTGTCTGTGCAACGCCACATCCTTTTCCACTTAACGATTACTTTGGGACCTTAGCTGGTGGTCTGGGCTGTTTCCCTTTTGACTACGGATCTTATCACTCGCAGTCTGACTCCCGTGTATAAATATCTGGCATTCGGAGTTTGTCTGAATTCGGTAAACCGGGATGGCCCCCTAGTCCAAACAGTGCTCTACCTCCAGTATTCTCATCACGAGGCTAGCCCTAAAGCTATTTCGGAGAGAACCAGCTATCTCCAAGTTCGATTGGAATTTCTCCGCTACCCACACCTCATCCCCGCACTTTTCAACGTGCGTGGGTTCGGGCCTCCAGTAAGTGTTACCTCACCTTCACCCTGGACATGGGTAGATCACCTGGTTTCGGGTCTACGACCACGTACTAATTCGCCCTATTCAGACTCGCTTTCGCTGCGGCTCCGCCTTCTAAAGCTTAACCTCGCACGTAATCGTAACTCGCCGGTTCATTCTACAAAAGGCACGCTATCACCCATTAACGGGCTCTAACTACTTGTAGGCACACGGTTTCAGGATCTCTTTCACTCCCCTTCCGGGGTGCTTTTCACCTTTCCCTCACGGTACTGGTTCACTATCGGTCACTAGGTAGTATTTAGCCTTGGGAGATGGTCCTCCCGGATTCCGACGGAATTTCACGTGTTCCGCCGTACTCAGGATCCACTCTGGAGGGAACGAACTTTCGACTACAGGGCTTTTACCTGCTCTGGCGGACCTTTCCAAGTCGCTTCATCTAACTCATTCCTTTGTAACTCCGTATAGAGTGTCCTACAACCCCAAGAGGCAAGCCTCTTGGTTTGGGCTCTTCCCGTTTCGCTCGCCGCTACTCAGGGAATCGATTTTTCTTTCTCTTCCTCCAGGTACTTAGATGTTTCAGTTCCCTGGGTCTGCCTTCAAGACGCTATGTATTCACGTCAAGATACTACGCGATTAAACGTAGTGGGTTCCCCCATTCGGAAATCTCCGGATCAAAGCTCACTTACAGCTCCCCGAAGCATATCGGTGTTAGTGCCGTCCTTCTTCGGCTCCTAGTGCCAAGGCATTCGCCGTGCGCCCTTAATAACTTAACCTATCGGCTTCCAATCCACTGCGCATTTCGTTGTCAGCTTCTCTCGTTCAATCAGTCACGTACGTAAGTACGCTCCTTCATTCACTCGTTCGCTTCCTAGAACTGCTTGTGTCTTGAAACCCTATTTAGTTATTAAGCCTAAAAAACTTAATTAAAAAATAAATGTGTTTGTTACAATTTCAATGTCGTTTTATCCAGTTTTCAAAGAACAAATTCACTACCTGCTTCTACTTCTTCGTAAATTTGCGACGAAAGCGTAGCGACAGGAGCACAGTTTTGAAGTATTTCATCGTAATGATGAACCTTCAAAACTGAACGCAAAACGTAATCTTACAAACCCAAGGTTTGTATTCCGAAAATATCCTTAGAAAGGAGGTGATCCAGCCGCACCTTCCGATACGGCTACCTTGTTACGACTTCACCCCAATCATCTATCCCACCTTCGGCGGCTGGCTCCAAAAGGTTACCTCACCGACTTCGGGTGTTACAAACTCTCGTGGTGTGACGGGCGGTGTGTACAAGGCCCGGGAACGTATTCACCGCGGCATGCTGATCCGCGATTACTAGCGATTCCGGCTTCATGTAGGCGAGTTGCAGCCTACAATCCGAACTGAGAACGACTTTATCGGATTAGCTCCCTCTCGCGAGTTGGCAACCGTTTGTATCGTCCATTGTAGCACGTGTGTAGCCCAGGTCATAAGGGGCATGATGATTTGACGTCATCCCCACCTTCCTCCGGTTTGTCACCGGCAGTCACCTTAGAGTGCCCAACTAAATGATGGCAACTAAGATCAAGGGTTGCGCTCGTTGCGGGACTTAACCCAACATCTCACGACACGAGCTGACGACAACCATGCACCACCTGTCACCGTTGTCCCCGAAGGGAAAACCATATCTCTACAGTGGTCAACGGGATGTCAAGACCTGGTAAGGTTCTTCGCGTTGCTTCGAATTAAACCACATGCTCCACCGCTTGTGCGGGCCCCCGTCAATTCCTTTGAGTTTCAGTCTTGCGACCGTACTCCCCAGGCGGAGTGCTTAATGCGTTAGCTGCAGCACTAAGGGGCGGAAACCCCCTAACACTTAGCACTCATCGTTTACGGCGTGGACTACCAGGGTATCTAATCCTGTTTGCTCCCCACGCTTTCGCGCCTCAGTGTCAGTTACAGACCAGATAGTCGCCTTCGCCACTGGTGTTCCTCCAAATCTCTACGCATTTCACCGCTACACTTGGAATTCCACTATCCTCTTCTGCACTCAAGTCTCCCAGTTTCCAATGACCCTCCACGGTTGAGCCGTGGGCTTTCACATCAGACTTAAGAAACCACCTGCGCGCGCTTTACGCCCAATAATTCCGGACAACGCTTGCCACCTACGTATTACCGCGGCTGCTGGCACGTAGTTAGCCGTGGCTTTCTAATAAGGTACCGTCAAGGTACAGCCAGTTACTACTGTACTTGTTCTTCCCTTACAACAGAGTTTTACGAACCGAAATCCTTCTTCACTCACGCGGCGTTGCTCCATCAGGCTTTCGCCCATTGTGGAAGATTCCCTACTGCTGCCTCCCGTAGGAGTCTGGGCCGTGTCTCAGTCCCAGTGTGGCCGATCACCCTCTCAGGTCGGCTACGCATCGTCGCCTTGGTGAGCCGTTACCTCACCAACTAGCTAATGCGCCGCGGGCCCATCCTATAGCGACAGCGAGATGCCGTCTTTCAGTATTGTCCCATGAGGGACAATAGATTATTCGGTATTAGCCCCGGTTTCCCGGAGTTATCCCAAACTATAGGGTAGGTTGCCCACGTGTTACTCACCCGTCCGCCGCTAACATCAAAGGAGCAAGCTCCTTCTCTGTTCGCTCGACTTGCATGTATTAGGCACGCCGCCAGCGTTCGTCCTGAGCCAGGATCAAACTCTCCATAAAAGAAATTTGATTAGCTCAAATTGTTTTGCTGGCATCAATTATGATGTCCAAAATTTTGTTTCGTTCACTAACAAAGTTAGCTAGTAAAAACTATATTGATTACGTTTTGCTTGTTCAGTTTTCAAGGTTCATTTTGTTTGGTCGTTTTTCAGCGACTTCTTTATATTAACATCTCATTCAATTTGTGTCAACAACTTTTTAAAAGTTTTTTTCACTAATTTTCTCGAATGTTTCTGTTACGTCTTAGCGACAATTAATATAATACAATATCAGTATATTAAACGTCAACACTTTTTTCAAAAAAATATCGAGGTACATTTTTATACCTCGATTACTAGCATACTACAAGGTTTATTCAATTTCTATAGACTCTTTATTCACCTTATAATGTCGATGAAATATCATCTCACTTTTTGCAACGACAGGGTCAATCAAAATGTAGCCTTTCCCCACTAAATATTCTACGAATACTTCTAAGTCAACAGAATAGTTTACAAGCTCATGGTGATCATGTAATTCCTGAATAGTCCATGACTCTTTTGTTTGCATTACTTCTAATATATGTTGCGCTCCGTCATGTGTACGTGAATGAATTAAAAACTCACTTGCTAAAAATAGAAGCTCTAAACGCTTTTCAATTGGTTCACTGCTCATAACTAGTTCTTCGTAGAGCTTGTAAATGGCTGGTTCAATTTTTTTCACTTGTGCCCAGACTGTAACTTCTGGATACAACCCACTATCTATAATGGACAATCGCCCTAAATGATGCAAGGAATCCACTACATGATTGTATGCATCAAGGTAACTACCCTTATCAAAATATTCTTTTCCTTCTAAGTAACGTCGAATTAACTTTGAGAATTGAATACCCGTTTTAATTTTCCGACCACTAAACGGAAACTCTTGCAGTTCGATTTTTAGTTTATGAAGGAACTCATTGCGATCAAACAACACTCTCCCAAAGAAAATCCAATCAACGACTTTCTTATTAGAGCCGATTAGTAACCACTTCCGTAACAATTTTTCTGTAACAGTATGTAAGGCTACCTTATTTCCCTCATATAGGTAGTGCTTTGTATAAACAGGCTGATCCGCTTCTTTCACGATAATTAGTAATACCGTATCAAATGTGTCAGTAACATTACTTTGCTCTTCACGTTTCTCCATTAAAATAACACCTAATGTATTAGACTGACTCGCGCGTTCTTGATATATAGGACGCAATACTTGCTCCATGTTCAGCCCTCCTCTATTTATTGTAAGACCTTTATTTCGTTAAAATTTCGACATACTCTAAAACTATTCCTTCTTTGACTCCTACTCAAAGCTAAAATACTTCGTTCTTATATGTTATAGTAGATTTTAGATTGGGAGGCAAGATATTGTATGAAACCTTACAAAAGTAAAATTAATAAAATCCGTTCATTCGCATTAGCACTTATTTTTATCGGCTTTGTTGTTATGTATGGGGGGATATTCTTTAAAAACAATCCCATCCTTGTCTTAATCTTCATGACACTTGGTTTACTATGTATTATTGGTAGTACAGTTGTCTATGCTTGGATTGGTCTTCTGTCTACAAGAGCCGTTCAAGTAGAATGCCCAAATTGTCATAAGCATACGAAAGTTTTAGGTCGAGTTGATATGTGCATGTACTGTAATGAACCGTTAACTCTTGATCCTACACTTGAAGGAAAAGAGTTCGACCAATCTTATAATAACAAAGCAAAAAAATCCTAGTCCTCAAGAGCTAGGATTTTTTATTTGTTCTAACTGAAAGCAACATGGGGAATACTTTCTCCACATCACTATTAACTTTATCCTCTACCAACAATGACAGTGATCGTATGATCTAGCTTACCATCACGATAGACAAAAACATTCGCTGTTGTTGAAAAATATGTAATTAACCTACCAGTGGATGTTACAGATATAGAATTATTACTAGTAACATAAGTCATACCAGGCTCATGATAAGTTAATTGGTAATTACTACTGTTAGTAGGTACTCTAACTGTATAATCTCTGATATTGAGTTTTATTACTGCTTGTACTGAGCGTTCGTTACTAGCAGCCTTGGCTTCCGGCATTCCAAAAGATAGTCCTGAAATACTCACTAATGTAATCATTGATAAAAGAAATACTTTAAATTTCATTTAAAAACCTCCTATTCAATTAATCTTCCTTTTTAATTGATAGTGGATTGAGATTTTTAATGGATATTATATGCTTACTATATATTTAGAAATTTGTTTCTCCTTTTGACCAGCTATACCAGTTTTGAAAAATTGCTGCTGGTTCTGCCTGTCATCGAATGATTTTATCATTTGCTCTACTAATTTTTGCGTAATCATAGCATTTACGTCACCAGACGACTGTTCTTTTTCTTCATGTTTAGAAATCTTCACTTCTCTAACAATTACTTTTTCACCATTTTCCTTCGTTACTATATGTCGTACATAACCATTTTCTTTTTTTATTTCGTATGTTGCTTTTCTTTTTTTGTTTGTTAGAAATAAATCATCCGATAAACTTTCTTCTTTTTTTAATGTACTAAGGTAATTACTACTCCCTAAATGTACATTCATTATATCCCTCCTACTAGCTTTCCTAACTCAAAATGGATGAGGTGCTAAAAATTTCAGTAACTTAGACTTTTGAACCAAACTTTATATAAAAATCTCAATCAACATAAAAAACCTTGCTTTAGTACTTTCTCATAGCAACTTTACACGTTGAAATAGTGTACTGCACATCTAAGTATTATACTTGTGAAGTCAATACTCTTAACTACATATAACTCTAACTCCCTCCTTTTCAAAATAGAGTTCTTATTTTTGAATGTCACCAACTCCTTTTACTATTTTCTTAACTATTTTTTATCACAAAACATCAATATTGTAAATATTCAGTTTATTTAATTTGAAAATAATCGCTTTTTCCTATTCTTTATTAAACATCTAACTGTTTTTCCTATATACACTATTTTTTAATTGTTCTTTTATTCTACATCAATAGTTTTATTCCAATGATAAAAAGTGTATTAACATTCGGAATTATTCGCCCCATCATAACAAAAAAGCAAGCGAGCTATTGCCCACTTGCTTTTTAATCGTTTTCATCTATGAATTTATGTGAAATCCCAAGAAAACTTACTGTACTTTCGCTTCAACATCTTTACATGCTGGACATGTGCCATATATTTCTAGACGGTGTGAATGCACATCAAAGTCTGTTACTTGAGAAGCGAAATGTTCGATTTCATCTAAACCTGGGTAATGGAAATCGACAATCTTACCACAGCATTCACAAATCATATGATAGTGATCGTTGGTCACAAAATCAAAACGGCTTGAAGCATCCCCATACGTCAACTCTTTCACTAATCCTACTTCCCTGAAAACTCGTAAATTATTGTAGACAGTTGCTACACTCATATTCGGAAATTTCCCTTCAAGTGCTTTATAAATTTCATCGGCAGTTGGATGTGTCATCGATTGAATTAAATATTCTAAAATAGCATGACGCTGAGGAGTAATGCGCACACCAGTTGTTTTTAACGTGTCAAGTGCATCCTGTAAATGCGGTATAGACATCGTCATGCACCCCTTTTCATAAGTATTATTAATTTATAATTGTTATAATTAGTGTATCGAATTAAGCTAACATCTGTCAACATTCGCCTATGCGTCATCTAAATTAAATTACAATTTAATAGCCCCTCGACAAATCCATAACATTTTCTAAAGCGGTATCTCCATCCAACCATTTCGTCAAACTTGGCTTAAAAATAGCTAAGCTACGCTCTACATAACGTGAAGAATGACTTGAAACATGTGGTGAAACAATTACATTCGAGTATGACCATAAAGGATTGTTTGCACGAAGTGGTTCTTCTTCAAACACATCTAATACGGCATAACCAATCTCACCCGCTTCAATAGCACGAATAAGAACTTTCTCATCTACTAAATTTCCACGACCAAAATTCATGAAAATGGCATCATTTTTCATAGCATTAAAATGCTCATCCTTCAATAAGTGCGTAGTATTCGGTGTTTTCGGTAAGACAGAAAGAACGATATCCGCCTTAGGCAAAGCTTCTATTAACTTGGTGAAATTCACCATCTCATCCATATAAGGTGCTGCATTACCTGAACGGTTACAGCCTATTGTTGTTACCCCAAACGCTTGTAGTAACCGACCTACTTCCGATCCAATGGCACCCGGTCCTAAAATAAGTGCTGTAGTATCTCGTAATTCCGTTTGCTTTCCTTTTTTCGACCATTCACTTTTCTTTTGTTGCTCATACATCCATGGCAATGCACGCTTAATGGCTAAAATATGAGCAAGTATTGACTCGGCCATCGGTGTTTTATGAATCCCTCGCACATTAGATACTAAAATATCGCGATCAATAATGGCTTGTGCTGGCATTTTCTCTACACCTGCCGAAGCAACAAAAATCCACTTTAGTTTTGTAGCATACTGTATATTGGCCTCGTTTAAATCTTCACCATATGTAACCAGTACATCTGCTTTTTGTAATTCATCCGTAGATAAACGATTTTCAAATACAAAATCACATTGTGGGAATTCCTCTACTAACGGTTTACGTAAATCTGGTCTTGGCTCAAACGTAAAATAGATTCTCATTACTGCTCCTCCTGCTTAGCTAAAAAAGCGTAAACTTCTTCAATATGATTTTTCACACGCACTTTCCGCCATACCTTTACAAGCTTACCTTCCGTATCAATTAAAAAAGTAGAACGTTCGATCCCCATATATTCACGTCCATACATTTTTTTTAAGACCCATACACCATAAGCCTCAGCTACAGCGTGATCCTCATCCACTAAAAGAGAAAATGGCAGCCCATGCTTATCAATAAATTTCGTATGCTTTTGAGCATCATCAGGGCTCACACCTAATACAACTGCATTCAACTGACTAAAGTCATCGTGCTTATCACGGAAATCACAAGCCTCTGTCGTACAACCTGGTGTCATATCTTTCGGATAAAAATACAAAATAACATATTTGCCTCTGAAATCTGCTAATTGCACTTGCTCCCCCTTGTCATTAACAAGTGAAAAATTCGGTGCTTTTTGTCCTTCTACTAAAGTCATATTAAACTCCTCCTTTGCATGTCTTATTTTACTCTAAGTCACAAATCAAGTCATATCCCTTATTTTCTTTGGATTTCTTACACTGATAGGTCTACAATAGATTAAGTATAATGACTTAGGAGGCAATATTAATGAATCACTCAAAATCAGAAGCAGTACACGAAGAAGCGCTTTTGCATATCGTTGGTGGTGTGAACAGCCCTTCTCGTTCTTATAAAGCAGTAGGTGGTGGCTCCCCTGTTGCAATGGCCCGAGGAAAAGGAGCTTATTTCTGGGATGTTGACGGCAACCGTTATATTGACTATTTAGCTGCATACGGTCCAATTGTTACAGGGCATGGACATCCACATATTGCGAAAGCAATTTCTCATGCTGCTGAAAACGGTACATTATTTGGGACACCAACTGAATATGAAGTAACCTTCGCAAAAATGCTAAAAGAAGCCATTCCTTCAATGGATAAAGTACGTTTTAATAACTCTGGTACAGAAGCGGTCATGACAACGATTCGTGTTGCTCGTGCTTATACTGGCCGTACAAAAATTATGAAATTCGCTGGCTGTTACCACGGTCACTTTGATTTAGTATTAGTAGCTGCAGGTTCTGGCCCAGCTACATTAGGCACACCAGACTCAGCAGGTGTAACGACTGCAACTGCTGAAGAAGTGATTACTGTACCATTTAATAATCCACAAGCTTTTACTGAAGCGATGGATGCATGGGGCGATGAAATCGCTGCTATTTTAATAGAGCCCATTGTCGGCAACTTCGGTATTGTTGAACCAAACACTGGATTTTTGGAGTTAGTGCACGCTACAGCTAAAGAAAAAGGGGCACTGACGATTTATGACGAGGTAATTACTGCATTCCGTTTCCATTACGGTGGCGCACAAACACTACTTGGATTAACACCTGACCTTACTGCATTAGGAAAAGTCATTGGTGGTGGTTTACCTATCGGTGCATACGGTGGTCGCAAAGAAATTATGGATACCGTTGCCCCACTTGGACCAGCATATCAAGCAGGGACAATGGCAGGAAATCCAGCATCGATGCAAGCTGGTATAGCATGCCTAGAAGTATTAGCAACTCCAGGTATTTACGATGAAATGGATCGTCTTGGTGCTATTTTAGAAGATGGTATTTTAACTGCAGCCAAAAAACACGGTGTCACAATCACTTTAAATCGTCTAAAAGGTGCACTAACAATTTACTTTACAGATGTAAAAGTTGAAAACTATGAGCAAGCAGAAAGCAGTGACGGAGAAATTTTCGGTCGATTCTTTAAATTAATGCTTAACCAAGGTATTAACCTTGCTCCATCAAAATATGAAGCATGGTTTTTAACTACAGAGCATACAGAAGCAGATATTCGTGAAACAATCGAAGCTGTCGACTATGCATTTTCACAGCTTTAATAGAAACAAAAAAAGGCGACACTCATTTGAGCGTCGTCTTTTTTTTATCCTGTTATACAAATCTATGTATTTTATAGAAACTTCCTTCTATAATGTAAAGAAGCATTCATTCCCTCGGTGTAAATACGTCCAGTTTTTTGAGTCTATCCCGAAAAGCTCAAGTAAAAATCTGTGACATCCGCGGGGTCTTTAACTTGATTGAGTAGATGTTTAAATTTACTGAAGCCAGTGTATAAACATGATTGTCCACTGTTATTGAAGTGGTGAACTGCTGCTGAAGCAAGTTAAAAATTTTAGACAGAAAGGACATCGATTTTTTTATGAAATTAGGTGCCCGTGTATTTAAAACTGGTGTAGCTATTGTCTTTGCGTTATTTGTTGCTGAGCTCCTGCAATTACCGTCTCCAGTTTTTGCTGGAATCGCAGCAATCTTTGCCATTCAACCGTCAATTTATCGCTCCTATCAAACGATTGTTGAGCAAGTTCAAGCCAACGTTATAGGAGCTTCCATTGCAGTTATTTTCGGTTTACTTTTCGGCCATCACGTTGTGGCTGTTGGCATTGCAGTCATTACAGCAATCGGCATAATGTTAAAGTTCAAGCTTGAAAAGTCTCTTTCCTTAGCACTTGTATCTGTTGTAGCTATTATGGAAATTCAAGGCGATGACTTTCTGACTTTCGGTCTTATCCGCTTTCTTACCATTTTAGTTGGGGTTTTAGCAGCATTTGTCGTCAACCTTGTGTTTTTGCCACCTAAATACGAAGTAAAACTTTTCCGCAAAATTTACTTTTTACAGGATGACATTATCCGTTGGACGCGTTTAGCTGTTCGTCAAGCCTCTGAACACACGTCTACTAAAACTGCTTTAAGCAAATTTAAAGACCGTATGCTGCGTGTGGACACACTCTATGATTTTTTTAAGGAAGAACGCAATTACTTTAAAAATAAAAAATTTGTTAAAGCACGGAAATTAGTTGTCTATCGCCAAATGATTACAACTTCTAAAAAAAGTTTAGAATTGTTACAACGGCTGCATAAGCATGAAAATGAATTGGCACAACTGCCGACTCAATTTCATTTAATGATTCAAGAACGACTGGACTTCCTGCTTACCTACCATGAGCAACTGTTACTGAAATATACAGGAAAATTAAAACCTGAGCATTCAGAATGGAGTAAGCATATCGACTACATTCAGCGCAATCAGTTAATGGAAATTTTCATCAATCAAATAACCTATGCGCACGCAGAAGGAGATACGGAATTTTCTAGCTATCATCTCCTTTATATTTTATCGCGTATTCTAGATTACGAAGAAAACTTAGAACATTTGGATACGCTCATTGTGTCATACCAAAGCCATCATGGTGAAGAAATCAACTTAGAAATCGAAGAAGAATTTATTTAATTTAAGTGCCAGTCACTCACACAATTTCCCCGAACAACGCAAATAAAAGCCGCAACAATCCGCGTGACAGCGGAGGTTGCGGCTTTTTGCTAAGTGCCAGTCACTCACACAATTATTGTGAGGCTTTAGTAGTTAAAGCCATTAGTTGCTGCTCTATTTGTTGGCGCTTTGTTGTTTGTTCGGCGCGTAGTTGACGGTAACTTGCAATACCAGTAATGATTGTCTCCCACATTTCTTCGAGCGTCAGCGTCGGCTCATTTTGTTGGGCATGCATTATACTCTGCGCAACAGCATTGCTGTTTGTTTCACCATATTGTTTCATACGTTTTTCAAAAGCGGCTGCCGATTTATCTTGTAGCTGTTGGCGTTTTTCATTTACTGCATTCATAATCCCCATCTTAAATACAGGAATGGTCGTGACAAAAGCTCCGTTTATTTGCTCCATTAATGCGCTATTGCCATTGCGTAGCATATCCATTTGTGTTGCCCCTAAAATAGCTACCATACGCGATTTCTCAAGCTCATCAATTTTTTGGGCAAGTGTTTCAGCAATCGCTTGTAACGTTGTAAGCTCCATTTTAGCGATTTGATTCCCTGTTTCACTTTGCTTGGTATACATCGGCATTAATGTTGTCTTGATTTCATCTAGCTTCATTTCTGCTGCTATAATATATTTTTCAAGCTCCAGATAGTATGTCAAATTTTCGTTATATAAACGAGCAAGCATCCGATTATCATTCGCCAATGCATCTTCCATTAGAACAAATTGATAATGGATTTTTTCGATATCTCTACCAAGACGATTATATTTTGCATACAAATCTTCTTTATTCCTTGGTGCTCGTTTAAACAGTTTGCTAAAGAAACTTTGTTGCTCCATCACTTCTTTTTTATCGAATTGATCCATCAAGGCTTCAAGCTGCTTTAATAAGTCATTCGATTCATTTACTTTTGACTGGGCAATTGTTTTTAATATTTGATCAGAGAATCGCGAAAGCTTAATGGCAGGCTCTTTACCAAGCTCTGTTAGTTCTATTTTATTTTTCACATTAATATGATTGGCAATATGCTGAACTTCAGGACTTTGACACAGCTGATGTTTTGTAAGATCTGCGGTTTCAGCTGTCAATCGTTCTATAGTTATTGCGCTATTTGACATCAAGTTCCTCCTTTCCAAGCAGTCAGAAGAAACGGTTAAACAATTTTTTAATCATTTTATCCGGTTTTGACTTTTGCTGCTTTGGCTCTTCAAATTGTAAGTCAAACACCATATGCTCTAAACGATGCCCATCAAACGTATCCTCTAGCAAATGCTTTTCTAAATCAAGCTTTCCTGTTGGATTGTAGAAAATAATATCCACACCAAAGCGATTTAAAAATGCAAATAATGCAATATCTTCGCGGGTCAATGTCGGTTGCTGAGGTGCTTGATAGAGCACCAACTTTGGTACTTCCTGTGCATAGTCAAAGCTTTGTAACAGGCGCAATATTTCCTTTGGAATCATCGTCATTTGCTTAAATAAAAATAATTGCAAATCATAGGGCGACTCATTAGGTTGTCGTTTAAGCAATGGCTGTTCACAAGAAGTTTTAATCGTATGAGCAATGGCTTGTTGTAACTCCAGTGTTAACTCCCCGTATTGCCACCAATCACTTTGCAAGATGCGCTCTGTAGATAGCTCACCATTTACTAAACAATGTTTATAGTGAAAATGGAAATTCGCTCTGCTCGTTTTAGCATACGGAAATTCCTGTACAAAAACAGTTTGCGGGCTAGCTAGCAACTGATGCATATTGGCCCAGTACTCTTCACGTCTACTAGAAACACCGCTAATTTTGGCAAAAATAACGGGAATAATTACTTTATCTCGGAGAGCCTCAAATTTCGGACGAACCATTGCCTTTTCGTTAGCATAAATAAAAATATCATCATAGGTCATGCGTAATGTTAATGATTGTGGCATATGATCTTTAAATTGCCAAGGTCGATAAACACCCGATTGATGGTCATGCATTAAATGCTCGTAATGTTGGCTAGAACTATAGCCAACCGTTGCTTGACGCTCTCGTAATTTATCAGGAAATGGTTGTAACGCTGTTTGACTTACGTAGGCGTACGAAACAGAAAATGCATCAGTAGGATCTACTGTTGCAAACTCATCAATCGCTGCTGGATGGAAGATTAACACATCACAGCCCAGCTCCATTAGTAATAGAAGAAAATAGCGCTGACTCATTGTTGTCTCACCATACCAAACAACCTTAGGAAAATCATCTGTCGGCTTCATCGTTTTTGTCCACTGAATCCAATGATTTTTTAGCCACTTGACCATATCTATTAAAAAGCGTCGGAAATCATTGGCCAGTAAACCGAGTGATTGCTGCTCTCGGAAGCGTTCCACTACACGCATCGTCACTAGCTGTAAATGACGATTCATTGAAGCATCATCGTGCTTAGGAATGAGTTGATGACCATACATCATGGCAATCAATCGATTTATAGACAAGCCTTTAGGGGATTGCTGATGTTGCTCTAAAATCGTTTGCAATGCTTGAAAATCCTTTTGCTCAATATGTTTATTTAATTCTTCACTTAATATATGAACATTGGGATTTTGGGACATTGTATATAAGGAATTAAAATAATCATCTTCTTCAATCGGTACGCCCAATATACGAACAGCGATACGACTAAAACGGATTTGTTGTGGTGTCACCTCGTAAACTGTTCGCACGTTCGCTGAATCTTGGAAGGCTTGTAGCCAATCATAAGAATCTCTTTCTAAAACAGATTCAATTGTGACTGTTTGCATACAAGCGTCACCTCCTTACATCATACTTACACAATTGGTTGCTTATTGGCCAATTGTAAAACATCTTCGAGTAAATATTTCGTAAAAGCTTCACCGTTATAAGGCGAATACATTGTGTTCTTTAGTATTTGTGGTTGTTTGTCTTTTAAATCGCCGTGGTTTGGTGTATAGCCTTTATCAGCAATAGCGAGCATGCCGTAATCCATTATGGAATCGCCTGCCGCCACGTGCATATTATATGTACAATGCTCCTTCAAATACGAGATTGCAGCTTCTTTTGTAAGCACTTTTGGCAAAAAATATAATTTTCTTCCTTGCAGCAAGACGTGCCAACCATGGACTGCAAACTCTTGAATCATTGCTTGCACTTCGACATCCTGTATAATATTGACATCGACATAATGGACATAAAATAGCTCATCAACATAAAACGATTGTTGAAGCCATTCATCTGATTGGTAGCTATTAAATTTACGTAGCAAATCCGCCTTTGGAATAGAGGAATCTTCTATTCGTTTACGTAATATTTTCGACCATTCCTTATTAGGATGTCCTTGTTCTATTATTGTACCGCCATTGCTCGTAATTGCAAAAGTAGGACGCAATTCTTTTATAACATGGATACGTTCATATTGATGCACTGCTCGCGTTGTAACTGGTACGAATAAAGTTTGTTGGTGGACTTGCTGCAATAATGACATCGTAACTTCCGTCATCATACTAAGTCCCACTCCCTCTTTTCGTTCGGCTATAATCGGTGCTGTTTTCGATGGGAATTTCTCCATCATGCGCTGGGAGTAAATAAGCGTACGATCTAAATCTGATGTAAATAGTAGCATGTCTTCTCTCCTCTACACTTCTTTTATTAAACCACAGCATGCATAGGACATTTGTGGATATTCTTCAATTTGAACATTTTTTTCTTTGGCTAATAGTAAAATGTGCGCCAATTCCTGTACATATGTTGGGTTAACTAAAATTTTCCATGGAACTCTTCGAAGTAAGACGCGCGTTGTTTCGCCCACGCCTGGTTTTACAAGATGATGATTGGTAATGCCATACTGTTGTTGAATAGCCACAACCGACTCCATTCCTTGCCATGTAATAGCAGATGATTTTCGCTCACAAAGTTGTTGCGCTACATCCTTCTGTACTTGTGTAAAATGGGCACTGATACGGTCTATATAGAAATTGGATACGTCGGCATCTTGTAGTTCTTTATAATATTTCGCCCCATGAAAATCAGTGCCATCCATAAACTGCTCATTCCATACCGTACGGCTCACTAAACCTGAAACCGTTGAATTTAAACATGCGGAAGGTATTAAGAAATCTGCTCGCGTGCCATAAATGGCTGCACAATGTCCTGGATCAGCAAGCACCGCTAATGTAGCATCCAGTTGTTGAATATTTTGTTCATTATAGCTTGCGCACGCTTGTTGTAATTCCCTTGTTATGGCCCCTTTCCCTGTCCAACCATCAATAAATTGAATGCGCGCATGTGGGTGCTGAGTAAATATATATCGAATAGCAGTCTCATCAATACCACGACCACGAAGAATCGATATCGTATAATGCGGAACGCTGACGTTATAATGCATTTTTATATATCGTTTAATTAAAATACCTATTGGCGTTCCTGCTCTCGCTAGACTAACAAGCACTAAATGCTCTAAACCTTGACGTGCTACAATTTGCTGTGCCACCACACCAACAGCTAGTGCAATGCGTTCTGCATAGTCTTCCAATGTTTGATAAAACAATGTCATGTACGCTTCGGAAGGAAGATATTCTACAGGCAACATTTCTGAATAATGTGTCCCCGATTGAATAAGTCGTTCCCGCTGTTCATTATCTATTTCTAAGCTTATGTTACTAATATCTCGTAGCAAAAACACAACATCTTCTGAAGAATAGCTTCCCATTTTATCTGGCTGTTTTATTTCATGCATTATATAGTCCTCCAGTCGTGCATACAAATAACGTAAATATTTGCGTTACTCTCTGCCTTCAATGCTTGCACTATCTTTGCAACGACCTCTTGATTGGCTATACGTTCTATGACTAAAAAAAGTTCCGAATACGGATGACTATGTAAGTTGTATAAGTAATTTTCGACACCATTATTTTCTGGACTTTCGAAAGCTATTTTATCAGTAATTGTGTAGGAAGGGTCATCTGCACAATAAATGGGACTACGTGTTGTTGATTGAAAATATACTTCCTGTCCTAAACAAGTCGCTATTTGCATTGGCACATACATAAATTCACCTGTTCCAATGACAAGTGCTGGACCACCTGTACGAAGTGCTCGTAATTGAGCCGCGATGGCTTGCAAAGTTTTCTTTTGCGCAACATGCTGCTCGGCTGTTATCGTGAATCGACCTGTCGCTAACATGTATGGCGCTCTATTGATAACGCCATTTTCAGCGATCGAATGGTACTGTTTTTGTTCGACTACCTCGTCCACTGAAAGCAAAGCTATGTCAGCTGTTTGCGGTAATGTTGCTGCTACTTGGTTGCTCGTTAAAAGCGGTGTACCCCCACAAGTAAAGTGCCCAGACATAATAGCTACAAAATCTATTGTTATCCCCCATTGCGCTTCTAGCTGAGCAAACATTGCTCGTTGTTTAGATGAACGCCAATCTAAAATTGATAATACCGAGTAGCGTTGGACATGAGGGAATTTTCGTTGCAAGGTTTCGATAATATTTACTACTGTATTGCCCGTCGTTATTTCATCATCAATAAGCACAATCTGTTTTGCTTGTAGCAATTTTTCTGGTTGTTCGCAATATACTCGATGACTTGTGGCATGTGAATGTTCTTCTTCAAATGTCACAAATGGTTCAAGCTCTGGCACTAGTTCACGTGTCGTATGAATATACGTAGCATTAGACTTAAAAACATTAAATACTGCATGCCCTAACGCTGTTGCTGTTTCAGCAAAGCCAATAAATAGCACGTCTTCTACTAGTTCCAATCCTTGTTCCTCCACTTGCTGCAAAATCTCTTGCACATTATCTCTATTTTGCATAGCCTGTACAACAGACTGTACTAACAAAGGCTCTTTTCCTGTCAATCGCTCATAATACATCATAGCTAGTAAAGCCCCTGTCAGTATCGGTACTTGTGGCTGGACTGCTAAATGCTTACCAAGAACTGTACTAACAAATAAAAACTGTCTCTTTTTATTAATGCGAGTCGCCATTTTAAATAAATCTGTTATGGCAAAATCATAAGGATTGTCAGTAATATCAATTGCGATTTTATAATCCTGAATAATGTTCAACTTGTTGTCGAGCTTCGTCATCCGTCTTTCCTCCTACTGTTGTATTCAATAAAAGAGAGGCAAAATTTGCAGATTCATTGTATACACCATAAATATATGCTTGGCGTAAAATTTGCTGCGCCCATCTCATATGTGGTTTCATTTCATTCATTTTATTGGCATAATGGCTTTTTAAAACACCCTTTTGCCCATTATTATTTTCAACAATACTGATGGCATCTAAATACTCCTCATACGAAACAACATACAAGGCATGAACAATTCGAATATGGCTAGGATGAATAATCGTTTTACCCAAAATACCATTTTGTTGATCTAATAGTACTTCCTTCATTAGGCCATCTAAATAATCATCGAGTAGTGCCTTACGGGCAAACAACGCTCCTTGTTCACTGAACGGAGTGGCTCTAAGCGTTGGCTTTAATACACGCTCATTGCTGAAATACTCCCAAACTGGCCCCGAAATAACAAAGTCATCTTCTTCACGCCCAAGTACATTGACGATATCTGCAATGCAATCTCGAATTACAGCAATATCGTAAATGGTTGCGTCTACTCTGCGTCGAATTCCGTAAATCCCACAAAAATCGGTCGCACCAATACGGACATTTAGTACACGTTTTCTGTATTGACGGAGTACGTCTTTAATCGCAAATAATGCTGTTATGCGAGACTCCTTATATAAAATGTCATGACTTTCTAAAATCGGCATCCCATATAACGTTAGTTGATGCTGTGCGATTGTTTGCTCTAGTATTTCAAAATAAGTTCTCCCTTGTACTGCTGTAAATTTAGGAAACACGTAGCCTGTAATCACTTCTTGACGCTTTCCTAATCTAGAGGTTAAAAGCTTAAATTGTTCAACACTACGCACACGAATAAATAGAAGCGGTAAATCTTCAAGTAATATATCCTTGTGAAGATATAATGTATAAAGTGTACTGATATCTTCTATAATTTTTTCTTCACAACTTGTTAGCTCTGCATCCCCAACTGCATCTTCTAAATCGATAACAAGTGACTTTAACTCTTGATATTTTTGCGATTGTATCATGTCAATAATGTTAGGCATAGACGCAGGCATATATAATGTTGCACCTAATGCATAGGACAAAATATCAGGTGAATCTAATTTCGTAAATTTGCGTGGTTGTTGATAAAAAATCGTCTCCGCTTCTGTTGCAAAATATTGCATCCAATTCTCTCCCCATTCAAGAATGATTTTGTAAAAAAGACACTGCATCAACCTGTTTTATACAGACTAATACAGTGCCTTCCATTACGTCGCTTTCCCTATTCAATTCATAATCGTAACCATCTAGTTATAAACGGCACTTTAATTATTGCAGTCCATAAGCATTGATTAATGCAGCTAAACCACCTTGATAGCCAGAGCCAACAGCAGCAAATTTCCACTCGCCATTATGTCGGTAAAGCTCACAAAATACGACCGCTGTCTCTATGCTGAAATCTTCACCTAAATCATAACGAAGTACTTCTGAACCGGATTCTTCGTTCGTTAATCGAACATAAGCGTTTAGTACTTGTCCAAAGTTTTGACGGCGACCTTCCGCATCATAAATTGTCACGGTTACAACAATTTTTTCGATTTGAGGAGACACTTGTTTTAAATTAACAAGAATTTTTTCATCGTCACCATCACCTACACCAGTACGGTTATCACCCATATGCTGAACAGATTTGTCTGGACTTGTTAAATTATTATAGAAAATAAAGTCTTGTTCATTACGGCATTTTCCTGATGCATCTAACAAAAACACAGATGCATCTAAGTCAAAGTCATTTCCTCCATCGAATTGTTTAACATCCCAACCTAAACCAATACCTACATTATTTAAGCCTGGGTCTTGCTTCATTAAATCAATGCGTTGTCCTTTACTTAACTGAATACCCATTAGAAGAAACTCCCTTTCTCATATAAAGTTAAAAGTTAGTTTACGTTTAAACCATAATCATTACAAAGTGCCGCTAAACCACCTTGGTATCCAGCACCTACTGCGTTGAATTTCCATTCACCATTGTGACGGTATAGTTCTCCGACAACAACAGCTGTTTCAATACTAAAGTCTTCACCTAAATCATAGCGCACAATTTCTTCATTCGTCGCAGCATTAATAATGCGGATAAATGCGTTCGATACCATACCAAAGTTTTGGCTACGTGCTTCTGCATCATGGATTGTAACGGTGAATGCTAGACGTTGCACATGGGCAGGTACTTCATTTAACGAAACTTTAACGATTTCGTCATCCCCTTCACCAATCCCTGTTAAGTTATCGCCAGAGTGTTCAACAGAACCATTACCACCGATAGTATTGTTGTAGAAGACAAAATCATTTTGGTCTGCTACTTTCCCTGTATCAGCAAGTAAAAAAATAGAAGAGTCTAAATCAAAATCATGTCCACCATCGTATTTATTCGTATCCCAGCCTAAACCTACAATAACATTTGATAATCCTGGATTTGTTTTTGTTAAATCAACTTTTTGACCTTTTTGTAATGAAATACCCATTTGTATTCCTCCTCAAATTTATAATTTATAATTATTGATATCTTCGAACTACATCACCAAGTTTTACATCGTTTGTACCGTTACCAATAGCGGCAAATTTCCACTCGTTGCCGTGACGATAAATTTCACCACAAACTAGTGTTGTTAAATTCGAATAATCATCACTTAAATTATAGCGAATTAATTCATTGCCTGTCTTGTCATCGTACACGCGAATATACGCATTTTGAATCATACCGAAATGTTGATTACGACCAGCCGCATCATAGATGTTTACAACAAATACTAATTTATTGTATTGTGCAGGCACAGCTCCTAACTCCACTGTAATGACCTCATCATCACCTGCACCGTCACCTGTTAAATTATCGCCAGAATGCTTAACTGATCCGCATTTACTTGATAATTTCCCGAAGTAAACGACGTCATCTCCTGCCAGTATACGATCATCTTGCAACATTAAAACTGATGAATCACAGTCAACATCTCTGCCTCCTGATCTACCACTAGAAAATAAGCCACCCAATAAGCCACCACTTTTTGTTTGGCCTACTGGATCCCATCCTAAGCCTACTTTAATTTTATTTAAACCAGCATTGCCTTTTGTTAAATCTACACGCTGTCCCTTTTGTAAATTAATCCCCATGTTAAAGCCCTCCTTAATTTGCATACTTGCTAAAAAACCGTGAATAGTATTTTAAATATGTTGATTAACATGTTTTAGCAACTCCAATAATAGAAACGTTCAGTTACTGCTTTCTTGCGGAAGTCGAATAACTTTTCGCTACATATTGTAATTGTCCGATCCATTTCCTTAATCAACTGTCCAATACACTGCTTTAAATTTTTCAATTTATAGCTATTACGTCAAAAAGTATGTATCAACATACATTAAGTCTAAAATAATATTACATAAAATTCAAATAATGGCTCCACATGAAAGTAGATTTTTATATTCTCCCTTTTTTACCAAATAAAAACCTTCTAGCTTTTCAGTAGAAGGCTCTTTACCATATTAACTTTTCATTTTCGGATCGAGCGCATCCCGTAGACCATCTCCCATTAAATTAAACCCTAATACCGTAAGCATGATAGCTAACCCTGGGAAAATCATCGTCCATGGTGCTTTTAGTAAGTAGATACGCGCGTCAGCTAGCATTTTTCCCCATTCAGGTGCTGGTGCCTGTGCCCCTAATCCGAGGAAACCTAGAGCAGCCGCTTCAATAATCGCCGTCGCAATGGCAAGTGTCCCCTGCACAATAATCGGTGTCATCGAATTGGGTAAAATATGTGAGAATAAAATACGTGAATCACGCATCCCTATCGCTTTGGCAGCTACGATATATTCTTCTTCTTTTACACTCAACACTTTTGACCGAATTAAGCGCCCAAAGTTTGGTACATTAATAATCGCAATGGCAATTAATGCATTTTGTAATGATGGCCCAAGTACAGCCACTACAGCAATTGCTAATAAAATACTAGGAAACGCCAACATAATATCAAAAATGCGAGAAATAATCGTATCAACCCACTTGCCATAATACCCTGCAAGAATTCCAAGTAAGCTCCCTACAATAACTGAAAGAATTACAGCAAAAAAACCAATTCTTAACGAAATACGGGCACCATGAATAATTCTAGAGAATATATCTCGTCCAAAGTCATCTGTTCCAAACCAATGTGCACTGGAAGGCGCCAATAATCGTTTCGATAAGTCCTGTTCATTGATTCCTTGTGGCGCAATGGAAGGGCCAAAAACAGCAAGGACAATAAAAAATATGACAATACCAGCACCAACAAGGGAGATTTTGCTTTTTTTAAAGCTGCGCCAGCCCTCTCTCCAAGGCCCTGCCGCTCGCTCTTGACTTGCCATTGCTTCTTTTTTTATATCTATCGCACCAGTCATTATCGCATCTCCCTCCTATTTGTATTTAATGCGTGGATCTATCACAGTGTAAAGTAGATCGACAATTAAATTAATCATAATGAAAATAAAAGCAACAACTAAAATACCCGATTGTATAACTGGATAGTCTCGGAATCCGATTGCATCATAAATATAACGACCAATGCCAGGCCAACTGAAAATGGTTTCTGTTAAAATGGCACCACCTAGTAGCAACCCTGTTTGTAAACCAATAACTGTTAACACTGGAATAACGGCATTTTTCAATGCATGTTTGTAAACGACGATAAACATTTTTTGTCCTTTTGCTCTCGCTGTTCGAACATAATCAGAGCGCATGACCTCAAGCATAGACGAACGGGTAATCCTTGCAATAATCGCCATAGGAATCGTAGCAAGCGCCACCCCTGGTAAGATTAACCGCTTTAACACTTCTGTAAATTGATCAAATCTGCCTTGCATCAGTGTATCCAGCAAATAAAAATGCGTAATTGCGGTTATCGGGTCTCGTACATCATTACGTCCAGATGTAGGCAACCAACCAAGCTGAATGCTAAATGCCCATTGTTCCATTAAACCTAACCAAAACACCGGAACAGATACACCAATTAACGCAACAACCATAGCGGTATAATCAAACCATGAATTTTGGAACCAAGCTGAAATAATACCTGCATTGACACCAATAATGACTGCTATAATCATTGCAAATATCGCTAATTCTGCTGTTGCCGCTAAATAAGGAAAAATCTCTTGTGACACAGGTAACTTTGTACGCAAAGACACGCCTAAATCGCCCTGAAAAATCCCCCCCAAATAGCCAAAATATTGCGTATACCATGGTTTATCTAATCCTAAACTTGCGTTTAATGCCTCAACCGCCTCTTTCGTCGCCTGCTGACCTAAAATAACTTGTGCAGGATTACCAGGAATTAGACGAATGAGCATAAAGACGATAAAAGTCATTCCAAGCAAAACTGGGATTAATTGAAATAAACGTCTTCCCATATAGTGAAGCATTTTCTTCACCTCTCTGTAATTTTCTAATTATACTTTTGCTGCGAAAAGCATGAAGTCTATACACATACTGTAGAAAGGGACAGCTTTCAACAAACGATAGACGTTTAGATGGTTTGTCTGTCAGACAGAAAAACGGGTTGCGACAAACATAGTCACAACCCGTTTTTACAACTCTAGACAAAGTCCAAAGCTGTAAAAATCTTGTTACGTCACTATGAGTAGCGACAATTTTTATTTCTTTATTGTTTAATTCATATCTACTGCTTCTAAACGATCAGAACCTGTTGGATGTGCAAAGTAATTTGTCACTTTTGTACTTGCAGCTAAGATAGGAATAGAGTGTGCTAGTGGAACCCAAGGTGCATCCTCAGAAATAATTACTTGCGCTTGTTTGTAAAGCTCATTACGTTTGTCTTCATTCACTTCTGTTTGTGCAGCAACTAATAATTTGTGTAACTCAGGGTTGTCGTAGAATGTGTAGTTGTTTGAACCGATATTATCAGCGTCTAATAATGTGTAAATAAAGTTATCAGCATCGCCGTTATCACCTGTCCAACCAAGTAAGAACGCATCCGCTTCACCATTTTGAGCTTTTTCTAAATACGTAGCCCATTCGAATGAGACGATTTTAGATGGAATTCCGACATCAGCTAAATTCTTTTGAATCGCTTCTGCAATTTTTTGACCATCTGGCATATACGGACGTGGTACTGGCATTGCCCATAGCTCAATTTCTTTACCGTCATAGCCTGCTTCTTTTAGCAATGCTTTTGCTTTTTCAGGGTCATAAGCATAGCCTGTAATATCATCATTGTAGCCAGCAATAACTGGTGGCATTGGATTTTTAGCAGGCTCAGCTAAACCTTCGTAGAACGCATCTACTAACGCTTGCTTATCAATGGCATAGTTCACAGCTTGACGAACTTTAACGTTATCGAAAGGTGGACGTGTTACTGTTAATCCAAGGTAGCCTACGTTCATAGATGGACGTTCGATTAATTGTAGATCGCCATTTGTTTCAATCGATCCTTTATCTGATGGGCTTAAGCCATCTACTACATCTACTTCACCATTATTTAGTGCATTTAAGCGTGCTGAATTATCAGGGATAGAACGGAAAATTACTTTATCTAATTTTGGTAACCCTGCAATACGATAATCAGTATTTTTCTCAATTGTAATAGAATCATTACGTGTCCAATTTACAAATTTGAATGGACCTGTTCCAACTGGTTTATCAATTAGTGCATCGTCATTCGCTTCAAATGCTTTTGGAGAAGCAATGGCAAATGGCGACATCGCTAAATTTTTCAAGAATGGTGCTTGTGGTTGTTTCAACTTAAAGACAACTGTATAATCGCCTTCTGGTGTAATGGATTCAATGATTTGCTCCCCGCCCATCGTAAATTGAGACATAAAGTATGGGAACTTATCTGCACCAGCTTTCCAGCGCTCAAAGTTTTTTGCAACCGCTTCTGCATTAAAATCTGAACCGTCGTGGAACTTTACACCTTCTTCAAGCTGGAATGTGTAAGTTAAGCCATCTTCTGAAGCTTTCCATGATTTTGCTAAACCAGGCTTTAAAGTAACATCTTGTTCTCCAAAATTAATAAGTGTTTCATAGATATTCACTGTTACTTTAAAAGATTCACCTTCTGTTACTGTTGCAGGGTCAAGAGCTGTGGAGTCGCCACCTCGACCATATACTAATGTTTTTTCACCGCTGCTAGCTGAATCTCCGCCAGTTGACGTATCCTTCGAACCTGTACCCTTGCCATCAGAGCCAGAACTACACGCAGCTAAGATTGTCGAGAGAACAAGGATTAGCATTACGCCCAAAGACCAAAGCTTCTTTTTCTTCATCTATTTTCCCCCTAAAACTTTTTTATATCATTCAATGTTGAATCGCATCATAAAGATGACAAGCAACATAATGACCCGGCTTCACTTCTTGCATGTTCGGTACAACGCTTGAGCATTGTGCCTTCTTAAACGGACACCTTGTATGGAATGCACAACCACTCGGCGGATTGGATGCACTCGGAATATCTCCAGATATAATAAGCTGCTCACGTTCAAAAGTTGGATCAGGCACAGGAACAGAAGATAATAATGCCTGCGTATATGGGTGGAGCGGCTCTGCATATAAATTTTCACTTGCGGTCAACTCTACTAATTTGCCTAAATACATAACCCCAACACGATTACTAATATGGCGTACAACACCTAAGTCATGTGAGATAAAAATATAGGTAAGCTTTAGTTCCTTTTGCAAAGATTGCATTAGGTTTAAAACTTGAGCCTGAATTGATACATCTAACGCAGAAACAGGTTCGTCCGCAATAATTAAACGCGGGTTGGTCATCAGCGCTCGCGCAATGCCAATGCGTTGTCTCTGTCCTCCACTAAATTGATGAGGATAGCGTTTTACATGATATTCATTTAAGCCAACAATTTTAAGCAGCTCAATTACTTTCTGCTTGCGTTCTTTTGAATTGCCCATTCCATGCACAATGAGTGGCTCCTCTAAAATCTTGCCAATCGAATGGCGTGGATTAAGTGAAGCATAGGGGTCTTGGAAAATCATTTGGATATCCCTTCGTGCTTTCCGCATTTCACTATTCGATAAGGAAGAAAGCATTTTGCCACCGAATTCAATGTTCCCTGCGGTCGGTTCGAGCAAGCGCATTAAAAGGCGACCTGTCGTTGACTTACCACATCCTGATTCGCCCACAATACCTAATGTTTCCCCTTCGAATACTTCAAAGGATACATTGTCCACAGCTTTTACATCGCCAACTTGCGTATTCAAGAATCCTTTGCGAATTGGAAAGTATTTTTTTAACCCTTCAACTTTCAATAGCACTTTCGACATATTGAATCACCTCCTGTTCTTCCAGTAAAAAGCACCTTGCTCTATGTTGCTCTGTCTCTTCATATAAAGGTGGTGTTTGTTGTAGGCAACGTTCCATTGCAAATTCACAGCGTGCTGCAAAACGACAGCCATCTTTTATCGTGCCTGGCCTAGGTACACTGCCAGGTATTGAGTAAAGGCTATCTTTTTTGTAACGCATATCTGGTACAGATTTAATAAGTCCTTGTGTATAAGGATGCTTAGGATTTTTAAAAATATCTTGAATAGGTGCTTCTTCAACAATTTGCCCTGCGTACATAACAATAACGCGTTCGCAAGTTTCTGCTACGACCCCTAAATCGTGCGTAATTAATAAGACAGCCGTATTCATACGCTTGTTCAAATCTTTCATCAGTTGCAAAATTTGTGCCTGAATCGTCACATCGAGGGCAGTCGTCGGCTCATCGGCAATCAGCACCTTCGGGTCACAGACCAATGCCATGGCAATCATCACTCGTTGGCGCATCCCTCCAGATAGTTGATGAGGATAATCTTTCAGTAGTTCCTCTACACGTGGTAATCCTACTAGTTTCATAATTTCTACCGCCCGCGCAAAAGCCTTCTTTTTCGACCACTTGGGATTATGGATTAAAATTGCTTCTTTTAATTGCTCGCCAATTGTAAATAAAGGATTTAAGGAAGTCATAGGCTCTTGAAAAATCATCGCCACATCCTTACCACGTACTCTTTGCATTTGCTTATCCGTTAATTTCGCTAAATTTTTGCCTTCAAACAGTACTTGTCCACCAGTAATTTTTCCTGGTGGTGAAGGGATCAATCCCATAATGGACAAAGATGTGACACTTTTCCCACTACCCGATTCCCCTACAATCCCTAAAATTTCTCCTTCATGGACTGAAAAATCAATATCATCAACGGCAGGAATCTGTCCATCATCTGTGAAAAACGTTGTTTGTAACCCTTTTACTTCTAACAGCTTTTTTCGCATGTTCAACCGCCCCACCTCACCAATATTTTCAAAAAATACAATTTTATTGAATATTATATACTAACTATCACTAAATTCTCTATTTTCAGATAATTCTAACTAAAATATTTCTCTCTTTCAATCATTATTATTCTGCAAATTACATATATTTTCTACATTTTTCTTCCCCTCCTCCAAAAACTTCTGTTAAATCGATAAATTTCCACAAAAAAAGCCTTCCATTTTATTAACAATGGAAGGCTTTTTTTGTGCCAGGCACGCAAATAATTTGGGACTTAAAACCCCCTACGGTGCAAATCATCGGCATTCGTATATTGTGTGATACTTAATCTAAATGTTGTACTTGGAATAAATTATAGTAAGTGCCTTGCTTCTTCATTAGTTGTTCATGATTACCTTCTTCTATTAATTGTCCATGCTCAATAACAAAAATATTATCAGCATGTGTAATGGTTGAAAGTCGGTGCGCTATAATAATCGTTGTGCGATCATGCACAAGGGCATCTAATGATTCTTGAATAAGTGCTTCACTTTCCAAATCTAGCGCTGATGTCGCTTCATCTAAAATTAAAATCGGTGGGTTTTTTAAAAATACACGGGCAATGGCCACTCGTTGCTTTTGACCACCTGATAATTTTACGCCTCGCTCTCCTACCTTTGTGTTATAACCATTTGGTAAGTTCATAATAAAGTCATGTGCATTAGCTGCTTTTGCAGCCGCCATTACTTCCTCATCAGACGCACCTGGTTTCCCCATCAAAATATTTTCCTTAACTGAATCACTAAAGAGAATATTATCTTGAAGCACAATACCAATTTGTGAGCGCAATGAATGGATTGTGACATCTTTAACATTATGTCCATCTACAAAAACCGCTCCAGCTGTCGCATCATAAAAACGGGGGATTAAACTAATAATAGTAGATTTCCCACCACCACTCATTCCTACAAATGCAACCGTCTCCCCTGGTTTTATGGTAAAGTTCATATTTTTTAAAATTGGCGAACCATCCACTTCATATTGAAAGGCTACATTTTCAAATCGTACTTCACCTGTAGCTCGCGGTAATGGAAGGGCATTTTCCTTGTTTTTTACCTCATAAGGCTCATCCATTAGTTCAAACATACGATCCATCGAAGCGATAGATTGTGTTAACGTTGTGGATGAACTTACTAAACGACGAAGCGGTCCATAGAGTCGCTCAATATAAGCGATAAAAGCAACCATTGTTCCAAGCGATAATGAGCCATTAATCACTTGATAGCCGGCATAAGCAATAACAAGCAATGGTGCCACGTCCGTAATTGTATTGACTACTGCAAAGGACTTGGCATTCCATCTCGTATGTTCTAGCGCTTTTTCAAAAAACTCGCCATTGGCTTCATCGAATAGTTGTTGTTCATGCTTTTCTAGCGTAAAGCTTTTAATAATACTCATCCCAGCCACTCGCTCATGTAAATAACTTTGCACACCTGCAAGTGCCTGTGAACGGTTACGTGTTAAAGTTCGTAGTTTACCAAAGAAGAACTTTACACTAATTGCATAGAATGGGAATGCAATTAGTGCAACAAGCGTTAGTTTGACATCCATTGCTAGCATAATACCGACCGCAATGACAATTGTTGCAAAATCAAGCCAAACATTCATTAAACCAGTCATAACAAAGTTTTTCGTTTGTTCCACATCGTTAATAACACGTGAAATGACCTCGCCAGCTCTTGTATTTGCGTAATACTTCAGGCTTAGTCGCTGTAGATGGGCATAAATTTCTTTTCGGATATCAAAAAGTACCTTATTACTCACATGCTGTGCAAAGTATTGACGGTAGTATTCTATTGGTGGTCGTATCACGAAAAATACAATAATTGTTCCACCTAGCCAATAAAACAATTCCTTTGTTTTTTCTGTATCCGTTAAATCATCAGCACCAATAATATCATCAAGTACTATTTTTATAAGCAATGGAATAAATAACGGAATCGCAAATTTCACAATACCAATGAATACGGTTAAAAGTATTTCCCATGTGTATGGTTTTACAAAACGCATATAACGCTTTACGCTACCCAATTATCTTCACTTCCTTATTTGAAAGCCATTTCTGCTTAAATGGCTTTCTATACATTCAAAAAGAAACAGACATTCAATATTGAATGCCCTTACGTATTATAGCAATATTTAGCATGAAGTACAGTTAGTAAAACTTTTGTGCTAACTATTTTTCACTTTCATTGAAGCCTCTCTTTATAAAATACCCTTTACATGAAAAAAAACACCCATTAGTTAAACTAATAGGTGTTACTGACAATCATCTGCTTGCATATCGAGCTGAAACTTATAGCGATTCGTCCATGCATCGATAAAATCAGGTGCAAAAGGCCCTCTTTTTTGTTGTATCCAGCTAATTAATTTTTCGACATTGCGCTTTAAAATTTTATCGATTACATCTGGGTAAGACATTTCCTGTCGATGTTGTTCATATTCATCTTCATCTAAAAGGGTATACGACATATCCGGAAAAACCTTAATATCTAAATCGTAGTCAATATATTTAATGGCATTATTATCGAAAACAAATGGTGAGCTTAGATTACAATAATAATACACACCGTCCTCACGCAGCATGCAGATGATGTTGAACCAGTGCTCCGCATGGAAATAACAAATAGAAGGCTCTCTCGTTAGCCACGTACGACCATCGGATTCTGTCACAAGTGTTCGTTCATTCGCACCGATTATAATGTTTTTCGTTCCTTTTAAAACCATTGTTTCTTGCCAAACACGGTGGATGCGGCCGTTGTGCTTATAACTATGTATTTGTATCGTTTCTCCTTCTACCGGTATTGCCATTTTTGAAGCCCACCTTTTCGTCTATGCTACCTAAATCTAGCAGTCTCTAGTATATTATAGCAATCTGTACGCGAAAGGTGTAGTTGAAAACTACAAATTTCACTGTGTCATGTTATTTATGTACAAATTTTCGTAAATTAATAGCAATTTCCATCATAACAAAAACCTCAGGAATTTTTTATCTTTCTATGTAATACGTGTCACAAGATATAGAAAAGGGCTGTCCTTTTCATCTTTTCGATTGTTAGACAGCCCCTTAGAAGGTAAATGCAATTATGCAGTTACAAAGTGAGAGATTACTCGCTCGCGTTTTGGTTATTCTTAGCGTATTTGCCTGAAGCTTGAGCTTTATTCTGCTCAGCTTTAGCATTTTGCTTTTGCACTTCGTTGAAGTCTGTTTCATAACCAAACTCTTCACTTTGGCGTTGCATGTTTTTATTTGCTTGTTGGTTGTTGTTTTGATTTTTCTTCATCAGTCATTCACCTCCACGCTAATTATTGTGTACAGAGGTGATTACTTTTATGCTCTTAATTTTTTAAATTTTCATTTCCACTATTTAATCGCTTGCCATATCTTCAGCATAGGTACAGGCATCGGTAATAATTCTATTTGCTCACGTGTCAGCCATTCACCCTTCTCAGCTGTTTTACACTTCATATAATAAGCATTCACATGCCAAGTTAAATGAGAGAAGATATGCTTAAATGTTAAAATTGGCTGGTGTGCTTGGACATTTAATTCATGATGGTGAGCACATTTTATCAAAGAATCATCTTCTTGTTCCACCATTGGAAACTGCCACATATTCGCGAGTAATCCTTCTTCTGGACGCTGTTCCATCAATATCCGTCCATCTTCATCCTCACAAACAAAGACATCATATGAAATATGCTTCATCTTTACTTTTTTAGATTTAATAGGCAGATTTTCGGGTTCACCCTCGTTAAAAGCTGTACAGTATTCTCGGACGGGACATAATAAACACTTTGGTGAAGTTGGGGAACAAATAAGCGCCCCAAGTTCCATTAAGCCTTGATTAAAAGAAGATGCATTTTCAGAATCAATTAGTTCTTCAACAGCCGCTTCAAAAATCTTCTTCGTTTTTGGAAGTGCAATATCATCATGGATATTAAGGACACGACTTAAAACACGCATAACATTACCATCAACTGCATGCTCGGGCTTATTATAGGCAATACTTAATATAGCTCCTGCAGTATAAGGACCAATTCCTTTTAGTTTTGAAATTTCATGCCGGTTATCAGGTACAATTCCCCCGTAACTTTCTAATACCTCACGCACACCTGCTTGTAAATTCCGTGCTCGTGAGTAATAACCGAGGCCTTCCCAATGCTTTAATAAATATTCCTGTGGTGCCTCTGCTAATAATTCTAGCGTTGGAAAGCTTTCCATAAAGCGATTATAATAAGGAATTACTGTGTCAACTCGTGTTTGCTGTAGCATGACCTCAGACACCCAAATTTTATAAGGGTCCTTTGTATGCCTCCATGGTAAATCTCGTTTTTCTTTTTCGAACCATTCGACTAAAGATTGTCGAAATTCTGTTACATATGGATAATTCACAGTGACCTCCCGTGTTTTTACGATTTAATTTATGATAAAAAGGGTATACAATTAAGAAAAGCTAATTCGCATAATATGACAAAAACGTATTTTTAATACGGTATCATTTACCGTATTATGTGAATGAATACTTAGCGATAGAAAGGTAAACTGTATAAAGCAATACGATACCAATATTGAAATATACATGTATGCATTGTACGCCTTTTTCACGCATGCTAGGAGTGGATAATTTTGGATTCAGGTACACATTTCGTTATGGGCATAGCACTCGGAGGTCTCGCTTTAGCTGACCCAGTAGTTGCAAATCATTCAATGACCTTTACCGCCGTTATGGCTGGTACCATTATCGGCTCACAAGCACCTGATGTTGATACGGTCTTAAAGCTTCGCAATAATGCGATTTATATTCGACATCATCGCGGTATCACCCATTCAATTCCAGCTGTAGTCATCTGGCCAATTTTAATTACAATCGTGCTATCACTAATTATTCAAGACGCGAATGTGTTGCATTTATGGCTTTGGACATTTCTTGCAGTAGCCATTCACGTTTTCGTTGATATTTTTAATGCATATGGAACACAGGCCATTCGTCCATTCTCTAGAAAATGGGTTGCACTTGGTGTTATTAATACATTCGATCCGATAATATTCACTCTCCATTGCCTTGGTATATTACTATGGGCATTTGGGGCAAATCCAGTTTGGACATTTAGCGTCATGTATGGCATTATTATCGTCTATTATATTTTACGATTTGCTGTGCAAAAAGCGGTTAAAAGAGCCGTTCATAATACCATACAGGATGAAGATTATGTTATTGTAGCTCCTACAATGCGATTTTTTCACTGGCGCATCGCTGCAAAATCTAAAACGCATTACTATGTTGGCCGTGCGTATGGGCGAACAGTTAATATTTACGATAAATTTGAAATCAAACCATTACCGAAAACACCGACTGTTGAAGCTGCTATGAAAGACCCGAATCTCGATGCCTTTGTGTCATTCTCACCATTATATCGATGGGAAATTTCAGAGCTTGAAAACGGCTTAACAGAAGTAAGGTTAATTGATCTTCGTTACCGTAGTGACAATCGCTATCCTTTCGTTGCAGTCGCTCATTTAAACGATGCCGATGAAATCATTACCTCTTACACTGGTTGGATTTTCACCGAAGATAAACTTCAGAAGAAATTACAAATTGGCGCTAGCAATTAAAGAGTCTACACAAAGCTAATAAAGCCGGGGTATCCTACTAAGGAACACCGGCTTTATTTTTCTTTTTTAACCTATTCCGTTTTCGATTTATTGTACGATATCGTCACTTGTATCCAGTAAATGAGCGTATTTAGGATTGCGCCCTGCAAATAGATGAAGCTTATCACCATAGCTAACGATTAATTGGCGCACTAACGTTTCAGTATAGTCAGCTCCTCGGTAATTGTAGCCCGCTTTGGCAGACGAGGATTCAAAATCACTCCAAAGAAGCTCCACCCAAACTCGCGCACGACCTACAGACATTTCAGGGTTTTTTGCCAGTAATTCTGTTGTTAGTTTGTCAATTTTTTCTTGCATTTACTTGCCCACCTTTATTGGTGATAATATAGAAACAGGTAATGCTTCCTGATACTTATCGCCGCCAAGACGATGCCCCCAAGCAAATCGTCCTTTTAAATAATCCACTTGGAAAAAGTTGTTATCAGAGCCATCAATGCGGTACATTTCCCCTGGAACAATCGTATCTAAATCGACTAAATAAGCTGCTGCCATTAAAGCTTTACGTTCGTAAACTGCAAATTCATTGAGTATGCCTAGTTGTTCCGCTTTGCGAGCCTTTTCTTTAAGCTTAGCTACTTCTTCACGTAATTCATGCTCTGTCATTGCAGCATAGTTTTTGTCATTCATTCTTCATTCTCCTTCTCTTCAATAAAACGATCTATAATTTCTACAGGAAATCCCTTTTGATAAAGCGCCTGCTTCGTTTTCATTTTTAATTCATAACCAGTATACTTCGCGGCATACTTTTTCCAAACTTTTTCGCCTTGTGCATCAAGCAATGCCTGCCATTCATCTTCTGCTTGTTCGATTTCTATCTGTCCGAGTACTTCATCTACAATAGTAAATGAATACCCTTTTCGCATTAAAAAATCTTGAATTTTGGCCTTTATTTGCGATGGTGTTTTCTTTTTTTCAGAACGAATTACTTTTTCAGCAAGCTGTGTGGCAAGCTTTACTTGTTCCTCATGGCTAAATGTTTCCAGTACTTCATCTTGCAAACTTTTATCGATTCCCTTTTTCATAAGATCTTGTCGAATAGCTCGCGGGCCTTTTTTCATGGTAGCTTTTTTGGTGTTTAGCAATGCTTTTGAATAAGATTCATCATTTAAAAAGCCATATGATTTTAACTTTTGGATAGCTTCTAATATGACTGCTTCGCCGAACTCTAGTGAGCTTAACTTTTTCTTCACCTCATGCTCACTTCGCATTTGATAGGATAAATAATTCAGCCCTTTATTAAACGCCTTACGAATTTCATCTTCATAGGCAATTTCCTGAATATCAAAATCTTCGAGTACCTTCCCTTTTGTCAAACCAAATTGTATGAGAATTGCCTCATCTACTGGGAAAGCGTATTCCTCGTTCAAATATATATTATAACGTTCTGGATTGTTTTTTTGACGTGCAATTTTTGTAATAACACGCATATGAAACCACTCCTTTGCCTAAACATTATAACATCTTTTTCTTTTTTTCTATCTTTGTGTATAGTTGAGTTACATCTATTTGGAAAAAGGAGGGGTTCTTATGAAAATCGTTATTGCGGGCGGTACTGGTTTTGTCGGGAAAGCGCTAACCAAATTGTTACAAGAGCAAGGCCATGAACTATTTGTCTTGTCACGCAGCAATTCTAAATACGAAAATGGCATTCATTATGTCCAATGGCTACAAGATGGCGCACGACCAGAAAAAGAATTAGACAATATTGATGCA
This sequence comes from Lysinibacillus sp. C5.1, assembly GCF_016350185.1. NCBI lineage: Bacteria > Bacillati > Bacillota > Bacilli > Caryophanales > Bacillaceae > Lysinibacillus > Lysinibacillus sp. C5.1. The sequence continues at coordinate 4,011,067 of NZ_CP066226.1, forward strand.
TTCGTTAATTTGGCTGGTGTATCACTAAATGACGGCCGTTGGACAAAAAAACAAAAGAAGGCGATTTATACGAGTCGGATGGATGCTACATTAGAAATCGTTCGGATTATAGAGGAACTAGATAAAACGCCTGAAGTACTTGTAAATGCCAGTGCAGTTGGCATTTATCCACCTTCCATAGCGACAACCTATAGTGAAAATTTTAAGGATTATGCAACTGATTTTTTAGGATGGACCGTTCATGATTGGGAACGCCATGCTTTGCGAGCTGAAAAACTAGGCGTTCGTGTAGCACTCGCACGCTTTGGCGTTATTTTAGGTCGTGACAATGGCGCGTTGCCTTCCATGCTATTGCCTTATAAATTGCATATAGGCGGAACGATTGGTTCGGGTGAGCAATGGCTATCATGGGTCCATATCGAGGATGTGGCACGTGCCCTTTATTTTGCAATTACAAATGCGTCCATCAGCGGACCATTTAATGTCACAGCTCCTTATGCTACACGCATGAAGGAATTCGGACAAACTATCGCACAGGTAATGAATCGCCGTCATTGGTTGCCAGTCCCGAGTTTTGCCATGCGTTTAGCTCTTGGCGAACAAAGTATGCTTGTCTTAGAAGGCCAGCATGTATTACCAACAGTTTTACAAGCGCACAACTTCGAATTTCAATTCCCACATTTACAAGAAGCACTTGAAAATTTATTATAAAATCCGTGTGCAAAGTGCGACTTGAAGTAGGATAAATTTTAAAAAGTAACGCATCCTAAACGAAAAGGAAAGGATGCGTTTTTTATGTGGAAACAACATATTGTAGGTGCGGTAATTGCTACATTTATTATTGCCGCAGCAATTAGCTTTAATCCATACTTTGCTTCAGGCTCAGATGAATATCATTGGGGCATTAAAAAAGCACAGAATGGCGAACCAGCACAAGCAGGAGCACAACTTGACAAGCTACTCGACCAATATGGAGCAATTTATAAAGGAAAACCCGATAAAAAAGTTGTTTACTTAACATTCGATAATGGATACGAAAATGGCTTTACTGAAAGTATATTGGATACGTTAGAAAAAGAAAAAGCGCCAGCAACTTTCTTCTTAACCGGTCATTATTTAGAAAGTGCTAGTGACCTTGTTAAACGTATGGTACAAGATGGTCATACTATCGGCAACCATTCCTATGGTCATCCCAATATGGCTAGGTTAACGAGAGATGGTATGCGTGCAGAATGGCGTAAATTTGATGGGAAATTACGTGAATTAACCGGTATTGACCGTACAACATATGCCCGCCCACCAGAAGGCATTTTTAATGCGAAGTTGTTGGAAGTCGGCAATGCTGAAGGCTACCGTCATATTTTCTGGTCTGTCGCTTTTAAAGATTGGCTAAAGGATGAACGTCGTGGAGCAGATTATGCGTATAATGCATTGATGGAACAACTTCACCCTGGTGCAGTCATTTTAATGCATACCGTAGCGCAAGATAATGCAGAAGCACTTCCTTTATTTATTGCCGAAGCGAAAAAGCAAGGCTATACATTTTTATCGCTCGATGATTTAGTATTGGAGTATGAAGATTTCCCTGTCACTATGCAATCGTCCACTCCTTAGTTATAATGGGGAGATGATATCAGCATGTTATCAGTAACTACGTGCTGTACAAAGTTAAAGGACGTGGATCGCTTGACGCAACAAACAACGATGGAAGTGGGACAAAAATTCCCATTAACGATAAAGAGACTTGGTATTAATGGGGAAGGCGTGGGCTTTTATAAACGCAACGTTGTCTTCGTAAAAGGCGCTATACCAGGAGAAGAAATTACTGCCCAAGTCACAAAAACACAACGAAATTTCGCAGAGGCTGACATACTGGCGATTCGTAAAGCATCGCCGTATCGTCAGGAAGCACCTTGCCCTGTTTACAATGAATGCGGCGGTTGTCAACTTCAACATATGACATATGAAAAACAACTTCTTGAAAAACGCGATATTGTGATGCAAGCTTTAGAACGCTATGCTAAGCCGTTAGCTGCATCTGTAGAAGTTCGCCATACACTGGGTATGGATAACCCATGGCATTATCGCAATAAAAGCCAGTTCCAAGTACGCAAAGAAGGCAAACGTGTTTATGCAGGTCTTTTTACTGAAGGCAGCAACAAGCTACTGAATATTAATGATTGTCTTGTACAACATCCAATCACATCGAAAATTACAGTAGCAACACGTAAAATTTTACAAAAATTAAATATTACAATTTACGATGGTCGTACGCTCGATGGTTTAGTGCGTACGATTGTTGTACGTACGGGGATTCGTACAGGTGAAACGCAAGTCGTGCTTGTAACGACACGCAAAGAAATCCCCCACCTTGCTGAGCTTATAACACGCATTAAAAAAATCGACCCAAGTATTGTATCAATTGCACAAAATATTAATCGTGAAAAAACTTCACTAATTTTCGGTGATGAAACGATTGTACTAGACGGCAAGGAAACAATTCATGAGGAACTTGGGGAATTAGCATTTGACCTTTCGGCTCGCGCGTTCTTTCAATTGAATCCAACGCAAACCGTACATTTATACAATGAAATTAAAAAAGCAGCGGCATTAACAGGTAAAGAAACGGTTGTTGATGCTTACTGTGGTGTAGGAACAATTGGTTTATGGCTAGCTGATCAAGCAAAAGAAGTTCGTGGTATGGATGTTATTCCAGAAAGCATTCAAGATGCTCGAACTAATGCACGCAAGCATGGTTTTAAACATACGAAATACGCGGTGGGCACTGCCGAAAGTGTTTTAGCGAAATGGCGCAAAGAAGGCTTTACGCCGGATGTGATTACTGTCGATCCGCCGCGCACAGGCCTTGCTCCAGAATTTATTCGCACTGTTCTAAAACTAAAGCCAAAACGTTTTGTCTATACTTCTTGTAACCCCTCTACACTGGCTAAAGATTTACAGGAATTATCAAAACTTTATGATGTGGAATATATTCAGCCCGTTGACATGTTCGCACAAACTGCCCAAGTGGAGTGCGTTTGCTCCTTGGTTCTTAAAGCGGAACATCGAAAATGATATACTTTTAAAATTTTGTTGATCTTGATTAAGCGTAGTCTACATTTTGTAGACTGCGTTTTTTTACAGTTCTGCTTAAGCTGAGGTACTGTCACGATTGTCGATTGATTTCATGTGTTATAGTCTTGTAGAGCCCATGCAATTATAAGGAGGAAAAATGGATAACATTCAATACTTATCGCAATTTAATCTGCTTAATTCGCTCTCGATGGAAGATTTAATAGAAATGGAACAATTAACATTAATAACGACTTTTCCGAAAAACACTTTTATTCAAACACCAGAAACTTTTTCGGAGGGGCTTTACTTTGTTAAAAAGGGGAAGTTGCGCCTGTATAAGGTAAATGCTCAAGGTAAGCAATTTACTTCGGATATACTCAACGAAGGTAATGTATTTGGAGAAATGGATATCATATCATTTGGTACCCGAGAGAATTTTATTGAAACGATAGAGGAAAGCCATATATGTTTGATGAATAAGGAAAGATTTGAAAATTTTTTAATTCAGCGGCCTCAATTTATGATGACATTGTTAAAAGTACTTAGTAATCGAGTTATCGGTATGAGTCAGTTAACGCAAAATCTAGCTCTTGGGAAACTACATGACAAAGTTTTATATGCGCTTATTAAACTATCTGATCAGTTTGGACTTACGGGTGATAATGAGTATTACAAAATAGATTTTCCTCTTTCGCATCAAGAAATCGCCAATTTAGTTGGTGCAACTAGAGAAGCTGTAACTGTGGTTTTACAAGAACTTGTTAAAGAAGAAGTCATTAAGACAGGATTTAAAACAATCTATATCCATCGGAAAGCTTTTGGAGAGAAACATTTCTTAGACTGAAAAATGCTGGAGCGTATCAAGTAGCAAAGAGATTTTCAAAATGAGTTGTAAACAACATTACATCTTCCTTCTAGAAAAAGATGTATCGTATAACTACATACAAAATATAATACGATACGGAGATGACATAATGGAAAACACGCCATTTCAAAAATTGCAAAGAGATTTAGAAATAGCAGCTACACATATGGAAAAGGTGCTCCCAAAGGAAGTGCTGGATGCATTCGAAAAATCGATTCAGGATTTACGTACATCTGATTCCGGTAGGGGTTTAAGAGCTGGAGTCAAAGCGCCTGACTTCACTTTAGTGGATTCTACAGGTCAAAAGATAACTTTGTCTGAAGAACTTTTGAAAGGGCCTGTTGTTCTGATATTTTACCGCGGTACATGGTGTCCATTCTGTAACCTTGAGTTGAAAGCATACCAGCGAATGAATGATGACATTAAGGCAATTGGGGGCCAATTGATTGCAGTTAGCCCTCAAACTCCAAACTATTCTGCATCTGTACAAGAAAAGAACGAATTAAATTTTCATGTTTTAAGCGACTTGCACAATAAAACAGCAGAACAATATAATCTTAAATTTAAATTACCTGAATATGTATATCCTATCTACAGATCGCTTGATATTTCACTCGAAACATTTAATGGTGATCATTCTTGGGAACTTCCAGTACCAGCTACTTATGTAATTGATAAAGCAGGCATTATCCGTTTTGCTAGCGCCGAAGCAGACTATAAAAAACGCATAGAACCTAGTAAGGTGATGCATATTCTCCAGTCACTTTAGCAGCATCTTCGAATTAAAAAATTATGATGAGATAGAAAACAGTCTCTCAGTTAGCCACATTCGTTTGGAATAACGAGGAGTTTCCAGCGTTAATATTACTATAGATTGGACGTTTTTATCATAGCTTAAATCTATGTTGTAAAAACATGCAAGTTGCGTGTATTGCAAAGCTTGCGTTAAGAAAATAAACAGTTAGAGCGTCTCAAAGTTTTTTGAGATGCTCTTTTATTTTAAATAAGAAAAAGAGCTTCTTGTGCAGAATTCAAGTCTCCCCCAAAGAATCAACTCTCCTTTCCCGTATACAAAAAATGATTTCACTCCTTAAAACTACAACTTCAGAAGGTAGGTGTAGACTGCCTCTTGTATAGATAATCTCTCCTCTAGGTTCCTAATCCTCTTCAGAAATCAACGCTGGAAAGAAACTTATCATGCAGTTTTCCTAGATTGTCGTATTTTTTACTCTCTACTATGTAAAATATCAAAATTGTTAGCATTATTTTTACTTTTAGAGTTTCTTTTTATTTTAACAAGGTAAAAAAACCACTATCTTTTAAAGCATAATGCTCAGTCTCTTTATTACATTCAAAAGAATATGCAATAGCATTTTCATGATCAAACTCTAAATAAAATTTTAAGCTCTCAAAATTACACAATATAATGCTAAAGGTTTCAACACTTCCAAAATCTTTATTTTGTTTATATATTTCTATGGATTTTTCTAACGATTCTCTTAATATAGCCCTAGCTGTTTCTGTAAGTTCTTCTTTGTTAAAAGATTTAATCGTCCTTTGAGAATCATCTAATAAATCCATTATCTCACTGTCATTTAAAAGGTCTGAGTTACGCATAATTTTCAGGGGAATCTCCTCCTTATTCTTAATTAAATCTTTTAACCATAATACCACCAATTACTAGTTAATTCTTGTTACTATTATCAATTCTCCCCCTATTCCACACTCGCTTCCGCAAAATCACTTCCTGCATCCGCGGGTATTCACTCTGCTTTCGCGGGTATTTCACTTCACTCCGCGGGTATTCACTCTAATTTCGCGGATATTTCGCTCCACTTCGCGGGTACTCCACACCATTTCGCGGGTATCACTATTGATCAAATGGATTCTCCCCCATTATGCGGGAATTCCATTTAATTCCTTATATATCTATCAACTATCTCATTGCTTTTATAATAGCTTATCTGTATAATATATTGTTAGGTGCCAAACCTACGTGGCATGGACTTAAACATCCGTGTCACACCGAAAAACGCCATTACAGCACGGATTTGCTGGGCGTTTTTTGTTTTATGAGCGGGAGATGAGCCCCGCTCTTTTATTTTTGCATATAAAAGCGACCATGACATTAAACCGTCACTGGTCGCTTATTTTTATGTTTCCCGAATACAAGTAAAACGATTGCCACAGTTAGTAAGAGCAACGACACAAGTAAAAGGAAGCTATAATTTTTTACAAACTCTAAATAAACCCCGCCTAAAAACGGTCCTGTTAAACTACCGATACTTAAGGCAATTCCACAAAGTAAGTTGCCAGTCGGTAACAGTTCTTTCGGCGTTAAATCCGCCATGTAAGTAATTCCAAGAGAAAACATCGAACCGACCAATGTACCTGCGAAGAAAAATACGATTGCTACCGCTAATGGTGAATGCTCTAAAAAACTAGCCACACTAAAAAGGATAGCTCCCCCAAATGCTCCAGTCATCAAGATGTTTCGCCGTCCAATTTTATCGCCCAGTGCGCCAAGAGGAACTTGCGTTAAAATACCTCCAAAAGTAAAGACTGATAAAATAATGGGAATGATATCAACATCAAAGCCTTTACGCAAGGCGTATACTGGAAATAAAGCATTTAACGACGATTCTAAAAAACCGTAAACAAAAGGGCCTAAAAATGCAATCCACCCAAATACAATAGCCACCTTATAGCGCTTCCATCCTCTTGCATTCATATCACCAGTTAGACGCTCTGGCTTCTCGTTGCGTAATAAAAATACAAATGACCATGCAAATAAGCACATAATCGACGACACAATAAAAGGCAATGGTTCAGCAATCTGTATAAGCTTTACCATCAATGGCCCTACCGCAAAGCCCGTACTAAAAGACAAACCATAAATAGCCATACCTTTACCTAAACTTTTATGATCGGCTGTGCTTGTAATCCATGTTTGAGTTGCATAATGTAGCGCATGATCGCCTACACCTATCAGCAAACGCAACACGAACCAAAATGTAACACTTTTCCATAAAGGAAATACAAGGAGTGAGACAAATACAAGTGCACCACCTATTAAAATAATTGGTTTGTAGCCCCATCTTCGTAAAGGTTGTTCGATAAACGGTGAGATTAATAAAGTTCCTATGTATAGACCTGTCGCATTTAAACCATTTAATGCAGAGGATACACCGTCACGTTCAAAAATAATAGAAATAAGTGGCAGTAGCATTCCTTGTGAAAATCCTGATATAGATACAATTAACACTAGGATTGCAAACCTTTTTTTGCTGTAATCTGAGAAGTAAGTCATTTTTTCCTCCAACATCAAGTCATCTTCCACATAACAGCATACCAAAAAGCCTTAGCGCTCACCACATGTGATTTTACGCTAAGGCTTAACTAACACTTATCTCCATTCAATTGTATAAACACGATTTTCGGCTTTTTATTTGCCGATTACTTGTTTAAACTCCCTCCTTTTCGAGTTAGAGTTCACCGTTTAGTACCATCAGCTCCTTTACTATTTCTTAAAACAACTTTAACATACAACATCAATATTGTAAATATTCTGTCTATTAATTTTTCAAAATAATCTCTAAGTCCTAGGTGTTTACCTAAGCATTGAAATTTAGTCCTAAATCAGCTACGATGTAAGGGACGAAATGAGGTGTATGTATGTCAAAGCCAATCACTGATAAAGAGCAACAAGTAACTTACTTAAAAGAACGTCTTGAAATGTTTTTAGAAGTATTAGATGCCATCGACCCAGAAACGACTGAATTACAGGATATTGATCGTCTAATTCAAATGATGGATGATTTAGAAGAGAAAATGGAGCAATTCAACGCTCGTGAACAATAATGACACGCAAAAGCAAGCGAGCAAATAATTTGCCCGCTTGCTTTTTAATGACAATCCCAATTATAAACAACCTGACTAAAATCTTTATTTTTAAGCTCTTCTTCTGTAATAAAGAAATTGCCAACACCGCAATCTCCCCACAGTATATGATCTCCTTCACTATCTATTTGCAATAACAACGTTGTTGAATCGTTATAATCGCCATAAGCTCTAGGATCATCCTGTGTAAAGAAAGGGTATCCCCCTATTTTATGCCCAGCTCCAGATAATACATCATACAATACATCTGCTAATTCTTCGTTTTCTTCAATAACCGCTAAGAGACTTGTGTACTTTTCCTCGCTTCGAAAATCACCCATTGATAAAGGTTCAAATTTTGCTTTAAAGCTTAATGCCAGTTCTTTCTCTACAGGAAAATACATTTCTTCATCCTCATTTTCGATAAATGAGAAGTCTTGCACAAGTTGCGATTCATCATCGATGATTGTATCGTGGAAAATAACGCGAAAACCCGCTTGATTTTTCCCATTATCGAAATCCATCCCTAAGACATCATCATAACCATCAATATAGAACTGCAATATCCCCTGCTCTGGTAAATGAGGCACGTGCTTAGGAACATCCGCAAAATTAATTTGTGCTAAAAGCTTTAATGGTTGTTGTTCCTCATTTTTAGGATATTCCATAGTCAGTGGAAAATATGGATTCCCTGCTAATTTACTTGCAAATAAAGTCGTTTCCTTTTCATGCGCTTCCATTACAACAACAGGACTCATTGTTCCTTCTATTATATTTCGATATGGTTCAACTTCCTTTGGTAACTTCAACGAATTTGTTTCTGACATGAAATATCCTCCTTGAATTAAAGTTAATTCCATTATAGAACAAATGTTCCCGATAAGCAATTACTCTCTTTAAACATTTAATGGCAAATTACGAAACATTAGAATTCTATAGTTATTCGCTAATTCCTACTACAATTACATGCACTCTTTTTTTCATTAGTGGAAAAGAGTATAATGGTTCGTGGAAATAATTAAATTTTCTATGGGGGGCAATACCAAAATGAATCTTCAAACTTTGGAGAAAAGTCTATATGATTTAATTACAGAAACGTCAACAAACTTACCAAAAGACGTACGTCGTGCCATTAAAAAAGCGAAAGAAGCTGAAAATGCAGGCACTCGTGCAGCAATGAGTTTGGAAACAATCTCTAATAATATTATTATGGCAGAAGACAATGTATCACCAATCTGCCAAGATACTGGTCTACCAACATTTAAAATCTACACTCCTGTAGGTGTAAACCAATTAGAGATTAAAGAAGCAATCAAAAAAGCAATTAACGATACAACAGCCGATGCAAAATTACGTCCAAATGCTGTTGATTCTTTAACTGGCGCAAACAGTGGCAACAACCTTGGTGATGGACTACCAGTTATGAAATTCGAGCAATGGGAAAAAGACTATATTACGATTAAATTAATTCTTAAAGGTGGCGGCTGTGAAAATAAAAACATCCAATACAGCTTACCATGTGAGTTAGAAGGTCTTGGTCGTGCTGGTCGTGACTTAGACGGTATCCGTAAATGTATTCTACACTCTGTATATCAAGCTCAAGGTCAAGGCTGTTCTGCAGGCTTCATCGGCGTAGGTATCGGTGGCGACCGCTCTTCTGGTTATGATTTAGCAAAAGAGCAATTATTCCGTCATGTGGAAGATACGAATGCAAATCCTGATCTTGCAAAATTAGAAGAATATGTTGTAAAAACTGCTAACACTTTCGGTATTGGAACAATGGGCTTCGGCGGTGAAGCAACTTTACTTGGTTGTAAAATTGGCGTTATGCACCGTATTCCTGCATCATTCTACGTATCAGTAGCCTATAACTGCTGGGCTTACCGTCGTATGGCAGTTGATATTAATCCAGAAACTGGCGAAATCATTAACTGGCACTATCAAGAAGGCGAAAAAATTACATTTAAAGATGAAGTTGCTGCAACAACAGAAGAGACTTCTACAAATGTTGTAGAACTAACTGCACCTATTACAGAAGAACAAATTCGTTCACTTAAAGTAGGTGACGTTGTATCTATTACTGGTCGTATGTACACTGGTCGCGATGCAATTCACCATCACTTAATGAGTCATGATGCACCAGTTGATCTGAACGGACAAGTTATTTATCACTGTGGCCCTGTAATGGCTAAAGATGAAGAAGGTAACTGGACAGTGAAAGCTGCTGGTCCAACTACTTCTATCCGTGAGGAGCCATATCAAGGCGATATCATGAAAAAATTTGGTATCCGTGCTGTAATTGGTAAAGGCGGTATGGGTCCAAAAACACTTGCTGCTTTAGGTGAACACGGTGGGGTTTACTTAAATGCAATCGGTGGTGCTGCTCAATACTACGCAGACTGCATTAAAGGTGTAGATGGTGTAGACTTAATGGAATTCGGTATTCCAGAAGCTATGTGGCATTTAAACGTTGAAGGGTTCACAGCTGTAGTAACAATGGACTCTCACGGTAACTCGCTTCACGCTGATGTAGATAAATCTTCTCTAGAAAAACTTGCCCTACATGCAGAAAGAGTTTTCTAAGCCAATAGCATATTTTTAACGAAAAGATTTACCTTTAACGAACACAAAATATAAAGGCACAGAATATTCCTAGTGAATATACTGTGTCTTTTTCTTCGCTATATAAACCCCTCTTTTTTCTTGAACAAGCTCACTATTTTATCAGTATATTGATTTGCAACTCCTCTAAACCAAATATTTCAAAGGACTTTTTATTCTATTTTAAATTTATTCCTTTCTTTTTCCAAACAGCTTTGTTATAATAATTCTAAATTAAGAAGGACTTGAATGAAAGTGGTTATCAACTACAGAAACGCTTGTTTTTCTTTAATTTATAAGGTTTTTGATATTGATTTTCATTATCAGGGGGGATTTAGATGGAGTACTCTAATCGAGAAAATGTTGGTTTAATTGAGAATATCAAAGTGCATGCAGAACTAATTGCTGCTATCATGGCTGGTTTATTTATTTTGCTTGCATGGCGTTTAGATACAAATGATCAAACAACGGCTTCAGTTCTTTTATATATTGTTGCTTTTTGTGTTGGAGGATTTGCAAAAGCAAAAGAAGGCATCGAAGAAACAATAAAAGAAAAAAAATTAAATGTAGAGTTACTAATGATTTTAGCTGCGATCGGCTCAGCAGCGATTGGCTATTGGACAGAGGGAGCCATCCTTATTTTTATCTTTGCTGTCAGTGGCGCTTTAGAAACATATGCAATGAACAAAAGTCATCGTGAAATTTCTGCTCTCATGAATTTACAACCTGAGGAAGCTTGGTTAGTACGTGGCGGTTTTGAACCGATGAAAGTCGCTGTCTCAACACTAAAAATTGGAGACCATTTACTGATTAAACCTGGTGAACGTGTCCCAGCGGACGGTATTATCTTTAAAGGACAGTCTTCTATCGATGAATCTGCTATTAGTGGTGAGCCATTACCGATTGCCAAATTTGAAGGTGACGAAGTATTTGCAGGGACAGTTAATTTAAATGGCGCGATTACTATGGAAATGACAAAACCGAATTCCGAAACATTATTCCAAAAAATTATTATGCTTGTGCAAAATGCTCAAAGTGAAAAATCACCTTCACAGCAATTTATCGAAAAATTTGAAGGTACTTATGTAAAATTAGTGTTACTATCTGTTGCACTTATGATGTTCCTTCCTCACTTTTTAATCGGTTGGGACTGGACGACTACGTTTTATCGAGCAATGGTACTTTTAGTAGTGGCATCTCCATGTGCACTAGTTGCATCCATTATGCCTGCCACATTAGCAGCTATTTCGAATGGCGCGAAAAACGGGATACTATTTAAAGGTGGCTTACACCTCGAACATTTAAGTGCGTTACGTGCATTAGCGGTCGATAAAACAGGAACTTTAACACAAGGTAAACCAGTCGTTACAGACTTCATCGTACGTGATGGCTTAAATCAAGAAGAAACATTAGCTATTCTTGCAGGTATTGAAGCACAGTCAAACCATCCATTAGCACAAGCGATTACTACCTATGCTAAAGCACAACACATATCTCAGTTTGCACAAGCAACGATTGAAGATATCCCTGGTTGGGGCATGAAAGGCTTTGTCAATGGAACAGAGTATCTAATAGGAAAACCAGATTTTGTTGGAAGTGAAGAAGCTAACACCTTCGCAAATAACGCATTATCAAAGCTTTCTGCTGAAGGTAAAACAGTAATCTTCATACGTGACAAAGAAGGTGTTGTCGCACTTGCTGCGTTAAAAGATACTGTTCGTGATGAAGCAAAAAAAGCTGTCGCATTGTTAAAAGAATTAGGAATTGATGTCATTATGCTGACTGGCGATAATGAGAAAACGGCTAAAGTGATCGCAAAAGAGGCAGGCGTTACTGAATATGTGGCAGAATGTCTTCCTGAAACAAAAGTGACGGAAATGAAACGCCTCCTCAATCAACATAAATACGTAGGGATGGTTGGTGACGGTATCAATGACGCACCAGCATTAGCAACAGCCACTACTGGTATTGCAATGGGAGAAGGGACAGATGTTGCCTTAGAAACAGCAGATGTCGTATTAATGAAAAATGATTTATCTAAAATTGCCTATGCGGTTCGTCTTTCTCGCAAAATGCAACGAATCGTGAAACAAAATATCTTCTTCTCTATCGGTATCATTGTTTTATTGATTGCCTCTAACTTTTTACAAGTTGTCGATTTACCACTAGGTGTTATCGGTCATGAAGGCAGTACAATTCTCGTTATTTTAAACGGCTTACGAATGCTTAATAAAAATGTATAAAAAAGGTGGTCTCAAACCGAGACCACCTTTTAAAGTGTCATCCAATTCATAAAAATGAACTATTGCCATTGATTTTCGTTACGGGTTGCTCGCTTTCCGCGGGCGTGGCTTAAGCCTCCTCCTCCACTGCGCTACGTGCGGGGTCTTAAGTCTCACGCTTGTCCCGCAGGAGTCGAGCAACCCTTCACTACAATTGCAAAGTTTGTATCTGCTAGCCTATGTGGGTGCCAGTCACTCACACAATTTTACTAAGTAAAAATCCACGTAGACCCCTGCGGGAACGCACAGAACGTAAGACGCTGGCATTCCGCGCGTTAGCGAGAGTTGCGGCTTACGTCGTGCCCGCGGAAAGCAAAGTGGATTTTTGCACTTTAAGAAGACTCCCTAGTGCCAGTCACTCACACAATTTTCTGCGATGCGTGATTAGTTGATTGGAGTGGAAGGCGCGACACTCCAGCAGGAACAGCACGAGCTGAAAATCCATTTTTGCGGCGACAGCTGCAAAAATTAGTTGAAGCCGTGCCTGCGGAAAGGGAGCGCCTGGAACGGAAATCAACGGTGTGCCCACGGAAGCATCCACTGTAGCTATATCCACGCATAGCAAAAAGTGTTAGATTGATTGCAGTCAATCTAACACTTTTTCTCTTTTGAGCTACTTTTACAGTTATTTAATAGCACCTTCCGCTTTAAGCAATGCTCTCTTTTGCATCGTGGCATTTAAGACACCACCAAAAATTAAAATCATCCCTGTAAAATACAGCCACAACATTAATATAATAACGCCACCAATACTACCATATGTAGCAGAATAGTTTCCAAAATTACTAATATAGAAAGAAAAACCATATGTCACAAGCAACCATGCGAGCGTCGAAAACATTGCGCCTGGCCAAACACCCATTAATTTCAATCGAGGTGTCGTATTCGGTACTAACCAGTAAATTGCCATCAACACTACAAAAATAAGCAACGGTGGCATCGACCAGCGAATATTGCGCCAAAGGGATTCAAACTCATCTTCAATACTAACGATTGAAAATAAAAAATGACCAATTTGCTGTCCAAAAACAGGTAATAAAAGTGCCACTGCTATTACAATTACTAAAGCTAAAGTAAATACAAGAGAGAGCCCTCGATCTATAAAGCTCACCCTATTTTCGGTATCGTACGCTTTATTTAAAGCTCTTAATAACGCATTAATTCCTTTTGACGCAGACCAAATCGTTCCAAGTACCCCAATTGATAATAGGCTGCTATTACGGTTCGTTAGCACTTCATTTAATGTACTTTCAATCAACCTGTATACTTCATCAGGCATTAAATTAACTAAAAACGAATACACTTGCGTTGTTTCTAAATTTAAATACGGCAATAGCGTTACAAGGAAAATGAGTAGGGGGAAGAAAGATAGCAAAAAGAAATAAGCAAGTTGCGCCCCAAGCGCCGATATTTCAACGCGTTGTATGCGAAGCATTAAATCTTGGATAAAGCCTTTCGATGTCATTACATCTACCATATCTTCATTTGGCGAAAAAAATGCTTTTACTTCCGCAAATGAAGAACGTATGGATGCCTTTTTCTTTTCCATTTAATTCCCTCCTTGAACTACAGCCTATTCTTTTTCTGGTGAGGTAAAGGCTGTTTTTGTATCGCTAATCATGCCTTGAATAGTGGAAGGTAATTCTTTAAATTCATCGACTTTCTCAGCTATTGTATTGACATTTTCTGATACGCTATCACAAAGTACTTTAGCTGCGATTACCTTTTCCTCAATTAAATCTTGTAGTTCATTACGATGCGATGCGTAATAGGATACTGCTTCCTTCATTTTTTTAGTAGTAGCGACCGTTTTCTCTCGTGTAGTACGATCAAACATGCTTAATGCAGCACCTACAGCAGCACCTACGACGATGGATGCTAATAATTTACTTTGTCCCATATTTTATATACCCCCTGCTTGTGTAATGTTTATTCCCTATTTTCTTATAATTAAACAGCTTACTGCCCTTATTCTACCCAATTACAGTCTATTTTTAAAGCAACGCCCAATTACAGTGTTGACATTTTTTTTATTCAATGAAATGATATTGGCTAGGATTATGAAAGGTAGGTTAATTGAATGGATTTATCTATATCGTCAAAAGAAAACGTTATTTATATGGTCGATCAAATGAAAGATAAGCTTCGCATGGTCAATGTAGATGCCATGAAATCAGAGAATTTTGATGAAGCAAATTATGAAGATTTAGTCTATCTATACGAAATGGTTATGAAACGTGACACATTTAGCCCTAGTGAAATGCAGGCTATCGTTGCTGAATTGGGCTCTTTACGCAAATAATAGCAATGCCCTATAACCTTACCTCTCTACATTAAAAAAGCTATTAGCAAGGACCTTTAAGTCATTTGCTAATAGCTTTTTCTTTTGACTACTGCGTATTTTTCGCAGCAGAGCCATCTTCAGCAACAAGTGGTTGAATTAATACTTCCACACGACGATTTTTCGCGCGCCCTTCAGCCGTATTATTCGGTGCAATGGCTTTATATTCCCCATACCCTTTTGCACTAAAATAAACCGGATCAAGTTTTGAATTACTATCCACTAAAATTTTTAAAAAGTTCACTGCTCGCATTACCGATAATTCCCAGTTCGAAGCAAACTCAGGACCTGTTTGCGGTACGTTATCTGTATGACCAGTAATGACAATACTACGTGCTGGGTCAGACACTAATACGCCTGCAAGTTCACTAGCAATTTTATTATACTCAGGTTTAATAGTAGCTCGTCCTGGATCAAACAAAATGCTATCGCGAATAGTAACAAGTAAACCTTCATCTGTCATTTCCGTTGCGAATTGACCTTCCATCTCATTGACTGCAATAAAATTATCGACACTATCTTTAATTTCAGCTAAATCCTGTTGATCCTTTAAATACGCTGAGTTTTGCTGTGGCTGTTGTGGTGTTTCATCATTCTTTGCATCTGGTGTTTGCATTGGAGATGGTTGTTCTAAAAAGCTCGACCCACCATCAAATATTTGATTAAACACTGCCGACATACGCTCTAATTTTTCTTGGTCAACTGAACTAGATGCAAAAAGTACGATAAATAACGCCAGTAATAACGTTAAAATATCAGCATATGGTACTAACCAAGACTCATCAACATGATCTTCATGCTTTTTTTTCTTAGCTTTCTTTGCCAAGGCCGCCCGCCCCGCTTTCACCCGTAATTTGACGACGCTCTTCCATCGTTAAATAAGAAGATAATTTTTGTTCAATAACACGTGGCGCTTCCCCTTCTAATACAGAAAGAATGCCTTCAATCATTATACGTTTTTGCTTTACTTCAACTGCTGATTTACGTTTTAACTTGTTGGCAAATGGATGCCATAACACGTAACCTGTAAAAATACCTAATAATGTTGCCATAAATGCACCTGATATAGCATGACCTAACTTATCAATATCATTCATATTTCCTAATGCTGCGATTAACCCTACTACCGCACCGAGTACCCCTAATGTCGGGGCATATGTACCTGCTTGTGTAAAAATAGCCGAACCACTTATATGTCGTTCTTCCATCGCTTCTACTTCTTCCGTTAATACATCACGGATATAATCTGCGTTTTGACCATCAATTGCTAATGTAAGACCATTTTTTAAAAATGGATCTTCAATTTCTGAAGCCTTACTTTCTAAGGCTAACAATCCTTCACGACGTGCTAAATCGGCCCATTGTGAAAACATCTTAATAATTTCAATATCATCTGCTAGTTTTGTTTCTTTAAAAAGAATTTTAAATAGCTTTGGTACCCGCTTTAGTTCCTTCATAGGAAAGGCAATTGTTACAGCAGATATTGTACCGAAGATGATAATTAAAATCGCCGCTGGATTGTAAAAGGCACTTAAACTTACTCCCTTTAACACCATCCCTGTTAATAGTGCAACTAGCGCTAAAATTATCCCTACTACTGACGATAAATCCATATTAGAACCTCCAAATCTTCTATACTTACTTATTTTCGTCCTATTTTCCATATTTTAAATAAACATATTATATAGTATAAATGTATTTCACTAATTTTTCGATGAAATAAATGCTTTTTATTCACATTTCGACCATATTTGATTATATTGAATTAAGAATAATACACGAAATTGTCTTTTATCGAAAGGAGTTAAGAATTTGTTATTATCATTTGACACAAAATTACTAAGATATGCCGAATTAGCCGTGAAAATAGGAGTAAATATCCAGAAAAATCAATTCCTTTATGTGAGTTGTTCGACCGATAACTTAAAATTAGCTGAAATAATTACTAAAATTGCTTATGAAAATGGTGCAAAACAGGTTTTTGTTGATTTATCAGATGATCGACTTGTGCGCACACGTTATGAAAAAGCTCCAAAAGACTCATTTGATTTTTATCCTCCATGGAAAATTCAAGAGCGTGAATGGCTTGCAGAACAAGGTGCTGCCTTTTTAAGCATCGTTTCACAAAGCCCAGACCTTTTAAAGGATATCGATCATGAAAAAATTATGACTTTCCAAAAAGCCTCAGGTCAAGCACTCGCTAACTACTATACTATGATGCGAGCAGATAAATTTAGCTGGACAGTTATTGCTGCTCCTTCTAAACAATGGGCAGCCAAAGTATTCCCTCAACTACCAGAAGAACAGCAAGTAGAAGCATTATGGGAAGCAATCTTTGCTGCTACACGCACAGATCAAGATGAACCGGTTAATGCTTGGAAAACTCACAACGAACAGTTACATAACAAAGCCGACTATCTAAATAAGAAACAATTCAAGTTCTTGCGCTATCAAGCTCCCGGAACAGATTTAACGATTGAGTTACCAAAGAAGCATATTTGGACAGGTGGCAGTAGTGTCAATATATATGGCAATGCATTTATGGCAAATATGCCAACAGAAGAAGTTTTTACAGCCCCACTCAAAACAGGTGTCAATGGCTTTGTCTCAAGTACAAAACCTTTAAGCTATAGTGGAAATATTATCGATCAGTTTACATTAACATTTAAAGATGGTCGTATTGTCGATATACAAGCACAGCAAGGACAAGATATATTAGCATCCCTTGTTGCAACAGACGAAGGTGCACAGTATCTTGGGGAAATAGCACTTGTTCCCCACCAATCGCCTATCTCACAATCCGGATTATTATTTTACAATACATTATTCGATGAAAATGCCTCTAATCATTTAGCTATAGGCAATGCCTATTCCTTTTGTATTGAAGGTGGTAAAGAAATGTCAGCAAAAGAATTGCTGTCTCACGGTCTAAATCAAAGTTTAACGCATGTTGACTTTATGATTGGCTGTGCTAATATGGATATTGACGGCATTGCTGCTGATGGTCAAATCGAACCAATTTTCCGCAATGGCAACTGGGCCTTTTAAGTAAATAGTCAGTCCTATTACTATTATTCTAGGCTAGGTATCTTATGGATGTCATAAATTATCCTTACATTTTCCTAGCAACCTATTGTATAATTAGAGTAGTTCATATAGTAGATTATTTAAGTAGAGAGGAGCTTTTATAATGTTCATTACAACTGTACTTGGCTTTTCAGCCGTACTATTAATTTCTATGGGATTCTTTATCCACTATCTACAAGTTGGTTTAGATAGCAAATCTTCTGTAACTGTAGATCCACAACCAAAAGAAAAATATTAATCATATAAAAACAGCTACTTTATGTAGCTGTTTTTTTTTCGTTTATAAATATGTCATAGTAGATTCGCTAAATAATTTACCAAACTTCTTTTTTTTTCATAAAAATTGCGCGAATATTGTCATTATTATTTGCATATTTACATTTTTGCTCTAAAATATTTCATTAGGGAAGGGAGCAGACTTTCATGACAATGTTAAAAGATATTTTACAGTTTAATGAAGATTTCGTTCAAGAAAAAAAATATGAGCCTTTTATTACAACGAAGTACCCAGATAAGCGCATCGTTGTCTTATCTTGTATGGACACTCGCCTTGTAGAGCTATTACCTAAAGCGATGAACTTAAGAAACGGCGATGTAAAAATTGTAAAAAGTGCTGGTGCTTTAGTAAGTCACCCATTCGGTGCAGTAATGCGTAGTTTACTCGTTGCGGTTTATGGACTGCAAGCTGATGAGGTGTATGTAGTTGGGCATTATGACTGTGGTATGAGCGCAGTTGATCCAGATGCAATGCTTAACCAAATGGTAGACCGAGGTATTAAAGAAGAAACCATTAAGATGATGGAGTACTCTGGTATTGATTTAAAAGATTTCTTACGCGGTTTCGGTGATGTCGCGACTAGCGTGAAGAAAAGTGTCGATACAATTCGTAATCACCCGTTAATGGTTGATAGTGTGCCTGTTCACGGTTTAGTTATTGATCCAAATACTGGTCGCCTTGATTTAATTGACGACGGTAGTAAATAAAACCTTAACGCCAAAGGCATCGTTTTTGGCAGAAAAGCTTTCTATATAATTAAAAATGTGTCTATCGTATCGAATAATCGAATGATAGACACATTTTTTAATGCTTTCGCAAATTATATCGCTGTAAATAATGTAGTAGACATTCCTTTTATTGAACATATCTTGCGTTTCACACAATAATTAGGTAAATTTATGTAATAATACTATAAAAAGTAAACAACAATTGGAGGACAATATGTATACTTATCATTCGATTTCAGCAGAAGTTTATAACCTAGATAAACCAATCGGCACATCATTCGGTGATGTCGAATATTATAGCGACAGACTTCAGCATGTCAAAGGAAAAATATTAGAACCAGCTGTTGGAACAGGACGTATTTTAATTCCTTTACTTGAACAAGGTTTTGCTATTGAAGGCTTTGATTTATCCGAGGAAATGTTAGACTACTGTCGAGGCAATCTAAAAAAGGCACAGAAAGAAGCAACTATTTATCAAGCAAATATGGAGACATTCCAATCAGATCAACTTTATGAAGCAATCATTATCCCTACTGGAACATTTTTATTAATTACTGATGATGAAAAAGCTATGACTAGTCTATCTAATTTTTATCATCATTTAGAACCAAATGGAAGATTGATAGTCGATATATTTTTGCAACCAGATTTTCATGAAGGTAGCTCTCAATATCGAACGTTTACAAATAAGCAAGATGAATTGATTACATTGCAAATAACACAATCTGCAATCAATTATATTGAACAAACGACAACTACCCACCATCGTTATGATAAATGGAAAGAAGGCAAATGTATCGAAAGCGAATTTGAAATTTTTACCTTAAAATGGTATGGAATTCAAGAATTTAAAAGGCTTTTAATGCAAATTGGCTTTAAAGATATCGTTATTTCATCGGATTATTGTTATAAGCAATATCCTACAGACCGAAATCAAACCATCACCTTTGAAGCTGTTAAATGATTTTGCTAGTTTAGGTTCTAAAAAATGAAAATGTAGCAAAGGTGTTAGTACAATTAACGAAACCTTAGCTATTCATTCTTTAATTAGAAGTGAGCATTAATTGTTGGTAGCATAGGCGGTGACTCCTGCTCAGAACGCACACAGCGTAAGACGCGGGCATTCTGCGCGCAAGCAGAGGGTTGTGGGTTACTGTGCTGAGCGGAAAGCACAGCCGAAGCGGACAACAATGGCGCAGCAAAAAAGTGTTAGATTGATAGCAGTCATCTAACACTTTTTGCACTTTATTATAACTCGTTGTGTATTCATGATGATGGCTCTAGGCGAGCATACATATAATGATCTACCCATTGTCCATTGATATACAATAATTTTCTTAATAAGCCTTCTCGTTGAAATCCTGATTTCTCCAACACCCGAATCGAAGCGTTATTTTCAGTCGATACATACGCCTCCACACGATGTAGCCCTATTTGTTCAAAGGCAAATTGTACAACCAATTCTACTGCTTCTGTTACAATTCCTTTTCCTATATAGATTTCATCCATCGCATAACCAACAAAGGCACTTGAATACGGTAAACGTTTGATAGCATACAACGCGATGTGACCTATTAAATTATTTGTACCTTGCTCATATATGCCGAAAGTAAATTCTCTCTTTGAGCTCATTAAATATAAACTTTCTTGAATTTTTTTATACTGTGCATCAACTGTATAGTATTCAGGTCGCTGTAACGGTTCATATGTAGACCAAAAATATTTGTTTCGACTTACAAGACCCGTTAAACTTTGTGCATCTTTTTCTTGGAATGTGCGAACGTAGCATTTCTCCCCCTGAATCGAGACCACATTTCCACCCTTTTTCCTTAATAAATTCCAAATTTTTAGCACCATTTCTCTCCACTAGCCTTCCGATAATTGTCAGTACATGTTCATTGTATGTAAAAAAAGATGCTGCTACAACCAAAACAGCTCCTGTCTTGTTATCACAGCATCAATCATATTATTTATTTATTTTTCACTTGTTCTTTTGATTGGATTTCTAACAGTTCCATACTAGATGATTCTGCATCCTCTAATTGGGACTTGTCTAAAACATTTGTTAAATGTAAACCTCGCTTTTGCGCCTCGCGTTCAATATGTGCAAGCGTTTCTTGTAGCACTTGTACACGTGCATGTTTTTTATCGTTTCCTGCTACCAAAACCCATGGCGCATTTTTCTTGTCTGTTTTTTCAAACATATCATTCGCTGCTGCGATATATTCTGGTGTTTTTTCGCGATTTCTCCAGTCCTCATCTGTTAACTTCCATGATTTATATGGATCTTGCGCACGCTCATTAAAGCGCTTCAATTGCTCCTCATCTGACACATGTAACCAGAATTTTATAACAATGTAGTCTCCAGCCGTTAAAATCTTCTCAAAGTTGTTAATCTCCTCATACGCGCGAGACCATTCTTCCTTATTTGCAAATCCTTCGATACGCTCTACTAGCACTCGTCCATACCAAGAGCGGTCGAAAATGGCAATCTGACCATGCTGAGGTAATTTTCTCCAAAAACGTTGCAAGTAGTTATAGCGTAATTCGTGAGGCTGTGGTGCTGAAATTGGATGAACAACGTAACCCCTAGGGTCTACCCGTTCAATAAGACGTTTAATGGCGCCTCCCTTACCAGCAGCATCCATTCCTTCAAATACTAGAATAAGTCCGATTTTATTATTTAGTAAAAATTGCTGTGCATTTAACATTTCATATTGGAGTACTTTTAATTTCTTTTTATACATTTTTTTATCTAGTTCAATCGATAGGTCAAGATTTTTTAGATTTTGGGCCATTAAAATTCCACTCCTTCAAATTGGATATTTCTATTGTACTAAAGAAGTATTTGGATGCATATCCAAATGGTAAATTGTAGATAATTTCAACAAATTCACTTGATACATTGTAAGGATTTTCCGCTATAATAAAATAGATATTCTGTGACAGTCCTATACTTATTTGTCTTTTCCCTATACAATTTAACACGAAGGGAGAGGAAACCTTGCCTAAGTTTATTTTAATGACAATAACGTATATTGTCTCACTCATCCTAACCTTTTCATCCTATTTTATAAAAATAAATGGTCAATCTTCGTTAGAAATCTCAAATCGTTTTCCCGTAATGTTTGCACCTATTAATATTAGTTATATGATATGGATAGTCATTTACATTTTGCTCGCTTATTGGTTAGTTATGAATTTTAAAAAGACAACTATAAAACAGACTGTTCTCTTTAGCAATGTATGTATTTTACAAGCGATTTCTATTTTATTTTGGCATTATGAATTATTCATAGTATTTTTCATCTGTACAGTAATGTTAGTACTATACTTATTTTTCCTTTACAATACGTACTCACATTCCAATAATGCATTATCTGGCCGCCTACCGATTTCACTTTACTTTGCTTGGTCTACATTTTTATTGATGACAAATACGAGTTTTACGTTAACTTCTTATGAATGGAATGGCTTTGGTCTTAGCAATCCACTTTGGGCAGTTATTTTACTGACAATTGGTGTCGTGATTGCCTTACATATACGTTATCATCATTTTGATATTGTCTATCCTAGCGTTTTCATTTGGGCATTCGTTGGCATTGCATTTCATAATCATCTTGACGAGTTGCTTGTGACGACAGCAGCCTTATTTTTATGTGGGGTACTTGTTGTTGGTATTCTATTCGTCAAAAAAAAACCTGCTTACCAAAAATAAATCGGTAAGCAGGTTTTTTATTTCGTCTTATTGCTCATCTAATGAAGTTAAAATGATTGGTTTGTCTTTTGTTACAATAATCGAATGCTCAATTTGGGCAACTAAAGATTTATCAGGCGTGATAAATGTCCAGCCATCACCAGCTTCAACGATATGCTCTGCTTTTGCTGAAATAAATGGCTCTACAGCTAACACCATGCCTTCTTTCATAATTGTTGAATCCCACGCATCGTAATAGTTTAAAATGTGGTTTGGTTCATCATGCAATGAACGACCTAATCCATGACCCGTTAAGTTCATAATAACTGTTAAGTCATTGGCATAAGCCTCACGCTCTACCGCTTTCCCAATTTGGTTTAATTTCGAACCAGCTTTTACTTTTGTCATTGCACGATCAAAAGCGCTTTTTGCTACGCGGCAAAGTTTTTCTTTATCCTCATAACCTTCCCCTACTACAAAAGAAATACCTGTATCTGCAAAGTAACCATTTAAAGAGCCAGATACATCAATATTAACAATATCTCCCTCTTTAATAATACGTTGTCCTGGAATACCATGGGCAACTTCTTCATTGACACTAATACAAGTGTAACCTGGGAAATCATACTCTCCCTTAGGACCTGAAATAGCTCCTGCTTCAGCAAACATGCGTCCTGCAATTTCATCTAATTCAAGTGTTGTCACACCAGGCTTTGTAGCTGCTTTCATCGCCTCACGAATTTCCGCACAAATGCGACCAATTTTTTTAAAGGCTTCAATTTCTTCTTGGGTTTTTACAATCATTTTTAACGTCCCTTTCATCTAATATCTACTCTTTAATATAACATAACTTTTTATGTGCATAACGCCAAAAGCTTTAATTATTCTATGCCAATAGAATTTCATAAGTGCTACTCATAGAAAAAACAGACGATTTTAAAAGTCTTTAGACATTAAAACAGCCTTTCTCTACAGTTCATTTAAACTGATTGTTCTCGATATAAAAAAAATAGTATACTAAGTGATTCTTAGCATACTATTTCCATTCATTTATAATTTTCGTTGCATTAATTGTGGCGCTGCTGTAAATAATAGAACACCGACAATCGCTGTTAAAATAGTTGCTGGTAGCATATATGTTCCATTATAAATAATTGAATAAATCCATGCATTTTGATCGCCCGCATACTCCGCAAAGAATACTGCACCTGCAATCGTGTGTGCAAGATAGCGTAAAAAACCAGCTAACACTGTTCCCATCACTATGTACAGAGCCATTTTCTTTTTGTTGAGTGCTGTTGCGGCTTTTAATACAGGTTCACGAACGATTGCCGCTAAACCTACTACAGTAAAGGCTGCCCCATAATCTAGTAATCCTTGAAGCCAATGCACAATATAAGCACCAAACATTGTTTGTAACACACCAATTAATAGACCTGTTGTGAGCCCTGACAAAAGCCCCCAACGAAATGCCATTAAAATAATTGGTATCATGACTAAGCTTACCGAGCCACCTTGTGCCCATACTTTAAAAGAAACTTGATCGAGCACAAGCCCTACCGCTGCAAAAATTGCAATCTCCACCAGCATGAGTAATCTTTTTTTGTCCATACTATTATTCTCTCCTTTGTTCCGATGTAGGATACAAGAGCAGGAATAGAAAACAATTATTTGGATGTGCACCTCAATCCGGCATAAAAAACGATGCCAGGACAGAGCCTCACATCGTAAAAGTGTCGGTTTCTATCCACATCCCTACGCAAGTGTTAACTTACAGGTTCAAAGAGTAAAGGCATTACGTGCCCAGTCTCAGCTGACATCATCAGCTCCCCTTGTGGTCGTTACATCTCATTTTTATTGAACACCCTCATTGTACGCAAACACCTTTGGTATTACAACCTTTTCCTCAATTATTTTTTTGAAACTTTTACGCTTTCTATGCGTAAATATTAAAAAGGGAGGAACAATTATGGAGAATCAAAAAGTTTTATCTGCGTTTAGTTATCTCAGTGTTTTTATTGCACCATTTGTCGTTCCATTAGTCGTTTACTTTGTTTCAAAAGATAGTGAAGTCAAAAGACATTCCATTCGAGCACTTATTTCTCACTTGATTCCATTAGTCTTGGGTATCATTTTCTTTGCTATCTCTATATTTTCATCAATGTCATTGAACACGTTTGATCCTTCTTCAAATGGGAATACATTCATTATCATTTGGTTTGCTTCATTTGCAATTTATTTACTCGTATCATTAGGTATTGTTATTTGGAATATTGTGCAAGCTGTACGAGTTATACGTTAAAATTTAGTACTAAGGAGATGTCGTATTCATGAAAGTATCAAAAGTAGTGAAAACCGCTATAAAATTTGCACCTATTGTCATTCCTATTGTCAAAAAAGTAGTTGCTGCAAAAAAAGGGACAACACCTTACGTATCAACACGCAGAAAATAGGTGCACTGACTTCTTTTAATTGTTTGAGTGACTGGCACACAAAACCCACTTACACCACACAGTGCAAGTGGGTTTTATTTAGAATTGTTTGGGTGACTGGCACTACTTTACTTCAAAGTGTGTTGTACTATGCCCACTTAACGTTTTTTCAACATGTAAAACGGCTGGCATTGCGGCTTTTAACTCGGCTACATGTGAAATAACACCAATCATTCTTCCTGAATCTTGTAAATCAATTAACGTATCAATTGCTTTATTTAACGCTTCCTCATCTAAAGAACCAAAGCCCTCGTCGATAAACATCGTTTCAATCTGAATATTTCCTTGGAAGCTTTGAATAACATCTGCCATACCTAATGCAAGACTTAATGATGCATTAAACTTCTCCCCACCAGATAATGTTTTTACATCTCTTAATTGGTCCGTATAAGCATCATACACATCTAACCCTAACCCACTTTGCTTGGCATGCTTCTCCAAGCGATCAGAGCGCCGCAATTCAAACTGTCCATTTGATAAATGGAATAAACGAAGATTGGCTGCTGCTGTAATCTTATCTAAATAATTGATTTGAATATAACGCTCAAATGACAGTTTTTTAGGATTTTGACCATTCAACACGGTGTAAAGTTCTTTTACACGGCCTGCTTCTTTTTCGAGTATCCGTATTTCCCTCGCCGTTTCATCAACTTTAACAATAAAGTCAGCACATGCTGTTGCATAATTTTTCGTCTGTTGCAATATTTTAAATGCTTCTTCAGATGTAGCTCGCAGCATCTCAAGCTTGTCTTCTAATATCGTTAAATTTTGCTTCTCTTTTCCTTCAAGATGTTGTGCTCCATCTAAGATTTGTTGCTGTAAAGAGTGCTGTTGTAAAGCGTAATCCCGGCACGCTTTACGTAATTCCTCGATTTGTACAACACTTCGCTTTGCCGCCGCATATGCTTCATATGTTGTAAAACCTACATTGTTCATGCTTGTGACAAATTGTTCTCGTTTTTCATTCAGTTTGTTTTGCAATTCCTCATAGGCTTTTTTTGCCAGTTCTTCTGCTATAGCTGCTTTATGTGACGCTTCTTTTGTTGCTTGTAGATTATGCTGGCTCGCGTTCCATGCTGCTTGTAATGCATTCTTTTGCGATTTTATATCTTCCATTGTTTGCTTTAATTGTTGCAATGACTTTACATGTTCAGGAATGTACTTTTGTTGTTCTTCTACAATTGCTTGCTGTTTAATTAATTCTTTCGACTGCTCGGCAAAATAGTGCTCTAACTGGACTTGTTTGTGTTGTAATTGTTCATTTCTTGCCAGTTGCTCTTTTAGCTTAGTCCGTGCGATAGATAGTTGATCGTTAACGATTTTTAAAACAGTAACTTGTTGCTCAATGAATTGTAATGAAGTTGTAAGATCTACTCGATCAGCTAGTGATATATGGCTAGCTTCTACCTGTTCAGCCACCTCTTGAAGCAATTGCTTTGTTGTTTTGACTGTTGCTTCTTTTTCGTAATAATTTCTCTCATTTGCATGAGCTGTCGCGCGGATTGTTTCCAGCTCCACTTCATCCACGACTGCTAGTGGCTCACTATGTGTTAATTGGTGTGTTGTACTGCCACAAACTGGACAAGCATCGCCATCTTTTAACTTGGCTGCTAAAATACTTGCCTGACTGGTAATCCATTGTTGTTCCTTAGTCTGTTGCGCTTTATTACTTTCTTGATAGAGCTGTTGCGCCCTTTGAAACGCTTGCTCAGCTAGCTCACTCGCTTGCTCATATTTTTCCAATTGAGCTAATAATGTGACTTGTTCTTTAAGCTTAGGAAGTTGTTCTAAATAACCCGCATAGGGCTCCATTTGTTTTTCATATTGCTCAATGGTTGTTGTTAACTCTTGAAGTTGGGTTTGCTCTTTTTCTAAAATGTTTAGATTATCTGCTACTGCACGTTTAGCATTATCAACAAGTTGTTGCGTTATTTCTAGTTGTTGCTGATTATGCTCAAATGCCTCAAACTTTGGTAACAGCGCTAATAGCTGCATTTCTTGTTGCAATATTTGCTGACGCGCTGGTTCTTTCGCTTCTTCCTCTGAAAATAATTGCTGGGCTATTGCTAGTTGTGCTAAAGCGTTTTGATGATTTATTGTCGCTTGCTGATAAAGTTGTTCCTTATGATTTTGCTCTGTCCGTAATTCTACACACTGTTGTTCAAAAGTAAGAAGACGCTCCGCTTGTTCAGCTAATTGTATTTCCTGTTCCTTCGCTGTATATAAATGTTGTTGTTGTAACAGCATTTGCAAACGGGCTTGTCGTTGCTCCTGTTGTTCGAACTGCTCGTTCAGCGCTTTCGCCATACTGTAATATTCTTGTTCCTTTTGATGATGCGCATAGGCTTCTTCATAGCGGAGCTGTTCCGTTTGGATACTAGCATTATAAAAGAATTGCTCTTCTTCAAGGGCATTTTTTAGTTGATGCATATTATCCGTATTATTGCTTATACAAGTAAATAGTGTTGATGACCGTTGTGGTAATGCACCTGCAATTTGTCCAAGTAAATGTTCTTTCAATTGCTGGGCACGCTCGACATCCTTTTCGGCTTCTTTTCTTTTGATATCTAGTTTTTTGGTCATTGCATTAAAACGATCTGTTTTAAAAATTTTACGTAAAATAACTTCTTTATTGGAGGAATCAGAAGTTAATAATTTGCGAAATTCCCCCTGGGGCAACATCACAATTTGACTAAACTGATCTTTTGTTAGCCCTATAATTTCAAGCAGTTTTTTATCTACTTCATTTGTTTGCTGCTTCTCCACTATACTAAAGTCAAATTTACCATCCTTTATTTCTGCTAATTCAACTTTTCTTCCAGTGACACTTTTATTTTTTGCTTTAATATGACCTGGTTGGCGTAAAATGTGATACACTTTACCGCGCATTTCAAATACCAATTCTACTGCGGTGTAAACATCATCCGCAGCAAAGCCACTCCGAAGCATAGCTGTATCCTGACGATCTTCACCACTTCCTGCACCATACAACGCATAACAAATCGCATCAAAAATCGTCGTTTTCCCAGCGCCTGTTTTGCCTGAAATAGCAAATAAACGGTACTCTCCAAGCTGTTGGAAATCAATCACTTCTGTATGTTTATATGGACCGAAAGCAGTAATCGTTAACTTGAGTGGTTTCATCGCACTGCCTCCCGTTCCTCATCTAATAATTCTTGTAGCATCTCTAAAAACAAACGCTCGGTTTCTGGATCAGGTTGATCGCCCAAAACATCTGCATAAAATCCACGAAACAAATCAATATCCTCTACTTTTTCCGTTTCAACAGCTTGTATTTCTTGGGCTACTTGTATTCGTGATGCTTTACGTTCAATATGCATTGCATGTGGAAAAACAGTACGGATTCGCTCCATCGGTGAGGCTACAGGTGTCGTGTCTGTTAATCGTACAAAGACATAATCATCACATGGTGGTAGTTGTAATAAATCATCCATAAAGCCTTCCACCACTCGTAGATCACGTCTTGGCACAAGCTTACGTTTGTTAACCTCTACATGTCCATTAGCATCTAGCTCTACAATTAAAAAGCCTTTCTCATGCAAATGTTCCGACAACGAATATTTCAACGGTGAACCTGCATAACGGATTGTGTTATTCAGTACAAAGTGAGCTTTATGCAAATGGCCGAGTGCCGTATAGTTGAAATGTTCAAATAAGGCAGCGTCCACGCAATCTGACCCACCGATGGATAGCGGTCGTTCCGAATCACTTGTATTATCTTCTTCAAAGCCATATTTCGTCACAAAAGCATGTCCAATAAAAATATGCCGCTTTGTTGTATCCATCGTTTGCTTAATATGGGCGATGATTTTTTGCATTGCATCTTGATGTGACTGAATCGTATCATCTTCTAAAATCGTGCGTACGGAGGCTGGTTCTGCATATGGCACTAGGTGGAAATGCACCTCACCGAATTCATCTGTTAGTACGATTGGTGAATGTTCTTTTGTGAATTGCCCTACGATATGTAACCCACTATCTCTCATAAGACGACTACCAAAATTTAATCGTCCTGCACTGTCATGATTTCCGGCAACTGCTAACACCGGAATTTTCTTTTCAAGTACAATTTCTGCGAAAACATCGTTTAATAAGTTAACGGCCTCTACAGGTGGCATTGAACGATCATATAAATCGCCTGCTACAATAATTGCATCAGGTTGTTCTTCTTCAATCGCTTGCAAAAATTGCTGTAAAATATAACGCTGATCCTCGGTCATATAGATACCTTGTACAAGTTTTCCTAAATGCCAATCGGCTGTATGGAATATTTTCATTGTCTATGCACCTCCTGTTTTGTTTTGCTTTTCTTTTATTTTATCATGCATGCAACTATATTCCTTTTTGGGTGACTGGCACTCGTTAAATTCAGAATTGTTTCGGTGCCAGACACCCGTTAAATTCAGAATTGTTTGGGTGACTGGCACTCAAACAGTGGCACTAAAAAAGTATGCTAAGTTGTTTAAATTGCTCCTAATAGGTGGCAATTTATGTACTTAGCATACTTTTGTTCTTGGTGTTTTTCCACTTAAATTCGTTGTGGCTGTATGGATTGATTGGCTTTGACCTTTTCTATAAAAGTAGCATAGCCAATAAAACCTTGGATGCTTCTGACGGTTGCGACTTTCTCTTGTTGTTCCACTACAGGTTTTTCGTTGGACTCTGCTTGTTTCTCCATTATTTCCTGAAATGTCATGGGGTTCGGCTTAGGCAACTCTGTAGTAGAAATAGCTAAGCCATCACTACCTCTATACGATTTTAAAAAGGCATTTGCCATTTGACGATATCCTTCAAAATTAGGGTGGACATCTGCTATATTTGGCAAGTAGTGAGTAGCTTGCAAGCCAAAAGCATCGTAGACATTAACATAAGTCATCCCTGCCTGCTCAGCTTGTTGTTCTAAAATCGTATTTAACTTTAAGAGTTGTGCATTCGTTCCCTCTTTTTGTGTTGCATGTACAGTGGGATAGGCAAAATAATAGCCCATGACATAGACTTTTGCATTGGGTGCACGTAATTTCAACTCAGCTAATAAATCCGCCATATTTTTTCGCGCACTATTTAACGCAAAATCTACTTGAAGCTGTGAAAATGTTAACGTACCAGCTGATGGGTTAACCTGCACAAGACGTAGTAAATCATTGGCACCTGCGGAAATAGTAATTAGCGTTGCATTGGCTAGTAGCGCGCTTGCTTCTTCAGACTTAACACGCTCTAAAACATCTGCCGTTGTGAAACCAGGAAAAGCGAGCTGCTTTGTATAGTGATTCAATTGCCCAATCATTCCTAATCGCATCGCAACCAAATCGCTATAACCTGCATCAATTTCCTGATACGGTGTTTGACCAGCCGCTAAGGAATCTCCAAGTGCTACATAATTTTCACCACGTGCAAAGACAGATGAAACACCAAGTGTTAACGAAAGTACAGTTATACTTACTAGGCTTACTAGTCGTTTCATCTGCTCACCTCACAATAAATGTCGTTAATCTATTAAAAAGCCCAGCTACCTTTACGGAAAATTGGCTCCACAGTGCCATCTGGTAAAATACCGTCAATATCCATGTCGCCGCTACCAATCATAAAGTCCTCATGTGTTACTGAAATATTGGCACCTAATGCTTCAAGTTGACCATTTTCTAAATCTCTTCCACCTTCTAAACAAGTTGGATACGCTTCACCAATCGCTAAATGGTTGGATGCATTTTCATCAAATAATGTATTAAAATATAAGATCTCTGAAGCTGAAATTGGGGATTCATGTGGGACAAGTGCAACTTCTCCTAAATAACAAGATCCTTCATCGACAGCGATTAACTCTTGCAATAAATCATGCCCAACTTGCGCTTGTGCATCAATAATTTTTCCTTCTTCAAAGGTAAGCTTAAAGCCATCAATAATATTGCCTTGGTATACTAATGGCTTGGTATTGCTTACATACCCCTCGACACCTTGTTTCATTGGTAAGGTATACACTTCTTCCGTCGGCATATTAGCGATAAATACAGTACCTTCAGGTGTTCTGCTCCCACCCGTTAACCACTTATGCTGTGGTGCTAAAGCAATCGTTAAATCTGTGCCTGGTGCAGTATAATGTAGTTTTGCATATTTTTTATTATTTAATAATGCAGCTCGTGATTCTAAGTTTGCAACATGTGTACGCCAGTTTTCAACCGCATTGCCTTCACCAATATGCACCGTTTTAAAGATTGCTTCCCATAGCGCTGGTACTTGTTTTTCCACGTCTAAACTCGGGAATACTTTTCCTGCCCATTTGGCTGAAGGTACAGCTACAATCGACCAAGCGATTAAATCCTTCATCACGGCATTGCGATAGTTTTTCAATGCAGCACCTGATACTTTTTGGTGTGTGGCTAATCGCTCAGCTGAAATACCCGTTAATTTGTCTGGATCTGCAGCATCAATCCATAATAATGCCCCTTTGCGTTCGATTAACTCATCACGCATTTTAACAACCCATTCGGGGAAACGATTAAATTCTTCATCAGACGCATGCTCGAAATAAGCGCGATCCATTTCATCATCTGAAAAATTCACATGAACACGACCAGCTCCAGCCTTGTATGCCTCTTTCACTACTAAACGCGCAAAGTCTAGTGCTTCCACCGAAGTATTAACTAATAAGTATTGCCCAGGTTGAATATTAACACCAACCTTCACCGCAAGTTCGGCATATGCTTGTAATTTTTCTTCAAATGTCATATTATTTCCCTCGCTTTTGTCCAATTGTTTTTGAATTACCTTCTACTAGCTTGCCATCGTGCCATATTTTTTGCACAGGTTTGCCAGGAACTTCACGCGTCCACTTTTTATATGTTTTTTCATCGTTGTATGATAACAACGTAAGGACTTCACCATCTGCTCCTGCTCGACCAGTACGGCCTGAACGATGCAAATACTGTTCAATTGTACGTGGTACATCGACATGAATAACATGTGTTAAACCGGCAATATCTAAACCACGTGCAGCTATATCAGTGGCGATTAAAATACGCGCTTCTCCTTTACGAAATGCATCTAATGCTTTTTTACGCTCTTCTTTTTTCATGTCAGAATGTAAAGTAACAATTGGCGCTGAACGATATTGTAACTTCGTTTCTTTCATTAATAATTGATCGATATTATTGACGAAAGCAAGCGCACGTAACCCTTCTGTATGCGCCATTCTACGTAATAAGTCCGTTTTATCACGTTCTTCTACTTTCACAAATGAATGGACAACTTTGCCAACCTTCACCATATCTTCAGGTTTAATTTTGAAACGTAAAGGTTCAAACATCATGCGGCTAGCGACTAATTCAATTTCCTCCGTAATTGTCGCAGAAACCACAACTACTTGGCGCCCGTAAGCCGCACCTTCGATAAATGATTTTACGACAACGCGATACTCGCGGCTCAATAGCTGATCACATTCATCTAAAATAACTGTTTCAATTTCTTTTAACTTTAATTTCCCTGAACGCACTAATTCGTTTAGGCGACCTGGTGTACCAACTACGATTGTCGGTTTCTTCTTTAACTTCTCGATTTGTCTTGCAGAGTTTGCTCCACCAATTAGTTGTTGTACTGTAATATCAGTACCTGCAATCCATTCACGGATAACCTCGACAATTTGCATTGCTAATTCTTGAGACGGCGCAACAATCAGTCCTTGTGTTTGCTTTTTCGCCCCATTTACTTTATTTAGTAATGGCAACACATAGGCCAATGTCTTACCTGATCCTGTCGGTGATTCTGCTACAATATCTTTGCCTTCAAGCATTGCTGGAATCATTTCTTCTTGAATTTTCATCGCTTCTTCAAAGTTCCATTTTGCTTGCAATTCTTCTTTTAATAAATTAATTACTGACATGTTAATTCCCACCTTATTATCCTGCTTGACACTAGTTTAACACACTAATTGTGTACAAGCATTTTCCTGCTAAATAGATTGTTCGCGTTATTTTTATGTAACACCTGTATGGAAAAGGCTCACCCTTTTTCAACAGGTGAGCCACATGTTAATCCACTAATTCATAACCACATGCTACAATAGCACATTCCGCTAAAACGATTAATGAATCTATATATTTATCACATAATTTTAAATCTCGGTTGACGATAGATAACTCTGTACATCCTAGCACGATACGATCACAATTTAAAGCCAACATTGCCTCTTCGATAGGCAGCCAATCTTCTTTTGTTACATCTTTGCCAGCTTTCACATAATCGTAAATGATTGACATCACTTTTTCTTTCATAGGATTATCTGGTATAACTGGTGTAATACCATATTCCTCTAAAGCGCTTTGATACATACCTGAAGTTAACGTACCGGTTGTCGCTAAAATACCAACGCGCTTTGCCCCTAAATCATGCGCCCGTTTCGCCGTTTCACGAATCATATGCAACACAGGAACTGGAGAGCCTTGCGCTAATTCATCATAAAAGGTATGCGCCGTATTACACGGAATCGCAATTAAATTCGCTCCAACAGAAGCTAGTTTTTTTGCATCCTCAACTAATACTGGAACAGGGTTTTCCTTTGTATTATCCAAAATAAAGGCCGTTCGATCTGGAATATTTGTATCATTGTCAATAATAGTATGGACATGCTCCTGATCTTTTGTTGCCTTTGTACGTCTTACAATCATTTCGCCAATAAACATTGTTGCAAGTGGACCAACGCCACCAATTATACCTAGAGTTTGTTTTTTCATGAGTTAGACAGACCTTTGTTGTTAAAATATTTCTTATATTTGCGATAAAAGCTTAAGTTTTCAAGCGTTACATTTAACCAACGTTTCGCATTCATATCTTTATAATTAAAAATAGAATCCGTTGCTAAACCTTGGCGAATTAAACTCTTTGCTTCCATCACAAGCTTTTCATTTAATACGTATTTAAATAATACACCATTTGGCACAATCGTCCAGAGGTGCTTGTTCTGCACATATGTAAGCTGTTGTTTACTCCCTCGAATAAAATCATCCGCTACATACTGCATTAAATTATAGCCGCTTGCTGTCACATAATAATTCGATAGTTCATTATGTAATTCTATACTTAACAATTTGTACAACCCATCTCGTTCATCAAATTTCATATCGAATGTAGCAAAGCCTTGAAATTTTAGCGCCTCTAGAAATGTTTTCACACACTCCATTAGTTCTTTGTCGTAAGTGGTCATAATGGCGACATAACGCCCAATACCATCCGGTGAATGCTCTTCTAAAATGGGGTTCCCTACAGATAGTAGCTTGACTTTGTGATCTTGTCCAACATAAGCATTCACAACACGCATATTAGCATCTTCGCCTGGAATATATTGCTGAACCATTAAGTCATCGCGATATGCTGACTCCTTATAGATTGCTTGGAAAATAGCATCTTTTTCTTCTTCATTTTGTGCAATATATACCTTTTTCTTACCAGGGAAAATACAACTTGCGTATTTCGTCATATTCATTGGCTTAATGACAACTGGATAGTCAAGTGTCTTCAATTCCTCGTAATCATTTACCGTACATACATGCATATCAGGATAATGGAAACCATACTGTTCGCACAACTGATACATGCTTTCTCGTGTTAATAATTGATTGGCAAGCGGTGCATCGACATAGGGAATTACATAATCATCACATAGCTCCTCTTTATGCTGCACGATTTTCTTTACGTAAAACTCATCACAGGCTAAAAGCAATAACTTCTTTTCGGAAAATTCTTCTGCAATGGCTTGTAAAGCAACAACAAAGCGCTCTTCAATATGTAATCTTGGTACTTCACGAAAAGTTAATAAATCACTTTGGTGAATTTTTTCCATATTCGTATGATTTAATGCAAGTGGTTTAACGCCATAGGACTCGTAAAATGCTCGTGCCATGCCGTAAGCATTCATTTCATCGCCTAATAAAACTGGTAAAAAAGTGTGCTCAATGGCCATGCTACTCAACTCACTTTAGCTTTTTATTTATTAGTGTAACATACTTTTGTGCAATCCAAGCTGCGCTCTATAGCACTCCTCAAAACATTATTTATGAACCGCTACCGCTTGCATATTTAGCTCCTGATAGCTCTTAAAAAATTCATCTACATTGTATGAAACATTGCCCTGCAATGGATCCATTACGACAACTTGTTTATTTGAATAACCGGTTAATACGACAGCATGTAAATTTATGTACGCATCACGTTTCAACGTTTCTCCTTCATAAACCCATCCTTTATTGCCAGTTGTTTTAGGTGTCGATAAATCAAGCGTTACCCATACAACAACCGGTACCCCCTCCTCAACAAGCTCTAAAATATCACTTTGTGATGCACCACTCATATTCGTTACCCGCAAGTTGGATTGCTTATCTGCAATCGCCGCTTCTGCCGCTTTCACAATTGGTGCAGCAAAGACATACATACCATTGGCCTTATCACGCGGATTTCCTGCGTAGGCAACAGCTGGATTCGGCCCATATCGCTGGCCACCTGCTGTATAAATATTCTGTTTAGGCAAATAGGTATCAGCCATTTCAAGCTTTGTCACATCCATACCATAATAATTTAAAACAGCTGTTAGTGAGGTAATTTCACAACCTTGGGGAAGTTCTGGCTTTTGCATAATGACTGGAACTGCTAGCTCCTGTTCTGCTCTAGATGAATGTGCTGGCAATCGGTAATAGGGCTTGGTCACGTCATACGTGAATTTTTCGATTGTCGTATAGCCATCATTGTCACCTACGTTATTGAGCGTTGTTGCAGTAATCGTATATTCCCTACCTTCTACAAGGTTTGTAAAAGTAGCTTCTCCCTCATCAGAGCCCATCGCTTCTTCGATTTTCTTACCAGACTCCACATCTGTCAGTTTTATATATAAATTAGGAATCGGTGCACCACTATTAAATTCTACCGTCAAAACTGTTAATTCATTTTTAGGTCGACTCTGCTTTGTAAATTGATTACAACCAGAAAGTAGCATGATAATCATAATCCCTACGATTAAAAGACGTTTATAATCCCTCCACAAGACAAATTCCGCTCCTATCTTTCGAAGAATTAGTCAATCTTCTATACTATTTTTACTATTTGTCGTAGTCTCATTATACGCTAATTTAGTAGGTGTTCATATTTTATCCTGCTACTTTTCAATGATTAGACAAAACTAGTGCACTTACTGCTACTTTAAGTAGTTGCTATTTTAGGTCGTAGTGTGTGTTTTAACACCTTTCCAGATGCATTGCGCGGTAGCTGCGTTAAAAATTCAATGTCAAAAGGTACTTTATATTTGGCGAGCTGTGTTTGACAATAGGCTAAAATCGTAGCCTCCTCTAACATCTTTCCTTCCTTTAATACAACAAAGGCTTTTGGTACTTCCCCGTATACTTCATGTGGTAATCCGACAACTGCTGCTTCTAAAATTTCTGGCAGTTGATATAAAACTTCTTCAATTTCAATTGGATAAATATTTTCCCCACCACGAATAATCATATCTTTTTTGCGATCCACTATATATAAGTAACCTTCTTCATCGAACCTTCCTAAATCACCTGAATAGAGCCAGCCATCTCGAATTGTTCGAGCCGTTTCTTCCTCATTGCGTAAATACCCTTTCATCACCTGTGGCCCTCTCACGCAAATTTCTCCAACCTCGCCTGCTGGTACAGTTTCTCCCAAACTATCTACTACACGAACTTCTGTCTGTGCTAACGGTTTGCCGACTGAACCGATTTTCGTTAATGCATCAGCGTCTAACAGTGATGTAGCAGCCGGTGAATTTTCAGTTTGTCCATATAAATTTTGCACGTTTACATTCGGTAATGCCTCTTTCACTTGCTTGACAAGTTCATATGGCATCGGAGCCGCCCCATAACATAATAGACGTAAATCGTTAAAGCTATGATTCTTAAATGCAGGTGTATTTAATAGGATTGTATACATGGAAGGGACACCAAAGAATATTGTCGCCTGCGTTTTAGCAAGTTGCTCTAATGTATTTATAGGTGAAAAGCTTTCCTCTATCATTACGGTTCCACCTTTATAAAACATCGGCATCGCAAATACATGCAGTCCCGCACAATGAAACAATGGCGTACAAATAAACATCCTATCTTGAGCTGTCATAGTCATTGATGCTGACCAAATAGCCGCCGTCGATGCTATATTTTGATGCGTTAGCATGACACCTTTCGGCTTGCCTGTCGTACCGGACGTATACATAACAACTGCCGTATCATTCGCATGTAATGGGGTAATCGTTCTTTGTCCCTGACAGTTTTCGATAACCTCTTTCATTTCCTTTAAACCGATTATATGTTGAAATGAATAGCTAACATCTGCTAATACTTCGGCTATGCGCTCATCATAAATAAGCCCTTTTGCTTCAGAGTGTTTGACAATAAAGTCTACTTCCCGTGCTGCTAACTTCGTATTAATAGGCATTACAACAAAACCGGCTAACTGAATACCCATGTAAGCAATTAAAAATAAATCAGAATTAAGTGTATATAATGCAATGACATCGTCTTTTTCAAAGCCCTGTTGTTGCAAATACGCAGCAAATCTTTCTGTATGCTTATAAAACTCACTATACGTTACTTTTTGTTGGGCATAAATTGTCGCAATAGCATCTGGTTGCTGTGTAGCATAATGTTGTAAAATATCCGTCATAAACATCGTCATCATAAACCCCCTCATTATTTTTCGTTACTAATCTTGTCCATTCCCTTACAAGTAATAAAAGAAAATTATACTAACAAAATTCAGAAAATTTAGATTACATAAACTATTTTAACAAGCTGGTAACGTTGAAGCAATTTTCTACACATTCAAAATATGTAAGTGATGTCACAGAATATTCTTCGACGTATGATTTTTTCGTTTGTTTAGAACTAGATAGAAACAACAAGTGCTTTCATTGCTTTGCGAAAAACGTCTACTGAAATTAAATCAAAAAGGAATCTATTTGCAGTTGACTAGTAATGGAAGTTTTCACTAGTGGAATAGCGACTATAACTAAAGCTATTGATTATATCGAAGCCAATTGCCAATACTGCGAAAAATTTCTTTTCTAGTTTATTTTAGAAATTTATAATATTTTAAAACGCTAAAATTGCGTACAATTTTAGCGTTTTAATATTTAGCAATCTTGTAGCCCATCAAGTAATTTTTGCATTTCATCAATTTGACAACATAGTGTTTGAATCATGCATTGAAGTATTGGTATTAACTCTTGGCATATGCAGAATCTTAAAACATTTTGGGCGAGTCGTACACCTGCTTGATGGTGAACAATCATATCTTGTAGATAATTTACATTGATGCTATTAGAAGTTGGTGGTGAGCATAATGCTTGGAACATTGTTTCAGCAATATCTTTAAATGTACACATATATTCATATAATTCATATTCTGAATTTTGGACGATACAGCATCTGTTTTGTATTGCTTCTAAACT
Organism: Lysinibacillus sp. C5.1; assembly: GCF_016350185.1. Lineage (NCBI taxonomy): Bacteria > Bacillati > Bacillota > Bacilli > Caryophanales > Bacillaceae > Lysinibacillus > Lysinibacillus sp. C5.1. The sequence continues at coordinate 4,049,862 of NZ_CP066226.1, forward strand.
ATCTACTATTTCAGTATGCGTTTTGATCACTTCTAATGCGAAATTTTGAACGGGGATATTCGTTGTATATTGCAAAACATTTTCGGACATTTTAATAGCGGCTACTTGATATGGAATAATTTGTTTGATGAAGTTTTCGGATATGCTACATGTTATCGTGACATACGTCATCCCTTGCATCATCTTGTTGATTATTCTTTTGTTTTCCTCTAAATATGCCTGTGTTACATTACTAAGTGGAATTGGTTTGGTCATTAGACACACTCCTTTCAGAGTAATGTATGCCAAATAGGTTGTTGTGTGATAGACATTTGTACCACCAAAATCGGTAATAATGCCAAGGATTATCTATATCTCTTTATATGTATGTAAACAATTTTGACAAATGCACTTTTTAGGTTCCTCAGAGATTGCCTTTATGATACCTTCTGGGAATTTTTCCGTCATACACCAGCATGTCTTTTGACCTTCTACTACTCCACAATGATTTTCTTTCCCACATATTGGGCAATGCTGTTCTTCATATTGCACTTCAACACACTCCTTTCCATTCCATTCTACTGTACAAGAAAAGGAGTGCGACATACATTTTTTGTTCGCACTCCCTTTATTATTATTACTTGCGCATAGATTGATTTATTTCTGCCTTTACTTCTTCACTGTTTGTATCACTATATATGGCAGTACCAAACCCACCGTTTTTAGCTAATCTCTCTTTTACTTCGTTATAAGATAAACCCGCTTGAGCATTTTTACGTTTTACATCACTAATATTTGTACCGGACACCGTAAGCTGTTCTTCATTTATATTATGCAAGTAAACCCATCCCTCCTATAATTCATCAGGCTGCATTTCAATCAGTTCGTCTCCCTCTCTCTTCACTCTTTTATTGAGTTCTTCAATTGGGATAATATCAACCGTTTGCATATCTTCATGCAAGTCAAAAATGCTAATTGTATCCGAATCAACCATATCTGGCTTGTCCTTACTTGATAAATTCATAAATATTCTCTTCTCATGTGGCACATTTTCTTTGTCCATGTTTGCTCACTCCTTTTCCATTAATGTGTGTAAACATGCAAAGATTATGTGTTCTACATTTTGACTGTTTTATCTACACGATGATATTCGGAAATTTGAATGACCCGAACATCCCTTGTATGCAATTCATGATAAATCCCTCTGCTATCCGTAAAGGTAATATATTGATCGCGCTCACTTTCAACCAATTGTTGCGCTTTTTCCTGTGACTCTATATGGATAAATCGTCTTACATAATGCAACTCATCAAAAAAATAGGTTATTTTAAATTCTTTCATTATAAACAACTCCTTCATTATTGCACTTATCATATCCAATCTCGAATGCGTCATCCTCTGTCTGTCAGCTTTTACTGACGAGTTTGAATACCTACAAAAGTATAAGATTGGAGACTTAAGCAATACTAAAAATTATCGTAATACGTTTATATGGAGGTAATCACATTGACTGTAACAAAAAATGCATTATCTATTTTTGCTCTTGGTGGCATCAACGAAATCGGTAAAAACATGTATGTTATACAATACGCTGACGATTTGTTAATTGTCGATTGTGGTGCGAAGTTTCCGGATGAAAGCCTACTTGGTATTGATTTAATCATTCCAGATATCACTTATTTACAGGAGCATAAAGAAAAAATAAAAGGATTGATTGTTACTCATGGACACGAAGATCATATAGGTGGCATTCCATACCTCTTAAAAAAAATAAATGTTCCTATTTATGGTACTCGCTTTACATTAGGCTTAATCGGACTAAAACTAAAAGAACATAAACTTTTAAGAGAGACGGAATTAATTGAGATTGGTTCTGATTCAGCTTTACATTTCGGTAAGATTGACGTTAGTTTTTTCAGAACAAATCATAGTATACCTGACTGTCTAGGAATCGTTTTTCAAACACCCGAAGGAAATGTTGTACACACAGGTGATTTCAAGTTTGATTTAACACCTGTAAATAATCAATTTGCTGATATTCATAAGATGGCTGAGGTTGGTACACAAGGTGTATTAGTATTAATTTCTGAAAGTACCAATGCTGAACGACCGGGCTTAACACCATCAGAAAAACTGGTAGGTCATCATATTGAAGAAGCCTTTCTACATGCTGAACGCAAAGTAATTATTTCTACCTTTGCCTCCAATGTGAATCGTATTCAACAAATTGTAGATGCCACAATCGTAACGAATCGTAAACTAGCACTATTAGGTCGCAGCATGGTAAATGTTGTAGATGTCGCTTTAGAGCGTGGATATTTAACAATACCAGAAGATTTGTTAATAGATGCCCGTGAAGTAAAGTACCTCCCACCAGAAGACGTCGTTGTTTTATGTACAGGTAGTCAAGGGGAACCATTAGCAGCCCTTGCCCGTTTAGCTAGTGGCAACCATCGAGAAGTAAAGATTTTACCAGAGGATACCGTTATTTTAGCCGCCTCTCCCATACCAGGAAATGAAAAAGGTGTTTCTCGAATTGTCGATAATTTATTTCAGCTTGGGGCTAAAGTGATTTATGGTTCATCCAGTAACACTGGCATGCATGTTTCTGGACATGGTTATCAAGAAGATTTAAAACTAATGCTGACATTAATGAAACCGAAGTTTTTTATTCCGATTCATGGTGAATTTCGCATGTTACACCAACACCGTTTGCTAGCAGAATCTGTTGGTGTCAAAAGAGGGCATACCTTTATTATCAAAAACGGAGACGTTGTCGATATTGAAAATGCTAAAGCGAGGCAAACGCGAAAAATTCCATCTGGCGATACGTATGTAGATGGCATTGGTATTGGAGAAGTTGAAGGAATTGTATTACGTGACCGTAAACAACTATCAGAGGATGGGATGCTCGTTATCGTATTAACGCTTAGTAAAGCAGATGGGTCGATTATTTTAGAACCTGATACCATTTCACGGGGGTTTGTTTATGCGAAAGAATCAGAGGATCTTCTCCTCAAAGTAAATGTCTTAGTAAAAGCAACCATTAGTGAATTACAAGAGGAAAGCAAGCAGCAACTGTTTGTTTTAAAACGAGAAATTAAAAAGGCTGTCGGCCAATATCTTTTTTCACAGACGAAACGTAAACCAATGATTTTGCCTATTATTATTGAAATTTAACTATTTAAAAGTCGGTGTAAGCTTCACTTCTTTAGTGTACACCGACTTTAAATTTTATTTGCCAATCAGGATTTATTGTTTCACCGAAATAGCTCTCCAGTAAAAATTTTATGGAGTGTGAAATTATAATACATTTGTAGTTGGTCAAAGCCGTCATTTAACTGTCTAGTATGTTGTTCTGTTTGCTGCGCAATATTACGAATATGCAGTGGTAACTCCTCTACAGCAGTTAGTAAGGATTTTTTATTTTTCAATAGTTGTTGACTTGTTTTTAATAGTTTGACAATGTTCGTTTGCATGTCAAGTGAAGGTATATCTATTAGAATCTGATGTAACTGTCTCCAGTCTGTATTTGGTTGATACCAACTAAAAAAATAGTATAAATAATCGCTTAAAATAATGGACTCATTTGGAATAATTGCGACAACGTCATGTGCTATATACGCTACACTTTCACATTGAAATATATGCTTGTTAGCACCATCTAGGCTATTTTTTTCAAATACAATTGTTTTTGCGGGAACCTTCGCCCATTTCCATTGATTTATCGCACTATCCAATTGAGAGAATCGATGAATATCTTCGCCAAGAGACAACCATTTTAAATTTTCTGCGGTAATAAGTGGTTGATCTACTTTTGAGAAATTTGGAATATGAGGTGTTGTTAAACTAGCAACAATAAGAGCTATTTCATCTAGTCTATAACGCTTCAACACGTTTAGATCCTCCATTCTTCACAATATGCCATCCTCACATAAATAATTGTTAACGCCTGATTTTAGTGAGTCAAATGGTAGATATTTTCTCACTTAGCATTCATATAGTGATTATTGTACCATTTTAATGTAATATTATCTACATTGTATAACTTTAATGGTATATGCATTTTCATTGTTTTTCACTAGCTTTTTACATAGAGGTGAATGATATGTCAGACTTTTTAAAGCTAGTAGGTGAACAACTCCGTATCATTAGAGTTTCCAAAGGGCTTAGTCAAGAAGAAGTTGCAGAGAGAACGGGGAAGTTAGGTTTTAGTAAAGGTCGCATTTCAAATATTGAGCATGGGCAATCTAATATTACGTTAAGTACATTGGAAATGCTTATGAAGGCGTTAGATATTGCACCTGAAGAACTCTTTAATTTCCAACGATTATCGGGTGTTACTGATATTGAAGAGAAAAATCTTATGCTCGACATTCATCGCTCATTATTAAGAGAGCGCAATTTAGACGAAGTAAAATATGTAGTACGTATCACAAGAGATTTTCTAAATACCATCGATGCGCAAACAAAGAAAAACAGCTCTAATGTTGAATAACATTAGAGCTGTTTGACTGTAAACGCGGGTTGCCAAGATTTAAAGTGTTGATTGATTTCCGCTACGGGTTGCTCGCTTTTTTGCGGGCGTGGCTTAAGCCTCCTCCTCCGCTTCGCTACGTGCGGGGTCTTAAGTCTCACGCTTATCCCGCAGGAGTCGAGCAACCCTTCACTACAATCGCAAAGTTTGCATCTGGGTGCCAGTCACTCACACAATTTTACTAAGTAAAAATCCACGTAGACTCCTGCGGGAACGCACAGAACGTAAGACGCTGGCATTCCGCGCGTTAGCGAGGGTTGCGGCTTACGTCGTGCCCGCGGAAAACTACCGTCAGTAGCGGACAGCAACGGTCACAGTACTCTAATCCCTCCCCTATTCTCCTTCCATCCCAAACTTCTGTCGATAGCCACATTTTCTACATAGCTCTTCGACCGCTTCTCGTCTTGAAAAGCCTTCTACTATATTATTGGCACGCTCACCTTCTACAATTTCACTAAAGGATTGCTCATGAACATTGCCTAAGTTAATAACACCTTCTCCATCAAGACAGCAAGGTACAACAGTGCCATCTACAAGAATAGCTGCTTGGCTGCGTAACGCATGGCAAAAGCCTTTCCCTTCATCCTCTGGAGCAAGTAGACTTGGCCATCTAAATTCATGGTCTTGATTTAAATAAATATTATTCGCAATTTTTACACCCTTACCAGGCTGTACTTTTTCTTCGATTCGAAAATCGAGATTATATTCATTTTCTATAATTTCAAGCGTCTCACGGTTTCTTCTTGCGGCCAAATCTGTAACATGATCCTGTTGTAAATTCCACAAACGATACGAAATAATCGTATTAAATTTGCTTGCTTCACGCACAAATTCTAAAATATCCCCTAAATATTTTTCACGATTTTCAGAACCCTCATGCCCATCAAAGCTGTGTAATGAAAAATTGATTTGGCGTAATGCAGGCTTACCTAATAGCTTTTCGCGATTTTTTTTAATCAGCGTACCATTCGTTGTAATATTGACCTTAAAGCCCTTGTCATGAGCCGCATCCAAAAGCTGATGAATACGTGGATGTAAAAGTGGTTCACCCTTTACATGCAAGTAAATGTATTTCGTATGTGGGCGTATTTCATCCAATATTTTATTAAATTGTTCAACTTTAATAAGTCCCTTAGCACGCTCAGTTGGCGGGCAGAAACTACAAGCTAAATTACAAACACTTGTTATTTCTATATAAACCTTTTTAAATGTTTTCAACGTTTATTCACCGTTCCAGTTCCATAGATATTCATATAATCTTATTCATTTTAACAAATTTTCGTGATAGCGCGCAGAAATTCATGTTGGATACCCTAAATGTAATGTTTCTATCATGACTTTTTACTACTTTCACACATAGCAATAAATAATTTTCTTTATATTCTCTGTCAATATAAGGCTACACGTACAAGTAAACTTTTAATAATTTAATACTTTAATAATAATACTTAAAAGAAAGGAGTGGAAACTATGACAGGTTTTTATAATTCTCCAAAACATTCGAATCACTCGGAGGAACCTGAAAGAGAAAGTTCTAATAAACAAGCGAAAAATAACATCACAATAAATATTACATTTAATATTGGCAATACCGAAAACCACTTTGAACAAAGGGCTGAAGGTGGCGGTCAAATTAATAAAGATGTTGGAACAAATGCCAACCAAGGTGGGCAAAACGCGCTAAATCACAGTCAAACAAGAAATCTTAATTCTCAATTTGCGGATGGTAATGGCAGAAGTGGAATTGCTGGAGATGATAACGATGAGGCTGGTGGACAACAAGGTATCAAGGTACGGGATAGTTTAGTTATCGATAGTGATATCCATTCGCACGCTAGTCAGTCTCAAGATGTTGAAGAAGGACTACTAGATACAGTACCTGAAGAAGAACCATCTAACAGCGACCACAATGAATAAAAATTCAAATTCATTGCCTAAAAAAGTAAAACTTCTATCTGTAGGTTGTTTCATCCTACCTGATAGAAGCTTTGCTTTAAACAGAACGCTTATAATTTTTTGTACCATCGTACGAATAAAGCATTGGCTTTCCATCAACATACGTCTCTAAATGCACAGGACGCCCCCACAATTGATAAATATACGGCAAGACATTTTCTAAATAATGTGGATCTAGTTCCATTCCTTCATAACCATGAACCAAATATAATTCACCATTTCGTAGGTAATCGCCATTTTTCACAACGATATATGGGAATCCTCCATTGACGCGCATCGATACAAGCTGGTCCCGCACCATTTCATGATCTTTATCTGTTATACGATATTCATTGCCCTTTTTTTGAAACAAATACAAATCCTCTTGCTTGGCTAAATCCTTTGTTAAATAGTTGCGAATAAAGGAAATATCCGATTCAATTTCTCGCACCTCAAACATCTTTTCACGCCCCGTGTTCGGTAGAACGCCTAATCTGCGCATCTCTTCACTTGGGTTATTATAGCGTTTTTCAATATCCTCAAATATTTTCAAACCTAAATAATAAGGATTAATCGATGTTTTTGATGGTTGCACAACACCTGCGTTTAATTTGGCATATTCAATTGTCTCCACTGTTGTTAAATTCAGTTCACGCATAATGCGTTGATGCCAATAAGAAGCCCATCCTTCGTTCATTATTTTGGTTTCTAATTGCGGCCAAAAATATAGCATTTCCTCACGCATCATCGTTAAAATATCTCGCTGCCAGTCCTCAAGCTCCCGACTATGCTCCTCAATAAACAGTAATAAATCTTTTTCCGGTTTTAATGGAAACTGTTTAATTTTTCTACGTACAGGTCTCTGCTCTTTTTCTTTCGTATCTAAATTCCAAAGATCATCGTACGGTGATTTGGAAGTAACCACGTCTTCTTCATCTTGTTCCTCATCTTCGGATGACAGCTTTGGCCTTAATAAGGAAGGGTCGATATGTTCTTGAATGGCTAAAATTGCATCTAAAAACTGTTCCACCTCTTCTTTGCCATATTCTCTTTCATAACTGGCAATACGTTCTGCTGTCGCTGTCATACTCTCAACCATATCGCGTCTTGTATTTGAAAATCGCACATTGTTTTTAAAGAAGTCACAGTGTGCTAATACATGCGCAATAATTAGCTTATTTTGTGTAAGTGAATTCGTATCAAGTAAAAACGCATAGCACGGATTGGAGTTAATAACGAGCTCATAAATTTGACTTAATCCCAAATCATATTGCAGCTTCATCTTATGAAATTGCTTTCCAAAGCTCCAGTGGGAAAAACGAGTAGGCATACCATATGCGCCAAATGTATAAATAATATCTGCAGGACATATTTCATAACGCATCGGGAAAAAATCTAAACCAAATCCTGTTGCAATCTCTGTTATTTCATCAATCGCACGGTGAAGCTCCTTCTCCATTTTTCAGCCTCCTCCTTTCGGAAATGAATGGCTTAACACCTTCCAATTTAATTTTCATTTTGCAATTCAGTTTTTTGGAAAAAGCTTTTTAAGGCATCGTAGACATCGCCTTTTTTCTTTAAAATATGATACCTAAATTTTGGATCATCAATTTTTTTATACGTATACATTAGCGTCGAGAAACGATTATGCTGATTTACTTCTCCATAGCCAAACATACTCGATACTTCCATCAATTCACTCACTAGTTTTAAACATTTCTCATTGTCCATCGAAATGTTCTCGCCATCCGAAAAATGAACTGGGTAAATATTGTAACGGCTTGGGTTATATTTATCGCGTATTAACTCTAACGCTTTTATATACGCAGATGAACAAATCGTTCCGCCACTTTCTCCCTTTGTGAAAAACTCTTCTTCTGTCACCACTTTTGCCTCTGTATGATGTGCAATAAATTCAATTTCCACTGTCTCATATTTCGAACGTAAAAATCTCGTCATCCAAAAGAAAAAGCTTCTTGCACAATATTTTTCAAAAGTGCCCATGGAACCACTTGTATCCATCATTGCAAGCACAACTGCCTTCGATTCAGGCCTCTCCACTTCATCCCATGTTTTAAAGCGTAAATCATCGTTATGAATGGGCGTAATTTGAGCATTCCCTTCCATGGCATTGCGTTTGATCGCATTTAAAATGGTACGCTTCTTATCAACATTGCCCATAAGCCCTTTTTTCCTTATATCATTGAATTCGATTTTTTCGGTTTTAATATCTGCTTTTTCTTTTTGCTGTAAATTAGGGAGTTCTAGCTCTTTAAACAACACATTTTGAACTTCCTCCATGCTGACTTCTGCTTCATAATAATCTTGACCAGGCTTGTCACCAGCTTCTTTTCCATTGCCATTGCCTTGATTGCTCTTTCTACCGTCGCGTGCGACAACATCCCCCACACTACTATCACCTTGTCCTTGACCGACATGCTTTGAATTATCATAGTTATATCGAATTTTATATTCATCGAGGGAGCGTATAGGTATTTTGATAACCTCTCGGCCATTTGACATAACAATACTTTCCTCACTTACTAAATCGGGTAAATTGTTTTTTATCGCATCTTTAACTTTTTCCATATGACGTTGTTGGTCTTGGTGCCCTTTACGATGGAGGGACCAATTTTCCTGAGAGATGACAAATCGCTTATTTTCGTTTTCAGTCATTTTTATCCTCACCCATCTATCAAATTCGCTTTTTCTATCCTATGCTAGCAGTTAGCTTTCTTGAACTTTTTTAGAGAAATAAAAGGAGTGCCCTAAAAAATGGGACACTCCTATTCCGACGATTCATTACGCCCCTGCATAATTGTCACTGGCATTGGTTAACGGTTTAACAAACTACCTACATATTGTAATAATTCATTCGCCGATGTTGTGTTATAGCCATGCTCATCAACAAGCCTTGCTACAACTTCATTGATTTTCTTCAGTTGTGACTCATCAGGCATTTTGGAAGACGTTGTAATTTTTACGATGTCTTTCAAATCAGCAAACAGTTTCTTTTGGATTGCTTCTCGTAATCTTTCATGAGAATTATAGTCAAAACGCTTGCCATTTCTTGCGTAAGCTGAAATGCGAATTAATATTTCCTCACGGAACGCTTTTTTCGCATTTTCAGAAATGCCAATTTGCTCTTCTATGGAACGCATTAGTTTTTCATCTGGATTCATTTCTTCGCCAGTTAAGCGATCAAATATTTTATTTTTATTACAAAATGCCTCTACATTATCGAGATAATTATTCATTAATGTTTTGGCAGATTCTTCGTACGAGTAGACAAACGCTTTTTGCACTTCATTTTTCGCAATTTCATCGTACTCTCTTCTTGCAACAGCAATATAGTTCATATATTTTTCTCGATCTTCTTGAGATATAGAAGCATGCTGATCAAGACCATCTTTCAGTGCTCGCAACACATCCAATGCATTAATAGATGGTATTTCTTTGCGAATGATTGCTGATGAAATACGGTTAATAATATACCGTGGATCAATACCGTTCATGCCTTCGTTAGGAAACTCTTTTTTCAGTTCCTCTAAGTCAACGGAATTAAATCCCTCCACATTTTCTCCGTCGTACAAGCGCATTTTTTTAATAAGATCCACACCTTGTTTTTTCGGAACTTCTAGCCTTGTTAGGACCGAAAAGATTGCTGCGGCCTTCAATGCATGTGGTGCAATATGAACATGAGCCATATCACTTTCATTAATCATTTTTTCATAAATGTGTTCTTCCTCGCTCACTTTTAGGTTATATGGAATTGGCATAACAATAATACGGGAATGTAACGCTTCGTTCTTTTTGTTCGAAATAAAGGAACGATATTCCGTTTCATTTGTATGGGCAACAATTAATTCATCGGCACTTATTAAAGCGAATCTTCCTGCCTTAAAATTCCCTTCCTGCGTCAGTGACAACAGATTCCATAAAAACTTTTCGTCTAATTTCAACATTTCTTGGAATTCCATCATTCCTCGGTTCGCCTTATTTAACTCTCCATCAAAGCGATAAGCACGAGGGTCCGACTCTGAGCCAAATACGCCAATAGTCGAGAAATCAATGCTCCCCGTTAAATCTGCAATATCTTGAGATTTTGGGTCAGAAGGTGTGAAGGTTCCTATGCCCACACGTTTGTCTTCAGAAAAAGTGATACGCTCAATAATGACATTTTCAATACGTCCTTCGTATTCTTTTTCAAGACGCATCGTATTTAAAGGCGATAAGCTGCCCTCAATTCGTATTCCATACTCTTCAAAAAAGTCATTACGTAAATGATGTGGAATTAAATGCAGAGGGTCCTCATGCATTGGACATCCCTTAATTGCATAAACTGCTCCCTCTTCCGTGCGCGAGAATTGTTCAAGTCCTCGCTTTAACAATGTTACGATTGTTGACTTTCCTCCACTTACAGGCCCCATCAATAATAAAATCCGTTTTCTAACATCTAATCTTCTTGCTGCCGGATGGAAATATTCCTCCACCAGTCTTTCAATTGCTGATTCAAGCCCAAAAATTTCTTTTCCGAAAAATTGATACATCTTTTGCCCATCGCGTTCCTCTACACCTGCGCTTTTAATCATATTGTAGACGCGAGAATGGGCTGTTTGAGCAACTTCAGGTCTTTCCTTTATGATGCGTAAATAATCTGCAAATGTACCTTCCCACTTCAGTCGATTTTCTTCTTCGCGATAGCTCTTCACTTTATCTAAAATGTTGATAGCCTTCCCTCCATTCTTTCAGGGCTTGATTTATAACATAGTATGAAGTTAGATACATTATGATACCCATTACTTTTTCATTGAATTAGTTTCTTCTTATTGTTCAAGTTTTTTTCTCGCTACATAAAAGGGATTTACTGCATTTAAAGTGGACTTATGAAATATAAAATTTCGGTTATTCTAATCTGTAGAAAGGAGGTCCAATTTTGAATCGTTATTTAATTTTCCTTCTGACATGTATGCTGCTGTGGAGTTATTTTCCCCCAACGGTTACACTGGCAAATGAAGGACCGAGTAATGAAGAAATTTTACAGCAACGTATGTCCTATTACGTACAATTCGATGAATTACTAATTCCATGGCACTTTTTAGCGGCTATCGATCAATATGAGCGTAATCTTCAATCCGTTCGTAAAGATATCCCGAAACGAGATGGCTTCATCGCCATTCAATTTTCTGATGAATATTGGTCAGGTGCATTAAATCCTGTCAAGGAAGATACGATACCTGAAACAATCAGTTATTTTGGTGGAATGGGACTGGATGGCAACGGTGATGGTATTGCAAGCCCTTCAGATGATGTAGATGTGATCTTCTCCATGGCCAGTTATATAAGTCAATTTGGTTCTACAGATGAAGACTTTAAACTTGCTTTATGGGAATACTACAGAAGTGAAGAAGCCGTTAATCAAATCGTCACGATTTCCACTTTGTATAAACATTTTAAAACGACTGAGCTGGATGCCCATACATTCCCGATTCCAACACGCTCTGATTACAGCTATAGAGGTACTTGGGGTGATAATAGAGGTTGGGGAGGCAGACGAATCCACGAGGGAACTGACATTTTTGCTGGCTACGGGACACCTGTACTGTCCACTTCCTATGGTGTAGTCGAAGTCAAAGGCTGGAATCAATTCGGAGGTTGGCGAATTGGTATTCGCGATAACCATAATTCTTATCACTATTATGCCCATCTTGGGAGCTATCATAAGGACATAAAGGTTGGAGATGTTGTAGAACCAGGGCAAGTACTCGGTTATGTAGGCAGCTCGGGTTATGGAAAAGAAGGCACATCTGGAAAATTCCCTCCACATCTTCATTACGGCATTTACAAATTTAATGGTCGAACAGAATGGGCATTTGATCCATATCCATCTTTATTGCAATGGGAACGTCAAGCAAAAAAAGATAAGCAGTAAAGAACTAGGCAACCGCTCCATTCACAGCGAAATCAGATGGATACCTCTAAAGACAAGGCAAGAGGCTGGGACAATAGCTATTCTTGCTTTTACAATAAATTAAATTCACTAGTTGTTGGTAGCGGAGGCGGTGAATCCTGCTCAGAACAGCACACAATGTAAGACGCGGGTTGCGGCTTACGGTGCTGAGCGGAAAGCACCGCCGTAGCGGGCAACAACGGCATAGCAAAAAAGTGTTAGATTGATTAGGTTCATCTAACACTTTTTCTCTTTTATCCCAGCCTCTTGCAGTTTTTTGATATCCTCTATAGAACTTGTGAAAAATTGTATAGTATTGTCAAATTTATTTTTTCTAAAAACACCATGACAATAGGTAATTAGATACACACCTTTAGCAAACAGACAAAAATATTTGAAAAATATGAATTAAATTATGCCAAAAAACCTTTTTTAGTATTTTCAACAAAAAAATTCTACTTTTCTTTTCAAATAGTAATAGAATAAATAGAGTAGGATAAGTTTTAAAGAAAAAGCTAAAGGATGGAAAAAATGAATCGTTTATTTCAATTTAAAACAATTAAAGCACGTTTATTAAGTACATTTATTATGTTATTAGTATTATTTGCTTGTTTTACTACGTATACTTATTTTTCTAATACAAACATGGAGAAACAGGCTAAAGTCCTCGTTGAAGAAGATTTAATTGTGTTAACTGCAAGTAAAAATCTAGCAATGTCTACGAGCGTCCGATTATCTGCCGCCTTAAGTTATGTTGTATCCGGTGATGAAAAATACATAGAGACGTTTAATGAATACCGTAAAATTGCTGAAGATAATAACCTTATCGTCGAAAAGTATGAAAATACGCCCGAACGGGAAAAACTCGTAGAAATGGCTCGTGAATGGAGCAACCGAGTAAATAGTGAAGTATTTGAAGTATATAAGCAAGGTGATAAACAATTAGCGTTAGAAAATTTAACAGCTATCAATCATCTTGTAACTGAAGTGCGCACTGGCTATGAAGAAGTAGCTGATAAACGCGCCGAAGCCATTACGAAGGTCGGCAACGATGTCGTATCCACTAGTTCAAGCAATAATACCGTTGGGGTCATTGTAAGTATTATCTTATCAGTTATAGGAATTCTTATCGCTATTTTTACAGCAAGTAGAATTTCTAAACCGATCTCTGTAGTTTCCCATCATATGAGGGAATTAGCTGATGGGAATTTACGCAATGAAAAGTTTTCCGTTACCCGTCAAGATGAAATTGGTCACTTAATGCTTTCTGCCAATGACCTGAATGAAAAATTAAAAGATACAATCAGCTCTATTCATAATGTATCTGAAACAGTAGCTGCAAGCGGTGAGGAATTAGCGCAATCTTCTAATGAAGTTCAGACAGGTACGGAACAAATTTCCTATACCATGCAAGAGCTTGCGACTGGAACAGAAACACAAGCCTCTACAGCTAGCGATTTAGCTGAAACTATGACAACGTTCCAACGCCATATCTATGAAACAACGCAAGAAGGCATTGAGTTGAAAGAGCATTCGGGGCAAGTACATGATTTAACAAACACAGGGAAAACATTAATGGTTCAATCTACACAACAAATGGCAACTATTAATGACATTGTGTTAGATTCCGTAAAAAAGGTAGAAGGTTTAAACGAACAGTCTGCTGAAATTTCAAAATTGGTTTCTGTAATCGATGAAATTTCTAACCAAACGAATTTGCTTGCTTTAAATGCTGCCATCGAAGCGGCACGTGCAGGAGAACATGGCAAAGGCTTTGCAGTAGTTGCCGATGAAGTGCGTAAGCTGGCAGAACAAGTACAATTCTCTGTGACAGATATTTCAACAATCGTTCATCGCATTCAAAGCGAAACAGGCAATGTCACAAATTCCCTTCAATCTGGTTATGAAGAAGTAAAAAAAGGAACAGCACAATTAAATCAAACGAATCATACATTCGATCAAATTTCTCAAGCGATCGAGGATATGAATAACAATATTAATGTGATTTCAAATAACTTAACAAAAATTTCCCAACATTCCGAAGCGATTAATGGCTCGATTGATGAAATGGCTTCTATTTCACAAGAATCCGCTGCTGGTGTTGAGCAAACAACGGCCACTGTTGAAGAAACAGCTGCAACAATGGATGAAATTTCAAAGAGTGCCAATCAATTAGCTGAAATGGCTGAAGAGCTAAACACACAACTACAAAAATTCACACTTTAATACAAGGAAAAAGCTATCCGAATGTCTTCGTGATAGCTTTTTTATTAGGCTAGATGACATCTAGTATAGGATTATTGCCAATGTCGGATAGGTACTCGCTCTAATTCATAGTGCTTGATAATAATACTGACCTTTTGATACCATTGTTCACACAACGCCATTGCTTCGATATACGTATCATCTTCTATTGAAATGCCATCCTCTTGTTCTAAAAAGATATACTCTATAATTGGATCGCTTAGATTGTCTACCACCATTTTTAAAGCTAATTGGGACACTTCCTGTTCCTCACATGCTTCTTCCTCAATCTCCGCTTCTTCTACTAAAACATGATGGTCCCCCGCTAGTAAAGAGTCATTAAACAAACCATTACTAGTTCTTGCCACAATATGACCGTCCTCTACAATCGCTACCTCATAAATTTCATTAAAACGGACTTCTTTCTTTACTACTTCTGCTTCCCAATCTTCTTTAACTGCCAGTATAAGTGTTTTGGATTGCTCATTCAGTAATAATGCATGTAAAGCATCACTTGCAATGATGCCATGGGTATGAGGGATATTCTTTAACTCTTCTTCACTTGCACTTTTACGCTCCGCCATTATTCTAAAAGTATGATATTTCCATTTAATAAAACGTATTACGCCAATGATGACTAAGGTTATGCCAATTAAAAAGTACAATTTTTTTATGAATTCAGCATCCATTGCCATTGCTAAAAACAAATATATCGTACCTAACAATACTAGAAAGATTGTTTTCATTATTATCCCACTTTCAACAAAATAATAGATAGGGAAAATACATCTCTATAGTAGAAATCTTATTCAGCTATCTCTCTTTTCATGCTTCATTTTTGGATAATAAAAAACACGAAACACTGGTATCCTCAAGTGTTTCGTGTTGTTGAACAAGTCTTTTTAAGCTAACACAGAGCTTATTGTTGTTTCACTAGCTCGTCCTTACTGCCTACATTATCTAATGTTTTATCTTTTTCAATTTTATGCATATCTAGCACATGTTGTGAAGGTGGCACAAGCAAACTGACAATCACAATCGTTATACCTGAAATAACTACTCCAGAGAAAACAGGTGCCTGCCATAATTCGTTTATTAAACCTATAAAGCCTTCAGACTGTATGGATAAACTAGGTACAAAAGTTAGTGTTGTGATTATATAATAGATCAGCCCGACCGATATACTTGCCCAGACAGCTGGCGTACTGACCCGCTTCCAAAATGGACCT
This sequence comes from Lysinibacillus sp. C5.1, assembly GCF_016350185.1. Classification (NCBI taxonomy): domain Bacteria; kingdom Bacillati; phylum Bacillota; class Bacilli; order Caryophanales; family Bacillaceae; genus Lysinibacillus; species Lysinibacillus sp. C5.1. Next base: position 4,065,736 of record NZ_CP066226.1, read on the forward strand.
AAGACAATTGGCCAAAAAATCGTCACGAATATTACGTCCCAAGCTAAGTAAGCTAAATCAATTACTTTTTGAAAGCTAACAGCCAAGATTAAGCCTAATACTGCACTGCTTAAAATCACAAGTCTTGAAAATCTCAATAAATTTTTAGGATTAGGATTACGATTAATAAAGTCTAAATAAATATTCTTTGTGATAATACCAGAAGTTGCAACATAACATGCGGCAACAGTCGACATTCCCATCGCTGCCATTGCTGTTAAAAAGATTGCAGCTAAAAGAGGAGGAAAGTATCCTTGTGCAAATGCTAGCATTAACGTTTCTGGATTTGTGCTATTAGGATAAATTGTTTTAAAGGCTTCACCTAACATGCCAGGAATCCAACTAATCGCTATAATAACGATACCAGCTATAATCATACTGCGTTGTGCTACTTTTGGACTTTTCGCGGCGGCTACCCTTTGACCTAAGTCAACAGCAGGGATATCACCAAGCGCTAATACTAGATATAACGTCCAAAATTCAGCTCCTGCCTTATTAAACAATTCACTTATATTCCACCACTCCGGATTAAACGTCACATCAGGATAATAAATAAACACAAAAATGGTAATACCTAAAATACCAGCTACTGCTAGCGCACCTTGTACGATTTCTGTGTAGGCTACAGCCCATAAACCGCCAATTACAGAATACAGTGCTGTTAACGATACAAATAATAATGCTGCTGGAACAAAATCTATTTGTAGCAATTGCTGGATAATATACGTTCCACCAACCGTTAAAGCTGCTGCATTAAAGATTCCAAAGGCGATAGCCATTACAATCCCTGTGTAAGCTCCTAACTTTTTACTACCATATCTTAAGCCATAGTAGTCTGCTAATGTCCATCCTTTTAATCTTCTAAGCGGTTTGGTCCATATAAGCGCACCAAGAATCATACAGGTCCCTAAACCACCCATCGTCGCTGATCCCTCAAAGCCGCCACTCGTATAACCAGAACCGACAGCTGCAAAAAAGAACGGAGCGGCTAATAAAGCCGCAATTAAACTTCCCGTCACAACTGAGAGAGGCATGCTCCATCCGGCTACGATTAAATCTTCTGCCGTATTAACGCGTTTATACCCCTTATAACCAATATAATAAATAAAAATTAAGTACACGCTAAAGATTAAAATATTCAACATTTTTATTGCTCCTTAGTTCTTACATTATCCGTTCATCACTACTCCACCATTAGGCGTTAAAATCTGACCTGTATAGAAATCAGCGTTGTCAGAGGCTAAAAAAAGTACACTTTTTGCGATTTCCTCAGGTTGTGCCAAGCGTTTTAATGGATACTTTGCAGATTCCTCTTCAATATAGTTCTCTCCAAATTCTTGTAGGATATCTGTGAGTGTCCCACTAGGAGCTACAGCGTTTACTAAGATGTTGGGCGCTAATTCTCTTGCCAAAGCTTTCGTAAATGCATTAATGCCGCCTTTTGCAGCTGAGTAATGCGTAAACTCTTCACAACCTAGACTACCAATATCTGAAGAAATATTAATAATCTTGCCTTTGTTTCGTTCCTTCATTCGTTTCGCTGCTTCTCGGCAATTATAAAAACATCCATAAAGATGTACTTTAATCATTCTGTCCCATTGTTCGTCTGTTAAATCTAGCACGCTAGAAGCTTGTGCAAATCCTGCATTATTTACAAGAATATCAATCTGTCCTAGATGACTATCCATGTATCGGAACATGTCCTGTACTTGATGAGAGTCTGATACATCAGCACGGTATTTATAAGCTCGTACACCTAGCTTTTCAGCCTGTGCTCGCACTTCTTCTGCTTCATGATCGTCACCAATAAAGTTAATCAATACATTGGCACCTTGTTTTGCGAATGCAAGTGCAATTGCTTTTCCGATGCCCTTACTAGAACCAGTAATCAGAACATTTTTTTGTGCTAAATTATTTTCCATTTTCATCATTCTCCAATTTGAATTTTGCTACAAGCGCTTGTAATTCTTGTGCTGTTATTCCTAAAGAAGAAGAAGCCTCTTTCACTTCTTGCATCGTCGTTAATTGTTCCTGTGTCGCTTTTGACACATTAGATGAAAACTCTGATGAAAGCTCCGCTGATTGTTTAATGTTATTGACAGACGCTGCAACTTCCTCTGACGAAGCAGAAATTTGCTGAGAGGCTGCTGAAATTTCACGAATTTGACTAGCGACTTCTTCCGATGATGTAAGAATTTCTTTAAAGATTTCCCCTACTTCATCTGTATATTCCATACCTGCTTTTACATCTGCTTTTCCTTTTTCCATCACGACAATGGAAGCATTTGAATCGGATTGAATCGTACTAATTAGATTGTATATTTCTGTTGCTGATTGCGAGGATTGCTCTGCCAACCTTCTCACTTCATCTGCTACCACTGCAAAACCTTTACCATGTTCTCCTGCTCTTGCTGCTTCAATAGCTGCATTTAAAGCAAGTAAGTTAGTTTGATCCGCAATTGCTGTAATAAGACTCACAATATCGCTAATTTTATTCGTATTAACATGTAAGCCATTAATGGTTTTGCCAATTTGTTCTACTGAACCATTAATTAGCTCCATTTGGGATATAACTTGTTGCACGACTTTATCTCCACGTTCAGAAGCAAGAGATGCTGCTATAGATGATTCGGCAGCAGTATTTGCTGAGTCAGCTATTTGTTGAATACCTGTTGCTGTTTCTTCCATAGCTGCAGCAGTTTCTTCTGTCATCACCATAGATGCTTCCGCATTCTCATTTATACGTTTCATATCCTTTGCAATATCGGTAGAACTGTTAAACGACTCTCCTGCATTGACAGTTAACTGACTTGCAGCAGAAGAAACATGATTAGATGTATTTCTAATATTTAAAATAATATGTTGCAAATTGGTAACCATCGTTTGAATAGATTGCGATAAGTTCCCTATTTCATCTTTTGTAATTTCTAATTCAACTTGTTGCAATTCACCATTTGCCACTTGATTTGCAACATCGACTACTTTCTTAAGAGGTTTTAATAGTCGATCGATAATTATGTAAAGTAAAATTAGTAAAATAATCAAACCAACAACTGCGATTGCAATTTGTTTTGTCATACTTGTTTTAATGATTGTATTTATGTAATCTGCGGAATAATCAATACCTAATAAGGCAATCATTTTGCCATTATCATCTTTAATAGGAGTAAATACTGTTCTCCAAGCACCAAATTGATCTTCGAATACGTTCGTCACTTCAGACTGATTACTGTCAATTGCACGCTTAGCTGTTGCTACATGTTCATCTGCTAAATCTTCGAAAATCTCACCAGCTTCATAAACCTCATTCAAGTTGGATGTATACCCTATCGGATTAACACCTTTATCTTTCATATCCCAAATATAACTCCAGCTCATTATCCCCTGTTCTTCCTGAATCATATCTAGCTGTTTTTGGAGATTTTTAAAATCGGGATTACTTTCCCCTTTTTCAGTTAATAAATGTTTTATCTGATCACTATCGAGATTCATAGCTGTCAATATACCAACACTTTTTAACTCTTGTTCCAAATCTACATTCATTCTTTTGTTAAGCTCACTAATACTTTGCGTTGTGACGATAGAAATCAACATTAAAACAATAATTGAAACTGTAAGTAATAATTTGTTTTTCAATGAAACATTTTTTAAAAATTGCATAGATAATTCCTCCTCTTTATATTTTATAGGTCAAAAAAAAATAACCTATTTCAAAAGAAATAGGTTATTAAAGATAAAAAAATAATAAATCCCAATAACTACTAATCTTTTGCAACCCAGCCATCATAGCGTTATCTGCCTTAGACCTGTAGCTTTGCGTCTCTACCTTTCAGTAGATTTGCCCTTATTTCTCCTCAAATTAACATAATAGTAAAAAATAATCAATACAGCTTCCAAAATTACTATTTAGTCCATGCTCTTATTTTACTACTTATGTACAAACAATGAAATAATTACTATGTAAAAATATTCTTCTTTATTGTAAAAAGTCCTGACAAAAAATAAGCAGCGACAACGTAAACATACGTTATTGCTGCTTAAATTTCTGATAAACACTTACCCCTAAATGTTTATTCAATTATGCAAGTTGTGTTACGAGTAAGACAGCTGGAATAAAGGATAATGCAAAAACGCACATATACCATACAGAAGTACGGCGTAATGAAAAACGAACTTTTTTACGTTCTGCATAAAAAATGTCTAACATAACAGCAACTATTAATGGAATACTAATGCAAGAAATAGCAATTAAAATAAAATCAAAAAATATCATAAAAAGCACCCCTCTATTCATGAACATTTCTTTTCCATTTGTGACAACTTTGTGTCAATTTCATTGTACACAATTCCGTCACATTTATCAACTGTTCAAAGAAAATAATGGTGATTTTACAATTTATTTTTTATTGCTTTTATTGTTATTATGTACTTCATCCAATACAAACAAAGGCGGGACGCTTACTGTAGGTAAGCATCCGACCACAATTCACTTTAACAATTTAATACTTAATCTCTATATTTATATGTTAAACCTTTTAAAAAGTTTCTCACAAAGCGATCGCCACATTCTTTGTAATTACGATGACTAGGATTTCTTAAAATCGCGCCTAACTCACCTTTCGATACTGTTACGCCACCTTCATATAAAATATCAAGCATATCTTCCGTTGTTAAAGCCATTGCAATTTTCACTTTTTTCAAAAGCATATTATTTGGGCTTTCTTTCCCTGTAACCGGTGGTGGCCCTTCCTGTGGACCTTGTTTTGATTGTTGAGGGCCACGTTTAAAAGTAATTAAACCATTTAAAAATGCCTCTACCATTTTGTTATTACATTTAATGTAATTCTCTGGGATATCTTCTTCATCTTCTTTAATTTTGATAAGCATGTTTAATACATCCTCTTTAGTGTATTTCATACCACCAAGCTTAAAAATTTCTACCATATCCGTATTTTTAATATCTAGTGCATATCGTAAACGAATCAAAATATCATTATTCGTCATAGCAAAACCTCCTTGATTTCCTTGCAAAATCTGAATTTATAAGAGCCAGGCTTTATTATAACAGAGTAAATTGTATTTTTAGCTAGCTTTGCAATTATTCCTCGCCTATAGTATGTAGATTGCACATTTCCTTGTTTTTAAATGTATGAAAATCAAACTGCCGACCATTCTAATAGCACAAGGAGGTGAGAAAAATGGCTAATAAAAATCGAAGTTCCAATAAACTTCAAGTTCCTGGTGTACAAGAAGCTGTTAATCAAATGAAATATGAAATCGCACAAGAATTCGGCGTACAACTTGGGCCAGATGCTTCTTCTCGCGCGAACGGTTCCGTAGGTGGAGAAATCACGAAACGACTTGTAGAAATGGCTGAAAAAAGACAAAAATAAAAGGTGCCAGGCACTAAAACAATTCAGAATTGTTTTAGTACCTGGCACTTACTTTCTTGCCCCTTTTATCATGACGAAGATGAATACTAATAAAAGAATAAGTAATGCACCTATAATTACGTATCCGACCATACTTGTTATTCCCAAAACACTAATACTCCTTCCATACATAAAGTGGAACAAAAAATTTACCAATATAGTACCGCTATATTTCCACTTTAGTTTACCTATTTAAAATACCCTTCTACTTCTATTTCTTCAACTAAACTGCTCTATTAGTATAATAAATTTAACAACTAGAGCTTTCTATTCATTCACAGTAATTTCATTTTTTCCGATAAATACAATTTATAAACTTTTATTTTTAGATTGTGGCTCTCATTTTCAATTCCACACCTTTAGATACTACGCTTTTCCTTAAAATACAGCACACCAAACAAACCAATGATGGAGAAAAGAACTGGCACTATAAAACCATAGTAGTAGCCATCATCTACATAACCTGAAACAGCTTGAAAATGATCTAATAAATAACCAAAAATAATGGGCAACAAAACGGCACTTAAAAAGCCTCCTGTATTGGCAAATCCCGAAACTACACCAGCTTCGTGTAAAGGGAATGATTGCCGTACAGCCGCAAATGTTAATGCACTTGCTCCATACCCAAAGCCGATGATAAAAAATAGTACCAACAGCAAGAAAAAAGCTGGATGTCCATTGCATATAAGAAACGTAAACCAACTAAGTAAAACAATACTATGCACGACAATATAAGGCCTTTTAATCGTATCTAGCCTGCTAGCCAGCCAACTAGTTAGAGGAGCTCCGATTAGTGCCCCAATAAGACCAACCATAATCAATTGGCTTGCATCCGAACGTGTCATTTCATATAAACTCATTCCGTATGGTACAGCCCAGGAACTGATAAATCCTACATAACCTCCTACTACGCCAAAATGACAAAAAAATAGAGCCCATGCTTGGGGATTGGTAAATATTCTTTTCAGTAATACGGATGTTTTATCACGTTGTTCTTCATCGGTTACAAAAATTTGCTCGTTGATAAAGCGTGTTTTAGGCTTTTTTACAAGTACAAAATAAAGGACTAGGCCACACAGGGTCAATAGTAGTCCTGCGCTACAAAAGGCCATCCTCCAACCTAGTAAATCAATCCACGTGGAGAAGGGGACTGTCGCCAATAAAAACCCTAGACTTCCAGTCATACCTGCCAGACCAATTAAACGTACAAACTCCTTGCGATGAAACCATTGTGCCAAAATAAGCACCATATTAACCCAAATTGTTGCATCCCCTACTCCAGTCAGTATTCTCGAAAAAAATAGCATAAGTGCATGTGTACTAAGACTATAAATGATTGTACCGATCCCCGTAAGTGTCGCCCCTAAAATTAAAAAAGCATTAGGGCCGTAACGATCAGCCAAAATCCCCATTGGTACTTGTAAGCTTGTATATACAAAAAATTGGATACTTGTTAATAAGCCAATCGTTGCTGCCGTGACCTGAAAATCACTCATTAATTGGTCTGTAATTAATCCTGGCGCTGTGCGTTGGCTCGCCATTAACAAATAAGTTAACAATACAACAACAAATACTACCCATCTGTATTTGCTATTTTGTTTGTCCATGGATATCTACCCCTATTAGCTTTTACTAGAATATATGAAAGAGTGCCAGACACTAAAACAATTTTGAATTGTTTTAGTGTCTGGCACCGATTTCTCTATATTTTTAAGCTGACAAGGTTGCCTGCTTCTTGCACTAATTTATCCATTGTACTTAATTCGTCATCGCTAATTTCAACTAGCTCCTCAAACATTTCCACAGATTCACGTGAAATGAACGAAATGTCTCTCATTGCCACCATGATTTGCTGAGAGCTTGAAGATAATTCTTCTGTACTTGCAGATGAATTGGCATTATTTTCAGCAATAATTTTTGTCGTTTCTACAATTCTTTCGAACATCGTACCAATTTCTAAAATGGTAGTATTCGTTTGTGCAAACTCTTCCGTTCCTTGCTTCATGGATGTAACCACTCGATCCGTCTCTTCTTGAATATTTTTTACGATATTCGATACTTCAGCAGCGGACTGTTGTGATTGTTCTGCTAATTTACGAACTTCATCCGCAACGACAGCAAACCCTTTTCCATGTTCACCTGCACGAGCTGCTTCAATAGCTGCGTTCAATGCTAATAAATTGATTTGCTCTGAAATCCCTGTAATTACTTTGACAATCTTGCCAATCTCATGTGATTTTTCTCCAAGAATATTGATTGCATCAAAAGTTGTATTAATCGTTTGATCAAATTGCTCCATTTTCACCATCGAATCTTTGAGCTTTTCGTTACCTTCTTGCGTCAATTCTAACGTCGTATTCGATTGTTCTGAAATTTGGTTTGATCTTATAGATAGTTCTTCGATAGCCACTGTGATGTCTTCAATCGAAGTTGAACTTTCCTCAGTAGCTACTAATTGTTTTTTTAACCCTTTTCCTACCTCATCAATGGCTGCTCTAACGATATCAGCCTTCTCCGCTGCATACTCTCCATGTTCAACAAGATTTTGACCTTTTTCATTTATATTTTTTTCGTATAGATGAAATTGCTCTTTTAATTGACTTGCAGATAATTCCTCTGCCCCGTTTGTCACTTCACTCTGACTATCAGCCTGACGTTTAAGCGAAAAATATCGGTAAGCAAAATACAAGGACGTGCATAATAAAAATACTATAATCACTAGCATAATAGCATCCATGATATAAAAATCTCCTATTCTCTCTACCTATGATGTTTTATAACTCTTTTACAATAATATAAATTCCATCAGCTACAGTCGCTGGGATATCGTTTAAATGCTCATTGCTTTCGTATTTATGAACAATGAAATCCCCTTCAACATTTACATACTTTTCAAATCCATGATACTTCTGTAACAAGCTCATTGACTTCGGATTTGTTGCTTCAGCTAACACCAGTCTTAACCCTTCTTCAGATGCTTTTTGAACTAAAATATCACCTAACGTTTGTACAATTTCATGGCGATTGTGCTCAGCGATGACACCTAATAAAAATAAATGCAGCACTTCATTATCTTCCATTTCTTTTCCATAACGTTGTTTATAGTCATTTAAGAAACGAACATCGATATCCTCTAATACATCCATCACTATATTCATATCAGAAAACGTGCCACTAAAAATAGGACCTTCATGTATTTCCAGTGCGTTTGTATCTCCAACTAAAGCGCCTACTACATTACGCTCTGCATCGAGCGCAACAACACAGTATCCTTGATGCACATTGTCTTCAATGTATTCTTTCGTGAATTGGTAGAAATCATCATAAGGTAATTTTAAGGAGTACCCGATTATCGGTTCTTGCACCCATTTACCGGCTACATCTACTCCAACAAATGTTTTTGCTAAACATGTTGCCGCTTTTTCAATTAAGTCTGGTTGGTCTTTTGTAATGATTTCATATGTATATACATCTTGTAATGTTGGCATCATAAATTCCTCCAAATATGCTTCTAGTGATTTAAAAACTATCGTGTTGCTAATTGTGATACATTGTCAACTACTGTTCCTGGGAAATTCACTCCCTCTAAAGCATTTCTCACTTGCACATAGGCAATTTTAGAGGCTGGATTGACAATATAGATATCTTTGAAGCCAAGTGATGCGTAAAACATTAATGTTTGCCCTAGCTCCGCTGAAACTTTAGATGGAACAGGTGATTGATACGTTGCATCAACTACAAAGGTATAGGATTTTTTTGGTACTTTCGCCACTGTCTCTTCCAAATCTTTTATATATTCCTCTACAAGCTCTGTTTTAATAAACCCATGAACTTGAACGTGTACTTCTTTTTTTGCTTCATAAATCGCCATATTATATTTCGGTTTATCAACGACTAACATTTTTAATCTCCTTTTTCATATAGTTTTTTTACTATTCTATACTAACAAGACTTTATTAACGCTATAGTTCTTTAATTTGTCCCCTTTTAGGAAAATAAAAACTACCCTTATTATAAAAATTAAGGATAGCCAAATAATCGTTTATTTTTTGGCAACCCGACTATCATAATCCCAATAGGATTTTAGACTCGTAGCTTTGCGTCCTTACCTTTCAGTAAGTTTGCCTTTTCATTTTCTTAAAATAATACTAACATTATTACAATTTTACATTATAAATTACATGTCAATTTTTGTCGACACTAGTAATATTATCTAAAGAATATTAGGTAAATATAAGTAATATTAAGATACTACGTAGTAAGAATGTAGTACGTGCCAGTCACTCAAACAATTTAGAATTGTTTGAGTGACTGGCACCTATTCAAATTGATTGAGCAATTCGCGTACTTCATCCGTTGTCTTTGTATTCATTAACTGATTTCTTAATTCACTTGCCCCGCGGAATCCTTTAACATAGATTTTGAAAAAGCGATGCAGCGCAGTAACTGAGCGTGGTAGCTCCTCAGCATATTGATCTTGAAGATCAAGCTGTAATCTTAAAAGATCAAGATATTCTTTACTACTATGTTCCTTTGGCTCTTTTTCAAAAGCAAATGGGTTTTTAAAAATACCTCGTCCAATCATCACGCCATCCACACCATATTGTTCAACTAGCTTCATACCTGTTGCACGGTCAGGGATGTCTCCATTGATTGTTAATAGCGTATTTGGTGCAATTTGATCTCGTAATTTTTTAATTTCCGGAATTAGCTCCCAGTGTGCTTCTACTTGGCTCATTTCTTTTCTCGTACGCAAATGGATTGATAAGTTAGCGATATCTTGTTTTAAAATATGTGTAAGCCATTCCTGCCACTCATCCACTTCTGTGAAGCCAAGTCTTGTTTTCACACTGACAGGCAGTCCACCCGCTTTCGCTGCTTGAATAAGTTCCGCAGCAACATCAGGACGTAAAATAAGACCGCTTCCCTTGCCTCGTGAAGCCACATTCGGTACAGGACAGCCCATATTAATATCAACACCTTTAAAACCAAGCTCCGCCATACCAATACTCATTTGTCTAAAATATTCAGGATTATCTCCCCATATGTGAGCAACCATAGGCTGTTCATCTTCAGTAAAAAGCAAACGTCCTCGCACACTTTTCTGACCCTCTGGATGACAATAGCTATCTGAATTTGTAAACTCGGTAAAAAATACATCTGGTCTACCTGCTTTACTTACGACATGACGAAACACAACATCCGTCACATCTTCCATTGGAGCAAGTACAAAAAATGGTCGCGGTAAATCCCGCCAAAAATTATTCGTCATATTTTACTTCAAACCCTCTCATTATAGGATATTCGGTTATTCACTTATCCCCTAAAACTTCATTGCTTCTACTTCTAAAAACGAATCGTCCTTAACACCGTAATGCTAGTTTCAGCAATAAAGTCATTATTATAGTATAACCTAGCTTTTGTTATTTATCTTCATACAGTTCCTACTTTAATTAGATTTCTAACTTCTAAAATCAGGAAATACTATGCACTAGCAGCTCGTGTTAAAAAGCGAAAAGGCAGTCCTAGCTAACGGTACAATATCATAAACTTCGTGATATCAAACTCATCATCTTGAACTGCCTACTAATTATTATTTAGCTTCTATACTGTCATCTTTGTTGTAATTGTACTTTGAAGGATCTACTGGCGTATAACCTGTTGGTTTATAAAATCGCAGTAAATCACCATTCACTACTTTGTCAGATAAGCCTAATTTAAAATCTACTTCTTTTTTAATAGCTTGTGCTGCCTCTAGTTGACTATCATCTAGTAGTAATCCAGTTTTATTATCATAAAATTTTTCATTAATTGAATAAATCTCTGGACTCACAAAATCGCCATTTCTAAATGGCACAATTTCATTATGCTCATCTGATAATAAATCTGAACCGAATTGAATAAAGTTTTGCGTATCAATTCCTAGTAAATGTAAAAGTGTTGGAAGCAAGTCTGTTTGACCACCATACGTATGGTTGATACCACCTTGCATACCTGGAACATGAATAAATAATGGGACACGTTGTAAATTAGCACTTTCATATGGTGTAATTTCTTTCCCCAAAACTTGTTCCATTGCTGCATTATGATTGTCTGAAATACCATAATGGTCACCATAAAGAACAATCATTGAATTATCATATAAACCTGATTCTTTTAGTTGATTAAACATTTGTTCAATTGCTTCGTCGGCATAGCGTGCTGTTTGGAAATAATTATCTACACTTGCATCGCCTGTATTCGCTTTATCGATTGTTACTAAGTCTTGATTCATTTTATATGGATAATGGTTCCCTACCGTAATTAATTTAGTATAAAACGGTTGTGGTAAAGAATTTAAAAAGCTTTGCGATTGTTCAAAGAACGGTTTATCTAACAAACCATATTCAGCCATGTTATCTGAAGAGGCTGTGTCATAATAACTTGCATCATAAAACTTATCAAATCCAAATGATTTATATATAACATTTCGGTTCCAGAAGCTTCCGTTGTTACCGTGGAAGACAGCCGATGTATAACCATAATCTTTTAAAATACTTGGTGCTGCTTGATACGTATTTTGTGCTTTTGTAATATAGGCAGAACCTTGTGGTAATCCGAATAAAGAGTTTTCTAACATAAATTCTGCATCAGACGTTTTACCTTGACCAGTTTGATGGAAGAAATTATCGAAATACAATGTATGATTATCTTTTGCTAATGAATTTAAAAATGGTGTAACTTCTTGACCGTTTAATTTATAGTCGATTAGGAAGTTTTGGAATGATTCTAAGTGTAAATAAATTACGTTCATTCCTTTTGCTGCACCAAAATATTTTGCATTCGGATTAGCGTAGTTCGATTTTGTATAGTTAATTACTTCGGTAATATCACTACTATCAGCCAACGCTCTTTGTGAGGAAGCTTTCATCGTTTCTACTGAGTCATAAATCGTATAGTTATACATACCTAAATATTTCACAATATAGTTTCTATCAAACCCTCGCGTTAATAGTTGAGGGCGACTAGCCTCAGCTAATCCTAAATTGACAACTGATACGATTAATGCAAAAGCAATAATCGTCATTGCTTTTTTATATCCAAATGATTTTGTTTCTTTTGGAACTTTGCTTGAGAATCGTAAATAAAACATGACAACGACATCCACAAAGAACAAAATATCATAAGGTTTTAATAATGAAAGAATACTACCACCTAAATCGCCAAAGTTTTGCGTTTGGAAAATGGTCGGTAATGTAATAAAATCACTAAAAAATCTGTAATACACTACATTAGCATATAAAAGAATTGACATCAGCGTGTAAATAACAAGCAGTAATGTATATCTTTTCTTTCCTCTAATTAAAAAAGCAATCCCTAAAAATAGCATTGCTGAACCTAGTGGATTTAAGAGTAAAAGGAAATGTTGAAGTGCTCCTTCTACACCTAAATCAAATTGTGCTGTTTGCGTGATGTATGTTTTCATCCATAACATGACTACAGCTACTATATATATCCCTAAAAAGCTGTTTAATAAGTCACTTTTTTTACTTATTAGACTTTTCATTTCTGCACCTACCTATTACTTATTAATTGAAATCTAGTGTTAGATTGTTCGTATAAATTTCGGAAAATTATTACTTCACTATAGCTTTTTTTCGGTAGCTAATGTATAATACTCCCGTTTTCGCACTTCTGTCAAGTTGTAGACGATATTGCAAGAGAATAAGTTTCGTTTCTCACTACTGCTGCTATGCTTGCCATAAAAAAACCCTGCAAACATTAGTTTTACTAACCTTTGACCATACATTTATTTGTGAAAAGATTTATCCTAAAAGAAATCGATCGTAACAAACCTATAACGAGCAAAAAAGAAGAACGAATTCCAGCAAAATTGGAATTCGTTCTTGTCTTATTATATTGATAACGTCTACCATCTCTTATACTTGTGTTTCGACGTTGCTTTCTTGTATTTTTTCACTAAGCTGATGTTCAATGTTTTCCGTTTTTTTCGACCAATAAGTGGCAAGAATCGGACCAGAAATATTATGCCACACAGCACCAAGAACACTCGGTAAGGCAGCTAACGGACCAAAATGGGCAGTGGCTAATGCTACCCCAAGACCAGAGTTTTGCATCCCCACTTCAATGGAAATCGCTCTCCGATTACTTTCATCAAGTCCTAATAGTAGCGCGGTTAAATAGCCAAGCAGCAGTCCAAATGCATTATGAAGCATTACTGCCGTAAAAATAATAAATCCTGCCGATGCTATGCTATCAACATTGCCAGCAACAACTGCAGAGACAATAATGATAATAGCCACTACTGAGATAAGAGGAATGACGTTAATGCTCTTTTCTACAATCTGTGGGGCAAATTTCCGAATAACAATCCCCAAAATAATCGGCAAAATAATCACTTGAATAATAGAAGTAAACATTGCCATTGGATCGACCGGCATCCATTTACCTGCAAGTAATAGAAGTATGAATGGTGTGGCAATTGGCGCTAATAACGTTGAAAAGGAAGTCATCGTAATGGATAATGGCACATTGCCCTTCGCTAAATACACCATGACGTTCGAAGCAGTACCCCCTGGAACTGAACCGAGAAGAACAAGCCCTGCCGCTAATTCTGCGGGTAAGTTCATGATATAGGCAATGGAAAAAGCAGTCAGCGGCATAATAAGATATTGAGCACAAACACCAATAATAACGGGCACTGGATTCGTTAAAATTAATTTGAAATCAACCGCTTTCAACGTTAGTCCCATACCAAACATAACGATGCCGAGCAATATTGTAATATAGCCCCCAAATAGTAAAAATGGGTCGGGAATGATAAAAGCAATAACAGCTATGCAGATGACCCATAGCGCAAAGTATTTTCCAGCTATCGTACTAATCGCTTCTAATATTTTCATATTCCCACTCCCTATTTCTTTATTTTTAATATTTTATTTGGATTCAACAGTGCATCCGGATCAATCGCTTGTTTAATCTTTTCCATCACAAGCAGTGCTTTCCCATGTTCTTTCTCTTGGTATTTCTGTTTCCCTATACCGACACCATGCTCTCCTGTACAAGTTCCCCCTCGTTCAAGCGCATACATAACAATTAATTCATTAAATTCATCCGCCTTTGCTATGTCATTAGCATCCTGCATATCAATCATTAAAAGAACATGGAAATTGCCATCACCGACATGTCCAACAATCCCCCCTGTAAGGGCAAACATATTCAGTGTTTTTCTCGCATGTTCAATAGCCCCTGCTAACTCAGAAATCGGTAAACAAACATCTGTCACCATCAGTTTTTTTCCTGGATGTCCATGGACATAGGCGTAAGCTAAATTATGGCGAGCTTCCCATAGCTGATTTCGCGCTGCATTGTCAGTCTCAAAAACTATATTTTGACAATTATGCTCTGCTACAATTTCTTTCATAAAATCAACGTCTTGCTTTAAACCAGCTTCATTTCCATGAAACTCTAAAAATAACGTTGGTTGCTCCTCATAAGCTGTTTTACTATGCAAGTTCACTTGTTTCATAGAAGGTTCATCAACCAGTTCGACTCTTGCGATTGGAATTCCGGCCTGTAAAATACTAACGACTGCTTCGACTGCATCATTGACTGTTTTGAAAGATGCTCGAGCAGCCATTACATATTCAGGAAGTCCATAAACTTTTAGCGTCAATTCCGTAAAGCAACCGAGCGTTCCTTCAGACCCTACAAAAAGACCGTTCAAATGAAAGCCAGATGAAGATTTTTCCGCTAAATTACCGGTATGAATAACCGTACCATCTGACAGCACAACTTCTAAATCTCGAACTTGATCGCGCATTACTCCATATTTAACAGACGTTGTGCCACTCGCATTTGTCGCGGCCATTCCACCTAGTGTTGCATCTGCCCCAGGGTCCACTGAAAAAAACAAACCGTATTTTTTTAACTCTTTATTTAACTGCGAACGCGTTACCCCTGGTTGAACTTTTACGAGAAAGTCCTTCTCCCTCACTTCTACTATGTTGTTCATGTCTGAAAAATCAATGGTAATCCCTTGTTCATAAGGAATTACATGTCCTTCCAAGCTTGTTCCTCTGCCAAATGGGACAATTGGAACTTTATATTGATTTGCAATAGTTAGTATGTGACTCACTTGTTCAGTTGTTGTTGGAAACACAACGATATCCGGCAAACTAGCTTGATGATAAGATTCATCACTACTATGTTGTTCTAAAATTGTTTGATTGATCGTTACTTGGCTTTCTGACAGAACACCTTGTAGCGCGCTCACCAATTGTTCATTTGTTACACTTGCCATCATTTTATTCTCCCCTTTTTTTCTCCCATTTTCCCAAAGTCATGAATGATAAATGAATAGGTTATACCAATCTTCATAAATATTATAATTGGTCCAACCATTTTTATTATACTTAATATTCAGAAAATATCAATAATTAATAATTTTCTTTCATTGCTAACGAAGTGGGAATTCTGTATGATTAAAGCGTTTATACTTTTACTATGTAATTGAGGGGAAGGACATAGGAAATGCTGCAACCAAAGAAAAAAGCTTATCAAGTTATTGTAGATCAAATACAGGAATATTTTTTAAATGGAGAATTACAGCCTGGAGAAAAACTACCGACGGAAAGAGAATTAGCGAGTCGCTTTAATGTAAGTCGAACATCGGTTAGAGAGGCACTGCGAAAGCTTGAAATAAAAGGAATTATAGACATTAAACAAGGCAGTGGCAGTTTTCTGAAATCACCTGAATGCCATTCATTAGGACAAGAGCTTTCCTCTACCATTTTAAAAACAGAAAAAAAACTTATTTATGAAATGCTAGAGCTTCGCCAAACACTTGAAGTAGAATGTGCCTTTTTAGCTTCACAACGAGCCACTTCTGAAGATTTAGAACGAATTGGGCAAGCATTGGAAATGATGAATCAAGTAAAAAATGACGTGGAACTAGGCATTCAAGCTGATTTAAGCTTCCATATTAATATCGTTCTCGCTGCTCATAATTCAATCTTCTCGCAATTATTTCAAACCCTTAGCGAACATATGCAAGATACAATCCGTGTGACCCGAACACAGCGCTTGAAAGACTTAGACCGTACGCAAGAAACTATAGATGAACATAAAGAAATTTACTTGGCCATCGCAGCCGGCGATGCCAATCAAGCCAAACAACTAATGGAAAAGCATATTAAGCAAATCCGAAGAGAATTAACCGCCTCCCTTTTCAATCATATTGGCGAACAACATAAATAAAACTACATCTACTCAATAAAAAAGCCACGGATTGATATTACATCCGTGGCTTTTTTGACAAAAACTAAAAATACATAAATCAGTAGGTCTTATTTATATTTCATACAAAAAAAAACGAATCCCATTAATAAGAATTCGTTTTTGATAAAAGATTGTATAAAAACATGTCAGTTCCCTGTCATTCTTATTATCTTTGGGATAACGTCTAAATACGCAATAATGCCCCATTCGGCTTTGGTAAATCATGAACTGTTATCTGATTCATTTTACAAAAATGTTTTAAAAATTGTTGTGCAAGTTCTCGTTCTGTTGGTTCACTTTTCAATGAAACGATATCAAGTAAAATTTGAGCCATCCATAAATTATCAAAATAACGGTATTTACCTGTATTCCATGTCATTTTGTTAGGGTATTTTTTATCTATATAATATTTCCAAAAAAGTAGCTGATTCGATTCCTGTTCTGTAAGTTGGAGTCTGTATTTTGAATGGGCCGGAATATTCCCATCTTCACACAGCTTACCGATAAAATCTTCATTCACCATATAGACACCTAAAATACGTCTGTCTTTTTCAGACATGCCGGAATCTAATGCTGTTAATAGGACAGCGCTATTTTGGTGCATGCGGTTAGGTTTGTTTGGCTTTCCTTTGTTATTACCACTTTTTATAGCGCCTGAAAAAACCTTCCACTCTAACAAAGAACTAGTCTGTTCTTCTGTGTCACATTTAAAAACCATTTGAGATTCTGGATGCAGTTTATGATGTTTCATCAGTTTTTCGTGTTCTAAGCGAAGTTTTTGGTTTCTTCGTTGCAGTTTTTTTTCTTCTTCCTTCCTCATTTCTTCTTCCTTACGTTCAATTTCCTTTTTTTGTATTATTTTTTCAATTAACTGAGCATCACTTTTATCATGTAATTTTAAGTACTTTCCAAATACATCAGGAAAAACAAACATTTTATTTTCTGTTGCAAAATGTATTTCAATAATGGACTCATTATGTTTAACGATACTACCCATGCCAAAACGCTTATGTGTAACTTTTTTATTAATTAGATTCATTATTCTAGTCCTCCTTATGGAATAAAACCTCGGTTACTATTAGATAGTCAATTAATCATTTAATTCAACTACCTACCTCAAAAAGCCCACATAACTGTTTTAATTTTTTTCTTCGTCTTAATAAGGGATATTAAAAAAACGTATCCAAATTCTATCTGCAAAAAAGGTCAGCGGAATTCGAAATACGATTTAAAAAAACAATTATAAGACTATTATAACATTTTTTATAAAAATCACAAACTTATTGTTGACAACATATTTTATTATGAGGTAAAATTAAAAATTATTCTCTAAATCCTCATGAAATTAGAGCCTTATAACAAATCACAAAGCTTCTGAAAAGCCCCTATAAAATGCAACTGATTTCCGGTGTTAAGATAGGAAATCTTCATATCCTAGAAAGAACGGATGGAAATCTATGTACTAATCCTATAGGCTGAACATTCTTATTTTCCAATTAAGTTCCATATAAAAAGACCCCAATTTCGCAAAAGTTATTTGCAAAATCAAGGTCTGTATTGAAAATATCTACTTTTTCAAGTTTTATAGGAATGCTGTTAAATTTTTCGAATCAATCAATAATATATGTGTCCCTTGTATATTAAACTAACGCCAACCACGCAACAGCCTCACAATGTGTAGAGTGCGGGAACATATCAACTGGTTGTATTTCTTGTGTTTTGTATCCGCCATCTTCCAAGATGCGTAGGTCGCGTGCGAGTGTGGCTGGGTTACATGATACGTATACTACGCGTTTAGGACGCTGCTCTAAAATCGTTTGTAAAAGGGCTTCGTCGCATCCTTTACGTGGTGGGTCGACAACTAGGACATCCGCTTCCTTACCTTCCTTATACCAGCGTGGAATGACTTCCTCTGCTGGGCCTGCCTCGAAGTACGTATTGGTAAAGCCGTTCAGCTCTGCATTGCGTTTTGCATCTTCAATGGCTTGGGGTACGATTTCAACACCCATCACCGCTTTTGCTTTTTGTGCTAGGAATAAAGAGATGGTACCGATGCCGCAATAGGCATCAATGACACGTTCATGTCCTTGTAAATCAGCATAGTCAAGCGCTTGCTTGTAAAGCACTTCGGTTTGCTGCGGATTTACCTGATAGAAAGAACGTGCTGAAATTTCAAAGCGTACATCGCCGATAGCGTCAATAATGATGTCTTTGCCCCAAAGGTTAATCGTTTCATCACCAAAAATAACGTTTGTTTTATCGCTATTGATGTTTTGCATAATGGATGTAACATTTGGTACTAGCTTTAGTATGCTCGCTACAGCGGCATCTTTTTGCGGGAATTTTTTCTTTTTCGTCACAAGTACAACCATGACCTCACCTGTTGCACGTGCTGTACGGATTACGACGTGACGTAGCATGCCTTCATGTGATGCCTCATTGTATGGTTGCATGCCGATAGCTGTTAATTCTTTTTTAAGACCAGAAAGAATTGCGTCTGCCTCGCCCGTTTGAATGAGACAGCGATCCATATCGACAATCGTATGGGATTTTGTTTTGTAAAAACCAGCAATCACTTGACCGGCGTCATTTGTGGAAAATGGAATTTGGGCCTTATTACGATATTGCCATGGTTCCTCCATCCCTTTCACTGGTAAAACGGGTGCGTCGATTTTGCCTAGACGTTGCATAACATTACGCACCATATTTTCCTTCCACTTTAACTGACCTTCATACGATAAGTGCTGTAACTGACAGCCCCCACATTGCTTGAAATAATCACAAGGTGCTTCTACTCGATCAGGTGAAGGCTTTAAAATATCCAAGACTTTTGCAAAGCCATAATTTTTTAATGTTTTTAAAACATGGACTTCTGCTGTTTCATTCGGTAAAGCCCCTTGGATAAATAATGGATAGCCGTCCACTTTTGCGACACCATTGCCATCATGTGTTAAATCTTCTATATAAACTGTAAGTTGGTCATTCTTTTTTACGGGTGCTGACATTCGTACATCCTCCATTTCAATCTCCTTATTGTAGCATGTGATAGCGGAGGAAAAAAGAACAAGGCTTGAATTTATCAGGTTGTGCTAATTTTGCTAAAAAAGAGCCGCTATTCGCGACTCTCTTTCTTATTTTTTCTTACATAATCATCCTTTGGTGCCCACCAAAACATAATGATGATACTAATAATGACGACTATAAACGGCGCATAAAATATTTCGATTTTTTCCATACCTATATCCCCCTATGCATGATGGTCTTCTTTTCCTGTCACGTAATTTTTGTTGAATAGGAATAATTTCAACAATAAATAAAGCGAAGGCAGAAGTAAGCATAATCCTAAAATAAAGACGATGACTAATGCAATGGCCATTTGCGTGCTTGTGAAGCTATCGTAAATTGTTAAATACGGATACAGTAAATATGGATATTGTGCGATGCCATAGGCGAAAAATGCTACCGCGAACTGAGCGATTAATAATCCTACTGCAAGACCGTAATTTTTTCGCATCCATAGTAATATCACTGTAATGATAAATAATACGGCAGAAATAGCAAACATCCACCATAAATTAACCATATGCTGATAGCTTTCAGGGTTAATGGATTTCATCTCATACATAATACCAAGTGCACTAATCATTAAAGGTGCTGCCCAAATAAGGGCGTATTTTCGCATTAAATTTGTAGCCTCTACATCGGTTGCTTTATGTGCATACCACGTTAAAAATACTGCAGATATATAAAGAACAGCCGCTATACTTAATACGACAATACTCCAAGCAAATGTACTTGTATATAATGTCCAATAATTCAATACAGGTTGCCCTTCCACAATGTCTACATAACCGCCACCTGCAATAGCAAAGACAACAGAGAGCGAAGCTGGAATCAATAAACCTGATACGCCATATGTCAGCGTGTAACCAATATGTCCGCGTGCCCCGTACGCCTCAAATGCATAATACGACCCTCGAATTGCCAACAACACTAAAGAAATGCTGACTGGAACAAGCAAAATCGTTCCATAATAGAAGGCGGTTTGTGGAAAGAATCCTACAATCCCTACAAAGAAAAATACTAAAAAGACATTTGTTACTTCCCATACAGGCGATAAATAACGCTTAATAATATTAGTTATGACATGATTTTTTCCAATAAGTAAACTGTAAGCATTGAAAAATCCTGCCCCAAAATCAATAGATGCCACCATCACATAACCGAAAAGGAATATCCATAAAACTGAAATTCCTAGCACTTCTAATGTCATATGATGTCACCGCCCTTTTCTGTATGCCGATCTTCAATTTCACGTTCAATCGGATTCTTTTTAAACATACGAACTAATACGACTGTACTTCCTATTCCAAGTACAGTATACACACCTGTGAATAACAGCATCATTAAATCTACATGATCGCTCGTTGTAGCGCCTTCTGGTGTGCGCATAATACCGTATAATATCCACGGTTGACGTCCAACTTCCGCAAGCCACCAACCGGCTTCAATCGCAATAATTGACAGTGGAGCACCTGCTACAATAATCCATCTAAACCATCGTGCATGAATAAAGCGCCAACCTCGTGGTTTCCCTACTACGTAAAGGAAAGACACTAATACCATAAACATGCCGATAAAGACCATAATATTAAAAAGATAGTGTATATAAAGTGGTGGTCTGTCTTCCTCCGCATATTGATCTAAACCAATAACTTCTGCATTTGGATTATTGCGTGCTAGTATACTTAAAGCATAAGGAACCTTGATGGCATACTTAACTTCCTCGCCATCCAATACACCGAATAAAACCAATGAAGCTTTATCTGTTGTTTCAAAATGCCATTCAGCCGCTGCTAATTTTTCTGGTTGGTATTCCGCTAAATATTTACCTGAGAAATCGCCTATAATTGCTGCTGCAATTGATGAAACTAAACCGATTTTCATCAGTAAAAATAGAGACTTTTTATGGTAAACATGATCTGAGCCTTTGAGCATACGGTAGCCTGCAATGGCTGCCAAGACGAATGCTGATGTCATATAGGCTGTTACGAGAACATGCGCAACTTTTGTTGGCATAGCCGGGTTAAACATTGCTAGAAATGGTTGAATATTCACAAGCTGTCCGTCCACAATATCAAAGCCTTGAGGTGCGTTCATAAAGGCATTTACCATTGTAATAAAGACAGCTGACATGGATGCACCAACTGCAACAGGTATTAGGAGTAACATATGCTTTTTCTGGCTATCAAAGCGATCCCATGTATATAAATAAATTCCTAAGAAAATGGCTTCAAAGAAAAATGCAAAGGTTTCCATAAAGAGCGGTAATGCTATCGTTTGCCCTGCAAGTTGCATAAAATTCGGCCATAGTAACGATAATTGCAATCCAATAGCTGTTCCTGTTACGACTCCTACAGCAACGGTAATGACGAAACCTCGTGCCCAACGTCGCGCCATCAAAATATAATGTTCATCATTCTTTTTATATCCAGTCCATTGTGCAATCATGATCATTAACGGCACACCGACACCAATCGTTGCATAAATGATGTGGAATGATAACGTAAGCTCCGTTAACGCACGACTCCAAAAGACTGCTGATTCATTAATCATCTCATTGCCCTCCTAACTTCCAAATATTCTTCCAAGTATGGAAAGTAGCATGATAATTGCAACACCAAAACTTAACCAAATAAGCTTTTTTTCCTGTGACTTATACAACTGCACCACTTCCTTTCCCTTTCCCATACCCATATTTTCCACTATTCCAACGAAAAAAACCTTTATAATGGTCCGATATTTCGGCCTATTATAAAGGTTTCAAATTTTGTTCAAGTAATATACGCACATTTGCCAAACATTTTTCTTAATTCGTTCACAACCCTTCATTATATGGAAATAAAATACAAAAAGCGTAAATTTATAAAATAAAATTTACGCTTTTTGTTAATCTAAATACGGTCTTCCTCACGAATATCTTCAATTGGTACAAAAATTTCAATATGGCGTTTTAAGTTTTCAAAAGTCGCAGGCGCATCTCCACCATATTCACCATCTAAATTTAAATGAACTTCACTATCCGTCGTTACTTTTACGACACTTGCTTTTTTATAAATAACGCGATCATCCTTTAAATGCTCGCCTCGTAAAGCCATTGCTGCAAGTTGAATAAATTCTGGCAAGCTTACTTTTTTTAATACTATTAATGTGAAGTAGCCATCGTTTATGCTCGCATCTGGTGCAAGCTTTTCAAAGCCTCCTACTGAATTCGTTAAGCCACATAAAAACATCATGGCATCGCCATCGAATACTTCACCATCATATTCAATACGCATATGTGATGCCTTAATAGATGGAATCATTTCAACTGCTTTTAAATAGTAGGCAAGCTGTCCAAGCATTGTTTTCATTTTGCTAGGTACTTCGTACGTTAGCTCAGTAATACGTCCTCCAGCAGCAATATTGATGAAATAGCGTTCTCCATTTAACAATCCAACATCAACTGGTAAGGTATCGCCTTTAATAATAATATCAACGGCTTCATCAATATTTCGTGGTATATGGACAGCACGTGCAAAATCGTTCGTTGTCCCCATAGGAATTAGACCAATTTTCGGACGTTTTTCGAATTGGCCTACACCAGAAACAACCTCATTTAACGTCCCATCGCCACCAACTGCTATGATAATATCAAATCCACGTTCTACTGCATTTTTTGCTGCCTCTATTGCATCACCTTCACAAGTTGTTGCGTGACAAGATGTCTCATAGCCTGCTACCTCTAGTTTCTCCAATACTTCTGGTAGATGCTTTTTAAACACTTCTCGCCCAGATGTAGGATTATAAATGATTCTTGCTCGTTTCATAACATACCTTCCTGCTTCATAAGATTCTAATACTTTCAACGAATTTTTCGTTGAAATGTTGCACTACTATTACTACGCCAGTGCAAACACCTCTGGCGCTAAACAAAGTGTTTTATTTTTGTAATGCTGCTGTTACATGTTTTTTGAAATCTTCATATACATAAGTCCAATTTGTTTTGTTAGTAATATTGTCTTCACGAATTTCAGCGTAAAGCGATTTTTGTGCTTCCTCAAAATTCGGGTCTTCTTTATCTGGCAACGTCGCTCTTTTGTTCACAACAATATCCTGTAACTCTGGCGCACGTGGTCCCCATTTACCTATCACTTGTCCCGACTCATTTAATAAAATATACATCGGAATCGCGCGTCCACCATTTGTTAAATAACGGTCGATTAAATCTGTATCTGCATCACGGAAAACTGTACGCATATCTAATCCAGCTGCTTCAGCAACACGGCGAATAATTGGATTATTTAGCATTGCATCGCCGCACCAATCTTCTGTAATGGTTAAAATTTTAGGTTGCTTGTCCTTCAGTAACGTTACAAAACCATCGTTTGTTGGCACTTCAAAACCATCATAAATTAGAAAGCTATCTTCTTTTAGCGTCGTCATCTGATCCATATATTGTTGAATTGAAATGGCTTCTTCAAAATATTGTTGCTCAGTTTTCATATACTATCCCCTTTTTAAGTGATGTGATTGTTTCTATTCTATATTTTGCTATGAATACTCTTTTTAGACAACTATTAAGTGCTACTTTTTGTTAGTATGTACAGTCTTTACATTTAAAAAGCCAAGAAAGTGAAGACACTTTCTTGACTCGTTGTAATAGCAAAAAATTAGCGTTTAGCAATTTCTTGTTGTAATAATTTATTAACCATTGGTGGGTTCGCTTGGCCTTTTGTCGCTTTCATAATTTGACCGACTAAGAAGCCAATTGCACGATCCTTACCATTTTTAAAGTCCTCGATTGATTGTGCATTGTTATCTAATACTTCTGTAACAATTGCTAATAAGGCACTCTCATCTGAAATTTGAACTAAACCTTTTGCTTTTACAATGTCTTCAGCTGAACCGCCATTTTCTACTAATTCAGCAAATACTTTTTTACCGATTTTAGAAGAAATTGTACCGTCCGTAATTAACTTCACCATACCAGCAAGGTTTTCTGGTGTTAATGCTGTATCTTTTAAATCTTTTTGTTCAGCATTTAAATAAGCTGAAACATCGCCCATTAACCAGTTAGCTGAAAGTTTTGCATCTGCACCATCAGCTACCATCGCTTCAAAGAAATCCGAAATTTCTTTAGAAATAACAAGCACGCCCGCGTCATAAGGTGTTAAGCCTAATTCTTCAACATAGCGTTTTTTACGAGCATCTGGCAGTTCAGGAATTTCTGATTTAACGCGCTCTAACCATTCATCGTCGATTGACAGACGCACCAAGTCAGGCTCTGGGAAGTAACGATAATCATCTGTTCCTTCTTTCACGCGCATTAAAATTGTTTTACCTGTTTTTTCATCAAAGCGACGCGTTTCTTGATCAATCACGCCACCTGAAAGTAATACGTCCGCTTGGCGTAACTCTTCGTGCTCAATCCCACGACGTACGTAGTTGAATGAGTTCAGGTTTTTAAGCTCTGTTTTTGTACCGAATTCCTCTTGACCATATGGGCGAATCGAAATGTTGGCATCACAGCGCAGTGAACCTTCTTCCATTTTACAGTCTGAAACATCTGTATATTGGATAATGGATTTTAATTTTTCAAGGTAGGCATACGCTTCATTTGCTGTGCGAATATCTGGCTCAGACACGATTTCTACAAGTGGCGTCCCTTGACGGTTAAAGTCCACAAGTGAGTGGTCACCAGCATGCGTTAGTTTACCAGCATCTTCTTCCATATGAAGACGTGTAATACCGATACGTTTTGTATAACCATCTACTTCAATATCAATCCAACCGTTTTTACCGATTGGCTTATCGAATTGTGAAATTTGATAAGCTTTCGGATTATCTGGATAGAAGTAGTTTTTACGGTCAAATTTTGTTTCTTGTTCGATTTCCATGTTTAATGCAAGTGCTGCACGCATTGCGAAATCTACAACGTTTTTATTTAAGACAGGTAGGACACCAGGGTAGCCTAGGTCGATTACTGTTGTGTTTGTATTTGGTTCAGCACCGAAGTGAGCTGGCGCTGGCGAGAAGATTTTTGAGTTTGTTTTTAACTCAACGTGTACTTCTAAACCAATGACTGTTTCAAAGTTCATGTTATTTTCCCTCCCAAATTTGAGGAACTTCTTTATGGAACGCAGTAGCTTGCTCGAACGCATGCGCTACTCGGTAAATTGTTGCTTCATCGAAGTATTTACCGATAATTTGCAAGCCTAATGGTAAACCATTTTCAAAACCACATGGAATTGAAATGGCTGGCACACCTGCTAAGTTCATAGGAATTGTTAAAATATCGTTAGCATACATCGTCATCGGATCATCTACATTTTCACCAATTTTAAATGCTGGTGTTGGTGCAGTAGGTCCAATGATTACATCAAAGTCTTCGAATACTTTGTCGTAGTCTGCTTTGATAAGTGTACGTGCTTGTTGCGCTTTTTTGTAGTAAGCGTCATAAGTACCTGCGCTAAGAGAATATGTTCCTAGCATGATACGACGTTTTACTTCATCACCAAAGCCTTGCGCACGTGTTTCTTTGTAAAGGTCCATTAAATTCGTCACGTTGTCAGCACGGAAGCCGTAACGGATCCCATCGAAACGAGAAAGGTTTGATGAAGCTTCAGAAGAAGATAGGATATAGTAAGCTGCAAGTGCATATTTAGAATGAGGAAGTGGTACTTCTTCTACTGTTGCACCTAAGCCTTTTAGTACTTCTAATGCATCCAGTACAGATTGACGTGCTGCTTCGCCAACACCTTCACCTAAAAATTCTTTTGGTACAGCAATACGTAAGCCTTTCACATCGCCAGTTAGTGCTGCTGCGAAGTTTGGTACTTCTACATTTGCTGAAGTTGAATCGTTAGGGTCTAAGCCTGAAATAGCTTCTAATAGAAGCGCATTGTCTTCAACATTACGTGTAATTGGTCCGATTTGGTCTAACGAAGAAGCAAATGCTACAAGTCCAAAACGAGATACACGACCATATGTAGGTTTCATCCCTACGACACCGCAATATGCTGCAGGTTGGCGGATTGAGCCACCTGTATCTGAACCAAGTGAAAATGGCACTTCTCCTGCTGCTACTGCTGCTGCAGATGCACCTGATGAGCCACCTGGTACGTGGTTCAAGTTCCATGGATTTTTTGTTGTTTTATAGTATGAGTTTTCATTTGAAGAACCCATTGCAAACTCATCCATGTTTAATTTTCCGATTGTAATCATGCCAGCTTCGCGTAGCTTATTTACAACAGTTGCATCGTATATTGGCATAAATCCTTCAAGAATTTTAGAAGCACATGTTGTTTCTAAGCCTTCTGTTACGATATTGTCTTTCACGCCAATAGGAAGACCAAAAAGTGGTCCACGTTTTTCAAATGGTACTTTGTCCATTTCAGCTGCTTGTGCAGTTGCTTTTTCTTCGTTTGAAGCAAGGAAAGCTTGTACATCGCCGTCAAGCTTTGCCACTCGTTCATATGCTTCTTTTGTTAAGTCAGCGATTGTTAGCTTACCAGCTTTAATATCAGCTTGTAGCTCCTTTGCTGAACGTTCAAATAACGTCATGAGGAATCCTCCTATGTTTTAGTATTACATGATAGCTGGTACTTTTACTTGACCATCTTCTTGTTCTTTTACATTTAACATCATTACATCGCGGTCTAAACCTTTAGTTGCCACGTCTTCACGCATTACGTTTACTAATGGTAAAACGTGTGTTGTTGGTTCAACATTTGTAGTATCTAACTCGTTTAACTGCTCTGCAAAGTCAGTAATTTTCCCAAGTTGCTCAGCAAATTTTTCCGCTTCTTCTTCTGTAATTGCAAGACGTGCTAAATTCGCAACGTGCTTAACCTCTTCTTTTGTTAATTTTGCCATTGTTCACACCTCCGAATACTATCCAATTCATTGTTTTTATTGATAACAATAGGGTTGAATAAAGTTAACCATGCCCATTATCATAACATTTTTCCTACTAAAAATCACAACTTTCACCAAAAATATAGAAACTTTCACTACTATGACAAAGTGTTGTCTTATGATGTCTTCTATTGTTGAAATGGACAACATCATCCATAGCGCATTTCCGTACTTTGAGGCTTATTACATACTATGTCTTGTTCTCATTTCATTAAAAAATAGCCAGCACAAGGCTGACTATTGTTTACTCATACACGTGTACATATGGGTCTTTATCATTCGCTTCTTTCATAATTAAAGCTTCTGGACCATTAACCGATGTAATGCTCACTTCGACATTAATATTATCAAATTGATTGATAAGGACGCCCGTCAAATATTGTGTGAAACCAATAATTTCAGCCGTGCCGAAAAATTGGATTGGAATTTCAATTGAGAGCTTTTGTATTTTTTTATTTTGATAGAAGCCAGTGCCGATGACACTCGTATAGTTAGAAAAATATTTATCAACATCTTGTTTGAAGTTTTTAAAATTATTACTTACATCTCGATAAGCATCATGTGTGTCATCTGTAGGGAACATCACATATTCTTCATCTAGCGCCTGCCAATCGCCAATATCATTTTGCCCTTCTTTGGAAACACCATAAGTAAAATACGTACCTGGAATTATTTCATTGCGCGCTCGCTGTTTAAATAGCCCAACGACAATTGGTACATCTTTTAGTTCATCACGTGTACGCATACGGGAAACGATTTCAGCCGCCATCTTTTTGCCTTGTTCAATAAGAGCAGACTCCGGAATAGGCTCCTCGTAATACTCCCCATATTGTTCTTTCTGATAATAATAAATAGAATTCAAAGCAAGCCCGATTGAAATACCACCTAGTTTTACTTTGTTATCATCCGTTTTCTTTAAGTAGTTTTGCTCGACAATATGGGCTAAATAAACAGGTGCTTTTGTTGCACGTTCTTCTGGCGTCATAGCGTCTGTTGTCGGAGGATTTAAACCATCCTCCGTTTGTGAACTACGCGCTAACCAGGAGCTTACTGTGCTTTCAGCTAAATATTGCCCTTCTTGGAAGTAATAATTTTCTGTGTCAAACTCATTTTGAGAAAGACGCATTAACCCTGTTTCAACTTCCTTCATATCATACTTCGTGTAAATATTTGAAACTACTAATCCACGGCTTGCACTTTCTTTATATGGAATGAGTGTTTTATAAAAAGATTCATCAATCTGTAGACTAGGAATAATCGTTGTTTCCGCTTTTTCCTGTTGCGTTTCCTGTGTAAGCTCTGTCTCCTTCTTATTCGAAGGCACACAGCCGACTAGCATTGCAGCAGCTACAATTGCTGGAATGAGTCGAAATGACTTCATTATGTTAGTACCCCTTTACTAATATCAGATTCGTCTTGGACAAATTATATTTGACACCACTAATTTTTGGACGCAAATATTCTTCATGCTTTACTGTTTTCTTGCGTTATGAAACTTTACTTTAAATGATGTTAAGTCAGTTGCTCAATTAGGTCATCTTCGTTCCAAATTTCAATGCCTAGTTGTTGTGCTTTCGTTAGTTTGGAACCTGCATCCGAACCAGCAATAACAAGGTCTGTTTTCTTACTAACACTGCCTGTGACAATTCCACCTAACTCTTCTATTTTCGCCTTTGCATCGTTCCGTGTCAATTGCTCAAGTTTACCAGTTAATACGATTGTTTTCCCTGCAAATGGATTGTCTCCTACGATTACTTCTACCTTTTTGCCTTTATATGTCATATTGACACCCGCTTCAGCAAGTCGTTTAATAACAGCACGGGCATCTTCATTAGCAAAATACTCAACGAGCGACGAGGCCATTTTATCGCCAATTTCATGAATCGCAACAAGTTGTTCTTCAGATGCAGCCATCACCGCCTCCATCGTCTCAAATTCCTCTGACACGATTTTCGCTGCCTTCTCTCCAACATGTCGTATTCCTAACCCAATCAATAGACGTTCCATCGAATTGTCCTTAGATGCTTGAATAGCTTTCACTAGGTTGGTAGCTGATTTCTCACCCATTCGTTCCAACTCTACTAATTGCTCCACTGTTAACTGATATAAATCGGATACATCATGAATTAAATCAGCGCGCAACAGTTGCTCGACAACCTTCTCTCCAAGCCCATCAATATTCATGGCGTTACGGGAGACAAAGTACTTGATGCTCTCTGCAATTTGGGCAAAACAAGCTGGATTCACACAGCGTAAGGCAACCTCCCCCTCAATTCGAATCAGCTCACTATCACATACCGGGCAATTTGGCGGCATTTCGTAAGGAGTTGAATCTTCTGGACGTTGCTCTAATAATACCCCGACTACTTGAGGAATAATATCCCCAGCTTTTCGGATAATGACGGTATCTCCAATGCGAATATCCTTCTCGCGAATTAAATCTTCATTGTGTAGAGAGGCGCGTTGCACTGTAGTTCCAGCTACCAGTACCGGTGCTAAAATCGCAGTTGGTGTGACAACGCCAGTGCGCCCTACTGTTAAATCAATATCAAGTAATGTTGTGACAACTTCTTCAGCGGGGAATTTGTAGGCAATTGCCCATCTTGGACTTTTTGCCGTATAGCCGAGTTCATCCTGCTGTGCAAAACGGTCGACTTTGATAACAATACCATCAATTTCATAGGCTAAATTCGGTCTGTTTTCTGTCCAATATTCAATAAAGGACAATACTTCCTCAATGGACGCGCAACGTTGACGCTCCTTATTTGAAGGGAAGCCGATTCCTTCTAAATAATCTAGCATTTCGCCATGTCCATCAATTCCGTACGCCTCACCATCTCCACCAATTGCATAGATAAAGGTTGATAATTGACGACTTGCGGCAATTTTAGGATCTAATTGACGCAATGAACCTGCAGCGGCATTGCGAGGATTTGCAAATAATTCTTCGCCATTTTCTGCTCGCTGGGCATTCAATTTTTCAAATGATTTTTTAGGCATATAGGCTTCGCCACGTACTTCAATCGTAATTGGTTCTTTTAAGCGCAGTGGCACAGCACGAATCGTTTTTAAATTCGCTGTTATATCTTCCCCTACAACGCCATCACCGCGTGTAGCTCCTTGTACAAAAACACCATTCTCATATTTTAATGAAATAGCAAGACCATCTATTTTTAATTCGCAAACATAAGAAAAGTGATCGCCGATTGCTTGACGAATTTTACGGTCAAACTCTTGTAAGTCCGCTTCATTAAATGCGTTTGACAGACTTAGCATCGGATAATCATGCGTCACTTTCTTAAATCCTTCTACGATTGCACCGCCTACACGTTGTGTTGGTGAATCAGGATAAATAAGTGAAGGATTTGCCTCTTCTAATGCAATGAGTTCATGTAATAGTTGGTCATATACACTATCTGCAACTAGAGGGTTATCTAGCACGTAATACGCATGCCCATATTCATGCAATAATTTATTTAACTCCGCTATGCGCTGTTCAATTTCATTCATTTAAGTTCCTCCGCTTACGCTTTTTCAATAGGTGCAAATTGCGCCAATAGTCGCTTAATACCGATTGGTTGTGGAAATGCGATATCAAGTTCTGTACTATCACCTTCACCTTTTACGCTAACAACCATACCTGTTCCCCATTTTTTATGAAACGCTTTATCCCCAGCCTTCCAACCGAATTGGTCGCCTCCAGTTGCTTGCAGGCGTGCAGTTGCTGGTTGTGTATGCTGGTGCGCGCCAAGTGTGCGTTTTGAATACCCACTAGACGAGCGATTACTTGATGCAAATGGTACTTCAGGTTTTGAACCACCTTTGGAAATTGACTCTAAAATGTCCTCTGAAATTTCACGTAAGAAACGGGAAGCATTGTTAAAGCTTGAACGACCAAAAATTGTACGCGATTGTGCACATGTTAAATACAACCGTTCCTCTGCCCGTGTAATGCCAACATATGCCAGTCGTCGTTCCTCTTCCATTTCATCGTTGTCGTCTAAAGAACGAGAGTGAGGGAAAATATTTTCTTCCATGCCAATAATGAAAACGACAGGGAATTCTAATCCTTTTGCAGCATGCATCGTCATTAAAATAATATTTCCTTTTGATGCATCTTCCTTGTCAAGCGCATCGATATCGGCAATAAGAGCTAAGTCCGTCAAGAAGGCGATTAAGCTCTTATCTTCACTGCGTTCTTCAAACGCTTTTGTTACAGATAAAAATTCCTCAATATTTTCTAAACGACTTTCCGCTTCAATGGACTTTTCGTTTTGTAACATCGCACGATAGCCTGATTTCTCAATTACTTGTTCCACGATTTCCGTCACAGATAAGTAATTTTGCATTTCTGTAAAACCTTTAATCATTGCATAAAAATGTTCCGCTGAAGCAGCAGCTTTTCCTGTTAGTCCCATAAAGATTAGATCATTCATCGCATCAAAAATGGAGCGATCCTGATCAATTGCATAGCGTGCCATTTTTTCAAATGAGGTAGCACCAATACTGCGCTTCGGTTCGTTGATAATACGCGCAAGCGATAAATCATCGTCATTGTTGGCGATTAGACGTAAATACGCCAATAAATCCTTTATTTCTTTACGGTCATAGAATTTTGTACCACCCACAATTTGATACGCCATATTGGACTTCACAAGCACTTCTTCCATCACACGAGACTGTGCATTTGTACGGTATAAGATGGCGAAATCATCAAATGAACGATTTTCCTTCTCCATAAGCTGTTGGATTGTTTGCACGACAAACTGCGCTTCTTCCTGCTCATTATATGCTTTATATAAAGCAATTTTTTCACCATGTGCATTTTCTGTGCGCAGCTCTTTCGGATAACGGCTTGTATTATTTTGAATGACGTCATTTGCCGCTTGGAGGATGCGCTTTGTAGAGCGATAATTTTGCTCTAACATAATGACCTTAGCATTTGGATAATCTTTTTCGAACGATAAAATATTGCCAATATCAGCGCCTCGCCAACGATAAATGGATTGGTCGGAATCCCCTACGACACAAATATTTTTAAATTTTTTCGCAAGTAATTGCACTAATAAATATTGCGATTTATTAGTATCTTGATATTCGTCAACATGTATATATTGAAATTTATTTTGATAGTATTCTAATACTTCAGGTACTCGTTTAAATAAGGTAATCGTTGTCATGATTAAATCATCAAAATCGAGTGACTGATTGCGTCGTAATCTTTTTTCATAGCCTTTATAAACAAGGGCAACCGTTTTTTCATACGGATTATGTTCATTGATTTGCGCTGCATATTCATCTGCAGTTATGCATTCATTTTTTGCTGAACTAATCGCATTTAAAATAGCACGTGGTTCAAAACGCTTAGGGTCAATATTTTCATCTTTTAAGACATTTTTAATAACTGATAGCTGATCTGTCGAATCTAAAATTGAGAAGTTGCGTGAAATACCTAGTTGCTCGATATTACGGCGCAAAATGCGTACGCACATCGAGTGAAATGTTGATACCCACATGCTGTCGCCCGTTCCATTTCCGAGAATGCCATCTATCCGCTCTCTCATTTCACGAGCAGCCTTATTCGTGAACGTAATCGCTAAAATCTTTGATGGGTATACTTCTTTTTCTATGATTAAGTACGCAATACGATGTGTTAGTACTCTCGTTTTGCCCGAACCAGCGCCTGCCATAATTAGCAATGGCCCTTCAGTTGTTTTTACTGCTTTTTCCTGTTCGGGGTTCATACCTACTAATAAGTTTTTTGTTAAATGCTCCATTTCGCACCGCCTTACAAACATTTGTTCTTAATTATATCGCATTTTTTACAGCCTTAACAGTCGAAAGTGCAGCTTTTAAATCCTCATATATAATATTTCCCACAACTACAGTATCAGCAACTTGTGCCATTTCAGCAGCTTGCTTAGAAGAAGTTATGCCACCACCGTAAAAGAGCTTTGTATTTTGCAATTCATTTTTCACCGCACGTACTATTGCAATATCGCCATATACTCCGCTATATTCTAAATAAAATACAGGCAATTTAAAGAAGTTTTCTGCCATTCGTGCATAGGCCACTACATCATCCGTCGATAAATCGGTATTCGCTTGTGTTACTTCTGCAACTTTACAATTTGGATTTAAAATACAATACCCTTCAGCTACTAACTCATCCCAAACCATAATATCGCCATATTCTTTAATAGCCTCATGGTGTAAATTTTTAATCCATTTCGGGTCATCACTATTTAACACCGTTGGAATAAAATAATAGTCATAGCCAGGCGTTACTGCATCAATTGTTGAAATTTCCAGCGCTATTGGTACTTCAAAGCGACGCACACGAACAAGCAAATCTAATACGCCATCTAATGTTACGCCATCTGTGCCGCCAACCAAAATAACATCCGTTCCAGATTCACAAATTTTTTCTAGTGCTTCATCCGATATGTCCTTTGCTGGGTCTAACTTGAACACATGTCTCCACTCTAAATAATCCATCTATTTTACCACCTATCATTTTCTATCTATTCGTTTACAAGTATAGCTTATGGCTTGCTACAAAAAAATATAAAAGACTGAGCAGAAACTCTACCCAGCCTCTTACCTACTATTCTTTTGGTGCTTGAAACGGCTTTTCATCTGGATACAAACGACCTAACATTTCATCATATGTATCGTTACCATAATCAAAGCAGCGACGTACACGAGAAATTGTTGCGGTACTTGCCCCTGTCTCCTTTTTAATGGATTCATAGGTTTTCTTTAAACGTAATAAATGTGCTACCTCAAAGCGTTGTGCTAGTGATTGAATTTCACTAATCGTACATAAATCATCAAAAAATTTATAGCATTCTTCAATGTCCTTCAGTTCTAGTACTGCTTTAAATAACTGATCTGTTTGATGCCCTCGAATTTTTTCGATTTGCATACAGTTTTCCTCCCTCTTAAGGCTGCGTTTTCACCATTGCTTGTAACCCTGGTGAAGCTGGTACGAAATGAACCCATGACTTTC
The DNA here is from genome assembly GCF_016350185.1 of Lysinibacillus sp. C5.1. NCBI lineage: Bacteria > Bacillati > Bacillota > Bacilli > Caryophanales > Bacillaceae > Lysinibacillus > Lysinibacillus sp. C5.1. The sequence continues at coordinate 4,100,458 of NZ_CP066226.1, forward strand.
CTGGAACTAGCTTTACAAGGTCACCAGATTCTTCGACAGCCATTGGTAATCCATCGATATTAGCCCATTTTACTTCTCTTAAATAACCATTTTGCAATACATACGCATTTCCACCAGAGGTTAAATCAATATCTTGACGACCCACATTATCAATTGTTTGGTGATTCATTTCAAAAAATAACACATTTGCAAATGTTAATGCTTCGCCTGTCAACATATCTTTCGTTTCCACGCCTGCCGATTGTCGTCCATAACGATTCGTTTGATGATCGTACACATACGTATTGTGGAAATAATTACTATTCCCATAGTTAATGTCAACTTGACTTGTTTCAACGCCTATTTTACCACGTTCATCGGGTTCATAAAAAGCCTGATGCACTTTTTCACTGTAATTCATTGAAGCGCCTACTTTTTCAGCACCTTTTAATATATTTTCAGAGGTAATATAAGAGTTATGTGGAGCTACGCGATCATTCGAGCGTTTAAACAGTGTACCATCGTAATTCATACCATTTATATTATCCACAACATTATTGCTAAGCATCGCTTTTGCCTCTGGGCTGTAGCCATGTGCGACATAAAATGCCCCAAGACCTTTTGCCATATCTACAAAATATGAACGTGCACTTCGTACTGGGCCAATGTTTTCTGGTAAATCACTTTGATAGACTGCTAGTAAACGCGTAACGTCTCCTTCAGCTAGCATTTCATAAATAATATCTGCGGATGCCAAACCTGATTGAGGGCGTGCGGCAGGATGATTATTAATGGTCACTATAATTGGACGCTGTGTTACTTCTTCTTCAACACTCTCTCCTGTTAACGGTGCCACAAATGTCTCTTGCTTTGCAGGCTCTTCAATAGCTGGCTTGTCATCTACTTTCGTTGCTTCCTCATCTGATTCAGATGCATCTTTTGAACATCCACCGATGAACAAGGCGCTTAATGCTAAGCCAACTAGTAGTTTTTTTGATTTTAACACTTGCATTACTCTCCTTTAGTCAATGCCGCTCTGATGTAATGTCTATTTGCTGGTGCTCTGGCGCTATATAAATTGTACTACTTTAACTACCGCATTACTGCTGGTAATAATAATTTATTCTTCAGGACATCAAAAATCCCTTTTGGTGTTATTCGAATATACGGCAAATGCGTAGATTGTAAAAATAGCAAAGTATAAATGGCATCTCCTAAACGATAGCCACGTTCTGCCAATGCTTGTTTTAAATCAAGCTCCTTCACTGTCAGTTCCTCCATATTCCCTTGATACAGAATACCACCGATAGTTAACGGAACAGATGCTACGACCTCTCCCTTTTCTACAAGCACAATGCCCCCACGCATTGCCTTCATCTCTTCAAATGCCTTTTGCATATCGTCTTTATTTTTGCCGATAAGCAAAATATCCCCAGTATTTGAATAGGAGGAGGCAAAACCTTGAACGTTTGTGGCAAAACCTTTAATCATCGTATTAACATGCCAGTTACCACTTCGATTAATCAGCATTAAATAACTTTCATCATGGTTTGCAAGCTGCCCTTCTCGTGTAATCAATGAATTATAAGGTTTCGTTATAACGTCATTTACTAATTCAATTCCAAATGGCATTGAAAATTGGAAATCATGAGAGGTTAGCGAAAAGTCCAAATCAAAAGAAGGAATTGCTGAATAATCTATGTCAGCAAAACGATGCACCCGTTCTCCATCACGCTTTAACCAAACACCTTTTGATAGTACACTTTCCGGTATTGGATGATATTCATCTTGTAGAATATTTAGTGAGGCAAAGCGTCCCGTCGCAATAAAGCCATGTAAGTTCGACATATTGTAATAACGCGCAACATTATAGGATGCCATTTGGTAAGCATCGATTGGTGAAACCCCTGCATCTAATGCGACTTGAATACATTTATCCATCACACCATCCTGATGGAATGATGGTGTTGAGCCATCCGTTGTCATCATTAAATGGTCGAATATCGGTAGTTGTTTTTCTACGATTCCTTTCAATAGATTTGGTAAATCTGGACGAATTGAAGAATGACGAAGCGTTACGGCAAATCCTTGCATAATACGACGTTCTACTTCTTCCACCGTCATGGCTTCGTGGTCTCCATCTGCACCAAGTAATTTCATCCGCGCTAAAGTGCGCTCTGATGCACCTGGAAAATGACCTTCAATCTTTTTACCATATCCTTTCGCCATTTGCATGCGATAAAGCATTAAATCATCACCATGCAGTAAACGAGGCCAGCCCGTTAGCTCCCCACCTAACAATACATCGTCACGTTCTAACCATTCTAAAATCGAAGTGTTTGAAAAAATTTCTTCCTCTTGCTCCATTTCTGTTTGTGAATCAAAGCGCGTCCACCAATAAAACGAAAACGGTAATTTCTTTAAGTCATCTAATATTGAAAACGCTTTCTTGTTTTCTAAAGATAAGACGAAGCTTAAATTATCCGATATAAAAGCTGTAGTCCCAAGTTGCCCACAAAAATCAGCAAAGGATTGAGGATGATACAACTGGAACGGATGAACATGTGGTTCAATGTAGCCAGGTACAATCGTTTTATCCGAACAATCTACTATTTCTGTTCCATCTATTACTGGAGGCATTTTTTCTCCCGCATACACGATACGGTCTCCTGCAATCCAAATATTCCCTATCACCCATTGTTTCAGCATGCTATGTAAATAACGTGCATTTTTTAAGACAATATTAGGCGATTTTTTGCCATCTATAACAGCTAAATGCTGACGCAATTCCGTAATTTTCCATACTGGATCCATGTAAATCGCTCCTTCCTAATTTGCGTAAAATTTCATTGTGTAATTCCTATTTGAATTCACATACTACTACTGCATAAACGCTTTTGCATTCATTGTGCATATGGATGTATTGGCGTTCGCATTTTGAATAGGACTCACAAGTTGACGCCTTTCAAAAACCGAGCCATGTACATCTTCATTTCAGATTATCTGCAACATGAAGCAAAATAATGCTTTATGCAATCATCTTGTTTCAATCGTAACACAGCACTTTCATAAAGCAAAGTGCACCCCGCTTTATTTTTTCCACTATGACTAAAGGAGGAAATGATATGATGCAACAAGCAAATCTTAGTGATAAAAATGCCTTTTGCCGTTTTGCCCTTGGCACAAGTATGACGGCATTTGGTATCGCTAAAGTTTCAAGAAATCCTAACTGTTTGAAAAGTCGACTGATGATCGCATTAGGGGCAATGAAAATGGCTGAGGGTATTTTTAAATATTGTCCTGCAAAGGCAATGTTAAACACAAATGTGGAAACTGCCATGAACACCTCTATGCAAAGTATGTTCAGTGGGCAAAATTCTATGTCTTCTGAACAAAATCCAATGTCCTCTGAACAGATTGGTAAGCTAATGAAGGATTTCTCCTCTGCGATTACTGGTAATTCGTCAGATATAACTGCAAGTGCTTCTAATTCAAGTGCTTCTAACTCATCTGACACCAGCACTTCAAACCAACATTCCTCGGACAGTAAAAATTCTACAACAAAAGCACAAAATCCTTCTTAGTCAAAGAAGCCGTCTCAATACAAATTTGAGACGGCTCCTTACTTTTTAGAGAAATGAAAAGTCTATGAAAAATATTTGTAAATGTTATTTAAATGTACGCCAGCCAATATCTTTGCGATAGAAGAAGTTGTTCCATTCAACTGTGGCAATGCCAGCATAAACTTTTTCTTGTGCTTCTTGTAAGGTAGATGCTTTTGCGGCGACAAGTAAAACACGCCCACCATTCCCTACATATTTTCCATCTACAAACTTCGTACCTGCATGGTAGACTGCATGTGAAGCTGAAAGTGTTTCTAAGTTCGGTAACGCATTTCCTTTCTCCACATCACCAGGATATCCTTCAGCAGCAATAACAACGCCTAACATCGCTTCATTTGACCATTGCAAATCAAATGGTTTTTCCTCCATTAATGCGTTCATAAAGGCACCGAAATCGGATTGCATGCGTGGAAGGACGACCTGCGTTTCTGGATCACCAAAGCGCGCATTGAATTCGATTACTTTAGGACCCGTTTTTGTTAAAATTAGACCCGCATACAAAATACCCGTAAATGATACCCCATCTGCTTCCATTCCTTTAACAGTTGGCTCAACTACTGTTTTATAGGCGACATCCACTACATCCTGCGATATTTGTGGAACAGGAGAATATGCACCCATGCCACCTGTGTTTGGTCCTTTATCGCCGTCATAAGCCCGTTTATGGTCTTGTGCAATCACCATTGGATAAATTTGTCCTTTATGTACAAAAGACATAAAGGAGAATTCTTCACCATCAAGGAATTCTTCAATCACTACACGAGATGAAGACTCACCAAAACGCTGATTCCCGATCATATCCTGTACGGCATCAATCGCTTCTTCTTCTGTCATAGCTACTACTACACCTTTACCAGCCGCTAAGCCATCTGCCTTAATAACAATTGGTGCACCTTGGGCTTTAATATAGTCAATCGCTTTTTCTGATTCTGTAAATGTTGCATGTGCAGCGGTAGGAATATGATATTTATTCATAATATCTTTGGCATATGATTTACTGCTTTCAATTTGCGCTGCTGCCTTCGTTGGACCAAATACGCGTAAACCACGTTGCGTAAAGAAATCGACAATCCCTTCTGCAAGTGGTTGCTCTGGACCAACAAATGTTAAATCTACTTCGTTTTCTTTAGCAAATTGTGCAAGTCCTGCAAAATCCATTGTGTCAATCGCAACAACTTCTACATCTTCTCGCATCCCATCATTACCTGGCGCTACGAATACTTTTTTTACGGACGGAGAAATGCTAAATTGTTTGGCAATTGCATGCTCACGACCGCCACTTCCTATAACTAATACGTTCATAATTAGTGAATCCTCCTCTTTAAGAGTAAGAGTGTCTAATAAGCTGCTCTAAGTAAATCCTTCGAACCTCATGTGAGTTAGAGCATTTATATGCTTTTATAGAAAAAATAGTATACTAGAAACGCTCCCAGTATACTATTTTCCTTATTAGGACAAACCCTTTATTATTTGTATATTTTTATATAGCGATGATTAATGCTTGAAGTGACGTACGCCTGTAAACACCATTGCAATGCCGTACTCATTTGCTTTATCAATCGAATCTTGGTCTTTAATAGAGCCACCTGGTTGAATAATGGCTGTAATTCCTGCCGCATGAGCTGCTTCTACTGTATCACTCATAGGGAAGAATGCGTCAGATGCTAAAGCAGCACCTTTTGCTTTATCACCAGCTTGTTCGAAAGCGATTTTCGCAGCACCTACACGGTTCATTTGACCAGCACCAACACCTAATGTCATTTGAGAATCTGTTACAACGATTGCATTTGATTTCACATGTTTAACTACAGCCCAGCCAAGTTGTAATGCTTCCCATTCTTTGTCAGTAGGCTCTCTATCTGTCACTACTTTAATGTCTGCATCAACAAAGCCATAGCTGTCTGGCTCTTGTACAAGTAAGCCACCTTCAACAGAGACAACGTTAAATTGATCTTTTTTAGCTTGCTCAAATGGAATTGTTAATAAGCGAATATTTTTCTTTTGTGTAAGAATATCTAATGCTTCTTGCGTGAAAGATGGCGCAATAATAATCTCTAAGAAAATATGGCTTAACTTTTCTGCCGTTGCCGCATCTACTTCCATGTTCAATGCAATAATTCCACCGAAAATAGATGTAGGATCGGCTGCATATGCTTTGTCAAAAGCTTCTTCTAGCGTTACACCTGTACCAACACCACATGGATTCATATGCTTCACAGCAACTGCTGCAGGCATTTCAAATTCTTTCACGATTTGAAGTGCGGCATTACCATCTTGAATGTTATTGTATGATAATTCTTTTCCGTGTAATTGCGTAGCATAAGCTAATGAGAAATCCGAACCAAGACGTTTTTGATAAAACGCGGCTTTTTGATGAGGATTTTCACCATAACGTAAGTTTTGCTTTAATTCGTAAGTAAGCGTTAAGCTTTCAGGGAACGCTTCCTCTGTTAAGTGATTTGAAATATAAGAATCATACGCTGCTGTGTGACGGAAAACCTTTGCTGCTAGCTTACGACGTGTTTCAATCGTTGTAGCACCAGTTGCTTTCAATTCTTCTAATACAGTTGCATAGTCATTGCTATCTACAATAACTGTTACATATTGATGATTTTTAGCTGCTGAACGTAGCATTGTTGGACCACCAATATCGATATTTTCGATGGCATCATCCCATGTTACATTAGGCTTTGAAATTGTTTCAACAAACGGATAAAGATTAACACAAACAATTTCAATTGGTTCAATTCCATGCTCATTCATTTGCGCTTGATGAGAAGCATCATCGAATTTCCCTAATAGTCCACCGTGGATCATTGGATTTAAAGTTTTTACACGCCCATCTAAAATTTCTGGGAATTTTGTTACTTCATCCACTGCTGTTACTGCGACATTATTGTCCTGTAACATTTTTTTTGTACCACCAGTTGATAAAATTTCATAACCTAATGCCACTAATTCTTTGGCAAATTCTAAAATACCATCTTTATTGGAAACACTGATTAATGCACGTTTTGTCACAACGAAATCCTCCTAATTTGTCTCGTGTAAAGCCACGAATTATCTATCCATCTTGATTTAGCGGCGTTAGGTGCTTATTGAACGACTCGTTCTACTTGAGCGGAGTTCATCATGATTTGAGCGAATCTTACAGGAGTAATTAGCGTTTCCTGTTACAATGAGCCAAACCTAACTACCTACCAATCCATTACTTTAATAATTGTTGTAATGCTTTTGTATATAACACATGCTCTTGCTGATGAATGGCCATTTCAGTTGCCTCACGATCACCTTCGATAACAGCAACTGCAGCTTGTGCAATAATAGGCCCTGTATCCATGCCTTCATCTACAAAATGCACCGTAACACCCGTCACTTTCACACCATGTGCAATTGCTTGTCCAATCGCATCTTTGCCTGGGAAGGATGGTAACAGTGAAGGGTGGATATTCACAATACGCTGTGGATATGCCGCCAATAATACTTCGCTAATTAAACGCATATACCCTGCAAGTACAATCCACTGCACACCACATTCACGTAAGGCTTCAATAATCGCAGTTTCGTAGTCTGCTTTCGATGCAAATTCTTTTGGATTTAAAGCTAGGACGGGGATACCAAATTTTTCTGCACGCGTCACAACAAATGCAGCAGGCTTATCTGTCACAACAAGCTCCACTTTAGCATGTAGTTCGCCACGTTCAATCGCTTCTTGAATCGCTTGGAAATTACTGCCGCTTCCTGAAGCAAAGACGGCAATTTTTACTGGTGCAGTCATTACACTAAGCTCCCATCATGTGAGCCGTTAAATACAACGCCCTCGCCTTTCACAACGCGACCGATTTTGTATGCTTTTTCACCATTCGCTTCTGCTGTAGCAATAACTTTATCTGCTTCTGCTGCTGGTACAGCCAATACGAAACCAATGCCCATATTGAAGACATTATACAAATCTTTATCTTCAAGCTGACCTTTTTCTTTTAAAAATTCGAAAATACGAAGAACCGGCCAAGAACCTAGGTCAATTTCTGTTGCTAAGCCTTCTGGCATCATACGTGGTAAGTTCTCATAGAAACCGCCACCCGTTACATGTGCACAACCATGCACATCAGCCGCTTTTAATGTTGCAAGAACTGGTTTTGCATATAATTTAGTTGGGACTAACAGTGCTTCACCAATTGGGCCTAAGTCTTCGAAGCCTTCAACAACTGCATCCACTGCATAGCCGTTGTCAGCAAACACGATTTTACGCACTAATGAATAGCCGTTCGAATGGACGCCGCTTGACGCTAATCCAATAAGCACATCACCTTCAATAATTTTTTCACCTGTTACGATTGCTGATTTTTCACAAGCGCCTACAGCAAATCCTGCTAAATCATACTCATCTTCTTCATAAAGACCTGGCATTTCCGCAGTCTCACCACCGATTAAAGCAGCACCAGATTGCACACAGCCATCTGCAACACCTTTGACGATTTGTTCAATTTTCGCTGGTTCTGCTTTACCAAGTGCCACGTAATCTAAAAAGTAAAGTGGTTCTGCACCTTGCGCTACAATATCGTTTACACACATAGCAACACAGTCCACGCCAATTGTATCGTGCTTGTCTACCATGAAAGCTAATTTTAATTTTGTCCCAACACCATCTGTCCCTGAAATTAAAACAGGTTCTTTAAGATTTAGTTCTGACAAGTCAAACATACCACCAAAGCCTCCAAATGTACCCATCACGCCTAGTCGATTCGTACGTTCAACGTGAGACTTCATTCGTTTAACAGCTTCGTAGCCCGCTTCAATATTTACACCTGCTTGTTCATATGCTTTTGACATGCAGAGATCCTCCTTTAAATTAATTCAGCACAAAACCCTAACTTTTACATATAGAGAGTCGTACAAAATTATGTTCAACATCATGCTGGGAATATCCATCCTAACTCAATGTCATTTTCACCTTTAGAGGATACCCAACATCGTTTGAATGTGGGTACTCCAACAAGGCTTTATTGATTAACATACACTTAGCGTAACAGTTCTTTTTCGTGTGGTAAGATTGTATCCGGGAAAATTTCTGTTGGGTATTTGCTTGTAAAACATGCTAAGCAAAGACCTTTATTTTCATCCTCAAATGGACGTGCAATCGTTTCGACCATGCCTTCAACTGAAAGGAATGTTAGTGAATCAGCACCAATTGCGTCTCTTATTTCATCCACACTATGGCTCGAAGCAATCAACTCTTCATGTGTTGAAGTATCAATACCGTAATAACAAGGATCCGTCATTGGTGGAGAAGAAATCACAACATGCACCTCTGCTGCACCTGCATCCTTTAGCATTTTGACAATACGGCGTGATGTTGTACCACGAACAATTGAATCATCCACCATTACAACGCGTTTCCCTTTGACAACTTGCACAACAGGTGACAGCTTCATTTTTACACCACGTTCTCGCAATTCTTGGGTCGGTTGAATAAATGTACGACCAACATAGCGGTTTTTTATTAACCCTAGCTCATATGGAATACCGCTTTCTTCAGCAAAGCCAATTGCTGCTGAAATACTTGAGTCAGGTACACCAGTTACGACATCCGCTTCAATATGTGCGCATTCACGTGCGAGTTGTTTCCCCATACGTTTACGTGCCATATGCACATTAATGCCATCAATATCGGAATCAGGACGTGCTAAGTATACATACTCCATCGCACACATTGCGCGATTTTCCATATCTGCAAAACGATCTGATTTTACACCTTCATCGTTTATTATTAATAATTCACCTGGTTCCACTGAACGTATAAACTCTGCTCCTATTAAATCAAAAGCACAAGTTTCAGAAGCAACAACCCAACCGTCTCCTAGTTTTCCAAGAGATAGAGGACGTAGACCATGTGGATCACGTGCAACAAGCATTTCATCTTTGGTCATAATTAAGAATGAATACGCTCCCTTTAATAACGAAAGGGCATTTTTCACCTTTGCTCGGAATGGTGAATGCGAGCTTTTCTTAATAAGATGCGCTAACACTTCTGTATCTGAGCTAGAGTGGAAAATACTACCTTGACGCTCTAAATACTGTTTTAAGTGTGTCGCATTGACTAAGTTACCGTTATGAGCAATTGAAAGGCTACCTGTTGATGAATGAAATAGTAATGGCTGTACATTTTCGATTCCGCCACCGCCAGCAGTCGTATAACGAACATGGGCAATTGCCGCTTTTCCGTCCACTGCTTTTAATTTCTCTTCGTTGAAAACATCATTTACTAATCCTTCGCCTTTCACCGCGCGCAGGTGTAGACCGTCAGAAACGACGATACCAGCACCTTCTTGTCCACGGTGTTGAAGAGCATGAAGCCCGTAATAACTAAGGTGTGCTGGATTTGGGTTACCCCAAATACCAAACACCCCACATTCTTCGTTTAAGCCTCTGAGTTCAGCAAGCATGGGATTGCTCCTTTCCAATTAGAACGGAATTCCTCCACTGTACCTTCTACAAGCACACCGTTGTCACCGTTGATTTTAACAAGCGCATCGTTTGTTACGACACCGATTTTTTGTGCATCTTTTACAGTTTCTACAAATGCAGCTGCATTTTCTTCTTTGACTGTTACAACGAAACGGGATTGTGTTTCACTGAATAAAGCCGTTGTTGCAGAGCCTGTTAGTGTCACATCAATGCCTAAGCCTTGTGCACCAAATGTCGTTTCTGCAAGTGCTACAGCAAGACCACCCTCTGCTACGTCATGTGCAGATTGTACAAGTCCAGCTTTAATTGCTTTCAACAATGCTTGTTGACGAGCTGCTTCTACTTCTAGGTTAATAGCAGGTGCTTTTCCTGAGATGACACCGTTATTTAATAATTTTTGAAGTTCTGAACCACCAAATTCAGTATTCGTTTCACCGATAACAAATACTACATCGCCAGCTGATTTCACATCTTGCGTTGTTACATGTGCTAAGTCTTCGATTAGACCTACCATACCGATTGTTGGTGTTGGATAAACGGCTTCACCGGAACGTTCATTGTATAAAGAAACGTTACCACCGATTACTGGTGCATTGAGTGCAGTACATGCTGCTGAAATACCATCGGCAGATTTTTCAATTTGCCAGAAAATTTCTGGTTTCTCTGGATTACCAAAGTTTAAGCAGTCTGTAATAGCAAGTGGTGTACCACCCGTTGCGACAATATTACGCGCTGCTTCTGCTACTGCAATCGCGCCGCCCACTTCAGGATCAAGGTAAATGTAGCGAGAGTTACAATCTGTAGTCATCGCAAGACCTTTATTTGTGCCACGTACACGGATAACTGCAGCATCTGAACCAGGTGCTACAACTGTTGATGTACGAACTTGATAATCGTATTGATCGTAAACCCATTCTTTTGAAGCAATCGTAGGTGCTTTTAACAATGCGTTTAACGTTTCTTTATAATCTGTTACAACTGGTTCTGCATTGTCCATTGCTTGGAACTGTGCGTAGTATGCAGGCTCAGCAGATGGCTTATGATAAACTGGCGCATCTTCTGCTAATGCATCTGCTGGTACATTTGCCACAACTTCACCTTTGTGCAGTAAACGCAACATTTTATCATCTGTTACAACTCCAATTGCTACTGCATCTAAATCATATTTATCGAAAATCGCTTTAATTTCATCTTCGCGACCTTTTTTCACAACTAATAACATACGTTCTTGAGATTCAGATAACATCATCTCATATGCAGTCATACCTGTTTCACGTTGTGGTACTAAATCTAGGTTCATTTCTACACCAGATCCAGCTTTAGAAGCCATCTCTGCTGAAGATGAAGTAAGACCCGCAGCACCCATATCTTGAATACCAACTAGCGCATCAGATTTTACAACTTCTAAACAAGCTTCAAGTAGTAGTTTTTCCATAAATGGGTCCCCTACTTGCACAGCTGGACGTTGATTTTCTGATTCCTCTGTTAATTCTTCAGAGGCAAACGTCGCTCCATGGATACCATCACGACCTGTTTTTGCTCCTACGTACATCACTGTATTTCCTACACCCGCAGCAATACCACGTTGAATATCCTTGTGATCAATTAGCCCAACGCACATTGCGTTTACTAATGGATTACCTTCGTAGCAAGGGTCGAATTGAATTTCGCCACCAACAGTTGGAATCCCGATACAGTTACCATAGCCAGCAATACCTGCAACTACTTCTTCGAATAAATATTTACCACGTGCTGATTTTAACTCTCCGAAGCGTAATGAGTTTAGCATCGCAATTGGACGTGCACCCATTGAGAATACATCGCGAATAATACCGCCAACACCTGTTGCTGCACCTTGATACGGCTCGATTGCCGAAGGGTGGTTATGTGATTCCATTTTAAATACAACGGCTTGCTCATCACCAATATCTACAATCCCTGCACCTTCACCAGGACCTTGTAATACTTGTGGCCCTTTTGTTGGGAATTTACGTAATACTGGTTTTGAATTTTTATATGAGCAGTGTTCAGACCACATTACTGAGAAAAGACCTGTCTCTGTCCAGTTTGGTAGGCGACCTAGAATACCTTCTACCATTGCAAATTCTTCGTCTGACATCCCCATTCCAGCGTATAGCTTTTCATCTTTAATTTGCTGTGCTGTTGGCTCAAACTTAGTTGTTGACATGATTTTCCCTCCACTGCTTCACAATTGATTTGAATACTGCTAGACCATCGGCTCCGCCCACAAGTGCATCGACAGCTCGTTCTGGGTGAGGCATCATTCCTAATACATTTCCGCGCTCGTTAATAATCCCTGCGATATCTTCTAAAGAACCGTTTGGATTTTCTCCTGAGTATGTGAACACAATTTGATTGTTATCTTTTAGTTTTTGTAATGTTTCCTCGTCACAATAATAGTTACCTTCACCGTGTGCGATTGGAATATTGATTACTTGACCTTGCTCATATTGATTTGTGAATAATGTATTGTTGTTTTCAACTTTAAGCTGTATTGTACGACACATGAATTTTAGGTTTTTATTACGTAGTAAAGCACCTGGTAATAAGCCTGCTTCTGTTAGAATTTGGAACCCGTTACAAACACCCAAGACTGGCTTACCCGCATCTGCTGCTTTTTTTACTTCTGCCATAATATTGGATTGGTTTGCCATAGCGCCACAACGTAAATAGTCACCATAAGAGAAGCCGCCTGGTACTAGAATACCGTCAAAGCCACTTAAATCTGTTTCTGCGTGCCATACATATTCTACTTCTTCACCTAGTTCGTCTTTAATCGCATGATACATATCGATGTCACAGTTTGACCCAGGGAATACGAGTACTGCGAATTTCATGATTAGTTAGCCTCCTCGACTTCGTAACGGTAGTCCTCAATTACTACATTTGTTAAAACTTTTTCACACATTTCTTTTACTAGAGTATCAATATCGCGCGCAGAATCTCCGACAGTTAGTTCAAGATATTTACCGATACGTAAATCTTCTACTTCACCGTAGCCCATTTTCGCTAAAGAACCTTGTACTGCTGAACCTTGTGGATCTAGAATACTCTCACGTAATGTTACGTAAATTTTAACTTTTTTCATTGTTATTTGCCTCCGAGTCTAGAAAGAATAATAGTGTATACTTCAGTTAAATTACCAAGGTCTCGACGAAAGACATCTTTGTCCAACTTTTGCTTTGTTTTTGTATCCCAAAGTCTGCATGTATCTGGTGAGATTTCATCTGCCAATAATACATCTCCGTTCGTATCACGGCCAAATTCAAGTTTAAAGTCAATTAGCGTGACATCCACATCAGCAAAAATTGGTTGGAGTACTTTGTTCACAGCTAATGCACCGTCATACATCGCTGTTACTTCTTCTGGTGTTGCAAGGTCAAGTACATCAATATGCTCCGTTGTGATAAATGGATCGCCTAATGCATCATCCTTGTAATAGAATTCTACGATTGAGCGTTTTAATGGTGTGCCTTCTTCTAAACCAAGGCGTTTTGCTAAGCTACCTGCAGCTATGTTACGAACAACAACTTCAATTGGAATGATTTCAACCTTTTTCACTAGTTGTTCTGTAGCAGACAATTGTTTTACGAAATGTGACGCAATTCCGTTAGCTTTTAATTTTTCGAAAATTAATGAGGTAATGCGATTATTTAAAACGCCTTTCCCGTCAATTTCCTCTTTTTTCTCACCGTTAAATGCTGTTGCACTATCCTTATATTCAACTAAAAGTATTGTAGGATCTTCTGTTGCATATAATTTTTTTGCTTTACCTTCATACAAAAGTTGGTCTTTCGTCATTTCGTCATTCCCCCAGATTATTATGAAATACGCCTCGACGTATTGATGTTATGGATTTTGAATCTTGAAGTATGATTCAAAACCCGTAACATCCGTCGTGGCACTAACTGTCTATCGATTCAATACTGTTAGTTAAGTCCAAGACGTTCAAAAATCATATCTACATGCTGTAAGTGGTAGTTGTAATCAAAGCAATGATCTAACTCTTCCTTCGTTAAATAAGAAGTGATTTTTTCACTTGCATCAACTAACGTACGGAATTGTACTTGCTCGTCCCACGCCTGCATCGCTAATGGTTGAACTGTATCATACGCTTCCTCACGTACTAACCCTTTATCGATTAGTGCTAATAAAATTCTTTGTGAGTAAATCAGTCCAAATGTACGACCCATATTACGTTTCATGTTTTCAGGGAATACTGTTAAATTTTTCACGATGTTACCGAAGCGATTTAACATATAGTTCAGTGTAATCGTTGCATCCGGTAAAATAACTCGTTCCGCAGATGAATGTGAAATATCACGCTCATGCCATAGTGCTACGTTTTCGTAAGCTGTTACCATGTAACCACGCATTAAACGTGACATACCAACCATGTTTTCAGAGCCGATTGGATTGCGTTTATGCGGCATAGCAGATGAACCTTTTTGTCCTTTTGCAAAGGCTTCCTCTACTTCTCGAGTTTCTGATTTTTGCAATCCACGAATTTCAGTTGCGAATTTTTCAATTGATGTTGCAATTAATGCAAGAGCGCCTAAATATTGTGCATGGCGGTCACGCTGTAATGTTTGTGTAGAAATAGGTGATGCTGCGAGCCCTAATTTGTCACATACGTATTGTTCAACGCGTGGATCGATATTTGCATATGTGCCAACTGCACCAGACATTTTACCTGTTTCAATCACTTGAGCAGCTGCTTCAAAGCGTTCTAAGTTACGTTTCATTTCTTCATACCATAAGCCTAATTTTAAACCGAACGTTGTTGGTTCAGCATGTACACCATGTGTACGACCCATCATCACCGTATGTTTATGCTCTTTCGCTTTTGCTGCAATAATATCAATAAAATTCACAATATCTTTTCGTAAAATATCATTCGCTTGTTTAATCAAATAAGAAAGGGCTGTGTCAACCACGTCTGTTGAAGTTAAACCGTAGTGCACCCATTTACGCTCTTCGCCAAGTGTTTCAGATACAGCACGTGTAAATGCCACTACGTCATGACGCGTTTCTTTCTCAATTTCTAAAATACGATTTACATCAAATGAAGCATTTTCACGAATTTTAGCTACATCTTCTTTTGGAATATCGCCAATCTCCGCCCAAGCTTCACATGCTAAAATTTCAACCTCTAACCAAGCTTGGTATTTATTTTGTTCTGTCCAAATTGCGCCCATCTCGGGTCTTGTGTAACGTTCAATCATTGCGTATCTCCTTCTATTCTGACCAAATGCCAGAACTTTCGATTTGTTGTAATGTTGCTTCTAAATCTTTTGTCATAATCGTTACGTGGCCCATCTTACGGTTCACCTTAGCTTCAGCTTTCCCATAAAGATGCAATGACCATTCAGGATATTTTGCAATTGAGTTACTAAGTGGCATAACATGCTGCCCTAATACATTCACCATTATTGATGGTGCCCAAAGTTGCGGTTTGCGCAATGGCCAACCACAAATAGCACGGATATGCTGATGGAATTGTGATATATTACATGCCTCTATTGAATAGTGACCAGAATTATGTGGTCTCGGTGCTAGTTCATTAATAATAATTTCGCCGTTTTCTAAAACGAACATTTCTACCGCCAGTGTCCCTACTAAATTTAAGTAATCAGCTATTTTTATAGCCTCTTGCTCAGCAGACTGTGCTGTCATCTTTTCGATACGAGCAGGTACAATTGTTTCGTGTAAAATATGATGAACATGAATATTTTCACCAACAGGCTGACAATATAATTCTCCGTCACCGTTTCGCTGTACAATAACTGATACTTCTTTCACAAAAGGTACAAACCCTTCAGCAATACATTGTGAATGAGCGAAAAGCCCTTCTGCTAATGGTAAATCCGCTGCTGAATTTAGAAGCTGCTGCCCTTTGCCATCATAGCCACCTCTTGCAGTTTTTACGATACACGGATAACTGATCTTGTCAATACTCGCGACCAATTCCTCGTATGTATTAGCTACTATATAAGGAGCTACTGGACAGCCAGCTTTCACAATTGCTTCCTTCTCAGTCACGCGGTTTTGTGTAATGCGTACTAATTCAGCTCCTTGTGGTACGTAAGCCATTTGAGTTAATCGTTTTAAACCATCGTAATCGATATTTTCAAACTCATACGTAATAACGTCACTGACTTCTGCAAGTTCCTCTAATGCAGCTTCATCATCATAAGGTGCCACAATTCGGATATCTGCAACCTGTCCACATGGTGAATCCATTGTCGGCTCAAGAACAGCTATTTTAAATCCTGCTTCCTTTGCAGCAAGTGCCATCATACGGCCAAGCTGTCCTCCTCCGATAATACCTATCGTTTGTCCTGGATAAATAATTTTCGTCACACTAAGTCACCTGTGCTTTCCAATACTTGTTGCTTCGTCGCCTCGCGTCTAGCATCTAGTTTATTAGCAAGCTCTATGTCTGTTGTCGACAAAATTTGCGCTGCAAGCAAGCCTGCATTTGTTGCACCTGCTTTTCCGATTGCCACAGTTGCTACAGGTACACCACCTGGCATTTGTACAATTGATAACAGTGAATCAAGACCATTAAGTGCACGAGATTGTACTGGCACGCCAATAACAGGTAATGTTGTTTTAGCTGCTACCATACCTGGTAAATGTGCTGCACCTCCAGCACCTGCAATAATCACTTGAATACCTCGCCCACGTGCTGCTTCAGCGTACTCAAACATTAAATCAGGCGTACGATGTGCTGATACTACTTTTTTCTCGTACGGTACTTGTAATTCATCTAAAATATCACACGCATGTTTCATAGTTTCCCAGTCACTTGAACTACCCATAATGACACCGATTTTCGGATTCATGAATTGTCGCTCCTTTTAAACGATAGAAAAATGATCGATTATTGTGCAAGCCTCTATTATTCAATAGTCACTGCATTTCTTTACTTTTTGAACAAAGAAAATCCTCAAATAAGCTACTCTCTACCATACACGTGAAAGCAGCTTACTTGAGGACTTATTATGAAAAGAATATGCAGATTTAGACATCTGTACACACACCTTCCCGTAACATGCCAAAAGTTGCTTTCCCGCATAGTCCAGCATTTACGGTGCCGGGTAGAGACACTAGAGCCAATTCTCTAGCATATATGAGGGATTTAATTGTTTTCCTTATCACATTTTAACAAGTGAAAACACTATCGTCAATGCAAAAATGCGAACATTTTATTTTCATCACTAAATATCGTTCGGTTTTAAGTCATATTTAGTCAGAATCTTGACATAACATCGCTTTAAATTGTATTTTTTGACGTAAATACGTTGGTTCGCCATTTACTAGATGAAAAATAGGCTCTTCCTTCCGTCCCATCGCCATATATCCATCTTGACGCATTCTCTCTAAACATTGTTCGATTGTTTCATTTTCTTCTACTTCATACCAAATTTGCTTTTTGCCCAAACTGTTCTTCCTTCCAATCCATGTCATGATTATTCTTCCTTACTTGTAATCCATTATACCCGATATGGCACTTCAAGAATGCACGAAATTGTAACAATTCATAATCATAGTAGCGTTTTATATCCCTATTTCAAGCTTCTCAATCGCATAACCGGTACCTTTACACAAAACATTATGCAAAAAATAAAAAAAGCCAAGGAATATATCCTTGGCTTTTAAACTTGCCTAGCGACGTCCTACTCTCACAGGGGGAAGCCCCCAACTACCATCGGCGCTAAAGAGCTTAACTTCCGTGTTCGGTATGGGAACGGGTGTGACCTCTTTGCCATCATCACTAGACTATATTCGACCTCCAATACACGGCGTATTACTGCGTCAGCTTCTCTAGTTCAATCAGTCACGTACAAAGGTACGCTCCTTCAATCACTCGTTTGCTTCCTTGTTCTACTTGTGTCTTGAAGCTCTCACGGCTTTCAATATACATCGTATTTCTTTGTCAGCTTCATTCGTTCAGTCAGTCACGTACAGACGTACGCTCCTTCCTTCTCTCAATCGCTTCCGCGAACTACTCGTATCTTGAAACCCTTTTATGAAAGGTTGTTCTTTCAAAACTGGATAAACGGTGCATTGAATGTTTCAAACTTTTTGGTTAAGTCCTCGATCGATTAGTATTCGTCAGCTCCATGTGTCACCACACTTCCACCTCGAACCTATCTACCTCATCGTCTTTGAGGGATCTTACTTACTTGCGTAATGGGAAATCTCATCTTGAGGGGGGCTTCATGCTTAGATGCTTTCAGCACTTATCCCGTCCACACATAGCTACCCAGCGATGCCTTTGGCAAGACAACTGGTACACCAGCGGTGTGTCCATCCCGGTCCTCTCGTACTAAGGACAGCTCCTCTCAAATTTCCTACGCCCACGACGGATAGGGACCGAACTGTCTCACGACGTTCTGAACCCAGCTCGCGTACCGCTTTAATGGGCGAACAGCCCAACCCTTGGGACCGACTACAGCCCCAGGATGCGATGAGCCGACATCGAGGTGCCAAACCTCCCCGTCGATGTGGACTCTTGGGGGAGATAAGCCTGTTATCCCCGGGGTAGCTTTTATCCGTTGAGCGATGGCCCTTCCATGCGGAACCACCGGATCACTAAGCCCGTCTTTCGACCCTGCTCGACTTGTAGGTCTCGCAGTCAAGCTCCCTTGTGCCTTTACACTCTACGAATGATTTCCAACCATTCTGAGGGAACCTTTGGGCGCCTCCGTTACCTTTTAGGAGGCGACCGCCCCAGTCAAACTGTCCGCCTGACACTGTCTCCTGCCCCGCTAAGGGGCATGGGTTAGAATTTCAATACAACCAGGGTAGTATCCCACCGACGCCTCCTTCGAAGCTGGCGCTCCGAGATCTCTGGCTCCTACCTATCCTGTACAAGTTGTACCAAAATTCAATATCAGGCTACAGTAAAGCTCCACGGGGTCTTTCCGTCCTGTCGCGGGTAACCTGCATCTTCACAGGTACTATAATTTCACCGAGTCTCTCGTTGAGACAGTGCCCAGATCGTTACGCCTTTCGTGCGGGTCGGAACTTACCCGACAAGGAATTTCGCTACCTTAGGACCGTTATAGTTACGGCCGCCGTTTACTGGGGCTTCAATTCGCAGCTTCGCTTGCGCTAACCACTCCTCTTAACCTTCCAGCACCGGGCAGGCGTCAGCCCCTATACGTCACCTTACGGTTTTGCAGAGACCTGTGTTTTTGCTAAACAGTCGCCTGGGCCTATTCACTGCGGCTCTCATGCGCTTGCACGCTCAAGAGCACCCCTTCTCCCGAAGTTACGGGGTCATTTTGCCGAGTTCCTTAACGAGAGTTCTCTCGCACACCTTAGGATTCTCTCCTCGACTACCTGTGTCGGTTTGCGGTACGGGCACCTCTCACCTCGATAGAGGCTTTTCTTGGCAGTGTGAAATCAGGAACTTCGTCCATACGGACTCGCCATCACAGCTCAACGTTACAGTGTGCGGATTTGCCTACACACACGCCTTACTGCTTGGACGCGCACAACCAACGGCGCGCTTACCCTATCCTACTGCGTCCCCCCATTTCTCAAACGGTGAGGAGGTGGTACAGGAATATCAACCTGTTGTCCATCGCCTACGCCTATCGGCCTCGGCTTAGGTCCCGACTAACCCTGAGCGGACGAGCCTTCCTCAGGAAACCTTAGTCATACGGTGGACGGGATTCTCACCCGTCTTTCGCTACTCATACCGGCATTCTCACTTCTAAGCGCTCCACCAGTCCTTCCGGTCTGACTTCAACGCACTTAGAACGCTCTCCTACCACTGACATCGTAGATGTCAATCCACAGCTTCGGTGAATCGTTTAGCCCCGATACATTTTCGGCGCAGCGTCACTCGACCAGTGAGCTATTACGCACTCTTTAAATGATGGCTGCTTCTAAGCCAACATCCTGGTTGTCTGTGCAACGCCACATCCTTTTCCACTTAACGATTACTTTGGGACCTTAGCTGGTGGTCTGGGCTGTTTCCCTTTTGACTACGGATCTTATCACTCGCAGTCTGACTCCCGTGTATAAATATCTGGCATTCGGAGTTTGTCTGAATTCGGTAAACCGGGATGGCCCCCTAGTCCAAACAGTGCTCTACCTCCAGTATTCTCATCACGAGGCTAGCCCTAAAGCTATTTCGGAGAGAACCAGCTATCTCCAAGTTCGATTGGAATTTCTCCGCTACCCACACCTCATCCCCGCACTTTTCAACGTGCGTGGGTTCGGGCCTCCAGTAAGTGTTACCTCACCTTCACCCTGGACATGGGTAGATCACCTGGTTTCGGGTCTACGACCACGTACTAATTCGCCCTATTCAGACTCGCTTTCGCTGCGGCTCCGCCTTCTAAAGCTTAACCTCGCACGTAATCGTAACTCGCCGGTTCATTCTACAAAAGGCACGCTATCACCCATTAACGGGCTCTAACTACTTGTAGGCACACGGTTTCAGGATCTCTTTCACTCCCCTTCCGGGGTGCTTTTCACCTTTCCCTCACGGTACTGGTTCACTATCGGTCACTAGGTAGTATTTAGCCTTGGGAGATGGTCCTCCCGGATTCCGACGGAATTTCACGTGTTCCGCCGTACTCAGGATCCACTCTGGAGGGAACGAACTTTCGACTACAGGGCTTTTACCTGCTCTGGCGGACCTTTCCAAGTCGCTTCATCTAACTCATTCCTTTGTAACTCCGTATAGAGTGTCCTACAACCCCAAGAGGCAAGCCTCTTGGTTTGGGCTCTTCCCGTTTCGCTCGCCGCTACTCAGGGAATCGATTTTTCTTTCTCTTCCTCCAGGTACTTAGATGTTTCAGTTCCCTGGGTCTGCCTTCAAGACGCTATGTATTCACGTCAAGATACTACGCGATTAAACGTAGTGGGTTCCCCCATTCGGAAATCTCCGGATCAAAGCTCACTTACAGCTCCCCGAAGCATATCGGTGTTAGTGCCGTCCTTCTTCGGCTCCTAGTGCCAAGGCATTCGCCGTGCGCCCTTAATAACTTAACCTATCGGCTTCCAATCCACTGCGCATTTCGTTGTCAGCTTCTCTCGTTCAATCAGTCACGTACGTAAGTACGCTCCTTCATTCACTCGTTCGCTTCCTAGAACTGCTTGTGTCTTAAAACCCTATTTAGTTATTAAGCCTATAAAAAACTTAAAAAAATAAATGTGTTTGTTACAATTTCAATGTCGTTTTATCCAGTTTTCAAAGAACAAATTTTGAAGTGTTTCATTCAGAAGAATGAACCTTCAAAACTGAACGCAAAACGTAATCTTACAAACCCAAGGTTTGTATTCCGAAAATATCCTTAGAAAGGAGGTGATCCAGCCGCACCTTCCGATACGGCTACCTTGTTACGACTTCACCCCAATCATCTATCCCACCTTCGGCGGCTGGCTCCAAAAGGTTACCTCACCGACTTCGGGTGTTACAAACTCTCGTGGTGTGACGGGCGGTGTGTACAAGGCCCGGGAACGTATTCACCGCGGCATGCTGATCCGCGATTACTAGCGATTCCGGCTTCATGTAGGCGAGTTGCAGCCTACAATCCGAACTGAGAACGACTTTATCGGATTAGCTCCCTCTCGCGAGTTGGCAACCGTTTGTATCGTCCATTGTAGCACGTGTGTAGCCCAGGTCATAAGGGGCATGATGATTTGACGTCATCCCCACCTTCCTCCGGTTTGTCACCGGCAGTCACCTTAGAGTGCCCAACTAAATGATGGCAACTAAGATCAAGGGTTGCGCTCGTTGCGGGACTTAACCCAACATCTCACGACACGAGCTGACGACAACCATGCACCACCTGTCACCGTTGTCCCCGAAGGGAAAACCATATCTCTACAGTGGTCAACGGGATGTCAAGACCTGGTAAGGTTCTTCGCGTTGCTTCGAATTAAACCACATGCTCCACCGCTTGTGCGGGCCCCCGTCAATTCCTTTGAGTTTCAGTCTTGCGACCGTACTCCCCAGGCGGAGTGCTTAATGCGTTAGCTGCAGCACTAAGGGGCGGAAACCCCCTAACACTTAGCACTCATCGTTTACGGCGTGGACTACCAGGGTATCTAATCCTGTTTGCTCCCCACGCTTTCGCGCCTCAGTGTCAGTTACAGACCAGATAGTCGCCTTCGCCACTGGTGTTCCTCCAAATCTCTACGCATTTCACCGCTACACTTGGAATTCCACTATCCTCTTCTGCACTCAAGTCTCCCAGTTTCCAATGACCCTCCACGGTTGAGCCGTGGGCTTTCACATCAGACTTAAGAAACCACCTGCGCGCGCTTTACGCCCAATAATTCCGGACAACGCTTGCCACCTACGTATTACCGCGGCTGCTGGCACGTAGTTAGCCGTGGCTTTCTAATAAGGTACCGTCAAGGTACAGCCAGTTACTACTGTACTTGTTCTTCCCTTACAACAGAGTTTTACGAACCGAAATCCTTCTTCACTCACGCGGCGTTGCTCCATCAGGCTTTCGCCCATTGTGGAAGATTCCCTACTGCTGCCTCCCGTAGGAGTCTGGGCCGTGTCTCAGTCCCAGTGTGGCCGATCACCCTCTCAGGTCGGCTACGCATCGTTGCCTTGGTGAGCCGTTACCTCACCAACTAGCTAATGCGCCGCGGGCCCATCCTATAGCGACAGCCAAGACCGTCTTTCAGTATTGTCCCATGAGGGACAATAGATTATTCGGTATTAGCCCCGGTTTCCCGGAGTTATCCCAAACTATAGGGTAGGTTGCCCACGTGTTACTCACCCGTCCGCCGCTAACGTCAAAGGAGCAAGCTCCTTTTCTGTTCGCTCGACTTGCATGTATTAGGCACGCCGCCAGCGTTCGTCCTGAGCCAGGATCAAACTCTCCATAAAAGAAATTTGATTAGCTCAAATTGTTTTGCTGGCATCAATTTTGATGTCCAAAATTTTGTTTCGTTCACTAACAAAGTTAGCTAGTAAAAACTATATTGATTACGTTTTGCTTGTTCAGTTTTCAAGGTTCATTTTGTTAGTTACTAGTAAGTAACTTTTTATAATTTAACATACATTCAATATGATGTCAACTATTATTTTCTTGCAGTGTGTTGTTCACATGTTTCGTAACAACGTGTTTAAATATAACATCTCGTAACATAGTTTGCAAGTGTTTAATTGAAATAAAACTATTCAGTCAATAATAACTAGTAGTTTCTTCTATAGTATATTAAGTGTCAGGCACTCAAACAATTTCAAATAAAAAGCTCCTCTTCGTTTTCACAAAGAGGAGCTTTTTCGTCTTTACATTATCGAACCCAGATAAAGTATGCAAGGAAGACAAAGAACAATCCGTACATCATTGGGTGAATTTCTTTTTTACGACCTGCTAAAAGCATTGTTACAGGATAGAATACGAAACCAATTGCAATCCCTGTTGCAATTGAATAACCAAGCGGCATCATTAATACTGTGAAGAACGCTGGAACTGCAATTTCGAATTTATCCCATTCAATTAAACGCAATGATGAAACCATTAACACACCTACGATAACAAGTGCTGGTGCTGTTACCGCCGAAGTAACAACAGCAAGTAACGGCGAGAAGAATAGCGCGATTAAGAATAGCACTGCTGTAACAACTGCGGCAAAACCTGAACGAGCACCTGCTGCTACACCTGAAGTTGATTCTACATATGCAGTAGTTGTTGAAGTACCAAATAAAGAACCAATTGTTGTAGCTAATGCATCCGCCATAAGCGCACGGCTTGCGCGTGGTAATTTATCGTCTTTTACTAGGCCAGCTTGAGTAGCAACAGCCATTAATGTACCTGCTGTATCGAAAAAGTCAACGAATAAAAATGTTAGTACTACGACTAAAAATTTAACATTTAATAAAGAACCAAAGTCATTAAAAATCGGTTTAAGTGCAACCATAAATGTTGAATCTACACTTGGAATTGCTGATACAACCGATACAGGTGGTGCAATGACACCTGTCATCATACCAACGACTGCTGTAATAACCATTCCTAAGAAAATACCGACGCTGCGGAATTTTAAAATAAGGATGACAGAAATAATAATACCGAACACTGCTAAAAGAGTTGAACCTGTAAATGCACCTAATGTTACTAAAGTTGCTGGACTATCTACAACGATACCCGCTCCTTGTAACCCTACGAATGTGATAAATAAACCAATACCAGCTGATACTGCATATTTAAGTTGTGCTGGAATTGCATTAATAACTGTTTCACGAATACCTGTAAGTGAAAGGATAATAAAAATAATCCCTGAGAAAAATACACCTGTTAACCCAGTTTGCCAAGGAATACCATATGCTCCTACTACAGTGAAAGCAAAGAATGCATTCAATCCCATACCTGGGGCTAATGAGATTGGGAATTTAGCGAAAATACCCATAATCAAAGAACCGACTGCTGCTGCTAATGCTGTTGCTACGAATACAGCACCTTTATCCATCCCTGCATTTTCCAGAATACCTGGGTTAACTGCTAAAATGTAAGCCATGGCAAGGAATGTTGTAATACCACCAATTATTTCGCGGCGATAATTAGTACCTAATTCATCGAACATGAAATATTTTTTCATTTTTTAAAGATCCTCCGTATTGTCGTCTTCAATACCGAAAACAAAAAAGACACGCTGACTACTCTACTAGTCGCATGTCTACGATACATTTCAGCACTCATAATGTGTGAAATAAATTAGTTACTATACATTCGTATAAAACTAAAATCGTAGTCAAGTTATTTACGGTAACTTGGTAGAAACTCACGGGCCTTATCCCCGACATTATACGACGACTTATTTAATTTACAATCGTAATATATCATTTCGTTTTTTAGATTTCAACCCCATTTCCGAACATTTCTTATAAAAAAAATACGAAAGTTCGTATAAAATACGGAATTAATGTTCAGTTTTTGGAAAAAACATAGAAAAATAAAGAAAAAGAACTCTTTTTCTATGAGTTCTTTTTAAAGTGTAAAAAGCATCGCAATACAATTGTTAAAGATATGGAGGGTTATTGAATACACGATATTAAAATTCGATTTGTAATAAATGACGCCAAAGACGAGCCCAGAGTAAAAGTAAGGTATCACTTGAACAATTTCCGAAAAACTATGTACATGTAAAAGACCAAATAAGAAACTTGAAATTCCAATCGAGAAATAAACCCCTATCTTTGTCTTTAACTTTTTCAGAATGATTTCCCTAAATATTATCTCCTCATTCACCGGTCCTAGCAAAACGACTGGAAACAAAAAGACAAATAGCATTATACCTTGTGCTATCTGCAAAACATGATTGACGCTAGATTGATTTGACGAGTTAGCAAAAGAATCAACTAGCGGATCTATAAACATTACACCTAGATATAGTAACAACAATCCAACAATAAACAATTGAATAAATTTTAAAGGTTTGTTTCGAATATCTTTCAAACCAAGAATTACTAGGCTACGTAATGCTATAAAGGCTATGATACAAACCATTCCATGCGCAAGACAAAATAGTAATAAGAAAGTATTTAATTCAGTCTGATTAGCGGGCGAATTAAAAAGCTTTGGCAATACAAGCACCAGTGATATGTAACTAAATAAAATCACGCTATACTTATATTTTCGTAACATTATCTCCATTCCTTTCAATTTTTTCACTACTCATTACGACACAAACAATTATCGTTTTAGACGATTTTATTGTAATAACATGTTATTTAGGATGCAATTCATTTGATCGTAAGCTAATCCATTGAAATTCCTTACATAAATAAGAACCCCCTATAGCCTAAAAGCTAAAGGGGGTTCTTATACTTTTGTGCTTTACTTCCCTACTCGACTCTGTAATGACTGAATCTTTTTTTCTAACTTTTGTTGCCAATCTAACGCTAACGCATCCACCTCTTGAATTTTCTTCATCGCACCTACATCATTGTTTTTATAATAGACTTCGTTGCAATATAAAACAGATATACCCGCAGGATGTCTTTCAATCAATTCAATCGTTGAATTTGCACTGATTGTTCCCTCGATTAGCACACGTGCAAGGTAGCCCGTATACCCCGTTTCAATTAAACGTTTGAGCAATACATCTGCCTTTGCATATCTATCAATCGTGCTACACGGAATACGCCCTTGCGTAATTTGAATAACAGCATCTCCAATTTTATAAGTATCTCCTATACAAACATCCGCTTCCAACATGTTCGTTACCGTTAAATTCTCACCGAATGTTGCAGTCGGCAATTTTTTACCTAGTTCTTGCTCCCATTGTATGTAATGCTCTGCAGGATATAAACAAACAGCACGATCAGGCCCACCATGATGTTTTTTATCTGCTACATCATCTCCCTCAAATCCACTCTTTCCCAAATAAACTTCTTGTACTTCTTGTTTTTCAATTCCTGTTATCATTGATCGCCCGTTGCTATAGTTCAATTCTTTCGGCATACCGACAGCTAATGTGTGAATCGTCGCAATACTTTTCTCCATTTTCATCCCCCTCAATTAAAAGCCAACGTATTTCATAAACTTAGTTTACTACATCCAACACTTTTCCAGCAATTTCCCCCTTCTACAATGGTTTATGGTCTATCTTCATGTTACACCCGTCATTCCCACGCAACAAAAAAAGCCCTAAACCCCTGTGTTATCAGGGCATTTAGGACTCTTGCTATTAGTGATTATTCCCACTCAATCGTTGCTGGTGGCTTCGATGTAATATCATACAGCACGCGGTTTACGTGTTTTACTTCGTTTACTAAACGTACAGAGATTTTTTCTAGCACGTCCCAAGGGATACGTGCCCAGTCAGAAGTCATGCCGTCGATAGACGTTACAGCACGGATACCGATTGCGTAGTCATACGTACGAGCATCGCCCATTACACCTACTGAACGAATATCAGGTAATACCGTGAAGTATTGCCAAATGTCACGATCAAGACCAGCTTTTGCGATTTCTTCACGTAAGATGAAATCAGATTCACGAACAATTTCAAGTTTTTCTTCTGTTACTTCACCAAGTACACGAATACCTAAACCAGGACCTGGGAATGGTTGACGCCAAACAATTTTTTCATCTAGACCAAGTTCTAAGCCAAGTGCACGAACTTCGTCTTTGAATAATGTTTTTAATGGTTCAATTAATTTGAACTGCATGTCTTCTGGAAGACCGCCTACATTATGGTGAGATTTGATTGTTTGCGCAGTCGACGTACCAGATTCAATAATGTCTGTGTATAACGTTCCTTGTGCAAGGAAATCCATACCTTCTAATTTTGAAGCTTCTTCATCGAATACGTAAATAAATTCGTTACCGATAATTTTACGTTTTTTCTCTGGATCAGATACACCCGCAAGTTTGTCCATGAAGCGTTGACGTGCATCGATTTTAATTAGGTTCATATCGAAATCTTCTGTGAAAGTTTTCATGACCTGTTCAACTTCACCTTTACGGTTTAGGTTGTGGTCTACGAACATACAAGTCAATTGGTCACCGATTGCTTTATGAATAAGTACTGCAACAACAGAAGAGTCTACCCCACCTGAAAGTGCACATAATACTTTTTTATCGCCAACGATTTCACGAATTTTAGCAATTTCGATTTCGATAAAGTTTGCCATTGACCAATCGCCTTTAGCGCCACAAATATCGAATACGAATTGACGTAGTAAATCATTACCATATACAGAGTGACGAACTTCTGGGTGGAATTGTACTGCATATAGTTTACGTTCTGCGTTTGCCATAGCAGCGATTGGACAAGATGCACTTGTTGCAATGATTTCAAAGCCAGCAGGAACTTCTGTTACGTGGTCGCCATGACTCATCCAGACGATTTGTTCTGTTGGTAAATCACCGAATAATTTATTAGCAGCCGTTACTTGAACTTCCGCTTTACCGTATTCACGTGTTTCAGCGCCTTCTACTTTACCGCCTTGCGTATGCGCCATTAATTGCATACCATAGCAAATACCTAGGATTGGTAAACCTAATTCGAAAATAGCTGGATCTACATGGAATGCATTGTCATCATAAACAGAGTTAGGACCACCTGAAAAGATAATACCTGCTGCATTCATGTCTTTAATTTCATCTGCTGTAATCGTATGTGGGTGTAATTCACTGAAAACACCAAATTCACGGATACGACGCGTAATTAATTGGTTAAATTGGCTACCGAAGTCTAGAACGACGATTTTTTCTTGCTCTTTTAATAAAGGGCTTGCTGACAATATTTCCACCTCTTCTTCTATTTTTAAAGGACGTTTTCATATGTTCAAAGAAAAACGCGTATGAAAGTAAAAAAAACTTCCTACGCGTCCATAAGCTCTTGATATATAAAGGGGAATGCGTAACAAAGAAAAGTGATGTATAAAACTTCTCACCTAGCCAAAACATTCACCTTCATAGAGAAATCATTTACGGTGATTTCGTAGAAACATCCGAACCCTATTTTCGAACTTATATGAAAGCCATCCTAATCATATATAATTTTTTTCATTTTACTCTTTGTACCCATTAAAATCAACCGATTGTGCGATTGATTAAATATTCCCAACTTTCCCGCAGTTTAACGAAGTCAACATCTTGTGCATTCTTGCCATAAATATGTTGCTCGTATACGGCCGTTAACTTTTGCATCTCTTCTGTCTCTAACGATGCATCTACCCGCTCAGCAAACGCTCGCAATGTTTCGTCATGTTTTCGTTTTAAACCAATGCGCCCTAACTGTTTCGTTAATGCTTGATAGGAAGCATCAAAACTTGACCAATCCGCTTCTTTTTTGCGATAGACACGCACCTGCATTTTAGGAATCCATGTTTTTCGTTGTACAAATAAAGCCGCACCAATAATAATGAGTAAAGCCATTAGCGTGAACCAAACATATTTTAACGATTTCACCCAAGCCCATACACGGTCTAAGCTAAAAGCTGAATTGTTAGCTGTTTGCTCTGTTGGTTGCTCTTTCTTTTGCTGTTGCGCTGGTTTTTCTTCTGGTTGTAGTACTTCTTCTTGCTGAGGTTGATTTTGCTGTAAATCATAATCAATATTCACTGTACCAGAAAAGCCAATTGTCGGTTCAAACTCTATCCACCCTGTACCTGGAACATATGCCTCTACCCAAGAGTGGGCATTGTCATTCGTCACTTTATATTCACGCAGACCATTTGATAACGCCCCTGCATCACCTGGTGCAAAACCTTTCACCCAGCGAGCGGGAATGCCGATAGAACGAAGCATAACAACCATAGATGTAGAAAAGTTATCACAGTAACCTACTTTTGTATCGAATAAAAATTGATCTACATAATCTTGTTTTTCAGCAGGAATAGCTGCTGCTTTTTTATCGTATCTATAGTTTCCCTTTGAAAAATAGCCTTCCACTGCCTTTATTTTTTCGTATACAGAGGCTTTATCACGCGTTATATCGAGCGTTAAATCTTGTACACGCTGCGGAAGTGTGTCAGGTAATTGTAAAAAACGATTATAAGAAGAATCTAATGTTTCTAACATAGCTGGTTCAGACATTTGAAGCTGTTGCAAACTATAGTTTGGCTCACTATAAGTGATCGTATAATTTGACAGTAATTTATTACTACCATTATCCGTCGTCACCAATTCACCACTCGGTTGTTTTGTTACTATTTTTTCAGTTTGTCCATCTTGGATATACAAGGTAGGGTCCTCTGCCGAAACGGATAACATGCCATATGTTTGAATTAAAAATGGCATAGGGACAGCCATATCCATTTGAATTTGCCGTTCATTTTCTCGTGGCCCAACCTGCAAGGATGTATAAATTGGGGTATCGTTTTCAAAAACAGCTTCCCCCATATATTCACCTGATAACACCCAGCCTTTCGATGTATACGTATCTTTAGTATCGATACGCCAATAATGGCGATCACGTGAGGTTGCCGTAAAAATTAATGTATTATCTCCTTTATACGGCCCACCTAACTTACTGTCATCATCACTATAGCCAACTGTTCTTTGTCCATCTCCTACACCATCTTGCCCTGTAACGCTTTTGATAAACGGTACTGGATCAGCCCATGTCGGTCCTGCTTTTGGTAAATAGAATGCCACCATACTGACAAGTGCCACCGAAATAAGCATTGGTAAAACAATTTTCCACTTTCTAAGCATATCACTCGGTGCATCGAGCTGAAGTCTTAAACGTTTAATAAAAAGTACACCCGTCATAATTAGACCAAGCACAATTACTTTAATAATAGCGAGCTTTCCATTATATTCGCTAAACGTATCAAGTGTCGCGATGAAAAATACGGTTAATACGAAGAAGTAGAAAATATTATGATGCACTGTAATCCAGTGGTGAATTAAATAAATTAACATCCAAATCAACGCTAAAAACAATACTGTTCTAAATGCATCTGATACTTGTCCAAAATTCCCTGAAAAAATGTTCACCATGTTCCACGTCACTTCATTCACTAAAAACGGAATGGTGTGTCCTGAAAAAAACGGATTCTCGCTATAAACAAATATCACAAACCATGTAATATAACCTAACTTTATAAGTCCGGACAATAACGGTCGAACTTTAAATAAAGAAAGCACTAGTGCTAAGCCGATAAAAACTAGAAACAACTGACTTAAACCTGTATTTGTTAATTGCATAACTGGTGTTAGCCACTCACGTAATATAAAGAAAATAATGACGTACGCGAAAGCTAGCTCAATAAAATTTTCTAGTGATTTTTTCACGGCTTCATCACCTCCGTGAACAAGTGGTAATAATCTGTTGGGTTTACATGTACAACTTGAATATGTTTATAACGCTTTGTTACATCAGAACGTGCCTGTGTCTCTTGAGATACTACAAAACAAATACAACTTTTCACCGTATTACCTAAAGTATGTAGTAATTCATCTGATATATCGCTCGTAACATATAGAAGCGTTGCCACACGCTGAAGGACTTGGTTATCACGCAATTGATATTTTGCATTTTCAACAGGTTTGACACAAGCTAAATGATGCATCACTCGATCTAGTTGCTTTTCACCTTGGATAGAAGAAAACACTTTTGTTTTTACACCTGTTGAAACAAAGGAAATATCCCCACGCCCTCGTACAATCGCATTAAGCATTGAAGCGACCAATTCCACCTTCTCTTCAAATAACGGAGAAGGACCTACATCGAGCATTAACATCAATTCCTGTGATTGACGATCTTCAAATTCCTTTGACTGAAGTGTTTGTGTTTTTGCAAATGACTTCCAATGAATCCACGAAAAGCGGTCACCTGGTACATATTCGCGTAAACCTATAGCCATTGATGTGTCCTTCACAATTGAATAAGGGGTCATCATGGACCCAACATCTAATTTTGTTTGCAATGTAGCATATTTCATATCATGCACTCTCGGATAAACTAGAACGATTTGTTCTTTTTCTACCAAAATGCGCTTCTTTGCCCATCCGAAAAAATCATGGAAGATGATTTGCGCACCTAAATAACGATGCTCACCACGTGACAAGCTTTCAAGTGTGTAACGCCACGTAAACGTTTTTTTAAAACCTACAAATTTTATGGCGTCTTTCTCTTGCACCTTTGACTGCACTAGCATCTCGCTACCAACAAGTTCTTCCATCAGCATATACGCAAATGGAAAACGCGTTTTTCTTTCTACACTTATTGTCACTTGAACTGATTGTCCGCTTTCTATATGAGAAGGGTCAATTTTACGCTCTACACTGTATATTTCCTCCCTCACAAGTTGGAAGATAAAAGCGTACAACAAAAATGGACTTACCGTAAAAAAGACAAACCAGCTGACAAATCCACCTTGAAACATAGCATAACAAAACGTAATAAGTATCAGAAAGCTCACTAATAGAAAATGTTTACTTTTTTCAAAAAGGGCTCGCCATTTCTTCATTGCTCTGCTAACCTCTTCGTCGGCACAGGCGTTTTCGCAATAATACGTTCAATAATCTCTTCTGCTGTTACATCATCATAACGCGCATCTGGCTTGAGCACTAATCTGTGGCTAAAGACATAGGGCGCTAAATATTGAACATCGTCCGGTATTACATAGCTTCGCCCTTTCATAAATGCATATGCCTGAGACGCCTTCATCAAAGCAATTGTCGCACGAGGACTAACCCCTAAATACACGTAGTTATTCTCTCTTGTTTGAGAAGCCAGTTCAACCATATAGTTTTTAACGGAGTCTTCCACATAAACGCCTTGCACAAGTTGCTGTAATTCAATTAATTGTGCCACCGAAAGCACAGCTTCAATTTTTTCAATAGACTTGCCATTTTCAGCACGACGCAGTATTTCTACTTCTTGCCCTCTCGTTGGATAACCCATTTTTATTTTTAGTAAAAAGCGATCAAGCTGTGCCTCTGGTAATGGATAGGTACCCTCGTGTTCGATAGGATTTTGCGTCGCCATAACGAAAAATGGCTGATTAATCATAAGTGTATTACCATCAATTGTAACAGATGCTTCCTCCATCGCTTCAAGTAAGGCCGATTGTGTTTTCGGTGACGTTCTATTAATTTCATCAGCCAAAACTACATCGCCCATAATCGGTCCTGGACGAAATTCAAATTCCATTGTTTTTGGGTTATAGATGGAAACGCCTACAACGTCGGAGGGCAGTAAATCGGGAGTAAATTGAATTCGTTTGAATTGGGCATCGAAAGATTTAGCAAGCGCACGTACCATCATAGTCTTACCAACTCCTGGCACATCCTCAAGTAATACGTGCCCCCTTGCAAGTAAGGCTACAATGCTAAGTTCCGCTACCTCTCTCTTTCCTATCATTACTTTCTCTATATTTTCTAATACCATTTGGATTTGTAAATTCATAAAACAAAAAACCTCCCATTTTCGTAACCAATTATTTGAATTGCACGATAATTTAGTTCAAGCATATCGAAAACTGTTTCGTAACACAATTAATGTGCCATTATCCAGTTAAAATGATAAATTAACAAACATGTTATTGCCTCTATAAAAAGAGGTTTGTTTGATGTTTCTTATCAAACAAACCTACCTAATAGTATAACGTTTCATTTACATAAATGTTACAGATTTAATTTTTTTAACCATAAACTCTCTAATGTTGAAACATTTTCATTCCTCAATATTGCATTTAAGTCTCCTGAAAGTAATATATTTCCTTCATGTAACACTAACACATCGTCTGCTACTTCCTCTACAAATCCTAGTAAATGTGTAGAAAATATCACTGTATTGCCCATTTCCTTTTGTTCAAGCATCATTTTTTTCAACTCTGCAATCCAAAATGGGTCAAGTCCATTCGTTGGTTCATCTAAAATCAGGAGCGACCCCGCACCTAGTAAACTTTGTGCAAGATTTAACCGTTGCCGCATTCCCTTCGAAAACTGTTGAACCCTTTGCTTTCTAACGTCCCACAAGCCAACGCGTTTCAATACTTGCTCTTGCTCTTTTTTAGCTATTCTTTTCAAAGAGGACAGTAATTGCAATACTTCTGCTGCCGTTAACATTGAGGGGAAATCTACATCATCTGGCATATAACGAATCGCTTGACTCTCCTGCCATTTTAGCTCCCCTGACATCGGTTTCTCCTGTCCAGTTAACAGGCGAATAAGCGTACTTTTCCCCGCTCCATTGCCACCTGCTAACGCTAAAATACGCCCTTTCTGCACAGTAAAGGATACGTCTTTAAGTCCCCTATTATTTTTATAGACATTTGATAGATGATTCGCCTCTAGTAACACTACCGCTTCTCCCCCTTCTTTAGTCTCCTTGCAGTAAAGGCAAGCGGTAAAGCTACCCACAAACATGTTACCAATCCATATACCACATAGCCCAATGGTGATGCATAAAATGCTGTCACATTATAAAAAGATGGACCAAGTACGCTGGCCTGTTTTGTAAATATAAAGTAACCAAAGCGCAACCATTCTACAGGATTAATATGCATAACAATAATCGTTAGCTTTTGTAAAATATGCCCTGCAACTACTGTGCCAATTGCCATTAAGGCATACGACAGAAGCAATAAGAAAAATGACCATAAAACTAACGACAGAGATAGCGCAAATAATCTCGTTTTCGCTACCGCCCCAATAGCTAACGCTAAGGAAGTAAAAATAGCAATGCATAATAATGTCAGATTTATAAAAATAAACGGCAAACGTACGCCACCAAGTAATCCGCCAAGTGCTAAAACAACACCAAACGCTACCATCACGATTAATAAAAAGGCAATAACAGTAGCTAAATACTTTCCAAAAATATATTGTTTACGCGTCATCGGATAGGTTTTTAATAAAGAAAACCACCCTGTTTCTATATCACCAGCAATGCTCATACTGCCAATTGTCAAAATAAATAGAGGCAATAAAAACAAAAGGACATTTAAAAAAGAAGCTGTTTGACGAGTAAAACCTTCTACATCAGGCAGTGCCATTTGCTGGATAACAATAATCGATGTAAAAACAAAAGTGAAGAGTAAGCCAACTAATTGCATCCACCGACTGCGCAACATTTGTTTCAATTCAAGTTTGATGAGCATGCTGTACATCACTGATGAATCCCCCAATTAAAATCGCTTAAATCCTCATAAGTAAGCACTTGTCCCTTACCTTCAATAGCCATCCAAGATTGCGCAGCTTCTTGTGTTTCGAAAGCAAGTACACCATAATTCATCGGCGTCCAATAATCTTTGTTGTAGACAAACGTCGCCTTCGAAACATCAATCCATTTGTTCTCTTTTGCATCCTTAATGAATGCAGCGCCAACCTCTTCGTCTCCATTTGCCGCAATATACTCAATTAAACATCCAATATCATCAAACATTTCATAGTCACCATTTTTCAAGGCAATTTGTCCGGCATACTCGTTATGCACAATTGACATGTTACAAACTTTACAAACATCGGTTTCATTGACAATGTCACGTGGTTTAAACGTTTTTTCACTACACCCTACAGCCAGTAAACAACTAACGCAAATTATTAGTATCCACTTTTTCATTCCATCAAACCTCTTTTCCATAGCCATACACTACTTAAAATAAAAAATAGACCTAGCAAAAACTGTGCTATATCCATATCTACTTTTTTTACACTTTGGTCTTTCATCAGTTTCGGCGTTTCATCAACAAGCACCGTCCTCGCGCTTTTATTGATTTGCTGATCGAGGGAAGTTAGTAAAACAACGCTTGGTGACTCTACAAAATATTGATACACTGGCTGTCGGACCATCCATTGTCCAAAGCTAGATACAGCGACATATGGAACATCGCCAGTACCGTCATTTTTTAAATCCGTTCCAACATAATCATCATAATAATTACTCGATAATTGAATGCCTTGTTGATCGGAGCGAGCTGTTAATATATTGCCAGTAAACTGATTATTGTATACAACTGTTTGGTCATCTACCTTTGTCCCTTCAATAGCCGTTTGATTCATTTGAAAATTATTATGCATAATTTGAACCTCTGCACTTTTTTGTAATGCAATGGCCGTTCGATTGTTCTTCATCGTATTAAAAGCAAGGTCTGCACGCTGCACATCATATAGCAATGCTCCGCTGCCATTCATATCGTTATGATGGATGACTACATTGTCCTTAATCGTAATACCGCTAGTCATCATCACCATCAATCCTGTTACATTGCTCGCATACGTATTGTTTAGAGCCTTGGCATTTTCAGTATACATAAAATGCGTACCATAACGGCTATTCTCTACCGTATTGCGTTGCACAACAATGCCGTCAACCTCTTCTACGTAAATACCATCTTGCACATGTTTAATATTACTATCTTCAACCACTATCTTCTCGCTTTGATAAATAGCAATACCATTACCTTTTTTTGAATAATGCGCCTGTGTGCCAACTATTTCAACATGTTGGATGTGTACATTTTCGCCGTGTTGAATATGCACAGCACTATGCACGTCGTTAATTTTCAATTGTCGTAGCGCAAGACCTTCCACCTCACTAGCAACAATTCCCTTTTTTCCCGATAGCGTCATATTGTCAATCATTACTGCGTCTGCACCTTCAATACGAATTGCTGGTTTTTCCCCAACGGCTGCAATCTCTGTGCCGTTTTCTCCACGCAATGTAATGTTTTTTGTCACGATCAAATTTCCTTTATAATAACCTGCTGGAATGTTGATGACGGCACCAGGTTCCGCTCTGTCGATTGCCTCCTGTATATCAAATTTTGCATAGGCAGTCGAACTTATACATAGCAAAAACAATAAGACACATCCTATTTTTTTCACCTTTAGTACCTCCAAGTTCAGTAAGAAAAGACTAGAGGAAATTCCCCTAGCCCTTCTGTATTAATGATTATGGTCATCACTTTCATGATTCATCTCTTCCATATTCATTTTATCTGATTCTCCATTAGCTTCCTTTTCAGCGTTTTCTTGCATTTTCTTTTTACGGCGCTCTAATGCATCGTCTTTAATTTTTTGTAATTCTTCTACATGCGCTTTTGGATTTTCAGCTAAATACTTATCTGCATCAGCTTTGTTAATGAAATAGATATATCCCCAGTTCATTGGTGATTTTAAATCTGTTTTAACGATTGTGACATCTTCGACCTTCGCCCAATCTTTTGTATTATAATCACGTACAAACTTATCATTTTTCTCGTTATTCGCAACCTCTGCATTGACTAAACAGCCAATGTCATCATAAAACGCAATTGTACCATCTGCTTTAATCGCTTGAGCAGAAAATACACCCATTTCATGGTCTTTCATATAAACCTTCATATTACACATTTCGCAAACTGTATCTTCTTGTGGTTCTTGTAATCGTGAATCTACTAAAGAAGCAACTTGCACTGATTCATCTTTCACTTCAGACTCTTTCGATGCAACTTCTGAATTCGCTTTTTCTTCCTTCACTTCTGCCTTTTCAGTACCACACGCTGTCAATATTAGTAACGTAGCTAGTACTGGTAACCATAATTTTTTCACTATTGCTCCCCCAATTCTTTTCTGTTACTACCTAGTATTTTACAGATAAGATGTGAAATAAGATGAAAACCTCTGTGAAGATTCGGAAAAATCTATATGACTACTTTGCGAACGTCTTGAAGTCAAAGTATTCTCGTACAAACTAAAACGATTAAAAAAGCGAGGACAAAAGAGAAAAAGTGTTAGATTGACTGCAATCAATCTAACACTTGCCGTTGTTGTCCGCTACGGGCGGGTCTTTGATTCTCTCACTTTTACTAGCGATTGGTTGTGCGTTCTTTAGTAGAGTCGCCACAATCAACAACTATATTCTCGAACTTGATTTTGCTATATAGAGGTACGGTAACTATTGTGGCGCTTCTTTAGCTTACTTAGACGGCTCAATTTTCCAGCTGTTTCATTTAGTTCATTGTGAATTTGAACAGAGCCTCCGCTTTCTGCAAAAATAGATTCTAGTTGATTATGGCGTTGTTGCTGCATCGGCCTCTTATTACTTGATTGCTTTTTCTCTTTATTTTTTTGCAAACTTTTTTTAAATTGTTGCTGTGTATGGTGGCTAAAGTTATGACTAATATCACCAGCATGTAAATACTGTTGTTCATTACGAAAAGTGCTACCTGTCGTCGCATTTACTCTAGAAGTCCTCATAATTAGTTACCCTCCTTTTCATTTTACTTACTTTATAGGTATTTATATCGACATTATATGCAAAAAATTAAGCAAACAGAACCAAATATATAAAAAAAGAATAGAATTATTCAAAAAGTATCTATCACTTTTGAACAACTCTATTCTCATAAGCATTACTTCCAAAAATCATCAAAAATTGTAATTGGCATATGGCGTTTATGTTGAGAGCGTAAATAATGTTGCTCTAATCGTTCACGAGCATCGTCAGGAATTTGCTTCCCTTCTAAATAATCATCAATTTGCTCATAAGTTACTCCAAGCGCCACTTCATCTGGCAATGATGGACGATGTTCTTCCAAGTCAGCAGTCGGAACCTTTAAATACAGATGCGCTGGACAATCGAGCGCTGATAATAATTGTTTCCCCTGACGCTTATTCAGACGAAAAATAGGCATTAAATCGGCTCCGCCGTCACCATATTTTGTAAAGAAACCTGTAATTGCCTCCGCAGCGTGGTCTGTTCCTAACACAACAGCACTATTCATAGCAGCGATAGAAAATTGTACTTTCATGCGCTCCCGTGCTTTTTCATTCCCTTTTACAAAATCACTAAGCACAACTCCAGCATCAGCTAGAGCACGAACACTTGCATCAACCGCTTCCTTAATATTGACCATGTAGGTAGTCGTAGGCTTAATAAAATCAATAGCGTCCTGACAGTCTTGTTCATCCTTTTGAATACCATATGGTAAACGCACTGCCCAAAATGAATACTTCTGCTCGCCTGCTTCCTCATTTAACTCATTAACTGCTAGTTGAGCTAATTTACCGGTTAAAGTAGAGTCTTGACCACCTGATATACCAAGTACAAACCCTTTAACAAAGCTATATTTTTGTGCATATTCCTTCAAAAAATCAATGGATTTACGAATTTCTTCCTGTGCATCAATTGTTGGCAAAACTTTTAATTCGGTAATAATTTGCTGTTGTAATGCCATAACATCTTCCACTCCTTAGTCTTTTACAATTCGATCGACCATTTCTCGTACTTCTTCAATATTTCGCATTTTATTATCCCAGCA
The DNA here is from genome assembly GCF_016350185.1 of Lysinibacillus sp. C5.1. Taxonomy (NCBI): domain Bacteria; kingdom Bacillati; phylum Bacillota; class Bacilli; order Caryophanales; family Bacillaceae; genus Lysinibacillus; species Lysinibacillus sp. C5.1. Next base: position 4,139,251 of record NZ_CP066226.1, read on the forward strand.
TTTTTGGCTTAAATCGACTGGATATTCCTCTGGATTCATGGCACGTTTATATTCATCCCACAGCAGTTCTAAATTGTCAGCTGCATAATTACGCATCTCTTCTAACGTTGGATTGTCATAAATTACGTCCCCTTTATTAATCACATGCTGATGCAAGTTTTTCGCCTCAAAATTCGTGACAAATTTTGATACGAATGTATGCACAGGGTGGAACATCTTTATTCGCTCTTCAGATTGAGGGTCTTCGTCATACATCGTAATGTAATCACCCTCTGCTTTACCGTTTTTACGGTCAATAATACGATAAACACTTTTTAAGCCAGGAGTTGAAACTTTTTCAGCATTAGCAGAAATTTTAATCGTATCCTCTAGCTGACCTTCATCATTTTCTATAGCGACCATTTTATAGACAGCCCCTAATGCTGGCTGATCGTAAGCTGTAATTAATTTTGTACCAATTCCCCACATATCTACGCGGGCACCTTGAGCTTTCAAGTTTAAAATTGTATATTCATCTAAATCATTGGAGACAACAATTTTGGCATCATGGAAGCCTGCTTCATCTAACATACGACGTGCTTCTTTTGACAAGAAAGCAATATCCCCACTATCTAAACGAATACCAATGAAATTAATTTTATCGCCAAGTTCTTTTGCCACTTTTATCGCATTCGGCACTCCAGATTTCAGCGTGTTATAGGTGTCCACTAAAAATACGCAGTTGCGATGACGTTTCGCATAGGCGTGGAATGCATCATAATCATTTTTATAAGCCTGTACAAGTGCATGAGCATGAGTACCAGCTACCGGAATGTTAAATAGTTTTCCTGCACGCACATTACTAGTTGAAGCAAACCCTCCTATAAAGGCTGCACGAGTTCCCCAAATAGCCGCATCCATTTCTTGCGCTCGACGTGTACCAAACTCCATTGCCATTTCATCTTTAACGATTTGCTTAATACGACTTGCTTTAGTGGCAATTAGTGTTTGATAATTGACAATATTCAATAGAGCCGTCTCGATTAGTTGTGCTTCAACTAAAGGTGCCTCAATACGTACAATTGGCTCATTGGCAAAAACGAGCTCCCCTTCCACCATTGAATACATATCGCCTGTAAAGCGAATATTTTTTAAATAGTCAATGAAGTCTTCTTTATATCCAACCTCTTCACGTAAATACGCGATATCTGACTCACTAAAGCGAAAATCTCGCAAATACTCAAGCATGCGTTCCAGTCCAGCAAATACGGCAAAGCCATTTCCAAATGGTAATTTTCTAAAATATAATTCAAAAATCGCTTTTCTATTATGTATGCCATCAGCCCAATAAGACTCTGCCATATTAATTTGATACAAGTCCGTGTGTAGCGCTAAGCTATCGTCAGCATAGTTCGATCTCATAGGAATCCCTTCTTCCACTTTCATAATTAGTCCTAGTATACACTATATACCCAAAATCTTGCGTTTTACACTTTTCTGTTTCCATGTTATGTTTCCTAACATATATAGTCAGAAAATTTTGAACTGTTCACATTTCTGACACAAATTTTAGTAACGCTTACATTCCTTTTATAAATAGCTTTTTAGTAAACTACTACGAAAGACGAAATATATCATGTAATATAACCTAACATGCTAATCAAAAAAAACATTGCGCCATTTATCTACTCGCTATAATATGTAAATTAAATTTACGCAAGGAGCTGTTGTGAGTGAAAAAAATAGAGGCCATTATTCGTCCGGAAGTTTTTGGGGCTGTACGAGACGGACTTGCAAAAGTAGGCATTGCAGGTTTAAGTATTTCTGAAATCGCTGGCTGCGGTCGTCAATTAGGTCATACAGGTTTGTTTCGAGGCAATGCCTATGAAATTGAGTTTTTACCAAAATTGAAATTAGAAATGATCATCGATGATGAAAAAGTTGATGCTATTGTGGAAGTTTTATTACGCGATGCTGCAACTGGTAAAGTTGGCGACGGAAAAATTTTCATTTATCCAGTAGAACAGGCAATTCGTATCCGTACTAAAGAAGTCGGATCAATTGCTGTAGAATAAGGGGGAGATAGTTATGGATGACGTACTATTATCTGTAAATTTAGTTTGGATTATGCTTGGGACAATTTTAGTATTCTTTATGCACGCAGGTTTTGCAATGGTCGAGGCAGGTTTTACTCGTTCTAAAAATGCAGTTAACATTATTATGAAAAATTTCTTAACCATTTCGCTTGGTGGGATTGTTTATTTCCTATGTGGATATGCCATTATGTTCGGCGACACAGCAGGAGGCTTCTTCGGAACAAGTGGTTTCGCTTTAAACGGTGTAGATGACCTCTCCTTCTTTATTTTCCAAACAATGTTTGCTGCCACAGGTGCGACTATCTTATCGGGTGCAGTAGCAGAACGTACAAATATTTTTGCTTATATCGGTGTTATCATACTAATGACAATACTTGTTTATCCTGTAGTAGGTCATTGGGTGTGGAGCGGTCAAGGTTGGTTAACTGACCTCGGCTTTATCGATTTTGCTGGTTCTACTGTTGTCCATTTAACTGGTGCAGTCGCTGCGTTTATAGCAGCCATAATGGTTGGACCACGTCTAGGTAAATACGAAAACGGACGTGTTAACGTTATTACTGGTCATAGTATTCCTATCGGCGCATTAGGTGTGTTCTTACTTTGGTTCGGTTGGTTCGGCTTTAATGGTGCCTCTACGTTAGCAGCAGACCCTGCACTTGTTCCAAAAGTAATTGCTAATACATTTTTCGCAGCAGCAGCTGGCGTTGTTGCCACTGCATTCTATACTAAATTCCGCTACGGTCATATTGATGGCTCACTAACTCTCAACGGTGCATTAGCAGGTCTAGTAGGCATTACAGCTGGTGCCGCAAACGTCAGCATTGTTGGTTCACTTATTATTGGTTTAATCGCAGCACCATTATTAGTAGAAGGTGTCCGTTTTATTGAATGGAAGTTAAAAGTAGATGATCCTGTTGGTGCAATTGCTGTCCACGGTATTTGTGGTATTTGGGGTACACTTGCAGTTGGGCTATTTGATGTTGGTGGTCAAGGTCTGTTCTACGGTGGTGGCATTAGCTTACTAGGTATTCAGGCTATAGGTGTGATTGCTACAATTGCTTGGGTTAGCGTTACTGTCACAGCAGGCTTATACATCATTAAAGCATTTGTCCCTTTACGTGTATCAGCAGAAGAAGAGATTACAGGTCTAGATGTGATCGAACATGGTACACCTGCTTATGAATACCAAGAGATTTTTAAAAGCTCCGCTATACAAGGTGAAACATTTGCTCAACGTTTAACTCATATCGGCAAAACACAAACAAACGTTACCGAAAAACATGTCTAAAAATTAGATACGTTATCCATTATAAGGCACTAGAAACTGTTAGCTATCCGTATCAATTTGCGCGGATCTCTAGCAGTTTCTTTTTTGTTATATTTATTCTCTCTCTAAATCAAGTAAGAACTGTTTCATCGTTAACCCACTGCGAAAGCCTGTTAGCTTACCGTTCTTCCCAATTACACGGTGGCACGGAATAATCGCTAATATCGGGTTCGCACCGATTGCACTTCCAACAGCCCTCACAGCCTTTGGATTGCCTATTCGCTCTGCAATAGCAGCATATGTTGTGGTTGTTCCATAAGGAAGTTCTTTGAGTGCATCCCAGACAGCTAGTTGAAATGCTGTTCCTTTCACATGAATTGGTAAATTAAATTCAGTCAGCTCACGATTAAAATAGGCTGTGAATTGCTTAACATAAGGCTTAAGCTTTTCACTGTTTTCTTCAAAACTGTAGCCTTTAAAGTGCTTTTGAGCCCACTTTTCCACCTCATCAAATGCGGTATTGGGTGTGCCAAGATAGACAAGCCCTTCATTCGCCGCAATCATATACATCTCGCCTTGCGCGAATGTTAGTGTATCTACATATAAAATAGTCATTAAAATTCTCCTTACACATGATGATTAGAAGTATACTGCAAAAAGGTAAAATAACTGTAGTTAACAAATATTTCATGCTACAGTTATTTTACCTATAAGCATAAAGGAGTTTCAACTACATGACTACGATATACGAGCCCGCTATCCATCTTCAACAAGTGAGCTTTTTAGTAAAGGATAAGGCTATTTTAAAGTCCATTACCGGTTCATTTCCTAAAGGCAAAATTACAACGCTCGTTGGCCCATCTGGCGCTGGTAAAACGACCTTATTAAAAATGTGTAACGGACTATTATCACCAACTGACGGGCTTATATTCATTGACAATCAAACAATCACTACCTATGAACCAACTACATTAAGAAAACATGTCGGAATTGCTCTTCAAGCAGCACCTATGATTGCTGGAACTGTATTTGACAATTTGGCTCTTCCACTCGCTTTACAAGGAAAAAAGCTCACACAACAAGATGCCATTCAATATTTACTAGATGTCGGGCTCGATGCCAGCTTTTTACACCGCGCTACTAATGAATTATCTGGTGGACAACGTCAAAAGGTATCCATTGCACGTACTCTCATTAATCAATCTTCTATATTATTGTTAGATGAGATTACTTCCGCATTGGACCGTCAATCTGTACAGGATATTGAAGCACTTATCATATCATTAAATAAAAACTATAATGTTACGATTATCTGGATTACCCACAATTTACAGCAAGCGCTCACGATCGGCCATTACACATGGGTCATGATGGATGGAGAGCTGATTGAAACAGGTGAAAGCTCGTTATTGAAAGCCCCTACTAACCCAAGAGTCGCTGAATTTATACAGGGGGTAAACGCATGACTTATACTTCACTTTCGCTAACATTGATTTTTGTTTTAATCCCGCTAGTACTATCAAAGACATTTAAGCTAGGGCTTGAAAAAGACACAATTATTGCAACGATTCGCTCAATTATTCAATTGCTTGCAGTCGGCTATATTTTAAATTTTGTCTTTGATGAAGGGAGTATTATATATATTTTTCTAATGGTGGCATTGATGATTGTGGCTGCCACTTTAAATGCCCGAAAAAAGGGAAAAGGTATTAAGGGTATTACGTGGAAAATAGTGTTTACGCTTGTAATGGTGGAAATTGTCACACAAGGAGTTTTACTCGGCTTCAACATTGTTCCTACAACTGCACAGTATATAATTCCTATTAGCGGAATGCTAATTGGCAACTCCATGGTACTATCTATTTTATTTTTAAATCGCTTTACTGCGGAAATTACAAGTCACGAAAATGAAATTGAACTTATCTTATCGCTAGGAGGTACACCAAAGCAAGCCATTCATCGCCAACTAATCAATGCGATTAAAGCGAGCATGATCCCTACCATCGAAAGTCAAAAAACGATTGGGCTTGTTCAATTACCAGGTATGATGAGTGGTCAAATTATTGGCGGTGCAGACCCTATACAAGCCGTACAATTTCAATTGTTAATTATTTTTGCCCTTTTAACAACCGCAACATTATCGAGCATAATGATAGGTTTTTTTAGCTATCCTGCGCTTTTTAACGAAAGGTTACAATTGTTGGAAGTTGAATAATTGTTTTCGTGATATCATGACAATTACTATAAATATGTTATACTAGTAAGAAAAATGCAGTGAGGAGAATGACCCATGTTATTACGCGATTTTTTCATCCAATTATCTGAAAACCAACTATTAAATAGTGCTGCTAAAAAATACGGCTTAAAGTTAGGTGCCCAAAGTGTGGTAGCTGGTACTAATATAGAAGAAACAATTGCAAGCATCAAAGATTTAAACGCACATAATATCTCTTGCACGGTTGATAATCTAGGGGAATTTGTTGCGAATGAAGAAGAAGCGACAAAAGCTAAGGAACAAATCCTCGCTGTCATTGAAGCCATTCATGAAAATGGTGTGGATGCGCATATTTCGTTAAAGCCATCTCAATTAGGTTTAGACATTGATGTTGATTTTTGCTATGACAATCTATATGAGATTGTAGAAAAAGCAGCAGCTTATGATATTTTTGTTAACTTTGATATGGAAAATTACGGTCGTCTACAAACATCATTTGATATGGTGGAAGAGCTATCAAAAACATTTAACAATGTTGGAACGGTTATCCAATCATACTTTTATCGTGCAAAAGACGATATTGAAAAATTTAAAAACTACCGCTTACGTATCGTAAAGGGTGCATATAAAGAGCCTGCTGATGTAGCCTTCCAAGATAAGTTAGATATCGATTTAAACTTTATCGAATTAATTGAATATCATTTATTACATGGCAAATTTACATCGATTGCAACACATGACCATAACGTGATTGCACATGTTAAACGCTTTGTTGCAGACAATAATATTCCACTCGAAAAATTTGAATTCCAAATGCTGTACGGCTTCCGCACAGATATGCAAAAAGAGCTTGCGAAAGAAGGCTATAACTTCTGTGTCTATGTACCATTCGGCGAAGATTGGTACGGTTACTTTATGCGTCGTTTAGCGGAACGTCCGCAAAACCTTAACCTTGTTACGAAACAAGTATTTACGAAAAAAACGAATACCGTTCTTGCAGTAGCAGCTGGTGCATTCGTACTTGGACGTTTAACAAAGCGTAAAAAGTAATAAAAAATCTTGTAGAAAAACTTGTAGCGCTAACTATTGCCGTTGATTTCCGCTACGGGCGGACGCTTTCCGCGGGTACACCGTAAGCCGCAACCCTTGCTATCGCGCAGGTTGCCCGCGTCTTACGTTTTGTGCTGTCCCGCAGGAGTCGCCCGCCCTCCGCTCCAATCAACTAATAAATGCATTTAACAATCAAATAACATTTCCTAACTATAAAAATAACAAAGAGGCATCAAGAGTGAAATCTTGATGCCTTTAATCTTGTCACCATTTTTGGTAACTGTTATTTTTATTTGTTGGGCAACTAGTTTTTAAGGATTTGTTGACCAAAGACCTGCATGTTTTAGCACAACACGTGGATGTAATTTTAATTGAGCGACCATTAAGTCTGCTAAATCTTCCGCTTGCATAACCTTTTCTGGGTTACCATCAGTTAATTGTAATTCCACTGCCATATCCGTTGCAACCGTGCTTGGCGTTAATGTCACAACACGAATGTTATGTTTGCGAACTTCTAACATCAGCGATTCACTCATACCAATAACAGCCGCTTTCGAAGCACTATACGCACTCGTAATAGGAGCACCCTTTTGACCAGCGGTAGATGAAATATTAATAATATCTCCGGAAGAACGCTCAATCATTTCAGGTAGGACGGCACGTGTTGTGTAATATACACCTTTGACATTTACATCTACAATATTCGTCCAATCTTCAGGTGAAAGCTCTAAAAACTTACCGAATTTTGAAATACCCGCATTATTTACTAAAATATCGATTGGCCCTAACTCAGCACGAATGCTTTCTACTGCTGTTGTGATTGATTGCAAATTAGCTACATCCGCTGTAGCTAATGCCACCTTGACATCATACGCCTTTAATAAGTCAGCAACCTGTTGTAAATTTTCTAATGTGCGTCCCACAAGCCCAACATTAATGCCCTCTTTCGCAAAGGCGATGGCTGTTGCACGGCCAATACCACGACCCGCACCAGTTATTAAAGCTGTTTTACCAGTAATCGTTTGCATATATCTTGCTCCCTTATAAGTAGTGATAGAAAAATCTCTGTTGTTTAGCATACCTATTCATCCTTGAAAAGTACATTCAGAAGACTTATTTATTCCATCCTTTTTCCTTAAAGCGTGCAATCGCTTCAATCCGATTGCCCACATGAAGCTTCTCTAAAATGGTGGAAATATAGTTACGTACTGTTCCTGCCGATAAAAATAACTCAGCCGCAATTTCCTTCGTCGTTTTACCTTCTGCCACAAGTGTCAACACTTGACTTTCGCGCTCAGTTAATGGATTCTCACTATCATCCTCATAGACAAAGTCAACCAGCTCGGGTGCGTAAATGCGTTTGCCATCGACAATTGTTCGAATGGCACTAACCAATTCTTCGATAGGACTGTCCTTTAGTAAGTAACCTCGTACACCTGCTTTTCTTGCTCGTTCAAAGTAGCCAGGTCTTGCAAAGGTTGTTAATATAATAACTTTACAGTCAGAACCATGTAATTCTTCAGCCGCATCAAGCCCAGTTTTCACCGGCATTTCAATATCCATAATACAAATATCCGGCTGGTGCTCTGCTACAAGCGCCAATGCTTCCTCACCATTTTTGGCTAAACCGACAACTTCCATATCTTCCTCCATACTAAGTAAGGAACGAAGTGCGCCTAACAGCATCCCCTGATCTTCAGCGATTACAATTCGTATCATGTCATAACCCTCTTTTCTATAGGTTCTTCAGATTTTCTGCAACCTTTTGATGTGTAATGGTCACTGGAATCGATACCGTTAAAGTAGTGCCATTTTCACTTTCTATTTTAAATGTGCCATTAATAAACTCTAATCGTTCGCGCATCCCTTTTAAGCCGTTACCTGTTTTCAATGCCTGTTTTTTCGTAATGCCTTGTCCATTATCACGAACAATCAAATGTACTTCTTTAAAGTTTTGGTGGAAGGCTATTTCACATTTGGTTGCGCCGCTATGTTTCACAATATTTGTTACGGCTTCCTTCAAACACATAGACAACACATTCTCTACAAGTGGTGGGACACGTAAGGAGTCCACATCCCCCTCAAAAACAAATTCCATTTCTGCCGCTTTTAAAATTTGAGATATACGCATAAGCTCATCTTCAAATTTATTTGTCCGCATATCCGATACTAATTCTCGAACCTCTTTTAAAGCAATACTAGCTGTTTGACGAATATCTTTTATCTCGATTAATGCTTGCTGAGGATCCCGTGCAATAAGTCTAGATGCTAAATCGCTTTTTAAGCCAATCATGGATAATTTTTGACCGAGCGTATCATGTAAATCTCTTGCTATACGTTGCCGTTCCTCAAAAACAATTAATTCGGCAATACGTTCATTTGCAGTTTCTAATTGCCCTTCTAAATTTTCACGCTTGTTTTTCGAATAAATTGTTAACGGTAGAAGCACCACTGCCAAAATCGTTAAAACAACAAATGGAAGCTGTGATAAAAATAAATGTAGCTCAACAAAGAAACCAAATCCTGTAGATATCACAGTAAAACCAATATGGAGGCCATACATTATGTAAAAGCCAACCGGTCTACGGATATTTCCAATGAAAAAGGCTGTAAAAATTGATAAATACACATAGCCGAACAAAATAGTCAACGTAATATTAATGACCATCTCAAAGCTAATCCACATATAAACAAGCCCGTTTTTAGCGTTCACAGAAAATCGGTAAAAAATAAAATAGAGCATTAAAAAAGTAATGCCTATTGATATTTCAATATACGATGATTTTCTAAATATAAAGAAAAACGGGAGAAAACAAAAAATAATCCATAAATAAACGCTGAGCATAGGACTATTCGGAATGATACTATGCCGTTTCCTCATCATAATCTCACGCTCTTTCCTACTTTTCCCTATATTATATCAAGAAAAGCATATTTGCGCCCGTCCATTGCCATACAGTGGCTTGCCTACGAGCCTATCCTTACTATGTAAAACAGCCACCTCCTAAGAAGAGATGGCTGTTTACGACTAAGCAGCGATACTGCCTTTCGTTTTTCGTTTTATGATTTCATTGACTTCTTTAAAAGAGACAAATTTGCCAAGTTCTTCATCGTATAATTTATAGCGTAACGATTCTAAGCTTGTACGTAACGTAATTGTAGTAGCCGTGTGTAATGGTGGCGTTTCTTTATGCGCTTTTTCAAGATTATAGTTTGGTACACGCGGAGCTAAATGGTGTACATGGTGGAAGCCGATATTACCTGTTATCCATTGTAATAATTTCGGTAATTTGTAGTATGAACTACCTTCTACCGCTGCTTTCACATAATCCCAATCAGTGTCATGCTCGAAATAAGAATCTTCGTACGTATGTTGGATATAGAATAACCAAATTCCTAATGCACCTGCGATAAATAAAGTAACACCCTGCACTAATAAAAATGCTTGCCAACCCATAGTGTAAATGAGCCCTGCACAAATGCCGGCAATAATAATATTTGTTAAATGCGTATTCATACGCTCTTTTTGCTTCGCATCTTTTCGGTTAAAACGATTTAAAACTAATACCATATATAAAGGACCTAAGCCGAACATTACAAGTGGATTACGATAAAAACGATACCATAATCGTTGACCTTTAGAAGATTGTAAATATTCTTCTACTGTCATCATATCAATATCACCAATACCGCGCTTATCTAAGTTCGAGCTTGTTGCATGGTGAATTGTATGCTCACGTTTCCATTTTTCATAAGGGAACGATGTTAATACCCCAGTTAATAAGCCAACCCAGTCGTTTGCCTTTTTGCTTTTGAAAAATGAACCGTGGGTACAATCATGGAAAATAATAAATGTTCTTACGACAAAACCAGCAGCAATAACACTTAAACCTGCAGTTAACCATGGCGAAATATCAACCAACATATAACCAGCAATCCATAGGACGATCAACGGCGCTATTGTGTTAACCATTTGAAAAACACTTTTACCTGTGTCTGATTTCGCAAATGGTGCTACATCTTGGCGCAACTTTTTCGTTTTTTCTTTATCTGTTGCCATTCCTTTTTTCCCTCGTTTCCTTTTGCTTATGATATCATCATAAAACAAGAGTATAGCGAGCAACAGACGCAAACATCATAAAAAGCATATGACATTTGTCATACTCAAAAGCCATCGCTTTAAAATTCCGCTCTCCGCTAAGGTTATTTCAACACGTTAGCGCTGCCTTTTTACTTTTTAGGTCCCGTTAAATGTAGTTGATAAAATACTAAATCCAACCATTCTCCAAATTTGTATCCCGCATTTTTTATTGTTCCTGCATATTCAAAGCCTAGCTTCTCGTGCGCCTTAATACTGCCAATATTTTCGCCATCGATACCGGCAACTAAAGTCTTCACACCCTGTTTCTCTGCGATATCAATCAATTGATGCATTAACTTACTGGCAATGCCTTTCTGATAATGGTCCTTGTGTACGTATACCGAATGCTCCATCGTATGCTTATAACCTGGATAAGGGCGGAACTGACTGTAATTTGCAAAACCCGCCACTACTCCATCTTCCTCAAAAACTAACAACGGGTTACCCGCTGCTTGGTGCTCAAGAAACCATTGCTTTTTCTCATCTAACGATTGTATTTCATACCTATATACAGCTTTACTTGTTAAAATAACATCGTTATAAATAGCTAAAACCTCAGGTAAATCTTTTTCTTCCATAAATCGAATCATCCAGTTCACGTCCTCACCTAAAAAGAAATAGAACCCCACCGATAACAGCAGGGTATGTATTGCACAATAGTTCATTCGACAAGCCACAAAGGAAACACAGATTGTGAACAGGTTTGGATAACATCCGTTCACAATCAGTAATATCCGTCGCTCACATGTACTTTAATCGTTGACCGTTAAAGTGTTCTTCATAAAGATAAAGCATTTTTAGCAAAATTACACGTTAAAATATCTCGCATCTGGATGCGCGAAAACTATTGCTGATACGGAAGCTTCTGGCTCCATCATAAAGCCTTCTGTCAAATGAACCCCTATATCTTCTGGCTTGAGCAAACCAAATAATTTTTCTTGGTCCTCCAAGTTTGGGCATGCAGGATAGCCAAATGAGAAACGTTGCCCTTGATATTTCGCAGCAAAACGGTCTCGCATCGTGAAATCTGTATTGTCTGGGAAGCCCCATTGATCACGAATTTCTTGGTGCATACGTTCCGCAAAGCCCTCAGCAAGCTCAAGAGCAGTTGATTGAAGGGCATGACTTTCAAGGAACTTCCCTTCTTCTTTTAATTGACGAGCTGTCGCCATTACACCTTGACCAGCTGTGACAACCATCAATGCAATATAGTCCATTTCTCCACTTTCTACTGTTTTCAAGAAATCTGCTAAACACATAAATGGCTCCACCTGTTGGCGAGGGAATGTAAAGCGTTCAATTTCCGTTTTACTATCGGCAGGATCATAAACGATGACATCATCTCCATCAGCTTGTGCTGGGAAGAATTGATACAAGCCTGAAGGTTTCAATATATCACTTTGTAAATAATCATCCACCAATGCTTTTAATTCTGTTGCTCGCGTATCCCCTGCATCTAGTAATTGTTGAACTTGTCCTTTTAGCCCTAAGTGATGCCCTAGTAATGTTCGCATATTTACATATGGATATAGATGCGACACCGAGTACTCCTTTTTCACATGACGGCGAACATCCGCTGGCAGGAACACCGGTGCATCTTTCACAGTACGTACAGGCTTCACTGTAATTTCTTTAGCAGGTCGTGCTGCACGTTTTTCATCTGCTTCTAATCGTTTTTGGCGGGACTCTGCTATTTCAGCTAAAAAGTTTTCTCGCGTCTCACTACCCATTAACAGATTCACTTGCTCTAGCCCTTGCATCGCATCTTTTGAGTAAATGACAGGTCCTTCATATTCATTAGCAATTTTCGTTTCAGTAAAGCGTCGAGACAACGCCGCCCCTCCTACTAGTATCGGCACATCAATACCAGCAGCCTTAAAGTCTTGCGCAGTGATCACCATCTGCTGAGCAGATTTAACGAGTAAGCCAGATAGTCCGATGAAATCAGGCTTCTCTTTACGAATCGCTTCAATTAACTGAGCTGGCGTTACTTTAATACCTAAATCAACGACTTTGTAGCCATTATTACTTAAAATAATATCTACTAGGTTTTTACCGATATCATGCACATCACCTTTTACAGTAGCGAGCACCATTTTACCTTTACCAGAACTGTCCTCATTTTTTTCCATAAATTGCTCAAGATGTGCTACAGCAGCCTTCATAACACCCGCTGATTGTAATACTTCTGCTACGATAAGCTGATTATCGTTGAATAAACGGCCAACCTCAGCCATCCCTTCCATCAGCGGCCCATTAATAATATCAAGCGGCGCCTCAAAAATTTCACGAGCGGCATCTAAGTCTTCAATAAGCCCCTCTTTTGTTCCTTCTAAAATATAGTAAGCTAAGCGCCCTTCCACCGTTTTCGGAATATCCGCTTCTGTTTTCTCTTTCTTTTTATCACGATAAAAATCAGTGAAAACCGCTAATGTTTCATCATTTGTATTAAACAATAAATCATTTGCTAGCTTAATTTCCGCTTCAGGAATCGATGCATAACGCTCTAATTTCTCTGTATTTACAATCGCGTAATCCAAGCCCGCCTGTGTACAGTGATATAAATAAACAGCGTTCAGAACTTCACGGCCAACTGGTGGTAAGCCGAAAGAAATATTACTGACACCGAGTACCGTTAACGTACGTGGCATTTTTTCTTTGATAAGACGAATGCCCTCAATTGTTTCAAGTGCTGATCCAATATATTGTTCATCTCCAGTACCTACCGGGAACATTAACGGGTCAAAAATAATATCTTCAGGAGCCAAGCCCCATTTCTCCGTTAATAATTGATAAGAACGCTCAGCAATTTCTAATTTACGATGACGATCTACTGCCATCCCCTGCTCATCAATCGTACCGACAACTAAAGAAGCACCATATTTTTTCACTAATGGCATTACGGCGTCAAAACGTTCCTCTCCATCCTCTAGGTTAATAGAGTTAATGATGGCTTTCCCTTGAGAAAATTTCAATGCTTCCTCAATTACTTTTTCATCTGTGGAGTCGATAACCAGTGGAACCTTAACTTTTTTCACAACTTCCTGCATAAATCCACGCATATCCGCCAATTCATCTCGGTCAGGGTTCGCTAAACAAATATCAATAACATGTGCACCATTTTTCACTTGCGCACGTGCAATTTCTGCCGCTTCCTCATATTTACCATCAATAATTAAATTTTTAAATTTTCGAGAGCCAATAACATTTGTTCGTTCCCCAATAAATAATGGACGCATTGAATCATCGTACACTAAAGGTTCAATACCCGATACGACATGACCATGTGTAGCTTCAGGTAATTGACGTGGCTTTGCATCCTTCAGTACTTCTCTAATTGCTGCAATATGGGCTGGTGTTGTCCCACAACAACCACCGACAATATTCAGCCAGCCTTTTTCCGCAAAACCTTTTAATTTTTGTGATAGGGATTCGGGTGATTCATGATAGCAACCTTCCTCATCCGGTAAACCTGCATTCGGATAACAGCTAATATAGCCAGTAGAAAGCTCTGCTAGTGAACGAATATGGTCGGTCATAAATTCTGGACCAGTTGCACAGTTTAAACCGACTGAAAGCGGCTTAATATGTTCGATTGATATGTAAAAAGCATCAATTGTTTGCCCTGCTAATGTTGTACCCATCGGTTCAATCGTGCCGGATATCATCACCGGTAATTCTTTGCCCGTCTCTTTAAACGCACGTGACACCCCTAGTGTCCCCGCTTTTACATTGAGCATATCTTGACTCGTTTCAAGTAGCAGTACATCTGAACCTGCTTCAATTAGAGCCTTTGCCTGTACATAAAAGTTTTCTTCTAGTTCATCAAAGGTAATACCGCCAGTGACTGATAACGTTTTCGTCGTTGGGCCCATCGCTCCGGCAACGAAACGTGGCCATTCTGAAGTAGAAAATTCATCCACTACTTTGCGTGCAATTTCCACAGCACGTTTATTAATCTCTTCCGCCTTAGCCCCAAGATTATATTCATTTAATACGAGAGGTGTACCGCCAAACGTATTTGTGCAAATGATATCCGCACCAGCTTCTAAATATTTTCGATGAACCTTTTCAAGCACATCGGGTCTAGTTAATACAAGATTCTCGTTACATCCATCAAGCTCCTCACCACCAAAATCTTCTGCTGATAAGTTTTCATTTTGAAGCATTGTACCCATTGCGCCATCCAGAATTAAAATTCGTTTCTCTAGTTGCTCTTCAATCAAGTGCTTAGCCATCTATACTTACTCCTTTTTTCTGTTCATCCAATTGTCCGATAAATTTCATTAATTCAAGCGTCATATCATAACGTAAAAACGGTGTAATTAAATAAATACCATTAAAATATTCTGCCGCTACTTCTACTAACTCTTTGGCAATTGCAATCCCTTCTAATGTTGAACGTTCTTTATCTTCACCACACGCCTTCATACGTGATAGTGCATCGTCTGATAATTTAATCCCTGGTACTTCATGATGTAAAAACTCGGCGCTCTTATAGCTCGTTACTGGCATAATACCAATATAGATTGGGGCGTCTAAATGCTTTGTTGCTTCATAAATTTCCACAATTTTTTCTTTTGTATAAACAGGTTGAGAAATAAAATAATCCGCACCATGTTCAATCTTTTTCTCTAAGCGTGCTACTGCACGATCTAATACACGAACATTGGGGTTAAATGCTGCCGCAACAGAAAAGTTTGCTTTCTTACGAAGTGGCTTACCGGAAAATGATATCCCCTCATTCAACTGTTTAATTAATTGAATAAGCTCCATGGATGAAACATCATAAACACTTGTGGCACCTGGGAAGTCTCCTACCTTTGTTGGATCTCCAGTAACCGCTAAAATATCATGAATGCCAAGTGCATTTAAGCCCATTAAATGGGATTGTAGACCAATTAAGTTACGGTCACGGCACGTAATATGCGTCAACGGTCGTACACCATGTGTCTCCTTTAATAACGCACCCATAGCGACATTACTAATGCGGGGAGACGCAAGCGAATTATCAGCCATCATCACGACATCTGCACCTGCTTCATATAATTTTTTTGCCCCTTGAATAAAACCGTCAATTTCTAGATGTCTTGGAGTGTCTAACTCTACGATAACCGAACGTTCGCGCTTCACCTTTTCATGTAGCGGTTCATATGTCGCAGGTTCCGCTTCCCGCACAATCTCTACTTTTTCAGGTTTCGTATACTTTGCTTCAACCGGCGTTAACTCTTCTAAATATTTCTTCGCAGCTGCTATATGCTTAGGTGTCGTACCACAACATCCACCGATTAAACGAACACCTTGGTCACGCAATGCAACTGCCGCTCGGCCAAAATAATCAGCTTCTGACTCATAAACGACACGCCCATCCTCTAAATCTAGTAGTGACGCATTTGGATATGCTGACATAAATGCTTTATCAGGAAGCTCCACACCTTCAAATGCTTGAATTGTATGATGGGGACCTAAACGACAATTGACGCCTACTACATCTGCACCAAGAGCTTGTAACTCATGTAATGCTTGATTTAACGTCATTCCATTTTGCAACACACCCGGCTCATGCATGGATACTTGTGCAATAATTGGTAGCTCTGTTTTGCTGCGTAACATTTTTAACGTTGCACTTAACTCTTCAAAATCATAATACGTTTCAAGTAAAAGACCATCAGGATTGCCTGCAAGTAACACATTTGCTTGTTCTTCAACAGTCAATAATATTTCCTCTAATGTAGCATCACTTTTACGAATGCCACGGATGCCACCAATTGTCCCTAAAACAAATTGCCCGCCATCAGCTGCCGCTCGTTTTGCAATCGTGATTGCCGCTTCATTAAATTGTTGCACTCGTGATTCTAAGCCGTAACGTGCTAATTTAATCGCATTTGCACCGTAAGTATTGGTCTGAATGACATCTGCACCAGCGGCTATATATTCTCTATGAATTTTTTCAATTAACTCCGGTCTTTGTACATTCATTTCCTCATGACAGTACTCTAAGCCGTAACCATATAATACTGTACCAATGGCTCCATCCGCAGTAAGCACATGTGTTTTTAACTTTTCTAGCAATCCCATAAATCGTAGCCCTCTCTTTCCTTGTATCCAAAATATAAAAAGCCTTCTTTTACAAAAAGAAGGCTTTAACGAATCGCAATTGTTGTTCCTTCTCATCTTCGACCAATAAGGTCTTCTGGATTTAGCACCTGACATAAGTTGGTTGCTGAAGCTTCATAGGGCCAGTCCCTCGGCTTCTCTTGATAAGAATATAGTATGAATTTTTCAAATAATTAAAAGAATCATATCGTTTACAGGCGATAGAGTCAAGACTATTTCACTTAACAAAGAAGATTTCTCACGAAAAAAATATTATTTTAGCTTTAACTTCACCGTGATACTAGTTTTTCCGCAAGCGCTTCGCCTATTTTTTTACCATTTTGAATACAAGCACCAATACCTACGCCGAAATATGAGCAACCTGCTATCGATAAGTTGGGATACCGTTCTGCAAGCTCCGCTGTTAAGCCTTTCAACGCCTCATGATGTGCCAAATCGTATTTTGGCATTTGATCGATCCACTTGGCTACATTTACAACCATTGGTTTTTCATCAATGCCTAAACTTTTCTTTACATCTTCTAATGCTACAGCTGTCAATTCTTCATCTGTCATCATACGTAATGTTTCATACGCAGGGTTAATGCTCTTATAAAAGAGGCGCACGAGCAATTTGCTATTAGCAGATGTATGTTTCCATTTTCGGCTTGTCCATGTTGCGGCATTGCATTGTACATTCGAGTTATGTGACACAATAAAGCCTGTCCCATCTGCCGGTAACACTGCGTCCGGTACATCAAAGCCCAAGTAAATGGTGATGGCAGAGGCTGTAGTAAATTCTTTAAAATAGCGATCCAAAGATGGGTCCTGTAATAAGCTTTGTACGGCTTCATTTGGCAGTGCTAATACTATGTGCTCAGCCTCAAACATGCTTCCATCTGCTAATGTAATTGTATAATGTTCTTCCTGTTTTTTTACATTGGTTGTCGCTACGCCTTTAATAATTTCTACATTTGTTAACGTTTCTTCAAGACGATGGATAAGTGATGATAAGCCCTGTTTAAACGAAATAAACTTTTTGTTGGAAGCTTTTACAAATTGTTCGCGATTTGCCTCAAAACCTTTAATAATACTACCGTACTCATTTTTATAGTCGATTATGTACGGTAAGGTAGATGCTATCGACAGTTGATGGAGGTCACCCGAATATACCCCAGCTAATACTGGTGCAATTTGATTTTGTACAAGTTCTTCCCCTAAGTAATATGTTAAAAACTCACCGATTGAGCTGTCCTTAGTAAAGCCTTTATTCGGCATTGTTAAATCTTGTAATGCCTGTTGTTTACCTGCTTCTGATACTAGTGTACTCGCTTCAAGAGACGCTAAACTCATTGGAATACCGAATGTTGAATCAGCAGGGATCGCATGTAATTCGTCATTTGTATAGATATAAGATACCCCTGTTTCGTTGTACACTAGCTCCCGTTCGAAATTAAGCTCCTGCACCAGCTCCATGACCCCTTTATGACGAGCCACAATCGAGTCAGCACCCGTTTCCATAATGAATCCTTGCTCATAAGCGGAATGTAACTTACCACCTAAGTAGGGATTTTTCTCAACAAGCACTAGTTTGACATCTATGTTTTTTTGCAATACTTGGCGTTGTAAATAATGCATCGTACATAAACCAGTAATGCCGCCACCTAATACAACTATTGTTTTCATAAAGTATCGCCCCTAATTCGTTATTTCTCTCCTTATTAGTATAAACTTTTTTCACAAACAATAACGTTCAACCCATTACAAATTTAGCAACACTATAAAGTGTCAGGCACTCAAACAATTCGAAATTGTTTGAGTGCCTGACACCGAAAGTTCACCTAGTTTAAGTTTTGTGCGACATTTGCTAATTTGTCAGCTGAATTTGTTACTTCATTAAATGCTAGCCCAAGCTCATGAAGGACCTGAGCTACGGCCTGAACCTCTTTTTCCATAAGGTCATTTTGACACTTAGCTTCTGTCATTGCATCTAAAATTTTATTAAACTGTCCTTCAGTTTGAGCCATGTTCTCCTCACCTGAAGCAACCTCTGCCTGAATATTACTAAGCGAATATGCCAGTTTAGACGTTCGCTCTGTCGTTTTTTCTAATAATTTTGCAACGGATGTAACAGATTCTTTCGTCTGACTAGACAATTTACGTACTTCCTCTGCCACAACACTAAAGCCTTTCCCCGCCTCTCCAGCGCGGGCTGCTTCAATAGCTGCATTTAAAGCAAGCAGATTTGTTTGGTTGGCAATGTTCGTTACAACATTCATAATCGCTTCCATTTCTTTCGACATATCCGTTAATTGTTTAATATTATCCGTAATATCATCCACTGACTGAATAATATTACACATATTTTGAGATTGATGTTGTAAGCATTCGCGACCTTCTATTGCTTGACTTTCTGCTAACGTACTCACCTGAAGCGATTTTTTTGCCAATTGCTTAATTTCATGTGATTGATTATTTAATAGATGGAAGGAGGCATTTGTTTCTTGTGAAATGGTCGCTAATCCTTCTGACGATTCCACAATTTTTTTCTCAACTGCTTCTTTCTCACGTTCAACGTTTTCCTTCAGTTGCTCAATTGTACTTTCGAACGCTTCTAATACAAGTTGCTGCTCGAAATTAGAAATTTTAGAAATTGCTCGTATTGTATTCAATTGGTCTTTCGGATGCACTACATGTTCTTCAACTAAATCAATAAATGACATGGTTAAATCTTGGAAAGCACAAATATACCATTGTGTTCTCAGTCCGATATGTACATGCACTTTTGCGATATTTACTCGTCTTTTATAAAATTCCTCATCAATTGTACCGTTAAACATTTCAATAATATGACGACGCAATGTGACCTTCAATTTATCCACAGAACTATGTTTATTAATAATATCTACTAAACTATGCTCAGTTCCAATCATTTCATAAAACCGGTCAACGATGTGATTTATGTTGTCCTCAACAAATGGTTTAAAAGCTTTTAAATATTGTAAATCTTCTTTTGTCAAATTTAGCATTTCAATTTGCTTAACCAGTGTTCGAGAGTTCGGAACATCCATTGTCACCGAGTATTGCTGTAAATCTAACGTCATTGCCTTTTTCTGTTTTTGAAAAATCACACTTTTCCCTCTTTCATTACGTGTTCTTTTGAAAAGCTGAGCAAAAATCCCATTTCCGTTTACCCAAATATATTGACAAATCTATGAAAAGATACCACAACCATTAATAAATTTACAAGAAAATAATATAACAAAATAACATCATAATAAGCAGTAATTCATTATTTTTCATTATTAAAATCACTCATATACATTATACATTTTTAATATAATTGTCAATTTATTATATCCTATATTTTACCATTAAGTAGCATACAGTTTAAAAGTAAACTAAATGGTTTTCAACTGTTAAATTGCAATAAAACGCTATCATAATTTTTTTCAGTAGCTATTTCTACAGTATTTATTAGAATTTACGTATTCCCTCTGCAACACTACATGTAATATTAAGTATCTGTAATTTCAATATCTCCCCTTCGGCCATTTATTAAGAGTCCTTTATCCTGTTTTTTTATTTAAAAATGAATATAATTAACCATTGTAAATTTTGTTAATAAATAGCATAAAATAACCATTCTATTAACAGTCTACTCCTGTAAAAACGAATTCTCTCTCATATCATTTTTCTATGTATAGATGTATGATCACTATTTGCTCATCCACCACAATAAAAAACCGCAACGCCTAGTTCACAGCTAACCGTTACGGGTAAATTTCAATATCATAAAATTTCAAATTTAAAGTTCTTCTAATTCTTCTAGTAAAACGGTTGCTTCTTCTATACCTGCTTCTGCCGCAAGCCCATACCATTTTTTCGCTTCTTTAATATTACGTGGTATTCCCTCACCTTTGTTATAAATATGACCAAGCTGCAATTTTGCTTCAGGGTCTCCTTGGAGTGAGGCTTGCTTGAACCAATGAATACCTTTTTCAATATTACGAATCCCCGTTAAACCCTTGCTCCAAATAAAGCCCAAATCATAAAATGCATCTACATGATATTGTTCAGCCGCTCTTTCAAACCAATATAAACCACGATTTATATCCCGCGCTTGCCCTAAGTGACCTTCTAAATAAATCCCACCTAGTCTGTATTGCGCTTCAACATAGCCTGCCTCAGCCGAATTTTTATAAAAGGCAAATGCTTTCTCTTCATCTATTGCAACACCTAACCCTTGTTCATGCATAAGACCTAATGTAAACATTGCCTCTGCCACCCCTTGTGCGGCAGCAATCTCGAACCAATGTTTAGCAAGTGACATATTTTCTGGTACACTCTCACCATTCAAATACATATCCGCTAAATTATTTGCCGCATCTGCATGCCCTTGTTGCGCTGCAGCTTCGTATAACTTAAAAGCACGATCATAACTCTCTTCTACACCAATTCCTTCAAAATAATAGTTACCAAGAGCATATTGGGCATTCGCATTATCTTGTTTTGCCGCTAATTCAAACCACTTAATCGACTTTTTCGGTTGGAAAAATGTATCCTCATTTGCACTATAATATTCTCCAAGTTCAAATTGGGCATCTGCATCTTGTTCTTCAATCGCAGCTTTGTATAAATCGATGATTTCTTCATGGTCTAAATCTTCTTCTTCAAAAACAGCAACTGTTTCGTCCTGATGTGTAAAATACCATTCCAGGATATCGAGGACATCATCAACAACCTCCGTTGTATACGCTAACTTCTCTAAGGAAGTAATTTGCCATATTAAAATATATATCGGGAGTGGGATTGCCTCACGCAATACATCATCATATTCCGCTAACAGCGTTAGTACATTGTCTTGCACTGTTTGTGTTTGCTCAGGATGTACTATTTGTAAGTGTCGCTGTTGTTTTTTTCTTAGCAATCCCTGAATAACTTGATAGAGCATCTTTTGCAAGGTTGTCAGTTGTACTTCATCCAATATGAGTAAAGTGAGGTTTTGTGCAAACCATGTATTCTGTATATTTGTTGATTGTTGTAAGGACTCCGTTCGCTCCTTATTTTGCTTTGCTAAAAATTGCCCGTACATTTCATTTCCCCCCTTGCACACTATGTAAAAAAACTGCCTTGCTATTATTATATGGAAGGCAGTTCAAGAATGGTTACACATATGCTCTTAACATTAGTCCTACAAATAACGTAATGACGAAAAAGAGCGTTATATGTCCCCATTTATACATTTCTAACAAACCGATAAATTCACGAGTAAAAGCGTTAGGTATATAATATAAAGCTGTTTTAGAGCCTACACCTTGTGCATCAAGCTTTGCCCTTCTTGCATAAATACTCGCTCGAAATACATGAAAATTATTCGTAACAAAAAGTGAACGGTACTCTTTCCCTTGCGCGTGCGCATCCATGATTGCTTTAGAGAACGCCATATTTTGCTCTGTATTTGTCGACCGATCTTCCATCAATATTTTCCGATTCGGTATTTGATGTTTATCTATCATATATGTTTCCATCGCAAACGCTTCTGAAACTTGTTCATCGCGCCCTTGCCCACCCGAGACGATAATAAAAGGTCGCTCTCCATATTTTTTATATTGCTTGACTGCCTCATCTAAACGGCTTGCTAATAGAGGAGGAACTTTATCACCAATAAGGCCAGATCCCAGCACAAGAATATAATCAGGTTCATATGTTATCGGTGCAAAATGATAAATGATAGCGTAGACCATCACACTTGTATATAAAAATACTGTATAAGCAAAAATCAAAAACGCATAAAAGAAAAGAATATGCCAAAGAGGATTTTCAATATTCGTAAAGAATACGAAAACATAGCCAATCATCATTGCAAAGAAAGCCAAGCCAAACACAGCTAGTAATACATTTTGAAATCTTCGCCCTTCTTTTTCAAGCAGGATTTTACTATTGAAAAACATCGCAATGGATAGTATTAACATGATACCTGGTATAATACCGAACAACGTCATGATACCCATTTTGGACACAATACCTTGTTCGTTAATAAATAAATCATAACGTGTTGTCATACCTACAAATACATTCAACCCTATTAAGCCTAAAACGACAGCGTTAATAAAGCGTCTTTTTTCTGTAATATACAGCATTAAAAATATTGAAATTAATAATGTCATTGTTGGAAGCACTGCATTTACTCCTTTCCTTCCTTTCTATTCCCATTCAGCAGTATGCTGACACTACTTGTTCATATATTGCAAATTTCCTAAATTACAGGTAGTGAATATTTTATTTTTCACTATAGTTCATGTAAAATTACTATTAAGAACTATTTTATGATAAAACAAAAAATTATTTTGGAGGAATGTAAGTAATGAAAAAAATTCTTGCTGCTCTTTTTGCAGCGACACTAATGTTTGCATCAGTTGGCGCAACACTATTAATATCAGACACACCAACTGCAGAAGCGAAATCATATAAGTCAGGTAAAAAAGGCTTCTCAAACAACAACAATAGCTCAAATATCCAAAAATCTCAGGATAATTCTAAAGACCAAAATAATGCTACAACAAATAAAAATAATACTACGTCTACAAACAAAACAGATTCAACTACTGCAAAAAAAGGTGGCTTTTTCTCTGGCGGCCTTATGAAGGGCTTAATGCTAGGTGGTTTAGCAGGTTTACTATTCGGTAGTCTATTTAGTAGTTTAGGTATGCTTGGTAATATTTTAGGTTTATTAATTAATATCGCTGCTATTGCTGTAATTGTGATGCTTGTCGTGAAAATTATCAATATGTTTAAAGACAAAAAGCGTAAAGAACAGGAAGCTACACAATGGCACAAATAATTAACGAGCAAGATATTATCAATGCAATTTGTCTTTCACAGGCTTACCATCTAAATGTTCGCCCTGAAGACGTACTTGTTGAGCTAACGTACGAAGATGAGACAGGCTTCGGCGCGGAAGTCGAAACAAACGGTCAAATCGAAGTATTGAATACCGCTGCTATGATTGGCGCATTACGTGTATGGATTAAAGACGTCCTACACGGCGATCCTTTCTCAACTGGTATTGAGCTAATTTTAGATGATGAAGAAGGCATTATTGCCAAACTATCATAGTTTAAAATCCATTAGGTCTGTTGAGTTTGTCCAGATTATTCAAGCATTAGTCTGTGACATCTACTGAAAGACCACTCATAGTTCAGCGTTGATTTAACACTCATCCCTGACTTATTGAAGTAGAGTACCTCTACTCACTATTAAAACAAATAGCCGTTCAATAAATCTTCTTAGTGGATTTATTGAACGGCTTTTTAATAGTTAGCTTAACCGTAATGACCTCTGACTAATTCGCTTTCAAGAAGTTCCTAAAGAAGGTTTATTTCAAACGTTCACTAAAGTTCACTAATATTTTAGCAGCATGGCTTCTCTTTGTTGGGGCTTCAGGAGAAAATCTTCCTTCACTTCCTGCAACAATACCAAGCTCATACAGCATTGTGATGGCATTTTTCGTTTCATCATTGTAGCTAGTTATATCGGTAAACGGTGTTTGATTTTTCACAACATATGTTTGGTTAAACTGTTTTTCATAAGCACGATTTATCATTAATGCTAATTGCGCGCGCGTAATAGGCTGGCTTGGATTAAACTTGCCATCCGCCCCCTTCACAAGACCATGTGCATAAGCAGCAGCAATTTCTGACTGTGTTTCTGCATCGTAGCTCGCTATATCTGTGAAAGGCGCTTTGCTAGTTGTTGTTAAACCTAAGCTTCTAACAAGCATCGCTGCTGCCTGTGCGCGTGTAATATTTTGTTCAGGTCTAAAAGTACCATCAGCATAGCCCTTCATCATGCCTCTTGCAGCCGCTTTTTGAATGAACTCCTTTGCCCAATGATTTTCTATATCTAAAAATTGCACTTTACTGCCTGTTGTAAAAGTTGCAGTTGGACTTTGCACACTTTCATTCCCTGCCGCATCTATCGCTTTTATGGCAACAGTATAAGTAGTATTATCTACTAAACTATCGAGCGTTATAGCTGTTTGATTGGCATCGACTGTAGAGTAGAGTGTATTATTCAAATACACATGATAGTTCGTAACCCCTTCATTATCAGTTGCCGCTAGCCATTTTACATTTGCCTCTGTACTACTATTAACATTGACTTGGATTGCTGAAGAAGCATCCCATAGTGAACTTGCTTTAATAGCTGGTAAAAATGCCTGCTTTGCTACTGCTAAATAACCTGCTTCACTTAAATGAATGTTTTCTGGATTTGGCAAAAAGTTAGGTACATCTTTCGCCACTACGTCATATGTTGGCACAAATATTGCACCTGCTTTCTCAGCAGTTGTTTTAATAGAAGCATTCATGATACCTAAAAGCATTTTAAACTGTGTTTGCAAGTCTTCGCTGTAATAAGGGAAAGAATTATAATAGCCCATCACGTAAATTTGTACCTGTGGATTTAACTTCTTTATTTCCTTGAGTATTGCCGCTATATTATTTATAGCTTCTTGAGATGCCTTTATAATGGCGGCTGTATCAATACCAGTTGTTGACGATTGTTTTAGAATTGGCAATAAATCATTAGCACCAGCAGTTAACGTAATCAGCTCTGCCTCTTGAATTGAAGCTCTAAGCTTTGCACGATCATTTGTATAACCAAACCCCGTCACTGGCTTTTCTACATCATCTTGTAAGTCTTTTAACACATTTTTAGTTGTATACCCCGAATAGGCAAACCCTTTATTATAGGATGTAAGTAAACCTTCTTGTTGTAATGCCTGTGCTACAAAATCTGTATAGCCTAAGCCAATGGCTCCGACTTCATTCATACCATGTGCTAATGAATCGCCTAGCGCTATGTAATCAGCCTGTACAACCCAGCTTGGCGCTATATGATCTTCTTTCTTTTCCGCACTTGCACCTACAGGTATTGTTAATTGTAAAGCTAGCATGCTAGCAGCTAAAAAACGAAATTTTTTTGAAAATTGCATATACCCACTCCTCCTGCTCATCTACTAATTACTAGTTTACTAGATTAAGGATAAAAGTGGGTGCATTATATTGTAAATACTTTGGCTAGCATTCTTTTCCTGCTCTATTTATGCTGTACCTTTCCATAGACACCTCCACCACCAACCTCAATATGTAATTGTCCCGTTCTCGCTAAATCAATCATCGTAGCTATTTTCTGTGGCACAATTTCCTCGAGTTGCTCGGTCGTGATACGGTGTAAAATCGTCATTTCAGTCCCAAATGCATGTAATAATCTTTCCATCATTTTCGGACCTAAACCTGGTATAAAATCAAGTGGTACTTGATGGATGTAAGGTGGTCTTTCACGTTCATCAACATACGGCTCTGATAGTTCCTTAATACGTGTCGCAACACCTTTAATAATTTTCGAGCTTGCACAAGATGTACAAAGCGTATCGTCTGCACTTAGCTGTTTACCACAATTAGCACAAACAGTTTGATAATATTTGCCGAGCAATGGATTTAACCCATAATTCGCCACTACTGCCCGACCATCCTGTTCATGAAGCGCCATCTTTAATTCGCTAAAATTAGCCGCCATTAATTTTAGTTTTTGATATTCACGAGCCATTTTCCCAAGCGAATGTGCATCAGAGTTTGTAACAAATGTATAGGCTTGAAGTTCTTTTATGTTTTTGACCATATTGGTATCAGAACTTAAACCAAGCTCTATAGCATCTATAAGCTGTGGATTGAATACTTCTGTTAAGCTTATATGAACACCTTTTCCAAATAAACTTTTAAATGGCGTAAAAACATGTGCTGGAATAAAAAGCCCCCCTAATTCCCGCACTTTTTGTTGTACAGTTTGGCCTTCACAATAAATACGCTGTGAACTTAAATGGATGTTTTTCATATACTGGCTCATCCAATTCGAAAAATTCTCCATCACTTGAATAGTAGGGAAATAAGCTAGCACATGAATTGGTCCATGGCAGGAGCTATCATATATTTCGATTTCAGAACCTGGAATAAGCGTTGTTTCTTGAAATCGGAGTCCACCTTGCGATAACTCCTTTAGTTTGCCTTGTTGTATCATTATATTCATTTCAGCAATGACTTCTGGTGAATGACAATCAATAATTCCGATAATATCAAGCCCTTTTTTGGCACTAGCCATCTCTAAAATCCGTGCTAATGTTAACGTTTTACTCCCAGTAATTTTCACTGCGCGCCCACTCATTGTTCGTCCAATATGAATATGTAAATCTGCATAATAGTCATGAAACAATGTACACATCTCCTTTTGTTTTATTATAAAATGAAAAAACCTTACATTGCTGCAAGGTATTTTCAAGCATTAGGATGGATGGTTTTGATGAGCGCCTTTATCAGTCTCGTACGAACCTGAACCTTGGTTTGGCATTGCTGCTGAATCATATGCAACCAATGTAACGCCAATTTTCTTTTCGAGTTCATTAATTTTTTCAAGCTGTGTGTGATCTAATTGTGCAAATTTTACTTCTTCCATATTCATCACGCATCCTTTCAAAAATAACGTTCCCCGAATATCTCACAACTATACAAAGGGCAATTGGATAATTTCTTTAAGCGGTGTTATGTGGAAATTGTTCGAAAATTGTTTGAGTGACTGGCACTTAAATAGGTTAAATATGGTTTGCCTGTTAGTGGATGTGTTTGAATGTCGGCGCATACTCCAAAAACATCATCCAGCAGCTTAGGTGTTAACACTTCTTCTGGCGTACCATATTGAACGATACGACCTTGTTGTAAAACATAAATGTAGTCGCAGTACATCGCGGCCATATTTAAATCATGTAAGGCGGCGACAACCGTCAAATGCAGTGTTTGAATTAAATCCATTAGTTGTAATTGATGGTGGATATCTAAATGATTTGTCGGCTCATCTAAAATAAGTATCTGTGCTTGCTGTGCAAGTGCACGCGCAACCATCACTCTCTTTTTTTCCCCTCCAGAAAGGGAACTAAAACTACGTGTTTCTAAATGGGCAATACCTGTTTGAGACAAGGCTTCTTTTACAATATTAAAGTCTTCCTTATTGTCCATCTCAAAAAGTTTTTTATGTGGCGTTCTTCCCATACTCACTAAATCTTTTACTTGAAAGTCGAACAACACAGGCGTTTCTTGACTGACAACTGCTAATTTCTTTGCGATGACTTTACTTGATTGCTTAAATATATCTTGCTCATTTAATAACACTGTACCGCTTTCTGGCTTTAATAAACGATACATATTTTTTAATAGTGTAGACTTTCCGCTACCATTAGGGCCAATCAACCCAACAAACTGCTTTGCTTTTATTTGAATGCTTACTTTCTCTAATATGCACTGATCATGAATGGAGAATGATACTTCCTTTGCTTCTAATGTCATCACCTTTAATCCCCTTCACCAAATGAATAATTGTTTCGACGTAGTAGCCAAATGAAAAATGGTCCCCCACAAAAAGCAGTAATAATACCAATCGGCATTTCTTCTGGGGCTATTAATACACGCGCTAACGCATCAGCCCAAACTAGAAAAATTCCCCCTAACAATGCACTTATGGGGATAACATGTTGATAATTAGAGCCAACTAACAAGCGTACGATATGCGGAATAATTAAACCAACAAACCCGATGGACCCACTTACTGCAACGAGCACACCTGTCAGTAAAGATACGAGTACTATTAGCTGTATGCGAAACTGTTGAAGATTTACCCCTAACGTGACGGCCGCTTCTTCCCCAAGTAGTAATAAATTCAGATTTCGATAGTATAGCCACAACAACCCAAATACGATAAAAAAGACAATGACTGGAATAAATAAATTACTCCATTTTGCTCCTGCGAGACTGCCTAACATCCAATACATAACGGCTTTAATCCCGCCCTCTTCCTTAGACATCATTAACATAAAATTCGAAGTGGCAGATAAGATAAAGGACACCGCCATCCCCGCTAGTAAAAGGCGAAAAATCGAAATACGTCCTCCTACACGCGACAACAAAAATACTAAGACAATTGCCATAAAAGAGCCTAAAAAAGCAGAGACTGAAAGGGCGTAGATACCTAAAAATGAAAACGCCCCTAAAATAATGACAGCCGTTGCGCCCACTGTTGCTCCCGAAGAAATACCTAAAATATACGGATCGGCTATCGAATTACGGACTAGTGCTTGAACAGCAGCACCAGCAACCGCTAAGCCTGCACCAACAACAGCCGCCAGAATCACGCGAGGAACACGGATTTGCCATATAATAATCTCTTGCGAACGACTCCAATCCTCCTCTATAACATGAGGGAATAATGGCACTTTCGAAAGAATTACCTTCCATACATGTAACGGCGTAACTGACACAGACCCAATCATAATGGCCACTGTCATAGACGCAATGAGCACTAGAAAAAGGGTCAAAGAAAATAACATAAATTTTTTATTCATTTGGTTATGAACTCCTTATCAATCATGATAAAGACGAAGCAATAAAAAAGGGCATTCTACGCATACATGCATAGAAATACCCTTAGCTAAACAAATTAGGAGAAATATCCATCAATTGTCCGTAATTGCTTGCATCCTCGTGGGCATTACAGGTATGAACTAACTGGCAGGTCTCCTGGCTTCGATTCATCGTATCTACGATTGCCTTCCCATTTAAAAACAGTGGCTACACTATCATAGAACTCCTCGTTACAGTTGCGGGACAGCGTCGGATTTACACCGACTTCCCTTTTAAGTGATGCTCGTGTTTACAAGCGTCACACCATTAGTATCTGAAATTTTAAAATTATGACGATTCTATCATACATCATTATCGTAGTCTATTATTTCCTTCATTTAGGAATCTATCTTTCCTCATTTCAAACTAAATCCATCATTTCTGCACATTTACTTGCTACATTAAAGACACATCCAAATCGAAGGAGGAAATTCATATGGTATTAAATAAAAATCGGCTCCTAATGTTAGTAGCAGCAATTGCTTTACTAATACTTTCAGCTTGTGCTGATAATACAGCGAAGTCAGAATCTGCTCAAAGCGACAAAACAGACCACGGCGAAGAGATGGAGCATGGGGATGAAATGGATCATTCCATGATGAATCATTCAAGCTCTGGTGAAGTTCCAGCCACTTTAAAAACAGCCGAAAATCCAAAGTTCCCTGTCGGCAGTAAGGCTATTCTTACAGATGGCCATATGTCAGGAATGACAGGAGCCGAAGCGACAATTGTCGGCGCTTACGATACGACAGCATACATTATTTCATTTGAGCCTACTACTGGTGGTAAGACAATTGAAAATCATAAATGGGTGATTCATGAGGAATTAATCGACCCAGGTGAAGCACCTTTATCACCAGGATCAGAAGTAAAAACTGATGCTACCCATATGACAGGCATGGAAAATGCGACTGTACGCATTGATGATGCCGTACAAACGACTGTCTATATGGTCGATTTTGCTTTAACAACTACTGGTGAAGAAATGAAAAATCATAAATGGGTGACTGATAGCGAGCTAGCGACAAAATAATGAGGTTGGGACAAAAGAGAAAAGGTGTTAGATTGATGGCAGTCAATCTAACACCTTTTTTTGCTACGCCGTTGTTGTCCGCTACGGCGGTGCTTTCCGCTCAGCACAGTAAGCCGCAACCCTCGCTAACGCGCGGTCTGTTACGTCTTACATTGTATGCTGTTCTGAGCAGGAGTCACCGCTTCCGCTACCAACAACTAGTGAACACTTCTAATTTTTTATTTATTGCAAAAGCAAGAAAAGATAAGTTCTCCATATAGCAAAAATTTATGAACACCTTTTCTCTGTTCCTTAAATTTTTTTAGTTATGTCCCAGCCTCATTCTAAAACCTTTTTGTCACCGCTTTTATGCCATTTATAGCCGATTCCCCACACTGTCTGTAAATAATCATCCACTGGAAAGCCACTTTTTCGAAGCTTATCCCGTAAATTGCGGACATGTGAATCAATCGTTCGGTCTTCAATTGCTACATTATATCCCCATACAGTGTTGATTAAATGCTCTCTAGAGAAAACTTTATTTTGATAATCAAGAAATAACGCTAACATCAAAAATTCTTTTGGCGTTAAAGAAATCATCTCTTGGTGAAAAGATAACTCAAAAGATTCTTTATTTAAGCGTAGCCCTTCGAAATTAATAACGATTTCTTCAGCCTTTGTTCTTCTTAAAACAGCCTGTATACGCGCTAACAATTCTTCCTCATCGAAAGGCTTTAAAATATAGTCGTCAGCTCCAAGATTTAGCCCTTTTATAATATCAGCCTGTTCCCCTTTTGCCGTAAGCATAATAACTGGTACGTCCCAAAACTTCCTTATTTCCTGACATACTTGCCAGCCATCCATATCAGGCATCATAATATCTAACAGCACTAAATCTATATGATGTTCTTCTAAATATTCTAAAGCATCTCTTACAGACGACCTAGCAATACAATGAAAAGAAGGTTCAAGATAAAGGGTAAGTAACTCTAACATCCTTGGTTCATCGTCAATTAATAATAATGTTTTCATTTGTTCCTACTCCTTAAACAATAATTTAAAAGTAGTCCCTTTGTTTTCCTCACTAACAACGGTAATTTCCCCTCCATGTGCATGAACGAGCTCCTTTACAATGGCAAGTCCTAATCCTAAACCGCCATTGGCACGCGTACGAGATTTATCAACCCTATAAAAACGTTCAAAAATATAAGGTAAATCCTTCTGCGGAATTCCTTTTCCGGTATCTTTTATAATAATTGATACGAAATGATTGTTTCTTTCCACTTGTAAGAAAATCGAATCTCCTGAGGAACAATAAGTCAGCGCATTATTTAACAAATTCAAAAAAATTTGCTCCAACCTTATTGTATCAGCCAATAAAGTTAGTCCCGCTTCACATTGCACAAAAAGGTCAATTTGTTTTTCATGGAAAGCAGGTCTTAACTTTGCCTCAATACTTGCCACAAAGTCATCCATATGAAGACATTCTTTGTTTATAACAAATGCATTTTCATCCATTTTTGCTAAATCAAATAAGTCTTTTATTAACCTTGATAATCGATTCGTTTCCTCAATAATAATACGTAAATACTTTTGACGATCTCGTTCCGATAAATCTCGTTTATAAAGAATATCTGTATAACCTTTTATAAATGTAATCGGTGTTCGCAGCTCATGAGCAATACTCGATAAAAATTCCTTTCTTTCCTCTCGTAAATGATTTAAGTCATTAGATAATAGTTGAATAGCATTCGCAAGATCACTTAATTCATCTTGACCATTCGTTGAAAGGGCTACTGTAAAATCCCCTTTACTCATTTTTAGTGTTGCTTCTTTCATTTCAATTAATGGACGAGCAAGCTTTCTAGATAACACAATAATCACTACAATGGTCACCAATCCCGACACAAGCCCAACAATTAGGAAGTGTTTATTTAATCGCTCCATTAAGGCATGGATAGAATCTGTATTTTGGAACATAAAAACATAGCCAATGGTCTTTTGCTGTTTTTGAATTGGACTAACGGTCGCTATATACTTTTCATCTTGCCAATTGTTCTCTAGCACCTGACCATCATAAGGTACACTTGCTCCAAGCCTCTGTAAATATGCTTTTATATCAAGGTGCGGCGAAGAAGTAGCTAAAATTTTGCCAGCACGATCTGCAATCACAACGTCCGTATTATCTCGGGATTCCATTAATACTATATGTGATAACGTTTCCTTTTCGAAATTTTGCTCCAATATCTTTCGATGCGAATTACCCGTTGTCTGCAAGTTTGTTAGTTCTTCATCAACTCTCGAATTCGTCAAAGAAAGATGCAAAAATAACATCATAAATGTTTCGATGCAAAACAATGTGATAAAAAAGATAATGCCAAGCTTTAGTGAAAGTTTTTTCATCCTGTAACCACCTATATTTCAAAATGATAACGTGTAAGTGTGAAGATTTTATGCAGAAGAAAGATACTTCTATTAAATAGTATAAAATAAAAACTACATGCTCATTGATTTTTCACCCTATGTAGTACTTAATTCAAATAAGAATGAGCTCTATATTAGAAAGATATAGGAGGTACGTTTTCCTCGATTCCTGCTGGAAAAGCATGACTCTTTAGAGCCCGTACAATGCCAACAACTCTAAAAAAAGAATGCTAATAAGTATGTCGTATACTTATTAGCATTCTTTTTTATTAAATATAATTTTTAACCCAATCTAAGAAGTTTCCAATTACTGAATCAAGGAATTTGACAGTCCCCTCATCTGTTAAATTACCTTCTTCATCAAATTTTGTGTGGACAGCGCCAATATAAACATCATTACCACTTAGCAATGGTGAATTAATGCCAGGTGAGAATAAAATATCACGTAAATGTAATTGCGCTTTAACCGTTCCTAAGTTCCCCATAGATGCTCCCATCATAAAGGATGGTTTACCAATCATTACTTTATCCACTCGTGATAGCCAATCTATAGCGTTTACCATCACCCCTGGCACCGTTCCGTTATATTCTGGTGTTATCCATAGGACCGCGTCTGCGGCTTTTACTTTTGCTTTGAAATCTAAGACAGTTTGTGGTGCTTCATTTTCAATATCTTGATCGTACATTGGTAAATCTCGTAAGCTTAATACCTCTAGTTCAAACTTTTCTGTATAACGTTTTTGCATAAACTTTGCTAATTGCATATTATAAGATTCTTTACGGATACTACCTACGATTGCTACTACTTTCACGATATTTCCTCCTAAGTGGTTACTATTTTTAATATTGGTTGAGCATTTATATTTTATACTGCATTAATAATAGGTAGTAAACTCTTCAACAGGTTTACGATACCCTCTTAAACCCTTACTACTTTCCTTTTCCTTACCGATTGTCATCATTAGTACAATTTCATGTGTTGCTGGCACATTGAATAGTGCACGCATTTGTTGTTGATCAAAGCCAATCATCGGACATGTATCCCAGCCACGATTTTTAGCTGCTAACATAAAGAGCATAGCCGAAAGTGATGCATTACGAATTGCATCTTCCTTCATAAACACTTCGCCACGTTCTTCGTAAAACTTTGTATTATCGTCTATAAGATTGTCAAGCTCACAGTTTGTAATCATACCTAAATCAACCATACCTTGACTAATATGAGCCGTTTGCTTGTAAGCTTCTTTATCTCCTAATACTAAAATAACACCGGACGCTGAATGTACTTTATATTGACCATATGCAGCCTCACGTACTTTTTCTTTTAATTCTTGATTTAACACAACAATATATTCCGCGTGTTGCAAGTTGAATGCTGAAGGTGCAAGCTTAACATCTTCTAAAATGGGACGGATATCCTCCTCCGTCATTGTAATTCCCTCTATAAAATTATTTGCCGATCGACGTTTATCAATTAACTTTGTAAACTCCATTCTGACGTCCTCCAGTCATTCATTTTGCTTCGGTAGTACTGTCTACAGTCATAATCAAAGACCTAACTAGCATTTACTTTCCAATTTGCATATTGTACAAGGGAAAGTTATTATTCATATTCTTTCTCAAATGGTATCTTACTTCTAACAGTATCAATTGGACGAACAAGTTCTTCAATTTGTGCGCGCTTAGGCTCTAGGAAAGGTGGTAATGATAATTTTTCTCCCAATGTTTCATAAGGTTCATCTCCCATAAAGCCAGGTCCATCTGTCGCCCATTCAAATAAAATTTGAGGTGCTACACGTGCATAGAGCGATTCAAAGAAGTGACGGTTAACGTAACCAGACGTACTGAAGCCAAAGCTTTCTAAACGTTCTGTCCATTCATCTAGAACAGCTCGATCTGCTACACGGAATGCTGCATGGTGCACTGTACCAAACCCTTGACGAGCTACAGGTAAGATGGTGTTATATTCTACAATGATTTGCGCACCGTTCCCTCCCTCTCCTACCTCAAATAAATGGAAGTCTCCTTCTGCTGCTATTTCTGTGAAAAGCATTACTTTTTCTAACATTTCTTTAAAATAAGTAAAATTCGCAACACGTACAAATATTGGCCCTAATCCTGTAATGGCATATTCAAGCGGGATTGGACCATCTTTCCAAGGTGTACCTGCGGCAACACCTTTATTGTTTTCGTCAGATATCAGTTGATACTGTTGATCGTCAAAATCAACAAACGATACGGTTTGCTTACCAAACTGTTCTTTAATGCCTGTATGTTTGATATTTAAGCGATCAAAGCGCTTTACCCAATAAACTAATGCTGCATCCGTTGGTACTCGAAATGATGTTTTGGAAATCTCATTTGTTCCATGTACACCTTTTGGTATGTTCGGGAAGTCAAAGAATGTCATATCTGTACCTGCACTACCCTTATCATCTGCAAAAAATAGGTGATATGTTTGTATATCGTCCTGATTGACTGTTTTTTTTACTAGACGCATTCCGAGTACATACGTGAAAAATTTATAATTTTCTTCAGCACTACTTGTGATCGCTGTTACATGGTGAATCCCTTTTAAATGATTCATAATTAAAAGCCTCCTATTTATCTCGAAATCGAGATATATGTGTAAAATTTTTTATTTATTAATGGCATTAAGACCGACCTTTTTTAAAGCCATATTCATTATTTCCAACTCCTGCTGGTCCAATATTTGAAAAATTTCATTTATCTTCTGTTCATGGAGCGGAAAAATTCTATCCATTAAAACCTGTCCCTCATCTGTTAACACTGCATACGTAACACGACGATCATTAGCACAAGCTCGTCGACAAACATAATCTTTTTGCTCCAGCTTATCAATAACATACGTAATACTACTACTTGCAACTAAAATTTTCTTACCAATTACTTGAATAGGCTGTTCGCCATTGTGATATAAAAAATCTAGTACCCCAAATTCAGTTTGGTTTAAATCATATTGAAGCAAATCTTTTTTGGCTGCATCCTGGACAGATTGATAAGCACGGAACATAATCGTAAAAGCTTTTAAATAACGATTTTCTTCCTTCATAAGATGCACTCTCCTATTTACCTCGAAATTAAATATCTTTAATTCGAGATAATAATATCATAAAAAAATCCTGCTAGCAATCCTTTTATCTTAAAACCCTCCTCTGGCATTTAAAATGGACTTAAATTGATTTCTACAAAGGCGTTGCAAATCGTAGAAAAAGCCCTATACATATTACTGTATAAGGCACAGCTACTACTTCAACCGTTTAAACTCTTTTTCTGTTCCATCCGCAAACTCCACTTCTACCTCAATGGATTGGTAATCATCTTTAATATTAAATACTTTAATAACCTGCTCAATTACTTCATCATTCGGTGTTGTTGAATCAAAAGTTAGTTGCTTCAATAATGGTTCAACCTTCGTATACGCCTCATCACCTTGTATTCTTTCATTGTTGCGGTCATCTTTCAATTTAACTTCTAAACCGTTCTTCTTATTTTCATATTCAATCTCATAAGATTCTGTTGGCGAATAATCGACATCCAATGCAAATTCCAAAAAGTTAAAAGGCACTTGGTCAGTGACATTTTCACCAGCTTGTTGATTCGTATTTTGCTCAGTTGGAGCATTTGCAGGTACGTCTTTTACCTCATCTTTGTTACAGCCATAAAGTAAACCTGTCGCTAATGAGAATACTAATAAATTTTTATAAATTCGCATTATCTTCACTCCTTTTCTTACATTTATTCTTCCCTAAAACTGCTCCAATTAAACGGCAAAAAGGTATCTCTTCAAGTCAAGAGATACCCTTTTCCTCCATCCTAAACAGATGGAAGAATCCATTCAAATTGTCCTAGTAGAAATTACGACTAGCATTATTTTCATGAATAGCACGAGCTAAGCGAAGTGTCGACACAGCTAAATCAGCATAACTTACTTCTGCAGTTGCATTAAAGTTATTTTGCTGTGCATCAATTAACCCCATTGCGCTTGCTAATGCAACATATCCTGTATACGCTGGGTCGATAGTGCTTGCATCTGCGAAGTTTAATTTGTAAATATCGCTATGCTTAGCAGCACTTTCTAAACGTAATACACGGATATACCATTCTGCAAGTTCCTGACGAGTCAATTTCGCATCAACAGCAAATTCATTTGCAGGTTGTAATACACCCATTCTTACAGCTTGCTCAACCACTCCGTATAACGGATGTTTCGCATCAATATTACTAAAGGATTGAGGCGCTTCATCTTCATTTCCATATGGTCCGAAATATCCATAAGTTAATGATTTAAGCATAATTTTCAATGCCTCACCTTTTGTCACAGATGTATCAGCATTAAAACTTGCTGGATCTTTTACTTCCAACACATTTTGAGCTAATAAGTAATTTAGTTCCTGTCCAGCCGTTGGGTGCGAAATTTGTGGTTTACTATTTGAATCGCCCACACTATTCACCCATTTGCCAGTTGTTGCATCAATTTGATTGAAAAGGCTACCTTCATAAGTCGGTGCATACACTAAATCATAGTGGTTATTATCCTCTTTGTCCTGCTTCGCGTACTGCAGTTTTAACTTTAATGCATTACTAAATGTTTCCTTCACTTTATCTGCTGGTACAGCCTTACTTACAGCCGGCCAGTTATCAATTTTCTGTTGGTTAATTGATAGTGAGCGCAATGAACCGTCTGATCCGATGCTTACATAAATTTCATCACCAACAACAGCAATTCCATTGACTACGCGTGGGAAGGAGAAGCTATATTGCTTACCATAACTATCATAAGCAAAATCATCTAAAGGTTTTGCATAGTTATGAATATAAGACGGAGCCCACTCTTTTAAGTAGTCGATTGCTTTTGCCATCGCAGCATCTTTAGTAATTGTTTCTGCATTTTTATCTGTTACCATGAAATCTCTACGTACATCATAGAATTGAGTAATTTCACCAGTTGCCTTGTTAATTTCAAGTGACGCACCAGTGCCACCTCTATCATAATTATACATATAGTTTACAGAGTAGAGTGTTTCACCGTTTTCATTTTCTCTTTCATCAATCAGCTCAATTTGCAACTTCGCCTTATCAGGGTCCACTTTTAAGAAGGACTTTGCAAATTCCTCAACTTCATCAAGTTTCATACCGCTTTTTCTTGGGGCAAGTTGTTCTGAAGAAAGCTTTTCAACACCTTTTGCTTTTGGTGCTTGCGATACGAAACCATTCGCTGTTTGCCATTGACCAGTTAATGCATTTACACCAGAGAAGCTTGATGTTGGCACATACACTAGTTTGACATTGCGTTTTTCAGATTGGAAATTATAGTCTACATAATAACGTAGCTCAACATCAAAGTTCTCACGAATTTGTGCAAGCACATCTTGCTCACTCTTTTTCTTTTCTATACTATCGAACGTTGCTTTAGAAGATACATCTGAGTTGCGATATACTTGTACAACTTCTCCATTAGCAAGCACGCCGATAGAAATAAAATGGTCACTTATTGCTACACCGTTTTGTGTTGGTGCATACGTATAGGAATAAGTAATTGGTTCTGATAATGGACGAGTGAAGTTATAATCATTAATATAATCATATTCATCTTCTTGCAACTTATAATTTGCTGTATTCGGGAATTTCTTTAAGAAATCCTGAGCAATTTTTTGTGCATCTTCTTTTGAATATTTTGCAGGATAGAGCGCATCTGCAACATTCGCTGGCTGGTAATAGAAGTGTTCAAGTTCTAAATTATCGCCCTTAAATGTGATGCTACCATAGATATCTTTTCCATTCACCGTTTTATGGAAGCTCAATTCATAACGAACAGTTTTATCATCGTTATAATAATGGCCACTTCCAGTATGGAAATCATTTTCTGTTAAAAAATTGAACTTTTCTGGGAAAAGCTCACGTAATTTTTTAATAAGTGTGCTTTTTGTTACTTTTGTTTCAGTAGAGGCTACTTGAATCTCAATTCTCTCTGGAGCATCCTTAACATTAGCAGAAGCTTGTGCCATTGGAGAAAGAACCCCGACAGAAAATGCAGTAGACGTTAAGATAATTCCTAACTTTTTAAATTTACCCAAAATATCCCTCCTAAATTACAATTTACCATAATTATATTATATATTACCAAATTAGGGAATAGTATTTACAGATTATTTCCAATTAGGTGAGCAATAGATTGGGTATATCCTTATCCCTATCATTGTCATTTTTTCACCACATCAAAATTCGAACCTATCAATAGCCAATTTTGCGGGAACGGTAGCCCTAATTTCCAATATCCTATACCCCTAAGCTTGTACTGCTTAATTAAATTGAATTTCGCTTGAATCGATCGCGCATCTTCAAACCAGACTACATGCGCTCTTCCTTGCTCGTCGTAATAGTCAAAGAAAGGTGCTTGTGCATTCCAATCATACTGAATCGCTGCATTATATTTTTTCGCAATCTCAATAGCCCTCTGCGGACTTACAGCCTCTGCATACGGACCCCCTTGTACAAACGGCAATGTCCAATCGTAGCCATATAGATTTTGCCCGAGCAAAATTTTACTTGCTGGCATTTCCGATACAGCATACTTCACAACAGCCTCCACTTCCCTAATAGGTGAAACAGCCATTGGTGGACCCGCAGAATAGCCCCACTCATAGGTCATCAGCAATACAAAGTCCACAATCTCCCCATGCGCTTTGTAATCATGTGCCTCAATCCAAGGACCTCGCTGATTAGCACTTGTTTTCGGTGCTAGTGCTGTCGACACCGTATATCCCTCGGCATGGAACCGCTTCACTGCTCGTCTTAAAAAATTGTTATACGCTTCTCGTTGATCGGCTGGTAAGTTCTCAAAATCAAAATGAATATCTTTGATGCTTCCTACGCGCCTCGCTTCATTAAGAATGTTGTCAAAAAGTACATCTTGCACAGCAGTACTTTGAAATATATCTCTTGCTAGTTCTCCGCTAAATTGGAAGTTCTCCAAGTTAGATACAACCATAGCCAGAGATGCACCTGTATCATTTGCAATTTCAGTCACACCATTTATTGGTGGTTTCTTTAGTGTCCCATCCCTCTGCGCCTCATAGCTAAATAACGCAAGATACGTTAAATATGGCGATGCTTCTCTAGCTTGGCTTAATAGCGCTTCACTTACCGCTGTTCCTCTTGGCTCTAAATATGCCAAAGTCTCTGCTTTTGTTTTCGGTGCTGGCAGAATATAAAGACGCAAACCAATTGTTAAAATCTGGTTTGGATGAATGCCATTGACCTGAGCAAGTGTTAAATAATTAATGCCGAAGCGTTGCCCTATTGACCATAAACTGTCCCCAGGCTGCACATAATAAAAGCTCCCTACGATTGGAATGACGAGCGCTTGCCCAACAACTAATCGATTGGGATCTG
Organism: Lysinibacillus sp. C5.1; assembly: GCF_016350185.1. Lineage (NCBI taxonomy): Bacteria > Bacillati > Bacillota > Bacilli > Caryophanales > Bacillaceae > Lysinibacillus > Lysinibacillus sp. C5.1. Next base: position 4,179,452 of record NZ_CP066226.1, read on the forward strand.
GGATTTGGTTGGCATCTACTATACTTTGAACGGTTGTACCATATGCCTGTGCAATGCCATATAATGACTCCCCTGCCCGCACAACATGTATTTGAATGCGATTTGCCTCCTTTTTACGTAATGAAACCATAGCTATAAAGCTTATGATATAAAACAAGAAAACATGTCACTTTAGAGTGCCAGGCACTCAAACAATTCTGAATTCTTCCGGCAAGCAATTAAGTAAAAATCTACGAAGACTCCTGCGGGAACGCACGTAACGTAAGACGCAACAGGCGGCGCGACAGCGACGGTTGTGGCTTACGTCGTGCCCGCGGAAAGCGTAGTGAATTTTTACGATTCAGGAGCCGATATTATGCTAAGTATCTATGGTAAGTGCCAGGCACTCAAACAATTTATTAAAATGATTGGACATTACTTTGTCGTTTGCTTTTAAAGTATTTACTACCTGAACGGCAATAAAAGACGAACAGTATAAAAGCTATAAGCTGTAGTAGAATACTTATAGTAAGCGCCACCTCTTGCAAATTGGCATCTAAGTTAATAGCAAATGATTGTATAACAAAACCACATAGCATAAGCGTCATATATATTTGATATGTTCTAAATGTTTTCGCCTCGAAAGCTTTATTTTCATGAATATGCAATAACAGTTGAAATAGAAAATACATGAAAAGTATCAATAAAAATTGCAGCAACTGTACTCCGATTTGTCCTAACAGCAATGTCCCCGTCCATTGGTCCAGTTCCACAACAAAGGACAATACAGTTAAAACCATCGCAAAGTTCCTCGTCCAATACTTCAATTTACGAATTGACGGCAATAAATGAATGCCATAAGCAAAAAACATATAACCAAAGAAATCAGGAAAAATGTCAGGTAGTCCAAAAAATTTTAAGTCTAAAAAAATAAAACATAACCCATTATATAAATTATTGTAAGGATCTTTCATCAACGTTCCCCTCCCGCAAAGTTCTATATCTCGAATGAAAAGTGGTAGTAATACTTCACTGTCTCTATCTAAAAATCTACTAGCAGTGGATACATAAGTATCACGTTGAGACGGTACTACAATCGGTTCAGCTACACGCTACCAATTAGCGTATACTAGGTTCCCCACCCATACACACAATGACAAGGCAAATGTTATAAAGACCAGTTTCCCTTTTGTATAACCCTTGCTAAACACAAAAATAATAAATAACACTAGGGAGAGTAATACAAACACCCCTCCAGTAAACACCATTGTTTTCTCTTGACTGATAATAGGTGATGCCGCACTTCTTATTTCTAACGTTTGACCTGTAGTAATCATCCATAAAAAAACAAAAATAGCTATTGTCATAGGGATTGTGAGAAGTGGTGCAACAGTTACTTTTTTTGTTTTTAATTTTGGATTGTTTTCTAACTCTCGACGTAGGCTACTTGAAAATGCTTGCTCTGGCTCAATATCGGGACGATTTTTTAATGTATCAAATAACTCACGATCTTCCATCAATTTCTCCTCCCTACTTTTTTACGAAGTCTTGCCATTGCACGATGAAAGTCAACGCGTACCTTCACTTCTGAAATACCAAGAATAGCTGCTGTTTCTTGAATTGTGTAATCCTTTAACATACGACATATAATGATTGTTCGATCATGTGACTTTAATGTCATTAATGCTTGCTGTACAATTTGCCATTGCTCGTTTTTTTCAACTATAGTAGGAGGTTCTATGCCTTCTGTTAAAATAGGCTGTTTAGTTAGTTTCTCTGTTAATAAACGCTTAATCTTTTGTTTTCTATGTATATCTACTGCTGTATTCCGTGCAATCGTTAAAATCCACGTTTTTACCTTCTCCCCATCCTTTAAGTGATGTAATTGTTTAAGTACTTTTAAAAAAGTTTCTTGCGTAATATCTTCCGCTTCTTGTTTGCTATTTGTATAATAAAGCGCAAAATGGTAGACATCACGATGATAGGCATCATATAGTTGCTCAATCTGTAATTGATTTTTATGCAATACTTCACCCCGCTTTCTACATTCCTTAATAAGTCGTTAGTATCCAATATTTGTTACACATTTTATAAAAATTTTAGCTCATTGAAAAAGGGTGGGACAAAAGAGAAAAAGTGTTAGATTGACTGCCATCAATCTAACACTTTTTCTCTACGCCGTTGTTATCCGCTTCGGCGGTGCTTTCCGCGGGAGTCACCACCTTCGCTACCAACAACTAGTGAACACTTCTATTTTTTTGCAAGTAGCAAAGTTCCCATAATAGCAAAAATTTACGAACACCTTTCCTCTATTCCTTAATTTTCTTTAGTTATGTCCCAGCCTTTTTGTCCATTAGTCACCTACATTGGACGTAATCATGTCAAATAATAACGGCACATTTGTACCTCGTTGCAATGAGTTACAACCCTTCGTTAAGTGCGCCCAGCTTTCTTTCATCTTTTCCCTATAAGTTAATGTTCCATCAACAGGCAAAAACTCCACAAGATATTCTTTAATAGAGCCCGATAAATTGTCCATAAATTCATCTGCTTTCTGCACTTTTTCTGTTGCAACTTCATTGCGCTCATCCCATAACACATGTTCTAAATTGGTAGCAAAATAAAAAAGTTGATACGGTACTTTTAAACGATTAATACTAAAATGGTCATTGGCAAGCAAAATCTTTACGTTATTCGCTTTCATTTCATTACGCTGTTCGATTTGCTCTTTACGCCTCTCTGTTTTTACTAAAATGGCATCCTCTGTGTAAAATAAATTTTGCTCCATATCTGATTTGATTTTGACAAACTCTGGGGCGATAAAACAACCATCTGCATCTGTAATATGAATGACCGCCGTTAAATCTTTTGCTAAAAACTTATACTTTTCAAGATAGTTATGAATGACTCGGCTAACACTATTTTTAATGTTGGGGATTCTCTTTTTTGCATCCCACTTCGTCAAAATATCCTCTCGCTGTACATCAAAGCGAATCGTCGAATCAGAAAAATGTTCATCCAAAAAATCTTCTAAAATGATTTGCTCCGTTTGACCTTCAACAATCACTAATAGTACTTTTCTAGTCATGTTGCACACCAGCTTTTCTAAAAGCACGTTTTATTTTGAACGTTTTCGTTTCTTTATACACTTCCTCATCCTGTCCGCCAAGCTGTATCGCACGCAAATAGACATCTCGCGCATTATTGACCTCTTTAATGCCCTTTAGCTGCATATATCGATCATCCTCATTTGTTGTTGTAAACCATAAATTTTTAATGGCAAGCACCTCTAACACACGTAAATTATGGGACGTGAAAATAAGCTGTCCTTTTCCGCCCTCATCAATCACTGTTAACAACTCACCTAACAAATATTCAAATACACCCGAATCTAATTCATCGATTACGACGCATGCAGTCGGATTATTATAAACAGCTATTAAAACGCTAAGCACAGCAATGATTTTCAATATTCCTTCCGATTCAGTTCGTAACGGTAATTCCCGCTCACCCCGTTTGGATAAAAACTCAAAACGTATGCCTTTTTCACCGTTATCTAATAATTGCTCTGTAATAACGTGAATTTTAATCGTTAGCCCTGGAATGATGGTCGATAGTACTTGGTTGCTTTGCTCTATGACTTCACATAACACATTGAAAGCATTCTCTGGCAATAATGCTGGTCCTTTCAAATCATAAGGAATCGAGCCCCGCGTTTTTTCTAAATGAATACTAAAAGGCATAATACGCTCTTCAAATAAAGGTGCAATATTTTGGTTATTAATAACATGTAAGTCCCGATTAAAGTCGACTGCTATATTATGAAGCAATTCCATTTCTAAATCTGATAGCTTTTCTTGTAGCAACGGCTTTAAATCCTTATGGAAGACAAAAGACATATATTGTTTTCGTGCTAATTGTTGAACAACAAGTGTCTTTATACGGATCTTTTCACTCATATCTCGTAAAGAGCTTTTTCGAATTTGAACATCCTCATCTGCAACACTTACTAACACTTTTGAGCGTTTTCCTTTTTCATCTTCCCTGTAAGTCAAGCGCTCCGCAATTATGAACAGTCGTTTTTCATCTTCTTGCAATGTTACGGAATAGTTGACAAAAAATGTGCCGAATTGGTTGTCCACTAGAAATTCAAAATCCAGACTAGCAGTTTTTTCCCCTGCCATAATTAATCGTTTATCTTGTGATGGCAATTTCACTTCAGCAATCCACCCAGAAATAATGGTCTTCAACAAACTAAATGCATCGACAATGGTTGTTTTCCCTGAACCATTCTGCCCATATACCCCCACTACATTCGCTGTCATAAGCGAAGCAAAATTCACCGCTATTGTGAGCTCACCATTGCGTACATTTCTTAAATTTTGTATCTTTATTTTTTTCATTTTGATAATTGCCATTTCAAACATCCTTTTCAGTCATTTCTTCCTATTATAATTAAAATCGATATATTTTATAACAAATAGTGCGATAATGCCTATACTTTCTAATTCGTCTTATGCCATATGCCTATGACAAAGATAATATGGGACATATGTTAGAAAAGAAAAATGAAGAAAGGTGTGTTCTATTGGTCTATCCAAGATTAGCCCCTGAAGATTTTAATCAGCAATTCCGACCTGGAATGAAAATATGGGTTACACTCCCTACTGGTACTTATTCTGGTACTTTAATTCGAACATTTGGAAAAGACGGAAGAACTGCAGAAATTCAGCTAGATTCTGGACAAATTATTACAGTTGATGTTAATCAAATTGCCGCAGCAGGGACAGGTTTGCCTCCTGGCTCATATCCTCCACCATATCCGCCACCTTATCCACCTCCTTATCCATCCCCTTACCCGCCACCATATCCTCCTCCTCGTCCACATCCGCCACAACCGTACCCACCGCAACCGTATCCACCATATCCGCATCCGCCGCAACCATATCCACCACGTCCATATCCACCGCAGCCATTCCCACCTCCTCCATTTCCAGGCGGGCTATTACCAGGATTCCCTCGTTTAACACCTCCAGGTATTTCTGATATTTTACCTGGCATATTTGGTAATCCAAGATAAAAAAGGGCTTTCCATCAGTTCAGCAATGAACAAATGGAAAGCCTTTAATTTTACATAACAATGACCACCAACAATTTTTTCGCTTATGTTGGTTATAATATTTGTCCAGAATAATAAACACTTTATTTTAGCAGCTAGTCCCAGAAACAAAATATACTATTATTATTATATTTTCTATTAATTATGTGCATAACCACCCGAAAACATTGATATAAAAACACTATATATTATTTCGCTCACCGAAATTTCACACTTTAAATAGGAGGATTTTTGGGTTGTAAATCGTATTTTTTGGCAGTATAGTTGATTAATGTTAGGGGATGAATGGATTATTTTACAATCAAAGAAATAATGATAAAAAGTATAAGGTAATTCCATATATTCGAATATCATAACAGTCAATTGTAACATTGTACTATTCCCATTACATTTGACTTTCGTATTATCGGCCGTCCCTTTTTCGCTTGAAATATGTCTTGTATACAATTTTAGGAGGAAGAGATATGAAGAAAAATAAGAAACAGCAAATGTCGATTAGCAAGAAATTAACCGTCATCATGGTTAGTATTTTACTATTATTTGGGCTAGTTACTACGGGATTTGCCTATTATATAGTGAAAAACAGTAATTTAAAAGATATGGACCAATCGCTCTATGATAAAGGGATGATTTTGTCTAAGACAATAGACCAAAAGACATTAAAATCCGTACTAGAAAGCCCAAATGCTGACAATAATGATGTCCTACATTTAACGAAGGAAATGGATGCCATTAACGAGGAATCAGACATTATTACCAATCTCTTTCTTATTACAGTAGATGGTGAAAATATTAACGCACCGGTTCTTTCCACAAGCGTACTTGAAGTAGGTGCAGAGTATAACCAAGACATGGTTGCCATGGGACTTTCCCCAGATTTTCTTGCAAGAATAAAAGAAGTGTTTGAAACAAAAGAAGCAACAGCTACAGATATTTATAAAGATGAGTTTGGAAGCTATAAAACAGGTCTTACGCCGATTTTAGATAAAGATGGTTCCGTTGTAGCTGCTTACGCCATTGATTATGATGTATCTATGGTAACTGCTAAAGCATTATCAGAAGCATTATGGATTCTGTTAATAACTGTACTATTCCTAATTGGTTCTTCTATCGTGGTTTATACACTATTAAGAAAGAAGCTAACACCTATCCAACAGCTATCTTTACAATCTAAAAAAGTTGCGGAAGGTAACCTAGAGCTTGAAGCGTTACCTGTTCACTCAAATGATGAAATTGGCGTACTAACAACTAATTTCAATGTTATGATTGACAGCTTAAAAACTGTTATTAAAAGTGCAACAAATGTTTCTTCACGTGTTTCAAACTCTGCACAAGTTTTATCAAGCAATATGCAAGAAGCAACAGATTCATACAATAATGTAGCTTCGTCAATGCAAGAAATTGCTAGTGGTGCTGATATACAAGTGCAAAAAGCTAAAGAAAGTTCTATTACAATTGAGGAAATGAGTATTGGTATTCAACGCATTGCTATGACATCCAATCAAATTTCTGAATCTTCTATTTTAGCATCGGAAGAAGCTGAAAAAGGTAATGATTCAACAAGCAAATCTGTAGCCCAAATGAATGCTATTAGTAAGGCAGTTAATCATTCCGCATCATCTGTAAAAATGCTTGGTGAACATTCCGGCAAAATCGAAGAAATCGTCGGCATTATCACAGGTATCGCTTCCCAAACAAATCTGCTTGCATTAAATGCTGCGATTGAAGCTGCTCGCGCAGGCGAAGCAGGAAGTGGCTTTGCTGTTGTTGCCGATGAAGTGCGGAAGCTAGCCGAACAATCAGAAGCTTCGGCAAGAGAAATTTCTACGCTCATTACTCGTATTCAACAAGATACAAATGAATCTGTAAAGGTCATGATACATGCTGTAGAAGAAGTGGATAATGGCTTAATTATGATTAATGATTCCGAAAAATCATTTAGCCAAATTTTAACTTCAATTCACCATGTTACAGGGCAAATTTAAGAATTATCAGCAACGATTGAAGAAATGGCAGCAGGTATGGAAGAAGTTACTTCAGCGGTTCAAGATATGGAACACTTCTCAGTAAGTTCTCGAGACAATACAAGAGCAGTAGCCGAAACATCCGCTAGTCAGCTAAATACCGTGCAAAGAGTTTCAGAAGAAGCACAAGTATTATCTGATTTATCAGGTGAATTATTAACTGTTGTAAATACATTTATTGTAAAATAGATGTAATGAAAGCACTGAAAATAAACAAAGAGCAAGTAATCCCACAACCTTGTCGATGCAAAAACATCGGCAAGGCTGTTTAATAAGAAAAAATAGCAATGTCTAATCCTATCAATAATAAAGTTACTTCTAATTGCACTAAAGGGGACAATCCCCTACTTTCAAAAATAGGAGTTGTTATGATTGAAATTAAAACGAGACCTTGATTTATTTACAGCACATTATCAAACAAACACCCAAGAACAACAGACGTTACCATCCAATTGTACACAACTGTTAACAGAGGAAGATAAAGTATTATATCAAGTTTTAAATCAAACAAAAGCCTTTTATGCGAAAGATCAAACAATCCCTAGTGTATTTTATCAATCAGCGGAACGATTCGCAGAAAGAATTGCCCTGTCTTTTAATGGTGGTCGGATCACCTATCGTCAGCTCAATGAACGCTCCAATCAAGTTGCCCATATGTTACTAGACAATGGTCTCCAAAAGGGCGACAAAGTAGCTATTGTTATGGAACGTAGTCAGGATACTGTTATCAGTTTACTTGGCGTTCTAAAAGCAGGAGGTATTTACGTTCCAATAGATCCGAGCTATCCAAAAGAACGCTGTCAATACCTTTTAAATGATTCAGGAGCACCATTCATATTAATAAAAGAAGAACATACAGCGTTACTTACTAATTTATTACATAACGATTTTCAATGTCGTACAGTGTTTACACTGAATCGCATGGAAATCACATTCCCAAAAGACAATGTTTACATTGATCTCAGCCCTGCCGATTTAGCCTATATTATTTATACATCTGGCTCGACAGGCAAGCCAAAAGGCGTCATGCTAAAGCATGAATCTGTGATTAACTTAATTACTGATAATCAAAGAATCTACCAAGCAAGTAAAAATGATGTTTTTTCGCAATTTATCTCCTATAGTTTTGATCCATCCGTCACGGAAACATTTACTGCTTTCTTTTCTGGCGCTCGATTACATATGCTTACAAGTATGGAACGCATATCGATTGAAGCATTCGCTGAGATGATTGCAAGGGAAAAAGTGACAACAGCCACTATTCCAAATGCATTCTTTACGCAGCTTGCAACGCATCTCTCCAGCGATTACCAATATCAATTATCATCTCTTAAATATTTGTCTGTAGGTGGGGAAGCCCTTATGCCTGCGGTTATACAAAAGTGGCGTGAAAAATTCGGCACGACTACTGCAATCATCAATGTGTATGGACCGACAGAATGTACCGTGCTATCCTCGTATTACAAAGTACCGGATACAACTATCGAACATCATGCTAGTATTCCAATTGGCAAACCGATTGCCAATTATGAGATGTATATTATTAATACCTACGGTCAGCTATGCCCTGCCAATGAAGCAGGTGAACTTTATATTGCTGGCGCAGGACTAGCTGCTGGCTATTTAAATCAGCCTGAAAAAACTGCTGAAGCGTTTGTCCCACATTTGTCCACTAAATCTGGGAAGTTGATGTATCGAACAGGTGATTTAGCTCGTTTATTGCCAAGTGGCGTAATTGAATTTGTAGGACGCAAAGATTCTCAAATCAAAGTGCGCGGTTTCCGCATTGAGCTTGGGGAAATTGAAACGGTGTTAAGTAATCACCCTAACATCCAAGAGGCTGTAATCCTTGCCAAAAAAAAGGACGATGGCAATAATAGCTTGTTTGCCTATTACACGGTATTCGGTGGTATGAAGGTGGAACAGGAAGCACTTCGACATTATTTAGCAGATCTTTTACCAGACTATATGGTGCCTGAACGTTTACTTGAAGTGCAGGAAATGCCATTGTCTCCTACTGGCAAAATTGATCGAAAGCAATTAGCTGCCCTGGAGGTAACAACACCGCTACCAAGTCATTATGATGCTCCTGAAAATACAATACAGCAGCTACTAGCCAGTGCTTGGGAGCAAGTGCTAGATGTTGAACGTGTCGGCATTCACGATAACTTCTTTCATATCGGTGGACATTCTTTAAAAATACTTGAGATTTTAGTACAAGTGAAAAAACATATTCCATTTTTAAAAATTCAAGACTTTTTCCAATACCATACGATTGCTGAATTAGATTATTATATTAGTACTTATCAACCTGAAACAAATGAGGTATCTCAGCCAAAAACTGATTTAGTACGGAAAGATTTAATGGAACCAAGCCGTCTTATCACTACTCACAATGTCACACCTTTAGCGATGAAAACAGTACTGTTAACTGGCGCAACAGGTTATTTAGGTAGTCATGTGTTATATGAGCTTTTAATGAATACGAACGCACATGTTTATTGTTTAATTCGACAAAGTGCACAGACAACGCCTGATGAAAAATTAAAAGATAGCATGTTATTTTATTTTGGACATGCTATTATCCCGATGCTGCAAAAACGAGTGACGGTCATCCAAGGCGATTTAAGTAAGGCAAAACTTGATTTATCTGCTAAAGACCACGCGCTTCTTACTGAAAAAATCGACGCTATAATTCATTGTGGTGCAGATGTAAGACATTTCGGAGCAGCAAGTCATTTTAACGATGTCAATGTGCAAGGCACTAGATACTTGCTGGAGCTTGCTAAATGTAAAATGGGTGTACATTTCCATTATGTTTCAACAATAGGTATCCCTGAGGAGCTTGCGGCAACGCAATGGGGAGACAAACAAGCACTTGGTGATTTCGATTACAATGTTGCACTTTCAAATGTCTATAACCAAAGTAAGTTAGATGCTGAAAATCTCGTTAGAAATGCAGTGAATGATAGTATTCCTGTCTCAATTTATCGTGTTGGCAATTTAACATGTCATTCACAGACAGGGAAATTCCAACGCAATATAGATGATAATGCATTTTATCGTCTGGTAAAATCAATGCTTTACTTAGGAAAAACCCCGTCAGCTCATTGGCATGTCGATTTTACGCCAATTAATTATGCAAGCCAAGCACTTGTAGCACTAGCCCGTCAGCCAAAATCAAACGGGCACATATTCCATCTATGTAACCCGGTACCGTTACTTTATCTCGATTTTGTTGAGGCTATCAAAGATATGGGCTATGCGTTAGAAATTGTTACGGCGAAAGAATATGAAGATTGGCTATTACACTCGGAGCATCCAGAAGAACTACAAGATTATTTATCATTAGCCATTGCACAGCTTGACGGTGATGGCCCAAGCGATTCACCATTTAGAATGAATAGTGATAAAACACAGGACTTTTTAAAGCATACGGATATTACATGCGCAGAGCCTAATCCAGCCTTTATCCGTACAATGCTTGGCTATGGCATTCAATTAGGTTATTTCCCTGAGCCAACGCCTGTTACAAGTACGATAATGTAGGAATTTAATAAACATTCCGCTGCTATTCCTTGGCTGAAGCGTACGTCAAAAGGCATCAAGATGTCACTCTCTTGATGCCCTTTGTCTTTTTTAGATGGCAGTTACTTATCGCCTTGGAGCGAAGATGTGCATCATTTAGAATTCTATTGCTATCAAGTGCCATAGTATTCACACTAATAGCAATAAGTTTCAATCGTTACCCTTTTTCAAGTCATGCATAATAAGGAGATTTACAATGAACGATATTACTTTTGAGCATATAGAAAAAATTGGCCATATCATTTATGAAAACGAAATGTATCGGCATGTGCATTATCCAGAAATGCTGAGCCGTTATGATAGTAATTTTATTTTATTTAAAACAATGCCTGCATTAACGACATTTAAGAAAATGGAGCATTTACTACGCTCCTATCACCAACAACATAATCAGCGACATTTAAAATTTATTTTCCCGTCTAACGAAAAAATTCCGAGCGCTATTCACAGTTATTTAACGGATGAAAACTATGATATTGGATTTTTAGAGTTATATACAATTGAACCTAGCCATTTCCCTGCAAAGGTAAATGAGCATGTTGAAGTTCGACCTGTGACTGACGACAATTTAGAGGCATTTTTAACACTGCAGTACAAAGAAGATTTAAGATATGGTGAAACTTTTGCCACTGAAAAACAAGCTTTACTCAAACACCGTTTTCACGATTCGAAGAAACATCAACTCCTTGCTTATTATGAAGGCATCGCAGTTGGTTCTACAGAGCTAATTGAAGAAGATATGACAGTTGAAATTGATAATTTATTTGTACTAGAGGCTTATCAAAGGAAAGGAATAGGTACACAACTTCAGCAATATGTAATGCAAAATTTTCAGCAAAAAACCGTTATTTTAGTAGCAGATGGTGAAGATACACCGAGAGACATGTATCAAAAACAACATTACATTTATCGGGGTTTCCAATATGAAGTTTTAAAGGTTGAAGGTCAATAACTAGCTGTCTTTAAACGATACTTCAGCATCACAACAAACTAGAAAAGCGATTGCTAGATTACCGTTTTTTCTTTAATTAGCGTAAATAAAAAGCTTCTCAAAAGTTGATGCAACTGATGAGAAGCTTTTATTTTTAACGTTAACTATAGTATTGGGCAGTATTCAACCGATATTATGCTAAGATTTCGTTTCAGAGTGTGTTTCAACTATTTCTTTAGGCACCGCACGATAAACAGTAAATGCTAAAATAATCGCTACTATCGTGATAATAAAGGCAATAAGATAAACAAGTTCCACACCAGCTACCATTGCTTGGCTAATTGTAGACGGATCACTCGGATTTGTTGCCTTTTGTAAAAAATGATTTTGTTTGGCATTCATAATACTAATAAAAACAGCAACACCAATAGCGCCTACAACAGGCTGTAAAGTAGTCATCACTGCCGTTCCATGTGGATATAAAGATTTAGGCAGTTGGTTTAAACCATTTGTCTGTGCTGGCATCATAATAGCCGAGACACTTAGCATTAATAAAATATAGCATACTACAATTATCCAAATCGATGTTTCAGCCGTTAACCTGCTCAAAGTAAATACGGTACCACTTAAAACAAGTGTTGCTGGAATCATCAATACACGTGGTCCAAATTTATCGAACATCTGCCCCATAATTGGAGACATGAGCCCATTGAGTAAACTCCCTGGTAGTAATACGAGCCCCGCTGTTGCAGCCGTCAAAGCTAATGGTCCCTGCATAAATATAGGTAATATAATTTCTGATGCAAACATCGCCATAATAATAATGACAAACATAAATACAGCGTGTGTATACATTGGATATTTGAATACCCGTAAATCCATAACAGGCTCTTTCAGCTTAAATTGCCTTAACGAGAACAAGACAACACCTATGACACCAATGATAATCGTCAGATAAACGCTAGAACTAAGGAAACCTTTTTCACCAGCAGCACTAAACCCGTAAATAATTGCTCCAAACCCAATCGTTGAAAAAAGCAATGATAGAAAATCAATTTTAGGTTTAGTAACTTCCGACACATTTGTTAAATACTTAAAGGCAAAAACAATTGAAAATATGGCAAAAGGAATAACAATAATAAATAGATAGCGCCAACCTAAATATTCTACGATAACCCCAGATAAAGTTGGTCCAATTGCCGGTGCAAACGTAAACGTTAGACCTACAATACCCATAACTTTCCCGCGCTTTTCTGGTGGATATAACAAAAGAAACACATTAAATATAATGGGCATTAACAACCCTGTTCCAATCGCTTGTATTAAACGCCCTACTAATAAAACTGGAAAACTAGGTGCAATAGCACAAATAATCGTTCCAATTGTGAACGTGACCATCACACCAAGAAATAATTGCCTTGTTGTAAACCACTGCAACATCAATGCAGAGACTGGAATGACTATACCCATGACAAGCATAAACCCTGTTGCCATCCATTGAACGGTTGGCAAGGTAATATGGAATTCATGCATTAATGTAGTTAAGGCAATGTTTAACAATGTTTCGTTTAAAACAGCAAAGAACGCACCGATAATTAACGACAACATGATGGGTAATGTTTTAACATTGGGGTCCTGTGATAGGAATTCATATTTCACCGTTTGATTTTGATTCATTTATTTACTCCTTACGAATAGTCATATTAAAAAATGCTTCATAGATTTCATTATGATCAGTAACCTATGCTTAAAAATTTGTATATTCCAAACAAATCCTACCCAATCCTTCCTAGTTCATATACCATTGGGGAATTCACCACCTTGTTTAGCGTCAGAGCTTTTCATAATACCCACTATAGAAAACAAAAAGATCACAAACATCTGCCTGTGATCTCAAAAGTAAAGGGAAAAAACCGTCCTATTTTTATGAAGTTAGCCATAGGGCATAAAACACCTACTTTTGATACCATCAAAAAAGGTGTAATTAGACAAAAATAAAAGAAAGGTTGATCAAAGTCGCCTTTCTAACATTGCATATTTTTCCATCGATTAAACAATCGTTCCTATATTTCGAAGTGTGATATATGGGAAAGATTCATAAAATGATGGAATTGTATTTTCACAAATATGAAATGAGGTATATTAAAACAAGACAGACTAATTCCGTTTACTCTGCATACACAAACAGAGCCTTTGACCATATTCAATTATTGGTTCAAAGTTGGGAATCGTAGTGTCATATTTAATAGTCCTCCTTTACGCATTTTATAATACATCACGAATTATAACGAACTTATTTGCAGAAGTCAAAGATTTCAAGAACAAGAAAAAATTATTTCAATAGTTGTTGGACAACAACTGCAAAAGAATAGGACACACTTTATGCATCCTATTCCTTCACTATTTTATTCATTTTGAAATTTTGGAAGGTAAATCATCGCCTTAAATAAATCGCCATCTACTTGAACGAAGAACTTTCCATCTTGGATTTGAATAAGGCTTTCAGCTATCGATAACCCTAATCCGCTACCTTGACTCGATCTAGATTCATCTCCGCGTGTAAAACGTTCCATAAGCTCATCGACTGAAATATTTAATTCATACGCTGAAATATTTTTAAATGTTACTTGTAGTTCATTACCTAAATCTTCAACATCAATATATACTCTAGATGCAGGCAGCGCGTATTTAAAAATATTCGAAAATAAGTTTTCAATGGCGCGCCATAGAAGCTTACCATCAGCCTTCACATAGACTTTTTCTGTTGGGTGGGCTAACTTAAAATCTAAGGATGCTGCTTCGATTTTCTCATCCATCTCTCCTATGCCTTGTTTTAGTAACGAAACGATATCAATTCGTTCTAATTGAACAGGCATACTGCCACTTGACGCTTTAGCCGCTTCAAACAAGTCGTCCGTTAAAAGCTTGAGCCTTTTCGATTTTTGATCTAATACATCAATATATTCAGCAATTAATTCCGGGTCTTTTTCGATTCTTAATAAATCGACATACGTAATAATAGACGTTAATGGCGTTCTGATATCGTGCGAAACATTCGTAATAAGCTCTGTTTTTAAACGCTCACTCTTGATTTCACTATCCACCGACTTTTTTAAACCATCGGTAATGCTATTAATATTCATGGCAAGTTGGCTAAACTCCCCTTTTCCATCTACTTCAATTCGATGATGAAGGTCACCATTTTTAATCTGCTCTACACCCTCTTTAATGCGATTAAACGATTTCACTTTTTTCATTGCCAACCAGGCTGCTACGCCTAGTGTAATAGGAAACATAAAAAATGTAGCCACTACTATTAAAGGATAGCCGATAACAAGTAACACAATTTTTACCGCTATACTCCCATTATCAAAAATGTTTTTCACCACAATAAAACATTTTTTAATAATTTGATAGATAAGTGTGTGCTGCAGTAATGTTCGATTTTTAATATGCTTTACGAGTGATAAGACTAGTAACAAAGCAATTATAAAAATAGGCACCGTCAGAAGCAAGTTCATCTTGCGTAACACTTCAATAATCATAGCCATCCACATAGAGATTAAACATACGACGATTACAATATTTAAATCATTATATAATTTGTCCATAACATGTAAATGCAGTTCTTTATCTTTGAATGACGTTCTGCCAATAACAATTATTAAATAAACAAAAGATACAATAAATCCTGCTAGATAGAACATAAACTCATTCAGTAAACGTTTGGCAATCTCTTTATCTTTTTGCCATTCCTGCATTTTTTGCTGTAAGAAAGATTCTTCAAACGCCACATAAATAACGTCTGTTTGTGGATTTAACTGCTCAACTTCTTGTGTAACATAATCTACGTACTTACTTTTCCCTACTTCTTTTGGATACAGCTTCTGTTGATAATCATCAACTAGCATATATGCGCCAAATGATGTAAATTGTTCTTTTTTATTTAGTTCACTATTGGAGAAGATATGTTCACCGTCACTTGCATAATAGACGATTCCTTCAGATGCTTCTAAAGTGTTGAGTAAACGATAAAAAACCCGTACTTGTTGTCTCATGCTTTCTTCTTTTTTACTGTTCAATTCATCCGCATATTCTTCTTGATATATGCGTCTATATTCCAATTCAGTCAAATTCGGATTATACTTGGATGAATACTGAAAATTATTATATAGTTCTTCTTCGATTGCAGTTATGTCTTCATTTGTTAGTGCCTTACCACTTAAAATATATTCTTCACTTTTATATTGTCCGATTAATTGTGCTAAGGAGCTGATAACACTATAACTTTCATCAGCGAATACTTGACTTTCAAAGTAATTATCTTCATTGATATTACTAAGATAAACATCATTTAATTCCATGCCCATAATAGCCTTCGCTGTACCCGTTAAACAAGCGATAGCAATTAGAAACACAATCACTTTTGTAATCAGTGCATGACTAATATTTCTCAACTTTATACCCAACTCCCCACACAACTTTTAAATACTTCGGCTCTTTCGGATTAATTTCAATTTTTTCTCGAATTTTCCGAATATGGACTGCCACCGTATTTTCTGGGTTAACGGCGCTTTCATTCCACACCTTTTCATAAATCTCTTCAATGGTAAATACTCTTCCAGTATTGGCTGTAAGTAGCTTTAAAATTTTATACTGTACTGGGGTCAAATGAACAGCTTGTTTATCAACCGTAATGACTTTCTTTTCATCATCAATCATAAGACCACCCGTTTGGAAAATATGGCTACTTACTTCCAGACTGCCAAATGCCGTATACCTTCTTAACTGTGATTTTACTCGAGCGACCAGTTCTAATGGATTAAACGGCTTTGCCATATAATCATCTGCACCAATATTTAATCCGAGTATTTTATCATAATCCTCCGACTTAGCAGAAAGCATAATTAATGGAATCATATTATCTTGCCGAATCTTCATGGTCGCCGTAATGCCATCCATTTTTGGCATCATAATATCCATAATAATTAGGTGAATCACTTGCTCTTGAATAAGATCAATTGCCTCCACACCATTGTACGCTTTAAATACTTTATATCCCTCATTTTCTAAATAAACGCTTATTGCCCTTACAATTTCTTTATCATCATCACAAATCAAAATGTTCAACTACATTCAATCCTCCATCTCTTTAGGTTCCTGTAATCACTCCTATTGGATTCGTATAAAAATATAATACTAACTAAATCTTAACAAACTCATGCACCAATTCTTAAGATTTTCTTATTGTTTCCTATGTACGATCATTGTCCAGAACTGTTTTCATGGACATACAAAAAAAGAAGCCTCTCACAAGTTCCATGAACTTATGAGAGGCTTCGTTAAAATCCTAGCATTTCACCTATTACAAACCCTTCTAGCAAGGGGCTGACGGCTTATTACATCATGCCGCCCATGCCACCCATACCGCCCATATCAGGCATGCCTGGTGCTGCTGGTTCTGGAATATCTGCTACAACCGCTTCTGTTGTTAAGAATAAAGCTGCTACAGAAGCTGCGTTTTGTAGTGCTGAACGTGTTACTTTTGCTGGGTCTACTACGCCTGCTTCCATCATGTTTACCCATTCGCCTGTTGCTGCGTTGAAACCAACACCGATTTCTTCGCGTTTTAAACGGTCTACAATGATAGAACCTTCAAGACCTGCATTGTTTGCGATTTGACGAACTGGCTCTTCTAACGCACGAAGTACGATTTTTACACCAGTTGCTACATCGCCATCAAATGCGTCAGCTGCTTTTTCAACTGCTGCATAGACGTTTAGAAGTGCAGTACCACCACCTGATACAATACCTTCTTCAACTGCTGCACGTGTTGAGTTCAGTGCATCTTCAATGCGAAGTTTACGCTCTTTTAGTTCTGTTTCTGTTGCAGCACCAACTTTAATCACTGCTACACCACCAGCTAATTTCGCTAAGCGCTCTTGTAATTTTTCTTTATCGAACTCTGAAGTTGTTTCAGCAAGTTGTGCACGGATTTGGCCTACGCGACTTTCGATTGCATCTGCGCCGCCAACACCTTCTACGATTGTTGTGTTGTCTTTTGTGACAACAACTTTCGCTGCACGGCCTAGTGATGTAATATCAGCTGTTTTAAGGTCTAAACCTAATTCTTCTGTAATTACTTGACCACCTGTTAAGATTGCAATATCTTCTAGCATTGCTTTACGACGGTCACCGAAACCTGGCGCTTTTACTGCTACAGCGTTGAATGTACCGCGTAGTTTGTTTACAACAAGCGTTGCAAGAGCTTCACCTTCAACGTCTTCTGCGATCATTAAAAGTGGACGACCTTGTTGTACCACTTGTTCTAATAGTGGTAAAACTTCTTGGATATTTGTAATTTTCTTATCTGTAATTAAAATGTATGGGTTCTCAAGAACGGCTTCCATTTTATCTGTATCTGTTACCATATAGTGTGATGCATAACCACGATCGAATTGCATACCTTCCACTACATCTAACTCCGTTGTGAAACCTTTAGATTCTTCGATTGTAATAACACCATCATTACCAACACGTTCCATTGCTTCTGCAATTAGTTGGCCTACTTCGTCGTCTGCCGCTGAAATTGCCGCAACTTGTGCAATCTCTTCTTTGTTGCTTACCGGACGAGAAATGCTGTGTAATTCTGTCAGCGCTGCTGCTACCGCTTTGTCAATCCCTTTACGGATGCCAACAGGGTTTGCACCAGCTGTTACGTTTTTCAAACCTTCACGGATAATGGCTTGAGCAAGAACTGTTGCAGTCGTTGTACCATCACCAGCAATTTCATTTGTTTTAGAAGCAACTTCTGCTACTAATTTTGCACCCATGTTTTCGTATGGATTTTCAAGTTCAATTTCTTTTGCAATTGTTACACCATCATTTGTAATTAATGGTGAGCCGAATTTTTTTTCTAACACGACATTACGACCTTTAGGACCTAATGTCACTTTCACTGCGTTTGCTAATTTATCTACACCTTGAAGCATTAATGAACGAGCTTCTTCTGAGAATTTAATGTCTTTTGCCATTTGAATTTACCCTCCTGAAATGGAATATTCGTTAAGCTTGATTCATATAATAATAATTATCCAATAATTGCAAGAATATCGCTTTCGCGTAAGATTAAGTATTCATTGCCTTCATATTTAACTTCTGTACCTGCGTATTTAGAGAAAATAATGTGGTCGTCAACTTTAACGTCAAGCTCTACACGTTGTCCGTTTTCTAAAACACGACCTGTCCCAACTGCTACTACTTTACCTTCTTGCGGTTTTTCTTTTGCAGAGTCTGGTAGTACAATCCCAAATGCAGATTTTTCTTCTACCTCGATTAGTTCGATGACAATACGATCTCCTAGTGGTCTTAACAAGTAAAACAACCTCCTATTAATTTAAATATTAGTTGAAAGTTTATTAGCACTCTATATCAACGAGTGCTAATACATTTATTATGATAATCAATCAATTCTTTTTTTGCAAGCGAGAACTTCGAAAAATTTTGTTTTCTTTCCATATTCCTCTACAATAGAAAGGAAGCTTATGAATGGAAAGGATTTTGACTGTGAATAATTCTCTAAAAAGCGTTCAGCATAAAAAAACTGCTCTTTACGTTTTAATCGTTTACATTATCATGCAAGTATCAGGTAGATGGTTGCTTTTACCGTTCCATCAATTCGTGATGAATACAACAGGCTTATCTCACGAACAAGCAGCTCCTATCACACAAGGCTGGTATATCGCACTCAGTTTTGCGATTGCATTGATTATAAGTTTAATTTTAACCACTCGCGATAAAACGTTTTGGGATGTCTATCAAGGTAAAAAAGAGTCTATCCCGCTTACAATTATGTGGGGCGTTTTAGGTTTCTTCCTTGTATTCTTCGGTCAAATGATTGGAGCGGCTATTGAAATGGCTGTTTTTGGAATCGAGGGTGGCTCACAAAACACTGCTGATATCGTAGCGATAGCTAAAGGTGCACCCATTGCCATTTTAGCGATTGTTGTCTTTGGTCCCATTTTAGAGGAATTTGTCTTCCGTCGCGTTATTTTCGGCTCACTTGTTCAAACGACGAATTTCTGGGTGGCGGCCATTGTTAGTGCTATTTTCTTCGCACTGATTCATTTTGATTTTTCACACATCCTGTTGTATACCATTTGTGGTTTAATCTTTGCTTTCCTATACCACAAAACAAAACGGATATGGACATCAATTATCGCGCACATTATGCTAAATGGCTTTGTAACGCTTATCCAATTAAACGCTGAACCGTTGCAAAAGTTTTTACAAGAACTGCAAAAAATGCAATAAAAAAAGCTGGATGTGATCATCACATCCAGCTTTTTAAATTAGTCATTCATTTCTTCTATTTGTCGTTTTTGCTCAGCCAACAAACGCTCCACTTGCTCACGTTCTGCTGCTATCCGTTCTTCCTCTAACTGCATTGCTTCAGCTTGTAAAAATTTACGATAGCCCCTGCGCGCTATAATAATACTAATCTCATAAATTACAAATAGCGGAATTGCTACAATAACATTTGAAATAAAGTCGGGTGGTGCAAGGAATACCGCTATCACAACTAACACGAAATATGCATATTTTCTGAACTTCACCATTAATTCAGGATTTAATATACCTAAACGTGCTAAAAATAACGTTACAACAGGTAACTGAAAAACGATTCCGAAAGGCATAACTAGGCGAAACAAAAATGAAAAATATGCGTTAATTCCTATTGTTTGTTTGATTTCTAAATCCGCAGATAAGCCCATCATAAAATGCATAACATATGGGAACAACACAAAATAAGAAAATGATGCACCTGCTATAAATAGAATAAACGAATAAGGAATATATTTTAAAGTAGCCTTACGTTCTGTCTCATGTAAACCTGGTGTGATAAACAACCAAATTTGATGAAGAAGCAATGGTGAACTTAAAACGAACGCTACAAAAACCGTCACTTGTAGGTAAATAACAAGAGGATCGGTCACATTAAACGCGTTTAAAGTTAGTTGCTCTGCTTCTTTACTATATTGAATATATTTAATAATTGGTTCAGCTAGATAAAAGCCAACAATAAGTGCAATAACAAAGAAAACAGCACAAATAAAGAGCCGTTTCCTTAGTTCTACTAAATGCTCTGTAACAGTTAATTCTCTTGGATTCATATTAAATTGACATCCTTAACTTACTTAACGTTATCATTTTCTTTATGTTCAATTACTTTCTTTTTTGCATCATCATCGTCATCAGCTAGACCTTTTGTTGCATTTTTAAATTCGCGAAGTGTAGAACCCATAGCTTTACCTAGCTCTGGTAATTTCTTTGGTCCGAAAATTAAAATTGCAACCACACCGATAATAACTAGGCCAACTGGTGTAATAGCACTTAAGTGCACAACCATTACAGCCACCTCCTCTTATATATATATCATTTTAACTTAAATTTTTAGGTTTGGCGAATTTATTTAGATAGTTTGAACGCCATCAATTGTAACTGTTTACAAAATTGTGAATGCACTTATTTATCGCTATTTCTTATTAAATAAATAAGCGCTTGCAATTCAACTGATAAATCTATTGTTAATAATTTCATAGAATCGGGTACAGTAATTCGCTCTGGTGTAAAGTTTAAAATACCTTTTGCGTCCATTGCAGCTAAGCGATCCGCCATCTTCTGAGCAGAGCGTGAAGATACTGTTAAAATAGCTAGGTCTGCCCCGTATTCAGCATACTTTTCTTCTAGTAAATCGGGATGATACACAGGAATATTGCTGATCATTTTCCCTTCCTTAGGCGCCTTCGAATCAAATGCCACCACAATGTGCGTATTATGATTTTTCTGGAAATTATACTTTAAAAAGGCATTACCTAAGTTCCCCACACCGATTAATGCTACTTTTGTTGTTTCATGCTGATCTAGTGTTTGACTAAAAAATGTCAATAGATGTTGTACATCGTAGCCATATCCCTTTTTCCCAAGCGCACCAAAATAAGAGAAATCACGACGAATCGTTGCAGAGTCGATTTTCATCGCTTCGCTCAATTCCTTCGATGAAATACGTTCCATTCCTTCTTGCGCAAAGTTTTGGATAAATCGATAGTAAAGAGGAAGTCTTTTAGTTGTGGCTTGTGGAATTTTCACTTCTTGTTTCAAACTTTTTCCTCCTTATAAACACATCAAATCCACAGAAGTGCATTTGAATATTCTTTTGAAACATGCTTATACAAATCAATTACATCACTGTGTAATTGCGTCCAGATATTTTCCAAGCTTATGCGGTAATCTGTGACATCCACTGGTGGATTTCCCTTTAGTTAACGGCGTTTTTTACGCCACTAACTAAAGAGAAATCGTTTCAATCTTACATGACAGCTTGGAATAAGTAAAGCACTGACATTGCAAGCAAATCCCTCATCATTTACACTAAGAATGAATTGAGGTGTCAAGAATGATTGTATTACAAGTCAATCAACTATATAAATCCTTTATTGCCGATGAAATTTTAAGTGGCGTAAAACTAGAAGTTCAACATCGTGATCGTGTCGCATTAGTAGGACGTAACGGTGCTGGTAAATCCACTTTACTAAAAATCATTGCTGGTCAATTGTCATATGATGCTGGCGATATTATCATTCCAAAAGGTGTACAAGTCGGCTATTTGGAACAACATGCTGGACTAAATTCTACGTTGTCAATTTGGGACGAAATGATGACAATTTTCGAACCGCTTCTTTCACAAGAAAAAGCATTACGTTCCCTTGAACAACAAATGGCTAATCCAGCCGTTTATGATAACTCTGACATGTATACAAAGATAATGTCCGAATATGACCAATTACAACATGATTTTAAAGATGCAGGTGGCTATCAGTACGAGTCTGATACACGCTCTGTTCTTCATGGAATGCAATTTTACCCAGAGGATTATGAAAAACCAATTAGCTCCTTGTCAGGGGGCCAGCGAACTCGTCTAGCTCTTGCTAAGCTGCTACTAAGCAAGCCCGATTTATTAGTTCTCGATGAGCCTACCAACCATTTAGATATTGAAACGCTATCTTGGTTAGAGAATTATTTAAAAGGCTATGAAGGCGCTATTTTAATTGTTTCCCATGACCGTTATTTCTTAGATCAAGTTGTTTCTATCGTCTATGAAGTATCTCGCCATCGCGTCACAAAATATACAGGCAACTATAGTGCCTATTTAGATGAGAAAGCAAAAAACTATGAGCGCGATATGAAAATGTTTGAACGCCAACAAGATGAGAAAGCCAAGCTAGAGGATTTTATTCAAAAAAATATTGCCCGTGCCTCGACGACCAAAATGGCACAAAGCCGACGCAAAATGCTTGAACGCACAGAATGGATGGACTCCCCTGAAGGAGATGAAAAGTCCGCTAGCTTCGGTTTTACAATTGAACGGCAAAGTGGAAATGATGTACTTTCTATTGATGCCTTAGCTGTTGGCTACGGTGACAAGCAAATTTCTAGTGGCATAACACTACGAACTTTTCGTGAAGACCGCATCGCATTAGTCGGACCAAACGGGGTGGGCAAATCCACATTATTAAAAACCATAGTAAAAGATTTGTCCCCACTTGCAGGGGAAATCCGCTATGGTACTAATGTGCAAATTGGCTATTACGATCAAGAACAGGCGAAACTATCTAGCAACAAGAGCGTTTTAAAGGAACTATGGGATGAATGGCCATTAATGAATGAAAAAGATATTCGCACTGTACTTGGTCGCTTTTTATTCAGCGGCGAAGATGTGGATAAAACGGTAAACTCTTTATCTGGTGGTGAGAAAGCTCGACTGGCATTGGCAAAGTTAATGATGCAAAAAGCGAATTTCTTAATTCTCGATGAGCCTACCAACCATTTAGATTTGGATAGTAAAGAGGTGCTAGAAAATGCCCTAATTGATTATCCTGGAACGCTCCTTTTCGTATCACATGACCGTTATTTCATTAACCGAATTGCTACCAAAGTTGTTGAGCTATCTGGAGAAGGTTCTTTTGAGTATTTAGGTGATTATGATTATTATCTTGAGAAAAAACAGGAGCTTTACGAAATTGCTCAAATGAAAGCAGCTTCTCAGTCACAACTACAATCAACAGCATCTGAAAAGACCTCTACTTCAACAATTGATAAAGAGGCAAAAAAGCGTGAACGCCAAATTAGAAGAACTATTGAAGAGCTAGAAGTCAACATGCAAAAAGCTTCAGTAGAAATTGCTCGTTTAGAAGAAGCACTTTGCGATTCTGAAATTTTCACAGACCATGAGAAAATTACACAACTACAAAATGAGTTAGCTACTGTTAAAGAACAGCACGAAGTCATTGAAATGGAATGGCTTGAGCTAAATGAAGAATTAGAAAATATTATTTTGTAAATCGTATAGCAACTGTATAATCTTTTAAGTACTTGGCACTAAACATAAATACCTTGCATAATATAAGCTCCTAAATCTTAAAAATCCACTTCGCTTTCCGCGGGCACACACGTAAGCCGCAACCCTCGCTATCGCGCGGAATGCCTTCGTCTTACGTTCTGCCGTGGATTTTTCCTCATAATTTTCAGAATTGTTTTAGTACCTGGCACCTTTAGCCATATGCTTGTCATATGGCTTTTTTCTTTACTCGCCTTAATTTTTCATATATATTGGTCAAGTGCTATTTTTCGACAAAAAATGCCCACAACTTTATTCACACTATAAAACTAGTAATATCAACATATCAACAGACTTTTCCACACTGTCCACAATTTCAAATTATTTAATCCACATAGTTTTGTGTAAAATACGCTACTATATATAGAATAATCACAACTTATGCACAAGTTATCCACATTTTGTGCATAAGTACGAATGTTCGCAGTTTTTTCACATGTTTTTTTCACACGTTCTGTGGATAATTTTCTGAATAATTTGTCAATTATTCTTTTTCTATTATAAATATATATATTCTTACAATATTCAAGATTTTATACGTAAAAAAAGAGGAAGCCCGAATAACTTGAGCCTCCTCTTTTCAATCTCTTAGTCAACCCACGATTTTAATTCCATACCCGGGCGACCATTCATCATCATATTTCCACGAATACCAGCTTCAAACATTGGTGTTGCGGCTGCTCCAATCATTGCTGCATTGTCTGTACACAATTTCAATGGCGGTACAAAAAATGGAATTCCCTCTTTTGCGAAAACCGTTTCAAGGGATGTGCGCAGTCCTTTATTCGCAGCTACTCCACCAGCTGCAATGACTTGTTTAACATTATACTCCCGCGCTGCACGCAATGTTTTAGCTGTTAGAACTTCCACTACACTTTCCTGAAAGCCCTTTGCAACTGCAGTTGGTGATATTTCTTCACCACGTTGATCCATATTGTGCTTATAGTTAATAACTGCCGATTTTAAGCCACTAAAGCTAAAATCATACGAGCCTTCTTCAAGCCATACACGAGGAAAAGCAACGGCTTCTTGCCCTTCATGTGCTAACTGATCTATACGAGGACCTCCAGGATATGGTAAGCCTAGCACGCGTGCAACTTTGTCGTATGCTTCACCTGCTGCATCATCTCGTGTTTCGCCAATCACTTCAAACGAACCATGCTCTTTCATATAAACAAGCTCTGTATGTCCCCCTGACACAACAAGGGCTAGAAGTGGAAATTCCATCGGTTGAACAAGTGCGTTAGCATAAATATGTCCAGCAATATGATGCACACCTAAAATCGGTATATTATTGGCAAAGGCAAACGCCTTTGCAGCATTAATGCCAATTAAAAGTGCTCCTACAAGACCAGGTCCTTCTGTAACAGCTACTGCATCTAAGTCAGAGGGCTTCATATTCGCTTGTTTTAGCGCCTCTTCAATAACAATAGTAATTTGTTCGACATGATGGCGTGATGCAATTTCTGGTACAACACCACCAAATCGCTTATGGCTTTCAATTTGTGAAGCTACCACATTTGAAACAATTTCAGAACCATTACGAATAATCGCGGCTGCTGTTTCATCACAGCTCGATTCAATTGCTAATATAACTCGATTTTCCATTATAAATTCACCCACATGACTAGGGCATCCTCCCCGTTATCTGTATAGTATCCTTTGCGTATGCCACCATCTTGAAATGCTAGCTTGCGGTAAAGGTTTTGCGCCACAGTATTGGTTTCACGTACCTCTAGGCTCATCACGTCCATTCCATGCTCACGTGCAATACGCATCGCTTCCCGCATTAAGCCTTCTCCGATTCCTTGTCCACGAGCCGTCTCTAAAACAGCCACATTGGTTATTTGCGCCGCATCTATAACCATCCACATGCCACAAAAACCAATTATAGTATTGTTTTCATCTACTGCTAAAACATAGTGTGCATATTGATTTTCATGCATCTCATAGTAAAAAGAATCCAATGTCCATGGTGTAGGAAATGTAGCAAGCTCAATCGCATATACCGCTGGAACATCCTCTGACACCATTTTACGATATACGATATTACTGCTCATGTGTCTTCTCCTTTTGCTCCTTTAACCAATTCGCTTCAGCCTCAGCAATGCGTTTATATTGCGGAGTAAAATGGTGAACTGCCTCGATACTCGGTAGCTCTTCTGCGCTCGCTAAAAGAATGGCTGCACTAGCTCGTGGCAAGTCCTCATGAAGAGCTGCACGACACGCGTTTACTCCAAGAACTTCAACAATTTTATCCCAAAATACATCGACATCAGCCCCTACAAATAGTATAGGCGCGTTTAAAGCTTCCAAACGTGTTAACAGTGCCTCTATATGATCATGATAGTCTTCTATAACCACATCCAGTTTTGTTCCTTTATAAACAGCAGTATATACATTGCCCCGACGTGCATCAAAGATAGGACAAATTAGTCCATCAAAAAGTGCTGCATTTGCTGCTAAAACTTTTAAGCTTGAAACACCGACTAATGGCTTTTGAAGCGTCCACGCTAATGTTTTAGCAAGCGTTACACCAATGCGCACGCCTGTATAAGATCCAGGTCCTTCTGATACAGCAATTGCATCTAGTTCATTTGGCTTTACACCTACATTTGCTAGTATCGTTTCAATTGCTGGCATGGCTCCTGCAGAATGCGTTAATTTTATATTTTGTACAACCTCGGCCATCACTTTTCCGTCCTTTACAACTGCAACAGAAAGTGGCGCATTAGCTGTTTCAATTCCCAACCAAATCATCTCATTAGCTCCTCACATAGTGCCTCGTATCTCTTTCCATAAGGCATTAACACAAATCGTCTTTCGTTTTCACCAATACGATATATTTTAATTCCTAAACGTTCCTTTGGTAAATCCTGTTCAATTAGATGGGCCCACTCAACAACAGATACCGCATCACCGTAAAATAGCTCATCCCAGCCAAGGTCCTCATCGCTTTCTGCCAAGCGATATACATCTAAATGATTAAAAGGTAAACGTCCCTCATATTGTTTTACAATAGTAAAAGTAGGGCTATTAACCGTTCTTGTTACTCCTAGCCCTTTTGCTAATGCCTTTGTAAATGTGGTTTTCCCAGCCCCTAAATCCCCTTCTAATGTAATTGTATCTTGAGCCATCAGTAAATTTGCTAACTTAATGGCAAAGCGTTCTGTATCCTCTAGTGAATTCATTATTTTTTCAAATATCATCTCTATGTCCTCTCCTAGCTCATTACTTCTAGTTTACCGAAACACAAGCAAATGTTCAAAGCATCCAGTGAATTTCAAAAAAATAAACACGTCCTTCTGATTGAAGACGTGTCTACTCTCTTGTTGAATATCCCTTTACAGCAATAACCTCTTTATTTACTAATTTATCATCTTTAAATTGAATTATGTAGGCTTGTGTCATAAGGATTTCATCATTCCAACGATAATAATTACTTTCAATCATCTCACTAGCGTCCCCACCAGCAATTTTAACTACATCCATATACGTCATACCTTGTTTCAGTTGCGCAAATTCATGTTCATTCATATTTTTTTGCCAATGATATGAATTTGATTCCTCAATATCAATAATGGGTACTCCACAAGCAACCTTAAGTATAAAGATTAACCAATAGATACCGAAACGAAAAGCTATGGACATACCTCCGTCCTTGCAAAAACTCATACTGTCTATACATATGCACTGGACAACGATTTAGTGCATATCTTTTAGTATCCTCTATTTTCATGAAGCTATTGGCGATTCCATTGTTTTATTGGCGATTTCATACGCACTCAAATAAAAAAGCCCTTATGATTAATAAAAATCATAAGAACTGTAATTTCATATAAATGGCGGTCCCGACCGGGATCGAACCGGCGATCTCCTGCGTGACAGGCAGGCATGTTAACCGCTACACCACGGGACCTCTTTAAGACATTTATAAATATAACACAAAAAATATAAAATTACAATACTATTTTTATTTACTTATTAAAAAATAGTAAAGAATACCTCTAATCTGGCAATAAAAAAACAGCCAGCACAAGGCTAACTGTTTGAATTGCCTAGCGACGTCCTACTCTCACAGGGGGAAGCCCCCAACTACCATCGGCGCTAAAGAGCTTAACTTCCGTGTTCGGTATGGGAACGGGTGTGACCTCTTTGCCATCATCACTAGACAGTATTTAATTGAAAGGTTGTTCTTTCAAAACTGGATAAACGGTTCATTGAATGTTTCAAACTTTTGGTTAAGTCCTCGATCGATTAGTATTCGTCAGCTCCATGTGTCACCACACTTCCACCTCGAACCTATCTACCTCATCGTCTTTGAGGGATCTTACTTACTTGCGTAATGGGAAATCTCATCTTGAGGGGGGCTTCATGCTTAGATGCTTTCAGCACTTATCCCGTCCACACATAGCTACCCAGCGATGCCTTTGGCAAGACAACTGGTACACCAGCGGTGTGTCCATCCCGGTCCTCTCGTACTAAGGACAGCTCCTCTCAAATTTCCTACGCCCACGACGGATAGGGACCGAACTGTCTCACGACGTTCTGAACCCAGCTCGCGTACCGCTTTAATGGGCGAACAGCCCAACCCTTGGGACCGACTACAGCCCCAGGATGCGATGAGCCGACATCGAGGTGCCAAACCTCCCCGTCGATGTGGACTCTTGGGGGAGATAAGCCTGTTATCCCCGGGGTAGCTTTTATCCGTTGAGCGATGGCCCTTCCATGCGGAACCACCGGATCACTAAGCCCGTCTTTCGACCCTGCTCGACTTGTAGGTCTCGCAGTCAAGCTCCCTTGTGCCTTTACACTCTACGAATGATTTCCAACCATTCTGAGGGAACCTTTGGGCGCCTCCGTTACCTTTTAGGAGGCGACCGCCCCAGTCAAACTGTCCGCCTGACACTGTCTCCTGCCCCGCTAAGGGGCATGGGTTAGAATTTCAATACAACCAGGGTAGTATCCCACCGACGCCTCCTTCGAAGCTGGCGCTCCGAGATCTCTGGCTCCTACCTATCCTGTACAAGTTGTACCAAAATTCAATATCAGGCTACAGTAAAGCTCCACGGGGTCTTTCCGTCCTGTCGCGGGTAACCTGCATCTTCACAGGTACTATAATTTCACCGAGTCTCTCGTTGAGACAGTGCCCAGATCGTTACGCCTTTCGTGCGGGTCGGAACTTACCCGACAAGGAATTTCGCTACCTTAGGACCGTTATAGTTACGGCCGCCGTTTACTGGGGCTTCAATTCGCAGCTTCGCTTGCGCTAACCACTCCTCTTAACCTTCCAGCACCGGGCAGGCGTCAGCCCCTATACGTCACCTTACGGTTTTGCAGAGACCTGTGTTTTTGCTAAACAGTCGCCTGGGCCTATTCACTGCGGCTCTCATGCGCTTGCACGCTCAAGAGCACCCCTTCTCCCGAAGTTACGGGGTCATTTTGCCGAGTTCCTTAACGAGAGTTCTCTCGCACACCTTAGGATTCTCTCCTCGACTACCTGTGTCGGTTTGCGGTACGGGCACCTCTCACCTCGATAGAGGCTTTTCTTGGCAGTGTGAAATCAGGAACTTCGTCCATACGGACTCGCCATCACAGCTCAACGTTACAGTGTGCGGATTTGCCTACACACACGCCTTACTGCTTGGACGCGCACAACCAACGGCGCGCTTACCCTATCCTACTGCGTCCCCCCATTTCTCAAACGGTGAGGAGGTGGTACAGGAATATCAACCTGTTGTCCATCGCCTACGCCTATCGGCCTCGGCTTAGGTCCCGACTAACCCTGAGCGGACGAGCCTTCCTCAGGAAACCTTAGTCATACGGTGGACGGGATTCTCACCCGTCTTTCGCTACTCATACCGGCATTCTCACTTCTAAGCGCTCCACCAGTCCTTCCGGTCTGACTTCAACGCACTTAGAACGCTCTCCTACCACTGACATCGTAGATGTCAATCCACAGCTTCGGTGAATCGTTTAGCCCCGATACATTTTCGGCGCAGCGTCACTCGACCAGTGAGCTATTACGCACTCTTTAAATGATGGCTGCTTCTAAGCCAACATCCTGGTTGTCTGTGCAACGCCACATCCTTTTCCACTTAACGATTACTTTGGGACCTTAGCTGGTGGTCTGGGCTGTTTCCCTTTTGACTACGGATCTTATCACTCGCAGTCTGACTCCCGTGTATAAATATCTGGCATTCGGAGTTTGTCTGAATTCGGTAAACCGGGATGGCCCCCTAGTCCAAACAGTGCTCTACCTCCAGTATTCTCATCACGAGGCTAGCCCTAAAGCTATTTCGGAGAGAACCAGCTATCTCCAAGTTCGATTGGAATTTCTCCGCTACCCACACCTCATCCCCGCACTTTTCAACGTGCGTGGGTTCGGGCCTCCAGTAAGTGTTACCTCACCTTCACCCTGGACATGGGTAGATCACCTGGTTTCGGGTCTACGACCACGTACTAATTCGCCCTATTCAGACTCGCTTTCGCTGCGGCTCCGCCTTCTAAAGCTTAACCTCGCACGTAATCGTAACTCGCCGGTTCATTCTACAAAAGGCACGCTATCACCCATTAACGGGCTCTAACTACTTGTAGGCACACGGTTTCAGGATCTCTTTCACTCCCCTTCCGGGGTGCTTTTCACCTTTCCCTCACGGTACTGGTTCACTATCGGTCACTAGGTAGTATTTAGCCTTGGGAGATGGTCCTCCCGGATTCCGACGGAATTTCACGTGTTCCGCCGTACTCAGGATCCACTCTGGAGGGAACGAACTTTCGACTACAGGGCTTTTACCTGCTCTGGCGGACCTTTCCAAGTCGCTTCATCTAACTCATTCCTTTGTAACTCCGTATAGAGTGTCCTACAACCCCAAGAGGCAAGCCTCTTGGTTTGGGCTCTTCCCGTTTCGCTCGCCGCTACTCAGGGAATCGATTTTTCTTTCTCTTCCTCCAGGTACTTAGATGTTTCAGTTCCCTGGGTCTGCCTTCAAGACGCTATGTATTCACGTCAAGATACTACGCGATTAAACGTAGTGGGTTCCCCCATTCGGAAATCTCCGGATCAAAGCTCACTTACAGCTCCCCGAAGCATATCGGTGTTAGTGCCGTCCTTCTTCGGCTCCTAGTGCCAAGGCATTCGCCGTGCGCCCTTAATAACTTAACCTATCGGCTTCCAATCCACTGCGCATTTCGTTGTCAGCTTCTCTCGTTCAATCAGTCACGTACGTAAGTACGCTCCTTCATTCACTCGTTCGCTTCCTAGAACTGCTTGTGTCTTGAAACCCTATTTCGTTATTAAGCCTATAAAAAACTTAAAAAATAAATGTGTTTGTTACAATTTCAATGTCGTTTTATCCAGTTTTCAAAGAACAAATTCACTACCTGCTTCTACTTCTTCGCAAATTTGCGACAAAAGCGTAGCGACAGGAGCACAGTTTTGAAGTATTTCATCGTAATGATGAACCTTCAAAACTGAACGCAAAACGTAATCTTACAAACCCAAGGTTTGTATTCCGAAAATATCCTTAGAAAGGAGGTGATCCAGCCGCACCTTCCGATACGGCTACCTTGTTACGACTTCACCCCAATCATCTATCCCACCTTCGGCGGCTGGCTCCAAAAGGTTACCTCACCGACTTCGGGTGTTACAAACTCTCGTGGTGTGACGGGCGGTGTGTACAAGGCCCGGGAACGTATTCACCGCGGCATGCTGATCCGCGATTACTAGCGATTCCGGCTTCATGTAGGCGAGTTGCAGCCTACAATCCGAACTGAGAACGACTTTATCGGATTAGCTCCCTCTCGCGAGTTGGCAACCGTTTGTATCGTCCATTGTAGCACGTGTGTAGCCCAGGTCATAAGGGGCATGATGATTTGACGTCATCCCCACCTTCCTCCGGTTTGTCACCGGCAGTCACCTTAGAGTGCCCAACTAAATGATGGCAACTAAGATCAAGGGTTGCGCTCGTTGCGGGACTTAACCCAACATCTCACGACACGAGCTGACGACAACCATGCACCACCTGTCACCGTTGTCCCCGAAGGGAAAACCATATCTCTACAGTGGTCAACGGGATGTCAAGACCTGGTAAGGTTCTTCGCGTTGCTTCGAATTAAACCACATGCTCCACCGCTTGTGCGGGCCCCCGTCAATTCCTTTGAGTTTCAGTCTTGCGACCGTACTCCCCAGGCGGAGTGCTTAATGCGTTAGCTGCAGCACTAAGGGGCGGAAACCCCCTAACACTTAGCACTCATCGTTTACGGCGTGGACTACCAGGGTATCTAATCCTGTTTGCTCCCCACGCTTTCGCGCCTCAGTGTCAGTTACAGACCAGATAGTCGCCTTCGCCACTGGTGTTCCTCCAAATCTCTACGCATTTCACCGCTACACTTGGAATTCCACTATCCTCTTCTGCACTCAAGTCTCCCAGTTTCCAATGACCCTCCACGGTTGAGCCGTGGGCTTTCACATCAGACTTAAGAAACCACCTGCGCGCGCTTTACGCCCAATAATTCCGGACAACGCTTGCCACCTACGTATTACCGCGGCTGCTGGCACGTAGTTAGCCGTGGCTTTCTAATAAGGTACCGTCAAGGTACAGCCAGTTACTACTGTACTTGTTCTTCCCTTACAACAGAGTTTTACGAACCGAAATCCTTCTTCACTCACGCGGCGTTGCTCCATCAGGCTTTCGCCCATTGTGGAAGATTCCCTACTGCTGCCTCCCGTAGGAGTCTGGGCCGTGTCTCAGTCCCAGTGTGGCCGATCACCCTCTCAGGTCGGCTACGCATCGTTGCCTTGGTGAGCCGTTACCTCACCAACTAGCTAATGCGCCGCGGGCCCATCCTATAGCGACAGCCGAAACCGTCTTTCAGTATTGTCCCATGAGAGACAAGAGATTATTCGGTATTAGCCCCGGTTTCCCGGAGTTATCCCAAACTATAGGGTAGGTTGCCCACGTGTTACTCACCCGTCCGCCGCTAACGTCAAAGGAGCAAGCTCCTTCTCAGTTCGCTCGACTTGCATGTATTAGGCACGCCGCCAGCGTTCGTCCTGAGCCAGGATCAAACTCTCCATAAAAGAAATTTGATTAGCTCAAATTGTTTTGCTGGCATCAATTTTGATGTCCAAAATTTTGTTTCGTTCACTAACAAAGTTAGCTAGTAAAAACTATATTGATTACGTTTTGCTTGTTCAGTTTTCAAGGTTCATTTTGTTGCCGTTTGTTTCAGCGACTTTTACATCTTAACATCTTTCGTTAATGATGTCAACAATTTTTTAAATATTTTTTGGAGCGGGTGATGAGAATCGAACTCACGACATCAGCTTGGAAGGCTGAGGTTTTACCATTAAACTACACCCGCAATTATTAAAATGTATTATGGCGCGCCCGGCAGGAGTCGAACCCACAACCTTCTGATCCGTAGTCAGACGCTCTATCCAATTGAGCTACGGGCGCATGTGTTAAATAACTGAACTGACTTGGTGCGGCCGAGAGGACTTGAACCTCCACGGGGTTGCCCCCACTAGGCCCTCAACCTAGCGCGTCTGCCGTTCCGCCACGACCGCATTCAAAAAATAGGAACCTTCTTATTATACAATGATAATTCGAATTTTCAACCTTTTTCTTAAAAAAGATGAGCCATGAAGGACTCGAACCTTCGACCCTCTGATTAAAAGTCAGATGCTCTACCAACTGAGCTAATGGCTCATTAAGAAATGAATGGCTGGGGTACTAGGATTCGAACCTAGGCATGACGGAATCAAAATCCGTTGCCTTACCGCTTGGCTATACCCCAATAAGTGGCGGTCCCGACCGGGATCGAACCGGCGATCTCCTGCGTGACAGGCAGGCATGTTAACCGCTACACCACGGGACCAATGTTACAATTATCTATTTATGAAAATGACCCCTACGGGATTCGAACCCGTGTTACCGCCGTGAAAGGGCGGTGTCTTAACCGCTTGACCAAGGGGCCATGGCTCCGAAGGCAGGACTCGAACCTGCGACAACCTGATTAACAGTCAGGTGCTACTACCAACTGAGCTACTTCGGAATAATCATATTGTGTTGTCGGCTTTATCTTGTCGACTTTTACTATTATAGGGATTAGCTGAATAAACGTCAACACTTTTTTAAAAGTTTTTTTACTCAACTATCATTAATTGCCCTGAACACTTGCCACAACAGTATCTGTTCACATTGAATCTAATTTTTCTAACATACCTTTGGTGACATTGTATACATTCATATGTATAGTGAGGGCGCTGTTTTTGGCTACGAGATTTAGGTATTTGCAACGCTGAACAAAATCGAGGGGCATTCACTTTTTTTAACAACGCTCGAAAATCTTTATCTCGATGTTGATAGCCCTTTCCTTCAAGGTGCAAGTGGTAATGACATAATTCATGAAGAATGATTCCCTCTACCTCTCTAACACCATATATTTCAAACGCCTTTGGATTGATTTCAATATGGTGGGATTGCAAAAGATAACGCCCACCTGTTGTACGTAACCTTGGATTAAAGTATGCACGATGCATAAAGGGTTTATGAAAACTTTCTAATGAAATTCGACTTACAAGCTGTTGCAGTTCCTCATTGTTCAATTTCATCACCTCTAACAATAAGAATACCACACTGCGCAGTATAGACAGTGTGGCAAGAAATTATTACACTTCAACCATTTGTTTTTCTGGAGGAAGCATCGTTAATGAAATACGGCCTTTGTTTACCTCTATTTGTTCCACCCATACTGTGACAATGTCACCTAATGCCACAACCTCTAATGGATGTTTAATACGTTTTTTTTGCAACTTGGAAATATGCACAAGCCCATCTTGTTTTACACCTATATCAACGAATGCACCAAAATCGACGACATTCCGTACAGTACCTTGTAATTCCATTCCTACTTGTAAATCTTCCATTTTTAAAACATCCGTTTTAAGTAATGGTTGTGGGAAAGCATCACGCGGGTCACGGCTTGGTTTCATTAAAGTATCTACAATATCCTGAACAGTAACAACGCCAATCCCTAGACTTTCACTTAACGCTTGAACATTAAGAGCTGCAATTGCTTCCTCTGCCTCTTGTGTTCCTAGTTCTTTTTTATTTATGTGAGCCGCTTCTAAAATTTGCTCTGCAATATTGTAGCTTTCTGGGTGAATACCTGTCGCATCGAATGGATTTTTCGCTTCAGGCACACGCAAAAACCCTATTGCTTGCTCATACGTTTTTGCACCGAGGCGAGGAATTTTCTTCAGTTGCGCACGCGTTGTGAATTGCCCATTTTCTTCTCGTACTTTTACAATGTTTTCGGCAACGGTTTTCGATAGCCCTGAAACATATTGCAATAAAGAGGCTGATGCTGTATTGACATCGACACCAACTTGGTTGACCGCTGTTTCAACTATAAATGTTAATGATTCTGATAATTTCTTTTGAGAAACATCATGCTGATATTGTCCAACACCTACTGCCTTTGGCTCAATTTTTACTAATTCCGACAATGGGTCCTGCAAACGTCGAGCAATTGACACCGCGCTCCGTTGCTCTACTTGCAAATCAGGAAACTCAGCACGCGCAACCTCCGATGCTGAATATACGGATGCACCGGCTTCGTTGACAATAACATAGGCCACATCTGTGTTCACTTCACTTAAAACATCGGCAATAAATTGCTCAGTTTCGCGTGAGGCTGTCCCGTTACCAATCGCAATGATTGTAATAGGATATTTCGCTAAAATCTCTTTCACAACTGCTTTTGATTTTGCTACATCTGGCTTTGGTGGATGTGGGTAAATCGCCGTAACTTCTAGCATTTTACCCGTCTCATCAACAACAGCTAATTTACAACCCGTACGATAGGCAGGATCCACCCCTAGTACATACTTACCTTTTAACGGTGGCTGTAGTAAAAGATTGCGGAGATTTTCCGAGAAAATATGAATCGCTTGCGCCTCTGCTTTTTCCGTTAATTCATTACGTAACTCTCTCTCAATTGATGGTTGAATTAATCGTTTATAGGAATCCTCTATTGCAAGTTTCACTTCAGCAATGGCAGGTGAAAAACCTGTTGCTGGTATCCACTCTTTCCACATAATCATCAGTACTCGATCTATCGGTACTTGGATAACAACCTTTAAGACTTCCTCCTTCTCCCCACGATTGACAGCTAAAATACGATGAGGAACAATGCGGTTGACAGGCTCTTCATATTCGTAATACATTTCAAAAACCTTTTTTTCATCTAGTTCCGCATTTTTTAAAGCGGTAGTCAGCATACCTTCTTTCCAAGAAAAAGTACGGATTTTCTGCCGTATACTTGCATCATCAGCAAAGCGCTCTGCTAAAATGTCACGTGCTCCAGCAATTGCCTCTTCCACTGTTGCAACATTCTCCATATCAACAAAATCTTGAGCTAATTGGACTAACGCTTCACTACGATACTCTAGCAGGAGATCAGCTAGAGGCTCCAACCCTTTCTCCTTTGCGATTGTCGCTTTCGTACGTCGTTTTTGCTTATATGGGCGATATAAATCTTCAACACGTTGTAATACCGTCGCCACTTGGATGGCTTGTTCCAGCTCTGGCGTAAGCTTATCTTGTTCTTGAATTAAACGAAGAACCTCTTCTTTACGTTGTTCAAGTTGCTGTATGTAATGATAACGATCTTCTACAGCTTTTATTTGCACCTCATCCAAAGAGCCAGTAGCTTCTTTTCGATAGCGCGCAATGAACGGGACGGTGTTACCTTCATCCAGTAATTTTATTACTGCCTCTGCTTGATTTGGTTTAATTGCTACATCCTTTGCAATAAGCTGGTACATTTGTTTTTGTTCCACATTATCACTACCTTTTTTCTTTTCATTTTACCACTACACTTCAATAAAAAACCAAAGATAGTCCATCCACCAAGAAGGACAGCCAAAAATAAAAGGCGCTTATTGCTATTGGATTATGAAACCCTCTAGTAATAAACGCCCTAATGATAGGTATTACAGTGGCACACTTCCACTTGCAAGAATGACCTCCTGTAATTTCTTAATTGCTTTTCTTTGAATTCTCGAAACATGCATTTGAGAAATACCTAATAGTTCTCCCGCTTCTTTTTGGCTCAGTTGCTCTAAATAAGTAAGCTGAATAATTTGTTTTTCTCGCTCATTCAAAACTTCCATTGCATCTGCAACAATCATTCTTCTGTTGGTCATTTCATAACCTATATCTTCTTTACCCATAATATCAGATAACGTGACTGTACTTCCGTCATTATCTGATTCTATTGAATGATCCATTGACAGTGCTTGGTAACTTCGGCTCATCTCCATTGCCTCTAAAACTTCTTCCTCCGGTACCTCTAAACGCTCTGCAATTTCTTTAACGGAAGGTGAACGTTGGAACTCTATCGTTAACGATTCTACAGTCGTTTTAATACGTGGTCCAATTTCTTTAATTCGTCTCGGTACATGAACATCCCACGTTTTATCGCGTAAAAATCGTTTAATCTCCCCAATAATAGTAGGTACTGCAAAGGCCTCAAAACTGCGACCAAATGTAGCATCAAAACGTCTTATTGCACCTAGTAACCCGAGCATCCCAACTTGCACAATATCATCGTAATAAGATTTACCATATGAATATTTTCGCGCAATGGACTCTACTAAATTACGATAATGAATAACCAAATTGGTTTGAGCTTCTTCATCTTCTGTTGCTTGGTACAATTCTATCCACTTTAATACATCTTCCTTAGTAGAAGATTTATGTAGTGATTCTTTCGACATTTTTTTCCACCTGCTCCCTAGCGACGTACTTTGTCATGAAGACAGTTACGCCACCATCGTTATTAATCATCACCTCATCCATTAAAGTTTCCATTAAATAAAGCCCTAAACCGCCCTCTCTTAGCCCCGCAATACTGTCTCCCGGATGATAAGGCCCAATTTTCGTTTTAATCTCTTCAAAGTTAAAACTATTCCCATAGTCTGCAATCATCATTTCCAACTTGTTTTCATAGAGCGCACAACCTATGACAATTTCGCCTTCTTCAACATCTTTATACGCATGGTGCACAACATTTGTCACCGCTTCACTAACGGCGATTTTCAAATCTTCAATATCATCGTAGCTAAACCCTATGCGGTTAGCTAATCCAGAAACCGTTAAACGAATAACACTGACAAACTGCGGCTTTGCAGGAACCCTTATCTCAATATAATCAAATTCCTTCATTACTTAATTCCACCTTCTTATCAGTTTCAATATCCATCAGTTCACTTAAGCCAGTAATTTCAAATAATCTTTGTAACCGTTTAGATAGGCCTACAATTTTAACTTTACCTTCTTCACGTAAAGCTCTTTTATAAAAAGCTACTAAAATACCAAGACCCGTACTATCCATATAATTCACTTTCGATAAATCTAATTTAATCTCCATACCTTCTGTAATCTTAACCGCCTCTAGTTCCTCACGCAGACCAGAAGCTGTAAATGTATCAATTTCACCTTCAACATAACCATATAATTTTGTGCCATCTTTTTTAAAATTTACTACCATGTCCATACAGCCCACCTCCACCATATTTATTAGACTTCTCTTCTTTACCCGCATCTATCGGATGTTAAACATGATTAACTTTTTTTCTTCGCATAAATTTTATTTTTTTGAGTTACAAAAAACCAATGCCATTTTTCTACAAACTTAAAAGGCAATAATGCTTGTAATGAAAAAAATTAAAAAAACATCAGGATAAATAAAATCCCTGATGCTCTATACACATATGTATATCAAAATTTAACAAGTCCCAAACTAATCATCAATGCTCCATCCACTTTTTCCATTACTGCATGATCTAGCTGCGTAATACGATCAGTCAATCTAGACTTATCAATTGTACGCACTTGCTCAAGCAAAATGACCGAATCACGTTCAAAACCGTACTTTTCAGCATTTATTTCAACATGTGTCGGTAATTTTGCTTTTTGAATCTGTGCAGTAATTGCTGCGATGATGACAGTCGGACTAAATCGATTTCCAATATCATTTTGAATTATTAATACCGGCCTAGTGCCACCTTGTTCGGATCCAACTACCGGCGATAAATCTGCAAAAAAAACGTCACCACGTTTTACATTCAAAGTGTCATCCCCCGCTAACGAGACGCTCCACTGTATGTTGTGCTTCATATTCCGCGTGCAAGCATTCACTTGCAATCATCAGGTTAATATGAGACATCTCAACATATCCTTTCATCATAGCTTCCCGTATTTGATTTGGTTGCTCCTGCATTAAATTTTTGCGCGACAAAATACGCACAAAAGATTCACCTTCAATTACTTCCTTTGTTTGTAGAATCAGTCTATCTTGAATAGCAATTGTAGCTTCTCTTAACTTTTTCTCGTACACAGCAAGCACCTCCAACGGAACCATACACTTTTTCATTACTACCCATTCTACCATTGAAAGATATTGTTGAAAAGACATGAAATGACAAAATATCTGACAATTTGAAGGACAAGTTGTAAAATTTTGTAGGTTTTCGAAAGTATGTGCTGGTACCATCCGTCATATTGACTTGGTGCCTTGTTACTTAATTTCACTATACATAATCCACTAATCCGAACAGAATTGGCTTTCCCATTGACAGATTAATTTCGACAAAAATTCGCTAACCCAATTTGTCTACATGTATTGAAAAATTATTTTCATTAAAAAACTACTTGTAATAAATTACGCGTTCCACCCATATTTTATAAGCCTACATAAAAGACTCCTCTAAAATTTGTCATACTCCTTATTTAACTTGACCAAAATTGAATAATTACTATTCACTCTTATTTTATGAAGAGAAGGGCTACTTGGTTAAACAAAGTTAAATGTAAATACGAGGAACTCTTGCTGTAATAATGCATGGTACTTCATAATTAATCGTTTCTAGCTTTGTTGCCCATTCATCTATTGAAATCTCATCTTGCCCTTGACGACCAATGAGCGTTACTTCCTTACCTATAGCATATGCTTTTGGTAGCGCAACCATACATTGGTCCATGCAAATTCGTCCAACTATAGGCATTCTTTGTCCGTCTATTAGTACCTCTTGTCCTGCTAATTTACGAATTACCCCATCTGCATAACCTACTGGAATTGTCCCAATCCACATATCTGTTTGTGCAATGAATGTTGCTCCGTAACCTACTGAATCTCCTGCTTTTAACTGTTTGACATGGACAAGCTCACTCTCAAGTGAAAAGGCAGGCTTCAATGGAAATGGTAAAATCCCCTCTACATAAGATGATGGTGCTAAACCATACATTGAAATACCATAACGTACAGCATCATATTGTAAACGATTATCCTTTACCAAAGCCGTTGCTGTATTGGATGCATGTACTAGTCTAGGTTTGTCAGGCAATATAGCAATGAGCTTTTCAAATAACGCTACTTGGCTATCGAAATAGGCTGTGTCTTCCTCATCAGCTGTTGCAAAATGAGTAAAAATGCCATCCAATTCTACATTATCTGTTGAATGGATGGTATGGTATAGCGCTAACAATTCGCTTTCGGTGCGTATACCAATTCTGCCCATTCCACTATCTACCTTAATATGTAGTTGTAAAGGGTTTTCTTCCCCTGCTACCATTGTTGCAACTTGCTGTACCCATTCACTTGAAAATACCGTAAGAGTAATGCGTTGTTGTGCTGCATAGGATGCAAACGATACTGGCGAGGCCCCTAATATTAGTATGTCTGGTTCTTCGAAATGTGCTCGAATATGTAATGCTTCATCTGGTGTAGCCACGGCAAGCATTGTTGCACCCGCTTCCAAAGCTGCTTTAGCAACTGCAATATCCCCATGTCCATAGGCATTAGCTTTTACGACTGCGATAATTTGTACATTTGGTTGGAGTAGATCTTTTAAATTTTTTATATTTTGTTGGATTGCTTGTAAATCTACAATTGCTTTGGTTGGTCTAAAATGCTGCTGTGTCTCCATTAGAATACCCTCTTTTTTAGTTATTAAACCGTTATGTATAGGAATAATTCCATATAACATTAAATTCTAGCATACTACTTGTCCGCCATTTGGATAATACATTGATGGTCTACTTGTGCATGTCATTATATAAATTCGACAGCATGTTAATTTTTCCCTTTTTATTCCTATTAAAACTAGCTTATCTTTTATAGAACATGCAACATACTTCTATAGATCATTCATCTCCACTGTTTCACATTGCTATACATAAACTGCTAGAAATAAAAAGTTCTTTTATTGCCTGGGACTGACCCCGATATATAAGACAATAATCAAAAAAGCATTACTCAACCAGTTGTCGGTATTGAACCGGCGACTGGTTGTTTAGTTTCGTTTGAATTCGGTTATTGTTATAATAGTTTATATAGTCTTTGACAGTTTGTTCTACGATGGCCGTCGTAGTACTGTTCAAATTGTCTAAGTAGAATGTTTCAGACTTTAACACAGAATGAAACGATTCGATTGGGGCATTATCAGCGGGCGTACCTTTACGGGACATGCTCATGGTAATGCCTTTTGCTTTTACGGCCTGTTGATAATCATACGATGTGTATACCGCCCCTTGGTCACTGTGCAACGTACACCCTTCGGGCAAATGATGAAGTTGAGCTAATGTATCCAGCACAAAATCAGTATCTTGGCAGTCTCCAATCGAATAGGCAATAATTTCACCATTATATAAATCTTGAATACTTGAAAGATACAACTGTTTTTGACCAAATGGCAAGTAAGTAATATCAGTTACGAGCTTCTGTAACGGTGCGGTGGCTTCAAAATCGCGATTTAATAAATTTGCTGCGATTGCATAAGGTTGTCCTGTTCGTTTCCGTTTTTTCACTTTCACGCGACATTGCCAACCATATTTTTGCATGATACGTTGAACCACTTTATGATTGACGCACATTTCTTGACGTAAAAGTGCTGTAATTTTTCTGTAGCCATAGCGAAATTTATTTGCTCGACAGAGTTCACCGATACGTCTCTCTATTGCTTGACGAGACCTTGCATCGGTTGATGCCTGTTTCCAACGATAGTAGGTAGATCGTGCAATCCCAAAGTGTTTACAAATGTCCTTTACAGACATCATGCTTCTTAGTGACGCAACTAACTGTACAGCTACTTCTCCAACCACTTCCTCTCCAACTCTGCGTACTTTTTTAGCACCTCAATTTGTTGCTTTAAATAACGGTTTTCCAATGCTAATTTCGTTTGTTCATTGTCCGGTTCAGGACCCTTATTAAAGATATATTGTTTGCCTACAGGTTGTTTCAAACGATTGA
This sequence comes from Lysinibacillus sp. C5.1, assembly GCF_016350185.1. Taxonomy (NCBI): domain Bacteria; kingdom Bacillati; phylum Bacillota; class Bacilli; order Caryophanales; family Bacillaceae; genus Lysinibacillus; species Lysinibacillus sp. C5.1. Next base: position 4,221,871 of record NZ_CP066226.1, read on the forward strand.
CTTCACCATTTCTATACCAACGCACCCATGTTTCGACCTGTGTTTTATGGCGTATATTTAATTCCAATAGAATCTGTTTGACAGGTACACCTGCTAATCGCATCTTAATCGCTTTCATTTTTACTTCATAGGGATAACTCACTCTTGTTCCCATAGAAAAAACACCTCCACATTGAAATTTAAGTATCTATACCCGAATTTCAATCGAAGATGCTTTTTTTATTTGTCTATACCTATTGGGGTCAGTTCCCCTAATAAGCTACAGCTCTCTTTTCAGAAAGCTGTAGCTAGAAAAATTACTTCATACTACTTATCGTCATGGAAGTCGCAACTTCCACCATTTCTTCACGTGTTAATTTACTAGAAGCTACAAAGAATGCGACGCCATCTTTTTCCCAGCTAATGGACGTATCTGTAATCGCGCCAATTGTAAATCCTAAGTCAACAGGATCACCTGGCGAAGTAACTGGTAACATAGAGGACTCTTTCATAACTGGTTGCTGCATAACTGTAAACGCTTTATCCCCTTCAAACGTTAAAATAACTCGTTCCATACCACTATCACTAATGGCTTTTTCATTTGTCATTTTCGTGTTTTCAAAATTCACAACTGGATAATGCGTTTGGAATTCTTGATATTCAACCTCTGCACCGACTGCTTCTTTTTCACCATTTGCATCTGCTTGACCTTTAGCATCCGTTTCACCATCTGCTTCCGCTTGACCTTTTGCATCCGTTTCACCTTTTGCATCTTTATCATCTTTTGCATCTTTGTTTGCAGGTGCAGCTTGTTCGCCTTTTGAATCTTCTGTTTCAGTAAATTGTTCAACAGCATACTCTTTCGCAGCATGTTGTACACCTAGCTTAATATTATTAAATGTAATACGAATTTGCTCTTCTTTGACATCATTCATAATCACTACAGATGTAGGAAGCATCGTTTTCTTATCTACCGTTATAACTTGGTGAGGCATACTATTTTTATAGCTATTTCTAGTAGCCGCTTCAAATATATATGCTTTGTCCTCTTCTTTCATGACTAAATTTTTATCTTCAGCTAAATCTTCTGCTAATGCTCCGATTAAATACGCCTGACTATTTTTCTTTGGCCAATCGCTTTGGAATTTGTACATTTTGTTTAATGTTGGTGTAACCACAAAAACTCCATCAGCATTACGCACAATCATTTGCGATACATCTTTCCCACTTTCCACTACTTCCACTCGATAGAAATCAGGTTTAGTATGCCACACGGTAACATCATATGTTCTAGGTTCTCCACCTGATTTAATCTCCATCTTAGCGTCTAACTCATAACCATTCGTCTCTGACCACTTACCATTAACTTTCTTCAACACTTTTTCCTGTGAGGCTGTACCACACGCCGACAGAAGTAATATCGCACAAATTAAGACGAGCCAAGTAACTAAACGGTTGCCCACGCTTTCACCCTTTCTTCTTTCAAATCCACTACGACAATATATGAACCATATTTGTCAGTTATGTCATTTGATGAAAAGGCAATATATTTTATTCCATAAGTAATATTACTTGCGCGGCTGCATATTGCTTAGAATGTGTAATACTAACAAAGCCCTTTACAAGCTCTCCTTTAAAATATAAAACAGGGTTACCCGCTTCCCCTCTTAATATTTCAACATCTTGTAGCGCACAATCTTTCCCTATTCCGGTACCTAGCGCTTTTGAAAAGGCCTCTTTTGCCGCAAATCGCCCTGCTAAAAATTCTATTTTGCGAGATTCAGAATGCGCTACAAATAGTGCACGTTCGTTAACTGATAAAATGCGGTCTATAAATTTATCTGTGCGTGTCATTGCTTTCACAATACGCTCAGTTTCTACAATATCGAGACCAATTCCTTTAATCATATGAACTTCTCCTTTTCTTATTTCCAAAAAGCCATGTATAATAATTGTAAATTGAGGTGGAGCTATGTTTAGTAGAACAGAAAATTTTAAGCAATATACAAGTTATTATCCTGTTGTTTCAACACTAATAGCAGTGAATCTTATTCTTTATGTATTAACACTTCTTCCAGTCATAGGAGAACTGCTGTGGAACTATGGGATTCAAGTCAATTTCCTTATACAAAGCGGTGAATGGTGGCGGATTTTCTCTGCGATGTTCTTACATGCGAACTTTATGCATGTGCTCTTTAATATGTTCTCCCTGTTTTTATTTGGGCCAGAACTTGAGAAAATTGCAGGTAAAGCACGCTTCATTACGATTTATTTATTATCGGGTATCGTAGGGAACATGGCAACCTTTATGCTTAATGACAGTAGTTATGCCAGCCTTGGGGCAAGCGGCGCAATTTTTGGTATCTTCGGTGCGTTTGGTGCACTTGTCTACTACACGCGTCGTACAATGCCAATGCTTCGTAAGCTTATTTTGCCGATTATCGTCATCAGTGTCATCATGACTTTCTTACAGTCTAATGTAAATGTTTATGCCCATTTAGGTGGCTTAGTGACTGGATTCCTACTCGGACTTATTTACCTACATCCTACAAGAATTCTAAGTTGGCGCAAACAAAGAATGGCAGGAAAATAGCTTGTAAAAAGAGGAGCTACCCCATCAGTGAGGTGTTAATCACTGCGGGCTGTTCCTCTTTTTTATAGCTTAACATCCCTAACATTCCATTTTTTCTAAGGTCATTGACATGCTATCGTTGAAATTATAGTACAACAGTAGCCTCTTTCGCCATTTTTATTTTTTTCCATTCTACTGCGGTTAGCCCATAGACAACCTGATCTACATAATGATCGTATAGCCATTCAGCATCTCTTAAACGCCCTTCTTCATTGAATCCTAGCACTTTAGGAATTGTCCGACTACGTATATTCCCCACTGCAACGCGGACTTCAATGCGATTTAACTTTAGATATTCGAAAGCAAAATCAATAAATGCCCTCATCGAATTTGTCACAAGCCCATTGCCAACAAACTCATTCCCTAACCAATAGCCAATGCTTGTCCACTTATGTTGCCAATTCACTTGATGATAACCAATGACCCCCGCTAGCTTACCATCATAATAAATTCCAGCCTGTATCCCATTATGGTCAGCATATTGTTGCATTGCATTTCGAACAAATTGTTCTGTATCTTTGACCGTCTTGACATTGTCTACAAAGGGTAACCACTCACGTAAAGTCTCTCTTGAACGGTCTGTTAGCGCAAATAACTCCTCTACATCATTTAAATCTAACATTTTTAAATAGGTGTGCTCATTTATGCTGTATCGAAACATCAAATTCACCCCTTTTTGTCAATTTATTCTATTATAAACGCATTTTTTCTAGATTTGTATATAAAAAAAGCTAATCCTTACATTTTTATGCAAAGATTAGCTAATCATTTTCTATTTAATGTTCATACCAAGTTAATATAGTTTCAGCATCTTGTTGTTCTAGGCTAGGTACATTACCTGTCATACCAGCCATTCCTGACATTACCGTTGCTTTTATCGACATGACTTGTTTACGCTTTTGGAAATACGTTTGACTACTTTCCATAGATTGTATACGTTTTTTCTCCATAAACAATGTAATGCGACTAAAGATCCGATATTGCATTGTCAATTGCTTGCCGTCAATCATGTAGCCTGCTGTTCGATGTTGCCAAATACCAAGGAATATGATTAATGGTATTAATAAGAATGCTAATAACCCGTAAGGATATAAGAAATAACTGCTTGCCCCTATTATCGGTACGAGCCAAATGAAATCAATGCGATAAAAAAATGGACGTGCACGTTTCGGAGCCTTTATAAATTCAGGATGCCAATTCATTTCAGGGAAAAGTTGTTCGAGCGTCTGTACACAATGTTGTTTTTTAATCAGTGGGAACAATGCAATTTTCTTATCTCCACCCTTTTCACCATTTCCCCCCGCACTTTCTACTACAACCGTAGCAAAACCAAATATTTGACGCAAAGGGTTTTCAACTATACGGATTGCCTGTATACGATTTAATGGTAATGTAATTCTTTTCTTCTCCAGTAACCCTTTAGTAATCATTAACTTTTCATCTTCAATACGAACCGTATAATCGTAATAATTCACAAGTGTTATAACAACCGATAGTAGCCACGCAATAATCAACACAAACATGATCATTAAAGCAACTAAGAATGCGCCAATCTTCACAATATCTGCCACTTCATGAAAGACCTCTTCATACGGGATAATATCCGAAAACTGAGAGATGACCGCTGCAACACCTGATAGGACAACGCCAATTCCACCAGAAGTCGTTGCTAATACAAGTAAATCCCGCATCGACATACGATAAATAACAGGCACCATCACTTCCTCTATTTGCCCATGTGCTAGTTCCTCGCCAAGTGGTTGCGCGATTTGTGTTTTTGCTCGACGCATTTCTTCTTCAATAACATCAGCCGCTATTTTTTGAATAGCTGTTAATTCTACCTCTGGCTTGCCACCTTTATTGCCTGCTGTCTCAACTTGCACCTTGACTAGGCCAAATATCCGATGAAAAATACCTTCATGGTAATTTAAACTTTGAATGCGCTCAAATGGAATATAACGCTTCTTTTTGACGAATAACCCGTACTTTACTCTGAGTTCGCCATCCTCAAACCAGTAAACAAAGGTACGCCACTTTACAATACCACCGACAAGCGCTAGTACTGCCCCTACCCCCCACACGCCAAACAGTAATACGGTTTCAAAAAAATATTCACTGCGGAAGTTCAAGGAAAAGTTAAAGCCATTACTAATAATGATAATGGCTACAGGTAAGATCATACTCTTTAGTGCTTTGACACTAGAGATAATCGCCGATACAGGGTGTAAACGATACACTTCGTTAGACATCATCTTCCGCCACCCTTGCTAATTCCGAAATACGCGCACGAAGTCCATCTGCTTCATCCATGACCAGTGCTGGAATTGTATGTACCGTGGCGGCTGTAGAAATTGAAATATTACCTAGGCTGTATCTTTTTAAAATGGGGCCTTGTGTCGTGTCAACATGTTGCACACGTACCATTGGTATTAATGTGCGTTTGACAACAAACAAGCCATGTTGGACTTCAATTTCATGTTCGCGCACTTCGTATCTCCAGCGTTCCCATCGAATTTTCGGGAATAAATACGCAGAAAAAAATGCACTTAATAGAACAACAGCAATTGCGATAAAATAAATAAATGAAGGCCATTCATAATAATAAGTGCCATAACAAACCAATGCTGCAATGACTAACAACAGCAATGTTTGTAACACACCATATAATCGCCATACTGTTAACCCTTTTCGGGAAATTTGATGAATTGGTTCAGCTCTCAAAATTGTTCCTCCTCTTTTCATTACCTATGTATACGTACGCAAATACTAATTTGTTTCAAATAAATCCATAGCCTTTTCATCATAATTAACCGCCATCTAAACATCTAGTATATCGCCTTTTTAGTATACGGCGCTATAGTTTAATGCTTATAATAAGCCGCTTTCGTCGCAACGTTCCGTTTAGAAATCTCGCATACTTACTTTTCCTTCCAAAAATTTCGAATAAATTAATTTAACTATAAATATAAAAAACCTTACAGTCAATTTGATGACTGTAAGGTTTGAGAGTTAATTAGTCTTCATGGCGACGTGGTGCACGTGAACGACCTTGTCCACCTTCACGACGAGCTCCGCCCTCACGGCGACCACCTTCACGACGGCCTCCACTGTTGCGACGATCGCCACCACTACCTTCACGACGGTTACCGCCAAAGCTACGACCACCACCGCTTCTGTTACGGCTATTACGATCGCCTCCGCGGCCACCACCGCCACCACCAGAACGCTCACGGCGCATTGGTAATGGACGCTCTTCTGTAATTGTAACAGGCGTATCATCCGGCTCTTTTGTTAATGAGCGTAATGCAGCTGCTACTACATCGACTGCATCATGGTTTTCAAGTACTTCTGTAGCTAATGTACGATAATCACCTAAGTTATTATTAGCAATAAGACCTTCAAGTGTCTCAATAGCTAAACGTTGTTGACCTACTAAAGCTTCGTCATTTGTTGGCGGACGAAGTGGTGTCATACGTTTTTTCGTTGTTTCTTCAACAATACGTAAATAGCCCATTTCACGAGGTGTTACAAATGTTACTGCAAGACCTGATTTTCCGGCACGGCCAGTACGACCAATACGGTGAACGTAAGACTCAGGATCTTGAGGAATATCAAAGTTATACACGTGTGTAACGCCTGAAATATCTAGACCACGAGCTGCTACATCTGTTGCAACAAGGATATCAATTTTATTTTCTTTAAATTGACGTAAAACTGAAATACGTTTTGCTTGGCTTAAATCACCATGAATTCCTTCAGCAAGATATCCTCGGATTGATAAAGCTTGTGCTAGCTCATCAACACGGCGTTTTGTACGTCCAAAGATAATCGCTAATTCTGGTTGGTGAACGTTTAATAGACGAGATAAAACATCGAATTTTTCGCGCTCAGCAGCTTTCACAAAGTATTGATCAATGTTATCCACTGTTAATTCTTTTGCTTTAATTTTTACAATTTCAGGGTCACGCATAAATGTCTCAGCGATTTTACGGATTGCTGGTGGCATTGTTGCTGAGAATAATAATGTTTGGCGCTCAGCAGGTACGTTTTCTAAAATTGAATTTATATCATCGATGAAGCCCATGTTTAACATTTCATCTGCTTCGTCCAGTACAAGTGTTTGAACATCTTCTAGTTTTAAAGTACGACGATTAATATGGTCTAAAATACGACCTGGTGTACCAACAATAATTTGTGGTTTATTTTTCAGTGCACGAATTTGACGTCCGATTTCTTGACCACCGTAAACTGATAATAATTTCACACGCTTGTCGTAACCGACTTTATATAGTTCTTCTGAAACTTGAATCGCTAATTCACGAGTTGGAGCAATTACTAATGCTTGGATATTAGGGTTTTTAGGATCGATTTTCTCGATAAGTGGAATACCAAAAGCGGCAGTTTTACCTGTACCAGTTTGCGCTTGACCTAATACATCGCGACCTTCAATGGCAAAACGAATAGTACCCTCTTGGATTGGTGTTGCTTCTTCGAATCCCATACGTTTTACTGAACGTAGTGTAGATTCACTAATATTTAATTCTGAAAAATTTGTCAAACTTCTCAATCTCCTTTTTTCCTTTTAAGTTGACAAATGGTTACATTTTCAGATGAAGTTGTCGGCAAATTCGAGCCTGTGTTGTGGAACGTTTCCGTTACTTAAAAATTCTCTCTACAAATGTTTCAAGTAGAGCTCTTATATGAAAAGGAAAGCCCGGTCTTTACCGAGCGGTTCGATTCTGCGTAATTATTCACTTAGAATAAAACCGTTATGTTCAAAAAAAAGTACTCTTCAACCAAATTATGAAGAGTCTTCGCACAAAATGTATCCATTGCTTACACTAGTCTATCACGGGAATCAAACGTATGCAACGATAACGCATGAGTCGTAATAATCTGACTATTTAATTATCCTTTAAAAACGCTAAAACCTTCGTAAACCAATCAAAACAATCTTCACAATGACAAATATGGTGTTTGCCATTGTTAGAAAAATACAACTTTTTATTTGTTGAAGCAAGCTGATCAAACAAAAATTGAGCGGTATGATAGGGCACAATTCCGTCTAATTTCCCTTGTACAATATACACTGGAATTTTAATGTCCTGATAGTACGGCGCTACCTTTTGGACAAGTTTCATGAATTCAATCGTAGCTGCTAAGGGGACGTTGTTGAACTTATGACGATATCTCAAAAACAACTCATTATTCGAAAGGTTGCGATGATACGCTTCAGTTGCTAACATTTTAAAATCTTTAACAAGCTGCTTAGGGCTAATGTATTTAGCTGCAGCACTAAGCAGTACAAGCTTCTTCACCTTATAACGTTTCGCTAAATATAACGCAATAATGCCACCCATAGAAAATCCAACGACAATCACTTCATCCACTTTTTTCGATAGCGCTCGAAAAGCTAACTCCGCATCCATTAACCAATGCTGTGCGGTAAAGCCTTTCATCTTTAGTTCTTCTCCATGCCCTGATAAGGTAGGCGTCTCGATTAGCCAATCTGTATTGGCTTGTAAATAAACGGTAAACGGCTCTACTTCATAAGCACCACCCGAAAATCCATGAATACATAATACACCTATCGTCATTACCATCACCTCAAAAAGTGGCTGTTTTACTAGCAATAGCATACAAAATGCTTTCTAATTTTTTTAATAAAGGGTAAAAATCAGCGCATCTGTAAACCAGAGCGGATTTTTACCCCAAGTAACAATTCATTATGTCAACAACCGCAAATCATGAAGTAAATGATTGCAAAATTGTTTCTAGTTTCATCCCACGTGAGGCTTTTAATAAAACAATGGATTTCTCTGTTGCCTGTTGAAGCTTTGCAATGATAGGCGCAAAATCATCCTTGTCGTATAATAAATGGTCAGCGTCAAAACGTTCTTTCAACACCTCATACAAGAAAGCCATACGCGGACCATACAAGCACACATAGTCAATTTCACCTTCATGAATTGCTAATGATAACTCTTCATGGAAGCTTTTTTCATTATCCCCTAGTTCCAGCATATCACCTAAGACAAGCCACTTTTCAGGGCGAATAGTTGTAGTGGCTATAAACTGAATCGCCGCCTTTACCGACGTAGGTGCAGCATTGTAAGCATCATTAATAAATAATGCGCCTTGATTTCCTTGTATTTGCTGCATACGCATATCTGTTAACGTTACGTCTTTTAAAGATGTACGAATTTGCTCATCCGTTAAACCTAGTTTTTGCGCAATAAGCATGGCAATTAAAGTGTTTTTCACCTGATGCTTCCCAAGAACAGAAATAAAGAAATCCCCTTCAATAGCACCATGTGTTGTAAAGCTACTTCCACTTGCAGTTGCTTCAATATTATCAGCATATAACAAATCGCCTGGTTCTAAACCAAACGCCTGTGCATTTAAATTTTGTTCTTTTGCAACAAGCTCATTTAATAATGGCTCATCACCATCATAAAAGAGTACGCCATCCTCTTGCATACCTTGTATAATTTCAAACTTCGCCTTTGCAATACCGGCACGCGAGCCTAAGTCTTGCATATGTGCCTCACCGATATTGGTAATTACCGTTATATGAGGACGAGCTAACTTTGTTAAAAACTCAATTTCCCCAAATCCACTCATGCCCATTTCAAGTACAGCAACTTCTGTATCCTCTTGGAGCTGTAAAATCGTAATTGGTAAGCCTAGTTGATTATTAAAATTACCAATTGTTTTTTGTACTTTAAAAAACGGTGCTAGCGTGCCCGCTAAAATATCCTTTGTGGATGTTTTACCATTCGATCCTGTAATACCAATAAAGGTCGCCTTATGCTCGTTACGATAAGCACGTGCCATTTGCTGTAACGCCAACTCTGAATCATCCACAAATAGTAACGGAACATTTTTGGGCGGGTTAGGTTCATCTTTTTGCCAAAGCGAAGCACCCGCTCCTTTTTCAAAAGCTTGTTGTACAAACTTATGACCATTTGCCTGTTCACCGCGGAATGGCACAAATAAATCCCCTTGGCAGATTGTTCTTGTATCAATCGATATACCAGATACAATCGTATCTCCGAAAGCTGGCACCTCATCATTTAACCATGCTGCTAATTCCTTTAATGTCTTTTTCACAATAATCCCACTCAGTCTTTTTTATAGTGAAGCTGTTGTTTTTCTTCAAAGCGCTCAAGTGCTAGCGCAATCAGTCGATTAATAAGCTCTGGATAACTTACGTTTGTATGTTGCCAAAGAAGCGGATACATACTAACAGGTGTAAAACCTGGCATTGTATTTACTTCGTTAATATAAATGGCATGATCTGCCGTGACAAAGAAATCAGCACGTACTAAACCACTTCCATCTAAAATCTTAAACGCACTTTTTGCGTGCTCTTTTAAACTAGTCACAACTTCTGTAGGTAGTTCAGCAGGAATAATTAATGCTGTTGAACCATCCTTATATTTTGAATCATAATCATAGAACTCCGTCATAGGCTTAATTTCACCTGGCACAGATACTTCTGGAAAATCATTGCCCAGTACAGCTAATTCAATTTCACGTGCTACAATACCTTGCTCTACCACAATTTTACGGTCGAATTGCAATGCTACCTCAATTGCTTGAATCAGTTCCTCACGGTTCGAAGCTTTACTAATACCAACACTTGAGCCTAAATTTGCTGGCTTTACAAACATTGGCCAAGACAATTTCTGTTCACAACGCGTTAAAATAGCCTCTTGCTCTTTCGTCCATTCACTGCGAATGAAGTACGTATATGGCACTTGTGGTAAGCCCGCAATTTCAAACAACTGTTTCATAATCACTTTATCCATACCTGCAGATGATGCCAACACACCATTACCGACATACGGAAGATTCAACACTTCCAGTAAACCCTGTACAGTTCCATCTTCCCCGTTTGTTCCATGCAGTAAAGGGAAAATAACATCAAATTGGAGCGCTGCCCCGTTTTTATCAATTAAAAACGCTGTAATATTATTTTCTAAAATAATGGCATCATCACCAAATTGCAATTCTTCAATCGAATTTGCGGGTTTTTCTAAACGCTCACCGCGTCGCCATTCCCCATCTGGTGTAATGTAAATCGGATATATCTCATACTCCTCGAAATTCAAAGCTCCAGTGACTGCGCACGCCGTCGACAATGACACCTCATGCTCCGCTGACTTTCCGCCGTATAATAAACCGATTCTTTTTTTCATTTTTTGTGCCCTCCACATACTTCTTGAGTATTATTAGTTTATCACGAAACGGCTTGACAAATGACATAAAAATCTCACCGTAATTTGGACGGTGAGATTTGAGTGCCTTATTCATTCAAAAGTTGGTCACCCAAGTAAAATGACTGACTATCACTTTCTTGAGTTCCATTCCTATATAGCTGGTGAAATACCTGCTATATAGTTAAATAATATGAATCAATTCATCGTGCTCGTTTTTCAAAATTGTATTTAAATCATCCCAGACCTCATCTGGAAAGGAATAATCTGACAGGTTACGTATTTCTATACCATATGCGGCTTTCGGCTTCTCAATGCGATACAGTGACAACAATGCGCCCTCTTTAGCAAAGGAGCGATACGCACGCAAAAATTCCGGCGTAAGAGAAGGAATACTCGATTTTACTTTACGGCGCCAAAAACCTGTGCTTCGTTCTTTTTCACGTATTAACGTATTAAACACATTAGCGACGAGCAAATCTGAATCACTTAAATGGCGAAAATAAATTTTCGTCATTTTCTCTACATCCGAAGAACAATACACAAACCGATTTTGCAATTTATTAAAAAATGGCGAAGTAATCGGTTCTTTTTTATGACTTATGTAAAGCAGTTCTCCCTGTTCCATCGGTGTCAGCTGATCCAGCCTCTTTTCATCCATAAAATCTACCCAACACAATTCTTTCGACTCCGTAGCTTTTTTTACAAAACGAGGAACTTCCTCATCTGCTATATAATCAAACTGTGTATGCATATTAAATGATCCGTCTTCATAGGAATGCTTTAGTAAAAGTAAGTGATGCAGTGGATCTAAAGCAGCCACGAATTGCGAGAATTTAAGCCCGCTAAATATAACAAATTTATCGACATCATTCATATGAACATATATATGATACATAAAATCTTCAGCTGACTTTAATTTCTTAGCCACATCCATCACCCCATTCTTCACTTTATTATAAAACTAAACATTATTTTTTGAAACATTTTATGCTATTTGTCGTCACAACAATATACTCAGGCGTAAAATTGTTTTTTGCGTTATAATGTTAATGTTCGACATGCGTCTGTGCGCAGATTTTAAACTATTTTATTTTAGGTGGCTTTTATGGAAAATAAACGAAATTTCGTGAACCGTTTTGACTGGACGCTCGCTTTTATACTTTTCACTTTTCTTGTCATTAGTTTATTAGCAATTGCATCCGCTCAAACTTCCGGACAATATGGTATTAATTACGTACCTTTGCAACTAAGATGGTATGTAATTGGTGCATTTATTATCGGTGTCATTATGTTTTTCGAGCCTGATCAATATAAAAAAATGGCTTGGTATATGTACGGAGCTGGAATTGCTCTTTTAGTTTTGCTTATTTTCATGCCGGAAGGTAAAGGCCAAATTGGTGAGCCTGTGAATGGTGCTAAAAGCTGGTTCCATACACCACTTGGTAATATCCAGCCCTCCGAATTTATGAAAACTTTTTACATTTTAGCGCTTGCCCGCCTTATTAGTAAGCATCATGAAGTCTACTCTTTAAGATCCATTAAGTCTGACTTCATTTTACTAGGTAAAATCGCTTTAACGTTGATTATACCACTTGGTATTATTATGAAACAGCCTGACCTTGGTTCAGCACTTGTTTTCTTTGCGATTACCGCTGCACTCGTTATTGTAGCAGGTATCTCTTGGAAAATTTTATTACCTACTTTTTTAGGTGGCGCTGTCGTCGGGGGAAGCCTCCTGTGGATGGCGCTTTACATGCAGGAATTTTTAGAGAAAACATTTGGATTTAAAGCGTACCAGTTTGCCAGAATTTACTCTTGGCTAGATCCATACTCCTATTCATCGAGTGATGGTTACCATTTGATTACTTCCTTAAACGCTATTGGGTCTGGTGAAATCTTCGGTAAAGGCTTCCGTGGGCGCGAAGTATACGTAGCCGAAAATCATACGGACTTCATCTTCACCGTCATCGGTGAGGAATGGGGTTTTATCGGTGCAAGTATAGTAATCTGTATTTTCTTTTTGTTAATCTATCATTTAACTAAAACAACATTATTATTGAAAGACCCTTTTTCAACTTATGTTTGTGCAGGTATTATCGCGATGATTACGTTCCATGTATTCGAAAACATTGGTATGACAATACAGCTACTACCGATTACAGGTATTCCACTTCCATTCATAAGTTATGGGGGAAGTTCTTTAATGGGCAATGCCTTGGCCATCGGGCTAGTCTTTAGCATGCGTTTCCATTATCGTACTTACATGTTTACAACCTACGATGAAGAGGATTAAGAAATTTAAATAATAAAAAAAGAATGGATAGCCTCTCTACTTTCGAAAGAGAACTATCCATTCTTTTTTGTAAAACGAGTTAAGCTTGAACTTGCGGAGTTTGCGTTGGTGGTGTGAGCACTTTTAAAAGTTCAAGTCGAGACTTTGTTACAGTAGCTGTCACACCCAACTTCGATAAATTCGAAACAATCTTTTTCAAATCTACTTCCTTCGTCATACATTCCACCTCAATCTTTTCTCGATTTTATATAACGTTTTATTTCCAAAAAAGTTTCATTTTTTCTAAGTGTTAGATGTCAGACGAGTTTATCTGTATCTATCATACCATTTAACTCGCCTTTAATATTTTTCAATTTTGTTACAATGTAAATTATGTTTAAATGTCACTTTTTTAGGCAAACAAAATACACTATAGAATAGAATTTGATAAATACATTATTAACTCATCAAATCAATTCTATTCGTTGTTCTTCATTATTTTTGACCAGCCAGCAGGAACAAGCTTCTACCAAAAGAGGGAGTGAAAGAAGGAATAACTATTGTGGATGAACGGTTACGCAAAATAATAACTGAACATAAACTAAATCAATCCTTGTCTTGGTTTCAAATGCTTCTCCTACCGCACCCTTGTAATAGCAAGAACAAGAGAGGTAGAATATACATACTGAAATATTGTAAGAAAGCAGGAAATTAAATGATAAAACCAATTTTACTCTTAATGTCAGTACAGTTTCTCGTCTACCTAGGCTTTGGAATTATTATTCCTGTCCTACCAGAGGTCATCGTACAAAACGATTGGCAAAACATCCATGTAGGCGGTTTACTGACAGTGTATTCTCTTGCAAGTTTTTTTACCGCACCACTTTGGGGAAAGCTTTCTGATAAAGTCGGTCGTAAGCAACTCATTTTAACAGGATTGGTAGGGTTTAGTCTCAGTTTCATTATTTTTTCGATGTTCATTGATCATTTAACAATGTTATACGTATCACGTATCGTAGGTGGCTTATTCTCAGGTGCGTTGTATACAGCTGTAACAGGTTTTATTGGTGACATGTCGAGCGAGGAAGATCGTAATAAGTACATGGGTTTCATGGGCATGTCCATTGGTCTAGGTTTTATCTTCGGTCCTGCAATTGGCGGCATGTTAGGTAATTATAGCTTGCAATTGCCATTTATCGCATCAGCAGCTTTAATCGCACTATTATTTATTTATGCAACTTTCGTCTTAAAAGAACCAGAAAAACGAAAAGATGTAACAAAAAGAGCAATTGTCCCAAAAGGTGTTGGCAAAATGCTTCAATACCGTGTTCGTTATTTATTTATGTTCTCGTTCTTAGTGACTTTTATGCTGGCAGGAGTAGAAGCAACATTCCAGCTTTTTCAAATTGACCGTATACAAATAACACCTTTGCAAATCGGTTATTTATTTATGTTTAGTGGCTTTGTAGATGCAGCCATACAAGGTGGCGTAGTTCGTCGCATTAAAAATGGCACAGAAACATCTTGGCTCATTGGAGCTCAAATCATTACAGCAATTGGTATGCTTTTATTTACTTTAACAGGCAATCTATTAATGGCAGGTTTTGCACTTTGTATCTTTACAGCCGGAAATGCCCTTGCAAGAACATGTGTCGTGTCATTATCCTCCAAAGAATCTGGCGGCCAATATGGGACAGCAGCAGGTCTTTCCTACTCTATGGATAATTTAGGGCGTATTCTCGGTCCTCTATTTTTCACATGGTTATTTACGATGCAATCTAATCTTGGCTACTATATTGCTGCAGCTATCGCAATTATCTCGATTATTTTAATCTTTATTTATAAGGCTTCAAATAAAACTTTAAGGCTTGAATAATTTTCGTACTATATGTCGTAACTAATAGAAACAGATGTATTTGTTAAACTTATATGACATCCATGTTTGAAAGCGTAAACTCGGAGGATACTGCATGAATAAAACAATCAATTTTTCTCTTCCTAGAGAGCTTGAACCATTACGGTCTGAAATTGAAGAATCGCTACTGGCGGCAATCACTATATCGCCATGTAAACGTTCAACCACAATAACAGAAAGTAAATTCGCCGGTGAACCTTATTTACCTTATTATCAAACAGTTCCAAAGGACATTACTGGTGAAGCGATGCGTTTATTAGCTCAAATAAATTTTGCAGAAATACCAACAATACAAGATTTTCCTACTCAAGGTATTTTACAATTTTTTATTTCATCTAATATTTTTGCCAATGCGGCACATTATAAGGAAGACATTTTTCAACAGTTCTATAAAGTACGATTTTACCCAAAGTTAGAAACAAAAACAGCAATGCCAACACAAGAAAAACCTGCTGTGACCACAGATGTTTGGTTTCCTATTAAAGAAGAGTTATCGCTACAATTCCACTTTACACAGGAACCTGTCTCAGCTTTAGATTATCGAGCTGTACACTATTTACCGAGTCTAATATGTACCCTAAACCATGATGTTAATTTGCACGAAATCTACTTACAGCATTTTTTAGGAGCTGGCGCTAAAATAGGCGGATACGCATATTTTTTAGAGGAAGACATTCGGCACGAATCTCATCTGCTACAACGGTATGATGTACTTTTACTACAAATAGATTCCAATGATGAGTTCGGTATTATGTGGGCGGATAGTGGCGTAGGGAAATTCTTTATCAATCGTGATAAGCTTCTTCAACAAGATTTTAGCGATATACTATTTCAATGGGAACATTATGTATAAGCTAACTGATTTACCTCTTGCCTTGAAACTGAATACAAAACGAGCAAGCCCCAGCACTATTTTTTTGTGATGGGGCTTGCCTAATTTCGATTACTGTTTGCTAGCTATGCCCTCAAAGTCGCAAAACGCAAAGGCATTGTCCCTACTTTTTTTAGGGGGGAATTTTTTTGATGATAACAAATCACTTACTGTCCTTTCTTTCCACCTGTGAAGTAAGCTATACTAGATATAATGTGAAATATAGTAAAGGGGTGCAGGAATGAGCATTTTTACAGATGTAGAATATCTAGTACCTTTAATTTTATTCGTAAATATCTTATCTGCGATGACAATTATATTTTTAGAGCGTAAAGATGCTAGTTCTACATGGGCATGGATTCTTGTCCTATTTTTCTTACCATTAGCTGGATTTATTTTATATTTACTACTTGGCAGACAACTGCGCAGGAAACATTTGTTTCGTTGGGAAGGGCGCAAAGATATTGGGATTGATAATCTGATTAGCTATCAAATAGACACCATTCGAGATAATACGTTTGAGTTTCGTATTGAAAATGCCGAAAATTATAAAGAAATGATTTATATGCATTTAAAAACGAATAATGCGGTATTAACACAAGACAATCACCTTGCTATTTTTGACGATGGTGCAGACAAATTTGAACAGCTATTAAAAGACATCGAAGCAGCTAAAGATCATATCCATATTCAATATTACATCTTCCGCTTAGATAATTTAGGTACTCGTCTTATTGACGCAATGATTAAAAAGGCAAAACAAGGAGTCAAAGTAAGGCTCTTATATGATGAAATGGGCTCTCGTAATGTAAAAAGGAGACATTTCAAGGAACTTCTTGAAGCAGGTGGTGAAGTAGAAGTATTTTTCCCTTCCATATTCCCACTGCTTAACCCTCGCCTCAACTTTAGAAATCACCGCAAAATAGGAGTAATTGACGGTCGTATTGGGTATATCGGGGGCTTTAATGTAGGAGATGAATACCTTGGACTTCAAAAGAAATTTGGCTATTGGAGAGATACACATTTACGTATTGAAGGAAGCGCTGTCCACCCATTGCAAACACGCTTTTTATTAGATTGGAATCAAGCATGTGCACAGCAAAAGATGGGTTATTCCGACCGTTACTTCCCTGCTATCCCGAAAAAAGGTGATGTCGGTTTACAAATTGTTTCCAGTGGACCGGACTCTGATTGGGAACAAATAAAAATCGGCTATTTAAAGCTGATTAATATGGCCAAGAGATATATTTATATTCAAACGCCTTATTTTATTCCTGATATTAGTTTTTTAGATGCCATAAAAATTGCTACTTTATCAGGCATTGATGTACGTATTATGATTCCTAATAAGCCGGACCATATGTTTGTTTATTGGGCAACATACTCTTACGTGGGCCAGTTATTACGTGCAGGAGCAAAGGTTTATATTTATGAAAAAGGATTTATTCATGCTAAAGCTATTATTATTGACGATGAAGCATCTACAGTAGGAACTGCAAATATCGATGTTCGAAGTTTTAGTTTAAACTTCGAAGTAAATGCCTTTATTTACGATTCTAAAATTTCTCATCAATTAGCTGAGCTATTTGAAAAGGACATTTTAGATAGCACAGAATTAACTTGGGAAATGTATCAAAATCGTTCGAGTATGATAAAGTTTAAGGAATCTATTTCTCGCTTATTAACACCGATATTATAACAACCCATTCGTTTTGCAATTAAAAAAATTAGAAGTGTTCACTAGTTGTTGGTAGCGAAGGCGGTGACTCCAGCTCAGAACAGCACATAATGTAAGACGCGGGCATACGCGCGCAAGCAGAGGGTTGCGGCTTACTGTGCTGAGCGGAAAGTACCGTCGTAGCGGACAACAACAGCATAGCAAAAAAGTGTTAGATTGATTAGGGGAACTGACCCCAATAGGTATAGACAAATAAAAAAAGCATCTTCGATTGAAATTCGGGTATAGATACTTAAATTTCAATTTGGAGGTGTTTTTTCTATGGGAACAAGAGTGAGTTATCCCTATGAAGTAAAAATGAAAGCGATTAAGATGCGATTAGCGGGTGTACCTGTCAAACAGATTCTATTGGAATTAAATATACGCCATAAAACACAGGTCGAAACATGGGTGCGTTGGTATAGAAATGGTGAAGTCAATCGTTTGAAACAACCTGTAGGCAAACAATATATCTTTAATAAGGGTCCTGAACCGGACAATGAACAAACGAAATTAGCATTGGAAAACCGTTATTTAAAGCAACAAATTGAGGTGCTAAAAAAGTACGCAGAGTTGGAGAGGAAGTGGTTGGAGAAGTAGCTGTACAGTTAGTTGCGTCACTAAGAAGCATGATGTCTGTAAAGGACATTTGTAAACACTTTGGGATTGCACGATCTACCTACTATCGTTGGAAACAGGCATCTACCGATGCAAGGTCTCGTCAAGCAATAGAGAGACGTATCGGTGAACTCTGTCGTGCAAATAAATTTCGCTATGGCTACAGAAAAATTACAGCACTTTTACGTCAAGAAATGTGCGTCAATCATAAAGTGGTTCAACGTATCATGCAAAAATATGGTTGGCAATGTCGCGTGAAAGTGAAAAAACGGAAACGAACAGGACAACCTTATGCAATCGCAGCAAATTTATTAAATCGCGATTTTGAAGCCACCGCACCGTTACAGAAGCTCGTAACTGATATTACTTACTTGCCATTTGGTCAAAAACAGTTGTATCTTTCAAGTATTCAAGATTTATATAATGGTGAAATTATTGCCTATTCGATTGGAGACTGCCAAGATACTGATTTTGTGCTGGATACATTAGCTCAACTTCATCATTTGCCCGAAGGGTGTACGTTGCACAGTGACCAAGGGGCGGTATACACATCGTATGATTATCAACAGGCCGTAAAAGCAAAAGGCATTACCATGAGCATGTCCCGTAAAGGTACGCCCGCTGATAATGCCCCAATCGAATCGTTTCATTCAGTGTTAAAGTCTGAAACATTCTACTTAGACAATTTGAACAGTACTACGACGGCCATCGTAGAACAAACTGTCAAAGACTATATAAACTATTATAACAATAACCGAATTCAAACGAAACTAAACAACCAGTCGCCGGTTCAATACCGACAACTGGTTGGGTAATGCTTTTTTGTTTAGTGTCTTATATATCGGGGTCAGTACCAGGTTCAATCTAACACTTTTTCTCTTATGTCCCAGCCACTTTTTGCTCTGGTTCGCTACAGTGGTTACTTCCCCATTGCACACCGTAACGCTGCGTACGTTCTCGCTTGAAGTTTTGTCTCCAAGCTCTTTGTTTATTCAGCCCCTAAATACTCTTCTAACGTAACATTCTGATCTTTCATTTTCTTAGCAATGTCAATTCCAACATAGCGATAATGCCAAGATTCATACATATAGCCTGTTAAATGTTCTTTATTTTGAGGGAATCGTAAAATGAAACCATATTCTGCAGCATGCTCAAATAGCCATTTCCCAGCAGGTGTTTCACCAAACTCCTCAGTCAACCATAAATCTTCTTTGCCGACTTCCCCAATATCAAACGCTAGGCCTGTTTGGTGCTCGGAAAAACCTGGGCGTGCACTATAGCGATCTGCTGCAGCTTGACCATCGCGCTTAACATAATTATTGTATAATGTTGTTTGATATTCATAAGAACGATATCCACTAAACGCGACTAAGTTAAAGCCCTGTTGTTTAGCTTGGGCTAACATCTTATTTAACGCTTGACGTGCCTCTGGATTTTCACCTGGTGCAAATGTGGATGGTAGTGGATATTTTTTATTAGCCAGTAAAATACCATCAATATAAGTAGGCTCTGTCGGCATTGCTTGATTTGGGTAATAGCCATTTTCGTCTGGCTGCTCTTGTGGTTCAGTTACTTCGGGTGTTTTTGGTTGCTCTTTTGTAGGATTGTCTTTTTTGCCTTGTTCTGCTACTGGTTGTTCTTCATCTGACGCTACATTGACTTGATTATTCTTATAGTAAATCACTATAAAAATAGATACGATCAGTGCCGCTGAAATAATAGCGCCAATAATAAGTGGTAGTCGATTTTTTTTCATTTCTTTGCCCCTTTTGTGTAGATACAGGGTTGCTAAACAAAACGAGATTTCAAAATCAGGTCGTTTCAATGGGAGTTTGAGCAACCCTAAGACCTTTAATCAATTACACCTCGGCGGAATGTCTTTAAGATTTTTTCAAAACGGCTCGACAGTTCTTTTACATCTTTGACAACCACCAGGTATTTAACTTGTTTCAGCAAGGTTTGCCCTAACCGTTTGCAGTACATACATAGCACTTTCCGTATTAGGCAAGGCTACTGCCAAAGCAAGTTAATACACTATATTTTGATAGTTTTATTTTATCACTGTTCACATTTTTAAGTGTAGCATTTCCACTTATTCTGTAAAAATAATAATTAGTACCGCAATGGAAGCAACAGAGAAAAAGATTGCCATATACTTCATCCATTTCGCCTCTTTAACATATCCTTGCTCCTTAAAACTCTTCGCTCTAAAGCCATTTGACAAAGCAAACATTATTGTCATTGCTAGCACCGCTAAATTAAAATTGCCAATAATAATGCATACAATAGCCGCAATACTAAATATTGCAACTAAAATTGAAGATACCCATTTTGTATTCATGCTGTTTTCCTCCTAAAAAAAATCGAGGCTACAACGCGCCTCGACATTCATTCATTTATGATTCTGCTTTTTCGGGATGCTCCGAATAATATTTTCGACCAATATACGTTTGAAGAATTAGTAATGCACCGCTGACAGACCAGTAAAGCGGTAGTGCTGCCATAGAAGACATAGAAATAAAGACAATCATAATTGGCGAAATGTAAATAAACATCTTCATTTGCTTTTTTTGTTGCTCTGGTACGGTCCATAAAGAAACTCGTGCTTGTACCAAATAAACAATACCCGCAATTATTGTCATCACAATGTCTGGTGAACCTAAGCTAAACCATAAGAACATATGTGATTTCACATCGGCAGAATATAAAATTGAGAAGTAAAGACCCATAATGATTGGCATTTGAATTAACATTGGTAAACAACCCATATTTAAAGGATTGACACCATGTTTTTGGTACAATGCCATCATCTCTTGCTGATATTGCATTTGTTCTTCTTTTGTCTTTGCTTCCTTCATTTTTTTCTGAACAGCTTCCATTTCAGGTTTGAAGGCATCCATTTTCGTTTTCATCAGTTGTTGCTGACGATAGTTTTTCAACATAATCGGCATTAAGACTAAACGGATAAGAACCGTGATAGCGATGATTGCTAAACCATAGCTACCTGAAAAAATATCATTTCCGAAAAACTCCAGTAAAAATTCCATAGGTTTTACAAAAACACTATAGAAAAAGCCCTCTTTGTTCTCAACTGCTTTACAGCCACTTAATACAAAAACAACAAGCCCAAGCATTGATAATAGCTTCAAATTTTTCATTTTTCCACCTACTATTATTTTTCAACTAATGTGAAGTATACCTTATTAAGACTACCTTTATCAAATAGCAAGCGCTACTTATCAAATACGCTTAGGCGTTAACGGAAGCGTGACATAATGGTAGTTTGTTCACATAAAAAAGATGCGCGCTTTAGCATCGCTAATACAATCGCATCTTACAGTATGGTTCTTATTCATTGAGTGCCATTTATTGTCCCACAATATTAAGCGTTTTGCATCTCCGTCTCGTTCATTTCAAAACGGTAAAATTCATGATGCAGCTCATCACGGAAATGTTTAGGTGTTACCCCTGTGTATTTCTTAAAAATACGTGTGAAGTAACTCTGATTACAAAAATGGAATTGGTCTGAAATGGATGTAATGCTTTTATTCGTATGTCGTAGGTAATATTGGGATTCCTCTACGCGACGAACATTTAAATACTCGACCAATGTAATGCCCACATGTTCTCTGAAAATACGCGACAAGTGACTAGTACTAATATGGAAGTTATTCGCGATACTCTCCACTGTTAAATCGTTCTCTAACTCATCATTGATATACATAATCACTTTATTGACTGTCTGATGACGGAAAGTCGGTTGCTTTCTATCTGCGATAAAATACACAAAGAAATCAATTAAATCATCAGCAAATTGCAAAAATTCTGCGTCTTTCATCTGATTTTCAATCATATCATTACAAGCAATATTAAAAGCAAAGGCTTTCTTCGAAGGTACTTGATTGTCTAGCAATTTACGAGCAACAATCGACGACAAAACGGAAAAATAACCTCGCACTATTTTAATGACCTGCTTGCCAAAACGTATAGAAAGAATATCAATTAATTCATGCAAAGATTTTTTAGCCTTTGCAGATTCTAAATGGTAAATTTCAAATATTAATTTTGACTCAATATTAAAAAATTCTTCTACACCGATGTATTGATTAATATTATCGATTTCTTGGAAGTATCTTTTTGATATCGTTTCTGACATAGAATGTTGATGTAGTTGCATAATCTTCCCCATCTTTCCTCAGAGTGCACGAATTACATTACAATATTTGACATCAAATTACAAATTCAAAATAAGAAAAAAGTATTTACTTATTTATCATATGAATTGAGTCCTATTACACAATTATATATTGAATATAGCTTAAAAATAACCTAACTTAAACACCAGTATTAAAAAAAATATACTTTACAGTGAATTTTACCATATTTTGCGATTTCCTTTCAACCACATTTTATACATCGTCCTAGTTCTAATTTATCATATAAATACCGTAGAAACCTTGTAAACTTATTAATAGACATTTAAATTTTACCATATACATATTAAAAATAATTAGTAATTAATTATAATACCTTGAATTTTATGTAAGTCAATTTTCATCTTTTTAATGTAGCAATCGACATATCTCTATTTTATTCCGAAATCTTCTCTATATAATTTATACGAATATGTAGTAAAATAGATGATAATACTATTTTTAAAAGTTAAAATGAGGTGCTAATAGTGGATCCAAAGCAAATAGAAGAAATCATGGAGATTATTAAGGAGTTTTTCCCTGAGAATACTTCAATCGCAATTTCTGATACAAATGAATACTTGTACTACCAACCGAGCAAAAAGGTTGATCTAAAAATTAAGCCGGGTGACCCTATCAAAGAAGGCTCAGCTGCACACAAAGCTTTAAGCTATGGGCAAAAAATCAGCACCTATATCGAACCTGATGTATTTGGTGTTGCTTACTATGGCATGAGTATTCCTTTAATGGAAGAAGGCGAAACAAAAGGTGCCATTACCGCTATCTTCCCACAAAAGCCATCAGCATTTTTAACAAACTACATCACGATTAAAATCGATGACTGTTGGTACCCGATTAAACATGATCAAGTGATTTATCTTGAAACACAGTTACGTAAAACATTTGTTAAAACAATGGGGCGCGAAGGTTATCACCGTTTAAACTTAAGTGATTTAGAGCTATTTTTAGCGCCAGACTCATTTATTAGATGCCACCGTTCATACATTGTAAACATCGATTATATTGATGAAATTCAACCAGATTCACATTCAACTTTCTTATTAATTATGAAAGATGGAACGCGTATTCCGGTTAGTCAACGCTACGCAAGTTATTTCCGTCGTTCTTTAGGCTTCTAAGTATCCCTAGTACAGCAAGTATCCTCTTAAGGAGGGCTTGCTGTACTTTTTTGATTTACCGCTTAGATAATACATAGCGCTAGATTAAAACGTTTTCTCTGTCGAAAAAGCGTTCTTCCGCTCGATTTTCCTTTGTTTACTTAATTTAATGCTATTTATAAAGTTTTTGTGACAAATTGGTGATAGTATTAATCAAATGGTTGGAGTCATACTACAACTAAATAAACAGAAAATTCTTACACGTTTTTTCTAGTTTTGTTATCGGTTTCCATCAAATTTAGGGGAGGATTTTTTAATGGATGCAATCATTCAAAAACGCTTAGGTAATAAGGAGCTTGAAAGCAAAGTCGTATCTGCTGATGTAGCTGCAGCACTTCTTTCTGACGGTGATGTAGTAGGTATGAGCGGATTCACTCGTGCTGGGGATGCAAAAGTTGTTCCTATGGCATTAGTGGAACGTGCTAAAAACGAAAAATTCCAAATTGATGTATATACAGGTGCTTCTTTAGGACCAGAAGTAGATAAGTATTTAGCTGAAGCTGGCGTTATCCGTAAACGCGGACCATTCCAAGCTGACGCTGGTATTCGTAATCAAATCAACGCTGGTAACGTAATGTACGTTGATGCTCACCTTTCTCACAACGCTGAGTTAGTTCGTCAAGGTATTATCGGACCAATTAAATATGCAATTATTGAAGCAGCTGCAATTACTGAAGATGGCTATATTATCCCAACTACTTCAGTTGGTAACTCACCAATCTTCGCTCAATACGCTGAAAATATTATTATTGAATTAAATATTTCTCACCCAGAATCATTAATCGGTATCCACGATATTTATGTTCCTGGTGAACAAGGTAAACGTGATGTCATTCCAATGACAAAACCAAACCAACGTCTTGGTGAGATTGGTATTAAAGTAGACCCTGCTAAAATTAAAGCAATTGTTATTTCTGAAGAGCCAGATGCACCTTCAATGATCGTGCCTCCAGATGAAGAAACTCAAACAATGGCTAACATTTTACTTGATTTCTTCCGTTCTGAAATCAAAGCTGGTCGTTTAACAAATACTTTAGCACCAATTCAATCTGGTGTAGGTTCTGTTGCAAACGCTGTACTTGACGGTTTTGCTGATTCAGAATTCGAACACTTATTTGTTTACTCTGAAGTACTACAAGATGCAGTATTTAATTTAATTGATGCTGGTAAAGTAGATTTCGCTTCTGCAGCTTCTATCACACTTTCAGAAGAACTACAAAAACGTGTATTCGGCAACATGGAACACTATGCAGATAAATTATGCTTACGTCCACAAGAAATTTCTAACCACCCAGAGCTTATCCGTCGTTTGGGCTTAATCTCAATCAACACTGCGCTTGAGTTAGATATCTATGGTAACGTAAACTCTACTCACGTTTCAGGTACAAAAATGATGAACGGAATCGGCGGTTCTGGTGACTTCGCTCGTAACGCTCGTCTTGGTATTTTTGTAACAAAATCTTATGCAAAAGGTGGCGCAATTTCGTCAATCGTACCAATGGTTTCTCACGTAGACCATACAGAACACGATGTTGACGTAATCGTTACTGAGCAAGGTATTGCTGATTTACGTGGTCTTGCACCAAAAGAACGTGTACCTTTAATTATCGAGAACTGTGCACACCCTGATTACAAAGAGCAATTATGGGATTACTACAACCGTGCTGTAGAAGCAACAGGTAACCAACAAACACCTCATATTTTAGAAGAGGCTCTTTCTTGGCACGTAAACCTTGCTAAAAACAAAACAATGAAAAAAGAAATTGCTAAAGCTTAATAGTAGCAATTCTAGAACGCCTAATAAGTTGTTTTAAACTTATTAGGCGTTCTTTTTTTGTCGAAAATGGTATAATAAACCCACTATGTCGTAATAAGTAGTCGGAGGAGTTATGAAGAAATTTATCTATTTAATTATATTCTTTTCATTTTTTGACCTATTTACTCAGCTTCCTGTTATGAGTACATATGCAGAATCACTCGGTGCCTCTGCCTTTTTAACCGGACTTGCAGTTGGTATGTATTCTCTTTCTAATACATTCGGGAATATTATTTCGGGTTTTTTAACCGATCGTAAAGGACCCTTTGTTATTTTAATTGTCGGTCTGCTGACAACGGGCCTATCATTAACATTATATAATTTAGTAGATGCACCGCTTGCCCTCCTTATCGTTCGTTTTATACATGGATTGGTTGCCGGCTTTATTGTTCCTGCGGCCTTTACATTTCTAGCTAATGCCACCGATCAAGAAAAGCGGGGCAAAGGTAGTGCCATTTCAGGTGCATTTGTAGGTATTGCGGCTATCGTTGGCCCAGCATTTAGTGGTATTTTAGCAAGTCGTACGAGTGTACCTTTTGTCTTTAATATCACTGCAAGTTTTATGCTACTGTTAGGTATCCTTTCTTTCTTTTTACTACATGCTAATCATGTCAAAAAGGACAAAACATCTTCTAAAACTTATATCCCAATAAGTGTATTTTTCCATAATATAGGTACGTTAAAGGCATTTTCAGGAGCATTCTTTTTAATGTTTTCCCAAGGTGTGATTGCTTATTTACTGCCTTTAAAAGTCCAAACTTTAGGCTTCGACTCACGCTTAAGTGGTACATTAATGAGTGCATTCGGTATTGTCGCTGTCCTTGTCTTTATATTGCCGACAAATCGTATTTTTGATAAAGTAGCTCCGATAAAAACATTATCCCTCGGTATTGGTTTAATGGGTGTCAGTCAAATACTGATTAGTCAGGCTGATTCGAGTACTTTCCTTTATATAGCGATGGTTTGTTACGGTATTGGCTTCGGTTTGTTATTCCCATCTGTGAATTCACTATTAATTGATTCTACGACAGTTGAAATCCGCGGGAAAGCATACGGCTATTTTTATGCATTTTTCTCATTGGGAGTAGTACTAGGCTCCTCATTGCTTGGATGGTTATCACTCGGTGTAGTCAGCGGGTTTATCTTTACAGGCATTGTCTTAATCACCTTTGCTGGTGTAACACTTATCCCACATAAAAAGAGGCAGTCCTATACATCACTTTAAGTAGAGTATCGGACTTCCTATTTTTTAAAAACGTATAGTAGCAGGACTATTTCTTCTAACTAATACTGGCACTTTGCATTGTGCTATCTTTTGAAGCGTAAAAATCCACTTCGCTTTCCGGCGGGCACACCGTAAGCCGCAATCCTCGCTAACGCGCGGCTTGTTGCGGCTTACATCGCGTGCGTTCTCGCTGGAGTCTTCGTGGATTTTTACTTTAAAATTGTTTGAGTGCCCGGCACCTTACTTTTCTTTTTCCTGTATTTCTTCATTGTAGAAATGAACGCCTGTATGTCCTCCACCTTCAGAAACCATTTCATTGGAAGCTAGCTTTGTAGGTGCTGTACCGGCTTCAGTTGCTACTTCGGCTGTGATACGCTCCGCAACTCGATCATCCATATTCACATTCGATGTATTCATGAAAGATCCTAGCTTAGCTTTCATACTGTTAAACATATCCATTGCTTTATCACGGTTTTCTTTTTTGCTTAAATAAGATGCTGCAAATCCTGCTAATCCCGCAAGCACAACACCTGTCCCTTTATTCTTTGCCATCATAAATCCCTCCTAAAAATATAGAAACTGGCCTTATACTATAGCTTTTCCCTATTCTTAGAGGACTAAACATTATTTTTTTGCTTGGTATAGCATATCTATATGTGGCAGGCTATCGTAAATATACGGTGCAGAAACTTGTTGAAAGCCAAAAGAACTATAAAACTTTTTTAAATATTCCTGTGCCTGAATAAATACTTCTGAACCTGACCATCTGTCTTCAATTATCTCTAGTGCTAAGCGAATCATATCTTTACCAAGTCCAGTACCCCGCATTTCCTGACTTGTGATTACGCGACCAATAGATGCCATTGTAAATTTTTCACCTGGGGGTAATATACGAGCATAGGCGAATAATTTTCCATTTTCAACATATGATAAATGTATAGAGTTTTGATCATGGTTATCCAAATCCTCATAACAGGTTTGTTGTTCAACAATAAAAACATTTACTCTTAGCTGAATTATTTTATACAGTTCTTCCGTCGTTAATTCATCGTACGTCTGTATTTTCCAAGACATTCACAATCACTCTCCTAGTCGATATTATCGCATAATTCGAATATTTTTACGTATTTCTTTATTATTTTGTACTTTTTTATGATTAGCACTGACAATATGAGGGAATTAATGAAATAGTACAAACGATAGGAGGATGTTCTTTATGAAAGATTTAGATTTAGTTTATGATTGGGTAGACATGGCTTCTTTAGTCGGTGGCGCAGGCTTTTTAACATTCCTTATTTACAGTATTGTTTTTCTATAATGGCGAAGATGGAAAAGTTCTATTTTAAAACCTAAAAAGCAATCCGCATAGTAGCTCTAGGCTATTTAGCAGATTGCTTTATTTTTATTGTTTTACATCGTCATAAGCATCAGATTTTTCAAATGCTGCAACTACATATGAACAAACAGCCACCATTTTGTAATTATTTTCACGGGCATAATCTGCTGCACGATCTAATAATTTTTTGGCAACGCCTTGCCCACGGAGCTTATCTGATACATAAGTGTGATCCATGACCATTACTTGACCTTCTTGTTTCCATGTAATTTCCGCTAACTGTTCCCCATCTTGCTTGTAAACAAAAGCTAGTTTGTTTTCCGCTACTTTTTGTAATTGGAATTCCATTTCTCACCACTCCTTTTTTTCATAGTACCATAGCTTTTTGCATTTTTACAAAAATAGTAGACGACGTTTCGTTTAACAGTTCGGACAGATTAAAAAAGCTCTACTGCCATCAAGAGGCAGAGAGCTTTTCAATTAGTTAAACCATGTTGAAACTGTATCTTTTAAATCTGCAAAGAAATTTTTCACACTCGTCCAGAAACCTTCATCTTCCATCAGAGCGCCAAATTTTTCTTGTATTGTATTACTAATATCATCTAATTGCTCGGACCATTTACTAAAATCAATATCTAGTTTACTAATTTTGTCCATCAAATCAACTAGTAACTGACGATCTTGTTCACTTAAATTAATCTCTAATTTATCTAGCTGCTCTTGGACGATTTTTTCCACGTCTTCACGCGTTGCTGGCTTTAATTCAGCAATTTGCTTTTTGATTTCTGTTAGTAACTCCGCTACCTTGGCATCATCAACTCCTGCAGAATCAGCAATTGTAGTGGCAACTGATAGTTCTTCATTGGCAACGTCCGTACGCTCTATATCTAACGTTTTGCCCGTTGTTACCTCATAGGCCTTATAAATACCAACAAGCGCAGAATGACCTGTTACAGCTTTTGGAGCGGCTACTTGCACGGTCGCATCCTCAATTCCCGCAGTCAGCATTGCATTTGCATACATCTCTGACGTTACTTGTGTAATATTTGATGGTGTGACGATTTCAATAACTAATCCTTTACCGGCATCTTTACGTGTAATTTTGGCAGAAGAATACATACGTGAGCTTGCATTACTATCTTTAATGTATTTAGCTAAGTCATTCCCTGATACTGTTATTTCCTCAACTTCAGGATTTTCATTTACTTTTAACGATTTTTTTACAGAATCTTTTTCCGCTTCGGATAGGTTTGCACCATACACCACAATTGGTACACCTAGTTTTTCATCTATTGCATTTGGTGTCGCATTGTCAGGTGTGGTATTGTCTGCTGCAAATCCAGTTGTTGGTGCCAGCACACCAAATACTAGCATCGTAGCTACTAGCATTTTCCCCCATATTTTTTTCAATTTGTGTGACCCCTTTCGCTAGAAATCATTTAGCCTGTATAATGTATGTCATCATACAGTTATTAGTACGAAAAAATGACGAGAAGGTTTCTTTGCTTATCTCTCGTCATTTCCTTAGTATTTATAAAAGCTACAAGTTAAATTTCTTCTGTCCAGCCATCTTGTTGTTTCACTTTACCAGCCTTCATAAGTGTACCGAGTGCACGTTTAAATGACGCTTTACTCATATTAAACATTTCTTTAATTTCATCTGGCGAAGATTTATCGCTAAATGGCATTTTACCACCAACATCCTGTAAATAGCTTAAAATGCGCTGCGCGTCTCCTGTGATACGTTCATGTTTACGAGGTAACAAAGAGCCATTCATCGAGCCATCTTCTTTAACATCAATAATACGTACTTCAACATCTTGTCCAAGGCGTGGTTCTGCATAGCGTTCTGATTCATGGACGAAAATACGATATGGTTTTTCTACACCTAGTAAAAATGATCCTACTGGCAATAAACGATAAGGACGGGCAGTAATATTTTTATTATGCATATCATCAAATGCACCTTCGTATAACTCTGAAATCTTTTCTTCTGTTACTAAACGACCAAATAAATCTCCATTGCGATCTGTTCGCAATGTCATATATAAATGGTCACCTGGCTCTGGCCATACTTCTTTTATCGCAGGTAGGTCCTCCGCTTTAACCAGCACTTCTCGTGAAGTACCAATATCAACAAAAGCACCTTCGCGCTCTACAACACGAAGAACACGTGCCCAGCCGTATTCGCCTTGGGCAAATGCCGGAATAGCAGTCGTGGCAGCTAAATCACCACGGCGATCCGCAAATAAAAATACTTCAATACGATCCCCAACAACTAATGGTTCTGTAACTTCTGAAGCATTTAATGGCAGTTCAACTACCCCATTTGTTAAGACCCATTTCGATGCTTGTTGCTCTAATACAGTTAAAGTAACAACTTCACCTGATTTTAATTCGTTCATAATGTCTTCCTTTCTTTTACCATCAATTTCGCAAATATATAAGCTCCGCATACAATCATCACTTTGCGCGGGTATCACACAACGAAACGTAGAGATCGTCTCAAAATGCTGCTTACATCCTTATGAATAAGCTATTCCCTCTATAGATTGTGTTGTGTTCTAGATGCTTCTAGTTTTTTTGCGATATCTGGATTTTCTTCCATTACCTGCACAAGATCTGCAATACGATCAATTGAATTCCAACTCAAATGATGCTCAATTCCTTCTACATCATTGTAAATACGCTCTTCATCTACACCAATGATTCGCAAAAATTGCTCTAGCAGTTCATGTCGCTGCACAAGACGTTTTCCAAGTTTTTCTCCTCTTGGCGTCAATGTAAGCCCACGATATTTTTCATAAACTAAATAACCATCTTTATCTAATTTTTGAACCATCTTAGTAACAGAAGAAGGAAGAACAGATAATGCTTCAGCAATGTCAGACACACGAGCATATCCTTTATTAGCAATCAATAAATATATTTGTTCGATATGGTCCTCCATACTAGGTGTTGGCATATCTAATTCCCTCTCTTTCCTATTCTTACTCTTTAGTTTACTACAAGCTTGCCTTAAAAGTTAACTGAAAATACATAACCAAGATAAACACTTCCTTGAAACATAAATAGAGCCTACTTCAATGTAGAAGTGGGCTCTATCTAATGTCGAGGATGCTTATTTACCACATGTAATGCACGAATAATTTCTCTGTTAATCAGTTCAATATTCTCAGGTGTATTCATGGCTTTAAATGCTTCATCTCGCTCTTCCTTAGATGTAACATACTTACTAGGCAATGCATTTAATGCATATGCCACTGTTTGAAATTCACAGATTTGACATTTACAAAATGTTTGGTATTCTGGTCCTCGCAGTAGAAAACTTACTAAACCACGCACAATTTCCTCTGTAACATTTACTAAAATAGGTTCTGACATATAAAACTTTCGCCTCATTTATAATGTATTGTTACATTTTTACACAATTAATAATAGCGTGAAATTTAGCCCTTTTCAAGAATCGCTAGTAGCATCTATACAACAATTATAAATATACATTGCAACGATTATTTACCTACAAAATTACACCAATCACGTCATTATACCTATTATTTCTTTTGTTTTATAAGCCTTAAAGAATTAAAGACAACGAGTAATGTTGCGCCCATATCGGCAAAAATGGCAATCCATAATGTTAACCATCCTGGAATCACGAGCAATAAGGCAATTAATTTTAAGGCTAGTGCAAAAATAATATTTTCTTTAATAATTCGTAATGTTTTTCTGCTTAATGCCATTGTATAAGGTAGTTTTGTTAAATCATCGCCCATTAATGCAATATCAGCTGTCTCCAACGCTGCATCTGTACCCGCACCACCCATAGCGATACCTACATTGGCGGAAGCTAATGCTGGCGCATCATTAACACCATCCCCGACCATCGCAACTGCTCCGTACTGCGTGCGTAAGTCTTTAATAGCAGATAATTTTTCGGCGGGCAGTAAGCCTGCTCGCACATCACTCATACTTAAAGTAGTGGCAATTGCTTCGGCAGTTGATTTTGCATCACCCGTTAGCATCACAGTATGTTTCACCTTTAAAGCACTTAACTTTTGCAGTACTTCTTTACTCTCAGTACGTAATTGATCGGCAATTGCTATGATGCCAATAAAGAGCCCATCTCGAACAGCCGCTACTACGGTCTTACCCTGTTTTTGCAGTTTTTGAACCTGTTCTTTCATTATTTCATCAACTGGAGCTAATGTTGTAATCCAATTCATACTACCGACATAAACCTTTTGACCATCCACTGTTGCATAAGCACCCTTACCTGTTACGGATTGAAAATCTGTAGGTATAAGCTCTGGTAGTTGTTTGTCATGTAATGCCTTTAAAATAGCTTTAGCTAATGGATGTTGCGATTGTTTTTCAACAGCAGCCACCAGTTGTAATACATCTTCCTCTAGCATTTCCGTAGGAGTGTAAATATCTGTTACGGCAGGTGTGCCCTTTGTTAAGGTACCTGTTTTATCAAAGGCAATAGCATCTATATGGCCTAGTTGCTCTAAATGAATACCACCTTTTATTAGAACGCCTTGTCTTGCAGCATTCCCAATAGCGGTTACGATTGCTACTGGAGTAGAAACAACAAGCGCACAAGGACAACCAACCACAAGCACTGCTAATCCTTGGTAAATCCAGTGTTGCCAATCCCCTACAAATAAAGGTGGCATAATCGCTACAAGTAACGCTACAAGCATAATGATTGGTGTATAGTATTTCGCAAAACGATCGACAAATTGTTGCGAAGGTGCCTTTTCAGCTTGCGCTTCTTCTACTAAATGAATTATTTTCGCAATCGTTGTATCCTCTACACGTTTCGTTACACGTACTTCTAATGCACCTTCTTCATTTAACGTTCCCGCAAAAACCTCGTCACCTACTGATTTGTTGACTGGAATCGATTCTCCTGTAATAGCAGCCTGATTGACTGCTGACAGCCCAGCTAGCACAATACCATCCATTGCGATTTTTTGACCTGGTTTCACGACTAAAATATCGCCAATTTCAATCTGGTCCGTTGCTAATTCCATCTCATGGTAATGCTCGCCATGCGCTCGTTTAATCGTGGCAGTTGGCGGAGCAATATCCATCAATTGTCGAATTGATTGCCGTGCCTTATCCATTGAATACGCTTCAAGTGCTTCACTAACTGCAAATAAAAAGACAACAACAGCCGCTTCTTCCCACTCCCCAATAATCGCAGCACCAATTATTGCTATAGTCATAAGCGTCTTCATATCAAACTCAAATCGTGCAAGATTGCGTAAGCCTGTTTTAAATATCTTTACGCCTCCAACAATAATCGCAATGATAAACATAGCAATCGTAAACAAGTCTTCTTCGCCACGAACAGAAGATAATAGATAGCCAACTATAACGAATAGCAGGGATACGCTAGCTAATATGTTCTCGGTCTTCTTATAAAAAGGAATTGTTGCTTCACTTGCTTTAGCCGTAGATTTTGAAACTTTAATGCCGTCAAATGCTCCTGCTTCTTCAATTTGATCGACGCTAACTGCTCCTACAATCGTGATTTTGGAAGCTCCAAAATTGACTTGTGCATCTTGTACGTCAGGTATCGCTTTTACATTTTTTTCGAATTTAGCTGCACAACTAGCACAGGACAAGTTTTGCAATCGGTATTCTTGCTTAATCGGTGTTACTGCCATTAGTAATCCCTTCTTTCGCATGTTCATAAGCAATCGTTACAATTTGGTATACGTGTTCGTCAGCTAAAGCGTAATACATTTGCTTTCCCTTACGATGCGATTTCGCTAAACTATGATCTTTTAAATAACGTAAATGGTGTGATGCAGTCGCTACAGATGACCCAATTATTGTCGCCACATCACAAACACATAATTCATTCTCTACAGTTAAGGCATACGCTATTTTAAGTCTTGTTTCATCAGATAATGCCTTTAAAAATTTCGCTACACCTGATAAATCAGGCATTTGCTGTTGAACCCTTGTCACCGCTGGCTCATTAACATGCGTCACTTCACAGACCTCTTTTGCCATTTCCTCACCTCATTCAAATACTCGTTTGATTGTTTTAAATATAGCATATTATTCCATCATATTCAAATGGGCATTTGAATGTATATGATTACTATCACGAAAATAGTATTTGATTATATTTCGAATTATTAGAATTGTTTGAGTGACTTGCACAAAAAACCAGCGCAAGAAAAACTTGCGCTGGTTTTTATTGTGCCTTTAATAATACTGTTTTACCTTTAATCGCTTCCTTGTTAACAAAGGTTTCGTGATAATTTCCATTAGCCCAGTACATCACCTGATCTTGATACCAGTCCGATTTCACATGACCGCTTTGACCCGGTCCGACAATATGGTAAGCTGAGTTCAAATTACCAACATCCGCAACAAAACGCCACGACGCTCCATGATTTACGTTGCCAGCTAAATCATTATCAGCAGCCTGCACCGTCACCTTCGAGCCACCAATTGGCACCTTCTTCGCATTAAAGTATGCGGCAAATATCGGTGAAGCACTACCTAATGTGTGATCAAACGTTAATTGGTGGAAGTCACCCCATTGCCACTTCGACACATTTTTTCCGAACTGTCCCTCAATTTTTCCAACAGTACGCTCAAACGCCTCAAAGACTGTGGCATCAACACCACCTTGCTCTTCTATCCAAATACTTTTCTCACCTGCGTATGCTTTACGCAGAAGTTGATCCGTAATATTGAATTTCCCGTACATCATGTTATACATATCCTCTGGCATCTGTTCCTTAAACAATACCTCTTGTATTTGTACCATTAACGTATGGAAGACTAACGGGGCTCCCAACTCTTTTGCATCCACCATATTCCAATCTTCTAATAACGCCATGACCTTTGCAAATTTTTTGTCCTTATCCATCGTTTTGATGGATGCCAATAAATCCGGTAAAAATTCACGAGCATATAAATTATGTTGATCCATTTGTAAGTTCATCATATCTTTAACCGTTAATGAATCATTGGCCTCAAGCACTTCCTTAATTCGTTCAAAGCGATATGGCTGCGCCCAAAAATCCGTAATATGATACGGATATTCCTCACCAATCACCTCATTATTGGCGGTAGCAATAAAGCCCTCCTCTGGATTAACAACAGTCGGTAACTCATTCCACGGAATAAAGCCTTCCCAACCATAGTCACTTGAATCACCCGGCACAGGTAATTGTCCATCCCCTTGCTTTCTCAATGGAATTTGCCCATTAGCTTTATAAGCGATTGTGCCATCCTTAGATGCAAAAACAAAATTTTGAGCAGGTGCTTTAAAATCTTCTAATGCTTGCTCAAACTCATGCCAAGAGGAAGACTTATTAAAACCGAGCACTGCTCGTAATTCAGCGGTTGGTTGTAGAGCTGTCCACTGCATTGAAAACTGGGCAGAAGGCTCCGTTTCTTTAAATACTAGGTCTGTCATAATCGGGCCATGCCGTGTAACAAGGACTTCAAAATCTACCGTTTCGCCATCCTTTACCTTTATCGGTTCTTTGCGCACCTCAGCTTGTTCCCACTCACCGTCATAACGGAAATGTGTTGGATTATCTGGATTTGGCATTTCAATATATAAATCTTGTACATCAGGGCCTACATTCGTTACACCCCATGCAATTTCATCGTTATGACCTAAAATAATTCCTGGAATGCCTGCAAATATAACACCGCTTACATTTTGCTCTGGCGATTGTAAATGCATTTGATACCAAATAGATGGTGTACTTAACCCCAAATGCGGATCATCCGCTAGTATTGGCTTACCTGATTTCGTTTTATCGCCAGATACAACCCAGTTATTACTGCCATTAAATTCATTTGGCAATAATGCAGGATTAAATTGCCCTGCCACTGAAACAGGATTTTCTTTATTTGCTTCTATAATCGATGAAGCATTTTCAGGATACGTAATAAATAACTCCTTCGCCTTTTCTTCATCGAAGTTTTGTAAAGCCCAATGTCGGAAGGCGAGTGTATTCCAATTGCCCCCTAAATCGTATGCCATATATTTTCCGATGGTTAAAGAGTCTACAACCGACCATTCTTCTGGCTCGTAACCTAGTAACGCAAATTCATAACTTAACGTATTCGTGCTCTTTGCCTGTTCAATAAAGGTGTTCACTCCCTCTGCAAACCATTCAAGCACTTGCTTGCTTTCGGCATCATACGCTGCCAATGATTTTTCAGCCGCATTTCGTAAACTAAAGGTACGGAAATGCTTATCTGTATTAATCGTTGCCTCACCAATAATTTCTGACAGGCGGCCACTTGCCTGCCTACGTGCTAAATCCATTTGAAACAGCCGATCCTGCGCCTGTACATAGCCTTGAGCACGATATAAATCTGCATCTGTCTCGGCAAATATATGTGGAACTCCTTTGTCATCCCTTGTCACCGTCACATCTTCATCAAGCATGTTAACAGTGAGCTCTCCATCAATAATCGGTTTTGACTTATTCATAAACCACGTAAAGACAATGAAAGATGTTATGGCGACTACTGCCAACACACTAGCGATTATCATTAACCACTTTTTCCACTTAAACTTTCTCACCTTACAACCCCCTCTTATGCAATATATTCTTTATTTGCCGTATCAAATCCTTTCCTCCCATCTGAATAACCTCATTTTTTAGCGAATTTTGCTGTATTACACATCTTTTTTCTACATACGATTACAAAGGAATCTTTTGGGCAACAGTAAAAAAACCGTATGTCCTTTTAGACATACGGTGTCAGGCACACAAACAATTAAATAGTTAGTTGAAGCTCGATTGGGCAATGATCACTACCCATTATATGCGGATGCATAGTAGCTACTTCAATTTGGTCCTTTAAACGCGCTGATACAATAAAATAGTCAATGCGCCATCCGATATTTCGTTCACGGACTTTATTCATATAAGACCACCAAGTATAATGATCAGTCACTTCAGGATGCTTATAACGGAAAGAATCAACAAAGCCACTTGCTAATAACTCAGACATTTTAGCACGTTCCTCATATGTAAATCCTGAATTGCCCATATTCGATTTGGCATTTTTCAAATCAATCTCAGCATGGGCGACATTTAAATCACCGCCATAAATAATTGGCTTTTTGGCATCAAGTTCTTTTAAATACAGCGCTAATCGTTCCTCCCATTCTAGTCGCAGCGGTAATCTTGCTAAGTCGCGTTGAGCATTTGGTGTATAAACATTTACTACATAAAAGTTGTCATACTCCAATGTAATAATTCGCCCCTCATCCTGCGATTCATCCTCCCCCACACCGTAGTGCACAGCAAGCGGTGTATGCTTTGTAAAAATCGCTGTACCTGAATAGCCTTTCTTTTGCGCGTAATTCCAATATTGCTCATATCCTTCGAGTGCTAGTTCAACCTGCCCTGCTTGGCATTTTGTTTCTTGAATACAGAAAAAATCCGCATCCATACTATTAAAAAAATCTAAAAAACCTTTCCCTAAACAAGCACGTATACCATTAACATTCCACGAAATAAATTTCATTTGTTCACACTCCTCAAAAAAACGCCCTTCGCCATTAGCGAAGAGCGACATTTTTTTATAAGTCGTCACCGACAATTTTCACTTCTGTTTCTAAATCAATACCGAACTTTTCTTTTACCACTCGTTGTACCATTTCAATCGTTGCGATATAGTCAGAAGCTGTAGCATTTCCTTTATTAACAATGAAGCCGGCATGTTTTGTGGACACTTCTGCATCACCGACCCCTTTACCTTGTAGACCGCTATCCTGAATAAGCTTGCCTGCAAAGTGTCCTGGCGGGCGTTTAAAAACACTGCCTGCTGAAGGGTACTCTAATGGTTGCTTTGATTCACGCTGAAACGTTAAATCGGCAATCTTAGCATCAATTTCTTCCTGTACACCTTGAGCTAGTTGGAACTCTGAAGACAGTACATAATAACCTTTTTTGGCAATGCTACTTTGACGGTAACCTAATTCAAGCTCTTCTTTTGATAGTATTAAAATATCTCCCTCTTTAGTTAGTACTTTAGAAGAAATAATAATATCCTTTATTTCCCCACCATAAGCGCCTGCATTCATCGCCATCGCTCCACCAATCGAGCCAGGGATGCCACAAGCAAATTCAAAACCTGTTAGAGATGAAGCAGCTGCTAGCTTTGACACGTCTTTAATAAGTGCGCCGCTTTGGGCATAAACATGATCACCGGTAATTTGAATTTTATCTAAATGTGAAAATGTCACAACAATCCCACGCATGCCTCCATCTCGGACAACCATGTTGGATCCATTTCCTAACATTAATAATGGAATATTATTTATATGTGCATAGCGAATAACTGCAATTGCTTCTTCCTCTGTTTCAGGGAGAACAAAAACATCCGCTTTACCACCTAATTTTGTCATTGTATATTGCTGTAATGATTCATCTAGCTTAATATTGGCTGGATTTATGTTTTGTGCTAAATCCACAGCCCATTGTTCTTTTGTCATGAGAGCTAATTCCTTTCTACCGTCCTTCTTACTCTACACTAGTATGGATTTAGAACCTCGATTTGACAAGTAAAATGAAGGGTATTTTTTGCGCATTTTCGGGCAGCATCATGTCCTAGTTAGTTATACGCTGCACAAATCAGTATATCCAGAACCTTCTAGCTACCCGATTATTTCAATAAAATCATCTACGAAAGATATGACTTTCATAGGATGGGGCTTCATCTTATGACACTTTCACACTGATATCACTGCACAACAATTAGCTTCGCAAATAATCTTGCCATTACTATAGCCAGTTAGTTGCCCATGACTCAATATTTCGAATAGCACCTTCTAATGCTCGGCCTTTTTCTGTTAAAGAATATTCTACACGTACAGGCACCTCTGAATATACTTTTCGTTCAACAAGTCCCTCTTTTTCAAGTTCCTTTAAACGTTCAGATAATAAACGACCGCTTACAGGCAATGCCGATTCAATCTCATTAAAGCGCTGTGACCCGTCTAATAATTGATATAAAATTAGCCCAGTCCAGCGTTTTCCGATTAAATCCATTGCCTTAGCTAAACGAGGACATAAAGTTGTCTCATTCATATTTTTTCACCTCTTATGTATTCTATTGTAACGATTAATTTAGCAAAAGTAAATTTAAAGTAACTTATTTACTTGACGTAACATGTTTACTATTTTATATTTAATTACAAAAAGTAACTTAAAAATGGAGGATTTATTGACAATGACCTATAAAATTGATGCACAATTAGAGTTAGAGCATTTACATTTACTTGTACAGTCATTAGAGACAATGTCTAATTTCTATAAAAAACTAGGGCTTCAAGTACTTCAAAGCACGCCAACACAAGTGACATTTTCTATTCCAGGCAATACAAAACCTATTTTAGTATTGTCAACAGAAGAAGGGGTGAAGATTCGTCCACCTCGTACGACTGGTCTATTCCACTTTGCTATTTTAGTTCCTTCTCGAGAAGACTTAGCTTATGTGATTGGCAACTTGTTGAATACAGGTATACCTATAACAGGGGCTGGTGATCATATTTATTCAGAAGCATTTTACTTAAATGATCCAGAAGGTAACGGTATAGAAATCTATCATGATCGCCCTCGTGCTGAATGGCTAAATGATGGTCATGGTGGACTTATAACCGGAACAGAGGCTGTTGATATAGAAGGTGTGATGGCATTATATGACCGTCAGCGTCCTTGGACAGGTTTCCCTAAAGGAACTGTATTAGGTCATATGCATTTAAATGTGAGCAATATTAATGACGCAACAACTTACTTCTATATAGATGCACTTGGTTTTGATATTATGACTAACTTCCATGATAGCGCACTATTCATGTCTGCTGGAGGTTACCACCATCATATCGCGGTAAACATCTGGCAAGGAGTCGGTGCACCAATACCAGCAAATAAAACAACGGGTTTACTTAGCTATACATTATCTCTTTCTTCACAAGTTGAATTACAGAAGCTACTGGCTAATTTGAATGACAAACAAATCCCCTATACATTTGAAAATGAACAGTTAGTAGTTGTAGATAACAATGAAGATGCAATGATTTTCTACGTTCGTTAATGATTTCAAATTATAATAAAACGAAAGATTTTCATTAAAAGTCATATCTTGATTAGGAAAATTGGCGTCATGTTGCGATAGAAGTACCCTAATGAATTAAATACTTCTCGTATGGATGTATCACGTGTATTGAAAAGTTTCCTAAGCTCTTTTAACGACTTTTTACTTGCAATAAGCTCAGAAATATTTGCCTTTTTTTGTAAGCTCTAACATACTATTCACTCTCCTAATAGTTGATAATATATTAGTTAACTAATAATACTATTACTTTTCTACGTGAAATGCACCCATTTCACGAAAAAAAAGAGTAGCGCTTTTTATATAATGATTCGTCAAAAACTGAAAGCTAGCTTGTACAAAACGTATTTGATGGTGAAACATTGGATAAGCGTTTGAAAGCAATGACACAAGGTTTTAATCGTTGAATGAAGTATAAAAAAGTATCTCAAAATATGATTGCCTTCATGTGATCAACAGAAGTAACCGTCAATAAAAAAAGATAGTTCGTATAATCAGCACATGCGTTAGGAAAATCAATAAAAGTTGATGATTGGAGAGAATATAGATGGAGAATAATACACTTTCTGGATTTCATATCAGAGGCATTGAAATTATATCCAAAGAAATATACGTGGCATATCTCTAAACATTTACGTGAATTTAATATTTAACCTGGTGATATTGTTGTTGTTGGAAAAGTGAAGTCACCCTTTTTAGTAGCAGAAGTTTTTCGGGAAGAATTAGAAAACACAGGAAAACGATATAAAAGAATTATAGGCGTTTTGGAAAAAGCGCCAGTAAAAAATTAAGTAAATAAAAAAAGATTGAGAGTAGCAAAAGCCGTTCTCTTTTTGTTTTGATAGGGGTTCATTTCTTATGTAAACAAAGTCGAAAAAATTGACTTTGTCTACTTCTTTGGTTTGAATCAAATATACAGCCATTGAACGGTCATTTTAAAAACTCTTTAATATCCGTGTTTCTTGAGGTGTTTTACATTAAGAAATGCTTTTAAGCATATAAAAGAGTGTCAGACCTTACTCATTTTCTACTTGAAAATTAGTTTGTCGACACTCTAGTAAATATTATTTTCGAAACATGATAGCAACAGCTAATGAAGATAAACCTACTACAATAGCTATTGGAATCGAACGAGCGGCTAATGCATCTGCTATATAATTTGATTGAATAACAATTATAAAACTGATCGATGAAATTATGAGTATAGTAAGCAAAAACCATTTAACGATCTGTTGAATCACTTTAAGAACCTACTTTCTATCAACTGAATAATGTTTTATAGCTGGTTTTCCTACACTACCGTAGTATGTTTTAGTCCATAACACACCATCCCAATTGGATCTGCGTTCTTGTACAATTTTTACTCTATGTGTGTGTCTTCCTTGCTTATAGTAAAAATCTCTACTAGAATAACCTGCGTTAGGACCCGATAAAACAACTTTTTCAGTTATTTTTTTGCTGCCCGATGCACTGAAACCGAAAGAAGATTTAACTGTTGGTAAAGCCTTACTCGGAATATCACTACTAAATGTGCCTGAAATAGTAGCTGATACCTCTATTGAACTTTCATAAGACATACCTCTTGCAACACTCATAATAAAATATGGTCTTGATAACCAAGACCAGCTTTGAGTTATACCCTGATCATAAACTAAATACGTGTCATATTCCCTATAATTGTCGAGTTTTTTGATTTCATCTAAGTTCTCTTCTATGTAGTATCCAATTAATACTTCGTAAACTCCATCATAGTTTTCTGTTACGGGTTCCGAAAGTTCAATATAGTTATAACCATCTAGAGTGCTTCCTGTCAGAAACTCAATTTCATTATCTGGAATTTTGTTATCCATGAAATTTGTTTCTGCTTTAGCAATATTAAGTGATCCAAATACAGTGAATATCAAAGTTGTCGCAATAATTAAAGACCAAATCTTTCTCATCATTACTACCTCCCTTTTTATTGAATCTCCTTTTTTAAAAAGGTAACATGAGAATATTAAAAAAGTAATAATATTTTGTAAAGATTTTGTTACAGAATATTAGTAGAAAACACTATTTGTAGGTAATAATTGATACATAATCACTTCTAATCGCGCGTGAGACACCTCTACATTCGACGTTGATATAACAGCGTTTTGAGCCAAATTCTGATGTTTACTTAGATGTTTAAAGTCCTTTTTAAATTGCCATTTCATACGCAGTTAGACGGTAAATACTTTTTAAAATACTTTCAAAATTAGCATGCTGCACATCAATGACACGACAACCACTATTCGTTTTCCTTAAATTATTTCCTTAATTTTTTTCATCGTCTTTTGTACATTTGCCTTCGTTATACTTAACGCCATTAGACAATGGGCAAAATAATAATTCACCTGAATTAACAGTACCATCCAAAATTGTTGCAAAAAGGACAGACACACGGGACTCTAGTGCTCACACCTCCTACTATGTAACATTTGAAGTTCAAAGTGGGGATCGTATAGAGTTAAAGCTCGATGGACGGAACTATGGGCTGTTAGCTGAGCATGACTTTGGCATATTAACGTTTCAAGGTACTCGCTTTAAAACATTTGAACGCCATAAAAAAGAGAGCGACGATTAATTATCGTGCTCTCTTCTTCTTTACATAAGCAGCATTACTTAATTAAATATTTACCGAAGCCGCCTTCTGTGTCACCAAGGTATTCAATAGTGCTACCAGCCGGAATCACTTTTTGGGCTTCTTTCGCCGAATGATAAATAATCTTCGTATTAGCTGGGAATGGTACAAATGACCAGTTATTATCAGCAGCAGGGTTAATCGTTTTGTTTGCCATAATATAGTCCACTACTGCTTGACGATTTTCATAAGCATAGTTTGTGACATTTGTGCCTTCTGCATTTTTAAATGTTGCCCCATAAGAGCCGCCAACACGATAATTATTTGTGATAATAATGAATTCTTGCTCTAAATCAATTGGCTTGCCATTATATTGTACATTTTTAATACGGTTTGCTTTGCTGTCTACAACATTACCACGACGATCGTATTTTGCTGGTGATGTTACATCAATTTGATATGTTAAACCATCTAATACATCAAAGTTGTAAGAACGTGCCTCAGCATCAATAATATTTTGTTCTTCCGTTTTCTTCGGATCAATTGTTGCAAAAATACCAGCAGCCATTTCTAACCATTCAATAGCTTGCGCACCAGTTACCTTAATTGTTGCAACAGTGTTATCGTAATGATAGATATCCGCCATATTTTTAATAGCA
Organism: Lysinibacillus sp. C5.1; assembly: GCF_016350185.1. Lineage (NCBI taxonomy): Bacteria > Bacillati > Bacillota > Bacilli > Caryophanales > Bacillaceae > Lysinibacillus > Lysinibacillus sp. C5.1. Next base: position 4,265,232 of record NZ_CP066226.1, read on the forward strand.
AGTGGCCCTACAGGAATATTGGTGAAGTCCGCAGGGTTATTGCGAGAGCCCGCTTTGAAAGGAGCACCCGCAGATAGGATTGGTGTATTTTCATCTGCAGTCCCTTTTAATTCTTTTTCAATAAACCACTTTTGAGCTTGTGTTACGATTTGAATAGAAGGATCATCTTGAACCATTGAGAAATAACTGTGAATTGGTGCAGTTGTTTCACCAACAGCTTGACGAATGTAAGTTAATGTCCCTTCATGCGCTTCATTAATAGCGTTTAACACTGTTTGCGATGGTTTTAATCCTTCTTGTTTAATAGTGCGAATGGAACCTTGTCCATCTGTCACAACCCACTTCGAACCTTGTTGTTCAAGTGTTAAATCAATCACGCCAAGGTGACTACCATAACTACCTGCCATAACAGTAGGCACACCATTAATAGACCCTTTTTCTTGATCGACATTTTTAAGATCCTTGTAGTCGCCTGGGAATGTCAAATGTGAGTGACCTGTAATTAAAGCATCAATCCCCTCTATTTCAGAGATTTGGTATCCTACATTTTCAGCACCTTGCACATTTGTATCTTCGCCGATACCTGAATGAGAAAGGACTACAATGACATCTGCACCTGCTTTTTGCATTTCAGGAACAACTTTTTTGATTGCCTCTACAGGCTCCTGCATTTCTACTTTACCTTCTAGATGAATGGCATCCCATTCAATGATTTTCGTCGGAACAATACCCGTTACACCCACTTTAAGTGTATGTTTTTTACCCGTATTGTCTACCACCTCTTTATCAAGTAGAACAAATGGTGTGAACATATGTTTTTTTGTCTTAGCATCATACGTATTGGCATTCACTACTGGATATTGTGCATCATTTAATACTTCTGTTAAAAAATCTAAGCCATAGTTGAATTCGTGATTACCCAAAGTACCACCATCGTATTTTAGTGCATTTAAAGCTGCAATTGCCGGATGAACCTCACCTGGCTTTAACACATTTTCTAATGCTTTAAAAGAACCTAGAGGCGTACCTTGAATTAAATCACCATTATCAAATAATAATGTATTCGGATTTTCTGCACTTGCTTGTTCTATAAGTGACGCCGTGTTCGCTAAACCGACGTCAGCAGATTCAGCATCTAAGTAATAGTTATAGTTTGCTAAGTTAGTATGAATATCCGTAGTGCCTAAAATTTGCAGAGCTACTGTTGTTGAAGTTGTAGGCTCTTTGTATTCAGCTACAAAACGGTCAACAATACTTTGCATCTGTTCAGTTGTTACATAGTCACGAGGACGAATGCTATTATCTTCAAAGCCTTGTAATAGATTTGCTGCTACAGCATTGGCTAAATCTTGCTTATGAGTTTCAGCAACTTGATCTGCGTCCTTGAATTTATCTAATTCACTAAGTGGCGCATTGTTTGCTACTAATCCACGGGCAGAAATTACAAAAGCTTGTTGCCGAGTTAATTTATCATTTGTGCCAAATAATGTCGCAGTCTTGCCTTTAATTAGCTTTAGTTCTACCGCTTTTTCCACATAGGGTGCTAGGTCCTTAGGAACATCCGTAAAAGCAAGTGATGATCCGTCACCAAGCTCGATGTTCAAGCTTTCTACTAGTTCTTTTACATAATCTCCACGCGTTACATCATTGGATGCAGCACTAGCAGAAACGTTAAATGGAATAACAGTAAAAAGAACAAATAACAAGGCTAATACTGTAGTAATTATTTTCTTATTCATGTAACAACCTCCTTATAAATCTAATATTTTCCTACGATTTCTATTATATTATACTAATCATTAATTTCACTGAATATTTAGACCTAATTGTATGTACTTTTAAACTAATAGCAGAACACTTTACAACCAATTCATATATTCTTATCATTTTAAATTTGATTTTTCACAGTATGTTATTTTATGTAAATTCTTGATAAGCGTGCAACACCAATATGTCAGACCTTCATACATCTGCCATACCTCTAAAAGACCAATAAAAAGAGGCTGGGACAAAACCCTCCTCTAAAAACTAATAAGCCGTTGAAATTTTACTCATCGTAAAATTTCAACGGCTTTGATTATTTTTACATAAAAATAAGAACCACTTCTGATAAGATAAAAGTACACCACATACCAAATCTCTGAAAGAAGGGTTCTTATGTTCAAAAATTATAACATGAATCAATTAGTTTTGCCTTTAGATTTAGAAATGAAATTACAAAAGAATGACATTGCCTTCCATGTCCATCATTTAGTCGAAAGTATCCCGCCCGAAGCGTTTGAACCATTTCTTCGAAATGAGGGCTGTCCTGCCTATCATCCACGCATGATGCTTAAAATTATCTTATGTGCCTACACGCAATCCGTCTTCTCAGGGCGCCGAATGGAGGCGCTTTTAAAAGATAGTCTTCGGATGATGTGGCTAGCACAAGGGTATGAACCAACCTATCGCACAATCAACCGATTCCGTGTCCACTCAGAAGTCAAAGAGTTGATTCGACAATGCTTCGTTCAATTCCGCTGCCAGCTGGTACAGGAAGAATTAATTAATCAGGAAGCGATTTTTATTGATGGAACAAAAATTGAAGCGAATGCAAATAAATTTACATTCGTTTGGAAAAAGTCGATTGAGAAATATCATAACGGACTCATTGAAAAGTCCAACCAGCTATACAATGAGCTACTTGAAAAAGAAATCATACCCGAAATGGAACGGGAAAATGAACAGGAATTAGCATTGGAAGACCTTGACCAAATGGTCAAAAAAGTAGATGAAGTGATTTCTGAATACGATCGAAAAATTGGGGACTCATCGGATGTGGCAGAGCGAAAGGCTTTAAGAAAGGAACGAAAATTCCCAAAGCAAACGCGCAAACAATTAATCGACTATATGGAACGCAAACTAAAATATCAAAGAGACTTCGAAATCTTTGACGGACGAAATAGTTACTCGAAAACAGACCCGGATGCGACATTTATGCGTATGAAAGATGACTATATGAAAAATGGTCAATTGAAGGCAGGTTATAACATACAAGTAGCAACAGAGGGTCAGTATGCGCTTGCCTACAGCATTTTTTCGAATCCAACGGATACACGTACATTAATCCCATTTTTGGATGAAATCGAACAACATTATTTGAAGTTACCAAAACATATCGTAGCAGATGCTGGATATGGAAGCGAACAAAATTATGATGATATCCTTGTGAACCGTAAGCGAGAAGCCTTAATCACATACAACATGTATGTAAAAGAACAGAGGAAACCGTATAAGCAAAACGAATTCAATACAGGGAACTGGGCTTATGATGAAGAAAATGATCGATATACTTGCCCAAACCAACAACAGCTTGAATTTAAATATCGTACCACGAAAACGGATAAGTATGAGTACACGCGTGAGTTTAAGGTATACGAATGTGAAGACTGTTCCGACTGCCCCCTCCGTTCATTCTGTACAAAAGCAAAAGAAGGAACGAATCGAAAGTTAACAGTGAATGAGAAGTGGGAACAACAAAAAGAACATGTGAGAACAAAGCTTTCAGAAGAAAAAACGAGTACCATTTATCGTCAACGCAAAATTGACGTGGAACCCGTTTTTGGATTCTTGAAGGCTAATTTGCGTTTCACTCGATTTTCTGTACGAGGAAAATCGAAGGTTGATAACGAGATGGGTCTCGCATTAATGGCTGTGAATTTAAGAAAATTCACAGCCATTAGCTAAAAGCTATATGGAGACAACATAAAAAAACAGAGAAATCCGAATTTGAATAAATTCAAATTCGGATTTCTCACTAATCAAAGCTAGTTATGTCCCAGCCTCTTTAATAAAAAATAATTACTTACGCAGTTACAGTTTGTAGAGATTTTGCTACTTTTTTAACTGCTTCTAGGCCGTTTGCAATAATCTCTTCTGCTTTATCTTGTGAAGCATTATGACCTTCAATAATAACTTCTTCAATAATTTCCATACCGAATACGCCACCTACTACATTTTTAATATAGTTTACAGACATTTCCATAGGTTGTGCTTCTGGTGCAGAATAGTAACCACCACGAGCATTTAAGATTACAGCTTTTTTATCAGTCATTAGGCTAACTAATTGACCGTTTTCATCATATTTAAACGTGAAACCAGCTTGATATACATAGTCAATGAAAGTTTGTAATGTCGCTGGAATTGTTAAGTTCCATAATGGGAAAGCAAATACAACTACATCTGCTGCAGTTAGTGCATCCATCGCTTTTTGTTTTGCAGCTAAAAGACGAGATTCAATGTCAGATAATTCTTCACCGTTTTGAACTTTACCGAATGCATTGAAAAGATCTTGACCGAAGTATGGCATATCTTCAGCAAATACATCGAATGTTGTTACGTTTACATTTTGTACGTTTTCCATGAAAGTGTCGTACATTTTTGTTGAAATTCCGTCTGGGCGGTTGTTAGCTTTTACTACTAATACGTTCATTATATAATTTCTCCCTTGAGTTTCCTAAATTAATATCTCGAATTCAAGATATATCCTTATAATAAAAAAATTCCGATCAAAAGTCAACGTTAGGAGCCTCAGACTTTTGACTGAATCATTGTGAGTAAAATGCATAAACGCAATTACGCCTAAGCGTAATTGCGTCCAATTTTTTTCGAATTTGCTCGAATCGCTCCTCTTTCAAATCTGAAACATCAGCCGGAGCCCTTTAACTTGGTTGTGTCAATTCAACATTTATAAAGGTTACAGAAGCAAGTTAGATCTGACAACTATCATCTGTACAAACGCCTGCATCTCCAGAGCCTTCCATCTTTAACCCTGGTTGTAAGCCTTCTTCCTCCGCTACTTTACGCAAAGTATTTTCAAACACCTCTTGCGGTTGTGCTCCTGAAATACCGTATTTACGATTAAGCACAAAGAATGGAACACCTCGTACACCAAGCTGAAGCCCTTCCTGTATATCTACTTCCACATCACCTTTAAATTCATCACTAGCAAGAACCTTTTCAATATCCTCACGCTTGAAACCAACTTGTTCTGCGATTGCCACTAATACCTCATCATGACTAATGCGCTTTCCATCGATAAAATAGCCATGTAACAGCGCTTCAACTAATTCACTAGCGTCACCCTGTTGTTCAGCCCATTTCACAAGTCGATGTGCTTTTAATGTGTTTTCTGCCATCATCTGATCAAAATTATAATGTAAGCCTACTTCTTTTGCGCGAGCTGCCACACCTTGTGTCATTTCTTTCGCTTTTTCTAATGTCATACTATATTTCTGAGACAAAGATTCGTAGATAGACTCATTCGTATCCGCTGGTGTTGTCGGGTCAAGTTGATAGCTTTTATAAACAAGCTCCACTTGGCCCTCAAACCCTGTATCCTGAATTGCCTTTTCCAATTGTTTTTTGCCAATGTAGCAAAAAGGACAAACATAATCTGACCAAATTTCGATTTTCATAAAAAACACGCTCCTTTTGCTACATTGTAACGACACATGCTCTCTTCGAGCAATTTTTATGCTTCATTGCATAAATTTTCAAAGCTATCTCCATACTGAACGTAAAAACACTGTGAGGGTTATGTATGACACAATCTCTTTGGCTTGCAACAACCGACTCGGTTTCCTTGCCATCTTTAACAGCTTCGACTAAATGTGATGTTTGTATTATTGGAGGAGGATTGACTGGACTATATACCGCTTATGTATTAGCAAAAGCAGGTGTCGATGTTGTACTACTAGAGGCCAATTCAAAGCTAAGTCATGGTACGACTGGTCATTCAACAGGTAAACTAACTGCACAGCATGGCTTAGTCTACGCAAATCTTCTCGAAAAGCTTTCTGTAAACGATGCTAGACTCTATTATCATTTAAATCAACATGCTGTAGAGAAAGCATTACAATTCCTTCCTAAAGAGTCCATTCGGCCAGTTGACTCATACCTGTATTGTCAAACAAAAGAAGGCTACTCACAATTATTAAAAGAGTGGAATGCCTATAAAGTATTAAATGTAAAGGCAAAGATTACTTCTGAAACGGAGCTCCCTTTCCCTATTACAAAGGCACTTAGCATATCGCAGCAAGCTCAAATAAACCCTGTAATTGTAAGTAACTTTCTTATAAAAGAGGCATTATCAATGGGCGCGAAACTATATGCAAACACACGTGTCCAGCAATTACGGATAGCACAAAATGACTTACATACCGAAAAAAATATATCGGTTCAATATAATAAGCTTGTTTTGTGCACGCATTACCCAATTGAAGCCTTCAAAGGATTACAACTCCTAAAGCTTTCGAATAACCGATCTTATATGGTTGCCAGTAAAATAATGGAAACGTACCAAGGGCAGTATCTATCAGTTGATTTTCCTTCACGTTCTATTCGAACGACTACTATAAACGATGAGCACTATTTACTTCTCGGTGGGGCTAATCATATCGCAGGTGAAACGACCAATACGAAGCCCTTTTACGATGCTATTCAAAATGAAATGAAAGTACACTTTGGGCAGGAGCCACTTTATAGATGGTCGGCTCAAGATATCGAAACACCCGACATGGTACCTTATGTCGGAAAAATTACGCAGTCCTTACCAAATGTCTTTATCGCAACAGGATATCGCAAATGGGGGATTTCAAATTCATTCGTCGCTGGGGATTTACTGTCTTCACTTATTACAGGTACTGCGAAGAACAACGATGCAAGTACGCTTTATTCGCCTGCACGTACAAAATTTGGTGCGCAGTTTATGCAAATGCTGAAAGTCGGAGGCTTCGTGGCAAAGGAACTGGTCACAGGTTATATTAAAAATGGAAATGCTCCGACTTGTACGCATTTAGGCTGTAAAACAAAGTGGAATGAAGCGGATGAAACATGGGATTGCCCCTGTCATGGCTCCCGTTTTAATGCCCAAGGAGAAGTGTTAGAAGGTCCAGCAGTTCAACCACTAAAACTTGATTAATAAGGCACTAGTTGATGATAGCGTGAACGCACAAAACGCAAGACGCAGACATCATGGCATAGCAAAAAAAGTGTTAAATTGATGGCATTCAATCTAACACTTTTTCTATTTGTCTCAACCTCGTTCTTGAGTTTGGACAATACGCTATTTTATTTTAAAGCATCCGTTAATACTGGAACGATTTGTTTTTTACGAGATACAACACCTGGTAAAACAACACGGTTGTTTGTCAGCTCTGCACCAAATGCTTTTGCTGCCGCTTCTGCTACTTGTCCAATTGCAACAGCTGTTGAATCATTGTTTAAAATGTCTGTTACAACGAAGAAGAATAGATCTAAACCATTGTCAGCAACATTTTTATTTAAAAGAATTTCTAATTCTTCTTGTCGTCCAAGCACATCGTTAATATCAACAGCATTCACTTGGGCAACGACAGATTTATATTCACCAAACTGGAACTCTTTTGCATCTAAAGATAAAAGATCCTCTAAAGATTTATCTGAAAGGTCAGCGCCTGCTTTTAACATTGCTAGTCCATAGTCCGCAGCATCAACACCTGCGATTTTTGCAAGTTCCTCCGCAGCTTTGACATCCTGTTGTGTACAAGTTGGTGATTTGAACAGTAATGTGTCAGAAATAATAGCTGATAACATTAACCCTGCAATATTTGCTGGTATTACAACATCATTTTCTTTAAAGATTTTATTTAAAATAGTCGCTGTACAACCAACTGGTTCAGCACGGTAATACAATGGGTCAGCTGTTTGGAAGTTTGCAATACGATGGTGATCAATTACCTCTGTAATTTGTACTTCCTCAATGCCATCAGCCGATTGTTGGAATTCATTATGGTCTACAAGGATAACCTTTTCCGCTTCCCCTACTACAGAAGAAATAACACGCGGTGCCTCAAAGCCAAATTTGTCTAGTGCATATTTTGTTTCATTATTTAATTCGCCAAGACGTACTGCTTCAGCTTCTACTCCTATTTGTTGCTTTAAATATGCGTATACAATTGCAGATGTAATTGTATCTGTATCAGGATTTTTATGTCCGAAAACTAAAACTTTGCTCATTAATACTTTTCCTCCTAAATGACTTCTACATTTTCATTTATTTTAACATAATTTATGAAAGAACATGATATAAAGTAAAACTTTCATCATACGCTCCTTTTGAAAACTATGTTGTTGTTCATTAACGCTACACTATACTATAATAAAAGTATTTCACTCCATTTAATAGTTTATCTATTTTTTACCATGGATTTTTTTGATTTCCTTTGTTAAACATAAATTTCCTTATTTTAGATAGATAGATAGTTGTGATTTTTATACAAGAAACGATAATTTTATGCTATTATCATGTAGTCAAAATTTTTAGGAATTACAGGAATGGGGATTGTGATGACAAAGAAGATGGAAAAAAAGTATATTCCTTTGGCAAGCTATTTTGACGTGGCTTCGCAAAGTGAAATTACTTTATCCTTTAGCGCATTAGAAAACATTATGGGACAAGCCTTACCCAATGCTGCTTATTTAAATAAGAGCTGGTGGAAAAAAACAAAGCCTCCTCTTACGCATTTTTTATCTTGGACAAATGCAGGTTATTATGTCATAGATGTCAAATTAGGCACAAGTGTCACATTTTCTCGCACACAGGAGAAAATATCGACGGATCATATTTCTGAAAATAACGAAAATACTTCTGCGTACATAATCCGAGCGATTGAAGCATCAGATGCTAGAGCATTTATTCTTTTACAAGAAGAAATCCTTCAACAAACTGAATTTTTGTATAATGTTGAAAATGAGTTAGAGCTAACTGTACAACAACTTAGAAAAAACCTAGCTTATTGGAAGCAATTAAAAAACCGCACAATTTTGCTTTGCATTTTAAATGGCACGTTTGCAGGTTATGCAGTAATTCATGGTTATAAGCACTCTAAAGCCAAGCATGTTGCCTCAGTCCACTTGGCCGTGAAAGAAGAACACCAACGAAAAGGGATTGGCTCAGCACTTATGAAGGCAGTGGAAGACTGGGCTAACCAAAGAAATATCTCTCGCCTCGAATTATCCGTTATGGAGCATAATGATGCCGCATTACAGCTATTTAAAAAACTAGGCTTTGAACACGAAGGAACTCGCGTTAATGCTATTAAACTGAATGATACATTCAAGGCTGAATATAGTTTAAGTAAAATTTTATAAATTGTTTTTTCAAGGATGTCTAATATTTTAGTTGGACATCTTTTTACTTTTCTAGACCTTAGAACCAAAAACGTATAGATGAGCCTATTACTCCATCTATACGCTATACTTGATTAAAATACTTGCTTTTCTCTTGCTACATCTAAAAATAATAAGTTATTTTCTACTTGTTCATATGATTGTTGATATTGAGTGTATCGCTCTTTATCATGACTAACCATTTCCTCAATAAGAGCATGCATAAATGAAAATAGAACAGGTACCATATCTAAAGAGGATTGATTTTTTAAACCTAATGCAAATAGGGCACTTGCATAGTCTCTTATTGGTGACAACGCCGATCCGGTAATAGCAATAATTTTCACTTTTTTCATTTTCGCTATTTCAACAATCGTTTTCACATCATTGGAATGTTTATCACATGAAAAAACAATTAACGTAGTACGTTCGCTCATGCTGTTGATTTGTTGAACGAGATCATCTGAATCTGTACGTAGTTGCTTTACATTTGGTCGTAAAGTTTTCAACGTATACGATAACCAATTAGCAATAGAGGCTGCTTGTCTTGTACCTAAAATATAAACTGTATCTGCTTCATGCATCCATTTAGAGCTTTTTTGAAGCACCTTATCGTTCACAAGATGTATTGTATCTTGTATGTTTTGCATATCACGTTGCATGATTTTAGCAAAGCTTGAAGTTCTTTGCTTGCTCGCCGTATGTGCTGGTTGAAGAGGAACACTTTCATGTTGTGAGTTTAAATAACTTCTAATCTCTTCTTGTAGCTCCACATAACCTGACAAATCCATCGCATAACAAAAACGAATAACGGTTGATTCACTAACATTTGCCTGTCTACCTACTTCAGCTGCCCCATTAGCAATAACAACCGTTGGATTACTCATAACAAATTGCGCAACTTTACGTTGTCCTTTTGACAGTCTTACAAATCTTTTCTTTATATTTTCATTTATACTCATTCCTAACAACCTTTCTTTCAAAGAAATTATCACGAATGGAGATTATTCCCTACTGACTCTAAATTCGATTAAAAATACAGTATCATGATTGCAATTTGAATACAATGACTTTTCAGAAAAATCTTTAATGTATTAACACACTAACGCACTAGTTCATAATAAAATGACATAAAATCTCTATATTTATCATATCCAAAGTATCTTTATCAACTTAGTAGTTGGATAACAAGTAATCTACGAATTGAAATTTTAACATATTTTAGAAACAAGTGCATAAAAATAAATAAAACATAATTTTTATGTATTTAATAAAGCAGATTTCAAAAAAGTCTTGGATTCAAATTGAACCCAAGACTTTCCTTATGTTTACTATTCCAGTTCCATTTGTTTCGTTTCTGTGCCTAAAAATATGACACCAATAACCCCTATAATGATAGCACCACAAAAAATTGCAAAAATAAAACCGATATCATAGCCTGCTGTTAGTAATGATCCTACCAATAATGGACCAAAAATACCGCCAATTCGTCCAACTGCGGCAGCCATTCCTGCACCTGTACCACGAATAACGGCTGGGTACTGTTCTGGTGTATAAGCATAGAGTGCACCCCACGCGCCTAAATTAAAGAATGATAATAGCATCCCAGATGTTAATAGCACCGCCATTGTTTCTGCATTACCAAAAATGAAAGCACTTACAGCGGTTCCAGTTAAATAGGAAACAAGTACAAATTTGCGTCCAAATTTTTCAATAAACCATGCCGCTGTAAAGTAACCCGGAAGCTGAGCTAAAGTCATAATCAACACATACTTAAAGCTAGTAATCATATCAAAACCTTTTCCGACCATTACACTCGGTAACCATAAAAACATACCGTAATACGAGAATACTACTGTAAACCATAGCACCCATAGCATAAGTGTCGAACGGGCATATTTTTTCGACCATACATCACGTATGTTGAGAAAAATGCTACGTTTTTTAGATTCAGCCTTCGCAGTAAACTGTGGTGAATCGGGTAAATGCCAACGCAGGTATATAGCGTACACTGCTGGAATTGCTGTTAACAACAAAGCGACACGCCAGCCCCATGTCGGGATAACAAAATAAGAAATCAGTGCGGCAATAAGCCAGCCTGCTGCCCAAAAGCTCTCTAGTAATACCACTACTCTTCCACGTTCCTTTGCCTCCACACTTTCAGAAACAAGAGTAGATGCTACCGGTAGCTCTCCACCGAGCCCCATCCCTACTAAAAAGCGTAATGCCATAAATGCGATTAAAGTTGTTGTAAATGCCGAAATACCACTTGCCACAGAAAATAATATAAGCGTCCACATGAACACTTGCTTACGACCGACTTTATCTGCAAAAATACCAAAGATGAGTGCGCCAACTGCCATTCCTATAGAATTAACACTGCCAATCCAACCCATCTGACTTTTAGTTAAATCCCAATCTACCGCGAGCGCTGTAATAACGAAAGATAAAATACCGACGTCCATTGCATCAAAGAGCCAGCCAACACCTGCTACACCCAAAAGCTTGTTACGTGATATAGATTGTTCTTGCTTAATTGTTGTCATCTTAACCACCTGTCTTTACACTTGACTTTACATTACGAGTTTACTATACAGTTGTTTCAAGAAAGTGACAAGTAAAATTCAAATGACCGAATTGTTTAGACAATTTATTAATTGCTATTGAAAATAGATGGTCATTTGCGTTAAAATGTCTCTTATACAAAAACAACTGTTCTTTCTATAAGAACAAAAGGAGATCGTTACGTTATGTGGAAAGGCCTTATTGAAGAATATAAACAATTTTTACCCGTAACAGAAAATACACCTGCTCTAACATTAAACGAAGGCAATACGCCTCTTATACATTTAGTTAATCTTTCTAAACAGCTTGGTATTGAGCTGTATGGTAAAATAGAAGGTGCAAATCCAACTGGTTCTTTCAAAGATCGTGGTATGGTATTTGCCGTAGCCAAGGCTATTGAAGACGGTAGTAAATGTGTTATTTGTGCCTCAACAGGCAATACTTCAGCGGCTGCTGCAGCTTATGCAACACGTGCAGGTATCCAATCTATTGTTGTGATTCCTAAAGGGAAAGTAGCCCTTGGTAAATTAGCACAAGCGACAATGTATGGTGCAAAAATAATTGAAATTGATGGTAATTTCGATGATGCATTAAACATCGTGCGTCAAGTGAGTGAAACAACACCTGTAGCACTTGTTAACTCAGTTAACCCATATCGCATTGAAGGGCAAAAAACAGCTTCTTTTGAAATTGTAGATGCTTTAGGATCTGCTCCAGACTATTTATGCATTCCAGTAGGTAACGCAGGAAATATTACTGCTTACTGGAAAGGCTTTAAAGAATATAATGATGTCAAAGCTTCAGGTTTACCAAAAATGTACGGCTTTGAAGCAGAAGGTGCCGCAGCAATTGTAAAAGGTGAACCAATCGCTAACCCAGAAACAGTTGCAACAGCTATCCGTATCGGTAACCCTGCTAGCTGGCAGTATGCTGAAGCAGCACGAGATGAGTCTGGCGGCATTATTGACTCTGTAACAGACGAAGAAATTTTAGCAGCTTATAAGCTAATTGCAGGAACGGAAGGCATTTTTGTTGAGCCTGGTTCAGCTGCATCATTAGCAGGTGTTATTAAATCTGTTGAAAACGGTAAAATTGTCAAAGGCTCAAAAGTCGTGACAGTCTTTACTGGTAACGGCTTAAAAGATCCTGACACGGCAATGAACGTTTCAACAGTAGACGTTGTTGCTCTAAAAAATGATGAAGAAGAAATCCGCAAATATATCGAGGGCGTACTATGAGTAAAAAGTGGCAAATCACCGTTCCTGGGAGCACAGCCAATTTAGGCCCTGGCTTTGATTCTATTGGACTCGGCTTGTCTCTTTACTTGAAATTAGATGTTTCCCTACAGGATAGTTGGGAGATTATACATCTCGATGACAACGGTCCTAGTGAATTTGAGCTTGAGCAACATTTACTATACATTATTGCCAAAAAAATCGCTGATCAGTATAAGAAGAATTTACCTACTTGCCGTGTTGAAATGGCAAGCGAACTTCCTTTAGCTCGTGGTTTGGGCAGTAGTGCAGCCGTTATAGTTGCAGGTATTGAACTAGCCAACCAATTATGCGATTTGAAGTTAACTGTGCAAGACAAGTTAAATCTATCTTCTCAGATTGAAGGGCATCCTGATAATGCTACTGCCTCAGTACTTGGAGGCTTGACTATATCTTCAATGGATGAAAACGGTATTGTAGATACTTTCCATGTCAATGATATCAATGCTTCATTTGTTGTTTATGTCCCTGATGTGGAGTTGAAAACGAGTGAGTCACGCTCGGTCTTACCAAAACAATTTGATCGGGCTTATGCAGTACGTGCTTCTGCAAATGCAAATATGCTAGCTGCATCGTTAATGGTTCGAGATTTTGAACGTGCTGGGCACTATATGGAAGCTGATTTGTTCCATGAGCCTTTCCGTTCAACATTAATACCACAATATGCGGAGATTAAAGAAGCTGCAAAAGCAAATGGTGCTTATGGTACAGCATTAAGTGGAGCTGGTCCAACACTAATTTCCATCATCCCTACTGCTATTGCCGAAGGCTTTGTTGCAACAATGCAAGCAAAATTCCCAGAACATCATATCATTCTAACGAAGGCCGATGAGCATGGTGTACAAGTAATATAAATTTACAACGTCTACTTCAAAGTAGGCGTTTTTTCTTGAAGGAGGCTGTAACTTGAAACCAATTATATTTTGCGACTTTGACGGTACTATAACCGAAACAGATAATATCGTCTCACTTATGACGCATTTTGTCCCTGAACAATCTGAAAAAATTGCGAAGGCGATGATGGCCCAAACAATAAGCTTTAAAGACGGCATTACAGCTATGTTTGAACTATTATCGACTAACCAAAAAGATGACATCATTCAATATTTACTGGAGACCGCTGTAATTCGTGAAGGCTTTAGAGAATTCGTTCATTATGCACAGGAACACAATATTTCATTTTATATTGTCAGCGGAGGGGTCGATTTTTTCATACAACCAATGCTTGAAAAGTTTGGTCCATTTTCAGGGGTTTATTGCAATAGTGCTGACTTTTCTGGAGAGCAGATTACTATTGTTTATCCAAATAGCTGCGATGCACAATGTGCAAAGTTTACAACTCAAAGTTGCGGTTGCTGTAAACCAACTGTCATGCGTAAAGTGACACAGCCCGATCATTTCAAAATTGTTATTGGTGACTCTATTTCTGATTTTGAAGCTGCTAAACAAGCGGATTTAGTATTAGCTAGAGAACAGTTACTTGACCACTGTAAAGATTTACAAGTTCCTTATGAGCCATTTAACACTTTTTATGATTGCTTGGAAACAGTTAAAAAATTAATAGAAGTATAAAAAAAGGAATCTAGCCGATATCCATTGACTAGATTCCTTTTTCATTTAATTATGCTAATAATACTAGACTAATAGCCATTACAGCCATTCCTGCAACTAATCCATACATCGATAAATGTGTTTCATCGTAGCGCTGTGCAGCGGGGAGTAGCTCATCTAATGATATAAAGACCATAATTCCGGCAACACCGGCAAATACAATCCCAAACATGACGTCTGTTAAAAAAGGCATTAATAGCAAATATGCTACTAGCGCACCAACAGGCTCTGCTAACCCTGATAAAAAAGATAGTTTAAACGCTTTTCTACGATTGCCTGTAGCAAAAAAAATAGGTACTGATACAGCAATTCCCTCTGGTATATTATGAATGGCTACAGCAATTGCAATAGCAATACCAACATTCGGATCGTTTATTGCGGACATAAACGTCGCAATACCTTCAGGGAAATTATGAATCCCAATGGCAAGAGCAGTGAAAACCCCCATCTTCATCAGATGGTTTTCATCTACCTGTGGTTTTACGGCATTAACATCTTCAACAAGCTTAACCTCATGGGGATTAGTCGATTTTGGAATAAATTTATCAATCAATGCTATAAATAACATTCCGCCAAAGAAACCTGCTATCGTCAACCAATAACCGTTAGTTGTACCTAAAGCATTCGTTAAAGCATCTTTTGCTTTTACGAATATTTCCACAAGTGATACATAGATCATAACACCAGCGGAAAATCCAAGGGCTATCGATAAAAATTTTGTATTTGTGCGTGATGTAAAAAATGCTATTAAGCTCCCTACTCCTGTTGCAAGTCCAGCAAAAAGGGTTAACCCTAAGGCGAATAATATTGATCCTTCCAAGTCCTTCTTCCTTTTCTCTTTTTCTTATTGTACTCATCTTAGCTTAAAAGTTTCCTAGAAGCAATTCTTTTTTACTAGGTAAATATTCTATACAAAAACTTAATAATTTTCTCATATAAAGGAAGTAGTCCCAATAAAGGACTGTCCGCAAAAGCACACGCCATATTACGCTATTCTATTACGTAAAAATCCACTTCACTTCTCATAGGCACGTCATTCGACTAGCACTACTAAAAAGAGCAGCACCCTTTGAAGGGTACTGCTCACATTAGTACTATTGTTTTATAGTATTCTTTTTATATAATCGTTTACGTCGCTCATACCAAAGTACACAAATGATAAACCATGTGTAACCGACGCACCAGCCAGCTAGTACATCAGAAGCAAAATGGCGCGCACCTGCTATACGTGATAGACCAATAAGTATTGTCAGTGCAATTGCCCCTACCCAAAGCTGTATTTGACGTGCTTTGCTGTTATTTTCAGATAACAAATAAGCAACGGTAAACAAATACAAAATGCCTGACATAGCATGTCCTGATGGAAAACTAAACGATGTTAATTGATCTTCTATTTCTGGTCGAGGTCGTTGAATCCATTTTTTTAGCAATTGATTCAGTACATTACCTCCTGCAAATGTTAACAAAACAAATAGCATGCCTCGGTAATTTTTTACCCTCCATGCTAAATACACCATTAATATAAGCGCAACGGTAATGACAAAACTCGGCTCACCGATATAATGAAAAGCTTCGATAAACGGATTACCAAATAATATGTCTGCCACTTTTGTATCAAAATTAAAAATTGTCTCACCCTGATATGTTAACCGCAACATAAAAAAAGCGATTAGCGTTACTATTGCTAATGGAAATGCCCATTTTTTTATCAAAATTTCACCTCAAAATACATTCACGAATTGTTTTTTCACATCATACCATAATTACGTGAAATAGAGGAGTATATTCATATATTTCGGCATTTATAGCATCAGTAAACACTTAATATCACGAGCTAGTCGAATAGATGCTTCATCCGATTTATTGAAGTAATTTGAAAGTGCTAATGCAACAATAAATAAAATAGCTATTATAGGTAGTATTTTTCTAAACAACATCAGCACTCTCCAACCCTCTGATATTTCATTCTTCAGACTATTTTAATAATACTGGGTCAAATAACCAATCTTTCGGTCCAAAGTTTTGATCTTTTTCTCCTCTAACTTCTCTAGAAATACGATTATTAATAATTAACTCCCTGAACTTTCTACTAAATAGTGTTTTTCTGTACAGATATCTGCCATCATGACTCCATTCAGACGAATAAAATACATCACCACTTAAAGTTATTATATCGTTACGATCATAAATATCAGGACCATTAATGACACCGCTTAACCCACATTTGCAAGGTGGTTGTTCAGTAGCAAAATACAGTTTAATTCTTTCAGCGCTACATCCAGGCATTATCTGTGTTGGGATTATTTGATATGCAGGCTGTTTTCCAACTTCTGATCCGCTATGCATTACTTCCAATAGTTCATAGCCCTCAATTTTAGCTTGCTTCATTAGTGCCACTAATTCTTCGGAAGCTACCCAGTACCCACTTACATGGACTAAATGACGATCTTTCATTTGCGAAGTATCAATGACTAATGGTGAGAGTTGCTCTTTTTCCATTAGACCACACTGCTTACAATACGTACTGATAGAAAATAAAGTCCCTTTATCATCTACAAACATCTCTGGGGAATTCCCCGTAGAATTTAAAGTAAATAATGGCGCTTGTTCATACTCGCTCTCCGAAAAATCAAAGTAAAAACGTTCTCCAATAGAGACAATCCCTAATTCATGTTCCAATGATTTATATAATGCTGCCACCTGCTCATACGTCACATCTTCATTTAAAGTAAAAATAGGATTAAAAGATGCCTTCAAATTTCTTTTTCTGATTTCAGGCGCACCTACCAAAATACCATAGCGATTATAAACTTTAATGACTTGATCTTTATTAGATTCATCTATAGAGATTAAATTTTCAAGTTCTACTTTCAAATTATACGCCTACCTTTATTAAAGTTTTATCTTGAATATGCTGTCTAGCTAGTAACATTACAAAAAAATCCACTTTCTACTATATAAACAAATTAATAATTTATTAATTAATGAACCATACACTTACACTATTACGCACTATGGCAAATAAACTTAACCACGATTAAGTTAAGCGTACCAGTACTTATACCACCATTTCAATGTTGTGTTTACGCCACTTTTTTGGCGGACTTCGCTAGATTTTTTGGCGTGATTTGGCGGTAATACAAAAACACCGCCAAAAAATGGCGGTGTTTAATACACATAATAGGTATTTAGAATTATAAATACAGAAAATTATTCTAATTATAGGCAATGCCTCTTGGTATTCACCTAAAATACCCTTTTATAGTAAAATATAACAATAATTTTATATATTGTACCACATTCTAAAACTAGAGTAAATTCATTCGTTCTGCAAGGTTTACTGCTTCTGTACGTGAATCTACATTGAGTAGGGAAAATAACTGTGTTAAATATCTTTCAGTTGTTCGCTGAGGAATATTTAACTCGATCGCTATTGCTTTATTTGTATGCCCTTTAGCAATCAATCTTAAAATTTTCTTTTCTTTTTCATTTAAATGTATATCGAGCTTTGCATCCTGCAGTTTAAAGCGATTATCAAGAAAATCTAAGAAATTTTTTGGTAACACAATTTCACCATTGGCAATGGCTCGAACCGTCCGTAATATTTGCTCTTTAGATGCTGTCTTCGCTAAAATCCCCTCGATCTTTCTTTCCAAAATGAGTGGATAATAATCCGTAATATCATCCCCTGTATAAAGGATAATCGACGCATCCACCTGAAGAGCTTTAATATTTCGAGCTAAATGAATGCCATTTTCTAAAGGCATATTGATATCAATAAGATAAATATCATATGGCTTGTTTTTAATTTTTGGAATGACAGAAGTTGCATCACTTTCTGTATCCACTAAAATATCTTCATTTTCTTTAAATAGATTTTTTGTTCCCTCTAACACAATTGGGTGATCATCCACTATGAGCATCGTTATCAAGTGTGTCACTTCCTTCTTTTACTGTAATTCTAATAGACATCCCTTTATTAATATGGGTATCCATGTAAAAGTGTCCATTAAAGGCTTTTACACGCTCTTGCATACCACGAATCCCCATCGATTCTGCCACTATAATATCATTTACATTACAGCCTACCCCATCATCCTGATAAATGATTTCAAATCCATTGTCCATTTCCTTAAGATGAATTTCAACTGTTGTCGCATAGGAATGTTTCATAGCATTGTTGAGTAATTCTTGAAATAGACGGTAAATCATTAAGTTCATTCGCTCATCCTCTAGATAGAGGCGATCGATTGTATAGATTAACAAAAAACTAGCTCTTTCTGTTACTTTTCGAATGAGTTTTTCTAAGGCTGCATTTAGCCCTAGTGTGTCTAATAGCGGGGGTTTCAAATTTTCACAATAAGCTCTTAAATCGTGTAAAGATGTAACCATTTGTTGATGAATCTTTACAAGTTTTTGTTGGATTTCTACTGTATCTTTTGCATTTATTAAGACATCTATTTCTCGAGCAATATGGAGTTGCTCTTGTAAGTTCGTATCATGCAATTCTTGAGCTAATTGATATTTTTCCTCTTCAAACCTTAACCACAGTAGTTTGTTTAGCCAAGGTAATTGACCATCATCTGCTTGCTTCATATGCTTTAGTTCCTCTAACAGTTCTTCCACCATTTTTGTATTTTCTATAAAATTATTTACATATAACAGGAGCAACTCGAGCCATAGTAGCTCTTCTTCTTTTAAATGAATTGAATTATTATGCCCCAATACTAAGGCTCTTTTGTAATGAGCATCTTGATGGAGGAAAGCTAGATAGACTTTGTCAAGTTTCCGTATTTCTCCTAATCTTAAATCTTCCATTAACATAGGATTTATAGGAATCTTTCCCTCAACCATTGAAGTAAATTGATTTGTGTCATAGTCATAGGTTAATACAAATACATGCTCAAGCTCAAGGTGCAGTGAAACCTCTTGTGCAAACCTTTCTAGAAGCTCATCTAATTTAATCGTTTTGCCGATTCTATCTACAGCAATATATAACTGATGTATATAATCACCTTTAGTAGAAAACAATATTTTACGCTTGCGATAATCGACCTTCTCTTTTATGTAGAAAAGAACAACCAACGATAAAAAAGTAAACAATGAAATACCTGATATCACAGTCATCGTTAAAAATTTCCCAGCGATCCAATACAAACCAAAAGCAAACCACAAAGTAAATATTAAAGAGAATATTACATAGTACCGAAGTCTTGTAATGTGATATTCAATATCAAATAATCGTTCCGCTAGTTGAGTAAAAATAAAGCTAAATGGAATCAACAATAAAAATAAAGCACTGATTTCAGCGGAAAGAATATATCGATTAAATAATATAAGTGGAATTGCATAAAGAAACAAGAATGGAAGAAAAGGAATCATTACGCCATTTAACAAAATTTTCAACTGAGGTGATTTATATTTAAAATAGCTTAGCAATAAAATGCCAAGTATAGTAATAAGGAAAATTAAGAAAACAGTTAAAACAATATTTGAAAGGAAATCATGCAAGTCATAATAAATAATACCAATGTAGCCAAATAGCATGGCTATAATCGGTAGTAGATAAAATAATTTAATATTGTTAGAAAGTATCCAATTTGCCTTTAAAAAAATAAAATAGTTTCTCAAAAAATGTAAAAACAATACTAAACATAATAGCATACTCCCTCGATTGACGATAATACCTATACTGTTTAGACTGCCAGATGCACCGCTACTAAGATAGGCTATAGAGACCGATAGCATAAATAAAATAAGCAATCTTAATAGCGAGGTGTTTTTTTGTTTACAATACAAATAAAGGACAATAAAAAATGTTAAAAAATAATAACACGCTGGGATTACCAATACAAAATAAAAGTGGTCAGTAAAATCTAAACTACTTACCTCAACATCGATAATTTGACCATCAGGCTTTAAAATAGTTAACATATTTGCTGCCCTAATAACAAAATCATCTTTGACATAAGGAATAGCGTCAATTGGAACATTATCTATGTTTAAAATAATATCGTTCGCAGAGATTCTTTGCCCAGTCAATAATGGTCCATATGATTTTTCCACTACCCAGTTTCCATTTATTTCTTTTATATCTATACCCAAATAAGGCTTGCTATAAGTAACATATAGTAGGTAGAAACCTAGCAGAATGTAAACACTTATAGCAAGCATAAACCATTTTCGTATAATTATATTTAGTTCCAAATTGTTTGTTGTAGGCATAGTTCTTCTTCGAATGAGTCAAGTATAGCCTGTTGTTCAGTTGCTGAAAAACCAATTAATGCGACTTTCTGTTCTTTTAACAGTGATACTAGTGCAGGGTTTTGTTCTAGATACTGAATTACATTAATCATAAAAATCTCTCCTCATCTCATTAGTTTTATTAGGTATTCTTTACCTACTTTGTTTATAGCAACATTTTCGAGATTATTCAATGCTTTTAGCTTATAGAGGTTCTTCATCGTAATGGCATAGCGTATTGCGCCACCATTTTTCAGCTCATTTTCTATAGCATTTTTATCCAAAAATGTAACTATATCTTTATTATAATAGTTTATCACATATTTTGAAACACTATTATTTTGTGACATTAGATAAATAATTGGTAACGAATATTTTTTATTTATAAGGTCATTCTTAGGTCCCCATGTTTTTAAACCTTGAATATCATTTTTTATTTGTTGAATAATACCTATATATTTTCCGTATTCTTCTATTTCAGCAGTCATTTCTCCTTTGGCAAGTACTTCACCAATAACACAACTCATTGCTGTTAGGGAACCTGATTTTTGGTCAATCATTTGTAAATATGATTTCTCATCTCGACAATCATTGAGTACATCTAACTGCTGGCCACTAATACTTCGCAAAGCATATTCTTGTAATAATCGAAGGGCCATATTTTTGTGTTCAAAAGTAGTGCTATGTATAGTCTTAGATGACATAACGAGCATGGCTAATGCAACATTTAATGCAAGTTCGGGTGTTTTGCTCCAAATATAATCAGAATCCTTATCCTGTAAATCATCAATAATATCATAGGACAATATTAGAAGTTCAATAGCTGCAGCGACTTTATAAATATCATCATTCAAACAATCTACAAATGCTTCATAATGCCAAAAACATAGTTTGCCAAACGAATAGCCTGTAACTACTTTTTCTTCTTTAAAGCTTTTAAGCATTGTTTTTAATTCATCACCAAGCATTGCATCATTTTCAATAATTATGTCTAAAGATTCATTAATGTGTCCATCTATATCCTTCAATAGCCCTCTTCCTCCTTAATTATATTATTCAATATTATATATATTTTTGGTAATTAATTCTATCATTTACGAGTTAAATGAATTAGTATTCACCTTTTCTACCTATCACTGATAATAAAAACATATATACCGCCAAATAATGGCGGTATTTTCAAATAGCACGCCAGTTTTTTGCTAAAAAGTAGTATAAAAAATGGCGGGATAATACTAGTGACCGCCATTTTTTGGCGTTAACTGACCATTGAAATGGCGTCCTGACAGATGTTACGCTTAAGGTAGGTAAAATTCATCTGTAATATATGTGACACAATCTGGAGTTTTTGCCTTATGTTAATTTTAAAATTCTCCAAATTAGGAGTGATTGAAATGGCTAATGGAGTAAATAACACTATACTAATACTTACAGAAACTTTTTCCTGCACGATTTATGTAGCGGCAGAAGAAATCACTATTAAAAAGCCTTCACACGAACAACAATCTATTGAAGAACTAATTATTCAAGCAGAGCAACGAGCTTATCAAGAAACTTTAGCAGCATACAAACTTAAATCTACTCTATCTAACTCCATTTGTGATACATCTGGTTTTGAAGATACTTTTCAGCAAAAAATGGATGCCTATATGGCGCAATATAAGATTGTAAAAGTGTCCGATGACGATTTATTATTATTGTCTTTAGTGAGTCCTTTAACTTCTGGTTTGAATCTTCATACCCCGATGATTTATAAAGCTCCTCATTGCAGCATTATGTATGCCCGAGGGAAGCAAATACTATCTCTTAATCACCATAGCATCGGCAGTAATACCGTTAACAATGCAGACTTACCAACTGATGTTACAAATACAGATTATATTGCCTCTACAAAGACTTTCGATTCTGTTACTAAGGCAAGTGAAGCTTATTATTACTGTCCGACTAATTTTACTGGATTATGCATTAATGAGAGCGGTATTTCTTTTAATATTACTTCAGCCTTCAATAGCTGGAATAAAACTTCTATTAAACATTAAAGTACAACCTTCATTCATGGCGAGGTGAGGTGTGACACAAACAGAGTCACCCTCTTGCCTACCATCCTTTTCTTCCCTACTTCTTCACACATATTGCTATATCTTACAAAGCAAAAAGAGGTGCCACAAATTACTTGTGACACCTCCCATTCTTATTAACCTTTTACATAGTAAACATCTTGTCCGCTTTCAATGATAAAGTCAGGTTTAGGCTTACCTGCATTTGCTTTATGACCAGCAATATGCTCAGGGCTCTTCTCCCAATTTTTCCATGCTTCTTCAGATTCCCAACGAACCATAATAAGCACTTCTTCATCGCCACGACGTACTTTTTTTACAAGGACTTGCTTATCGATAAAACCTGGTTGCTGTTCAAGTAGTGATGGACCATCCTTTTTAGCTCCAAAACGCTCTACAACCTTATTGGCATTGCCTTCTGTAACGACCATACGCTTAATTTGAACAAACATATTAGTTAAACGCCTTTAAAATATCGTCAGCTTTTGCAGTTTCTGATAATAAACCGCCACCTGATAGGTACCAATATTCTGGATTTAGATAGAAAATTTTACCGTTCTTAGCAGCGTTAGTAGCACTAACGATTTCATTTTCAATAGCAGCTTTTGTACCAGACTCACCTTCAGGGTTAACTGCCGCATCACGGTCAACTACGAATAACATATCTGGGTTTTTCTCACGTACGTACTCAAAGCTTACGTTATCACCATGTGTATCAACTTTAATTGTATCATCAACAGCTTTTACACCAAATACATCATGAATAACACCAAAACGTGAACCAGGACCATATGCAGATAATGAACCTTCACTACCTAAAACGATTAAAGCTTTGTCTTCAGATGAAGCAGTTTTTGCTTTGATCTCTTCTACTTTCGCTTCATATGCAGCAAATGCATCAGCAGCTTCTTTCTCTTTACCGAAAATTTTACCAGCTAATTCAGTGTTTGTTTTAAATGATTCCATAAATTTCGCGTTATCTACACCAACGAATACAGTTGGTGCAATTTTAGATAATTCTTCGTAAGCAGCCGCTTGACGACCAGAAATAAAAATAATGTCTGGGCTCATAGAAGAAATTGCTTCAAAATCAGGCTCTTTTAAAGAACCAACGTTTACATACGTAGTGTCAGCATATTTGCTTAAATAACTAGGTACTGATTGTTGTGGCACACCTGCAACGTCAACGCCTAAAGCATCTAAAGTATCAAGGAAACCATAGTCAAATACAACAATATTTTTTGGTTGTTCTTTAAGTGTTACTTCTTCAAATGTATTTTCGCCCATTGTACTACCTGGGATTGTGATTGGGTAAGCAGAAGCAGCTTCATTTTGCTCTTCAGCAGGTTTATTATCTGTTGAACCTTTATCGTCTTCTTTTGATTCTTCTTTCGAACTACAAGCAGCTAATACTAAAAGCATCATTGCCATTAGCACAGTAAGTAATTTCCAATTTTTCATTGTGAAATGCTCCTTTAATTGTTTTTATATTTTTAGATAGGTAGGACTATCTATTATTACTATGAGTTAAAATAGACACAAATGCGACAGCCATTCTGCTCTTGAACAGGGATATCCATATCATAGATTTCCTTTAATGCATCTGAGTTAATAATGTCATTCGTTGGACCATCTTTTACAACACGTCCATTTTTTAAAGCGACGATATGATCAGAATAGACAGATGCAAAGTTAATATCATGTAAAACAATGACAACTGTTTTTCCTAACTCATCGACCAACTTACGCAATATTTTCATGATTTGCACGGAATGCTTCATGTCCAAATTGTTAAGTGGCTCATCTAATAGAATATAGTCGGTGTCCTGCGCAATGACCATTGCAATAAATGCCCGTTGACGCTGACCACCCGATAATTCATCCAAGTAGTTATGCTGAATATCGTCTAAATTCATATATTGTATTGCCTCATCTATTTTTTGCTCATCCTCTGGTTTTAGGTTCCCTTTTGAATAAGGAAAACGACCAAATGATACAAGTTCGCGTATTGTTAGACGTACATTCATGTAGTTTGATTGCTTTAAAATCGATACGCGCTTTGCAAAGTCATCGGATTTCCAGCGACGCACATCCGATTTATCCAGTAGTACTTCTCCAGTGTCTGCATTCAGTAAACGGCTTACCATTGAAAGCAATGTTGATTTACCTGCACCATTTGGTCCGATAAAAGACGTAATTTTTCCTGGTGCAACGTCTACACTAACATCTTGAATGACCGGCTTTTTCCCAAAAAACTTAGAAATCTCTTTTACTTGGATCATCCTGCTGACCTACTTTCCTTCAATAATAAGTAGATGAAGTACACACCACCTACAAAGTTTATAATGACGCTAAGTGTTGTATCGAAGTTAAAAATACGCTCGACCATCCACTGTCCACCGACTAAAGCAACAATACTCATCACACAAGAGCCTGCGATTAACACAGAGTGCTTGTACGTCTTGAAAAACTGATACGATAAATTCGCTACGATTAAGCCAAAGAATGTAATAGGCCCAACAAGAGCTGTAGAAACGGCAATTAATATAGAAGATAGAATAAGCATGCGCTGTACAAGCTTATCATAAGGTACTCCTAAGTTTATCGCTGTATCACGACCAAGGGACATCACATCGAGTTGGCTCATATGGCGCCATCCGTATATAAAAGTTCCGACAATCACAAAACCTGCTAACCATACTAAATCTGAATTCACATTATTAAAGCTGGCGAACATTTTACTTTGTAAACTTAAGAACTCATTAGGATCAATTAATACTTGGAAGAATGTTGTGACACTTCCTAAAAACGTTCCGACAATCATTCCGACAAGCAGTAGGAAGTAAATCGGTCGTTTCCCTTCTTTGAACAATACCCGGTAGAAAATAAGTGCAAAAATTACCATAGCTGTAACAGCTAACATGAAATTATATTGCGCGTTAATAACGAATATGGACATAGAACCAAAGAAGTAATAAATAATTGTTTGCACCATCATATATAACGCATCAAGTCCCATAACACTTGGTGTTAATATCCGATTATGTGTAATCGTTTGGAATACCACTGTGGAATACGCAATGGCAATTCCCGTTAATGCCATCGCCACCACTTTAATGAGGCGACGAGGGAACGCATAATGATAGTTCCCATTTAGTTCATAAAAGACATACAGTAACATAGCAATTACTGCTAATCCTAGTAATATCAACATTTTGGTACGGTTACGCATATGCTCTCCCCCTAAACAACATAAATAGGAAGATGGCACTTCCGATGACGCCGACCGTCATACTAATCGGAATTTCGTAAGGGAAAATCAAGACGCGTCCTAAAATATCACATAATAATAGGAATGACATTCCGAGTAATGCTGTATGTGGTAATGTCTTTGCAAGGTTATCCCCTTTGAATAGCGATATGATATTTGGAATAATTAATCCAAGGAAAGGAATCATACCAACAGTTAATACCACCGTAGTTGTTACGAGTGCTACTAACACTAGACCTAAATTCACAACGAATTTATAGGAAAGACCAAGATTTTTTGCAAAATCTTCACCCATTCCAGCCACTGTGAAACGATTCGCATAAATGTAAGCTAAAATTAGAACAGGTACACTTATGTATAAAAGCTCATAACGACCTTTCATTATTAAAGAGAAATCTCCTTGTAACCATGCAGTAATGTTTTGAATTATATCTGCCTTATACGCAAAGAATGTCGTAATCGACGAAAGAATATTTCCGAACATTAAGCCAATAAGCGGTATAAAAATCGCATCTTTAAACTTTATTCGATTTAATATTTGCATAAACAATAATGTGCCGGCTAAAGCAAATATGAAAGCGAAGGAAATTTTTTGGAAGTACGTGACATTTGTAAAAAACATCATTGAAATTAGGACACCTAATTTCGTAGCATCTAAAGTTCCTGCTGTAGTTGGTGACACGAACTTATTCCTACTTAAGCTTTGCATAATTAAACCAGCAATACTCATACCTGCACCTGCTAGCAAAATTGCTACAAGTCTTGGTACACGACTAATAATAAATAGTCTAGTTTCTTCTGAACCGAAGTCTAATAAGTCACTTGGTTTAATATTTACTACACCAATGAATAGCGACACAATAGACAACACAACAGTTGCTGTTAAAAGATATCTTATTTTCATTGTAATCCCCGGTAGATTCATTTTTGCTTGTAATTAATTATCGGATGAAAATGATTATCATTACTCACGATTCTCATTATAAGCATCTTTCTATTATCAGTCAACCAACTATTGAGAATTGTTCTCGTTTTAGTTGGAAATACTTGAAAACTTTGATTTTTCAACAATAATATTGGCTAAACGACTTATTTTTCGATGCATTTCAACGAGCTCCCCAACGCTCAAGTTCTTCCAAAATAAAAAGGTAATTGAGAATGGCATAGCTTATCCTTCTCAATTACCTTATATTTACACTACTCGTCTTATGCCTCGTAACCACGCAAAAATAATAGACCCCACCAAAATAAATCCTACATAGCCCATCACTGCATATAATTTTGATACAAGTGTCGTAAAGCCCACTAAGCTTGCCAAAAATCCTAAACCACCCATAAAAATTACAGCAACTTTAAAGCTAGGCTTTGTTGGTTTAAAAAATCGTACCGTAAACGAATAAAACATCCCTACCGCCGTATTGTAAATCATCCCTAATAATGAAAATGACATTAATAAACCTACGATTGGATGAATTTCATTCGCCAATGCTAACATTGGAATATCCAACCCGACAATAACGTTCATTTTAGCTAGAAGAGAAAAATGAATAAGTAGAATGAGCGCGCCTAACAACAGTCCCCCAATAATGCCACCCATACCTGCAATTCGTTCATTACGGATTGCGCCACACATCACTGTAAGGAGCGAGAAGCATACGCCGATATTAAAAGACATATACAGCAACGCCGTTACCCACCAGCTTTTAGAGGATGTTTGTAATTGCTGTTCTGCTATTGTTGCTTGCTCCGCAAACGATAAATCCATCGTAGCTATTGAATAGACTGCAATAATCGTAACAACAGCTAATAAATAAGGCGTTGCAATTGCAATAATATTAATAATGCTTTTTACATTCATCATTACTGTCATCATGGTGAGGGCAATCATACAAATGCTCCCCAGCCATACGGGTAGTCCAAACATTTGCTCAAACGTAGCGCCAGCACCAGCAAACATAATAACTGATACACCAAACAAAAATAGCGATAGAACAAAGTCCATTAAAAAACCAATCGTATTCCCTGAAATTTGATAAATCAAATCCTTATGGGACGTTGTCTGCAACCTCGAACTAATTTGTGCTGTACACATTCCCACAAAGGCAAACCATAGTGTCGCTAAAAGAGCACCTAAAATCCCCTTATTGCCATAACTCGTGAAATACTGAATGATTTCTTGTCCTGATGCAAACCCCGCACCGACGATAATTCCTACATAAGCACCGCCGATTTGTAAGCTCTTTTTCAATCACTTCTCTCCTCGACTATTTATGCAATACTAACAATCATGATGGAAAATAAGCCAAGCCCTATTACCCTTTATAGACTTTTTTGCTAATTGTTAATTTATCAATAATTTCTAAATTCGGCTGATAGCCAATTCCGATGCTCTGTGGCACACGAATATGCCCATCTTCCACTACGATTTCGGGTGTTACAATATCCTCGTACCAATAATGGCTAGAACCTGCGGTATCACCCGGTAGAACAAAATTAGAAAGCGCTGTTAAAGCGATATTATGTGCTCGTCCGATTCCCGCTTCTAACATGCCCCCACACCAAACAGGAATAGCATGTTGTTGGCAATAGTCATGTATTTTTTTGGCTTCTGTTATGCCGCCTACACGTCCAATTTTAAGATTAATTACACCGCAGCTACCTAGCTCAATTGCTTTCCTTGCATCCTCTAGTGATGTAATGCTTTCATCTAAGCAGATTGGTGTTTTCAACTGTTTTTGAAGCTTGGCATGATCGATAATATCGTCTGCTGCAAGTGGTTGCTCAATCATTAGCAGATTAAATGCATCCAACTGTTGTAACACTTCAATGTCATTTAATGTATACGCTGAGTTTGCATCCGCCATTAAAGGCAGATTAGGAAATGCAGCACGAATAGCACGAATGACTTCGACATCGTAGCCCGGTTTTATTTTTACTTTTACCCGTTTATAGCCTTTTTCCACATAGACCTTTATTAGCTCTAATAGCTTATCCGTACTAGATTGAATACCTACACTAATGCCTACATCAATAAGATCCTTGCTTCCACCTAATGCATGTGCAAGAGATTGCTTTGTTTGCTGAGCATAAATGTCCCACACTGCACCTTCAATCGAGGCTTTAGCCATACCATTACGCCGAATAGTGGCGAACAAGGCACTAACCTCATCCGGATGTGCAATGTCTTTATGTAGCAAAGCGGGCATTAAAAAGTCCTCTAACATATGCCACGTCGTTTTTAGTGTTTCCTCTGTATACCACGGTGCTACAAAAGCAACTGTCTCACCCCATCCAATCGTACCACTTGCATCCTTCACCTCTAAAAGCAATAGCTCTTTTTCAGCAACAGTACCAAAGCTCGTTGTGAACGGTGCTTTCATTGGCATTTTTAAATGTCTAATTGTAATCTCTTCTATTCTCACAAACGTCACTCCTTATCCATCATTATAAAGCCAATAAAGAGCGTCTGACCAACAGATAAAAATGAACATATTCTTTATGCTTTTTCACACGAACGATTGCATATTCTTGCTCAAAAAAGGTTGTTAAAATGGTACGCATCTTATAACGCCAATCTTCTGCTAATTTAGGACTCTCTACTTTCATCTTTTGCAAATGCTGTGGAATTGGTACTAAATAAGCATCCTTATAAAATTGTTGCTTACTATCGAATTCACCCTCTTTATCGAGCACAGGCAATCCGTCGACTGTCAACGTCCACGATGTTATTTGTTCTGCCACTTCTTCTAGCTCATCTAAACTATCGTCTGCATGATTGCGCTCAATCCACCATTCGACTGCAATCCTGTTCGAAGGTAGTCCATCATTAAAATCGTCTTGCAGTGGCCCATAATAATCTACCTCATACTGATCACTAAAAGCACTAAGCTTTAAAAACGATAAATTTGCTAAGCGCGCTTCTAATGGATCAATTAACCAACGAACTAGTTGAAATCCATTCTCTCGTGCATACTCTTGTTGAGCATGCTTCAATAGTTCTCCTACACCTTGTTCACGATATGTTTTTTCAACACCAATCATGTGTGAGTGTAAATACATTTTTCCGTCCAAATAGCCTACAAAGCAGTAATTAAAACCAATTAGCCGACTTTCAAGAAAAGCACCAAGCAATAATCCACCGTTTTGTACAGCCGCTAACATTTGATGCGATGGAATTGCTTGACTCCCCCAAATTTCAGCATTTAAGTATTGCACCTCAGCAATCTCCGCAGGTGTCATCATTTTTTTAATAACAACGTTTTTTAACATGTTCTGATGCCTCCTTTATGGTTCTAGTTTTAATGCTCCTAATACAGCGTTTGTAAGAATTTCCACTCCTGTTACAAGTCTTGCCTGTTTAAATTTCATTTTTGGATGATGTAACCCTGGTGTTAATCCGCAACCTAGACCAAGCATAGTTGATTTTAAGTGCGGACGTTGCACCGCATAATGGTGAAAATCCTCTCCTCCTGGGGTATGTACAGGCTTACGTAAATTAGACAGGCCAGCAGCCTTTACAATAGCTTGTTCCATAATATATTGAGCCGTCGTATCTACCTCAGCAGCAACAATATTAGCAACTGTCTGTAATTCAATTTGCACTTTATGCAATATTTTTGAAGAATCGATTACACGCTTGACACCTAAAGCGAGTGTCTCCATGACATCGTTACGTTGTGCCCTGATATCAATTGTAAAGGCAGCTCTTCCCGGAATAATATTGCCCGAATCTCCTCCAGCTTGAAATTTTGTCATCTTAATAGAGACAGGCACCATTGGATCTGTATGAATAGTGCGTAAATCCTCTATTATCGTTGCCCCAACTTCAATTGCATTAACACCAAGATGCGGTCTTGCTGCATGGGCGTCCTCACCTATAATTTCCCCTTCAAGTAAACGGGATGCGCCGTGATACAACGCTGCACAGTATGTACCATCTTCAAGCTCATGGACAGGTCTTAAATGGACGCCAAATAAATAATCTAAATCATCAATAATACCTTCTTTTAGAACAGCTAGTGCGCCCGTTCCTTTTTCTTCAGCTGGCTGAAAAATAACACGTACTGTTCCTTTTAATAACTGAGATTGCTCTTTCAAAAGTAAGAGTGCACCAATTGCCATTGTCATATGACCATCATGCCCACAGGAATGATTCGCTCTAAACTCACCATCTACTTCTTGCCATAATGCATCTATATCCGTACGTAAGCCCACTTTTGGATTTCCCTTGCCGATATCAACATAAAGCCCTGTACAATTTTTAAAGCGTTGTGGGGAAAATCCTTCACGCGTCAACAAATCAACAATATAATTTGTTGTCTCTACCTCTTTCCAGCTTATTTCTGGGTGTGCATGTAAATACGTGAAAATCTCCATTAATCTTGGCCTCAAACGATCCAATGCTTCTTTCATGACAACCAACCCCTTAAAATTGTTACTAGTAAGATTATTATAACGAAAAATAGTCCTATTCTACAGAAAATTAAATTATCTTCTAGCTAATAGACTACACAAAAGACAAAAAAGATGCGTAGTAATGCCTTTTAGTTTTGTAACAACTAACGATGTGCCCATGGAAAGCACCACCGTAGCGGACAACAACGCCATAACAAAAAAGTGCTAGATTGATGGCAGTCAATCTAACACTTTTCTCTATTATCCCAGCATATTCAACTAATTAATGCCTCGCATCGCTTTAGAAATAATCGGTGAAAGTACTAATAAGAGTATGCCAATAAGAATTGACAATGATCCTAAAAATCCGAAATATGTGAATTCACTTACAACCTCGTATACCTTAACAAGTTGAGCGTTAATCGCTTGAGCCGCAGCACTAGTTAAAAACCACAGTGACATTGTTTGTGCAGCAAAAGCTTGTGGAGCTAATTTCGTTGTTGCAGACAGACCTACAGGAGATAATAATAATTCCCCAACTACTACTAAAAAGAATGATAATACTAACCACAACGGACTAACTAAAGCTTGTCCACCAGATAGATGTGCTGGAATCATCATCACTAAAAATGATAGTCCTGCAAAAAATAGTGAATAAGAAAATTTACGTGGTGTGGATGGTTGCTTATCGCCCCATTTTAGCCATAACATCGCAAATAGTGGTGATAATGTAATAACAAATAAAGGATTTAATGATTGGAACCAAGATGATTCCAACTGGAAGCCACCAAGATTTAATTGTGTACGCTCATCTGCATACGTCGCAAGGATTGTTGCACCTTGCTCTTGAATAGCCCAAAACATAACTGCCGCTAAAAACAGCGGAATGTATGCCAGAAGACGAGATTTCTCATCTTTCGTTGTTTTCTCACTGCGGTACATATAAATAAAGAAAGCTGTTGGAATAAGTACACCAAGTATAGTAATAAGTAAACTAAAGACATTCATTGTTAGGACACCAGTTTTAATGCCGATACCACCTAAGACAAGAATAACTAGCGCTACAATAGCAATTTGGGTAAAGACTTTTTTACGTTCTTCTGGTTTTAACGGGTTATTTACTTGTAAGCCCGCTAATCCTAGATATTTTTTCTCTGTTACTTTAAAAACAATTAAACCAATTAACATACCAACGGCTGCTAAACTAAAGCCTAAATGGAAGCTATACTTTTGTCCAATTGTTCCGACAATAAACGGCGCAATGAATGCACCCATATTAATGCCCATATAGAAAATCGAGAATCCTGCATCACGACGACTATCTGTTTCAGCATAAATATCCCCTACAATACTTGAGACATTCGGTTTTAATAAACCAGTACCGATAACAATAAACGCCATCGACGCAAATAACATTGTCACACCGCCAGGGAATGCTAGCAGGAAGTGACCAATCATAATTAATACGCCACCATAAAAAATCGTTTTACGTGTACCTAAAAGTCGATCGGCTATCCAGCCACCAATAATACCCGACATATAAACAAGGGAACCATATATGGCCATAATGGAGTTCGCTGTACCGCGATCAAGACCTAATCCACCTTCATTTAATTCATAATACATGAAGAAAATTAGAATCGCTCGCATCCCGTAGTATGAAAAACGTTCCCAAAATTCTGTGAAAAATAATGTAAAGAGCCCCTTAGGGTGTCCGACAAAACCATTTTGAGGGACGGATTTTACAATTTCATCTTTAGTAGACATAACAATATCCTCTCCCATTTTATTATTCCTTAAAAATATTATTACCCATTAGTAAGGATAAAAAACTATGTTTCATCATACTAAAGCGTTTTTATCACTTTATCAAGAGTTTTAAAAAATGTTGAAAATTTATCAGTTTTCTCTATATTCAGATTGATTAGTTGATATTTTCTTAAATATATTGAAATATCTACGTTTTCGCACTTTTTGCTTTATCAAAAAAATAAAATATAAATATAATATTTTAAAATACTATATAATCAGAAAATAATTTATTTATTGCAAATAAAAAAATCAATGGCGAGAGTCACCATTGATTGTAATTTTTTCAAAGCCCATTTTTTCCAATTACTGTGAGTTATCGCAAGGTACATGGCGACCTTATCTCAACACACAAGCTTTATTCTGTTATATGTGTCATTTCCATAGAAATAAGCTAGGCAACTTTTCTAGCTACGTGTTGGCTTACTTATATTTTAACTCTATGTTATTTAACAACAAAATGTTGATATTTTGCATAATCGGCTTCTTTTACTTCAAGCTTTAATAATGTGCCCGCTTCTTCATATGCCGTTTCATAAATCGTCGCATTTTCATTTAAATAAGAAACAATATTTCCTTGCTCATATGGAATAAGCATTTTACAAGTTACATAATCGGAAAAAATATGCTGACGTATTATTTGTAAAAGTTCATCTAAACCATTGCCTTGCTTAGCAGAAATCCAAATATTGTCCCCACTGATAACAGGGTACGGCACATTTGCTAAGTCCGCTTTATTATATACATAAATAGTAGGGATTCCTTCCACTCCAACCGCCTTTAACGTTTCATTTGTAACATCCATCATAAAGCCATGTTCTGCATTTGAAACATCCACAACGTGGAGCAATAAATCTGCATCCCGCGCTTCTTCTAATGTAGAACGAAACGCTTTTACTAGATGATGCGGTAACTTACTAACAAAGCCAACTGTATCTGTTAATAAAAAAGATTTCTTATCGTGTAATTCAATATAACGGACAGACGTTTCGAGTGTAGCAAATAGCATATCCTTCTCAAATACTTGTTTATGATCCTCTTGTCCAATTTTAGCAAGGAGCTGGTTCATAATCGTTGATTTACCAGCATTCGTATAGCCCACAATGGATACAACAGGTACAGCATTTTTTCTTCTTTGTTTTCGTTGGGTTTCTCGTTGCTCCTTTACTTGCTCGAGTTCTTTTTTTATTTTAGAAATTTGATCTTCAATTTTTCGTCGATCTAACTCAAGTTTGGTCTCACCTGCTCCACGGTTTTTAAAACCGCCACCAGTACCACCACCTTGTCGGCTTAGGGAAGCATGTAAACCGACTAAACGTGGAAGCATATATTGAAGTTGCGCCAGCTCAACTTGCATTTGTGCTTCACGTGTTTTGGCACGGCGTCCAAAAATATCTAAAATTAACATCGTCCGATCAATGACTTTCGTCTCTAAATCGCGCTCTAAATTACGGATTTGTGAAGGTGATAATTCATCATTAAAAATCACAAGATTAGCTTGTGCTTCTTCATAAAAACTTTTTATCTCTTCGATTTTACCTGTCCCGACATAATGAGATGGTGTGACTCGCTCTAAATTTTGCGTGACGATACCTACCACTTCCACATTTAAAGCTTCAGCTAAATTTGTAAGCTCCTCCATCGAATACTCAAAATGCTTATCATTACGTAAATTAACACCAACTAATATGGCCTTTTCTAACAATACATCTACTTCTTTCAATTTATCCATTCACAATCCTCCCACCAACGCCTTGGTGTTGCTACAACAAATTTTCTTCATCTTACCATATAATGCCCTAAACTGTGTCTTTTAGTCGGCAAAGATTCCTTCCACCGCAGCGTTATTTATACACATACTTCAACGTCGAATCATCAAAAATAGTCTGCTCATTATAAAAAAACAAATGCGCCCTAGACTAGAAAATTGGGCGCATGCTTTAATGTAGATAAACTATGTTTAATTAGAAATAAGTAAACTAACTTTAGCTTACTCTTATCAACTTATCCACGCTCTTTCTTTAACAATGTTTCAGTACGATCGAATTCTTCCTCGATTTCTGCATTTCTCTTATAAGTCACCATACTTACAACAACGGCTACTATTAAACAAACAAGGAATCCTGGCACGATTTCGTATAAAGTAGTTGAAAGCAGCTTTATTTTACCCCATATAAAGGCTGTTGCCGCACCCGTCACCATTCCACTGAGCGCTCCATAATTCGTCAATTTCTTCCAATATAATGATAGTAAAATAATTGGACCGAACGCAGCCCCGAAGCCAGCCCAAGCAAACCCTACTAAATTTAAAATGGAATTTTCAGGGTTCCAAGCTAATATTGCTGCAATTACGGCTACTACTAAAACTGCCATACGCCCAATAAACACATAATGTTTATCGTTTGCTGTTTTATTAAATAACGCCTTGTAAATATCTTCAACGAGAGCTGAAGAAGTGACAATTAATTGCGATGAAATGGTACTCATAATTGCAGCTAGAATAGCAGCCAACATAATACCCGCGATAAATGGATGGAATAAAATTTGACCAAGTACAATAAAGACCGTTTCAGCGTCTTTTAATTCCCCTGCATTTTGTTGATAGTACGCTACACCTACTAATGCAGTTGCAAGGGCACCAATAAGACTTAAAATCATCCAACCAATACCGATGCGACGAGCCTGTTTCGTTTCCTTTACAGAACTAATCGCCATAAAACGCACGATTATATGTGGTTGCCCAAAGTATCCTAACCCCCATGCAAGCGATGAAATAATCGCTGCAGCTGTCGCTGATGCTGGTAATAAACTTAAATGTTCTGGGTTTACCGTTTTAATGGATTCTACTGTTTCACTAAGACCACCCGTTAAAAATAGCCCAAATAAAGGTACTGTAATCAGTGCTAAAAACATAATAAGACCTTGTAAAAAGTCCGTATAACTCACCGCTAGGAAACCACCAAACAATGTATAAGCAACAACTACGCCTGATACAATCAATAAACCTGTATGATATTCGTAGCCAAATGAGCTGTCAAAAAACTTACCGCCAGCTACCATACCTGAGGAAACATAGAATGTGAAAAACAATAGAATAATGAGTCCTGAAGCAATTCTGATTAATCTTGTATGATCACGTAAGCGATTATCTAAATAACTCGGTATTGTAATTGAGTCATTTGAAACTTGCGTATAAACCCGTAATCTTGGTGCGACAAACATCCAATTCAAATAAGCTCCTATTGTTAACCCGATGGCGATCCATGCTTCAACAAGTCCTGAAGCATAAATTGCCCCCGGAAGCCCCATTAAAAGCCAACCTGACATATCTGCCGCACCTGCACTCAACGCTGTAACAGCAGGCCCTAAGGATCGACCACCTAGCATATAATCTGTTAAATTTGAAGTTTTAACGAATGCATACCACCCGATTCCGAGCATGACAATCATATAAATGATAATAGCGATTAGCTGATAAGTATTATCTGACATAAGCATTCCTCCTTTTGAACATTATTTTGTAGCATAGAATACTTTTCACTATTAATATACCGTAAAATGTTCAAAAACAAAAATCCATTTTCTGAATATTCGATTTACCGATTATTTGAAATGAAAAACAACGTGAAGAAAATTGTGTTACACTAATGCCATCTATTACACAACAAAGAAGGCGAAACTAATGACATTTGAAGAAATGAAAACACTGCTTCTAGACCAAATTTCCCAACAACAACTCGTTGCGGCTACAATTAGTCAACCACGAATGAAATCTAATGAAATAAAGCGTATAAAACTAAAGCCCATCATGTTGAAAGAAGCTTATCATATACAAATTGAATACCAATATGAGCGTATTTTAAAACATGAGAATGTCCTATTAGCCGATTTCCCGCCTAAACTTGAACTATTCTTTGCTGACTTCCGTCAAGCACATATCGACTTTAAAGAAGAAAAAGTACACGTGCAACTATCGAAAAAAAATAAAGTTTTATGGAAATCAGATAAAGCCGCTACTCCGAAGCAAGTAAACTTATCACATAATCGTAAGAAAAACTATTTACTTGATGAGTCCACGCCTTATCCTTTTTTAATTCGTTTAGGTGTACAAAGCGAAGAAGGAAAAGTAAAAAAACAAAAATACGATAAATTCAAGCAAATTAATCGCTTCATTGAATTTATCGACGATGCCTTAGCCTATTTACCCAAAAATCGCCAAGTCCGTATTTTAGATTTTGGTTCAGGAAAATCCTATTTGACGTTTGCCTTGTATCATTACTTAAAAATTGAAAAAGGGTTGGATATTCGCGTTACTGGCTTAGATTTAAAAAAAGAGGTAATCGAGGAATGCTCTCATATTGCACAAGATTTAGGCTACGAGCAACTTGAATTTTTAGTTGGGGATATTAATGATTATAACGATGAATCGAATGTAGACATGGTCGTAACTCTACACGCGTGTGATGTTGCAACAGATATGGCATTATCACGCGCAGTGAAATGGGGCGCAAGTGTCATATTAAGTGTCCCTTGTTGTCAACATGAGCTAAACCGTCAACTTGATACACCGGAACTCGATGTCATGTTACAGCATGGCCTTGTCCGCGAACGTTTTGCAGCTCTCGCGACTGATTCCATTCGCGCTGAGATTTTATCACTTGTTGGTTATGAAGCACAGTTGTTGGAATTTATTGATATGGAGAACACACCAAAAAACATTCTAATTCGCGCTTATTATACTGGCAAAAAGCCGAGCGCACAACAACGCGCTAAGTATGATGCCTTTGTAACCCTGTTGAATGCAAAGCCATTTTTAGCAAATGAACTAACATCTTATTTGTAAATTATGAAAACCCGAGGCGCATTATGTGCCTCGGGTTCTTTTTATAACTCTTGTCGTAATGCTTGAATAACATCTATCTTCGTTGCTTTACGAGCTGGTCGGTAGCCTGAAATCATCGCCACACCAATACTGATGGCAGACGCAATGATAACAAGTTGCCATGGGATAAGTGAAAATGTAATATCTGACGAACTAAAAGCATCTTCACCTGTCGCCGCTTTTAAAATTAACGGTAAAACTGCATTTGCTGTAAAGCTAATGACATATGAAATAATAACTGCAATAACGGTACCTAAAATACCAATAAATGTGCTTTCCATTAAAAAGAGTCGTTGAATCAACTTTGGACTAGCGCCAATTGCCTTCAATACCCCAATCTCACGTGTACGCTCTGTAACCGCCATTGTCATCGTATTGAATATCCCAATAGAGGCGATTAACACTGCAATTGTCCCAACAAAAATTAAACCAATTTTCAACACAAGGAAAAATACATCCATTTGATCCAATTGTTCCGTCACAGAGAACACGCTATAGCCCTTGTCTTTTAACTTTTCTAAAATAGGCTTAACATTTTCTAGACTATTCGCATAAATATTGAATTCCGTATTAAATACTTCATCTACTGCTACTTTATCTAATGCTGCAAGGGTACTTCCTATCGCTGCTTTTTGCGCTGAATCCATATAGACTGTATTGTCAATCATCCAATCATAAGAAGGTTTTTTTG
This sequence comes from Lysinibacillus sp. C5.1, assembly GCF_016350185.1. Taxonomy (NCBI): domain Bacteria; kingdom Bacillati; phylum Bacillota; class Bacilli; order Caryophanales; family Bacillaceae; genus Lysinibacillus; species Lysinibacillus sp. C5.1. Next base: position 4,304,218 of record NZ_CP066226.1, read on the forward strand.
TCACACCAACTATTGTATATTTCACCTTTTCAGTTTCAGACGCTCCATTGGAATTGGAAGCTAAAGATAATTCAATTTCTTTACCAATTAAAGATTTTTTATATCCTTCTTCACTACCATCATAGTATGTGCCTTCTATTTCAGCCTTTTTGTTTTTTTCTTTAATGACATCTCGTTCTGCATCATTTAATAATGTTTGAGCAAAATGGTATCCTACAATAATCTCATTTGGCTTTGTTGGGAACTTCCCTTTTGCAAGTTTCCCAGTTACACTTTTAAAATCTGACATAGTCGTTATAACTAGACTTGAATTTGTATCACGATCTTCAAAATATGAGTGCGCACTTGCATTAACTGTACTCGTTTCAAGTACTGTTTTAACATGCTCGATAGACTTGATTTCATCTTTCTGTTGCTCTGTAAATTGTGAGCCATCATATACTTGAATTTTAGTTATATTTTCATCTGATAGTATCTCGTTACGAATTGAATCCTGTAGCCCAAACCCTACGGATGCAAGGACAATTAAAAATGCACAACCCATTGTTGCAGCCAGCACGGTCATAAATACGCGTAATTTATTTTTCTTAATATGTTGGATAACAAAATCCAATTGGTCTTTCCATATCATGTTATTCATCCTCCTTCACAAGCTCGCCGTCATACATACGGAAACGACGATGAGCAATTGTTGCCACTTCTTCATCGTGCGTAATAATGACAAATGTTAAGCCTAGCTCACGATTTAAACTTTGAATAAGGAGTAAAATATCCTGCTCTGTTTCAGAGTCTAGACTCCCTGTTGGCTCGTCCGCTAGCAAAATAGGAGGATTGGTAATCAACGCTCTTGCAATACTTACACGTTGTTGCTGACCGCCTGATAATTCATTTGGGTAATGGTCGGCTACTGCCGATAATCCGACTTTGTCCATTAATTTTTTCACTTTTTCTTTACGAATAGCTTTGCTTGCACCTTGTAATTTCAAAGGTAACTCTATATTCTCAAATGCAGTTAAACCCGGCATAAGTTGAAAGTTTTGAAAGATAAATCCGAACTGGCGCAAACGAAACGCTGCACTTTCTGTTTCAGTGAGTTTCTCTGTCTGTTGCCCATTCACACGAATAGAGCCTTGTTCAGCTTTCATAAACCCGGCTAAAATTTGTAGCAATGTTGATTTTCCAGAGCCACTCTTGCCCACAATTGCGACAATCTCTCCTTTTTTCACTTCAAAATTTACGCCCTTTAATACAGGTACATGTTTTTCCTTACCCTTTTTCCCAATTAAAAATGTATGTTGTAAGTTCTCGACTTGAATCATTTTTGACTTGACGCCCCTTTCTCTTACTTCTCTATTGTAGAAAACAATTCTTAATATTAACGAAGGATAAAAATGAAGATATTCTTAAGAAAATAGGGAACACTAAGAAATGTTAAGATATCTATCTTTACAATTCCTTTACAATTCAAAATCAATCGCTTGTGAAAATGAGGTCTTCAAAAGAGGTTCCTCTGTACTAAACAGATTTTTAAAATTTATAAATTCTTTGTTATATAGGCATTTATACTGTATTAATATAAACAAACACACCCTAACACTTAATATTTGTGAACAAAATGTATATTACAGGATTGTAAAGTTTTGTGTAGGAAAGATAAATTTTATGTAGATAAACGTAAGATTTTGTTATGATAGTAAAGTTTAAAGGTCGTTTATTTTATCTATATCCAGGAGGATTCTATTTACATGCTTAACTCAAAAAAACAAGACCCTTTCTTTGTAGCATTGCATAAAATTGCTGAAAATATGAGAGAGGCCGTACATTACGCAAATGATTTTCGTATAACAAGTGTAGCTGACTTAAAAGAGATTAGCATTACAATGAAAAATTACGAAACAGCTGGCGATAAACTCATTCATGAACTAATCGTAATGCTAAACAAATCATTTATGACACCGATCGAACGAGAAGATATTTTAGAATTCGCTATTCGTATGGACGATGTGTTAGATGGTACGGAGCATTGTATCGCCCACTTCGAAATGTTCTCCTTAACAGAAGTTGACGAATCAATGCGCATTTTCTTAGGCTATATTTCTAAAAGTGCCGACGAAATTGTTAAAGCAACTGAAGAGTTAAAGAAAAAGAATCTTATTGGCATGCGCCCACATGCCATTCTAATAAAAGACTATGAGCGTGAATGCGACGAAGTACAAAGAACTTCTATTAAGCAATTATTTTTAAATGAAAAAGATCCAATCCGCATCATTAAGTTTAAAGATATTTATGAACAACTTGAGGATATCGCTGATTATTGTCAAAACGTTGCCAACACAATGGAAACAATTATCATGCGTAACGCGTAACTAGGAGTGGGTCAAATACAATGAATACAATCATTATACTAACCGTATTGGTCGTCATCTTTGCCCTAACATTTGACTTTATTAATGGTTTCCATGATACAGCAAATGCTATCGCAACTTCGGTTTCCACAAGAGCATTACCCCCACGTGTTGCCATTATTATGGCAGCGACGATGAACTTTATCGGTGCTATTACTTTCGTGGGTGTCGCAAAAGCGCTAACAAAAGATATTGTCGATCCATTCTCTTTAAATGCTTTTGAAGGAGATACAACTGGTTCTGTCGTTATATTAGCCGCATTAATTTCAGCTATTATATGGAACCTACTTACTTGGTACTTTGGTATCCCATCAAGTTCTTCACATACATTAATCGGTTCAATTGCCGGCGCAGCAGTTGCTTCTGCAGGCTTTAGCGTCCTTAATTATGGCGGTTTTACAAAAATCATTATGGCATTAGTATTGTCACCACTCATTGCAATTTGTGCCGGCTTTCTTATGATGACGCTGTTTAAACTATGGTTTAAAAACTTAAATTTATATCGTACGAATAAAGGCTTCCGGACAATGCAAATTTTTACAGCGGCTATCCAATCGTTTACGCACGGTACAAATGATGCCCAAAAAGCAATGGGTATTATGACTATGGCGTTAATTGCAGGTGGCTTGCATACTGGGGATGAAATTCCTTTTTGGATTCGAGCAGCGGCTGCAACCGCTATGGGTCTTGGTACTTCTATTGGTGGCTATAAAATTATTAAAACGGTCGGCGGTAAAATTATGAAAATCCGTCCTGTAAATGGCGTTGCAGCTGACTTAGCTTCTGCTACTGTTATTTTCGGTGCGACATTAGTACACTTACCAGTATCCACAACACACGTTATTTCTTCATCCATCATGGGTGTTGGTTCAGCACAACGAGTTCGTGGTGTTAACTGGGGAATGGCACGAAAAATTGTAACCACTTGGATTATTACAATGCCAATATCAGCTGTAATGGCATCCGTTATATACTTTATATTATCTTTATTCTTTTAGAATTCACGGCACTCTCTGCTCCCAGAAAGTGCCGTTTTTTGGTGACAGGCACTCACACAATTCTCATACAATTCTCACGCCATTTACTGCGAGCAGGATTTTCTACTTTGTCACACGACAAAAAGTGACACATCCTTTACACTAGTTTAAAAGGGGGATGCTTTATCGTTATGAAAAATTTTTCAGCTTTTATCACTGCACATGCGAAAGCTATCGTTGCCATTTGGATTGTTATTTTTATCACAATGGCTGTGTTTGCTATACAGCTTCCTAGCAAACTGCATGGAGATGGCTTTTTTGTTGAAGCTGATCATACCTATGTCACAAATGAACTAGCCAAAACATTCGACTTACCTGCAGAAACAATCATGGTTGTTTTTGATCAAACAAGCAATCAAAAAATCGAAAACACTCTACAAAAGCTAGAGGACATTGAAGAAGTTCATTCCATTCAGTCACCATTGGATGATTCTACTTTACAAAAGAATGGCATTTCCTATGCCATGGTACATTTTAAAAATAACATTGATAATTTGCCAGCTATCGTCAAAGAGGTTCGTGCTTTAGTTGAAGAAGAAGGTATCAGTGTGACAGGTGGCCCTGTGATTTCGGAGGATATTAATGAAGCCAGCCAAAAGGACTTAGCATCCGCTGAAGCCATTGGTTTACCAATCGCTATTGTTGTGCTATTACTTGCTTTTGGTACTGTTGTAGCTGCGATTTTACCAATTTTAATCGGAGTTGTTACCGTTGTCACAGCATTCGGGCTGTTGACGTTACTAAGTGGTAGCGTTAATTTATCCATTTTTGTGTTAAATATTGTACCAATGCTTGGACTTGCCCTTAGTATTGATTTCGCTCTGCTATTTATTAATCGCTATCGTGAAGAGCGTAACCATTCTAGCATTGCCGAAGCTATACAAATTGCTATCCAAACAGCCGGTCGTTCTATTATTTTTTCTGCTGTTTGTGTCATGATTGGTCTTGGTGCCATGATTGTCATTGATGTAGAAATCTTCCGCAATATTGCCTTAGGTGGCACAATTGTCGTATTGTTCGCCGTGCTTTCAGGTCTCACTTTATTACCTGCGACAATGATGGTGTTAGGAGATCGCCTAAATAAATGGCGCATATTACGTGTAAAGCCAGGTGGCACGAATCGTTGGCACAGTTTTGCCGGCTTTGTTATGAAGCGACCTGTATCCATTGTTATTGTTGCTTTATTGTTACTTGGTATCGGGATGATTCCGTTAAAGGATATTAAACTTGCTATACCTCAAGTAGATTCTTTACCACCCAAATACGATGCCCGAGCAGCTTACGATAAATTGGATGAAACGTTTGGGCTTGGTGATACATCCGTTTTGTATTTACTTGCTGAACGCCAAGATGGCTGGGAGAACGAGCAAGGACGCAAGCTACTTTTTGATATACAAGAAAAACTGCTTAACGATCCGCTCGTTGATGAAGTCTCAACGATTTATACAGCAGCCCAAATGAAATCACCAGAGGAATTAACAGCTTCCTTGAAAACGCCACAAGTGGCAGAACAATTAAAACCAATCATTAATACCTTTTCAAAGGATACACAGCTATTTATTCCGATTACATTAAATGTAGCTGGTTCGTCCTCCGCTGCACAACAATTCGCCAGAACGTGGATGGACAAGGATTTAAATGTTGACTTCAAACTAGGTGGACAAGGGAAATTTAATCAAGAAATTTTTGATGAAATTGCTAGTAAAATAATATTTGCGGTTTCAATCATTATCGTGTCAACGTTCTTTATTTTAATGCTTGCCTTCCGTTCCATTTTAATTCCTCTCAAGGCAATCATTATGAATATAATCGGGTTATCTTCAGCGTTCGGCATACTGGTTTATATTTTCCAATATGGGCATTTTGGAATAGAGGCTGGAACAATCGTCCTTATTATTCCAGTTATCGTATTTTGCCTTGTCTTCGGTTTAAGTATGGACTATGAAGTATTTTTAATCTCTCGCATACAGGAAGAATATCAAAAAGGTGCAGATAATACACGTGCAACAGTGGATGGGCTAACATCTACTAGCCGTATCATTACATCTGCTGCACTTATTATGATTGTTATTACAGGGGCATTTGCTTTTACTGATGTCATGCCTGTAAAGCAAATCGGTGTTGGTATTGCGATTGCCATCGCGATTGACGCGACCATTATTCGCCTTATGCTGGTACCGAGCCTTATGAAGCTATTTGGTGATTGGAACTGGTGGCTACCATTTGCTAAGAAAAAGTAATGATACACACAAAAAATCCGAGAACATATAGTTACATTGTTCTCGGATTTTACGTTTAAAAATTTTGTTGATACCACGCTCTTGCCGCTTCTACTTCCGGCATTGTGAGCTGATGTCCGTAGTTAAACCATGCTGTCGTTACATGAGCACCCGCTTTCGATAACAGCGACTCCAAATCTTCTGATTCTTGTGCAGTACACATCGGATCATTGGTTCCTGCTGCTATAAATACCGGAATATTAGGAAGCGCAGGTAGTTCGATGCCACGTCTTGGCACCATTGGATGATGTAAAATTGCCCCTGCCAATGCATCTTCAAAGTGGAATAATAAACTTGCAGCAATGTTTGCCCCATTTGAATAACCAATCGCTACAATGCGCGTACGATCAAAACCATACTCCTCTGCTGCTGTTACCAAAAAGCTTTGTAATTCTTGTGTACGGAAGATTAAATCTTCTATATCAAAAACACCTTCAGCTAAGCGACGGAAAAAACGAGGCATACCGTTTTCTAATACATTACCTCGTACACTTAAAATATTGGCTGTTGCATCAATTTCCTTTGCAAGACTGATTAAAGAATGCTCATCCCCACCTGTACCATGTAATAACAATAAGGTTGGCTTGGTTTCATCTGTACCTTTATGAAATAAATGTTGCATAAACCCATCACCTTTCAATTATCTTGAATTCGAGATAATTGTAGCCTGTGGTAATATTAAATTCAAACTTTTTGACTTATTTATTTCACGATTCTCACTATTTGGCTGTTCTTGATTATTTTTATAAAAATTTTGAATCGTAAAAACTGAAAATAAACATGCAATGACTAAAACAACAATTACAATACCTACCAATTTTTTACCACTCATGTCGTTTCCCCCATATTACTTAGTTCTTTTTACGAAAGCCTTCTTCTAGTAAGTATTCTTTTGCAGCATCATATGTGCCAAAGGCTTCTTCTAAATTTTCTCGATGATAAACATTCCAAGAACGTTGCTCAAACGCAAGCTCTAATTGATCGCCTTCACGATTACGCCAAGTTTCAATAATAGGTTCTTCCGCTTCTTGTTCCTCACCTAAATAAGTAATGGCATCTTCAATAATGGCACGCAACTGGTGCTCATCATAATCGCGAATATTGACTAGTCCTTTACCATTTGCTTCATTTTCGTAGCGCAATAAATCTCCTACAAAGACAAAACCATTGCCATTTGGGTGCAATTTTTCTACGACAATCGTCTTTTCAAACAAACTGTCCATATAATGATAATTCACTCGTTTCATCGAAATTTCTTTTTTCGTTAATTCGGAAAACGATTCAATTATCGCTTGTTTTTGTTCAAATGTTAGCATATATATGCTCCTTTTCTTTCATTGTAAATACAAGTATAGCTTATTTTCTACATAAATTAACAGATAGACATAAAATGCTCATAAACATAACTTCAATTCATTTCGAAGTTATCTTTATGAGCGTAAAGCATACATCATGCTATATGCCATACATACCGATGGCCATTTTCTAATCGTTATTCATGGCTGGTGACTTTACTATCGATTGTACATTGCACTTTTGGCAAAGCCAATAACATCCGCCACATACAGCTCACGATACGGCACAAATTGTGCCGTACTGACAGGACGCACGAGTCGAGCTCGTTGCCCATCAGGGAAATATTCATACCCCTCAATATTTAGCGTGCCAGTTTTCCCTAAAAAGAATGCTTCCGCTTCATCAAGCTGTGCTCGAACAACACCCGAAACTTCCTCATATTGCAGCTCAAATGCATCCCAATTATCTTCAAACGGGTACAAATAGACATGACAAAATTCATTATCTATCATATTTTCAGATACGATGCTACAAGATGTCATCCCCATTTTGACGATGTCTTGAATATTAATTGTTAACCCTAATTCTTCTTTAACTTCACGGATGCCTGCTTCCACTGTCTCAACTGCTAGTAAATGCCCTGCTGCTGTTATATCTAGCAGCCCTGGATAATCCTTCTTTTGCCCACTACGGATTTGGAAATAAATATAGTTCTCGTTGACAAGCCAGCAGTGAAATGTCTCATGCCACAAGCCCTTCTCATGTACTTCTGCTCGTGTTGCCGTTCCAATTTGTTCATGCTGCTCATTAAAAACTTTAACAATTTCTTGTTCCACTTTTTATTCGACCCCTATACTGACTTCGTAGCCTTTTTCTTTATCGCATTTCGTTCATCATAAATATTCGAAACAATTACCTTTAGTACCGCATAGAATGGTACGGCAATAATAATCCCAATAAAGCCTGCTATATTACCGGCTGCTAAAATAATCGTAATAACTGTTAACGGATGGATATCAAGCGATTTCCCCATAACATTCGGTGTAATAAAGTTACTATCAATCTGCTGTGCAATAAGTGTAACGACGCTTACCCACACAACAAGCATCGGATCTTGAATTACGGCTACAATAACTGCTGGTGCAAGAGCAATCCACGGTCCAATAAACGGAATCATATTCATAAAGAAGGCAAAAATCACAAGCAATAATGAATACTCTAAGCCAATTATTAAATACCCAACATACATAATAAGTGCTAGTAAAAAACTGATTTGTAGTTGCCCTTGAATATAGCTACGTAATACATCATCTATCTCACTCAATGTCTTTTTAATCCATTCACGACGCTCACCAGTAAAATATTTATAAATGGAAGGCGCAAATTTCTCATGGTCCTTCAACATGAAAATGAAGAAAAATGGAATTAAAATCGCTAGTAAAGAAACTGACACCAGTGATTGGATAAATGATACAAGCCATTTACTTGCTACCACCGCAATGTCCTGTACAGAATTAGCAAGATAATCAATAAAATCTTTTAATTGTGGTGGGAAATTATCTTTATTTTTGAATACATAATCAGCGGCCTCTTGAATGCTTGAACTAATCATCGGTGCATTTTTTGCCAAATTATTAAGCTGGGTAGCAATCGGATTACCAATAATCCAACCAAAGCCGACCACTATGGCAATCAGTCCAACGACAATTGTTAAAATACTCGACCACCTTGGCCATCTACGCTTTTCTAAAAAACGTTGAATTGGCTCGGTCACATAATACAACACACCCCCAAGTAGTAACGGCACAAAAATCGCTTTTAAAATCATAGCAAGCGGTGTGAAAATCCAATGAATCTCTATAAAATATTTAAGTATTAGTAAAACTAGTAAAATCCCTATACCTACCTGGAACCATACCTTCCTCGTCACTTTCTTCACTTCCTTTTATCACAGTTACTGAAAATACTACTTATATATTAACCATTTCGCAAGTATCCTAGTATCGATTACATAGATAACAAGCAAAAAAACAACTTATCTTGGACAATTTTTATAGAAAACATATTCTTGCTTTTGCAATAAATAAAAAATTAGAAGGGTTCACTAGTTGTTGGTAGCGAAGGAGGTGACTCCTGCTCAGAACGCACACAGCGTAAGACGCGGACAATAACGGCGTAGCAAAAAAGTGTTAGATTGATTGCAATCAATCTAACACTTGCTAATTTCTTATAGAGCCACTATATTAGCTCTGCACAGTTTCTATCTAACATCTACAACTTTGTATCATCCACTGAATTTAAGTAGTCCTCAATCACACCGATTACTGATTCTACACAGCCATCCTCAAACGGAGAAATTAAGCCCGCTTCCTTCACAAGCTTTGTAAATGACATGGAACCGCCTAAGCCACATAAATGGATATAATCCTTCCATGCTGCGTCAAACTCTTCACGTGAACGTTTCCAGAATTGGAACGCACAAATTTGTGCTAACGTGTAGTCGATATAATAGAACGGGCTTGCATAAATATGTGCCTGACGTTGCCATATACCACCTGACTCTAAATAGCTATTACCATCATAGTCACGGTGTGGTAAATAGGTTTGCTCGATTTTTTTCCATGCAGCTTTACGCTCAGCAGGTGTCATCTCTGGGTTTTCGTAAATAACATGTTGGAATTCATCAACAGCAACACCGTAAGGAAGAAATAATAAGCCACTGCTTAAATGTGTAAATTTATATTTCTCGGTGTCTTCTTTGAAGAATAATTCCATCCAAGGCCATGTGAAAAACTCCATACTCATTGAATGGATTTCGCATGATTCATATGTTGGCCATAAATATTCTGGGATGCCAATATCACGGCTTGAGAATACTTGGAAGGCATGTCCAGCCTCATGTGTTAACACATCAATATCACCTGATGTACCGTTAAAGTTCGAGAAAATAAACGGCGAATGATAATTTTCAATAAACGTACAATAGCCGCCACTTTCTTTCCCCTTTTTCGCAACTAAATCCATTAGGTCATGGTCAATCATAAAGTTGAAAAATTCACCCGTTTCAGGAGATAGTTCTTCATACATTTTTTTACCGTTTGCCACTATCCAATTTGCATCACCCTTTGGCGTAGCATTACCTGTTAAGAAGTTTAAAGCTTCATCATAAAATTTTAAGTCTGAAATCCCGATTCGCTTTGCTTGACGCTCAAATAGTTTTGTTGCAACTGGCACGATTAAATCACGTACTTGGTCACGGAATTTCTTGACCATTTCAGCATTATAATCAATTCGGTTCATACGGATATAGCCAAGCTCTACATAATTTTTATAGCCTAATTTTACAGCAATTTCATGACGCACTTTAACTAGCTCATCATATAAGCGATCAAATTCCGCTTCATGCTCAGCAAAAAAGCCAAAACGAGCTTCTGTAGCAGCCTTACGCATTGCTCGATCTGTCGATTCTGTATAAGGTCCTAACTGTGCTAGCGTTAATGTTTCACCGTTAAAGTCAATCTGTGCTGAAGCAACTAGTTTATTATATTCTGATACTAGTTTGTTCTCCTTTTGCATTAAATCAATGACTTTCGGTGAAAATCCTTTAATTTGATAGGATGCTAAATCAAATAACTGTTGCCCCCATTTTTCTTCTAACTGCTCGCGGAATGGTGAAGCGATTAATGCTTTATAATATTCGGTTGTAATTTCTTCAAGCTCAGGGCCTACTTCATCAAAATAATCACGTTCTTCTTGGTAAAATGAATCGTGGGTATCAATCGATGCTCGAATGTAGACGAGGTTTGCCATTGTCGCATATTCATTACTCAGTTCATTTAATTTTTCAATTAGTTCGCTTTGTGCCTCAACCGATTGTGCTTCTTTAAATTGCTCGATTAAAGCTAACTGTTGCTCTTTCATCGCCTCCACGTTCGGACGGCTGTATACATAATCTTTAAACGTTGTCATAGAAGTACCCTCTTTCTGTCGTTTAGTCATTATATTTCTATTATATGCCAAATATATAATGGAAAGAAAGTAAATATATCATTAATGACCAATGATATATGTTTTTAATAATGCAGCTCTTTCCCGTAGTGTTAACTTCGCTTCCACAGATTTTGGGGTTTTGGCAACAACGACATCTGCCTCTAAATCAAGCTTATTCGCTAAATACTTCGCTCGTTGTAAATGGAAATCATTCGAGACAATCGTAATTTGCTTTGTCCCTGCTGGTAGTAATTCTTTTGAAAATAATAAGTTTTCATATGTCGATGTGGATTGCTCTTCCATTAAAATTCGTTCAGCTTCAATGCCATTGTCTTCTAGGTAGGTAAACATTGCAGATGCCTCTGTTCTATCCTCATCTGTTCCCTGTCCACCCGAGACGATTACCTTAACATGTGGGTATTGATTGAGATAGGTTACAGCCTCTTCCAATCTACTTTTTAAAGATAGTGATAACACACCACCTGGCTTTACTTTTGCTCCAAGCACGATAACATATGGTGCTGTTCCATCTGCAACTGGCTGTGTGCCTCGTTTCATTTCTTGTCCTAACCATATATAAAGAGCACTACCTATACAAACAACAATTATGATGCCTCCCACTATCCACCTTTTCATATGCAACACCCCTTTATACTAACAACGTCTTGCCTATAAAAAAGATGCTTGTACAAAAGAGAAAATGTGTTAGATTGACTGCCATCAATCTAACACATTTTTTGCTGCGCCGTTGTCCGCTTCGGCGGTGCTTTCCGCTCAGCACACGTAAGCCGCAACCCTAGCAAACGCGCGGAATGCCAGCGTCTTACGCTGCGTGCGTCCCGCAGGAGTCACCGCCTCCGCTACTAACTACTAGTGAACCCTACTAAATTTTTATTTATTGCAAAAGCAAGAATAGCTAAGTTAGCTAGTTCTCCATATAGCAAAAATTTATGAACAGCTTTCCTCGTTTCTTTAATTTTTTTAGTTATGTCCCAGCCTCTAAATGGTTATCTTATTGTAAAACGTTGAATAGATTCCTGTAATGCTGAAATTTCGTCTGTTAAATCATTAGATGATTCGCTAATAAGCTGAATAGCTCTCTGTTGCTCGTCAACTGATGCTGTGACTTCTTCTGAGGAAGCTGCATTTTTCTCACTAATCAGCGCGATACTTTCAATCGATTGCATAATATCTTCCTTAGAGCTATTTAAATATTCTACGCCCGCCGTCATCTCTCCAATATTTACTATAATCTCTCCGACAGACGCTTCTATCTCATTAAATGAAGATTCCATCATACTAACTGAATTATTTTGCTCACGGACAATGATACTTGTTTTTTGCATCTCATCGTTTACTAAGTTCGTTTCACTTTCAATACCTCGTAACGTCGTGCGTACCAAATCTGTTGCAACAGATGTTTGATCTGCTAGCTTACGTACTTCCTCCGCTACTACAGCAAAGCCTTTGCCATGCTCTCCAGCACGCGCCGCTTCAATCGATGCATTTAATGCAAGAAGATTCGTTTGATCGGAAATTTTATTGATTGTGCCCACAATACCTTCAATTTCTCTTACTTTAACAATTAAGCTATTGAACACTGTTTGAACACTGTTAATAAGCGCAGACGATTCTTGTGATTTGTGTTTCAAACTGTTTAAATTCACAAGCCCTTCTTCATTGGACTGCTTCATTTTTTGAGAAGCATCCAACATTAATTCATTTTTATCATGTAGCTCTACAATTTGCTGTGCAAATGCAATCGCTGTACGATTTGTATCCTCTGCGTCTGATGCTTGTTTCACTGCCCCTCTTGATACCTCATTAATCGCTTTGACAATTTCATCACCGTAAGCATTTGTTTCCTCTGCAACGGCTGTTAAATTGGACGAAGTCGATTGAATTTCGACAATGGCCTCCTCAACATCTGTAATTAATGTCTTTAATTGATCTACCATATCATTAAAACCAGTATTCAATTGGCCAATTTCATCTGATCGTTGTAGGTTTTCAATTTCAACGGTTAAATTACCTTGTGCCACTTCATGGACACGCTTCGATAAGTTTTTAACTGGTAAAGCCAAATGTCTAGACACAAAAATTACAATGACGGTACCAATAATAATGGCACCCAATAATGTTAGACCAATAACCAATAACAATGAATTAGCTTCCTTATTAAAATCTTGCATATATGTACCAGATGCGACAATCCAACCCCAATGTGGATCTTTTGCAGAATAGATGATTTTATCCGCTAATACGTCCTGACCTGGAAGTGTAAACTCATATTCCGTAAAACCACCGCCTTGTAATGCTCGCTCGGTTACATCACGAATAAAATACTTTCCACTGCTATCTTGATCATCCCACAAGTTATCCCCTTCGCGAGTAGGATGTGTAGTTAATGTTCCTTTGTCGTCTAAAACATAGATATAACCATACTCTCCTAGATTACCAGGATAATTAATTGGTCGTTTTCCCTCACTATCCTTTGGACCAAGCAGCGCTTCTCGTACTCTTTCCTGCGCAACCTCCAAAGGGATGTCACCTTTTTCTACACTTTCATTTGCAAGTTCGATTAATTGTAAAGTAGACTCAACACTATTTTGAATAACTTGTTCGCCTAAACCTTCCATACCATCCTTTGCTTTCCCATAACTGACTATACCAATGATTAAGCTCGGCACTATTAGTAATGCCATTGAAACGATAATTAATTTCCCCTGTATTGAACGTAAAAATTTCATGCTTTACACCCCTTTTTACTTCGTTCATTTAAAGCATTAATATTAATCTATATTATGGAATGGTTTTATAGTTTACACAATATGTATTTCACAATAAATGTGTAGAATACTCACCTTTTCGTTTAAATATGCTAATATACACATTTTTTCGCACAGAAAAAAAACTATCTTTCTACAGGGATACAATGCGTAGAAAAATAGTTTTTTGATATTCTTTATAATTTAAATGTATTAATCGCTTCAATTACCTCTTTAGATGTGCGTTCCAAAATTTCTACTACTTCATTTAATTCTGAAACCATTGCCACCTGTAAATCTGAAGCAGTTGCAACTTCTTTCGTACCTAAGGCACTTTGCTGCGCAATATTTTGCATTTGCTCTATCGTCGCTAAGATTTCTTCTGAACCGGCTGACATTTCTTCGATTACTGCAGAGTCATCTTGAATTTTATTGTTAACCATTGCAACCGATTGTAAAATTTGTGAAAGGCTTGTACCAATTTGTTGTACCGCTCCATTCCCCGCCTGCACATCTTCCGTACTTTGTGCCATTTCAGAAAGAGCACGGTCCGTAATATCTTTAAAGCTTACTAAATGTTTTTGAATATCATCAGCAGAAGTCTTAGACATTTCAGCCAACTTACGTACTTCATCTGCTACTACTGCAAAGCCTTTTCCAGCTTCCCCAGCTCTCGCCGCTTCAATAGCAGCATTTAATGCAAGTAGGTTTGTTTGATCGGCAATATTGGTAATGACTAGCACCATATCTTCAATTGAACGGAATTTATTGCCCATCTCTTCAACATGTCCTGCTGTACGCAACACAGAAGATTCAACATTTTGGATTTGCGAAATAACCTCTTGAGAATGGTTTACATTGGACTCTACTAATCCCGTCATTGCACTGGAAGACTCAGCGATTTCGGAAGTTGTATCAGCTAAACGTTGGATGCCAATGGACATTTCATTCATTGTTAACAAAACCTCATTATTGTTTTGCTGGTGCTGTTCACTACCTGCCGCAATTTCAATAATACGGTCTGCAATTTTTGAGTTTGATGCTTCAACCTGCTGTGAAGTAGCATCTATTTTGCCAACAACCTCTCGTAAAGCAACCGTGCGAAGTTGAATCGTTTGGAAAGTGTCTTTTAATTTTATCAACGATTCCTTAAAAGCATTGGCGAAAACGGCAATTTCATTTTTACCTTTAAACTGTAATTTCTCGACTGCTTCCGTTGCTTGAACAATATCACCACGTGCAAAGTATTCAGCTGCTTCCCCTAAAGAACTGAGTGGTTTTAATGAACGGTTAATATAACGATACATGATGACCATTCCAACCACCGTTAATACGAACATAATCGCAATAAGGGCTGGTAAAACTGAAGTTAATACCGTATTCGTTACGCCACTTACTTGTGTTGCATCAATATCTACACCAACAAAGGCAACAATCGTACCGGATTCATCTTTTAATGGCACCGTACCCGATAAATAATCTCCAAAGTCACTACTATGTAATATTGCGGAATAATAGCTACCTGTAGCCATTACTTTTTCAAGATCCTTATAGTAAGTAGAAGATGATTCCGAATTGATAGCACCTGCATTTTCTTGGTCATCTTTAGGCATACCATCAACTAAAAATCTTACTTTCTGATCTTCCTTTGGTACCGCAAATGTATAAGCATAAAGCACGCCATTTTTTTCTCGTAAATCGTTTAATTGCTCTCTTAGCTCCCAGTAAAGTTTAGACTCCGATGGTTTTTTCGAAAGCTCAATATAATCATCCGCATTTAACTGTTTTGCAATGTTTTCTGCTACCGCTACTGCCTGTGACCCCATTGTTTTATTTACAGATGATTTTGCTGTGTAAATCGTCGTGACGATAAAACCAATTAATAAAGCGACTAATGTCATTAATGAAATTAAAATAATTTTATTACTTAACTTATTTGCTCTGCTCATATTTTGGCACACTTTCCTTCTTCATTTTGCTAGTATAATAACTAATTATTACCTAAAAATTTATTTTTTCAACTATTTTGACTTTAATACTATAATATTATTGCTAGCCAAGCGCATAATGCGAGTAATGTAACAAGCAGTGTCGGGATCGTTAGGATAATACCTATCTTAAAGTACTGACCCCAACTGATTTTAATGCCTTTTTGCGCCAATATATGAAGCCATAACAATGTAGCTAAGGAACCAATCGGTGTTATTTTCGGCCCTAGGTTTGTGCCTATTACATTAGCATAAATAAGTCCTGCTTTGATTGTTCCTGTCGCACTTGTTTCAGCAATAGCTAAAGCATCTATCATCACCGTCGGCAAATTATTCATAACGGCTGACAAAATGGCTGCTACAAATCCCATCGTTAGTGTCGCTACAAATAAGCCTTGCTGAACGGCATGTTCTAACACATCGGCTAACAACCCCGTAAGCCCTACATTTTTCAAACCATAAACGACTACGTACATTCCTATTGAAAAGAACACTATACTCCACGGGGCACCTTTCATAACCCTCTGCGTATCAATATTTTTACTTCTCTGTGCCAACCATAAAAAAATTAGCGCAACACTACATAAAATAAATGACACTGGAATAATAAAATATTCACTAAATAAAAACCCAATTAATAATATTGCTATAACGTACCACGAGATGTGGAATAATTTTTTATCTCGAATGGCAACAGTTGGTTGAACCACCGCCTCCATCGAGTACTGCTTCGGAATAGCCTTTCTGAAAAAAACATATAGCACGAGTATACTAGCTATTAAAGAAACGATATTCGGCACTACCATATGCACCGCATATTCTATAAAGCCAATATCAAAAAAATCCGCTGATACAATATTTGTTAAATTACTAATCACCAGTGGTAACGATGTTGTATCTGCTATAAATCCACTTGCAATAATAAACGGAAAAACCTTTTGCTCTGTTAAGTTTAACTTTCTTACCATCGCTAATACGATTGGCGTTAATATCAATGCTGCACCATCGTTCGCAAATAGTGCTGAAACAATCGCTCCTAAGCAACCTATATAGATGAATAAACGAATACCACTACCTCTTGCAAGTCGTGCCATATGTAATGCAGCCCATTCAAAAAATCCGATTTCATCCAAAATCAGAGAAATAATAATAATGCCTATAAATGATAATGTAGCATTCCACACAATGTCAGTTACCGCCACAACATCATGCCATGTTACAACGCCCAACATTAAGGCAAATGCTGCACCAATACAGGCGGACCAGCCAATAGATAATTTACGTGGTTGCACAATGACTAAAAATAACGTCACTAAAAAAATAACGATTGCTAATAAGGTTTGCACAATTCTCCCCCTTAATAAATTTCCACATTTGCTTATCTGTGCCCATTTTCCGAGCCTACGCAAAAAGCATAAGTAAAAACCAGTAGCAAAGGTTTGCTACTGGCCTGACTGATAATAAAAACTATTCACCTAAATCTGCGTTATGGTAAACGTTTTGTACATCATCTAAATCTTCTAAAGCATCAATTAGTTTTTCAAATTTTGCTATATCGTCACCTGTTAATGTCACTTCTGTTTGAGGAAGCATTGAAAGCTCTGCAACGGTAAATTCTTGAACACCTGCCGCCTTCAGCGCTTCTTGTGCAGCAAAGAATTGATCTGGCTCAGCATAAACGATAACAGTATCTTCTTCTTCAAGAATATCACGAGCATCGACATCTGCTTCCATTAAAATTTCAAGTACTTCATCTGCTGTCTTACCTTCTAAACCAATAACTGCTGTTGAATCAAACATATACGCAACAGAACCACTTACACCCATGTTACCGTTGTTTTTACCAAATGCTGCACGTACATCAGATGCAGTACGGTTCACATTGTTTGTTAAAGCATCCACGATTAGCATTGTGCCAGCCGGTCCAAAACCTTCGTAGCGTAATTCGTCGAAGTTTTCGTCACCGCCACCTTTTGCTTTTTCGATCGCTTTTTCAATAATATGTTTAGGAACACTGTAAGTTTTAGCACGTTCAAGAACAACTTTAAGAGCGCGATTTGATTCAGGATCTGGTTCGCCTGATTTTGCTGCTACATAAATTTCGCGACCGAATTTTGCATTAACACGACTTGTGCTTTGGTCTTTTGACGCCTTCTTTTCTTTAATATTGTTCCACTTACGACCCATTGTTTCCACTCTCTTTCAAAAATAAAGTTTATAAAAATCATAGATGCACATTTACACATCTGCAAATGGTATTTAAATACTTTTCGTATCTTTACTCTGCAAATAATAACATATTGATGCCTTCAAAGCTAGATATGCCAATGTTTAAGGTAATCTTTTCACATGGGGAAATTACATAATATTTACCATTTTAAGACAAAAATAATCGTGAAGCTAGTGCCTATAACTTGTTGTCAAACTTAATTTTTTCTAATAATGCCTGACAGCCCTCTAATACTAGATCATAAGTTTCCTGAAAATCACCTGTATAGTATGGATCAGGTACATCCATTTGATGGTCCGTTAAATCTAAAAAACGAAAAATCTTCGGTGAATCTGGATTACCTAGCATCGTAAAAATATTACGAACATTATTTTCATCCATCCCTACAATATAATCAAATTGATCAAAATCATGTTTTTGTAGCTGTCTTCCTTGCATTCCCTTTGTCGCTATACCATATTCTCGTAACTTGTCTTGTGTTCCACGGTGGGGTGGCTCACCGATATGCCATGAGCTTGTTGCAGCGGAATCTACGTCGATTTTGTCGGTCAACTGTGCTTTTTCTATTAAATCTCGCATGACTGCCTCAGCCATTGGTGAGCGACAAATATTTCCTAGGCAAACGAATAGTACATGTATCATAAATTCAATTACCCCTTGTCGTAATTGCGTCCAAATTTTTTTCGAGCATGCTCGAAAACCTCCTCCAAAAAATCTATGACATCCGCCAGGGCTCTTAACTTGATTCGACTTGACCTTAGCTAAATCGAGTTAAGAGCCTCCTACGACAAAGCACCCAAAATCAACGAGATTCTGAGTGCTTACTGTATTATTTTTTATCTGCTGCAATGCGTTTATTCAATTCTTCTGTTAAAGCAATTAACTCATGCTCAAGATGGTGTGTAAATTCCTCACGACCTTCTTTTCCTTTCCCTGTCACATAAAACGGCTCTCCATAGATAAGATAACCCTTTCCTCGTTTAAAGACATCGCCAGCATTTCGCGCTCCAACGTAAGCGGCTGGAACGATTTGAGTTTTGGACAGTTGTGCTATGGTGATAGCACCCTGCTTTAAATCTGTTCCTTCTGAATTACGAGTACCTGATGGGAAAATCCCAACAATTTTTCCCTCTTTCAGCAACTGTGAGGGAATTTTGATTACACTTGGCCCGGGATTATCACGATCAACAGGAAAGGCATTTAAATGATTAATAAGCCATCCTAGCCCTTTGATATCAAACAATTGCTTTTTCGCCATAAAGTGAATTTTACGAGGCATGACCGCAACACCTAAATTTAATATATCCACATAGCCTGTATGTGTACACGCAATAATAAACCCACCTTCCTTTGGTAAGTTATGCGCATCATATACACGAGCCTTTGAACCTGTTAATTTTAATATTAATTTGACAAGATTTGCCGTAAATTTATACACTGTTTTATTCCTACCTTATTCAATAGTTATTACTATTGTAATCGAAAAGTGCTGTATACCGCAATTGTCCAAGTCAAATCGCTCTAATTTAGACCTGACCGATTAAGATATCAACATCAATCGTTATTTCACTGACGTCCACTGCTGTTTGCTGTGCTTTATGCCAGCCCATTGGCGTCATTTCAAGCAATGCTGGTACAAGCATTGCAGCAAGTGGAACCGTATAAGTAATGCGTTCTACTGTAGCCTTTGTAAAACATTCACGAAAGCGTTCGACCGTTTGCTCATTGGAGTACGTTTCTTTAGTCGAATCAGCGTAAAGCTGCGCTCGTAATTGTTGCAAATAACCACTTTGCGGAACCACTTTTACAACGCATCCTCCAGTTGTAAGTAGCCGTTTAAATTCTTCATAATTTGCTGGGGACAAAATATTTAATATGACATCGAAGCTATGCTTAGCAAAGGGACTTTTCGCTAAATCTCCTACACACCAAATTTGCTCTGGGTAATGGCGAGCAGCAGCAAGGATTCCCTCTTTTGCAATATCAATGCCTACACCGATACTATCTCTTTCAGACAGTATGCGAGCTAAATGCGAACCCTCTCCACAGCCGGTATCCAGCACCGTTTTTGCTTGTCCTATTAATTCTGCTATTTTCTCCTCTAGAGGATCGTACACCCCACTATCAATTATCTTTTTGCGGGATTCAAAAAGATCCTTGCTATATTTAGAGGTTGCTCCATGCGTTAGCATATTGACATAGCCTTGCTTGGCGATATCAAAAGAATGGTTTGCTGTACATGTCAACCTCCCTTGCTCATACACTTGCATGGACTCCTGACAAATTGGACAAGCAAATAGCTCAATATTTGCATTTATTAATGCCGCTCCTGCAGCTCGTTTAGAAATGGCCCCCACTATATTTCCCTCCTTTTTTCTGTTGGCGAAACAATGGCAAAACGCTCCCATTTTCTACTTTTCCACCTAAAGTATACGATAATAGCACGCATCCATTCATCTGCTGAAATAGCTAACCAAATTCCTACTAATCCCCAATCTAAAACAAATACAAATAAGTAGCCAAGTGGCAAACTCATACATACCATTGATAAAAATCCGATTTTAACAGGAAACCTTGCATCACCTGAAGCACGTAATGAATTAATAACGACGATATTCATTGTACGACCTGTTTCTAACAATATACTTAACGCTAAAACAGATCCGCCGATTGCGATAATCTCTGGATTATCTGTAAATAGGCTCATGAACTGCGTACGGAAAATTGTAACAACACTCACCATAAGTATCGTGAAAATAAAAGCTGAGCGCACGCTTACCCATAATTGATGATAGGCCTCATCTTTTTTACCTGCCCCCACATATCGACCTATAATAATCGCCGTCCCTGTACCGATTGCAACTGCAAATAAGTATGTAAACATTGAAATATTCATGGCATATTGCCTTGCTGCAAGCGTCTCAGCACCTATATAGGTTGCGTAATAAAGGAAGACAATTTGGCAAAATTGGTAGAGCACTTGCTCAAAAGCAGATGGTAAACCGATATTTAAAATTTTTCGGACATATTCTTTTGAATAGGTGAAATAGTATTCTATCTTCACACGGATCTCCATCACCTGATACAACAGCCACGAAAAAACAAGTACCGCCAGTCCCCTGCTAATAATGGAGGAAATCGCAGCGCCCTTAACACCTAATTCCGGCAGTCCAAAATTTCCAAAGATTAATCCGTAATTTAAGAAGACATGAATAACATTCATTCCAAGCGAAACGTACATGGTCTGTTTCGTCCAACCATGGACACGAATAATGGCTGCTAACGCATTAATAATAGCCTGTAAAAAAATAAAACTACCTATAATGATTAAATAGCTTTGCGCATATTGCAAAACATCGCCCTTTAAATTCATCATCGTCATTAAATGGCTTGAGCCGAAGAAAAAAATTATACTCATAATAAGCCCAACAATTACGTTCATCGTAACGGCTAATGCCGAAATTTTTGTAGCCTCTAAATAGCGTTTTGAACCTAAATATTGCGATACAACAATGGCAGCACCATTGCCCACCACTTCAAGTATTAATATCGCAATATGAATATATTGATTGGCAGCACCAACACCTGAAACTGCATTATCCGACAAAGCACTTAACATCAATGTATCGGCTAATCCCATTAACATAAATAAAAAAACTTCCAAAAAGATCGGCCATGTTAAATGAAATAAACTAAACTGGTCGGTCGAATGTTTCTCTCTCATCGCATGTCCCAACTACTTCACTTCTCTCTATCCATTACATAAAAATCTATTGTATCTTATCACAGATTGGCTTGTTGTATAGGATAGGTAATACAAAAATAATTGAATAGCTACAAAAAAATCCCTCTCACTGCATGGCGTGAAAGGGTGTCTTATTAACATAAGCAATATTCTTGTAATTGCTGTCGTTTTTCTGTTGTTAAGCCAAATTCTTGCTCTAAAAATACGTTTTTTGAACCGTATTTACTATCCATAGCATCAAAGGCGGCTTGCAAATAATCCTCGCGAGCTGACATTAGTGCGTGAAACTGCTGTAATTCATAATCATTAAAAGTATCTTGGATTGCCTGTGCCATGCGCTCTACCATTGGGCGTAAGTAAATATTTGTTTCTAAATAGTCTTGCATAATGGTTTCCTCTGGCACATCTAATGCTAGCAAAATAAGAGCTCCTCCAATACCTGTTCGATCTTTGCCTACTGCACAATGATGAACTAGACCTAGATTATCTGGATTTTGGATTGTTGCCATTAATTTTTTAAATGATACATTGTTAAATGGCATTTGTGCATAAAAATCTCGAAACATCTCAGGACTTACAACTTTATAAAAATTGTGACCACCAGTATTTGTTGGCATCTCAAACGCATGATTTCCCTTTGCAGGAATTTGAATATACTTTGCATCCTTGAATGTTGGATTAGGGTTATTTCGTGCCTCGTGTTCATCTCGGTAATCAAAAATTGTTTTTACCCCTAATGTTTCAAAGCGCACCTTATCCGCTTGTGTCATCTTACCAAGTGCAGCTGAACGATATAGTAAGCCATTCTTTACGATACGACCATCCCTCGTCTTATAGCCACCCATGTCGCGGAAATTCAAGACTGCCTCAAACGGAATAACTTTCATGTCAAACTGTGTCATCCACTACGCCTCCCTTATGTTAGCAATCATTTCTACTTCTATTTTATAGAACAAACAAAGATAATACCAATTATCCAATGCCTTATTTATTCAACTATATTTATTTTAAAACATGAATCACGCTATTGTCCGCTAAGGCAAATGCTTTCTACAAAGGAAGAAATGCCAGCAGGCAACAACGGCATAGCAAAAACAAATAATGGAAAAAAGAGAAAAAGTGTTAGATTGATGACAGTCAATCTAACACTTTTTTGCTGCGCCAGTATTGTCCGCTTCGGCGGTGCTTTCTGCGGGCACACCGTAAGCCGCAACCCTCGCTACGCGCGGTCTGTTGCATCTAACATAATGTGCTTTTCCCGCTAGAGTCACCACCTCCGCTACCAACAACTAGGGAACCCTTCTAATTTATTATTCATTGCAAAAGAAATAATAGTAAATATGTTCTATATATTTTCTTAGCAAAAATTTATCAAAACCAATGTATCTCTATTTAGAATTTTAGGGTTATGTCCCAGCCTCTTTTCTCTTTTGCCTAAGCTATTATGAAAGGTTTTTACCGTTTATCCTTATTTAAATAACTCAGGATATACAGCTTTTGCAACCATCTCAACAGCTTCCCCGATACGAGGTCCTGGACGATTTGAAATATCTGTATCAATAGCATTTACTGCTTTATCTTCAATAGCTGTAATCGTATTCCATCCATCACGTCCTAGAATTTCCCCTACTGGGTCTTTTACATAGTTGACAGTTGTTAAAATAACTTGAGGATTTTTCGCAATAACATCTTCCTCTGCAACCTTTACCCATCCTGTTTGGTCACCAAATACATTGTTGACATTTGCAGCATTTAAAATTTCCTGTTGGAAAGTACCAGCTGCTGTTGTATAAATATCAGGTTTTGGGCTAATTTCTAAGTAAACATTTTTTGGTGTTTCTACACTTTTTACTTTTGCTTGAACATCAGCAATTTTCGCTTTAATCTCTTTGTTTAATTGCTCACCTTTATCTTGTACACCCATCACTTCAGCAAGTTGTTGAATATCTCCATAAACATCTTCAAATGATGCAGCTGATTGAATAACAAATACTTTTACACCTGCATCTTCAAGACCTTTTAGTGCATCTAGTGTCTCTTCATTTCCTGTAGAGTACGCAATGACAACATCTGGCTTTAAGGCTACAATTCGTTCGCTATTAAATGTCACTGAATCTGACACACGTTCGATGTTTTTTGCTTCTTCTGGGTACGTATCATATTCTGTAGCTCCGACAACTTTATCGCCAACACCTAGTGCAAATAAAATTTCTGTGTTACTTGGTTGTAATGACACAACAGTTTTCGGTACTGCATCAAATGCTACTTCTACAGCGCGATCATCCTTAACTTTATAGCCACTTTGCTCAACTTGTTGGTCTGATTTAGATGTATCGTCATTTTTCGCTTTATCTGCTGTGCCGCATCCTGTCAATACAAGCGCAAGCATTAACACAGTAAGCCATTGGAATTTTAATAGTTTTTTCACTTTATTCATTCTCCTTCTTTTTCTTCATTGGATATGATTTACTAATAAACGGGATTTCAGCGATTCCAGCCTGTTGATTCATGTAAACAGCCATAACAAAAAATACATTAGCTAGTAATCCTAAGTAGTCGAAAAGAATGTCCGGTACTTCCCTTTCCTCTGACACTTTGTGTAGCACACGGTACGATTTTTTTGCCTCACTCCGACATAAGTGAAGCGCAGTTGCAGCCCCCGTGCCTTGTGGCAAAACAAAATTTTGAATTTGTTCCTTTACATGTCCTACATAAAAATCATAACGATCACTGAGCCATGATAAATCTTCTTCCGTTACCGCTAGTTTGCCGCGTACCGAGCCATTGACATGATATGCCATTGGCAAAATAGTCAATAAATCTGCCCCAACTACTTCAACTTCTTCGGCTTTTACAGCAGCCAATGCTACACCGATATGCGTTGTTAAACTATCTGTACGGATTTCAAAATCAACTGTAGATATTTTTTCACGCATGAACGGGTAACAAGAATAACGCGCATCTTTTTTCATCTGTAACCCCTTCTTTCTTTCATGAACAGATTTTGCTTAAAAGGTGCATAAAAAAACGTCGCTCCCTAGGGAACGACGAAAATAGCATATATAGTGTTATCTGACGAAGACAGCTAATGTATTTGCCGTATATCCTCCTAGCTTCCGAAGAGTTTTTATACATTAAATAACGGTCGGTCTCCTGGCTCGTACAGTTTGCTACCTTTATTTCGTAGCGCTCATAAAGCCTTCCCATCCTGTTGTCTTTGGACAGTGGCATGTATTATGATTTTTGTACTTACAGTTGCGGAAACAGCTTCGGTCTTACACCGAATTCCCGATTATGCTAAATTAGCACCATTATTCTGCAAGAATTATTCACTTGAATAGCAGTTTATCATATATGGATTTAAAAAAATAGTTATGAAATTGAAGCATAATCGAATATATCCACACACTACTTAGCACTATTTCTACATCATGACCAGCTATTCGTTATTCTTTCCTAATAATTCTGACTAAAAGAGCTAGCTATAAAATTTTTTCAATTGCTTGCTCAATATCTAGTTGGGAATCGGTTGGTTCGAAGCGTTCCACTATATTACCTTGATTATCTACTAAAAATTTCGTAAAGTTCCAACGAATATTACGCCCATCTAAAAAGCTAGGAGCAATTTGGATAATTGATTCTGCTAACATCTTTTCCTGCATATTGGCTTTGCCGAATTCACGAAAATCTACTTCGTGCTTTAAATAATTGAATAATGGATGTGTCCCTTCGCCATTTACCTGAACTATTTCAAAGATTGGGAACGTTACCCCGTAGTTAATTTGACAAAGTTTAATCGTCTTTGCTCCATCTTCTGGGTTTTGTTCTCCAAATTGATTACAAGGGAAACCAAGCACAACGAAATTATTCTCGCCATATTTATCATACATTTTCTGTAAATCTTCGAATTGATATGTAAAATCACATTGGTTAGCTGTGTTGACAATTAGCATCGTCTTTCCACGATATGTTTCCATTGATAAAATTTCACCGTTTGGCTTCTTTACTAAATAATTATAAATACCCATTATCTCGACCCTTTCTAGTTACTATTTTTTATATAGAATGACCAACTATAACCCCTCACCCTGTATATTGCGTGAATAATTATGTTGCTTATTCCTCAACAAATGGTTTTGTCGCTTTTTAGAAATTTAGTAACTATTGCATACTAAATTCCATATAAGTAAATAAGACCTATATTTATATGAATCAAAAATACTGTTTTTTTCATTATAACAATAACTTTTCTTTCTTCAAAATAACTCGCTCACCATAAAAATAGCCATCTCGCTATGTTAACGGATGGCTGTTTTATATTTCTTTTTACATTTTGTATCTTGCTCTTCTTCAATTAACCTCATCGCAATATCCAATAGTTTATGATCATTAGTAGCATCAAATAACTTCTTAAAAGAGACAATTATATCATAACGAATAAGTGTTGGTTGTTTTTCATCCATACAAGTTTGGAACCTTTTCGCTAAATAAGAAACAATTAAATCTCTTTGAACCTGTCCAGCAAGCCCAATTTGCCAGATTGCTTGTAATGCCTGTCTTGCTGTTACTTTACTTTCATCATACGTCACTGCCCAGATTTTTAGAAAATCATCAAGAACACGCTCTTCTGGATCACTCTTTGCTGCTAATGCACATAAAAACTGTGCAGCACGCGCACGCGCATGTCCATTATTATATGTAAGGGCTTTAACAAGTTGTTCCCAAACTGCATATGTCCAATCAACTGGTTCTTGCACAATCTTCATCAATTTTCTATAAGACTCGTATTCAATTTCACGGTCACGCTCTGTTAAATTACTAAAAAGCTCTAAAATCTCTTTTTCCATGATTTATCCCTACCTTCATTACTTTCAGAACGTTTTTAAATTTTAATTTTATTGTGTTACACTGTACTTAAATTAATGATAAAAAGGAGAGCTTATGAATAGATCTATAACTCGAAAGTTGATTATACGAACGCTAGCGATTATATGCCTACTAGTAGCTGCATATTTTATCATACCAGTTTCCGTGCCCATACTATTAGCGGGTATTACAGCTTTTTTATTGGAACCCATTGTCATGTTTTTTAAACGAAAATGGAAAATGTCTCGGAAAATAGCTGTTGCGTTTATATACATAGTAAGTGTTATTTTTATTTCTATTATCTGTTACTTTACTATTACCCAACTAATGTCGCAAATAATTTCCATTTCCAAACAAGCACCTTACTATATTTCTAAGCTATCTGAGATGTGGGGGCATATGCAAGAGAATATTTCAAAATATACAGAAGACTTTCCTACTGAAGTGAGTTCCTCACTTCAAAAAACGGCAACCGACTTTATTAAGAAAATTGAAGAATCTTTTTTAAACTTCTTTAATTATACCAAAGTTACGACCTTCTTTTCACAAATTCCAAGCCTCTTTATTAGTCTTCTCGTTTATATGATTGCTCTATTTTTATTTATGCTCGATTTACCTAAATTAAAACAGATAACTTATAAATATTTAAAGCCATCAACAGAAAAGAAATTAAAAATTATTACGAATCGTTTAAAAGATGCATTTTTCGGTTTTATGAAGGCACAAGTTCTTGTTAGCTTTATCATTGCCGGAGTTACATTTATTGGATTACTCCTTATTCAACCAAAATTTGCGCTAACAATGACTTTTATTATTTGGATTATTGATGTTATCCCGTTCCTCGGCTCCATTATTATTTTAGCGCCTTGGGGAACTTACCACCTGTTGATGGGGAATACATCGATTGCCATTAAGCTCTTTGTTCTTGCAGCTATTTTATTAATTATTCGTCGAACTGTCGAGCCTAAAGTAATGGGCGCACATATTGGTTTATCTCCTCTGCCAACATTAATAGCGATGTTTGTCGGTCTACAACTATTTGGTATCATCGGCTTACTTGTAGGGCCATTTGTTATCATCTTATTGTTCGCCTTAAAAGAAACAGGGGTTATTAAAATCAATTTTAAAATCTAGCAGATGTGAAATAAATTGGACAGTTGCTTGAAAAATGGTGGACGTCAAGACGTAAGTAGCTCGCTAAGCTATGATTTACGGCTCTATCCAACGACAAATAAAAATAAACACAGGGCACATTCTATTCATGATAAATAGAAGTGCCCTATATTATTGTCTATTACTTTGAATTAATAAGCTCTGCTTTCTTTAAGAAGCGTTCGATTATTACCGCTACTTCTGCACGCGAAATATTAGCAGTTGGCGCGATTGTTTTATTTGCCTTACCTGTTACTAAACCTGTTTTTACTGCAACTGCAATAGGAGATTTAGCATATTCAGCAATTTGTCCTTCATCTATAAACGCAGCTAAAATAGTTGCCGCTTCTTGCTCTGAAATCGTTGTATCTATATCAGTTAACAACAAAGCACGCGCTAAAATTGTCATTGCTTGCTGACGTGTAATTTTATCATTCGGTCCAAAGTGACCATTGCTGTAACCTTGAATAAGCTTGTATTCACTTGCAGCATTGATATAGCTTGCATACCATGCATCTGTTGTTACATCTGCATAATGACTAGTAAGGTCATCTGTTTTTAAACCGAGCGCACGGACTATAATAGCAGCAAATTGTGCACGTGTTATATCTTGATTAGGTGCAAATATGCCCTCACGTACTCCATTAATAATCATTCGAGAGCCAAGATTATTCACAGCCTCTTTTGACCAATGATTAGCCACATCGGTAAATTCAATAGGATTCCAAACAAGAGCATACGTACTATTTGTTAAACTATTAATAACCGCATAGTACTTTCCTTCTTTTTGTATCACTTTTGTCGGTACATGTTGTGCTGTGCCGTCTTGTTTAACGACGATAGCCGTTGTAATTTTGCTTGCTTCCACGTCTTTTGGTATCGTTATTGTTCGTTGAACATAAGCGTTGAAGCTTGTAATATCAACCGTTTTTATAGTACTTACCGCTTTTACAGTAAATTCAATAGGTGCAACCATTAAAGAGAAATTACCTTGTTGTGCCACATTTTCTACAAACTTCACCATATCGTTTGTAGGCTTCGCAATTTCGATTTGTACTTTAATGTCTTCAAGTGAAATATCTTTTCCTATTTCTGTAGAAATTGCATCTATATTGATTTGTGAAGCTGGCAATGTGTAAGAAGCTGTTGGTGTTTGAATAACTACTAATGCTTGCTCATTCTGCATATTTTTTACCATTTGAGCATTTAATTCTCCAATAATGATATCAGCATCCTTGTTTACAGGAATAGTCACAACTGCTTTTTTACCTTCTGCCGCTAGTTTTTCCTGTAACTTTTTAGAATCTACCGTTACCGTCATTACTTTTTGATTTCCTACCTGTGTGCTTGTCGCTTTACCAATGGCCTCTTCTTTACCATTAACAAGTACTTTTACATCTTCTGTAGGAGTCGGCTTTGGAGTAGGTTCCGACGTTGACGGAGTACTAGAAGAACCACCATCACCACTAGATATCACTTCCCACTTCGCATAGACCGTTGTATTGCCTACTATACCTTTTGTAAAATCAAACACCTTCGTCAGTTCACGATCCATATACCAACCGCCAAAAGTGTATCCAGCTTTTGTTGGATTTTCGCTTGGTTTTGTAGCGACAGCTCCTACTTTTACTTTTTGCGCTTGTACTTTACTACCGCCATTCACTTCAAAAGTAACAGTATATTGTTGTACAACCGTTATTTCAAAATCAGTTGTAACTTTGCCTCCAAAGTCGTCTTCAGCAGTCACAGTAATAGTAGCTTGGCCGGCTGATAATGGGTTAATTTTTAAATTATTATCTTTGATTGAAACTGTTGCAATTGCTTCTTTATTTGAGGTTGCGGATAATGTCAAAGAATCATTATCTAAGTCCTTAAACGTATTTGACAAGTCCAAGGAGATAACATCGCCACCTGCAATACCTTGTTGATTTGCAATCGGTTCATTGACAGTAGGTATTTGGTTTTCTTGTACAGAAAAAACGACATTTCCTGTTGCTTCTTTCGGATCAATTAATCCAGAAGTTGTACCATCATCTACAATTGTATAGTTAAAGCTCCCTTGGCCTTTAAAATCCTTTTCAAAGGCAAACTTAATTTCATCATTTTCAATCGTTACCGTTCCGCCTACTGCATTATCAACAGAT
Organism: Lysinibacillus sp. C5.1; assembly: GCF_016350185.1. NCBI lineage: Bacteria > Bacillati > Bacillota > Bacilli > Caryophanales > Bacillaceae > Lysinibacillus > Lysinibacillus sp. C5.1. Next base: position 4,334,118 of record NZ_CP066226.1, read on the forward strand.
TTCATGCTAAGTTTTTGATTGTTTTCGTTTTCTGGACCTGCTTTATCATTAGCAAGCAGCTCAGCAAACGTGATGATTTTAGCTTTAGCATTTTCTTTCACTGATAGTGTATCATCTGTCGCGATTGGTTCATCATTCACTTCACTCACAGTAATAGTAGCTTGAGCCGTATTACTTAAGCCACTATCTGTTGTATCAAGTGCTGCAGCAACATCAAAACTAAAGACATCATTTGCCACTGAATTTAAATATTGTGTCGGCGTGAACTTTAAGCCACTATTCCCTTCTGCAATGGTAATAAAATCTCCATCTTGGATGACTGTTGTACCATCGTTTTTGAATAATGCCCCACCTTGAATATTACTAATTTTTAGATGTGTAACGGCATTTCCATCTTCTGATGTAATAACTAATCCGCTTTGTGTTTGGCTATGTTCCGTAGTCGAAGCACTTGTAACCAATGGGCTACTTGCGTTTCTGATTACAGTTAGAGTATACGTATTTTCGATACCCTCGATAGATTTCACAACGACAGGTATACTATTTTTCCCAACTTGAAGTGAAAGCTCATCAGATGGACTTTCACTAGTAACATCTGTATCTAGTACTTTTATTGTAGCTGCAGTATCCATCACTGTCGGTGTTACCTTTAATGAAGTTACCGCATTATCTACATGGACGATATAGTCATTTGTGTCTTCTGCAAAAGCAGGGCTTAGTGTTCCTTCACTCACAGTTAAATTAGATAATGTTGGTGGATTGCCAACTAAAACATTACATGTTGCAAATTTTGTGCCATCTTTTGTTGAAGTGACCGTAATGGTAGCGCTACCTTCTGCTAACCCTGTCACCAAACCATTTTGGTCAACTGCTGCAATCGTGGAGTCGCTAGATTCCCACGTTACATCTTGAGATGTTGCATCCGCAGGAGTAAATAAAGCTGTTAACTGTTTTGTTGCATTTGCTTTAAGCGCTATATTCGTTTGATCGAGCGCTAAATTAGTAACTTCTTTATATGGATTTACTGGATAATAACTAACTTGACTAGTTCCAACTGTCAAAATATCATTAACACCATCATTATTCATATCTTCTATAAATAGTTGCTCGATATCCCCCCCATTTGTAGTAACATCAGGAGCGCTGTTAAATTGACCTATCCCATTATTAAGATGAACGTCTAAGTTCTTTTGGTAGCCATTACTATTTGTGATGACAGCTAAATCCTCAAAGCCATCTTGATTTAAATCACCAATTGCTAACGAGCCGTATATAAATTGATCTTGTCTTATCGTTGTCATATCAAAGCCTGTATTGGCAATATTACGTAGTCCCACATCTATAGAAAGTTTGTCTTCGGTGTAATTCGCTCTTAATAAAATAAAATCGTCTTTCCCATCTCGATTTAAATCACCTGTAGCGACAAATAATCCAATTAAACTGTCTGGTTTCTGTGGTGATGCTTCAACATGAAATGTACCGTCACCGCTACCAAGTCCAATTTTATATAAGTCATTATCATTATAATTTTGTGTCGTACAAATATAGTCTAAATTGTGATCACCATTAAAATCCCCCATAGAACAACCATTATTTCCTGATTGATTATCTACGCCCGCATTTACTTTCAACGAGAATGAAGGATTATTTGGTGTACTATTATTAATGGCCACATATACTGTCTCATCACCAAACCAAATGACATCATTTTTACCATCATTATTGACATCTCCTGTTTGCACATTAGTTCCATAAAATGCTTTTGAAAATAGATTAAATGTAGATTGTTTCGTTAATATTTGATTATCATGGTTCCATAAATTAATATTATTAGGGCTTTCTAGAGATCCATTTGGCCCTGCTGACACAATATCTTGTTTACCATCACCATCTAAATCAGTCATTGCTGTACTATAAAAATCATATACTTCCCGGTTTTCCATATGTAATTGATAGACCGGTACTCCTTTTAAATCACTTAGCGTAAAAGGAGTTTGTATACCCGCCATTCCTGTCATGTGGAGTGTACCATTACTATCTTTTCCAATAGCTACTGCTTTTTGTCCAGAGCTAATGGGACTACCCGTAAATACCGCTTGTGGTTCTCCTAAAAATATTTGGTTTAACGATGCTGCTTTTGCTTGTTTTGGTGTTATTGGAAGCAAGCTAAGTAGCATGAATAAAATAATAACAACATGTATCAATTTCTTATTCTGCATTCTATTTCTCCTCTCCCTCTTTATTTTTCTAAAATGAATGCCGTAATCAGCATAACAATAGTAACTCTCAAACTTCTCTCAAATACGATACTTTAGCATTATTTCTATAGGGAATAACTATTACTATTTTCATTATCAATCGATTTTAAATCACTAAAAGGACTTAACTGCAAATAAAAATAGCACCTATTATCGTGATAATCCGATAATAGATGCTATTGTATATTTTTATTTAACTTTTTTGCTATTTCATTCGTCTAACTTTTATAAGCTTATTGAATACGACCGAAGCCTACTAAATATTGGTTCCACCAATCAAGTGATTCGATCACTACGCCTTTATTTTGCGCATCAATCATTGTGTTATTACCAAGGTAAATCCCAACATGTGCTACGCCTGAACCATAGCTAAAGAATACTAAATCACCAACGCGAGCTTCACTTGCTGAAATACGTTGTGTTGCTAAGTATTGTTGTGATGCTGTACGAGGTAATGATACCCCAGCTTGCTTGTAAGACCATTGTACAAGACCAGAACAGTCAAAGCCTGTTGTAGGGTTACTACCACCCCAAACATACGCACGACCTAGGAATTGCTTGGCAGTTGAAATAGCACCACCTGAAGATGCTGTACCAGCACCAGACCCCACGACGATTGACTGTGGTTTGCCACCATTATTGTTCACTTGAACAACAGGTGTAGCTGATTGAAGTGCACGTAAACGAGCCGCTTCTTCTTCAGCAGCCTTACGTTCAGCTTCTAAACGCTCTTCTTCTTGTTTCGTTGCAATTTGAGCCTTTAATGCAAGTGATTTTGCTTGGTTTTCAGCTTTTTTCACTTCCATTTCGCTTTCCTTTTGTTGAAGCTCTTGGAATTGTTTTTGAAGCTCTTTTTGTTTTTCATCTAATGTTGCTTTTTGTTGTTCTAATTTCACTTTGTCTGCTTCTTGTTGATTTACTAGCTCTTGGTCAGCATCCATTAATGTTTTAACCGCTACGACACGGTCCATTAAATCTGCAAAACTCTTTGCTTCTAGCACAACGCTTAAATAGACACCTACAGTGTTATCTTGTGCTTGATAAGCCGCCATACGTTCACTTAAAATAGCTGAACGTTGCTCAATACGTTTTTCAGTTTCAGCAATACCTGCATCTACTTCTTTGATATCAGCTTGTACTTGGTTAAATACTTTCACTTTTTCATCGATTTCTTGTTGTAGCTGTTGTAATTCTGTCTCTAATTTTTTTACTTCCGCATCGATTTTTGCTTTTTTCTCGATCATTTGCTGAGACGTTTCTTCAGCGTGTGCTTCAATCGGTTGTACTGTATTAAATAATAAGCCGCCTGCAAGTGCTAATGTTAGCACCATCGACTTACGCCATTTATTGCGCTTACCCATGAATCTTCATTTCCCTTCATCTATCAATTTCGCTCTTTATTTCCTTATGTAAATACTTGAACGATTCAATTAAGTTCTTATGTTTTTATTAGCCTTTTAAAGTTTAGCATTAATGCCGTAACTTTTATACTATTTCTCACCGTTTTAATCGTAAAGTAAAACTCGAAATATAATTGTAACATTGTATAAAACGCGACATTTTTCTACAAAACCTTTATATACAGCTAGAAAATGACGTTTTCATCTCCAAGTAGTCCATTTCACCTTGGTGTTTTGTAATCTTTTTGTAATATAAAAAAGGTAGGAGAATCATCCCCTACCTACTATTTCATTGAACGTAAAGCTTGAATGGACAGCCGTACTAATAATATCGCACATAGAAATAACCCTAGATATGCGGCCGTATTCAAATACACTGCATATGGCTCATGTATAAATTGAGAAATGGCTAACAACGCAACAGAAATGATTCCAAATGTAATGCCGACAAGTAATAAGACAAAACGGGAAAATAGCTGAGTAATGAACCGTGCATTGTGGTCATCTGAAAAAATATCATGATGCAATATAATTTTTCCACTTTCTACTCGTTGAATTAGCTGATCGATACGCCTTGGCATTTTTCGTAAAGTAGGTATTAACATGGACAGTTCTTCCTGTATACGCTCTTTTGTTTCTAACGGTTCTTTAAACGGTCTTAAAAATGCAGCTCGCATATAAGATGCCGAAAAATCCTTCGCTTCTGTAAAAATATCAAATTGTGAATCAATTACACGCAATGTTCCATCTAGTGTTACTAATGATCGAAGCGCCAAACCAACAGAAGGATAAAACGCAAGACTAAAATCCCGTACCACTGTAAATAACGAATGAATTAGTTCTTCGGTAGGGATACGATCAACATAGGATATTTTCAGCAAGATTTGATCCATAGCCTGCTCCACCCTAGCACGTTCCGCATGTTCTTTATTTTCTACGAGTAGCATTAAGCCATCATATAAAATACCTGAATCATTTTGTTGAATACCTAGTAAAAATAGCTTTAACCCTTCTTGCTGTGTAGCACCTAGACGTCCAACCGCTCCGAAGTCTAGCAGAATTGGGACTCCATCGGTCTCATCAATATAAACGTTCCCTGGATGTGGATCGGCATGAAATATCCCTGAAAATAACATTTGTTCAAAAAAGGAATACAAAATTGTTCGTGCAAATTGGCTACGATCAATGTTTAGTCGTCGAAATTCAGATGCCCCTTCCGCCACACTTTTACCACGAACGTATTCCATAACAATAATGTCTTCATCACAAAACTCTGTATATATTTTAGGGATGCGCACTTTATAATCGCTTTTAGCAAGAGCATTTGTTACCTGTAGTGTATTACGTACCTCGATATCTAAATGAATTTCTTCCCTTAACCCATCAGCAAATCCACCAGCTAATTCTCGAAAGCCTAGCGACTCTGCCCAAGTAGATTTGTTGGAAAACCAATTTGCAAATTCCTCTAAAATATCAAGGTCATCACGCATAATTCCCTTTACCTCAGGACGCAGTAGCTTCACCACAACTTCTTCGTAATTTTTCAGTCGTGCCTTATGTACTTGTCCAATAGAGGCTGCTGCTAATGGCTCCATTTGAAAGTGAATAAAGACATCATCTACTGACCTTGGTAAGGAAGTTTCTAAAATCTTTGTCACCTGCTCATGCGGCAAAGGTTTTACACTTTGCTGTAGATGTTCTAGCTCATCAATGATAATTGGAGAAAATAATTCTTTACGCGTAGATAGTACTTGCCCGAATTTGACGAAAATCCCGCCGCATTGCTCTAACGTTGTTCTTAAGGCAATGGCAAGCTCCTTTTCATTTTCTCGTTGCCTCGCATATTTAATCGTTTGGACAATCCCATTCGTCACTGCAATTTTTAACACCTGACGTAATCGCTTCTGCTGACGCCAGTAGCTACGCAATCTCAATAAAATTGATTTTTGCCCATGACGGCGCTCTCCACCTTTAATACCAATCGGATCAAAAAGTTCGAAAACGAGGTAGAGCAGCATGGAGATAAGGAGCATACTACCTATCCAAATAAGGGTGCTTACTTCCGTAACGGTTTGCATCATCGTTTCCGATAAAAAATCTCGATGGCGTAAGTAGGAATACCAATATACAAAGGACGTAAGCGTAACACTAATAACAACAGAGAGCACTCTGCGTACAAAATTTATATTAGAACCTATTAACCGTCCGCTAACAAAATAAATAATTCCTGCAACAAAAATAATTTGAATTAGTAACTTCAAATAAACCAACAAGTGCCACCTCCCGCTGTTTTTCCTAATACTGCTAGTATAACAAATTCATGAACGAACTTTCCTTTACTAGCCACTAACGACAACAAGAGGTTTTACAGAAACATATCTTCATCAGTTCAAGTCATTCCATTAGCACCTTTTATCTAGTATGTACTCTCCTACAGCGAAAAAATCCACTCCGCTTTCCATGGGTACATTGTAAGACACAACAACTCGTGTGTTCCCAAAGAAGTCTTCGTGGATTTTTAAATTGCAAAATTGTTTGAGTGACTGGCACTTGTTAGTTCGTAGAGAGCACTTGCTCCCAATCAATTGTGCCATTTTTCACTTGTTCGCGTTTTTCTTTGTTCATTAAGTCGTTAGGACGACCACCTTTAGGCCAGTCTTTATCGTGGTTGGCCCACTCTGGACGATCTTGCGATAAAATGTAAGCAGCTAAATCAGCAGCATCTTGATCTGATAACGTACCACCCGCTCCAACTGGCATATTGTTTTGAATGTAGCCAGCCATTTTAGACATACGTGCCATGCCCGCTCCATCATTAAAGGAATTTTCGCCCCATAATGCAGGACCTGTAGTTGCACCCGTTCCAGAACCATCAGCAGCGTGACAAGCAATACAAGATTGCGCATACAGTTCTTCACCATGTGCTACATCTGGAATAGGGACGCTTTTCATATTACTTGTGCCAGCCCATTCACGCTCTGCACCAACAGGCACGCCTTGTGAAATATAAGCAAAATAGGCTACCATCGCTTCAAGCTCGTCACTATTCATTTCAAATTTTTTACCGTTCATACTTCGCACCATACAACCATTAATGCGCTCTTCAATCGTTACAATGCCTCCAGAACGAGCAATATATTGTGGATAATTAGCTGTGACACCAACTAGAGAAGAAGCTTGTTCATCATACCCTGCACCTGCATGACAGCTTGTGCAAGATAGCTGATTTCCTACGTATTCATCTGCCGCAACATGCGTATTACTTACCAGTTCATAACCATATAAAATCGCTTCTTTCATCGGTCCATCCGGTACTTCTTCGATACTTGGCGGAGCGTAAACGATTTTTTGTGAATTTGCCGTCGTTGGTATTTGTGTTTTAACCGCCGCTTCGTTCGTCTCACCATTGGCGTCACCTAATATTTTGTCACTAATGGCTGCTCCAACAAAAAGAGTAGCAGCTATTAAGATTGTTCCTGCTATACCAGTTGTCATTTTCTTCATCACTAATACCCCCTTTGTATGTTAATTTTATTCTAGCAAGATAATATATGGCAGGATGTGATTTTTCTCACACTTCGCAATTTTAGAACCATAAAGCCGATAAAAATGGAATTAATATACATAAAAATTTGTACTATAACAACAGAAACAATGCTTAATACCCCTTGTAGTTTCCACTTTTATCTGCTAACACGATTAAATAAAAAACCAACGGCTTGCTTTGTAGCATATTGTTCGGTAGGAATAACGCTAGCGTAGAGGCGACTCTCCTGTTCAGAACGCAAGCAGAGGGTTGTGGCTTACTGTGCTGAGCGGAAAGCGCCGCCGTAGCGGACAACTTCGGCATAGCAAAAAAAGTGTTAGATTGACCTCAGTCAATCTAACACTTTTTCACTTTTGTGCAATAGCGTATGATGATGCACTTATAATTTACATGCACCATCCGCACAAGAAGCATCACCGTTACCAACCATATTTAAAGTAGGTTTAATACCAGCAATTTCCGCAGCTTGATGCAATGTACGTACGAATACTTCATTCGGCTCAGCACCTTTAATACCGTAACGATTTTCAAAAACAAAGAATGGCACGCTTTGTACCCCAATCTGTTGCGCATCGTAGCGATCTTTATCTAACTCTTCCTTAAAAGCTTCATTTGTATTCAATACTTGTTGTGCTTCGGCAACATCTAAGCCTAACTCTTTAATAACCGCTAGCAACATGGCATCATCATTTAAGTCTTTACCTTCCATTAAATAAGCAGCCATTAACGCTTCTATATAAGCGGCTTCTTTCCCAAATTGCTTCGTCCATTTTGCCAAGCGGTGGGCTTTCTCTGTATGCACTTTTTTCATCTCAGCAAATTGATATGTGAGCCCAACTTCCTTTGCTCGTTCAGTAATACCAATTGTCATTTGTTCAGCTTCTTCAAGCGTTACGTTTTGCTGAGCCATAAAATGTTCATAAAAACTTTGCCCCGTCTCTTTCGGTGCAGTAGGATCAATTTGATAGGATTTGTACTCTATCTCTACTTGATCAGTATATCCAGCCTCTTTTATTGCTTGTTCTAACTCTCTTTTCCCTATATAACAAAATGGGCATGAGAAGTCAGAAAACACTTCAATTTTCATTGTTATCCTCCTATAAAATATCCATCCAAATTTTAATAGCCGTTGCTAGAATCAAGACAGCTAATATCCCTTGTAATACTTTCGTATTCAAACTTTTCCCTGCTTTTGCTCCTAATGGCGCTGCTATTAAACTTGCCACAATCATGATGGCTGCTGGATAATAATCCACTTGCCCCGTCATTAGCTTTCCTATTGTTCCCCCAATGGAAGAGATAAAAGTAATGGCTAAACTTGTAGCAATCGTCATACGCGTTGGAATTCTTAGTACAACAAGCATAATCGGTACAAGTAGGAAACCACCTGCTGCTCCTACGATACCAGAACCAATACCGACTATGAATGCTAAAATTACCGCTACGGGCTTATTAAAAGTAACATCATTCATTGGCTTATCGTCAATTTGCTTTTTAGGAATAAACATCATAATTGCCGCTATAAGCGCCAAAATCCCATAAACTATATTAACGCCTGCCTCCGATAAATATTGGGAACCAAAGCTACCGACAAAGCTACCTGCTAAAATTGCCCCACCCATATAAATAATCAGGGATTTGTTTAGATAGCCACCTTTACGATATGCCCATACCCCTGCAATCGAAGCGAAAAACACTTGTACAGCACTAATACCTGATACTTCATGTGCTGTGAATGCAGTAAATCCTAGTAAAGGTGGAATATATAATAGCATTGGATATTTAATAATCGAGCCTCCAATACCAAGCATACCTGAAATATAAGATCCTACAAAGCCGATTAAAAATATCGTAATAACCCATGTTATATCCATCTATTTTTCCTTCTTTCAAGTCGTTTACACCTTGTTCCTTAACGCAAAAGCTAAGTTCACCAAGGCTATTACTGCATTCGGCAAAATGCATTGTAGAATGAAGTGGAAAGGTGAGTGTCCTGCTTGAACACTCACCCGTCTCATTACGCTTTTTGAATAAAGAATGTAATGACGCCAGCGTCTTCCGATTTATCTAAAATCGTGTGACCACCTGCATTTGCCCATGCAGGGATATCCGCTAAAGCCCCTTTATCTGTTACTTGTACTTCCAAAATCTCACCTGAAGCTAGTGTATCCATCGCCTTTTTTGTTTTTACGATCGGCATTGGACAAGATAAACCTTTTGCATCTAATTGTAAATTTGAGTTCATGTTAATCTCCTTTTAAATTGTTTGTAAATTGTTTGGGTGACTGGCACTTATCTTACTGCACAGCGGTTCGGGCCAATCTCCATTTCAGTTTGTTCCTCTATAGCTGGCGTTATTTTCCCCATATTCACTTGACGAATTTCTTGATATGCATTTGGTTGTGGTGGTAAGTTATCTGTAACAATACTGCGGAATGTTTCAGCATCTTCAATGTTTAAACCATGATTTTCAGCAAATAACTCCCCTAAACGTTTTGCCACAGTACCATCTTCATTTAGCTCATCAATAATCATAAAATGAGCAGGTAGAACAATTAAATCGTCCGATAATTCACGGTAACGTTTATAAAGTGTTTCACGTAAATCACCAACCCAGTCTTCTGCAAGTCCTGCTAAATCAGGACGACCAATTGAATCAATAAATAAGATGTCCCCTGTTAATAAATATTTGTTATCTACAACAAACGACGTTGAGCCAATTGTATGACCTGGTGAATAAAGTGCACCTACATCAATTTTCGAAGCCCCAATTTGCACCACATTGCCATCTACTAATGGCGTATAATCAAATACAACCTCTTCTGCATCTTTTGGTGGTAAATAATATGTTGCACCTGTTTGTGCTGCAATATGGCGTCCACCTGAGATATGATCCGCATGCAAATGTGTATCAAAAACATGTTTAATTTGAACGTTTTTCTCTTTTGCAAAGTTTGTAAATACATCCGTGAAGCGTACAGCGTCAATAATTGCTGCTTCGCCTTCAGAAATAACCATATAAGATAGACAGCCTTTACCTAAACGAACGAATTGGTAAAGCTCACCACCACCTGTTAAATCGCCTACTTTAATCGGTTCTAAATATTCACTCCACGTTTTCATACCGCCCTCTAAATAGGCAACAGTACGTCCAGCATCAGATAGCATCTCTGCCACCATCATTGAAGATCCTTCCTTTGCACAAACGACTAATACATCTTTGTCCGTAGGGATTTTAGGTAAAATTTCTTCGACACCATCTAATAGCTCAAAATACGGAATATTAAGGTATTCAAATTTGTGTCCATCGATTTTCCAATCTTCAAATGCATCTGTATTACGTACATCTAAAATAAATAATTCTTTGTTTTCGATTACTTTTTTCGCTACTTCTGCAGCGCTCCATTTTAATACTGACACTCCATTTACCCCCCAAGGTATTATTTCGTTGATTTTTTTAGCGGAAAGGACATGCCTCTCCGCTTATTGTTATCTTCTAGTCAAAATCCAATGCACTACTGAATATATTCAGCATTCGGTTATCACTCATGATAAGCCGTCTACATCTGTTGCAACTTAATTAGAACGTTAATGATGGTGCTGCATCTTTAGCGAATTCTAAGAATGTTACAGCTCCCCCAACCTCAATACCTTCTACAAAATCTTCTACTGTTAAGCCCATTACATCCATTGTCATTTGACACGCAATAAATTTAACACCTAATTCTTGTGCCATTTCTACTAATTGCGGAATTGCAGGTACATTTGCTTTCGCAAAACCTTCTGCAAAATGTTCTGTACCAGCAGGCATTGGTAAAGCATTCATGCCTTGCTTATGAATTAAATTTAATCCTTCGAATGTGAAAAAGATTGCTACTTCCTTGTCAGAAGCTGCCGCTGCTGTTGCGATATTGAACACCTTATACGCATCAAAAAGACCACCGTTACTTGCAATAATTGCTACTTTGTTTGACATAATAAATTCCTCCAATTTAAATAGTTTTAATTAATTCGCCCGTCCAAGATGTCATACCTGGTAAGACGTTAAATACTTTTGTAAAGCCATTTGCTACTAGCTTTTGTGCAGCTAAATCACTGCGAGCACCTGTACGACAAATCACATAAATTTCACGATCTTTATCGAGTTCAGAAAGACGCTCTTCAAGCTCACCCATCGGAATGGATTTTGCCCCTTCAATGTGACCGAATGCGAACTCCGCTTCTTCACGCACATCGAGGATAAGTCCATCTCTTCCTACGATTTGTTCTAACTCAATTGTGGACTCAAACGTTTTTTCATCAGCTGACTCCTGCGCGCATTTACGAATGTAATGCTTAAGCACAGTATCTTCTTCCACTGTCCCGATATACTGATGCCCTACAGACTCAGCCCAAGCTGCGATATCGGCTTTTGAACCTTTATCTGTAGCTGAAACTTCTAAAATTTGACCATCCGCTAATTCAGCCATTGCCTTTTTCGTTTTTACGATTGGCATCGGGCAGGATAGCCCTTTGGCATCTAGTTGAAAATCTGCCTTAATACTCATAACTTCCTCCTTATACCTATAAGGGTATTATTTTTGCTAAAAAAATATAGAATAGGGTATACCCTCACTATAGACTATTACTGTACTTCGCCTTCCCATGCAAGCATGCCACCAACCATATTTGTTACATCAAAGCCTTGGCTTTCTAAAAATTGTGTAGCACGACCACTGCGAGCACCTGATCGACAAACGATAATATATGGTTCATTTTTATTTAACTCGTGCATGCGAAACTCAAGTAAGCCAAGTGGCATATTCATCATTCCAGGAATATGTCCAGCCTGCACTTCGTCCACTTCACGAACGTCGATTATTTTTAACATCTGTCCATCTGCTAAAGCTTGTTGTACTTCTTTTGCTGAAATTTCCTTCACAATAGTTTCCTCCTAATAGGCGCTCATGCCACCACGGACATTTGTTACGCGCTCATATCCTAGTTTTTTCAATTGCTTACACGCCTGACTACTACGCATACCACTCTGACAAATAACGACAACTTCTTTATCCTTCGGTATTTTATCAAAGCTAGAGCCTAACGGAATATTTTTGAATTGCGGGATGTTGCGACCTTTGTATTCAGCTGGCGTTCGCACATCGATGAATACTTTATCTTTATCATTCAGCACATTTTTTAATTGAGCTGTTGATATGGACTGCACTCCTTTTGCTGGCTTCATACGCCAAACTAAAAACCCAATTACAATAGCGATCATAATCCATGCTTCCAAGTATCACTACCTCCTATCTATATACTATAAAGGGTATAATAAATTTATCTACTTTTTACGACCAAATCCATCGCTTCTTGGATGGCACTATTCATTTTCTCTGAATCCCCATCAGCAGTCGCAACACAATTCAGCAAGTTCTCACTGACAATAACACCTATCGTCCGATCAACTGCAGAACGCACGGCAGATAGCTGTGTAATCACATCTTTACAGCTTTGTTCTTCTTCCATCATGCGTAAAATCCCACGCAATTGGCCTTCCATTCGTTTTACACGATTTGCTGTTTTAGCATCGTACGCCATTATGTGTACGCCTCCCTTCGAATTAAGTGATTCATCTTGCTTACGTGTTTTATAATATACCCCATTAGGTATAATGTCAACATGAAAGATCTATTTTTTTCTTAAAGCGCTTTACATATAGATTTCATAACGCATGACATAAAAAAAACTCTGTTACAAGTGCGTAAAATGCAGCTTATAACAGAGTTCATTATAATTTTAGTTTGCTAATTGCATGGCAGGTCCAAAGAATTCATAGTGAATTTTTTCATCTTTAATACCAATTTCATGGAGATTTTTAATAACTGCCTCCATAAAACCAACAGGACCACAGATATAAACGTCCGTATTATGTGGAATCTGTTCAGCCAATAGTTCTTTCGTCAATAACTTATCCTCATCCGAATAAAGGGCTGTGTAGGATGCATTCGGAAGAGTATTTACTTTAGCTTTTATGTCATCACTAAATGCTACTACTTTTTCATTACGTGCACATTGGATAAAATGCACTTCATTCACTGCATCATCCTTTAAAGATTGTAGCATACTGTTTAATGGTGTTACGCCGATTCCTCCACTAACAAATGTAATTGGAGCTGCAGTTTCTTCTAATACAAATAAACCTGCTGGCACACTTACATCTACTAAATCTCCAACTTGTAACACATCGTGAATAAAGTTAGATACTTTACCATTTGGTGTATGATCGCTTTCACGTTTTACTGAAATACGGTAGCCATCCTCAGCACTCGCTTGTGAAAGTGTATATTGGCGGTTTAATAAATATTCTTCCCCTGGTACTTTGACACGAATGCTAATATATTGCCCTGGTTCATATGCCGGAAGTGGCGATCCATCTTCATTCACAAAGTAAATAGAAGTAACAAGGTCACTTTCAACTTCTTTTTTAGCTACTTTCAGTGGTTTAAACAAACGCCATCCACCATTATTTTCAGCTTTTTGATAAAGATCTTCTTCTACCTGAATGAAAACATCCGCAATAACGCCATATGCTTCAGCCCATGCGTTGATAATATCATCTGTTGCCGCGTCACCAAGCACTTCTTTAATTGCTTTTAGTAGATGTTCCCCTACAATCGGGTAATGCTCTGGTAAAATTCCTAAACTACGATGTTTATGAGCAATTAACATAACGGCTGGTAAAATCGCTTCTAAATTTTCAATATGAACTGCTGCTGCATACACGGTATTTGCTAATGCGGTTTGTTGACGGCCTTTTTCTTGGTTTGTGTGGTTAAAAATATTCAATAATTCTGGATGAGCTTGAAACATATTTTTATAAAACGTCTTAGTAATTTCTACCCCATGAACTTCTAATACGGGCACTGTTGCTTTAATAATTTGTACTGTTTCTTGTTTTAACATATCGCATACCATCCTTTCGTGATTACAATATAACGCTTACAATTCATTAAAGCAATATATAAAATACATCTTTAACAAAATAGACAAATTTGATGTATTTGAAATACATGTTTTAAAAAAGTACTGATTTACAATAATTTAAGGTAAAAATGCTATAATTATTGAAGTGAATTACAGAAAGTAGGGTGTTCCAATGCGATTAACTTTATACACAGATTACTCCCTTCGAACACTCATTTATCTAGGTGCGAAGGAAGACGGTCAACTATCAACCATTCAAGAAATTTCAGATGCCTATAATATATCAAAAAACCATTTAATGAAGGTGACACACCAATTAGGACTGCTTGGTTACATCGAAACGATTCGCGGTCGAGGTGGCGGTATCCGTTTAGCAATCGATCCAAAGTCCATTACGATTGGTGAAATTGTACGCCATACAGAAGAAGATTTTCATCTTGTTGAGTGTTTCGACAAAGAAAACAACTTGTGTAAAATTGCACCTGAATGCCAGTTAAAAGGTGTCCTCTATGAGGCATTACAAGCATATATGGCTGTCCTTGATCGCTATTCTCTTGACGATTTTTTACACTCCAAAGAAAAGTTAATGGCCTTGTTATTTGGTAAATAAAAATACCCGCTCAACAATTGTTGGTCGGGTATTTCTTTATTACAGCCTTATTCTAGACATTGCCTGTTATAATGCTTTTGAAAAGACAATCATATCTAATGCTCGTATGCCATTTTCATAAATGGGTTCAGGATACTTACTGAAAAAATTCTTTTCGATGGTATCCATCCTGAAGCCTGATTTTTGATAAAACGCAATATTGTCAATACTAGAATTTGCTGTGCCTACTAAAATATTTTCATATCCTTGTCCTTTACAAAGGGCAAAAATTTTGTTCAAAGCTTCCTTCCCAATGCCTTTGCCCTGAAATGCTTCCACAACCGCTATATTTTTCAACTCAATTGTTGCATCAGACTGTGGAATAAGCAAGGCTGTACCTGCCAATTTTTCACCGCATTTAATGGTGTAAAGTTCACCATCATTCATATATTGGCGAACGGTCATTTCACTTTCATCCGCTAGTAATAAATATGGTAAGTAACTTTCACGGCTACCTTCCACTTTTTCTATTGTTGTATAATAACGTACAAAATCCACACGTTCAAAAACGTTTAATACGCAAGGTTGCTTTTCCTTTACTTCTAACCAAGAATGTTCCTGCGGAAACTCTTTTTCTACACCTAGACGAATAAAAGGCAATTTTTCCTGTGCCTTTTGTGAGCGAATATTGATCTTTCTAGCTCCTGCGAAAACGCGTTCAAGCCCTAAATCAAAAAAAGCAATTTCTAAAATGGCCTTTTTCGCTTCCTCATTGTAGCCTTTTCCCCAAAACTCATATCCTAGCCATGACCCTATGTGACAACACTTATTTATATGGTCTATAAACATCAATGCTGTGACACCAATGAGTCGACCTTCCTCATTTAGCACAACACGAGGAACAGTCTTTCCTTCTTCCTCGTCTACACATTCACGTTTGATAAAATTAATGGTATCTTCCACTTTCCCAGCAGGTAACCCAAGCGCATCCCGAACCTGTGGCATTGAAGACAATGCATGCATTGCTTCAGCATATTTTATGTCATGCTTTACTAAAGTTACTGCCATATTCTTTTCTCCTTTTACGTATTTAGGTTTTACTATGCCAAACATGCATTGGACTTTTTGCTATATCCTCTACTGGCATATGAATCATGCGAAACACACGCTCTTCATTAATTTTCTGCAAATCTGCATAAACCTCACTTGAGCGACTTAAACCAACTGCCATTGCATCAGCTAGTGAATTAGCATAATAAGCCTTGTCGACACCCGCCATTGCCATTGCACCGAAGCACATCGGACAAGGTGCCCCACTTGCATACATAACCGTGCCTCGCAAATCGATAGAACCGAGTTTTTCTTGTGCACGTCTTAAGGCAAGTAGCTCAGCATGACCTGTACTATCCGGTCGCAAATGCAGTTCATTGACACCTTCCCCAATGATTTCATCGCCCTTTACCAAGACAGCTCCAAATGGCTGACCGCCTTGTGCTATATTTTGAAGAGCAAGCTCTACTGCTCGCTCCATCCATTGATTCATATATACTCCCCCTGATATTTAATTATACGTAAGTTGCCACGATACACCGAAACGATCCTGAATCCAAGCAAACTGCTTAGAGAACCCATAGTTATTTAAGGGCATTAACGCTTGTCCACCATCCACTATTTGTGCAACTAAACTTTCGATTTCTTCTATCGTCTCACACGTCAAAAAGATGGAAATTGCAGGGGTAAAGGAAAAAGCATGCTTGATTGAACTGTCATTCATCATAATTTTCAGACCTTTTAAATCGATTTCAGCCATTGCAACCTGTTGTGTGTCCTCCACATAAGTCAAGTTTTCAATTGTTAACTCTGGGAACCATTGCTTATATTGCAAAATAGCTTCATGCGCTTGTCCTTGGAACATTAAAAATGTAGTAGCACTTTTCATATATTCAACTCTCCCTCATATCTATTAACCCATTGTGCAGGGGTCATTTTGGAAACAAGTTCTCCAATTAAATCATATGGAATATTTTTTGTACTCGTAAAACGAATACAGCTTTTCCCCATATTTAGCTTAGTTGGTACACGCTTTGCATACTCCTCTTGAAACCAAGATAATAAAGCATTATCTGCATAAATACCCATATGGTAAACTGCTATATGTCGCTTTTGCGCTGCTAAGCTAATAAATGGTAGTGGTGTATTAGGTGTTACATGATAACCTTTAGGATATGACGATAACGGCACTACATAACTAATCATGTCGTAAGTCATTGTTTGTTCAAAGCCATCAGGAATATTCGTTGCTACTACGTCCGCAAGCTTTGCAAAGCTATCTCGCCATTTTTCATCTACTTGTTCGATATATGCATGCATGAAATTCCCCCACTTTTCAATATTTTGCTTCTAGAATGAATTAAAAATATTCCTTAATAGTAGTATGAAGATTATTAGTTGGCAATAGTGACAGTGTCATTGCTACAACAATCGACAAAAGTTTTACAGCATATAGCTTTTACCCCGAGAACCTTATGCTCAACCCTTTGCCTTCCGGTTGTGTTCTTTCGTATAAAACTAGCCCTTGTGATTTCATGCATCTCCGCTAAACGAGCTAGCTGTGACTCTTGTTTTTTCGCACTCTAAATGTATCGTGCCCAATCTTTTTGATATCCTGACGTTTTCGCGTCTTAAACAGCAACATCATTTGGATTTTCTATCAGTATAGCGCGTAATAAAGGGACCATACATTCATAGTCGCTTACACATTAGCTACTTGCTGTTTTAATGCTAACAATAAAAATGTATCAACCAATGACATAAGTCTTAATTTACCCTAAATTTATCACAAAGTATTTAAATTAACTTCAATTGTCCAAAATATATACAAAAAAACGCTTGGATCAATTCTCCAAGCGCTTTGTTCTTTCTTTTCTTATCTTCCTGCTTGCATTGCATAGTTCCTATAAACCATGCCGTTTGTTTTCTTCATCCCAAATTTTTCATAGTAAGGTACAAGGTCATCATCACAGCATAAATCAATCATATAAATCTCATCCAATTCTTTTAGCATTCGACTTACTAATTCCTTACCTATACCTTTATTTTTGTATTGAGGTAATACTTCCAATAATGGAACATAGGCAGATAATACACCATCACTTATCGCCGTAATAAATCCTATTACTTCATTTGTATCCTCATCAATCGCCAAAACTATTTTGCTGCTATTCTCCAACAATCGTAAATGTGTTTGGGGATTAGGTGGATTCGGCCAGTCTACAAAAAAACCATTTAACATATTTGCAGATATACCTTTGAGTGAATTCTTATAAATCATTTTCTCAACTCCTAATATTTTTACTATTAGATAGCTGCAAAAAATCAATAGAACAGTAACAAGCTATTACCTCCCATATTTATAATTAATCCGTGCACTATTTAATTAATCTTTGAAGAAGCAATTAGACCTTTCAAAATCGGGATACCTGTACCAATTAGCACCACTGGCAAGAACCACCAGCCTAATCCTTCGATCTTTCCTAATGCAACAAGTACTATTTCACAAGAAATGATTGCAAATAAAATTAAACAAAAGTTTTTTACTTCATTGCATAATTTACGACTATTTAAATAAAATGCCTCAACGTTGCGCTCATTTAATCGGGCTGGATAATTATGCATATGTGGCGCTTTCTCGAGAAGCCCTAAAAATATCCACATAAAAATTCCGATACCTGGTAAAATTAATACTTCTATTTTCGAACCCCATCGGTCAACCTCGCCCTTAGCATTAAAATGTGCAGGTATTTCTTCTGGTAAATTACCCCATTGTAAAATAATAAATAGGATGGATACAGTAAATAACCCGCTACCAATAACGTCCAAACATTTTTCATACTTTGTTTTTGGTAATGTTAAGATTGGTCGATACATTGTCCCACATCCTTGGTTAACGTTTATAGTATGTATACGGTTGTTTCAACTTTTTAGTTTCAATTATTTATATGAAAAACATTACAGCTTAATACCATTCACTGTATTTTCATTCACTACTGACACAAAATAATACATAAATCTCCGCTTTAAGTAGTATAATCTATAACTTAATTCCCTCTTTATTTCATATTTTTTACTATGAATAAACTCATATTGCTTTTTAAAATCCATATAATCTGATATAAATGGTATATATACATATTTCACCTTTTTGTAACATTTCTACTAAAATTACTAGGAAAGGACTTTTCAAACATGCGATTTACGATTTATAAAAAATTAATTCTCGGTTTTTTTATAGTTATATTAGTTTTAATAGGTACGATTGCGCTAAATTTTAAACAGCTTAATTCTGTAAATGGCACTTATCAAGATTTACTCGAAGAACAAACTAAAAAGTCTATTAGTATACAAGAACTAAGAGTACTTGCAAAACAAGAAATAGTTAGTATGCGTGGATACCTTCTACTTGGCGATAAACAAAATCGTGAAGGTAATAAATCCGCTCGTGAAGAATTTAAAACAAAATCAGATAGTTTAATGGCTACACTAGAGTCCAAAAAATCAATTGAACTGTTAGAAGCCGTCAATAAAAGTGAGCAAAATGTTCAGCAATTTGCCGATCGAATGTTTTCATTAAAAGATGCTGGTGAAACCGAACAATATGAAAAATTAGATAGCACACAAGGACGTCTTATTTTAAAACAATTTGATGAGCGCGTTGAAAACCTTGCCAATTACCAAAGTGAAGCTGTAGAAGCCAAAATAACTGCTACTTCCAATGAGATTGATGGCATTAAGATGCAAATGATTTTGCTTGGCATATTTGCCGTACTTATTAGTCTGATAATTGCAATGATTATGGGAACAATTATTTCTCGTCCTATTAAAGGTATGGCAAAGGCTGCACAAAAAATTGCTGAAGGTGATTTAACGGCTGAGCAAATTCGCATTAAAAATCGTGATGAAGTTGGTGATTTAGCATTAGCCTTTAATCAAATGGCTCAAAATTTAAAGAACTTGATTACCAATGTCAGTCAAAATACGATGCAAGTAAGTGCCTCTGCGGCTGAATTAACAGCTAGCGCAGATCAAACTATTCAAGCGACTGAACAAATTACTTCCGCTATGCAAGAAGTGGCAAGCGGCTCTGAAGCCCAAGGAAAAAATGCAACTGAAAGCTCGCAAGCTATGAAAAACATGACGAATGGCATTCAACAACTAGCATCGACAACTGCTGCTGTTTCTGAATTGGCTATAGAAACCAATACTGAGGCAAACAAAGGGAATGATTCGCTTCAGCGTGTTATTTCTCAAATGGATACAATTAATACAGCTGTCTTGGAGTCTGCTACTGTTGTCAAAAAACTAGGAAATCATTCTGTAGAAATTGGCAATATCATTAGCATTATTACTGATATCGCTGAGCAAACTAATTTACTAGCGTTGAATGCTGCTATTGAAGCAGCTCGAGCTGGCGATCATGGTCGCGGCTTTGCAGTTGTTGCTGATGAAGTAAAAAAATTAGCTGAGCAATCGAAGAACTCTGCTGAACAGATTGCTGGTTTAATTTCTGAAATTCAACAGGAAACAAATCGTGCTGTCACTGTGATGGATACTGGTACACAAGAAGTTCAAGTTGGGATGAAGGTTGTTAAAGTGGCAGAGGAAGGCTTTTCAAAAATCGTTGACCTTATTGAGCAAGTTTCCAAACAAATACAAGAAGCAACAACTGTTTCAGAGGAAATGTCCTCAAGTGCTGAACAAATTTACGCATCCTTTGATGACATTGCAACAATTGCCCAAACGTCATCTTCGAACTTGCAAAATGTTGCTTCTGCTTCAGAAGAACAACTCGCAACAATCGAAGAGGTTGCAGCTTCTGCCGCTACTTTATCGACAATGGCAGAAGAATTACAATCACAAGTTTCCAAATTTAAAGTTCAATAGCAAAATTGTGTGGGTGACTGGCACCCACACAATAAGCCGCAACTGTCGCTGTCGCGCCGTTTGTTGCGGCTTTTTTGTGTCCTATTCAGTGACTGGCACTCAAACAATTTAACCGTTGGATCATTTCAATTACTGCTGTTTCTTCACTTGGCACTTGTAATGTTGCAAGTTGGCTTACCTTATGCGCTCCAACACAAACACTGTCTAATGCTTTTGCAAACATGGATGCATCATTTGCATCATTGCCAAAGGCGATAAACTGATTTTGTTCTACGCCTAATTTCTCCAAGCCGGTCCACTTATTAATTCCGCTTGGGCTTATATCTATTATGTTTTCGGATGCATGTTCATATATCGAAATCGGTAGCTTTTGTAGCTGCGTTAATATTTCTAAGTGATGTGCACCAGGGAATAATACAATTTTCACGATGTCCTTTAGCTCTTGCAATGTCACTTGCTTTGCTAGCTTGAGTGGATCTAAATTTTGATAGATTGGATGTGTCTCACTACCTGTAAAGGCATAATCCCATTCACCGTCCACTAAATAAGCTAATTGATAAGCCGTTATAATATGCTTAATGTCTTCAACAATTTGTCCCTCGAATGCTACTATCTCTTTTATGGCCCCATTGACTGCAACAAATGCTCCATTACCTCCAACCATCGAAAATTGATGCATCGACTCGGGCAATATTGGTAACAAATCTCGAATCGGTCGAGCAGAGGCAAAAATTACTTCATGTCCATTCTGTAGACAACTCTCTAATGCAGCTATAATACCAGCACTCAAAGGCTGACCTTTAAAACAAATCGTGCCATCTAAATCAAATACAAAGTTCATTGTTTTACCTACTTTCGATGTATATAAAATCCCCCATATTATCTCATAAAATATACCTTTATTTGTTAAAAATAGCGTGTGAAAATCCGCTGATTCAAAACCTATTAGTACATTTTATCTTTAAAACAGAAAACAAATAATTTTTAGAATATTGTTGACATACTGAAAATATCCACGTATTATAACTCTCAACAACACATTGTAAGCAAAGATTGGAAGTAGTAGAAATGCTCGTGTACTTGTAGAGAGCCGGTGGTTGGTGAAAATCGGTAGACACACATTTTGAACTCATCCATGAGCTACTCCCTGAACCTCATCGAATAAGGCATACGATGCTTAGTAAGTTAAATGCTGGTTTCAACGTAAGGGATGTCGGTTTCCACCGTTATTGGGATAGACAGTGATAGCTGTCGATAAGGGGACTTTTTCTTGAAAGAAAAGGTCAATTAGAGTGGTACCGCGAGCAATAACTCGTCTCTATATTTTGATATAGAGGCGGGTTTTTTTTATTTTTTTTATTAATTACAACAAAAGGAGTGTTTGAAAATGGGAAGAAAAATTTGGGTGTTTGATACAACTTTACGTGATGGCGAGCAAGTGCCAGGGGCAAAACTAAACTTATACGAAAAAGTAGAGATTGCACAGCAACTCAAAAAATTAGGCGTCGATATTATCGAAGCTGGTTTCCCTGCTTCATCACAAGGTGACTTTGATGCTGTAAAAGCTGTCGCACAAAAGGTCGGCAATACGAATGACATTATGATTACAGCTTTAGCACGAGCAGTACAGGCTGATATTGATTCGGTATACAACGCTGTAAAATATGCTGAAAATCCAATGATTCATATGGTACTTGGCACTTCTGATATCCATGTTGAAAAGAAATTCAGTAAATCGAAAGATCAAATATTACAAATTGGCGTAGATGCTGTGAAATATGCAAAAACACTTTTACCACAAGTGCAGTATTCAACAGAGGATGCTTCTCGCTCAGATTTTGAATACCTATGGAAAACGATTGAGGCAGTGATGAAGGCTGGCGCAACGATGATTAACGTGCCGGACACTGTTGGATTTGCTGAACCTGAGGAATTTGGCGCTATGATTTACAAGCTGAATGACCGCATGAAAAATCTAAATGACAGTGTTTTACTAAGTGTACACTGTCACAATGACCTTGGAATGGCAACAGCTAACACACTTGCTGCTATTAAAAACGGGGCAGACAAAGTCGAATGTACCATCAATGGTATCGGGGAACGTGCAGGAAATGCCGCACTCGAAGAAGTTGTCATGGCATTGAAAACACGCAGTTCTATCTACAATGCTACTACGCGCATTAACACAAAAGAAATTATGAACACATCACGCCTTGTTTCTAGCTTTATGGGCTTAGATGTACAAGTGAACAAAGCCATTACTGGAGACAATGCATTTGCCCATTCTTCAGGTATTCATCAAGATGGTTTGCTTAAATCTCGCGATGCCTATGAAATTGTCCATCCCGAAGATGTAGGTCTGGATGATATGGAACTTGTTTTAACGGCTCGTTCAGGGCGCCATGCAGTAAAAAATGCACTGGAGAAGTTAGGCTTTTCAAATCTATCGAATGAAGAATTTGAAGGTATCTTTGACGGCTTCCTAAAATTAGCTGATGCTAAAAAAGAAGTTTACGACCACGACTTATATGTCATTGTAGAAAGTTATTATGAAAAGCATGACGCAAATCATGCCAATGCGACTCATTATAGTGAGCAATTTTTTGACATTGTCGATTTACAAGTCGTCAGCAATGCAAGCTTCCCTTCTGCTAGTGTAAAAATTCGCAAAGGTGGCGAAGTATTAAAAGCTAGTGCAGTCGGTTCAGGCCCGATTGACGCCTTGTATTCTGCCATTGCAGATATTGTACAAATAGATGTAAAACTTGTGGAATATAATATTAACAGCGTATCTCGTGGTAAAGAAGCGCTTGGTAAAGTAAAAATTACAATTGAACACGAAGGCGCGAAATATATTGCAAAAGCGGCAGATACAGATATTTTAAAAGCAAGTGCAATGGCTTATATCAATGCTATCAACAGCATTGTTGTAGCGAACCTAACAACCGTTACGAACTAAATTGTTTAGGTGTCAGGCACTCATACAATTCTCATACAATTCACATAAGTTTTAAAGAAAAATCCGTGGAGACTTCAGTGGAATCCGCACAGAACATAAGCCGCCATAACCGCGCATTAGCGAGGATATGGCGGCTTCTCGTGTGCCCGCGGAAAGTACAGTGCCAGGCACTCATACAATTCCAGTCACTTAAACAATTTTATTGACTGTCATTAACTAACTTTTGGTATTCTTCTTCAATTAGCCCTACATCAAGCCGTTCAAATAACGGTGTTACTTCGGTAATGCTTTTAGGTAGCTCTACTTGCTCATGCCACAGCAATTCGGTTATGCCTAACATATTCCGAATTTTCTCTGTAGAGAACGGTAAAAATGGCTGTAGTACTTGACCTAAATTTGCAATCATATAAACACATGTTGCGAGCGTTTGATGGCAATCTTCCAAATTGTCCTTTACTTGTAACCATGGTTGCTGTTCGTCAAAATAGCGGTTGGCTGCGCGAATATATGCAAAAACCCCCTCTAACGCTTGTTTAAAATGCCCCGCTTCAATCGCCACACCGACATCACTAAACAATTGAATCGTTTGTTTCCTTACAGACCCATCGACATCCACCTGAGGCACTTGACCATCAAATGACTTCTCAATAAACTTCAACGTGCGATTGACAAAGTTGCCGTAAGCTCCTAGCAATTCTCCATTGTGACTATAAATAAATTCTCGCCAAGAAAAATCAGTATCTCGGTTTTCCGGCGCATTCATTGTTAAAAAATATCGTATCGAATCTGCATCATAGCGACTTAAAATATATGGCACCCACACGGCCCAATTTTGACTCGTAGATAATTTTCGTTTTTCCAATGTTAAATATTCATTTGAGACAATATGTGTTGGCAATGCTTTTGCCCCAATCCCCATCAAAATCGCTGGCCAAATAACTGTATGGAATGGAATATTATCTTTGCCATGCACATAGTAAGCAATGGTTTCTTCATTCCACAAATCTTCAAGTGCTCTATTGTGTTGTTTTGCCCATTCCATACTAGCTGTTAAATATCCTGCTACCGCTTCAATCCACACATAAACTTTCTTTCCTTCAAAGCCTGGAACAGGTACGTCAACTCCGTTCGGTAAATCACGGGTAACAGCACGATCTGGTACGCCTTCCGCTAAGTAACGTTCAGTTAAGCCTAGTGCATTGTCTCGCCAGCGTTTATCTGCTTTGGCTTCAGCTAAAAACGTTTCAAGTCTTCCTTGAAATTGACTAAAAGTAAAATAAAAATGTTCTGTTTCTCGGATAACAGGCTCATTGCCACAAATTTTGCAACGCTTATCGATTAATTCGAGTGGATCTAAAATTTGTGAACAATTATCACATTGATCTCCACGTGCCTTCGCTCCGCAATTTGGACAAATACCTTCTACAAAGCGATCAGGTAAAAACTGCTTATCCGTTTCACAATAGGCCTGTTCAATCTTCTTTTTGTATAAATAATTATTTGCTAGCAGTTGTAAAAAAATAGACTGTACCGCATCATGGTGGTGCTTTGCATCCGTTCTTGTATACAAATCATACGTAAATCCTAAGTCATGAAAACATTGTGTAAATTCGTTATGATAATGGTTTGCGATTGCTTCTGTCGTCGTATTTTCCTGTGCAGCTCGAATTGAAATCGGCGTACCATTACAATCACTTCCTGAAACATACAATACTTGCTCACCTTTTTGTCGGTAATATCTAGCCAAAATATCACCTGGTAATAATGCAGCGATATGCCCTAAATGCAATGAACCATTCGCGTAAGGCCACGCTCCTCCAATTACAATTGTCATCTTAAGTTACTCCCCTCAATCTTCCAAATTTCTTGTTATGCGGATAACATGTTTTTCCTATCTTCATTCGTCCCTTATTAGAATTTTCTCCTAATTTTTAATAGCTAACGCTTTTTGAAGATAAAAAAAACGCCCTAATCATGACTGATTAGGACGAGTATACCCGTGTTACCACCTATATTTACAAATAGCTTACACTATTTGCCTTAATCAGTACGTCTTGCATTTATATAAGAGATACTGCCGCTGTTGTAACGAGTGCCCACCTCGTCGTAATCTACTCGCAAAAAGCTTTCGGTACGAAGCTCAAAGGTCATTTTCAAAAGGGTTCATTTACCTCATTTCCACCAACAGAGGCTCTCTATTAAATGCTTGTCCAATTTACTTTTCCTTCTCAACGCTTTTATTATAGTTTGGCACTATTTTACTCTTTCCCCTTATGGAATGCAACGTAAACATTACGAGCTTGCTATAGATGGATGAAGAACAATGATACATTTTTATAAAATAGTCGCTAGTGCAGATGGTATTTCCTGTAGATTATCTATCACAATATGTGCCTTTTGTAACTCGGATTCTTGAGCAAAATCAAAGCGTACACCAATTGAAAATAGCTGATTATCTCGTGCTGCTTGGATATCCGACGAACGATCTCCGACAACAGTGCCAGCTTGAATGGCGTTTGCTTCGATTACACTTCTTACTAAATCAGATTTATGACCACTTGGAATAGATTGAATACTATATGTTCCTTCTATAAAACGGTTCAGCTTATATGTTTCAACAATTGCTTGCAAGTACTCTTTTTGTCCGTTGCTCGCTATGTATAAATGATAGTCGTTTGCTAAAGTAGCGAGTGTTTGCTCTGCATTTGGATACAATGCGCCTTTGCCGTTTCGTATTAGCTCGATAAGCTTTTCATGAAATAAAACATTACTAGCTTCACGCACCTCTAATGTGTGCATAGGGCATAATGTTTCCCATACAACAGGCAATGTAACCCCCATAATTTCACGATATTGGGCAATGGGTGTCTCCCCCTGCCATAATCCCTTTGTACGTAGCACATCGAATGTCGCAGAAAGAGCCGGCTCTAAAATAAGATTTGTTTGAAATAATGTGCCATCCATATCAAAAATAATTGCTTTTTTCATATTACCACTCCTTTTTTAATCATTGAAAAACTCCATATGCGGTTTTTCTTTTTTATAGTAAGCTAAGCGATCCTGCAAAGTACCTGTATGGAATTCAAATTTATGACCATCGGGATCAGTGAAATAGATAGATTGTTTATCTTGCTCATCTCTTACCCTACCCTCTAAAATATTGACTTTATAATGTACAAGCTTTTCATAGATCGTATCGAAATCTTTTGCATCGATAGAGAAAGCAATATGTGTATAGGATTGGTGAATTTCGTTACGTGGAATATCCGCTTCCTCATTTAACGCAAGCCATAGCCCATTTACATCAAAATAGGCTGTGCTTCTCCCTTTCACCAAAAGCTTCGCATCAAAAATATTTTGGTAAAATGCTATAGATTGCGCTAGATCTGAAACAGAAAATAAAAAATGATTAATAGTTTGTATAGCCATAATACATCTCCTCAAACAATTAGATAGCAACTCCGCAGTCATTGCGAAGTTGCTCCTTAACGTTTCTCGACTATTTCTTTCCCTTCTTTAACCCTTTCGCATTTTGCTTCCATTTGCGTTGCTCATTCAGTTTTGCTTGCACATTCGTTTTCCGCTCAATAAAAGCAAGTTCTTTTTGCAATTTAAAATAGCTTTGTAAGCGTGATGGTTCAAGCGTTCCATCTAAAATGGCTTGCTGTACGGCGCAATGCGGCTCTTTATGGTGGGTGCAATCCCTGTAACGACATGCTGTCGCAAATTCTTCAATATCACGGAAACTAGAAGATAGACTTTCACTTTGATCCCATAATTGCAATTCACGCATCCCTGGCGTATCAATTAAGCAACCGCCACTCGGCAGTACAATTAATTCCCGATGTGTTGTTGTATGGCGACCTTTCGCATCATCTTCCCGTATAGCTGAAACTTTCATAAGCTCTTCTCCATTTAATGCATTCATTAAAGTAGATTTTCCCGCACCCGATGAACCGAGCAGTGCACCCGTCACCCCGTCCGTAAAGAGCATGCGAATAGCTTCTATCCCTTCACCTGAACGGGCACTAGTAACAAAAATATCTACTCCAAATGCGACTTGCTCAACCTCACGTACCATGCTCGGTATATCCTCACATAAATCGGCCTTGGTCAGTACAACTACCGGCTTAGCCCCTGAATCCCAAGCGGCTACTAAATAGCGTTCTAAACGGCGAATATTAAAATCGGCATTTAAACTCATGACAAGAAGAACGATATCCACATTTGACGCGACAATTTGTTCTTTAATTTCTAGTCCTGCAACCTTGCGAGAAAAAACGGACTTGCGGGTAAATAATTTATGAATAATTGCTTTTTCTTCTCCTGCCATCTTCTCCACTAGTACCCAATCTCCAACTGCTGGATAGTCTTCTCTCGCGAGCGATGTATACGCAAAATGGCCAGCGATGGTCGCTAACCATTCTCCATCTTCAGCTAACACACGGTATGAATGTTTATGCTCCAAAGCAACCCTTGCAGGTACGCAATTTGCTAACTTTGTTTGCTCTTTAAATGCAGTGTATTGCTCTTGAAAATATGTTGAAAAACCAAAAGTTGTTAAATTCAATTGTTATTCCTCCTAAATGTGTCTATCCATTACGCCTCTTAATGCGTTACAAACATAAAAAAACTTTGCAACTGCATTTCGGCAGTTACAAAGTTTCACAGGCACGTTTAAGGGAATACACAAATAGCCATTGCCACATCGTAGTATTTCACGCTACAAAGCAAGGTCAAATTGTATATTTTAGGCGTGTGAAATTGAACAAACCGAAATGCAGTTCGTTAAAAACGGCTCTATTCATCATGTCACATCACCTACTTCCAATTTAGATGTTTCCAATATATCTAATTTTTTCAAAATTGTCAAATTGATCTATATGAAGCATGTATGCCCTTCCTATCTGCATATAATGTACAAGACCCCTATTTACGAAGGAGATGTTGAATTGTCAAAAATTATTTCGATAAGTACATATCAACCACCTTACACATTGCAGCAAGCGAATGCAGAGGCATTAACAAAAGAACTATTTTACGAAAAAATCCCCAAATTAGAGCGTTATTTAAAAGTATTCGATAATGGTGGCATTCAGACTCGCCATTTCTGTGTACCAGCCGAATGGCACCGCAATGAGCATACTTTCGAAGAGCGAAACAATCTGTATATAGCGTTAGCAACGCAATATAGCGTTGAGGTCATTCAAGCTTGTTTACAAAATGAATCATTTTTAGAAGCACCGATTTCTCCTAACGAAATAGATGCCATTATTTTCGTAAGTAGTACGGGCATCTCTACACCAAGCATCGATGCTAGAATTATGAATCAACTACCTTTTTCAGATCGATTAAAACGTATTCCTCTATGGGGGTTAGGTTGTGCAGGTGGAGCAGCTGGCATAAGTCGTGCCTATGATTATTGCAAAGCACATCCTCAAGCAAAGGTGCTTGTTGTATGTGTTGAACTTTGTAGCTTAACCTTTCAACAAAACGATTTTTCAAAAAGTAATTTAATCGGTGCATCCTTATTCGCAGATGGTGCAGCTTGCATACTTGTTTGCGGAGACGATGCAGCAATACAGACGAAGAAAGCAGTTCCTTCGATTGTTACAACTGGCTCGAAGTGGATGCCTGATTCAGAAAATGTGATGGGCTGGAATATAAAAAATAACGGGCTTCATGTCGTTTTCCAAAAAAGTATTCCAGCGATTATTACGAATTGGCTAGGTCCTTTCATTGAACAATTTTTAGTCGAACAACACCTTTTCAGCGAACAGCTCGATCATTTTATTGCACATCCTGGAGGGAAAAAGGTGTTAAAAGCCTATGAGGATGCGCTCTATCTTTCTCAACAAAAAACCGACATTTCTCGGGAAATATTACGCAATCACGGTAATATGTCCTCGCCTACCGTATTATATGTACTCGAACAATTTATGTTAAACGAAGGGCAGATAGATGATATTGGGTTGCTTGTCGCCCTCGGCCCTGGATTCTGTGCGGAAGCTGTATTACTTAAATGGAGGGAGTAGTATGCTATTTTACTTTATTTTAATTCTTGTAATTCTACAAAGATTAACAGAGGTTTTTATAGCCAAACGCCATGAAAAATGGATGCTTGCAAAAGGTGCCTATGAAGTAGGTGAATCACATTATTCCTATATGGTTGCCATGCATGTTAGTTTTTTTCTATTTTTGATTGTTGAAGTTGTTTCCAATAATTTTGGACCATCGCCCTTATTTCCGTTACTTTTCTTATTATTCCTCTTAGTGCAAGCTTTACGTATATGGTGTATCCGGTCATTAGGACCTTTTTGGAATACGAAAATTTTAATTTTACCAGGTGCAGAAGTTGTCAGAAAGGGACCCTATACATTTATGCGTCACCCTAATTATGCCGTTGTTAGTTTAGAAATTCTGCTGTTGCCTATTATGTTTCAAGCTTATTTTACAGCATTTTGCTTTACACTCTTAAACATTACAATGCTATCAGTAAGAATCCCAATAGAAGAACAGGCATTACGAGATGCGACTGACTATAATCATGTATTTAAAAAGGATCTACCACAAAAGTAATGTGGTAGATCCAGTTTCTCCTACAGTAATTTAAATTCCATGCATTATTACTAAATCCAGCGAGCCCGAACACTGCGCTTTTCATAGGCAAGCGCCGAGTCTCCTAGTTATTTTCTATGTGCAAGTTGATTGCCGTTACGGGTTGCTCGCTTTTTTGCGGGCGTGGCTTAAGTCTCCTCCTCAACTTCGCTACGTGCGGTGGCTTAAGGCTCACGCTGTTCCCGCAGGAGTCGAGCAACCCTTCACTACAATCTCAAAGTTTGAAACTGCTAGCCTGAGGTATGCACTGCAACATTCAAAGTGAAGTTGGTTGCCGTGACCGATTGCTCGCTTTTTTGCAGGGGTGGCTTAAGTCTATTGCTATTCCATAGGCGTCGAGCAACCCTTCACTTTGATTAAACCTTATAGCTCGTTAACTCCTATCATTAAAAGTAAGCTGAACAGGCAACCCACTATTTAGCCTCTTTAACTCCACTCCCAATTAAAAGGGTCCTCTAGCTGTTCCCAAGGCTCCGCAAACTCATTCGTTGTCAAAAGGCATGCATCAAGCTCTTTTGTAATTTCTTCTTGATCTAAGTCTATTCCTATAATGACTAACTGTGTCATACGGTCACCGAATTCTTCATCCCAATCGTCCAATACCTCTGGGCTTTGTAAAAAGACATCCTGTTGCTGTGCTGTAGGTAAAGCTGCTACCCAATAAGAAACAGGTTCAATTTTCGCAGACGAACCTGCTTGTGACAGTAATAATGCCACATCTTGATGCCTCGCACTCCAAATAATACCTTTGGCACGGACAATTGATTCTGGCATGTTATCACACCACTCTACAAAGCGCATTGGATGGAAAGGGATTTTACGCTTATAAGTGAATGAAGCAATACCGTACTCTTCTGTCTCCGGTGTATGATTTTCATGACCAAGTTCTAGCTCTTTTAACCAGCCTGCCGATTCTGATACTCTCTCAAAATCGAATCTTCCTGTATTTAAAATTTCGCTTGGCTCTATTACCCCATTAACGGTACGAATAAGCTTTGCCTCAGGTTGTAGTGCTCGCAAAATACGTTCTAGTCTTTCAAGCTCTTCTTCTGTTACGAGATCACACTTGTTCAGCACTAAAACATCACAGAATTCAATCTGGTCAATTAATAAATCTGCTACATCGCGTTCATCTAATTCACCAACTGCTTCCTTACGTTCCAATAGACTTTCACCTGACTGAAAATCATGCCAAAAACGATTAGCATCGACTACAGTTACCATTGTATCGAGTTTGCAGAACTTCGTTAAATCAATACCGAGCTCCTCGTCTAAATAACTAAAGGTTTGTGCAACTGGTATTGGTTCACTAATACCTGTCGACTCAATTAAAATATAATCAATATTCCCTAACTTTGCGAGACGCTCTACTTCTTGTAGTAAATCCTCACGTAGTGTGCAACAAATACAGCCATTGGAAAGCTCTACGAATTTTTCCTCTGTCCGAGAAATACCGCTACCATTTGCAATCAACTCTGCATCAATATTAATTTCACTCATATCATTGACAATAACAGCTACACGCATGTTTTTTTCATTTTGTAACACATGATTCATTATCGTCGTTTTACCCGAACCTAAATAACCACTTAATACAGTCACTGGAATTTTATTTGTCATTTTATAACCTCCATCATTCTAAATCGTAATGATTACTATTTATAGTTTGTAATTTAATCATAAAAAATATAAAAATGCAATGCATAACTTTTTATAACGCAAAACATTGACATTAGTATGTAAACAATATATTATCTAAAGCGTAATAATTACGATTTAAAAGGAGTCGATAATATGCGTGTTCAAGTTACTTTAGCCTGCACTGAAACAGGCGATAAAAATTACATTACAACTAAAAACAAACGAAATAATCCTGAAAGACTGGAATTAAAAAAATATTCACCCCGTTTGAAGCGTGTTACATTACACCGAGAAACAAAATAATAACAGCGCTAAATTTTGCGTAACATTTATAGAAAAAAATAGCTTCAGGCTGTGCCATGATGTTCGTACGCAGGCACACGATAAGCCGCAACTCACTAGTTCTCGTTAGTTGCGGCTTCCATTTGAGCATTTTGAGTAGCACTTCTATGTCCTCCATAATCAACTACTAGTGAGCCCCTATATTTTTTGATTTTACATAAGAGGATACATCCATCCTGATTCCACATACCGCTTAAATGATGCCAGTACTTATTTTACATCGATTGATTGGCATTGATTTCTATAACGAGCTGGTTTAATTGTTGCTCTAAGTCATCCAGTATACGTACTTTCTTTTCTAGCTGCTCTTCAAAATCAATCGATTGAGCTATTATTTTTTCAATCTTAGCGTTTAACTCGGATAGGGTTTTTTCATTCGATACGGCTTCCGCACTTGTTTTTTTATTTTTTATTTCCATTAACTCTATGGACAATCTATGGATTTCATCGTTTCTCTCTGCTAGTTCTTTAACTAAATAATCATAGACATTAGTTGTGTCATCTTGCTGTAAAGTATCCATTATCGAATTCACTTTTGCATTGATTTCTTTCGTAAATGTACTTAACTGTATTTCGAGATTCTCTATAGCACGCTTATCACCTACTGCTATATCCTGATGGGTCTGCTTCCTTGTATACTGTAACTGTTTATTTTCTGTACGTAAGCGCTCTATTTTTTTTAACAGTAGGTCTATCGAGGCAATATGTTTTTGTCGTTGTATCTCTCTTTTTTGTCTATCTTCTTCATAGGTCTTTGACTCCCTTTCAAACGTTCTCTTTAACTTCATACGATCCATTGAAAGTTCTTTATTTTGTCTTGTCAGTCGGACATTTTCTCGCTCTAGTCTTAGTACGAGTGAATAATAATCGCTATCTCTAAGTCGATTTATTTCATTTTTATATTTCGCAAGCTCTGCTCTTAAAAAAATAATCATTTGCTGTAGCTGTATAGGATCGTTATTTTTAACGCTTTGATTATCCACGTTAGTACCTCCTATCACGATAGCTTTTTCAAAAGATCCATTACTTCCTCAAACTGCACTTTCGTTTCCTCAATCATTTCATCTAGCTGCTTTACAATACTCAATTCAAATTGCCCATTGCCATTCTCTACTAGTACTCTCTTGTCCCCGGATAGCAAGGAGGCAAGCAATAGTTGCAACGTGTTTTTTTCTAGAAAAGCAAAACTATTATCTTCCTCCTGTTTAAAGTCTGAGACATTTATCAGCCGATCCTTCATATATTGACGTACGATTTGCTCAAGCCCTACCTCTAATTTTTGTTCCTCTAATTCACTCATCTTGCCCCTCCTTTACACTGCTCATTCCATTAAGATTAATAGGATTTATTACTAAGACACCGTCTTGTAGCTCATCACAATATGTAAATCCCGTTATTGTACCTGCATAGGATAAATGATGGGACCATTTAATTTGGAAATTAGTAAATGAAATCGTCTCATTTGGCTCAATTGTTGGTTTCCCTATTGGTTTAAGCCAAAATTCTGTTTTATTAGAAGTATCATGTATTCGTTCCCAGCTACCGGAAACTTTTAAATTTTGATTAAAATGCTCATAAACATACCTTCCTGAAAATGAAAAAGGAGAATCATCAGGCAGCTTTATACAAATATACGGATTTGTTAGTGGTTGATTACCGATATTGCGAATATGATAAGAGCCAAGACATAGGCTTTCTTGATCAGCATCATATGAAATATTAAGTGACGTTGTGAAATAACTAACGCTACTTACTTCCTTTTTCTGGTCGAGCTCTTTCACCAGTCTTTTCATTTCATCGACATATAATGTTGTTTGTTCTTTCAGCATCCTTATTTTTTCTTGCACAGACTCATGATGAATACTCATAATTAGGGCCCCCTTGCCTATATAATAAGTAACCAAAATAAAAAAGAGAGGATAATCCTCTCTTTATGTTATGACAACTTCTTATGTGTTAGCACCATTACCCCATTGTTGGGAAAATAACGGAACATTGTTTTGGACGAACCGCAGTTGGGCATGAGAATGGTAAATCTGCTCTTGGTTCGCAGTAGTTTGCTAAGAACTCTACAGTAACTGGGAACGTAGATTGAATACTTTGACATACTGCTACTGTAATTGTTAACGCAGAAAATGTAATTGTTCCAGTACCAGCAGTAAGCGTACCTGTTGTGCACACGAAGCAATCTAAATCTGTATAAAGAATTTCAACATCTGTTCCTTTAGGTGCACATAATGTAACTTGTTCACAACGTGATACCGGAATCTCACTGCTTGTAAACACAGTACCATTTGGTAAAGTAACTACAATTGTAAGAATGAAGTTCTTTTGAATATTCAAGTGTTGCAGACAAACTGTTGATCCATCAATAGAGAATTGGCGATTCTCACGATTAAGAATCACGATTGGGTTTGTCGCAGCCGGAATTACTCTACACGTAACAGTTGCACCTGTTAAAACTGTCGTTGGTGTTATACCAGGGAAAGTAATGGCACCTGTTGGCGAAATATCAAATGACATTTCCTTTACAATCCAGTCATATACCTTATCGACATTTATACAAATTAGTTCGCGCGCCTGGGATGGCATATTATCTTGCATCCTTTTGACACCTCCATAAGTTTTTTATCTTTCGTTTGTAGCATATGTTTTTTAGCGTTAAGTGCATGGGCTAACAAATAATTTACAGGATATTTATTCAAGAGATGCTGTTGCCCGAGTAGTGAATAGAATACGTTGCTTTCTTCTCGGCTGTTTACATGGTTTTGTAACAGAACGTAGAGTTTTTTAATAAAATACTAATGGACTGAAAGGGGTGAAATGCAATGGAAGATTCGAAGTTGTACTCCACTCAAGACATTGTAAAATTGAAAGAAAAAATTGATTCCTATAGAGAGACGCTAACTACTTTAAAAGCGGGTACTTCAATTGAAGATTATCTATTTGTGAAGAATGAGTTTGAGGAGCTGAAAATGCAAATCGCTCATATAGAGGGCTTAACTGAAACAATTGATGATAAGCAAAGCTTACAAATTAAAGAATACGAGGAACAAGTAAAGCAGCTTTCGATTCAAATACAATCCCTTAATCAAACAATAGAAGAAATGAATCAGGAAATTTTAGCCGTATTAAATAAAATAATAACGGTTGATAACAATGGGGCATCACCGCCAACAGATACTCATTTTACGAATGTTGATGACAACTCGTTAAAAAATATTGCCAACCCTACAAAAAAGCTTTTAGAAGAAATAGCTCAAACAGCTGTACAACCATCATTACGTACGACCGAACCAACTTATCAATTTCTTCAAAGTTTGGCTGGCAAAGCAACAAATATAAACACAGGCATGCATCTTCCACCTAATCCTAATTCCGATAAAAAACATGAAGAACGTCATTTTAACCAACATTATTTTCAATCAATTAATACCCATCCAAGTCATATTTACAACGGTTTATATCGAAACACTACCGCAGAATCGACTTTTCACTTTAAAAATGCAGCAGATACACAGGGAGTCCCTGTAAGCATCTTGGAAACGAATAGTTTAACAGCACCCATAGCTAATGACTTGGTGCTAACAGAATCTTCGTCATTAGTTCAGGCAACGGTAGATACTCCAACTATGCCTCCTGCTACGGAAGCTGAAACATTCGACAACCATGATTTAGTTATAGAAGAACATACGCCGCTTATAGCAACGAATGAAGAAGCTAGCAACCAACTAGAAATTGTTGAAAAGGTAATGGTAGAAGAAGCAATAGAAGAAGTAATAGAAGTAGACCAGAAAAAAGAAAAAAATTCTTTATTTTTCAATCTATTTCGTAGACGTAATTAGTTTGAACGCCTCGGAGGAAAAACCATTCAATACCATGAAAATAGCCATTACAATTCCTATATGAAACGGTCCAATAAGTATTCACAATACCTATTGGACTTTTTCATGTCCACATTCCCCTCATTTACATTGATGGTTGCGTATTTTTAGCTGTGACATTTATCAAATAGACGATAGACTATCATGTTACGCCATATAACCTTTCTTTAGTTTTTAATGAAGATAAAAATAGCTTTATGTATGTAGTTAATAGCCCTTTTACTCTATTCCTCTATGAATAGAATAATGAAGAAAGGAGGTGTAAATATGTTCTTAAATGATCCTATGTCTAATAGCGGATGTGGTTGCTCATCTAGAGGTATGGAATGTCATGCATTAGGTCCATTTTTAGCGGTTGATGCTGCATGTATCACTCCATCACAACCAGCTACAGGCGGTTCCATTATTCCATTCTCTTCTGGGGTTACACCTGTTGTGTTAACTTCTTTAGTTAATGGGCTTATCACTACACCATCTCTTATCGGATTCGGTACTGCAGTTCCTGGTGTAACGCTTGTAGGTAACACGCTTGACTTATCAGGCGTTGTAACAGAAGCATTTACAGTACCACGTGCTGGTAGTATTACAGGTTTATCTGCATCATTCTCTGCTACAGTTGCCATTGCTGCTCTAGCGGGCTCTACTACAGTTACTGCGACAATCTATCGTGCACCTGCTGGAAGTACGACTTATACTGCTACAGATGCTACAGTTAACTTAGCTCCAGCATTTACAGGAGCAGTATCATTAGGTGCTACAGCGTTTGGTTCAGGCAGTTTTGCACCGGTAGCAGTTTCTGCTGGTGACAAACTCATAATGGTGTACTCCATCACTACAACTGGTGTAGCTGTTGTTCAAACACTTACTGGTACTGCAAGTGCAGGTATTACAATTGTATAATTTGATACATGTTTAGTAGCATGCATTAACAAAAATATTAAGAGGCGACTTTTTCTCAAACGTGAGAAAAAGTCGCCTATTTTATCTATTTTGCAAGAGCATTGTGTATATGCGCAAGATGATGCTTTCCATGCCATGCATACAGAGCGAGTGCTTTTTCAAGCGTCATGAACCCGTTGTCTGGATGGTGAAATGCACTTTGTAATTGCTCATCGGTTAAACTTGTCAGCAAATAGACCCAACGTTCGTGTAAACTTTCTAGCAACTTGTAGGAAGTCGCAACTGGCATATCTGAATCAGGGAGCATTGCCCAATGTTCTTCGTTATAGGGCTTAATTGTCGGTGTATCTTCAGTTAAAGCTAACTTAAAGCGAATAAAACTATTCATATGACTATCCGCTAGATGATGGACTAATTGCGTGACTGTCCAACCGTTCTCTCGATAGGATTTTGCTAATGATTGTTCACTTGCTCCACTTAATGCTTCCGCTAATTGCCTCGGCAATAGACGGACATCATCAATCCATTTCTGTACATGCTGTGCGGTCACTACTTCTGGAAATCGAAATTGTCCAATTGGATAGCGTAAATCGTTCATTTAGCTCGCCCCCGTTTCTATTTCTAAATTCATTATACTACCAATTTAAAAGTTTCATTTCATTTTCATTTTATTTTTTATCAGGATTTGCACATTTTGTATCAACGAGTCTCCAAAATTCCACTAACGATAACAATGGGTGTGTAATGGCTACACCGAACTCCTCTTCAAATTGTTGTGCGGCCTCAACCATCGAAAGCTGTGCAACAGCAATCCGCAGCCCATCATTCATTATTTCCCGGAAATTTTGGATAATTGCATTGTTATACGCTGCCTTATTCCCTTGCATAATGAGGTCAAATGTATTGTCTAGTACCTTCACCTGGACATTGATGCCCTTCTTATGGCGCTTCGCATATTGGTAAAGTCTCTCCATCGTTCCATCTACCGTTGCAGGGTTTGTAAAAAGAATAAATTGGGGCTGTGTCTCTTCACATATCATTTGAAAAAAAGGTTCATCCATTTTTATAATCGGTATAGATAATAACAGTTGCTCTTCTTTTAACAATGCAATGTAATTTGTACATGTAATCAAAATGACATCGATATTACAGCTTGCTATCCACTCCAATTGCTCTTTTACCTTTAAGGACAAATGATCAGTACCCTTTGTCACATGCTGAATGAGTCCCGGGTCAACAAAGTGCACTAGCTCTATCTCTTGAAAACCCTTAAATGCTTGCTCTATGTAGTCTATATTTGAATGATGTGCATGCAAACAGCCTATTCTTTTTTTCAAATACATGCCCCCTACAGTGTCTTCTCCATTGTTACAACAGGAAGCGAAATACCGTTAAGATTTTCTGCCATCGTTTCTTTCGTAATAACATATCCCAATGCACGATACAATGCAATATTACGTGGTACACTCATACGGACTTTACATTCGCTTACACTTTTGCCTTGAGCACGCGCATAATTTTCAACTTCAGCTATTAACATCTTGGCCAAACCTTGACCTTGCTTTTCCGGAACTACAGATAATCGGAAGAAATATATCCCCTCATCATTCAATGTAAATCGAACCATCGCGACAGGTTCATTTTCCATATAACTAATAAAAGCTTGCTCGCCATTTTGTAGTGCCAGTTCAATTGAGCTAACTGTTTCGCTTAATGCGCTAGACGGCGGTGTTGCATGTTCATATTCTTTAAAAGCTTGCATCATGACTTTATGCACTATGTGTGCATGTTGACTATCTGCTAAAATAACGCCCACTTATATCACACCTTTTTTGATTTTAAATACATATTATTGTATTTTTATCCAAAAGTAAACCGCATTACCTAAGATAATGCGGCTGTAAATTTAATTTTTATGCACAAAACGTATGGCTCTACTCATAACAGTAGGGACTACAGATGCATGGTTTTCGCTTAATGCCTCATAAAAGACTATGTCCATTACTTTCTCTAACTGATCCGCTATTTGTCGCGCATCTTCTACCATAAACGTTTCCAATTCTCCTACGCCAATAAATATGGTTTCCTTCACATGTTGATGCACTTCCATAAAAGCCTTTACTCTAGCAAACAACTCATGTTCATTCCACCAGATTGAGGGGCTAATAGCGATATAATGTTGGTAACTACCTCTATTATTTAATAATTGCCATAGTGCGAAATAACCTGCTAACGAATGACCAAATAATGTTTGTTGCTGTTCATTTACATGAAATTGTTCAGAAAGTCGCGGCTTTAATTCCTCCTGTAAAAAGCGACTAAAGTTTTCTGCCCCTCCATGCTGATGATAACCTTTGCCTTTAAATCTGGCAGGATAACTATACGTTTTTGCAGGTGCTGTAAAGTCGTAGAAACGGCGTTCATTCATATCAGCTAGATGACCGATACCGACAACAATGGCAGGTAATACTCCCGTTTTAGGTGCGTTACGACTTTGTAGACGGATGGCTTCCTTCACGTACTGGAAATAGGACGAACCATCTAATACATAGATTATAGGAAAGCCTTCTTTAGGTGCTTGCCCTTGAGGGACATAAACATTTATCGAATACGTATAATCTGTAAACATCGACGTCATTTCATAGCAAAAAAAATCAGATACACTGTCTACTTGTCCAACAATCATTTGTCTCCCTCCTTTAACACATCATAGCCATAACATACAGGGGTGTTTGTTGCTGGATCTTCCATAATTCTCGCAGAAATATTAAATACCTTGCGCATCACATCCGCGCATAAAATTTCCTGTGGAGTACCTGTTTCCACTACAACACCTTGACGCATAGCGATTAAATGGTCTGAATAGCGCGCTGCATGGTTAATATCATGTAAAACCATCACAATCGTACAGCCATGTTGTTCATTTAAATTTTTTACGATATCAAGCACTTCTAGCTGATGTGCCATATCCAAATAAGTCGTGGGCTCGTCTAGCAACAAAATACTCGTTTCTTGCGCCAATGCCATTGCTAACCAGACACGCTGTCGTTGCCCTCCTGAAAGTTGTGCGAGTTCACGACTGCGATACTCCAATGTATTTGTAACTGTTAAGGCCCACTCAATCATTTTTTCATCCTTCTTCGTTAAACGATTGACATTATGACGATGTGGATAACGACCGTATGCAATTAGCTCCTCTACCTTTAACTGTCCTGGTGCAATCGGTGTTTGGGATAAGATCGCTAACTTTTTTGCAATTTCTTTGGTCGATAAATTTTGCATATTTTGTTCCTGCAAATAAACGATTCCCTGTTGCTTCTTTAAAATGCGCCCAATTGTTTTCAATAATGTTGATTTGCCACAACCATTTGGTCCTATTATCGTTGTCACTTTGCCCTCTTCTATCGTTAAATTCAACCCTTCAAATACACGGACATGCTCATAACCTGAAGATAAATTTTCCATTCTAAATGCAGTTTGCACACGATTTCCCCCTAAGCTTTTGACTTTACTAACAAATACAAAAAGTAAGGTATACCAATAATGGACACAACAATGCCTACAGCCAACTCTGAAGGTGCAAACACCGTCTTACCAATAAAGTCTGCTAGCACTAGTAAACAAGCCCCTATAAGCGCACTTACCGGCATAACATAACGATGTTGAATACCGACAAGCTGTTTTGCAATATGTGGCGCCATTAACCCTATAAAGCCTATACTCCCCGAAACGGATACACAGGCACTCACTAAGCCGACACTCGCCAATAATAACTTCATTTTTTCCTTTTCCAGCGCTATGCCTAAGCTCGTAATACTGTCTTCTTCCAATTGAAAATAATCGAGTAAATACGATTTTCGATAAACATAAAAACCTAACAATAGGAGCCATGGCAACATCGACACGACAAAAATCCAATTGGCATTGTAGATAGAACCAGCCATCCAAACGGCAGCAGACTCATAATCTTGTGCATTCATTTTTAATGATAGAAACAACGATAACGCGCCAAAACCACTATTAATAGCAATCCCTGTTAAAATCAAACGTTGCATATCTAAATGACCATTTTTCATCGCAAAGGAGAAAATTAAAGCCGCGGCCATCGTACCACCAACAAAACCAAAAATCGGCATCATTAAAATGGATAACCAGCTACTGATATCCGCTGTGACCACACGTAACTGAAAGAAAAACATAAAAATAACAACTGCTGCACCCGCGCCAGCATTAATGCCTAAAATTCCAGGGTCTGCTAAGCCATTGCGTGTAATACCCTGTAACACGACTCCCGCCATTCCTAGCCCTACCCCAACAAGTGCCGCGATGACTATTCGTGGGAGACGAAATTCAAAAATAACAAGATCAAATTTCAGGTTGGGTTCAATTCGCAAGAGTGTTTTTAGTACATCCATTACGGACATATCAAAAACACCATTTGTCAAATGAAGATAGCTTGTCCCTAAAATTAATAAAAGAAGTATAGTGATGACCGTAATGACTACACGGGAAGCTCTACTATGCACGCTTTTCACCTCCGTGCTTACGAACTAAATATAAGAAGAATGGAACACCGACCAGTGCAGTTAATACACCAATGGGCGTTTCGAATGGATAATTAACGAAACGACTGAGCACATCGCAAAGGGCTAAGAAGAATGCACCTATTAGTGCTGCACATGGGATAATAAAACGGTAATCCACGCCAACAAGAAAACGTGTAATGTGTGGAATAACAAGCCCAACAAAAGCAATTTTTCCTACAAGTGCAACCGCAGTTCCTGTTAAACATACGACGGCGAGCATACTAACCATTTTTACTGCTTTTGTTTTTTGTCCGAGACCTATAGCAATATCATCACCTAATGCGGTGATTGTAATGGCCCTTGCCGAAAATAACGCCAGCATTAGACCAATTAAGCCAAAAGGAATGGATAGTAAGAGCATACTATTGTCGACCATATGTACCTTTGTGTTATACCAAGCGCTAACCGTTTGTGATACTTGGAAATACATTGCAATCGCTGTCGCTATACTACTTAAAAATGTCCCTATAACCGTCCCTATAATGGCTAATCGAACTGGCGATAGCCCATCTCGAATAAGGGAACCGAAGCCGAAAACAATGCCAGCACCTAATGCTGAGCCGAGCATCGATAGCAATATCATTTGATAGTTTGGGAGTCCAGGAAAGAATACAATGGCTAATGTAATAACAAAGGCTGAACCATCGTTAACGCCCATTAAGGATGGCGATGCTAAATAGTTTCGAGTAATACCTTGCATAACTGCACCCGCTACTGCTAAAAACGCACCTACTAGCAATACGGCGCACATTCTAGGCATACGGCTAGTCCTTATAATTTGGTGGTCAATATTTGCAGGATCAAATACTGTTATGGCTTGCCACACTGTTAAGGCACTAATATCCTTTGTCCCGTACATAATAGACATTAAAGCCACAATCGCAATGAGGAAAGGTGAAGCTACCAATATAGAAAATGATACTATGTTTGTTTTTTTCAACTGCGACACCTTTTTCTAT
Source organism: Lysinibacillus sp. C5.1 (assembly GCF_016350185.1). Lineage (NCBI taxonomy): Bacteria > Bacillati > Bacillota > Bacilli > Caryophanales > Bacillaceae > Lysinibacillus > Lysinibacillus sp. C5.1. The sequence goes on from NZ_CP066226.1 coordinate 4,376,707, forward strand.
TTATTCGTTATCTTATGAAAAGGCTGGTAATAGCCCGGTGATTCCACCAATTCTACTACCAGCCTATTTCATCTATTTAAGTAATTTCTCCGTTGCAACATCTAGGAATTTCACTTTAGACCAAGCAGTACCACCTTGAGCTAGAGGCTCAATGGCATTAACAAAAATTTGTTCATTTTTAGTTGCCTTTAGGCTTGCAAAGATTGGGTTTTTTTGCAGATCTTCTAATGCTTTCGGAGCATCTGTATTTTCAGATTCCTCAAATTGCAGGAAAATTGCATCCGGGTTGATATCCGCTAACGTTTCAAGTGAAAGTTCCGCTTGTGCCTTCGTCGTTGTTACGATTTCAGGAACTGGTGCCCCTAAGTCTTCATAAAGCACAGGATTTAAGTAAACACCCGCAGGATAGATATACATAACGCCACCACGCAAACGAACAATTAACACCTGTTTGTCTGCTAGTTGCTCTTTTGATTTCATTTGAGCATCGGCAACCTTCGTTTCATAGTCTGCAATGATTTTTTTAGCATCCTCTTCTTTCCCAGTAAGCTGTGCGAGCAATGTTAAGTTTTCCTTCCAATTTGTTGAAATATGCGAGTAAGGAATCATTGTTTGAATTTTATTGAGCTTTTCCGCCGTTTCTTCTGGGAACTTGGATGTCCCAATAATAACGTCAGGATTCAGTGCTAAAATGGCCTCTGCATTTGGCTCCATTTTATTGCCTACAAGTTGGGCTCCTGCTAATTCCTTTGTAAGATAGGATGGAATTTTGCCACCAATATCGAGTACACCCACTGGTTTAATACCCAGCATTGCAGCATCTTCCATAGACTCTAAACTTGCCGCTACAATATTTTCTACCTTTGCTGGTAGTTCATACGTTTCGCCTAAATATGTAATGTTCTGTGTTGTTGCTTGTTCTGTTTGTGTTTCTGTAGAACTTGTAACCGCTTCATTTTTTACTGCTGTAGACTCTGCCGCTTTATCGGTATTACAAGCAGCAAGGGATAGTGCTAAAAGTGCAGGCGCACACATTTTGATATATTTATTCACATTAAATCTCTCCTCATCATGGTCATCTATCAACGATAATGATAATCATTTTCATTAATAAGTCAATAGCAATCCACTAATTAATTGATAGTCATTATCATTTACGTGTTCTATCCTACCAAAGAGAAAAATAGTTGTGAATGGACAATTTCGTTTTCTATATGGACTTTTGCCGAAAATATTTATCAAAAACCCTGCACTAAAAAAGAAAAAGTGTTAGATTGACTGCAATCAATCTAACACTTTTGTTGTGCGCAGGTGTACTGGCGATTCATGTGCTTTTATTGGCGGTTTCCCTCGTCTGCTTTATACATATTTGGCTTCTTCCATCATTAATTTTCGAAATGCTGTGGGAGACATGCCTGTGTTTTTTTTAAATACCCGACTAAAATAAAAGCTATCAACATAGCCTACACATTCAGCAATTTCTGCCACCGTAAAATTGCAATATCTTAGCAAGTCTTTTGCCCGCCGTATGCGATATTCTGTTAAATAGCTACTTGGATTCATGCCCGTATGTTGTTCAAAAAGATAAGCTAATCTTCGACGCTCGACACCGAATGCTTGCGCAATATTGGATACCGATAGTGGTCTCGCATAGTACTCGTGTATGTATTGAACGACTTGTTCCATCATTTCATTTGCCGAGTCAAGAATCTTCATCTTTGCTGAAATTAAGATAGCTTCCACTAAATTCATAAATATTGCCTTAGATTTCAAAATCGCCATACTCCCTGGCATGGCATAGCTTTCTTTTAACTGTTGTACAAGATTAATAATATTTGAATAATCTCCAGTATGAATGGCAAAATGCTGATTGGCTAATGCGAAAGGCACCATGTCTTTTGATGGTATATAATGAACCACTGCGTACTCCCATATCTTATCGCCAGTCGCTTGAATTTCAATTGGCATTTGTGGTCCTGCATGGACAACCATTCCAGGCACCATCGCATAGGGTGTCCCATTAAAACTAAAAGACGCACTTCCAGCTAATGGGAAAACTAAACCACATTTCCCAGGCGCAGTAGTACGTCCTGTATCCTTTCGTCCTGGTTCCATTGTATTTGTGAAAATATCAACAAAATTGACTGTTGCTTGTGCATAATAATCAATGATTTGATTTATATTTATATCCATTGCTTTTCACCTAGCACACTTTGTACTTGTAAAAAATGATGCTGATCATGTTCTACCAATCCAGTAAAATAACTGTAAAGTGTAAGTTCAGAGCAACCAATCTTAAAACTTTGTTGCCACTGTTGATCCGGTAAATCGTGAAGCGCTTGTAACAGTAAACGCCGACACTTCAGTAATGTCTGCACTATTTGCGCTTTGCTTTGTAAACGGCTACTACTTGCTGCTTGAGCATTCATCTGTTCTACATTTGGTCCTTTCGGTAGCTGATTTTTTGAAAATAAAAAGGGCAAACGTTCCTTTAATATAAATTGATCCCACGGAATGAGATGTCCAATAACCTCTGCTACTGTCCACTTCCCTTGCTGGATTGGCATGCGCCACTGTTGCTCCGTAACATCTAACAGGTGCTCTAACCACAATATAGATTTTTCATAATGCATAAGTATTTGCTTTTTTTCTTGATGCAATCTCTTTTCGCCCCTTTAGCCTATCGAGTCGTTATAAATAGTTTTGGCCAGTTAGATTGCCACTGTTTATTATTAATCCTCTTTTGATAAATCTCATGCAGTTGTGTATGTTTATAAAAGAACGGGGTCGGTGCTACAATACCCGACAGTAAATGCTGTATGCCATAAGGTGCAGCCAATTCCAGTACACCTTTTGTAAGCCTTACACCAATCGCTGTTGGGATTTCTGGAAAATGTGCCATGCCATCAATAGACGATTGATAGGGTTCACTAGCGTTTACGATATGCATTCTCGCCTGATTTTTCACAGACCACGGTTCTTTTGGTAAGAGTTCCAATAAATGCTGTTCATAGTGCTTCTCTTGTTCTTCTGAAATTAGTTGCTTATCAAAATAAATAACATCAATATCAGCTAAAGGCGTTCTATCTTGATAATCATGCAAATAATCCCACACCTTGGAACGAATAAAGCCAGCACAAACCCAACTGTCGGGTAACTGTTGTTGTTCTACACAGCGCAAAATTTTCATCATCCACGTATCAGATTCAATTAACGTTATTAAATCTCGTTCTGTTTGTAACTTTTTCATTTATTTTAAACCCCTATTTTAAATGTACAGCTTCGATTATTCTTTAGCCATTATTATTAGCAAGCCATGCAGTTATTTTTTCTGCTACCTTCTCAGGTGCATCGCGGAAAATATCATGCCCTGCATTCGGGACAGGCTCTACCTGAACATTGCTTACTTTTGCTTGGAAATCCGCTATACTTTTATTTCTTACTTGTTCCAGTTCAATAGGTTTTGTAGCACTTACCAATAAAGTTGGACACTTCACATGCTGAAGTTTGTGACGAATGGGTTCAGCATCAAGCCCTTTAATTAGCGATTGTGCTGTAAACGTGGAAAGAGCTAATCTAATTTCGCCATCCAATGCTTTTACTTGTGCACGCGAAGCAGCTTCCAGTTCAGCAGACCAGCGCGAAAGCTCCTCTTTTTCCGATTGAAAAAATTCATCCCAAGAGGAGAATCTAACATCGTTACAGAAACTTTCAATGTTCTGCAACTCCATTTCTACTGTCATCCCCATATCTTGTGAACTTAAATAGCCACCATCTAATAAAATAAGACCAGCTATTTGCTTTGGAAAAGTAGCTGCGTAATGTAAAGCCAAATCTGCACCTAAAGAATGTCCGATAAGATAAAATTTTTTATTACCTAACTTTTGTGTTAGCATCTTTTCGATTAATGCTATTACATTTGATGGGAGATAAGCCGCTTCTTCTGTCAAGGCTGATGCATACCCATGTCCAGGTAAATCAAATGATACGATATGATGTGCTGGTAAATAATTTGCTAGTTCGCCAAATGCTAGACCTGTACTACCAAGACCGTGAAAAAAAACTAAAGTGGGATGTTGGGCGTGTCCCCATTGATAGATTTCTTGCTGCAAGTTTATAGCCTCCCCAAGTTATTATTGCTTATTGATGTTTCCATTAATTACAATAATAACCGTATCTATTAACTTTTCAAAGGGGTGGCGAAAATGAAGATTATTTCCATACGCAAGGAGCCAAGCTATGCTGAAATGGCGACCCGTTATATTCAGAGCAAATGGGCAAGTGAGGAAAATATGATGCTCTATGAGGATTGTATTGCCCATTGCATCGATGCACAGGTACCGCTCCCACAGTGGTATGTATTAATGAATAATGATGAAATCATCGGCTGTGCTGGTTTAATTACCAATGACTTTATAAGTCGGATGGATTTATATCCTTGGGTCTGTGCGGTGTATATTGAGGAAAGCCATCGTGGTCATGCCTATGGTGCATTGCTATTAGAGCAAGCTAAGAAGGATGCAAAGCAACATGGTTTTCCACAGCTCTATCTTTGTACAGATCATATCGGTCTATATGAGCGCTATGGCTTTTCCTATATCGGTACTGGCTATCACCCTTGGGGAGAAAGCTCTCGCATTTATGCGGCAAAGCTAGATTAAAAAGGGTGCTAGGCAATTGTCATTGCTACTAATTCAAGTGGTTTTAAGGTCACCTTAGCTACTTAAATGTTCGTGAATAAGTTTCCACTCATTATTCATAACAGTAAAAATATTCGTTGCTCTCCCGCTACCTGATACAAATGTGCCGTTGTGATAGCCTTCATAATGGTATGTATAGATACATGTAGCGGCATTTTCATCAGCAGTAAGCCATTGTACATTGGTTGCACGATAAACCTCATCTTGAATAACATGCCATGCATGCTTGAAATAAGCTTCTATTTCTTCTAGCGACGTGCATGTTCGATCCGTAAACCAATAAACCGCCTGTGGATGTAATAATGCTTTGACGTTGTTAAAATCATGTGTATTTGTTGCGTCAATATAACGTGATAAAGCTTGTTGATAGCCCATTTTTATACCTCCTTCTGCGAAGTTGTGTAGGGTATAACTGAGTTGTGTTCTGACAAAGTAGTTACTTGTTCAAGAATTATTCATTCAACAATTTTTTACTGTTGATACTAAAACTCACTTTTATTCTTCGTTCTCTGTTTTCATGTACATCTTCGCCTTAAACTAGTTTAAGCTCAATTTTACTATCACCATCTACTTCTAAATAACCATTTTACTATATAGCAAAGAAAAACATGAGCACTAGAAACGGTTTTCTAACCATGTATCTACTGTAATAGATACATGGTATTCTAGTAGTTCTTCAACATTATTCTAATTGACTTATATTGTATTTAGTATAACATATAATACATATTAAGGAAAAAATGCAACCTATTTCATAACAAGCATTATTAAGATTAAGAAAGAAGTTGATTTATTGAATTTCAACCATTAAAAATAATGATTAACAACCTTTGGGAACAACAACAGTGAAAAGTCTTATGTTAGATGAATCAATTAAATTCTCTATACATCCTTCTCTCTTAAATATAAACTATTTTAGATTTCTAGTAAGGAGACATTTTGATGAAGTGGTTTGTACATGCCTTGAAGAACACATTCAATTTTAGTGGTCGCGCTCGACGACAAGAATATTGGATGTACTACCTTTTCGGAATTATTATTTCATTTGTAATAGTAATGATTGAAGAGATGCTAAATCTCAAATTTTCACCAGAGGTGGGAATACTCAGCACGTTGTTTGGAATAATCTTTATGATTCCTAGTTTGTCTGTGACGGTCCGCCGTCTTCATGATATAGGGCGCAGTGGAGCATGGATTTTAATCATTTTCATCCCCTTTGGAGCAATCGTACTATTTGTATTTACAGTGCTTGATAGTCAGCCACAGACAAATCGTTGGGGTCCAAGCCAAAAACCTTTACAGTCGGATTCTTCATATAGTGTGTGAGTATCTACATAGTCTAAACATACTTGCAAAACATAATATTCTATGAACATATGAGCGTCCTTGCGGTTGCACGGGCGTTTAACGATACATATTATTCTATAACGTCATTGTAAAATCCCATCCATTCAATGCACTTTTCTCCTATGTTTCAACTTTCAAAACACCCTCTGAAATAATTTGTTTCATCAATAGCCTTGATTGCTATCTAGTAATGATGTACTTAACATATCTGTTACTGCTAAATATAAGTTTTCTGGGTTTTCAGCAAGACGATGACACAAGTATAAATACCACTCTTGCCCATATGGCAGATATACCTTACAGTTATATCCCTTTCGCTGTAAACTTCGAATTAAATCTGGACGAATGCCATAAAGCATCTCGATTTCTACATTTGATTGGTGAAAATAGTGACGTTGTTCCATCTCTTGTATAAGGGCTTCATCATGGGTTGCTATTGAAAAAGGATGATTCCACTTGATTAACTGATCTATAAATTGTAGATAGCGACGATTCAATGCTTCTGACCTCTCCATCGCAATAGTACTTGGCTCTTGAAATGCCCCTTTGACTATTCGTATCTTTCCAGGATATTGAACAAGCTCTTGTAAATCCATTTCAGTGCGGTATAAATGAGCTTGTACGGTTATTCCGATATTGTCGTATTGCGCCGCTATCTTTTTATAAATGTCGAGAATAGCATCTGTCTTTGAAGATTCCTCCATACTAACCATTAAAATAATGCCATGCGTATTAGCATGCTGAACAAGTTGAAGCAAGTGTTTATAAGCAATTTCCTTGTCTATAGACAGTCCTATATGCGACAAATCAAACGATACGGTTTGCTTCAAAGACAGCGTACCCATTTCATCAATTAGCGTCATAAATTCCTTCACAGCCTTTTGACATTCCTCAAGATGCACAGTATTTTCGCCTATAAACTCCAGTGAAACTTGATAATCTTTCGCTAATAAATTTTCTGCTACAGCAATGGCGTCTGCTCTAACTTCCCCTGCCACATATCTTTTTGCGGCTTTCAACAATAATGGATACAGCTCTTTCGATTGTTGAAATGCATCTTTCATTTGATTATTTCTTGCAGCCGACTTCAATGCTTCCATAACTAACTCTTGTGGTTTTTTCATCTATTCATCTCCTGTGTATTATTTAAAATTACTCTATCATGGTAATATTGGTAAAAATAGAGCCACTTATTATACATTTTGACGGTACCAATTTTAAGAAGGAGTAAAGCAAACATGTTATGGATACCTATAAATAGAGCGTTAGATATACCATTAAATAAACAGGTCTATCGACAAATTCGTGAAAAAATTTTAAATGGAACATTACAAAGCGGGGAGAGATTGGCTTCCACACGTAAACTTTGTTCTGAATTAAATGTTTCCAGAAATGTCATATTAGAAGCCTATGAGCAACTCGTGGCAGAAGGATTTTTAGTTTCCCATAGGGGCTCAGGTACATTTGTTGCAGATGGCGCCCACTTAACTCTATCTAGCAAAGAAACTGTTCAAAAAAAGATAGTAAACAAAACAACAGCACCAAAAATTGATTTTCGTTCGGGCATACCTGCGTTAGACTTATTTCCCCGGAAAACATGGGCTAAATTATCCCATAATATCTGGAACGATACGAATCCTGCCATTTTTGGTTACGATCAACCCGAAGGTCGATATGAATTAAGAGAAGAATTAGCCAACTATTTACTAAGAACGAGGGGTGTTGACTGTCATCCAGATCAAATTGTTATCACCTCAGGCGCTACACAAGCATTGACTGTTATCACTCGATTATTTTTGTTAGCAAATGATGAAGCGATTATGGAAGACCCCATTACAAATGATATTCAAACGATATTTAAATCTTCTGGAGCTTCTATTTATGCTATTCCTGTCGATCAATGCGGTATGCGAACAGCCTTACTACCGCAAGATCGACAGCCAAAATTCATCTTTATTACCCCTTCTCATCAGTTTCCATTAGGGGGTACTTTACCAATCCAACGCAGAATTCAATTAATAAACTATGCAAGGCACAAAGAATGTTATTTGGTAGAGGACGATTATGATAGTGAATTTAGGTATGAAGGTCCTCCTGTAAGTTCATTGCAAGGATTAGACCCCCATCGTGTGCTTTACATTGGATCTTTTAGTAAAATTCTTTCACCCGCATTAAGAATTGGTTATTTGGTTCTCCCAATAGACCTTGTTGAAAAATGCCGTCAGCTTAAATGGTTTTCTGACTTACACACACCTTCGATAGATCAGCTTATTCTTGCTCGTTTTATTAAAGAGGGTTACTTAGAACGACATATTGCAAAAATGAAAAAGTATTATAAGAATAATAGAGATTTTCTTATCGATTGTTTACATACAACTTTTTCAAATAAAATAAAAATTTTAGGCTATTCCACTGGATTGCACCTCGTTGTAGAAATGCAAAACATTCATTTCTCAAGCGCATTACTCCAAAAAATTGAGCAATTTGGTGTGAAAGTATATCCCGTAGAAGATCATTCCATTAGTAAAGGGAAACATAACAATCAAATTATTTTAGGATTCGGACATTTAAAGAAAGATGAAATACAAGAAGGCATAACGCGTTTATTTCGTGCAATCTTTCATAAGTAAAAAGAAATGAATGCTCTTAACACCAAGTTCGCATAACTTGTCGCATTTGAATTGGTAAAATGCATAATTAACATGGCTATTACAAAAGCTAATAAGTCATTAAAAACCCCTGAGCGTACTTGCGCTCAGGGGTTACTTATTATTGCTTAAAAGCTGTTGCCATTGCAAGTGCCTTCATCGGGTCCTTAATGGAATCAAGCGTATAGACAAGCTTTCCATCCTGCCATACGATTAAGTTTCCTGTTTTATAAACATCTAAATGTACCATACCGTGTTCGTGTGGGATTGGAAGTGTATGGGATTCTAAATATTGTACTGCTTGTTTTGCCAGCTCTACTCCAGCTTCTGGATTATCTGTTCGGGTATGAGTTGCTATTGCCCATCTTCCTTCATTCCAACCAATCCATAACGAGCCTGCGCCTGCATCCTGATAACCAGTCATATTGAAGCCAAGCGGAACTTGTTGCCCTCCATTTTTACTAAATTCTTCATAAGCAATCTGTTCGCTTGCCTCATCTATACTGTCATAGAGCTTTACAGTAAGTTTGGCAATCGCAGTTGCGGCCGTTGCATTTTTTAGCTTTACATCATTAACCGGAAGATACTCTTTACTTTCTAGAAATAGAACTTCAGCTTGTTGTTCTTCACTTTTAGTTGTTGCGGTTAAAAAAGCTCCTTCCGTTAGTGGAACATTCGTTGGCAAAACAATGGCTAGTTTTGTTCCAAGTTGCTCCTTTATTGTTTTCAATGCTTCTGCCTGCGTTAAAGAAGAGACTGTGTCTTTAGATGTTGTTTCAGAAATACAAAGTTTATTTTCGTTCCATTGATGGTCTTGTTGTGTATCTTGCTTACTATTCGTATCTCTTTCAGTACATGCGCTAATGATACTAATCGTTAGTATAGTTATAAAAAATAATTTTTTCATCTAGACACCTCAATATTTGCTTTTTATCTATTACGTCCTAATTTTTCGAGTGTGCCCGAAGATTTATGACATTCATAAGAGTCTCCAACTTATAAAAGCGAGCAATTGTTTACTGAAATTACGTTAATGTTCCCCACTTTTTGCTGTCTTAAACGTCAAACTAGCGGAGTTCATTAATTTGCTTCGTCAACTCATTAAATTTCCGATCAAGCACAGCATATTCCTTATCTTTGGCGGTTAGAAAGCTAAGTTTGCCAAGTATTTCTTGTCTTTCATTTTCTAACTTTAGCCGTTGTGCACTTGTATCATTTTGTTGCTGTGGTATGCTCTCTCTCCATTTTTTCACGATTCCTTTATTTTCAAGCTGCCACACAATATTTGTTGTTTTCTCAATAAAATAGCGGTCATGCGACACAACGAGCAATGTACCTGTATATAGCTCCAACGTTTTCTCTAATTGCTCTCTTGAAGGCAAATCAAGATGATTCGTTGGCTCATCTAAAATTAGAACATTCTTTTCTTCTAAAATATACGCCATCAACTTACACTTCACACGCTCGCCCATACTCATATTGCCAATAGGTGCTGTCCAATGACTTGCAGTAAACCCTAAATGTTTCATGACATTGCGGACTTTCCCTCTTTCCTCGAATGTCTCCTTGTGAAAATATTGCTCTGGTGTAAGATTCAATGGCAAATCGAATACATCCTGCGTTAAATAGCCGATAGTAGCTGCCGGTGAAATCCACAAATCACCATCTGCTTTTTCTTGTCCTGTCAGCACCTTCAATAAAGTCGTTTTGCCACTACCATTTGGACCTGTAATGGCAATTTTATCACCAAATTGTATTGTCATTGTTAGATCTTGAAATATAAGACGCTGACCAAAAGATTTTGTTACATGCTTACATTCTAAAAATCGTTTGCCTACTCGCTGGTTTGTCTCTACTGAAAACCGCACTTCCTCTTCTTGCTTAGGCGGCTCAACTTTGTTCTTTGCTAACTCTTTTTCCAAGCGCTTTTTCTTTGATTTTACTTGTGCATCCATTCGTTTTGCTTTTACTCGGTAAAACTCTTTAAAGCTCTCCTGCTTGGTCGATTGTGCATGTGCCTTTTGCGACCAAGAGGATAGCTCGTTCATCTGCGCTTCAATCCGTTCAATATTCTTTTGCTGCTTATCATAGGCGCGTTGTTGCGCTAGCCTTTGTTGCTCTCTAGCCGCTATATAACTTGTATAATGCCCGCTATGTTCGAGCAGTTTACCATCTTCCAAAGACCATATTTTAGTGGCAACTTCGTCTAAAAAATAACGATCATGAGAAACAACAATAATTGTACCATCATATTTTTTTACTTGAGCGATAAGCATCGCTGTACTTGTTTCATCTAAATGATTTGTCGGTTCATCCAACAGTAGTAATTGCGCATGTTGTGAAAAACCTCTTGCTAGTCGCCTTTTCAACTTTTCTCCACCGCTTAATGCTGCAAACTCGATGTTTGGTACATGCCATTTGGCAAGTAAATCCGCTTCTTCTGCGCTTACTTCCCAACTGTCGATAGTTGCTTGCTCTTGTTCCACATAGGCCATTTTAACATGCTGCAACGGCACTAGCTGTCCTGCCGTAGGAGTTAGGATGCCTTGAATAAGCTGTAATAATGTCGATTTGCCAGCTCCATTCTTTCCTATAATACCAATGACTTCGCCTTGTTTTACTGTTGCCGTCACCTGTTCAAAAATCCGTATGTCTCCTACCTCATACTGTACATTCTGTATTTTTAAAAGTTCTTTCATTTCATCCGTTCCTCTCTATATAGAGGGACAAAAAAATCCCTCCAATTATTTTGGAAGGATTAGTCGCGAAATATCAAACACAAAAAAGCTCAATGTTTGAGCCTTATTATGAGAAGCTCCAATACTAAAAATGCCACACCAAGCGCGTTCGTACGGTAATTTGCATTTTTAGTATACGTTCAACAATAGCAGGCGTTTGAGCCTACAATCGTGCACTTTATGGAAAATGGGCAGACTAATCCTATTTTTGATTCATTGAAATATACATTTCATGTGCAAAAAATAAGATTAGTTAATCATTAGCCACCCATCGTCCCTTCATGTTTAGTTACAATTATTGTAACATCAATTACTTAAAAACAGAATACATTCGCTTCGTATTTTCATCTCGCGCCTTTTAGAAAATCGCTATGGCACAATGCCCACTTAAATTTCGGCAGTTTTCTACATGCTCCATTCGAATCCCTACGATTTAAATCCATTATCTAAAACATTCAAACGAAAGAATATGGTCTCTTGTTAATGTACGGAAACGCCATCCATATCTATTACTCCATCGGAATCCCGCAATAAATTCCCTACCTATGACCGTAGGGAAAAACCAAAAACTTCTTCCGTTGTTCATCCATAAATACGTGTTTCTAAATAAACACGATTGAATGCCATTTGAGCCACCATGCCACGCGGGCATAGGTGGAGCAAAGTTTGGTGGAGCACTCATTGGCATTTGCCCAGAAGACGGTGGTCCAAAGTTTGGTGGTTGGCCCATATTTGGTGGTGGTCCAACTGGCGGAATACCTGGAACATTCCAACTCGGACCTCTGAAATTTTCCCCATAATTATTATTTGGATATAAATTCAATACAAACTCCCCCCTTTTACATATTTCACTATATGTAAGGGGGCGAAAGTCGCTTGAGCAATTAGCCTACCATATGACCTCGTTTACGTTAAATACGATTGCATCACTCGCCAATCCGCTAACTTTTCGTCGAAGGATTTTATATTTTTTCCAGGGATTGGGCTAGTCGATGGCATCTTTTGATAGGCTCGTCCATCTAAAACCTCAACACCAATATGCTTTTTAAACACTTCAAAAGCTTTCCCACCATTAAAAAGCACAAGTTCTATATTTGGATACTGTTTAAAAAGCGTTTTAAAATCATTTGGTTTTTCATTGCGAATGGCGGCATCTAAGCTACCCTTGCGCTCACACGATTCGATGGTATCCCAAAGACCAATCCCATTTTCCTTTAGCAACTCTATTCGCATTTTATAATCTTCCGGTATTGTTCTCTTTACAATTTGCCCAATAATAGCCCAAAAGTGATTGCGCGGATTGCCATAATATTGCTGTTTCTCTAATGAGAGCTTTCCTGGCATTGAGCCAACAATAAGCACCTTTGTTGAAGCATCAACAACAGGTGGCAGTACATTTTTCACTTCATTTGACATAGCCATCACTCCTTGCTTTTATTGTAACGCTAAGTATTTACAGCAAAATTCTTTTTATGATTAATTTAGCCACTATAAAATGACTCGAACTCTTTATTTGGTGTATGCTATTCTATTCCCAAATACGCTCTTTTTACAAGATGGCAAACGAAAACTATCTAGAGGTGAAATATGAGAAGTTTATTCCAGTCTCTAACAGTTAAAATGATTTTTTTAATGTCGATTTTAATTTTAATGATATGTGGGCTCTTTATGTATCTATTGCAAGAACATATACGAGATACAACAGAAAAGCAAATAGGCGTGGAAGCATTGAATATTGCTAAAACAATCGCTTCTATGGAGGAGATTATTACAGCATTCGAGCATGAAAATCCAAGTGACATTATCCAACCAATCGTCGAACCTTTAAGAGAGGAGATAAATGCAGCATTTATCGTAGTTGGCAATGCACAAGGTGTTCGTTATTCCCATCCCGCAAAAGATCGAATAGGACATCCCATGGTCGGTGGGGACAATGATGCTGCATTACTAAATAAACAAGCCTATATTTCTAAAACGGTTGGTTCCTTAGGTGAATCAATCCGAGGTAAAGCCCCTATTATGATAGACGAAAACATTATCGGTGTTGTTTCTGTCGGTTTTTTAACCGCGCATATCGATACAATCATCAAAGACCATCTTATGAAGTGGCTCAATTACACAATTATTATTCTTTTCATAGGTATACTTGGGGCAATCGCCATCTCTCTTTATATTAAAAAATTATTATTTAATATGGAACCAATCCAAATTGCTAAATTATATCAACAAAACAAAGTGATTTTAGAAACGACGGAAGAAGGGATTATTGCTGTCGATCATTTAAATCAAATTACCACTATTAATAAAAGTGCATACGGAATGCTAGATTCTACTCACAATCAATCCATTTCAGCATGGATGGGAACTAAAATCGAGCACATTTTCACACCTAAAATCGTTGCAGAACAACATATTCATAACTTAGAGCTAACACTCAATGAACATATTATCATCTTAAATAAAGCGCCTTTAGTGGAAAAGAAAAGGAAAATAGGTTCTTTATATACATTTAGAAAAAAAGTAGACATCCAAAAAATTATTGATGAACTGAAACAAGTCAAACAGTATGCCAATATGCAACGCGCCTATACACATGAATTTGCGAATAAGCTTCATATTATTCTAGGTTTGCTATTTTCTAAACATTACAATCAGGCAATTGAGTACATTAAAGAACAACGAAATATTCATCTTAAACATCAAGCTTTTCTAAATAATAATGGCACATCCCCTCTACTCCTAGCATTAATTCAAGGGAAGCTGGCAGAAGCAACGGAACTGGGCATTAAACTCGAGCTGAAGGAAATTCCCCCATCTATGAAATTATCTAAACTTCAGGAGGATGCTATTCTTACAGCACTTGGCAATGTTCTTCAAAACGCTATTGAATCTTTAAAAAACTTGCCGTCCTCCGATAAAATAATTCAATTATCTATTAACGATTATAAAAATCATTATTTATTGGAGATTCAAGATAACGGCCCCGGTATTGACCACAAGCTGACCGATAAAATTTTTGCGAAAGGTTTTTCAACAAAGGAAAGCTTAGATCGAGGACATGGCTTAACAATCAGCAAAAAAGCTCTCGAAAAAATAAATGGAGATATTTTATTAGATGCTGGAGATTTATCAGGAGCGTGCTTTTTAATAATCGTTCCTAAAGGAGGTAAGCGCTTATGACAACAGCCTGCACAAGTGTATGGATTATAGAAGATGACTTTAGAGTAGCAAACATTCATGCAGATTATGTTCATACAATAGGTGGTTTTACCGTTACTGAAAATTTACGGACTGGGCAAGAAACGATTGAAAAGCTAAAACAATCCACCAACTTACCAGCGATTATTTTAACCGATTTGTATATTCCTGATGTCGAAGGGAGCTCTTTAGTACACCATATACGGCATCATTATCCTGCCATCAACATAATCGTTATTTCTGCTGCAACAGAAAGAGATTTAATAAAAGATGTCATAGATTTAGGCATTTTAGATTACTTAATTAAACCTTTTGAACAACAACGACTTCATCAAGCGTTTAAAAAATATTTGCATACATTTCATTTATTTCAACACACATCAAACTTCACGCAAGTTGACCTTGATTCCATATTTTATCGTGAATCTACTGCTACAGAAGATACCTTTGTAAAAGGCATTGATTTACACACATTACAGGCAGTTAAAGAGGTCTTCGAAAAAATAAAAACCAAGGAACTTACAGCCTCACAATTGAGTGAAATCATCGGTTCTAGTCGTTCAACTGCCCGCCGTTATTTAGAATACTTAGTTGGTGAACAGTTTTTGTACATCAAACCGATATACGGAACAATTGGTAGACCTGAAAGAAAATATATATACTATGGAACTTATGAACAAAATGAATAGTATGTATCTTATCTAACTTATGACCATATTATTCCCTCCCTATTAACAGCATGCTACCTTTTAGTAGTCAGAATACTCAATTAAAGGGAGGGGTTTTTTTGAGCTTAAGTATCCTTGGTTTCATCACCATTATCGTCATTATTGCCTTATTAATAAGTGGGCGTGTCTCGCCGCTTGTTGCAATGGTTATTCCACCGATAATCGCTACTTTTATCGCTGGCTTTCGTTTCGAGGAATTAGGGGAATTCTTTAGTTCCGGACTAAGTTCTGTGATGAACGTAGCGGTAATGTTTATCTTTGCTATTATCTTCTTTGGTATTATGCAGGACGTTGGATTATTTGAGCCATTGATCAACAAAATGATTGCGCTTACAAAGGGGCGTATTGTTGTCGTTGCTATTGTAACTGTACTAATTGCTGTTGTGGCTCAACTAGACGGGTCTGGTGCTTCTACATTTTTAATTACGATTCCAGCACTATTGCCTTTATATTTACGCTTACGCATGAATCCATACTTATTACTTTTATTAATTGCTGGAGCTGCAGCAGTGGTGAACATGGTTCCTTGGGGAGGTCCATTAGGGCGGGTGGCTTCCGTGTTAGAGGTGGATATCACTGAACTATGGTACCCGTTAATACCCATTCAAATCATTGGTGTTCTATTAATGTTAGCTTTAGCCTTATACCTTGGCTTTAGAGAAAAGCACCGTATTCTGAAGCAATACGGCACACTTGATTTTACGCATGACGACCAACATATTACACAAGGTGTTGTGTCATCCGAAGTAGACCTATCTTTACGACGACCAAAACTATTGTGGGTGAATGCAGTAATTGCCGTCATGGTAATCGGGGTTTTAGTCGCGGGTATTGTACCGGCAGCATTAGCCTTTTTAATCGGGGTAGCTATTGCTCTGCCCATTAATTATCGTACACCTAAAGAACAAATGGAGCGCGTGCGGACACATGCTCCGAATGCGTTAACGATGGCGTCGATTATTATTGCAGCGGGCTTATTTTTGGGCATACTAAATGGCACAGGCATGTTAAATGCTATTGCCAATAATGCTGTCAATATTTTACCGGCAGGACTATCATCTTATTTGCATATTATTATCGGTATATTAGGTGTACCCTTTGATTTATTATTAAGTACGGATGCCTATTATTTCGCCTTGCTTCCTGTAGTTGAACAGATTGGTTTATCTTTTGGTATTGACTCTCTCTCCACTGCATATGCCATGATTATTGGTAATATTGTTGGTACGTTTGTTTCACCACTTGCCCCTGCTGTCTGGTTAGCTTTAGGCTTATCTGGTTTAGAGATGGGAAAACACCTAAAATACTCTTTCTTTTGGATGTGGGGTTTAAGCATTGTTTTACTAGGCATTGCAATAGCAATAGGGATTATTACCATTTAAATTAGCAGTAACCAGTTGTCGATCTGTGTATCGACAACTGGTTTTTAGTTATACCGAAAATATAGAACCCTTAAGTATTTCTTCAGAATGTTTTTCATGTAACTTATTTGATGCATGCTTTTGTATATATGTTCGGACCATTTCATAACCAATACAGTATCCTATATGTGAAGGAAGCCTCCCACCATATAAAAACTCAATATGATGATCTAAACCTTTAACATTCATGTTAGGCAAAAAGTATGTCTTCCATATAGCTAACATTTTGTCCGTAGAATAATCTTTCAACCAAGGCGCTAACCATTTGGCACCGTATAATTCCTCCACTGCACATTCCGCTAAGCCCTCTATAATTAATGAATCTAATAGCGTTACTTCCTCTAATGATTTGTTTAAGTAGTGCAGTCGACAAACATGATTATACTCATGTGCAAATAACGCCTGTAACTCTTGCCTTTCTAATTCTCCTATAAATAAAAATAGAGCATCTGGATAGGCAACTCCATTTTTATTTGTGACACTTTGCTCCTGTGTTAGAGGAAAAATATAGATGGGTATATCAGGCCCGCTCCATTTCTTCTTTAAATAGAACAATTCCTCTCGTATAATTTGCCAAGCATTTTGCGCTTGCAGGCTTTTTATATCGATATTTTCATGCGCTCGAAACAACCCTTGTTGTTGTAGTTCAAATTGGATTTGTTGTGGCGTTCCACCTTTAAAATGGTCTAGTAATCGGCTACAAAGAATCGTACATTGTAAATCTTCAAACTCTCTACTATGCTTCAATTTCCGACTAGTTTTGAACTCATGTAGCCAATCATCTGTTGATATTACCGACATTCACGCACCCCCTTACGATAGCTTATGTTTCCAATAGACAATCGGCTAGTGATAAATGTATGCAACGGCATATATTAACTTGTAAGGACGTAGAAAGGAGGAGATTCTTGTGAATCCAACTGATTGTTATAATCTTTGCTGTAAATATCACGGTAAACGTGTAAGAATTACTGACACATCTGGCAATGTTCATGTTGGAAAAATAACGAAAGTGGATAGAAAACAGGTATGGGTTCTACCTGATAGACAATATAGAGGATACGGCTTAGGTCTTTGGGGTTGGGGATTTAGACCAGGATTTGGCGCTGGACTTGGCATTGGTTTTGCATTTGGAGCAATTGCTGGTATTGCGTTGGCACCTTTATTATTTTTCTAATCTATAAATACCTAGAATATCCGCTTCTTATAGAGAAAAATAAGCCATTTCAATATAATGAAATGGCTTATTTTTTATTGAATTTTCTCTTGTTGCTGCTTTTTTTCAATTAATTCTGATACTGTTACAAATGTATAGCCCTGTTTTTTTAAGGTTGGTATGATTTCTTCTAGGGCTTTAATCGTTTGAGTGCGGTTGCCGCCTCCATCATGAAACAAAATCACATCTCCTGGTTTTGTTCCCCCTAACACCTTTTGGACGATTTTATTCGCCCCTGGCTCTTTCCAATCCTGTGTATCTTGGTGCCAAGACCACATGACTACTTTATAACCGTTGTTTACAGCAGTATTGATCATCTTTTCAGTATAATTGCCACCCACAGGACGGAATAAAACAGGAGAAAAGCCAGTAATACTATAAATCATCTGGTTTGTCTGCCTTAGTTCTTCCTGTAAATCAGGAATTGAAACTTTATACGGGTGAGAGTACGTATGATTGGCTAATTCATGCCCCTCTTTATAAGTTCGTGAAACAAGCTCTGGATACTTTTCTGCATTTTGACCAATAATAAAAAATGTAGCCTTTGCTTCATACTTAGCTAAAGTATCTAGTATTTTTGCGGTGTATTTTGGATGTGGACCATCGTCAAAAGTTAAGGCAACGATTTTATCCTTTGTATCTATATCCCAAACAACTTCACCAGTCTTCTCATATTCACTACGTCCTTTTTCTGCAGAGGTACGCATGTCTGTTAAACATATCGACATGAATAATAAGCAAACCGTCAAAAACAATACATTTTTACGTATCACAGTATCACCTCCCATGTTTCATTCGCATATTTCAGCTCATCTTACTATTTACGAAAGCCGCTAAATTATACTATTGAGGTGCTACCTGTTTTTACTTAAACCCTTTAAAAAGATATGTTAAAAAACCAATTAACAAACAATTTTTTCATCATTCACAGTTTTTTACTTAAATTTATTTCGCCCATCTTTATTTTTAAATAATTTTCATTTACGCAACGTCAAATTTTGAACGAAATGTGAAACCTTTCATTTAGCCCTTTATTTTTTTGAAAATCAGTGTAAAATAAAGGGCATAACTGATATATAACAATTATTCAAAATAACACAACTGTTATACTACAAATTGACAACAAAGGGGATTTTACAATGTGGGTTATTACTGTTTTTGAGCAAGATACATTCCGTATGTTCGAGTACACTACGCAAGATGAGGCTAAATTAGCGTTAAAAAATATAAAACAAACAGCTATGCTTTCATATACAAAATAATCAGTGCCTGACACTGACACAATTTATCTATTGAGAAATTAAAATCCACGTAGCTTTCTGCAAAAATGCACCCTACGTAAGACGCAACAGGCCTCACGCTAGCGAAGATTGCGGCTTACTTCGTGCACGCAAAAGCGCAGTGGATTTTTTTCGCTTTAGAATTTTAGTAGAAATATTGAACACCTTTTTATCTATTGCCATATGTATAGAGAGAAAAGGAGTGATGTTCATGGTGACAATTGAACCTATTATGATTAAAGGTCATTTTTTCACTGCTGTGATTGTGCATTTACCAAAAACAACGTTATTAACTATATCTAATGATACAGGCTACATCATGTGTGGTGCATTAGATGTCGGTCTTTTAAATAGTCGCTTATTAGATCGAAAAATTGTGGCAGGTCGAGCGGTTGGCGTGAAGACGATAGATGAGCTATTAACCGCCCCTCTTGAATCTGTTACATTTGAAGCGGAGCAACTAGGTATATTTGCAGGAATGACTGGTGTAGAAGCATTGTTAAAAATGATTTAACATGCTAGAAACCAGTCGGGAGGTGGGATTCAAATGTATTACACACATGCCCAGCCACAAGTACCCCATACATCGCGAATAATGACTGTTAGCGGAAATGGAAAAGTATTCGCTAACGCTAGTTATGTCCAGCTTCAAATAGAGGTCACGACACAAGGTGAAAGTGTACAACAAGCGCAACACCAAAATGCTAGCTCTATGAATCGTGTTATTCATGCTCTTTTGGCGTTATCTATCCCAAGAGAAAACATTCAGACCGCCGCCTATACGATTACACCTATTTATGATTATGTAGAAGGTAAACAAATGTTTAAAGGCTATGAAGTAGTAAATGCTATCACGGTAAAAATACCTGATATCAATCTAGTAGGAGCTGTTATTGATACAGCTGTCGAAAATGGCGCAAATCAGATTTCCTCCATCCAATTTAAAATTGAGCATGCGGATGAATACTATCAGCAGGCTCTCAGCTTAGCACTTCATAATGCACAAATGAAGGCGAAAACAATCGCCCAAACGATGCACTTATCTGTACAGCCACAACCGATTGAAATCATCGAAGAAAACGATCATGCCCCTGTGCTTTATAAATCAATGGCAATGGCTGATTCATCTATGACAACCCCCATTGAGCAAGGTCAACTAACCATTAGTGCAGCTGTTCGCGTTACATTTCAATACTAAAAAACAAAGCCAGACTCCATTTGATGAAGTCTGGCTTTTTCCTTGTCTTGTTATGTGTGCCATATACGTTCGAGCGAAAGTAATCACTCATGAACTGTAAACGACCTTCATATATTTATTGAGTGTAAAAAGTTGCTGTTTAAAGGAGGATATGATGCAAGCTGAAAACAAACGCCTGCGAATAATTCAACATCTTGCTCATGAAATTATGGATGAAATGAACACTAGGAAAGAACCAATGGAGCTTGATACATTAATTCCTGTGATTGATAATTTATCGCGCGCCATTGGTGACTTAACGGATGCATTTGGCAATTATTCATTGGATTATGTAGAGGAAAAAGTAAAAAATGCACATACCCTATTGTTCAAGAGAGACAAAATAGATATGTACCAATTACGACATTAGAAAATTTCCGCCATCGCAAAAAGTGTTAGAATGACCTCAATCAATCTAACACTTTTTCTCTTGTGCCCCGGCTTCTACCGTCCTTAATGCTCTTCAGGTGTAAATGTTTTGCAATCTGTTTCTTCACTATTGGATGCCTGCTGACCCTTTTGACTAACAACGTAAATAGCTTCTGCCGTACATTTGTTTCCAGAGCCCCAATACGTGCAGTTATTGACTTCACATAAAATCTGTTGTGCCATCGTATCACACCTCCTCTTTTGTTATCCTTAACAAAATTGGTGTATTCAATACTTCAGCTAAGAAATAAACCCAAAATTAACCTAAAGTAAAACTATCACTGTATTTACAATGCTCTTTTTATAGCGACTAGTTTATTGGCTGCGTGACAATGTCTTATATTATTTTCATGCTGATCTTCAAATTGATAGGAGCGATAAAATGCAATGGACCATTGCTCGTATAATTCTCTAATCTCACCTTCTTGACATATGCCTTTGACAAACGGTGCTAAATCTTCTGGAATGTCAACTTCGTCTGTAAATACAGTAATAATATTGATGCCCTCTATCTTGGTATAATCTTGCATTAACTGAATAATGCGATGCCAATCTTCGCGCGCTAAAAAATGAAATAGGCCATGTGAAATGATGCAATCATACGTATCGCTAAACTGATATGTAATAATATCTTGAACATCTACCTGTAAATTATGTAGCTGGTGCGACGCTTTGTATCTATTTATTTTAGCAATACCTGCCTCTGAAATATCAATGGCTTCTACCTTAAACCCCAGCTGTGCTAAATAAACGGCATGTCTACCATCGCCACATCCTATATCTAAAATGCGTGCATCCGCTGGTAATTTTTTTGCCCATTCCACTACTTCCTCACTAGGATTACCAAAAGCGAAATGCGTATCTGCTAAGTACTCTTTCTCCCAAAATGGTTGCTGCACCATCTCAACCCCTCTGTCCAACTAGTTAAATTTTACGCACGCTATTTATTATTTAATAATTAACATATCCGTTTCATCAAATTCCCACGTATCTCCATATGCAACTTCCCAATAATAACCGTTGGGATCTTGGAAATAACCGCTATACCCTCCCCAAAACACCGTTTCAGGCTCTTTCACAATGTTTGCTCCAGCTTTTTTTGCTAGGGAAAAGATTGCATCGACTTCTTCTTTAGATTTTCCATTATAGGCAAGCGTAAAGCCCGTAAAGTCGGTGCCTGCTTTTGGTGGGTTTTCTTCATTTATATCCTTTGCTAATCGTTCTATAGGAAATAGAGAAATTTTTGTTCCTCCATTATTGAAGAAAATCACATCAGGATTTGTTTCATCTCCATAGACAACCACCTCAAAACCAAGCCCTTCACGATAAAATGCAAGCGACTCAACCATACTTTTTACACCCAATGTAATTAAATTTAAACGATTCATGCAATAACCCCCTTTTCTCAATATCTATTACTTATTCTATTTTTTTCTTTAATTCCCTTTAATGCAAATCATTATATATGCCTTATGCTCCGTCTTGAAAGAAGAACAGCCTCACACAAAACGTTATGTAACTACATAAGATACATAAGAGATTAGCAAATGGATGGGAGGAAATCCGCTGTATTACAATCCTTATCCGTATTATGTTTATAACCATTATCCAAATTGGGGAATGTCTATCCCACCTACACCCCATCATGTCCCTAGACAACTTGCCATGCCTACCACGACAACAAGCCCTTATCCGCCTATTAATACCATAAAGTTAAAGACGTCAGCAAAAGGGATGCAAACAATTATGCAACAAGTGCAATTACTGACAGAGAAAATTGAGGGTTCTGATCAATTTGCACATGATCTTAAAAACGCCGCACAGCTATCCAATCAAGATGAAGTCCAAAAACTTATTTCTTCTGCTGGAATTACAACGAAGTTTGAGGCGAAATATACGCCAGATAATATTCGTATTGTTTTGAGAGAAGGTGGGTGTTGTAGTTTAGCGTTAGTGTTATATTGGTGACTAAGAGACTTGCTATTTTCGTATCTATATATTCCGACAGAACTTATAAACAATAGATGATTATGCTAAAGTAGCTGGTATCACTCATTGGATTATGTGGAGTAAAAAGAAAAAATGCACCTACCCTATTGTTCAAATAGATATAACCAATTACGACATTTGAAAACATCCTCCATAGCATACATTAACGCAAAGCAAAAAAGTGTTAGATTGATTGTCGTCAATCTAACACTTTTTCTCTTGTGCCCCGGCTTCTACCGGCCTTAATGCTCTTCAGGTGTAAATGTTTTGCATCCTGTTTCTTCACTATTGGATGCCCGCTGACCTTTTTGACTAACAACGTAAATAGCCTCTGCAGTACATTTGTTTCCTGAACCCCAATACGTGCAGTTATTGACTTCACATAGAATCTGTTGTGCCATCGTATCACACCCCCCTCAAATCTATTTAAAATTATTCTAAATAATCACAGATAACATTTCAATAATTAAGCTAAAAATCAGGGTTATTTAACTACAATTTTCAAAATAATGCAAAATAAATATATTTACCGAATTATTAATTATTATATAAGATTTATATTAATTTGCTGATATTTCAAATTATTTGATATTTACTGACTATTGATACGTACATTATTTTTATATCACAAGGCATTCAAATATCTACTATATAGTTCCCACTAAAAAAGCACCCCGCATAGTCCTTGCAAGTGGATGGGGAAAATCCGCTATGTGACAATCCTTATCTATATTGCTATATTTATATCCATATATTCCTATAGAACTTGTAAACTATAGATGATTATGCTAAAGTAGTTGGTATTACTAATTCTGAAAATTCATATATTTTTCTTATCAAGAGAGATGGAGGGATTGGCCCTATGAAGTCTCAGCAACCAGTCTAAGGCATGGTGCTAATTCCAAGTGCGAGATTCGCAAAAGATGAGAAGATTGACTTCAGTTACATGAGAGTCCTCTTCTACAAGTAGGGCTCTTTTTTGTTTTTTTACACTACACATAGTCAGAGAAAGCGGGGAATAAAAATGACAAATGAACTTTTACAAGCACTGCAACTATTAAAATCAAAACAATGGGTTGACTTAACACATACTTTCGGACCTAACTCGCCACATTTCTTTATGTTTGATGATGCGAAGTTTGAAACGTTATTTTCCCATGATGATGGTTTCTTTGCACAACAATTTACGTTTCCCGGGCAATATGGTACACATATTGATCCACCCATTCACTTTGTTTCAGATGCACGCTACTTGGATGAATTAGCATTAAAAGAACTTGTTCTTCCACTTATTGTGATTGATAAGTCCAAGGAGGCCGCTTCGAACCATGATTTCACTTTAAGTGTACAAGATATACTCAACTTCGAAGCCGAATATGGAAAGATTGAAGCAGGAACATTTGTGGCACTGCGAACTGATTGGAGTAAACGCTGGCCGGATAAAGAATTATTTAGTAATAAAGACAAGGATGGTCACAACCATATTCCAGGTTGGGGATTAGAAGCTTTAACGTTTTTATTTACAGAAAGAAATATAAGTGCCATTGGTCATGAAACGTTTGATACAGATTCAGCGGCTGATTTCCGTAAAAATGGTACGTTAAATGGCGAATACTTCGTACTGGATCAGGATACATACCAAATTGAGCTAATGACAAACTTAGACAAACTACCACCAAAGGGGGCAGTCATTTTCAATATTGTGCCAAAGCCTGAAAAAGCATCTGGCTTCCCCGTACGCTCATTTGCTATTTTGCCTTAGTTACAAAAAAGCTGGAGCATAACTTAAAAAATTTAAGGAACAGAAGAAAGGTGTTCATAAATTTTGGCTATTAAACCTGCGCGTTAGCGAGGGTTACGACTTACTGTGCTGAGCGGAAAGCACCGCCGAAGCGGACAACAACGGTTCAACAAAAAAGTGTTAGATTGATTGTCAATCTAACACTTTTTCTTTGTATGTAGCTATCTACTACCCTCACTTCCTGCGGGGCTTTTTTCTCTCCATGTTCATCCCGCTAGAGTCGCCATTACCAATAGCAAAGATGGCATTTCTTTTTAGATCAACTGTAGTTTGCGCAAGGCGTAATCAATGCCGCCTTTATTCGATGCCATCGTGACCTCATCCGCAATATTTTTTAAGGCTACACTTCCATTGCCCATTGCAATACCATATCCAACTTGCTTTAGCATATCCATATCATTATCTCCATCCCCAAAAGCAATCGCCTCTTTTGGATGTAACTTGAAATAACTAAGTACAGCTTCAACAGCAATTGCTTTTGATACATCCTCTTGTAAAACATTCGTAATCATAGGATGCCATCTTTCAAACTTCAAATTTGGAAATTGTGTTCTATACTTTTTCTCTACCTGTTCATTTACATATAAACACATTAAGTAAACTTGCTCATTTAAAATATTTTTATTGACGGGCGGATATTGTCTTAAAGACAATGTCTCATTCATTGCCTTTAGTGTTGCAGGGTGCTGCACACTATTCATCGATAATTGTTCAGTGAAAAATGACAGGCTATTTTGATGGTCGTCAGCAAAAGCTTTAACACTTTGTACAATAGTTTGAGCGATGGGGCTGGCATAGATGATTTGTTCTCCGTGCCGAACATAAGCACCATTCGCCGTAATAAATGTATCAATACCTAATTTATGTAAATCCTGACACATAGATAGTGGTCTACCAGTTGCAGCGACTAATCGAATCCCTTTGTTTTTTAGTGTATGTAAAGCATTCTTGGTACTACTTTCAATACAACCATCCTCATAATTGATCAATGTACCATCTACATCAAAAAAGACGATTTTGCAGTCCATACATGTATGCGCTCCTTTTAAATTAACTATCAATAATTTCAATTATTTTACACCAAAAAGAGCATAACCGAAACATCCTTAATCTTTTTAGCCGTTCACAAAGTTACTTTATATTCAGCATATTAATGAATAGTAAAATTATCCTACATGTATTATAATAAACCTACTAAAAGATGAATAACAAAAAGCTCTCTAGGTATGTCTGACGTAATTTTAACAATGTAGGCATAACTATTTAACTTTTCCACATATACCACCGATACATACTATTGCTAGTGTATTTAAACTAACATTCTCTTTACATAAAAATAAAACCATTCATTTGACACTACTTTAATAATGCTAAAGGATTATATCAAAAAACATAGAATTGCTAAAATAGTCGAAAATCCATTAAATATATTGAACGAGTGTTATGTCCATTTAAGTAGAACTAAAGAAACGTTAAAAACTCGACACAGAGGAGTTGATTCATATGGGTTTTAATATTTACTACTACGAAAGTAATGTGGATTGCAAATTTTGTAAAAAGCAATATACAACATATAAAGTACGTCCGAATCGTTATAAAGTAGTCGAAGAACAAACGGATTTTATGCCTGTTTATGAAGGTTTAAATCCATTGCTGTATGAAGTTGCTGTATGCCCACATTGCGGATATGCCTACCATAAATCTATGACGAGAACTTACGGACCTTTCATGCTACTAATCGACGAACTATATATTAAAGAACTACAAAAGCCCATGAACATCTGTCAAGAACGGACTATCGAAGATGCTATCATAAGCTACAAATTGGCCTACCTCGTTGCAAAGGCTTCTATGGAAGAGGCACTATTAATGGCTAATATCGCACTGAAAATAGCCTGGCTTTACCGTTTAAAAAATGAAAGCGAATCTGAAATTCACTATTTATATGCTGCGAGAGATTTTTACAGTAAATCTTTTGCATCCAATCAAGAAGGCAGCGAGCGAATTCTATATTTACATGCAGAATTAAGCCTTCGCCTCGGTGATATTGGAGAAGCCAAAAAAGGATTCTCCCGCTTGATTGGAGATCGCAGTGTTTCAAATAAATATCGAAAATTAGCACGCAATCGTTGGGAAAACTACAAATATGACGAACACCCTCACAACGTCATTGAAAATAAAGAAATCATTAAATAACTAGATAAAGGAGAGGAATAAAATGCTACTATTCGAAAAAAAAATAGACGCTCGAGAAGAGGATATTTTCTCGGAATTACATCATTTTTTACTACGGAAAAATAATCGTCAATTAACAAATGATGAAATTGTTGCATTAACAGGTATTTCATCTGACTTACTATATAAATGGGTAAAGACAGGAAAATTAAAAACATCTATCTTCCCTAATCTTGGTGCACCATGTGAACGTTGCGGTAAAATTACACAAGCTAAAATTTGTGTTAACTGTGCCTCAACCATCGTCAATACCTTAAAACAAGAAGAAAAAGACGAAGCATGGTTTAATAAAATTCAACGCAACAATCCAAGAGCGAACGCTTACCATTACAAATAAACTTGCATGCAACTGCTAAGGGCTTTTACATATAAAAAGAATCTACTCACTTTGCGGGTCAGCGGCCGCAGTGTCGTAGATTCTTTTTATGTAAGCAGCCATTATGCTAGTTCGCCTTTTTTGTTATTTCCATCATAATTTTTGTTACATACTCTTCTTCTCGATTTTTAATCACCGCATCATAAATATATTCCTCATATACATACTGCCCCAGCTCGTAGCCTCTTTCAGCCATAACCTTAAATAAACGTTCGTACGTTTGTCCAAGTTCTGTTGATAACCCGAGATGATAGCCAATAATAAAGTCCCCTTCAATCGCCTTAAAATAAGGATGCCCTTCCTGCGGATGTGGTTGCTCCATATACAAGTAACAATAATTATCATAGTTCCCTGCTAAAACTTGCTCTCTTCTAGTAATGCCACCAATCGGATAACCTGTATCAAGCTGCGAGCGATCCAATTCATCAATAAAATCCGAGACCGCCTTAACAAACTGTTCTTCAGTGGAATCTTCAATATTTTTACTTAAATACAATGTTTCCTCTGGAAAATGACCAATCGTAATACTATCAAAATCTGTCTGCAAGGCGTCCTCTGTTGTTTCAATTTTCACTTCTATAATACTCTCTATCATTTCGAGCTCTTGCCGCTTCTTTGCTACAAGCGCTTTTTGCTGATGCATTAACTCTAAAAAATTTTCAGGTGATTTATCTGCCATATACTTTTGAATATCTTTTAACGACATACCGACTGTCTTTAACAATTCGATGACGCTAAAAAAATCATACTGGGCAATTGTATAATAACGATAATCTTTATGATCTTTCATAATAGGTGATAACAGGCCGATTTGATCATAGTAAATCAGTGTTTGTTTATTAACCTTACACAGTTTGGCAAATTCACCAGTTGTAAAATATTTTACATTTTTATTAAGCATTTTAAATTTCCTTTCTTGACTATATAGTTACTATATACTTTAAATTGTAGCTATCCACAATAAATTTAGAAAGGTTTTGACATTATGTTCACGGAAATACGTGACATCACAGCTTTAAACAAACAAAACGTATTAGCATTACACATTGCTGCTAATCAGCAGGACTTTATTGAAACGACACAGCAATGCCTAGACGAAGCAGCGTCTGACCAACGCTTTATACCCGTTGGCTTATATAGGGAGGATACCGTAGTCGGCTTCGCAATGTATGGTCTGTTTCCTCATGAGGATGGATCACAGCGAGTATGGCTTGACCGTTATTTAATCGATGAACGTTATCAGCATAAAGGGCTCGGAAAATACTTTTTGCAACAGCTAATCGATTTTTTACAGGCAACATACAATTGCGAAAAAATATTTTTAAGTGTTTATGACAACAATAAAGTAGCCATTCATCTCTATCAACTATTTGGGTTCGTCTTTAATGGGGAACTCGATGAAAAGGGCGAAAAAGTAATGGTAAGAGAGGTACGTACTCATGACGACCATTAATCCAATTGAAACAAGACCCTTAAGACCATTATTTCTTTCTTATTTATTCCCAGCGATGATTGGTATGCTACTGATGTCAGTAAATATTTTAGTTGATGGTATTTTTGTCAGTCATGGCGTTGGCCCAACTGCTCTAGCAGGCGTCAATATTGCTGTGCCGATTTTCTCCATCTTATTATCCATATCTCTGTGGATTGGTATGGGCGGTGCAACATTGTACTCCATTTCACTTGGAGAAGGTAATAAAAAACGCGCACATCAACTTTTTACACTTTCGTTTACAACGATGCTGGCGGTAGTTTTAACTTTAGTGCTACTACTTTTATTAAATTTAAAGGAAATTGCCTATATTTTTGGGGCAAGTGATGTGACTTATCCTTATGTCCAAGAATACTTGCATGTCATTTTGATATTCGGTGTCTTTTACACAATCGAAAATTTATTAAGCATTTTCATCCGAAATGATGGAAACCCAAAGCTTGCTATGATGGGTTTAATCACAACATCCATTTTAAATATCCTTTTAAACTACGTATTTATTTTCGTACTCCATTACGGCGTTAAGGGTTGCGCGTTAGCGACAGCAATCTCTACTATCATCGGCATGTCGGTACTATGTCTCCATTTCTTCCGAAAGCAGTCTGAATTAAAATTTGTCTCTACTTTTTTCAACGTATCCGATTTGAAAAAAATATTCGCCATTGGTTTACCTAGCTTTATTGTAGAAGCCTCTATGGCGTTAATCGTGATTTTATATAATGTGTCGTTTCTGCACTATTTAGGAGCAAACGGTGTGACAGCCTATGCAATGGTTAACTATATTCATACGGTATTATTAACTGTGTTCTTAGGCATTGGTATGGCACTCCAACCTCTAGTCAGTTACCACCACGGTGCCAGATTAAAAAAACGTTTACTCGAGCTTTTGAAGATCGGCTTAGCTACCGCTCTCATACTCGGTTTAAGCATTGCCATTATTGCGATGCTATTTCCTTCTCAATTAATGGAACTGTTTGGAGATAGTAAAATTGAAATTCGCACAATGGCAACACAAGGCTTTGTCCATTTTGCAATTGGCTACGTTTTCTTAGGTATGAATATGGTGCTTGCAGAATTTTTCCAATCAATTGAAAAAATTCGTCTTGCAACAACGATTATGTTACTACGCAGTATTATTTTATTTATTCCAGCACTCCTATTGCTACCTAAATTATTCGGCGCACAAGCAATTTGGTGGACTTTCCCGGTTGCTGAAGGCATTACAGCATTGCTCATTCTCTTATTTATTAAAAGAAAGCCACGCGCGGTTTATTCAAACTAGTGGGTAAATTGTGTGCGTGCCTCCTTGTTGATTGTAGTGAGGAGTTGCTCGACTCCTGCGAGAACCGCAGGCACCAAAAAAGGAAGCATGCGCATAAAGCGATGCTTCCTTTTAGTTTACTTATGGTCATTGATAGCTACAGATCGTTGGGTTTCCTCCTCTAAAGACGTGACACCTAAAATATCGAGCAGGAACATAAACAATGGAATACCGATAATTAATCCCCATACCCCGAGGAATTGCTCCGAGAATAGGATGACGATAAATTTATAAAAAATAGGAAGATTTGTTTTGGCAGACATGAGCTTTGGATTTAAGAAATAAGCCTCAATCGCATGCAACACCACGACAATAATCAGAATGTAAGCAATGTACATCGGTCCACCGATGCTGTAAGCAATAATGCTTAGCGGTACCAATGAAATAATTACGCCTGCTACAGGAATTAAACCAAGAATAAAAAGCATGATTCCAAGTGCAATTAAGTGTGGGAAGCCCATAATAGAAAGAGCAATAACGGATAAAACACAGTTTACCGCAGCAATGATAAATTGCGCTTCAATTACTTTTCCAAAAGAACGAATAAATATTTTAGAAAAATATGTTAACTCGTCGTAAAGCGGACCAATTTTACTATCTTTAAATTTTGCAGTAAATTCAATAATTCGTTTCTTCTCCAAAAGGATGAACAAACTTAAAATAAGTGCAATGAACACGTGCAAAATGACTTTCCCAATGTTTGTTAAATTTTTTAACGTAAGGTCAACACCTTGTTCTAAATATTTTCCAAGTTCAATTTTCTCAAATGTCGGCGCCAAATATCTCGCAACCTCATTATCGTTCGGATTGAGATTAAAAGCTGCAATCAAATCAAAAAGCTGTGTAATTTGTTGGGTTACAACCGGCAAATACTTATAGATCACTGCAATAATAGCAGCTACAAGTAAGAGGTAAAGGGAGACAATCATCGCTTTTTCATTTATGGGTGCGATTCGTTTAAACTCTTTTGTCGCCTTAGTAGAAAGCTCATTCATTAAGTAGGTTATAATGAATGTCAGAAGAATAAGGTTAATCATACTCCGCATTAAATAAAGTGCAACAGCGATCCCAGCTAGAATAACAAAACGTTTAAATCCATTACTTCGAAAAAAATTACTCATGCATTCACTCCTTCTACAAAACGGCTTCGCTGCCTCTACTGCTAACTTACAGAACGCGAAATATATTAAGCAAGTAGACAAAATTATTAGTTATCAATATTTATCATTTTCATGGTCCTTTGAGTTTAGGGGGATAAAAACCTCTGTCTAGACAGCGTATTTCCATTACTCCGTTCAACAACCCTTTTTCAAGAAGTTCAATCCATTGTAAAATAGATTTTTTTTACTTTTCGAATTAGAATGAAAGACAATACGATTAATGTGTATTGAAAGCTACATCAGCGTTATAGCCAAAATTTTAATAATTCTATTATACCCTTATAAACTATCATATCCAAAGCAACTTCTTTTGTTTTATGTTAATTTCAGTACGATATTTCGGAAGTATCTCCAAAATAGAATAGGTAAGGAATGATTCGATGAAAATCTCAAGAAATCCAAAGGAAATTCACCCGCCTGTAGCTCCATATGTACACCAAATTGAAATAACTGGCCCAAACAGATGGCTAACATTTTCAGGTCAAATCGGGATGGCGTTAGACGGAACTGTACCTGAAGATCCAATCATTCAATTGCAACTAGCGCTTAACAATATTAAAAAAAATCTTGAGTGTGCTGGCATGACTGTTGCAGATTTAACAAAGGTTGTATTTTATTTAGTTGGAGAATTTGACACAGCACAAAGAAAGCACGTGATGGGTGACTTTTTTGGTGATCACTGCCCTTGTATGACAATGGTATATGTAGTAGCACTTGCTTCGCCCGTATTAAAAGTAGAAATTGATGCGTGGGCATGTCAGGAAATCATATAAAAGGTGCAAGAGGATTTACCATTTAAGAAACAGGAAATGCTCGTGAATGGCTACTATTTTCTGTAGTAAGCCATTCACGAGCCATATACCTTTTCAAAAATTTTGCTTATTTACTTTATTGAGGGCGTTCTATGTCAAAAATATCGCCGATTTTTGCATAACTCGCTCCAGCTAATCGGCTTACTGCCTTTAATGCGCTAGCGTCTATTCGTCCTTCATGATAAATCACATCATCTAAATGAAATTGTACAATTTCACCAATAAACAAATCGCCTGTCTGCTGTTCTTTATTCATTAAAGGAACACTTTGTACTAAGCGACACTCCATTCGGACTTTCGCCTCTTTCACACCTGGAACAATAATTCGCTGACTGTCGATTACTGTAAAGTTAGCTCTTTCAATTTCACTCTCTGTTACCGGTAACGAAGCAGCTGTTTCATTTACCTGGTTAACATTGTCCTCATCTACAATATGCACTACAAATTGTTCTTGATACAAAATATGACGAGCGGTATCCTTTAAGCGCCCTGTTGCTCTTTGAATTGCAAGGGAAATCATCGGTGGATTCGATGACACGATATTAAAGTAACTAAACGGTGCGCCATTTATAATGCCCTGCTCGGACAAAGTCGTGACAAAGGCAACAGGTCTAGGAATAATGCTGCCAACTAATAATTTATAGTTTTCACGTTCTGTATTTTTCTTCGGATCAATCGAAATCAAATAACTCGCCCCTTTTTATTCATCTAATGAGCGTACTTGAATCGGGATTAACGCGCTTTCTAACTGTTCTCGATGTTGTTCATATTGCAACGGTAACATTAATTGACTCCCCATTGTCTCCAATGTTTCATCATGCGCGAATCCTGGTGGATCTGTCGCAATTTCAAATAAAATTTCACCTGCTTCACGGAAATAAATAGCGTTAAAATAGTTACGATCCTTTACTTCCGTCACATGCTGCCCATGATTCATCACATGCTCTTGCCACGCTAAATGATCTGCATTATCCTTTGCTCTCCAAGCAATATGATGGACTGTGCCGACCCCCATGTGGCCTCGTACGCCTAATACCGTTTTCAAGTCTATAATATTTCCGATGTCAGCGCTTGATTTGAATCGAGCATATTCGCCTTCTGTTGCAATTTTTTCAAGCCCCATCACATCTACTAATACCTTTTCTGTTTCTTGTGGATGGCTTGAATAAAGCGTTGCACCACCAAAACCTTTAATGGCAACTTCCGGTGTAACTTCACCAAATGTCCAATTATTTCGTTCACCTTCTGCACGAGCTACTAATTCAATATGAAGTCCATGTGGGTCATCAAATTGAACGACTTGTTCTCCAAAGCGTTCAGCTTTTTTAAATGGAACAGAAAATTTTGCAAGGCGATTAATCCAGAAAGGTAGTGCTCCTTCTGGTACAACGTATGTTGTTACACCAACTTGACCGTCGCCGATACGCCCTTGATAAGCATTCGGCCAAGGAAAGAACGTCATAATTGTTCCTGGCTTACCAGCATGGTTACCAAAATAAAGATGATACGTGCCTGGGTCGTCAAAGTTAACTGTTTGTTTTACTAACCGTAAACCTAAAATCCCCGCATAAAAATCAATATTCTCTTGTGGATGCCCTACAATAGCTGTGATGTGGTGAATTCCTTCTGTATGTTTGTTCATAGTAACAGTTCCCCTTCATAAATAAATTATTTTCTTTGTATATGTTTTCTAACTACGTGCAACTTCAAACTTCTAATTAGAGAATGCTTTGCACATTCGATTTAATTATCTCGAATTAATATATCTTGAATTCGAGATAATTATAACACGTAAATTTTAATTTCGTCAATATATCATCCAAAAATTGAGTTTAGCTTGGCATAGTAAAAGCAGAGCTGCTATACATCAACAACTCTGCTTCTACTATGAAAAATTATTATCGTGATTAATTGTGTTGACCATAGCCTCCGTGCGAAGCCATTGCATCCGCCTTTGTAGCATGGACAGTTCCGAATGGATGGTTAGGAGGAGCATAGATTGAAAACAGCTTTAATGGCACATTCCCTATATTGGTTAAATTATGCCAAGTTCCAGCAGGTATTACGATCGCGTAATCATCATGGACATTTTGTGTAAAGCTTAAATTTTCTTTACTCGACCCCATTTGCACAGTCCCATGCCCTTGTTCAATATAGACAAACTGATCGACATGTGGATGCATTTCTAAACCTACATCCTCACCAATATTGAGACTCATTAACGTAATTTGCAAATGGCTTCCTGTCCATAGAGCAGTACGGTACGTATTGTTCCGCTTGGTTGCCTCCTCCATATTTACAACAAAAGGCTGTTGCCCATAATCGGTACTCATTTGACTGTTATTTCCGTTGACAGCTTGATATGGATAGGCACTATTCGGTAGTACTACTTCATATGGAACAGGCCAGTGAACAGACTGATTTCCATAGCTATACATTGGTATATTGGCATAATAAGGAGCATAGTACATTTTCTCAATCCTCTCACAGATTCTAAAATTATTCTATGCAACTTATTGTCAAAATGTACCCAATCGTAGGAGAATATGCAAAACCTCAACCAATTTTCAGCAATATAATGCACTTTATAAATTCCAAAATGGATTATACCCTTGCCCTTTTCCAGAAGGCATCGCTCCTGGCACACCATCCGCCTCTAACAGCGGTCGAATAATCAGTTTTACTGGCCATTGTTTTTGCTCAAATAAAACTTTCCATAACCTTACTTTATCTGCTGCTGGAATATCAACAACTGTTACAGCCTTCATTAACGCCTGCTTCGTCGTATACCATAAAGTTCGCTCAGAAATAGAATATACTTGTGCAAGTGCCTCCATAATGGAAGCTAAATTTACTTGTGTCCCTAATGATTGAATATAAAAAATCAGCTTCTCCACACTTTCATTATATAAGCTGTTGGAATAACCTGGTCGAATATAATATTGCGGATCTTGAATATGATGGCGTTCTAAATAAGGCATATGAAGACGAACTGAGTCATGGTCTCTGAACAATAAACGATGGATTTGATTATTCTTTAATACCAGACAGCAATTTTGACCATGTATTTCAGGCAAAACCCCTACTTTAAATAATCTCATGGCAATTTCATAAAACATCGTTACCATTTCTGTATAAAAATCTATTACTTGCTGTTTTGTTAAAGTTTGGCCGAAGAGTTCATCTAAATAATGATGACCTTTTAAATTTACAGCTAAAGATGACATCGGAATGATTTTATAGTTCGCATCTAAAAGCTGCTTTGGATAAATGCGTATTTGCGCCGCTAGATGACGGGGATGGTCATCAAACAGCCCCATCGTTTCAGGCATATACCCCCACCAATTTTGTTCCTCACACAAAATAACCTTTTCCGTTAATATAGGGTCGCAAGAAATGGCTTGTCGCAGCAACTTTTCACCTGCTAGACCATTTAACAACTTAACAACAGGCAAATATCTCGATGCACCTAAAGAAAGTACACTTACTGGTAGTTTTAGCATCCTGCTAGACGGTTGATTAAATGCTAAAGAACGTAAGGATGAAGTCGCACATAAATCGCCTGCTTTTGCTGTTAATATAACAATCGTTCCATCGGCTAGTTCCTGCTCAAAATCTTTTAAAATAATGTTTTGTAACTGCCATGGATGCACAGGCATCATCGTGTACTCACTTTGCCGTAAACCTCGTCGTTCAAATTCTTGCGCTATCTCATACTTTTGTTTTTCGTCAAGTAAATCAAAACATTGGATGGGTGTTTGCTCATTCCCTTTTACTACCACATCATGACGAATGGCGACCCAACGAAGTGAGATGGGTTGACCAAATTCCGCCATATATTGTTGATAATCTTGCGCTGAAAATCCAATTTTAGCTTTCGCAAGCGGATGAAATGGCCGATCTCGAAACGAAGCAATCAGCTCTCCTTTGACATGCCATTGGTATGGTGTTTGAGGAGCCGATGCATCATAATTATTCATTTGTTCTATACTCAATGTTAATTGCTCAACAGCTACTAGTAGCCCCTTTAAAAAATCTGCCACTGCTGGATGCTGATAGGCTTTGGCAGAGAGACTAGTCTGCAAAATGGATTTGGCAAGCTCTTCAATTGACACGATTAACTGCCACTGTCCAGCCACTTGTCGATAAATAGGAGAATGACGCACCCATTGCTCACCCTGCTTATAGCTTTTTTCAACAAGAAAACAAAAGTTTCCTATGTAGACCTCTACTTCATGCGAATGGTAATGGGCAAATAAAGCACTTATTTCTTTCGCTGCATCTTGAAGAGATTGCTTTGAATACGTATCCCCGTCAAAGAACTGCTCGACTAAAAATGCATCCATTAAGTCCATCTTAATAATTTCTGTAGCTCTTTCTCTTGCTGATACACTTTGCTGTACAATCATTGAATATGGCCTCCTTGGATATAATAAAATGCTGGATGAGGATGACCCAGAAAATCATGATGTGAAATTGTCCAACAATATGCACCTGATTTTTCAAAGATGACAATATCACCTACACGAACGGAAGACATAAAAGCATCTGTGTGCAATCGATCCTTTGGCGTGCATAATTCCCCAACTAGATGGACCTTCTTATTGTGCAAGCTAGGTCGTTGGAATGGATATGTCCACGTTTCACTAGCATAAAGCTGAAATGGTTGATTATGTCCCCATGAGGCTGGCAATCTATTATGATGTGTGCCACCTCTTACAACGGCAAAATACTGTTGATGGGACTGTTTAATATCTAGTATTTCTGTAGCATAAAAGCCATAATCAGCAACAAGAAATCTCCCTGGCTCAAAAAAGAGTTGGATGCCATTTAAATCCTGCAAAATATCACTAGCTTGTAATAAGGACATAAATTGTTGCCAGTCAAAAGATGGTTCTTCATTTTCATTATAGGAAACACCAAATCCACCTCCGGCATTCAGTACTTGCACATCTAATTGATACAAGCGTTGCCAGTCAAGTGCTTTTTGCACATAAAGTCGTACCATTTCTACATGCAATGATGCATGCACATTATTCGATAATGAGTGGAAATGGAAACCTTTAATTTGTACAAGCTGTAGTGGGTCTTGTCGTACAAGTGCCACCGCTTGTTGAATATCTGACTCGTCCAAGCCAAATAGACTCGCAGTACCTCCCATCGTAATTTTTGTTTCAGGAAGTGCATTTGTACGTAAATTTATGCGTAATAAAATATCGACCTTTTTATTTAACTTTTGTGCGAGCATTTGAATACGTCGTAATTCTAATAAACTTTCAACATGAATATATGAGACCTTTTGGCGTATAGCCATCTCCAATTCGGCATCCTTTTTTCCAGGTCCGCCAAATAAGATTGGTACATCCTCAGACACTGCACGCACATTTACTAATTCTCCGATAGAAGCAACTTCAAAGCCACGAACATATGGTAAAAGGGCCTTAATGATTCGTTGATCAGGATTTGCTTTAATCGCATAAAACAAAAATATTTGCTTTGGCAAAGTTTCAAGCATTCGGTTTACATGTGCTTGAATACCATCTAAGTCGTAAATATAAGCACAAACAGGCGCTGTTTTATTAGTATTTAATGACTGAATAACAGCTAGTAACGAATCACTCATATTGGCCTCCTGTTATATTTTGATAGTCCATTTTCTTTTGTCGATATGCTCGAAACGCTGTATTTCGGTCATCCCCTAACACAAAGATGCGTACACCTTTGTCAGCATATCGTCGATGCTGATGCATCTCTCTTGAAACAGTCGCATACGGTATATGGCATGTTTTTACAATGTCATATAACGCTTCGATCGCATTCTGCACTTGGGGATGTTCAATTTGCCAAGGTACGGCTAATGATTGCGATAAATCTGCCGCTCCTTCCAAAACAAATCCGATTTGTGGTAGTGATAAAATATCCTTACAATTACGAATGCCTTCTATGCTTTCAATCATTGGAATCATCATAATTTCTTCATTGGCTGCAGCAATATACTCAGTTAAAGGTTCTTTGGCAAAAGCTGCAGGGCGGCCACTATTCAAACTTCGATGCCCAATCGGATGATAATAACTATACTCAATAACCTGTTTGACTTGCTCTTTGCAACTTACATGTGGAATGACAATACCCTGTGCCCCACAATCCAATACTTTTAAGATTGAAGTACGATCTATTTCTGCAATTCTTACAAGTGGGGTTATCTCGAGTAGCTCTGCAGCACGAATCATATTTTCCAATATTTCTAAATCAATTGTCGTGTGCTCTAAATCAATAATGACAAAATCAAATTCAGCGTGACCAATTAATTCAATTACACTTGGATGAGGAATCGAAACAAATAACCCATATACCGTTTGATGACGTTTTATTTTATCCTTCAAGTTATTTCTCTTCATTTTTCAAAAACTCCAATGCCTGTAGTAAAGGATTTTGAGCCTTTCTAAAATACAATGTTTGATCACCATAAATACGTCTTTTTGTCATTTCCTCGATTAAAGCATCCGCTGCAAATAAATCAAACGTTTGAAAACGGTCTTTATATTGAGGATGTTGTTGCTGATAAGCTAAAATAACTTCCGTACAGGTGCGCCAAAAATCCTCTTCCCGCAATCCAAACTCCTCAAGCGTAAAACAAAGTTCAGTCATACAGATAAAGAAGAAAGCATCGAATGTATAATCTCTAACTTCTGAAACTTTAGCTGTTTTTAAAAATGAATACCGATTAAATTGTCGATGTGTGGCTGGCTCTGGATTTAACTTTGGCTCCCATTCCGGATGAAGGAGCTCTGAAGAACAAAACCTCACACCATCATGTAAGTCCTTAATAATGATTCGATGCGGAAAATTATTTTTTAATACGAGAATAATATTTTGCGCATGAGATTCTAACGCAATTCCGTGGACATAGAGTAAATGAACAATTGGCGTTACAAGCGTTTCGATTAAGGCTCGGCTCCATTTTTCTACCCCATACAATGCAATCGCCTGCTGAATAAACGCCTCGCCATTTTTTTGCTTATGCATCAATGCATTTAATGGCCACGCTTGTTCATCCTCTTGCAAATATTGTGCAATATTTTCCCGATGGATGACGCCTAATGTTCCATAAGCCACTGCATATTGCATAACAGATAATTTTTGATAGCGGAAAGATACCCCGATTGTCTCTTTTAAAATTTCAAACTGGCAATTTTTCAAGTATTCATCACTTTTAATAATTCGATCTAGCCAAGCGCTAATAATAGGCGCATTTTGTGTCGTATGATGCGCTAAAATACGGCTAGTAGATGTATTTGTAATGCTAAGAGGTAATTTTAAATAACTCGCTTGTGCACTATGGCGATTTGATAACGAGCGAATGGATTGCTGTGATCGATATGAGCTTTCCGATTTCCCTAATATAATAATCGTCTTATCAGCGATTTGTGGGTAAAATACGGTCGCTATAATATGTTCAAATTGCCACGGATGAACGGGGAGAAAAACATAAGCTTGTTCATCTTCATCTATTTGCGCTCGTAATTGTTGTGTAAAATGTGCTAACTCCTCTGGCTGTAAATGATGCTGATACATTTCATTGATTGCAGTTGGTTCTAATACGGCAATATCTACAAAATGCCGACGAACAGCAAGCCAAGTTAACGCTATATCCTGATTAAATTCAGGACCATACAAATGATTATCTGCCAAAGTAAAACCAACTCGGGATTTATAGCTTGGATGATACGGATGACCATCAATCATGTGGCTTTCCAACGCCTCATAGTGCAAATCCTCTGCCGGTATAGACGGTGGCTGATTGCTCTTTGCCTGACTATCCTTCACAAAGGTCTCCAATAACTCCTGAACAAATGTCTTTGTATGCTGACCGTCTAACGTCTGCTGAACGACTTCTTCCAGAAAAGTATAGATACTTACATTGGTATCTCCGTCTCTTTGAATGGAATTCGGTTTCACTTTCACTCGACCGAATGACCATTTTTCTACTACTTCACATGTATAAAGGACCGTCTCTCCTTGAACATTTTGTCCTTGGAAGCTATAATGTTTTCCATTTTTCGTTACTGGAATAATTTCTTCAAAAAGCAATGCCTCTAATGTTTGGCACTTCAATCTCTCCTGTACTGTCTTATAGGATGCTTCACTTACTGGCATGAAAGCTGTCATCAATTTCATACAATTCATTCCCCTTATACAAAGCATTTTTAACTGCAACATATTCTGGTGTTTCACTTTTGCCAACTAAACAGCTATACAAATTTTTCTTAGCATAAAATACAGCTGTCGTTAACAGATGGGCTACTAGCTCATTCTGTGTTTGTTCCCATTCTTCAAGTAGCATTTCTCGTACAATGTGCCAAAAATGGGCTTCACTTAACTGAAAATCTCTTGCAAGCGCATGTATAAATGACCCTAGATGATTTACCATGAAATAATATTTTGTCCTTGACCACGCCTGTTCTTTTTCATAAAACAAGGGTCCCTGTGCTTGTCTATGTGTAGCTACTTTTTCTTGTTCGATACTTACGCCTTCTAAATCCCGTATCCAAAAAATATGTGGTTTACCATCCCGAAGCGTTATAAGCGTATTTTGTAAATGCGCTTCAAAGTGAATGCCCTTTTTATCCGCGAGTCTAACAATTGGCAATAAAGAAATCGTTATATATTGTCGGAACCATTGCTCTACATTCTGTCCTTTCAACCATTCATAAAGTCGACAAGGCTTCCCTTGAATGGGCGCTTCTACTAAACTAGCAACAACATAGGTTGATTTTTCGTCTAGCACCATTGGTCGATAAGCCATCGTAAATAAAGCTGTTAATGCTTCCTCCTCAAAACGGCACGTACAGACACCTGTTTCATAAAGAACCTTTGTATAGTGCTCTTCTACAAAACAATCATGTGCTAACAAATAATGCGCCGCATCTAGAGTTCTTGTCATTTGCTCCTGGCTATTAACCCTAAGCATATTGGTAATTTGAATTGACAGAGACAACTTCAAATTACATTTAAATTGTGGAATATAGACTGTTCGAACAGATGATGTTGGATAACAAACAGGACCGCTACTTCCCAAAAATCTTATTTTTTGTTGTCTTTCAAATTCTTGCACTGCCTCTAATGTTTGCACATAAGCATATTGCCAAGGATGCATCGGCAATATGCGATAATTATCATCATCAAATTTTAATTGCTGGCGAATATCGTATTCAAACTTTTGCAAAAATTCATGCGCTGCACTTTCAGTAACCCACGTTTCTTGAAAGATGTCATATCGAACAGCAAGGTAACAAAGCGGAAATGAAGTACGTAATTCTGGGCAATAGGTCGCTACTTCCTGTGATGTAAAGCCCACCGTGTTTTTGGGATATGGATGGAAAGGATGACCATATAGGAGTGATTGTTCAGAAGACAAGTAGTCGTTAATAAGGCTGCTTGTCGCATGTTTCAAAAATACAGCCATGTTTTGATAACTATTTTCCACTCTAGCTATAAAATTTTGTACATGGTCATGTGTGATGGCTTTATTGTGTTGCAAGTATTCCTGAACAATTAATGAAGCAAGGAAGGTCAAGGTTAAAGCTTGGCCATTTTGCAAGGAAAAATATGCATATTCATGCTCACCATTCGGCGAATAAAAAGTAAACTTGCCAATAATCGTTTCGTGACTTGCTTGAAAATGTAGAGAAAATGTATGATCCTGCCTATTAACCTTCAATAGCTTTCTTTGATCTTCACAGCATTCTCGCAAATAACAATTTAACAACACTTTACAACTATAAATAGCGGCTTGCTTTTCATGATGACTTTGCAAAGCTCCTTCTTTAATGAACACCAATGTCAACTCTCTTTCTTGTTATATATAATACAAAAGGAACAGTAACCAACATGATGCTCCCTAAAATCACACATTCTTCTTTGATTGCCATCCATTTTGCGTCTGCTACAGAAAGACCTGCATTTATTAACATGCTCCATCTGAAGTCATAATAAATCGTTAATAACATGACTGCAAACGACGAAGAAAAGCGTTCAATCGTACTAGCTAAAGCTGAGCCTTCGTGTAACTCCTCTTGTGAAAGTGTATGAAGACCAATTGTTGTGACAGTCATATTCGAAAGACCTCCGCCTATCCCCCTGCCAATCATCAACAAAATCAATACGAATATGGATACAGACTTTGGTAAAAAGGAAAAGGATATAATAGATATGGCGACAATCACGATGCCGACTACTATAAAATTTTTAGATTTCCCTTTATCCATCCAATGTCCTCCCAACCACATAAACAAACTTGTAAAAATGGCTGTCGGAATGAACATCGCACCTACCGCGGAAGACGGGAGTTGATATACTTCCTGAAATAGTAGTGGCAATACAAAAACTGCCCCAAGCATCACGACATCTTGTATTGCAGCAATTAGCACTGTGATGGCGAAAATTGTTTTGCGTTGTAATAACTTATAATTTAATAGCGGCTCGATTTTCTTATTTTCTAACTGAATAAATCGAATTAATAAAAGCAAACCACCTACTAGCATCATGACTACTAGCCACGTAGGAAGAACCTGCTTTAAAAACAGTTGAATGCTGACACTTAGCATTAAAATACTTAGTACCATGTAAAAAATGCCAAACAAATCTATCTCTTTTTTGCGCATAACTTGATATGAATTAATTTGAGTAGCACATAGACATAACGATACGATGGCAAAAGGAACATTCAGCCAAAATAGATATTGTAATTGACCAAATTGAATAATAAGCCCTCCAACAGTTGGACCAATAATAGACGCTACTGTTAGCTGTATTCCCCAAATCCCCGCCACTCGTCCATGGACTTCTTTCTCGTAAACATCAAACAATAAACTAAGGGATAGTGGAATCATGATGCCACCTGCAATGCCATGAAGACTGCGGACAATCAACACCACTTGAACATATTGATCGAATAATCCACCTATGATAGAAGAAAGTCCGTATATTGCAACACCCGCAATATACGCCCTTTTCCTACCTAAGCGGTCTACGACTAATGGTGTAAGAGGCATAGTAATGGTCATTGACAATAGATATGCCAAAATGACCCAACCTGCCGAACTTGCACTAATGCCATATAGCTGCATAAAGCTCGGTAATAAAATATTAAAGGAACTATTTGTAAGTACGAGTGAAAAGGCAGCGATAAAAACGGCAAGTAAGGCTGAATGTTTCTTCATAGCTTGAATGTTTAACATAATGCATACAGCTCAACCGCTTGTTGTACAGACTCGGCAAATATATCTAATACTTTTTCAGTTTCAGTTTTATTGATGATAAGAGGTGGTAAAAATCTTAGTACTGCCCCCTTACGTCCACCCACTTCAATAATTAATCCATTTTCAAAGCACTTTTTCTGAATCATAGCGGCTAATTCGCCATCTGGAGGATAGTGTCCAAGACGATCGAACGACTTATTAGGATTAACAATTTCTACACCTATCATTAATCCTCTTCCACGCACATCGCCAATTTCACTGTACAATCGTCGCAATTGTTGCAACCCTTCAAAAAATTGAGCACTTCTTTCTTCAACATTTTGCAATACACGCTGTTCGCGCACATATTTTAATGTTGCTAATCCCGTTGCCATTGCTAATTGATTTCCTCGGAAAGTGCCTGTATGCGCACCTGCCTGCCATTGATCTAAAGCTTCCTGATAAATGACGACAGACATTGGCAAACTACCACCAATCGCTTTTGAGCATATAATTACATCTGGAATAATGCCCGCATGCTCAAATGAAAACATCTTCCCAGTCCTCCCTATCCCTGCTTGTACTTCGTCAATAATTAATGGGATATTTCGTTCTGCAGTTATTTTTCGCAATTGCTGTAGCCAAATTACATC
The DNA here is from genome assembly GCF_016350185.1 of Lysinibacillus sp. C5.1. Lineage (NCBI taxonomy): Bacteria > Bacillati > Bacillota > Bacilli > Caryophanales > Bacillaceae > Lysinibacillus > Lysinibacillus sp. C5.1. The sequence continues at coordinate 4,420,728 of NZ_CP066226.1, forward strand.
CGCTGGAATAACACCTCCCTCTCCTTGCACCGTTTCTACAATTACACAGCATGGATTAGCTACACCACTTTCACAATCATCCAATAAATGTTCGATATATTGTGCACTAATCGTTGCAGTCATACCATTTCCCACACCAAATGGGCATCTAAATTCATAGGGGAAAGGTAGAAAATGTACATCTGGCAGTAAGCTTTGCAAATGCTGTTTTTTAGATAGATTACCGCTCATGGACATAGTTGCTTGTGTGGAGCCATGATATCCCCCTTGAAAAGCTAAAATAGATTTGCCTTTTGTAGCATGTTTCACTAATTTAATAGCCGCTTCGACCGCATCTGCGCCAGTCGGGCCACAAAATTGTATTTTTGCGGTATGTTTCATTTCCGCTGGCAATGCCGAGAAGATTTCTTTCATAAACTCTATTTTTAACGGTGTTGCTAAATCTAATGTATGAAGTGGTATTTGTTGATCCAATACTTCCCTGATAGCTGCTATGATGACATCATGATTATGCCCTAAGGCCAATGTACCCGCTCCAGCTAAACAATCATAATACTGTTTGCCTGCTACATCTGTCACAACCACACCTTGTGCTTTTTGTAAAATAAATGGGAAATGTCGCGAATATGCTCGTGCATTTGATTCACGCTCCCTTTGAAACAACAAATATTCTTCTTGAACATTCTCTGTTGCCATGTTGTCACTGCTCCTTTTCTATTTCTAATAGATAGGTTAAATATGATTGAGCTGCATTTTTAGTACTCTTTGCAAAATAATTAGAGGGGTCCACCAAATCTGGCAAGGCATTTACTTCTAAAATGACGCCATTTGTTTGATCTAACGGTTTATCAATATGTAAACATCGAATGTCGATGCCTGCCACGTCAATTTGCAATGCTTTGGCTGCACGAATCGCCATCTCAATATTTTCAGGACAAATATCTGCTGTGCGATCTGTTATAACATCATAAAAGTCCGTTACTAACATATTGTCATCCACAAATAACTCTACTTGTTGACCCTTTACTAAAACATCATCAAGCGTAAGCCCATTCCGATGTAATATATTTTGCAAGTCTATCGATTCCGCTTCGATTGCTTGATCATTTTCAGGCTCAAGCGTGTTTTTTTTCAATTGCTTATCTTTTAAATTCTCTAGCAATTGACGAATAGTCGAATAGCCGTCACCTTCTATAAAAGCTGATCGATATTCTAAAACACCAATCATCTCACCATCTATTACTAACACGCGATAATCATGTCCAACTACATATCTTTGAAGCATAATCTTTTGACTATATTGTTTAGCAACTATCACTGCTTGCTCTAATTGCTCTAGCGTTTTAATGCCAATGGTTACACCTAAACTACATTTAGCATTAATAGGTTTCACTACAACCGTTTTATTCTTTGTTAAAAATTGAATAGCTGGTTCTCCAACTTCCTCTACGATAAGCGTATCGGTAATAGGTAGTTTATTTCTTGCTAATAATTTGTTTGTTGCTTCCTTATTTTGTGCTAACAATCCGCTTATCAACAACAACTGATGAGACCTTGATTTATTGATAATAACTGTTTTGTCTTTATAAGTTAGCTCTAAAAAATCCTCACAATCTGCAAGTAATGGTGTACAAACTATGCCCATTTCCTTTGCTTTCTGTATAATGATTTGATTTTGTAAATTGCTTATTTGCTGTTGTGTCAAACCTACTCCTCCCACGGGAAAATAATTGAGAACGATTATCATTATCAATTATATGATAACAATGTATGCTTCAATTTACAAGTTAATGTTAAAAAATAATCCACAATTTAGGAGGGGAAAGAAAACTCTTACTATTAATGCATGGTTAAATTCAAGGAATTTGGGGATTACAACGCTTACTTGCTATAATTAATGCACGGGCACAAGGTGGCATTTTTCTTGTGCCTTAGCATCAATTATCGACTTTTAAAGAAAGGAAAGTTTCATTCACTCTACAATAGAGCCGAAAACCATTTATTTTACGTTGGCATTTTGGGGCATGATATACAATAATCATGTTCTTCTTCAGAGGTTAAATAATAATAACAGCAAGTTTTACGTAGTCTTATAGGCTTGTCGGTGCCTCTAGTCATAACCTTTGGCGTATTATATCGCGTAAACGGATTTTTACGTTCGCCAAAAATTTCACCTGGAGCTTCCGTCATAATGTACTGATAGTCTTCTTCTAAAAAGGCGATTTCCCTTTCACTTGCCCCTTGGCGAAATTGCGTTTCATAAAACCAGTGCACATACATAGCCGCATGCTCCCATAAAACCGCTTTTGAAACTTTAGCTGTAGTCGACAGCGCCTTCCATACCTTTGTTATATTATCCGCAAATAACGATTGGAGGATTTGATCTCTCCATTCCGCTCTGCTTATGGGTAGAAACACTTGTGCATCAACCAATGCTATTTTTGGGAGCCATAAATCTTCCTGATAGCTTGACTCCACACGAACATTGTCAATCGACGCATTTATCCCCTTTTGGAGCATCGACATAGCAAACAGAGGTGCCGCCATTGTTAATACGCTATAGCGCTTTCCGAATAAAGAAGCTGTAGTGATTAAAGAAGTAGAATTAAAAATTGGCGAAATGGTTTGTAGATATTGACGACAGTGCTCTCCACACAGCAAATTCTTGGATGAAATTGAATAGGGCGAAGCAGGCAAATTTGTCTCCGTAAAACGATAGTTCTCTGTTAGAATAGCAATATCTGTCGGCGTTAGTCGGTTATCATTCGGTACATTTACCATAAAAGTTCCTCCTGCTTAGGCTCTAAGACAGCACTTGATGCCCTTTCCATGCGGTACACATAAAGGTGTGCCAAAAAGAGGATCGTTCATAATCGTGCAACCCATGCCAAATACATCCTTCACTAAATCAATTGTTATAATATCCTCTGGCCTTCCTTGTGCATAAATTTTTTTATCGCGCACTGCCACGATATGATGGGCATAACGACAAGCTAAATTTAAGTCATGCAAAACCATAACAACCGTACGATTTTCTTTGCTATTTAAATCGAACAATAAATCTAAAATTTCTACTTGGTGTGCCATATCTAAGTAAGTCGTTGGCTCATCCAATAAAATCAAGTCTGTCTTTTGTGCCAATGTCATTGCAATCCATGCCCGCTGGCGTTGACCTCCAGATAATGCATTGACAGGGCTATTCGCAAATGATGTCATCTGTGTTGCTTCCAATGCTTGATTGACAATCTGCTCGTCTTCTTTTGACCATTGCTTGATCCAGCTTTGATGCGGGTACCGACCTTGTTTAATCAATTGTAAAACTGTTAATCCTTCAGGCGCTATTGGTCCTTGTGGCAATATCGCTAATCGTTTCGCAACTGCTTTTGTCGATAAATCTCGTATTTTTTCACCGTCTAATAATACATGTCCATCTTTCGGTTTAATTAGGCGTGCAAATGTCCGTAATAATGTTGATTTGCCACAGCCATTTGCACCAACTAAAACTGTAATTTTCCCCTTTGGTATTTGTAAATGTAAATCCTCAAGTATGTTGGCATTCCCATAGGTAACTGTTAATGCATTCGCCTCTAGTACATTATTCAAAATTGTTACACCTCTTTCTCATATTGTACTGCTACATAAGAATCTATATATAAATGTTCCTTATGTATCGTTCATTTCTAAACGTGTTATGAATGTTGATTTCTTGTACGGAACAGTAAATAAATAAAAAATGGCGCACCAATTGCAGCAGTAAATACACCTGCTGGTAAATCTTTTGGCAAAAATAGTGTACGACCAACAATGTCTGCAAAAATTACGATAATGGCTCCGACCATTGCAGAAATCGGAATAAGTGCGGCAAATGAACGGCCTACCAGCATTCTACTAATATGAGGTGCTACTAATCCGACGAATGCTATTCCTCCTACAAAGGCAACGGCTGTGCCAGCTAACATAACACTAATCAACAAGAACAATACTCGGTAAACTTGTACTTTAACTCCTACACCTACTGCAACATCATCACCTAATTCTTTTACATTAATGACTCTTGCCATGACAAAAGTGAAGATACTTAAAACAATCACCCATGGGAGTAATAAGTAAACATCCTGCATATTGGCCCCATACAAACTACCTGTAAGCCATATGTAAGCTCTTGTTGTGCGTACTTCTTCACCCATGACAATTAGCATTGTCACTATCCCTTTCGTAAGTGCCGAAATCCCAATACCGATTAACACCATTCGTATAGGTGTGACACCCTTATTCCAAGACAAGAGATAGATAATAGCCGATACTACTCCCGCTCCTATAATGGCTGCTAATGGTAAGTAGTGTATGCTCACCGTTGCATACGTAAGAAATAACATTGCACCTACTGATGCACCACTTGTTACACCTATAATATCCGGTGCAGCTAAAGGATTTCGAATAATGCCCTGTAATATTAACCCTGATACAGCAAGCGCCATCCCAACTAGCACGGCAAGCAATACTCTAGGAAGTCGTAACGTTTGGATTGTAAATAGATATTCACCTGTACCGTAGCCAAACAATTCCTTTAGTACAGTCACTGGATGTATAAAATCACTCCCTACCGAAAGCGCAAGCATAATCATGCCGCATAGCAATATACAAAGAAGGATAGTAACCATTGCTACTTTTTTTGATAGTTGAAAAGATATTTTATTTGATTTCGTTCTTACCGTTATATAATTATGCATTTTTCGCTAACCCCCTTCGCGCTATATAAATGAAGAAGGGTGCACCAATAAATGCTGTCATAACACCGATGGGCATTTCTAACGGCATAATCACAAAGCGAGCTGCAATATCTGCCAACAGTAATAATGTTGAACCAATGACTGCACTAAACGGAATTATCCAGCGATAATCTGTACCTACTAAGCCCATCGCCATATGAGGCACGATTAAGCCGATAAAGCCAATGGAGCCAGCAACTGCGACTGATCCCCCAGCAAGCAAGATAACAATAATACCCATAACAACCTTTGTTAAAATCGTGCGTTGCCCTAAGCCTTTCGCAATATCATCTCCTGACTGCAAAATATTGATGGAACGCCCCATTAAAAAGGCCACACTGCTACCTATTACGATGAATGGTAATACAGGTAATAACATATTCAAATCTCTCCCTGAAACAGAACCCGCAAGCCAAAAAAGCACACTTTGTATGCCCTGCTCATCGATCACCAACAATCCCTGTGTAAATGAGACAAATAATGCCGAAATAGCAGCACCCGCTAGCACAATTTTGATTGGCGTTAAGCCGTCTCTTCCTAAAGACCCTAAGAAAAACACAAGAACACCCGCAACACCAGCTCCTAAAAAAGCAACCCACATATAATGGATTAACGAGTCCATAGAAAAAAATGTAATAGCACAAACAATAAAAAATAATGCGCCTGCGTTAACACCTAAAATATCTGGTGCGGCTAAAGGATTTCTCGTCAAAGCACGCATTAAAGCCCCTGCTATTGCAAGACTTGCTCCAACTACAGTAGCAACTACAGCTCTAGTGAAACGAGATGTCCGAATGATTACATGCTCCGCATTTGATGCATCATAGTTGAAAAAAGCATCATACACTAATCGAAATGGAATTGATGTTTGACCAAGAGCTACACTTAACATAAATGCCACTATCAGCAACACACAACAAATAATAAAGACACTTTTTTTCATTGAGGTACTGGTAAGCAAATTTTGCATTGAACTCCTACTTTCTTAACCTTATTTATGTCTTTTTCTAGCCACCTCTTGCATCTTCCCATATACAATAGATGAAGCATTATTTAGAAATGAAGGGGCTCATCGCTTTAGAGCCCCCTTTTTGATGCAAAGAATAGCATTCCTTGCGATACCTTAATCGACTATATCTGCTTTCTTACTTTTCTAGCTCAAATCTGTCATAAATATCATCCAACATAATATGTGCACTTAAAATACCACCTGCAAAATTCCAGTACACCTCTTCCACACGATATACTTGGTCATTTTTAACCGCTTCAAGCTCTTTCCATAATGGATGGCTTGTCCATTCTTCTAATGTTTTTTTCGTTGCTTCATCTTCGATATAAAACATATAAATGACATCTGCATCCATTTGCGGAATGCTTTCTTTATCTGTAAACCTTAAAACGATAGGTAGCGGATTTTCCGTTATATTTTTTGGTCCTTTAAAGCCAAGCTCTGTTAAAATTTCACCTGCATAACCGGCTGGATAAACACGTGCGTGGTCAGCTCTAAAATTGACAACCGAAGCACTAATTGGCCATTTATCCCCTAGCTTATCTTTAATTTTTGTTTGGAAATCAGCTACACGACTTTCCCATTCTGCAAGTAATTCTTTTGCTTTATCTTCTTTACCAGTCGATTCTCCGATTAAATTGATTGTCCCTTTAAAATCAAATACATCTTGATGAACAACTGTCGGTGCGATTTGTGATAATTGTTCATAAATTTCCTCATGACGATTTTTCGAAGCAATAATTAAATCCGGCTGAAGTTTTGCAATTTCCTCTAAGTTAGGCTGTGTTTCTTCCCCTAAAAGAGGAATACCTTCTAAGTCCTTTTGTAAATATTCATAATATGGTGTATCTGCCCAAGATTCTACAACTCCTACAGGTTTGATGCCCATCGCTACAGCAACATCCGTAGCACCTTGATAAAGCGTAACGATTTTCGTAGGTGTCCCTTCGATTGTTGTTGTACCCAAGGAATGTGTAACTTCTCGACTGCTATTTTCAGTACTACTTTCTTGCGTTGTATTATTGTCATCCGCATTCGAAGCATCTTCAGATTCCTTATTTCCACATCCGACTAACACCAATGCAAATAACAACACTAAAAACATGACCATCTTTCTAAAACTTATAAATTTAATAGAGTTCACTATAATTTTCCTCCAATCAAATAATTAAATAACCGATAATGATAATCATTATCATTATAATTATGTAAAGCATGAATTTCAATATATTTTTAGAATAATTAGGATGTTTATTTTTTCCTTTTGTATGTATTATTGAAAAATCGTAATGAATAAAGGCATAAAAATTAGTAGCCGAAGAAAAACAGACATGTTTCTCTCCAGCTACTTTTATTGTCCTTTTCCTATACATCATTGCTATGTTGCCAAAAGCTGCACACAATAGATAACCCCATAAATAGGAAGTGCGATAGATGTAAGAAAATACATCAACATTTCACCTTTAGTAAGCTTTCGTTTCCACTTCGTTAATTTAAGTTGTCGTCTGTAAATAAAACTAGAAAGTAAGATTATCAAAAAAGTGATATCTTTTATATTCTCTATAAAGAGATGCATCTCTTCCTCTCCCTTCGTTTTACAAAAGGCTCTATCTATTTTATTTAATGACTACATAGCCAAAAAAAGAATCATCTATAAATTTAGATTAAAAAAAGAGCATTGGGATTTTTATTATCCAATGCTTTACATATTTAACCTATTTAACTTAAGCATTTATCCTCAATGCTTCGTAAAATTTGAGCGCTCACATTAAGGTCGCGAATATTCAATCTCATAGAGGTAGTATTTAAGTTCTTAAAGATCTTTAATACTGTTTTAAAAGGGTTATCAGCTAAACAAGCCTGATTACTAATTAACTCAAAAAAATCATATGGCTTATCTATTAATTCCGTATGCTTATCTACAAAAAATATTGAATCAATTTTACTGACATTCTCATAATAATTCCAACCAGGAACATCGCTAATATGAATTAACTCTGTCGTTAAACCCGTTTCCTCGATATGAAACGTTGGCATTTCACTAGGAATTTTTTCAACTATCTGTTTAAACTTATCTTCATAATACTCTTTTGTTGTATTTCTAAGGCCTATCGGTTTTTTAAAAGGCAGAATCTCTCCTGTTTCATTATCAATAACTAATAAATCATCACTAATTAAACGATGACCATATTCCAATAATTCCATTATTAATGTCGTCTTACCTGAGCGACTAGGGCCAAAAATAGCAATTGTTTTATTATTAACCCTAATTGCACACCCATGAAAAAATGAATACTTATTTCTAAAGAAGGGTACTGTAATGGGCGGGAGAAATGTTGCCTCTTCAACCCATTTTTCAAGTGAATTTTCATCTGGTCCATGAAGAATGACTAGTTTATCATTTGATAACATATCACTGACCATAATGTTATAAGAAGAGCGATTCTCAATTTTAATATAATAAGCAATTGATGTTGTAGTATCGTTATCTACGTACTCTCTATAAATATATGCTAATTGCTTCAATAAATACGAATCATTACTCTCTATATTTATTACATCACCGAAAAAGTTAAAATTTATCTTTAAACGCTCCACTCACGCATCACTCTCTAACATATTTTCAAAGTTCTTAATTGTTACCTCAACTTGCTGTTCAAACTCACTTAAATCGCCTTCAGGAATAGAGTATTCTTTCATTAGCTTATTTTTGATGTCTACAAGTGATGTTCCGTTAATATGCATTTTAATGATTGAAGATGCTGTTTCATTTAAAAAAACTGGATCTTTCCCATCAATATCTACTACCGCTGTATTGCCAGTTTCAATATACTCATAGTTTTTCATCTTAATCCCTCACTTTTTGGTATTAGGCTGTGTTATACGTATCTCTTTAGGCTGGTTGAATATTTTTGCCCCATACTAAAATCAACTTTTAACACAGCCCCTTCTTAATAACATTAATTTCTTGTAAGCTCCCCATGGTGACCACTACTATTGCTTGCATATAGAGAAGATTCAATTGACGACATCCTATTATCAAACTTTTTGACTGATAAAGCTTTTATCTTAGGACAAATCCATTTCTTCATCTGATCACCTCTTCAAATCAACTTAATTATAAAAATTAGTTACGTGTCAGTTCCCCACGGTGTCCACCGCTTGCATATAATGCTGATTCGATTGATAAAATTTTATTATCGAATTTTGTGATTTGTAATGCGTCCATTTTTGGGCTAATCCATTTTTTCATCTGTCTTCACCTCCTTATATTTTTGCTGGCTATTAGTTACGTGTAAGCTCCCCACGGTGTCCACCGCTTGCATATAATGCTGATTCGATTGATAAAATTTTATTATCAAATTTTGTAATTTGTAATGCGTCCATTTTTGGGCTAATCCATTTTTTCATCTGTCTTCACCTCCTTATATTTTTGCGAGCTATTAGTTACGTGTCAGTTCTCCACGGTGTCCACTGCTTGCGTATAATGCTGATTCGATTGATAAAATTTTATTATCAAATTTTGTAATTTGTAATGCGTCCATTTTTGGGCTAATCCACTTTTTCATCTATGTTCACCTCCTTATATTTTTGCTAGCTATTAGTTACGTGTAAGCTCCCCACGGTGTCCACCGCTTGCATATAATGCTGATTCGATTGATAAAATTTTATTATCAAATTTTGTGATTTGTAATGCGTCCATTTTTGGGCTAATCCACTTTTTCATCTGTCTTCACCTCCTTATATTTTTGCGAGCTATTAGTTACGTGTCAGTTCTCCACGGTGTCCACTGCTTGCGTATAATGCTGATTCGATTGATAAAATTTTATTATCAAATTTTGTGATTTGTAATGCGTCCATTTTTGGGCTAATCCATTTTTTCATCTGTCTTCACCTCCTTTAATAGTGCTAATTGATAGCTAAAGCATCATTATTTCAGGGGGCTTGTAGCTACGGGTGTTAGCCATGCTTTTAATGGCATAGTAATAATTAAAATCAAAAGGAATATCGATATTAAAATCAGTTTCTATTTTCGATATAGGTATAAGAACTTTTTTATTGGGGGCGGTAATTTGTTTATAGATATACTCTTTTCCATAAGTCTTACTACCAATAATTGTGGTATTTTTGTCTTCCTTGAATTTATCCGCAAATAACTCAGCAGAGCTACATGTTGAATTTGAGACGAGTATATAGATATGAGCAATTGAATATTTCTTACAGGTGTGAACAAACCAATTATAGTAATTAATCATCTTCTGCAATTCCCCGCCGAAATTAACTCTTAAATCGATCACTATATTTTTCTTATAGATTTGTTCATCTATTTCTGGAATGACATCAAAACTAATACATTGTAAAAACAAGTGATTATTACTAGTAAAATTTTCGTACACAATCTGGCTCCAATCGAAGTCTTCTAAAGTTAAAATCCACTGACTACCATTATCAAACTCCACTATGTTTTCCCCAACTGCCCAATTACTACTAACATCAGGTGCTTTACCGTTAGCTTTCACAATCGTATTGGATTGGATCTCTTTCGGTAATGGAGGATAAATATCTATGATGGATATTTTAGAATCACTTTTCTGGATTAGTATTCCGAATTTTTCGAAAATTTTCTCCAAAGTTTCTTCCTCTATCGTGATTACTTTAGACATATGCCACAGACTCCTTATCGACATAATTTGTAAAATCGTATTTTATATCAAATTTGTCGTAGATATCCTCTGGTGTGTTGTGCGAAACAACAATGATTGTTTTATCTTTTATATTTAACAGCTCATCCCAAAATATTTGACTATTAAAACTATCAAGATTAGAAGTAGGTTCATCAAAAATTAAAGTCGATTTATCTGACATTAATCCTCTTAAAATAAGCAATCTTCTCTTTTCACCGCTAGAGAGTTTTGTTACGTCTTCACTTAAAAGTTTCTCTTCTGATAAAAACTTCTTCATATAATTAAGTTCTTCTTCACTATACTCATCTCTTAATAAAATATTAAATATAGGTGAACCATCAAAAAGATTGTTGTCAGTCATAATGTACATAATATCTTTAAATGGATTACTATCAACCTTAAGACTATTGTTGTCATAACAAATTTCCCCAGTATGGTTGCTCTTTAATAATCCCAATATTGATTCTAAAAATATAGATTTGCCTAAACCACTTTGCCCTGTAATAATATGTGTGTTGTTTTTTTGGAAAGTTACATCATTATAGTTGAAAACCGTATTATCAAATTTAAAGGATAATTTTTTAGTAGTAATTGCGTTATCATAGCTAATCGCTGTTTCAAGATTATCTGTTTCTACACAGATAATGGAGTTAATATCTTCTCTTAGTTTTTTTGTGCTGTTTATATTATTTATACTCCTTGAAAGCGATAAAATCGGCATACTTAATTGCTCTACTAAACCTAAAAGGGTAATCGTAACACCAGGAGTAATATGACCTTTAATAATTAATAAAACCGATATCGCTAGAATTAAGAAATGAGATGAATATGATAGCAAGGAATACATTGTATTTAATGTAATTCTATAATTCTCCGTTTTTAACCCCGCATCTCTTTCTTTATTAATTTCATTTCTAGACCTATTTCGAAAAAGGGCATCAGCATTTAAAATTCTTACGTACTTTAGATTATCTAATAGATTTTTAAAAAAGCTGAGGTTATCCCCCTTTTGGTTTAAAAAGCTTTTTTCAAGATTCGCCAGTTTATCTTTGAATAATTTAGTTACCAATAAAGGCAGAAACATAAAAGCAATTACAACCAAGCCAATATAGATATTAATAATAAGTAAAGACGTTGTAACGAAAACGATCCTTAGCGTTAAGTAAATAGCATCAAAAGAACTTCTATAATATTGATACTCTAAACTATCAACAACATTCGTTAACGCATTTAAGTGATGTTCATTTTTCACCTTTATATTTGAAAAGTCTCTAGTCTTTAATACGTTGTTAATAATTGAATTTTTAAGTTTTGCAAAAGTATTTCTAATTAAATGATTTTCATATTTCCATTCTAAAAAGTAAAATAGCACTTCGATTAAAATTAAAACCCCGAAAATCAAAATATACGTAGAGACTTTATCTAAATTTTGATCAAGTGCTCCTTGAAATAAATCACCTTTAATAAATTGGATAATTGTCCCCATTAATGTTGAAACAATTAAAATAGAAATCAAAAGAAATATACTTCTATTTTTTATTCCAAAAATAATAGATTTTTTCAAATTCTAGCCCCTCCTAGCCTACTCATTAAAAAATAAATAGAGTAATTACGTAGAAAATATCAATCCATCCACCCATTTAATAAAACCTCCTTTCAACTTAAACTGTATTCTCAAATCGAATAAACGCTGTTGTTTATATGTTTGATAATAGAGAAATAAATTGATTGAATGGTAAAATGTATACAAATATATACATTTTAGGAGGTTTTGCTATGTTTGGTCCTACAATTGAAATGATAAGAGAAGGTAAAAAGATTAAAATAAAGGATCTTTGTGATGGCATAGTGACTCGAGCTGCTTATCATCGTTTTGCCAGCGGTCAAACTGACACTAGTATCCACAATCTATCCTTATTTATGGATAGATTGCATATTTCTCCTAATGAGTTTTTCTTAATTCATAGCGACTATGCGAGTGATAAAGTAGTTTGCTTTTTAAAAGAATTATCTAGAGCATATAGAGTGCAGGATATTCAAGAATTGCGCTCTTTAAGGAAGAAACTAGAGGCAGATTTTACTGGTTTAAAAAATGAACATATGACTGATCTTCTGAATTTCAGGATTTGTAGGTTGTTGGGGCAGGATATTGATGGCAAAAAAAGCAGTTTATTTAAGTATTTAATCAGTACTGAATTTTGGACTCATTATGAACTAGTACTATTTACAAATAGTATGTATGTTTTTTCATTAGAATTAATCGATGCTATTCTTATACGTTGTATTCAAAGGTTTAATAAATACAGTCAGACTAGGCCTTATGGAAATGAAGGCTTTAGACTTGTAGTCAATGCATTAATTTTAGCCTTTGAACAAAAAGATTCATTTTACACTACTAAATGGATTGATTTATTAAACACCATACAACTAAATGATAGTGATTTCTTTGAAAAAGCACTGTTCAAAATATTTAAAGGGTTTTATGACATCACAATACACAAAGATCAAAATTCCATTTCAGAAGTAATAAAAACAATTGAGTTTGTTGGGCATATAGAAGCCCGCGAACATGAAGTTATGTTTAATCGAATGCTGGACTTCATACTTGAGCATAGCGGATTAGAGAAAGTCCATTCTTTAAAAACATAACTCAATTGAAAACCTCTCTTAATTAAATAATTTTGAGGTGAATCACATGTATGAAATGATGCCCTATATCAATGTAAGAACAGCGAATCACTCAACTAACGAGGAAAATCAAGATCGTTGGTTTGATAAAAAACTTTTTACTAGTTCCAGTAGCTTATATCATCAATTGCAAAGGAATGAGAATTTTAACAAAGCCACACTAGCTAAAAGAAAATATTTAAATAGATCTAGATATAGAGCAACACCCTTCGGCTTATTTTCATCTGTCTACTTCAATACTATAGATGAAGTAAATCATTCAACAAATCAAATGATTATTCAACATGACTTTAAAGTATATACAAGTATTGACTCAGAATGGATAAGTAAATTTATTTCCACTCTAAAAAATGAAAATTTAGCAAGCTTACAGGTTACGTGGAATTCAAATGTGGTCTACCAAAATTCCAATTTTTTATATAATAATTGGACATTAGATGATAAAAAGAAGTTTAATACAAATAAAATTCAAATAAATTCTCTATTAGAAGCAATTCAAGTCCATGCAAAAAATGCCGTTACTGTTGAAGAATTAGCCAAAAAACTCGAAGAACAAAATCGTATTCTTTTACCATTTAAAATTTTATTAAATGTAGTGAAACAATTGATCCACGGTGGCTATTTGATTACGGATTTAGACAATTTAACATTTATTCAAGACTTCGAACTTCTAATTCGCTATGTTGAAGAGAAAAATTATTCTTTCCCAAAAGATGCGATCAAGCAAATAAGAACTTTAATAAAAAATCAAAATAATTCTATAAGCAAGTTCAATATAGATACTGTAAACAAGTTGGAAAAACTATTAGCTTCAATTCATAATTGTGAACATTACCTTCGCTTTGATAGTGAAACTAACGTTATTAATCTTGATTTAGATAAAGGTCTTATAGAAAAAACTCTCTTACCTTTCGTTAATTTCCTATCGACTTATGCAATACGGGTACCTGTAAGTGATAGATATCAAGCTGATATCCATTTTTTTAAAGAAAAGTACGGAAATTCAAAAGTAAAGTTTTTAGATTTCTACAAAAACTATCAATTGATTAGAGAGAAAAATTGTTCGCTAGAACGCAAAACTTCAGATTTAGAGAAAAAAATAAAAATGCAATTATTAGCACTAACATCTACGGCAGCATACAGACATTTAAAAGAAATCGACATAGCAAATTTGCATTTTGAAGACCTAAAAATAGAAAGCGAAATTTCTCCAACAATACAAAGTTGTTTTTATTTAGAGAGTAGAAATGGACAACTCAACTTTTCACTAACCCCGTATGCTGGAAATTCGGGACTTGGACGTTTAGAAGGACGCTTTTCTTATATAAATCCAGCCTATTTTACAACAATGAAAAATATTGAAAGAAGAAAAATTGCAGAAGCTAATACAGAGGTCATTACCGTTAAATATATGCCTAAAAATCAACACTACTATAATATTATGAATGATTGCTATGATGGCAATTTAAATCTTCAATATGGAACTGCTGAAAATCAACAATCAGTTCCATTAGAGCAGCTCTTTATTAGCATACAAGATAATAAAATAACACTTTCTGCATTATTAGATGGTGGTATCGAAAAAATAGTAAAGTTTGAGCAATATAATGTATCCAATATCGAACATTTTTCCCCACATATTTTAAATGACTTGCTATTTTGGAGTAGCAATTACTACGCAAATATTATGTCGCTACTATTTGATATTCAAAAAATACGGAAAGACTTTATTCATTTTCCAAAGGTTCTCTTTAACGACATTGAATTAATCCCTCAATCTTGGCTTATTAAAAATTATATGGGAGATATTCGCTCACAAGATCAATTTTTCAGCAAGTTTACCGAAATGAAAACGATTTATGAAATACCGGATTCGCTTTTTGTTAGATGTAATGACCTAAGAATATTAATCGATACTCATCGTAAAGAGGATTTAGATATTTTATGGGATATTTATAAAACGGATAATTCTTTTACTATTTACCTTGAAGAAAATTCATTGAACTTAGCAAACTTCATTACGCTTGACTCAGAAGGCAACCATTATATGTCTGAGTTTGTTTTTAACTTTGTCGCACAAAAGATTAAGCCTAAGAAACTTGTCCAACTACCTTTGTTTCAAACAAAGGAAGAATTAAATTTAGAAAGAAAAGTTAACTGGCAACATTTTAATATTTATTTACCGCACGAACTCCAAGACGACTTTTTAGGCACTTATTTAAATGAGCTTATTAAAGAGCTAAAATCCAACGGTGCAATTACTAAGTCTTTTTACATTCGTTATTTTGATGATAGACATCATATAAGATTAAGAATTTCTCCAACTTCTCAATTTAATGGAATCGATGAATATCTAGCACAAGGCGTCATAGCCGGAGATATCATCGATTATAGTAGTGGAAAGTACGACCCAGAATACGAAAGATATGGGGGATTGACTACCATGTCGGAGGCAGAGGATTTTTTCTGTGCTGATAGTACGCTTATTCTTAGTTTGTTAGCTTCTTGTTTAGTAGATGAAAAAATAGATAAAGTGGATCATGCTATTTATCTTGTTTTTAAACTACTATCTCTTCATACCAAAGATCTACATCAACAGTTCCGTATTATGGATGATGGTTATTCGAATAAGGACTTTTCAAAAAATTTCCGTGAAAATAGACATAAATATTTGGTATTTAGTGATATTGCTACATCTTCAAATCCTGATCCAGCTCATCATTTTGCTTTCAACAAAGAACAACTGAGCTACTGGGAGCTTCAATTGTCCAACTACTTTAACAAATTATTAAATGAAAAACGATTTGATTTTAATATTATTCGAAGTTTAATACATATGACATGTATAAGACTGTTTGGTATTAAATCAGAAGAGGAAGAATTAGTTGGAAATATGGTTTGGAGAGTTTTAAAACAACGAATTGCTATGCAAAAGAAAGCAACTAACGCTAACCTTATTTTAAACTCAAACTAAAACAAGCATCGTTCTACAATTTATATTTCCATGGAAATAATTTTCTCTTTTTTAGCATGATCTACACGTTTTATTCAAAGAAGAGGAACATGCCATCTTCATTTTTGAGACTGGAGGGATACAAATGGAAGAGCTTGCTTTAAAATTAAACAATGTTCAAATTAGTTTTGGGGACAAGGAAATCTTTGATACTAAGGAATTAACCGTCTATCAAAATGATCGCATTGGTATCGTAGGGAAAAATGGCCAAGGCAAAACGACTTTATTGAATATCATTGCAGGTACGATTACACCTGATAATGGAAAGATTGAACGATTTGTCGATTTCAATTATTTTCAACAAATCGGCGAGCTAAAGGAAGAAACGAATGCTGACTATTTAGATTCCCAACTACTTAGCCGCTTGAACGTTCCTACTAACAGTGTTGAAACACTTAGTGGTGGAGAACAATCAAAATTTCGTTTAGTTCAGTTACTTTCTCAATATAAAATGGGTCTGCTGCTAGACGAACCGACAACGCACGTAGATAAAAATGGCATTGACATAATGATTGAAGAATTAAATTATTACTACGGTACTTTAATATTTGTCAGCCATGATCGCTATTTTATTAATGCAATTGCCACAAAAATCTGGGAAATAGAGAATGGGAAAATTAAAGAATTTAACGGCAATTACGATCAATATCTGGAACAGAAACAACAAGAGAAATTGGAGTTACAAAGAAAATATCAAAAAGTCACAAAAGAAAAAGAACGATTACAAGAAGCTGTAGAAGTGAAAAAGAGTCAGGCAAAGAAAATTTCTATCGTTAGTGAAAAAAACAAACAAAGAAATATCAAACCGAATCGCTTAGCTTCTTCCAAACAAAAAGACACGGTTCAAAAGAGTATGATGAAAACCGTTAAATCAATAGAGAAAAGAATGGATATGTTAGAGGAGATTCATATTGACAAAGATCCTAAACCAATTTCTTTTCCGATAGTGAAAGAGCTTGAAATAAATAATCGTTTTCCAATAATGGGACATAATATTACAGTTACAGCTGGAGACAATATACTTCTTGCAGAACAGGATTTCCAATTCCCACTTGGCAAGAAGATAGCTATAGTAGGAGACAATGGAGTAGGTAAATCAACTTTCTTACACTATATAATGAATAATCAAGATGGTATCACGCTTTCCTCGAAAATTGCATTTTGCACTTATCAGCAAATGGATTATAAACTGAGTGGGGACATAAGTATATTAGAGTATCTTATGAAGATGAGTGAGTATAAAGAAAGTTTTATTCGGGCGATTCTCAGTAACCTTGGCTTTGAAGAAGCCACTATTAGAAAACCTTTACATGCGCTGAGTGGTGGAGAAGCAACACGAATTTCTTTAGCAGCCCTTTTTGCCAAACCTTCTAATGTCCTTATTTTAGATGAACCGACAAATTTTATAGACTTAGCTACCATTGAAGCATTGGAAAAATTTTTACTAGGCTATAAAGGAACAGTGCTCTTTACTACTCACGATCAGCTTATTGTAGAAAGAGTAGCTGACCAAATTTGGGAAATTAAAGATAAAACGTTACAGCTTATCAAGGAAAAATAGAATGAGCCTCTAAGGCATTAAAACCACCCGCGATGAGACGGGTGGTTTTCAAATGAGGAAAGAGTCAAAGATAGAAGTGACATCATAAGTTCTTTCAAATTAGAAATATAACACCATCAATTCCTCGTCATAATAGTGCCCATTAAATTGAAGGGCATTGCGTTCTAAGCCGTAAACCTCAAAGCCTAATGACTTATATAACTTTTGGGCTGAACTATTATCTGAAACAACTGTTAAGTTTATTTGCTCCAAACCTTCACAACATTTCGCCCTCTTTATTAGTTCGCTCATCAGTA
This sequence comes from Lysinibacillus sp. C5.1, assembly GCF_016350185.1. Classification (NCBI taxonomy): domain Bacteria; kingdom Bacillati; phylum Bacillota; class Bacilli; order Caryophanales; family Bacillaceae; genus Lysinibacillus; species Lysinibacillus sp. C5.1. The sequence continues at coordinate 4,438,749 of NZ_CP066226.1, forward strand.
ATTTCCCTAATCCACCCCCTCTTCCTTCAGGTGCAACATACATACCAAAAACATTCCCTTTATGACTCATTTTTGGACTGTCTTCACGCACAAAAGTTACAATGCCTACCAACGAACCATTGTTATGAAAAGCACCGAGCACAAACTTTTCCGCTGTTGCTTCTATTCGCTCTGCAACTTCTTGTAACGAAACGTTTACTTCACGCTCATATGTGGAACCAAATGCTTCCGGATTATTTCTTAATGCACTTAAACGCACTTCTTGATATACTTGTGCATCTGATTTACTTAAAATACGAATCTCCATAATCTATCCCCTTACCGTTCGTTATCGTTCCATTCATGCATTGAAAATAAAAGTATTAGTAACGGTCTCCCCTGTCTGCATATTTTTTAACATATAGTGATTTTGCGTTACTTCCTCTTGCCCCAATACAATGACAAAAGGAATGTTTTCACGATTTGCTTTATCCATCGCTTTTCTTAATTTTTTACCACTAAGCTCTACTTCAACGCGATAGTCTTTCCGCAATGCTTTTGCTAGTACAAGAGACTCTACTGTTGTATGAATGGGAATGATATAAATATCAATTAATGTCTCCTGGTTTTTTTGTTCATCTAACATCATGGCTGTAAAAATAACATCTAACCCAAATGAAATACCGACCGTAGCGAACTTTTCGGTTCCCCCTAATAGCCCGCCAATCGCATTATCATAACGACCCCCGCTCCCTATACTGGATGTTATTCGACCATCCCGTACGAACATTTCATAAATAGTTCCCGTATAGATTTCTAGCCCACGAGCAAGCAAAGGATTAAATAGACAATTTTTTGTAATACCAAGCTTATTTAAATAGTGTTCTAATTCTTCCATTTCGGCTACCCCTTCTTGAATCAGAGGCTCATCATATTGGCCGAAATAAGCTAGTGTATTATTTCTATCGTCTTGTAAAAAATATGCGATTTGCTTTACAACAGCAAGTTGCAAACCTAGCTCTGTTAACTCTGCTAAAACTGCATCATGACCTACTTTTTCAATTTTATCGAGTATTAAAATTACTCGACTTTGCACATCAGCATCTACACCAAAAACACCAAGTAAGCCAACTAATAGCTTACGATTGTTATATTGAATGACAACATCTTGCTCTAGCTTTTCAAAAGCATCTAATGCCATCATCATCAATTCCGCCTCAGCTGCTTGTGAATCAACTCCAACAATATCTACATCACATTGTGTAAACTCGCGAAATCTCCCCGCTTTAATCGGGCCATCTCGGAACACTTTGCCAATTTCATAACGTTTAAATGGCATCGGTAATGTAGGGTTCATTGCAATGACCTTTGCGAATGGAATCGTTAAATCATAACGTAATGCTAGTTCACGTTCTCCTCGATCCGATAGCACATACATCTCTTGTAAAATTTCAGCACCTCCTGCGTATTTAGATGCCATTAAGTTTGTATAGTTTAAAATCGGTGTTTCGAGTGGTTTACACCCATAGGTGATAAAAGTATCTTCTAACGTACGCCGGATTTTACGACGAATACGTTCTTGCTCTGGTAAATAATCTTGCGTTCCTCTAACATTTTGATAATCCATTTTCTTCATCTTCATTGCTCCTTTTTTTAGAAAATAAAAAAACCGTACTAACATAAGCTCCAACTTCGGCTTAGTTATACGATTTCATGAGAAATAGTCTTCCTATTCATTATTAAAAAATTAATAAAGATAGCAAGACTAGTGGATATGATGATGTTGAGTTGCTGAAATTAGACGTTGTAAAAACGACATATAATCTCCTCCATTCAATTATTTGTAACTTTATACCAAACGAATAATTTTGTCAATTCATTATTTTCTAATAAAAGGAATACCTAATGGAGATAGACCCAAGAAGTGGCTGAGACAAAAGAGAAAAAGTGTTAGATTGACTCACTAGTCGTTGGAGCGAAGGCGGTGACTCCTGCTCAGAACAGCACACAATGTAAGACGCGGACAACAACGGCATAGCAAGATTAATTACACTTCTAATTTTTTTTGCAAAAGCAAGAATAGCTAAGTTCTCCATTTAGCAAAAAATCATGAACACCTTTCGTCTATTTCTTAAATTTTTTTAGTTATGTCCCAGCCCCTAGTTAAAACTTTATAGTAACTTTTGATACAGTTCAAATTTCTCTAAACCATATTCACTGTAACCTAAATCAACTGTATCAATATACGCAAAATCATATTTTTTATAGAGGTTGATAGCAGGTTGATTTTTTTCATATACATCCAAGCGAATGGCCTTAATATTCATGGCTTTACTATGCTCAATAATAAAATCCATAATTTTTGTGCCAATGCCCTTTTTTAGATAAGCCGGATGTACGGCAAAAGTATGTATAACCAATATGTCTTCAGCATCTAAATGTATTTTCCAATCCACTTTCGAATAAGCCATTTCCTATTCACGTCTTAAAATAACCGTCCCTGCAATATGATTTCCATCTTTCAGCACATATAAATTACCTTCCTGTATGCCCTTAATTGCCGTTTCTTTTATCGGATATATTCCTTTTTTCCATCCAGGATAATTGATATGGGCATCAAGGTAGTCGTTTAACTCATTATATAAAGACTCTATTTCTTCTATATGACAATTCGTTCCCTTTTCTATCTTCATCGTTTCATTCCTTTGCTAGTTAGTTAATTATTAAACTTCATTATAGATTAATCTAAATTGGGTCACAATGATCATCCTACCACGGGTTGTGAAAGGACAGCCAAATGGAGGATGAAATTTCTTTTAGAACGGGTAAAGGATACTACAAGCGGCGAGGAAAGATTGGACAAATTGAAAATCAACAGAGGAGTTGTTGTCATGACGTATATGAATATTGGATTGAAGTTATTTTTCGGGTTAATTGCTTTATTACTTGTGACACGTTTGTTGGGCAAAAAAGAAATATCACAGCTTACCCCCTTTGACTTTGTATATTCCATTGTTCTTGGCGGTATATTGGAAGAAAGCATCTATGATAACAAAATTTCAGCTCTTCATGTATGGTTCGCGGTTGCCGTTTGGGGAATGCTGCTGTTCATCATCGAAAATCTATCGAAACGTTCCAATAAATTTAGAGTTCTTCTAAAGGGCGAAACGTCAATTTTAATTAGAGATGGTGAATTTAACTTAAAAGAACTACAAGCGAATCATCTAGAAATGGAGCAGTTACGGATTATGCTACGACAGCAAGGTGTCTTCTCTCTTCGGGAAGTTTGTGATTTATACTTAGAACCTGGTGGTACGGTTAGTCTAAAAAAATATGCTGAATTTGATACTATCACACCAGCTATGCTTCATTTAAAAACGAAAGACGGCACGATGAACTTCCTATTTGTGGATGAAGGAGAAATTAACGAAGAAATATTAAGGTATACGGGTAAATCCAAAGAATGGTTATATGATGAACTGCGCAAGGAAGGCTTCCCTACAATTCAGGATATTTTGTATGCGGAATGGTCACAGACAGATGGATTTTTCATCAAAACCTATACGAATAACAAAGAAGGTATCCGCAAAGGGAATTAAAATCGTAGGCTTTAGCTTGGTATATTATCAAAGTGAAACTAGGTTTGTTATTTGGGAGATTTAGGGGTAATATATATTGAATAAATTTAACTGTATGGAAGTATAGAGGGAAACTATGAGAAAAAAAGTTATTGTGTCATTAATGTTAATGACATTCCTTTCTGCTGTAGAAGGAACAATTATTAGTACAGCAATCCCCCGTATTACAAGTGATTTGTCAGGTGTCGAACTTGTTAGTTGGGTGTATGCCATTTATATGCTTGCCACCGCCGTTTCGACCCCAATTTACGGGAAACTAGCAGATTTATTTGGTCGCAAAAAAGTATTACTTATAGGCGCTGCCATTTTTTTAATCGGTTCTGCGCTTTGCGGTGTTGTAACCTCAATGGAACAGCTTATCGTCTTTCGTGCCCTTCAAGGTCTTGGAGCCGGCGCCATCATGCCTATTACAATGACAATTATTGGTGACCTATATAGCGAAGTGAAAGACCGTGCAAAAGCGCAAGGATGGATTAGTGCCGTTTGGGGTGTCTCGGGTGTTATCGGACCATTAGTTGGCGGTTTTTTAGTTGACTCTCTTTCTTGGCGCTACATCTTTTTCTTAAACGTTCCTTTTGGCATTATCGCTTGCTTAATGATTGTCATTTATTACAAAGAATCTATTAGGCCTGCAAAACATCATATCGACTATCTTGGTGCAACAGTGTTCTCATTAAGTGCAATCGCTCTACTTTACGCATTATTAACAGGTAGCAGCAAAAACAACTGGGGAGACATGTCCATTATAAGTCTCCTAATCTTTGCCGTTGTGTCATTTATTATTTTCTTATTGATAGAGAAAAAATCACCGGAACCATTAATTCCGTTAGCCTTATTCTCTAACCGTACATTATCAACTATTAATATATTAACCCTTATCTCTGGTGCTATGCTTATCAGCATTACGATGTATCTTCCTATTTGGAGCCAAGGAGTGTTAGGGAAAAACGCAACAGATGCTGGGCTTATTTTAATGCCCCTACCTGTTATGTGGACAGTTGGTACATTATTCTCTAGTAAACTAGTAGGTCGCTTCAATACGAAACAAATCATTCTACTAGGGGTTAGCGTGCTATCCGTTGCCGCCTTCTCATTATTTACATTATCGACAGAGTCACCCGCTTTCCTTATTTATGTTGGGGTTGGATTATTCGGATTAGGCATGGGGCTTGTGACGCCAATTTACATGGTAACGATTCAAACAGCGGTTTCAAATCAAACACGCGGAACAGCCATTGGTTTAAATACATTTATTAATACATTTAGCCAAACGTTAGGAGCTGCAGTTTTCGGGGCGATGTTCAACACGATGATCCATGCACAAGGTATTCAAAACCTAGACCTTGTATCTTCTGGAGGACATGCTGGAACAACAGCAAACATAGCGACCAAATCACAAGAGGCATTGGCTTCCAGTGTACATTTTATTTATATGGGTACTTTTATATTAGCACTTGTAACGTTACTAATTGTTTGGTTCTTTTTAAAGCCAGCCCCACAACTAGTGAGCGATAAATAAACTATGAAGAGCTAGCAAGCCCAGAAAGTTTTACGCATTGTAAAATTTTCTGGGCTTATTTACTAAGGCTTTACTCTAGCATTCCTATAATTGAGCTCGAAGTAACTGAAATTTTCGCATCGCCTCTTTGGAACTTGGTAGCCCTATGTTATATATTTGCATAAAAAGCTGTATAAACATTCCAAGAAAAATCCAAGGAATGTTGGTTTAACAGTATTTTGGGGAATTCTATGTTTATCCAAAATCCCATTTAGGAACGTGATTTAGTTTCATATTGCATACTTTATAAGTTTTTAAAGAACTAAGATTATATCGAATTTAATAAGGATAGGGACGTTTCTTCGTTGCTATCCTTATTTTTAGTTCTTATCCGTAATTACTCCAATTGTTGAAGCTTTAATAAAAGGAAGATCATTTAATTGTGATAAGGTTTGTGTATCTCCTGTGACAACTGCGCCATAATATTGCAAGTCATCCGCAGTTAATTGACCGTCTGCACCACTAAGAGTCTCATATAAGCGTTTAAATTCTCCTTGCCAATAGGCTTTGAATTGTTGATTTACCTCAATAGCTCCAATAAAGTGATGAACGGGCTCTTCTTTTTTATCGCCATTTTCATCAAGCAGCGAAAGACCATAGACAGAGTGTTCTGAACGAAGTAAATTGTCTAATACAACTATATCGCCGTTTTCATTTACATATTTATATTGAAAATCATCTGTGTCTTCATTTACATCATCCACCCAAAGCCATGAGAGTGTTACATTATTTGAAATCATTGATTGCACCTCGTCAAATGTATAACCTTGATCAAAAGATAGGGCGACTTCCATGATTTTGTCCTCCCCAATATCATCAAGCAATTTTAAATCATTACGATATGTTTTATATTGCAAAAACGGATAGAAAAACACCATTTCTCGTTGTCCTAATTCATTATAGTGTTGATTTTGTAAATCTTCTTCATGCAAAGTTGGACCAATTAGAATTGGAGATGTAATATCTACCCGATTTAAATTTTCATCTCGGAACAGTCCATATCCAAACCTTTCTTGACCTGTATAAACAACTTTTCCTTCAATGATTTTATAAGTTGTATAACGATTTTCTCCCCCTAAAAATCCTTGATAACGTTCCTGTTTTCCCATAAATTCATTCGGTGCAGATATTTCATAAAATCCACTAGCAGAAAATTGGACAGGGGTTTCCAATTTATGTGTAACAACCCGATTTAAAATGGAACCTACAATGAAGACAACGATTAGAACAATACTGGAGATAATAACCACCCTCCAATTTGCTTTCCACTTTGCTTTTCTTATCGTTTTTTCCATTTTATTAACATCGAAAAGATCATCTATTTTATCGTTGCTCATATCCTTTTTCCTCCCAAATTTTTTTAAAACTTTTTCGTGCACGTTGTAAATACGTCTTTACTTGTGTTTCTTTCACATCTAAAATCTCACTGATTTCTTTATATGATAGTTCCATGTAATACTTCAAAATGAGTAGCTGCTGGAATGTTGGCTGAAGTACACGCAACACTTCTTCCAATTCTCTAGCTTTCTCTTTCGATAATATATTGCTCTCTACATGTTCAAACACTGGCAATAAACGTTCTAAATCTACCTCACTTAACGTAACCATGGATGTATTTTTGTTATAAAGAGAATAGTAGCGATTAATTGCTACTTTAAACATCCATGCCCGTATTTTCTCAGGTTCAATTTGTTGGAGGCATTCAATAGTTTTCATGATGGTTTCTTGTGTAATATCTTCTGCATCTTCTCTCGTAGCTCCAATTTTAATTAGATATTTAAATACAATTTTTGCATGTCCAAGGAGTATTTGCTCCCATATATCATTCAAAACTTCACCAACTTTTGGATATCCATATTTAGTTTGTAGTGATCACTCACCTATATAACAATTGTAAAACAAAAAAGTATACAATTTTTCCAAAATTTTATAAAAATAAAAACATTTAATCATATGAAGTTGACATATGGCTAAATGTTTTTCAAAGATAATGGTCCAATATTGCTTCAAATGCAGGATACCACTCAGCGACAGATGCTCTTACTAATCGACAATATCTGTTGAAGTGGGACTAAAAGGGGCAGCAGGAACGCAAAGTATACTGAAAATAGGACTTGCTTCTCTGGGATATCTTCAAGCAGGGTTCATTATTTTAGGTATCTTAGCTACTTGTTCAGAGTATACGGGTGGACAGATTCGAACTACTTTAACTACGATCCCTTGGCGAGGGTTTCAACTATCCGCGAAGCATTTAGCTTTAGCAATTGTAACCATTCCTATGGCGTTTATTATTTCTGCATCAGGTGTACTATATTCTTTTATTATGATGAGAGACACAGCATTAGTGATTGAAATAGACGCTATGATAAAAACTTTAGTAGGTGCAACCGGCTATCTAACATTAACCACCCTTCTCAGTGCAGCTATAGGTGTTCTACTCAGGCGAACCACTCCTGCTTTAGTGGTACTGCTTGGTCGTGATTTCATTGTCAGTATATTATTGAGAGATTTTTTACCCAGTATTAAAAATTATTTTCCGGATACGGCAGGATATTATATGTATATGCCTCCTTCCTCGGATGAAATAAATGTCCTTACAGCAATGCAAGGGACAGGTATTTCAATGTTATGGACACTGATTTTTATTACAGTAGCTATTGTATTTTACCGTAAACGAGATGCCTAAGTTTAGGTTTCAGCTACTACCCGAAAAATACACAAGTGATTCATTAGCTATACATAATAAACTTAAATTACGTTCCCAAAAGCAAGCTTGGTAAAGATTCAACAATAGGAAATAACTACATTAATGGAGGTAGAAATGGAATCGCAATTAAGTATTGAAAGTAAAGTGAAAAATAATGATGTGAAATCGATGATAGGGTTTCTACTCCTATTTTACTTAGTATGGGCAATTAAAGAATTAAGGTTAATTGACTATATTTATTCGTTTGGTGAAATAATTTCTCCATTATTAGAAGCGTTGGTTAAGGGGATCGTATGGATTGTTCCAACTTGGTTATACATAAAATATTATTTACATACTAACTCATTCGACTACTTAAGAATGAACGTTAATGTTAAAAATGGTTTATTTTGGGGAGTCGTTCTTTCACTGTTAGTTGGCTTATATTTTGCTTTTGAAACATATAGCATTAATCAGCAATCATTTCAATTTTCATTATCAATTGATGATTACCTTAATGGTATTCTTATGGCAGGACTAGCCGAAGAAATTGTTTTCAGGGGAATAATTTTACAAGAAATCAATAAAAAAATGGCTTTTCGGAAAGCAAATATTGTAACTGCTTTATTATTTTTGGTCATTCACTACCCAATTTGGATTTACAATGCTGGTTTCTATGATTTCTTAATAGCTGGGACCCATATATATGTTTTTGCAATAGGTTTACTTTTTGTTTTGTCTATAAAAAGACAGGTTCATTATGGTCGGTTGTGTTGTTGCATGCATTTCATAATTTTTTCTCTTTACCATTATTTAGTGGAAAAATATATTATTAATTAACTAACGTGGTACACTAGTGCAACAAGGATTTATAATGTATATATCAATAAATAAAAAAACACATCAAAACAAAAAAGAGTTAATCTATAAACGTTTGTAGATTAACTCTGCCTTACTAATTGAACAGTAAAATTTTTTTAAAAGAGCCATAATTTAAAAGTGCCTTCCTCTTTTGCATAAAGGAAGGCACTCGCTTTTTAAGCCTTAAATCAACTGATTTTATATCCCAGCCCTACATAAATTAGATACTAACTTTAAACTAGGGTACAATTAAGTTGTGTACACACAAGGATTAACTGTAAATATATAATAAAAATGTATACCTAAGTACCGATAAAGACCACTAAATCAAAGACAGAACAAATGATAAAATTGTGTGACCTGACCATTTGAAGGATTGTGGACGCAGCGTAAAAAAGCTACTTCAACAGGAGATTCTTCATACCATGAAACATCTTTAAATGGTTCTATTAAAGTATTTTGAGCACATTGAAGTGTGAGAAGTTTATCTACATAAGTACAAGAGTAAAAAAGTATTAATGACTATATCCATTTTTATTTATGATCGTTGCCAGAGACGATTAAACGGCCTAAGCCCCTTAGATTCAGAGCTCAAACCGCTTAACGCATTTATATAATTACTACTGTCTACCCGACAGTGTGGAGTTTAAGGTTTAAAGAAACCGTCACTGCTGGCGGTTGTGACTATTCTTTTATCTCACTCATCATACTAGAACTTCAATTAAAAATTACTGATTGAAATTGGTTAAACGACACGAGTGTAAAAATATTATTTAATACTCGATGAAATAACATGTAACTCACCATTAACCAATTCATAAACAGTATCACAAATATTAGCTACATTATCATCGTGGGTAACAATAATAATTGTAACCCCTTTGTTCTTCAAATCATCAATAATCCCAAGTATTTCCTTTTCTGTTTCTACATCTAAAGATCCTGTAGGTTCATCTGCAATTAGTAACAATGGTTCCTTTACTAATGCCCTAGCTATAGCAATTCTTTGTCTTTCTCCACCTGAAAGATTTAAGGTTTTTTGATATGCGAAATCTTTCATACCTACGGAATTTAGAACTTCTTGTACTTTTTTCTTCTTTTCATCTTTTTTAACCTTTTCATAATTTAAAGGCAAAGCAATATTCTCAAAAACACTTCGATCATCAAGTAAATTAAATTGTTGAGTAATAATACTAATATTTTTTCTTCTATATTCTAATTGCTCATCAAATGATAGGTTGGTAATATCATTATAATTAAAATGAATTTGTCCACTATCGCATTTTGTTAACCCTGCAATTATATTTAACAAAGATGTTTTTCCTGAACCACTTCGTCCCTTAATTGCTATAACTTCTCCATTTTTTATTTGCAAATTCACATTTTTTAAAATTATTGATTGTTTATTCCCGTTCCAATAAGTTTTCTTTACATTAGATAGTGTAAGAAGCATATTTATTTCCCCTCTTCATGGGTCTCGTATCGTAAAAAGTTAGTAATTCCAAATCTGTTTAAGCGATAGATTGGATAGATAGATGATAATATTAGTAATAAGCAGGACATTACGAATAGATAAATATAGATATTAATTCCACCAATCCTTAAATAATACTGAAGAATCAGGTTACTCATTATATATGAAATAAAAGTTATAATACTTATTTCAACTAAAAACTGTTGAATTATTTGCTTTTTCGTTGCTCCATTTAATAAATGAACCGCAAATTTTTTCAATCTCTTATTCTGTTGAATCAGAAGGATTAAATTAATAATAACAATTGTAATGACAATTGTTAACAGTAATACGATTCCTACTAATTCAGCATTTGCTTCCATACTTTTCATTAACCCATTGTATTTCTGGAAATGAGGATTTAATCCTATAAACTTATATTCCTCTACCCCAGATTCTTTCGATAAAATTTCTACATGGTCCATCATATTTTTTTCTTGATTTCCAGTATCTCCTGTAACTATGTACCCATTAATCATTGAGAAATATACTCTTTTTTGAAAGATAGCATCTTCTTCATTTATTGGATTACTATAATTCAAATATGGGAGTACAAAAAAATCTTTCAAATAAAATTCTGTTTCATTTTGATAAAATATTCTACTATCAGTGCTAAGGAAGCCCTTAACTTTCACTTTCATATATTTCCCATAAAAATCAATCCATAATTCATCCCCAAGTTTATAATAACCTTGATATTTACTCCCCAATAATATATTCATATATTCTTTATCATTGTTAAAATCTTCAGTTGTGAATGCATGACCTTCTATAACTTCTACATTAAAATATTTCATAGCTTGTTCATTTAATTGTATAGACGGTATAGTTAGAAACTCTCTTCCTTCTAACATCCCGCTTTCAATGCCAAGATTATTTTGGAGTTTATCTGATAAATCTTTAGTGTCAACCTCTGCAAGTATATGTTGGTCAAACATAGCTAAATATTGAAAATTCTTATTCTCATTTAATCCGTTATAAAATTTTTTTAGTGACTCCAAAGAATTTTCAGAACGAAAGAAATTTTGAAAATCTTGAGGTTCATAATATCCATCTATTAACTGATAAATTTTTTTATCCTGATAGATTATACCTAAGTCATTTATTTCATTTTTTAAATGAGAAGAGAAAGAAAAGAACGTGCCTAGAATAATAAGCAAGCTAGACATCGCTATACAGATTCCAAGTGTAATTACTTTATGTTTTTTAAAATAGAACCATAATTCTTTTAATAACACTTATATTTTCCTCCCCTTACTCAAAAACTCCATATAAACAAAAATAAAAATTACCATCATTGCTGAGCATAGAAACAATAAGCAAATCATTATTATTTCAATTGATATCATTTGAAAAACGTTCATTATTCTCCCGAAGATAGTTAACAACAATAAAGCAATTAATATTGATATTGATAAATTTATTAATATTGTTTTCATATAATCTTTTATAATATTGATTTTTCTTACTCCCAGAATAATACAGATATTCAATTTTTGCTTTTCTTGCACATGCCAAAAATACAAATAAAGAATTGAACTGAAAATGATTAAAGTAATAGAACTAATACTAAACATTTTACCAAATGATGTAGAATTAACCGTTTCGGTTAGTCCTCTATTTTCAATATCAACTGTTTCTACAGAGGAGTATTCTTCTAATATCTTATTCTTAATTTTATTTAGCGTTGATTTCTTCGGACCATCTATAACTATTTTGGCATCATCTTTCATAGGAATATCTCTAGAATTTAGGAGGATTAAATAATCTGAGTAACTAGCGTAAGAGGCTCCTGTTACACCTATCACTTCATAAGGGGTGCCTTCAAAATCAACATACTTTAAACCATTATGGGAGTATACATAATCTTTCATTTCTTTACCGATAACAGCAGTATTTCTTTGTTCATTTTCTTTAAAAAACACACCCGATTGCATAGGAGGTGACCAAGAAGTATTAAAATCAATAAAGTGACGAAAAACATTGTTGTATTCTATAAATATTCTGTAATCATATTGGGAGTCTAGCACTTCTCGCCATTTATTCAAATTAGGTTCTTTATCTATTAGTCTAAAATGATTTGAAGTGTAATATTGATTCGATAGTTCATTAATTTCCTTCTGTTTTAGGTTATATATAGTTAAAACAAAAGAAAAGAAAATTAGAAGCGTAAAAATACTAATAAAAATAGTTCTTTTTTGTTTTTTATTCACAGGTTTCCTCTCTTACTTTGTTAATATAAATTTTTAAAGATATAAAAGCCTAACTATAATAAAAATTACAATTAGGCTTAACTTTAATTTAGTCTACGGAATAATAAGTTCTAGCTTCTTCATTTCGAAATGTCTTTAACGAGATATATGGAGAAGTAGCTTCAGATGTACTGGTAGATGATTTCCAGAATTTTCTTCCGGAGGTAGATATTACTGTACCATCAGTCTTCTCCCATTGAGCTGTTGTATAGTGAGGTTGATTTTTCCACACTGTTTTACCATAAACAGCATGGACGTCTTCATTCCCTGAGGCAATTGTTTTTCTTAGTACACTACCTTCATGAGAATCAGGAGTAGAACTAGCAGCTGCAGCAAATCCTGGATTATCAGATGGTGGGGAAACTAAGTCCTCAAAATTTGCACTATATGTAGTTGTAAAACCATCATTGATAAAGTATCCTTGTGATTCACTCCAACCTCCACTGTTTTGAGCATTTTCATTTGCTTGCGCTCCACTAAGGCCACTAGTAACGATTAGTGTAGTAGCAAAAGCTGTTAATATTACCTTTTTCATTTTATCAATTCCTCTCAGATTTTATTTCCTTCATACAAAATATTACCATAATAGTATAATAAATACAAAATATTTCATTAATATATTATTTGAATTAATTTCATAATTCAATTTCCCATTACTAAACACGGACTTTGAGTTTCGTGGTTCCTAATTAAAATCAAATAAAACGAACGATAAGTATGAGATTTTTATAAAAAGTATGAACATTTCCCAGCTATGTTGTTCAAGATTATTTAATATTATTGTTTAAATCTATTCAAGATAAGCCCCTTTACTTTAAGTCAATTTTAAGTAAGAAGTACTCATAAAAAAAACGCCATTCTTTCTGTAAATTCTACAAAAAGAATAGAGTTTTTTTCTGTTAGGAAGTATCCAAATGTTTTAACTTGAGGGGATAAGGACGAACTTCTATATATCATATCAGGTGTGGTAACTAATCTACAATATCTACTGTTACATGCATATCATTGTAATCGCCATCACCAGCATCTTCAAACTCGAAGTTAAGATCATGTCCGCCACTGTTTGGACGTTCTTGCAAAGCACTTTGGATCCACGGTAAACTGCCCGAAAGTTCACCTCTTTTATGCCACCTAGAAACTATAAATGACAGATTTATACTCGTATTATTTTCGGGGGTAGAGAAATCGCTAAGGGATCTACGATAACTATCATTAAAACTTCCCTTAAAAATTGGGGAGTTAGGTACATTGTCAGTTGTATATGTCCATCTATCCATATCATCTTTAAATATCTACTTCAAATACAATTGATTATCTTTCCATTCCAATTGAAAAATATAATCTCTTTCAAGATTAGATAGGAATTCATGCTACCTATTTGTCTTCCATCCTATAAGACGAGATACGTTCCCATCACTAGAAACATCTTGAATCTTCAACCAAGGTATGTATTCAGAAGTTCGCCTTGTCCTCTACCCGCTTTTACGTATTTTTTAATTTTTTGTTCTGTCCCCTATTTTTTCTTTTAACCACTATTGTCTCCCCTAAAGTAAAATAAAAAATCGTATTTAAAAGGATATTTTATCCTTTTAAATACGATTTTAAACTCTTACCTGGTATATAACTTTTTTGTCCAGTATACACTTTTTTTGTAACTCAACAGTATAAGGACAACATTGGTTGAATGACAATAAAGTTCTTTACTAATAATGAGTAAAACCCTAATTTTTGAACTAAATGATTAAGAAAGTACTAATAAAGTTGTTTACTGAAAAGGTTATTTTACAATTCGGCTAAGTAATAAAGTTTTGCTTTGTTTTCTTTTAACAAATACATAAAAAATACCATTAAGGAATCCCTATCCTTAATGGTACTTGTAGCTTTCTCTACTTTAAATTCAAAATGTCAATGTGTACATCTGATAGGGACAAGAATAAAGGGGTTTATCTTTTTGATAATATTCTTAAAAATATAAAGGATATTTACCACATTAAAGATAATATATTAAAAAGTACATAAAGAGGATTATTGTTAAAAAATTACATTATTTGTATTTGTAATAATTTTAGGTATGACTTCTTCTGTATTTGCAAGTGAGGTTGATAACGAACTAATAGTGGAGCCAATTAATGATGAAGTTCAAATACTTGCGGGTGAGGGAGCTTGTTTAAGTGATAAAACGGGGTTGACGGAATTTGATGGTCTTACTAGCACTGATTTATTAGCACGTTTAATTTAGAAGGAAAACGTGGTGTTGCACATGTTGTGAAAAAATAGAATGAGTAAGAACCTAAATGAATTCGGTGGTAGCACTTATGAGGAGTAATACTTAAAGCAGGAGAATTTGCAGGAATGACAACTTCATCCGCGCGTTGTCATTCAACTGGTACTACAACTTGGAAAGATAGTTTATCTATTGCAGGAAATACAGGTACTAATCCAATTGGTACAACTTTATGGTTTAACGCGAATGATACGTACAAAGCAAGAACATTACAATTTTCGTGATATGAAGGATACAGCTTCAATGGTGGTAGTTCTTATAAAAACTTGCTTCGTTCTTTTTCAATCTCTGACCATGTTGAAATGATTTTTTGTGTTTTCTTTAGTAAATCACGATCTACCTCTAAAGAATATTCCTTCTTCTTACCTTTAAATGTTTTTTTAATCTCTGGAGAATTTGCTCCTAGCCACTCTTTATGGCCATACATAAACAACCCCATTTTTGTAAAATAAAAAATCGTATTTAAGGTAACAATTACCTTAAATACGATTATAATCAAACAACTTTATTATCTAAAGGCAATATTGTAGGTTTGGAATAAAGTTTGATTAAAAGTGTGCTGCAAACGCTGATTTTATAATAAAGAAAACCTACACATTTCGAAAAAAGTTTAATCAAACTGTGTAGATTTTGTTTTAATATCAAGTTATTTTTTATAAAAAAGTTTGATTAAAATATACATTTTTAAATATGAAATATACTGATTATTTTCTTCATAAAGAGTAAATGCTAAAAATACACTATAAATTAAAAAGGGTGATATGTATGAAGACTGATGAAAAAATAATTGAGATTTTAAAATCCATCTATGTCCAAAACTTAGAATTACTAAAATCTCAGGAAATTTTTCTAAATGATACAGATTTTTTAGAATTCTACAAAGCCTATTGGATAAATAATTCAAGATTAAAAAACATGATAGATATACTCGAACTTGAATTTAAAAGAACTAAAAAATGAATTAAAACACGATTTTAACTTTATGAGATATAATTTATACTATTTTTTTATATTAATATCCCCTAAAATATAGCGAAAATATTTGTCAAACTCAATGCTTAATTCTATATAATTTCTATACAATTCATCAGATTGTTCTTCACTAACATCTTGCCCTTCAATAACTTCTAATAGTTGATTTTTCAACATTTGTAATCTTGTTAAATTCCACAATACACTATGTCTCATTAAATATAGCTGTAATTTATTATATATATATTCACCTACTGCAGTTTTAAATTTAATATTTCCTGTTGAATCTCTATAAAAGTGCTTCTGATAATCATCTTCACAAGGATCTATATACCCTTGATTACCTACTATATTAATTTTCGGATTACCTGAAGGCCAATCATCGCTTTTAAACCTATTACAATAAGAACATGAATAAATCAAATTATTATAATCATTTTCAAGAGCTTCAAACTTTTTTTTAGGTGCAAAATGATCTACATGGTAAGTAGCTACTCCCCCTTGCCAACCATCGTAATCATCACAATAGCCACATCTATTATTGAAATCTGATGCTAAATATTTTTTATAACTTCTATAATTCTTATAGACTTTCTCACACGTTCTATTAGGCGTTACAGATCTAATCGAATATTTTTGTTCCATTTCATGATTCCTTTATAGCTTTTAATAATTGTTCTGTTTTATCTATTAATTCAGTTAGCCGTTTATTGTACGACAATTCCTTTGCATGCTCAGGTATAGCCGTAATTTTATTAGAACTCTTCTCTAAAAAACCATCTAATTCTATTAATCGTTCTTCTTCTGTCAACGTTAAGTCCGCTGATTTTGCAATCAATTCTAATAATTCAGATCGTGCATCTTCAATTTCTTTATTATGATTCTCAATTTTTCTTTTAATTTTTCTGTTAAATCTATTTGGATCTTGATTTACTAATGCCTTGGAATATACTACATCAGGATTAATACTAGTATTTTCAGCTTCTATTTCATGCGAAGTCAAAATAAAAATAGGGAAATCTTCTCTTAACCCAATAATCTTTTCAACTAATTCAACACCGTTATAATGAATCTCCGGCTTAGTATCATTTAATAAAAAATCTACCACCAATGCAGATATATCAGATGAAATTATACACTCTTGCATTTCTGTTATATCGCTTCTTAATTCTAACTCTATTACATCAAAATCTTCCATAGTATTTATTTGAAATTGTCGCACTAAGTCTTCTTCATCATCAATATAAGCAATTCTATACATCATATATCCCTTCCCCTGACTTCAATGGAAAATACATTGAAAGTTTAAACCCTGGTCTTGATTTTGAAATTTTGATAGTTCCTTTATATTCCTCAACAGTAGATTGAACAATCCACATTCCCAGACCCGTTCCAATCTCTTGACCAAGCTCATCTCTTTTTGTAGTATAAAGCGGTTCTAAAATTTTATTAGCATCCATAATGTCCTTAGAAAGGCCTGGACCCGTATCTGTATAAGTTATTATTAATTCATTATTATTTGAAGAAAGATCAATAATTATTTTTCTTTCTTCGCTAGCGTCATTTCTTCTAAATGCTGTTAAAGAATTAGAAATTAAGTTATTGAATATTGTGTCAATATCTATTTCAAACATTCTATATAAGCTCTTCTTATCTTTAACACTTGGCACTATTAACTCTACATGATTATACTCTAGAACCGAAGACCATTCCCTTTGATATTCTTCCATTACAGAATATAACTCCAACATCTTTCTATTTCGTTTATCTTTTTTTATAGCACTTAGAGAAATATCTAACCACTTTTTGATACGTTCGTCTGTTTTTGTCATGTCATCAATTAATATATATGGGTTTTTAAAAGATGGCGAATTCTCGAGTTCTTCAGGATTAATCCAAATATTTAGTATCTTAGACAAATTAGAATTTCTGTTCAGTATTTTGGCACTTATATTTTTTAGTTCATGTGCAAAAGTAGTTATAGTAAGACCTGTGCTGGCCATCGCTCTAAGTAATTGATTCTCAGAAATTAAATCTTTATTCTCTTGAATTGATGCCAAAAAAGATTTTGCTAGAACGCTAATGTTTTCAGGCTTAATAACCTCATTTAACTCTTCTTGCGACATCTCTTGCAAAGACTGTTTCGTAGACATATCAACTATTTTCTTTGCAATTTTATTCGCTTCATCTTTTTCAAATTCTTCTTCATTTTTTATTCTCAATAAAGAAGCTAATGCCCTCATTACTGTTTGTCTATCTTTTTCAAGTAAACCAATTATCTTCCCTATCAGTTCTCTAAATAAATGGAATGGCTGATTTTCTTGTAATCCTTCCCTATTTGATTTATCTTCAAAATTCAAATTAGTCAATCGTGAAATAGATATACTCCCAGAGATTTGATTTGGTCGCACTCTCCATAAACCTGTTTTATGTGTTGGAGCTGCTGGACTTTTAGCCATTCTATCCCCCAACATTAACCAATCATATGCTGTACCACCTATCTCGCCATATGGTCTTACTCTAAAATTATCTCTATAAAGTTTTACTCCCGAATATGTTTGTAACCATCTTGCTCTATCTGCAATATTAAAATTCCTATAGTAAAACCTATCTCTATCTCTCTTTGAATAAGTATTCTTTAAAAAATACAACGTCATTTCAAAAGGACCAATTAAATCATATATTTCTTGTTTACGCTTTTCTTCAAAACCAGCTAATAGCTCATTTAATCCAAGTTCTATTTCATAACTCCCTTTTTCAAAAGTATCAATATCATACGGAAATTTTTTCATTGTATCAATTGAAAATAGATCCATATCTATAAGATTCCAATCAAATTCATTTCTATTAACCGTAATTTTGAGACGTTTATCTACTCCTAAAGAAGCATGTAATTTATAATCATAGTCCTCATTCAATATCGAAGGTACATGACCATACTTTTCTATGTCACGAAAATCAAACATATATATATCAAAAACAGGTGCTTCACTAGGTGGAACTATATTAGAAAGATTAGAAAAAACTTTATTAACATATGCTTCCTCCCAATTATCTCTTAATCCCATGATTTTTATTACTGTACCTTTTGTAAAATCATATCGTTTCGATAATTGGGCTAACTTATGATTTGATAAAATTGACTCGACATATTCTTTATGATTAAAATTTTCAATGTTATCTAATTCAGCATATACATTACCTATATCTCCATCTTCATCTTCAAAATCGCTCCATTCCACACTCCATTTCGCAGATTTCCCTCCACATCTAGATGAAGATACCATTTCCGTTCTATTTCCTAGTCTATCTAGAGACAATCTCCCTATTCCTTTAGCTCCAGATTTAATTCTACCATCTTGACCCACAAACTCTTTTTGTTTATGCGAATATCCTATTGTCATCCAGTACTTCTCTATCGTGTCTTCTGTCATTCCCAGACCATTATCAATAATATATATATTACCAATATTTTCTGTACCTTCTTCATTCTCAAAGATAATTATTCCGACTTTTGCTTCAGCATCATAGCTATTTTTAATTAATTCAATAATGGCCCCTTCAGCATTACTTACATTTTCCCTACCCAGTAACTTTGCAGTTCTAGCTGAAACTGTAAACGGAACTTTTTTCATACTCACTCCCCATTTCAAACTTTATTCGTTTTTTAATGTATCGGTATGTACTTTATTTTTCACTAAACTCAAAGTTATTAATATCTTTTACAGTAATCCTTATAGAACTACCATTTGCATTAATGCCAATCGTCCTTAAATAATCATAAAAAACTTCGCTCATTAACAATTCTTTCGCTTTTTCCAATGGTAATATTCCTTTTGACGTAATATATATACCAGAGTAAGGAATATTATCCTTATTCAATTCATATATCTTTACTTTAGTAGTAACTATTGTTGACATTAACAGTTTCTCTTGATTTAGGTGAGAAATCGCTTGTGATCTACCATATTCAAACCACTTACTACTCTTGTCTGATTTTCTTTGTTCTAATTCTTCTTTGAATTGTGACAAATATTTTGTTGCTTCTGGGAATTTTGTTTCAAAGAATTTAACTGAATACTTATTAACCGTTCCATCTACATAAAAATACGGAAAGATTATCAATTCTTTTTTATTATAATTTAACGCCCTTGGACTTGAAGTTTCTCTCACTATGGATCGCTCTATTTTAAAGTCCTTCACATGTACATACTCTTCCGTTAACTTAAAATCATCTACTATAAAGGCTTTATTTAGTAAAGTAGCCACACTTATAGAAGCATTAAAATAATCACCGAATCTACATTTTTCTGAAAGCGTAACTTCTTTTTGACGTACAAATTTCCATTTCTCATTTAAATTTCTTTTACTAATTTCAAATGAATTCTCATTTGCAATATCGACATATTCAATATTATCTGACAAATTCTCTTTATCACAAATTATAATAGCAGAAGAAGTTAATGCATCATCAAAAAGTTTTTTTGTAGTATAATCATAAATCTTAGAGAGATATGGAAGCATCATTTCTCTTAATCTCTGTGCAAAAACGTTTTTAAATATACTGTTAGGAATAAGATATACTAATTTCCCCTGATTACTTAAACTATTTAAGCTGATTTCTATAAAAGCATAACAATAATCAAACTTACCATGGGCACAAGATTGGAAATTATTCTTTACATATAGCCTTATTTCCTCATCTAAGTCTCTATATGTGATGTATGGTGGATTTCCAACAATAAAGTCAAACTTGACATCTAATCCGGCTTTTAATATGTCACCATTTAAGATATTCCAGGATATATTGTATATACCATACATCGACGCTAAACTATCTAAATTCTCTAAACATTCACCATGATACCCCTCGTCTATTTCTGCACCATATATATCCGTCTCTAATCCAGCTTTTATTCCCTCTAATGAAATATTTTCAAGTAAACATACCTCTATATATCTCCTTACAACTTCTTTCAAAATATTACCATCACCACAAGCATTATCAATAACTTTTTTTCCATACAAATTCGATACATATCCTACTTTATCTAACATCTCACTCACTATATTAGGTGGCGTAAACACTTGGCATTTTTTATTCACTTTAATCTCCTGCTTGCTCTATAATATTCCGACATACATATTAAACATTTATATATCCAACTAGTTAATAAACCTTGTATAATTAAAATTATACTTCAGCCTTCTTATTTCTGAAATAAAAAGAAAACTATATATTATTGATAAACTCAATCACCTTTTAACTCCACCTAATATGAATACAAATATTTAAGCCTTTTTACATCTACAACTAATCATCCTTCCAAAGAAATTATTTTTTCATAAATTTTTCTTGCTCTATACTCTTGCTCTTTTCTGCCATGTCTCAAAGTTAAAAATATGATATTATCAACAAACAATTGTTTCTTATCCCAAGTTCCACTACTATGAATTAACCTCTTTAAAATTTTTTGATAGTAATAACTTCTGTCTTGCTCATTATTTATCAAACATATTAAACTGGATAATGCTCTATCTTCACGCTCTACTTCAATTAAACTAACTTTCTTATTGGAAAACGGCCTAACCTCAGCAATCACATACTTCCTCTCAGTCACACCATCACTCAAATATACAAAACGTTTCGTGCCAGAAAACTCTTTTAAGCTACCTTGAATAACATTAATGGACTGTACTTCAGGAAAATCCTGCAATACTCTCATTACTTTAATAAACTCACCCAATTCACCAATAATCTGTATATCCGATAACGCTTGCTGCTCTAATCCTTTTGTAACTTGATTGCCACCAACATCAGCTGTTGATCGTTTTAATGAGTCGTTAATAAAGCGTTTCTTAGTATGCTCATCCTCAACATCACGTTTCTTATTCAATTTTTTACGAAGCTTAGTTATTTTAGGCATTTGAATATATTCATGCTTTTGATTATCCATTTCGACAATGTCAAAGTCCTCGCTTGCTCCCTGCATTTCTTCATCTAATAATAATTCATCTTGTGGACTACTTAACTTTTTCTTATTATGTAATGTATATTTCTTAGGCTCACTTGATTTTTCAGTTTGAACTACTTCGGGATGCTCAAATGAGATTTCATTATAGGGAATATGTTTATTCTTCACACTTACAACACGTAAAATTGTGCCACCGTTAACATTAGGTTTCACTATCGCTTTAATAGTAATTGGCTGTTTAAATGACCAATCAAACTTTATAATCCCAGTTTTGTTAAATGTATATGCTACATTCTCAAATACATTTCTTAAATCTTGATTTGTGAGCAGCCATACAAGCTGGTACAGAAAATTTGAATGCGTATATTTTGGGTGATATTGCGATGAAAAATACAAATGAATTTTATTACTCTCATAGTTCTCTATAAAGTATTGAGGAAAGGAATTCGCCTCAAAGAGCCTATATAATAAAAAACGATTCGGTGCTAAAATGCTACGAACAACTTCAATTAAGGGCAAGATATAACTCTGATTCCTTTGCTTTACAATAAAGCTCCTTGAAACATCTTTATCATTAGTCCCTTGTACACGCCATTCCTTTTCATAAATAGAAACATTGTTTGGATGAATGGTGATTTCTACTTCCTCTGTTTCTACAGGGGGCGTACTTTTTCTAATATCACCATCAATATAATAATGTTGAATGGCTAGCACTGGAAGTGTTCCCCAATCAACTGATAATTTTTCTGTTTTTCCACCTGCTCTAAAGTAAGCATACATCATTACTTTCTTTTCATAGTGGAAGGGCGAGCTAATCCAAATTAATTGTGCTTGCTCTCCCTCTTTAAATGGCCAATTTTTTAGTTTAACTTGTTGTACGCTCATTGTTGTTCACTTCCTGCTGCATTTCAATATAACGTTTTAATCGAGGTTTTATTGCATGAAAATGATGTGATTTAATTGCTGCAACTCGCTGAATTCGCCATAAATCAATTTTGCTGTTCTGCTGTAATGATTCATCAATAATCTTATAACAACGGCGTAATTGAAATTCTTGGACAGACTCCGTAATATCGTGCAACAACTTTTTTGTTTTTGGTAGCTTATCTAAATGACGCTCTAAATTAGCTAATATACCCAACCGTCTGCCTAAAACGGATTTTGTTATTCTAATGGGTTTAGGTTCTTGTATTAGTTGTAGATATAATCTTTTTATCTGCTGCACATATTGCTGATCTCGCTTCGACCAATCTACATATATTGTTGGTTTATTCCTTAGCTGTACTTTAGGTAGCACGCTTTCTAAATAACTTCGGTCATAATGATATAAATGCATATACTGTTTTGAGAATTTTTTTCGCAAAGCTGTACGAGATAGGTTTGGATTCTGTTTAATTTCTTTTAGCAATTCTTGTTTATATTGTCCTAATTTATTAAGATCATATTTATGACTTTCTACTTGTTTTAATTCGACATTTCCATTTAAATACCTTTTAATTGTTTTAGAATCTACACCTAAAATTTTCGCCATCGCTCTGATACTCCATTTTTCTTTTTCAAGAGCTTCTAATTTTTTTATCCATACCTCACCAAATACTTTTACTCGACCTATTTCAAACATATCTTTTGTATGCTTTCTTGCATAAATAAAACCACATGAACAGGTAAATGTACCAATCAAATTTTTCGATTTATAATCTCTTTTTACTCCTACATTTGGAATAACTAATTGCTTGTAATGAGACGCAGCCATATTTAAACAAGGAAATGGACCTTTTCCAAAAGCTCCTGTGTCATCGCTCTGATCAATAAGACTATCTACATCTTGTTGTAAAAAATAAAGGAAAAGTAAATGACGAAACGGATGTACATGACGTTTCATATTGCGAGTTAATATCTTTAACCAATTATATTCATCTTTCTCATTTAATTCGCTATCATAGTATTTTAAAAAGTCATGAGGAAATTTATTTTTAATAGCTTTATACAACTCATACTGACGAACTCGATTCGCAGCTGTTATTAGTTTATATTCTTGCAATAATACCTTGTATTTTGAACTGATGGTTTCTCTTGAAAGTGAATGCAACGGTAATTGAA
Organism: Lysinibacillus sp. C5.1; assembly: GCF_016350185.1. Taxonomy (NCBI): domain Bacteria; kingdom Bacillati; phylum Bacillota; class Bacilli; order Caryophanales; family Bacillaceae; genus Lysinibacillus; species Lysinibacillus sp. C5.1. The sequence continues at coordinate 4,462,567 of NZ_CP066226.1, forward strand.
GTAATTTGTATGCTTGCTTTGCTAAATAAACTGACACTTCTTTATGTGGATCAATCTCATCTATGTCTGATAAATTCATATATCTTAATTCAAATCGAATATACTCAATTCGACTATCTTTGGTTATGGGGTATTCTCTTAATAGAACTTCATGGTGGGGACAATAATCTATTCCTTGTAGTTGATGCTCTCGATGAATATACGGTTCTCCATATTGCTCTGTATCTGATTTTGCACAAATAGCACAATAATAGATACCGTTTTTAATACAAATGCTTCCCGCCACCATTCCTAGCCTTGTATAAAGTGCCTTACCATCTTCTTTTACATCGTTTAATATTTCTTGTTGTCGTTGCTTCGACAGAAATGAAGCATAGTAAGGATAAATTGTGTGGTTAGCCAATAGCGATTCTACAGAATATTGAGCACCTAGTTTCTCTGTCAAAACAGAAAAATAGCTACCAATCCCTACACTCGGTATCACAGAACGATTGTCAAACAACTCTTCCAAAGTATCTTTACAATCAATATTGCCACTATAAAAATGATACCGGGCAATTGCTGAATATATTAATTCATTTGGATAAGGATTTGTAAAAAACGGTAACATCTAATGTCCTCCTAGGAATACTCGACTTATTTCTATAATGCCGATATAGCTAGCTTTTCAGACATAAGATGTACCATTAGTTAAGAGAAAGTATTATAAATCATTTAATATAAATTCCTCTAAAAACGGTTTTATATATCCATTTATTTTTAATAATTCATACGGATGCTTTTTTCTTTCTAACGCTTTTACTCTTAACCTTACTAAAGGTAACAGTTCATCTTTATTTGTATGATTTAATTTCTGGTCTTTTTTCTTTTGATTTAAAGTCATTGCATTCTGTATAGCTTCTAACTTTAAATTGTTATATTCACTTTCAATTGGCTGGTTATCTACAACTTTGGAAACTAACTTTTTTATATCGTTAGGATTTAAGGTATCGAAAATTCCTAATGAAGCAATCTCATAACTAAGATTTTCAGTTATCTCTAGTCGTCTGTACTGAAGAGTATTTTGACGCTCTGTCATAGCTTCCTTGACTTTACCCTCATATTCAGTATTCTTCTTATGATTAATCATAAGATCATCTAGATTAATCATAATATCCTCATACTTATACATTGCCTTCAAGTCATTTGTACGTAATGCATTCATCATTGGTTGGATAATTTTCATATCTTCTCTTGCTGTTTTCTTTATTACTTTAGGTGTAATTTTTTCTTCTCCATTTTCTTCATCAAATAAAGCTCTTTCTTGAGCTAAAATGAACAAGTTAACTGCTACCGAAGTAATTCCTTGGCATTCCTCATAAAATGTTTTTTTCAACTCTTCTGTTAGTTCCGAATGAATCTTTAAACATTGAAATGCCCATAGAGTTTCTAAGAAGAATTGCCACTCCTCACTATCCTCTACCATACGATCCCATATAATTGAACCATCACTTGCTGCACGACGAGCTTGTCGGAAGTTCCCTTTAAAAAGTTGTTGTGCTTTCGAGGTACCAATTAATACTGTTGGTATGCCTACTGTGTTTGATAAAGTCACAAAGAAATTTAGCATTTCTTCCTGGTCATTTTTTGAATATAACAAATGCTGAATTTCATCAATGACAAGTACGCCAATCCCGTACATACTGGCTAATGATGTCATGTGTAATAACATTGTTGAGGTAACACGATTTAAATAACCGAACTTCTCTAAATAACGTGTACCTAATAAATCATCAATTGCTTTGAAAAAACTTTTACATAAGGTCGATAAACTACCGTCATATGGACAATCTATTTTAAGCCAAACGATTTGAGTGCGATTAAAAGACTGTCCTTCATACAATTCATGCTTAATGACTTGCGGATACATTAACAACAAACGTTCAATAGCAGTCGTCTTACCGATACCTGAGATGCCAATAATCGATAGACTATCTGCTGTTGAACGAATATGGTTTAAGCGTTCATCAATATATTGATGTGCCTGTTCTTCATCCTCACGTAGGTGATGCAATATTCGAATCCGTTCAAGGAATGATTTATCTAACGGATTTCGGGCTAAATAACCACGACGAATCAAAGTCGATAACCGACGCTCTACTTCAAAGTGGATTGGCAACGGCTGAATGAAGTTTTTCACACGTTTTAAAACATGATAACGAATATTCGCTGCACTCTTCTTATCTTGTTCACTAATACGTGGCGTCACCATAAAACGATCCAACACATCATCTTCATCAAAAATTGGCGGTAGGGCTTCAATAAAAGGATTATGAGCATATTCAGCAAGCATTTGAGTCTTATAACTTGCTTCTTCCATATCTCCTTTTAAGACGACATTATTCATCTTTTCCAAATTCCTCATCTCGCTTTCTCTTTAATTTTTCCATAAGACGTGAAGGTGACTTCTTTTGTGGTTGCTCTTCTAGCTTTATTCTTGATGTAAAATCTATGATTTCTGTTGATTGTTCAGCTAAAGTGGGTGACAAATCAAATTTTTCTTCCTCGCGATTAGCTTGTTTTTCATTCGCTTTATTATCTCGAATCGCAGCTAGTTTTTCTTTTTTACTTGTTGGTTGATGTAGGGCTTGTTTTTTCTTTTGCTCTGCTGCCTTAATAATTTGATCCATCATCGTATCTGTATTAATTGTCAGTTGCACTTGCTTAGAGCGTTCCTCTTCCTCTAATTCATTTCGTAGTTGTTGCTGGAAAACAACTTCTTCTAAAAAGTCCAATTTATATTGCTGGCTAGGCTCTAATAAAATGCACGATTCATAATCCATTCCGTTATCATTCGGGATATAAATTTTGTCTAAATGACGTGGATCATACACAATATCAATACTTTTGTTTTTCAGCTTTGCATACCATTGTTCTTCGATTGCTCGCTTTGATCCATATAATAAACTTTTGAATTTGATACCTGCTCGTGAAATTGTGGCTTTACCACGAGGCAACACATTTAAACGTAAAATATCCCTATCTACTGTTCGAAGACGACCTTTCCTATTTTGAATACCCCAGTTCCATAAATTTATAGGAGTTGGCACAATGCCATCTGTAATCATCGCTTTTTCCATTGGATACTTATCAATGATTTTATGGTTATGCTGCAACATCATCGTAATGATTAATGCCGTAAACTCTTTTAAATTCAGCGTAGCATCGAGCCTATAATCCCTATCTCCACGCTCTCGATATTCTTTTTGAATAGCACCAGGCGCTTTTTGTTTCACTTTGCCATTAATTGTACGGAATTTACGCTCAACGATACCTTTTAAATCCCCACGATATGCAGTTGTATTTTCGATTTTGATATTTAAATTATTTATAAGACCAGCTACTGCATAGCCTTCAAATTCGCCTCTGTCAGCGATAATTATTTCGGGTAAATGATACGTTGGCCATTGCTCATCAGTAATCTCAATTTCATATTGCTTACAAAATTCAACCTTATCAGCAACCATATTATCTAAAGCCATCATTGCTCCTAGCCAAGACGGGCCTTCCAATCCTACATATATCCCTGTAACGATACGTGAATATACGTCAATAATTGCATAAACAACAGGCCTACCTATAATTCGATTTATATCAAAAGAGCTGACCAAATAAATATCCGCAATCGTTGCATCGATTTGAAAGCGTGTGCCAGGTCCGTTTGTTTCAATTTTAGAATTGCTTAAAATAGGACGATGTTTTAACTCGTATTCCTTAGCACTTTTACGAAATTCAATATCTTTTTTAGGGTCTTCAAGCTTTTTAAACCAGTAGTAAAATTGATGATATGAAGGAATACGATTTGCTTCCCAAATACGATATTGAATTTCTCCATCTTCTTTATAACGGTCTGCATAAAAATCACGCAAAATAAAATGGTACACATCTTTTAACGAATAGTTATTGGCTTTGCGGTAGTATTTATTAATGGCATGTTCAAATTGCGTCTTAATCTCCTCAGTTATATTAATGCCACTTCGATATTCACCATTTACAGTTACTCTACGTGGGCGACCAACCTTATCATGGCTAAGATTTTTAGTCTTCCCTCGACCACCCGAGTTTGCGTAATCGGGTAACATAGCATTTTTGTTCATGCCACGTTGCCAATAACGACTTAGCAGTTTTTTCACCTTTGTTTTGCCTAGTCCACTCTCGGCGGTAATCTCTACTATTTTTACTTCACGTCCCTTTTTCTTTAGTAGCTCTTTCATATTAGGGAGGATAAAATTTTCTACAGTTGCCCAGTCCTTATCTCGTTTGCTGATTTGAACAGACGTTAATTCATCATCTGGAATTGCTTATGCAAAAGGATCGCTTATTCTCAATAATTCACCTTGCTCAAGCTCAATCTCTAAATGGCTATATAGCTCCCTTTTAGGCATAGCACTAGTCGTATCGATATTAACTACATAGGCGTACGATTCTTCAATTTCAATAATACGAATGCGTTGTGAATCTGCTGTATATTGAAGTACTTGATTAATATAAATCATCCGTATTTCACCTTCTTCAACTTGCTTTCATCTATTGATTGAATAACAACTATTTGTTCCACGATTAACGGCTCTAACATGTCTACCCGAATGATTTTCTGTGCCAGTAAATGATAAAATAGAGTCATACCACTTCCTAAAGGCATATGTGTCTCTTTATCAAATATATTTGTAACTTCTCTAATGCTTTTGCTTTCACATAAAATTCTCTGTAACAGTGCCATTGCTAAATCTTCAATATGTTGTCGATTCACATTTTGAAATGCATCATATTGTTGAATATCATAATAATCATGAATATAGCTAATATTCCGAGCCATTTCTTTAGGAATCTCCAATTCTGTTACAATGCCCCAATCAATTTGCCTTCGCTCCCAATAAACTCGTTCAATCTCAAACTTTTCAATAACTCGTTGTTTTAGTAGCTCATCTTTCATTTTTATTGTTCGTGCAAGCTCTACTAACCCTTTTCCTTTTTCTACCGTTAATAAAAAATCCGTTGTCATAACAACTGGCTCATTTGTTTTTGGGTCTGTAGGATGTTTAAGACCTAATTCATCTGCAATGACAATTGTTTCTTCCAACGGCAATAAAGGAAATTGTTCTCGAATATCAACAACAAAATCCGAATATTCGGTTAAATAAAAGTAGTTTCGTTCCAAATCTGATAAAAATTCGTGCTGCCTTTTTGTTTTAATCCCTTTTAAACGAGTTGATCTTCCCAATGAGGAAACATCTTGAATATTTAACCACGGTTTATAATCGGCACCAATTCCCGAGCCACGACCTTCTTTAATCCACTTTTCAACTTTAGATGTTCTAGTTCTTTTAGACATAAAAAACACCCCTTTGGCTAAATAATAACCAAAGGGGTAAAGCTTCGCAACTTTTTTACAATCGTCGCGACTTTATTTTAAACATCGCATCTTTTTTATAAACATCGCGACTTTATTTCAAATCTACAAATATTAACACCACAGCTCTAAGCCCTACTCCACAGTCACTGATTTAGCTAAGTTACGAGGTTTATCAACGTCACAACGACGATGGAGTGCCGCATAGTAGCTAATTAGCTGTAATGGCACAACTGAAACAAGTGGTGTTAAGTATTCGTTGACATGCGGAATCACTAGACGGTCGCCGTCTTCGTCTACGCCAGCCATAGCGATAATGCATGGGTATGCTCCACGTGCAGCTACCTCTTTGACATTGCCGCGAATATTTAAGGCTACCGATTCTTGTGTGACAAGGGCGAAAACTGGTGTGCCTTCTTCAATTAAAGCAATCGTACCATGTTTTAGTTCGCCACCTGCAAAACCTTCCGCTTGAATATATGAAATTTCTTTTAGTTTTAAAGCACCTTCAAGACTTACACAGAAGTCGATATTTCGACCAATGAAGAAAGCGTTGCGTGCAATTTTTAAGTAGTCCTCTGCGATGTCTTCTAATACATCTTTTGCATCAATAATTGTTTGAATACCGTTAGCCGCAATTGCAAGCTCTTGTTTTAAATCAAATTCTAAGCCTTTACCGCTTGCTTTTGCTGTCACATATGCTGCTAGTGCAAGTACCGCCACCTGCGCTACATATGCTTTTGTTGAAGCTACAGCGATTTCAGGACCTGCATGTAATAATAATGTATAATCTGCTTCACGTGATAGCGTTGAACCTGGTACGTTTGTAATCGTTAATGTTGGATACCCAAGCTCTTTAATTTTCACAAGTACTTGGCGGCTATCCGCTGTTTCACCTGATTGGGTAATAAAGATAAATAGCGGTTTTTCTGAAAGTAGTGGCATGTTATAACCAAACTCACTTGAAATATGCACTTCTACCGGAATACCAGCCATTTTCTCGAAATATTGTTTACCGATTAAACCTGCATGGTAACTTGTGCCGGCAGCAATAATGTATAATCGATCGGCAGCTTGCAATGCTTGTAATATCGCTGTATCAATTGTTAAATCGCCATTTTCGCCTTCGTACGCTTGAATGATTTTACGGATAACTGTTGGCTGTTCATCCATCTCTTTTAACATATAGTGAGGGTACGTACCTTTTTCAATATCGCTCATATCAAGCTCTGCTGTGTAAGGTGCACGCTCCACTACTGTGCCATCTAATTTTGTAATTTGCACACTACCTTTGTGCACGATAACGACTTCTTTATCGTGTAATTCCACAAATTGATCAGTTACTTGTAGCATTGCCATCGCATCTGATGCAACTACATTGAAACCATCGCCTACACCTACAAGAAGTGGTGATTTGTTTTTCGCCACAAAAATTGTATCAGCCGCTTCAGCATCTAATAATGCAAGTGCATAAGAGCCGTGTAGTAGAGATAATGTTTTACGGAACGCCTCTGCTGTTTGCAGTCCATCTTTCACAAATAGCTCTACTAACTGCACGATTACTTCTGTATCCGTGTCAGATTTCATTGGGATGCCTTTTAAGTATGTTTTTTGTAATAAATGATAGTTTTCAATTACACCATTATGCACAATCGTAAAACGACCTGATGCGCTTTGATGAGGGTGCGCGTTTAAACGGTTAGGTACTCCGTGCGTTGCCCAACGTGTATGACCGATCCCTACTTTAGCCGCTACATCCTCGTCTACTGCTCCACGTAAATCAGCGATACGACCTTTTTCCTTGAAGATTGTTACGCCTTCTTCGTTGCGTACAGCGATACCTGCTGAGTCATAGCCACGGTACTCTAGCTTCTCTAAACCTTTTAATAAAATTTCCTTAGCATCTGATTCACCAATATATCCTACAATTCCACACATATTATATTTCCTCCGATATTGTCATATTAACGCAATGACAAACTAGACCTCAGCCTATCGAAATTTTTCGGTGGGCGTAAACAGTACCGCTTATTTTCAAAACGAAAATAAACATACTTATGCGCGCACGTCCTCAGACTATTTCAGCTATCTAAAATAGTGCTTTGCTCGATACGTGAAGTTTTCCTATTTATCTATTGCTCTACTTATACCTTCTCCATTTTCTGTACATTCAATCACTCAAATGCTTTCAAAATGAAAAATGACAATCGGGTATGTCGATCGGGAGGCATCCGCCGAATTTTCGATAAACCTCCACCTCGTCTGCTGAAGATGTCTTCGTCCAATTTCTTCAGCTCAGGCGCTATAATTGTTTTCCGATTTTTGTGCTTCCTTTCCTCCTTTAGCACTTGCTAAGCGGACAAGGTCACCCAAGCCGTCAGCTTCTCCATAATACTCAATCATATGCTATTCGTCAAATTTTCGTTATTAAAAATAACCCTTAGCTACTTTTTTTGTGACAAACTATCAAAGTGTAAGATGAGAAATGCCAGCATGATTGTATAACAATAGCAAAATGGCTGGGACAAAAGTGAAAAAGTGTTAGATTGACCGCCACCAATCTAACACTTTTTTACTGTGTCGTTGTTGTCCGCTTCGGCGGTGCTTTCCGCTCAGCACAGTAAGCCGCAACCTTGAATACCGCATCTTACGCTGTGTGCGTTCTGAGCAGGAGTCACCGCCTTTGCTACCAACAACTAGTTTTTCTTTTTTATTTATTATTTATTAGCGAAAATTTATCAACACTAATGTACCACTATTTAATATTTTAAGGTTATATTCCGGCCTCTAAAAAAGGAACGACGCTTAGCTCTCTTTGCTTGCAAGTAATTTCACAATTTCTCGGTTAAAAGCTGGTAAATCTTTAGGTGTACGACTTGTTACTAATTGTTTTTGACAAACAAATACTTCTTCGTCATGGAAAATAGCACCTGCATTTTCCAAGTCTACTTGTATGGATTTATAGCCTGTTGCATCACGTCCATTTAATGTTTTGGCTGTAATCAGTAGCTGTGGCCCGTGACAAATTGCAAAGGTTGGCTTCATGTCATCCATAAACGTTTTGACGAAGGCTACAATGCGATCATCTGCACGTAAAATATCCGGTGAAAAGCCACCTGGAATAAACAGTGCATCAAACTCTGAAGCATGAACTTCCTCGATTCCCTTATCAATTTTCACTTTTTCACCATGTTTACCTTCAACTTCTTTTCCTGCTTCAATGTCAATTGTAATGACCTCATGCCCGGCAGCCTCTAATGCTGCCTTTGGACTTGTATACTCCACGTCTTCAAACATATCTGTTATTACTGTTGCAATTTTAGCCATATAAATTAAACACCCCTTGTTTATTGTGACTCTGTTTTATACTTCCCTCCTTCAAAAATTTCAAACATAAAAAACGACCTCCCAATAGTGGGAGATCGCGTAATTTATAATTATTATGTTAAACCCATTTCCGTACGTACTACATTGGCAATACGTTCTACATAAATTTCGCAATCCGTTTCTGTAGCAGCTTCCACCATTACACGAACAAGTGGCTCAGTGCCAGAAGGACGTACTAAAATACGACCGTTTCCAGCCATATCTGATTCAACTTCTGCTATTACAGCTGCAACCTTAGCATTTTCCGTCACTGCATGCTTGTCTGTTACACGTACATTGACTAAACGTTGCGGGAAGATTGTCATTTCTGCTGCAAGCTCTGATAACTTTTTGCCAGTAGCTTTCATAATACTAACGAGTTGAATACCTGTTAGCAAGCCATCACCCGTTGTATTAAAGTCTAAGAACACAATATGACCAGATTGCTCTCCGCCAAGATTGTATTCATTAGCACGCATTTCTTCCACAACGTAACGATCGCCTACAGCCGTTTGTACGCTATGCATGCCGTTTTCTTCAACAGCCTTGTAGAAGCCCATATTACTCATCACTGTTGAGACAATTGTTTGCTTTTTCAAACGACCAACTGCATTTAAGTGTTTACCAATGATAAACATAATTTGGTCACCGTCAACAATTTTACCTTTTTCGTCTACTGCAATAAGACGATCGCCATCTCCATCGAATGCTAAACCAACATCTGCACCTTTTTCAGTCACAAATGCAGCAAGACCTTCTGGATGTGTTGAACCAACACCGTCATTAATGTTCAGACCTGTTGGGGAAGCACCCATTGTTGAAATGTCTGCTTCTAAGTCGGCAAATAAATGAGTTGCCAATGATGATGTTGCACCATGTGCGCAATCTAGCGCTACATGAATACCATCAAATTCTTCATCTACCGTTTGCTTTAGGTATTGAATATACTTTTGTCCACCTTCGAAATAGTCACTTACAATGCCTAGATCTGCACCGATTGGACGTGGTAATGTATCTTCTTGAGCATCAAGAATTGCTTCAATTTCTGCTTCTTGAGCATCAGTTAACTTGAAACCATCGGGACCAAAAAATTTAATGCCATTGTCGGCAACTGGGTTATGTGAAGCTGAAATCATGACGCCTGCATCTGCACTCATAATTCGGGAAAGATAAGCAACACCCGGTGTAGAAATTACACCAAGACGCATTACCTCTACGCCAATTGATAAAAGCCCAGCTACTAGTGCACCTTCAAGCATTTCGCCTGAAATACGTGTGTCACGACCAATTAATACCTTTGGACGCCCTGTTGCATCCTTTGTTAAAACATAGCCACCTACACGGCCTAGTTTAAATGCAAACTCCGGTGTTAATTCACTATTCGCGACGCCACGGACGCCATCTGTTCCAAAATATTTACCCATTCTAATTGTTCTCTCCTTCAATGCAAGACGACCGCATCATGCTTATTTCCTGCGGACAATCGGACGGCTCGTCTGCTTACTTTTGGAAAAGTCTATTTTTTATTTATCTACTAGTATTTAGGCCTCTTTAAATCACTTTCAGAGGCTCTAAGGCAAAAAGATGTCAGTACTCAAGTGTCGCACATTCACTATAACGGAATTATACAAGTGCTAACTTGAGCCATTATGTTCATCAGCATTATCGCTTTGCTGGATCACACAATTTATAGAGACAGGAAATCTCATATATGAATCAAGTTAAAATTATAGTCAGTTATTGTTTAAGAATCAATATCTTCTGTCACAGGTTCAGGATTTGTCTCTGTAGGATTAGCAATCGTTTCCTTTTCCACCGGTTCTACTGGATCCACCTGATCTACCTTTTCGGCTTTCTCTGCCTTTGTAACATTCGCTTTAATTTTAACTTTCTGTTGAGATACTTTAGTCGCACCCTCTGGTAATTTCACATCAAATTCATACGTTTTCGATTCCGTGATTTTTGATAAATCCACTTCAACAGGTACTTCGGTTAAAACATCAATAATGGATTTCTTGCCAAATAGCCTTAAGCTAGTAGTATCAAGGGTTAATTGATTAATGGTAATCCCTTCTGCTGCTTTGCCCGTTTCCTTTATCGTAACAGGAAGTTCTTTGCTATATTCAGCAATATCTACCCGTACCTTAACCTGTTCTGGTTCTATTATCACATCTAATTTATTTAAATCGCGATCTAATACTTTAACAGCCGCCGCTTGAGAGAAAGGTTGTTTCAAGCCTTGTTCACCCGTAACAGTCGCTTTCACATAGCTAATGCTTTCAATAGCACTTTTTGCCCCTGTTACAAACACAGTTGCTGGGTTAGCAGACATTCCTTTTAAGTAATATCCTTCATCTATTAAACGATTATTCATTTCCGGATCTACACGGAACTCTTGTGTGACTTTTTCCTCTATATTTACATTCACTTTTGCTGGGTCTAGCGTCACTTGCAACTTATCAGAAATATTTTCGTATTGTAGTTCAACGCTATGCTCACCAATTAATAAATCATTTAAATTTACAAATACTGAGAAATCTTTCACTAATTTTGCTTGTAAGGCGATTTGTTTTGGTCCCCTTACCGTGACATTCACTGTTTTTGGAATACCCGTCACGATGAGACTATCATCATCATAATAAACTTCTACGGGTACATCTCGAATGACTTCAACCTGTTCAGTCATCGCAGTTTTATCTGTAGAAGCTAACTCGGTCCGAACAGAGAAAAATAGTAAGCACGCTAGAAAAAGCGCAATGATTCGCAATACCCATGGGCTATCCATCATTTTATCCATTCTTTTTCCCCCTCCAAGTCAACTTAGAGGCTGCATTCGATTCTTGTGCTGATCCGAACCACATTTTGCGTAACAGTGTTTCGAATTCCTCTAGAGAAAGATTGCGATGTAGATTTCCATTTAACGTAATACTAATAGCTCCCGTTTCCTCTGATACGATAATCGTAATCGCATCTGTTACTTCACTAAGCCCAAGAGCTGCACGATGTCGTGTGCCAAGTTCCTTTGAAATAAACGGACTTTCCGAAAGTGGTAAATAGCAAGCTGCTGCTGTAACCTTATCTTTCTGCATAATGACTGCACCATCATGTAATGGTGTATTCGGTATAAAAATGTTAATAAGCAATTCAGAAGAAACTTCTGCATTTAGACCTATTCCCGTTTCAATATATTCATTCAAGCCTGTGTCTTTTTCTATAGAAATTAATGCACCAATTCGGCGTTTTGCCATATAGCTAACCGACTTCTTCATGGCCTCAATCAGTCTTGTTTGCTCTTCTTCTTCTTGACTTGTCGAACGTTGGAAAAGCTTTCCTCGTCCAATTTGTTCTAGACCTCGTCGTATTTCCGGTTGGAAGATGATAATGATGGCCAAGAAACCAAACTCGATTACTTGCTTTAGCATCCACCCCAAAGTTTCTAACCCTAAAAAGTCTGTTGCGATACGTGCAATAATTATGACGAAAATGCCTTTCAATAGTTGGACAGCTTTCGTCCCTTTAATGAGGGTTAAAATTTTATAAACAACGTACCAAACGAGCAGTACATCTATGAAGTTAATAGCAATATTCACTGGTGTTAAATCCGTGAATTGTTCGATAATTTGCACGTGGCATCCCCCACTTTTCATTGCGAATCCATACACATTTAAGTATAGCACATTCTTTTCAAATGTAACTTTTTTCAAATGAAAAGTCTACCCATATGAGTAGACTTTTCATCCTCTACCGTGCACTACCATGTAGGACGTATAGAGTTCTATTTAGTTTCTTTTTCCTCAAATGTCATTGCTGCCTTGACGGAATTTTTGATAGTATACCATAACCATTCGAATGCTTCGTCAATTTCCTCGATATTGCCTGAAACGACTGCTGAAGATGCCATATACTGACCGTTAATAATCGTTACATTGCCATCTACTTCACCCTCAACAAGTAAGTCGCCATTTTTGACGACGATATCGCCTTTTACGACCTCTCCTTCTGGAACAATAACCGTTTGTCCTTCTACAACAAGGTTTGGTTGTTTGGAGACCGAGAAGTTTTGATCATCCATGAAACTACCTAATAAAGTAGCACTCATAAATAAACAGAAAACTGCTGCTGCCACAAAGAACGGATGACGACGAATCCATTTTTGCATACCTACACGACTTTTGGGTTTCGGTAAACGTGCCATCACCGCAGCTTCGAAATCCGGAGGTGCTGTAATATGGGAAGCACTCTTCACAAAGGCGATCGTTTCACTCAATTCTTGCATCAATTGCTTGCAATCACCGCATGATTGCAAATGTTGTTTCAACTCTTGCTCATGCTCACGACTAATGTCACCGTCTAAATAATCATGCATATAATCAATAATATGCTCTGGACAAATATTCATGACGCTCCCCCTCCTACAGATTGTTTAATTGCTTTCGTAATGCTTCACGTCCGCGGTGAATTCTCGTTTTCACTGTCCCAAGAGGCATATCCAAAATTTCACTGATTTCCTGTAACGATAATTCTTCGATATATTTCAATACTATAACTGAACGATATTTATCCGGCAATCGTCCAATCTCATATTGAATACGATCTTGTAGCTCCATCTGCTCTAACTGTTCCTCTGGTAGTTGGTCATCTGCTGCAATCTGCGAATACATATCGAGCCCTTCTGTACCAGCTACCTCCGCATCTAAATAATAATCCGGCTTTTTCTTTCTAATACGGTCTATGCAGAGGTTCGTCGCAATGCGATAAAGCCACGTCGAAAATTTTCTTTTTTGATCAAAAGTATGCAAGTTCATATAAGCGCGAACAAATGCTTCTTGTGCAATATCCTCAGATTCTTGCTTGTTTCCTAACATTCGGTAGCATACTTGGTACAGTTTGTGCTGATAGAGACTCACAATATCGGCAAATGCGTTTTGATCGCCTTTAAGCACTTGTTTTATTCTCTTATTTACTAACGCATCCATTGTGTTTACTTCTCCACCTTTACAACTGTCTTATACTATACGACCCGACTATAAGAAAAGTTTCAATTTATATTCAATTATAACAAAAGTTTTTTAAACGATGTGGCGATAAACATTTTTTTCACAATTTACATTAAACTAGTGTCTCACCAAACAAAGAACCTATTAATGCTACTGCCACATCTGCCGTTTTATTTTTCTCGTCTAGTATAGGATTCACCTCAACAAATTCAGCAGATGTTAACATCCCTGATTCTTGTAGCATTTCCATTGCTAAATGACTTTCACGATACGATATACCGCCAGGCACCGGCGTTCCCACTCCTGGTGTATAAAGCGGGTCTAGACCATCTAAATCTAACGATAAATGTAAACCGTCTACTTTACGTTCTTGTAAGTAAGCGATTGCATCTTCCATCACACGCGTCATACCAAGTCGATCAATTTCATGCATTGTATAGACCTTAATACCTTGTTGGCGAATTAGCTCACGTTCCCCCGGATCTACTGAACGTGCACCGATAATAATGACATTTTCAGGCTTAACCTTTGGTGCATAGTTTCGAATTTGTACAAGACGTTCATGACCCAATCCAATACTAACCGCAAGTGGCATACCGTGAATATTACCAGATGGTGTTGTTTCAGGTGTATTCAGATCGGCATGTGCATCAAACCAGATAATACCTAAGTTTTGGAAGTGCTCTCCAAGTCCTGCAAGCGTACCGATTGCAATACTATGATCACCGCCAAATACAAGCGGAAATTTTTTTTGTTCTAACACTTCATGTACTTGGTTAGCTAATGTGGTACTGATATCTATAACTTCCTCTAAATTTAATAGCTGTTTATCAACTTCTTTACTATCATGCTTTTGACTAACAAGTATATCTCCCTGATCATGTACCTCGTGTCCGATTGCCTCTAATCGCTCTACAACGCCCGCATATCGAATTGCACTTGGTCCCATGTCAACCCCTCTTCGTGTTTGTCCGTAATCTGTTGGTACTCCAATAATTGATACTTGTTGTTTATTCATATTTTTATACCCCCTTTTGGTGATAAGACTATTGTAAAGCCTACAATACACTTGGCTCAACCCAACAATAAATTGTATATTTATTCATTTAATACGTAAAAAAAATCTCCTGCTGTTTTCAGCAAGAGATTAGTATCTGTAGTTAATGTTACACTTTTGAATTTAATATATAGAAAAGTGAGCCATGAAGGACTCGAACCTTCGACCCTCTGATTAAAAGTCAGATGCTCTACCAACTGAGCTAATGGCTCATAAAAGAAAAAATGGCTGGGGTACTAGGATTCGAACCTAGGCATGACGGAATCAAAATCCGTTGCCTTACCGCTTGGCTATACCCCAATCATTTAAATAAATAAAACTGGTGGAGGGGGACGGATTCGAACCGCCGAACCCTAAGGAGCGGATTTACAGTCCGCCGCGTTTAGCCACTTCGCTACCCCTCCGAAAAAACACTATATGGTGGAGGATGACGGGCTCGAACCGCCGACCCTCTGCTTGTAAGGCAGATGCTCTCCCAGCTGAGCTAATCCTCCATAGAAACAGGTGTTATTTCTTCACAGTTTATTTATCTTTTTAAGCCTATGCATTACTACGATGTTTTGAAAATGGTGACCCCTACGGGATTCGAACCCGTGTTACCGCCGTGAAAGGGCGGTGTCTTAACCGCTTGACCAAGGGGCCATTTATTATGTCTCAAACAAGACAAGATTTATATTAACATCATTTTCATTTTGATGCAAGTATTTTTTAAAAATTTCTTTTTTAAATTATAAATTAGTTAAAAAAGTGCAAAAAAATGGCTCCGAAGGCAGGACTCGAACCTGCGACAACCTGATTAACAGTCAGGTGCTACTACCAACTGAGCTACTTCGGAACAATACTATTTAATTTGGTTTTGACAACCTCTTAAGTACATTTATTATTATAGCAAGCATTCTAAATTATGCAATACTTTTTCAACAAAATTATTTAATTTATTGCATAATTTTCGAATTGACGTATATCAAACCTCAATAGTTCTCTATTAAATCTAATATTTCTATTTAATGTATCAAATATTCTTGCTGTATATTATTGTAATTGTTAAAATAAAAATAGTTTTACGAATTTTCTATTAAATTTGTTTTGGGGAGGAATGTTCATATGGTAACAAAGGATTTAATTGCACCAGAGCTTTACAACATCACGGAGGAATTAGAGAAATTCTCCCAAGATAGTGATCGCCAAGCTATAAGATGGTTGGATGCACAACAAAACCGACGTACAATTTCTTATGCCGATCTTATTCAAAAAATGAATCAATACGCGAATGCTTTTACGGAGAGAGGATTACAAAAAGGGGATCGTGTTTTAGTCATTATTCCCCGCCTACCAGAAGCTTATTTTGTTTTCCTTGGCTGTTTAAAAGCAGGTATTGTTCCGATCTCTTGTTCAGAGATGTTACGCGCAAGTGATTTAGAATATCGTATGGAACACTCTTCTGCAACTGCTGTTATTGCCTACGAGGCTTTCACTAGTGAAGTAGATAAAATTACTTCTTCCGTTGCAGCATTGGATAATAAATTAGTAATTGGCAACGCTATGAACAATTGGATTTCTTTAGATGCATTAGCTGAAAAGCAACCTACAAGCTTTACAGCTGTTGCGACAAAACGCGATGATATGGCATTCCTATCTTATACTTCAGGCACAACGGGTAAACCTAAAGGGGTGGTTCACTCTCATGGCTGGGGCTATGCGCATATTCGAACAGCAGCTTCCAAATGGCTTTGTGTACGTGAAGGGGACTTAGTCTGGGCTACTGCAGCACCAGGCTGGCAAAAATGGATTTGGAGTCCATTTTTATCGACAATTATGTTAGGAGCAACGGCTTTTGTCTATCATGGTAGTTTTGAACCTCATACGTATCTTCAACTCCTACAGGACGAAAAAGTCAATGTGCTATGTTGCACCCCGACAGAATATCGTATTATGGCAAAGATTGATAATCTTAAAGATTACAACTTAGCTTCATTAAGAAGTGCTGTTTCTGCAGGTGAGCCATTAAATCGTCCAGTTATTGAAACATTTATGAACAATTTCGGTCTGAAAGTACGAGATGGTTATGGACAAACAGAAAATACATTATTAATAGGTACGCTTGAAAACACAGAGTTACGACCTGGTTCTATGGGTGTTCCTACACCAGGAAATATTGTACGTATTATAGACCATGAAGGTAATGAAGCACCCGTAGGAGAAGTCGGAGACATCGCTGTCCATAAATCATCGCCTGCCTTATTCAAGGAATATTACCGTGAGCCTGAACGCACGCAAGCTGCCTTTAGAGGTGAGTGGTATATTACAGGTGACCAAGCAAAATGTGATGAGGATGGATACTTCTGGTTTGAAGGACGTGGAGATGACATTATTATCTCATCAGGCTACACAATTGGACCATTTGAAGTGGAAGATGCTTTAAACAAACACGAGGCTGTACAAGAATGTGCAGTTGTTGCTGCACCAGATGAAATTAGAGGGCATATAGTAAAAGCGTTTGTAATCTTACGTGAGAGCTTTAGAGGACGTGATGAGGACGAATTAATAAAAGAACTTCAAGAGCATGTTAAAGCGCTAACAGCACCATATAAATACCCTCGTAGTATTGTCTTTTTAGATGAGCTTCCTAAGACCACATCGGGCAAAATTCGTCGTATTGAATTACGTGCGACTACTGTTTAAAAAACAATTTTGGAGACATTTCACGCATTATGGTGAAATGTCTCCATTCTTTTTAAATGAATTTACAGTTTGCCATGTTTAATGGCCTCTCTATAGTCATATTTCACATAATGAAAGAAATTAAAAAAAGCCACTACTGAGTGTATCAGCAGCGACTTTTTGCGCCTAGCGACGTCCTACTCTCACAGGGGGAAGCCCCCAACTACCATCGGCGCTAAAGAGCTTAACTTCCGTGTTCGGTATGGGAACGGGTGTGACCTCTTTGCCATCATCACTAGACAGTATTTAATTGAAAGGTTGTTCTTTCAAAACTGGATAAACGGTGCATTGAATGTTTCAAACTTTTTGGTTAAGTCCTCGATCGATTAGTATTCGTCAGCTCCATGTGTCACCACACTTCCACCTCGAACCTATCTACCTCATCGTCTTTGAGGGATCTTACTTACTTGCGTAATGGGAAATCTCATCTTGAGGGGGGCTTCATGCTTAGATGCTTTCAGCACTTATCCCGTCCACACATAGCTACCCAGCGATGCCTTTGGCAAGACAACTGGTACACCAGCGGTGTGTCCATCCCGGTCCTCTCGTACTAAGGACAGCTCCTCTCAAATTTCCTACGCCCACGACGGATAGGGACCGAACTGTCTCACGACGTTCTGAACCCAGCTCGCGTACCGCTTTAATGGGCGAACAGCCCAACCCTTGGGACCGACTACAGCCCCAGGATGCGATGAGCCGACATCGAGGTGCCAAACCTCCCCGTCGATGTGGACTCTTGGGGGAGATAAGCCTGTTATCCCCGGGGTAGCTTTTATCCGTTGAGCGATGGCCCTTCCATGCGGAACCACCGGATCACTAAGCCCGTCTTTCGACCCTGCTCGACTTGTAGGTCTCGCAGTCAAGCTCCCTTGTGCCTT
Organism: Lysinibacillus sp. C5.1; assembly: GCF_016350185.1. NCBI lineage: Bacteria > Bacillati > Bacillota > Bacilli > Caryophanales > Bacillaceae > Lysinibacillus > Lysinibacillus sp. C5.1. The sequence goes on from NZ_CP066226.1 coordinate 4,480,975, forward strand.
TACACTCTACGAATGATTTCCAACCATTCTGAGGGAACCTTTGGGCGCCTCCGTTACCTTTTAGGAGGCGACCGCCCCAGTCAAACTGTCCGCCTGACACTGTCTCCTGCCCCGCTAAGGGGCATGGGTTAGAATTTCAATACAACCAGGGTAGTATCCCACCGACGCCTCCTTCGAAGCTGGCGCTCCGAGATCTCTGGCTCCTACCTATCCTGTACAAGTTGTACCAAAATTCAATATCAGGCTACAGTAAAGCTCCACGGGGTCTTTCCGTCCTGTCGCGGGTAACCTGCATCTTCACAGGTACTATAATTTCACCGAGTCTCTCGTTGAGACAGTGCCCAGATCGTTACGCCTTTCGTGCGGGTCGGAACTTACCCGACAAGGAATTTCGCTACCTTAGGACCGTTATAGTTACGGCCGCCGTTTACTGGGGCTTCAATTCGCAGCTTCGCTTGCGCTAACCACTCCTCTTAACCTTCCAGCACCGGGCAGGCGTCAGCCCCTATACGTCACCTTACGGTTTTGCAGAGACCTGTGTTTTTGCTAAACAGTCGCCTGGGCCTATTCACTGCGGCTCTCATGCGCTTGCACGCTCAAGAGCACCCCTTCTCCCGAAGTTACGGGGTCATTTTGCCGAGTTCCTTAACGAGAGTTCTCTCGCACACCTTAGGATTCTCTCCTCGACTACCTGTGTCGGTTTGCGGTACGGGCACCTCTCACCTCGATAGAGGCTTTTCTTGGCAGTGTGAAATCAGGAACTTCGTCCATACGGACTCGCCATCACAGCTCAACGTTACAGTGTGCGGATTTGCCTACACACACGCCTTACTGCTTGGACGCGCACAACCAACGGCGCGCTTACCCTATCCTACTGCGTCCCCCCATTTCTCAAACGGTGAGGAGGTGGTACAGGAATATCAACCTGTTGTCCATCGCCTACGCCTATCGGCCTCGGCTTAGGTCCCGACTAACCCTGAGCGGACGAGCCTTCCTCAGGAAACCTTAGTCATACGGTGGACGGGATTCTCACCCGTCTTTCGCTACTCATACCGGCATTCTCACTTCTAAGCGCTCCACCAGTCCTTCCGGTCTGACTTCAACGCACTTAGAACGCTCTCCTACCACTGACATCGTAGATGTCAATCCACAGCTTCGGTGAATCGTTTAGCCCCGATACATTTTCGGCGCAGCGTCACTCGACCAGTGAGCTATTACGCACTCTTTAAATGATGGCTGCTTCTAAGCCAACATCCTGGTTGTCTGTGCAACGCCACATCCTTTTCCACTTAACGATTACTTTGGGACCTTAGCTGGTGGTCTGGGCTGTTTCCCTTTTGACTACGGATCTTATCACTCGCAGTCTGACTCCCGTGTATAAATATCTGGCATTCGGAGTTTGTCTGAATTCGGTAAACCGGGATGGCCCCCTAGTCCAAACAGTGCTCTACCTCCAGTATTCTCATCACGAGGCTAGCCCTAAAGCTATTTCGGAGAGAACCAGCTATCTCCAAGTTCGATTGGAATTTCTCCGCTACCCACACCTCATCCCCGCACTTTTCAACGTGCGTGGGTTCGGGCCTCCAGTAAGTGTTACCTCACCTTCACCCTGGACATGGGTAGATCACCTGGTTTCGGGTCTACGACCACGTACTAATTCGCCCTATTCAGACTCGCTTTCGCTGCGGCTCCGCCTTCTAAAGCTTAACCTCGCACGTAATCGTAACTCGCCGGTTCATTCTACAAAAGGCACGCTATCACCCATTAACGGGCTCTAACTACTTGTAGGCACACGGTTTCAGGATCTCTTTCACTCCCCTTCCGGGGTGCTTTTCACCTTTCCCTCACGGTACTGGTTCACTATCGGTCACTAGGTAGTATTTAGCCTTGGGAGATGGTCCTCCCGGATTCCGACGGAATTTCACGTGTTCCGCCGTACTCAGGATCCACTCTGGAGGGAACGAACTTTCGACTACAGGGCTTTTACCTGCTCTGGCGGACCTTTCCAAGTCGCTTCATCTAACTCATTCCTTTGTAACTCCGTATAGAGTGTCCTACAACCCCAAGAGGCAAGCCTCTTGGTTTGGGCTCTTCCCGTTTCGCTCGCCGCTACTCAGGGAATCGATTTTTCTTTCTCTTCCTCCAGGTACTTAGATGTTTCAGTTCCCTGGGTCTGCCTTCAAGACGCTATGTATTCACGTCAAGATACTACGCGATTAAACGTAGTGGGTTCCCCCATTCGGAAATCTCCGGATCAAAACTCACTTACAGCTCCCCGAAGCATATCGGTGTTAGTGCCGTCCTTCTTCGGCTCCTAGTGCCAAGGCATTCGCCGTGCGCCCTTAATAACTTAACCTATCGGCTTCCAATCCACTGCGCATTTCGTTGTCAGCTTCTCTCGTTCAATCAGTCACGTACGTAAGTACGCTCCTTCACTCACTCGTTCGCTTCCTAGAACTGCTTGTGTCTTGAAACCCTATTTCGTTATTAAGCCTATAAAAAACTTAAAAAAATAAATGTGTTTGTTACAATTTCAATGTCGTTTTATCCAGTTTTCAAAGAACAAATTTTGAAGTGTTTCATTCAGAAGAATGAACCTTCAAAACTGAACAGCAAAAACGTAATCATTGTTTCGTTCTAAACGAAACATTCCGTTAAAATCCTTAGAAAGGAGGTGATCCAGCCGCACCTTCCGATACGGCTACCTTGTTACGACTTCACCCCAATCATCTATCCCACCTTCGGCGGCTGGCTCCAAAAGGTTACCTCACCGACTTCGGGTGTTACAAACTCTCGTGGTGTGACGGGCGGTGTGTACAAGGCCCGGGAACGTATTCACCGCGGCATGCTGATCCGCGATTACTAGCGATTCCGGCTTCATGTAGGCGAGTTGCAGCCTACAATCCGAACTGAGAACGACTTTATCGGATTAGCTCCCTCTCGCGAGTTGGCAACCGTTTGTATCGTCCATTGTAGCACGTGTGTAGCCCAGGTCATAAGGGGCATGATGATTTGACGTCATCCCCACCTTCCTCCGGTTTGTCACCGGCAGTCACCTTAGAGTGCCCAACTAAATGATGGCAACTAAGATCAAGGGTTGCGCTCGTTGCGGGACTTAACCCAACATCTCACGACACGAGCTGACGACAACCATGCACCACCTGTCACCGTTGTCCCCGAAGGGAAAACTATATCTCTACAGTGGTCAACGGGATGTCAAGACCTGGTAAGGTTCTTCGCGTTGCTTCGAATTAAACCACATGCTCCACCGCTTGTGCGGGCCCCCGTCAATTCCTTTGAGTTTCAGTCTTGCGACCGTACTCCCCAGGCGGAGTGCTTAATGCGTTAGCTGCAGCACTAAGGGGCGGAAACCCCCTAACACTTAGCACTCATCGTTTACGGCGTGGACTACCAGGGTATCTAATCCTGTTTGCTCCCCACGCTTTCGCGCCTCAGTGTCAGTTACAGACCAGATAGTCGCCTTCGCCACTGGTGTTCCTCCAAATCTCTACGCATTTCACCGCTACACTTGGAATTCCACTATCCTCTTCTGCACTCAAGTCTCCCAGTTTCCAATGACCCTCCACGGTTGAGCCGTGGGCTTTCACATCAGACTTAAGAAACCACCTGCGCGCGCTTTACGCCCAATAATTCCGGACAACGCTTGCCACCTACGTATTACCGCGGCTGCTGGCACGTAGTTAGCCGTGGCTTTCTAATAAGGTACCGTCAAGGTACAGCCAGTTACTACTGTACTTGTTCTTCCCTTACAACAGAGTTTTACGAACCGAAATCCTTCTTCACTCACGCGGCGTTGCTCCATCAGGCTTTCGCCCATTGTGGAAGATTCCCTACTGCTGCCTCCCGTAGGAGTCTGGGCCGTGTCTCAGTCCCAGTGTGGCCGATCACCCTCTCAGGTCGGCTACGCATCGTTGCCTTGGTGAGCCGTTACCTCACCAACTAGCTAATGCGCCGCGGGCCCATCCTATAGCGACAGCCGAGACCGTCTTTCAGTATTGTCCCATGAGGGACAATAGATTATTCGGTATTAGCCCCGGTTTCCCGGAGTTATCCCAAACTATAGGGTAGGTTGCCCACGTGTTACTCACCCGTCCGCCGCTAACGTCAAAGGAGCAAGCTCCTTCTCTGTTCGCTCGACTTGCATGTATTAGGCACGCCGCCAGCGTTCGTCCTGAGCCAGGATCAAACTCTCCATAAAAGAAATTTGATTAGCTCAAATTGTTTTGCTGGCATCAATTTTGATGTCCAAAATTTTGTTTCGTTCACTAACATAAGATAGCTAATAAAAACTATATTGATTACGTTTTGCTTGTTCAGTTTTCAAGGTTCATTTTGTTTCGTTTGTCGCGTCATCTCTTGGCGACTTATACATAATAACATCGATTAATCATGAAAGTCAACATAAAATCATAAGTTTTTTTAAAGAGGTTATTTTGTCGTTTTAAAAATATAGAAATGGGGTCTTTAATATGATTCGTAAAACGTTGATATCACTGGGTTTAATAGTAATATTATTTGTCTTTATCAAACCGCTAAATTCTACGATGATTTCTGTATTTAATATCGCTAATGCACCAACTGTTGTAACAAAAGGACATTATGGTACTTCTCTTATTGTCGAAATTTCTTTTTCTGATGACGCGTTGTTAGATTGGTTAAAAAACGTAAAAGCACCTTATCCGCTTCTACTTTTAGATGCTGCATGGATTGAACGCTCACCAGAGCATATTAAAGTGATACAAGAGAGGAAACTACCTACAGGATTATTAGGTCCTGAAGATTCAGTAGAAAAACCAATAGATATTGCCTTAATACAAAAGGATGTTGAAACTTATGAAAAATATTTAAAGGCTACACCACTTTGGTTTGCCACAAGAAATCATCAATATTCTCAGGAATTGCAAAAGAGCTTATTTCAAAAACAAGTAAACATTCTGTCGCCATCCCTCATTTGGCAAGGAGAAAAAACGCCTCAATTACAGAAAGGAGATTTCTTATTTACTTCATTGCATCAAGACAGTAATGTTTCTTTTAAAGCATTAAATACTTTATTGCAGCAAAATAAATTTATGTCTATTGAAGAAAATATATTCGGTTACTCAGTTCAATCTAAAAAAACCCCATAAAAAAGTAGCCTCATCTATCTTTGAGGCTACTCAATTTTTTATTCATTATGCATTTTTTGCTTGATTAAGGCGCGCTTTTCGACGCTCTTCTAATTTTCGGCGATCTTCGTCAGATTTTGCATTGTATTTTGGTAATACTAATAATTGATATGCATTTACAGCTAGTAATGGGAATAATAATAAGGCAACATATTCGTTAATATTTTCATCACGTCCCATTAATGCGATTGTCCACTCTAATGTTGTAATAACAATCATAAAAAATAATGCGGACACTAAAACATGTTTTTTTCCAGTCATTTTCACTTTTTGCATGGCTGTTGCTACTGATGCAAAAATTAAAACGATTAAAAGTCCCAAATAGAATACCCAGCTTTGTCCATCTTTAACACCCGGTACAAAACGGAAGAACACAATATCAAAGATGGTAACAGCAATCAATAATAGCTGTACCCAATTCCATAGCGTTAGCGTTCTAAAAATGTTAACACCTACTTGATGCAGTGTTAGATAGGCGAAAAACCCTGCTTGGGCAATTACACTCATTGTAAACCCTAGGAATACCATCCATAAAAGCCCTGCGAAAAATTCACCCCATTGACCATTTGCTACATATGGTTGAAAGAAGCTCCATCGAATAAATAAACTAAAAATTCCGTTGACTACGCCACCAACGAGCATTGCAAAGAAGAAAAACTTTGCCCAATTTCGTATCGTCACAACTCAAAGTCCCCCAATTTCTTCATATATCTGTAATCATTTTAACAATGCATTGTTAAAAAAGCTATTTCTCTTCGCAAGCAATACATAAAGTCATCATAAATGTGAACAATAATTGAAAGAGTCTATCTATAGAAAGGGCTGATGTTACATGCGAAAATTGACTTTATTACTGATTTTAACGCTTTTTCTTGCTGCCTGTTCACAAGATAAAACCTCTACCATGTCTTATGATGAGATAAAAAAAATTATGATTGACTCTCTACAAACAGAGGATGGTAAAAAGGCGTTGCGACAGCTTTTAGAGGAGCCGAGTTTTCGTGAATTATTGATATTAGAACATGACGAAGTAAAAAAGGCGACAGAGGAAACATTGCTTTCAAAAGAAGCAGAGGATTTTTGGAAAAAGACTTTTGAAGATCCAAAATTCAAAGAAACTGTAGCCAAAAGTATGCAAAAGCAACAACAGGATATTATGAAGGAACTCATGAAAGATCCTACTTACCAAAAGGATTTGGAATCATTCTTTGGTCAGCCTGATATGCAAAAGCAAATGGAGACGATTTTAAAATCCTCTACTTTGCGCAAGCAAATGGAGGAAGTCGTAAAGGAAACGATTGAAAGTCCACTAATGCAGGCGAAATGGCTGGAGCTTATCAAAAAAAGTGGTGAGAGTACTTCATCTGAGAGCGGCAACAAAAAAGAGGCTAGCGCTGACGGTGGCGGCAGCTCAGATAAAGAAAAAAAGCAGAGCGGCCAATAACTTCACAAAACAAAAAAGATTTCCTCAGCAATTTGAGGAAATCTTTTTTGTTTATTTATTTAATTTTTGAATGATTTTCGTCGCAATATTGATATACGTTTGTCCTGTTGGATGCTTTTCTGCATATACGGAAGGCGCAAATTCCTCATCCGTCCAATCTGGCTGACCAAGTGGAATTTGTCCAAGTAGCTCTGTACGTAGCTCTTCTGTTAACTTTGCACCGCCACCTTGACCAAATACAAATTCACGTTCCCCTGATTTCGACTCAAACCATGCCATATTTTCAATAACACCTAGAATTTCATGGTCAGTTTGTAGAGCCATTGCCCCTGCACGAGCGGCAACAAATGCTGCTGTTGGGTGAGGCGTAGTTACAACAATTTCTTTTGAAGAAGGTAACATTTGATGAATGTCTAAAGCTACATCACCTGTTCCTGGTGGTAAGTCTAATAGAAGATAGTCCAGCTCGCCCCATTCTACATCGCGGAAGAATTGATCTAATACTTTCCCTAGCATTGGTCCACGCCAAACGATTGGTGCATTATTTTCAACGAAGAATCCCATTGAGATCACTTTTACACCAAAACGGTCAACTGGGAAAATACGATTGTCTACTACCTTTGGCATATCTGTAACACCCATCATGTCAGGTACACTGAATCCATAAATATCAGCATCAATTAAACCTACTTTTTTTCCTAGACGGGCTAGCGCTACCGCTAAGTTAACAGATACTGTAGATTTCCCTACGCCACCTTTCCCGGAAGCAATTGAAATCACTTGTACTGTACTTAGTGGTGATAAAATATCTTGCGCTTCAGCTTCTGTTGCTGTGCCACGGAAACTTTGTAATTTTTCTGCTGATAATTCTTCAAAGCGAATACCAACCGTGTTAGCTCCCGCTTCTTTTAATACATCTACAATCTTCATTTGAAGTTGCATTTGCTCCGGTGTATTTGTTTTAGCAATCGCAATTTTTACACTGACATGGTTTTTTTCTTCTTTAATTGCCACATTTGTAATACCGTCAGTTTCTGCTAATGATTTATGTAAAAATGGATCTTGTAGTTGTCCCAGTATTTCTCGCACTTGTTGTTCTGTTATCACGACGAACACTCCCCTTATTTTCTGTCAATGTTAGTATATCATAATGCTTTGATTTACATAGTAGCTGTTGCTCTATTCAATTTTCCCAAGTAAGTAGTCTTCAATACCTTCAACGATAGCATCTGCCATTTTTTCTTGATATTTTTTATCGACTAATAGCGCACGTTCCTCATCATTACTGATAAATCCAGTCTCAACTAATGCGGCAGGTACTTCCGCTTTCTTCAGCAAGTAGATTTGTTTAATTGCCAACGCTTCCCGATCTGTATTTTGTAATTTCGTACGAATCGATTGCTGAATGCTATTGGCTAGCAATTCCCCATCAGCATGTCCGTCTTTATGATAAAACACCTGTGCTCCACGCCATTTTGTCTCTGGAATTGCATTGGCATGAATCGTAATAAAAATATTCGGCTGTTCTTTTGCAACAATATCCTTCCTTAAAAAGATATCTTGCTTTTTGCGTTCCCTTAGTGTGCCAAATTTTTCTGATGGCGCGTGTTCATCAATAACATCTCCATCCTGTGTACGCGTCATCACGACTGTTGCGCCCTTCTTCTTTAATTGCTTCTCCACGTGCTGAGCAATTGCAAGTGTAATGTCCTTTTCAATTACTTCGCCCTTTGAAGCACCTCCATCCTGACCACCATGTCCCGCATCAATGACAATTTTCGTGCCACCAAGTGGGTCAGGTAAGAAGAAGTTGCGGTCCGAAGCATTCGTTTCATATGCCACGACCACTATACTCATTAGCATAATTACTCCTAGTGCAAGCCAGCGCTTCACCCATATCCACCACCCTTTAGTTATAGTGTACGAAGTTCGTGTTGGAACTATGCTAGAAAGTAAACAAAAAACTCCCAAGCAATTGGCTTGAGAGTTTGAAAATTTTTTATTTAATTAATGAAGGCCTCTAATGCGCTTCTTGCATTACAGCGTACAATCGCATCTTTCTATAGACAATTAACTTTCATCTTCCCATTTCAGCTTATTTTCTGGAGCAATTAAATCTTTAAAAACCTTGCCCTCAAAAACTAAACGATTCGCTTCTATAAAGAAATAATCTTTATTGTTTACTTGAAAATAAAAATTAGTATTTGAAGTAATTTCTTTAATACCCTTTAATTTGGCATTTATGGTTTCCACATTTATTTTCCCAAAGCCATATGGGTGGTAGCTGATTTCTGATAATAATGCATCGTCTGTATCATTTAGCTCGTTTAAACGAAAGCCCCCTGCATCCTCAGACTTACACACGTACAAAGAAAGTACTTGTTCAAATAATAGAATGGTCTTTTTAATACGTTTTCTACTTGTACTAAGCACATCTAATCTTACAGTTTCCTTTAAATAATCGATTTGAATATCAAAAAGTGCTCCAAACTCAGCTTCTGTAAATAAAAGTGATTCTATTTCTTTAAATATTTTTTCTCTTGTCATAGTATCTCCCTACTTTATAATCCTTTTTATGACATAAAAAATAATGAAGCCTGCGAGCAAATACTTTGTAGCAATCTTTCTCTTCTGCATAGTCATAGGAAACTTCCACATCCTTTCCCGTGTTAATTCTATTTCCAAAAACACCTGCCAAGTATTTCACTAAAAGCCTGTGCTGGACATCACAGGCTTTCTGTCTACTTTACAATTTCTGAAAGGTCTACTTTTCGATCTTCGAGGATTGAAAGTGTACAAGCATCCGCTGTTGCAATGGCTTCTAAAGCGGCTTGTCCGTTTAAAAGTTTTTGAAACTCCTCGCCTACTTCCGCTCCTTGTAGCACTTGATGTAAGTACTTCATTTCTTTGTCTATTACAGAAGAAAGCCATAAAGGCGTTCTTTTCCCTGGTTTCCCATATTGGATAGCACCATCCATTTCGGAACTATTATAAATTCTTGTCCGATCGTCATCTTCTTCTTGTGTTTCATGGATAAGAAAATGCTTCTCTTTGCCATCCACCTTTAACGTTCCTTTTACATTGTACATATCCAATTTTATGTATCCCTTTGTTCCTTGGATTAAAACATAATGTTCGCCATATCGAAATGCTGAACCCCATTCTAGTAGCGCAAACTTTTTATTCTCAAATTCTAAATTGACAAAAATCATATCATCTTCATTTCCAAAATGCTCACCTCTATGAGCAACGTTTCCGCCAATCATTGTTGCTTTTTGAGGGAGCCCCCCCATAATAAATTGAATACAATCTAATTCGTGAATATGATGATATAAATGCCCACCTGATTTCTCTCTTATTTTTTTCCAAGACACTTCCGGCTGCTTTTCTTCCCAACCATTTCTTGCCGCATGACAAAACAAAATATCCCCGATTTCTCCATCATTGATTAGTTTCTTTGCATACTGCACACCATTGAAGAAATTCATAATATGACCAGCAAAAAATATCACGTTATTCTTTTTACAAGCTTCCACCATGTCTTTACAATCTTCATAGCATAAAGCGATAGGTTTTTCACAAAATACATGTTTGCCATTTTCAGCAGCCTTCACAACCGGCACCTTATGCAAATAATTTGGCGAAGCTACAACAACACAATCCACATCTTCTCTTGTTACTAAGTCATCCAAGGAGGTTGAAACCTCTGCCTTTAACTCTACACTTACCTCTTTAGCATTCTCAGGATCATAAATGGCAACAATGTTAGCATCCTTGTTTTTTAGAATGGACCTTCCGAATTCCGCACCAAAGTATCCAGTACCCACTATTGCATAATTCACCACGAGTATTCCCTCCTAATTATTATTGATATATATCTTCCAATGTTAATATTTCAAACTTTAAAACGTTCTTTAAATGCAGCTCATTGCGCGACCAAGAATCATATTTCTCATATCCCATTATCTGTCTGATAAACTAATTTAGCAGGATTTGAACTATCTTTCGCATATACTGGAGCACTTCCTAAAGTACTAAAAACGAAAAATAATACGATAATCATTATTTTAAATGTTCCGACTTAAAACATTAAAATAACACCTCCATCTAATTATTTAACGGCACCTTCCGAAAGCCCACTTGCAATTTTATTTTGAATAAAAATGAAAAAGATAATCGATGGCAACACAACGATGACAGAAGCTGCCATCATATCTCCCCAATCCAAAATTTCCGAACCGTTTAATGATCTTAAAGCAACTGCAACGGTCATTTTGCTAGTATCATTAATTAAGATTAAGGCATACAAAAATTCATTCCATGCATTGATAAACGTATAAATGGCAGTAGCAACAATCCCAGGAGCTACGATAGGTAACACAACTCTAAAAAATATAGTAAATTTATTTGCTCCATCAATCTGGGCAGACTCTTCTATGCCAATGGGTACTGTTTGAAAAAACCCAACTAATAGCCATACCGCATACGGGACACTAAATGATAGATAAACGATAATTAAACCAATTAGACTATTACTTAGACCAATGGTTGCCATTACTAAAGAGTATGGAATGGCTAATAATATAGGTGGGAATATATAGGTAGTGATTAATAATTTCGACATAATCGAACCCAATTTCGGAAAAAATCTCACTATTCCATACGCTGCGGTTGAGGAAATAATAATAGCAATGACCGTTGTACTTAAGGAGATTAACAAACTATTTTTGATATTATCTATAAAATGTAAATCTCTAATTACGTGGATAAAATACTCTAATGTAAAGTCCTTTGGAAAAAATCTTGTTGGGAATTGCGTTAACTCACCTTTGCCTTTAACCGAGGAGAGGAAAATCCATACTAAAGGGAATACGGCAAGAATAGTAGCTATTATTAGCAAAGCATGAGACAGAAATGAACTTACAATTGTTTTTTTATTTTTAACCATTTTATTTCGACTCCTTTTCCCATTTCCTAATAATATAGAAATAAAGTAAACAAATTGTTAAAAGGAATAAAAATAGCAATACTGTTACTGCAGAGGAACGTCCTAATAGCTGTGTTCCCCAACCAAGGTTATAGGCAAAGATAGGGAGTGTCGTTGTGGCATTTGAAGGTCCCCCTCCTGTTAGTAAGTACACAATATCGAAGTTGTTAAAAATCCATATTGTTCTTAATACGACTAATAAGCCAATGACTACCCGAATATGGGGTAACGTGATAAACCTAAATACTTGCCAAGAGGAAGCACCATCAATTCTAGCCGCTTCAAATTGTTCTTGAGGAACGGTTTGTAATGCCGATAATACATTCACCATGATTAAAGGTGCACCAAACCAAATATTGATTCCTACTAAACAAACAAACGCCCACGTACTATCAGTAAAAAATGCAGGTGGATTATTCATCAATCCTAATTTGACGATTAAATTTGGCAAATAACCGTACACTCCGTTTAATATCCATTGCCATGAAAAGGCGATAACTATCGTTGGAAATGCCCAAGGTATAATAAGCAGTGTTCGATATAACCATTTAAATCGCTTTATTCTATGTATAGCTAGAGCTAAAATAAAGCCAACTAAAACTTGACCGACTAAAGAAAAGAAAGTCCATTTTAATGAATTAAAAAATGAGTTCCAAAAATCTGGGTCACCTAATACTTTTCTATAATTCTCAAGACCGACAAATTGATAGTTCGGTGATAATAAATTTTTCGTTGTAAAGCTGAAATAAATACTAGATAAAAATGGGTAAACAAATAGTAAACCGACAATTATTATTGCTGGCATTACAAATAGCCAGCGGGCGTAATCAAATTTCTTTATTAGCATGTTGACTCCTTTCTTTTAAAGCAAAAAGTGAAACGCCTTTTTACTTTTGCGTGACTACTATGTCCAACGAACATTCAACTCCATTTTTCTTTCCAACATGTCTATTGGAAATCGGCAGACGATTGTGGGCAAGCAGAGCCACTTTCTTGCTAACTTAGCCGCAGATTTTCTTTCCTTGCTTGTCCCACTTGAGTCGTCGCCTTCTTATACTTCCCTCTAATTTACAGCTACTGTTTCGAATAGATCATTGAGCTTCATTTCCGCTTTTTTTGCTGCTTCCATCGAATCTGTGCCATTTGAAATAATATCTTGGAACATTTCTTCAATAATATGTCGGTTCGTCATAATACCCGCTTGAATACTTGGACCATTCTCATAGCCAATAGCTGTTCCTTCTTTCACAGCTTTAGTAATTACTTCTTCAGCATGTTCAAATTGCTTTCTTATTTCATTTTCTTTATAAGCAGGATTATCTGTAATATTATCAATCGTTGGTAACATGCCGACAGGTGTTGCATCTAAAAACTCAAGATAGTTGCCCTCTTCAAATAGCTTTTCTAAAAATGCTTTCGCGACATCAGCGTGCTTTGAGTTTTTCCAAATAACCAAAGGTACGTTGGATGTTTCAATCCCGTAATCAGGATCAGCTTCATTTACTTTTGGAATAGGGTACGCATCAATAGAATTTAACAATTGTGGGCTATTAGCTTGAACGCCACCAATATGGAAACCTGAGTTGAAATCAAATGCTGTTTTTCCTTGGTAAAATAACGTAGCTTGTTGTAAAACATTGAAGTTTAAGGAGTCTTTCGGGGATATTTCTTCATACATTTTGATCCAGTATTTAATACCGTCCTGTGCAATCTTACTTGTTAAATCAGCTTTATAATCTTTCGTTAGTAAGCTTCCGCCAGCACTTCTTACATAAAAGTTGAGGAATCTTGTCGCCATAAAATCATTCGTCCCCATCGGAACAGATACTCCATAAACTCCGTCTTCCTTCATTTTCTTACTTGCTTCATATAATTGATCCCAAGTTTTGGGCACTTCTAAATTATATTTTTCCAATAAGTCAGTTCTAACCCACATTACTTGTGCATGTGAGTACAGTGGTATTGAAAAGTAGTTGTCTTGCACTTTTGCTTCATCTAATGCATTGCTACTGAATTTTTCTTTACCTATTTTGTCAATCGTATCGTTGAGCGGGATTAAAGCATCTGAATTTACCATCTCTATAACTTGATTAGGTAGCGCTGTGCTTATGTCCGGTACATTTCCTGAGTTTAAACCTGTTGTCCATTTTGTATAAAAATCATTCCATGAAAATGTTTCAATTTTTATGTTTACTTTTGGATGATCCTTCATAAATTGATCTGCTGTTTTTTGTATGCTTTCTAGTCTAGGTCCTTGTGTAAATGAATGCCACATCACAATATCTCCTGATAATTCTTCGGAGGATTCTACTGATGCTTCTTCAGAGGATTCTGTCGCTTCACTTTCACTTTTAGATTTACAGCCCGCTGCTATAATAATTGAAATAAGTAGTATTGAGCAGAATAATATTTTTTTCATTTTGCTTAACCTCACTTTTTCGTAGTATTATTTAAGACGATTAAAACGCTTTCATCAACAATTGTTGCACACCATATGCCCATAAATTTACGGATGAAAAATGCCCAAGCCAAAGTTCCATACAAATTAAGATACATTTTTATGTTCGTTGATTGTTTAAACTTTTGTGTATAGCAGCTCCTCTTTCTAACTCCATCTTCATCTCAATAAAACTTTTACAACCAACCTTTTTACAAAAGCGAGTTATAGTTGCAGGTGAAGTATTCAATTCTTTTGCCAATACAGTTATATTTTCATTCTGTATGCTTGTTCTCTGAATGATGTAACTCGCAATAACTTGTTCTTTTTCCGTAAAGGAATGAAATTGATCTCGCATTCTATCCAAAAGATTCATATGTATACACCCCCTATCTAAACATTCATTACATAAAAGTACTTTCAAAATTAAAATAATATAAAAAGAAATAATTTTCAATAATTAGAATTGTATGAAAAAATTTTCATTAATACATTTTGAATATATTTCAGATAATAGTTGTTTGTCTCAACGCTATTACAAGTAATGTAAACACCAAAAACCACCCCTCAAACACTAAAAAAGTTTTGAAAGATGGTTTTTGTACTTTTATATAAGTTAGTCCGATTTTTTACCTTTCAATTTATAACGTAAAAATGCTGCGATGAGGACTCCAATGATGGGTACGGAATAATTAACCAGCCTTGAAAAAGTAAATATTTCTTTTAAGATAATGAAAACGATAAAGTAGGCGAGAATAAACTTTAAAGCTAGGTCTTGCTTCTTTTCCATATTCATAAGAATGTTTCCACATCCTTTGTCTATGTAATTTTTAAATCCCTAAATGCTTAGCATCTACTATTCTTTTTTAGAGATTTTACTAAAGGTAGCTAATATTTTTCAATATTTTTAATAATTCAATTTTGTATACAATTTTCTAAACACAAAAAACCCTCCCCACAAAAGTGGGAAAGGGTTTTGAAAACGTATAGAATCGGTTGATTAACGTTTTGAGAACTGAGGTGCACGACGAGCGCCGCGTAGACCTGGTTTTTTACGTTCTTTCATGCGTGAATCACGAGTAAGTAATCCAGCTGATTTAAGTGCAGCACGGAAATCTGGGTCTACTTGAAGTAGAGCACGAGCGATACCATGACGTACAGCTCCAGCTTGACCAGTGTATCCACCACCGTTAACGTTTACGTGGATATCATAGCTTCCTGTAGTTTCAGTAGCTACTAATGGTTGTTTAATTACTTCACGTAATGCAGCGAATGGTACGTATTCTTCGATTTCACGTTTGTTGATAACAATTTTACCTGTACCTGGTACTAAACGTACGCGAGCTACAGAGCTTTTACGGCGACCAGTGCCGATGTATTGAACTTGTGCCAAAGTAATATCCTCCTCTTAATTTATATTATCCGCGAAGCTCATATGCTTCTGGTTTTTGTGCAGCATGTGGGTGCTCAGTTCCAGTGTAAACGTTAAGTTTACCGAACATTTTACGACCTAAAGAGTTTTTAGGAAGCATCCCTTTTACAGCTAATTCGATCATACGTGTTGGGTACTTTTCTAACATTTCGCCAGCAGTACGAGTTTTTAAACCACCCGCAAATTGAGTGTGGTGACGGTAAAGTTTACCCTCTAATTTGTTACCAGTTAAATGGATTTTGTCAGCGTTGATGATGATTACGTGATCACCTGTGTCAACGTTTGGTGTGAATGTTGGTTTATGTTTACCACGTAAGATTGCAGCTACTTCAGAAGCTAAACGTCCAAGAGTTTGGCCTTCTGCATCAACTACTAACCATTTACGGTCTACTTCGTGACCTTTAGCCATGAATGTTGTACGCATGTATATATCCTCCTAATCGATTCGATTACCGTTATTTTTCATTAGTCTACACTATAAGTTTCGGGGCTTATTTGTGGTGGTAATGAAAATACCATCTGTTATCATATAATGAATGACTTTTAAAGTCAAGTAATTTCATTAAACACCTGGTGAAGTTGTACAGGGTAACGTTTGGCATTTGCATTGTCCCTTTCCACCTAATATTTTTTCTCTTTAAAGCGAATTGCCGCTTCTATAAAACATACCGTATTCTATTAAACAATCGACCTTAATAAAACACTTTTTCAAGGTATAAACCTTGTGGTGGCGCCGTTTTGCCAGCCTTATCGCGATTCATTGAAGCAACGACTAGCTCGACATTTTGCACTTCTCGACGTCCTATGCCCACTTCCCATAAAGTTCCGGCAATAATGCGTACCATATTGTATAAGAAGCCACTACCTTCAATGACCATATGTAGCTCTTCACCATGCCATTCAAAATCGAGCTTATGAACAGTTCGCACTTTATCTTGGACACTTGTATTCGCTGCACAGAAGCATGAGAAATCATGTGTCCCGATAATCGCCTTAGCCGCCTCCTGCATCGCTGTAACGTCTGGTTTAACCCCATTGGTCTCTACTGCGTAATATCGACGAAACGGGCTTTGTACAGGCTCACACGACCATATATAGCGATAGCGTTTTCCTGTTACACTATAACGCGCATGAAAGTCAGCTGCCACTTCCTCAATGGATAAGACACGAATATCTCTAGGAAGCTGTACATTTAACGCTTTCATGTATTTTTCTACCGGTATTGTAAGCGGCGTATCAAAATGCAGTGTTTGTCCAGTTGCATGTACTCTTGCGTCCGTGCGACCACTTGCTGTTACTTTGACCTTGTTACCTTTATGCATAACGGCAAGTACACGCTCTACTTCAGCTTGTACTGTACGCTCTCCTGGTTGCACTTGATAACCAGAAAATTGCGTTCCATCATAACTAATAATTGCTTTTAATCGTCGCATCAAGCTACTCCTTTAACTTCTATAGAAAAATAATAAAACCGCCATTGCCGCCAGTAAGGCAAGCGCAAATGTATCGCCCATATCCCACTTGAGTTGACGATAACGCGTACGACCTTCGCCGCCTCGATATCCTCGTACCTCCATCGCGGTTGCTAAGTCCTCTGCACGTTTAAAGGCACTTACAAAGAGCGGTACTAACAATGGAACAACGGCTTTAATACGGTCTTTTATTGGGCCGGAAGATAAATCCGAACCACGCGCCATTTGCGCCTTCATAATTTTATCTGTCTCATCCATCAACGTTGGAATAAAGCGCAGTGAAATGGACATCATTAATGCTAGCTCGTGGACAGGAACCTTGATTTTTTTCAATGGATTGAGCAATACTTCAATCCCATCTGTAATGGAAATTGGTGATGTTGTCAGCGTTAAAATGGATGTCATAAACACTAGTACAAGGAAACGTGTGGAAATATAAATCCCTTGGCGAACACCGCCCTCATAGATGGAGATAAACTTCCAATGAAATAGTAGGTCGCCTTCCTTGGTCATAAAAATATGCAGTAAAAATGTAAAAGCCATTAAAAACAGCACCGGCTTTAGTCCATTTATTAAAAAATACAAGCGTATACGCGATACTAAAACAATGAATAACGTAAAAGCTAAGAGCATTGCATATGTTATCGTATTATTCGCTAAAAATACGATAATGATAAATGCAAATACGAAAACGAGTTTCGAACGTGGGTCAAGCTTATGAACAGGAGAATCTCCTGGCAGGAAGCGCCCGAATATCATTTTCTCCATCATGACTCTGCACGCTCCTCTCTCAATAATCGAGCCATTTCAATCGCTAGCTCCTCTTCAGTTAAACAGACCTTTGCCAAAGATGTATTAATCATCTTTTCAACTTTTTGTTGAAAGCGCACAATCCGAGGCGGCTCTAAACGAAATTGTTTCAATGTCTCAATATCCTTAAAAATCTCTCGCGGTGTTCCACTCAGTACATTTTTGCCCTCATGCATAATGATAAGATTGTCCGCATAACGAGCTGCATCTTCCATACTGTGTGTCACAAGAATTGTTGTTAAATTACGCTCTTGATGTAATGTATAAAACATATCCATAATTTCCTTTTGACCACGGGGGTCTAGCCCAGCTGTTGGTTCATCTAAAACAATAACTTCTGGCTCCATTGCTAAAACACCCGCTATGGCCACACGTCGCATTTGTCCGCCAGATAAATCAAATGGTGACTTTTCCAGCACATTTTCAGGTAAGCCAACTAGACGGACAAGTTCTCTAGCACGCGCCTCAGCCTCTGTTGCAGATACACCAAAGTTCATTGGCCCGAACATAATATCCTTTAATACCGTTTCTTCAAACAACTGATGCTCTGGAAATTGAAATACAATACCCACACGTTGGCGAACTGCTTTTAAATCCTTTGCTTTTTTACCTGCCTCCACTATGCGATCGCCTAATTGCACAATGCCCGTTGTTGGCTTTAACAGTGCATTAAAATGTTGAAGAATGGTCGATTTACCGGAACCCGTATGTCCAATAATTGCTTGGTACGTATGGGATGGAATTTCAAAATTGACATCGAATAATGCCCGTTTTTCAAAAGGTGTGCCTTGAGAATAGGCATAGCTTACTTGTTGAAGTTTGATGTCCATAAATCATTCACCAACTCTTCTTCTGTCATATGTTGTCCCATTAACGGAACACCTTCCTTTTGCAATAGCTTTGATAACTTCATGGCAAATGGTAAATCAAGCCCTAGCTCCGTTAACTTGTCCCCCAGTGAAAAAATTTCAGCAGGTGATCCTTCCGCAAACTTTTTACCATCGTTCATAAATAGTATACGATCAGCCAACATGGCCTCTTCTAAATCATGGGTAATCGATATCACCGTTAACCCTGTTTCTGCACGTAATGTTTGGACAGTTTGTAATACTTCAACACGTCCTTGTGGGTCTAACATAGATGTGGCTTCATCTAAAATAAGCAACTTTGGCTTCAGTGCTAATGCCCCTGCAATCGCAACACGTTGCTTCTGTCCACCCGATAAATGATGTGGCTCATGATCCACAAAGTTACTCATCTTCACTTGTTCCAACGCGGAATGTACACGTTTTACCATTTCTTCAAACGCTATGCCGTTATTTTCAAGCGCAAAGGCAACATCATCTTGTACGGTTGCCCCTACAAATTGATTGTCTGGATTTTGAAACACCATGCCCATCTGTGAGCGACATGCCCATAGGTTGTCTTCATTTAATACTTCACGTAATATACGAACGTCTCCTTGTTGCGGGAATAATAAACCATTCATTAATTTGGCGATCGTCGATTTCCCAGAACCATTATGGCCAACGATGGCAATCCACTCACCTTCTTGGACGGCAAAGCTTACATTTTCAACAGCATTTCGCAGCTCTTGATTTTCAGGTGTATATGAAAATGTCACATTATTTAACGATAAAATTTCGGGCATTTCTAGCACTCCTCTCTACATGCTCAGCTATACTAACTAACTTACACTTTTTTATGTATGAATTCTACTACAATCAATATGTCGGTATAAGAAAAATGCCTACGCGCTTTTTCTTTTATATTAAAAAAAGCACCATCAATTGGCGCTGTTTCGTTGTTCATTAAAATAATAAAAAAGCGCGCACCTCATTCGATAGAAATGCGCTAGTCGTTACATTTACAAGAAACACGGGTGCTCAAGCCCTTGCCTCTTTTGAATGAGGTGCGGAGAGCTAAACGAGACGCCACACAACAGTGTCCGCTCATCATAACGCTCAGCTTAATTATTTGTCGTATAAATCGTTTATAAAGAAAGAGGGTGGTGGTTCCACCCTCTTCACCACTTGTTTTCTCTTATGATTAAACTAATTCAATCACAACAACAGGTGCACCGTCACCACGACGAGGACCTACTTTAAGAATACGAGTGTAACCACCTTGACGTTCTGCGTAACGTGGTGCAACATCATCAAATAGCTTTTGTAGCGCAAATGAAGTTGTTTCGTTACCTTCTTCGTCAGTAGTTGTTACTAGTTCACGACGGATGAATGCAGCAGCTTGACGGCGTGCGTGTAAATCTCCGCGTTTACCTAAAGTAATCATTTTTTCAACAGCTTTACGTACTTCTTTAGCGCGAGCCTCAGTAGTTTCGATACGCTCGTTGATGATTAAATCAGTAGCTAAGTCACGTAACATCGCTTTACGTTGAGAACTTGTACGACCAAGTTTTCTGTAACCCATGGATGTTTCCCTCCTTTATAAAAAATATCTGATCTTATAAGTTTTGTTTAAATCGCTTAGTCTTCTTTGCGTAACCCTAAACCAAGCTCTTCTAACTTCGCTTTTACCTCTTCTAATGACTTACGTCCAAGGTTACGAACTTTCATCATATCGTCTTCTGACTTATTCGCAAGTTCTAGTACTGTATTAATACCAGCGCGTTTTAAGCAGTTGTAAGAACGAACAGAAAGATCAAGTTCTTCGATAGTCATCTCTAAAACTTTTTCTTTTTGATCTTCTTCTTTTTCGACCATGATTTCAGCAGTTTGAGCCTCATCTGTCATGCCAACGAAGATGTTTAGATGCTCGGTTAAAATTTTTGCTCCGAGCGAAATCGCCTCTTTCGGACCGATGCTACCATCTGTCCACACATCAAGAGAAAGTTTGTCGTAGTCAGAAGACTGACCTACACGAGTATTTTCCACTTGGAAATTGACGCGTGATACTGGAGTGTAAATAGAGTCGATCGGGATCACGCCGATAGGAAGATCCTCACGTTTGTTTTGATCAGCAGGAGTGTAACCACGGCCGCGTTGAGCGTACATACGCATACGTAAATGACCGTTTTTAGCGATTGTTGCAATATATAGATCTGGGTTTAAAATTTCTACGTCACTGTCATGTGTAATGTCAGCAGCCGTAACTGTTCCATCGCCCTTTACATCAATCTCAATAACTTTTTCTTCGTCAGAGTAGATTTTAAGAGCAAGCTTTTTCACGTTCAAAATAATTGAAGCTACATCTTCCACAACGCCTTCTACAGTTGAGAATTCGTGAAGAACGCCATCAATTTGGATTGAAGTGACAGCAGCTCCTGGTAATGAAGACAGAAGGATACGACGTAAAGAATTACCCAAAGTGTTTCCATATCCGCGTTCAAGCGGTTCTACAACAAACTTTCCATATTTGGAATCTTCGCTGATCTCCACCGTTTCAATCTTTGGTTTTTCAATTTCGATCATTTCATTTACCCTCCTTCAAAACATCGAATGTATAGGTTCTTTCCATCATAGATTCGATCGTCATTGACGTATCGTTTATTATCTGCACAAGACAGTCTGTACAAAAAATGATGTTCTCATACACTATGAGAAGCACCCATTACACGCGACGACGTTTTGGCGGACGGCAACCATTGTGAGGAACTGGAGTAACGTCTTTAATAGCAGTTACTTCTAAACCAGCAGCTTGAAGTGCACGAATTGCAGCTTCACGACCAGCACCAGGACCTTTAACAGTTACTTCCAACGTTTTCAGACCATGTTCAAGGGATGTTTTAGCAGCAGTTTCTGCAGCCATTTGAGCAGCGAATGGTGTAGATTTACGTGAACCACGGAAACCAAGAGCACCAGCACTTGACCAAGATACAGCGTTACCTTGCATATCTGTAATCGTTACAATTGTATTGTTAAATGTAGAACGAATGTGTGCAATACCAGATTCGATATTCTTTTTCACACGACGTTTACGAGTTTGTTGTTTACGAGCCATGTTAAGAAGGAACCTCCTTTACGTATTATTTTTTCTTGTTCGCAACTGTTTTACGAGGACCTTTACGCGTACGCGCATTGTTCTTCGTATTTTGACCACGAACAGGTAAACCACGACGGTGACGGATACCACGGAATGAACCGATTTCCATCAGACGTTTAATGTTTAATGAAGTTTCGCGACGTAAGTCACCTTCAAGTTTGTAAGAATCTAATTGTTCACGGATTAGGTTTAACTGATCTTCAGTTAAGTCGCGTACGCGTGTATCTTCTGAAATACCTGCGCCAGCTAATACTTTCTGAGCTGTAGTTTTACCAATACCGTAAATGTAAGTTAATGAAATTACCACGCGTTTGTCGCGAGGAATGTCAACACCAGCAATACGTGCCATGTACGTTGTGCACCTCCTTTAGAATCAACCTTGTTTTTGTTTGTGTTTAGGATTTTCACAGATTACCATTACTTTACCGCGTCGGCGAATTACTTTACATTTTTCGCAGATCGGTTTCACAGATGGTCTCACTTTCATCTAACCTAACCTCCTTAATAGTCCGGAGCGCAAAAGATTATTTAAAACGGTATGTGATACGACCGCGAGTTAAATCATAAGGAGATAACTCGATAGTAACCTTATCTCCAGGTAGAATACGGATAAAGTGCATACGAATCTTACCAGAAACGTGTGCTAAAATCACATGTCCATTTTCTAATTCTACCTTAAACATCGCGTTTGGCAAAGTCTCAACAACTGTCCCTTCGACTTCAATTACATCATCTTTCGCCATCTACTCTGTCTCTCCTCTCTATATGCAAATTAAAGTTCTCATCGTTACATCAAACGGATATCTGCTGCAACTATAGAAGCAACCTCGTTTCAACATATGTTTGGATTGTATGAGAGATGTTTGAAAGACGCTCGTCTGGTTTCGCTTCACACAATCCACGGAATATACAGGACCAGTATGGGCACTGAATCTCCCATGTTTACACGAATACCGGAAATGTCTTTGATGAGATATTCATACCCGTTACACAGATGCTTCCACGAAACCCATTATACTCTCTCAAAAGTCATGTTGCACTTTTTAAAAGAAATATATACCGGGCACAATATGCTTTTGCAACTCTCAAAAAAATTATGTTTCGGTGTTGCTCCCGCATGCCTCCCGCGGAAGCAGTATTCTGCGCCCGGAGCCGGGTATCAGCTGCGGCTGCCCTGTAAAAGAGCATCAAGATCAGCAAACACTTTATTAATATCTTGCTGTCCATCAATATTTGTTAACACACCTTTTGCTTCATAGAAGTCCAATAAAGGTTGTGCTTGATTCATATTTACTTCAAGACGGTTTGCAACCGTTTCAGGATTATCATCCGCACGTGTGTATAATTCGCCGCCATCTTTATCACATTTACCTTCCACAGCTGGTGGATTGAAAATTAAATGATATGATGTACCGCAAGTTTTACAAATACGACGACCTGATAAACGAGCAATTAGCTCATCTTTTTCAACTTGAATGTTTAACGTATGTTCAATAGCTTTACCAAGATCAGCTAAAATGCTGTCTAACGCTTCCGCTTGAGGAACTGTACGTGGGAATCCGTCTAATAGGAAACCCTTATCACAATCAGCTTTAGCAAGTCGCTCACGAACAATACCAATCGTTACTTCATCAGGTACTAGAGCACCTTGATCCATAAACGATTTCGCCTGTAAGCCTAGCTCTGTACCGTCTTTAATAGCGGCACGGAACATATCTCCTGTAGAAATATGAGG
This sequence comes from Lysinibacillus sp. C5.1, assembly GCF_016350185.1. Taxonomy (NCBI): domain Bacteria; kingdom Bacillati; phylum Bacillota; class Bacilli; order Caryophanales; family Bacillaceae; genus Lysinibacillus; species Lysinibacillus sp. C5.1. The sequence continues at coordinate 4,504,480 of NZ_CP066226.1, forward strand.
AATTGCGTACTTCTCTACAATTTTATCTGCCTGTGTACCTTTACCAGCACCTGGCAGACCCATTAAAACGATATTCATCGGAAATAGTCCTCCCACAAAAGGTTTGCTGATTTCAGGAAACGAAGAACGTTCCCTAAAAATCAACATTATTTCATAAAGCCTTTGTAGTGACGTTTAACAAGTTGTGATTCTAGCTGTTTCATCGTTTCTAGCGCTACGCCGACTACGATAATAATACTAGTACCACCGATTTGCACTGAGGCAGGTAGATTCATAAGGTTGATGAATATAATCGGCATTACAGCAATTACAGTTAAGAATATCGCACCAACAAATGTAAGTCGATATAACACGCTTGTTAAATACGTTTGAGTGTTTTCACCCGGGCGAATACCTGGAATGTAAGCACCTTGTTTTTTCAAGTTGTCTGCCACATTTTCTGGATTCACTTGTACGAATGCATAGAAATATGTGAATGCGACGATCAATGCAACATAAATCAACATTCCAACAGGTTTCTGATAATCGAACGTGTTTTCAATGAATGCTGTGATATCGTTTTGACCAAAGAACGCTGCTAACGTACGAGGTGTGACAAGGAACGCTACTGAGAAGATTACCGGAATAACCCCTGCAGCATTTACTTTTAACGGTAAGTGCGTTTGTTGACCACCTGTTTGTTGGTTGCGTCCAGTAACTCGTTTTGCATATTGAATTGGAATTTTACGAAGTGCTTGTTGCACGTAAATAACCCCAACGACAATTGCAAGTAAAATCAAAGCAAGTAATGCAAGGATGATAATGTTGATAAACAGTTTATCACCTGCACCCTCAATTTGTTGTGCATAGATTTGGTTTATTCCTGTAGGTAATGCTGCCACGATACCAGCAAAGATTACAACAGAAATACCATTACCAACACCATGTGAGGTAATTTGTTCAGCAAGCCATACAAGGAATGCTGTACCTGCTGTCAATACAATTGAAATTGTAATATAAGTTAGAATTCCCTCTTCTTTAATCAAAGATCCACCGTACATTTTGTTGAAGCCAAATGACATGGCGAATGATTGGATAAAAGCAAGAATAATTGTAAAGTAGCGAGTAAATTGTGCAAGTTTACGTCTTCCGACTTCACCTTGCTTTGCCCATTCAGCAAACTTCGGTACTACGTCCATTTGCAATAACTGAACAATGATTGAGGCTGTGATGTATGGCATAATTCCCATCGCGAAGATAGAGAAGTTTTGCAACGCACCACCGCCAAAAGTATTGAGGAAACCAACGAGGTTAAACTCATCAGTTGCCTTTAATACAGTTGCGTCAACATTCGGTACTGGTATGAATGTACCAATACGGAAAATAATTAACATTAAAAGAGTGAAGATGATTTTATTTCTTATATCTCGAACACGCATAAAGTTAGAGATTGTCTGAAACATTAAATCACCTCAGTAGTTCCGCCGGCATTCTCGATTGCTTCTTTTGCTGAAGCTGAGAATTTATGAGCTTTTACTGTAAGCTTTTTGTTAAGTGTTCCATTGCCTAGAACTTTAATTCCAGCTTTTTCATTGCTCACAAGACCAGTTTCAAGTAATAATGCAGTTGTTACTTCTGCACCGTCTTCGAAACGGTTTAATGTGTCAAGGTTAACGATAGCGTATTCTTTACGGTTAATGTTCGTAAATCCACGTTTAGGTAAACGACGGAATAACGGGTTTTGACCGCCCTCAAAGCCTGGGCGTACACCGCCACCAGAACGAGCGTTTTGACCTTTATGACCTTTACCTGATGTTTTACCGTTACCAGAACCGATACCACGACCAACGCGATTGCGTTGCTTACGAGATCCTTCTGCTGGTTTTAACTCATGCAGTTTCATAGTGGGTGGCACCTCCTTGTTCATTAATTAAAAATTAATTTTCTTTTACAGTAACTAAGTGAGCTACTTTATCAAGCATACCGCGAGTAGCAGCGTTATCAGCTTTCTCAACAGTTTGATTTAATTTACGTAATCCTAGAGCTTCAATAGTTTTACGTTGTGCCGGTTTAGAACCGATCACAGATTTTGTAAGGGTGATTTCTAATTTGTTAGCCATTATTATTCCCCCCTTATCCTAATATTTCTTCCACTGATTTGCCACGTAATTTTGCAACGTCCTCTACGCGTTTTAATTCAGTTAAACCTTGAACAGTAGCACGCACCATATTGATTGGTGTGTTAGATCCAAGTGATTTTGAAAGAATATCAGTAATACCAGCAAGTTCTAGTACGGCACGTACTGGACCACCAGCGATAACCCCTGTACCAGGAGCAGCAGGTTTGATTAGGATTTCTCCTGCACCGAAGCGACCAAGCACTAAGTGTGGAGTTGTTCCACCTACACGTGGCACTTCGATTAAGTTTTTCTTCGCATCTTCAACAGCTTTACGGATAGCATCTGGCACCTCTTGAGCTTTACCAGTACCGAAACCAACATGTCCGTTTCTATCGCCAACTACAACTAATGCTGTGAAGCGGAAGCGACGTCCACCTTTAACAACTTTAGCAACACGGTTAATAGTAACTACGCGTTCTTCAAGTTCTCCAAGTTTGTTTGCGTCAATTCGACTCATGAAATGTGTCCCTCCTTCTTATTAAAATTCTAAACCGTTCTCACGTGCAGCTTCAGCTAAAGCTTTTACACGTCCATGATATAAGTAACCACCACGGTCAAATACAATTGCAGTAATGTTTTTTTCCGCAGCGCGTTTCGCGATTGTTTCACCGATTTTTGATGCAGCTTCTACGTTGTTACCAGCACCTTCAAAACCATTTTCTTGAGAAGATGCGCTAACAAGTGTTACGCCTGCTACGTCATCGATAAGTTGAGCGTAGATGTTCTTGTTAGAACGGAATACGTTTAAGCGTGGACGCTCAGCAGTACCCGAAATTTTAGAACGAACTCGCGCATGACGTTTTTTACGAACTTGATTTTTATCCTGTTTCGTAATCACAAGGGTCACTCCTTTCTAATGCTTAAGCAGCATTATTTACCTGTTTTACCTTCTTTACGACGAACGTATTCGCCTTCGTAACGGATACCTTTACCTTTATAAGGCTCTGGTGGACGAACGTCACGGATATTAGATGCAAGAGCGCCAACGCGTTCTTTGCTGATACCTTTAACGATGATTTTTGTATTAGTCGGAACTTCTACTTCAAGACCATCTTCTGGTGTGAACTCAACTGGGTGAGAGTAACCTACGTTAAGTACAAGCTTTTTACCTTGTAATTGCGCACGGTAACCGACACCGATAAGTTCTAATGATTTTTCGAAACCTGCAGAAACACCAGTAACCATGTTCGCTAAAAGCGCACGAGTAGTACCGTGGTTTGTGCGGTGTTCTTTTGAATCAGAAGGACGAGATACAGAGATCACATTTCCTTCTTGCTCAATTTTCATATCTTGGTGGAAAGAACGAACAAGTTCGCCTTTAGGACCTTTAACAGTAACAGTGTTGTCAGCTGCGACAGTAACAGTTACGTTAGCTGGTACCTCGATAATTTTTTTACCTACACGAGACATTTAGTTGCACCTCCATTCATTTATTGCTAATTACCAAACGTATGCTAGAACTTCGCCGCCAACTTGTTTAGCGCGAGCTTCTTTATCTGTTAATAAACCTTGTGAAGTTGACACTAAAGCGATACCAAGACCGTTCAGTACTTTAGGAACTTCATTTGTTTTAGCATATACACGTAGACCAGGTTTAGAAATACGTTTTAGGCCAGTGATAACGCGCTCGTTATCTTTACCGTATTTTAAGAAGATACGGATGATACCTTGTTTGTTGTCTTCCACGTATTCTACGTCACGTACGAAACCTTCACGCTTTAAAATTTCAGCGATTTCTTTTTTCACGTTGGAAGCTGGTACTTCTAACTTCTCGTGACGAACCATGTTCGCATTACGAATGCGAGTAAGCATATCTGCAATCGGATCAGTCATTGTCATTACATTTACCTCCTTCCCAAATTAGGGGATTACCAGCTGGCTTTTTTAACGCCAGGAATTTGTCCCTTATATGCAAGTTCTCGGAAACAAATACGGCAAAGTTTGAATTTGCGATATACTGAGTGTGGACGACCACAGCGTTCACAACGTGTATACTCTTGCACTTTAAACTTTTGCTTACGTTGTTGTTTAACGATCATAGATTTTTTAGCCACGTTTTCGCCCTCCTTGTTTAATTACTTTTGGAACGGCATACCGAATTGTGTCAATAACTCGCGAGCTTCTTCGTCAGAGTTCGCTGTCGTTACGATCACGATGTCCATACCGCGTACTTTTGAAACTTTATCGTAATCGATTTCTGGGAAAATTAATTGCTCTTTAACACCAAGAGTGTAGTTACCGCGACCATCGAATGCTTTTTTAGAAACACCACGGAAGTCACGTACACGAGGTAATGCGATTGCGATTAATTTATCCAAGAATTCATACATACGCTCACCGCGTAATGTAACTTTAGCACCGATAGGCATACCTTCACGTAGACGGAAACCTGCGATCGATTTTTTCGCTTTAGTTACTACTGGTTTTTGACCAGTGATAATTGTCAATTCTTCTACAGCTGCATCAAGCGCTTTAGAGTTTTGAACTGCATCGCCAACACCCATGTTGATAACGATTTTATCAACTTTTGGAAGTTGCATAACTGATTTATATCCAAATTTGCTCATTAGAGCAGGAGAAACTTCATTTAAATATTTTTCTTTTAGGCGGCTCATGTGTGTACCTCCCTTCTTTTATTTACTAATTAGTCGATTACTGCACCTGATTTTTTTGCAACACGAACTTTTTTACCGTTTTCGATTTTATAACCTACACGAGTCGGCTCGCCAGATTTAGGATCGATTAGCATTACGTTCGAAACGTGAATTGCAGCCTCTTGGCTTACAATCCCACCTTGTGGATTCAATTGGTTAGGTTTAACGTGTTTTTTCACGATGTTTACACCTTCAACAAGAACGCGGTCTTGTTTAGGGAAAGCAGCTAGGATTACTCCTTCTTTGCCTTTGTCCTTACCAGTGATAACCTTAACCTTGTCACCTTTTTTTACATGCATGCTGTCGCACCTCCTTGATTGGCACTGTCATGAAATTAAAGAACTTCTGGAGCTAGAGAAACGATTTTCATGAAGTTGCTGTCACGTAATTCACGTGCAACAGGTCCGAAAATACGAGTTCCGCGTGGTGATTTATCATCACGAATAATTACACAAGCATTTTCATCAAATTTGATGTAAGTACCGTCTTTACGACGTACGCCTGATTTAGTACGAACGATAACAGCTTTAACAACGTCACCCTTCTTGACAACGCCACCTGGTGTTGCTTTCTTAACTGTACAAACAACGATATCACCGATGTTAGCAGTTTTACGGCCAGAGCCACCAAGCACTTTAATTGTAAGAACTTCACGTGCACCTGAGTTGTCAGCAACTTTCATACGACTTTCTTGTTGGATCACTTAGGTTACCTCCCTTCGGAAATTGGTTGTTCCGAAATAGTTATTAAATAATAACCGCTTTTTCTACAACTTCAACTAGACGGAAACGTTTAGTAGCTGATAGCGGGCGAGTCTCCATGATACGTACGATATCACCGATTTTCGCTTGGTTTTGCTCATCATGAGCTTTAAACTTTTTAGAGTACTTTACACGTTTACCATAAAGCTTGTGCTTTTTGTGAGTTTCAACTAAAACAGAAATTGTTTTGTCCATTTTATCTGAAACAACGCGGCCCGTGTAAACTTTGCGTTGATTACGCTCAGTCATACTTGAAAACCTCCTTTATCAGTTATTTGCACTGATTTCTCTTTCACGAATAACAGTTTTCATACGCGCGATTGCTTTACGCACTTCACGAATACGAGCTGTGTTTTCTAATTGACCAGTCGCCAATTGGAAGCGAAGGTTGAAAAGCTCTTCTTTCAGTGATTTCACTTTTAATTCAATTTCAGAAGTGGCAAGGTCACGGATTTCATTAGCTTTCATTAGATTCACCACCAGTTTCTTGACGTTTTACGATCTTACATTTAACAGGAAGCTTATGTGATGCTAAACGAAGTGCTTCACGTGCGATCTCTTCAGATACACCAGCAATTTCGAACATTACTTTTCCTGGTTTAACAACTGCTACCCAACCTTCAGGAGAACCTTTACCAGAACCCATGCGGACTTCTAGAGGTTTTTTCGTGTAAGGTTTGTGCGGGAAGATTTTAATCCAAACTTTACCGCCACGTTTCATGTAACGAGTCATCGCGATACGTGCAGATTCGATTTGACGGTTAGTAATCCAGCTAGCAGTTTGAGCTTGTAAGCCCCATTCGCCGAAAGATACTTCTTTACCGCCTTTCGCTTCGCCACGCATGTTTCCGCGGTGTTCACGACGGTATTTTACGCGTTTAGGCAATAACATATTATTTGCCTCCTTCCACAGATTTCTTCGTAGGAAGAACTTCACCACGGTAGATCCATACTTTAACGCCTAATTTACCGTAAGTAGTGTCAGCTTCTGCGTGTGCATAGTCGATGTCAGCACGTAGAGTATGAAGTGGAACAGTTCCTTCACTATAGTGTTCAGCACGCGCGATATCAGCGCCACCTAAACGACCAGATACTTGTGTTTTAATTCCTTTTGCACCAGCACGCATTGTGCGTTGGATTGATTGCTTTTGTGCACGACGGAATGAAACACGGTTTTCTAATTGACGAGCGATGTTTTCAGCTACTAGACGAGCGTCAAGATCAGCACGTTTAATTTCGATGATGTTGATGTGTACACGTTTACCAGTTAATTCGCCAAGGTATTTACGAAGATTTTCAACTTCAGTACCACCTTTACCGATTACCATCCCTGGTTTAGCAGTGTGAATTGTAATGTTTACACGGTTTGCAGCACGTTCGATTTCAACTTTAGAAACAGAAGCGTCTTTAAGAGCCGTTTCAATATATTTACGCACTTTGATGTCTTCGTGAAGTAGAGTTGCATAGTCTTTTTCAGCGTACCATTTTGACTCCCAGTCACGAATAATACCAACGCGCAGTCCTATTGGATGTACTTTTTGACCCACGGATTAACCCTCCTTCTTCTCAGATACCACTAAAGTGATGTGGCTTGTGCGTTTGTTAATTGCGCTTGCACGTCCTTGTGCACGTGGACGGAAACGTTTTAATGTTGGACCTTCATCAACGAATACTTCAGAAACTACTAAAGAGTTGATATCTAGATCGTAGTTGTGCTCAGCATTAGCAACTGCAGATTTTAATACTTTCTCAACGACTGGAGACGCCGCTTTTGGAGTATGACGTAAAATTGCAACTGCCTCACCTACTTGCTTACCTCGGATTAAGTCTACAACTAGACGAACTTTACGAGGAGCGATACGTACTGTGCGAGCGATAGCTTTAGCTTGTGTCATTAGGATTTACCTCCTCTCAAAATTAGCGTCTTGTTTTCTTGTCGTCTGCACCGTGACCTTTGTAAGTACGTGTCGGTGCGAATTCACCAAGTTTGTGGCCTACCATATCTTCTGTTACGTATACAGGAACATGTTTACGTCCATCATATACAGCAATTGTTAGTCCGATGAAGTTCGGGAAGATTGTAGAACGGCGAGACCAAGTTTTAATAACTTGTTTCTTCTCAGAAGCCTCTTGTGCTTCCACTTTTTTCATTAAGTGGTCGTCAACAAAAGGTCCTTTTTTCAAACTGCGACCCATGTAGGAACCTCCCTCTGTGATTCCACCACGGCTCTCACATAGAACCGTAGTTTAACCACTTTATTTTTTACGACTACGGATGATGAATTTATCCGATTTGTTTTTCTTATTACGAGTTTTGTAACCAAGTGCTGGTTTACCCCAAGGTGTCATCGGTGATTTACGTCCGATTGGAGAACGTCCTTCACCACCACCGTGTGGGTGATCGTTAGGGTTCATTACAGAACCACGAACAGTTGGGCGTTTACCTAACCAACGGCTACGACCTGCTTTACCGATGTGTACAAGTTCATGTTGTTCGTTACCAACTTGACCGATTGTAGCGCGGCAAGTAGCAAGAACTAAACGTACTTCACCAGATTGTAGACGAACGATTACGTATTTGTCTTCACGACCAAGTACTTGCGCAGAAGTACCAGCAGAACGTACTAATTGTCCACCTTTACCAGGTTTTAACTCGATGTTATGGATTGTTGTACCCATTGGAATGTTTGCTAATGGTAAAGTGTTACCTACTTTAATATCAGCATCTGGACCAGATACGATTGTTTGACCAACCTCTAGACCTTTTGGTGCTAAGATGTAAGCTTTTGCTCCATCAGCGTAGTTGATTAATGCGATATTCGCAGAACGGTTTGGATCATATTCGATAGTAGCAACTTTCGCTGGAATGCCATCTTTAACACGTTTGAAATCGATAACACGATATTGCTTCTTATGACCACCACCATGATGACGAACAGTGATTTTACCTTGGTTGTTACGACCAGCTTTGCGTTTAGTTGGTTCAAGCAATGATTTCTCAGGCTTGTTAGTTGTAATTTCCGCAAAGTCTAAAGACGTCATATTACGACGACCATTAGAGGTAGGTTTATACTTTTTAATCGCCATTGTGTTTCCCTCCTTCTTGATTGTTCAAATCATAAATCCTTAAAGGATTACATTTCGAATAATTCGATGTCTTTGCTGTCCGCAGTTAGTTTAACAATCGCTTTACGACGTTTGTTTGTGTAACCACCGTAACGGCCAACGCGTTTGAATTTACCTTTGTAGTTAAGAACGTTTACTTTCTCAACGTTTACGCCAAAGATTTCTTCTACAGCGTCTTTTACTTGAGTTTTGTTAGCGCGAGTGTCTACTTCGAAAGTATACTTTTTCTCTGCCATAAGTTCTGAAGAACGCTCAGTAATGACCGGACGTTTTAAAATATCACGTGCTTCCATTATCCAAGCACCTCCTCAACTTTTTCTACTGCAGCTTTAGTGAATACAACTTTTTCGTGACCTAAAAGATCAAGAACGTTGATTCCGTTTGCAGTTAACACTGTTACACCAGGGATGTTACGAGCAGATAATGCTACGTTTTCATCTAGGTCAGCAGTTACGAATAAAGATTTTTTCTCTAAAGAAAGATCTTTAAGAATTTTAGTGAATTCTTTTGTTTTTGGTGCTGCTAGTGTAAGAGCATCAAGAACTACGAAGTTTTGTTCTACTACTTTAGCTGATAAAGCAGATTTAAGAGCTAAACGACGAACTTTTTTAGGTAATTTATAAGAATAGCTACGTGGAGTTGGACCGAATACGATACCACCGCCGCGCCATTGTGGAGAACGGATAGAACCTTGACGAGCACGACCAGTTCCTTTTTGACGCCATGGTTTACGACCACCACCAGCAACTTCAGAACGGTTTTTCACCTTATGATTACCTTGACGAAGAGAAGCGCGTTGTGCAACTACAGCGTCGAATAATACTGCTTCATTTGGCTCGATTCCGAAGATCGCTTCGTTTAACTCGATTTCACCAACTGAAGCACCTGTTTGACTAAGTACAGATACTTTTGTCATTCCTGTTTCCTCCTTTCTTGAAGTGATTAGTTAGCTTTAATTGCAGTTTTAACTGTAACTAGAGCTTTTTTAGAACCAGGAACATTACCTTTAACAAGTAGTAAGTTACGTTCTGCATCAACTTTTACGATTTCTAAGTTTTGGATTGTAACTACTGTGCCACCCATTTGACCAGGTAATTTCTTTTGTTTAAATACGCGGTTCGGAGCAACTGGACCCATTGAACCAGGACGACGGTGGTAACGAGAACCGTGGGCCATAGGACCACGAGATTGTCCGTGGCGTTTGATAACACCTTGGAAACCTTTACCTTTAGTAACACCTGTTACATCAATTACATCGCCTTCTGCGAAAATTTCTACTTTGACTTCTTGACCAACTTCGTATTCTTCAACGTTCACGTTGCGGAATTCACGAATGAAGCGCTTAGGAGCAGTATTCGCTTTTGCTACGTGACCTTGCGCTGGTTTGTTAGAAAGCTTAACGCGCTTATCTTCGAAACCAACTTGAATTGCTTCGTAGCCGTCTGTTTCAACAGTTTTCTTTTGAAGAACTACGTTTGGAGTAGCTTCGATAACTGTTACCGGGATTAAATCGCCGTTTTCAGCGAAAACTTGTGTCATACCAATTTTTCTACCTAAGATTCCTTTAGCCATTTGTCACACCTCCTGTAAGTTTTAAAAAGTTGTTATATTGTTTTTACCATTAAAGTTTGATTTCGATATCAACGCCAGATGGTAAATCAAGTTTCATTAACGCATCAACAGTTTGTGGTGTTGGGTTAACGATATCGATCAGACGTTTATGCGTACGCATCTCGAATTGTTCACGAGAATCTTTGTACTTGTGAACAGCACGTAGAATTGTGTACACAGACTTCTCAGTTGGAAGTGGAATCGGACCTGATACACTTGCACCTGAACGTTTTGCAGTCTCCACAATTTTCTCAGCAGACTGATCTAAAATACGGTGATCATACGCTTTTAAACGAATACGAATCTTTTGTTTTGCCATTATTTTCCCTCCTTCTCGCCTATTTTCTAGACATTCTCCACGAAAATTCTCCAACGCACCGCCATGGCAAAGCGGCCGGGTGTGTCGGCAACCTCTCGTTTCATCGCAGTCAAAGACCAACATTCAACATTATATACAATAAAAAAAGAATAAGCAAGTCTTTTCGCTAAATTCTTTTAAATGTTGTAGATATTCTTTACTACTAATATTTCTCGCTTATTTAAGCCGTTTACTAGTATATATAATTTTCGTGTATTTTGCAACACATAACCTGTGCTATCTACGTTTTCGAACATTTCGAACAATTAATCAGAACCACCAGTCTAACTGGTGGTTTGCTCTACGCGGGAAACGCTGGGGTACTGGCCCATGTCTAAAGACACACTGAAAGGTCCACCAACCGCACTCCGTTTTCACGCTACCACTAAAGTGGTTTTATTTATTTTCTCTTCTTATTTTTTATTTCTTCTCCTGTGAATGGGTCAATGAATTCTTTCATGCTCATTTGATCCTCAAGAATATCTTCTTGTAATTGATTTTTTATATATTCCTGAATAATTTTTCTATTTCTTCCCACGGTGTCTACATAATATCCTCGGCACCAAAACTTCCTGTTCCCATATTTGTATTTCAGGTTCGCATGTCGATCAAATATCATTAAACTACTTTTCCCTTTCAAATAACCCACAAATGATGAAACACTTAATTTTGGTGGGATACTCACTAACATGTGAATATGATCAGGACAGGCTGTTGCTTCAATTATTTCTACTTCTTTTCTTTCACATAACTGCCGAAGAATTCGACCAACATCTACCTTGATTTGTCCATAAATAATCTGTCTTCTATATTTTGGCGCAAAGACGATGTGATACTTACAATTCCATGTCGTGTGTGCTAAACTTTTATTATCCATTTAGATCCCCTTTCGTACGGAGTCGGTTGACCAGACCTGATTTCATTGTACGGCTGGGGTTTTTTTCTTGTCCATAGCTAGAAGCTCTTTAGAACCCCTCGCATAGCAAGGGGTTTTCAAAAAAATACAAATAAAAAAAGCAGTCTCTAAAATTAGAAACTGCTTCTCAATATTATAGAAAGAATACACAGGCTATCCAACCAAATAGGACTAGTGGAATATTAATAAAGATAAACGTTGGTACACATGTATCCCAAATATGATTATGTTGTCCATCAACATTCAAGCCAGCAGTTGGTCCTAATGTTGAATCTGATGCTGGTGAACCTGCGTCACCTAATGCGCCCGCAGTTCCGATTAAGCACAATATCGCTAAAGGGCTCATTCCTAATTCTTGTGCTAACGGAACAAATAAAGTCGCAATAATCGGTACTGTCGCAAAAGAAGAACCAATGCCCATTGTTACAACTAATCCAATCACCAGCATTATAAATACCGCCAAACTTCTATTGCCTTCAAGGTACGTCAGAGAGCTTGTAATTAAGCTATCTACATCACCCGTAGCATTGATTACTGAGGCGAATCCATTGGCAGCAATCATGACGAAGCCAATGAACGCCATCATTTTCATACCTTCTGATAGAATTTCATCGGCCTCTCTCCATTTAAGAGCACCCGTAAAATACATAATCATGATCCCTGCAAAGGCTCCGACAATCATGGAATCTGTTGCGATTTGCGCGATAAGGGAAACAATTAATGCTAGTGCCGTAGAAATAATAACTGATTTACTGACATTCACAGTTAAAGTCGCTGTTTCTACATCTGTATTTTTGTATATACGTGGTTTGCGATATACATAGAAGGCAATCCCTAGTCCTACTAACATACCTAGGATAGGAATAGCCATTGCTACAGGCACATCACTTGCTTGTGCAACCATTCCGGCATTTGTAACTTGCGTTGACACAATTTCTTGGAAGATGGCCCCGAAGCCTGCTGGTACAAAACTATAGGTGCCAATTAAGCCAACCGCAATCAATGTTGCTATTATTCTACGATCCACTTCAAGCATATTTAAAACCTTTAAAATCGGTGGTATTAGTAAAGGGATAAAAGCAATATGAATTGGAATTAAATTTTGAGAAAAAATGGCCATGATAAAAATAAGAAGAAAAATTAATACTTTTACTAAGCCCTTCCTATTACTTGAACCATTTTTATTTAACACGTTTAACATACCTGCAATGAATAAGTCAGGTATACCTGTCTTCGAGATAGCTATAGCAAATCCACCAAGTAGACCATAACTAAGTGCAATAGTAGCACCTGCCCCTAACCCCTCTGTAAACGACTCGACAGTTGCTTGAATACCCATACCACTTATTAAGCCCCCTGCAAAGGCTCCTAAAACAAGTGAAAGGACAACATTGATTCGAAGCAAACTTAATATTAACATGACAGCTACTGCCACAATTACCGCATTCATAAAGACACTTCACTTTCGTACACTAGATTATTAATATGTTAAACTTTAATATTCTGACAAACGAAAGTCAAGCTGTTATGAAATATTTCATTAAATGTAAAATTCAAAAAACAGTATGACCTGTATTAGATCATACTGTTTTTCGGAGTTTCTTCCTATTTAATAGTTATAATGATTCTCTTATTACTTTTTTATAATAACCAACCGAAAGGACTGCAAAAATTGCATATAAAGCGACGTAACAGCTCATAGCAATCCATAACGGTGTTGTTAATTCTGAACCAAATAAAAACCATCCTGATTTCACTGCAAAATAACTATGAAGTAGACCAATCAGTAAAGGAACACCAAAATTGAACGCCTGTTTCATAAAGATTCCCTTCATGATATCTCGTTCTGAGAAGCCGATCTTTCTTAAAATTGTATAAGCTCCTCGTTCTTCTTCTGCTTCAGACATTTGTTTAAAGTACAGAATGCTACCAGTCGTCATTAAAAATGCTAAGCCTAAAAATGCTGTCGTAAAAATTATTAACCCAAGTGATTCAATATTTCCTTTACGTTCAGCTTCAAATGACTTGATTTTAAAGTTTTGCGTATTGCCATCATTATCAAAAATAGTAATGGCATCTGCGCCTGATTCTTCATACAATTTTTCAGCTAGTGCAAGGTCTTTCTTTGACTGTAATGTAATCGAAGTTTGTTTATGCCAAGGGAATAGTTTTGCTTGCGTTGACAATTTTTCAAACAATGCATCAGACACTACAAAAATTGGACCTCCGCCACCAGACGTTACTGTTCCACCAATAATACTTTCATCATGAATAGCTTTGACATGCAGTGTTTCTTTAAGTTTACCTGCTGATACGACTAGATTACGATCCTTTTCTAATGGGAACATCTCCGCCATATAGCCACCATAGTTCGTTAAAATAACATCATTACCCGCAATTGTTGTATTTGGGTTTCTACGTTGATAATCAGAAAGTGGAATGGTATAAATCGTGCCTTCCATGTTATAAAATGGACTATCTTTTTGTTCTTTAGCCATTAACTGAGCGATGGTAGCTGTAACCCCTTGTAAACGATATTCAACCTTATCATAAGCGATATTATTTTCCTCTAGTTTCTTTAAAAAATCCTGTCCTTGATCTTCATGCAAAATGTAATCGCCAGGGATTTGACTATAGGCATCAGCTTCTGAAGAATAATACGAAATATATGATAAAGTGGTAATCCCAAGTGATACACCCGTTAAAACTGTAATTAGTGTCAATGATTTAGCATTACTTTTCATGCGATGCATAATTGGTGTTAACGCTAATACATCATGGACAGTCAAATGTCCATTTTTCTTTAAACGAACAGTATTCATTATAAATGCTACAGAGAAACGGAAAACTAGGAATGTTCCCCCAATTGTTGTAGCCAAAATAATAATCATATTATTAAATAGATTGCCTGCATTATTAATATCAAATAATTTCGTTGATGCATAGTAGCCATATACAATAAGCACAAGCCCTAAAAAGCCAATAACCATTTGTAATGGGCTGAATCGTTTTACACGCTCATCTGCTTGTTTAGCCGCGCTAAATAAGGATAATAGTGATACACGGTGAATCATCCACGTCATTTGGAACAAGACAATTACTAATAAGAGAGCGAAAACAACGATAGATTGTTGCAATGCTTGAGTACTAAAGGTCATTTTCACAAGCGTCTCTTTTTCAATGATACGCAATAAAATCATGGCGATTAGGCGAGAGCTAAAGAAACCAACAATTATCCCTACAGCGACAGCTCCTACAAATAATAGAATGCTTTCTAAAGCCAATAAGCGTACAATTAATCCCTTTGTCATTCCTATTAGCTGATACAAGCCAATTTCCTTGCTACGACGCTTCATAAATAAGTGGTTTGCATATAACACAAAAAATAAAATAATAAAGTACAAAATATAAGTTGCAGCCTTAAATCCTGCTGATGCTGTGCCACTCTTTTGAACGGAATCAAAAACTTCACCATTATGCTGTAATGTCACAAAAGAAAAATAGAGTGTCACACTAAAAATAAGTGCAAAGAAGTATAAATAATAATGTTTCATATTTTTCTTCATACTTCGGAATACAAGCTTACTAAGACTCATAACCGTCACCGCCTAGCACACTTTGCGTATGCATGATTTCTTGGAAAAATGCCTGTCTTGTTTTATCACCTTTGTATAGTTCACTGTAAATCAGCCCATCTTTTAAAAACAAAACACGTGTACAGAAACTCGCTGCCACTGCATCATGCGTTACCATCATAATTGTCGCTTTCTTGGTTTCATTGATACTTTGCAAATTCTTCAACAGAGCTGTTGCTGATTTCGAATCCAGTGCACCTGTAGGTTCATCCGCAAAGACCATTGATGGATTTGTAATTAATGCACGCGCAGCCGATGTACGTTGCTTTTGACCGCCAGATATTTCATTTGGGTATTTATTTAATATATCTCCAATACCAAGTAAATAAGTAAGCTCTTTGACACGACTTTCTGCTACAGCTTTCGGTAACTTGCTAATCGCTAGCGGCAGCAAGATGTTTTCCTTCACTGTCAAAGTGTCCAATAAATTATAATCTTGGAATATGAACCCAAGCTGTTCGCGACGGAAATTAGCTAAAGCTTTTTCTTTCATCCCTCGTAAGCTTTGTCCATTTATTTCAATGACACCTTCCGTTGCAAAATCAATCGAACACAACACATTTAATAATGTCGTCTTCCCTGAGCCTGACGGACCCATAATGCCAACAAACTCTCCTTCATTCACTTCTAAATCTATACCCTTCAACACCTCTTGTACCGTCGATTTTTTACCATATACTTTTTTTACTTTACGTCCAATTAAAACTGCCACAGGTTAACGCCCCTTTCTATACTACAAGTGTACCCTGTCTACACGTTCAATTCGTGCGTTTTACATGACAATATAAAAAGGTAGGTGACAATTTCGTCATCTACCTGTTAGTTTGGCATATTCATTTTGTAATGGGAATCGTAGCGTAAAGATTGATCCTTCCCCTACTACTGATTGTACACTAATACGAACGCCAATTTTTTGAGCAATGTTATGTGCTAAATACAAGCCCATCCCCGTTGACTGTGCAGATTCTCTGCCTGCCGTTCCTGTATACGATTTCTGGAAAATCCGTGGCATATCATCTGTTCTTATTCCAATGCCATTATCCTTAATATGTAACAACGTTGCACCAGATGAATCAACCTCTGTAAAAATAAAGATTTCGGTATTAATAGGGCTATATTTAATAGCATTTGATAGAATTTGCCTTACAATGAACGCTATCCATTTACTATCAGTTAAAACCACTTCTGTTAATTCACCAACATCAAAGCCGATATCCTTTTCTAAGCACCATGCTTGCATCGCACGGATTTCTTTGTAAACAACATCGCGCAGTTCTATCTCACTTAAAAAATTATCCTTTTCAATCGTTGCAAGACGTGTTTGGTGTAATTGCTGATCGACAAGCAGATGCAACCTTAACCATTCGGTCTCTAGCTTCCTACGCAAAGTTGAGTCTTCGATACGATCTAACATTAAATTTATAGTTGTTAAAGGAGCCTTCACTTCATGTACCCATGCTAACAGCTCATCTGAATACTCCTGTAGCTGCACCTTCGCATGATTCAGCTCTGCGTCCTTATCATAGAAGACGTCTTCAATTTTTAGGTAGTATGCCTCCTGAAAAGGTGATAGAGCTAAACTTCTAGCATGAGCATCATCCAGCCTGCTATCTACATTTCCCAGGAAATCTTTCAGTTGACCAATTTCCTTTGTATACCGCCATAATAAAAAAATGAAAAACGCCACAATCATAATCATATTGACATACCAAATGGAGATGCCAACTAAACCAACGTCTAAAGAAAATAATATGTTAAGCACGACAAGAAGAAAAACAAAAAAGCCAATCCACGCTAGCCGTTCTCTTATAAATAAAAATAGCATTTTCACTCACGTCACCTGCGTCACTGCTATATAGCCGAGCCCCTTTTTTGTCACAATAACTTCCTGTAAGCCGATATCCTCTAGCTTAGCACGTAATCGATTAACATTGACTGATAATGTATTATCATTCACAAAGCGCTCATCGTCCCATAGTTTTCTCATTAAGTCCTCTCTAGAAACGATATGATTAGCCTTTTCCAATAAAACTCGTAAAATAAACAGTTCATTTTTAGTTAACGAAACAAGCTGCCCATTATACATAATCTCACTACGCGCATAATCCAAAACAGCACCATTGAAACGCGTGACATCCATTGTTTCTTCAACATAGTCATAAGTACGGCGTAAAATAGCTTGAACTTTTGCAAGTAACACCTCCATATGGAAGGGTTTTTGTATAAAATCATCGGCACCCATCTGCATCGCCATTACCATATCCATTGGATGATCTCGTGAAGATAGAAAGAGGATCGGCACCTTTGAAATATGTCGTATTTCACGGCACCAATGAAAGCCATCATATGCCGGTAGTTGAATATCTATTAAAACTAGCTGTGGCTTCTCTTCGATAAAATCATCCATCACCTTTTGAAAATCAGTTGGACCTACAACACGTAATGACCATTGCAAAAAGCGTTCTTCGATCATTGCAAAAATTGATGGATCATCTTCTATCAATAAAACCTTCATTTCCATACGCTGACGCTCCTTTCACTTATATATTTTAACATAAAAAACCAATCTGTAAGCGTCCCTACAGATTGGTTTTAAAATTAGCCTAAGCTAAATATTATTTTTGGATAGAAGCAACTACGCCAGCGCCTACAGTACGGCCACCCTCACGGATAGAGAATTTAGTACCTTCTTCAAGAGCGATTGGAGCGATAAGTTCTACTGTCATTTCGATGTTATCGCCAGGCATTACCATTTCAACGCCTTCTGGTAAGTTACAGATACCTGTTACGTCAGTTGTACGGAAGTAGAACTGAGGACGGTAGTTAGAGAAGAATGGAGTATGACGGCCACCCTCTTCTTTTGATAAAACGTAAACTTCAGCTTTGAAGTTTGTGTGTGGAGTGATTGAGCCTGGTTTAGCTAATACTTGACCACGTTGGATTTCTTCACGAGCTACACCACGAAGTAAAGCACCGATGTTGTCACCAGCTTCAGCGTAGTCTAATAATTTACGGAACATTTCAACGCCAGTTACAGTTGTAGATTTAGCTTCTTCAGCGATACCTACGATTTCAACTACGTCACCAACTTTAACTTGACCACGTTCAACACGGCCAGTTGCAACTGTACCACGACCAGTGATAGAGAATACGTCCTCTACTGGCATCATGAATGGTTTGTCAGTTTGACGTTCTGGAGTTGGGATGTAAGAATCTACAGCGTCCATTAATTCAACGATTTTTTCTTCCCATTCTGGTTCACCTTCAAGAGCTTTAAGAGCAGAACCTTTGATTACTGGGATATCGTCGCCTGGGAAGTCATATTCAGAAAGTAGGTCACGGATTTCCATTTCTACTAATTCTAATAATTCTTCGTCGTCTACCATATCACATTTGTTCATGAATACTACTAAGTATGGAACACCTACTTGACGAGATAAAAGGATGTGTTCACGAGTTTGTGGCATTGGGCCGTCAGCAGCAGATACTACTAAGATACCGCCGTCCATTTGTGCAGCACCAGTGATCATGTTTTTAACATAGTCAGCGTGTCCTGGGCAGTCAACGTGTGCATAGTGACGAGATTCTGTTTCGTATTCTACGTGAGAAGTATTGATTGTGATACCACGTTCTTTTTCTTCTGGTGCGTTATCGATATCAGCGTATGATTTAGCTGTACCACCCATTTTTTTAGAAAGAACTGTAGCGATTGCAGCAGTTAAAGTTGTTTTACCATGGTCAACGTGTCCGATTGTACCAATGTTAGCATGCGTTTTTGAACGGTCAAATTTTTCTTTAGCCATTAGAGATTGCCTCCTCGAAATTGTATGTTTTATTTAAAAATTTATAGAATGAATGCTGATAGAGAACGGGCCCATCCTCTATCCTGCAATCATAGCTTACAAATTAGTTATACTTTATGCAAGATGAAAATTCAATTATTCACCTTTATTTTTTTTGATGATGTCAGCAGCAATTGATTTTGGTACTTCTTCATAATGATCAAATGTCATTGAGAATACACCGCGACCTTGAGTTGCTGAACGAAGAGTTGTTGCGTAACCAAACATTTCCGAAAGTGGAACCATTGCACGAACAACTTGAGAGTTACCGCGAGCATCCATACCCTCAACGCGTCCGCGACGAGAAGTGATGTTACCCATGATATCACCAAGGTACTCTTCTGGAATTACAACTTCTACTTTCATCATTGGTTCTAAAATTACAGCATCACATTGTTTAGCTGCTTCTTTAAGAGCCATAGAAGCTGCGATTTTAAACGCCATCTCATTCGAGTCAACGTCATGGTAAGAACCGAATACTAATTTCGCTTTAATGTCGATTAGTGGGTAACCAGCTACTACACCGCGGTCAAGAGAGTCACGAAGACCTGCTTCAACTGCAGGGATGTATTCACGAGGAACTACACCACCAACGATAGCGTTTTCGAATTCGAAGCCTTTACCTTCTTCATTTGGAGAGAACTCAATCGTTACGTCACCATATTGTCCACGACCACCAGATTGGCGAGTGAATTTACCTTGAACTTTTGCAGAGCTACGGAATGTTTCACGGTAAGATACCATTGGAGCACCTACGTTAGCTTCTACTTTAAATTCACGGCGCATACGGTCAACTAAGATATCAAGGTGAAGCTCACCCATACCTGAGATGATTGTTTGTCCAGTTTCTGTGTCAGTGTGAGCACGGAAAGTTGGATCCTCTTCTTGAAGTTTTTGTAAAGCTTGACCCATTTTGTCTTGGTCAGCTTTTGATTTTGGTTCTACAGAAAGAGAAATTACTGGTTCAGGGAATTCCATTGATTCAAGAATAACTAGGTTTTTCTCGTCACATAGAGTATCACCAGTAGTAGTATCTTTAAGACCTACTGCTGCTGCGATGTCCCCAGCGAACACTTTAGAAATCTCTTCACGAGAGTTAGCGTGCATTTGTAGGATACGACCTACACGTTCACGTTTACCTTTAGAAGAGTTTTGTACGTATGAACCTGCATCTAATGTTCCAGAGTACACACGGAAGAAAGTTAATTTACCTACGAATGGGTCAGTCATAACTTTGAATGCAAGAGCTGAGAATGGCTCGTCATCAGAAGATTTACGTTCTAACTCTTCGTCACCATCAACTGAAGTACCTTTGATTGCTGGTACATCAACTGGAGATGGTAAGTAATCGATAACTGCATTTAACATTGGGCGTACGCCTTTGTGTTTGAATGCTGTACCACAGATTACTGGGTAGAATTCTACTGCGATTGTAGCACGACGGATAGCCGCTTTAAGCTCAGCAACAGTGATTTCTTCGCCTTCTAAATATTTTTCCATGATTTCTTCATCAACACTTGCAACAGCGTCGATTAATTTTTCACGGTATTCTTCAGCGATTTCGCGGTGCTCTTCAGGAATTTCACCTTCAGTTACTGCAGTACCTTTTTCATCGCCGTAGAAAGTTGCTTTCATTTCAACTAAGTCAATGATAGCAGAGAACTGATCTTCAGCTCCGATAGGTAATTGGATTGGGTGAGCGTTTGCTTGTAAACGTTCGTGTAGAGTACCTACTGAATACAAGAAGTCTGCACCTGTTTTATCCATTTTGTTAATGAATACGATACGTGGAACACCGTAAGTTGTAGCTTGACGCCATACAGTTTCTGTTTGAGGCTCAACACCAGATTGAGCATCTAGTACTGTTACAGCACCATCAAGTACGCGTAAAGAACGTTCTACTTCTACAGTGAAGTCTACGTGTCCAGGAGTATCGATGATGTTTACACGGTGGCCTGCCCATTGAGCTGTTGTTGCAGCAGAAGTGATTGTAATACCACGTTCTTGCTCTTGCTCCATCCAGTCCATTTGAGAAGCGCCTTCATGAGTTTCACCGATTTTGTGAATCTTACCTGTGTAATAAAGGATACGCTCAGTTGTTGTTGTTTTACCAGCATCAATGTGAGCCATGATCCCAATATTACGAGTATTCTCTAGAGAGAATTCGCGTTTCATTAGGTATTTCTCCTTCCATATTGGGCTTATGCTATGTTTAGATTACCAACGGTAGTGAGCGAATGCTTTGTTCGCTTCTGCCATTTTGTGCATATCTTCACGTTTTTTAACTGATGCACCAGTGTTGTTAGAAGCATCTAGAATTTCGTTAGCTAAACGCTCTTCCATAGTTTTTTCACCACGAAGACGAGAATAGTTAACTAGGTAACGAAGACCTAAAGTTGTACGACGTTCTGGACGTACTTCAACTGGTACTTGGTAGTTTGAACCACCAACACGGCGAGCGCGTACTTCAAGAACTGGCATTACGTTGTTTAGAGCAGCTTCGAATACTTCAATTGGATTTTCACCAGAACGTTCTTTAACTAGTTCGAACGCACCGTATAAAATCTTTTGAGAAGTACCTCTTTTACCATCAACCATCATTTTATTGATTAAACGAGTTACTAGTTTTGAATTATAAATTGGATCTGGTAACACGTCACGTTTGGAAACAGGACCTTTACGAGGCATGTGTTTTCCTCCTTTCGAATAATTATCGATTTTTTTTATAAACTTCGCCTAAAATGTCGTTATCACTAAATTTCCACATCAGCTAGCATGATTGGAAATCGGTGATACCAACATCAGGCTCGTTATTTATTAACACTTAGCGTGTTAAATTATTTTTTTTCTTTAGGGCGTTTTGTTCCGTATTTAGAACGTGATTGTAAACGACCGTTTACACCAGCTGTATCAAGAGCACCACGTACGATATGGTAACGAACACCCGCTAAGTCTTTTACGCGTCCGCCACGGATAAGAACAACACTGTGCTCTTGTAAGTTGTGGCCTTCACCTGGGATATAAGCTGTAACCTCAATTTGGTTAGTTAAACGCACACGAGCGTATTTACGTAACGCTGAGTTTGGTTTACGAGGTGTCATTGTACCTACACGAGTACAAACACCACGTTTTTGAGGAGACTTAACATCAGTTAAAGATTTTTTAAATGAGTTATATCCTTTGTTTAACGCTGGTGATTTTGATTTCGTGATTTTAGATTGACGAGGCTTACGTACTAATTGGTTAATTGTAGGCATCGGTTTTTCCTCCCTTCATTCATTCACTATTAATACCACACATCCAGGTGGTTCATTTTTTGGGTAAAAACAAAGTCTTTGTGTTTTATACACAAAAACTAATCTACAGCAATAGCAACTACCGCAGCTCCAACATGGATTCCACAGGCTTTGCCTAGTTCCTTTTTGGACTCGACAAGAATAACTGGTATACCGATTTCTCTCGCGAAAGATATGGCCGAATCGGTTACCCAATTGTCTGCATCAAGTGCCACAAAAAGCTCTTTCACTAAACCAGCTTGCATTGCTTTTACTGCTTGCTTTGTACCAATGATTGTTTGACTAGCCCTTACTTTATCATAAGACATTTTCATATCCTCCGAAGTACAGACAGTTAACTATCAACCTTCAATATATTATCATTATCAATTTCTACTGTCAACTAATATCTTTAAAAAGTCCGAAGAGATGCGCTTTTGTCATCTCTTCGGAGCTTTCATTTAAGTTATTCAGCAGAAACTAGATCTTCTGCGTCAAGCTCATCTTTTTCAATGCGGATTTGACGGTAACGTTGCATACCAGTACCTGCAGGAACAAGTTTACCGATAATTACGTTCTCTTTTAATCCTAGAAGTTCATCACGTTTACCTTTAATTGCAGCATCCGTTAACACACGAGTTGTTTCTTGGAATGATGCAGCAGATAAGAATGATTCTGTTTCTAATGAAGCTTTTGTAATACCTAGAATTACAGGGCGACATGTTGCAGGGTTTTTGCCGTTTAGCACAGCATCTGCATTTGCCTCTGAGAATTGGTGAATATCTAATAATGAGCCTGGTAATAATTCTGTATCACCAGCTTCGATTACGCGCACTTTACGAAGCATTTGGCGTACCATTACTTCGATGTGTTTATCTCCAATTTCTACCCCTTGCATACGGTAAACTTTTTGTACTTCTTTTAGTAAATATTCTTGAACTGTTGAAACGTCTTTTACTTTTAATAATTGTTTTGGATCGATAGAACCCTCTGTTAATACTTGACCACGTTCGATTGCGTCACCTTCGATGACTTTTAGACGTGCATTATAAGGTGCTTGGTATTTACGAGTTTCTACATCACCTTGAACGGTAATTTCTTTTAGACCTTCACGGATTTCAGTGATATCTGACACCGTACCAGCAATCTCAGAAATAACAGATTGACCTTTTGGATTACGTGCTTCGAAAATCTCTTGGATACGTGGAAGACCTTGTGTAATATCGTCTCCGGCTACCCCACCTGTATGGAATGTACGCATTGTTAACTGAGTACCTGGTTCACCGATTGATTGAGCCGCAATAATACCAACTGCTTCCCCAACTTCTACTTTTTCACCAGTTGCTAAGTTCATGCCGTAACATTTTTTACATACACCATGTTTTGTATTACATGTAAATGCAGAACGGATTGTTACTTCTTCGATACCAGCTTCCGTAATAATACGAGCGATATCTTGGTCGATTAAGCCGTCTTTTTCTAAAATAACATCGCCTGTTTCTGGATGGAAAATCGTTTTCTTCGTATGACGACCAACAATACGTTCGTCTAACGCTTCGATTAGTTCTGTACCTTCCATTAACGCTCCGATTGTTAAGCCACGGTCTGTTCCACAGTCATCTTCACGCACAATGACATCTTGTGCAACGTCTACAAGACGACGTGTTAAGTAACCTGAATCGGCAGTTTTTAGGGCTGTATCAGCAAGACCTTTACGCGCACCATGTGTTGAGATGAAGTATTCCAATACTGTTAAACCTTCACGGAATGAAGACTTGATTGGAAGTTCGATAATACGACCAGCCGGGTTGGCCATCAGACCACGCATACCTGCTAACTGTGTAAAGTTAGATGCGTTACCACGGGCACCTGAGTCAGACATCATGAAGATTGGGTTTGTTTTCTCAAGCGACTTCATCAGTTTTGATTGAATTTCATCTTTCGCCGCACTCCAGCTAGAGATAACACGGTCATAACGCTCTTCTTCTGTGATGAAACCACGACGGAATTGCGCTTGAACTTTATCTACTTTCTCTTGTGCTATTGCTAAGATGTCACCTTTATCTGGTAATACCACGATATCAGATACACCAACAGTGATACCAGCGCGAGTTGAATATTTGAAACCTAAGTTTTTCATACGGTCAAGCATTTTAGATGTTTCAGTAATGTGGAAACGTTTGAACACTTCTGCAATGATATTTCCTAAGAATTTCTTGCGGAATGGGTTTACAACAGGTACAGATGCAAAGTATTTGCGAAGTACCGCTGAACGTTGTGCGTCAACTTTACCTTTTTCATCTAATTCGTTGTAAGCAGCATCTGCTTCAAGCTCTGCTAGAGTTTCTTCGTCAATTGTTAAGTTTACGAAGTATTTATCTGGTGTTACTTGCTCTAAGTTGAAATCAGTCGGTTCGTTAATGAACGGGAATGATTCAGGCAAGATTTCGTTAAAGATTACTTTACCAACCGTTGTTAGTAAGAACATATTATTTTGTTCTTCTGTAAACGTTGGATTGTGCAGTGAACTTGCTTTGATCGCGATACGAGTATGCAAGTGAACATGGCCAGTATCATATGCGATTAGCACTTCGTTTGGTCCATAGAAAATCGAACCTTCACCACGAGCATTTTCACGCTCAAGTGTTAAATAATAGTTCCCTAATACCATGTCTTGAGATGGTGTAACAACTGGTTTACCATCTTTCGGGTTTAGGATGTTTTGTGCAGCAAGCATTAGAAGGCGAGCTTCAGCTTGTGCCTCTGCTGATAATGGTACGTGAACCGCCATTTGGTCACCATCGAAGTCAGCGTTGTAAGCTGTACATACTAACGGGTGAAGACGAATTGCACGACCTTCAACTAGTGTTGGTTCAAATGCTTGGATACCAAGACGGTGAAGCGTCGGAGCACGGTTTAATAGGACCGGATGCTCACGGATAACATCTTCTAAAACGTCCCATACGTCGTTGTTTAAACGTTCGATTTTACGTTTAGCAGATTTAATATTATGTGCAAGACCACGTTCTACTAATTCTTTCATAACGAAAGGTTTAAATAGCTCAATCGCCATTTCCTTCGGTAGACCACATTGGTACATTTTTAAGTTTGGACCTACTACGATAACGGAACGACCAGAATAGTCTACACGTTTACCAAGTAAGTTTTGACGGAAACGACCTTGTTTCCCTTTCAACATATGAGAAAGTGATTTTAACGGACGGTTACCTGGTCCAGTTACAGGACGACCACGACGACCGTTATCGATTAATGCATCAACTGCTTCTTGTAACATACGTTTTTCGTTTTGAACGATGATGCTTGGTGCACCAAGATCTAATAAACGTTTTAAACGGTTATTACGGTTAATGACACGACGATATAAATCGTTTAAGTCAGAAGTTGCAAAACGACCACCATCTAGTTGAACCATTGGACGAAGCTCCGGTGGAATAACAGGTAGTACATCTAAAATCATCCACTCTGGAGAGTTACCTGAGTTACGGAATGACTCTACCACTTCAAGACGTTTAATCGCACGTGTACGGCGTTGACCTTGTGCAGATTTTAACTCTTCTTTTAAAGAATGTGTTTCATCTTCAAGATCGATTTTACCAAGAAGCTTTTTAATGGCTTCTGCACCCATAGCAGCTTCGAATGTGTTACCGAATTTTTCGCGGTATGCACGATACTCTTTTTCAGAAAGTAATTGTTTACTTTCTAAGTTTGTAGCACCTGGTTCGATGACAACGTAAGATGCGAAGTAAATTACTTCTTCTAAAGCACGTGGAGACATATCTAAGATAAGACCCATACGGCTTGGTATACCTTTGAAGTACCAAATATGAGAAACTGGGGCTGCTAATTCGATATGACCCATACGTTCACGTCGAACTTTTGCACGTGTTACTTCAACACCACAACGGTCACAAACTACGCCTTTATAACGAACGCGTTTGTATTTACCACAGTGACATTCCCAGTCTTTCGTAGGACCGAAAATACGTTCACAGAATAAACCATCTTTTTCTGGTTTTAATGTACGATAGTTAATTGTTTCTGGTTTTTTTACTTCACCATATGACCAAGAACGAATCTTGTCAGGGGAAGCTAAACCAATTTTCATATATTCAAATTCATTAACGTCTATCAAGGAGCCTACCTCCCTCTAGTTATAGGTCTTTATAAAGACTCTTTTACGCAGCTCGACAATCGTTTGCCAAAATACCTTTTGACAAAAGATTAAAAATAGATTGTTTTCATTCGTAAAGAAAGTCGGGCAGGGCGTTAAATCCTGCCCGACTAATTTGAAAAATAAGTTTGACCATATTCACACGAATGTGAACTTATCCATTATTCAAAAGACTCTACTGGCTCTTCTTCTGTTTCTGGTTGTGGCGCAATGTTAAGTGCGTCAGCAGGTTGAAGATCTTCTTCTTCGTCTAGATCGCGAAGCTCTACTTCTTCATCATTGATTGTTAACATTTTAACGTCCATACCAAGAGACTGAAGTTCTTTAATCAATACTTTAAATGATTCTGGAACGCCTGGTTCTGGAACGCTTTCACCTTTAACGATAGCTTCGTATGTTTTCACACGACCAACAACGTCATCAGATTTAACAGTTAAAATTTCTTGAAGTGTGTATGCAGCACCATATGCTTCAAGTGCCCATACCTCCATCTCACCAAAGCGTTGTCCACCGAACTGCGCTTTACCACCAAGTGGTTGTTGTGTAACAAGTGAGTAAGGACCAGTTGAACGTGCGTGAAGTTTATCATCAACCATGTGTGCAAGTTTGATCATGTACATAATCCCTACAGATACACGGTTATCGAATGGTTCACCTGAACGTCCATCATACAGGATTGTTTTACCGTCACGGTTCATCCCTGCTTCTTCCATTGTTTCCCATACATCTTCTTCGTTGGCACCATCAAATACTGGCGTTGCCATATGAACACCTAAGTAACGAGAAGCCATACCTAAATGTAGTTCTAAAACTTGTCCGATATTCATACGAGAAGGTACGCCTAGTGGGTTTAACATGATATCGACAGGAGTACCATCTGGCATAAATGGCATATCCTCTTCCGGTAAGATACGAGAGATAACCCCTTTGTTACCATGACGTCCGGCCATTTTGTCCCCAACGCGGATTTTACGTTTTTGAACAATGTAAGCACGAACTAATTGGTTAACACCTGGTGGTAACTCGTCGCCGTCTTCACGGTTAAATACTTTCACGTCAAGGATGATACCGCCCGCACCATGTGGTACGCGTAATGAAGTATCACGAACTTCACGTGCCTTTTCACCAAAGATTGCGTGTAATAAGCGCTCTTCAGCCGTTAACTCTGTAACCCCTTTAGGCGTTACTTTACCTACAAGAATATCACCATCGCGTACTTCCGCACCGATACGGATAATACCACGTTCGTCTAAGTTACGAAGTGCATCTTCCCCAACGTTTGGAATGTCACGTGTAATTTCTTCAGGTCCTAATTTTGTATCACGAGATTCTGATTCATATTCTTCAATATGAACTGAAGTATATACATCGTCTTTTACAAGGCGTTCACTCATGATAACAGCATCCTCATAGTTGAACCCGTTCCAAGTCATGAATGCAACAAGTACGTTACGACCTAATGCAAGTTCACCTTTTTCCATTGATGGACCGTCAGCTAAAATATCACGAGGTTTCACACGTTCGCCAACTTTTACAAGTGGACGTTGGTTGTATGAAGTACCTTGGTTTGAACGAATGAATTTTTGTAATTTATATTTTGTTAAATCGCCTTTAACTTCTTTACCGTCGATTGTTTCAATGCGACGTACGTGGATTGAACGAGCTTCTACATGCTCAACAATACCATCGTATTTTGCTACTACAGCCGCACCTGAGTCACGTGCATCTACGTGTTCCATACCAGTTCCGACAAACGGAGCTTCTGGATTTAAAAGAGGAACCGCTTGACGTTGCATGTTGGCACCCATAAGCGCACGGTTAGAGTCATCGTTTTCTAAGAATGGAATACATGCAGTCGCTGCAGAAACTACTTGTTTAGGCGATACGTCCATATAGTCCATTTGAGACTTGTTGAAAACAGTATTATCCCCACGGAAACGACCTACAACTTCATCGTTTACGAATGTACCATCAGGATTTAATAGTGAGTTCGCTTGCGCTACATAGTAGTTATCTTCTTCGTCAGCTGTTAAGTAATCAATTTGATCTGTTACTCGGCCAGTTTCGTGGTCAATACGACGATATGGCGTTTCAATGAAACCAAATTTATTTACTTTAGCGAAAGAAGATAATGAGTTAATTAAACCAATGTTTGGACCCTCAGGTGTCTCGATCGGACACATACGACCATAGTGAGAATAGTGAACGTCACGCACTTCGAAACCAGCGCGTTCACGTGTTAAACCACCAGGTCCTAATGCAGATAGACGACGTTTGTGCGTTAACTCTGCCAGTGGGTTTGTTTGGTCCATGAATTGAGATAATTGAGAGCTACCAAAGAATTCTTTAATAGACGCAATTACTGGACGGATATTGATTAATTGTTGCGGTACGATAGCGGCTGTATCATTGATAGACATACGCTCGCGCACTACACGTTCCATACGAGATAAACCGATACGGAATTGATTTTGTAATAATTCACCAACAGAGCGTAGACGACGGTTACCTAAATGGTCAATATCATCTGTTGCCCCTACTTGGTAAAGTAAGTTGAAGAAATAACTTACTGAAGATAAGACGTCAGCAGGTGTAATGTTCTTCACTTCTTCGTCAATGTAGGCATTGCCAATTACATTGATTTCTTTTTGTGCTTCATCTTTCGGAGCATAAATTTTAATAGATTGGATTGTTACGTCATCTTCAAGTACTCCGCCAACTTGTGATAAAGTGCGGTAGCCAATACCTTTAGAAGAATCCTCTAGGTAAGGTAAAATCTTATCTAAAGTACGACGATCAAGCACAGTGCCCTTCTCTACTAAAATTTCGCCTGTTTCTGGATCAACAAGCGTTTCAGCAATCGTTTGGTTGAATAAACGATTTTTGATGTGAAGCTTTTTATTCATTTTGTAACGACCAACATTCGCTAAATCATAGCGTTTAGCATCGAAGAAACGAGAGTATAATAAACTTTTCGCACTTTCTACTGTTGGTGGCTCACCTGGACGTAAACGCTCATAGATTTCTAAAAGTGCTTTTTCTGTACTTTCAGAGTTATCTTTTTCTAGCGTATTACGTAAATACTCGTTATCACCGATAATATCGATAATTTCTTGATCTGAACCGAAGCCTAGTGCGCGAAGTAACACTGTTACTGGTAGCTTACGAGTACGATCAATACGCACATATACTACATCTTTCGCGTCAGTTTCATATTCTAACCAAGCACCACGGTTTGGAATGACTGTTGCACCGAAGCCTTTTTTACCGTTTTTATCAGTTTTATCATGGAAATACACACTCGGTGATCGAACTAATTGCGAAACAATAACACGTTCAGCACCATTGATAATGAACGTACCTGTTTCTGTCATTAATGGGAAGTCACCCATAAATACATCTTGTTCTTTCACTTCGTCAGTTTCTTTGTTGTAAAGACGTACTTTCACACGTAATGGAGCTGCGTAAGTAACATCTCGCTCTTTACACTCATCGACATCATACTTAGGATCACCTAATGAATAATCGATGAATTCTAATGAAAGATTACCTGTAAAGTCCTCGATCGGCGAAATGTCACGGAACATTTCACGTAAACCTTCTTCAAGGAACCACTCGTAAGACGCCGTTTGAATCTCAATCAGATTTGGAAGCTCAAGCACCTCTTTAATACGCGCAAAGCTTCTACGCTGGCGGTGTTGTCCGTACTGAACTAGTTGACCTGTCAACTCATTCACCCCTCAATAAAGCGATATTAGGTCTTTGCAAAATCATCCAAATAGTGTATGATTTCGAAAGACAAAAAGAAAACGAGTCTTCAAAAGATCTCATTTTCGGTTAACTAAACTTATCTTGGCAAGTATACCCATATTAAATCATTCATATACCAAAAGGGCACACGACCTCAAAATAATATTTTTGCATTGTATCATATTATCATAGCCGTTTTGTCAAGTCAATATTTTATACATATTTCATTTATTTTTTTGCACGCACTATCCAGTAGCCTTTTTTCTTTTCCACAATATCCACTACAGAAAATTTTTCCTCTAAATAGCTAACCGTTGATGGTGCACCTTGCTTCTTCTGAATTACTACCCAGAGCTCTCCAGAAGTCACTAACTTATCATAAGCACCGTCGTAAAAGCGGAAAACCGTTTCCTTTCCTGCGCGAATTGGAGGATTGGTTAAAATAGCTGCAGCTTTCGCCTCATCATCAACATTCGATAGTCCGTCACTTACAAATATACGTACATTTTGAACACCGTTTACTTGCGCATTTTTTTGTGAAAGCGCAACTGCCCGCTCATTAATATCCATCATGAATACTGTTCGCTCAGGATTTGCTTTGGCAATAGACAACCCAATCGGCCCATACCCACAACCTACATCGAAAATAGCACCATCCACATCCGGCATTTGAAACGCATCTATTAATACACGGGATCCAAAATCTACTTCGCTTTTACTAAATACACCTGCATCCGTTTTAAAGGAAAACGTATGCCCAAGTAACTTGAACGTCCAGTGACGAGGTTTACTTTCAGTTTGAGGCTTACTTGTATAATAGTGATCTGACATTTTCACGCCTCCTCAGAATGAAGAAAAAGCTCGCCATAATGACGAGCTTCCTTTTGTATAAAAGTAATACGAGATTACTTAACTTCTACAGATGCGCCAACTTCTTCAAGTTTAGCTTTGATTTGTTCAGCTTCATCTTTAGAAACGCCTTCTTTAAGAGCTTTAGGAGCGTTATCTACAACTTCTTTAGCTTCTTTAAGACCTAAACCAGTGATTTCGCGAACCACTTTGATTACTTTAATTTTTTCAGCACCAGCAGATGCTAATACTACGTCGAATTCTGTTTTTTCTTCAGCTGCAGCAGCACCGCCAGCAACTACTGCTACTGGAGCAGCAGCTGTTACACCGAATTCTTCTTCGATAGCTTTTACTAAATCGTTTAATTCAAGAACTGTCATAGCTTTGATAGCTTCTAAGATTTGCTCTTTGTTCATTATAATTTCCTCCTAATTGGATATGTTTTAGTTTTTTGCGGTCAAGCCGCGGAAGTTATGCTACGTAAGAAATTACGCGCCTTGTTCTTCTTTTTGTTCTGCAACAGCTTTTGTTGCAAGTGCGAAGTTGCGCACTGGAGCTTGAAGTACAGATAAAAGCATTGAAAGAAGACCTTCGCGTGATGGAAGTTCTGCAAGTGCTTTAACATCTTCAACAGAAGAGATTGCACCTTCAATAATACCTGCTTTAATTTCTAAAGCTTCGTTTTTCTTAGCGAACTCGTTGATGATTTTAGCAGGAGCTACAACATCTTCAGTTGAGAACGCGATTGCGTTAGGACCAGTTAATACTTCGTTGATCCCTTCAACACCAGCAGCTTCAGCAGCACGACGAGTTAATGTGTTTTTGTAAACTTTAAACTCAACACCAGCTTCACGAAGTTGTTTACGAAGTTCAGTCACTTGTGCAACATTAAGACCACGGTAATCCACTACCACTACAGAAGCAGCGCTTTGGAATTTTTCTGTGATTTCTTGCACTTGAGATTGTTTGTTTTCGATTGCTTTGCTCATGATGACACCTCCTATTAGAATGGGTCATTTATACCGACAAAAGAAAAGCCTCTGAGTCATATAGACACAGAGGCTGAAAGTCATCATCTTTAAAATAAGAATCCGAATTCCGATGTCCTCGGTAGGAACATTAAGTGACAAGTCACTCCTACTGTCTACGGTACAAATGGATGATTCACAACAGCATCCATCATACCAAAGATGCGGATAGCTGTCAACCGATTTATATAAATAAATTATTTTACTACTACGTTAGCAGCGTCAATTTTAACAGCTGGGCCCATTGTAGTTGTAACATTTACAGATTTCATGTAAGTACCTTTAGCTGCAGCAGGTTTTGCTTT
Source organism: Lysinibacillus sp. C5.1 (assembly GCF_016350185.1). Taxonomy (NCBI): domain Bacteria; kingdom Bacillati; phylum Bacillota; class Bacilli; order Caryophanales; family Bacillaceae; genus Lysinibacillus; species Lysinibacillus sp. C5.1. The sequence goes on from NZ_CP066226.1 coordinate 4,536,941, forward strand.
TTGAACAACGTCAAATACAGTTAAGAAGTTTTCTACAAGTTTTTCTGTTGCGAAAGAAACTTTACCGATAGGAGCGTGGATAATACCAGCTTTGTCAGCGCGGTATTCTACTTTACCAGCTTTGATTTCTTCGATTGCTTTTGTTACGTCAAATGTAACTGTACCAGTTTTAGGGTTTGGCATTAAGCCTTTAGGTCCTAATACGCGACCAAGTTTACCAACTTCACCCATCATGTCAGGAGTTGCTACGATTACATCGAAGTCAAACCAACCTTGTTGGATTTTTTGGATGTACTCTGCATCGCCTACATAGTCAGCGCCAGCAGCTTCTGCTTCTTTAAGTTTTTCACCTTTAGCGAATACTAATACGCGTTGAGTTTTACCAGTACCGTTTGGTAGCACTACTGCACCACGGATTTGTTGGTCGTTTTTACGAGTATCGATTCCTAAACGGAAAGCAACTTCTACAGTAGCGTCGAAGTTTACTGTGCTAGTTTTTTGAGCAAGTTCGATTGCTTCTTGTGCGCCGTATACGTTGTTACGGTCGATTAATTTCGCTGCATCTTGCAGTTTTTTACCTTTTTTAGCCATTATATATTTCCTCCTTGATTGTGGTTATAGCGGATTTTACCTCCCACGAATAAAGGTTGCGCGTTCACAAAGAAACTCCGCAACCTTCCAAAAAACAAAAACATCAAGTAAATGGGAATTAGTCTTCGATAACAATACCCATGCTTCGTGCAGTACCTTCAACCATTAACATAGCAGCTTCAACTGAAGCAGCGTTAAGGTCTGGCATTTTAGTTTCAGCGATTTCGCGAACTTTATCACGTTTAACCGTTGCAACTTTTTTACGGTTTGGTTCACCAGATCCAGATTGGATACCAGCTGCTACTTTAAGTAAAACTGCTGCAGGTGGAGTTTTCGTAATGAAAGTGAAAGAACGGTCCTCGAATACTGAAATTTCAACCGGAATAATAAGACCAGCTTGATCAGCAGTACGCGCATTGAACTCTTTACAGAATCCCATGATGTTCACACCTGCTTGACCTAATGCAGGACCAACCGGTGGAGCTGGGTTTGCTTTACCAGCAGGGATTTGAAGTTTAACAACTTTAATAACTTTTTTAGCCACGAGACACACCTCCTTAAGTCCGTGATGTGGTAATTGGGTTGCCCCTCCCACTCAATATCTGTCTGTCAGCTAAGTGCCGATAACATTAAAATTATCATTACAGACGTCAACCGAAGTTTGACAGTCTGACCTTTGAAATGATACCACTTTTAATTTTTTTAAGCAAGTAGTAATTAACAAAATTTGCGTTATACGCTCAATCATACACTAATTAGTTACTAGAATTTAAAGTTATAATTTTTGAATTTGCTCAAAATCCAGTTCCATAATCGTTTCGCGACCAAACATATCTACAGATACTTTCAGTTTTCCTTTTTCAGCGTCAATTTCTTCAACACGCCCTTGGAAGTGCGCAAACGGTCCTTCTAATACTTCAACCGCTTCACCAACTGTGATATCGATTTCAACAACTTTATCTGTCATACCCATTTGTTGTAATAGACGATCCGCTTCCTCTGGTAATAGCGGTGTTGGTTTTGCTCCACCACCTGATGAACCGATAAAGCCTGTTACTCCTGGTGTATTACGTACAACATACCAAGAATCATCTGTCATAATGAGTTCTACTAGGACATAACCAGGGAAAACTTTACGCATCATTGTGCGCTTTTTGCCGTCTTTCATTTCTGTTTCCTCATGCTCAGGCACGATAACACGGAAGATTTTATCTTGCATCCCCATTGTTTCAACACGTTTTTCTAGGTTTGCTTTTACACGGTTCTCATACCCTGAATACGTATGAACAACATACCAATTTTTCTCCATAACTGCTAGGACTACTCGTCCGTCCCTCCCTTACTAATAAAAGTGAAAATGATCGCGATATGCAATTTTGCATCCTTTATTCTTTTCACAAGCTTCTCAATAGAAAAACATAGCTTTCGCCATAGCAAGCGAAAGCCCGATGATAAATACCTAATTAGCATAGTCATCTATTGCTACCAGCATACTTTTACTAGTAGCACGCTTATCATAATGAGAACATTTTACTGCTCTTTACTTCATAAAACAAACGAAAAAACCCGTTATTGGAAAGGACGGGCTATTTTCAAAAGTATTAACATGCTCTTTTCTAATTATAAATCTAAGTACCAGCGGAATAATGATGAAATACCTAAGTCTACTAACACAAAAAATAAAGCCATAATTACTACAGTTGAAATTACAACGACTGTATATTTCGTCAGTTCTTTACTTTTTGGCCAGCTAGTTTTTCGCATTTCCGACATTACGTCGCTGAAAAAACTTTTAATCTTACCCATTCTAGCCTAACCTCCGAATCAATCATATCTGTCTATTTACAAAATATTTTATAGCGTTTGTTTATGCACTGTATGTTCATTGCAATGCGAGCAAAATTTCTTTAATTCGAGGCGTACAGTAGAATCTCCCTTAGCAGGAAATGTGTAATTTCTCGAACCGCATTTTTCACAATTTAGCACGACTTTCTTTGTCATGTAATCACCTTTTTTGGCACTTTGTCTTTTAAAGACTAACACCTAAAATTGTCAATGTCAACAAGGGTAAGTGACCTCTACGACATTTCCTCGAGCACTAAATGTCGCTCTAATTTCCGCTTTACTCGTTGCAAAGCATTGTCAATTGACTTCACATGGCGATTCAGTTTTGCAGAAATTTCATGATAGGATTGCCCATCTAGATAGAGAGCTAGCACTTGTAGCTCTAATTCACTTAAAATCTCACTCATTTTTTCTTCTAAATAACCAAACTCTTCTCTATGAATCATTAACTCTTCTGGATCATCCATAATCGCCCCTGTTAATACATCCATTAATGTACGATCAGATTCCTCATCAAAAATAGGCTTGTCTAACGAAACATAGGAATTCAGTGGAATGTGTTTTTGCCTTGTTGCTGTTTTAATTGCAGTAATAATTTGTCTTGTAATACATAACTCCGCAAAAGCTCGAAAAGAAGCTAGCTTGTCCCCTTTAAAATCACGGACAGCTTTATACAAGCCAATCATTCCTTCTTGTACTATGTCTTCTTTATCAGCACCAATTAAAAAATAGGATCTCGCCTTTGCTCTTACTAGCAAACGGTATTTTGTAATTAAAAAATCCAACGCATCTGTATTACCTTGATGCACCATTTCAATAAGCTCTTCATCATTGAATCGTTCAAAATCTTGTGTCACTTGTACAATACTATTTTTAAACATGGTATCACCTCAGCTGCAACAGATAATTAGGAACAGTATAACGGAATTGGAAAATATCAGTCAATCAATCATTTCAAACCACGGCGCCATTTTTCAAAAGCAAGTGCCACATCTGGCTTTAGCTCTATACGTGAAGGTGGCTTGCTATCCTGCTTACGTTTTACATCATGAGAAATTTTATGTTGAATAATGCTTAAATCAATTTCAAGCTCTCTTGCCGATTTGCGTAGTGCACCATTGCCAAAAATAACACTTTGTTCAGCCATATCGGAAGTCGCCACATGAATTTGAATATGTCTTGCTTTTAGTTCTTGTGTCATCTTTTCAATGCGTTCATCTGCTGTTTCATTTTTCCTTGTATAAATAATCTCGACGCCATTTTCTATATAAGATTGCTCCACGCCCGGCACAAGATGGGCGTCAAAAACAACTATCACGCGCCACCCTATCGCCGCTTTATATTCTGCCATAAGCTCAATTAGACGCTTACGTGCATCTTCAAAGTTCGTGTCACGTAATGGACGTAGCTCTTTCCAAGCTCCGATCATATTATAGCCGTCAACAAGCAAAATGTTCTTCATCGTTAGTCATTCGCTTCTTGACGTTTGCGATACACTTCATACATTAAAAGCGCCGCAGCTACAGAAGCATTTAATGATGTGACATGCCCAACCATAGGCAGATGATATAAAAAGTCACATTTCTCTTTTAGTAGGCGCCCCATCCCTTTACCCTCACTACCAATAATAATAGCAAGCGGTAGGGTTGCATCCATTTTGCGATAATCCGCAGAGCCTTTTGCATCTGTACCAGCAATCCATACGCCCCGTTCTTTTAACTCATCAACTGTTTGGGCTAGGTTATTAACACGCACGACAGGTACATGCTCGATGGCGCCTGTTGACGCTTTCGCCACAACTGCTGTTAAGCTCACTGAGCGACGCTTTGGAATAATAATACCATGTACGCCAATTGCATCTGCAGTTCGCATAATAGAGCCTAAATTATGCGGGTCTTCTAACTCATCTAAAATTAAGAAAAACGGATCTTCTTGTTTGTTTTGTGCCGCTGCAAATAAATCGTCTAGTTCTGCATAGCTATATGCTGCTACAGATGCCACAATTCCTTGATGGTTAGCATCTGATAATTGATCGACCTTTTTTTTCGGTACAAACTGTACAATGATGCCTCGTTCGCGCGCTAAATCAAGTAGTTCATTGACCCCTGATTTTTTTACACCTTCTGCAATCCATACTTTATTCATATCGCGGCCTGAACGAAGTGCTTCTAACACTGGGTTTTTACCGGCAATAATTTCACCATTTTGTTCTGCCATTATTTTGACACTCCTTTTAATTCCTCGATTATTTGAATAGCGTATGCAATGATGGCATAAACGCGTTCTAATTCACCTAGTAAGTACAAGCTTCCAAGTACCGCTTCAAAGCCTGAACTATTGCGATAAGTTTGTACATCTGTATTTTTGGGAACAGAACCGGATTTGGCATTGCGTCCACGTCGGAACACTGCCAATTCCTGCTCTGTTAAAAAGTTTTCATCCATCATGCGATGTACAATTGTTGACTGTGCCTTTGCTGATACATAATGCGTTGCTTCTCTATGGAGTGTGTTCGGTTTTACACGTCCGCTACGCAGTAAGTACTCCCGTACCTTCTGTTCTAAAACCGCATCTCCCATATATGCAAGCGCTAATGCATTTAATTGCTTCACATCTTCATTTCGGAGTTTATCCAAGTTACTTACCCTCGTTTCCATCTTGTCCCTTGGCGTGTATCTTCTAAAATGATACCTTGCGCTTGTAAATGGTCACGAATTTCATCTGAACGGGCAAAGTCACGGTTTTTGCGCGCTTCTACGCGTTCTTGCAACAATGCTTCAATTTCTTCGTCCAGTAGTTCAGCTTCTTTAGCAAATTCAATACCTAAGACGTCACCTAATACCTCAAAAGTTTCAATAAAAGTTAATAACACTTTCTCATCCGTATTTGTTTCATTCAAGTAAATATTTGCAATACGCGCTAATTCAAATAATACTGAAATAGCATTCGCCGTATTGAAATCATCATCCATCGCTTCCTCAAACTGTGCCTTTTGTTGAGCAATTTGACGGAGCCATTCCTCTGAGCAATCGCCGAGACTTGCAGTTGCAGATAGGCGGTACTTAACATTGTTGTATGCAGTACGAATACGCTCTAAACCTGTTGCTGCAGCATCTACTAAATCCTTTGCAAAGTTAATTGGGTGGCGATAGTGAACAGATAACATAAAGAATCGTAAAATTTGCGGGTCGATTTGTTTACGGATATCGTTCACGAGCACAAAATTACCAAGGGATTTTGACATTTTTTCATTATCGATATTAATATATCCATTATGCATCCAATAACGCGCAAATGTTGTATCATTATGCGCTTCGGATTGCGCTATTTCATTTTCATGATGCGGGAATGTTAAATCTTGACCACCTGCATGTATATCAATTGTATCACCTAAATGCTCACGCGCCATCACAGAGCATTCAATATGCCATCCTGGACGGCCGTTGCCCCAAGGACTTTCCCAATAGATTTCGCCAGGCTTTGCTGCTTTCCATAATGCAAAATCTAATGCATCATCCTTTTTCTCGCCCGCTTCGATACGTGCACCAATTTTCAAATCATCTACCGATTGATGTGATAATTTACCGTAACCATTGAATTTTCGAGTTCGGTAATAGACATCGCCCGCTGACTCATATGCATAACCTTTGTCGATTAACACTTTAATAAAGTCAATAATATCATCCATGTGATCCGTTACACGAGGATGGACATCTGCCTTTTTGCAACCTAATGCAGTCACATCTTCAAAATATGCGGCAATGAAACGATCTGTAAGTTCATGAACTTCCTCACCGAGCTCATTAGCTGCTTTAATAATCTTATCGTCGACATCCGTGAAATTAGAGACGAATTTCACATCGTAACCTTTATATTGGAAATAGCGTCGAACCGTATCATAAACAATGACAGGACGTGAATTCCCAATATGAATATAGTTATAAACCGTCGGACCGCAAACATACATTTTAACTTTTCCTTCTTCTAGCGGTACGAACGTTTCTTTTTGTCTTGTTAATGAGTTAAAAATTTGAATACTCATTGTTTTTCTCTCTCCTTTTGTAAGCGCCCGATTTCTTCTTGCAATGCTGCGATTTGCTTCTCGAAACCTTGACAACGTTCCTCTACAGGGTCAGGAATATTTTGATGGTCTAGTTTTTTCTCTAAACGAACGCCATCTTTCATCACAACTTTACCAGGAATCCCTACTACCGTAGCGTTCGGTGGCACTTCTTTTAAAACGACTGAACCTGCGCCAATTTTACTATTCTCACCAATTGTAATAGAACCCAATACTTTGGCACCAGTGGCAACTAACACATTATCTTCTAATGTCGGATGGCGCTTTCCTTTTTCTTTCCCTGTACCACCTAGTGTAACACCTTGATAAAGGGTAACATTATCGCCTATTTCACACGTTTCCCCTATAACTACTCCCATCCCATGGTCGATAAAGAAGCGTCGACCAATTTTAGCACCAGGATGTATTTCAATTCCTGTAAAGAAACGACTAATTTGTGAAATTACACGTGCGATAAAATAAAAACGTCTTTTAAAAAACCAGTGTGCAATACGATGCGCCCATGTAGCATGCAAGCCTGAATATGTTAACACGACTTCCAGTACACTGCGCGCCGCTGGGTCATTCTCAAAAATAGTATCTACATCTTCCTTCATTCTTTTAAACATTAAAACTCCCCCTTTTCGTTACAATGTGTGTCATGACCTCAACCTTGCGACCTTAAATCCTACACCCCGCACAATGAATAGCCTTAAAACCTATTGTTATTAGTAATGATTGCCCTCTTACATCTAACACATGAATTTTTTTAAAAAATAAAAAGCGCCCCTATCATTCCCATAAAGGAATGACAGAGACGCTGAAATTTGCGCGGTTCCACTCTGATTGAAGGCAAAAGCCTTCCACTTTGGACGTCCTATAACGGGAACGAACCGATAGAGCCTACTAATGTTCAGCTCTATGCTCAAAGGTGCATTTCGGTTTTGCCTTGGCTCAGACCACTTTCAGCCGGTGATGGTCCTCTCTTTAGAGCATGCGCTACGTACTTCTCCTTATCAACGCTTTCACAATGTACATTCATTTTACATCGACAATATAAATTGTCAATAAAATTCTATTACTTCGCGTATTTTTCTACACGGTCAATTGTTTTCTCTTTACCAATTAAACAAATCGCATTTGGTAACTCTGGACCGTGTGTTTCACCAGTCGTCACAACACGGATTGGCATAAATAGATTTTTACCTTTATGACCTGTCTCTTTTTGTACAGCTTTGATAGCTGCTTTGACAGTTTCAGGTGTAAACTCTTCTAAATTTTCAAGTTGTGCTTTAAATGCAGCCATTACCTCTGGTACTTGCTCGCCAGCTAAAACGGCTTTTGCTTCTTCATCATATTCAATATGATCGTTAAAGAATAGGCTTGACAGTTCCACGATTTCAGCACCAAAGCTCATTTGTTCATGGTAAAGTGCGATTAAATCTGTTGCCCAAGCGCGCTCTTCTGCTGTTAACTCTTCTGGTAATAAGCCTGCTTTTTGTAAGTGCGGTAAAGATAATGCCACTACTTCTTCTAAAGATAATTTTTTGATGTATTGATTATTCATCCAAGTCAGCTTTTGCTTATCAAACATAGATGGTGATTTCGATAAACGCTTCTCATCAAAGATTTTAATAAATTCTTCTTTAGAGAAAATCTCTTCTTCACCTTCTGGAGACCAACCAAGTAAAGCAAAGAAATTGAACATCGCTTCTGGTAAGTAACCAAGGTCTTTATATTGCGTTACGAATTGGATAATGGATTCGTCTCGTTTTGATAGCTTTTTGCGATTTTCGTTGATGATTAATGTCATATGTCCAAAGCGAGGATACTCCCAGCCAAATGCATCGAAGATCATCATTTGTTTTGGTGTGTTTGATAAATGCTCTTCACCACGGAACACATGCGAGATTTCCATAAAGTGGTCATCTAATACTACTGCGTAATTGTAAGTTGGAATACCGTTTGCTTTCACAAGTACCCAGTCGCCCACATCTTTCGATTCGAACGCTACATGTCCACGTACTAAATCATCAAATTCATATGTTACGTTTTCAGGTACACGCATACGAATTGTATATTGTTCGCCAGCCGCTTCTTTAGCCGCTACTTCTTCCGCTGATAAATGACGGCAAGTTCCATCATAAGTAGGTGCTGCAACACCACGAGCTTTTTGTTCTTCACGAGATGCTTCTAATTTTTCTGATGAACAGAAACATTTATACGCTGTGCCTTGTTGTAATAACTTTTCAGCATGCTCTTTGTAAATATCTAAGCGTTCCATTTGACGATAAGGTGCATACGGCCCACCAATGTCGATGGATTCGTCATATTCGATACCTAACCATTTTAAGTTATCTAACTGAGACGCTTCTCCACCTTCTACATTACGCTCAATATCCGTATCTTCAATACGCACGATGAATTTACCGTTATGATGTTTTGCATATAAATAGTTGAATAACGCAGTACGTGCACCGCCAATATGTAAAAATCCAGTTGGTGATGGCGCGTAACGAACGCGAACTTCTTTCGTCATAATTAAATGCCTCCTAAATATTCGTCTGAAAATAATTCCGACCTTATTAACTTTGTTCATTTTACCACTGTAGTATAGGAAATTAAAGTAGCGCGTGTTTTTCAAGTGGACACGCGCCATTTTTTTATTTTTTAATCAGTAAAATTGTTGCCATTGAAGCAATGCCTTCTTCACGTCCTGTAAAGCCGAGTCGTTCAGTAGTTGTCGCTTTTACATTTACTTGTGATGCATCAGCGTTTAATAGAGTTGCAATACGATTTCTCATTTGTTCAATATAAGGCGCCATTTTCGGACGTTGCGCCATAATTGTGCAGTCAACATTGCCAAGCACATAGCCTTTGTCCTCAACGATTTTCCAAATATACTCTAGCAACTTTGCTGAATCAGCATCTTTCCATTCTGGGTCTGTATCTGGAAAATGTCGCCCAATATCCCCTTCTCCAATCGCCCCCAGCGCAGCATCAGTTACTGTGTGCAATAAGACATCCGCATCCGAATGCCCTACTAGACCCTTTTCATGCGGTATTGTAATACCACCAATAATTAATGGACGCCCTTCTTCAAATGCATGTACGTCAAAACCTTGTCCTACTCGAAACATACAATACTGCCGTTACAACAGTGACCATTGCAACAGCATTCACCTGCCTTTTTTATTTTCTATTTATAGACAGTTTAACATATTTCCTAGGAAATTGAGCTGTCCGTAACGACTATAGTCCACATATTATAGTTTGTTTACCATCGTATAAAAAAACCTCATCAGCTACTTCTGCTGATGAGATTTTAAAGCGATTATACATTATTCTTCAACGCTCGTTTACGTAAAATAGCTTCACCAAAAAGTAAATCTTCTTTTGTTGTCATCTTTACGTTTTCATAGTTGCTTTCAACAATGTGCACCTCATGACCAAGTCGCTCGACTAACATCGCCTCATCTGTTCCGAGGAAGCCCACTTTTTCAGCCACATCTTCCGCTTCTACTATCAAATCGAAGCGGAAGGCTTGAGGCGTTTGAATCATCCATAAGCTTTCACGGTCCACCGTTTCTTCAATGATGCCATTACGCACTTTTTTCATTGTGTCCTTTGCACGAACACCAGCGATTGCAGCACCAAAATTATTCGCACTTTGTACAAGGTTTGCAATAATATCGTGCGTAATAAATGGGCGGGCTGCATCATGCACTAAAACAATATCAACCTGCTCCATTTCTTTCATACAAGCATGCACTGAATGCTGTCGCTCTGCTCCACCATCAGGCAAGCCTTTGACCTTAGAGATTCCATAGTTTGCTAGCATCTTTTGAATAACAGCACGTTCTTCAGGTTTCACCGCAAGCCAAATGCCAGTACAGTTTTCATCTTGCTCAAATACCTCTAATGTGTGTATTAAAATCGGTTTCTCTAAAAGCTCTAAAAATAATTTATTTTGACCTGCTCCCATTCGCTTGCCGCTGCCTGCTGCCGGAAGCACTACTTCATACTGCACATTGTCCACTTCCTAATCGTCCTTTGGCTTAGCAAAAATCATTCGACCTGCAGATGTTTGTAGAACGCTCGTTACCGTTACAGTAATGGCCTGTCCGATATAATTGCGGCCTCCTTCTACAACAATCATCGTGCCATCATCCAAATAAGCCACACCTTGGTTATGCTCTTTCCCATCTTTAATAACGACCACTTGCATATCTTCTCCAGGAATCACAACTGGTTTCACTGCATTTGCCAAATCATTAATGTTCAGTACTTTCACCTGATGTAATTCACATACTTTGTTCAAGTTGAAGTCATTCGTCACAATTTGTGTATCATTATCCATTTTCTTTGCAAGACGTACAAGTTTTAAATCCACTTCCTGCACATCTTCAAAATCTTCTTCGGTAATTTCTACTTTTGTCATACGTTCATCTTGCAGTTTCTTTAATATATCCAAACCACGGCGACCTCTTGTACGTTTTAATGTATCTGAGGAATCTGCAATATGCTGTAGCTCAGTTAATACAAACTGCGGTACAACCAAAACGCCTTCAATAAAACCTGTTTCCGAAATATCCGCTATACGCCCATCAATAATAACGCTGGTATCTAGCAATTTATAACTACCGCGATTTTCTGGTACGTCAATCCCTTCAGCAGCTTTTTTCTTTGCATTATTCCCACGTAAGGTAAATAACTGAAGTAACTCATCTCGCTTTTTAAAACCTACACGGAATCCCAAATATCCAAGTACAAAAGATAAGATAATTGGAATTACTTCTGAAATACCGCGAATTTGAACGCTATCAATCGCAAAGCCTAGGAAATAGGCTACGATAAGTCCTACAATTAACCCAAGCGTACCAAATAATAAATCTCCAACCGGCACTTTAAAAAGCACCTCTTCCATCCAGCTAATTAGCCGAACAAAATAATCGGAAAAAGCAAATGATAATGTAAATAGTAAAAACGCACCTAAAGCAACTGATACGTAAGGATTATCAAGCCAAGGATTAGATGATAAATGAAGCAATTCGTATAATGGCGGTAAGAAAACAAGGCCTAAAGCTCCTCCAATCAGTAAAAAAGCAATTTGAATAAATTTTTTCATACTGTCACCTCCAATTCTTATATTCGATTATACATATTTTACTGTAGAAAATCTTTTTTGAGCTCATCAAAACATTATTAAATTTCCTTCAGTTTATTGGACGTTATGGAAGGCTTAAGAGATGCCTAATTTCCACAATAATTGTTATCCAATTTCATGAAATTAATGATTGTTGCACCTATGAAGTAAAAATGCATGCTAGGATGTCGCCCAACATGCATTTATTTTAGTTGAAATTACTTCATCATCTAGCAACAGACGCCTAGTGTGACGCAACATGGTGACGCATTACTGCATGTCTTTAAAGCTCTCTAAAGCAGGCATTTAATGCATCTTTAATTGTTTCCACACCAACTATTTCAATACCTTGTGGGAAATCCCAACCGCCAATATTAGAAGCAGGGATAAATGCTCGCTTAAACCCTAGCTTTGCCGCCTCTAGCACACGTTGTTCAATTCGTGTGACACGACGAACCTCTCCTGTTAACCCTACTTCTCCAATAAAGCAATCTGTTCCCCGTACTGCCTGATCCTTAAAGCTAGACACAATACTCGTCAAGACAGCTAAGTCAATGGCAGGTTCATCTAGCTTTACTCCGCCAGCAACTTTAATATATGCATCTTGTGCCTGTAACATGAGGCCCATGCGCTTTTCAAGCACTGCCATAAGCAATTGCACACGGTTTTGGTCCACCCCTGTTGCCATCCGTTTCGGATAATTAAAGCTTGTAGGGGTTACAAGTGATTGAATTTCTACTAAAATTGGCCTTGTTCCCTCCATCGATGCCACGATTGTTGAACCTGCTGCACCTTGTGAACGTTCCTGTAAAAATAGCTCAGACGGATTCAAAACTTCCTTTAAGCCCCCCTGAAGCATTTCAAAGATAGCTATTTCATTTGTAGAGCCAAAGCGGTTTTTTTGGCTCCGTAAAATACGGTGGTTGTGATGTCGTTCTCCTTCGAAATACAGCACTGTATCTACCATATGCTCTAAAATACGCGGTCCCGCAATTTGCCCTTCCTTCGTCACATGTCCAACTAAGAAAATGGCAATGCCTTTTGTTTTCGCTATCCGCATTAGCTCCGCTGTACATTCACGTACTTGCGATACACTACCTGGCGCACTTGTCACCTCTGGATGGAACACCGTTTGGATAGAATCCACAATAACAAACTTTGGTTGTACATCGTCGATTGTTTGATTTAACAATTCTAAATTCGTCTCCGAATATATATACAGCTCTTGAGATACAACCCCTAAACGCTCTGCACGCAGTTTCGTTTGTCGAATGGATTCCTCACCAGAAATATAGAGCACACGATGACCTTTATTGGACAATAACGCAGACACCTGTAATAGCAATGTCGATTTTCCGATACCCGGATCACCCCCGATTAACACTAGAGATCCCGGAACAATTCCTCCGCCCAAGACACGATTGAGTTCACTCATTTCTGTAGCTACACGAGACTCCTCTGCCGCTTCTACTTGGATAATAGGTACAGCTTTTTGCGTGACGGTTGCAGAGTGTTGGAATGCTCCTCTAGGGCCTTTCGCCACAACCTCCACTTCCTCAACCATTTTATTCCATTCACCACATCCTGGACAACGTCCCATCCACTTTGCCGATTCATAGCCACAACCTGTACAGACAAATTTAGTTTTTTTCTTCGCCATCATACCACCTCGAATATTTGTTCTTATTTTCATTTTACATAAAAAAAGACAGCTTGGCACGATATGCCTCGCTGTCTTCCGAATTTATGCTTGTTAAATAGGCTAACCGCTTATTTGGAAATTGAAACGCCTTCTTTTTTCTTCACGACGAATTCATCATTCACATAATCAATGACGACTTGGTTTCCTTTTTCTACATTGCCTTTCAGCAGTTCTTCCGATAGACGGTCTTCCACTTGTTTTTGCAATGCACGACGGAGTGGACGAGCACCATATTGAGGGTCGTAGCCTTCCTCTGCAATTTTATTGAGTGCTGCATCTGTTAACTCTAACGTAATATCTTGTTCTTGCAGACGTTTTGTTAGCGTATTGGCCATCATTGAAATGATTTCTTTTAAGTGTTCTTTTTCTAATGAATGGAACACAATCATTTCGTCGATACGGTTTAGGAATTCAGGACGGAATGCTTTTTTCAATTCTTCAAGCATTGTGCCCTTCATATCTTTATGTTTCGACTCTGAGCTTCCTAAGCTGAAGCCAAGATTTTTTTGATATTTTAGCGCATCCGCACCGACGTTTGAAGTCATAATAACAACCGTATTACGGAAATCAACGACACGTCCTTTAGAATCTGTTAAACGACCATCTTCCAGCACTTGAAGTAAAATATTGAAAACATCTGGATGAGCTTTCTCAATTTCATCAAGAAGCACAACAGAATATGGTTTACGTCGAACTTTTTCTGTTAACTGACCACCATCATCAAAACCTACATAACCAGGAGGTGAGCCGACTAAACGTGAAGTCGAATGTTTCTCCATATATTCAGACATGTCAACGCGAATCATCGCATCTTCATCACCGAACATTACTTCTGCCAGCGCTCTAGCAAGTTCTGTTTTCCCCACCCCTGTAGGACCAAGGAAAATAAATGAACCGATTGGACGTTTTGGATCTTTTAAACCAGCTCTTGCACGTCGAATTGCACGAGAAATTGCCTCGACTGCCTCGCCTTGACCCACAACACGCTTGTGTAACTCTTCTTCAAGTTGTAATAGTTTAGCTGATTCTTCATGGGCAATTTTAGCTACTGGTATTCCAGTCCACATAGAAACGACTGCTGCCACATCGTCAACTGTTACTTTCGATTCTGCTTTGCCTTGTTCTTCTTTCCATGTTTTACGTGTCGTTTCAATTTCGTCTTTTAGCTTTTGCTCTGTATCTCTTAACGACGCAGCCTTTTCAAATTCCTGACCAGACACAGCCGCATTTTTTTCAGAACGAACATTTTCAAGTTTATCTTCTAGTGCTTTTAAGTTTGGTGGCACCGCAAATGAACGTAAGCGAACTTTTGAACCTGCTTCATCGATTAAGTCGATGGCTTTATCAGGCAAGAAACGGTCTGAAATATAACGATCACTCATTTTTGCCGCTGCTTCAATTGCTTCATCTGTAATTTTCACACGGTGATGCGCCTCATAGCGATCGCGTAAACCGTGAATAATTTGAATTGCTTCTTCAACAGTTGGTTCATCCACTTGAATTGGTTGGAAACGGCGCTCTAACGCTGCATCCTTTTCGATGTATTTGCGGTACTCATCTAATGTTGTAGCACCAATACATTGTAATTCTCCACGTGCTAGGGATGGTTTTAAAATGTTTGATGCATCAATTGCACCTTCTGCTCCCCCAGCACCGATTAATGTATGCAATTCATCAATGAATAAAATAACATTGCCTGCTTGTCGAATTTCATCCATCACTTTTTTCAAGCGATCTTCAAATTCACCACGGTATTTAGTACCGGCTACAACTGTCCCCATATCAAGCGTCATAACACGTTTATCACGCAAAATTTCTGGTACTTCGTTGTTAATAATTTGTTGTGCTAGGCCTTCAGCGATTGCCGTTTTACCTACACCTGGCTCACCAATTAGCACAGGGTTATTTTTCGTACGGCGTGATAGTACTTCAATAACGCGTGTAATTTCCTTGCTGCGACCAATCACTGGGTCTAGCGAACCTTCACGAGCAATTTGAGTTAAATCGCGCGCCAAGCTATCTAAAGTCGGCGTATTTGCAGCCTGCGTCGCTTGTTGTCCAGATTGTGCGTTATCATTATTGCCTAACAACAGTAATACTTGCTGACGAGCTTTGTTTAAGCCTACACCTGCATTGTTTAACACACGAGCGGCTACACCCTCACCTTCACGAATAAGCGCTAATAGTAAGTGCTCCGTACCGATATAGGAATGGCCTAATTTACGTGACTCATCGACAGATAGTTCAATTACCTTTTTGGCACGTGGTGTGTAATGAACGATTGGTCCAACATCCTCTGTTCCTTTTCCAACTAACTCTTCAATCCCCGCTTCAATCATTTGAGGGCTAATATCGATGGCTTCTAATGCTTTCGCTGCAATACCACCGCCTTCACGAATAAGCCCTAAAAGAATGTGCTCTGTTCCTATTGATTCGTGCTTCCAACGAATTGCCTCTTCCTGTGCAAGTTGTAATACTTTTTGTGCGCGTTGTGTAAAACGATTAAACATCATATGAATCCTCTCCTTTTCCCCCTATAGTAGGCTTACTCATTGTTTCAAGAAATAATGCCTCTCGCAGCATTTTTGCTCGAACTCGATCTCGTTCAGCAGGTGGTAAAGCTTCTCCTGCATAGTGCTGTAAAAACCCTGGTTGCATACTGACCACACACTCGTTCAATGTGGTTGCTTTAATATTTTGAATCAACTGTAAATCTACACCTAAACGTACATTCGATAGACAGGTTGCCGCTTCCTCACTTGTTAAAATGCGTGCATGCGTTAATGTACCTAAAGCTCTGTATATCCGATCTTCTAAGGCAAGTTCCGCTTTTTCCATTAGCTTATTTCTTGCCTGCCGTTCTTTTTGAATAATTTTTTCTGCAACACTTTGAATGTCTGCTAAAATATCTTCTTCTGTTTTACCTAGTGTAATCTGATTCGATACTTGGTAAACATTACCTAAATTTTCGCTACCTTCACCGTATATACCCCTGACAGTCATCCCTAAACGCGTCATTGCATTGATAATTTGATTCATCTGACCTGTCAGTGTAAGTGCGGGAAGGTGCATCATAACCGAAGCACGTAAGCCAGTACCAATATTCGTTGGGCAACTTGTTAAATAGCCGAAAGTATCTCGAAATGCATATGGCAAGGCTCCTTCTAAGGCACGATCAATTTTATTTGCTTCCTCGTATGCCTTCTGAAGTTGAAAACTCGCCGTCATACATTGAATGCGTAAATGGTCTTCTTCGTTCACCATAATGCAAATTGATTCATCTTCAGATAGCAACATTGAGCCGACTTGCTCTTTTTTCGCAAGCTGTGGACTAATTAAATGCTTTTCAACTAAAATTTGACGTTGTAACGGTGTTAAATCTTTTATGGAAAAATAAGAATATCTTTCTTGAAGTTTCGGACTGTCTTGAATGGCATGTGTCACAGCCTGCTCTACTTGTAACGCTTCATTTTCTGAAAAAACTAAAGGGAAACGATAGCCATCTAAGTTTCGAGCAAGCCGAATGCGTGTACTGATGACGATATCTGAATAATCATCCTCCATTTCCATCCATGCAGGTGTAGCTCGCGCTAAAAACGATTCAATCATCATGACACATCACCACCTTCGAATTGTAGCTGCTGTTCGAGATTTTTTGCTTCGTCGCGAAGCTTCGCTGCTTCTTCAAACTGCTCCTCGTCAACAGCGGCCTTCATGCGTTTTCGAATATCTTCAATTTGCTTTTTAATGACAAAAACATTGCTTCGAGCACCAGGCATTTTTCCTATATGCTGTGGCCCCGCTTGAATGCGATTAAATAGCTTTGGCAAATGCTCACTAAATGTGTCATAGCAACTGGTACATCCAAATTTACCTTCTTTTAAAAATCGCTTATACGTAAATCCACATTGTGGACATGTTTGTTGCTGAGGTGGCGCTTGCTGTTTTTCACCAACTTTTTGCCATGTAGGTGAGCCAAACCAATTGGATAACAATTGTTGAATCGATACAGGCTCTTGTTTAAACTCTGCATGGAACGGATGGAACTGCGAGGCACAGACATCGCAATAATGGTGCTCCACCTTCTGCCCATTTTGAACTTGTGTCACAGTTACTGTCGCATTGCGCTGCTTGCAATGTTCGCAAATCATTTCCCTCACCTCTTTACTTTTGCTTTTCGTATTTTATAGTGGTTAACATCGCTCGCAAAATTTTCGCTCGAATGCTGTCCCGTAAAGGTAGCTGCAAATCTAAAGTCGAACGGTCAACCGCTGCTAACATTAATTTCGCTTCTCGCTTTGAAATAACCTGCTCGTCAATTAAACGATATACTAAATCCTCCGCCACTGTTTGCGAGGCTCCACCTTCAATTTGTAGGAGCACATCATCAATCAAATCAATTTGTGAGTTTGCACGGACACGTAAAATTCGAATGTATCCACCCCCACCTCGTTTACTTTCAACAAGGTAACCCCGCTCGGCTGTAAATCTTGTATTAATTACATAATTTATTTGTGAGGGCACACATTGAAATTTATCTGCAATTTCACTTCGTTTAATTTCAATATGCCCTTCTCCACCTAATTCAAGTACTTGCTTTAAGTAGCCTTCTATGATGTCTGAAATATTACGCATGTTAGGAATACACCTCGCTTACCTCACTGACTTTGACTATCTTTGACTATCTTTGAGTATATTATACAAAACGCTTAAAAATAATTGCAATTAATTCGCACAGAGAAATGTCTAAAGCAATTTTTATCGTTGATTGATTGTAAAAAAATTTTAACCACTCGAAAACGTACTTATCGTTTAATGTACCCTTTTTGCTTATAGAAAAAACGCAAGCATATGCTTTTTGCATATACTTGCGTCTTTATCAATTATACCCAGCGACCGACAATCGGATAACGCCAAGGTTCCTCTGAAATAGCCTTTACGATTCCGATAATTGGTACGATGTATACCATAGCGATAAATATTAGTAAGAAAGGTAAACCAATTAATACAATACTTAAAATACTGGCAATGACAATTAGTACGCCCATTGCGATTTGGAACAATAAAGCTTGCACAGAAACGTTTTTCACTTCTTCTTCCGAACTAATTAAGAAAAATATAATCGGCACTAAAAATGGCGCAAAAAACGCACTGGCATGTATGATGACCTTAGACCATTTTGTTTCCATCTATTCAACCTTCCCTTTTTAATATGTCTTTTTATTAATACTATTATTTACGGAGCAATACGCTAAATAGTTTCAAATCGTTTCGACAATTTTAAAATTATTTTGAAAGGTATGTGATACACAGATGGAATTTAACAGCACACTTGCGAACGAATATGAAAAAGGCATTCGTCGTACTTTACCGAGTTACGATACGATGCTACGTTTAACGAAAACTTTTTATCAATCCGCTTTACAAGAGAATGCTAGTTTTTTAGTTGTTGGTTCAGGCAGTGGCAATGAAATACTACAGTTAGCTGAACAAAGGCCACAGTGGTCCTTTGTCGGTATCGATCCATCTGAAGCCATGTTGGAAATTGCAGAAAACCGTCTACATTCACTACCAAATGCGATTTCATTACTACAAGGCACCATGCTAACTGCACCAATCCCTGCAACAAAGTTTGATGCTGCTAGCTGTATACTTGTACTTCATTTTATTAATTCCTATGAGGAGAAGCTTGCTACATTAAAAGGGATTGCAAGCCATTTAAAATCAGGGGCACCATTTGTGCTTGTTTCTAAATATGGACAGCTTAACTCTTCTGAAACAGAGCTACAATTTGACCTATGGCGCGCATATTGGCAGCAGCACACAAAACTTTCCACTACTGATTTAGCTAGCATGGAGCAGTCCATTCGTTCGCTTTCATTTATGCGTGAAGATGACATTGTTACGCTTCTACAGCAGGCAGGCTTTACACAGCCATCACGATTTTTTGCAACGACATTATTTGGTGGTTGGATATGCTATAAAGAGTAAGGTTCCATCCCTTCCTGATGCATCCTAGCAACTTAGTGGTGTACTATAAGTACTACGGGTATTTGATCTGACGTTTCCCATGTCTTCTTTTACTTCTCACGCTTTGAAGAGAGACTTCGTGCTTATTTAAAATGAGATAAACAGATTTGAGGTGAATGCCGTGATTCGCACGATGGCCATGACGAAAGATCAACAATTAATAAAGGACTTTCCACTTGAAAACATTAAGCAAAACCATTACGAATGGTATTGGGTAGATTTTAGTTGCCCAACTACTGAAGAAGAACTATTGCTTGATACATTTTTCCACTTTCATCCACTTGCGATTGAAGACTGCTTAATGCGTTTACAACGACCAAAGTTGGATTTTTATGAAGACTATCACTTTTTCGTTATTCATAAACTGAATGAAGAAACGTTAATTGCTGAGGAATTAAATATTTTCGTTTCCGATCATTTTATTGTGACATTCCACAAAAATGAAGCACCTGAAATCGATAAAGTACAGAAACTTTTAGAAGAGCAACCGAAATATTGGGAACGCGGTACTTTTTTCCTTACCTATCAAACGATTGATAAAATAGTTGATAGTTATTTCCCTCTCGTCTATAAAATTGAGGACCATTTGAATGCGCTTGAAGATGAATTAACTTATCAAAGTAATGTAAATGCGATGCAAATTGTTTTTGAATTCCGCAGTGATTTACTCCATTTACGGCGCACCATTTTACCAATGCGCGACCTATTATACCGTATACTTAATTCTTATCGCTTTGCCCTAAAAAAATCAGAAAGAGCCTACTTTGGGGATATTCACGACCATTTAGTCAAGCTTACGGAAATGGTCGAATCTAATCGTGAGCTGACCGCAGATATGCGTGATAGCTATATGGCTATGAACTCTAGCCGAATGAATGGCATTATGATGATGCTGACAATTGTCTCCACCATTTTCATTCCATTAACATTTATAGCAGGAGTTTATGGCATGAATTTTGATAACATGCCTGAACTACATGGCCGTTACAGCTACTTTATTGTTCTCGGTATTATGCTATTGATTGGGCTATTTATGTTGGCATTTTTCAAATATAAAGGCTGGTTCAAATTGTTTAAACCGTAACTTAAAGCAGTAACAAAACATTTTTTTGAAAAACAAAATCCGCGCATAGCCCTCTAGGGAAAATAGACATGAGGAACAACATCTTACATTCGTACATGTTGCAACTCATGCTTTACCCACAGAAGGCGAAACGCGGATTTTTAATTTTAAAAAATAGTTGGTTTTACTTGGGGAACTTTTAAATGTCTCCACTATAATTAATAGGGACCTCGATCATCTACTTTATTTTCACCTTGCTGCGGGAATAAAAAGTATGCCAGTACGCCCGATATTAGTGTTGCACAAATCGTTATTAATAGTTGGTTTAAGTCAGGTACCTCTGCATAATAGTTCGTTAACATGTAAACAGATCCAATTGCTACAATTACCATCACAGGAATCACAAACTTAAAACGCTTCTTCTCCATGTAATACCTCCTCAATACGATTTCTTTCACATACATTTTTTGTTACGCTAAACAGTTCGTATTTTACATGTTTCCTAAATGAAATTCAAATTACGCTTTATGAGCGAAACGCTAATGCTTAAAGGTAAATCTGAAATATGTCCGCCAAGAATGTGAAAAATTATAGAAATAAACGAAATTTTTAACCAAATACACTACAAAAAATAGTAGAATAGATTAAATACCATATATTCACCAAATTTACAAACCTAACAATATATACACAAAACGTCTTCGATACCTATATTATTATGGATTTATAAAGAATGGAGCAGACAACAATGAGTTGGTTTTCAAAAAAGAACAATTATGGTTATTCAATTACACTAACACCAGAAGCGTTTATACAACAAGTACAATTAGATGTTTCTAATCATCCTAAGTTACAAAAACAATTACAACTATTAGACTTAACTACTGAAGATTTAGCCATCATTAAACAATTGCAGCCATTAGTGAAAAATGTTATTCCTGAAATGGTCGATCAATTTTATGCAGCGATTAGCTTAAGCCAAAATTTATTAGATATTATTAACAGAACATCACAAATCGACCGTTTAAAAGTGACTTTACATAAGCATCTAAGTGATATGTTCGAAAGTCGTATTAATGACGACTACATTAAAGAAAGAAAGGCAATCGCTGAGACACATGTTCGAATTGGGCTCCAATCAAAGTGGTATATCGCTTCATTCCAATCATTAACTTCGACTTTTACAAACTTTACGAATGATTTAGATATTTCAAAGCAGGACGCTATCCGTGCCATCAATGCCTTTTGTAAACTTATTAACTTTGAACAACAACTTGTGATTGAGGCTTATGAAAAAGAAGAAGAACGCATTCGTAGCGTTGCAGATAAAACGAAGCACGCACTTGTTACTACAATTCAAAGTACGGCAGAAGAGTTAAATGCAATCAGCGAAGAAACAGCCGCTTCCCTTTTAGTCATCTCTTCTCAAACGGATGATATTGCAGTAGCCACTAAACAAGGTTTGAACTTCGTTGCCGATACACAAGACAAATCTAAACGCGGACAGCAGCAATTACAAGAACAAAATGACTTAATACATGTTATTTTGCAAAGTGTTAATGGCCTTGAAGTAACGATGAACCAATTGCGTACGTCGTCTCAAAAAATCTCTGAAATTGTTGGACTTGTTACAGGTATTGCAGACCAAACAAATTTATTAGCACTGAATGCTTCCATTGAAGCCGCTCGTGCTGGTGAGCATGGCAAAGGCTTTGCTGTTGTAGCAGAGGAAGTCCGCAAGCTTGCAGAAGAAACAAAAAGCGCTGTGCAAAACGTGTCACACCTGATAAAAGAAACAGAAAGTAATATTTCAACAATGGCGAATTCAGTTATCAATGTGGATCAAAAAATCCAACATAGCGTTGATACACAAACAAGCCTCTCGAAATCATTTAATGATATTGCTGAAGCAGTATCAGGTATTCAACAACAATATGTAAACACGGCTAAGGATATTTCAGCCATTTCAAATTTAATTACAGAGCTATCGCAAGGGGCAACACTCGTCTCCTCTTCTTCTGACTCACTCATTAATGTTGTAAATGAATTAAACATATAACACAACAAAAAAGGAAATTGATCACATCGTATCAATTTCCTTTTCGTTTTAATGTGCCAAAGCACGTTTTTGCTTGCGATGCTCTCGTCGAGCCGGACCTGTTTCAAATAACCGTTTTTCTGCATCCGTTTCTGGGAAAATAGCAGGAACAGCCTTCGGTTTACCATCATCATCTACTGCAACCATCGTTACAAATGATTCGGTTGTTAATTTTTCTTCACCCGTCTCAATGTTACGAGAAATAACACGGACATAGACTTCCATAGATGAACGTCCTGTAGATGACACAATACTTTCAATTTCAAGAATATCACCCACATGCGCTGCTGATAAAAAATCAACAGAATCAATGGAGGCAGTGACAACATGCCCTTTTGCATGCTTCATCGCTGTAATTGCCGCAATTTCATCAATATAAGCTAACACTCTTCCACCAAAAATGGAATTATGATTATTAGTATCCGGTGGTAATACGAGACGCGTCTGAACCGTACGTGATTGGCTCATGGGTACAGCATTGGTTGTCATAGTTCTAGTTACTTCCTTTCATGTAATGTCCTTTCGTCATCGTATCGTAGAAAAAGAATGGATGCAAATTTAGAATGATTTTTTCATCGTTATAAACTTCATATCCGTCATTTCTTCAATCGCCCATTTAATACCCTCTCGACCGTAGCCACTCATTTTCACACCGCCATATGGCATATTATCGATTCGGAATGTTGGAATATCATTAATAATAACAGCACCTGCTTGTAATTCATCGGCTGCACGTAATGCATCTGGCAAGACATTCGTAAAAATTCCTGCATTTAAGCCAAGTTCCGACTCATTCACTAGTCGAATTGCGTCGTCTAATGTTTCATATGAAACAATTGACACGATTGGCGCGAATGTTTCCTGACAAACAATTTTCATATCGGCAGTCACGTTTGTCATTACTGTTGGTGTTAATGTACGTTCAGTAAATGTTCCACCCGTAGCAACCACTGCACCTTGAGCCTTCGCTTCCTCAATCCATGCACGAATACGACTAACTTCATTCGGATTAATCATGGCACTGACATCTGTATTTTTATCGAGTGGATTACCGACAATTAACTTTTCCGTTTGAGCTACAAATGCTTTTGTAAAAGCATCAACAATCGAGGCATGTACATAAATACGCTGAAGCGAAATACACACTTGTCCTGCAAAGCTAAATGCTCCGCTAACACAACGCGCGACAATTTTTTCAATAGGGGTCGATGGCTCAACAATCACCGCCGCATTTGAGCCTAGCTCTAACGTTACTTTGCGCAAGCCTACTTTTTCTTTTATGCCTAATCCAACCTTACCACTTCCAGTGAAGGTCACTTTTTTCACGAATGGATGAGTCACAAGTGTATCACTTAGCTCACCACCACTACCCGTAACGATTTGTAGAGCGCCATCTGGTAATCCTGCTTCTTTAAATATTTCCGCCATTACAATTGCACTGAGCGGTGTTTGGGTTGCGGGCTTTAACACGACCGTATTCCCCACAGCAAAGGCAGGCCCCAATTTATGCGCAACTAAATTAAAAGGAAAGTTAAACGGTGTAATGGCAGAAATAACGCCTAATGGCTCACGTTTTGTCCAGCCAATGCGGTCGCCAGCTCCAGGCGCAGCATCCATCGGTACCGTTTCCCCTTTCACCTGTTTCGCTCCTTCGGCTGCAAACTGATAGGTTGCAATCGTGCGTTCTATTTCAGGTAAACCTGCTGAAATAGGTTTACCCGCCTCTTGTGCTAAAATTTCGGCCAATTCGTCTTTTCGACGTCGCATAATGTCGACTACTTTATATAAAATTTCGGCACGGTCGTATGCAGTAGTTTGTTTAAATGAAAGAAAAGCATTTTGGGCACCTTCAATTGCTTGCTCAACATCTGAAACAGATGCCTTGGCAACCTTTGCAATAATCTCACCGTTATAAGGCGAAGTTAATTCATAGGTTTCCTTCGCTTCTTGCCATTGTCCATTTATCCAAAGCTTTGTTTCGTTCATTTTCAATACACCTCCGAATATTCTGTTCCTCTTTAGTTTATCATGAAGTGCTGGAATTTGACGCTACTGCTGCTGCGGTCATGGCGGATATCATCGCCGCCTGTTGTGCCTGAATTAGTAATTCAATAGATGACATAATTGCCATAGATAATGATTGTTGCACTTTAGCCATATCATAAATAGCCATTTGAACCGCCATAAACAACACAAATTCTTGATGCCACTTCAATAATTTCATTCCCTTTAAATCATGATACAAATCAATAATTTGCTGTAGCTGTCCTGAATTTAATTGAAAAATCGCTAAAAAACCTAGTAATGGATAATGTATATACTTTACTTTGACACCTTGCTTCTTTAAATTATCGCGAATTGTCGCAACAGTAGATATAAGGTCACTGTCATATTGAGCAGATAAGAAGGTTAAAATTTGGGATAACCATTGTAGTTCATTTCCCACACTAAATTGATACGTGCGTAATTCCTTATAATAACGATTCATTGTTTCTGCGCGTAAAACAACATCGTCATTCGGGCTACTTAATAGCACAGTATATGGGATATCATCAAAGGAAGTGAGAAAGCGGTGATGTTTGCGAATAGCTTCATATAAAGCTCTTGCCGTCTGTGCATGCACCCTCTTCTCATTTTCATTTTGTGTTAAAAATTGAGCACCAATAAAACTAAAGTTTCCTCTTTTAAAGTGAGCTTCTTTTAATATTTTTTCATTATTTAATAACGTCTTTACCGCCTCTTCGGTATTGTCTTGCTCCATCATATTGGCTGCAATGCTGTACCCTATTGATGTACGCAATGGCGACATCCACGATGTTTGACTCTTCATTTCTTCTATAGTAGCTTTAAACTTTTCTGTATCAAACATTTTCCCTGCTGCAACATATGTGCTGGCAATAGCTAAGATAATTTTGCGATCAACTGCCCTTCCTGCAACCTTCGATACAGCCTCTACCGTTTGTGTAAATTGGTTTTCAATTATAACAATATCCATCTTCCGCACACTCCTTTTCACTATTTACGTAATATTCTGTTGTAAAGATTCAATCATTTTGTAACAAAAAACATAAAAAGTAAACTTAAATTAATGTAAGAATTAGGTATTATATGGTTAAATAACGATAATACACGATGAATGGGGGGCTTTATTATGATTGAAAGAACCATAAAAAAATACTTATTCACTCAAACTTTACAACACCGAATACAGCTTTATTTATTATTGCGAAATTCCACAACTAACGTAAGTCTACATACTCTTTTCCAAAAAAATTAGCATAAAAAAACAGCGACAAAAATGCTTTTGCCGCTGTCCCTAACTATTCGATTAAACCTAGCTCTTTTAACTCTTCTGTCGAAAAAGCTCTAGACCTTGTTAAAAACCGCTTACCTTCTACGCCTTCAAGAGAGAACATACCGCCTCTGCCGTCAACTACGTCTAAAATAATTTGTGTATGCTTCCAATAATCATATTGGTTTTTGTGCATATAAAATGGTGTGCCCCCTACCTTACCTAAACATATATCCTGCTCACCTAATATTAAGTCACCGTCAGGATAACACATCGGAGAGGAGCCATCGCAGCATCCCCCTGATTGATGAAACATAACCGGTCCATGCTTTTCCTTCAATAATTCGATTAGTGCCAGCGCTTCTTCTGTTGCTAAAACACGTTCAACCACGCGTTAGCACCTCCTTACTAATTAGAAGAAACCAAGTTTGTTTTCGTTATAGCTTACTAATAAGTTTTTCGTTTGTTGATAATGCGATAGCATCATCTTATGTGTCTCACGACCGATTCCTGACATTTTATAGCCACCGAACGCTGCATGTGCAGGATATGCATGGTAGCAGTTTGTCCAAACACGCCCCGCTTGAATACCACGTCCAAAACGATAAGCTGTATTCATATCACGTGTCCAAATGCCCGAACCTAATCCATACAATGTATCATTGGCAATTTCCAATGCCTCTTCTTTTGTTTTAAATGTTGTCACTGCAACAACTGGGCCAAAAATTTCTTCTTGGAAGATACGCATCTTATTGTGCCCTTTGAAGACAGTTGGTTTAACGTAGTAGCCATTTTCAAAGCCTGCCCCTACATTATTTTTCTCGCCTCCAATTAGACATTGTGCACCTTCTTGTTTACCAATATCTAAGTAAGACAGAATTTTTTCCATTTGCTCACTTGAAGCCTGTGCACCCATCATTGTATTTGGATCTAACGGATTCCCAACTTGAATCGCTTCAACACGTTGTAATACACGCTCCATGAACTTGTCATAAATCGATTCTTGAATTAATGCGCGTGAAGGGCATGTACAAACTTCACCTTGGTTCAGGGCAAACAATACAAAGCCCTCTACCGCTTTATCTAAAAAGGCATCATCTTCATCCATAATATCTTCGAAGAAAATATTTGGAGACTTTCCGCCCAATTCTAACGTAACTGGAATAAGGTTTTGAGAAGCATATTGCATAATTAAACGACCTGTTGTCGTTTCACCTGTAAAGGCAATTTTGCCAATACGAGGGTTAGATGCAAGTGGTTTTCCTGCTTCTAAACCGAATCCGTTCACCACGTTTAGTACGCCTGGTGGCAATAAATCACCAATCAACTCTACTAATACCATAATAGATACTGGTGTTTGCTCTGCTGGCTTTAACACAACACAGTTGCCAGCAGCAAGGGCAGGAGCTAGTTTCCATACAGCCATTAATATTGGGAAGTTCCAAGGAATGATTTGACCCACTACCCCAATTGGCTCATGGAAATGGTAAGCAACCGTATCATTATCAATTTGACTTAGTGCGCCTTCTTGTGCACGTAATGCACCAGCAAAATAACGGAAATGATCAATGGCTAAAGGGATATCTGCATTTAACGTTTCCCGTACTGCCTTACCGTTATCCCATGTTTCGGCAACAGCTAACTTTTCTAAGTTTTGTTCAATACGGTCCGCAATTTTAAGTAAAATGTTAGCACGCTCTGTAGCGGATGTTTGTCCCCATGCATCTTTTGCGGCATGTGCTGCATCAAGTGCAAGTTCAATATCCTCAGCAGAGGAACGCGCTGCTTGTGTAAAAACTTGTCCAGTAACAGGAGTGACATTATCGAAGTATTGACCTTTCACTGGGGGTGTCCATTCTCCACCAATGTAATTATCGTATCTTTCTTTGAATTGAACTACCGATCCTTCAGTGTTTGGAAATGCATAAACCATTTTACTTCTCCCCTTTACACAAAATAATAGAAAATATCTAGAAAAATCGTAATTATATATCGAAATAACGATATTTTCATAGAAACCTTCTTACCCACTATATTGTCAGAAATGCATGATTATTTCAACTTTTTAAATTAAAATTTTGTAATATTTATTTTTAGTAGAAAAGCTTCTAGAATTCACGCTATAAACAACGATAGGGTATACTTAAGCTACGATAAAATGTTTAGGAGAACTATATGAGAATTAACAAATATTTAAGTGAAGCGGGCATCGTGTCTCGTCGTGGTGCTGATAAATGGGTCGAAGAAGGTAAAGTAACAATCAATGGCGTACTTGCTACTGTGGGCAGCCAAGTAGAAGCGGGCGATATTGTTTGTGTGGATGGCAAAGAGGTAAAAAAAGAAGAGCAACTAGTTTATATTGCCTTAAACAAACCAGTTGGTATTACAAGTACAACAGAGCGTCATATCAAAGGAAATGTCGTTGATTTTATCAATCATCCTCTACGCATTTTCCATATTGGTCGACTGGATAAGGAATCTGAAGGATTATTATTAATGACCAATGATGGCGATATTGTAAATAAAATTCTACGTGCAGAAAACCACCATGAAAAAGAATACATCGTACAAGTTGATAAGCCGATAACAGAACAATTTATTAAAAAGATGGCTGCTGGCGTTGATATTTTAGATACAACGACATTACCTTGCTACGTTGAAAAAATTTCAGATAAAGTGTTTAAAATTATTTTAGAGCAAGGCTTAAATCGCCAAATACGCCGTATGTGTTCAGCATTAGGGTATTCCGTTAAACGATTACAGCGCATACGCATTATGAATATTAAGCTTGGCAATTTAAAGGTTGGTCAATGGCGCGATTTAACTGATAAAGAGCGAGCAGAATTATTTAAACTACTTCATTACACAGTAAAATAAAGCAATTGGGAGGATTGGAAAGATGCTTTCTATTCAAAGTACTGAACAACTTACGGGTGTACGAATAAGCGGTGACTTTTGGGATTTAGATGCCCTTATTCAAGCGATTTATCAAGTAACTGGAGATGAAAACAAATACTATGATTACCAAGGTGCGCGACTTCGCATTCTTGGTATTTGCCGTAATCTCCATCAAGCAATGCAAGGTGAGCATCAGCTTGAATTTGTCAGTAATGGACTGAACAAAAGTATACTTTCTCGACATGAAACGATTTTTCCAACTAAAAATGTCTACTACGGGACAGAGGTACTGTGGCCGGAGCTTCTTTTTACAGCGATTGCTTTAAATGATTTCATTCGCTTACATCAGGAATTGATTGATTCTTCCGATTGGAATGGTGATGTGGCAACGATTCGTAAATTCCAAGCAGCGGTTGCTGACTGTCTGGAGCAAGAGCTTACGGAAGATGAATTTTTAGTATTTTTAAGGATGATTCATTCTAAGAGCCCTTTAACCTTCCGCTATGCTACGCAGTATGTAGATGTACTAAATTTAGAATACATAGATTTAAATACGCAAACACGCAAAGCGCATTTAGCCTCCTTTGCACTTCGTTTAATGTTAGAGGATGAGGAATACGTTGCACTTAAATCGCAATTAATCGAAGTTGCCAGTACGACAAAAAAAGCACTACATGAAATTCCAATCAATGCAAGTTACCCTGAAGAAATTTTATGGTAATCTAGGACAAAAGAGAAAAGGTGTTAGATTGATGGCAGTCAATCTAACACCTTTTTTGCTCACCGTTGTTGTTGGCTTCGACGGTACTTTCCGCGGTCACACACGTAAGCCGCAACCCTCGCTAACGCGCGGAATGCAAGCGTCTTACGATGTGTGCTGCCGCAGGAGTCACCTCCTCCGCTACCAACAACTAGTGAACCCTTCTAATGTTTTATTTATTGCAAAAGCAAGAATAGATAAGTTCTTCATAAAGCAAAAATGTATGAACACCTTTCCTCTGTTCCTTAAATTTTTTTAGTTATGTCCCAGCCACTAATTACTGTGCAGTAGCTTTCTGCGGTGTACCTAGTGCTCTTTGCTAAACTCTTTGTGACTATTTAATCGTCTCGTAAGCCATTTTACGAATAACCGCTTCATGTTGCGGATAATCAGCTAAAAGCTCATCTTGTGTAAATAGCTCAAAGTCCTCAAAATCAAAACCTGGTGCTACCATGCAGCCTACTAAACTAAATGTATTGGCATCCTCAACAGACGAACCGAAAATCGTATTTTTCGGCACCGCCACCTGTGGCACCTCACCCGCTTCTATATTTAAACCTAATTTTTTCGCCTCATATGTACCATCAGGGAAAATCATATGAACCGTTAATGGGCTACCTGCATGATAATACCAAAGCTCATCTGACTTTAACCGATGTAAATGAGAGATATCTTGCGAACGTAATAAAAAATAAATGCTTGTATAAATCGGTCGTTCTACATCTCTTACAGCTATTTCCTCTGTCGATTTAAACGTAGAAATATAGTATCCGCCCTCAGGATGTTGTGCCAATGCTAATTTTTCTATAAAATATTGTGCTGAATAGTGCATGCTAACCTCACTCCTTTTTCTCACCTTACCAAAAAAGAAAGGTTTCGCGCTACTTCCATCTATTATCGTCGTTCTACAACATGAAAAAGGGTATCTCGAATCAATTCCGAGACACCCCTTCCGATTACATACCACCTAAATATGCCGCTTTTACTTGTTCACTTTCTTGTAGCTCTTTCGCTGTACCTGATAATACAATGCGTCCTGTTTCAAGTACATATGCGCGGTCAGCTACCGATAATGCCATATTGGCATTCTGCTCTACCAGCAATACCGTTGTACCTTCTTTATTCACTTGTTCAATAATATTGAAGATATTTTTTACCATAAGTGGTGCAAGCCCCATTGAAGGCTCATCCATTAACAACAACTTTGGTTTTGCCATTAATGCACGACCCATCGCCAACATTTGTTGCTCACCACCAGATAATGTGCCAGATTGCTGTTTACGACGCTCCAGTAGACGCGGGAATAACTCAAAGACATGATCCATATCTTTCTTTATGCCAGCCTTATCGTTACGCAAGTATGCGCCAAGCTCAAGGTTTTCCTCTACTGACATATTAGCGAATACACGGCGACCTTCAGGCACGTGTGAAATACCTGATTTTACAATGGTTTGTGCAGCCTTACCTGCAATCGAGAAACCCTCATATTCAAGGATGCCCCCTTTAGGTTTTAATAAGCCTGACAAGGTTTTTAACAATGTACTTTTACCAGCACCATTGGCACCGATTAATGTGACAATTTCCCCTTCGTTAACTTCTAAAGAGACGCCTTTCAATGCTTGAATATTTCCATAGAATACATCAATATTTTGTACTTTTAGCATTAGCTGATAACCTCCTCACCAAGGTACGCTTCAATGACCTTTGGATTGTTGCGAATTTCTTCTGGTGTCCCATCAGCGATTAATTGCCCGTGGTCGAGGACGTAAATTCGTTCACATATCCCCATTACTAAGCTCATATCGTGCTCAATTAGTAGAATCGTTAATCCAAACTCTTTACGGATAAACGCAATTAGTTCCATTAAGTCGTGTGTTTCTTGTGGATTCATCCCTGCCGCTGGTTCATCGAGTAACA
This sequence comes from Lysinibacillus sp. C5.1, assembly GCF_016350185.1. Classification (NCBI taxonomy): domain Bacteria; kingdom Bacillati; phylum Bacillota; class Bacilli; order Caryophanales; family Bacillaceae; genus Lysinibacillus; species Lysinibacillus sp. C5.1. Next base: position 4,568,343 of record NZ_CP066226.1, read on the forward strand.
ATAGCTTTGGATTTGCCGCTAATGCACGTGCAATCTCCAGACGACGCTGCATACCATACGGAAGGTTTTTGGCTAACTCATTCTTATAAATATCTAAACCAAATATTTTTAAGAATTCCGTTGATTGCTGTTCCATTGCCGCTTCACCTTTAAAGTGACTTGGCAAACGGAAAATAGATGACCACATAGAGTGTTTTGCTAAAGAATGGTTCGCTACTTTTACATTATCTAATACAGATAGTTCTTTAAAGAGACGAATATTTTGGAACGTACGGCTAATACCTTTTTGCGTTACTTGATAGGGTGCAAGGCCATTTAACTTTAATCCGTTAAATGTAATCGTTCCTTCAGTCGGCGTATACACACCTGTTAGCATATTAAAACTTGTTGTTTTACCTGCACCATTTGGCCCGATAAGCCCTACTAATTCACCTTGATTTAGGTACATATTAACGCCCTGTACCGCCTTTAAACCACCGAATTGAATACCCATGTTCTCTACTTTGATAAGAAGGTTTCCAGTCATTATTTTGTACCTCCTTTTTTACCAAACTTAAATAAGTGCGTAATTTCCTTTGTCCCCATTAAACCGGTTGGACGGTATAGCATAACAATGATTAATACTAAGCTGTAAATAATCATTCGTGTTTCTGGGAAGTTCGCTAAGTATGTTGAAATCAACGTTAAAAATACTGCTGCAATAACAGAACCTGACAGACTTCCTAAGCCTCCAAGCACAACGTAAATTAATATATCAAATGATTTTAAGAAACCGAACGTAGTCGGTTGAATAATGTAGAAGTTATGTGCAAAAATAGCCCCTGCAAGACCGGCAAAGAAAGAGCCAATCGCGAATGCTACAACTTTATAGTAAGTTGTATTAATACCCATGGCATCCGCAGCGATTTCATCTTCTCGAATCGAAATACAAGCACGTCCATGGCGAGAATTTGTAAAGTTAGAAATAACTAAAATCGTCAATACCACTCCTACGAATGCATATGTCCAATTCGATAAATATTTCACTTGCATCCCCGCTGCCCCACCGACGTAATCCGTATTTAAAAAGACAATACGAATAATCTCAGCAAAGCCAAGTGTTGCAATTGCTAAATAATCTCCTTTTAAACGTAGCGTTGGAATACCTACGATTAATCCAGCTACTGCTGCTGCAAGCGCCCCTAGGAAAATAGCTAATGGGAACGGCAGCATTAGCTTTGTTGTAATAATAGCTGAAATATAAGCACCAACTGCAAGGAAACCGGCATGTCCAATAGAGAATTGCCCCGTAACCCCGATAACGATGTGCAAGCTGACAGCTAGCATGATGTTAATGCACATGGTGATTAACATATTTTTATAGTACAAGTCAATTACTTCTGTTGTAATTAGTGCCTGAACAACCACATAGATGACTAGCGCTAATACTGCATAGCCCCAGAAAACTTTAGACTTCTTCATCATTACCGCTCACCTACACTTTCTCGCGGGCGTTTTTACCGAAGATACCCGATGGTCTGAAAATCAAGATTAAAATTAAAATGACAAATGCTACTGCATCGCGCCATAAAGAGAATCCAAGTGCACTTACAAATGATTCCACGACACCTAGTAGCATACCGCCAACCATTGCCCCTGGAATAATACCAATACCACCAAGAACCGCGGCGATGAACGCTTTAACCCCTGGAATAACACCCATTAACGGGTCAATTTTCGTATAATACACACCGAAGATTACACCCGCAGCTCCAGCTAATGCCGAACCTATAGCAAATGTTGCTGAAATGGTATTATCTACATTAATTCCCATTAGGCGTGCCGCATCTGCATCATGTGAAACTGCGCGCATTGCCTTGCCAATTTTTGTTTTATGTACGATGAATTGTAAAAGAATCATCAGTACGATAGAGACAGATAAAATTAAAATAGATGTACTACTAATTTGAACCCCGAAGACATCAAATGTTGTATTTTTAATGACTTCAGGATATGCTGCAGGCTGTGCCCCTCTGAAGAAAATTGTCGTATATTCGATTAATAGCGACACCCCGATTGCTGTAATTAAAGCAGCAATACGCGTCGCATTTCGTAACCGTTTATATGCTATACGTTCTATTAACACACCAAAAATTGCGCAAACTGCCATCGCTAATAATAATGCTGGTAAGAAGCCCAGCTCCCATTTAGCAATTGCGTAAAAGCCAATAAATGCCCCAATCATGAAAACATCACCGTGGGCGAAGTTAATGAGCTTAATAATACCGTATACCATCGTATACCCTAACGCTATTAACGCGTAGATACTACCTAGTGAAATACCATTCACAAGCTGTTGTATCCATTCCATGAGCGTTCACTCCTTTATTATTTTTTAAAAGCATGCAAAAATGGGACCTATTTCTACATAGTGAAAGTGAATGCAGAAAAACTCGTGTCCCTCATAAAAAGTATTTCCGATTCCTTATGCTAGAATCTATGCTTTTTTTATTAGTCTAGTTGTCTATGAAAAAATAAAAGAGAAGGCAGGTTGCCCGCCTCCCCCTTGCTTAAAAATTAAGGATTTACTTTAGAGTTGAACACTTGTTTACCGTCTTTAAATTCAAGAACTGTTGCTGTTTTAATTGGGTTATGGTTTTCGTCAACTGAGAAAGTACCTGTTACTAAAGAAAGATCCTTTGTTTCAGCTAATGCCTTTTTAATTGCTTCACCGTCAGTAGACCCTGCACGTTTAATTGCATCTGCAATGTAATAAACCGTATCATAGCCAAGTGCGTTAAATGCATCTGGTGCTTTATCGCCATTGGCAGCTTTAAATGCTTTTACAAAGTCTTGAATTTTTTGATCTGGGTCTTCTGCAGAATAGTGGTTTGTGATGTACGTATTATTCAGTGCATCTGCGCCCGCTAACTCAACTAAAGTTGGAGAATCCCAACCATCTGCTCCCATAAGTGGCACTGTAATGCCCATTTCACGCGCTTGTTTAACAATTAGACCCACTTCTTCATAATATCCAGGGATAAAGATGAAGTCAGGATTTGATGATTTGATGTTTGTTAATTGCGTACGGAAATCTGTATCTTTCGCAACATAAGCTTCTTCTTTCACAACTTTTCCGCCATTTTCAGCAATCGTATCTTTAAATGACTTTGCTAATCCTTTTGCATAGTCAGAAGCGTTATCAGCAAAAATGGCTACGTTTTTCGCTTTCAGCTCACCCGTTGCAAAGTTTGCTGCGACAATCCCTTGGAATGGGTCAATAAAGCATGTACGGAACGCATATTCATTAACGCTACCGTCATCATTTACTGTTACGTTTGGTGCTGTAGCAGCTGCACCAACTAAAGGAATTTTGTTATCATTCGCAATTTGAACTGTTGCAATGGTGTTACCAGAAGTTGCTGGAGACATCATCGCTACTACTTTATCTTGCGTCGCTAGTTTAATAGCAGCTGCTGTTGCCTCTGAGTTTTCTGATTTGTTATCTACTTTAATAAGCTCAATCTTCTTGCCATCAATACCGCCTGCATCGTTAATTTCTTTAACAGCTAACTCTGCACCTAATCCGATTGAAGAACCGTAAGAAGCTACGTTACCTGAAAGCTCCAAGTTTGCACCGATTTTAATTGTATCGCCATCTTTTGAGCCGCCTGATGATGAGCCGCCTCCCGAACTTGTATCACTATCTCCAGCACCGCAACCTGCCAGTACGCCTGCAAGAAGTGAAGAAGCGACTAGAAGTGAACCGAACTTTTTAAGCTTGTTGTTCTCTTTCATAATTTAATTCCCCCTGAAAATTCTCAAATGTTAGATATTTCTGATAATTATAAACAATCTACGGCTAATCCTCAATAGCAAAAATAATTATTTATAACTATCTAATTTTGAAGCTAGATAATATTCAATTAAGCCTTTTACATTGTAAAACATTCTTTATATTTAGTCTAGAGTGATTTTTCAGTATAATTAGTTATTTGTGAATTATCTATCAATTATTGGTATAAATTAGCAGAAACCTCTTATCCTATTTTTTTCGACGTTAGAAAAATAATGTCCATTTTGCAAAAATTGCTTTCCTTTTATAGTTTAACTGCTTATCTTTTTTTCAAAAGAACCCCTACCAATACTCCATACAAAATATGGCCTGCAAGCCACCAACTAAATGCGTAGAAATCTGTAAAGTTAGGTGTTCGTGTTGAGAAGGTTGTTGTAGGAAACAACATACATCCTATAATCATTTGAAGTACGATACTATTTCTGATTAACGTACCATTATTCCACTTATACTTATTACGAAGGGTATATAATATGGCTGTTATGAACCACGAAATCACGAGATGAAAGGAAAATTCAATCACCTCTGGAAATCGATAATTTTTTAAAATCGGTATATAATCGACATTTAATAGTAATGTATAAACGCGGCTTCCTGTTAGATTTTCAACAACTTTAAAGAAAATACCAAATAAGCAACCCGCAACTAAGGATGCTATCATTACTTGACGATTGAATAGTGTTTTCATAATGTCCTCCTTGCTTTAATCCAACGACTTATTGTACTAACGTATATTTTTAAACTATAAAAGGATGATTCAAAATGAATAAAAAAATAATTGTACTATTTCGTAATGATTTACGACTAGATGATCACCCCGCGCTCTGGCATGCAGCTAAATCAGGGGTCATTTTACCGGTTTATATTCATAATGAGCAATTTTCAATGTGCAATACCGCTCAAAGTTTTTGGACGTACTATTCACTTCAGAATCTACAAGCGACACTTGATGACTATGACATGCAACTGATTTTACGAAAGGGTGAAGTCATTTCAGAAGTACTACAGTTAGCTGTAGATACTGAAGCGAACGCTGTATATTTTAACGAGCGTTTTCTTCCAACTGAACGAAATGAAGATGAGCAGCTAACCAATATATTACAGGCTAATAATATTGAAGTAAAAGCATTCTATGGTGATTCATTATTCAACTTATCGAACATTCAAAATCAACAAAACAAGCCTTATGCCATTTTTACATCATTTTATAAGCGTTGTTTGCAGGAGCCCGTACGTAAACCGCTTGGTCAACCTACTAATATTAGAGCTTTTCCAACGAAGGTATCATCTCTAGCCTTAGAGCAATTGCAATTACTGCATGGTAATTGGTATCACAAGTTTCACCATTATTGGAACCCTGGGATAGATGGGGCAATGGAGCAGTGGGAACTTTTCGTAGAACAAGGGTTATTTGACTACCAAGATAAGCGAGATTACCCTGCCAAAGAAACCATTTCTAAAATGTCGCCATTTCTTGCAGTGGGTAACATTAGCATTCGCTTTCTTTGGGCAACATGCCAAGAGCTAATAGATGATGAGGACAACACAATATTTAGTCAGCAGATAGAAAGCTTTTTAAGACAACTTATATGGCGAGAGTTTTCGATTTATCAACTATTGAACTATCCTACATTTTCTACCGATTCATTACGCAGTAATTTTCAACATTTTGAGTGGGAGCCTCATTCCATTCGTCTTGAAGCATGGAAAACTGGACAAACTGGGTATCCTCTTGTTGATGCAGGGATGCGTGAGCTTTGGGAAACCGGCTATATGCATAACCGTGTAAGAATGGTTGTTGCATCTTTTCTAGTGAAACACTTATTACAACCTTGGCAAGAAGGTTATGCATGGTTTGAGCATACGCTTGTCGACTTTAATGCAGCAAATAATGCTATGGGTTGGCAATGGGTAAGCGGTACGGGTATCGACTCTGCTCCTTATTTTCGTATCTTCAACCCTTCGTTACAAGGAGAGAAATTTGATGCAGATGGTGCTTATATAAAAAAATGGGTGCCTGAATTAGCACTTCTCCCTGCAAAGTATATACACGCGCCACAAACAGCACCAACGGCCATCTTGGAACAAGCCGGAATCACATTAGGTGTTACCTATCCATTGCCAATCGTAGATCATAAAACAGCACGAGCCCGTGCATTAGAACGATACAACGCTATAAAAAAAGCTTAGAGCTACCCGTGCTCTAAGCATCGAATTAGATTGAATAAAAATAAACAATAAACATATTTTTACTATACTAGGAGCAAACTTTGCTGCCAGTGGGCTGTTCCAGTTGATTGGAGTGGAAAGCGCAACACTCCTGTAGGAATAACACGAGCGGAAAAAGCGTCCGCCACAAAAATTAGTTGGAGCCGTGCCTGTGGAAAGGGAGCTTCTTGCACGGAAATTACTTTATTGCAAACACGCAAAGGCGTTCATTTATATTTGTTTCATGTTCTAGATGCACCTCATGTATCAATTCAAAAGGGGTACCATGATGTAAAAACTGCAAATAATCGTATGGTGGATAATATAAAATAATATGGATTTCGCGCATCTGTTGCTCATAAGACTTCCATATATTATGAATAACCGTACGGAATATATTAATGGAAAATGGATTAAAAAAGAAAAAAACATTATCATGTGGCTGTATGTTATAGTTTTCCGCAATTGTATGAACAAAAGAAATGTTCGCTTGTGAGCCCTTTTTTCGGCAATAACTTTCCTTGTTATGCTCTGCCTCTTTATAAAAACCTGCGTCCATTTCAACTCCAATTGTCGGAATGTGAAATTTATGATGAATATAAATAGGAACCCTGCCTTTCCCACAGCCCATATCAATAAAAACTGGATTTTTCGGCATCTCATATTGGGAAAATAATTGTTCTAAGCCAGTATAGGGCGTTGGCTCGTAGCGATGGTAGTGAGCCAGTTTAGGAAATCCATATTGTTCACCGACCGTATTAATATGCAAAAATTTATCAAATTGTTGTTCATTCATCAGTTAGATACTCCTCGAAAAAAAAGAATGCTTTATTTTAGCATGTAAAAAAGCAAACACGATATCCAAAAAATTTGGATATCGTGTTTTTTTAGCGTCCTCTACGATTAAATCTAAAAACAAAGAGGAGAGCAGCTACTAAAAATGAAAACGAAGCGGTTGCTGTTAACACTGTACTTTGATCGATTCCTGTTGCTTGCATCGTCTGCTCATTGCCCTTATTTGGATTGCCCATTCCCTCTGGACGTTGCATTGGACCACCTCGCGCCCCTTCTCCCTGTTCATTGCCCTCGCCAGCTTCAGGTGCTTGTGCAGGGTCGAAGTCTTCGGGTAATTGACTCGGGTCAAAGTCATCAGGCATTTGCATTGGGTTGCCATTTACATCACCATTTGGCATCATCATATTTCCCTGTGCAGTTGCACTTGTTTCGACAACTAGTTCACCAGATAGTTGCTTTAAAATCGATGCAGAACGTTGTTTTGCAAATTCAGGTAGACTGTTGTCCCCCTCCACACCTTCTAAAAACTGCTCTGTTGTGAAAAATTTTGTAGGATCGGCTTCCTCATAGCTTGTTAATAGCAACGCTAAATTGTTCGTAAGCGACTGAATATAATCTTCTGTTAAATAGCTTGTTGCTAATTTTTCTAAGTACCCTTCATACTTAGCGCGGTACGCTTCATTAGACAATAATGCATTTAATAGTGGGCGTTCTTCTAAAGTTGTCCCAGATACTGGTGTCGTAATGCTAAAATTAATGGCACTATCCGCCATTAAATCTCCAGTCATTCCGCCCAACATATTGAAGTCTCCTTTATTGCGGTTGGCATTTGCTTGTCTTTCTTGAATTTGTTCAGCATTTGACTGGTCACCTTGTGGTTGCTTTATCGCTGGGGTAGCTCCATTTTCCTCCTCAACTGCATTTGTCTGCATTTGATTTGGATTACCACCCATTCCACCACCAACACCAAAGCCACCAAATGACATATTATAATCCCACGGTATAATTGAAAACACACCCTTATCCTCATATAAATAGTAGTTGTGCTTCATATTCCCTTGGTAACTATCTAAGTTTACTAGCGCTGTATTTACAGCAAAGTAACGTAACATCTCATCGACATCTAAATATTTTTCGATATTTCCACCATTATTAATGGCATCGAGCATATCGATTAGCTTTGAGTTTTCAACATTATCTTCATTCGTTTTTAAACCAATTCCCGTATAATCGGCCAGATCATCGCTAATATATTTTAAATCACTGCCTGTACCATCTGGTTTAAATAAAAATCCATCGTTGGCTCCGTAATGATTCGCTAAAAATGTTTCGTCGACCGCTTCTATACCTAAATATAGACCCCGCTCTTCACCATTTACCGTGACATACATATAGGCGTGAGCAGGCGTCGGTAAGCCCATTTTTTCCATCAGCTCATACGAAATATATTCGCGCATTAAAGTTGAATCACTGTAATTATTGTTTAAATTTAATTTCTTCAGTCCATATAAGCTTTGCGTATCATCATAATAGTCAAAATCGACTTTCAAGCTATAACGGTCGGAGTCACTATTCACAACAGAACGTAACGATAAGTTTCCTTTTGTACGAATCGCCACATTTTCTATTGTCTTACCATTTATCGTAATATTGGCTTGCTTTAGCTCCTCATCAGCAGCATTTTCTAGCATGTCCTCCCAATCCTCTTGAGCTATTTCAATATCTACAGTTGTTACTTTGCTTTTATTGAACACAAGCGTCTCATAGGAAAATTCCGTGTTTTTTGTTTCGATATTTAAGTTTGGAAGCACAGCCACCATCACGCCAAAGAGTAGAAGGAGAATCGCCATACTAGTATAGACAATGCGATTTTTAATCATTGACTGCACCTCTCTTGTTCGCCGTTAGAAAACCATTACGCTGTGAAATTACCATCGTAGCTCAGCATAATTGCTGATTTGACACCAGGTACTTTTGTTACATTGTCCATAAACTTTGCATCATTTTGCTTTACGCGAATTTCGTAAGTGGTTTCAACTTCATCATTTTGAATAATTGATTTTGATTTTAACGCGAATTTTTTAGATTGTGCAGCAATGATACGTTCAACTTCTTCACAAGCTACATCTTCTTCAAATTTCACAATTAATAAATAAGGATTTTCAATCGTAATTTTATTTACTAATACTAGTAGAACTAAGCCTATTAATATAGCACCGATAATAACGAGTGGAATAAATCCTGCTCCACAAAGAATACCTGATACGATTGCCCAGAAAATATACACTAAATCCATTGGGTCTTTAATCGGTGTACGGAAACGAACAATGGATAATGCCCCTACCATACCAAGTGACAACAAGACGTTGGAACTAATCCCCATAATAACGAGCGCTGTTGCCATGGTCATAATGAGCAACGAAATATTAAACGAGTGGGAATAAATTACACCATTAAAGGTTTTCTTATAAACAGCGTAAATAAATAGCCCAACAAAGAAAGCAACAACTAATCCAATAATGGAATCGGTTAATGAAAATGAGGTCGTTTTCTCTAGAAAATTTGATTTAAAAATATCACTAAAATTCATATTATCCATTTTTTATTTCTCCTTTGTTATACGTGCATACGACTAAGCTGGTATTTCGAATAAGCTTCAGCACGGGTATCTACAGATTGAAGTAAATACTTAATAATGTCTGGCAAGTACGAATCATATTTCACTTCTAAAATAACAAGGTTCGGCTCAAGTACATCCACCATTGGCAGATTTTGATTGAACATTTCGGTATTGCGCAGGCTTGACTGCACCTTACTATCAAACGTTACACGCACATTACCAAAAGGGTAAATGTACGCCTCGCGCTCATAATCGACAACTGTCGTCGGCTTTAGTTGATTATATTTCATCTCATAAAATAATTCCCGTATTAATAGGCGGTCATCATTTTCCATCCAATCTATGTCCCCGATACGCATCTTTTCGTACTCCGCTTGTGAAATCACACATTTCGTTTTAAACGTTAAATTATTGCGCTTACTTTTACGCTCTAAATTTACTAAAGCAGCCGATTTCCCATAAATACGTACCCGATATTTATCGCGATTAATAAACCCTTCTTTTTTTTCATTCAATACTTTGTTCGCAAAATTATCGAAGTATGTGCTTCGAATTAAATACTTTCCATCTGGACCAGCGTTACGATCTAACTTCATCAAATGCTGGATTTTACTTTTTAACAGTGCATAGTCCGGATAGGAGATTGCCTGTTTAATTTCTTTCCGACCATTTGGGTTAAAAGATGTTACTTTAGGCATGATTAGCGCTCCTTCCTTTATTGCTTTTCAATCTTGTATTGCTCTTGTTTCGTTGTTAGCCATGTCATATATTCTTCGTTGATACGTGATTCTAAAACGGTTTCATACACTTCATCTTGAACGTCTTCAAAAACAGCTTGTTGTGCAGGCTCTTTACCTGTTACTTTAATAATGTGATAACCTTCTACTGACTGCACGACACTACTTACAGCCCCTTTTTCAAGAGCGAATGCTGCCGCTTCAAACTGCTCATCCATCTGACCACGCTGAATATAACCTAGATCGCCACCATCTTCTCTTGTATCTGTATCAACGGAATAGGCTTTCGCCAACTCTGCAAAGTCTTCACCCGCTTTTAACTTCTCTTCAACCTCTTTTGCAGTTGCTTCATCTTCAAGGAAAATATGACTAGCCGCCACTTGCTCCTGTTGACCGTAGTCATCCTTGTGTTCTTCAAAATATTGCTGTAATTCTTCATCCGAAATATCTATGCTTTTCGCCATAACATCTTTTGTCAACTGATACATGCGAATATTATCTTTAACACTTTCCACAGTTAGACCATTGGCATCGAGTGCCTCTTGTAAAGCTGCCTTTCCGCCATAAGACTCGACCAGCTCATCATATTCCGCTTGAATAGCATTATCCAATATAGTAATACCTTCTTTTTCTGCCTCAAGCGCAATGATTTTATTGTTTATAAGTGTGTCTAACACTTCTGCGCCATATTGTTCGCGCAATGCCTGATCTAGCTCTGTCTGAAGAATTTTTTCACCGTCCACCGTTGCCACATAATCGCTACTATCACCACATCCCGTTAACAGCAGCACGAAGGCAACAGGAACGGCAATGATATTGGTATACCTTGAATATATAGCCATTCTCTATAACATCCTTTCTTGTATGTCCTCGTTTACATTGCTTACTATAAAGGGCTAATGTGTCAGTCAGATGTCAGCTTTACAATTCCTTCAATAAATTTTTACATTGCCCAACCCTTACTCTTACGGCATAACAAAAAGCTACCACGCCGTTACTGCGTAGTAGCTTTCAATACTATTATTTCAAAACATGTTCCAGAAGGGTTACTTTCAACTAATCGTAAATCGCCGCCAATTGATTGAGCCATCATTTTACTTAATGGAAGCCCTAAGCCTAGCCCTCGAACAGTATATTTTTTATTCTCACCTCGATAAAAGCGCTCGAAAATAAATGCCTGATTTTCTTGTGATATTCCGTTTCCTGAATCCTGTACAGCAATAATAACACAATCAAGATTTTCCCTTAATGTAATCGTCACGTAACCAGCCTGCATGGCTTGCTTTGCATTAGTTAAAAGATTGGTGAATATTTGCTGTATACGTACAACATCAGCTTGCACATTTACCGGCTCCGGAAGATAGTGCACCTGTATCTTAATATGTTGCTCATCCTCCATCACTTCCCACTGTGCCACTGCATCCCGTACAATGTGATTGACATTGAGCGTTACGAGCTTAACAGGAATCGCATCCACCGCAAAACTGTTAAAAGCTAATAAATCCCCAACCATTGTTTTCATTTTCGTCGTTTCTAAAAGAGCCATTTGAATAAATTCTTTGGCATCTTCCCCCGTTACAACGCCATCTCTTACAGCCTGCAACAACCCACTAATAGATGTAACGGGCGTTTTTAACTCATGGGTAACTCCTGCTAACAGCTCCGTTCGCGTTCGTTCGAGTTGTTGTAACTTATTGGCCATGTCCTTAAAGGATGTAACAAGTTCAAATACTTCTTCCTCTTTACTATTTTGAGGTAACTCAAATGTATAATTGCCTTCTTGTACTTGTTTAGCCGCTTCCGCTACTTGCTTAATCGGACGCACTAAGCGCTTCGATAAAAAATAGATAGCTCCCCAGCCGAGGATAGCAAGTGCTCCAATTATGATGGCGAGTTGTCCATATGCTTGTTGAACTTTCGTCAAGTTTTCCTTCTTCTCTAACACAAGCACCCAGCCAACAACCTTATTCTCTTTTACAATTTTCTTTTTCACCACATAATGAACCATCTTTTTTCCTTCAGCTTCCACAACAATTTTTTTCGTTCCCTCTTCTCCATCTAATAAGCTAGTCACATTATCACTACTTCCCGGTGGCATGGGACGATTGCTTGTCAAGATATTGCCTTTCCCATCAACTACATATAAGATTGGGTCAATTTCCCTCATGTTCAAGCGTTCACGATTGCCGATAAAGCCTGGTATACCTTCTGAGGGCGTATTATTATTTGGAGCAGCTGAATCCGACAAACGATAAACCGTTTCCTCTGCTATAAAATTCATTAAGTCTAGTCGATTCTCCAAAGTTGTGTGACGTATCCAACTAGCAGAAATAAAAGAAATAATAGCTAGCCCTAGAAAGAGTGTGAGTAAGTAACGGCTCGTCCAATATTGAAGTAAGGAGATTCGCTTATTTTTTTTGAACACTTAACTGATACCCCAATCCTCGTAATGTTTTTATCTCTCCTTCTGCCTCATCCCAGTCTGTAAGTGCCTTCCGTAATCGCTTCACTGCTAAATCGACAGCTCGATCACTGCCCTCGTATTCCCAGCCCCACACATGTTCAATAAGCTGGTCACGAGTGAATGTTTGATTTGGATGCTCAGCTAAAAATAATAATACCGATAAATCTCGTGGTGTTAACACAATTTCTTGACCATTGAGGAACACTTGATGTGCCTGCATATCAATTTCCAACTGTCCAAATCGCTTCGTTAAAGATGATTCTCGCTTGCTTTCAAATCGTCTTAAAACAGCTTTTACTCGCGCAACAACTTCGTCCGCTATAAATGGTTTCGCAATATAATCATCCACACCTTGATCGAACCCTTCTAAGCGGTAATTTACATCGCCTAAAGCCGTTAACATAATAACTGGGCAAGAGCCCTCATTGCGAATTTCATGCAAAATTGTCCAACCGTTTTTTTCAGGTAACATAATATCTAATAACACTAAATCTGGCTGGTGCTCCAGAAACAATTCCAATGCACGACCACCAGTAAAGCATTGTATAACTTCATAGCCAACCTTTTGCAAATAAGCCTTCAGTACTTGGCTAATTGCAAACTCATCTTCTACCACTAATATTTTTATCATCACTTTCTCACCTCGCCACTTGCTTGTTGATTTTTTATAATAGCATCTATTTATGTCAACAAAATGTCAGCACACGCTACAAAAGAACCTATGTATGTATATTTGAAAACAAGATGGTAACGATAGTTATAGAATGCCTACAACTACTGGTTGAGATATAATAAAGAATAGAAGTCAATATCGTCATTTGAAATATCGTTTTCCTTTGCAATTTTGTTGACAATGACTTCCTAGGACACTTATCATTGATTGCGAATGATAATCATTGATAATTCATTCGATTTTGCTTTAATTTATCTTCAATAAAATGATTAGGGGGTATTAGTATGATTATTGTTACCAATCGTATTCAAGTAAAGCCTGGCTTTGCTGCGAAAATGGCTCCAAACTTTACGAAGCCAGGTCCACTGCAACAGTTTGAGGGCTTTCACAAAGTAGAAGTATTAATTTCTACAGACGATCCTACATATGACGAAATGAGCGTTAATATGTACTGGGAATCGAAAGAGCATTTCCAAGCGTGGCGTAATAGCGATGCTTTTGCGGCGGCGCATCACCGTCCTGAGCCTGGCTCTGAAGGCGCAAAACCTGAGAACAGCCCAATTATCGGCAGTAAAATTGTCGTTGCTGAGCTAGCTTCTTCTATCGAAGCACAACGTTAATAACAAATTGTAAACCTATTTAAATTATCTTCTGATTCTATCTAAAAAACCATGCATATTTCTAGAAAATATGCATGGTTTTTTCTTGGTGTCAGGCACTCAAACAATTCTCAAACAATTCTTAGTCATTGAAATACTACTACTAAGAAATAACCGACTATTGATAAACATACCGAACCAATCAGTCCTGCGATAAAGGCTTTAATGCCTAATTGCTTAAATGTTTTCATTTCTACATTCAATCCTAAGCCTGCCATCGCCATAGCAATTAAAATATATGCGCAATTTACGACTGTTTGTGCAAATGCTGGTGGTACTATTCCTAACGAATTAATAGCGCTCATAACTAAAAAACCTAGAATAAACCAAGGAATTATAGATAACGAAAATGCTTTGTTTCCTTGTTCTTTGTTTCTTCTTTGATACATAATTCCAATTACAATCGCTACTGGTACGAGCAAAGCGACACGCGTTAATTTTACAATGACCGCCATATCTACAGCCTCATCGCCACCCGCCGCCGCTGCTGCAATAACGTGAGCTATTTCATGCAATGTACCTCCTGCAAAAATGCCATATTGTGTCGGTGTTAAGCCAATAAGTGAATACACCACTGTATAAATAAGTGTAAATACTGTGCCAAGCAAGGCGACAATCGCTGCACCTACAGCAGTTTCCTTTTCATTCGCCTTAATTTGAGGGGCAATCGCTACAACAGCCGCAGCTCCACAAATAGCTGTTCCACAAGCCGTTAAAATGCCGAGCTTTTTATCGACATGAAATACCTTCGTTAACCAGTAAACAACAAAGAGAGCAAATACTAAATTGAGAAAGGCAATCAAAAAGACTCTCGCTCCTGCATGATAAATATCAGCTAAATTCAAGCGCATACCCAGCAAAATAATGCCTAATCGCAATAGTTTTTTACTCGAAAAAGATATACCTGTTTGCCAGACATCAGGTACAGTAAATATTGCTCGCCATACCATCCCAAGTATGATTGCTATTACAAGCTGGCCCAATATTGAGAAAAAAGGAAATGTCGAAATATACTTAGCCACTAAGGCAAGACCTAATGTCAAGATAATCCCCTTCATAAATGGTGGCGCTAGTAAATTCTTTATCCCCTGTTGTTGATTCATGCTGTCCACTTCTTTCATTCTTGATGATTATACTTTATAAAAAAGTTAATCATCAGTAAAATACATATATATAATTACAATTATTAATTTTTCTAATAATAAGGGGTGATACGATGCAATACGATGCGTTAAAAACGTTCGTTACATTAGTTGAAGTCAATAACTTTACGAAGGCCTCAGAAATTCTCCATATTTCCCAACCTAGTGTCAGTCTGCATATTAAAAACCTTGAACAAGCGTTGCAAACTACTTTATTTATCCGCTCGCCAAAGTCTGTGCAAATAACACCAACTGGTGAGATTTTATATAAGCGTGCCAAACAAATTATGGCTATTGCTGAGGCAGCAAAGGAAGATATATTAGCTTATCATCATTCGATTCAAGGCACGCTCGTAATAGGGGCTAGCTTTACAATTGGAGAAAATATATTGCCTGCCATGTTGTCGAAACTTCAGCACAAATTCCCTCAATTAGAGCTACAAGTTATTATTGGCAATACCGATGAAATTATTCGATTTACTAAACTATTACAAGTAGATATAGGGCTTATTGAAGGTCAGGCACATGACAACGAGCTTATTATTCATCCTTTTATGGAAGATGAGTTATTTATAGTTAGCGCAAACGACCACCCTCTTGTTCAACAATCTGCTATCACGATCCCACAATTACAACGGCAAAATTGGGTTGCACGTGAAGTTGGTTCAGGTACACGTAATTATTTAGATCATCTATTTAGAACAAACGGACTTCAAGTGCAATCACTCTTAACCATTAGTAGCAACCAAGGTGTGAAAGAAAGTGTGATTGAAGGACTAGGCCTATCTTTACTATCTGGCAGTGTAATTGAGCGCGACCTTCGAAATGGTGATCTTGCTATTTTGCCACTTGCTGAACAACGATTTATCCGGACATTTTCCTATCTACACTCTCCTACAATGAAAAACAAACGAAATGTTGATGCACTGATTGAATTGATTACAAAGAAAAGCGAAGCATAAAAAAAGGCTTAGCAGGCTATCATCTAGTCGCTAAGCTTATTTTAAAGTTCGGGGGTTTATCTGCTTCCGAGCTTGTTTACGTTCAATAATCTCGATAAATTTTGTAGCAGCACGGGACAATGGAACACTTTTTAAATAACACATCCCAATACTACGATTTGGAATGCTTTCTACAAGTGGTAATTCATAAAGTAGCCCTCGCTGTAAATAATCCTTTGAAAATTCCTTTGTTACACACGCGATTCCTAAATTACTACGTGCGAATTCAAGCACTAAATCATGTGAACCGAGCTCAAACTCTGGTGCAATTTGAATACCTTTTGACATTAAATAAGTTTCAACATAGTTTCTCGAGTTCGATTTCTTCTCAAGAAAAATAAGGGGGAACTTTAATAAATCCGCAAAACTTAAGCTTTTTGACTTGAGCGTTTTATATTTCTCTCCACAGACGAAAATATCTTGAACTTCCGTGCACGCGGTTAATTGTAAACTGACATCTTCTATCGGGAAATTGCAAAGCCCGACATCAGCCTCACCCGATTTTATAAAGTTACATATTTCCGAAGTAGTGCCATTTAACATTTGCAATTTTATATTTGGATACATCGTATGAAAAGACTCAAGATAAGGCATTAAAAAGAAGCGTGAAATTGTATCTCCTACCCCTATTTTCAATTGGCCTGTCGTTAAATTTTTAAATTCTAGCAGCTTTTCTTCCCCTGCATCTAAAAGACCTAATGCCGAGTTAGTATATTCAAATAGCAACTTTCCTTCTGTCGTTAATGTGACGCCCTTTGGTGTTCGGTTGAAGAGTCTAGTGCCTAGCTCCCTTTCGAGCTGCATCATGGCTTGGCTAACGGCGGGTTGTGTCATAAATAAATCTTTAGCCGCCCTAGAAAAGCTACTATTTTTTGCAACGACACTAAAAACACGATATAAATCTAATTTCCCTATCATATAAGCTCTCCTTATAGCTATTATTTAAACTATTAATTTTACTTATATCATTAACTGAGCGTATAGTAAAATCATATTGGTTTTATTCATCTCATTAAAAATTAACATATAGCTATTTAATAAGGAGAGATTATTTTGGAACGTGTAGTTGGAACAGTGGTAAGAGGTCTTCGTGGTCCGATTATTAACGAAGGCGATAACATCGAACAAATCGTTGTCGATACAGTACTAAACGCTGCTAAAGTGGAAGGCTATTCAATTGAGGATCAAGATATTGTGACAGTAACAGAATCTGTTGTAGCCCGTGCACAAGGTAACTATGCATCAATCGATGACATTGCAACGGATGTAGCTGCTAAGTTTGGTGATGATACAGTTGGTGTGATCTTCCCAATTTTAAGCCGTAATCGCTTTGCAAACTGCTTACGTGGTATTGCGAAAGGGGTAAAAAAAGTCGTTTTAATGCTAAGCTACCCATCGGATGAAGTTGGCAACCACTTAGTTGATATCGACGAACTAGATGTTAAAGGTATTAATCCTTGGACTGATACCTTAACAGAAGCTGAGTTCCGCGAGCATTTCGGCTATAAAAAACACACATTTACAGGTGTAGATTATATTGAATACTACAAAGAATTAATCGAAGCTGAAGGTGCAGCTTGTGAAGTCATCTTCTCAAACAATCCAAAAACAATTTTAGCCTATACAAAAAGTGTACTAACTTGCGATATTCACACTCGCTTCCGTACAAAACGTATTTTAACAACGAATGGTGCTGAAAAGGTATTTTCGTTAGATAATATTTTAGCTGAATCTATTAATGGTTCTGGCTTTAATGCAGAATACGGTCTACTTGGCTCAAACAAAGCAACTGAGGAAAGTGTAAAACTATTCCCACATACTTGCCAACCAATCGTTGATGGCATCCAAGCAAAAATCAAAGAAGCTACTGGTAAAACAGTAGAGGTAATGGTTTATGGAGATGGTGCATTTAAAGATCCAGTGGGTAAAATTTGGGAGCTTGCTGACCCTGTTGTTTCACCTGCCTACACTTTAGGCTTAGACGGTACACCGAATGAAGTAAAATTAAAATACTTAGCAGATAATGATTTTGCTGATCTTCGCGGAGAAGAATTAAAAACAGCTATCTCTGAATATATTCAAAATAAAGACGAAGATTTAACTGGTCAAATGGCCGCTCAAGGTACAACACCTCGTAAATTAACAGACTTAATCGGTTCTCTTTCTGACCTAACTTCAGGCTCAGGCGATAAAGGAACACCAATGATTTATATTCAAGGTTATTTTGATAACTATACAAAATAATACGCGATAACAACGATAAACACCCGCCTGCATAAGGTGGGTGTTTATTGTTGTAGATAGTTACTGCCGTTGATTTCCGCAGGCGTCTCCATACTTCACTCCAATTAACTACTAGATACTTTACACCAATACACTCAAACACCCACCCACACTGATGATGGTTTTAAGGGCATAATGTCCGTGCGATTTTTTCAAAATAGCGAACACCATAAATCAAGGCATCCTCATCAATTTTAAAGCGAGGGTGATGCAAAGGATAGGCTTCACCAAAATCCTCATTATGCACCCCTATATACTGCATTGAAGAAGGAACAATCTCTGAAAAATCGGCAAAATCTTCTGTTCCAAACATTGGTGCAGGTAATTCCTGTACACCTTCTGCCCCTACAATATCCCCCGCTATTTGACGCGATAAAGCTGTAAGCTCCTCGTCATTGGTTACAGAAGGACAACCAAGTTCCCATTTAATATCTACTCTAGCCCCATGCATGGACGCTATACCATTGACAATTTTCTCTAAATGGTGACGAGCCTCCACACGTACTGTCGCATCAAGCGAACGAATTGTACCACCAAGCTCAGCCGTATCCGCAATAATATTTAAAGCTGTACCACAATGAAATTTTGCTACCGTTAAAACCGGAGCATGAATGCTTGGTACTTTACGCGACACAATAGTTTGCAATGCCACAACCATTTCTGACCCAATCAATAACGGATCAATTGCAACCTCTGGCGTCGAAGCATGTCCACCTCGACCGTAAATCTTAATCTCAAAATCATCTGCAGCTGCCGTAAACTTTCCATCCTTCATGGCAAATTGACCGACTTGATAATCCGGGCTTACATGTAATGCAAAGGCATAATCTACATTATCCGCAACACCTAATGACACAAGTTGAGCAGCTCCCCCTGGCGTTACCTCCTCAGCATGCTGGAAAATAAAACGGATTTCACCATTGAAATCTGTACCTCGCTCAGCTAATACTTTCGCAGCACCTAATAACATCGCTGGGTGTGCATCATGCCCACAAGCATGCATCACCCCTGGATTTTTTGATTTAAATGGCAAATCGGTCTCTTCTTCAATTGGCAATGCATCAATATCTGCACGCAATAAAATCGTATGACCCTGCCCCTCCGTCTTCGTCCCTTTTAAACATGCATAAACACTCGTTTCTGTTAACCGTTTTACTTCTAAATATGGGAATGTTATTAATTGCTCATAAATAAACTGTGCTGTTTGATGCTCTTGATGTGATAATTCAGGATACATATGTAAATGCTGTCTCCAAGCAATGACCTGTTGATGTAAATCTTTTGTTTTTATCATTTGTAAAACCTCCTATCATTCTCTAAATTAAAACGGGCCGTAATTCATAACGTGCGCAATAACTAATAAAATAATGGCTAACGTCGTTTGAATAACGAAGTATGGGAAAACCCATTTAAACCATTTGGAAAATGGAATACCTGCGATTGCTAAACCTGCTAACAAAACACCACTTGTAGGAATGACCATATTCGATATACCGTCTCCAAATTGGAAAGCCAATACGGCTGTCTGTCTTGTTACACCAATTAAATCAGCTAATGGTGTCATAATGGGCATTGTTAAAGCAGCTTGTCCACTACCTGATGGCACTAAGAAATTTAAACACAGTTGTAGCAAGAACATGCCTACTGCATTAATAGAAGCAGGTAGTACACTGACTGCATTCGCTACAAAATGTAAAATAGTATCAATTAAGCCACCCGATGTCGTAATAACGAGGATTGTTTGAGCAAAGCCAATAATTAAAGCACCCTCCACCATATCTCGCGCTCCTGAAATAAAGCCTTCAGCCATTTGATTTGGACTCATTTTACAAATTACCGACATAATAATGCTGCTTAATAAGAATACGCCTCCAATTTCACTGATATACCATTGAAACTTAATAACCCCGACAATTAATGCAACAAAATTCGCTAACAACACCAGCAAAGCCAATAAATGGCGAACGCTCATTTTAAAGTCTAAAGATAGTTCCACCGTTTCTTCTCTCTTAAACTTTCCGTAGATTCCTTTCGCTGGGTCTTCTTTCACTTTTTTTGCATGCCGAATAATATAAATTACTGTTAAAAGATAGAACACAACAAATACAATAATGCGATAAGACATACCTGAATACATTGGCAATTCAGCTATCGTTTGAGCAACGCCGATGTTAAATGGATTGGTAATGCCAGATGTAAAACCAGTTGCTAATGTCCCTAACATGACAATTGCAAAGCCTGTAATGGCATCCATTCCTAGAGCCATCGTTAATGGAATAATGATGGCAATATACACAAGTGTATCCTCTGCTGAACCGATTAATGTTCCTAAACTACCAAAGATTAATATCAGAATTGGAATTAACACGTACTCCTTCTGACCAAATTTAGAAGCCATTACTTTAATAAATGAATCGATCGCTCCCGTTTTTTGCATAATACCAAGCGCTCCCCCAAATAAGAAAACAAATAAAATAATGGAAGCACCTTCTAGCATCCCTAAATGGACACTATTGAATATTTCAAGGAAACCAACTGGACTCGAATCTATATAGTTAAATGATTCAAGGTCTACAACCATACGCCCGTTTATTTCAACTCGATCATACTGACCAGCTGGAATAATATACGTAAGGACACTCATAACTAAAATAATAATAAACATTAAAACAAACGCATTAATCCCCTTGATTTTCGGCTCTTCAACATTATGATTCTCTTGTAGATTTGCCATCCTCTCTCCCCTTTGCATTCGTAGTACAAAACCTTAAAGTAGCAACTTGCTACATAAGACAAAAAATCCACCATATACATTTCCACTATACGGAAATTAATTCCGATAAACGGAAATATATTAGTAAAAATATAAAAAAAGAAAACTTAAATGTCAATATTTTTTGATAATTCTGTTTAATAAAAATTGAAAGATGCTCCCTTCATATAGCCAAAATCCCACGCTCCTTTCAGCAACAAAAAAGACTGTTCCATTTACCAGAACAGTCTCTTTAAAGATAAATCTCAGTACTTTACCTTTTTAGCCAATATTTTAAGTAGATTGATATGATGAATAAACTAATAAAAAAAGAATCGATTATTCTTACAACAAGAATGCCATAATTTAAAAATGGAACATGGTCAATGACATACCAACTAATTACTACTGAACATGTCATTATGAATAAGGATGACCAATAAATAATTTTATGTGTAACACCAACGGTAGCATTTCTATGTCTCTGAGATAATGCTCTGAAATACATATAACCAAATATCAAAATGAATCCCAGTAATGTACTACCATGTTGCAAAAACTTATACAAAGGTAGATCAAAACCATAAATACGATAGATTTTAGTAAATACTGTAGGGAAAGTAAGCACCATATAACCATTTATATGTGTAAAGGAATCCCATACGACATGAGTAAGCATGCCAAACAAGGCAGAATAAATAAACACGACTAATTTCAACAATTTATTGGAATCTACTCTATTTGTAGAAGTATCTTGTAGTATATTAGGCAAATAATGAACGAAGGTTTGGTGTATAAAGAAATGGTAGATAAAGTAGATGAAAGCTACTAACGGTAGATTGAACGTAATAAACCCCATAAAAGTATGACCTATTTCACCCTTAGGTTGACCTCTTAGAAAATACTCAAAGTCTGGCGCCATACTACCGATAACCATGGCAGAAAAATGAATATACTTACTTTTTCTTGAGAACGGTAATACGGCAGCGGGATGTGCAAAAGTAAGTGGCATTGTTGTAAACCCCTTTTTGAAAATTTAGCTTTTACTGTAAGTTCTCAAAAACTTTCCGAATAAAACTGTTGCTCAACTCCTTGTTATGCCTACAAGAATTGAACCTTTTTTCAAGTAAAAGTATAAATTCTATAGGACGCAATGACAAATAAAAACGTAAATCATCGGTCCGAAGAAAGATATTACAACAACTAGAGCTACATCCCTGCCACTAAAAACGTTTCACTAGTTCCAATGAAAACCTTAAATATAAAATGTATAATCCTCTGGTATCACACGCTTTAAAAACTTTTTCGTCCGCTCTTCTTTCGGGCTAACGAATATATCATGTGGGCTTCCTTCTTCGACAACAACCCCACCATCCATAAAAATAACGCGGTTAGCTACATCCTTTGCAAAGCCCATCTCATGCGTTACAACAAGCATTGTCGTGCCCTCTTTCGCAATGTTCTTCATAACCGTCAATACTTCTCCCACTAGTTCTGGGTCAAGGGCAGAAGTCGGCTCATCAAATAAAATAATATCTGGGTTCAAGGCCACTGCACGGGCAATACCAACACGCTGCTGTTGACCGCCAGATAACTGACTTGGATAAGCATCATATTTTTCTGACAGCCCTACTTTATCAAGCGCTTTTTTACCGATTTCAATCGCTTCAGCCTTTGCTATTTTTCGGCCAATAACAAGTCCTTCTGTCACATTTTCTAAAGCTGTTTTATTCGTAAAAAGATTATAATTTTGGAATACAAACGCTACACGTTGACGAATAGCATGGACGTCCTTCTTTTTGACATTTTGAAAATCCACATCGATTGTACCGAATGTCGCATGCCCTTGGTCTGCCTTTTCTAAAAAGTTAATGCAACGCAATAAAGTCGTTTTACCTGAGCCACTCGGGCCTAAAATAACAACTACATCACCTTTATCAATCGATAAATCTACACCTTTTAAAATTTCATTATCGCCAAATGATTTATGAATATTTTTGATTGTTAACATAAAGATTCACCCCTTAGGCATTTGCCACTTTGTATTTGCTCAAATGTTGCTCGTATCGCTTAAACAAGTATTCAACCGTACTGCATAAAATTAAATACACGATGAATATATCAAGATATGCTTCCACATAATTGTAGCCCACATTTGCAGCAACTTTTGCCTTCAATGTAATTTCTGGTAAGGACATCGCATATCCCAATGACGTCGCTTTTATTAGGTTTACTGTTGCTGTACAAATATTCGGCATCGCCACTACTAATGCTTGTGGAATAATAATTCGGCGATAAGCTTGAAATGTCGTTAAACCCACTGCATGTGCCGCCTCTAGCTGACCCTTTTCAATAGTACCAAGTGCCGAACGGAATACCTCTATTAAAATAGCTGTTGTACTAAAAGCAAACACGATAAATGCATACCAAATTGGATTGATTTTATAAATGTCATAGGTAATATGATATTTTTCAAAAACCATTTTTAATATGAGTGGAATACTACTATAAATAATAAAAATCTGAATAATAATGGGCGTACCTCGAACAAAGGATACATAAATCTTTGCTAGATGATGTATAACCGGAATTTTATTAATGCGTGTCAGTGCTAATAAAAAGCCAAGTGGAAGAGCAACGAGTAATGCAACAACCGTTACAAGGAGTGCGATCGGTACACCCGATAATGCTACAAAAAAGGTTTCAACTAAAAATTGGTAGTTCATCATTACGCCTCCTTACGTTGTTTCTAACGTTCTTTTTCCCTTGCCAAAAAACTTTTCTAACATAGCAAAGAATTTTTCAATCACAATCGACAGTACCCAATAAACAATCGCAAGTGCGACATAGATTTCTAATGCATGGGCATTAATATTACTTGCAATAATTAAATTAGCCTTACCAACAATATCAATTAGCCCAATTGTGTATGCCAATGCTCCTTCTTGTAATAGCGCAATCATGGCATTTCCGAAGTTTGGTAATGCGATTACAAGCGCTTGAGGGAAAATAATGCGGCGATAAGCTTGGAACGGTGTTAACCCTACACTAACAGCCGCTTCAAACTGTCCCTTATTAATAGCCAAATAGGAAGACCTAATCACCTCAGACATAATTGCAGCAAACTGCAATGTAAATGTCACGACGACGAAGAAGGCTGTCTCTATCGCATGAAGATTTAAACCGATGTTTTCTGCTAATGCAGGTACCCCATAATAAACAAGGAATAATAGAACAATGGATGGCGTACAACGCATAATAGTTGTATATAAATTCGCCATTTTTTGTAATACCTTCATTGAACTTAACTTTGCAGCGGCTAATAATAAGCCGAAGAATATACCTAGTACAATGGAAGACCCTGCAACTAAAAAGGTTACTTTTAAAAACGGCAATAATAAGGGAATAGCGTTCCAAATGTACGATGCATCAAAATACTTCTCCATTTCCTCACCAACTTTATCAATGTCTTCACTAAAGGCAGCTAAATTTCAACGCCTTCGCTCTCCGTTTATTAAGAAAGACTGCTGAGTAACTTGACTCAGGCAGCCTTTTAAAATTATCGATTTACGTTTTCTAACACTTCAAATAAATCACGGCCATAAAACTCTTTACTTAATTCACTTGTTTTCTTTTGTTCTTTAATTTGGGCAATCGCTTTATCATAAGCATCCGCAAATTCTTGTTCTTTTTTATTGAACAGTGGCCATGTTTTAATCACTGCAAATTCGTTATAAACAACCTCATCCTTCAAATTATGATAAGCGCCATCTTCCGCTAATACTTGCTGCTTAAATGGACCTTCAATCATGACACCACCATCAACGCGCCCTTCATTTACCCATTGCACAACATCGACAGTAAAGGCATCACCTGCTTGTAATTTTACTTTGTTGTTAGGATTTGCTTTGTTGTACTCATCGATAATTGTATACTGGGCATTGTTAGCAGCAATCGGCGCTAATGAATATCCTTTTGACGCAAAATCCGCTAATGTTTTAATCCCTTCATCTTCTTTGCGTAGCACTAAACCTGCACTACTTAATCCTAAAAATTCTTTAGGGAAAATGAATTTCTCTGTACGTTCCTGCGTGAAGAATGCATTTTTCACACCGACTTGGTACTTTCCTTGCTCTACACCGATTAATAAATCATCACTTGTAGTTCCAACATATTCGAACTTATATTCAGGTAATAGTTCATCTACTAGCTTCATTACTTCCACGTCGTAGCCTGTTGGATTACCTTTATCGTCAATATAGCTAATCGGTTTAGAGGCTTGATCGTATGCTACCTTCACAGTACGTACTTTAACCCCATCTTCTGTTTCATTTTTAGAAGCTTCGCCCGAACTGCATCCTGCTAAAATAGCAAGAGAGGCCAACCCGACTGCTGCAATTTGAAATAATTTTTTCTTTTGTTTAAACATATGTCATTTCTCCTTCATCTCAAGTGATTATATGATTACTGTTCAGATAATTTTTGTTGCTCAATGGCAGCTGTCGCTAATTTTAGTATCGTCATATCATCCATTGGTGGATTATGTAATCCTGCACGAACATTACGATAATAGCGTTGTAACGGGTTCGTAAGCTGTAAACTTTTTGCTCCAACAACGCGCATCGCCTTATCCACGACATCAATCGCAATATTCGTCACCGTATGCTTGGCAACCGCCATTTCATTCGTTAAAGTATGTCGTCTTGTTGGATCATCATAAGCCTCTGCCACGCCATAAAGGACAAAACGTGCCTGATGTAGCTTTAATTCAATGTCTCCTAATAACTGCTGTACATTTGGTAATGTGCTAATCGGGGCATTTAAACTGTTTGGTTGATGATGATTAGCGAAATGTAACGCATAGTCTCTCGCTGCCTGTGCAATCCCTAAGTAAGTTGCAGGGATGTGCAAAATCCAGCCATTAATCTTGCCACCACTTGGATGACTCGGCAATTCTACTAAATGATTAGTAGGAACCACTACGTTCTGTAATACTAAATCATGACTACTTGTGCCACGCATCGCTGACATTTGCCAATTTTCTTCAATTGATAGCCCTGCTACATCTTTATGAATGAGGAAAAAGCCAATTTGCCCTTTTTCTTCAATCCAAGCAGACGTTAAGAAATAATCGAGTACGGGCGATGCAGTCGTAAATATTTTACGGCCATTTAATAACCAGCCATCCGCTGTCGATACTGCATTTGTTCCTGGACGGCCACCTCGCGTTGGACTACCAGTTGCTAATTCACTGACAGCTCGATTGATAATGGCACCTTGTTGTACTTTCTGTGCGAATTTTTGGAGTAAATCCTCAGCCCATAGCTTTTTGTCATATATTTCGCCAACAACACCTAATGTCCATCCGAGTGAAAGAGAGGCGTTTTCATCGCAACTAGCTAATGTTTCTTGAACGAGAATCATATCGTAAACAGATAATCCTTCTCCTCCATATTGTTTCGGTAAAGTTAGTTTTGGATAGCCGATTTGTAATAGTAGCTTATATGCCTCAAATGGAAACCGGGACTGTTCGTCGACTTCTACAGCCTCCGATTTGATTGGCTCTGCAATTGAAGCCAACTGCTCTAGCCAGTAACGCTGACGCTCCGTTTTAATAAATAACTCTTTCACAAAAATCTCCTTCTTCCTAAATTATATAAAACATATATATTTACTAAGAATTAACGGTTTAAAAAAAATCTCTACCTACATTAAGTAGTGAGATAACTTGTGGTACTGAATTTTCTGATTCATTGACATTATGATACTTTCAACATGGTTAATTGTCAATGGGCTAATTACAAGTTTTTTAGTAAGTATTATAGGATTTATTCCCCTCTTTTATTTCACAACTTATTTTATGCACCAAGCTGTATTCAAAACATATGCTAACACTAAGAAAGAGGTGTATAAATGAACAATAATTTAAATCCATCTCCAAGTACTATCAGCATGACCCAAATGGCTCCTCAAATTATTCAAACAAAATTTGGAGATATTAACGGTGATGGTTTTTTTGAAACTGTATTTTTAATGGGTACTAAAACACCCGATAGCCCGCTCTGGAAAAACATTACACTTGTCATCTTTTACGGGCAGACACGGCAATTCGAACAAATTGGGCTGAAAGAAAACGTTGGCTATAGTCCTACCATTTTTCTCGGAGATTTTACTGGAGATCATATAGAAGATATTATGGTGATTTCTGATACTGGTGGTAGTGGAGGAATTATTAACGGTGAAATTTTTTCATCTATAAACGGCAAAGTACGTTCAATATTTGATACCGAGTCATTTAATAGTAAACTAACTTACTCAGTCAACTACTTAAATAACTATAAAGCATCCGTGCGGAGTTTTAATCCTAAAAAGCAATATATTCTTGATTTACAATATAAAGGACCCGAGTACTTAGCGGAAATTTATAATCAAGATGGCACATTAAAGCAACCGATTGAAGGTTGGGTTGACCCTATCAGTGGATTATACCCTGTTGATTTTGATCGTGATGGCACATATGAAATATTAGCTTATCAAGAAATTGCGGGAAGATATCATGCGGATGGATTAGGATATGTTGAAAACATTTTAAAATGGAATGGTCGGGAGTTTGCCGTTGATCGACAATCTGTAGCCATTTATGGTGAGGATTTAACATAAACGCTCATTAAGACAGGTAGCCCTCTGGAAATAGAACTATTTTGGTGTTTATAAAAAAAAATCCGTAGACAGCCCTACGGATTTTTAGTAATGAGGGGTTTAAAGCCCCCTTTTTTTATTTTTCCACTAAAGCGAAGTAATTGTTTTCAGGATCTGCAAAGTTAAAAACTCTACCGATTGGCATCATGACTAAATCCCCTACTTTAATTCCTTTCGTTTGGAAATCTTGATACATGTCAGTTATGTTATCAGCGTAAAACATAATAGAAGGTGTCCCTAAATTTAATTCCGGTTGCATTTTCGCAATTACTTCTTTATTGTGCAGTACGAATGACGTTTGGGCATCCTTTGTAGGAGCAATTTCAATCCAACGCATCCCTGCTTCCTTATTATCAGCTACTACTACAAATCCTATTTTTTCAGTCCAAAACGCGACAGCTGCATCTTGATCATTTACATATAACATTACTTGTCCAATTTGTTGAATCATTACAAATTCCCTCCTCTTCTGAGCAATAGTATACATCAAATAGAACATTTCTATGTCTATCAACAAAGAATGTTTTTCAAGTTTTGAGATATTTTTTCGATACGATCAATTATCTAAAAATAAAAACCGATAAGGGCTTAACTTTTATTGTATATTTGTTAAAATTAGCTAGTCGTCTATTATTTACCTTCTTGGGGAAAAGTATAGAACAATAACAATAAAACATTTTTAGTGAGGATTATACAATTGACAAAACTAAGTTTACGGAAAAAGCTCATTTTTTCATTCTTAGCAATGCTTCTCATCCCAACTTTATTAATCGGTATCATTTCTTATCAAAGTGCAGAGAAGCAAATTTCTAAGGAACAACAAGCAAGTACAAACGAAAGTATTCGTATGCTTAATACGAATATTACTAGTACAATTAAGCCAAAGATTGAGGACATTCAATATTTTACTAAGAAACTTAATCAATCTTACTTACAAGAAAGTAAAGTGCCGGAGCTTAAGTCACTATTTAAAGAATACGTAAATATGCATCCAGAGATTGAACTTGTCTATTTTGGGACAAGTGAGGGCAAAATTCTCGATGAGCCCGCTCAGCAATATCAAAGTGACTTTGACCCACGAAAAAGACCCTGGTATACACAAGCAGTAAACAACAAAGGGCAGGTAACGATTACAGAACCCTATATTTCACAAGCTTCTGGTGACATGGTTATTACAATTACACAAGCATTGCCAGATAATTCTGGAGTCATCGGATTAGATCTCAATATATCTACATTAAGTGCCCTTACGAATGATATTCGTATTGGAAAAACAGGCTTTGCCTCACTATTAGATAACAACAAACTATATATTTCTCAACGTGATAAAGAAAGTGGTTCCAAGGCTACTGAAAGTTATATCGCTAAAATTTATGAACAGGATAGTGGCACAATTTTAGAAGCTGATCGACAGCTACAATTTATCACAAATGAACTAACGGGTTGGAAACTTGTTGGTACAATGTTCACTGCTGAAGCGACAAAGGCGGCCGCTACAACGTTTAATATGAACTTAATCATTATTGCGGTGTCCATTGTTGTGGGTGTAATGTTTATGCTGATTATGATTCGTTCTGTCGTAAATCCAATTAATCGACTAAAACATAGTGCTTTAAAAATTAGTGAAGGCGATTTAACGGAATTTATCGAAATTCACTCTAAGGATGAAATTGGCTTACTTAGTGAAGCATTTATTTCAATGAAAGTGAACTTGAAAAACCTGATTCGCAATGTTGACCGTAGCGTCCAACATGTACAAGAATCCGCACAAGGATTATCTGCCCACGCAGAGCAAAATATTGCTTCTTCTGAGCAGGTTTCACAAGCGATGCAACAAGTAGCGATTAGTGCAGAAAGACAGACAACAGGTATCGACCAAAATGCTATCTCTATCGAAGAAATTGCACAAGGAATCGTTGAAGTAGCAGATAGCGCAATGCAAGTAACAGACCTTTCTAACCACGCGATTGTGCAAGCCGAGGAAGGTGGTCAATCCGTTGAACGCACTGTAAATCAAATGGTATCAATTAATGAATCCGTGACACAATCAGACAGAATGATTAAGTCGCTTTATGATCGGACAAAAGAAATTGGTTCAATATTAGAAATTATTAGTGCGATTTCCGACCAAACAAATTTACTAGCATTAAATGCTGCGATTGAGGCTGCTAGAGCAGGCGAGCACGGTAAAGGATTTGCTGTCGTAGCTGATGAAGTAAGAAAATTAGCCGAGCAATCACATCAATCTGCTGAGCAAATTTCTTCCCTTATTACAGGGATTCAACAAGATAC
This sequence comes from Lysinibacillus sp. C5.1, assembly GCF_016350185.1. Taxonomy (NCBI): domain Bacteria; kingdom Bacillati; phylum Bacillota; class Bacilli; order Caryophanales; family Bacillaceae; genus Lysinibacillus; species Lysinibacillus sp. C5.1. Next base: position 4,598,503 of record NZ_CP066226.1, read on the forward strand.
GGCTAAATCGGTGGAAACGATGATCAAAGCTTCTTCTGATGTACATGAAGGTTTACAGCTATCAGAAGATACAAGTAAAAAATTCGCGAGCATTACTGAAAGTTTACGTAATATTGCACCGAAAATGGAAGGTATCTCTGCATCTGCTCAAGAAATATCAGCTGTAGTGGAAGAAGTTACTGCAACGGCAATCGAGCTAACTGATCATGCAAAAATGAATGCAGCAGCCTCTGAAGAAGTTGCCGCTTCAACTGAACAAACATTGTCCTCTATGCAGGAGATGACATCCGCAGCTAAAGCTTTACTCGATATGGCGGACGAGTTACAAAGCTTTGTAGGTCGTTTTAAATATTAAGAGGCTGGGACATAACTAAAAAATTTAAGGAACAGAGAAAAGATATTCATAAATTTTTGCTATTTATGTAAAACTTAGCTCTTCTTGCTTTTGCAATAAAGAGAAGTGTTCAAGCGGAGACGGTGACTCCGGCAGGAACAGCACACCATGTAAGACGCGGGCAACAACGACATAGCAAAAAAGTGTTAGATTGATTAGGTTCAATCTAACACTTTTTCTCTTTTGTCCCAGCCTATTTCAATTTTCCTATTTAGCTTTTTCCTCATGGCTAAACTGCCACTCGATACCAAACTTATCTGTAAGTGAACCGTAACATTTACTCCAAAATGTTTCTTGAAGTTCCATCGTCACTTTGCCACCCTCTTTCAGTTTTTCAAACGCTTGTCGTAACTGCGCTTCATCATCTGTTACAACAGCTAATGTGACATTGTTACCAATGGTAAACGGTGAACCTGGGAATGTATCCGAAAACATTACCGTACTGCCTAAAATGGATAAGCGTGTATGCATAACGAGATTTTTCGCTTCCTCTGGTAATGGATAGCTTGGATCACTTGGTGAATCTCCAAATGTCATAATTTCAGCCTTGTCCGTATTAAAAACTTGCTCATAAAATGTTACAGCCTCTCGACAATTGCCATTGAAAATTAAATACACCTCTACTGCCATGCTCACCACTCCTCTGTCATTTATGAAACAACTCTATTGTACTTAGATAGCGAACGATAAGCTAGTCTTACCATTAGGAAATCCTCCATAGTTTTACTTCTAACATTCATATTATACTGTCAAAAAAGGATATGCTTTTCTATGTTTTAGTACCTTTCTTGTCTCCAACTGTCTATTTTTTATTTATTTTGATAAAATCTTTGACTTTTCATTGAAAATCATGTAAATTACCAAATGGCGAACAATTTAAAATAAACATCGAAAAATATTCGTATTTTAGGAGTGTATATAATGGATAACGTATTTGATTATGAAGATATTCAACTAATTCCCGCAAAATGTATTGTAAACAGTCGATCAGAATGTGATACATCTGTTACATTAGGCGGACACAAATTTAAATTACCTGTAGTCCCTGCAAATATGCAGACTATTATTGATGAAAGTATTGCCGCTAAGCTTGCTGAAAACGGTTACTTTTATATTATGCACCGTTTCAACCCTGAAACGCGTATTAGCTTTATTAAAGATATGCAAAGCCGTGGCTTAATTGCTTCCATTAGTGTCGGTGTAAAAGATGAGGAATATACATTTGTAGAAGAATTAGCAAGTGCTGGCTTAGTTCCGGAATTTATTACAATTGATATTGCACATGGTCATTCAAACGCTGTCATTCGTATGATTCAACATATTAAACAACATTTACCAAATAGCTTTGTTATTGCTGGTAATGTTGGTACACCTGAAGCAGTACGTGAGCTTGAAAACGCTGGTGCAGATGCTACAAAAGTTGGTATTGGGCCAGGTAAAGTATGTATTACAAAAATTAAAACAGGTTTTGGCACAGGTGGTTGGCAATTAGCAGCACTACGTTGGTGTGCAAAAGCTGCAACGAAACCAATTATTGCGGATGGTGGTATCCGCACAAATGGTGATATTGCGAAATCTGTACGTTTCGGTGCTTCAATGGTCATGATCGGTTCTTTATTTGCAGGTCACGAGGAATCGCCAGGTGAAACGATTGAAATCGATGGCAAATTAGTAAAAGAATACTTCGGCTCTGCATCAGAATTCCAAAAAGGTGAGAAGAAAAATGTCGAAGGTAAAAAAATGTTTGTAGAACATAAAGGTAGCCTAAAAGATACGTTAATTGAAATGCAACAAGACCTTCAATCATCTATTTCTTATGCTGGTGGCACGAAGCTAGAGGCTATTCGCAACGTAGATTACGTTATTGTAAAAAATTCAATTTTTAATGGCGATAAAGTTTACTAAGCACTATTAGCTTAACGTAAAGTACCCTATAGGATAGACAACAATCTATCTTATAGGGTACTTTTCACTTTTCATACGATTATGGCGAAAGTTGATAACTCTACACAATGCACTTGAAATATCCCATAGACAAAGAAACAAGCCCCCAAAGGAGCTTGCCTGTTTGAAGTACATCTTTATGCTTTACTAATCGCCTTTAAAGCTTAAATATTACAGCTTGTTGATTACAGCATGTAAAGTTTCTTGTAATTCTGCATCATGATCAGAAAGGTCTACAAGGTTACCTAAACGCTCACGTAATACAGGACGTTCAATGACTAATTTCTCGTCAAGAACTTGAACTAATAACTCAATAATAAGACGGTCACGAACATTTAACGCCTCTTCTAAACGCTCTGGTGTAATTTTTGCATCAGATTTTGCTGATTTTGCCATTTAAAAAAACCCCTTTTATTTTATATTCATGCAACTCTATTTTATCATACAGCCTAAATTTTTTAAAAACTTTCTTTTACAATACTATACAGTTATTTACAGTATTACGCATCTTCTGTTTACGTTATCATGTTATATTCAATAAAAGTAAGAAAATACACCAAATAACTCAAATTTTTGTGAAATTGCTATTCTCTTTTCGACGTTTTATTCATATTCTATAAGATAAATATTATGTTTAAATAAGAAGATGGAGGAATTACATGAATCACAAGCATAATACGTATCAACAACTTGTAAAAGCTGTCCCAAAATCTTTACAATTATTTCTCAACGTCTGCCTTGTATTATTAGCACTTATACTGTCCTTCCTGCTTATGAAAGAGCTCATTGAGTTTCTAAACATCTTATTAAAAGGTGGTACTAGTGACTACAAACTTTTCCTAGCAAATATTCTTATTTTCTTTTTGTATTTTGAATTTATTACAATGATTATTAAGTACTTTAAAGAGGATTACCATTTCCCGCTACGATACTTTATCTATATAGGGATTACAGCGATGATTCGCTTAATCATTGTCGAACACGATCATGCCATTAACACATTAATCTATGCCCTTATTATTTTAATATTAATTATTAGCTATTTTATTATTAATATTACACCTTTAGAAAGACCCATCCGTTCATCCATCCTAATGAAAAAGGATTAACACGAAAAAATTTTAACGTCTTTCTTCTATTAGAATGGAATGCTGTTACACACGTTGGTTTATTCAAAACAAAGAAGAACTTGTGCAATTCCTGTAAAAACTGTTCATCACTAACCTTTAGCATGCCGAGCATAAATAATTCTTGAACCGTCACCACGCCCATCACTAGCGAAGAAAGCTCCGCAATATCAATTATCATTTCTACATCATAGTGTGCGTTTTCTAACATCTCCAGAGCGCCATCTACCGTTCTTATTATAAGAGGCTTATTATTTTCTTCTAACAACGAATCATAAACAGTAAGCTTAAACGTTATATTGCTATTATTAAAATGATGTCGCTTGAGTTCCTGAAAGAAACCTCTTACATTGATTATCCGATACATTAAACCAATCCCTACAATAGCATTGGCATGGTATACACTCGGAATTAAATGATTGGATTCATTACGGACATCCCCTAAAAAGAAATGAATATTGTCATCCTGTGTATGCCATTCAATTCGATTTACTTGATCTGCCTGACTATTTAAAAACGTACTAAGCTCCAGTAAAGCCTCGGGTGTTTCATATAAAAATTCTTTTATAACCATATTATTCAGCAAAAAATTCGACTCACTTTGCTTTTTAAACGAAAATACGATATAGCCTTCTATATGGTCACCTTTGTCGACTGCAATAATATAGTTTTGCGAACTTTGAAAAATGCTATCCAACTCATTTTTTGTTTTTAAAAACATACCATGCTTTTTCAGTGCTATTCTGTTATAACAATCTTCCAACAATTGCTGATCCTGTTGATGTAAATATTTAAGATGCTGTTTGGTGGACCCTTTCGGAAAGCTTGATGGTTGGACTGAATATTGGTACATTTTCGGTCCATAGCCAAAGCCCATTTTTTTATAAAAATCCGGTCTAAATGGATATAAGGCAACGATGTGCACATCCTTCTCTAAAAAAATTTGAAAGAAATGATCGATTAGTTCTTTAGCAACTCGCTCTTTTTTATGCAGTAAGTCTACTGCAACTTGACCAACACCACCAATTGGAATGATATTCGAAAATAAGTTCATTTTAAAATCATGGATACGCATACCACCCAATAAATTGTGGTTTTCCCATAGTCCATAATAATTTATAGTGGGTTCATTGCTCATGTTATGCTTAAAAATGGATACTAATCGCTCCTTTGTTTGTGGAGAAGTTTGCACGACTCCCGGATAAGCACCAATAACAATATCTACATATTTTAAAACTTCTTCTTCTTCTTGAATTTTCTTTACAATTCGCATATACACCCTCCTATTATTATAAAAATATTTGGCTTAATGCCATTTGCTTTCACATTAATTCCTCCCCCATTAATAACATATATTACCACATACTATTCATTACTGTATGATAACTGTAGAGAAGCTAAAAAATGTGTGTCGATAAAAATGTGCCTTCGAAGGAACGGGGCTGTTAGCTTCCCCCAATATCAACATGTTCGCTGGGAAATGCAAAACAGAGAGCGTAGTAGTTGCCTCAAATATGATGTGTTGAAACGCTATTTCTTTTGCTTCTAACAACGTTGTTAGAGCTATATACATTACTATAAGGAGGATGACAAAGTTGGATTTGATTGATGCCTATATTTATGAAGTGATTCGAAGGATTCCTAAAAATAAAAGGGACGCGATTGGAGTTGAATTAAAATCTACAATTGAAGATATGTTACCCGAGGATTTTTCAGAATTAGAGGTAAAAGAAGCTCTTTTAAAACTTGGAGACCCAGCAAAACTTGCTGCGAGCTATCAACAGGAACCGAAATATTTAATTGGTCCTGAACTGTACAGCACTTACATGCAGACAATCAAAGTAGTGCTTCCTTGGGCAATCCTTATTACAATAATTGTACTTCTTGTAAAAAGTATTTTTTCCTTCCCAGCGGATGGATTGCTGTTGTCTGCTATTATTCAAGCCATATCTATAACGATTGCCACTATGATCGAAGTAGTCTTACAAGTACTGTTTTGGATTACCATTGCCTTTATCATAACGGAACGCTATGGTAACACGAAAAATCTACTATTCTTTATGAAAAGCAACAAAGAATGGACACCGGAAGATTTAAAGAAAACAAAAATTATCGACAAAGACAATTATATACCGCTTACTGATATTATCTTTAGCCTATTAGGAATAGCCATTTTTACGTTTGTTTATTTGAATGCCGCTCATCTGATTGGAATTTACTCTTCGGATGAAAGAAGTGGCTTAAAATTTGTTATGCCTATTTTCAACCAAGATACCCTCTTGTCTTATAGACCGATTATTTTATTTTGCATCGTTTTAAGTATGGCTTTAACCATATATAAATGGAAGGTTAGACAATGGACCATGCCGATTGCCATTATAAGTGCCGTTCTTCAATGTATGGGTACAATTGTGTTGATTGTCATGGCAAATCAGCCTGATATTATTCATAGTGCGGCAATACCCTATATGGCGGCTATTATGGAAACCACTTCTACAAAGATTTTGTTTACGCTAGATCGCATACTACTTGTCGTAATTACTCTGACGATTCTAGCAAGTGCATTTGATATTTATAGTGGCTTTAAAAAGGCTAAAAAGCGCTAAAATTCTTTGTGAAAAATAGTTTAAATCACCAAACAGAAAGGGTAATAAATTAATATTGATTTTTTTTCATATTTTTTCACTACTCGTTGTGACTTTCACCTATAGTTAACAGAGGTTTAGCAATAAAAAACAAACTTATTTCCTAGTAAAATATACCTTAAATTCATTAAAATACCGTTATTCTCTAATATTTTGTATAATAATGATGTTAAGAGTATTTTTAATACAATTTATAATCTGCACTTCATCAATGGTTCAAGCAGAATAAGGGGAAAAAACTATGACAATTCTTCTTGTAGATGACAATTCAGTCAATCTATTCGTAATCGAAAAAATTTTAAAAAATGCAGGTTATGATAACTGTGTATCTCTTTCATCAGCTTATGAGCTTTTCGACTATCTTCAGTTAGATGCAAAAAATCCCGCAGGTACTTCTGTCGAGCTGATTTTATTAGACATTATGATGCCTGAAATAGATGGTATTGAAGCTTGCAAACGGATAAAACAAAATGAAAAATTCAAAGATATTCAAATTATTTTCGTTACAGCATTAGAAGATAAAAACAAGCTTGCGGAAGCACTCGATATTGGAGGGGTCGATTATATTACAAAGCCCATCAATAAGACGGAACTTCTTGCAAGAATTCGTGTTGCTCTAAGATTAAAGGCTGAATTAGATTGGCATATGAAACAAGAAATGAAAATCAAGTATGAATTAGATTTAGCCACACGTGTACAACGCAGTTTACTAAGTGCACCTTTAACTGAAGATCATATTCAAATCGAGGTATCCTACCTCCCCTCTTCAAATTTAGCAGGGGATATGTACTATTGGTATAAAATTAACGATCACCGTTACGCGGTTATTTTACTCGATATGATGGGTCACGGTATACCAGCAGCGCTCGTTTGTATGTTTATCTCTTCTGTACTAAGGGAAGCTGTCAAACAGTTGGTGGAACCCGAGCTCGTTATTAAGGAACTAAATCGTTATATGACGCTTCTGCAAAATGCAAAGGAAGAAAATATTCATTACTTTACAGCTATTTACATAGTGATTGATACGGAACAAAAAACAATTGAATACGTTAACGCGGGCCATCCTGCTGGATACGCACTTGTTGATGAAACTACACTAGTTCCTTTAAACCAAGGAAGCTGTGCTGTCGGCTTTTTTGAAGAAATAAAGGTACAAAAACAAACAATCCAATATCAAAAGGATGTTCAAATTGTTTTATATACAGATGGGGTTTTAGAGGCGATGGGACCATGCGAAATAGAATCTGAAAAACTTTTACAAAAACTAACCTCAAAAAAATGGAATTATACACAATGTCTGATTGATAATTTACTACCTAAAGAAAAGCAAAAAAACCAACCGGACGATATGTGTGTATTAATGATTCAAGCACAAGCAATGTAAATTTATGAGTCAATAATTTCAAAAATCCGCATACATTTCTGCTGCTGACAAGCGTAAACGCAATGTCTGCAACAGAATGTATAGCGGATTTTTTCTATGACTACCTTCTATTTTTTTTGATAAATTTTTTCAATGGCAACAGTTTCTTTATATTTTGAAATGATCCCGTCACAACGTAGCGTTTCTTTATCACCTAAACATAAAAAGCCATCTCGGCTTAGACTATCGTAAAATAAATGATGTACTTGGCTTTGTAGAGCAGGAGAAAAATAAATTAAAACATTGCGGCAGACAATCACATGAAATTCATTAAAGGATTGATCTGTTACTAAATTATGCTGTGCAAAAATAATATTTTTTAAAAGTTCCGGATGGAAATAGGCGTATTGATAGTCAGTTTTATAGTATTCCGAAAAAGCATGATTCCCCCCCGCAAGCATATAATTCGTTGTATATGCTTGCATTTTTTTTATTGAGAAGGCGCCCTTTTTTGCCTTTTCTAACACATGCTCATTCATATCCGTAGCGTAAATCACAGATCTATCTATTAGTCCTTCTTCCTGTAATAATATAGCCATTGAGTACACCTCTTCGCCTGTAGCACATCCTGCATGCCATATACGAATTTCTGGGTACTGTCTTAAATAGGGCACAACTTCTTTACGGAACGCTTTAAAAAAGCTAGGATTACGAAACATTTCTGTGACATTGATAGAAAAATCATTCAAAAGCTGCTCCAAAAAACTTTCTTCATGTATCGCTTTTTCTTGTACCCGGGAAATAGTCGGTATATTACTCACCCTCATCCGATTATAAATGCGACGAGAAATAGATGAGCGATTATATTGTCGAAAATCAAAACCGGATAAACGATAGATAGCTTCGAGTAGTAACTCAATTTCCATATCCGCATGCTTATTCATTTGTTGCTTTAGCTCAAAATTTTGGAATTGATTATCCATGCTTATTTTTTAACTCCCTTTAGAAACTAGCCATACGCGTAAGACCGATACTAATTGATCTAGATTTAACGGCTTACTAATATAATCAGATGCACCTGCTTCTAGAGATTTATCACGATCTGTACTCATTGCTTTTGCTGTTAAAGCGATAATTGGCAAATCAGTAAGCTTCATTTTCGTACGAATAATAGACATTGTTTCATATCCATCCATATTCGGCATCATAATATCCATCAGAATAAGATCTATTTTATTATTCGTCTCCATAATCTCTAAACATTCTAATCCATCTTTCGCAACGAGAATATTCATGCCTCTTTTTTCAAGCGCTGCTTTCAATGCATAGATATTGCGATTATCATCATCTACGATTAAAATATTTTTCCCTTGGAAAACTTCTACTTCTTGTGGAGAAACCTGATAGCTTTCATCTACTTGCTCTTCCACTTCTTCAACAATGTCATCTGCTTCTAGTGTAGCGACCACTTCAACATAAGCGGAATCTATGGCTGTCGTATTTAAGCCGTTAGGTAAACTTGGAATAGTGAGCGTAAAGCTACTGCCTTTCCCTTCTTCACTTTGTAATGCAACCCAACCTCCAAGTAATTTTGCAAATTCCTTACAAATGGATAAACCAAGACCTGTTCCACCATATTTACGTACAGTAGCCCCATCTGCTTGTTGGAAGGATTCAAAGATTAGCTGATGCTTGTCCTTTGGAATACCTATTCCCGTATCAGATACCGTAATTTCAAGCCATTCTGTGCTTACTTCTTGCATATTAGATGTTAGTTGTTGATGATCAAGCTGCTTAATATTTAAATGTACATAACCCTGTTCCGTAAATTTCAATGCATTTGATAATAAATTTTTTAAAATTTGTTGGAATCTCTTTTCGTCTGTATAGAAAATATCGACTACGTTTGGTGCTTTCGAAATATGCAATTCTAAATTCTTTTTCTTAGCTACTGGCGCAAAGATTTGCTCTATTTGCATTGGCAATTCACTCATATTTACTTCATCAAAAATAATTTCAATTTTACCAGCCTCAACCTTTGATATATCTAAAATATCATTGATTAATGCAAGTAGATCCTCACCAGAAGAATGAATGACTCTTGCAAATTCCATCTCTTCTTCCGTTAAATTATCGTTGCCATTCTCTGATAACATTTCAGACAAAATTAAAATGCTATTTAATGGTGTCCGTAATTCGTGGGACATGTTGGCTAAAAACTGAGATTTGTAATTAGAATTTAATACAAGTTGCTCCGCACTATCTTCTAAATCTTTTTTGGCGCTCTCTAATTCTTTCGTTTTCATTTCAGCTTCTTTTGTTCTTTCCTCAAGCTGTTCATTAATCATCGTGAGCTCTTCTGTTTGCATTTGTAACTCTTCCGATTGCGTTTGTAGCTCTTCCGATTGTACTTGTAATTCCTCTGTCATGGCTCTTGATTCATTTAAGAGTCGTACAATTTCCATACGTCCTAAAATGCTATTGACCGTTAATCCAAATGTTTCGATTACTTGGTTCACCAATTCCTGCTGTAACGCTGTATAACTCTTCATCGTCGCAAGTTCTACGACAGCTATAACCTCATCTTCGAATATAATGGGGAAAATAAAAATACTCTTTGGTGGTGCTTCACCTAAACCTGTTCCGATTAAACGATAATCTTGCGAAACATCGTGATTAATGAAAACCCGTTTTTCAAGCGCACATTGACCAATTAAACCTTGTCCAATTTTAAATTGGTCAATACCAACCTTGTCTCCCATGTCAGCAAAGGACGCTTTCTTCACAAAGCAGACTTCGTTATTGTGCATTTCTCGCACATAAAATGCACCGAAGGATGATTGTGTTTTTTGCGCCATTTCTGAAAGAAAAGTTTCAGCCAATTTCGTGATAGCAGAAATACCTTGATATTTTGTAACGATTTCAGCGATATTAGCTTGCAGCCATTCTCTTCGCTCAAGTGTATCTAACAACTCATTTGTCGCATCTGCCAGCGCATTAATTTCATCATTCGTTTTAACGTGAATCCTTGTTCGATGATTACCTTTTGAAGCGGCAATTTCTTTAATTGTTTGTGTGACCTCTGTTATTGTTTTGACGATTGAACGTGAAATCCCACTAGCTATAACAATCGCAATAAAAGATACAAGCACTAAGATACCAAATAATGCCGTAGTTAAATTACTATTTGTTTTGTCTAATTGTTTTGCTTTAGTTTGCGTAAATGCGTTCTCATCTGCACGGAAAGCGTCAAATTGCTTTCGCATCGTGTCCATATCTTTGCGTCCAACATCTACTTTAAAAAATTCTTGCAATGCTACCGTATTCTTTTCTTTTTTTAAATGTATTGTCGGTTCACCAGATGTCGCAATCCAATGTTCTATCGTAGCCTTAATAGTTTCTAATTTCTTTTGCTGATTGCCCCTATTTTCTAATAACTGATAGAGTTCATCATAGTCAATCTTCCAATTTTCTTCGGCATTTTCGTATGGCTCTAAATAGCTCGAATCACCCGTAATAATATAGCCTCGTTGGCTCGTTTCCATATCTAAAATATATTTTTCAATACGATTTGTAAGTGTTTGTACTTGAGAATCATATTTAATAATAAAATTCCTTTCCTTTTGTAGGGAAGTAATTTGATTGTTTAATATAATCACTGACGCAAGTAAACAAAGAATAATAACTACATAACCGAGGGTAATCTTAGTCCGAATACCCATTTTCATTTTTTTATCCATTGTATTCCCTACCTTTACCTGTCCTACTAACATATTAACAGTATAATGATGGAATTAAAAATTACAGATGCACTTCACCTTTTATCCATTTTACTAAAATTGCATATTTATAAATTTAGGCATTTCTTTCTCCCTACTTATTTCCCGCTTCAAAGCCATTTAATCTTATCATTTCAAAAATACCCCCAAAAAATAATGAAAATTTGTCTATTTATACATATCTATTTATATTCATTCTTTTGTCGACAAATTAAAGAAAGTCTTTTGTATTGTTTCGTGATTTTGTTAATAAGCATCTTATAATTTCATATACATCTTATATTGAATGATTTTGAAATAAGGGGAGAAAAATGTGGATATATTGATTAGGCCTGGTGATTCACTGTGGTATTTCAGCGATTTGTTTAAAATACCCCTTCAACTACTCTTGGACTCCAATCGAAACATCAACCCTCAACACCTTCAAGTAGGACAACGTATTCAAATACCTGGTTATGTAACAACTAGTTATACCATTACCCAAGGCGACTCTTTGTGGCAAATCGCCCAAAACAAAAATCTTCCGCTCAATGCCATTTTACTTGTCAATCCAGAAATCCAACCCAGTCGACTACACATTGGGCAGACAATACAAGTTCCTCAAAGACTAACTTGGCGGCTCGTAAACGGCCAGCAAAATTATGATTACAGCATGATGATGAATGATATAAAAAAACTACAAACCGCCTATCCATTTCTTCAAAGCACATCCATTGGCAACTCCGTTTTAGCACAACCAATTCCTGAGATTTTAATTGGAAACGGCTCAAAACGCATACATTATAACGGTTCCTTTCATGCAAATGAATGGATTACTACACCGACCATCATGACTTTTCTAAACGACTATTTACTCGCACTAACAAATCAAACGACCATAAGAGGGCTCTCGATGGGACCACTTTATAACCAAACAACGCTATCACTAGTTCCGATGGTTAACCCCGATGGCGTCAATTTAGTTATCAACGGTCCTCCAGCTAACGAAGCATTAAAAAATAAACTAATTGCTTGGAATCATAACAGTCAAAACTTTTCTGGATGGAAGGCGAACATTAATGGTGTTGATTTAAACGACCAATTTCCTGCAAAGTGGGAGCTTGAAAATGCTCGCAATCCACAAACACCAGGACCACGTGATTATGGAGGGGAAGCTCCGTTGACCCAGCCAGAAGCTATTGCTATGGCTGATTTAACAAGGAACAGCCATTTTGCTTGGGTTTTAGCATTTCATACGCAAGGCAGGGTCATTTATTGGGGATTTGAAAATCTTGAACCACCTGAATCACAAACAATGGTAGAAGAATTTAGCAGAGTAAGTGGTTATGACCCCATTCAATCTGCAAATAGCTATGCTGGTTATAAAGATTGGTTTATTCAAGATTGGCGCAGACCAGGCTTCACAGTAGAGCTAGGTAGCGGTACAAACCCGCTGCCAATTAGCCAGTTCGATACTATATACCAAGAAGCGTTAGGTATTTTTTTAGCTGGATTGTATTTATAACAACCAATTTTACTTTTTAAACTTAACGAAGCCGACCATTCAGGATACTTGTCCTACTTGGTCGGCTTTTATTTTTTAACTTTTTCTATAAAGTACCAATTATTACTTTGACAGATAGAGTAATCTTTGCTAATATTACTCCATCAGATAGAGCAATAATTTTAAGTAGGTGACGTATGGTTCGAAGTGACATTATCCGTGGACACTTGGATTCAATTATTTTACGGCTAATTTTAGAGAAGGATCGCTATGGTTACGAAATTTCCCAAGAAATAAGCAACCGGACAAAAAATCGTTTTCAAATTAAAGAAGCAACTCTATACGCCGTATTTCAACGTTTAGAAAAAAAAGAAGTAATTGAAGCCTATTATGGCGATGTATCGCACGGAGGCAAAAGAAAATATTATCGCATTACCTCATTAGGCAAGGCTTATTTAAGCGAGCTTGTAAAAGAATGGGCAGAAGTGAAGGAAATTATCGACTTATTTATGGAGGGCTTAGAATGAAAAAAATTAAACATCATATTGATGAGCTATTTAAAGACATGCCACGCAATACTGAAACAGAAATGGTGAAACAGGAAATCATCGAAAACCTTGAAGAAAAAGTATTTTATTTAATGGAGCAAGGGAAGGAAGAAGAGGATGCCATCAATAAAGCAATCGTTGAATTTGGCGATATTGAAGATTTAAAAAAGGAATTGGGTGTAAAAGAGCCTGAAAAGAAAAGTATGGCTAAGTTAAATTTAGAATTTTCGCTATGGGGAAGTGGATTAATAGCAGCGTTCTTTATTTTTATCAATCTTTATTACACACCCAATACAATTTGGGCGATTTATCCAATTTTCGCAATACTATGGTGGCCCCTTTCGATGTACTTCGTCTGGTCACGTAAGAAATGGAGTGAGTAAATATGAAACATTTTATTAGTTTTTCGGTTGTTGGCAGTTTGATGACTATGCTATTTTTAGGAATTGTCAATTATACAACAACTCCTCAAACAATATGGTTTATTTACCCTTGTATATTGCTGTTGCTATGGCCAATCACTCTATATTTCATGTCCAAAAAACTATATAAACAATACGCCGTCATTTGTAGCGCCATGGTTATTGCTTTTCTCATTATTGAAAATCTATTGTATTCACCGCAGCATTTATGGTTTATCTATGCTATTTATCCGATAGTATGGTGGCCCATTCTTATGTATTTAGAGGAAAAAGCGAAATCATTAAATATTGCACTGATTGGCTGTGCAAGCACCATCTTCTATTATTCATTCATCAATTTCATCATGTCCCCACAATATCCTTGGGCGATTTACCCGGCATTTTTAGTGATATGGTGGCCATTAGCTCTATATCATGCCCAAAAAAGAACGTTCGTTGCCTTCTCGGTTTATGCTAGCTTACACATCAGTATCTTTTTTATTATCGTCAACATTGTTTCTTCACCAAGCGTAATTTGGGCGATCTACCCAATATTCTTAGTACTTTGGTGGCCATTAAGTATGTATTTTTATGTTTATAAAAGAAGACTTTATCAAAGTTCTACCATGACCAAAGATTTTTAAACGACTACAATACAGCTAAAGGAATCATACTTTATGTATAAACAACAATCAGCTATTGGGAAAATTATCGTCATCTTCCTGCTCATACTATTCACTGTCAATGGTGTTGTATTTGCCACTAGCGATCATGTCATGGATAAAGATAAAACCTTAGATATTTCTGCTATTGACGCATTTATGACAAAAGAAATTGACCGATTGCACATCCCAGGGGCTTCACTCGCTATCGTTAAGGAACACCAAGTTGAATATTTGCAAGGTTATGGTGTTTCAAAACCAGATGGGACAAAAATGACACCACAAACACCTATCGTCATCGGCTCCGTTAGTAAATCGTTTACTGCTCTTGCCATCATGCAGCTTGTGGAACAAGGGAAACTCCATTTAGATGATACAGTGTCCTCCATACTACCAACGTTTCAACTTGCTAATAAAGAAGAAGCTAAAAAAATAACTATTCTACACTTGTTAAACCATACAAGCGGTCTCTCTACTTATGATGGCCAAGTAGCAATATCCGACGGTGATCAAACATTACAAGAACATGTAAAAACCTTAGCCACTATAAAGTTGGCATCACCTGTAGGTAGCCAATATGAATATTCAAATTTGAATTATAACTTATTAGGTGCAGTCATAGAGGAAGTTACAAATACATCCTATAAAGAATATGTAGAGGAACATATTTTTAAGCCGCTGGCAATGCATAATAGTTATGCAGATCCAAAAGATGATCGCAACAATACTAGCGCTACGGGTTATCAAACTGTATTTGGATTTAAGATGCCTACAAAACAGTTAATCCATCGTGGTACTGTTTCTTCAGGATATCTTCTTTCTAGTGCAGAAGATATGGCAAATTACATGATAGCGCAATTGAATAATGGTCACTTTAACGGGAAAAACATACTATCACCAAACGCAATGAACAAATTACACCACCCTTTTGCATTTATCGGGGATAGTACTTATTATGCCATGGGTTGGGAAGTAAAAAATGCGATTATCTCCCATAATGGCTGGACAGAAAACACCTATTCAAAAGTGTTATTGGACAAGGAATACGGTATTAGTCTCCAAATCAATGCAATGGATTATTTTAATTTAAATGAATATGATGCCATCGTAAATGGACTTCATCAACTTGTCCATCAAGAACAACCCTCATTATCGAATAGTAAGCCTTTTCTAAAATATATACTATTCGATTTACTATTAGCGATTATTATTGCGCTTATTGTTCGGTCTATTTATCGATTGTTTAACCGTAAAAAACCTAAAGTAACAACTTTTCAGCGGGCGTTTCAGTGGTTCTCACTAGCGGTCTTTAACTTGCTACTACCTTCATTTGTTTTAATTGCTTTCCCACAATTATTTGGTCCATTATCTACTGTAACTTTATTTGCTCCTGGAATAGGACATTTGTTATTTATAGTACCTGTATCACTTTTAATAATAGGGCTCATCACGTTAGTTCAATACCTACTGAAGAAACCCATACTCGCTTCAAGGTTACGTGGAAATTATTAATGGTTCACTTCACATAAATTATATATTTACTATATAATTTAATAAGTAAATATTTTAGTGGGCTGTGATCATATGTCAAAAAATAATCCAATGCACGAAGTTGAAAGCATCATGCGCGAAATGCTTGAAATACAGCAAAAATCTATGATGTTTGTGAATCTGCTGTCAGAAGGCGAAACATTATCTCAAAACCAGCTTATCCTTCTTCTTCAGCTAAAAATCAACGGTGGTATGAAGGCAACAGAAATTGCTGATTTCTTTAGTGTAACCCCCGGGGCTGTTACATCCATGTGCGATAAATTGGAGAAGCTTAATTTTGTTCAACGCGTTAGAGAAAGTGAAGATCGACGTGTCGTAAATATGAAATTAACGACAGAAGGAGAACAAAAAGTACAAGAAATTTTTTTAAAACTTCCACAAGAAAAACTAACAGAAATAGCAAATGTATTAACGGATGTAAATCAGTTAATGCAAAAAATTTTTTAAGGATTTCAAACATTGAAATCCTTTTTTTATTGCCCTCATAACGGTATTTATTTTTCACCTATAGACTAGGCAGTTTTTTATTCTTGACAAAATAGAGCAGCATATAATTTAATTAATATATGTTTTAATTATTAAAATATATATTAATTAAATTAAAAGAGGTGATAATTAGCATGACAAATGAACGCATACAAAAACAGCATAGTATTACGCTTACTAGTGGCAAAATTTATGATTTAATGCCCGACTGCGAACAGTTGAATATTCGCGGGGCGGTTGGTGTCCATCAAAAAGTGAACTTAAAGATTATATCCACACATGGACATAGTGTATTTCATTCCCGTGTTATTGCTCGCACTTTAAAAAATACAGGCTCTTGTAATATGAAAGATTATTGTGAAATAGGAGAGTTGACGAATGCGGGGAATGTAACAATCCGCTCTGGGGAAGTTTCGACTATTACGAGTACAGGAAAACTGACAATTGCACAATCCTTACATGCACAGCAGTTCCAGGCAATCGGCTTTGTGAAAGCTCAAGAAATACAGGCATCTCATTTTCACTTAAAATTATCTGGTCCAAGTAGCATTACCCAACTCGTTGCAGATGACATCATCATAGAAAAAGATAAGTTCTCACTTTCTCTTCTCAGTAAAAAACTGCATTGTCATTCGATAAAGGGCAAAAATTTACACCTTGCTTACACAATTGCAGAGGTTGTAGACGGTACTGTTATTGAAGTTGGGGACCATTGTACAATACAGAAACTTTATTACACCGAAAGTTATACCATTTCCCCCCTTGCGAAAGTACATCACATCATTAGGAGGGAACAAGGATGAAAATGATTCGTGGATTTTTTTGTTCCTTAGCCCTTATTGTGTTAACCATTCTATACGTAGGACTGGTTGTAAGCGCCATAATATCCATACTTGCTGGTATTTTACGAACTGTAGGCATTGATGAAATCAAAATGAGCATTTGGCAAGGCATTGAACTTCCGATTGCTTTCAGTATCCCTTTTGCACTCGTTATATCTTGCTTGCTGTTCTTTTGCTCGCTTTACATCAAACGTTCGATCACATTTTGTTTTTCAAAACTAAAGTTTTAAAATGGTGCGTCGTGCTCTTAGCAAAGAGGTTCACATCTTTATATCACTACTTGAACCTCTTTTCATTTGTTGGAAATGAAATTGGTTTCTAGGCCAATCACCTGTTAACTTACCACAACGTACATATAATAATGGGAGATAGGAGTAATGGAAAAAGGAGCAATTTTATAATGAAAATAAACAAGCTTAAATCCGTTAACAGGGTATTATGGTAAGCGTCTTATGTTGTTTTCTATCAGATGAAAACGGGCGTGAACTGGACCCGTATTTGCCAAAGAGTATAAGCTGTACAGAGTTAACTACTGCAAACGCACGTCCTAAACAATGGTCCGTCTTGCCAAATGGAACAACTATTGACCTTCAACGAGTAGATATTCTTATCACTGGTTATGTAACGATTGTGCTCGATAATGGCCTTAGACATATAGAACCTTTTTCTGTAACAAAACAAATTTTATTATGTGCACCCGAGGGGACGCAAATAACCTGTAGACTGACTGATTTTCACTGTTCCTCTCAGGCAGTTAATGCAAATGGTATGTTCCAAGGTTTATTAATAGCCATCGACCTATGTTTATCAGTTCAGTCTATCCATGACATTGTAGTCACAATGGAAAGTCAGTTTTGTAAACCTCGAAAAGATATATTACTATCAAAATGTTTTTTACCAGATCAACAACCGTCCATTCCATTTAAGCCAAATCTAGAAAAAACAACACAACTGTTTGAAAAGCTCTGCTTGAAAGTCCCACAAGTATATGATTGGGTTATTACACCGATTAGCATTCCACAAATCAATGTTCCCTTTTCCTGTGTATATGAGGTAATGTATGTGGCGGGAAATTGTAATGGTATTAGTATTGGAGATTACATTTGTAAAACGTGTACGGGCATATGTGAGGAGACTTTCATTTGTTCTAACCAAAGTTGTACATTATTATTAAGTCTTACTTCATCGAACTGCACATTTTGCCCTGCCGGAGGGCGTTCACTTTCACCTGATTTTGTTTGTACGCCACCAGCAGGGCGTATACTTAACATTAATCAGGGAATCTATTATAACGATTTACAACCAGCAATTGATGGGGCCAATGCTGGGGATAGTCTTATTGTTTTCCCAGGAAATTTTATTGAAACAGCTGATATCACTGTCAATAAACCATTAACAATTTCTGGCCTTTCTGCACAGAATACAGTGATTGAGTTTCCAAATCCACCGGTGGCACAATCAAATCTCAATATTGCCGCAAATAATGTGACAATTAACAATCTTCATTTTCTCAGTCCGACCATTACAAATGCAGATGATGTGTCATTATTGAGAATTGACCATGCTCCTGGCAACACTTTATATGATAATATAACGTTAAATAATCTTATTATAGAAGGAGGACCAAAGCGTCTTGCAATTATCAATGCCTCCAATATAGCCATCCTCAATTCAACATTTATTCATACTGGTAATCGACATGCCATAGAGCTCAGAAGCGGGACAGGAACAATGAATATTTCCGGCAACACATTTTCAGGTGGACCCGATAGCAGAAACGCTATTATTTTCCAAGTAGATACACCTACAGACACTTTTATTAACGCTTCATTTATTATATTAAATAATACTGTGACCCGTTTTTCACACTTTGTATTATTTAACCTTGCAGCTAACGACACTGTTTCTATTCATGTTTCAAACAATGTTATTGACCAACAAGACCGACCAGGGCCGACCATTACGTTTATTCCTCCTACACAGCCGTACAATTTTTCAACAATTGCACCGATATTGATTGAAAACAATCAAATCACAAATCCTAATCCACCTATTGAAAGTCCAGATCCATTTTCTGTTTCAAGTAACCTTTCTGTTTATGTAGACTATACTTATACACTCGGGCTTCCAACATCCATTCCAGCCAATGGCCAAATACAAGTCTATAACAATATATTTAATGTGGCCTTACCTTGGGGATTAGTAGTACCACCAAATATTTATGACGTCGTTTTTCCGAATGATCCAGTTGGCTATAATATGACTGATGCCCCAGGAACGATGTCATTAAATGCTTTTGCTTTAATGGGCAATGTGTCAACGCCAATTCCATAATTGCTATGACAAAGAAGGACCTTTCACTAGTTGATGGGTCCTACCTTTATTTCACAGTCTATAAAAATATAGTCAATTTGTTTTTTTGATTTGCAGTGCCTGCTTATTTGTTGCAATATGGATAGCCATGTATATGGCAAATACCAGACCAATTGCACCAAACATAACAGCTACAAGCTGTAGAGAAAACCAATCTGCCATTACGCCTAAACTAAATGTAAGTACTATTTGAATAACACTTTGAACAAGGCTGACAGCGCTACCGAATCTCCCCATTAAATGTGGTGGAATGTTTTTTTGGTAGACCGTATCATATCCCGTATTGCTAAATGCCATAAAAACACCTAACGTGATAAAGCAACCTGTTGCAAACCAAATATTGCTGGACGCATAGAACAAGGTATAGGATAACATCGTACATGTTAGTCCAACTCCTATATAGGTAGTGATTGAAAATTTCTGTACTAAAGCCATTGCCAATAAACCACCAACAATAGCCCCTACCCCTGCAACACTGACAAGTACACCATACAAACTATCAGAAGCTGATAAAACTTTTTTGATAAACGTCATTTCTTGCGAGTCTAATGCAAAAGCAACCATGAGTGCAATTTGATAGGCAATAAAAAATTTTAAAAATTGCCTTTGTTGTTGTATAAAAGTCCAAACGATTTTAAAGTCCGTTATCATTACTCGAATTGTCAGGACTCCCCGCTTCTCTTTCACTTCCTCCTCTAAGTTCGGTAAACGGGCAATCACCCATGCACAAACAAAAAATGTCACACTGTTTACCCACATCGCAATATTAATATTAAAAGAGGCAATAAGCACACCCGCGATGGCCGGGCCTAACATAAAAGAACCTGAATTGAATGTGCCTAACAGGGCATTAAAACGTTGCTTATCTGCATCGTGCACGTATTTGGCAATATAATATGTACTGCTTGGTCCAAAGAAACTACTAGCGACATTCGCTAAAAATAATAAGCCGTAGACAAGCCAGATGGATGTCATAAAGGGCATTAAGAAAACAATTAGTCCACGTAAAACATCCATCGCAATCATAATGTTTCTTTTATTTGACCGATCAATAATGGAACCTGCCACAAAATTTGTAAGGATGCGGGCAATCGGACCAACAATAAAGATACCTGCTACTGCTGTTGCTGAATACGTTAAATGCCAAACCATTAAGTTTAAAGCAACGAGATAAATCCAATTTCCTAAATAAGAAAAGCCAAATCCCCCTAATAATAAGCCATAGCTTCGAAAAATCTTCATAGCAACCCCTCCCCCCTACCTTATCTTACCAAAAACTTGAAAAATAATAGTGTATTCGTTTAATACCTTCTTACCCTAAACGCACAAAATTCACTAACTTTACACACTTAATGTTTTTACAAGATGATTTCTAAGAGTTTCATAAAATCATTCTATGTTGCTTTGCATTCACTTTTCTTACTATAAAACTATACAAGAAAGGTGGTGCTTCGATCATGGACGGACAGCTTTTATTCAGTACGGTTTTTATTGCGGGAATTCTTTCTTTCCTCTCCCCCTGCATTGTCCCTTTACTACCGGTTTATTTTTCAGTTTTGTCAACCAATGAAAGTGGAACTGCTATGCAACATGGCTTCTCTATCGGTAAATGGCATGTAAATACACATTTACTATTTAAAACGATTATTTTTGTTGTCGGTCTTTCAACAAGCTTTGTGATTTTAGGATTTGGCGCCGGTTTTCTTGGTTCGGTCATTAATACAGACTGGTTTATCGTCGTCTGTGGGGCAGTAGTCATTTTGCTCGGTCTACATCAAATTGGCTTCATTAAATTAGCCGTGCTTCATAAAGAAACGAAAGTGCAGCTAACACGGAGTAATAAACGTGACTTACTCGGCACCTATCTTTTGGGTCTAACATTTAGTATGGGTTGGACACCTTGTATCGGACCAATTTTAGGAGCAGTGTTAGGCTTATCAGCAAGTGAGGGCCAAGCTACTTATGGGGCGCTGATGATGTTTTTCTATGCACTTGGATTACTAATTCCCTTTTTAGTTCTTGCACTTTTTTCCGATTTCCTTTTACGTCATGTTACAAAAATCAATAAGCATACAAAGAAAATTAAAATTGCCGGTGGTGTCATGATTATTTTCATGGGAATTGTTTTAATGACAAATAATTTAAACCTATTATTAACATTCATTCCACAATAGAAAGGAGATTTAGTATGAATCATTTAAAACATCTTGTTATTTTGTTCGTAGCAGTCCTTTTTTTAGGGGCATGTTCTGCAGATTCCAAAAATACTGCTACTACTGCAGCGGCTAGTAACGAGGGCATTGTGGCCCCCTCCTTTAACTTAGTTGATGTTAAAGGGGATCGTTATAATCTTGCTGACTACAAGGGTAAAAAAGTGTACGTAAAGTTTTGGGCTTCTTGGTGCTCTATTTGTTTAGCTGGCTTAGAAGAACTAAATACATTGGCTGGTGAGGAACAGGATTTTGTTGTCTTAAGCATCGTTTCACCGAATTTTAATAATGAAAAAGACAGTGCTGCATTTATTAAATGGTTTAATGGGGTTGAAAACACTTCAAATATTAAAGTGCTATTAGATGAAGATGGCGCCATTGCAAAACAATACAATGTGCGAGCATATCCAACGTCTTCCTATATTGGATCTGATGGCAAACTAATTCAAACGCTCCCCGGCCATGTAGGCAATCCACAAATTATTGAGAAATTTAAAAGTATCCAATAATAAAGGGAGGAATCTCTAATGAAGATAAAATTATTTGGCGTATTAGTAAGTATCTTTCTACTTTTATCTGCATGCTCAGCGGACACTTCTCTGTTAGCAAGTAATGCAAGTACAGCACAAGCACAATCTAAATATCCACCAAACCCTAACGTCAATGTCAGTTTTGATACAAATAATTTAAAAGATATTTGGCTTGCAGGTGGTTGCTTCTGGGGTGTAGAACATTATATGGCGCGTGTTTATGGTGTTTATGATGCCGTATCTGGTTATGCAAATGGCAACACAGAAAACCCAACCTACGAAGACGTCATTTGGAAAAATACTGGCCATGCAGAAACAGTTCATGTGCGCTATGACCCTGAACGTGTTAATTTAGAAAAACTATTAGCACATTTCTTTCAAATAATTGACCCAACTTTACTCAATCAGCAAGGAAATGACCGTGGTACCCAATATCGTACAGGTATTTATTATAAAGATGAAGCCGATAAAGCGATTATTGACAAAGTAATAGCAAAAGAACAAGAACGCTATGATAAGCCTATTGTTACCGAGGTGGAACCACTTGTTAACTTTACAATTGCAGAAGAGTACCACCAAGATTATCTTGAAAAAAATCCAGATGGCTATTGTCATGTAAAGTTTGATTCTTTGGAAAATCAAGAAATACCATCACTCATTGATCCTGCACGATATCCAAAGCCAAGCGACGATGAAATTAAAAAAATATTAACAAAAGAACAATATCGAGTAACACAAGGCAATGGTACAGAAATGGCTTACTCCAATGAATACTGGGATAATTATGATCCAGGCATTTATGTTGATATTGTTACGGGGGAGCCCCTTTTTTCATCAGCGGACAAATATGATTCGATGTGCGGTTGGCCAAGCTTTACAAAACCAATTGACCCAGCAGTAGTGCTTGAATATGAAGATACAAGTTATAATATGATTAGAACTGAAGTGAGAAGTCGCAGTGGTGATAGCCACTTAGGGCATGTATTTAATGACGGGCCTAAAGATCGTGGCGGCTTACGTTATTGCATCAATAGTGCTGCCATTAAGTTTATTCCACAAGCCGAAATGGAAGCAGCAGGTTACGGATACTTAGTACATCTCACAAAATAATGACGGTGCCAGTCACTCAAACAATTCTGAAACAATTTATGTCGATCCACTAAAATTTACGCAGACTCCTTTTAGCAATGCACAGAACATAAGCCGCAACAGGTTCGCGCGGTTAGCGACGAATGTTGCGGCTTCCGTCGTGCCCGCAGAAAGTACAGTGGATTTTGCGCATAAGCAGTGCCATCTGCATCTATGCTTGTTTAGTTGTCAATGAAGGAATAGCTCCTATTTTATGAATGTTTTTAAAGAGGTGATGTCATGTATACATTATTGGTCGTCGATGACGAAGCTATTATCATTAAAGGAATTCGCTCATTTGTTAATTTCGAGGAGCTTTCTATTTCAACGGTATTCGAAGCTTCAAATGGTGAAACCGCACTTGAAATTTTCAAAAAACATAGCCCTGACCTTATACTAGCTGACATCAATATGCCGAAAATGAACGGTCTTGATTTTGCCACTGCGGCAAAGGCACTAAAACCAGATGTCAAAATTGCTATTATTACAGGCTATGACTATTTTGATTATGCTGTAACAGCATTAAAGGCTGGCATTGATGACTATGTTCTAAAACCAGTCTCTAAAAAAGACATTCAAGAAACATTAAAAAATCTGATTGAAAAACTGCAAGCAACACAAAGCCAGCATGAAATATCGAAGCTTGTCGAAGGAATATTAAACGATACAAAAGTACATGATGATACTGGTTATAAAGCAAAAATCCAAAAGGAAATTGACCGCAATATTGCCAATGTCGATTTTTCTTTAAGCTACTTAGCAAAACAACTGGCACTAAGTAATTCTTATTTGAGTAGCTTGTTTAAAAGCCTGTACGGCAAAAACTTTCAAGATTATATGCTCTCTACTCGCTTAGACCGAGCGAAAATTTTTTTACTTAGCACTGATATGAAAGTATATGAAGTAGCAGCAGCTGTCGGCTTTGACGACCCTAATTATTTCAGTGCCACATTTAAAAGGAAATTTGATGTTTCTCCGAATCAGTTTAGAGAAAAAATGAGGGAATAGTAAATGAAGAAGTCCAATATGCTGAAAACTTTACGCATGCAAATTGCCCTTCACTATTTAAAAGCAAGTGGTGTTATTTTGTTATTAATGGGCGGCATTTTATATTATAGTATTTCCTCCGTTGTATTGAGTGAAGCAACCTCTAGTACGAAAACAGCAGTAGAAAAGAGCGGTATGTATATTGACCTTTATATTGAGCGTCTAAAAGCGGTCTCTGCTTTACTTGCTGAAAACCCTCAGCTTGTATCCTATTTTTCAACTACAGAGCGTGATTCCGCTATGAAGCAAAATTTATTGTCGATGATTCGGACAACGATGACAACCGATCCATTTATTCAATCGGTTGTTATTGTGAGCAAAGATGGGCAAGTACTTTCCAATGAAAAAGGTTTAATTATGAGTATGTCGAGCAATATGATGAAGGAACAATGGTATATGGCGGCTGTTAATAACGGTAGCAAACCCGTTTTAACCTCTGCACGGATGCAGCACTTTTCAATGGATAAAGACAACTGGGTTATTTCGATTAGTCGCGAAATAAAAAATAATGAAGGTCAAAATATTGGCGTATTGCTTATCGATATCCAGTATAAAGTGATTGAAGACTTTTTAGCTAATTTAGATTTAGGGAAGAATGGCTTTTCTTTCATTATCAATGATCAAGGCGAAGTCGTTTATCACAGAGATACAGCGTATTTTGCAGACTCCATGAAACAACAACAATTACAGCAAATAATCGCCAATCAAGCAGGCTATGATAAAGAAAAAAATACGTTAACGCACACCTATAAGTTAATGAATGCAGACTGGACGTTTGTTGGTGTCTCTTCGCAAGATGGATTGTTAATGATTAAAAGGCAATTGCTCGAAATCTTTCTGTTAGTAGGAACTGTTCTCTTTATTATTGCTGCTGTTAGTGTTGCATTATTCGCTGGACGCATTACGAAACCATTCCAACGTTTAGAAAAAGCTATGCAAACTATCGAATACGGCTTAAAAGAGGTGCCTATTGATGCAAAAGGATGCTATGAGGCACAAAGTTTAGCAAAACATTTCAATAGTATGATTGTCCAAATTGAAAAATTAATGCAAGAAATTACTGAAAAAGAGAAGCACTTAAGAGCCACAGAAATTAGTGCGCTCCACAGTCAAATTAATCCGCATTTCTTATACAATACATTAGATACAATTGTTTGGATGGCTGAGTTTAATGATAGTGAGAAAGTGATAGAAATGACAAAAGCACTCGCTCAATTTTTCCGACTTTCACTAAGTGGTGGAAACGAACTGACAACCGTAGAAAATGAATTAGATCATGTTCGTCAATATTTATTTATTCAAAAAGAACGGTATGGGGAGAAGTTAAATTACACGATTGTCTGTGAACCAGCCATACGCAATGTCCAAATGCCTAAAATCCTTTTACAGCCCATCGTAGAAAATGCTTTATATCATGGAATTCGAAGTTCTTCTCATATTGGTCATATTCATATTAGTGCAAAACTTACTGGTAGTGATGTAGAACTTAGAGTCCAAGACAACGGACAAGGCTTCGACGTTAATCAATTAAACAAGGAGCCAACTGAAAAGCGCACAAAACTAGGAGGCGTTGGCATTAAAAATGTTGATCAGCGCATTAAACTCTATTATGGCCCTGATTATGGCATAACGATTGATTCGAGTATCGGCATAGGAACAACCATCTCTATTAAAATTCCATCAACAATAAAATCATGAACGCATTCTTTTAAAAAGGACTAAGGCATTGACGCCTTAGTCCTTTAACTCAATGTATTGAATAGTTGTCAAATACAAACTAGTGCCATGCAGTCCGCTCGCTTACGGGTTGTCGAGCGGCATTTTTCCCTTGTGCTTCAGGAAAGTTATTTGCTTGTGCTACCGCCCCATCAAAATCAAATTCAGAGCCAAACTCTCCTTGATAGAGCTTTTTACCATTTTGATTAACTTCTTGTTTTTTCGCACTAAACTTGTCCTTAGCTTTTGCATTGTTACGATTTGTGTTTATATTTGACATAGCCATCCTCCATGATTTTTATTGAAAAGGAATCGAACTACGCGATTACTTTTCATCTTAAAGTTTGGCCAGTCTGATGGACTTTTATTTATACATGAATTCATTTATGCAAAAAAGCACAGTCTGTACTTTTGCTTGTCTAGACGTTTAATAAAACTTGTATTTACAACAAGTTAGCTAAAAAGTCTTGAACAGTTTTAGGTAACATTTGAAAGAATAGTCCTTCATATTTAATATCGAGCAGACCCGCAATAATAATAAGAATAACGATGAATGCTAAAAAGGGTTTCTTATTTTTAGAAATCCAATTCAAAAGGCTCCCCTCCTTAGAAAAATTACGTTTTAGTTCTAGATAAGTATATAGTGATTTAAGTAAAAAATATATTATTGCTTTGTATTAAAAATAAAGCTACATATTTTTAGTCACCCCAAATAGGCTTGTTACATAGATTACAATGACCCTGTACGAATGGATGTTGAATTGAATGCAGGGCGTGAAGTTGTCTTCAGTAATTGCTTACACTTTTTTAAGAAAGGAATGGCTATGGTCAATTTTAAATTTTTTCAAGGAATTGTTTCACAAATAAATGATTTTGCTGTCGGACAGAATGGGGGAAGTGAAGGTTGTTATACTTTAATGACTGTAGAAGACGGTGCTGGTGGCATCGTTAATTTTGTTATTTCACCTTCTACTTACTTTGTAAATCAAGAAGTTGTGAGCCGTGGGGATCGCATTGTTGGGTATTATGATGGGAATGCACCTGCCCCAATGATTTATCCTCCACAATACCAAGCACTAATCGTTGCCAAAGAAAACAGCTATCAAAATGTAAAAGTCGACTTTTTTAATTCGCAATTGTTGAGTAGTGATGGGCAATTACAATTAAATGTTGCTCCCTACACGCCCATTTTACTTAAAAATGGGCAACCTTTTTCAAAAAGCCCTGCAAATCGCACTCTTATTGTTGTCTATGGCCCTACGACAAGAAGCATTCCCGCCCAAACGACACCGCATGAAATAATTGTTTGGTGTTAAGCTATTACACAGCAAATTGAATAATGATGAAATCCCCTATTCCATAAAAATCCACGTCCTTTCCGCAGGCACAACGTAAGCCGCAACTTACATTTGTTGCGGCTTACATCCTGTGCGTCTTGCAAGGCAAATTGTTTGAGTGACTGGCACTTCAATTTTCCTGTATAGCATTGCGTAAAAGTGGGCTCGGTTCCCCTACGCTATATAGTTGCAAATAATGCATAGCTCTCGTACAGGCAGTGTAGAAAACCCTACGTAAACTGTCATCACCATATATGTGCTCAGATGCATCGTAAATGATAACCGCTTCAAATTCGATTCCTTTGGATAAATAAGATGGAATAATGACGACACCTTGTTCGTACTCCGGTGAGCCATATTTTATAAGCTTCACATCCTCAATATCGGACAAAGCTTCAAATGCATGTTTGCTTTCCTCAGCAGTTTTGCAGATAATGGCAATACTGTTATAGCCGTCTTGTCGCAAAGCTTCGACTTTCGTTGTAATAGCAAGATGTAAAGCTGCACGATCCGATAATTGCGTTAGCACAGGTAATGCGCCATCTCGTTCAAACGGCATAATGCGTTCGCCATTCGGCACTAGTTTACGTGTAAACTCGATAATCGGTTTTGTCGAGCGATAACTACGCGTCATCGTAATAACTTCTGTTTCATCGGGCCCATATAGGCTACTCAGCATATTAAAATCAATTATTTCGCTAGCATGTGCAAAGATAGCCTGATTAAAATCACCTAGCACCGTCATCCTCGCAAAAGGAAATAAGCGTTTTAAAAACTCGAATTGAAATGGCGAATAGTCCTGCGCCTCATCCACAAGAATATGCTTGATTGCGCTATTCGTTTGAAAACCTTGAATCAATTCTTTCATCAATAAAAAAGGAGTAGCATCTTCGTAATATAATTTATCTTCATCTAACATCTCTCGCGTTGCTTGGCAAATAGCCTCCCACTCTACTGGTGTTTCTCTATCTACCCACTGTTTTATTTGCTCAGGTTCAATAAACAACTGCTTGTAGATTTCCTTAATGTCGATAAATTGTAACGCACGAATTCGTTTCCGCAATGTCTTCAGCTTCTTAGATACAATCAATCGCGCAAGTTTATGAGGCTCCATCTCATAATCGGCTATCGTCTCTCTGGCAAAGCCTTGCTTTTTAGCTAAATAAACTCGTGCCTTATGGTATTCTTCATTACTAAGCAACTCAATTTCTTCTTGCACCCACTCCTTTTTCCATTCAACTTTTTCGGTTTCTTTCACTTTCTTTAAAATCCATTCTGTTAATTTTTCCAGTCGATTATGGAAATTAAGTGACGTGTCGTTACGATAAAATTGTTCACCAATTTGTTGTGCGGTAAGTATCGGTTGTCCTCTGAAGTGAATGTCTTTGAATATCATACCGTTAAACTCCAGCGACTTTCTGTATGCTTTAATAACTTCAAAAAAGCGAGTAGATGCTTTGAAGCGGATGTTCGCTACTCTTATACTATGAGCAGGCGTATGGGCTTCAGTTAAGACATATTCCAATTGTTCATACGGATTTTCAACCTCGAACTCTTTACTTAGTCGGTGATGTAGGTACTCCTGAAACGTTACTTGCTGCATATTTTCTTCGCCCAGTTCAGGCAATACATTAGAGACATAGCTGTTAAACATAGCATTAGGTGAAAATAATATAATTTGATCGGCATTCAGTCTGTCGCGGTATTTATAAAGCAAATAAGCAATGCGTTGTAAAGCTGCTGAAGTTTTCCCACTGCCAGCTGCTCCATGTACAATAAGCAACCTGCCTTGATCATGGCGGATAATTCGGTTTTGCTCCTGTTGAATCGTTGCTACTATACTTTGCATATGCTTGTTTGTACCTTGCCCTAGCACTTGCTGTAAAATTTCATCCCCAATTGTCAAACTTGTATCAAACATGGATTGAAGTACCCCTTCACGAATTAGGTATTGCCACTTTTTCTCTAATTCCCCGTAAATAATGCCTTCCGGTGTCGTGTACTGGGCAGGGCCTGGCATGTAATCATAGTAAACACTCGAAATAGGTGATCTCCAATCGTAAATAAGGAAATCCTCCCCGCTTTTATCCATAAGCGATGAAATACCAATATAGACTTGTTCTTTCACCGACATACCTTCTTCTAAAAAATCAATTCGACCGAAGTAAGGCACTTTCTGCATCCGACGCAGTGTAGACAATCTTTTAGAAGCATGTTTGTGTGTGCTTTGACTGACAGACAGTGCTTGCGTTTCTTGTCTTAAGCCGATAATCGTCTCAAGGTAATCATCAAAGGTATCCATATTGACCTTAATTTCGTCCCAAAAATGTTTGCGAATATTTACTACTTCATTCTTACGCTGTAAAGTTTCTTTCTCCAACTTACTCAGTTGCTCTGAAATAGTCTCCATAACAATGTCCAAACGTTGTTGCTCTTGCTGAAACTCCGACTTCATCGCATTCACTCCTTAAAAATTAAAGTATATGGGTTGACTTATGAAAAACAATGATCTATAATTAAAATAGAGATATTATACACTTTTAAATACGAAAGTGCCTATCTATATAAATCTAACACATGCTCACATTTTTATCAATGGATTGAGCATTTTTTCTATTATTTATTATAAATTGATATCCCAAACACTTCTAAGATGCCACTTAGAGGTGTTTTTTATTTAGAAAAAGCACCTCTCTAAAAATTTAGAACGGTACTTTCTATTTTGGCAACTCATGCATTAATTACTTACTTTTTTATTTTTGGGTACAAACCACACTACAATAAATGCTATGAGCGCTATTACAAACATAAAGAAATAAGTAGAATTAGCTGCAATGCGAACATAAGTGATAGCAAGTAAACATGCTACAATTAATGTAAGAAGAATAGTTGGAGTGACGAAAATGAGTAAACGAGAACAACAAAAACTACAACGTCGCCAAAATATTATCCAAATTGCCAAGGATTTATTTTTAGAGCAAGGCGTTCAAAACATACAGATGCAAGACGTGGCAGATGCCGCTGGGGTTGGGATTGCAACAATATTTCGGTACTTCCCTAAAAAAGAGTATTTAGTTATCGCAGCTTCCAATTCTATTACAAATGAAATGGCGACAGATATAGGACAAATTGTCGAGCAGACGATTCCGGCTTTTGAAAAAATCGAGCAAATTTTAGATTATTATATAGGCGGCACAAAGGACCCACAGCTACGTTTAGCAAAGTTTTTTGAGTCCTTTGATCTATATGAAAAAATAGCTGCTGAATCAACGGAGCAATATGCGGAATACTTATTTGCACGAAGCAAATTAGCTACTATCTTATTAGCATTAGCTGAGCAAGGCAAGAAAGATGGCTCATTAAGAACGGACATTGATTTAGATGTTTTTATTATAACGATGGTGCAGAATTTCAGTTTATTTACATTTAAATCAAGCCTAACAACCCATGATACAAACCTCTCTACATTCCTTTCAGCGGACAAGCAGCTCACGATGATAAAGGATGTATTTTTAACCTATATTCGACCACAATAATTGGGTAGTCGTTTGAATTGACATTCCAACTAGAAAGTTGTTAACTAGGAAGTATAAAGTGATAGTCAACTATCACATTTTAAAAATGAGGTTTAGGGGGCTTTTTATATGAGTCGTTTATCAGGTAAAGTAGCAATCATTACAGGCGCTGCACAAGGTATGGGTGCTGCACATGCTAAATTATTCGTAGAGCAAGGTGCAAAAGTTATTTTAACAGATTTAAATGAAGAAAAAGGCCATGCATTCGCTACTGAATTAGGTGAAAATGCAATTTTCGTTAAACAAAATGTTACTTCTGAAGAAGATTGGGCTACAGTCATTGCAAAAGCGGAAGAAGCATTTGGTCCAGTAAACGTATTAGTTAACAACGCCGGCATTACGATGGCGAAAAATATGCTTGATATGACATTAGAAGAATATCGACGCATTGTGGATATTAACCAAGTATCTGTATTTTTAGGTATGAAAGCTGTGGCAGCTTCAATGATGAAAGCTGGTGGCGGTTCAATCGTCAATATTTCTTCAATGAACGGTTTAGTTGCTGGTGCTGTAGGATATACAGATACAAAATTTGCAGTACGTGGTATGACAAAAGCAGCCGCAATCAATCTAGCTCCAATGGGCATTCGCGTAAACTCAGTGCACCCAGGCGTAATCGCAACGCCAATGGTTGTACAAGAAGATACAAAAGCAGCAGTAGAAGAATTCTCTAAACACATTCCATTAAAACGTGTAGCACAACCAGAAGAAGTATCGAATATGGTACTATTTTTAGCTTCTGATGAATCTAGCTATTCAACAGGCTCAGAATTCATTATCGACGGCGGATTAACTGCGCAATAAGAAGTTTCCGACAACTGAAAAAGAGGCTGGGACATAACTAGCTTTGATTAGTGAGAAATCCGAATTTGAATTTATTCAAATTCGGATTTCTCTGTTTTTTAATGTTGTCTCCATATAGCTTTTAGCTAATGGCTGTGAATTTTCTTAAATTCACAGCCATTAATGCGAGACCCATCTCGTTATCAACCTTCGATTTTCCTCGTACAGAAAATCGAGTGAAACGCAAATTAGCCTTCAAGAATCCAAAAACGGGTTCCACGTCAATTTTGCGTTGACGATAAATGGTACTCGTTTTTTCTTCTGAAAGCTTTGTTCTCACATGTTCTTTTTGTTGTTCCCACTTCTCATTCACTGTTAACTTTCGATACCTTAAACTCACGCGTGTACTCATACTTATCCGTTTTCGTGGTACGATATTTAAATTCAAGCTGTTGTTGGTTTGGGCAAGTATATCGATCATTTTCTTCATCATAAGCCCAGTTCCCTGTATTGAATTCGTTTTGCTTATACGGTTTCCTCTGTTCTTTTACATACATGTTGTATGTGATTAAGGCTTCTCGCTTACGGTTCACAAGGATATCATCATAATTTTGTTCGCTTCCATATCCAGCATCTGCTACGATATGTTTTGGTAACTTCAAATAATGTTGTTCGATTTCATCCAAAAATGGGATTAATGTACGTGTATCCGTTGGATTCGAAAAAATGCTGTAGGCAAGCGCATACTGACCCTCTGTTGCTACTTGTATGTTATAACCTGCCTTCAATTGACCATTTTTCATATAGTCATCTTTCATACGCATAAATGTCGCATCCGGGTCTGTTTTCGAGTAACTATTTCGTCCGTCAAAGATTTCGAAGTCTCTTTGATATTTTAGTTTGCGTTCCATATAGTCGATTAATTGTTTGCGCGTTTGCTTTGGGAATTTTCGTTCCTTTCTTAAAGCCTTTCGCTCTGCCACATCCGATGAGTCCCCAATTTTTCGATCGTATTCAGAAATCACTTCATCTACTTTTTTGACCATTTGGTCAAGGTCTTCCAATGCTAATTCCTGTTCATTTTCCCGTTCCATTTCGGGTATGATTTCTTTTTCAAGTAGCTCATTGTATAGCTGGTTGGACTTTTCAATGAGTCCGTTATGATATTTCTCAATCGACTTTTTCCAAACGAATGTAAATTTATTTGCATTCGCTTCAATTTTTGTTCCATCAATAAAAATCGCTTCCTGATTAATTAATTCTTCCTGTACCAGCTGGCAGCGGAATTGAACGAAGCATTGTCGAATCAACTCTTTGACTTCTGAGTGGACACGGAATCGGTTGATTGTGCGATAGGTTGGTTCATACCCTTGTGCTAGCCACATCATCCGAAGACTATCTTTTAAAAGCGCCTCCATTCGGCGCCCTGAGAAGACGGATTGCGTGTAGGCACATAAGATAATTTTAAGCATCATGCGTGGATGATAGGCAGGACAGCCCTCATTTCGAAGAAATGGTTCAAACGCTTCGGGCGGGATACTTTCGACTAAATGATGGACATGGAAGGCAATGTCATTCTTTTGTAATTTCATTTCTAAATCTAAAGGCAAAACTAATTGATTCATGTTATAATTTTTGAACATAAGAACCCTTCTTTCAGAGATTTGGTATGTGGTGTACTTTTATCTTATCAGAAGTGGTTCTTATTTTTATGTAAAAATAATCAAAGCCGTTGAAATTTTACGATGAGTAAAATTTCAACGGCTTATTAGTTTTTAGAGGAGGGTTTTGTCCCAGCCTCTTTTTTATTTCTTCATTATTGAGGATAAGCTGTAGTTAAGGGATAAATTATTATTAATATCTTTTACTATTCAAAGCATTCTAGTTTTTTATATATTTTTGTATCCCAAAACACATTTTAATTGATACTAAAAATTGGTAGCCCGTGACTAGTGTCTAAAATAAATTCTAAATCCCCAATTGCGAAATTCTTTCGTTTATCTACTAATTCATTACTAGCATTTTTTTCAAAACTCAGCGCATAGGAGAATAACTCTAAAAAGTCTGCATCTAATCCATGTTTGTGTGATTTATACTTAATATTATCAACATCAGATTCAGTGATTAATATGTAATCAGCATTGCTTAAATTGTTTATTAATTTTTTCTTTTCTTGATAATCTACTAAATTATCATCTGTACCTTGGAATGTTAGAATTTGTGCTTTATTTTCAAAGCCTTTATAGATTTCAAACAAATTGAGATTATCTTTGTTTTTTATAATGTCTTTTGCAATGTAATCAAATTCAATTAATAATTTAGAATTTTCAAACCTATTAAATAACTGTCTATTCTCGTGTAAGTATAATGGTTCTATCCAAGCACTGTTATCTATAATAAAAGAAAATGGTTCATACATTTTATTGCACAAATGTAACAAAAATGCTCCGTGAGAATGTCCATATCCAATTAATCGTTTAGTATCAAATTCAATATGATTATCAACTAAAATAATTTTTAAAGCTTCAATGGCTGTTATAATATCTATAGCTTGCATAAAGCCCATATCATTAAATTCATCTAGGTCTTCTTGTAAATCCTCTGCAACTTGGATAGTTAGTTCTTTATTTGTTATTAACTCTAATATTGTAGCCTTTTTGTCAGCTACTAATGCAAACTCATCGCTACTAAGTATTTCTTTAACTTTAGATTGATCTATAGAAATATTTTTTGCACCCTGCATAAATCTGTTTCCGAAATAATCACATTGCATCGTAATTAAATTATACTGGTCAGCAAAGGTTTCACGCATCTTTTTATATACTTTAGAATCAACATTCCCGCCAAATCCAGGAACAAAAACGACAATACCTGTTTCACTATTTGTGCCTTGTGTGGGTAAAGAAAAATCTATCCTTAGTTCTCTTCCACTTTTTCCATTATAAAGATTAGGGTGTGCAGATATTTTTATGCTTTCAGAGTGTGCCATAATTTTCCCCCTTTTACCGTAAGTACAATTATACATAATCTTACTTATTTATAATATGGTTCTCAATAACCTGTTTGAGTGCTTTTTTTATCATGTACTAGATTCAAGCGAAAAATAAATTTCTTTTCAACAGCTCTAAATCAAATGGCATATTACACTTCAGATTAGCTAAAAACTTCATTCAAACATCTATATTTTCGCAAAAAGTTACTATGTATAATTTTACCTTACATTACAATAAAACTAAAATTATGTATTGTATTCACTAGTTTCCATTTTTGTTATATACTATACGCTAGAATAATAAAGGAGCTTACAAATATGGCAAAAAATATTAATTTTTTATTGCAAGTTTTTTTCTTTTGCCATCAAAGACCAGACCGCTCATTCCATTTTAAAGGTAAAAAGTTCCCTTTATGTGCAAGATGTACTGGGATGGCTGTAGGATATCTCTTATCCATCATGTTAGTGATACTTTTAGGTTTAATAGATTTGCGGATTATCATATTACTAATTTTACCAATGGCTATTGATGGTTTTGGACAATTATTTGGTAAATGGAAAAGTACTAATAATAGACGGTTCCTTACTGGATTATCGGGTGGTATCGGTATTATATATATTTTCTACATTATGGGTTACCAATTTTTTTTATTGGGTCAAAATGTTGGAAGGAATTTACAATGAATTATTGGAGGTACTATTATGTTTTGTAGAAACTGTGGCGAACAAATTTCAGAGCACGCCGAAATTTGTATTCACTGTGGTGTCCGAGTAAAAAATGCAGTTGGGGATGACAAACCAAACTGGGGTATTAACATCATTACACTTTGCTGTGTACCACTTGTTGGATTAATTATGTATTTTATTTGGAAAAATGAAAAACCAGTTGCGGCTAAATCCGCTTTAATATTCTTCTTCATTAGCATAGGAGTTATCGTATTATTCTATATCGTAATGTTCATTATTGGACTAGCAAGTCAATAGCACGAGGGCATAGTTATGTATTGTACTCACTGTAGTGAACCTATTGCTGCGTTAACGGAAATTTGCACGAAATGTGGTGTACGACCTTACGTCACTAAAAACTTCTGTCACTCATGTGGCTCTAAGGTAGATTGTAATCAAGCCATGTGTATTGCTTGCGGCTCTATGCTAAAAGAAATTAAAAAAACGCAAGCTGCAGAATCTTATCATCCAGCGATTATAGGGATTTTAAGCTTTTTCCTCGTTGGATTAGGACAAATAATAATGGGACAAATTTTTAAAGGGTTAGTTATGTTAGTCGTTTCTTTTATATTAACATTGATAACCTTAGGATTATCTTCTTTTATTATTACACCTATTAACGTGATCGATGCTGTCCTGATTGCAAATAAAAAACGACAAGGGAAGCAAGTTGGCAAATGGGAATTTTTTTAATATGTAGGGGGTTTTACAATGTTTTGTCCTAATTGTGGTTCTAGCATTGATGACAATGCCGAAATTTGTATACATTGCGGTGTTAACGTATTAACATTTCACAAACAAAAGACTGTAGCAAAAGAAGATGCACCAAATATTTGGATTAATGTACTCAGCTTATGCTGTTTCCCTCTACTTGGTTTTATTATCTATTTTGCATGGAAAGATACACAGCCAAAAGCAGCAAAATCAGCTTTAATATTCGCGGTAATTGGTCTAGCTATTTCAATTATTGTAGCGATTATTTCATTTGTAATAGGCTTTGCAACTGAAATGATGAATGATAGCTATTATTACTATTAATTACAATAGAACACTAACTGTATGAAACAATTAAGAAGGGTAGACATTGAAAAGTCTCCCTTCTTTTAATGTATTGCTATAAATAAAAGCAACAAGCGTAAAATGTATGTACAAACTCATTGTTTTTTATTCACTATTGTACTTCTTATGTTTAATTTGATTTAACAAGGTTGCCGTCTTTATCAGTAAATTTACCAACGATAATTATAATTAAATCTACTAGTGTCCAAATACCTAAACCGCCTAATGTAATAAACATTAGTATCCCTGTACCTATTTTGCCTACATAAAAACGGTGAACACCTAAACTACCTAAAAAGAAGCAAAGTAATATTGTTGCTACAAAACTTTTGTCTGACATGAAAATACCTCCGATAATTTTATAAATACTATAAGTTCCCACCAAATAATTATATTACATATTAAGGTTTTTTTAACAATTTTTTCTTATACCTTTTTCCGCATTTTTATAATCATATTCTAGTTATTCAGTAACTAGAATATGCTATATAAGTTCCAGTCATACAGGTATTTTTTACTTAATATACCTATTAACGCCTTATAACATAAAAAAAGACATATTCATTTTTCTTTGAATATGTCTAACGAAGAGCAATCTTTTACTGTGTCATTAGTTTAATTAGCTGTTTATAATACGTATGATGTTCTTGAAGTTCCTCATGTTTTCCTGAACCCGTAATAAGGCCATCCTCAAACACTAAAATTTGATCGGCATGTACAATTGTAGATAAACGGTGTGCAATAATAACGGTTGTACGTCCCTTCATAACATACTCTATTGCCTTTTGTACCGCTCGCTCTGAGTCATTATCAAGGTTAGATGTTGCTTCATCTAATAATAGGATTGCTGGATTTCGGAATAAAGCACGTGCGATTGCTATCCGTTGTCTTTGTCCCCCTGATAATTTCATTCCCCCTTCGCCTACTTCTGTATCTAATCCTCTTTCAAACTGTTGAACAAAATCCCATGCGTAGGCATTTTTTAATGCCGCTATAATATCTGTTTCTAAAACATCACTTTTTCCATATGTTACATTATCACGAATTGTGCCATTCATAAGTGGAGCTTCTTGCGAAACATATCCAAATAAGTTACGCCACTCCTTTAAATGGATTTGTTCAATTGGCTGTTCTCCAAATCGAATAGTACCCTCTGTAACATGATAAAATTGTTCTATTAATGAAAACATTGTCGTTTTCCCTCCGCCACTGGCACTAACCAATGCGGTTGTTTTACCAGCTGGAATCGTAAAAGAAATACCTTTTAAAATAGGATTATCATTGTATTGAAACACAACATTTTCAAATGTAATTGACTCATTGGAAGACGCAATAGCATTTTTTCCATGTCCTTCAATTGGTTCATTTAAAATTTCTTGTAATCGTTCTGTTGCACCCATTGCCTTTTGAAGCGAAGTGAAAAATGTTGCCATTTGTGTAAATGGAATAATGATTTGAACAAGGTAAATAATGATTGCTACAAGTTCACCTGCAGTAATCGCACCTGTTGCTACTTTTGCGCCGCCATAGCCGAATAATAAAATGAGTACCACCATCATAATAAACGTCATAATGGGTGATAACACGGCTAAAATTTTTGATTCTTTTAATCCAAATTGATACAAATGTTGGATTTTTTCTTCTCCATTTAGCTGCTCATAATTTTCTGTTTGTGACGTTTTCACGAGTCGTATATTCGTTAATACACGCCCCAACTGTCCTGTAAAACTAGCAAGCTCATCTTGATTTGCCCTCGCGATTTTATGAATACGTTGTCCCAGAGGCAAGGTCAATAAAATGGCTACCGGCACTGATATTAGCATCAATAATGTCATTTTCCAATCAATGATGATTAATATGATTACCGCACCCACGATGGCAAATAAGCCCGAAATAAAACTAATTAAATGATCTGTAATAAGTTCCTTAATAACATTCGTATCTTGCGTAATTCTGCTCATGGTTTCCCCAGATTCATGTGCATCAAAGTAAGGAATACGTAACCGTAAAACATGCGCCCATACCTTCATACGCAAATTAGCCACAATTCTTTCCCCAAGCTTACGCATCATATAAAACGTTACACCACTAAGTACAGCCTGGAAAATAAGAAATACACCTACTAATAAAATGGACTGCCATGAGAAACCAATCGTTGAAAAATCATTAATCATTCTCATCGTAAATAATGGAACAGTCAATCCAATAAGTGTTTCAACAATACTCAGTAAAAGAGTGCCTATCGTCAGTTTCTTTGATAATCGATTGCTATTCACAAGCTGCCAAATGCCTCGTACTGAATTATTCATCAGCTTCCCCCCTATACACTCCTAGTCGTTCAGCCTGCGAAATAAACCATTCTTCCTCTTCCTTTGTAAAAGGTGTAGGGAATAACCAATCATTAAGCTCAATATCTTCATATTCCTTTAATACTTCGACTAAATCTTCTACCATATCTTGTGGAATTAATGATAATAGCTGCTCCATTAGTGCTTTTAAAGAATCATCTTGAATCGGTTGGATATATGCCTGCTTCAATTGATTAGCTAAAGCCATGTATTTTCGATTAAATTCAATCATGTTTATACCGGAAAAGTCGTATAGTCGCTCGATTAACTCATCAGGTAACTTACCTCGCCAATAGTCTCGTTGCTCATCCTCTTTGAGTAAGTTAAATATCATCGTTAAAAAAATGGATGTATCAATGGCTTCTTTTTGTTTTCCTATGTTAATCGCCTGATCCAAGCTCGTAATTACCCGATCGATTTGATTTCGCTTCTTCTCTAATTGGCGTTTTTGAAACATTAATGATTCGATTAACTGCTGTTCCCCGTTCTGTAAAATATCATCTATCTCCTCCAAAGAATAATCTAAATATTTTAATGTGACGATTTTTTGAAGGGTCTCTATGTTACCATCATTATAATAACGATGCCCCGATTCTGAAATATAGCATGGTTCTATCAATCCCTTTTCACTATAAAATCGTAAAGCCCGAACCGTTAGCCCTGTCTTCTTTGCAAATTGCCCAATTGAATACATATTTTCAGCTCCCTTTCCTCCAGTATAAAATCTATCGTTACGTCAGTTGCAACTACTTTCCTCAATAAATAAAAAAGAACACCCATTTCGTGTTCTTTAGTGAATGAAAATTCTATATTATAATTATTAGCAATGTTGACCGAGAAATAAAATTGAAGAGGGGATAGATGATGAACAATTTAATTCAACAAATTAAAGCATGGGTTCTTAATTCTGATGAGAAACTCATTCTTGGTATTTCCGGTCATGGAGCTGCTGGAAAAACTACCTTCGCTCACCTATTAATGGAGGAATTAAAGACAGATGTTAACTTTCTTAATACAGACCCCTATATAGTAGATTCAGCAATTCGAAAATATGCTGACATTGATTATACATATAAAGAAATTTCATATCGTTCTAAAATGACTGCCTGCCATCCTGCTGCACATAATATCTCCTCTTTAGAAAGAGATATTTGTATGATTAAAAACAATATGGATTTGTTAACGATAGATACACATTATTCACCTAGCGAAATTTTATCTTCACAAAACCAGTTAACAATTGTAGAAGGTATGTGCGTTGCATTTACTAATCCAAAATTATTTGACCTTCTCATATATTTTTATACTGATGGTGATACCGAATTCGAAAGAAGATTTGTAAGAGATATAGAGGAAAGAGGTATGGCTATCGAATATTTAAAGCAATCTCACAATAATCGCCGTGTGCAATACGAAATCTTTATGCATCCATACAGTCAAAATTTCGATGTCATTATCAAAAGTACTCAAACCGAGCCAACGATTATTGAGAAAAATACATTTGATGTTAAAGTCATTGAACCTACTATTTAAATAAAGCCAGCTAAAACGTTGAAAACAAACGTTTTAACTGGTATTTTTCTAAAACTGCACTTACTTATGATAAGGCTCACCGTGATGTGACTAAGTGCGGTTTTACATGATATTTATTTTCATCATTTTTGCTTGTGCTAGTGGCTCCAACTCTCCACTATTAATACGCTCACATACATCAGAATCTAACTGAAATATGGCTTTCAATTTCCCTGTATTATCAAGATATTCTATAACGTTATTTTTAGCTCTAGTAATTTGCCATAGTTTAAATAAAAATTGTGATGAATGAATCATTCTTTGTTCTTCATTATTACTCGAAATATCATGCAGAATTAATTTGCTTTCTATACTATCTTCTACAAAATCAACAATCTCAAATCCTTGAGATTGTATTCCTAAAAAAGTATTAGTAATTAACTGCTCTACTCTTAAAGTTATTTTATCTGGGTTATACTTAATTATCTCTTCAATATTATCAACAAAAAATATAGTATGCGCTAACTCTATTGCCCCCAGTGTATAATATACATCGCTAAAAGTATCTTTGAGTTGTTCTATAGTTAGACTAAATGAATCTATTACTTCATTCTTTCTTTTTATAAAACAATTAATAATTTCTCCATTAAATTCATAATTTTCATGTGCAACTATATTTCTTAGTTGATTTAACTTTATTTGTTTTATTCCAATTGTAGTATTTAATTGTATTTTAAAAAGTTCACCTAACATATTAGTCTGTATTATTTCTTCAAAGCACATTCCTAAATCTTTATTTTTAAAATTAGAAACTTTTTCCTTCTCGTTTTTAATTATATATATATTATTTAATATATTAAATGAATAAGGTTTTATCACGCCTTCTATTAGTTTACCAATATTTTTGAATGTAACTTCTACATATTCCTCCAAAGTTAATGTTTCGATTAATCTATCTAAATTGTATATAGTCCAATATTTATTTATTGCTTTATTAATATCTAAAGACCATTTGGCAAATGCTTTAAAGCATTCTTCACTGTCAGTATTCATACTGCTTTTAAACATATCTATACACATTATGAATTCTTGGTAATACCTTGAATATTGTTTTAATTTAGTCTTATTTACTAACTCTGGCAATAATATTTCGATAGCATTTCTTTGTAACACATCCTTATTTGTAAAGAACTCGCTAAACTCTTCTATTACCATTTGTTTAATCTCTGCTGGTGAGTAACCCCCTTCAATCATATCTAAGTATATTTTGTTATTTATATCAGTTACTACTTTTCTTTTTTCCATAAATACCCCTCTATTATATACTATTTTGTAAATATAAGGATTTAAACCGCCATTTTTTATAAATTATCTTATACTAAGGTACAGCGTGATGGGATAAAGCGGGGTTTTATTCTATTAAAAAGACAAGCTGAATATCTACTTAAGATACACAAGCTTGTCTTTATTACTCTGGCTTTTCTAACCGTGATTGAATGTTTTTCCAGTGATTCTTCACTTGCTTTTCCATGAGATTTACAGTTTTTGAATCCTCATCAAATATTCTCTGTGCTCTTTCTACATAACTAAGAAAATTCCCATGCCCTTTTTTATTTTTACCTAAGTGTGAGTAGTTCTTATACAACTCTCTCCTGTACGACTTACGACCGAATTCTTTTGATTTGCGATTAACTATCCTTATTTTACGGTATGTTCTCGTGTAATATTTAAAAAGGCTTTTTTCTCTAATTCGAACTTCTTCACCGTTAAAACTGAATCCCAAATAGTCTAATTCTGTCTTTTTAAATTCTAAATCAGTAATTTGATTGTTAGAATAAAAATAATTACCTGTCTTTTCAGGTTGGATTTCTAAATTGGGAATCTGCCTTCTTACATCTTCCACAAACTTTTGATGATTTTTATAGTTAAATTCTTTGATATCTCCTTCAACAGGAATAACTATAATTAGATCATCACAATATCTTCTGTATAATCCATTTTGTTCATTCGTATATTTTTGAATTTTTTCATCAAAATCTAACAGATAAATATTAGAGCAAACTGAACTAATACCTGCTCCTTGAGGAATTCCATAGCTTTTAGAGTTCTTATATATATTTTTATGCTTAAAGGCTCTAAACTCCTCTTCTGTGAAATATTTATAGCTATCCTTAATTTCACTTTCTGTATATTTGGTCTTCAATTCTGCTTCTATTGTATCTTTAATAAAATAACTAAATTTTGTTATATTCTTAAAGACGTTATAATAATCGTCAGGTAATGTAGCCTTTTTCAGAACATAACGGATTTTTTCTTTAAGATACCTGTGGTCTAAAGTGTCAAAGAAATTAGTGAAATCCGCAACAAAAATATATGCATTTTTTTGAACTTTTATAAAGTCAATAACTTCTTTAGCAAAATCAATATTACTTTTTCCAGATAAA
Source organism: Lysinibacillus sp. C5.1 (assembly GCF_016350185.1). Lineage (NCBI taxonomy): Bacteria > Bacillati > Bacillota > Bacilli > Caryophanales > Bacillaceae > Lysinibacillus > Lysinibacillus sp. C5.1. The sequence continues at coordinate 4,641,508 of NZ_CP066226.1, forward strand.
TTATTTCTATATGCAGTTGAAACTTCATTAATACTCATTTCATCGACAATAGAATTATAGTAATTATTTAACTTATCTCCATAGTATTTATATATGAAGCTATCAATGTGAGATGCATAAAATATTTTACGGATTTTTTCTTTTGGTCGTTTTTCTTTTCTACTATATTTTTGAAATTTAATTTCAAAATGCATAAACGGGTAGAATCCATGTTTAGCAACCCATTGAGGATTCTGAATTTTATCCTTAACTTTTTCAATTGATTTTTTACTATCGAGGTGCTTATACCCCTTTACACGATACTTTTTTTTATTCATTTTTGGCAGAGCTTACAAGGGTATATAATCGTAGCCTATTACTCTATTAAAGAATTCCTTGTAAGCATACTCTCCTTTCAAATTATAGACTATTGCTAACCTATAAAGAGGCTACTTAAATGCACTGATTGCGTATACTATAACTAGTATATTGAATTGGTTGACTATGACGATTGGAGGTATCCAAGTGCCAAGTTATTCAGAAGCAGTATCTATTGTTATTATTAGCTGGGTCAGCCTTGCGATAACAATTGAGATAAAGCTTGACAGAAATTCACCATTTTCCCCCATAACTACTTTTATAGGGCGTTAACTATGATAATTTTACCATTTTACTATTTGAATAGTCAAAAATATCTGTTTATCTATGTTTTGTCTATTATATACCCTTATATCAATAATTTTAGATAGAGTGATAGTTGTTAACATTAAACACCCTCTTAAAGACTAGGAGCTCCAGGGGAATAAGCTTTTGTGATTATGTTACACTTATTTATTCTCGTTATTAATCTCTCATCCCACCTCTGTTGGATCATAGTGAATAAACCATATACATTTTTAACATATGCCCTCTCATCTCAATCCAATCTTTTTGATATTGAACTCTCCTGTTCAAAATGCTTTACTACTTCATCTTTTTTACAATACCTCCTAATTATATCTCCTGTCTCCTCATAATTAGCGTATAGTAATTCAACCTTTTCATCCGCATGATTCGCATTTCACAAATCAAATCATAGGGTCAACTAACGAACAGAAGCCTCTTCTCCCTCTAGAACTTTCTATTAGAAGAATATTTGCTTTCTTATCAAGCAAAATAGCCATGATTATTTGCAATCGTTTTAATGCTTCTTTGTTGGTCCATCAAAATAAGTGCCTTTCTTTCGCTTTTGTCCCATTCCTTTTTAACAAACGTACTTATTCCTCATTTGGTAATCATATGTGACTTCTGTTTTAAAACGCCTTTTAGCATTTTCATTAATTCTTGCACTCCTTTCAAATTCCTGCATAGTAATACCTGCTAAAATTTATACAAGGAAATAATATATTCATATACAGATTCAAACAGATTATTATTTAGAAATATTTGTGAGCTAATTAGACTAATGAAACTATTTGGGAAGAATTCCAGTATAATAAAGGAGATATGTATTGCAGGAGGTTTTGACGATGGGCTATCAATCTGAAGCACAACTTGAAAAAAATTTATATACACAACTTGTTAATCAAGGCTATCAACCTGTAAAGATTGCAGATTATGATGCACTCCTTACAAACTTTAAGCAGCAGATTAATGAATTTAATAAGCATAAGCTAGGTGGTCAACCGTTAACTGATATCGAATTTAAACGGATTTTAACACTCATTGAAGGCAAAAGCATCTATGATTCAGCTAAAATTTTGCGTGATAAGTTATTAATCGAACGTGAAGATGGTTCACAGTTATATGTAGAACTTATGAATACGAAAGACTGGTGCAAAAACTTATTCCAAGTTACAACACAAACAACTGTAAAAGGTACATATACAAATCGTTATGATGTGACCATTCTTATCAATGGTTTGCCTCTCGTACAAATTGAATTGAAACGACGAGGGCTAGACTTTAAAGAAGCATTCAATCAGATTCAACGTTATCGTCGTCATACGTTTAATGGATTGTACAGATTCTTACAAATTTTTGTTGTAAGTAATGGTGTCGATACGAAGTACTTCTCAAACTCTGACTATGACATTCAATATGGTTTTACGTTCTTCTGGACGGATGAAAACAACGAACTCATTACGAACTTACAAAATTTCTCTAGTGCTTTTCTAAAGCCATGCCATCTAGCAAAAATGATTAGTCGTTATATGGTTATTAATGATACAGACAAAGCCTTAATGGTTATGCGTCCCTATCAAGTCTATGCAGTTGAAGCACTTGTTCAACGTGCAACGGAAACCAACAACAATGGATTTATTTGGCATACAACTGGTTCTGGTAAAACCTTAACATCTTTTAAAGCTGGGCAAATCTTAGCGGATGAGGAAAGCATTAAAAAGGTGTTCTTCCTTGTTGATCGTCGTGATTTAGACAGTCAAACGATCCAGGAATTTAATAAATTTGAAAAAGGTTCAGTCGACCGTACAGAAAAAACAGATGTACTAATTAGCCAAATTCTAGACCCTATGCGCAGTTTTATAGTTACAACAATCGATAAGATGAATAATGCAGTGAAAAATCCTAAATATACAAAAATCATGGAGCCATACAAACAAGAACGTGTTGTATTTATCATTGACGAATGCCACCGTAGTCAATTTGGTGATATGCGAAAAGAAATCGATCGACATTTCCAAAATGCACAGTACTTCGGATTTACAGGTACGCCACGCTTTATCGAGAACAAGAGCCAAGATGGACGTACAACAGCCGATTTATTCGAGAAGTGCCTACATCATTACCTCATTAAAGATGCAATTCGTGACGGGAACGTTTTAGGCTTTTCAGTAGAGTACATTCGTACATTTAACGCCCATATTGATGAAGCCGATAACACAAAAGTGCAGGCAATTGATACAGATGAAGTATGGCATGATGAACGACGTTTAAATCTAGTAGCTGATCATATTATTGATAATCATCAACGACGTGCTAAGAGTAAAGGTTATTGTGCCATGTTCGCAGTAGATTCCATTCCAACATTAATTAAGTATTACGATATTTTTAAATTAAAAAATCACGACTTAAAAATTGCTGGTATTTATTCATATGGACAAAATGAGGAAAGTGACGGAACAGGTGAACATTCTCGTGAAGCATTAGACCGTATGATTGCAGATTATAACAAAATGTATGATACAGACTTTTCAACTGAAACATGGGATCGCTATTTTTCTGATGTATCGAAAAAAGTAAAAAATGCACAAGTAGATATCCTACTTGTCGTAAAAATGTTCCTAACTGGATTTGATAGTAAGCCACTTAATACGTTGTATGTAGATAAAAATATGGTGTACCATGACCTACTTCAAGCATATAGCCGTACAAATCGTGTAGAGAAATCGACTAAGCCCTATGGTAATATCGTTTGTTATCGAAATTTAAAAGAGAAGACCGATGATGCAATTAAACTATTCTCTAGAACAGATAATGTTGATACCGTTTTAATGGGCAGCTACGCTGAATACTTAAAAGCATTTAAAGAAGCTGTGAAGAATTTACGTGAGATTGCAGTCATTCCAGAGGAAGTAGATGAACTCGAGCGCGAAGAAGAAAAGCGCCAATTTATTGTTGCATTTAAAAATGTGACTAAATTACTTCAGCGTCTACAGTCATTTTCTGATTTTGAATTTGATGAAACAGAACTAACGATTTCACAGCAAACGTATGAAGACTTTAAGAGTAAATACTTTAAGGTATATGAAGATTTTAAACGTAGCGAAGTACCAAAAGAATCAATTTTACATGACATAGATTTTGAGTTAGAGCTGATGCATACAGATAAAATAAATGTCAGCTACATTTTGAATTTGATTGCAAACCTGAACACAGAAGATGAAAAAGAACGTGACAAAGAGATTCGTTTCATCAAACAAGAATTAGATCACGCCTCTGATCCGAAGTTACGTTTGAAAATTGAACTAATTAAAGGTTTCTTAGATAAGGTAGCTCCAACATTAGCACCTAATGAATCAGTTATGGATGCTTACAATCGTTACGAGGAAGAAGTGAGTGAACAGGAACTCTCAACGTTTGCAAAAGAAGTAGACATTGAAGATAGTGTGTTACGTGAACAAGTATCAACGTATGAGTATTCCAATATAATTGAAAAAAATGCGATTATGGATTCTTTATCGGGGTCATTCTTGAAGAAAAACAAAACAATTAAAGCTATTACATCATTTATACGTGACTTTACTGAAAAGTATGGTTCCTAATACAACAGGATTAAAGAGCGCAATCACGCGCTCTTTTTTGTTATTTTAAAAAATATCATAAAAAATCAAATTAAATGTTGATATTTTTTAAAATATCATTTAAGATATAACTATCAGTGGTGATATATTTAAAAATATCAAGGAGGTGTACGATGAAAATTTATGAAATCGCCGAATTTACACAAGGTGCATTTGTAAACCGTTTAGAAACTTTATCAACTGATATTAAAACAACAAAACTTAAGCCTCTTTCATTAAAAGAGTTTAACGAAACACTTGGTTTAGCTTATCGAATTTCAAATGAAAAAGATGTAAAAATTACTGTACCGAAAGAAAAATTAGTCCCACAACTGTTAACTGATACAGATAGTCTTGTTTTACACACTCATACGCAAAAAATTGCGTTGTTACCTGAGAAATATAGTGGTTTATTGTTAACTAATAACTTTATTAAGATTCAATTATCCAGTGTTGTAGACAAAGCCTTTTTTGAGTGGTACTTTAATGAACACCCTGCCATTCAAAAACAATTAGCCTTTTTAAGTGAAGGGACAGTTAGTTCATTATTGAAACTGTCACATTTGAAGGATTTAGAAATTGAATTACCGCCTATCCAACAGCAAATTATAATTGGAAAAATTGCTCAGTTGAAAAAGAAAAAAGAATCATTAATGACCGAGAAAAATGAATTACAGCAACTATATATACAACAAATGCTAATTCAAAGTATGGAAATTAACTAATCAACTCTAGGAGGAATTAATAATGACGACAAGTGAAAAACAACGTCAGCAACAAGCTGAACTGCATAAAAAATTATGGGCAATGGCAAATGACTTACGAGGTCAAATGGATGCCAACGAATTTAAAGATTATATTCTAGGATTAATTTTCTATCGTTATCTTTCAGAAAAAGTAGAAGTACGCGCTAACGTGTTACTAAAAGAAGATAATATTTCATTTGCAGATGCATGGGAAAACGAAGAATATCGTGAAGACTTAGCAGAATATTTAATCGATGAATTGGGTTATATCGTAGAGCCACAATTTCTATTCTCTCACTTCCTTGAAGAAATCAAAAAAGGGACAAACGGTAACTTTGACGTAGAAATGCTTCAAAATGGTGTCAAAGCCATTGAATCTTCTACGTTAGGAACAGATAGCCAAGACGATTTCCAAAACCTGTTTGATGATATGGACTTAACTTCATCACGTTTAGGACGTACAGTAAAGGATCGTACGAGCTTAATTAGTAAAGTTATTGTCAACATTGCTGACATTCCATTTTTACAAGACGATGTCGAAATTGATATTTTAGGCGATGCATATGAATACATGATTTCTCAATTCGCAGCAAACGCTGGGAAGAAAGCTGGAGAATTCTATACGCCTCAACAAGTTTCAAAAATTTTAGCCAAAATCGTCACTGCTGGAAAGTCAGAAATTCGTGATGTATATGATGGTGCTTGTGGTTCAGGTTCATTACTATTACGTGTAGGGAAAGAAACGAAAGTACACAAATATTATGGGCAAGAAAAAGTATCAACAACATACAACTTAGCTCGCATGAACATGTTGCTACATGATGTCCCTTACCAACGTTTTGATATTCGTAATGCTGATACATTAGAAGAGCCACAGCATATCGACCAACGTTTTGAAGCAATTGTTGCCAATCCTCCGTACTCTGCTAAATGGAGCGCAGATGATAAGTTCATGGATGATGAGCGCTTTAGTGCCTATGCAAAACTAGCACCAAAATCAAAGGCAGACTTCGCCTTTATTCAACACTTTATTCATCAATTAGATAATAACGGGACAATGGCTGTCGTACTACCACATGGTGTTCTATTCCGTGGTGCAGCAGAAGCAACAACCCGTAAGTATCTAATCGAAGAAAAAAATTACTTAGATGCAGTAATCGGATTACCAGCAAATATTTTCTACGGTACAAGTATTCCAACATGTATCCTTGTATTCAAAAAATGTCGTAAAGATGATGATAAGGTGTTATTCATTGATGCATCGAATGAATTTGAAAAAGGTAAAAATCAAAACCTTTTATCTGATGAACACGTTGAAAAGATTATTGCGACTTTCTTAAGCCGTGAAACAATCGATAAGTATTCATACGCAGCAACATTAGAGGAAATCAAAGAGAACGACTACAACTTAAACATCCCTCGCTACGTAGATACATTTGAAGAAGAAGAACCGATTGACCTGCAAGCAGTCGAACAACGATTGAAAGAGATTGATGAAGAAATTGCGTCAGTAGATGTTGAATTAGAGAAATTCTTTAAAGAGTTAGGGGTATAAAAATGAATATACCTAAGTTGAGATTTAAAGAATTTAATGATGAATGGAAAACATATTCAATAGGTGATATTACAGAATCATTAAAAAGTGGTTTATCTAGATTATTACAACATCAAGATATAGGTATTCCTGTAATAAGAGCCAATAATATTGAAAATGGGAGCCTTAATTTTAATGATTTAAAATATTGGTACCTTGACGATCCTCAGGGCGCAAATACTTCTAATTATCTTGTGCATAAAAATGATATCTTGATTAATTTCATTAATAGTGAAGCCAAAATGGGAACTTCTGCAATTGTTGCAGAAGAGCCCTCCAGAGAAATGATTTATACTACGAACATTTTAAAAATGAATACAAACAAGCTTGCTGATAATTATTTTTTCTATTGTTATACAGATTCTAAAAAATATAAAGATTATATAAAATTAATTACTAAGCCTGCTGTTAACCAAGCAAGTTTTACAACCGTAGATTTTAAAAAACACAAAATTACATTACCTTCTGTTAAAGAACAAATTAAAATTAGTGGGTTATTCAAATCTATAAATCATAGAATCCAACTTCAACAAGAAAAAATTGACTTGCTGAAAGAACAAAAAAAAGGCTATATGCGAAAGATTTTTAGTCAGGAATTGCGCTTTAAGGATACAGATGGCCTAGAGTATCCAGAATGGTCTCAACAAAAACTTGGTAACTTTTCGGAACGTGTTACAAGAAAAAATTCTAATTTAGTAACTACTAGACCATTAACTATTTCGGCACAACATGGACTTATAGATCAAGTTGAATTTTTCAATAAAACCGTTGCTTCTGAAAATTTAACAGGTTACTACTTACTTAGTAAGGGTGAATTTGCATACAATAAAAGTTATTCCAATGGCTATCCACTTGGGGCTATTAAAAGACTAGACAATTATGAAAATGGTGCTTTATCTACGCTCTATATTTGTTTTACACCAAAGGATAATGTAAACAGTAATTTCTTAGTCCATTATTTTGACTCTACCCAATGGCATAAAGAAGTATCTCTAATTTGTGTAGAGGGAGCACGAAATCATGGTTTATTAAATGTAAGTGTTAATGAATTTTTTGAGACACAACACTATTTACCTTGCTTAGATGAGCAAAAAAAAATTGCTAACTTCTTTGACCAGATAAATAAAAAAATTAAACTTAACGAACAGACTCTGTTTAACTTACAACAGCAAAAAAAAGCCTTCATGCAGCAAATGTTTATCTAATAAAAACAGCACCCTCCATTCCATTCTTGGAGGGTGCTGTCTCTATTTTTCAAAAAAACCGCACTTATTTATGGTACGGTTCTCTGTGATATAGCTAAGTGCGTTTTTTAAAATTATTTAAAACCTATTTTATTCCTTTTTATATCTTCTAAACCATTTAACGACTTCTCTTTAATGCATGACATATTATATTCTTTATGCTTGTCCTTTAGAGTTTCAATGATTTCTTTTTTATACTCAATTTCAATAGTGTTTTTATACTCTTTAATCATTTCAGATTTGTTAACACAAGATTGTAAGAATAATAATATTTTAGTTTTATTAAAACAATACTTTAATGAATATTCATTTAAGCTTATTTTAGAAAGAAGCAATTCTCGATATCCATTATCGTATATACTTTTTTCTAGTTCATGTAAGTTTTTTAAAATCTCATCAAAGCTTAAATGATTACATAATCTCTTAATTAAATAACCAACAGCTTTATAATTTTCTATTTCATTAGCTTTTATTATTACAATGATTATATATTTAATAGTTTTATCACTTAAAACTATTTCTAATATTTCTTCATTAATAATTCCTGCATCTTCAATATTTCTTAAAAACTTAGATTCTTGCTTTGTATCTTGTTTTTCTTTTATTCCTTCAAGGGCATTCCCTAGATCCTCAAAGACTCCTGCAGTTACAAATGATAAAACAGCATTTACATTATCAGTCGAACCATTATTTTTTTTTGATTCCTTTTGAGCTTTAAAAAGTAATGATAAAACTACAGGCAAGTCTACATTATTATTTTTATTAACTATGTTAAATAGCATTCCAATTAATAAATCTTCCATATAGTTATTTTTATCTTTAATTTCTAGATTTGCTTTTTCACTAATAAATTTTGACTGATTAACTGTAGAATCAAGAAAGCCAACTTCATTATTAGACATTTTTTGAAGAATATCACTATTTTTTTGATTCCTATATAGATATTCAATTATTTTATTTAACTCTATATAGCAAGTTTTTAATAAAAAATCATAGTTTTGAACATAATTTTTTTGAATTTCTTTTAATTTTTCTTTTTTTATGTACTGTTCCTCAAAAAGAGGAATACTATTAAAAATGGTTTTTAATAAAATCTCATGATATTGCTTTAATGTAATATTATCAGCAGTTTCAATTATTAATTTATTTGAAAGCTCTAATGTCTTATCATATAATTTTTTATTTATATTAGATTTAACAGGAGAATGAAATAATCTTTCTTGAGTATTACTAATAATATCTCTCCATTTATAAAGATATTTTTCTGTTAAAACTTCATTCTTTAAAGTTAAAAGGTATAGTAAATTTTGGTTATAAATATTAAGTTTTTTCTCTAAACGTAACATTTCCGTTTCAGATAATGGCTCAATAGTATATTTAACAACTTCACTTTTATTTTTAATCTGAGTTTCTTTACTTCCACAGATTTTTGCAACTGCAATATAATTATCATTTAATATAGCGTCTATGTTAAATGAGTATATAAATCTTATTAAAGTAACTACAAATACAGCTGTTGCAATTAAAAAAGATATGATATTTAAAAAACTTAAGAACATTTGCCAGTTCCAATTTAAACTAGTTATTAACTTAATATAACTTTGAAATATAGGAGTTGGATAATACAACTTACTTGGTAAGGTAATCATAGAAAGAAATGAAAATATGACACCAATTCCCATAGTTAACGAGGTTATTGGTGAAGTAAATTGTATGGTAGACATACTATAAGTTTTGGTATAAATATAAACACTCATAGTAACTATTGAACCCAAATAAAATATTGATATTCTAGACACAATTGTTATATATGTATTGACATTTTCTGATGTAGCAGTAGATAAATACGCATTGATAATAAATAAGTAAATAAAAAATACAACTAAGGCTGTTGATGTATAACCAACAGCCTTTTTAATACGGTGATTTAAAATTTCGTTCTTTGTATATTTTGAGAACATTTATCTTTGTCCCCCAAAATAATTTAATATCTGTTCATGGGCAATAACATTCCCATTATTACCATAATATACATCATGCCATGGACCATCCGGAACATGACTCGCTTCCACTAATTCAAAAGCGCTTCTATGTTTTAAATTATTCCAAACATTTTGTATAACATTAATTTCATTAGATTGTAATCCAGTAAAATTACCTGTCTCTGTTTTTGGTATATCATTCTGACCATACATATTAAATCTAAAATATGCAGAAGGTATTACAGGACCATAACGCCATGCTTCAAAATTCTCATCAACAATTAAAGCATTACCTTGATTTGCAGCTGAAAAAATACCATGACAAAAATAAAGTAACTTTTGCATTTTTAAATTACTTAAAGAGTAATATTTACCTGATTCCATGTCATTGTCTCTTAAGTTAAGTAAAAAATTCGTTACTTGTTGAACAGTTGCCATAGTTTTCATTCCTCCATTAGATTTATTTACTTATATTATAATGTATATATCCAAATTTAGAAAGAGAAAAACAAACAAAAAAGAACATTAGTTCGAATATTTGTTCTAAAAACAGCACCTACTTATGATAAGGCTCTCCCTTAATAATGCGAAAGCTTCGGTAAATTTGCTCAATCAAGACTAGCTTCATTAGCTGATGTGGTAATGTCATCTTGCCAAATGATTGTTTTTCGTCGGCACGTTTGAGGACGTCGTCGTGTAGGCCGAGTGAACCGCCTATGACGAAGGCAATTTTACTTTTTCCATACGTCATCAAGGACTCGATATCGGCTGCCATTTCTTCAGATGTTTTCATTTTGCCGTTAATGGCAAGGGCGATCACGTATGTATCTGGGCTTAGTTTTGCAAGGATCCGTTCGCCTTCTTTTTTCTTCACAATTTCCATTTCTGCCTCGCTTAATTGCTCCGGTGCTTTTTCATCAGGCACTTCCGTTAACTCCATTTTGGCATAGCCACCAAGGCGTTTTACGTATTCGTCGATCCCCATTTTTAAGTACTTTTCTTTTAGTTTTCCGACTGATACAATTGTTATATTCACACGTTATCCACCTTTACATTTCATTTACAAACAAATTATCCACAAAAGTTATCAACATATCCACAAGTACTTTCTATATATTGTGTAAAGTTATTTACTTGATACAATATATTCTGCTGGCTGTTCGCAGTAACTACATTTTGTGGATAACTTTTTTTCCTTTTCTACTTTATCCATAATTGGGAATACTTTTTGCTCCGCAACAAACATGTCTAAAGCGTGATCTATATGCTTTTCGCAACTGAATTTTTCCATTTTTTCATGTCTCCTTATTTTCCGAAATTTCCACAAACTTATGCACAATTCGGTCTATGTTATCCACAACCTATTGTAACAAAGGAATAGCAAGTAGGAAAGAAAGGCTTTCTCTCGCTACTTGCTGTGTAAAGTAATTATGCACAAATTTCTAGTTATCCACATCTATATTTGTAAATTCTCTTAGTAAAATACATCTTGCGGATTAATTTTTTAAATTAAAAATCGGTAGTAGATTTTACATCTACCACCGATTAGCTTATTACAATGAATCGCTATTTGTTAATGTTAGTGTTAATTCCACTAACTTACCTTCGCGGTATACTTTCATTGTTAATGTATCACCAATTTTTTTGTCGTTGTACAAATGCTTACGTAAATCAATCGAAGTTTCGATTTTTTTACCGTCCATTTCAACAATTACATCATATTGTTTCACGCCTGCTTTTGAAGCTGGTGAGTTAGCGATAACATCTGTAATGACAACACCTGTTGTAATTTCTTTAGGTAATTTTAATGTTTGTTGTTGGTAGTACGCTGGTACGTCTGTTAAATCGACTAATGAAATCCCCATCGTTGGACGTTTCATTTCTCCATTTTTCTCTAATTCCTGAATAATTGGAATCGCTGAGTTGATTGGAATTGAGAAGCCCAGACCTTCCACTGACGATTCGGAAATTTTCATGGAGTTGATGCCGATTAATTCACCAGCTAAGTTCACTAGTGCACCACCACTATTACCAGGGTTAATAGCAGCATCTGTTTGTAACACTTCTTGTTGCCAATCCGCAACTTTGTCGCCATTTAAATCGACTGGTACTGAACGGTCTTTACCTGAAACAACACCTGTTGTTACAGAGCCATAAAATTCTAAACCTAGTGGATTCCCGATTGCAATCACTGTTTCACCTTGTTTTAGTACATCTGAGTTACCAAATGTCGCCACTGTTTTAACATCTTTTGCACTGATTGAAATAACAGCTAAGTCTGTCCAAACATCGCTACCGACTAATTGTGCCTCTTCTTTTGAGCCGTCTTGCATTGTTACTTCTAACTGTTTTGCGCCTTCAATAACGTGATTATTTGTGACGATAAAGGCTGTATCACCTTCTACTTTATAAATAACACCTGAGCCGCTTCCTGTTTCTTTATCTTGGGTTGTTTGCTTATTCCAAAAACCGCCACTTGCCACTTCTTGAATATTGGTAATACCTACAACAGCACCTGATGCTTTTTCTACAGCACCTGTAACATCAGTTGTTACTTCTGTTGCAACCTGATTGATGGTTGGCTCATTTTTACCAGAACTACTTGTTGTTGTCCCCGGCATCTGATTGACAAGCCCAGGAAGCATTAGCCACACGAGTAATGCACCGATAATAACCCCTATTAGACCACTAAAGAAATAGCCACCTTTTCCTCCGCCGCCGTCTTTCTTTTTAGAACGCTTCGCTTGCATTTCTTTTTCCTCACGTTCCAATCTCTCCTGTAGAGGGGATTTTTGGATTTCATCATTATTTAGAAAATCACTGTTTTTGTCATCATCATTTAAATAACTCATGTTCCTCATCCTTTCGTACAACTTCTATCTATTAATTCTTGCCTTTATCATACGATTCAAACATTAAAATTACATGAAAAATAAATAAAATGGACATAAAAAATAGCTGTTCAATGCATTAACTATAAAATGTCATTGAACAGCTTTTCTTTTTTATATGAACGCTTGAACCTGATTTATTCTTAAACCGTTACTAGCTTTGTTGGCTCCTCTGCATCCGTATCTACTAAATGAACAAACTCACCTGCGATAATCCCGCAAGATTGCAACGTTTGTGTCACACTCATACGCGCAAGCTCTTTCATATTATTATCTTTACTTAAATGAGCTAAATAAATATTCGTTGGCTTTTCAAATACTACCTCGCTCATTGCAATAGCAGCATCTTCGTTCGATACGTGTCCTACATCACTCAAAATACGACGTTTTATAGACCACGGATAGCGACCCATTTGTAGCATATTGACATCATGATTACTTTCAAACACGAAGGAATCTGCGCCACGGATAATGCCCTTCATACGATCACTAACATAGCCTGTATCGGTAATAACCACGAGTTTACGACCATTTTCATGAAATGAATAAAACATCGGATCTGCTGCATCATGTGAAACAGCAAAAGATTCTATAGCTAAAGAGCCAAAATGCTTCACCGTCTCCATTTCAAACTCAAAACGTTGCTCTAGCAAAATATCTCCAACGAGTCCATCCATTGCTTGCCACGTTTTAGCATTTGCATATACCGGTACATTGTATTTCCGAGCCAAGACACCAATTCCTTTAATATGATCACTGTGCTCATGTGTAACTAAAATGCCACTTAGCTGTTTCATATTGCGATCGATTTTTGTGAAGAGCTGCTCCATCTTTTTGCCACTTAAGCCAGCATCGACAATAAATGCATGATTATCGTTCTCTACATAAATCGAATTGCCTGTACTACCACTTGCTAAAACACTAAATCGCATCTTTAAACTCCCCAGTCTTCTTCTTCAACCTCTTGCTTTTCTTCTTGAATTTCAATAATCTTACCTTCCACAGCATCAACAAAATACTCTTCCATTTCACCATCTTCTAATTTCACTCGTACTTCCCATGTTGGCAATAGTACTTGTGTTTGCGTTAAATAGACAAGTGTGGAATAGCCTAGCTGCATCTTGTCAACATGTGAATCTGGCTTTAAAAGCCCTTTTGCGTATAATGCTTGCACCACTTGAATCGGCGGTAGCACACTTTGTTGTTGCTCCACTTCCTCAATATTGTCTAGCATCGTTTGTTCATACATCGTTACTTCATCGTTGGCATTCCATTGTATTTTTAACAGCCCACTCTTATTGTAATAGAGCATTCGGTTATTTGTTTTTTGAAAGAAGATGGCTACACGCTCTTCACGATTAACCTTCCATAATCCATAGGAACTGCCTTCTTTAATATTTGCTTGCACAAATTCTGTGAAACTGGCATCGTCATTAACATTTCGCAATTTTACTGGATTTACGAGAATGACATGCGCCTCTTTTCCTTCTAATTTTGCATCTAAATTATTTACGCGATGATTAGAATTAGTAAAATCAGCAGCCTTAAAAGTGTGGACTTTACCCTTAATAAAGGTAGCTGATTCCACATTATTCGGCAGTATACCATACGTAATATTATCCTCTTTCAATCGAGCATCTATCGTTTTCTCACCTGTTACTTCAACACTTTGCGCCTCATTGTAACGATTAACATACAATGAATATAAGAATATATTTAATATTAAAAAGACAACTATAAAAATGGATTTTGTTCTATTCCAATCCATTTTTTACACCCCCAAGCATCTCAGGTGTCAGTAAAACCCATGAACCATTGCGAATAACAAACCAGCTTGGCTCTAATGTAAATAATCTTAAATTTTCATCTTGTGTTAAATAATATCCAACAGCAATTTCATCGATATCTGATAATACAATATTATTAAGTTTATGAATTTTTTCAACGATTTCTGTACCGGATGGCAGTTCTTTAATCTCTTTTTCCGATATGTCTAAAGAGAAGTATGGACGATTGTAGCGGAAAATGCGGGTATCTCCCCATACCGTTTTGATTCGCGTACTTGCTTGATCACTATAGACGGGGAACCCTTGTAAATACAGCTGGTACTCGATTTGATTTTTACTTGGATTGCTTGATACATAGCGGTAATCTGTTGTAAAGCCTCCGTGCTCATTGATAAATTCAAAACTATCTCGGAAGAGTTTCGATGGCTCTATGCGTTCACTACTTTCTGCCGCTGGATATACATAAGTCAATGATTTAAACCTTGTATCCACAGTCATTAGAGAAAAGCCATCGGTATATTTTTCAAATGTCGCACTTTCTACATTACGCTGTACAACGTTTGGCTCTGAAAATAAGACATTTTTAAATAATTCAGGTGAAAGTTCATTCATATAATACGTATATTTTACAGATTCAATTGTATCATTTGGCACGTAAAGCGACGTATAGCCATCTCGTTCCACTTCTTTATACGTACTATGCAGTTTAGATGGTTCAATAATATCTTTTGCAAATTGATTGGCATTTGTAATACTTACATGTGAGCGTAACAGAGTTTTGTTAGAGCTACTAATGAAATACATTTGTACTTCTTTGTTAGCGTAATTTGTCCAATCGATTATAATGCGATTAAACGTTGTCTCTGGTAACTCTTTTTCACCAAAGTTAAAAATTGTACCTAGCTCTGAAAATGGAATTTCCCCAGCAAAAAATACAGTCATACGGTTATTAGCACGTATCATCTCATTAACATTTTCTGGTGAAATATTATTGTTCACTCGAACTAGGTCTAGGATGTTCCAACCATGAAAGATATTCATAATATCTTTCATGACGCCGTTTGATACAGTACCTGTTAATTCTTCATCACTGCTATAAAGAGTTTTATACGGCTTAATAACATCTTCTATTTTCTTTTGTGTTCCAATTAAAATTTCCTTACCTTCTGTTTGCTCAATTACTTTGTAATCAGGCGTATATGTCCAAATAATAAAGGTTAGCACAACACTTAGCATAACGAGTAGAAATAAAACAATGGATTTTACCGGTTCTATATATTTCATTCCCACTCACCTGCCTCGTCAAAATCGTCTAATTCAAATGGTAATGTGAAGAAAACGGTTGTCCCATATCCTTCTTCACTTTCAGCCCAAATCTTCCCACCATGTGCTTCAATCATTTCTCGCGCAATCGCTAGCCCAAGACCTGTACCACCCATAGAGCGTGCACGGGCGCGATCCACCCGATAAAAACGATCAAAAATACGCCCTACATTTTCTTTTGGAATACCCATGCCATCATCCGAAATCATGACCTTCAGTGTATCTCCTTGGACGGTAAAACCAAAACGTACACTACCCCCATCTGGAGAATATTTTATTGCATTTGAGATCACATTATCAATTACTTGCGTCACCTTATCCGTATCAATTTCAACGTAATAGGATGTCTCTGGAAGTAATCGTTCAAATGTTACATTTTCTGATTTAGACATTTCAAAGCGATCGATAATCCGATTAAAGAATGAATTAAATAACACAATATCTGTGTTCAATTTGTAATTACTACTATCCATTCGTGATAATTGTAGTAAATCATTCACTAAACGAATCATTCGCTCTGTCTCTGTTTGCGTAACATTTAAAAATGTAGGTGCTATATTTTCGTCTTTCCAAGCCCCATCAATTAATGCCTCAAGGTAACTACGCATCGTTGTTAATGGTGTACGAAGTTCGTGTGAGACATTCGATACAAACTCTCTACGCTCCATTTCAATCTTTTCCTGCTCCGTAATATCATGAAGTACAGTAATTAACCCATTAATAAACCCTGTTTCTTTTTGAATTACCGAGAAATTGGCACGTAAAATATACGGTGCCTCTGATGTGCTAAAATCCAAATTGACGGCATCATTCATATGGATTAAATCCTCAAAGCTATATTCTTGGTCGATGCCTAACACCGAAGCGATTGGACGTCCCAATGTGATATCCCTCGAAATATGCAATAACTCTAAGGCTGGATCATTAATAAGAATAATGCGTCCTTTACGGTCTGTTGCAATTACACCATCGGTCATATTACTAAGGACCGAATGAAGTTTCCGTCGTTCAGCCTCTGTCGTCGATTGAGACTCTTGCAATCGATTGGTTAAGTGGTTAAATGTAGTAGCCAGTTGGCCAATCTCGTCAGTTCCATAGACTCGTACTTTACGAGAAAAGTTCCCTTTCGCCATGGCTTGTGCTTGTTTACGCATATCAGCAATCGGCTGCGTAATAGTACGCGCTACTAAAATGCCTAAGAAAATAGTAACCACTAATGATACAGCGGTACCCCCTAGGAAAATACGGTTAATATCACTCATTTGCTCAAAAACAGATTCAATATTTGCTTCAATGTATAGCACCCCAATAATTTCATCATCAGGTCCAGCGCCATCACGAATTGGCGTTGCCAACACCCATACTCGATTTCTCGTTTTATTGTCCAATTTTATCAGATCAAATAGTGTTTCGGCTGATATTGCTCGACGGACAAGGTCTGTATTCGAACGTTGTCCTATTAAATTTTGATTATCTACTTCTGAAGTTGCAAGTATACGCTGTCTACTATCAATTACGCGAATTTCTAAAATATCACCTGTCGAAACATCCTTCAACCCTGTGGAAAATTCTTTTACAATGGATTTCAAACTTTCCTCAAGTGAAGGCATACTTTCATCGCGTTCTTTTAAAATTTCTTCACGAATGCTATATTGCATCAAATCTACACGCTGAAAAATAGACTCTTGAAAATTACTTTTCAAATTTTCCTCTAGTTGCTTTGCAAAATAGATGCCTATAATTTGTAACGCCAACATAATCAACAAAATATAAATTAGTACAAGCTTGACATGAATTGATTTAAAGAAGCTTACTTTCTGCATTTCCTTTACTCCTGTTCAGGATTTCGTAAATAATACCCTACGCCACGTCTAGTGACAATCCATGCCGGATGACTTGGATTATCCTCGATCTTTTCACGAAGGCGACGAATCGTTACATCGACTGTACGTACGTCTCCGAAATAATCGTAACCCCATACAGTTTGTAAAAGATGCTCACGCGTCATCACTTGTCCAATATGTTTTCCTAAATAATGTAGCAATTCAAACTCACGATGTGTTAATTCAATTGCTTCATCGCGCTTCATCACCTGATAAGCGTCAGGTTGAATAACAAGAGAGCCTACTACAATCTCATTGGATGTTTCCTCTTCTTCCTCTGCTGCAGGAGCTACTACTTGAAGGCGACGCATATTCGCTTTCACACGCGCGATTAACTCACGAGTACTAAAGGGCTTCGTTACGTAATCATCCGCACCCATTTCTAACCCTAATACTTTATCAATCTCTGAGCCTTTAGCGGTTAACATAATAATAGGGAAATCGTATTTTTTTCGAATTTCTCTACAAACTTCCATACCATCTCTTTTTGGTAACATTATATCTAATAGCATTAAATCTGGCTGCTCTTCCTCAACCTTTTCTAATGCCTCATCTCCATCATACGCACAAATTACTTTGTAGCCTTCTTTAATTAAATTAAACTGTAAAATATCTGCGATTGGTTTCTCATCGTCAACAACTAAAATTGTTTTACTCATACATTCTCTCCCTTTCGCTATTCATCTATTCTAAACAATGTGTATTTGTAAAGTTACTACTCTTAACTGTAACATGCTTTTTGCTTCCATGCATTATTCACAAACAGTTTCCGTATTTCGACAATTATTTCTTGGGAAATAATTTAGTTTTTTATGCTTACTATACAAAAAAGCAGCCCACTATTTGGACTGCCTTTTACAATTACTGACCTACATATGATAAAGGATTGACCAGCTCACCATTTTTCTCAACTTCAAAGTGTAAATGTGTACCTGTTGAATTTCCTGTAGAGCCCATAATTCCAATAACAGAACCTTTTTCAACAACCTGCCCAACGCTAACCTTTATAGAAGATAAGTGTCCATAAAGCGTTGTATAGCCGTTTTTATGATTAATAACAATGCGATTACCATAGGTACCCGAAACGCCAGCAGCTACTACTACACCATTATCTGAAGCTAGTATATTGTAGTTACTAGGACGAGCAATGTCGATTCCGCGATGGATATCACCCCAACGTTGTCCCATAACACTAGATACATAGCCTCCGACTGTTGGCCAAACAAACTCACCCGTTCCACGAGACGAGATTACTTTTGTCCCTACTACTTCAATATGATCCACTGGTTGTTGTAACACTTTTTCTTCTAAAGCTACTTTAGAGGTACGTGTGCCATTTTCAGTCGTGATTAAGTAAGAGGTTTCCTTTTTCCCGTTAACGCCTTGTTGTTTTATAACGGACTCCCCTTTGTACATTGTAGGGTCTTCTTTCATTATTTTTTTAAATGGAATTGTATCTGTAACGGTCTTTTCTTGTTTTACTTCAATAGTTACAAATGGTTTTGCAACCGTAACATTTAGTGCTTGTCCTATTTGTAACACGGTATCTACTGTCAGACCAGGATTTAATTCAACTAATTCAGCAGTTGTTAAATTATGTTTTTTAGCGACTGCTCCTAATACATCCCCTGATTGAATTTTATATTCTTTTTGCTCAAGGGATCCTGTCATTAAGTATTTCACTGCCTCTTCAGGCGATACAATGGCATTAGGATTTACTTTTTGTGTTACACCTGAAACACCTTGTTTAAACGCAATATTTAACAGGCGTGATTCACCAGACTGTAAAGCTGGTAATTCATTTATAGATTGTTGGTTAGCAAGTAAATCATCTAACGCTGGTTGAGAAACATATTGTAGCTTTAATAAGCGAATTGTTTCTTCATAGGCTTTCGCATCTTTTAAAAAGGTGATTGGCTTATTATCTACTAGTAATGCAAAGGCAGGTGATTGTGCAACTAATGATTGCTCTAATTTTGCCAAAGTTTCTGCATCCTTTGTTTCATTACTAAACACTTGCTCTGGTATTATTTTCACAACCGAGTTAGCATCGATTAATAAGTCTTTATACTGATTACTTGCTTGCTGTTCTTTCAATGCAATTATTTCTTGAACAGCTTTGTCATCAGATACAGCACCCATATATTCATTTTCTACATATACATGATATATTTTATTTAGTGTTTCTTTATGATTATTTTCTTTTGTAAAGCCTGCGCTTATTGTGAAACTAGCCATTAGTACCGCAATAATTGACACTTTTTTAAAAGAAGAAAAATTGTAGGTGAATCGATTGCTTTCTTCTTTTTTATTACAAGACGAACTCATCAATAAAGCCCCTTCCAACTTTAGCCTAACATAGGTTTAATTACCCACAAAGATTTTGCACCACTATAATGTACCATAAAGAAAATGGCGTTTGAATATTTTATCCCTTTTGTAATGAAAATGTATTATTTCTCTACGAATTGTTACATAAATCTTATATTTGATAATCTTATTCTCACTCCTTTTATTTTTAAATTAGGAAGTATTATCCTTATTATTTTGTTTTAAATGAGTATTTAAACATATTTCTTTTTACTTTTTCAATATTTCGATAAAATAGAGTAAGAGACGTATACTAGTTGATTGGAGCGATTGATTTGAGTGATTCACAGACCACTAAGATAGCTAAAGCAAGACAGCAAAAAAAGAATACAATTCGGAAAATAACCGCCCGAATTGTTATGGTTGCCATAGGTGCTATCATTATGGCATTAGGACTAGAGCTATTTTTAGTACCCAACCACATTATGGACGGAGGAATCGTTGGTGTTTCCATTATTACCTCGCATTTATTAAGCTTACCCCTAGGTATTTTCATCTTCGTTTTAAACTTACCTTTTATCTTTTTAGGCTATAAACAGATTGGTAAAACATTTGCACTTTCTACAGGGCTTGGCATCACAGTGCTCTCCGTAACCACAATCTTCTTACATAATCTTGAACCATTTACAACAGACACTTTACTTGCGACAGTTTTTGGTGGCATGATTTTAGGTATTGGTGTCGGTATCGTTATACGTTACGGTGGTTCTTTAGATGGAACTGAAATTTTAGCCATTTTATTTAATAGAAAATCTCCATTCTCAGTCGGAGAGATTATTATGTTCTTCAATGTACTGATTTTTACCATTGCAGGTTTTGTTTTCACATGGGAGCAAGCTATGTACTCTATCATTGCCTATTATATAGCCTATAAAATGATTGATATTGTTATACAAGGGATGGAAGAGTCAAAATCTGTTTATATTATCAGTGATGAAATTGAAGAAATTGGTCAAACTATTATGGATCGACTTGGTCGTGGGGTTACTTTTCTTCACGGGGAGGGGGCCTACACAGGCAACGACAAAAAAGTTATTTTTACCGTTATTACACGCTTGGAAGAATCAAAATTGAAAACAATTGTTGCGGAAATAGACGACCATGCATTCCTTGCAATAGGGAATATTGCAGAAGTTAAAGGTGGCCGCTTCAAGAAGAAGGATATTCACTAAAAAGCACAGCTTGGACAAAAGAGAAAAAGTGTTAGATTGACTCAAATCAATCTAACACTTTTTACTATGTCCGTTGTTGTCCGCTACGGCGGACGCTTTCCGCGGGCACACCGTAAGCCGCAACCCTCGCTGTCGCGCGGCTTGTTGCGTCTTACGTGCTGTGCGTTCCCGCAGGAGTCGCCCGCCTTCGCTACCAACAACTATAAGGTTCCATTCATTTTAAACAGTGGAGATTTACGAATACCGTTTTCCCTCTTTTTAAAATTGATCCTCGTCTCTTGATTATGCTTCCCAAATGTCTACTAATACATTTGTTTGTTCACGACCAGGGCCGACAGAGAAGGTAGCAATTTGAATGCCCGTTAATTCACTTACACGTTCTACATAGCGTCGTGCATTCTCTGGTAACTCTTCTAATGTGCGGCAGCCTGTAACATCTTCTGACCAGCCTGGAAGCTCCTCATAAATAGGTTCACATTGTTCAATAATATGAAGATTTGCTGGGTACTCTGTAATTGTTTCATCTTTATATTTATAAGCTGTACAGATTTTTACAGTGTCTAAACCTGATAAAACATCAATTGAATTTAATGCTAAATGCGTAATACCACTTACACGGCGTGAATGGCGAACGACAACTGTATCAAACCAGCCTACACGACGAGGGCGTCCAGTCGTTGTACCATATTCGCGACCTACTTCACGAATTTGCTGACCAACTTCGTCAAATAATTCAGTTGGGAATGGGCCATCTCCTACACGTGATGTATAGGCTTTACATACTCCAATAACACTTGAAACTTTTGATGGGCCAATACCTGCACCAATCGCTACACCACCAGCAACAGGGTTTGAAGAAGTAACAAATGGATAAGTCCCTTGATCGACATCAAGTAAAATACCTTGTGCCCCTTCAAATAATACTCTGCCACCTTCATCTAATACATCATTTAAAATTTTTGAAGTATCTGTAACATATTTTGCGATTTCTTGTCCATAACCGTAATATTCTTCGAAGATTTCTTCGAATGTTACACCTTCCACTTCATAAAATTTCTCGAACAACTTATTTTTAATTGCTAAATTATGACGTAGTTTTTCTTCAAATACTTCTTTATCTAATAAATCAGCCATACGGATACCGATACGTGCTACTTTATCTTGATAGCAAGGTCCGATACCTTTACAAGTTGTACCGATTTTGTTATCGCCACGGCTTTCTTCATCTGCGATATCTTGTTTAATATGATATGGTAAAATGACATGGGCACGATTTGAAATTCGAAGATTTTCTGTATTGATGCCTCGTTCCTGCAGTCCTTTTAATTCTGTTACAAGTGATTTTGGGTTAACAACCATCCCATTTCCCATTACAGATGTTTTTTCTTTGTAGAAAATACCTGATGGGATTAAATGTAACTTATATGTTTCACCATTAATTTTAATGGTATGTCCAGCGTTATCGCCACCTGCAAAGCGGGCAATAGCATCTGCCTTTTGTGAAAGGAAATCTGTAATTTTACCTTTACCTTCGTCTCCCCACTGTGTTCCTACAACTACAACTGATGTCATAATCAGCACCTCCGTTAGATACGTATTGTATCTCATTAATCAAGCCGTAAATTATTGTAACAATGTTAGAAACAACTCGTCAATAAAAAAATAGTTAAAAACACGAACATAAAATCAATTACTATGATTTAACGTTCGTGTTTAATGACGGAATGGTATGAATATTATCTCATTAATAGATAAATATTACTAATCACGTGGTGGCGGTGGTGGCATTTGTGACCAATCCACGTTTATAAATTTATTGAATTCCTTTTTAAAAGCAAGTGTAACTGTTCCTGTAGGACCGTTACGCTGTTTAGCAATAATAATTTCAATCATATTTTTACTCTCGGACTCTTTATCGTAATAGTCATCACGATATAAGAAGGCAACAATATCGGCATCCTGCTCAATACTTCCTGATTCACGTAAGTCACTCATCATTGGTCGCTTATCCTGACGTTGCTCCACACCACGCGAAAGCTGTGATAGTGCAATTACTGGTACCTTTAACTCACGTGCTAATCCTTTTAATGAACGTGAGATTTCTGATACTTCTTGTTGACGGTTCTCTCCAGGCTTCCCACTACCCTGAATAAGCTGTAAGTAATCGATTAGAATCATTCCAAGTCCATGCTCTTGTGCTAAACGTCTACACTTTGCTCGAATTTCATTGATACGGACACCTGGCGTGTCATCAATAAAAATACCTGAATTCGATAAACTTCCCATTGCCATCGTTAGTTTACCCCAATCTTCGGTAGTTAAAGCACCTGTACGTAAAACTTGTGCATCAATATTTCCTTCGGCACATAGCATACGCATGACAAGCTGCTCAGCACCCATCTCTAATGAGAAGATGGCAACATTTTCACGTGCTTGTACAGCTACACTTTGTGCAACATTTAACGCAAAAGCCGTTTTCCCTACAGAAGGTCGTGCCGCAACAATAATCAAGTCATTGCGTTGGAAGCCTGCTGTAATATGGTCTAAATCACGGAAGCCTGTTGGAATACCTGTTACATCGCCCTTACGTGATTGAAGCTGCTCGATATTATCGAATGTCTCGACTAAAACATCTTTTACATGTTTAAAGTCGCCAGCATTTTTGCGGTTGGCGACCTCCATCATTTTCTTCTCTGCTTCGCCGAGTAATGCCTCTACCTCGTCCTCACGTGTGTAGCCATCTTCAACTATTTTTGTAGCTACACGGATTAAACGACGTAATAACGCTTTTTCCTCAACGATTTTGGCATAGTGAGCAACGTTTGCTGCCGTAGGGACAGCATTGGCGAGCTCTAGTAAATACGATAGCCCGCCAACATCCTCAATCTCTTTTTTTGCTGATAATTCCTCAGTAACTGTTACAACATCTATCGCTTTTCCTTGATCACTTAAACGCAACATGGTCTCAAAAATCTTCTTATGCGCGTTTTGGTAAAAATCATCAGCTAACAGAATTTCCGATGCTGTGATTAGTGCCTGTGGTTCTAGAAAAATTGCACCGATAACCGATTGCTCCGCTTCCCGGTTATGCGGTGGAACGCGGTCTATCATCGGTTCGTTCATGGATAGTCGCCCCTTATTCTTCCGTTACTTGTACTTTTAATGTCGCTGATACTTCATGATGTAGTTTTACAGGTACATTTGTAAAGCCTAGTGCACGGATGCCATCAGGTAAAGTCATTTTGCGTTTATCAATTTTAATGCCATGTACTTTTTGCAGTGCTTCTGCAATTTGTTTTGTCGAAACTGAACCGAATAAGCGTCCACCATCTCCTGATTTTGCTTTTAACTCCACTGTTAATGCTTCTAGCTTTTCTTTTAAAGCTTGTGCTTCAGCTAATTCTGCTGCTGCGTTTTTTTCTTCTAGTTTCTTTTGACCTTGTAATTGGCTCATTGCTTGTGCATTTGCTTCTGCAGCATAACCGTTTTTAATTAGGAAGTTTTGTGCATAGCCATCTGCTACATTTTTTACTTCCCCTTTTTTTCCTTTACCTTTAACATCTTTTAAAAATACTACTTTCATAATTCAGAACTCCCTTCGAGTACCTCATATATGGCCTCTTCTAAATATTTTTTTACTTCACTAATGGAAAGTGCTTCTATTTGGCAAGCAGCATTTGTTAAATGCCCGCCACCGCCGAGCCTTTCCATGATAAGCTGTACATTTACTTCTCCTAATGACCTTGCACTAATACCAATTTTACCATCAGCACGATGCGCAATGACAAAAGATGCGTTTACATCTTTCATCGTTAGTAAAATATCAGCCGTTTGCGCGATTAAAACGGAATCGTAAATTTTTGAATCTTCACCTACGGCTAGTGCGATGCCAGGCTTCACGAATTTCACAGTTTGCACAATTTTCGAACGTTCAATATACGTATGGATGTCTTCTTTTAGAAGTCTTTGTACTAAAACTGTATCGGCTCCATTTGTTCGTAAATAAGAAGCTGCCTCAAACGTGCGGGCACCTGTACGAAGTGTAAAACTCTTTGTATCTACAATAATCCCTGCTAATAGCGCGGTCGCTTCTAGCATATTAATTTTTGCCCGCTTTGGCTGATACTCTAATAACTCAGTAACAAGCTCTGCTGTAGACGAAGCATAAGGCTCCATATACACAAGCGTTGGATTTTCAATAAAGTCTTCACTACGACGATGATGGTCGATTACGACTACCTTTTCCGCAAGCTTTAATAAGTATGGATCAATGACTAAATTCGGCTTATGTGTATCTACAATAATAAGTAAGGATTTTTCAGTCATTTTTGTAGCCACTTCTTCTGGCGTTAAGAAGTGCTCGTAGAAATCGGATTTACTTTCAATTTCATTCATTAAACGTGTGACACTACCGTTCAGTTCATCAAAATTAATGACGACATAGCCTTTTACATCATTCATTTGAGCCATTTTGCGAACTCCAACAGATGCACCAATAGAGTCCATATCAGGATTTTTATGCCCCATAACAAACACTTGGTCACTGTCTTGTATTAAATCACGTAGGGCATGTGAGATAACCCGCGCCCTAACACGTGTACGTTTTTCAACAGGGTTGGTTTTCCCTCCATAGAACTTGAGCTTTCCTGTAGGTTGTTTGATGGCTACCTGATCCCCACCACGACCTAAAACAAGATCCAAACTCGATTGGGCTAATTCACCAAGTTCGACTAGTGAAGAAGAGCCAGCACCAACACCAATACTTAGTGTTAGTGAAAGGTTTTTTTGTGCTGTCTTTTCACGAATTGTATCTAAAATAGCAAATTTTTTCTTTTCTAGTTCTGTTAAAATCGATTCATTTAAAACTGCTAAAAAACGATCCGATGAAATTCGTTTGACAAATATTCCGTGCTCCGCTGCCCAGTCATTGACAATAGACGTTACCATCGTATTAGTTAAGCTACGCGGCTGGTCATCCATTGCTTGTGTAATTTCATCATAGTTATCGACAAATAAAATAGCAATAACTGTACGATCTGCAAAGTATTGTTTTTCAATTGCAATTTGCTCTGTAATATCGAAGAAATATAGTAGACGCTCCTCTTCCTTGTAAAAGACACGATATTTACGATCACGAAGCGTAATCGTTGCTTCTTTTGTTTCCTCGGTCTTCATCAGTACGTAGATGTCGTCGGATATATTGACAATTCCTTCACCCACTAATGCCTCATTGTTTAATACATTTTGCATATATGGGTTTGACCACTCAATTTCGTATTCCTCATTGACGAGCAATATCCCAATCGGCATTTCAAGTAATGCCTCTTCCCCAACCTTTTTCATACGGAAGGAAATGGATTCTATATGCTTTTCGGTCTCTTCAAAAGTAGCTTTTTCAATTTTCCATGTGTAGGCCATTAACAACGCAAAGCCTACTCCATAGCCAATACCAATCGCGATATTCCAAATACAAAGAAGCGCGAACGTCACAATGCCAAAAATGGAAAGAACAAAAAGCGGATAGCGGATTGGTCGTTTTCTAAAAGTCCCCATTACTCATCAGCCCCTTATTCCTTAGTCTTCCCTTTCACAAGTGAACGCACGTCGAAACCTAAATCTATAATACCGAGTAAGATAATGAATGATGATAGTGGAATAGCTAAAATGGTAGCTATCCATTTGACAACACTCGGCATTCCTTTCGTCGCAATGAAATAATGAATAAATGATATTCCTTGAAGAATTAATAAAAGCCACAAAATATAAGACACATTTAATACAATAATATCTAGCATAGAGCCCGCTTCTGGACGTATAAATAGATTAATACACAAAATAATCATGTAGTACCATAAAATAGAGCGCGGAAGTCGCATATTTTCATATGCTGGAAATTTTGGTACTGCTAAACCTAATCGTTTTAAAATAGGTAAATTCAATGTAATGATAATAAATGCTATTAAAAATGCAAAGATTGTTACTGTCGAAGGTATTGTTAGCTCAATTGTGTTAAGCATAGCCTCCATTTGTTCAGGTTGAATAGCGATTTGACCTGTCATACTTTTAGCAAGCTCGTTGGATTGCTCATAACTATCTCGGGCAATGTCCAAGCTCATTTCCATCACGTTAATTCCCGCTAATTGCACATAGGCTAAATAGACAAGTGCTGACGATAAAAGTACCGCGATACCAGATGACATGAATAAATAAAGTTTGCTCTTCTTTAATTGAATTGCATTACCTATGATTACCCCAAGTAACGCCATAATAAAGGCGAATGGTAGCATAAACAGTCCACTCGTTAGCACAGTTAATATACAACCTACAACTGCGACGAGTATTGATGAGGAACGCTTGTAATTTGCGCTATACCAAGCAATTGGTAATGGAGTAAATAGTAAGGCTACTAAAGAAATAATTGGTACATATGCTGAAGCAATCATTAAGATTGTAAACATTGCAACCATCATCGAGCCTTGTACAAGCGCCTTTGTTTGATTATTCGGCATTGAAAACCTTCCTTTTTATCAGTCAAACTTACTAAACTTTATTGTACCATTTTTTCACCTTATTGAACAAAAAACGCTAAGAACGTCTAAAGGCTTTTTGATGAAATAATGACAAAAGTGAAGTTTCCTTATCAAAATAGGATAATGGTATGGAATTTTACTATTTTGGGGCAAAAAAATCACCACAGATAAAGGAGAAAATAAAAAATGAGTCCGGTACAATACCGAACTCAAAATACCAAAATTCACCGAATAATAGCTACATATCACCCACGGTTTGAGCGTTTTAAAAAATCCCCGCCGAACTCATCCTATATTCTTTATCAGCATATTGAGAACTTAAATGACTATGAGTAGCCATAACGATAGTCGTTCCACTTTCAGAAAGCCTTTTAAAAAGGTGAAACACTAAAATTGTCGTATCGTCATCCAATGACCCAGTCGGCTCATCAGCTATCAACAATATAGGCTTTTTAATCAGTGCTCTGATGACTCCTACTCGTTGTCTTTCTCCACCAGATAACTTGTCAATTTTCTTATCAAGTAAATGATTAATTTTTAAACAGGCACTTAGTTCATCGAGATATGCCGTGATTTGCTTTTGATTATAGTTGCCTAATAATAAAGGTACTACGATATTTTCCCGAACTGTAAGGTTGCGAATCATTGGATTGTATTGTGATATGTATCCGATTCGACTGCCTCTTATTTCCGAAAGCTCATTAAGATTTTGGGCATGCATTTCTATACGATCCAAAATATATTTACCACTATCCGCTTTTTCAAGTCCAGCCAATATATTTAAAAGTGTGCTTTTTCCAACGCCACTAGGTCCTTTTATAGAAATGAATTGATTGTTAACAATTTCTAAATTAATGTGATGTAATATTATTTTTTCATTATACGCTTTTACGATGTTATCTAAAGAAATAAAGCTTATGATTTTAATCACCCTTTAACTTTTCAATGATATTCGTCGTTGCTAATAATTGATTCACTAATATATAAACTACGACATAGAATAACAACCAAACCAAGAACCCAGCAATTAATAAAATAGATAGTAGCGTAATGTCTTGCATAAATAGAACGGTGCACAACAATGCCAGTCCTATACTCATACCATTGAGGGTTGAAAATTGGAATTGTATAGTTTTTTTAATTTTATTATTTGTAACCCCACTCATAATGAACACTAAATACGTATCGAATTGTCTTTTTATGAAACTCTTAACGAACAAATAGAAAGCACACAATATGAAAATAAATACAACACCCGATATTGTAAAAATAAGTGTTTGATTGGCATCAACCATTTTGTATAAAAGATTCACTGATAGCGAATTCGCACCAATAATTTGATAATTAGTGAAATTCGTAACTTTTCCTATGTCTGCAACTTCCTTTCTTAACTCAAGCGCGTTTAAGTTGGTCATTAAATAACCACCCATGTTACTTAATAGAAGTGCGCGAAAGAATATTTCATCTACCTCTGTTTTTTGTAACAACATAGAAGGTTGTTCAGAAAGCGACATGGAAGGCAGTAGAATGTAGCGATTGAGCACTTGCTGCGGTTCAAGATTAGTGAAAATAAATGAATTTTCCTTTGCAAAACCGACTACTCGCCCGACAAATTTTTCATAGTAATAATGAAGCTCTAATTGGTCATTTAACTTATAGTATTGACGATAGTCAGAGCCAAGAATGACCGGTATTTCATTTTTTCCTGCTACGTAGACATAAGCAGAATCATCAAAAGGCTGTCCTTCCACCAGTTCAACGACATTATAATCAAAAACGGATTTAGTAATTTGAATCGATTTAGTGGATTGATAAAACTGCCCATCGTACTCGTATACATCATTATTGGAACCAAATTCATAGTTGGCGGAGAACTTCTTATCAGGGGGATATTGTTTTAGGCCTATTGGTTGCGATACGGCATTATAAAAGATCAATTTACTATTTTCAAATACCCGGTTATTAAAATCATTGAGTATATCATAGTTTTTTACATCTTTAAAAAATTCAATTTCTCTTTTACCGATTAAATCATCCGTAATCTGATAGATATTGTAGTGATGAAATTTACTTGCTGAACGTATTTCTATTTTTGAAATATTTATATTTACTAACAGTACAAATAAAACGGCAGAAAATAGAAATGAAAGTAACCCTATAAACAACGTAAACCATTTATTATTTTTCAGTAGAAGTCTAGCTGTATTCAAAACGATCTTACTCCTTTTTTAATCAAGGACTTTGTCATGAGCAGACAGGCTAAAAAATACACTATAAATGTTACTAATATATAGAAAACAGATACGTAGTACCACTGATTCCCCCAAATCGAATAGAAATGGTTAAACGCTATTAATGATAAAAATGCCAATAACATGATCATGATGAGCGCAATGAATTCTAATTTAAACACTTTAAGAAATATAAGTTGCCATTTCCCTCCTGCAAAATACAATATTTGAACAATAGATTTTTTACTTTGAATGGCATAAACGACTGAAACAGCTTGTGCAATAATGACAAATAGTAAAGAAATGATTAAGAATCCTTTCAATAAAATATTGGAAGTTAATATGGCAGTTCCTCTATCCTCGTTTTCAAGTAGCTGATAACTCGTATTAGGAAATATTTTTTCAATTAATAGATGTGGATTGCCACTTTCCACATTGAGAATAAACTTCGTTCCATTTTTCAAGTTGATTTGTTGAGACATGACTATATACCATGCCTCTCTATTTAAGTAAGAGGATGGTGTGTCAAATTGTCCAATAACGAGGCTTTTCATATTTCTTGACAGTACCTCTTCAGGAAAAACATTGCCTGTAATTATATAGTCTGTTGAGCGTGGTTGTTTTTGATAGTTTATAGGTGGCAACTTTACGGATGGATGAATATAAATATATTTTAATTGTGGATTGTCTAGTTTATATTGCATTAACAAATATGGTTCTTCTAAGTCAATGTCTAGAGAAGGCTCTTCGGTTTTAATAATGAATTCAACAGCATTTTTACTGATATAGCCATTGTTAATCATATTGGTATAACTAACAGAGTCCAGTATATAAAGCAAGGAAGTGGCGCTAGTAAACAATAGCAACGTTAGTAACAAAAACCTACTAGATACTAAACAGTTTTTCACTTTGTTTTACCTTCATTGTAAGAAAGAGGATGGGACAAAAGAGATCTAACACTTTTTTGCTGCGCCGTTGTTGTCAACTTCGGCGGTGCTTTCCGCTCAGCACAGTAAGCCGCAACCCTCGCTAACGCGCAGGTTTGATGCATCTTACGCTGTGTGCGTTCTGAGCAGGAGTCACCGCCTCCGCTACCAACAACTAGATAGCTAAGTTCTCCATATAGCAAATTTATGAACACCTTTCCTCTGTTCCCCAAATTTTTTTAGTTATGTCCCTGCCTCTTCATGTATATTATTTTCCGTAGTAGGTTTTTGCAACCCAGTCTAAATCTCCAGGGTGCCAACCGCTAATTGCTTGTGTTGTACCAAGCCCCCATACACGGCCACTATCTGCTGCTACACTACCCGTAATAGCCGATTCGTAACGAGCTCTAGAATAATGGTATACACCCGGCCAAGTCGTGTTTGCAATAACACGTTCATACACTGCTGAACCTCTTCTAGTATAATCTTTTGTTGCCCTATGTACAGGGTTAGTAGTAGCCAATGAAGAAATACTGCTATCTTGTCGTAAAGTAAAATAGCCCGTATCTTCACTCCACCCGCCATAAATCGTTGGGTCATCTAGTGTTACTGCCTTTGCTGAAGATAAAATTGTGCCGCTTAAACTTAATGTAAGTGCACCTACCAACATCCATTTTGTAGTTTTCAAATTTAACACCCCTTGAATTACAAAATAAATTTTAAAATTTTCAATATTATAATAATTTAAAATATAATTATCTGTCAATATTCTAAATTTAATAAAAATTGATAGTTTTAATAGTGATGTTTATTTAGACATCTATGTAAATCTGCCTCCGTTTTTAGGGGTTTGTTCTGTATCGATTTTCAAGGAAATAAAAAAGCACAACAAGGCATTAAACCTTGTTGTGCTCAATCATCTTATTTATCTTCAGATACGAATGGAAGTAATCCCATAATACGAGAAACTTTGATAGCTGAAGTTAATTTACGTTGGTACTTAGCGCTAGTGCCAGTTACGCGACGTGGTAAAATTTTACCGCGTTCAGAGATGAATTTTTTTAATAAATCCACATCTTTATAGTCGATATGCGTAATGTTATTAGATGTAAAATAGCAAACTTTACGGCGTTTGCGGCCTCCGCGACGTGGTGCCATAGTGATGTCTCCTCCTTATAAGTTTATAGTTTTTGTAGCTCGAAGAATTAGAATGGAAGATCGTCTTCTGATACTTCAATCGGTCCCTTGCTATTCGCAAACGGATCTTCGTCTACTCGTGTATAGTTCGGCTGATTCATTGGTGGTTGATTTTGCTGATAAGAAGCACCGCCGCCAAATGAACCTTGCTGAGGCATCGCGCCACCATACTGTTGTTGTGGTTGTCCACCGCCATATGACGGCTGGCTATTAGCGTAAGATTGTCCGCCGTATTGGTTCGATGCAGGAGCACCTCCACCACTACGAGGCTCTAAAAACTGTACGCTATCTGCCACAACATCAGTTGTATATACACGCTTACCATCTTGTCCTTCATAGCTACCTGTTTGGATACGACCTTCTACTCCAATCAAACTTCCTTTTTTCATGAAGTTCGCTAAGTTTTCAGCCTGTTTACGCCAAGCAACGCAGCTAATGAAATCTGCTTCTTTTTCACCTTGTTGGTTTGAGAATGTACGATTCACAGCTACTGTAAATCGAGTAGACGCAATACCATTCGGTGTGTAGCGCAGCTCAGGGTCTTTTGTTAGTCTTCCAACTAATACGACACGATTTATCATCAGAATGCAACCTCCTTTTCAGCATTTTGTTTAAAATTATTTTGCTTCTTCGCGAACTGCAATGTGACGAATGATATCTTCGCTGATGTTAGCAAGACGTGTGTATTCGTTGATTGCTTCTGAAGGAGCGTTTACTTTCACGATTTGGTAGTAACCTTCGCGGAAGTCTTGGATCTCGTAAGCTAAGCGGCGTTTGCCCCACTCTTTTGCTTCGATGACTTCAGCACCGTTAGAAGTTAAGATTTCGTTGAAACGTTCAACTAAAGCTTTCTTCGCTTCGTCTTCAATGTTTGGACGTACGATGTACATTAATTCGTATTTTCTCATCTGTTTACACCTCCTTATGGACTCAGGCTCTCCTGTTTGCAGGGAGCAAGGAGTAAGTAATAAATATTACTCACATCAATGAATTGTAACACATTGGCATCTGTCTTTCAAGTCGCAATCAAATAATTCATTCGATATAATGAAGATTACTAATTTCATGAAGGAGGACTTCTATGTTACCCGATCAAAAACCCGAAGTAATTGAATTAGATATTAAGAAACTAATGATGGATAGTGTTGTTATTACTAGTGGCCTCGCTATTTTATTTATTGCCATACAATTCATATGTATGAAGGAGTTTCAAATTTCGGTTTGGCAAATGCTAAGTGGATTTATCCTTTTTGTCGTACTTTATATCGTGCTTATCATATTGCATGAAGCCTTTCATTTAATTGGCTTTATGCTCTTTGGTGGCGTGCCTTTTAAATCGCTAAAATACGGTATTAACTTAGAGCTTGGGGTAGCCTATGCAACGACCGACAAACCTCTCCCTAATTATGCAATGAAAAAGGCGTTGTTATTGCCATTTTGGACAACTGGTATTGTTCCAACCATTGCTGGCTTTTACTTTAACAATACCATCTTACTACTTGCAGGTGCCTTTTTAATTGGCGGAGCAGTCGGAGATTTCGCCATGTATAAGGAATTACGCAAATATCCTAAACATGCTCTTGTAGAGGACGATCCTCAGTTACCAAAGCTGTATGTTTATCCTCCACAGAAAACGGATAAGTAATGGCTATCTTCTAGGAGCATAAGTTATTATGGTGTTAAAAATCCATGTTGTGCAGCTGTACATAAATTTCGCCAAATGCGGTTAATCGTTGCTGTTTCAATAATAGCGTCCATTCCGAGACTGCGAATAATACTATTAGCAATGTCCACACAGTCAGCTGCACTTTCTTTGCTCATTTCCGTAAACTGTTGGTATTCTTGCTCTGTCA
This sequence comes from Lysinibacillus sp. C5.1, assembly GCF_016350185.1. Lineage (NCBI taxonomy): Bacteria > Bacillati > Bacillota > Bacilli > Caryophanales > Bacillaceae > Lysinibacillus > Lysinibacillus sp. C5.1. The sequence goes on from NZ_CP066226.1 coordinate 4,675,496, forward strand.
GTTCAATTCCCTGTTTATGTTTTTGCCAATAGATTGTCAACATAGCGTAAAAATGTTCTTCAATCTGTCTAAAACGCTTTAGTTGTTGCATATAAAGAAACTGCAATGCGCCAATACGTTCTGTGCGATGGGATTCTTTATTTTTTCGTTCAATGACAGTTGCAGCCTCCTCTAAGAAATTCTCCGTAATGCCCAGACAAACACTTAAAAAAGAAGCCTCTGCAAAAGTGCCAAACGGAAAACGATAGACTGCATTATCATAATTATTTTTACAAATACCTAATTGGAATGTTTGATCGAATGGTATCCATATATCTTGTACTCGGATTGTATGACTTGCTGTTGCTTTTAGACCCATTGCTTGCCAATCATTGATAATTTCTACTTGCTCCCGGCTCACCGCGCAACTAATGATTTTATCTGTCAGCATACCATCTTCTTTAATAAAGCAATTCATGGTAAATGTTGTTGCATAGTCAGCACCACTACAATACTTCCACTGCCCTGTTACCGAATAACCGCTGTCCATTTTTACGGCTGTACCTGTAGGGTAGCCGCTCCCTGCTATTACTGCATCGCTTGGTGAAAAAATCTCTTCAGCTATTTCTTGCTTAAACGTTGGCACAAACATATTTCCGCCTGTTCCTATTGTCACAAGCCAGCCAAAGTTTCCATCGATAGCAGACATGCGCTGAAATACTTTTATTCCTTCGAGTAAGTCTAAATCTTTACCACCTAACTCTTTTGCAATAAATAATTTAAACAATCGTTGCTCATAAATAATTTCTAATATATCTTGTGGTAACTTTCCTGACTGTTCGATTTCTAAAGCCCGCTTTTTTATTTCTACTATGTTCATAATATCCCCCTTTAGAAATTGAAAATTCTGATATCTATATAACCAAAAATAGGCTATCCCAAACATGAAAAGATTCGCTAGGAGATAGCCTATTATGTTTTTATGAATATAAACTAAGTTCTGTTCGTATTTCATGAGAATTGCTTACATTCATAATGGCAATTTTAAATTACACGTTAAAGCGGAATAACATGATATCGCCGTCTTGTACAATATATTCTTTACCTTCAAGACGTACTTTCCCCGCTTCTTTCGCAGCAGCTTGTGAGCCTGCTTCTACTAAATCATCGAAAGCAACTGTTTCTGCACGAATAAATCCACGCTCAAAGTCTGTATGAATAATACCAGCACATTGTGGTGCTTTCATGCCTTTACGGAATGTCCATGCACGTACTTCTTGGACTCCAGCTGTGAAGTATGTGGCAAGACCTAATAAATCATATGAAGTACGGATTAGTTGGTCTAAACCTGATTCTTTAATGCCTAGTTCTTCTAAGAACATCGCTTTTTCTTCATCGTCAAGCTCAGAAATTTCTTCTTCAATTTTTGCACAAATTGTAATGACTTGTGCACCTTCAGCTGATGCATATTCACGTACCTTTTGAACATATTCATTATTATCTGCATCTGCCACTTCGTCTTCTGAAACATTGGCAACATAAAGCATTGGTTTAATCGTTAATAGGTGAAGACCTTTAATCACTTTTAGTTCGTCCTCTGAAAGTTCAGCAGCACGAGCAGGTCGTCCGTTTTCTAATTCAGCTTTGATTTTTAGAAGAATCGGTTCTTCCACCATCGCTTCTTTATCTTTTTGTTTTGCCATTTTGCTTACGCGTTGTAAACGTTTATCCACTGATTCTAAATCAGCAAGTGCTAGCTCTAAATTAATTACTTCAATGTCATCAATTGGATCTACCGCACCTGACACGTGTGTAATATTTTCATCTACAAAGCAACGTACTACTTGGCAGATTGCATCTACTTCACGGATATGTGCAAGGAATTTGTTTCCTAAGCCTTCTCCTTTAGAAGCACCTTTTACGATACCTGCAATATCAGTAAATTCAAATGCTGTTGGCACAGTCTTTTTTGGTATTACTAACTCTGTCAGTTTGTCTAAACGTGCATCAGGTACTTCAACAATACCTACGTTTGGATCGATTGTTGCGAATGGATAGTTGGCAGCCAAAGCGCCCGCTTTTGTAATTGCGTTAAATAATGTTGATTTTCCAACGTTAGGTAAACCAACGATTCCAGCTGTTAATGCCATAAATGGACACAACCTTTCTATAATCAGTTCAATTTTGTTTCTGTTAAACCACAGTATTATGACACTCTAACGCCTAATCCGTAATGAAGGAGACCGACACAAGCAATTACACCCTACGTCATTTTGTCCAGATTTTTCTTTCGAGCTTCCTTGTCAAAAAGTTTCTCTATAAATCTGTCCATTCGCTGGGGCAATTCACTTGAAGCAATCGGGATTGAAATCCCCCATGAATTTAAGTGCATAGTTGGTATTCCCCACCTAAGGGCAGGGAACTTCTGTTGAAGCAAGTTAAAGTTTTCTTTATAACCCTATCTATTATATTGATTCGCCCATAAAAAGTCTAATACACAAAAAGCTAGACTTCACTTGCACGCTTTATGATTTTCTTCATTTTTTTCTCAAATTCTCGACGCGGAATCATCACACTGTGCTGACACCCTTCACATTTAATGCGCACATCTGCACCCATTCGAATAATTTTCCACTCATTTGTACCACATGGATGTTGTTTTTTCATTTCGACAATATCATTTAGATCAAATTTTTTTGCTTCCATATTATTCACTTCTCCCATCATCTTTTCCACTTCCACCATATAACATCATTTTAGGATACGCCATAGGAATATCATGTTCCTCAAATAATTGCGTCACATCACGGCGAATTGTTCGAGCTACGCCATATTGTTGTTGTGGTAATGTTTCAGCGGCAATGCGAATCGTTACTTCTGTTCCCTTTACATTTTGGACACCTAAAAAGGTAGGTACTGCCACAAGCTCTTTATGCATATCAGGTAGTGTTTCTAAATACTTTTTAATAAGCCCTTCTGCTTTTTCGAAATTTGCATCGGTTGTCATTTGTAAATCTATAAAAATTTTCGAGTTATTGATAGAGTAGTTAATAACCTCGCCAATTGCACCATTTGGAATAATAAATTGCTCCCCAGTAGCACCATTAATCTTTGTTGTACGTAATCCTATTTCTACAACCGTTCCTTCCGCTGCGTTTATTTTAATATAATCCCCTACACCGAACTGGTCTTCAAAAATAATAAAGAACCCTGTAATCACGTCCTTTACTAAACTTTGCGCACCAAACCCGATAGCTAAACCGACGATTCCCGCCCCTGCAAGTAAGCCCGCTACCTTAATGTTCAGTGAAGAAAGAATAGCTATAATTGCAGAAAAATAGACAACATACGAAATAACACTTTGTAATAATCTTGCAATTGTTCGTTGTCGGCGTTCTGAATGATTTAATGGTGAGCGCATTCGTATTAAAAATGCTTTTTTAATAAATTTTTTACCTAATCGAACAGCTAACCACGATGCAATAAGGATGACTGTAATCTCAAAAGTTGCCTCAATTACATTGTCCCAAAATTTCTCGGACGTAAATATATCCCATTTCTTCTCTATCCATTTCTTATTTGAATCCATTATTACCACCTCTTGAATAACTTGTTAAAAATTTGCGTATACTGCATAAAAATTGAGCACTTCTTACAAATAAAAATGAAAGTGAGTTTTTTTATGAATACTATTCCAAATTTAGTACTGCCCTATTCGCTTCATCACGAAAGTAAAAATGCTGTTTGGCAATTGAGTACATTATTTTTAGAGTATATTCCTTTTCATCATGAACGTCTTATTTTTTGTTGTATCGGAAGTGATCGTTGCACTGGGGATACATTAGGGCCATTAACAGGTAGTTTTTTGAAAAAGTCTGTTAGTTTCCCTTATGAAGTTGTAGGAACTTTAGAAAATCCATTGCATGCCCTCAACTTAGATTCAACCATACAGCAGTTACACCATCATACTACGAAACCTTTTATTATTGCGATTGATGCATGTCTAGGTAGTGAACAAAACGTTGGACATATTGCAGTGCAGAACGGGCCAATATTGCCTGGGAAAGCAGTAAAAAAAGAATTGCCCCCAATTGGTGACATTTCCGTTAAAGGAATCGTCAATATTGGAGGCTTTATGGAAATGCTCGTGTTACAAAATACGCGACTGCATATCTCTTATGCTATGGCTGAAAAGCTTTCAAGAGCTTTACTGCTTGCTGCGCATCGCTACTCATTGAAAAGGATAGATGATGGCAACCATGATGCCGACAACGACAATACCCGGCAACAAGTTAGCAGCCTTGATCTTTGTTAGGCCTGCTATATTTAACCCTATCGCTAAAATCATAACACCACCTACTGATGTCATTTCTGTAATGAACATCTGTAGGGCGTCATCTGGGATATATACACTGATGACGCCTGCAAAAATTGCAATTACCGCTTGGTATACAAATACTGGAACGGCTGATAATAATACGCCAATACCTAAAGTAGAAGCTAAAATAATCGATGTAAAACCATCAATAATACCTTTTGTTATTAGGACATTATGATCCTGTCGTAGCCCGCTATCAAGTGCGCCTATAATCGCCATGGAACCAACAACAAATATTAATGATGCAGTTACAAAGCCTTCTGCAATATTAATTTGATTGTCATTCGTACGTCTTTTACTAAAAAGTGATTCAATCCACTGACCAAGTCGATTCATTTGCTTATCTAAATCTAGCCATTCTCCTATCACAGTTCCTACTACTAAACTTACCACTAATATAATAAAATTATTACTCTCGAAGCCCATTTTGATTCCTAAAAGTGCAACGGATAAGCCAATAATCGATAATACAGAAGCTTTCATCGACTCAGGAATATTTTTAAAAATGCGCCCCACCAATGCACCGACTATAATCAACAGTGCATTAATTAATGCTCCTAAAATTACCACAAAAGGCCTACCTTCTCTCTAGAAAAATAGAGAGCGCCTAGTATATTGGCGCTCTAATTACATTAGTGGACTATTAATCATCTTCTTGAATGTTTAATATTTCCAAAATACGTTCCAAATCATCTTCTGAGTAAAATTCAATTTCAATTTTACCTTTGTTATTTGTCTTTTTAATTTGAACGTTTGTACCAAAATAATCCCGTAATTGCGATTCTTTCGCTACAACAAAAATATCCTTCTTCTTCGGTTGCGATGTTTCACGTGAAACTTCTTCATTTAAACTTTGCACCAAAATTTCTACCTGACGCACATTCAAGCCTTGTTTAATAATCTTGCGTGCAACTTCTGGGATTCTTCTTTTATTTTTTAATCCAAGTAAGGCACGTCCTTGTCCCATTGATAATATACCTTCATTCATCAACGCGCGAATTTCCTCTGGCAAAGCTAATAAACGAACGTGATTCGCAATATGCGGTCTACTCTTACCTAAGCGTTTAGATAACTCCTCCTGTGTTAGATGTAAGTTTTCCATTAGACTTTGGTATGCTTCTGCCTCTTCAATAACTGTTAAATCTTCACGTTGTAAATTTTCTAAAATAGCAAGCTCCATCATTTGTGAGTCCGTCAGTTCTTTAACAATCGCTGGCAGTAATTCTAGGCCTGCTAACTGTGCCGCTCTATAACGACGTTCTCCTGCTACAATTTCATATTTTTGTCCTTTTTTCCGTACAGCAATTGGTTGTAAAATACCGTGTTCCTGAATTGAATCAGCTAATTCTTGTAATGTTTCTTCATCGAATATTTTACGAGGCTGAAATGGATTTGCGACTATTAGCTTTAGTTGTAGTTCTTCTACTTTTTCACTTTGTTCTAACGATTCTCCTGGAAATAGAGCACCAATACCTTTTCCTAAACCTTTAGCCATTTTTTATCACTTCCCTCGCCATCTCTAAATAAACTTCAGCACCTCTTGATTTTGCATCATAAATAATAATAGGCTGTCCATGACTTGGAGCCTCACTTAATCGTACATTACGAGGAATAATCGTTTTATATACTTTATCTTGAAAATATTTTTTCACTTCATCAATTACTTGTAACCCTAAATTGGTTCTTGCATCAAGCATTGTTAATAATACGCCATCAATATATAACTGCTGATTCAAATGCTTTTGCACTAAACGCACAGTCGATAATAATTGACTTAACCCTTCTAATGCATAATATTCACATTGCACAGGAATTATCAGTGCATCAGACGCGGTTAATGCATTAATTGTTAGTAGCCCTAATGATGGTGGGCAATCAATAATAATATAGTCATAGTCTTCTTTAATGTCTTGAAGTGCATGCTTTAAGCGTACTTCACGAGAAATCGTTGAAACTAATTCAATCTCTGCTCCCGCTAAAGAAATGGTTGCAGGGACGATATATAGATTTTCAACATTTGTTTGTTGGACGACATTTTCAACGTTTTCGTCATCGATTAGTACATCATAAATACAACTTTGTATTTCCCCTTTATTAATGCCCAGTCCACTTGTTGTATTGCCCTGTGGATCTGTATCAATCAATAGCACTTTTTTTCCTAAATATGCTAGACAAGCGCTTAAATTGACCGATGTTGTTGTTTTACCTACGCCACCCTTTTGATTGGCGATTGCTATAATTCTACCCATTTAAAAGCACCTGCTTTCATCTATCAAAGTTTGCTTTGACAAATCCATTTGTAAAATCATTGTTCAATACCGTTATCTTACTTATCATTCTATCAAAAAAACTCAACAGAGTTGTATAAAATATTAAGAATATATACAAAAAAGGAGGCATCTTAGATTTATTTCTAAGATCCTCCCCTGTATTCCACATATAAAACCGTACAAATTACTTTTTTAATATAATTAAATTAAGATTTCTTCTTTTTAGGTATTTTTACTGTAATTTGATAGTATTCTTCTGTATCTTCTTCTTCTGTCTTAACCGTTATACCACTTTTTGTCACCATTGATAGTGATTGTTTAATCGTATTTAGGGCTATGCGGACATCCTTACTTATTGCTTTTCTTTTCGGCTTCACTTTTTTAGGAATGGCTTCTTCTTGATCCACCGCTTCTGGATGTAATAATGCATGGATGTGCTCTTCTAATTGGCGAACATTCCAATCATGCTCAATCGCTTGATGCAAAACTTCTAATTGTAATGTTTGATCTTTAATAGCAATTAGTGCACGTGCATGTCTTTCAGAAATTTGACGCTTTAATATAGCTTGCTGCACTTCTTCAGGAAGCTTTAATAGACGTAATTTATTGGCTACCGTGGATTGTCCTTTTCCTAGTCGTTGGGCAAGAGCTTCTTGTGTTAGCTCATGAAGCTCTAATAATTTTTGGTAGGCCACTGCCTCTTCAATTGCCGTTAACTCTTCACGTTGAAGGTTTTCAATTAATGCAATTGATGCTGTTTCCTTATCCGTTAAATTCCGTACAATCGCAGGAACTTCTGTCCATTGCAGCTTTTTCATTGCGCGGTAACGACGCTCACCGGCGATGATTTCATATTGATTGTTTGCTGTGCTACGTACAACAATTGGTTGAATCACACCATGGGTATGAATGGTTCTAGATAATTCTTCAATTTTTTCGTCATCAAAAATAGTACGTGGCTGAAAACGGTTTGGTACGATTTGATCGATTGGAAGCTTAATGACCTCTTCTGTTGCACGAACCGCCTCTGCTTGTTCTACTTCATTTTCCACAATAGGCTCTGCTTTATTTCCGCCTCCAAAAAAACGTGAAAAAGGACTTTTCATCCAAGTGGCACCACCTTTAAGTAACTATCTTGCTCTGTCTCATTCTATTATTATTTATTATATTTCCTAAAATGTATATAGTTCATAGATGTCATTTGCGTGAACCATCCATAACTAGTATGTATGCTCAAACTAGAGAAAATATTTTTCCAGTTTGAGAAGTTTCACATGAAACACTAATTATTGAATAGGTGTTTTATTTGGTACACCAGGCTTACGCGGATATTTTTTTGGCGTTCCTTTTATTTTATCAAAAACATATAAAGTACGTTCACTTTCTTCAACAGGTAAAGTAAAAGAAAATTCTTCTTTTAATGTCACACCTAAAGTGACCAATGCTTTTTTTGCATCTTTTAATTCTTCTGGACCTGCCGCAGCCTTTAACGCAACAAAGTAACCACCCTGTTTTGCTAGTGGTACACATAATTCTGATAGTACAGACAAGCGAGCTACTGCACGGGCTGTTACAACATCAAATTGTTCACGATATTTAATATTTTGACCAAATTCTTCTGCACGGGCATGGACAAAATGCATATGATCTAACTGTAATTCTTCACTTAAATGATTTAAAAATGTAATGCGTTTATTTAAAGAATCTACAATTGTTACTTGTAAATGTGGGAAGCAGATTTTAATTGGAATACTAGGAAAACCAGCTCCAGCTCCTACATCACAAACGGTTGTTACCTGTGTAAAATCAAAATAAAATGAGGCACTAATAGAATCATAGAAATGTTTTAGATAGACACCTTCAAAATCTGTGATTGCTGTTAGGTTCATCTTTTCATTCCACTCGACAAGCAGTTCAAAATACTTTTTGAACTGTGCTAGTTGCTTGTCAGAAAGTTCTATCCCCTTGTCCTTCAATGCCTCAATAAATTGTTGTTCGTTCATGTAAGGTCTCCTTTAAAAAATGGCTCAATATTTGTTTGGTCGCACATAACAAAACGTTGAAGGATAATATAGCCTTAAAAATAGGAAGCGGGCACAATGGTATGCCCGCCTCTTATTCACTTTGTTGTTGCGCTATTATTCGCCACTTACACGTGCGATTTTCCCTTGTTCAATGTAAACAAGTAGAATCGAAATATCTGCAGGATTTACCCCTGAAATTCGAGACGCCTGTGCAATGGAAAGCGGAATTACTTGTTTTAATTTTTGTCGTGCTTCTGTTGCAAGACCTGAAATGGCATCATAATCAATGTTCTCTGGAATTTTTTTATTTTCCATTTTATGAAGCTTTTCAACTTGTTGCAATGCTTTTTCAATATAACCTTCATATTTTAGCTGAATTTCGATTTGTTCTTTCACTTCATCAGAAAATTCAATTTCAGCTGGTATTAACGAAGACACTAAATCATAATGCATTTCCGTACGTTTTAATAAATCGGCGCCACGTATACCATCTTTCAGTTCACTACCACCTACAGAGCGAATGGCAGCTTGTGTTGTTTCATTTGGTTTAATGATTACTTCACGAAGGCGTGCAATTTCATTTTCAATTAACGCTTTTTTCTCCATGAATTGTTCATAACGTTGCTGTGATATCATGCCCATTTTGTAAGCACGTTCAACTAAACGTAAATCGGCATTGTCATGACGAAGTAGTAAACGATATTCAGCACGAGATGTTAGGAGACGATATGGCTCATTTGTACCTTTTGTTACTAAATCGTCGATTAATACACCGATGTAAGCTTCTGAACGACTTAAAATCAGTTCTTCTTTACCAAGGACATTGGCAGCAGCGTTCATCCCCGCCATCAAACCTTGAGCAGCTGCTTCTTCATAGCCAGATGTTCCGTTAATTTGACCGGCTGTATATAAACCTTTAATGCGTTTTGTTTCCAATGTTGGCCATAATTGTGTTGGAACGATAGCATCGTATTCGATTGCGTAACCAGCACGCATCATTTCAGCTTGTTCTAATCCTGGAATGGATTTTAACAAACGATGTTGCACATGTTCAGGTAAGCTTGTCGATAAACCTTGGACGTACACTTCTCTTGTATTGCGACCTTCTGGTTCTAAGAAAATTTGGTGGCGTGGCTTATCATTAAATCGTACGACTTTATCTTCGATTGAAGGACAATAGCGCGGGCCTGTTCCTTTAATCATACCTGAGTACATCGGTGAAAGATGTAAATTTGCCTCAATAATTTCATGTGTTTGAGGGCTTGTATATGTTAGCCAACATGGCAGTTGGTCCATGATAAATTCAGTTGTTTCAAAGCTAAATGCGCGTGGTACATCATCGCCTGGTTGTATTTCTGTTTTTGAATAATCAATTGTACGGCTATTGACACGAGGTGGTGTACCTGTTTTGAAGCGTACAAGGTCAAAGCCTAATTCTTTTAAATTGTCCGCTAAGCGAATGGATGGCTGTTGGTTATTTGGACCACTTGAATATTTCATGTCTCCGATAATAATTTCACCACGAAGGAATGTACCCGTTGTTACAACTACTGCTTTGGCACGATAAATTGCGCCAATTTGTGTAATAACGCCTTTTACTTCACCATCTTCTATAATAAGCTCTTCTACCATTGCTTGATGAATTGTTAAATTTTCATTTTCTTCTAACTCACGTTTCATTTCGTGTTGGTAGAGTACTTTGTCCGCTTGGGCGCGTAGTGCACGTACAGCTGGACCTTTCCCTGTATTTAACATACGCATTTGAATATGCGTTTTATCTATAACTTTCCCCATTAACCCACCTAGTGCGTCAATTTCACGAACGACAATCCCTTTTGCAGGGCCACCGATTGATGGGTTACATGGCATAAATGCAATCATATCTAAGTTGATTGTTAGCATGAGCGTGTTGGCACCCATTTTAGCAGCAGCATAGGCAGCTTCTGAACCTGCATGTCCTGCCCCTATAACAATCACATCAAACGTGCCTGCCTCATACTGTGTTGGCATGCTCGTATCTTCCCTTCTCTAGTAGAATTATTTCCCTAAACAGAACTGTGAAAATAGTTGATTGATAAGGCTTTCTTGCACCGTATCTCCAATAATTTCACCAAGTATCTCCCACGTTCTTGTTACATCTATTTGCACCATATCAACAGGTACACCAGCCTGTGCTGCAGCTAGTGCGTCCTCTACCGTCGCTTGCGCTTGGTGGAGTAATGCAATATGACGTGCATTCGATACATATGTTAAATCGCCCGCTTCAATTTGACCCTCGAAGAATAATGCAGCTATTGCTTCCTCTAACTCTGCTATTCCCTCTTCTTGTAAAAGAGAAGTTGTCACAATACGATGACTACCTGCTAATGCTTTTACACGGGCTAAATCAATTTTTTGCGGTAAATCGGTTTTATTGACAATGACGATATAATCCATCGCCTCAATTGTTTCGAATAGACGTTCATCCTCAATCGTTAATTCATCCGCATAATTTAGTACGAATAAAATTAAGTCTGCGCTACGTAACGCCTCACGAGAACGTTCAACGCCAATTCGCTCCACAATATCTTCTGTTTCACGAATGCCGGCTGTATCGACTAAACGAAGTGGTACCCCACGTACATTTACGTACTCTTCTATAATATCACGAGTTGTACCTGCAATATCTGTCACAATTGCTTTATTTTCTTGCACTAAACTATTTAAAAGTGAAGATTTCCCTACATTTGGTCGTCCTAAAATAACCGTCGATAAGCCTTCACGTAAAATTTTGCCCTGAGAGGATGTTTGTAAAAGTTTAATGATTTCATTACGTACCCATGTACATTTTTCAAGTAATACGGGCACTGTCATTTCTTCTACATCATCATACTCTGGATAATCTATATTAACCTCTACTTGCGCTAAAGTCTCTAGCAATGCTTGGCGCAAATCTCCAATAAGGCGAGATAATTTCCCATCCATTTGACCAAGTGCGACATTCATCGCACGATCTGTCTTCGCTCGAATTAAATCCATTACTGCTTCGGCCTGTGATAAATCAATACGCCCATTTAAAAACGCACGTTTTGTAAATTCACCTGGCTCTGCCAATCTTGCCCCATTTGTTAATACTAATTTTAATACGCGATTAACTGAAACGAGTCCTCCATGGCAGTTGATCTCTATTACATCCTCACGCGTGAACGTTTTTGGTCCTCGCATTAACGATAGCATTACTTCTTCTACTACCTCATTTGTTTTAGGATCGACTAAGTGTCCATAATGAATTGTATGTGAAGCCTGCTTCTTTAAACTTTTTCCACCAGGCGATTTAAAAATCTTATCTGCAATAGCTACTGCTTCATCACCACTTATGCGAACTATGGCAATAGCTCCTTCACCCATCGGTGTGGATATCGCAGCAATTGTATCGAACTCCATTTTATTACCTCCTTAACGTTATCCACATGTGGATAAATAAAACCGATCAACACTTTCTAACATCTTAGACTAACATATTTTCGATAAAATCTAAAGTAAGGATCATTTCCATTTGTGGATAAATAAAAATTTACTTACCCTTCATCATTTTCGCTTTAAACGTTCAATATCCGACATTTTACGACTGGTCACATTGCTTCATAATCTTCCTGTTTTTCAGACAGTAAAAAACGGTCACTTTATCATAACGATAAAATGACCGGTCTTTTTAGCATATGTCTGTATGCCTTTACGTAAAGAAAGTCTAAGCGTTCTTTACTGGTTCAATAACTAAATAGCGGTTTGGTTCTGTGCCTTCTGAATATGTTTCTATATCCAGACGATTCGCTAATTGATTATGAATAATTTTTCTTTCGTATGATTGCATCGGTTCAAATGCCACACGTTGATTTAACCGAAGTGCCTTGTCAGCCATACGATCCGCCAGTTGCTCTAAGGCTTGTTGTCGACGTTCACGATAGTTTTCTACGTCTAATTTCACCATTAAGAATTGTTTAGCGGTTTTATTTAAAACGAGTTGTGTTAATTGTTGTAAAGAATTTAACGTTTGACCGCGTTTCCCTATAAGTAATGCAGCCTTCTCACTTTTCAATTGAAACAGCACATATTTACCTTCACGGGCCGTTTCAATGTCAAGATCTTGAATTCCCAATTGCTCCGCTATACTTACTATATAAGCTTTTGCTTCTTCAATTGGATTTACAGTGTTATCTTCTTCCTCTTTAATGGCTTGTTGAACAGCTTCGATGTCCATTGGTTGTTCCGAAACTTGTGAACTTAATTTTGCAACGTCATCCACTACTTTTTGTTCGTTCAATTGTTCTTTAGCCGTTTCGTCTTGCTCAGCTACTTTTACTATTTCTGTAGTTGGACGAGCTTGTATTTCTTTTACAGTCACACGTACTTCTGCAGAACGTGCTCCAAAACCTAAAAATCCTTTTTTACCTTCTTGTAAAACTTCAACATCTACTTGTTCACGGGTTTTGCCAAGTTTCTGTAACGCCAATGAGATCGCTTCTTGTGTTGTTGCGCCTATTTGCGTAAGTTGTTTCACTTTTTAGCCCCTCCATTTTGAGCAGGTTGTGTTTTGTTGTTTTGCCAAGGTTTATAAATATACAGGTTTTGAAGAATCGAGATAATGTTCCCGATTACCCAATAAAGTGATAATGCAGCTGGTAATGCCATACCAAAACCGATGATCATGAATGGCATAATGTAAATCATAATTTTCATCTGAGGGTTGTCCATTGCTGGGCCCGTACGTAATACGAAAAATTGCATAATACCAGCGATAATTGCTAAAGCTGGCGCAGGGTCTGCTAATGGGAAGATAAAGAAATTTCCTAAATCAAAAGCAGCTGTAGCGTTCATTCGACTAATTGCGTGATAAAAACCAATTAAAATTGGCATTTGAATGATTACTGGTAAACATCCAGCAACTGGGTTTACACCAGACTCACTCATCAGCTTCATCATTTCTTGCTGATACTGTTTCTGTGTTTGTGCATCCTTAGAAGCATACTTCTTCTGCAATTCCTTCAATTTTGGCTGAATTTCTTGCATTTTTTTCGAGCTCTTTGTTTGTTTAATCATCAATGGAAGAATTGCTAAACGAATAATAATTGTTACTGCAATAATCCCCCATGCATACGTACCAAGTAAATCAGCAAAATATTTTATCGCTGATACTAACGGCCAAACAATGAATTCATTCCAGAAGCCTTGGCTATCTTTGGATATTGGATCGTTAAATTCTGTACACCCAGATAGTAGTAATGCTACTGATACTAGCGACAAAATTACCCAAAGTTGTTTTTTCAACCGTCTTCCCCCTACAAATACTATTCACTTTTCTAAAATCTATATGCATTGTCTCTATTCAATTTTATTTTTTCAACTGAATAAAGTTATCAGTTATTTTATCATGCAAATTAGCTTTCACTCTACTAAATATGCCAATTAAAATGTGCTCATGCAGTAAAGGGACTATCTACATTTACATAAGTTATTGTAGAACCTTTTAAAAGTGTACTTTATCGCCACTTTGGTTGCTGAATGTCTTACGATTTCTTCAATACTCTAGCAATTCGTAGTACATGCTGCAAACTTTGTTTCACTTCATGAAAATCCATAGTGGCCGCCGGATGTCTGGCGATAATAACATAGTCCATATTCGTCTTTAATTCATCTTTTAACTCATGAATACTTTGTCGAATATAACGTTTAATTTGGTTGCGTGTTACCGCATTCCCAAGCTTCTTACTAACAGATAACCCTACACGAAATTCTGTTTGTCCCTCTTTCGGCAAAAAATAAACGACAAACTGCCGATTCGCGAAAGATTTCCCCTTTTTAAACACCTTTTGAAAATCCTCATTCTTTTTCACTCGTTGGCGTTTTTTCATTACTTTCACCTGCTACTGAATTATTCTTTTGATCCTTAACGGCTTCAAAAAATAAAGAAAAAAAAGACCACTGATGTGGCTCAGTGGACTTATTTTATGCTGATAAAACTTTTCTTCCTTTACGACGACGAGCAGCAAGAACTTTGCGACCGTTTTTCGTGCTCATACGTGCGCGGAAACCGTGAACTTTGCTGTGCTTACGTTTCTTTGGTTGGTAAGTACGTTTCATTGTATATAGACACCTCCTGAATGAAAGTTGAATTTTTCAACATACAGACCTGCATATTATATAAAGTAATTAGCTATTTTGTCAATGTATTTTATAAATTTCTTTCAAATCGCCAATTCTATGTTTCCCTTTTCTCTCTTTTAAATTATCCACAGAATACTTGTTTTTTTTACACAGACTTGTGTATAGTATTTTTTGCATTATTTTTTATCCACAACTGTTATCTACAGCTTTTTCACATAAGCAGTGCTTGTGGACAACTTGAAAGTGAGTAAATCAAAGTTATGTGGATAAGTTTCATAAACTATTGAAATAGCTTTGTTTTTCTGATACGATTACTGTGCTTCACTTTGTTGAAAACTAAAACGAACTAATCTTTTATCCACAACTGTTGATATGCTGTGGATAATTTTTATCACAGCCTTTGGTTAAGTATTATCCACAACTTGTGATTTTGTGGATTAGTCGTAAAATGAACGTATTTACTTATCACATAAATGCACTATATTTTTTTATTGCTGTATATGTATTGAACTGTAAAGGAGAATAGCAGC